>CAVONJ010000001.1:0-141584 GCA_963697235.1 uncultured Planctomycetota bacterium
TCCACCAGTTCGAGTCGGAGGCCGATGCGTTCGGGCTCCGCGGGCTCGTGGGCGTTGATGTGCAGGTTGGACGGCACCTCGAGCGAGACCGAGAACGTCAACGGCTCGGTGCCCACCGTCAATTGCGAAGGCGTCACCTCGACGGCGATCCTGTCCGAACGCGCGCGGGCTCGCCCGTCGGCAGTCGATCGGGATTGGCCCGAGCCATGCGGAGCACCGCGGTCGTGGCCAACGTGCGGCCCCACGGGATTCCGGGCAATCTCGCCGCTCATGGCGGCCAGGTCCTCCGCGGCCTGGTTGAGAGAGGTCTCGTCGCCAGTGGCTTCATGGAGGTCGAGCAGCACGTTCAGCATGGTGGTGCTGCCGCCGGGCACGGCACCGTCGTTGACCGTCGCGCCCGCACGAACAGGTCGGGCTGGTCCGGCGGCGTATCGAAGTAGCCGCCCCCAGCCGCGTCGTTGCGGAACCGCCGCGTCGCTTCGACCACCAGCGCCTCGCGTGGCGTCGAGCCAGCCGCCTCGCCGCCCGTCGCCCGGTGGAGCGCGAGAAGACCCTCGGCGAGCAGCGCGTAGTCCTCGAGAAACGCCGGGATGCGGCTCGCACCAACGCGATCGACGCGCAGCAGTCCGCCGTCGTCGGCTCGGAGGGTGGAAAGAACGAAGTCCGCCGCCTGCGCTGCGGCCTCCACGTACTTCGGCTCTCCCAGTGCGCGGCCGCCATCGGCGAGACCGCCGATCATGAGTCCGTTCCAACCCGCGAGGATCTTGTCGTCCATGCGCGGCTGCGGGCGGGCGTTCCGCACCGCGAGCAGCGTGGCCCGGATCGCGTCGAGCCGGAGCAGCAGCGTCGCCTCGTCGAGACCGAGCGTCGTGGCGAGGGCCTCGGGCCGCGTCGGCAGGAAGAGAACACTCACCGGGCCCGCTTCGGGATGGTGCGGATCGCGGAAGTTCGGTCCGGCGTCGAGGCCTAGGACGGCAAAGGCGGAGTGATACCAGGTCCGCCTGTCCGGCGTCCTCCAAAGCCGTCTTCACCTCTTCGGCGGTCCAAACGTAGTTCGCCCCCTCGCGACCGCCCACCTCGGCGTCCTGGGCGCTGAAGAATCCGCCCTCCGGCGATCGCATCTCCCGGAGGGACCAGTCGAGCGTGTCGCGCAGGACGCGGGCGTAGCCGGCATCGCCGGTGCGAACGACCAGGTCGGCGTAGAAGCTCGCCAACTGGCCGTTGTCGTAGAGCATCTTCTCGAAGTGCGGCACGAGCCACTTCGCGTCCACGCTGTAGCGGTGAAATCCCCCGCCGATCTGGTCGTGGATGCCGCCCGTGGCCATGCCGTCCGCCGCCGCCGGACGCATCGCGCACCGCATCGCGGTCGCCACCCGGCGGCGACGAGGAGGCGCAGGTACGCCGGCTGCGGAAACTTCGGCGCACCGCCGAAGCCGCCCGCCGTCCGATCCTGCGCCGACATCAGGGTGTTCACCGCCTCGTCAACCGTGCTCTTGCCGAGGCGCAGGGCGCAGCAGGCTGCGAGAGCTGCTGCGTCACCATGTCGGCGAGCCGCTGGCCCTGCTCCTTCACCTCGTCGCGCCGTCCTGCCACGAATCGGAGAGCGCCTCCACCACCTGGGTGAAGGACGGCCGCCCGTACGCCGGCTTCGGCGGGAAGTACGTTCCGATGAAGAACGGCTGGAGCGTGAACGGATCGATGAACACCGAGAGCGGCCAGCCGCCCGACGGCCGACCCTCAGTGAGCTGCGTGAACACCTGGCATGCCGTCATGTAGATCTCGTCCACATCCGGCCGCTCCTCGCGGTCCACCTTGATGCTGACGAAGCGTGCGTTGAGGATCTCCGCCGTGGCCTCGTCCTCGAAGCTCTCGCGCTCCATCACGTGGCACCAGTAGCACGTCGAGTAGCCGATCGAAAGAAAGATCGGCCGATCCAACCGGCGTGCGGTCTCGAACGCCTCGTCGCCCCACGGATGCCAGTCCACGGGATTGCCGGCATGCTGGAGAAGGTAGGGACTGGTCTCGTGCGCCAGCCGGTTCTGGTGCGGCGCGGGTGCCTGGGGGGTGGTGGGCATTGGAGGCTCGGCGTGGCTGGAGGCGGCGGCGGCGGCCAAAGCGACTGCGGCGGCGTGAAGAAACGATCCGCGCGACGGCTGGTCCATTGGGCGATGGTACGCGCCAGCGGCCGGCTGGCGCTGAGGACGGCCGGCAGAGCCGGCCACTTCTCGAGCGGGCCGACCTCGCAGGCGAGGATCGACCCGCAGCAGAACTGGAGAGAGCAACAACCGCTCAACAACGGACGGTCGTTCGGAATTCATTCGCTTGCGGGTCGATCCTGCGGAGCCAGGATCAGCCCGCGTGAATCCGGCGGGCCGCCGCCCGCCGTCCTCCGCGCCCAGCCGGCGAAGCCGTGGCCGCCCCGTCCTACAGAATCCGCTCCGCGCTCGGATACGACCCCAAGACCGTCAGCGCCACGCAGTGTTCCCGCGCCTCCTCGACGGCCTTCCCCATCGACGGGTCGTCACGGTGCGCCTCGCAGTCGATGAAGAACGTGTACTCCCAGTTCGTGCGTCCGCTCGGCCGCTTCTCGATGTGGCTCAGGTTGATGGCGTTGTCGCGAAACACCCCGAGCACGTCCACGCGCGCGCCGGGCTTGTGCACGGTCACGAACATCACGCTGGTCTTGTCCTGCCCCGTACGCTGGGCGCGGTCGCGGCCGATCACCAGGAAGCGGGTGATGTTGTTGGCCTTGTCCTGGATGCGCTCGAAGATGGGATTGACGCCGTACAGCTCGCCCGCCAGCGTGGAGCCGATCGCCGCGGCATCGTCCTGGTCCGCGACCGACTTCACCGCGAGCGACGAACTCGCCATCGGAACCAGCTCGGCCTCGGGATAGTGCCGCAGGAGCCACTGCCGGCACTGTCCGAAGATCTGCGGCTTCGAGAGGATTCGACGGACCTGGTCTGGCGCAGTTCGCCAAGAGCGTGTGGTTCACCTCCACCAGGCTCTCTGCGTAGATGGTCACATCGTGCGTCTGGAAGGCGTCGAGCGTGTCGGTGATGCCGCCGCCGATCGAGTTCTCGTAGGGCACCAGCCCGTACTGGCAGCGCTTCGCGGCGACCTCCTGGAAGACGTGGTCGATCTCGTGCAGGTCGATCAGCTCGACGGTGGAGCCGAAGTGGCGGACCGCCGCCAGGTGGCTGAACGAGCCCGCCGGTCCGAGGAACCCGATCCGCAGCGGCAGCTCCAACGCGAAGCTCCCGGACATCAGTTCGCGGAAGATCGCCTCGATGGTGCGGTTCGTGAGCGGACCGGGATTGGCCTTGAGCACCTTCTCCAGCAGCGCCTTCTCGCGGTGGGGCACGTAGATCGGGATGCCGGTGGATGCCTTGGTGCGGCCGATCTCCATGACCAGCCGGGCCCGCTCCGAGAGGACCTCGAGCAGGCGGTGGTCGAGCTCGTCGATCCGCTGGCGAAGCGGTCCCAAGGGATCGGGCCCCCCGCCGTGCCCCTGCGGTTCTTCGCCTGCGTCGTTCGATTGCATCTCGCGGGTGCCTCGGGTGCCGATAATGAAGGGTCGATACGGCCACCCGTCCAGCCGGTTGTCCCGGCGGCGGCCGCAGTCACCGTACATCATCGTCCCACCGGCGGATGGTCCTGCAGGCCAACCAACCCCGCCGTCACCGTTCGGCCGGCAGGATTCGGGTCCCGTTCCCAACTATCGTTGTCGCCTGGGCTCTCACCCCAGCGTCCCGTTCGACTGCCCCTGCGACTCGCCCCCCGAACCGCGCATGCTCCTTGCCCCTCCAACCGATCCGACGACTGCTGTGGGGCTCTCCATACCGTTCGGCGCCGTGTTCCTCAGCGGGCTGGTCCTGTGGTTGGCAGGCGGACGGATCCTGGCGGCCCTGCTCACCTTGGTCGGGTTGCTGGCCGGTGGCGTCCTCGGCTGGTTTGCGGCCGAGTCGCTGCAGTTGTCGATTCCCTCGTGGTCGGTGTCGGTGGCGGGCGCCGTGACCGTCGCTGTCGTCGCCGCGTTGGCCTATCGCATCACCCTGGCCCTCGTGCTCTCCGCCATCTTCGCCTGGTGTGGCATCCTCGCCATCTCCGCCTTGGCGCAACAGGGTCTGGTCAACGTCGGCCCGCCCAACCCCGTGGTGGCGGTCGATTCCGAGCCCGCCAACGCAGTCTCGACCGGCAACGTCACCTCGCCCGCTTCGCCGAAGGATCTCGACCAGGCGATGCAGGAGGCCGCGGCCCGCGCCGCGGTCAACGAGCTCGACGCCCGCATCCGGAGCCAGCTCGAGGCGATGACGAAACGACTGGAGTCGTCGCCGCTTCGTGCGGAGTTGAACTCGTGGAGCGAACGCGCGGACCGTTGGCGCGGCGAAGCCACAGCGTGGTGGCGCAGCCGTCCCCCGGCGCTCCGCACCCTCCTGCTCGCCTCCGCCGGCACCGCCGCCTTCCTCGGCCTGGTGGTCGGCCTCGTCGCCACCCGCTGGACGGCCGCCGTGGTCACCGCGTCAACGGGCGTCTTCCTGATGATCGCCTCGAGCCTGGTCCTCGCCGGCGATCTCGTCAGCTCGATGCCGACGCCGTTGCCCCCGTCCATGGCGGTGTGGGCCTGGGTCGGGTTGTCGATGGCCGGCCTGGCGCTCCAGTGGTGGCTCATGAACCCCACCCGCAAGGCGCCGGCGGCGGAACGCCGGGGCAGCTGACTGGCCGCTTCGTTGACAAACGGAGGCTACGACCGGTCGGGCCGTCGGACGCTGACGGTCAATCCCCAGGCGCCGCATGTGCTGGCGAAGCACGACCACCAGGGCCGTCTGGTCGCGACGGGGCTGTACAGCGCCTCGGGCAGCCTGACCTCGACGAGCGATCCGACCTCGGTCTCGACGAACCGCATCGGGCTCTCCGAGACGGCGTACGACGAGCGCGGGCAGGTGTGGAAGTCGATCCGGTAGCAGTCCGTTGAAGAAGTGCTCCGTCGGCCCCTTCGACGTGCTCAGGGCAAGCGAGAGCGCGTCATCGCGGCCCAGGCCAAGGAGCCGCGGCGCTGCGTTATCCGGGGAGATACCGCGAGCCGCGGCGACGCGGGCATGGGTCGCGAGGGCCGCTCGTAGCCAGGATGACTTTTTCAACGGGCTGGTAGGAGGTGCTGGCGAGCGGTGCCACCGACGAGAGTCTGGAGACGCTGACTTGGTACGACGCGGCTGGGCAGACGATCAAGGTGGACGGCGAGCAGCTGGCGAAGACGAGCTACGACCGGGTGGGCCGGCCGACGCACCAGTTTGTCCTGGCGTACGGCGTCGCCAAGGGGGCCTCTGCGGGCGACTCGAGGATCGGGCACGGCGGACTGCTCTGGAAGGTCCAGTACCCCGACTCCTCCGGCGGCACGGACGTGGTGACCCGAAGCCTTATGCCCGTCAGTCGATGATGTTCGGCCTTGCGCCCGATGGAACCGCGCTGCGGGTGGGCTTTGCCATGGCGACCCCCGAGGATTATGCGAAATTTCGGGGTGATGTTCACGCCAAGCTGGAGTGCGGTGGCGTCCGAGCGCGTCGTGACCGACGGGATGATGAAGATCCTGTACGACAATGTCGACAAGGAGCGTTATGCCAAGGGGGCCAAGCTGAAGACGTCGGAAGCACACTTCAACGAAGCGGCCCAGCGCAACGCACTCCAGTTCGATTGCGTCTGGGATGACGGTGCGATCGCCAAGAGCGGTAACAGGTTGCAGATGATCTATATCGACCCCAAGCGAGATTTCGTCAGCGTCAATTTCTCGACCACCCCGTTCGTCGACGGCTACGGCGAATTCAAGGCTGGCGCATATCAACGTGCCGCAGCCAAACTGCTCCATGGGGAACAGGAGTTACACCCAAGTCACCAACACCATCATCGCGACATCGAAGCCGGAGCCGGTGACTGATCGGACACCGGCTCCGGGTTCAGGCGCTGCCATCCGTAGCGACGCGTCGTACTGACGAGCGTTGGTTGACGGAAATGGTAAGTACCAGACTGAGGGTGACGAGAGCCAGGATCAGCCCACATCGGAAATGCCGGATGAAACAATAACTGCGGCCGAGATGCACTGGTCGCGGCGGATCGCCGGGCCTCCCACGTCTGGGCGAGCCCTCTCGTCGGCGGCCGGTCTTGGCGTGGGTGACGTTTCAGGTAACACCCGTCCGTGACGGCACCAAAAAAGGGGACTCGCGTTGTCACGCAAGTCCCTTCGATGCAAGGAGTAGCGGGGGTAGGATTCGCTTCGCCCGGCTTCGCCGGGCTTCGCGGCGCCTTCGGCTCGCGTTGCTCCCCTCCGGCGTCGAACCACACGACCGGCGTCTGCTCGCTTCGCTCGCATCCGCGTCGTAGGTCGAATCCTACCCATGGGTCACTTGGTCGCCCGACGCTTACCGCGCATCAAAAAGGCCCCCGTCAATCTGACGGGGGCCGTAGTAGTGGGAGCGCAACCCTCTTCGGGACACGATTCTGCGACGCAATCAGCGAGACGAGTCGTGCTGCGACACCGGCAAATTCAGAGACTTCCGGTTATTGGCGCCCGATCCTCGTCGATGAGGCCACGGGGAATGCCGTCAATCTCCGTCCGTGGCTCCTGAGTGTCCCCTTCGCTGTCGAGCGTCATTCGAGCTCGTTCTTGTAGACCTTGCCGTCCTTCATGATCAGGACGAGATTGCGATCAGGGTCGGCGATGAGGTTGATGTCCTCGAGCGGGTTCCCGTCGACGATGAGCAGGTCGGCCAGCGCGCCCTCCTCGATGACGCCGAGTTCGCCCGGGTAGGGATCGCGCGGTCCGCACATCTTCACGAGCTGCGCGTTGTCGTGCGTCACCATCCGGAGCACCTCGTGCGGCTTGTACCAGCGAGCCATCTTCGCGGCGACCTTGCCCTGCTTCGCCGCGAGCCCCGCGTCGAACAGCGTGTCGGTGCCCCAGGCGACCTTGACCCCGAGCTTCCTCGCCGCCTTGATCACGCGCTCGGTCCCCGCGGTCACCTCGAGGTACCTCTTCCGCTGCCCGGACCCTTCGGGAAACGGGATCGCGTCCTCATCATCCAGCAGCGGCTGGATGGAGAGCCAGACGCCCTTCTCGGCCATCAACTTCAGCGTGTCTTCATCAAGCAGATGGCCGTGCTCGATGCTCATGACCCCCGCCTCGATGGACTGCCGCACGGCCTCCGGCGTGAAGGCGTGGACACAGACATAGGTGTTCCATGTCTTCGCCACGTCGACAATGGCCTTCATCTCTTCAAACGTGTACTCCGTGACGTCGATCGGGTCGTATGTCGAAGTCACGCCGCCACCGGCCATGGCCTTGATCTGTGTGGCGCCCTTGCGCAGGTTCTCCCGGGTCGCCTTGATGACCTCGGGCACGCCGTCCGCGATGCTCGTCATCCCGGCCGCTTCCAGATAGGACAGGTGGCCGCACCCGAGCGCCGGGACATCGTTCGGCCCTCGAAAGTCGCCGTGCCCCGAGGTCTGCGAGAGGGTCGCGCCCGAGGGGTACAGCCTCGGGCCCGCAATCAATCCCTCGTCGGTCGCCTGCTTGATCGCGAACACGTTGCCGCCGACGTCGCGCAAGGTCGTGAAGCCGCGCATGAGCGCGTCGCGATTGGCCTGCGATCCGACGATCGTCATGTACCCGATGTCGGATTGCAGCAGCTTCGCCAGTGGAACGATCGCCATGACCGAGTGCCAGTGGCAGTCGATCATGCCGGGCATCAGCGTCCTTCCGTCGACATCGATCACCACGGCGCCCTCAGGCGCGTCGATGTCGTCGCCGATCTCCCGGATCAGATTCCCGTCGATCAGCACGTCCGTCGGACCGGTCAGCCGATCGGATGTCCCGTCGAACACCATCGCGTTCTGGAAGAGTGTCTGATTCTGCCTTGACTGCGCAGGCTGCGCCGAGGCGGCGGGAATCGGCCAGCAGCCGAGGACCACGCACACTGACAAGGTCCACTTCAGCATCGGCTGAATCAACATCAGCAGAGTCTCCTATGGTGTACCCACCGCCGGCAAACGGCAGCAGCTGACAAGACACGGTTTCAGACAGGATCTAATGCCCGTGGGTATCCGGATGCACGTCGGGCGCTCCAGATCCGGTGGGCTGCGACCCCGGCACGCCGCCGCCGAAATCAATGGGCGCGGCGTAGTAGGTCTGGTGCCATCCCTCGATGGTGAGCGGCTCGAATCGGCTCTTCACCGGTTCGAACCGGACCGGCTGACCGGGATTGACCCCCTTGAGGACCTTCGAGTCCTTGACGACGATGGTGCCGTTGACCACGACGTAGGGAATGCCGGTCGAGGGGAGCGTTCCCTTCTCGTAGGTGGCGTTGTCGGTCACGTTCGCCGGGTCGAAGATGGTGATGTCGGCCACCATCCCCTCCTGCATGCGGCCCCGTTCCTGCATCGCCTTCAAACCCATTCTGCCAAGGGGCCGGGCTGAGTTGTAGCTGGACATGGCGATGATCTGCATGAGGGGGATGTTGTTCTCCCGTGCCAGGCGCAGGGCTTTGGCATAACTGCCGGCCGCGCGCGGGTGGGTGTTGGGTATGTCTTCGTACGCAGTGTCCCACGTGAGGTCGTCATCCGGGAGCATCGGCATGCCATCGGTCACGAGCGATACGCCCGGCAGCTTCAGCCAGTCGAGGACCGCCGATTCGGGCATCTTGAAGACGAGGACGGGCCTGACCGGGTCCTTTTCGAGCATCGCCTCGCGGCTCTCCTGGGTGTACCACTCGCCGGTGGCGACATCCTGGAGGGTCTTCTCGTATTCATAGCCGAGCTGGTCGATCCACACCTCCGGCTCCAGAAACACGGCATTCAGAGCCGTGGAACCGGCGGCATAGGGGTAGATCTCACCCCACACGTTCATGCCGCGTTCCCTCATACGGACCAGCAACTCGTGCACCAGGTTGTAGCCCGGATTGTTGAAGTGGCAGGCCAGCGCCGGGACGCCCAGCGCCGCCGCGTTGGCGAGCAGTTCCTGGATGCCGTTGGCCTCCGTGGTGTCGGTGCCGGGTGTGTAGCGGAAGTGCGCACCGGTCTGCCGGCCATAGTTGCCGGCGAGCCGCTGGAGTTCGAAGAACTCCCGCGGAGAAACACCGTCGCGCATGTAGCCGAGCGTGGAGCCAATGCCGAGGCCGCCGGCGGCCAGACCTTCGTCAAGAAGCTGGAGGATCCTGTTGCCTTCATCGAGGGTAGGCCTCCTGCAGCACCAGCCGTTTCCCGCAGCCCGGCTTTCGACGGCACTTCGGATGTCCTGACCATTCTCGAATCCATCAAGCACCTCTGAGCGGGCAAGCTCGTGCGCTACGGCCTGGCCGTAGTTCACCTGGTTCTTCCCCTCCCGCGACTCGTACCATCGTTCGATGTAGGGACCGTGGGTGCCGACCTCCAGGTCCAGAGCAGTGGTCCGACCATCGCGTAGGGCGAGCTTGTTGGCCCAGGGCCGATCGTTGTGCCAGTGGGTGTCGATGAACCCGGGCGCGACCACATGGCCGGTCGCATTGATGGTCTCATTGCCGGTGATCGCGTCCTCGGTGATGACGGCGATCCGGCCGTCCTTGATGCCGACGTTCGCGACGGCGTCGAACATCGTCTCCGGATCCATCACGCGGCCGTTGAGGATGACGATGTCGTACTCTTGTGCATGCGCGGTTGGCGCACCGATCATGGCCGCTCCGAGGAACCAGATGATCCGAACGACGCTCCCCATGACTAGCTTCTTCATAACTCGAATCTCCACTGGAAGGACTCCATTCTGTTGCTCGATCACGAGGTGCCGGCAAGACAAGGCCAGGACCCTCGTCGCGCGTCCCTTTGCGTGCTGATCGCCGTCCCGGCTCCTGATGCTACTGGACTTCTCGACGAATCGCCCGACCCGGCGCTGCGTCGAGGATGAGCTTGCCGTCGTCGACCACGGGGACGCCGTTCACGATGGTCGCGAGCACGCCGACCGCGGGTTGGTTGGGCTCTTCGTACGTCCCCACGTCCGCGATGGTCTCGGGATCGAAGACCACGATGTCGGCATCCATCCCGACCTGCATGCGGCCCTTCTTCTTCATCTGGGGGACGAAGCCATCCAGGGTCCGGGCGGGCATCAGGCACATCTTGCGGAGGGCGTCCTGCATGCTCATCAGCTTCCGCTCGCGGACATAGGAGCGCAGGATCTTGGCGAAGGTGCCGTTCGATCGCGGATGCGAGAACGCGCCTTCCGGCAGGGGCCATTCGTCGCCCGCGTAGTTGGTGATGTGGTCGTGCTCGTCCATTTGCATCCAGAACAGCTCGTCGGATTCGATGAGGATGTCGGGGTGGAGTATGGACGCGTCGAGCAGGGCAAGGTCTTCCGGGTCGTTCTCGTCGAGGAAGTGCCAGACGATGAACGTGCCGGGCTTGTTCTGCTGGTAGTCGGCGAGCTCTTCCTCGGTCATGCGTTTCGTGCCCAGTTGGAAGTTCTCGGCGGTCGATCCCATGCGATCGCGCCAGCCTTCGCCGCTGAACATGGCCGCGCCGACGACGGTGCTCGCGGCGCCCCAGGGATAGGCCCCGACGGTGATGTTGATGCCCCGGCTCTTCGCGCTCTCCACCAGGGGCAGGATGGCACGGATGTCCTTGAGCGACGAGCTGTTGATGTGGCACAGGTGCATGTGGGCGCCGGTGATGGCCGCGTTGGCGATCAGCTCGTGGATGGCCTCGAAGGAGCTCCCGGGCTCCGTGTTGCTCGCGTATCGGACATGGGTGAAGGTCGCCACGTCGCGCTTGGCGGCCAGCTCCGCCAGCGCGTAGTACTCCTTGGCGCCGTGACCGGGGGCGTACCCGGCGTTGATGCCGATGCCCAGGGCGCCTTCGTCGAGACCCTGCTCGACGAGCCCCATGATGGCATCCAGCTGCTCCGGCGTCGCGATCTCCATCTTCCAGTCGATGCGGCCCTGCGCGTCCTGGAAGTACGCGGGAGTCGCCTCGGGCGGACTCCCCGTGAACGCCGCGATCCGGGCGAACGTCCAGCTGGATGCCGTACCGTAGTTGAGTGGCAGTTCCTTCTCTGACTGTGTGTCATACCATGCCGCGACCGGCAGCACCCCAGACTCCAGCTCCAGCATGGTCGTGACGCCCTGCATGGCCTGCATCCGGTAGTCGCCGATGTTCTGGCCGTGGGCATGGATGTCGATGAATCCAGGAGCCACCACGTGCCCGGTGGCATCGATCGTCCTTGCGCCGAAGAGCTCGGACTCGCTGATCGCGGCTATCGTGTCGCCGTTGATCCCAACACTGCGAATCGCGTCAAGACCCGTCTCCGGATCCATCACCCGGCCGCCGTTGATGACGACGTCGTAGTTCTGGGCGGACGCGATCGACGAGAGTCCCAAGAGAGCCGTCACTGCCATGCGAACTCTGATCATCTGATTCTCCGTTTCTTGGACTCGAGAGTCGTGGCTCGCGCCGCCATGGCTTGTCACGAATCGTCTTGGGTGTCGAGTATAGGTGGCTGAGCACCATGCGGCTCGTCCCGAGGCCGCGGCCGCGAGCGAACCGGCTTCGAATGAGCCGGTCGATGCGACCGCGGGAGATGGGGTGTGGTCAGAGCCGTTGGGAGGCCCCACATCCGTCGGCGCCCAACTCCGGGCCGACGCCGCACAAGGACCGAACGGCCTCCTGGGGCCTTCGCGCAAACTGAAATAGAATCTGCGCGACACGACGGGCCTGAGTCTCGGCATCGACTACACGGTGTTGTGGCAGGGCGAGGACGACTATTTCGGCCTCGGGCTCAACTGGGGGCGTCCGTCTCCAGACACCTTTGGACCGGGACTCGACGACCGGTTCACGCTCGAGAGCTACTACCGCGGGCAGGCAACGGACTTCCTCGCCATCTCCTTGAGCATTCAGATGCTGGGGAATCCGGCCCTCAACCCAGACGAAAACCTCATCGTCGTTTTCGGCCTGCGAGCACGCATCGCGTTCTGACGAGTGCGAGTTCGTGTGATGCACATGCCGGTCGTCGGTTCCGGTGGGTCGTGTGCCTGGCGGAACCCGCGCGACAGACGCATTGGGCGTGATCGAGGGAGAGTCCTCTGCAGATCCTGATCGTCGAGGACGGCAACCCCTTTGAAGACCTCGACCTGCTTGCCTATGCTCGCCAGAATCTCATCGTGGAGACAGCAACGTCTGCAAGAGCGCCGTTCGGCGAGACGGTTCGAGACCCTTGGCATTGACCCGAAGAGCCCAAGAGAGGACATGAAATGACCAACGCAGGAACGGTTTCGAGGCAGATAAGCCTACGCGTCATTCTTGGACTGCAGCTGCTCCTCTGCTTGGTGACGCCGGCCTCGCCGGCGTTCGCACAGAAGACCAACGCTGGCATGGATACGAGTGCTCAGGAACATAACGTCCAAGATATTGCTCAGAAGATTGAGAGAGTTTCGCAGGGGCTAGCCGGCCGCATCGGTGTGGCTGCACAGGAACTTGGCTCAGGGGTGAGTGTCACCATAAACGGCGATGAAGCGTTTGTTATGGCGAGCACCTATAAAGTTGCGATTGCAGTCACCTTGCTGGACCGTGTCGACAATGGACAACTTGAACTCACCGAGTTAGTTGATGTCCCACTGGAGACGATGGTCGTCGGGCCTAATCCGATCACAATGAATTTCGTTCATCCCGGTGTACAGTTGTCGGTAGCCAATTTGATTGAACCCATGATCACGGAAAGCGACAATACGGCGACGGACATCTGTCTAAAGCTAGCGGGAGGTCCGGAAGCGGTAACGGAGCTCTTGCGCAGTATTGGGATTACAGAGCTACGAGTTGATCGGTCTACTGCCGAGATTTTGAGGGACTTCTATGGCCTACCGGACAAGGCCTACGCATCCGTAGCTGCCGAGGCCTACGCCAAAGACCCAACGCTCGCTGCGAGGCAATCTGATCGAAACCTCGAGTTCGAAAAGGATCCTCGTGACCACTCAACCCCAAGAGCAATGCTGGACTTGCTTCTGGCTATCGACAGCGGAAAGGTGTTGAGTAAGGAAAGCCGCGACTTCCTGCTGGCCACAATGTCTCGCACACGCACTGGTTCAGGAAGGCTAAAAGGCCTTCTGCCCAAAGGAACACCGGTCGCCCACAAAACAGGGACGATTGGCGGTGTCGCTAATGACGTGGGTTTCATAACTCTGCCAGATGGCCGACGTTTTGCGATTGCGGTATTCACCAAGAGCAGTACGACATCCGAAGCAGATCGGGATCGAGCCATCGCGGAACTTAGCCGGAGTCTATACGACTTTTACTACTTAACGGCACAAGACAAATAACCGTTGTCGCGGCCCTAATGCCGGCTGGGGAATAAGATCTTCGTCGAAACTCGTGCGTTTCCGGTGGAGGGACGAAGGAACAAGGGAATGGACGGACTCGGCGATACAGCCCGGTCGCGGTGGTCACGTGTAGGCACCTCGGTGAATGCGAGCGACGCTCGGGTGCTGGGCGAGCAGCGAACAGGGGTCCTCCAACTCCTCTGTCACGCAGCTGCCCTTCACGACCCGGGAACTCAGCGCGAAACGGCTCCGACTCCTCCGGGCTTCGGTAATCTCGTTTGACCGCGGGGTGTTGCATCCAAGCCTCTTGGCAGAGTCCGCTGGAGAGTCTCGCACGAGTGCGTGTTCAGACGTTGACTTCATGAACTCGCACTTAGCTCTTTCCCGCTCAGAGCCTCTGCGCCAGTCAGTCCAGTCGGCATCGACGCGCTCCGTTCGCACCAGACGATGGTTTTCCTCATATTACTTTGATTCGGCGCTCTTCCCATCAGTGTTTTGGGTCGACTTGAATAAAGTCGATCTGAAACCCGGGGCAAAGGCGAAGACCCTTGTCATTTCAAAAGACAACCCGCTCGCCGGAGAAGTCTCCTCCCAACTCAAAGAGGCTGAGCCTTTTGAGTTTTTATAAGGGAATGTAGTACCCCTAGGGAAGAAAGCCCGCTGGAGTATTTCAGCGGGCTTTAGGTTTGGCTCTTCTGCAGAATTCGTGGGCTGAATCTGGGGGAACCAGCTCCGCAGTTTCCCCCAGACCTCTTCCTTGGGCTTCTTGCCCCTCCGCGGTGAAGACGGCGGCCTGATGCTGCGGTCAGGCGTTGGCGTGCGCGGGAGTGGGATGCAGGCGGACCATTCATGCGGCCGGCGGGCCACGCGTCGGCGCGGGGCTTCACAGCGCGCCTTCCGCTACTTCGGCGGCGTGTCCCGAATGCTCGTGCCCGACAACCTCAAGGCGGCCGTCTTGCGGGCTGACTGGTACGACCCGGATCTGAACCCGAAGCTCCTCGCCTTCTGCGCACTACGGCGTCTCTGCCTGCCGACCAAGCCGCGGACGCCGCGGCACAAGGGCAGGTCGAGCGCGGCGTCGGCTACGTCCAAAGCAACGCGCGCGAAGGCCGCGCGTTCACGAGCCTGAACGCGCAGAACGCCTTCCTGGCCGACTGGGAAGTCCACATCGCCGACACCCGCATCCATGGCACGACGCGCAAGCAGGTTGGCTCGTTCTTCGCAGAAGTCGAGCAGCCGGTGGCCCGCCCCGATGTTCGTACCACCTACATCGACAGTCTAACCTCGACTTCGTGCCGCAGCTGAGGGACCCGAAGCGCAGCGCAGGGAGCTTCAGCCGCGGTCGCCGTGCGCACGGCTTCCGGTGCCGGCGGCCGGTAGCCAGGTGAGCTGTGCGGCCGCACCGTGTTGTACTCGACCCGCCAGGCCCGGAATCGATACAATGACCTCGCTATCGCGGCCGCCCAGTCAGGAGCCCCACCAGAATGACCAGCCGAGTTCGATTCGCGTTCATCACGGCGGCCTCGCTGCTGCTCGCCGCCCTCGCCAGCGAGCCGGCGGTGCCGCGGCCGCAGGACCCGGAGGAGCCGCAGGCGCCTTACGTCCCGTTCACGGTCGACGAGCTCCAGGAGATCGTCGGCCCCGTCGCGCTCTACCCCGACAGCCTGTTGGGGCACGTGCTCGTAGCGGCCACGCTGCCGGAGGAGGTCGCCGCGGCATCCGCGCGGCTGACGGAGACCGGCAACGAGTACCCGGACGGCGATGAGGTCTTCGAGTCGCTTGACCCGCACGTGCAGGCGCTGCTCCCGTTCCCGGACGTGCTCGATCTGATGCGTGAGTACCCCGACTGGACGGAAGAGCTCGGTGACGCCGTGGCCTACCAGGACGAGGACGTGCTCAACGCCGTGCAGGCGTTCCGGCGCAAGGTCGAGGACGCGGGCAACCTCCAGTCCGACGATCACATCACGGTGCGCGACCAGGGCAACACGATCTACATCGAGGCGGCGACGCCGGACGTGGTCTACGTGCCGGTCTACCAGCCGGCGCAGGTCATCGTCGCGCCGTCCACGCCCGATCCGGTGCTGACGTTCGCGGTGGGCGTGGGGGTCGGCGCGTTCGTCTACTCCGGCTATCGCTGGGGCTGGGGCGGATGCCACTGGCACTCCCGCGGGATCGTCCACTACCACGGTGGTCGCTACCACCGCCCGAGGCACTACCGCCATCATCACTCGCACGGCGGCATGCACTCGCGCCCACCGGCGCACAGCCGCCCGCCGAACTTCGGTCGGCCTGGTGGCGGGAGACCGGCGCGGGCAACCGCCCCGGCGGTGGACGACCGGCGCGGGCAACCGTCCCGGGGGCGGGCGCCCCGACGCGGGCCGTCCCGGCGGCGGCAACCGTCCGGGCGCCGGCCAGCGCCCGCCGAGCAGCCGGCCCCCCGGCGGAGTGCGCCCGCCCGCGGGCAACCGTCCGGGTGCCGTGCGTCCGAGCCGTCCGAGCGCGGGACGTCCGAGCGCGCGTCCGAGCCAACGCCCGAGCACGGGCCGTCCGAGCGCACGTCCGAGCGCACGTCCGAGCGCACGTCCGAGCGCGCGTCCGAGCGCACGTCCGAGCAAGCCGTCCGGCGGCGCATTCCGTGGCTCCAGCCGCGGGTCCGCCGCGCGGCGCGACAGTGCCCGCGGATCGGCGAGCCGAGGCCGCGCGTCGTCGGGTCGCGCGAGCCGCGGCGGCTCGCGTGGAGGCTCGCGCGGCGGCGGAAGGGGGGGGCGTTGACATGTGGAGACCACCAGCGATGAGCAAGGAACACCGGGCAGCGCACGCGATCGCGTGGTGCGGCCTGCTCGCGGCGCTGCTGGCGCTCGGCGGCTGCGCGTCGTCGTCCTCGACGACGAACTCGATGACGGCGTCCTCGACCGCATCCGCCGGCAGGCAGAGCGCATTCGCGAACCCCGCCGAAGCGGCCGTGGCCCTCATCGAGGCCTGTCGCGACGGTGACCTCGCCGCCCTTCAGTCCATCCTCGGCACGGAGCACGAGGATGTCTACCGCACGGAAGACACCGCCTCCGACCGCGAGGCGCAGATGTCGTTCGCTGAGCAGGCCGACGAACAACTCCTGCTCCAGGTGATCGATCCGGATCATCTCGAGCTCGTCGTCGGGTATGAGCAGTGGCCGATGCCGATCCCGCTCCTGCGCGACGACGACGGCTGGCGCTACGACACCGCCGCGGGGGCCGACGAGATCATCTCTCGTCGTGTGGGGCGCAACGAGCTGGCGGCGATCGAGCTGTGCCGGCGCACGGTCGTCGCCCAGGAGCTCTACTGCGACTCGCGCTGGGACGGCGACGAGGTGTACGCCTACGCCGAGGAGTTGAAGTCGTCGCCCGGGATGCACGACGGCCTCTACTGGGAGGCGGATCTCGAGGCGGGCGAACCGCTCAGCCCGCTGCACGACTTCATCGACGACCAGAGCGACTACCTCGGCGCCCGGGAGGACGGCTCGCCGTACCGCGGCTACCGCGTGAAGGGGCTGTGGCGGCAGGGGCCGGCCGCGCTCGGTGGCGCGATGGACTACCGCGTTGACGGCCGCCTGATGCGCGGCTGGGCGATGATCGTCTGGCCGGCGGAGTACGGGGTGTCCGGAATCATGACGTTCATCGTGAGCGTCCGCGGCGAGGTCTACCAGAAGGACCTCGGCGAGGAGTCCGCGGCGATCGCGGCCTCGATCGACGCATTCGACCCGGACGAGTCGTGGACGCTCGTGGAGCGCTGGATGGACGAGGTGGAGTAGCTCCTGATCCGTCAGGGAATCGAGCGATGTTCGCCGAGTTCACGGGCGTCGCGGCCAGAGTTCGTGTTCATGAGACTCCTTCCCCTCCGGCGGTATCGGGGACGGGCGCGTTCTGAACTCGGAAGCCACCCTCGCAGAGGTGGGGTCGCATGCGCTATCCGGTCAAGACCACCCTCGTTGCGCTCGGGACAGCGGAGACGACCATTGAACCTGGCTCTCGGTGTGCGATGTCACTCAGATCAGTGCGTTGATGTGAGATGTGAGTGTGGCCGGTGTCAAGCGCGGCGGAGAAGAGCCGCGTGCCTGGCCGGTTCTCCGTCAGTCTTCGGGACGAATGACGACGGATGCAGTGGTCCCGGAGACGAGGTGAACACCCTGCGGTATCGACTCGATCCTCACGCGCACGGGCACGCGCTGGGCCAGCCGGATCCAGTCGAACGAGGGCTGGACTTGGGGCACGAGCCCACTCGGTCCTTCTGTGGTCGCGATGTTCGGCGGGTTGATCGCCCATCCGATGCTCTCGACTACGCCCTCGATCGGCGTATCGCGGTGACTCATCAGGGTGATCACGGCGCGGTCGCCAAGTCTGATACGACGCAACTGTGTTTCCCGGAAGAAGCCCTCCACGCGAAACGATGCGCTGTCCACGAACGCAAGCATCGGCGTGCCCGAATGCGCGTAGTCGCCAACATCAACGTTGAGATTGGTGACGTAGCCGTCGGTTGGAGCGCGGACCGTTACGCGATCCAGGTCCAGCTCGGCGCGGGACACCTTGTCCTTGGCCGTCCGAATGCGGGTGTTCTGCTCACCCGGCGCGCCGAGGTTCGACCGAGCCTGGGTCAATGCTGCCTGTGCACTGGCCAGTCGAGCCTCGGTCTCGCCCAGCATCGCTCTAGAGCTGACCAGCCCTGCCTGCGCCTGGCGCAAGCCGGCCGAGGACCGGGCCCGATTCGCCTGCGCTTCCTTTAGCTTCGCACGCGTCCCCTCGAGCGTGGCCTGCGCTTCCTGCACTCTTGCCGCTCTGCTCTCAGCGCTCGATGTCGAGCCGGCGCCGTCTTCGGCGAGCTTTTGGGCCCGCTCACGGTCACGGAGTGCCTGCTCCAGCGCAGCCTGGTCCTTGGTAATCGCGGCCTGCGCAGAGGACACCGCAGCCTCCGTGGCCGCGACCTGTCCCTCTGCGGCTTCCACTTGCGCTCGCGCGGAGTCGATGTTTGCCCGCGCCGTCGCAAGACTCGCTTCCGCTTCGCGCACGCCGGCGGCCGCCGTTGCGATTGCCGCCTCGAGCGACTCGACCTCTTGACGCGCCTCATCCAGTTGGATTCTCGCGGATGACACCGCAAGCTCGTAGTCAGAGGGATCGATCCCGAAGAGCACGTCGCCATTCGAAACGAATTGGTTGTCAGAGACGGCCACGTCAACCACGATGCCGGTGACCCGCGGCGCGAGCATGATGATGTTTGCCTTCACCTGACCATTTCGGGTCCACGGATTCTGAGCGAGCCGGAGATAAACCAAGACACATCCGACAACGGCGAGCACGACGACCGCGCCCGTGGAGAACACTCGCGTTCCGAGCTTGGGTTTCTTGGTCATCATGAATCCTCAGGGAGCTAGAACAAGCAGACCAATCATCGCGCTCATCAGGACCCAGATGGCCAGGAAGGCCAGCGGCGGATGCCAGAAGAAACGAGCCAGTCGTGTTCGGTTCAGGATCCTGGCTGTGAGCCATGCCGCAGTGAGTCCGAGCAGGCCCACGAGCAGAACCGGCGGGAAGTACACGCCGCCGAAGTACAGTTCCGATGGGATCAGATCCGGCATCTGCTTGATCTCCTGCGTCCGGCTACGGTTGGATCGCCGCATCGCCACTGCTCTGGGTGGATGTCGAGCTTGGATCGTGGCGACGGATTCCCAAGTCGCTCCCGGAGACATAGTCTGGCTGGAGCATGCCGCCCCAGTCGGTGCGTTGCTCCATTTCCTTTCTCGTTTCCTCGGGCAAGATGTTCATCCCGAGACGAATCTCCCAGCCGCCACCGAGGGCCTTGTACGTCGCGATCAGACTCTGCACAACCTGGCCCTGTGCTGCGGCGAGGAGTTCCTCCGCGTTACGCAACTGGGCCTGTGAGTTGAGCACGCGAGTGAACGTCGAAGATCCCTCTATGTATCTGGTCCTGGATAGCTCCAGCGATCGTCTGGATGCGGCGACGCTCTTGGCCAAATGACCGATCTGCTCCTGCCCACCAAGGTAGGCGGCGAGACCGCTCTCGACCTCCTGCCCAGCGGCCAAGACGGTGTTCTGGTAGTTGAGAACCGCCGCCTGGAAAGCCGCGTCCTGCACGCGAACGTTGTTCTTGAGGCGGCCGTAGTTGAGGATCGGCCAGCTGAAACCGGGCCTGATGCTGCCGGTCCAGCTGCTCGCGCTGAAGAGGTCGCCCGCGCGACCGGCTTGCAGCCCAAGCGAACCGCTGATGAAGAACGCCGGCAGAAGATCGGACACCGCCACGCCGATTTGCGCCGATTGCGCCGCGGCTTGACGTTCGGCGAGGCGAATATCGGGTCGGCGGCGCAACAGGTCCGCCGGGATGCCGACGGCGACCTCACGTGGTGCTTCTGGGATTCGCTCGGGGTCACCGAGTTGGCCCAGAAGATCGCGCGGTGGCGTGCCGAGGAGAAAGCTGAGTCGGTACATCGCCTGTTGGAGCTGGATTCGAAGGGTCGGGGCTTCAGCGCGAGTCTGCTCCAGAGCCGACTGCGCCTGCGTGACGTCGAGTTCCGAGGTCTGCCCGTTCCGAAATCGCGATTCCGCCAGCCGCAGACTCTCCTCCTGAGTCTCGACGTTCGCACGAGCGATGCTGATGCGCACCTGGACCGTCCGGATTTCGACGTAGGTCGCCGCCACCTCGGCGACGAGCGAGACCATCACGTCGTCGTAACCGGCAAGGGAGGCATCCAGAAACGCGTCGACGGATTCGATGTTCCGTCGGTACTTGCCCCAAAGATCGATCTCCCAGGCGGCGTCGAAAGCCAGGTCCCATGTGGTCTGGTAGCTATACGGCAGTCCCGTATTCTCACTGAACTTCGTCCGGTCGAACGAACCGTTGAGCTCTTGCGTCTGCGGAAACAGCTCCCCGACGGCTATCCCGCGCTGCGCCATGGCCTCCATGACGCGCACCGCCGCCTGCTTCAGCGTGAGATTCTGCGCGTAGGCTTCCTCGATCAGCGCGTCGAGCACGGGATCGTTGAAGGTCTTCCACCACTCGATCGTGACGTCTCGGTCGGTCTCGACTCGCGCGTCCCGGGTCTGCAGCCATGCGTCGTTGAGGTCGGCGTCGGGCCGCACATAGTCCGGACCGACCATGCAGCCACCGAGTCCGAGAACGAGGCAGGCCAGGCATGCGCAGCAGCTGTGACGCAACGCCAGGCGATTCGTTGGCGCGACTTCGAACATGCTAGAACCTCGCTTCCGCCCACCGATCCCAGTTGATCCGGTCCAAGGCGCCCTGGGTCTCCACCATCGCCCTTATCAAGCCGCGCGCATCCCAGCAGGGCGTAGACGCTGGTGAGCGCCTGGTCGTCGAGTTGATCGAGGCGTTCGTCGCCTGCAACCGTTCTGAGTTCCTGCTCCAGGCTCTTCGACAACTCCTGCAGCGCAGCTCGCTCGTTCAGCGTCTGGCAGCGCTCGAACCGGGCCCACTGGTCGAAGACGCCCTCCATGCGTACGCGAAGCTGCCCGAGCAGCGCTCCGATCGATCCGGTCAGGTCCGAGGACGCCCGGTCCGCTCGCCCGTGGGCCAGCTCCAGCGCTTGCAGGCGGTAGCAGATGGACTGCAAGCCGTTCAGCAGATGATCCATCTTCTCGGCGTCGTCCCGAGGGCTCATCTTGAAGTCCAATCTCTTCACCACGGCGCGCAGGTGTTGCGGGACCGGCAGGACCACCGACGCATAATGGCGTTTTCGGAGCCGCCGGGCCCGCGCGCCGGAACGATGCGGGGCATATCCGTCGAGGATCCGCGAGCAACCGTGAAAGAACCGACGGAGGCTCCGCAACAGCGTCTGCTCCGGCCGCGGAGGCGTCACCAGCATCTGGACGATTGCGATGATTCCAAGGGTGAGGGACATCGCCTGGGCCATGACCAGGAACTTCATGAACGAGTGGACCTGATGGTTGCTTATGTCCATCACGTATACAAAGCACATGAGGACCACTAGCTTGATAGCCGGTGACCGAACACCGACATAGCCGAACAGAAGCGTGTACAGGAAGACCAGGGTCAGCAGACCGAATCCTGTGTCCAATACCGGAAGCACGAAGAAGTAGACGGGTGCAACCGCGACGAGCAGGACCACCAGTATCACCGGCACCAGTCTCGGCGCGTTCATAGGCGTGACGAGAATGGCCAGGGACAGGGACGCGGAAATAGCCGCAATGGCCGGTCCCGCCGGGGGATCGGTGTAGATCCAGAAGAGAGAGCCGGCGACAAAGCAGACGACGGGAAAGAGCGCGTTGCGCAGCCGGGTGGGATCCCAGATCGATGCCCGATCTCGGTCCGCCGGCGGCGCTGTCCGGTCGATCTGCCGGTCTGGTTGCGCCCCGGCAAGTGCTTGCAACGTGCGGAGGAGGTCGCGGCTCTTGGCGTCGAGCAGTTCGAGCTGCTGAACGAAGCTCAGGAGTGCCGCGCGGTCGAAGACCGGAAGCGCCGTGGCTGCCGGCTGGTTGATGTTGAGCCGCAGCGGCTCCATCAGCGCACCGTCCGTCGCGTCCTCCACATCCGCGCCGGTCGAG
This sequence comes from uncultured Planctomycetota bacterium, assembly GCA_963697235.1. Taxonomy (GTDB): domain Bacteria; phylum Planctomycetota; class Phycisphaerae; order Phycisphaerales; family SM1A02; genus CAVONJ01. The sequence continues at coordinate 21,890 of CAVONJ010000001.1, forward strand.
CGCGACCGCCACAGCTCACCAGCCCGCTCCAATCGTTTCCCCAGGCTGTCGAGTCCGGATTCGAGTTGCGGAAGTAGCCGGCCAAGGTCGAGCCGGCGGCAGTCATCGGTACTCTCTCGCCACAGTTCCAGGGCGTCGCCCATGGCACGCACGTCGACTCGCAGACGCTCCCATTCGGCCTTGCGGGCGATCACCGTCGGCGTGTCGACGAGGGCGGCCTGGAGGGTGGCGGCCACTTGGGAAGTCAGGCCGGCCAGCCTGGCCTGCAAGCCGGGCGCCTCGGCGGGCAGCACCCCCTGCTTCAGATGCCGGCGGTAGAAGCCGAACAGCTCCTGAAGCCCGGACCACAGCTCGTCTCCCTCCCGGCTCAGCTGGTCTCCCGCGGATCGCGGCCAGAGCAGCGCGGCGATCAAGGTGTAGATCAGGATGCCCGCCGAGGTCTCCAGGTATCTGAACGTGGCAAAGTGAAAGTAGCCGTCCACGTGTTCGTATGTGGTGCTCCACACGAGCACCGGGAGCCAACCAGCCACCTGCCAGGCGTATTGGTGACGGCTCGCCTGCATGACGTACCCAATCAAGACCAGGTACGCGCTGAAGAAGATCAGCATGCCCCACCGGTCCTGCGCAAACAGCCCGAGCGCCAGCAGACCCACGGCCAGCCCGGCTGTCGTACCGATCAGGCGCATCGCGCTCTTGAGAAGTGAGGCGCCCCTCGTGTCGAGGCTGACCAAGACGATCGCCGCCGCACCGTACTTGGTCAGATCCCAGTCCATCCACAGCGCGAGCCAGTAGAACAGCGTCATGCTCAGCGCGAGCTTGAACGCTTCCTGGAACGGGATCCACGGCGTCATTCGTGCCCCGGTACGCGGAATGCCCGTTCACCTGCGCGGCCGTGCTTCATGAACTGGACCTCCGCACGTGCACACCCGGCGTCTTCAGGCTTCAGTGGATGCGTGCACGTCACCGCGCGACGATGACCACGACTGGCCCTCCCGATACGGCTCCATCCATGCTGGCCCAGTGCGATGCACTGGGGCGGCGGCGACGATGCCACGGCGAGGGGACGTTCGTCTCGAATCGCCGCTTGGGATTTCGTTGCAGAATCGCCGGCTCACACGAGCCATCGAGCGGGCGCCACGCAGATCACGACACATGGAATGCGTCTGCGCCAACGGCACCCCGCCCGCCCTGCGCATTCCCGGCCTACGCCTTCCCGGCCCCGAGCCACTCGTCGGCCGCCGTGCGGCAGATCTCCCCGAGTTGTTTCCCGATCTGCTCGTACGCATCGTCGTCGAGATTGGCGAGTGAGACGCGTACGGCCCACGGCGGGCCGGCGAATCCGGATCCGTTGAGCAGCACCGTCTGGTACTCCTCGCGCGAGCCTGAAGAACAGATTGAACGGGTTGCTGGACTTGTTGACGTGATCGACGAAGTCCTGCCCGACCACCCGGGCAGCCCAGTTCTCGAGGTCGAGCTGGCGGTAATAACCGGCGCACTGCGGGTCCGAGGGAAGCGGGATGCCGAGCCCCTTGTAGAGGCGGCCCAGTCTCGTCTGCACGATCTCGCGGCAGCGGTTCTGGTACGCGTCATCCTTGTCGAGAAGCGCAAAGGCGGAGAAGAGCAGCATCTGCATCTGCTGCGGCAGTGAGAGCCCGGCGGTGTGGTTCAGGGCCACGCGACGGCTGTCGGCCACCATGCGGTCGATGAACTTCATCTCGGCCGGCTCGGTGGTGAGTGAGCCGTACCGAGTGTCCAGCTCGCCCCGCTCACTCGCCGGGAGCTTGGCGATCGCCTTGTCGAAGACATTGTCCTCATGGACGCCGATCACGCCGAGGCGCCACCCGGTGCACCCGAAGTGCTTCGAGAAGGAGTAGACGAGGATCGTGTTGTGCGGGAGGTCCGCCGCGAGCGAGCGGAAACCGGGCACGAAGGTCCCGTAGACGTCGTCGGTCAGGATCATGAGGTCCGGACGCTTGGTCCGGACGATCTCGACGATCTGGTCGATGGTCGCCTGCTTGATCGCCATCGAGGGTGGGTTGGCCGGGTTGACGACGAAGAACGCCTTGACGGCCGGGTCTTCGAGCTTCTTGATCTGCTCCTCGCTGTACTGCCAGGCGTGGCTCCCGTCCTCGGCGAGCTCGTCCTGAACCACCTCGACCAGCTCGAGCTGGAAGTCCTCGAGCCCCGGCATCTCGATGTACGGGGTGAAGATCGGCACGCCGATGGCGATCTTGTCACCGGCCTTCAGAAGCCGGTTCGCCTTGAGCGAGTCGAAGATGTAGCACATCGCCGCCGTACCACCCTCGACGGCGAAGATGTCGAATTTCCCGGCGGGCGGGCGGGCGTCGAACATCGCCTTGTCGAGGAACTCGTGGATGATGCGCTCCACGTGGACGAGGATCCGGTCCGGGACGGGGTAGTTGTCGCCGATCATCGAGTCCGCGAGCTCGTGCACGAACGCGTCGGGATCGAAGCCGAGCTTCTTCACGCCGAGGTCAAGGACGCCGCGGAGGAGGCCGGCGCCCGGCTCGCCCGAGTGCTTTGCGAGAAAGCTCTCGAAGCGCCCGGCGATGCCGTCGGCCTGCGGCATGCCCGCGAGCCCGACGCCGGGCTCGTCGCGATCGAGGCGGGCTTCCTCGAGGGCGAACTGGCCGAGAAGGAAGAACGCCTCGCGGGGCGTCGTGGCGATCCAGTTCGGGTTGCCTCGCCCCGCGTTGAGCATCATCGACGCGCTCTTGTCGGCCGACTTCTTGGCGGCCTTGATGAGCAGGTCCTTCAGCTCGAAAGGGCTCAGCTTCTCGAGTTCCTGTACTGAGATCTCATTCATTTCTCGCTCCAGCTTGGTGTAGCAGCCACGTTCAATGTTCCTGCTGCGTTGCGATCGGTCGTGCTGGCGGCTCCAGCGCTGCGGGTCAGGTGAGGATCAGGACGATGATCATTCCGTTGAGCGTCAGCAGCGTGTTGCTGACGGCGTACGGCACGGTGTACCCGAGCATGGGTATGTTGCTCTGAGCGACATCGGCGACCATCGCCACGGACGCGGTGCTCGTGCGTGCTCCGCCACAGCATCCGAGGTTGATCGCCGGGTCAAACTTGAAGAGGTACTTGCCGATGAACGGCGCGAGGAGCATCGGGATCGACGTCGCCACCACGCCCCACACGAAGAGCATGATGCCCGACTCCTTGACGCCCGCGATGAAGGTCGGTCCGGCGGTGATGCCGACGACCGCGATGAAGACGTTGAGGCCGACGGAGTTCATGAGCCAGAGCGACGGCGCCGGGACGCGCCCGAACGTGGGGTGCACCGTCCGCAACCACCCGAAGACCAAGCCCATGATGAGCGCGCCGCCGGAGGTGGAGAGCGTGATCGGCACGCCGCTGATGGGCACGGTGATGGCGCCGATGAGACCGCCCAGGGCGATCCCGAGGCCGACGAACACCATGTCCGTCATCGCGGAGGGGCGATCGGCGTACCCGATGGCCTTCTCGGCCGCCTGGGTGTGGGCGCGCGAGCCGCTGATCCGAAGGATGTCGCCGCGGTAGATCTTCGTCTGCGCGAGGATCGGAATGTCCACCGACGTCGCACCGCGCGTGATCTTGGTCAGATAGACGCCGCGAGCGAAGTCAGTGTTGCTGAGCTCGAGGAGCGTCTTGCCGCTGTAGAGCTTGTTCGTCACGACGACGTCGATGGCCTCGGCCGGGACATCCAGGAGCTCCGGATCCGAGACTTCCTTCGCGGACGCCTCGAGCGCGACGAGCCTGTCCGTGGGGCCGGCCACGGCGACGATGTCGCCGGCTTGGATCGCGGTGTCCGGCTTCGCGTCCATGATCTCGCCGTCCCGCCGGATGCGCTCGACGAACAGGCGCTCGTCGCGACGTTGCGACTCGGCGTCGGCGACGGTGCGCCCGATCAGGGTGCTTCCTTCGGCCACCTCGAAGGCCCTCAGGTCGAGCTTCCGGTACGCGGACTGGATGCCGCCCTCGGGCGCCCCTTCGGACATCTCCTTCTCGTACCGCGCGCACTCGGCCGGGAGATTGATGCCCAGCAGCTTCGGGCCGAGCTGGGCGAGGATGATCCCCGTTCCGATGGTCCCCCAGATGTAGCACACGGCGTACGCCACCGGGATGCTGTTGAGCGCCGTGGCCGCCTCATCCGCGGGCATGCCCGACTTGTTGATCGCGTCGGTCGAAAGGCCGATCGCCGCGGAGATCGTCGCCGCGCCTGAGTACAAACCGGCCGCGAGCCCCGTGTCGTACCCGGCGATCTTCACGACGACCAGCGTCACCACGAGACAGAGCACCGAGATGACGACGCCGAAGATCGCTTGGGGCAGCCCGTCTGACGCAATGCCGCGGACGAATTGCGGCCCGACGCCGTAGCCCACCGCGAAGAGGAACATGATGAAGAAGACGGTCTTGACGTTCGCGGAGACCTCGATGCCGATCTGACCGATCGCGAGGGCGGCCAGCAGGGTGCCGGTGACCGCCCCGAGGCTGAACTGCCCGAGCTTGATGGCGCCGATCCAGTACCCGATCGCGAGCGACAGGAAGATGGCCAGCTCCGGGTGAGCCTGGAGCACGCTGAACACCCAGATGTCGCTTTGCTGCGAGCCCTTATCGGGAGACGCCGTCTGCTCGTCGGCGGCCGCCGGGGGGAGCGTCCGGTCCGCGGCGGCGGCGGGCAGGGTGAGCACCGTCCCGGCCGACAGCGTCTCGGAGCCATCTCCGATGAGCGCCGTGACGGCCGCCTCGTCGAGGCCGAACCGGTCGGCGATGCCGGCGACGGTGTCGTCCTCGGCGACGGTGTAGACGCGGGTGTCCGCGTCGTAGGAGCCGGACGCTGCGCCGGCGTCGGCCGCCTGCCCGAGAGCGCCCGGGGTCGAGAGCAGGGCCAGCAGCACAGCCAGTCCGGCGACGGCGCCGATCGAGCGGAGTGATCGGATGAGTCGAGTCATGACGAGTCCCTTGCGCTTCGGTCTCGAGTGGATCGCTCGGGCGAGCGTGTCAGTGGTGGTACCCGGTGCCTTCTTCCGCCGTCAGCGGCGACGTGATCGGGTGCGCCTCGAAGTAGTCGAGACAGCGCTTCATGTCTTCGACGAGGAGCGCGCCGAGGTCCTTGCTCACCCCGTGCCGGACGAGGATCCGCTGGATGACGACGTCCTCGCAGTTCGCCGGCAGCGAGTACGCCGGCACCTGCCAGCCGCGGCTGCGGAGGCGGTCGGCGAGATCGTAGAGCGTGTACCCGCGGGTGTCGAAGCCACTCTTGATCTTCCACGCCAGGGCCGGGATACCGCTCTTCGGGTCGCCGCCGTAGATGATGTCGAAGGGCCCCATCGCGGCGATCTCTTTGGCGATGTACTGGGCGGTCTCGTAGCAGGCCGTGTGGATCTTGCGGTACCCCTCCTTGCCGAGGCGAAGGAAGTTGTAGTACTGGCACACGATCTGGCCGCCGGGGCGCGAGAAGTTCAGCGCGAAGGTCGCCATGTCGCCGCCCAGGTAATTGACGTTGAAGATGAGGTCCTCCGGCAGGTCCGCCGCCTCGCGCCAGACGACCCAGCCGACACCCAGCGGGGAGAGACCGAACTTGTGGCCCGAGGTGTTGATCGACTTCACCCGGGGGACCCGGAAGTCCCACTCCAACTCGGGAGCGCAGAACGGGGCGAGGAACCCGCCGCTCGCGCCGTCGACGTGGATCGGGATGTCCAGACCCTTCTCGGCCTGGAGTTTGTCGAGGGCCTCGGCGATGGCCTTGACCGGCTCGTAGGCGCACGTGAACGTGACGCCGAGGGTCGGCACGACCCCGATCGTGTTCTCGTCGCACCGCTTGAGAACCTCCTCCGGGGTCATGAGGTAGCGGTCCTTGTCCATCGGGATCTCGCGCAGCTCGACGTCCCAGTAGCGGGCGAACTTGTGCCAGCAGATCTGGACGGGGCCGGTGACCATGTTCGGCTTGTCAGTGGGCTTGCCCGCGGCACGCATCTTCTCGCGCCATCGCCACTTCATCGCCATGCCGCCGAGCATGGCCGCCTCGCTGGAGCCCGTCGTCGAGCAACCCATGGTGTTCTCGGCGTCGGGCGAGTTCCACAGGTCGGCGAGCATGTGCACGCACCGTGCCTCGAGTTCCGCGGTCTGCGGGTACTCGTCCTTGTCGATCATGTTCTTGTCGACGCAGATGTCCATCAGCTTGTGGACCTCGGGCTCGACCCATGTCGAGCAGAACGTCGCAAGGTTCTGACGCGAGTTGCCGTCGAGCATGAGCTCGTCGCTGACCACGCTGAACGCGTGCCGGGCCGCGTGCTCGCGCTCGGGCATCTTGTACTTGGGCATCACCAGCGAGAGGTCGGCCGACCCGTACACGGATTCGCTGGCGGCGTCTCGGATGTCGTCCTTCGAATGCAGGGGCATGGAACCGTTCTCCTTGCGGATTGACTAGTCGCCGTTCGGGCCGAAGAGGTCGACCCCGAGATCGCCGGCGGGCAGGGTGGACCCGGGCGGACGACGAGTCCGACTGCCGGCGGCAGGTTCTCGGGCACCCCGAGACCTTCGTCCGACGTCCACGAGCGGATTCGCCGAGCCTGGATAATGCTCACCGTCCGCGCGGCGGCCCGTCGTCCGCCCGAGCGCCGGCGCGACCGGGAGCAACGCCGCGGCGGCCGAGACAGCGCGAAGTCCGCTCGCCCGGATCACGAGCGCGCGATAATCGAGTGTGCGCATCGCAGCGTCCCTCCGTTCCGAGCGAGTCAGAAGCCCATCTGCGCCTGCAGGCGGAGCCCCCACTGGGCGTCGTCGCTCGCCAGCCATCCGAGACCGGACGCCGGGGCGACGATCGTGTTGTTGATCCCTTCGGCGAGGTACTGCCCCTCGACGGTGAACTTCCACCGGTTCGTCCACTTGAACGGCAGGAAGTTCACGCCGACGGCGAACGCGTTGAAGTTCTCGAGATCGCCGGCTCGGTCGCCCGGGCTGACGAGGTCGTAGCGCCCGTAGAGCTCCAGGGTTTCCGTCAGGAAGATCCCGCCCTGGACCAGGATGCCGCCGGTGTACTCCCACCCGTCGTCGCGTGTCTCCACGGGCTGGAGCGTGCCCGAGATCATCACCTGGTAGCCGTAGCCGGCGAAGCTCAGGTCGGCGATCGCCTGGAAGGCGTTGCGCGGGAGGTCGTTGTTCTTCTCGTTGAGCTGATAGGCGCCGGCCAGACCGAGCAGGACTCCATTGGGTCGCCCCGGTCGTCCCATCATATCGCTCCAATCGGACCAGTCGGATCCGACGAGCTGGTACTCCCAGCGCGTGCTGAACATCACGTCGGCCAGGTTGAAGTTCGCCGAATGTGTCCTCGCTCCCGAACCGCCCGTTTGTCACCGCCAACCACCAGCGCTGATCCTCTCCCGAATGATGGAGCTGGGCACCGATCGATGAGCCGAGACCGAATGTGAAGTCATTGTTCGAGTAATCGATGCCGAGAAGGTCCTGCGGATTCGCCCAGTCTTCGCGAGACAAAGCGGCGCCGAACTTCCCGAGGCGGAGGTCCCAGTCCGACTCGAAATTCCACTGGCCCCAGGCCGAGTGGAGATCGACGTCGCCGCTGTCGTTGATATTGAACCTGAGCATGAAGTCCAGGGCGTCGGTGTAGTTGCCTGTGATGAAGAGGCGGGTCCGCTGCACGGAGAAGTCGCGTGTGAAGTCGTCCTCGTCCGAAGGAGCGTCATCCCGCCAGTTCATCGTGTAGCGGATCTGCGTGTAGCCGCCGAAGTTCAACTGGAACTCGTCGTCCTCCGACTTGATGAAGAAGGGGTTGTACGCGTTCTTGTCGAACCCGGCGGTGAGCCCGAGCACCGAGGACTCCTGCGTCGGAGCGGACGGTCTCTCCGGCTCCGTGACGGGCGGGGCCTGCCGCTCCTCGCTCTTCTGCTGCGCTTCGACCTGCTTCTCGAGCTCCGTCATTCGCTCCCGGAGCGACCGGAGCTCCTGGAGCAGTTCTTCCGTTGTGGGCGGTTGTTCCTGGGCGTGGACCAACTCCGGCACGAGCGGGATGGTGAGGATCAACGCCAGCAAGGAGACGTGAAGCGGTGTCAGCCGCTGGATGGTTGGCCTTCGCATGCTATTTGCCATCGTCATCTTCGGAACCCCTTTACTCGAGTTGCCGGCGGCTGGACCGAAGGATCCGCGAGCCGAATCGGGTCGCTCGGTCCGCAGCCGGTCGAGTTTTCGTCGTCCTCGCCGCGAGGACGGGAACATAGCGACGGGCGCCAGCAAGGTCAACCCAAGCAAGAAGCCCTTTTCCCGCCTGATCGTTCGCCGACCTCGTCATACTCGGTGGCGCGGCCCATGTACGCAAGGCCGCCCGCCGCCAGCATCCGGGCGATCCGGGTCACAGCGACGCCGTGGAGCGGACCGGACAGCGAAAGAAAGTCTGTCTACCGCGGCTGCTGTTCCCGCGGGCGTGGTTGGAATCGGTCGCCCGGGAGTACCTACGTGCCGTCCGGGACTGGCGCCCGGAAGGCATGGCCGCTGCGCGGCAGATGGGTTGGCCGGTAGCATCGGCCGGTTATGAAAGGAGCTGGCCATGGTCGCACCCGATCCGTTCACCCAGCGGTACGCTCGACTGCTCGACGAGAGCTACGACGTCGTCGATCGCATCATCGTCAACGCCTACTGCAAGTTGGGCGGATCGCCTGGAGGCTTCCGGTACTGGTGGCATCAACTCCACGGCACGACGGACAACCTCGACAACACGCACCTCATGCGCATGGCCGGGCGCTTCTCTCGGCGCGTTCGAGGATGGGCGAAGAAGAACGGCATCCCGGTCGTGTACTGCAAGGCGGGCGATCGGAAGCACCAGATCGTCGAGCAGTACGTGCCTGATGATCCCACCTTTCGTGGTATTTTCGCCGTGTTGGTGAATCGCGCTCCGACGCCGGTGTGGGAAGTACTGCGCTTCCCCGGCGGTGGTTTCCATCTGAAACGCAAGGAGCCAAAACCGTTCGTCAATCACTATTCGTTCCACATCATCGATGATGAGTGGGGTCATGTCACCATCAGGATGAGCGGTCACGCGCCGTTCAAAGCGCAGGTGATGCTCAACGGTCACGAGTACACCGCATGCCAGGCACGGAAGGCTGGCATCCAGTTCGTCAAGGACGGCAACTGCTTCACGGACGTATCCGATGCCGCCGGCCTGGCGAACGTCGCGGACACCTTGCGGTCGCGCACCGCTGTAGGGCGTCTTCGCCGGGTCTGCGAGCGCTGGATCTACAAGTGCCTCTGCTTCGGTCTGCCGTTCGACGACCAGAAGAAGTCGGGCTTCCGCTACGCCTACTCCGTCTACCAGGTCGAGTACAGCCGCAACTTGCTGTTCCACAACGGCCACCACATGGAGCAGGTCTTCGATGGCGTCATCGATCGCACGCGATCGCTCATGAACATCGATCGCGTGAAGACGATCTTCGGATGGAAGGCGCGTCCACAGAAGCGGTTCTACGGCACGCGCCGGTTCGAATCCGTAGTCGAGAGACCTTCGTACGATCTCACGATCTTCAAGCTCCACTTCGGGCGCCTGACGGTCAAGATCTATACCAAAGGCGAATGCGTGCTTCGAACCGAGGCGATCGCCCACAACACCGTGGAGCTCCGTTGCGGCCGGGTCATCGACAGGTTCCCCGACATCATCGGGAAGCTGAGCGATCTGCTCGAACGCTTCCTTCGTGCGCTGCGCTGCATCGACTCGGCGTGGATCAGTGATCGAACACTCGAGGCATTGCCGACGCCGAGCGTGGTCGGGAAGACCCGCATCGGTGGCATCGATATCAACAAGCCGCGGACTCGCGCCGCGATGGAGGCCGTCATCGCACTGGCTCCGTCGCCGCGCGGCTTCACTGCCGCGCAGCATGCCGAGAAGGTCCGCGAGATCATGGGCAAGAGCAGCGCGACCTACTCGGCTCGCCAGTCGTCGTACGACCTGAAGAAGCTGCGCGGCAAAGACCTCGTGCAGAAGACCTCGCCTCGTGGCCGGTACTATGAGCCCACGACAGATGGGCTCCGCGCCATGGCCGCCCTGGTCGTGCTCCGAGACAAGGTGATCAAGCCGTTGCTCACATACAACGGGCGATGCAAACCCGGGTCCAAGACCTCGGCCACCGCCGATCTCGATGCCCGATACCAGGCGGTCCAGCGCGAGATGCAGCAGCTGTTCCGTCATCTCCAACTCGCCGCGTGAGGTCGGAACAAAGCGTTGTCGACGCGCGGCGTGTAAGCGCCTATTGATGGAGCCGAGCGGGCATGGGGTCTGCGACGGCAGTCCGGTTTCGTCAGTTCTGTCAGCCGTCAGTTGTGTCCGTCCGGCTTTCCACGCACGCGCCGCGGAGGATCATGGCGATGGCCGCCCTGGCATCCGACGGGAGGTCGGCCCACATCGTGACAAGACGGGCGACTGTCGCATCCGAGGCGTCAGCGCCGCCCGCGCGCAGCGTCCTGCGCCTGGCGCTGCGCGCTCCTCGGAATCCGCGCCGTTCTCGGGGAATCCCGCTCGTGCACGAAGGTTCGAATCCCCCCGGCTCCACTTCACTTCGCGAACCCGGCCTTTGGCCGGGCTCGCTTCGTTTCGTTTCTTGTTTGAGCGCTCTGTAGCGCCTCCGGCGCACACTCGCTCTGGTGGGCACGGCGATTGGCGACGCTTCGTAGCGACCCTCGGCGCACACTCGCTCTCACGCAATCGCCTGCTCGGAGGACGTCTGCCTCCGCGGTCTCCATCGATGTTCCATGACCTATCGCTCGTCAGGTCTTGTCGCAGGCGCGGGGAGGACAGGTCGTGTCAGCAAATCTCTCGGCGTTGTCGCAGCAGCCGAATCGGGAGATTGCGGCTCTCAGAACGGCGCGATCCGTGGCGGCACGGTTGAGGAACGCATGGCCCTCCTTCACCTCGCCGATGATTATGTCGGGAAGATCTGGCCCCCGCCCCCCTACTGATCGCCACGAAAAAACCGCCCGCCAGCTGGCGAGCGGTTCATCAGGCGGATGCCGATGCGGTGAATCAGGCCCGGCGCCGTCTTCGTCCGAGCAACGTCATCGGTGCGAACAGGACGAGCGATGCCGGCGCGGGCACGACCGAGATCGTGAAGTAGTCAAAGATGAAGCCCATCGGCTGGTTACCAGCGTCCTCGAGCCCCCAGTTGAACACGGTCAAGCCGGTGAAGTCATACGTTCCCACAGCGTCGAGGATGTTGAGTGAACTCAGCGTATCGCCGCCGTAGGTCGCCTGGAAGATGGCTCGAAAGTTCGGATCGAGGAGCGCGGGATAGTCGATGGGCACACCGTTCGGGAAACCGACGTCGGGGCTGGAGCCGAGAAAGAACCCGTCCACCGCCGGGTCGTTGTCGCGGAGTATGAAATACGGCGTCTCGGCGGGAAAGGGGTTGGGCATGCCGACGGCGATGCCGTCCAGCGCGAGGGAGAACGACGACTGGATGATCTCGTATCCGCGGGTGGGGAAAATCGCCGAATCAACGAAGTTGTCCGAATCGACGAGGAAGGTCATGACGGCAGTGTCGCCGGGTACCACGTTCTGCCAGACACCGAAGTTCAAGTTGCCGAAGTCCACTTGGCCGACGACATCGATCTGGACGAGATCGGCGCGAGCGGGACAGACGACCAGGAACGCGGCAGCAGCCGCGGCCACGCACATACATCTCATTGCAGTTCCTCCTCCATTTGAATCGCTGGGACTCGCCGTCGAAGACTCCGGCGCACGAGCAGCAGCGTCAGTGTCAGCGAGTGTACCTCGTCAGGAATCCTCATGTCAATATGGCATGGAAAATGGCGAGGGCACGCCGAGGAGTCGATGCCGCGAACGAGACGTCTCGCTCGAAAGAGCTCGGAATCCCCATTGTGGGTTCGAGCGGTTTCACTCCAAACGCGTTGCTCTTGGAGCGTCGGCGAGGCAAGTGTGGCACGGAGGGCGCAGCAGCCGACGTGTCAGGGCCGCGGAACGGCGTCGTGGGTGAACTGAAGCAGTGGCCCCGGCTTTCGCCGAGACCCCTGTGCTTGTCTCTGCTCTCTACGGGGACACGATCCGCCACCGACAACCAGCGGCAACGCTCCATGGTTGTGGCATTGCTCCCTCGTGCCCTCTCCAATCCACCAGCCTTTCGAACTGGAAACGGCACGGCTCATCCAATCACTCGGCCGTTTCGAAGAACAGCAGGCTGATCGTCTGGTTGTCGCTCGCCTCAATCGCCAGGACCTCGAGTTCGTACTCCGTACTCGGCTCGAGGAAGTCAGGGGATACGCTGACACTCGTGGTCCCCGCGGGAACATCGACGCTGAAGACCCGCAGTGGATCCACTCGCGTCACGATGACCTGGTATCCGACGATCGCGACCGGCTCCTGGGGCGGGTTGAACGCCGTGGTGAGGGTGACCGGCTCCCACTCGACGATAACGTTCTTTACATCAACGACCTCGCCCTCGAGCGGTGCGGTGATCACCGGTCCCGCCGGAATGACGTGGGTCAGGATCGTCTCGCCGTCCTGCTCGATCCCGTCGATCGTGGTCGTCTCGAACTCGTAGGAGCCCGCCTCGAAACGCTCCAGGAAGTCGGCGAGCGGAAACTCGGCGAGTGAAGGCTCCGCGCTCTCGAAGAAGAAGTCGCTCATCCCCTGCATCTTCAAGCCGCGCTTCGGCTTGACCTCGAGGATCTTCTTCCCGTCCGGGTCGTAGGCTTTCAGCACTCGGTACGGTTCGCCGCCGAGGAGCGCCTGGACACCCACGTCTTCGTTGGTTTCGTTGAACTCGATGAAGAACTTCAGCGTCGTCAGCGTGAGCTTCCCCTTGTCTTCCTCGTCCCAATAGCCCTCAGCGACTGGGATCTGCAGCGCTTCGACGCCGTTCCAATACGAGCCCTCCGCATCCTCAGCCTGCAACTCCTGGCCGTGCTGCCGCCCCTGCGCGCCGTACCCGAGAGCCACGATGAGCGCCGACACCGCCGTGGCAGTGACAAGCATGATGCCACTTCGAATGAACTGTTCCGGAACACGGAGACCTGCGGACTGCGCAACTGCTTGGATTCTCTGCATGGTGCAACCTTTCTTGATCGGAGTGAGTCCTGTCGAGCACTTTGCTCGTGCAGGTTGCTCCACCATAGAAGACGTCGCCCCCTGTCGGATTACGCGATCGTGATGCCTCGCACTCTTCTCGGTCGGTGCGGACGGTGCGGACGGTATTGGAACGATCATCTTGCACGGACCATCAGTCGTTGCGCGCGAGTGGACGTGCGACACAGAACCACGATGACCCTCCGACTCAGACCACGGGCGCGCTGAGACCGGACGAGAGTCGCTGCTCGATTCTTCCATTGTGGGGATGGGACGAAGACTCACGGGGCACGACGAGAGTGGCCCGAAAGTCGTTCTCGTCCAGACCGAAGACGACGTCGACGTCGAGCAGTTCCGCCATGGCATGCACGAGAGTGAGCCCGAGGCCCGCGTGGTCCGAACCGGACGCTGATGTGCTTCCGCTCCAGAATGCTTCGGTGAGCCGTGCTTGATCTTCGGGACGGAGCGTCCCGTTCTCGTTGGCGATCTCCACCCGAACAGTCGTCGCATCGCTCCCGGCGGTGCAGCGAATCCAACCGTGATTCGGACAGTGCGCTACGGCGTTCGAGAGCAGGTTCTGCAGGATCAAGTTCAATCCGTCGCGGTCGCTGGAGACCACGAGACCCGGCATTACGTCGATCGTCGCCTGAATGCTCTTCGCTTCGGCCCGTCGGACCACGTCGTCCCAGCAGTCGAGCAGAAGGCGGGAGCAGTCGACGGGTACGGGGCACAGCGCAAGCTGACCGGACTGGATCCGGGCCAACCTAAGCAGGGACGTAACGATGTGCTCCATGTGCTCGGCAATCTCAGCCGCCGTCGTCAGGGTCCGCTTCGCGAGGGCAGGGTCGTCACTCCACTTGCGGGCTACGTCAGTGGCCGTGCGAAGCTCGGCGACCGGCGTGCGAAGCTCGTGCGCGATGTTGGCGTTGACACGCCGCTCACGCCGGAAGGCCTCTTCGATGCGAGCGAGCAAACGGTTCAATCCGCCTGCGATCGGTTTGAGCTCATCGGGCATGTCGGCGTCAGTCACGCGATGATGGAGCGTTGCCGAGTCGATCGCATCGACCTGAGCGGCCAGCCGCTCCACCTCCGCCATCGCCCGCCCGATGGTCACGACGACGAGGATGCTCACGCCCACGAAGATCAGCCCGCCTTCGACAATCGAGAGGATGGCCACCGACGCGAGGGTGGACTGGAGCTGTTCTCGACTTCGAGCGACAACCACGACAGCGGTCGGACGCCCGTTGCGGGGCCCGAACGCGACATCCTCCGCCTTCACGGGGGAGGCCAAGCCAACGGTCCGTCCCCGTCGTCCGTCGGGCAGCGCGATGTCGCGTCCGCGTGGTCGATTCGCCGGCCCAGAGTGGTCCGGAAGATCGGCTTCTCCCAGGGACCTGGATCGCGCAAAGACCTCACCGGCGATCCACACCTGGAAGTACTCGGCATCCGGACCTGGCGCGTACTGCGGCATCGCGCTCTCGCTGAAGTTGAACTCGAAATAGGGTGGCTCATACTCCAGCAGAGCACTGAGCGAAGCCGCCTTCGCCATCAACGCCGAGTCGAACTCACGGATCAGTGAACGTCGCACCGCCAGGTGATGCATGGTGGTAGCGACGACGACGATGAGGATCGTGCCAAGGAGAAGGGCCACAAGCTGGTAGCGGCGGATTGATTTCATGATCGCACGTCCAGGACATACCCGATGCCTCGTCGCGTGTGCAACAATTTGACATTGCCGGTGGCATCGAGCTTCTTCCGCAGCGTGCAGACGATGCGATCCACCGCGTTGCTCATCGGGAAGTCTCGCTCGCCGTACAGGTGATCTTCGATCTGCTGGCGGCTGACTACCGTACCCAATTGCTGAGCAAGATACTCGAGCAGCGCGTATTCCCGGCGGGTCAGTTCCACCTCGACACCCGCTCGGTTGACACGATGCGACGTCGTGTCGATTCGAAGGTCGTCGATCGTGATCTCCGGGCACTTCGATCCGTAGTTCCGCCGAACGAGCGCTTCGACTCTTGCCACGAGCTCGTCGAAGGCAAACGGCTTGACGAGATAGTCGTCTGCGCCCTGCCGCAGTCCGTTCACCCGGTCCTCGACCGTATCCCTCGCGGTGACGATCAAGACATGCGCATTGTTTCCTTCACTTCGAAGGGCCTTCAGGACACTGGTTCCGTTGATCTTGGGGAGCATCAGATCCAGGATGATGACGTCATAATCGTTGTGGCGGGCATAGACGAGACCTCGCTCCCCGTCGCCAGCGATGTCGACCGCAAAACCGAGCTTCGTGAGCCCGGCGCTCAAGAACTCCTGCAGCCGCGCAGAATCTTCGACCAGCAGTACGCGCATCGTTCCACACCCCGACAAGGCCGGCAATGAGTGAGATCCCCTTCCAGTATCTCACCTTTTCCGGGCCCTGCGCGACCTCGTAATCCAATCGTAATGTTGGTGATACCGTGCATCAATAGACTGTCGTGGGAATCGCGGAATCCGATAGTGCAGGAGTCGGATCACCTCTACTGGCAAAGGAGCTTGACGAATGACACTCGCAAAGGCCTCAATCGTGACGGTGATCGTGGTCGGCATCGGCGCCGCTCTGCTCAGCGCTGCGCGGGCCATCGATAACGGCGAGACCTCCATCTCGCTCGAGGAGCTTCCGGCGGCCGTGCGTGAAGCCGTCGTGCGCGAAGCCCAAGGCGGCACGATCCTGGCGATCACTACCGAAGTCGAGGAGGGCGAGCAAATCTACGAGGCGCAAATCCGCTTTGACGTCGGTGGCCTGGAGATCGAGTTCGCCGCAGACGGAACAGCGATCGAGCAAGAGCCTCTGGGTGATGACGATGAAGGCGAGTGGGACGATGAGGACGACGCATACGACGATGCGAACGGCGACGACGGTGAGCCCATCGCCAATGGGGATCTGCCTGATGTGGTGCGCGAGATGTTCATCATGCTGTCCGGGCAGGATGACTTCCGCGTCTGGGCCGAACAAGAGCACGGGACCCGGATCTACGAGGCACGCTGGGAGGCGGATGGCAACGCCATCGAGGCGGAGGTGAACGAGGCGGGCGTGCTTCTCGAGATGGAGGAGAACCTGCCCGAGACATCGGTGCCCGAGGCAGTGCGTCTCGAGGTCGCGGAGCGACTCCCGGCCGCAGGGCATGTTGATTTCGTGAAGATGACCTTCTATGTCTACAAGGCCGAGGTGGTTGTCGATGGTCGGGTGGAAGAGATCACCATACTCCCGACCGGTCACCTGTTCGGCCAGGGCGATTGACCCCCGCGGTTATCCGCGCTCGACCACCCGCGGTTCGCACAACGAGGGCGAGCGCACTCTCCAGCGAGAGAAGGGGCTGCCCTCGCGCGGGATGGCCCCCCGAAGCTCACCGACCCGCTCAAAAGATCCGAATCAAGAGGCCCCAGAGCAGCAAGCAAGAGGCTGCGATTCCCGTGGCGAGATTCAGCACGGTCAGCGGTCCAACCCCGAGGTGCCGGTCAGCTGCGGTCGTTGCGATCGGCGCTGTCGCCATCCGCTGAGCGATGTCGGAGTTCGGCTGCAATCGCCCGAGGAGCCCGGCAACGCGTGATCGCGCTCGGTCCTTCGGTCGATCATACAGAACACAGAACGTGGCGAAGTTCGTGAACATCACGATGAATGCGGCCAGCAAGGCATACCCATGATCCAGACCCAAGAAGCTGAGGAATCCGCCAACGGCAATACCGAGAAGCGCCCATCGCATCGTGCCCGACTCTCTCCGCGAAGCTGCCGCGGCTTGTCAAGTGGTAGAGAAACAGCCCCGCGCCTTCGATGGCACGGGGCTGGTCTCATGTTCGATTGGTGACGGAGACGTTCGGAGTCTTACCAGCCGCCGCGCTCACTCGGACGGGGTGAACGGTCTCCACCCCCTTCGCCGCGTGGGCGAGCTTCGTTCACGGTGAGATCACGTCCATCGACGTTCTTTCCGTTCATGGCGGTCAGCGCGGTCTGCCCGGCGTCGTCACTCATTTCGACGAAGCCGAATCCACGAGAATTCCCCGTATCGCGGTCCACGATCAGTGCGGCTGATTGCACTGCGCCGTGCTCCGCAAACATGGTCTTCAACTGCTGCTCGGTCGTATTGAACGACAGGTTTCCAACATACAACTTCATTGGTCAATCCGATTCTTCGCCCGAGATGAAATGAGAAACCGGAGCAAGATCCCAGGCGTGGTCGAGCGTCGGATGATTCAGAGGGCGAGTGGTCCAAACTGGACTCAGCAACCTTCTAGAGCCAACTCATGGTAGGCCGTCCTTTTCATCTTCGCTGACAATTCTCCAATCATGCCAATAATCACCCCCTGCCTCTCCACGACTCCCGCTCGGCGTCACGACGTGGCTCACGGCCGACTGGTCACGAGGGTCCCGGAATGCACATGCAACTCGTCGTGGTCAACTCGTCGGCATCCGCCCACGCTCGGTGGTACTGCGCCAGCATTTCCTCGGCCTCTTCGCTCTTGCCCTGCTCGGCCAGAGCGCGGCTCAGACCGAAGAGCGACCATCCGTTGTTGGGCCACTTCGCCAGGTCCTCCCGGTAGACGCGCTCGGCGTCACCGGCGCGACCGCTCTCGAGGTACACCGCCCCGAGCGTGTGGCGTATCGGCTGCAGCCACTGCGGCGGCTCGCCGTACGACAGCGAATCCTCGACCTCCGCGCCCTGCTCCAGCAGCTCCGCCGCCTCCTCCCAGTCGCCCCTTTGCAGCGCGATCTCGCCCGCGATGAAGTAGTCGCTCACCTTCAGGAGCTGGTCCGCAGGGTCCATGTCAGACATGAGGCCCTCAGGGAGCGAGTCAACCACTGCATTGAACTCCGCGTACTCGCGATCGGCAGCCGGGAAGTCCTTCTCCGCGGCATACGCAATGGCGCGGTGTGCATGCCAGATGGCGGTCGTGATCGGCAGGTAGGACGGCGGCGCCGGCTCCGCGAGAATGGCGTCCCAGCGTCCGAATCGCTTCTGGACGTCGTAGACCGAGCTCATCCAGCGATCGAAGATCGGCCCGACCGCGACGAGCGCTTCCTCCGGAACGTTCGACCACATCGCCCGCGCCGCTTCCATCGCTTCCTGCTCACGCCCGCTCATCATCGCGGCGTAGGCAAGCATGTGCGCGTTGTGCACCATGTAGAGGTACTGAATTCCGATCCCCGTTGCTCGCGATCGATACTCCGCATCCGAGGCCAACGCCTTCTCGTTCTGGGTGATCGCTTCGGCCCATCGGCCCGTCTTCACGTAGATGTGCGAGGGCATGTGCAGCAAGTGCCCGCTGGCGGGCACCATGTCGGTCAGCCGCGCTGCGGCCTCCAGGCCTTGATACGGATCACGGCTCGGCTCGACGGCATGAATGTAGAGATGGTTCGCGCCGGGATTGTCGGGATCCATCTCGAGGACCGTTTCGAGCACCGCGACGATCTCATTCGTATTCTCGGTCGGCTCATAGTCGCCCGTGTAGAGCCTCCACGGCATCAGGTCCATCAGCGACTCGGCGTACAGGGTGCCGACGTCGGAGTCATTCGGATACGCCGCCCACACGCCGGCCATCGCGTCAGCGTACGCCCTGTCCAGATCGCTTCGATCCTCCGGCCAGGGCTTCGCGTAGCGATGCTCCAGCGCTTCGATGAGCGCTCGTTCAACGGGCGTCGTGTTGTCGATCCGGGCCCGCGCCTGCTGCAGCGCCGCCCAGGCGGCGGCCGAGCGCTCGATCGGTCATGACCGGATCGTTGTAGTTCGGACCTTCGCACAGCGCCACACCCCAATACGCCATCGCGCATTGTGGATCGAGCTGGGCCGCGCGGCTGAATGATCGGATCGCCTCGTCGTGGTTGAACCCGTACATCCAGATCAGGCCCTGATCGAAGTACGCCTGGGCCTCATACGAATCCGTTGTGATCGGCCGCTCATACGATCCCACGTTCGAGAAGAGCTGAGCCTGGCTCCCTGCACGCTGAATGCGGGCGTCCGTCGTGGCGCACCCGGCGCTGGCGGCGAGACAGAGTGACAGGACAATACGGTGTAGATTTCCGAGCATGAGCGGCCTCCATAATCTGGTGTTGTCAGGCTCATTCTAACCCAAGCCATCCAGCATCGCCTCGGTTCCATCAGGCATGCGGCGCCAGGACTTGCGACAGGAACGGCCACGCGCCGGGAATCACCAGACACTGTTGCCGCCGGAACTATCCGGCACTCTGTAGACACTCACCACTCCATCAGGCCACAGGTGCGTGAGACTCGATCACACTGTACCCTGCCGACGTGCTGATCTACCTCTCACTGACGATCTGTGCGCTCCTGGGCGGTTGGCTCGTGTATCGATATGACATGTACGAGCGCGAGCCGTGGTACATGATGCTGTTCGCCGTCGCGCTCGCGCGGGGGCGATGTGGATCACGGGGCACGTGGAGGAAGTCAGCTATCGCGTAATCGGCGGTGCGCCGCATCTCGCCCTTGACGCGATCATTCCGGCCACACACGAAGAAGGAGCCGATTGCTGGTCGTGTTGGGTTTGTGCTGCTGACTCCGTTCCAATTCAACGACCCGATGGATGGCATTGTCTATGGCAGCCTTGTCGGACTGGGCATGGCGATCAATGAGTCGTTGGGCAATCTCGCCACGGCCTACGCCTCCGGAGCCCTGCCCCCCACCGAGATCGTCCGACTGTTCGGGCATCTGATCTTGGGCGGCATCACTGGCTTCGGCATCGGTATGTTTCGGATGCGGCTGAAGCGATGGCTGCCCGCGCTGATCGGATGCGTCGGCATTTCCATCGGACTTCACTTCTGTTGGGATCTGATCGCCTTCAAGACCAGCACGCTCGGCGAGAGACCCATGAGGTACACCGTTGCATCGGTGTCAGTCATGCTCGGGAGCATGCTCTTCTTCGGCTTCCTGGTCGTTCTCGCGTCGGAGTGGTCAAGGCGCGTCTTCGCCCCGAATGAGCAGCACCGACTATGGGGCTGGCCCCTGACGCTCTTGATGCCGGAGTAATCGGCAGGGACCTCCAAGCCAACATAGAGCGAGTCGCCTCGATTCGCCGTGATTCCTCGTCGTGGCCGAGTCGGGTCACGCCGCCGCGTCGTGCGCGGGACTCGGCTCGAACTCTGCCGGCATCGAGAGCACTTCTGCTTGCGCCGACTGGCAGAGATCAAGAAGCTGGTTGGTGGCTTCGAGCACTTTCGTCAGCTCCGACTCGGTGTCGGTGGCCTTGACGACCTCCTCGGCCAGCCTGGCGATCTGGTCGCGTTCGTACTTCGTGGCGACGCTGCGCAGATGATCGGCCATCGCCGCCACCGTACGCAGATCGCGCTCGTTGAGCGCGGCGACGAGGCGCTCGCTCGCCAGTCCCAGACGCAGCACGACCTCGGTCGCGTCGCCAACGGGACCGGGTTTGCTGCCACGATCGTGGGCTTCCACCGTCGCAACGAAACGCTCGACCAGCTCCGGATCGAACTGCGTGCCGGCGCAGTGCCTCAGCTCCGCGAACGCCTCCTGCTGGCTCATCCCCTTGCGGTAGACGCGATCGGAGATCATGGCGTCGTAGGCATCAGCGATGGTCAGGATCCTCGCCCGGAGCGGGATGCCGAGACCGGTCGGCAGACTGGGATCGCGGGCGCCGCCGCCGAAGGTGGCGTGGTGGTTCCTGACAATGTTGGTCAGCTCGGGACAGTGGAACGCCGCGTTGATGATCTCGATGCCGATTCGATCATGTTTCTCCATGATCTCCCACTCTTCCCTGGTGAGCTTGCCTGGCTTGAGCAGGACGGCGTCGGGAACGCCGATCTTGCCGATGTCGTGGAGCATGCCCGCCGCTTCGAGCACGAACAGATCAGCGGCTGACATCAGCCCCCGCGCCGTGAGCACACAGAGGTCGCCCACTCGGCGGCAGTGCGCAGCCGTTCCAGGGTCGCGGTGGGTCAGCGCGGCCATCAGACCCGCGACTGCGGGATAGGGAATGGCGGAGCTTGCGTCGACGGTCGTCTGAGATGGCGATGAATCGGCATCCGTCGCCGCCGACAGATCCTTCGGTATCTGGTCCCAGCTGACCACGTGGTTGCGGCCGCCGTGCTTCGCGGCGTAGAGCGCTTTGTCAGCCTCGTCGATGAGCATCTGGGGAGCGTTCGCTCCAAGCTCGAGCGAGGAGACGCCGACGCTGATCGTCGCGGTCACGCCACCGAAGATCTCGCCGGCAATGGCGAGGCGAATGTTCTCCCCGACCTTGAATGCCTGCTCGAGACTCGTGTGGGGCAGCAGTATGCAGAATTCCTCTCCGCCGTAGCGACCGACGACGTCGCGAGGCCGACTGCGGGACTGCAGGATCGCGGCGACCCGCTCCAGCACCTGATCGCCCACCGCGTGGCCGTGATTGTCGTTGATCGACTTGAAGTGGTCGATGTCCAGCATCAGACAGGAGAACCCATAGCCATACCGCTCGGCACCGCTCCATTCCGTTTCCAGACGTTCGAACAGCGCGCGGCGGTTGAAACAGTTGGTCAGCGGATCTCGCGTGGCCAGTAGCTGCAGCTCCTCGTTCTGGCGCTGGATCTTCTGCCGCACACCGTCGAGCTCACGCACCATGCGTTCGAGGCGCATGTTCTTCTCTTCGATCGCCGTGACGTCGTCGAAGGTGGCGAGCATGCCGCGGCGCCGACCGTCTCCCCCGACGATGGGAGTGGAGTTGACGACGAAGACTTGCTGGTCGTCTCTGGTCTTCCCCTGAAGGCGAACTCTGATGCCGCGAGTCAGCCCGCCCGAGGCGACGGCCTTCGTCCATGGCACAGCTGGAGGTGCGGTCGCCTCGTCCTGCGATCCGACCGCAATCGGTATCTCCGTCGCCTTTCGACCAAGGAGCTTCCCCAGCGGCATGCCGCTGGCGTTCGTGAATGCTTGGTTGGCGAGGACGATCCGGTCATGATCGTCAAGGATGAGGACGCCCTCGGCCATCGTGTCGAGCATCGCCTTCACCCGCTCGGGAATGACCGCGGATGGATCGAGATGCTTGAGTACACGGCGAAGATAGAAGCGGTAGGCCAGGAATCCCAGCAGCGTGATGAAGAGCACAAGCCGGGTGCCCGACCCCATGAATCCGCCGCTGTCGATCGGCTGGTAGCAGAACTCCACCGTCCCCACCGCTTCGTCGTCGTGGTAGATCGGCAAGGCGATGCGGGTGGCCGGAGTCGCGTCCTCCTGCCAGGCCTCGACGTGCCCGGGACTGGCGAACGACAGCTCGCCCTGCATCGTCCGAAGACCCACGGAGCGCATGTCGCTGTGCTCGGCGAGCATCGATTGCAGGAGGCGAGGAAGGCCGACCGGATGTTCATCGCGCGTCGCCAGTGACAGTTGTAGCGTCAGACGCTCGCTCAGGCGCAGCCGCGATTCCGCGACGTCCCGGCCGCGGTCGGGGACGAACCCGATGGCGGCTGCGGCGAGCAACAGCGAGAGCGTCATGAACGCCAGCGCCATGCTCAGGCGGGTCGCAGGCGTCATGCGCCTCAACAATCTCATCCATTGTCTATCGGGAGCGGGCCGGCGCGTGCTCACTGGAGCATGCGTCCAATGCGGCTTTCGATGTCGTCATCGCGGTTATCCGAACCTTGACGCTGCGATTGCTCACTGCGCGCCTGCTCGAGGACCGGTAACGGATCGAGCAGGCTCCACATCGGCAATGTCGAGAGCATGCTCGCCAGCAGCGACCCCCGCGCACGGCCCAGACCGTGTACCCCACCGCCAGGGCACCCGTCGCCGCCGCGGCCGATCCGAAGGAGATGGCGACCGTCCGGGACGAGCTCTCCATCTCGTTGCGAATCCGATCCGCCGCGACGGCGATCTGATGCACGACCACGTCCGGACTCAGCTGCGCGATCGCCGTCTGGGCCAGCACCGGGAGCGTCTGGCGGGCGATGCTCATGGCCGCCCCGGGCAGCCCCCAGACGTTCGACTCGGCGTGCGGCTCCGTTGTGCGTGAGACCGGCCCGAAGCTCCCGGCGGCCGACAGCTCCTGCGGCATGTGAGCCTCCGCCAGACGCGAAGAGGCCATTCGGCCCTTTCCATCAGGGATGAAGCCCAGACGCACTGATCCAGCGCTCTCGGATCTCGATGACTCCTGCGGCCCGTCCACCTCCGGCTCCGTCTCCGTTGTAGAAGTCTCATCGGACCTCGACGTGTCGGTCGTCTCGGTCGTCTCGATCTTCGGCGCCTGGACCGCCGAGACCGAAGTCGCAGCGGTGTCCGGACCGTCCATCAGCGCGGGCACGGTCACCGGCTCGTTCAGGTTGATCGTGATCATCGAGATCGTCGCGTCGATGATGCCGCCCGCTCCATCCTGCACGGTGAACTGGAAGCTGTCCTCGCCGTGCATGCTCCCATCGTGCCGGTACGCGAGCCGACCGCTGTCGATGTCCTCCTGTGTGAAGGTGTCGCCCTCCGTCAGGGTGACCCCGTCGAGCGCCAACGTGCCGTTGGCGGGACCGGCGGTCATCGTGAAGAGGATCTGCGAGGCGGTGTTGTCGACGTCGCTGACCTCGAGATCCGCAGAGGTGACGGTCACGTCACGACCCTGATCGACGGCCAGCCCGCTGTTCTCCGCGAGATCGGGCGCGTCGTTGACGGCATTGATGGTGATCGTGAAGGTGGTCTGGACCGACTGGTCGCCGCTGTCCGTCGCCCGCACCGTGAGGTCGGCGGCGCCCGACTGATCGGGCGTAGTCGCGAGGGTCAGGGTCCCCGCGTCGCCATCGATGGTGATCGCGCTCAGGAGTCCCGCGTTGGTGTTCCCGACGACGCTGAGCTGAAGATTGGCGTCGAGGTCTTCCGCATCCTCGAAGATGGAGAACAGATCGATGACGATCGGCGCCGCGTCTTCATCGACGGTGATATCGCCGATCGGCGAGACCGTCGGAGCTTCGTTCACATTGGTAACAGCGACAAGAACGCTCTCGACGGCGGAGCTATTCACACCGTCCGAGACCTGGATCCCCAGAACATAGGCGGGTGTTGTCTCGTGATCGAGATTGCTGTTGTCGGCGATGGTGATCTCACCGGTGCTCGCGTTGATCTGGAACACGCCGTCGCCGTTGCCGGAGACAATCGTCCAGCCGGTGAGGGAGCCGGTCGTATCGGCGTCCGTCGCCGCCACCGTACCGACCGAGGCACCTTTGCCCGCGGCTTCGGAGATCGAGAACGACTGGCTCGACGTGATGACCGGCGCCGTATCGTTCGCATCGGTGACTGTGATCGCCACCGTCTCCGTCGTCGAGGTGTTCACGCCGTCGCCAACCTGGATGCCCAGGATGTAGCTGCCGGTGACCTCACGATCGAGGTTCGTGTCGTCCGCAATCGTGATCTCGCCCGTCGAGCTGTTGATCTGGAATACGCCATCGCCGTTGCCGGAGACGATCGTCCAGTTCGTCAGCGCGCCAGTCGTGTCGGCATCCGTCGCCGCCACCGTGCCCACGGAAGCGCCGTTGCCCGCCGCCTCCGACACGTTGAAGCTCTGGCTCGACGTTATCACCGGCGCCGTGTCGTTGGCGTCGGTCACCGTGATCGCGACCGTTTCGGTTGCTGAGGTGTTGACGCCGTCGCCGACCTGGACGCCCAGGACGTAGCTGCCGGTGACCTCGCGGTCGAGGTTCGTGTTGTCCGCGATCGTGATCGCACCCGTCGAGCTGTCGATCTGGAACACGCCGTCGCCGTTGCCGGAGACGATCGTCCAGCCGGTGAGCGAGCCAGTCGTGTCGGCATCGGTCGCCGCCACTGTACCCACAGAAGCGCCGTTGCCCGCCGCCTCCGAGACATTGAAGCTCTGGCTCGCGGTGATCACCGGCGCCGTGTCGTTCGCGTCGGTCACCGTGATCACCACCGTCTCCGTCGCCGACGTGTTCACACCGTCACCGACCTGAACGCCCAGGACGTAGCTGCCCGTCACCTCACGATCGATGTTCGTGTCGTCCGCGATGGTGATCTCGCCCGTCGAGCTGTTGATCTGGAATATGCCGTCGCCGTTGCCGGAGACGATCGTCCAGCCCGTCAGCGATCCCGTCGTATCGGCGTCGCTCGCTGTCACCGTGCCGACGGAAGCGCCGTTCCCCGCCGCCTCGGAAACGTTGAAGCTCTGGCTTGCCGTGATCACCGGCGCCGTGTCGTTCGCGTCGGTCACGGTGATCGCCACCGTTTCCGTCCCTGACGTGTTCACACCGTCGCCGACCTGGATCCCGAGGACGTAGCTGCCCGTGACCTCACGATCGAGGTTCGTGTTGTCGGCGATCGTGATCTCACCGGTGCTCGAGTTGATCTGGAACACGCCGTCGCCGTTGCCGGAGACGATCGTCCAGCCGGTCAGCGAGCCGGTCGTGTCCGCATCTGTTGCCGCCACCGTGCCCACGGACACACCGTTGGCCGCCGCCTCGGAGATGTTGAAGCTCTGGCTCGCCGTGATCACCGGTGCCGTGTCGTTCGCGTCGGTCACCGTGATCGCCACCGTCTCCGTCGCCGACGTGTTCTCACCGTCACCGACCTGGATGCCCAGGACGTAGCTGCCGGTGGTCTCACGATCGAGGTTCGTGTCGTCCGCGATCGTGATCTCACCGGTGCTCGAGTTGATCTGGAAGACGCCGTCGCCGTTCCCGGAGACGATCGTCCAGCCGGTCAGCGAGCCAGTGGTGTCTGCATCGGTCGCCGCCACCGTACCGACGGAGGCGCCGTTGCCAGCCGCCTCCGAGACGTTGAAGCTCTGGCTCGCGGTGATCACCGGCGCCGTGTCGTTCGCGTCGGTCACGGTGATCGCCACCGTTTCGGTTGCTGAGGTGTTGACGCCGTCGCCGACCTGGACGCCCAGGACGTAGCTGCCCGTGACCTCCCGATCGAGGTTCGTGTCGTCCGCGATCGTGATCTCGCCGGTGCTCGAGTTGATCTGGAAGACGCCATCGCCGTTCCCGGAGACGATCGTCCAGCCGGTCAGCGAGCCAGTGGTGTCTGCATCGGTCGCCGCCACCGTACCGACGGAGGCGCCGTTGCCAGCCGCCTCCGAGACGTTGAAGCTCTGGCTCGCGGTGATCACCGGCGCCGTGTCGTTCGCGTCGGTCACGGTGATCGCCACCGTTTCCGTCCCTGACGTGTTCACACCGTCGCCGACCTGGATCCCGAGGACGTAGCTGCCCGTGACCTCCCGATCGAGATTCGTGTCGTCCGCGATCGTGATCTCGCCGGTGCTCGAGTTGATCTGGAATATGCCGTCGCCGTTGCCGGAGACGATCGTCCAGCCCGTCAGCGATCCCGTCGTGTCGGCGTCGCTCGCTGTCACCGTGCCGACGGAAGCGCCGTTCCCCGCCGCCTCGGAAACGTTGAAGCTCTGGCTCGCCGTGATCACCGGCGCCGTGTCGTTCGCGTCGGTCACGGTGATCGCCACCGTTTCCGTCCCTGACGTGTTCACACCGTCGCCGACCTGGATCCCGAGGACGTAGCTGCCCGTGACCTCACGATCGAGGTTCGTGTCGTCCGCGATCGTGATCTCACCGGTGCTCGAGTTGATCTGGAAGACGCCGTCGCCGTTCCCGGAGACGATCGTCCAGCCGGTCAGCGAGCCAGTGGTGTCTGCATCGGTCGCCGCCACCGTACCGACGGAGGCGCCGTTGCCAGCCGCCTCCGAGACGTTGAAGCTCTGGCTCGCGGTGATCACCGGCGCCGTGTCGTTCGCGTCGGTCACGGTGATCGCCACCGTTTCCGTCCCTGACGTGTTCACACCGTCGCCGACCTGGATCCCGAGGACGTAGCTGCCCGTGACCTCCCGATCGAGATTCGTGTCGTCCGCGATCGTGATCTCGCCGGTGCTCGAGTTGATCTGGAATATGCCGTCGCCGTTGCCGGAGACGATCGTCCAGCCCGTCAGCGATCCCGTCGTGTCGGCGTCGCTCGCTGTCACCGTGCCGACGGAAGCGCCGTTCCCCGCCGCCTCGGAAACGTTGAAGCTCTGGCTCGCCGTGATCACCGGTGCCGTGTCGTTCGCGTCGGTCACGGTGATCGCCACCGTTTCCGTGGTCGACGTGTTCACGCCGTCGCCAACCTGGATCCCCAGCACGTAGCTACCCGTGACCTCCCGATCGAGGTTCGTGTTGTCGGCGATCGTGATCTCACCGGTGCTCGAGTTGATCTGGAACACGCCGTCGCCGTTGCCGGAGACGATCGTCCAGCCGGTCAGCGAGCCGGTCGTGTCCGCATCTGTTGCCGCCACCGTGCCCACGGACACGCCGTTGGCCGCCGCCTCGGAGATGTTGAAGCTCTGGCTTGCCGTGATCACCGGCGCCGTGTCGTTCGCGTCGGTCACGGTGATCGCCACCGTTTCCGTCCCTGACGTGTTCACACCGTCGCCGACCTGGATCCCGAGGACGTAGCTGCCCGTGACCTCCCGATCGAGGTTCGTGTCGTCCGCGATCGTGATCTCGCCGGTGCTCGAGTTGATCTGGAAGACGCCATCGCCGTTGCCGGAGACGATCGTCCAGCCGGTCAGCGAGCCGGTCGTGTCCGCATCTGTTGCCGCCACCGTACCCACGGACACACCGTTCCCCGCCGCTTCGGAGATGTTGAAGCTCTGGCTCGCCGTAATCACCGGCGCGGTATCGTTCGCGTCGGTCACGGTGATCGCCACCGTTTCCGTCCCTGACGTGTTCACACCGTCGCCGACCTGGATCCCGAGGACGTAGCTGCCCGTGACCTCCCGATCGAGGTTCGTGTCGTCCGCGATCGTGATCTCGCCGGTGCTCGAGTTGATCTGGAAGACGCCATCGCCGTTGCCGGAGACGATCGTCCAGCCGGTCAGCGAGCCGGTCGTGTCCGCATCTGTTGCCGCCACCGTACCCACGGACACACCGTTCCCCGCCGCTTCGGAGATGTTGAAGCTCTGGCTCGCCGTAATCACCGGCGCGGTATCGTTCGCGTCGGTCACGGTGATCGCCACCGTCTCCGTGGTCGAGGTGTTGACGCCGTCGCCAACTTGGATCCCGAGGACGTAGCTGCCCGCCACCTCACGGTCGAGGTTCGTGTTGTTGGCGATCGTGATCTCACCGGTTGAACTGTTGATCTGGAAGATCCCGTCGCCGTTGCCCGCGGTGATCGTCCAGCCAGTGAGCGACCCCGTCGTGTCACCGTCCGTCGCAACAACGGTCCCGACCGAGTCACCGTTGCTCGCCGCTTCCGTGATGTTGAACGACTGGCTCGGCGTGACGACCGGCGCGTTGTCGTTCACGTCATCCACCGTGATCGTGATCGTCGCCGTGTCCGAGAGCGTCCCGACGCCGTCGTCAGTCACCTCGACGGTGAGCGTGAAGCTCGTCGTGGTCTCGCGGTCGAGCTGGGCCGAGTCGGCGACCGTGATCTCTCCGGTGGACGAGTTGATCGTGAACGCCGTCTGCCCGGTTCCACCGGTGATCGCGTAGGTCAGCGTGTCGCCCGAGTTGGCGTCGCTGGCGGCCACCGTTCCCACGGAAGTCCCGTTCGAGGCGTTCTCGTCGACGTTGAATCCCTGGTCGTTGACGACCGGGGCTTCGTTCGGGCTCGTGGCGACCACGTTGAGGCTGAACTCCGACGTGTTCCCGGAGGGATCGGTCGCGGTGGCCGTGATGAATCGCCCGGCCTGAACCGTCGCCGAGATCGCCTCGCTGAAGGTCGCGTCTCCGCTGCCGTCGGTCGTCACGTCCGCGTAACCGAGGTACGTCTCCGCCTCCCCATGACCGCTCCCGTTCCCGGTCACGCTGGCGAAGAACTCGATGCGGAACGTCGTACCGGGTGTGCTGTCGAGCGTGCCGTCGATGGTGATCGTCCCCGCTTCATCGGTCACGGCCGACACCAGATCCGGGTAGTTCTGGAGGGCGTTGTCACCGACGTCGGCGTCGTTCGGGTCGTTGGCCGAGACGCCGTCGGACTCGAGGTCGATGCCCAGGCCGTTCGAGTACATGACGTTCTGGTTGATGGCGTTGCCGTTTCCGGCGTTCCCGAAGAAGTACACGCCCGCGGTGCTGTTGAACGCGAGGATGTTCCCCGCGCCTGCCGAGGTGCCGCCCACCGTCGAGTTGGAGGCGCCGTTCTGGAAGGTGACGGCGTACACGCCGCCGAAGTCCGAGGTGCCGGTGGCGTCGGTGCCGATCACGTTGCCCTGGATCACGGCACTGCCGGTCGCCCCCGACACGTTGACGCCCGTCACGGCGTAGCCCGCGATCACGTTGCCGGCGCCGGCCGCGGTGCCGCCGATGGTCACGTTGGGGCTCTCGTAGATCCACACGCCGAAGGAGCCGCCGGTGAGCTCCGTGGTTCCGGTCACGTCGGTCCCGAGGAGGTTGCCCTGAATGACGGTGCCGGTGGCCGACGCTCCAAACACGTCGATCGCGGTCTCGCCGTACGCCGCCGCGATCACGTTGCCGCTGCCCGCCGCGAGCCCGCCGATCGTCGTGGATGCTGCACTGGACACATACACGCCGCTGGCGTCGTTCGTGATCACGGCGGTCCCCGCCGCGTCCAGCCCGATCAGGTTCCCGGCGACCGTGTTGCCGGTCGTCCCGACGTCCGCGATGCGCACCCCGTCGGTGCCGTTGCCGGAGATCACGTTCCCGGCGCCGGCTGTGCTGCCACCGATCAGGTTGCCGTCGGAGCCGCCGCTGACGATGACGCCCCGTGACGCATTGCCGCGGTCCAGGGTGCCCGTGACGTCCGTGCCCACGTAATTGCCCTGGACGATCGTCCCGGTCGTCGATCCGCTCCAGATCGTGATCCCGTCGTTGCCATTGCCCGAGATCACGTTGCGCTCGCCCGCCGTGGTCCCGCCGACGATGGTCCCGATCGCGCCCTGGTTGATGTCGACACCGTTGCCGCCGTTGGCGATCACCGCCGCTCCGTCGGCGGCCAGGCCGACGATGTTGCCCTGGATCACGTTGTCGTCGGTGCCGGAGCCCCTGATCTGGATGCCGGCCACGTCGTTGCCCGAGACGACGTTGCCTGCCCCGCGACGCTGCCGCCGATGATGTTGCTCGACGCGGCGCCGAAGATCTCGATGCCGCGCACGGCATTGCCGAGATCGGCCGTGCCGGCCGCGTTCGTTCCGATACGGTTGGCCTCGAGGACGTTGCCGGCGGTGGTGGCGTCGCCGTTGCCGTCGATGACGACGCCCGTGTCGCCGTTGGCGGAGATGACGTTCCCGGCGCCGACCTGGCCCACCTGCGTCCCGGCAACACCGTGGTAGATGACCACGCCGTGCCGGGTGTTGCCGAGAGCCGCGGTGCCGGTCACGTCGACGCCGATGTAGTTGCCGAGAATCTCGTTGTCGTCGGTCCCGGCATCGTTCAGCTCGATGCCATCGTCGGCGTTGCCGGAGATGACGTTCCGCTCGCCGGCGGTCGTGCCGCCGATGGCGTTGCTCGAGGCGCCGTTCACGAGGCGGATGCCGTCATGGGTGTTGGCGACCGCCGCCGTCCCGGCCGCGTTGGTGCCGATCAGGTTGCCCTGCACCGTGTTGCCGGTGGTCCCCGCGCCGTAGAGCATCACGCCGGACAGATCGTTGCCGGAGATCACGTTCCCGTCGCCCGGGTCGGGCCCGCCGATCAGGTTGCCGGCGCTGTTGTTCACGTTGATGCCGTAGTCGCCGTTCCCGGCATCGGCCGTCCCCGCGGCGTCGGTCCCGATGTAGTTGCCCTGGATGGTGTTGCCGCCGGCGGTGTGAATGGAGATCCCGCTGCCGTCGAAGTTCGAGATCACCAGGCCCTTGATCGTCGAGCCGCCGGCGGAGACCTCCAGCCCGCTCGCCCCCGCGCCGGCCGAGCTGCCGTCGAGCTGGATCAGCGGCGTGCCGGCGTAGCCCGGCTGGGTCGTGCCGTCGATGACGACAGCCTCGTTGATCACGGGTAGCGCCGAAGTCAGGTTGATCGTCTGGGCGCCGGTGCCGATGTTGAACCGGATGACGTCCGGCTCGACGAGGTTCGAGGTGCTGTTTGCGTCGAGAATCGCCTGTCGCAGTGATCCGGCGCCGGAGTCGTTCGTGTTGGTGACGATGAAGACGTTGGCGACCGGATTGTGGTCCCACAAGAATACGAAGGGCTGGTTCTTCACCTCGCCGGTATTCGTCTCCAGAACGCTGGGGGCATCCCACACCGACCCGTCCCACTTGACGAACGCCAGGTCGCTGTTCGCATCCTGGACCGAAAGCATGATGGCGTTGGAGGCGGGATCCGCGTCAAGCGTCATCGAGTTCGGTGCGGCGCCGACGGCGGGCCCCGCCAGCTCGGCTGACCAGCCGCTGCCGTCGCTCGACAATCGGTACTTCACTGTGCTGGTCCCGTCGCCATAGGCGACCATCGCCTGCCCCGACTCGGACTCGAACGCTACGGCCAGCTTCGGGTGATTCACATTGCTCTCGAGGGTGGTCGCGACCGTCTCCGCCGTGCCCCAGGACGAGCCATCCCATTCGTTGACCCACGCGTGCGCGTTCGTGCCGTTTCCGTTGGTTATCACGCCAACGACAATCCCGTCGGTCGTCGGATCGGAGGCGATCTGGATCCAGCGGGGATCGAGCGTCTCACCGGTCGGTGCGGCCACGCTCGACTCGCCGCTCCAGCTCACTCCATCCCACGTGCGGTAGTAGAGCTTCGAATCGCCATTCTTCCCGTAGGCCGCGAGCGCGTGACCGCTCTGCTGCTCATACGCGACGTTGAGCGTTGTCGGATCTCCGATGCCGCCGGCATTAGCGAGCGACTGGAAGTTACCGAAGCTCGTGCCATTCCACACCCACGCCGCTGCGCTCTCGTCTGATCCGCCCATCGTCAAGACCATCTCGTTGGAAGTCGGATCGGCTGCGAGATTGAGTTGACGCGGCAAGGTCGTCGCGAAGGTGTGGAACGCGGTCGGCATCGACCACGAGCTTCCGTCCCAGCGGGCAGACTTCAGATCGTTCCCGTCGGCCCAGACCACGACGGCGTCGCCGCTCTGACTCTCGTAGGCGACGTCCACGCTCCACCAATAGCTCTGATCGACCGCTCCGAGCTGGTTGATGGGCAAGGCGCTCCATGAACTGCCGTCCCACATGCTCCCCGTGATGTTGCCCAAACCGTCCACACCGACAACGATCTTCTCGTCACGCGTTGGAGCCTCGGCACCCCGCATGACGCGATACTGGCCGACGTTCGCCGTGGACCCCTCCACCCCGAAGCTCGATCCGGTCAGATCGGCGAATTCCGGCGTGGTGGAGCCGCTTTCTGCCCAGATGGCGGTCCCACGATCGACCATCTGCGTGATGCCGACCACGAAGGCATCCGCGGTCCCCGCGCCGCCGGCGTTCGACTCGCTGTACGCACCGCTGGTCGTAGGAAGATCATCCGATTCGGTGTAGCCGGCCACGTAGACATTTCCGCTGGCGTCGACGACCACACCGTACGCGTAGTCGGTGTCGGCGCCACCGAGGTAGCTGCCGAACAGCAGGTCGCTGCTACCGCCACCCACGAGGTCGAGCATGGCCACGTACGCATCGCGTGTGCCGCCGCCGTACGCGCCCTGCACCGGGTTCACAACCGGAGCACCGACATCGCCCGCACCGACGACGTACACGGTCCCATCGCCGTCCACGTAGACGTCATTGGCGGTCTCGTAGCCAGTACCACCGAGATAGGTCGCATACACCAGGTCGCTGGCGCCGCCGCCCAGGGGGTTCAGCTTCGCCAGGTACATGTCCCATCCGCCGCCATACGTCGTCTGGAATGCGCCTGCCGTCGCCGGAAAGTCCGCCGAGCTCGTATTGCCCACAAGGTAGACGACACCGGATGCGTCAAGGTGGATCGCGTTGATCGATTCACTTCCGCTGCCGCCGAGGAACGTCGAGTAGACGAGCTGCGCCGTGCCCACCTTCGATGGGTCGAACAGAGCCAGCACCGCGTCGGAGCTGCCCGAGAGCGCTGTCTGGTACGCCCCTGCGGTCGTTGGGTGATCGGCCGACAGCCCCTTCGCCGCCACATGGATGATCCCGGAAGCGTCCACCGCGATCGCCGTCCCGGCTTCGTAGTCGGAGCTGCCGCCCAGGTACGTCGCGTAGACCAGATCGCTGGCGCCGCCTCCGGCGAGACTGAGCTTGGCGACGTAGGCGTCGGAGCTGCCGGTGAAGCTGTTGTCGTAGGCGTTGACCAGACTCAGGTTGTTCGACAGCGTCTGGCCGGTGATGTAGGCATTGCCCGCGCCGTCCAGGGCGAGCCCGTTGCCGCTCTCGCTTGCGCTGCCGCCGAAGTAGGTGCCGTACAGCAGCGTGTCACCGTTCGGGTTCAGCTTGACCACGAACGCGTCCGAAGTGCCGTTCAGCGACGTGTCGTACGCGCCGGCCGTGGTCGCGAAATTCGAGGATTCGGTCGACCCGAGGATGATGATGTTTCCGGCACCGTCCAGCTCGATACCGCCCGAGCCGTACTCGTTGCCGCTGCCGCCGATGTACGTTGCGAACACCAGGTCGCTGGCGCCGTTGCCGTCGGGCTGGAGCTTGGCGACGAAGGCGTCCGAGCTTCCCGAGAGCGAGCCCACACCGACCGGGAAGTCAGCCGACTCGGTCTTGCCCAGCAGGTAGATCGCGCCGGTGGCGTCGACCGTGATCTCGTAGGCCTGGTCGGCGCCAGTGCCGCCGAGGTAGGTCGAGTAGTCGAGGATCGGATCGATGATCAGTTCGCGGGTTGTGTCGTACGAACCGAGTTCGAAACCCACCTGTCCCTCGGCATTGATGACGTACTGGCTGCTCACCTCGACGCGGCCGGCGTCAGTGTCCTGGTAGGCGTACGGCGCCTCGAAGTGGATGTCCTCCTCGCCCTCCCACAGGCGCACCACCAGGTCGCCGCTCTCATCCACGTGCACGGACTGCGCCCCCTGGAAGTCGATCTCGATCACGCCAGGATCAGCGCCGGCGGCGACGATGAAGTCGTACTCGAGCTGGCGCTGATTCCCGTAGTAGCGAACGTCGATCCCGTCGTAGACGTTCTCGTAGCGCACGCTTCCGACGTGCGACACACCGGTCTGGTGGCCGTCCGGGTCGCTGCCGAGCAGGTAGTTGCTGGTTCCCGAAACGGGATCGCCAGCCGTCACCGTCGCGTCCTCGTTGGCGCCGACCAGATCGAGGCGCAAGGCGTATCCGCCGTCGCCGCTGTTCAGGGCGATCACGGCATCCCCGTCGGATAGGAAGACTGTGTACCCGCTGCCGCGAGCGAGGAAGTCGACGGCCTCGTCGGTTTGGCCCAGGTTATCCTCGAACGCCAGAGGCAGCGCCACGTACTGCGACGATGGGTCAGCTTCGAGCGTACCCGACCACGCGGCCTGCGCTTCTGGTCGCAGCGCCACCGAGGCTTCGATCGCGCCGCTCGCGTACTCGAGGTCCCAGTCACCACCACACTCCGCCTGCCCCGTGAGATCCGTGCTCGCGGCCACGTCAGCTCCGGTCAGCAGGGCCAGTGTGTCCACCAGCGCCTGGCCCGACTCGGTCGCGGCCAGATTGCACCCGTAGAAGAGCAGGTCCGCTTCGGCCGTCAGCGCACTGCTCCATCCGGCGATCTGACTTGCCTGCGCACCCAGCGTGTCCGCGCTGAGCCACTCACTGCCCAGCTGTACGCCGCCGCCCCTTCCGTGGGAGATGACGTGGACCGCATCCAGGTCACGGTGCCCGGCAAGCACCGCGCTGATCTGCTCCACGCCGTTCTGGTCGGCGTCCAGAACCACGACCTCGATCTCCCGCCCCTCGTCATCACTCTGAAGCAGGTCGTCGACGAGCTGCTGGTAGTCCGGCGTGCTCGCATCGATGATCACCAGCTCGCGGCGCGGCGTGAACCGGGTCTCCTCGGCGATTCCATTCAGCTGGGCTTGATCCTCACCGGTGCCCGCGTCCGCGCCGTGGTGGTCGACCATCACCGCGGGCGTGTCCAGCCCCTCCGTGATCGTTCGCAGCTCTTCGAGCAGCGGCGTGGCGCTGAACAGGATCCTCGGCTCCAGCGGCTCCAGACCGACCCACCGCCGCGCACCGCCACCGGCGATGACCTGCTCCCGCATCCGCATGCGGAAGAGGATCAGACCGTAGAGGCGGTTGAGAAGCTTGAAGGCGTGTGAGGCCTGGGACATCGACCAACTCCATGCGTGGCGCAGCACCGGCGATCAGCCGGCGCCTGGCGCACCCCGGCAGCACGCAGCCGACGATATCTCCGGCGTCGATGCAACTGCAGGCGGACGATCCGCGCGAAGACGGCGCAACGTCATCGCGACAGTCTGCCTGTCCGTCCGGATGGATCTGGTTATCGGCGCGCACTCGGTGGAAAGCTGGACCGGTTTCCCGGGCCCGATACGAGTCGTTCAAAGCGCCGCGTGTACGCGAGGTCAATTGCTGCTTCACACGAGCCGATCCCTGTGGCGGACGCCGCTCCGAGGGATCGATCGATGGACAAGCAGCTCGCTTCCGTACGTCCGAAAACCCTGGCCATCGCCGCCGCGGTGCTGAGCACGGTCGTGGGCACCGGAACGACGCAGATCGACACGGGGAGCGCCCCTTCAACAAGAGCGGTTGCGCAGGGTACGTGGCGCCGAGCCGCCAGGTGCGGCTGATGGCACCGCTGGAGGACGTGCTTCGAACCATCGAAGTCGAGGAAGGTGCGCGCGTCAGGACCGGTCAGCTGCTGGCCCGCCTCGACGACGGCCTCCAGACGGTCGTCGTGGAGGCCGCCCGTCTCCGCGCCGAGGGCCAGGCGGCACTCCGGCTGTTCGCCCTCGACGTCGAGGAAGCCGAGCTCAACGAGCGCCGGATCAATCAAGCCTTCGATCGGAACGCGGCGACAGACGTCGAGCTGCAGCGGGCGAGGATCGGCGTCGAGCGGGCGAAGGCAGCGCAGCAGGAAGCGATGGAGCGGCTCGCGATCGACCGGGTCAACCAGCAGCTCGAAGAGCAGCGCGCTCCAGCGGTATCGGCTGCACGCACCTTTCGACGGCACGGTGATCGAGATCACCGCCGAGACAGGCGCGTTGCTCACGAGCGAGGACTCGATCATCACGCTGGCCGACTTGGCGACGCTCGAAGCCCACTTGAATCTGCCCGCGTCGATGTACGGAACGCTGCAGATCGGCAGGGAGTACGTGCTCCGCGCCGATCAGCCGGTCGCGGCCGATCTGAGCGCGCGGCTCAAGAGCATTCAACCGCTCATCGACACCGCGAGCCAAACCTTCCACTGCGTCTTCACGATCGACAACGACGAGCAGCAACTCCCCGCAGGGTTCACGGTGTACATGCCCTGGCCGCAGGCCATGGTCGCTCAAGAGCCGACCGACGAGGACTAAGATCGCGCCCCCTCCGCACCACTCCCCCCGGGAGAGGTCGGCGAGCACAGCGAGCCGGGTGAGGGGACCCGAAGTCCGCAGGCGTCAGCAACTCGAGTTGATCAGCGGTGCAGCCAGTCGACGCAACGTCTTCGCGATCACCGACGCCCCGGCCGACCTCGCCGATCGACTCGACCAATTGATGCGGCCGCTACGCCGTATCCAGCATCGCTTGGACACGTTGTTCGATTTCACTCGTCAACGTCGTCGTTTGACCTTTGACTTTGCGGTTCCCGTCGACTTCCACTGGCTCTCCGAATTGAACCTTGCCCGCCGGTGCACTTTGATCGTAGCCGTTGCTTTGCGCAACACGTCTTCCTCGAACTTGTCGAGCGTTTCGGCCATTCGTTCGATCGACGGCTTGGCACCGACATAGTCGCCGGGGTAACTGAAGGACTGAACCACCAGGAACAGATCCTCCAGATCGTCGTGCAGCGCGTGCTTGCTCTCGGCGGAGACCGATTCGTCGGACAGTTTTTCGATGATCGCACGACGGGCCGCCTTGACCCGTTCGGGAATCCAACTTGCCGCCATCGTCCAACTCGTGCCGCTTTTCGACCCGGCGCAAGATGTGATCCCCGCAGCGCACGAATTCGCTCCGGCAAAGGTCCCGCCTTCGTCTCGCGAAAGTACTCCAGCTCCTTGACGGCCAGCAGCGCTTCGGCGAAATCGTAGATCCGCTGTTCCAGCGGCCGATCGGTCTGGCGACGCCAGAAAATCGCTTCCTCCAACTGGCCCATCGTTTCCAGCAGCGCGTCGGTCGGGTCTTCCTCATAGCGATAGGTGATCGCACACGGAACGCAGACGATCGGACGCTTGCTCTTTCGCGCCGCCGCGATCGCGATCGCCGCCGCCCCTTCGCGAAACGGAGTGACGCGATCGTTGCAATGATAGATTTCGCCTTCGGGAAAGATCACCAGCGGCTCACGCTTCTCTTGCAGAAGCGCAGGTCGCGATGCGAAACGCCCCGATATCGTTGGCTTCGCGATCCACGCTGAAGCATCCATGTTTGCGCAGCAACCACTGCGTGAGCCACGATTTGCCCTGAAACACGTGCCAGGTCGCCATCACGTGCAGTGCCGTCCCGACGCGATCCGCCGCCGCGTAAATCACGTAGGGGTCGGCGTGGCTGGAATGGTTCGGCATGATCATCACACCGTGGCCCTGGTCCAATGGGTCTCGGACAAGATCGTCACCGAACACCTCGACCACCGAGAGATTCAGATCACGCTGTTGTTTCCGTCGCCGAAACGATCGCAACCATTTCACCAGGGTCGGGCTCAGGCTTGGAGTCCAGACTTGCGGCGCGAATCGCATGCGGTAGCGATTCATGGCGGCTTACGCTTCCAATCGACTTGGTTCAATTGCGCCAGCGCCAACAACAGCGCTTGGGTGCCCACCGCCTGATACAGTTGCTGAGCAAATGCGAGTCCGGGGAGCGTCAGGTTCATCAGGTGTCCACACATGGTGCGCCCCATCACGCCAGTCCTGATCCCACCGATGCGGGTCGTTTCGGGACCGATGGGAAGAGTTGTGTCCTTCATCTTTCGGATGCCTCCATCAGTCGAGCCACACATCTCGCAGTCGAAGATCCGTGCTACCCAGCCAGCGAGGCCATTGATTGTAGAGCAAACAGTTCGGGACGAACCGTCCTCTCCCGGCGGGAGAGGAGTTCTTCCCTCGGCTTGCGCAGTCCTCGTGTCATCCCGCAAACCCCAGGAATCGATCGAGCCAGTCATCGGCCTCGAGCACTGATCGCCGCTGCCGGGCAGCGAGGCGCTCGGCGCGGGACTGGGCCTTCGAGACAACCGCGCTGATCGCGCCGCCGCCGCGGCGGAGCGCCAGGTCGCGCAGCACGACCGGGGCGTAGCGCCGGCACAGCTCATCTTCCAGGCTGACGAACGCCACCGCGCTGCCCGGATCACCCTGTCGCGCCGCGCGACCGAAGAGCTGTCGGTCGATGCGGCTCGATTCGTGCCGTTCGGTCGCGATGACGTGCAGACCGCCGAGCGCCTCGACGCCGGCGCCGAGCTTGATATCGGTGCCGCGCCCGGCCATGTTGGTGGCCACCGTGATGCGCCCCCGCTCTCCCGCCCCGGCGACGATCGACGCCTCTTCAGCATGGCGCACCGCGTTGAGCACCTGGTGCGTCAGACCCGATCGCACCAGAAGTCGGCTGAGCATCTCGCTCGCTTCGACGCTTCGCGTCCCCACGAGCACCGGACGTCCTTGTTCATGCACGGCCTTGATTTCCGCCAGGATCGCCACCCACTTGGATTCCAGATCGCGGTACACACGATCTGGATGCAGTCGCCGGCGACACGGTCGGTGCGTGGGCAGGACGACTGATGGCAAGCCGAACACCTGCCATAGCTCGTGGCGGGCCTCCCAGACCGTTCCCGACATGCCGCCAAGCCGCCGGTACATCCGGAAGAATCGCTGGAAGCTGATGCGGGCCATCGTTTCCTTCGGCGACTTGACCCGCAGCCCCTCTTTCGCCTCCACCGCTTGGTGCAGACCGGCGCGCCACGTTCGATCGGGCATCAACCTCCCGGTCGACTCGTCCACGATGACGATCTCGCCGTCCTTCACGACGTATTGCTGATCTCGAATGAAGAGCTCCCGGGCCGTGATCGCCTGAACGACGAACTCTTCCCGCCGCCGCCGCGCCGCCCACATCCCCCGCAGCGGCTCGACCATCTTCCGCAGACGGGCGCTGCCGGCCGCGGTCAGCGTCACCTCGCGATAGCGCTGCGCGACCTGGTAGTGCGTGTCGCGCTCGAGTCGCCCCGCGAGCCACGCCGCCGTCTCGTATGCCTCCACCTGCTCCTGGTTCGGCGCATCTCCGCTGATGATCAGCGGCGTCACCGCTTCGTCGACCAGGATGGAATCAGCCTCGTCGACGATCGCGCTCTCCAGACCCCGGAGGGAGAGTTCGCCCAGCGACGACGAACCGTCGATCACGTCCGCGAGAAGCGCCGCGCCGAGGCGCGTACGCGGTCCGAGCGCCAGTCGATCCCGAAGATAGTCGGCCGCGACGTCCTGGTTCGTGCAGTAGGTGATGTCGGCGCGGTACGCGCGGCGCCGGTCCGCCGGCGCCATCTCGGGCTCGATGTGGCCCACCTGCAGACCGCAGGACGCGTAGACCGGGGCCATGGCCGCCGCATCGCGGCCGGCGAGGTAGCTGTTGAACGTCAGAACGTGGCAGCCCCGTCCGCGCCAGCCGGCGACCACCGCCGGCAGCGTCGCCGAGACCGTCTTGCCCTCGCCGGTCGCCATCTCGGCCACGCACCCGTCGTGAATCGCAAGACCCGCCGCGACTTGTTCGCGGTGCAGACGGAAACCCAGGCAACGAAAGACGACCTCCCGCACCATGGCGAACGCGAGCAGCACGTCGTCATCGCTCTGTCGTTCCAGGCGGAAGCGGACCTGGAGCGCCCCGAGCTGGTCCTGCAGCGCTGCCTCGCCGAGCTGCGCAACCTCGCGCTCGCGAGCGAGCACCTGGCTCGCGCGGCTCAAGGACGCGCGGCGGTGACGGACCACCCGCGCGAACGCGCCCGCCGCGCTGTTCCACACCGCATCCAGCCCCCGCACCGGCGCCGATCTCGGCACGGCGTCTACGGACAATCGGCGCCAGACTTCGCTCGGAACCTCCCGTCCGGAGCGACGCACGGCGTTGCTGCTCACTCCGAGGATGGCGCCTGATGAGGATCTCATGGACCCGTTTGTCTCCGTGCCTTCGCTCACACCGCAAAGCGGCGCTGCACCAGTTGACGCAGCGCCCGCCATCCCTGCACGATCAGCGGACGGGCAGGAAAGCAGAACCGCACGACCACCCGCTGACCGGTGCACAGCGCGGCAGCGGCCGCCGCCGGATCGTCGAACTCGATGTGCGCTTCGAAGAAGGGCTCGATCGTGGTCGTTCCCGCTCGAGTCGTCCGCCGCCACCGGCGTCCAACCGCCGGCCTGGTAGCCCAGGGCGGCGGACGGCAGCTCGAGCTGTCCGGCGGGAAGCACCTCCTGGATCCGGCCGAGCAGCTCCAGTCCCGGCCGTCCCAGTGGCCTGACTTCGACGATCCCGCCGATCCCGATCTCCTGCTCCAGACGCGGGCCGAGTCGCTGGTCGGTCACCGCCCGGACCAGCAGGCGATCGACGCTGGCCACGTAGCCGATCGCCTCGCCTTGCCGCAGGTAGCGTCCGGTCAGGCGATCGACGTCGGGAGCGATCCACCGACCCTCTGTTGGGGCAGACACGACCAGCGCCGACAGCCGCTCGTCGATCTGAGCGAGCTGTTCCCGAAGCGCGGCGAGGCGCTGTTCCAGGCTCTGTGCGAGGGCGATCTCGCGAACTCGCGCCTCATCCCGCTGGTATTCGGTGAGCTGCGCCTCGGCGCCCAGGCGCTGCCGCCTGGTCACCAGCTCCAGGTTCTCACAGATCAAGAGCGGCTCGCCCTGCGGCGTCACCGATGCCCCGGTGGGCATGACCTGGCGAACGAACCCGTCGACCTCGGCGAACACCGCGGCAAGTTCGATCGGCTCGACGACGCCCTCGGCACGGCCGCGGTCGGGCACGGGAATGAATCCCAGGCCGCCGAACAGCGCTGCGAAGAAGGTCCCGGTGATCAGCATGGCGCGCGTGCGGCAGCGGGCCAGCTCGACTCCGGCGGTGAGGTATCGCATCATCTGCCAGAGCGGCACGACCGCCCAGGTCACGAACACGAGCAGCGCCAGAAGCACGCCAACGAAGAAGAAGTGATCGGCCAGGAACATGATGATGCCGACGGAGATCACGACGCGGTAGGCCGCGGCGGCGAGGCCGTACGCCGGCAGCCACCACCGCTCTCCGCCCGTCAGCGCGGCGCCGATCGCGCTGTGCAGGCCGTACACGTATCGCTTGATCAGGTACAGCAGCTGATCGCGGCTGCGCCGGGCGAGGTTCGGAATCTCGAGCAGGTCGGAGAGGATGTAGTAACCGTCGAAGCGAAAGAGCGGGTTGCCGTTGAAGGCGACGGTCGAAACGCTCGCCACGAACATGACGTTGTACGCGAGGGCGTGCACGGTGCCCGCCGAGGTATTGGCCCAGACGATCGCCGCGATCGCCGCCACGGCCAGCTCGACGTACATACCCGCGGCGCCGACGAGAGCCCGATGCCACTTGCTGCGAAACGCCCACGAGCTCGACGCGTCGACGAAGGGGACGGGCGTGAACACGAGCAAGCTCACGCCCATCGCCTGCACCTCACCGCCCTGACCCGTCAGACGACCGACGCGCTTCGACGCCACACCGTGGCCCAGCTCGTGCACCACCTTGACCGCGGCGAAGCTCAGGTAGAGAAGGAGGAGATTGTGCGGCGCGATGATGTTCGACGCGCTGCCGATCAGCGCCTCGAAGCGGCCCGCCACGGTGACCACCGCCGCGCCAGCGAGGACGAGCCACGCCAGCAGCCCCACCGGGCTGAAGATCACGCCGAGCAGCCGCTCGCAGCGCCCCAGGAATGCATCGGGGCTGCCCAGCGGAATGCGGATGAAGAGGAGGTTCGCGAGGTATCCTCCGACTTCGCGTCGCACCCGCTGCTGCTGGAGCTTGAACATGCTCGCGGCGTCACCGGGCAGATCCGACTGCAGGAGGTTCGACGAGTAGAGCTGGCCCAGCAGGTTGATCGCCTCGCCCTGGGTCGGCGCCGCGTCGCCGTGTAGCTCGTGACAGATCCGCCACGCCTGCTCGACGGTGCGGCGACCGTCGAGGAGCCCCATGAAGTGGTACGCGGCGTCGCTCAGTCGAGCGAACTGACGGTGGGAGTGGTCCTGGACGACATGCCAGCACTGACCGCGGAAGTGCTGGCGGGTCGTCTGCACCGTCGTGCGGAGGCGCGGCTTGAGGCTCGACACGCGGTACCAGGACTCGT
The DNA here is from genome assembly GCA_963697235.1 of uncultured Planctomycetota bacterium. Lineage (GTDB taxonomy): Bacteria > Planctomycetota > Phycisphaerae > Phycisphaerales > SM1A02 > CAVONJ01. The sequence continues at coordinate 64,255 of CAVONJ010000001.1, forward strand.
GGAAGGTCGTCATCAAGAGAAGTTCCGCAGTTCAAGCAATCGTCAAACCCAGAGGCGTAGTCGAAGCCAGTTCACGAAGCCTCGGGTGAAGAGACTCGCATAGGAGCGTTTCCCGACCGGGACCTTCGCCAGGCCGCGCATGCCCGGTCGCAGCCAGGGGCGCTGCTCCAGCAGGCGCACCTGAACCCGGAACACGTTGTGCTTCTCGATCACTTCCGCCACGGGATTGACGCGCTCCACCTGGAAGGGAATGTGGTCATCGGGATGAGACACGCTCGCCAGCTCGCCGCGCTGGCTCCGCCAGGCCCCGTGACCGTCCATGAGCTCGGAGATCCGGTCTTCGGGAAGCAGGAGCTCGGCTCGCAGCCCCTCCAGCTGCGCGATCTCGAAGAGGACCTCACCGGTCTTCACCGGCGCTCCGACCTTGCGGGCGAGATCACCGGTGACGATGGTTCCGTCGATGGGCGCAACGATGGTGGCCTGACCGATCTCATGCTCCAGGAGGTGCATATCAGCTTCCACGCGGCGCAGTCTCGCCTCGGCCATCTGCAGCTCCACGGTCTTTCCGTCGCGAAGGGCGAGGTCCGCCTCCTTCAGGTAGCTCGCTCGCTCGGCGCGAGCCGCCGCCAGCTTCATTTGCAGTTCGACCGTGTCGAGTGTGGCCAGCACGGTTTCGCCGGCCCGTGCGGTATCGCCCGCATCGCGCTGCACGCTCAGAATCCGACCGTCGAAGGGCGCGGGAATGACCCGCTGGTTCACCGCGGAGATCTCGAACGAGCACTGGACGCGGTCTTCCCCCTTGGCCAAGCAAAGAAAGAGCACGACGCCGAAGGCGAGCACGGCGGAGAGCTTCTTCCCGGTGTGCGTGGGGCCGACGAGGGCCGCAGCCGATTCGCACAGCGCGCTCGCCGCACGCGCTCCGATCCACCGATCGTGGCGGTGCAGCTCGAGCAATCTCGGCGCCACGACCTCGGCGGTCAGACGCAGAATCTCCACCTCTTCGGGAGAAAGCGGGGCGTCGACGCGGCGCTCCACCGTCATCACGGCGAACGCTCGCCCGTGTCGCCGCAGCGGCAGGCTCGCCACTGCCAACGGACCATGCCGAAGGGAGAGCTGCTCGGCAGACCGCGTCACGTAGATCGCGCTGTCCGGACGGGGCAGGATTACCTCGGTGTCCTGGTCCAGACACTCTTCCATCGTCGATTCCAGATCCTGGACCAGCTGCATGCGCCGATCGAACCGCTCCGTGTGGCTGATGGCCGTGGTCTTGACATAGCGCCCGTCCAGAAGCCCGAGCGTGACCCGCTCCGCCTGCCACGCCGCCGCAACCTCGTTGCAGAGCGACATCGCGGCGGCGCGGAAGCGCTCCTGCTCGTTGACCGTCTCCAGCACTTCCATCGCCGTCCGTAGGCGCTCGATAATGTGGTCCCGCGCCTGCAGGCTCAGATGCACCTGGTAGAGACCGAGGAGTCCGCTGGTCGACTCCAGCTGACCGCAGCACCGCGCGAGCGTCGCGCTGCCCGCCTCGGCATCGACCAGGTACGCGGTGACCATTCGTCCGACGCCGCCGGTGACCGGAACCAGCACCAGGTGGGGATGGATCACGCGCCCCGTCAGATCGGGTCCGACCTCCGTCGGGTGAACGTGACACCGGCGGCTGGCGGCAATCGCAGGAGCGGCCGCGGCCGCGCTCGCGAGCCAGGACGGCGTTGAGCTTCGGGGGCCGATGGGCGGAATCACCTTGATCGGCCGCGCCATCGCGCCCGACTCGATCCGGAAGATCGCCCCCGCCAGAGCGCCGGCGAGCCGACACTGCGACTCCAGCAGCGTCGACAGGAACCCGCCGGGCGTCCCGTCGTAGTCGACGAGGCCGCTCACTTCCTGCGCGGGGCTCGCAGCGGGCGGGCTCTTCTGTTGATCCAACAGCTGGCTCACGAGGATTCCTGCGCACGGCGCACCATCCCCGGAGCGCCGGCGAGGACGTGCCGGGCGACAGGGCGGGTTTCGAAGAGATATCGGGCATGGCGCCCCGCCCCGTGAGTCGAACTCCGGGATTGCGCGGGTTCAGCCCGGCGCCGGCGGCGTGTAGTTCGTCGGCGCGCGGCACCGCGCCGACGGCGACGAAGGAGTGCACGGCGTCGCGAAAGGACTGGAGCGTCGGGCGGTAGTCGATGCCGAGCTCGCGGGCGGCCTTGGAGCCGTCGAGGGGGCGGGTGCGACCGTCACCTGAGCCGAGCAGCCACAGGAAGAGCCGTATATCGGAGCTGAACCAGGACAGTGCCCGCACGAACCAGATCGGAACGCGGCGGCGGGGCCACGGAAACCCCTGCGCGACGAACTCGTCGGCGAGCGCGTCGACGATGTCGCCCAGATCGAGCGTCTCGTGGTGAAGGATGTAGCGATTGCCGTTCGCCTCCGGTCGCCGCAGCGCCTCGACGTGGGCGCGGGCGACGTCGCGCACGTCGACGAAGTGCATCGGGAATGGACATCGGGGCAGCGCCCAGGCACGACCGGTGATGAACTCGCGCACCATTCGAGACGAGGAGTAGCAGTGCCGGGAGAGCACCGGCCCGATGACGACGGCGGGGTTGATGCTCACCAGCTCGAGGGATTGCCCGGACGGGAGATCTTCCACGAACGACCACGCCCAGCGCTCGGCGAGCGTCTTCGAGGCGTGGTAGGCGCCGATCTCCCGCTCGGTTCCCTCGGCGTCGGTCCAGTCCGCTTCGGTGAGCGGCGGGGCGGTGTCGTCCGAAGGATCGGAGGACCGGCCGTTCGGAAAGAGGATCGCCGCGATCGACGAGGTCAGCACGACCCTCGGCACCCGGGCAGCGGCGGCGGCCCGGAGGCAGCGCCGCGTCCCATTCACCGCGGTGGGGATGATCGCGTAATCCTCTTTATAGGCGATGCCGATCGGCACGGGAGAGGCGACGTGAATCACCCCGTCACACCCCTGCATCGCCTCGGACCAGCCTCGATCGTCTTCGAGATCGAGCCGGACCAGCTCAACCGATCCGCCCTCGACGCCGAGGGGCCGGTCGCCCCTGAGCACGTCGCATTTCGGGGCGTCCGGGTCGCGCACGCCGGCCCGGACCGCGTCGCCTGACTCGAGCAGCTGCCGGCAGACGTGGCTGCCGATGAAGCCGGTCGCGCCGGTGACGAGGACGGTGGCCATGCGAAACTCCCAGCGACAAGGGTACAGTACCCGTTTGTGGCGAACGGAAGGAGCGCGCCCCGTGAAGATGACCCGACACTGGTTCTCATCCGCCTTGCAGCGGGAGATGGGGATGGCCCGCTGGGGCCATTACGGCGTGCCCGTTCTCCTCTTTCCCACCGCAGGAGGCGATCCGGAAGAGGTCGAGCGCATGCACCTGATCGGTGCGCTGTGGCCCCTCATCGAGGGCGGGCGCATCAAGGTGTACTCCTGCGACAGCGTGGCCGGCCGCGCGTGGATGGAGCGCAGCGGATCGCCCGAGTATCTCTCGGCGCTGCAGAATCAGTTCGACCGCTACGTCGGATCGGAGCTGGCCCCCGCGATCCTCGAAGACTGCGGCGGCGCCGATGTGCCGATCTTCACCGCCGGCGCCTCGATCGGCGCGTTCAACGCCGTCGCGACGGTCTGTCGCCACCCCGACGTCTTCAAGCTCGCCATCGGGATGAGCGGCACGTACGACCTTTCATCTTGGCTGAACGGCGAGATGCACCAGGATTTCTACTTCTCGTCGCCGATCCACTACCTGCCCAACCTCGGCGAGAGCAAGCAGCTCTCCACCTTGCGAACGTGCTTCATCATCTTGGCCACCGGACAGGGAGGATGGGAGAACCCCGGAGACTCCTGGCGCATGGCGCACGTCCTTGGTTCGCACGGCGTGCCGAACCGCGTCGACCTCTGGAGCGAGAATCACCACCACGACTGGCCGACCTGGCGCGAAATGCTGCCGGTCTATCTCGATGATCTGACGTGACGTGAGGAAGGGGCCTCATCCTCTCTGAATCAAGATTGAACCACGGAGGGCGCGGAGGTCCGCGGAGGAGGGATGAAGGTCTGTTGGGGTCGAGCCGGAGTTCCTGCAGCGGCATCTTGTACGACTCGTGACCAACTCCATCCGCTCTCCGTGGCCCTCCGCGGTTGATCTCCCCACCAAGAGCTTCGGGAGTCGTTGCGTTCATGACCATACAGTGGCCCGCGGATGAGCCGCTCTGGGTCGAGGTGCGGTCCATGCTGGAGAACGGCGGCGAGTGCTTTGGCACCGGCGCCGACTACGTCGTGCGCGATCCGCCACCGTGCCACGCGCTCGCGATCGTCGGTTACCCGGACCCCCATCGGCTGACCGAGGCCCTCGCGGGACTCGGCGGGCCCCTGGAGGTCCTCGCCCAGGAGGACAACCTCGCCTGGCTCGCGAGCCTGCTTCCGAGTTGGCGCTGTGAAGCGGTCATCGTGCACACCCGCGAAGACGAACCGATTCCGCCGCCGGACATCCCGGTGCGCCGACTCTCCGCCGAAGATCCGCTCGATCATCTCCCTGTCAGTCTGCGCGAGGAGATGGAGCGGGCGCGCGCCCGCACGGCGGTGTTCTCGACGTTCGACGGTGAGCGTGCGGTCTCGTTCGCCTACGCCCACCGGATGACATCGCGCTGCGCCGACATCTCGATCGATACGCTCGCAGCGTTCCGGCGCCGCGGACACGCGATGGCCGCCTGCGCACCTGCTCCAGAATCTCTCGCGCAGGGGCGCCGCCCGATTTGGGGCGCCTACGAGTCCAACGCGGCTTCGAAGCGCCTGGCGGCGCGCCTCGGCTTCATGCCGGTCGGCACGATCTACGGATTTACGACGGGGGCTTGAACCAACTCACGGATCCGGCCAAAGCCGGACGTATGCGCCGCATCACTCCCAGCGGAAGATCCGCAGCGCCACGGCGAAGCACACGACGAACCACGCGATCAGCAGGGCGATCTCCGGTCCCTGCTGCCAGATGCTCTGCCCCTCGAGCATGATCCCGCGCAGCGCATCGTTGAGCCCGGTCAGCGGCAGCAGTCGCAGCACCGGATGCAGGACGTCGGGGAAGCGCTCGTAGGAGAAGAAGACGCCGGACCCGAGCCACATCGGCATCATGACCAGGTTCATGAGACCCGAGACGCCCTCGATCGTCCGGACCCGCGACGCGACGAGGATGCCCAGTCCCGCGAAGGTGAGCGCTCCCAACAGCACCACGATCGCGAACGAGATCACGTCGCCGCGGAACGGCACGCCGAGGATCCATCGGCCGAAGGCGGTCAGCACGACCATCTCGAGGCAGAGGAATACGAGTCGGGAGAGCATGAACGAGAGGAAGAACGAGGAGCGGCGCATCGGCGTCACGAGCAGCCGCTTCAGGAACTTGCGACGACGCACGTCGGCGATCGCGAAGCCGATGCCCCACATGCCCGTACCCATCAGATTCATCCCGAGGAGCCCCGGGAAGAGGAAGTCGACGTAGCGCGATCCCGTCTCGGTGACCGGTTCGATGGCGAGCGGCGCCTCGGCGGAGGCGTCGCGCGAGAGCATCAGCGCCCGCTGGACGCGCAGCTTTGCGGTCGCGGCTTCGGTGCGATCCGGATCGAAGGACAGTCGCGGCGGATCGCCTGGCTCGATCACTCCGTCGACGGCCGCCGTGCGCAGCTTCGCGAACGCTTCCGCGCGATCGTCGTACATCTCGACCTCGAGGTGATCGTCGCTGCGAAGCGCCTCGATCAGTGCTTGGACGCCCTCGCCTCGGACGACCGCGACCTTGTTCGGCGCGACGCCACCGGAGCGGAATGCGAAGCCGAGCACGCCGGCGAGCACCATCGGGAAGACGAAGACCCAGAAGATCGCCTCGGGCTCCCGGAGAAAGAGGAGCACCCGCACGCGGGTCAGCTCGCGAATCTCGTTCACTCTACCCATTGCGAAGGTGCTTTCCGGTCAGCGAGACGAAGACGTCTTCGAGCGTGGGACGGTGCGTGCGCAGGTCGTCGAGCATCAGGCCGCGGCGCTCGATCAGTTCGAACAGGCCCGCGATCACTGCCTGCGTGCCGACGACCGAGAGCGTGATCGGCGCCGCCCTCGTAACGAGCCGCCTGGACGCCGTCGAGCTCGGTCAGTTCGACCTCGGACAGCGCCCGCGGATCGTCTCCCGCAAGCGAGAACTGAACGACGCTCTCGGCTCCGAGCGAGCCGATGACCTCGGTCGGCGAACCGCGCGCGATGACCCGGCCTTGATCGACGATGATCAGGTCGTCGGCCAGCCGCTCGGCCTCTTCCATGTAGTGCGTGGTGAGCACGACGGTGCCGCCGTCGCGCTTGAACCGCTCGACGACCTCCCAGAGCCGCCGCCGCGCCTGGGGATCGAGCCCCGTCGTCGGTTCGTCCAGGAACAGGATCTCGGGCCGGTTCAGCAGCGCGCAGCCGATCGCGAGCCGCTGCTTCTGACCGCCGGAGAGCGTCTTGACGCGGGCCAATCGCTTCTCCTCCAGACCGATCGTCTCGATCACTTCCTCGAGCTCTGCGCCGTCGCGGTAGAAGCTGCGAAACATCCGGAGCAGCTCGAACACCGTCAGCTTGTCCTGGAACTCCGTCTCCTGCAGCTGAACGCCGATCCGCTCCTGGAGCTCGCGGGGATCGTCGGCCCAGGAGCGCCCGAGCACCTCGACCTCGCCCTCGTCGGGCGCCTTCAGGCCCTCGAGGATCTCGATCGTCGTCGTCTTCCCCGCGCCGTTCGGTCCGAGCACGCCGAGGCACGTCCCCCGCCGCACGTCGAAATCGATTCCGTCGACCGCCACGACCTCGCCGTAGCGCTTGACCAGACCGCGAGCCCGGACCGCAACGTCGCTCGCCACTTGATTCCGGTTGTGCTCGCCGACCATGTCCTTCATCCCGGCGAGTCCAGCCCGCCAGCCTCTGTTCGTTCAGCCCGCCGGACGCGCGCCGGCCCGATCGCTTTACCAGTTGCCATCGTACCGGAGCCGGGCGACGATGCCGAGGAACCGCGAAGGGCATTCGCCGGCCGATCCGCGCGCACCGGAGTGAAGCGAGCTGCCGGGTGGAGGCTCATTCTCACGTCAATGGAGATCCTCACTCATCCGTGACCGGCGCGCCGCCGAAGCGCGCGAGCGTGTCGGATTGCTCGAAGGAGATCGATCGCGGCAAGCCCTCGCTCAGATGCAGGCGACCGACGAGTCGGTACCGGAACTCCCCTTCGTCGCGAAGCCAGGCGAGCTGGCGAACGAGATCCAGCACGGTCGTGCTCGCGATGACCGACGTCTGCGCCTCGCCCAGGGCAGGCAGAACGAAGGACTGATTGCTCACGCCCCGGGCGAGGCGTGCGCCGTTGATGTCCAGCTTGAAGTCGAGCCCGCGGACCGCGATCTCTTCGTCGTTGGGGTTCTGAATCCGCACATCCACTTGCAGCCGCTGCTCGAAGACCGTCGCCTCGAGCGGCGTGACATCAGTCACGAACACCTCCGGGCGTTCCAGGGACCGGCACCCCAGCATGAAGGAGAGCGTCACGAGAACGCCGGGCAGTCGCCACCGCATCACGGCATGGTACTTCAACGCCTCAGCCGGCGCTGGTCAACGGGCTGCTCGCGGGGATCTCGACACCGCTGCTGACTCGCAACTCTTTGTGTTCAAGGCATCTACGACGTTCCACCGATGAGCAGGGCGTCGTGGGCCGCGATTGGACATTCCGAGGCGTGATCCGACGAACGAGCCAAGTTAACCCGAGTTCAACTTGCAGCGGCTGATTCGTGTGTCATCTTAGGGAACAAGGGTAAGAGAGGGGGAGGACGGGGGTGGCCAACGCCGCGAGGTGCGGGAAGCGCGGCCTGTGTTGTTGCGCCATCTGCCTGCCCAAGCTCCGGGGAAGAGGAGCTCGATGCGCATCAGCGACCGGTTTCTGGGCGCGAATGACCGCGTCGTCGACTTGTTGACGATGGCGCACCGCGTTGCCGCCACCGATGCGCCGGTGTTGCTCATTGGCGAGAGTGGTACCGGCAAGGAAGTGCTCGCACGAGAGATCTACTGCAACAGCACGCGCCAACAGAATCCCTTTCTCGCCGTGAACTGCGGGGCGATCGCCAACGGACTCGAAGACTCGGAGCTCTTCGGTCATGAGCGAGGTGCCTTCACCGGCGCCGTCAAGACACGGACGGGGACGTTCGAAGCCGTCGATCGCGGCACGATCTTCCTCGACGAGATCGCCGAGACGAGCGCCAGCTTCCAGGTCAAGCTGCTCCGCATACTCCAGAACGGCGAATACTCGCCGGTCGGCACTTCCGAGAGTCGACGGTGTGACGTCCGGGTCATCGCGGCGACGAATCAGGATCTGATGACCCTGGTTCACGATCGTCGATTCAGACCCGACCTGTATTACCGCCTCAACGTCGTCCGGCTCGACATCCCGCCGCTGCGCGAACGCAAGGATGACATCCTCCTTCTCGCTCGCCACTTCCTCAGGCGAGCCTCGAAGGACATGAAGGTTCCGCTCGGCCGCATGACGCCGGATTTCGAGCGGGCGCTTCTCGCCCATGACTATCCTGGGAACGTGCGGGAGCTCTTCAACATCATTCAGCGCGCGGTCATCTTCGCGCAGGGTGAAGCGCTGACGACGGACCACCTTCCCCCCGAGCTTCTCTCCGCAGCCGCGCGATCGCAGGCTTCCGACGCGCTCCAGAACTTTCACGAGGCGAAGCGGCGGGTCGTCGAGCAGTTCGAACGAGAGTACCTCATCGCGGTGATCAGTCAATGCCACGGAATCATCAGCCGGGCCGCACTTCGGTGCGGACTCAGCGAGCGGAACCTCCACGGCAAGCTCAAGGCGTACGGGATCGACGGAAAGCGCTTCCGCGAGCCGATGCACGCTGATGCCGACGACGCTGCGAGTCACTGACGTCAACATCCGTCTTCACTGATGCTCACGTCAGGGTCGCCTCGACACGGTGCCCACATCCGACTCGGTCCCTCCACCCGGAAGTTCCTGCGAACTCTGCACTTGTACGCCGGCGCTGCGCCTTTCGCGTCCGCGGGCGATGGCCTGGCACGCTCATTGCAACCTCCATCATCATCACGGTTCGACCGACCCCCCTCACCAGAGGAGGAATACCATGAACGAACTCGACACCTACTCGAATCTTCGCGGGATTCTCACCCCCGAGTACGCGGCGCTGCCCGCGGAAGACCTGGAGGAGGTGTATTACGAGATCTTCGGCGAAGAGATGTCGCCGGAAGATTTTGATGAGTTCCTGAAGGGGCTGAGCAAGATCGGTCGGCGTGTCGGCCGGGTCGCGCAACGCGCCCTGCCCGGCGCCATCTCGGCGCGACGGCCGGAGCGGCGCTCGGTCCTTGGGGCATGCTCGCCGGCGGTCTGGCAGGCGGTGCCATCGGCGCCGCCTCCGGCGGAGGCCGGCGTCCCAGTGCCCCCCGCCGCGCCGCCGGCGGGCGTCGGGCCGCTCGTCGTCCGCAGCGAGCGCCGCGGCCAGCCAGCTCCTCTCCGTCCTCCAGCGGCCGGAAGTCACCCAGGCGCTGATGTCGATGGTCGCCGGTCGCGCTGGACGCCGCAACGTCAACGTCGGTGGCGTTCCGGTCCCGACCGGTGCCATCACCAACTTGCTCCGCACGCTGACCGAACGCGCGGCCACCGAACTCCATGAGTTCACCGCGAGCGAACCGACCGGCGTCCCGCTGTACTTGCTCGACGAGTTCGGTGAGATGGCGGTCGATCCCGCCGATGATGACGCCCGCGCCGAGGCGGTCCTCACCCTGCTGGCGGACAGCGCCAGCGCGGACGAGGAAGCGTGGCAGGAAGACATCGAAGACGCCTACGACGAGGACTATGACGACGCAGACGATGACGATGAATACGACGAGGAGTCGGTGTACGACGACGCCAGCGAGGACGTCGAAGAGGAGCTCACCAATTGGCATCTCGACCAGATCGAGGGCATGTACGACGACTTCGACCTCGACGACATCGCAGTCGCTCTGGGAGACCTGACGTGACGACGACCACATCCAACGAACTCCTCCAGCAGCTCCTCGCCGGCCAGTCCAACGGGGGATCGGCGGCGGAGCTCCTCGGTCAGCACGAGGATCCTCGTGTCCGGCTTGTCGCCAAGCTCTGGGCGGAGCAGCAGGCCGCAACCACGGAAGACGAACCGGAGCCGCCCACTCCAGCGGTTCTACGGGAGCCGCCGTCGCCCGCGCCAGCGTTGGTTCGCGCGGTGCAGCAGCGTGGCGAGCAGCTTCGCCAGTTCGCCCAAGAGCTGCGCCTGGCTGCGCGAGCTGGCGGACACGCTGGCGGAGGCTCTCGGTGCATGCTACCTCTGCTGGGGCGATGATCCGGAGTGCGAGCAGTGTGGTGGAGCTGGCCGACCCGGCTGGCACATCCCCCACTCGGCATCCTTCCGCGAGTACATCGGACCTGCACTGCGGCGAGTGAAGGCCGCACAGAACGAACGACTTCAGCGATCTGACACCCAAGGAACCAGCGATTCCGCTGCTCACCTCCGAGACGAAAGGGCCGAAGCATGAACGGTTACGACGTCGATCTGTTGGAACTCGATGAGGATCTCTCCCTCGATGACGACTTCGAGTATGACGACGAGATGATGGCAGAGGATGACGACCTCGAAGCGATCCTCGAGAGTGTCGAGGAGGACGACGACGATGCATCCGAGCGACGAAGGCGGCGGCGACGACGACGGCGGCCAACGCGCGTCCGCGCAGGGCGCGTCGGCCGCGGACGGTTCCGGGTACGGCGTCCCAAGAGCGCTGTCGGCGCGACGCAGTCACAGCTTCGTCAGCTGAGCAAGAGTGTGGCGGCGAACGGCCAGGCGATCAAACGCGTGACCGTGCAGATCAACAAGGCGAACAAGACGCTCAGTGCTGCCAATGCTCGTCAGGACTCGGATATCGCGAGCTTGCGCCGCACGGTCAAGAAACAGCAGGATGCCTTCAACTCCAGTCAGCAGTTGAGCCTGTTGTTGCCGCTCCTGCAGAAGTCGCCGGAGCTGGAGGCGAAGCCGAATCTGTCCGCCACCGACCAAGCCAACGCAAGCACGGTGCTCAACTCGGTCCAGCTCAAGAAGCAGGACAATACGCTCCCGCTGCTTCTCATGATGATGGGCACGCAGATGGGCGGTGGTAGCTCGGGCAACCAGATGAACATGATGCTGCCGTTGATTCTGCTCATGGACAAGTGATCCCGGATCCACCGCAGCCCTTCAGGAGCACACCATGGCCTTTGAGAACATCCAACCACTGACCGTCGTCCTCGGTCGCCAGCTCGCGATCAACCAGGGGGCGACTCCGACCGATGCCACGCGCCACGGAATCGTCGGCGCTCTGGCCGGAAACGACGTGATCGGACCGGTCCTGGCTCGCGAACTGGGCCGGCGCGACGCCGAACGGCAGGTGCCCTCGCCGGTTTCCGCGACGGGGGCGACGCCGCCTTTCGGCTACTTCGGTCACGCGCTGGGCACGCCGACCTTCAGCACGTTGCGTCCTCTTCACCAAGTGCTGCAGCCCGTGTCGCAATTCGAGAACGCGCTGCAGAGCATCTCCAACTCCTTCTTGAGCGCGATCAAGGAGGCGGCGGCGGCGGCCGAGCAGGCCGAAAAGGAAGCCAAGGATGCGAACGTACGCGCCGAGGAAGCGTTCGAGTACTACACGAAGACAGCAGAGGACGCGCTGAAGGCAATCAACAGCATCGTCGATGACTTGAAGAAGCAGTCCGAGGAGCAGATCGACGCGATGACCACCGTCAGCGAACACGCGAAGTCCGCGATGGAGGAGATGCTGTCGAAGTGTCAGCCGGTCAAGGCAAAGGCCGGGGCCGGCCAGCCCATGCCACGCGGCTCCGGCTCCGGGCCCGTGTCCGGGAAGTCGACACAGGAGAGCAAGGGGCGGGGGGACTGATCTCCCCTCGCTCCACATCGACGACGTCCGGCAGCGCACCGTGCCGGTAGGAGATGGAGGTGCGCTCGTGGACCCCGTGCTCCGACAAATGGTCCAGGTCGCTGGGGAAGATGAAGTCGAGGGCATCATCTGGCTCCGTGAAGGGGCCACACCACCGCCCGGCGTGAGGATCGTCTCTCGCTTTGGAGAGGTCGCAACGTGCCGTCTCCCCCGTGACCGAATTCGCCAGATCTGGGCCGACGATGCGGTGAGGAGTTTGAAGGGGCGGCGCCATTTCGGAGTCGATCCCGAGCCGCTCGAGGGCGAGGAGGCGCCCGAGTTCCTCCCGCTTCGCGCGAGCGATGCGCGTCGTCCGCGCGAGCTCGAATATACGGGTGCCGGTACGGTCGTTGCCATCCTCGACTGGGGGATCGACTTTGCTCACGACAATTTCCGCCGCGCCGACGGATCGACCCGTCTTCGAGCGATCTGGGATCAATCCGACCGGAATGGACCTGCGCCGGAACCGTATGGGTACGGTCGAGTCTACTCGCGGGATGAGATCGATCGTGCGCTTCGCAGCGATGCGCCGTACGACGCGCTCGGCTACCACCCCGCCAAAGCAGACCGGGCCGCCCGCGGCGCGCACGGGACGCACGTTGCCGACATCGCGGCGGGCAACGGCCGCGCGTCCGGTTCGCCGGTCGGAATCGCGCCCGATGCCGAGTTCCTGTTCGTTCACCTCTCCACGCGCGGCACGGGAGAGCGCGCCAACCTCGGTGACTCCGTCACCTTGCTGGAGGCCATCGCCTGGGTCGGTCGGATGGCCGGCGACGAGCCGCTGGTCATCAACGCCAGCGTCGGCAAGCACGGCGGTCCCCACACGGGGCAGACCCACGTCGAGCGGGGCATCGATTACTTCCTCAACGAGCGCCCGGGTCGATTCATGGCCCAGAGCGCCGGTAACTACTTCCGTGGCGATGCCCACGCAAGCGGACTGCTGCGACCGGGACAGCACCACACCTTCGAGTGGATCGTCGACCGGGCGGACGTGACGCCGAATGAGCTGGAGGTGTGGTACGCGGGGGTGGATACCTTCCGCGTTGAAATCAGTCCGCCCGACAGCGATGCCGTGTTCAGCGCCGTCCTGGGAGAGGACACGAAGCTGATCGTCGATGGCGCCGCCGTGGGAGAACTCTTCCACCGCGCGCGGGAACCAGTCACGGGAAGCAACCACGTCGATGTGTTCCTCGAGCGCGATGCGCCGCCGGGTCGCTGGAGCCTGCGGCTTTCTGCGGAGGATGTCGTCGACGGCCGCTTCCACATCTGGGTCGAGCGAGATCGAGGTGGACCCCGCAACCAATCGCGGCTCGATCCCGGCGACGTCGATCGTCGCACGACGACCGGCACCATCTGCAACGGCTTCTACAGCGTTGCCGTTGGCGCCTACGACCAGCACGAGGGTGAACGGCCGGTGGCGCCCTTCAGCAGCTCCGGACCAACCGCGGACGGTCGCATCAAGCCCGATCTCGCCGGACCGGGGTACCGCGTCCTGGCCGCCCGGTCGGCGCGTCCGGCGCGCGGCGACCGGAGTCACTGCTGGTGCGCAACTCCGGAACGAGCATGGCCGCACCGCACGTCACCGGGACCGTCGCCCTGATGTTCGAGGCAGCCGGCCGACCGCTACGCATCGAGGAGACGCGGTCTCTCCTGCTCGGCAGCGTCGACACGGAGGGCCTCGACCCGTCGTCGCTCAACCGGATCGGCAGCGGCTTCCTGAATATCGAAGCCGCGGTGAACGCAACCCGCGACTACGTCGCGGTCGCGCGACCCGTCGCACCGAGATCCGCGCAGATCTCACGATCACCGCGTAACGACCGGCTCGCGCGGGCTCTTCCCCACCGCGCCCGAGAGAGTACAGGCGTATCCCTCATGTCCGTCAGCACAGAGAGCGAGATCCCCATGGAGACCAGTCACGAGCTACGCGCACGCGAACAGCTGTCCGAAGCCGCGCACCGTCCCTGTCGCTGCGGCTGTAACGGCGCCGCGGCCGCGCGCGAGTCGGTGGACACCGCCGTCGCAACATTCGTCCCCACCATCGACGCGACGATCGATGAGGCTGCCATCACGACCTCCACCGACGCGGCGTGGGAGGACCTGGACGAGGACCTTCCTTCGGGATCGCTCGACCTGGTCGAAGTCTCCATCGAGAACGGGGAGACTCGACAGCGGCGCCGACCTCCTCGCCATGGTGGTCAGCGCCTCGGACGCGGTGGTGGACGGTGATGCCTTCAACCCCTACCACCCCGCGGACCTCTTCGACGCGCTCCAAGGTGCGCTCGGTCCGTACGCGAGAGAAACGGCCGAGCAGTTCGTCGAGATCGTCGCCCGCCCCGGCGAGCAGGTCGCCGGACTCATCCGGCCGGGCGATCTTCTCGTGGCCCGCGCGTTGGGAGAGGGCGACCTGTCCGACGTCAGCATGGTGGTCAGCGAGGAGATCTGGACGCGCCGCGATTGCGACGAGCGACATCTGCGCTGTCGCTCGCGCCGGCCTGGTCGCTTCGCGCAGGTCATTCGCCCGGGAACGTATGGCGGTGGACGGAACGCGCGAGTGGTCGATCGAATTGCCGACCTGAACGGTCGCGTTCCGTTCAACATGCTCATCATCCGGGAGCGCCGGACGCCGGTGATTCTCGATCGGCGTCTCTTGCTCCACGGCGAGGCGGAGGACGCATGCGACGCGGAGGACGAGTTCCAGCCGTCAGCGGAGTCCGCCGAATCCAGCGAGGTCTGCTTCCCAAGCGGCGAGTGCCTTCCGCTGGCCAGCGGACAGGCGGAATCTTCGAACGAGGAGTACTGGGATCCCAACGCCTCGGGCGTTCCGTTGCTCGACACGTCGGGCCGCCGGAGCGCCCAGCTCTCGGCCCACTTCACGGTTGACGAGCTCGTGCGCAGCGGAGGGCACTCCTTTCGCTATGCGCGCATCGACCCGGCGTTGGTCCAGTGCCTCGAGGCCATCCGCGCCGAGGTCGGACAGGCCGTGGTCGTCAATTCGGGGTACCGTTCGTGGGGCTACAACCGTCGTCTCTACGAGCGTCGCGGCACAACGCCGACCCGCAGCCAACACTGCAGCGGGCGAGCGGCGGACATCCGCGTTCGCGGCTTGAGTGGAATGGAGCTGGCGGAAGCCGCCCTCCGCGCGTGCGGATGCCGGATGGGAGTCGGCATCGGCATGGGATCGGACGATCGCGGCGTGCACGTTGATGTACGAGGCTCATGGGCCCGCTGGGGGTACGGATCGCGAAAGGCAGAATACGTTCGCAGGATCCAGGCGTACCACGACGCGCGATGCAGTGGCGGCGGGCGCGGTGACTCGGACCTTGCCGTCGACGAGGCGGAAGGTTTCGGCGAATCGGAGGAGCGCGACGCCACCAGCAACCCCGAATACGTCCGCTGGATCCAACACGCGCTCAATCAAGTCACCGGCGCCACGCTAGCCGTCGATGGCGACTACGGCCCCCGGACGCGCGAGGCCGTGCGGCGCTTTCAGCAGAATCGAGGGCTGGCCGTCGACGGCGTCGTCGGCCCCCAGACCGATGCGACCCTGCGACTGGCGCTGGGCCACGCCGACAGGCCGACCACGTCGGACCGACCTGACCTCGCTGCCGCGTGCGGCGGACTCACCGCTCCCGTCGTCTTCGATCGATTCGACTTCAACGGGCATGCCCTGAAACCCCACCACGAACCGCTGATCGAGAAGATCGCGGGCTGCGTCAGCAGCAGTGATCGTTCCGACCAGCCGGTGCGCGGACTGCGGATCGTGGGCCACACCGATCCGGTGGGATCGGACGCCGCGAACCTCGAGCTCGGTCGACGCCGCGCGGAAGCCGTGCGCGCACGTCTGCTGCCGGCCATCGACAACCGTGCTCCGGGCCGGACCGAACAGATGGAGGTCACCGTCGAGAGCCGGGGCGAACAGCAGCCCCTCTCGTCGAGCGCCGCGCTCAACCGACGTGTGGAAGTCACCTTGCAGCGAGCGTCAGCACCCCCAATCCCCGTCCCGCCAGTGCCCCCGGTCCCGCCACCGGCCATCACGATCGATGACCTTCGCGAAGCTCAGCGCTGTCTCGGACGACTGCTCGCCATCGAGCTTGAACCGACGGGCACGCTGGATGCTCCGACCCGCGAGGCCGTGCGCCGATTCCAGACCGAGCAGGGTGATCGCCCCCATCACCGGAACGATCACGGAGGACTTGATCGACCTCCTGCGGCGGCTCTGCGCCAACCTGCCCCATCCGTACGATCCGGAGGGTGGCCGAGTCGCACACGCCGCTGGACGACGCAGCGATCTTCCGCTGTGCGCCGACACCGGTGGCGGTCACCAACGCGACGCTCCTGCCGGTCGCCTCGACGACGCCCGATGACGCCGTGCGCACCGCGCTGGGCGCCCTGGGACTGACCGCCGCTCAGATTCGCACGTTCGAGCGGACCGCCGGGCTCGATCACCTGCGACCGATCGCATCGGTCTTCGGCCCGCCCGCGCTCCAGGAGCTGCTGCAGCGCTTGCGGTACGGCCCGGACCTGCTGACCGCGCCTCCGAACACGCACGGTCGCGGCCTGCGCTGCGCCACCGGCGCCGCGGGGGCTGGCGCCGTGCTCGCGCCGCGCACTCTGCTGGCCATTCCGGGCCATTTCCGCGAACTCGCCCGCCGGGCACCGAACGAGACCGAAGCGCACGCCCTGGAGAACCTCGGCTGGCTGCATGATGGATTCGCTGCGCGATGACATTCGCACCGCCACCGGCGTCAACTGGTGGATCCCCCCGGCCCCCGCCTTCGTGTCGCCTTTCGCGAATCCACTGCCCGCGCTGACAGCGGACGTGCTGGCGCTGGTCCTCCGATCGGGTCAGATCGATACGACGCTGGCCCCGGCGGACTTCAACGCCCGCGCCGCAACGTGGACCGGAGGCCTGGCCGGGCGCGCCTGGCGGCTGGAAACCGGACGCGAAGCCGTTCCCGAGGGGCCCGGCCGACCGTACTACACCCAGCTCGTCGCGGTGCCCGCCGCGGTGAATACCGCCGCTCAGGAAGCGCGGGTGAACGCCGCCTGGGCGCGGCGCCTCGCCGACACCGATGCCGCGCACGGCCGACTCACCGAGGAGGCGACGACGGCATTGCGCACCTGCGACAACACCCAGCTTCCCGCCGGCATCCTTCAGCGCGCCGACTTCCAGGGGTTGGAGATGGCGTTCGACTATCCCGTCACCGTGGGCACCCGCGTGATCACCCGGCTCAATGTGATGACGCTCATTCAACCGACCGTGGAGCTCATCTTCACGACCATTCGCGAACTGGGCTGGAACGACCTGCTCTTCCAGACCTCGGGAGCCGGCTGCTTCCGAGGCGTCAAGCTGCGCCGCGATCCCGCGGATCCGAATCGGCATCGACGTGCGGCGCGCCGCATCTCCGACCACAGCTTCGGCCTCGCCATGGACTTCAATGCGTTCGAGAACGGCCAAGTCGCCGCCCGGCCCAGCGGAAGCATGGATCCGCGGATCGTCCTGCTGTTCGAGACATTCCTCTTCCAATGGGGGCGGTGCTTCCCTCAGCCCGATCCCATGCACTTTCAGTATTGCGGCGCCGCCTGCTAGTGGTGTGACTCAGAAGTTCGTTGACATATCGGCGCGACATCGACGTTGCTGGCAAGGCGCCGTGACGACGGCATACTTCTGGTATTCCGAGGAGCGGCAACACAGCCAGCGGCGTCGAGGGCCGGCGAGATGGTAATGAACTTCTGAGTCAGACCACTAGGGCGACAGGAGCAACGACATGATGACGACAGCGGTTGCGCCGAGCGAGCAACAGGAAGCAACGGCACTGGACGTGAGGTGGCTTCAAGGAGCCCTGAATCAGATCCTCGGGCTCCAGCTCCAGGTGGATGGGATCTACGGATCGCAGACCCGATCTGCGGTGCGCGACTACCAGGGGCGGAGCGGTCTCCGGCAGGATGGAGTCGCCGGACCGATCACCGTGGCCTCGCTGCGCCAGGATCTCGCGCAGGCGCGACAAGGGAACACGATCACCGGTTCCGTCGCCTGCGCGACGATCAACATTCCCGAGGTGCTCGATGAGTTCGAGTTCGGGCGTGACCGGGTTCGTCCGCGGCATCAGCCTCAGATCATCAAGATCGCCCGGTGCGTCGTGCGCGCTGCCGCGCGGGAGATCCCATCGACCGCATTCGCGTCGTCGGACACACCG
Organism: uncultured Planctomycetota bacterium; assembly: GCA_963697235.1. GTDB lineage: Bacteria > Planctomycetota > Phycisphaerae > Phycisphaerales > SM1A02 > CAVONJ01. The sequence goes on from CAVONJ010000001.1 coordinate 82,423, forward strand.
ATCCCGTCGGCGACACGACGGACAACGTCGGTCTTGGACTGCGCCGAGCCGAGGCGGTCAAGCGAGAGTTGATCACGACGATCGACCGGATCCTTCCGGGATCCTCGCGCGGTCTGCGGATCGACACCGAGACCAGGGGTGAGAGCGCTCCGGTGCCCGGCGGCACCGACGCCCAGAACAGGCGAGTCGAGGTGTTCGTGCCCGTCGCGCCTCCTCCGCCCCCGCCACCTCCACCGCCGCCGCCGCCGCGGCCGCGACCACGTCCCCCCCTGCCGACGTGCACGCCGCGCCCGATTCGCGTGTCCGCTCCCGCCGTGCGCAGCTGCTGCATCCTCGCCTCGAGCAAGTTGCCGTTGATCTCCGATGAGAATCTCGGCGATCCGGCGCGGCTGGGGATTCACAATCAGCGATCCGGCTTCACGCCGGGCTCGATCCGCGAACAGGTCGGTCAGGTCTATACCGGCAAGGCTGGATTCGTCGATCTCGGTCACGTGCGGGATCTCTGCGACCAGACCCGATTCATCCTGCTGAAGATCGTCGAGGTGTGCGGGGCGAGCGGCACCGTGATCACGACGACCCATGGCGAAGCCACGTTGACATCGACAGTACCCGGGCTGGAGTGGATGAAGGTGGCGCGCTCGATCGCCTTCGATGACTCGATCGGCTACGAGATCATGACCTACGACCAGTCCCGACCCGGCGGTCATAACTCGTCGTTCTCGCCCGAGGATCTCTGCTCCAACTTCCTCGGAACCCTGCTGGCCGAGCGCGCCTTGCGCGTTGGCGGCAACTTCAACCGTGCGGTCACCGCCGCCCTCACCGGCATGCTCCGCACGCTCGACGGGCAGACGAAGGCCGAGAGCCTCATCGCCTTCAACCTCATCCGGAGACGCTGGGTGCACTACACCAATCCGGGGAGCCTGGTGTTCGACAGCTACCTGCGCGCCGGAACTTCACGCGCGATCCGTGGAAGGCGGGACATTCCAGCGACGCCCCAACGCCGGCGTTCGTGACGGCACCGCTGGGATTGACCACCTCGCGGTACAGCTACGTTCACACCGAGAGCCGCCCCATCCCGGACAGCACGTTCGTCAGCGAGATGGCCCGGATTCGCGCGGATGCCATTCGGCGCTATGGCGCCGGTGCGGCGTCACCGTAGTGGAGCAACCGCGCCGGGCGCCCGAGCGGAAGACGTGAGCTGGCCGATGCGGCCGTAGAAGGACGGGATCGACATTCATGCGACACTCATGGACATGCATTCCGCGGCTGACGAATCGGTGCCGCATCAGCCGACCACCCGTCCTTCCATGCCTCCGGCGATCGGAAGGACGACGCCGGTGAGGTGGCCGGCGAGCCGTTCGCTGCTCAGGAAGACGATGGCCCGAGCGACATCCTCGGCGGTCGCGACCTTCTTGAGGGGCATCGTGGCCACCACCTGCGCCACGAGCCGCTGATCGGCGAGTTCCGCTTCGGTCATCGGCGTGCGGGTCCATCCCGGACAGACGCAGTTCACCCGTCCCCGCGGAGCGATCCGCACGATCTCGTTCTTGAGGCTTGCCGTCAGGCCGAAGGTCATGGCCGCTTTGGCCGCGGCGTAATCCGTGTGATCGGCCTCGCCGAAGAGCGCCGCGGTGGAGGCGACGAGCACGATCGAGGCGTGATCGCGGGGGACGCGGCGGAGATGCCGGAGAAAGGCGCGGCAGCACAGGAAGGCGCTGGTGAGGTCGGTCTCGATGGTCTCGTGCCAGCGCTCGAGCGAGAGATCGGCCAGCGGCGTTGGCGTGGACGGCCAGATGCCCGCATTGACGATGAGCGAGTCGATGCGACCGAAGCGCGCCGTCGCCTGATCGAACATCGCGTCCACCTCCTGCTTCGCGGCGCAGGTCGGCCAGCGCGAGCAGCACTTCGCCCGGCAGCTCGCTCTCCAGAACCTGCAGCGCCGCACGGTTGCGAAACCCGTGAAGGACGAGGCGCGCCGACTCGTCCGCGAACGCGCGAGCGATCGCGCTGCCGATGCCTCCCGAGGCGCCGGTGATGAGCACCGCTTCTTCTCGGAGACCGCTGTCCAAGACTCGCTACCCCGAAGAAGGTCGCGAAAGAACGGGAGCGGCCGGTGCAAACGCGGCCGCTCCCTTTGAAGAACTTCAGATGACTGGATCCGCGGCACCCTCGAGCACCGGCGGCGTCGATTACTTCTCGATCTTCTCGAAGACGCCCTTGAAGCTCAGGTACTCCTTGCCATCCGGTCCGGTGGCGTAATCCGTCATGATCTGCCGCTTTGGATTGCTCATGTCCAGCTCGCCCCGGGAGTAGATCATCTTGCCCGTCACCGGATCCCGGTGGTTGCCGCGCGTGGCCATCACCTTGCTAGCCGGATCGTAGCTTCCGGTTCCAACCATGATGGCCGTGGACTGGTTCTCGAGCCACGCCACCTCGTACTGGCCGTCCAGGTTGTTGTAGCCGATGAAGCCCAGCCCCTGGAACGTTCCCATGTCGCTGTGCGACTCGACGCGCTCCTGAATGTAGTGGCCGTCGAGAATCCACTCCCGATGAATGGTCGCGGGCATCACCATGGGCTCGGCGCCGGGATGCATCCAGATCTTCACTTCGCCCTGCCAGTCCCCAACCAGTCGCATCGAGATTCCGATGGTGATCGCCGGGCGTCATCGCGTCCATGTACGCCTGCATCTCCGGCGCCATCTCCTCGTGCTGCATCGCCTTCTCCTGCGCATTCGCCACCGAGCTCACGCCCATCGGCGCCGCCAGACGACCCGCCGCGAAGGCGACCGCACCGACACCCACCACCGTCCAAAGCACTCTGCTCCTGATCATCGCGCGTACCCCTTTATGCTTCATGCTGTCTTGCGAAGTCCGGCACCAAGCCCGTCACGAGGACTGTGCCTGCCACCCCATAGTGTACCGCGGTTCTGGAGGGCTCCCTCGTGAGCAGGCCAGAATGCTCCGGCGACATCGTTTCGACGCGAAGGCGTTGGCAGACAACGGGTTGCGCTGCAGCCCGAACCGGATCTCGATCACGAGACCGATCAAGACCACATCAGCGGGCTGTCAAACCGAGCGCCGCGAGAATCGGTTCGAGCTGCGCGGGAAGGGGAACCGGGGCGTTCTCGTGGGCGGTCGGAACGCCGGGCAGTTCGTTGGTGTGGTACGCGACGCCGACCTGCGAGTACTTCAGACCATGCGCAGTGAGGATGACCACCACTCGTTCCCGGGGACCGATCGTCCCTGCCTCTCGAAGCTTCCGCAGACCGGCCAGCGCGACGCCGGAGTTGGGGCACACGCAGACACCGGCGCGATCGGCTCGGCCCTTCGCGTCCATCAGCTCCGCCTCGCTCACCTCTTCGACGACGCCGTCGAAGCGTGCGATGACCCGCGCCGCCTTCTCGTAACTCACCGGATCGCCGATTCGAATCGCGCTCGCCAGTGTGGGCGCAGCGGTGACCGTCACGCGCTCCCGGAATCCGCGTCGCATAGCTGCGGTAGAACGGATCCGCCGCCTGCGCCTGGATACCGGCGATGCGGGGCAGCGATCGATGAGACCGAGCGCTTCGGCTTCTTCCAGGCCCTTGCCGAGCGCGCTGATGTTGCCGGCGTTGCCGACGGGAATGACGAACCAGTCCGGCGGCTCCCAGCCCAGTTGCTGGCACGCCTCGATGCCGATGCTCTTCTGCCCTTCGATCCGAATGCAGTTCATCGAGTTGAGCAGGTACACCGGATGATTCTGGCACACCTGCTGCACGAGCTTCATGCACCCGTCGAAATCGGTGTCGAGCGCCAGGGTCCTCGCCCCGTAGCAGATCGGTTGCGCGAGCTGCTCGGGGCTGACCTTGTCGCGGGGAAGGAAGACCACCGCCTGCATCTCCGGCACCTGCGCCGCGTACGCAGCCATGGCCGCGGAGGTGTCGCCGGTCGAGGCGCAGGCGACGTGCTTCACGCCAAGGTGCCGCGCCCAGGAGACGCCGGCGGTCATCCCCCGATCCTTGAAGGAGAGCGTCGGATTCTCGCCTTCGTGCTTGAGATAGAGCGCCTCGGTGTCGAAGAGCTTCGAGAGCAGTGGCGTCCGGTAGAGCGGTGTGTTGCCTTCGGCACAGGTGATGATTCGCTCGGGGTCGAGGTCGGGGAGGATCATCTCCCGGTAGCGCCACACGCCCGACACGTAGGGATGCACGCGCGAGCCGAGGCGCTGCTCGAAGGTCTGCTTGAGATCCGGCCACGTACGCCCGATGCGCTCCAGATCGTGCTTGACCTGGAGCAGATGACCGCAGTCGCACCGGTAGCGGATCTCCTGCAGGTCGTAGGAGCGCTGACACTCGACGCAGGCGAGACGGGAGTAGACCGAGCTCATCGGACGTGCGCTCCGTTCGGGCTGATGCGGCTCACGGAGACGATACTGTCGAGGCTCCTGGCGGCAAAGGCGCCCTTCATCGCCCCCGCCGCGTCCCGCGCCCGGACTCGGATGCGGTCAATGCGAAGAGCGTCGGACCCGATCCGCTGATGCAGCAGCCGATGGCGCCGCTGTCGAGCGCCGCGTGTCGGACCTCGTCGTACCCCGGAATCAGGCGGGCGCGATGCGGCTCGATGACGCGATCGACCAGCACGTGTCGCAGCGATTCCTCGTCGCCCTGAAGCAGGGCGAGCACGAGGGCGGACGCGTTCGACCAGTTGGCCACGGCGTCGTGGAGGGGCACGTGCGTCGGCAAGCTCGCCCGCGCCTGGCGGGTCGAGATCTCGATTTGAGGGGTCACCGTCGCGATCCAGCAGTGCAGGCGGGGAATGAAGCGGCCGATGCGCGGCGGTCGACCGCGCTGCACGATCGTGAATCCGCCCATCAGCGACGGCGCCACGTTGTCGGCGTGGGCATCGCCGCTCGCCACCGCTTCACCGGCGAGGGCGGCATCGAGCACGCGCATGTCGTCGAAGGACTCGCCGGTCTCCTGCGCGAGCAGATGCATCGCCGCGACGGCACCGGCCACGGCGCTGGAGGCGCTGCTCCCCAGGCCCGAGCAGGGCGGCAGCCCCTTGGTGAGCGCAGCTCCAGACCGACCCCGGTGGCATGCGGCGGCGATCCGGCCCAGATGGCGGCCGCCGCGACGGCCGCGGTATTCCGTTCGGCATCGGTCGGCAGCAGGCCGCCGTCGCCCTCGATCGCGCTGATCACGACACCCGGCTCGTCGCTCAGTCTCATCCTGACCACATCACCAGGTGATTCCAGCGCAAAGCCGAAGCAGTCGAAGCCGGGACCAACGTTCGACACCGTCGCGGCGCGAAGACCTCCAACCAGTCGTCGTGCGTGGGCTCTTCGCTCGCGCGGCTCATGCGCTCTCTCGCCGCTCGGTCTCGGGTTCGGTTCACATTGGTCATGGTCATGCACGGCCTGAGGGCCGCCATCGTGGTGCTGGCGCGGCGTCGCGGATCACGACCGCGGGCGGCCAGGCCTCAGGAACAGGACCAGTCTACCGTCGTTCCGAGGTGGCGACTGTCGCTCGTCCGTCGGATGCATGAAATGCACGAATGTGCGACGCTCGGCCTCGGTTCGCGGTGCATTGCATGCGCCCATGGCCCTGTGCTCGCCGTCAGAGATGGAACATCCAACGGCCAGCCTCGTTGCGATACAGGGTGAACCGCTGATCGCCATCGAGCGGGAAGACGGCCTGGGATCCGTCGCTGGTGATGGTCGGATCGATCGTGGAGACCCGGCGCAGCGATTCGACGATGCCGGGCCCTCTCTTCTCGAGCATCTCGATGAGCTTGAGGCGATCCGATTCGTTCCGGAACTTGTGCGCCTCGCCATAGAAGTCATCCACGTAGGTGCCCCAGTCGCCTGCCTCGGCGGCTTCAAGCATGGCACGCACCGTGGCCTTCGGCGTGAGCGTGGTCGTGCCGCCTTGAGGTCCGCCGCGTGCGCCGGTGTCGCAGGGGGCGACCGGTGCGGAGACCTCCGGCGCGGCCTGGACAGCGGATGGTGCGGTCGCGCTTCCGCATCCCACGAGAGCGAGAAAGGGCAGAACAACGAGTGGGTAACGCATCGTGAACCTCCCGCGCATGCGAATCTTGATCGAGTTGCTACGAGCTGACGATCGAGCGTCACCGCCACGTACCACCGCCGCGTTGAACAATTCGTCGGAAGAATCCGGCTTGAGATTGAGCAGCGAATCGCGATTCGCCCGCTCGCTGCCGGCGAGAGCGTCAGCGCCCGGCCGGTGCGGCGCCCGTGCCACCCGGTGGCGAATCGACCGGCAGCGTCGGCTGTTTCGGCTCATCCCCCAATGATGCCGCATACTGATCCCAAAACGTCAGGAAGAGCGCCGCAACGACGGGACCGAGTATGAGCCCGACCGGCCCGAAATAGAACAGGCCGCCGAGCGTGCCGAGCAGGACCATCAGGCTGGGCAGCTCCGCCTTGCTCCCCACCAGACGCGGCCGCAGGAAGTTGTCGATCGTTCCCACGAGGATTGCACACCAGAGCAAGAGCCCGATCGCCGCCATGAACCGACCTTCCAGGGCCAGAACGATCGCTGCGGGAACCCAGATGAGCGCCGTCCCGATGCCCGGAACGAACGACATGACCACCATGATCGCGGTCCAGAACAGCGCCCCGTGGATGCCGACCACGGCGAACGCCACGCCCGCCAGCCCGGCCTGGATCATCCCGATCACGACGGCACCGAACAGTGTTGCCTGAGTGACCGTCGTGAACGTCCTCAAGGTGCGATGCTTCTCGTTCTCGGAGAGCGGCACGTAGCGAAAGATCCGCACGGGGAGTTCCGGACCGGCGAGCAAGAACTGGAACATCGCGTAGAAGAAGACGAACAGAAGCAGGAAGAACCGGGCGGTTCCTTCGGTCGCTCTGGCCAGACTACCACCGACGATCTGCGCAAGCTTCTGAGCAAGCTCGCCAATCTTATCGAGGATCTGGCTCTTGTAGGGTGCGAGATGTTCGGCAAACGGGAGCTTCTCGAAGAGTCGATCGATCGCTCCGGGATTCTCGAGGTGCTCCTTGACCCAGGGCGCGGCCAACTTGCCGATCTCCACGGCTTGTCCGGTGACGAGGCCGAGGAAGATGAATGCTGGGACGACCACACAGAGAAGGATCAGGACGACCGTGACCGTCGCCGCGAGTGTCCGTCGGCCCCGGAGCCACCCGACCATTCGGGTGTAGAACGGATGGATCAGAGCCGCGAAGATCGCGGCCAGGAGCACCGTGACCACGAAGTCCTGGATCATCCGGAAGAAGAGGATGGAGATCGCGACCGCCAGGATGAGCAGGAACGTCCCGTGCAGCTTCCGCGCGCCTGCCTGGTCAGCGTTCATCACGTCCCATTCTTCCCGCGCCGCTCCCGGTGCCGCTGAAGCAGTGCGCGTATCACCGGCAGGATGACGGGGAGGATCGTGCGCAGGAGCTCGACCTCGATGCTTGCTCCTCCCGACTCGTGCGAGCTTGCGGCGGCGCCGCTCTTCCCCGTGCGCATCGCGCCGAGGACTCCGAACAGTCGACGCCCGCCCACCATCACCGGCTTGACCGGGTTGGACTCTTGCAGGGCCCGGACCTCGAGCCGCATCCGCTCGCGATGATCGGCAATCTGCTGGATCAACAGCTGCTTCCGGTGTTCCGTCTCTCTCACGGCTCCCTCCCGGTCAGGGCAGCGCGGTCCTTCTTCAGCTCCTCGAGCGTCGTCGCGAACGGATGCGGGGCGGTCTTGGACAGCCAGCGGATCACAACGCCGACCACAATGGTGATCACAAAGTAGAAGGCGGACAGAGCGATCGCGAGGGCGGTCCGGTGCGTGTTCCAGAAGAGGACGAACAGAAGCACATTGAGGCACAGGAATGCCATGAAGGCAGACAGGAAAGCCACCTGCACGAGCGCGACGAGAATGAGCAGCCGTCGCTTGTCCTCGTGGAGTTCGTTCGACAGCAGTTCGATGCGGTATTCCATCCCCTGCCAGGTCAATGCGGACACCCGCTTCAGCGAATCGACGAAGTGCATGTCTTCCTGGTCCTTCATGTCCTTCAAAGCGGCTTCAACGGCGGCTCAGGAGCAGCGCCAGGATGAACCCCGCCGCTGCGGCGATACCCAAGGTCGCCAGTGGATGCTCGCGGACGAGTTCCTCGAGTCCGTCGAGCTGCTCGCCGAGTTCACTCTCGAGATTATCCGCGAGCGTGTCGCCGATCTCCGCGTCGTCCGCAACCACGTTCTTGGCCTTCTCGGTCATCAGGACTCCTCGCCGTTTTACGGATCATGGCCTGCGGCGCCGCCCGGAACAAGGGGGGCCGCTCCAACCCAGACTGCTCAGCGTATCAGGAACTCCAGTCAGACCTCGCTGTCCATTCGTCGATCCCGGGCCGAAGCCGAAGCCGGGGCGGGCATCCTCGGAAGGGTAGACCGCTGTCATTGCAGGCGGAACCGCCGGTGAACGCCGCCGAACTCCCGGCCAGCCCGCCGGCTCGCATCCCGTCTGGCCGGAGGGGGGAGGGGTGGCCCGTCGGCTCCGGAGCGAGGACCGGTCGGCGGCCCGACACACCGGCTCTGCGGAGCGCGGGCCTGACCGAATTTTCCTTTGCTTTGTTCAGCAGCGCGCGGTTACATACGCACGGTAATTCGGGCCATCTCGCGAACAAGGGGTCTTGTCATGAAGGTCTCCAGCGTCGTCGCCCATCGCGTCGGTGGGCTGGTCGGTTCGTTCGTCCTCTCGCTCCTCGCCATCTCCCCGGCGCATACCGCGGCGATCGAGGTCAGCGTCACCGCCAGCCCCGAACCCGGCGCTGCCGGGCGAAACGCTGGACGTCGAGATCACCGTGACCAACGACGGGCTGACGGATCGGAACGACGTCTCGGTCATCCTCGACTACCCCGCGGGTCTGGTGCAGCTCTTCGAGGTCTGGTTCGACGGCGACTGCCTGTCCACGGCGTGTGAGCCCGGCGAGCTGGTCACGTTCACGATCCCCACGCTCGCCGCAGGCAAGGGACGGACGTTCTCATTGCCGCCGCGGGTGCTCACCACCGCGACGGACGGAACGATCATCCCGTTCGACGTCGACGTGTTCGACGACGCGGTGCTGCAGGCGTCGGCGTCGACGAGCGTCACCGTCGATGTCGACCGCGGTCTGGAGCTGGCCCTCGAAGAGAGCCGCGATCCGGTGACCCCCGGCGGCCTGCTCACGTACCAGTTGACCTACGGCCTGCTGGAGACCAGCGCCGCGCCGCGGGCGTCACGCTCAGCCTGCCGTTGCCCGCCGGAACCAGCTTCGTCTCCGCCAGCGGCGGCGGCAGCGAGTCCGGCGGCACCGTGCAGTGGTCGCTCGGGAGTCTCGATCCGGGCGCGAGCGGCGAGCAGCAGGTGACGGTGGCCATCGATGGGGGGCTTGATCTCGGCTCGATCCTCGTCGCGCAGGCGCTCCTGCAGGACGGCGCGGCGAACACCGCGCTATGAGGCAACGACCCGCGTCGAGGCGCCAGCCGGCCTGACGCTGGTCATGACCGCCAGCCCCGATCCCGTCCAACCCGGCGAGACCATGGATGTCGAGCTCACCGTCACCAACACCGACGCGCTCGAACGAACCGGCGTCGTGCTCAAGCTGGACTTTCCCGATCACATCGAGCAACTCTTCGAAGTGTGGTTCGACGGCGACTGCCCGTCCACCGCGTGCGAGACGCCGGAGCGGGCGGTCTTCACCATCGGCACGCTCGCCGCAGGCGCGGGCGTCACGTTCTCCGTTCCCGCCCAGGTGCTGGTGAACACGCCTGACGGCACGGTCATCTCGCTGGAAGCAGAAGTCGCCGACAACTCCGGCGAGTTCGTCGACGGAGGCACCGGCTTTGCGGTCGATGGTGCGCGCGGTCTGGAACTGGCGCTCGAAGAGGACCGCGATCCGGTGATCCCCGGCGGCCTGCTGACTTACGACCTGACCTACGGTCTGCTGGAGAGCAGCCCCGGCGCCGCGGGCGTCACGCTCAGCTTGCCGCTACCTCCCGGCACGAGCTTCGTCTCCGCGAGCGACGGCGGCGCCGAATCCAGCGGCACCGTGCAGTGGTCGCTCGGGGGTCTCAATCCGGGCGCGAGCGGCGAGCGGCAGGTCACGGTAGCGGTCGATGCTGGCCTCGATCCCGGCTCGACGCTCCTCGCCGAGGCGGTCCTTCAGGACCTGTCGAACAACACGGCCCGCTATGAGGCGACAACTCGCGTTCAGGAGCCCAGCGATCTGACGCTGGTCATGACCGCCAGCCCCGATCCCGCCCAACCCGGCGAGACCATGGATGTCGAGCTCACCGTCACCAACACCGACGCGCTCGACCACACCGGCGTCGTGCTCACGCTGGACTTTCCCGATCACATCGAGCAGCTCTTCGAGGTGTGGTTCGACGGCGACTGCCCCTCCACGGCCTGCGAGACACAGGAACGCGCGCTCTTCAACATCGGCACGCTCGCCGCGGGCACGGGCATCACCTTCTCGGTTCCCGCCCAGGTGCTGCCGAACACGGCGGACGGCACGGTCATCGCGCTGGAAGCCGAGGTCACCGACAACTCCGGCGTCTTCGTCGACGGCGGGACGAGCTTTGCGGTCGATAGTGCTCGTGGTCTGGAGCTGGCCCTCGAAGAGGACCGCGACCCGGTGACCCCCGGCGGCCTGCTCACCTACCACGTGACCTACGGCCTGCTGGAGAATGGCCCCGGCGCCGCGGGCGTCACGCTCAACTTGCCGTTGCCTGCCGGCACGAGCTTTGTCTCCGCGAGCGACGGCGGCGTCGAATCCGGCGGCGTCGTGCAATGGTCGTTGGGGAGTCTCAATCCCGGCGCGAGCGGCGAGCGGCAGGTCACGGTGACGGTCGATGCGGGGCTCGATCCCGGCTCGACGCTCCTCGCTCAGGCGCTCCTCCAGGACATGACGAACGAGACGGCTCGCTATCAGGCGACCACCCGTGTCCAGGAGCCCGTCGGTCTGATGCTGGTCATGACCGCCAGCCCCGATCCCGTCCAAACGGGCGAGACGATGGATGTCGAACTCACCGTCACCAACACCGATGCGCTCGCCCGTACCGGCGTCGTGCTCACGCTGGACTTTCCCGATCACATCGAGCAGCTCTTCGAGGTGTGGTTCGACGGGAACTGCCCCTCCACCGCTTGCGAGACCCAGGAGCGTGCCATCTTCACCATCGGCACGCTCGCCGCGGGCGCCGGCATCACCTATTCAATCCCCGCCCAGGTGCTGCCCAACACGCTGGACGGCACCGTCATCGCCATGGAAGCAGAGGTCACCGACAACTCCGGCGACTTCGTCGATGGCGGAACGAGCTTTGCGGTGGCCGATGCGCGGGTGCTGGATCTCGCGGTCACCGAATTCGATCCGGCGGTTCCTGGTTGCACCTTGACCTACTCGTTGACCTACGGCGCGTTCGCGACGGGGCCAGGCGCCCCTGACGCCACGCTCGAATTCAGATTGCCGGCGCAGACGACGTTCGAGTCGGCGACCAACGGCGGCGTGCTCGACGGCGACGTCGTTGCGTGGGACCTCGGGAGCCTCAATCCCGGCTCCGGCGGCGAGCGGCGCGTGACGGTCGCGGTCGGGGCAGGACTCGTCCCCGGGACGATCCTCACCGGCGAAGCGCAGTTTCACCGACCGCTCACTGGTCCAGAACGAAGTCCGCGGCGATGCAGCGACGAGGGTTGCCGCGCAGTCACCGCTGAACGTGCGCATCGCGATCTCCCCCGAACCCGCGCCGCCGGGGCAGACGCTGGCCCTCCTGCTGTCGGTGACCAACACGAGCGGTCTCACGCAGAGCGACGTGGAGCTGCTCCTGGAGTTCCCCGATCATGTCGCGCAGCTCTTCGACAGCCTGTTCGGCGGCGACTGTCCGTCAACCGCCTGTGAGACCCAGGAGCGGGCGGTCTTCCTCGTGCCGACGCTGGCGCCCGGTCAGACCGTGAACTTCCCCGTGCCGCCGGTCATTCCGGCGAACACGGTGGCCGGCACCGTCGTCCGGTTCGACGCCTTTGCGAGCGACAGCAGCGGCGCGCAGAGCGCCGACTCCGAGGCGTTCATGGTCGGAACCAGTTTCGACGCCGCCGATGCGGGCGACGTCAACGGTGACGGACAGGTCAACGTCGGCGACCTGATCCAGATCATCGTGAACTGGGGCCCCTGCAGCGACGGATGCCCCGGCTGCCCGGCCGACCTGAATCTGGACGGGATCGTGAACGTGTCGGATCTGATCGAGGTGATCGTGAACTGGTCCGCGTGACGAAGTGCTTCGGTAAAGACGAGGAGTGACCCATGAGGTTCCGCATCGGATCGGCAGCCGCAGCCGCGGCGGCGTGTCTCGTCACGATGGCTGGAGCGCAGACACTCACCGAGGAGTTCACGCAGGACTACGCCCTGCTCGACCTCGGCTCGGTCGAAACCCTGCCCACGCCGTACGGTGGGTTGACATTCCTGGCTGGCGATCCGGACACCTTGCTGCTCGGCGGCTCGGCCGCCAACCTCACCGGGGCGATCTATGCCGTGCCGCTGGAACGAGGCTGCACCGGCCATGTCGTCGGGTTCGCGGGACCGCCCGTGCTCTTCGCCACGGCCCCTCGAATCGACGGCGGGCTCGCGTACGGGCCGGACGGCGTGCTGTTCTTCACGCAATACCCGTTCAACCAACTCGGACAGATCAGACCCGGCAGCAGTCAGCCCGACAAGACCATCGACCTCACCGCGCTGGGTGTCTCATCATCGGTCGGCACGCTCCAGTTCACTCCGCCGGGTTACGCAGGTGCCGGCAGCTTGAAGTTGGCGTCTTTCAATGCCAGCAACTTCTACGACGCCGAGCTCGTCCCGGATGGCGCTGGCACGTTCGACCTCGCCAACGTCACGCTGACCGTCAACACGGGCGGCGGACCCGAGGGGCTCGTCTACGTCGATGAATCCAGTCCGCAGCTCAGCGCCGATTCGGTGCTCATCTCCATGTTCACCCTCGGCTCCGTGGTCGCCTACGAGGCGGACGCCAATGGCGATCCGGTCCTGGGAACCAACCGTCCCTTCATCACCGGCCTCACCGGCGCCGAGGGGGCCGCGATCGATCCCCTGACCGGTGATTTTCTGTTCTCGACCTACGGCGGCGGCAACCGCGTGATCGTGGTGCGAGGCTTCGTCGATCCCTGCCGTGCTGACTTCGCGCCGGACGGCGGCGACGGCAACACCGGCGTGAACGACCTGCTTGCGCTGCTCGGCGCCTGGGGAGAGTCATGCGTCGAGCAGGACATCAACGAGGACACCGTGGTGAATGTGCTCGACCTGCTGACCCTGCTTTCACTCTGGGGTCCGTGCGAGTGACATCGACGTGGAGACGGCAACCAGGCGGATCGAGCGTCTCTGATTCCTCGACGTGTCAGTGAAGGTCATGGGCACTGTTCCACCGATCACCGGGGTCGCCGAGATCGTTCTGAACGTGCGCGATCTGCCGACGATGCGGGCCTTCTACCGCAAGGTCCTTGGCTTCGACGTGCTGAGCGAGGCGTGCCACGAGACGGACGCGGCGCCCGATCCGGCGGGCGAAGCGACGATCTCATTCCTGATCATCAAAGAACTCGACTCTCCGCTGGGTCGGCACGGTCATCCACAGCTTTTCGTGCTGATCGACTACCGGCGTCACGTCTTTGCACGGAAGCGATTCGCCGGGCACGAGCCCACGCGGTCGACGCTCAATCATCTGGCGTTCGAGATTCCACCGGAGAGCTTCGATGCGCACCGGGGTCGTCTGGAGTCTCTCGGCCTCACGCCACGCGTCGTCACCTTTCCTGCGATGTCGGCCAAGGCCCTCTTCTTCGAAGACCCCGAAGGCAACACGTTGGAGCTGATCTGCCATGCGCCCGCGATCGGAGCCGGCGACGCGCCTGGTGATGACTCGTCACGGGGCATGGGCGGAGCGGAGTAGGACCGTACGGTCTTGCTCGACCACACCAGTTCGGCGCCCCGCCCGAACTCCTATTCTTCTCTCATGCATTGGACCCGCTGGATCATCCTCGCCCTCGTCCTCCTCAACGCCGGCTGGATGGTGTTCGACGGATCTCGCGCGATGATCATTGGGGACTACGTGACGCCGAAGAGCGGCCGCCATGCCGGCCAGCTCGGCCCCTGGTCGAAAGTCGTTGAGACCATCGGCATCCCACCGCGATCGACGGCGATGAAATCCGCCTTCGTGATCTACGGACTGCTCTTCATCGCGATGACCGTTGCGTTCGTCCTTGGAGCGCCGTGGGCGCGGACGGGACTGATCGTCGTCGCCGCGCTCGGGCTCTGGCATCTTCCCTTTGGCACGCTGATCAATCTCATCGTGCTCGGCTTGGTGCTCGTTGGGGGCGTTCGCAGATGACGTTGGGCGGGAGCGGCGCAAGCTGGGCCGGCGCTTGCTTTTGTCGAGGGGGCGTGCGAAGACGTTGGCACTTCCGGGGGTTGCGAACCGGCGCCGCATCCATGCGGCTTGGTCCCGGTTGTTCTGAGGTTCGGGCGCGGCTTGAGGTCTTGTTACAGCGTCGCCGCATCCATGCGGCTCGACCCTCGTCGGTCCGGCGTTGCTCATACGCGCCCGCATCGTGCGGGCTGCCCTGTGACTGGTCCGGCGGTGGCCATTTCTATTCATGTGCGACCCGTCCGGGACGCAGAGGCTTTGCATTCGCCGGCGGCTTCCTGCCGCCTCGGTTCTCGCTGCGAACCACCACACGGTCGGCGGCGTCCTGCCGCCGACCTTCAGTGCCGGATGGGAACGGGATGTGCTGCGGGCTGGCGCTTGTTGTTGTCGAGAAGTGCGCAGCTGACGCCCGTTCTTTTGGGGGCGTGCGCGAACACGGTGGCGCTGTTTCAGGGGTTGCGCAACTGGCGCCGCATCCATGCGGCTTGGTCCCGGTTGTTCTGAAGTTCGGAGCGCCGGCGTGAGGTCTTGTTGCAGCGCCGCCGCATCCATGCGGCTCGACCATCGCCGGTCCAACGTTGCTGATAGCGCGCCCGCTTCCTGCGGGCTCCCCTGTGGCTGTTCTCGCGATGGTCGCTTCCATTTATGTGCGGCCCATCCGGGCCGCAGAAACTTTGCAATCACCGGCGGCATCCATGCCGCCTCGGTTCTCGCTGCGAACACCACACGGCCGACGGCATCCATGCCGTCGGCCTTCAGTGCCGGATGGGAACAGCCCGCGTTGCAAGAGGCGCCGTTGACGTTCGCTTGGCGCGACGCCCCCATCGGCGCCGGCCGCGCAATCGCCGGCAGGTCAAGCTCCCGCGGCAGGAGGCCGCGGGAGCGTTGGTCTTTGCGCGTGACGCGAGCCGGCATGGATGCCGGCGGGTTTGCAAAGCCCGCGGGCCGAAGGCCCGCCATAACCAAGCCCGACCCACGTCGGAACTTCCACTGGCGAGCCGGCAGGACTGCCGGCGGGTCTGAGCGGCGTCCGACCGACGAGGGTCGAGCCGCAGGAGGCGGCGACGCAGCAACAAGACCTCACGCCGCGCACCAACTCCAAGAACTTGCTCAAGACCAGCCGCATGGATGCGGCGACGGCTGCGCAACCCACCGAACGCCCAACGCGCATTCGCGCACCCCCCCGACAATCCCAGACGCGTTCCCGACCACGCCCCGACAACAACAACCCCCGGCTGCGCCACCCCCGGCAGGTCAAGCTCCCGCGGCAGGAGGCCGCGGGAGCGTTGGTGTTTGCGCGTGACGCGAGCCGGCATGGATGCCGGCGGGTTTGCAAAGCCCGCGGGAGGGGAGGCCCGCCATGAGCCAAGCCCGACCCACGTCGGAACTTCCACAGGGGAGCCGGCAGGACTGCCGGCGGGTCTGAGCGACGTCCGACCGACGAGGGTCGAGCCGCAGGAGGCGGCGACGCCACAACAACACCTCAAGCCGCGCACCAAACCAAAGAACTTCCCAAGACCAGCCGCATGGATGCGGCGACGGCCCCGCAACCCATCGAACGACCAACGCGCGTTGCGCACCCCTGACAAAGGGGACAGATCTATTCTGGTGCCTTCCCCCCAAACGGCAAATAGATCTGTCGATCTGTCCCCCTTTCCCTCAATCTTCGTGGCCCATTCGGCCCGGTAGAATGACCGAAATTCATGAAGCCGAGGAGACGAGGAGACAACGATGTCGACTTCGAAGAAGACCGTCGTCGAGACCGTGAACGTGCCGGGTCACACGACTCACGTCGATTCCGAGAAGTACCAGGCCATGCGCCGCGTGCTTCTGAAGGTCCTGCCGAAGTCGCCTCCGGGACTGACCCAGAAGGAGATGTTCGAGGCCATCAAGCCGCATCTGCCGCAGGATCTCTGGCCTGATGGACAGAAGTCGGCGTGGTGGGCCAAGACCGTGCAGCTCGATTTGGAAGCCAAGGGACTCGTCGAACCGAACGACGTCGGCCAAGCCGCTGCGTTGGTACCGCGTCTGAACCACAGATGCCTGGGTATTCCGGAACGCCACTGCTCAAGAAGCTCGGCATCAAGCCGCCGATGACACTGATCACGCTCGGTGCGCCGCCAGAGTACCGTTCGTGGCTGGGCCCGCTTCCCGAGCACGTCACCATCGCGTCGAGAGTCAGGACGCCGCTCCGAACGGTTCATCTCTTCGTGACCGCTCGATCGGTCCTGGAGCGACGATTGTCGGACTTTCGGACTCGCTTGGAGCCGGACGGCTTCGTGTGGGTCTCCTGGCCGAAGAAGTCCTCGAAGGTCGAGACCGACGTCACGGAGGATGTCATTCGCGAGGTTGCATTGCCACTTGGCTTCGTGGACATCAAGGTCTGCGCCGTGAGCGACGTCTGGTCCGGGCTCAAGCTCGTCATCCGCAAGCGTGAGCGAGGGACTTGATCTCACGTTCCGGTACAGGCGGTTTTCCCACCTCACGAGAGACAGGTATGGACGACGAAACGCTTCTCCGCGAATTCGAAGCATGCACGCTTCCCTTTGACCAGTGGACGCACCGCGCACACGTCAGGGTCGCCTACCTCTATCTGAGCCGCTGTCCGTTCCCGGAAGCGCTGACGAGGATGCGCGCTCGCATCAAGGCGTACAACGGGGCGAACCACGTGCCCGAGGGGCCGGATCGGGGCTACCACGAAACGATGACGCACGCCTGGATGTGGCTCATCGAGCTGCTCATCCGGGAGTATGGACCCTACGGAGATTCGAACGCCTTCTTCGATGACCATCCGCAGCTCGCCACGAGACAGGTGCTCCGCTTCTTCTACTCGCGGAGACGCTTTCTGTCTCCCGAAGCAAAGCAGCAGTTCGTCGAGCCCGACCTCGCGCCCTGCCGAGAAGTCCACGGCAACCCACTACTGATGGTTCATGACCAGTGCCGGCGAGGTTCAACCGGTGGCAAACACGCCTGTGACGAAGACCGCACGATCGATCTGCGGGCTGGAGCAGCTTCCGTCCAAACGTAGCGTCCGGAGCTGGCTGCGGCTGCGCGTGGTCTTGTCGGGCTGCATCGGCGGCATAGCAAGCCGCCTGCTTCGCCCTCCGCGCCACACTTGCCTCGCCGACGCTCCAAACGCTACGTTTGGACGGAAACCGCTCTACGCATCGCCACCGATCTTCGACTCGATCTGGGTCTCGTCGTCGGCATCGGGCTCGCTCGACAGGTGGAATCGATACGGCGCCGGCTTGTGGCGGCGCCATTCCGCCGACGCGGTGAGGTTCCGGACTTCCTGGCGTCCGAGGCGCTGCGCCTCCTGCTCGGCGCGAGCGTCAGGCGGCGTTGCCTGCGTTCCCGAGCCGTTCGCCTCCCGGGCCAGGTGGATCGTCTGCGTCGGAAAGGCGAAGTCCACCCCAAGACGTTCGGCAAGCCGGAGGATGTCGATCATGAGTCGGTGTCGCTCGCGAAGTTCGGTCTGCCAGTCCGGCGCTTCGTAGAAGAGATAGACCAGCATGTCCACGCTGTGCGGACCGAACTGGTGCAGCCACACCTGGTAGTAGTCCTTGCGGGTGTACGGGTGGATGCGGATGAGTTCCCGCACGCCTTCGCAGAAGGCTTCGATCTTGTCGGGCGGCGTCCCGTAGGCGAGATTCAAGTGCGTCTTCCAACGCCGGTACTTGCGCTGGCCGTAGTTGTCGACGACGGCCCGAACGAGATTGCCGTTGGGCACGCTCACGAGCGAGTTGTAGAAGGTCCGCACACGGGTGGAGCGAAAGCCGACCTCTTCGACCGTTCCCTCCACATCGCCGATGACCACCCAGTCGCCCACCTGGAACGGCCGGTCGGCGATGATCGTCATGCTGCCGAAGATGTGTTCGAGCGTGTCCTTGGCGGCAAACGCGAACCCGGCGCCACCGATGCCCAGGCCGGTCAGCAAGGGAGCCAGCGGGACCTGAAAACTGTTGGCGATGTAGATGAGACCGAAGACGGTGATGAACACCTTGACCGTCTTGCGCACGAGCGGCACCAGCAGGTCGTCGATCTTCGTATCGGTCGCCGCGGCGCGGGAGCCGAGAACCTCCCCCACCAGGTCGGTCACCCGATAGGCCGCCCACACGCCGGCCAGCATCGCGAAGAGGCGCACGGCAGGCAGAATGATCGAAAGCGCCACCTCCGAGAGACCCAGATAGCGGATGGCGAACAGCCAGAACAGGGCTGCCGCGGCCAGACCGAACGGCCGCACCGTCCGGCGAATCGTCTGCCGCCGCGCCTGCCCGCCGCGGCGCGAGATCTGCCAGCGCGAGAAGATGCCGAGCAGCAGACGAACCGTGAAGTCCAGGATGACGCCAATGAGGATGATCAGGAACAGGCTGATCCACTGCCAGTACTTCACGCGCAGGAAACGATTGTCGACCAGCGAGTCCGGCCAGAGCGACTGGAGTCGCTCGGCAACGGTCTGATACTCCTCTTCCGCGTCGACACCGATCGGATCCAACTTCCGGATCGCATCCCAGAGATCTTCGATTCCGGCCACGGTCTCCGCCGAGAACTTCCACTTCCCGCTCTCCATCCGGGACAGCACGATCTCCGCGTCCGGAGCCAGGGCGCCGATCTCTTCGAAACGCTGGGCGTCCGCCCAAGCACGGCGCTTGTACCGAGGGAAGAAGGTCCAGTCGGAAGTCCTCTACGTGCCGCGACACATCGAGATCGTTCGCGGTCAGGATCGACCGGTCGAACCAGCTGACCCGCTCGATCCGATTGATGGACTTGTAGAGCTTGATCGCCAGATCCGGCGCCGCGTCCCGGCTCACCTCGGCAATGTCCATGCATGACACGCCTGTTTCGGTGTCGGGCGGATTCTGACCCATCGCGTCCAGGAAGGTGCGCAGCGTGTCGGCCGGACTCCGAAATCCCTCGGGAACCGGCGGCGGGGCAGGCTCCTGGGCGGGCGCCGGAGCCGGCGGAGCCGGGGCCGGCTCGGCGACGTCGTCCTGGGCCATGGCTGTACCGCCCAAACCGAGCGCCAGGACGGCCAGGATCATCTTCAGCAGATGCGATCGCCTCATGGAACGCCAATGCTACCGAATCAGACCGATGAACGTCCCGAGTCGAGTGTGGAACACCACGCGTTGCGTGCTCGATCAACGCAGAACTCGTCAGAGCCGTTGTGCGGGTCCCGTGCTCGACTCGTGATCCAGCCCGCATTTCTCACCACCATCTGCTGCGGCTGTGTGACTGTCCGTGCGGGCCCGCTGGCGGCGTCGCTTTCGGCACATCGGGGCTCCGAAGGCATGACAAGCCGTCTCCGCCTCGACGGCCTCATCTCCTTGCCAACGAACGTTCGACGCACCCTCGCGACGATGTTGGTGAGAAATGCGGGCTCGCGAACTGCGGCCTTCCGGCCAGAGCGGTGGCATGCCGATTGCCGGCGGCGCGCAATGCCAGTGCTGCGTCGATAAGCGCGGAAGACAGGGGCAAGACCGAGAGCTGGGCGCAAGGATCCTGGAAGTGTCTGGGATACGCGGTCGACACGGTCCGCAAGGAAGAGTCATGGTGAGCTCCCTCGCGAGGGCGACTGAGACGTTGACGCGAACGAAGCATCTGGCTTCAGAATCCGGTGAACATGAGCGAGAGGCGGTGGTTCGAGACGCTGCGATCGACCACGCTGCGGACAGCCCGGGCGTGGGCGATGAGAGAGGAGGCCATGCAACTCTGGAACTACGTCCGTCCGTCGTGGCGCGTCGCGCGTGGAAGCCGTGGCTGGGGTGGGCGAGCCGCAGCCAGATCCCCGCGATGATCAAAGTGGCCCGAACAATCCGCAAACACCTGGAGGGGATTGTCAACGCGGTCCTCCTGCGCGCCACGAACGCCCTGAGCGAGTGGATGAACGCGAAGATCAGCGAGTCAAGGCTTGCGCTTGCGGCTACCGGAATCGAGCGCCGTTCAGGAACGCAATCATGTTCCACCTCGGCGGGCTGGCCTACTATCCCAGGCCCTCAGCCCACACGGAATCCTGATGCCCGAGAAGAAGAATGAGACGCCGCGATGGTCCGGACGACGCAGAACAAGCCGTTGCCGGCTCGCTCACGACGCTCGCACGATCTTGAGAATGTCGCCCAGGACGCCCGCGGCGGTCACTTCGGCGCCGGCTCCCGGCCCCCGGATGATCAGCGGTTGCTCGCGATAGCGATCGGTCTCGAAGATGAGGATGTTGTCCGGACCGGTGAGCTGACCGGTCGGACTGTCGAGGGGCACCTCCCGCAATCCCACCGAGACGGCGCTGGCGGTGATCTCCGCGAGGAAGCGGAGCACGTTCCCCTTCGCTGCCGCCATGCGCGCGCGGCTCGCCATGGGTTCGTCCAGCTCCTCGATCCGCCGGAGGAACATCTCGCGATCGCTCACCGCCAGCAGCTCTGGCGTCGCCATTCCCTCCAGCGCCACGTCGGACAGCTCGAGTTTCGCGCCGAGCTGCCGGGCGATGATGAGCCCCTTGCGGGCCACGTCCAGGCCGTTCAAGTCATCGCGCGGATCAGGTTCGGTGAAGCCGAGCGCCGCCGCCTCGCGCACCGCTTCGGAGAAGCGGCGCTGCTGCTGCACGCGCCGCGCAGAGGTAGCCGAGCGTTCCCGAGAAGCAGCCCGTCACGCGGTTGACTTCATCGCAGGTCCCGATCAGCTCGCGCAACGTCGAGAGCGCGGGAAGCCCGGCGGCGAAGGTCGTTTCGAAGTGGTATTCGAGCCCGTGCTGGGCCGCCCGGTCCAGGATCGTTCGGTACTGGTGCAGCGGTCCGGACATCGGCTTCTTGTTCGCGGTGACCACGTGCAGACCGTGACCCAGGGCTTCGGCGTGCAGCGCTCCGTTGTCTTCGGCGGTCGCGTCCACGAGCACGACGTCGAGCCATCGGGACGTTCCGATGCGCTGGAAGATCTCCGAGTCGCTCGGTCGTTCCTCGCCGCCGATCTCGAGCAGCGAGACACCCTCGGCGACGCGCCGGAGGCGCTCATCGTCGACACCGTTCTCTTCGAACAGCATCTCGCGCCGGCCGCAGATGCCCATGACCTGCAGGCCGACGCCGTGCTCCGTCGCCAGCCGCGAGCGGGCCTCCACGATCTGCCGCAGCAGCGTCCGGCCGACCAGCCCCTTGCCGAAGAGCAAGAGGTGCGTGTCGCGTGTCAATCCGAAGCGGCTGTGCGCGGCGCCGACGGCCCGACGCAGCTCCGGCTGCCGGACGACGACCGAGAGATTGAGCTCCGACGATCCCTGCGCAATCGCGAGCACGTTGATCCGACCTCGTCCCAGCGCGGTGAAGAGGCGCTGCGCGATGCCGGGCGTCCCCTTCATGCCCTCGCCGATCACCGCGAGAATGCCGACGCTTGTGATCATGTCGATCCGATCGATGAGCCCGCGCGACAGCTCCAGCTCGAACTGCCGTTCCAGGGCCCGCACGACCGCAGGACCCTGCCGCCGGCCGACGACGAAGCTGATGTTGTGCTCCGAGCTGGCCTGCGAAACCATGTAGACGTTCACCCGCGCTTCCGCCGTGCTCGCGAACACGCGTCGCGCCACGCCGGGTACGCCCACCATGCCGTTGCCCTCCACGGTGATCAGGGCCAGGTCGGCGACGGAGGTCACCGACTTGACGCCGAGCGCCGATTCCGCCGACTCTTCGGCAATGAGCGTGCCGAGGTGATCCGGATTGAAGGTGTTGCGGATGCGCACCGGAATCCGGCTCTGCACCGCGGGAATCATCGTGCTCGGATGGAGCACCTTGGATCCGAAGTAGGCCATCTCCGCCGCTTCGCGGTAGGTGATCGAGGGCAGCACCCGCGCTTCGGGAACGATGCGAGGATCGGCGGTCATCACCCCGTCGACGTCGGTCCAGATCCAGATCGCCGCCGCATCGAGGAACGAGCCGATCAGCGACGCCGTGTAGTCGCTGCCGCCGCGACCGAGCGTCGTCGTGTGGCCATCGGGGGTGCGAGCGATGAAACCGGTGACGACCGGAATCACCTGCTCCAATCGCTCCAGCAGCACACTGCGGCTGAGCGCCCGACTGCGCGGCACGTCAACGACCGACGATTCGTTCGTCCCGTGCGCTTCGGTGGTGAGGATCAGCTCCCGAGCATCGACTGCTTCTCCGGACTTTGAGCCGGCCCGGGCGACGGCGGCCGCGAGCATCGGCGCGCATAGCCGCTCGCCGAACGAGACCAGGAGATCCATCGACCGCGGCGAGAGCTCATGAAGGAGACTCACGCCATGAAGCAGCTGCTCGAGCTCGGTCAGCAGCGCCTCCACGGTCTGGCGCAGCGCCGTTTGGGCGGCGTCATCGGGAAGCAGGGATTGGGCGGCGGTCAGGTGCCGCTGCCGAAGTTCCTCCAGGCCCTCCTCGACATCACTGGTGCGCCGCTCGACGGCGATCTCGCCCAGTCGGATGAGCTCGTCCGTGACACCACCCATCGCCGAGGTCACGACGACCACCAGGCCGGGCTCCCGGACGACCAGCGAGGCGGCGTGCGCGATCCGCTCGGCGCTGGCCACCGACGTCCCGCCGAATTTCATGACCAGGGGCGGCTTCTCCCTGGGGGTGGTCGTTTCCATACCGGATCCATTCTCGCAACGCTTCGACTCGACGCACTCCTTCTATCGGTCGACCGACCGCCTCGCTTCGGCAGCCAAGCCTACCGCAAGGCCCGCGAACGCGCCTCGCCCGCCCCTGCCCCTGCCCGTGCCCCTGCCCCTGCCCTCTCGGACTGCGCGAACAACGGCCCGCGGCTCGCAATCCACCGCTGAATCCAGATTCAGCACGGAGGGCCACGGAGAGCGCGGAGAGCGCGGAGAGGGGAGTCTGCTCACGCGCAAACGGTCCGCCGCCTGAAACACCGTCACTCCTCTTCTCCGCGGCCCTCCGTGGCCCTCCGCGGTGAATCTCCCCTTCGAAGGCTCGCCTGGGAGCGCGCGGAAAGGAGGGAGGGCGTGGCTCCTCGAATCAGCGATGACCACTTGAGGGTGATTTCCCCATGGATCCCGAACCGGCGCCTCATAGCGTTAGGGTGATAGCCAGCACACTCGCCTTCCGGGTGGTTCCTTGCGGAGTGGTCCCGATTGCAAAGGAGGGTGGCTCTGATGTCGAAGCGAACGATGGCTCTTTGGCTCGCGGCGGTTCTGTTCTTCCTGCTGCCCCGGACGTTGCTGGCGGGCGAGTTCTTCCAGGGGTGCGGCACCCTGCAGATCGGTCCGCAGGGGTGCACGATCTTCGCAGCGGATCTTCCCGGCGGTGGGTTCTTCGCCATCGAGAACACCGGCGACTTCTTCATCGGCGACTTCGTCTTCGTCGCGGGAGCGATCAACCCGCAGTCGACGCTCTGCTTGCCGGTGACGCTTCCGGGCATCGAGGACAATCTGATCGCGTCGTGCAGCCCGCCGGAGCCCTTCGCCAGCTGCGGTACCCTCCAGATGGGGCCTCAGGGCTGCCCGGTCTTCCTCGCGGATGACGGGTCGGGCTTCTTCATCGAGAACACCGGCGACTTCTTCATGGGCGCCCGAGTCTATGTGGAAGGGATCGTTCAGGTCGCCTGGGCGTGCCCGCCGTTACCGCCGACACCCGCGCTGCTCGACAACACGATCGAGGCGTGCTTCACGGAGTGCGGCACGCTCGTGCAGGGCGCCGAGTGCGTGCTCTTCGAAGCCGACTCCGGCGGCCTCTTCGTCCTTGAAGACCTCGGCGGCTTCCACGTGGGCGATGACGTGTGGGTGAGCGGCGTGGTCGATCCGGAGTGCAACACCACGTGCCAGCAAGGCGCCGGGTGCATTCAGAACAACCTGATCGAACCCTGCTTCTCCGCCTGCGGGCTGCTCTTCGAGAGCGGGTCGTGCGTGACTTGTCTGGTCTTCTACGCCGAGAACACTGGACAGCCGCTGGTCCTCGAACACCTGGACGGCTTCGGAAGCGGCGATCGAGTGTTCGTGCGAGGACGGATCGACGAGGAGTGCGTGAATCCCTGCCAGCTGCCCTGTCTGAAGGACAACACCATCGCTCCGTGCGCCTCCGGCTGCGGCGTGCTCGTGCAGGGCGCCGAGTGCGTGCTCTTCGCCGCGGATACCGGCGGCTCTTCCGGCTCGATGACTCTGGCTCCTTTGGGGTGGGTGACCGCGTGTACGTGACCGGAGGTCTGGATGAAGGGTGCGTCAGCACGTGTTTCGCGCCGTGCATCTCCACGAACACGATCGAGGCATGCTTCTCCGAATGCGGCGAGTTCGGCGGGGTGACGCAGGGGTGCGTGCTCTTCCGGCGCGACAACGGCGAGCTCCTCGCGCTCGAGAACATCGGCGACTTCGAGCTGCCCTTCGACGAGCGCGTGTACGTGAGCGGATTGCTCGCGGAGCAAGTCTTCTTCTGCTTCCCCTGGCCCGGTCCGGGTGTCGAAGACAACATCGCGGGCGCGTGCTTCTCTGCGTGCGGGAGGCTGGTCGAGGAAGATGGTTGCGTGCTCCTGGCCACGGCGGACGGCGCCCACTACAGCGTGAACAACCGGGGCATCTTCACGGTCGGCGATCGAATCCGGGTGAGCGGCGTCCTCGACGAGGCATGTGACGTCCCCTGCCCGCTCAGCGAGGCGTGCGTCTTCTTCAATACGGTGGCGGATGCCGCCGGGGACGCCAACTGCGACGGCACGGTCGACATCGCCGACCTGCTCCTGGTCATCCTGGGCTGGGGGCCCTGCCCCGCGTTGCTGCCCTGCCCCGGCGACCTGACGGGCGACGGCGTCGTCTCGGTGGCGGATCTGATCGAGGTTCTGGACGCCTGGAGCACCGATTCCTGAGCAGGGTCGCCGCCGGGGTGTGAATCTGGGGTGACCAGGGACCCTCCACAATGCTTGGCGGTCATCGCAACTGGCGCTTGCCTCGAGTTGGAATCGAGGTACGCTGAAGTCTCGGTGGTCTGACCGTCCTCGGGCGGTCCCGCTCTGTCTGGCGGGAGCCACATTTGGTAGGCGAGAACAGAAGCGACGGCATTGGCTGAGGCACTGGATGCCTTGCCGCCTCTCATCGAGACCGAGACGGAAGAGGTAGCGCACCGCGCGATCAATGGGAGCAAGCATGATGAATCGATGCACTGGACGTGCGCCGCGGAGCGCGGCGCTCCTGGCCGGAACCGTGGCCTTGGCAACGCTCGCCTGCTGGCCAGCTGCCACCAACGCCGGAGAGCCGGCGCCCAAGCACTCCATTGCACGGCAGTGGAACGAGCTGCTGCTGGACGCGATCCGCTCCGACTTCGCCCGGCCCACCGTTCATGCCCGCAACCTCTTCCACGTCTCGCTGGCGATGTGGGACTCCTGGGCGGTCTACGAGCCCAACGCGGACACGTTCCTGACCGCGGAGACCGCGACCGCCGAGAACATCGAGGAGGCGCGGGCCATCACCATGAGCTACGCGGTCTACCGCGTGCTGACCTCCCGCTTCGCGAACTCACCGGGCGCCGCAACCGTTCTTCCAGATGTTCGACGCGCAGATGGGGGCGCTGAACCCCAACGACACGCACACCGACGGCGACGATCCGATCGCGCTCGGCAACCGGATCGGCCAGAACGTCCTGCTCTTCGGCATGGCCGACAACTCGAACGAGGCGAACGGGTACGTCAACCAGTTCTACGAGCCCATCAACCCGCCGCTGGTCCCTGCCCTGCCCGGAAACCCGGACATCATCGATCCGAACCGCTGGCAGCCGCTGGCCCTCGAGTTCTTCGTCGATCAGAGCGGCAACGTCATCGTCGGCGGCTTCCCCGAGTTCCTCAGCCCGGAGTGGGGCATCGTCACGCCGTTCTCGCTTCGCCAGGAGGACCTCACGATCTACAACCGCGACGGATTCGACTACTGGGTGTACCACGACCCGGGACCGCCGCCGCACATCGGCACCAAGACCGAGGAGCTCTACAAGTCAGGCTTCAAGCAGGTGCTCGAGTTCAGCAGCAAGCTCGACCCGACCGACGGCGTCATGATCGACATCAGCCCGGCGTCGCGGGGCAACAACACGCTGGGAACGAACGACGGCAGCGGGTACGAGGTCAACCCGATCACCGGCCAGCCGTACGAGCCGCAGATCGTGCCCGCCGGCGACTACTTCCGCATCCTGGCCGAGTTCTGGGCGGACGGACCGGCTTCCGAGACGCCGCCCGGGCACTGGTTTACCATCGCCAACTACGTCTCGGATCATCCGTCGACCGTGAAGCAACTGGGCGGCGAGGGGCCGATTCTCGACGATCTGGAGTGGGACGTGAAGGTCTACCTCGCGCTGGGCGGCGGCATGCACGACGTCGCGGTCGCCGCGTGGGGCGTCAAGGGGTGGTACGACTTCATCCGGCCGATCTCGGCGATCCGGTACATGTGCGACCTCGGCCAATCCACGGATGAGGACGCCCCGAACTACGACCCGCAGGGCATTCCCCTCGAGCCGGGTCTGATCGAGATCATCACCGCCGAGAGCGCGGCTCCTGGACAGCGGCACGAGAACCTGGCCAACCACATCGGCGAGGTCGCGGTCAAGGCGTGGCGGGGTCCCGATTACGTCGACGATCCGGAGGTGGACTATGCCGGCGTGGGCTGGATCCTCGCCGGAAACTGGTGGCCGTATCAGCGTCCCAGCTTCGTGACCCCGCCCTTCGCCGGGTACGTCTCGGGTCACAGCACCTACAGCCGCGCGGCGGCCGAAATCATGACGAGGCTCACCGGCTCGGAGTTCTTCCCCGGCGGCATGGGCGAGTTCTATCGCGCCGCAGAACGAATTCCTGGTCTTCGAAGAGGGTCCGAGCGTCGACTGCACGCTGCAGTGGGCGAAGTACTACGACGCCTCCGATGAGTGCAGCATCTCGCGGATCTACGGCGGCATTCATCCGACGGCCGACGACATCCCCGGGCGCTTCATGGGCTCGGTCATCGGTCCGGAGGCGTTCGATCTGGCGACCCGCTACTACAACGGACAGATCACCTGCCCCGCCGACACCGACGGCAGCGGCGCCGTCGACGTCGCCGACCTCGTCCAGGTCATCGTCTTCTGGGGCCAGAGCGGCACCACCGCCGACATCAACATGGACGGCATCGTCGACGTGAGCGATCTGCTGGCCATCATCACCGGCTGGGGAACGTGCTCCTGACCGATCCTGAACTCCTCTCATTGCACCGAAGCCCGTTCGCCTGCGCGAGCGGGCTTTTTTCTTGGGTCATTTGCTGGCTTGGCCTCGGGGGGAGATTCACCGCGGCGGGCCGGGGAGGGCCGCGGAGTGGGAAGCATGCGGTGCTGGCGCGGGCCGAATCTCAGGAGGCGGCTTGCCAGCGCATGGCCAGGCGCTTCTTGAATGAAGGCGCGATCCCAACTTCCTCCCCATGAGCCCAATCCCAACTTCTCCTTCTCTGCGGCCCTCCGCGGCCCTCCGCGGTTAATCTTCCCCTCATGTCCGACCAACCTCGACCTTCGCTCCCCCGGCCCGTGCTCGCCCTTGGCCTGGTCAGCCTCTTCATGGACATGAGCTCGGAGATGATCCACGGGCTGCTGCCCGTCTTCCTCGTCTCGGTGCTCGGCGCCGGCAGCATGGCGGTGGGCTGGATCGAAGGGGTGGGCGAGGGGACCGCCCTCATCGTCAAGGTGTTCTCCGGCGCGCTGAGCGACTGGCTGGGCAAGCGCAAGTTCCTCATGGTCGCCGGCTACGGCCTAGCGACGCTGACCAAACCGCTCTTCGCGACCGCGAGCACCGTTGGGCACGTACTCCTGGCCCGCTCGCTCGACCGCGTGGGCAAGGGGATCCGCGGCGCACCGCGCAATGCGCTCGATCGCCGACCTGACGCCACCGCCGCTGCGCGGCGCCGCCTACGGCCTGCGGCAGGCGCTCGATTCGATCGGCGCCGTCCTGGGACCGCTGCTCGCCATCGTGTTCATGGCCACCAGCAACGGAAACTACCGGTTCGTCTTCTGGATCGCGCTCGTGCCCGGACTGCTGGCGGTGATCATCCTGCTGTTCGCCGTGCCCGATCAGCCCCGATCCGCGAACGCCCGCCCCCGCGCTCCGATCCATCGCGACCAGATCGGGCGCCTCGGCCGCCGCTACTGGGGCGTCGTGATCACGGGCATGGTGTTCGCGCTGGCCCGCTTCAGCGAGGCGTTCCTCCTGTTGCGAGCGAGCGACGTCGGTCTCGCCGGGGCCAAGGTCCCGGTCATCCTGCTGATCATGAGCCTGGTCTTTGCGCTCGGCGCGTATCCCGTCGGGCGGCTCTCCGATGCGATCAACAGTCGGACGGGACTGCTCCAGATCGGGCTCGCCGTGCTCTTGGTCTCGCACCTGGTCCTCGCCGCCGCGAGCTCGGTCGCGGTCGTTGCGCTCGGCGCAGCGCTCTGGGGTCTGCACATGGCGCTGACCCAGGGCCTGCTCTCCGCGCTGGTCGCGGACACCGCGCGGGAGGAATACCGAGGAACCGCCTTCGGCATCTTCGGCCTGCTCAGCGGCGTCGCGGCCCTCATCGCCAGCGTCCTCGCCGGGTGGTTGTGGCAGCAGTACGGACCGTCCGCCGCGTTCATCGCCGGGGCGATCTTCTCAGGCGCCGCGCTCGTCGGCTTCGCCCTCCTTCCCCGGCTTTCGCGACGGTGATTCCCCCATCAGAATGCATTGACCGCGGAGGGCCACGGAGGACCGCGGAGAGGGAGTCAAGAGGGGTCACGTCTTCCTCAGTCACTCGCATGAAGGAGGGAGGCCCGGTACACGATCGAACGAGCCCGTCATCAATCACAGTGACTGATGAAGGCCTGACCCCGGTTCTTCCCCGACGATCAGTGTTCGATTCGGCGTCTTTCTGACATTCTCTCGCTCCGGACCATCGATTGGCGAGACGATCATCAGTGCCATTCGCAATGTGCGCGATGCCGACATTGGCGCATTTGTCCTACGAGTAGATATATGTGACTTGGTCACACAAGCAGACATTGCTCGGAGGATTGGCCGTAGCCGACAACTAGTCAATCAGTACATCTCTGGCGCACGTGGCCCCGGCTCATTTCCGGCACCCGCGTGCAATATCACCGACGGTGTTCCCCTTTGGTACTGGTGTGAAGTCGCATATTGGCTCTGGCAGAACGACATCATCAAAGAAGACGTGCTGCGACAGGCACAAGAGCTGGCAGTCATAAACAGTGTGCTTGAGCTCGAGTACCAGAAACAAATGGAGCCGCGGCTGACGCAGGAAATCATGAGAGCACTCTCACTCGATCGCGACGCCTAACCAAGCGATCAAGCTGACGGGCCATGGAGGGGGAGAACCCGGGGCACCCTCCAGCTCTCCCGCAACCGGGAGAAGTCGAGGCGGTCCAGGGATTCAGATCTCAGGGGCCGGCCGAGATGATGAGGTCAGACCCCGGCGCCCGCAGGACGGGTCGTGGTCGGTGGCGCTTCGCGCAGAGAGCGGTGGAGTTCGTGGCTCGGGCGCTGCTCTGAACAGCGTAGTCCGAACTCAGGACGTCCCGACCGAGGATGCCGAAGGTCGTCAGGATGTGATGGCTCAGCGGCGCGCCGTCGTAGCCGGACTCGATGAAGTAGCCGTCCGCCCCGAAGGGCGTGCCGCGGTGCCAGAGTCCCAATTCCCCGCCCCCGCTCTGCTGCAGGACCGTCTGGTCGGCGATGAGAACCTCCTCGTTGGGCAGCATTCGAACGTGGCCGTCGTAGAAGAGCGCGACCGGCGCGGAATCGAGCCCCTGGTTGAAGTAGTACGGCTCACAGCCGTCGTAGGTACCGGTGAGAGGGAACGCGGGGTTGCACGTCGCCGGTGGATCCTGGGCCCAGTTGTGCTCCAGGATGTGCGTCTTCAGATCGGGATAGGCCGCGGCGTTGAGAGGCGGCGACATCAAGCCGTCGGGGAGACTCCAGGGATTCTGGAAGACGCCGTCTCGATTGGCGCCCATGACGGCCGGATTGAACATCGCCGCGGGAGAGAAGCAGTAGCTCGACCAGTAGACGGGGTACGCCGGGACGAATTCCCCCGGCTCGTCGAAGTACGGTTCGGTGCTCGTGTGCGGCGCCATGTCGCCCGGAGCATAGAAGGTCGCATCGTAGAATCGGCCATTCACGTACTGATGGAACGGAACCGCGTTGATGAGACGGAACATGCCGAAGCTGCTCAAACTTGTAAACGAAATCGGCTGCAGAAGACCATAGCTGTTCGAGTAGTCCATGAAGTATCCCCACAGCCCGAGCTGGCTCGCATCGGGCTCGTGGCCCCAGCCAAGCAGCACGGGCGGGTGCGCTCCATTCTCCAGAGCAAAGTACGCTCCGGCTACACTCGGATTGTTTCCGTAGCTCGAGAGCTCGTCATTGATGTTCGTGTATTGCCGGCCGTTCCAGTCAGCCGCGTACATGACGCTCGCCTGACTGAGCACCGTGAGGTTGAGGGCGGAGACTTCGATCTGGGAGACGCCGCGCATCCGGCCGAGCACGGGGATGACGGCTGCGAGCAGCGCGCCGAGAACGAGGATCCCGATCATGAGATCAACCAGACTCCATCCGCGTCGTTTCATTGTTCCTCCAATCGACTCGTCGACCTTGGGATACGCGAACACACACAGACGAGACTCAGCCTCGCCAGTTCAGAATCACCGCGAGCAGGTCCGAGACATCGACCGTGCCATTGTGGTCCAGATCGGCGGCGCACGCGGCGGGCGCGGTCGGGCAAGGGCCCCAGCCGCCAACGACGGCAATCAGGTCCAGTACGTCGACCGCCAGGTCCCCGTTGACGTCGCCGGCGAGCAGCTCACAGGTATCGGGTAGCCCGTTGCCATTGGCATCGACACTGGTGCCATCGGCAATCTCGCAAGAGTCGGGCACGCCGTTGTCGTTGCAGTCCAGCAGATCGCCGACTTCGTAGAACTGGACGGACCCCGCGTCGTTCCCGGCCGTGCTGTCCGAGCGATCACCAGCCAGCGCCACCGTGCCTGAGATGGCGACCGCCTCGCCAAGACTCGAATTGAACGGGTCAACCGGGCCCACGGTGTCGCGCTGTATCCAATTCGAACCAGTCCACGCGAAGAAGTACACCGCGTCCGCAAGGTCTGCAATGCCAGACGTCGCGCCGGCGACGAGGAGGTTGGCCGCGAGGTCCACAGTGGCCCCAAGGCGGGTCCCTGGGTGCATGTCGCGAGCGATCACCGTCGCATGTTCGACCCATCCGCCCGCCGTCTGTTCGAAGAGGTAGATCGCGCCTTCATCCCTTTCCGGTGCACCAATGGCGAGCCAGGGCGCATCGATCGAAACGGAACAGCCGAAACGATCTCCCGTTTCTCCGTCAGATGCGGTCAAGACGGCCTCTTGGGACCATGCTTGTCCACTGAATCGATAGACCAGCACGGCTTCCTGGCCATCCTCGAGGACACCGCCGATGGCGACGGCGTCGCCTCCCATCGCCCCGGTTGCATCGCATTGAACATCGAAGGCGCTGGCCGCGATATCGTTCAGCGTGATGACCGCCTCCTCGTTCCAGGTGCTCCTGTCGAATCGATAGATGAAGACGTAGAGCGTTCCTGAGAACCGTGCACCGACAACAGCCAGGTCTCCACTATTTCTGACCAGTGAACCGTATTGGATGATGCCCGGTGGCGCTGTGAGTGTTGCCTCCTGCGTCCACTCGCTCCCGTCGTATCGAAAGACGTACGCGGCGTTGTTGCTTGCCCCGCAGACTAGAACGTCTCCTTCGATCGAGAGTGACCGGCCAAGACCGGTTGAACTATCGATGACGAACGTAGCGTCCTGGGACCATGTTCCGCTCTGTTCCCGATAGACGTACACCTCCCCCCGGATGGCGCCCGAACTGGGAATGCCGGGGGCGGACATCGCAGCCCAGGGACCGTCGATCGCCACCGCCTGCCCAAAGTCATCGAAGGCGGGGAATGGTGACGGTGCCGTCAGCCGAAGGAATGGATGGGCTCCGCAGTCGTCCGGGGAACCGTTGTCGTTACAGTCTTCGCTGAACCCCTCAGCAATGTCGCACGAGTCGAGGATGCCGTTTTCGTTGCAGTCAAAGCTGGTTCGGTCGTACAGGTCGCAGAGATCGATGACGCCGTTGTCGTTGCAGTCGACGAACGGCGGTATCGAGTGGAGATACGCGGCTCCCGCGAGGTCCCCCAGCTCGCCGTCCGCCTTCGCACCGGTCAGGATCTGATCCCCGCACAGTGCGACGGCGCTGCCGAACTGCCCATCGCCCTGACCGTCTGAGGCGAGCAGACGACCGGCGCCCGTCCACTGTCCATCGACCTCGTAGAAGAGGAAGACGGTCCCATTGTCATCGAAGTAGACGGCGCCGAACGGCGCTCCGACGGCGGTCACGGCCTCGCCCTGAGCGACCGAACTTCCGAAGAGCTGGAAGTCGACCGGCGCGGGCGACGCGAGCGTCGCCTCCAACCTCCACTGCCGGTCACTTCTTTCATAGAGGTACGCGGCGCCGACTGATGCGCCACCGCCATCGGCAAGGGCGCCCCCACCACGACCCGGCTCCCTCGAACGGACACCGACTCTCCAAAGCGAGCATCCCGGGCTGCATCGGGGGCTAGCAGTTCGGTCTCCGCCTCCCACATCGCGCCATTCCAGCGGTACATGTACACCGATCCGGCGTCGACGCCGGCGGTGTCATCGAGGTGAGCGCCGATCGCGGCGAGATCGCCGTCAACGGCCAAGGCGAATCCGAACTGGTCATTGAGCCTGCCATCCAAGGCCGTGAGCGTGTCCTCATGCGTGAGGATGCCGCGGTCCGAGGCGAAGACGTAGACCGAGCCCTGGTTGGATGTCCCTCGGGTCTCATCATCCCGCCGAGGATGCCCACGAGGATCGACGGACCGTCAATCGAGACCGCGTGACCGAACTGATCGGCCGCGGCGCCGTCCGGAGCGACGATCTTCGCCTGCTGCGTCCACGTCTGCCCATCGAATTGAAAGAGATACGCGGCGCCGGCGAGGATGGCGACCTCGCTGTCGAAGGGAGCGCCGATGACCAGTCGATCACCATCCACGGCCACGGCTCGGCCGAACTCATCGCCGGGATCGGCATCAGCGGCCGTGAGCTTCGCCTCCTCGATCCAGCTCGAGCCGTCGAAGCGGTAGACGTACGCCGCGCCCGACTGCGCGGCGGCGGCGGGCATGCCAACCACGGCCAGGTCACCGTCCAGCGCAACCGCGGCACCGAACCGATCGCCGGGCAGTTCGTCCGACGCGGTCAGCTTGTGCGATTCCGTGACACCAGCGCGTGCAGCGAACAAGGGCATGAACGGCAACAAGGCGCCGAGGAGGACCGCACGGCGTTGTGTCCCGACCAGGCGGCACGAGGCGATACGAGGCATCACGTGTCACCCCAATTTCCGATGACCCGGACGAGGTCGATGACGTCGACGACGCGGTTGTTGTTCAGATCAGCGTCGCACGGATCGGGCGGATCGGGACAGGGGCCCCAGTTCACGATCACCAGAATCAAGTCCACCACGTCGACCACGCCGTTGCCGTCAATGTCGCCGAAGACGGGTTCGGACACCTCGAGCCACACCGCCCGCTTGTCGTAGCTGATGACCCACTCCCAGTCGGAGGGCAGCGGCTCGGCAATCAGGTTGGTGAACTCCCCGGAGACCGCGACCGCGCTGATGATCTGGAACGTCTCACCGGGCTGCGGCAGATCGATTCTGACGATCTCGAGCGTCCCATCGAGGAGGACCTCGCCGTTAACGTCCAGTCGATCCGACTCCGACTCCATGGGAGGCACAGGGAGCGCTGCGTTGCCATCGACCTCGACAATGAACTCGCTTGATGACGTCAGCTCCAGGTCGCCATCGATGGCCAATGTGCTCGGCACGTCGTCCAAGGGGAGGCCGCTGAATGCGGGCGCGATTGTCCCGCCACAGAGCACGTTCGCTTGAACCGTGCCATCTCCCGTCAGTGCGCCCAAGTCCAGGATCTGCAGCTCATCGCACGACACGACCGCGCGTATCCAGGATCCGCAAAGGACTGTTGGCGACGATGGACGTCGAGGCACTCCAGAGGGAACCGGGGCCGCTGACGGTCACCTGCGACTGGTCCGGGCTGATCTCGGCGCTGAACTGCGCGATCGAACCGCCGTTGGAGTAGACCGCACCGCCGTCGCGAACGGTCAGCTCGCCCGTATACCCGAACGCGACATCGAGTTCGCCATCGACGGTCCAGGTCGAGCCCACACCGGTGACGAGAACCGTGCCATCACCACCGGCGAGCGGAGGATAGGCGGGTTCGGGGAACGTGCCGATCGTCGCGAATCCGGTCGTGTGGACCGTGGCGCCGCTGGCGATGGTCAGCGAGCCGGTGCCGACCTGGCCGACGTCGAGGAACCCCTCGATGAACCAGGTCGAGCCGATTCCGTAGACGTTCACGTCGCCGAGCGAACCGATCTGCTGACCGATGAAGCTCGAACCGGTGTTGAGCAAGCCACCTCCGGCGACGATCACCTCGCCCTCGCCCTGTTCGCCAATCGAGAGATTGCTCGTCACGTCGAGGAGCGATTGCGGTCCGGTCACCGTCACCAATCCCACGGCCGACTCCTCGCCGCCCAGGAAGCCGTTGAACGCCGACACCTCGGCTTGACCGCTGATCGAGAGCAAGCCGAGGCCAGCCCGACCGACCTGCAGCGTCGAGCCGTTCAGCAGTGCGGTTCCGCTCCCACTGACCTGCAGAGATCCGAAGCTGCCAGGACTGTCTCCGATGCTCGAGTGAACCGCCTCCAGGACACCATCCGCGATGGCGAGACTCGGCGCGTATCGCGGGTCGTCGCCAACGAGGAGCGAGGGCTGCTGCAGGAGCGTCCCAAGCAGATCGTACTGCTGGCCGTTCATCGCGAGCTCGACGTTCCCGTCGCGAACGATCAGACGATCCGTGATCGTGGCCGCCTCCAGCGTCACCGTGTAGGCCGAGCCCAGCGCGAAGAGCGCCGTGTCACCGCCCGCGGGGACAGGACCATCCCAGTTCGCCTGATCCTGGAAGGCTCCGCCGCCGGGTTGATCCAGTACCGCTCGAGAAGTCCGCCCTGGACCGCCGGCCCGAGGAGCCACAGCACGGTGATGGTCGCGCTCGTCAAACGGATCACGTCGAATCTCCGGAACGGTCCTCGCGGGGCACTTCGGCGGCGGTCTCCGACACGGTGAAGCGATCGCCGACAAGGAACCGCTGTGAAGTCAGATATGCGCACTGTCCCTCCGCCTTGCGCCAAAGGTGTCGAGATTTCCGCTCTCCCTCGGCCGGCAAGAGGTGACGGGGGGAGAACAGATGACTGATGAAGGCCTGACCCCGCTCAAGGACCGGCAGAGATGATGAAGCCGGACCCCGGTGTCCGCGCGACGGGCCGTGGTCGATGGCGCTTCGCGAAGATGGCGGCGGTGTTCGTGCTTCGCGCGCTGCTCTGGACGCCATAGTTCGAGCTCAGCGTGTCCCGACCAAGGATGCCGAAGGTGGTCAGGATGTGATGGCTCAGCGGCGTGCCGTCGTAGCCGGCCTCGATGTAGTAACCGCCCGTGCCCATCGGTGTGCCGCGGTGCCAGAGTCCGCTCTCTCCGCCGCTCTGCTCCAGTACCGTCTGATCGGCGATGAGAACCTCCTGGTTCGGCAGCAGTCGAACGTGACCGTCGTAAAAGAGCGTCACCGGCGCCGAATCGATTCCCTGGTTGAAGTAGTACGGAAAGCAGGCGCCGAAGGTGCCGGTCCCAACGGCATTGGCGGGGTTGCACGGCGCCGGCGGGTCTTGTACCCAGCTGTGCTCCAGCATCTGCGTCTTGAGGTCGGGATAGAGCACTGGGCTCAAGCTCGGGAGGGCGACGTCAGGCCGTCGGAAGACTCCAGGGATCCTGGAAGCTGCCGTCGGGGTTGGCAGCCCATGACGGCTGGATGGAACATCGCCGCCGGTGAGAAGCAGTAACTCGACCAGGCGAGATCGGGGCCGTCGTACGGGGCCACGAACTCCCACGGCTCATCGAAGGCCGGTTCGGCTCCGTCGTATTGCGACGCGTCATTCGGCGCGTAGAACGTCGGATCGTAGAAACGACCGTTCACATACTGGTGGAACGGGACGGCGTTGACGATTCGGAACATGCCAAATCCGTTGCCAAAGTCAGTTGGCTGCAGAAGATTCCAGTTGCCCGCGAAATCCATCCAGTAACCCCAGAGTCCGATGGTTCCTGGTACGGATGGCCCCCAACCGAGCAGGACGGGCGGATGGTCGCCATGCTCGATCTCGAAGTTCGACACGGCAGAGACCCACGCTGCTCCCGTAGCTGGACAGCTCGTCGTTGACGTTCGTGTATTGACGCCCGTTCCAGTCGGCCGCGTACATGGAACTCGCCTGGCTGAGCACCGTGAGATTGCTGATCGAGACGTCGATCTGCGACACGCCGCGCATCCGACCCAGCACGGGCACGGCCACCGCAAGCAGACCGCAGAGGATGAGGATCATCGCCAGGAGCTCGGTGACGCACCAGCCGGGTCTGCTTCCGCGTCTCATGGTCGATTGCTCCTTCTTCGCGTCTTCGCGTTCCTCGTAGACTCCTCTCAGTGTACCCGACGCTGGGAGTCGCCAGACATGAATCGTGGTTTCTCCGTCGACGGTGAGAAGATGGGCGGTTGTGGAGCCGAGATGTTCGACCGGGCGCGCCTACAGCATCGGATCGGCCAGCATGTTCGTCGGGCCGACGCCGTGACCCAGTCCCGGACCGGTGCGAATCGCTTCGGTGACGAAGCGCTTGGCCGCCTTGACCGCGCTGAGCAGGTCGGCGCCGAGCGCGAGGTGCGCGGTGATCGCGGCCGAGAGGACGCAGCCGCTGCCGTGCGTCGAGGTCGAGCTCAGCCGTTGCCCGCTGATCGTGTGCACCGTTCCCTCGCTGTACAAGACGTCGGCGGCGTCGTGCCGCAGCGCACCACCGGTGATCAGGACGTTGGCCGGCCCGAGGTCCGCGAGGGCTCGCGCCGCCGCCTCCGTGTCCCCTTCGGCGATGACTGGCCGATCGAGCAGGGCCGCGGCCTCTTGCAGGTTGGGCGTGATCAAGTAGGCCAGGGGAAGCAGCGCCGTCCGCAGCGCCTTGCATGCATCGTGCGGCAGCAGCGGCGAGCCGTGCTTGCTGATCATCACCGGGTCGACGACCAGCGGACAGCCCAGCGATGGCGCGCGATCGGCGATGCCGGCGATGATCTCCGCCGTTCCGAGGGCGCCGGTCTTGGCGGCCGCGGGCGGGATGTCGCGAATCACGCCATCGAGCTGGGCGAGCACGAACTTCGCCTCGACCGGCTTGACCTGGTACACGGACTGCGTGTTCTGGACGGTCAGCAGCGTGACGACGCTCATGCCGTACACGCCATGCTGGTGGAAGGTCTTCAGATCCGCCTGAAGCCCCGCGCCGCCGGACGGATCGGAGCCGGCAATGGTCAGCGCCACGACGGTCATTGCGATACCTCCTTGCACCACCACTGAGACGCCGGCCCGAACGGGCCGAGCCGGCCGCCCGGGCTACACTGTACCGCCCCGATGAACCTCGCACTGCCGCTCATCCCGTCCGCGCCGCCGCAGCGGCCGCCGCGCGCCCCGGAGCAGGCGGCGGTCCCCGGGCAGCTCTTCGACGCCCACGGCCGCGTCATCCGCGATCTTCGGCTCAGCGTGACCGACCGGTGCAATTACCGCTGCGTCTACTGCATGGATCCCGACTACCGGTACATGCCCAAGCGGCAGCTCTTGCAGCTTCCCGGAGTACGTCGCCGCGGTGCGCGTGTTCATCGGGCTGGGCATCGAGAAGATCCGCCTCACCGGCGGCGAACCGAGCCTCTATCCGCAGCTGGAGGAGTTGATCGCGGAGGTCGCGCGGCTGGGACCGCGCGACCTGGCCATCACCACGAACGGCTCGCTGCTCGACGAGGCTCGAGCCGCGCGCTGGCGGGCCGCGGGGCTCGCGCGAATCACCCTGAGCCTGGACAGCCTGCGTCCCGATCGCGTGGCCGCGATCACCCGCACGCAGAGCACGGCCGTGACGGTGATCCGCGCCATCGCGGCGGCGCGGAGCGCCGGGCTCGGTCCCATCAAGGTCAACGCGGTGATCATGCGCGGCGTCAACGACGACGAGGTCGCGGATTTCGCGGACTTCGCCCGCGACCAGGCGGTCGATCTGCGGCTGATCGAGTTCATGCCGCTCGACTCGAGCCGGGCGTGGAGCCGGGAGCACGTGGTCTCGGCGGACGAGATGCTCGCCCGCATCCAAGAGCGCCACGAGCTCGTGCCGGCCCCAGGGGAAGATCCGCACAGCACGTCGCTCAACTTCTCGTTCGGTGACGGCGGGCCGGGACGCATCGGCGTCATCGCGCCGGTGACCAGGGTCTTCTGCGGCGCCTGCAGCCGGACCCGCCTCACCGCCGACGGCAAGATCCGGCCCTGCCTCTTCAGCCACGAGGAGTGGGACCTCCGCCCGCTGCTGCGCGACGGCGCCGACGACGACGAGGTCGCCCGCTTCATCATCGACGCGATGTGGACGAAGCAAGCCGGACACGGCATCGGCTCGCGGCACTTCGCGCCGCCGCAGCGCACGATGTCCGCGATCGGCGGGTGATCCGAGGCAAAGCGGCATCCGCGAGGAACTTCTCGCCAGCAGCCCTCACTCCAGCGGGCACGCGCCCCACCCGTTGATCAGCGTCACCAGATCCGTCACGTTCACGGTGCCGTCGCCGTTGACGTCCGCGCGCGCGATCGTCGGTGCCCCACGCGTTGATCACCACGATGAGGTCGCTCATGTCGACGACGCCGTTGCCGTCGGCGTCGGCGGGACAGGGCGGGATGACCCGGAACTGCCGCATCATCTCGTGGTCCT
This sequence comes from uncultured Planctomycetota bacterium, assembly GCA_963697235.1. Lineage (GTDB taxonomy): Bacteria > Planctomycetota > Phycisphaerae > Phycisphaerales > SM1A02 > CAVONJ01. The sequence continues at coordinate 121,698 of CAVONJ010000001.1, forward strand.
CGTGCTCGAGCACGTGGCAGTGGTAGGGGTAGAGCCCGGTGAAGTCCTCGAACCGCGTGATCACGCGGGTGATCTGAAAGGGGTTGGCCTGGACCGTATCCTTCCAGCCCGCCTCTTCCGGCGGCGGCGGCACCCGCGGGCCGACGGGAACGACCTCACCGTCGATCAGCTCGAAGTTCTGCCGGTCGAGGACCTGGAAGAAGTCCAGATGCATGTGCATGGGATGCGCGACCGAGGAGCGGTTGATGAACGCCCAGATCTCGGTCGTATCGAGCTGCGGATATTCGGTGATGTCATCCCACACCAGATCGTTGATCAACCAGTACAAGCCGGTGCACGCCTCCGGCCGTCTCCGCAGCACGAACTCGCGGGTGCGGATCGCATCCTCTTCCAGGAGCACCTCCAAGGGCCGAAGCGTCTCGGGCAGCGGCCCCGGATCGCCGGACTCACTGACGACATCGAACCGCATGACGTCCGGAATCACGCCCACGCCCGGCGTCCCCGGAAACGGCGCGGGAGCGCTGTTCTGCAGCACGATCTGGTCACCGGCGGAGCTTGCGGAGAAGTCGATGATCACGTCGGCCCGCTCGCCGGACGCGATCGTGATCTGGCTCACCTGTACCGGCGCCGGCAGCAAGCCCGCCGTCCGTTCCGATCTGCTGGAAGCTCGCGCCGTTCGAGAGACTGAGCGTGTACACGCGGGAGTTCGAGCCGTTGAGCAGCCGGAAGCGGTAGAGCCCTCGCCGGACCTCGAGATACGGCCAGACCTTGCCGTTCACCAGCACGTACTCGCCGAAGAAGTGATCCTGCCACGCCGCGGGATAGGCGAGCGAGCCGTCGGCGTTGAACGAGCGATCCTGGATGACCAGCGGAATCTCGAAGTCGCCGCTGGGCAGACCCAGGTCGGCTTCGAACTGATCGCGAATCAGGAAGAGCCCCGCCAGACCCATGTAGACGTTGAGTCGCGTGATGCCGAGGGCATGATCGTGGAACCACACCGTCGCCGGCAGCTGGAGGTTGGGATAGAAGAACGTCTGCTCCTCCCCGGGCAGCATCGTGTCTTCCGGATAGCCGTCGTTCTCCGCGGCCACGTGTCCGCCGTGCAGGTGAACGACCGTGCGGGGGGTGTTGCCCTGCATGTTGGGGCCGTGCAGACAGAGATCCACGGGCAGGATGTGCTCGGTGCGAAGTTCGCCCTCGCTCATCGCGGAGGTCGTTGATCCAGGTGACCGTGACCGGCAAGTCCGGTGGTCGCCTCGATGACCGGACCCGGCGTTCCGCCCGTGTATCGCCAGACCGTGGTCGGCGGCAGATCGCGGTGGAACTGCTGCTGGCCCTGGGTGATCGCAATCTCGTAGCTCGCCTCGCCCCCCTGGGTTCCGGTGACCGGCTCCGCGACGGCCGGAATGGGAAGCGGATCGACGAAGGGCTCGAGCGCCAGCGGGCACGCGTTCGGCTCGCACACGCTTTCGTCGCCCTGATACGCGCCGCCGTCCTTCGCGCAGTCCGCAGCGCTGCGGATGTCGCAACTGCCGCCGCTGAAACAGCACGCGCCTTCTCCGAGCGCCGCCGTCCCGGCCGCGGCGGGGGCGATCAGCAGACCCACGACCTGGACCGTGACAACCGCCAACGCGCGAATCAGCATGCCTTGCTCCTCTCCTGCGGCTCGTGACGGCGGGAGCGCCACAGCCGACATCCATCTTGGAGGAGATCCGCAGGCAAGACAATGGGAATCTGTTCCCTTTCTCCCCTCAGAAACAAGGACGTCCTTCAACGAGGCAGGCCCTCGGCCCTCCTGATGGGAGGCGCCGAGGGCCCGCCGGGACTCATTCCGTCTGACCGAAGCTCGTACCCAAGGCGACCGATCCGCTCACGTCGAGGTCATCGCTGGCCTGCGTGCTCGGGCATGGCATCATGATCGTGGTGCTTGGCGTCACTGTCGTGTCGCGGATACGAGAGATCCGGCCGCAGCCACGCTTCCTTCTGCTCCAGCCGGCGGACGCACGCCATGGCCTCGCGGTCGAGCCGCTCGCCCGCTTCCCCGAGGATCGTCTTGTTGCGCTCGTCGTGAATGACGAAGTCGCCCTTGCTGCTGCCGCAGAACTCGACGACGTAGAGCGGCAGATCGGCACCCGTGATCGACTCGTACACGTTCCAGCCGCTCTCCAGGTCGTTCTTCCGGTAGAGCTCGATGTACTTCTTGGCCACGGCCTCCAGGGCCTCTTCCTTCCCGGGCGTGCAGTAGTAGAAGTCGTAGCTGACGTACTTGACGTCGTCCGGATCGACATGCGGATCCTTCGGCTGGTAGGAGAGGTCGGGACGGTGGACCGTGTACAGGATCTCGCGCGAATCCACCGCCGCGTCACTCGCCGCGGCCATCTCCTTCCACTTGTCGATTCCGATCTTCTCGACCGCGGCCCGCCAGTGCTTCTGCATCTCGTCGACGGCCGCGAAGTTCTCGATCGGCATGACGAAGAGGTAGCCAATCTCGGGACCGGACATCGCCTTGAAATTCACATGGTGGGGATCGATCTCGTAGGCCTCGAGCTCCTTGACCATGTACTTCGTGGCGTCCTCGTAGTCGCCCATCATGGCCGGCTTGACCTGGTCCACGTAGACCATGTACATCTGACCGCGTACCTGCGGCTTCTCATCGCCTGCTGCGAATCCCGTACCCGCAGCGCAGAGGACCGCCACCGAACCTGCACACACCCATCGCGACATCACGCATCGACCCATCAGGCACCTCGCTTTCTCATCTGTGAACTGCTTCGCCCACCGTGGCGCCGCCGTCGCCGCAGCCATGTCTGCAGCGAGTCGGCGCACAGTATACCGCACGAAGACGCTGCCCGACTCGCCCGTCAACAACGACGGCGTCTGCCTCTCTTTCCCAGACGGCCTCTTCGCTCACCGCACGACGTCGCTGACCACCGCGCCTTCGATGACCGTGCCCACGCAATGGCTCGTGTACTCGAAGGGATCGCCGTCGTAGAGCGCGACGTCCCCATCCTTGCCGACCTCGAGCGAGCCGACGCGGTCGTCGATCCCCAGGATGCGGGCGGCGCTGATGGTGATCGTGGCCAGCGCCTGCTCGAAGGTCAGACCATTGGCGGCAGCCACCGCGGCCTCGAACAGCACGACGCGGGTCTTCGGCACATAGTCCTCGTACCCGCTCTGGAGCGCCACCGGGATTCCCGCTTCGATCAGTTTCGACGCGGTCTCGAAGCTCATGTTCTCGCTCTCTTCGTACGCCCGCATCATCGTCGGGTGGATGATGACCGGGACCTCCGCGTCCCGGATCTGCTCGATGAGCAGGTACGCCTCGGACGCGCCGTCCAGAATGATGTCGATGTCGAACTCGTCAGCCAGGCGCAGCGCGCTGGCGATGTCCTGCGCGCGATGGGCGGTGATGAGCAGCGGCAGCTCCCCGTTCAGCACGCGCACCAGCGCCTCGAGCTCGAGATCGCGCGCAGGCGGCGAGCGGTCCTTGTCCCGATCTCCCTCCTCGCCCTGGTCCTCGTCATCATCCTGCGGATCCCGAGCCGCGGCTCGTTGCTGCTTCTCCTGGTACCGACCCGCCTTGATCAGCTGCTGGCGGAGCAGCGCCATCATCTTGCTGCGCGTTCCCGGCGACTTGTCGCCGTCCTTCAGCGCCGACTGACCAAGCGTGCTCGCCACCGCCGCGGTCTCGACGACGAGGGCCTCCTCCACGGTGTTCCCCGCGGTCTTGACGATCATCGTCTGTCCGGAGATGAGTTCGCCCGGTGCGTGGCCCGTGTGGATCGTGGTCACCCCGAAGGAGCGCACCCAGTCGACGAGCCGCTCGCGCGTGTTGTACGCGTCGATCGCCCGCAGCTGCGGCTGAATGGGCTCCGATCGCTCCAGCTGATCCTGGTCATGGTCGTTGTTGTACTGACCGGCAAGGCCCACGACCGTGTGCGCATCGATCAGGCCCGGCGTCACGACCGCCGCGTCGAGCACCTGGAAGCCGTCGGGGACCTCGATGTTCGACGCGGACCCCACCGCCGCGATCTTGCCGTTGCGGATCACGACAATGCCGTCCTCGATGGGCGGGCCCGCCATCGTGTAGAGCGTCTTGGCCCGCACCGCCACCTGGGCGGTGGCGACGGACGCGGGGGCGAGGGACGCGACCATCACGACCAGCGCGAGCAGCGCGAGCAAGGTGCGACGGCGGCTCACTGCTCCTCCTCCCGCTCCTGCTGGCAGCAGAGGTAGAGATCCCGATCGTTGCTCGCCCCGTATCCGCCGACCGCGAACAGCCGGTCATCGGGATCGCTGCGGTCGAAGACTCGTTTTCCTTCGACCCACGTCTCGAGCACCTTCGTGTACACGCTCATCGGATCGCCGGACAGCACGATGAAGTCCGCGTCCTTCCCCACTTGCAGCGAACCGATGCGGTCGGCCAGATCGATCATCGTCGCGCCGGCCAGCGTCACCGAGCGCAGCGCCGCCTCCCGCGAGAGCCCCGCCCGCATGCCGAGCGCCGGGCTGCGAAGGAAGAGCCGCGAGTCGGTGATCCAGTCGTCGGTGTGGTAGGCCACGAGGACCCCCGCCTGGTCGAGAACGGCGCCGGTCTCGAAGACGAGGTTGATCGCCTCGAGCTTGCCTCCGGGGGAATCGACGACGATGATCGAACACGGCACCCCCGCCTTCGCGATTTCTTCGGCCACCTTCCATCCCTCGCTCACGTGATGCAGCACCACCCGAAATCCGAATTCTTGGGACAGGCGGATGACCGTCATGATGTCATCGTGCCGATGGGTGTGAAAATGAACCGTGCGCTTTCCTTCGAGCACCTCGACCATGCCCTCCAGCGCCAGGTCCCGCTCCGGCATCTTCTCCGGATCTCCGGCCGCCCGCTCGATCTTGTCGCGGTATCCCTGTGCTTTGACGAAGAGCTCCCGGGCCAGCGCGGCGGACTTGCTGCGGGTGCCGGGGAAGGGCGGCTTGCGCATGGAGTTCGTCCCGTTGGCCATCTTCATGCCGCCCATCGGCTTCCCCTCTTCATCGAGGATGAAGAGATCGTCGATGGTGTCGCCGTCGCGAAGCTTGACGTAGATCGTCTGGCCGCTCAGGAGATGTCCGGATCCGGGCATGATGTTCAGCGTGGTGAGGCCACCGGCGTGGGCACGTCGGAATCCGGAACTTCTCACGTTGATCGCATCGAGGATTCGCGTGTCCGGCTGCAAGGGCGCCGATCCGTCGCCACCGCCCCAGCCGCCGATGTGGCTGTGGGTGCAGATGAGGCCGGGCATGATGACCTTGTCGCTGACGTCGATGCGCTCGGCATTCGCCGGAATCGCCGTCGCGCCCGCGGGTCCGACCGCCGTGATCCGGCCGCCCTCGACCACGAGCACGCCGTCGTCCAGCTCTTCGCCCTCGATGGGAATGAGGTGAGCGCCGACGAACGCCAGCGGCCGCTCCTGCGCCCACAGGGGCGACGCGGAAGCCAGCACACCAGCGAGGACACCAGCTGCGTTGTTGATCCACTTCTGCCTTCGCATCGTTTCGCCTTCCTCAAGCTCCATTCGGGACCGGACTCGACGACGGCCATCGTAGCGGCCGCCGCCCCCGTCCGCGTGGCGGGATCGGGACCGTGGACGTGGCTCGCCGCGCTGGTCGCAAGCCTGATCCTGGCGACCGCGTCCGCTCGCCCGGATGGACCGGCGAAGACCCAGTGCATCTGGTGGGAGGCCGAGGCGGCTGAAGCCACGAACTTCCCCGACCACACCTGGCTCACGCCCCCCAAACCGGGCGAAGTGCAGCACCTCTCGGGAGGCAACTGGCTCGCCAACGCCGGCAAGCGGGAGCGGACCGAGGCCTACGCGCGGTACACGATCTCCGTTCCCCACGGCGGCCGGTGGGAGCTTTGGGCGCGAAAGTTCTGGCTCCATGGTCCCTTTCGCTGGCGCTTCGACGATCAGGAGTGGACGGCCTGCGGCCGGGACGTCACGCTGGCCGATCACGTCGATCTGCGCGAGGACGTGTGCGTCAACTGGGTGTACCTGGGCGCGGTCGAGCTGGAGGCCGGTCGCCACCGATTCCAGATTCGGCTCCTCGCGCAAGAGGGCGAGGACCTCATCGCCGCGTTCGACTGCTTCGCGCTGTGCGACGGGCCGTTCGTTCCCAACGGCAAGTGGAAGCCGGGCGTCCGCTCCGGTCTGGCCGAAGACGGCTGGTTTGCCTACGAGCCGCAAGCCGATCCCTTCACGCCGGACGCCCTGCTCGATCTGCGCTCGCTCAACGAGACCCGGGCCGGCGAGAGCGGTTTCGTCGGGCGCACTGCGGACGGCCAGTTCGCCCTCGGCGACGGCACGCCCGTGCGCTTCTGGGCGGTGAACGTCTCGCCGAACATGGCCGCGCAGCCGCGCGGTTCGCTGCGCTACCTGGCCCGCAAGCTCGCGAAGCTCGGCGTCAACATGGTGCGCGTTCACGGGCCCATCTTCGATCCCGCCGATCCGCGCCAGGTCGACGCCCGGACACTCGGCAATCTGTGTGCGCTCATTGCGGCACTCGAGCACGAGGGCATCTACCTCTCGCTCAGCATCTACTTTCCGCACTGGCTCGAGGCCGGGCCCGCCATCGGCCTGCCGGGCTACGAGGCGATCGGCAATCGCCGGCCGTTCGGGATGTGGTTCTTCGATCCGACTGTCCAGGCGCTCTACCGGGGCTGGATGCAGACGTTGCTGTGCACCGTGAATCCCGACACCGGCCTGACCCTCGCCCGCGATCCGGCCGTCGCGATGGTGGAACTGGTCAACGAAGACAGCCTCTTCTTCTGGACCTTCGACAAGAACAACATCCCGCCCCGCTACTGGACCGCACTCGAGCAACGCTACGGCGCATGGCTCGTGCAGCGCTACGGGTCCCTTGACAATGCGTTCAAGGCCTGGGGGGCCGCACGAGGAAGGCGACGATGCCCAGGCGACTCGGCTGGAACTGTACCAGTCGTGGTGGATGACCGGCGAGGCACTGCAACAGTTCGGCGCCGCCAAACGCCGCCGCGTCGCCGATCAGGTGCGCTTCCTCGCGGAGGTGCAGCGCCTCGCGTACGTCCGGACGAGCAGCTTCGTCAAGGACGATCTGCAGTTCGGCGGTCTCGTGGTCGCCAGCAACTGGAAGGTGAGCGACCCCGCGCGGCTGGAGGCCGTCGAGCACTACACCTATACGGCGGGCGACGTGATCGATCGTCATGGCTACTTCGGCTCGAAGCACGAGGGCAACGGTGCTGGGTACTCCGTTCGGGTCGGCCATACCTACTCGGATCGCGCCGCCGTGCGCCATCCCACCGAGATGCCCGTCCAGCTCTCGCAGGTCGCCGGCTGGCCGAGCATCATCTCCGAGCTGTGCTGGCCGAACCCCAATCGCTACCGCGCCGAGGCCACGTTCCTCGCGGCCACCTACGGCTCGCTGCAGTCGATCGACGGCGTGTTCTTCTTCGCCCTGTCGACGCCCGCCGTTCGCGATACCGCGATGACCAAGTTCGCGGTCGGCTCTCCGGTCGTGGCCGGGACCTTCCCGGCGACCGCCCTGCTCTATCGCCGCGGCGACGTGGCGGAAGGGCCGCCGGCCCACGTGCAGACCATGTCCGTGGAAGATGTCCTCCTGGGCGCCGACGGCGGACCGATCGCAGCGGCTGGACTCGATCCCCTGCGCGGCCGATGCGCCTCGGGGCGGCGCCGTCGGCGGCAACGGCCTCGAGTTCTTCGTTGGGCCGGTGATTCGCGACTTCGGCAATGGGACGGCGCTGCCGTCTCCGATCGATCCGATGCCCTTCATCGACGCGGCGGGGGAAACGGTGCGCAGCGCCACCGGCGAAGTGCGCTGGGAGTATGGCCGCGGACTTCTGACCGTCGATGCACCACGCTGCCAGGGGGCGACGGGATTCCTCGCTGAAGCGGGGACGATCGAGCTCGATGACGTGGCGATCACCTGCGGCAACGAGTTCGGCTCGATCCTGGTGATCTCACTCGACGAGCGGCCGCTGCGGGAGTCGAACCGAGTGCTCGTGCAGACGATGACCGAGGAGCGCCCGTACGGCTTCCGGGCAGCGAAGGGCGTCATCGCCGACCTCGGAGGCTCGCCGTTCAACATTCGGGCCATCGACGCCGGCCTCGTTCTGCGCTTTGTCGGCGCCGGCTCATTCCGGGTGATCGTCCTCGATGAGGACGGCTATGCGACGGATCGAACGGTGGTTCAGTCGGGCGATGGGATCGCTGCGCCGCTGAGCGTCACCCTTCCCGCGGATGCCGTGCACTGCGTAGTGGAGCGGCTTGTCGAATGAGCAGGCGTGGCGAGATGACCGGATCTTCCAGCCTCACTGCTCGGCGCGTGGCCGCCCTTCTCGCCGAAGAGGAACGCTGGAGCCGCGAAGACCTGGCGTGGTTCGAACGGATCGAGGCCGTCCGTCGCGCGCTGATGGCATCGGACGAACCGCTGGCGCCATTCGCCGCGCCCTGGATGCATCGGTCGACGGAGCTGCAGAGCGTTCTCGCGAATATCGCTCCGGATGATGCGGCCTGCGACTTCGAGGTCCGGATGACGGTCGCACAGGCGTGCCGGGGAAGCAAATCAGTGCGGGCGTGCCGCTTCCTGTACAGGCTGACCAGAGCGCTGCGTCCTTCGCTCGTCGTCGAGATCGGCACGAACGTGGGCATCTCCGGTCTCTACCTGGCGGCAGCGCTCGCCCCGGATCCCAGCGCCCGCCTGATCACACTCGAGGGCAGCCTTCCCAAGGTGGCGATCGCTCACCGGAACTTCGCGGCGCTGGGACTCGACAACGTCCAGATCGAGGCCGGCGATTTCTTCGAGACGCTCGGTCCGATCCTGGAGCGGCACCGCCCCATCGACCTGGCATTCATCGACGGATTCCACGACGGCGCGGCGACGATCGAGTTCTTCGAACGACTTCGCGCGGCCGTCGATCGCGAGGCGGTCTTCGTCTTCGACGACATCGAGTGGTCGGCGGGGATGCGCAGCGCGTGGACCGCCATCGTGCGCGACGAGGGGATCGAGACGTGGAGCACGGTTGAGAAGATGGGGATTTGCGTGGTGTTGAGGCGATTGTGAAGTGATTGGGAGTGGGCGAAGACGCGTCGGAATTGTTCGAATGGCGCGAGAACACCCAAGCCATCATCCCCGTCACCCGCCCTCATACCCCTGAGGATGCTTCTGCTTCCACCGCCAGGCGCTCTCGATGATCGCCTCGAGCTCGGTCGTCTCCGCCGACCAGCTCAGCTCCCGCCTGATTCGGGCCGGATCGGCGAAGAGTCGAGGCGGGTCGCCGGGGCGTCGGGCTCCCTCCACGGCGCTGAATCGACAGCCGGTGACCCGGCGACACGCCTCGATCACGTCCCGGACGGAAAAGCCGCGACCGATGCCGATGTTGTATGCGCGGCAGTCGCCGGGCCGCAGGGCGTGCATCACGGTGACGTGCGCGTCGATCAGGTCCTCGACGTGCACGTAGTCGCGAATGCAGGTCCCGTCGGGAGTCGGATAGTCGGTGCCGAATACGGTGACGTGAGGCCTCTGGCCCAGCGCCGTCTCGAGGCAGATCGGAATGAGGTGCGTCTCGGGCTCGTGGTCCTCTCCGAGGCGTGCCCGCCCGATCGCTGCCCGCAACATTGAAGTAGCGCAGGAATGCGAAGGAGAAGGGCTCGCCCCTGACCTGCTTCATGTGCGCGTAGTCCAGGAGGATCCGCTCTACCATCAGCTTGCTGCGCCCGTAGGGGTTGATCGGTGCCTGGGGACAGTGCTCCGCGATGGGGATATGTTCCTCTGACGGCTCGCCGTAGGTGGCGCAGGTGCTCGAGAAGACCATCCGTTCTACCTTCGCCTCTTCCATCGCCTCGAGCAGAGCGAGCGTGCCGAAGGTGTTGTTCCGGTAGTAGCGCAGCGGCTGTTCCACCGATTCGCCAACGTAGGTCAACGCTGCGAAGTGCATCACCAGATCGATCTTCCGCTCCTTCAGCAACGGTGCGACGATCGCGCGGTTCGCGATGTCGCACCCGACGAAGTGCAGATCACCGAGCGATTGCAGTACTTCGATCGCGCCCCGGTTGCCCCGGCTCAGATCGTCGATCACCGTCACCTGATGACCGTCGGCCAGCAGCCGAACAACCGCGTGCGAGCCGATGTAGCCCGCGCCTCCCGTCACGACAACGTTCATGTTCGGTATTCCTCCACCGTCAGTGCAGTGCCTTGAGCACTAGGAATCCGCCCACGAGCAGCACGGTGAAGATGACGCAGAGCAGGTTGAAGTACCGATCGATGAAGGGCAGCGCCCGCGGACCGATGAGCCAGAAGATGGACGCCACCGCGAAGAACCGGACGGCTCGCCCGACCAGGCACGCCACGGCGAAGATCAGCAGGTTCATGTGGGCGACGCCCGCGGTGATCGTCAGCAGCTTGAACGGGATCGGGGTGAGCGCGGCGATGAAGACGTAGAGATCACCGCGCGTCTCGAACTCTCCGATCAGCATCTCGATGTTCTCCGCGCCGACGATGAACTCGCCCACCGGCGTCAGCACCAGGCCGATCAGATAGCCCAGGAAGGCGCCGAGCACTGAGGCCACCGTGGTCACCGTGGCGAACCACAGAGCGCAGGACCGATTGCCCAGGCAGAGCGGGCCGAGGAGCACATCGGGCGGAATCGGAAAGAAGCTCGATTCGGCGAAGCTCAGCGCGAAGAGCGCGGCGGAGGCGTGCGGCCGGTGGGCGAACGAGAGCACCCAGTCGTACAGACGCCGGTGGATGGCCCACCGGCTGACCATCACCGTGGCTCCCGCCGCCGCGCGATCTTCATCAGTCACGGGCGGAGCGCTGTCGAACTCGGCCGCGGTGTCGGGGTCCGGTCTGGGCATGGCCCTATCATCGCCCAACCCGTCCGATTGGGAAGAGGAAATGAGCCACCCAGCCATCGGCGTTCGGGGCACGCGAACCGCAGGACGCAGCGGCGTCGCAAAAGGGCTCCTGAGTGGGGTTCCCTCTTGCCGATAACGGCAGGCGGCTCCCTCCAACGGGCCCTCCTCCATGCCTCCCACCGCCCTGATCATCGGACTGCCCGGCACCTGTCGTCGACTTCAACGGCAGCTGGAACTGCTCGATCAGCAGCCGATCACGCTCGGCTGGGTTCTGCTCGAGCCTCCGCATGATCCGCATGATCTTGCTGAAGCGGACGCTCCAATCCTCGGCACGGCCGATGAGCTGGAGTCGATCGTCGCCCGGCGGCGGCCGGCACTGGCCTTGATCACGCTGCCTGCGGTCATGGCGAGCTGCATCACGTCGATCCGCACCCGCCTTCGACGACTGGGCATTCCGGACCGATTCATGCCCACGCTCGAAGATCAGATCGCCGGTGTCGGGCCGCGCACGCAGATCGACATCGACACGACCGCCCTCCTGCAGCGACCGGTCCGGCGGATCGACGAAGTGGCGGTGCGCACGCTCCTTGCCGGACAGCGCATCCTGATCACGGGCGCCGGCGGCTCCATCGGGAGCGAGCTTTCGCGAATCGTCGCCCGCTACGGACCGGCCCATCTCACGCTGGTCGATCGGTCGGAGAACGCGCTCTTCGAGATCGACCGGCAGATCGCCCGCTGGTTTCCCCGACTACCGCGCACGGCGCTGCTGCATGACGTGGTCGAGGAAGCGGAGACCCGAAATCACTTCCGACGGCTGCGGCCCCACCTGGTCTTTCACGCCGCGGCCCACAAGCACGTGCCGATGATGGAGGACCACCCCGCGGCCGCGGTGGACAACAACTTCTTCGGCACCCGCAGCGTCGCGGACGCGGCGGATGCGGCGGGAGTCGACCGCATGATCATGATCAGCACCGACAAGGCGGTGAACCCAAGCTCGATCATGGGAGCGACGAAGCGGCTCGCCGAGCTGTACGTGCAGCACATCAACCGGCGCTCCGGGACCGGGTTCGCGATGGTGCGCTTTGGCAACGTGCTCGGCTCGGCGGGCAGCGTTCTGGAGAGCTGGTCGCGGCAGATCGCCGAAGGCGGCCCCCTCACCATCACCCATCCCGAGATGACCCGGTACTTCATGAGCATTCCCGAAGCCGCGGCCCTCGTCATCCAGGCTGCTTCGCTCCTGGGCGCGACGGCAAGGCGGCCCCGGAGGAGGGCGAGGTCTTCTTGCTGGACATGGGGGAGCCGGTCCCGATCCTCGACCTTGCCCGGCGGTTCATCGCCCTGCACGGGCTGCATTCCCGGCTCCCGGGCGAAGCGGGCGGCGATGATCCCGCGTGGATCCGCATCGTCTTTACAGGACCACGCCCCGGGGAGAAGCTGCACGAGCGCCTCGTACTCGAACACGAACGGGTTCGCGCCACAGCTCACCCCGACATCAACATCTGCATCCTTCCCCCCCCTTCTGACCGATATATCGAGAGCGTGCTGGAGACCCTCGACCCGGCGGCTCGGATCAGCGACCCCGCTGCCCTGGCCAAAGCCGTTCGACGGCTGATTCCCGAGACGGCCCAGCCCGTGGCGGCGTGACCTGCCCAACTGCGGAGGCGCCGGATTGCGGATGTTCGCGAACTGCGGAGGCACGGAGGCCTCGATCCCACGCTGGAACTCCGCTCCATCGATCTTTGAGGACGTTCAATGATCTGCAATCAGAATCAGCATCGCCCCACGGTGACGGAGACGCCAGATCCCGATGGACTACGCCGAACGGCGACCGCCGTCCTTCGGCAGCTGATTCACGACCGTGCCTGGTGCGAGCAACGCCTGGCCGAGCGAGGAGGGCTTGATCCGATCAAGTCGCTCACCGGATCCAGCGCGATGGACCAGGCGGTGGCGAGCGCCAGGGAGGTGATCCTCCAGCTCGATCGATCGGCGGCTCCGAGTCCCGCGACCTTCCGGCTTCCCCCGCCTACCATCGTCCTTGCGCCCGCCGGTGCACTGCGGCTTCCGGCGAGCGCCCCTCGATGAGCAAAGGCACCGTCACCAGCAAGCGGCACAAAGGTGGTGGGCGCGACCCAGATCGCCCCCGAACGCCCGATGGCGCCATCTATATCGGGCTGCTGATGATCGGTAGCTTCGCGGTGCTGTTGGGCTTCCTCTTCACGGAGGGCAAGCACTGGAGGGAGGTCGGGCTCGGCTACCTGATCGCCATCGCGTACTTGGTCAATCTCTACACGTTCCGCGCCTATCGGGGAACGACACTGGCGGGGTGGCAAGCGGCCCTGGCCCGACTGCCGCTCCGCTGCGTCGGCTACGGCACCCGCGGCGGTCGTCCGCTGGAAGCAGCCAAAGGACAGGAGAACGCGCGGACCATGTTGCTGGTCTCGATCGCCACGAGCGTCGTGGTGATCGCCGGGCTCAGCTTCTGGCTATTCCCGCGTTGATGGACACGGATGGTGCGCGCGGCCGATGGTCGCATCAGCCTTCGGTACACTGCACCGATGTCCGCTTCGCACCGCGCCACACTGCGCATCCGCCGTCTCTCTCCACTCGCGATCCTGCCCGCATATCACTCCGAGCATGCGGCGGGGCTGGATCTGTGTGCGGCGATCGCGGAGCCGGTCCTCCTGCGTCCGGGTGCGATCGAGCTCATTCCCTGCGGCTTCGCCATGGCCGTACCGCTGGGCTACGAAGCGCAGGTTCGTCCCCGCAGCGGTCTGGCCAGCCGCAACGGCATCTCGATGCCCAACGCCCCGGGAACGATCGATGCCGACTACCGCGGGGAAGTCATAGTTCCGCTGATCAACCTGGGCGCCATGCCCTTCGCCATCGAGCCCGGAATGCGCATTGCGCAGATGATCATCGCGCCCGTCGCGCACTGCACGATCGAAGAGGTCCATGAACTCGATGAAACGGCCCGCGGCGCGGGCGGGTTCGGGAGCACGGGAACCGGACATCGGTCGGGCGTGGGATGAGATCGATGTCTTTCGTCGCGACCCCGGTGAACGGTCACGTTCGGTGCGTCTCTCTACGCTCTACTCGGTCCCGGCTAGATTGCCGAGTCCATGTCCGCCGCCCCGTTCATGAAGCCCGATCGTCCCAGCCCCGAGCAGATCGCGGCATGGAAACGCATGACGTTCGAGGACACGATCGGATTTCGCGTGCGCCGAGTCGGGCCCCGGGGAGGCAGGTCGCCTCGGGGCGTCCATTGCGTGTTGACACGAGACCTGTCGATCAACACGTACGGGTTGCGCGTGCAGCCGACACGGGGCGAACTCCACCCTCACCTGGCTCGTCCCCCCGAGAAGGCGGGGGGACAAGCCGTCCTCTCCCGGGGGAAGAGGCATTTCCTTGCGCGGCGCGTCATGGCTCGCACGCGCCCCAGCTTACGATCAGCTCCACCAGATCCGACACGTCAACGACATCGTCACCGTTGATGTCGGCCGGGCAGCCAGGGCACGCACCCCAGGCGGTGATCATCGCGACCAGATCCGACACGTCGACGACCAGGTCTCCTGTGACATCGGCGGGGCAGCTCGGCTCCTCGCCGCATTCGATCCGGTCGACCTGGAAGTTGTCGATGCCCGCCTCGGCGATCGAGTTGTTCGGCTCGTCGGACGCGGTGAAGCGAACTCGGATCTGGTCGGTGGGTATCACGTAGGCGCCCACTTGGAAGCTCGCCGTCTCCCATTCACCATCGGTGCCGCCCGTCGTGAGGGCAGGGATCGGGATCCAGGTCTGACCGCCGTCGTTGGAGACGTCAACCGTAAGGAAATCGGGCACGTGCTGGACGCCACCCTCGCTAAAGAACCACCGGTCGAAGGTGATCTGCCCGTCGCTCTCCGCCAGATCGATCACCGGCGAGAGTAGAGACGTCGGCCCGCCATCGATGTCTGCCACTCCGGGCTGATCTCCGGGCGTTCCATTCTCGGTCACGAAGGCCCGCACGTTCCCTTCCCCCTCGGTTGCATCGCCATCAGGCGCCGCGAAGCCGCCGCCGAAGATCGTGCCGAACGGCTCCGCCTGTTCCCAGCCGCCCTGGATGAGTGCCGGCGCGTTCTCGATCGCCCAGCCGGACACGTCGCCCTCGATCTCGTCGCGCAAGGCGAGACTGTTCCCCAGCCCCGACACGAGCACGTAGCTCGATCCAGGTGCCGAGGGCGGATCGGTGATTGTTCCTCCCACGGTCAGGCTCGCCTGGAAGTAGTAGGCGAGTCGGTCGGCGCACTGGGTCTCGGGAACCACGGCCCGGTACGTGCTTTCGCCGACCAGCGTCATGGCGATCGTTTCGAAAGGAGCGTCGTTGATCGACAGCACCATCTGCACCGAGTCGGCATCGACGACCCCGCCACCGAACCCTTCGATGGTGACGTCGATGTCCAGGGTCGCGCCCGGCGGCGTGAACGCAGGCAGACCATTGGGGTAGCTGAAGACCAGGCCGATCGGCGGCTGGCTGATCCAGATCTGCGTGCCCGAGCAGCGGCCGATGTAGATGTCCTTCCACCCGTCGCCGTTGATGTCGAACACGGCGATGTCATGTGTGCCGGCGAGCATGCTGATCGGAATGTTGGCCACCTTGCCTGCCACGAGCTGCTCCTGCATCGTCGGGACGGGCAGATTGGCCAGGTTGCGGTAGATGTGCGTGCGCCGACCGCATCCCGGAATATCGACGTCGACGTCTGCGATGAGGACCTCCTCGAAGCCGTCGTTGTCCAGATCGACCGCGAGTGAGTTGCCGCCGAACCCGTCGTCGGACCTGCCGCCCGTGAAGGCGTACGTGAGGGAGATGAAGTTCGCCATGCCATCGGGACCGTTTCCCTGATTCAGTGCGTACCGATCGGCGCCGTCATCACTGACGATCAAATCGAACAGCCCGTCATTGTCAAGATCGCCAAGGGAAACGTGATAGTGCGAACCGGAGCTGGCCGCATCCCACTGGGTGAAGTGGCCGGTTCCGTCGTTGTAGGCGATCTTGATCGGTCCGTTCTCGCTCTTGACGATGTCGTTGAAGCCATCGCTGTTCATGTCCGCGATGTGCGTGGCCGTGCCGAATCCCGAGGCCAGGAACGCGGAGGTGACGCGATTCGTCTCGTCGGCAAAGAACCCGGTGCCGTCGTTGACGAGCAGATGATCCTCGAGGATCGAGCTGTTGTAGGAGACGTAATAGAGGTCGGGAAAGCCATCTCCGGTCACATCACCGACAGCCACGCCACAGGTGTTCGGGGCCTCGATCATCTCGGCGTTCTCTTCTGCTCGTAGCGGAATCCCTGCCAAATGCCGTCGATCTCGCCAAGGTTGATGTAGATCCGGGAGTGGGAGATGCTCTTGGCGAGCCCCTGGCCGTACGCGGTCGACGTGACGACATCGAGCCACCCGTCGAGATTCAGGTCGGCAACGGCGACGTCACGGTCGTTGGTCAGATCGAGGCCGCCCTGGCCGCCATCGTCGGCCGCGGACATGAACTCGGCGGTTCGATCGACGAGAACGCCCTCGATCGAATGGCCGTCGGCGATCCCCTCGTTGATCAAGAGGACGTTGCGCCGTCCGCCCGGCGTCGTGAATGGTTCCTTACGGACCACCACCAGATCGATGTCCCCATCGTTGTCGACGTCGCCCCACGCCATGTCCTTCTCTTCGGTGTCGTTCGCGCCGACGGCCGAATCGGCCACGAGGCGTGTGCTCGTCTCGTTGACGAATGTCAGCCAATCGCCCGCCTGAAGCGGAGCGGCAACCATCCCGCCAACGGCCACGACACACAGCAGATCTCGTCGAGACATCATGATCCTCCTGGGGCCAGCATCCGCCAAGTCACGCGCCGAGCAGAGCGCTACGCTAGAAGTAAGAACGCGAACTGTTGTCGCCCGGGGCAACCGAGTCGCGGCTCTTGGCAGTATACCTCGGAACGTGTGGCGCGACCGGGATTCTCTGTCGAAGGGGTGCGCGAACACGCGTCGGGAGTTCGATGGGTGGCGGGGCCGGCGCCGCATCCATGCGGCTTGGTCCTGGTTGGTCTCGCGTTGGGTGCGCGGCTTGAGATGTTGTTGCGGCGCCGCCGCATCCATGCGGCTCGACCATCGCCGGTCCGGCGTTGCTCAGACCCGCCCGCATCGTGCGGGCTCCCCTGGGACTGGTCCTGCGGTGGCCGTTTCTATCTATGTGCGGCCCGTCCGGGCCGCAGAGGGTTGCGCATTGCCGGCGGCGGCTCTTGTCGAAGGCGTGCGCGAACACGCTTCGGGTGGTCGAGGGGTTGTGGGGCCGCGCCGCATCCATGCGGCTGGGTCCTGGTTGGTCTGAGGTTGGGTGCGCAGCTTGAGGTCTTGTTGTAGCGCCGCCGCATCCATGCGGCTCGACCCTCGTCGGTCCGACGTTGCTCAGAGCCGCCCGCATCGTGCGGGCTCCCCTGGGAGGGGTCCTGCGATGGTCGTTTCTATTCATGTGCGGCCCATCCGGGCCGCAGAGGGTTGCGCATTGCCGGCGGCATCCATGCCGCCTCGGTTCTCGCTGCGAACACCACACGGTCGGCGGCATCCTTGCCGCCGACCTTCAGTGCCGGATGGGAACGGCCTTCGTTGCAAGAGGCGCCGATGGCGCTCGATTGCGCGACGCCTCCATTGGCGCCGGCCGCGCAATCGTCGGCACGTCAAGCTCCGGCGGCATGGAGGCCGCCGGAGCGTTGGTGTTTGCGCGTGACGGGAGCCTGCATGGATGCCGGCGGATTCGCACGAGCCCGCGGCCCGGAGGGCCGCTATGACCAAGCCCATCCCACGCCGGAACTTCCACAGGGGAGCCGGCAGGACTGCCGGCGGGTCTGAGCGGCGTCCGGACCGACGAGGGTCGAGCCGCAGGAGGCGGCGACGCCGCAACAACACCTCAAGCCGCGCCACCAACCTCAAGAACTCACAAGACCGAGCCGCATGGATGCGGCGACGCCACGCAACCCGTCGAACGACCAACGCGTGTTCGCGAACTCCCCGACAATCCCCAAGCGTGATCACGAACGTGCCCGGCAAGGCAGTTGCCGGCCGCGCAATCGTCGGCACGTCAAGCTCCCGCGGCAGGACGCCGCGGGAGCGTTGGTGTTTGCGCGTGACGGGAGCCGGCAGGATGCCGGCGGAATGCGCAGCCCGCGGGCCGGAGGCCCGCTATGACCAAGCCCATCCCACGCCGGAACTTCCACAGGGGAGCCGGCAGGATGCCGGCGGGTCTGAGCGGCGTCCGTCCGACGAGGGTCGAGCCGCAGGAGGCGGCGACGCTGCAACAAGACCTCAAGCCGCGCACCAACCTAAAGAACTTCACAAGACCAGCCGCATGGATGCGGCGACGCCCCGCAACCCATCGAACGACCAACGCGCGTTCGCGCACTCCACCGACAATCCCAAGCGTGTTCACGAACGTCCCCGACAAGGCACCGCCGGCCGCGCAACCCCCGGCACATCAAGCTCCCGCGGCAGGACGCCGCGGGAGCGTTGGTGTTCGCGCGCGACGGGAGCCGGCAGCGACTGTCTCGTTTGTCAAGCGAGTTTCAGATTGTCGTTACACGTTTCTACTCCGGGAGCGTCTGGGAGGGGGCTCGTTCGGAGCCAGCAGGCTGGCCGGCGCCCGCCGTCTCCTTCACGTCACCGCCCCGGCTTCGTGAGGGCGGCGAAGTGAAGGAGACAGCAGAGCTTGATCGAACCTCCTCTGCAGGTAGTCGCGACTTCTGGCGTTCAGAATCACCAGAAGCTTGCGCATGCACGCCACCAAGGCAACCTTCTTGCATTTGCCTGTCGCTTGAAGGCGGTGGTAGCACTCGCGAATCTTCGGATTGTGCTTCGTGGCTACGAGCGTGGCCATGTACAAACACGAACGCACACTCGCTCGACCACCGCAGATCGAACGGGTGCCTCGCCTTTGGCCACTGTCCCGGTTCATCGGCGCCACGCCGACGATCGCTGCGATCTCTTGGCGTGAGACCCTGCCCAGTTCCGGCAGCTCCAGAATCAAGGTGCGCACGGTGGCCGGACCAACGCCAGATTCTTCTCGCAGAACAGCAGCATGGGCCATCCACTCGTCATTCTGAGCCATCCGCTCATCAAGGAGCTTCTCGATGGCACTTTGCTCTTCCTTGAGGAAGGCAAGGACCGCGGCAATGCTCGATTTCGCAGCCATTTCTAGCGTCTGGCGGCGTCGGCAGCTCTCCATGCTCTGCATGTCAACCAGCTGCTGGCGTCGGGCCAGGAGATCTCGCAGAGCGATCAGATCAGCATTCGGGAGCTGGCGGACCGGCGGCTTCATCACTTCCCCGTATTCGACGAGCGTGAGCGCGTCGATGGCATCCGTCTTCGCCAGGCGGCCGCGGGCGCGGGCGAAGTTTCGAACCTGACGGGGGTTGATGCGAACCACGGTCAGTCCCGCACTCATGAGTTCCAACATGATGACGCGTTCGTACCCACCCGTCGCTTCGAGAACGACCAAGTCGACTCGAGCTGCCTTGAGTCTTCGGATGAGCTTCTCACGTCCATCCGGCCCGGAGTCGAACCGCTCAACAGAACGACTCTCACTGATGGCGAGATCAAACTGAGACTTGGAAACATCAATGCCTGCGGTACAATTGTTCATGAGACCCTTCCTTGCGAATGCGGGCTTGCGACTGCAGCGGCCCCAGCGACTGTTCGGGAGGCTCAATCAAGCTGGTCGGGATCTTGCTGCCGGACGGTTGCAGGACAACCTAGGATGCCACGATCACGCGATCAGCTGCCCGTGACCGATTACGCCGGTCGCGGGCGTTTCTATTTGATGGGCTCTTTGTTCCAGATACAAGGATGCCGGCGGAATAGCACGTCCCGCGGCCCGGAGGGCCGCCATAGACAAGCCATGCCCACGCCGGAACTTTCACAGGCGAGCCCGCACGATGCGGGCGGGTCTGAGTAACGCCGGACCAACACGGGTCGAGCCGCAGGATGCGGCGACG
>CAVONJ010000002.1:0-40144 GCA_963697235.1 uncultured Planctomycetota bacterium
CGACGAAGCGCACAGTACCCTGAGCGCAGGCTATCTTCCCGATGTGGGCGGCCTGGAACTCCCGATCCGGCAGAGTGGTCGCGTGCGGTCGGTGACGACATCGCCGGAACGGTGATCAAATACCACGACGGCGCTCCTGTGACCATCGACCAGGTTGCCACCGTGCAGGGGTCCGTCCCCAAGCGGGGCACCGGGGCGGACGGCGGCCGCCTGCTGTCGTCTTGACCGTACAGAAGGCGCCGGGAGTCAACACCCTCGCGGTCACGGCGCAGATCGTCGACATGCTCGAGGAACTGGAGCCGACGCTGCCCGTGGAGTCACGCATCAACCGGCAGATCTTTCGGCAGGCTGACTTCATCCGGCTGTCGGTCAACAACGTCCTCCATTCGTTGCGGGATGCGGCCATTATCGTGTCGATCATTCTTCTGCTCTTTCTGCTCAACGTCCGCACGACCGTCATCACGCTGGTCGCCATTCCGCTCTCGCTCGCGACGGGCCTGCTGGTCCTGGACTGGATGGGGATGACCATCAACGTCATGACGCTGGGCGGACTCGCCATCGCGGTCGGCAGCCTGGTGGACGATGCCATCATCGACGTCGAGAACGTCTTCCGCCGTTTGCGGCAGAATGCCGCCCGCCGGAGAGCCGAGCGGAAGGACGAAGCTCGAGGTGATCTTCGACGCGAGCACGAGATCGTGCCGTCGATCGTGTTTGCCACGGTCATCATCGCGATCGTCTTCGTGCCGCTCTTGTTTCTGCAGGGCATTGAGGGTCGGTTCTTCCGGCCGCTGGGCATTGCCTTTATCGTTTCGATTCTGGCGTCGCTCGTCGTTTCCCTCACGGTGACGCCGGCCATGTGCAGGTACCTGCTTCACGCCAAGCCGACCGAGCGCGAGGTCCGGGACGGCTTGCTCGTTCGCTGGTTCAAGAGCCTCTACGAGCCGAGCGTCGGCTTCGCCATTCGCTTCGGGGCATCGTCCTGGGCGGCGCGGCGCCTCGCGACCGTTCTCACCCTCTGGCTCGGATCGACGTTCGGCACGTCGTTCCTGCCGGAGTTCAACGAGGGGACGTTCACGGTCGGTCTCTTCGCGCCGCCGGGCACGTCCTCGACGGCCAGCGATCGCATGGCGTCGGCGATCGAGCGACAGATCCTTCAGATCGAAGGCGTCAGGAGCGTGACGCGGCGTACGGGCCGCGCCGAGCGCGATGAGCATGCCGAACCGGTCAGCAATTCCGAGATCGACGTCACCGTGAAGCCCGGTTACGACAAGGAAGCGGTGCGCGCACAGATCAGCGCGATCCTCGAGCAGGTACCGGGCATCACCACCAACATCGGTCAGCCCATCGAGCATCGCCTCAGTCACATCCTCTCGGGCACGCCGGCCGCGATTGCGATCAGCGTCTACGGCGACGATCTCGATGTCCTGCGCGACCATCGCCAAGGAGATCGAAGGCGCACTCAAGCCGCTGCCGGGGCACGCGATGTCGCCGCCAACCGCGAGGTCATGATCCAGTCGTTGCCTGTGGACTATCGCCCACAGGAACTGGCCGCCTACGGACTGACCCCCCAATCCGCGACGTCGGCAGGTCCGCAACGCGGTCTTCGGGGTTGAAGTTGCGGAGATTAACGAAGGCGTTCGACGCTACGCGCTGGTCGTGCGACTCGACGAGCCGGAGCGCGACACGATCGAGGATCTCGGAGACTCATTCTGCGCGGCATGGGCGGTGCCCTGGTGCGTCTGGATGAGGTGGCGGTCATCGGACCGGAGATGGCATCGAATCTCATTGCCCGCGAAAACGCCCAGCGCAAGGCGGTTATTTCGCTCAACGTGGCGGAGGGATCGAACCTCGGTCATCTGGTCGGACAGGTTCGAGAACTGGTCGATCCGATCGTCCAGAAGTATGGCTACACCGTGAAGTACGGTGGCCAGTTCGAAGCCCAGCAGTCCGCGAGCCGAACGATCATCATCTTCAGCGGCATCGTCGTGCTCGTCATGCTCATGCTGCTGCACCTGGCCATCGGTTCGATACGGGTGTCGCTGCTCGTGCTGGTCAACCTGCCATTGGCACTGATCGGCGGCATCCTGGCCATCTTCCTGACCGAGTCGCCGAATCCGCTCGCCAACTTCGCGGCGCTGTTCGGCGCCGGCGGCCTACACGGCGCCAGTCATCTCCATCGCCAGCCTGGTCGGCTTCATCACGTTGTTCGGCATCGCGGTGCGGAACGGCATTCTGCTCGTCAACCACTACCGGCATCTCGTGGATGAGGAAGGCCGGTCGATGCACGACGCGATCGTGCAGGGATCGATGGAACGACTGGTGCCCATCCTGATGACGGCACTGACCGCCGCGCTGGCGCTCATCCCGATCATTCTGAAGGGTGATACGCCCGGCAACGAGATCCTCGCCCCGCTGTCCGTCGTGATTCTCGGCGGGCTCCTGACGTCAACATTCCTGAACCTGATTGTGGTACCCGCGGGGTACGCCACCATCTATCGGGTTCGTCGGGCAGCCGCACCAAGCGGCTCGCGCCGGTAGCCCAGACCCACTGTGTCCTCTTGCTCAAGGAGTCTTGAAATGAAAGTACTTGCACCACTCATCGCGACGCTGCCGATGCTGCTGTTCGCCAGCGGCTGTGGCCACTCTGACGATGACGCGAAGACCAGCAATAGCAACGCCAGCGGTGGCGATGCGCACATCCATGCGGACGGATCGACGCATGATGACCATGCCGAGCAGGGTGATGACCATGATCACGCTCATGACGAAGTCGATCTGGACCCGGTCACGATCGGAGGCATGCGGATCGAGCTTGCTCAGGCCCACGGCGCCGTAGCGGCCGGCCAGGAAGGTCACCTCGTCGTGAAGCTCCCCTACAACGACAGCGGTGCGACGATCGTTCGCGCGTGGATCGGCGGCGAGGACCGAACGATGTCGATGGTCGGCATGGGCGAGTACGCGCCGTCCCACGGCGACTACGACATCCACGCCGTGGCGCCGAGCCCGCTGCCCGAGAACACGATGTGGTGGATCGAGATCCAGAAGCCCGACGGCACGAAGATCGTCGGTTCGGCGAAGCCGCTCCTGGAGTGAGCGGCCATCGGCTGACCGAGCAGCCCGTTGAAGGAGTGTGATCTGACCTCTTCAACGGGCTGCTCGAGCCAGCCGACAACAGGAGAACGCCTGTGGACGCCTCGGCTGCGATGTCACGGAATGTCCGGATGTACCCGTGGTACGCGCTGGCCTCCAACGCGTACTTCTGGATGCCGGTCTTCGTGCTCTTCTTCCTCGAGCACATGTCGCTGGCGGATGTCCTGCGCCTCGAAGCCATCTACTACATCGCTGTGGTCGTTCTGGAAGTGCCGTCCGGGTACTTCTCCGATCGGGTCGGACGACGGCCGACGCTCATGATCTCATGCGCATCGCACATTGCAGCATGCACACTGTTCTTTGTCGGGGCATCAGTCGGCGTGTTCGCGGTCGCACAGTGTCTGCTCGCTGCCGGTATCGCCTTCAACAGCGGAACTGACACCTCTTTGCACTTTGATTCGTTGGCCTCGATCGAACGGCAGAGTGAATACGACAGTCGCGAAGCGATCGTGGCACGAAACTCACTTCTGAGTTCGGGCATCGCCGGGCTCGTGGGTGGAGCCGTCGCGGTGTTGAATCTGCGATACGCCTATGCCCTCTCGGGGGTCGCTGCGCTGGCGTCGCTCGCGATCATCGGCGTCATGCGCGAGCCACTCAGACACGAGCGTCTTCTCATTCGCAACGGTGTCGTCCGGCAGCTCCGGGACTGTGCCGGACATCTGCGCCAACCTGTACTCCGATGGACGTTTGCATACGTCCTAGTCATGACGGTGCTCAACCACGTGCCGTACGAGTTCTATCAGCCGTACATCGAAAGTGTCCTCCCCCCCGGGCTGACGGACGTCACGCCGCTGACAACCGGTATGCACGTGATGGCCGTGATGCTCCTCGCGGCATTGATTGCGGCTCGGAGCATCCGCATCCGAGACCGCCTGGGGTTCGTGAGCACGCTTCTACTCGCTGCGCTGCTCCAGATTGTGATCATTCTGACCATGGGAGCGGTCCAGCACATCGTCGTCGTGATCCTGCTTCTTGGCCGATCGCTGCCGCGGGCTCTGGCCGCCGCCCCGACGAATGCCGCCATTGCCCCTCGCGTTCCGACGAATTTGAGAGCCACCTACCTGTCGATGCAGAGCCTGGCCGGCCGGCTGGCATTCGGCGTCGCGCTCGTCGGCCTTGCGCTGGTGGGAGAGTCGTCGACCGCGACGACATGGTCGTCGATGTCGGCCAAGCTGCTGGTCGCGGGCGGCGCCGGCGCGGCGGGGCTGATCGCGCTGGTCTTGCTGAGGCCGTCGCGCATCTCCGGGGGCGGCCTTCGCCAGGCGGACAGCCACTGAGGGAAGATCTTGGGGTGGATCTTGGAGGGGTGGATCTTGGACACCCACCTCTTGGGAAGATCTTGGGGAAGATCTTGGACACCCACCTCTCAAGATCTTGGACACCCACCTCTTTGCCCTGTTGCCACGCGATCGGCGTGTTTCTGGTGGGCACATGCGCGAAGCTGTGGGTGCGTCAACGCCTCCTCGCGCGGTCACGAGGAGCCTGGACCGTTTCGGAAGTGGATGTCCAGCCTTGTCTTCAGCCTTGTCTTGAGAGGACGCGCAATTGGCACCGCGGCAATGTTCTGGTTCAAGGGGCGCGTCGCGGCGTTTTGATCGACCGGTCCGGCATGGACGGCTCGACTGTGCGTCAACTTTACGGTGATCGATGCTTCGTCATCGTTCGTGTTTGACGCGGATCAACGCACGAGAGTGTTCGCGGCCGTTCCTGTACGAACCGGTGGATGGGGTCGTAGACGGAAAGAGATCAGCGATGATGACAAGGGCCAAAGGCATCTTCCTCATCACCTCGGTGATCATGGTGCGAGTGTTCGTCAACTCGTCATGGTTCGGGCGTGCTCGCCGTCAGTGGGACACCATGGAGCATCAGCAGGGTGGCAACGTGCGGGTGCGTTCTGAGATAGCCTGGCTCGCGGGAACAGTCGAAGTCGCGGCACCCGCGGGGTCGGGTCTCGTAGATACGGCAGCGTCCTGCGTCCGTGACGTGCAAGCAGCGGCCGTCTTCGAACGGCAGGATCGAGCCGTCATCAAGGAGCACTCCTCGATGGCCGGTACAGCACGTTCCCTTGCAGTCGATGCACGGCAGGACTACCACAAGCGCCGTACAAACTCAGCGACGGTCGTTGTCTGGTAGTTGACTGAAATCTGAATGAGAACGGTGTGGCGCGTGATGGCTGAGTATAGGCCGGGGCCGACCAGTCCTTCGGCATGGGTACACCCCCGCATCGTGTGGCGAGGTCGGACGCTCCAAGCCGGCATGATCCCGGTCTACCGACCGGGCTCGGAGATCGACGTCGTATCGCCACAGGGAGGAGATCTTGGGAGATCTTGGACACCCACTTCTCGGGGAGATCTTGGACACGCACTTCTGGAGGAGATCTTGGAGGGAGATCTTGGACCCCCCCTTCTTGGCCCTGTTCCCGCGCGATCGGCGTGTCTCTGGTGTGCGCGCCAGCGCGAACCTGTAGGTGCGCAGAGCGCTCCCCGTACAGTCACGAGCCCATCTGCACCGCTTCGGCGGTGGATGTCCAGCCTTGCGTGCAGCCTTGCGGAGCCACGCAGCCTTGCCGCGAAGAACCCGAGCCGTTGCGGCTCGAACATGTCCGGCGTCGTTTCCCGCCTGGCGGCGGATCCACGCCTCCGGACGAATGCTCAGACTGCGTCGGGAGCGCCGAGCCGGATCCAGTGGACGTAGTCGAGACGCGGCGGATCGATCCCCGACCGCCGCATCAAGTTGAGCACCTGCGCCCGGTGCTGGGTGCCGTGCCCGCCGAGTTGGAGCAGGATGTCGCCCCATTCGAGACGCATCGTCCGCTCCCGTCCCTTTCGCGTGAGCACGTACGCCGGATCGGAACGGCCCGCCTCGGCTCGCGCGTGCCGCGCGACGGTGGTCGCGGCAACGGTCGCGCGGATCTCGGCGAGCGACTTCGGGGTTGGCGGCGGGAACTCGAGGCCTGCGCCGTCGTACACCTCGTGCCACCACGACTCCGCGGCGGTCAGGTGGACGAGAATGGCGCGTACCGAACCGATGCTCACCGGGACCGACGCGTCGAGCATGTCTTCGGGCGCGTCGGCGAGCGCGTCGAGCACGGCAACCGTCGCCCAGTCGCCGTAACGCAGCCACTCGTGCGCGGTGTCGATGTCGTGGGCCGTCTGCGGCCGGTCCGGATCCCGGAGGCAGTAGAAGATGTAGTCCAGGGCCGGCGCCTCGGCGCCTTCGCGGCGCAGCAGGTTCACGAGCTGAGCGCGGTGGTGGAAGCCGTGGTTGAGCAGATGGAGCACGAGATCGCCGAGCGGGTGGACGAAGGAATCACCCGGCGTATTCGTGTAGGCGATGCGCTCACGGTAGTCCGGGTCGGTCAGCCGCGCCCGAAGGCGCTCGGTGATGACTCCGGACGCGTCGCGCAACTCGCTGAGATCGCGCGGCGGCTCCGGCACGGCGCCGCCCCCCTCCCACCGCGTACACCAGAGATCGTCCGCCCACACGAGGTGGCGCAGGATCTCGCGCATCGAGCCCATGCTCACGGGAACGCCCCGATCGAGCACGTCGCCCGGGAGGCGTTCGAGCGCGTCGAAGAGCGCGGCATTCGCCCAGTCGGCGTGCGCGAAGAGAGCGTCGAAGGGATGGCGAGCCACGGGCGGACTCCGACGGAGGGGCATCGAGCAGTGTGCGCACGCGGTGCAGATGATCAACGCCGGACGGGGTCCTGTTCCGGCGCTGCCGCGTCATGCGGCGGAACGCGCAGGGCGAGGCTG
This sequence comes from uncultured Planctomycetota bacterium, assembly GCA_963697235.1. Lineage (GTDB taxonomy): Bacteria > Planctomycetota > Phycisphaerae > Phycisphaerales > SM1A02 > CAVONJ01. The sequence continues at coordinate 6,906 of CAVONJ010000002.1, forward strand.
GACGGGTGGCAATGTAGCTCCAGAGTGCCTGCGAACGCAAGCTCTAAGGCGAGGCCGGGACCGCCCGCAGTGGACCGTGCCGCGCCGTCGCCGTCGCCGTGCGCCGCACGATGATCACTCAACTCGCTTGTGCAAGGAGATGACCTGGATACGGTCCTCCGGCTGCGGAAGCGCGTTGATCGTCGAGTAGAACTTGACCATCAACTCGGTCGTCCGATACACCCAGCCGTTGTACGTGTGGCGACTTCCTGTTTCGTACGGAAACACTCCGGTCGCCCCTTGGATCATGTATTGCCATCTGTCGACCCTGGGCGGCGCGTCATCCTGGCCCATCGTCTTGGCCAGATCTGCGAGCGTGATCCCGATCCCGACGCCATCCGGTGTTTGGAATCGCGCATCGGCCATCCACAGCCCCCAGAGCTCGTCTTCGGAGAACGTGAGCACGAGGCTGATGTCGTCGTACGCGAGCACCGTGACGGGATTGCCGTTCAGCGTGGTCTCTTTGGAACGATCGGGTTCGCTGAGCATCGCCACGATTCGATCCTGTGACCAGCCGATCTCCGCCAGTCCAACCAGTCCTCTCGTCAGATCCAACCGGTTCACCGTCGGGTCGTCGCTGACCCCCTTCACCGTTGGTGTCGTTGGCTCATCTGCTGCGGCCGCGTGGCTCGGCGCGGTGACCGAATCGCACCCGGCGAACAGTAACGCGACGACGGCGCAGCACACGGAGAGTCCGATAGGCGGAATGGCGAGGTGAGGCACGCATTGACCTCCTGGCGGGTGTGGGGAACGTCGGCGTCATCGGAGATTCGGCGCCGTCGCTTCAGCTCTGATTGGAGGCTCTCGCGGTGATCGGGCGTACCGTCGCCCTCGCAGTCACGACGCGACCCGGAGCAGACGCGCATCGACGACGGCGAGGCAACGGTTGGAGCGACTCGTGTGCGATCGCTCACAGATGGCTGTCATGTTTCCCTCAGACGAATTGAGGGATCCCCGCGGGATCGGACCCGATGGGGGCGAGCGGCAGCATGTGACACCGTCAAGGAAGACCGAACCCGTCCCCCGATCGGCGCGCCCTCACCGGATCACGTCACCGCTCGGACAGGCGTCCCGCTGCGTCACGGACTCAACATGGAATGGGGTGACGCTCGGCCCAGGCCGGTCCGTCCTGGCCATGCAGGCGCATAGTCGCCACGCTATACTTGCTCCGTTCCACAAGTTCAGTCGCGTCCTGCGCCGGCGGGCTTCGACGAGCTTCATGACCGCGAGGTTCGGCCTCGCTCACAACGAGTTAGGAATTCCGCCATGGATAGAGTGTTTCTTCACGTCCTCGTGCTGACCGCCACTTCGCTTGCCCTGTCCGGCGCCACGCCGGCAATCGCGCAGGACACCTCTGCGGGACAACCCGCGGCAGCTGAGACTCCCCCGCTTTCCCAGGAGGAGCTGGACCAGATGCTCGCACCGATTGCGCTCTATCCCGACTCGCTCGTCTCACAGATTCTCATGGCTTCGACCTACCCACTGGAGGTCGTCGAGGCGGATCGTTGGGCGAAGGCCAACGCCAGCCTCAAGGGCGACGCGCTGGCTACCGCCCTGGAGGAGCAGAGCTGGGATCCCAGCGTCAAGTCGCTGGTGAACTTTCCGGATGTCCTCGCGATGATGAGCGAGAAGCTCACCATCACGACCAAGCTGGGAGATGCCTTTCTCACGCAGCAGGAGCAGGTGATGAACAGCATCCAAAGCCTGCGGGCGAAGGCCAAGGCGGCCGGCAATCTCGAGTCCAACCAGGAGCAGGTAATCAAAGTGGAGCCCGCGGCGGGCGGCTCACAGACACAAACGATCATCATCGAACCGGCCAGCCCGCAAGTCGTCTACGTGCCGCAGTACAACCCCACGGTCGTGTACGGCACGTGGCCCTACCCGGCGTATCCGCCCTATCCCTACTACCCACCGGGATATGTCGCGAGCAACGTGATCTCTTTCGGCGTCGGCGTGGCGGTCGGTGCGGCGTGGGGGTACGCGTGGGGCGGCTGCAACTGGGGCCGCGGCAACGTCGACATCGACATCAACCGGAACATCAATGTCAACAACAGGATCAACCGCTCCAATTACAACAGGGGCGGGGCGGGCAACGGCGCCTGGAGGCATGACAGCAGCCACCGACATGGCGCACCGTATCGGGACTCCAGGACCGCGAACCAGTACGGCGGCAGATCGAGCAGCCAGGTCGCACAGCAAAGAGAGGCGTATCGAGGCCGGGGCAACCAGACTGGTGCCGGGACCAACCGATCGACCGGGGGCCGTTCAGCGACCGGCGACCGAGGCGGAGCACGGCCTTCGACAAACGATCGAAGCGGAGCCCGGCCCTCGACCGGCGACCGTTCTTCGACCGGAGCCCGACCGTCGACACGCGAAAGCCCGTCGACCAACCGCAGCGGTGGTAGCGCGCTCAGCGGTGCCGGCTCGTCGGGTCGGTCGACTCGTGATGCGAGCAGCCGCGGCAGCTCGAGTCGCAGCGGCAGCGCGAGTCGCGGAAGCAGCGGCAGTCGTAGTAGCGGGAGCCGCAGCAGCGGGAGTCGCGGCGGCAGCCGCGGTGGCGGCGGCAGAGGACGTTGAGGCGCGAGGCCTGCCACTCACTTTCGCACGAAGGATGCACCATGAACATCGACACACTTCACGGGTCCCGCGTGACCAGAGTCTCCCTCGGCTGGCGGTGGCGAACGGTCGCGGTCACCTGCGCGACTGATTCTGCCCCCCCTTCTTGGAGGCTGTTCACAGTCCACACAGGGATTGTCGTACCAAACGCCGAACGCAGCGGTCGAATCCGCCGTGGCGGCGCTGCGGACCGACGACACGTCGAAGTTGTTTAAGATCCTGGGCTCGGGGGCCGACGAGGTGCTCTCGTCGGGCGACGAGGTCGCGGACGCGCAATCCACGGCGGAGTTCCTCCAGAAGTACGACGAGCAGCACCAGCTCGTGCCTGGGCCAAACGGTGAGGACAGCAGGATCCTCGAGGTCGGCTACAACAATTGGCCGATGCCCATCCCAATCGTGCAGGGTGCTGACGGATGGCGCTTCGATACCGCGGCCGGGCTCGAAGAGATGCTCAACCGCCGCATCGGGCGCAACGAACTCGACACGATCGAGACCTGCCGAGCGTTGAACGACGCCCAGGCCGAGTACTTCGCGGAGAACCCGACCGGAAGCCCCACGCTCGAGTACGCCCGGAAGTTCATCAGCTCTGAGGGCACGCGCGACGGCCTCTACTGGCCCACGGGTGACGGTGAACCGATGAGCCCGCTCGGCGGCCTCGTGGCCGAGGCGCTTGCCGCGGGCTACGTCGACACCGCCGAACCACAACCGTACCTCGGCTACCGCTACCGGATACTGACCGCTCAGGGCGGGTTTGCTCCGGGCGGCAGCATGAGCTACTTGACCAACGGCCGGCTCACCGAGGGATTCGCCATCGTCGCCTATCCGGCGAAGTACGGCAACTCCGGAGTCATGACGTTCATCATGAACCAGCAGGGCATCGTGTACCAGCGCGACCTGGGACCGGACACCGCGAGCGTGGCCGCGACGATGGCGATGTTCGATCCGGATCCAGGGTGGACGCTGGTCGAGTGAACCTGCGCGCCCGCGTAGGGGCGTCGGTGACCGCAACGATACGGTACTGCCAATGCGCTCTGCGCGATTCGCCGCGCTCGCACCATTCGCCCGCGTGTGCGCGACGAGAAGGAGTGGATGTCCATTCCCTCGCTATTCCCTCGCTCGACTTGCTCCTCGCTCTGCTGGGGTCAGCTGCCCTCGAGCCGAACCTAGCACGGACCCCAGCCAACGATGATGGCCACAAGGTCCGCTACGTCAACGATACCGTCGCCGTTGACGTCGGCGACACAGCCTGGGCAGCGACCCCAGTTGACGATGACTTCCACCAGGTCGCCGACCGCCACCTCGCCGTCGCCGTCGAGGTCGGCGGGGCAGGACGGGCCACTTCGCGCGATGGAGACTTGCACCGTCTGCGAGCTGGACTGGAAGCGCACGTCCCTCGCGATCACGCGCAGCCGCACGTCGTCGATGCCGGCACTTGGTGGGAGTCTGCCAGTCGTAGTGCATCGTGTCCGGAGAGAGGTCGCCGACGATGAAGTTCCAGGTCCGTCCGCCGTCGTAGGACGCCTGGAGATCGAAGGAGCGCAAGCCTTCGTCGTCTGAGGCAGCCCAGGAGATGGTGACGTTGGAACCGCCTGTGAGCGAACCGCCCTGTGGAGCAAGCAGTTCTACCGATGGTGCGGTGTCACCGATGGCGGGATCAGGACGAATCGAGAAGACGTTTGAGTACTCATAGCGCACGCGTCCTCCGGCACCGATCGTGTGCGCGACTGCGACGCGCGCCGTATCGGTGCTCACGCCGGGAGCCGTCATCCCGAGGGGCAGGCAATCTGTGGTCGTGCTACCCAGGTCGAAGGCGTACGCAAGATCGTCAATGATGAGGTACGCGCTGCCGCCGGCGATGGACCAGCAGACCTCCACCTCCTCGCCCGGATGGATGACAGACGGCATTGGCTCAACGGCAAACTGCACCGAGGAGTCCTCGAACGGTGTGAAGAACGTCCCTTCGTCCCAACCCTCGTGGCCGGCGTCGTCGACCGCGATCAGTCGGAAGACAGGGTTGAGCAAGTTCGAGGACGGCGGTGAGGACGGGACGACGACCTCGACGGAACGAGCGGCAGGTGGAATGTCGTCGATGAGCACTGTCAGCGGCGGGTTGGTGCCGTGAGGCGAATACTCGAGCCGCTGCGCGACGATCGTTCCCTCGTCTTCCACCTCCCAGTGCAGGATCATGCGCGTCCCTTCCTCCAGGACGTTGGCCAGCGTCTGCAGCGTCACCCGCGGTGCGAAGTCGCCGTCGAAGGGGTCGGTCACGCGGAACGGAATCACCTCGGCCGAATCGCTCGCTGAGTCACCCTGCCCGTCGGGATTGTCCGGATGGGTGGGACCGCTCGCGTCCCCCCACCACCCATGACGCGCATCCACTTGCGTGACGCTGGGATTGAGAATGCTGAGGCCGACGCCGTTTCCGACGAAGCCGTTCGGATTGGTGAGACCGAAGAGATCGGCCCGCCCCGCGTTGCTGCCGACGGATCCGGATCCCTCGGATGTCTCGACTCCGATGCCGTTGTCGAGGAATCGAGTGCCGCGTGCGATGACACTCCCGAAGCTCGTGGAGCGTGCCGCAATGCCGTTGTTCGACAGGACGCAGTCCTCGAGTCGGACATTGCCGAGCGTCGCAATGACGCCGATGTCGGCGCCCTGGATGAGCGTATGCCGAAGCACCGGTCGCTTGCGGTCGTTGTCACCGAAGAAGAGTCCGCCCCACGCGCCGTCCTGGCCGCTCAACGTGATCGGCGCTTCAGGCGTTCCCCGACAGATGAACTCGGCGGAGAACTCGATGGGGAAGGAGTCGCTCCCTTCTCCTCGCTCGAACCGTGCCGTGACACCGGGTTCGACCGTGAGGCGCCCGCCGCTGGGAGGGATGTCGCTGTCCCACGCGAGCACGTACGGCAGGCCGACGTTGGACCAGGTCGCACGCCGGCTCATCCGAGCGAGACCCCGGATGTGGTTCAGCGTGTTCCCGGCGGAAGGCACGATCGAGCCGGGCGCCAGCCCACCGGTCTCGAGCCGCACGGGATAGAGGTTCGATTCGATCAGGTTATTGGGTCCAAGCAGGACGTCGTGGTTGTGGACCACGATCGGCGCATCCTCCGCGACGTGACGGGCGGTGAGATGATCGACGAGCATCGGCTGGGGGCTCGATTCCCTGTAGAGCACGAGTTGGCTGTCGTCCAAGGTGAGGTCATCGACGAGCAGGTAACCACCTTCTTCGCTCACAAGTCCGCCGTCGAATGAACACCCCCGCAGCGCCAATGTCCCGTTGTAGAGGCGGAATCCGGCGACGTCCAATGGAAGGGTCGACGATCGAGTGAACGAGCAGTCATGGATCGACGCGACGCTGGCGGCGCTGATCCAACCGAAGACGCTCGCTTCGACGTGCTGCATGGTGAGACTCGAGCCGAAGAAGACCTGAAGCCCGGGCGTGAACGGGTTCTGGCTTCCCGTGAAGACGACGGGCTCGGACTCGGTGCCGAGGAACGACGCCGCTCCGCCATGTTCGAGCAAGAGCTTGGAATCGGGCGACGCGATGAGCGCCGTTCCGGGCGAGAAGTCGATGTTGCCTCGGACATGCAACGTCGAGGCGCTCTCCAGCCGAACTTCCACGCCAGAGTCCACGATCACGGTGCCACCGTCGGGGATATTGACCGTGCCGCCGTCGAAGACAATCGGGCTGAGGTTCGCGTCCCAGTGGACGACCTCGCCGGCCTCGGGGATCGGGATGGCACCGGGTGGAGCCATGCCGATGGTGAGGGCATCGACGTACATGCTGGCGGCCTGACCTTGGGGTACGTAGTATCGCAGCGCGATGCGCCCGGACCCGGGGAGTGTGATCTCGTGTGGGCCCCACCAGCCGATGGTGTCGTGGGGAAACGAGGCAAGCAGCACCGTGAAGTCACCGACATCTGACGCACTGCTTCCGGTGTCCGTGCCGCCGTTCGGCGCGTAGCGAATCTCCAGCACGTCGTAGCGCAGAGCGCTCCAACCCTCCGCGAGGTAGATCTCCATCGGGTCACCGGCGGTCAGACCGTCGATCGCGGGGAGGATCGCCCAGTTGCTGCCCAGCGCCGCCGGACCGACGCCGCCGACGCAATAGCCGTCGGTGACCAGGTAGTGGGTGCCCTCGTACGGATCGGTGACGTCGGCCGGCCGCCAGCCCAGAGCGCCCGCCGGCTCGCTCTGGTTGCGGAAGATCCAGCCGGCTGTTTCCAGCGGCTCGGTCGTGGCGTGGTTGAATCCCTCAAAGAAACTGGCCTGTCCGGCGGCGGAGCCAGCAATGCAGAGCGTGAAGGCCACAGAGCATTCGAAGAGGATCGAGCCGAATTGGATTCGCATGACGCTGACCTCGCTAATGGTTGGAGCGTTTGGACCAGAGGTTCACGGGTGCGGGGAGGCCGCCGGGCGGACCGCCCGCAAGAGCAGAGGCCGCTCACGCTCGCATCCGGACGCGAAACTCGCTGCGAGGGAGGTATTTTTGGAGATTCGGCCGATGGCAAGTCCGCCGGTGGCCGCAACGACACCGTGCTGCCAATGCGCAATCGCTGGCCCCACCCGCCGTCACTCCCGGATCCAGCTTGGGTCCTGGAGCCAGCGGTCGTGGTGCTCGCGCACGATGGCCAAGGCCTCGTCGACGGTTCGAACGCACCGAGGGAGGGCAATGTCCTCAGCGCTCGCCAGCGGCGTGGCGACGGAGACCATATGCCGCTGCGCCCAGTCGATGAGATCCTCCCACATCGCCCCGATGACGATCAGCGGCACGTCGGTGACGTGGCGCACCTGAAGGAGCTGCCACACCATGAAGAGCTCCAGGCGCTGTCCCGACTCCACCTGGCACGACGACGAACGCGGCTGAACTGAGCACGAACTGGTGCAGACGCGTGAAGAACGTCCCGTGCTCGTACGCCTGGGTCACGAAGGGGTTGGTCGATTGCTCGAAGTCGAGGTGAATCCGGATGCCGATCGACGAGTCGGCCCGCCCGGCCGCAGCCGCGCCTTCGTTGGCGGCCTGCATGAGTCCTGGACCACCCCCGGTCACGATGCCGCAGCCCATTGCGGCCAGACCTTCGGCGAGACGACGCACGTCGCCGTAGATGGCGTCGCCTTCGCCGAGGCGCGCCGATCCGAAGACGGACACGTTGAACCGTGGCCGCTCCGTCGGTCGCAGCCGGGTGAGCTCGTTCACGGCGCTCCACAGCGAGCCGAGCGTCGACACGAGCACTTCGACGACCTCCTCCTGCCGATCGAGCGTGACGATTTGTCCTGAAGGTCTCGGGGAAGGTATCTCGCTCATCGGATAGGAAGCTCCTGCTCGGGGGCCGGAGGACACCGGCGGAATCGACGGGGGCGTTACGGGTGAGTCGGCGCGGCTGCGGTGGCCGGCGCCGGCATGCGCGGTCCGAAGATCTTCTCGGTGACGGCCTGGATCACGACGTAGAGCACCGGCGTGAAGATCAGCCCGAGGAGCGTGTTGCCGATCATGCCGAAGAACACGGCGGTGCCGATGGCCTGGCGGCTGGCGGCGCCGGCGCCCGTCGCGATCATCAGCGGCAGCACGCCGAGGATGAAGGCGAAGGCGGTCATGAGGATCGGACGCAGCCGCTGACGCGAGGCGTCGACCGCGGACTCGACGATGCCCGTGCCCTGCTCGCCGGTTCGCCTTGGCGAACTCGACGATGAGGATCGCGTTCTTGGCGCCGAGGCCGACCAGCAGCACCAGGCCGACCTGCGTGTAGATGTTGTTATCCATGCCGCGCCACATGAGCCCCACCATCGCGCCCAGCACCGCGAGCGGGATGGACAAGACGACCGAGAGCGGGATGAACCAGCTCTCGTAGAGCGCGGCGAGGATCAGATAGACGACCAGCAGCGCCATCGAGAAGACGATGATCGCCTGGTTTCCGACCAGCTTCTCCTGGTAGGAGAGCGCCGTCCACTCGTAGGTCGTCCCAGGCGGGAGCTTGGCGTCGGCCATGCTCTCGACGACGTTGAGCGCCTCGCCCGACGAGACTCCGGCTGCCGGCTGTCCCTGGAGCACGGCGGCGGGGAAGATGTTGTAGCGGATGACGCGATCGGCCCCGAGCGACTCGCGCACGCTGAGCAGTGACCCGAGCGGGACCATGTCCCCTTGGAGTTGCGAACGTCGAGGTGCTTGATGTCCTCGGGCGACGCCCGAAACTGGCTGTCCGCCGAGACGCTCACCTGCCACGTGCGGCCGAAGAGATTGAAGTCATTGACGTAGGCGGAGGCGAGGTACCCCGACATCGTCGAGAAGACGTCCTGGAGCGGGATGCCGAGCTTCTTCACCTTCTCGCGGTCTACGTCGGCGAAGAGCTGCGGCACGGCCGCGCGGTAGGCGCTGTTGACGCCGCGAAGCTTCGATTGGGCGTTGCCGTCCACGACGAGCTCCTGAACGATCTGGGCCATGGCCTCGCGCCCGATGCCAACGCGGTCCTGGAGGCGAAGGTCGAAGCCGGAGGCGCTGCCCACGCCGTCGATCGCGGGGAGGGAGTACACGATGCAGAGCCCGTCGGGAATGGCAGCCGTCTTCCGCTGGAGCTCGGCCATCATCGTCGCAAGGTCGCGTCCTTTGGGAAGCCGTACGGACCAGTCCTCGAGGCCGGCGAACAGGGCCGCGAAGTTCGAGCCCTTGTCATTGATCATCGAGTACCCGGACAGCCGGGCGTAGTTCCGGACGCCGTCGGTCTCCGCGAGGATCTCCTCGACCTTCTTCGCGGCGGCCGCCGTGCGTTCCTGCGACGCCGAGTCGGGCATCCAGACCTCGAGCATGATCAGCCCCCGGTCCTCGAGCGGGACGAAGCCGGTCGGGACCTTGGTGAAGGTCCAGACGATCGCGACGACGCACACGGCAAAACCGGCGAGCGTGAAGAAGATCACGCCGGGGTGCACGAGGAAGCGGATCATCCGCGAGTACCCGATGGCGAGGGCATCGAAGGCCTGATTGAAGAGGCGAATGAGGATGAAGGGCTTGTGACCTTCCTTGTGTGGCTTGAGGATGACGCCGCAGAGCGCGGGAGTGAGGGTCACGGCGCACACGCCGCTCAGGAAGGTGCTGGCCGCGATCGTGAGGGCGAACTGGCGGAAGAGCTGCCCGCTGATGCCCGGGAGCAACGCGGTCGGCACGAAGACGGCCATGAGCACGGTCGTGATGCTGATGACTGGCGCAAGGACCTCCTTCATCGCCTTGATCGTGGCCTCCTTCGGCGGCAGGTGGGACTTGGTCATGACGACCTCGACGTTCTCGACGACGACGATGGCGTCGTCCACGACGATGCCGATCGCCACCACCAGGCCGAAGAGCACGGGCATGTTGACGGAGAAGCCGAACATCTTGGCGAAGGCGAAGGTCCCGATGATGGACACGGGAATCGCCAGCATGGGGATGGCGGAGAGGCGCAGGCTGCCGAGGAAGACGATGACGACTGCGAGCACCAGGGCGAGCGCCTCGTAGAACGTGTGGTACACCTCCTCGATGGCCGTGAGCACGAACTCCGAGGTGTCGTACACGATCTCGAATGAGAGCCCTTCGGGAAGCGCCACTGCCTTCGCATCAATGAGCGCCTTGATGTCCTCGGCGACCTGGACGGCGTTTCCGCCGGGCGCCTGATACACGACCATGACCGCCGCCGGCATCCCCTTGTACGTGGCGAGGAGATCGTAGGATTTCCCGCCCAGCTCCACGCGGGCGACGTCCTTCACGCGGATGATCCGGTTGCCATCGGCGCGGACGATGACGTCCTCGAACTGCTCGACGCTGCTGAGCCGGCCAAGCGTCGAGACGTTGTACTGGTACGCGAGCCCCGCGGGGGCGGGCGGCTGGCCGATGGCGCCGGCGGCGACCTGCACGTTCTGTTCGCGCAAGGCGCCGATCACGTCCATCGTGGTCAGTCCGCGTGCCTTGAGACGATCCGGATCGAGCCACAGCCGGATGCCGTAGTCCTTGGCGGGGAAGATCGTCGCGTCGCCCACGCCCTCGATGCGCTTGATCTCATCGAGCAAGTTGATGGTGAGGTAGTTCGTGATGAAGAGGTCGTTGTACCGCTCTGCGGCCTCGGCATCGGCGGGAGCAAGCGCGAGGACGGTGATGATGTTGGAGGACACCCGGTCCGTGGTCACCCCCTGGCGGGTGACCTCCTCGGGGAGCTTCGGCATCGCGATGCTGACGCGGTTCTGCACCAGCACCGAGGCGATGTCGATATCGGTGCCGAGTTCGAAGGTGACATCCAGCGTGTACGAGCCATCGCTGGTGGACGTGCTCTCCATGTAGATCATCCCCGGCACACCGTTGACCTCCTGCTCGATCGGCGAGGCCACGGTGTCCGCAACCACCTGAGCGCCGGCGCCCGGATAGTTCGTCGAGACCTGGATGACCGGCGGTGTGATGTCGGGGTACTGGGCGACGGGCATGGTCGGGTACGCGACCAGCCCCATGATCACGATGAGGATCGCGATCACGACGGATACGATCGGACGTCGGACGGGAAACTCGGCGAGCATGGCGTTCTCCTAGCGGCTCTCGCTCGCCGGTTCCTGCGTCTTCGGGGTCACCTTGGCGCCCGGACGCGCCTTCAGCACACCCAGCACGATCACCCGGTCGTCAGGCTCGAGGCCATCCTCGACCGCGCCGGCTGCCCCTCGAGCGCCCCGATCCGAACCCGCCGGACCTCGACGGTGTCCTCCGCATTGACGACCAGGGCGTAGCGACCCTGCTGGTCGGTGAGCAGCGCGGCGTCGGGCACGAGCATCCTCTTTGCGGACGACATCGGGAAGCGGATGCGGGCGAAGTACCCGGCGATCAGGGCCTCGTCCGCGTTCTCGAACTTCGTCCGCACGCGCAGCGTGCCCGTCTCGGTGTTCAGCTCCGGCTCGACGTAGTCCACGTGCCCGGTGAACTGGAAATCATTCTCGTCGGCCAGCGCCAGCTCGCACGGGCGCCATTGCCCCGGCCCGATCTGCCCAGCCTCGTCCTGCCCAAGCACTCCGCGCTGCTCCAGATCGCGCCGAACGGCCAGCACGTCGGACTCGCTGACGTCCACCGGTACGTAGCACGGCGTGGATTGGACGATCTTCGCGAGGAGCGTGGGCTCGCTTCGCCCGACGAGGTTGCCCACGTCGACGTAATTGCGCGTGATCCGCCCGTCGATCGGAGCCGTGACGTCGCAGTAGTCCAGGTTCAGCGTCGCCTCGGCAAGCTCGGCTTGGGCCTTGACGACGTCCGCCGCGATGGACTCGGCCTTGGCCGCCTTGATGACCGCGTCGATCTCGGAGCCGGCCTTCTGGTCAGCCAGCTCGCGGGCCAGCTTGGCATCGTTGGTGGCGCCGAACAGCGCGGCTTGAAGCGACTTGATCTTCGCCTCCGCCTGGTCCACGGCGGCCTCGAACTGGCGTTTGTCGATCACGAAGAGCACGTCGCCCTTCTTGACGCGCTGCCCGGGCTGGAAGTTGATCTTCTCGAGGAACCCCTGAATTCGCGCCCGCAGATCCACCGACTCCGACGCCTCGATCGTCCCCGTGTACGTCAGGTACGTCGTGACCTCGCGCTCGAGCGGTGTCGCGACGATCACCTCGGGCGGCGGCGGCGGGGCGTACGCGTTGGGATCATCCTTGCCGCAACCGGATACGAGCGCGGATGCGGCCGCGAGCAGCGCCGACCACGCGCTGGCGCGTCGCGCACGCGGGCGCCACGGCGGCGCGAGTTCATGTCGCTCGAAGCACCTTTGGCTGAAGAGCATCGTTCCTCCTGACCGGATCACTTGTCGCCCTCTGGTGCGGGCCGCGAGAACCCCAAGTCCTTGCCGCTCTCCCACCCTGTGCCCAGCACGTCGCCCCAGTTCGTCCGCTCGCGCATGCGCTCGGCGGTCGGTTCGTCGATGAATTCTCGATCCTGGCGGACTTCCCATCCGCCGCCCAGCGCTCGATACGTCCGCACGGCACCCAGGGCAATCGAGGCGCGCGACGACACCAGACTGTCCTCCTGCGTGACCAGCTCCGACTGCGCGATGTTCACGCGGATGAAGTCCACCGCTCCGGCGCGGTACTGGATGAGCGAGAGATCCACGGTCCGTTGGGAGGCATCCACCGCTTCGGCCAGGTACATCGTGCGCTCCTTGGACCGGAGGAAATCGGACAGGCCCGACTCGACGTCACCGGCCGCCCGGAGCACCGAATCCTGATACGACGCCACCGCCTGCTCATACCGCGCGTCCTGAACGCGGATGTTCCCCTGGATACGGCCGTAGTTCAGGATCGGCCAGTTCACCTCGAGGCCGATGAAGCCGCTGAATGACTGGGCGTCGAAGATGTTGCCCAGGTCGGAACCCACCGCTCCCTCGTAGGTGCTGCTGGCGAATCCCGTGAAGCCGGCGATCGAGATGCGCGGCAGCAGGTCGGCGACCGCCTCGCCGATCCGCGCGCTGTTCGCCGCCGCCAGCCGCTCGGCCGCCCGGACGTCCGGGCGCCGGCGCAGCAGCTCCGCCGGGATCCCCACGGCGATCTGCGCAGGCGCCTCGGGCACCTGCACCAAGGTTCCCGCGGCGGGTGCCAGCTCGCTGTCGAGCTCCGACGGCGTCCGCCCGAGCAGGATGCAAAGCGACAGCTTGCTCTGGAGCAGCGCGTTCTCCAGGTCGGGAACCAGCGCCTGCGTGTTGGCGAGCGTCGCGCGTGCGGTGGAGACGTCCAGCTCCGAGACCGCTCCCGCTCGGAAACGGGTTTCGGTCAGCGCCAGCGTATCGGCCTGAAGCTTGACGTTCGCCCGCGTATACACGAGCCGCTCCTCCAGCGAACGGATCAGGATGTAATCCGTCGCCACGTCCGCCGCCAGGCTCACGAGCACCGCGTCATAGTCCGCCACGCTCAGCTGCACTTCCGCGTCCGCCGCCTGGATGCCACGCCGGAACTTGCCCCAGAAGTCCAGCTCCCACGCCGCTTGGAGCCCCACCCCGTCTGTCGAGAACGAGCGATCTCCTCCTTCGGCGAACGCGTCGTTCTTGCTGAGCTGTTGGGCATTGATGCCGCCGACCGCCTCCTGGACCTGCGGGAAGAACCGGCCCACGACGATCCCGCGCGCCGCCCGCGCCTCGAGCACGCGCAGGCCGGCGATCCGAAGGCTCAAGTTGTTCTCGAGGGCCGTCTGCACGAGCGACGTCAGCGTGGGATCGTTGAAGCTCTCCCACCAGCGAACGTCGACCGGTGCCACCCTGACGCTCTCGCTCTCCATCGCGCCCGGCTGCTCGAGCCACGCGTCATTCGTCGCGGCATCGGGGCGATGGTAGTCCGGCCCCACCATGCAACCGCTGGTGACGAGCAGGCCGGCCAGCGCCACGGATGCAAGCAAGCCCCGCGGGCGGCGCCACCGGACCGGCGGCACGGACGTGTTCCTTGAAATGAGGCCGTGCCGCCTCGGCTCGGTTGAATCTCATCATCTCATCATCTCAGCGTCTCAGCGTCTCAGCGTCTCTCATGTTCGATCCCTCGAAGCACCGTTTGCTCCGGTCTGTCTTGACACGATCGATGACGGGCAGCAGGCCGGCGCGATCCCACGCTTGAGTCGGCGCCCGGCACCGTTGCGAACGGCGTCTCGAGCGGCCCGTACACGGCCGTTGTGAGACCGCGGCGGCGACCCCCGCCAGCATAACGACGCTGAGCGGTCCTCGGTCAACAGAGTTCTCAACTGCTTGGTCCGCAGACCGGGGACGAAAGCGCGATTCTAGTCGAAATCGGGATTGATGTGACCTCGGAAGCGTACTGGGTTCGTCGGTCGAAGACGACGAGGTTCCCGGCCGAGACTGGAGTCGCCTCCGCGAGCCGCGCGGTCCCGGTGGCAGCCGGGGGAGGCCGTACTCCACGGCTCCAGTCTGGCTCCAGGTCACCGCCATCGGCTGGCGTCTTCGCGCGCGGTCCCGCCCTACCCCGCTTCTGCTCGAGTCACCCTTCATGCTCCCACGGTGATGCGCACGCTCAAGGCGCGATCCCCGCGGGCAGTGTCTCGAATCCGGGCGGCGTCGTGTCCCACGGATACCCCTGGACCGCGAGGTCGTACCCGACCTGGAACAGCTGCGTCATGTACTCCGGGTCGAACGCTTCCTTCGAGACCGCCTTGAAGCTCGCCGGAATGTAGGCAAGGTTGAAATCGAGGCCGTCCCGCTGCGCGTTCGTGTAGATGCGGTACATGTCCCCGATCCCCTGCGTGTAGATGAGCGATTCGATCGCGCGCGCCGCGATCGTCATCGTGCGCCGGTCGACCTCCGCCCAGTCAGGGTCCAGCCGCGCATTGCGGATCACGTAGGCTCGGCGCTCTCGCGTCACCCCGGCCGCCGCCGCAGTCTCCCGGAGGTGTAGCGACGGTGGGTACAGGAAGACCTGCGTCGTCGCGCCGCCGTCAACGTGCATCTCCTGGTACTCGTTGCCGTCCGCCTCGACATCGAAGAACACCGGTGGAAACGCCCCCGGAATCGCCGCGGACGCGATCATGATCCGCCGTACGATGTCGATGGCCTTGGGATCGCCGCTGGCCGCGATCTCCCCGACATTCCACAGCACCGCCCGGCGGGCATCCAGGTTGGTCGTCCCGATCACGAGCACGCGCCCCTTGCGGTACTCCACCGCAATCGCGTCGAGCAGCTTCTGATCGACGTACTTCGAGAGGGTGTGCCACAGCGGCTTCGTGTCGGCCATCGCATCGCTGAACAGCGCCGACATCATTCCACGCTTTTCGAGGATGTCGCTCGTCGTGGTCTTCGTGTACACGTCGCGCAGCACGTAGTCGTATTGCGGCCCCGCAAAGACGAACGGCGCGATCAAGGCACCGGTCGAAATTCCCGTGACGACCTTGAAGCTGGGCCGGTCCCCCGCCGCCGTCCACCCGCACAGCAGCCCCGCCCCGAACGCACCGTTCGAGCCACCGCCCGAGATGGCGAGGAAGTCCGCCCGCGGCAACGGCCCGCTGTATCCCTCGGCGGCCAGCGTCTCCCGCTCCCAGCTCACGGAGCGCACGAGGGTCTCCATGAACGCGGGGTTGATTGCAAAGCCCCAGGTCCGTGCCTGCGGTCCCAGACCGGGCACGACTGCCTGATCCTGCAGCTCGAAGGGCACCGCGTGTTCGCGAGGAAGTGAACCGCACCCGGCCACGACCAGCGCGACGAGCCACATGGACCACGCCTTTCCCAGATGTGCCATCACGCGTCCTTTCGTGCCAAACCGGCGTACTTCGCCGCGTCGAACGAAGTCACGATCGGGATCCCGTTGGTCTTCCTTGCGATCCGCGTGGACTTCCGTGGCCAATCGTACTGACGTGAAAGCATCCCGTACAGACGTGTAGGCACACCAACCATCACTGCTCTTGCCCACGATCCCCAAGCCGCCCGGGAGTGTATTGTTGGGAGAGGTGAAGATATACTGCTCGGCGGATATCCGTCCGTCGAGCAGGGACGTGATCTTTCTTGAGGGTGCGCAGCCGCATCCGACGGCCGTGCTAGAGAAGGACATTTCAATGTCGAAGAGCGATGAAAAGGACGGCGAACCCAAGAAGCTCTCGCGCAAGCGCTATGAGAAGGAGCTGCGCTCCTTGCAGGCCGATCTGTGCACGCTCCAGGAGTGGGTCAAACACAAGGGCCTGCGCATCATGATCGTCTTCGAGGGGCGCGACGCCGCAGGCAAGGGCGGGACGATCAGAGCGATCACCGAGCGGGTGAGCCCGCGCGTCTTCCGCGTGGTGGCGCTGCCGGCGCCCTCGGATCGCGAGAAGTCGCAGATGTACATCCAGCGGTACATGCAGCACTTTCCCGCGGCCGGGGAGATCGTCGTCTTCGACCGGAGCTGGTACAACCGCGCCGGGGTCGAGCACGTGATGGGGTTCTGTACCGACGAGCAGCACGAGCGATTCCTGGAGCTGTGCCCAGCCGTCGAGAAGTACATCGTGGACGGGGGGATCCAGCTGGTCAAGATTTGGCTCGAGGTGAGCGACGAGGAGCAGAAGCGGCGCTTCGAGGCCCGGATCGACGACCCGCTCCGCCAATGGAAGCTCAGCGCGATGGACCTGCCCTCGCGCAGCAAGTGGTTCGAGTACTCTCTGGCTCGGGACATGATGCTCGACGCGACCGACACGAAGCACGCACCGTGGTACATCCTGCGTTCCGACGACAAGAAGCGGGCGCGGCTGAACTGCATCAAGCACATCCTGAACCAGATTCCCCACGAGGCGGTGCCCCGCGAAGCGGTCAAGCTGCCCAAGCGGTCGATGAAGCGGGCCTACGACGATCAGGCGACGCTCGAGAAGCGGAAGTTCATCAAGGATGTCTACTGACTGCAAGGGGATAGATCCGTTTCTCCATGAGATATGGGTGAGATATGGGGACAGATCTATTTCTCGGGTCAAGGAAAATAGATCTGTCCCGTTCTTCGCTCGAGCATTTGCCCGCGCCCGAGTGTGCCGCAGAACTCGGCATGCTCGTCGTTTCCCTGGCCGGCCTAGTTCGGATGAAGGTGATCTCGAATCGCGATCAGGATCATCGGGGTCCCAGAAGACGCGGAAGGATCGCACGGTTGCTTCCGTCATCGGGGCGGTCGGACATGGCTCGCACGAGGAGTCACCACCAGAGAAGCCGACGATCGTCGGCGGATCGGTCTCATTCGGGATAAGGGGACAGATCTATTCTCTGAGAGGAAAATGGATCTGTCCCATTGTGCTTGGGCGATTGTCCGTAGGATGAATGGACACGATGATCCAAGGACCCGCGCCACGACCGGTATCGCCCACTTCTGGCCTTTGGGGGAGCTATCTGATGGCCCTGGACGACGTGACGGACCGCCTGCACCGAGTCACGCGTGCCCTCGGAGATGCGAACGTTCCATACGCCCTGGTCGGCGGCCAGGCAGTGGCCTTGTGGGTCGCGACGAAGGATCCGGCGGCCGTTCGCACCACCAAGGACGTCGATCTCCTCTTGCGCGAGACGACCTCCCCTCGGCACGTCGAGCGGCGGCCACGGTCGCATTCGACTATTTCGAGGTGACTGGCGTCGGCATGTTCCTTGAACGCACCGATCCCAATCCGCGCAAGGCGGTTCACATCGTCTGGGCTTCGGAACGTGTGCGACCGGAGTACACGCTGCCGTCACCGGCAATCGAAGAGAGCGAGATGCTGGAGCCCGGCATGCTCGTCGTTTCCCTGGCCGGCCTGGTTCGGATGAAGGTGATCTCGAATCGCGATCAGGACCGGGTTCACCTGCGAGACCTCATCGACGTCGGTCTCGTCTCACGCGACCTGCTTGCGACGTTGCCCGCTGAACTGGCCGACCGACTCGAGGCGCTGCTGCGCGAGGCCGGTCGCTGACAGAATGTGGGATAAGGGGACAGATCTATTTCTAGGGAAGAATAGATCTGTCCCGCTTTTCGCTCGAGCATTCGCCCGCGCCCGAGTGTGCCGCAGAACTCGCCATTCCGCGCCGCGATCTCGCCGCGGACCGTCACCACCGCCGCTCGTCCCTTGATCTCCCAGCCTTCGAAGGCGCTGTAGTCGGTGTTCATGTGCTGCTTCGCGGCGGAGATCGTCCCGCGGTACGCCGGGTCGTAGATGCACAGGTCCGCGTCGGCGCCGACGGCGATCGTGCCCTTGCCCTTCGAGCCCGAAGATCCGCGCCGCCTGCGTGCTCGCGCAGTCGACGAACGTGTTGCAGGTCGATGCGACCCGTCGTCACGCCGTACGTGTAGAGCAGATCGATCCGGTTCTCGACCGAGGGGATGCCGTTGGGGATCTTCGTGAAGTCGTTCTTGCCCATCTCCTTCTGCCCTCGGAAATCGAACGGCGCATGGTCGGTGGCCACGGTGCTGATGAGCCGGGAGCGCAGCGCGTTCCACAGCACGGCCTGGTGGCGCTTCTCGCGGATCGGCGGCGACATCACGTACTTGGCCCCTTCGAAACCGGGACGCTCGGCGTACGTCTTGTCGAGCACGAGATAGGGAATCACCGTCTCGATCCAGGCGTGGACGCCGCGGTCGATCGCCGTCCGCGCGGCGTGCACGGCCTCTTCGCAGGACGTGTGCACGACGTAGACGTGCGCGCCGGTCAGCTCGGCGAAGGACATCAGGTGATTCACTCCCTCCGCTTCGACCCGCGGCGGACGGGACACCTCGTGGTATTCCGGACCGCTCTTGCCCGCCGCCAGCAGCTCGTGCTGCACGCTCGTCGATCAGCGTCTCGTTCTCGCAGTGGGCGGTCACGATCACCCCGAGCTCGCTTGCCAGCCGGAGCGTGCGGTAGAGCTCCTCGTCGCTCACCCCGAGCGCCCCCTTGTACGCGAGGAAGACCTTGAACGACGCGATGCCGCGCTGCACGATCTCCCGAAGCTGTCGCTCGGCTGATTCGTCGAACCGGCTCACCCCCATGTGGAAGCTGTAGTCGCACGCGGAAAGCCCCTGCGCCTTGCCCGCCCACGTCTCGAACGCCGCGAGGGGCTCGTCGGTGCGGGCGGGACAGATCATCTCGATCAAGCGTCGTCGTCCCCCCCACCAGCGCGGCCTTGGACGCCGACTCGTAGTCGTCCTTCGCGTACGTGCCCATGAACGGCAGGTAGATGTGCACGTGCGGATCGATGAAGCCGGGGAAGACGTACTTGCCCGTCGCATCGATGATCTCTGCGTCCGGGACGGAAGCCGGATCGATCTCCGCCTCGATGCGGGTTATTGTCTCGCCGGCGCAGTAGATGTCGGCGCGAGAGTCGGCCGAGGCGGTGATGATGCGACCGTTCTTGATGAGAAGCGCCATGAGAACGTGTCCTGGAGAAGAAAGACGAAGCGCCGAAAGCGGCGGGCACTCGTGCGGACCTACTCGGCAACGAGCTTGTCGCTCTGCTCGACGAAGCGGTCGCCCTCCCACGCCGTGTCCCGGGTGACCATGCCCGCGCGGGCGGCCGCTCGGTGGCCTTGGCCTCGGCCTGCAGCCGCACGAGCTCGGCGTGCGTGGTGAAGTACTGCAGGCTGTGACCGCGAAAGTCCTCGATGGTCTCGAAGCCGTGCCGTTCCATGAACGCGGTGAGCCCCTCGACGAGGTCGCGGATGAGCTTGTATCCGTGGATCATCACGCCCGTGCACACCTGAGCGGTGCTCGCCCCCAGCAGGATGAACTGCGCCGCGTCCTCGCCGCGTTTCGATACCGCCGATCGCCGAGAGCGTGCGATCCGGGAACTCGCCGGTTCGCGCCGGTCGCCCGTTGCCCTCAATGGGCTGTCCGTTGCCCCCGCCGTACATCATCGTCGCCAGCTCCATCACCATGCGCAGGGCGATCGGGCGCACCGCCTTGCACGAGTAGCCGCCGGGGGTCGTGTAGCCCTCCACCGTCGGCTCGGGGCGGAGCGTCTCGAGGTTGACGCTCATCACCGACAGGATCGTGTTGATGGCGCTCAGCCCGCTGCATCCGGCGCCAGGGCGGCGCGACCCGGCTCGACGATGTGCGTGATGTTGGGCGTCATCTTCGCCCACACCGGCCGGGTGGCGGCGCTCCATCACCCATCCGCAGACTTCTTCGAGGATCTCCGGGTCCTGGCCCATCGCCGAGCCCATCTTCCGCTCGGGAAGACCGTGGGGACAGGAGAAGTTGAGCTCGAACGCGTCGACGCCCGCCGCTTCGCAGCGCTCGACGATCTCGATCCACGCGTCGCGCTGATACTCCTCCATGATCGAGGCGATCAGGACGCCGTCCGGATACCGATCCTTGACCGTGCGAAACTCGTCCAGCCACACGTCGAAGGGACGGTCCGAGATCAACTCGATGTTCTCCCAGCCCGTAGACCTCGCGCGACTCCTGGGCTCGCGTCCGCGCGTAGCGCGGCGCGACGTTGACGACCTTCGACGCGTCGAGACTGATCGTCTTGGCGATCACCGCCCCCCAGCCCTCGTCGAACGCCTTGCCGATGACGTTCGCGTTGGTGCCTGGCGGACCGGATCCGATGACGAACGGATTGGGCAGCGTCAACCCATTCACGGCCGTGGTGAGATCGACCATGCGAACGGCTCCTGTGCGGGTGAAGGGCGATTGCGATTCTACCCGTTCATCGGCGGCTCCGGGGCGATGGCGTGGCCCCGTGTGGAAGTCCGCCGTGACCGCGAGCGTGGCGCCGGCCGGAACTCGTGCCGCTCGTGTCGCTCGTGTCGCTCGTGTCGCTGCGCCGGCTTCGACGGGACCGCCGCGGCAGCGACGAGGAATGGGTGTAAGATCTCCGAACCCCGGCGGGAACGCCCCAGTCGTCCCGGCCCACCGAACTGCGGAAGCCCCAGCATGAAATCAACGAAGACCAAGCTCTCGACCAGCGAACTGACCCGCTACCGCAAGATGCTTCTGGAGAAACGAGCGGAACTCGTGGCCGACGTTACCGCGATGGATGCCGAAACGGCGCACGCGGAGAGCGGAGAGATCTCGCACGCTCCGACCCACCTCGCCGACCACGGCACCGACACGTCCGACCAGGACACGGTACGTATGCTGGCCGAGGCCGACCGCAGACTGCTCTGGGAGATCGATGCCGCTCTGGAGCGCATCGAAGCGAAGACGTATGGAATCTGCGAGCAGAGCGGTGAGCTGATTCCCACGGCGCGACTCGACGCTGTTCCGTGGGCTCGATATACGGTCCAAGCCGCCCGCGAGATCGAAGCGTCCGGCGGAACGTAACGACCGCACGCAATCGATTGCCGGGCGGCCTCTGCCCCTCATCTCTCTGCCGACGCTGAGCTGTTCGTCAATCTCCGTGCCAGGTGTTGGCGAAGATGTCGTAGATGACTGACGTGTCGGCCGGCTGCGGCTCTCGCTTCGTCAGGACGCCGATGTCGACCGCGGTCGAGAAGATTTCGGTCTCGATCGGGCGAATCTGCAGGAAGCCGGTTCGATCGAGCAGACGATCGACGAGCTCGAGATCAGGCCGGGCGATCGCGCGGACCGGAACACGCCGGAGCCCACTCAGGTACTGCCGGAGGACCTCGGCCGCGAAGGTCAGCGCATCACTCTGGTCCCGCGCCTCGACCACCAGGAGCCCCTCGTCCTGCACCGAGATCGCCACCGTTGCTCGCAGCTCGGCAGAGAACGCCGAACGCCCCGCCCGCCGCGCCGCGATGATGGCCGCGGCATCCGAGGGCTCGACCTCGCCATCGACGACGACCGCTTCGAGCGTGGTGGGCAGTCGCAGGGAATCGAGCGCCGACCAGCGACCGGCCTCGAGGATGACGCCCTCCGCCATTCCCTCCTCCCCCGCAAAGAGGCCGCGAGCGCTCGCCGGCACCGGCTCGGCAGCGGCAGCGTTCGACCAGATCAAGATCTGGCCGCGGGGGATCGGAGCCAGTTCGGTCAGCACGGCCAGCGCGGCGCTCGCCAGCATCGGCTCGAGCGTCAGCTCCCAGCCTTCTGCGGTCTTCTCCATCTGGACGCGGAGTGGCCGCAGGAGACGCGCCATGTCAAGACTGTCGGGACGACCCAGCGTGGGGTTCGTCGCCGCGTCGGGAGGCAGTCCGTCGGGCTCGAAAGGCGTCATGAGAATCCCCCTTCCCGCTCGGTGACGGGCACCATCGTCCGACTGTCCGCAGGCACCAGCAGCGTTCTCATCACGAGGCGAACCAACTGAAGGTGGGCGATGAGGAAGAACATGTGAATCTCTCTTCTCTTACGACTGTGGAAACGTGCGCGGCCGCAACTGATACGAAAAAAAACGCCCCGGCTCGGTGCGGGGCGTTCATCGGTGTCGCTTTGTGCGTGGGTTAGACGCGTGTCATCCGATGAAGCCCCTTTGGTCAATTCGTGCTGAAGCACGACGGCGCAATGCATCCCGCCGAGGACAACGGTCTTCCTCTGAATACAGCTCTGCATGCAGATGGCTTTCGCCGAGATGGACGCGGTTGGGTTCATGCTTCCTAAGAATTGCCGGAAAGGGTCCTGAAGTCAACCCCCAATTCCAAGAATGCGCGACGATGCGGTCGTGAACCTGGACCACCGCCCATTCTCGGACGAACCTGCAAGACAGCGCTACCGGAACTCCGCCGACTCGATCTGCCACTCGAAGATCCCCGCATTCTCGCGACCCCGCGCGGAGCAGCCGAGCTGTTTCCTGGACTCCTCGCCCGGCCTCACCGCGATCGTGTTGACGGTGCTCCGCGCGACACCCCGATCCGTCCAGCTCTTCCTGACCTGCGCCCGAATGAGCCGCGATTCGTGCCGGTTCACCAGGTAGACGATCCGTCCCCCTCCATCGCCGCACGCCTCGCCGAGCACGATCTCGACGAACGACGCGGCCGATCCCTCGGGCTTGGAGTTCTCGGCGGGTTCAGGGGATTCAGGGGATTCCGGGGAGTCCGGGGGTTCCGGGGAGTCCGGGGGTTCCGGGGAGTGCGGCGCGGTCGCCTCCGGCGCTTGCCCTTCGATCGCCAGCCGGTTCAGGATCTCCGCCATCCGGACGCCCGCCGCGAGGAGCCGCTGGTTCACGATGGCGATGGACGGGCGGGCGTACGC
The DNA here is from genome assembly GCA_963697235.1 of uncultured Planctomycetota bacterium. Lineage (GTDB taxonomy): Bacteria > Planctomycetota > Phycisphaerae > Phycisphaerales > SM1A02 > CAVONJ01. The sequence goes on from CAVONJ010000002.1 coordinate 30,073, forward strand.
CTCGTCGATGTCGCCGCTGGCAGGAAGCGCGCTGTACGCGTGGGTCCGGGTCACCGCAAAGGACTCGGTCGCCCACGCACCGGGATCGAGCGAGCTGCCATACTGGCGGGCCTGGTCATCGCTCAGCGACTGTTCGAGCATCCGCGCGTACTCCTGCCAGCTGGCTCCGATCGCCCGTTCCAGCAGGTCCGAATCCCACACGCGGTGGAGGTTGGTGTCCCGACCGAAGAAGCGAAGCTGGACCGAGTTGCCGCCGCGATCCCGGGCGAAGCTCACGTGGAGCGGCTGGTGGACGTCGCCGACGAAATGCACGAGGAACTTGAGCGCTTCGAGCTTCTCTTCCCGGTTCGTCCGCGGGCTCCGCAGGACCTCGACGTAGTGGCGGATGGCTCCGACGACGCACTGCCCGTTTCCGCAGTCCCGATCGAGGTCGAACGCCACGGCGGACGGCGCGAGGTTGACGTAGTGCAGGGGCTGCGACCACTCGTACCCGGGACTCTTGCGAATCTCGTCGGCCCAGAGCGACGCCTCGGAGAGCGTCTCCTCGCCGAGCAGCGCGATGACCGCCGCCTTCGCTTCTTCATTGAGCCTGTCCGCGGCGATCAGACCGATGATGCGATGCCCCGCCTGCCCCCACCCGAACGACGGCGCGGCGCAGCACAGCCAGCTCACGATGATGACAGCCAGACGGTTCCTCGACACGGCGGCTCCCTCGACGCCCGTATCGTAGCCGCACGGCCGTGCGCTCGGGAGCCGCGCGAGCGGCCCAACGCTTCTTACCGGATCGTCACCGCTCGACCATCGTGCTCGCCTGCTCCCAGGCGAGCATGCCGCCCTTGAGGTTGATCACCTGGTAGCCCTGCCGCTGCAGGTACGCCGCCGCCCGGGCCGAGCGGCCGCCGCTGCGGCAGTTGACGAGCAGCCGCTGGTTCTTGGGCACTTCCTCGAGCCGCGACGCGAGCCGCGTGTGGGCGATGTTGATGGCCCCGGGTAGGTGGCCGTCCGCGAACTCCGTCGCCCGGCGCACGTCCAGCACGCGGACCTCTCCCGCATCGACCATGCAGCGGCCTCATCGACGTTCAGCTCGGGCAGGTCGACGAGATGGTGCGACGCGTCCTCGTACTGCTCGATCTCGGACGCGTCGACCCAGCCCTTGATGGTGTCGAGTCCGACGCGGACCAGATCCCGCACGGTCTCTTCGACGCGCGCCGGCTCGATGATCAGATAGATGTCCTCCGTCTCGCCGACCATCGATCCGGCGTCGGTGTTGAAGGACTTTCCGAGCGGAAAGGACATCGAGCCGGGTACGTGGCCCGAGCGAAACGCATCCCAGGGACGCGTGTCGATGATCGCCGCGGTCTTGGCGTCAACGGCGCGGAGCGTCGAAGCCGTCATTCTGGGCGGGATGGGCAGCGTGCCCAGGACCTTCGGTCCCACCTTGTTGACGCGCTTCATGGTCGCGAAGTAGAGCGGCGGCTCGGGCTGTCCGCTCAGGATGAAGTCGACGAAGGCCTGCTCGCTCGAGGCGATCTTGATCGCGGGGTTGAAGCGGCGCTCGTAGCCGATCGTGCTCGTCGGCACGGCGCCGAGCGCCTTGCCGCACGCGCTGCCCGCGCCGTGCGCCGGCCACACCTGGACGAAGTCCGGAATGCCGTCGAGCGTGCGCACGGTCCTGAACAGCCGCCGCGCCGAGGGCTCCATGGCGCCGGCCTGTCCGGCGGCGCTCTCCAGGAGGTCCGGCCGACCCAGATCGCCGACGAAGACGAAGTCGCCCGAGACCATGCCGATCGGCTCGGTCGGCGCCCGCGCCGCGATCGGTCACGAGAAACACGATGTGCTCGGGCGTGTGCCCCGGCGTGTGCACGACCTTGAACTCGATGTTGCCCGATGGAGAACGTGTCGCCGTCGCGCAGGAGCTGGTGGTCGTACGATCCGCCGCCGAGCTTCTTGTCGAGCCACTGGTACTTCCAGTCGGCATCCCCCTCGTCCGAAACGTACACCTTCGCGCCGACCCGCTCCGCCAGCTCGCGCGAACCGGAGACGAAGTCCGCGTGGATGTGCGTCTCGGCGGTCGCCACGATGCGCAGCCCGTTGGCCTTGGCCAGATCGATGTACCGGTCGACGTCGCGCTCGGGATCGATGACGATCGCCTCGCCCGTTTGCTGACACCCGATCAGATACGCCGCCTGGGCGAGCTTCTCGTCGTAGATCATCCGCATGAACATGACGTGCCTCCGTGATGGCGTGAGGATTCTCGTCGGTCCTGCCGGCCGGCAGGTGGCATTTTAGGTCCTCCTCGCATGATGAGATTTCCTGGCGTGGTGCGGCGCCTCCATGCGGGGGGGTGTGCACGTAACGCCTCGGACAGCTGGAGGCGTGGAGCAAACACGCCTGTGGACTTCCTGGCATGGCGTGGAGACGCCGCGTCCTTGCGGCTCGGTTCGGGGTTGTCAGAGGTTGGGTGCGCAAGGCGAGCGAATGGAGCCGGTGATCTTCGGGCAAGTGGTGCTTGCACCGCCGCGTCCTGCGGCTTGACCCTCGACGTCCTGAGCCAACTCATACACGCCCGCATCCATGCGGGCTCACCTGGGAAGATCCTCTCAGTGGTTGTTTCTGTTCATATGCGGCCCATCCGGGCCGCAGAGAGTTGCGCAGTGCCGGGGGCATCCATGCCCCCTCCGTTCTCGCGGTGAACGCCACACGGTCGGCGGCATCCATGCCGCCGACCTTCAATGCCGGGCGCGAACGGCCTGCTTCGTTTCCGTGCGCCGTTGATGCTCGGTGGTGCGCGCGACGCATACATTGGCGCCGGCCGCACCAGCGCCGGCAGGTCAAGCTTCCGCGGCAGGACGTCGCGGAAGCGTTGGTGTTTGCGCGAGACGGGAGTGTGCATGGATGCGGGCGGCACAGCACGACTCCGCGGGAGGGGAGGCCCGCTATGAACAAGCCCTACCACTGCCGGGACTTCCTTCGATGAGCCGGCAGCGACTGTCTCGTTTGTCAAGCGAGTTTCAGATTGTCGTTACACGTTTCTACTCCGGGAGCGTCTGGGAGGGGGCTCGTTCGGAGCCAGCAGGCTGGCCGGCGCCCTGCCGTCTCCTTCACGTCACCGCCCCGGCTTCGTGAGGGCGGCGAAGTGAAGGAGACAGCAGAGCTTGATCGAACCTCCTCTGCAGGTAGTCGCGACTTCTGGCGTTCAGAATCACCAGAAGCTTGCGCATGCACGCCACCAAGGCAACCTTCTTGCATTTGCCTGTCGCTTGAAGGCGGTGGTAGCACTCGCGAATCTTCGGATTGTGCTTCGTGGCTACGAGCGTGGCCATGTACAAACACGAACGCACACTCGCTCGACCACCGCAGATCGAACGGGTGCCTCGCCTTTGGCCACTGTCCCGGTTCATCGGCGCCACGCCGACGATCGCTGCGATCTCTTGGCGTGAGACCCTGCCCAGTTCCGGCAGCTCCAGAATCAAGGTGCGCACGGTGGCCGGACCAACGCCAGATTCTTCTCGCAGAACAGCAGCATGGGCCATCCACTCGTCATTCTGAGCCATCCGCTCATCAAGGAGCTTCTCGATGGCACTTTGCTCTTCCTTGAGGAAGGCAAGGACCGCGGCAATGCTCGATTTCGCAGCCATTTCTAGCGTCTGGCGGCGTCGGCAGCTCTCCATGCTCTGCATGTCAACCAGCTGCTGGCGTCGGGCCAGGAGATCTCGCAGAGCGATCAGATCAGCATTCGGGAGCTGGCGGACCGGCGGCTTCATCACTTCCCCGTATTCGACGAGCGTGAGCGCGTTGATGGCATCCGTCTTCGCCAGGCGGCCGCGGGCGCGGGCGAAGTTTCGAACCTGACGGGGGTTGATGCGAACCACGGTCAGTCCCGCACTCATGAGTTCCAACATGATGACGCGTTCGTACCCACCCGTCGCTTCGAGAACGACCAAGTCGACTCGAGCTGCCTTGAGTCTTCGGATGAGCTTCTCACGTCCATCCGGCCCGGAGTCGAACCGCTCAACAGAACGACTCTCACTGATGGCGAGATCAAACTGAGACTTGGAAACATCAATGCCTGCGGTACAATTGTTCATGAGACCCTTCCTTGCGAATGCGGGCTTGCGACTGCAGCGGCCCCAGCGACTGTTCGGGAGGCTCAATCAAGCTGGTCGGGATCTTGCTGCCGGACGGTTGCAGGACAACCTAGGATGCCACGATCACGCGATCAGCTGCCCGTGACCGATTACGCCGGTCGCGGGCGTTTCTATTTGATGGGCTCTTTGTTCCAGATACAAGGATTGCCGGCGGGTCTGTGGTGGCTCAGGACGTCGAGGGTCGAGCCGCAGGAGGCGGCGACGCTTCGACAAGACCCCAGGCCGCGCCCCCACTCCACGAACAGCACCAACCCAAGCCGCATGGATGCGGTGCAGCCCCACCACCCATCGACCACCCCGACCGTGTTCGCGCCCACTCCAACAACAGCACGCGCCGCCGCCGCGGTCCCCCGCCAGCGCTCCCGCCCGCACAAACCGCATAGGTTCACATCGGTCTGCCGTCTCGACCGCAATTGCTCAAGCGGATCGAGCTGCGTGTCGAACGACTTTCGGGAGCCTGCCTATTCAAGGGACGCCGGCGCCAATCGTATGTTGATCGTGCGTTGCCCATCCAACGCAAGGAGCGCAGCAATTGGCATCCCCTCGGATCGTGACCATCATCACCTACGGTCTGCTCGCCGGCGCGGCCGCGATCTCGTTCCTGCTCCCCAAGCAGCTGACCGTTCCCGCGGCCAGCGCCGCGGCGGGGCCGGCTCAGATTCACCTGACCGGCATCGTGCGCGACTTCCTCGAGGGCTACCAGGACATGGAGGTCGTCCCCCCGGGCGGGTTCGGCCACTACGCCGGCAGCGTCGAACTCAGTCTCGACGCGGACCACCGGCCGGTCTTCGTCGAACCCGGCAGCGGGACGTTGATGATCCCCACCACCAACGTCGTCGCCCACTGGACGTTCGATGACGGAAGCGGGAGCACCGCCAACGACAGCGCCGGCCCCAATGACGGCACGCTGATCAACGGGCCGACGTGGACCACCGGCCCGGTCGGCGGCGCCTTGCACTTCGACGGGGTCAACGACTACGTCAATATCCCCTCGGCGCCGGAGATCCGCGTCACCGGCGACATGACCATCGCCGGCTGGTTCAAGCTCGACCAGGACTTCGATGCTTCGTCGGCGAAATCACAGATCCTCGTCGAGCGCTACCAGGACGACGAGCACAATACGATGATTGCGCTGATCGGCGCCGACTGCAAGCGGCCCGATCTGCCCAGAGGCTCCCTCTGCATGAAGGTCGAGCACGGGCCGACGACCATGGAGTTCCGCTACAAGTGGACCACCCGCAGAAGCTGGACCGCCGGCGAGTGGTACCACTTTGCTTGCACCATTCACAGCGCCGACTCCGCGTCCAACGACATCCTGATCAACGGCGTCGACGACACCGATCCTGCTGATCTTGGTTCGGTCGGGTACATCGACACCGACTACACCGCGGACATGCGGATCGGCGGCAGGAACGGCGACTTCTACGTCATTCCCGAAGCGTACTTCAAGGGCGTGATCGACGATGTGATGATGTACGACACGGCGCTCGAGGAGAGCGATTTCGCCACGAGCAATGGCGGCTTCAAGGTCACCGACCAGTGGACAGATGCGGCCAGCCGGCCCATCGCCCCGCATCTCCTGGGCATTGGTATCGCCGAAGGCGCCGGCGCGGGAGGAGGCGGGGGCGGCGCCCGTCTGCTCCTGGTGGTCAAGGACGCGGTCACCTTGACCGGACAGGACGCCGCGAAGAAGGCCGTCCTGGAGTCCTGGGGCCACACCGTCACCGTGATCGACGACGAGGCAACCCAGGCTGAGATCGATGCGCTGGTGGCGGTCAACGACGTGGTCTACGTGTCGGAGGAAGTCGACCACGACCAAGTGAAGGCGAAGTACAAGCTGGTCCCTATCGGCTTGGTGAATGAGGACAAGGATCTCAGCGACTCGGAGTTCGGGTTCTCAGCATCGAAGAGGACCTGGACCGGCAACACGATCACGATCCTCGACAACTCGCACGAGATCACCCAGGGCTTCCCGATCGGCGATCTGGCAATCACCAGCTCCAATTGGAATCTCCACCGGGGCGACGGCGCAATCGCGCCCGGTGGGCAGTGGCTCGCCCGCCTGCCGAATCACGCGAAGCCCGCCCTGATCGTGGTCGAGAAGGGCGACATGCTCATGACATCGCTCATGGCCCCCGGTCGACGGGTGCGGCTTCCCTGGGGCAATCACAGCATCGACTTCAACACGATCAACGCCAATGGGCTGGAGATCATGAAGCGAGCGGTGGGCTGGGCGGCGGCCGGGAACCCCGCACCCCCGACCGATCTTTGCGGGAATCTGATCGCCGACACCGAGGGCACGGCCGGCGTCGCCAAGAGCGGCGGCATCACCGACGCCGAGAGCTTCAATGCGTGGTACCGCGACACGCCGGGCGTCAATCTCTCGGCAGCGAAGATCATCACGCTCACCGATGACGGCGCCGGCGTCTACGAGCTGCTCACGGACGCCTTCTATCCGATCGACCGCCGGCTCCTTGGCAACGAAGGCCACCCGCACAACAACCACTTCACGTTCGAGCTGGCCGCGGACTTCACGTTCGCACAATGCACCGGTCAGTTCGTCGAGTTCGAGGGCGGTGACGGCGTCTGGGTCTTCGTCGACGAGTTCCTGGCCATCGACCTCGGCGGCATGACCACCGATACGCCCCAGCGCATCGAGATCGACCGGCTCATCGATCACCTCAATCTCGTCGACGGCGAGCGGCACCGGCTGCGCCTGTTCTACGCCCAGCGCGTGGCGAGCAAGCCGGCGGTGTTCAGGCTCCGAACGAATCTCGATCTCTCCACGGAGTCGATCTACCCCACGATCAGCGCGGCATTCGACTGAGGACAGCGGCGAGGAGACGCGGAGCCTGTTCTTGTGGAGGGGTTTGCGGCGCCCGCCGCCCAACCCCCTGGACGGAACAAGCGGCCTGCGACTGGTAGGGTGCATGCAATGCACCATGAACTTCCGGCACCGCTCACGGTGATGCACCCTACGTCGGCGCCACGAGTCGTCACGACGCCGGCGATGCTTCCGGTTCCCTCACGACGAGCGTTTGGTCGACCGTGACATCGAGCAGCGTCGTGCGCTCGCCGCCCGGCCAAGTGATCTCAACCCGAGGGATCTCGACGAGCGGCCCCGTGCCGAACAGCAAGTCGGTGCCATTCTGAGACTGGTAGGTCGAGCCGCTGCGCACCTCACCGCTCTGCGGCGGCACCGCGTCACCGTCACTGCCGGCGAGCGCGACTCGTGCGCCGATCGCCGGTGCGCCGTTCCGGTCGAGCACGCGCAGCGTGAGCCAGTGGCCGCGGCGCGGCGTGTCGTTGCGCAGCAGCAGCGGCGGCGCGTCGATCGTGGTGATCAGCAAATCCGGGTCCCCGTCGTCGTCGTAGTCGCCCACGGCCAGGCCACGTGCAGAGCGCGCGAGTGCAAATCCGGGGCCGGCGCGATCCGAAACGTCGACGAGCCGCGATCCATCGTGGTGGAAGAGCAGCGGCCGCTGCTCGTACGACTCGTCCAGCGAGGGATGGTCATCGACCTGTGGATAGATGTGACCGTTGACGATGACCAGATCGGGGTGACCGTCGAGGTCGACATCGGTGAAGCCGCAGCCCCAGCTGAGGAAGGGGTGCGTGACGCGGGCGATGTCGTGGCTCGCCGTCCGGTCCTCGAAGAAGAGACTGCCGAGGTTCTCGTAGAGCGTGCAGTGATCGCGGGCGAAGTTCGTCACGATGAGCTCGGGCAGCCCGTCGCCGTCGAGGTCGGCCGCGTCCACGCCCATCCCCGCCTGTGCGGCCGCAGCGCCACTGTATCCGGCTCCGCACCACGAGCCGATGTCGGTAAACGTTCCGTCGCCCTCGTTTCGATAGAGATAGTTGGGATTGGAATCGTTGGCGACATAGACATCGACGTCCCCGTCCAGATCGAGGTCGGCCGCGAGCACGGCCAGACCGTACCCCTCGGCGAGGTCGGTCATCCCGACCGCATCGGTGGCGTCCTCGAACGTGCCGTCACCGCGATTGCGGAAGAAGCGGTCCTTGCCCCCCGGGAGCCCGAATGGACCGGCCATCGTGCGGACCGTGTTCCGCCAGAGGCTCGTGCGCTCCGCGGCGAGCACCTCGTCCAGCGTGCAGTCGATGTAGTTCGCTACATAGAGATCCAGATCGCGATCGCCGTCGGCGTCGAAGAACGCTGCGCCGGCCCCCCATCCCGGCTCGTCGACGCCGGCCCGCGCCGCCACCTCCTCGAACGTGCCATCGCCGCGGTTGCGGTACAGCACGTTCGGACCGAAGTTAGTCACGTAGATGTCGAGCCGGCCGTCGCCGTCGTAGTCACCGACGCACACGCCGCACCCCCACCCGTCGTCGCCAACCCCCGCGGCGTCGGTCACGTCGATGAAGCGGCCATCGCCGGTGTTGCGGTAGAGCCGGTTGCGCCCGCGGATCCGCACGGCCGAGGGCTCTTCATCGAGGGCCCAGGCGTTGACGAGATAGACGTCCAGCCGGCCGTCGCCGTCGTAGTCGAGGAACGCCGCCCCCGAGCCCGTGGACTCGAGGATGTGGTCCTTGTTGGCGCCGCCACAGTAGATGATGGCGTCGAGCCCAGCGCTCTCGGCCACGTCAACGAATCGCCACGATGGCGCTGCGCCGGCGCTTGCATCACCTGCGCCAGTCGCGTCACCCGCATGATCCACGGCACCGGATGGCGCGGACGCGTCCTCCGGTCCATGGTCGCGGCATCCCCCCGTCGTCGCCGCGACCGAAACGACGAACGCGACGACGGCGCGGGTCGGTGCTTCATTCGGACATCAGCGCCTTGTCGACGATCCCAGAGAGCCGAACGGACGCGGCGTGAATCTCGTCCGGCGACGCCTTGCTCATCCGCGCGGCCTCACCGGCCAGCGTCAACAGCGCGTTCTTCTCACTGCTGTCGATGAACATGTAGTCGTCCTGCGTCTCCGCGTCCGTGTGATGATGATGCCCGGCCTTGAGCAGCTTCTGGCGTATCGCCTGAATGCGCTTGTCACCCTCATTGGCCAGGTTCGTGATGTCGGTCGCCGCCATCTCGAGCATCCGCGTTCGATCGGTGCCGGATGCATCGGCGGCCTCTTCGAGAGCAACATGGGCTGATTCGAGGTAGTTGACGAGCATGCCGTGAACGAGGCTGTTCTCCGTTTCCCGAATGGCGATGATGGCGGTGGCCAGGTGCTCGTAGGTTGCTGCCGAATCGACCTGTGGACCTTCTGACTTCGCTCTCATACTCTGCGGAGCCATCGCCATCGCGCACGCGAGAACGACGGCCACCACGACGACGGACGCGATCGACTTCATTGGTTGTCTCCTTAGGTTGGCAAGGGGCAGGCACCCGGACACGCCCCGGCGATCTCGATCTTAGTGCGGCCGAGAGGCGTGTCAACGGAAATGCGGGCCGCAGGCGAAGAGCAAACGCCGCTCGCTCCGAACCGGCGATCCGGTCGAGCCGGCACTGTCGGCGCCATCTGGGAGGGCGGCGAAGCGCTTCGTCGTCGAAGCGCGTGGAGCCGTAGCACGGTCATCCGCGGCCGGTGGCCTCAGACGATCGCGTCTCGCCAGAGCGCCTGCACGCTCCTCGCGCCGGTCACCTCCGGACAGTGACGCGCCATGTTTTCACGGCAGATCGTATCCACTATGCCATCCAGGAACCGCTGATCCGCGAGCGAATCGAGCGAGCCCAAGTACGTGCTGCGGTTAACGTGCCCACGCCCCGCGTCGAGCGTCTGTACCGGCACCTGAAGGAAGTGGGCCAGCTGATCGTGCAACCGACTGCGCAGGTGGGTCTTCAGGACGAGACGTCGCTCGAGTGGAATTGACCGCATGCACGTATCGACATGCGGCCGCGCGTGGGGTGCATGAAATGCACCGTGAGCGGCGCCGGAAATCCATGGTGCATTGCATGCACCCTA
>CAVONJ010000003.1:0-1030842 GCA_963697235.1 uncultured Planctomycetota bacterium
TGGTCCGGCGTTGCTCAGACCCGCCGGCAATCCTTGTATCTGGAACAAAGAGCCCATCAAATAGAAACGCCCGCGACCGGCGTAATCGGTCACGGGCAGCTGATCGCGTGATCGTGGCATCCTAGGTTGTCCTGCAACCGTCCGGCAGCAAGATCCCGACCAGCTTGATTGAGCCTCCCGAACAGTCGCTGGGGCCGCTGCAGTCGCAAGCCCGCATTCGCAAGGAAGGGACTCATGAACAATTGTACCGCAGGCATTGATGTTTCCAAGTCTCAGTTTGATCTCGCCATCAGTGGGAGTCGTTCTGTTCAGCGGTTCGACTCCGGGCCGGATGGTCGTGAGAAGCTCATCCGAAGACTCAAGGCAGCTCGAGTCGACTTGGTCGTTCTCGAAGCGACCGGTGGGTACGAACGCGTCATCATGTTGGAACTCATGAGTGCGGGACTGACCGTGGTTCGCATCAACCCCCGTCAGGTTCGAAACTTCGCCCGCGCCCGCGGCCGCCTGGCGAAGACGGATGCGATCGACGCGCTCACGCTCGTCGAATACGGGGAAGTGATGAAGCCGCCGGTCCGCCAGCTCCCGGATGCTGATCTGATCGCCCTGCGAGATCTCCTGGCCCGACGCCAGCAGTTGGTTGACATGCAGAGCATGGAGAGCTGCCGGCGCCGCCAGACTCTAGAAATGGCTGCAAAATCGAGCATTGCCGCGGTCCTTGCCTTCCTCAAGGACGAGCAAAGTGCCATCGAGAAGCTCCTTGATGAGCGGATGGCTCAGAATGACGAGTGGATGGCCCATGCTGCTGTTCTGCGAGAAGAGTCTGGCGTTGGTCCGGCCACCGTGCGCACGTTGATTCTGGAGCTGCCGGAACTGGGCAGGGTCTCACGCCAAGAGATCGCAGCGATCGTCGGCGTGGCGCCGATGAACCGGGACAGTGGCCAGAAGCGAGGCACCCGTTCGATCTGCGGTGGTCGAGCGAGTGTGCGTTCGTGTTTGTACATGGCGACACTCGTAGCGACGAAGCATAATCCGAAGATTCGTGCGTGCTACCACCGCCTTCAAGCGACAGGCAAATGCAAGAAGGTTGCCTTGGTGGCGTGCATGCGCAAGCTTCTGGTGATTCTGAACGCCAGAAGTCGCGACTACCTGCAGAGGAGGTTCGATCAAGCTCTGCTGTCTCCTTCACTTCGCCGCCCTCACGAAGCCGGGGCGGTGACGTGAAGGAGACGGCAGGGCGCCGGCCAGCCTGCTGGCTCCGAACGAGCCCCCTCCCAGACGCTCCCGGAACAAAATGTGTAACGACAATCTGAAACTCGCTTGACAAACGAGACAGTCGCTGCCGGCTCGCCTGGAGAAGTTCCAGCGTGGGTCGGGCTTGGTCATAGCGGGCCTCCGGCCCGCGGGCTTTGAAAAACCGCCGGCATCCATGCCGGCTCGCTTCACGCGCGAACACGAACGCTCCGGCGGCATCCATGCCGCCGGAGCTTTATCTGCCGACGATTGCGCGGCCGGCGCCAATGGGGGCGGCGCGCGCAAGCCAGCGCCAACGGTGCATCTTGCAGCGCAGGCTGTTCCCATCCGGCACTGAAGGTCGGCGGCAGGACGCCGCCGACCGTGTGGTATTCGCAGCGAGAACCGAGGCGGCAGGATGCCGCCGGCGATTGCAAAGCCTCTGCGGCCCGGACGGGCCGCACATAGATGGAAATGGCCACCACCGGACCAGTCCCAGGGCAGCCCGCACCATGCGGGCGCGTATGAGCCACGTCGGGCCGACGATGGTCGAGCCGCAGGAGGCGGCGACGCTGCAACAAGACCTCAAGCCGCGCCCCCGACCTCAGACCAAACAGGACCGAGCCGCAGGATGCGGCGCCAGTTGCGCAACCCCAGGAATGGCGCCACCGTGTTCGCGCACGCCCTCGACAAGAACAAGCTCCAGCCGCGCACTCCTCGACGACAACAAGTGCCGGCCTGCAAAGCAACCCGTTCACATCGGGCATTGAAGGTCGGCGGCAGGACGCCGCCGACCGAGTGGTGGTTCACAGCGAGAACCGAGGCGGCATGGATGCCGCCGGCAATGCGCAAACCCTCTGCGGCCCGGACGGGCCGCACATGAATAGAAATGGCCACCGCCGGACCAGCCACAGGGAAGCCCGCACGATGCGGGCGCGTATGAGCAACGCCGGACCGACGATGGTCGAGCCGCATGGATGCGGCGGCGCCGACAACAACATCTCAAGCCGCGCACCCAATCCCAGATCAACCAGGACCCAGCCGCATGGATGCGGCGCCGGCCCCGCCACCCATCGAACTCCCCACGCGTGTTTGCGCACGCCTTCGATAAGAGCCGGCGCCGGTCGCGCACTCCTCGGCGACAACAAGCGCCGGCCCGCACCACAACCCGTTCACATCCGGCATTGAAGGTCGGCGGCAGGACGCCGCCGACCGGGTGGTGGTACGCAGCGAGAACCGAGGCGGCATGGATGCCGCCGGCAATGCGCAACCCTCTGCGGCCCGGACGGGCCGCACATGAATAGAAATGGCCACCGCCGGACCAGCCACAGGGAAGCCCGCACGATGCGGGCGCGTATGAGCAACGCCGGACCGACGATGGTCGAGCCGCATGGATGCGGCGGCGCGACAACAACATCTCAAGCCGCGCACCCAACCCCAGATCAACCAGGACCCAGCCGCATGGATGCGGCGCCGGCCCCGCCACCCATCGAACTCCCCACGCGTGTTCGCGCACGCCTTCGACCAGAGCCGGCGCCGGTCGCGATTCGTAGGGTGTATGCAATGCAATGCACCATGAACTCCCGGCGCCGCTCACTTCTGCGGCCCGGACGGGCCGCACATGAATAGAAATGGCCACCGCCGGACCAGCCACAGGGCAGCCCGCACGATGCGGGCGCGTATGAGCCACGTCGGACCGACGATGGTCGAGCCGCGGCTGGAGAGCGTCTTTGGAGTTGCGCAGGCGACGATGGACGCAGTTCTCCCTCACCCGGCTCGCTGGTGCTCGCCGACCTCTCCCGGGGGGAGAGGTGACGCGCGGGCGTACCAGAGCGAGATGTCGGCCCGGAGGGCCGCACGGAGCGCTATATCGAGTTTGGATCGACGCGGTCGCTCATACTGTCGAGCGCTGCGGACAGTTCGAGCTCCGACACCGTCCGGATGATGAGCCGCAGATCCTGCTCGGTGAGCGGTCCTTCGGCGATCCGGACGAAGCAGGATTCCGCTGCGATCACGAGCAGGCGGTCCAGGGGCTTCAATCGAGGTCGCAGCTCGGCCAGACGAGGGAGCAGTCGGTCGTACTCCATGGCGCGCCGCAGCTCGTCTAAGTCTTCCGGGCTTGGATCACTCGCCTCATGGAGCATCTGCAGCAGCACGGCGGTGAAGTAGAGCGTCTCCGCATCCTCCCGCTGACGCACCGTGATATCCGGCTCGACGTCGGCCCCTTGTTCCAAGACGTCAGTCGCATCCGGGGGCGACCGAAGCTCGTCGAATCCCAGCGTGCGGTCGAGGGTCAGGGAGCGGTGCTGGCTGCCCGTGCTGTACACCGCAGTCTTCACCTGGGAGCCGGTGCCGGCGCTGAGTCCAGGCGAGACCAGTCCGCTCTGGTGCACCGGCATCACGCCGACCCGACGGTCGCTGACCCAAATTGTGATGGCCAGGGCCAACGCTGCGGCCGCTGCCGCCCAGCCGCCCCAGGTCGTCCACTGCTGCAAGTAGGGCCGGTGGGCCTGCTGGTAGATCGTGCGGCTCAGCACCCGATTCTCGAATCCCTGCGGAAGTCCGCCCGGGTCGATCATCGAGGCGACGCCGCTCTGGATGAGCTCGTCCAGCGCTTCCGCTTCGTTGATCCGCTCACGGCACCGTTGACACTCAGCGAGATGGCGCTCCGCCTGGTGGCGGACGCCGTCCTCCACCTCGCCGTCGATCAGTGCCGAGAGGAGTGCCTGAATGTCGGTGCAATCCAGGGTGTTCATCATGACCCTACCCCTGCTTGTATTTCCGGAACTCGAAGACCATGGGTTCCTCGGCGGGGTGGTTCAGATCGCGTTTCATCTCTTCGAGCAGCGCAGTCCGGCGCGGTTGAGGCGACTCATCACGGTTCCCACCGGAATCCCCAGATGTTCGGCGATTTCCTCGTAGCTGAGCTGCTCGCTGGCCCGGAGCATGAGGATTGCACGTTTGGATTCGTCCAGCCGCTCGATTGCGGCCCGAACGCGATCGAGCTCCTCCCGGATCTCCTGCCGCGCCGGATCGTGGTTCGATGCTCGCATCGCCGGATCGTTCGAAAACTGCGGCAGTGCCGAAGGACGCCGCGTTCGCTGGAGCGCGTTGATCGAGAGATTGGTCACGACGCGGCGGAGCCACGAGGAGTAGGCGACTTCGCCCGCATCGGGCGGCTTCTTCCAGAGCTTGACGAATGCTTCCTGCACGATCTCTTCCGCCTGGTGTCGGTCGCGGCAGATTCCGGCGCTCAGCGCGATCAGGCGAGGGCCCAGCTGCTGCATCCACGATCGAAGCTTGGCTTCGGAAAGTGACTGGGGCATGCTGATTCCTCCTGACGCAGGCAGATCCGTGGGGACTCTGGGCCGCGGTCGGCGCCCCCGCAAGGACCCGGCTCGCGGCCGTGGTATTCCCCAGGAACGCTAGTCCTCGCCGCCAGAGGTTCACGGTGCGTGCGCTCCAAACACTTCCGCGAGGGGATTCTTCGGTCGGTGCGCCTCGTCCAGCTCCGGGGCGACCGTGGTCAGCTGCGGAAAGACCGGCGCTTCAGGAAAGGCGAACAGGGCCTTGAGGACGTCCTGGCTCTCCGAGGACCACCACAGGTTCTCTTCGAGGGCCAGCGCCCCTGCGGCGTATCGGGGGCCGACCTGCATCAGTCGGCTCACGGCCCCAGGCTCCCAGACGATCAGGTTGGCGGAGAAGGTCAAACTGCGCGACGGCCGGAGCGGCACGTCCAGTGGGGCCAGGTCGACAGCGACCACCCACGCCTCGGGACGGACGATCGTGTTGTTTCGCACGCGGCAGGAATCAGCGCTGATGAAGTGAACCGGACAGGCGCTGCCCTCGATCGTGCACAACTTGACCTCGACGCCGACGGCCTGATAGTGGTCCGACGGGTCCGGCTGGAGTTCGGGGGAGAACGGCTCGCCAGCCACCGTGAGCAGCGGGTCGCGCGCTCCACCCAGGACGATCGAGTAGAGGCCCGAGTCGACGATCGAGCAGCCGCTGATTCGCACCTTCTCGCTGCCCCCGCGCACCTGAATCGCCGCCTGCTGCTCATGGTCGGCCGTGCCAGTGAACCGGCAATCCATGATCTGAACGTCGGAGCTGGCCGTCACATCGACTCCGGCGCCGCCCCACCCTTCGATCTGGCAATGCACCACGACGACGTTCACGATTGAATCCAGCTGGATCGCATGGCGCCTGCCTTTGGGGCCAGTGTTCTTCACCGTGACCCGCTCGATCCGAATGTGCGCGGGCTGCGGCTCGCGCGATCCGGAGCAGACGGTGATGCCGTTGATGGTGGCACCCTCGATCGTCACATCCCGGATCACGACGTGGCTGCAGTTCTCCAGTCGAATGCCCTCCCGATCGGCGCGGATCACCGCCGGCCGATCGGGCGCGACGGTGCGAATGATGATCGGACGTTGGGCCGTGCCATGCACCGACCGGAGGCGGATGGGCCGGTGCTCACCGGGCATGAGGATGATCTCATCGCCCGGTTCGAGCTGATCGGCTCGCCACTCCCACTTTTCGCTGGCGGCCACGAGCAGATGGTCGGCGAACGCCTCGGCGCTCGCGAAGGTCAGCAGCAAGATCGTGAAGAAGATTTGACGCAGCATGGGTCATTCATCGGCGATCTGACCACTGAGCGGTGACGGCAGAGTGACCCGAAGCATCAACGCGTTGCCCTGGATCACGGCGTGAGCATCGTTCAGCGCGGCCGGTATGAGCACGGTCGCACCTCGCCGTGCCTGGACAGAGAGGGAACTGTACGATTCGAAGGTCGCCGACCCCTCGAGGACGAGCCACACCTCCGGCAAGTCATTCGTCACGATCGGAAAGCTCCCCCCATTCGTCACCTCGACGCGCTCCATCCCGAAGTGCGGGGTTTCGAGCAGCGGCTGGGTGAGGATCGATCCGGTGGTTATCGGCGGCGGCAAGGCGATCGGGTGGGGGGTCTGCAACCGAAGGCACTCCAGCGCTGCCTCGACATGGATCTCTCGCTCGGTTCGCCCCCAGTCGTAGAGGCGGAAGGTGGTATCGCTGGGCGTCTGGATCTCCGCCACGACGATGCCCCCCCCGAGCGCGTGACACGTCCCGCTAGGGAGGTAGTGGCAGTCACCGGCGGCAACGGGCACCTGCACGAGGTCGGTGACGAGCGCTCCACGTTCGAGATGATCGCGCAGCTCCTCCCGACCGATTCCCGGCTTGATGCCCTTGTAGATGATCGCGCCGGGCTCGGCGTCGAGGACGTACCACGCCTCTGATTTCAGGTGGGTGCCCGGATGGCGGGCGACGTAGTCGCGATCGGGATGAACCTGCACCGACAGATTCTGCCGAGCATCCAGATACTTGATGAGCAGCGGGAAGCCGCCGGTATCGCTTGGCCGAGCGGCTCCAAGCAGCGTCGCCGCGGACGAGCTCATGAGCTGATGGAGCGTCTGTCCGGCCAAGGGGCCGTTGCCGATCACGGATCGTCCCTGGGGCACGTCCGCCGGCAGATCGGCGAGCTCCCAGGACTCGCCGATGAGGACCTCGGGAGGCAGGTGCTTTCCGAATCGGGCCAGGGAACGGCCGCCCCACACCTTGGGCTTCAGGATCGGTTCGAATTGCAGCGGATAGAGATGCGGACCAGCCATCGTGAGGAGCATGCCGGAAAAGCCGCCGGACGGGGCCAGCGCGGCGCGTCAAGGAAGTAGAATACCGCCTCTCGAGTGGCCGCAGGCCATCGAGGGGGGCAACCGGAGTTTGCATCCATGTCTCGAGGCCCCGCCATCTGCACCGCGACGTTCTTCCTGCTCGGCCTGTCGGTGGCAGGTGACGCCCGGGCGTCGGTGGTGATCGACATGCCACCTCCGACCCAGGCATCGAGCGGTGCGAGCACGTATCAGAGTTACCGCAACGGCGGGAGCAACCGGGATGCGCCGGGACCGCTGGCTCTGGAGCGATACGCCAACGCTCGCGCTCGACCCACCGTCACGTCCGGCTTCCCGGTGGGGAACGTGGGCTTTTGGTACTCCTTCGGCTACCCGTTCTATCAATCGTGCGGCTACGGCTGGTTCGGCTGGGGATTCAGCGGTTCCCCTCCTGTGGCGTCGCTCCGTTCCGGTCGTTGGCCGCACCGCTGTTTCGGCCGAGCAGTTTCCGATTCACGCCTATCAGCCGCTGATCGACGTTGGTCGGGGCCGGTTACATCGCCATTCCCGTCACCCGCGCCTCGAAGACCAGAACCCCGTTGACGACGCCCTGGGTGTCCATCACGAATCGCTTCGTACGCAGCGAGACTTCTTCGGCCAGAAGATAGAGGGTGTCGCCCGGAACGACCTGGCTCCGAAAGACCACGTTGTCGCATCGGGTGAATCCCAGGAAGTGGGTCTTGGAGACCTTCCTCCAGTAGAGCACGCTGGCCAGTTGGGCCCCGGCCTCGATCATGAGCACCCCAGGCATGAGCGGGCGGCCGGGAATGTGGCCGGCGACCCAGAACTCGTCCGCCTGAACGTACTTGACTCCGAGGGCTCGACCGCAATCGTCGCTGAACCAGATGACGTGATTCAGCTGGCGCATGTCGCCACTCTGAGGGATGATCTCGCCGACCTCCTCGCGGGTGATGACGACCTTGTTCTTATCGATATCGCTGATGTCGAAGAGGAGGGGACGAGCCAAGTCGAACATCTCCTGATCGCCGGTCCGGCGCGGGAATCGGGACCACCGCTTGCTGCACTGAGGACGAGCGGCCGGGAGCCGCGTGACGCGCGGCGTTCACCCGTTGTTTGAAGGGACCGCGGCTGGGTTCACGAACACCCGCAGGCCCGAAGGCCTCACATGCGGCCGGGGACCCGTTCAGGCGTCCTCGGCTCGCGATTCCAGGACGGCCATCCGGACGTCCTGGGCCGCCTGCTTGATCTCCTGCATCAGCTTCCGGACCCGCGTCCCGGCGGCCTTGTTGCCACCTTCCGCCTTCTGAATGTCCTCTGCTGCATCGTGCACCAGCTTGACCATGCGTTCGTACGCTTCCATTGCAAACCCTCGTTTTCAGTCTTCATCACGTCGTGGATCATTGATCGGCAGGAGTCCCTCCCGCGGGCCAGCATAGGCGATTGAAGCTCCTCCAGTATCGGGCCTCTGGGCTTCTCTGTCCAAGAAATGGGAGTTCCTCGGGCACAATTGTTCGCGTTTTGGACGGGTCGACCTGTCATTGTTCGACCCGCTTGGCCAATTCCAGGCATCCGCGGAATGCGGGGTGACGGGAATCGCCGAGCAGCTCGTACATGACGGAGATCACCCCCGTGAGGACTGCTCCCGCCCGGGTCATGCGCTGGCAGGCGGGCTGGATCTGCTCGCGCTGCGAGGCAGACACCGCGTCGACGCAGACAAAGCACTGCCGTCCACTGGCCTGGAGGTCGAGCGCCGTCTGCAGGACGCAGACATGTGCTTCGACGCCGCACAGGATGATCTGGGTCCGCCGCCAGCGAGCGAGTCGCTCCTCGACCACGTCGACCAAGGCGCTGAAGCGCGTCTTCTCGACCCGTTGCGAGCGATCGGGCATGGCGGCGGCGATGCTCTCTACCGTCCGTCCCAGGCCGGCGGGATATTGCTCGGTCACGAGATAGGGAAGCTCGAGCAACTCCGCCATCCGGATCAGAATCTCGGCATTTCGAACGACCTGGTGACGGTCGACGATCGTCGGCAGCAGACGTTCCTGCAGGTCGATGACGAGCAGGGCCACGCGGTCGATTTGGAGTCGGGGAATGGGCATCCAGCCTCGGGCACTACACACGAAGGTCGGTGGTGGCTCCCAAGAAGTCCCGGTAGCGATCGCGGATTGGACCCAGCACCGCAGCAATGAACTGATCGACCTGCTCGGGAGCGCGGCCGATGTACTCGGTGGGCGCGAGCACCGCGTCCAGATCGAGCGCGGCAAAGATCGGCTCGGAGCGCAGGCGATCGAGCAGATCGTTGCGGCCGCCTTCCAGCTTCACGGCCCGGGCGGCGGCCTGGCTGCTGCGGCGAATCGTCTCGTGGGCCTCCTGTCGATCCGCCCCGGCGCGCACCGCGGCCATGAGCAGATTCTCGGTCGCGAGGAAGGGAAGCTCCGCCAGCAAGTTCGACTCGATCGTCTTTTCGTAGACGACGAGACCCGACACGACGTTGTGCATGATGTCCAGCACGCCGTCCAGGGCGAGGAACGCCTCGGGAATGACGAGCCGCCGGTTGGACGAGTCGTCCAGGGTCCGCTCCAGCCACTGGGTGGCGGCGGTGCCGAGGGGACTGGCGGCCAGCGTCATGACGAAGCGAGCGACGCCGCACGCCCGCTCGCAGCGCATCGGGTTGCGCTTGTACGCCATTGCAGAGGAGCCGACCTGCGTCTCCTCGAACGGCTCTTCGAGCTCCTTCCGATTCGCGAGCAGCCGGATGTCCGTGGCGCACTTGTGCACTGCCGCCGCGACCACCGCCAGGCTTCCCAGGACCTGGGCGTCGACGAGGCGGGGATAGGTCTGACCGGTCACCAGGTATCGCTGTTCCGGATCGAACCCCATCTTCGCCGTGACGCGCCGGTCGAGCTCTTCGACCTTGGCGTGATCGCCTTCGAAGAGGGCGAGGAAGGACGCCTGGGTTCCGGTGGCGCCCTTCGCACCACGAAATCGCAAGCTCGCTAGACGCTGCTCGATGTCGTCCAGGGCCAGGAACAGGTCATACGCCCACATCGCTGCCCGCTTGCCGACGGTCGTCGGCTGGGCCGGCTGGTAGTGGGTGAAACCCAGGGTGGGCAGGTCCCGGTACCGCTGCGCGAAGTGACCGAGGGCGTCGATGACCCGGGCGGTCTTTCCGGCGATCAGCCGGAGGCTGTCCCGGATCAGGATCAGCTCGGTGTTGCAGTTGACGAACTGGCTCGTGGCGCCGAGGTGGATGATCGCCCGAGCCCTGGGAGCCACGTCGCCAAGGGCATGGATGTGGGCCATCACATCGTGGCGCAGCCGCGCCTCGTGCCGGTTTGCCGCCTCGAAATCGATGTCGTCGAGGTGCATGGACAGCTCCCGCAGCTGTGCCGGGTCGATCTGCGGCAGGCCCAGTTCGTGCTGTGCTTCGGCCAGGGCGAGCCAGAGACGGCGCCAGGTGGCGAACTTCTTCTGCGCGGACCAGAGTTCGCGCATTTCGGCCGAGGCGTATCTCGATTCCAAGGGGGAGCGGTAGCCTGAGCTGCCGTGATCCATATCCCGTTCCATGATCTGTTCCGTGAGCTGTCCCATGATCTGTCGATACCTCTCGATGAGATCATGGCCGGATCGCGAGGTCGACGCTCAGGCTGGCTCTCGTACGATGATGGTGAGTCGCAGGATGTTCATGCAAGTCCGGGGGCGCGCCGAGCGGACATCCTACCCATGAGTGAGGTCCAGCTGTTGGCACCGGCCGATCCTTCTCCGATCTGGAACGTCGCGCCCGCGGGTCCACGGACCGACGGAGAGGTCAGGCTCACGCCGGAGCGAGAGCTGGAGCTTCTGGAAGCGCACCGCCGGGGCGACCGCGCTGCTCTGGCGGCACTGCTCGAGGGCTACCAGCGCCGCGTGTACAGCGTGTGCTATCGGATGCTGCACGATGTGGAGGAATCGAGCGATCTCACCCAGGAGGCGCTGATCAAGATCATCGAGGGCCTGCAGAGCTACGACGGCCGCAGCAAGCTCAGCACCTGGGTCATTCGGGTCACCATGAACTGTTGCCTGAGCCACCTTCGCAAGAAGAGGCTCCGGCGGCACGAATCTCTGGACGAGACGCCCCAACGCGTTGGGTGGAGGCCTGTCAGCGGGGAACTTTCGGGGCCCGACCACGTCGAACACGCCGAGACCAGGAGCGAGCTGGTGGGGGCGCTGAATACACTGGAGCCGAATGTGCGAGCGATCCTGGTGCTTCGTGATCTGCAGGATCTCGACTACAACCAGATCGCCGCGGTGTTGGAGGTTCCGGTGGGAACCGTAAGATCCAGACTCTTCCGCGCCCGGGTCGCTCTCCGGGCTGCCGCCGAGGCCGCTCTTTCCGGACGCCTTCCCTTCGAGGCCGAGGCGATCAGAAGGCAGGACGATCCGTGAACTTCGAATCATTCGACGAAGCCAAGTTGCTGGAGTTCATCGAGGACCAGCTCGAACCGGCCGAAGCCCGCCGGCTCTTCGAGCGATTGTCGGACGACCCGGAATCGCTCGCCAGAATCGAGCAGCTGCGCGCCGATCGCCAAGCGCTGCGCGGCCTCGACCCGGTCCGACTGCCCCGGTCCTTCCTCGAAGAGCTGGAGCCCATCCTGGCGAGGCCGATGTTGATCGAGCACCAGCCTGGGTCATATCGCCGTCTGCGCCACCGGGGGCAGCGGCAGCGTCGTTTCATCGCGACCGCCCTGGCCGCCGCGGTCGTGGTCATTGCGACGGCAGGCCTGCTGGTCTTGCTCCAGGGTTGGAGGGGCCGTGGTCCGGCGCCGACCCAGAGCCCGGTGGCCCAGGTCGATCGCCCGGGGGTGGATCATCCGGTGGATCGGGGTCGCCCGGGCGTGGCGCGATCCACCCATTCGGATTCCCCCCCGGCCGAACTGGCGGCGGCCTCCGGCCCGCCCGATGACGAGGCGCCGTCGCTGGAGACGCCGTCCGCGGCGGTGGTCTCGGGACATCCAAGGGCACCTTGGTCTGGTCCGCCGGTGGTCCTCCCGTTTGCGCTGGTCGTCTCCGGCGAAGAGCAATCGATCGAAGGGGCGATTGGCGCAGCGGTCGGTTCGCTGCCTCGGAGCGGATCGCTCGTGCGGAACTTCAGCTACGAGCAGGCCCGCCTGATCGAACAGCAGTGGCTGCTTGCGCACGGCAAGGCCGCCGAGCAACGGACGCGCGGAGCCCAAGCCGGTCTTGAGCAGACTGGACGAGGCGGCGGTCCCAACGTCGCGGGGAGCGCGCTGACAGAGATGGCCCGTCGGGTGCGGGACCAGATCGGCGCTCCGCCGTTCGCGGCTGGAGCGCGAATCGATCCCACGATCGGTCACCGGCTGGCGGGATCGGGCGACGTGCTTCCCTCGTTCGAGCAGCAGCTCCAGCTTTCCCGGCAGGGGGCGCGGTACACGATCGGGCTGAGCCTGGACGCGATCGACGAACTGCTCGTGCAGATGGACCGGTCCCCGGACCTGGTCAGCGCGCTTCGTCTGCTCCGGGACGAGGACCGCGAATCGCCATCCGCGGACGGGCTCTTTCTCGCCGATCTTCCTCGCATTCGCGAACAGGTTCGAGCGCTGCGGGAACAGCATGCCGACGTGCCGGTCATGCTCCCCGTCGTCGTCGAATCAAAGTAGTGAACGGTGCGAAGCAGGCGAGCGCATCGCTTGACGGCCCGCTGTTCCCGGCTGATCGGTCGGCTCGGCGACCTTGGCCTCTGGATGGGCCTGTACGTCGCGGCAGGACTCCTGCTCGCGGCGTGGCTGTGTGGTCCAGCGCGGCTCGGCGGTCTCCCGCTGGTCTTCGCCCTGACGCTCACCGTCAGCGTGTATCTCGCCGATCGCGTCAAGCTGCTCGACCGGCTCGTTGATCCCGCCGACGAGCGCCTCCGATCCCGCCCGATATCGCTTCATGCGGCACTACGCCCGCCCCATTCGGACCGCGGCGGTCGTTCTCGCGTTCGCAGCCGCCGCGGTCGGCTGGTCGATTCATCCGGGGCTCCCGTTGCTCGTGCCCGCCGCGCACCTGGGCGTTCTTGCCTATGCGAGCCTTCCGACCAGCGTGCGCCGAAAGAACCGGCTGTTCCTCAAGAACCTCGCCGTGGCCGCGAGTATCGCTGCCCTGCTCGCCATCGTGCTGGTTGTCGCGCTGCCGGGCGATTGGCGCTGGCCGCCCCTGGCGGTGGTGGTGATCTTCCTCCTGCTCCAGGTCTTTGCCGACGCGATGCTGTGCGACATCGATGATGCAGAATCCGATCGACGGTTCGGGACCCGCACGATTCCCAACACCTTCGGCGTGCGCGTCACCTGGCGACTGGCGCTCGCGCTCTCGATCGGCGCCCAGGTCGTCCTGCTGGCCGGTGCGGCCGCCGGCCAGCTTGACGTCGGTGCGTCCGCCTGGCTCGCCGCGTCGCTCATGGTGACACTCCTCCTGCTGGCGTGGTGGCGACCGCGGCCAGTGCGTGACGCGGTCGATCTTCGGCTTCCGGTCGCGGTCGCGGTGGTCTTGCTCCTGGGTATGTGACCCTTGCAGCTACGGCGTGCCGTTCGCGCGGAGTGCCGAACCGATCTTCGGCTCGGTGCCGAACCGGAGCCTCGCGATGTTCGCGCGGTGCTTGAAGATGACGAAGAGCGCGCAGCGCCGTGGTGGTGACGAGCAAAGGCAGCTGCGCGGAGCTGCTCGCCGGCGGGAAGCGGCCCACGCCAGGGCTGCGCAAACATCGCGATTCCGAAGGGAAGGCTGATCGCCGCGGCCATGCTGGCCAGCGCCACGAAGCGGGTCATCGCCAGCACCAGCACCCAGACGAGCAGCGCGGCGAGACAGGGCAGTGTGAGCAGCGGCCACATGGCAACCATCCCGCCGAATCCGGTCGCGACCCCCTTGCCGCCCTTGAAACCAAGCCAGGGCGAATACATGTGGCCCAGCAGCGCCGCCATCGCGACGGCCAACCAGAGCCACACCTCGCCGGGGGGAATCGCCTCGCCCCCGTGGCCGCCAAGCCGCCGCCCCCACACGCCCGAGAGCACGCCGCTGACGATGACGGGCACGGCTCCCTTGGCCGCGTCGAGGAAGAAGCAGATGAATCCGTACCGCCGGCCGAGCAGCCGTCCGACGTTCGTCGCCCCGATGTTGCCCGATCCGCGGGAGCGGACGTCGATCCCCTTGGCTCGGCCGATCAGATAACCGAACGGGATCGAGCCGAGCAGGTATGCACCGAAGATGCTCGTCAACCAGATGGTCATTCGGCCTCTTTCAGCAGCTCAGCCGGACAGGATCTGGCTGTACACGTCCACGGTGCCATTCACCATATGGTCCAGCCCGAACCACATCTGGGCTCGCTCCGCCGCGGCGCGTCCGAACGCCGCTCGGCGATCATGGTCCTGCAGCAGCGTCACGATGGCCCGCCCCAGCGCCTTCGGATCCCGCGGCGGAACGAGCAACCCGGTGATGCCCTCCTCCACCAACTCCGGCAGTCCGCCCGCGTTCGTCGATACGACCGCCTTGCCCGCGGCCATGGCATCCATCACCGAGGTGCAGAGGCCCTCCATGTAGCTGGACGCAGCCAGCAAGTCACAGGCGTTGAGCAGGTCGGGCACGTCGTTGCGGTGACCGGCGAAGATGCAGTGGCGCTCCAGGTTGAGCCGTGCCACTTGCCTCCGGAGCGGTCGCTCGAGCTCTCCTTCGCCCACGATGACCAGCACGACCTCGGGAATCTCGCCCAGGACGTGGGGGATCGCGTCGAGCAGGCAGCGCTGATCCTTGTGATCGGCAAGGCTGGCCACATTGAGGACGATCGGGCGATCCGTCTGTTGGCCGACGAACTCCGAGCGGCTCCGGTTGCGGTCGCCGCTGGCCCGCTTCAACCGGGAGAGGTCGATGCCCGAATGGACCACCGTCATGTGGTGGCGGGGCACGCCGGCATCGGCACAGATGCGCTCGACGGCATGCGAGACGCAAATGACGTGATCCATGCCCCGCCGGTACTTCCATCGGGAGCGAGGGACGAAATCGACCCGGCGCGTGCACACCCGCGGAATGCCCGCGATGCGGGAGGCAATCGCCGCCAACGTGACCGCGTGCGCGTCGTGGGCGTGGAGCAGGGAACCGTTCTCCCGCTGGATGAGCCGAGCAATCCGGCCGACCGCGAGCATGTCCAATTCTCCCCGGCAGCGAACGGCGGCGACCCGGATTCCCGCCTCTTTGCAGCGGAGCAGGACGGGGGAGTCCGGCTGGGCGATCACCACCGTGTCGATCTGCCGATCGAGCAGTCCACGGGCCAGATTCAGGAGCTGCTGCTCGCCGCCACGCCAAGTGCGGGCCGTGCTCACGTGAACCACCGGGCCGCGGCTGGCGATGACGTTCTGGCGACGGCGATCTTCGGGAGTCGCGTGATCGATCACAGCGGATGCTCGGACCATCACATCGAATCTCCGCCTCGCGGCCGCCGTTCGGCCGTCTCGGTCGGGGATGGTGCACAGACAGTAGCAGACTGGGGGCAGCGGTGCACGCGACGAGCCGCGCTCACCGATTTGGCGCGGCTTTCGAGAAGCGCCGGGCGGCGAGATAGGCGTGCTTCAGCATCTTCGCGTTGAATGTCATTCCCGCCGCGATGAATCCGCGGGCGCCGTCTCGAAATCCCTGTTTCAGAATCAGCTGCTTGAGCATGGCGGCTGGCGGGCTGAACAGCAGGCTGGCGAGATTGCCACCTCGCGCGTCGCAGCGAGAGGCCATCTCCGCATATTCGATCTGCCGACGGGCGAGGTCTGCGAGATCGGCCCACGAATCGTGCCGCAGATCACCTTCCAGACGGCCGAGCGGACCCTCGACCTCGAGGCGATCGTGCTCCTCGACGCCGGACACCCGAGCCTGGCCGCCGCGAACCAGCCGCAGTCGCCACTCGGGCTGATAGGTGTGATGCAGCCAGCCGCCGAGGAACCAGATCTTCCGGTTGACCAGCCATCCGGCGCAACCCCGGCCGTCTTCGGCCAGGACCCGTCGAATCGACTCGGCGAGTCGCGGCTCCACCGATTCATCGGAATCCAGCAGCAAGACCCAGTCGTGATCGCGGCACTGATCGAGGGCGAACTGCTTCTGCCGCACGTAGCCCTCCCAGGGTCGCTCGATCACCTCCTGCGCCGAACGATCGGCACGTCTCGACCGTGCCGTCGGTCGAGCCGGAGTCAATGACCACGACATGGTGCGCCAGCGTGCGCACGCTCTCCAGGCACCGTTCGATCGTGCGATGGCTGTCGTGCGCGGTCAAGGCGACGGCGAGGTCGAATTGGGAGCGTGCGGTCGGCATCTTCGGAAGGGATTGGTGATGGAGAGTTCAGGTCGGAAGGGTATGGTGATCGTCGCGAGAAACGCGAAGAGGCCGAAGAGCTGTCCCATCAGCTGGTAGACGTCGAACGACGCGCCCGCCAGCCAGGCGAGCAGGACGAACAGATTGCCATCGGCGTACTGGTGATCGGAGGGATCCCGAGCGGCGCGGAGGATAGCCAGCCCGATCACGGCCAGCATCAGCGCGCCGCCAATGGCGCCGGTACACGCCAGCACATGCAGGTACATCGAATGGGCGTGATCGGACCGGGGCAGGATGTCGCCGTACTCGCCGGCCGCGGCGGCGTCTCGGAAACCGCCCGCTCCGATGCCGGCCAGGGGATGGGTCAGGAAGAGATCCCAAGCGGTCTGCCAGCTGGCCAGGCGCACGCCAACGTCGGTGTTCAGTCGGTGATTCTCCGCCCGGCGGAAGTCCCGCACCGTCTTGTTGACTCGCGTGCTGACGATGGTCTCGGCGACGGGCCAGATGGCGAGGGCCGCCACGACGCCGGTCATGGCGAGGGCGAGGGCGGGACGCCGGGTTGCCGGGCGCCGGATCGCGGTGACCAGGAGCTGGGCGGGAACCACCAGGGCGGCCACCAGCCATGGACCGCGGCTGCCGGTGAAGATCAGACCGACCCCGGCCACGAGCATCCCCGCCAGGGCGACCCACCGCGGGACCCCCCTCTTGGTGGAGGATCGCGGAGCAGTGCCAGCACATGGCGGCGGTGCAGATCGTTGCGGTCTGGATCGGGTGAAGCAGCCCCCGCAGGCGGCTGGCGTTGTGATCGGGATCGAGCCCGAACCACTGCAGGAACTGGACGAGCTGCACCCCGTTTTGGGCGAGCACGCCCAGCAGGAAGGCACCAATCAGCCAAGGAAGCCGGTTCATGACCGGCCAGAGGGCGCACGATGTGGCCACGAAGCGGAACGCCCGGAGCTCGTCGAGGCCCTGCGATCCGTCCGTGCTCCACAGCGCGGTCAGTCCGTGCCACGCCGCCCAAGCAAGAATCGCCCAGCCCAGTCGATCGCGCAGCAGCGGAGCATACAGCGGCAGCGTGACCCGCAAGCGCACCCCGGCGAAGACGAGCAGTGCGGCGAACGCGATGTCCTTGGGCGCTGTCGCCAGCGCGAGCCAGAACAGATAGACCATGGCCAGCACGAGATGCACGAGGTGCCCGGTGGGGTCCCGGCGGGCAACCTCGTCGATCGCCCGGCTCACGCTGGTCCGGTCGGGAAGCGGCGGCGCGACGGCCGGCTGGGACCCGCGTTGGGTCATCGAGCAACCCGGTGCATGATTGCTTCGCCGCAACAGTGCAATGATTCGTGCTCGGGCGGACAGTGACACGACTTCGTCTTCAGCCGGCATGGTACTGCGTCCTTGAGGTCGACCGCCAACCGCCGCGCGGGGGTATTCTCCGCTCGTGCCCCCCGCGCCGCGCCATGCGATCAGGTGTCTCAAATCAGAACAGCGGTGCACGGTCTGGCTGCTTCAGCGGCCGGGCGAGACGCAGCGGGTGGTGAAGGCGTGGACCATGGGGCCGCTGCTGGCCGTGAAGTTGGTCTTCGGAATCGATCAGCCCCATCGGCAGTCGCGGGGCTCGGTGCGAACGGCATCGGCGGGAGTTGCGACCCCGCCGCTCTGCCGCGGCCCGGTCCTGTGCTGGCGGAGCAGGGCACTGCATCTGGAGCTGGAATACGAGTACGTGGCGGGGGAGAGTGGGCTTTCCGCGGCACCGACCCTCGGTCCCACGGTGGCCGATGTCGCCCTGGCCCGAGCGGCCGGAACGGTGATCTCACGGCTCGCTCAGGCCCGTCTCTTCCACCGCGATCTCAAGCTCTCGAACCTGGTGGTCCACCGCGACCCTCCGTCGGTCTGCGTGATCGACACCGTCGGTGTTCGCCGCATGCGCCGCCCGGACCGGGAGATCGCCCGCATGCTGGAGCGTCTGGCGGTCGAGCTGTCCGAGCGGGAGATCCCGCTGCCCCGGTGCATCACCGTCGCGGCTGTGCGTTCGGCGCTGGAGCGGTTGCCGCGCCCGCTCCGTCGAGCAGTGCTGCAGCGGCTGCGAGCACATCCGGCGCGGTGATCTTCTCGATGTGGCATCGACGTGGACATCGATCGGCGATCTGCTCTTCGGGCAGGAATGGATCGGCGAGCACGATGCGCTCCCGCGCTTCGGGCAGCACGGTCCAGCGCCAGTCGGTCGGGCCGAAGAGGCTGACGACAGGCGTTCCCAGGGCGGCAGCGATGTGGCGGGGTCCGGTGTCGTTCGTGATGAGCAGCCGCGCTCGCGCGACGACTGCCTTGAGACTCGAGAGGGTGAGGCCGCGAGCGACCAGATCGACGGCGGGCGTACGAGGGCCGATTCGACTCACGACATCAGCGACCACGGACCGTTCCGCGGGGCTACCGGAGACGGCGATGGCCAGGCCGCGCTCCGCGGCCAGCGCCACGGCGACCTGCGCGAACCGCACGGTCGGCCACCGTTTCTCCGATCGGACGGCGCCGGGATTCAGGAGCACGAAGGGGCGCGGGCAGTCGCCCAGCAGACGGTTCGCTTCCGCCGCCTCCTCGTCCGTCACGACCAGCTCGAGGCGCGGGCTCGGGGAGGGCTCGCCCAGGGCCCACCGCGCCAGGCGGAGATAATCCTCGACGGTCGACAGCGGCGTTGTGCTGCGCGGAGCGGACAGCGCGTCGCTGAGCAGGAATCGGCGTCGATCGCGTGCGTAGCCGATGCGAATGGGAATGCCCGCCAGCGCCACCAGCACGGCCGAGCGAAAGCTGTTCGGCAGCAGCAGCGCGGCCTGGAGACGCAGATGGCGAAGCCGCGCGGCTGAACGCAGTGTTCCGCCGACTCCCGGCGCCGGGCAGCAGCTCGTCCAGGAAGTCGCTGCCGAGGAGCACCCCCTCGAGCCCGGGCCGAAGGAGCCCCACCAGATGCGCTGCCGGCAGCGCCTGCCGTACGGCCCGCAGCACGGGCGTGCACATGACCAGATCGCCGACCCACGATGGGCAGACCACGAGCACTCGCTGCAGATCCCGACGAAGCGGGGCACCCATCACGAATCGCTCCCGCCATGCGGAGGGTCTTCCTCGGCGCCGTCTCCCCAGAGGCCGGGACCGCCGTGCTTGTGCGCGTACCAGCGTCCCGTGAGCCGGCGCAGCTCGGCCGCGAAACCCAGCGCCTCGATCCGACCGGTCCCGAGGGTGACGGTGATGCTGGAATCATCGGTGACGACGTCGATCACCCGCACGCCGTGCCGCTCCGCGATCGCATTGGCGGTGGCGATCACCATGTCACGGACCGACTCGTCCTCGAGCGGTTCACCCGCGAGGGCGCGCAGCGTGATCGTGGTCGGACCGGTCATGGCCAGGGCCCGGCGAGCAGGGGCAGCAGCGCCGCCGCCGCGGCGAGCGCGGGCACCGTGTTCGGAGCGCGACCAGCCGGCCCGGAGCGCACGATGATCCCGGCCGCCTCGAGCAGCGTCCGGGCCGTGGCGGTCGGCGCGGTCCCGGTCGCCGCCGCCGCGGTGTCCCGGCCCTCGTGACGGATCAGGATCGTGCGACACCCGGCGGCGTGACCGGCCACGACGTCGCGGTCCTGATCGCCGATCATCCAGCTGCGCTGCAGATCGAGCTGCAGATCGCGGGCCGCCTGCAGGAGCATGCCGGGCTGCGGCTTGCGCCAGGGATGCTCGCGGCGGTACTCGGGCACCGTGCCCTCGGGGTGGAAGGGACAGAAATAGAAGCCGTCGACCGAGCTGCCCTCCGTCTCCAGAAGCTCCTCGATTCTTCGGTGCACGGCGTGCACGTTTGCCTCGGTGAAGCGGCCTCGCGCGACCCCGCCTTGATTGGTGATCACGACCAGCCGCAACCCCGCATCGCGCAGCAGCCGCAAGGCCTCGCCGGCGCCGTCGAGCAGCCGGACCTGCTCGGGATCGCCGAGATCGCCGTCGTTCGCGATGAGCGTGTTATCCCGATCGATGAAGACCGCAGGTTCCACGCTGCTCAGGATAGCCCGCATTCGTCCGGGTGACTCGAAGCACGGTCGAGACGCCCGCGCGCCGAGGCTCGCGAGGCGCGAGGCCGTACAATCCCCGCTCGTGCCACGGAAGGAGCAGGACGGTGAGTCAAAACAAGACCATGGCTATTCTGGTGGGCGGCGGCCCGGCCCCAGGCATCAACAGCGTCATCGGCGCCGCGACGATCCGCGGCTGCCTCGGAGGCGTCGAGGTGCTTGGCGTCGAGGACGGCTTCCAGTGGCTGATGTCCGGCAACATCGATCGGGTCGTGCGGTTGACGATCGACGGTGTGAGCCGGATCCACTTCCGAGGCGGCTCCCATCTGGGCATCTCGCGGGCGAATCCGACGCTCAAGGCGCAGGACCTCGAGAAGACGGTGATCAGCCTGCTGCGGCTCAACGTCTCCCAGCTCATCACGATCGGCGGCGACGACACCGCATTCTCCGCGATCAAGCTGCACGAGAAGGCGGAAGGGCGCATTCGCGTGGTGCACGTGCCGAAGACCATCGACAACGATGTCGACCTGCCGGCCACGCTCGACACGTTCGGCTACCAGACGGCGCGGCACGTCGGCGTGGGCATCGTCAAGAACGTGATGGTCGACGCCAAGACCACCGGTCGTTGGTACTTCATCATCACCATGGGTCGAAAGACGGGTCACCTTGCTCTGGGCATCGGCAAGGCGGCCGGGGTCACGCTGACGTTGATTCCCGAGGAGTTCGGCGAGGGTTCGATCCGACTCGGGCAGATCGTCGACACGCTTGTCGGCGCGATCATCAAGCGGCTCAGCTACGGTCGGCGGGACGGGGTCGCGGTCATCGCCGAAGGCGTCGTGCTGAACATCGATCCTCAGGACCTCGAGACCCTGGAGGACACGGAGCGCGACGATCACGGGCACGTGCGAATCGCGGAGGTGGACATCGGCGAGATCCTCAAGAAGGAGGTGCAGAGGCGGCTGGCGGAGCTGGGCCTGAAGTCCACGATCGTGGCGAAGAACATCGGCTACGAGTTGCGCTGCGCCGATCCCATACCCTTCGACATGGAGTTGACCCGGGACCTGGGGTACTGCGCGGCGAAGTGTCTTCTGGACGGCGGCGGGGGGGTCCTCATTTCCATGGAGGGCGGGTCGTTCCATCCCATTCCCTTCGCGCAGATGCTCGATCCGGCCACGCGTCGGTGTCGGATCCGGCACGTCGACATCCACAGCACCCGCTATGCGATCGCGCGGCGCTACATGATCAGGCTGCGGCGCGACGACTTCCAGGATCCCCATGAGCTGGCCAAGTTCGCCGCGACGTGCGGGATGAGCATCGAGGAGTTCCGCGCACAGTTCCAGTCGCTCGTCACGGCCGAGCCGCCGGCCCTGCAGCTCGATCGCTCCAAGTCGATCCAGACCGACGTGCGGCGAGCCGAGATGACAGCGCCAGACCGAACAGTCGCCGGGGCAAGCTCAGCGGCCGGACGCGATCAGCGGCTCAGGATGAGCCGTCGGGCAACTCGCCGCCGAAGCACGTGCGGATCGCCCGGGCGGCTTCGATCAGCGGGTGGTCGAGTGGCACGAGACGCTGCTTGTCGGCGGCGAAGAGGATGTCGACGTCGCCCAGCTTCATGCCCTGCATGACCACCATCCGGTTGCATGCGGTCGGCCAGCAGGAGCCGCATGGCGTGGTGGCCGAACTGCGTCGCGAGCACGCGGTCCGCGGCGATGGGCGTGCCGCCGCGCTGGACGTGACCGAGCACCGTCGTCGCGCGTCTCGATGCCGGTCCGGTCCTCGATCGGCCGCGCCGACGCAGCTCGCCCACGCCGCCGAGCCGCACGGGTCGGGGCTCGTCGGGTCGCGGCGGGCGACGACCTGCTCGCCGCCGCGCCGGCTGCGCGCCCTCGCGAACAGCAGATGATCGAGAAGCCGCGGCCGCGATGCGTCCGGCCGCGGACGAACTGGCAGATCTCGTCGATGTCGAAGGGGATCTCGGGGATGAGGATGACGTCGGAGCCCGAGGCGACGCCCGCTGTGCAGGGCGATCCAGCCGGCGTTCCGTCCCATCACCTCGCACACCATGACGCGGTGGTGGCTCTCCGCCGTCGAGTGCAGCCGGTCGAGCGCTTCGGTCGCGATGGCTCACCGCGGTCAGGAATCCGAAGGTGATGTCGGTGCCGACGAGGTCGTTGTCGATCGTCTTCGGCACGCCGATGCAGTGCACGTCCGCGCTCGATCAGCGGCGGGCCGTCGCGCTCATCGTGCCGTCGCCGCCGATCACGATGAGGGCGTCGAGCTCGTGCCGCTGCGATGTGCGCGAGGCAGTGGTCGACGCGGTTCTCGAAGATGCGGCTCGCCCTGCGCGTCGTTGCCCGCGCAGACGCGGCACGGGTTGTACTTGTTGTTCGAGCCGAGGATCGTGCCGCCGCGGGTGAGCACGCCCGAGACGTGGAAGCTCGACAGCTCGCCCGATCCGGTTCTCGACGAGGCCCTGGAAGCCGTCCTCGATCCCGAAGACCCGGATGCCGTGCTGGTAGATGCGCGGTCTTCGGCGACCGCGCGGATCACCGCGTTGAGCCCGGGGCAGTCGCCACCGCCGGTGAGGATGCCGATTCGCCTGATCGTCGCTGCCCATGGTGGCGGATGATATCAGGGATCGGGCGGATGTCCCGGCACGGGCGGCGACCATGCGACTCGCTCGTCGGCTGACGTCTCCGAGGACGGCGCCCCTGTGCCTCCGACGCACCGATGCCCGATTCACTGCGATCAAGCTCCATCGCGTGATCCAGTCCCCGTCCAGGACGACGAACGATCCGCTCGTCCAGGCTCGACGGGAGAAGCTCGCCGCTGGCGCGAGGAGCTCGGCGATCGAGCCCTACGGCCGGCGCGTCGACGGGCTCGTCCCGCTCGCGGAGGCGCGGGCCCGGTTCGACGAGGACGCCGCAGGAGCGACTATCGCGAGCGTCCGACGGCGGACCAGAACGCGACCGTCGATCGCCGCGCCGCGCGTGCTGCGTGGCCGGCCGCTGCATGCAGCACCGGGCGATGGGCAAGCTGGTGTTCATCGTGCTCCGCGATCACTCGGCGACCTCCAGGTGAGCGTCTCCAAGGCGCGAGCGTCGACGCCGGCGCAGCTTCAAGATCGCGTCGAAGCTCGACTACGGCGACATCGTCGTGGCCGAGGGGCCGATCGGCCAGACCCAGAAGGGCGAGATCTGCGTCTGGGCCGATCGCTTCGAGGTCCACGGCAAGAGCCTCGTGCCGCCGCCGGAGAAGTACCACGGTCTCAGCCGATCCGAGCTTCGCTACCGGCAGCGCTACGTGGACATGTACGCCAACCCGGAGACGATCCGCACGTTCCAGCGGCGCTCGCGGATGGTCTCGTGCGCATCCGGCGCTTCATGGACGATCGCGGCTTCCTCGAGGTCGAGACGCCGATGATGCAGCCGATCGCCGGCGGCGCCGCGGCCCGGCCGTTCGTCACGCACCACAACGCGCTCGACATCGCGCTCTACCTGCGGATCGCCCCGGAGCTCTACCTCAAGCGGCTGCTCGTCGGCGGCATGCCCCGCGTCTACGAGATCAACCGCAACTTCCGCAACGAGGGCGTCGACCGCAGCCACAATCCCGAGTTCACCGTCGCTCGAGGTGTACGAGGCGTTCGGCGACTGCTGGAGCATGCTCGAGCTGACCGAGTCGCTGCTTCACGAGCTGGCCCGGTTGGTGGCAGCGGGCGAGGGCGAGCGGGGTCCGAGACGATCGCGCCGCGGTCCTGCCCTTCGGCGAGCTGGCGATCGACTACTCGCGGCCCGTTCGATCGCATCGCCTACGGCGAGCTGTTCGAGCGGGTCCTCGGCTTCCCGATGACCGACGAGGCGCGCGTCCGCGAGAAGGCGGCAGGACCTGGGCATCGAGCGACGCCAGATCGCTCGATCACTGGCTGCTGGTCAACGAGGTCTACGAGGCGCTGTGCGAGCCCGACGCTCGATCCCGCCCGGCCGACGTTCGTGACCGACTATCCCGCCGCGATCTCCCCGCTGACGCGACCGCAGGCGGACGACCCGGCGCTGTCGCGATCGCTGGGAACTGCTCGATCGGCGGGCATGGAGCTCGGCACGGCGTACACCGAGCTGAACGATCCGGACGTGCAGCTGGAGAAGTTCACCGAGCAGCTCGCCGGCGCGGACGAGGAGGAGACCACCTTCCGCTCGCTCGACGAGGACTTCATCCACGCCCTGCAGGTCGGCATGCCGCCGGCCGGGGGCCTGGGCCTGGGATTCGATCGCCTCGTCATGCTGCTCACCAACGAGCGTTCGATCCGCGATGTCATTCTGTTTCCGCTCATGCGACCGGAGGGGGCGACCGGAGGAAGGATGACGGTCCCGCTCACCCCGTCTCCGCGAGCGGCGCGAACGATGTCGAATCATCGATTACAGACGCTGGCGATCGCCCTGATCCTGGCGGCCATTGCTCCCCTCGTCCGGGCGGACGGTCCCTGGACCGTGCTCGAGGAGCGGTGGTACGAGCTCTCCATCAATGGCGTCAAGGCAGGCTGGCTGAGCGAACAGGTCTTCGACGACGGCGATCGCTACCGCGCGGTCCACGACACGCGCATGCAGATCGAGCGAGGTTCGCAATCGATTGCGATTTCGATGCGCACCGAGTCGATCGAGTCGCACGAGGGAACGCTGCTGGAGGCCACGAGCACCGAGCGGATGTCCGCCCGTACCGTGATCACCCGCTGGCAATACGAGAAGGACCATGTGCTGCAGTCGATCGGTCAGGGCGATGGCCAGTCCGTCAAGCGGCTGCCCCTGCCCGAGGGCTCGTGGCTCGCGCCGCTCGCCGCCGAGCGCTTCGCCCGCGAACGGCGCAAGGCCGGCGTTCGCTCCTACGAGTACCGCACGCTCCTGCCTGAGCAGGGACTGGTGCCGATCGTCGTTCAATCGGAACGCGTCGGCGAGAGCACCTTCGATCACGACGGACGGGAGCTGCCGGTGGAGGTCTGGAACACCATCACCGAGGCGATGCCCATCGAGGCGATCGAGCACTATTCGAGCGACGGCCATCTCGTCTACCAGGAGATTCAGACCGGCCTGGGCGCGATGGTGACTCGGCTTTCGAGCAAGGAGAAGGCGCAGCAGGTCGGGCCCGGAGGCGGCCCCGAACTGATGGTGACGATGTTCGTGCGGCCGGATCGGCCCATCAAGGACGTGCTGCGCTCCCGGCGGGCGGTGTTCCGCCTGCGCTCGAAGAACGGGCCGCTCGTCGCGCTGCCCTCTGCCGGTGCCCAGCGCGTCGACGCGGGCGAAGCGGATGACGCCGCGGCGACTGCACATCGATCTCGATCGCAATCTCGCCGCGACACCCGAGGAGCTGAACGATCCGTCGTACCTGGGCGACTCCGCGATGGTCAACGCCCGTGATCCACTGGTGGTGAAGCTCGCGCGGGCGGCCGCTCGCGGCGCGGGCGACGACGTGGGGGAGCGCGCCGAGGCCATGCGCCGGCTCGTCTCCCAGCGCATCGGCAAGAAGGACCTGCAGACCGCCTTCGCCTCGGCAGCGGAGACGGCTCGCACGCGCCAGGGCGACTGCTCGGAGCACGCGGTGCTGCTCTGCGCGATGCTGCGAGCCGAGGCCATCCCGGCTCGCGTCGCCACGGGGCTCGTCTACATCGACCAGTTCGATGGGTCGGGAGGCCAGTTCGGCTGGCACATGTGGACGCAGGCGCTGATCGAGGGTCGCTGGATCGATCTCGATGCCACGCTGCCCGTCGCCTTTCACGCCGGCCACATTCTGACGGGGGTCACCAGCCTCGCCGACGGCGCGGGGGGAGCGGAGCTGGCATCGATGCTCCTGCTCGTCGGGAACATCGAGGTGCAGGTCGTCGAAGTCGGCTACGGCGCGCCGCCGAACCTCGAGCGCGGGGACGCGGACGAATGAGCGACGCGCTGGAACGGCCCTCACTGCCTCCCCGCGATTCGGCGGGTCATAAGGGCACCTTCGGAACCGTCTGCGTTCTGGGCGGTCAGGTGGTGGCGCCGCGGATGATGATTGGAGGGCCGGCACTCAGCGCGCTGGCGGCGCTGCGGGTCGGGGCGGGTCTCGTCGTGCTCGCACTGCCGGAGCCCATCCTCGCGGCCGGCCTCACGATCGCGCCTTCCGCGACCGGACTCGCACTGCCCGTCGACGCGCACGGCCGGCTCCGCCCGAGCGACGTGGCGGCGATCCTCGATGAGTTCCTCGTCGGTGTCAGGTGCTTGGCGGTGGGGCCCGGTCTTGGCATGGGCGTTCCCCAGCAGCAGATCGTCGCGAGGCTGATCGGGCAGGACCGATACCCCATCGTGGTCGATGCCGACGCCCTGAACGCACTCGCGGAGCTTCCGCAGTTTGCCGGTGATCTGCGGGCGACCGCCGTGCTCACTCCCCATCCCGGTGAATTCGCGCGGCTCGCGCGGGCGCTCGAGCTGAGCGCCGAGCCGCGCGATCCCGAGAGTCGGCGGGACGCCGCCGAGGCGCTCGCCCGTCGTCTGGGCTGTGTCGTGGTTCTGAAGGGCGCCGGCACCGTGATCACCGACGGCGTTGTCACCGCGGTCAACGACAGCGGCAACGCCGCGCTGGCCACGGCCGGCACCGGCGACGTGCTGACGGGAATCATCGCGGGGCTGATTGCGCAATTCGGTCCTTCTGCCGCTGCGCCGGCGCTCTCGCTCGTGCAATGCGCGGCGGTTGGCGTCCACCTCCACGGTCTCGCCGCAGAGGCGTGGGCGAGCCGAAACGGCGAGGCGGGTATGCTGGCCGGCGACCTCCTCCGCGAGCTGCCTGGTCCGCTGTCGGCGCTGCGGAAGAGGCCTTCGTGATTCACGATCGCTCCGGCCGCGGTACACTATCTCTGGCGCGCCCGATCGTCTCCCGCCGGGGTGCGATCAGGAGAGGAGTCACCATCAATCGCAGTTCAAATGGCTCGATTCACAGCCTCCGATCCCCCGACTCTCCGCCGCGGCGGATGAGGGGTTCAGACGCGAGTGCCTGTTGCTCTTTCGACGTCGCGCTGCCGGTCCGGCCGCGGCGCCGTATTCCTGCTGCATGTGCGGCCTCTTTGCTGAGTTTGCTTCAATGACCACTCCCCAGTCCAAGCACGTCAACGTCGTCGATCTTCCGGCCAACGGTTACCTGGATGGGACGTACAGCCTTCTCAATCCGCAGATCGGCACCACCCGCGGCGGAAAGCCCTACTTCAAGTGCCTGCTTCGCGACGCGACCGGCGAGGTGCCGGCGCGGCAGTGGACCTTCGACGAGTCGAGCTTCACGGACATCGTCTCGAGCGGCTACGTGTGGATCGCCGGCCACACACAGGTGTACAACGGCCAGATTCAGCTGATCGTGGAGCAGATCCGGGCGGTGGACGTGTCGCTGCAGGAAATGCAGGACCTGCTGCCCACCACGAGCAAGGACATCGACGCGATGTTCGAGCAAGTCACGGCGATCATGGGATCGCTGCGCCATCCCGCCATGCTCTCCCTTGCCGAGGCGTACCTTGCCGACGAGGATCTCATGGCCAAGTTTCGCATCGCTCCGGCGGCCATGACGCTCCACCACGCCTGGATCGGCGGTCTGCTCGAGCACACGCTGCAACTGCTCGTGCTCGCGGAGGTCGATGCTGCCCTACTACCCGCAGCTCAATCGCGATCTGGTCCTCATGGGTATCTTCCTGCACGACCTGGGCAAGACCGCCGAGCTCACCTGGGAACGCGGCTTCGATTACACCGCCGACGGCAATCTGGTCGGTCACGTCGTCCGTGGCGCGATCTGGCTCCAGTTCAAGGCAGCGGTCGCCGCCCGACAGTCGGGGCAGAAGCTGCCGACCGACGCCCTTCGCGTGCTGCAGCACATCGTGCTCTCGCACCACGGCTTGATGGAATTCGGCGCGGCGAAGGTGCCGGCGACGCCCGAGGCGATTTTCGTCGCCCACCTCGACAACCTCGATGCCCGCACCGCGATGGGGCTGGAGGCGGCCCAGCGCGATGCGCCGACCTCGGCCGAACCGGGTCGGGAGTTCACCGAGAAGGTGTGGGCGCTGAACAGCAAGATCTACCGGCCCGATCCGCTCGCCGAGGCGGCGGAGGTGACGGAGCCGCCGCGCAAAGCGCCCAAGTCGGCGCCCACCGCCCCGCAGCACAAAGAAGCCCCCGGCTCGATCGCTACCGCCTGAACAGCGTGTTGCCGGACTTGTCGAAGGGGAGGCTGATCGGGCCGTAGGGCGTGCTCGCATCGAGATTGCCCTGCAGGCGATAGGCGGCACCCGAGCCCAGGAGCATGTTGAAGCCCGCCACTCCGAGGCTCTGCGGCGACAGGGAGATCGGAATCTGAAGCTGGCCATCGCCGCCGGCGGGGATCCACGACTGTTCGAAGACGTCGGCCCTGGCGACCTCCGTGCCACCGAGCGAGAGCCCGTAGTTCAACCTCGAGAGATCGATGGGGAACTGGTTGTTGTTGGTGACCTGGAGGTTGAGCGTGGCTGCGGCCTGCTGCAGGTCGAGGTTCGTCCAGTCCACGCTGGACAGCTCGATCCCGGGCACGGCCGGAACGGGCAGCTCCCCGCTCTTCTGCAGCGGAAGCCTGAGTGGCTCCAGGACCTTCTCGTCCAGGACCGTCAGATCGAGACCGACCGTGGCATCGATCGTGTAGGGAATCACCTGGCCGGGGCGGACCCCGCTCACCGCGGCGAGCAGTTGTGCGAAGTTCACGCGAGCGGGAACCGCGAAGGTCGACGAGCCATTCGCGGGAATCACGCCTTGTTCGGTCGATGAGCCGGACAGGAAGGCGCTGTCGCCGCTGCTCATCGCATAGTCCAGCTGGACCAGTGGCAGCGGCACCGGGTAGGGATTGACCACCTGGACGCCGAACTGGAGGTCGGCTGCGGTCAGATCCAGACCCGTCAGCTTCACCGAGGTGATCCGGGCGTCGGGCTTGGACGCGCCCGACAGCACGTCGCCGAGGCTCTGGCATCCGGAGAGACCTGCGGTGGCCACCATGACCATCAGCGCCCCGCCGTGGACCAGGTCGTGATCATCGTTCGAAAATACGAAGAGGCAGCGCGCATCGTCTACTCCGGTTGTTCAGCCAGGATCTTGCCCGTCAGCACGTAGTCCAGCGTCTGCTGCAGGTCGCTCTGGCTGGACGCCCCCAGCACCAGCCCGCCTGCCTGCCGAACCCCTTCGAACTGCTCCGCCGCGGTGTCGAAGGCGATCAGGTAGAGCGCGGGCCGATCATCGTCGGGCAGCCGCGCAAGGGCCTGGGCAACGTCGGCGGGGGAGTAGCCCTGGGTGTTCTCGCCGTCCGTGACGACCAGAATGTGCTGACGGCGCAGGCCGGTGGCATCCAGGTCGCGGCGGGCCTGGATGATCGCATCGCCGATCGGCGTGCCGCCTTCAGGGACCATTCGTTTGACCGCTGCCGTAGCCGCATCGAGGTTGGGCGGCCCGAGCGGCAGCACCACGCGGCAGGAGGGCGGCCGCTTGCGGCTGCTGAATTCGTAGAGCCCCAGTTCGACGAGCTGCTCGGGATGCTGCTGCGCAAACGCCCCGGTCTGACGCACGAGATCCAGGACGCTGGAACGGGCGATCTCGATCTTCGCCTGCTTTCCCTGCTGCCCCCGAACATCCCGCCGCATGCTCCCCGAGACGTCGACGAGCACGGCGATCGCCACCCCATCGCGGCGTGGGACATTCGCGCGGGGTTTGATCATCTGGGTGATGGGATTGATGTCTCGCGCGGCGCGGTCGCTCGTCCCGGTCACGGAGGGCGGCGCGGCCGGCGGCGAGGACTGTCGGTTCGACTTCCACATGAGATAGCCGACGAGGAGCGCGAGGACGATCAGGCCGATGGGCGAGCGCCGTCGACGGTGCCGGTTGCTGCGCATCACCATCGCGGCTAGCTCTGCTCGGGCGGGAAGACGCTGATCTCGACCCGGCGGTTGAGCGCGTGGTTGTTCGGGTCTTCGGACTCCGCCGGGCGCTCCC
Organism: uncultured Planctomycetota bacterium; assembly: GCA_963697235.1. Taxonomy (GTDB): domain Bacteria; phylum Planctomycetota; class Phycisphaerae; order Phycisphaerales; family SM1A02; genus CAVONJ01. The sequence goes on from CAVONJ010000003.1 coordinate 30,259, forward strand.
AGCCGCTGCCCTTCACGCTGAACTTGTCCGGATCGAACTTGTACTTCTCGATGAGCGCCTTGCTTGATCGCTTCGGCTCGGGCCAGGCTCAGATCCTTGACCGCCTGCACGGGAACCCGGCCCTTCATGCTCGAATCCGTATGGCCTTCGACGAGGATGATGGCCCGCTCGAACTGGCCGGAGAGCCGGGCCACTTCTTCAAGCGTCGGGTCGACGTTGGGATCGTAGAGCTTGCCGGGAATCGTGTTTCCGAATTCGTCGCGGGCCAGCTCATACGGGTTGGCTGAATTCGGGAAGAAGTTGATTCGAATCGTCTGGGTGAGGATCGGAGACTCTGCCGGGATGTTCCGGTACGCCGCCGGCGTGAAGCTCGGCTTGCTCTCGTCCTTCTGGTGGGCGAAGGTCCCCGCGGTCTCGAGCTTCTTGATGAACGTGAAGTCCATGACCTGGTCGAAGGGCACGGGTGAATCGATGCGCCCCAGCGTGCGGTAGACGTAGCTGGCGTTCTTCCAGGTGCGCTCGAAGTTCGTGGGGTTGGACGCGTTGACGAAGAATTGCACGTTCTCGGCGAAGTTGGTCGCATGGGCGTCGGCCATCATGCCCATGACTTCGTCCGGCTTCATCCCGTAGGCGTCGGCCATCCAGGCGGCGGCCTGCTCGGGGCTCTCCTTGACCAGGTCCATGCCCTCGAAGATGCCCGCCACCAGTCCCTCCACGATGTTCGGGATGATCGCGGACGAAATCCGCTCGCACCGCGTACACGTCGGCGATGAGCTTGTTCGCGTCGGCGGTGGAGGAGAGGATCCGCGTGCCGGCGACACGATCGGGGATGTTGTAGATGTCTGGCGCCCAGGAGACGCATGCGTCGATGGACTTGTCGGCCACGAACGCGGCCGCGGCCTCGAACGCGGTGGCCGTGTACTTGGTCTTGACATCGGCGGGCCGCATGCCGGCCGAGAGCAGGAGCGAAGTGAGGTAGTACTCGCTCGGCGAGTTCTGGGCCAGGACCACCGTCTTGCCCTTGAGATCGGCAACACTGCGGATTCCCGTGCGCACGACGATGCCGTCGCCGCCGCTGGACCAGTCCACCTGCTGGACGATGCGCGGCGCCGTGCGGGAGTCGCGGACGAGTTCTGGCGCGAAGAGCACGAGCATGTCCACCGTGCCCCACAGCGTGTGGACGTCACCGGAGGCATAGGCGTCTCGGGCCACCACCGGATCGTCCATGAGGACCATCTCCAGCTTGAAGCCGTACTTCTGGAAGAAGACGCTGTCCTCGTTGGGCTGCGTACCGTGGTTGGCGGCGATGATCGGCAGCCATCCGGCCCAGACGTTGTAGCTGAAGCGGAGCACCGGATCCTTGGCGTCCCACTTGTATTGGCTGACGCCCTTGACCGGGCTTAGTCGCTCCGCCGCGACGTACTTGTACTCCGAGACGGTCGTGACACCCGCCGTATCCGGAGCTTCCGCGCCGGGTGCCTCCACCTCCGAGGGTGGCGGGGTGGAGCCGCCGGGCTTGCCGGGCGATCCGCTCTGTCGCCAAATGATGAACGCGCCGCCCGCGATGAGCCCGAAGATCAGCAGCAGCGAGATGAGCTTGCCCAGACCGGTGAGTCGCGTTCCTTGATCCGCCATGTCGTGCCCCGTCTCCCCGTTGTTCTGGAATGAAGGACGGAGCCGCACCGTCCTTGCCGCGCCGGAAGGGAAGGTGCCGCGGCGCAGCGAAGTGAATCCTCCCGCCTTCGGCACGAACCGTCAAACACGCGAGCGCCGGGTGCGCACGTCCCCTCGTTCGCCATGAAGAGGGCACCGAACCGTCGGAGAGCGGCGAATGATCAGCAACACGACGGCTTTCGCGCGGGCCAACTCGGCCGCTTCGTGGCGGTCCAATCGCGATCTGACTGACACTCCGACCGACATTCCCCTCTCCGCGACCCTTCGCGGCCCTCCGCGGTGAATTCCGCAGCACATCACGATCCGCCGGAGGCTTCTTCGACCGGTCCGATCTGCTTGCCCATCGGCGGCGCGGCAGCGCCGGCCTCGGCCTGAATCCCCTGGCTCGCGAGGAACTCGGCCAGCGCCGACTGCTCGAGTGCCTTGCGCTCGCCTTCCTTCTCCTGGACCTTCTCCATGTCGACGAGGTCGCGAGCGACCCGTGCCTTGCCCGCCGACTTCTCGTAGCGCTTGTTGAGCACTTCTTCGACGGTCTTCATCGTGTCGCCGAGATCGCCGACGTTGAACGCCACGTTGCTCAAGGCGCCCGCTGCTTCCGCCTGGGCTTCCTTGACCTTGACCAGCGAGAGCTGCCGCTCCAGCCGGCGGACCTTGTCCTCGAAGTCCTTCTGGGCCACCCTCGCCTGACGCAGATTGGCCTGGTACGCGTCTTCCGTCTCCGAGAGCTCCTGGGTGTCGGTGGTGAGATCCGCCTTGAGCTCCTGCAGTTCCCGCGCCAGGCTTCCCGCCAGCTCGAGGTTCCCGGCCGAGTGGTTGGCGAGGATGCGCCGTTCGAGCTCCTGCCCCTTGTTCGACTTGGTCCTGATCTGTGCCTTCAGACGCTCGGCGATGCCGGCCATGCGGGCCAACGCCTGGTTGTACTGGGCCATCTTGTCGCGGAACTCCTGGCGGGCCGCTTCCATCAGCGCCTCGGGATTGGACTCCTCGATGCCGCTGACGAAGAGGCTGACGAAACCGCGAAAGAGCCGACCGATACGGGAGAAAATGGACATGCGATGCGCCGCCTCCAGGGGGAGAATGGATGACTTGGATTATAGAGAAACGGCCGGCCCGCGCTGGAACGCGGCGTTACTCGACATCGCCCTCGCGGGTGATCAGCGGCTCATCGAGCAGGTAGCCGACGGCCCACGCGAGCTCGTCCTCCGCTTCCCGCTTCCGCTGGAGCCATGCTCGCCACTGCTCGGTGTCGGTCGCGGCTTGCTCATCGAGTCGGGCCCGCTCCTCCTCGAGCTCTCTGAGCTGCTGATTGATCTCCAGCGCCTGGCGCTCGCGAGCCGCCTGCCGAGCGTCCATCTTGCCCTGCACGAATTGCTCGTACGCGTCGAGCGCCTGGTCCCGGGCGAGCGCATCCTCGACCAGGTCCTCCACCGTCGCCTGGTCGGCGGAGAGCACGCCCAGCACGGCGGTCTGCGCCGCGTCCCGGTCCATCGACTTGTACTGATCGGTCCGCAGCAGCTGCGCGAGCCGGTGAATCGTCCAGCCGTGCGGCTTGGGCGCGATGCCCGCGGTCTCGAAGACACGGTCGAATTCGACGGTCATCTCCGCCGGCAGCGCCGCCAGCGCCCGCACGTCCGCCGCGCGGATTTCGGCGGCGAGATCCTTCAGGCTCATCGTGCGCGTGGCCACCTTCGGCGCCGTCGACCCGGCGCCCTTCTCGACGACCACGCGAATGAGCCCCAGACGGTTGGCGATGATCTGGAGACGCTCAAGGAGCACCATGTGTCGAACCCTTTCGATCTCGCCCGCTCAAAGCCAGGCCCTCACATGAAGATCCGAAGCGCGTCGATTCGCTCCTCGATCTGCTCCGGCGTCAAGCTGCGGTATCGCTCGGGCAGGAAGCGCGCGTCGGTGCACTCCTTGACCGCGATCAGGTCCATGTACTCCAGCTTGCGGGTGTGCGGGCTGGGGCGTATTTCCTGCAGCACCGCGCCGAGGACATCCTTGAGCGGCGGCGCCGGCTCGGGAGACAGCGCGTGCGTGCGCAGGGACCGCACGAGCAGACCTTCGATCTCGTTGCCGCCCAGCAGCACGGCCGGGTCGAACTCGGGCAGATCCTCTTCGACGAGCGGGAACTTGAGCTTGCGGGCCATCGCCATGAGCAGATCGCGCATCTCCTCGGGGTTCTGCGGCGGAAAGAGCGGGATGTGGACGTCGAGCCGGCCCTGACGCTTCAGGTCGACCTCGAGCAGATCGGGGCGGCTGGTCGCGAAGACCCAGATGATCTTGCCACGATTCTGCGTGTCGCTCATCTCCTTCGCCAGCATCGCGTACACCCGTCCGGAGAGGCCGCTGTCCGAGCTGCCGCTGTCCCGCCGTCCGGTCATTTGGTCCGCTTCGTCGACGAAGACCACCACCTGACCCAGCGCGTGCAGGATCGAGAAGATCTTGTCGAGGTTCGACTCGGTCGCACCGACCCAGCGGTCGCGGAAGTTCTTGAAGACGACGCACGGAATCCCCAGCTCGCCCGCCCAGCAGCGGACGAGGAACGTCTTTCCGGTGCCGATGCGCCCGGTGATCAGGTACCCCATCGGCAGCGCGTGGAGCTGTCCGCGGCGCAGCAGCTCGGCATCCTCGCGCAGCCACGTCTTGGCCGCCTCGTGCCCCGCCACGTTGTCCAGCGTAAAGGGTGATTCGAGGAATTCCAGCAGCCCCTGGCATTCCCGCTCGATCAGCTCCTTGCGCATGTCGCTCAGCCAGCGGGCGGTGATCGTGCGATCGTTGTTCAACGCCAGCGAGATCGCGGTGCGGGCGGCAATGCGGCTGAGGCCGGTGAGGCGTGCGCGCCAGCACCTCGACCGAGACTTCGCAGCGCTGCGGGAGCTCTGGGAACTGCGTCTCGACGAGCAGCCGCACGTACTCGCGCATCGACGCCTCGTCCGGCAGCGGAATCTGCAGCTTGGCGACGTGGGGGTTTTCGACGACCAGCTCGTTGAGATCGCGCAGGCCTTCGGTCAGCAGCACGGTGGCGATGTTCGACTGCAGGATGGCCGGATCGTTGGCCCAGCCCAGCACCTTGACGACGTTGGCGCTGAAGTGGCTGCCCAGGTTCAGCGCGTCGCCGCGCGGCACGACGAACTCGGCGAAGTCGATCGCCACCGCGATGCGCCGGGGAACGCGGTCGGAGGAACCGCTGAGCGCCTGCAGGTTGAGCGTGCGCAGCAGATAGCGGTCGATCAGCTCCAGCGCGGGGCCCGGCTCGCGGGTCTGGGCCATCTTCCTCGCTTCCGCGCCGAAGGTCTCGTCCAGCCACCGCGCCCAGTCCTCGCCGCCTCGCGTAGCGCGGATGCCCCGGCCGCGATCGTAGTGCAGGATCACGTCGTAGCTGGCGAACATCACCGAATCGAGAAAGGACTGAACGGAGAGGATGCGCTCGCCGCTCGCAGCGCCCGTAGGGACCACGTCGAAGATGTTGCCATGCAGGATGAACTGCGCGACCGATCCACTCCGGAAGAGGTCGCGCATCTCGCGGGCCCATTCGGGCAGCTCGATTCCGCTGATGCGGGCGGTCTCGGTGGGGGCGGCGGTCTCCGTCATGGGTTCTCCTTCGCTCCGGTGCGTGTTCTCTTCATGACGCTTCTTCGACGGCGCTTGGCATCAGGATCGACGGCGGCTCGATCAGCAGGTCCTCGACCTCGCCGAGGATCTGCTGCTGCTCGCGGATCCACTGGGTGGTTCCACCGAGCGTGGCGGAGATCTGATCGATTCGCTGCGAGACGGTCTGCGCGTCTGCGGCAACCACCGCCTGCTCGCGGATCAGCTCGACCTGCTCCTGGATGCGGGTGAGCTCCGCCTCGAGGAAGACCAGTTTCTGCCGCGCTTCCTCCTGCTTCTGCTGGCGCTGGTGCAGGATCTCCAGCTGCCCGGCGAGGCTGCGGCGGAGCTGGGCGTCGAGTGACTCGTCGCGCAGCTGCTCTTCCAGACGGCTGCGCGCTCCTCCAGCGTCAGACCGTTCCCGTCACTCCGGTAGGACTCGCGCAGCACCCGCTGGAGAGACTGCTTCGTCAGCAGCAGCCGCAGATAGATCCAGAGCAGCCGATCGAGCCCCTCGGCCTGCGTCTGCAGTTCGCTCGGGCTGACGAGACGCTGCTGCTGGAGAATCCGTCGGCAGCGCCCTTCGAGCGCCTGATAGCGCTCCCGGTCGCCCGACTCCAGCTGGATGAGCTGGGACCTCTGCTGCGCCATCTGTTCGAGCCGCGCCTCCGAGAGCTTCTGTCCTTCGACGAAGCGCCGGAAGCGCTGATTGGAGAGCAGCGTATAGAGATAGCCCAGCTCCAGCCCCGCCCCCAGCAGCCAGAAGCCGGGATTGACGAGTCCGAGGAGACCGAAGGCGGCCACGCCGATCCAGTTGGGGGGCACGAACATGCCGATGGGGCGTGCGTTGAAGGCGACCTTCAGGTAGTCGCGGAGGCGCAGCTTCATGGTCGTATGGTACAGCGGCACCGCGCGGCGGCGCACTCGGGTCCGCATTCCCCTTGCCCTTGCCCCTGCCCTTGCCCCTGCCCTTGCCCCTCTTGCCTCTGCCTCTGCTCTCATGCGCCTTGATGTCACAAGTGAGCGCACGTCAAGGGCAAGGGCAAGGGCAAGGGCAGGGCGGGGGCAGTCGGAAGTGCAGAAGCAACGGCAAGGGCAGAGTCAAGAGCAGCCAGGCTCTCCTCGACTGGAACCGCTCTCCGCTGTGCTCACCCCGCCGTCGCGATCTCACCGTTGGAGACGCGGCGGAACGCCTCGGTGACCACGCGGGCGGCATGCTTGAACTCCGGCTGCTCCTGCGCATCCAGCGGCGGCACGCCGGGGGAGGGCGGAATGCAGTCCTGGATGTCGTACGCGATCTGGCCGGGCGCGTGGCTGATGATCCAGACTCGCTCGCCGAGGTATACGGCTTCCGTCACGCTGTGGGTGACGCAGAAGATCGTGGGGTGGATGCGGTGCCACAGGCCCACGGTGAGCTCCTGCATCTCGAGACGAGTCGGCTCGTCGAGCGCGGAGAACGGCTCGTCCATCAGCAGGATCCTGGGCTCGAGGGCGAGCGATCGGGCGATGGCCACTCGCTGGCGCTGGCCGCCGGAGAGCTGGTGGGGATACTTCTTCTCGTGCCCACGGAGACCGACCTCTCCGATCAGCTGATCGGCTCGAGCGAGGCGAGCGTCCTTGTCCAGGCCGAGCGCTCGCTTGTTGACCGAGAGACCGAACAGCACGTTGTTGAGCACGGTGAGGTGGGGGAACGAGCTGTACTCCTGGAAGATCATCCCCCGGTCCCGCCCGGGATCGGTCACCGGTTGCCCGCGGACCAGGACCTTCCCGTCGCTCGGCGCAAGGAAGCCGGCGATCAGGTTCAGCATCGTGCTTTTGCCGCAGCCGGACGGTCCGATGATCGTGATGAACTCGCCGCCGTCGGGATTGTCCTCGATCTTGAAGCTCAGGTCCTTGAGCGCGGTGAAGGCGCCGAATCGCACCGCCACGTTCTGGAACTCGACGATGGCGCGGCTCACGACCTGCTCTCCCGCCGGTAGGGAAAGAGCAGGCGGCCAAGCTGCACCCATCCCAGATCCGCGATCCAGGCGATGATCGTGATGACGATGATGACGAGATAGATGTGCTCGCGCGGTCCGCGCCGCTGCGACTGGGCAACCAGGAATCCCAGACCGTCAGTCAAAACGACCACTTCGGTCAGGACGAGATACGTCCAGCCGACGCCAAACGCCAAGCGCATCGCGTGCCAGATGTCCGGCAGCGCGATCGGCACGAGCACGCGCAAGACGGCGCTGAGCCGTGACGCCCCCAGCGTGTAGCAGGTGCGCAGGTAGATGTCGGGGACGCCGTCGATCGCCCGCACGACGAGCGGCAGGAGATAGATGCCGAAGGCCATCGCGAGGAATACGACCTTCTGTTCCTCCCCCGTTCCGAACCAAGACATCGTCAGGGGAACCAGCGTCGCGATCGGGATGTAGCCGCTGGCCGTGGTGCTCGGTGCAAAGAGGGACCGTATGCTCGCAAAGGCTCCCATGAGAACGCCGAGTGGCATCACGAGGACCACGGCGAGCAGGTACCCCAGCGTGATCCTCCGCAGGCTCGTGCCGATGTGGACGATGAGCTGGCGCTGGCCCTTCGTCTTGTCCATTCCGCCCAGCTGCAACAGGATGGATGGAGAGAAGACCTCCGCAGGGCTGGGGAGGATGTTCGGCGAGATCGCCCGCTCCTCGACCGGTCCGTGCGTGAGCCCCCACCAGATGACGAAGAGGACCAGGATGGGCACGAACCCCATCGCCAGCGCCCACCCTCGCGGCACCCTGCCCCGAACCGCCATGAGCCATCTGGGCATCACGCCGCAGAAGCTACGTCCGGCAGCGCCGCGGTGTCAATGGCCGTGCTCTCGCTGCCCCCTTCACGGGCCGGTCACGAATGATCCGGGGCCGCTCGCGCGGCGTGCTCAGGGAATCGCCGCGATTCGCGCCAATCCACCCTCGCGACACACGATGATCAGCGTGTCCGTGACCTGCACGATGTAGTCGCCACCCGGATTGAACCTCCGGGTGCCGTCCTCGCCGACAACGGCGATCACGATGGCCTCCGCGGCGTGGGGTAGATTGAGCTCCCGCAGCGACTTGCCGGCCAGGCCCGGATGGTCGGAGATCAGCACCTCGGAGAAGTCGTACTCCCCCTCTCCGGTCGCGGCAGCGATGAATTCGCTGACGCGCGGCTTCAAGATCAAGTGCGAGAGCTGCTGTCCGGCCAGGACGCCCGGAACGACCGCCAGATCCGCCCCTGCCCGCTTGAGCGTGGCTCGGGATTCCTGCCGCTCGGCCCGTGTCAGCACGCGCATCGTGCGGTTGAGCTCCCGAGCGATGAGCACGAGATAGACGTTGGCGACATCGGTGCTGAGCGTCGCCACGAGGCCGGCCGCGCGCTCCACGCCTGCTTCCCGGAGCGTGTCCTCCCGCGTGCAGTCGCCCTGGATCACGAGGTACCCTTCGGCGTCGGCCTCCTGCACCGCCTCCGGTCGGGCCTCGATGATCACCATGGTTCGCTTCTGCTTGCCCAGCTCCCGGGCGACCGCGCTCCCCACATGGCCGTACCCGCAGACGATGACGTGGTCGGACAAGCCTTGCAATGATCGGTGCATCTTTCTTCTCGCATAGTGACGCAGGACGTCGCCGCCCTGCAGCAATCCCTGGAGCGTGCCGAATCCATAGAGGACCGCTCCCAGCCCGAAGATGATGACCAGAATTCCCCAGACGAGCTGGGGCGAGGTCATCCGCTCCTGGAGGCTGCCGACGGTCGAGACGAGATTGATGGTGTCCCAGAACGCCAGGAAGAACTGTCGACTCATCGACCCCTCGTGCCGACCCAAGACCACGAAACCCAAGGTCGAGAAGAAGACCGTCACGAGGAGAATGGCGATGGCCCGGCGAAACCGCCGCCGAAGGTCCGCGAGCGACTGCTCCAGGGATCGGTCGGAATGGATGGAGTAGATGGGCACCGAGTGTGGTGTGTGAACGAGCAAGGAAGAGCGAGGCGAGTGGCCATTCCACCGCGATCGATCCCCGATCCTTCTTTGTCGCTCGCGGTGTGGCAAAGGTCAAGCGAGGACACTTGGAGGCGTCCGCCGGCGGCCCCGCCAGATTGGAACCGCCGCGCCGCCCCTCCTAGACTCGCCCGATCAGTGTTCTGGCCAGATGCTCCACGGCCCCTTCGCGGCAAGCGGTTCAGAGACGCCCTCGCGAGGTCGTTCGTGAACGATCCGGGCTAGGGTCCATGAGGGGATCCGACTCGAATGCCGAAGCGCTTGAACGAACACGACACACCCCCGCCCCTGCGGGTGCTCGTCGGCATCCCGGTCTACAACGAGGAGCAATACGTTCAGCCGGTGCTCGATGAGGTGCGCCGGTACGCGTCCGACATCCTGGTCATCGACGACGGCTCGACCGACGACACGCCGATGCGGCTCGCGCGAGCAGCCGGTCGAGGTGATCCGGCACGCCGAGAACCGCGGCTACGGCCGATCGATGCAGGACATGCTCCGCTGGGCGCGATTCGACGGCTTCGACTGGCTGATCACGATGGACTGCGACGAGCAGCACGAGCCGGCGGCGATCCCGCGGTTCGTCGAGGCCATCCGCACGCGGACGACTGCGACGTGATCTCCGGCAGCCGCTACCTGCTCGAGACAGCCCGCTCGACGATGCGCCGCCCGGACGACCGGCGGCGCCATCAACCGCACGATCACCGAGGAGCTGCAACGCGCGGCTCGGGCTGCGAGCTGACCGACGCCTTCTGCGGCTTCAAGGCGTACCGCGTGGCCGCGTGCAGCCACCTCGACCTGCGACGTCGACGGCTACGACTTTCCCATGCAGTTCTGGGTGCAGGCGGTGGCGCACGGGTCTGAGGATTCGCGAGATTCCCGTGCGCCTCATCTACAACGACCCGAACCGGAGCTTCGGCGGGCCGCTCGACGATCCGGTAAGCCGGCTCGAGCACTACAAGAAGACGATGTACGAAGAGCTGTTGCGGTGGTCGAACCACCTGCCGGCCCGAGCCACCGAGGGCCTCAAGGTGTCGATCGAGACGGTGGCTCGGCACGCCGACCGCTGCGACGTTCCGGCGTGAGGCGCTGCGTGCTCTTTCCAGCGGGCTACCGTGTCGGACGAACTGATCATCGAACCGCGCACTGCCGACTGGCCGTCGCTCCTCTCCCGGGATGACGACGCCACGGTGCTCGGTCGGTCACGGGCGCAATGGCGGGCCGCGATCCGCGAAGAGCTTGGCCTGGCGGTGGGTCGGCCGCTGATTGCCACGGGTCACCAGACGTTGCTCTGGCATCCCGGCATCCTCGCGAAGTACCTCGCGGTCGAGCACGCGCGTCGGATCTGCGGCGCCGCGAGCGTGAATCTCATCGTGGACCAGCACGCCGAGGGGTTCGGTTCGTTCGAGGTTCCCGCTCGCCGCGATGACGGCGAGTTGATCGTGCGTCAGATCGTCCTTTCTCCCGAGCGCCCCGGTGTGCCGATGGCCCTGCACCCGGCGTTCGTCCCGCCGCCTCCTCCGCGCTGGAAGCCGGCGCTGCCTTCGGCGAGCCGGGGCGTCGATCGGATCCTGCGCACCGTCACGTCGCACGCCGCGGCCCCCGATGCTGCCAGGCAGATGGCCGGAGCGCTCGCCGAACTGATGGCCCGATGGGTGGAACCGATGGTGGACGTGACGGCGTCCGGTCTGCTCGGAACCTCGTTCGCCCGCGCGATGCTCGCCGCGATGGTCGCGGATCCGTGGCGGTGCGCGTCGCTCTACAACCAGGCGGTGGCCGAGCACCCGGAGGCGGGCATCGGTCCGTTGCTCATTCGCGAGGACTACGTCGAGTTGCCGCTCTGGCGAACGCGACCCGGGGGCCAGCGCATGCGCGCCTATGACAGCGATGTCGAGCGCTGGCTGGAGGATCCCGCCACGGCGCCCCGGCTGTTCCCTCGGGCCCTGCTCCTGACGGCGCTCATGCGCCTTGGCGTGTGCGATCTCTTCGTCCACGGTACGGGCGGAGCCAACTACGACCGGGCCATGGAGGACTGGATTCGAACGTGGCTCGGCATCGAGCCGGCACCGATCGCCATGGTGAGCGCGACGCTTCGGTTGCCGCTGCGCTCGGTCGACGATGGGGAAGAGATGGTTCCAGTCGCGGAGGCCGCGCGCTGCCCGCTTGGCGTGGCACGATCCGGAAGCGCTGGATCACGCGAGCGGGCCTCGGCCCGGACCCCGCAAGCGGGGTCTGCTCCACGAGATGCAGAACGCCGTGCGGGGATCGAGCGAACGACGGCGTCGCTTCTACGCGATGCACCGGGGCCTGGAAGAGCTCGCGCTGCGGAGGAGGAGAGGCTGGAGCAGCTGCGGCACGAAGTCGAGCGGGCCGCCCGGCGCGAGCGAGAGCGCCCGATCATCCAGCGCCGGACCTGGGCGTTTCCGTTGTACGAGGATGCGGCGATCGATGGGCTGGCGCGGGCGATTGGGGGAGGGTGACGTCCGGCGGTGCGCACTTGTCGCGGGGGGGCGCGAACACGCGTTGGGCGTTCGGGGGTTGCGGGTCCGTCGCCGCATCCATGCGGCTGGTCTTGTGAAGTTCTTTGGGGTGGTGCGCGGCTTGAGGTTTTGTTGCGGCGTCGCCGCCCGAACGCTTCCGCGGCATTCATGCCGCGGAAGCTTGACCTGCCGACGGTTGCGCAGACCGGCGCCGGCTGCGCTTCGTAGGGTGCATGCAATGCACCAGTGAACGTCCGGCGGCACTCACTTCGCGAACGCGCGTGGGAAGTCCGGTGGGTTGCGGGGCCGTCGCCGCATCCATGCGGCTGGTCTTGAGAAGTTCTTTGAGTTGGTGCGCGGCTTGAGGTGTTGTTGCGGCGTCGCCGCCTCCTGCGGCTCGACCCTCGCCGGTCCGACGCCGCTCAGACCCGCCGGCAGTCCTGCCGGCTCGCCTGTGGAAGTTCCGGCGTGGGATGGGCTTGGTTATGGCGGCCCTCCGGGCCGCGGGCCTTGGAAATCCGCCTGCATCCTGCAGGCTCCCGCCATTCGCAAACACCAACGCTCCCGCGGCATCCATGCCGCGGGAGCTTGACCTGCCGACGGTTGCGCGGCGGGGGACTGCTGTTGCCGGGGAGGTTCGTGAATGCGCTTGGGATTGTCAGGGCGTTCGCGAACATGCGTTGGATGGTCGATGGGTTGCGGGGCCGTCGCCGCATCCATGCGGCTGGTCTTGAGGAGTTCTTTGGGTTGGTGCGCGGCTTGAGGTTTTGTTGCGGCGTCGCCGCCCGAACGCTTCCGCGGCATTCATGCCGCGGAAGCTTGACCTGCCGACGGTTGCGCGACCGGCGCCGGCTGCGCTTCGTAGGGTGCATGCAATGCACCATGAACGTCCGGCGGCACTCACTTCGCGAACGCGCGTGGGAAGTCCGGTGGGTTGCGGGGCCGTCGCCGCATCCATGCGGCTGGTCTTGAGAAGTTCTTTGAGTTGGTGCGCGGCTTGAGGTGTTGTTGCGGCGTCGCCGCCTCCTGCGGCTCGACCCTCGTCGGTCCGACGCCGCTCAGACCCGCCGGCAGTCCTGCCGGCTCGCCTTTGGAAGTTCCGGCGTGGGATGGGCTTGGTTATGGCGGCCCTCCGGGCCGCGGGCCTTGGAAATCCGCCTGCATCCTGCAGGCTCCCGCCATTCGCAAACACCAACGCTCCCGCGGCGTCCTGCCGCGGGAGCTTGACCTGCCGGGGGTTGCGCGGCGGGGGACTGCTGTTGTCGGGGAGGTTCGTGAATGCGCTTGGGATTGTCAGGGCGTTCGCGAACATGCGTTGGATGGTCGATGGGTTGCGGGGCCGTCGCCGCATCCATGCGGCTGGTCTTGAGGAGTTCTTTGGGTTGGTGCGCGGCTTGAGGTTTTGTTGCGGCGTCGCCGCCTCCTGCGGCTCGACCCTCGTCGGTCCGACGCCGCTCAGACCCGCCGGCAATCCTGCCGGCTCCCCTGTGGAAGTTCCGGCGTGGGATGGGCTTGGTTATGGCGGCCCTCCGGGCCGCGGGCCTTGGAAATCCGCCTGCATCCTGCAGGCTCCCGCCATTCGCAAACACCAACGCTCCCGCGGCCTCCTGCCGCGGGAGCTTGACCTGCCGACGATTGCGCGGCGGGGGACTGCTGTTGTCGGGGAGGTTCGTGAATGCGCTTGGGATTGTCAGGGCGTTCGCGAACATGCGTTGGATGGTCGATGGGTTGCGGGGCCGTCGCCGCATCCATGCGGCTGGTCTTGAGAAGTTCTTTGAGTTGGTGCGCGGCTTGAGGTTTTGTTGCGGCGTCGCCGCCCGAACGCTTCCGCGGCATTCATGCCGCGGAAGCTTGACCTGCCGACGGTTGCGCGACCGGCGCCGGCTGCGCTTCGTAGGGTGCATGCAATGCACCATGAACGTCCGGCGGCACTCACTTCGCGAACGCGCGTGGGAAGTCCGGTGGGTTGCGGGGCCGTCGCCGCATCCATGCGGCTGGTCTTGAGAAGTTCTTTGAGTTGGTGCGCGGCTTGAGGTGTTGTTGCGGCGTCGCCGCCTCCTGCGGCTCGACCCTCGTCGGTCCGACGCCGCTCAGACCCGCCGGCAATCCTGCCGGCTCCCCTGTGGAAGTTCCGACGTGGGATGGGCTTGGTTATAGCGGGCCTCCGGCCCGCGGAACTTGCAACTCCGCCGGCATCCTGCCGGCTCCCGTCACGCGCAAACACCAACGCTCCCGCGGCGTCCTGCCGCGGGAGCTTGACGTGCCGGGGGTTGCGCGGCGGGGGACTGCTGTTGTCGGGGAGGTTCGTGAATGCGCTTGGGATTGTCAGGGCGTTCGCGAACATGCGTTGGATGGTCGATGGGTTGCGGGGCCGTCGCCGCATCCATGCGGCTGGTCTTGAGGAGTTCTTTGAGTTGGTGCGCGGCTTGAGGTGTTGTTGCGGCGTCGCCGCCTCCTGCGGCTCGACCCTCGTCGGTCCGACGCCGCTCAGACCCGCCGGCAATCCTGCCGGCTCCCCTGTGGAAGTTCCGACGTGGGATGGGCTTGGTTATAGCGGGCCTCCGGCCCGCGGAACTTGCAACTCCGCCGGCATCCTGCCGGCTCCCGTCACGCGCAAACACCAACGCTCCCGCGGCGTCCTGCCGTGGGAGCTTGACGTGCCGGGGGTTGCGCGGCGGGGGACTGCTGTTGTCGGGGAGGTTCGTGAATGCGCTTGGGATTGTCAGGGCGTTCGCGAACATGCGTTGGATGGTCGATGGGTTGCGGGGCCGTCGCCGCATCCATGCGGCTGGTCTTGAGGAGTTCTTTGGGTTGGTGCGCGGCTTGAGGTTTCCAGGCTCCCCACCGAAGGTGGACACAGATTTGCCGTCAGGCACTCATCTCGAACTCGACCGGGCTGAGGTATCCCAGGGCCGAGTGACGTCGTCTGCGATTGTAGAACAGTTCGATGTACTCAAAGATCGATCTACGAGCTTCCGCACGGGTGGCGTACCGTTCGTGATTCACCAGTTCCGTCTTCAGTGTTCCGAAGAAGCTCTCAACCATCGCGTTGTCCCAGCAATTGCCTTTACGGCTCATGCTTCCTGTGATGCGGTGTCGCACCAGCATCGCCTGGTAGGCGTCACTGGCGTACTGAACTCCACGATCCGAGTGGTGAATCAGCCTGTCCAGGTTCGCTCCTGATCGCGTGCCAATCGCCATCTTTAGGGCGTCGAGTGTCAGCTCGGTTCGGAGATGATCAGCCATTGACCAGCCGATGACTCGACGCGAATGCAGGTCCAGAACCACCGCCAGGTAGAGCCAGCCTTCCTTTGTTGGGACGTACGTGATATCGACGCCCCAGGCCTCGTTTGCACTGCTCCGTTCGAACGCCCGATCCAGCACGTTCTCAGCAATACGATGGCCGTGACGACTGTCCGTCGTCTTCGGCCGATATGTGCGCTTCGTCTTCGATCGCAGGCCCATCTGCTGCATCAGGCTGGCGACCGTATTCACACAGCAGTCGATCCCACGGCTGACCAGCTCGAGGTGAATACGCGGACTTCCATACATTCCCCGGAACTCCTCGAATATCGCTCGAATCGACTCACACAACGACGCCCGCCTCAATCCCAGTCGGCTGGTCGGTCGCGATCGCCACGTGTAGTAGCCGCTCGTCGATACCTCCAGGACCTTGCACATCAGCCAGACCGGGTACATCTCCCGATGCTGTTCAATGAATGCGAACCTCATTTCTCGTGGCTCGCGAAGAAGGCCGTCGCTTTTTTTAGAATCTCACGCTCCAGCCTCAGCCGACGATTCTCCTCGCGGAGCTGCCGATTCTCTTCTTCCACCGATAGCTTCCCCTCCGGTCGGCTTCCGGAACTCAGGAACTGCTTTCGCCAGCCGCGAACCGTCCACTCCGAGAGGCCCAGGTCCGCCGCAACGCGACGAATCGACGCACCCTCCTCGATCAGCCGCAGTGCTTCTCGCTTAACTCATCTGAGTATGTCTTTCGCATTCGGACACTCCATTCTTGAACGGCCTCATTATGCCGCCTTCGTTGGGTGTCCACCATCCGTGGGGAATCTCAGTTTTGTTGCGGCGTCGCCGCCTCCTGCGGCTCGACCCTCGTCGGTCCGACGCCGCTCAGACCCGCCGGCAATCCTGCCGGCTCCCCTGTGGAAGTTCCGACGTGGGATGGGCTTGGTTATAGCGGGCCTCCGGCCCGCGGGCTGCGCGAATCCGCCGGCATCCTGCCGGCTCCCGTCACGCGCAAACACCAACGCTCCCGCGGCGTCCTGCCGCGGGAGCTTGACGTGCCGACGATTGCGCGGCCGGCGCCAATGGAGGCGTCGCGCGCGCAATCGAGCGCCATCGGCGCCTCTTGCAACGAAGGCCGTTCCCATCCGGCACTGAAGGTCGGCGGCAAGGATGCCGCCGACCGTGTGGTGTTCGCAGCGAGAACCGAGGCGGCATGGATGCCGCCGGCAATGCGCAACCCTCTGCGGCCCGGATGGGCCGCACATGAATAGAAACGGCCACCGCAGGAATGGCCACAGGGGAGCCCGCACGAAGCGGGCGGCTCTGAGCAACGTCGGACCGACGAGGGTCGAGCCGCATGGATGCGGCGGTGCCGCAACAAGACCTCAAGTCGCGCACCCAACCGCAGACCAACCAGGATCTAAGCCGCATGGATGCGGCGCGGCTCCACAACCCATCGACCACCCGAAACGTGTTCGCGCACGCCTTCGACAATCCCACGCGTGTTCCCGCACCCCCTCGACAACAACCGGCGCCGGCCGCGCCACTCCCCCCAACAACCCCGCGCATGTTCCCCCAAAAGACCGCACCCATCACTCCGACACCGACCCCCCCAACTCGATCGAATCCAAGACCAGCGTTTCCTCCGAGCGTCGGGGCAGAATCCCCAGGACGGTGATCTCTTCGATGTTGTGCCTGATCAGTGGACCGTAGCCTTCGGCCACGAACAGCGTCGAGTGGTTGTCCACGTCAGCCATCTTGAGGTCGGCCCGGAACTCGGTCTCCAACCGTGCCGCCAGCAGATCGCCCATCGGGGTCAGCAGCACTTCGTCGCCGACGTAGCTGACGGTCATCGTGGCGACGCCCGCTTCCCGGCGCCGCTTCGGGTTGCGTGAGTCCACGACCTGCATCTGCGCTTCGCAGGAGCGCGACTCCCCGGGAGACAGGCTGGCGTAGGCGACGATCAGCGGCGGCGCGAAACGGGTGAGGGCCTGATCGCCATGATCGATCGCCGCGATCAGGATGACGTTGCCGTGTTCGTCTCGCGCAAAGTACTCGGTGCGCCGGTCTCCCTGGGCCACAGACCACGCCGCTCCGAATCGATCGTCGGGGCGCCGCCGGTAGATGAGCTGCGCCTCGGGATCGTTCGTTTCGCCCTCGACCCGGTAGATCCAGTCGCCGAATTCATTTGGCGCGACCCACTCCGCCGGGACCGGTCGTTCGGCGACGGCTGCGCCGAGGCGCTCGATCCCCTGCCCGTCCATCGGCGTCGTCGCTGGCGTCGTCGCCGCGGTCCGGCAGCCGGCCAGCATTGCCAGGGCGCACGTCAGAAGTCCATGCCGCACGAGCCGGCGCTGTCCCGCGCGTCCGATCATCGTTCCGACTGCCCGAGCTGAAGCCCGGCCCGCTGCCAGATCCGGCGCAGCTCGCCCGCGTCGATCGGTCTCGTGATGGTTCCGTCGGATCGCTCCCGGAAGAGCATGCTCCCGCGCGCGTCGTAGCGGGAGATCGTGGCTTCCTGTGCGGAGCCCAGGCGCGTGCGCATCTCCCAGCCGCCGCGGCCTTCGTCCAGCGCGGTGATGGACTGTTCCCACAGCGGCATGGAGGGTTCGCCCGAGGCGACGCTGAACGTGTAGCAGGCGAACGTGAGCTCCTGCCGTTGCGGGGGCTCCTGCAGGACGAGCTGGTCGATGATCCACGTGAGGGCTTGGCTCATGTAGACGCTGGGGACGGCCCACTCGTAGGGACGTCGCTGCAATGAGCGGGAGGTCGCGCGGATCACGATCAGCCGAGGGACCGGATCGCCGGAGTTGGGGCGATCGCGAAAGCCGGTCTCCGATTCGCTTCGCTCGCGGTCCTTCTGGCGGAAGGTCGCCCGCACGGACCAGGATTCCGTGAGCTGATCCCAGGACAACCAGTAGAGGCCAAGGGAGTCGTAGTAGGCACCGGTCGCCAGGTCGATCACCGCTCGCCCCTGGACCTTCACCAAGAGGCCCAGCTCATGCTCGGAGGCGTCGTAGTCGTTCTCCTGTCGATCTGGATTGAGCGCCCCTTCTGCGCTTCGGTGACCTCGATGAGCGAGTATCCGAGCTCCTGTTCGGGCGATGTCGATCCGGGCTCGGCCGCGCGATAGAGGCGAAAGACCTGGCGGTACCCCACCAGTCCCCGCAGCCGCTCTTCGGTGAGCGACGCAAGGAGAGTCTGGCCGGCGAGGAGGTGGTTGCGGCGGCGAGCCGCGATCAGCTCCTCGTCCACGATGACCATGGTTTGGAAGCTGTTCTCCAGCAGGGCCGTGACCTGCTCCCGCTGCTCCGGCCGGAAGAGGATGGAGAAGATCAGCAGCTCTGTCGGTCCCCGGGGGATGACCAGCCAGCCGGTGACCACTGACCGACCGTCGGAAGCGCTCTGCGAGACGTAACAGAGCTGACCACTCGAGCCGCGGTAGGTCACCGGCTCGTTGCTGAGCAGCTCGTGGGACATTCCTGCATCGACGAGCCTGCGCAGGTGTTCGGAAACCTGGCCCTCGGGCGTGCTGGGAGCTTCTGGCACGACGGCGACCTGCTGCACCAGCACGGACCAGACTGGGGGATCGGTCCCGTCCTGTATAGAGAGGTTCGTGCGGCCCGCGATCCGCTCCTGGCTGACGCGGGCCCCGATCGGCAGATGAATGGTCAGACCGAGGGCCTCCACCGAAAGCGGAGTCGCTTCCAGCCCCCGTTGGACGGGATCGAACTCCAGGGGCGGCGGCTCGGGGATGTCGGTCACCGACGCCTCGGACGGCGCATCCTGTCCGAACAGGAGCGCGGCCCGGCACAGCAGCACGGCGACCGGAAGAGCGAAGAAGAAGCAGTGGGCGAACCCCCGCCGCGACGCTGAAGCTCTCATGATGAGGACTGTATCCAGAAAGAGAAGGAGTGGAGCAACTCTTGACGGCCCAAAATTCACCGTCAAAACGATTGCGTGGCCCTGCCGATCAGGTTGACAGACTGGCCTGGCAGAATATCATCGCGGATTCGCTCTAGCTGGGGTGCTCGGAGAAGGAACCCTTGCCCGGCCGTTGGGATATGCGGCTTGGTCTGGGTCTCGGCTCGGTTTGGCCCCGAAGGAGCGGTTTCACCGGTACAGCAGCTGGACGAAGCAGCAGGACGAAGCAGCAGGACGAAGAGAGCTGGCGCAACGATGAACAGCGGCAAGATTCGAATCCGGATGGAGGCCTACGACCACCAGGCGCTCGATGCCTCGGCGCGCGAGATCGTCGACCACGCCAAGCGGACTGGGGCGAGGGTGGCCGGTCCGATTCCGCTGCCGACGCGTCGCGAGATCTACACCGTCAATCGCAGCACGTTCATCGACAAGAAGTCGCGCGAGCAGTTCGAGATTCGCACGCACAAGCGGATCATCGACATCAACGAGCCCAATGCCCGGACCGTCGAGGCCCTGAACCGCCTCGTCGTCCCCGCCGGCGTCTTCGTCAAGATCAAGGCGTAGGCAGCAGGTCCGGGCGGTCGCAGCAGCGGCCTTTTTTTTCGCGTCCCGGCGCGTACGAACACACAGTCTTCGATCCCCTGACCGGAGTCGGAGCCCGCAATGCCCGCGGCACTGCTTGGACGAAAAATCGGAATGACCCGCTACTACATCGAGGACGGCACCAACATTCCCGTCACCGTCATCGAGGCCGGTCCCTGCGCCGTCACCCAGGTGAAGACCACGGAGAGCGACGGCTACGCGCCGTGCAGCTCGGCGTTCGACGACGTGCAAGCCGCGCCGCAGCACGATGCCGCTGATCGGCCACGATGCCAAGGCGGGACGTCGCCGAAGCGGTTCCACCGCGAGCTCCGGGTCGAGCGACGACAAGGCGGTGGCGAGTACGAGCTCGGCCAGATGGTCGACGTGTCGGTCTTCGAGGGCGTTCCCTACGTCGACGTGATCGGCACGAGCAAGGGCAAGGGCTTCCAGGGCAAGATGAAGCGGCACAACTTCAAGGGCCAGGAGGCGAGTCACGGCGTCGAGCGCAAGCACCGCTCCTCGGGCTCCATCGGCGGCCACGCCACCAATCGCGGCACCGGTCCGAAGCTCAAGAAGGGCAAGCGGATGGCCGGGCACATGGGCGACGAACGCGTGACCGTGCGCAACCTCGACGTCGTGTCCATCGATCCAGAGCAGAACCTCCTGCTGGTGAAGGGTCCGGTTCCGGGATCCCGGCGGGGTGTGCTGTTCATCCGGGAGGCGGTACGCCTCAACCGGCAGAAAGCGAGGAAGAGCGGCAGGTCGTGACTGGCTGATCGGCAAGGCCCGGCCACGTGGATCGACCACCTGGCCAGTGGGAACCGCCCGATCGCGACAAGCTGGATCAGAGACCGAGTCGACCCCTGCCTGTGCCACGAGCACGGCTGCAGAACGGCACGAGGAGGGTGAGGCGAACAGACGGTTCGTCCGTCAGGTGAGAAGCATGATCGAACTACCGATCTACAACAAGCGGGCAAGCAGGTCGACACCGCTATCGATCGACGAGGCGTTGCTCGGCAGCGAGGTGCGTCCTGCCCTCCTGAAGCAGGCCTACGTGATGTTCCACGCCAACCGGCGCCAGGGTTCGCGCGGACCAAGAGCCGCGGCATGGTCGAAGGCTCGACCCGAAAGCTGTACCGCCAGAAGGGCACCGGCAACGCCCGCGCGGGAACCCGACGCACCATCGTTCGCAAGGGCGGCGGCGTCGCGTTTGCGAAGACGCAGAGTCGCGACTTCCGGCTCGACATGCCGAAGAAGATGAGACGGCTGGCGAACCGCAACGCCCTGCTGGCCAAGCTCGTGGACAACGAGGTGAAGTGCATCGACTCCCTTGACTTCGACTCGCCTCGGACCAGAGACTTCAAGGCGATGCTCGAGGCGGTCGGCATCGATCGCACGTGCCTCGTGGCTTTGACTCCGAAGAACCGCAATGCGGCGCTTTCCGCCCGCAATCTCCCCAACGTCGACACGATCCGCGTCGAGCAGCTCAACGCGTTCGAATTGCTCAACCATCGCTATCTGGTCGTCGACAAGGCCGCGCTCGAGTCCTTCCTCGACGGCACGCGCGTGGCCGCAGCACGACCCCCAGGAGAGGGAGGCCGCGTAATGGAGGCCACGGACATCGTCATCAAGCCGCTCATCACCGAGAAGGCGACGTTCCACTCGGCGGAGTTCAACCGGTACGCATTCCAGGTCGATCGCCGCGCGACCAAGGAGCAGATCAAGCAGGCGGTGCGAGGAGCTCTACAAGGTGCGGGTGTCGGCGTCGCCACGCAGAACCGGAAGGGGCGGATGCGTCGCAACCGCTACGGGTTCTGGCAGACCAAGGACATCAAGCGGGCGATCGTCAAGGTCCACCCCGACGACCGGATCGAGCTGTTCTGAGCGTTCCGGAACGCCCCCGACGCAACGGAACGACGTCGATGCCCATTCGAATCTACAAGCCGACCACCAACGGGCGCCGCAACGCGTCGGTGAACATGCAGACGCGAGGTCACCAAGCGAAGCCCCGAGAAGTCGCTGCTGCGCTCGCTCAAGAAGAGCGGCGGGCGCAACCACCAGGGCAAGATCACGGTGCGCGGTCGCGGCGGCGGCCACAAGCGTCGCTACCGCGTGATCGACTTCCGGCGGCACGAAGGACGACATGCCGGCGCAGGTCGTCGGGATCGAGTACGACCCGAACCGCACGTGCCACATCGCCCTGCTCGAGTACGCCGACGGCACGCGGCGCTACATCCTCGCCCCCAAGGGCTTGAAGGACGGCGACAGCGTGATGAGCTCGTTCGCAAGGCTCGAGCCGAAGCCCGGCAACTGCATGCCGCTCCGGCACATCCCCACCGGCCTGACCGTGCACAACATCGAGTTCGAGCCGGGCAAGGGCGGCAAGCTCTGCCGCTCGGCCGGCGCTGGCGCGCGGCTGACGAACAAGGAAGGTCGCTGGGCGACGCTCGTGCTGCCTTCCGGCGAGATCCGTCAGGTGTCGATCGACTGCCGGGCCACGGTCGGGCAGATCGGCAACTCCGATCATCAGCAACGTGAAGCTCGGCAAGGCCGGTCGCAATCGCTGGCATGGGCCGGAAGCCGAAGGTCCGCGGCGTCGCGAAGGACCACCCCTGCCACCCGCTGGGCGGCGGCGAGGGTCGCTCCAAGGGCGGTCGCGAGCCGGCGAGCGCGTCGGGCACGAAGTCCAAGGGCGGGCGCACGCGCCCGCGTGGACAGTGGACGGATTCACCGCATCCTGCGTCGGCGCCGGAGCCGGCGGTATGGTCAGCTGAAGCTCTAGAAGTCTCTGCAGATGGAGAGTCGCGATGTCGAGATCGCTCGAAAAAGGCCCGTTCGTCGACGAGAAGCTCTACCGCAAGGTGGAGCGGCAAGGCTGTCACAGGGCCGCACATGCCCATCAAGACCTGGGCCCGCGCCTGCACGATCGTGCCCGAGTTCGTCGGGCACACGTTCCAGGTGCACAACGGCCGGCACTTCATCGACGTGTTCGTGACCGAGGACATGGTCGGTCACAAGCTCGGCGAGTTCAGCCTCGACCCGGATCTTCCGCGGCCACACGAACAAGAAGGAAGGCATCAAGGCCAAGCAGTGATCGACCGGCGCCTGACGAGCCTGGCGAATCCCATGGCCTACCCAGCCATCCACAGATTCGCCCGCATCGCTCCGCGCAAGGCCCGCCTGGTCGCGGACATGATCCGGGGCATGAACATCGACAAGGCCATGACCGCGCTCGAGCTCTCCAAGAAGCGCGGCGCGTGGTACTTCAAGGCCGTCCTCAAGAGCGCCATCGCCAACGCGGAGGAGGGCGACGCCGACGTGCGCCGACTCTTCGTCGCGCGAGTCGCGCGTCGACGAGGGCCCGACGATCAAGCGATTCCAGCCCAAGGACCGCGGCCGGGCCCATCCGATCCTCAAGCGGACCAGCCACCTGCACATCGTCGTGGACGAGAGGAACTGAGATCGACGATCATGGGACAGAAGACCCATCCATTCGGATTCCGCGTCGGCATCACCGAAGGCCACAAGTCGCGCTGGTACGCCCCGAAGGCGCTCTTCGGCGAGCTGCTCGTCGAGGACTTCCGCATCCGCAAGTACGTGGACAAGCGGCTGAACCGCACGCCGCCGTTCGCCGCGGTCTCCGACATCCACATCGAGCGGACCCGCGAGGAGCTGACGATCATCGTCAAGACCGCGCGGCCCGGCCTCGTCATCGGGCCCGAAGGGGGCGGAGATCGAGCGGCTGACGCAGGATCTCCAGGCGCTGACCGGCCGCAAGGTCTCGATCAAGATCATCGAGATCAAGAACCCCGACATCGACGCCACGCTGATCGCGCGAGGCGATCGCCGAGCAGCTCAAGAAGCGTGTCGAACTTCCGCCGCCTCCTGAAGCAGCGCTGCGAGTCGGCGATGCAGAACGGCGCCAAGGGCGTCCGCATCCAGATCTCCGGCCGTCTCGGCGGCGCCGAGATGTCGCCGCAAGTTCCAGCACGCGTCTCGGCTCGATCCCGCTGTCGACGCTGCAGGCGAACGTGGACTACGCGTGCGTCCCGAGCCAGACGACGCTACGGCACGATCGGCGTCAAGGTGTGGGTCTACAAGGGCATGTACAGCGACGCGGAGGACGGAACAGGTCGAGTCGCAGGCCGCCGGCGCGCGGGCCCGGGCGCGCGGTCGCCGCTGAGCCGGTCGGTCGCGGGTCCTCGAGCCCCGGCCGAGCATGAGGAGCTCATCCGATGCCTCGGATGCCGAAGCGAATCAAGTTCCGCAAGCAGATGCGCGGAACGCTCAAGGGCAACGCCACGCGCGGCAACTACGTCGCCTTCGGCGAGTACGGCCTGCAGGCGCTCGAGGCGCACTGGGTCACCGCCCGGCAGATCGAGGCCGGCCGTATCGCGGCCCAGCACTTCCTCCGTCGCCAGGGCAAGGTGTACATCCGGGTCTTCCCGGACAAGCCGATCTCCAAGAAGCCGCTCGAGACGCGCATGGGCAAGGGCAAGGCGGACACCGACTACTGGGCGGCCCGGGTCAAGCCCGGCACGATGCTGTACGAGATCGCCGGCGTCCCCGAGGACGTCGCCAAGCAGGCCTTCGCCCGCATCGCCCACAAGATGCCGGTGCGTTGCCGGTTCGTCGGGCGCCGGCTCGCAGTGTGAGGAACGCAGACGACGCATGACGGCATGACGCAGATGACGCGGATGACGAGGTGAACATGAAGGCCAAGGAAGTCCACAAGCTGAGCGACGAGGAGTTGGAGATCGAGGTCGAGCGCCTGCGTCGCAAGCTGTTCGACCTCCGCACCCAGGCGGTCACCGAGAAGATCCAGGACACGTCGCAGTTCGGCAAGATCACGCAAGGACGTCGCGCGACTGCTCACGGAGCAGAACGGCCGGACGGCCGCCGCAACACGATGAACCGCTCCTGCCCGCCATCAAAGAGAGGTCAGAGCAACCGTGGGTCATTTGAAGGAAATCAAGGTGCCGGAACGCTCCCCGCCGCAAGGTCGGCGTCGTCGAGTCCGACAAGCGCGACAAGACCCGCAAGGTCGCGATCGAGTTTCTCGGTCAAGCACCCGAAGTACGGCAAGTACATCCGGCGCCGCACGGTGCTGCACGTGCACGACGAGACAGAACGAGTCGCAAGACGGCGACCGCGTCGAGATGGCGGAGTGCCGTCCGGTCTCCAAGACCAAGAATTGGGTGCTGTTGCGCGTGCTGGAGCATGCAGCCGCGTCCCGGTGAGCGACGGGCTGCGAGACGAGTGAGGTCCGAGGACGCAAGCGATGATCCAGAAAGAATCCAGAATCGAGGTGGCCGACAACAGCGGCGCCAAGGTGGTGCACGTGATCGGCGTGCTCGGCGGCTCGACCGCCCGGGGCAAGTTCACCCGGCGCTCTGCGGGCGTCGGCGACCGCGTCGATGTGCTCGGTCAAGAAGGCCCTGCCGAACGCGGACATCAAGGCCGGGCGACAAGGTTCGGGCGGTCATCGTCCGGACCAAGTACCCGACGCGTCGCGACGACGGCTCGTACGTCCGGTTCGACTCGAACGCCTGCGTGCTCATCGACACGGACGGGAACCCGCAGGGCACCCGCATCTTCGGCGCGGTGGCCCGCGAGCTGCGCGAGAAGAACTACATGAAGATCGTCTCGCTCGCCTCGGAGGTCGTCTGACATGCCGCGACACATTCGCAAGGGCGACCTGGTGATCGTGACCGCCGGAAACGACAAGGGCGCGACCGGCGAGGTGCTCCGCATCGTGACGAAGACCGACCGCGTGGTCGTGTCCGGGCGTCAACATGCGCACCAAGCACCTCAAGCCGAGCGCAGGCCAATCCGCAGGGCGGAACGCTGCGGCGGGAGATGCCGATCCACATCAGCAACGTGTCGCCGGTCGTGGACGGCAAGCCGACGCGCGTGCGCTTCGAGAGCGAAGCCCGATGGATCGAAGGACCGGGTCGCGGTGCGCAACGGCAAGGAGCTGCACACGCTCCGCGGCCCGAACAAGAAGAAGCCGTAAGCCACAGGAACCTCCGCCATGGTTGCCACCACGACCAATGCCCCGACTGCAGAGAGGTCTACGTGAAGACCGTCGCCCCCAAGGTGATGGAGCAGTTCGGCCTGCGCAATCCGCCACCAGCTGCCCCGGATCAATCGAAGATCGTCGTCAACTGCGGCGTCGGACGGTTCCTCGAGAACCAGAAGCTGAAGCCGGAGATTCGCGACATCGATCTATCGACACGCTGACCACGATCACCGGCCAGCGGCCGGTCGTGGTCAACGCGAAGCAAGTCGGTGTCGAACTTCAAGGTTCGCGAGGGCGCGCCGTCGGCATCATGGTGACGCTGCGGCGCGAGCGCATGTGGCACTTCCTCGATCGCCTGATCAACCTGGCCATCCCCCGCATCAAGGACTTCCGCGGGTTGAAGAAGACGTCCTTCGACCACGACGGCAACTACTCGATGGGACTTGACGCGAGCAGGCGGTCTGGCCCGAGATCAACATGGCCAAGGTCACCTTCACCCACGGCATGAACATCAACATCGTGTTCGAGAACTCGCAATCCGGAGATGAGCGAGTTCGTCCTCCAGGAGCTGGGCATGCCCTTCGTTCGAGTGAGACGGCTGAGCAATAACACACGAGAGGAAGGAGCCGCTCATGGCCAGCAAAGCCGTGTTCGCCAAGATGAAGCTGGAGCCCGAAGTTCTCCACCCGCAAGCGCAACCGCTGCGCAGATCACCGGTCGCGCCCGCGGCGTGTACCGCAAGTTCGGCGTCAGCCGAATCATGCTGCGCGAGCTCGCCCTCAAGGGCATGATCCCCGGCATGCGGAAGGCGAGCTGGTAGGCGGCCTCCGGCGTCACGTCTCTCGGTCACCATCGGAGTCGAGAAATGTCGCAGCAGGATCTCACGGCGGACATGCTCACCCGCATCCGCAACGCGGTGCGCAATCAGTCGAGCATCGGTCAAGTGTCTGAACAACAAGCTCAATCGCGGCGTGGCGCAGCGTCCTCCAGGACGAAGGCTACATCGACGCCTACGACGTCGTCGACGACGGCCGTCAGGGCGTCCTCGCGGGTCAACCTGCGGTACGGGCCGCGCGGCGAGCAGGTGATCAACAGCGATCGATCGCGTCGTCCAAGCCGGGCCGGCGCGTCTACAGCGGTGTCGAGGAGCTTCCGCGACCGCTGCAGGGTCTCGGCATCGCCATCGTGTCGACGAGCCGCGGTGTGATGAGCGACCGACAGTGCCGGGAGAAGAAGGTCGGCGGCGAGGTCGTCGCCATCGTGACCTGAGCGGGAAGGCCCAAGCGGAAAGAGCAGCAGCATGTAGCCGAATCGGAAAGAAGCCAATCGACGTGCCCTCCGGCGTCAAGATCTCCTCGAACCCGAGGCGCCACTCCATCGAGGTGCGAGGGTCCCAAGGGCAAGCAGTCGTTCGTGCATCACCCCGAGGTCTCCGTGACCTGGGACGAGGGCGAGAAGACGATCGTCTGCTCGATTCCCGAAGCGCAGCTGAACATGCGAGCGAGCCGCGCATTCTGGGGCACGACGCGATCGATCATCCAGAACATGATCAACGGCGTGACGGAGGGCTACACGAAGAGGCTCGAGATCATCGGCGTCGGCTGGAACGCGAAGGTGCAGGGCAAGACTCTGCAGCTGAACGTCGGCTACTGCCATCCCGTGGACATGACGCCGCCGGCGGGCGTCGAGTTCAAGGTGGAGGGCAACGCCGTCACGATCTCCGGAGCGGACAAGCAGGCCGTCGGGCAGTTCGCGGCCGAGATCCGTTCCAAGCGGCCGCCGGAGCCGTACAACGGCAAGGGAATCAAGTACGCGGAGGAGATCATCATCCGCAAGCAGGGCAAGGCGTTCGGGGCGTGAGCCAGGTAGACGAATCATGAAGAACAACGAACTGAGAGTCGTTCGTCGAGGCAGACGGAAGACGGGCATCCGCAAGCGGGTCATGGGCGACCCGTCGCGGCCCCGCCTGACCGTCTTTCGGAGCAACAAGCACATCTACGCGCAGATCGTCGACGATCTGTCCGGGCGGACGCTGGTGCACGCTTCTTCGATCGACAAGAGCAATCGGCTGTCCAATGGCGGGAATCGCGAGGCGGCCTCCGCCGTAGGTCGGGCGCTGGCGGAGCGAGCCGTCAGCGAGGGAATCAGCACCGTGGTGTTCGATCGCAACGGCTTCCTCTATCACGGCCGCGTGCAGGCGTTGGCCACCGCGGCACGAGAAGGAGGCCTGAAGTTCTAGACCAACTCCCCGTTCGGGTGACCAGGATCTGGCAGATCGCAGCCGCCAAGACCTCGTTGGATCCAGCTGGATCTCGTCGGTCGGGCGAGATCATTGAGATTGTCCAGATCATTCGGATCATTCAGATCATTCAGATCATTCAGATCATGGGTTTCGGACGGGATGTTCTCGAGAAGGCACACTGATCATGGCAGAAATGCTTGACGCATCATCATCGTTGGAGTCGACCACCGTCGGCGTCTTCCGAACCGCTGCCACCATCAAGGGTGGTCGGCGGTTCAGCTTCAGCGCGCTCGTCGTCGTCGGCGATCGCCACGGCCGGGTGGGCGTCGGCTACGGCAAGGCCAACCAGGTTCCCCCGGCGATCGAGAAGGCGCAGAAGGAAGCCAAGCGCGGAATGCGCCGATTCCCGCTGCTCGGCCGGACGATCCCCCACGAGGTCACCGGTCGCTTCGGCTCCTGCCAGGTTCGCATGATCCCCGCGTCGCCCGGAACGGGCGTCATCGCAGGGGCGTCGGTGCGAGCGCCGCTCGAGATGCTTGGCGTGCAGGACTGCTTGACCAAGGCCTTCGGCTCCACCAATTCCAAGAACCTGGTCAAGGCGGTGATCGACGGGCTTGGGAAGCTCAAGTCCAAGGAGATGGTGCAGGAGCTGCGCGGCCAGGATCTCGGCCGAACGGTGGTCGAGGAGGCCGTCGAGCGCGGCGAAGCGTATATGCCCACACGCAGCGGCGAGAAGGCCAAGGCGCCGGTCAACCTGGTGGCGCTGACAAGCGCGGGGGTCGGCGCGGGGGACCCGGTGGCGGTCGCGGACGGTCCAGCCGCCGGCCCGAGACCCAGACCCCCGACGTCGAATCAAGCGATCAGCCGGCTGGCGCTCAGGAGACCGCGACCGGCAGCGGGCAGGGCGGGGCGAGCTGAACGAACCAAGAGGCCGCACGGCCGGAGTTTCCTCATCATGATGATTCATGACATCACCAGTCAGGTTGGAAAGTACAAGACCCGTAAGCGGGTCGGTCGCGGCCAGGGAAGCGGCCTTGGCAAGACCTCCGGGCGCGGTCACAAGGGGGCGGGTTCACGTTCGGGGTGGCACCGTCGACCCGGCTTCGAGGGTGGCCAGATGTCCATCATCCGTCGCATTCCCAAGCGGGGATTCACCAACGACGCGTTCCGCACCGATTTCCATGTCGTCAACCTCAAGGTTCTGGAGTCGCGCCTGGACGATGGCGCCGCAGGTGACCCCGGAAGTGCTGGCCGGGCTGGGAATCATCCGGGACTGCGAGCGGCCGCTCAAGATCCTCGGCGAAGGTGAGCTGACCAAGAAGCTCCACGTAACCGCCACCAAGTTCTCCGCCTCCGC
Organism: uncultured Planctomycetota bacterium; assembly: GCA_963697235.1. GTDB lineage: Bacteria > Planctomycetota > Phycisphaerae > Phycisphaerales > SM1A02 > CAVONJ01. The sequence continues at coordinate 59,362 of CAVONJ010000003.1, forward strand.
CCGCGCCAAGATCGAAGGGAGCGGCGGCACGGTGACCGAAGTTCCCAAGGTCACGTGGAAGCGGTCCGCCAGCGCTGCTCCGAGGAGGACCAAGGCGACGACCTGATGTCCTTCGCCGCGCCGTCCGGCCGCTCATCAAGGATCACTCCGACTCATGCTTCAAGCGTTCATCAACATCTTCAGGATTCCCGACCTTCGCAAGCCGGGTGCTGTTCACGATCGGGATGCTGATCATCTACCGCATCGGATTCGCGATACCGCTTCCGGCGGTCGACCAGACGGCGCTCGTGGACGCCGCCCAGAAGGCCGCGGAGGACGCCACGGGTTGGGGCGCTTCCTGCAATACGCCTCGATCTTCTCCGGCGGCTCCTTCAGCCAGTCGACGATCTTCGGTCTGGGCATCATGCCCTACATCACGGCCGCGATCATCTTCCAGCTCCTGCAGACGGCGATTCCGCGCCTGCAGGAACTCAAGAAGGAAGGCGCGTCGGGTCAGCAGAAGATCACCGAATGGACGCGATACGCCACCGTCGGCCATGTGCGTGATCCAGGGCGTCATGTGGCTGAAGTTCATGCTCGCCCAGGGCCTGGTCAAGCCGGAGTTCTTCACCGCGGGCGGAACGCTGCTCTACTACGGCGCGGGCATCACCTGCCTGACCGCCGGCAGCCTCTTCCTGATGTGGCTCGGCGAGCAGATCGACAAGTACGGCATCGGCAACGGCGTCTCGCTCATCCTGACCGCGGGCATCATCTCGCAGATGCCGAACGCGGTGATGTGGGTGGCCGACAACTTCAACCCGAGCCAACAGGCGGAGGCGGCACTCGGCGTGCCGCAGGTGATCTTCCTGATCGCGGCCTTCGTGTTCGTGGTCGCCGGGGCCATCCTGATCACCGTGGCGCAGCGGCGCATCCCGATCCAGCAGGCCCGGCACACCCGCGGACGGAAGGTCTACGGCGGTCAGCGGCACTACCTGCCGCTGCGGGTCAACCACGCCGGCGTCATGCCGATCATCTTCGCCAGCTCGCTGCTGATCTTCCCTCGGCGCTCTTCGGCTACCTCAGCGGCGCTGCGGCGTCCTCGGGCACCTCCGCCCAGTGGTGGATCAGCGTCACCGCCTTCCTGAACAACAACTTCCAGATCGGCGAGTACCCCTACATCGTGCTCGAGATCATCCTGATCTACTTCTTCAGCTACTTCTGGACGACCGTGGTCTTCAGCCCCGAGGACATGGCGAAGCAGCTCCGGGACAACGGCAGCTTCATCCCCGGCCTGCGACCCGGCCCGCGGACCGCGGAGTACCTCGAGACGGTCGTCGAGCGGATCACGTACGTCGGCGGCGGCTTCCTGGCGATCATCGCGGTGATCCCGTCGCTGGTGACGAAGCAGATGGGCATCCCCTTCTTCGTCGCCAGCTTCCTCGGCGGCACGGGTCTGCTGATCGTGGTGAGCGTCGGTCTGGACCTGATCCAGCGGATCGAGGCCAACCTGCTGATGCGGAACTACGCCGGCTTCCTGAGCGGCGGTGATCAAGGGCGTGGCCCGAAGGTGCGAAGCGGTCGACGGTGATCATGATCCCAATGGTTGGAAATGATCAGGATCACCAGGATGTGATGATGATGAGGTCCCAAGGCACTATTCTCGCTCGGACTCCCCACGACACGGCGTCGACCCGGGAGGGATTCGTGCGCCGGCATCGGACTGCCGCCGAGCTGGTTCCGATCGCCGCACGCGGTGGGGGAGCGGCGCGCATCACGCTGAAGTCCGAGCGGGAGATCGCCGCCATCGGCAGGACGGGACGGCTCGTGCACAAGGCGCTGGAGGCCGCGGCCGCGGCCTGTCGACCCGGGGCGACCACGGCGGAGGTCGATGCGGCCGCGGCGGAGGTCATCGCCCGCGGCGGAGGGCGCAGCGTTCTTCGAGGGTACGCGGGAAGCGGTCGCGGGCAAGCGTTCCCGGCCGACACCTGCGTGAGTGTGAACGAACAGGTGATTCACGGCGTTCCCGGATCGCGGGCGTTGTCGACCGGCGACCTGGTCACGATCGACTGCGGCGTCCAGCTCGAGGGCTGGTGCTGCGATGCCGCTGTGACCGTTGGCGTGGGCGCCGTGAGCCCGGAAGCATCACAGCTCGTACAGAGCACGGAGTTGGTTCTGGCCACGGCCATCCACATGATCCGCCCCGGCGTGCGCTGGTCGGAGATCGCGGTGGCCATGCACTGTATTGGAGCCGAGTCGGGATTCGGTGTCGTCACCGGGTACGTCGGTCACGGGATCGGCCGTCGCCTCCACGAGCCGCCCCAGATTCCGGCGTTTCTCGATCGGAGGCTCCTGCGACAGGGCGATTTTACGCTTTGTCCCGGGATGACCCTCGCGATCGAGCCTATTCTTGCCCTTGGCTCGGGCCGCACCCGAAAGCTCCCCGATGGCTGGACCGTCGTGACGGAGGATGGGGAAGTGGCGTGCCATGTGGAGCATACCGTGGCCGTGACCCGGGACCGGGCGGTCGTTCTGAGCCGCGCGGATTGACAAGATGGACAGGAGCTGAATGGCCAAGGAGCAGAAGATCTCATTAGAGGCTGAGGTCACCGAGGCGCTGCCGGATGCGCGCTTCAAGGTGAAGCTCGAGAACGGTCAGGAGATCCTGGCCTACGTGAGCGGGAAGATGCGGAAGTTCTTCATCCGCATCCTGCCCGGAGACAAGGTCACCGTCGAGCTCAGCCCGTACGACATGACGAAGGGTCGCATCGTCTATCGCCAGTAGCAGGCCAGTCGCAATGAGCGCCTAGAAGCAGATCCGCGTTCGCTGAGTCGCAGTCAGGAAGAACAGGTCATGAAAGTTCGAAGCAGCATCAGAGCGACGTACCAAGGATTGCCAGATCGTCATCCGGCGGGGACGTCGGTACGTCATCAACAAGAAGAACCCGCGGCTGAAGCAGCGGCAGGGTTGACCATCCAGGGCGCAGCTCGGAGCAGCATGATGCCACGTATCGCCGGAGTCGACATTCCGGACAAGAAGAAGATTCGCTATTCGCTCCGCTACATCTACGGCATCGGGCCGACGATCGCGCGACGTGATCCTCGCGGAGGCGGGCGTGGAGCCGGACAAGAAGACGCCAGGAGCTGACCGATCAGGAGCTCGTGCAGATCGCGGCGGTCATCGACGCCGGCTACATCGTCGAGGGTGCGCTGCGGCGGCAGGTGCAGCAGAACATCCAGCGTCTGCGCGACATCCGCTGCTACCGCGGCGACCGCCACCGCACGGGACTGCCCGTCCGCGGCCAGCGCACGCGGTGCAATGCCCGCACCCGCAAGGGCAGCAAGAAGACGGTCGCCGGCAAGAAGGGCGTGAAGGGCTGATCCGGCATCCATTCGGCGTGGAGCCGAGATGCATTGTGTCATGAGCGGGATGTCATGGGATGTCATGGGATGTCATCGGATGTCATGAGATCCAGCCGGACCGATCCGTCGGAGTGATGATGATGATGAGTGACGATGTCGAGACATGACACCCCCAGCACGAAGGGCTTGTGAGAACGAATGGCTAAGAAGAAGATTCGCAAGAACGTCTTGAAGGGCATCGCCCACGTCAAGGCGAGCTTCAACAACACGATCATCACGATCACCGACGTGAACGGCGAGACCCTCTGCTGGGACTCGGCGGGAACCGTCGGTTTCAAGGGTGCCCGGAAGGCCACGCCCGTTCGCGGCCACCCGGGCCGCCGAGAAGTGTGCGGGCAAGGCCAAGCGAATGGGCATGCGGGAGGTCGAGGTCCGCGTGAAGGGACCTGGCTCCGGCCGCGAGTCCGCCGTCTCCGCCCTGGCCGAACGAGGGACTGAACATCACCGCCGTCGAGGATCACACGCCGATTCCGCACAACGGCTGCCGTCCGCGGAAGAAGCGGCGGGTGCTGAGCGGCGCCGTCGCGGGGAGTCGACTTCCCGAGCGACGGCACGGACAATCGATTCGTCGTCCCCGCCAGGAAAGAAGGAGCCGCGGGGCCGTTCAGCAGGGCCCCGTGCACTCCGTGCTCCGGCGGTGGCTCCTGTGCGTTCCAGGTCCTGCTGAATGTTGGAGCATCGATCATGCATGTCCGATGGCGCGGACTCGAGCTGCCCGCACGGGTCGAGCTCGATCAGAAGTCGTCGAGATCAGACCGTTCGGTCGGTTCATCGTCGAGCCGTTCGAGCGGGGCTTCGGCACCACCGTCGGCAACAGCCTCCGGCGGATCCTGCTCTCGAGCATCGAAGGGGCGGCGGTCACCAAGGTCAAGATCGCAGGGCGTCGAGCACGAGTTCTCGACGATCCCCGGCGTCCTCGAGGACGTCACCGACATCATCCTCAACGTCAAGGGCCTCGTCGTCAGCCTCGACGGCGACGCAGCCGCAAGACCATGCGGCTCGCGGCCACCGGTCCCGGCGAGGTCACCGCCGACCTCATCGAGGCGGACACCGCCGTCACGATCCACAACGCCGAATCACGTCATCGCGACGCTCACCGACGAGGTCGACTTCGAGGCGGAGCTGACCGTCGCCAAGGGCCGCGGCTATCAGCCGGCGTCCGAGCAGTACGCCAAGCGGGACGAGCAGGTGATCGGCGAGATCCCGATCGACGCCGTCTTCAGCCCGGTGCAGCGGGTGCGGTACCGCGTCGAGAACACCCGCATCGGCCAGAAGACGAACTACGACAAGCTCATCCTGGACATCTGGACCGACGGCACCGTCACGCCCGGAGATGGCGCTGGTCGAGGCGGCCAAGATCCTCCGCAAGCACCTCAACCCGTTCGTCCAGTACTTCGAGCTGGGATCCGACGCGGGTGTCGGCCGAGGCGAGCGCCGCCGCGTGCCGTCGACGAGGAGCTCATCCGCAAGCTCAACATGCCCATCGGCGAGCTCGCAGCTCACCGTCCGGGCGAGCAACTGCCTCGACTCGGCGCGGATCAGCACCGTCGCGGAGCTGGTCGCAGAAGGACGAGCCCGAGCTGCTGGCCGTCCGCAGCTTCGGCAAGACCTCGCTCCGCGAGGTGAAGCGAAAGCTCGAGGAGCTCGGGCTCTCGCTCGGGCATGACGCTCCCCGAGGGCTACACGCCGCCGCAGCCGCGGAGGCTTGACGTGAAAAGGTCGGGCCGGAGCACGGCTCGCTGATCCGGCGGGACCTCCTGACCCGTGGTCGAGGCGACGATCGATGCGTCACCGAATCTGCAGGCAAGCAGCTCAGTCGTGACAGCGACCATCGCCGCGCGATGCTTCGCAATCTCGCCGCCGGGCTGTTCGAGCACGGCTCAGATCGAGACCACCCTGCCCAAGGCCAAGGCCGTGCAGCCCTTCGTCGAGCGGATCATCACGACCGCGAAGCAGGGTACGTTCGCTGCCGCGCCGGCGGATCGAGTCGATGCTCAACGACCGCAAGATCTTCGCGTGGGTCGCGGATCCCGAACGTGGGCGACCAGCGGAAGACGAAACTCCGTACTTCGACCTGCCCGACGCGAGAACGAGATCGAGTTCAACCGCTACGGCGAGGTCCGCAAGGCGCCGCGTCTCGTGCAGCACGTCATGACCAAGGTCGCGCCGATGTTCGCGGATCGCGACGGCGGCTACACCCGGATCATCAAGCTCGGACAAGCACCGTCTCGGCGACGGGACCGATCTCGTGCTCCTCCAGTTCGTCGGCGCGAGGAGGGACCGCGAGATTCCCGGTGGCACGTCGCGCCGTCGGACGCAGGCGGAGAATCGCGCGGCGTTCTACGCCAAGGTCCGCAAGGAAGCGCCGGTTGCGACCGCGGCGCCCGTGGCGGTCGCCGAAGAAGAGCCGCCGGCGGAGAGCGCTGCCGAAGGGAATCAGGTCGAGGCGCAGCATCGAGTCCGGCGAGGGACAGCCGAAGGAGTGATCGCTCGAGACAGGTCCGGGACCAGGCGGTGACTCCCGTGCGCGACCGATCCGGTACACTCCCGGCATGCTCGAGGCGCTGGAACAGCTCGAGGCGGATGGACTCCGCGAACTGGCGCGGCCGCCGATCCGGCAGCCCTGGAAGCATGGCGGATCAAGTACCTCGGGCACCAAGGGCGCGCTCAAGGCCATCATGCCGCGAATGCAGGAGGTCGCGCCGAGTGATCGTCCAGCGGTCGGCAAGCGTCTCAACGAGGTCAAGCAGGCGCTGGAGTCGGCCTTCGCAGCCCGGAACGGCGCCGGGGCGGCCGAGGCGATGGGCCCGTCCGCTCGACGTCACCGAGCCGGGCGTTCACCTGGGGCTGGGCCGCCGTCACGTGCTCAGCCGTACCATCGACGAGATCACTGAGGTCTTCGCCCGCATGGGCTTCTCGGTGGTGGAAGGACCCGAGGTCGAGGACGAGTGGCACAACTTCACGCCCTCAACATTCCGCCGGACCATCCTGCCCGCGACCCGCTCGACAACTTCTACCTGGAGAGCGGTGAGCTGCTGCGCTCCCAGACGTCGACGGTGCAGATCCGCACGATGGAGCGCACCCAGCCGCCGCTGAAGGTCATCGCGGTCGGGCGCGTCTATCGGCCCGACACGCACGACGCGACGCACTACTCGATGTTCCACCAGGTCGAGGGGCTGTACGTCGACCGCGACGGTGACGATGGTCGATCTCAAGACGACGCTCATTCCAGTTCGCCCATGCCTACTTCGGACCAGAGGCCGAGGTCCGCATGCGGCCGAGCTTCTTCCCGTTCACCGAGCCATCGGCAGAGGTGGACATGAAGATGAAGATCAGGGGAGAGTACCAGTGGGTCGAGCTGGGCGGCTGCGGCATGGTCGACCCCAACGTCTTCGAGGCCGTGGGCTACGATCCGGAGCAGTGGACCGGGCTTCGCGTTCGGGCTCGGCATCGAGCGCATCGCCATGCGGAAGTACGGCATCGCCGACATTCGCTGGCTGTTCGAGAACGATGCTCGCTTCCTACGCCAGTTCTGACCGCGTTCTTCCCGCTTGATCAGGAGTCGACCGATGGCCCCCCATTCACCTGAAGAGCCGGCAGCGCCTGCATTCGCCGAGATCGACCCCTCCGCGGGGGACTCGCGCTGGCCGCGGGTGATCGGCGTGATCTCGCTCATCTACGGGATCGGCGGCCTGCTGTGCGCCGTGGGCGTGGGTTTCTCCACCATGCTTTCCGAGTGGCTCATGTCCCTGGGCGGCATGAAGGTCGAGGTGCCGGTGGTCATGAAGACCGTCGCGGTGGTATCGAGCCTGCTGGCGCTGATTCTGGGGATCATCATGGTCAGCGCGGCCACGGGGTTGCTCCGGCGACGTCGTGGGGGGGTGACGTGGCTCAAGCGGTGGGCGATCCTTCGTCTCGGCCTCCTGCTCGCGGGCGTGGTGGTCAACGTGCTCACCGTGTCCTCCCAGATCCAGATGCAGCGCGAGATCCTCGAGGCCCAGAACAAGATGTTCCGCGAGAACAACATGGAAAGCCGCATCGTCGAGATCGACGAGCATTCCTTGTGGCGGAAGATCATGCTCCAGTCGAGCATCTTCACCGGCCTGCTGGCGGTCTATCCGGTCTTCCTCGGGTTGTATCTCTCCCGGCGCCGCGTCGTCGAGGAGATCCAGGAGTGGGATTGATCGAATCATGAACGAGATCGAGACGACGCCAGCCGTTCCGTCCTCCGCCGCCCGTCTGGCCGACGGTCATCGGGATCATCATGGTGATCTTCGGCGCGTTCGGGATGCTCGGCGGTTGCGTCGGCGCCGCCGTCGTCGTGATGTTCACGGCCGCATCGGAATCGCTGCAGTCCGGTCCCGCTCGGCCGGGCATGGAGATTCAGGCTGCGCAGGCGGCGGCAATGAGCAAGTACCTGGTGCCGGTGGCGCTGAGCGGCGTTGTTTCGATCGGACTGGGCGGGCTCCTGCTCGCCTCGGGCGTGGGAGTGCTGAAGCGGCGGCGCTGGGGAGCGCGCCTCGGCATCGCCTGGTCAGTGATCAAGATGATCTACGCCATCCCGGCCACGCTCATCGGGTACCTGGTCAACGTGGAACAGTTCAAGGCCATGGCGGACGCGGCTGAACAGTCCGCCGTGCCGGTGAGCGGCTTCTACGCGATGATCAGCACGTACGCGCCGTACAGCGTCTGGCTTGGCCTGCTCTGGACCTGGGCGCTTCCGGTCTTCCTGCTCATCTGGTTCTCGCGCCGCTTCGCAAAGGCGGAGCGATCGCGGTGGTCGTAGGGGGACCTTCTTCTTATTTCTTCTGCCGCTGGGCATGCAAGGAAGAGGGAATCTGCGCGGCTCAGCCGTGGGCCGACTGCAGCGCTTCCATCGTTCCGCTGAACTTGCGATCGGCGAAGTCCCAATTGATCACGTTCATGAACGCATTGACGTAGTCTGCGCGCCGGTTCTGGTACTTCAGGTAGTACGCGTGCTCCCAGACGTCGACGACCATCAGCGGTACGACGCCCCAGGCGGTTAGATTCTGGTGCTTCTCTGCCTGCATGACCAGGAGTTGGCGACTGGTGGGCTCGAGCGCGAGTATGCCCCAGCCGCTACCCTGCACCGAGCCCGCTGCCGCCTTGAACTGGTTGGCCATGTCGTTGAACGAGCCGAAGTCGCGATCGATCTGCCGGGCGATCGCTCCGCTGGGGCGGCCGCCCCCCGAGGGGCTCATGCAGTTCCAGAAGATCACGTGCAGCAGATGCCCGGAGCCGTTGAAGGCCAGTTGGCCCGACCACTGCTGCACCTCACCCATGTCCAGCTGGCCGCTGCGAATCTCCGCCAGCCGCTCGAGCGCCGTATTGAGCCCTTTGACATAGCCGGCGTGGTGCTTGTCGTGGTGAATCCGCATCGTCTCTTCGTCGATGTGGGGCTCGAGCGCCGTCGTACGCGTACGGCAGCGGAGGCAGCACGTACTTTCCGCTTGCCGGGTCCCATCCCATTGCTTCGGGAGACATGGGCTGCGAAGTGGGGGGAAGGGGCGACGTTGCCTGGCCCTGCGCGGACCCGCCCAGCGCGGCCAGGCCGGCCGCACTCAAGCCCAGCGCGCCCAGCGCTTCGCGCTCGAAAGGCGGTTGGCCGAGCCGGATTCGATCGGGGTGTCTTGCGATTCCATGGTGCTTCTCCTGCTTCAGCGTTGGCGAGCGAATGGGGCGAGACCGCGGTGCAGTATCCCAGATGGGGGTGATCGCGTCGATGAGCCCACGGCGGCGCTGTCTGCTACTCTACCCGCTTGATCGCCTTCCGGTTCGCAGCATGAGCGAGAGCACGATGACCAGCTCGTTCCTGGGAGAGCTCGCCTGGCGTGGACTGCTGTACCAGCAGACGGCCCAGGATGAGCTGCACCAGCATCTGGCCCGGCCAGGACGGGTCGCCTACTGCGGATTCGATCCCACCGCGGACAGCCTGACGATCGGCAACCTGATTCCGATCAAGCTGCTCATGCACTGGCAGCGGGCGGGTCACAAGCCGATCGTCGTCATGGGCGGCGGCACCGGGCTGATCGGCGACCCGTCGGGCAAGGATGCCGAGCGGCAGCTGCTCGACACCGACACCGTGCAGCAGAACGTCGCAGCGCAGCGACTGATCTTCGAGCGGCTGCTCGACTTCGATACCGCCGCGCCCCACGGGGCGGTGATCGTGGACAACTCGGAGTGGCTCGAGAAGCTCGGCTTCATCGACGTGCTGCGCGACGTCGGCAAGCACTTCTCGGTCAACGCGATGATCCAGAAGGAGTCGGTCCGGGAGCGGCTCGACGAGCGCGAGCAGGGGATCAGCTACACCGAGTTCAGCTACATGATCCTGCAGGCGTACGACTTCCTGCATCTGCGCCGCAGAGCATGGACTGCACGGTGCAGATTGCCGGCTCGGACCAGTTCGGCAACATCGTCGCCGGCATCGACCTCATCCGCCGCGACCATGCGGTAGCCAGTACGAGGCGTATGGCGTCACCGCGCCGCTGGTGACCCGCGCCGACGGACAGAAGATCGGCAAGACCGAGACCGGCGCGGTCTGGCTGACCGCCGATCGCACGAGCCCGTACGCCTTCTACCAGTACTGGATCAACACCGACGACGCCAACGTCATCAACTACCTGAAGTGGTTCACGCTCCTCAACGAGCAGGAGATCGATGAGCTCGAGCGGCAGCAGACGGCCGCTCCCCATGAGCGACCGGCCCAGCGCGCCCTGGCTCGGCAGATGACCGAGATGATCCATGGCAGCGGCGAACTGGAGAAGGTGACCGCGGCCAGCGAAGCGCTCTTCACCGGAGACGTTCGCGGGCTGGACGCGGCGATGCTCGCGGACGTCTTTGCCGACGTGCCCCACACCATGCACGATCGCGGTCTCCTCGAGGGTGCGGGGCTGCCCTTGGTCGACCTGTTGCCGGAGACCACGCTGGCCTCGTCCAAGCGCGAAGCGCGGGAGTTCCTCAAGAATGGGGCGGTTTCGGTGAACGGCGCGAAGGCCGATCCAGAGCGCTGCCTCGTGACCGGAGATCTGCTCCACGGCGCCACGGTGCTCCTGCGGCGCGGCAAGAAGACCTGGCACGCGACGAGATGGAAGGGATGAACGCGGCATCCCTGTCTCGCCTCTCCCCGGGAGAGGTCGGCTCGCAAAGCGAGTCGGGTGAGGGAGGAGTGCGAGGCCCGTCGGCCGCGCAGACGGTCGAATCATCGACGTGGCTCGAATTGCGTGTCGTTGGTGTCTCTGTTGAGCCAGCGCGAACCGGTCTTGCTCGGTGCCGACACGCGACGCGGAGTCTCCCTCACCTGGCTCGTCCCCGCGAGCAGGCGCGGGGACGAACCGTCCTCTCCCGGGAGGAGAGGAGATAAGGCAAGAGCGGCTCTATTCGGGCAGATCCTCCGGCACCGCACGACGGGTGATTTTCAGGCCGATCGTCACCGGGGTGACCGAATCGGAGACCCGCTTGACCTGCTCGCCTCGCGTCCAGTCGTTCATGAGGGCTTCGTAGTAGGCCACGGGCTTCTGCTTGATCGCCTGCACCTTGTCGCGGTTGCTCAGGTGCACCATGGCAATCACCTTGGCAGCCCCCGATTCGATGAGTTCGATCATCTTGGCATCCGCTTCGATCACCACGTCGCGGAGCACCGCAGGATCGAGTTCGATGTCGTACTCCAGGAAGTCTTCCGGAGGACCGGCGAGCTGAACGCGCACGGTGTCCAGCGTCAGGCGCCGGATTTGAGAACGGATGGCGAAGGTGACCCTGGCGCTCTCTGGCTCGAAGGTGACGGACTCCGATTCAGAGGCGGTCAAGCCCGGCAGTCGCAGGATGCCCCCCAGGTCATGACGCGTACCAGGCTTGAGCCGCTCGAGCACCGAGGGCTCGATGAACGCCTCCGCCACCAAGTCTTCGGGAAGCCGCTCTCGCAGGCGGCTGGGAATCCACGCCGTCGCGGTGGCCGGCGTAATCGTGATTTCGCCCTCGGTCTGAACGCCTGTCAGGACGGCCCGGATGGCGGCGGGATAGCCGCGGATCTCGTCCATCTCGACTTCAAGTCGCACCGGATCCGTGGTCACGATCGCCACCCGGGTTGCTGCGATCTCCGGACTGTTCCGAAGCTGCTCGGTGAGATCAATGACCGACATGCCTTCCACCGCGGGCAGCGGCAGGATGAGCGGCTGCTGCCGCAGCAGCGTCTCCGCGGTCTTCACCACCGGGGCCGATCCTTCGACCGTGAGGGTGGCCGGCCTGCGTCGCCAATCGAACGTAGTCGGGGTGAGCTGCCAGCGCCCTTCGCCGATCGCCTCGAACGTGATGTTGGTCTCGATGCTCTTCTGTTCACGTGTCGCATTCGCTGCGAGCACCCAGATCAAGACGGACAGCGCCGTCACGAAGGTCAGGGTCCAGATCTGGCTGCGAATGGCCACGTGTCGACTCCGATCCGATCGCTCACGCTGCCTCGGATGGCTGTCCCTGCTCGATCACCTCGAGCTGGGATGGCTGGGCTTGAAGGCGGTCGGCGAGCACCTGCTTGAAACGGTCGCGCGGAATGTCCTGATCGAGCTTGCCCTGCTCCGAGATGCTGATCCCGCCAGTTTCCTCGCTGACGATGACCACCAGGCAATCCGTCTCCAAGGTCAATCCCGCCGCCGCGCGATGACGGGATCCCAGGCGGTGGGACACCGAGCCCTCTTCGATCAGCGGGAACTGCACGTTGGCCGCGATCACGCGGTCGCTGCGAATCACCACCCCCAGATCGTGCAGCGGGCTGTTGGGCCAGAAGATCGATTCGAGCAGGCGGGCGCTGACGACCGCATCAAGCAGCTGGCCGCCCTCGACGAGCCCGCCGAGCTTGACGCCCCGCTCGATGGCGATCAGCGCGCCAAACTGGTTCTTGCTCAAGAAGCCCACGGCCTCGTTGACCGCATCGACGACCACCATCATCTCGCTCTTGGCGGAGCGGAAGGGATTGGCCTGACCGAGGCGAACCATCGCCTGCCGAAGCTCGGGCTGAAAGACGACAATGAGGACGATGGCCGCAAGCTCCAGGAACTTCTGATAGATGACGTTCAGGCGAACGAAGGCGTCGCTGACCAGCCAGAAGAAGAGGGCCGTGAGGGCCACCACGACCACGAGAACGGCGAATCCCGTGACCGCGCCGCGCCGCGGGTGCCTCGCAGGAAGCGGTACACCAGAAAGACACAGATCCAGATCACCGCTAGCTCGAAGAGAACTTCATACCACTGGTAGCTTCGGATGTACTGTTTGAATGGTTCGAACATCGATTGATCCGCGCGGTCAGTATACCGAGCCGGAGAGTGCATTCGGCCTCCCCGAGCAGCTCATTCGAATGAAGGTGATCGAAGGGAGCCGGTCGGATACCATTGGCATCGTGTCGAGGTACGGAACCCACTATCAGGTCGCTCGCCCCACCGGTGTCTGCACCGCCACCGGCGAGCCGCTCGAGCCGGGCGCGGAGTGCATGGCCGCGCTGTGCGAGCGTCCGGATGACGAGGCGTTCGATCGGCTGGATTTCTCGATGTCGGCGTGGCAGGCCGGCGCGCGTCCGGAGCACCTCTTCAGCTACTGGAAGACGACCGTGCCCTTGGCCAACGAGCGACCCAGGATGCTCGTCGACGACGACGTCCTGCTGGATCTGTTCGAACGAATGGCCGAGGACGAGCGACCGCAGCGAGTGGCGTTCCGATTCGTGCTCGGTCTGATCCTCCTCCGGAAGCGGGTGCTCAAGTTCGTCGGACGGAGCGGCGAAGGAGTCCAGGAGCGATGGCTTTTTCTTCCACGCAAGGCCGAAGCCGACCAACCACCGTTGGAGGTCGTCAACCCCCATCTGTCCGACGAGGATGTGCGCGAGCTGACGGATCAGCTCAGCGAGATCCTGCGGGGCGAATTGGTTTGAGCGTGCTCGGACGGCTGACTCTCGCTGTGATCGCGGGTCTCGCCGTCGTCGGCTGCGCGACGCCTCGCCCTCTCCCTTCGCCGGGGGCTCCAGTCGAGGGCCCGGTGATCAGTCGCCCCGCCCTACGCGGAGATCGCGGCCGTCCAGAACGCGCGGGTGGCCCAGCTGCAGAAGGTCCACGGCGCCGGAGCGATCGAGTTGCGCTGGACGGAAGACGGGCAGCGCCATTTCGAGAGCGGTACGGTGGAGCTCTGGCTCCAGCTGCCGAGGCACACGGCGCTGCGCGTTTCCAAGGTGGGCGAGCCGTTGCTCTGGCTCGGGTCCGACGACGATGGCTACTGGCTGTTCGACCTCCTGCACGAAGAGAAGACGCTCACCGCCGCCTCGCACGACACCGAACTGGACGTGTTCGGCCCGGGGATGATTACCGTGCGTCCCTTGATGCTGCTCGATCTCATGGGCCTCGGTCCGCTTCCGCTTCCCGAGCACGGGCCGTTTCCCCCGGTCAGCTGGGACGAGGCGCAGGGAGGCTGGGCCGTGGAGGTGCCCGCCACATCACCGGGAACCGGTTTGACCGAGCATCAGTCGCGGCTCCGGCTGGTCTGCGAGCCCGAGACGCTGCTGCCCAAGCGAATCGAGCTCATCGATGGGGACGGCTCGGTGGCCGTGACCAGCGACCTGAGCGAATATGCGTCGGTGGCCGTGGAGAACCAGCCCGTCATGGCCTGGCCACCGCTGGCCGAGGTCGTGGCGATCGCCGACGCGGCCGGACGCGGCGAGGTGAAGCTCTTCCTGCGGGAGACGACCGGTCGCATCGAGCCCGAGCTTCTGGAGCGCGTGTTCGACATCCAGCGGCTTCGACGGGCCATGCCTCCCGACCGCATCTACGGTGACCTTCCCCAGACCGCGCAGGCTGCGCTGAGCCGACCTCATGCGCAGCTCGCCCCGCCGCTTTCGACGCGTCCGCTTCTGGTTGCTCCTCGGTGTGCTGTTCGCGGTGCCCCGGATCGTTCACGCGGACGAGCCGGCCGGAGCACCGGTCCTGCAGGGTGTGTCGACCGAACACAACCTCTGGCTGCTGACGCCCTCGCGCGATGGAGCGGGGAAGGTCGACCTGCACCACCATTCGACGGAGATGGGCGGGCCCTTCATCCAGCGCCAGCGCACGCTGTCCCGGGCGCCGGTGGCGCTGGCGGCCTGGGACGAGCGCCTCTGGATGGTCTTCCCTCCTCAAGCGTTCGCCGCGGACGCAACGCGGCCGGTCTTCACGCTCGAAATCGTTCGCGATCCGACGCTGGGGGACTTCTCGACCGTGCCCGTCGATCGGCTGGGCGTCGTGCCTCCGCTGCCCGGACTCGGCCGGCTGGAGGGTTTCGTCGGGACGCCCGCCGGTCCGGTGGCCTTGCTCATGCCGACCCGGCGATCGATCGGGCTGGCCCGGCAGGCCGCGGCCGAGCAGGACGAATCGCGCGCGGACGGGTCCGCCGTCTCGACCCTGGCCGTTGAGCGCCCCCGCTTGCTGCTCCTGCAGGGCGACTCCTGGATCGATCTGCCGTTGCCAGAGCAGGTCGGTCCGGGCTGGTCTGGCCGGGTCGCTCCGCCGCCGGCGCGATCCACCGGACCGTGGCTGCTGCTCCAGGCCCCGCAACGGACGGACGAGACACAGCTGTTACGGCGCGACTCCGCGGGCGCGTGGACGGACAGTTCGCTCGGTCTTCCCCTTGATTCGCTGCGGCAGAGCACCCGGGCCGCGGGCCGGCTCCTGCTCATTGCCGACGCCGCGTCGAATGGGTCGGCGTTCACGCTCTGGTACGCGCGGCCGGGGAACCTCGTCCGGCTGGCCGATCTGCCGATACCGGAAGAGGCGTGGCTCGTCCTTGGGCTGCAGGACGGTCCGTGGCTGATCAGCGCTGCCGAAACGAAGGACGAGCAGCGTCGCGTGACCGAGTATCGGCTGAGTCGTCAGCGCATCGATCCGGTCAGCGGCGCGCTCGGGTCGGTGCAGGTCCTGCAGTCGGCGCCGCGGGCGCGAGCAGATGTGGCACCTCTCGCTGCTGCTGGCTCTGCTCATCACCGCCACCATGATCATCATCGTCGTGCGGCCCACCCTACGCGACTCGGTGTCGCTGCCGGAGGAGGCGCGGCTGCTCTCTCCGCTCTCGCGATCGCTTGCGCTGCTGGTCGACCTGCTGCCCGGCGCGGTGCTCGCCCTCATCTTCATCGCGCCGCAACCGGAGGACATCGTCCGGGCGCCGCTCTTCACGGTCGACCCGCGCGATTCGCTCGCGTTCCTCGCCGCCATCGGGATCACCGCCGTGCACTGCACCATCAGCGAATGCCTGAGCGGCCGTACGCTGGGAAAAGTCTTGGTGGGCGGCCGGGTGGGTCATCAGCGTGGCGGTCGGCCGTCGATCCTCCAATTGCTCGTGCGCAATCTGGTCAAGCCGCTGGTGCTGATGCTGCCACCCCTGGTGGTCCTGACCCTGATCACCCCCTCTCTGCAGGGCATTCACGATCTCGCCGCGCGCACGGTCGTGCTTGGACGACCCGAGTCGGTCGATGGGCAACCCTTGCGCAACGACCGATAATCGTCCCTTTCCAGCCCTTCTGCGCCATCCTCGAATGCTGAAGTCGAATCCGGATCGCGGCCGATAGGTCCGTCGGTGAATGGATTCACCGCGCACATTGATCGGCTTGCCTCGCGGGCACGGACGCCGAGGCAGGGTTGAGAGGATCTCACGTGGCCGCCGACGAAATGACGGGTCAGCCTCCGGACACCGGGATGGACGAGGCGGACGCTCCCGCCGGTGCGCCGGTCACCGAACCGCTGGATCCCACCTCCTGGTCGAACCTCTGGCAGGTGCCGACGATCGCCATCAGTCTGGTGCTGATCGTGGTGGGCGTGTGGCTCGCCATCGCTCGCGCACCGCGGAATGACTTCGATGGTGCCCTCGATCAGGTCGATCGCTTCATCGCCGACGGCGAACTCGATGCTGCCCGCGATCAGCTCCACCTGGTCATCGAGCCCAGCGTGGATCAGGCGACTGAACCGCAACGAGCCCGTTTCAAGGCGCTCGTGGCGGACTACATCTACTTCCGTCAAATGGAAGAGGGCGTCCAGAGCCAGTCGAACAACCTCGCCATTTTGGAGCACTACGAGGCCGCCCGCGCGCTCGGGCTGCCCCTGGACCCCGCCCGCCTCGAACGATGGGCGCTCGCCGCGATCGAGACGGGCGACCTGGTCGTGGCTGACGAGCGGATGCAGGAGCTGGAAGCGCTGAGTCTGGCCGACGGGGCTGGTCAGTCCATCCGCCGGCGGCGCAACCACGTCCTGAGATCGCTGGTCGAATCGACGCTCGCGAGACCTGACCTGCCCTACGAGACGATGCTCAAGGAGCTCACCGCGTACCGCAATGACGACCTGCTGGAGGTCGACGACGAGCTCTGGGTCGTGGCGGCGCTGGCGCGGCTGCGGCTGGGGACCGGGCGCAACCAGGACGCCGTGAATCACCTGCTGATCGATGCCCGCCGGATCGAGAATCGATGGGCCGGCGACCCGCGGCTGAACTTCGGGGAGATCCAGACGCTCCTGGCCCGCGGCTACTTCGCGCTCGGACGGCCCGCGGATGCGGCGTACCACCTGCAGCAGGCACTGCGCCTCTTCCGGGGACCGGAGCCCGTCCGAGGCGAGGCGCTGGTGCTCCTGGGTCATCTGGCCCTCGCCGACGGGGACGTCGAAGAGGCGAACGACGACTATGACCAGGTCGTCCGTGACTTCCCCAGCGAATCGGCCTACCTGCCGGCGCTGCTGGGTCGTGCAGAGACACGGGGCATCCTCGGCGATGACCCGCGGAGCCAGGAAGACTATCTCGAACTGGTTCAGCGACTCCAGCGGACGGGACCGCGTCTGGAAGTCAGCCCGGTGTTGGTCGTCCGCTCGCTGCTCGATCGGCACGATGCGGCCCTCGCGCAGCAGCAATTGGAGATCGCCTTGGGCTACGTGGAGATCGCCCGGCGTCTCTTCGACAGTCCGGCGACGAGGACGAATGATCTCGACCTCTCCGTCGACGTGCTCCAGCGGCTGGCCGCCCTGAATCGCCAGATTGCAGAGAACCTCCTGGCCGACGCGGGAGCCGAGACCGACTCGGCCCGGCTCGATCTGATCGACCCCGCCGTTCGCGCTGAGGCCCAGGATCGCTTCCGGCGGGCGGGCGACGCGTCGCTGATCCTCGTGCGCACGCTCGCCGGACTGCCCGGCGAGGATGAGCGCTGGGCGCCGCGCTGTGGGATGCAGCAGTGAGCTACGACCGGGCCGGAGATCCGGACCAGGCGGCCCGTCTGTTGAATGAGTTCGTCAGCGGTCGACCCGAAAGCGATGCCTGGCGGCCACGGGCGCTGGCCCGACTCGCGCGGGTGTACGCATCCGAAGAGAGCGACGAGCAGGCGGCGCAGACGTTCGAGCAGCTGATTGCCGATCATCCGGCAAGCCTGGAAGGCATGGGCAGCTTCGTTCCCCTCGCCCGGATCTACGAGCGCCTCGGGCGCACGCAGGAAGCCGTCCAGCTGCTGCAGCAGGTGCTGAGCGGCTCGACCGCGGTCGACACCGACGCCTCGGACTACCGCGACGCCCTGATCGAGATTGGCGTGCTGTTCGAGCGCACCGGCTCGTATGCAAAGGCCATCGAGCGCCTCTCCGAAGCGCTCGATCGCTATCCGGATCATCCTCGCGTCGAGGAGGTGCGATTCCGACTGGCGCTGAGCCATCGCGGATATGCGCGCGGCCTCCAGGAGCAGCGCAGCGAGACCCAGCTGTCGCCGACGGAGGATCTGCGGCTGCAGGGCCTGCAGCGAGACTCCTGGCGGCAGGCGATGGCGCTCTTCGCGACCGTGAAAGAGCGCCTTGAACGGCGGAGCGAAACGCCTCCGACGTTCTTGGAGAAGGAGATGCTCCTCGACGCCTATCGGTACGAGGCGGATTGCGCCATGGACCTGGGGGAGTACGAGGATGCGATCGCGCTGTACGAGTCGGTCGTCAGAACGTACGGCAATCACCACGCCTCGATGAACGCGATGGTGCAGATCATCGATTGCTACCTCCGGCTGGGGGACGAGGAACGTGCGTCGGCGGCGCACCTGCGGGCCATGATGCGGCTGCGTCAGATGCCGGACTCGGTGTTCGATGACCCCGACGCATTGATGGACCGTGACGCCTGGGAACGCTGGCTCCGAAACAGCCCACCGGGTTCGGGGCAGCTCGCCGCAACCACCCCGAACTGACTCGCCCTCACCGCGCTGGAAAGGAACTCCTGGTGACCACACTGATCGAAAGCGACACCTCCTCGGCGTGGGCGGATCGATTGATCGGGCTCCTGCATTCGCAGCAGTCGCTCATCGAACAGCTGACGCCGCTCGCCCAGCGCCAGGGCGTGTTGATCAGCGAAGGCCGCACGGAAGCGCTGCTGACGGTGCTGGCCGAGCGTCAGTCGATCATCGATCGCTTTCTTGCGACGCAGCAGGGGCTGGTCGATCTGGCGGGGAATCTGCCGGATCGACTCGATCATCTTCCCGAGGCGCGGCGTCGGCAGATCCGCCACCTGGTGCGGGACATCGACGAAGGCCTGGCTCGAGTGATGGAGGTCGATCGACGAGACCAGGAGCAGCTGAAGTCGGCGAGAGACCAGAGCAAGGACGCCCTGCAGGGGCTCGGTACGGCGCGGAGCGCCCACAAGGCGTACCACGCGCCGCCGTCGGGCACGAACCGATTCGCGGATCGCCGGGGATAGATGATGAGCACGCTTTCCACCTCCGCCGGCGCTGCGAGCCGCCTCGAGATCGACGATCTTCGAGAGCTGCTCTCCGAGGTCAACCTGACCACGAATCGCCTGCAGTCCACCCACCTGGCCCTCCAGCAGCAGGTGGCCCGACTGCAGCAGGAGCTCGCCGAGGCAAACGCGCAGCTCCAGCGCAGCCGATCGCTCGCAGCCCTGGGCGAGATGGCGGCGGGAATTGCCCACGAGGTGCGCAATCCACTCGGTTCGATCCGTCTCTACGTCCAGATGCTCGCGGAGGATCTCGTGGAGCTGCCGCAGAGCGCCGCCGTCTGCGAGAAGATCGGCCGCGCCGTGAGCGGCCTGGACGCTGTGGTGCGCGACGTCCTGATGTTCGCCCGCGATCGCCGCGTGCGGCCGAGCTCGACCTCCGCGTCCGAGCTCTTCGATCGCGCTTTGCTCGTCTGCGAAGACTTGATCCGGGAGTCCGCCGCGCGAATCGAACGGACCGGTGTCGATGCGTGCACGCTGCAGGCGGATGTCTCGTTGATGAGCCAGGCTCTCAGCAATCTCCTGCGCAACGCGCTCCAGGCGATGCAGGAATGCCAAGGGGAGCGGCGATTGATCCTCGGCGCCTCGCGGCGATCGATTCGATATCCGGACGGCCGGCGGGCGCCCGCGGTCGTGCTCTCCGTCGGCGACACGGGACCCGGAATCCCCGAAGAGGCGCTCTCTCGAATGTTCAATCCGTTCTTTACCACCCGGCCCAGCGGAACCGGACTCGGTCTGGCCATCGTGCATCGGATCGTAGATGCCCACGGGGGTCACCTGCGGGTGCAGAACCTTCCACAGGCAGGTGCCTGCCTGGAGGTCTGCCTCCCGCTGGAGTCTCCGGCGGACGATGGGGATCGACCGGCGATCGGGTCGGGAGCAGTGGACCAAGGAGTCACCAGGAAGGTGTGTTCATGAGCAGAATACTGGTCGTCGACGACAAGGAAATGATGCGTGACAGCGTGGCGACGACGCTCTCGCGGAAGGGGCACGCCGTGTGCTCGTGGCCAGCGGCGGCAAGGCCGCGCTGCACGAAGCTCAACGAGCGGCCGGTGGACGCGGTGATCACCGACCTGCAGATGCCGGACATGGACCGGGCTGGAGCTGCTGGGCGAGATCCGGCAGGCTCGACGAGCAGCTCCCGGTGATCCTGATGACCGCCTTCGGCACGATCGAGACGGCGGTCGCGGCGATGAAGCAGGGCGCGTTCGACTACATCACCAAGCCCTTCAGCGGCGACGAGCTGCTGGTCGCGGTCGAGCGGGCGGTGGACCACGGCGAGCTGGTGCAGCGAGAACCAGATCCTGCGTGCGGCCTCGACGCCGGCGACGCGCCGGCCGGCACGGCGATCGCACCCGATGATCGGCGCGGGCCGGTCATGAGCGACGTTGACGGAGCGGCTCGACGCGGATCGCGGACAGCCACGGCACGGTGCTGATCAGCGGCGAGTCGGGCTCCGGCAAGGAGGTCGCGGCTCGCTGCATCCACGACAGCAGCCCTCGCGCCGACCGAGCCGTTCCTCGCGATCAACTGCGCGGCGCTGTCCACGAGCCTGCTGGAGTCGGAGCTGTTCGGTCACGAGAAGGGCGCCTTCACCGGCGCCGACAAGCTGCGCAAGGGACGCTTCGAGCTGGCCGACGGCGGCACGCTGCTGCTCGACGAGATCAGCGAGATCAGTCCCGAGATCCAGGCCAAGCTGCTCCGCGTGCTGCAGGAGAAGACGTTCGAGCGCGTCGGCTCCAGCACGAGCCGCCCGGTCGGACGTGCGGGTGATCGCCACCACGAACCGCGATCTGCGCGATCGAGGTGGCGCGCGGGCGATTCCGCCAGGATCTGCTTCTACCGGCTGAACGTGCTGCCGCTGGCCATGCCGCCGCTGCGCGAGCATCTCGAGGATGTGCCGGATCTCGTCGCGGCACTTCCTCGAGCAGGTGGCCCGGCGCGAGGGCAAGGCCCGCCAAGCGCCTCGAGCCCGACGCGGTCGATCTCATGCTGGCGTACCCCTGGCCGGGCAACGTGCGCGAGCTGCAGAACATCTGCGAGCGGGCGGCGGTGCTCACGCCGAACGGCATGATCGAGGCAGTCGCTGATCGAGCCGTGGCTGACGAGCCGGATCACACACTCGTCGCCGGCGGCAGTTTCTGGCGACGACGAAGCCGCAATCGATGATCGAGCTGGGGCCGATGTCCGGCGCGGAGGATCCGAGCCTCCCTCCGTGCCCGCGCATCGTCTGCGACGGAGCGCTGACGCTGGACGAGATCGAGCGGGACACCATCGTCGCCACGCTGCAGCACAACAAGGGACACCGGCAGAAGAGCGCCAAGGCCCTGGGCATCGGCGTGCGCACACTGGGATTGAAGCTGCGGAAGTGGAAGGACCTGTCGCCTGGTCTCGCAGTCGCTGTAGTCGATGGACGAGGGCGGCCATCGGCAGGAACGATTCACGGGAGCGCAGAGCGGCGCGGTGACCGCGAGGAATGGCATTGACGAGCGGGAGCGCCGTTTGCAGCCGCTCTCGACTCAGCGGACTCGGGACGAGGTCGTGCATGATGCTCATCGACGGGGTAACCAACGCGGACGCCATTCCCGTGCTCGAGCGGGTGATGCAGTTTCGCCGCGGACCCGGCACCAATTCATCGCCGCACAACATCGCGAATCTCTCGACGCCGGACTACCAGCCGATGGACCTCTCGGTCGACGGCCTTTCAGGCAGAAGCTCCGCGAAGCGGTCGACCAGCGCCGCGAGCGAGCACGGCAACCTCGGCGGGGCCCTGCGATCCCGAGCCGGCACCTGACGGGAGGACGCAGACGCCCATGCCGCCGGAGAACATCCTCTTCCACGACGGCAACGACCGCGACCTCGACCGCACCATGCAGGACCTCGTCGAGAACTTCATGACCTTCCGCCTTGCCGCGCAATTGACTGCGCAATCGATTCGACCTCATCAACACCGCGATCCGGGAGCGGATCTAGCCTGGATGATTCATGGGCCTTCTGCTGCGAGGAAGTTCACGAGCGATCCTGACCAGACGATCGGAGTAGCAGACCACCGTGTACGGCTGCGCTCGACATCTCGACCTCGGCGCTGGTGGCGAACCGGATCAGGCTGAACGTCATCTCCGCCAACCTGGCGAACCAGGACACGATCCTCGACGCCGAGGGCAACTACGACCCGTACCGGCGCCGCTTCGCGGTGCTCGCGGCCGAGCGACCGGGGATCGAGGGCGTCGCCTCCGGCGTCCGCGTGGCGGCGATCGAGATCGACCAGGGGCCGCTGGAGCCGCGCTGGGAGCCGGATTCGCCGTTCGCCGACTCGGATGGCTACGTGCAGTACCCCAACGTCAACCCCGTGATCGAGCAGATGAACGCCATGGAAGCGACCCGCAGCTACGAAGCGAACATCTCCGCCATCGAGGCCACCAAGTCGATGATCAGCGTGGCGCTGCAGATGCTGGCGTGAAGTCGGAAGTGAGCAAGCCATGAGTGACCCGTTGGGATTGATCGGTTCTGGACTGCCGCTTCAGCAGCGCGACTTCTCGTCGCTCGCTTCGGCTGGCCGTACGGCCGCGACCGGGCCGGACTTCAAGACCTTTCTGCAGGAGCAGATTGCGCAGGTCAACGCGCTGCAGCAGGACGCGAAGGAGGCGGTCGAAGATCTGGCCACCGGACGCCGCGACGACATGGAGAGCGTGATCATCGCGACACAGAAGGCGGATGCGGCGTTCCGCATGCTGCTGGCCGTGCGCAACAAGATGATGGACGCCTATCAGGAGATCAAGGAGCTGCGCGTGTGATCGGGAGGGAGTGACCGAACCGCGATGGCGGAGCCCGGGGCCAGGACGGCGGCGGCTCGGAGCCGCAGATGAAGGCATGGAGGCCGAGCCGATGCAGGTAATCGAGCGTTTCCTACAGACCATCGCCCAGCACCTGCGGGGACTCAGCGCGAGCAACAAGCTGCTGATCGGCTCGCTCATGATCATCATGGTCATGGCCCTGTTCATCGTCTCGCTCTATACCGGTCGCGCTCGTCTCGTCCCCCTGCCCGTCAACCTGACGGGAGCAGACCGCATTGCGACCATCGACTATCTGAATCGACGACAGATCACCTGGGCGGAGCAGGACGGCCAGTTGGTCGTGCCCCAGGAGCAGCGGCACGTGCTGCTGGCCGAGCTCACCGAGGCCAAGGTCATCTCGCCCAACCAGATCGACTTCAACGAGCTGGTGAAGCAGGACAGTCCCTTCCTCAGCAAGGCCCAGCACGATCGGCAGTGGATGGTCGCCAAGATGAACCACCTCGGGCGGACGATCAGCCTGATGCAGGGCATCAAGCGAGCGGACGTGGTCATCGACGAGCCCCGCCGCGCCGGCGGCATCGGCGTCGCTCACATCTCGCCCTCCGCGTCGGTGAACGTGATCACCAGCGGAGAGTCCCTGACGCAGGCGCAGGTGAACGCCATCGCGGCCATGGTTGCCGGAGCGCAGGCCGATCTCGATCGCCGACGGGTGGAGGTGATCGACGCTCGCGCCGGCAAGGTCCTGAAGGCGACCACCGAGGATCGCCTGCTCGCCGGGCGCTATCTCGAGCTGCAGAAGAGCACGACCGCCGTGTACGAGGCGAAGCTGAGCAAGGCGCTCGCGTTCATTCCCGGCGTGAACGTCGCGCTGAACGTGATCGTCGATCCGCGAGAAGTCGTCGAGGAGACGCGGCGCGTCGATGATCCCAAGCAGGGCGTGACGCGGGAGAGCACGCGCAACCTCGCCTCGAACTCTCTGGGACCGTCGCGGGAGCCGGGCGTGCGCTCCAACACGGGCGTGACGATCGGCCAGCCGGGAGGTCGGACCTCCACGATGAACGACGAACGTTCCGAGACCAGCCTCGTGCCGGCGTTCGGCGGCTCGGACAGCCGTACCCACGATCCGGGCGGCTACGCGCTCAGGATCAACGCGTCGGTGGGCGTGCCTCGCTCCTACTTCGTGCGTCTCTATCGCGAGGAGGTCGGAGACGACGCGGCGGAACCCACGGCCGCGGAGCTCGACCCCCTGCGTGCGCGGGAGATCGAGCGCATCCGGACCCACGTGCAGCCCCTCGTCGACACCGGACCCAAGGGCGATCCTGCTCAGGGCAGCGTGGTCGTGAGCATGATCCCCGACTTCGCGGCTCCCGTGGTCGCGGGGGAAGAGACGGCGGCGGGCGGCGGCATGCCCGGTGGGCTGGTGAGCGAAACGATGGTCAAGTACGTCAGCCTTGGATTCCTCGCACTGCTCAGCGTGCTCATGATGTTCCTCATGGTGCGTCGGACGGGCGCGGTGCGCCGCTGCCCTCGGCTGAGGAGCTGCTTGGCCTGCCGCCGGCTCTGGCCAGCATGCAACCGGCGTACGTCGGCGAAACCGAGGGCTCCTATCCGCCGATGGAGGGCGTGGAGATCGACGAGACGACGCTGCGCCGCCGGCAGATGCTGCAGCAGCTCAACGAGGCGACTGGCGCGGCGCCGCACGAGGCCGCGGCCCTCCTGCGCCGCTGGATCCGGGGCGACGCCTGAGGGATTTGCACGACGGACGTGACCATGGCACCAGGACCCAAGGCAGCCAAGCCGAGTGACGAGCTGGACGGCGTGAAGAAGGCCGCCATCCTGTTGCTGTCGCTCGACCGGCAGGCCGCCGCGGCGCTGCTGAGCCAGTTGCCGGTCGAGATGGTCGAAGAGGTGTCGAGGGTCATCGCCACGATCGGCGAGGTGCCGTCGAGCTCGCGACGCAGGTCGTCGAGGAGTTCTACGGAATGAAGCTGGCCAGCCAGTACGTCAAGGAGGGCGGACTCGACTACGCGCGGTCGCTGCTGCGGGAATCGCTCGATGCGCAGGTCGCCGACTCGGTGATCACGCAGATCCAGTCGCAGGTGCGAGCGGCGCCCTTCTCGCACCTCCAGAAGGCCAGGAGCGAACAGATCCTGACCTTCATGCAGGACGAGCACCCGCAGACCATCGCGCTGATCGTCGGCTATCTCTC
Organism: uncultured Planctomycetota bacterium; assembly: GCA_963697235.1. Classification (GTDB taxonomy): domain Bacteria; phylum Planctomycetota; class Phycisphaerae; order Phycisphaerales; family SM1A02; genus CAVONJ01. The sequence continues at coordinate 84,511 of CAVONJ010000003.1, forward strand.
CCACCAGAAGGCCTCCGAGATCCTCGCCGCCCTACCGCCGGACAAGCAGATCGAGGTGGTCCGGCGGATGGCCCACATGGAGCAGACGAACCCCGAGGTCATCCGCGAGGTCGAGGCCGCTCTGGAGTCGCGACTCGCCGATCTGATGCAGCCCGGTGGAGAGCGTCGGCGGCGTCGAGACGGTCGCGGAGGTGCTCAACCTGTGCGACCGCACGACCGAGAAGTCGATCCTCGAGGGCATCGAGGCGGAGGATCCCGATCTGGTCGAAGAGATCCGGCGCCTCATGTTCGTCTTCGAGGACATCTTGCAGGTCGACGACAAGGGCATCCAGGCCGTTCTCAAGGAGGTCGACAACGACGAGCTCTGCCTGCGCTTCAAGACGGCCAGCGAGGAGCTCAAGGAGAAGATCTTCGGGAACATGTCCGCGCGGGCCTCCGAGCTCATCCAGGAGGAGATGCAGTACATCGGACCGGTGCGGCTTAGCGACGTCGAAGTGCGCAGCAGCGCATCGTCGACATCGTGCGGCGTCTGGAAGATGCGGGCGAGATCATCATCGCCGGCCGCGGCGGTGAAGGCGACGTTGTCGTGTGAGGAGTGCGGGCATGGGCATCATCAAGCAGGTCGATGCAGTGCGCGTGCTCAACGACGCGGTCGCGTTCGATCTCGGCGACCTGGGAAAACAGGCCCGTCGGCTCCTGGAGGCGGCCCATCGGGAGGCGGATCGCATCGTCGAAGAAGCGCACGCCGCGGCAACGGAACGGATCGAAGCGGAGCGACAATCGGCGCGGCGCGAAGGTCACGCGCAAGGACTGGCGGAGGGACGCGAACGCGGCGAGGAGGTTGCGCGGGAAGCGATCCTCGCGGAGCTGGGACCGCAGCTGACCGAGCTGAGCAGCGCCTGGAAGCAGATGCTGGAGCGGTGGGAGGCCGATCGCGATCACTTTCTGGAGAGCAGCAGGGAAGACGTGCTGCGCTTCGCGATGGCGCTCGCGAAGAAGGTCGTCTTCCGCATCCTCGAGACTGATCCGGCGGTGGTGAACGAACAGCTCGCCGACGCGCTCGCGCTGCTGAGCCGACCGAGTGCCGTGGAGGTGGCCATCAATCCGGCGGACCGACCCCTGGTCGAGCTGGTCCTGCCCGAGATCCTGCAGCGGATCAAGCAGTGCCGCCACGTGTCGCTGCGGGACGATCCGGCGGTGGGCCGGGGCGGCTGCCGACTGGTGACCGAGGCGGGCGAGATCGACGCCACGATCGAGCGGCAGCTCGAGTCGATCGCCGAGGCGCTCCGCCCGCGGCAGATCGGCACGGACCTCGAGGCGGCGACGTCATGACGGTGCTGGGGCCGCACATCGAGATGCTGGAGCAGCTGGAAGCGCGGCGGATCACCGGATCCGTGGCCGCCGTTCGCGGGCTGAGCGTGCTCGTCGAAGATCTGCCGCTGCCCATCGGGGCCCTCGTTCAACTGGTTGGCGCCTCGCGGCAGCCGGCACCACCAGCGCGACGCGGATCGCGGTGAGGTGATCGGCTTCGACGGTGGACGGAGCATCGTGATGCTCTTCCAGAACAGCGCCGGCATCGCGCCGGGCACGCGGGTGATCGCCGAGCAGCCGGCGCCGACGGTCGGCGTCGGCCACGCGCTGCTCGGCCGCGTGATCGACGGGCTCGGCCGACCGCTGGACGACGGTCCGCCCCTGCGCGACACGATGCAGCGACCGCTGACGCCGCCGCCCACGCTGGCGATGGATCGCCGCCGCATCGTCGAGCCGCTGCCATGCGGCGTGCGGGCGATCGATGCGCTGCTCACGATCGGCAAGGGGCAACGCGTCGGCATCTTCTCCGGACCCGGGGTCGGCAAGTCGACGCTGCTGGCATCGGTCGCCCGGAACACCGCGGCCGACGTCACCGTCTTCGCGCTCGTGGGGGAGCGGGGCCGGGAAGTCCGACACTTCATCGAGACCGCGCTGGGTCCGGAGGGTCTGAAACGCTCCGTCGTCGTGGTGGCCACCGGTGACGAGTCGCCGTTGCTGCGGGTCCGCGCGGCGCTGGTGGCATGCGCGGTCGCCGAGCACTTCCGCGACCTGGGCCACGACGTCATGCTCATGATGGACTCGGTGACGCGGTTTGCGCAGGCGCAGCGCCAGATCGGACTCACGGTCGGCGAGCAGCCGGCGACCCGCGGGTACACGCCCTCGGTCTTCGCGCAGCTGCCCGTGCTGCTCGAGCGGGCAGGGGCGATCGAAGGACAGGGATCGATCACCGGACTCTACGCGGTGCTCGTGGAGGGCGACGATCTGAACGAGCCGATCTCCGATGCCGTACGCGGCATTCTCGACGGTCACATCGCGCTCTCCCGCCGCCTGGCCGGCCAGGGTCGCTATCCCGCCATCGACCTGCTCGAGTCGGTGTCGCGGGTGGCGGACGATGTTTGCGACGGGCACCACGTGGCGGCCCGCCGCCAGATCCTTCGTCTCATCGCGGCCTACGCCCAAGCCGAAGACCTCATCACCATCGGCGCGTACGTGAGCGGCTCCGATCCCGTGTGCGATCTGGCGATCGCGCTCAAGCCGGAGCTCGACGCCTTTCTGCGGCAGCCGCCGGAGGAGCGAGCGGAGTATCCCGCAACCTGTCGAGCGCTGCTCGAGCTCGCCGCGAAGGCCGGGCGCGGGCTGAAGGAGAAGGCGCGGACGTAGCCGCCGGTTGAACGGGCTGCTAGCCGTCGAACCCCCATCGAGTGGTCCCCTCATGTCGCGATTCACATTCTCCCTGCAATCCCTGCTCGAACTGCGGAAGCGGCAGGAGCAGGAGCGGCAGCAGCAGGTGGCCGTCCTCCAGCGGCGGCGACGAGCGATCGAAGACTCGCTGCGCCGAAAGCAACGCCAGGTTGAGGAGGCGCGAGATGAGCTGCGCCGGCGTCTGGTTGGCACGCTCGATGCAGAGGATGTGCGCCGTTTCGCCGCGGCAGCGGTGCAGGAGATGCGCCAGATCCAGCGAATCGTGCCGGAGCTGGCGGAGCTGCACCGCCAGGTCGAGGGCTCACAGCGATTGTTGCTCGAGGCAGCGCGGCGGCGCAAGGCGCTCGAGCGGCTGAGGGAGCGGCGATATGAAGAGTGGCAGGCGGCGCAGCTTCGGCGGGAAGGACGAGTGCTCGATGACCTGAGCGCCACGTCCGCCTGGAAGGAGGATACGACATGAGGACGCTCTTCAACCTGATCAGCTTCTTGGCCCTGGTGAATCTGCTGGCCCTGCTCATGCTCGTCGGGTGGCTGTGGCAGAGCGGCCGGCTCGACCGAGAGCGTCTCCTGGAGGTTCGGTCCATCCTGGCGCTGCCGGTCGACGAGGCGCGGCGCTCCGTGACGCCGCCAGCCGCGAGCAAGAGCAGAGCGCCGACGAAGCGCAGGCGGCGCAGCGACAGGAGAATCTGCCGCTCCCGAGCGACGCGCAGTTGCGACAGGAGTTGGAAGACTCGACTCGGGATCATCTGGCGTCGCGCCGTGTGGCGGAAGATCAGCGCCAGCTGCGAGAGCAGCTCGAAGTCGCGATGCGCGCCGTGGCTGAGCGGGAAGAGAAGCTCGAGCAAACGCGGCAGGCGTGGCGGGAAGCGACGGAGGGAAAGATCGATGAGATCGAAGCGGAACAGTTCGCCAAGACCGTGGGATTGCTGCAATCTCTGCCGCCCAAGCAGGCCAAAACCGCGCTCTTCGTTCTGATCGAGTCGGGCTCGTCCGAGCGGGCGGTCGCGTACCTGGACGCCATGCCCCGCCGTTCCGCATCCAAGATCCTCGCCGAGTTCAAAAGCGATGCCGAAGCTCGATTGGCAACGGAATTGCTGGAACGACTGAGTCGCTTCGGTCTGCCGACCGACGCTCAGGAGAAACCAGTCGATGCTCCCACCGCTCCCGACCCTGATCAAGCCGATGTCCGCGGAGCCGGCCGCGCCGCGGGCGGCGGAGCCGAGGCGACCATCCCCCGAGGCACCGGACGTGAGCTTCTCGGACGCGCTGAGGCAGCAGACCGGCCGTCTTCGTGACGATGCCGAGCCCGCTCGCGTGCGGGAGAAGCAGCCCCCGGAAGAGAAGCGGCCCGATCCCACGGACCAGAGCGAAACGGCCGCGGACACGAGCGGGACCAGCGAGACGGTCGATCGTCCCGAGGCGACCGAGTGCCCTGACGCGACCGACGCGGAACCGGTCGCGACACCGATACGAACGGGACCGACGAGCGTGACGCGGTTGCGGAGGAACCAGCCAAGATCCGCGGGTTCCGAGGCGCAGGTTTCAGACGAGACCGCGCAGATGTTCGCCGGTGGCACCGCGTGAGCCCGACCTCGAATCGGAGCGCGGGACCACGCTGATCGCAGAGGCGGCCGGTGCCGATCGCTTGCCCGAGAGCGCCGAAGGTCTGCCCCAGCGCGATATCGCGCCGCAGCGGACCGCGCCGACCCAGCGCGACGACGCCCCACGCTCGCCCGAGCGTGTGCCGCTCCGCACGGCGCCTGCGCTGCAGCCGGTGGGCGGCGCTCAGTCCGGCACGGCGCCGGAGACCCCGACATCGGCAATCGCATCACCCGCGAACGCTGCGGCTACCGCGGAGTGCGCTGCCCCCGCGACTGCGTTTGCCGCTCCGCCGAAGGCGACCGACCGCTCGGCGAAGACGCAGGGCGATGCGTCTCGGTCGATCATCGTGGGGAAGGACCTCGCCGACTCGCGATCTTCGACGGCGCCTCCGCCGGCTCTGGGGCGCGCGATCGAGGTCGAGCACGCCGTTCGACTCGAGCAACTCACCGGTCAGGGGCCGGCCTGGCCGGCCGAAGCAGCCGTGCGCCTGGAGTCTGGCGCCGGCTCGGTGGCCGGCACCGGCACGGGCGGCACGGATTCCGCGCCGTTGAACACCCTTGATCGCAGCGCACCGGCTCCCGAACCACCGATGACCGCCCGGCTCGTCCGCGGTCTGAGCGCCATGGTCAATCAGCGGGGCGGGGTCATGACCATGCGACTGGATCCGCCGGAGCTCGGCCAGCTGCGCATCCAGATGCAGCTGCACCAGGGCACCGTGACCGCGCAGTTCCACCCCAGCACCGCGCAGGCGCAGCAGCTCATCGAACGCAGTCTGGCGGTGTCTGCGCAATGCGCTCGAGAGCAACGGCCTGGCGGTCGAGCGGCTGAGCGTGCACGCCGCCCCAACGCCATCGAGCGGCGCCAGCCAGCAGGACGCTCCGGAGCAGAACGGGCGCGGCGGTTCCGGGCACGACGCCGGCGGCCAGGAATCGCGCGGGCGCCGTGACGGAAACGCGGCGGGCGGGGACGGTCGTCGACCGCCCACCGACTTCGCCCGCTTCATCCAGGACGATCAAGTCGCCGGGCGACATCCGGTCGCTCGCACCACGGGAGGCTAGTCCGCCATGAGCCAGATCAGCGCGTCCAACCCCGTCGACCAGGCCCTGACCTCGCGCACGGGAAACCAGTTCAACTCGATGTCTTCCGAAGACTTTCTGCAGATCATGTTCGCCGAGCTGTCGAATCAGGATCCGTTCCAGCCCAACGACTCGGCGGCGCTGCTGGAGCAGCTCAACTCGATCCGCTCGATCGAGTCGGACATCCGGCTCGTCGATCAGCTCCAAGCGCTGGTCCTGGAGAACCAGCTCGCGTCGGCCGCGAACCTCATCGGCAAGATGGTCACCGGCCTGAGCGACGGCAACCAGCGGGTCACGGGCGAGGTGATCGCCGTGCACCGGCAAGGGGATGACGTTCAGCTGGAGCTGGACTCGGGCTACCTCCTACCCGTTGGCGCCGTCGAGAACATCGAGAGCGCTGCGCCGGGCGTACTGCCGTTGCAGCCGTAAGTAGGCTGCGCGGCACCAGAGTTCAACCTTTCGGCGTCGAGCGCCATCAGGAGAAGAGGTCATGGCATCCACCACCGCACTGTTCACGGGTCTTTCCGGCCTGTCCACCAACGCCCGCAGCCTCGACGTGATCGGCAACAACATCGCCAACGTCAACACGATCGGCTTCAAGAGCAACCGCATGCTCTTCAATCCGATCTTCAGCCAGACGCTCTCCGGCGGAACGGCGCCCAGCACCGCGACCGGCGGCACGAATCCCGCCCAGATCGGGTTGGGCGTGGGGATCTCGGGTACGCAGCGCAACTTCAACAACGGTTCGATCAGCGCGACCGGAGTCACCACCGACGTGGCGATCGAAGGCGATGGGCTCTTCATCATCAACTATCGGCGGCGAACAGATGTACAGCCGCGCCGGAGCCTTCCAGCTCAACGAGACCAATGACCTGGTCAACATTTCAGGGGGGCGGGTCATGGGGTACGGGGTGGACGAGCAGTTCCAGGTCGTCCAGGTGCGCTGGTCGAATTGAACATTCCGGTCGGCACGCAGACCGTGGCGGAAGCGACGCAGAACGTGGAGTTTCGCGGCAACCTCAACGCCTCCGGTGAGGTGGCGAGCACCGGATCGGTGCACGTCAACCGCGCCGTTCTACACGGACGCGGGACTGACCACGCTGCTCACCGATCCGAACTTCGACCTGTCGGTGCCGGGCAACGACCTCTATATCGACGACGGCGCAGGCGGATCGTTCCTCGCGTTCGAGGGCGGGGCGGGAACCGTGATGACGCTGAACAACGCCCAGAAGGCCGGCAAGGATCTGGGCTCGAAGTCCTTCGCGTTCTCGGCCACGCCGGTGGCGGGCGTCGACGCGAACGGGCACGACGCTCCAGGACTACATGGACTTCCTCGAGGCGGCGCTCGGTCTGGACAATTCGGTCATCGGCGGGCAGTCGCTCGGCGGCGGCATCTCGTTCGCGAACGGCGTCATCACGATCACCGGCAATGAGGGCACGGTCCAGGATCTGCGTCTCGAGACGGCGAACTTCGTGGCCAGCAACACCGGCGCCGGCCATCAACCAGCCGATGGTCATGGAACGTCTCGGCGAGGCGGACGGCGAGTCGGTCCGCACGAGCTTCGTCGTGTACGACTCGCTCGGCTCGCCGCTGACCGTCGACCTGACCTTCGTGCTGCAGCAGACGGACCCGGGCGCCGGCACGACCTGGTCGTTCATCGCCGAATCCGCGGACAATGACGACATCGGGCGCCTCGTCGGTCTGGGCACGGTGCAGTTCGACGGCAACGGCACGTTCGTCAGCGCGAGCAATCAGGCGTTCTCCGTCGTTCGCGGCAACGGCGCGGTGAGCCCCTTGACGGTGGACATGGAGTTCGTCAGCGATACGGCCTCGCTCTCGGCGCTCGCGACGACGACGAGCGCGCTCGCCGCGACGTTCCAGGACGGCTCGCCCGTGGGCACGCTCAGCAGCTTCGCGATCACGCGAGGACGGAACGATCTCGGGCGCCTTCACGAACGGCCTCACCCGGACGATCGGGCAGATCGCTCTCGCCCAGTTCGCCAACGAGGAAGGTCTGGTCGACATCGGGACCAACAACTTCCGCGTCGGTCCCAACTCGGGCAATGCGCTGCTGACCGCACCGCTCCAATTCGGGGCCGGCCGGCTCATCGGCGGTGCGCTCGAGCTGTCGAACGTCGACCTCTCCCAGGAGTTCATCAACATGATCCTGGCCTCGACCGGCTACTCGGCCGCCAGCCGGGTGATCACGACCACCGACGAGCTCATCAACCAGCTCCTGCTGATTGGCCGGTAGTCGCGTCGCGACTCGGACTCGACGATGAAGACGACAACGGACTCTGAACGATGATCAGCGTGACCAGGCTCAACGACCGGCCGATGGTGGTGAACGCCGAATTGATCCGATCAGTGGAGGCGAATCCCGACTCCACGATCACCATGATCAACGGCGACCACATCATCGTGAAGGAGAGCATGGAGGAGATCGTGGCCCGAACGATCGAGTACGGCCGCCACCTGCGCCGCATGGCACCGATGAGGTAAAGAAGCGAAACGCCTCTCCCTCCCGGGAGAGGACGGTTCGACCCCGCGTCTTCTCGCGGGGGCGAACCAGGTGAGGGCGATCCCACGTTGCGCGTCGACACCGAGCCTGACCGGTGCGCGCTCGATCGACGCACAGGCCGTGCTGAACTGGTCACGCGCCGATCGTGTTGCGTGCCGACGGTCGTCGCAGTCCTCCCTCACCCGGCTCGCTGTGCGCTCGCCGACCTCTCCCGGGGGGAGAGGTGGGGAGCCTCAGCTGCGGCTGAACGAGACCCGCGTGATCATCAGCTCGAGCGTCTGGCAGACCAGGTCGATCTCGCGCTCCGTCAGGCGATTGAAGAAGGGCAGGGCCACGGTGCGCTGGCTGACCGACTCGGCGGCGGGGAAGCTGCCCAGATCGAAGCCGTAGCGCCGCCGGTAGTACGGCTGAAGCGGGATGGGCGGGAAGTAGTCGCACGATCCCACGTCGTGGCGGCGCAGGCCGTCGATGATGTAGTCGCGGTCAATCTGGGTGAACCGGTCGTTCAATCGCACCACGTACACGAACCAGCTCATGAAGATGTTCGGCTCGACCGTGGGGAGGATCAGATCCGGATTGGCGCTGAGCCGTCGCGTGTAGATCTCGGCGACCCGCTGTCGCCCTTCGATCAATTCGTCGAGGCGGCACATCTGGGCCACGCCGAGCGCCGCGTGGAGCTCCGACAGGCGGTAGTTGTAGCCGAGACGCTGATGGACCAGCCAGGAGCCGAGCGTCGCACTGTCGATCGGATCGGAAGGGTCCGGCATGCTGGCGCCCGAGACATCGCGACCTTGGTTGCGGAGGGAGCGGCACAGGTCGGCGATGCGATCGTCGTCGGTGACGATCACGCCGCCCTCGCCGGTGGTGATCTGCTTGTTCGGGTAGAAGCTGAATACGCCGACCCGCCCGAAGCTGCCGATGGGCTGCTCCCCGATCCGTCGCCCCGATGGCCTCGCAGCAATCTTCCACCAGCGGCAGCTCGTGCCGCTTGCACAGGGCGACCAGCTCGTCCATTCCGGACGGATTGCCGAACACCTCGACGCCGATCACGGCCTTCGTTCGGGGGCCGATGTGCCGTTCCACCTCGGAGGTCTTCATGTTCAGGCTTCGGGGGTCGCAGTCGATGAAGACGGGCTTGGCCCCGACGTACTCGATGCAGTTGGCCGACGCGATGAAGCTCAGCGCGGGCGTGAGCACCTCGTCTCCGGGTCCAACGCCCAGTGCGAGCAGGGCCAGATGCAGCCCCGCCGTCCCCGAGCTGACCCCGATGCCGTGCGTCCGTCCGGCCCGATGCGCGACCATCGACTCGAATTCCTCGAGCTTCGGACCGAGGCTCAGGCGTCCGCTTCGCAGCACATGCACCACGGCGCTGATCTCGGATTCGGTGATGTCCGGATAGCTCAGAGGGATTGCTTCGGCCACCTTGGATTGACCTCCGCCAAGGGAAGGGGATCCCCCGCGTCCGGCGGGGTCGAAGTCTCCACTCCAACGCCGATCAGTGTACCGCATCTTGGAGTTCCCTCAGGTGACGAATACGACATTGCGCGGCAGAGATTGCCGTGCGGCATCGCACCGCGCGTTCGGGCTGCACTTCTTCAACGGGAACCGGGCCGCATCATCTCGTGGCGAAGCTCGTCCACCAAATCCTTGACCTGCACCAGCGTGTCGCCGTCCAGCTGAATGCGTTCGTCGGCCGCGACCTGCCGCGTGAGTCGCTGTGCGGCCGTGTGCACGGTCGAATGGTTGATGCGTCCGAGCGCGGCGGCGATCTCCGGATAGCTGTGGGTCGTGAGGTGGCGACCCAGATAGGCGACGAGGCCCCGGGCCAGCACGACGCGGCGATGGCGACCCCGACCCATGAGATCGGTTCTGGCCACCGCCAGACGCCGGCACACCCGATCGATGATCTGCTCGATCCGGATCGGCGTCGCGGGCAGTCGCGTGTGTTGCCGGAACAGCTGCTCGACCAGGACCATGCCGATCTCTCCGCAATGGTTTGAGACCGAGCAGATCGCCGCCAGCTTGATCACCGCGCCTTCCAGCTCCCGAACCGATCCCACGCATCGACTTGCGAGTTCCTCGAGAGCCGTCTCGCTGAGACGCAGGCCGCGCTGGGCCGTCAGCCGCCGGGTCAGCTCGACTCGAGTGTCGCGATCGGGCCGCTCCACCTGGACCACCATGCCGGAGAGGAACCGGCTGATCAGCCCTTGGCTGAATCGCTTGATCTGCCGGGGATGCTCGTCTGATGCGAGCACTACGCGGGCTCCGGTGAGATCGATGGCGTCCAGCGTGTGCATGAACTCGGACTGGGTCCGCACCTTGCAGGCGAGGAAGTGCACGTCGTCGATGGCCAGCAGATCGAGCTTGCGGGTGCGCCGACGGAAGTCATCGAGAGCGTTGCTCCGCACTGCGGCGATGTACTCGTTGGTGAACTGCTCGCCCGTCACGTACCGTACGCTCTGGGGACGGCCGGTCACCTCGCTGAAACGTCGCGTGATGCCCTGGAGCAGATGCGTCTTGCCGACGCCGCATTCACCGTGGATGAAGAGCGGCGAGTAGAGCCCGGCTTGGGACTCCTCGGCGATCTGACACGCCGCGGAGAAGGCGAGCCGGTTCGAGCGTCCCACCACGTACTCATCAAGCCGCCGCAGCGCCGCACGCGTCGTACGCGTCGAGGTCCTTGCCGCGCGCCGACTTCGCGGTTCTTCCCCGTTTGACCCAGGGTGGCGGCCCTGATCCTCGCCGGGGCGCCGCGGAGCTGGTAGCGGTCCGGTGCTCGCGCCGTCGAACAGCTCCGGCCGGACGCTGACCAGGATCTTCGCGTCGTGTCCCAGCGTCTCCATCGGCCGCATCGCGAAGCTGGCTGGAGAAATGGGAGTCGATCCAGCGGGCCACGAAGGCGCTGTCGGTCGCGACCTCCAGATTGGCGCCGTCCACGTTCATGTGGGTGTGGGCGAACCACATGTCGTACTTGTGCGATCCGATCACCCCGCTGAGCCGCCGCGTGATCTGATCGGCAGGCGAAGTGGTGACCATGGAGCGAACCGGGCAGAGTTGAGTTGCGTGTTGAGCGGGCACGAACCGTACCTCCAGTTGCAGGTGGCTCAGACCTCGTCCACGAGGTCAATCCGAGAACCGCCCCGCCCGACCTGAAGGAGGAGGAGATCGCCGGCGAGCCGTTCGATCTCCTCCCGGTCTTCATGCCGGAAGGCTCGTGAGTCCGTTCTGGCGCCCTGGTCTGCGCCGGCGAATCCGCTTCTCCGTCTCTCGGTCGCGCCCGAATCAGTCCGAAGTCACAGCGACGCCCGTCAAGCTCGACCGCCGCTGGCAATCGAGGATCGGGTGAAGCAATGAACCGGTGAACAATCGAGGAGCGAGGGGAGCAGAGGGTGAAGCAATCACAAGCTCGGTTCGTTCCGTTCCGTGCTGCCGAGCGTGATCAACGATTCGCATCATTCGTCCCTAAACGACACGCGGAGATTAGCGGCGTTCCGATAGAACTCAAGAGCGGTCACGCGGAAGGAGTCGCGCGGTGCGCAAAATCTCCCCCGTTCTCGGGGCGATATCTCACAAATTTTTTTTCTTTCGCTCACGAGCGAATCGTCGTGCTGTCTGTCGATGTTCGGTGGACAACTCACCGAGTCCGACACAACGCGGCGTCACGTGTCCGCTCGCTGGTCTACGACGCGTGTAGGGAGCGGATCAGCGCCGCCCTGCGCATGATGCGTCGAAACCGCTCACGGCGATACAGCTTCATGGCGGGCGCGTTCTGCTCGTCGACGGCGAGCGTCATCAGGCGCTCCGGTCGCTTGCGCACCAGCCGCAGTCCATGGCGCAGGAGCATCCCGCCCAGGCCACGACCGCGGGCCGGAGGCGCCAGCCCCAAGTAGACCAGCTCGATGCACCGACCTTGTGAAGATGGGTTGAGCAGCAGCGCGCCGGCGGGTCGGTCTTCGACATGCATCAGCGTCCATCAGCGCCGGATCGAACTGCCCCGTCGCGAGGTGACCGGCAAGGACGTCCGCCGTCTGTCGGCGGCCGAGCAGGCCAGGACAATCGAGCGTGTCCTCATAGGTGCGGGCCAGGATATCGATCAGGACCTCAGGATGGTCGGGATCATAGGTGCTAAGGCTCACGTCGCCCGGCCAGTCCTCGCTGGCAGGAAGGCGCGATCCGGGAAGGGGCCGTTCGAGATAGCTCAACGTCGCGAGCGGTTCGAACGCCGCGCGGCGGTACGCCAGACGATCGAGGTAGTCGCTCAGGGGCAGGACCACCTGGGCCAGCTGGACTTCGCGGACCGGCGAGGACAGAGGTCGGCACCTGCTCGCACACATGGTCGATCAGCTCGGCGTGGGCGTCGACCTGCTCCGGCCGCCGGAGCGGGGTCGCGAAGAGCATGGCCGTTCGTCCGGGGCTGGGAACCACGAGCACGGTCGATTGGACGCGCCCGTGCCCGTCCAGACGCGCCCACATGGCCCCCAGATCGATCTGGTTCTCTTCCGCGAAGCGGAGGAACTGGGTGGCTTGCAGTGGGTCCGGATGATCCGCGTTCAGGACGAGTCGACTCACCGCCTCGAGCCGCCGCTCCGACCCGACCTGGACGATCGTCAGGTCCTCGTTCGATGACGGAACGGACAGGGGGGTGGCTTCGCTTTGCGGTCTGCTCGTGTGCATTCGACTTTGAACCGGAGCCCCCGCCACCTTAGAATCGGCCCGACGCCCTCGCGAGTCCCTTTGCCAGAGACGGACCGGTCCCACGGATGCTACACATGCCCCTGAACTGTGTGATACGTCAAACCTTGCGCCGTCCCGACGCCAGTCCGAATGCCGCTGCGGTTCGTCGCCGCTCCGTGGCCCTGTGGATTGTAGCGATTGGCACACTGACCCTCGGCGTGCTCGCTCATCCCAAGCCGGCGGCGGTTCCCTACCGCTGGGAGCTGATTTTCGAGCCTGGTGACCTGCGACTGTACGTCGACCCGGTCGACCAGCGGCCGTACTGGTACCTGACTTACAAGGTCACGAACCGGAGCGGCCAGGATCTGCTGTGGGCCCCTCGCTTCACCCTCTTCCTGGACAGCGGTGACATTCTCGAGTCCGGGGGTGAGGTCCCGTTCCGGGTCACTCAGGATCTGCTGGACATGCTCGCCAATGAGTTCCTGGAAGACCAGAACCGGATCATCGGGGACATTCGCCAGGGGCGGGAGAACGCCAAGGAGGGGCTCGTGATCTGGCCCGCCACGACGCTTCGGGTCAACGAGCTGAGCCTCTTCGTCGCGGGTATCAGCGGGGAGACCGCACGGGTGCGGAATCCGGCCTCGGGAGAGGAGGTCGTGCTCCGAAAGACGCTCCAGCGCGACTACCTCATTCGCGGGAACATCCGCCCGACCAACCCTCTGCCCATCGAGCCGGTCCAGGACACCTGGATCATGCGATAGCTAGCCCGGATTTCTCACCACCATCTGCTGCGGCTGCGTAGACCGCCCGCTGGCGGCGTCGCTTTCGACACATCGAGGCGTCGAAGGCATAACAAGCCGTCTCCGCCTCGATGGCCTCATCTCCTTGCCAGCGAACGTTCTACGCACCCTCGCGACGATGTTGGTGAGAAATCCGGGCTGGGAAGCCGCTCGTCTTGATCGCTGCGGCAGAGTCCGCTATCCTCCGCGGTTCAACGCGATTCCGCGGCTGCGGGTCGACGGCGACCGGGAGACCTCGTCATGGCACATAAAAAGGGACAGGGTTCGAGCCGGAACGGCCGCGATTCCAACCCCAAGTTCCGGGGCATCAAGCTGTACGGCGGGGAGCTGGCGAAGTCCGGCTCGATCATCGTCCGCCAGTGCGGCACTCGCTTCAAGCCCGGCTACCTCGTGCGCCGCGGCGGTGACGACACCCTGTTCGCCGTGGCTCCGGGCGCCGTTCGCTTCCGCGGCCGCTTCGTCGACATCATTCCCGCCGAGGATGGCGTGCCCCGCTATCGCGTCGTGGAGCGCAGCGGCGCCGCCTGAGCGTCCTGCCTGAGTGTCTTGATCACCTCGATCGATCCGCTCTCCGGCGATTTCGCTGTATGAGGGCTCTGTCTCTTGATCTCCGGGGTCCCTGCATTCTTGCAGCTCGGCTGTCCGCATGACCGCATTCACCTCCGCGCGGCAGCGTATCCTTCCTGGCTCGTATGTTCATCGATCGCGCCACCATCTTCGTTCGCTCGGGCAAGGGCGGGAACGGCTGCGCCAGTCTGCGGCGTGAGAAGTACGTGCCCAAGGGTGGTCCCGATGGCGGTGACGGAGGCAAGGGTGGGGATGTCGTGCTCCGGGGAGATTCGTCGCTGACGACCTTGCTCCCGGTCACGCTTCGCCCCCACTACCGTGCGCAGAGCGGCGGTCCGGGAATGGGAAAGTCGATGCACGGCGCCGACGGCTCCGATTTGGTCGTTGCCGTTCCGCTGGGCACGCTGGTCTTCGATGCGGAGAGCGGAGACCTGCTGGCCGACATCTCGGGACAGGACGAGCAGTTCGTCCCCGTTCACGGCGGGCGCGGCGGTCTCGGCAATGAACACTTCAAGTCGGCGACCAACCAGACGCCCCGCGAGGCCACGCCGGGCGAGCCAGCGCAGGATCGGGTGTTGCGGCTCGAGCTCAAGCTATTGGCCGACGTCGGCCTCATCGGCCTTCCCAACGCGGGGAAGTCCACGCTGCTCTCCGTGATTTCGCGGGCGCGGCCCAAGGTCGCCGCCTATCCCTTCACCACCCGCTACCCCCATCTGGGCATTGCGATTCTGGCCGAGGACCGTCGGCTCGTGATCGCCGACATCCCGGGCCTCATTCGCGGCGCCGCCGCGGGCGCCGGGCTGGGTCATGAGTTCCTCCGGCACATCGAGCGGACCCGGCTGCTCATTCATCTGCTCGACATTGCGCCGCTCGATGATTCCGATCCGGTTCAGAATTACCGTATCGTTCGCGAGGAGCTTGGCGAGTACGCCGCGGGACTGCTGGAGAAGCCCGAGGTCATCGTCTTCAACAAGATCGATCTCGTGCCGGCCGCCGAACGCAGCGCACGGGTGGCGGCGCTGACGCAGCAGCTCGTGTCCCGCGACCCCGAGACGCGCCCGCTGGTCATCAGCGGCGCTACTGGCGAAGGCGTGGGCGAGATGCTCGAAGCGTGCTGGAATCTGGTCGGGCAGGACCAGCCGAAGTCGGGGTGGCGCGACACCGGCGAGCCCGGCGGACTCAAGCGGCTAGCGCATCGCGCCGATCAGGCCCGCCGGATTGAATCCGGCGCGGCCGTACCAGAGCGAGTGTGCGGCCGGAGGCCGCTACGGAGCGCTAACGACAGACACTGAGGTAGATGGCGAAGAAGTCGCGCAGCTCCTCGGCGAAGCGCTCGCCGATGGTGAGGCCGGCGATCTCCGGGATCAGCAGATCATCCTCGACCAGGCTCACGCACCGGCCGTGGCCCGCTTCGGCGATCTGGGGGAAGTGCTTCACCTCCTCCTTGGTGGTCTGGATGACATGAGTCACCAGCCCCGCCCGCGCATGCGCTCCGAGGCAAGCTCGACGCATCTGATTCCGAAGCCCACGTGGGGCGGCGCGTCACCGATGAGAATGAGGATGTTCGTGTGCTCATTCCCCCAGCTCAGCTTCGAGAGCGTTTCGCGGAGGGCGGGGTACACGGATTCCGGTGAATCGCCGCCACCGTCGGCGGTAAGCTCCCAGAGCCGCTGGCGGGCCAACGCAACGTCCGACGTAAAGTCCCATCCGGTCGTCTCGTAGCGATCCCGACGATCGCGATAGGCGACGATGCCCACCTGGAGTTTCTGCACGACGTCCCCCACGAACAGCATCAGGTCGTCGATGCCGCCCTGGACCTCGGCGAGTTCTTCATGCATGCTCGCGGTCGTGTCAAGGCAGATCGCCAGATCGATCTCCCGGCTTCGGAGCGACTCGATGTAGTCGACCAGATCGGCGAAGCGATCGACGTCGAGCGCAGCGATGGCTGAGAGAGGTTCGCGTCGGGACTCTGTACCCTCGGGCACCGCGTACGCCGCATCGATCCGGAGGGTCCGCCCCGACGTCATGAGCCAGCGCTGCCACAGGTAGTGTCGACGCAGATCGGGCTGACCGGTGACCGCAGCCAGGCGGGGAGAGAGAACGCCGCCGTCGGCGCGATCCATGCGGAGGATGATCTTCTTCGCGGTGTCGAGCACGAGCGCCTGAACATCAGGATCGGTGCTGGTCGCACCCAGTTCAACCGCGAGCATCTTCAGATCGAAGCTCGGCTCCTTGGCCAGGTAGCGCACGCCGCGGTTCAGCCGGTCGGGATCGATGGCATACCGGTAGCGCAGCGCGGTGCGCAGCACGCGGGGATGATCTTCGGCCGTGAACCACCCTTCGCCTGCGGGCACACCCCGCCGCGAGAGACTCCGCACCGCGAAGCAGCGCACCTGCCACGCAGGGTCGCCGAGCAGGCCCACGAGGAGTTCGCGGCTCTCGGCATCATCAAAGCGCTCGAGCCGGACGGCGGCGATGGCGCGGCGGGGCCAAGCGTTCGATGCGAGCAGGAGCCCAAGCGTTTGGCCCTCGAGGGGACGGGCGGTGGCGAGATCGTTGGTGGAGGGGGCGCCGGGGGAGGGGACGACGAGAGAGGGGAGGCGCCGAGTCGTTGCGCCGCGACTTCCGAGGCGGGCGGGGCGGCGATGAGCGGGATTTGGAGGAGCAGCGTTGTCAGCACGGCCAGAGAGATTCGAGCTGGGCTTCGTGCCTTCATCGTGCAAGTGTATGGCCGGCGGTGGGGTGGGCGGTGCGAATTGAGCTTGGTTCACCGAGGGGGTGCGTGAACGCGGTGGCACTGTTCCGGGGGTTGCGACTGGCCGCCGCATCCATGCGGCTCGGTCCCGGTTGTTCTCAGGTTGGGTGCGCGGCTTGAGGTCTTGTTGCGGCGTCGCCGCATCCATGCGGCTCGACCATCGTCGGTCCGGCGTTGCTCATACGCGTCCGCCTCCTGCGGGCTGCCCTGGGACTGGTCCGGCGGTGGCCATTTCCGTTCATGTGCGGCCCGTCCGGGCCGCAGGGGATTGTGCAAAGCCGGCGGCATCCTGCCGCCTCGGTTCTCGCTGCGAACGACCACTCGGTCGGCGGCATCCATGCCGCCGACCTTCAGCGCCGGATGTGAACGGGTTGGTTTGCGGGCCGGCGGTTGTTGTCGTCCAGAAGTGCGCGGCTGGGGCTTGTTGTTGTCGAGGTGATGCGCGAAGACGCGTGGGGAGTTCGATGGGTTGCGGAGTCGGCGCCGCATCCATGCGGCTCGGTCCTGGTTGTTCTCAGGTTGGGTGCGCGGCCTGAGATGTTGTTGCGGCGTCGCCGCATCCATGCGGCTCGACCATCGTCGGTCCGGCGTTGCTCATACGCGCCCGCATCGTGCGGGCTGCCCTGGGACTGGTCCGGCGGTGGCCACTTCTATTCATGTGCGGCCCGTCCGGGCCGCAGGGGATTGCGCAAATCCGCCGGCATCCATGCCGGCTTGGTTCTCGCTGCGTACCACCAATCGGTCGACGGCATCCATGCCGCCGACCTTCAGCGCCGGATGTGAACGGCCTGCTTTGGTCCCGGGCGCGTGATCACCGCAGGTGTCGGCGCGTCGTGCGCAAGACGCCAGCCGCGCCACCGTCGGCAGATGAAGCTCCGGCGGCATGGATGCCGCCGGAGCGTTCGTGTTCGCGCGAGACGCGAGCCTGCAGGATGCAGGCGGAATAGCACGATCCCGCGGCCCGGAGGGCCGCCATAGACAAGCCATATCCACGCCAGAACGTCCACAGGCAAGCCCGCACGAAGCGGGCGTATTTTGGTGCGCCGGAATCAGACGGGTCGAGCCGCAGGGATGCGGCGACGCCGCAACAAGACCTCACGCCACGCACCCGACCCGAGGCCACCCAGAACCGAGCCGCAGGATGCGGCGCCGGCCGCGCCACCCCGGAACTTCCCAGGCGTGTTCGCGCACACCCCCGACCAGAGCAGCCCTCAGCCGCGCCACCGTCGGCAGATGAAGCTCCGGCGGCATGGATGCCGCCGGAGCGTTCGCGTTCGCGCGAGACGCGAGCCTGCAGGATGCAGGCGGAATGGCACGATCCCGCGGCCCGGAGGGCCGCTATAGACAAGCCCGACCCACGCCAGAACGTTCACAGGCAAGCCCGCACGAAGCGGGCGTATTTTGGTGCCCCGGAACAACACGGGTCGAGCCGCATGGATGCGGCGACGCTGCAACAAGACCTCACGCCGCGCACCCGACCTGAGGCCACCCAGAACCGAGCCGCAGGATGCGGCGCCGGCCGCGCACCCCCGGAAAATCCCAGGCGTATTCGCGCACGCCCACCGTACCGCGTCCGTTTGGAAGCCAGTATCCTATCCGATGGACAGCTCGCCGCACGCGACCGCACCGCCATGAAGACAATCATCGAGCCATTTCGAATCAAGTCCGTCGAACCGATCCGGATGACCACGCGCGAGCAGCGCCGCCAATACCTCGCCGAGGCGGGATACAACCTCTTCCGCATTCCCG
Organism: uncultured Planctomycetota bacterium; assembly: GCA_963697235.1. Taxonomy (GTDB): domain Bacteria; phylum Planctomycetota; class Phycisphaerae; order Phycisphaerales; family SM1A02; genus CAVONJ01. Next base: position 102,989 of record CAVONJ010000003.1, read on the forward strand.
CGGCGCGGGTCATCATCGATCTGCTCACCGACTCCGGCACCGGCGCGATGAGCAGCGAGCAGTGGGCGGGGATCATGCGCGGCGATGAGTCGTACGCCGGCGCGTCGAGCTACTACCGGTTCCTCGAGGTCGCCGAGCGCGTAACGGGCATGCGCAACGTGCTGCCCACGCACCAGGGCCGGGCCAGCGAGCGATTGCTCGTCGAGGTGATGATCGGCCCCGGCCACGCGGGGGTGGGCAAGATCGTTCCCAACAACGCGCACTTCGACACGACCCGCGCCAACATCGAGCACAGCGGCGCGGAGGCGATCGACCTGCTGACGCCCGAGGGCGAGCAGCCCATGCACCCGGCTCCCTTCAAGGGCAACCTCGACGTGGACAGACTCGAGGCGCTGCTCCGGGAGCGACCGGGCGATGTGCCCTTCGTCATGGTGACGATCACGTGCAACACGATCGGCGGCCAGCCGGTCTCGCTGGAGAACCTGCGGGCGGTGCGGCGCGTCTGCGACGAGTACCGCGTGCCGTTCTTCCTCGACGCGGCACGGTTCGCGGAGAACGCCTGGTTCATCAAGCAGCGCGAGCCGGGGCAGGGCCACCGGTCGGTCGAAGAGATCGTGCGCGAGATGTTCGATCTCTGCGACGGCGCGACGATCTCGGCGAAGAAGGACGCGATGGTCAACATCGGCGGCATGCTCTTGATCCGCGATGACGTGCAGTTTCTCAAGGCATGCAACCTGCTGATCCTGACCGAAGGATTCGTCACCTACGGCGGTCTGGCGGGGCGCGACCTGGAGGCGATGGCGATCGGTCTCACCGAAGCGATGGACGAGGACTACCTCCGGTACCGCGTGCACTCGGTGAACTACGTGGGCCAGAAGCTGCTCGCCGCCGGGATCGCGATCGTCCAGCCGCCGGGCGGGCACGCGATCTACCTCGACGCCACGTCATTTTGCCCGAACATCCCGCGGCAGGCGTTCCCCGGGCAGGCGGTCGCGTGCGGCCTGTACGAGCACGGCGGTGTGCGCACCTGCGAGATCGGCTCGGTGATGCTGGGCGAACACGCCGTGAACGAGCTCGTGCGCCTGGCGATTCCGCGGCGCACGTACACGCAGTCGCACATGGACTACGTCGTCGAGGTGATCCTCGAGCTCAAGGAGCGCGCCGAGAAGCTCCACGGCCTGCGCATCGTCGAAGAGCCGCCGGCCTTGCGCCATTTCCGAGCGAGATTCGCGCTCGTCGCGTGAGGCGACAGCCCACGGTGGTTTGCGTCGGGTGCATGCAATGCAATGCAATGCAATGCAATGCAATGCAATGCAATGCACCTCGATCCGCGCAGTGTCGACGTTCGCGGTGCGTTTCACGCACCCTACGGAGGCCGCCGAAGGACGCCGCCCTCAATCCCCGTGCTCTTCGCGCAGCCTTGGACTCACGCGCAGGAGCAGGTGCACGCGCTCGAACTCGACGAGCACCTCGTCCAGCACCGTGCGCACGGGATCGGCGGGGGGCGGGGCGAACACGTTGGCGCGATCGCCCAGTGCCTTTCTCGCCATCGAGCGGTAGCGGCTGAGCGTGCGGTCGCCGATGCGGGAGACCGGCTCGAAGTCTTCGGCCAGGAACCAGGTGATCGGCACGCGGAATCCCGCGTTGATGCGGTTGGCCACGATCAGCTCGGCGTATTCGTCGTCGCGGAGGAGGTAGCGCAGGTGGATGCGCTGCGGGTTCGCTTCGGCGATGCGCTGCATCGCGGCGCCCTGGAGCGCGCAGTCGCCGCACCAGGTGCCGGTCAGGCAGAGGACGTTCATCTCGCGGGTGAACGCACCGACCAGCGCCGCGTTGCGCATCGGTGAGCTCCAGCTGTGCGTAGCGCTGATCCCACTGGGGCCGATGGCCGTGCGGCTCGCCCAGAGCCACGAACGCCTCGTATCCCCGCGCCTGTTCGTAGTACTTGTGCAGGATGTTCTTGTTCATCAGCATGGTGATGGTCATAGCTCCCTCTTCAATCGCCGTACTTCTCGCGAAATCGCGCGCTCAGCCGCAGCAGCAGGTGCACGCGCTCGAACTCATCGAGCCAGTCCTGCAGCGTCCCCTCCAGCTCGTCCTGGGGCACCGGGGCGCCGGGCAGGGGGCAGGACGCGCCGAGCTTCTTCGCGGCGATGGCCCGATAGCGGGTGATCGACCGATCGCCGAGCAATCGAGACCGGCTCGTAATCCTCGGCCATGAAGATCACCGTGGGGACGCGCAGCCCGGCGTTGATCATGATCTGCTTCGCTAGGTCGAGGTGTTCGTCGCGGTCGAGCCAGCGCAGGTCGATGACCGGGCTCGCCTCGGCGATGCGCTCCAGCAGCGGCCCCTGCTGCACGCAGTCGCCGCACCAGATGCCCGAGACGCAAAGAACGTTGACGCGTCGCGTGAACCCGCCCACGAGTCGCCGCTGTTCGTCGGTCAGCGCGACCTGCTCGTAGATGGCGTTCCACGGTGTCGCCTTCTCGGGATCGGTCGCCAGATAGTCGCGGTAGGCGAGGCCCGACTCGTGCTTGCTCTTGAGATAGCCGGCGTTCATCGTCGCTTCAGTCTCCCTTCTGGTGCTTGTTCTTCGTCGATGGCGCTGCACCGAGCTCCTGCACGATGTCGCGCAGGAGATCGAACGCCTCTATCGGGCTCATCCGATCCAGCTTCACGCTCTTGAGCTCTTCGATGACCGGGTGGGGCAGGTACTCGGTGAAGAGTTCGAGCTGTCCGCGCGTGGGGCCGGGCACGGACGGGGGCTCGGTCTGCACCGCGAGCGTCTCCAGGAGCTCCGCGGCGCGATCGATGGTCGAGCGCGGAAGGCCGGCGATCTTCGCCACGTGAATGCCGTAGCTGCGATCGGTCCGTCCGGGCAGAATGCGGTAGAGGAAGATCACCTCGTCGCCCCACTCTCGCACCGCCACGTGGAAGTTCGTGACCTGCTCGAGCCGATCAGCGAGGCTGGTCAACTCGTGGTAGTGCGTGGCGAAGAGGGTCCGCGCACGGCGCTCGGCGATCGCCTCGGCGATGGCCCAGGCCAGGGAGAGCCCGTCGAGCGTGCTCGTGCCCCGGCCGATCTCGTCGAGGATCACGAGGCTCCGGTCTGTCGCATGGTGCAGGATGTTGGCGGTCTCGGTCATCTCCACCATGAAGGTCGACTGACCGGAGTGCAGCTCGTCGGACGCGCCGATTCTCGTGAAGATGCGGTCGACGAGGCCGATCGTGGCCGCGTCTGCAGGGACGAAGCTGCCGCAGTGCGCGAGGAGGACGATGAGGGCAATCTGCCGGATGTAGGTGCTCTTGCCGGCCATGTTGGGACCGGTGATGATCGCCAGCGTCGCGGAGGTGCTCTCGTTCGTCGCCGCTCCCAGCGTGCAATCGTTCGGGACGAAGCGGTCCAGCAGACGCCGATCGAGCACCGGATGCCGGCCCTGCTGGATGTCGAGCACCGGCTCGTCCACGAGGGTCGGCCGCACGTAGCCGAAGCGCTGCGCGAGATCTGCGAAGCAGGACAGCACGTCGATCTCGGCCGCGGCCTCTCCGTAGCGCCGCAGGGCGTCGGCGTGCTCGGCCGCTTCAAGACAGAGCTCATCGAAGAGCACCTTCTCTCGCTCCAGGGCTCGGCTCTCGGCCGTCATCGCCTTGGCTTCGAATTCCTTCAGCTCCGGCGTGACGTAGCGCTCGGCGTTCTTCAAGGTCTGCTTGCGGCTGAACGTCGCGGGGATCTTTTCGGCGTGGATGTGGGTGATCTCGATGTAGTAGCCGAAGACCTTGTTGTAGCCCACCTTCAGCGACGTGATGCCGGTCTCGTCGATCAGCTGCTTCTGGTAGCGGGCCAGCCACTGGGTGGCGTCTCGCTGGATCAGCCGCGCCTCGTCCAGCTCCTCGTCCTGGCCGTCGCGAAAGAGGCCTCCTTCGCGCAGGTGCCCCGGCGGACTCTCCACGCAGCGCTCGGCGATGCGGCGGGCCAGAGGCACGAGCGCACCGGCCAGGTCGGCCAGCCGCCGCGCGTGACCGGTGAATTGGGGACGATCGGCGAGCGACTCCAGCAGCCGCTCGATCTGGCCGGCGGAGCGACCGAGCGCCACGACGTCGCGCGGCGTCGCCCGGCCCATGCAGACGCGGCCGATGATTCGCGCGACGTCCTGCACGTCGCTCAGCCGCTCCGTCAGCTCCTCGCGGAACGCCGGCTCCGCGAGCACGGCGCTCACCGCCTGCTGACGCTCTTCGATCACGGCGCGGCAGCGGCTCGGAAAGCAAAGCCAGTGGCGCAGGAGGCGCTTACCCATCGGCGTGGTGCAGCGCTGCAGGACGCTCAGGAGCGATCCCTCGCGCTGCTCGCTGCGCATCGTGCGTTCGATCTCCAGGCTGCGCAGGGACGCGGCGTCGATCGTGACGAACTCTCCCGCGACCTCGCGCCGCGGCGGCTGGAGGTGTCCGAGCACGCGGCGGGCGTCGGCCGCGTCGGGCGCTTGCGTCTCCTGCAGGAAGCGCAGCAGCGCTCCGGCGGGCGCGATGGCCGGATCGCCGTCGGCGAGACCGAACCCTTCCAGGTGGGCGACCCCGTAGTGCGCTGCGGAGCAGGTCGCGCGCGTCGCTCGGGCGGAAGGTCCAGTCCGGGCGGGCGGTCAGCGCGCAGCCGGTGCGCCGGCGCGTCTCTTCGAGCGACGGCGGCGTCGCGCCGTCCGGTGACTCGGGAAAGAGCACCTCCGAGGGGCCGATCCGGACCAGTTCGTCCACGAGTTGCCCGGGCACGACCTCCCGCAGGGAGAAGCTGCCGGTCGACAGCTCTGCCGTGGCCACGACCGCGCCAGGGCGGGACGGCTCGCCGGTCAGCACCAGGGCTGCGATCAGGTTCGCGCGGGACTCTTCGAGCAACCCCTCATCGACGAGGGTCCCCGGGGTCAGCACGCGGGTCACCGCGCGGTCGACGACACCCTTGGCCTCCTTGGGATTCTGGATCTGATCGCAGACAGCGACCCGAAAGCCCTGCTCGATCATCCGCCGCAGATAGCCTTCGACCGCGTGGTGCGGGACACCCGCCATGGGAATGCCCTCGCTGCGCTGGGTGAGCGTGATTCCCAGGGCGCGGTTGGCGAGCACCGCGTCCTCGTCGAACATCTCGTAGAAGTCGCCCATCCGGAAGAAGAGCACGCAGTCGGGATGCTGCTCCTTGAAGCGGGCGTGCTGGCGCATCGCCGGGGTATTCCGGTTTCCCTCCCGCGGTGCGTCCCGGGATGTCGTTGGTTCCATGCCCGCCCGCATGTCTGGCAGCCCGTTGTAAAGGTCGGATTACGTCTGAGCTGCACGAAGCAAGCCGGCCGGCGGGCGTTCCGGCCCAGCAGCGGGCTACTAGGACCCTTGTCCCCCGAGATCCTCAATGGAGCAGATGAGACTCGAACTCACAACCTCCTCGATGCGACCGAGGCGCTCTCCCAATTGAGCTACTGCCCCAAGGCGTGTCCGCCCCTTCATACCGAGCGGGCGGACGGAACGTTCGACGGGGATGATACCGACAGGCTCCCACCCTGGCCAGCCGGCGCCGCACGCCGAAAGCAGCGCCAACTCGGCCTGTTTCGCACCACGGTTCCCGCTCGGGCGAGGACCCCTCATTTCTTGACGCCCGAAGGTCGATGGCTATCCTCTAGAGCTTCATGTTCATGACCCGCACCATGTCCATCGCGATCCTGATTGCTCGGCCCGGCTAGGGCGAGTCGCCGCGATTGGTGCATGACCGCAACACCACACGGCCTCGCCACCGGCGGGGCCGATGTTCTTTTTGTACCGTGACGGAGAGCCACCCGGTTCTCCCGTCCTTCCGCCAACGACCAGCCCACGACGAGTCGAGCCATGACCGAGAGCACGCAGCAAGAGAAGCGCAGCTACAAGAAGACGCTCAATCTGCCCCAGACGAGCTTCCCGATGCGGGCGAACCTCGCCCAGAACGAGCCGGCGTCGATCAAACGCTGGGATGCTCAGGCGCTGTACGACCAGGTCATCGAGGCCCGCCGCGACGGCGAGCCGTTCGCCTTTCACGACGGGCCGCCCTACGCGAACGGCTCGATCCACGTCGGGCACCTGCTCAATCGCGTGCTCAAGGACTTCGTCGTGCGCGGTCGGCTGATGGATGGGCAGCAGTGCCGGTTCGTGCCGGGCTGGGACTGCCACGGCCTGCCCATCGAGCACCGGGTGATGACCGGAATGGTCGAATCCGGTCAGCTTCAGAAGCTCAACCGCCTCACCGACGACCAGCGGCGAATGGCGGTGCGCCGGGAATGCCAGAAGTACGCGGAGAAGTACCAGAAGCTCCAGGCCGACCAGGTCCGGCGGCTCCTCACGCTGGCGGACTATGCGCATCCCTACCTCACGCTGACCCACGACTACGAGCAGGCGGTGCTCGAAGTCTTCGCGGCGCTGATCGGTGAGGGCGTCGTCTACCGGGACCTCAAGCCCGTGCACTGGTCGATCGCCAACCAGACGGCGCTGGCGGAAGCGGAGCTGGAGTACTTCGACCGCGAGGACGCGTCGATCTACGTCGACTTCGAGGCGGCGGATCGGCAGGCGGTGGCCCGGGCCTTCGGCGTCGAGCTGGACTCGACGCCCTCGTTCATGATCTGGACCACCACCCCCTGGACGCTGCCGGCCAACCTGGCCATCGCGGTGCACGATCGCTACCGGTACAGCCTGGTCGAGCTCGACGGCGCGGTGACCGTCGTCGCGAGCGATCGGCTCCGCGCGGTTCAGGAGGCGTGCGGCGCCGAGTCCGCAACCGTGCTCGCCGAGGTCGACGGGTCCGCGCTCGTCGGTCTGACCTATCGCCACCCCTTCTGCGATCGGGTGAGCCCGGTGGTCGCCGCGGAGTACGTGACGCTCGAAGATGGGACGGGGCTCGTGCACACCGCACCCGGCCACGGCGCCGAGGACTATCACACCGGCCTGCGGGAGGGGCTCGAGATCTACTGCCCCGTGCGCAACGACGGCACGTTCGACGACACCGTGCCCGAGTGGTTGCGGGGCAAGTCCGTCTGGGACGCCAACGGCGAGGTGATCGAGCACCTGCGGGCGTCCGGTCATCTCGTGCACGACCACGCCTTCGTGCACAGCTATCCCCACGACTGGCGCTCGAAGACGCCGGTGATCTTCCGGGCCACCGAGCAGTGGTTCATCGATGTCAACCGCGAGACGACCAGCCATGGCCGGTCGCTGCGCGAGATGGCGCTGACCGCGACCGCGAACGAGATTCGCTTCATCCCCGAATGGGGACGCAACCGGATGCGGGGCATGCTCGAATCGCGCCCGGACTGGTGCATCTCCCGTCAGCGCTCCTGGGGCCTGCCGATCCCCGCCTTCCGCACGCCGGCCGGCGAGGTGCTCCTGACCGCGGCGTCCGTTGCCGCGGTGGCCCGGCGGTTCGGCCAGCGGGGCAGCGATGCGTGGTTCACCGAGCGCCCGGACGAGCTGCTCGAGGGGTACGACCCGAAGCAGGATCCGCACGCGCCGGCCGATCTCGACGTCGCGGCGCTGGAGAAGATGTACGACATCTTCGACGTCTGGTTCGAATCGGGCACATCGTGGAACGCGGTGATGCGCCAGCGCGATCTGGGCTTCCCCGCCGATCTGTACCTGGAGGGCTCCGATCAGCACCGCGGCTGGTTCCAGCTTTCGCTGCTGCCGAGCCTCGGCGTCACGGGCCAGTCGCCGTTCCGCGCCGTCCTCACCCACGGATTCACCGTGGACAAGGATGGGCGCAAGATGTCCAAGAGCCTCGGCAACACGATGGAGGTCGAAGACCTGCTCAAGGACTTCGGGGCGGAAGTGTGCCGGTGGTGGGTCAGCTCGACGCCGTATGAGAACGACATCAAGATGGATCACGCTGTTCCTGGAAACCGCGGGTGAGACGTACCGAAAGGTGCGCAACACGCTGCGCTTCCTGCTCAGCAACCTCTCCGACTTCAGGCCGACGGCGGACGCGGCACACGGAACGGGCGCGTGCGTCGATCTCGAGCAGCTGGCGCCGACGTCGATCGACGCGTACGTGCTCCAGGAAGCAGGGACGCTGCAGCGCCGGGTCATCGAGGCGTACCGGAACTACGAGTTCAGGACCGCTCACACGTTGCTGTACGACTTCTGCAACGACACGCTGAGCGCCTTCTACTGCGCTGCGGTCAAGGATCGGTTGTACTGCGACAAGCCCGACTCGCCGCGGCGCCGCGCCACGCAGACCGCCATGTGGGATCTGCTGGAGGTGCTGTGCCGACTGCTTGCTCCGATTCTCCCGCACACGGCCGACGAGGCGTACCGGGCCCTGTGGCAGGACGAGAGCCGCTGCGTCCACCTGCGAACCCACGCGGAAGCGCAGTTCGACGTCACCGCCGATCCGGGCTGGAAGGACGTGCTGGCCGCGCGGGAGCAGGCGCAGAAGGCGCTCGAAGAGGCCAAGGCAGGGGGGATCGAGAACCCCCTCGACGCCGAGGTCGTGCTGCCCGATCCGAAGGGCGTGCTCCAGAAGTTCGACCCGGTCGATCTGGCGGACGTCCTGGGCGTGTCCCGCGTCGCGCTGGATGCGGCGGCCGCCGCCGTGGCCGTCAACGACCTGCGGGCCGAGCCCCGCTGCGAGCGCTCGTGGAAGCGCGACGGCACGGTCAAGCTGCGCGCCGACGGCGGCATGCTCTCCGACCGCGACGCGGAGGCGGTGGGGGTGGTGTGAGGTCAGCCCGACAGATGAATGCCGTTCAATTGGGCGGTGAATCCTCGTTCCGACAGAGTACAGAGTTGCTGAGTGTCTACCCCCTGCCCTTGCCCTTGCCCCTGCCCTCACAAGCACGGATCAGGACCACGAGCATGGAGATGATCTCGCGGAGCATCCCATGACCTGAAGCTATGTGGTCCGGGGATGCGAGTTCGAGTTTTTCGCAGATGTCCAGGATGGCCTCGCTTTCAGTGGCGGAGCGTCGGGCGATTCGATAGAGACGGGCCTTGTCTGTTGGGCTGAACTCTCCAGCACGTTCGGCGACGTTGAGCGCAATGGATGCTGCCGCTCGTCGGAGCTGATCGGCAACGTAGCTGCGCCCTCGAGGCAAGTGGCTCATCACCTCCTCGGCAAGGGCGACGAAGTCGACAGCTCTCTGGTAGACCTCAAGACGTGATGATCGAAGGCGCTCACCCATGCGATTACGCATTCTGTGCGGATGGGGGCAGGGGCAGGGGCAGGGGCAGGGGCAAGGGCAAGGGCAGGGCAGCGGCAGGGGTTCACAATGACCCCAACACATCAGGAACTGCCGTCTCAACCGAACGTCACTCCGCCTTACGGGCAATCCCCCCAGTTGGTGATGACCTCGATGAGATCGGTCACGTTGACCACGCCGTCGCCGTTGATGTCGCTTACGCAGTTCCCGGTTTCCCAGGCGTTGACGACCTGGATCAGGTCCTGGGCGTCCACGGTGCCGTCGCCGTTGACGTCGCCGGGACACTGCGGCGAGGGTGAATCGACCAGCTCGGTGGCGATCTCGCCGCCGTCGAGATTCGTGAGCCGCGACGGCGGGTTGCTCTCTCGGAAGCTCACCGTTGCCCCGCATGCCTCGACGGTGAAGCTGAGCGAGACGAGTGCAGCGTCGGCCGAAGTCGGTCCCTGACCGGTGGTCTGGTCGATGCCCGCGGCGAGGTTGATGAGCCCCGGTTCCGGATTGACATCGCCGGGAGCGATCAAGGCCAGGTCGAACGGCGCGGTGCTGTAGGTTGCGCCGTCGAAGATCAATTCGCTCGGGTCGTACTCGAGGAAGGCTTGGAAGCCGGCGGCGGGGGAGCCGCAGAGGCTGACCATCGACAGCGTCAGCTCGAACTGACCGCCGACTTCGTAGCGGAACGCGGGATCGGGGAAGTCCAGTCGCAGCGTCGGATTCTGCTCCTGCTCGGGAAGCAGGCTGAGATCCGCAATGCCTGTTCCGGAGGCCGCGCCGAAGCCGCCGATGCGCACCTTGTAACAGTTGCCGGAGGTGACGGGTACCGTCACCTCCGAGGCTCCGCCGATCGTGCCGCAGCCGTCATCGTCGCAGCCCAGGAGCACCGCGTCGCTGATCGGGCACGCGCAGCCCTCGTAGACCGCGACCTTCGTGTCGAAGGTGCTGCCGCAGAGTCTGACGGTCAGCGCGGCGTCGCAGCTGGCGGTGTAGTTGTACCAGATGTCCTGGCCGATCTGATCTTCGCCGAAACGCGCGCACGCAGCGTGTGGGGGACCGTCGGTGGTGGCGCCGGTGGTGTCGAATTCGGTGATGCCCTCGAAGATCGGCAGGCGGCTCTCGCAGGTGTCGTTGTCCGGCCGTGGACAGGGCTCATCGTCACCGAGGTAGCTGCCGTCCATCGCGGCGCAGTCGAACTGGGTCGTGATCAAGCAGCCGTCGTTCGGCATCGTGCACGCGCCTTGCGGCACGGACACCGGGAAGCAGGCACCGGTCAGGATGATCCGGTACGCCCCGACCTCGAAGACCGGGCCGAGCGGAAGGCCGGGCGTGCAATCGATGCCGAAGCAGCCGAGACCGTCGCCCTGGTAGCTGCCTCCGGACTCCAGGCACTCCAGCTGGGTGTATCCGCCTTGGCAGTAGAAGCCCTTTCCATCGAACAAGCAGCAGGCGCCGGTGGCGGCGCACTCGATGTCCAGGTCCTCGCAGGTGGTGCCGTCGCCCTGGTAGAAGCCTGGGTAGTACTCGTCCGCCGCCAGACATTCGCTCGGCGTGAGCCCATCCAGGCAGAACGAGCCCTTCGAGAAGATGCAGCACGCACCCGTCGGTGGGCAACCGGGATCGCCGCAGGTTGAACCGTTGCCCAGGAAGGTGCCGCCTTCGCCCTCGCACTCCAACTGGCCGAAGCCGCCAATGCAGGAGAAGCCATCGTCTTCGAAGCAGCAGGCGCCCAGCGGCCGGCAGTCGATGTCAACATCTTCGCAGGTCGTGCCGTCGCCCTGGTAGAAGCCCGGGTAGTCCGGCTGGCCGCTGGCCTCGCATTCCAGCAGCGTCAGGCCGTCAAGACAACCCCCGCCCTTCGCGAAGATGCAGCACGCGCCGGTCGGTGCGCACTCGATCTCGGGATCTTGACAGGTCGTGCCGTCACCCTGGTAGCTGCCGCCGAAGCGCAGGATGCACTCGTCGGCGGTGAGATCGGGAAGGCAGGCCAGCGACGACCCGGCGGCCGCGGAAACGACACAGCACGCCCCGGTCGGCGGGAGGCAGACGATGTCATCGCACGTGGCGCCGTCGCCCTGGTAGATCCCGCCGAGTTCGCCTTCGCACGCGCTTTGCAGCACTTCGACGCACGACAGGTCCGGCAGACAGCACGCACCGAAGGGGCACGTGGTCTCAATGCAGAAGGTATCGTCACCCTGGTACTCGCCGAAGACGCCGAGCGTGCAGATGCTCTCCGGGAGATCAACGCAACCACCACCGGGAAGACAGCAGGCGCCGAAGACCGGATTGTCAGTCCAGTTGGTGATCGGCCGGTCGGCGCCGGGACCGTCCGGTCCGGACACTTCGGTCGGTGACTGGAAGATGAAGATCTCACTGTTGCTGATCGGCGACTCCGGCGACACGGTGATCGCGAGGAGGTAGAGTCCCGAGAGATCGATGACGATCGGAGTGCCGTCGTCGGACATGTTCGTCAGCGTCGACTCGACCACCACCGTCGACCCCGCCAGGTTGCCGTTCAGCAGCGTGTCGTCGTTGCCCAACAGTCCGTTGCCGTCCAGGTCGAACAGGTAGAGTCGCGGATCGAAGCCCGCGGCAAAGCCGCCGCTCGTCGCGAGCGTCGCCGAGAAGGCCTCGGGGTCCTCGATGCAGATCACGTACATGTCCTGGATGTCGATCGGAGTCATGCCGGCGATCCCACCCACCGTGGGAGCGAGACCCCGGAGATCGCCGCGGATCGACCCGAGGTTGCCGATACCGGTTGGCGTCTGCGCGTCACCGGGCGTGGATCCCGCGTCCGGTCCGCCAATGGTCATGCCTTCGATGAACTCCGGACCCGCAAACGCGGGCGCTGCGCACAGCGACAGCGCCGCGAAAAAGACCGATCGCCGCACGTAACTCATGTCCGTCTACCCCTCTTTCTCCCGATCCACGAACGGTTTCGAAACCGGCTCCAGCCTAGCGGGCGGCCAGAGCGATTCAAGCGCCGTTCTGGATTTGGAACGGTTATCAGTTATCAGGCGCCGGCCGCCGTCCGGCGGGATCCTGCCGGACGGCGAGCCCGATCATTCCGGACGCGGCTCAGCCCAATACGCCCACCAGTCAAGCCGCTTGAGCTCGTAGCTGACCCCGAAGGGGCCGGCGTACTTGACCAAAACGTGACGCAGTGACGGATCGGCGGCGAACCAGTAGTCGCTGGTGCCGCCGGCGGGCCGGTTCATGGGTTCGACGTGAAGATGGTGAACTTCGAGCTCGCCATAGGGGACGGTCACCTTCTCCTTGCCCACGTAGGTCACCGTGGCCTCCTCCGGTCGCGGTGAGGTCTGGTGCGTGTCGGTCTGGTCGGGCACGAGCTTGATCGATCGCGCAGGCTTCTGCGGCGCATCGAAGGGATAGTCGCGAAGGGTGAGGGTGAGCTGATCCTGGAAGGCGAAGTTGCGAGGCTCACCGGGGCGGCGATATGTGGTCTGCTCCGATCCGGCGCCCGGGAAGTAGCAGAAGCTCACCGCCTCGACCTGTTCGTTCCTGATCAGGAGCTGCTTGTAGGTCGTTCCGCAATCTTCCTGAGTCGAGACCGCCAGTTTGTAGGGCTCGAGCGTCTCGGTTTCGACGAAGCAGGTCGTGAGGAACCGGTAGGTGTAGTTCTCGGTCGGGATCATCTCGCTCACGTTGTGCTTGAAGACCTCGATCGTGTTGGACGCGCTCGGACCGTCCGCCTTCGTGGTCGTGGCGAGATCCATCCGCTGCTTGTTGGTGAAGATCGTGGCCTCGTAGCGGCGCGGTTGTCCATAGATCGGGCGGACCGCGTCGTAGAGCGCCCACTCCGCCTTCCCTTGGTACCAGGCGGGATCGGTCCGCCAGTTCGACGCTTCGATCCTGGCGGCGGCAGCGCCGCGACCGGCGGTGGGCAGCCAGAGCAGGCACAACGACAACAGCAGAACGGGGTTGAAGAGGATTCGCTTGGCGCAGTTCATGCCCAAAGCATACGGACCTTGTGGGGCCGGAGGACGGGCCGCGTGAATGACGGGTCGCCTTGGTACCTCAGCGCGTTCGGACGGGTGGGTGCTCGCGGCGAAGTGCGGCGAAGGCGGGTCCGGCCAGGGCGGGCCCGGCGTCCGGATCGTCGTAGAACACGTCGGGGACGTAGCCCAGGGCGAGGCAGTGCTCCAGCGCGGCGCTGGCGGCGTCGGTTCGTCCGGCGGCGGCCTGGACCAGCACCTCGTAGTAGGGATCGCCGTCGCGCCCCGTCGAGGTGCGGGCCGCCGCCAGCGCTTCGGAGAGTCGCCCGAGACGCGTCAATGCACGCACGAGCCGATCTTCGTACAGCCCGATCAGCTCGGGATCGGCGGCCAGCTCGTCGGCGTGGCGGCGCAGCTGTCGCACGACGGACTCGTAGTCGTAGTGCAGCCAGGCGACGTCCGCGTCCCACAGGGGAAGCGCGGGGTCTTCCGGATCGCTGGCCCGATGTACCTCGAGCAGCGCCACGAGCCCTTCGAGATCGTCGCGCGAGCGGCAGTGGTCGTACAGCTGGCGAGCCGTTTCCCGGCGAGGCCCCACCGTCCGGTACGCGTCGACGAGCTCGCCGCTGAGGTAGAGCGAGGTGATCAGCCGGTAGCGGCACGCCGATCGCAGTTCGGGATCGGGCGACGTCGCGCCCGCGGCGAAGGCCTCGGCCGCGCTGTGGTGCGCGCCCTCCAGCGTGCGGACCTCGCCCTGGTAGTACTGGTACCACAGGTCGTTCGGATGGGCTTGCTCATGCACGTCGACGAGCTCCCGCAGGGCGTCGATGTCCGCGGCGAAGACGAGAGAATCGGCGATGTACCGGAACGCGAAGGACGGATCGTCGGCCTCGCGATACGCCCGGAGCGATCCGCCCTGGGCGATCAATGTCTCGAGCAGGAATTCCTCGTACGCGTCGTGCTCATCCAGCGGCGCACGCGGCAGGGCCGCGCGAAGGAGCCGCTCGGCTTCTTCGTAGCGCTCCTGGTCGTAGCACGCCCGGGCGAGGTAGTAGCCCAGGTTCGGATCGTCGGGGCGGAGCGGGCGATACGCCGCGGCGAGCGCTTCGACGAGCGAGGGCCGTCCGTCGTCGAGGAAGACGATGGCCAGCGACTCGAATCCGAGGACCGGATCGGGAACCGCGGCCAGGCGCTGCGCGAGCTCCGCGGCGTTCGTCTCGTCGGGCAAGAGCCACAGACCGTAGAGGCAATCGAGACATCCGGGATCCAGATCGAGGCTCGCGCGGTACGCCCCGGCCGCCAGTCCGCTCCGTCCGAGGGCCCGTTGCGCCTCGCCCATCTCGAGCAGCACCTCGGCGTCCGTTCCGACGAGCGAGCCATAGCGGCGGGCCGCAACCAGCGCGTCGGTGTGTCGGCCGAGACCGTTGAAGACGACCGCGCGCAGGTAGTCGAGGATCGGCATGTCGTCGTTCAGCGCCGCGGCGTCTTCGATGGCTGCCGCGGCAAGCTCGTACTGTTCGCGGGCGGAGTGTGCGGTGGCGAGCAGCATGAGGCGCATGGATTCGAACGGCGCGGGCAGGTCGGCGGCGGCCAGCTGTTCGAGGAGAACTCGTGCGTCGTCCGCCCGGCCGCGCAGGAGCAGCGCCGGCGCTTCGTTGAGCCGGCGAACCTGGGTCAGCCACCCGTCGGGCCCGGTCAGCGCGCCGGCGGCGGCGATGGCCAGGCTGCTCGAGGTTCGGAGTCCCAGATCGAGATCTTCCATGTCGTACGCCCGCCACGAGCCGGACTGCTTCGTGAGCCACCATCGGGACTTGATGCTCTTGGAGGCGGCGCTGGCCGCTCGAACGTAGGCGATCGCTTCCTCGCCACCGTCGAGCTGCTCGATGCGCTTCACCTCGTGCGCGTCCCAGACCAACCCCGACTGGTACTGGTGCACGGTCCGCCCCACGCCCAGACGAAGACCTCGCACGAAGCTCGATCGGTCGGTGGCGCTCATCGGTGGAAGGACGCCGAGCTGCTCGACCTGGGCGCACAGGCGATCAAGGTCGAAGCACTCGGCAAAGGCCGTCTCATCCCCGGCGCGCATCGCGGCAGCCAGCTTGCGGAAGAACTCGTCGATCCCTCCTGCGAGCGCGACGGCCAGCGCGCCATTGGGATCCTCAGCCGGCAGCGCCTCGACGGCCCCGGACGAGCTGGTGATGATCGTCCGGCCGCGGGTGTCGCGGCCGACGGCTGCGGACGCGACCTGCAGATCCTGACCGGCGGTCGCCAGCACCAGAACGCACGTGGTGATCGACGCCGCGATGAGGACCAGGGCGACGACGAGCAGGAGCACCGTGGTCTGCGCCCTGCCCACGCGGGAGTGAAGCGGCCGCGGGGACGGGGACGAGGCGGAGGTCATCACACGATTCATCGGCCGCGCAGCGGCGGGCCATGATCTGATCGGATCCGATCGGCTCTTCCCCGAACTGCTTCACGGGGCAATCTGGCTACCATGACGCTCCGAATCTTCCCGATCCGCAGGAGTCCCGCACATGGCCCAGACCACCGCGCCGGAACAGAAAGCACAGATCCCCTTCGACGACTTCATCAAGCTCGACCTCCGGGTGGCCACCATCACGGCGGCGGAGCCTCATCCGGACGCCGAGCGACTGCTCAAGCTGCAGCTGGACGACGGCAGCGAGGGCGGCCGGCAGGTGTGCGCCGGGATCAAGGCCTGGTACGACCCGGCGTCGCTCGTGGGCAGGCAGGTTGTGATCGTCGCCAACCTCGAGCCGCGGAAGATCCGCGGGGAGATCAGTCAGGGCATGGTGCTGGCGGCGAGCGACCGCGGGGGCGACGTCGTCCTGGTGACGGTCGACAAGCCGGTCAGCGCCGGCTCGGGCGTGAGCTGACCTTTCGCAACCGGACGGGGCGTGGGTTCAACCGGACTGCGCGGGCTCGGTCGGCGCGGTCTCGGTCTCGTCCTCTTCTTCGCCGGACCGCAGTTCCACGAACTGGTGGCGCTTGGCCAGCGCCTCGCGGCTGAAGGCGTCGAGGATCACCTGTCCGGCGTCCAGCTCTTCGGTGAGCAGGATCTGCTGGATCTGGCTCTGATCGATGAGGCTCCGATAGCGATCTTCCGTCAGCGGTCGCGGCTCCAGAAGTCGGAACACGACGACCGCGAGCTGATCGTCCACCGGCATCGCTTTGATCCGCTGCTCCGGCGTGAGCTGGTCGTAGTTCGTTCCCTTGGGAAGCGTCGCGGCGTAGTCGAGCAGGGCCGAGACGGTCTCTTCGTTGGCGCCGATGATGGGAAGCGAGGTTGGCGTGGGTGTCAGCGGCTGGCGCATCATGTTCTGCACCTGCATCGTCCGCTCGTCGTAGCGGGAGATGGGTAGGGCCCGCTGCACGACGGTGTCGTGATCGAGCGCCACGGCGAGCAGCCCCTCCGTCTCCGCCTGTGCTTCGATCTCGTCCAGGCTGGAGACCAGCGACTCGTAGTGCTTGATGCGCTTGAGGTCCTTGACCACGGCGTCGCGCACCTCGCTCGTTTCCCGGGGAGGCCGGCTGGGATCGGTGTCGATGATCCGGAAGAAGTACAGGTTGCCGGCCGAATCGCGGAGCGGCGGCCCGGCCACGTCCTGCTGGATCAGCACCGTCGGCGAGCCCCCGAGTTCCTTGGACAGTGACACGAGATTCTCGAGCGAGCGGGTCCCGGGCGGGAACTTGTCGGTTCCGGCCGCCCCGACGCCCTCGAGCGCACGCAGCGCCGCGGGATCGAGCCAGGTCTCGCCGCTGGAGCGGTACTCGGGAAGCGAGAGGTCGAAGCGCGAGGCGAGATCCTGTGCGAGATCCTCGAACTGCAGTCTCGTTTCCCGCCAGTCCTCGGGCAGCTGCAGGTAGCCCTCGCGCCGGGGCATTCCGTGGGCCTTGGCGCGGAGCTGATTCGTGCCGTGACGGGCGATCTCCTCGATCTTCGCGTCGGTGAGCTGCTGGAGCAGATCCTCACGTACTGCGTCGGGAACGGTCGTCGGCGGCTGGTCCGGATACGGCGGGAGCTTCGGATCACCCGAGTTCAGCTTCCAGTGCTTGCGCAGCTCGGTGCCGGAGAGGGCGTCGCTCTTTCGGATGGTCTCGCGAACGGACTCGGTTGGAACCGTCAGCCATTCGAGCTTCACCCGGTTGGGCAGTCGGTACCCGAAGGGGGAATCTTCACCCTCACCGGGGAAGACGTCAGCGTGCGCCTCCATCTGCGCCTTGATTTCGGCCTCGCTCGGCTCCTCGTCGATGGCGTCGGCCGACGCCGCGATCACGACCGGCTGGGCCAGCACGCCCTCGAACAGTCGGTCGGCTTCCGCCCGAAGTCGACGATCGGAAAGCTCGCCCGAGGTCTGGTAGAGGCGAATGAGAATGTTCACTCCGTTGAACCCGCGCTCGCGTCGCTGAGATCACGAATGCTCAGGCCGGTCTGGCGGCGAATGAGATCGGCCTGCTGAGGATCGAACTGATCGACGGAACTCCCTCCGACCAACCCTGCTTCCTTTGCCTCCTGGACCAGCAGGTACCAGTGCCAGGGATCCGAGATGCGACCGAGGAAGGGCAGTCCCTGTCCGTTGCGGTCGAAGAGCTGGAGCTCTCGCTGGGCCTGCTGCAGCTCGGCGACGGGAACCTCTCGCTTGCTCGGACCGATCGTGGCGCGGGGCGCCCGACACGGCCGCCGTTCGCGACAATCCCTGAAACGCCTGGGGAACCAAGAACACGATCATGAGGATCGTGCCGCCGACGGCGAGGATCCACTTGTTGTACTTGCGAAGGAATTTGAACATCGCGGCTCAGGATCGAGATCCGGACGGGACCGGGAGCGACTTGACCAGGGACGGGACCAGCGACGGGACCGTCTGGATCAGCGATAGAACTCGACGATCAGGTTCGTGTTGACGTCGAATGGAATCTGATCGGGAGTGGGCAGGCTGAGAATCTTGGCGCTCAGCTCGGCCGGGTTCATCTCCATCCACTCGGGGACGATGTGCCCCGCCATGGACTCCATGTTCTCCCGGGCCAGTTTGTAGATGCGATCGCGCAAGCTCACGACGTCGCCCGGCGACACGGGACACCCTGGCCGGTCGACCTTCTTGCCGTTGATCAGGACGTGCCCGTGCACGACCATCTGACGTGCGGCCCAAATCGTGCGCACCCACCCCGCCCGCCGAACGACGCTGTCCAGCCTCTGCTCGAGCAGCTGCAGCAGCACTTCGCCGCTGTTGCCCTTCCGCCGGGCCGCCTCGTCGACATAGCGCCGGAAGGGCTTCTCCAGAAGCGAATAGTGGTATCGCAGCTTCTGCTTCTCATCCTTGCGGATGCCGTAATCCTTCGGCCGCCGACCCCGATAGCCGTGCATTCCCGGAGGCGTGAGCTGACGCTTCGCGGTGTGCTTGGGAATGTCCGCGATGGGCACGCCGACCCGCCGGGAGAGCTTGACCTTGGGACCGAGGTATCGAGCCATGCTTGTCTCTTCTGGGCTGTGTGATCTGGACGGTCTGAATCGGCCTGCGCGAACTGGCTGGCCCAACAGAAAAAAAGGGTCTGTCGGAAGGAACACCGGCCCGCTCGACTGCGGGTCTGGCGAACGAAGCAGTAGAACAGGAGAGCCCCAGCTCGTCAAGGCGGGAACGGGCTTCCGGGAGCCGTGCGGACGCGCGTCACGGGAGCGACGGGCCCGCTCAGGCCGCCCGTTCGTGACCGGCGGGCGCGGCCGAGCGCCCGTGGTCGTCCGGGCCCTCTTCCAGCCCGAACAGGGCCTGGTGGCAGAGGCGAAGGAGCATGGCGGCGGACACCGACATCGGCGCGCGGCTCAGCGCCTTCCTCGCCCAACGGCGCGCCGCCAGCGGTTCTCCGAGCAGCAGGAGCAACCGCGCGAGCGCTTCTTCGGCGAGCGCGGGCTGGGGAAGCATCGGCAGCGCTTTGGTCAGCGCGACGATGAGCAGCCGCGCCAACTCCGGGTCCACGGTGCCCTTCGCCGACTCGACGAGCGCCCGAACCATCTCGTGGAGCCCTTCGTCCGAGGTGGCGCTCATCTCCTTGATGATCCGCGACCACGCCGGCGCCGCCTCCGGGCGATCCAGCTGCACGAGACAGACGGCACGCAGCAGCTTCAGCGCGGCGCTGCCGTGGTGGCAGTCGTCGATGGCTCTCAGAGCCGTCTCCGGCCGGTCCTGGATCAGCTGCAGTCGAGCGATCCGCACGGCCAGCCGCGGAAAGCGGCGAGCCAGAGGCTCGGCGGAGCGGGCAATCCTCCTGGCCCGGGGGAGGTGTCCGCGCTCCAGGGCGGCATCGATGGCCTGGCCGAGGTCCCGGGCCAGCCGCGCCCGGTGCAGTTGTCCGTGGTCCTCAGGGGTCGTACCAGCGCCCATGGGTGGCCTCTCTTTCTTCCCTTCCCGCTTCGTTCCGTGTGGCCCCATCTCCGGCCAGGCCGCTCCGACCTCCTTGGGATCGGATCAAGCCGGCGCAGGGTTGAGGGTCGGCCAGCGGAAAGACGCCCCGACCGCGACGCGGCGAGCCGGTTCAGTACGCCCGCACGTCCTGCCGCTTTCGCCAGTTCAGGTAGGAGGTGTTGAGCACCCGATAACCGCCGGGCGTCGGATACCGGCCGGTGAAGTACCAGTCGCCCCGGTGCGCGGGCATGGCGGCCTGAAGCCCCTCCACCGTCTGGTAGATCACGGTGATCTCGCCCTGCCAGCGCAGCGTGGGCGAACGAACCAGTCCGGCCACCTTCGCCGAGATCTCATCGAGCGAGAAGCGATCGTAGATGCTCTTCACGTGATTCACCATCGAGCGAGTCGGTCGATCCGCCTGCTCGAGACAGCGGCGCTCGACCTCCTCGAGCAGCGCCTCCTCATTCCGTTCGTAGAGCAGGGCCACCGCGGCTTCGAAGGCGATGAAGCGCCCGAGCTGGCTCATGTCGATCCCGTAACAGTCCGGGTACATGATCGGTGGCGCCGAGCTTGCGACGATGATCCGCCTGGGATTCAGACGGCTGAGGATGGTGATGATCGACTCCCGCAGCGTGGTTCCGCGGACGATGGAGTCGTCGATCACGATCAGCGTGTCATCATCGCGAATCACGCCGCGGGTGATGTCGTAGACATGCATCACCAAGTCCCGGCGCGCCTCGTCATGCGTGATGAACGTGCGCAGTCGCTGATCCTTGTGAGCAATCTTCTCCGCCCGGATGTGGCCGTTGAGCAGCGAAGCAATCTCACTCGGCGTGATGGTGCCGGCCGCGAGCCTGGCGCTGACCTCGCGGGTTTGCCGGTCGCGATAGAGGCGATGCACCTCGTCGACCAGACCGACGTACGCGGCTTCGGCCGTGTTGGGAATGTAACTGAAGACCGCGTCTTCGAGATTGAAGTCGACGGCTTCGATCACCCGCGGGGCCAGCGTGCGGCCCAGCGTCTTGCGCTCACGGTAGATATCTGGGTCGTTGCCACGGCTGAAGTAGACGCGCTCGAACGTGCACTGCCGCAATTCCAGGGCTTCGGTGAAGCGCTCGTGGACGATTCGCCCGTCCCGCTTGATCGAGAGCACGTATCCAGGGCCGATCGGCTCGATCTCATCCGGTTCGACGTCGAAGACGTTCGCGAGCGCGGCCCGCTCCGAGGCCACCGCGACCACGTCCTCGTTGATGAAGAAGAAGCCGGGCCGAATGCCGGCCGGGTCGCGGCAGATGAAGCAGTCGCCATTGCCGAGCAGACCGGCGAAGACGTAGCCGCCATCCCATCCCTCCGCCGCCTTGCCGAGAATGCGCGTGAGGTTGAGCTCCTGTGAGATAGCGTCGGCCAGCGCGCGACCAGTGAGGCCGCGGAAGGACTCGGGGCCCATCGTGGCGTGCAGGTAGTCGTGCTCGCGGTCAAGGACGTAGCCGATCCGCTCCAGGATGACTTGCGTGTCCGACTCACCGACCGGACTGAGACCGTACTCCACGAGCTGCCGGAACAGGTCGGTGGAATTGGTCATGTTGAAGTTGCCGGCGATGGCCAGGTTGCGGCTGGCCGTGTTGTTCTTCCTCAGCATGGGATGGCAGTTGGCCCGCGAGGAGCCCGAGTGCGTGCCGTAGCGGAGGTGGCCCATGTAGACGTCGCCCAGGAACTCGAAGCGGCGCCGTAGGGCCGCGTCGTCCACATCACGAGTGGCCCAGTCGGGGAGATCGCGGAGATCCCGGGTGACCGAATCGAAGATGCGTTCTAGGGCGTTGTGGCGATCGGACCGAACCCGCTTGAGGAAGGATTCCCCCGGGGGCATGTCGAACTTCACCGTGGCGATGCCCGCCCCATCCTGTCCCCGGTTGTGCTGCTTCTCCATGAGCAGGTAGAGGCGGCGCAGGCCCCACGCGGCATCGTCGTATCGCCGCACATAGTCCCGCAGCGGCCGGCGGAGTCGAACCACTGCCAGTCCGCACTCGTGCCCGATGAACTCGCCCATGGGAGGGACCAGGGTAGCGTCTTTCTGTCGCTCGTTCCGGCGAGTTCCCAAAAGCCCCGAGCTGGTCTCCGCGTGCGGGCACCCCGACCGTGCCCTTCCCCCGCCATCGGGACCGGTTGGCCGAGGGCAAGGACGCCCGGCACGGGCACGGAACGAGAAAGAACGAAGCCCCGCGCCGGGAAATCGGCGCGAGGCTCCTTCGATTCGAGTCAGGGTCGATGGGGTGTGCCGGGGCGAGGATCAGGGATCCTGAGGCTCGCTCTCCTCCAGCGGATCGAAGACGTTGGCGAACTCATCCTCCTCATTCCCATCGAGGAAGAAGTCGAACGGTGCGGCATCCAGTGGCGCCTCCATCGTCTCCCCGACCTGGGCGGGAGCGAGGGCGGTTGCGTCAAACGGTTCTTCTACCTGCGGCGGCAGCAGCTCGTACCCCTCTTCGATCTGGGCGGGCGTGAGGGCGGTCGCATCGACCTGGGCGGGCGCGAGGGCGGTCGCGTCGGCCGGTGCGTCCATCTGCGGCGGCAGGAGCTCGTACTCATCCAGATTCGGCTGATCCATCACCGCGCCGGAGCTGGATGCTCCCCCGTTCACCGCCTCGTTCCACGCCTCGTTCTCGTTCCAATCGGACTTGTTGTCGTTCCATGGCGCCCAGTCGTTCTCGGGCGTGCTGGCCTGCTGGATTCCCATTCGCTCGGCGGAACGCTGCTCGCTCATGGCGATGGCCTCGGTCGAAGCGTGATAGGCGTCGGTGGAGCCGTACAGAGGCGTCTGGTACGGCCAGCACCACCGGACCACCGTGACGTGTTGGACGTACGGCTTCTCATGCTGCAGCTTCACCGTCCGGGCGATCCAGTGGTCCAGCGTGATGTTCGAGGGGAGCTCAGTTCCCTCCTCCCACTGGTCGTTGGCGAACCAGAAGTAGAGGTGCAAGTAGGGCTCGAAATAGACCTGCTCGCGCGGATGGTAGACGAACTGGTGGCTCCACCACTCCTGGCCATCCTGGACGTGCTTCGGCGCGGTGCGGGAGTTCCAGGCCACATGGCTGGTCGTGGTCTGACAGCCGGCGAGGCCGGCGAACAAGGTGATGGCGACGGTGCCAAGGGTCGCTGACTTTGCGTTGATCATCGTGACTTCCTTCTCTGCCGGCTCTGCCGGGTTCAATGAACGCCCCGGAGTGGGCTTGCGAGCGGCGCCGTTCGCCGGCACCGAAGGTGGATCAGAGGGGGGTATCGGCCTCCGGGCTCCCCGACGTGAGCCGGGTCCGGTGCCCCGCGAGCCTGATGCCGCACAGATGGCACATCTTCCCACTTGCGGCCCGGGCCTCGGAAGCGGTTATCATGAAGAAGCGGCCGCGTGCCGCGGAGGAGGCCACCGACATGATGCGAAACCGCCAGCTGCGCTCTGTTCTAGCCCTCGGACTGCTCGGCTGCGGCGCTGCTGCCGCGCCGCCCAGCGCTCCGCCGGTGACGCCTGCCCCCAAGATGGCGACGGTCGAGTACGCGCTGATGACCACGAACCTGGGCGACGTCGTCATCGCGCTGGACGGCGAGAGGGCTCCCATGAGCGTCGAGAACTTCCTCGCCTATGTGGATGACTCCTTCTACGACGGGACGGTCTTCCACCGCGTCATCAGCAACTTCATGATCCAGGGTGGCGGGTTCACGGTCGACATGCAGAAGAAGCCGACCCGACCGGGCGTGAAGAACGAGTGGCAGAATGGGCTCAAGAACGTTCGCGGCACGCTGGCCATGGCCCGCTTGGGAGGCCAGCCCGATTCCGGAACCTCGCAGTTCTTCATCAACGTCGTGGACAACGCCAACCTGGACACGCCGCAACCGGACGGCGCCGCCTACGCCGTCTTCGGCAAGGTCGTCGCGGGCATGGACGTCGTGGACACGATCCGCTATCTGCCGACCGAAACGAAGGGCCGCTACCAGAACGTTCCGGTGAACCCGGCGGTGATCGAGAAGGTCCGGCGAATCACCGCCGAGGAAGCCGCTGAGCGGATCGAGAAGGAGAAGCCGGCGGCCACCCAGCCTGCGAAGTGATCCGTCGGTCGGAGTTCGCAGGGCGCTGCGCGTGATCGATTTGCGCGGAGGACCTCGGAGGGCCGCGGAGGGGGATTGCCGTTGGCGGCGTCGGCTCCACGTGTCACTCCGGCTCGATCTTGAATTCAGCCGCTCTCCACAGCTGGCCGCACGCGGTCCGGTCTGACTAAGTCAATGCTCCGCCGTCCTCCGCGGCCCCCCGCGGTGAGTCCCTTGTGCGCCCAGCCTGGCTTACCGCTCGCCGCCGCGCGAATCCTGTGAACATCCTGCCGATTCCGACCGGAGGCGGCGGGAGCCGTCATGCTCCTGCCCCATGTCGTTTCGAACAGGATCCATCGCGTTTGCGCGGTACCGGGTCGTGGGGCCGGCACCCACGGTGCTCGATGAGTCGTTCTTCCAGGCGATGTCCGAGCACGTGGTCTCGCCACCCTCGGTGGGCCCGCCACCGCTCTTCCAGGCGGGGTGGTGCGCGGGACAGCACGTCTTCGACATGACCTTCGACGACGGAGACGATCGCCTTCGGATCCCGTTTGCTCTTCGGCATGCGCGTGGACACCAACCGCGTTCCCGCCGAGCTGAAGCGGGCGTACCGGGCGATGGCTGAAGCCGCGGAACGACAGACTCGGGAGGACGCCCGGCTGAACTCCGGGCAGCGCCAGGCCGCGCGGGAGGAGGCCGAGGAGCAGTGCCGTCGGGAGCTGGCCGAGGGTCGCCACCGCGTCTCCCGCATGGTTCCGGTGCTCTGGGACGTGCCCCGCCATGTCGTGCTCGCGCCGACCTTCAGCGAGAACGCGAGCAGTGCTCTGGTCGATCTCTTCAAGAGCAGCTTCGATTGCACGCTCGAGCCGCTGAGCGCCGGATCGCTCGCTCGCCAGGTGCTCGAATCGGAAGGGCGCCATCGCGACTACGAAGATCTGGAGCCCGCTCGCTTCACGCCTCCGCCGCCGGCGGCCGAGAGCGAAGCAGGGCGCGACCTCGCCACGCCGCCTGTGCCCTGGACGTTTGCGTCGCCGGAGCCGAAGGACTTTCTTGGCAACGAGTTCCTGATCTGGCTCTGGTGGCAATGCGTCTGCGATGACGGCCTGGTCCAGTGTCCGGAGGGCGCGGTGGCGCTGGCGTTCGACCGCATCTTGGATATGGAGTGCGCGTGGCAGGTGACCGGCAAGCAGATGCTGCGGGCGATCGGCCCCACCCGTCTGCCCGAGGCCGCGACCGCGCTTCGGCTGGGAAAGTGGCCGCGCAAGGCCGGATGCGTTGTGGCAGCCGACGGCGAGCAGTGGATGCTCTCGCTGCAAGGCGACCGGTTCCTGGTGAGCGGGCTCACGCTGCCGAAGCCTGAGTTCGAGGAAGCGCCCACACCGCGGCAGCTCGTGGAGTGGCGGCTCGACTCGATCGCGCTGCTCGACGAGGTCCTCGTCCGGCTCTATCGCGCGTTCATGCACGAGCGGGTGGATTCCGGGTGGGGCGCACGCCGCGGTCAGATCGCCGAGTGGATCAAAGGTCGATCGCGGCGGCCCGACTCGAGCTCCAGCTCGATCCGGGATGCCGCAACCGAACAGCTCGAGCCGTCGGTAGCGTGACAGCCCGTTGACGAAGTCGGATGCTTCGCCAACGGGCTGCAACAGTTTCGCACGCGCTGAACGGCCTCGGCGATCAGTACCGGTAGTGATCGGGCTTGTACGGCCCCTCGACCGGAACGCCGATGTACTTGGCCTGCTCGTCGCTGAGGACCGTCAGCTTGGCGTTGAGCTGCTTGAGGTGGAGCCGCGCAACCTCTTCGTCCAGCTTCTTGGGGAGCGTGTACACCTTGTGCTCGTAGGTCTTATGGCAGCTGTGCAGCTCCATCTGTGCGAGCACCTGGTTCGTGAAGCTGTTGCTCATGACGAAACTCGGGTGTCCGGTGGCGCAACCGAGATTCAGCAGCCGCCCCTCGGCCAGGACGATGACGGAGTGGCCGTCGGGGAAGATCCACTGGTCGGTCTGCGGCTTCACGTTGGCCCGCTTGATGCCTGGAACCGCGGCGAGGCTGGCCATGTCGATCTCGTTGTCGAAGTGGCCAATGTTGCCAACGATCGCCTTGTCCTTCATCCGCTTCATGTGCTCGGCGGTGATGATGTTGAAGTTGCCGGTCGCCGTGATGAAGATGTCTGCGGTCCCGATCACGTCGTCCAGCGTCACGACCTGGTAGCCGTCCATGCACGCCTGGAGGGCGCAGATCGGATCGATCTCCGTCACCATCACGCGGCACTTCTGTCCGGCCAGCGACTGTGCGCATCCCTTCCCGACGTCGCCGTAGCCGCACACGACCGCGACCTTGCCCGAGAGCATCACGTCGGTGGCCCGCATGATCCCGTCCACCAGCGAGTGCCGGCAGCCGTACACGTTGTCGAACTTGCTCTTGGTCACCGCGTCGTTGACGTTGATGGCCGGGAAGAGCAGCTCTTTTCGCTCCTGCATCTGGTACAGGCGGTGTACGCCGGTGGTCGTCTCTTCGCTGACCCCGACGATGCCCTCGGCCATCGGAACCCAGAAATGGGGATCCTGCCTCTGCACCGCGCCGAGCAGCTCGAGGACGACCTTGAACTCCTCGCTGCCAGCGGTGCTCGGTGCCGGCACCCGACCCTGCTGGTTGCCCTTGACTCCCTCGTGGACGAGCAGCGTGGCATCGCCACCGTCATCGAGGATCAGGGTCGGCCCCTTGTGGCCCGGCCAGGCGAGCGCTTGGAGCGTGCACCACCAGTATTCGGGCAACGTCTCACCCTTCCACGCGAAGACGGCAACGCCGCGCGGATCCTCCGGCGTACCCCCCTTGGAGGGCGGCCCAACCACGACCGCGGCGGCGGCGTGGTCCTGCGTCGAGAAGATGTTGCAGCTGGCCCAGCGGACTTCCGCCCCCAGCTCGATCAGCGTCTCGATCAGGACCGCCGTCTGGATGGTCATGTGCAGGGAGCCGGTCACCCGCGCCCCCTTGAGCGGCTTGGTCTTGCTGAACTTGGCGCGGACGGCCATCAGGCCGGGCATCTCATGCTCCGCGAGCTCGATCTCCTTCCGGCCGTAGCGGACGGTCTGTGGACTCAAGTCCGCCACCTTGAACGGCAGATCGCTCAGCAGGGGCAGGCCGGTGTCCATGAAGTTCTCGGAAAGGGCAGTGGCAGAAGGGGCTGAAACCACGGGATTCTCCTTGTGACCGTTCATCGCTCGTCCATTCATCCGTTCATCCGGATGAAGAGATAGAGGGTACGGCCGTTCCGGGGACGGGTCAAGACGGGACGACGATCGATCTTCACGACATTTGGACTGAAACCGCGCTAGTACATCCACACTTTCGTGCCATCGCCCAGCATGGCCGCCGGCTGGGCTCGGCGCTGCGGGATACCGAACCACCATCGGACTTCCGGAGCCACACGCCGCAAACGCAGCGATCGAAGCAACGAGCCGCGGACCGAGGGAAGGCGCCCGGACGCATCCACCCACGGGCCGAGGATCTGGCTCCACGCGGCCACCGCGCATCGCCGCTTGAGGTGGATCGGATCCATGCCGAACCAAGCCGCCGGCTGCTCGATCAGCGCCGCTCGCCGTCGGACGGCGAGTTCGGCCAGTCGCTCATGCAGCTCGGCGCTGCGCTGCTTGGCGTCGAAGATGGTCATGGGGTGGCCGGGAAAGAGCAGCGACCGGGCGATCGCGAACCTCACGGGGCTCAGCGAGTCGATGGACTCCAGCGGCAGACCCGTGATGATCACCTTCGCGCCATGCTGCTGCAGGCGATCGGCGCACTGATCGACCCAGTCGGCAATCGTCGCCGGCGGCACGCCGTACATCAGGTCGTTGCCGATGTCCGTGATCAGCGCGAAGCTCGGCGTCGGCGGGCGGCCGGCGAGCATCTCCCAGAGTCCCGTCTGCAGGATGCCGGGAAGCCGCCGGGCCAGGAGGGAACTGTGCATCCCGTACGATCGACCATGCCCAAGGGCCGCCACCACCTCCAGCGGCGAGTCGAGCATGCACCGGCAGAGCTCCACGACGGTCGGGAGCGCACGCGTCAGGTTGCTCGCACCGAGCAGAACGACCCGCGGCCGGTCCTGAAGTTCGCCCTGGATGCCTCGCTCGCCCATATGCCGCCAGAGCATATCGACGGTGCTCATCGCCCGGTCGGATGACGGAATGGGCGGCTCGGACCAAGGCCCGTCCTGAAGGCAGTGGGGAAGGCTCGGCGCTCTCACGGAGCGCGTCACGCCGCAACCTCCGCAATCGTTTGAGTCGGTGGGGGAGGCCAGCCACCCCCTCTCCAATGGGACCGTGGAGATCCCCCGCCAACGAAAGTGTTTCAGGTTGGCCGGATTCCACCTTGACTCGGAGCCTTGGGGCGGAGAAGGTTATTGGTCTGGCCAGGGAGAGGAGATTGCCATGTATCGCACTCGTCGGGGCGTCTGTGGTTCTTGCGTTCTGGGAGCGGTGGTGATCGCCGCGTTTGCGGTTGGAGATCCGTCGGCTGCCTTTGCCGATTCCGTGAGCCTGGGTGCAGCCCGGGACAACACCCTCTACGAGAGCGCCGATGGCGTGAACAGCAACGGATCCGGACCCAACTTCTTTGCGGGCCGGGTCTTCATGCCTGAGGACTCGATCCGGAGAGGGCTGATCGCGTTCGATCTGTCGGAGATCCCAGCCGGTTCGACGATCACGGCGGTGACCCTGACGCTCAACATGAACATGACCATCAACGGCGACCAGCCGGTTGGTCTGCACCGCGCACTCGCGGACTGGGGCGAAGCCGGCTCCGTGGCGCAGGGTGGCGGAGGCGGCGGTGCGAACGCCCAGCCTGGAGACGCGACCTGGACCAACACGTTCTGGCCCAATCAGTTCTGGACGGTGAATGGGGGCGACTTCGATCCCTCTGCGAGCGATACGCAGATGGTGAACGCGACGGGCGCCTACACCTGGGGATCGACCGAGCAGATGGTGGCCGACGTCCAATCGTGGCTCGACGCTCCCGAATCGAACTTCGGTTGGCTGGTGCTCGGCAATGAGTCGACCTTTCCGACCAGCAAGCGGTTTGCGAGCCGTGAGAACTCGGATCCCTTGAAGCGACCCGCGCTGACGATCGAGTTCCGGCCGGGTACGAGCCCTTGCACCGGCGATACGAACGACGACAACGTGGTGAACGTGACCGACCTGATCAACGTGATCAACGGCTGGGGCACGGACGATCCTGTCGCAGATGTCAATGGTGACGGCATCGTCGACGTGCTCGACTTGGTGCTGGTCATCACGAGCTGGGGACCCTGCCCCTCGTAGCGCTTCCAGTCCGCGAGGATTGACGCTCATGGATGAACGCCGTCCGCCGGACGAGCCGGTCGAGATCGAGCACAAGTTCCTGCTCGACGGTACGCCCGACATTCCGGAGGGCATCGAGAAGCTTCGGCTCGAGCAGGGCTACCTCCCCAAGGACTTCGGTGGATCGGGCGGGCGGATCCGTCGCACCATCCATCCGGACGGATCGGTGAGCTGCACCCGCACGATCAAGACGGGGCACGGGCTGGTGCGCACCGAGTGGGAGGAGCGCATCTCGGAAGCGCAGTTTCAGGACCTGTGGCCGGCCACCGAGGGCGCTCGCATCCGCAAGACTCGCTACCAGTTCCGCGAGGGACCGGTGGTCTGGGCGGTGGATTGCTTCGACGACTTGAACCTGGTCCTGGCGGAAGCAGAGCTTCCCGACGTCGCGACTCCCTGTCCGCCGCCGCCGTGGCTCGCCCAACACATCATCGCGGAAGTCACCGACGATCCCCAGTACCAGAACGTCGTGCTCGCGATGCAGATCGGGGCCTCTGACCGGGGCGGTTGAAGCGGGCCTTCACACCGGTACACTGTGACCGCGTGGCGGTCCGCGGGGCCCGTCCATGCCAAGCAGGAGCAACCCGTGGCCAGGACCTTCCACTGCACGATCGTCACGCCGGACCAGGCCCTCTTCGACGGAGAAGTCGTCTACGCCTCGGTACCCGCCTGGGACGGACAGCTGGGGGTCATGGTCGGCGCCTCGCCGCTGCTCGCCCGGCTCGGCAGCGGACCGCTTCGCCTGGATCAGCAGGATGGCACCACCCAGTGGGTGTTCATCGACGGCGGGTTCGCCCAGGTGCAGGACGACCTGCTCGTGCTGCTGACGGACCGCGCAGCCCTCGCGGAGTCCCTCTCCCTGGACGAGGCGAAGGCCGAGCTGGCGGAGGCGAACGCCCGGGTCGCCGGCCCCGGACAGAATTACGAGCAGGTCTGCGCCGATCAGCAGCGAGCGCTGGCCAAGATCGCCGTGATCAACGCCGCGACCAGATGATCCGGCTCAGGCCGACGCCGCCGGGCGAATGCAAGGATCTCAAGGATGAGCGATCGCAGCGACCCCGATGCCCCTGATGCCTCCGATGCCCAAGAGCGCACGCCCGGCGCGAGCAGCGCGATGATCGAAGGGAAGCCCGACGCCGTGAACGAGACGCCCCGGGAGGAGGCGTCCGACCTCGAGGAGCTCGCTCGCTCGAAGGGTCGGATTCCGCCCGACGAGGCGCTCGAGGAGTGTCTGTCCGACGTACCGCTGACGGCGCGAGTCGAGGCGCTGCTGCTGGCCACCGACCGCCCGCTGGGCGAGGCGAAGCTGGCGGCGCTCCTTGGGCTGCCCGGCAAAGGGGCGGCCCGGCGCGTCGAGGAAGCGATCGGGGAGCTCAACCGGGAGTGCGAAGCGCAGGGCCGCAGCTATCGCGTCGAGCGGCTCGCCGGCGGCTGGCAGCTTCTGACCACCGCGGAGTTCGGCGCTCTGATCGGCCGACTGCACCGCGAGCGCCAGCAAAGCCGGCTCAGCCAGGCAGCGCTGGAGACGCTGTCGATCGTCGCCTACCGGCAGCCCATCATGCGGGCGGAGATCGAGGCCATCCGCGGCGTGAGCTGTGGTGAGGTGCTGCGCGGACTACTGGAGCGGAGGCTCGTCAAGATCGTCGGCCGTTCGGAGGAGCTCGGTCGGCCCATGCTCTACGGCACGACCAAGGAATTCCTCAACGTCTTCGGTCTGGCCGCGCTCCAGGACCTTCCGGAGGTCGAGGGACTCAAGATGCCCGGTCGCGGCGGCGCCCCTCGGCCGGCAGCGCTCTCGCGGTCCGACCAGCCCGAAGGTCCCGCCGACGAATCTGAACCAGAAGAGGTGTCGGGCGAGCGAGAAGCTGACGGACAAGCCGCGCCGAGATCGTCCAGGAACGAAGAAGGAGCATGATCGCGATGAATGCTGTTGCCAGCCTGATCCGGAGAGCTGCCGTTCCCGTGTTGTGCCTGGTCCTCATGCAGCTGGCCGGTGGATGCGGGGGCTACGTGCTCCAGGGGAGGGTCGTGCAGGCTGACTTCAGCATGATGACGTTCGTTCCCGCCACTGACGCGAGGCTGTCCCAGCCCGGCGTCCCCAACGTCCAGGTCAAGCTCTTTCGCGATGCCGACAAGCCCAACGTCCGAGTGGTCGCGACTCAGGTCAGCGACGGCGCCGGTCAGCTTGCCATGCCCGTCGGCGAATTCGGGGCCGGCTGGCTGGTCGAGCAGTGGCGCATCGAAGCCAGCCGCAGCGGCTACCAGAGCGCCGACACGATGACCGCCCTGCCGGCGCAGAGCAAGGACATGCGGCTGCTCATCATGCTCGCTCCGGGATACTCGCCCGGCCCTGGTGAAGACGTGATGGAGCAGTACGAGCGCTTCAAGTAGGCCATAGACTTTCCGCG
The DNA here is from genome assembly GCA_963697235.1 of uncultured Planctomycetota bacterium. Lineage (GTDB taxonomy): Bacteria > Planctomycetota > Phycisphaerae > Phycisphaerales > SM1A02 > CAVONJ01. The sequence goes on from CAVONJ010000003.1 coordinate 134,369, forward strand.
TGAAGCGGCGATACCACCTCAACGCCCGTCTCCTGGTCTTCGCGGGGCTCGCGATGCTCACCGGCCTGGCGGCGATGAACAACCAGAACAACCTGCTGTTCTGGATCTTCGGGATGATGGTCGCCTCGCTCTTCATCTCGGGCGTCGTCTCGGGCGCGATGATGACGGGCCTCTCGGCGCGGCGGATCGATCCCGGACACGGTGCGGTCGGCGAGCCGTTGGTCATCCGCTATCGCCTCCACAACCACAACCGTTTCTTCCCCGCCTTCAACGTGCACATCGAGGATCTGCTCGCTCCGCCGCGGTCGTGGTGGCGTCGTCTTCTTGGCACGATCGCCGCACTGCCCAAGAGCGGATACGACTTTGCCGCGGCGATCAGAGGCGAGGCCGAAGAGGAGCGCCGGCGGAGCGACCTGACATTCTGGCGCTTGGTGCGACCGGCCAGCGCCCTGGTCATGCACGTGGGGGCGGGCGAGACAGTGCACGGCGAGGCGGTCTTGTGGCCGGTTCATCGCGGCGAAGCCCGGTTCGGCTATGTCCGTATCTGGACGACGTTTCCCTTCGGGCTCATCCGGAAGTCGATCACCTTCCCCCAGCCAGCGCACACGCTGATCCATCCCCGCCGTTATCTCTTGCGCCGGGACGTGCTGGCGGCGATCTCGCCGGCCGGTTCGCTCGGCATGAAGTCGACGCAGCGAGCAGGGGTCGGCGACGACTACTACGGGCTGCGCGAATACCGCCCCGGCGAGCCGGCTCGGCATGTGGCGTGGAAGCGCAGCGCCACGCGGGACGAGCTGATCTGCGTTGAGCACACTCGCCCCAGTCCGCCCAAGCTCCGGGTGGCGCTGAACTTCACGGCTCCCCCCGCCGGCGATAAAGCGGCCGCGCGCGAACTCGAGGAGACGGCGATCATCCTGGCCGCGTCACTGATCAACGCTGCCGATGCGGCGGGGTACGAGGTCGGTCTGTCGGTGCTCGGGCTGTCGATGGCGCCGCTCGCGGTGCGACGGAGCCAGTGGCACCTGGGGAAGATGATGTCGGCGTTGGCCGCGATCGATCTGGATGCACCGCGCCGCCCCGCCGAGGCATCGCGCCTGCCCGATGTCGAGCGCGTGGGGCTGATCATCATCCATCCTGATCGAGTCGTCTCGGGCATGGGGCAGCAGGGCACCTGGCATTTGACCGCCCGTCAGCTCGAGCGCCTGGTCAGCCAGCCGATCGGCTGGGACCCTCGCGCGAGTGCCCGACCGACCTCGGTGAACGGCCAGGCCGTGTCGACTGCAGCCTCTTCGGCCTCGGTCCACGCCCCGCGCCGCGTCCGCTCGGAGAGCGCGGCATGACGCTCGTGGCTCGCTTTCCGCTCATGGCGTTCGCCCTCGTGCTCCTCAGCATCGTGGGCGTCTGCATCGCGCAACGGAGCGTCGAGCTGCTGCTCATCGCCGGCGCGTTGGCCGCGATGAGTTGGTACGTCACCGAGGGGCCCCGCGGGCGCGTGTTGCCGCGCTGGGTCTCCTCGCTGCTGGTCATGGCCGTGTCGCTCAACGTCTTCGTCGAGCTGCTGCAGCCGGGAATCGTGTGGATGCACGTGCTCGGGCGGTTCGCCGTGTGGATGACGCTCATCAAGCTCTACGAGCGAAAGACGCCTCGGGACTACGCGCAACTGCTGGCGCTCAGCCTGCTCCTCATCCTGGCGGGAGCGGTTCAGTCCACCGAGCTGCTCTTCGGCGTCGTGGTCATCGTGTACGCGGTGCTGGGTCTGTACGTGCTGCTGCTCTTCCAGCTCTATTCGGCTCACGAGCTGGCCAAGCAGGAACGGGTCGCCGAGAGCCCGCGCGGGTATCGGCTCGTGCCACCAGTGAAGCCGATCACCGGGCGCCCGGTGGTGGGTCACTTCCGTCTCCTGGCGCTTGGCGTTGGAGCGTGCGGGTTGCTGATCAGCGCGCTGGTCTTTCTCATCTTCCCCCGCAGCATGGGCGACGGACTCGTGACCACCCTGCAGACGCTGAACCCGCAGCGCCGCGCCGGCTTCACCGATTCCATCGACCTGCAGTCGGGCACGCGCATCACCGACAGCCGTCGTTCGGTCCTCACGCTCCAGCTGCTCGATGACTCCGGTGAGCCCATCCGCTCTGGGGAGTCAGTGCTGCTGCGTGGCGGGGTGCTCGACCGGTACGAGGGTGGCGGGCGCTGGCGGGCCTCGCCGTCCGAACTCCGGCTCGTCGAGACTGCACCCGATCGCCCGACCCCGCTGATCGCCGAGGAGCCGGCACGGGGAGGCGTCACCCAAGTCATCGATCCGGTTGCCGCGCAGTCGGTGCTCTTCACGATGAGCGTGCCGGTTGCGGTTTCGACCGACGACGCGGCCGTGCTCGAGTTCGACCCTCGCACCCAGCTGCTCTCCCGAGGTCGCCGGCCCAGTCGAAGCGGCTATCGCGTTCGCTCGGTGGCGGTGCCGGAGGATCGTGCGCTGGAGGAGCTGCAGGAAGGGCTCGAGCCGGAGGACGGTCGTCTCGCGAAGCTGCGCAATCCGCGAGTGGAGGAACTTTCCCGCGACATTCTGCGGACCGAAGGCGTGGAGCCGTACGCGCCGTTTCCCGACGACGGTCCGGATCGCTACCAGTGGAATCGGCGGGCGGCAGAGGCGTTCAAGCGGTTTCTCCAGTCGGGCAAGTACACGTACGTGACGGATCTGAGCGACCTCGTGGCGGCGGGTTCGGCCGTGGACCCGATCGAGCAGTTCCTCTTCGAGAGTCAGCGCGGCCACTGCGAGTTCTTCGCCTCTGCCCTGGCCTCGCTCTGCTGGAACGTTCGGATTCCGGTGCGCGTGGTCACCGGCTACGTGGCGTACGAGTACGACGAGCAGAGCGAGTCGTACGTCGTCCTGGAATCGAACGCGCATGCGTGGGACGAAGTTCGAACCGGCCCGCACCGGTGGTCGGTCCTCGATCCAACGCCGCCGGCGACGCTCGAACGATTGCACAATGTGCAGAGCTCGTTCGCCGATCGGCTGAGCTGGCTGTACCAGCAGTTCGAGGGCACGTGGAATGGGGCGGTGGTCACCTTCGACACCGGCGCCCAGAGTCGTCTGGCGGAGCTCTTCGACGTCGCGTGGTCGGCCCGACTGACCGAAGCGGTCCAGGCGACGCGACGCTGGATGGACCAGGTGAATCGTGCGTTCTACTTCGGTCCGGCCGGATACATCTGGATGGGCGTCGTCGCGTTTGCGCTCCTGCTGGCCGTCCTGGTGCTGATCAAGCTCATGCGCCGCTCTCGCAAGCTCCACCACACGCTGCATCTGGAGCACCTGAAGGGCGCCGAGTACCAGCGGATGCTGCGGCAACTGGGCTTCTACCTCGACATGCTCGCGGTCCTCGAGCGAGCGGGACTCGCCAAGCCCGTCTGGTCGCCTCCGCTGCGATTCGCGGCGGCGCTGTCATCGAAGCAGCCGGAGGTGGCGAACATCGTGCACCAGATCACCGACATCTTCTACCGTTCTCGCTACGGTCACGAGGCCATGACCCGCGAGGAGACGAAGCGTGCGTCGGGACTCGTGGACGAGCTGGCGGCGCGATTGAAGGTGCGGCGGTGACCGAGCCTTGCCGCGAAGGCAGCTTCCGATCCGACGAGCAGCATCCCTTCGACGGGGAATACTCCGACGAGCAGATCTTGACGCTGCTCGAACAGCTGGGTCCGGAACCGCGGTCGGTGCTCGAACTCGGCTGCGGGACGGGGCGGATCCTGGCGCCGCTTCTCGAAGCAGGGCATCGCGTGCTCGGCATCGACCGCGATCCCGCGGCGCTCGCGGCGTGTAGGCAAGCGCTCGGGCCCGCCGGCGAAGACGACGCGTGGCGACTCCTCCTCGCCGACTTCTTCGATCCCTGGCCGGAGGGGCTGGGCGATTTCGATGTCGTATGCTGTCTGGGAAACACGTTTATGACCGTCGCCGATGTCGATCAGGCCGCCGCGCTCCTGCGCCGGGCGACGCGGGTGCTCGTTCCCGGCGGCGCGTTCATCATGGACGACTGTCCCCACCAGTGTTGGCCGGAGCTGACCGAGGGACGGTGGCTCTCGGGAACCGCTGAAGATGGTTCGGCGCAGCTGATCTGGGACTCCGCCGATGCGGTGTTCGTCCTGCGCACGGGCGCCGAGGTCGACCCCGACTGCTGGTCATTCAAGCCTGGAGATGCCGGCTGCGTCTGTGGACGCTGGGGGCGCTGCGGCTGCTCGCGGCCGCGGCAGGCTTATCGGCTCCGGAGTCGCCCGTGCGCGGGAGCCTGCTGGTCATGCACGTCGCGCGGGGCTGATCGGCCACGAATGCGGTCAATGGCGTGAAGCAGAGGGGAAGCCGCGGTCGATAGACTCTCGCCCTGTCTCGCCAGACGAAGGGCAACGGATCCAAGGAGTGTCTGGTGCCCGCCAACCGATCACGCACAACCCATTGGCGCCGCTGTCTGGAACAGATCAGCGAGCGGGACGGCTCGATCGAGGTCGCCGTCTCCACGACGAACGACCGGGAACGCGGCCTCTGCAACTTGATCTGGCGAGTCCGGGTGCTGAAGCTCGCGGCCAACGAGATCCTCGTGGAGCAGCCGAGCGCGCTGGGACGACTGGTTCCGATTCAGCCCGGCGCCGAACTCGTCGGAATCATCGCGGTCGGACAGAACCGGTGGATGTTCCTCACGACCAATCTGGGGTTCATCCAGCACGGAGTCGGACCGCACAGGACCATCACCGCGATGCGGCTGCTGATCCCGGACGAGGTCGAACGCTGCCAGCGGCGCAGCCACTACCGGGTGACCACCGCCTCGCTCGATCTTCCGGACGTGGACGTGTGGCCGCTGCTGGATCCCAAGTCGGTCGTGGTTGCGGAGCGGTCGAGCGAGCTCCAGGCGCAGGGCGGGAAGGACGCGGCCGTGCTCAAGACCGTCGATTTTCGAGATGTTCTCCCCGACGTGGGACCGAAGTTCCCTGCGAAGCTGATCAACCTCGGCGGGGGCGGCGTCGGACTGCAGGTCGGACAGGAGGATGGGCAGATCCTCAATCGCCACCGGGTGTTCTGGCTGCGCATCAGGCTGCCCGAACTCGACGGCTCGATCTGCGCCACCGCGAAGATCGCACACACCCACATGGACTCCGGCCAGCAGCTCTACGCGGGATTCTGCTTCGACTTCTCGTTCAACCCCGGACACGAGCAGTTCGTGATCGAGCAGATCTGCCGTTACATCGGATTGCAGCAGCAACTGCAGCAGCCGCCTCAGCGCCGATCGGCCTAGTCCAGACGTTTGCGCGAGGAGCGCACCGTAGGCGAGCCGGCGTGCGCGAAGAGGCCTCTACAGAGCGCTCCAGCAAGCCTCTCGATCAGCCTCGCCGGATTCACTCGGCGGGGGCGACCAGACGAGCGTCGGCCCGGAGGGCCGTGCGGAGCGCTGAGTCAGACCTCTCGATCGGCCCCGCCGGATTCACTCCGGCGGGGGCGTACCAGAGCGAGTGTCGGCCGGAGGGCCGTACGGCAGCGTCAATCAAGACCTCTCGATCAGCCCCGCCGGATTCACTCCGGCGCGGGCATACCAGAGCGAGTGTGTGGCCGGAGGCCACTACGGAGCGCTAAGGGCGCTGAGGAAGCTGGTCGAGGATCGCCGCCTTGGTCAGGCTCTCCTCGTACTCGGCCTCTGGATCGGAGTCGGCGACGATGCCGCCGCCGGCGCCGTAGTCCATCGTTCCGTCCAGCCGATCGAACCGATCCGGCGGGCGTTCTCCCTGGAGCAGCAGGGTCCGGATGGCCACGTTCAGCACGAGCCGGCCGCCGTTGCTGATCCAACCGAGGGCTCCGCAGTACGGTCCGCGCCGTACCGGCTCCAGCTCGTCGATGATCTGCATCGCCCGGATCTTCGGCGCGCCGGTGATCGAGCCGCCCGGGAACGTCGCCCGCAGCAGATCACCGGTCGAGATCGATGGGCGCAGCACGCCGCGCACCTCGCCGACGCCGTGATGCACCGTGGGGTGGGTTTCGATCTCCCGTCTCCGGCTGACCTGCACCGAGCCGTAGGCGCAGACCCGACCGAGATCGTTGCGGAGCAGATCGATGATCATGTTCAGCTCCGCTGCGTCCTTCGCAGAGTCGGCCAGCTCGCGGCGTGGCACATGTCCGGGGCGCGTTCCCTTGACGGGACGGGTCACCACCGAGCGGTCCGTCCGATCGACCTCGAGGAAGAGCTCGGGGCTGAGACTGAGCGCGCAGCGATCGTCGGGGAGTTCGAGATACGCGCCATACCACGCCCCGCTGCTGGCCAGTCCAGCCCGGGCGAGGTGGCGGGTCGAGCCGGAGAAAGGGAAGGTCAGCCGCTGCGTGAGGTTGGCCTGGAAGATGTCGCCGGCCCGGATGTACTCGATCACCCTCGCCACCGCTGCGGTGTAGTCCTCGCGAGGCAGGGAGGTGGTGGGCGATCTCGGCCAGCGCGGCGGCGGATCGTCCATTGCGGCGGCCCGGGCGACGAGGTCGCCCTGTTCGGGCAGCGGTGCGCCGCCGGGCCAGGGCTCGCCGAGCGCATGCCAGGTGCGGTGGCGCCGATCGTAGATCAGCGCGTCGGGGCAATAGGCCAGCTCGATCAGCGGCCAGCGGCGATCATTCGCGGCGCCGATCATTCCGGGGGTGACGGCGGCCATCGGTTCGATGAGCCGTCCCAGGTCGTACGAGAAGAGGCCGATCCACCCGCCGGCGAACGGAAGCGCTGCGTGCTCCTCCTCCGTCCTGGTGGCGGCAAGCAGCGCGTCCAGATCGACGAGCGGATCGTCGACGAAGCGCACCGCGCCAAGCGGCGTGGCGACGAGCGGCGCGGCGTTGCAGGCGATCAGCTCCGATCTCTGCTCGGCGAAGCGGTAGATCACCGATGGAGAGGCCAGGATCGACCATCTCGCCCACCGCGGGTGCCAGCGGCCGGAGTGAACCATGATCAGCGGATATTCGCGCGGCCACGCCGCGAGCACGGCGAGGGGAGGAACCCGCCAGGGCAGGAGACGGCACCTGGAATCGGCGTCGAGCAGTCGCGGCATGACTCGGATGATAGGTCCTTGCTGATTCATCCCAGGCCGCAGGCGTGCCTACACTCACCACCTTCGGTCACCATCATCCATCAATTTTCAGGAATGGTTCACTCCATGACTGTCATCGCCTCTGAGCCTCGTTCTCTCGCCCCCAAGCCCATGACCAAAACCGACAAGAAGGTCTATTACTTCGGCAAGACCCAGACCGAAGGAAACGGTAGCCAGCGGACTCTTCTGGGTGGCAAGGGCGCCAACCTCGCCGACATGACCTCGATCGGTCTTCCCGTGCCGCCGGGATTCACGATCACCACCGAGACCTGCGCCGCATACGACCAAGCGGGGGGACGCCTCCCCGCGGGCCTGATGGACGAGGTCCGGCGGAACATCGAGATCCTCCAGCAGGAGACTGGGAAGACGTTCGGCGACGCGCACAAGCCGTTGCTCGTCTCCGTGCGCAGCGGCGCGGCCGTGTCCATGCCCGGCATGATGGACACGGTGCTCAACCTCGGCCTGACCGACGAGACGGTCGAAGGTCTCGCCGCCGCCACCGGCAACGAGCGTTTCGCGTACGACGCGTACCGCCGCCTGATCAACATGTTCGGCGACGTCGTCATGGGCGTCGACCACCACCACTTCGAGGCGGAGTTCGACAAGATCAAGAAGAAGTACGCGGTGCAGCTCGACACCGACGTGCCGGCCGAGGGCATTCGGCAGCTCTGCGACGCCTACAAGAAGGTGTACCGACGCAGGTCGGCAAGCGACTTTCCCCAGGACGCCGTTCCTTCAGCTCGAGCTGGCGATCGAGGCGGTGTTCAAGTCGTGGAACGCGCCGCGCGCGATCCGCTACCGGCAAATCAACGGAATCACCGGGCTGCTCGGCACGGCCGTCAACGTCCAGGCCATGGTCTTCGGCAACATGGGTGACGACTCCGGCACCGGCGTCGCCTTCACGCGCGACCCGTCCACGGGAGAGAACACGTTCTTCGGCGAGTTCCTGGTCAACGCGCAGGGCGAGGACGTCGTCGCCGGAATCCGAACGCCTCGCCCCATGAGCCAGATGGCCAGGTGGAACAAGACCGTCTACGAAGAGCTCGCTGGAGATCAAGGGTATGCTCGAGCAGCACTACCGGGACATGCAGGACATCGAGTTCACGATCGAGCGCGGCACGCTCTACATGCTGCAGACGCGGACCGGCAAGCGGACCGGTGCGGCGGCCGTGAGAGATCGCCGTGGACATGGTGAAGGAAGAGCTCATCGACGAGATGACGGCGCTGCTCAGCGGATCCCCGCCGAGGACCTGACGCAGCTGCTCCTTCCGAGCTTCACGGCCGGCGACAAGAAGGGCGACGACGGTCATCGCCCGGGGCCTGCCCGGCTTCGCCGGGCGCCGCCACGGGCAAGCTCGCATTCACCGCCGGGGAAGCGGTCGACCGGACCGTGGCCGGCGAGAAGGTGATCCTCGTTCGCAAGGAGACCTCGCCCGAGGACGTGGACGGCATGCACCACGCCGTCGGCATCCTGACCTCGACCGGCGGCATGACCAGCCACGCGGCGGTCGTCGCGCGCGGCTGGGGCAAGTGCTGCGTGGCGGGGGCAGGCGAGCTTCACATCGACGCCGCGAAGCGCACGTTGAAGGTGAACGGCAAGAAGTTCAACCACGACTCGGTGCTCTCCATCGACGGTTCCACCGGCGAGGTCATGGTCGGCGAGGTGAAGCGATCGATGCCGAAGCTCTCGGGCGAGTTCGCCACGGTGATGGAGTGGTCGGATCGATACCGGCGGCTCGGCGTCAGGACCAACGCCGACACGCCGGCGGATGCGAAGCGCGCCCGGGAGTTCGGCGCGGAAGGAATCGGTCTCTGCCGGACCGAGCACATGTTCTTCGAAGGCGAACGGATCATGGCCATGCGCGAGATGATCCTCGCCGACACCGTCGAAGACCGAAAGCGGGCCCTCAAGAAGCTGCTTCCGTACCAGCGGCGCGACTTCATCAAGATCTTCACCGCGATGGAAGGGTGCCCAGTCACGGTGCGTCTGCTCGATCCTCCGCTCCACGAGTTTCTTCCGAACGAGCTGGATTCACAGCGGGAGCTCGCCGCCACGATGGACATTCCGCTGAAGACGCTGCAGCGGCGCGTGACGCTGATGCACGAGGTCAATCCCATGCTCGGCCATCGTGGCTGCCGTCTGGCCGTGACCTATCCGGAGATCCTCGTGATGCAGGTGACGGCGATCGTCGAGGCGCTGATCGCCTGCAAGAGCAAGAAAGTCGACGCCCGGCCGGAGATCATGATTCCCCTCGTGGGCATCGCGAAGGAGCTGTCGATGCTTCGCGAGCTGACCGAAGAGACGATCGAGAAGGTTCGCAAGGCGAAGAAGTACTCCGGGACGCTCGAGGTTCCGATCGGGACGATGATCGAGATTCCCCGCGCGGCGCTCCGGGCCGCCGAGATCGCGGAGTCGGCCGACTTCTTCAGCTTCGGCACCAATGACCTGACCCAGCTCACCTTCGGGTTCAGCCGCGACGACATCAACACGTTCCTGCCCGACTACCTCGAGCAATCGGTGCTCGCGAAGGACCCGTTCCAGGCCCTCGATCAGGACGGCGTCGGGCAGCTGGTGGAGATGGCGTGCGAGCGAGGGCGTCGGGCGAACGGCACGCTGAAGCTGGGGATCTGCGGCGAACACGGCGGAGATCCCTCGTCGATCGAGTTCTTCCATCGCATCGGCCTGGATTACGTAAGCTGCTCGCCCTTCCGAGTGCCCATCGCCCGGCTGGTGGCAGCGCAGGCGGCGCTGTCGACGGAGTGACTGGTCGAAGCGCGACTCCGATTGCCCGGGTTGATCAGCGACCCGCGTCCTCCCACCGGAACGTCTCCAGGTGCTGGCGCAAGGCGCGAGCGGTGGGAAATGCGCGGATGATCAGGTCTTTCCGAAGTCCGCGGCAGATGGCCTTGATCTCTGCTGGCTGGTCCGCGTAGCGGCGACGGCCGCCGACCGACTCGTAGAGCAGCCTGACGGCAAAGACCACATCGTCGCGCAGAAACGCCGAGGTGGACCGGCCCCAGTGGTAGAAATCGACCAGCTTCACGTCGAAGTAGATGCCCCGCCGCTCGACCAGCACGTTCTCTTCGTGCAGGTCGCCGTGGTACTCGCGAAGGGCATGGATCTCTTCCAGTCCCTGAACCAGCGTGTAGAGCAGGTGGAGTGCTTCGAAAGGATGCAGTCGTCGCCCGGGGTGACGGGCCACGAAGTGATTGAAGAGCTCACCGGTCACATAGTCGCTGATGAGGCAGGTAATGGGCGTGCCGCGATGGCGGATCGTCTCCCAGTGGTGATAGTCGATGACGATCGAGCACCGGCGCAAGCGATCGAGCTTGCGCGCGTAGATGGTGACGGTGCGGTCGCGAGGATTGCGCTGCGGGTAGAAGAGCTTGGCGGCGCGCTGAATGCCGGTCTTGTTCTCGATTACCTTGTAGACCTCGCCTTCCCAGCCGCCTCCCAGTCTCGATTCGACCGTGTACTTGCCGGCGATGCTCCGTCCCGGGAGGAAGTCGAAGCGTTCGATCTTGTCGGTTGTTCGAGACATGGCGGGTGCGATCGAGCGTGGCAGGTCCAGCGGAGTCAACCCAATCGGAAGAGAACGAAGGTCAGATCGTCGGGCTTGGAGGGATGGCCGCTCTCCGGTTCGCACATTCGTCGTCGGGCGGTGGCCACCAATTCCTCGCAGGCCCGCTCCAGCGGACCCTTGCGGACCAGCTCCACGATCTCCTCGATGTGCAGATTGTCGAAGAGGCCGTCGCTGGCGAGCACGAGCGTGTCGCGGGCGCCGAGGCGCAATGTCGAGCCCACCTCGATCCGAAGTTCGGGGCTGCCCACCATGTTCGACACGAGGTGGCGATCCTCGTGGTGGATGGCGTCGGACTCCTCGAGCAAACCTGCCTCCACCGCGTAGCCGACGGGCGAATGCGACACGGTCTTGAGCTTCAACCGTCCCCGCTGGCCGACGACCAGGATCATGGAGTCGCCCGCGTGATACGGGCGGATGTCAGGTCCTTCGATCTCGACGGCCGCGAGCGTCGTCGCGGCGCCGGAGCCGAGTTCGGTGACGGCCAGATTGGCGCGGTCGAACGCATCGAGTACCGCGGCACGGATCGATCGCTCCTCTTCGAGTGCTTCCTGCACGTTCTTGGCCAGGATCTCCACGGACAGCGCCGCCGCCTCTTCTCCCCCCGGCTGCCCGCCCATGCCGTCGGCGACCGCGATCACCGCCCGCTCGCGGTCGAGCGGTATGAGCGCGGCCGCATCCTCGTTGCCCGATTCTCCCCCCGGGCTGCGCACGGAGATGACGGCGGCCGTACCCAGGCCGATGGACTGCAGCTCCACCTCGCTCATCTCGCTCCGGGTGAGCAACGTTGCCGGTCGACTTGCGTCAGTGGCCATGTTGGTGCCTTCTCGCGCGAGGAGCTGACGGGAGATCTGTGGTGAGGGTCGCACGACCGCAGCATGATCGTCCAGGTGTCATGACGACTCCGCCAGTGAGACCCGCTCCGCCTGCGATTCCACCGAAATCGGAGCCTCGATGGATCTGATGTGGAGATCCCGCTGCGGGAAGGCAATCTCGATCTTCGCCTTTCGGAATGCACTGTCGACGGCCTCGTGAAGCTCGTGCCGTGCAGGGACGAAGTGGTCGATGTTGGGCAGGAAGACGCGGAGCTGGAAGTCGAGGCTACTGTCACCGAAACCCAGGAACAGCGCCTGCGGCGATGGATCCTTGAGGACACGGGTGTTGGCCTGGGCCACCTGGAGCAGGAGCTGCCTCGCCCTCGCCGTGTCCGAGCCGTACGCGATGCCCACGGGGATCGTCAACCGCAGTACGGCGTCGGTTAGCGACCAGTTCACGATCTGTCCCGTGATGAACTCCTTGTTCGGAATGATCAGTTCCTTCCGGTCCCAGTCGGTGATGGTCGTCGCCCGCATCCGGATCTGCGTCACCGTGCCCGACGTCGTGCCGACGGTGACGGTGTCGCCTACCCTGATCGGCCGCTCGAAGAGGATGATCAGACCCGAGACGAAGTTCGCGAAGATCTCCTGCAGTCCGAACCCCAGGCCGACGGTCACCGCGGCGGCGAGCCACTGCACCTTCTGCCAGCCGATGCCGATGGCGCTGAACGCGAGGGCCATGCCGACGATCACGATGCAGTAACGGACCAGGGTGGTCACCGCGTAGCGGGCGCCCGCGGTGATCGGCAGCCGCTGCAGGATGGCGATCTCGAGCAGACCGGGGATGTTCTTGCTCACGGCGACGGTCGCGACGACGACGAAGAGCGACACGAGCACGTTGAACAGCGTGACCGGGACGGTGGCCACGGTGTCCCCGGTCGTCACGATATCGCTCCAGAGGACCACGTTGCGCAGGACGTTGAAGGCCGGGAAGACATCTTTCCACGTCAATCCCAGGAGGACGGCCACGGTCAGGAAATAGGCGCTCTGGACGAGCCGACGCGTCTGTTCGCTGACCGCGGCGACGTCGACGACCTGTTCCAGGTTGACGGGTGGAACCTCGGTTGACCCGCCCGCCTGGCCCTCAGCTTCCGTCGCCCGCGCGGCGGCTTCTTCCTGGGCCTTGAGCTGCGCTGTCCGCTTCTTGCGTGCCTGGTCGATGGCCAGACGTCGCGCTGCGACGAGCAGGCCTCTGAGAATCAAGGTCCTTACGATATAGAGGAGGACCAGTACTGCGAGTGAGTTGATCAAACGTTGAAGCAGGCTGATGGCGGAGTAGACGTAACCGAATCCGGCCGCTCCCGACAGGATCAGGGGTGCTGCGACCAGGAGCACGAACCAGACGTAACGGAGCTTCTGGAGCCACCCTCCATTGTTCGCGCGAAGGATCGTCGCGAAGATCCCGCGATCGGGGTGGAACACGCGGAAGAAGAAGACGGAGAAGACGACGCTGCCCACCATCAGCGCGAGCCGACCGACCGCATCCCCGATCTGACCCGGCAGCAGCAGACCCAGGTTCATGAAGAGCCCCAGGGGCAAGCCGACGGGGATCAGCCAGCTCAAGTTCCGCCGGACCCGCGCTAGATTCGCGGCCCGCCAACCGAAATGGACGTCGCCCACTCCTCCCTGACGACAGAGTTCACGAATGAATTCGACGAGCAGCAGGACCGTACCGATCCGCTTGAATGCCGCTCCTGCGGCAAGCGCGAACGACGAGGCGTCACTCGCGACGTGCAGGCGCCACGCGACGACCCAGAGGAGCAGCGAGCCGGGAAGAGCCAGCAGGAGCGTCAGCACGAGCGCGTTGACCGTCAATCCGAACCGATCGGTGCTCGCCCGCCGGACCTGCGCCCCCAGATCCTGCAGCCCCTGGCGCACCCGTCGTCGCAGCGTAATCAGGCCCCCGACAAGGAGGACGGCTCCGCCGAGAATCAACGGATTGGACCGAAAGTCGTTCCACAGGGACTCAGCGACGTTCTGCCATGACGACGGAGCGAGCACGTGGCGAAAGGACTTGGCCACACCGCCGAGTTCCTGGATCTGCAGGGGCGGATCGCTCTGGATCCAGAGCACGCGCTCGTCGATGAACGTCTCGAGTGTTCGTGTCAGCTCGATCAGCTGTTCGAGCGTTCGTCGAAGCGGAAGAAGTCGGTCGACGATGTAGGCGGAGTAGGTCTGGTTGAGGGTGTCGATGATCTGCCGCTGGTCCGTCAGCGCCTGGGTGACGGCCAACTTGACCATCTCCCGCCCTGATCCTTCGGCGGTGCTCTTGCGCAGCTCGTCTTCGACCTGCTCCGACATGTCCACGAAGCCGGCAGAATCGAGGTCGAACCGCTGCGCCTGTGCTTGCGCGATGTCGCGGGAGGCCTTGCGCCGCTCCCGCTCCAGGGCGCTCAGGCTGGGGAGCTGTGTCGCCAGACTGCGCAGCCGAAGGCCATCGAGGCCGAGCTCCCCTTCCCGCTTGCGCAGGGAGTCGAATTCCCCCTTCCACCGCTCGTAGGTCTTCTGTATCTCTTCGAGGCGACTGCTGAACGCTGCGTTCTGGTTGGCGATCTCTTCGTTCTGCTTCGCGAGACGCTGGTTCTCTTCAAGAATGTCCTGTACCACGGGATCGGCATTGGCCGCTGCACGTCGGGCCAGCTCTGCCTGCCGGCTCGTCTCTTCGGCCGCCGTCGCCTTCTTCGCCTCGACGGTCTCTCCGAGGGCTTTCACCTGGCGCTGGAGGATGATCAGCTGGCGCTGCGCTTGGTCGCGGCGGGCTCGCCGCAGCTCCAGCCGCGTGTCGTAGTTCTGGCTTTCCTGCTTGAGTCGGAAGAGGCGCGCCTCCAGCTCTTGCTGTCTTGCCTTCAACTGGAACTGCAGGGCCTTGGCGACCGCTTCCGGAACCTTGGGGTCGGGGGGGAGCGCGAGCGATTCCTTCGTGTCGTCGAGGGCCTGGGTGGCCTCGGTGGTCTCGGGGCCGAGCTGGCCCGGTCGCTTCTGGAGCTGATCGAACTCGGTCTCCCGATCCGTCTTCGCCTTCTCGGCCGCCTCCAGCTGGGCGCGGGCGTCGCGTAGCTTGGCGTCCAAATCGGTGAGCGCGGCGTCCGTCGGCACGGGCGGGACGGCCTCTTCGAGCGGCACCGCGAGCTCCGTCTGAATCTCCTTGAGCCGCGCTGGCGCGTCCATGGCCCGCCGCCGAAGCTCATCGGCCTGGGCCTGCTCCGCCGCGGTCTTCTGGATTGACTCCAGTGCCTGCTGCAGCAGCGCGAGCTCTGTCTTCTGCTCCTCCGTGGGCTTCTCGAGACCCTTCAGCTCGGTCACCCGGGTGCTGATCTTGGCGAGGTCGAGCTCCGGGAGGGGCCCTTCGAGCTCTTCATCGGGCGGCGGGGTTTCGGTCGTCGGTGGCGTCGTCGGTGGTGTCGTCGGCGCTGGCGTTCCCGTCTCGGGCGTCGGCGGAGGCGTTTCCGCTCCCGCCTGGGCCGACGGTGGGACGACCCGGGGCGAACAACGCCACGAGGAGGGTGAGGAGCCAGAGCGGCGTCGCCCGCACGCGCCGTTTGCGAGCGGTGCTGCTGGAGGGCCGGGCTCGTGCGGATGAAGGAATGGGGAGGCGGGCGAACACGATCAGTGCACTCCGGTTCGAAGACTTCAGTCGCGGTCTGGAGGGGCCGTGTGCGACGGAGGGACCAGGCCACTGACAGAAGGATAGCCGCGATCGACCGGCGTTTCTGCCGGTTGGGCTTGCCGAAGATGTCGGTCCACGAATCCCGGCGCGGTCAGCGCTCGTCCTCGAGCGACTCCCGCATCCGCTGCACGAGCGCCGCAGCCCGACCGTCCTCCAGCGTTCCGGCCTTCCACCCGATGTCCAGGCCGGCGCCGGCGAAGCGGGGGATGATGTGAAAGTGCACGTGCTGCACGACCTGGTGGGCCGCAGACCCGTTGTTCTGAAGCACGTTGTAGTCGGAGCACTCCGCCGCGGCCACCACCGCGCGGCAGAGTCGGGGCAGGACGCGTCCGATCGCCGCCGCCGAGGCATCGCTGAGCTCGTGCAGGTGCGCCTTGGCTTCCTTCGGGATGACCAGCGTGTGTCCGTTGCTCAGGGGGCCGACGTCGAGGAAGGCGAGCACGTGCTCGTCCTCGTAGATCTTGTGGCAGGGGATCTCCCCCGCAATGATCCGTCCGAAGATGGTTGGGGCGACTTGGCTGCTCATGAACGCAGTGTAGCCAAGGCACGCGGGGAGCAGCCCGTGGAGCAGGTCGGACCGCTCACTCGTCGTCAAGCACGAGCTCCTCCTCGTCCGCCTGGTGCTCCAGCAACGGATCGATCTGGAGGTACCGGCTCAGCAGGATGACCCCCAGGTAGAAGGGCAGGGTATCCAGCAGCGCTGCGGTCAGCTTGAACGCGTAGTTGCTGCCCAGCAGGAACAGCATGGTCTTCAGCGTCTGCTCTCCCCGCAGCAGCGCCGCCCCGAACGTGATCGAGATGACCATGACCGAGTCCACCAACTGACTGACCATGGTGCTGCCGTTGTTGCGCAGCCAGAGATGCCGACCCTTGGTGAGGCGCTTCCAGAAATGAAAGAGGTAGACGTCGCAGAACTGCGCCGCGAGGTAGGCGACCATGGAGGCCAGCACCGTGCCCGCCGTGCACGCGAAGATCAGGCGGAAGAACTCGGTCTGTCCCGTCAGCTCTTCCCCGTTGGGCAGGTAGACCGGCTCCGAGAGATGCAGCGTCTGCCAGGGCGGCTGGTTCACCGGATCCACGGAGGGCAGCACGGCGCCCAGCCACATCGTGCCGATGACCAGCAGGTTGATCAGGAGACCCACCAGGACGACCGTGTTGGCGCGGCGTCGACCGTACAGCTCGCCGATGAGGTCCGTGCACAGGAAGGTCAGCGGGTAGGGCAGGACGCCGACCGCCAGCGCGAGGGGTCCGATGTGGATGAACCGCGTGATCCCGATGATGTTGAGCATGGCCATCGCGCCCACGAAGATCGCCGCGAGCACGAGGAAGACTCGCTCGCGCCGCGCATGGAGATGCGAGGCCTCGACGGGGTGGAGCGGTGGCAACGGTGAAGCGGTCGTGCGTGGAGTCATGGACGAAGTGTATCGGGCGCCGGTCTCCCGCCCGCTACACTGATGCCCCATGCAGGACCTGAACGCGCTGCCTCTTCCGGATCTGCTAACCGCGCTCACCGCCGACGGCAGTGTCGAGCGGCTCTTCGCCGCCGCTCGCGCCGAAGACCTTGGTTCCGGCGACGTCACCACCGCCAGCATCGTCGAGCCGACGCGCCGCGCCGGCGCCGCACTGGTGGCTCGCGAGGATGGCATCGTCGCGGGTCTGCCCCTTACGAATCAGCTGCTTGCGATCTTCGGCGAGCAGGGACCGTTCGACGCCGATCTCTCCGATGGCGAGCGCTGCGTGCACGGTCAGCGCCTCGGCCGATGGAGCGGACCGCTCGCGGCCATCCTCGCTGCGGAGCGCACGCTGCTCAATCTGCTCAGCCGGCTCAGCGGGATCGCGACGTTGACCGGCCGGTACGTCGAGGCGGTCGAGGGCACCGCGGCCAGGATCTGCGACACCCGCAAGACCACGCCGGGCATGCGATCGCTGGAGAAGTACGCGGTGCGCTGCGGCGGAGGAACGCTCCACCGCATCGGTCTCTACGACGCGGCGATCTACAAGGACAACCACCTGGCCCACGTTCCGCTCGAATCGCTGGCGGAGACGATTCGCGGGGCGGCGGCGCGGGCCCGGGCGGCGAGTGACCTGCGGTTCGTGGAGGTCGAAGTGGACAGCCTGGAGCAGCTGGAGGTCCTGCTGTCGCTCGAGACGGGCGAGGTCGACTTGGTCCTGCTGGACAACATGACTCCGAACGAACTTCGCCGCGCCGTCGCTCTGCGCAACGAGCTGCAACCGGCGCTGCGGCTCGAAGCCTCGGGTGGCGTGAACCTCACGACGGTGCGGGAGATCGCCCTGAGCGGTGTCGATCGGATTTCCGTCGCGCGCTGACGCATTCGGCGCCGGCACTGGATCTGGCGGTCGAGGTCACGTGAGGCGCGGCGATGGAGCGAGCACGGCGATGCCGACGAACAGCGCGATGAGTTCAGCGTGGCTTCCCCGGCTCGAGGCCGCGCTCCGCGGCTGCTCCGTGCTGCGCCGCGTCACGCTGCTCGAAGAGACGGACTCGACGCAGGACGCCGCGCGGCGCTGGGCGCGGGGCCCGGTCATGCGGTCGTGGCCGTGCGACAGCGCGCCGGTCGCGGCCGGCGGGGCCGTCCCTGGCTCAGCGACGGCGGTGTTGCGGTCACGCTCGTGCTCGCGCCGGAGCGCCCCGAAAACGTGGCCATCGCCGCCGCGATCGGCGCGGCGCGTTCGCTCGAGTCGCGACTGGGACAGGCCGTGGGCATCAAGTGGCCGAACGACCTGGTCGTGGCGGGACGAAAGCTCGGCGGCATCCTGATCGAGCGGAGCCCCCAGGTCGCGCTGCTCGGCCTGGGCGTGAACGTCGAGCAGACCCGCTGGCCCGCCGCGCTGCAAACGTGCGCCGTCAGCCTGCGTCAGCTGGGCGGATCGATCGATCGCCTGACCGTGCTCGAAGGTCTCTTGCCCTCGGTGGATTCGGCGCTGCAGCTGTCCGATCGGCAGCTCATCGAGGCCTTCGCGCACCACGACGTGTTGCGCGGGGCCACCGCCACCTTCTATCTGGGCGCTCGCCCGCTGACGGGCATTGTGCTGGAGGTCGACCCGCTCCGGGGGCTCGCGCTGCAAGTCGAGGGCCGTCCCCAGTGGCTTCCCGCGGAGCAGGTCTCGACTCAGCCTCCTGCCCCGTGATGCCGATGACAGGGACGAGGGGAGGGGTCCCCCGATCCTCGTCGAGGAGTCACCCAATGGCGGAGCGGGAATTGGGCCTGATTGCGCAGGTTCGCGAAGATTATTCGACCCACGGTCGGGACTGGACGCGTCCGGGTTTCCGGGCCCTGGTCGTGCACCGTTTCGGCGTCTGGCGGATGGGAATCCGCTCCCGGCTGCTCCGCGCCCCGCTCAGCGTGGTCTACCGGTCTCTGTACCGGTACGTGCGCAACCAGTACGGCATCGAGATGTACTACACGGTGACCATCGGTCGTCGTCTGCACATCGCGCACCAGGGGTGCATCACGATTCACCCCTTCGCCACCATCGGCGATGACTGCATCATTCGTCAGGGGGTCACGCTCGGAGCCGCGGCGGAGTACGTGCAGACGCACGCGCCGGTCCTCGGCAACCGCGTCAACGTCGGAGCGGCGCGATGATCCTGGGGAGGGTCAGGGTGGGCGACAACGCCCGGATCGGTCCCAACGCGGTGGTGATGAGCAACGTTCCGGCCGGAGCCACCGCCACCGCCGCACCTGCGCGGATTATTCAGCTGTCCCGGCCGGCGTCATCGCCTTCCCCGGACGAAGCGGTCGCCTCCGGTCAGCCGGCGGCAGTCGCTGGTCGATAGGGGACGCACCGGGGCGCGGGCGACGGGGCCCCATAACCCAGGTGAGCCCAGCCACGCCAAACCGAGGACGAGGGTGTGATGAACGATCAGCAGTCGATTCACGAGGCGGACGAGCTGCGCCGAGCGGGTCGTTTCGACCAGGCCATCGAGGCGTACCACGCGATTGCAGCGGCCACCGAGGTTCCGGACGCCGAGGTGTGCGTGAAGCTGGCCCGTTGCCTGCTGCAGGAAGGTGATGGGGGGGCCGCCGCGCGATGGGTCCTGGCCGCCGCCGGCGCGAGCGACTCGTTCGTGGTCTGGCAGGCGGCCGCGGCGCTGCTCCGGAGAGCTGCGATCGGACCACGAGCCGCCCTGTCGACGAAGCGTTCGGGTCGCGGTGTTGGGCAGCTATACGACGAACCAGCTGGTTCCCATGCTCGAGCTCGCTGGATTGCAGATGGGCATCGGCATCACCTCCTACGAGTGCCCGTTCGGTCAGTACCGCCAGGAGATCCTCGATCCCAACAGCGGCCTCCATCGGTTTTCGCCGGACATCGTGGTCCTGGCCACGCACGCCGGAGAGACCGCGCTGCCGCCGATGAGTGACGATCCGGCGGCCGCCGTCGAAGGAGAGCTGCGACGCTGGACCGGGTTGTGGTCCGCCCTCGCGGAGCGCTCCCAAGCGCGTCTCGTGCAACACAACTTCGCCCTGCCGCCGGAAGCGCCGATGGGGCATCTGGGGGCGCGGCTGCCGGGGTCCCGCTACCGGATGCTCCTGGCCGTCAACGCCGCGCTCGGCGAGGCTGCTGGCGATCGGGTCAGCGTGGTCGACTGCGATCGCGTGGCCAGCTGGTTCGGCAAGCGGCGCTGGTTCGACGACAAGTACTGGGCGCTCGCCAAGCAGGCCGTCTCACTCGAAGCGATCCCCGTCCTCGCGCGGCACACCGCGGCGGTGATGGCCGCGGACCTGGGCCTCAGTCGCAAGTGCCTGGTGCTGGACCTGGACAACACGCTCTGGGGCGGGGTCATCGGCGAGGATGGTCTGGCCGGGATCGCGCTGGGCGCCGGTCCGCTGGGCGAGGCCTTCGTCGCGTTCCAAGGGCTGATCCGGCAGCTCAAGGACAAGGGCGTCATCCTCGCCGTCTGCTCCAAGAACAACGAGGCGGATGCACGGCTGCCGTTTCAGGAGCATCCGGACATGGTGCTGCGACTCGAGGACATCGCCTGCTTCATGGCGAACTGGAACCCCAAGCCGGAGAATCTGCGGGCCATCGCCCGCGTGCTGAACATCGGTCTGGATTCCCTGGTCTTCGTCGACGACAACCCCGCGGAGCGCGAGGTGGTGCGCCAGCTCGTACCCGAAGTCGACGTCCTCACGCTGCCCGCGGATCCCATGCACTACGCCCGGGCGCTGGGCGATTGCCTCTCCTTCGAGACCAGCAGCTTCACTGCCGAGGACGCCGAGCGTACGCGTCAGTACCAGGCGCAAGCGCGGATCGCGGAGCTCGAATCAGCAGCCACGTCGCTGGAGGAGTTCCACCGCAGCCTGCACATGCAGGCGCTCGTCACGCCATTCGACGAACTTCATCTACCCCGCATCGTGCAGCTCATCGGGAAGACCAACCAGTTCAACCTCACGACGAGGCGGCACAGCCTGAGCACCGTCCGCAAGTTCATGGAGGACGAGCGCTGCGTGCACCTGGCCCTCAAGCTCCGCGATCGATTCACGGATCACGGACTGGTGAGCGTGCTGATCGCCTTCAAGAAGGGCGACGCGCTCGAGATCGACACGTGGCTGATGAGCTGCCGGGTCATCGGACGAACGGTGGAGGCAGAGCTGCTCAGCCACCTCTGCCGCCATGCGCAGCGGCTGCACTGCCAGAGGTTGCGCGGCACCTACATTCCCACCGCCAAGAACGCGATGGTGCGGGACGTGTTCGAGCGATTCGGCTTCCAGCTGGTCTCGGAGACGCAGGAGGCTACGGTGTGGGAGTACGACCTCGCGAATGCCGGACTCATCGAAAACGGGTTCATCGAACCCTGGGAGGATCTTCATGACGCTGCATGAGAAGCTGGAAGAGCTCTTTCGGACTGCCTTTCTGGACGACGAGCTCGTGCTGAGCGACGAGACGACCGCGTCGGACATCCCGGGCTGGGACTCCGTCGCCCACATCAACCTCATGTTCGCCATCGAGCAGGAGTTCGGCGTGCAGTTCGCCGGCAACCAGCTCGCGGAGCTGCGGAACATCGGCGAGCTCAAGTCCTTCCTGACCGAGCAAGGCAAGGGGCGGTTCGCGGCGTAGGCCGCTTCGATGCCTGATCCGGGCTCGAAGCCCCGCGAGGGCGGTCCTGGGGCGAAAGCACGGGTTTCCGCAGCGGCGGCGAGTCGCTAAGCTACATCGCTTCGATCCGTCGGCACTGCGGACCCGGCTATCGCGCTGGATGACGCGGTCGTTGTCGATCGAGTCGGAAAGCTCCTGCCGGATTCTCGCCCCGTGGATCAGTCGACGGAATCATTGGATCAGACCTTCTGTTGGGACGCCCATCCTGCCCGCGAGCGCGCTGGACGCGCCGTTCTCGGGGGCATCGTGATCCTCGTGCTCGCCTGGCTGGCCGGCTCGCTCATGCAGAGTCTGTGGTGGGGTTTCTTCGCTGCGGTCGTGCTGCTCGTCTCGCTCAACCGCTTCTTCTTCCCCAGCCGCTTCACGATCGACGGCGAGGGCATCACGGCCCGCTATCCGCTCCGCCGCCAGCGGCTGCCGCTGGGCCGAGCTGCGGCGGTTCGCGGTCGACGAGCACGGCGGCTACCTGAGCACCCGCGCCTCGCCGGTCGTGGCTCGACGCGTACCAGGGGATGCACGTCCTCTTCGGCGCGCAGCGCGACGCCGTCGTGCGAGCGGATCCGCGCGCACCTGCTCGGAGGGAGGCGGCTCGTGGGCTCGCTGAGGCAGCGGCTCCAGCACGCCTTCGCCGTCGATCCGCCCGGGTCCGGCGGAGCCGACGCCCGAGCAGCAGCCGGCCGTCGACTGGGTCTGCCGCCAGGTGGCGCAGCGCCGTCTCGACGCACGCCCGGCGTGATCGTGCTGGAGATGACGCGGCCGCTCGAACTACCTCGCGTCCCAGGCCATGCAGTTCTTCGCGCCCGGTGGTCTGGGCGCTCGCCCGGCAGCAGATCGTACGAGCAACTACCAGCACTTCGCGGCATTCCTCGAGCGGCGCGGCTCGATCGAGTACCTCTGCCGGCGCATCGAGCACTTCGAGCACGAGTTCGAGCAGGCGAGAGCGCAGCGGGGCGACGGCGCGGATCCAAGCTCAGCACCGAGCGACGACAGGGAAGATCGAGCACGACGACGATGCATGACGCAGATCGATCCCGACAAGATCAACGTCATCCTCGCCACCGACTGCGGATCACCACCACCAAGGCGATCCTCATCGAGAAGGTCGACGGCGTGTACCGGCAGACGCACCGCGGCGAGGCCCCGACCACCGTCGAGGAGCCGTTCGCCGACGTGACCATGGGCGTCGTCAACGCGGTCACCGAGGTCGCCGGAGCTCGCCGGGCGGCGGCTCGTCGACGACGACGGCCAGATCATCCAGCCCGGCGACCGGCGACGGCGAGGGCTGCGACATCTACATCTCCACCTCCAGCGCCGGCGGCGGCCTGCAGATGATGGTCGCCGGCGTCGTGGCGCGAGATGACCGCCGCGAGCGCCAAGCGCGCGGCGCTGGGCGCCGGGGCGATCGTGATGGACGTCATCGCCTCCAACGACAAGCGGCGGCCGCACGAGCAGATCCAGCGCATCCGCGAGCTGCGGCCGGACATGATCCTGCTCTCCGGCGGCACCGACGGCGGCGACGACGACGCAGGTCGTGCGAGATCGCCGAGCTGATCGCGCCGGCGCAAGCCGCAGCCCCGCTTCGGCGGCGCCTACCGCTGCCGATCATCTACGCCGGCAACAAGGACGCCGCGCCGCGCGATCGCGCAGACCTTCGACGAGAGCGATCGACCTGTCGATCGTCGACAACCTCCGGCCGGTGCTGGAGCGCGAGAACCTCGGCCCGGCCCGCGACGCGATCCACGACCTGTTCCTCGAGCACGTGATGGCCCACGCCCCGGGCTACGACAAGCTCATGGACTGGACCGACGCGCCGATCATGCCCACGCCCGGCGCGGTCGGCAACATCCTGCAGACGATCGCCGAGCGACCAGGGCATCAACGTGGTCGGCGTCGACATCGGCGGCGCGACGACCGACGTCTTCAGCGTCTTCGACGGCGACGTTCAACCGCACCGTCTCCGCCAACCTCGGCATGAGCTACTCGATCTCGAACGTGTGCGCCGAGGCGACGCATGCCCAACGTCCTGCGCTGGGTGCACTTCGACATGGACGAGCGGGAGCTGCGGAACCGGGTCAAGAACAAGATGATCCGCCCCACCACGATCCCGCAGACGCTGGAGGCGCTGATCTTCGAGCAGGCGGTCGCCCGCGAGGCGCTGCGGCTGGCCTACCAGCAGCACAAGGAGTTCGCCACGACGCTGCAAGGGCGTGCAGCAGCAGCGCACGGTCGGCGACACCTTCAGCCAGCAGAGCGAGCGGCCAGACGATCGTCGACAACATGAAGCTCGACCTGCTCGTCGCCTCCGGCGGCGTGCTCTCGCACGCGCCGCGCATGCACCAGACGGCGATGCTGCTCATCGACGCCTTCCAGCCGGAGGGCTTCACCACGCTGGCCAAGGACAGCATCTTCATGATGCCGCACCTCGGCGTGCTCGCCCAGGTGCATCCGAAGGCGGCGATGGAGGTCTTCGAGCGCGACTGCCTGATCTACCTCGGCACGCTGCGTCGCCGCCAAGGGGCACGGGCAAGCCCGGCAAGCCGTGCTTCTCGCTACGAGATCAGCGGCGAGACGCTCAACGGAGTCGGGCGAGATGACGTACGGCGAGATCAAGCTGCTGCCGCTGGCGCCGGGGGAGACGGCCGACGGTGACGGTCGAGCCCGCGCGGGGCTTCGACCTCGGCGCCGGGCCCGGCGCGCGGATCGAGCCGGCGAGGTCAGCGGCGGCACCGTCGGCCTGATCCTCGACGGCCGCGGCCGGCGCGCTGCGTCCTGCCCGAGGATCGCGGCGCAGTGCCGGCAGTCGGTCGGCTCGCTGGATCGACGCGCTGGACCTCTACCCGCGAGCTTGCGGCGGCCGTGTAGGCGCCGCCTCGAACCCGACCGCCGAGCGCTGTCGTTCAGCCCCAATTCACACGCGATTCAGACCATGGCCCAGGCATACACCCCCGGACTCAAGGTCACGAACCGCGTCACCCACCGCTGCCGCCGGCGTGCTGCCGATCAAGGGCGAGGTGCTCGTGAACGAAGGCGACCAGGTCGAGGCCCAGCAGGTCGTCGCGCAGACCTTCATGCCCGGCGACATCACGCCGGTCAACCTGGCCAACCTGCTCTCGATGCCGCCCGGCGACGTGCACGGAGTGCATGCTCAAGCAGGAGGGCGACCGCATCGACGTCGGCGACCCGCTCGCCCGAGACCAAGGGCATCTTCGGCTTCTTCAAGAAGACGCTACCACGTCGAAGCACGAGGGCACGGTCGAGACGATCTCCGGCGGTCACCGGCCAGGTGATCATCCGCGGCGCGCCGATTCCCGTGCAGGTCAAGGCGTACCTGTCGCGGCACCGTCGTCGAGGTCATCCCGACGAGGGCGTCGTGATCGAGGCGGAGGTCACGTTCGTCCAGGGCATCTTCGGCGTCGGCGGCGAGACGCTACGGCACGATCCGCATGGCGGCGGTCAGCCACGAGCAGGAGCTGACCGCCGACCTCATCAAGCCGGAGATGAACGGGTGCATCGTCATCGGCGGCGCCCGCGCTGAGCCACGAGGCGATCGACGAAGGCCATCAAGGTCGGGGCCGCGGCCGTCGTGTCCGGCGGCATCGACGACCAGGATCTCAAGGAGATCCTCGGCTACGACCTCGGCGTGGCGATCACCGGCACCGAGCAGATCGGGCTCACGGTCATCGTGACCGAGGGCTTCGGCGACATCGCCATGGCCGAGCGCACCTTCGAGCTGCTCAAGGCGCGGGAGGGCGACGACGCGTCGGTCAACGGCGCCACCCAGATCCGCGCGGGCGTCATGCGGCCGGAGATCGTCATCCCGCTCACCGAGCGAGGAGAAGGCGAAGGAGGCGGAGCCCGAGCACACGGCGGGCCTGCTCGAGATCGGCCGGCCGGTGCGGATCATCCGCGATCCGTACTTCGGTCTGATCGGCGAGGTGGCGGCGCTTCCGCCCGAGCCCGCCGTGCTCGGAGTCGGGGTCCAAGGCCCGCGTGCTTGAAGTCAAGCTCGATTCCGGGGAGAGTGTCGTCGTTCCGCGAGCCAACGTGGAGCTGATCGAGGCGTGAATGCGGTCCCACTGGAGAGGCGGCCTGCGCTATGGCACGATCAGGCATGAAACGACATCGCGCCCGCTTGCGATCGCTGATCGCAGGTCCGGTGGCCGCTGCTGCGGCGTGCTGGCGTTCGCCTCGCCGTGGGCCCGCGGTCAGCAGGCGCCGGCTCCGCCCGACCAACCTCACGGCGCGAGACAAGCCCTGGGACTGCGGGCGAGCGCGGTCGATCCTCGACTGGGATCCGTCGCCGGACGATCCGGCGCTCGTCGACAGCTACGTGATCTACCGCTCGATGAGCTCCGCGAGTCGGCGACGGGACCACGACGCACGATCAAGGCGATCAAGACGCGACGGAAGCGGCGTCCGCGCGCTCGCGACCGGACTGGGCCCGAAGCTCGCCGACCTGAGCGATGACGATCGCGACGCCTGCGCGTGCGCGGCAGCAGGCCGCGGACAGGCGTCCGCTGCCGCGAGCGAGGCCGTTCCCGGCGCCGGCGGACTCGCTTCGAGCTCGTGGAGAGCGTGCCGGCCGGACAGCGTCGGTCACGATGACCGAACTGAGCCCGACGAGCCGTACTCGTTCAAGGTCGACGCGATGGCGCCGATCGGAGCGATCGGTCGCCCGCGATGACCGGCGAGGCCGTCGCTCCGACCGCTCAGCTCTTCGACGGCGGCCGCTTCTGGCTGGCGATCATCACGGCCATCTTCTGCGGCGGCGGTCATCTACTGGATCTAGCCACGCCCGCAAGGGACGGCCGCTCAAGGTGCGGAAGATCGCGGGTCTCGAGGCCGTGGACGAGGCGGTCGGCCGGGCCACCGAGATGGGCCGCTCGTGCCTGTTCGTCCCCGGCATCCAGGACATGAACGAGATCCAGACGATCGCCGGCATCACGATCCTGGCCCGCGTGGCCAAGACCGCGGCCGAGTACGACGCCAAGGTCGAGGTGCCGACCTCGCCGGTCGCTGGTCATGACCACCGCCCGCGAGACGGTGCAGGCGGCGTTCCTCGCGGCGGGCCGCCCGACGCCTACAACGAGGACCTCATCTACTACGTCACCGACGAGCAGTTCGGCTACGTGGCCTACCTCTCGGGCATGATGGTGCGCGAGAAGCCGGCGGCCTGCTTCTACATGGGCGCGTTCTTCGCCGAGTCGCTGATCCTCGCCGAGACCGGCAACTCGATCGGGGCGATCCAGGTCGCCGGCACGGCGCAGCCCGCGCAGCTGCCCGTTCTTCGTCGCCGCCTGCGACTACACGCTCATCGGCGAGGAGTTCTTCGCCGCCTCGGCCTACCTCTCCGGCGCGCCGGAGGAGCTCGGCAGCCTCAAGGGGCAGGACGTCGGCAAGGTGATCGTCGCCGTCGTGCTGCTGGTCGGCGTCGGCCTCGCCACGCTCGGCATCGCTGACCGGCTCGCGACGGCGCATCGCACGACGTCCGTCGACGTTCCTCAAGGACACGATCCTGACCTAAGGAGCTCGGCGCGATGAAACGACTCGATACCACTCCTGATCACCGACGTCGGCGGCTTCGTCCTGATCGTCGCCTACTTCATCCCCGCCACGCGAGAGCTGGGGCGAGGACGTCGTCGATCTGGTTCGACATCCTCGCCGCCATCGCCTTCGTCCTCGGCGGCGGCAACCTGCTGAAGGTCCACCTGCAAGAAGGTCTCCGACCGGCAGGCCGGGCTGGGCGTACTCGGTCGATCACCGTGGTCGCGTTCTCGTCACGCTCGACGTCGGGCTTGCGCAAGATCGGCGTGCAACCCGAACGACGCAGTACCCCGACTACGCCGTGGTCGGGCAGCTACCGCGAGATCGGCAGCCCGTTCTGGTGGCTCTACGAGTACGCCTTCAAGCCGCTGCACGGCGACGATGTTCGCGATGCTCGCCTTCTACGTCGCGTCGGCGGCGTTCCGCGCGTTCCGGGCGAAGAACATCGAGGCGATCCTGCTGCTCGGCACCGCGTTCATCATCCTGCTCGGCCGGACGTCGGCCGGCGTCTGCCTGACCGGCTGGCTGCCCGGACTCGCTGCGCGGGCCTGCGGCTCGAGAACCTCACCGTGTACATCATGCAGGTGTTCAACACCGCCGGCAACCGCGCGATCATGATCGGCATCGCCCTCGGCATCGCGTCGATGTCGCTCAAGATCCTGCTGGGCGTCGATCGGTCCTACCTCGGATCGGGAGACGAGTGAGCCATGTTCGAGTTCTTCAAGAACCTCGACCGTCGCTGGATCTTCCTGCTGATGCTCCTGGCCGTGGCGGTCCCGATCCTGCTCGGCAAGCCGCAGTTTCCCCGAGAAGCGCGACCGGCCTCGCCGAGGCCGTCTTCGACGAGATCGAGAACCTCGCCGGAGGGCGACGCGTGCTGCTCGCGTTCGACTTCGACCCGGCCAGCGAGGGCGAGCTCGGCGCCGATGGCCACCGCGCTTCGTGCTGCCACTGCTGCGAGAAGAAGCTCAAGATGTACTTCATGGCCCTGTGGCCGGTCGGCCCGCAGATGATCGACGACACCATCAAGAAGGTCATCAAGCCCGACTTCCCCGATCTGGTCGTACGGCGAGGACTACGTCAACCTCGGCTTCAAGTCCGGCAACGAGGGCGTGATCAAGGTCATCGTCACCGACCTCCGGCAGCTCTACACCACCGACGCCACGGGCACGTCGCTCGACGACATCCCGATGATGCAGGGCATCACGAACATCCAGGACATGGACCTGATCGTGCAACGTGTCGGCCGGCTACCCGGGCACGAAGGAGTGGGTGCAGTACGCGGTGACGCCCTACCCGGACGAGATCCGCCTCGTCGCCGGCTGCACGGGCGTGCAGGCGCCGCTGCTGTATCCGTACATTCCCGAGCAGCTGCCGGGCCTGCTCGGCGCGATCAAGGGCGCGGCCGAGTACGAGAGAGCTCGTGATGACGCAAGTACGGGCGGCGGCGATCCCGAGCCCGGCAAGTACCTCGAGGGCATGCGGCGCATGGGACCGCAGCTCGTCGCCCACGTGCTGATGATCGTGCTGATCATCGCCGGCAACATCATCTTCTTCGTCGAGCGGCAGACGGGAGGGCCGGCGATGAAGACGCGAAACCATCATCTGGACCTGATCCTGTTCATCGTGGCGGGCCTGCTTCGGCCGACGCCGCCGCTTCGCGGCGCTGGGCGAGGCTACGTCAAGGTCGTACCGATGCAGTTCGTCGACGTGGGCACGCCGGAGGCGACGCACTGGATCGACTACGACGTCCGACGCCGTCGACCGCCGGGACGCGGACCGGCCATTCGCCGATTCCGGCCGACCATGCGGATGAGCTGGACGCAGTACCAGGCCGCCGACTACCGGGCAGTACTCGAGGCGGACATGACCGATCCCGGCCAGACGGCGTACCAGTTCAGCCTGGTCGCGGACGATCGGCATCTGGGTCGCGGCGTTCTTCACGCTCTTCATCTTCTCGTTCCTCTACACGCGACAACCCGTTCTACAAGATCGCCGAGTCGGTCGTCGTCGGCGTGTCGGCGGCCTACTGGATGGTCGTCGGCTTCTGGGACACGATCGTGCCCAACCTGCTCGGCAAGCTCTGCGCCGGACCTCGGTCAAGAGCTGGGCGATGCCGCGGCCTCGAGCCGGAGCTGGCAGACCGGAGTGGACTCTACCTCGTCCCGCTCATCCTCGGCATCATGCTGCTCTGGCGCCTCGCGCCCGAAGGGCGGCTGGATCGCCCGCTGGCCGCTGGCCTTCATCATCGGCGTCTTCTGCGGCCTCCGGCTGGTCGACGTTCCTCCACGCCGACTTCCTGAGCCAGATCCGCAACCGCATCGTGCCCCTCTGCGTGTCGCGATGCCAGCGGCGCCTTCGACTTCTGGGACTCGCTGCAAGAACGTCATCCTCGTCGTCGGCGTGCTCTCCTGCCTCGTCTACTTCTTCTTCTCGATCGAGCACAAGGGCGTCGTCGGCAAGACGGCCAAGCTCGGCATCTGGTTCCTGATGATCACCTTCGGCGCCGGCGTTCGGCTACACGGTCATGGGCCGCATCGCGCTGCTCGCGATCCGGCTCGAGTTCCTCTTCGACGACTGGCTGTGGCTGATCGATCCCACCGGACAGCGATCGGTCGAGGTGGACGGCGCTGCTCTGGGCTCCGCTCTCCTTGCTGGGCTTGAGTCCCGGGTGCTAGAAGCCCGTCGAAGAGGTGCTCGCCAGATGAGCGGCTCCGGGCGCGTGAGGCGACTGGGAGCGCCGGCCGCGGTCGGCCAGGAGGGGCGTGGTTCGTTGACATTCCCCGGACCGAGCCCTAGTCTGTCCGCTTCTTCGTCGTGGTCAGGAATCGCTGCGTGGCCGACCGGCTTCCCGCGTTCGAGTCCGGTCGAGGTTGGCCAGGCATCGGTGCCGAAGCGAGATCGACGACCGACAAAGGACTCGTGCCATGCCTGTTCCAGCCTTCCGTACCTCGCCCACCCGCAAGCGCAAGCGACGCTCGCACCACGCCCTCAAGCCCGTCAACGCAACGCTCTGCCCGAACTGTGGGGACGCCAAGCTGCCGCACCGGGCGTGCCCCAAGTGCGGCTACGTTCGACCTGGTCTGCAGGTCAGGACGACCGGAGAAGACGTGATCGATGCGGATCGGCGTCGACGTCATGGGCGGCGACCACGCTCCCGGGGCGATTCTCGAGGGCGCGCTCGACGTAGTCTCCGAGCTTCACTCGGACGACCGGCTCGTGCTCTTTGGCGATGCCTCGGTGATCGAACCCGAGGTGTCGGCCCGCTTCGGACGTGAGCCGCGCATCGAGGTGGTTCCAACGACGCAGGTCATCGGCATGGACGAATCGCCGGTCGACGCCGTGCGCTCCAAGAAGGACACCTCGATCGTCGTCGCGTGCCGACACGCCAGCCGGAAGGCGGAGCATCCGCTCGACGCGGTCATCTCCGCCGGCAGCACCGGCGCCAACGTCACGGCGGCGCAGATGTACATGCGGCGGCTGCCCAACGTGCATCGCCCGGGCGTCGCCGTTCCGGTGCCGACCTTCTCGGGTCCGGTCGTGCTGATCGACGTCGGCGCCAACATCGAGCCCAAGCCGCTTCATCTCTCCCAGTACGGCGTCATGGGCGCGGTCTACGCCAAGCGGATCCTCGGGATCGAGGATCCGCGGGTCGCGCTCATGAACGTCGGCGGCGAGGAAGCCAAGGGCACCGCGGACATGAAGAAGGCGCGGGATCTGCTGCGAGGCACGCCGGAGCTCAATTTCATCGGCTTCGTCGAGGGCCGAGGCGTCTTCAACGGGCGCGGCGGACGTGGTGGTCACCGACGGCGTGGTCGGCAACGTCATGCTCAAGCTGGCCGAGGGTCTGTCGGCTGGCATCTTCAAGGCCCTCACTCGCGAGCTGGCGGAGGTCGATCCGGAACTGGCCAAGCGACTTCAGCCGGTCGTCCAGCGCATCTACGCGAAGTCACGACTACCACGAGTTCGGTGGTGCGCCGCTGCTCGGCGTCAACGGCGTGTGCCTGATCTGTCACGGCTCGAGCGAAGCGCGGACCATCTCCAACGCGGTTCGCGGCGCGAAGCGATTCCTCGAGTCGGGCGTGAACCAGGCGATCACCGAGCGGCTGGGAACCATGGACGAAATCGCCGCATGAGCGGTCACGCCGAGTTCGGAGTGCGCATCGCAGGCGTGGGGTCTGCCGTCCCGGAACGTCGGCTCACCAACGCCGACCTGGAGAAGATGCTCGACACCTCGGACGAGTGGATCGTTCAGCGCACGGGTATCCACGAGCGCCGGGTCGTGGATCCGGAGCTCGAAGGCACGTACACCCTCTCGCGGGAGGCCATTCGCCGCGCTCTGGACGATGCGTCCATGACGGGTTCGGATCTGGACCTGGTGATCGCGGCCTCGGTCACCGCCGAGATGACCTGCCCCTCCAACGCGTGCCGCATTGCCCGGGACATCGGAGCCATTCCCGCGGGAGCGTTCGATCTCGTCGCGGCCTGCTCCGGATTCGTGTACGCGCTCAACGTCGCCGAGTGCCTCATTCGCTCCGGACGCTACCGCACGGTTGGCGTGATCGGATGCGATGCGATGAGCACGGCGGTCGACTACAGCGAACGGCGCGTCTCGATTCTGTTCGGCGATGCCGCCGGGTCGGTCATCCTGACGCGCGACGAGGACCCCACGATCGGCTGCCTCTACCAGGCGCTCCAGGCGGACGGCTCGATGTGGGAGTCGCTCTACATGCCCAATCGTTCCAATGAGATTCCAGCCGGCGATGCCGACAATCCGATTCGCCTGGGCAACCTGCGCATGAACGGCCGGGAGGTCTACAAGTTTGCAGTCATCAAGTTCCGGGAGGTGATCGCGGATGCCCTGCAGGCCACGGGCCTGTCGGTGGACCAGGTCAGCCAGTTCGTGGTCCACCAGTCCAATCAGCGGATCATCGACGCGGCGAAGGAGAAGCTCGGTCTTCCCGAAGACAAGGTCTACTGCAACATCCACCACTACGGGAACAGTTCCGCCGGCTCGGTGGGCCTGTGTTTCGATCAGCTGTGGCAATCAGGGAAGATCAAGCGCGGAGACCATGTGGTCTTCGTCGCCTTCGGCGGCGGATTGACCTGGGCCAGCAGCGTGTGGAAGCTGTGAACTCGGCGGGTTGAGGGAGTCGGCGCGGTGCCGTGCCCGAGTCACGTCCGCGCAGGCGTTCTGATTGTCGCCCCGTCTCCTATCGAAAGGCGAGTCATGATGCAGGAGCTGTTCGGCCTCTGGCTGCCCATCATCGTGTCGGCGGTCGCCGTCTTCATGGCCAGCGCCCTGGCGTGGATGGTCCTTCCACACCACAAGGCGGATTGGAAGGGAATCTCAGGTGAGGACGCGTTCCTCGGCAACCTGGGGTCGCTCGGGATCAAACCTGGCCAGTACATGTTCCCCTTCTGCGAGAGCGGCGTTCAGATGAAGGACCCGCAATTCAAGAAGAGATGGGACGCCGGCCCTCATGGAACGCTGACCATCTGGTCAGGTCCACCCAACATGGGTAGGAACCTCACGCTCACGTTCATCTTCTACCTGGTCGTTGGTCTCTTCGTTGCCTATCTGGGAGCGATGGCTCTCGAGCCCGGTGAACGGTTCATCCGAGTGTTCCGGGTCACGAGCGTGGCGGCGATCATCGCCTACGTCTTCGGCATGGTTCCCCAGGCGATCTGGTTCGGCAGGCCGTCCCGGACCCTGCTCATGGATGTGCTGGACGGGCTGGTCTACGGATCGATCACCGGACTGATCTTCGGGTGGCTCTGGCCATAGAGCAGTCGGGAGGATGTTGGTAAAAAAATGCGGGCTACGAATATCGCGGGCATACGCCATCGGTTCGTCGACGCTGCCAGAACGAAGAGCATCGCACTCATCTGGCGAAGCACTTCTTCAACGGGCCGCTCACCGTAGGTCCTACTTCGGCGCCGCGCTCCGCTCGATGATGAGCGGTGAGTGCAGACGGCGCGGCTGAAGCTCGGGCAGCGCGGCCACGCGCTCGGGCGGAAGGAGACTGCGCAGCCGCTTGAGGTACCCCTCATCGAGCTCGCCCCGCCGTCGGAAGGCGTCTCGGGTCGGATCCTCCAGGTCGCGCGGAGCCGGCGGCTCGTCGCCCTGCATGATCGCCGCCACGTTCAGGATCTGCGTCTTCGGCTCCTCCGGCTGCTGCCGACAGATGATCTCGCACAGCTCGAGGTTCATTCGCTCGAGCTCCGCTGCGTACGCCACGCCGAGTTCCTCGATCGCCCCCATCGTCTCGGGATCGAGATCGTCCAGCTTGGTCAGCGCGTCGAAGGCCTTCTGGGCTCGGGTCGATCGGTAGACGCGCGGAAACGCGGTCTCTCGCACACGCTCCCGCCACTGCGATGCCGAATCCGAATCGAGCTCCTCGGCGATCGACTCGGCCGAGCGCAGGTTGGTCTCTCGCACCGCCACCCGAAGCCGGGCCGCGCGGTCCAGCACCTGCAGGGCCTTCTCGGCAGCGCCCTCCTGCATCGCCTCGTCGACCCGCCGATCGGCATCTTCGAGGTATGCATTCCGCCGCTCGAGTACTGCGTCAAGCTGCAGTTCATAGGACAGCAGCGTCTCGGCCAGCGCTTCCTGCTGCTCCGCGGTGAGTTCCTGATCGTCGATCATCGAGATCAGATCGAGTCGCTCGCCATCGAGACGTCCCCGCGGAAGGGTCTTGACGCGTGTCAGGCTTCGCTCCAGCTTCGGCCACCGCTCCAGCTGCTCGGAAGCGAGCAGGGCCTGCACGTCCCTGAGGAGCGCTGCGCGCAGCGCCGCCTTGACCTGCTTGAACTCTTCCCCCCGCGCAGCGCGCCTCCTCCAAAAGCTGCCTCTGCTCCTCCATCCGATCGACCATCGGAAGGCCCGGATCGCCACGCCCGTTGGCACGCGCCTCGCCGAGATCCTCCATTTGCTTCTGGATCCTTTCGACCATCTCCTGGGCGTGGGCCTCCAGCGCCTTCCTGACCTCTTCGGGTATCTCGACGCCGTCAGGCGTGTCGACCTCGATCGTCACACCGCTCTCGACAGCTGCGTCCGGCGCGTCCAGCTCGCCATCGCCAACGACCACGTCTGCGTCTTCGGCCACGATGAGATCGTCGCCGACGGTGATGGCGATCTGGATGGTCCCCGGCCCCATCATCTCCAGGTCCGCGTCGGGGAGCTCGTGGTCGAGGGCGGGGAGGAACAGGGCTTCGGCTCCGTCCTCGTCCCCAGAAAGGCGGACGGGACCGAGCCCGATCGCGGCATTCCGTTTCGAGTCGACTCCCAGATGTTCCGCCACTTGCGACGAGAACTTCTCGAGGTAGGCAATCAGCAGACTCCTGACCGCTTCCTCCTGGGCGCTGCTCAAGGCGAGATCGCGGACGAAGAGGGGCAGGTCGCCGAGCGCGAAGTCCGGCTGCCGCAGCGACTCGAGGTCCGGTCCGCTGAAGTGAAGCACCATCGGGCCTTCGCCCTCATCCAGCACCATCACCCGCTGCTGGCCGGAGAGCGCCGCGGCGTTGATCACCAGCGCGCCCGTGGCAAGAACGAGGCACGAAGAGACGCAGAACGGTCGGTGAATCATCTCCAGCCCTTTCTTCTATCCGCGGACGAAGACTCCCGCGGCCGCAAAGATGAGACTCGCGCCGGGCGTCGTTCGGTCAGCAAAGTAGCTCAAATCGATGACAAGAGCGGATCCCGATCGCGGGGCGCCGACCAGTTCAGGGTCGTTTTCCCGTTGTCGGCGCCACCGGCGGGGGCACAATGGGCTCCGGCTCAGATGAACTGGGCTCGGCGCCGGCCATAAGTGGCGGGGCCGCCGGTTGCGTTCAACTTCCCCGCCGGAGATTCCAACGATGTACACACGACGAAAAGCATTCTTGACGGCGACCCTCTCGGCGGCCGTGATCGGCAGCACGGCGCTGTACGGCGGGGGCCCTCCGAGCACCGCCCCATCGCCCGACGCCAAGACAGAAGGCATGTTGCGTCCCTGCCGCGAGGTGATGGGCGAGGTGTTGACCATGCAGAACGAGATGACCTCGCTCGACCAAGAGCTGCAGGAGCTGGTCTCGGCCATGCAGGCTGCCCCCGACGACAAGCGGATGGAGGCCATGGAGGCGGCCATCGAGAAGATGGCGGCCCAGCGGCGGGAGATCCTTGCCGCTCTGAAGGGCACCCACCAGAAGATGATCGGCCATCTGTTCGTGCACCTGGTGGTCGAGGAGCCGCCATTGGCGGCATGTCCCATCATGAAGTACCTGGAAGTCGAGGAGCGGGGCAGCGGTACGGCGGCGGTGCCGGAGAGCCTGGACTACTGACTCTGGACGACCGATGACTTCCACCGGCACTGGGTTCGCGCTTGACCGGGTGCGAACGAGCGGGCGACAATTGCCTCGATCCGTCCGGATCGTTGGTGCGGTGTCGACGATCGCGGCCTCGTGTTGGGGCCGGTTGCGTCAACCGCGTGAACGACCTGGGCCAGGAGCTTTCCAATGATGCCCCGACTGGCCCACCGTCCGATCTGTGCGCTCACCCTCCTGTTCGTTGCGTTCTGCGCCTCGGCTCCCGCCCTCGGATCGGAGGAGGCGGCGGAGGTTCGCTCCGGGCGAGAGCTGGTCGCGCGGCAGCTCTTCGAGTTGGGTCGCTCGGTGACCGAGGCGAATGGTCTGGCGTCCCGCTTGACGGAGGAAGATCTCGCGGTCTTGCTGGCCAATCCGGAGATGATGCAGTCGGCCGGGGGCATGAACCGCGTGGTCCTCAGCATCATCGTGGCAGGGCTCATCGTCGCCGCCATCATCGCCATCGCCGCATCCAGCAACGGCTTCATTCACATTGGATGATCGTGGCGACCACACGGCGAAATGCGTTGTCAACGCGTTGCTCGTGGTGCTCCTGTTCTGCGGAACCGGCTGCCAGACCCCGCTCATGCGGTCAGTGCCCGAGACCACCCTTCAACAGCGTGGCGATTTCGACCTCGTGACCGGGGTGAATCTGCCGGAGGTGCGGGGAGTCGAAGGATGCGGAGCGCAAGCGCTGGCCGCAGTCCTGGCCTTCGACGACCCCGGTCTCGACGCGACTGCCCTGGGCGAAGAGCTGCCCTGGCACGACGAGGGGGCGACGCCCGTCGATCTGCTGCTCGTGGCGCGCGATCGTGGGTGCACGGCGCGGGTGGCCCGGGGCACCTGGGAAGCGCTGGTCACCGAAGTGCAGCGTGATCGCCCGGTTCTGGTCATGCTCGACTCCGCCTTGGCCGTGCCCACGTTGTTCGGGCCGATTCCCACGCCGCGCGTCATGCACTGGGCCGTGGTGAGTGGCGTCGCGAGGGACGACTCCCAAATGCTGCTGGCGGCGCCGCGCGAGCGGCATTTCGTGGTCCATCGCGAGGACTTCATGCGCCGGTGGTCGACCTCGGCGTACTGCATGATCGTGGTCGAGAAGGAGCGCGTCGGCGCCGAGTGAGTCGGCGCCGGGCCGGATCGACGTCCGGACCGGGTCGAGTTCCCCGTCAGCACTGGTGGTCTGCTCCCGCGCGCCTTTCCCTTCGCCGGTCTGACTGGTTAGCATCAACAGGAGTCGTTCTTCAGGAGGGGCAGTGCCATGAACGCAACCGTCGCGGACATCATGGAACGCAACGTCGTCGTCATCGGTCCGGAGGACACCGTCGAGTTCGCGAAGGACCTGCTGATGACCCACGGGATCCAGGCGATGCCCGTCGCGTCAACGAATCACGGCGAGCCGCTCGGCATCATCAGTCTGGCCGATCTCCTGGCCGGATACCCGGCAGACACGCCCATCTCGGAGCTGATGACGAAGAAGCTCTACACGGTGCAGCCCGATGACGGCGTGGAGGTGGCGGCGGGGGTGATGCGCGAACATCGTCTCCACCACGTGCTCGTCACGAAGGACGGGCAGATCGTCGGCATCTTGAGCACGTTCGACTTGCTGAAGCTCGTGCAGGAGCGCTCCCCGTCGAATCGGCAATGAGCGAAGGTGCTCCGCGGAGCGGGGCCGAAGGGAAGGCACCGGCCAGAGGCAAGCAGGCAGCCAGGGGATGGGTCGTGTTCCCCTCGTTCACAGTGCGTCCAGCTCCCGCGGAAGCCAGAGAGCGCTCAGCGTTCCGCGGGTGCCCTCATCGATTTGCCGCCAGGAGTCGAGCTCGAGTTCGACGCGGGCCAGCGCGGCCGTCGGCAGCGCCTCGTCGGTCTCGGTGAGCTGATCCAGGAAGGTCTCCAATCCGGGGTTATGGCCCACAATGAGCACCCTGTGGCAGGAATCCGGAGCGTTTTGCAGGGCGGTCACGAAGGCCCTGGGATCGGCCAGGTAGAGTTCGTCTCGCCATTCGACGGGTCCGTCGTAGCCGCTGGTCTTGATCAGCCTCTTCACGGTCTTCGCAGCCCGCTTCGCTGTCGAGCTGAGGATCAGATCGGGAAGCTCATGCTGCTCCAGCAGCAGTCGTCCGAGTCGATCCGCGTCGCGTCGGCCGCGCGAGTTGAGCGGTCGGTCGTGATCCGCCAACGACGGTTCCTTCCAACTCGATTTGGCGTGGCGCAGGAGCAGCAGCGTCCTGATCATGATGAGCAGCAGTTCGAGGCGGGGGCGTGTTCGAAGCGCGAACACATGGCATCATATCCGACTGCTCTGCTACAGTGACCGGCTGCCGAGGATGGAACCATGAGCGCACTTCAATCGGTTGTTCTCTGTCCGGGTCAAGGAGCCCAGGCCGCCGGAATGGGACAGGCGTGGTCGAATGCCAGCGAGCGCGCCGCGGCGGTGCTCGCGGAAGCGGACGCGGTGCTCGGCAACTCGCTTGGCGCACCGCTGAGCGAGATCTGCGCGAACGGCCCTCTCGAGCGGCTGAACCGGACCGACGTCGCCCAGCCGGCGATCTACGCCTGTTCGGTCGCCAGCTATCGCGGTCTCGAGGATCTGGGATTCGAGATCGATCTCGTCGCCGCGGCAGGGCTCTCGCTTGGCGAGTACACCGCGCTCCATCTGGCCGGTGCGTTCGACTTCGCGGATGGACTTCGCCTGGTCGCTCGTCGCGGACAGCTCATGCAGGAAGCGGCCGCCGCCTCCTCGGGCGGCATGGTCGCCCTGGTCGGTGCGGAGTCGCAGGACGCGGAGACGATCTGCGAAAGAGGAGCCGAAGGAGAGGTGCTCGTCGCTGCCAACTTCAACGCTCCCGGGCAGATCGTCCTGTCCGGTCACCGCTCCGCGTGCGACCGGGCCCTTCAGATCGCCTCCGAGCTCGGCCTGCGAGCCACGCCCCTGGCGGTCGCCGGGGCTTTCCACTCCCCGCTGATGCAGCCGGCGGCCGACTCGATGGCGGCCGCACTCGCCGATGCGCCGCTGGCGCCGCCGCGCTGTCCCGTGTGGTCCAACGTCACCGCCGAGCCTCACGATTCGACCGATCTGGAACTTCTCCGTCGTCGCCTCGTCGAACAGCTCACCAGCCCGGTCCGCTGGTCGGAAACCTGCCAGGGGTTGGTCGCGAGGGGCTATACTGAGTTTCACGAACTGGCGCCGGGCAGCGTTCTACGCGGTCTGATGCGACGAATCGAACGATCAGCGAAGGTGCACAACCATGATCAGCCGAGTCAGACCGAGTCAACCGAGTTCTCCTCGATAGCAGTAGACGGTGGCGAACTCTCTCGTGCTGCGTGACCGGGACGTGCGTGCTCGCTCTGCTGTTGGCTCTGGGATGTTCCGCCGAAGAGGAGCCGGTGGTCGTCGCCCGTCCAGCTCCAGTGGCGGCGCCCCCGCCCCCCGCGCCGACGGTGACGCCGGTCAGCGAGCTGATGGCACAGCACCGGATCGACGAGCGGATCGTCCTGCCCGAGGACAAGGCTCCGGACAACACGGAAGACCGACTCGCGATTCTCGAATTCTTCGACGCCTTCGCCCGCGGTGACCAGAAATCGGTGGGTGAAATGATGAGCGGCGCGGATCGGATCGAGCTGGAGGATCTCGT
The DNA here is from genome assembly GCA_963697235.1 of uncultured Planctomycetota bacterium. Taxonomy (GTDB): domain Bacteria; phylum Planctomycetota; class Phycisphaerae; order Phycisphaerales; family SM1A02; genus CAVONJ01. The sequence continues at coordinate 173,220 of CAVONJ010000003.1, forward strand.
GGCCAGCGGCCGGTGGCAGCAGGCCACGAAGGACATCGAACGCATCGAGCTGCAGACTGGCACGAGTGAGTATGGGCCGTGCGTCCTTGCAGTCATCACGGTGGACCTGGATTTTCAGCCGCAGCTTTGGTACTACCGCGGCGACTCATCCGGCTACACCTTCGAGGCGGCACCGAGCCCGCCCGGCATTCTCAACTTGCTCAGTGGCACCGACTGGATCGCGTCGTGGCACAAGATCCTCAAGGAGGAGATGGAACTCGCGAACAAGCCTGACGAGGAGTTCGACGTGCCGCAGGTCAATCTCGACAGCGGCCAAACCACGTCAAGCGGTTCCGCTTCTCCAGGCGGAGGGCGCCCCGGTCCAACCGGAGCGCCGCCCAATCGAGGACGGCGTCCTCCCTCCGGGACTCCTCCGCGCCCCCCGGGTATTCGCTGAGCAACGGCGCGGCGACACCGCGACCCGATCAACAGTACAATCCTGCCCGCCCCGTCCTGATTGAGGATCGGCGGGCTTTTTTCAGCGCCGTGTTCGTCAGGAACAGCGAGGACCACCAATCGAACATCGCGTCGCCATCGTCACGGGAGCGAGCCGTGGAATCGGGCGAGCCATCGCCGAGCGGCTGGCCGTCGATGGCCGGCTGGTGGTGCTCGTGAGCCGCTCGGCCGATCAGCTCGAAGCGGTTCGAGAGGGCATCGTCCAGCTCGAGGGGCAAGCCGAGATTCGCTGCTGTGACGTCTCCGACAGCGAGGCGCTGAGCGGTCTGATCGAAGAAGTGGCTTCGACGCACGGACGGCTGGACATTCTGGTCAACAACGCTGGCGGGACCAGTGATGGACTCATCCTGCGTATGACCGATGAGGACTTCGACCGCGTCATCACCCTTAATCTCCGGTCGGCTTTCGTCGCCTGTCGTGCCGCGGCCAAGCCGATGATGCGGGGTCGCTGGGGCCGGATCATCAGTATCGGCTCGGTGACGGGCCTCATGGGCAATCCTGGACAGGCCAACTACGCGGCGGCCAAGGCGGGACTCATCGGTCTGACCAAGACCGTGGCCAGGGAGCTGGGATCCAAGGGAATCACCGCCAATGTCGTGGCGCCGGGGTTCGTCGATACGGAGATGATCTCATCATTGCCCAAGGCTCTGCTCGACGAGGCCCTCAAGCGGGTTCCCACCCGTCGTCTGGGCCAGCCCGAGGAGATTGCCCACGCGGTCAGCTTCCTGGCCTCCGATCTGGCCGGATACATCACCGGACAGACCCTCGTGATCGATGGTGGTTTGTTGTGCTGAGTGGATCGACGATCGCCGAGCCCTCGTTGCGATCCGTCAGAAGAGAACGGCGAAGGGCTCCGGGCGTGCTCCCGAGAGCTGAAGACCTCGCTACTTTGAATTGGCTCCATGAGCCGCTATATTGCCCCGTAACCCCGGCCGGGTCGCGCCCGGCCCCCTCCTAGGAGACCGCACCGTGACGGAAGCTGAGATCGAAGCCAAGGTGATCGACATCGTCGCCGAGCAGATGGGTGTGGACAAAGGCGAAATCAGCCGAGAGACCAGCTTCACCAACGACCTCAACGCCGATAGTCTCGACACCGTCGAATTGGTGATGGAGTTCGAGGACGAGTTCGAGACGTCCATCCCGGACGAAGAAGCCGAGAAGATCCAGACCGTCGGTCAGGCCATCGACTACATCAAGAAGGCGATCGGTGGAGATGGCTCGAAGTCGGTCGTGGGTGCTGAGAAATCGTAGCTGACTGATTCGAGACGCGATGCGACGGCGTTGTAACGCGTATTTCCGTCTGAGCGGTCTCGACGGTTCATCTTTCCTCAACTGATGACCATCATGTCCAAGCGGCGCGTCGTCGTCACCGGAATAGGCGCCGTCAGCAATCTTGGCACCACTGCGCAGTCGATGTGGGAGTCGCTCGTCGAAGGACGCTCTGGCGTGGACCACATCAAGTCCTTCCCACAGGACGATCGGTGGGGCGTGCGCATTGCGGGCGAGGTTCGAGACTGGGATCCCACGGTCTGCATCGACTCTCGGGATCTCCGCCGCATGGACCGGTTCTGTGCGATGGGTCTCTATGCCGCGGTGGAGGCCGGGGCGGACTGCGGGTTCGACTTCAGTCAGGGTGACCCGGCGCGCCGCGGCGTGGTGATCGGCTCGGGCATCGGCGGCATCATGACGATCGAGCAGGGGCTCGATCGATTGCTCGAGGCTGGACCACGGAAGCTCAGCCCCTTCATCGTGCCCAAGCTCATGGTGAACGCCTGTGCCGGGAACGTCTCCATCCGGTTCGATCTGAAGGGCGTCAACAGCGCCCCGGCGACCGCGTGTGCGACCGGCGGTCATGCGATCGGCACCGCCTTCATTCTCATCCAGCGCGGCGATGCGGAACTCATGTTCGCCGGCGGCGCGGAAGCCGCGGTCACGCCGCTGTGCATCGGCTCCTTCGCCGCGATGAAGGCTCTGTCCAAGCGGAACGACGAGCCCAAGCGGGCATCCCGTCCCTTTGACCGGGATCGCGATGGATTCGTTCTGGCCGAAGGCGCGGCGATCGTCGTGCTGGAGGAGCTGGAGCACGCAAGAGCGCGGGGGGCTCAGATCTACGGGGAGCTCTGTGGCGTCGGATCCTCCGGCGACGCGATGCACATTGCCGCTCCAGACCCCGAGGGGAACGGGGCCCGCATGGCGATGCTCGTCGCGACCGGCGACGCTGGCATCAACTTGGAAGACGTGGACTACATCAACGCTCACGGCACCTCGACCCCGCTCGGCGACTTGGCGGAGGTGAGGGCGGTCGAGAGCTTGTTCGGCGATCACGCCAGAAAGCTGGCCATGAGCTCGACCAAGTCCATGACCGGTCACACGCTCGGTGCGGCGGGCGGCATCGAATCGGTCGCCACACTCTTGACGGTGCTGCGCGATGTCATTCCCCCGACCATCAACCTCGACAACCCGGACGAGGGATGCGATCTGAACCTCGTGGCCCACACCGCCCAGGAGCGCACCGTGCGCTACGGCCTGAACAACTCCTTCGGCTTCGGCGGGCACAACATCAGTTTGTGCTTCGGAAAGTTCGAGGGTTGATCGGGGGAGGGCAGGGGACCTTCGGCCGATCAACGGGTGCGGGGACGCCTTCGAGCATGCGACTGGAATCGTCGGACCGGAGCTGTCGGCGACGGCGGCGCTATTTGGTCATGAGCTTCCCGACGCTGCCGGAGATCAGCGTTGCGAGATCAAGGAAGATACGAGGCAGGATGAGGCCGCCTGGCGACGCGAGGTATCTCGGCGACCACACGGGATCGAACTTCTCCTTGTAGGCGCGAAGGCCCTGGAAGTTGTAGAAGTGCTCGCCATGTCGGAAGATCAGGCCTCCTGCCCGGTTCCAAATCGGTGCGAGCGGACGATATTCGAGGCCGGCGAGCGGCGCCATGCCGAGATTGAACCACTGGTAGCCTTGCGTCTTCCCCCACAGCATGACCTCGCAGAACAGGTACTCCATGACGCCTTCGGGGGCACTTGGGCTATACCGCATGAGGTCGAGGGACAGTTCATCCCGCTCGGCGCCGCACCAGAGGTTCACGAAGGCGACGATCGTGCCACCACGGCGAACGACGGCGGCCGGAAACCACCGCATGTACGTCTCGCTGAAGGATCCGAGGGAGAAGCCCTTCTCTGCAGTCGTTCTCATCCCGAGCCACTCATCCGAGATGCGCCGTAACTCGGGAAGGATGGCCGGCACGCCGTCCCGAGGAACGAACTCGACAACGCAGGACTCTCGTTCGACATCACGAACGGTTCGTCGCAGTCCCTTTCGACTCGACCCCTCGAGCGAGAAGCCGGGAAGATGGACGCGCAGCTTCTTCCCCGAGCTTCACCATCGTCAGGCCGAGATCGATGTAGAGATCGAGGTTGTCAGGGTGGACCTGATAGAACACGGGCCAGCGCCGGTGCTGATGGCACTGGTTCCTGAATTGCCAGACGAGATCGCCGATGGCGGCGGGATTCCCCACGGGATCTCCCATGGCCACCGAACTCCGTCCCTGATCGGAGTACATGATGAACGCGTCACGTGTCGAGCTGAAGAGAAGCAGCTTGTCACCGAGAAGAGACAGGTACGCGTACGTGGCACGCGAACCGCTGGCCAGTCGCGCAGCTTCTTCGAGCACGGCCGATGTCGGCGCGGTGGCCCGGGGGGCAGCCGTACCGAGCAGGCGAAGACCGGCGAAGACACCGGCGACGATGGCAATGCCGACGAGCGCCCGCAGCGATCGGGGTGCCGTGCCGTCGATGGCAAAGCGCCACCAGAGATCGTTGCTGTACTCGACGTGACGATGTGCGAAGAATACGAGCCAGGCCGTGACACCGATCGCGGTGATGATGGCGATGATCCAGCCGGGCGTGAACGGCTCGTGAATCACCGACGCTCTTCGTATGAACCGGGACCGACACGGCGCAAGGGCGAAGAGCATCACACCAAGGGCGATGGCCTCCTCATAATCGACCCCCTTCAGCAGGGAGAGCACGCTGCCCGCCGCGAGCACGATCATCGTCAGCCAGTAGGCACCATCGAGACGGAGTTGAATCCCGCGCGCGAGAACGATGAGCACGAGCCCCGCGATGCTGGCCAGGAAGTGGGCGCCTTCGATGATCGGAAGTGGAAGCGCCAGGTTCAGCCACTGCAGTCGCGAGTGGACCGCCGGCGTCGATCCCGAGAGCAGCAGGATGAGGCCGCCGAGGAAGGTCGTCAGGGCCAGGACGTTCGGGACGAGCCACGCCGAGTTGCGTCCGAGCGTACTCCCCGTCGCGGCCCACGACGCCCGGCGTTGGCTGATCTCGAAAGCAGCGAGAAGCAGTGCCGCGAGCAGGAGCGGCCCGATCGTGTACACCATGCGATAGACGAGCATGGCCCCGAACACCGACGTCTCCGACAGCTCGGGTGTCAGGAGCGCCAGCATGATGCCTTCCATGACACCAATGCCGCCCGGAAGCTGGCTCGCCATGCCGGCCACGACTGCGATCAGGTAGACCGCCAGGAATGCCGGCAGGCTGAGCGCCTCGTTCGAGGGCAGCAGAACGTACAGGACGGAGCCCGCCAGGGCCAGGTCGACCGAGGCGATGGTGACCTGCGCCAGCGAGAGTCGCAGGGTCGGCAGCTGAACTTCGATGCCTCGGAACCGCAATGGCGCCTCTCGGAAGTGCGCCCAGAGAAGCACGCCACCCAGCATGCAGAGCAGCACGATCCCGATCGCACGGACCGCGATGGCCGGCAAGTGCATGAACGGGGCGGCTTGCTCCGCTTCAAGCGTGAGCAGCGTCCCTCCGAGCCCGAGAATTCCCAGGTAGAGGGTCGAGAGTCCGAAGAGCAGCAGGCGCGAGATGTCGAGTCCCGAGAGCCCCCAGCTCGAGTAGAGCCTCAGTCGAACGGACCCGCCGCTGAGCAGCGAGTGGCCGAGCGACTGGCTGAACGCGTAGCCGACGAATCCCGCGAGCGCGATCCGTCGGATGGGCAGTCGATGCCCGATGTACCGGAATCCCAGCCAGTCATACCCGATCAGCGCGAGGAACCCGAGCGCGGTCAGACCCGCAGCCGCCAAGACCCTCGGCCAGGCCGTCGCGCTGAGTGCGTCGACGACCTCCGACCAAGGGTGGACCTTGAGCTCGTGGTGGATTACGAACATCGCGATCGCAAAGAGACCGACCGTGATGAACGGACCTCCGCGATGGAGCAAGTTGATGACGCGACTGCTCTTCACGACGAGCGGGTTTCCCCGAATCTGCTCAGCCGGGCTTGTTCCTCGTGGCGGTCTGCAGTGTAGCCCGGTTCTGCTGCCGCTACGATGGACGAACATGAACGTCCCGAGGGGGCAGCGCCGCTCCCCGCTCCGCCCGACATCTGAAAAACACTGCGTACGGAGTTGAGATGGCCCGGCACGTCACGGCACATCGGCAAGGCGGACTTGGTCAGCTGGCGGCCACTGCGATCTGCGGCAACGACATCACCTCGTCATGCCTCTACGTGTCGGCCTTGGCGATCCTCTACGCCGGCAAGCTGGCGCCGCTGGCCCTCCTGCTTGTCGTAGGCGTGCTCTACCTCTTCCGAACGATCTATGCGGAGGTCGTGGGGGCGCTTCCGCTCAACGGCGGTGCATACAACGCGCTGCTCAACACCACGAGCAAGTTCCGCGCATCCCTCGCGGCGTGCCTGACGATACTCTCGTACATGGCCACCGCCGTGGTTTCGGCCAGCGAAGCCGTGAAGTACGCGAGCGCGGTCGTCCCCCAGCTGCCGATTACCATGACCACGATCGGCTTGCTCGGTGTCTTCATGGTGCTGACCATTCTCGGCATCACGGACTCGGCGCGAGTCGCCATTCTCATCTTCGTGACACACATGGTGACTCTGGCCGTCCTGATCGGCGCCGGCGTCATCTACGTCGCTTGGCATGGCCTGGACACGCTCTTCGCCAATCTCGCAACGCCGGCGCCGGGGGAGCTCCTCGCCGCGACCTTCTTTGGATTCTCGGCTGCGATGCTTGGCATCTCGGGTTTTGAGAGCTCTGCCAACTTCGTCGAAGAGCAGGCGGAGGACGTGTTTCCCAAGACGCTTCGCAACATGTGGATCGCGGTCGCGGTCCTGAACCCCACGATTGCGCTGCTGGCGCTGGCTCTGATACCGATTGGGAACATCGATGCTCACCGGGATGCGCTGCTGGCGGTCATGGGCGTCGAGTCCTCGGGGACATGGCTGGGAACCGCCGTGTCAATCGACGCCGCCCTGGTGCTCTCCGGGGCGGTCCTGACCAGTTTCGTGGGCGTGAACGGCCTCGCCCGGCGCATGACGCTCGATCGTTGCTTGCCGCAGTTCCTGCTGAAGACGAACCGTCGTGGAACGACCCATCGCATCATCGTCGCGTTCTTCCTGCTGACCGTTTCGATTCTGCTGATCACGGAGGGCGACCTCGCGGCGCTCGCCGGCGTGTACAACATCTCCTTTCTCGGTGTGATGGTGCTCTTCGGTCTGGGCAACATCCTCCTGAAGGTCCGCCGCGCCAGCCTGCCGCGGCCCGTCCAGGCTTCCTGGCTCACGGTCTTGCTCGGAATCGCCGCCGTGACCGTTGGCCTCATCGGCAACGCAATCCTGAATCCGCAGTACCTCCGAGTGTTCCTCGAGTACTTCATTCCCGCCACGGTTCTGCTCTTTGTGATGCTCGAGCGGATCGCGCTGCTGAAGGCGGGTCTCTTCATCGTTCGCACGATCGTCGCCTCTCTCGTGCGGCCGATGAGCGCGCTCTCCCAGAGACTCCGAGAGAAGATCGACGAGATCAATGCACAGCAGATCGTCTTCTTCACGCGAGGCGACAACATCGCGAATCTGAATCGCGTGATGCTGTACATCAGTCGCAACGAGCACACGAATCGGGTCAAGATCGTCACCGTGGTCGACGATCCCAAGAACGTGCCGCCGCAGCTGGACGAGCACTTGAAGTTTCTCGACCAAGCGTACCCGGCCATCGATATCGAGTTCGTCGTCATCGAGGGGCAGTTCGGTCCGAAGCTCATTCAGAAACTCTCGAAGCAGTGGAAGATACCGGTGAACCTGATGTTCATTGGATCGCCCGGCGACCACTTCATGTACGGACTGTCGGAGCTGGGAGGAGTTCGGCTGATCATCTGAGGATCGTCATCGGTCCTGCTTTCCGCGTCCCGGGATTCCCACCGCAAGGAGTGCGGGCAGGACGCCGAGAATGATCGGCACCTGCATCACGAGGCCGCTGATGATGGCGATGGCGAGCGGTCGGAGCATCGCGGCGCCCTCGCCGATGTCGAGGGCGAGCGGGAGGAGCGCGAGGATCGCGGCGAGGCTGGTCATGGAGATCGGCCGGAGCCGGGCAATGGCCGCGGGTACGAGCGCCTCGCGATCCAGGACGCCGGGCCCTGAGCGACGAAACACCTCAGAGATGTAGAACACACCGATCTCCGCCGCTGCGCCCACGATCATCGCGAAGCCCATCATGGACGAGATGTTGAGCTGCGTGTCCGTGATCCTGAGCCCGATCGCGACGCCGGGCATCGTCAGGAGGCAGGCGATGTGAGCAACGACGCGACGCGAATGCTCTCGTACATGAAGAGTACGAGTACGAAGAGCAGGGCGATCGCGGCGGCGAAGACGGCGAGGAGCGAACTGAAGGCACGCTGCTGCTCGCCGTACAGACCGCCGAGGCGATACGTCACACCGGGACTCAGCGCGTTCGGCGCGTCGAGCGCGGCGCGCACGGTGCGCACGGCGCCCCCCAGGTCGGTTCCTTCGGTCGCGCGGTGACCGAGACGGTTGGGCGGAGCCCGTCGCGGCTGATGGTGGGCTGCCCGGCGACGCGATCGATCGTCGCGATCTGACGGAGCAGCAAGGTCGAACCGCTCGCGGTCGTGAGGCGGAGATCGCCGACATCGTCTTCGATCGCGCGCTCGTCGGAACGGGACCACAGGCGAATGGCGATTACCTTCGGCTGTTCAACGATCGTCCCGATCACGGTGCCGGCGAGGAGGGTACGCAGCTGCGTTGTCGCGCTGGTTCTATCGAGACCGAACACCGAGGCCTTCTCAGGATCGATACGGACCTCGAGCGCATCGCCGGCGATGGCCAGACCATTGTTGACGTCGACGATCCCGGGCAACTGCGAGCTCGCTCCGCGACGCGCACGGCTTCGGTGTCGAGCAGTGCGGGGATCGTGGCGGACAGCTTGACTTCGATGGGCTGAGGGACGGCGGTGAGGTCGCCGATCAGGTCCTCCATGAGCTGGAGCAGTTCGACGTCCAGTCCGGGCACCTGATCCTGGACGCGTTGGCGGACATCGGCCATGATGTCCTCGATTCCGCGGCGCGGTTGTGGCGAAAGCCGGACGAAGAAGTCGCCCTCGTTGGCTTCGGTCAGCCCGCCGCCGAGCTGGCGCCCGTGCGGCGGGAGTAGGTCACGACTTCCGGCGTGTCGCGGAGAATCGCCTCGACCATTCGAACCAGCCGATCGGTCTCGGTGAGCGAGGTCCCCGGGGCGGCGACGTAGTCGAGCACGAAGCCACCCTCGTCCATCGCGGGCATGAAGCCCGTTGGCAGGTCCCTGGAACGCTCGCCATCCGACCGCGACCCACACGATGCACGCGATCGGCGCGAGCCAGCGCCAGCGGAGCAGGATGCGCAGCGACCAGTCGAGATCGCCTTGGACGACCGGAAGACCGGACCGGCGTCATCGCGCTCGGCGTCCTTCGCGCCCAAGGAGACCCGCCGAGAGCACCGGGACCGCCAGGTACGCCACGAGGAACGAGATGATCAGGCCGAGCGCCATCGTGAGCGAGAGCGCCTTGAAGAACTCGCCGGTGACGCCGGTCAGGAAGACCGGCGGAATGTTGATGACGATCGTGGCCAACGAGGCGCCGAGCAGCGGCCGACTGAACTCCCCCGCTGCGGCGAGGACGCGGCTGCGATGTGCGGACCTGGTTCTCCGAGGCTCGGCACGAAGCCGGCTGACGATGTGCTCGACGACCACGATCGCGTCGTCGATGATCAGTCCGACGGCGGCCGCCATCCCGCCCAGCGTCATGATGTTCAGGCTCTGGCCGAGCACGTAAGCAGCAGGCACGTGGACGCGAGCACGCTCGGCACGACGAGGATCGCAATGAGCGTGAGCTTGAGGCTCCGCAGGAAGAACAGGAGCACGAGGGCGGCGCGAGGATCGTTCCCGAGGATGACGGCGTCCGAACACCGACGCCGCCGAGGCGCTGATCAGGTCGCTCTGGTCGTACCAGACCGACAGCGTGTCGCCCGCGGACAGGTGCCGCGCGCATCCGGCGACAACCCGGGCAACATCGGCGGAGATGCGCGACGGTGTTGCCGGCCGGCTGCTGATACACCTGGACGAGTACGGCGTCGCGTCCGTCGGCGGTGACCCGCGTCCACACGCGGCTCGGGGGCGGACTCGATCGTCGGCGACATCGCCCAGGCGCGTGGTCGACGAGCGCATCGGTCCTGACGCACCAGCGCCTCGAGGTTCCGCGCATCTCGTCGATCTGACGGCGCGGTGAGCACGAGGTCGAGCCGGTAGAGATCCTCGATGCGGCCGAGCGCCTCGATCGTGCTCCAGCTTGGCGACCGGCGCGACGACGTCTTCGATGGTCACGCCCGCGGCCGCAAGGACATTCGGATCGACGATCACCTGGAGCTCCTCGCGGGCCCCACCCAGCAGTTCGACGCGGGCGACGCCATCGACCGAGAGCAGCTCGGGCCGGAGATCGAAGTACGCGCGCTCCCAGAGGCGGGTGGTCGGTTCGAGATCGGACACCAGCGAGAGCGCGACCACGGGAATACACGGTCGGGATCCATGCGGCGGACGACGAAGCGCGTTGCGGGCGGAGGTCCGGCGGCAATCTGGCTCATCGCCGACTCGGCCAGCAGGAGCTCGCTGGTCATGTCCTCGCCCCAGCGCGAAGTCGAGCGAGATCTCGGCGCTGCCGCGGCTGGTCTTCGAGCGGAGGTTGCGCACACCGGGTACCGCCGCGCAAGGCCTCTTCGGCGGGATCGTGACGCTCGCGAGCATCTGATCGGCGGGGCGGTCGCCGGCATCGATCGACACCACGATCCGCGGGAAGCTCGACCTGCGGGAAAGAGCGCAACCGGCATGTGCGTCGCCGCGAAGAGTCCCGCGACGCGAGGCCCGCAAAGAAGACGACGAACGCCTTGGCACGCAGGCTCAGGCGCTGCTCGAGCAGCGTCAGCTGACCGCTCTCCACTCGGACGCGCCGTGCCGTCCTCGAGATCGTGACCGCCCAGCGACGACGACCAGATCGCCGCGCAGCAGATCCTCGTCCGCCTTGACGCACACGGACTCGGCGTTGCCGGCGAGAATCGCGATCGCAGTGGACGGTGCGCGGACGCCATCGCTCGACCAGCGAACAGCGGCGAGGCCTTCGTCGGAGAGCAGGACGGCTCCGCGCGGAACGACGAATCCCTTCGTCGACTCGCGATCCGTGGCGTTCACGCCGCAACGGGGTGCCGGGCAGCCACGACGCGTGCCTCGAGCATGCGGCCGGTCCAGGCGGTCGATCGATGCGGGAGCTCGCCGGGATCGACTGTTCCGTCCACGCGATCGACGACCGACGTCGAGCGAACCGTGCGACTCGACGAAAGCAAGGGCGACGACGGTGAGCGGGCGATCCCGCAGGGAGCACGCTTCGGCTGATGCGGGCGGCAAGCCGAAGCGCACGGCGACGTCGCCGTCGCTGGGCGATCGCGAAGAGCGGCGTCCCGCGGCCACCACGACCGAACCGATCGGCGCGTCGATGCTCAGCACCACGCCGTCGGTCCCCGCTCTCAGAACGCCGTCATCCGGCGGAAGCGTGCGCGAAGCACTGCGAGCTGGACGTCCGCGAGCCCGGACCGCTGCTCCGCCTGAACGACCTCCGAACGGGTGCCGAGCTTGGCGTCGAGCCGCGAGCGCGCGACTCGAGCATCGTCTGGGCCGAGTCGACGGCGGCCTGCGCGGCATCGAGCTGGTTGAGCACGGACCGTGGTCGGCTGCGACGCGAACGAACCGGTGTATCGGCGGCAACGGGCTGCCCGAGCTCGACAGGACCGTCGCGACCACCAGGACGTCGCTCGCGAGCGTGGCGGACGATCGATCGCGCCGGGAATCCGCTCGACCGATCCCAGCATCTCGACCGGCGACATCGACATGCCCGACCAGTGGCGGACGCATCGTCACCTGGACGGGCACACCGGGTTCCGGAGGATCGGCTGACACCTCGGCGTTTGGCGCCGCGGAGGAAGCGCACATCGCTCGTATCCCTCGCCACATTGAGTCCGATGTTGATGCGCGGGAACTGTGAGAGAATCGCGGCGCGGACCCGCTCTTCCTGCGCTTCGTATCCTGCCCGGAGGGCAGCGAGATCGATTCGCGCGTCTCTCGCCGTCGCGAATGCATCGCCGATCGTCGGAAGCGGGTCATCACGGCCGTTCGGCGGCGCGACGGGTTCGATTTCGGCGTCCGGCGGCAGACCAATGGCGCAGCTTCACCTCGAGCGCGGCAAGGTCCTTCGACCGCTCCGCGGCGCGCAGCTGGGCGATATACCCCTGAAGCGTCGACCGAGCTGCCGCGACTTCCAGGGACGTCGCCTCGCCGGCATCGAGCCAGCGCGATTCAGGTCGTTCACGGCGCCCTTGGCGTGCTCTACCGCGGCGGTCAGCGTGCGGCACAACGAAGCTTGCCAGGCGGCCTGGGTGACGGCGAGACGCGCACCGCACACGCGACTTGCCACTCCTTCCAGAGCAGATCGAGTACCGCTGATCGATCGTCGGCGCGGGCGGCTTCGAGGTTGGCCGAGTGCTCGATCAGTGCGTTGATGTCCCAGCCCAGTCCAAACCCATACGCCGGAATGGCCCCGGCGGTCATCCCTCCCGACGGCCAGTCGAGCAGAGCGATCAGCTGAGGATTGGGGAGGAGTCCGGCCTGGACGAGCTGCGCCGTGACAACGCCCCGACTGGCGCGTTCAGCCCTCAAGTCCGGATTCAGGATCACCGCCAGGCACGCCGCCTCCGTGGGATCGATGCCGTCGCCAGCATCGATGAGCACTGGCGGTAGAAGCGGGTGGGGGCGCGACTGGTACGCCTCGGCGACGCTGGGCATGGACGGCGGCGCCAGCGCGGCATCGACCGCCTCCCGGCTGAGCGGGCGCGGCGTGAACGACTGACAGCCGGAGAGCAGCACGAGAAGCCCCACAACCGCCACGCGACCGCGCCGAGGAACGAGTCCTCGACCAGCCGCCAGGCAGGTCGCCCGTCGAAGGACTCCTGCGCCGGCCGCATCCCGACGCTCCTTCGGCGGAGCGGCGTCCCGATGGTCAAGAACGAAGACAGTCTGCACGCCGTCGTTCAACGAGGTCGAGGGGGCATGGGGGAGAGCGTCCACAGGATTCGAGTGACCAGCGTGTTCATGCCGTATCGTTCTCCGGTGATCCGCCGGACGGATGCGGAGGCACCGCGCCACGGACGCTGGTTGATACGACCATCGGAAGGATCGAACATGTCCAATTGATGAGCGCGAGGTGTTTTGCCCTGTGGAGGCCGCGGCTCGAAAGCGCAATGAGCGGACACACCGGAGGACGCCATGTTCGGATTTCGCAGGCGACGACGAGCAAAGCTCCTGCGGCAGCCGCTACCGGCAGCGTGGTGGCAGCTGATCGATGAACGGGTCCCCTACGTGAACGGGTTGGCGGAGCAAGACCGCCGGGAGCTGGCCGGCATCATACAGGTGCTGCTCGAGGAGAAGCGGTTCGAGGGATGCGGCGGACTCGAGATGACCGACGAGATCCGCGTCACGATCGCGGCCCAGGCGGCGGTTCTTCTCCTGCACCGCCAGTCTCGATACTACCCGAGCCTCAAGACGATCCTCGTCTATCCGCATTCCTACATTTCGAACATGAAGCGCGTGCAGCCTGATGGCACGATCGTGGAGGGGCCGCAGCCGCGGCTCGGAGAGTCATGGTTCCGGGGGGCGCTGGTTCTGTCCTGGGACGACGTCCTTCAAGGCGAAGCGATCCCGCCGACGGGCACAATGTCGTGTTCCACGAATTCGCGCATCAGCTCGATGGCGAATCGGGAGCCATGGAGGGAGCGCCGGCGCTGGCGCAAGGACTCGATATCGGGAATGGGCTCGGGTTCTCGGCGGCGAGTACGAAGACCTGGTCGCGGCCGTACACCGTGGTCACGGAGGGCTCATCGACGCCTACGGCGCGACGAGTCCCCCGGAATTCTTTGCCGTGGTGACTGAGCTGTTCTTCGAACGCCCGGTCGCGATGAAGCAGCGGTATCCGGAGCTGTACGAAGAGCTGTCGCATTTCTACTTGCAGGATCCGGCGGCAGTACGGCTTGGCGGCAGGGTGCCGAGATCGCAGTAAGAGGAGTCACGGGAGGACTTGGATGACACAGAAGCAGGAGAAGAACCGTCTCTGCGCGGTCTGCGGAAAGAGCTTCGCGCCCCGTGACGTCCTCCCTGGCGGCACCATCCGGAGCACCGTCAGCGACCTCATCGCTCGGGAAGTGCCGGGCTGGTCGCCAGACTCCTTCATCTGCCGCATGGATCTGGCGCACTTTCGCGGGCAATACGTCCACGGAATCCTGGAGTCCGAGAAGGGCGATCTGACGCACCTCGAACAGGACGTGCTCCAGAGTCTCCGCGATCACGAGATCCTGACGACGAACATCGAATCCGAATTCGAGCAGAAGTGGACCCTTGGCGAGCGGCTCGCCGATCGGGTGGCCTCCTTTGGTGGAAGCTGGGTCTTTCTCAGCGTCTTCGGCGCATTCCTCGTGCTCTGGATCGCGATGAACTCGCTGGTGCTCTTCTGGCGTCCAGTCGACCCGTACCCCTTCATTCTGCTCAACCTGATGCTCTCCTGCCTTGCCGCAGTGCAGGCGCCGATCATCATGATGAGTCAGAATCGCCAGGAGGCAAAGGACCGATTGCGGTCACAGCACGACTATCAGATCAATCTGAAGGCCGAGCTCGAGATTCGGCATCTGCATGAGAAGATCGATCACCTCCTCTCCCACCAATGGGAGCGACTCGTGCAGATCCAGGAGATTCAGATCGAGCTGCTGTCAGACCTGGAGAGAGTCCGCACCGGGTCGCGGAGCTCAACGAAGAAGGACTGAAGCTCTGGCCCACGCCGTTCGGCAGGGCCTGGAACACGCTTCCTGCCGACCTCGCGACGCCGGCGCCGGGGATCGTTGCCTCGATCTCAGGTCGTTACCCAAGCGAGTCGCGAATACCGGAGGCAACCTGGATAAACTAGGTAGGCTCGCGTCGCGGAAAGGGAACCGGCACCTCGCTAAAGGAAACTGTGACCCGACGACCCGCCGATAGCGCGTTGCCCGTGGATTTGCGTTCTCTTGGGGAGGCGCTCCTGGAGTCGATCGACTGTCCCGCCGCGCTCATCGTCGACGGCCAGTCCGTCGTCGCGTTGAATGCTGACTGGCAGCGGACCACCGGATGCCGACCGAGCACAGCAGGATCGCTCACGCTCGGAGAGGCGCTGGGCGAGTTCAGGGGGATTGAAGCCTTGGCGACCCCGTTGCAAACGAGGAGCGCATCCGTCGGGTCGACCACGCTCGTGGGTGCGCCGAAGAGGGCTTCGAGTGACCATCCGTCGCGAGGCGAATGTGTTGCCAGATGGCGTCAGGTGCAATCGTCGATCTTCGGTCATAGTTACGCCATCGTTTGTCTTGAGACCTCCGAAGTTGAGGAGCTCGAATCGGTCATCGACTCCCAGCGTGTCAGAATCAACCACCTCCTCGTCCGCCAGACACTCATCGAAGAGCGCGAGCGGAGGCGACTCGGTCGTGCCTTGCATGACGGCGTCTCGCAGCAGCTCGCGTGTATCCGCCGGAAGCTGGTGACAATTCAAGATTCGAAGGAGGAGGTTTCACCGCTTGTTGTGGAGCTGGATAGGGCGATCGAGGGTCTCCGCGACCTTGCCTTCGAGCTGAGCCCTCCGATCCTCGAAGACCTGGGGCTCGTGCCAGCCCTGCACTGGCTCGCGAGCGATCTGAGCCGGCGCTACGGTGTACGCATGGAGGTCGTGGAGAATCCGGGGGAGCCTCGGCTGTCGCACGCTGTCCGGACCATTGTCTTCCGCGCCATGCGGGAATTGGCAACCAACGCCGCGAAGCACGCGTTTGGGGCGGACATCACGCTCTTCTCCGAGGCATGCGAAGGCACCGCCCGCCTCAGCGTTCGCGACCAAGGACCCGGATTCGACGTGACTGCGGTAGGCGACTCGGCGAGCCGAACTCGCCGATTCGGGCTGATCAGCGTGGAGCAGCAGATCCAGGCCATTGGCGGAACACTGGAAATCGTCAGCTCGAGAGAGGGAACCCAGGCCACGGTGACCATCGCGTGCGACGGAGATGGAGGCGGGCATGAATAGCTTCACGTCGGTTCTGCTTGTCGACGATCATGCCATGATGCGCGAAGGGATCCGTGCGATCCTCGAGGGCACGGAATTCATCCACGTCGTCGCCGAAGCAGCAACTGGGCGGGAGGCAATTGAGTATGTCACGGTACACGCGCCCGACATCGTGCTCATGGACGTCGCCATGCCTGACCTCAACGGCATCGAAGCAACACGGCGCATGCACGCGATTGATCCGGAGATCGCGGTCATCGCTCTCTCCATGCACACCGACGGGCGATATGTGACCGGAATGCTGGATGCAGGAGCACGCGGCTATCTGCTGAAGACGTGCGATTCAGGTGAACTGGTTCGCGCCATCAGCGCAGTGCGTAAAGGTAAGCTCTACGTGACTTCGGACGTCACGCACGTCTTGCGTGACCGTTCGCACGCCGACCACTCGCAGCTCAAGAGGCGAGACGGAACGCCTCCGGTCAGTATTCTCACTCCACGCGAACGGGAAGTCTTGCAGTTGATCGCCGAAGGTCTCACGAGCAAGGAGATTGGTGTCCGGCTCGGGGCCACGCTCAAGACGATCGGAACACACCGCACGAATGTCATGCGAAAGCTCGATCTGCACTCGATCGCCCACCTCACGAAGTACGCAATTAGGGGAGGGCTGACGAGCATCCAGCAGTGACTGTGGACGCTCTTTGGGTCTTCTGGTCATCGGGTCGATGCGATGCCGTCTCTCGGTACATCGCCCGATGTCCAGAACGCCGCATGCAGCCGATACTTCTGTGGTGAACGCGGAGTCAAGTGCGTCCAAGGACGCTGGACTCCCAAGAGTTCGCCGGAAGTGTGTCTGCCGTGGGTGATCAGAACTTGTCGCCTCTCGCGATCGCCTCGCGTGACCTAGTCATGAAGCTTTCGGCCGGCACGTCGCCGGCGGAGGTCGAGGCCGGCTGCCGGGAGCTGCTGACACTGAACACGAACGGTCTGGGCTCCGCGGACACGCTCGTCGTTCAAGTCGCCGGCGAGATCTTGCGCGGAGTCCTGCACGGGGTCAACATGCTCCGGTCTCCGGCGGTCAGCGCCGCCACGCGTGGCGTGTGCGAGACCGGCCCGCCCGGTGAGGCCGGCGATGCGGAACGCCTGGACATCGCCGAACAGACCTGTCGCGACGTTCGCGACAGTAAGGACGCATCCTACTCGGATTATCGCTCGGCACTGGACGGCGCCGCACCGGCGGCGCGGATGAGCGCGGACGAGCTGCATGAACGAATCTCGCGGTCGCTGCCCAAGCCGCGGCGCCTGCGCTCTGCCTGAAACACGCTCTCGACTCAGATGGGGACCGGATTGCCTGCAATGGACAGCGAGAGGAAATGAGGGGAGTCCCCTCGCAACGCGACGGCGCTGCAAGGGGCTTGGTTGGCGGCTCGGAAGAGAGAGGCGGGAAAGGAAGGAATCGGGAGCCTCTCCCGATTCTTTCATTGCGCGATGTCAGACGCGCCTGACCTGCGTTCGAGATGAACCTCCCCGATTCTCCGTCGGGTCATCCGCCCGGACGCTTATCGTCAACGCGCCGTTCTCGAGGGATGCGATGCACGACAGTCCGCACGCCTCGCAGACGTGCCGGACGACTGCGAGGCCGAGGCCGTGGTGATCCTGGTTCGATCGCGATCCCTCAGCCCGCCAGAACGGCTCGAAGAGCCTGCCGATCCGGGATTCATCCAGATCGACCGGGCCGTTCGTCACGCGCAGCTCGGGCCGGGGTTCCGGGCTGATCAAGATCACGTCGATCCTCCCGCCCGCCGGCGTGTACTCCAGGGCGTTCGAGAGCAGATTGCGAAAGATCATGACGCCTGCCGCGTCAGGAAGACTCCATTCGCCACCGGGCGGGAGGTCGATGCCCACCGCGATGTCCTTCGCCGCCGCCTTGTCGGCGATCCGATCGACCTCCGCGCGGACCGCATCGGTGACCGCCGTCCGCTCGATCCCCTCGCCCGCGAAGTCGTTGGGGGTCCGGCCGAGCAGCAGCAGGGCGTCGATGAGCGCTCCCATGCGACCCACGACCACGTCGGCGCGTTCGATGGCGACTGTCATCCGCTCCGGTTCGGGCCAGCGTCGGGCGACGTCGATCGTCGTCCGGAGCTCGGCGATCGGCGTCCGCAACTCGTGCGCTGCGGCGTCGGTGAAGCGGCGCTGGCGCTCGAGTGCTTCGCGGATCCGGCTGAGCAGGTGGTCAAGGGCCGCGCACACGGGCCGCAGCTCGCTGGGCATCCGCGAGCCCGATGGCAGCGGCCCGAGGTTCTCCGTCCGGACCTCAGCAAGCTGCCCGGCCAGTCTGTCGAGCGGGCGCAACCCCGTCCTGACCCCCCACCAGACGATGGTCGCGGTGGTCATCAGCACGATCGCACCCGTTCCGACGATGGCCGCGGTGACACCCGCGACCGCCCAGTCCACGGATGCACGCGACCCGGCCACCGTGATCGCCACGATCGGCCCTGTCTTGGTTGCATCATCGACGAGCAGTTCCTGGCCCTCCTCCGTGCGCGGCTCCACGCCGATCGTGACCGCCATGCCATCCGCATCTCCCACGAGCTCGACGTCCGACCAGTGCTCGTCCCCGGCGAACCGCACCACAGGCACATCGCCCTCCCAGTCGAACCATCCGGTCTCGGCAAGCACTCGACCTCCGCCATCGGCAATGCGGAAGACGGGCGGCAAGCCATCACTCCCCTCCGCATCGAAGTCGATCTCGCCGCGATCGACGACGACGAACGCGGCCAAGGTCCGCGCCTGCGCGAGCAGCGCATCCTGGAACTGACCAACGAGACTCCTCCGAGCGATCCACTGGAGCGCACACGCCTCCGATGAGCATCGACGCCGAAACGCCGGTCAGGAGGAGGAAGAGAAGTCGCGAGCGGATGGAATTCATCCGAGGTGCTTTCCGGCGGTGGCTGCCGGCACCTCGTACCCGATGCTCCGACGCGTGACGATTGTTTCGGCGCACCCCGCGGCTGCCATCTTGCGCCGGATCGACGAGACGAGGGAGTCGATGGCGTTGCTCCACACAGGGCTCGTCGCGTCGTAGACGTGCTCCTCGATCTCCGCCCGGCTCACGGGTCGGCCCGCTTCCAGCGTTAGATACTCCAGCACGGCAAACTCCCGCGGCGTCAGTGGCACGGCGGATCCGTTCACCATCACGCTCCGTGCGGTGAGATCCAGGACGAATCCGTCGCAGTGAAGCTCGCCCGACTTGCGACCATGAGCCCGGCGGCCGAGGGTCTCGACCCGCGCGAGCAGCTCGTCGAACGCGAAGGGCTTGACGAGATAGTCATCCGCACCGGCGCGCAGACCCTCGACCCGTTGTTCGACGCGGTCCCTGGCGCTCAGGATGAGCACATGAGCCTCCCAGTGCTTCGATCGAAGGGTGCGCAGAACCGTCAGGCCGTCCACCTCCGGGAGCATCAGGTCCAGGATGACAAGGTCGTAGTCAGTCGCCTGGGCGTACTTCAAAGCCTGGCGACCGTCACCGACGGCGTCGACCGCGTATCCGGCTTGCGTCAGCCCGTCCACGAGGCTCTCTCTGAGCAGGACAGCATCTTCGACCACGAGGATCCGCATGAGAGAATCGTATCACCGCCCTGGACGGCACCCGCACGTTCACGCGGGACGGGCAGGTGCCGACCGGTCGGCCGTGCTCAGTCGTCGTCCTCTTCGGGACCGTCGTCGTCGTCGTGACGTGCACCGTCGTTGTCATGATCATCATCGTGGCCAGCGCGGTCGCCCTCGTGGTCGGACTCCGTGTCGCCCAGGAGATGGTCCTCGATGTCACCCGTGGCCAGGGCCGCCACCTCGATGGTCTTGCCGTCGACCATCACCTCGAGCTCGTAGTAGAAGAGCTGCACTGCGTCAGCGGCCTGGATCGTGGCGCCTGGGTGATCCTTCTGGATCTCACGAAGTATGGCGGCGGGAAGGTCGCCTTCCCTGACCGGTCGTTCGATCTCGAGGATCTCACCCGCATCGGAGAAGGTCGCGCTCGCAGTGCCCGCCTCCTGGAGGAACTCGATCTCGTACTTCGTGACCGCCTCGTCCACGATGCGCTCGACCTTGGAGGCTCTGGCGTCCTTGGCAACGCCGGTGAAGGCCTCCCGAACCGCCCGAGGGGCGTCGGTGAACGAGATCGTCGTCGTTTGCTCGTCGTCTTCCCCCGATCGGGCGGTCGTGAATCCGATTGCGGCTGCAGCGACGGCGGTGATCGTCAGAGCGTAGAGAACCCGGCGTTTTGGCGTGTTCATGTAGTACCCTTCTCCGGCGCCTGGCCGGATTCGTTCCCCGGCACCATGCCGAGGTCACGCCAAGTGATAGCCCAAAGAGGCTCCGCAAACATGTCCGAATGATGAGGGAGCGTGACCGGAAGGCGACCCACCCGATCGAACGGCATCGACAAGGACCACAGGATCGGTCGTTGACGTGTCGCCGAATCGCGGGAGCTAGAACGGCAAGTTCAGTCCCGCGTAGATGAGCACGCTGTCGAGGCCGGGGTTCTCGGCCCGCGTGCTGCCGTTGGAGACGTGGAACCAGCGGGCACCGACCATCAGTCGGGCGTTCCGTCCAACATCCACCGAGAACCCGCCTCCCGCCTGTGGCGTGAAATTAAAGTTGCTGCCGCCAACCGGAACCTCGGCCGTGGCGATCAGCAGTCCCGCGCCGCCGTCGATGTAACACGACCAGTGCTCCCGGCGCCAGAAGTGCCAGCGGAAGAGCATGTCGACGTTCGGGGCGAACGCGTCCGGACCATCGAGCTTGAAATAGATGAGGTTGAGGTCGATGTCGAGGGACAGCCCCTCAGCAATGAAGTGGCTGAAGCCCACGCCCACCAAGGCCAAGGCCGTGCTGCCCTCCGACGCTTCCAGGCCAAACCCGCCGCCGCTCTGGAACTGAATCCTCCAGCTCCCGCTGGAGCCGAAGGGCGGCGGGGGAGCAATCGGCGACGAAGCCGGCGGAAGCCGGTCGACCTCCGACCCGCTATCCGTCCCGTCGACCAGGCCAACGCCTCCGTCCGACAGGAAACCGAACTCCAGGCTGGCCAGAGAGGTCAGGTCCTCGCCCTGGAGGAGTCCCGTTGCGGCGGCCGGCATGGGGAGCAACAGGGGAACGGCGACCAGCAGGGCCATCGAGGAAGTGGCTGACATCCGTCTGGAGTGTCGGTTCGATCCGGGCCGAAGGTTCAACGCCAGCATCGACAGCTTGTCCACGAGTTATCCACACCTCTCGGATGGGCCCTCCCCCCGCTGAAGATGGCCTTCGGACCAATCCAAAAAAACCGCCGCCCGAACGCTCCGACAGATCCGGACGGCGGCGCGCCACGGCCCGAAGGCCGGGATCTTCTCACCTGACGACCCACAGTAGTCGCTGCCGACGGGTCTGGTCAATGGGAGATTGGCGGCTTCGCCGGAATTTCGCTAAGTCATTGTGAATAATGAACTTAGTGGATTGCGAAAAAAGCCTCGGGTCGGACACCACAGCGCGCTCGGCTGGGCGCACGATGACGCCGGGCGTGCGTGCCTCGACGCGCTCGGGTGCACGTCGCCTTCCCAATCTCGAGAACCTGGCGAGCATCTCGAAACATCTCACATCAACGCATCGAAACGTTTCGAGGGCGACCAAACGCAGTGAACGAGTGATCCAGTGATGGGGGGAGAGGAGCGACGCGGTGGGCCTCGCGTCGGCAGTTTGACGAACCAACAGACGCGATTGCATCGCCTGATTGCATTCCGGGAACAGTCCGAAACGGGTGCGAGTTATTTGCATCCGGCCTGTGGACGGAAAGCGCGGTGTCGCGCGACGTTGTCCGGAAGGGAGTGTTCGTAGGAAGATCCAGTTCATCTGACCATAGAACTGCTCGGAGTCGATGCAGATCAGGGACCATGATGACAGAGAGTGCCCGGCCGTGAAGTTGGGCAAAGCAGCACGCTGCTGCAGGATCGCGCCAACCGTCAATCACAGGAGGGCACGGCGACCAATGGGAGAGCCGTGCCCTTTTTCTTCTAGCCCGGATTTCTCACCAACATCGTCGCGAGGGTGCGTAGAACGTTCGCTGGCAAGGAGATGAGGCCATCGAGGCGGAGACGGCTTGTTATGCCTTCGACGCCTCGATGTGTCGAAAGCGACGCCGCCAGCGAACGTTCTACGCAGCCGCAGCAGATGGTGGTGAGAAATGCGGGCTAGCACCCTCCAGCGCATGCGGCGAACGACCGGCTGTACTTCTTCAACGGCCGCTCAGCTGCTCGTGTTCGCACGCGAAGGACTCCTCCAGGAGCGTCCTCACCGACCGCATGGCAAGGGCCGCATCTCTCTGCAGCGTGAGCAGAGCACGAAGGAGCCGGGGCGTTCGAGCGAGCGCGAGCACCACCGCCGCCGCCCTGGTGCGGCCGTCGTCAGTCACCCATTCGTCAATGTCTTCAGGCAGCCGTCCATCCGGTCCGTCGCTGATTCCCCGGACGATGCCCCATCGCCACTGGGCCGCCTCGGCGGCGCGGGCGAACGAGGCGGACTCTCGATCGACCAATTCGACGCGATGGCGAGCGCGGCACTCCGCCTTGGCTCTCGGATCGACCAGGGAATTCGGCGTCGAGACCACCGCACAGGGCTGCCGAGGAGGGCGCGGCAGAATCAGCGAAGGACGCCAGCGATCTCGATCGAACGACGAGTCGCGGACCTCGGTGATCATCCACGCCGATCCCACAGGACGATCTGCGGTGAGACCGCCGGCAACGCCCGCGAGCACGACGGTCGTCCCCGGCCTCCAGCCGTCGCGGGCAGCGCGCCGCACCCACGCGCGCACGGCCTCGGCGCCGGGGCCGCAACAGTGCACGGAGGGGCGCAGCAGTCGGGACCGCAGGAGAGCGCGGCGCTCGTACTGCAGCGGGCAGAGCAGGTGAAGTTGTGGTCGGTTCACGGCCGGCAGCGTACCGAGTGCCCGGGAGGACCGTGAACATCGGCTAGTCCTGTCCGGACACGCCGTGCTCCGCGTCCGGGTCCGCCAGCATCAGGACCCGACGGCGCTCCTGGGTGAGCCATGGCAGATCGAGCTCGGGGAAGTACGTTCGCAGCTGATCCTCACTGAGGAGCGCGGCGATCTCGCGGCCCTCCTCGTCGCTGAACACGCTGTAGAGCGGTCCGGCGTCACTGGCGAAGATCGTCACCGTGTAGCAGCCATCATCGACCGAGCCCAGCGAGAGAAGCGGGCCAGAGTCGGCCTCGGAGCGGGACGAAGCGGCTCGGGCGTCTCCGCTGTGCGGTGCCTGCTGATTGTGCGACGCGGCGCCGTGCGTTTGTTCTTCCTCGGCCGAAGAACGCCCGGGGACGAAGATGCTTCCCATGACGAGGAACGCCAGCCCGAGGGCGATCCCCGCGATCACTCGTTCCATCAGCAGCGTTGGCTGTTTCATGTGGGTGGACTATCGGCATCGGAAGAGTTGGAGATCAGGCAAACCGCGTGGAATCGCGGTTGTCGCCTCGGATCGTTCGTCTATCATGTTGCCCTCACAGTCGGCCCCATCGTCTAGTCAGGTCTAGGACATCAGGTTTTCATCCTGAAAACAGGGGTTCGAATCCCCTTGGGGTCATGACCTTCCTCGAGATGACCGCCTCCTCCGCGGAGGCGCCGCGCTGCCGCCGCTTCGGGCTACGATGGCCCGATGATGGCTCTGGTCGTCATGGTCGCGCTGCTGCTGAGCGGTTTCCCGCCGCTGACCGAGACGCAGCGCGTCCGACTGGAGACGGCCACCGACGGGAGAGATCACCGCGAAGAAGCGTTCGTCGCTCTGCTCGAGAACATCTCGTCATGGAATGGTGAGCTCGGCGATGCACCGATCCGGCTCGATCCCGACCTCGAGGCCCTCGTGGAGGATCCCGCGGCGTATCGCGGATCCATCTGCCGGGTCACCGGCACAATCCAGCAACGCACGCGGCTTGCCCCGCCTCACGAACGGGCCGAGGAGTGGTTCATTCGGGATCGATCGGACCGGCCGATCATCGTGTACATGCTCGACCTGCCGGAGGCGCCGCTGTCCGGGTTTCGCGATGGCCAGGTCGTCTCGGTGGACGCCCGCTTCTACAAGCGCGTGGATTTCACGGCGCGGGACGGCATTCCTCGAAGCTACCCATCGTTCGTCGGCGCGTTTGCCCATCGTGCACCGACTCCAGCCGCTGCGCAAGGGCAGCTGACGATCATCGCCATTCCGCTCGCGTTGCTGCTCGTGGCCTTTTTGCTCCTCCTGTGGTACACCCGGCGTCACCGACGCGGGAACGATGAGCGCGTGCACCGACGCCCGGTTCCCACCGAGGATCTGGACGATGAGCCGCCGCTGCCGGAAGATCCCTGCGAGGCGCTGGCCGAGCTGAAGCGGCGCGCCGATGCAGTGGGACAGACCGGGGAGTGAGACGACGCCGCCATGCCCCATCTGGACATCAACCTCCCCGGCCGGAGCTATCGCGTCTGGATCGATGCGGGTCTCCTGCGTCGACTTGGGGAGTTCGCCAGCGAGCTGAAGCTCTCTCGCCGGATTCTGCTGGCGGTCGA
Source organism: uncultured Planctomycetota bacterium (assembly GCA_963697235.1). Taxonomy (GTDB): domain Bacteria; phylum Planctomycetota; class Phycisphaerae; order Phycisphaerales; family SM1A02; genus CAVONJ01. The sequence continues at coordinate 197,751 of CAVONJ010000003.1, forward strand.
CTCGGCGGTTGCCACGACACACGGTCAGGTTGCTCGCGCTGCGCTCGAGCAAGCCGGCTTCGAACCGGTGTGCCATCTGATTCTCGCCCGGGAGTCGGAGAAGACGCTGGAAACCGTTCGCGCCATGTACGACGAGATGCTGCGGGCGGGTCTCGATCGGCGCAGCGCGGTCGTGGCGGTGGGGGGCGGCATCGTCGGAGACACCGCGGGCTTTGCGGCGGCGACGTTCCACCGCGGCGTTCCGCTGGTCCAGGTTCCCACGACCTTGCTCGCGATGGTCGATGCGTCCATCGGCGGGAAGACCGGGGTCAATCATCCGCTTCCCGGGAAGCCCGAGCTGGGAAAGAACCTCATCGGAGCGTTCTGGCAGCCTTGTGCGGTCGTGGTCGATCCGCTCGTGCTCGAGACACTGGATGACCGGCAGCTTCGCTGCGGTCTGGCCGAGTGCGTGAAGCACGCGCTGCTTGCCGACGCCGCCCTTCTGGACTGGATCGATGCGCATGCTTCGGCTGTTCGGGAGCGGTCGCTCACGCCCCTGACGGAGCTGATCCGTCGCTGCGCTTCGATCAAGGCGGGGTTCGTCAGCAGCGACGAACGGGAAGCGGGACGGCGAGCGCTGCTCAATCTCGGTCACACGTTCGCTCATGCCATCGAACCGATTGCAGAACTCGACTGTCATCACGGCGAGGCGGTGGCGATCGGACTCGCGGCGGCCGCGCACTGTTCGCTCGAGACCGGTCGCCTGACGGGCGATGACGCCGCGCACGTGAGCCGCGTGCTCTCCAACCTTGGGTTGCCCTGTCGATTGCCGCGGCCAGTCGGCGTCGACCGACTGATCGAACTGATGCGATTTGACAAGAAGGCTGTCGATGATCGACTGCGCCTCGTGCTCCCGATCGGTCTGGGTGCCGCGGAGGTGGTCGATGACCTGCCGCTTCCACTCATTCGCTCTGCCTGGCGGAGTGTGGGAGCCGAGGGCTGAGCGGGCGAGCAGTCCGTTGAAGAAGTGCTTTGTCCTATGAGTGCGATGCTTCTCGTTCTGGTGCCGCTGACGAGCCGACGGCATAGTCGTTGATATTCCCAGGTTCGGCGGCGGCGCCAGGGCGAGATTGATCGTGCTCAGAGGGCCATCTGACTTCTTCAACGGGCTGCTCGACGCCGAATTCTCGGGGCGTGTGCGAAGCCGGGGCCTGGCCTGGCTGAGCGGCTGTGTCTTGATCTGGGCGCTGGCGGCGCGGGTGTTCGGGCCGTGCGACGCGTACGACCAGGACCAGCCGCGCACGATGGCGTACACGACCGACATCATCGTCCACGGCCGGTGGATCCTGCCGATCGAGCGCGGCAGGATCCCGGCGACCAAGCCGCCGCTCTACAACTGGCTCGCCGTGCCGGCGGTGCGAGCGCTGGGGTTCTCGAGCGACTTTGCCCACAAGCTCCCGAGCGTCGTGGCGCTCTGCCTGCTCTGGTCGACGCTGGTCCTCGTCGCACCCGGTCCCCTCGGCTGGCTCTCGGCGCTGCTCTTCGTCTGCAACTTCGCCGTGTTCAAGCTCGCCTATCTCGCGCGGCCCGACATGGTGCTGGCGCTGTGGCTGTTCTGGGGATGGATCGCGGCCAGCGTCCTGCTCATCGCACCGCCCCCGAAGCGCACCGCGCGGGTGGCGTTTGCTGTGGGGTTCTGGCTCTGCGTGGCCCTCGCGGCGCTGACCAAGGGACCGGCCGCGCTGCTGCTGCCGCTGTATGCGCTGCTCGCCTCCAAGTCGCTGGGTGGACGCTGGGCAGCCACGCGAGTCTTCGGCTGGTGGTGGGGGATCCCGCTCAGCACCGGACTCTTCGGCGCGTGGGCGTATGCCGTCTACCGGATCGATTCGACGCATCTCCTGAAGCAGCTGCTCTTCAACGAGTTCTTCGGGCGGATCACCGGCACCGGTTCCGAGGGGACCGGCGGGCGCGGTCCCATCGACTTCGTGCGGCGCCTGGGATTCATGCCGCTCTACTTCATGGGCAGGTTCGCCCCCTGGTCGATCCTGACGCTGTTCGCGATCGTCGCCCTGGTCCGGCAACCCGAAAGGGAGGCGCCGCGCCCATGGAGGTCGATCCCGGGGGGCCCATGGCTCCTGGGCGCCACCATCCAGGTCGTGCTCGTCGTCGCGTTCTTCTCGTTCAGCGCGGGGAAGCGAGGCGATTACGTCCTGCCGGCCTTGGCTCCCGCTGCCATGCTGGCGGCGTGGTTCCTGCTTCGGCGAGGCGTGGGTGCCGGTGTCGTCTCGGTCATCGCCGTGACGACGATGCTCTGCATGATCGGGTATCTCGGGCTTCAGCTCTCGGCGCCGGTTCGAGGCTTCGGATCGGAGATCCACCGGTTCATCCGCGAGGTCGAGTCCCATCTGGAGGCCGACCCCCGACCGGTGGCGTTCTTGAACGCCGGCGAATCGCAGCTGCAGGGACATCTGGGTTTCAGCGAGCTCGACGGGCGGGCGCGATCCGTAGTCTGCTCGATCGCGGCACGCCCTTCTGGGTGATCAGTGGGTATCGATTGAAGTCACCGCACACGTTTCGACAATTCATGGAAGAACGGGAGCGCCGTGGCGCTCCACCGGTGCGGATCCAGGAGGTGTGCCGATCCCCGTGGCTTCCCCGGCGCACGGGTGGAAGGGGCAGCTCGAGCTCTACGCCGTCGATCCGTCGGCGCCGTAGACACGGTGGTCGAGGGGTGGGCGAGACGCTTGCCCTCGCCTCCGAGCGGTCGACCGCTGCGCAGTTTCGGCGCGAATTTCAACTTCCACTCGAAGCGATTCCGATAATTCGGAGGGCCCGTGGCATGGGACCGCGCTGCGCCATGCTCTCGTCAGATCAGGATGCTTCGAATGCGAACGATTGCGATCGTCAACCAGAAGGGAGGATCCGGCAAGACCACCACGGCGATCAACTTGGCCGCGGTCTATGCGCAGCGGGGAATTCGCACGCTGCTCGTGGACATGGATCCCCAGGCCCATTGCGCAGTCGGCCTCGGAGTCCCTGAACGGCGGGTCGAGTACAGCCTCGCCGAAGCACTGGTGGCCGATCTCGATGTGTCGTTCGATCCGTCGCTGCTGGTGTGGGAGGTCTCGAAGAACCTCTTCCTCGCCCCGAGCACTGTCCGACTCGCCGCCCTGGAAGCACCTGGCGGCGGGTTGCATCGGCTACCCGACCGGGACCGGCGCTTGGCCCGACTCCTTCACCTGCTGCGTGAGCGGTTCGATTGCTGTCTCGTCGATTGTCCCCCCACGATCGGACTGCTCACCTTCAACGCCCTCCGCGCGTGTCGGGAGGCGTTGGTGCCGGTGGAGACCGGGTTCTTCGCCATGAAGGGCGCCGAGCGGCAATGGAGCACGATCCAGCGCACGATCGAGCGCATCGGTCGGCCCATCGCCTGCCATCTCGTACCCACGCTGCATCGACCGCACGCGCAGGTCGCACGGGACATCCTGGCCGCGCTGCGGCGAGACTTCGCGGGACAGATCACGCCCGTGGTCATCCACGAGCGGGAATCGCTGCGGGAAGCGGCGAGCTTCGGCCAGCCGATCGTCGAGTATGCCCCGCACTCCGCTGCCCATCGGGATTTCGAGCAGCTGGCGGATTGGCTCGACGCCCACCACAGCCAGCCCCTCGTCGAGATCGAGATCGACCGGGAGGCAGCCCGATCCGCTCCGCCGCCGCTCCTCGCGGAGCGATCCGATGGAGATCGCATTCCGGCGCTCTCCGCCACGCCCCGCTCGCGGGCGGCGGAGCTCGTGCAGCGCGTGCAGGGCAGCCCACCCGCTGAACCGTCCCGGGAGATCGCGCCATCCTTCCCCGACCGCAGCGCGGAGCGATCGGAGCCGGCTGAGGGCATCGAGCACCGGCGATCGTTGATCGAGGAGATCCGAGGCGCGACCCATGCGGCCTCGCCGCCAGAAGAGCGGGCGGTGGGCGATTCTGGACATCCGGTGGACGAAGCGGCGGGACCTGCCGATGCGGATCAGCTCGATCCCGGGCGGGCGGATCCTGAGCATGCCGATTCGGGACGCGCTCAGCCAGAGCCTGAACTGGAGCATGCCGACGCGAATCGGAGGATCGCGCATCTGCTGGGCGTCCGTCAGACGAGCCAGGGCATGCTGTTCGTCCAACCTGGATCGGCCGGCACGAAGGTCGCCGTGGCCGGCGACTTCAATCGCTGGTCGCCGGTCGCGAGCCCGCTTAGGTACAACCCGCAGCTGCACGTCTTCCAGGCCATCATGCCCTTCGAACCGGGAACCTATCGATATCGGCTGATCATCGACGGACGGTGGCAGTCGGATCCGTACAATGAGCGGCGCGAGCTCAACGAGTACGGAGAGCCCATCAGCGTCTTCACCGTGTCCTGCCGCGAAGCGAGCAATGACCCGCACCGCCGACCCCTTTGACGAGCTGACCGCTCTGTTCCTCACGGAACCGGATGATCCGCCTGCAAGAGCCGCTGGTCGCCGCAGCGGCGCGATGCGCGACGTGGTGTTCGTCGGTCACTTGCCCGTCCGCGCGGGAGTGTGGCTCTCGCCGTACGCAGAGGCGATGGCGGAGGAGCTGGGGCCGGCCGTTCTCGTTCGCCTGGACGAGGCGGAACCCTCCTTGCAGATCTTCGCCGGATCGGAGGCCGAGCTGACGGCAACCGCCGAGAGTCCTTCGCTGCGACGCTGCGTTGTCTCGCTCGCCCCAGCCGTGCAGACTCTGGATGATCCGACCGCCGGCAGACTGCAACCTCGAGGCGCTGCTTGCCGCAGGGCCCGATCGGATCACCCTGCTCAGCGGCGCGGACGAGGCGGCGGTGGTGGCCGTCTACCAGTTGATCAAGGCGCTGGTCGGGGTTGCAGAGCGTCTGGAGCGGCCTCTCCCCAACGTGCGGGTCGCCATGTTCGGATGTGATCGGCCCGCCGCGGTGCGGGTCATCGAGCGGCTCAATCGGACCGCCGGCTCGTTCCTCGAGACTTCCGTCGAGTTGGCGCTGTGCATGCCGCGGCTGGATGCAGGCAAGTCGCGCGGGGGTTTCCGCCGCTTCGCCGATGGATGGTGTCCGCCCGTCGAGCAGGTCCTCGGCTGGCTGGCGGACGATCCCACCCCCGTCGACAGCGAGCGAAGCGCCTCGCGGACGATCGCGCCGCCGGCGCCGTCGACTCCCCGCGCCGCGTCTCGAGACACCGCGCGGGACAGCCAAGTCGTTCGCAGCCGTGCCCTCGCCTGCGGCGGGCCGGCCCGCACGGATGAGCCTACAGCCCAAGGCGGTCGTCGAGCTCGAGCCCAAGGCGCCGTGCCGGCCGCGCGAGCCGGACGCCAGCGGACGGCCTGTTCCTCTGGCCAGCTACGTCTCGGGTCTCGAAGCGCTTCCCGTGCGCTGTCCTCGGCACGAAGAGATCGAGATCGCCGTCGACGAGAAGGGCCAGCTTCACCTGCTTGGCGAGGAGGGAATGCTCCGGCAGATGCAGGTCGTGCGGCGCTGGGCAATCGAACACCGGGAGCTGCTCGCACTTGCGCTGCCGAAGATCAGGATCGACCTGAGCAGACCGCCGCACCTGCACCTCTTCGCGGAGGAGCCGATTGCGGTCGCCGACCTGCACGCGAGCGACCTGCGTCTGCACGTTCTCGCGCCGGTCAAGGTCGGCGATCAGACGGGCTGGTACACCCGCCGCTGAACCAGGTCGGATCCGAAGCGGCTGTTCGCTAGCGAAGCACCTCCTCGAGCAATCTGTTCCACGTTCCACGGGCGAAGTCTTCGACTTCGGTCGGCGTCCAGCCGCGTTTCCGAAGGCCGCGGGCCAGCGTCGGGAGGCGGCCGGGGTGATCGAGTCGTACGGGCAGCTTCGTCGGCGCGAACCCGCCGTCCATGTCCGAGCCCAGGGCCACGCCCGTGGCGATGTCCCATCACCGTGCTCAGATGTTCGAGATGATCGAGACAGTCGGCGAGCCTCGCTCGCCGACCGCTGGCCAGGAAGCGGCCGTACAGATTGAGACCGACGACGCCTCGGCGCTGAGCGATCGTGCGAATGTGGTCGTCGCGCAGATTCCGCTGGCCGCCATTCGTCAGCGCCCGGCAGTTGCTGTGGGTGGCGACGATTCGACCCGTGGCGTGCCCAAAGAGATCATCCAGCGCCTCGATCGGCCAGGTGCGAGGCGTCGTGCACGAGGCCCTGGGCATCGAGGGCGCGGACGAGTTCCAGGCCGAGCGGCGAGATTGGTCCGTCCTGCTGATTGCCCGCCGCATAGCGGGTCCCGGCGGCCCAGGTCAGTCCGACGATTCGCACGCCGTGATCGAACCAGCGGGCGACGTGATCGGGGCTGCGGATCGGGTCGGCGCCCTCCATGAGCAGCACGATCCGTGGCAGCGGGGCTGGGCGGTCGAGATCCGATCGCGTGCGGACGATGGTGATCTCGCCCTCCTGTTCCAGCTGGTGGTAGAACTCGACTTGGCGGAGGCCGGCAGCCTCGGCCGCATCGAGATCGCCGCTGCTGCGGTAGGCGCACGGTCCTGGCGTCCGATTGGAGCTCGGTTCGGTGAAGATGGTTGCGAACGCCAGATCGACGCCGGCCTCGCGAAGCGCGGGCAGCGTGATGCAGCCGACCCGTCGATCCAAGTCAGCCGAGCGCACGTCTCGTCCTTCGGTGAGCGCGACGTAGGCGAGATCGAGATGCCCATCGATCCAGTTCAGCGGAGGGCTCCCCTGGGTCGATCCCGCGGACCGGTCTTGCGGATCCGGCGGATCCGCAAGCCTTGCCGGGCCGGAGATGACCTTGGCCGCGCAGCGATCAGCGTGCCTGGCCTTTGACTCAGGACTCTTTTCAACGGGCGGCTAGACTAGCCGATGGCATCACCGACCGACGAGCACAGCGAAGCCGAATTGTTCGTCTCCGAGCCCATCACGCCGGTTGCGGGCGCCTTTTCGACCGAGCTGCTGGCCCAGGGGCTGGCCGCTCTCCCGGGGGAATTCTCCTGGCGGGGAAGCGCGCTACCGGGTCCTCGAATGCCTCGAGCACCACAAGCAGTCGCAGCTCGAGGGTGGTCGTCCGGAAGGCGAGCGATACCTGCGGCGGCAGGAGTTCCTCGTGCGGCTCGACACCGGCCAGCGGGCACGCCTCTACGTGCAGCGGCAATCGCCTGGCGGATCGGCCTCTGCAGCAAGAAGACGCTGGTTCATCTATTCCATCTCATCCGTGTAAGCGAGGATCGATCATTGCGAGGGTGTTCGGAAGCAGGTACGGTAACTGCCATGCCAAGCGTGGGTGAGTCGCTGCAGGTTCCTCCGGTTCACGGGCGTGGAGAGACACCCGTCGCCGCCGTGGCGGAGCAGTTCGCCGGCAGGCCGATGAACCGTCGGCTCATCGCCGCCGCAGTGGCGGTGGCCGCGGCGACGGTGCTCATCATCGCGGCCTTTCTGACGCCCGTGAATGCGGGGTTGGGCACGCACGAACAGCTTCGCCTGCCTGCGTGCGGCTGGATCACGTCCATGGGCCTGCCCTGTCCCACATGTGGCATGACGACCGCGTTCGCCCATGCGGCAAACGGCAATCTGTTGGCCTCGATGAAGGCGCAGCCGCTGGGCTTTCTGCTCGCGCTGGCGACCGCGATGGCCCTGCTGGTCGCGACCCATGTGGCGGTCACCGGTTCCCTGCTGGGCGATCTGATCTTCCGGACGTGGCGACCATGGATGGCGGTCGCCCTCGTGTCCCTTGCGGTCCTCGCCTGGGTCTTCAAGATCATCATGTACAGGGGGCAGTTGGGATGAACTATCGGCGCTTTCTCTGCCTGGGTGTTCTGTGCATGCTTCCGCTGGGCCTGAGCGGTTGCTTCTTCTTTGGTCTCGCCGGTGCTCTCGGCCAGAACTTCGAATACCAGAAGCTGATCGAGGTTCCGGCGAAGTACGACGGCTTGCGAAACATGCGCGTGGCCGTGCTGGTCGGAGCGGATCTCTCCTTGCTCTACGAGCATCCCCTCCTGATCCAAACCGTGGCGACGAACATTTCCCAAGCCATCGCCCAGCACGTCGAGGGCGCAGTGGTCATCTCGCCGACGGCGATCCAGGGGTGGCAGTACCGCACACCGCAGTGGAGCGCGCTGCCCTATGGCGAGATTGCCAAGGCTCTCAACGTCGATCGGCTCGTCTTCATCGATATCTACGAGTACCGGCTGAATCCGCCCGGAAACAGCTACCTCTGGGATGGCGCGGCGGCTGCGGACATCGGGATTACCGAGGCCGACAGCTTCGATCCGGATGCCTACGTCGAGACGTTTCAGATTGCCGCGTCCTTCCCCGACATCCGTGCTCTGGGAAGGGAAAGCGCAAGCGCCACACAGATCGAGACTGGTCTGCTGACACGGTTCATGCGGCAGATTGCCTACCTCTTCTATCTGCACGAAGAGCCGAAGTATCCCGACAAGTACATGCCCGAAGTGGCGCAGGCCATTCCCGGCGATCGCGTGACCATCGCTGGGTTGAGCCGTGTTGACGAGCGAGGATCGTGAGGATGGAACGGCATCGACGAACCTGGTGCCTGACGGCGTCCGCCGCCTTGGCTCTGGTCGTCGCGCCGCTGCAGTCCGGCTGCAACATCATCGCGCCGGCCTACTTCATCATCCACGGTCCTCCCAAGGTCCCCGCGTTGTACGTCTTGCCCGATCGACCGACGGTCGTCTTCGTGGATGATCGCCGAAACGTCATTGCGACCAACGCCGATCGAACCCGGCGGCTCATCGCGGAGGTCACGAGCAACGAGCTGATGACGAAGGGAGTTCTGGCGGTCACGATTCGGCCCCAGGATGCCCTGGCCCTTGCCAAGCAGGTCGACCGCCACAAGAGCGTCCTGGCGATCGATGCGCTGGGCGAAGCGGTGGGGCGCAGCAGGTCATCTACATCGAGATGGTGGACTTTCGGGAGACCGCGGATGGGACGCCGCGGCCAGTTGCCAGCTGCGCGCTCAAGGTCGTCGACGTCGTGAACAAGGTGCGTCTCTTTCCGGCATCAGAGAGTGTCGAGGACGCCTACCTGGTGCAGGTGGACATGCCTCCCCTCAGCATGGACATGTACGACACCAGACAGGGGCGAGACCAGGTGTACCAGCTGCTGGCCACGCAGCTTGGCATTGAAATCGCCAAGCTCTTCTACACGCACGATGTAGAGGAGCTCGGCTCCCGTCTGAACCCCGACTATTGAACGGGGACGAGTCCGGGGTGCGCGGTGATCGTCGCCATGATCGAGGTGATCAGCATGATCAGCATGATCAGGTCGCTCGAGTCGATCAGCGTGATCGGCAACGCACGGCGCCGCATCTTCCGCAATCAGGCGTCGACCAGAGAGCCGCGGTGCGGGTGCTGCATGTGATCGATCCCGGTTCCGCTGGAGGCGGGAGCTGCACGCTCCAGCTTCTTGCGGACGCGATGGCGCGGTGTGGATCGATCCAGCACGAGCTGCTCGTGCTCGGTACGTCGAGTCATGTCGACCTCGCTCGCCGCTGCGGCCTCGAGCCCCGCGGGCAACTCGCTCCGCCGCGACTGACTCCGCGGTCCTCCTGGAAGCCATTGACGCACGTCGTGCAGGAGCTGGAGCGTGAAGGGGGACGCCGATTCGACTGGTGCCACGCGTGGACGCTCCGTTCGGCGGCCGCCGCGGCGGCCCTACCGTGGCGACCTCGCCTGATCGCCGGGCTATGTATCGGTCCCGATCGTCCGGGCAGCCTGAGCGCGGCGCGGATCTGGAATCGGCGGCCGGGACTGCTGCTCGTGAGCGGCGAGTCGATCCAGCGAGCGTATGAAGCGATCGGGCTGCAATCGAACGGCTGCCGGATCCTCCCTCCGGCGGTAGACGCCGGCCGGATCGATCGCTGCGGGCGGGCGGCGCTCCGCCGCCGATGGGGCGTCGACGCGGATACGTTCACGGTCGCGGCGCTGAGCGAGCCCTCCAACTGGCTCGACTCGTGGATGGCCATCGAGATCGTGTGCCGGGTCGCGCTCACCGGGCGCCGGGTGCGGCTGGTTCTGCCTCCAACGGCAACTGGACTGGCGACGTCGCGGCGCCGACTGCGGGCGCTGGAACAGGATCACATTCTGGTCATCGACGATCAGGCGGTCGATCCGTGGCGCGTGGTCGCTGGGCTCGATGCGGCGATCGTGCTCGGAGCGGCGCCGGGTCGCGAGTCCGCGCCGCGGGAGTTCCGGTTCTCCAATCGACTCCGAGGCGGGTGGTCTCCGGCGCGGCCCGAGCCGGGGGTGATGCCGCTGCTCTGGGCGATGGCCGCCGGACTGCCGACAGTCGTGGAGCGGAGCGGGGCAAGCGAAGAGATCGTCCGCTCGCCGTGCACCGGAACGCTGATCGCCCCCGGGGACCTGCACGAGGCGACTCATCGCCTCCTCGAGCTCCGCGACGATCGAGACCAGGCGCGCGAGATCGGCAGCGCCGCCGCCGCGGTGGTGGACGAGCGATTCCACATGGATCGGTACGCGCGGGAGCTGGCGGGGATCTATGCGGGCGAGGCGTCTGCTTGCCGTCCCGCCGTGGGGTGAGCGGAGTGCAGCGGCTCCAGCAGCTTGTGCGCGGCGTCGAAGTACACATCCTGCAGGACGTCGATCGGAAGCGACTTGCCGAGAAGCGGCGGTGCATCGAGTTCGCCATACCGCTCCGGATCGACGAGGGCGAGATCGGGGTCGGCAATCGGCGATTCGCCGACGTAGGGGGTCTCGAACATCGTTCGCAAGGCCCAGTATCGGCTGGCGTACAGATCCATCGCCTCCTCCTGGCTCCTGGCGCCCTTGCCCTGTTCGTGGCTCGCGCTGTCACCGAGATGCTCCTCGTTGACGACGATGTCCGAGCCGAAGAGGACGCGTCCTCTGAACCGGCGGAGGAAGGTGAGCAGGTTGCTCCGAGAGTGACGGCTCAACTCCCGCACCATCCACTTGGTTGCGCTCGAGTCCAAGTAGAGATTGTCGTGCCGCTGCAGCAGGCCGGTCAGGAACTCGAGGTCCTCCGGCCAGCCGCCGAAGTGAGCGGCGATCCAGGGCTGGTCGAATCGATCGAGGAGGCGCTCGAGCGGTTCGTATTGCTGGGGCTTCGTGCCGTACGTCGTGGCATCCGCATACCGAGTCTTGAACCAGGTGTCGGGATCCGAGACGTGAACCATGAAGTACATGCCCAGCTCCCGGGCCCGCTCCATGGCGTCCAGGCGGTGCGGTGCATCCAGCGACATGAACGATGGATCACCCAATTCCCGGGCGTAGTCGATGCCTCGCGGAGCGGCCCAAAACTTCACGATGCGGGCGCCCGCGGCATGGAACTGCTCGATGCGCTTGACGAAACCTTCGGCGAAGTGGTAGCGCCGGTCTTCTGCCTGATAGTTCGGAACGGCGATGAACCGGATCTTGTCGCCCAAGACCTCTCGGACCCGCTCCAGCTCCTCCAGATGCGTCATGGAATAGGTGAGGCCGATCCCGTACATTCCGGCCACTTGCTGGTAGACGCGGGCAGCTTCGAACCCTCCGACATGCGTGTGCACGTCGATGATGGGAAAGGGCAGCTTGGCGAACGTGGAGCTCGCCGCGGCGTAGTCCAAGCACAATCGGTTCGAGGGTCCGTAGACGATCCGGGCCGTCTGTGGCTGGGTCGCCGGAGAAGACATTGCGGAGATGATAGACGAGTCTGACCGTCATCGACGAGTCCAGCCAGGCGCCGGGATGGTCTCCCGTCTGGTCCTGCTCATGGCGCGACGGCAGGGCCTGCGCCCTTGGCCGGGATCTGGCGTGCGCGACGAGCATCCCAATGGAAAAGTCAGGTCACCAGGGCGAAGTACTTCTTCAATGGGCTGCCCGGCGAGGTGCCGCGGCATGACCCGCCCGAACCGGCCCCATTCCGGCGCCCGAATCGCGCTTGCCCACGACTGGATCGTGGGCGGGCGGGGCGGGGAGTGGGTCCTCGATCGACTGGCTCGTCTCTTCGGCCCGACGCGAATCTACACCCTCGTGTACGACGGTCGGCCGCCGACCGAGGCCATTGCAGCCTGCGAGATCGTCACCTCGCCGCTGCAGCGGGTCCCGGGAGCTCGCGGAAGATTGCGAAGAGTCGCACTGCCCCTGCTGCCGTGGGCGGTCGGCCGGCTCGAGGTGGAGCCTTGTGACCTGCTCATTTCCAGCAGCTCAGCCGTGATGAAGTCGATCCGGCCTCCGCTCGGGACGCCTCACCTGTGCTATTGCCATTCGCCGCCACGTTACATCTGGGACCAGGCCGGCGACTACGCCTACGGGGCCGGCGGTGCCGGGCGCCGACTCGGGCTGGCCCTCATCCGGCATCCGTTTCAGCGCTGGGACCGCTCGACGGCGGCCGGTGTGACCAGATTCCTGGCGAATAGCCATCACACGGCCGGGCGAATCGCCCGCTGGTACGGGCGTGAGGCGGCCGTGGTCCCTCCACCGGTGCGGACGGACTTCTACTGCCCCGATCCGCGCGTCGCTCGCGAGTCGTGGCTGCTCGTCGTGTCGGCGCTGGAGCCGTACAAGCGGGTCGATCTGGCGATCGCTGCGGCCAATCTGCGCCGGATGGGCGCTCAAGGTGGTGGGCGACGGAACACAGCGGCGAGCGTTGTCCCGCCAAGCCGGGCCGTCGGTCGAGCTGCTCGGACGAGTCCCGGACGAAGAGCTTCGGAACCTCTATCGCCGCGCGGCGGCGCTTCTCTTTCCGCAGCGGGAGGACTTCGGGATCGTGGCCGTCGAGGCGCAGGCGACGGGCTGTCCCGTCGCGGCCTTCGCCGCGGGAGGCGGCCTCGAGACGGTGAGCGAGGAGTGCGGCGCGTTCTTCCGGGAGCAGACGCCGGAAGCGATCATCGACACCGTCGGTCGACTCCGCCAGCGGTCGATCGATCAGGATCGTTGCCGAGCAAATGCTCTTCGCTTCGCGCCGGAGCACTTCGATCAGTCAATACTCCGGCACGTGTCGCAACTGTTGAACGGGGATTGACTGGGGGACCGAGTGAGGATTCTCCGCCAGGCCTTCGCAGCGAGCCAGCGTCAGCCGCTCGAGGCCCTCTCTTCGCCGTTCTTCTCGTTGGCGTCGAGCACTGGCCAGTTGACCAACCGTTCTACGGCGTCCACCTGCCGCAGCAAGCCGGCGGCGTGAATCTGGCCGACGTACACGCGGTGATCTGATTCGAGTTCGACATGGCGCACGACCTCACAGTCGAGGTAGCTCACCGCGGATTGGATGATCGGTGCGCCGCTGGGAGCCCGAAAGGTCGGAATGGCATCGAACGGATCCTCCTCGCGCGCCGTCGGGAGCGAACTTCCGCAGAAGGAAGCGGTCGTTGACGCTGATCTGACAGAGCGCGAAGCCGCGGCTGTCGAGGATCAGGGGCTCCACCGGCTGCCCCTTGGGAATGGCGACCATGACCATGGGTGGTTCGATCGCGCAGCGCTGCACCCACATGGCGAGGACCCCCTGCCGCAATCCATCGCACGCTGTCGTCAGGATGAACAGTCCGCTGGGGATCTGGCTGACGACCCAGTTCATTGTGCTGGCTTGACCGTTGAACATTGGCTGATCCGGGGCCACTCGGCCGGCGCGGCGCTGTCTCCCAGGACTTGGCGCTTTCGGTGGATCGACCGTGGACAGGTCGAGCATTACGTCAGGCCTGCGAGCAGGGCAGATCTTTTTTTCGACGTCCTCGTCCATCCCGGAAACACGACACCATGGGGGGAAGAATCAGCGCGTTCGGGAGATGGTAGGTGTCGCAGTGGTGCAAAAAGATGAGGCAGAGTGTTGCAGAGTGGGGCGTCGTGGGTTATTTTCCCGCCTGGTCTGACCGAGGTACACATGCGTGCTTTTCACCGGCGAGTACGAGCACACGATCGATGCCAAGCAACGGCTGGCGATCCCCGCCGAGATCAGGTCGAAACTCGACCCGGAAGTGCACGGCACGGCGCTGTATCTCGCTCCCGGACCCAATGGCTTCCTCTGGCTCTGGCCAGAACGCACGTTCGAAGAGATGGCCGGGGCGCTGGAGCGGACGCTCATCCCGGCGGAAGAGATGATGGAGTTCGAGGAGCTGCTCTTCTCGCAGTCCAGTTGCTTGGACATCGACAAGGCGGGGCGGATTCGGCTTCCGGAGCGCATGCTCAAGCGATTTCGCCTGGAGGGGAGCATCACCATTCTTGGTCTGAAGGACCATCTGGAGTTGCGCGTGACGCAGGAGTGGCAATCCAGCCGCGACCAGAAGCTGGACAAGACGGCGGAGATCATGCTTCGGGCCCGGCAGGCTCTGGAGCAGCAGCGACGGCAAGGAGGGGTGAAAGATGGTCAGTGAATCGGAATCGGCTCATTGATCGTTTCGAAATCGGGCATGGTCCGCTCGAACGGCCCTGGGTGACCGGACCGAACGAACGGACCAGGGATGGCCGAGCACGGACGCTCGGGAAGGTCGTGATCAAAACCGCCATGGATGGCGCTCTTGTCACGGCTTTGGCGCGTTCCTTCGTGACGCGTCAGCTCCCGTCCAGCCCTGGTATCGCAGGGTCAGGGATCGACCCGAGATTGTGGGGAATGCCCGGCACGGACCGCCCAGTGCACTACCCCGAATGTGGCACAGGATATCAGGGCCTGTGCCGTCACCGCATGCCTCCGTTCCGGCAACGGACCGGAGGCATTTCGGCAGAGGCGCTCGCACAAGCTGTCGGAGCGCGAGCGCTGGGTTCTCTTCTCTGAGGCGCTCGCAGCGTGTTCCCGCACGCTGCGAGCCATTTCAAAGTGAGCTGACGAGCGAACGAAGCGGCGCTGCGCTCGTGGCTCTTCGAGCAGCGGGAGATGATCGTCAGATCGCCCAATGGGGATCTGATCACGCACGGTTCCGATCAGGGAGATTCGCTGCCCGTCGGGCGGATCTTGCCAGCAATTCCGGCCTTGAACGATGGCGGAGCGGCAGCCAAGATCTGATCCGCAACTTCCCGGCGGTGGACATCGATGTCGCGCGGGAAGTCGAACGCCAGCCTGACGCGGTCTCCCTTGATGGAGGCGATGCGGACAATGCCATACGGCTTTGCCGGATCACCGATGACGACCTCTTCCCCTTCTCGCCTCGTGATCACGAGCATTGTGGACCTCCTGCCCGGTAACCATGCAATCATGCATGTTCCCACCGTCTGTAGACTACACAAATTCCTACCATTCGGTCACCAAATTCTGCCCAAATTACGGCGGGAGGGGACCCCAGATCCGACCGGTGGTGCCGCCTTCTGAGGTCGGGACGGCGACGGAAGGCGTTCGGCCGCACCAAGCACTTCAGTCGACCGCTTCGACGGCCGTCACGCCATCGACATGCTGTTTGAGATTGCGCTCGATCCCCGCGTGAAGGGTGAGGCCGCTCGACGGGCAGCCGACGCAGGCCCCGTGGAACCGGACTTGGACCACGCCCGCGTCGGAGACGTGGACCAGCTCGAGGTCGCCTCCGTCCGCTTGAATGGCCGGTCGCATGAGGTCGAGGATCTCTTGGACCGGCTGCCGGAGGGCGGACCCTCGCCCTTCAGTGCATTTCTCGCGAACGTTCGGTGACGCCATGGACATTCCACGCTTCTGGGGCACGGGTCATGATAGCCCTGTCTGCTTCGCCCCCGCCCGCCGCGGGGGCGGAGGAGGTGGCGCCGAGTCCGGTACACTGCCGCGAATGCGAAGGGAATCCTGTTTCTTGGCGATCCGGACAGCGGGTGGACTCGTGAGACGCGGAGCGAGTTGGTTCGGCTCGTCCTGGCTGACCGGTCTGGTGATGATTCTGCTTCCGCTCGGGTGCAGCCCGTCGACCGTGGCTGACCCACTCGGCGAGCTCACGACGCTACCCAACAGCCCTCGCCGTCAGCAGGCGGCGATGATCCAGCTCGACGAGCAGCCGCCTGATGACAGCGCGTACGAAGACGCCCTTTTGGAGATCATCTGGCGTCCTGGCTACACGATCGACATTCGCGAAGCGGCCTTCGCTCGCCTGGAACAGCGCGACCCGGAGGAGCTCAAGCGGACGATACGCCAGCGTCTGCCCCAGATGAACGCTTGGCAGTGGAACGAGCGGCTGTGCGAGATCATCGCGGACCGTGGCTGGATCGAACTGAGTCCCGCTCTTGTGAGCAGCTGGGCCCGCCCGCTGCCAGGGGTCGAGGACTCGGACCGTCCTGAGTACAAGGCCCTGGTCCAGCTGCAGGGCGAGGATCGCGTCATCGATGTGATCTTGGCCGAAATGATCGAATCGAACGCGGCGTGGCAGCAGGGGTTTCGCACGCGTTGCTGGAATCTGCTGTATCGCCTGGGCCAGCGTGAACGGCTGGTGGCGCTTCTCAGCTCCGCTGACATCCCTCCGGACGATGGCATGTTGCTCGATCTGCAGGCGGCCGCCCTGGAGATGGGCATCGTCCCCCACAACCGGGAGGAGATCCTCTGGATTCGGGAGATCCGCCGACCGGAGCGGGCGGAGTTCTGGTCGCAGGCCGTGGTGGCCGTCTCAACGCTCTCGCCAGCGCAAAAGCTCGATCTGGAGCTGCGCGATCTGCCCATTCTCGTGTCGGCAACCATCCACGATCCGGCACTGCTGGAGCGAACGGAGGCCCAACTGTACGGGAATCTGGAGCAGCAATTGAAGGGAGAGCGCCACTTCGGCACCGCGGACTCCGGCAACCGTGCGCCCCCGCGATTGCAGCAGGCGGCGGACCGGCTGACCTGGAGCGACCTGCTTGCGATGACCATCGCTCTGCAAGCGCTGTCGGTTCCCGAGGTCCGAGCTCATCTCTTCGATTACGCGGAGCGCGACCGAGCGGACACGAGCACCGAGTACGGCGGGATCATCGACCTTGACGGGCAAGGCCGCTTCGAGGTCCTGGAGTTCCCGCCGCGCATCCGTCATCACGATCAGAAATTCATCGCCTCTCAGGAGATGTTCGACGCGGGATACACGGCGCTCTTCCACTTCCATTTTCACGTGCAGCGACCCGACAACCGGGACTACGCGGGACCGGGCCTCGGCGACGAGACCTACGCGACCAACGTCCGCGCGAACTGCCTCGTCCTGACCTCCGTCGGGGAAGATCGGCTCAACGTCGACTTCTACCGTCACGGGGGCCTTGTCGTCGATCTGGGCGTCGTAGAACGCGATCCGCAGCCCTCGCGCTGACGAGCCATGCCCCTCTATCCCATTCTCCTGATCCTGGCGGTGGTTGCGGCCGACGGAGGTCTGGCCATCGACGTGACGAACGGACGATGGGGCAGTTGGCCGGGCTTACTCGTTGCAATGGTTCCGGTGCTCGCTGCCGATGCGGTGGTGGCGGTGGTCGTCACCGCTGCGCTTCGCAGCATGCGCTCGGCCGCTGGTCCACAGGGGATTCGGCGGGCCGAGCGTGTGATCACGGCGGCGCGATGGTTCCTCCTGCTCAATCATGCAGCGGCGGTTCTCCTCTTCGGGTGGCTGGCGGCGGTGCGAGGGCTGCTCGGTGACCTCGTCGTGCTGGACGAACTCGTGTGCATCGCGCCGCCGGTGGTGGGGATCATGGGCGTTTGGTGGGTGCAGTATCCGTTGGAGCGCCGCATCCGAGATGCGATGCTCATCTCGAGGCTCGATACCGGATCACCGATCTACCCGATGCCCCAGCGCTGGGCCTATGTCATGCTCCGCGCACGCTCCGAACTCCTGCTGTTGCTCGTGCCGGTGCTGACCATCGTCGCCCTCGCCGAGGTGATCGACTGGACGATTGCCCGCCCCTTTGCCGCGACGTGGCCCGACTGGGTGGCCGACGCTGCCAAGCTCGGGGCCGCCGCCGCCGTGTTCCTGTTTGCGCCGCTCACGTCACGGGTGTTGCTCCACGTGCGTCCGCTCGAGCCGGGGCCGCAGCGAGATTCGCTGCTGGCGGTGTGTCGTCAGCACAAGGTCAGGGTACGGGACATCCTGCTCTGGGATACCCACGGCACGATCATCAATGCCGCGGTGATGGGCGTCGTTGGACCGCTGCGATACGTCCTTCTGACCGACGCCATGCTCGAACTCATGAGCAAACGCGAGGTGCTGGCGGTGATGGCTCACGAGGTGGCCCACGTGCGTCGCCACCATGTTCCCTGGCTGGTCGTTGCGCTGCTCGCGGCGGTCTCCGTGACCATACCGCTCTTCCAGTTGCCGCTGTTCCTGGCGGAGGGTCTGGGGTGGAGTGGGCGAGTTCCAACGGGCGGTGCATCGGTGCCGATTTGGTTGCAGATTGCGCTGACGGCCGGACAGATCGCGGCGGCGCTGCTGGTCTTCGGCTGGGTGAGCCGACGCTTCGAGCGGCAAGCGGACACGTTCGCGGTGGGCCACCTCAGCGGGTCGGCCGACGGGGCAGAGGTGATTCAGCCCGAGGCCGTGGACTCGCTGCGCAGTGCGCTGAGTCGGATCGCGCATCTGAACCACATCGATCCGCGGCGACCAAGCTGGCGACACGGCTCGATCGCCTGGCGGCTGGAGTATCTCTCGTCAATCATCGGACGTCCGATCGCCGACCTGCCCATCGATCGTCTCGTTCGCTGGATCAAGCTGATCGCGGCACTCGTGCTCGCGGGGACCATCGCCGCCGAATTCGGCTGGATCGAGTCGAGTGACGACAGCGATGCCGGCGCTACGATGTCGGCCGTGGCATTCCACTCCTGCGGTTCGGCGCACCCTGCGAAATGAGGTAGTTGCTTCCGTGATCGAGTTCACCAAGATGCAGGGCCTGGGAAACGACTACGTCTACGTCGACGGCTCGCGCTTCCACGTCGCCGATCCTGAAGCGCTCTCTCGGCGAATTTCCGATCGCCACTTTGGTGTGGGCGGCGACGGATTGATCCTCATCCTGCCGCCGGAACCAGGCGTCGAGGCGGACGTCCGGATGCGAATGTTCAACGGGGACGGCGGCGAGGCGGAGATGTGCGGCAACGGAATCCGCTGCGTCTGCAAGTACGCCCATGACCACGGTCTCTGCACCAAGTATCCGATGCGTATTCAGACCGGGGCGGGCGTTCTGACCTTGACGTACACGCTCGATGCCGAAGGCGAGGTCGATCGCGTGACAGTCGACATGGGTGAGCCGCGGCTGGAGCCCGCGGACCTTCCCCTGCACCTGCTCGACCCCGAACCAGGTGCGCTCGTCGAGCGACCGCTCGTCGATCTCGCGCCGCTCGACACCGCGAGCACCGCCGGCCTTCCGCCCGGCCTCGAACTCAAGATGACCAGCGTCTCGATGGGGAACCCCCACGCGGTCTTCTACTGCCCTCAGGTGTCGGCCATTCCTCTGGAAGTCGTCGGTCCGGCGATCGAACATCTGCCGATCTTCCCCCGACGGGTCAACGTGCACTTCGTGCAAGTGCACAGCCCGAGCGAGGTGACGATGGTCACCTGGGAGCGGGGTAGCGGAGTCACCCTCGCCTGCGGCACCGGCGCCGCTGCAGTGTGCGTGGCCGGCGTCCTGAGCGGTCGCAGCGAACGACAGATCGAAGCCCATCTGCCCGGCGGGGATCTTCTCCTGCGCTGGGACGAGACCAACAACCACGTCTACAAGACTGGCCCCGCGCGAGGTCTTTCGTGGAACCTGGCCCGGATCATGACCGCGCCGTCCGTCCGTTCACCCCGAAGGACGCGAGGCCTCGAACGCCCGCACCACCGAGGGGCGTGACAGCACGATGATGGTGAAGATGCCCAGGATCGTGCCCAGCGGAATCGAAAGGCAGTTGAGAGCGGCCACGACGAGGCAGAAGACACGGTGCCGTCGGCGGCTGATGAAGCGCCCCGCGTAGAACTGGAGTGCCGCGCCCGCCAGGCAGATCGCGATGAGGATCGCTCCCATCGCCGAGAAGACCCAGCCGAGGGCCTGCGGCGGAGCACCGTTCTGTCCAGAGGACTCGAAGGACTCGGGCGACACCGCGAACACGACCCCGAAGACGACGTAGGCCAGCCCGCAGCATCCGCCGAGGGCGGTGAGGCCCGCGAACACGTAATAGAAGATCGAGAGCAAGCTCAGCGCCTGGGCGTCCTGCGGCGAGAGGACGCCCGGCGCGCTGGACGGCGTCGCGGGCGGCGGCGGGCTCGCTTCGGGCGGGATGGTCATGGCGATTTCCCGTGAAGAGGGCGAGCAGCCCGTTGAACAAGTGCTTCGCCAGTGCTCAACTGGTGACCTGACCTTGACAACGTGCTGGTAGGCGGCAAGGGATCAGTTCCACGATGGGCCCGGCGAACCGGGTCTCCGGTCAGATACCATATCCGATTGACGGGCCACGATGCAGAACCGCAGGCCGCCAGCCGAAGAGATCACTTCCATGACCGCACCGAGCGTCGAGACCACCACCGCCGATCGCCTGAATGACTCGCCCCGAATCGCCCGGGCGATCGACGCCATCATCGAGGAACTGCAGGGTGCTCAGTCGTCCATCGTCTCCGCCCGCCCGCCGGTGCGAGAGCTCGAGGTCGACTACGAGGCCGCCCTGCAGCGGCTGGGCGAGACTCGGGGACGGCCGGCGTTCTATCCCTACCTCGGTTCGGGCGTGGGGCGAGGACCGCTCGTTGAGCTGGCCGACGGTTCGGTCAAGTGGGACATGATCAGCGGAATCGGCGTGCACATGTTCGGCCACAGCGATCCTGACCTGGCGGCGACGGCTCTCCGGGCGGCGCTCTCGCGACACGGTCATGCAGGGCAACCTCCAGTGCAACGAGGACGCCGTGGAGTTCAGCGAGCTGCTGCTGTCCGAAGCCGGCGAGGACCAGCGGTCTGCACCACTGCTTCCTCACGAACTCCGGAGCGATGGCGAACGAGTCGGCGCTCAAGGTGTGCATGCAGAAGCGGGAGGGCGAAGCGCTGCGCATTCTCGCGTTCGCCGACTGCTTCATGGGACGCTCGACGACCATGGCGCAGATCGGCGACAGCGCCGGGTCGCGATCGGATCTGCCGCTGAACACGCTCGTCGACTACATGCCGTTTTACGATCCTGAGCACGGAGCTCGCTCGATCGAGTACGCCGTCTACCACTTGCAGCAATACATCGAACGCTACCCCGGACAGCACGCGTGCTTCGTGATGGAGCTGGTCCAGGGTGAGGGCGGTTTCAACGTGGCGCCGCAGGGAGTTCTTCGTTCCTCTGATGGAGCTGTGCACGAGAGAACGGTATCCCGATCTGGATCGATGAGGTGCAGACCTTCGGCCGGACGCAGGCGATGTTCCACTTCGAACACCTTGGGCTGGGTCCGTTCGTCGACGTCGTGACGATCGGCAAGATGAGCCAGATCTGCGCGTGCCTCTTCACCGAGGAGTTCAACCCCAAGCCGGGCTTGCTCAGCGGCACCTTCATCGGCTCCACGGTCGGGCCTGAGGACGGGTCGGCGGATTCTCGAGCGGCTCCGCGACGGCGGCTACTACGGCCCCAGCGGTCGAATCGCAGGGCTTCACGCGGCCTTTCGGGAGCGGCGCCGAGCGGCTGGTCGTCGAACACGCGCCGTGTTTCCCCGCCGTTTCCGCGTCCACGGGGTCTCTCCCGGGCGGGAGACGGTTCTGATCGGCGGGGTTGGCGGCATGATGCGGATGACGCCATTCGGCGGCGATCACGTCGCGATCGTCAAGCTGCTCCACGCCATGTTCGAGCACGGCGTGATCGCGTTCTACTGCGGTCATGGGCCCTACCACGTGCGGTTCCTTCCGCCGGTCGGCGTGATGCGTCCGGAAGACTTCGACCCGGTCTTCGAGATCGTGGGATCAGCCATGGCGGAAGTCGCTTGAGTCGGTAGCGGGAGGGGCGAGGAGACTGCTCCGCATGTTCGTGATCCGCCAAGCCACCCTCGAGGACGCTTCGACGCTGCTCAAGCTGGCGAAGATGGTCCACTTCATCAACCTCCCGCCGGACACCGACATCATCGGCGACCAAGATCGCCCGGTCGCGACGGAGCTTCGACGGGCAGGTCGATTCGGCCAGCGACCGTCAGTTCATGTTCGTGCTCGAGGACATGGAGACGGCGCAACGTCGTCGGGACGTCGTCGATCGCGTCCTGCATCAGCTGGCCCGGACATCCGCACGTCTACCTGTCAGGTGCGGCGTCGCGAGCTCTTCAGCGACGATCTGCAGACGGGCGCAGGTGCACGTGACCTTGCAGCTGGGAACGGACGAGAGCGGACCGAGCGAGATCGGCGGCCTCATTCTCGGCCCTTCGTACCGCGGCCATCGCACAGGCTCGGTGGCACTGCTCAGCCTGATTCGGTTCCATTACATCGGACTGCACCGCGAGTGGTTCTCCGACGGCATCATCGCGGAGATGATGGGTCGCGCTCACGCCCGACAGCCGCAATCTGCTGTGGGAGTACCTCGGGCGGCGGTTCATCAACCTCGAGTACACCGAGGCCGACCGCTTCAGCCAGAACTCCAAGGAGTTCATCACGTCGCTCTTTCCGAAGGACGAGATCTACGCGTCGCTGCTGCCCGCGGTCGCTCGCAATCTCATCGGGACGGTCGGGCCGGAGACCGAGCCCGCGCAGGCCATGCTCGAGCGTCTCGGATTCACGTACACCGGTCACGTCGATCCGTTCGACGGCGGACCGTACCTGGAGGCGGTGATCGACGACATCCCGCTCGTGGCGAACACGCGCACGGCGCGGATGATCGTCTCGGACCGGGACGCTCGAGCACGAGGGGTTCGTCAGCTTCCACGGGGAGCTGGCGGCTTCCGGGCGGTGCGCACGCCGTGTCAGCTCGATGGCGACGAGGTCGGGTATCGGCGCGCATGGCGGAGCGGATCGGCGCCGAGGCCGGCGACGACGCTGGGCGTGACGCCGATGCCGTCTGACAACGGCGAGACGGCGTCCAAGAAGCGGCGAAAGAAGAAGTCGACCACCACGAAGGGCCGCCAGACGCCGGCTGCGACATGACGCTGCTGCATCCGCCTTGCGACTACGTCGGTGGCCGGTTCCTTCCGCTTCCCGGCGACGACATCGTCTCGCGCAACCCGGCGGCGCCCGATCGGATCCTCTGGTCCGGAACGCCCGGATCGTCCACATCGAGCAGGCCGTCGCCGCCGCTCGCAGGGCGCGCCGGCGTGGGCCAGCCGAACGCTCGACGGAGCGGGCGGCGGTGCTGCGCCGCTGGCAGGCGGTGACCGAGCGCCACCTCGAGGCGCATCGCCGAGACTGATCTGCGACGAGATGGGCAAGCCGATCGGCGGAGTGTCGGCTTCGAGGCGAAGCTCCTCGGCGGCAAGGTCGACGTCACCCTCGATCGACGTGAGTCTCGGGCGCGTGCGGGACTACGACGTCAAGGTCTCGGCGACGCGGTCGGGCTGGTGCCGCTTCAAGCCCCATGGCGTCATGGCGGTGATCGGCCCGTTCAACTTCCCGGCGCACCTGCCCAACGGCCACTTCGTTCCCGCCCTTCTGCTCGGCAACACGGTCGTGCTTCAAGCCGTCGGAGAAGACGCGCGGCGGTCGGCCAGCTGATCGCCGAGACTGATGCACGAAGCGCCGGTGCCTCCCGGCGTCTTCAACGTCGTGCAGGGCGACGGTCGGATCGCAGCGGCGCTCGTCGGACACGACGACGTCGACGGCATCCTCTTCACGGGCTCGTGGCCGGTCGGTCGGTCGATCCTCGAGGCCAATCTCGACCGGCCCGGTCGCCTGATCGTGCCCTGGAGATGGGCGGCAACAACCCGGCGGTCGTCCTCTCCGATGCGCACCTGCGAGCAGGCGGTCATCGAGTGCGCGCGGTCCGCCTTCGCCACCACCGGTCAGCGCTGCACGTGCACGAGGCGGATCATCGTCGAAGAGGCCATCGCCGAGCGCTTTCTCGCAGCTTCTGCCGCGTCGCCTCGACCGTGCGCATCGGACCCGGCCGCTCGGAGCCGCCGGTCTTCATGGGACCGCTGATCACCGAGCAGGCGGTGGACGCGGTCCTGGACTTCCAGGACGCAGCTGGCCGCCGCGAGGCGGCACCGTCCGGGTGCCCTGTCGGCGTCTGGCCGAGGCCGGCGGGCACTTCGTCAGCGCCGGCGTCATCGAGGTTGACGGCAATTCACGCTCGACGTGCGACGAGCGAGGTCTTCGGACCGCTCGTGCAGGTCGCGGTCGTCCGAGATCTGGATGAAGCGATCGAGCAGACGAACGCTACACGATTCGGCCTGGCCGCTTCGATCTTCACCTCGAGCGCCTACTTCTTCGAGCGATTCCTGGCGGAGGTGCGGGCGGCTGCATCAACCACAACACCGGCACCGCCGGCGCCTCGAGCAAGCTGCCTTTCGGCGGACTGGGCCTCAGCGGCAATCATCGTCCCGCGGCGGCGTTCAGCGTCGACTACTGCGGCATTCCGGTGGCGAGCATGGTGGAGGGTTCCGCGGACGTCGCGGTGCCGCCGGGGATGGACATTCAATTGAAGGCCTGAGCACCCCTCTCGCTGTTACGATGCCCCCATGTCCGAGCCACTGCCCAGGACGCTGCTTCCCAACGCCCGGGAAGTTCCGCGGTTCGCGGGCATCAACACGTTCTGCCGCTTTCCCCGCCTCCTCGATGTCGCCGCGGCGCAGCAACCGGTCGACTGGCGCTGTACGGCGTTCCCTTCGACGGCGGCGTGACGTATCGTCCGGGCGCTCGTTCGGTCCCCGGGCCATCCGCGACGCGTCGCAGTACATCAAGCCCGTGCACCTCGAGCTGCAGGTCGATATCGCGAAATCGCTCTCGCTGGCCGATGCCGGCGACGCCCCGGTCAAGCCGTTCTCCTGCGCGGAGACCATGGACTCGGTGGTCGAGTTCGCCACCCATCTGGGCGATTCGAAGCGGACGCGCCTGCTCGCCGTGGGCGGTGATCACTCGATCGCGTACGCCAACCTGCGCGCGACCTGGGAGCGGAGAGGTCGGCCTGCGGAGGGTCTCGCCCTTCTTCACTTCGACGCCCACCTCGACACGGCCGACGTCGTCTGGGGATCGAAATGGACCCACGCCTCGCCCTTCATTCGCGGCATCGAGGCGGGGTTCATCGATCCCCGCCGCATGCTGAGCGTCGGCGTCCGCGGGCCGTTCAACACCGCGTCCGATCTGGACTTCGCCCGGCAGCACGGCATCGAGCTGATCACCTTCGACCAGTGGCGTTCCGGGGACGGAGTCGCCCGCATCAGCGCCTTCATCGAGCGTCTTGGCGAAGATGAGGCGTACCTCACGTTCGACATCGATTGCGTCGACCCCGCCTTCGCACCCGGCACCGGGACGCCCTGCTGCGGGGGATTCACCGCGGCCGAGGCGCTTGCCCTGCTGCGCTGCTTCGCGGGCGTCAACCTCGTGGGGGCGGACCTCGTCGAGGTGCTGCCCGATCGCGATCCCACGGGCATCACGGCCTTGCTCGGTGCCCACGTGATCTTCGAGGTCCTCTCGCTCGCGGCGATCCGGGCGACGCGCGCGGTCCGTTGAGGAGAGACTGCAAGATTGCCGCCGAGAAACCGAACAACCGCGTCATTCGAAGGTCCGTGTGAGGAGGCATCGAGATGACCAAGCTGACCGCCCCCTGTGCCCGTTGGTCTCGCCGGTCAGGTCCCTCGTCGTCGATGACCTGTCTGCTCCTGGCCGCTCTGGCCTGTTCTGGCTGCGGGTCTCAAGCCGGGTTCCGCGCCGAGAAGACCGTCCGCCAGACGGCCGAGCACTTGCCCGGGAGCGCTCTGGTCGTGAAGTCCCGGAACGGAACGATCCGGATCATCGCTGCTCCGGATGACGAGGCGGTCGAGGTGGAAGCGACGATCAAATGCGTGGGCGCCACCCAGGCGGACGCCGGCGGCGCGCCTTGCGGCCGCAACGCTCGAGCTCTCCCGTCGAACCGACCGGACGCTCTTCATCCAGCCGCTCTTCCCTCAGCAACCTCGCGGCGGCGATGGCGCATCGCTGACGATTCATCTGCCGGGCGCGAGCGGCGTCGAAGTGGAGACCTCCAACGGGAACGTCGTCGTCAACAGCGTGCGCGGGCGGCTCGTGGTCAACACCTCCAACGGAAGCGTCGAGATCACCGATCACGACGGTCCGGCGAGCATCGAGACGTCCAACGGGCGAGTGACCGTGACCCGCCAGAGCGGCGAGCTCAGCATCCGGACTTCGAATGGCGGCGTGCAGGCGGGCGAGGTCGAGGGCCCGATCACGATCGGCACTTCCAACGCCAAGGTCCTCGTGAAGCTGACCTCGACAGGAAAGGGACCGATCAAGATCGACACGAGCAACGGTTCCATCACCGTCGAGGCGGGCCCTGGTTTCGAAGGCCGGGTGATGATGGACACGTCCAACGGATCGCTCACGGTTGACGATCAGCTGCAGCGCATCGTCTCCCAGCGGCTCGGTCGCAACAGCGGAGAGGTCACCGTAGCCGGCGACGGACCGAGCTCGACGTTCGATACGTCCAACGGATCGATCAAGCTGGTGCTGACGGAGTAGAGCCGTCGCCCTCGCCGGCGATTCGATCGCCGCGTCCCCGCAGGGCAAGGATGAGCTCCACCTTGCCGACCTGTTCGTGCAGCTGCTGGGCGATCTCGACCGGGCTGTTGTCCGCGTCGGCCAGGTCGTACACCGATCGGGTGAGCGGATCGAGGGGACGAGGACTCGGGTTCGTCGACGCGGGCTGCGTAGAAGAAGCCGCAGTGCCGGCGCATTCGAGCGCGCGAAGGGAGGCGATCCGCTCATCAGCCTGCAGGAGAAGCTGCTCGAGTCGCTCGGACTTGTTGTCCAGCTGCGCCGCGAGGCGCTGGGTCGTCTCCAGGTAGCTCGCGGTGGCGGCGTGCAGGTCGACGTGCGGGTTTGCCGCGGCGCGGATCTGCCGGATGTGCTCCCTCGGATCGAGTCGCTGGGCGTTCCGCCGAGCGATCTTGCTCCGGATGGAGATGGTCAGGATCACGCTGAAGAAGATCGTCGCGGTCACCAGGATCAGCGCCGGAAGCCAGCTGCCGATCGGACTCATGACCGCGGTGAGCATCATCGACGGGGGTCTCCAAGCTCGGCGCGGCTCCGGGAGCGCGGGCCGCAGCTCTCCGGTCAAGATACCATCTGTCCATGAGCACGCTCGCACGCGAGCCCGATCCGTGCCCCCTGACCGATCGCTGGTCCTTGCCACTGGCCGCTCGACGGCACGCTCTCGTGCGGGAAGCGGGGCATCGGCTCGATCGATTCTGCGGCGTGCCGGCCGAGTCGCACCTGATCATCGGCTGCAGCGGCGGCGCCGATTCGATGGCGCTGCTGCTCGCCGCCCTGGCCCTCAGCAAGCGCACGAGGCGAGTGGCATTCCGCGTCCGCCCGATCGTGGTTCACGTGCACCATCACCTGCGGCCCACTGCCGACGGCGATGCGCAGTTCGTCGAAGCGCTGTGTCGCCGCGCGGAGGTGCCCTTCCGCGTCGAGCATGTCCATCCCCGCGGGATGGCGGGCAACCTGGCGGCGGCGGCGCGGGCGCTGCGCTATGGCGCCTTGGTCAAGGTCGCTCAGGAGACGGGAACGCGCTGGGTGGCGACCGCTCATCACGCCGAAGATCAATTCGAGACCATGGTGATGGCCCTCTGCCGCGGTGCCGGTCCCAGCGGCCTCGCGGGGATGTCGTGGAGTCGACCGTTGAGCGAGGGAATCGAGCTGGTGCGGCCACTCTTGGCCACCGCCAGGCGCGAGTGTGAATCGATCTGTCGCGCGGCAGGCATTCAGTGGCGCGAGGACCCGAGCAACGCGGACCTCACCCGACCCCGGACCCGTCTTCGCCACGAGGTCATGCCGCTCCTGCAGGAGTTGTGGCCGAACGCCGCCCACGCGGCGGTGACGACCTGCGACCTGCTCCGCATCGGCGCGGCGGCGCTCGAGACGCGAGTCGGCGCGACCTTTGGTCCGCCGGAGTGCCGCGTCTGGGACCGCGCGTTGCTCCGAGCGTCGACGCCGCCGGTCATCGTCGCGGGTCTACACCGGGCCGTCCGCGACGAGCTCGGCCGGAACACCGACCGGATCGGGCGGCAGCACTTCTGGCCGGCGGCCGAAGCGGTGGCCGACGACGATCCTCGCCCCCGGCGTTTCCGTTGGCCGGAGGGATTCCGTCTCGAGGTGACCGCTCGACGCGTGAAGCTCGATGCAGAGCGCCGAGAATGATCAGATCGCTGTTGGCCTTCCTTCGCGGTTCGCAAGAGTCGCGACTCTCTTCTCCCGGAGTCTCGTCGATGTCTGAGGATTCGAGCATCGTTCTCGTCGGGCACTGCGGCCCGGATCTGTTCCTGCTCAAGAGCACCGTGGCTCGCCACGTGCCGGACGTTCCCATCGTCGCGGTCAATGATCATGGCACCCTCGAGGCGCATCTGAGCGCCCGCTCGTTGCTGCTGATCAACCGGGTGCTGGACGGGAGCTTCGACACCGACAGCGGAGTCTCGCTCATCGCCCGACTGAGCGCGAGAGGATCGACCCGCCACGATGCTGATCTCGAATTTCCAGGATGCGCAGCAGGAGGCGGTCGCGGCCGGTGCCTTCCCCGGATTCGGAAAGTCGCAGCTCTATGACGACTCCACCTCCGAGCGCCTTCGCGATGCGCTGGCCGGCCGTCGTGACGAGACGCCGATCAAGTGAGTCAGTCGAGGCGGGGAGGGCCGATCCTCTCCATGCCATGCAGGTATGATCGCAGCACCTTCGGAACGGTAATCGTTCCGTCTTCGTTCTGGTACAGCTCGAGGAGCGGTACGAGAATGCGCGGGCTGGCCACGACCGTATTGTTGAGCGAGTGGCAGAAGACGTTCTGGCCCTCCTTCTCTCGGTAGCGAAGGTTGAGCCGACGGCACTGGAAGTCGTAGAGCCGCGATGCGGAGTGCGTCTCTCCGTAGGCGCCGAGCGGGCGATCGTGCGCATCGAGGTCGCCTCGTCCGGGCATCCAGCATTCGATGTCGATCATGTCCGCGTTCTTGGCGCCCAGGTCCGCGGTGCAGCATTGCAGCAGTCGGTAGGGAAGCTCCAGCTGCTGCAGCAGCTCTTCGACGATTCGGATCATCTCGCGATGCCAAGCGCGGCTCTCCTCGACGTCCGCGCGGCAGATGACCACCTGCTCCACTTTGTCGAACTGGTGAATCCGATAGAGGCCGGCCGTATCCTTGCCGGCCGCGCCGGCCTCCCGGCGGAAGCACGTGGAGACCGTGGCGTACTTCAAGGGAAGCTGCGTTGCATCGAGGATCTCATCCTGGTGATATCCCATGAGACCGACCTCGCCGGTCCCGGTGAGGAAGAGATCCTGCCCGGCGCCGCGTTTGGACTCTTCGATGTGGTACGCCTGTTCGCGACCGGAGGGGAAGAAGCCGGTGCCGACCATGCACTCTTCGCGCACGATGACGGGAACCGACATCGGGATGAAATCGTGCCGCTCGGTGATGAAATCCATCCCGAATCGGAGCACCGCCTGATGGAGGCGCATCCCGTTGCCGGTGAGCACGTAGGATCGCGTACCGGCCAGCTTGACGGCGCGCGCGAACTCGACGAGTCCGAGCTGCTCGGCGATCTCCAAGTGCGTCCGCGGCGGGAAGCCCTTGTTCTCCTGGAAGGACCGGGCGGGATCGAACCAGTCCGGATGCCATCCGCGGAGCTCGACATTGTCTTCCGGTCCGTCTCCTGTGGGAACGTCGAGATCGGGCGGCTGGGGGACCTGCAGCCAGATGGCCCGCCACTCCGGCTCGATCTCGCTGAGCTGGTGGTCGAACGCCTGGATCTCCGCCTTCAGCTTGACGGGTCGCTCTTCGAGCTGCCGGATGTCGGCTTCGAGCGCATCGCGCTTGGCTGGGCTGGCGTCCCGAAGCTGTCGCTTGAGCTTGCCGATTTGCGGCCCGATGTCCCGGCTCAGCTGCTTCTGTTCGGCGCGGCTCGATTCCTGGTCGGCGAGCAGCCGTCGCCGCTGTTCGTCCAGCCGCAACAGCCTCTCGATGTCGACGGCAATGCCCTTCTCGCGAGCGCCGCGCTTGAAGCGCTCGGGATCAGCGCGGAGTTCCTTGAGATCGATCATGGCGAGTGAGGGAAGGGGAAGGAGAAGGGGAATCGGAGCTGAAGCAGACGCTGCAGGGTACGGGAGATGGTCCATTTTGCGACCGACCTCGCCGCGGCGCCCCTGGGCTAGATCGATGATCTCCGCCGCCGACCGTGACCGTCGCGTTCGATCAGTACAATCCGGCGATGTCCAGGGCGCGAGTGCTGTTGATCGCCGATCGAGCCCGGCCAGAGGTGGCGGCGCTCCTCGATGAGGTGCGGGCGGGCATCGAGCGCCACGCCAGCGTGACCTGTGAACTCGATGCGGACGGCGATCCGCTTCCCGCGGATCTCGACGCGGAGTGCGTGGTCGTGCTCGGCGGAGACGGCACGCTGATCAGTCAGGCGCGGCGGGTTCTCGATCACGACCTTCCCGTGATCGGCGTCAACTTCGGCCGACTTGGATTCCTGGCGGAGTTCGATGTCGAGACGCTGCTGGTGCACGCCCCGCAGATCTTCGGCGCCGCGCCGCCCATCCAAGAGCACACGGTGTTGGCCGCGGAGTGCCGCGGGCCGGATGGCGGGTTGCGGGAGCACGGCCTGGCGATCAACGAGTGTGTCCTGACCGCAGGCGAACCCTTCCGGATGATCGAGCTGCAGATCGGAATCGATGGTCGCGATGGCCCGTCTCTGCGCGGCGACGGCGTGATCGTTGCCACGCCGGTTGGATCGACGGCCTACAGCGTCTCCGCCGGCGGGCCCATTGTGCATCCCGCGGTGCCGGCACTCATCATCACGCCGCTGGCCGCCCACAGCCTGGCGTTTCGTCCCATCGTGCTTCCGGATCGTTCGGAGCTCAGCATCACGGTGAGCAGGGCCAACGAGGGGACCGCCTTGGTCCTGGATGGGCAAGTGCGCTTCGGCCTGCGCGCCGGCGACCGGATCGTCATCCGGCGGCACTCCCGGCGAGCGCGCTTCATCACCAACCCCGGCACGACCTACTGGCGCATCCTGCTGGACAAGATGAGGTGGGCGGCGCCACCCGGGTATCGCGCCGGGGACACTGGCGAGGGATGACCGGCGAGGGAAGCACGGATCCGACAAAGCACGCCTGACTCAGGTCAGGAGACCAGTCCCTTCGTCAATCGCATGAAGGCGGTCTCCAGGTTGACCTGCTCTGGCTGCAGCGAGCGGATCCGGAATCCCTGGGCGATGAGCCGGTTGGGGAGTTCGGAGATCGGCAGGCCGCTCTCCGGATCGATCGTGACGTCGAGACGGGTCGTCCCGTTGTGATGGGTCAGATCGACCTTCGTGATGCCCTTCACCTGGACCAGAAGCCGGGCTGCATCCTCGACGCGGTCTTCGACGGTGATGTGCACGACCAGACCCATGCTCGCCTTGGCCATGATCTCGCTGACCGGACCGGAGAAGACCAGCTCGCCCTGCTCGATGATGCCGACCGTGTTGCACAGCTCCGCCAGCTCGTGCAGGATGTGGGAGCTGATGACGATGGTCTTGCCCATCCGTCGCAGCTCCTTGAGCAGCTCGCGGATCTCGATCCGGGCGCGGGGGTCGAGGCCCGACGCGGGCTCGTCGAGCAGCAGCACCTTGGGATCGTGCAGCAGGACGCGGGCGATGGAGAGCCGCTGGCTCATGCCGCGGCTCAGCCCGTTGACTTCGGCGTTGGCCTTGTAGTTGAGGTCGGTCAGGTCCAGCACGTCGCGCACGACCCGCTCGCGCTGCTTGCCGTGGATGTCGTAGCAGGCGGCGAAGAACTCCAGGTACTCGCTGACCACCATGTCGTCGTAGGCGCCCATGAAGTCGGGCACGTAGCCGATGATCGGTCTGATCTGCGGGTTCTGGTAGCCGATGACCAGGCCGTTGATTCTCGCCTCGCCCCAGGTCGGCTTGAGCAGCGTGGCCAGGATCTTGATCGTGGTCGTCTTGCCCGCACCGTTGGGTCCGATGAAGCCGAAGCAGTCACCCTCGTCGATGGTTAGGTTCAGGTTGTTCAGCGCGATCAGCTCACCGTATTTCTTGGTGAGGTTGATCGTTTCGATCATCGCCATGTCATTTGCCTGCGTTCTGGAGGGCCTTCGAGTTGCGCTTCGCCGATTCGTCCGCGTCGATCGTGTCGACCACCGCGGAAAACGCGATCTGCTCCTCGACGGGCAGCGGGTAGATCCAGCGGACCAGTGTCAGTGAGTTGTCGTCGTTCTCGGGAGTCTCTTCATTGACCAGCACGGGTATCGGTGTCGCCACGCCTCTCAGCTGGCCCGTCACGATGAGGCAAGGCGACGTGAACCAGGACGAGAGGTCAAGCGGCCGTCCAAGCAGACGGTAGAAGGCGACGGTCTCAGGCAGCCGCCGTCCAGGCTCATCGAGAAGATAGGAGGGCGGCTCGAGCTGGTTGAAGAGGCCCAGCATCTCCAGGTACGGCGTTCGGTCCTGCGGACGAACGCCCCCCGGAGCATTGGCGAGTCCGAAGGTCTTCCCCGTGTACGCCTTGATGTAGCGCTCTTCGATCGCCGTCTGGAGGTCGGCGGAGTGGTTCTGGGTCTGCTCTCTCAGGACCAGTCGGGCGCCGGGCGCCCAATCCGGGATTCGCCACATGTCTCCGGTGCTCAGCATCTGCCCGGAATGGCGGCGCAGAACCCAGGGGCGTTGCGCGTCCCCGCTGGGTTCGTACTGGCGTGGCGGCAGGCGTCTGTTGTGGATCCAGATGATCGAGACATCGGTCAATTCTCCGGGAAGATCGTGGATCAGACTGCCGGTCAGCTGCTCGTTGCGCGCTGCGTCGACGAGGACCTGGACCGGGTCGTTCCGATCGGATCGGATCGTGCCCCCCCAGTCGGCGGAGAGGGAGCCCATCCAGTCGGCATAGAACTGGGTGGCGGTGGCGCGGGAGGGACGACGGAACTCGGGGAGGCCCTGGTTTCGGGTGAGGTAGTTCGACTCGCTCGCCGGCGTCGTGCTGACGTCGACGCGGTAACGATCGGGGTTGGGGAATGGCTGGGTGAGGAGGTCCGGTGGCGACCACGAGGCCAGGAGGTCGCGCTGATCGGGCTCGGAATCGATGAAGACCGAGGTACGGCGGTAGCCGGGCATGTTCAAGCTGAACCAGGACAGGGCGCGCGACAGCGGCGGATCCGTCGAACCCGGATCGATCTGCGATCGATCCAGCAGGTCCAGCACCGTCACATGCCTGATCCTGTAGCTCTGCGGCTTGATGATGCTCACCATGCCCCAGGCAGCTGCGGTGAAGACACCCGCCGCGGCGGCGAAGGCCACCCACGCGTGTCTCTCGAGGCGATACTGCTTGAGGACGAAGAAGCCGACCGGCCCGGCGACGAGCCAGTACAAGACGAAGAGCAGGAGCACGGCCAGCATGCCCCGCCCCGCCTGCTCGGACATGCTGATCAGCTGGCTGAAGAGGGCTCCGCCGCCGAGGCTGTTCTCCTGGGCGGCAGCGGTCGAGAGGCGATCGACATCCTTGATCTGACGGAGCTCCTCGGGCGTGGGCGTGTCCACGCGCCGCCCGAGGATGGGGTTCCAGAAGACGTCCGCCTGCAGTGCCCGCCGCATGCTGAGCAGCGTCCGGTTGGCCAGATCCAGGCCGACGATCGTGATGTGGCCAAATCCAAAGGAGCGCTGCACGGCGATGACCCGACCGTCGTTGAGCGCGATGAGCGGACGAAATGGCGTGCCGCTGATCACGTCGAACGAGCCGGCCAGATCCTTGAAGACGTGAACGGTCAACGGAATGTCCTGGGGCAGGTACTTGGCCTTGGTGAGCACCGGCTGCACGACGCTGAGGGGGACGTCGACCTGCTTCTCCGGTGCCTGCTCGAGCAGCAGATCGAAGAACGGCGACTGCTCGGCGGCGCCGAGGCCCCAGGGGTTGCCTGCATCCGGGAGCGTGATGATCAGGTGGCCGCCCCGCTCGATGTACCGGCGGAGTGCCCTGACCTGCCCCTCGCCCAGGTCTCGCGGCGAGTGGGGCTTGCCCCAGGCGATCGCCTCGAACCCTCGCAAACCCTCCCAATGGTCTGGCAGCTCTTCGGGCCGGATGCCGAAGACCACCCGCGTGTCCTCGTGCGCAAAGATCGGCCGATCCTCCTGGCCAAAGCTGGAGTAGTCGTTGAGCCCCATCTGGACCTGGGCATCGGCGACGACCGCGATCATGGATTTGGTCTGAGGCACGAGGGCCGCACCGATGTCGCCAGGACTGATCCGGATTCCGCCCAGCTCCCGGCGTCGCCGTCCGTCCCGCTCTTCGAAGACGCGCACCGGCAGTGGCGATCCGGCCTCGAAGTCTGTTGGAAGCGGTACGTAGAGCCAGAGCGGTTGGGTGGCTCCCGGCGTCAACGTGAGTGAACGGCCGAACTCGCCGATGTCGCCGTCGGCGTTGGCCACCTCAACCTGCACGACCACGGGTGTCGGTTCTGCCAGAGCGTTGGTCAGCTCTACGCGAATGGCCGTGAAATCACCGGGTCGGAAGGACCTGCCGAGGCCGAACTGATCGAGCCGGATCTGCACCGGGCTGTTCTGGCCGAGGGCGGCTGGGCTCACCAAGGCGAGCGCGATCGCGATCAGCAGCAATCTTACGTTCCGGGACACGGCGCAAGTGTACATCTGGCAACACGGTGGGACCACGACGATACAGAGCGGCTCCACTCCCGATCGCCCTCGGATCGCCACCGAGTCGCCCCCTCGAATTGGCCCCGGAAGCGGCGGTCCCTGGAATCGGGGGGGCACATCCGCGGCCCAGGGGTCGGCTCAGCTGTCCTCGCGTTGCCCGAGATGTGCCCGTCCAGTTCGAGAGCCCGATTCGAGGTCCCAGGTCAGGAGGGCTGCGAAGGGATGTCGCCGGACTGTTTCGGGATCTCCAGCGTCTGGCCGAATCGGTCGATTGGCTTGGACCGGGACAGGGCCACGGTGAGCATGACGACCACGATGACCACCATGATCATGATGTCGAGGACGATGTCGTTCCAGTCCGGCGCTCCCCTCACGCCCGGCCTGGTACCAATCGCGCTGATCGTCCTCGGCTGCGTGCTCTTGATGCTGCGGATCATGGCGGAGGCCATGAGGGATGCGGGCCAGTGTCGGGCGCTGCGAAGCCGGGTAGAGCACCTGCTCGACGAGCAGAAGCGCCGGCGCAGCGCGGCGGTCACGCGACGCCGGCCGCCATCCGGGCCATGATCGCCGCTTGCGAACGCATGCCTTGGCGGAAGCAGTGAAGTTCGAACTTCTCGTTGGGAGAATGGACTCGATCGTCATCCAGGCTGAACCCCAGCAGCAACGAGTCGAAGCCGAGAATGCTCTGGATCGAACCAACCGCCGGAATCGATCCGCCGGCGCCGATCAGAACCGGCGGTACGCCGAACACGTCGGCCAGTCCTTGCCGGCACGCGCACATGAACGGGGAGTCCGTCGACACCCGAATGGCTGGATTGGCCCCATGGTCCTTGAACTCCCAACGCCCATTGGGCGGCGTTCGCTCGTTGAAGAACTTCAGGAGACCACTGCGGATCTTCGCCGGATCCTGCGAGGGCACGAGCCGGCAGCTGAGTTTCGCGGAGGCGGACGAGGGGATCACGGTCTTCGCCCCGCGGCCGCAGTAGCCGCCCCAGATCCCGTTCAGATCGCATGTTGGCCTAGACCAGATCCGCTCCAGCACCGACCGGCCCGACTCTCCCTGTGACGAAGTCAGGCCAGCGCTCTGGAGGAAGCCGCGCTCATCGAAGTCCAGATGCGCCCACTCCTTCAACTCCTCCGGTGAGATCTCGCGCACGTCATCGTAGAAGCCCGGGATCAAGACTCGACCCTCCTCGTCCTTCAGTTCGGCGAGGACTCGACTCAGGGCGTTGATCGGATTGAGTACGGCCCCGCCGTAACCTCCCGAGTGCAGGTCGTGCGACGGACCGTGCAGCGTTACCTCCATGTAGAGCAGGCCGCGAAGCATGTAGGTGATCGCGGGCGTCTGGATGTTCCACATGCTGGTATCGCAGACGAGGCAGACGTCGGCGCCCAATTCCTCACGGTGCGCGCGGAGAAAGGGCTCGAGGCTCGCGCTGCCGGACTCCTCTTCGCCCTCCAGCAGCACGGTCACCCGAACCGGCAGCGTTCCGTGCACGGTCTGCCACGCCCGGAAGGCCTCGACGAAGGTCATCAGCTGTCCTTTGTCATCGACCGCACCACGGGCGACGACGCGCTGTCCGTGCTCGGAGGGAACGATCACCGGCTCGAAAGGCGGGCTCTCCCACAATTCCAGCGGATCTGGCGGCTGCACGTCGTAGTGACCGTAGTAGAGAATGTGCGGCGCGGTGTTCGACCCAGGGCCAGGATGGTGGCCGACCACCATCGGATGACCGGCGGTGGCTCGCGCCGACGCGTCGAACCCGATCGACGAGAGATCTTGCACGAGCCACTCCGCAGCCCGCCTCGTGTCGGCGTCGTGCGCGGGATCCGTGCTGACACTCGGAATGCGGAGCAGATCGCAGAGCCGCCCGACCGCGGCATCGTGGTCCTGATCGAGCCGCTCCAACACAGGAACGAGCTCGGGGGAGATGGCGATTCCGCCAGTCGTGGTCGGTTGATTCATTGGGCTCGCTCTCCTGTTCGGATGGAGCCCAGAGTGTACCGAGGGAGATCGCTGACCGGACGGACTCGCGGTCACTGCCTCGTGCCGCCCCCCGGTCAGTGCTCTTTGCACCGCTCGCGTGCGTCCCGACGCCGATCAGCTTGTTTCAAACACCAAAGGCGGCCGCGGCGAAGTAACCGAGCGTCACCATGAACAGGACCGAGATGAAGAGAAAGGCCAGCCAGCGGTGGATCAGTCGATCCTCCCGTCGGGGTCGCCCGACCAGAGAATCGACGGTCACTGGATGGCCGACCAGGCCCTCCATCTCCGCGTAGCTTCGCGCGGGTCGCCTACGAAGATCACATCCGCATCGAGCGCAGCGCTCGGCTCGTCCGCCCTGAAGGAGGGCTCCGTCGTAGCCGCAGGCGACGCAGCGGCGGATGCTCATCCGCCGGCTGATCGTCCGGGCCGTGCTCTCTCGACTGGTCCTGCTGATCATCGAGGTGCCAATACCCTACAAGAGTTGGTGAGAAGTGCCCCGCCTGCGTGCAGCCCGACGGGAGCGCGAAGGAAATGACAGCGTATCACCAGATTGGAGCATTCCCAATAAAAATCAGAATCGAATCCACGGGCACGATTCACCCTTCTTACCATGCTCCGCGCTGCCGCCCAGACGGCACAGTCGCACTGGAAACAGCCCATGGACCGGCCAGGCCTGCATGACTGGTCAGCGCAGCTTCGCCATGTCGCAGCGCCCGTGCTGATCCCGCCGTCGAGACTGGGTCTCGGGCAGCTGGAGCCGGCGTTCCTCGCCGCGGTCTCGGATCCTCCGCAATCGCCGACGGCCGTGCCGCCAACCGATCCGACTGGCGAAGTGGCGCTCTGGTGGGCGATCCTCGATCCTGCGATCGATGTGGACCGAGCCTTGGCCGCGCCAACCGAGGGATCGCTCTTGCCGCAGGGGCTCTACCGGACGATCGAGGTGTGGACGGAGGCCGACCTCTGCGGTCTTCACGCACTCTGGAGGCTCTGGCGAACCCACGGTCGGGATGCCTGGCAGCGGCGCATCCACACCGTCCGCGACTGGCATCTCGAAAACACCCAGCCCGATAACGCGACCAATCGTCCGTGGGCGCTCCACGTCTTCTTGGCGGCCGGCACACCAGAAGCCGAGCACTACGCCGCGACGCTGCTGCACAACGCGCTCGCAGTCCACGGAAGACCCGAGCCGCTCAGCGCAGCTCATTCTCCTAGACGCAGCGCACGAAATCGATTGGATGCTCTCGTCAAAGCCCTGAACGCGACGACGCCATCGCCCGCACCCCGGCTTCCTCCAAACCCTTTCCGTGGCCCTCCGCGAACTCCGCGGTGAGAATTCCCCTTCAGACCTTCGTATGGGCAATTCAACACAGAGAGCCGCGGAGGGCGCAGAGCGCGCGGAGAGACGCGAAGGGAGGCGGAGCGGGCGCGGCCGTACCAGAGCGAGTGTCGGCCCGGAGGGCCGTACGGAGCGCTATGGCGAACTACAACCCCATGCACTCAGCGTGATCGCCCTCTGTCGCGCAGGTGACGATGCCGTTCTCGACCGTGATGGTCAGCGGTGTCGAGATGATCCAGTCGCAGCCGAGCGGCAGCGTCATCAGCTCACAGCCGGTCTCCGGCATGTCCCAGGCCCCTGCATCACGCAAGTGGTCCTTGGCGGCGGGCACTTCCACCGCCGTCACCGTTTCCGCCAAGCCGGGATCAGTCAGATCGAAGTAGAACATCTCTTCGCAGTGATCGCACGTCCGCCCGTAGAACACGATGTGACGACGAGGACCGTCGATGCCCTTCGGTGGCTCAGGGAGGTAACCGAGCAGGTCGATCTCCTGCCAGGGCCGCCCGATCCAGGAGTCGATGTCGCTGACGTACCAGACACCGGGAAGTGTCTTGGCGGCACCGCCATCGGGAGTGCCGTTATCGGAAGTTGCTACGGGTGGTGCCTCGCCGGCTGGCACCACCACGCCGAAGCTTGCGACGGCGCCGACCAGGGTCAGCGCGGCGGTGGCCACGCCGGCCCGCGGCGTCATCGCGGGAACGGGCTGATCGGGGCGAGCGGGCTTGAAGAAGAGCACCGCAAGGAGCAGCGCGGCGTCGATCCCGAGCATGACCCAGATGGGGGGCGACTTGCTGCCCAGGCAACCGCAGTCGGCGTTCCCGGCCGCGATTTCGCCGATCAGGATGAGGCAGAAGCAGGTCAGCATGAAGATGGCCATTGGCCGCGCCAGCGGCGCAGGAAGATCATGACCGCCACCGCGAAGAGCTCCAGAGCAATGAGGCTGGCCAGGAGCAAGTAGGGCGGCACCGAAAGCGTCTCCACGCCGAAGAGGAAGACGTTGCGCGGCAGCAGCTTGGGGGTGTGCTCCACCAGCTTGAAGAGCGCTCCCATGAGCACCCACAACGGCACGATGATCCGGCAGAGGAGGGCGCTGATTGTCGACGTCATCGGTCCTGAGGGGCGTCTCATACTGAGCTCCGCGTGGTGCAAACGAATGGCCAGAGGAGGGTGGAGGTATCCCAACGAGGAATCGGACCCGCAATTGCAGGAGGTAGCGGCCGAGAGGTGCCTGAAGACCCGATCCGTGTTGCCGGGATGAGCATCCAGCGGATACAATATCGGCCGGTGAGTGGGGGTCCCCAGCCGGCCGGGCGTGTGGCGCAAGTCATTTCTCCGACAGTGATTGCCGCGGTACGACTGTCGCAAGGCCGTGTGCGGGCCGATGAGTACTCCGAGCACCGATCGAGTTGCGGTTTCCGCTCATTCGGAAGCCGTGGTCGCGATCCGGACGGGCGACCAGAGGGAAGGAGCACCATCGAGATGACCCAAGGACTCCGTGAACTTCAAGAGGCGGTGGATTCCATGTTCCGACCGATGCGGCAGGTGCGGACCCCGCAGCGCTTCAGCGGGGCCTGGTCCGAAGCCCAGGCCGCGGCCGCGGAGGCGGACGAGCCGCTGTTCGTGCCCGTCTCCCCCTATACCGATGACCGCGGCTGGTCGCTCATGAACGTGCTGGCTGGCGCCATGAGCGAGCGCGGGCAGCTGAACTTCTCAATGCAATACCCAGGCGCCGTGAAGGCGTGGCACCGGCACCAGAAGCAGACCGACTTCTGGATGTGTCTGACCGGTCACCTCAAGGCAGGTGTCCACCGCGAAAGCGACGGCTCGAGCTGGATGTACGTGATCGGTGAACATCGCCCCGGGGTCCTGGTGATTCCTCCAGGCCTCTGGCACGGCGCAACCGCGGTCGGTCCGACCTCCGCCGGCCTCCTCTACTACGTGACGCATGCCTACGACCCGGCCAATCCCGACGAGGAACGGCGGCCGTACGACAGCATCGAGGGATTTCCCTGGAAGACTCAGCACGGATGAACTGACGGATCTGGGCCGCGCTCCGCGCGGCGCCGACTGGTCGCCGATCGCCTTCTGACGGAGCGGACCGAGAACATGACCCACTTCACCGCGATCATCCTGGCCGGCACGATCCGCCCCTCTCCCCTTCGGCAGGTCCTGGATATTCCAGTGCTCTGTCTTCCCGTGGGCCGGGAGGATCTGCTCCTGAACGCCTGGCGTTCGGTGCTGGCCGACGTGGGAATCTCTGACGATCTGCGCGTCGTGGTGAACTCGTATGTCGACATCGAGACGGTCGCGAGCGCGGCGGGGCGAAAGGGTCAGCGAGGAAACCGGACTGCTCCTCGAATCATCGCCGAACCGACGGCCTGGCGCGGCACCGCCGGCGTTCTTCGCGACGTGACCGACGACCTGCAGCCAGCAGACGTGGTCGTGGTGGCGGAAGCTTCCTGCCTGCCGCCGGTGTCGTTGCGACCGCTGATCGAGGCGATGAGTGACGATGCGTTCGGCGTCGTTGGCGTTGGCGATGATCAGGTGCCGGCTGGCGTCTACCTCTTTACGCGGCAAGCTCTCGAGCGAGTCGCCGCCATCGGATACCAGGACGTCAAGGAACAGATGCTGCCGGCTTTGCATCAGGCGGATCTCCCGGTGCGGTGCGCACGGCTGGGCGACGAGGTGCACCGCATTCGCGATCGGAGCAGTTATCTGCAGGCCGTCAGTTACAGCCTCGAGCACGCCAACCCTGGGCGTCCCCCGCAACTCGTTGCGCCGCAGGCATCCGTGTCGGGCTCGGCTCTGCTGGAGGGTTTCTGCCTCGTCGAGCCGGGAGCGATCATCGAGGACGGTGCGGTCGTTCACGACAGCATCGTGCTTGCGGGCGCGACCGTCGGTGGTGGCGCTGTCGTGACCAGAAGCGTTCTGGGACCGCGGGTGACCGTGGTCGCCCGAGCGAGGATCGTCCAGGATGTCGTCGTCGAAGGCGTCCCATCGACGGCTCGCGGCCAGGCGGTCGGCACGCGGGGAGGGGTGACGGCGACGTGATGCAGCGAAGAGGAGGGTGCGGGTGATCGTGCGACAGCGAAGAGGTTGGGGGCCAGCCGATTATGCGCTGTTGTTCGTCATGCTGGCCGTGGCGGTCTGGCTCAATCGACAGCCGCTTCTGGACATGTTCGCCATCGGACTTCGTGACGAAGAACAGTCGCACATCTTCCTCGCGCCAATCGTGGCGCTGTGGCTGTTGTGGCTTCGCCGCAGCCGTCTGCGATTCATTCCGGTCCAGCCGAGCTTCATCGGCTTGGCGGTGGCCGCCGGTGGCTGGCTGCTGAGCTGGTGGGGATTCGAGTCCGGAACGCAGATCGCCTGGCACGCCGGCGCGATCGTCTGCCTCGTCGGTGTGCTCCTGTCGTTCACCGGGTTGGCGCCGTTGCAACGGCTGGCGCCCGTCTTCGTCGTGCTGCTGTTCATGCTGCCGATTCCCGGAGCGATCCGCCACCAGATCGCGCACCCGCTTCAGAGCCTCGCGACCGGCGTCACGCATTCGATGCTCGAACTGTTCGGCGTCTCGACCGTGCGAAGCGGCAACATCCTCATCATCAACGGAGAGCAGGTCGCCGTCGGCGAGGCATGCAACGGCATGCGCATGGTCTTCGCGCTGGGTCTGGTGGTGTATGCCTTTGCCTTCGGGACGGCTCTCAAACCGCTCTCCCGCGCGGTGCTGCTGATCATGAGCCCGCTGGTGGCCATCCTGTGCAACGTGATCCGCCTCGTGCCGACCAGCCTCATCTTCGGGTACGGCGACATCCAGCTGGCGGAGCGATTCCACGATCTGCTCGGCTGGGTCATGCTCCCGGTCGCGCTGGTCATGCTCGCCGGCGTGCTGCGCACGATCAAGTGGCTTGAATTCCCGATCACACCGTACCGACTGGTCGGCCAATGAAGCTCCCCCCCGGACCACCAACCGCCTTTCCCGACTGGCTCCGTTCGCCACCTTGCTGGTGCTGGTCGCGCTCTCCTGGGCACTTCCCAATCGGGTTCGAATCGACGGGCGCTCGCTCGACCGGAAGGCGGAGGTCGCCGCCGCCATGGCCGCGGTGCCCTTCTTCATCGGTGACTGGATCGGACAAGACCGGCCCGTTCCGGCCGAGGCGCAGAAGCTGCTGCGACCCAATGCCATCTTCAGTCGCGTGTACGAGAAGCCCGGTGGGGCGTGGGCCCACGTCCTCATCGTTCACTGCTCCGACGCTCGCGACATGATCGGACACTACCCGCCGATCTGCTATCCGAGTGCCGGTTGGTTGGAAGACAGCTCGGACGAGCCGAAGCGCGTCGTGCTCAACCTCGACGAGGCCGATCTTCCGGTCCATGTGTACCGGTTCCGACGGATGCAGGATCAAGGCCGGGAACTGAGCATCAGAATATTCAACGCCTTTGTCCTTCCAGATGGAACGGTGACCCAGGACATCTCCGATATCAATAGGCAGTCCGAGCGCCTGGCGGTCTCCGCCCAGGGGGTGGCGCAGCTGCAGGTCCTGACTTCGGCCAGCGCTGACGGCACCGATGCGAAGGAGACCGCCACCGAGTTGCTCAATGGAATGCGCGAGCTGATGAAGGCCCTTCGGGTGGGGCAAGGAGCGTCCCGTGACATTTGAGTCGCATCAGAGCAACCTGACGAGGTACGACCAGCCCGATCCTCCAATGGGGATGGAGGGCGATGGCACTTTCGCGACGTCCGGCCGATCAATGGCTGGGAGTGGCGCCGGTGCAGAACCCCCGACCGAGTCGCTCTGGCGGATGGTCGACGACCGCCTTCGCGGCCGGTGGCGCTGGATGGTCCTGATCGCCGCGGTCCTGGGAACGGGCCTGGCCGTCGCCGGCTGGCGCTCGACCGGTCCAATGTACGAGAGCCTCGGCGTGATCCGCGTGACACCCACGGTCCCGGTCTTCCTGCCCGGTCAGATCGAAGAGCCGGTCAACTTCCCGATGTTCGTCAACACCCAGGTCCAGCTGCTC
The DNA here is from genome assembly GCA_963697235.1 of uncultured Planctomycetota bacterium. Classification (GTDB taxonomy): domain Bacteria; phylum Planctomycetota; class Phycisphaerae; order Phycisphaerales; family SM1A02; genus CAVONJ01. The sequence goes on from CAVONJ010000003.1 coordinate 240,681, forward strand.
AAGAGTCGTCGCGTGCTCGAGAACGCGATGAACGATCCGAAGATTCAGGCCTTCGAGTGGTCCAAGCAAGAGGACGCGTTGGCGGACCTCGAGGAAGATCTGCAGGTCAGTTCCGATCGCAACACCGAGCTCATCTTCGTCTCGTATGAGGCCGAGTCGCCCGAGTTCGCCCAGACCGTGGTCAACGCGGTGATCAATTCCTATGACCAGATTCACGGTCGCGCGGGCGGCAACGAGGTGGGTCGCAAGCTGGAACGCCTGCGAGAGTACGAGGCGGGCTTCCGACGCGAGCTGCGCCGGGTCTCGGAAGAGCTCGAGAAGATCCAGGCCCGCTACGGCACGGGAGACCTCGAAGGGCTGCAGGCCATGAAGGTCGGACAGCTCGAGTCGACGCGGCAGCTGATCGCGATGGCCGAAAGCGAACTGACGGTGACCCAGACTGGCGAGGCGACCAGCGTGACTGGTCCCATGCTGGCGCGGCTCGAGGAGTTGGATCCGAAGCTCCGGGAGCTGCGCATCGCTCGCGACGTCTCCCAGATGGACTTCGAGAATATCAAGAGCCGCTGGCGGAGCAACAGCCCTCCGTACAAGCGGGCGCAGGAGGCGGCGGAGCTCGCCGACACCCTGTACCAGCAGCAGTTCGTACTATCGCTCGAGCTCTGGGACCAAGTGCGAGATGAAATCCCTCCGGGCTCGCTGGTCGGTCCGTTCGACGGTATGTCGCCCGAGCGACTGCAGACGGAGCTGCAGCGACTGCGGCAGGAGGAGGAGCGCCTGTTGCAAGATTCGATGGCGCTCATCGTGGATGTCGAGCTGCTGAAGAACAAGCGCTACGAGGAGGCGGAAATCACGAGCAATCTGGCCGCTACGACCAAGCGAATTCAGGATCTCAATCGTGAAGAGGAGAACATCGCGGGTCGGATCTCCATCGAGCAGCCCGGCTATCGACCCCGCGTGCCGTCGAGCGACAGTCGCGCGCGGCGAGCTGCCTTCGGTCTGACGTGCGGCGCTGCCTTGAGCTTCGGCCTCTTCTTTCTGCTGGGCACGATCGACCGCCGGGCGTTTGGTGCGAGCCAGCTGCGCCAGATCACCGAGAATGGGCGGAGTCCGGTCCTCGGCGTGCTGCCGGACCTGGGTCGCAGCATGCTCGACCCGGAGTCAAGCGACATGGCTTCTCACTGCGTCCACCAGATTCGCAATCAGATCGAATCCCAGCGCGGGCGGCGCGGGCGCGGGTACGTCCTGGCGCTGAGCAGTCCCTTCCAGGGGGATGGCAAGACCAGCATCGTGCTCTCGCTCGGTTGGTCATATGCGGTGGCTGGCTATCGCGTGCTCCTGGTCGATTGCGACATGGTGGGCCGGTCCCTCTCTCGACAGGTGGGCATGGGTGATCACCCGGGAACGAAGGAAGCGATCCTGGGGGCGCCGGTCCAGTCGTTGATCCAGTCGCTTCCGGTCGAGAACCTCCAGCTGCTGCCCGCCGGTCTCAACGGCCAAGTTGGCCCGGAGACGATCAAGAAGCTCGACCTCGAACACGTCTTCGACGTGCTGCGAGAGAATTTCGACGTGATCCTCGTGGATACGGGACCACTCCTGGGTTCCCTCGAGAGCATTCCGGTGGCGGCGACCGCCGACGCGGTGGTGCTCACGGTACGCCGAGGACGCTCGCGATCCCGGTTGGAGGAGTGTGTCGATCGGTTGCACGGCGTGGGCGTGCCCTGCCTCGGCGTCATTCTGAACTGCGCGGCCCGGGCGGAGTGTTACCGCTATGTCTCAGAGACCTCTCTGGCGCCGCCGGAGGAGACTCGAGCTCGCCGTGCGGTCCAGCCGTTCAATCAGCCCTCGCTGATCGACGACTCGGAGGGAGAGAAGAACGCGTTGGTCCTGGCCATGGAGATGACCTCGCGCCAAACCACCACCGACGAGTGATCTGCCGTTCGGTCGATGCCGCCTGTCCGTCATGATCCAGCCAGCTCCAACAACTCGCGTATCGACCGCCCAGTCAGTGACGAAGCTGCCTCGATTGTGGGGGCTGTCCGTTCGCGACATCCACCGGGCGTTCTGGAATGCCCGCGGGGTGCAATGCGTACGCCTCGGCCAGCGCGAGCCGTTGCGGTCAGGCGCGGAGATCTTTCTGCTGATCGAGCCGGACCAGCTGGTGATGTTCAACGTCGCTGAGCTCAGCGAGCGCCTGACCTGGCATGATGCCCTGGTGACGCGCCTCCGCCTGATCAATGAGGACGTCGAACCGTACTCGGAACGCGTCATGCTCGACCAGCGCGGCCTCGTTGAGTGCATCGAGCGACGGTACCATCCCACCGTCCATGAGTCGCATCGGGTCACCTTGACCACACGCCGCCGGGTCGCCGCCCTCTGGATGGCCTCCGGCACGCGCCGCGAAGGCTGGAATCGCGTCCGCCGTTCGGTGCCGTGGTCCCGCGTCGATCACGCAAAGCTAAACGGCCAGGTGTTCCGCGAGGGCAGTCTTGATCAGGAACGGCGACTGCTCGACGTGATCGTCGAGCGGTGGGCGCGGCCAGACCAGGCGATCGACGGCATCGAGCAGTTCGAGCCGGGTGTCTGGCATCGCCGCGGGGAGGGAGCCAGGGAGGACGCGGTGCGCATCGGACCGTTGTGGCTGGGGGATGGCCGCGCCGCCGACTCCGAGCGCTGTCTCGTCGGCCCCAGCTGGCTCGGCGACGGCGTTGGAACAAGCCCCGAGTCCGCGTGGCCGGCGACCGTGCTCGAGATTGCCGAAGTCGTTCTCCCCGAAGGAGAGCCTCGGCATCGCAGCACCGGTTCGAGTCAGGTCTATCCGTTCATCAAGCGTTCGATGGATTTCCTCGCCAGCGCCGCGGGCTTGGTCCTGCTCTCTCCGCTGCTCTTCTTCATCGCCTTTCTGATCGCGCTGGAAGATGGTCAGCCCATCTTCTTCGGGCACCTCCGTCAGGGACGCGGCGGGCGACTGTTTCGGTGCTGGAAGTTCCGAACCATGCATCGGAACGCGGAGAAGATCGCCCGCGATCTCGAAGCGTACAACGTGTGCGATGGTCCCCAGGTCTATATCCCGTCGGACCCTCGTGTCACGCGCATCGGCCGCATCTTGCGCGCGGCCCATCTGGATGAGCTTCCGCAGCTCTGGAACGTCCTGGTCGGGCAGATGAGCCTGGTCGGGCCGCGTCCGAGCCCGGACGACGAGAATCAGTTCTGTCCCGCGTGGCGCGACACCCGTTTGAGTGTCCGTCCCGGAATCACCGGACTTTGGCAACTCAATCGCACGCGCGAGCCGGGGGAAGACTTCCAGGAGTGGATCAAATTCGACATCGAGTATGTCCGGCGGGCGAGCCTCTGGCTCGATCTCACGATCATGGCCAAGACCGTCGGCATCCTCTTGTTTGGGAGACGCGAAAGTGCGAATGAGTAGACGAGGCAAGCGACGTCTGATTCTGGTCACACTGCTCATATTCGTGCTGGGAGGTGGCCTTGTCGTCTTCAAGTTGGCGCGATCGTTTCAGCAGGCCCGGCTGGTTGCAGACGCACGAGCCGAGGGTCTGGCTGCCTTCGAGGCCGGTCAGGACCAGAAGGCGATCGAGGCGCTCAGCTACTACATCCAGCATGAGCGGGAGGATGTCCAGGCGTACATGGCCTTTGCCGCTGCCCGCCAGAACGTCCCGATGGCGAACAACCAGCACATCGTCGATGCACTGGGATTGTACAAGCAGAGCCTAAAGCTCCTCGACGCCGATGCCGCGGCGCCTGAACGAACGGAACGACAGCGCGAGGTGCTTGATCATCTCGTGGAGCTTTACGGCATCGTCGGCTTGCGCTTCGAGCAGATTCAGACCGCGAATCGGATCCTGGAGATCGAGCCGGACAACGTCAAGGCGCTCTCCGCGAGAGCCGCGGCCAACTTCATCGACCGAAACTTCACCGAAGCGCTGAAGGACACGCAGCGGCTGATCGAGATCGAGCCGGACGTGCTCACCTGGCGGGGGCTCCATATCGAGACCATGCGTCGACAGTCGGTGCCCGATGCGGAGTTGCTGGTCCTGTGCCAGGAATGGATGGATCAGTACGACGGCGATGGTCGGTACTACGTCATCAAGGCCGGTCTGCTTGCCTCCATGGGTCGCGTGCCGGAGGCTCGAGAGATGATCCGGCAAGCTGCGGATCGGGGCGCCAGTTCACTGGACGTCCTGGAGCAGATGATCGGGATTCTCGATGAGCTTCAGATGCGCGATGTGGCTCGCGAGACGATCGAGGACGCCAAGAGCCGGCTGCCCGACGAACAATGGGTGCGCCAGGCGATCGTCCACCGCGAATGGCAATCCGGTCACTTCGAGGATGCACTCGTGGAGCTCCAGGCGGCGGAACGCGACTTCGGTCAGCTCGAACCCGGTATGCTCCGCCTGAAGGCCCTCGTGCTGGCGGGGAGTCAGCGGCCCGAGGAAGCGCTGGCGGTGCTTCGGCAGCTGGAACAGCAGGCCGTTTCACAGACACCGCGCGATGAAGCGACGATCAGCTGGGCCCGCGCGATGATCGCCTTCGAGTCGGTCAATGACCAGACGTGGCCGGAGGTGATGAAGCTGATCGACCATGCCGTCTCGCTGCAGCCCAGCGATCCGACACTGCACCTGCTGCGAGGTCAGGGGTATCTCAACGTGTCGGAGTTCAGTCAGGCGGCGGAGGCTATTGAGCGCGCCGTCCAGCTGGATCCCAACTGGGTCGCCGCCGGACTCGCCTATGCGCAGGTGCTGCAGCAGACCGGTCGTACGGACGAAGCCTTCGTTGCGGCCCAGAACGTCCTGAAGCGGTCCGATCGATCGTATCTCCCGCCGTATCTCGTCTATGCCCGCGCGTACCTTGGCGTGCTCGACTCCGGTGGCGATCCTCGTTTCAACAGCGCGCTGCTCGGGCACGGCGACGAGGTCGTGCGCGTCTTCGAAGACATTCACCGACAGCTTCCGGATCAGCGGGAGGTTGCGACGCTCCTGGCCGAAACGTACGCTCGAACCGGTCGACCCGATCGGGCGTCTCAGTTCATTCGATCGATCATGGGCCGAGAGAACCCCCCGACGGAACTGCTTCTTGCACTGGTTGGGGTCAGCGCACGCCACGACCTCGGTCTCGAGCAGAGCTTGATCGAGAGGGCGACGGCCGCCGACAGCAACGACCTGGCCGTCGTCTTCGCAAGAGCCGGCCTCCTCGGATCGAAAGGACAGCAACGGCAGGGGCTCGCGCTCATCGACGAAGCATTCGCGTCAGCCGGACCGCAGGTTGCCAACTCGCTCGAGGCACAGCAGGGTCGCCTGCGCTATCTCTCGCGCATCAATGCCCCGGAGCTGCAGGCCGAGATCCGCCGGTTCATGGAGGCCAATGCTGCTTCCAGTGCCGCCCAGTCGTTCGTCCTGGCGCTGTCGCCCGCCTGGGAGGATCAGACGCTCATCGAAGAGGCCATCGTCAACCTGAAAGCAAGCTTGGGTGACCGATCGCAGCGAGCCCAGCTCGCTGAAGCCCAGTACCTGCTCCGGTTCCGCGCTGGAGAGGAAGCGAAACTCGCCGAGGCAGTCAGCCTGCTCAACAGCATTCTGCAGCGATCGCCGAACTCGCTTGCGGCACTGACGTTCATGGCCGAGGCGTCGCTGCAGGGCGAGCACCCTTCGCCAACTCGCGCGGTCGAGAATCTGGAGCGAGCGGTCAGCATCGCGCCGGGCCAGGTCGAGCTCTATCCCCGACTCATCCGGCTGCAGCAAGAGCTGGGTGATTTCGACGCGGCTCGCCGTCATCTGGAGCGCTACGGCGAGCTGGTGGGACTCGATGAACGGCACCAGCGCGTGGAGCTCGAGCTGCTGCAGCGGCAGGGCGACTTCGAGTCGGCCCTCGTTCGCGCCAGCGAGATGTTCGATGCATCCTCGCCCGAGAACGATCAGCTCGTGCTGGCGTCGATGCACCGGCGGGCGGGCAACTTCGATGCAGCCGAGGCGGTGTACCGTCGATTGCTGGAGCGTCCTGATCACAGCACGATGGTCGTGTCCGAGGCCGCGGAGTTCTTCGCCGAGAGCGGACGGTTCGAGCGGGGCCGGCAGCTCCTGTTCGACCTGGATCCGGCGGTTGTTCCCGAGCGTGCCCTGCTTCTCGGCCGCTTCCACGACCGGCATGGCAAACCCGAGGACGCCGAGCAGTGGATGAAGGCGGCGGTCGAGCAGGCGCCTGATTCAGCAGAGATCCGCAACGAGATTTCCCGCTTCTATCTGGGACAGGACAAGTACGACCTGGCGCCGAGCATGCGATGATCGGCCTCAAGATGGCGCCGAGGATGCGCCGCCTGCGGGGCACGCTGGCCCTGGCGAACCTCAACCTGGAAGGAACCGGACGCCGCGAAGCGATTCAGATCCTGCGGGAATTCAGCGGTGAGGATGACGATCTGCTCGCGCTCCTCGAGCTGCTCGACGAAGTTCCGACGAAGGACGGCAAGCCGGTCGTCGACGACTCGATTCTGCGCAAGGCGCGTCGTCTGGTCGAGGACCACGGTGGTCTCGTGGCGACCTGGCATGTTGCCAGCCAGCTGTTCGCGCAGGGAGGGAAGGTCGAGGAAGCCGTCGAGCTGTCCCGTCGAGCGGTCAGCCGTTTCCCCGCCCAGCCGGAACCGGCTCGGTGGGCCACGGAGTTGCTCGGCCGAGCGGGTCGCTGGGACGAGGCGCTGGTTGAGGCGCAGGAATGGCGGCGCCGAACGCTCCAGGATCCGCTTCCGGCCGACGTGATGATCGCCCGGATCCTGCTGGAGGTCGATCGCCCGAAGGATGCGGTCGATCAGCTCCAGCCGCACGCGCAGCGCATCAGCGTGCAGCAATTCCGTCACCCCGACCGGATGAGCACCTGGCTCCAGGCACTGATGGGCGCCGGACGGCGCGATCTCGCCAGCAGTCTGGCCATGCCTCTGCTCGACGCGGACGCTGAGTGGCGTTCACAGTGGCTCGTGATATCAGACTCCCTCCCCGACGAAGCGGCATACGAAGCGCTGCAGATGCTCTCCTCGGTGCCTGTCAGCGATCCGCAGGAGAAGCTGCAAATCGGCGTGGCGTGGTACAAGCTCGGTCTTCGGACCGATCGAGCGGAGCATTTTGCGCGGGCCGATCAGTTCGCAGCCGACGCGATGGAGTCGCCGGCAGTTCGCGAGAACACGCTGATTCTTCGAGGGGCGATCGCGGAGGGGCGGGGCGATCTGTCCGCGGCCGAGTCGTGGTATCGGAAGGTCCTCGAGACCACGCCCCAACAGGACATCGCGCTAAACAACCTTGCGTTCGCGCTCCACCGGCAGGGCCGCTCGGATGAGGCCTTGCCGCTGATCGAGCGGACATTGCGACGCCGACCGAATGATCCGAACGTTCTGGATACGTACGGCAACGTGCTCCTCGGCATCGGCCGGCTGAAGGACGCGGCCGCGGCCCTCAATCAGGCGCTGGCCCAGCGCCCAGCGGACCCGGCCATCAACCTGAGTCTGGCTCGAGTCCTGCTCGAGCAGGGCCAATACGATCTTGCCGTCGAGCGGCTGGAGACGGCCAAGCGAAGCCTGGGATCGATCCGGCGGCCCAGTCGCAGCAAGCTGCGCGAAGCTCAGGAGTTGGAGCAGCGGCTTCAGCAGCTCAGCGCAGCGGTGACGCCCGGTTGATCGATGGAAGAGTTCATGCTGGATGGTGAGGGAGTATTCGAAACGTCTCGGCAGCCAAGAAGGATATGAGCGGAACCCTCTGGTCCCCTGGTGGGCCAGGCAGAAACGAGAGGAAGGCGACGATGAAGGGCGTCATTCTCGCCGGCGGTCTCGGCACGCGACTGCGGCCGCTGACCCTGGTGACCAACAAGCACCTGCTGCCGGTCTACGACCGGCCGATGATCTACTACCCGATCGAGTGTCTCGTGAACGCCGGCATCCGGGAGATCCTGATCGTCACCGGCGGCGAGCACGCGGGCGACTTCCTCAAGCTGCTCCGCAACGGCAAGCACCTGGGTGTGAAGGAGCTGCACTACACCTACCAGGAAGGGGAGGGCGGCATCGCCGATGCCTTGCTGCTGGCCGAGGACTTCGCGGACGGCGACAAGATCTGCGTCATCCTCGGCGACAACATCATCGAGCGGGACATTCGCAGGCCGGTCGGCGAGTTCTTCACGCAAGGCGAAGGCGCACGAATCCTGCTCAAGGAAGTGGACGATCCGCAGCGGTTCGGCGTCCCTCGCTTCGAGGGGGACCGTATCGTCGAGATCATCGAGAAGCCATCCAAGCCGCCGTGCAACTACGCGGTGACCGGCATCTACATGTACGACCCCGATGTCTTCGACATCGCCCGCAAGCTCGAGCCCAGCGATCGCGGCGAGCTCGAGATCACCGACGTCAACAACGTCTACATCGAACGCGGCACGCTGACCTCCAGCGTGCTCGAAGGCTGGTGGACCGACGCGGGAACCTTCGAGAGCCTGCACCGGGCCAGCAGCCTGGTCGCCGAAGGCGGTGCCAACAAGATCACGTCACACGAAGCGGTGGGGGCCGTGCTGGTCGGCGAGGGGAAGAGCCATGGGCGCTGAGCAGCGACGAGTCCTGGTCACCGGCGGCGCCGGTTTCATCGGCAGCAACTTCGTCAGGTTCCTGCTCGAGCAGCGACCGCGGTGGTCGGTCGTGAACTACGACGCGCTGACCTACGCCGGCAACCTGGCGAACCTCGCGGACGTCGATGGCGATCCCCGCTACCGGTTCGTCCACGGCGACATTCGCGATCACGAGGCGATGGTGGCGGCGCTGGCGGGCTGCGACACCGTCGTCCACTTCGCGGCCGAGAGCCACGTCGACCGATCGATTCACGACTCCGGGCCCTTCGTCTCCACGAACGTCATCGGAACGCAGGTCCTGCTCGATGCATGCATGCAGGTGAAGTCGATCCGCCGGTTCGTGCACATCGGGACCGACGAGGTCTACGGAGAGTTGCCGCTGGACCGGCCCGATCTGAAGTTCACCGAGCGCACGCCGCTGCAGCCCAACAGTCCCTACTCGGCGTCCAAGGCGGCCTCGGATCTGCTGGCGCTCGCCTACCACCACACGTTCGGTCTCCCTGTCGTCGTGACCCGCTGCTCGAACAACTTCGGGCCGTACCAGTTTCCGGAGAAGGTCATCCCGCTCTTCGTGACGAATCTGATCGACGGCCGCAAGGTGCCGCTCTACGGCGACGGCAAGAACGTGCGCGACTGGCTGCACGTGCTCGACCACTGCGAGGCGATCCTCGCCGTGCTCGAAGGGGGTGAGCCGGGTGAGGTCTACAACATCGGCGGCAACAACGAGCGGAGCAATCTCGAGCTGACTCACTCGATTCTGTCGCTCTTCGATCTGGGCCAGGAGATGATTCAGCCGGTGACCGACCGGCTTGGACACGATCGACGCTACGCCATCGACGCCGGGCGAATCCGGGAAGAGCTCGGCTGGCAACCCACTCGCAGCGCGTGGCCGGACGCGCTGGCCGCGACCGTGCAGTGGTACCGCGAGCACGAGTCCTGGTGGCGGCCACTGAAGGACGGGGATCAGTCAAGTGCGCATCGCGACGGAGCGCTGATCGGCAGCGCCAAGCAGAAGTGATCGCGATCTGACTTCTTCGAGGGGGCTCACTGCAGGGATGGGTCAAACCAAAAGAGGCCGGCGTGTGCCGGCCTCTTCGTGTTCCTGCGGAAGTCTTGTCGATCAGCGAACTCCGCTGTTCAGCTTCCTTCGCTTCAGGGCGATCAGGCCGAGCCCCGCGACGCCCATCGCCAGCGCGGGCGGCAGCGGAATGACCACCGCTCCGAAGCCGTACTGAAGATGGTCGATCTCCAGATTTCCCATGCTGACGGAGATCCGAAGCTGGAAGATGCCTTCGTCGTATTGCGCCCCGAGGAACCGGTCAGCGGCGGTGCTGCCATCGTGAAGACCGTCACCGAGCATCGTCGTGAGCGTGCCCAGCGTATTGCCGCCGGCGCCGAATGCCGTGATCGTCACCATCGCGTCTTCGTTCCCATCGGTCCACACCAGGCCGGCATGGGTGGGAAGCTGGCCCAGCGAAAAGGCCTGGAATTCGATGGTCAGCTCCGCGCCTTGACCTTCGAGCCCCTCGACGGCCCACGAGTAGCCATCTTGTCCGAAGCCGTCGATCACGCCGTCGTCGAAGTCCACCGAGTCGGTCATCGTGCCGGGGTCTCGAAGCGTGCCTTCGTAGGCGAAGAAGCCTGTCGATGAGATGCCGTTCTCGAAGTCCTCGAGATAGAAGTAACTGCTGAAGTCGATGTCGGAGAACGGGCTGTCGCTCGCCGACAGGTACGGGCTGTTCGCGTCGAAGATCATCGTGCCCGCGTCGGCGGCGTTGCCGAAGGCAAGCGTGGCTCCAGACGCGATCAACCCCCCAATGATTGCACTCCTTGCCGCTCGTCCCATGAGATCCTTCCCTCCTTCTTGAACCCTGGATTGTCCACACCCGGAAAGCCCCCCACACGGGGAGATTCATGTTAGCAGTGCTTGCAATGACAGCAAGCATCATCTGCTGAGTCGTCGCCGCCGCCATTCGTTGCACGAGTCATCGTCAAGGCCCCATCCGCGCAAAAATCCGAGGCCGGCGCGATGCCGGCCTCGGCGAATGATCGAGAGAATCAACTCAATATCAGTCAGGCGTTCTTTGACCGGCGTCGCCGGACGGCCACGAGACCGAGCCCCGCTACACCCAATGCCAGTGCTGGCGGCAACGGGATGATCACGCCTTCGAAGCCCATCTGGACGTGGTCGATTTCCAGGCCACCGACGCTTGCGGTGATCACGAGCTGGTAGATGCCCTGGCTGAACTGGGCACCCATGAAGCGATCGGCCGCAGTGGATCCATCGTGGATGCCATCGCCGATGGTCAACGTCAGCTCGCCCAAGGTCTCACCCTCGATGCCAAGGGCCGTGACCGTCACAACTGCGTTGGGATTCCCGTCGGTCCACACCAGACCGGCAATGGTCGGCAGGGCGCCGAGCACCTCCTGATCGAACGTGATGATCAGCTCAGGTCCAGTGATCTCTGGACTGATGTACCACGAATGACCGTCGCTGCCCGAGTCCATCGAGCACGCCGTCATCGAAGTCGACTGAATCGGTGAGCTGGCTGGGAGTTCGAATCTCGCCGGTGTTCAACGACAGCCCTGCCGTGTTCGACAGGCCGTCCTCGAAATTCTCGAGCCAGAACGAATTGCCGGCCGTATTCGCGAACGAGAAGAGCGGGCTGTCGTTGAATGACGAATACGGCGTGGCCGCGTCGAACAACATCCCGTCCGCCTGCACGGTCGCCGCAGGCAACAGCACAACTCCCGCCATGACCGCCGTTGCGATCATCCCCTTCAATGAATCCATGGCCTCGTTCCTTTCCTCTCGTTTCCTCGAGATCCCGCTGTACGTGAGATCCAACCCCCCACGTGGGTTGAAATCCTCTTCCCGATGACACTGGGGTCATAGGTAACTTAGCCAGACTGTAACACAGGATTCCCGGACGTGTCAAGCGCAAGCGAAGGAGAGGAAGGTATTTAGGTTCAAATATCATCGCCTCGCGCCGAGGTTGCGCGGAGCCGGAGCGACGACGGAGAAGAGCGTCCGGGCAGCGCCTGGTGATGGGCTCGCCCTCGATCAACCGGCAGGTGCACATTAATCGATTGCTGACATGGACTTACAACACAGGCCGGCACGCAAAAAGACAACGAGGCCGGCAGATGCCGGCCCCGTCGAGGACTTGGGTCAGGTTGATGTTCAGCAGCCGCTCTTGAGCTTCCGCCGGCGGGCCGCGATGAGGCCCAGGCCCATCCCACCGAGGGCGATGGCGGGAGGAAGCGGGATGACGGCCGCTTCCATGCCCATTTGCAGGTGGTCGAACTCGATGCCGCCCATGCTGGCCGACAGTCGGAGGGCCGAAATGCCCTGGCCGAAGCTGGCTCCGAGGAACCGGTCCGCTGCCGCCTGGCCGTTGTGGCCGAAGTCGTTGAGGTCATTCGTGACCAGCTGTCCCATCACGTTCCCGCCCGCGTCGAGAGCTTCCAGCGTGACGACCGCGTTGGGGTTGCCGTCGGTCCACACGAGACCGGCAAAGGTCGGGAGGCCGCCGAGGGCCTGGGAGTCAAAGGTGATGAGCACCGTGCTCGCCCCTTCCTTGGCGGCGGGGACCATCCAGGAGTGTCCATTCTGCCCCCAGCCGTCAATCGTTCCGTCATCGCCGTCGACCGAGTCGGTCATGGAGCTTGGGTTGCGGAGGTAGCCGGTGTCGATGGTGACGCCAGGGATGTTCAGGCCTTCCTCGAAATCCTCCAGCCAGAAGTTGCCCGAGCCGGACGCAGGGGCGAACGGGCTGTCGGCGAAGGACCGGTAGGTCTCGTCGTAGAGCGTGACGCCGGCCTGCGCGTTCTGTTCGGCGGTCAGGAGGGAACCAGCGGCGACTGCAGCGATCAACATGCCATTTCTCAGCGATTTCATGTGTTTCGTTCCTTTGCTCAGGGTCTTCGGGTTCTTGCTCAGCGAGTCGAGTTCGCCCGTGCTGAGTCCGTCCTTGCGTCGGGTCAGCGTGAGCGGGTGTCGTTGAACTCCCTCGAAAACTACCACCGTCAGGGAGCAGAGCCAGTCGTAAGTCGTGTGGTCTCAGAGAGTTGAAGCACGCAAGGCGGCACAGAGCGAACCATCCTCGCAGGCCGATCGAGGAGGGGCTCGGAGTGCGTGATCGCACGCCTGTTCTCGGACCGACGGCGGCCCCGAGAATGCCCGGGTCGCGTCGTACCGGGGGCGGTTCAGCCGAGGCCGACGCGCCCGACCAGAGAGGACAACCGGAACGACCGCGCAGGTCGTCTCAGTCGACCGCGTCCGCCCGCTCCACCGCTTCGCAGATCAAGTGGATCACCACCTGGTGAGCCTCCTGGATGTGAGCGGAGTCGGTGCCGGGAACCAGAATGGCGTGGTCGCACAGACCGACACACGCCCCGCCGGTTCCGCCGAGGAGCCCAAGCGTCCGAGCACCCCGCTGCCGAGCGGTCCGAAGGGCCAGGACGATGTTCTCGCTTCGCCCGGAGGTGGTGAGGACGGTCAGGAGGTCGCCGGCCCCGAGGAGGGCTTCGCACTGGCGGGCGAACACCGCCGGATACCCGAAGTCGTTGGCGATACAGGTCAAGGCCGGGGCGTCCGCGTTGAGACAGACGGCCCGAAAGGGGGGACGGTCGGCGCGGTAGCGACCGATCAGCTCCTCCGACAGATGCAGGGCCTGGGCCGCGGACCCGCCGTTGCCGGCCGTGTACAGCGTGCCGCCGGAGCGCAGCGTCGCGCGCACCGCGGTGCAGATCGCGCGGATGTCCTCCAACTGCTCGCGCAGCGCGGAGATCGCTCGGGCCGATCCGTCGAGCCGCTGTTGAAGAAGCTGGGCCAGGCTGGTCATGTCCGGCAGTGTAATCCTGGTCGGTTGTTCTATCCCGGACTTCTCACCAACATCGTCGCGAGGGTGGGTAGACCGTTCGCTGGCAAGGAGATGAGGCCATCGAGGCGGAGACGGCTTGTCATGCCTTCGAAGCCTCGATGTGCCGAAAGCGACGCCGCCAGCGGGCGGTCTACGCAGCCGCAGCAGATGGTGAGAAGTGCGGGATAGTGCGCGGACTCAGCGGTCGTCGTGATCGTCGTTGGTGGCATCCCGCCGCACCCGGATCGCCTCGATCGGAATCAGGCTCCCCCGATCCATCCCCGGACAGGGCGTGTTCCGCTTCGCCTCGTCCCATGCCGCGCGGCTCTCCAGGTTCTCCGGCCAGAAGGGCCAGGTCCGGCACTGTGTTGGTCTGACCGGGTAGATGGAGCAGCGGGCCTTGCCCGGCGCGGTGAGGCGATCGAGGAAGATGCAATCCAGACCGTCGTCGCTCTTGACCTCCTCGAGCGACCAGCGACCGTGAATCCGCCTGGCGTAGCGGCGATAGAAGGTCACCTCGTCGATCCCGAGCGTCTCGGCAATCCGGCGTCCTTCTTCGGCCGTGAACCACACCGCACCGGGCGGACCGGTGCAGCAGTTGCCGCACTGCGTGCAGCTGAACCGCAGCCCCCGCTCGTACCATTCCCGGTCCTGTGGACTGCGCTCGCGTTCAGCCATCGGCCGGCGTTTTCCCGTCGTCGGTCCAGGGATCCACGGAGACCAGATGAACACCGGCCTCGGTTCGCCGCGGGGCGAGGTCGGCCAGCTCGTCCGGACGCTCATCGAACGCAATGCGATCGAGCGTGTAGGTTTCCAGGTACGACCATTCGGCTCGCGCTTCGAGCTCCTCGTGGATGAGCTGTTCGGCCTGACTGAGGGAGTTGGCGGTCAGCCACATGGACAGGTAGGCCCCTGCCTCGGGATCGTCGAGCCGGTTGACGATCAGCACCGCCTGCCAGAGGGTCATCCCAAGCTCTCTCCCTGCTTCGTCCAGGTTCTCCTCGGGGTCCACGTTGAGCTGCAGGTTCCAGCTCTGGCGCAGCTGCAAGAGCAGCTCGTCGACATCCGGGCAGTACGCATCCGAGAGGTCCAGGACCGAGCGGAGCCGCGGCCCGTCGGTTTCCTCTCCATCCTCGATCTTGGGCCACGTTTCGGGAACCTGCTCCAGGTCGAGTGCTTGGAGCATGGCCTCCACCTCCTCCTCCATGTCGAGGGGAACGTGGAGGATGAGCGTCTTGCGCTGATCGATGAAGATCTCGACGAACGGGCTGTCTGAGTTGGCGCCAACCCCGATCGAGCCGTCTTCCAGGAGGAAGGGCTCGAAGTGATTCCACACCTCGAGGAACGTTCGCCGATCGGTGGGCTCGGCGCTCAGGTAGACATCCACGGATCGGTACGCATCGCGAGACCCGATCTCCACGATCGCGTAGACCTCTTCTTCAGGCAGCAGCGCGAAGCAGCGGTGACACAGCGGCGCGAGTCGCTCGTGACTCACGGTGATCTGGAATGTGTACGTGTCGGGGTCATCGCCTTCCCCGGCGTTATAGGCGATCGTGTACCCCTGCCGGGGGGCGTGCGCGATGTTGCCCGGCTCGAAGCCCAGCGGCAGGGCGAATCCCTCGACCATCGCCCGTTCGACATCCGTGCGGAAGCGGTATTCCTTCATTGGCTCCCATCGTAGCGGCAGTGGCTCGATCGCGGCGAGCTCCACGGCTCCTTGGACGGAGCATCTCCGCCCGCGGAACGGGAGTGAGGCAGACCCCTGCCTTGGCAGCGGCGCTGCTCGCGGTAAGATCGCCGTCCGGTTCGGGCCAGAGAACAAGGAGCCGGTCGTGGCCGAGCAACGCGCGCAGTGGGGCAGCCGACTGGGATTCATCCTCGCTGCCGCTGGATCGGCCGTGGGTCTCGGCAACATCTGGAAGTTCCCATACATCACCGGCGAGAACGGTGGCGGGCTGTTCGTCCTGATTTACCTGGTCTGCATCGCGCTGGTGGGAATCCCCATCATGATGGCGGAGATCATGATCGGGCGGGCGGCCCAGCGCCAACCGGTCGCGGCCTTCCACGCCCTGCAGGGGAAAGGCACGCGGTGGGCCGCGGTTGGATGGCTCGGAATCGTCGCCGGCTTCATCATCCTCAGCTACTACGTCGTGGTCGCGGGCTGGGCGATGGATTACACGCTCAAGTCGGTCGTGAACTTCTCGGCGCCCATTCACGCCCAGGCCGAGCTCGAGGCGACCGAGTACCTCGCGAAGACCGATCTCGGGACGATGCGCGACCAGCTGATCCAGCGCCGCGTGGAGCGCCGTTCGAGGGACCGCACCGAGCAGATCAGGATGCAAGCGCCGCCGTCGGTCTGGCGTGGTTTCGACCGCTTCCAGACGGCGCTCGAGCGCGTCGAGGGCTCGGAGGAAGCGCGCCAGCGGCTCCTGACCGATCCGGTATCTGCGACGACAGGTCGAAGAGGCCGAAGCGCTGCAGACACGCATTCAGCAGACGATGATGCAGGAGCTGGAAGCGGCTCGGGCGGAGTACGACGCTGCGCCGGCGGAGCAGATCCTGGCCGAGACCGAGGCGATCACCCGCCGATCCATCACCTTCGAGAAGATGCAGGGCGTCTTCCTCGCGCGTCGCGTCCGACGGATGGACGAGCCTGCTCTGGGCAGGGCTCTTCAGGCTGATCACGATCTCCATCGTCTCCAGGGGCATCTCCGGCGGCATCGAACGGGCGTGCTGGATCCTGATGCCGATGCTGTTCGGCATCGTCTTGATCATGGTGATCTACGGCGCGTTCAAGCCGGGATTCCAGGAGGCCGTCTCCTTCGTCTTCAAGCCCAATCCGAGCAAGCTCAAGGCCAGCGGCGTGCTCGAGGCGCTGGGGCATGCGTTCTTCACCCTGTCGCTCGGCATGGGGGCGATGATCACCTACGGCTCCTATCAGCGCACGAAGCGGGAACTGCTCGGGCAGTCGGTCACGATCGCCCTGCTCGACACGCTGCTGGCGCTGCTCGCGTGCCTGATGATCTTCCCCATCATCTTCTCCTACGACCAGGAGCCAGCCGCCGGACCGGGCCTGGTCTTCATGAGCATGCCGCTGGCCTTCGCCGAGATCGGCCGGGGCGGCATGATGCTCTCGATCCTCTTCTTCGGGCTGCTCGTCTTCGCTGCGCTGACGTCGGCGATCTCGCTCCTGGAGGTGGTGGCGTCCTACTTCATCGACGAGCGCGGTTGGCCTCGCCACCGCGCCGCGTGGGGTCTGGGCGGATTCGTCTTCCTCTGCAGCGTGCCGTCGGCCTTCTCGCTCGATCCTCGAGTTCCTGATGAGCGGATGGGAGCCCAGCTTCGGGGTCAACTTCTTCGACACGATGGACTACCTTGCGTCGAACTGGATGCTGCCGCTCGGGGGGCTTCTCATCTCGATCTACGTCGGCTGGGTGATGCCCCGGCGCTTGCAGCAAGCGGAAGTGGAGGACATGCCCCGGATCCTCTTCCGTGGCTGGCTGCTTCTCGTCCAGGTGATCGCGCCCGCGCTCGTGATCGTCGTGCTCCTCCAGAAGGTGGGGGTCCTGGACGCCGACGAGCTGTTCCACGACCTTCTGAGTCGTTTGCCTTACTTTCAGTCTTCTTCGTCTTGACAACGCCCAACGAGCTGGACACCACATGGATGCAGTCATCAATTTCATCGACGGGATCAACGGCGTCATCTGGAGCGACGCGGTGCTGTACGGCGTGCTCGGCGCCGGCATTCTCTTCACGCTCTGGAGCGGCTTCTGCCAGTACCGAGCCCTGACCCACGGCGTCCAGGTCACGCGCGGCAAGTACGACAATCCGAGCGATCCCGGCGCGATCAACCACTTCCAGGCGCTGTCGGCTGCGCTCTCCGCCACCGTCGGCCTGGGCAACATCGGTGGCGTCGCGCTGGCGATCGCCCTGGGCGGTCCGGGGGCCGTCTTCTGGATGTGGGTGGTCGGCGTCGTGGGCATGGCGATCAAGACGACCGAGGTCACCCTCTCGATGCTCTACCGCAACACCGACGATCCGCAGAACCCGCACGGCGGTCCGATGTGGGTGGCGAGCAAGGGCTTCGCCGCCTGGAATCCCAAGCTGGCGTGGCTGGGGAAGTTCATCGGCGGCGTCTTCTGCATCACGCTGCTGATCTCCGCCATCACCGGCGGCAACATGTTCCAGGCGTGGAACGTCGCAGACGTCACGTTCTCGTACTTCAAGGTGAACCAGCTGATCACCGGCATCGTGCTGGCCGTCCTGGTCGGCTTGGTCATCATCGGCGGCATCAAGCGGATCGGCGCGGTCGCCGGCCGGCTCGTGCCCTTCATGTGCGCGCTGTACTTCCTCTCGGCGCTGGTCGTCCTGATCATGAACATCGCGGAGATCCCGGAGATGTTCAAGCTGATCTTCGACGTCGGCGTTCGCACCGCTGGAGGCGAAGGGCGCGCTTCATCGGCGGCACGTTCGGCTACGCCTTTCTCTGGGGCATGAAGCGGGCCCTCTTCTCCAACGAGGCCGGCCAGGGCAGCTCGCCGATCGCCCACTCGGCGGCCAAGACCGACGAGCCGGTGCGCGAGGCGGTCGTGGCCGGGCTCGAGCCGTTCATCGACACGATCGTGGTCTGCACGCTGACCGCGCTGGTCATCCTCACCAGCGGGATCTGGAACCGGACGCCGGACCACGTTCTGGAGATCCTGCCGACGATCGCGGCCGTGGACGGCGAGGTGGACACGTGGACGCTGACCTCGAGCGAACTTCCAGAGGGGGACTGGCAGCCCGAGTCGACCGTGTACACGGTCGTCGCGGCCGAGCGGAACGAGCAGACCGGGAACAACCTGCAGGAGTTCACCGGTACGGTGAAGGTCGACGCGGCAGGTCGCGCCTACGTCGAGTGGGGCACGCTGGTAAGCGAGATCACCCCCACGCACGACAGCGCGATGCCCGACGTGACCGCCGGCGGTATCTACCGCAACTACAAGGGAGCCACCCTGACCGCCAAGGCCTTCGACACCGCGGTGGACGGTCTTGGCAAATGGCTGGTCACGCTGGCCGCCTGGCTCTTCGCCATCTCGACGATGATCTCTTGGAGCTACTACGGAGAGCAGGGGATGGTCTATCTCCTGGGAGATCGCTCGGTGCTTCCCTACAAGCTCGTGTACTGCCTGCTGATCGTCGCGGCGTGCGTTCCGCAGCTCGTGCAGACCGATGCGCAGCTCGACGCGCTGACGAGCCTGGGCACGGGCGTCATGCTCTGGGCCAACATTCCGATCATGCTCCTCTTCGGCTATCAGGCGATGAACGCGTACCACCGGTACATGGGCAAGCTCAAGGCCGGGCAGTTCCATCCCCATGCCGCACCGAGCATCACCGACGTGATCGAGGGCAAGGACGTGGAGTAGCCAGCAGTCAGGGGCCGTCCTGCCCGCTGCCCCTGCCCCTGCCCTTGCCCTCTCGGGTCGGCGAGGCGCGCCGGTTGGGGCGGGGCAAGGGCAGGGCACGGGCAGGGGCACGGCACGGGCAGGGGAGGGCAGAGGCACGGGCAAGGGCAGGGGGCTTGATCGGTGAGAGCGAACAGTGTCCCTCACAGAGAGAGCCGCGTCACTCACCAAACCGCGTGCGAGAAACCCCGTAGAGGGCCAGGCCGCACCACCCGTTGCCGAGGCGGTCTCGGATCGGAAAGCCGCGTCGGCTCGGGGCGGTGATGGGCAGACCTCGCTCCAAGCAGCGATCCTGCCAGATGCCCAGGTCGTGCTCGAAGACGGTCGCTTCGCGGACGAAGAGGACGATGAGCAGACCCGCATGGAGGATGCCGGGGTCCTTGCCGAGCTTGGTCACGTCCCGGCGGACGGTCGAGAGCAGCTGCGATGCGTAATTCTGGTTCGCTCCCTCCATCAGGAACTGCTGGACCACCTTGACCTCCAGCCAGAACGCCTCGTCGAGTTCGAGCGCATCGGGATCCTGGAAGAGCGTGGCCTCCGCGTCGGGGGTGCGGAGCGGCCGGCGCTCGGGGGTCAGGACGAAGTCGCAGCGCTCTCCTTCGCTTTCCCGCCGCTTGCGCCGGTCCGCCGGGTAGCGCTGCTCGCGGTGGGTGCCGTACCCCGCGCGGTCGAAGATCATGGCGAGGAGGGGATGCAGCTGCAGCTCTTCGAGCGCGTCCAGTCCGTGCACCGCCTGTTCGAGATCGAGCCGAGCGCATTCCGCGCGAAATCCCGCTTCGAGGGTGTCCGCGAGATCCGCAATCGACCAGCGCGCTCCGATCACCGCAATTCCTCCCGGCGGCTACTGCCGCACCATCGACACGATGTGCTGGGCCGCCTCGCGGGCCGGCTCCTTGTTCGCGAAGCGAAGACACACGCGGCGCAGCTGCTCGCTCAGGATCGCCGCTTGGTGCGAGTCGTTGAGAAAGCGAATCGCCTCGGCGACGATCGGGGCCGCGCCACCGATGTAGGGCACGAACTCCGGGACGATCTCCCGCTCGGCGATGATGTTCGGAAGCAGGCGGTATCTGGTCCGCAGGATCAGCTTCGCGCCGAGCCAGGCGATGACGCCCGTGCTGTAGACGCCGATCATCGGCTTCTGGTGCCGGGCGATGTGCAGCGTCATCGTGCCCGACACGGTCAGCGCGAGATCGCTCCAGGCGATGACCGCATCGGCTTGCCCGGTGAGCATGTGCAGGCCGTTCGGAAACACCTTGAGCGTTCTGCGGATTTGTTGGGCACAGTTGGGATTCGCCGCGACGATCACGCCGCTCATGTTCGAGAAGCGGCTCTTCAGTTCGGCGAACGCGCTCGCCAGGAGCGGACCGTTGGCGCGGATCTCGTGGCTTCGGGAGCCGGGGAAGAGGGCCAGTCGCGGGCGCCCGGCCGGCAGTGACTCCGCCTGATGGGCCAGTTCTTCTGCGTCGAGGTTCCGGTCGATCGCGGGGTGGCCGATGAACTGCGCGGGAATGGCCCGATCGTTGAACCATTGCTCTTCGAAGGGGAGCAGGCACAGGACCAGATCGGTGCGGCGGCGCAGCTTCTTCACCCGCCAGGCGCCCCACGCCCAGAGTTGCGGTGCCACGAGGTGGATGGTGCGCACACCCTGCCGCCGCAGCACCTTGCACAGGGGAAAGTTGGCGGCGGGCGAGTCCACCGGCACGTGCAGCACCACCCGCCGGCTGGCGGACCAGCGTTTGAGGTCCTTGATCTGCCGGCGTACGGCCAGGACGCGCGACCAGGCGGCGGTGCCCATGGCCCCGTCCTCGGCGGTATTGGCCAGCAGCGTTGCCCCCGCCGCCTCCATCAGTGGTCCGCCACAGGCGTAGACGTCGAGCTCCGGCGCGGCTTCCTTGAGCGCAGCGATCACCGGCGCTGCGTGGGCATCGCCGCTGGGCTCGAAGGCCGTGAAGAGGATGATGGCGCGGTTCGCCGGTGCTCGTTCCTGGGGGTCGGAGATGTCCCTGCTCCTCCGCGGCGATGACGGGCGATACGATACGGCCGAGTTCTCGCCGATGCACCTTCGACCGATCATCCTGGTCCGCCTGGCGCTGATCGCGCTCGCGGCGGCGCCGCTCACGCTCGCCGTGCCCCACCTGTTCTCCGACGAGGAGCGGTCGCACTCGGAAGGATCGTCGGCAGCGCCGTCGATTCGGCCCGGCGCCGTCCGACATCGGGACGGCGCGCCGATCCTGGGCTGCGCGATCGTCGCTCATCACATCGGCGATCTGTCGCTCTATCTCCGCTCCGTCGACCGGATCGCCGAGCTGGGAGCCAATGCGCTGGTGGTCGTGACCCCCATGTTCCAGGAGCGCGCCGACTCCACCGAGATCCGCTTCGTGCCGGAGAAGTGTCCGACCGACGAGCAACTGCTGGCCATCCTCCGGCGGGCAAAGGAACGAGGTCTGACCACGGCCCTCCAGCCGATCGTGTTGATCGAACACCCGGGAGAGAAGGAGTGGCGGGGCACGATCGCTCCGGCGGACTGGGCGGCGTGGTGGCGGAGCTACGACGCCTTCCTCGACCGCTTTCTCGACATCGCCACGGCAGCCAAGGTCGACCTCTTCACGGTGGGCAGCGAGCTGAACTCGACCGAGGAGCAGATCGACCGCTGGGAGGCCATCGTGTCGAAGGCGCGGCGCGGTACACCGGCGCGCTCACGTATTCAGCCAACTGGGATCGATACCAGAAGGTCCAGTTCTGGCCGCTCGTCGACGTGCTCAGCGTGAGCGCGTACTTCGAGCTCCAGCGCGACGATCCGAGTGCGGCGGAGGACCTCTTGATTCGCGACTGGATGGTGGAGCGAGACCATCTCCTGAGCGTTGCCCGCGCCTGGGAGCGGCCGCTGCTGCTCAGCGAAGTCGGCTATCCCTCGTTGCCCTGGGCCAGCGCCCATCCCTGGAACTACGTGGCATCGTCGGGGACGCAAGCCGACCACGAGGCGCAGGCTCGCTGCTACCGGGCCTTCTTCACCTCCTGGAGCGACGCCTTCGCCCGCCGCGATGGCGGTGCGCTCGGGTTCTTCTGCTACCACTGGGACCCCTACCACCACGGTCAGGACGAGGACACTGGGTACGGCATCTTCGGCAAGCCGTCCGAGCGGGTCGTTCGAGACGGCTTCCGCCGGATTCTCAAGCAGGACGGCGCCGATTCCGATTCCTGAAGATGGCGGCGCCGAGTTGCGTCGATACGATGTCCGCTCCTCGCCCGACCTCGGGAGCGCCGGGAGTCTCTTCGGTCCTGTGTGTCCGGAGCTCGCAGCCCGATCTGGTCGAGCGTCCGCGTCAACGGAGTCCTACCACGATGCTCAAACGCACCCACACGTGCGGCGAACTGCGGGAGCAGCACGTCGGCCAGACCGTGAGTCTCGCCGGCTGGGTCAACACCTACCGCGACCAGGGCAAGGGGTTGATCTTCGTCGACCTGCGCGATCGCGATGGCCTGACCCAGATCGTGTTCGACCTCGAGGACGCTCCGGAGCCCGTCGTGAACGCGGCGCGGGCGCTGCGGCGCGAGGACGTCATCGCGATCCGCGGTCCGGTGCGGCTAGCGGCTGGCGGGGCAGAACCCGCAAGCTCGCGACGGGCGCCATCGAGGTGATGGCCACGGAGCTCGAGGTGCTCAACAAGACCGAGACGCCGCCGATCCTGCCCGACGAGCACGAGGCCTCGCGGATCGCGGAGGAGAAGCGGCTGAAGTATCGATACATCGACCTGCGCCGTCCCCGCATGCAGCAGATCCTGCAGAAGCGATACGAGGTCACCCGGATCGCCCGAGACTACTTCGCCGAGACACGGCTTCCTCGAGGTCGAGACGCCCTGCCTGATCAAGACGACGCCCGAGGGCGCTCGCGACTTCATCGTGCCCTCGCGCATGTATCCCGGCACGTGGTACGCGCTGCCGCAGAGCCCGCAGCTCTTCAAGCAGATCCTGATGGTCGCCGGCTGCGACCGCTACCTGCAGATCGTGCGCTGCTTCCGCGACGAGGATCCCCGGGCCGACCGCCAGGCGGAGTTCACCCAGATCGACCTCGAGATGAGCTTCGTCGATCGCGACGACGTCATGCGGCATGATGGGCGGGTTCGTCACGCGCCTCTGGAAGGAGGTGCTCGGCGTGCGACCTCGGCGCCATTCCCGTGATGTCCTACCAGGAGGCGATGGAGCGCTACGGCATCGATCGTCCCGACCTGCGCTTCGGCCTCGAGCTGCACGACGTCTCCGAGCTCGCTCGCGCAAGACCGGACTTCCGCGTCTTCCGCGAAGCGCTCGCCAAGCCCGAGGGCGTGGTCAAGGCGATCCGGGTTCCGGGCGGCGGCGAGCACGCTCACCCGCAAGATGACCGACGGCTACAGCGAGTTCGTCAAGACGTTCAAGGCGGGCGGCGTGCCCATCGTCAAGCTCACCGCCGACGGCTTCGAGACGGGCATCGCCAAGTTCCTCGAGCCGATCGCCGAGGCGCTCGAGGCGCAGCTGGGACTCGAAGTCGGGCGACATCGTGCTCTTCGCCGCCGACACCTGGCCGGTCGCCACCCGGGCGCTCGGCGAGCTGCGGAACCGGATCGCCCGCGACCTCGACCTCATCGACGAGAAGGCCTGGAAGTTGCTCTGGGTCGTCGACTTCCCGATGTTCGAGTACGACGACGAGCGGCGGCCGCTGGGTGGCGCTGCACCACCCGTTCACCGTCGCCGCATGCCCGGACCAGTTCGATCGTCCTGGAGACCGATCCGGGGCGGTGCATCTCGGCCGGCTACGACCTGGTGTGCAACGGCTCGGAGATCGCGGGCGGCTCGATCCGTATCCACCGCCCGGAGGTCCAGCAGAAGGTGTTCAGCCTCCTCGGGCATCGGGTCGGAGGAGGCGGAGCAGAAGTTCGGGTTCCTGCTCAACGCGCTGCGGTTCGGCGCTCCGCCGCACGGCGGCATCGCCTTCGGCCTCGATCGTCTGGTCATGCTGCTGGTCGGCACTGACAACATCCGCGACGTGATCGCGTTCCCCAAGACGCAGACCGGCCAGGACCTCATGATCGACGCCCCGGGCCCCGTCGACGACGATCAGCTCGACGAGCTGCACGTCCGGATCCAGGTGCCGGCGCAAGTGGTGTAGAGCCCGGGAGAGCCTCGCCTTTCCCCGAATCCGGGAGAACCGGAGGCTGTCCCGGGTTTTGGTGACTGTTCCGGGCTTCATCGTGCTCTTCAACTCGCCGGTCTTTCTCGGGTTCGCGCTCTGCTTCTTCCTGCTCTGGTTCGCGCTGCCCGGGCAGCGGCCGCGGCTGGCGTTGCTCGTGGCGGGCTCGTTCGTCTTCTACGGGTACTGGGACTGGCGATTCATCTTCCTGCTCCTGGGCTCGGGGCTCGTCGACTTCTTCGTCGCCCGGCTCATCGAGCGCTCGTCCCGACCGGACGTCAGATTCCGTCTCCTGCTGCTCTCGATCGTGGTCAACCTCTCGATCCTGGGGAGCTTCAAATACCTCGGCTTCTTCGCAGAATCCGCGCGGGGAGTGTTCGAGCTCTTCGGGGGGAAGCTCGAGCCGCCGGACTTCTTCCTCAGGATCATCCTGCCGGTCGGCATCTCCTTTTATACGTTCCAGTCGATGAGCTACACGATCGACGTCTACCGGAACCGCATTCCGGCAGCGCGCTCGTTGCTGCACTTCTTTGGATACCTCGCGATGTTCCCGCAGCTCGTGGCGGGGCCGATCGAGCGGGCCGGCCATCTGCTGCCCCAGCTCCTCGCTCGCCGCACGCCCACCGGTGCGCAATGCTGGTCGGCGTGGCGGCTTCTCGTCATCGGCTACGCCAAGAAGTGTGTGATCGCGGACAACATCGCGCCCTTCGTCGACGACGCCTTCGCCGCCGCAGCGACCCACCATTCGGGCGCCTTCTGGTGGCTCGTGGCCGCGATGTTCGCGACGCAGATCTACTGCGACTTCTCCGGCTACTGCGACATCGGACGGGGCCTGGCCAAGTTGATGGGCCTGGAGCTGATGATCAACTTCGATCAGCCGTACCAGTCCTCGAGCTTCCGAGAATTCTGGACGAGGTGGCACATCTCGCTCTCGCAGTGGTTCAGAGACTACGTCTACATTCCGCTGGGCGGGAATCGCGGCGGTGCGCTGCGCACGCACGTCAACCTGTGGATCACGATGCTGTTGAGCGGCCTCTGGCACGGGGCCGGTTGGACCTTTCTGGCCTGGGCCGGCCTGCATGCCTTCTACCTGAGCGTGGAGCGCCTCACCCAGTGGCCGCGGCGCCTCGAGGCGCTGGGCGCGCTCGGGGCCGTCCTCGGCCGGGCGATCGTTCTCATCGCCGTGCTCGTGGCGTGGATCATCTTCCGGGCCGAATCGATCGGACAGGCGGGCTCCATCCTCGCCCTCATGTTCACCCCGACCTCGTTCGTCGACCCGGTCCAGACCTGGAGCTACGCCCTCCTCGCCGTGATCGCCGCGGCGCTTGCCTCTCTCTATTCCAGCCTGGCGCGGCGGGCGAGGCTGCCGCTCTCGCTTCGGGCGTTCGAGCCAGTCGTTCTTCCGCTCCTCGTGGTGATCACGATCTACTTTCGGGGATCTGGCCACGCGTTCATCTACTTCCAGTTCTGACCGCCATCGCATGTCTCTTCTCAGACTCTTCAAAGTGCGTCCGTTCCGCGGCTCGAGACCTCGGGATTCCGTCTCCCGGGGAGTGGCCGCAACCGCCGTCAACGTGCTGCTGGCGCTGGTGCTGCTGGCCGTGGCCGCCTGGGGTCGGGCCCGGTTCACTCCCGCCACCATCAGCGGCCAGAGCGAATTCGGCTTCTGGCAGAAGAAGATCCTCGCCACGGGTCCCTATCCGATCGTGATCGCCGGTGATTCCCGCGTCTACCGCGGCGCTGCCCCCGAGCAGCTGGCCGAGGGTCTCGGTGTTCCCGTCGAGCGGATCCTCAACTTCGGCTTCAGCGCCAATGGCTATGGCGACCGCTACCTCGAGCGCTTGGATGAATTGATCGGTGGAGGCGAGCCGAGGATGTTGATCCTGAGCATCACCCCCGGTTCGCTGACGCCGAACTCGTTTGAACGGAACGGCTTCCTCGACTGGGACGCCCGTTTCGCCGGAGACCGCAGCTCCTTCGGCCGGCTGAAACGCCAGGCGACGAGCTGGCTGGAGGAGATCGCTCGCCTGCCGCCGCTGCGGCCGATCGATGAGCGGGAGCTGCGGCAGCTGATCGGTCAGAGGCGAACGCCGAGAGCCTACTACCAAGAGTACCGTCCCACCGGCTGGGTCGCCTCCCGCACGGAGGAGAACGATCAGTCGTTCTACATCGAGCGTTTTCACCGCAAGTTCAGCGGGAACACCGTGTCGGCCAGCGCCATCGAGAATCTGCTGGAGGCCGTACATCGCTGGCGGGAGCGGGGGATCGAGGTGTACGGCATCCGCATGCCGCTGGGAGGAGCACTCCGGGAAACGGAGGATGAGCTCTCGGGCATCGACTGGCCGGGACTCGTTGCCGCTTTCAACGCTGCCGGCGGAACATGGATCGATCTTCCGCTGGAAGGCTACGAGACCTACGACGGCAATCACCTGCTGGCGGACGAGGCCCGCCGATTCTCCTTCGATCTCGGACGCGCGATCGCGCGACGTCGCTCGGCCGAGCCGACCGACGGATGAGCCGGCGCATGCCCCTTGCATGAGGTGATCCGAATCGTTCAACGGGCTGCCGCTCTTTGTCCGGCGCCTCGCCAACTGTTACGCTCCCGTCCCATGTGCGGCATCGGCGGAATCCTGCGCACCGACGGCAAGCGAATTCCGGCAACCTGGCTCAAGACGATCGACGCCCGGATCGCCTACCGCGGTCCGGACGGATCCGGGACCTTCCGCGACCTCGTGGAAGTCGAGAGCGATGCCGGGCCGCGTCTGATCGCGGTCGCCCTGGTCCACCGCCGGCTCTCCATCATCGACCCGGAAGGTGGCGTTCAGCCGATGGTCTCGGAGCGCGGCCGCAGCGACGAAGAAGACCTCGTCGCCGTCGTCTTCAACGGCTGCATCTACAACGCGAGAGACCTCCGAGCGGTGTTGGAGGCAGAGGGCCACGACTTCGTCACCGACCACAGCGACACCGAAGTGTTGATTCACGGCTACCGGCAGTGGGGTCGAGCGCTCACCGATCACCTCGAGGGCATGTACGCCTTTGCGATTTGGGACCGGAAGGGCCGCTCTCTGCTGCTGGCCCGCGACTGGTTTGGCGAAAAGCCGCTCTACATTCGCCAGGGCGTGGGCAACAAGACGAACATCACCGCCTTCAGCAGCGATGCGCGAAGCCTGGCCTGGCTGAGCAAGTCGACCCTTCCTCGTTCCGGCGAGGCGGCGATCGAGCTCTGGGGCGACACGTACCTGCAGCTGGGCTACAACTACCGCGGGCAGACCGTGTACGGGAGTGACGGGAGTGACGGGGTCGCGCTCGTGCCTCCGACGATCATCGAGAAGATCGACGAGCTCATGCCCGAGTCGCTTCATGAGACCAGGAGCGAAGATGATTTCGAGCAGCTGATCGACCAGGCCGTGGCTCGCCGTCTGGAGGCGGACGTTCCCCTGGGTTGCTTCCTCTCCGGCGGCGTCGATTCGTCACTGATCGCCTGCTTCGCCAAGCGCCACCGGCCGGACATTCGTACCTTCTGCGTGCGGATGCCCGATGTTCGCTATGACGAGTCCAAGGCCGCGGCGGCGGTGGCGGAACAACTGGGAACGCATCACACCACGCTCGACGTCGCGGTCAAGCCGGCCGAGGATCTCGTGCACCTCGTGCACACGCTGGGGCAACCGTTCGGCGACAGCTCCATCCTGCCCAGCTACTGGGTGAGCAAGGCGGCCCGGCAGCACGTCAAGGTCGCACTGTCCGGAGAAGGCGGAGACGAGCTCTTCGTCGGATACGAGCGATACATTGCCGCACGACATCTGGCGCGGCACCGGCGCGTGCTTCGCTGGATGCCGGGATCCCTGGTGCGCAAGAGCGAGCCGAAGTCTCTTCGTCACAAGCTCGGACGTCTGGGGGACATGGCCCGCGAGATGTCGAGCCTCGGCGTGATGGCCATGGAGTCGCTGTTCACCCAGGAACAGATCATCGAGCTGGTCGGCGGCCTGCCCGAGCGACAGGCCGAGGCGCCGCTGGGACTGGACCCCCTGCAGTCGCTGCGGCGGATGGACCTGATCAACTACTTGCCCAACGACCTGCTCGTCAAGGCCGACACGGCGTCCATGGCGGTGGCCTTGGAGGTGCGCGCCCCGTTCCTCGATCGCGAGCTCGTTCGGGCGGCGCTCGCCGCGCCGACGCATCAGCTGACGCCGAACGGTCGGCGCAAGGGGCTGCTGCGCTCGATCGCTCGGCGCCACCTACCCGCGACGCTGGTCGATCGCCCGAAGATGGGATTCGCCATCCCGATCGGTCACTGGTTCCGCACGGACTATGGTCACTTGCGCACGCTGCTGCTTGACCATCTCCGCTCCGGTGATGCCTTCGGCCCGCTGCCGTTGCAGCCGGCGGTGATCAAGCGCCTCCTCGACGAACACCTGTCGCGCGATCGGGATCACGGCCAGCGGCTCTTTGCGCTGCTCACGCTTTCGATCTGGGCTCGAATGTCGTAAGGCCCCGATCGGCTCCGGGCCGCTTTGTCGCCCTCCTCCTTCCCCGGTACCCTCTTGGCGATGGCTCGAAGCAAGAGCAATCTTCTGACGCTCCTGATCATCGTCGGGCTGGTCGGCGGCTGTCTCTTCGGTCAGTACGTGCTCTTCGATCCGGTGACGCCCATCGGCGATGATCACTGGACCAAGCAGGCCGGCGACGTGATCCTGATCAGGCCGCTGATGCTGATGATCATCCCGCTGGTCTTCGTCAGCGTGGTCGCGGGAGTCACCTCGATCGGCGATCCTTCGAAGCTCGGCGTGGTCGGCGGATCGACGCTGCTCTACTACATCGGCACGATGGTGCTCGCGGTCGCGCTCGGCGCGACGCTGGTCTCGATCCTCCGTCCCGGCGATCTTCCGGCGGATGTTCAGGAGCGGATGAAGGCGGACGCGGAGCAGCAATACGAGTCCAGCGCTGGCATCGCGGGCAACATCCGCCAAGCGCAGGAAGAAGAGAAGGACGACCTGGGCGGTGCGTGGATGAACATCGTCCGGCAGCTCGTCCCCAGCAACGTCGTCGACGAGATGGCGCAGGGCAGGACGCTGGGGGTGATCGTGACGGCGCTTCTCCTTGGTCTGGCACTCGCCGCCGGGGGGAGCCGGACCGAAGTCGTGGTGCGCTTCTTCGACGGCCTGTTCGACGCGCTGATGAGGCTGGTCGGCTGGATCATCTGGCTGACGCCCATCGGCGTCTTCCTGCTGGTCTCCTGGACCGTCGGGAAGATCGGCTTCAGCGCCCTGGTCGGTCCGCTGTCGAGGTACATCGCCACCGTGCTGATCGGGCTGGCGATCCACGGGATCATCGTGCTGCCGGTGGTGCTGCTGCTCTTCGCCCGTCGCAATCCCTTTATCTTCATGTGGCAGATGCGCCGGGCCCTCATGACCGCGTTCGGCACCGACTCGAGCTCGGCCACGCTCCCGGTGACCATCGAGAGCGCCGAGACGGAGGGCGGCTGCTCCAAGCGGTCCGCGAACTTCGTGCTGCCGCTGGGTGCCACCATCAACATGGACGGCACGGCGATCTACGAGGCGGTGGCGGTGGTCTTCCTCTTCCAGCTGTACGGTATCGACCTGTCCTTCGGTGAGCTGCTGATCGTGATGATCACCGCCACGTTCGCCGCGATCGGGGCCGCGGGCATTCCCTCCGCCGGCCTGGTGACGATGGTCATCGTGATCGCCGCGGTGAACACGAGCCTCGCCAGCCGCCCCGACGTGGCCCCGCTGCCGATCAGCGCCATCGGTGTGATCATCGGCGTCGATCGCATCGTCGACATGTGCCGAACGACGGTCAACGTCTGGGGCGATGCGGTGGGCGCGAAGATCATCACCCGCATCGCGCCGGACACCGAAGAAGACATGGAGCGCGCTCTCGCCTAAACCCCCTCTCCCTCCGGGAGGGTGGCGAGCAAAGCGAGCCGGGTGAGGGCGGACTGCGTCTCCCGTCGGCCGCACAGTGGTCGGATCATCGACGCGCCCGGCTGCGTGTCATCGGTCTCTTTACCGATCAAGCGTGAACGGTCTTGCTCGTAACCGACTCGCGTCGTGGGATCTCCCTCACCTGGTTCGTCCCCGCGAACAGGCGCGGGGACGAACCGTCCTCTCCCGGTGGGGAGAGGAGCCCTTTGGGCGCTCGCTGATGCGCAACCCCCCCGCGCCTCTGTCTCAGTGCGCCAGCCAGCGTTCCGCGTCGAGGGCCGCCTGGCAGCCCATGCCCGCGGCGGTGACGGCCTGGCGGTAGACCGCGTCCGCGACGTCGCCGGCCGCGAAGACGCCCTCGATGTTCGTCGCGCTGGTCCGGTTGCGCAGGTGAACGTAGCCCTTGTCGTCCAGCTCGATGCCCGCTGCCTTCCAGGAACGCGGTTGCGGGCGTGTGGCCGATGGCGATGAAGAGGCCCTTGATCTCGAGCGTCGACTCCTCGCCGGTCTTCGTGTCCTTCAGGCGCACGCCCGTGATCTTCTCCTCGCCCAGCACGTCGATGACCGTCTTGTTCCAGAGCACCTCCACGTTGGGCGCGTCGAAGATCCGCTCCTGCATCGTCTTCGACGCGCGGAACTCGTCGCGGCGGTGGATGATCGACACCTTGGAGGCGAACTTGGCCAGGTAGCTGGCTTCCTCCATCGCGGTGTCGCCGCCGCCGACGACCGCGAGGTGCTGATCGCGGAACATCGGCAGCGCGCCGTCGCAGACCGCGCATGCGCTCACGCCGCCGCCCGACATCGCCAGACGCAGCTCGTTCTCGAGACCAAGCCAGTTGGCGGTCGCGCCGGTGGCGATGATCACCGCCCGGGCGCGCGACGGCTTCCCCTTCGACGTGTGCAGCGTGAAAGGCTGGGATGAGAAGTCGCACGACACGATGTCCTCACCGACCACCCGCGTGCCGAACCGCTCCGCTTGCTTCTGGAAGAGGTTCATCATCTCCGGGCCGGTGACGCCTTCGGGGAAGCCCGGGTAGTTCTCGACCTCCGTCGTCAGCATGAGCTGGCCGCCCGGGAGGACCGGAGCGGGATTGCTGCTTGGGACGCCGACGTAGCAGACGGGATCGAGACTGGCTCGAGCCGCGTAGATCGCGGCGGTCCAGCCGGCGGGACCGCTGCCGATGATGATGATCTTCTCGGTGGTAGACATGCGCTCGGGACTCACTTGGACGGGGGCTTGATCCGACTGTGTGGGGAACTCGGCGATCTCGCGTTCACCTCTTCCGCTGCAGGACGTCGATCGGCGGCCAGATCACCAGGTCGCCGGTGAGCCCGTCGCGGGAGTGCTCCGCTCCCCGCCCGTCTTCGTGGTCCTGGCCTCGGCTGTACAAGATGCACTCGCCGGCAGGAATCCACACTCGCCCCGACGACGTGTCGATCGGCTCCCGCTTGCTGACCAGCCTGTACAGGAAGGGGCCGTACGCCTTGTCGAACGGATCGACGTCCGAATACTTCCGGACGAACTGGGCATAGATCTTCTCCGCGTCGTTGGGGTAGTTGCCGTACACCTTCTTGTACGCGCAGAGTCCCGCCGCCATCGCGGTGCCGTTGATCTCAGCGATCAGTCGGTTGCGTATCGGGAAGAGCGACTCGATGTCCTGCATCGAGTAGATCACCGCGGCGTACCGGACTTCGTTGGTGCGGTCGAACTGGGTCGGCACGTCGAGAATCGGGTCGTACTCCTGGATTCGCCAGCGCCGCCACCAGTCGTCGTACACGAGTCCGAGTCGCTCGAGCGACGAGTCGAGCGAACCGTGGACCTCGGAGATCATCTTCCATCGCTTGGCCGCACCGAACTGGGTCAGCGGCTCGTCCGCGGCCTGGATGCTCGCGAAGGAGCGTGCGAACTTGGTCGGATCGGGATTGCCCGTGGAGGGGT
Source organism: uncultured Planctomycetota bacterium (assembly GCA_963697235.1). Classification (GTDB taxonomy): domain Bacteria; phylum Planctomycetota; class Phycisphaerae; order Phycisphaerales; family SM1A02; genus CAVONJ01. The sequence continues at coordinate 272,633 of CAVONJ010000003.1, forward strand.
CGAAGACCTCCTTGATCAACGCTTCGGACACCTTCCGATCCGCCTCGGGCATCAACAGCCGATTCCGGTCGGGACGCAGGAAGGGGATGTCGGACTTGCCGATCTCCGTGAACTGCTCGGCCGTGATCTTGTCCTGGTACAGATAGAACATGTCCCGCAGATTGGACATGGCCTGCGAGAGCAGATCGATCGCGTAGATCTTCTCGGCCAGGAAGTCGCGGTCCGCGAACTGCCGCAGAAGAAAGATGTGGGCCATGGCCAGGTCCAGGCCGCGTTGGGTCTGACCGGCCTCCATCAGTCGATACACCTCCGCGGTCGCGAAGGCAGAGACCTGGTCCAGCTTCTGGAGATAGGGAAACCGATTCTCGCGCAGGCTGCCGTCGACGCCGACTTCGATCATCACGCCCGCCTCGCGATACTCAGGCGGCACCTGATCCCGGCCGTAGGGCAGACCGACGATGTTCTTGTCGCGGCACGCCAGCAGCGCGTCGGCCATGCTCCCGTTGGACTCCGCCCAGTCGGCAACCGCAACCCACTCGGCCATCCCTGGATGGATGGTGCCGAGATTGAATTTCGAGTCCACCGGCACTGGCGGCTTGGTCATCTTCAGGAACGCGTCGAAGAGGATCTTGTAGCTCTTCGACTCCGCCGTTCCCGCCACGGTGGGGTCGGCGTTGAGCAGTTTGATGACCGGCGCGACCGAGTCGGCCGCGTCCGCGGAGCCGGCGAAGAGGCTCGCGAGAATCGTCACAAGGGCGGGTGAGAATCGCATCAACACGACTGTATCCTCAGAATCGCGTAATGGCCAAGGCGGCATCGATGGGGGAGATGTTAGCCGATCAGGCTGCGAGCGAGCAGGGACCGACCGCGCCGCGGCTGCAGACGCTTCCCGGGGAGCAGAGGAGGTCGCTACCATGGACGGCATCGGCGGGTGGGCGGGCCCATCGCTTCTCTTCGGAGGCGACGCACGACGCCCGCCAGGAGCAGGCCCTCATGCCCACGACCACCTCATCGCGAGCCATCAAGCCGGCAGAGCGCACGCGCGGGATCAAGTACGCCGTGCGCGACATCGTGGAGCTCGCGCAGGACGCCGCCCGCTCCGGCCGAGAGATGCTCTATCTGAACATTGGCGATCCCAATCTCTTCGACTTCGCGCCGCCGCAGATCATCATCGAGACCACCTATCAGGCGATGCGGGCCAACCACAACGGGTACGCGCCGTCTTCGGGGATTCCGCAAGCCATCGCCGCCGTCGAGCGGGAGGCCGAGCGGAAGGGCATCGCATCGATCTGCCACACCTACATCACGTCGGGGGCCAGTGAAGCGATCGATCTGGCCACCGCGGCCCTGGCCAATCCCGGCGACAACATGCTCACGCCCTCACCGGGATACCCGTTCTACACCGCGGTGCTGGCGAAGCTGGGCATCGAGAGTCGGCCGTATTACCTGGACGAGGACAACGGCTGGCAGCCGGACCTGCTCGACATCGCCGCGAAGATCGACGGTCGAACGCGGGCGGTGGTGCTGGTGAATCCGAACAATCCCACCGGCTCGCTCTGTTCGCCGGAGCTCCAGCGATCGCTCATCGATCTGGCCCTCGAGCACAACCTGCTGATCTTCAGCGACGAGATCTACGACAAGCTGCTCTTCGACGGACGCACGCATGTGTCGACCGCAGCGCTCTCCTCCGAGGCGAAGGTCGTCACCTTCAACGGGCTCTCGAAGTCGTACGTCGTACCGGGATTCCGCATCGGCTGGGGAGTGATCAGCGGGCCCCCAGCGGAGCTGGAAGAGTATTGCGAAGCGATTCGGAAGATGGAGCGTGCTCGCCTCAGCGTCAATCATCCCGAGCAGTACGCGATTCAACCGGCCCTCGAGTCGAATCAGGATCACATCGAGCAGATGATCAAGAAGCTGACGATCCGGCGGGACATCACTGCCGAGCGGCTCAACGCCATCGACGGCATCACCTGCGTCCCGCCTGCGGCTGCGTTCTACGCGTTCCCCCGCATCGATCTCGGCGTTCCCGACGAGGTGTTCTGCGCCAGGGTCATCCGGGAGACCGGCGTGGTCATCGTCCCGGGCAGCGGTTTCGGTCAGCGTCCAGGGACGCAGCACTTCCGAGTGGTCTTCCTGCCGCCGGAAGCGATGCTCGAAAAGGCGTTCGACCGGATCGCCGAAGTCGCCGCCTCGTGTCGCGGGTGAGGAGATCGGACGCATGAGCAGCTTCGTGAGGGTGGCCAGGCTCTCGGAGATCCCCGAGGATTCCGGTCGGTGTGTCGACGTGGCCGGGAAGCGAGTCGCGCTCTTCAACCTCGGCGGCACGATCTTCGCCATCGACGACACCTGCACACATGCCGACGCTTCGCTGTGCGAGGGCTCGATCAGCGGCGGCGAGGTCATCTGTCCCCTGCACATGGCCACGTTCGACATTCGAACCGGCCGCGCCACCGGCCCCCCGGCCGACCAGGACGTGGCGACCCACCGGGTGCGAATCCGTGGTGACGACATCGAGGTGGAATTGGACGGCGGCTGACGGGCAAGGGCGAGGGCGTCGGCAGCGGCAAGGCCATGGTGGTGAGATGCCACTTGGCGGTGCACTAAAAAAAACGGCCCCGCCTCAGCGAGAAGCCGGGGCGGGGCGTTTCTTGTGCGGCAAGGGGATCCGTGGAGGTTCGCCCCTCGCTGCATTCTCCCCCGTCAGTAGGAGACCAGGGTCGGCTCTCAAACGCCAGCGCAAAGTGTTTCGATTTCGATCGGGGTGACTCATCGGCCCGCTTCGCGGGGGATTATCAGACGCCAGCCTGGGCACTGGCTTCGGGTCCCGAATCTTGCTTTGGTCATGGCCCCACGTACCATGGTTCGAGTCCAGGCGTTTGGCGGCAGGGCCAGCGATCGTGGATCGAGGAGAGCAAGGCATGACCACGGTCGTTCGACCGCTCGTCGTCTCGTTTGCGCTGTCGGTGCTCGCGGTGGCGGCGCCCACCGGTGCTCAGATCCAATTCACCGACGTCTCGGCGACCGCGGGGATCACTCTGCCCGACACGCTCACGGAGTCGGCGGCGTGGGGCGACTACGACAATGATGGCGACCTGGACCTCTACCTCACCAACGACGGTCCCAACGCGCTCTTCCGGAACGACGGCGGCGACGTCTTCACCGACGTGACCGACATCGCGGGCGTCGGCCATCCGGGGTTCAGCGTGGGGACGGGTTTCGCCGACCTCGACAACGACGGCGATCTGGATCTCTACGTGGTGAGCTTCGGCATTGGCCCCGACGCGCTGTACCGAAACGACGGCCCAGTCGGTCCCGAAGGAGCCTGCGTGTTCACCGACGTGACCGTCAAAGCGGGCACGACGATCGAGCGCAGCAGCCGCGGTATGGCCTACGTCGATTTCGACCGCGACGGCCTGCTGGACATCTACGTCAACGCGATTGGCGACGACATCCTCTATCACAACCTGGGCGGGCTGCAGTTCGAGGATGCGGGACGGGACGTGCTCTTCTCGAAGAACTATCCGAGCGGGCAGGGCGTGGGCGTTGTTCCAACCGACGTGAACAACGACGGCCGGCTCGACCTCTACAACGGCAATCGCAGCGCGGACTTGAGCAACCTGTTCATCAACCAGGACGGAGCGAGCTTCGAAGACGTCGCGCTGGAAGCGGGAATCGTCGCCTTCGGTCTGGGCATGGGCGTACACGCCTTCGATTACGACAACGACCTGGACATGGACCTCTACTGGACCACCTGGCCCGGAAGCGGAACGCCGGTCAGGAACGCGCTCTACCAGAACCAGGGCGACGGCACGTTCATCGACGTGGCCGTGACAACCGGCACCGACGATCCGCTCGGATGGGGCATCAGCAACAACGCCGGTGACATCGATAACGATCGCTGGGAGGACTTCTTCGTCACCAACGGCTTCAGCGAAGCGAGCGGTCCCAACGTGCTCTTCCGAAACGTCCTTGGCGCATCGTTCCAGGATGTCACGGCGGTGTTAACGCTGGGACCGGACAACTACGACGGCCGCGGCGTTGCCTTCGCCGACTACGACCGGGACGGCGACCTCGATCTGATCCTCACCGGCGACGTCGACGATGACAATCGGCTGTGGCGGAACGACACGATCACCGGGAACCACTGGGTGGTGTTCGAGCTCGTCGGTCGTCAGAGCAATCGCAGCGCGGTGGGGGCACGCCTCGAGGTCACGGCGGGCGGCGCGACCACGGTCAAGGAAGTCAGCGGCGGAGCCGGTCGCGGTTCCTTCAACAGCCTGCCGGTGGAGTTCGGTCTGGCAACCGCGGGATCGATCGAGTCGGTCTTCATTCGCTGGCCGAGCGGCCGGCAGCAAGCGCTCGGGGCGATGGCCGCCGATCAGTACCACCAGATCACCGAGCCGCTCCCGGGGGATGTCAACGACGACGGCGTCGTCGACGTCGGCGATCTCCTCCAGGTCATCGCCGATTGGGGGCCGTGCGGCCAGCCCTGCCTGAGCGACACGAATGGCGACGGCGCGATCGACGTCACCGACCTCATCGACGTGATCGGTCACTGGAGCGGCTGATGAGATCAGCCATGCGCGCCGAGATCATGCTCAGGCAGCGAACACCGTTGCTGCTCGCGGGGATTTCGTTGCTTGCGGCCGCCGCGTCGGCGCACGGTCAGTTCTACTTCCTCGAGGTCGGGCCGGAGCGGGGCATCCAGCCGTACGTGACCGATCCCGGGAAGGGCGGCGGCGTCGCGGCGGCGGACTTCGACGGTGACGGCGACGTCGATCTCTTCGTGCCCAACGCGGGCGGTGTTCCGGATCAGCTCTATCGCAATCTCGGGGACGGCAGCTTCGAAGAGATCGCCGCCCAAGCGGGCGTCGACTCCACTGCCCGCAGTCGCGTCGCTCTCTGGTTCGACTACGACGGCGACGATCTGCTCGATCTCTTCGTCGCCGGTGACTGCTATGCGGGCTTCGGCATTCCCGAAGACCCGAGGTGCCCGGACGTCTCGACACTCCGCCTCTACCGCCAGGTCGCGGTAGCGCAGTTTCAGGACGTGACGCTCGAGGCCGGCATCGGCGACGATCTCGTGCTGTCGAGCACGGCGCATCGCGGCGGACTGTGCGCCGGGGACGTCAACAACGACGGCTATCTCGACCTGGTGACGGGCCTGTGGATGGGAGAGGCGCGCCTCTTCCTGAACAACACGGACGGCACGTTCTCCGATGTCCGCATGAGCAGCGGGCTGGGCGGCACGCTGGCCGGCTGGTGGCAGCCGATGATGCACGACTTCGACGGCGACGGATGGATGGACGTCTACCACGCGGTCGACTATTCAGGCAATCGCCTCTGGATCAACGGCGGAGACATGACGTTTCAGAACGTGGCCGTCGCAGCCGGCACGGACAGCGCGTGGAACGACATGGGGATGACCTTCGGCGACTACGACAACGATGGCGATATCGACCTCTACATCACGAACATCACCAATTCACTCCGCCACAACGTGCTCTACCGCAACGACAGCGACGGGTCCGGCCTGGCGTTCCAGGACGTTGCGGAGGCCCTGGGCGTGAGCAGCGGCGGCTGGGGGTGGGGCACGACCTTCTTCGATGCCGATCGCGATGGCGACCTCGACCTCGCCGCGACCAACGGATGGTTCGCCGGATCGGCGACGGTGGACGCCTCGCGATTCTTCCTCAACGGCGGTGAGCCGCCGTACGCATTCACGGAGGTCTCGGCCGCGGTGGGCTTCGACGACACGCTCTGGGGCAGCGCCGTGATCGCCGTCGATTTCGACCACGACGGCGACCAGGACCTCGTTCAGAGCTGCAACGGCAGCGGCGTCACCGAGCCGGCCATCCGGCTCCTCGCCAACACCCAGACCGGCACTCTTCTGGACAACCACTTCCTGCTCGTCAAGCCGCGCATGGTCGGCCCCAACCGGCGGGCCATCGGTGCGGTGGTGCGGGCGACCGCGGGTCCACTGCAGATGACTCGACTCATCACCGCCGGCACGAGCTTCTACGGCCAGGAGCCGGCGGAAGCCTTCTTCGGCGCGGGCACCGCGGAGGTGTTCGACAGCGTGATCGTGCAGTGGCCGGACGGAACACGGACCACGATCACCGACGTGCCCGTCGACCAGGTGCTGACCGTGACCCGCGGACTTCCCGGCGACGTGAACGGCGACGGCGCCGTCAACGTGACCGATCTCGTTCAAGTGATCTCCAACTGGGGACCGTGCGAGCCGCCCTGTCCGAGCGATGACAACGGCGATGGTGTGGTGGACGTGACGGACTTGATTCAGGTGATCGTGCACTGGGGAAGTCGGAGCTGAAGACCCCAAGGGAGAGGAGCCCGCCATGATGGGAAGCAATGGTCTGATGCGTCTGGTGGTGATCGCGCTTGCGATGACCGGTCCGGCTGGGGCCAGCCTGGCGCAATGTCCTGGGACAGGGGGAAACTGCTTCGACCCCCGGGGCAACGGCTCTCCGGGGTGTGACGACGTCGAGTGCTGCACCCTGGTGTGCGCCCTTGACTCGTTCTGCTGCGAAGTTGTCTGGGATGCGCTCTGCGCGGCGGAAGCGCTCGAGCAGTGCGGCAATCCGGTGTGCGGACCCACGGCGACGAACTGCGACGAGATGAGCCCCGCGCCGGGTTGCGAGGATCCCCTCTGCTGCAACTTCGTCTGCTCGATCGAGCCCTTCTGCTGTGATGTCAACTGGGATGGCTCGTGCGTCAGCATCGCGCTGACCCTCTGCTTCGGCACGAGCGGCGCCTGCTGTCTACAGGACGGCACGTGTGTCGACTACCTCTCGGAGGCCGAGTGCAGCGAGGGCTTCTTCGAAGGCGGCGGCACGACCTGTGATCGCGTGCTCTGTCCCGGCCAGGGCGCGTGCTGCCTGGAGACGGCGAACGGTGACGTCTGCGTGAATGCCATCGAGGAGAAGGCGTGCCTGGCATTTCCCGTGCAGAACCCCGATGTCTTTCTTGGCGCGACGTTCTTCAAGGGGCAGAGCTGCTTCGGTCCGCAGAATTGCCCGATTCCCACCGGCGCCTGCTGCTTCGATGACGACGGTACGCCGGCGTGTACAGATGGCGAGGTCGAATCAACCTGCACCGAGTACTACCTCAAAGGCAAGTACCAGGGCGACGGAACGACCTGCGCTGAAGTCGGCTGTGCCGTCAACCCCTGTCCGGCCGATACGAACGGCGACGGCCAGGTCAACGTCACCGATCTGGTCAACGTGATCCAGGAGTGGGGGAGCAGCGGCGGACCGCTGGGTGGAGACATCAACGGCGACGGGATCGTCAACGTCACCGACCTGATCGCGGTCATCTCGGCGTGGGGGCCGTGCCCTGATTGACCGGACCGGGTCGCCCAGAAGTGTGCCGAAACAAGAGATTTTCTGCCGCCGAGGCGGTCGCCATCCGTGGACCGCAAGCGTCGTGCAGCCATCGGCTTAGAAGCAACGGCGGACTGGGCACCCTCGTGGGGCGGGGTAATCCCGGCAGATTTTGCTTTGCTTCATTTCGTCCGGGTGACATTGTGGAGATGATGAAAGCGTGAGGCTCCGCCCGTGTGGTGGCCGAGCCGTGAGGAGAGACTGCGAAAAACGAAGGGAGACTCGTGATGAATGGTCGAACGCGATTGAGCCTTGGAGGGTGGTGTCTTTGCATCTGTACGATTCTGGCTCTGGCTGGAACCGGCTACGCAGGCGTCTGCCCGGGCGAAGGCAACTGCATCGCTCCCGGCGGCAACGGAACGCCCGGGTGCGAGAACGAGGACTGCTGTAACACGGTGTGCGCGGCTGACGCCTTCTGCTGCGACACCTCGTGGGACGGCATCTGCGCCGACGAAGCCGCAGACCTGTGCCTCTTTCTCTGCACCGCGGACACGAACGATGACAACTTCGTGAACGTCACCGACCTGATCAATGTGATCAGCGGTTGGGGCGGCAGCGGTCTCGGCGACACGAACCGCGATGGCACGATCGACGTGACCGACCTCATCGACGTGATCAGCCAGTGGGGTCCCTGCCCCAACCCGGCCTGCCCGGGCACCGGCAACTGCTTCGATCCGTTCGGCAACGGCACGCCCGGCTGCGAGGACGTGAATTGCTGCAATCTGGTCTGCGCGACCGACTCGTTCTGCTGCGACATCTCGTGGGACGGCATCTGCTCAGAGGAGGCGGCCGACCTGTGCGGCAACGAAGCGTGCGGCCCCGACGCCGGAGACTGCACGACCGCCAACGGCTCGCCCGGCTGTGACAGCCCCGTGTGCTGCAACTACATCTGCAGTCTCGACTCGTTCTGCTGCAACTCCAGCTGGGACTCGATCTGCGCTGACGAAGCCATCAACAACTGCTTCGCGGCAGCGTGCTGCTTCGCGGATCTTTCCTGCCAGGACTTCCTGACGGGTGTCGATTGCCAGGCCGCCGGCGGCATCTTCCAGGGCCCGAATACCTTCTGCAGCGAGATCGTCTGCGAACCGTGCACGCCGATCGCGGGCGACTGCGCCGTCGCCAACGGGACGCCCGGCTGTGATGACGTGGACTGCTGCAATGCGGTGTGCTTCATCGATGCGTTCTGCTGCGATACTGAGTGGGACGGCATCTGCGCCGGCGAGGCGGCGATTGAGTGCTTCCTCGTCCCGGGCTGTGGTCCGGACGCGGGAGACTGCGCGGTTGCCAACGGCACGCCGGGCTGCGACGCCCCGGCGTGCTGCAATACCGTGTGCGGGCTCGACCCGTTCTGCTGCGACAACGAGTGGGACAGCATCTGCGCCGGCGAAGCGGCGACGGAGTGCTTCCTCGTCCCGGGTTGCGGAGCGGATGCGGGCGACTGCTCGATCGCCAACGGCACGCCGGGGTGCAATGATCCGGCCTGCTGCAATCTCGTGTGCGGGCTGGATGCGTTCTGTTGCGACACCGAGTGGGATAGCGTCTGCGCCGGCGAGGCTTTGGACAACTGCGTCCTCGCCAGCAAGTAATCGCGTCCCGTCGTTGATCGATGCCTTCGAACCCCGGTCTCCTCGAGGAGGCCGGGGTTTTCTTTCTTGTCGCTGGTCTCGACGCGTGAATCTGGGCAGGCTGGGTGGGCCCGCCGCGATCCTCCACTTCTTTTGGTAAACCCTTGACCTGCAAGGGACAAGCGGTGATGATCGAAGCCATCGGCGGGCCATTCCGGACCGTCGATGGGGGTTTCCGAGGGGATGAACGCGATCCGGGGGAGCACGCAGTTGGCGCGGTGGTCGGCGCTCGCAGTCGCGGCGGCGGCGATCGGTCTGCTGAGCGATGGCGCACGGGCCCAGGCCTGTCCCGGCCAGGGAAGCTGCTTCACCGTGCACCCCGGGCCGGGTTGCGCCGACCCAGCCTGCTGTGATCTGGTGTGCGCCTTCCTGCCCTTCTGCTGCGATACCGCCTGGGATCAGCCGTGCACCCAAGCCGCCGCGCTGCAGTGCGGCCCCTCGTGTGGCAGCCCGTTCGCCGGCCCCTGCACCACGCCCCACGCGGCACCGTTCTGCAATGACTTCGATTGCTGCCAGGCGGTGTGCGCCGTCGACCCGCTCTGCTGCATCGAGGCCTGGGACACCGGTTGCGTCGTCCTGGCCATGCAGTCCTGCTCCCTGCAGTCGTGTTGCCTGAGCAACGGCACGTGCCTCGACATCAGCGGCTTCGCGTGCGACGAGAGCGGAGGCCTGCGCCAGGGACTCGGCACCGCCTGCACCGATGACTCCTGCCCGAGCGGCGCGTGCTGCTTCGGCAACGGCACGTGTCAGAACCTGATCGTCGAGACGTGCGTTGGCTCGGGGGGATCGTGGTCGGGCGAACGCATCACGTGCGCGAGCATCGCCTGTCCCTTCGCCGTGTGTCCTGGCCAGGGTGATTGTCTGACCCCCTTCGGCAACGGCACGCCGGCGTGCGAAGACGAAGCGTGCTGCAACGCCGTGTGCGCCCTCGATCCCTTTGCTGCCAGGTGATCTGGGACGGAGGCTGCGCGATCAGCGCGTCCAATGTTTGCGGCGATCAGCAGGCGTGTCCGGCCCCGGGCGACTGCGGGCTGCCCCACTCCTCGCCGGGCTGCCAGCAGAATCTCTGCTGCCTGAGCGTCTGCCTTCAGGAACCGTTCTGCTGTCAGGAGCGCTGGGACGAGACCTGCGTCGCGGTCGCCGCCGAGCTGTGCGAGCTTCCGCCGGCCGCCTGCTGCCTTCCTGACGGAAGCTGCCAGAATCTGACGGCGCCCGACTGTTCGACTTTCGGCGGCAGTCCCCAGGGCGGCGGAACGAACTGCGGGCAGACCGTGTGTGCCCACCCAGGTTGCCCGGGATCGGGCAGCTGCTTCGATCCCGCCGGGAACGGATCCGCCGGCTGCGAGAACGAGCTCTGCTGCAACACGGTCTGCGCCGGCGATCACTTCTGCTGCCTCACGCTCTGGGATTCGGCGTGCGCACTCGCGGCGCTCGATCTGTGCGGCAACGCGAACTGTCCCGGCACGGGCGACTGCGCAGTCGCGAACGGCACACCTGGCTGCGAAGACGCGTTGTGTTGCGAGACCGTCTGCCTCGAGGATCCTTCCTGCTGCGAGAGCGGCTGGGATCAATCGTGCGCGGACGAAGCGAGAGAGCGGTGCGGTGTGACCCCGCCCGCGACGCAGGCGTGCTGCTTGCCCGACGGGAGTTGCGTCAGCCTTCCCATCAAGTTGTGTCTTGCCGCGGACGGACAGCCGCAGGGCAAAGAGTCCGCCTGCTCGAGCGCGTCCTGTCCGAACCCCGGCTGCCCGGGCTCGGGCAACTGCTTCGACCCGGCCGGCAACGGGACGCCGGGTTGCGTCGATGTCAACTGCTGCGCTGCGGTGTGCACGCAGGATCCGTCGTGCTGTCTCGTCACCTGGGACGGAGCGTGCGCCGCCCTGGCCAAGGGCCTCTGCGGCAATCCCGCCTGTCCCGGTACCGGCACCTGCGGGTTGCCCAACGGAACGCCGGGATGTCAAGACCAGCTCTGCTGTGACAAGATCTGCCTGCTCGATCCCTTCTGCTGCTCGGTCGAATGGGATGGGGCGTGCGCCAGCGAAGCCATCGATCGCTGTGACGTGACTCCGGTTTCGGCTGAGGCGTGCTGTTTCCAGGACGGGGCCTGCGAGAACTTCGCGCCCGAGGATTGTCAGGGCCTCGGCGGATCACCGCAGGGACCGACCAGCGCGTGCGACGACTTGGTCTGCAAGACGCTGAGCTGTCCGGGATCGGGAAGCTGTTTCGAAGCGCATGAGGGCGGCGGGTGTGCTGACCCCGCTTGCTGCCAGCTGGTCTGCGGCACGAATCCACTCTGCTGTGACCTGGCCTGGGACGAAGCGTGCATCGAGCAGGCGGCAGCGCTGTGCGAAGCAACGTGCGGCAGTCCTGCCGCCGGAAAGTGCGGCATCGCCCACGCGACACCGAATTGCCGCGACGAGGCGTGCTGTCAGACCGTATGCGCCGTCGATGCCACCTGCTGTGAGGACGCCTGGGACCAGCTCTGCGCAGAGCAGGCGATCTCCCTGTGCTCGCTCTGCCTCGCCGACGTCACTGAAGACGGGTCAGTCGGCATCATGGACATGCTCGCGGTCATCCTCGACTGGGGGACGATCGGTTCGGCCAACGGAGGCGACGTGACCGGGGACGGATGGGTCGACGTCCTTGATCTCGTGCAGGTGGTGATGGCATGGGGGGCGTGCGCGGGGTAGGTTGGGGCAACACGCTTGTGTGTGTCGGTGGAGGTGCGCGAACGCGCGTTGGTCGTTTGGTGGGTTGCGGGGCGTCGCCGCATCCATGCGGCTCGGCTTGAGAAGTTCTTTGAGTTGGTGCGCGGCTTGAGGTGTTGTTGCGGCGTCGCCGCCTCCTGCGGCTCGACCCTCGTCGGACGGACGCCGCTCAGACCCGCCGGCAATCCTGCCGGCTCCCCTGTGGAAGTTCCGGCGTGGGACGGGCTTGGTTATGGCGGGCCTCCCCTCCCGCGGGCTTTGCAAAACCGCCGGCATCCATGCCGGCTCGCGTCACGCGCAAAGACCAACGCTCCCGCGGCCTCCTGCCGCGGGAGCTTGACCTGCCGGCGATTGCGCGGCCGGCGCCAATGGGGGCGTCGCTGCGCAAGCGAACGTCAACGGCGCCTCTTGCAACGCAGGCCGTTCCCCTCCGGCACTGAAGGCCGACGGCATGGATGCCGTCGGCCGTGTGGTGTTCGCAGCGAGAACCGAGGCGGCATGGATGCCGCCGGCAATGCGCAACCCGCTGCGGCCCGGACGGGCCGCACATAGATAGAAACGGCCACCGCAGGAATGGCCACAGGGGAGCCCGCACGATGCGGGCGGCTCTGAGCCACGTCGGACCGACGATGGTCGAGCCGCATGGATGCGGCGGCGCTACAACAAGACCTCACGCCGCGCACCCAACCTCAGACCAACCAGGACCCAGCCGCATGGATGCGGCGCCGGCTGCGCAACCCCGCGGTGAGGCTCCCCACCGAAGGTGGACACAGATTTGCCGTCAGGCACTCATCTCGAACTCGACCGGGCTGAGGTATCCCAGGGCCGAGTGACGTCGTCTGCGATTGTAGAACAGTTCGATGTACTCAAAGATCGATCTACGAGCTTCCGCACGGGTGGCGTACCGTTCGTGATTCACCAGTTCCGTCTTCAGTGTTCCGAAGAAGCTCTCAACCATCGCGTTGTCCCAGCAATTGCCTTTACGGCTCATGCTTCCTGTGATGCGGTGTCGCACCAGCATCGCCTGGTAGGCGTCACTGGCGTACTGAACTCCACGATCCGAGTGGTGAATCAGCCTGTCCAGGTTCGCTCCTGATCGCGTGCCAATCGCCATCTTTAGGGCGTCGAGTGTCAGCTCGGTTCGGAGATGATCAGCCATTGACCAGCCGATGACTCGACGCGAATGCAGGTCCAGAACCACCGCCAGGTAGAGCCAGCCTTCCTTTGTTGGGACGTACGTGATATCGACGCCCCAGGCCTCGTTTGCACTGCTCCGTTCGAACGCCCGATCCAGCACGTTCTCAGCAATACGATGGCCGTGACGACTGTCCGTCGTCTTCGGCCGATATGTGCGCTTCGTCTTCGATCGCAGGCCCATCTGCTGCATCAGGCTGGCGACCGTATTCACACAGCAGTCGATCCCACGGCTGACCAGCTCGAGGTGAATACGCGGACTTCCATACATTCCCCGGAACTCCTCGAATATCGCTCGAATCGACTCACACAACGACGCCCGCCTCAATCCCAGTCGGCTGGTCGGTCGCGATCGCCACGTGTAGTAGCCGCTCGTCGATACCTCCAGGACCTTGCACATCAGCCAGACCGGGTACATCTCCCGATGCTGTTCAATGAATGCGAACCTCATTTCTCGTGGCTCGCGAAGAAGGCCGTCGCTTTTTTTAGAATCTCACGCTCCAGCCTCAGCCGACGATTCTCCTCGCGGAGCTGCCGATTCTCTTCTTCCACCGATAGCTTCCCCTCCGGTCGGCTTCCGGAACTCAGGAACTGCTTTCGCCAGCCGCGAACCGTCCACTCCGAGAGGCCCAGGTCCGCCGCAACGCGACGAATCGACGCACCCTCCTCGATCAGCCGCAGTGCTTCTCGCTTAAACTCATCTGAGTATGTCTTTCGCATTCGGACACTCCATTCTTGAACGGCCTCATTATGCCGCCTTCGTTGGGTGTCCACCATCCGTGGGGAATCTCACGGACTACCCGAAACGTGTTCGCGCACGCCTTCGACAAGAGCCGGCGCTGGCCGCGCAACATCCGGGCCGCAGAGCGATCGCAGGACCCCTCACAGGGGAGCCCGCACGATGCGGGCGGCTCTGAGCCACGTCGGACCGACGATGGTCGAGCCGCATGGATGCGGCGGCGCTACAACAAGACCTCACGCCGCGCACCCAACCTCAGACCAACCAGGACCCAGCCGCATGGATGCGGCGCCGGCTGCGCAACCCCGCGGACTACCCGAAACGTGTTCGCGCACGCCTTCGACAAGAGCCGGCGCTGGCCGCGCAACATCCGGGCCGCAGAGCGATCGCAGGACCCCTCACAGGGGAGCCCGCACGATGCGGGCGGCTCTGAGCCACGTCGGACCGACGATGGTCGAGCCGCATGGATGCGGCGGCGCTACAAGAAGAGCTCACGCCGCGCAACCCTTGGCGCATCAAGCCTCGGCGGCAACGTGTTTGAATCGGAGTTCTTCGAGCGCTCCGCTCAGCCCCGCCGGATCGAATCCGGCGCGGGCGTACCAGAGCGAGTGTCGGCCCGGAGGGCCGTACGGAGCGCTCAAAAGGCGATTTGGTGGGGCCGGCTTTGCCGGCCCCACCAAATCGGGCTGGGCGGACTTGAACCGCCGACCTCCTGACCCCCAGTCAGGCGCGCTACCAAGCTGCGCTACAGCCCGTCGGTTGGCGGAGTGTAGTCGAAGATGTGTGAATCCGTCACCGTGGGGCTCGCGTGATTTTCTCGGGGCGATGGAGTCGTCATCATCGAAGCCTCCGCGACGTCGTCCGCGCGACGTAAGTCTATCGCCATCAGAGGATTAGGGTAGATTCTCGGGGTCAGATCTTCATCAGTCATTCGTACTCCCGGGACCGCTCTCTTCGCATCTGCAATTCATTCGTCGAACAGACTCTGCACCTGCGCAGGGAGCCACAGACGATGTCCGGTTCTGCCCACCCAACCATGTTCTGTCGCGTATGCAAGTATCCACTTGCCAGCGAGCGGGAGGAGCCTCGCTGCCCAGAGTGTGGCTCCACCTACGACCCCGCAGACGAAAGCACCTACCTCACACTCCGAGATCTCCGCAATCGATCAGGTCGGCGATTCCTGCGGGCCCTCATCCTCTGGGTTCTCCTCCTCTCGCCTCTGACTGGTATCCTCGACTTGTTGCTCTTTGCAGATGGTCCCATGGTCGTCTCATCGTTGCTGCTTGGCGTTGCGTCTCTCACGTGGTGTGTCAATGACGCCCGTATTCGCAATCACCGACTTGGTAGATTGTTCCAAATGCTGATCCTCACATTCCCAATAGCCCTGCTCGCCTATCTACTCCAGACCCGTGGTTTGCGTGGCCTTCTTGTTGGTGTCGCGGCCTTTGGCATCGGGGTTTTCGCGACCTTCCTGTCACTTCTGAGTCACTCCATTGCCAGCTACCTTGGCCTCAGATGATCAGATGATCTCGATGGGTAGAAGTCGGTGTGTAGATTCGGCTACCGGATCGGTGAAGTGTGAAGCCAAGCGTGACGAGGAAGGACCAGCGTTCCGTTGACGCCTCGCTTCTCGCCTCTTCTGCTTTCTTCTGTTCCTGCCGACGAACGCGTTCCTCGATCGACATGACAAACTCCGGCCGCAAGCGGCGCGGAGCGTCGCCGACGGCAGGACAACGTCACTCTCGTCGAATGGGCACGGGAGTCGGAAGGCGAGCTCAGCCCGACTCATAGGTCCATCCGCACTTTGGGCAGGAGCTGGCTTCCGGAGGGATGGTTTCGCCGCAGGCCAAACAACGTGTTCATAGGGAGTGTGATCCCCGTAGGCATCATCAATGTTGCCGAAGGCGCAAGTCGGTTCAGTTTCGAAGGGATAGCCGCATTCGGGACAGGCGCCGGCCTCTCGGGCGCCGCGGAGATCATAACCACACGCAAGGCACGTCGCTGTTCGCGCCGAGCGCGATAGTAAAGTCGCCGTCTTCGCAGCGAGTTGCCTCCCGCCGTGTTCTCGGATCTTGTCGTTCGCCTCACTCGCGTTGACGATGGCCCAGAGAAGACCGCACGCGCCAGGCAGAGGTGGGAGCGTCCTTTGGTCGTGATGACGAGCTTCATCAAGCCGACTCGCGGCGGATCGGGATCGTCCGGCTCGAATATCGCACCGACGAGCAGCGTGTTGGCGCTGTAGAGTCGTCCGCCAATTACGCGGCTACTGGTGCATCGAGGACAGAGTCTGGTATCAGTGTCGAACATGTCCGGCCCTTGGGGAGAACTGGAGTTCAATCCGAAGTAGCCAAAGAGACACCTCGCCCTTTCGAGCCGGTTCTCGCCCGGGAAGATTCTTAGGTCTCCAACACTGAGACGCCGTAAAGTCGCGAAGACCGCCGCGTACCGCGGCCGAGCGTCGCTGGCGCTCGCCGCCGCACACGGAGATCTTCGGAACAAAGCGGACAGGGTGGGATTCGAACCCACGGTACGGACAAGCCGTACACGGCATTTCCAGTGCCGCTCCTTCGGCCACTCGGACACCTGTCCGGTGAACCGCCTAGTGTATCCGCGTGAGCCACCGAAACAACCCAGCTCGATTGGCGGTCTCCGGCGTCATCGCGGTCGACAAGCCCGTGGGCATCTCATCGATGGCCGCGGTGGCGCACGTGCGTCGCAAGGCCGGCGGGGCGAGAACCGGACACGGCGGCACGCTCGATCCGCTGGCGAGCGGCGTGCTGGTCCTCGCGCTGGGACGGGCCACCAAGATCATCGATCGGCTCATGGCCACCACGAAACGATACCGCACCGAGATCGATCTCTCGGCGTTCACCACGACCGACGACCGGGAAGGAGAGCGCCTCGAAGTACCGATCGACGAGCCTCCAGACATCGATGCTGTCAGGGAGGCATTGCGTTGTTTCGAGGGCATCATCGAACAGCGCCCGCCCGACTTCAGCGCCGTGAAAGTTGACGGTCGCCGCGCCTACGCGCTGCGCGGGGCGGAGCCGCTGCGGTGCTTCCCGCCCGTTCGGTACACGTCTTCGGGATCAGCCTGCTCCGATATGCCTGGCCGATCGTTGAGCTCGACGTGCACTGCGGGAAGGGCACCTACATCAGGGGCATCGCCCGCGATCTCGGTCAACACCTCGGCACCGGGGGTCACTGCAGCTCGATTCGGCGCACTGCCGTTGGCCCCTTCACGATCGAGATGGCAGAGCCGCTCGAGCGGATTCCCGAACCGCTGACCGAGCGCAATCTGATGATGGTCGAGCAGGCACTGCACATCGTGCAGGACGATGCCGCAGCGTCAGATGTTTGATGCCTGATGCCCGATCGCGGGCAAGGCCGCGCGTCAGTCGCCGCTGCCCATGCCCAGCTCGACCGCTGCTGCCTCGGGCTCCTGCGGTGCGCGATCGGGCGGCCGATTGATGGAGAGCATGAGCAGGACCATGCCGACCAGCAGCATGACGTCGGCCAGGTTGAACACCCACGGGAAGAGTTCGGGACTGCCCCCGGGCCACGTCCAGCCGAACGGCAGACGGTGGCCGGGCAGCATGTGCAGAAAATCGCGAACGACGCCGAACGAGACGCGGTCGTAGAGATTGCCAAGGCCGCCCGCGAGGACCAGCCCCGCCGCAATGTGCGCAAGGTGAGCGCGCGGTCCGGTCATCCTGGCGAACAGGTAGATCGCTCCACCCAGCGCAATGAACGTGAAAATGATGAAGAACGCCCGCCGATTCGCGCCGAATCCGAACACGGCGCCGCGGTTGACGACCAGGCGGTACTGGAGCAGATTGGGAATCGCGATGAGACTCGAATGTCGGGGAACCGGATCGAGCGTCTGGTCGGCAAGGAGTCGGTCGCGATCGAGCACGACGGGCCGATCGGCCACGGTGGCGAAGGACCAGTGCTTCGTGAAGAGATCCACCGGGAAGGCCAGCACGACCGTGATCAGCAGCAGCGACCAAGCACGCGGCGAGCGGAACGCGGCAGCGGAGACTCGACTGGGGAAGCGGCGGAACATCAGCCGCTCCAGCCCTGCTCCATCTGCCGGGCTGCCTCAATCGTGTACTTCGCCCACGGCTTCGCTTCCAGACGGGGCTTGGGGATCGGCTTCCCGGTGAGCTGGCAAATGCCGTAGGTCCCATCAGCGATGCGCTGGATCGCCTCGTCGATCTTTCGCACCCGCTGGCGCTCGCTCTCCGCCAGCCCGAGCATGAAATCCTGCTCGTAGGTGTCACTGCCAATGTCCGCCATGTGGATCGGCATGTGGGAGAGGTTGCCGCCACTGGAGCGAAGCGCCTCGGTTTCGAGGGAGTTCAGGTCGCCGGAGAGCTCTGCCCGCTTGAGAAGCAGGAGCTGGCGGAAATGGTTGAGCTCCTTGCGCGTCAGATTCGACTTCACGGGCTTCGTCGATTGCGATTCAACTGTCTCGACGGGCTCGGTGGACGACTCAGCGCGGGTCTTCTTGGCGGGCACGCGACCCTTGGTCGAGATCATGCGGACACGTCGACCGTTGATGAAGACGTACCCCTTCTCGTCAGCGCCGGTCGTGCTCGCCACCTCGGCGACCGATCGAGCCGCGCGACGTCCACCCGATCCCACGCCCGGTCGCTTGGTCCGGGCCGTGGCGGTCGTCGTGGATTTAGTCCGGGTCGCGCTGGTCTTCTTGGACGGCTTCTGCGCGGACGCCGCCGCGTCTCCGGGCGTCTTCTTCGGTGTCGTCGGGGCCGTCGTCTTGGCCGACTTGCTCTTCGCAGGTGCCTTCTTCTTGACCGCGGGAGCCTGCTTCTTGGCCGCTGCCGTCTTCTTGCTGTTCGCCTTCGAGCGGGTCACGGCGGCTTTGCCGCTCGCGCCGCTCTTTTTCTTGGTCTTCGTCTTCGTCTTCTTCTTGTTCCCGGACCCGGTCTGCCTCGACGCCTTCTTCTTGGCGACCTTCTTCCTGGTCTTCGAGGACGCACCGACGGGCTTCTTCTTCGTCTGCTTCTTCTTGGTCGACGATGAGGACTGAGCGGCACCGAGCGTCTTTCGACCGGCGGCCCTCCCGCTGATCTTCTTCGCTGCGGCTCTTCGCTTCGTGGTCTTCTTGGCCACTGCGCGGTCCCCTCGTACGGGTCCTGTCGCCGATCGCCTCACCCCGGTCGCACCGCATCAGCGGCGAGCCGAAGCGTCCTCGAGCGGCAACGAGCGGGTCCCGTAACTGCTTGTTGTTACGGCGGTTCTGGAGATGTCCTTCCCCGAACCTGGTCATGGTAAAAGCTGACAGCTCCGGCGTCAATCAGCAGTTGCGGGAATCTGTAGCGTCGACTCGTCGACGGCGAGCGGGCCGATGCTCCTGAGGCGCTCGTAGCGCCGACGGATCAAGGTCTGTGGTTGCAGCCGCTTCAGCTCTCGCAAACGATCGACCACCCAGTCGTGAAGCCGATCAGCAGCCGTGGCAGGATCGCGATGGGCGCCGCCCAGGGGTTCGGGAATCACGTCGTCGATCAATCCGTTCTTGAGGTTCTCCGCCGCGGTCAGCGCGAGCGCGGTCGCGGCTTGAGCGCTCGTCTGCTCGTTGGCTTGCTTCCAGAGGATGGCGGCGCACCCCTCGGGGCTGATGACCGAGTACCAGGCGTGCTCCAGCATCGCCACCCGATCGCCGACGCCGATGCCCAGCGCCCCGCCGGAGCCGCCTTCGCCGATGACGATGCAGACGATCGGTGTCTTGAGTCGGCTCATCTCCCGCAGGTTGACGGCGATGGCCTCGGCCTGTCCCCGCTCTTCCGCCTTGACGCCCGGATAGGCTCCCGGCGTGTCGATCAACGTCACGATGGGAAGCTTGAACTTCTCGGCAAGCTTCATCTTCAGCAGGGCCTTTCGGTAGCCCTCGGGATGCGCAGCCGAAGTTGCACGCGATCTTCTCCTGGGTGTTCTTGCCCTTCTGGTGGCCCACCAGCAGGACTTTGTGGGGCCCGATCCTGCCGAAGCCGGTGATGATCGAAGCGTCATCGCCGAAGCGACGGTCGCCGTGGAGCTCACGAAAGTCGCGGCAGATCATCTTGATGTAGTCGGAGGTCTGCGGGCGGGCGGGATGGCGGGCGACCCGAACCGTGTCCCACGGCGACAGGCTGCGGTAGATCTTCTCCAGAATGCGGTCGCGGTTCTCCGCGAGGCTCTTGAGCTCCTGGCTGTACGAATCAGCGTCGGCGCGATCTTGCAATCCGGCGATCTGCCGATCCAGTTCGACGACGGCCTGCTCGAAGGGCAGACTGTACGATCCGGTGTATGCCTCGACCTTGGCCATGAAGCTTCGATTGTAGGTGTCGGTTACGAAGTGTGGTGGAGATGAGAATCCGCAGCGGCGACCTCCGCATCGCTCGGGTAGGATCTCGACCCGGCTCCCATGACTCCAGAACTCGGCATCATCGGCTGCGGCAATATGGGTGAGGCGATCCTTCGGGGGGCCCTCCGAGCGAAGGTCCTCGCGCCGGCCCAGATCGTGGTGTCGGACGCCGATCCGACGCGCTGCGAGGCCCCGCGCCGGTCCGGCTGCACGATCAGCCGCGATCCGGCGGACGTCCTGGCCTGTTCGCAACTGCTGATCGCGGTCAAGCCCCAGTCCTTCCCGGCGCTGGCCCGGGCCATCGGACCGCTTCGGAAACGAACGGTCGTCATCTCGATCATGGCCGGGCTGAGCAGCACCCACATTCGCGGGGCGCTCGGCGAGTCCGCCGCGGTCGTCCGCGTCATGCCCAATACGCCGTGCCAGATCGGCGAGGGGATCAGCGCGGTCGCCCTCGGTGAGGGAGCCCGCGAAGGCGATGACGATCTGGCCCGCAAGCTGTTCAACGCCGTTGGACAGGTCGTGACGGTCGATGAGTCGCAGATCTACGCGGTCACCGCGGTGAGCGGATCGGGACCCGCGTACGTGTTCCTGCTCGCCGAAGCGATGGAGCGAGCCGCGGTCGAACTCGGGATCGACGAAAGGACCGCCCGCCAGCTCGTCATCCAGACGATTCGCGGCGCGGGAGGTCTGCTGGTGAGCGCGAAGACGCCCCCCGCGGAGCTGCGGGCGGCGGTGACCAGCCGCGGCGGGACCACCGCGGCGGCGCTCGAGGTCATGGACCGCCGCGACCTGCCCCGCACCGTCGTCGAGGCGATCACGCGAGCCCGCGACCGTGGCATCGAACTCGATCGAATGGTCGCCGACGAGGGCGGCTAGAGCAGCCCCAGTCCAAACGTAACGTCCGGAGCTGGCTGCGGCTGCGCGTGGCTTTGTCGGGCTGCATCGACGGCATGGCAAGCCGCCTGCTTCGCCCTCCGCGCCACACTTGCCTCGCCGACGCTCCAAACGCTACGTTTGGACTGGAACCGCTCTGAGTGCGACTCAAAAGTCTCGGCGACAGAAGATCCACGCGCCGTATCCGAGCAGGGCGAACTCGAAGAGGAGCGACGTGCCGATGATCCAGAGCGCCGAGCGCTCGCGCGTGCGCTCGACCAGCTCCCGCTGCACCGCCTCCCGGTTGACCGGCACGCCCTGGTCGCCAAACGGACCCCGCATCATCGGATCCTCCTCGGACTCGGCGGGCGGGGGCAGCTCGGCCAGATCGACGAGCGATCGCTCCAGCAGGCCGATCGTCTCGGAGGTCTTGGGGAGAATGGTCTTGGCCAGATAGCTGAGATTCTGCAGATTGGTCCAGGTGCGTAGACCCTTCTGCGTTTCCTCCAGCTGCTCGCGCTGCGAAGCGATGGTCTCCCGCAGGACCTCGGCCTGCCGCTCCTGGAAGGGCGCTTCGCCCTCGCCCGTCTGGCTCGTCAGCTCCGCGAGCCGACCTTCCCGTGCTTCGAGCGAGCGCTCCAGCGACGCGACCTGGTGCTCGCGGGTCAGCTGCTGGTAGAGAAAGGTGGACTCGACGGCGTGGATCGAGAAGAGCCCGAGCCAGATCAGCAGCGTCAGCAGGAGTGCAGCGATGGCCGAGCGGGTGACCAGTCCCAGCACCGCGCAGAACGCGTACAAGTAGCTGAAGAAGCACACCACCAGCGGAATGGCCAGGAAGATGCCCGGCTCCCACGCCTGGCCTCTGATCCCGATCACGAGGAATGAGCAGATGCAGAAGATCGTGACCTGCAGCGCGACGAAGAGCAACCCCGTCAGATAGCGCGTGAAGAAGAGGCGCAGTCGACCGATGGGCTTGGAGAGCTCCATGTCGATCGTTCCGCTGCTGATGAAGTCGGGGAAGATGCTCGCCGTCGAGACGAGAGCGAGAATGGTCGCCAGCCACGAGAGCCAGAACTCGATGCCGAGGCTCGTGAAGAGCGTCTTGTAGAAAGTCTCCCGGGAGATCGTCAGCGTGTTCACGGGGAAGGGCAGCTCCCAGACGAGGATCGTCATCCCCTTCTCGTTGATGCCGATGCAGGCGAACGCCGCCACCACCAGGCCCGAGAGGAGCAATGTGATCCAGAACAGCTTGCGGGCGTTGAGCTCCCGGTACGCGTTGAGCAGCAGAGCGAGGGTCTGGTTCATCGCTTTCGCCCCCGCCCGTTCGGATCGGACCGCGCGCCCGGTTGCAGCACGGCGCCGGTCTGCGGATCGGTGACTGCCCGCATGAAGAGATCTTCGAGCGTTTCTCGCACCGGACGGAGGGTCCGCACGACGCGCTGGTCGCGCGCAGGCGATCGAGCAGCGGTTGCACGGGCCCTGGCTCGGTGCCCTGCATGATCAGCGTGGTCTGATTGACGCTGGTCGCCGGTCCGATCGTGATGGCCGGATCCCCGGCGACCCAAGGCGGTGCAGCGCCGTCGATGACGATCTCGTAGCGATGACTGTGGGCGGTCAGATCCTCGAGCGTCCCCTGCATGGCGATCTGCCCCTGCACGAGGATCGCGACGCGATCGCACACCATCTCGAGCTCGCTGAGCAAGTGGCTGTTGAGGAAGACGGTCCGTCCCTCGCGCCGCAGCTTGACGAGGATGTCGCTGATCTCGCGTCGTCCCACCGGGTCGACGCCGTCGGTCGGTTCGTCGAGGACGACCAGCTCCGGATCGTTCATCAGCGCCTGGGCGAGTCCGATCCGCTGCTGCATCCCCTTTGAATAGGAGGACACCGTCTTGTCCGCCCAGTCGGTCATGCCGAAGGCCTGCAGGAGCTCTTCCGCGCCGGCGCGACGCGTATCGCGCGGCACGTTCGCAAGGGCCGCGTAGTAGCCGAGGATCTGCCGCCCGGTGAGGTAGGGGGGCATCTGGTGATGCTCGGGCAGGTAGCCGACCCGGGCGAGCGTGGGCTTGTGGCCGATTGGCTGGCCGAGGAGCGTTCCGCTGGCCCGAGTGGGCCGCACCACCGTCATCATGATCTTGACCAGCGTGGACTTGCCGGCGCCGTTGGGGCCGAGCAGTCCGAAGATCTCGCCGCGGTGCACCTTCATCTCGACATCCCGCAGCGCGTGGACGCGGCCGGCATAGATCTTCTCGACGCCGTGCAGGTCGATCGTGTACTGGACTTCGGCGGAACTCACGAGAACGAGAAGGATACGGTGAAAATGGCGGACGAGGTCATCGGACCGCGTCCGGGTCCCTCGGCCTATCGTGGAGACCATGTACCGTACGCTCACGGATTTCCTGCGGGCGCTCGAGTCGCAGGGCGAGCTCTGCCGGATTACGGCGCCGGTCTCGCCGCTCCTGGAGATCGCGGAGATCGCCGATCGGCATGCCAAATCGCCCGCTCGCACCGTGAGCGAAGCGGCCAGGACGTTCGATCCGCACCACGCCGACCTGCGGTGGCCAAGGCGCTCTCGGTTCGACCAGGTCGACCGGCTGTGACCTTCCGCTCGTGATCAACGTCTTCGGCTCTTACCACCGGATGGAGCTCGCCCTCGGCTGCGACCAGAGCGGGGGGTTTGCGGCCATCGCCGATCGCATTGCCGAGCTCACGCGTCCGGAGCCGCCCCGTTCTGCTCGGCCAGCTCGCTGAAGAAGGCCGGGGCGTTCCTGCCGCTGTTGCGCATCGGACCCGAAGCGCGTCGCCGCGCGGCCGCTGCCAGGAGGTCGTGAAGCGCACCGAGCTCGGCGAGGTCGACCTGACCCGGCTGCCGCTGATCAAGTGCTGGCCGCTCGACGGCGATCCGCTCGCGGTCGGTTCTTCGCTCACGCCCGAGCAGGCGGGCACCGCCGCCGGTCAGGGCCGCTACATCACCTTCGCGGGCATGCACACGATTCACGTCGATGACGAGCACGCCGCCCGCCCGGCGAGCCACAACATCGGGATGTACCGCGCCCAGCTGGTCGACGAGACCCACCTGGCCATGCACTGGCACGTGCACCACGACGGCGCGTCCCACTGGCGCTCCTGGAAGCGGGCGGGTCGACCCATGCCCATCGCCATCTGCCTGGGCGGCGAATCGGTGTTGCCCTACGCCGCCACCGCGCCGCTCCCGCCGGGAATCAGCGAGCTGTTGATGGCCGGCTTCCTGAACGGTCGCGGGATCCCGCTCGTCCGCGCCAGAACCGTTCCGCTCTGGGTTCCCGCCAACTGCGAGATCGTGATCGAGGGATACGTCAGCACCGCGTGCGGCGCCATCGACTACGACCCGGCGCGCGGCGAGCCGCTCGGACCGGGGGCGGTCTTCGAGGGGCCGTTCGGCGATCACACCGGGTTCTACTCGCTGCCCGACCGCTACCCGCTCGTCGAGGTGACCGCGGTGACGCACGCGCGCGATGCCGTGTTTCCAGCCACGATCGTGGGGCTGCCGCCGCAAGAAGACTACTACCTGGGCAAGGCCACCGAGCGCATCTTCCAGCCCCTGCTGCGCACGTTGATCCCGGATCTGCAGGACTATCACCTGCCCCAATTCGGCTGCTTCCACAACTGCGCGTTCATCGCCATCCGGAAGGCGTACCCGCTGCAGGCCAGGCGCGTCATGCACGCGGTGTGGGGCGCCGGTCAGATGGCCTGGACGAAGATGGTGGTCGTGGTCGACGAAACGGTGCCGGTGCACGACGAACTCGCGGTGCTCGAAGCGATCTTCCGCACACGGTCACTTCGGGCGGGATCTGGAGCTGGTCAACGGCCCGCTGGACATCCTCGACCATGCGGCGCCGCGGCTCGGCGCCGGTCACAAGCTCGGCATCGACGCCACGGTGAAGTGGAGCGGCGAAGAGGTCAACGGGATTGCCGTAGACGGGGCGACGCTGCCGGTTCTCCAGGCGGACGCGGTCGCGCGGCGCGTGAGCTCGCTGCTGGGTCTGCACCCCGGCACGGTCCAGATCGTCGGCGTGCACGTGCCCGACTTCGGGTTCGGCCGCTGCGTCGTGCTTGGTGTGCGCAAGCAGGGACCGGGTGAGGGCGCCGCGGCCATCGAGGCGGCGTGGGCTCTGCTTGACGAGACGGATGGCGGCGGCGCCGCCGATTTCGTGATCGCGGTGGACCACACCGTCGACGTGGCCGATCACGAGCGCGTGTTCTTTCACCTGTGCGCCAACTGCGACCCCGGCCGCGATCTCCTTCGCAGCGGAGCGCGGATCGGCTTCGACGCCACTGCGAAGCTCCCCGGCGACGATCGCAACGGCCATGCCGTGCGCGCGTTCCCGCCCATCCTCGTGATGGACGGTGACGTGAGCCGCAGGGTCACGGCGCGGGCGGCCGAGTTCGGGCTGGGTTGAGTAGGTCCGAAGCGCCCATACCATTGGCCATGCCCATCTCGCTGGCAAACCTCTTTCGGGTCGTGGTGGTCTTGGTGATGGCCGTCCATGTCTTCCACATGTACTGCCTGGCCCGCATGATGGACGAGGGGGTCGGTCTCGAGCTGAGCACCGTGATCAGGTCCGCCAGCTTCGCGATGGTCATGATGATTCCTCTGGCCTGGGCCGTCGCCCTGCCGGAGCTGCCGGAGATCGTGACCCGCTTTCGCAGCCACCAGCGTTGGCGGCGCGGGCAGTGTTCGCGCTGCGGCTATCAGCTCACCGGCATCGAGCGATCGACGTGCCCTGAATGCGACGCGGCGCGGCGCGAGCCGGAGGGGTATGACCTGGGATGGCCCACGGTGCGGCGTTTCCTGCTGCTGGTCGTGCTCGCCTGGGCGCTGGGCTCGACCGCGGCCGAGCTCTGGACGTGGGACGACGAGCGCCGCTTCGGTGAAGAGGTGCAGCGGCACCTCACGGCGGGCCAGGATGGCGACTACAGCCGAGCCCGGCGCTGGCCGAGCGAGAACGGTGGCCTCGTGTACGATCCCGAGCGCGGCATCCTCGCCCACGATTGAAGTCCGCCTCTCGGATGCGGCGGTCCTCAGTTCCGTCGGACCTGCAAGAGGGGAGCCTCTTCCGCGAACTGCCCGACGTGCTCGGGCTTCAGGAAGAAGTAGTAGAGCTTGCCCTCCGCGTGCTGGTCGCCGGCGAGGATCTCGGCTCCGGGACCGATGCCCATGAAGATGTCCGCCCGGCCCGGCGCCTCGATGGCCCCGCCCGTGTCCTGATCGAGCATGAGGCGGAGGAACCGGCGCGTCTCACCCGTGAAGGTGATCGTGCGCGTGTCGACCAGCACCACCCCGCCGCGCGGGTAGATCGACTTGTCGGTGGCGAGGCTCGTCTCCGCTGTCACCTGCACGCCCAACGAGCCGGCCGGCCAGTTGCTTCCGGCGTACTCGGTGAAGAAGACGTAGTTCTCATTCTCCATCATGCACCGCTGCACGGCTTCGGGCTGGCGCCGGTAGAGCTGCCTGATCGCCGGCAGCGTGACCTCGTCCTCCTGCAGTAGCCCGGCCCTGACCAGAGCCTGGCCGAGGCTGGCGTACGGTCGGTCGGTCTTGCCCGCGTAGCCCACGTACATCACCGCGCCGTCCTCGAGTCGCAGTTTCGCCGACCCGTTCACGTGCACGATGTACGCGGAGAGATCATCCTCGAGCCACAGGATCTCGTTGCCGGCGAAGAGCGACTTCTCCACGATCTCCTGCCGGCTGTAGTAGGGGACGATCGAGCCGTCGGCAGTGCGCCGACCGAGGGGCTTGCCGGTCTTGGGATCGGTCACCAGGTCCTCGGGTCGCGCAAAGAGCGGCGCGGTGAAGCGGCTCGTGCGGGTGAGCGACGCGGGGAAGATCGGCGCGTAGTAGCCGGTGAAGAGGACGGTCCCGCGGCCGTCGTAGCCCACCGACTGGTACACGTCGAAGAGCCGGAACACCTCGCTGGCAAACGCGCTGCCGTCGGGTGACCGCTCGAGCAGTTGTCCCATGGCCCGGACGCTCGCCTCCGCCTGCTCGTGCGTGATGTCCTGGAGCGGGAAGAACTTCTGGCTGGAGGGAGCCTTGAACCACCGCAGGCTCTGATCGATCGCCACCTGCTGCAGCGCGTCGTGATCGTCGAACGCCGCCGCGAGGTCGGGCAGGCGGTGGGGATCGGTCACCAGTTCGAGCGCCGGCTGACCCGGAGGAAGGGGGCGCGAGTAGTCGGGGAGGCTGGGTCGGCGCTCCGCCGAGTGCGTGCTCGTCGTCGAGCAGCCCGCCCCGAAGACGTGCAGGACGATGACCACAATGACCAGGCTTCTCGCATCTCACGAAAGGTTCCCTCTCTGGCGGCGGAAGTGGCGTTTGGGGCCCCTTGCCAAACGCGAGGCGCTGACCACCCTCCGCGCGCCGGCTGACCCGGCAATTCTGGCCATTCCGGGGGCTCTCCGGCGAGCAGTCCGTTGGAGGAGTACCAGCTGGTGATCTGACTTCTTCAACGGGATGCTCGGGGATCTCATCGACCGAAAGGCGCCGCCAAGGCCATTTCCAGTAGGATTCGGTGCGCGGGTCCGTGTACCCTGGATTCGGATGCGCTTGCGGCAGCCTACAATCGACCTCCACGTCAGGCGGACACCCTCGATGATCACCTCCACCTTTGCATCTGGTTTCTCCACCATGGCGATCTTCGGGCTGCCCGGCGGCGGCGAGTGGATCGTCCTGCTGGTGCTGGGCCTGCTCATCTTCGGACGCCGCCTGCCGGAGGTCGGCCGCTCGATCGGCCGCAGCATCGTCGAGTTCAAGCGCGGCATCAAGGACACCGAGCGGGAGATCGAGGAGGAGTCCACGCGCGCCCCGTCGAAGTCCTCCGCCCGCGAGCTTCCGGCTCACTCCGGTCGGTACGACCTGCCCAAGGGCGAGGCCGGGCAGAGCGCCGCAGCCACCGGCCAGTCTTCCCAGGTCGCCGATCTGCTCTCGGCCGAGCAAGACAAGAGCTGACCGGATCCGGGGCCCGCTCGCGGAATGGACCCGCGGAGATCCGGCCCCCGGGGATTCCTCACCCTTTCTTCCAGCGTGCACGTCCCGCGCTTTCGTCAAGGATGTGTGGCCATCTTCTCCGCCAGAACGAGGGCGACTTCTGCACTTTTTGCTGCGTGCAGTCGGATGAAAGATGCAGACAGGCCCACCAATGATGAACCATGCAGGCCGGCCCGCCAATGAACTTCCCTTCTCGCTGGTTCGGTGCGTTCGTCCGTCCGGGCCTCTTCCGCCGCACTGTTGTCGCCCATGAGCAGAGACGACTCCTCCACGCCGGTCACGTACGCGGATCGTCTGCTCGCGGAAGCGGTGCGTCTGCAGGAGGGGACCGGCCCGTCGACCGCCACTGACGAGGCCGCGGTGAAGGCCGTGGAAGCCGGAGGAGCGCTCGAAGAGCGGATCGCCCGGCGGGCTCGGCTGCTTCCGGGTGCGCCCGCGTTGTGGACCTCGCTCGAACAGATCCGCCGCGCTGCCCTGACCGCCGTTGCAGCCGGCCTCCTTGCTGCGGCAGTCGCCGGGATGGCGGCGGCTCCTGCCGCCCTGGGAACCTCGGCGCAGCGCCCGGTCAACTTCTTCTGGGCCCTCTTTACGCTGCTTGGTCTGCAGACAGTGATCCTCCTGATCTGGATGCTCATCATCCTCACGCGGCCGCGAATGCTCGGAAGCAGCTCGATCGGAGGACTGCTCCTCACGCTCGGCGAGCGGCTGGCGGGCTGGCTCCACCGCGGACCGCATCAGCTCAGCGCGCTTGGCGCCATCAGTGCCGTCTTCGCCGGAAGTCCGGTTGGCAAGTGGACGCTGAGCGCCATCAGCCACACGATCTGGATCGCGTTCAATCTCGGGGCGCTGGTTGCGCTGCTGGCGCTGCTGAGCGCCAAGCACTACTCGTTCGCCTGGGAAACGACGATCCTCTCCGAACGGGCGTACGTTCCGCTGACGCGGGTGATCTCGACGCTGCCGCGCGCCGTGGGTTTTGACGTTCCGAGCGAGGCGCAAGTCAGCCGGAGCAAGTGGACGGGGAGCGAGCCGCCGCCTGTGTCCGACGACGCGGCGGAGGAGGCCTGGTCGGGACTGCTGCTCGGCTCCCTGATCGTGTACGGACTCGCGCCCCGGCTCCTTCTGGCCGGACTTTGTCTCGTCGGTCGCTGGCGCTCTCAGCACCGATACCGACTCGACACGAGTCGGCCCGGCTTTCGGCGTCTGCACGAGCGGCTCATGCCTGCCTCACGCTCGCTGGGCGTGGTCGACGGCGACGAACGGCCCATCATCGCGGACGCGCCAGACGGTGCCATGGCGCTGGCGCCGGAGCGTTCGATCGGTCCGCCGGCCATCATCGGGTTCGAGATCGCGCCGCCTCAGTGTCCCTGGCCGCCGCCGATTCCCGATCACCGATTCGTCGATCTGGGGCGCATCGATGACCGCGCCGATCGGATGCGGGTGCTCTCGGAGCTCGGAGCAGCTCGAACACGAGCCGCAGCTGCTGCTGGTCGTCTGTGAGCTCACCGCAACGCCAGATCGCGGTGCGCAGCGCTTCCTGGCGCAGCTGTCTCGCTCCGTGCGCCGCCCCATTGCCGTGCTCCTCACCGCGGGCGATCGGTTGCGCCACCGCATCAGCGCCGAGCACCTCGCCCTGCGGGTGCAGGACTGGCGGGCCGTTGCGGAGTCTGCCGGCGTGCGCGGCGACCACGTGCTGGAGGTCGATCTCGATCACTGCACTGAATCCAGCCTCCGCCGGGTGGCCCAGTTGCTCGGTCCAGCCAACGGGATCGAAGCGCGCACCGAGCGGCATCTCGAAGCCGCGTTCGGGCTGATCTTGGACGCCGTGACGCGCTGGCGTGAATCACCCGAACCGTCGGCGTGCGCCGAACTCCACGGCGCCATCGCCGCGCTGTACCGGCAACAGGGAACGGCGTGGAAGACACTGCTGCGACTGCCTCGACGACTGAACGCAGGCGAGATCGCCAGCACACTGCGCGGTAGCGCCGGACGCATGATCGAGATCCTGCCGGGGCGTCTGCGGGCAAGCCCGAAGTGGATGACCGCCGGAGCTCTCTCGGGCGCCCTGGCGTGCGTCGCCGCGGCAAGCCTGGTCAGCCCCGTGGCCATCGGCGCGCTGCCGGTGTGGTCGGCGCTGGGGGCCGCGGTCGCTGCGGCGGCGCGTCTAAGCCACGGTGGGAGCGCGAGGGAGGAGAAGGATGAGGAGCCCGAGTCGGACGAGAGTCAGGGGGCGACGGAACGGATGACCGCGGTGCGCTCGGCAGCTCTCTTTGCCGTACTGCTCGAGCTCCAAGGACGTTCGGAGGCATCGATCTCCCGGGTCCTGGAGGCAACCTTCGCCGATGAAACGGAGTCGGATGGTTCGATCGGCGAGATCCGCGCGTGGCTGGATGAGACGCGGCACCGATTCGATATGGCCCTGGCGAAGGACGAGGCGTCGCCATGAGCGTGGTCAGGATCGCCGTCGTCGGCCACACCAATACGGGGAAGACGTCGTTGCTGCGGACGCTGACGCGAGATGTCGGCTTCGGGGAGGTCTCCGATCGGCCGGCGGTGACCCGCCACGTCGAGGGCACGGCTCTGCTGGTCGACGGTCGGCCAGTGCTGGAGCTGTACGACACGCCGGGTCTGGAGGATTCGATCGGTCTGCTCGAGTACCTCGAAGCGCAGGCGAACGGCGCAGGGCGGCGGCCGGATTGGATCACGGTCATTCACGCGTTCCTGGAGTCATCGGCAGCAAGCGGACGATTCGCGCAGGAAGCCAAGGCCCTGCGCCAGGTCCTCAAGAGCGACGTCGCGCTGTACGTCATCGACGTGCGCGACCGCGTCCTGGGCAAGTACCGCGACGAGCTGGAGATCCTGAGCCGGTGCGCCCGGCCGGTCGTTCCGGTCTTGAACTTCACTGCGAGCGACGAAGCGAGGACTCCGGAGTGGCGCGATCATCTCGCCCGCCTGAACCTGCACGCGGTGGCTGAGTTCGACACCGTCGTGTTCGACGAAGAAGGCGAGCGCCGTCTGTTCGAGAAGATGCAGTCGCTGCTCGATGAGCATCGCGAGGCGTTCCGCTTGATCATCGAGGATCGGCAACGGCAGCGGAAGCGACTGCTCGTTGCGGCGGCCCGACTGCTGGCTGATCTGTTGCTCGACGTCGCGGCGTTCGTGCTGATCGTGCCCGCCGAGGATCGAGCGGCGGAGCAGCGGGCGATGGAGTCGATGAAGCAGTGCGTCCGGCAGCGCGAGCAGCGGTGTGTGCGTGAACTGCTCTCGCTCTTCCGCTTCCGCCCGGACGACGGACGACTCGCCGATCTTCCGATGGACGGCGGCCGCTGGGGATCGGATCTCTTCGGTCCCGAAGCGATGAAGCAGTTCGGCGTTCGGGCCGGCTCCGCCGCGGCGGCGGGCGCGGTTGCCGGCCTGGCGATCGACGCGATGGTGGGTGGGATGACGCTGGGCGCGGCCACCGCCGCGGGAGCGGCGATCGGTGCGCTGCTCGAGACTTCTCGCTCCTACGGCCGGCGCATGGTGGATCGGGCCCGGGGCATTCGCGAGCTGCGATGTGATGACCAGACGCTGCGGCTGCTGCTCGTGCGCCAGGTCGTGCTGATCCAGTCGCTGCTCCAGCGCGGTCACGCCGCGATGGAGCCGGTGAGGATCGGCGCGACGGGCGAGCTCCCGGCATCCGAAGCCGTTGGAGGAAGAGAAGCAGCGGCAGTCCTCGGTCGGCGATCGAAGCCGATGCACATCGGCAAGACGCTGCCATCAGAGCTGCGCCATGCCCGACTGAAGCCGCAGTGGTCGGGCATTCTCCCACCGGAGGGTCCTCGTGGTACCCACGTCCGTGACGACACGAGCCTGACCGAGGCCACCGGTGCGGCGGGCGGTGCGGAACCACCGACTGCCGAGTCCCGCTCCCTCTCCCTCCACGACCTGGCGCGAGAGGCGGCCGAGGCGGGGTTGGCGCGATACATCACGGAACTGCTGAAGGCCGAGGGGGATCATGTGGCAGTCCGGTAGGTTGCGCCATGTCTCGATCCTGGGTATACTCTTCGTCCTTGTGAGTTCGACCACGGGCGATTAGCTCAGTTGGCTAGAGCGCACGGATCACACCCGTGAGGTCACTGGTTCGAGTCCAGTATCGCCCACTTCACTGCGCGATGCCGCCTTTGGGCGGCATCGCTTCGTTTCGTTACTGGTTTGTAGCGCTCCGTACGGCCCTCCGGGCCGACACTCGCTCTGGTGCGCCCGCGCGGCGCGGCGGCGTGGCGGCGCGGCGGCGTGGCGGCGCGGAAGGTCTCCTCTCCTTCCGGGAGAGGACAGGCTCGTCCGCCCCACCGGGGGGTGGGCGAGCCAGGTGAGGGCGATCGACACCTCGCGTCGCTTCGGCGCTCCGCACGGCCCTCCGGGCCGACACTCGCTCTGGTACGCCCGTGCGGCGCGGCGCGCAAGCCAGGTGAGGGCGATCGACACCTCGCGTCGCTTCGGCGCTCGTACGGCTCCGGGCCGACACTCGCTCTGGTGCGCCCTGCGCGCGCGGCGGCGCGGAAGATCTCCTCTCCTTCCGGGAGAGGACAGGCTCGTCCGCCCCACCGGGGGGTGGGCGAGCCAGGTGAGGGCGATCGACACCTCGCGTCGCTTCGGCACTCCGCACGGCCCTCCGGGCCGACGCTCGCTCTGGTGCGCCCGCGCCGGCGCGGCGGCGTGGCGGCGCGGAAGATCTCCTCTCCTTCCCGGAGAGGACAGGCTCGTCCACCCCACCGGGGGGTGGGCGAGCCAGGTGAGGGCGATCGACACCTCGCGTCGCTTCGGCACTCCGCACGGCACGCCAGGCCGACACTCCCTCTGGTACGCCCGCGCCGGATTTGATCCGGCGGGGCTGAATCCGGGGATTCGTGTGCGCGCTCCGCCGGACTCGATCGATCCCCGCGCCGATCTGCTGTACAGTCCGCGCATGCCCAAGACGACGCATGGCGGGCTCCGATCGCCGGCTGGAGCATGAGGGGGAGGCGACGGCGTGCCGGTTCCTCGCATCACCGATCTGGCAGTTCGGCGTCCGCGGCATGGCTCGGGCTCGCGGTTGTGGTCGGAGTGGTGCTTCGTGCGGGTGGTCGGCCGCCACGTGCGCCTGCGTCTGGCCCTCATGGCCGTCCTGCTGCTGGTCGGCGCCCTCCTCTTTCGTGCCCTCGAGCCCGAGAAGGGGCACACGCTCTCGCAAGCCGCGTACTTCACGTTCGCCCTGATCTTCGGCGAGACACCGGAGGAGTTCCCGCGCTCGCGCGTGCTCCAGGTGCTCTTCTTCCTCATGCCGATCCTGGGCCTAACCGTCATCATCGAAGGCATCGTCGACTTTGCCCTGGTCCTCCGCGACCGGAGGCGCTTCGAGAGGACCTGGTGCATCATGCTTGCTGCGTCGTTCCGCGATCACGTCGTCATCGTCGGCCTTGGCCGTCTCGGCTCGCGCACGTACCAGACCCTGCGCCGACTCGGCTACGCGGTGGTCGTCATCGAGCGCGATCCGGAGAATCGTTTCCTCGAAGATGTGCGGCGCGATGGCAGCCCACTCCTCGTCGGCGACGGTCGTCAGGAGGCCCTGCTCGCGGAGGCCAACGTGGCCGCAGCGCGGAGCGTCGTGATCGCCACTGATGACGACCTCGCCAACCTCGAGATCGCGCTCGACGCGCGGTGCGTCAACCCGAAGGTTCGGGTCGTGCTGCGGATGTTCGACCAGAATATGGCGGACAAGATTGCCGACGGCTTCGACATTCGTCTCTCGATGTCCACGACCGCCCTCTCCGCGCCCACGTTCGCGTCGTGCGCGATCGCGCCGGCCACAGTGAACTCGTTCATCGTGGGCGATCAGCTCATCGTGATGCAGCGGTGGCTCGTGCGCGGCGGCGGCCTCCTCTGCGGGCGTACCGTCGCCCAGGTGATGCGCGAGCACGGCATCACGATCGTCGAACACCGCCACCCGGGCGACTCCGCGACCATCTGCCCTGCACCGGAGACGCGGCTCGAAGCCGGCGACGGGTTGCTGATCCAGGGGCCGATCGAGGTGCTCGAGGCGCTGAGGGAATCAGCGCTGGCGGAGACGGTGTAGATCAGAGTTTCGACTCACGCCGAGTCCTTGGCGTCGAAAGGAACGGTTCATCGACATCGCTCGGCTTGCTGTTACTGCTCGCCATCATCTCGATGGGCTTCAGCCGGCCCGAGTCGGGCGAGCCGGTCGCCTGACCAGCGGGTCTGCGGGGGGGTGAAGCGTCAGTGGCCATCGTCACAGATGCTGGGGCCCATCGGCGCGCCGTGATGCGGAGTCGACCTCGGAGGCGTCACACCGCGCCGGCGCCCGCCAGCGCCACCTGGTGATCGACGTCGACCGTGCTTCCCGACACGCCGATCGCCCCGATGATCTCGCCGGTTGCGCTCTTCAGCGGCACGCCCCCAGGGAACGTGATCAGGCCGCCGTTGGAATGCTCGATGTTGTACAGCGAGCCGCCAGGCTGGGAGAGCTCGCCGATATCGCCGGTATTCATGTCGAAATAGCGAGCGGTCCGCGCCTTCCTGATCGCGATGTCGATCGAGCCAAGCCAGGCTCCGTCCATCCGGACGAAGGCCTTGAGATTGGCGCCGGCGTCGACCACCGCGATGTTCATCGCGACACCGAGTTCCTCGGACTTCGCCAAGGCGGCCTCGATCGCGGAATGAGCCGGCGCGAGTGTTAGGTCCATGGTGGTCTCTCCTTGGAACGCATCAGTGGAACCTCAAGGCGTGATGAAGTCAACGCGCGGAATCGAGGCAGGCCGGAGGGTAGGCAGCGGTAGGCTGTTACGTTGCGATGTGCATCCTGTCGCTCGATCACGTTCTGCTCGCTATCCGCCCGGGCGGCGAGACCGAGGCTCGGCGAGGCTGTTCCGCTGGAAGACGTCTCCAGGATCTGCGTGCACGATCCCTTCGGCAACAGAATCGAGCTCATGGAGCGCGTGCAAGAATCTCCAGCGGCAGGATCATCACGATTGGAAGGAATGGCGGGCGAGGGACTATCGCGTCGACTGCGCTGTCTCCGGGTCCGCCAGCATCCGTTCCAGCAGGTCCAGCGCGGCGTTTTCGCCCTGCTCGTGTCCGCGTGCCGAGACGGCGTCCGGAATGCCGAGGTGTTGGAACCTCAAGGTCGACCCGCCGGGCCCCCCGGTGAAATCGACAGCGACGATCTCATCGAGGACCGGACCCTTCGGCGATTCGTTGTATCCGACCGGCGCGTCCCAGTGCAGCGTGTAGACAAGACGGGCGCTTGGGATGATCTCAACGTACAGGCCGCACATTCCCTGACGGTTCGAGTGCCACCCTCGGGCGTCCTCGACCGTCGTGTAGATGCTGTAGCGCCCGCCGACGCGCAGATCGACTTCCGCCTGGACGTCGGTGCCGATGCCGGCCCACGCCCACCGCGCGAGCTCACGCGGGTCCGTCCATGCCCTGTAGAGTCGAGCCGCGGGCACCGGCAGCGATCGCTCGATGCGAACCGGATGCATTTCCCTCATGGGTCGGCTCCGTTCAATCGGTCGTCGGCTTACCCGTCCCAGGCCACGATTGCCGCGACCAGGTCGGCAACGTTCACCGTTCCGTCGCCGGTGACGTCGGCGGGACACGGCCCTGGGTCGCAGTCGCCCCAGTTCAGGATGATCTGCAGCAGATCCAGCACATCGACGACGCCGTCGCCATTGATGTCTTCCGGTGTCTCGCCGGGCGGCGCGATGATCACGCCCTCTTCGACACAGAGGTCGTCGAAATAGAGGTCCGATCCCGAGACCGCCGGCGCGTTCTGGCCGGTGAAGGCGCCGAGGTACAGGTTGACGCGATCCGTGTCCGAGCGCATGCGCAAATTCTCGAACGCCGGCGCATCCGGGTCATCGAACTGCACGTAGCTGGTCCGAAGCACATCGTTCGTCGCGTCGTACCACATGTACATGGTCGTGCCAACCACCGGGAACTCGCAGACTTCGTCTTCGCCGCCGTTGATGAAGAGCGCGATGCACGAGAAGGGATCGCCACCCTCTCGTCCGATATCCATCGTGACACCGTTCGTCAGGATGCCGTTGCGGAGATCGCCCTCGAACACCACGGCGAAGGAAAGCCCCACCTCTCCGACCGGTGGTGCGTTGAGGGTGTAGTCGACGCGGACCCTGAAGTCCTGGAACGCATTCAACGTCCAGAGTGACGCCACGCCGGCGAAGGCGCCGACGACGCCGCTCGGTGCCGCTGGGAACTCGAGGTGTCCGTTCTGCTCCACGGGAGCGATGATCGCCGGATCGGAGCTCAGCACCATCCAGCTGGAATCGATCACTCCGTCGTCGAAGGAATCGCAAGTGACCGGAACGCCGGCCCTTGCACCGGTCGGGACCAGCAGCAGCGCGGTCACGACACTCGCCGAGCTCAATCGAATCATCGCTGACTTCATGACTCGTCTCCTTCCGGCTGGGCGACATCAAGGATACCGGAATGGACGGCTTGGTGCAGCGGGAGGTGGCCGCCATGGCCGATCCCGGCGGCTGAGAACGCCCCCGGGCCGAGGCATCCAGGATCTCACTCCACGGGCCCCTCGCGTCCCGTCAAGATCACTCTGTTCCCGATCTGGTCGAAGATGCGAATCTCAACTTCCACCGGCTCGAACTTGTACAGCGTGTGATCTGGGGCAAGACAGTAGCGCGGCGCGTTCGAATTCAGCATCCTGGCCAGCTTCTGCGGCGAGTCGATCTTGATCGCCTTCCGATCGGTGTAGAAGAGCGCCGAATCCCCCACGCCGATGATCCGGCCGAAGAAGACGATGTCCTCTCCGGGCGGAAGCAGTGCGTCAATCCGGCGACCGATCACTTTCGCGGAGCGATAGGGCTCGAGCGAGGGCGCCATGGCCGTTTCGAAGAAGGCCACGATGGCGAAGACGGTCAACGCGATCGGCGCGACGAGCGCGCCGTCGTATCGCTTCAGCAGGAGCACGAGCGTCGCCGCCGCGCCCGCGGCCAGGATGACGACGGGTCCGATCACCTGCGCCATGGTGAGCCCCAGGCCCGCGACGTCTTTGGCCGGCCAGAGGATCAGGAGCGCCGCAAGTCCCAGCGAGGGAAGGGCGAACAGAGCCACGGTCGACTGCAGAACGCCGCGGCGAAGCCCGCGGCTGGGCTCGGTGAGCAGACTTCCGAAGACGCACGCGACGAGCAGCGCCGCCGCGGGAAAGAGGGGCAGGATGTAGACCTCGAGCTTGGATGTCGCCGCGGAGAAGAAGATGAACGTCGCGCTGAACCAGATGAGGAGGAAGAGCGTCGGTGGATTGCGCCGGCTTTCTCGTCGCAGCGCATGCACGAGGGCCATCGGCAGGTAGCAGCTCCAGGGAAAGAAACCGGCCAGCAACGCCGGGATGTAGAAGTAGGGGGGCTCCGCGTGCTTCGCCTTCTCCGAAGAGCCGATGAACGAGCCGAGCTGTTTCTCGAGCAGGAAGTACCTCGCGTAGTCCTCGTGGGTCAGGCTCATCGCGACGTACCACGGTGCCGCGATCGCGCCGACGATCAGAACGCCCCACCCGATCTTCATGCGCAAAATGGTCTTCGCGTTGCCGGTGATCAGAAGAAAGAGCAGGATGACCATGCCCGGCAGTGCCGCGCCGAGCAGGCCCTTGGCCAGGATCGCGAAGCCCACCGCGGCGTAGCAGAGCAGGATCAGCGCCGTCCGCCGGCACTCACCGGACCACCAGAGCCAGAAGCAGCAGAGCGACAGCGTGATGAAGCACGTCAACGCGATGTCGTGCACGACGACCCGCGACAGGATGAGGTACAGGAATGAGCTGACCAGGATCGCTCCGCCGAGCACACCGACCGCCGGGCCGAACATCCGCCGCCCCAGCCGCCAGGTGCCGAAGACGCCCCCGAGCCCAAGCAGCGCAGCGGGCAGACGGGCTGCGAACTCCGTGAAGCCCAACAGCCGCATCGACGCCGCCGACATCCAGGTGAAGAGGATGGGCTTGTCGTAGAAGTTCTCGCCGTTGAAGGTCGGCGTGAGCCAGTCACGGCTGAGCACCATGTCCTTGCACGTCGCGGCGTGCATGCCCTCGTCGACGTTCCACAGCGCCCGCGTACCGAGATTGAAGAAGAGCATCGCAATCGCGAGCGCGAGCAGGCCTATCAACCAAGAACGCTCCCTTGGCCACTCGTTGCCACGGGGGTTCCGCTTCTGCAGTATCTCGCTCAATCCCGGGTCTCCGCTCGCGACGTCATGTGCACGCGCTGCGACCGAGTCTACTGGGCACGTTCCTGGCCCGCCAACCGCCGCGTCGCGCGTGGGCATACGATGGAGTTGGAAAGGAGTTTGATCATGGTGAGCAATGTGTTCCCGACAAGCTGGCCGAGCCAGTTGCTCCTTCCAAATCACTTCGCCTGTGACCATCGCGGCGCAGGCCCTGCGGCAAGCGGTCGTCGATGAGCACTTCTTCACGGGCGGAACCCGTGACCCCCATCTCGAAGCAGCCGCCCCGCGAACTCGACCCGCACCGGTG
Source organism: uncultured Planctomycetota bacterium (assembly GCA_963697235.1). Lineage (GTDB taxonomy): Bacteria > Planctomycetota > Phycisphaerae > Phycisphaerales > SM1A02 > CAVONJ01. The sequence continues at coordinate 311,094 of CAVONJ010000003.1, forward strand.
GCTGGAGGACCACGGCGACTCCCTGTTCGCCTTCGCCCTGCAGCGCACGCGTGACCGGCAGCTTGCGGAGGAACTCGTCCAGGAGACGCTCCTGGCGGGGCTGCGCAGTCGCTCCAGCTTCTCAGGCACATCCTCTGTCCGCACCTGGCTCGTCGGCATCCTCAAGCACAAGCTGGCCGATCACTACCGCCGGCACGCCCGGCAGATCGCGACGGAGGTCCCGGGCGAATTGCTGGAATCGCTGTTCACCAAGCGGGGGAAGTGGAAGGCCTCTCCGCTCCGCTGGAGTCGGGACCCGGCCGCGGAGGCGGAGCAGGCCGAGCTGGCGGCGGTGCTCAAGCGGTGCCTGAACAAGCTGCCGCCCCGGTTCGCCAATGCTTTTCTTTTGTTTGAGCAGCAGGGCCTGAGCACCGAGAATGTAAGTAAGGCCCTGGGAACTTCAACGACCAACACCGGGGTGATACTCTACCGAGCGCGTTCGGCCCTGCGTCATTGCCTCGAGCGACACTGGTTCCGGCCCAGGGCGAAAGGGAGATCGTGATGTCCTGTCGGCGAGCGACCGAGCTCATCTCAGCCTCCATGGACCGCCCGCTGACCTGCGCGAGCGTATTGCCCTGGTGACCCATCTGGCCATCTGCACTGCGTGCCGCCGCTACCGCAAGCACCTGCAGACCGTGAGCAACCTGATCCTCCGCTGCGGCGACGCGCTCGACCGCGAGCTGGAGGAGACGCCGCTCTCGGCCGCGGCGCGGGAGCGCATTGCGCGGGCCCTCGACGAGGGCTGAGTCGCTTCGATCAGACTTCGGTGGCGAGCCCGCAGAACCATGGGCCGCTGCGGCTCCGTCGATCGACGACTCTACGACGCCAAAAAAAAGGACCGGGATTCTCCGTAAGGATCTCCGACGTGAGTCGACCAACCCGGGCGTGCGGATGGTCCGCCGCAACACCACGTCGAGTCACGACCGGCCCGAGATCGCCGCGGCGCCCTCGGCTGGGGAAGGAGAACCGAACCGATGAAGATACGAGCGTTGAACATTGTCACAACCGGCCTCCCGCTGCTGCTCCTGGTCCCCCTGGCCCAAGCAGAAGAGGTCACGATCACGATCGAGAATCTGATGCAGAAGGACAGCTTCTTCTTCACGCCATTCTGGGCCGCGGTTCACAACGGCGGGTTCGATTCGTACGACCCGGGCACGTTCGCGTCGATGTGGCCCGGTCTGACCGAGCTGGCCGAAGAGGGGGATACCGGTCCGATTGGCGATGCGTTCATGATGAGCGCGGCCGGGATGGCCGGTGGGGTCCAGACGACGATCACCGCGGTGTCCGGCATGGGTGACGCGCCGGTCTTCAGCCCTGGCGAGTCCACGTCGCTGACGCTGAACATCGGTGATGCCACGATCAACCGCTACTTCAGCTACGCCTCGATGGTCGTGCCGTCCAACGACCTCTTCGTCGCCAACAGCAATCCGACCGCCTATGAGCTCTTCGATGCGGCGGGCAACTTCATCGGTCCGGTGGTCATCGACATCTACGGCAGTTCGGTCAACGACAACGGCAGCGAGGTCAACAATGCCCTCGGCGGCGCGGCGTTCTCCGCAAACGGGGGCGTGGGGGTCGACGAGAACGAGCTGATCCGCAGCTTCTTCACCAACCCCGGCGATGCCGACTATCTCTCGAGCTTCCTGGGCAGCCAGACTGGCAACGGCGCCACGATCAACACGACCTTTCAACCTGGGGAGCTGATCGGACGGATCACGATCGTTCCGGCTCCCGGAGCCCTCGCCGCCATGAGCGTGCTCGGTCTGGCGTTCGGCCGGCGACGCCGGCCCTGCTGAACCGACTCGATTCGGAAGCAGCCTTCTTCGAGCCAGTCCCGTCCGAACGTGACCGCCAGGGCCCGCGCCCTGGCGGTCGCCTTGCGCACCGCGTCGCGCAGGTCGGGCCAGCGCCGTACGTCGGAGGCCGAACCCCGCGCCGGCGAGACTACTGGTTCTAGAGCAGCCCTAGTCCAAACGTAGCGTCCGGAGCTGGCTGCGGCTGCGCGTGGCTTTGTCGGGCTGCATCGACGGCATGGCAAGCCGCCTGCTTCGCCCTCCGCGCCGCACTTGCCTCGCCGACGCTCCAAACGCTACGTTTGGACTGGAACCGCTCTAATTCTGCTGCTTCGACTTGTCGACTTCGTTGCCGACGATGTAGCCGGCCACTGCGCCGACACCCGCTCCAATGAGCGTGGCTTGCGTGTTGCCACCGATGGCCTGGCCTGCGAGGGCTCCGATACCGGTGCCCGCGAGAGCACCGGTCTGGCCGCCGGTCGCGCAGCCTCCGCACAGGCCCACGAGCAGCCCGGCCGTCATTCCGATCATGGCGTTTGCCTTCTTCGCGTTCATGTGTCTGTCTCCGATTGAGCTTGTTGTCGATTTGGGTCCAGGCGGCTGGGCGCCGGGACCTGGCGAATCGTCAATTCGTCCGTCGCAGCCGTGCCTGGAAGTTCTCGGCCGTCAGAATGAGCTGGCCGTCCCTGACACTGTAGAGCAGCTCGAGATCTCCCTTCTCGGTGTCGTCGACCATGAGTAGACTTCGGTGCACGTTGTATGATCTCCTCGTCGTTTCGATCGATCCGTCGTCGCGCGTGATCGTGGTGGTCACCCATCCATCGGTGCCGAACTGGATGTCCATGTCCGCCAGATCGGGCTCGGCTGTGCTGACGACCTCGACGACATTCCAGCTGGTGCCGCCCAGCTCCGCCGTGTTGCTCTGACATCCCAAGAGCAGAACGGGCGTGGTGATGAATGCGGCCCATTGGGTCTGTTTCATGGTGTGGTTCCTCTTGAAGAGTTTCGATCCTGATCGGTCGTTTACCGCCGCCACAGCGAGCGCTCGAACAGCCGCCGCCGCTGCTCTTCCTCGAGAACGGAGTAGATGCGATCTGCGGTGCTCCGCTGTTGATCGACCGTTGGACTCAATCGCGACTCCCTGATGTAGTCGATGATCGCTTCACGTATGGCGGCCCGCTGCGTCGGGGTCGCTTGGGTGACATCGTACAGCGTCTCGAGTTTCTCGCGGAACGGACCGAGACTCCATCGGTAGGCCTGACCGAGCTCCTCGCGAAACAGGAGGAACGACAGGCGTTGCTCGGTCTGCTCTCGGACTTGGTCGGGTGGGTCATTGTCGCCGCGCAGCTCCCAGTCAATCCAGGCCTGCCAGTACTCGTCGACGAGGCGTGCGACTTGCTGGTACTCCTGCGGCGTGAGAAGTTCAGCGAACCGCGGCAAGAGCGGATCGCGGTCATGGTCAGAATCAAAGAGGTCGTACGCGTCGCGGTAGATCGCTTCGACGCGCTCCAAGTCACCGGCCTTGATCGCGTCCGTTGCCTCCTTCACGAGGTCGACATGATCGACCAGGAACAGTCCGAGCAGCTGCTCCCGGTCCGCAATCGCCAGCCGGACCAGCTCGCGATGCTCGGGGGCCAGCGTGGCCACGGCGACCGCCGCCACTTCGGGTCGGCCCTCCACACGGATGAATTCGCCGCGGGCGTCGAAGTCGACGAGCGAGCGGATCGCGCTCTCGGGGACGGTCGGCCCGCGCAAGAGGGATGCATCCGGCGGGGGGGAGGCGGGCGGCGGCACGGATGGTGCTGGGAGGATGACCAGTACCAGGAGTGGAACGATCACGTCAGGATTATTCACCGAAACGGTGGCGAGCGAAAGTCTGGGCCCTCACCGCGGCTGCGGAGTGAGATCACTTCGGTCAGTCTCTTCGCCACGGCCGCTTCGTCCGAGCGCCGGCGAATCACCGCCTGGTTGACCTCGATCTCGATTCCCGCGTAGCAGCCATCGGGGAAGCGCGTGCGCAGGTACGTCGTGAACCCGTCACTGATGCCGAGGTAGGGGCGGTTGAGCCTCACCCGCCAGGCGCCGTGCTGTTTCGACAGCGTCTGTTTCCACGCCGTTGCCGTCGTCCGCTCCGAAGGGCGGGCGGGATCGTAGAGGAAGCCCAGCTCGAAGTCCCGGCGCTTGCCGTCGAGTTCCGGCACGAAGGAATGCACGGCGCAGTGCAGCACGCGCTCGCCCGCTCCAACCAGGCGGCTCAGGGCCGACTCGACTGAGTGGCGGTACGGCAGGTAGTAGCGATCGATGAACTCCTGCCTCGCGGCCGGCGGGAGTGCACGAGTCACGGTGGAGAAGACACGTGGGTGGTGCAGGGAGCGATTGAGATCGATGACCAGGCGCGAGACCGCGCCGAGATGCAGGGGCGCGGCGAGCTCCGCGCTGAGAACTTCGGCGATGCCCAGCGCGCCGAAATCGACGCCGCGGTGGCTATCGAGCAAACTCCGGTGCGGCCGGAACAGCGACTTCAGCCCCGGAGGTACCCGGTTCGTGGCATGTTCACAGGTCACCAGCAGCGCCGTCGCACTCCAGACGCGAGCTCGGGACGACGCGCGCTGCGGCCGGGAAGCGCGGGTGCCGCGAACCGTCCGGCTCATGGCTCGAACATCGCGCCGGTTTCGAGACAGTCGCGCAGGCGAGCGTAGACTGCCGCGATCGACTCCGGGCGCGCCTCCGGGCCAACCGCCCGCAGGATGCGCCGGGCCAGTGTGCCTTCTCGCAGGATCGTCGAGAGCGGCTGTGTCCACCGGCTGCCCGCGGGGATCAGCGCTTCGGCCAGGTGCGCCCACAGCCGCCCCGCCGTGCACGGTCCACCGATCCACCCGAACGCCTCGAGGAACCGGCGGTCGTCGATCCGGGCCGCTTCGCCGCTGGTCACCGCGGCGAGCAGGATGTCCCGCAGAGGCTCCACCGCCCAGTGCCGCTGCTCGGCGTCGCTCGACCAGCGCTGCTCCGTGAGCGCGCGAACGACCTGCACGATCAGCGCCACGATCGCCAGATCGGCGAGGGGGCACTCCTGGATGTCGAGCAACCGGATCTCGATGGATCCGCGCTCGAAACGGGCGATGCACCCGCGTGCGTTCAGCCACTCGAAGCGGAGAAGGCCCTGCGGATCCAGCGGCGCAATGTCCCGGTACATCGCGCCGAGGATCTCTCGCTCGTAGTCGGCGCGGGTGAACACCGGTTCGGGAACGACGTGTCCGGCGACGGAAGGAACGCGCCTCGCATTCTGCCGGTACGCTTCGAGACGGGAATCCAGCCATCCCGAGGGATGCCCCTCGACGATGGGGGAGGAGGCGGCGAGCGCGGGCAAGAGCGGAAGGACCAGGCGGATGGCCGCGTGCAGCCGTCCGAACTCCTCGTCATTGCCGAAGGGGAGGTTGATGTGCGCGCTCTGCAGGTTCGCCCAGCCGTGACCCTGGCACCCGAAGATCCGATCGAAAGCGGCGTAGACGCGACTGTACTCGTGCGGCCAGAGCCGGAACTCGCGGTGCGGGTCCATGAACGGGTGCATGGCCGCGGGCATGAGACGGGCACCGTGCGGTGCGAGAATGGCGTTGATGCGCCGCACGTGCTGCTGGAAGAGCTCCGGCAAGGGATCGAGCTCCGCGACGGGCTCGATGGTCTTGAGCTCGATGACGTGCAGAGCCAGCTCGTTCGACCAGCCGATGACCCCCTCCGGCCCGTCGGGCTCCGCATCGCCCTCGTAGCGGCCGGTCACCGCCTTGATCACCTCATCGGCCAGCGGCTTTACCGCCAGGTCGTCCATCGACGTGATCATGTACTCCAGCTCGATGCCGACCGCAGAGAAGAGCTGCCGCGGAAAGGAATAGGAGCCCGCATGTGAGAAGGGAGCGAGCGCGGCGGGATCTGAAGAAGTGGGGTCGCTCATGGGCGGTGATCGACAGAGTCTCTGGAGTGCATGAAGTCAGGACGCGCGGACGGCGGGCTTCCAGCCGCTGAAGGATCGACCGCATGATCCGCAGGTACAACTCCGACCCCAGGATCCGATCCTCGAATCCGGCATCGATGTTCGGGTTGTCGTTGATCTCGATGACGATGGGTCTGCGCCCGAAACTCTTGATGTCCACGCCGTAGAGGCCGCGGCCGATGAGACGCGCCGCCCGGACGCCCAGCCGCACGATGTTGGCCGGCGCCTCGTCGATTGCCAGCGTGTCCACGGTCCCCTCGAAGACGCGGTTCCCGTGCCGCTTGACGATTTGCCAGTGCTTCGGGGCCATGTGATAGCGACAGACGAAGAGCGGCTCGCCGTCGATCACGCCCACGCGCCAGTCGAACCCGGTCGGGACGTATTGCTGGGCAATCAGCAGCTCGGAGGTCTCGAAGAGCCGCTCGAGCCCCTGGATGAGCTCCGCCTCGGTCTCGAACTTCTCCACACCGCTGGAGAACGAGCTGTCCGGCTGCTTCACGACGCACGGAAGGCCGATCTGCGAGATGACCTGATCCACATTCTCCTTGGACACGATGAGCGTCCTCGGGATGGCGACTCGATGTCGCGACAGCAGCTCCGCGAGGTAGACCTTGTTCGTGCACTTGACGATGCTCTCGGGATCGTCGATCACCACCAGCCCTTCCGATGCCGCTCGTCGCGCGAAGCGGTACGTGTGGTGGTTCACGTAGGTCGTCTCGCGGATGAACAGTGCATCGAACTCTGCGATCCGTCCGTAGTCCTCCTTGTCGATCAGCTCCGTCGCGAGACCCAGTGACTGCGCGGCCTGCGTGAATTGCCGGAGGGCCCGGGCATTCGAAGGAGGCATCCGCTCATCCGGATCGTGGAGAATCGCCAGGTCCCAAGCCATCTGACGTCTGATCGACCGGCGCCGCGGCCGGTCGAAGTAGGCCCGCGCCTGCTCGCACACGAAGTCGTGGTGGCCCGACGGTATCTCGTTGGCGCCGATCACCCGCACGCCCTCCAGCTGCCACTCGTCCTCGTGCCGGGCGAACTTCGCTCGGAGGAGCGGAGCGGGAAACTGGTTGAAGAGTGCGTGACTGAGACGGTCGTAGTGGTGGGAGACGTTCCGACCGAAGTAGATGCTCAGTTCGAACCGATCGGAGCGGAGGCGGCGCAGCGTCGAGTGGATCAGCCCCTCGAGCTCGGCCGACACGCTCCTGACGACCGGCTGCAGCCGCATGTCCTGGATCGTGGTGATGGAAGGGAGTGGGCGGTGTCCGCGGGCCGCGCCAAGAAGGGAAACGTAGTAGCCGGCGGTCTGGTAGCGGTAGGAGCGGCAGAGGTTGAACACCTTGGCGCCGCGAAGGGCGCTGAGCTTCGGATCGCTGAGGTACTGGCGGGCCGTCACGACTTCGACGCCCGGCACCTTGAGGGGGAAGCGCTTCGGATTGTCCAGGACCAGCAGGATGGTCATCGGCTCGCCTCGACTTCGCGCCTCGGCGGCTCGAGGATGAGCAGCTCGGCATCGTGCGTGAGCACCCCGAGCAGGATGGCCCCGACGACGCGATCGATCGGCACCGGGTAGACGTGTCCCTCGAAGTCCGGGCGATCGGTGAGCGGGTCGGCGACCAGGACCTCCCGCGACTTCGCGTCGTAACCGCAGAGCACCACGAAATGACCGACCGGCTCGCCCAGGATGGCGTCGACCGCGTGGGAGTCGGGTACCTCCCGTTCGCAGTGGTAGAGGAAGGTGGCGCTCAGGCCCGTGATGATCGGTACGCCCCGGCGCAGGAGCTTGCGAAGAAGGGCGACGTTCAAGTCGCGGAAGCGCACCTCGCCGCCGAGGCGGAGGAACTCCAGGTAGCACTGCGTTGCCGTCTGCAGCTTCCGGTGCTCGGGCTTCACCGCCGCCTGCCGCGTCAGGCGATCGGCAAGCTCTGGCATCGGCAAGGAATACCAGGTCGGATCGAAGAGCGCCAGGTTGTAGCTGTAGATGGCGGCCGAGTAGCCGCGGCGCAGGGCATCGCACGCGAGCATCACGCTCAGCGTGCCGCCCTCCTCGAGCCCGCGGATGTCGCCGATGACCTGGGTGAGCGACAACTCGTCGCCGTAGTACCGGTAGACGGCGTGCAGACAGGTCGGTCCGCACGTCATGTCGTCCGGCTGGGGCAGCATGTCGAGTTGGAGCTTCGCTTCCAAGTGAGGGTCCGCGTACGCGATGATGACCGAAGCGGCGATTATAGATTGGCCCAGGAAACGTGACGGGTCGGAGGAAGAACGCCGCTCCACCCCCCTCGCGCGTCGGGCGAGGATTGGTCGTCCCTGTCGCCTCGATTCTGGTGAATCGACGAGCCGGGTGAGGGAGGGAACGTGGTCGCGTGTCGTTGTCGAGCCTCTACCTTCGCCCGGACAAACGGGGTGAGATTCCCATTGTTTGGGCTTGGGCGTGGTGCTAGTTTCAAAACGAACGATGAGGGTGATCTGCAGGGATTGCCCGACTCGACTGGCCTGGATTGGGCTGGGTCGGGCGAGCTCGAGGCGAGCGGAGCCGTGCAGATCGGGGTGTGTTGCCCCCCGCCCCGCGGGACGGCCCTCCGCTGCCGGCTTCGACCAGCCAGCTTCGATCAGAAGGAGCTCGAAATGGTTGCCCCCCGTCCGAAAGAGGCGTTGACGACCTACGAACTGCTGCGACGGCACGGGGTGAGCCGGCGCGACTTCATGCAATTCTGCGCGATGACCGCGTGCGCGATGGGGCTACCGCCCACCATGATCTCGCCGCGTCGCCACTGCCCTGGAGACGAAGCCGCGGATACCGGTCATCTGGCTGCACGGCCTCGAGTGCACGTGCTGCAGCGAGTCGTTCATCCGCTCGTCGCACCCGATCGCCCAGGACATCATCCTCAACATGATCTCGCTCGACTACGACGACACGCTGCAGGCGGCGGCGGGTCACCAGGTCGAGGAGATCCGCAAGGCGCTGATTCGCGACCACCCGGGCGAGTACGTCCTGGCCGTCGAGGGCAACGCGCCGACCAAGGACGGCGGCGTGTACTGCACCGTCGCCGGCGAGACCTTCGAGAGCATCCTGCGGGAGACCGCCGAGCACGCGCGAGTTCGTCATCGCCTGGGGCTCGTGCGCATCCAACGGCTGCGTGCAGGCGGCGAAGCCCAATCCGACCGGGCGCCGTGCCGGTCCACGAGCTCATCCACGACAAGCCGATCGTCAACGTGCCGGGCTGTCCGCCGATCGCCGAGGTCATGACCGGCGTGCTCACGTACGTGCTGACCTTCGACCGGCTGCCCGAGCTCGACCGCATCGGGCGGCCCGAAGATGTTCTACCGCCAGCGCATTCACGACAAGTGCTCGCGCCGGGCGTTCTTCGACGCCGGGCAGTTCGTCGAGGAGTGGGACGACGAGGGCGCCAAGCAAGGGCTGGTGCCTCTACAAGATGGGCTGCCGCGGCCCGACAACGTACAACTCCTGCTCGCACGTTCAAGTGGAACAACGGCGTGTCCTTCCCGATCGGCTCGGGCCACGGCTGCATCGGCTGCAGCGAGGCGAACTTCTGGGACAACGGCCCGTTCTACGAGCGGCTCAGCTCGATTCCCGCTGCCCGGCATCGAGTCGACGCCGGATCGGATCGGCACGGCGGTTGCCGCTCACGGTCGGCGGCGTGGCTGCGATCCATGCCGCGGCGCTGGGCGTCAAGCACCTGACCGGGAAGAAGAGTCCGCAATCCGTCGCCGGGTCCAAATCCTCGCGCTCCCCGCTCATGCGCACCGCCTTGACGAGGTCAAGCGATGAGCACCCAACGAGTCGTCGTCGATCCCGATCACCCGGATCGAGGGTCATCTGCGCATCGAGGCGATGCTCGACGACAAGAACGATCATTCAGGACGCCATCTCGTCGGGCACGATGTGGCGCGGCATCGAGGTCATCCTCCAGGGCCGCGACCCGCGCGACGCCTGGGCCTTCGCCGAGCGCATCTGCGGCGTGTGCACGACGGTGCACGCGCTCGCCTCGGTCCGCTCCGTCGAGAACGCGCTCGGCATCAAGGTGCCGAGGAACGCGGAGATCATCCGCAACATCATGTTCCTGACGCAGATGGTTCAGGACCACGTGATCCACTTCTACCACCTGCACGCGCTCGACTGGGTGGACGTGGTCTCGGCGCTGAGCGCCGATCCGAAGGCGACGGCGGCGCTCAACCAGGCCGTCTCGCCGAGCTGGCCGATGTCGAGCCCCGGCTACTTCGCCGACATCGCAGGCGACGCTGAAGCGATTCGTCGACTCGGGACAGCTCGGCATCTTCGCCAACGCCTACTGGGGGCACCCGGCCTACAAGCTGCCGCCCGAGGCCAACCTGATGGCGGTCGCGCACTACCTCGAAGCGCTCAAGTGGCAGAAGGAGCTCATCAAGATCCACACCGTCTTCGGCGGCAAGAACCCGCACCCGAACTACCTCGTGGGCGGCATGGCGTGCGCCATCGACCTCGACAGCGACAACGCGATCAACATCGAGCGGCTCAACCTGGTGCAAGCGTCAGATCGATCGAGGCAAAGGTCATCGTCGAGCAGCTCTACGTTCCCGATCTGCTCGCGATCGCGTCGCTTCTATCCCGAGTGGACGAAGATCGGCGGCGGTCTCGGCAGCTACATGGCCTACGGCGACGTGCCGCAGGCGGGCATCGACGATCCGTCGCAGTTCCGCTTCCCGCGCGGCGTGATCCTCGACACGCAACCTCGACGAGGTGCTCGAGGTCGATCCGACCGATCCGCAGGCAGATCCGCGAGCAGGTCGCGCACTCGTGGTACGAGTATCCGAACGGCGAGGCGTCGCTGCATCCCTGGGAAGGCGTGACCGAGCCCAAGTACACGGGCCCCAAGCCGCCCTACCAGCAGCTCGACGAGAAGGGCACGTACTCCTGGCTCAAGACGCCGCGCTGGCGCGGCCACGCGGTCGAGGTCGGGCCGCTGGCCCGCATGCTCGTCGGCTATGCGAGCGGCCGCAACGACTTCAAGGAGGTCGTCACCGAGGCGCTTGGGGCAGCTCAAGGTCCCCGCGACCGCACTCTTCTCGACCCTGGGACGCACTGCGGCCCGCGGTCTGGAGACACGGCTCGCCGTGCACTGGCTGATGGATGAGTACGACGCCTTGATCGCGAACATCAAGGCGGGCGACACGTCCGTCGCCGACACGAGCCGGTGGGAGCCCTCGACCTGGCCGGCGGAGTGCAAGGGCTTCGGCTTCACCGAGGCTCCCCGCGGCGCGCTCGGCCACTGGGTGCACATCAAGGACGGCAAGATCGAGAACTACCAGGCCGTCGTCCCGACCACCTGGAACGCCTCGCCGCGCGACGCCGAGGGCGTGCACGGCGCCTACGAGTCGGCCCTGATCGGCACGCCGATGGCCGATCCGGAGCAGCCGCTGGAGATCCTGCGGACCGTGCACTCCTTCGATCCCGTGCCTCGCCTGCGCATCGCACGTCTACGGTCCCGACGGTCGCCACGCTTGCCGAGGTCGTGGTGCGATAGGAGGTTCAGCCATGGCATCGACCACCGTCAGCAGGCAAGGCGGAACAGCCGCGGCGAGCGGCCCCCGCTTCGAACGAATCCTGGTGTGGCAGGCCCCGATCCGCATCTTCCACTGGATCAACGCGGCCGCGATCACGGTGCTGTTCTTGACGGGGCTCTACATTGCCTCGCCCGATCCTCTCGATCAGCGGCGAACCGTGGGATAGCTTCCTGATGGGCCGCATGCGCCAGGTCCACTTCGCGGCAGGCTTCGTCTTCATCGTGTTCTTCCTGCTGCGGATCTACTGGTTCTGGGTCGGCAATCGAGTACGCGCGCTCCGGCTTCCCGTACGTCTGGCGGGCCTCGTGGTGGCGCGATCTCTTCCGGCAGGCCGGCGACTACGCCCGCTTCGACTTCGGTCACCCGCACATCGGCCACAACGCGCTGGCCGGGCTGTCGTACACGCTCCTCATCGTTCTCGGCTGGGCGCAGATCTTCACCGGCCTCGCCCTCTACTCGGAGTCCGAATCCGGCTGGCTTCTGGGGGCGGCTCCTCGGCTGGGTGCTCCCGCTGCTCGGCGGGTCGTTCCGCACGCACATGTGGCACCACACGTTCGCCTGGATGTTCGTCTGGTTCGCGATCCTCCACATCTACATCGTCCTGGTCGACAGCCGCGAGTACCGCAACGGGCTGATCGGGTCGATGATCACCGGCATGAAGTTCAAGGAGCATTCCGAGCGTGATGCCGGCTAAGGGCCTCCAACACGAACCGGCTCCGGTCCTCGTCCTCGCGGTCGGCAATGTGCTGCTGCGCGACGACGGCGTGGGGCTCGAGCTCCTCGAGGGAGTTCGCGCCGAGTTCGAGAGCAATCCCCGTGTCGAGCTGATGGACGGCGGAACGCAGGGGCTGGCGCTGTTGCCCCGACTGGCTGGTCGCCGCGCGATGCTCGTGCTCGACGCGATCGCCTTGGGCGCCGAGCCGGGCTCGATTCACATGATCCTGGATGCGCGGGCCCAGCGGCCCGGACGGAGCACGACCGCCCACGAGAGCAACGCGAGCCAGCTGATCGCCACGGCTCAGCTCATCGGGGAGTGCCCCGATCTGATCACCGTGGTCGGCATCGAGCCCGCGGAGGTGCGCACGGGCGTGGGGCTTTCCGAAGTCGTTCGCGGTGCGGTTCCCGAAGCGTGCAAGGCGGCCCGCGGCTGTCTGGTCTCCTTGATCGAGCGGGCGGAGAACCTCGCGTGCACGAAGTGAGCATCGTCCTCGCGCTCTATGACGCCTGCCGCCGGGAGACCACTGACCGCGGCGGTGGTCGGATCGCCCGTGTCCAGGTCGCGGTCGGGGAGCTGTCGGCGGTCGAACCCGATCTCCTTCACTCGGCATGGGAGATGGTGGTTGCCGGAGGACCTGATGCCGGTTCGCTACTTCAGATCGACTGGCGTCCGGCCGTGCAGCGCTGTCCGGCCTGCGGTGTCATCGCGGAACGGCAGCCTGGGTCGTGGCTGCGACTCTGTCCCCGATGCGCTTTGCCGCTCCTCGTCGAAGGAGGGCGGGAGCTGGACATCCTCACGATCGAATACGACGCCGTCCGGTCGGCGACGGAGGTGCCCTCATGAACGAGAGCGAACTGCTCAAGAAAGTCGAGCTGAAGAAGAAGATCCTCGCGGCGAACGATGAAGCGGCGCGGGCACTTCGCCGCCGCTTCGCCGATCCCGGAACGCTGGTCGTCGATCTCATCTCGTCGCCCGGTTCGGGCAAGACCTCGCTTCTCGAAGCGACGGTTCGCGAACTCGATCGCCGGTGGCATGTGGCGGCGGTGGTGGGCGACGTCGCCACCGAACTCGACGCCGAGCGGCTGCGCGATGCTGGGCTGCCCGCCCGCCAGATCTCGACCGGGGGCGCGTGTCACCTGGAAGCTCGGCTCGTGGCCGAATCGCTGGACGCCGCACAGTTCGGTGATCTCGACGTGCTGTTCATCGAGAACGTCGGCAATCTGATCTGTCCCACCTCCTTCGATCTCGGCGAGGACTTCAAGGTCGGTCTGCTCTCGGTGACCGAGGGGCACGACAAGCCGTTCAAGTACCCGGGAATCTTCTCGAAGGCGGCGGTGACGTTGATCACCAAGGCCGATCTCCTGCCGCACGTCGCGTTCGACCTCGAGGCCGCTCGGGAGCAGGTGCTGTCGCTGAATCCGAGATCCACCGTGCTCGTCGTGTCCGCGAAGACCGGTGACGGTCTGGACGCCTGGTTGGATCTGCTCGAACAACGCCTCCGCGCCAAGCGGTCGGCTCACGCGTCGGTGTGAGATCCCGTTCGCCACGAGGCGCCTCTTCTTCGCCACGGCCAGGCGGGCGGTCGTGCGTGGGCGCGGCCGAGCAGCGTGTCCGATTCCCCCCAACAGGGGGTGAGCTGGGCCATTCGGTCATGCAAGGAGTCATATAAACCGTCTTGTTTGTCGGCCAAGTCGCCTGGGTGCCCTGGTATAGTCGTGTGGACGCAGGTGCGGATCGGGGCGACACAGAGTGACGCAAGATACTGTCAACAATGGTCTTCGAGAAGAACGACCCTTCGAGGAACACCTTCTGTCTTCGGTCTGGTCGCTCCGTGGAGCGATCCTCGAACTGTTGGGATCCGTCGGCGCCGACCCGAATCGACCCCAAGAAGTGGCTCGCCGGTTCGGTCTTCGGTCGGGTCTCACCTGGAAGGTGTGCAAGGTCGCCCAGGAGTCCGGAGTCGAGGCGGTCGTTGCGCATCTTCCCGGATCGACCGGATTGAAGCTCTTCTGCGACGCGTTCGAGCGAGCAGGTGCTCCGGCGGCTGCGGTGCGGGCGACGCGGGACGCCGGTCAGGCATTCGAGCGGATGGTCGAGATCCATACCGGCGATCGAACCACGCTGGAGACGATGATTGGGAGCATGTCGCCGGCGACGGGCGCGAGCGAGCAGAGTCGCAAGCTCGCCTTCCAGGGCAACAGCGGCAACTGGGGTGTTCGGGCGACGGCGCAGCTCTCGCTCAATATCCTGGCGCCGAACCGGGACGATCCAACCGAATGCGACCTCGTCCAGATCGGTGGCCTCCTCGGTTTCCGCCGACTGCGAAGAGAAGCGCGGTGGCTTCTGTTTCGGTGCGAGCGTTGGACTGACCATGCGCTGCGGAATGAGCCGCTCCGATCAGAACCCCTCGATGCCGACTCATCCCCGCCGAACACGCCGCTGATCCGGCGGTTCTGCTCGAAGCCGCTGCCCGAGGTCGAGGTGATTGCGGCAGCCGGGGAAGATCAGTTCGAACTGCCGCCGGGACCTGTCGGTAATACCGCGGCGATGGACTGCGTCTACGGACTGCTGTCACGAAGAGTCGGCCCCGCGTACGCGGAGGGGGACGATGAGAACAGCGACCTCGGCGTCAACCTGATCACACCCGTCGAACACGTCCTCCTGGATCTTCTCGTCCACCGCGATTTCGAATGGGCGATGCGGCCGCAGGTCGCACTGTGCAGTCGCCTGGACGGTGGAGCGATCTACGAGGCGGTACGCCGCGAACGCAACGTCGTTCCGCTGACCGAGCAGGTGCAGGATCTTGGTTGGGGGAGCTCCGCGCTCGCCACTTCCCTGATGCCGAAGTACCCGTCCTTGCTGAGATACGCATTCGAGAGAGTGGGGTGGGACGCCGGCGCGTTCCGCGCCTTCCGCTTCTCGATGCAGTACCCTCCGATTCCGACGGTCGCACTGTTGCGATCGCCACTTCCAGTGATGGTCCGCTGATCAACGGGACAGTCGCACGGCGTGGCGGCTCAGCCACGCTGTGGCGCGGTTGACCTTCTTGCGTTTCCCGCGACGAAGCGCACGGCCGGTCCGGGCTCGACTATCATCCATCGTCCGATCCAAGTGATCGACACGGGATCCCGATGATGATGGCGCCAGAAAGCAGATCACGGTGCGCCGGCGGCATTGGCTCAACGAACCGCTTCATCGGTTGGAGTTGCATGGCGGTCGGCGTCGGCGTCGGGCTCATCATGGGGTTGTGGTCCTTCGGCGGACCGATGGCCGTACCGGAGTGGCTCGGCGACTACGACGATGTGTCGAGACGCATGGCACGGCTCGGCCACATCGCGTTCATCGGGCTTGGCATTCTCAACGTGCTCATGGCTCGGGAGTCCTCGGGGGGTGGACCGCAGCTGCGTCGCATCGCGCTGATCTGCATGAATTTCGGCAACATCGCGCTTCCGATCACGCTCTGGGCCGCCGCGGTCTACCACCCGCTCAAGTACCTGATGCCGGTGCCCGCCATGAGCGTGCTCGTCGCCCTGAGCCTGACGGCCTACGGCATCCGAGCGAGATCCAGTCCGGAGGCGCAGCGCTGATGAAGCTCGCCGAAGCGCGGATTCTCTCCGATCTCGCAGCGCTGGGAAGCGCGGCGTTCGGCGACCGGCCGGCGCTCCTGCGAGGCGGCGATCGACCAGAATCAGCATTGACGTACGCGCAGCTCGAAATGGCTGTTGATCGGGCAGCGTGCGACCTCGCCAGTCGAGGGTTGCGCCGCGGCGCCCGCGTTCTGCTCATCGCCGAGTCCGGGCCGTCCTGGCTGGTGACGCTGCTCGCGCTGGGGCGGGCGGGGCTCGTCGCCGTTCCCGCACCAGCGGACGCGGCCGTCGAACGGCTTCGCCACATGGCGGAGCACATTGGGGCCGGCGCCGTGGTCGTTCCGCAGGCGCTCATTGCTCGGAGGGAACTTCCACCGCACCTCGCGCTCGTGACGATCGAGGAGTTGCTGGAGACGGGCCCGCGCGACCGTGGTTCCTGCTCGCCATCCAGAGCTGACGATCTCGCCCTGCTCGTCTTCACGTCCGGCAGCACGAGCCGCCCGAAGGCGGTTGCTCTCACCCACGGAAACCTGCTGTGGAACGTCCGGCGCTGCTCCAGCGCGAGCGGGCCACGTGCGATGACGCCTTCCTGTCGATGCTGCCGCTGTCGCACCTGTTCGAGCTCGTCGCCGGTCAGCTGTGCCCGCTGGCGTGTGGGGTGCGCCTCGTCTACAGCGGTCCGCTGCTGCCCAACCGGCTCCTCGCGGCACTGCGGACCCATCGCATCACCCGGGCCCTCGTCGTTCCCGCACTGCTGCGAGCGCTCTACGAGGAGACCGTCGAGGCGCTCGTCGATGCAGGCGCCGTGGATCCCGGGCGCGCGACCTGTCGCTCGCGTCGACGGCGGAGTTCCTCAGCCGCGAGGCGCGCCCGGAACAGCTCGAGGCGCTGCGCCGCGCGCTGCGAGCGCGGATCGGCGAAGACCTCTTCATGCTCGTCGTGGGCGGCGCCGCGATCGATCCCGCGTGGGCGACGCTGTGCGCAGCCCTCGGGATCGTGCTCGAGGTCGGCTACGGGCTGACCGAGGCTGGTCCGATCGTGGCGCAGGGGCGGGCCGCAGCGTTGTCCCGCCGGATCCGTCGGTCGGCCGCTCCCCGGGGTCGAGGTTCGCGTCGATGGGAGGGGCGAGATCTTCGTGAGAAGCCCTGCCGTCATGGCCGGGTACGACGGCGATCCATCGGCGACCGCTGCCGCGCTCGTCGACGGCTGGCTGCGCACCGGTGACCGGGGCTGGCTCGACTCGGATGGCTTCCTCTTCGTCACCGGACGCATGAAGGAGGCGATCGTGACCGAAGCAGGCACGACGATCTCGCCGGAGGAGATCGAGCCCGCATATGGCGATCCGCTCTTCGCGGAGTTCTGCGTCGTGCCGATGGCAGGACCGTGCGGCAACGATCGACCTGTCCTCGTGGTCGTCCCGGTGGCAGCGTCGACGACGGATGAGGAGATCAACGAAGCCTTTGCTCGGCTGCGGGCGGCCGCGCCGTCGCGGTGCCGCGTCGAGCGCGTCGTGCGCACGGCCGGACCCCTGCCGCGCACGGCAACCGGGAAGATCCAGCGCCGCAGCCTGGCCCAATCGCTTTTCGCACGGAGTGATGACGATGCGCGACGATGAACTGACCGGCCGGATTCGCGAACTGCTGGCCGAGCTTGCCCGGCGCGATACAGGCGCACCTCGGCCTTGACGAGGATCTCCTCGAGGCCCTCGAGCTCGACAGCCTCGCCGCCCTCCGGATGCTGGCGACGGTGGAACGGCGGTTCGACGTTCGCTTCCCCGACGATCAGCTGTCCGAGCTGCGGACGATCGGCGCCTGCGCGAGGCCATCCAGATGCACCAGCCGAAGGGAACGACATGAAGATCGGACTGCTCGCCATGAGCGGCGTGCGGGTGCGGACGCCGGAGCTTGCCGAGCTTGGCGTCACGCTACCGCAGTTCGTCAGTCGCGGCCAGGTGATTGCGTCGCTGCCCAGCCTGGGCTTGCTGACCGTCGCCGCCCTGACGCCACCGGACGTCGAGATCGGGTACCGCGAGATCGACGCCCTTCCGCCCGAGGGTGACGAGCTCGAGCGTTTCGACCTGGTGGGCATCTCGTCGTTCACCGCCCGGATCGAGGCGGCGTACACGCTCGCCGATCGGTACCGTGCCGCGGGCATTCCGGTGGTGCTCGGCGGCCTGCACGTCTCGCTGGTTCCGGACGAAGCGGCCGAGCACGCCGACAGCATCGTCCTGTACGGCGCTGAAGGGGCGTGGGCCCGCGTCGTCGCCGACGCGCGGGCGGGTCGGCTGCGCGCCGCGCTACGAGGGTCTGCGCGACGGCGTCTTCGACGAAACGAACTATGTCATGCCGCGCTTCGAGCTGCTCGAAGGCCGCCCCTACAACCGGGTCACCGTGCAGACCTCGCGCGGGTGCCCGCTCAACTGCGAGTTCTGCGCCGCGAGCCTGCGCATCACCTCACGCTTTCAGCAGAAGCCGGTCGACGCCGTGATCCGCGAGATCCAAGCTGCGCGCGATGTCGTGCAGCGGCCCTTCTTCGAACTCGCGGACGACAACACGTTCATCAACAAGAAGTGGGGCAAGGAGTTCCTGCGGGCGATCACCCCGCTGGGCATCAGCTGGTTCACCGAGACCGACATCTCAGTCGCCGACGACGAAGAGCTGCTCGATCTGCTCGCGGACAGCGGCTGCCGGCAGCTCCTCATCGGGCTGGAAAGCCCCTCCGCCGCCAGCCTGGAGGGAATCGATCCCCACGACTGGAAGCGCAAGCGGGCGGATGACTACCTGCGGTCGATCGATCGCATCCAGTCGCGAGGTGTGACGGTCAACGGCTGCTTCGTCCTGGGTCTGGACAGTCACACCACCGAGACGTTCGCCGAAGTCCGGGATTTCGTCCGGCAGGCGCAGCTCATCGAGGTGCAGGTGACGGTGCAGACTCCGTTTCCCGGTACGCCGCTGTACGACCGGCTGCGCCGGGACGGACGGCTGCTCCAGGATCGCGACTGGAACCGCTGCACGCTCTTCGACGTCACCTACCGGCCGAAGCACATGACCGTCGAGGAGCTGGAAGCGGGCATGCGCTGGCTCTTCACCGAGCTCTACACCGAGCCGGAGTTCAACCGGCGCAAGCGGCACTACATGGAGATCGTGAAGGCCCGCATGTCGTGAGGGGTGCGTCGAGAAACGCCGGCCACCAGCTACCGTTGCGGTGCTTCGGCGGAAGGACCAAGTGCAATCGAAAGGGAGCCAAAGATGAAGAGAACGACGATCGTTGGTGCAGTGTGTGGCGTGCTGTCGCTGACCATGTCGGGGGTGGCCGCACCGCCGGAGTACCAGCAAGCGGTGCTCGATTCGGGACCGTTGCTTTACTATCAGCTCAACGAAGACGCGGGCGACGCCGTCAACTCTGGAAGCCTGGGTCCGAAGTACGACGGCGCGTACAACGGCGCGATCACCAGGGGGGTCTCTACCGCGTCGGGTGACACCGGTGTTACCTTCAATGGACCCGCCGATTTCATCCAGTCCGGCGCGCTTGCTCCGGCCGAAGTGATCGGGAATCCGGCATTCTCGGCGGAGACCGTGGTTCGGATTCCGGCCGGCGCCACCGCCCTGAACTATCCGCCCTTCCTTCACTGGGGTGGTGCAGCAACCGGCCTTTCGGTCTACTTCAGTCTGCATTTCAACAACAACAACCGGGTGTACGCCGGCTTCTACAACGCCGGCCTGCGCGCGCGGGCACGATCCCCCACGACCAGTGGCTGCACATCGTCATGGTCCGTGAGGCAGGCGGCGACAGCCTCACGGGAACCACCCTGTACATCAACGGTGTCCCGGTCCCGATGGAGAGCGATCCCATTCTCTGTTGCAACGGCGTTGTCCCCAACGTGACCTCGACCACCTTTCGGATCAATCGGGCCACCGATGGCACGCGGTACTTCACGGGATCGATGGACGAGATCGCCCTGTTCGACCGAGCGCTCCCAGCCGAGGAGGTGTGCGCACTTCCTCGCCCTTCAGCTGCCGTGCGCCGGCGATGCCACCGCAGACAACCAGGTCGACGTGGCCGACCTGATCGCGGTCATCGTGAACTGGGGCGGCAGCGACCCCGACGCGGATGTGAACGACGATGGCGTGGTCGATGTTGGTGACTTGATCGCCGTGATCCAGCACTGGGGCCCATGTCCCTGCGCGGGCTAGCCTGCAATTCTCAGTGTGCCGTGGAAAGGCACTGGTTCTCAGCGGGAGTTAGACCCGCCCGGCAACTAATCGCTCCAGCCGGTAGCAATCGGAGCGGCAGAGGAGGTGACGAATCTGCCGGAGCCTTCGATGTAGAGGGTCGCCATAGGCGACTTGGCGAGCATGCAGGCCGTAACGCGAGTGAACGCTGAGCATGCGGCTGAAGCTGACCATCAACGAGGGCAAGACGCAGATCAGGAGCCGGTCCTCCATGTCGACATGGCTCATGGCTGGCGGCTCGCGGTGGAAGCTGCTGGCGACTGATCCTCCTGAGTCTTCGCTGGGAATCGATCCGCGCACAAAGGGGGCCCCCAGAATCTAGTGGTGTGACTCAGAAGTTCGTTGACATATCGGCGCGACATCGACGTTGCTGGCAAGGCGCCGTGACGACGGCATACTTCTGGTATTCCGAGGAGCGGCAACACAGCCAGCGGCGTCGAGGGCCGGCGAGATGGTAATGAACTTCTGAGTCAGACCACGAGGTCCTGGCGTGCAAGGCGTCCGGTTTGGCTTGGCACGTCCTCCCAATCACCGTAGGCGCCACCGGTTCGATTCGAATGGCCTCCGTGCTTCCGGACTGAGGAGACCCCTGGCGGAGCGTGTTCCGAGTCTCACGACTCCCTGGCGCTGCCGGCAGAGTGGCTCGGTCTGATGCGCTTCCTGGTCGTTGGGGCGCCGCGAAGCAGCGTTCGATCAGGTCCAGTTCCTGAGCACCTCCAGGAGATCAAGAACGTTGACCACGCCGTCGCCGGTCAGGTCGGCTGGGCACTGTGCGCACGTTCCCCACGCGCTCAGGACGTCGAGCAAGTCGGTCACGTTGACGGTTTCGTCGCCGTTGACGTCGCCGGGCACGGCATCGCCGGCGAAGATGTTGCGGAGAATCACCACGGCGTTGGACAAGCCGCTCGGGGGGAGGCTGATGTTCACCGCAACGTCATTGCGTCCGTCGCCGTCGTAGTCCGCGATCGCGGCCTCGCTGGCGGAGTAGCCTGCCCCGTAGCGGTCCTGATCGAGGAGCGTTCCATCACCGACCCCGGCAAAGACGCTGATGTCGTTGGGGGCGTTGCTCGCGAAGATGACGTCGGGGACTCCGTCGTTGGTGACATCCCCCACATCGACGTCGCTCACGACCCGGAAGGCGCCTTCCCGCCCGTTGGGTCCGGGGAGAATGTTGGGGAACGTGAATCCACCATCGCCGTAGCCGAGCATCGTTGCCACTTCGGTGGTGCCGAAGGATGGCTCCGGCCGCTTGTACGAGATGTCCAGCTCGCCATCGCCGTCGATGTCCGTGATGACGAAGGGATAGCCGTAGTCGGCGGTCGGAATGGGACCATCGACCGTGAAATCGCCGTTGCCGGGATAGACGGTGATGCCCAAGGCGTTGTCGAACACGAGATCGACGTTCCCGTCGTGATTCAGATCTCCGCCGCCGACGCCGAAGGGCAGGCCGTCGAAGTCCGCGATGATGTTCATGAAGGTGAAGGAAGTGCCGTTCCCGTTGTTCCGGAAGAGGTAGACGCGGGAGGCGGGTCCGGGATCGGTGGCGACGACGTCGAGATCGCCGTCGTTGTCGAGATCGAAGACGCCGATTTCGCCCGATTGCGAGGAGCCAACGGGCGTGACGACGGCGGGAAGGAAGCCGCCTTCCTGGTCATTGATCGCGACGGCGAAGTCGTAGGCGCGCAGCACCAGATCGAGCCAGCCGTCACCGTTCATGTCCGCGAGGAGGATGTCGCCCGGCGGGAAGGGCATGTCCAGATGATCGGCGGGCGGGAACGTGGCATCGCCGTTGTTGTAGAGCACCCAGACGTCGTCATCCCCTCCGGTGACGATGTCCGGGTCCCCGTCGAGGTCGAGATCGCCCTGCACCATGTCGCGGGTGATGAAGCCCACGGTGTTGCGGGTCAGGATGGGGAAGGTGCCGTCGCCCAGATTGAGATGGACGGTGAGCACGGAGGAGTCGTTGGCAACGGTGATGAGGTCGCTGTCACCATCCTGGTCGACGTCGTAGGTCGCCAGGTCGAAGGTCTGCTTGGCCGCTTCATAGCGAACGACCGGGAGGAAGCCGCCGCCGCCACTGTTCAGCAGCACGTTGAATCCGTCGTTGGCGCGGCCGCTGGGCGTCGAGACGACGACGTCGAGCCAGCCGTCACCGTTGAGATCATCGGTGATGATCGTGTGGGGCGTGAACGTCCAGGCCATCGCGTTGTAGACGCTGGGCGAACCGAAGGTGCCGTCGCCGGCATTCATGCGAATCGACACGGCGCCGAAGCTCGGTGTGTCGTTCGTGGCGCCGCCCGAGATCAGGTCGAGGTCGCCGTCGTTGTCCATGTCGGCGAGCGCCACGGCAGGCGAGTGACGGTAGGCCCCGGGCATCTGATCGTAATCGATGGGTGGTCCGAAGCTGCCGGTGCCGTCGTTCAGCAGGACCGTCGTGCCGAATCCGACGTTCGAGGTGAACGTGCCGCGACCGACGACCACGTCCAGATCACCGTCGCCGTCGAGATCGCCAGCCGCGAGGCGGGCCGAGTTGTCCCCTGAGGGAAACGAGACCGGTGCAAGAAAGCCCGCGGCCGGCCCGGAGGCGCCGTTGTGGACGAGGAGGCTCACGGTGTCGTTGGTGCCCGCGACGTAGCCGTAGTCAGCGGTCATGACATCCGGATGTCCGTCTCCTGTGAAGTCCCCAACGGCAATGCCGATGGGTCCCTCGCCCGTGAAGAAGTACTGAGGCGTTGCGAACGTCCCGTCGCCGTTGTTGCGAAAGAGCATGATGCGAAAGTCGGTGCCGGCGTTGCCGGGCACGGTGGCCACCGCATCGAGATCGCCATCGCCATCGATGTCGGCCAGGGCGATGTCGCCGAGGTCCTGGCTGAAGCTGAGGGTGTAGAGCACTTCGGGTTCGAACGTGCCATCGCCGCGCCCCATGGCGACGGAAAGTCCAGGTCCGCCGAAGAACTCGCGAGCGGCGACGACATCGGGGATGCCGTCGAGGTCGAGATCGCCGGTGGCGATGGCTACCGGGGCGAAGGTCGGGAAGTCGCCGAGATCGAAGGCGCGCCAGGGGGCGTCGAAGAGGGGGCGCCCATCGGGGGCATGCCCGCGGCTGCTCCGGTGGCCACGGCGGAGACGAGCGAGGCGACGAAGAGTGGGGTCGGCCGGTTCATGTCAGTACTCCCATCGAGAAGTGCAGGGGAACAGAGGGCGCTCGCGCTACGACCAGTTGACGAGCACGAGAAGAAGATCGGTGACGCTGACGATTCCGTCGCCATCGAGATCGGCCGGGCATTCGGGACACGATCCCCAGTCGCCCAGCACGACCAGCAGGTCGGTGACGTTGACGACGCCGTCGCCGTTGACGTCGCCCGGCATCGCCGTGACGGGCGCGACGCCTTCGATGAGAATGACGCCCGCATGAAACCAGGCACCGTCATCGATCTGGGTGGCTATGGCGACGTCGATCACACCATCGCCCGTGAAATCAGCGGCGTAGAGGTCATGCGCCTCGTGACCGACGCCGAAGCGGCGCACCTCGTCGAAGGTGCCGTCGCCGTGTCCCTTCCAGAAGGAGCAATCCTGCGCCTTGACGTTGGCGAAGAGCAGATCCAGAACGCCATCGCCATCGCCGTCGATCAGCGCGGTGCGCCCGCCGGTCGTGTAGTCGTCCCACTGGAACGAGCCGTGATAGTGATTCGGGACGAAGAAGTTGCCGTCGCCGTGACCGCGCCTGATCGAGACCCCCTTCTCGTCGAGGTTGTAGATGGCGGCGAAGTCGAGGTTCGCGTCTCCGTCCAGATGACCGACGGCGAACGAGTGCACATCGCGGCCCGTGGAGACGGTGAACGTGGGGCCGAACGCGCCGGATCCGTCGCCGAAGGAGATCTGCGGATAACCCTGGGCAGCGCTGTCGGTCAGGAGATCCAAGTTGCCGTCGGCGTCGAAGTCGCCCATGCCGAGCACGTTGAAGAAGCCTCCGATGTCGGTGTAGAGCGGAGCCGTGAAGGTACCGGCGCCTGTGTTGCGGAGCACCGCGACATCGAAGCCCGCGGCCACGATGACATCGGAATCGTTATCGTTGTCGACGTCGTAGAGATCGAAGAACTGCCCGCTGGCGATGGTCGAGTTGATGAACGGTCCGAAGGATCCGGTCCCGTCGTTGTAACGCATGCGGAATCGGCCGTCGGATTCGTTCCAGATGAGGTCGAGATCGCCATCGCCGTCGAGGTCGCGCAGGCGTACGAAGACCGGATACGTGAAGTGGCTGTACAGCTCAGCGGGCGTGAAGGTGCCGTCGCCGTTGTTGCGGCGCACCGAGATGCCGTACTGGTTCTCGAAGTCGGAGCGGTAGCCGATCACGATGTCGAGGTCGCCGTCGAGATCGATGTCGCCGGCTTCGATATTGGTCGTGAAGGCCGGCGCGAAGCTGGACGGGACGAAGTCCAGGGCATCGGGCTGCACGAAAGCGCCGTCGCCGGGGTTGAGGTAGACACACGCCTCCAGCGACAGAGCAGCCAGGACCATCACGTCGAGGTCGCCATCCAGATCGAGATCGGGCGTCTCGACGACCGAAGGCGCATGTCCCGCCCGGAGCCTTCGAGGATCGCCGAATCCGCCCGCGCCGTCGCTTTCGAACAGGAACCAGCGGCTCCCGGTGGCGCAGAGGATGTCGGGCCACCCGTCGCCGGTGACGTCCGCGGTGTGGACGTCGATGGCGCCGCCGCTGTACCAGTTGAACGACATGACTTCAGGAGCGGAGAACGAGCCGGTGCCGTTGTTGCGCAGAGACCCAGGGCCCCGTTGTTGACGCCGCCCGAATCGCGATTTGAGAAGAACAGGTCGTTGTCGCCGTCGAGATCGATGTCTGCGATGTGGGCGGTGGGGGACTGCGGAATCGAGCCGGCGACGATTCCAGTCAGGGGCGGCTGCGGGCTGAAGCTGCCCGCGCCGTCGTTGGTCATGATCGTGAACTTGTTGGTGTTGTGAGCGATGACGAGTTCGGGTGCGCCGTCACCGTCGAGATCGCCCGAATCGATCTCGTGGGTGCAGGTGCTGATCGAATAGACGTGCGGGGCGATGAATCCGGAGCCGCCGTCATTGAGCAGGACGGACACGGTGTTGTTGCACTCGATGTAGGCCTCGTTCGCCGTCGCGACGTCCGGCCAGCCGTCGCCGTCGAAGTCTCCGGTGGTGATGCCGTAGGGGCCGTGGTTGCCCATCGCGAACCAGCCGGCGAAGCTGAACGATCCCGTCCCGTCATTCTCGTAGAGCGAGACGGAGACGCCTTCGAGGAAGCGACCGGTGTCCGCCGTGACGATGTCGAGGTCCTTGTCGTCGTCGAAGTCGGCGACCGCCAGGTCGGCCGATTCGATGAGCAGGGGATACGTCGTCGGCGGAAGGTAGCCGCCGTCGCCGTCGCCGAAGAGGACGGACAGCCACGGCGTGCCGCCGAAGCTCACGGTGACGAGATCGGGGATGCCGTCGCTGTTGAAGTCCGCCGAGTGGGAAGCGACCGGGAAAATGCCCTCGGGATAGACGGCGGTGTCGTAGCCGATCCACGGCACGTCGAACGGCGCGTCGACGGCGAGCACCAGCGTTGGTGCCGGGAAGAGCATCGTGCAGAGGGTTATCGTGAGTCGCCGAGTCATGTTGAGCTCCAGTTCGCAAGCACCTCGAGAAGATCGGAGACGTTGACCATGCAGTCGCCGGTCAGATCCGCGGAACACGTTCCGCAGTCACCGCACGCCCCAGTCGGCGAGCACGGCCAGCAGATCCGTCACGTTGACGCTGCCGTCGCTGTTGACGTCCGCCGGCAGCGAGTCGCCTGTCTGCTCGTACCGGATCGTGGCGATGTCGAGCGACGTGCCGACTCCCATCGACTGCCCGGTGACGTAGACGTCGCCGCCCGGTCCGACCGCGACGGCGTTGGCGCCGGATCCGCCGCCCATGGGGCCGGCGTAATCCATGAACCAGTCGCTGGCGCCATCGGGCGCGTAGCGGGCGCAGAAATAGCGGGGGCCGCCGATGGGGTCGTATTCACCGATCGTATAGATGTTGTCGTCGGCGTCGATGGCCAGGTCGCTGGCCCAGTCGAAGTGGATCTCGTCGCCCGAGACGCGCTGCTCCCACAGGAACATTCCCGCCGCGTCGTACTTGAGCGTCAGCGCGTCGTAGTCGTCGAAGCCGATCTGCGAATAGCCCGCGACGACGACACTGCCGCTGCTGTCCACCAGGACCTCGGTCGCAAAGTCGCTCTGCGGACCCGTGTAGAATCGCTGCCAGATGTCGGCGCCCGACGGATCCAGCTTGCTGAGCGCGATGTCGACACCGATCACGGAGTTGCTGCCGAAGTAGCCGGCGGCGATGACGTTGTCATCGTTGTCCAGAGCGAGGGCGGTGACCCGGTCGTGGACGAAGGATCCGGGGTAGCCATCGTGGAAGGACCACATCTGGTTGCCGGCGGCGTCGTACTTGACGAGCGTGTACTCGCTGCCGTCGCCGGGCACGACGGCCGATCCGCCCGCGTACACGTTGCCGGAGGAATCCACGACGACCGTGGCGAAGGACGCGCCGTCGAATGTCGGGTCCGTAGTAGGCGCGCATCCACAGCTGATCGCCGTCGGGCGAGAGCTTGACGAGGTTGCCCGAGTTCGGGTTGAGCCCATCGCCCACGTCGCCGACCAGGTAGATGTTGTTGTCGCCGTCGATCGCCATGTCCTCCGGCTCGGTGAGGAACGTCGAGTTGGCCTCGTAGACGGCGACCCAGAGCTGCGTCCCCGCGGCGTCGTACTTGACGACGGCCCAGTCGTCACCCTGATTCGTCGAGCCCGCCACCACGACGTCGCCGTTGCCGTCGACCGCCACGTGGTCGGCCGCGGCTGCGCCGGAGGCGAAGGTGCCCGGCGTACGTGCGCTCCCAGATCCGGGAGCCGGCGGCGTCGTACTTCACGGTCATGAAGCGCGGCGCGAACAGGTTCGAGCCGGCTGGCTCGAACACGAATCCCGCCACGTACACGGATCCGTCGCCGCCACTGCGACGGCCTCGCCGTAGTCGTTCATGCCGGCCGAGCCGTCGAGGCGATCGACCCAGCTCTCGTCGACGTCGACCGCGTGAAGGGATGTCGTGATGGCCAGTGCGATCACGACCGCGCCGGTCGTGGATTGAGGCATCATGATGTGCTCCTCTGCTGATGGGGTGGACGTCTCGTCTCCGGCTTGCCGTTACCACCCGGGGGCGATGCAGCGCGAGGCACTCCGCCGCCGAGACGCTGCAAGGGAAGAGGGCTGTCGACACGCCGCTGATACCGACCCTTGAGAGATTGGGCGCCCTTGTCGCTCTCGGCGGCGACGGGCGGGGCCCCGGTGGGAGCGCGGAGGCGATCGGCCGACCGGGGGATTCCCTGTATCTCCGCCCCTCGATCGGGCCTCCCCTCGGTGCACGCCAACCCCAGTCCCGAGTCCTTCCCAGAGGAGTCCGGCCAAAAGGAAAGGAAAGCACAATGACGAATGAACAAATCCTGAGTCACGTTTCTATGCCATCAGCGATCGTCGCATGATGACCAGACATCCGGTGAACCGCGATGCCTCGGCCTTGTTGCCACGAGCGATCGCCGTGGGCTGTTCGGGCATCGCGGCCCTGCTGGCGACCGCCACCGCTTCGGCGGGCACCGATCAGTACACGATGACCAACCTCGGTGCACCACCCGGGGCACGGCATCACCACCGCCGTGCGGATGAACAACCTCGGCCAGGTCGCGGGGTACTCGCTCTACATCGGCCAGGGCGAGCCGAGCATCAGGCCCTGGGTCTGGACGGCCGGAAGACGGGCTACACCATTCTCCCGCCGCCGCCCAACATGTTCCTGGGTCGCGCGCGGGCGATGGACATCAGCGACAGCGGGATCATTGCCGGTGATGGCGGCTTCGACGCCGGCATCGCGTGGCGATACGTGACGGGCAGTACGAGACGTTCGGGCAGGTCGGCGGGATGTCGATCGCCTATCTCGGCGCGGTCAACGACGCCGGCGACGTCGTGGGGACCGCCAAGGACGCGCAGATCACGACCGAGGACGAGTGTTCATCGACCTCATGGATGGAGGCACGCTCAACCTGACGCCGGGACCCGAGGGGGCCCGCGGCGTCGACATCAACAACGCCGGCCAGATCTGCGGATACAGCCAGGGTCCGGCGACCGGATTCGGGGCGTTCATCTGGGACGGTCAACGGCTTCGAGTTCCTGGGCACCGCCGGCCTCGCGTACAGCTTCGCCAACGACATGAACGACCTCGGGCCAGGTCGTCGGCTACGCCCAGTCCGCCAGCGGCAACACGGTCAACACCTGGATCTACACGCCCGGCGCCGGGCAGCAGGTGCTTGACGTACCGCGCAGGTCGCCAGCGCGATCAACAACCTGGTCGTCGTGGTGGGCACGATCACCTGCTGCGGTCCCGACGAGCCCTGGATCTGGACGCCCAGGCCGGCACCCGCGATGCTCTTCGACCTGTTCAACTACGTCGCCGCCGGGTCTCTCCGGTCCCAGCTGCCCGCGACATCAACGACGCGGACAGATTCTGCTCAACGCCTACGACAACAACGCGGGCGAGTATCGTCCCATCGTGCTCACGCCCATCGCCAACGGCACCGGCGCCTGCTGCCTCGAGGGAAGCAGCTGCCTGGGCGACGTCACTGAAGAGGAGCTGCGCGCGCCAGAGCGGCGTGTACCAGGGCAACGGGCACCCAGTGCGCCGCCTGTGTACCGGTCGGGGCGTGCTGTCTGGGGAACGGCGACTGCCTCTCGTTCGTCTCGGCCGCGAACTGCGCTCGCCCAGGTCGGCACGTACCAGGGAGACGATACGAGCTGCGCGCTGGTGACCTGTTCGACCGGGGTGATCAACGACGACTGCTCGCGACGCGATCACGATCGGCGCCGGCGACACTTGTACAGCACCGTCGGCGCCACGACCGACGGTCCGACGCCCGGACCAATGCGTGCGGCGGGTCCTTCACGTTCGGGCAGGACATCTGGTTCCTCTACCAGCCGGAGGGCACGGGCACGCTGACCGTCAGCACCTGCAATCAGGCCGACCTTGACACGCAGCTCGAGGCGTACAGCGGAGACTGCGCCGACCTCGCCCTCGTCGGCTGCAACGATGACGACCCGTCCTGCTCGGGCTTCACGTCGACGATGAGCGTGTCCGTGGAGTGCAACGTCCCGGTGCTCATCGCGTCGGGGGCTTCTCGACCCAGTCGGGCACCGGGACGCTGACGCTGACCTTCGCCGGCGACCCCTGCACGGCCGCCTGCGTCGGCGACACGAACGGCGACTCGATGGTCGACGTCGACGATCTCGTGAACGTCATCCTCGCCTGGGGCACAGCGGCGGAGGGTCCGGATTCGACGCCGACCTGAACGACGACGACCTCGTCGACGTGGTCGATCTGATCGCGGTGATCAATGCCTGGGGAAGCTGTGGGTGAATGATCCCCAGACCGCGGACTGTCCTTCCGTGCCGGCAGCGCCTCGAGGTGCTGACGGCACGATCTCTTGCTGCGTCCCGTAAGCGAGGGCCCTCCGTGACACTCATCTCATAATCGCTCAACCGATTGCCGCACCGAGCCGATCTGCGTGCTGAGGGGTCGCCCTGACTGGGGCGGCTGGTGTTCATTGCGGAGTTGGACGAAGGGGAACGACATTGACACGCTCTTGCTTTCTCGCCTTCATGGTGCTCACGACCGTGGTCTGCGAAGTGGCGGCCGCTGCGGCCGATGATTCGCCGGAATGGCGAATGATCCACTCGCTGCGTCAGCGCCGCGGCAGCAGCGCCGACTCGATCGGTGTCTTCACGCCGCTCGGACCAGACCTGTCGACGATGCAGCCGGCGCCGCGTCGCGTGGACTACGTTGCGTACGACCCGCAGTCCGGGACGTACTTCGGGCAGCAGACCTCGAGCATCGGCCAGATCGACGACAAGGGAAAGCTTCACGAGATCGCGATGCCGCCGGACGTCCGGCTGTCGCATCCGGGCGGGCTGGCCTTCGACTCGGCTCGCCGCTCGCTCCTCGTGGCCAGCCGCGACGGAGGCGGGACGGTCATCTACGAGTACTTCCTCGATGAGAACCGCTGGGAACAGATCGGCAACATCGGCCGCGAAGAGCTGCTCGGTCTCGCCGTCGATCCCGACAGCGGGCTCTTCTACACGCTGGAGCGACCCGTCCACGAGACCGCCTGCTCCCTGCTCCGCGTCTGCAACCGGAAGGGAGCGGTCATCCAGGCGATCGAGCTCTCGGAGCCGATTCCGATGTACTCGCAGCTCCAGACCAAGCTGCAGCTGGTGTTGTCCGATGGCGCGCTCTACGCCATGACCTCGCACGAGCATCACCCTCGGGTGGTCAATCGAATCTTCCAGATCGATCCTGCGTCCGGACAGACCCTCGGCACCTCGTTCAATGCCGATATCGACCTCTTCGCGGAGACTTGGCCAGGGTGGGATGGCGGACCGCCGCCGTCGAAGGCGAACCACACCGGGCCTGAACGAGGTTCGGATTTCGATTCCAACTACCAGACGCCGCGCCATCTCGTGGCCCGGCAGCGAGGCGAACTTCACGTCATTGCCGTCCAGTCCGGCGGCCTGCAGTATCTCGACTGGCTGAAGAAGATCAAGAATGTCAACGTCTCGGTGAAGAACGACTCGGTGAGCCTGGGCGTCGAGCTCGATTCGAAGGAGCAGGCGCCGCCGGTCGTCGAAGTGCAGGTGAATCCATCCGACGAGCCAATCACGCTCGCGCTGAACTCCGCTGCGGCCGTCACCTGGTCGATCAAGCCCGAGTCCGGAGCGAGGATCGATCGCGTGTACCTCTTTGGCTCGCCCTGGGGAAAGAGCCAGGTCATCGGTGTCGCCCAGGAGCTGATCGTCGATGGTGCCGGCAAGGCACCCGCCGCCTATGCATGGGAGCTGGACCGGACGTCGAGCGCGGTCGGATTCGATGAGATGATCGCCTCGATTCGCAAGATGACCGGTCTGCGGGAGAACAGCTTCCAGGGCGCTCTTCGGGGGCAAGCTTCGTCACGCCGTTCGCGCCGTAAACGCGAACGGCCTGACGGGTGGACGACCTTGCTCTCGAGACGTTCCGGCTCGAGCAGGCTCCAGATCCAGATGTGCGTATCGAGCAGCAACCTCAGGGATGCAGGAGCTCCCACTCAGCGTCCCCAAGTGGTTCGACGAGATCGCCGACGAAACTTCGGCTGAATATGGTCCGAGTCGACCGAGAGCCGATTGCATCGATTGCCCGCAGCCTCCGGCCGCCCTCAGCGACTGACCTGCTCGCGCTGCTCTTCCACCGGCGAGTCTGACGGCGGCCCGGTCTTGTCGATCAGCTTGCGCAACGCGACGTGATCGGGCTCGAGCAGCTCGGCGATGCGCTCCTGGTTGACGTTCGCCACGATGATCTGACCGACCTCGTCTTTCACCTCGGCGTAGATGCCGTGGTGCTTCATCTTCTGGGTCTGGTGCTGGTTGTCCTCGGTGGGGCTGACGTAGTGCACTGAGACCGCCTTGTAGCGGTGGATCAGGAAGAGGTGGATCAGCGTCATGATCCGCTTGCGGCGGTAGGCGACGTCGTACGTGTTCTGGTCCCGAATCGAGAGGATCGTGCGGCCGCGCCGGTCCTGGATATGAGCGAAGATGACGTTCGCCACCTTCTCCCGCGCTGAATCCAGGATGGTCAGTTCCAGGAGATCCGAACCGGCCGTACAGGGTCGCAGCTCGACGCCCAGCGGTTCGGCAATCTTGTACTGCTGCCTCCACATCTCGAGCCAGTCCGCGAGCAGTCGCGGCGGCACCTCGGTCTGGACCAAATGCTGGAACTGCGTCGATCCCTTGCCCATCGCCTTCGTCGTCGCGGTGCGGCCGGCCGAAGCCATGAGCGCGCCGTCGAGTCGCGGCCCGCCCACCAGGGTCTGGGGCGTGCGGTACGGAGATTCGAGCAGTCGGAACTTGCGCTGGAGACGGGCGAGGGCCAGCATGCCGTCCTGCATGAGCGCGGTCGTGAACTCTTCGCCCGCCAGGCCGTCGATCTGGTGACCGCCGTAGGTGATGAAGTTGAAGACGAAGCCCATCTCGCCGAGCCGCTCGGGGAAGTGCTTCATCTCGTCGTCGCTCATGCCGGTCGTGTCCCAGTTGAACGACGGGGAGAGGTTGTAGGCCAGCATCGTGTCCGGGTACAGGGCGTGGATCGCGTCGGCGAACTGCTTCGCGTCGTGCAGATCCGCCGTCTTGGTCTCCATCCAGAGGATGTCGGCGAAGGGCGCGGCCGCGAGCGATTTGGCGATGGCGTAGTCGATGCCGCTCTGAATGTGGTAGTAGCCCTCGGGCGTCTTGGTCAGCTCGCAATCCCAAATGATGTGGATGCCCATCGACTTGGCCTTCTCGCGAGCCGCATAGATCGAGGCGGTCCGAGCGAACTCGGTCCACTCCCCGGTGCTCATGTCGAACCGCTCACCCTCGCTCGTGCGGAACTCGATGACGTCGGCGATGGCCTGCCCGTATGTCTTGAGCCCCGCCTCCGCCTGCCAGAGGTCGAGATACCGCGTGGCGATCTTGTCGAGCATCGGATCGACGCTCGGCGGCATCGTCTCCCCGTACGTCTTCGCCGCCGTTTCGATCAGGGCCAGGATGCCGGACCGCTGCAGCCAGGCGATGGCCGCCTCGTACTCCTCTTCGGAGATTGCGAACAGGAGATGCCCCCGGATGTCCTCGACGCCCAACTCGAACAGCGTCTTGAGAATGGCCAGGTAGCCGACCTTGTAGCTCGGCAGCTCGAGGTTCGTCGCGCCGAGAATGAAGGGCTGATCGCGCTCGTCGCTTCGGCTGTCGATGAAGGTCGCGGACTCGGCGTCGGTGCGAGCCACGATGATTCCGGGCACCCGCATGACGTCCAGCTGGAAGCGCGCCGCGTTGAGCCGCTTGATCTGTTCGTCCTGGGCGACGAGCACCTTGCCGCCCTGATGGCCGCACTTCTTGACGCCCGGCTTCTGATCTTCGATGTGGTAGCCGCAGACGCCGGCCTCGACGAAGCGGCGAATCAGATTCCTGACGTGCGCGTCACCACCGTGGCCGGTGTCCGCGTCGGCGATGATGAAGGGCCGGAAGTCGGCGGCGGGGGAGGCCTGGCGCTGCGCTTCGGTCATGCGCATGCGCGTGTAGTGCTGGTTCTTGTCCGCGGTGAGTAGCGCGCGGACGATGGTTGCTGCCTCGTCGGGCACCTGACTCAGGGGATAGCTCGCCAGGTCGGCGCCCGGATCTTCGGAGATCGATCCCTTCGCGGAGGTCGCCCACCCCCCGAGGTAGATCCCTTCGATCCCGAGCCGCTTCATCGTCACCGCCTGCCCGGGCGAATAGGGACCGAAGGTCGTGATCGACTTGTGCTGAGCGAAGAGCTCGCGCAGCCGGTCGTAGAAGCCCTCCGCTGCCTGTCTTGCGATCGGGTAATCAGTCTCGATCGTGCCCTGCTGAAGGGCGACCTCTCGTGGTGAGTACAGCCGAATGATCCCCTCGAAGCGAGGGCTCTCGAACCACGCTCTCGCGTCGGCAACCTGCTGGTCGAATGTGCGCATCACCCGCTCCTCGTGGTCGATTCAAGCTGTCGGCTGGCCGTCGCCGAAGTCGAGGTTTTTCGTGATCCTGGTCCCGTCGCGGTGGAAGGCCTCGAGGTACTGGCGAATGCGCTGCCTCGCCTCCTCGAGATCGTCGTTATTCAGGTTCAGGTTGAGCAGGTCGACGTACCAGGGCGGCTTGGTCGGGTCGGCCACGTACGCCGCGACGATCTCGCGGGCGATGGGCAGGGTGGTCTCCTTCGAGACGTCGTAGACGTCGCGATCGCTCGCCCGCCGCAGCTTCTCGTACTCTTCTTCGAGCAATCGCGCAAAGAGATCGCTCGTGAACGGCTCGCCGGCCTTTACGCCGCATGGCGCATCGTCCTCGGTCAGCTCGGCCGACTTGTGCAGCCACTCCCAGAGGATGCTCAGCCGGATCTCGCCGGTGGCCATGTCCTCCATCAGGTAGAGGATGTCCTCGTTGCCGAAGAAATCCGCCGGCTTCAACGCCGCGGCCTGGAAGCCCTGCCCGAACGCGTTGCCGTACTGCAGTGCGACGCTCAGCAGATCGCGGGCGCCTCGGACGGTCCGCGGGGCGGGTTCGAGGAGCGTCAGCCCTTCCGCGTCCGCGAGCGTGTAGGTCAGCGGCGGAAATGCGCGGCCGAGCTGATTGTCCTGACCCACCTTCTCCCACACGGGGCGCACGATGTGCACCATCTTCCAGTGCGCGACCCACTTGCCGCTGGCGCCGGCGCGCTGCTCGCGCTCGGCGCCGGCGACCGCCTTGCGCATGCCGCTCTCGACTCCGGCGGCCGAGCCGACCGGAATGTTCGGCTCCATACCGCCCTGCCAGAGCGCACACTGGCCATCGCGGTCGGGCGTGTTGACCGCCCGCCGGACGCGGTCCTCGTAGTTTCGCATGTAGCCATAGGTCATGGTGATCGCGTCGATGTTGGGATTCTGGAACTGCGGATCCCACGCCATCGCGTCCGCGACGCTGTTGATGTAATCCCAGCGACCCGTGTTGTAGCCGACGAAGCGGCGGCCGAGGGCGGCCCTGATCTCCATGAGCTGGTAGCTCGCCTCGAGTTGCTCGACGAGCACGTACGTCTTGATCGTTCCGTCCGGAAGACCGAGGTGCGTTTCGAGGGCGGAGAGCATCTCATTCCAGAGCGCCGCTTCTTCGGCGGTTTGAATCTTCGGCAGGTAGAGCACGATCGACGAGCCGC
The DNA here is from genome assembly GCA_963697235.1 of uncultured Planctomycetota bacterium. Classification (GTDB taxonomy): domain Bacteria; phylum Planctomycetota; class Phycisphaerae; order Phycisphaerales; family SM1A02; genus CAVONJ01. Next base: position 345,819 of record CAVONJ010000003.1, read on the forward strand.
GGCGGCGCAGCGTCTCGTGGTTGCTGACGACGTAGAGCACCGCGTCGACGATCGAGGCCGAGAATCCCGAGCCGTCGGCGCAGCGCACGTGCCGGTCGTCGAGGTGGAGTCCGCGGGCGCGAAAGATGACCGTGGTGAAGTCGAGCTGCTCCCTCCAGTCGGCGATGATCGGACGCCCGAAGAAGTCCTGAGCCCACCTGTTCATCTCGCCGGCGACCGCCTCGGCAATGTTCATGAACTCGGGGCGCCGCTCCAAGGCGAGGCGGAGGTGACGCTGGTTGTCCAGGGACATGCTCGACACTTGGCCGAGGGCATCCTCGCCGTCGAACATCCAGCCGTCTGCGCCGAGAGCAGCGCGTAGGCGACGTTCCGGATGCTCTTCTCGAGGGAGGTGCGGGGGCGGGCGCCGGGACCAGTCCCCTGGATCCACTGTCGCTGCAGATCGGCGGGGATCTCGCTGCCGACGAACGCGCCGGCTCTGGCGTCCCGGACCGAGATTCCGGTGCGGGGGATCACCGCATCCGGATCAAGGAAGCCGATGCGCTCGCGATGGCGGGCCCGCTCGGCGCCGGCGGATTCGCGCTGCCATGATCGATCTTCGATGCTGTTCCAGCGCGGCCAGCGCGCTGAGCGCCGCCTTGGCGGCCGGCGTGAAGACATCGGCGTAGTCACGTTCTAGACCACTGCGGATCTCCAGCGCTGTCCCTTGGAGGTGCGGTCGACGGTGCTGTTCGGCAGTATCCATCACGCAACCTCTGCTCCTGGCGTGACGTCAGCGCTGGTTTCAGGCGCGGCGTAGGCCGACTCGCGAGTCTAGCTCCGGCCACCCCGTGGTCAAGGCGGCTCTGAACCCGGCTCATGAATGATCCGGGCCAACCCCTCGCCCTTACAGGGTCGCCAGCAGCGACGCATCGACGTCCGGGAGCCGGCCGAGGAAACAGCGGAGATCGGCGGCCAGCGGGTCGACCACCTCCAGCGGCGCACCCGTGCGAGGATGCGCGATCGCGATGCGGCATGCATGCAGGAACATCCGCGGCAGACCGTACTCGGCGCGGAACCACGCGTTGATCCGGCCCTTGCCGTAACGCGTGTCCCCGATCACCTGGTGCGCGAGGTGGGCCAGATGGCGGCGGATCTGATGTTGGCGTCCGGTCAGGGTTCGGACCCGCAGCAATGAACAGCGGGAGAAGCATGCGAGGCGTTGGAACTCGGTCCGCGCGTCGCGCGGTTCGCCGTTGTGGCTCAGTGGTCGATCCGACGTGAACGATTCGGGTGTTTCGCCGCGGGTCAGGACCAGGTACTCCTTGCGCGCGTCCGGCTCGCGCAGGTTGTCGTGGAGCACGCGCGCCATCTCGCGGGAGCAACCGAAGGCGAGGACGCCGGAGGTATTCCGATCGAGCCGATGCACGGGAAAGAGGTAGCGGTCGATCTGGTAGGCGAGCGTCTGGAGCACCACCTCCTCGTGCGGCGACCAGGCGTCTCGATGAACCAGCATCCCCGGTGGCTTGGAGACGAAGACCAGGTCGTCATCGAGGTGGAGAATGTGCAGCGGCTCGCTCAAAGGTCGCTCACCTCGAGGTTCCCGTGAATCCCGCCCGCTTCTCCTGCCAGGCGGCCGCGAGCTCGGTCTTGCCCTCGGCTTCGTACAGCGCGATCAGACCGTCGGCGATGGTGACGGCCCGTGCGTTCTCGGCCGTTCCCTGTGCCTCGATGAGCTCGGCGGCGGCCAGGTAGTGGTCCTCGGCCAGTTTGAGGTGGCCGAGCTTGGCGTGACAGCCGGCCAGGCCGGTGTGGGAATCGATGCGGAGGGTGGCCGGCAGCGCTCCCCGCTCGGCGGCGTTGAGAACACGCTCGTGCACTTCGATCGCCTCCTCCAGCCGGCCCTGGCTGCGAAGGATCATCGCCAGCGTGTCGGCCGCATTGAGCGCATGCTGAGTGTCCGATCCGAACACCGTTTCGAAGCCAGAGCACGCCTCGCGGGCCAGCGCTTCTGCTTCGATCAGATCGGTACCCTGGAGTGCCCGGCAACAGGCGAAGTCATTCAGCGTCAACAGGAGCTCGATGTGGGTCGGGGGAAGGAGGCGGCGCTGTGATGTCAGGGCGGACTGGTAGAGCGGGACCGCATCGCCGTAGCGCTCGCTGGCCGTATAGACGTTGGCCAGATTCCGCATGTAATCGAGCGTGAGCGGATTCTCCTCGCCCAGATTGGCGCGGGTCAGGTGCCACGCCTCCGAGGCCATCTCTTCCGCTTCGCGGAACAGGCCGGCGCTGCGCAGCGGACCGGACAGCGCAAACATCGCATCCGCCGTCGCCTGCGCGTCGGTTCCCACCGCTCTGCGGAATCCCGCGACCGCCCGTCGACCGAGTTCGATGGCGTCGCCGATCTTCGAGACCACCCACAGCGATTCGCAGCAGCGGACCATCTGCGCGAGCGTGGCCGGATCGTCTTCGCCGCGCACGCGGATCGCCGTGTCCAGCGCTTGCCGCTCCAGGGTGATGGCCTCCTCGACGTTGCCGCGGTTCAGCAGGGCGGTGGCCCGCTGGGATGCGGCTTCGAGCGTTTCCTGTTTCGCTTCGCCCAAGGCGCGGCCAAGCGCCTCGACGGCCAGCGCGTAGGTCCGGTCGGCGTCTGGGCCGCGACCCTGCCAGTCGAGCGATTCGGCGAGGAGCACCATGGCCCGCGCCACGTCGGGATGATCAGGTCCCAGCTCGGCACGGCGCAGCGCGATGGCGCGCTCCAGCTGGGATTGACTCTCGCGAAACTGGCCGAGGCGAAGCAGCGTCTCGCCGAGCGTGTGCCGGAGCTCGGCCTCGATCTGCGGACTCCTCGGGAACGCGGTGTCCAGAGCATGCGTGAACTGGTGCAGCATGTCGAGGACGGTGATCGCCTGGCCGACCTGACCGGCGTAGGCGGTGCCGTTGCTGCTCAACAATGCCTCCCGCGATGTCCGCCCCGGGAGAAAGGGATTGACCGACGCCAGCGACCGCTGGAGGAATGTGCTGATCGCCCGGGCCCGCTCAGCCTCGAGCGCCGCCCGCGTCTCGGCCTGTTGGGCCAGCTTCATGCCGTGCTGCGCCTGACCATCGCGGCGCTGGTGACAATCGTGCCGATGAGCAGCGTCAGGAACACGGCGCCCAGGGCCGTGACCAGCATCCGATTCCGGCGAGCGAACACCCGGAGTTGGTAGACCATGCTCGGAGGGCGGGCGCTGATGGCGTTGCCCTCGAGGTAGCTCTCGATGTCGCTGCGAAGGTCGTCCGCGGAGCCATAGCGGCGATCGCGGTCCTTCTCGAGCGCCTTGAGGATGATCGTCTCGACGTCACCCCGCAGTCCCGTATCGAAACTCGAAGGGCGCGAGGGAATCTCCTCCCGGATCACGCGGGCGGCTTCGAAGACCGGTCGGCCCGTCAGGTCGTAGGGAAGGTGGCCGGTCAGCAGGGCGTAGAGCACGACCCCCAGCGCGTAGATGTCGCTGCGCACGTCCAGATCGTTGGGATCGGCCGCGCACTGCTCAGGGCTCATGTACTGCAGCGTTCCGATGAGCTGACCGATCTCCGTCTGCAGGGTGGTGACCGCCAGATCGGAATCGATGGCCCGGGCGACGCCGAAGTCGATGATCCGGGGCTGCCCCGCTGAGTCCACGAGGATGTTGCTGGGCTTCAGGTCGCGGTGGATGATGCCCTTCAGGTGGCCGTGATGAACGGCTTCGCACACTTTCGTGAAGAGGCGAAGCCGTTCGGTCGTCGACATCGCCTTCGAGTTGACGTATTCGGTGATCGGCTTCGCGTTGGGAATGTACTCCATCGCGAAGAAGGGCACGTCGCCCTCGCCGGCATCGTGGGTGCCCGCTTCGTAGACCTGCGCGATGTTGGGATGACGGAGCCGGCCGAGGATCTGCGCTTCGTACTCGAACCGCTTCAACGCGGTTCGGGACGCGATGCCCTGCTTGATCACCTTGACCGCAACCAGACGCCGCGGATGCTCCTGCACCGCCAGGTAGACCGTGCCCATCCCCCCCGAAGCGATGACGCTCCGGACGTGATACGCGCCGATGCGCTCCGGAGTCGACAGCGGTGTTTCGCCGATCGAGCCAAGCCCTTCGACGATCTGCAGCGTCGATCGCTCGAGTGGATCCTGGTGCTCGCGTTTGTCCTCACCCATGGCGCCTTCCTCTGCCGGGTTTCGGCCGGAATCGGACCGTCGTCAGCTGGTCAGCATTCTAACCCGGCTCACCGGTGAACCGCGGCGGTGCCCACGAGCGACGCTGCGGTCCGAGCGGTGTTGATTCGCTGGCCAAGGAAGAACAGAGCGATCGTCAGCAGGCGTCAGCACCGCAATCATCATCGGAAGTCCGATCCAGGCCAGGATCAGCGGCAACGAGATCGTCAGTAGGCCGCCGCCGATGAACGGCGCCGAGAGCGGGGCGGCCAGGGCGTAGTCCTCTGCGGCACCCGAGTCGAGATCCTTGTCGATGATCCGCAGCAGCATCATGCCCTGCGCGGTCGTGCCGGTGGACATGCCGTAGTTGATGATCCCCAGCTCGAACCAGTGCTCGCGCGGAAGCACGCGCCGCGAGAGCACGAGCAGGCAGAATGCGGTCCACACGAACCCCATCCCGCACAGCAGGGCCACCGGCCCGAGGTACGCGGCCACGACTTCGATGCGCAGCGAAGCGATCGCGGCGACGATCAGGAACTCCATCGCCACCGCCACGAGCCGTTTGATCGAGAGGTCGTCGATCAGATCATCGATTCGCATCGCGCTCATTCCGGCCCGAAGCGACCACCCGCCAAGAAGCGTGAACAGGAAGAGCGGCACGTTCTCGAGGAAGCGGATCGACTCGCCGAGGTCCAGGCGCGGGCTGCGAGGATGAACCCGTACCGAAGTCCGACCCCGATCAGGAACGCGACGGCGAGAAGACAGATCTGGAAGACCAGCGGGTCGATGACCTCCGGGCGGACGCGGGCGAAGGCCATGGGGACTGGATCGCGCCGATTCTCGAGGCCGGCGATGCGCGGCAGCTCCACGCGGCCGAAGCGGGTCCATCCGCGCCGCACCGCGATGTTCACGAGGACCAGGCCGGACAGAATGCTGTAGACCAAGCCCACGGTCGCGATGAAGAGCCCGAGATCGCAGCCCCTCGGGAAAGTCCAGGAGATCGCGGTAGATCGTTCCCAGAGCGGTGGCCGTGCCGTGACCACCGGCGAAGCCCGCTTCCAGCAGCTGGCCGAACGCGGCTGGGACGTCGTGCGAGGGCAGCACGAAGAGCCAGGTCGCGAGCAGCCCCAAGGCGATCTGACCCAGCACGATGATCCACACCATGATCCCGGCGAGGAGTGCACTGCTCATCGCTTCCCGCAGACGGCGCTGCGACCGCTCGATCAGCAGCCCCGCGAACACGACGGCGATGAGCGGGGACGGCCAGGAGCGCAGGGTTGTCGCGAGCGAGGCGACGGGCTCGCTCAGGGACGGCACCGCGCTGCGCCGCCTGGATGAGGATCAGTCCGACCAGGCCGCCGACCACGGACGCGGGAACGAAGAGTCGGTGCAGCAGTCGCCACCGGACCCGCAGCAAGAAGCCGAGCAGGAGGAGTCCGCAGCTGCACAGAATCGCCGATTGCAACTGCACGGTCCTCGTCGGGTTCGCTCTAGCGATGGCTCGGCCCCGTGCCGAGCAGGCGATCGGCGTTCTCGTGGTAGATCTTCTCCAGGACCTCGTCCGGAAGGAAGAGGCCGTAGATCTTCCAGTCGCCGGCCGGCGGAAACGGGTGGTCGTAGTAGTCGAAGTGCTCGTCGTCGGTTTCCAGGAACCGGAAGTAGATCCGGTACCGCGGCTGGTCGCTCCGGCCAGGATAGCGATCGGTGCCGAAGAGCAGGCGGTCCTGGTACCGGAGGAAGAACCGCGCGGGCCGCGTACGGCTGCCGACCGAGCTCGGCCACGCGGCCCGAGATGTCGAGATACAGGTTCGGATGCGAGTCGAGAACGCGACCGGCGGCCGCGAGATCCTCCGCGTTGCCGCCGACATGGGCGCCGATGAACATCGTCTCCGGGTGGCGGTCGAGAACCCGGTTCCGCTGGCGGAGCAGTTCATCGCGTGCGGGATGCTGTCCGTCGAAGAAGCTCCATGACGGATGACGCTTCAGCTGCATCCAGCGCTCGTTGTACGCGTCGAGCGGCTGGAAGAAGGCGACTGGATCGGCCGTGTGGATGAGCACCGGCATGCCCAGCTCGCCGCATTCGGCCCAGATCGGATCGAGCCGCGCGTCGTCGACGCGAACGAGCTGCCCGGAGCCGTCACGAATCCGGAGGCCCAGGTCCTTGAAGATCTTCAGGCCGCGCACGCCCCTGGCATGGGCGTCCTCGAGGAACTCCGCCATGGCGCGCGCCGAAGTCGGGCTCGTCGATGCGAGAGAAGTCGATGTTGCAGAAGATGATGAATCGATCGGGTGCCCGGTCGTGGAATCGCTCGAGCATCCGGTCCAGCGTGATCGCCGCAGCCGCCGCTCAGGTTGACCGCGCGGCTCACGTTCCGCTCGTCCATCGCCCGGATCATTGCTTCTGGATCCGCCTCCAGGTCCCAGTGGCAGTGCACGTCGACCGCGGGGAACCTGCGCCGCGGGAATGCAGGTCGTGGTCGTTCGCAGCGCCGGCGTGGGCCGGTAGTCCGCGACGGCCTCGCCGTTGACGTAGACCATCATGCCGATGCCCGGGGGCATTTCCGTGGATGTGGTTCCCGCCGAATCCGCTGCCGGTCCCCCTGCGAGGGCACCGACCAGGACTCCCAAGATGATCGCGGCAGGAATCAACGCGCCCGCTCCGCTTTCCTTCGAATGGACCATCTCTCGTCCCCCTCTCCTCCACGAGCCGCATTGTGCCACATGGTGGCAAATGCGGAAAGGCAGGGAAGTTATCGATCCCTAGCGGCTGAGGAAGAGGGTCGCCACCGGTCGTCCGATCGCGGTTTCGGCGTGATTCTCGTCGTGGCGTGCGAAGATCCAGTGAATCCCGGATAGTGCAAGTCACGAAACCCACCTGGGGCGGAAATATCCTCGGCCGGGCGGTCGTTTGGTCGGTACCATTCTCACTCGGCGGGTCGTTCGTTCCGATCCGCCTCCATGTCGCCAACCCAGGTCTGGGCTCAGTAGGAGCCCGAAAGACGGAGGAATTCACGTGATGAAGAGAGCGATCGCAACCCTGGTCTTGACGTGCTGTACGGCCGGCCTGACCCAGATGAGCATGGCCAGTGCGGCCCCCTGCGACGGATGGAAGGCGAGCAAGTCGGCGCGACTGCAAGCAGGTGGTGACCGGTGAGCAGGTCAAGGTCGTCGCCGTCAAGGGCGGTTCCGAGTGTGCGTCCGGATGCCCCCTCGACGCCGCCACGAAAGCCCTCACTCTCGGCCATGGCCGAGCTGGGCGAGACGAATTCTTCCGCGAAGGACTACATGCAGCGGGCCTTGGCCTCGCTCGCTGAGCTGCGCGTCCAGATGTTGGCCTTTCACAACGCGGGGAGCTCCGATGTGCAGTCGGTTGCGCTGGTCGGCGTGACTGGAAGCGACTGCTCGGCCTCGTGCAACGGCGCGAAGGCGGCGAAGCTGGTGAGCAGCGACTCGAGCGATTGCTCGAGCCCCTGCACCGGAGCGAAGGCAGCGACGCTGGCGAGCACGAGCGGCTCGTGCGCGAGCAGCTGCGGTGATTCGGCGAAGACGGCGAAGCTGGTAAGCGGGTCGAGTGACTGCTCGAGCCCGTGCACCGGCGCGAAGGCAGCGACGCTGGCGAGCACGAGCGACTCGTGCGCGAGCAGCTGCGGTGATTCGGCGAAGGCGGCGAAGCTGGTAAGTGGATCGAGCGACTGCTCGAGCCCGTGCACGAGTGCGAAGCAGGCGACACTGGCGAGCAAGAGCGAGTGCGCGAGCAGCTGCGGTGATTCGGCGAAGGCGGCGAAGCTGGTAAGCGGATCGAGCGACTGCTCGGGCCCGTGCACGAGTGCGAAGCAGGCGACGCTGGCGAGCACGAGCGAGTGCGCGAGCAGCTGCGGTGATTCGGCGAAAGCGGCCAAGCTGGTAAGCGGATCGAGCGACTGCTCGAGCCCGTGCACGAGTGCGAAGCAGGCGACACTGGCGAGCACGAGCGAGTGCGCGAGCAGCTGCGGTGATTCGGCGAAGGCCGCGAAGCTGGTAAGCGGGTCGAGCGACTGCTCGAGCCCGTGCACGAGTGCCAAGCAGGCGACGTCGGCGAGCACGAGCGAGTGCGCGAGCAGCTGCGGTGATTCGGCGAAGGCGGCGAAGCTGGTGAGCGGGTCGAGCGACTGCTCGAGCCCGTGCACCGGCGCGAAGACGGCGACGCTGGCGAGCACGAGCGGATCGTGCGCAAGCAGTTGCGGCGATGCGGCGAAGGCGGCCAAGCTGGTGAGTGGCTCGAGCGATTGCTCGTCCTCGTGCTCTGGCGCAAAGCAGGCCACGCTGGCCAGCAACAGCAATACCCCGTGCAACCCCAGCGAGTGCACGCAGGTCTCCAAGGCTCGATTCGTCGCGTTTGGCTGCGAGACCTCGGACATGATGGCCCGCACCGCTGCCCGCGGATACCTGAGCCTGCTCATCGAGATGAAGAAGGCCAGCGGCGCCTCCGGTTGCCCCCTGAGCGTGGCGATGCAGACCCTGCAGGCGGTCATCGATGACATGCAGAGCAGCCAGGTCACGGCCGCGGTGAGCGAGACGCAGACCGTCAGCCTCGGTGCCCTCGGCCAGGGCGGAAACTGTGGCCAGGACTGTTCGGAGGCTTGCCGCGCCGCGTGTCAGGCCGCCGGGAAGTGCAGCGAACAGTCCAAGAACTGACACCAAAGCTCCGCTTCAACGACGAAACAGCTCGCCCACCGACAATCGGTGGGCGAGCTTGTTTTCGCGATCTGTGATGGCGGTGCGTTTGCGGGCGTGTCGCAGCATCACCAGGACTTCGAGCATGAGTGCCTCTGCGTTATCATCGTTATCATGGGGTCTCGATGAACAGCTGGCAGCGACCGTCGTGGGATGAGTACTTCCTGGCCCTGGCCGAACAGGTGAGCCGGCGGTCGTCCGACCCGAATACCAAGCATGGCTGCGTCCTGGTCGATTCCGATCACCGGGTGATCAGCACTGGCTATAACGGCCCGGTCTCGGGACTTCCCAACGATCTTGTCCCGCTCGTGCGGCCTGAGAAGTACGACTGGTTCATCCACGCCGAGGACAACGCGGTGATCTTTGCCCGCTGTGACCTCCGTGGCGCGACGGCGTACGTGACCGGAACGCCGTGCGCCGCGTGTTTCCGCAGGCTGCTCCAGGTGGGCGTCCGCCGGATCGTCCAGGGCGGGCGGCAATCCACCTGTCTGACGGACCGCGAGCACGCGGCGTGCGCCACGATGGCCGAGGCGCTGGGCATCCAATGGGACACCGTGCCCGCGATGGTGTAGAGCGTTCTCAATCCAGGTGTAGCGTTTGGAACGTCGGCGGGGCGCCACCAGTTGGGCGGCGGGGTGACGCCGTGTTTCAGCTCATTGTGCATTCACCGCTCCGCTTCTGGGACCTCGACCCAGAACCAGCCGCGCAGATCGCCCTCGTTGAAACCGGTCGCCTGATCTTCCGAGTACGACCGGGCGACGGCATCCCGCACCTCGGGCGCAATCGACTCCGCCGGTCCGTGACAGGTCAGGCACAGTGGCAGCATGCGGATGGGCAGAAGCCCGGCAAGTTCGTTCCGCTCACCCACGAAGTAGACCGCTTCCTCCGAGCGAGCCGCGATCGATTCCTCGGCCCAGACCGGCGGCGTGTTGGCGGGATTGCGCAGTCGAAACGACGTTCGGCCGATTCGAAGATTCTGCAACTGACTCACCTGCTCGGCGATCTGCGGCGCCTGGTCTCGGCAGACCGCGATCGCTCCCGTTGCGCCCGAGGTGGCCATCGCCTTCAGCAGCGCGGACTTCAGCTCGGTGAACATCAACTCCTTGGCCACCAGCATCCGTTCGAGTTGGCGCTTCTGGAGACTTGTCAGCTCCGATTCGGTGGTGGGCGTCCAGGCGGGCGGCGCGGACGTCTGTCGATCACAAGCGGAGGCGGCGAGACCCAGCAGTGGCATGACGAGTGGCAGAACGCTGAGACCTCCGCTGCGCCGTCTTCTCTGCCCTCTGACTTGTCCCATAGCTCACTCCCGCTCAAGCTCTCTGATGAAGAGGTTGGCGAACTCGATCGGGCTTCCGTGTTGCTGCAGGCCGATCGGTCCGGACTCCGGAACGCCGGGCACCTGGGCACGCTCGATGACGGTCTGGCCGTTGAGCTCAACGGTGAGTCGATCACCCACCATCGTGATGATGAATCGATTCCACTGACCGATCGGCGCGTCCGCCGCCGTGCGGGGCGTGCACCCGGTGCGGACGCTCTCGGGCATCTTCGGGTCCGTTCGGTATCCGTACACCTCGCCCGACCCCACCGGCCAGCACCAGATGTTGACCTGGCTCTTGCGACTCCCTCGAAGATAGATGCCGCTGTCGCCCGCATCGGCCACGACGCGGGTGATCGGCTCACCGTCGGCGTCGGTGACGGGATCGCCGTTCGGCAGCACGAGCGGTCGTTCGATCTCCTGCGGCGGACCAGTCCACCGCCAGTCGGCCATCAGGACGAAGTTGCGGTAGGACCGCTCCGTCCAGAGATCGGGGCCCTGACCGTCGAACTCGAGACGCCAGTCGTTCGCGCGCCAGTGCCCCTCGTGATCTGCACCGTACTTCCAGCCGGAGAAGTCGACACCGTTGTAGAGCAGCTCGAAGGGCTGGGCGGCTTCTGCCGTCTCGACGGGAGGCAGCGGCGCCTCACTCGGCGGCAGCTCCTTCAGCACGATGTTGCGGAAGTCGACCGGTGAGCCTTCCGATTCCAGGCAGATGTATCCCTTCCGCGGGCGGCACTCGCGTCCTCGCGTGACGACCTTCCCGTTGACGGCCAGTGAGATCGTCCCGTCGACGGCGACGATGCGGTAGTGATTCCAGAGCGGCGCGGGATTGGACCGGGCCTCGGTGGGGAAGGCACGGCTGCCGCTCCGCCCGTTCTCCGGGCTCATGGTCGCGCCGTGAATGGGGAAGATGTCGCCGTCGCTCGTGTACCAGTCGCCCTCTTGACCGTCGAGCACCTGAACTTCGATGCCCCGCGTGTACGGCTGCCCGCGCGCGGGGAGCGGATCGCTCCACACGAAGACGCCGGCGTTCCCGAGCGGTTGACGGTGGCGCCATTCCAGCTCGAGGATGAAGTTCTCATACCGCCGCTCGGTGCGCAGAACGCCGGTGGGGATGCCCGAACACTCGATGACTTCGCCGTTCACCCGCCACGTGCTCGGCGCGCCGTTCACGTTGACCCATCCCTCGAGGTTGCGGCCGTTCGACAGCGGCACGAACCCAGGCTCGTCGGTCCGGTACCCCTGCATCTCCTCATTGTTCTCGACAGGCGGCAGCGGTCCGGACCAGTCATCGCTTCGGAAGGGAGAGGCCGGAAGGCCCTCGCGATTGAAGAGCCGCGCTTCGGGCGCCGCTTCCCAGCCGTAGCGCACGGCCACGGGACGATCGACCTCGGCGCTGGAGAAGACGAGCGTGTTCCCGTCGACGGCGACGGTTGCCGGTACGAAGCGGCGATCATCGCCGGCGATGAGGAAGCTCCGCGCACCGCCTTCTCGACATCTCGAGCCCGCTGCCGACGTGGTCGAATCGCACGCGAATCGACGTTCCCTCGATCGGCGGCCGAACTGAAGAGCGGACCGGAGTGGACGAGCTGGCCTTGTCCGTAGTCTTCGGCGATCGCCCACAGCGCGAGCCGTCGTCCGACCTCCTGCTTGTTGTGCGGATGGATGTCGGTGCGATCGCCGATGTCCATCGTGACCGCCATACCGGTGTGGGGGACGGCAAGCGTCATCAGCTGCGCCTCGCGGAGCTCCGCCGTCTGACCGCTGTCACCGCCGTAGCGGAACGGGGCGATCTGCACGAAGTAGAACGGAAGGTCAGGAGCGTCCCAATGGCGCCGCCAGTCCTGCGATCAACGCGGGAAGCAGCGAGCGATACAGGTTGGGATCGGAGCGATTGGATTCGCCCTGGTACCAGATGAAGCCGCGCAGCGAGAAGGGGATGAGCGGGGCGATCATCCCGTTGAAGAGCACGGTGGGCGTGTTCGGCCCGATCTCAGCGCCTTGCGGCCGCGGCGGCAGATCGGTCACGGAGCGCCCCGCCGAGTACGACCAGTCGCCGGCCAGGGCGATCGAAGGTCCACCGTCGGCTGGTCCGATCTTCAGCTGTTCGGGACGGCCGTTGATTCCACCGATTCCGCCCGTGTCGAGCACGCGCACGGCGATCACGTTGCGGTCACCCAGGACGCTCGCCGGAACCTCGTAGCGGCGGGGCTGAGCCCAGCTGTTCGGCGTGTGCGTCGCGCCGATGAGCGTGCCGTTGATCCAGACGTCGTCGTAGTCGTCGATGGGCCCGAGCTCGAGCTGCAGGCCCTCTCCCTTCCAGCCCTCCGGTCGATCGAAGGCTCTGCGAAAGTGCACGACTCCGTCGAAGCCATCGAGACCGTCCTGACTCAACGTGACGGGCAGGATCATGCTCGACCAGTCGCTGTCGTCGAAGCCGACGGTCGTCCATCCGCGCGAGACGTTCTTCGTCGAGACCGCGCCACCACGCGTCAACGCGGGCCTGCACGATGCCCACGCGACGATTCGGATCCTGGATCAGCTCGAGCAGGTCCAGCGTGGTTCGAAGCTCGGGAAGGGCGCGAAGGGCGTCGTCGCTCATCCACGCTTCGGCCACGGTGCCGCCCCAATCTGCGCTGATCAGCCCGATAGGCACGTCCAGGACGTCGTGGAGCTCGCGGCCGAAGAAATACGCGGTCGCGCTGAATTCCTGAACGGTCTCGGGACTGCACAATTTCCAGCTCCCGCGGCAGTTGGCCCGCCGCGGCGCCGAGATCGTGTTCTCCACCGTGAACAGGCGGATCGAGGGAAATCGCGCGGAGCTGATCTCGTCCTCGGAGTTCTGAACGCCTCGGTAGCCCCCCCCGACGTCGCCGACCGGCATCTCCATGTTCGACTGTCCGGAGCAGAGCCAGACCTCGCCGATCATCACGTTCTCGAGGGTGACCGTCGTCGACCCGGCAATGGAGAGCGTGTAGGGACCACCGGCGGCCGGCGTTGGGAGGCGCACGAGCCATCGACCGCGGCGATCAGCCGTGGTCTCGGCCGGTTCGCCATTCCAGCTTCCTTGAACCAGGACCCGCTCGCCGACGCCCGCCCAGCCCCAGATGGCCGCGCTCGCGTTGCGCTGCAGCACCATGTTGTCACCGATGATCGCCGGAACGGCGACATCACCCTGGGCTGGCTTCCCGGTCAGGACACCGAGAAGGACGAACAGTGCGATCGATCCGATCCTGCTGCGTGATCTAGTCATGGCACCTCCCGTGGCGAACAAGCGAGTCGCGGCACAGGGAGTGCGGCGCGGTCGAGCTTCGACGCGGGGGGCGATTATACGGATGACCGTGATCGACGCCCGGCGTGGCGGTTCCGCCGGGCTTGCTCGCATCACTCTTCGATGGGAATCTCGGCCCTGAAGACCGGCAGCCGGATGTGATCGAGATCCCATTTCTCGAACGCCCAGATGTAGAGGGTTCGGCCATCGACGCTCTGCGTGATGATGAGATCCTGGCCCTCCGAGGTCGTCGCCGGAGCCATCAGCTGCCCCGAGGCCTGCGCGAGGAATGTAAACGGGCGGTGCTCGGAATCCAGGGAACGGAGCGAGAAGCCGAGATAGAAGACGCCAGCGACGAGGGCGAGCGCAGTGAGTCTCCAGAATCGATCGTTTCCGGGCATGATCCGCTCCTTGCTTTGATGGGGGAGTGATGAGTCTACCAGCCCGTTGAAGAAGTCAGATCACCAGCTGAGCACGATCATCTTCGCTCTGGCAGTGTCGCCGAACCTGGGAATGTCGCTGGAATATGCCGTCGGTTCGTCGACACTGCCAGACCGAAAGGCATCGCACCCATCTGGCGAAGCACTCTTCAACGGGCTGCTCGTCCGGCTTGTTCATCAGCCCGCTGCTGCGAACGCCTCCGAGCGCGGGACGGGTGTCGGGACAACTATCATGGCCGTTTGCTGGGCACCGCGACGACAACGGAGCCCGGTCGCCCTTCCATTCGTCTCTGGAGGTTCGTCATGAAGAAGCTCGACCGCGTCATGCCCTCGTCCTGATCATCGCCGGAGTCATCGGTCTTTCCGGTTGCGGCGGGGGAGCCGCCGCTGCGCAGGAGACGTCACCGTCGGTCCCGCAGCTCTCGCCGCCGCCCGGCTCGCCGTGCACCGTGGAGTTTCGCCGGGAGGCGCTCGGGCTGGCCGGCCGGCTCGCGGTTTCTCATCGAACGGGCGTGTCGGCGACAGCGACCTGACGCTGAGGGGTCTCTTCCAGGCGATGGATAGCGCGTGGGTGGTGCTCTCTTCGCTGAATGAAGACGGGACCATGATCTGGATACCGAGGGAGACGATTCTCACCTTCGAGGTGGGCAGGCCGAAGCGTCCATGATCAGGCGGATCAGGATGATTTCTGCCCTGGCAGGCGAACCCTGGGAATATCGATTGAACATGCCGTCGATGGTCGACGCGGCCGGAACTCGAGGCATCGCACTCCCCGGCGAACGTTCTACGCGTCCTCGCGACAATACGGGTGAGGAATGCAGGCTAGACTGCCCGCCATGAGTGTCGAGGTGACCGAAGTGCTCGGTCTGCTCGTGCTTGGGTTCCTTGCCGGCACCGCCGGTGGTCTGGTTGGTCTGGGCGGATCGATCGTCATGATTCCAGCGCTGACGCTCCTGATGCACCGGGAGCAGCATCTTGCGCAGGCGGCGGCGATGATCGTGAACTTCTTTATTGCGGTGCCCTCCGTCATACGGCATGCCCGGGCCGGGACGGTGCCTCGGGGCATTCTCGAGTACATGATGCCCGCGGCAATTCTGTTCATTCTGTTCGGGTGTGGCGGTTAGCAATCGATTGGACGGCGAAGTGCTGAAGAGGCTCTTCGGCTTCTTTCTGCTGTACGCGATGATCATGAAGATCTTCAAGATGTACCGGGAGCGGGGCCAGACGACGATGAAGCCGAAGCGAGGCGGTCCCGCATCCGCCGGAGTGGTCGGCGCAGGGCATGGGCTTCTCCGCCGGCCTGCTGGGTATCGGCGGCGGGCCCATCGCGGTGCCATTGCTGCAGCATGTGTGTCGCCTGCCGCTGCGGGCGAGCATCGCGGCCAGCAGTGCGGTCATGTGCCTGACGTCGTTGGTTGGTGCCACCTACAAGAACCTCACGCTGAGCCACCTGACCACCGACGCGGGGAGTCTCCCTGGGTCTTCACTTCAAGGACAGCGTTACGATTGCTGCGTGGGTCGCGCCGACCGCGGCCATCGGGGCCCTCTATGGTGCCGGCCTGACGCATCGTCTTCCGCTGTTCTGGGTCCGTCTCGCGTTCGTGATCCTGATGGGATGCGCGAGCCTGATGATGCTCGACGTGTTCTAGCTAGGTCCGGTTCCAAGCAGCCCGACAAGGCCCTGATCTCGATGATGGTCGAACCCGGGATCTCCAGGTGCATCTGCATCGCTCCTCCTCCTTAGGCAGAGTGAGAGTGAGTGTTCTGCAGTGAATCACGGGGATCCGTAGGCGAAGGGGCAAGATCGCAAGGCCTTCGGCCGGTTGGCCTTCGGGGTGGCCTTCTTGGCCTTCGGGCCCATGCACAACGAGAACGCGTTGCCGCCAGTGAGGACCCGCTCCAGAGTGCTGACCAAGACTGGTGCCCTGACGAGAGTCCGGGGAAGTAACGGAGAGCCAGGGTGAGCCAAGATTGGAGCCGAGCTTGGGAGCCGAGCTTGGACAGCCGAGCTTGGACAGGCACTTTCGCGAGGGAGCCGAGATTGGACAGGCACTTCGCGAGAGCCGAGCTTGGACAGGCACTTTCGCGGGAGCCGAGCTTGGACAGGCACTTTCGCGAGAGCCGAGCTTGGACAGAGCCGAGCTTGGAGCCGAGCTTGGACGAGCCGAGATTGGACAGGCGTCTTGGGGGCCGGGGGCCGAGATTGGACGGGTCCGAGATTGGACAGGCGTTTTGCGGGAGCCGGGGCCGAGAGGCGGTAGTCAGTCTCGCGGGAGCCGGGGTGAGGCGAAGCCAGTCGCGGGAGCGGAGAGCCGAGATTGGACAGCCACTTCTTGCGGGAGTCGGGATGAGCCGGGACTGGCCGGCCAGTCGCGGGGGCCAAATGCGCGCGGGGGGCCAAATGCGCCTGTCCAATTCCGGAGCCCTGGCCAATTCCGGAGCCCGCGGGGGCCAGATGCGCCTGGCCAATTCCGGAGCGTCCAATTCCGGAGCATCGACGGTGGTCGGTTCGTGAAGTACGCTCATGGGTCTCTGCCATGGCGCCCTCCTCCGATGAGCTCGCTGACCTCTCCGCCCTCTGGGAGGGATTCGACGGGCGGACTGCCCGGACCATCGCCTCCTTCTTTGATCGCTTCGACCACGGCCGCCGCACCGCGGATCGGTTCGACCGCGCCTTCAGGGATATCGCGATGGCACTGCGCGATACGCTCAGCGCGGCTCAGGTGACCATTTGGATTCCCAACGAGCTCGGTCGGAAGGCGAGAGCCCATGGCACGCGGACCGGCGTGCTGAACCCGGCGTACACGAGCTTCCCCCTCGAGCTGGCCTCCGGGATTCCCCAGGAGTGGCCGCTGGCGAAGACGCGCGCCGAGGCGGTCATCGCGACCGGATCCGCACGCTTCGACGGGAGCCTCGATGCCAACCCGCCGCCGGTCATCAAGGATCTCCTCACCGAGCAGAAGCTGCCCACGATGTGGTCGGTCCCCGTGCGCACGGCCGCGCGACAGTTCCGGGAACATGGCGCGGTCATCGCCGTGGCCGAACTCAACTACCCTGCCGATGCGAGCGCGGGCTCCATTCCTGTCGATTTCGTCGAGCTCTGCGGGATTCTGGCCGGCCGGGCCCTCGAGCGAGCGCTGTGGATCGAGCAGGAGCTCGTCATCGACGAGAGCTACAAGACGCTGGACGTTCTTCGAACGGACAAGCACGAGGCGATGGACCTGGTTGCCGCGGTGATCGCCGAGTCGATGCAGTTCGAAGCGTGCACGATCCTGCTCGCCGACCGGCTGACCGAGACGCTGCACGTCCTCGGGACGACCGGCATCGATTCCCGCCTGCCAACTCGGCGAATGCGCTATCCCTACGGATTCAGCTGCAGCGGGCGCGTCGCCCGGACCAAGCGGATCCTCGCGACCGAGGACCTCGACGCCTGCGGTCACCATGAGGGGCCCAAGTTCAGCGACCGCGTCGAGAACCCCTCTCTCCGCCAATACCTGGGCGCTCCGATCGTCTCGGCCGGGAACGAGCTTCTGGGGGTGATCCGGCTTCGCAACAAGCGACCGCCGGTCGGACGGCGCTGGCCGCGCTGCCTCAATGCGCTCGACTGCCTTCGCATCGAACGCACGGCTCGCGTCCTCGCGCCGCTCATATCGCTGATGATCAAGGACATGCAGAACGCCTCGGTGCTCGAACGCGTGCGACACGACATGGACATGCCGGCCACGATGATTCGCGACAACGCGGGATCGCTCCAGCGGATGACGGATGACCAGCTCGTCACCCGAGTCGGTGACGTGCGCCGCAAGCTCGAAGACTTCGAGTCGCTGGCGGAGATCCTGCTGCTCAATTCCGAGCTGCTGCGGGTCAGGGACGCGACGCGCTTGCCGTTCGAGCCGGAATACATCATGCCGATGGGCGACTTCGTGGCCAAGCTGTGCAAGATGCTCACCACCGCCGCCCGACGCCGCGGTCTGGCTGGCGTGCTCTATACCGACGAATCCTTCCGCCGCCTGCCTCGCCTGTGGCTCGATCCCAAGTTCATGCAGATTGCGCTGTACAATCTTCTGCACAACGCAATCAAGTACAGTGACGACGGCGAGCTCATCGTGGTGGAAGGGGGAGTTCGGCAGGCCGATGGCGAAACCTGGTATCAGATCCACGTCAAGAACAACGGGATCGGCGTAGCCGAGGAGGACGCGGAGCGGATCTTCGAGCGCCACTACCGAGCGCCCAAGGCCGTCCGCAGGAACAGCACCGGTCTCGGTCTGGGGCTGGCCATCGCCCGGAGCATGGTCGAGCGCCACGGAGGCCATCTCGTCCTGAGCAATCCCCACAAGCCGACCGTGTTCACCATCGAGCTTCCCGGTTCTCTCTCGGAGCACAAACCATCATGAGCGACCGACGACGGCACATCTTGATCGTGGACGACGAGCTCGAATCCCTGCAAGCCCATATCGAGCAGGTCGAGCAGGCCGGATTCGACGTGTCGCTGATGCGTTCAACCGATGAGGCCATCGACGAGTTCCTGGGCGGAGATACCCGGCGCTTCGACATCATCGTGCTCGACATGATGATCCCTCCCCCGGAGGAGAATCCCGACTCGATCGACGTCTGGGATGGCCTGCGCTCCGGTGGCCACCTGCTGGCCATCCTTCGTGAACACGACGACCAGGTGCCGGTGCTGCTGCTCTCGAATCTCGCGGAAGACGAGATCGAGCTGGAGGCGTGGGACCGCTTCGAGGATTGGCGGAGTCAGCACGCGCATCCCGTGCCCGATGCGAGGAACTCCGAGATGGTGCGGGAGATGTTGCGACAGCACTTCCGCACCTGGATTCGAGCCAAGCGGCGCACGCCTCCCTGGCACTTCCCGAAGGTGCTCGAAGAGATGCTGGAGAAATCCTTGAGCGCTTCTTGAACGCTCCGTAGCGGCCTCCGGCCGCACACTCGCTCTGGTGCAGGCCGTGGGTTCCTTGAGTTCCGGCGCGGCCGCATCGATGAGCAAAACTCACTCGCTCTGGTGTGTTCGGCGTTTCGCGCCTGCCCAGGCACGTTCGCCGACCCGGTGCCACCAGCGAATGTGCCTGGCCAATCTGGGATGGCCAATCTGGGACCGGCGACGCTCCGCGGTGCGATCTTGCACGCGGCTCAGCCGACTCCACATGCCTCGCTGTCCCCGATCACGTAGGCCTCCGGCGCCGGGCGCAGCGCCCGCGCGAACCAGAGCGGACGACGCAGTCCACCTGGCCCGGGAGCAGGGCGGGTCAGCGCCAGCCACTCGCGGTAGACCTCCATCGACTTGTTCGTGTCGACGACGACGTCGCCGTAGCGATCCTCCGGTCCGGCGGCGTCGACCGTCACCCGCTGGTGCCAGCAGTGCATGCCGGAGATCGGGTCGGGCTGGACCGGGAAGGTGAGGTTCTGGTGCACGCCGCCGTCGGTCCACCAGATGCGCTTGCGTGTCGGGGTCGGCGCTCTCGAAGGGCCGGATGTCCTCCACGCGGCGGAAGCGGAAGCCGCCCGGCTCGAGCTCCTCGCGCACGACCTTGGCGCTCGCCCAGCGGTCGGTGCCGGCGTCGTCGAACAGGCGCCAGCGGCCGAGGTGGTGCGAGCACGCGACGACGCCGGGGCGCATGCCCTCGGTGACCCAGACCTTGTTGACGAAGTGGCCGATGCGCGTGCTCACGCGCACGAGGTCGCCGGTCTCGACGCCGAGGCGCTCGGCGTCCTCGGGGTGGATCCAGACCGGGTTCGTGTTGGAGAGCTCGTACAGCCACTTGGCGTTGGCCGAGCGCGTGTGGATCAGCGTCGGCAGGCGGAACGTCGGCACCAGCACGAACTCGCCGCGCTCGCGGTCGAGGTGCCGCCGGTGGATGTGGCTCTCGATGTAGCCCGGCAGCGCGTGCTCGGGCCAGCCCCACTCCGCCATCGTCGGACTGTAGATCTCGAGCCGGCGCGACGGCGTCTCGAAGCCGACGCGCGCGGCTGCCGTCCGACGCCGATCGCCGATCGGCCGTGCCGTCCTTGCACCACGCTGCGTCGCCGTCTCGCGACCGTCGCGCTCGAGCAGCTGCCCGCCGTCGAGCGCCTTCAGGTGCCCCTCGTAGACCTCCTCGCTCGACGAGGAACGCGCCGTAGCGCCGCATGTACTCGAGCGGCGTGAGCCCGTGCTTGCGCCGCCTCCTCGGGCAGGCCGGGCACGGAGTTCTCGAAGATCCAGCGGTAGTACTCGTCGATCGTGATCTTCTCGCCCGGGCGGTAGGGCGACTCGAAGTAGCTGGCGGATGCCGAGCGCGCCGTCCGGATCGATGCGCCACGACAGCTCGATCCAGAACTCGTCCTCCTCCCACACCTCGCCGGGGTTCGCCTCGCAGGTCGACTCGACGTGCTCGCCCGCGCGCTCGCGCGCGACGCGGAGCGACCGGCTGGCGGAAGCCGATCCACGTGGCGGCGTGCGTCTCCTGGCTCATCAGGTCGTGGCGCTCGGCGCCGACGCCCATCGGCAGCACGTAGTCGGCGCACTGCGCGGTCTCGTTCCAGACGGCGTCAGCGCCGCGTGCAGCTCGATCTTCGACTCGTCGCGCGAGCACCTGCTCCCACATCATGCCGTCGGGATTGGTCCAGACCGGGTTGTAGACGCGCGTGAAGTAGGCGTCGAGCTGCCGCGGCCCTCCTCGAGGAAGTGCGGCAGCAGGAACGACAGCTCGTGGTGCGCGAGCGGCCACTCGCGCGGGTAGAGCAGCTCGTTCCAGACCTTCTGCGGCGGCGGCTTGAGGAACGGCGGCGGGCACGAACTTGTTGTGGCTGGTTGAGGCTCGTGCCGCCCCTGGCGTCCGACCGCGCCCGACGAGCACGCACGAGGAACTGCAGGCAGCGCGCGACCTGCCAGCCGCCGAGGTTGCCCGACGGCGGCGTTGCGCCAGACGTGGGTCGCGAACGCGCTGCCGGCCGCGCCGATCTCCCGCGCCGACCGTCGCGAATCGTGCTCGGCGTCGACGCCGCACTCCTCGGCGGCGCGTCTCGGGCGTGAACGTGCGCGTAGTGCTCGCTTCAGCGCCGTCGATGAAGCGCGTCGAACGTCGCGCTCGCGCTCCGGGCGACGCGCGGCCAGGTAGCTCGCGCCAGTTCACCCAGTGCTCGACGAACTGGCGGTCGAAGAGGTCCTCCTCCAGCAGCACGTGCGCGATGCGCGAGCAGCAGCAGCGCCTCGGTGCCCGGCCACGGCGCGAGCCAGCAGTCGGCCATGCGACGCGGTGTTCGAGAGCCGCACGTCGACGACGCAGATCTTCGCGCCCGCCGTCTTGCCGTCGATGATGCGCTGCGCGTGCGGGTTGAAGTAGTGGCCGGTCTCGAGGTGCGCCGAGAGCAGCAGGATGAACTTCGCGTTGCGCGTGGTCGGGCGACGGCCGATCGGCGCCGGACCAGAGCGCGTAGCCGAGCCGCGCCGCGGCGGAGCAGACGTTGGTGTGGCAGTTGTGGCCGTCGACGCCCCACGACCTGGAGCACGCGGTCCATGTAGCCGTCGTCGCCGGGCCGGCCGACGTGGTACATGATCTCGGTGCGCCGGTCCTCGACGCATCGCCTGCGCGGATCTGCGCCGCGAACGTGTCGAGCACCTCGTCCCAGGTCGCGCGCTCGAACTGCCCCGAGCCGCGCGGCCCGACGCGCTTCAGCGGGTAGAGGATGCGCTCGGGGTCGTTGATCTGGTTGATCGTGGCCGGGCCCTTGGCGCAGTTGCTGCCGCGCGAGCCGGGGTGGTGCGGGTTGCCCTCGAGCTTGCGGACCTGCCATCGTCTCTTGTCGACGTAGGCCACGAGCCCGCACGCCGCCTCGCAGTTGAAGCAGATGGTCGGCACGAGCATGTAGCGCCGCTCGACCTTCTGCGGCCACGCCTTCGGCGTCGAACTCGACCCAGTCGTCCCACTGCTCGATCGGCGGAAACGACTCGAGCGGCGTGATCTGGATCGGCGCGGGGTCGTGGGATCGCATCGGAGATCGCTCGAAGTTCAGGAGAGCGGAGGAAGCTGACCGGCGCGTACGAAGGCGTGCTCGTAGAGCGCAAGCCCCAGCAGCGCCGGAACGAAGGTCAGCGCGGGAAGGACGATGCGCCAGCGCGATCGCCAGGCCGACGCCCACGACCAGCCCGCCCGAGAAGGCGCGCCGGCCGAGGACGGTGATCTCCCCCAGGAAGGCCGCGGCCTGGCGGGCGTTCTCGGTGGGATGGCGACCTCGCCGCTCCGCGATGGAGAAGAGCAGATGGGCGAGGGCCGCGGCGATGAACGTCGCCCGAGCGCGCGCCCGGTGCAGGGAGAATCGCCCAGCTCGAGGGAAGCAGAGGCAGCAGGACGGCGCGCCGCAGAGGAGCGCCTGCACCAGGAGGTGGGGCAGCAGCAGCGGGCCCTCCCAGAGGTCGCGCCCCTCGCACTGGCGCGAACAGGAACGCCGTGTAGCCGGCGGCAGCGAGGCCCAGCAGGCGCGTTCGGCCAGCGCAGCTGCGTCGGCCAGCGGCGTCGGCACCCGCGATGCGCAGGAGCAGGATCGCGCCGCGTCACGGCCATGAAGAGGGCGAGCACGGACACGCCCCGCGCACCAGCCAGCTCCTCCAGTTGGGACGGGTGAGCAGTCGGTAGCAGGCGCAACGGCCGCGTCAGGTCCTCGACGAGGAGGAAGCAGGTCGACGCGGTGAAGACGCAGGGCAGCGATCTCGGGCAGCGAAATCGCGCCGCCGCGCCCGCGCAGACCGAGCGCCGACGCGAACGGCGCCAGGATGGCAGCGCCGGCCGCGATCCCCTTGGTCACCAGGTAGGCGGCGACCGGCCAGCCCCATTCGACTCGTGCCCGGCGTCGAGCACCATCCGGGCGTCCGGCTCGAGGGGAAGCGCCGCGGGCCATGGCTCGGGCTTCGTGCGGCGGCCGATCGCTCCAGATGTACGTCTCCGGTCGCGCTGCGACTCCCGGCCGCAGGGCGAGATCGTCGGCGCCGAGGTAGTGCACGTTGGGGCCCGTGCCCTGCTCGGGCCGCCGAACCTGGGCCGTGCCGTGCTCGCGCACGATCAGGCGATACCTTCGAGCCCGGGTCGTCGAAGTCGCCGGGGATGATCGCCTCCACCGGGCAGACGATGACGCACGCCGGCTCGAGCCCGACCTCGACGCGGTGCGCGCAGAAGTGGCACTT
The DNA here is from genome assembly GCA_963697235.1 of uncultured Planctomycetota bacterium. Lineage (GTDB taxonomy): Bacteria > Planctomycetota > Phycisphaerae > Phycisphaerales > SM1A02 > CAVONJ01. The sequence goes on from CAVONJ010000003.1 coordinate 368,892, forward strand.
CTCGACCGCTCCGGAGTCCTCGTTCAGGTAGATCGCGTCGTACGGGCACGCCTGCATGCACGCCCGGCAGCCGATGCAGGCGTCGCGGTCGATGTCGACGATGCCGTCGGCGCGCTTCTCGCAGGGCGTTCACCGGACAGATCGTCACGCACGGCGCGTCGGTGCAGTGGTTGCAGCGCAGCACCAGGAAGTGCCGCTTGACGGTGGGGAAGGTGCCCCGCTCCGGTGTACTTCACCCACGTGCGGAAGCTGCCCACCGGGACGTCGTTCTCCGCCTTGCAGGCGACGGTGCAGGCGTGGCAGCCGATGCAACGGTCATGATCGATGACGAAGCCGTACTGCATGGCGGGACAGTGTAGTCGATACGGGAGGCGCGGCGACGGTAGCCGACCGACGACCACGGCCGGGGCGGCTATCCCGCGGTGGTCAGCACCTCGTCCAACACGTCAATCAGGCGATCGATCTCGTCCGGCGTGTTGTAGTGGACCAGGCTCACGCGGACGACGCCATCCTCCGGCTCCAGCCCGAGCGACTGGCACAATCGGTACGCGTACATGTGTCCATGGCGAATCCCGATGTCGCGAGCGTTGACCGCCGATGCGATCGCCGCGGAGGGCAGCGAGCGGTGGACGAAGCTGATCGTACCCACTCGATCGCCGCCTGCGCGATCGGGGCCCAGGATCCGCACGTCGGACCAGCCGTTGAGATAGTCCAGCATCCGCTCGATCAGCGGCTGCTCGCATGCGGTCATGATGGCAAACGCTTGTTCCACGACCGGGCGGTCGAGCGTGGTGTTCGCGTCCCGCCCGGTCAGGTCGAGCAGGTAGTCGCCGAGGCCGAGGACACCCGCACACGCCTCGTGACTGACACCGCCGGGCTCGAACTTGTAGGGAACCTCGTCCTCCGGAATGAAGAAGTGATTGGGGCCGTGCAACTCGGCGATGGCGTCGTGCGTGCCGAAGAGTGCCGCCAGGTGCGGGCCGTACACCTTGTAGGTCGAGTAGACGTACCAGTCGACGTCCCACGCCGCGACGTCGATCGCGCGGTGGGGCGCGTACGCCACGCCGTCGACCACGACCCGCGCTCCGACCTCGTGAGCAAGCGCCGCCACTTTCTTGACGTCGACGATCTCTCCGAGCAGGTTCGAGACGTGCGGCAGCGCGACGAGCCGAGTGCGGGCGGAGAGCAGGGACTCGAGCTCCTCGAGCGGGCAGGTGCTCCCGGCGGAGCCGGCGGGCCAGAACGTCACGTCGACGCCCCGGTCGGCCAGTCTGGTCCACGGTCCGACGTTCGCCTCGTGGCCGCTCTCGGCGACGATGATCTGCTCGCCGCGCTTCAGTCGTGCGCCGTAGCAGGAGGCGAGCATGCTGCAGAGCGCCGTGGTCGATGGCCCGAGGATCACCTTTCCGTGGCGGCCGGCGTTCACGAAGAGCTCCACGAAGTCATGGGCGGCGCGAACGGTGGCGGTGCACTGCCGGGAGAGCGGATAGTCGGCGCCGAGCTGCACGTAGCTGGTGAGCAGGTACTCGTGGATGCGATCGGCGACGACCTTGGGCACCTGCGATCCGCCGGCGTTCTCCAGGAAGACGGTCTTCGCGCGCAAGGCGGGGAAGGCGGCGCGAATTCGTTCGAGATCGGGCGTGAGGCAGGCGGGCATGAAAGGATCCGTTCATCGAAGTGAATTGGGACGTGCGGGCGCGGTACGATCCGGCCCGGCCGCGGACGGCGGCCAGAAGGAGGCTACCGTGGACCGACGTCTCTTGCTGCTCGGCGCCCTGTTCGGATTCCTCGGGATGGTCGCCGCCACGCTCTCCTCGCACGTCATGGCCGCGCGGCTGACCGCCGAACAGCTGGAGATCTTTCAAGTCGCAGTTCGCTACCAGATGTACCACGCCGTGGCCCTGCTCGCGATGGCCGGCATCGCCCAGCGCCGAAGCGAACGCCTGCTGGAAGGGGCGGGCTGGGTGTTCGCCGCGGGGATCCTCCTCTTCTGCGGCAGTCTCTATACGCTGGCGGCGGTGGAGCTTCCCTGGCTCGGCGGCGTGGCGGCGATGGGGGCGCTGCTGCTCCTGCTCGGCTGGCTCCTGCTCGCCAGCGCGGCGGTCTTCGGCTGGTTCCGCGATGCGGCCGCCGCCGCGGGCTCATGAAGACTCCGCGTCAGGGGTTCGACATTCGAGGCGTCTTCGCGTGGTAGGATCGGCGGCCAACTGGAAGGACGCACGATGCAGGTCGGCATGATCGGACTGGGCAAGATGGGCGCCAACATGGTCAGGCGCTGGCTCCGCGGCGGTCACGAAGTCGTCGCCCACGATCGGAATGCCGCGGCCGTCGAGGAGGTGAGCGGTGAGGGAGCACACGGTGCTGCCGATCTGGCGGGGCTGGTCGAGCTGCTCCGTCCGCCGCGCGCGATCTGGGTGATGGTGCCCTCGGGCAAGCCCACCGAAGAGGTGATCGCGTCGCTGTCGCCGCTGCTGCAGCGCGGAGACTGCATCGTCGACGGCGGCAACACCTTCTACAAGGACGACATCCGTCGCGCCGCAGAGCTGGCGGCGCTCGGAATCGACTACGTCGATCAGGGCACCAGCGGCGGCGTGTGGGGGCTGACCGAGGGCTACAGCCTCATGATCGGTGGCGATGCGGCGGTGGTCGATCGCCTGCGACCGGCGTTCGAGACGCTCGCGCCATCGGCTGACTCGGGCTGGGGACGCGTCGGCCCGGTCGGGGCAGGCCACTTCGTCAAGATGATCCACAACGGGATCGAGTACGGGCTGATGCAGGCGTACGCCGAGGGGTTCGAGCTGATGAAGGCCAAGACGCAGTTCGATCTGAATCTCCACCAGGTCGCCGAGATCTGGCGGCAGGGCAGCGTGGTCCGATCCTGGCTGCTCGATCTGACCGCCCGGGCGCTCGAGAGCGACCAGGACCTGGCCGGCATCAAGGGCTGGGTTGCCGACAGCGGCGAAGGGCGCTGGACGGTCTTCGAGTCGATCGATCTGGACGTTCCCGCTCCCGTGATCACGCTTTCCCTGCTCGCGCGGTTCCAGAGCCGCCAGGACGAGAGCTATGCGGCCAAGCTGCTGGCCGCGATGCGCAACCAGTTTGGCGGTCACGCCGTCCGCAGCGAGTAATCCTCCCGACTTGTCGGACCTTGTCTTCATGACTGATCCGGCCACGATCGTGATCTTCGGAGCTTCGGGCGACCTGGCGAAGCGGAAGCTTGATCCCCGCGCTGTTCGAGCTCTTCAAGAAGGGGCGGCTCTCGCCTCGATCGTCGATCGTCGGTTTCTCGCGATCGCCGCTCTCGGATGAGCAGTTCGCCGATCATCTCTACGAGTTCGCAAGCGAGGTGCTCGGCGTCCACTGCGACGCGGAGTGCTGGTCGCGATTCGCGCCGCTCCTGCACTACGTCGCCGGCGATACGACCAAGGCGGGCGACTACGTCAAGCTCCGATCGCGGCTCGAAGAGATCGAGCGGGCCACGGGTGAGAGCGGCCCGCGCGGTCGCCTGTACTACCTGTCCATCGGGCCGCAGCTCTATCCGAAGGTCATCGGCGAACTTGGAGCGGCGGGCATGGCTCACGAAGACGGGGGATGGCGACGCGTGGTCATCGAGAAGCCGTTCGGACAGGACCTTGCAGAGCGCCCGGGAGCTCAACCGCATCGTGCACTCCGTGTGGAACGAGAGTCAGGTGTACCGCATCGACCACTATCTGGGCAAGGAGACGGTCCAGAACATCCTGGTCTTCCGCTTCGCCAACACGCTCTTCGAGCCGGTCTGGAATCGCAATTACATCGAACACGTGCAGATCACGGTGGCGGAATCGGGGCTCGTGGGGAGTCGGGGCGGCTACTACGACGAGTCCGGCGTGTTGCGGGACATGTTCCAGAATCACATTCTGCAGGTCATGTCGCTGGTCGCCATGGAGCCGCCCACGCAGTTCGAGGCCGACGCCCTGCGAAACGAGAAGGTGAAGCTGTTCAACGCCATTCGACCGACGTCGGCCGAACGCGTCGATGCGGAGGCGGTCGCCGGCCAGTACGAGGGATACCGGCAGGAAGCCGGCGTGCCCGGGGATTCGACGACGCCGACCTACGCGGCGCTGCGACTCTTCATCGACAACTGGCGCTGGCAGGGCGTCCCGTTCTTCATCCGCTCGGGCAAGGCCCTGGCGGCGAAGACGAGCGAGATCGTCATCCAGTTCCTCTGCCCGCCGCACATGATCTTCGACATCCCGCGGGGCGAGACGCTCACGTGCAATCGGCTGACGCTGCGGATCCAGCCGAACGAAGGCATCAAGCTGTACTTCCAGACCAAGCTCCCCGATCAGGGCATGCGCCTCCAGCCGGCGGATCTGGCCTTCTCCTACCGCGACTCCTTCAAGGAGACGCCCATTCCCGAAGCGTACGAGCGCCTGCTCCTGGATGCGTTGAAGGGCGATGCCTCGCTCTTCACGCGCAGCGATGAGATCGAGCTGTGCTGGGGGCTCATCGATCCGATTCTGCAGGGCTGGAAGGAGCAGGGCGAGGCGGGCTTGTCACGGTATTCGGTCGGGAGCTGGGGGCCCGCGGCGGCGGACGAGTTCATCGGGCGCGACGGGCGGCGCTGGATCAACCCCAGTGATCAGATGGAGCAAAGTCCCGCCACGCGCTGCCGAAGGCGTGCTGACCTGACGATGACCGCCGAGACGGAGCATGTCGTTCTGCCCGACGCGGCAGCCGTTGCGGAGGCTGCGGTCGAGCTGTTCACGGCGTCTGCAGCCGAGAGCATCGCCGTGCGCGGCGCTTTCGAGGTCTGTCTCTCGGGCGGCTCGACGCCCCGGCGGCTGTACCGGCATCTGGTTTCGGCTCCCGAGATTGGCCGTATCGACTGGAGTCGCGTTCATCTCTACTTCGGTGATGAGCGGTGCGTGCCGCCCGATCATCCCGACAGCAATTACGGGATGGTGGCGCGAGACCTGCTCGAGCACCTTCCCGTGTCGGTCGGCGGCGTTCACCGGATGCTGGGCGAGCGCGATCCGCACGAAGCTGCCGACGCGTACGAACAGCTGCTGATCCGCCGGTTCGGGGATGGCTGGCCGCGCTTCGATCTCGTGCTCCTGGGGCTGGGCGCCGATGGACACACCGCGTCGCTCTTTCCCGGGAGCGCGGCGGTCGGCGAGCGTGATCGGCGGTGCGTGGCCTGTGAGGTGGCGTCGCTGCGGGCGTGGAGGCTCACGCTGACGCTGCCGGTGATCAATGCGGCGCGACGAGTCGTCTTTCTGGTCGTCGGGGCGGAGAAGGCATCGGCGTTGCAGCGGCTCTGGAACGGACGGGGCGTGCAAGATCCGATGCCCAGTGAGCTGGTCCATCCGGACGATGGCCAGCTCGTCTTCCTGGTCGACGAAGCGGCGGCCGGATCGAGCGAGGAGCCGCCGGATCCTCGCCAGTCGATCGATTGACGCTGACGGCGGAGGGTCGGCCGCCGATTGATCAAGTCGAGGATCGATGCTGAAACCTTCCTCGGTCTGTCCCATAGAAGACCGCGTCCCCAGAGAATCCCCGGAGGAGAGCGATTCATGAGAGGTGCCGTCCCGTCCATCGCGGTCATTCTGGCGTCGATGCTGTCGGTCGGGGAGAGCCGCGGCGAAGAGCCGCACGGCGACCGGAACGAGTTCCGCCCCCACGCCGCGATGCTGCAGTTCCCCGACGTGGGGAAGGAGTCGATCGTCTTCGTGTACGCCAACGATCTGTGGGTCGGTCGATCGGAACGGCGGCGTGGCCACGCCGCTGGCCAGCCCGCCGGGACGGGAGATGTTCCCGAGGTTCAGCCCGGACGAAGAGACCATCGCGTTCGTGGGCAACTACGACGGCAACCGGGATCTGTACACGATTCCGGTGGACGGCGGGCTGCCGACGCGGGTCACGCACCATCCCGCGGTCGAGATGCTCTGCGACTTGACGCCCGACGGTGAGCTGCTCTTCTACGCCTCCGGTATCGAAGGCATGCCCCGCCGCACGCAGCTCTTCACCGTGGATGCGGAGGGCGGCTTGCCGAAGAAGCTGCCCATGCCCTACGGCGCGGCGGGTGCGATTTCTCCAGACGGCCAGTGGCTCGCCTACACGCCGCACACACGCGACGCCCGGAGCTGGAAGCGGTATCGCGGCGGCATGGCCACCGACATCTGGCTCTTCAATCCGGAGACGTGCGAGAGCCGGAGGATCACCGACTGGGAGGGCACCGACACGCTGCCCATGTGGCACGGGAAGAAGCTCTATTACCTCTCCGATGCCGGCGACGAAAGCCGGTTGAACATCTGGGTGTACGACCCGCGAACCGACGAGCGTCGACAGGTCACGGCGTTCACCGAGTTCGACGTCAAGTGGCCGTCGATCGGTCCCGGCGACGTCGGGCAAGGCGAGATCGTCTTCCAGAACGGACCCGGCCTCTTCCTGCTCGATCTTCGCGAAGAGACCGCTCGCGAGGTCGAGCGTGACGATTCCCGGCGATCGGCCTTCGTTGCGGCCTCGCACGGTGGATACATCGGAGTTCATTCGCTGGTGGCAGATCTCGCCGACCGGCAAGCGCGCAGTCGTCGAAGCCCGCGGCGACATCTGGACATTGCCGGCCGAGAACGGCTCGCCCCGCAACCTGACCCGGACCAGCGGAGTCGCCGAGCGGGAGCCGAGCTGGAGTCCGGACGGTCGCTGGATCGCGTACTTCTCCGACGCGACCGGCGAGTACGAGCTCTTCGTCACGCAATCGGACGGCAAGGGGGAAACCCGTCAGCTCACCGAAGACAGCGCGACGTATTACTACGATCCCATCTGGTCTCCGGACTCCAAGCATCTGCTCTATCGGGACAAGGCCTACCGGCTCTTGCTGCACGACCTGGACGAGCAAGGAAACGAAGGTCCTGGCCACCGATCCCTGGGGCGCCGAGGATCGACCCAGCTGGTCGCATGACAGCCGCTGGATCGCGTACCCGAAGAGCCGCGAGGACAGTCCGGTCACCGCGATCTGGCTCTACGACCTGAAGAACGACGAGCACCACCAGGTCACGAGCGGGATCTTCCCCGACGCCTCGCCGACCTTCGACCGCAAGGGCGACTACCTGTACTTCGTCAGCAATCGCGCGTTCAGTCCCTCGTACTCCGACATCGACGAATCGTTCATCTACGACGACGGCCAGGTGCTGATCGCGGTTCCGCTGCGGACGGACGTCAAATCGCCCTGGCTGCCGGAGAGCGACGAGGAAGAGTGGAAGAGCGAGAAGAAGGAGCAGGAGGACGAGAAGACCGAGAACGGAGAAGACGAGGAGTCGGTAGAGGACGACGCGAAGGCGGAGGACGACGCCGGCGAAGAGGATGAGGGCGAGGCGGCGAGCAAGATGCCGAAGCCGCTCCCGACGATGGTGTTTCCGGCGTCTGGGAGGGGACGCTCCGCGGTGGAGAGTTCCCGCCGGGTCTCACCTTCTCGATGACGCTCTCGCTCTCCTCCGACGGGACGATCACCGGCACGATCGCCATCCCCATGGGTACGGGCGAGATCACCGGAACCTATGACGCAGCGACCGGAGACATCAGCGGGGAGATCGTGACCGAGGGCGGCGATGTCGCCAGTTTCACCGGACGCATTACCGGTTCCTCGTTCACCTGCTCTGTCACCTTCGGGGGACAGATCGTCGAGTTGAAAGGCGAACGCACCAGCGCCGCGGCCGACACGGACGAGAACGACGCGAAGAAGGGCGGTAAGGAGGAGAAGGCAGCCAAGGTCGTCGAGATCGATCTGGAGGGATTCGAGCGACGGGGCATGCAGCTTCCCGTCTCCGCCGGGCATTTCGGTCCGCTCGCGGTCAACGACAAGGGAGCACTGCTCTACGTCAGGCTGAAGAAGAAGGATCCGCCAGCGATCATGCTCTTCGACATCGAAGGACGAGAAGAAGGAAGAGAAGACGGTCGCTCCGGGCACCGGCGCTTTCGAGATCTCCGCCGACGGCAAGAAGCTGCTCACGATACGCGGCGGATCGGCGTCCGATCCAGAACGCTCAGGCGGGGGCGACGGGCAAGAGCGTCGTCACCGAGGGCATGACGGCCGTCATCGATCCCCGGCGAAGAGTGGCGGCAGATCTTCAACGAGGCATGGCGTCTCCAGCGCGACTTCTTCTACGTCGCGAACATGCACGGCGTGGACTGGCAGGCCGTCCGCGCACGGTACGACGCGATGCTCGACGACTGCGCGACCCGCGAGGACGTGAGCTACGTGATCCGCGAGATGATCGCGGAGCTCAACGTCGGGCACGCGTACTACTTCGGCGGCGACGTGCGAGGACGAGCCGAGCGACCACGGTGGGCATGCTCGGCGTGGACTTCGAGCTCGACGACGGCGCGTACCGCATCGCGGCGCATCCAGGAGGGCGCGACCTGGGACGTCGACGCCCGCGGTCCGCTTGAGCGAGCCGGGCGTCGACGTCCAGGACGGCGACTACCTGCTGGCGGTGAACGGCGTACCGCTCGACACTCGAAGCCGATCCGTGGGCGGCGTTCGTCGGGCACGGCGGGACGCCCGATCACGATCACCGTGAGCGAGAAGCCGGAGCTGGCGGACAAGGCCCGCGACGTCGTCGTCAAGCCGATTCCGGCAGCGAGCGCGAGCTGCGCTACCGCAGCTGGATCGAGCGGAACCGCGCGTACGTTCGAGAGAAATCGGACGGCCAGGTCGGCTACATCTACGTGCCCGAACACCGGCGTCAACGGCCAGAACGACCTCGTCCGCCAGTTCTTCGGCGCAGCTCGACAAGAAGGCGCTGATCATCGACGAGCGCTGGAACGGCGGCGGCCAGATTCCGACGCGCTTCATCGAGCTGCTCAACCGCCCGGTCACGAACTACTGGGCGCGGCGCGACGCCAAGGACGCGACCTGGCCGCCCGACGCGCATCACGGCCCGAAGTGCATGCTCATCAACGGCCTGGCCGGCTCCGGCGGCGACATGTTCCCCTGGCTCTTCCGACAGGCCGGGCTCGGCAAGCTCATCGGCACGCGCACGTGGGGCGGCCTCGTCGGCATCTCGGGCAACCCGGCGCTGATCGACGGCGGCCAGCGTGACCGTGCCGACCTTCGGCTTCTACGAGAAGGACGGCACCTGGGGCATCGAAGGGCCACGGCGTCGACCCCGACATCGAGGTCGATCGACGATCCGGCGCTGATGTGCGAGGGCGGCGATCCGCAGCTCGACGCCGCGATCGATCTCATGCTCGAGGAGATCGAGCGGAACCCCTACGTCAAGCCCAAGCGCCCGGCTTCACCCGATCGCAGCGGCATGGGAATCAAGGAAGAGGACAAGTGACCGGTCGGCGAAAGGATAGAAGGCCTGCCGCCCATTTCAGACGTGCCTGGCTCGGAGCGCGTCCCGGACGGAGCACGGTCAGGGCGGCGGCGGAGTGATCTTCGCCAGCAGATCGGCCATGGCCTGCTGGCTCACCTGAAAGAGGTGCTGATCCGGGCGGTCCAGATCGGTGATGAGCAGCATGACGGCCGAGAAGGTGAGGACCAGGGCCACAATGGCCATGCTGCGCCGACCGGCGAGCCTGGCGTGGTATCCAATGACGGCCATCGCCAGGCTCGCGACGAAGAGAAGCGTGATCCAGATGCTCATGGGGATCCGGTTCCGGATCCCGGCGGTGATCCGTTTGGCGTGCAGATCGATGACGTCGTTGAGCGATTGAATGAACAGACCGGCAAACACGGGATTGCCGGTCTCATCGACGAGCGCGGCAGCGCGAGACCAGAGCAGGTCGTGGAGCTCCTCTGACCTGGCGATCCCCTGCCTCAGCTCTTCATCTCCCTTTGCGACGGCCTGGACACGGACTTCCACGTACTCGCGAAGCAGATCCTTCATCTCCGCTCGAGGCGACGGAGGCAGCAAGTCGGTCCGCAGGTAGGCGGTTCCCACCGCGTTCGCTTCCTCGAGCACCAGCTGCTTCCGGGTGTCGAAGCGCGAGGCTCCCGCGCTGAAGGTGAATGCCAGCATGAAGGCAAGCAGGCCCAGGGTTGCACCCATGATGGCGCCGGCCTGGGTCATTTCCCCGGCGTCCTTGCGGCGCAGCCGGTAGCCCGCAAGCCGATAACCGCCCTCGACCGCGAGCAGGAACACGGCGATCATGACCAGGTAGACGCCCCAGAGGGGGAGGTAGTCGAGGAGTTGCGTCTTCGCCATCTTGAGTCACGAGCGAGTTCGCGAGCGTGTGCTCGGGGGAGTTGTCGGCTGCCGGAAGGACGAGTCGGTCGGCAGGCGACGTCGCGATGCCGATGACGTGGCGAACCCCGCGCAACGTCGTCCAGCGTGGCACAGGTCAGTGCGTGACGGAAGGGCGACTGCCTCGCGCCGACCGGTTTCGCGATCCCTGGGACTTCGCGGCAATTGTAGAAGATCGGAATCAGTCTAACGGGAGCGCGAATGCTTGTGGCCGTTTGTCGGGGAGTCGTGGGAAGGCGGTTGGGATTGTCGTGGTCGTGCGCGAACACGCCTTCGGTGGTCGGTCGGTTGTGGGTCCGGCCGCATCCATGCGGCTGGACTTGAGAAGTTCTTTGGGTTGGTGCCGGCGTGAGGTGTTGTTGCAGCGTCGCCGCATCCTGCGGCGACGACCCTCGCCGGTCGGACGTCGCTGAGACCCGCCGGCATCCTAGCGGCTCCGCCACGCGCCAACACGAAGGCTCCCGCGGAAAACCCGGGACAGCCTCCAGTTTTCCCGCAATCGGGAAAAGTCGAGGCTGTCCCGGGTTCCGGGTTTCCGAACGCCACGGGCGCATCTGCAACGCAGGCCGTTCGCCGGCACTGCAGGTCGGCGGCAGGACGCCGCCGACCCCGTCCAGACTTGGACAGCCACTCTTGCTCCATGGACAGCCACTCTTGCTCCAGATTGGTCCAGACTTGGACAGGCACTCCTTCGGCGGGACCTGGCGGGCCGGCGTGGCCCTACCATTGGCCCAGGAGGAATCGAGACGATGTCCAAGCGGTGGTCGGCTCTCTTGAACTCGATGGTCGCGGTGATGGCGACGGTGGCCTTCCTCGGGGCGAACGGGACTTGGGCGTCGGGGCGCGAGGAGCTTCGGCCCCGCGTCGAGCAGGCTCTCCAGTCGGGCGATTTTCGAGAGGCGGCTGGCCTCATCGCGCCGCACCTGCAGCGCTGGCCCTACGACGACCGCATGCTGTACCAGGCGAGCCGGGCCTGGAGCCGTCTCGGCGACTCGGACCGAGCTGCCTCCTATCTCCAAGACGCCGTCCTGAATGGGTTCCTCGACTTCCAGCGAATGCAGGAAGATCCCGTGCCTCGAACCCCTGCACGACCACCCCACCTTCCAGGCGATCGTGGAGGCCTCGGACCAACTTCTCGAGCAGCGCGGGCCGGGCGTCCTTGCACAGTGGAAGGATCGCTACGGCGAGACCTCCTACCGCTACGAGCAGGACTCGGTGCATCGTCTGGTCTATGCCACCGCGCTCGATGATGCATCGCACCGTGAGATGCGGCAGATGCTCGAGCGGCAGGCTGACCACCTGATCGACGCCTACTTCGGCGCTCCGCCGGCCTACTACGTGCTGATCGCCGTACCGACGCCGGAAGACGCACAAGCGCTCTTCGATCGCAAGGACCAGATCGGTGGCGTCTATGAGCACTCGCTGCGAAGGCTCGTCGCCCGCGACATCGGCAGTTCCCTTCGACACGAGTTCTTCCACCTCATGCACTTCGGTCACATGGTTCGCCTGCAGCAGGCGCACCCGGTCTGGATACACGAAGGTCTGGCCTCCCTCTACGAGGACTATGAGCTCAGCGACACCGGCGACATCCGATTCATCCCCAACGATCGGCACAACACCGCCCATGCGCTGGCCCGCCAGGGCAAGCTCACTCCGTGGTCGGAGCTCTTCGCCTCCTCTCAGCCCCAGTTCATGAAACAGGCCGCGGCCTCGTACGCGCAGGCCCGCTCGATCTTCCGGTACGTCGCCGAGCAGGGACTGCTCGAAGAGTGGTACCGCATTTACACGACCCAGGAGTTCAAGATCGATCCCACGGGCGCCAGCGCCCTGGAGATCGTCTTCCAGCGACAGCTGAACGGCATCGAGAAGAACTGGCAGGCGTGGCTGGAGAAGCAGGATGACGTCGACGTGGCCGTCGATTTCGGCGATACCGGACTGGGCATCCAGTCCGAATTCCGTGGCAGCAACGACGGTGTACTCGTCACCGGCGTGGTTCCCAAATCTTCGGCCCACCGGGCCCAGCTCCAACCCGGCGACGTCGTGGTCGCGGTGAACGACGAGCCGACGCGTTCGTTCCTCGAACTCCGCCGACTGATCGGTACGTTGAAGGTCGGCTACTGGGTGGAGATCCGACTCCGCCGCGGCGAGACCTATCTGACGGTGCCGCTCAAGATCCAGCCGCTGCCGAAGAAGTAGAACCGAAGCCGACGGAGCCCGCCACGGAGCTCGCCCGCACCGCGGTCGCGCTGCACCGTCCGCGCTCCTGCTGCTCGTCAGGAACGACGGCCGAAGAGCCACTCCCGCTCGTTGGAGAGGCTCGGGACGAAGCGGTAGTGGTCCACGTCGAAGCCCTTGAGCAATTCGGGCTCGTCGATGCGCTTCTCGATGATGAATCTCGCCATCCGGCCGCGGGCACGCTTGGCCGGGAAGCTCAGCATCGTGTACCGACCGTTGCGGTACTCCTTGAAGACCGGCGTGACGATCGGCACCTCGAGGCACGGCGGATCGACCACCTTGAAGTACTCCGCCGAGGCGAGGTTGACCAGCACCGGCGTCTCGTGCTTCGCCAGTTCCTTCCCGATCGCTCCCGTGACCGCCTTGCTCCAGTAGCGGTAGAGGTCCGGATCGCGGCCCACTCGCAATTTGGTTCCCATCTCGAGCCGGTAGGGCTGAATCAGGTCGAGTGGTCGAAGCAGACCGTACAGACCCGAGAGTATCCGCAGGTGATCCTGCGCGAACGCGAAGTCCTCCCGCTCGAGGTGCTCGGCATCAAGGCCGCGATAGACATCGCCGTCGAAGGTGAGCACGGCCTTGAGCGAATTGCGGCTCGTGAAGGGTCGCTCCCAGCGTGCGTAGCGCTCCGCGTTCAGCTCGGCGAGTTCCCGGCTGATTCCGAGCAGTTTCTCCAGCCGATTCGGCGAGTAGCCTCGCAGGATCTCGACGAGCGGCGCGGCTCGATCGAGGAACTTCGGCTGGGTGGCCCGCGGCGTGGGGACAACGCGATCGAGCGTCAGCGACTTGGCGGGAGAGATGAGCGTCAGCATTGGTGGTCGGTCCGAGAGGTGGAGGATAGCACCGGTCAACGACGCGCCTCCAGGATGACACGAGAGAGCCGGATCGGGAAACCTCGGTGTAAGAGACGGGACTCGGCACCGTTCTTCAACCGGCGGAGCCGACCCCGCTGAATACGCCCATTCCGGGACCAGGTCGGGCTGGTCGAAGTCGTGCGTCCGATCCGATGAATGAGAAAGCCTGCTCCCGTCCACTCGTGCGAGATGGTGTCGGGGCGATCGCGTGTGATTGGAGATCCCCATGAGCATCTGGCCTCATCGAACGCTGTCAACGATCATTCCCGCGCTCATGCTGGCCGCGACCGTCTCGGCGTGGGCGTCACCTCAATCGGAAGCCATCGTCGGCGAAGGCGTTCCCGAGATCGAGCGAGGGAGCGACACCGATGCCCTGCGGGAGCAGAGCATCTACATCCCCTACGAGAAGCTCCGGGAGGTCTTCGAGCGAGAGGGGCGAGGCGTCTTCCTCCCCTACGACCAGTTCCAGGCCCTGTGGCAGGCGGCCAGGGAGCATCGCGTCCCGCCCGGACCCGATCCGGCGCCACCGCTGGGAGCGCTGATCACCGAGACCTTCAACGACGCAACGGTCGCGCAGGACGTCGTCGAGGTTCGCTCGACGGTCCGCATCGAGATGCTGAAGCCCGGCTGGAACGTCGTGCCGCTCAGGCTGATGGACGCGGCCATCATGCGCGCCACCATCGACGAGGCGCCGGCTCGGATCGTCTACGACTCGCAAGCGGGATACCAGCTGCTCTATCACCATCCGGAGGAGGAGCCGGCGGCCGTCGAGCTCGAGCTCGAGTTCGCGAAGGCGATCGTGCGCAGCCCGGGACGGAACGCCGTGTCCTTCCAGGCACCGCAGGCGCCGATCAGCCGCTGGCGGGTGACGATCCCCGAGGAGGGCGTCAAGATCAACCTGCAGCCGCTCATCGCGGCGACCGAAATGCCGGCGGCCGATCCCACGGCCTCGAGCACGCAGGTGCTCGCCTTCGTCGGGGCGGCGAGCGAAGTGCAGATCGACTGGATACCCCGGTCGGAAGGCGCTCGCGGTCTGGCCGCGCTGGTCAGCGTCCGTTCGCGACAGCAGGTTCGGATCGAAGAGGGCGTGGTTCGCGTGCGGTGCGATCTCGCGTATGAGGTCAGTCGCTCGGAGCTCGATCGCCTCTCGCTCCTGATTCCGCAGGACTACCGCGTCGTCAACGTCGCCGACGCGAACCTGCGTCGCTGGTCGTTCGCTCCGGCGCCGACAGCCGCGACGGGAGGCGCTCAGCGCATCGACATCGAGCTCTTCCAGCCCGCGCAGCAGTCGCAGTCCCTACAGCTGGTCCTCGAGCGAATCGTCGCCGAAGGTGAGGACACGACGCGTGACGTTCCGATCATCCAGGCGCTGGACGTGTCGCGCCAGCAGGGGGTGGTGGTCGTCGACATCGATTCGGGCTTGCGGGCGGAAGTGATCGACGACTCCGGCTTGGTCCAGATCGACGAGCAGGAGCTTCCCGCCGATCTGCGGGAGCAGGGCTTCGAGTTCGCCTTCCGGTACGCGCTGCTGCCCGCTCGACTTCGCGTGCGCATCGATCTGCTCGAGCCCACGATCACGGGCAGCGCTCTGCTGCTGGTTCGTCTTCAGCCGGAGGAGCTCCAGCTCGACGCCTTCCTGCGCTACACCGTCGAGGAAGCGGGTGTCTTCCAGCTCGTCATGACCGTCCCGCCGGCGTACGAGATTCGCGCGGTCCGCGGTGAGTCGGTGTCCGGTGCGGCTCCGGTCGTGGTCGAGGGCTTCCGCCGCGATCCGCAAGAGCCCGGCCGGCTCCTCGTCAGCCTGTCGAAGAAGGCGCTGGGAACGGTTGGACTCCACCTCCAGCTCATTCGGACGCTCGACGCGCCGGAGCTGGCGACGCCGCTCGGGCGATCGGTCGAGATACCGGTGCCGCTGCCCCGGTTTGCCGCCGTCCTTCGCCAGCAGGGAGCGGTGCTGGTGCTGGCCCCCGAGAGTCTTCGGGTGAGCGCAGTGCGGTCAGTCAACCTCCGCGACGTGTCGGTGGACGAAGCGCTGCAGCTGATCGGTACGCAGGAGATTCCCGGTGCTGCGGGAAGCGAGCGAAGTTCGCTCAGTTTCATCTTCGGCGACGAGCCGGTCGACCTGGTTCTCGGTGCGGAGCGCCGCCAGCCGTACGTCACGGTGCGGCAGCTGCTTCTGTCCGCCGTCGAACCGGGAGTCGTCCGGTATGACGCCACGTTCTTCCTCGATGTGCGCTACAGCGGCGTCCGGTTCCTTCGGCTGGACGTGCCAGCGGATCTGGCGTCGCTGATCCGCATCGTCACGCCCGGACTGCGCGAAGAGCGCATCGAACCTCCGCCCGATGATCTCGGGCCGGGCGATGTGGCGTGGCGGCTGACTGGTGACCGCGAGCTCCTTGGCACGTCGCAGATCAAGCTCACCTGGGAGCGCCAGCTCGAAGCGTTGGAGGTCGGCAAGAGCGTACAGATCCCAATCCCCGTCCTCATGCCGCGAGGCGTCGATCGAAGCTGGGGACAGATCGTGCTGCTGAAGGCCGAATCGCTCGATCTGCAGCCAGCTGAGGCGCGCGCAGGGCGTGCGTCCCATCGATCCGCGGCACGACCTCATGGACGGGGCGGAGATTCTCGGCGCGGCCCGCGCGTTCGAGTTCCAGGGGCCGTGGTCGTTGACGCTTCTCGCCACGCACTACCAGCTCGAAGAGGTCAAGCGCACGAGCATCGAGCGGGCCTTGGTCCGCATGGTCGTGACGCGAAGCGATCAGATTGCGGTCCAGGCCCTCTACCGCATGCGCGGTGCTCGGCAGCGGCTCCGGGTCGTGCTTCCTCCGAATCGATCCTTCGACACGCAGCCGCTTCGGATCGATGGCAAGGCCGTCACGCTCGAGAGCGGCGGTCAGGACGAGTTCTTCGTTCCGCTGCTGGGACTGGGACCCGAGCAGTCGTTCCTGCTGGAGCTGCGGTACACGCTTCCCGGCGATGCCGGGCAGCTCGACCTGCCCGCCTTTCCTGACGAGCCGGCGGTACAGAAGGTCTACCTGTCGGCGTATCTTCCGCCCGAGCTGGCATTGCTCGGGTCGCGCGGTCCCTGGACCGACGAGGTTCGTTGGCGCTTTCTTGCGCCGTGGGGGTGGCGGTCCAACTCGACCCTCACCGAAGCGCAACTCCTCACCTGGGTGAGCGAGGGCGTGACGGTCGCCGGAGATCCAGGCGCCGACTTCCAGACCGACGGCCGTCGTCACCTCTTCTCGACGCTAGCCCCCGCCGCGCCTCCCGAAGGTGCTCTGCGATTGACGACCATGAATCGCACGGCGCTGAACGCGCTGATCGTGATGGCGATCCTCGCCTTCGGGGGATTGCTGATCCGCGCCTCCGCCGCTCGCCGCTGGAGTGCGGTCGGGGCGCTGCTCGTGACCCTGGTGCTGACCGGAGTCTTCCTGCCCACGCTCTCGTTGCGGATCTTGAATGGAGGCCTTGCGGCGGCCATCGCCATCGTCCTCATCGTGTGGTCGGTGTGGTACCTCGCCTGGACGCGACCGCGCGATCCGACTGTGCAAGCGCGGCGGCGGGCCCGGCGCGAGGCCGCGCTGGCCGCCGCAGCACTGGCGACAGCGCCGCAGGCTGCTCCCGGTGCCGCCGCGGGCGGTCCGCCTCCGGAATCGCCGAGCAAAGGAGGCACCGATGCGTCATGACCTGCTCGCGATCGTCCTCGCGGTGATGGTGCTTCCCGCACTGGTCGGCCGTGCGAGTGGTGATGACGCGGTCAGCGCAGCGCGGCGGGCACCGACGGTGCCGTCGAGCCAGGCGCGGCCCACGACCGGGCAGCCACCGATCAGAACGTCCTCCACACCACTGTCGCGCGAAGTGCTCGTTCCCTTCGATGATCTCCATGTTCTGCTCGAGGGACCGGTGCGGCGGGTGATGCTGTCGCGCGAGGAGTACGAGACACTGATCGAACAGGCGCGGCAGAAGCCGGACGACCCCGCTCCGACGTCGGCGCTGATGACCGCTGCCACTTACGCAGCCCTTCTGGGAGAAGAGCGCGCATCGATTGGCGGCGAGATCACCATCGACGTGCTGGAGGAGGGCCTGCACGCGCTCGCGCTCGACCTGAGCGGCGTCGGTCTCCGACGCGCGGTCCTGGATGGCGCGGAAGCGCCGCTGGGCCTCGCCGGCGACGGCCGGCCCGTGATCTTCGTCTCGGGCGTCGGACAGCACCGGCTCGACCTGTCCCTGGTCTGTCCTCTCGCCGCCGATGCGGCCCGCCAGATCATCGACGTCCAGATCCCCGTCGCCGCAGCGACCCGCTTCACGCTGACCGCGCCCGGAGACGTTGAAGTGGATGCATCCGCAAGTTCGACCGCCGTCGCCTCACGGGAGGTCACCGTCGACGAGCAGGATCGGCGCTCCACCCGCTTCGAGCTCTCGGTTGACCGGAGCGGCGAGGTCACGCTCGTCCTGTCGCTCAATCGCCGCTTCCGCGCCGCCGAACGCCTCGTGCTCGCGCGCAGTGTGAGCGTGGCCGAGGTGACCGAATCACAGGAGAAGCTGTCGTCGACGATATCCCTGAAGGTGCTGCGCCAGCCGATCGATCGATTCCGATTCCTGGTTCCGGAGGGATTCGACATCACGGCGGTCGACGGACAGGACCTCGATCGCTGGACGGTCGAGAACGGCGTGCTGGAGGTCCAGCTGCGACAGCCGCTGACCGGAGCCGTGCGACTCGGCGTCACCGCGTGGCGGGTTCCGGCCCGCCTGGACGATTGGCGCTTCCCACGTCTGCGACCGGAGGAGGTCATCGGCGAGATGGCCGTCGTCGGGCTGCTGCTGGAGCAGACGCTGCAGGCGAAGTCGGTCGCCAGCGACGGGCTGATTCCCATCGACACGCAGGTCCTCATGCGGGCGATTCCCGGTGGGCTCGCGCGAGACGAAGAGGGGTTCGAGCCACTGGCCGTTCGCCTGCTCCTGGCTTCGTACGCGCCGACCGCTCGCTACGCGCTGTCAGCTCGATTCGCGAAGCGCCCGTCGACGCTGCTGGTCACCTCGAATCTCCTGCTCGAGGTTTCGGACGCGAACCACCGCGTCCAGGGCGGGATTGCGCTGCGGCCAGGGGGAACGGCGTGCTACCGAATCTCGCTGTCCGTTCCCCCCGGCTGGCAGATCGAGGGCGTGACGAGCTCGGATGGTCGCGTGCTGCCGTTCGACCGCTTCGAGCATCGCATCCAGATTCAGCTGCCGGGCGGCGTCCAGCCGGATGACGTCGCGTCGATTCGCTTCGAGGCGACGGCGACCCCGCCGGGGTGGCTGGACCGCTGGTCGACGGCGAGCGTGGGATTCCCCGAATTCGCCGTGCTGGAGGCGACGGAGCATCGCGGAGCCGTCGCGCTCAGAGCGATCGATGATCTGATGCTGCGCCCGACCCGGCTCGAGGGGCTGGCGCCGCTGGATGAGCACGAGAAGGCCGAGTTCGGGCTTCAGGACGTGCGCTCCGATCTCGCGTACCGCGTGCTCGATCGTCCCTTCGTCGCGGACTTTCAGGCGACGCGCGGTGTGCCCCGCTTGACCGCGCGGACCTTCTCCTTCTTCCGGCTCGATCCGGACGAGCTGACCGTGCGAGCCGAGATCGCGTACGACATTGCCGAGGCGAGGACGTTGTCGCTCTCATTCCTGTTGCCGAACGACACGCCCACCGCCCTGTCCATCACCGGGCTCGACGGGGTCATGGTCGAGGAGTCTCGTCATGAACCCTTCGACGAGCAGTGGCGGCGCTGGACAGCCGAGCTGACCGAGCCGCGCCGCGGCCCGGTGCGACTGGCCGTGGACTTCGCCCTGCGCCTCGACCTCGTCGCGTCCGGCGAGGTGGCCCTTCCCGTGATTCGCGCCGAGGGGGTGGCCTTCCAGTCGGGGCTCGTGGCGATCGAGGGAAGCGAATCGCTCAACGTGGAGGTCACCGCGCATCCCCGCCGCGTCGACGTGGGTGAACTGGTTGATGCCGCCTACCAGCCCGGCCCCCGATTGCTGGGGGTGTTCGCGTTCGCCGGCGACCCGGAGCGACTCGCGGTTCGCGCCGTGCGGGATGCGGAGCGCGGCCTTCCTTCGGCGATCGTGCAAGAGGCGCGTTTGGTGACCGCGATGTCCGCCGAGGAGCTCGGACAGACCGCCGCTCGATTCACGCTGCTCGGTGCGGCGCAGTATCTGGAACTCGAGCTGCCGCCGGGCGCCACGCTCTGGACGATCACCGTCGATGGCCAGCCGACCAAACCGCTGCGCGACGGCACGCGCCTGCTCATCGACCTGCCCGGCCCGTCCGACCGCGCGGCATCGCTGCGCGAACTCAGCGTGGTCTATCAGGCGCCGCTGCCACGGTCAGGGCTGTTCGGCACCGCTTCGATCGCCGCGCCGCAGCTGCGATTTCCCTCGGGAACGGATGGCTCTGCGAGCGATCCGCTTCCGATCGCCGACCTGCGCTGGGATCTCTACCTTCCCGCCGGCTACCAGGTGGCCTCCGCCGGCGGCACGGTGACCGCGGCGCTGCCGCCGCCGCCGCCGCTGGCTGTCGTTCAGCTCGGACGCTGGCTCTACACCGCCGCCGGTGGAATCCCCGGACCGCCGTGGCTCATGCCCGTGTTCGCGCGAGCTCGAGCGCCGGTAGCGAGTAGACCGCCTGCACCGCCTGCACAGATGGGCGTGCCAGAGCGGCCGCAGGCCGATTCTGCGGTGGCTGCCGCTGGAGCGCCGCGAGAAGAGGCGCCCGTCGACGCGGCCAAGCAGGACCACAATGCGCTGAGGAGCCGCGCCCGGGCATCGCGATCCGCCCCGGCTCCCTCTCCACGTGAGGATCTGCTGGGACTCCGCAGCTTGGAGATCGATCTGCAACCGGTGGGCGAGCCCGTGCGTCTCTCGAGCCTCGGCGTCGATCCCACGGTCGAGATCCGGTTGGCCAACGACCGCCGCGTGCGATTTCTCGCGCTGTCCGTCGCCCTGCTCGTGCTCTGGTGGGGGCTGACCCGCGCGGCGTCGCGGCCGTGTTCGATTCGTGCTGCTCGTCCTGCTGCTGGCCACGCTCATTCCGATCGCGGCGCCGCGTCCGAACGTGATCGAGGTCGCGAACGCCGCGTTCTTCGCCGGCGCCCTGCTCGTGCCGATCCTCATCGTGCTGCTGGCGTTCGATCGGCTCCGCCGTCGGCTGGGCGAGCGACTGCTTCGCTCGGCCCTGACTGCCTTGCTGATCCTGATTTGTGGAGCGGCGACCGATCGGGCTGCCGCCGACGATGAGGAGGCGAAGCGGACGCCGGTCGTGGTGCCCGAAGACGCGATCATCGTTCCCTACGACCCCGATGCGCTGTGGTCTCCGACAGCGCCCGGCGAGCAGACGCTGCTGCTCCCGTACGGCCGCTACGTCGAATTGTGGAACCGCGCGCACCCGGAGCGGAAGCTCGAAGATCGGCCCCCCCAGGTGCCGTTCGGGCTCGCGGCGCCAGGTATCGCGGCACGCTCGCCTCCCCCGTCGGCGGGGCGGAGCGCCGACCTGCTGCTCCGGGGAACGATCGAGATCGAGGTCTACGTCGAGGGCCCGGTGGAGGTGCCCCTTCGACTGGGAGGCGCTGTGCTCGCCGCAGCCGATCTCGACGGCCGCCCCGCGCGGCTGCAACTCGTGCCCGAGCTCGAGCGGCCGATGGAGCGAGGGAAGGTTGCGCCGCCCGAGGCCGCGCCGACCTCTCGGCTCACAGTCGTGATCGAGGGCAGGGGTCGCCACGTCCTGATTCTGGATGTACGGGTTCCGCTCGAGCGGCGGGGGGATGGCGGATCGCCGACGCCGCGCTGCCCGCGGCTCCGGCGTCGGCGCTGACCATCACGGTCCCCGATCCAGAGACCGAGGTTCGCCTGCGCGGCGTCGAAGACCGCACCGTCTTCGAAACCAGGACGGCCGACGAGGAGATTGCCACCGCGCTCTCTCCCGATGGCGAGCTTCATCTGGAGTGGCGACCTCGCGTCGGCCGCGGCGAAGTCGACGTGACGCTGCAGGCGGAATCGACGGCGGTGGTGGACGTCCGTGAAGATGGTGTGGAGCTGGTCTGGCGATTCGACCTCTCCTTCCCGCGCAGCGAGCGGGAATCGTTCGCGGTGACCGTCCCCGCGGGTCAAGTGACCGAGGCTGTCGTCGGCGCCAACGTGCGCGGCTGGCGTACGACGTCCAGCGACGGCGGCGCGCAGCGGCTCACGGTTGATCTGCTCAAACCGGCTCGCGAACGTGATCGATTCACCGTCCACGCTCGCACAGCGGGCGCCTGGTCGGGCGACGCGGCCGAGACCCCGTTGGTCGAGGTTCCCGCACTGTCGATCGACGGGGCAGCGCTCCACCAGGGGAGCGTGACCATCCGTCGCAGTCCGCTGCTCCAGCTGCAGACGGGGACCGTGCGCGGCGTCGTCCGCACCGATAGCCCTCCGGCTGCAGCGGAGCTCGCCGACGAGATCCTCGAAGAGAGCCCGCTTGGAACCGTGGTGTACGAGGCGTACCGTTTCGCGAGCGTTCCGTTCGAACTCAGGCTGAACGTCGTGCCGCTCCGAGCGGACATCAGCGCCGAGGTCCAATCCATCCTTCGCATCTCGGCCCGGAAGTCGACGCTCGAGAGTCGAGTCGTCCTCGACGTGCGCAACCGACCGCTGCACGAGGTGCGAGTGATCATTCCCCGGGAACTTCAGGTAGAGCGGGCGATGGTGTCCGGCCCCGAGACGGTCTCGGAATGGTCGATCGAGCAGGAGGGCGGATCGGGCCGGACGCTCGTGTTGCGGCTCTCGCGCGGCCGGCAGGGTGCGCTCTCCGTGGTTCTCGAGGGAAGCTTGGGCGAGCGCGAGGCACTCGAACCGGTTGCTCTTCCCCTGCTCCGGGTGCTCGACGTCGAGCGGCAGGAGGGGACGATCGTCGTTCAGGTGGACCCCGCCTTCGACGTGACCGCCCACGAACTCGCGGGATGCGAGATCGCCCTGATGAGTAGCGTCGCGGCGTGGCTCCAGGAAGGGCAGTGGAGCGTCGCCCGGCTCGCTCTGGCCTATCGCGCCCTTCCCTACGCGGGAACGCTTCACATCACACCGCGCCCGCGGACGTCTCCTGCACGGCGGTCAGCAACGTGCGCATCACGGACCGCGCCATTGAGGAGACCGTGCTCCTGGACTTCCTCGTCGAGAATGCCGGCATCCGCCGGGTCTCATTCCTCCTTCCCGCCTCGATGGCCGACGCGCGACTCAGCGCGCCGATGCTCCGTGAGAAGCGCGTGGATGAAGTCGCCGATCAGCCAGGCTGGGTGCGATTTTCCCTGGAGCTGCAGGATGAGATCATGGGTCGATTCCGCGTGCTCCTGGAGAGTGACCGGTTGCTCACGGACGGTTCGCACGCCGCACCGATTCCGCTCGTCGAAACCGGGCGCACCGACCGCCGTTACGTGGCCCTGGAGAACGTCGGGCGCGACGAGGTGCTCGTCGAGCGACTCGACTCGCTCGAGCTGCTGAGCCCGCGTCAGCGGGAGTGGCCAATCCTGATCTCCATGCTGGGGGGCGGTGCGCCGGAGGCGTATCTCGTTCGTGGGGAAGGCGCCGAGCCGTCGCTGATCTTCGGAACGACCCGGCGCTCGGCGGTGCAGACGGCGGGAGCACGAATCGGCTTGGCTCAGGCGACGCTCATGCTCGACGAGCACGGCGCCTTCCGCGCCGTGCAGACCTTCCGCGTGGACAACCAGACGGAGCAATACCTGGAGATCCAGCTTCCGGCGAGCGCGGCCCTCTGGTCAGCGTCGGTTGCAGGAGCGCCGATCAAGCCCATCGATGTCGCGGGCCAGCCGAATCGCGTGCGCTTGCCGCTGGTCAGGACGGCGCTCGGCGATCTCGACTTCGAAGTGGTCATCAAGTATGGCGGATCGATGGACGGGCTGGGCGCGGTGGACTTCCCGTTGGTCCGCACCGTCAACATCAACGTGGAGATGAGTCAGGTGCGTCTGTTCCTTCCGGAGGACCGCCTCTGGTTCGGCTTCGGCGGGACGATGCGGCTGTCGGAGGATGCGGGCGACCTCGAGGCGGGATACCTCGCCTACCAGACCCGGACCATGCAGCAGTTGCTCGAAACCTCGCGCGACGCGAACGTGTGGGCGAAACTGCGGGCGTCCAGCAGTCTCAAGAGCCTCGCCGCCGACGTCGGTCGGCAGGTCGACGCGCAGTCCCTCAATATTGCCGTACAGCAGGAGCGAGCCGCCCAGGTCGCGATCCTCGAGCTGGCCCAGCGGCAGATCGAGGAGGTCGATTCGAGCAGCGAAGTGCAGACGATGACCGACAACCGGCGCCGACTCAATGAGCTGTACGAGGGGCAGCGCGGAGCCAGAGCCCGCAACGTGGTCCAAGATCTGCACAACTTCGAATCACAGATCCAGGTGCAGACGGGGATCACGGTGGACGAGGTCGGACGGTTCGACTCGGACTGGATCGTTGCCAACGAGCTGGCCGGGGAGACGCTGCCGATGCTGGGCGAGGTGTTCAAGCAGACCGAGGAGGCCGGAGCGGTCCCGCGAGTCGACATCGCCGATCGGTTCGCGCCTCCGCCCGGCGGGCCTCCGCGCGGCGGGCCTCCGCCCGGCACGCCGGGGTCCGGCCTGAGCAGGGGCATGGGTCCCCCCGTCCCTGCCGATCGGAGAATGCAAGTCGGCGCCGAGCTCGCGGAGAACAAGGCTCCAGCGGACCAGGAACGTCTCGGACGGTACCGGCAGCAGCTGGCCGACCGCGAGAAGGAGACGGCTGCGGTCGTGGGACAGACCGCAACGCGATCCGCAGGAACCGGCGGGCGCGGCTTCAGCGCGGACGCGGGGCTCGGTCTCCGCAGCTTGGATGTCGAGCTTCCGACACGGGGGCGCGAGTACCAGTTCACCACGCCGCGCGGTGAAGTCGAGATCACTGCTCGCAGTCTGCCGCGCTCGCTCGTTCGGATCGCGGTGCGTCTGGCGCTGGTCGGGCTGGGATTGATCTTGGCCGTGGCGCTCTTCCGGGTCGCTCGCTCCTGGTACGACCGGGGCATCGACCGGAGGTGGAGCATTCGCGCGCGCTGCTGATTCTGGGCGCGATCAGTCTGGTCGGCGGCATCTTCCCGGTGTTCGGCCTGCTCGGCGTGCTCGTCGCGATCGTGCTGACGATCTCTCGCTGGATCGAACGGCGCCGAGCCGTCGCGGTGTAAGGAGCACCGGAGTGTCGAACAGTCTCGCAGCCCGTTGAAGAAGTTCTGCAACGGGCTGCTCGGGTGCCATCAAGTCGGGCCGCTCAACCGCCGAAGGAGGGGGGCGGGTACGCCGTCACGCCCCGCCGAACGAGGTCATGCGGTGAGCGAAGAGAACGGACGGATGATCACCAAGATGTTCGGCACGGACACCGCGCCGTACGATCCGCCGCCGGAAGATCCCATCGTCTTCGTCTTCTCTTCGTGCTCCCGAAGCATGGCCCGACAGCTCGCCCTGGCGGTTGGAGCCGCGGCGTTCCTGCCTCGCCCATCGATCGCACGGGGACCAGACATGCACGAATCATCGGTTCGCCGAGCGGCGTGAGCACGCGCTCAGCTCCCGCTCAAAGCGGGTCGTGCGACTGCTCAGAGCGGCGCCGTTGCCGGGCCCCACGCGATGATCAGCAGCACCAGGTCGGTCACGTCGATCTGCCGATCGTTGTTCAGGTCGGCGACGAGCGGCTCGCCGGCCTCGACCGGACCCCAGTTCAGGATGACCTGCAGCAGATCCTCGACGCCAACCACGCCGTCGGCGTTGATGTCGGCCAGGTCGGGTGCGTGCACGGTAAGCCGCTGATCGGCGGCGAGGTCCTCGAGCTCGGTGACGTAGCCGCGGCTCCATTCGATGCGCACGTCCTCGATCGACGCGCTGGCCCCCAGGCCGAAGTGGACCACGAGTTGCGACGTGCCCAGGAAGCTCGGGCTGCCGTTGAGATATCGCACGTACGACTGGCCGCCCGCCGTGGCCACGACGCGGGTGCCGAATCCATCCGGGGCGAGCAGCGGGTTGTTGGCGGTCTCGAAGCTCAGCTGAAGCCAGTGGTGATTCGACGGAGGCTCGTTCTCGTAGTAGGCAAGCGGACCGCTGTTCGTGAAGATGGCCACATCGAGATCGCCGTCGTTCTCGGTATCGAAGCAGACGACCGCGCGGCCCGAGCCGACGTGATCGAGCCCAGCGGCGGCGGCCATCTCGACGAACGTCCCGTCGCCCGTGTTGTGAAACAGCTTGGACGGCTCGTTCGTCCATTCGCCAACGGGGCCGGCCTCCCGCCCGTTCACCTCGATGATGTCCAGCCACCCATCATGATCGAGGTCCAGCGCGATGGTGCCCCAGCCCCACCCGCCGTCGAGCGTCCCGGATTCCGCCGAGATCTCCTCGAAGTGGTGCATGCCGAGATTCCGGTAGAGCATGTTGCCCGGGTTGATCCAGGGGGGCGGTGAATCCGCGAAGACCGAGGTGACGTACCAGTCGAGCCGTCCGTCGTTGTCGAAGTCGCCGACGGTCTGCCCCATGCCGTTGTCATCGAGACCGCATCCCGCCTGCGTCGTGAAGTTCGTGAATGTTCCGTCGCCGTTGTTGACCAAATAGCGGCTGCTCTCGAAGTCGGCGGAGATCAGCAGCTCAGGGAATCCATCGCCGTTGAGATCGGTGAACGCGGGCTGAAAGCCCTGAACGTCGTGAAGCACGGGCAGGCCGATCGCCTCGTCGGTGACGTCCGTGAAGGTCTCGTCGCCATCGTTTCGGAACAGGCGGTTGCCGTCGGCTCCGTTCTGCCAGGTCGTGACGCAGAGGTCCAGGTCGCCATCGAGGTCGTAGTCACCCCAGGCGGCGCCATAGACGAGCGAGGAGGTGGCGGAGGCGACGTTCACGCCGGCGCTCACCGCAATGTTGGTGAACGTTCCGTTGCCGTTGTTGCGGTAGAGCCGATTGTGACCAGGGGCGTCCGGCGAACCGGGCACGCCCATGCTGGTGACGTAGAGATCCAGCCAACCGTCACCGTTGAAGTCGCCGGCGGCGGCGCCGCAGCCGCAGTGGGCCTGTGTCAGCAGCCACTGGCCGGCGCGATCGGTGAAGGTCCCATCGCCGTTGTTGATGAAGAGCTTGTCCGGACCGATGCCGCCGGAGATGGCGAACAGGTCAACGAAGCCGTCGTCGTCGAAGTCGCCGGCGCACATGCCGCCGGGCACCCAGTACATGTTGGTCGTCTGCTGCGGTTGATGGATCAGCGTCAGCTGCGCGGCGCTGGTCTGATTCACGAGCTGCACTTGACCCTGAGATTCCGCCACCAGAAACGGAAGAACGGAGCAGGCTACGAGCACTCCGCACGATCTCAAGGGATGTGTCGTACGCATGGAATCCACCCTCAGCTCCAGTTGACAATGACCGTGACGAGATCGCCCACGTCGACGGAGCCGCTGCCATCGAGATCCGCCGGGCAGGATGCGGGCGGAACCGGGCAGGGCCCCCAATCCAGGATGATCGAGAGCAGATCGGCCACATCCACCACGCCGTCGCCGGTCGCATCGCCCGGCACCGCGCAGCCGTCGATCGCTCCGTCGCCGTCGCCGTCAAGGGCCGGGTCGAGAAGGATCTCCAGCAGGTCGACCACATCGTTGCGATCGCAATCCAGCAAGGGCTCGTCGTATTCGGCGAGGAATGCGTCGCCATCCGACTGGTCGATCGTCGAGTTGCCGTCGTAGTCCATGACCTCGCAGCCCGGTGTGATGGTCTGGCCGAAGCACGCCTGTAGCACCTGGTAGTCGGCGAAGCGGCGCTCGCCGTCACCGTCGGCATCGCCCAGGCGCTGCGGCGGGTAGACGCTCCACGTGGCATCGACGGGCAGATCGGTCAACGTCCGCATCGTCTGGCCGCCCGGCCAGCGGACCACCGCTTCGTCGACGGTCACCGCATCGCCCAGCCCCACGTGCACGATCAACTCATTCTGCCCGAGATACCCGTTGCCGCCCGCGAGCACCTCGCGCCATTGCCAGGAGGAGCCGGTCCGCGTATCGACCGATCCGCCGATGGCGAAGGTGTTCGTGTCCTCGCCCACCAGGCGGTAGCGAATCCAGTGGCGACGCTCCCCCTCGTTGTTGATGTACAGCTGCACGTTCGAGCCCAGGTTGTTCTCCAGCAGGTCGAGATCGCCGTCGCCGTCGACATCGGCGACCGCCGAGCTGAACGACACGCCGCTGCTCCCCACGAAGGGCGTGCCTTGCAGGTTGACCAGGCCGGCGATCTCGACGCAGGGGAAGCCCTCCTCGATCGTGAAGAGGTGGTTGGGCTCGTACATGTTGTTGACGTACAGCTCCTGCGAGCCGTCGTTGTCGAAGTCGAAGAAGATGGCGCCCCAGGAGGTGACGTACTGGCCGACGCCGGCCTCGGCCGACGATTCGACGAACGTGCCGTCGCCCTGATTGAGGAAGAGCGGGTTGAAACCGTTGAGGTATCCGCTGATGTTCGTCGTGTAGAGATCCGGCCAGCGGTTGCCGTCGAAGTCCCCGCAGGCGACGCCCATGGAGAAGAGCCCCAGATCCGCGCCCGACCCTTCCGAGACGTTGATGAGCTGACCGCCGTCATTCCGCCACAGCTGATTGGGCTGGAAGAGCGGGGGCAGGTGACCGCGATCGTTGGACAAGTACAGGTCGACGTCGCCATCGCGGTCGTAGTCGAACCACACCGACTGGAATCCGTAGCCGTGATTGTCGACGGTTTGCGCGGCGCTGACGTCTTCGAACTGGCCGTTGCCGAGGTTGCGGTACAGGCGGTTGTCCAAGTTGGCGGTGTTGGGCACGATGCCGTTGTAGTTGCAGACGTAGAGGTCGATCCAGCCGTCCTGATCGAAGTCGCCCCAGGTGGCCGCCTTGCCGGCGCCGAGATCGCCGACCTGGGCCACTTCCGTGACGTCGGTGAAGCGGAAGTCACCGTCGTTGCGCAACAGGTAGTTGGTGAGGCCCAGCTGCGTGACGTAGAGATCCAGATCGCCGTCGCCGTCGTAGTCACCGGCAGCGAAGGCGGACGCCTGGGGCACCGGCGGGAGTCCCGAGCCCGGCGCGCGATTCGTGAAGAAGCCGATGCCGTCGTTCTCGAAGACTCCGATCTGACCGTTGACACCGCCCAGGACGATCACGTCGGCGTCGCTGTCGCCGTCCAGATCCGCGAAGCCGCATCCGAAACCGAGGTACCCGAAGGGCTGCGGGAAGTTCACCATCCCGTAGTTCAGACCGCGGTCCAAGGCCTCGCTGGTGCACGGCAGCGGACCTCCTGCGGCAGCGACTGCGGTTGTGCCGAGCCACGCGACGAAGAGCGCGGGACCAGTCCAGCCGTTCCGGTTGCTGTACCGAGTCATCGCTGCCATCTGCAGACCTTCCTCCCTCCGCCGGCCGACTTCGTCGCGTGCCGGATGGCCTCGAAGAAGAGCCCTGTGCCACTCGAGAGCGGATTCTCCCGGCCGGCCCGGATTGTACCAGCGCCGAGTCCTCCGGCGGTAGCGTGCACATTCGGGCAAGACCAGAGGCGCGGTGCTGCCGCGAGCCGCCATGGTTCGGCGGCAACGACCGGCGGATCGGCCAGCACCTCAGCCGGCCCGTCCGTTAGCATGCTTCCCCAGGCTCCACCCTGAGGAGGTCAGTCCATGCCGGGTCCGCTCATCGGCGTCATCATGGGTTCCAAGAGCGACTGGGAGTCGATGCAGCACACGGCGTCGACGCTGGACGAGCTGAACGTGCCCTACGAGGTCCGGGTCCTCTCGGCCCACCGCACGCCCGAGGCGTTGCGGGACTATGTCGGCTCCGCCCCGGGCCGCGGGCTCCAACTGATCATCGCCGCCGCGGGCGGTGCCGCCCACCTGGCCGGCGTGACCGCGGCCGAAACGCTGCTGCCGGTGCTCGGCGTCCCTATGCCTTCGCCCTCGCTGCAGGGCTTGGACTCCCTGCTGAGCACGGTCCAGATGCCCGGCGGCATTCCGGTCGGAACGCTCGGCATCGGTCGCGCCGGCGCCGTGAACGCGGCCCTGCTCGGCGCTGCAATCCTTGGCCTCAAGGATCCGCGCTATCGCGACGCCGTCGCCACCTACCGGCAGAAGCGAGCGCGCGCGATCCTGGAGCATCCAGACCCGAGATCCTGATTGCCCCAGGGCGGTCGTTGGCTCGGGAGAGGAGACGTGCATGGCGAAGCGGAAGAAGACCATCCGGAAGGACGCCCGCCGATCTGCCAAGACGCCGGGGTCGTCGACCCGCCGCAAGAAGGCCCCCGCCGCTCGGCGCTCGAAGGCCGAGGAGCCGGTCGTCATCTACATCCACGGCATTGGGCCGCACGAGCCGCCGGAGCAGCTGAAGCACCTCTGGGATCTTGCCACGTTCGGCCGCAGCATGGGAGAGCGCACGCGTCTGGCTTACTGGTCCGACATCCTCCACCCGGATGACGGAGCGAAGGTCGGCCGACGAACCAGGGCCGCACGAGCCGCCGAAGCACCGATGGACGCAGCCGCCCTGCTCACGGAAGCGCAGCTCGATCCGGAGGACGAGCGGGCGCTCGAATTCGTCGAAGGTCTCGCGACAGCGCTCGCGGCGCCCGGCGGCGGGGGAGCGGTGCAGCGCGGTGTGCGCACCAAGGTCCTGCCGCTTCCTCCCTTCCTTCGGCGGCCGATCGCCGAGCGGTTCCTTCGCTGGTTCATCAAGGACACCGCGGCATACTTCTTCGACGATGCCGTGCGCCGGAAGATCAAGGCGCGGCTGCTCGAACAGATCCCAACCAGCGGGGAGCCCTTCGTCCTGCTCTCCCACAGCCAGGGAACGATCGTCTCCTTCGAGGTGTTGTCCGAGCGAGCGGATCGAGCTGACGTTTCATTGTTCGTCACGATGGGATCACCGCTGGGCATCCAGGAGATCCAGGATCTGCTGATCGAAGACGGGTACTCGCTCACCGTGCCCGACCGCGTGCGCCTGGTACAACTTCGCCGACCGGCTCGATCCCGTGGCCCTGGACCTCACGCTCGACCTGGAGTTCGAGCCGCGCGGAACCATCCAGGATCGGCGGGTGGTCAACGAACGCACCAAGGATCTGCAGCGCTTCAATCCTCATTCAGCGATCGGCTATCTGTCGAACCAGACCGTGCGCTCGATCGTGCAGCCTGCAGTCGGTGTCGATCCGGCAGGTCGCTTCGTCGTCGCGCGCGACGTGGCCGAGGGCCTCGTCGGCATCGGTCTTCGTCAACCCGTCCTGATCGAGGCGCTCGAGCCCGGCTACTGCGCTCTGGGCGAAGCGGAGGAGACGCGGCAGCGGCGGGAGGGAAAGCAGCCCGATTCGCACGGCGAGCTCCCCGGCCGCATCGATGGCCTTGCGGAGCGCGTGCGGGCGGAGGTGCGGGAGGGCGCGAGGCAGAGCGGCGCGACGGCCGAAGCGGCCGCAGAGGCGGTCCGGGACGCTCGCGTCCAGCGGCTCCGCAAGTACGTCGCGGCGCACCTGACGCCGGAAGAGATCGAACGGCTGGCTCGTGATCCAGGTGACGTCAACGTCTATGCCATCTGGCGAAGTGCGGCGAAGCACAAGCTGATCGTCCGTTCCGATCGCGCCATCAAAGTCGACGCGGCGCGGGCGAGCTACGGGGCGGATGGAAAGGGCATCGTGTGGGCGGTCCTCGACACGGGGGCGCGATGGGATCATCCCCACTTCGCCGCGAACCACTCGATCACCGAAGTCCTCGACTGCACGAAGGACTCAGAGGAGCCGACGCCGATCGCCAAGCCCCGCGACGGCGACCGCGACGGTCACGGCACGCACGTGTCGGGCATCATCGCCGGCTCGTACGTGGACGCCCAGGGTCGAGAGCACCTGGGGATGGCCCCGCGCGCGAAGCTTCGCGTCTACCAGGTGCTGGACGATGACGGCGGTGGCGAGGACGCCTGGATCATCAAGGCGATCGACGACATCTACCGCCAGAACGATTCGCCGACGGGGATCAAGATTCATGGCGTCAACCTCAGCCTCGGTGGGCCGTTCGACCCCACCGTGTACGGCTGCGGCTTCTCACCCATCTGCAAGGAACTGCGCGATCTCTGGCGTCAGGGCGTGCTCGTGTGCGTGGCCGCGGGCAACGAGGGACAGATCCGCGTGCTCACCGGGGACGGGGAGTTCGATCTCAACACGCAGGTCTCGGTCGGCGATCCGGCCAACCTCGAGGAGTGCATCGCGGTCGGCTCCGTGCATGCCGAGAAGCCGCACCTCTACGGACCCTCGTATTTCTCGTCGCGCGGTCCCACCTCCGACGGGCGCGCCAAGCCGGACGTGGTCGCGCCGGGCGAGCGCATCGAGTCCTGCAATTCGGAGTTCCGGACGACTGGCCGAGGGGCGAACCGGCGCTTCGTGTCGCTCTACCGAAACGACAGCGGCACGAGCATGGCCTGTCCCCACGTCTCGGGGCTGCTCGCTGCGTTTCTTTCCGTTCGCCGCGAGTACGTGGGCCGTCCCGACGAGGTGAAGCAGATCCTCATGGAGCACTGCAATGACCTTGGCCGCGACCGCTACCACCAGGGTGCGGGTCTGCCCAACCTGATGAAGATGCTGCTGGCCACGTGAGTACTGTCCAGATCGCTCCGGAGTGGCGTCCGAGGGCACGCCTCGCTTTCCGTGCGGCGCGCCGGAGCGATCCGGCGGACCTCCTGGTCGAGCGCCGAAACGCGCTAGAATCGCTTCTTTGGAGGTCGATCATGAAGTGGCAGTGCAGCGCTCTGATCATTCCCGCTTTCCTGACCATCCTCGTTCTCGTCACTGGCAGCGGCTGCGAACGTGAGCCGGCGGTGGAGACGGTGACCGTGGCGCAGCCGATCGGGGTCGTCGACCTGCATTTCAAGGTGGACGGGATGACCTGCCAGGGATGCGTCAACTTCATCACGCAGAAGATGGCGATGATCGACGGTGTCGAGTCGTGCGAGGTCTCGCTGGAGAAGGGACAGGCGGTCGTGAAGGCTCGCGACGAAGCGGTGGCCCAGCAGATCCTCGACGCGTTCGCTGGCGGCGGATACACGGTATCGCGCGCGGAAGGGTGAACGAATGCGAACTCAGAGCTCCTCTCCCCCGGGGAGAGGACGGCTCGTCCCCGCCTCCCAGCGGGGACGAGCCAGGTGAGGGAGGCGTGCGTCGCGTGTCGGCTGCAAGCAGAGCAGGTCTGCGCGCGACCACACGCCACGCGTCCGCAACGCCAGGTAGGCGGCACGGGCAGCTCGATCGTGCGCGGCCGACAGTTGACGCCGTTGTCCCTCACCCGGCTCGCTGGCGCTCGCCGACCTCTCCCGGGGGGAGAGGTGCTGTCGAATGATCAAAACAGCGCGGCCTTGCGGAATTCCCCTCCGAGGACCTTCGTCGAGTCGCCGCCCATCCAATCCTCGAGGACGGCCGCGTACACGCTGCGGAAGTCGACGGTGAACCGGAGATCGCCCTGGTCGAGGTCCGTCAGCGAAGGATGGCTGCCGAGCAGGCCGGGCTTCACCATGTCGCCGACGAAGTACATCGGCGCTGCCGTTCCGTG
Organism: uncultured Planctomycetota bacterium; assembly: GCA_963697235.1. Classification (GTDB taxonomy): domain Bacteria; phylum Planctomycetota; class Phycisphaerae; order Phycisphaerales; family SM1A02; genus CAVONJ01. Next base: position 401,764 of record CAVONJ010000003.1, read on the forward strand.
GTCGGTGCCGCCGGAGGCGTTCTGGCCCACTCGGCGGCCGAACTCGGAGAAGACCATCGTCAGCACGCGGCCGCTGTTGCCCTGCGCCTGGAGATCCTTGTGGAAGGATTGCAGCGAATCGCCGAGCTGCCGCATCAGGTTGGCGTGCGTCTGACTCTGGTTCGCGTGCGTGTCGAATCCGCCGAGGGTGACGTAGTAGATGCGGGTCTTCAGACCGTCACGGATCATCGCCGCGACGACCTGCAGCTGCCGGGCGAGGTTTCCTCCTGGATACGAGACGAGCGGACGCCGTGCGACCGCAGCGCGGATCTGGTCCGAAGACAGCTGCGCGTCGAGCGCCGTGCGAAGCAGGAAGCCCAGCTGGTCCGGCTCGTTCGACGGCAGGGCGACGGGGCGATTGAGGTGCTGGTACGGCGCCTTCAGCGATTCGTGAAGATCCTCGCCCAGCCAGCGGAAGAGCTCCGCCGACTCGAAGCTCACGGGCTTCTGGATGTCACCCATCAGGGCCAGCGGCGCATCGCGGCCGATGGCGATCGCAGCCTGGCCTTCGGGGCTGCCCTTGCACGTGCAGTCGAAGTACTTGCCGAGCCAGCCGCGCCCGCGGCCCTCCGTGTCCGCGGTCTGCCAGATGTCCATCGACGCGAAGTGCGAGCGGTTGGGGTTGGGGTAGCCGACGCCCTGAACGGCGCACGCGACGCCTTCGTCCATGAGCGCCTTGAAGCCGGTCAGGTTGGGATGCAGACCGATGCCCTGGTCCTCGTCGAGCGACAGCGCGCCGCCGGGGCGGCCCGGAGGCACGATCGCGAGTCCGGGGCGACGCACGTAGTACTCGCGGCTCGCGTAGGGCACGACCGAATTGAGACCGTCGTTGCCGCCGGCGAGTTGCACCACGACCAGAATCCGATCTTCGGGAACGCCCGGCTGGCTGCTGGTTTGGGCGCCCAGCGGCAACATCATGCTCCACGCCGATCGCTGGAGGAACGCCGGCGCCGTCGCGGCGAGCGAGACGAAGGTCATGCCCTGCTGCAGGAAGAGGCGACGGGTGAAAGGCGTGTCGGGATGATCGGACATGGTCGGTGTCCCTCTAGGTCACGGAGCGGCGTGTTGCGGAACTGGTCACTCAGCAGAGCTGATACTCGGGCATCGCGGTGATCAGGGCGAGTAGGGCGATGATCATGTCGTTCTCGAGCCGTCCACCGTGTCCCTCCACGAATTCGGTGAGCGTGCGCGACGCGATCTGGCAGGGGCTCCCGTCCGAGGTTGAAGCGGAGCAGATACCCGATGACGTCCGGGAGATGATATTGGCCGCGCTGGTCGGCCAGATGCTCGATCAGGTGAGTTGCGTCGTAGCTCGACCCGTCGCGGTCCCAGGGGTACGCGTCGGGACGTCGGCCGGTCAGCAGGTAGATGAGCAGGTTCTGTCGGACGAACAGCGTCGAGGTGTTGATCCACGACCGGCCCCCGTCCCAGCCCTTGACCGACGGCGGGAAGAAGAGGTTCTGTCCCATCAGGTCGCTGAGCCGCTCAGCAGCGCGCTCAGCTTGCGGGTCGGTGTCCGCAGGGAGCGGATCGCCTGCACCGTCAGCTGGGTGGGGCTCTTGATCATCGACGCCACGTTGGCGGAATCGTAGAAGTGCTCGCTGCGGAACAGCGTGAGCAGGACGGGACGCAGGTCGTAGCGCGACCGCCGCAACTCCCGGGCGAGCTTGATGATGAAGGCCTGGGTGTCGCTGTCGGGAACTCCGATGAGATCGTTCACGAAGTAGCGGTACAGCTTCCAGCAGATGAACTCGCTCGCCGCCGGTCTCGTGAAGATGATCTCGACGAAGTCGTCGCCGTCCCAGTTGCCGCGCTGACCGAGGATGCTCTTCGTGCCAGCGTCGTGATCGGCCGCTCGGAAGACGAACGCGTCGTCCTCGAAGGTGTAGCCGGTCAGCGCCCTGGCGCCCTCCTTGATGTCGGACTCGGTGTAGTCGTTGCCCTCGCCGAGGGTGAAGAGCTCCATCAGCTCGCGGGCGAGGTTCTCGTTCGGCGCCTGGCGGCGGTTCTGATTGTTGTTCAGGTACTCGAGCATCGCCGGATCGTGCACGATGCCGCGCGCAGCGCCTTGAAGTTGCCGGTCGCGTGGGTCCGGAACAGCTGGTTCTGCTTGAACATGTGATAGCTGTCTTCGATCGGGCGGTAGCTGGTCGCGAAGTGGCCGTGCCAGAAGAGCGTCATCTTCTCTTCCAGCGGCCGCGGTGACTCGATCATCCGCCTCAGCCACCACTTCTGGATCTCAGCCATCTGCCGCCGATCCTCGCCCTGGCGCTGTTGTCGCTCCTGCCGATAGCGCTCAACGGCGGCCTCGTCGCCTCGTTCCCGCGCCTCCATCAGGAAGCGGGCCTCCGCCGGCGTCGGCGGCCGCATGATCGATCGATCGAAGTCGTCGGGACGCACCGGCTCGGTCGGAACCTCGTCGTAGTCGACGATGTAGTCGACCGCCGCCGTCGAGTCCGAGGTTGGCCAGAGCGCGGACCTGGCTCGGCGTCCCGCCGAAGCCGGCGCGGTTGAGCAGGTGCTGAGCCTTCCAGTAGTCGAATTGATTCGCGGGCAGTGGATCCAGCGAGCTGGTGGCCATCCGACCTCTCCCTCCAACCGGTGGTTCGCCTCGCAGGAGCGGCATCGCGACGCGGGCACTCTGGGCTGTTCGACTGAATCGTTGGAGGCATCCCCGGCGAAAGGAAGGAATTGGGCTCAAAACCAAGCGATTCAGCCGGGCTTGCTCTTCCGCCGCCGCCGTTCCAGCCGCCGTTTGAGCCGCAGCGCGTTGCCGATCACCGTCAGATCGCTGCCGGCCATGGCGAGCGCGGCGATGATCGGACCTTGCATGCCGAGCAGCCCGAGCGCCGCGATCGGAATCGCGCAGACGTTGTAGAAGAACGCGAAGAAGAGGTTCTGCCGGATCGTGCGCAGCGTGTCCCGGGCGATCTCGATCGTCTCCGGGACGGCGATCACCTGCTGGCGAGGGATCACCACGTCGGCGGATTCGATCGCGATGTTCGTCCCGGAGGCGATCGCGATGCCCAGATCCGCCCGCGCCAGCGCTGCAGCGTCGTTGATCCCGTCACCGACCATCACGACACCACCGCCTCCATCGCTGAGCCGGGCCACGAACGCCGTCTTGGATTCGGGCGTCGCCTCCGCCTCGATCTGTGAAGGCTCGAGGCCAAGCTCCTCGCCGATGGCCCGGGCCACGGCGGGCCGATCACCGGTCAGCATGGAGACGCCAAGGCCCAACGAACGCAGCCGATCAACGGCCGGCCGGGCATCGGGGAGCAGCGCGTCGGCCACCGTCAGTGTTCCGTATCGGCGGCCGTCCACGAGCACCTGACAGGTCGCCTCCTGGTCGCGCAGCACGTGCACCGTCCGGCCCTCGACGCGCCCGCGAACGCCTTGTCCTGGAATCGCCTGGAAGTCGTCGACCGCCGGCAGTGCGATGCCGCGATTCCGCGCGGCGGTCACGATGGCCCTTGCAATCGGATGTTCGCTCGGCGCCTCGACCGCGCCGGCAATCCTGAGCAGCTCCTCCTCGGTGACCCCGACTTCGAACGTCTCGACGCCGATCAGCTGGGGGCGGCCGGTCGTCAACGTCCCCGTCTTGTCCAGCACGACGTGCCGAGCGCGGCCGGCCAGTTCCAGGGCCAGGGCGGATTTGACGAGGATCCCGCGGCGGCTCGCGGCGCCGGCGCCGACCATCACCGCCATCGGCGTCGCCAGGCCCAGGGCACACGGACAGGAGATGATGAGCACGCTCACCGTCGCGATCGTGCCCCGCGCGGGGTCGCCGAAGAGCCACCAGCCAACGAAGGTGAGCACGGCGACCGAGAGCACGGCCGGCACGAAGACCGCGCACACACGGTCGGCGAGGCGCTGGATGTCCGCCTTGCTGCCCTGGGCGCGCTGCACGAGCTCGGCGATGCGAGCGACGGTCGTGTGGCGTCCATCCACCGTCGCCTGTACGACGAGCCGACCGACGGTGTTGAGCGATCCTGCAATCACGGGCTCGCCGAGCCGCTTGAGCACCGGCATCGACTCGCCGCTCACGACGCTCTCGTCGACCTCCGATTCGCCCTCGATCACCACGCCGTCGACGGGAACGCGGGCGCCGGGTCGGATCAGGATGCGGTCTCCCGGCTGCACGTCCGCAGCGGGAATGGAGTCGATCCGCTCGGGCTCTTGCGCGAACAGCTTCTCCGCTCGATCGGGCTGCAACTCGAGCAGTTCGCGGACCGCCGATCCCGCCTTGGCAGTGGACCGTGCTTCCAGCCAGTGGCCGAGACTGATGATGCCCAGCAGGGCGGCTGCCTCGGAGAAATACAGCGGCTGATCGACGAGACGATCGAAGAACCTGGCGACGAAGACGACGACGGAGAAGACGTATGCGGTCGTGGCCCCGATCGCGATGAGCGTGTCCATGTTGGTCGTGCCGCGCCGGGCCGCACGAAATGCCGAGCGGTAGAAACCCATTCCCGCGACGAGCAGGACGGCGGTCGAGCCGAGCAGCAGCACCCAGTTCACCCAGGGACCGTGCATGAGCCAGTGGATCAGCGCCAGCGGAATCCAGAGGCCCAGCCCCACGATGGCCCGCGTGCGCCAGAGCCGCTCGGATCGGATCTGGCGGAGCTCGATCTCGCTCCGGAGCTCCTCGAGCGAGGGCGGGCTCTCGATGAGCTGGGCGCCGAAGCCCCGGGATTCGACGGCGGCCACGAGGTCCGCTTCCGAGAGATCCTCGCCCGTGACCGTCGCCCGCCCCTCGGTGACACTGACGCTTGCCGAGCGGACGCCGGGGCGCCCCTCGATCGCCCGCTGGACCGTGGCGGCGCAGCCGGCGCAGGTCATCCCGGTGACGAGGAACTGCAGCTCCTCGAGATCCCGGGAGGGCTTCTCGAGTGGCCGATCGGGCGAGGAGACGGGTGGTGCGGTCACGGGATCATTCTAGAATGCCCCTTCCGGCGGGCTGGCGGGAGCGTCCCGGTCCGTTCCGGCCCGAGTTGCCCTTTCCCGCTTGTCCGCGTCGGGTGGCGTGACGATACTTATTGACCCCATGACGCGTGACGGCGAGCCGATGACCCGACCGACCCACCGCAGCCCGATTTCCGGCGCCACTGCCACCACCTTGGTGGTGATGGTGGCCATGGTGACGGCGGTATCGGTCTTGCCCGCGCCGGCGTACGCCAGTCCCACCGACAGTCGCATTCGCCTGAGCGAATCGAAGAAGGTTCGGGCGGTCACGGCGGCGATGGCTGCGGTCGCCCGGAACATGATCGGCGGAGACCCGGCCCCCGTGATCGGAACGGCGCCGCTGGCCATGCTGGTCATGGGCCAGCTCTCCGGCGACGGCCTGCGGCCCTGTCGCGCCGCGCCAGGCTCCTGCCGCTTCATCCCGGACTGGAGCTGGGTGAGCGCCGGCTCGACCTGCCGCCACCGCAGGCCTGAGTCCCGATCGACGTCTCCATCCACAGTGTCGACGCTCTTGCGTCTTCCACGTTGCTCATGGGCTCGGTGGGATCGTCGCTCTTCGGTGACGGTCGCCGCCACGTGCCCGCAAAGAATCGATTCGTCCCGCTCAAGATACGAGGTGAACCATGGGCGTTCCCGTCTTCGGAACCGTCGCCAAGAAGATCTTCGGAACCCGCAACGAGCGCATGGTCAAGCGCTACCTGCGGATCGTGCGACCAGGTCTCCGCTCTGGACGCGGAGACCCGCGCGCTGAGCGATGCAGGAGCTGCGGGCCAAGACCGACGAGTTCCGCCAGCGGATCGCGGCCGGCGAGCAGCGCGGTCGATCTCATTCCGGAGGTCTTTGCTGTCGCCCGGGAGGCGATGGACCGGAACGTCGGCATTCGCAACATCTTCGATCCGCAGTTCGCGTTCGATCCGGCGGTGCTCGACGACGAGGCCAGGGGTCTCTACGAGCAGGTCAAGGCCAAGCTGGCCACGATGGAACCCGCGCCACCCGAGGGCGAGCTGCTTGGATCAAGCGGGCCGGTTCCGGCTTGGCAGCTCGTGGACATTCCGACGGCGCTCTACGAGGCGGTCCGCAAGGCGTTTCCGCAGTCCAAACCGCCCTTCCGCGCCCGTCCGTTCGACGTCCAGATCATCGGCGGCGATCGTGCTCTACGAGGGCCGGATCGCGGAGATGAAGACCGGCGAGGGCAAGACGATCGTCGCCCCGCTGTCGTGCTACCTCTCGGTGCTCGAAGGCCAGCAGGTGCACGTCGTCACGGTCAACGATTACCTCGTGCAGCGCGACCGCGACTGGACCTTCCCCTTCTTCCGGGCGCTGGGCCTGACGGTCGGCGCGATCCATCCCCACGCACATGCAGTCGCCGCAGGAGAAGTCCTGGCGTACGAGTGCGACGTGGTGTACGGCACGACCAGCGAGTTCGGCTTCGACTACCTGCGCGACAACATGAAGCTGAGCGTCGCACGATCAGGTGCAGAAGCACCGCGACTTCGCGATCGTGGACGAGGTCGACTCGATCCTCATCGACGAGGCCCGCACGCCGCTGATCATCTCCGGCCCCGCCCACCAGAATCAGCCGCGCTACGACCTGGCCGACCGGCTCGCCCAGCACCTCGTGGAGAAGCAGACGTGAGTGGGACGCGGCGGACCGGAAGGTGCAGTCGTGCCTGGTCGAGATCTCCGGCCTGGAGGGCGACATCCGCAACGCCCGCGACAAGTCGAAGATCCCGGCGCTGAAGGAGCAGCTCGATGCGGCCAGGGCGCAGCTGCCCACGCTCGAGGCGGAGCGCGACCGCTACACGCAGTACTACGAGGTCGAGCTGGACAAGAAGAAGGCGACGATCACCCACGAGGGCATCGCCGAGGCGCAGCGGCAGGCGGGCGCTCGGCTCCTTCTACGTGGGCGACAACATCGACATTCCCCACCTGCTCGAGCAGGCGATCCGCGCCCACACCGTCTACCAGCGCGACCGGGACTACGTCGTCGCCCCGGACGAGGACGGGCAGCAGGCGTGGTCATCGTCGACCAGAACACCGGCCGCAAGATGGTCGGGCCGGCAGTGGTCCGACGGCCTGCACCAGGCGGTCGAGGCCAAGGAAAGCGTGCCCATCAAGCAGGAAACGCAGACGATGGCCACGATCACCATCCAGAACTTCTTCAAGCTCTACGAGCAAGCTGGCCGGCATGACCGGCACCGCGGACACCGAGGCGACGGAGTTCTACGAGATCTACAAGCTCGACGTCGTGGTGATCCCCACCAACGTGCCGGTCATCCGCAACGACCACAACGACCTGGTCTTCATGTCCGCGAAGGACAAGTGGGACGCGATCGTCGACGAGATCAAGAACCTTCCACGACGTTGGTCGGCCCGATCCTGGTCGGGCACGACGAGCGTCGAGAAGTCCGAGCATGCTGAGCAAGCTGCTGAAGAGCAGGCACAACATCAAGCACGAGGTGCTCAACGCCAAGCAGCACGAGCGCGAGGCGGAGATCATCGCCCACGCCGGCGAGCTCGGCGCGGTGATGATCGCGACCAACATGGCCGGCCGCGGCACCGACATCAAGCTGAGCTCGTTCACGCACGAGGAGCTGATCGACCACTGGAAGCGGCGCGGAACTCTGTCCGAAGGACGTGACCGCGGACATGCCGAGAGGCGGAGATCGCGGCCCGGGTCTACCGGCACATCGCGCCGAGGGAGCTGGGGCTCGGGCAAGAGCGAGGTCGCAGGCGATGGACGACGCGTCGATTCGCCTGGCGCTGCTGCGCAAGTGGGTACGTCGACCATTGCTGGGGCGACGCGGACAAGGCGACCTCGATGGCGCGAGGCCGATCTGCTCGACCGCGCTGGACGAATGCGGGAGCTGTCTGCTGCACCGCCTCCGACTGCTTCAAGAACGTCGAGGAGCTCGGCGGCCTGCACGTCATCGGCACCGAGCGCCACGAGTCCCGTCGCATCGACAACCAGCTGCGCGGGCGATCCGGTCGCCAGGGCGATCAGCGGCTCGCTCGCGGTTCTTCCTGTCCCTCGAGGACGACCTGATGAAGATGTTCGCCGGACCGACGACCCTGAAGGTGCTGAGCCGACTGGGCATGAAGGAAGGCGACGCCATCGAGCATCCGATGCTCACCAAGTCGGTCGGGCCGGGCCCAGCGCAAGGTCGAGGAGCGGAACTTCCTGATCCGCAAGAACATCCTCGAGTACGACGAGGTCATGGACGTACCAGCGGCACGAGTTCTACGGCATGCGTCAGGACGTACTGGAGGGCTCGCGAGTCAAGGAGCTCATCTTCGAGCTCATCGACGACGCCGTGCAGGACGCCGTGCACACTTACCTCGACAAGAAGTACGTCTCCAAGTGCATCGCCGAGTGGGTGCGGGAGAAGGTGAACGTCTCGATCGACCCCGAGCGCATCCGGGGCAAGGACCGCGAAGACCTGCACCGCTTGGTGATGGTGGACGGCAAGGAGGAGGCGGGCACGGTCATCCGCGTGACCATCGGCGAGTACTTGACCGAGGCCATCGATCTCGGCACCGGCACGACCGCCGGCGAGGATCCCGAGCAGTGGGACTACAAGGGCCTCGTGGATTGGGCCAATACGGTCTACAAGGCGAACGTCACGGTCCCGCAGATCAGGGACATGTCGCGGGACGAGATTGTCGCAACGCTGAGCACCGCGGCGGAGAAGATGATCGACGAGGTCGATCTTTCACCGCTCGATCAGTTCCTCGTCCCGGATTACGGCGCGGTCGAGTTGGCCAAATGGGCCACCAACAAGTTCGCCACCGAGTTCAAGGCCGAGCAGTTCACGGCGTTCGAAGATCCGTCTGCCGCGGAGGCATGGCTGATGGATCAGGCTCGGGAGTCGTACCGGAAGCGGGAGCTGCGGTATCCGATCGAGTTCGCGCTCGACATGACCGCCGCCGGTCTGCAGCGCGATCCGCAGCACGCCATCCAGCAGTTCTGCGCCTGGGTCAAGGCGCGGTTCGAGCTGGAGTGGACGCCGAACACGCTGCCCTCCAACCGGCCGGACGAGCTGGCCAAGATCCTCATTGAGGAAGCGGCGACCTGGGATGAGGAGCGATTCGCCGATCGCGCCGAGCGGGCGGTGGTCGCGGCAGGATCCTCGCCGGAGCAGCTCGACCGCTGGTTCCAGGAAAACTGCTTCATGCGGCTGACCGAGGCGGAGCGGAAGCGGGCGGAAGATGATCCGCAGGCGGCGGCGGCCGAGAAGTTCGCGAGCATCATGCGCTCCGAGCTCACGCAGTTCGAACGCTGGGTGCTCCTGCAGATCCTCGACCAGGCGTGGAAGGACCACCTGTACGCCATGGATCAGCTCAAGGAATCGATCGGCCTTCGTTCCTTCAGCCAGCGCGATCCCCGCATCGAGTACAAACGCGAGGGAGCGCGGCTCTTCGAAGAGATGCACATGTCCATTCGGGACAAGGTCTCGGACCTAATCTTCAAGGCGAAGCTGACACCGCAGGCGCCGCCGGCACCGCCGCCTCCCGCAGCTACGGCCGCGGGTCAGCGCGCACCGCAGCCGGCGCAGCCCGCGTACGCCGCCGCGGCCGCCGCGGCCGCGCAAGCGGGCACGGCGCAGCAGCGGCAGGACCTCGCCGCCGCCACGGCAGCGACGCGCGGCGAACCGATCAAACGCAAGAAGCAGCCCATCCGGGCGATGCCCACGGTGGGCCGCAACGAGCCATGCCCGTGTGGTTCGGGGAAGAAGTACAAGCAGTGCTGCGGGCAGCGGCGGTAGGGGAGACCAGGAGAGGGGAGAGTCCTGCCCCCGGAGAGAAAGAACGCCTCTCCTCCCGGGAGAGGACGGCTCGCCGTGCCTTCTCGCGGGGACGAGCCAGGTGAGGGAGGACTGCGTCGCGTGTCGGCGAGCAGGAAGGCGGTAGACGCCTTCTCAGGGCACAGGCTCGGCTCTGCGGCGCTCGACCTTCGCGGCCGGCGGTCGACGCACTCCTCCCTCACCCGTCTCGCTGCACTCGCCGACCTCTCCCGGTGGGAGAGGTATCGAAATCCTCCTTGTCGAGACGTGGATCCGGCGCAATGAGTGAACGCTCGAGGACGGTCAGTCTGCTCTTTGACCTAGGAACCCCTGGACCGCATCGAAGACGGCTTGCCGGGACAGCGCGGGGTACTTCGAAAAGGCTCGTTCTGGGATTCGTTGGACCAACGACGAGAAGAGCCGTGGGTCGACCATTCCGCTGCGAATGAAGTTCTGCGCGTCCTGCATGTCTCTGTTGAAACCACGGACCACTTTGGACAGCAGCTGGACATACGGATCGTAGTGATAGAAGCTGACCCGGCCGATGGTGTCGATGAAGAGATGGCGGTCGCTGCTCCCGGTCAGGGGAGGCACGAAATCTTCAGGTCTCGCGAATTCAATGTTCAGCTTCAGCCGGTCCTTGATGCCCTGCACGTCCCGGAAGATCGCGTCGTCTTCCGAATAGAGATCGGCGTCGATCGTGGATTCCCGCCATCCTGAGTGAACGGCAGTACCGCCCCCCACAAGGTAGACCCGGTAAGACTTCCGACCGGGAGCGACTCGGGCGAGCTCCTTCATGAGGTCTCGCAGACCTTCACGCGTCAACCTATCGCGCACCTTGCACCCGAACCAGTCGCAGCGCACAGCAGGCACTCGCAAATGAGGACATCTGTCTGAGGTAGGCGCCATACCTTGCGTGCGCGAGATCACCTGATTGTCGGGACAGCAGATCGTACAGGCGGTCTTCGGGATCAGCGTGGGTCGGACCCAGCGGTACTCCTTCGCGTCTGAGTCGAGGCGTGGCGATCGAAACGGCCAGGCTCTCGGCGGACAGGACCCCGTCCGTGAGATCCGCGAGACCGGCATCCACGATTTCGCCCCCCGGCAGACCCAGCTCCTCGAAGCTCGAGGCCCCGAATCGCTCTTTGATCCATCGGGCAGTCGCTCCTCGGCGGGCGATTGCTTTCCTCGCGTCGGGACTGAGACGGGCTGCCCTCGCGCGGCCACCGGCGCGGCCGAAGCGCCGGAACTGCTCACGCACGTCGCGGGGGAGTTTCACAGGTCCATCATATGCTTATGGGGTAAGCATAGCAAACCCGGTGGGTGTCTCCGCGACGGGTCGAAGCGCGGACCGAATCGCACATGGCACGATCCGCGCAGACCGCCCTCACTTGGAGGCAGAGGTGTTCGAGGCTCGCGCCACCGTCCACACGAGCAGCGCGGCGGTGGGGATCATGAGCAGCCAGGTGTGGTGGTGGATGAAGCCCGCTTCGAACAGTGGCGCGGAGACGAGGACGGTCAGCAGGTAGCCGGTGATGGCGGCGCGGGTGCGGGTGAGGGACATCCTGGGGCACATGAAGAGCCAGACGTAGAGCGGAAACACCAGCGCGTAGAAGGCCAGGAATCGAAGGTAGCTCGCCTCTCCGAGATCGCTTGCCCGCGCGGGTGAGACCGCACTTCGCGCGATCAGTGTTCCGAGCCCCACCGCCCCGGGGACGAGCAGGAGCAAGGTCCGGCGCTGGGCGCCGGCGAGGGCCGGGCTCTGCCGCAACTCCCGCAGGTGCGCCCGACGGTGAACACGCTCTGCAGCCCCAGGTGCACGAGGCCGAACCAGCGCAGCGGACCTGAATTCCAGAGGAAGCAGGTGAGCACGATCATCACCGTGAAGCTCGCTCCAAAGACCGCAAAGGCGTGCCGGCTGGGCGTCCGCTGCAGCGCCCGGTGGAAGGTCAGGTCGAGATAGGGGCAGAGCAGGAAGCCGAAGGCGATGACCGGAAGCAGCCAGACGAGCTCCCATGGCGAACGCGCGGGGACGATGTCGGCCAGCCCGGTCGTCCGTGGGAGCACCGCGAAGAAGACCGCCAGCGACACCGCATAGACCGCTGCGGCAAGCACGAGCCAGCTGCGGTCATCGAACCAGCTGACGAGCCACCCGAGGGTGTAGAGCGCTGCCGCCGCGACGCCGCCGCGCAGGATCAGATCGGTCGCCCCGCCTCCCTCCTGGCCGGGGAGGAGCACCGTGACGAGGAAGACGGCGAAGAAGAGGTGGAAGGCGACGGTCACCGAAGAGAACCACGGCGCCGCGCGGCCGTGCTGCACGACCAGCCGCCGCGAGCGTTCGGCGGTTCCGATCGCGTACCCGAACGCGCCGCATCCGAGCACGTTGGGTACCGCGAACGCGACGAACCCCGGCCACCCGTACCGATCGAGCAGGATCACGGGTAGGTACATTCCGATGCACCACGTCCAACTGCATGCGCAGAAGAGACCCCATCCGATGGTGGCAACGGCGCCGCGCATGATCAGAAGCCCCGTGCCCTCGGTTCCGGGCGAACGGTCGACCGATCATTCTTCATGGTCGACGCCACGCTTCCCGCCGTCGCGGTCGACGAGCGAAGCAAGCTCAGCGCTCGACCCGCCGCTGTCGTTCGCGAACCTGCGACTTCGGCGTGCAGTGGAAGGTCATGTGGCAGCGCCCGACGCGCAGCTCCTTCCCCTTCTGCTTGAGCTGCTGGCGCACCTCGAGGTCGAGGTCGATGTTGAACTCCTTGCCGGTCGCGATCTTCTCCTTGATGTCCTCGGTGCTGACGATGTGATACACCGCCGGACCCATGCAGGGGCGGAGGAAGCGGTACTCCATCTTCTTGCAGACGACGAAGTAGTCGCTGCCGCACTCGGCGAAGAGGAAGAGCCCGGCGGCCACCTCTGAGTTGCCGAGGAGCGCGGCGCCGGCCATCGCGTTGTACCAGTTCCGGTTGATGCGCCGGAAGGGCAACACGGCGCTGAAGCGCTTCGAGTCGAGCCGCTTCATGGAGATGCCGCTGCGGAACGCGTACGGCAGCCAGATCAAGGAGAAGACCTTCTGCCAGAAGTTGTTGCGGGTGCTGAGGCGGCTGAGGTACGCTTCCACGCGCTGCGGCCACGTCTTCTTCGGCGCCCGCTCGTCGAGCACCGAAGTAGAGGCTCTCGCCTCGGCGAGACTAGTTTCGACGTTGACGGACACTGTGCTACCTTCCCTTGCCCAACTGGCAGCAGCATGTTAAGCCGAACTCACGGATCCGGCTACCGCTCGACAGCGTTCAAAAAGGGCGATAGTGGAGCCATGTCCAGTTCCCGCATTGCCCTGTGCAGCTGGAGCCTGCGTCCGGGCGACCCCGCACGGCTCCGCGAAATGCTCCAAGAGCTCGAGGTCGATGCGGTGCAGTTGGCCCTCAACCCGCTCCTGGAGGAGCCGCCGGTTTGGGGTCGCGCCGTTGAGTCGCTCCGAGAGACGGGGATCGAGGTCGTGAGCGGCATGATGGCGATGAAGGGGGAGGATTACTCCACGCTCGAGTCGATCGCACGCACCGGCGGCGTGCGGCCGGACGACACGTGGCCCGATAATTTGAGGCGCATCACGAAGGTCGCGGCGCTGGCTGCCGAAGCGCACCTGAGGCTGGTCACGTTCCACGCCGGCTTCCTTCCCGAAGACCCAGGATCGCCGGAGCGCCGGAAGCTTCTCAATCGCCTGCACCTCGTGGCCGACGCCTTCGAGCCGCTTGGTGTCGGATTGGCCCTCGAGACCGGACAGGAGCGAGCGGCGACGCTGCGGAGCGTGCTCGAGGAATTCGATCGCGAGGCCATCGGCGTCAATTTCGACCCTGCGAACATGATCCTCTACGGGATGGGCGATCCGATCGAGGCGCTCGCGGAGCTGGCTCCGTTCGTGCGGCAGGTGCACGTCAAGGACGCCGTGGCCACCGGGATGGCGGGCACGTGGGGACGCGAGGTGCCGGTGGGGGAAGGCGACGTGAACTGGCCGGCCTTCTTCGAGATCGCCCGCTCGCTCGATCCCCCGGTCGACTTCGTGATCGAGCGCGAGGCTCGCGCCAGACGCCCCGCGGACATCGTCAAGGCGCGAGAGCTCATCAGCAGGTTTCTCGGGGAACAGAGAGCATGAACCAGCCGATGAGCAAGGCGCCGCGCTACCGCTGGTGGCGCGCTGAGTTCGGCTCGCGCATTTCGGCGGCGATTCTGGCGGTGACGCTGCTCGCCGGTGGCTGCGGCGGCGCCCCCACGCGAGTCCCCGACGCCGCGCGCTCGACCCACTCGTACCAGCACGCGGCGGTGGCCGCGGATCATCCGCGGGCATCGGAAGCCGGCGCCCAGATGCTGCTGCAGGGCGGTAACGCGGTGGACGCTGCGGTGGCCACGAGCTTCACCCTCTCGGTCGTGCGCCCCTACTCCTGCGGAATCGGTGGCGGCGGCTTCATGCTGATCGTCCGGCCGGCGGAACACGGCGCGCCGCCGCTGCAGATCGCCATTGACTATCGCGAGACGGCGCCCTTGCGCGTCGGCAGGGCGTACTTCGAAGAGCGATCCTCGTCGACCGGTCCTCCCGCAAGCCGCTACGGTCCGGACGCGGTGGGCGTCCCCGGAACGGTCGCCGGCCTGCTCTACGTCCTCGAGCGGTACGGAACGCTCGACCGCGCGACGGTCCTCGCGCCGGCCATCGACGCGGCGGAGAACGGCTTCCGCGCCGACGCCAACTACATCGCTGCGGTGGAGGAACTCGCCGCCGACCGGCAGCGCTGGTCAGAGCTGCACGCGCAGAGTGACTCCATCTGGGAGTACTTCTGCCGCGCGGGGGCGGTCGAGGTCGGCGACACCGTCACCAACCGCGCCCAGGCGCGGGCGCTGCGGCTGATCGCCGAGCAAGGCGCAGCAGGCTTCTACGAAGGCGCGGTCGCACAGGCGATCTTGGACGCGCTCGGCCCGTCTGCGTCTCTCACCGCCGAGGACCTCGCAGGGTACCGACCCCTGAGCAGAGCGCCGCTCGTCGGCGCCTTCCACGAGTGGACCGTCGTGTCGATGCCTCCCCCCAGCAGCGGTGGCCTGGCCATCCAGCAGATGCTCGGTCTGCTCGAGCGCCGGGCGAGCGATCTCGACGGGGTCGATCACGACGCACCGCAATACGTCCAGTTGGTGACCGAGTCGATGAAGCATGCCTTCGCGGACCGGGCGACCTGGCTCGCCGACCCCGCGTTCGTTCCCGTTCCCGTCGACGAGCTGCTCGACTCGGCGTATCTCGATCACCTCGCGGCGGAGATCGATCTTCGCTCAACCGGTCCGCCGGCCAGCTACGGATCCGCGGCCGCGGTGCCCGCGGACGCCGGCACGAGCCACCTCTCCGTCATCGACGCCGCGGGCATGGCCGTGGCCTGCACCGAGACGATCAACCTCTCGTACGGCTCGCTGGTCGCCGTGCCCGAGTTCGGCTTCGTGCTCAACAACGAGATGGACGACTTCACCGCCGTGCGGGGCGAACCGAATGCCTTCGGGCTTCAGCAGTCCGAGCGCAACCAGCCCGAGCCGGGCAAGCGCCCGCTGAGCAGCATGTCACCCACGATCGTGCTCCAGGACGGACGGCCGATTCTCATCGTCGGCGCCTCCGGCGGGCCGCGCATCATCACGGGATCGCTCCAGTGCATCCTCAACTGCCTGCTCTTCGACATGTCAGCGGACGACGCCGTCGAAGCGCCGCGCTTCCACCACCAGTGGATGCCGAACACGCTGCAGTTCGAAGAGCGGTGGCGGGATCAGTCAGCGATCGCGTCGATGGCGGAGCGCGGGCACGAGGTCTCCCGCCGCCCCTATGTCGGCAAGGTGCAGCTGGTGTGGATCAGGGACGGCGTCATCGAAGCGGCCAGCGATTCGCGCAAGGGCGGTCAGCCGGCGGGGTATTGAGGGCAGCGGCGAGAAGCCGAACTCACCACGGAGGGCCGCGGAGAGCGCGGAGAAAGAGCGGGGGAGAGGACGGGAGAGCCTCGTGTCCTTCCGGTGGAATGGGCGCTGTCCCCGGGTCTTTCCACTCGGTTCGTGCTCCGCGGCTCTCCGCGGCCCTCCGTGGTGAAGCTCCCCTTCTCGGAGGTCGCGCTGGCTGGGCGTGTGGAGTGATCGGCTGGGAGGGCAGGGGCAAGGGCAGGGGCAGGGGCAGGGGCAAGGGCAAGGGCAGGGGCAGGGGCAGGGGCAAGGGCAGGGGCAGGGGCAGGGGCAGGGGCAAGGGCAAGGGCAGGGGCAAGGGCAGGGGCCGGTCGACTGAAGTCGAATCACCGACTTGATCGCGAGGATTACCCTTGCCCTTGCCCTTACCCTTACCCTTACCCTTGCCCTTGCCCTTGCCTCTGCCCCCCGTCTCGGCCGATAGGATCAGGTATGCCCACCTACGTGTATCAAGCCATCAACGAAGACGGCTCCGAGGGGGAGGTCTTCGAGTTCTTCCAGAAGATGTCCGATCCCCCGCTGACCGCTCATCCGGAGACCGGCCAGCCGATGCGGCGCATTCCGACCGCGCCCAGATTGCCGGCAACTGGTCCGACGCGGCGACGAAGTCGAAGCTCAGCGACCAGAACCTCGACCGGCTGGGCTTCACGAAGTACCAGAACGTCGGCGGCGGTCAATTCGAGAAGCGCGCCGGCCAGGGGCCGGACGTCCTGAGCGACGGTCGGTCGTGAGCTACGGGTTCCGGCGGCAACGGGCGGGAAGCGGCTTGCCGCACTCGGAACAGACGGAGGACGACCCGGACGGGTAGCCGCAGGCCGGACAGAATCCCCGGCGGGGCGGCTTCAGCCACAGCGCAATCGTGATGACGGCGCTGATCGCGATGAGCAGCCAGAGCGGTATACCGTCGCTGTTCAGCCACCCGCCCCTGATCGATGAGAACCACCACTGCACGCCCGCCCGTTTCGGACGGATGCGGTAGCCCATGTCCTTGACGAGGTCGCGACCGGTGTCGTGCCAGAAGACGAGCAGCTGGCCTTGGCTCGCGCCAAGTGCCACCTGGACCGGCAGTCCCAGTCGCGGAAGCGGCGCGGTTGCGGTGAACCAGATGCTGACCGTCCAGATCAGCACGAGGGCCACTGACAGGAGCGTGCTGGCCCGGCGACAGGTTCGCCACACGCAAGTGCCTCCCCTTCCCGGGCCGAGGCGACCACCTGCTGGATCATCAGGCGCCGAGCGTATACCGCACGAATCGCTTGACGGTCACTTCAGCGGGAAGCATTTCCTTGACGGACTTGGTCTCATCGAGGACGTACTTCTGGTTGAGCAGCGTGTGCTCCTCCAGGAACTTGCGCACCTTGCCCTCGGCGATCTTCTTCGCGATCTCCTCGGGCTTTCCGGTTTCCTTCGCCTCGCTCACGGCCTCCCGGCGCACCTTTTCCATCTTGGTTGCATCCATGTCCGCCTCGCTGACGGCCATCGGATCGTGAAAGACGATGTGCTGGCAGATCCCCTTGAGCAGGTCGGCGTCGGCCTTGCCTTCGATCTGGATCAGCGCGGCTCGCTTGCCGTCGTGGTGCAGGTACATGCCGAAGGCGCCGCCTTCGAGCTTCTCGCCCCGGGCGAAGTTGACGTTCTCTCCGGTCGTGATCCGGACCTCGTCGATCAGCTTGGTCATCTCAGGAGTGGCCGAAACAGGCCCGGCGGGGAGCTTCATGGCATTGTGAACAACGCCGTCCACCATCTCGACGAACTTGTCGTTGCGGGCGGTGAAGTCGGTCTCCGTCCGCACCTCGACGATCACGGCGGAGGAGCCCTCGATCGCGATCCCGATGCGCCCCTCGCCGGTGGCTCGCTCGGTGCGGGCGTCCATCTTGCCCTTGAGCTTCTCGCGCAGCCACTCTTCGGCAGCTTCCAGCGAGCCGTTGTTCTCGATCAGCGCCTTCTTGCAGTCCATCATGCCCAGACCGGTCTTCTGCCGAAGGGTCATCACGTCTTTTGCGGTGAAGCTCACCGGTGTGGTCTCCATGTCAATGTTCCTTGCCGATCGGGTGACGGTGAGGTTGGGTCGGCGGATCCGGAGCCTCCGAGTCTGGCGGCGGCGCCAGGGCGAGAGTGATCGTGCTCAGAGGCAATCTGACTTCATTCAACGGGCTGCTACGTCGTCGGCTCCGGCGCGGACGAGGGCTGAGCGGTGACCACGGCTGGCGCGTCCGATGAACTGTCGCCTTCGGCTTCGGCCGCCGGGGCATCCTGAGCGCGGAATTGACTGCGGGAGGAACGGCGACGGGGCGATTCCTCTTCCTCGGCTCCCTCGGCTTTGGCGGTGCGACCACTCTTGCCGTCCCGCACCGCCGCTGCGAGTTCGCGGATGACCACTTCGATCGAGCGCATCGAGTCGTCGTTGCCCGGGATCGGGATGTCGACCAGATCCGGGTCGCCGTCGGTGTCGATCAGGCAGATGGTCGGAATCCGCAGGCTTCGCGCCTCCTTCAGGGCATTCAGCTCGCGGTTGACGTCGACGACGACGATGCGCCGGGGAGCTTGGTCATGTTCCGGATGCCTTGGAGGTTGCGGGTGATCTTCTTCTTCTCCCGCTGGAGCTGCGAGGCCATCTTCTTCGAGTAGGTCTCGATCTCCCCCGACTCGACCAGCCGCTCGAGCTCTTCGAGGCGGCGCAGACGCTCGCGGATCGTGCGGAAGTTCGTCAGCGTGCCGCCGAGCCAGCGCTCGGTGACGTAGGGCATCGTCACGTCGTCGGCGTACTTCTCGATCGACATCCGCGCCTGTCGCTTCGTGCCGACGAAGCACACGTCCTTGCCTTCGGCCACGGTTCGCTGAACGAATCGCCTGCGCGAGCAGCAGGCCCTTGATGGTCTGGCGGATGTCGATGATGTGGATCTGGTTGCGCTCGCCGTAGATGTACGGCTTCATCTTCGGATTCCAGTTGCTCCGGCGCTGTCCGAAGTGCATGCCGGCTTCGATGAGGTCCTTGACGAGATTGGGGGTCATGGATCGTCCTGAGTGGGCAGCGACACCGGCGGAGGTTCGAGGGCCGCCAGGTTGCCCTGGCCCGCCCCGCACAAGGGCGCTTGGTCCTGGTCGATCAGAGGCAGGCGAAGGAGCCCGTTTCCGTCGGTCCGACGGAGAAGACTCTGATCGAACGAATGATGGCTTCGCAGGCGACGGTCGTTCCTGATCGATTCGGGTCGAGTCTGATCAGGGGCCCACCGGGCCTGCCAAGAACGCCGTCGGTCCAGCCCTCGAAACCAGGCCGACGGTCCGCCGAGACACGTTCACCGACGGAATCAGGCAGTGTAGCTGCGGCCCCGGCGACCAGCAACTTCGATCTGGGAGCCGACGACCGAGGAGGGACGGGCTTCAGCGGGCGGCCCGGATGCTTGTACGCTCCCAGAGTCGAGCCGATGCAGCCGGCCGCCGGCAATCACGTACACCGCCCGGCCCGTGACCGACCAGCCGTCGAACGGGCAGTTGCGGCCGGTGCTCGCGAAGTGATTCACGTCGATCGTCCACGGTGCGTCCGGGTCGATCACCGTGACATCGGCGGGGCCGCCGACGGCCAGGCGCCCGAGGCCCTGACGATCCAGCCCGGTCACCTCGGCCGGATGCATGGTCATCATGGCCAGCAGCTGCGGCCAGTCGATGACGCCGTCATCGATGAGAGCCCGGCGGTAGAGGGGCAGCGCGCACTCCAGGCCCACGATGCCAAAGGCGGCTGAGGTGAACTCGATCGCCTTGCGCTTCCCTTGGGTGCGGCGCGTGATCAGTGGCCAGGACGGTGATCGTGCCGTCGGCAACGCCCTCCTTGAGGGCTTCGATGTCCGCGCTGGTGCGCAGCGGCGGATTCATCTTCGTCATGGTGTCGTACCCGGAGCAAGCGTCGTCGGTGAGCAGCAGGTGATGCGGAGTAACTTCTCCCGTGGCCGGCTGTCCCTGGGCACGAGCCCGGCGCAGGATCTCCACCGAGCCGGCGACACTCAAGTGCTGCCCGTGGTAGCGACACCCGACGGTTCGATTGAGGCGCAGATCCCGCTCCAAGATCAGTTCCTCGGCCGCGCCGGGCCATCCCGTCAGTCCCAGGCGCGCGGCCACGGGGCCGGCGTTCATCGCAGCGCCGCGGGTGAGGGTCGGCTCCTGGCAGTGCTGCATCACGCAGCGGTCGTATTGGGCGACCGTTCGCAGCACCTGCACCATCATCGAGGCGTCGGCGATGACGTCGCCGTCGTCGGTGAATCCGACCGCGCCGGCCCGGCTCATCGTTCCGATCTCGGCGAGGCTCTCGCCCGCTCGCCCGGCGGTGGCGCAGCCGACCACGAAGACCCGCGCGAGGTTCACCTCCGCCGCCCGCAGCTGCACGAACTGCACCATCGCCGCGCTGTCGAGCGGCGGCGTGGTGTTGGGCATGCAGCAGACGGTCGTGAACCCGCCGCGGATCGCGGCGGTGACGCCGGTGGCGATCGTCTCCCGGTGCGCGGGACCCGGCTCGCGCAGGTGCACGTGGATGTCGATGAGTCCAGGAGCCACGATCAGCCCTTCGGCGTCGAGGCGCTCCACCGACTCTCCGACCACTCCCGAGGAGGGGAGTCGACCTGGGCTGGTCTCGATGGCGGCGATGCGACCGTTCGCGATCAGCACGTCAGCGGTCTCATCCATTCCGCTCGCGGGATCGATGACCCGTCCACCGTGCAGAAGCAGCGTGCTCATTCCGCCGATTGTAGCCGGTGGGGATCGGAGCACGAGGGCGCCGCCGGGCCGCGAATAGAATCGACCGCATGTCGTCAGACCGCGAGACACGCCTGAACGCGCTGGCCAGCACCGCGCGGGGCCTTCCCCGCCGGCCCGGCGTCTATCTCATGAAGGACGTCGAAGGCACGGTGATCTACGTCGGAAAGGCGTCTTCGCTGCGCAGCCGGGTGGGGTCGTACTTCGTCCCCTCCGCCGAGCTGGGGCCCAAGAAGCAGCCAATGCTCGACCTGATCGACGAGTTCGAGGTGATCGAATGCGAGGGTGAATGGGAAGCGCTGCTCATGGAGGCGCGGCTCATCAAGGACATCCGCCCCCGCTTCAACGAGCGGCTGACCGACGACAAGACGTACCCCTACCTGGCAGTGACGGTGCGGGACGACTTCCCGGGCGTCTACGTGACGCGGACGCCGATGGACCCGGAGTTCAAGGGGGCGCGGATCTTCGGGCCCTTCACGTCGGTGTACGCGCTGCGCGAAGCGGTGCAGCTGCTGCAGCGGGTGTTCAAGTACCGCACGTGCACGCTCGACATCACCGCCGGCGACTCGAAGAATCGGTACTTCCGGCCTTGCCTGTTGCATGCGATCGATCAGTGCACGGCCCCCTGCGCGGACAGGATCTCGCGGGAGGAGTACCGAGCGGACGTCGATCGCTTCATCCGCTTCCTCGGATCCAAGCGGAGCACCATGTTGCGCGAGATGAACCGGGAGATGGAACAGGCGGCAACCGAGCAGAAGTACGAGCGGGCGGCGGTGCTGCGCGATCAGATCCGATCGATCGAGAAGCTCGATGAGCGGCTGAGAAGAGCCATCGACCGGAAGGGCAGTGGCAACCGGAGGTGACGGTCTTTGCCGCCGATCCCTCGCGCGGACTCCGATCGCTGCAGCGGACGCTCGGTCTGGACGCGGCGGTTCGCTGCATGGAGGCCATCGACATCGCCCATCTGCAGGGCGGCGAGACGGTCGGGTCGAAGGTCTGTTTCATCGACGGGCGACCGTTCAAGGACGGCTACCGGCGCTACCGCATTCGCACCGCCGACAACGACGACTACATGGCCATTCGCGAGGTCGTGAGCCGTCGCTACCGCGAAGCGGGCGAGGGGAACGAGCTGTATCCCGACTGCATCCTCATCGACGGCGGTCTCGGGCAACTCCACGCCGCGCTGCAGGCCTTCGACCAGCTTCCGTGCAAACCGCCCATGGTGATCAGCCTCGCGAAGAAGGAGGAGCTGATCTACGTGCAGCAGCGCAGCGAGCCGATCCGGCTGGGACGGGAGAACCCCGGCCTCAAGCTCTGTCAGGCGATCCGCGACGAGGCGCATCGCTTCGCGCAGCACTACCACCACGTGCTGCGTCGCAAGCGCGTGGTGGGTGAGTAGGGGCGCGGCGATGACGCTTCGCATGGAGCAGTCCGGCGACGACGTGCTGCTCTGGATCAAGGCGGTTCCGGGCGCCGCACAGGAGAAGATCGCGGGGGCGGTGGGGGATCGATTGAAGGTGAAGGTGAACGCGGCGCCAGAAGGAGGGAAGGCGAACATCGCCATCCGCCGGCTGGTCGCGCGCACGCTGGGGCTCAAGCCGAAGCAGGTGGTGCTCGAGAGCGGTCACAGCAGCGCCGAGAAGGTGCTTCGGCTCCTTGATTGCCGGGTGAACATGGCGCGAGAGCGCCTGGGGGTGTGAGGGAGGATCGATCCGTTGCGATTCTCTCGAAACACGGTTGGGGTTCGCAAACACGCGTTGGAAGTCCGATGGGTTGCGGGGCCGTCGCCGGTTGTTGTCGAGGGGGTGGGCCAACACGCTTGTCTCGGTCTGGGGGTTGCGGCGCCAGTTCGCAACCCCAGGAACAGCGCCAACCGTGTTCGCGCACGCCCTCGACAGCAACCGGCGACGGTCGCGCAATCCTCTGACCGAGACACGCGTGTTTCGCGCACCCCCGCCGGCTGCGCAGACCAACCTACGCCGGACTTGGCATCATCCCGCCGGCGCGGTCGTCGCCCACTTCGCGTTCGGGGCGCTCTGGCGCAGGTGTTGGTGGTGGCGCGGCCTTGGCCGCTTCGGCCCGCAGCAGCTCGGCGACCGTGGGCTTGTCGAGGCGCTCGCCGCGCATGAGCGCTCGACGTCCTCGCCCTGGAGCGTCTCGTACTTGAGCAGCGCCTCGGCGATCGCGACGACCTTGTCCCAGTTCTCGTCGATCATCCGATCCGCGTCGCGGTAGGCCTCGTCGATGAGGCGCTTGATCTCCTCGTCGATGATCCGGGCGGTCTCGTCGGAGTAGTCCTTCTCCGGGATGAACGACTCACGGCGTGTCGACGCCGGCGTAGTGCACGAAGCCGAGGCGCTCGCTCATGCCCCACTCGAGGATCATGTGGCGGGCGAACTGCGTGGCCATCTGGATGTCCATCGCGGCGCCGGAGGAGATCGTCGCGCCGTCTTGCGCTGCTCGGCGATGCGGCCGCCGCACAGGACGCGCATGCGTCGCCATCAGGTACTTCTGGCCGTAGCCGTAGCGGTCCTTCTTCGGGCAGGCTGAACGTCGCGCCCATCGCCTGGCCGCGGGGGATGATCGTGACCTTGTGCACGGGATCGGCGTCCGGCGAGCAGGGCCTGGACGACCGCGTGGCCGGCCTCGTGGTAGGCGGTGGCGATTCGCTCCTGCTCTTCGATCTTGCGGCTCTTGCGGGCGCGGCCGAAGCGGACCTTGTCGCGGGCCTCCTCGAGGTCGTCCAGCTCGACGAAGTCCTTGTCGGCCATCGTGGCGATGATGGCGGCCTCGTTGATGATCGCCGCGAGGTCGGCGCCGGAGAACATCGGCGTGCCGCGGGCCAGCGACCTCGAGGTCGACGTCGGGGCTCATGCTTGACCTTCTTGGCGTGCACCTCGAGGATCTGCTTGCGGCCCAGGAGGTCGGGCAGCGGCACCATCGACCTGCCGGTCGAACCGACCCGGCCGCGTCAGCGCGGGATCGAGCACGTCGGCGCGGTTGGTGGCCGCGATGACGATGATCTGGTCGTTGGTCTCGAAGCCGTCCATCTCGACGAGGATGGCGTTGAGCGTCTGCTCGCGCTCGTCGTGGCCGCCGGTCGTGAAGCCGCCGCCGCGCCGCCGGCCGACGGCGTCGATCTCGTCGAGGAAGATGATGCAGGGCGAGTTCTCCTTGGCCTGCTTGAACAGGTCGCGCACGCGGCTGGCGCCGACGCCGACGAACATCTCGACGAAGTCGGAGCCGGAGATCGAGAAGAACGGCACGTCGGCCTCGCCGGCGATGGCCTTGGCCAGCAGCGTCTTGCCGCAGCCGGGCGGGCCGACGAGCAGCACGCCGCGCGGGATGCGTCCGCCGAGCCGCTGGAACTTCTTCGGGTTCTTGAGGAACTCGATGATCTCCGCCGACCTCTTCCTTGGCCTCGTCGATGCCGGCCACGTCGTCGAAGGTGACGTTGATGTTCTCCTTGCTGGTCATCCGGTGCCGGGACTTCCCGAAGTTGCCGAGCATGCCGCCCGGACCGCCGCCTGCGGTGCGCATGGAGCGGGCGATGAGGAACCAGATGATCAGGATGATCAGCAGGATCGGGGCCATCGAGATGATCAGCTGCACCCAGATCGCGGTGCCCGTGTTCGTCGCGAAATCGACGTCCATCGTCTTCAGTTCGTCCAGGTACCAGTTGCGGTTGGCGCCGTCGATCCGCACCCAGACCCGCGTGCCTTCGTCGAGAGCGGATAGCCCTCCGTGCCCGGCTTGATGGTCCCGACGATCCGATCGTCCTTGATCAGGACCTTGTTGTCCTTGAACATCTTGTTCTTGATCAGGACGGTGAACTCGGTCCACCCATCGATCTCCTGCCCGCTCTTGTTGCTGTTCAACACGACGAACAGCATGATGAGCAGGCCGAGGATCATCACCCAGCTCATGAGCCCGCGGCTGAACTTCACCGGAGGAGGGGCTTGCGGTCCCTTGCTGCCGCCGGAGTCCCCGCCCCGTCCGGTCGATGGGTCCTGCTGTGATGGCTTGGTCTCTTTGCTCATGCGTTGCATGCGTTCCGTGACAGGGATCCGAACGGCGCTCGTCCTCCGGGCCGGGCCTGGACGAATGAGCGGACCATCATAGGACCGCTACCAGCTGGATCGCATCTCGGACACGATATCTCTGGCCAGCTGCTGAACCGCGGCGAACTCGCCCAATTCGATCGGTTCTCCGGATGGTGCGGAGGGGACGAACAGCCCCTGTCCGGCGAAGGACTTCCGCTCCACGAGCAAGCGATCATTCCGGAGGTCCTTCCACTGGAAGTCGATCGTCACGGACAGGATGACCTCTTCACTCAATCCAGTGATCCGAGACTTGGAGAGCTGGTCCAGCTCCACTCCTCGAACATGTCCGAGAAGAACGGTTTCGGCGCGGGACTGGGGCACGACCCGGTAGGGCGTCCGAGACTGTATCTCCTTGATGACCGCGTCGGTCAGATCGAAATTCACCTCGCGGTTGTACGTGTCGTTCTGGAAGATCGGTACCGCGATCGTCGTCACGTCCTCGGGAAGGAGCGAGGCCATCGAGTATCCCTGCGTGGGATCAGTGGCGCAGCCCGTGACCGCGGCGATCGTCGCGAGCAGAGCGATCGCGGTTGTGGTGAATCGTTGCGCTCCGATCATTGCGGTTCGGCCTCCGCTGGCGGCGCTTCCGCGGGCAACGCTTCGGCGGGCTCCAGGATCATGATGGTCTCGTCGACGAGCACGCCGGCGCGGTAGGCGTCGTAGTCGAGCGTCTGTTCCCGAATCCCGGCGGGAAGCTTCTCGAGAATGCCGGGAATCTGGCGCAAGGCCTGCTTCGCGGCCGACGTGCGCGGATACTCCCGGATCAGACGACTGATCGTGTATTCGGCGGAGACCGCGTTGCCGGTCTTTTCGTACCAGTCGGCCACCTTGAGGAGCTTCCACGCGGTGGAGTCGTCGATGCGCCTGATCAGCGCTTCTGCCCCGATCTGTTGCGCGGTGGCGGGTTCGGCGGCGATCAGCTGTCGCAGCTTGATCCGCGCTTCGAAGAGGCCGGAGGCGTCGTACGACGGTCCCTTGAAGGCGGCGAGGTTCGCGTAGATGAGGCGGCGCCGAGCCTTGCTCGAGCTGGCGCGATCGGGGGTAGTTCTGGATGAAGAGGCTGTACGCCTCGGCGGCCAGGGTCATGTCCTGGCGCTTGAAGTAGAAATCGGCGAGGGTCATTCCCGCCTCTTCGCCGAGCGTGCTGCCCGGCATCCGCTCCTGTATCCGGATGAGCAGCTCTTCCGCCTCGTCCGAGGCATCGATGAGGGGCATGCCCCAGATCTTCCGCCTCTTCCCCGAGGCATACAGCTTGGCGATCTCGAGCTCCCGCTGGAGCGCCGTCACGAATGCTTCGGAGCCGGTGTAGACGCGGGCGACGTATTCGTAGTCGAAGAGCGCCTCGTAATACTCGGTGCGGCCGCGATATGAGTCGCCACGGTAGAGATACGCCTCGGCGATCTGCGGATGACGCGGATAGCGATCGATCCACTGCGTCGCCAGCTCCTGAGCCCGCGCCCACGCCTGTTCGGCGAGGGCGAAGCGCACTTCGGCGAGTTGTCCTTCGGGTGTCGAGGGATCGGGGGGTGTTTCCGCCGACCACTGGTCTTCCTCGTCCAGGATGTACTCCTGTTGAGCGTCAGCCGGGACGGCTCCTCCAACCGCCGCGGCGACGGCAATCACCGGGCACAGCCACGCAAGGGCACGGCGGGGGAGTCGAGTCATGGACCAGATGGTAGAGTGACAGCGACGACGGTCAACAGACCGAGCGCTCCGCGCCGGCCGCCCACCGCACGCTTCCGCCGGCCGGCTTCTGGACGGCTCCGAGATCCCGTCCGACCATGCGGATCCTTCTTCAGCTCAATCCGATCTCCGGTCGAGGCCGGGCGGCAGCGGCAGCAGAGGACCTGGAGCGAGCGCTGCGCCGCCGCGGCCATGAGACGGACCGCTGCGTGAAGATCGACGATTTGACTTCTGCCGCGTGCGGTCGTGACCTGCTCGTAGTCCTGGGCGGAGACGGATCGGTGCGCCAGGCCGCGTCCGCCGTGCGCGGGACGGACACGCCGATCTACCAGGTGCCCTGCGGCACCGCCAACCTCTTCGCGAGGGAATGGGGCATGGACCGCTCGCCCCGCACGCTCCTCGCGGCCATCGAGCAAGGGCGCTCGTGCCGGCTGGATCTGGCCCGCGCGAACGGGCGCGATTTCCTGCTCATGGCCTCGATGGGATTCGACGCCGAGGTCGTCGCCGACCTGGCCCGTCACCGCACCGGGCCGATTTCGATGCTCGACTACGTGCCCCCGTTGCTTCGCCAGTGGTGGCGGTTCGAGGCCCCGACCCTCGAGCTTTCGCTGGACGGAGAGCGATTGGACGCGGATGGCATCGGCTTGGTCGTCGTCGGAAATTGCCGCCAGTACGCGTGTCGACTCGATCCGGCCCGCGCGCGGAGATGACCGACGGGCAGCTGGACGTGGTTTGCTTTCCTGCGCGCACGCGGCGTCGAATGGCGGCCTGGATTCTCGCTTGCCGGCTCGGTCGCCACCTGCAGGACCCGCGGCTCATCTACCGGCGGGCGCGGGCGGTCGAGATTCGGGCGTCGCGCCCCGTGCACTTCCAGATCGACGGCGACCATCCGGCCCCGTCCGCGGGAAGCGTCGATGGAGGGGTGGCGGAGCTGACCATCGAGGTCGAACCGAGTGCCCTCACGGTGCTGCTTCCCCCGACCCGATAATGTCCTCGCCTCCGCCCAGGCAGGCCGTGTCGCGCTCGCTCCCGATGCCGGCGGCCTCAAGTTCCCCCTTGCCAATTCCGATGACCGACGTCAGCGTCGCCGTGTTGCGCTCCGGAGGATCCGCCGGGCGGGTCGTTGCACCACGCGGTGAGGCAGGAGGGTCGCTGTGGACATCGCCACCATTGTGGGGCTCATCCTGGGCACGGTGATGGTGGTCGTCGCCATCCTCATCGGTGGCGACGTGGTCAGTTACCTCAACGCGCCATCGGTGCTGATCGTCATCGGGGGAGCGACGGCAGCGACCATGACCGCCTTCCCACTGGCCCGCTTCCTCAAGCTGCCCAAGGTGATGGGAAAGGCCGTGGTGTCCAAGACCGGCGATCCCCTCGAGATGATCAAGAAGCTCGTCGAGCTCGCAGAGGTCGCCCGCCGCGACGGCATCCTGGCCCTCGAGAGCAAGATCGAAGAGGTCGAGGACGACTTCCTCGTCAGCGGGATCCAGATGGCCGTCGACGGCACGGACCCGGAGGTGATCGAGACGATCATCGAAACGGATCTGAGAACCTGATGGAGCGGCACGACTCGGGCAAGGGCATGCTCGACGCGATGGGCAAGTACGCCCCCGCCTTCGGCATGATCGGCACGCTGATCGGCCTGGTGGCCATGCTGTCGAACATGGACGACCCGTCCAAGATCGGTGCGGGCATGGCCGCCGCGCTGCTCACCACGCTCTACGGTGCGCTCCTGGCCAACATCGTCTTCCTCCCGATGGCGGACAAGCTCGCGCAGCGAAGCAGCGAGGAGGTCCTGATGCAGACGATCATCATCCAGGGCGTGATGGCCATTCAGTCCGGCGACAATCCGCGCAACGTGGAGTCGAAGCTCATGACCTTCCTGCCGCCGTCGCTGCGGGCCACCAAGGACGCCGCCGCCGCGGCCTGAGCCGTGGGCGAGCGGCGACGAGACGCCATGATCAAGAAGCGGCCGAAGAAGCAGGACGGAGCGTGTCCCGGAGTGGGTGGTCACCTTCGGCGACATGATGTCGCTGCTGCTGACCTTCTTCATCCTGCTCCAGATGTTCTCGGAGATGAAGCGCGACCATGAGTACCAGCGCGTGGTGACGGCGATCAAGGAGGCGTTCGGCTACTCCGGTGGAATCGGCGTGCTGCCCACCGACGATCCGCCGCTGAAGTCGATTCTGGAGCAGATGGAGCTGCTGGCCCTGAGGAACTATGAGGACGACCAGGTCAGTCAGAATCGCACGCCCGGTCAGGACGGGCCGCACGTGCGGGTCACCTCGGTCCGCGACGGCATCAAGTTCGTCATCGGCGGCCCCAGCACGTTCGACCCGCAGTCGGCGGAGGTGAAGCCGCGGGTGGAGGAGGAGCTGGCCAAGCTGGCCCTGCTGCTGGCCGGTCGGAGGAACAAGATCGTCATACGCGGTCACGCAGCGCTCAAGTACCTGGATCCCGGATCGCCCTTCAAGAATCTCGACGAGCTCAGCTTCCGCCGAGCCATGAACGTCAAGGACGTGCTCATCCGGCACGGGCTGGACGATCAGGTGTTCCGTTTGGAGGCGGTGGGAACCCGGGAGCCGGTGCGTCCCCGAGCCGTCGACCCCGTGGAGGCCGCGGAAAACCGCCGAGTTGAGATCATCCTGACCGAGGAGTTGGTCGACCAGTTCAATAGCGACGCCAACTTCACGAGCGCCGAAGGAGCGCGGCGGGGGACGATCGATGAGTGACGAAGCCGGAACCAAGACCGGACCGCCGCGGTTGCGAACCGCGCTCGATGCTCGCCGGCCTGGTCGTCGGTGAAGCGCTGCTCGTCTTCGGCGCGATGAAGATGCTCAGCCCTCCGGCCGAGGTCCAGGCGGGCAGTCCGCTGGAGTCGGTGGAGATTCCGGAAGAAGAGAAGATCGTCGAGCTGCTCGTTGTCGAGGGCCGGTTCCCGAACTCCAAGCGAGGCGTCACCTATCTCTATGACACCGAAGTGTACGTGCAGGTCAAGCGCCGGCACCAGGAGCGGGTCGCGACGGAGCTGGAGCAGTTCCGCAACGAGATCAAGTCGGAGCTGACGGCCATCTGGCGTACGAGCGAGCCGCATCACTTCGACGAGCCGAGACTTGAGAATTTGACGCGCAAAGTTTACGCGTTGCTCAACGACCGCTTCGGGGCCGATCAGGTCAGCGGAGAGCCGATCATCGACAAGGTGGTCATCGTGATGGGGACGGGTTTGCGCGTCGACGGCTGAAGATGAGGAAGTGGAGCGCGGGAGTCGTTCATCGGCTCCTTGCCCCTGCCCTTGCCTCAACCTCTTCCGTTGCCCTTTGCCACGCTTCTCCCAAAAGGGCAAGAAGAACGGGCAAGGGCACGGGCAAGGGTTGGGAGCGCGGTCCTGCGCAGCGCGCGGGAGAGAATCGACGAGTCCGCCATGAAGGACTTCAGAGAAGGTCCCGGTTGGGCCGATTGTTCTCGGCCGGACGGTGTGGCGGAGGGGCCCCCGATCGGTCGACCCGCGGCGGAGCTCCGGATGTCGAATACCCCTCCCAACCCTCAACCTGAACGACCCAGCCCGATCGACGCTTCGAGCGAAGCACAGCCGACGGCGCCCGCGGTCGACGAGTCCGGCTCCGTCGAGGCGGCGCTCGAGTCCGCGACCGCGGCGGCCGAATCGCTGAAGTCCGAGGCGGAGCGCGGCCGCTTCGACCTGCCCGATCTCGAGGACGGCCCGCCCCCGCCGCAGGCCGCTGGACTCTCCCTGCTCGGGGACGTCAAGCTCCGCGTGAAGATCGAGCTCGGTCGAACCACCATGTACGTCGAGGACGTCCTGCGGCTGAACGAGAACTCGGTCGTCGAACTGGACAAGGCGGCCGGTGATCCCGTGGACATCTTCGTCAACGACCGACACATCGCCCGGGGCGAAGTGCTCGTCCTGGATGACAACTTCTGCGTGCGGGTGAGCGAGATCATCGAGCCGCTGGAGGACGAGACGACCCAGCCCGATTGAACGGAATCGAAGCCGGAGGATCCGGCGGATCAAGCCAAGGACGGCTTCATGCTTCACACATCGCTCTCGAACGTCGCTGTCGCGTGCTGCCTGGTGTTCCTGCTCGGCGCTGCCGCGCTCGCGCAGGACACCGCAGTGCCGCCACCGCTGACGGCGGGGGCGCTGCCCAACGGCGCGGTCTCCCTGATTCCGCGAA
Source organism: uncultured Planctomycetota bacterium (assembly GCA_963697235.1). Taxonomy (GTDB): domain Bacteria; phylum Planctomycetota; class Phycisphaerae; order Phycisphaerales; family SM1A02; genus CAVONJ01. The sequence continues at coordinate 432,253 of CAVONJ010000003.1, forward strand.
CGTCTCCATCGGCAGCGGTGCCGCAAGCCGACACCGTCGAGGCGTCGTGGTCGGACACACCGGTCCCCGATCCCGCGCTCGCTCACGACGCACGGCCGCTCGGTGGCGCGCGCGGCGAGAGCGAGGAAGCAAAGGCCGCAGGCACTGCTCCGGCCGGCGGGCTCGACCGCGCCGAACCCCGCCGCTTCGGCGCCTTGGGGCTCGGCGAGCTGCTGCGCGTCGGCGGAGCGCTGGCGGTCGTCATCGGGCTGCTCGTGCTGCTGCGTCTGCTCGTGCGCCGCACTTGCGGATTGACGCTGGCCGCCGGCCGTCCCTCGGGCGTGCTCGAGATCCTGGCTCGCTACCCCGTGGCCCGTGGCCAGCAGCTGGTGCTCCTGAAGATGGCTGCGCCGCATCCTGCTCGTCCACCAGAGCGGCAGCGCGATGACCACGCTCTCCGAGCTCACCGATCCGAACGAGGTCGCGTCACTCCTGTCGCGGGTGGAAGCGGGTTCGCGGAAGAGCGCCGCCCGCCGATTCCAGAGCGCGCTGCAGCGCTCGCAGAGCGAGCATCGTCTCGCCGAGCAGGTTGCGCACGACCTGGTCGTGCGGGCACCCGAGACGTCGGGCGAAATCGTCGATCTCACGCAGAGCCGTCGCGGGGGACGGCGATTGATCAGCGCCGCTCGGGTCGCCGTCCTCGCACTCGTCGCGTTCGCGGCGTGTACCGCGACTGCATCGGGTCAGGAGATCGATCCCTTCGGCGCCCAGTCCCTCTCTCCCCTCGGGGTTCTGGAGGACGCGGCCCGGGCCACGCCGGGCATGGAGGGCGGGCTCAGCGGCGCGCTGAACATCGTTCTGCTGCTCACGGTGCTCTCGCTCGCGCCGGCGATCATGCTGCTCTGCACGTGCTTCACGCGCATCGTGATCGTCCTGGGCCTGTTGCGGCAGGCGCTGGGCACGCAGGGACTGCCGCCGAGTCAGGTCGTGGTCGGGCTCAGCCTCTTCATCACGCTCGTCGTCATGGCGCCGACGCTCGAGCGGATGTACGACGAGGGCATCCAGCCCTATACGAGCGGGGAGATCAACGAGCCACGCCGAAGCGTGGGAGCGATCGAAGCAGCCGCTCCGCGACTTCATGTTCGCGCAGATCGAGGCCACGGGGAACTGGTCGGGCGTGTACATGATGCTGAACTACCGGGGCGTCGACACCTCGAACCCCGAAACACTGACCCGTGGCGACGTCGACATGCTCTCGCTCGTTCCCGCGTACGTCCTGAGCGAGCTCAAGGTCGCGTTCCTCATGGGATTCCGCATCTACATGCCGTTCCTGGTGATCGACATGGTGATCGCCAGCATGCTCATCTCCATGGGCATGCTCATGCTGCCGCCGGTGCTCATCTCGTTGCCGTTCAAGCTCCTGCTGTTCGTTCTCGTCGACGGCTGGCAGCCTGGTCGTCGAGTCGCTGCTGAACAGCGTCGCGCAGCCGGACATGGCGGTCTCGCTCGCGTCCGCCATCGCGGGCGGAGGTCCGTAGCAACGCGGTCCACCGCCGTTCTCGATCTCGCTCACGCTTCTCGTCCCCCTCTCGAATCGAGCCTGTCATGATCGACTCTGCCGTCGACGTCGTCCGCGAAGCGCTCTTCTATACGCTCCTGCTGGCCACCCCCATCCTGGGGGCCGGCCTGCTGGTGGGACTGGTGGTCAGCCTCTTCCAGGCGGTGACGCAGATCCAGGAGCAGACGCTGACGTTCGTGCCCAAGATCGTCGTGATGATCCTGGTGGCCATTGCGCTGTTGAGCTGGATCACGGTCGAGATGTCCGAGTTCGCAGTGGAGATGTTCACCGGATAGCACTGTTTCGAGTGCTCCGGAGCGGCCTCCGGGGCCTCCAGATCGGCGCGAAGCCGACGGACGGAAGCGACTGCTCTCACGGCTGGGAGCGCGGCAAGGGAGATGAACTGAGCCAGTACGACCTCATCCTGAAGCACCTGCCTCCGGCCATGCTCGTGATCTTTCGCCTCGGCGGACTCGCGATCTACGGCCCGGTGTTCGGCGCTCCCGTCATTCCAACGCGGATGAAGGTGCTGCTCACGCTGGTCATCGGGGCGGCGGTCTATCCGCTGATCAGCCGCGACGCGCTGCGCGGCGCATCCGCCGCTGCCGTTGGAACTGTGGTCGCTGGCGCCGCTGGTGGCGATGGAGCTCGCGATCGGCCTGGTCATCGGCTTCATGGCCAGCCTGCCGCTCATCGCGATCCAGACCGGCGGCCTCGTAATGGGTCAGCAGATGGGACTCGGCTTCGCGAGCTTCTTCAACCCGGCCATCGACGACGAAGCGGACGTCGTGGGGCAGATGCTCTTCTTCATGACGCTGGCCGGATTCCTGATCATCGGTGGACACGAGGCGATGGTGCTGGCCGTGCTGCGCAGCTTCGAGCACCTGCCGCTGGGCTCCTTCGCGGTGAACGCCGATCTGATCCAGCTCCTCGCGGGTCTGCTCACCAGCGCGCTGGAGCTCGCGCTGCGGGTGGCGGCGCCGCTGCTCGCGCTCATCTTCCTGGAGAGCCTGGCGATGGGCTTCCTGGCCAAGACCGTGCCCCAGCTCAACATCCTGAGCCTCGGGTTCCCGCTGCGCATTCTGGCCGGTCTGCTGATCATCATTCTGGGGCTGACCGTGATCGACCAGGTGATGATGGAGGGCATGCAGGAGGTGCTCGACGTGATCTTCTCATGGGTGGCGGGCTGATGGCCGACGACCTGGGCGAACGAACGGAAGAGGCGACGCCGCGCCGCCGACAGGAAGCGCGGGATGAGGGCAACGTCGCGCAGCAGCCAGGATCTGGCGGCGGCGCTGCTGCTGCTCGGCGCGACCGCGGCCGTGTGGGTGGGCGGCTCGACCATGCTCGGACAGGGGCAGGTGCTGCTCGGCCAGGTCCTCGATTCCGGATTCATCAGCGATCCCGTAACGCCGGACGGCGCCTGGCCGATGGTGCGCACCCTCGGCGCGGCCGGCCTTCGTATCGCGGCGCCGGCCGTGCTGATCGTCTGGACGGCGGGCATCCTGGCCCAGCTGCTGCAGATCGGCTGGCTCTTCTCGCCGAAGTCGCTCGCCCCCAAACTGAGCAAGCTCAATCCGCTGGACGGCGCGAAGCGCATCTTCGGACTCTCGGGTCTGGTCAAGGTCTCGCTCGACTCGCTCAAGGTGCTGCGTCGTGATGATCGTCGCCGTCCTGACCATTACGCAGTACGCGACACGCATCGTCCAGCTGCCGGTGCTGATGCCGATGGAGGCGGTGGCCGTCGTTGGCAGGCTCATGCTCGACCTGGCCCTGCGGGTGCTGGCCGTGCTCCTCCTGCTCGGGCGTCTTCGACTACCTCTACCAGCGGTGGAAGCATGCCGAGACCTCAAGATGACGCGAGCAGCAGGTGAAGGACGAGATGAAGCAGACGGAGGGCGATCCGGACGTCCGCCGGCGCCGCTTCCGCATGCAGCAGCAGATCGCCATGCAGCGGATCAGCGCCGCCGTGCCGAAGGCGGACGTCGTGGTGACGAACCCCGAGCACATCGCCGTCGCCATCCAGTACGACGCGGCGAGCATGGCGCGCGCCGCGGGTCGTGGCCAAGGGCGCGGATCACCTGGCGCTGCGCATCCGGCAGATCGCCCTGCGGCACGGCGTTCCCATCGTCGAGCGCAAGCCGCTGGCCCGAGCGCTGTACCGGGCGGTCGAGGTGGACCAGGAGATCCCGCCCGACTTCTACAAGGCGGTGGCGGAGATCCTGGCCTACGTGTACCGGCTGAACGGAAAGGCTGCGGGGTGAGACTCGGCATGAAGCCCATCATGAAGCCCATTATGAAGCGAGGGATGAAGGACACGGTGCGATGAACGAGCGGTCCCAGCTTCCCGCCATCTTCCTCTTCGTGGCCCGCCACCGGCATCTGCTGGTTCCGGTCTCGTTCCTCACGCTCATCGTGGTGCTGGTGGTGCCGCTGCCGCCGCTGCTCATGGACGTGCTGCTCTCGGCGAACATCTCGCTGGCCGCGGTCGTCCTGCTGACCACGATCTACATGAGCCGGCCGCTCGACTTCAGCGTCTTTCCCGCGCTGCTCCTGGCGACGACGCTCTTCCGGCTCGTGCTCAACGTCGCCTCCACGCGGCTGATCCTCACCGCCGACGCGGCGACGCCCGGAGCAGGCGACGGCGCGTGGCCGGGCAGGTCATCGAGGCGTTCGGCAACTTCGTCGCCGGCGACTCGGTGGTCGTCGGCGTGATCATCTTCGTCATCCTCGTCGTCGTGCAGTTCGTCGTGATCACGAAGGGCGCCACGCGCATGAGCGAGGTGGCGGCCCGGTTCACGCTCGACGCCATGCCCGGCAAGCAGATGGCGATCGACGCCGATCTCTCCGCCGGCCTCATCGACGAGGACGCAGGCCCGCGACGCGCCGCGAGAGATCATGCGGGAGGCGGACTTCTACGGGGCGATGGACGGTGCCAGCAAGTTCGTGCGCGGCGACGCGATCGCGGGCATCATCATCACGCTCGTCAACATCGTCGGCGGCTTCGCCATCGGCGCGCTCGAGAAGGGCTGGACGCTCGAGCGAGTCGCTCGACGTCTTCACCCGGCTGACGATCGGCGACGGGCTCGTGAGCCAGGTGCCGTCGTTCATCATCGCCATCGCCGCGGGCCTGATCGTCGCCCGCACCGGCGGCTCGCGAGACGATCGGCGACGAGATCCCTCGCCAGCTCGCCGTCGCAGCCGATCGCGCTCGTACCTCATCTGCGGGTTCCTCGCCCTGCTCGCCTTCACGCCGCTGCCGCACGCTGCCGCTGCTCGGCGCGTCGGTCGATGATGGGCGTGCTCGCGTGGTCGATCCGCTTCGTCGGACGCCAGCGACGGCGAGCGCGAAGGAGGCCGACGCGCGGGCGGAGGCCGCGGCGCGCCCGACGAGCCGCCGCCGGTCGAAGACCTGCTCGCCGTCGACACGCTCGAGCTCGAGATCGGCTACGGCCTCGTGCAGCTGGTCGACACGGCGCGCGGCGGCGACCTGCTCGAGCCGCATCGCGATGATCCGGCGCCAGCTCGCCATGGAGATCGGCATCGTCGTGCCGCCGATCCGCATCCGCGACAACATGCAGCTCGAGCCAACGCACTACCGCGTCAAGCTGCGCGGCGCGGTGATCGGCGAGGGCGTCGTCTATCCGGAGCTGCTGATGGCGATGGACTCCGGGCTGGCCAGCGGCCGGCTCGAAGGCCTCGCCGGGCAAGGAGCCGGCGTTCGGTCTCGATGCGATGTGGATCGAGCCCGCCCTCAAGCCGCGCGCCGAAACGATGAACTACACCGTCGTCGACGCCACGAGCGTGCTGGCCACGCACCTGACCGAGCTCGTCAAGAGCCACGCCGACGAGCTGCTCACGCGCGAGGAGGTCAACCACCTGCTCGAGCAGCTCAAGAAGACCTCGCCGAAGCTGGTCGAGGAGACCGTGCCCTCGGTCGTCAAGACCGGCGAGCTGCAGAAGGTCCTGCAGAACCTGCTGCGGGAGCGGGTGCCGATCCGCGATCTGGAGACGATCCTCGAGACGCTCGGCGACTGGGCCGTTCACACGAAGGATCTTGACGTGCTGACCGAGTACGTCCGCAACGCGCTGCGGCGGACGATCTGCGCCACGTACGTCGAGAGCGGCGAAGATGGTCGGGCGCGCCTCTACTGCGTGACCATGGACCCGGCCGTCGAGGATCTCGTCAACGGCTACGTCGAGCGCGGCCCGACCGGAACCACGCTGTCGATCCCGCCGCCGGTCGCCAAGCGCATCGCCGAACGCGGTGAGCCGGGCCGCGAGCCGCTGCTGACGGCCGGACACCAGCTCGTCGTTCTCACGTCGCCAAGCGTGCGCGCGACCGCTCAAGCAGATTCTCGACGCGCAGCTCTCGGGTGCCGTCGTGCTGTCGTACAACGAGATCGTGCGGGGGCCTCGACGTCGAATCGATGGGTCTGGTACAATTCGAGAACGAGTCGCCGAAGGTGCCGGCCGAGTCGGCGCCGTTGGCGGGGAGCGGCGTCGGATGAGTCGAATCGGGATGATCCGGCTGATCGGCTGATCAGGATGATCAGGCTGGTCAGAATGATCATGACATCAGAGTGATTCGAACACACCACTGATCGCGTGACGTTGCCACGGAGGGCACGCCGTTGAATCGCCAAACGCTCAAGACGTATCACGCCTACACCATGGCCGAGGCTCTGACCGCGGTGAGGGAGAGCCTCGGCGAGGACGCCGTGATTCTCAACACCCGCTCGTTCAAGCGAGGCGGCTTCCTCGGGCTGGGACGGCGCAACATCGTCGAGGTGACGGCGACGCCCGCGGAAGCGCCGCCGCCATCCGTGCCCCGCCGCGCCGATCCTCGCGCGGCGTCGGCGCACAAGGCGTATCGCGCTCCGTCTCCGCCGATCGAGAGGGCGGCGACAGCCGATTCGAGCGCGGTGATGGAGCTCGTCAACCGGATGCTCAGCGAGAAGTCGCCACCGCCGCGACTCGAGCCGGTCGCAGTTCCCGCCTCCGTCCCTCCGCCCGATGCCCCTGGCGACGGAGCAGGCGAGCGGCTGCGGCCCGTGGCGCAGCGATTCCTCCTGAAGGCCGAAGATCGCGAGCGGTTCCAGGCACTGCCGCCCGACGCGCCGCTTGACTCGGCGCCCGAGGACTCTCTGGCCGACGCGTTCGACGCCGCCTCGCCGCCGCCCGCTCCCGCTCCGTCGCTGGAGAGAGAAGCGCCGGCTGCGCAGCGGGAGTCGGTACAGGCGGAGCTGACGGCCATCAGGGAGATGCTTGGACAGGTGCTGCAGCGACAGGTGACCGGGCGGGCCGCGCCAGGTCCCTCGTTGTCCGGTGCGTTGCTCGGTCTCTACCGGCGGCTGATCGATCAGGAGCTGGCGCCAGACCTCGTCGAAGAGCTCGTGCAGGCCGTGCGACTCGAGCTGAACGAAGCGGACCTGGAAGACGAATCGCGCGTGCACGCTGCCGCGATCGAGCAGCTCACGCTGCGTCTGCCGATCGGCGAGCGGCGTGACGCGCCCGACCGGAGCGCCGGTCAGCCGTTGATCGTCGCGCTCGTCGGTCCGACCGGCGTGGGCAAGACCACGACGCTGGCGAAGGTGGCGGCACGGTACAAGCTGCAACAGGGGCGACGAGTGGGGCTCATCACGGCCGACACGTATCGAATCGCGGCGGTCGATCAACTGCGCACCTATGCCAACATCATCGACCTGCCCCTGCACGTCGTGCTCACGCCGGCGGAGATGCGAAGCGCCGTGCATCAGCTGCGGGCGTGCGACGTGATCCTGATCGACACGGCCGGGCGCAGTCAGAAGGACCCGGACCGCATCGCGGAGCTGGGCGCGTTCGTCCGCGCCGCCGATCCTCACGAAGTTCACCTGGTGCTTTCGAGCACCGCGGGCGAGCGCGTGCTGCAGCAGGAAGTTGACGCGTTCAGCGCCGTGGGCGTCGATCGCATCGCGCTCACGAAGCTCGACGAAGCCGTGAGCTTCGGCGCGCTGCTCAATGTGATCAGGCAGTTGGACAAGCCGGTGAGCTACTTCACGACGGGCCAGGAAGTCCCCGACCACCTCGAAGTCGGCGATGCCCATCGGCTGGCCGCCCTCATCCTGGGCGAGGCGGTGCGGACGTGAACGACCAGGCCACGCGGCTGCGCGAAGCGGTCCGCGCCGGCTGGTCCGCTCCCCGCCCCGATCCCGCGCGCGCGTCCGGATCGCTCGATCAAACATCACCCCCGGCTCCCCCGGTTCCCCCGGTTCCCCCGGTGCTCGAGCACGAGCTCATGCGGAGCGGTGGGGCGGTCGCGGCGGCGGTCGAGACTTCCCATCTCGCGCGGGTGATCGCGGTGTCGTCCGGTAAGGGCGGCGTCGGCAAGAGCAATCTGGCCGTCAACCTGGCCGTGATGATGAGCGGGCTGGGGCTCAAGGTCTGTCTGCTCGACGCGGATCTGGGTCTGGCGAACGCCGACGTCCTGTGCAACCTGACGCCGCGGCTGACCCTCGAGCACGTGCTGGCCGGACGGTGCCGGCTCGCGGAGGCGGCAGCGCTGGCTCCGGGCGGCTTCCGGCTGATCCCCGGCGCTTCGGGCGTGGCGCGCCTCGCCGACCTTGGACTCGAGCACCGCCGCGAGCTGCTGCGTCAGCTGGCGCTGCTCGAGCGCGTGGCGGACGTGATCATCATCGATACGGGCGCCGGCATCGGCCGGAATGTGCTTGCCTTCGCGGCGGCCGCCCACACGACTCTGGTGGTGACGACGCCGGAGCCCACCGCCATGACCGACGGGTACGGGCTGATCAAATCCCTCTCCCACCGCGATCCGGATCGGCCGGTCCAGGTGGTGGTCAATCTCGTGTCCGAAGCGGGAGAGGCGGAGGAGGTCTTCGCCCGTCTTGATCGCGTCTCGAGAGCCTTCCTGAACCGCCCGCTCGAATTCGGAGGGATGATCCCACTCGATCCGTCCGTGCGGCGCGCCGTCAGGATGCGCGTGCCGTTCTCCCTCCTGGCGCCGGACGGGGCGGCCACGCAGGCGGTCCGGCGGCTGGCGGTTCGACTCGCGGGGCGGGAGGAGCGCTCGCTGCGCCGCGTTGCATGGCGGCTTTTCTGCGCGTCTGACCTCGTGGCTGGCGCCGAGATGATCTCGAGTCGTCAACAACAACATCTGGGGCTCAGCGCGCCGTGGTCCTACCGATGGGTTGTATGGGCTTGGTAAGCTGGCCGAATGCTCCCGACTCTGCCGCCAGAAAATGCACTCTGGCGGTGCCGCGATCGGGCGATTTTCTCAATTCCAAACCGATATTGACCGAAGGGGCGACCTGGGTCACGGTCGAATGGCTTCTCTGGCCACCGACCAAAGGAGCGTGAATCGATGAGAGGAACGGCAGGCGGCGCGATCGCGGGGTGTTTCGCGCTCTCGGCCTTCGTCGTTTCCATCATCTCCGGACTGGCTGCTCAGAACGGAGCGGTGACGATTCTCTTTCGCGCGGTGCTCGCACTGGTGATCTGCTATCCACTGGGCCTGCTGGTGGGTGCCGTGTGTCACCGGGTGATCGACGCGCACTTTGCATCGCACCAGGCATCGCTCCAGGCATCGCTCGAGCCCTCGCTCGAGCAGCCCAGGAGCAATGCGGTCAACCAGGATAATCGACCGACGAACGAGAAGCGTGACACGAGGTCCACCGCCTCCCGAGAGCCGGAGGCGATGGCTGCATGACGGCGCCGGTTGCAGTATTGTCGGCGGTCGTCGTATAGTATCGACGGCTCGCCAAGGAACCGGCGAGGGCTGATCAGATCAGAAGGTCAAGGAGACGACCGATGCCGACCACCACGACGAGGACCGTTCCCCGCAATTCCAGAAGCCGAACGCAGAACGAATCCGTTGGCCTTGCGAGTAGTGCTGGTGCCGCCGGAAGGCAACGGAAACAGAGCACGGCCGGCGCTTCGAAGGATGACGGGATCGCCCAGGCGTGGATCGTCTACAAGCAAGAGGGAAGCGAAGCTCTTCGCAACCGCCTCATCGAGCACTACCTCGACCTCGTGCGCTACACGGCCGAGCGCATGCACATGCGGCTGCCCGGCGAGGTGGACGTCGAGGACCTGATGTCCGCCGGCCTGTTCGGCCTGATGGACGCGATCGACGCGTTCGATCTCGATCGGGGCGTGAAGTTCGAGACGTATTGCGCCCAGCGCATCCGCGGCGCGATCTTCGACGAGCTGCGGGCGATGGACTGGGTGCCGCGGCTCGTGCGCTCGCGCACGGCCAAGGTCGAGCGAGCCCGCAAGGCGCTCGAGATGGAGCTCGGCCGCAAGGCGACCGACGAGGAGATCTGCGATCGGCTCAACGTCGACCGGGCGGAGTTCCAGAAGCTCTCCAAGGACTCGAAGCCCGGTCGGCATCGTCTCGCTCGACCGCAAGTGGTTCGAGACCGACTCGAGCAAGGACATCCGCGAGATCGACGTCATCCGCGACAACCGGCAGGAGAACCCGCTCTCGGAGCTGCAGCGCAAGGACCTCAAGCTCCTGCTCACCAAGGGACTCTCGCGGGCCGAGCGGCTCATCGTCATCCTCTACTACTACGAGGAGATGACGATGAAGGAGATCGGCATGACGCTCGATCTCTCCGAGTCGCGCGTGAGCCAGATGCACAGCTCGATCCTGGCCCGCCTGAAGGCCCAGATGCAGCACCGGGAGAAGGAATTCTGAGCCGGGCCGGCTGACGGGGTGGTCTGATTCGCGATTGCGAGGGCAGGGGCAGGGTGCAGCAGTAGGGTGCATGCAATGCACCGCGGATGAACGTGCGGCATTGGAACGGTGTATTTCATACACCCTACAGCGCGTGCATTGTGCATTTGACGCCCCACGGTCCGCCCGATAATCCTGACCGGACGCCCCTCCGCTGATCAGGTCCGCTTCACTGAAGGTCCCGTACAACCGATGAGAATGTCGTAGAACACCGCGCTTGCGGTGTGCGCCGTTCATCGGATCGACGCGGGGGCGCCTTCGGAATGCCTGAAGCAAGCGGCTTGACCGTCAGACAGTACGAGCGCCGGTCGATCGCCTTCGACATCGAGTTCGTCGTTGCCGATGCGCATCGCGGCCAGGTGCGATTCAGCGCCACGTCCGCAGCGGCTGGACAGTACGTGCTTCGAGGTCAGGCTGCGGATCTCAGCACCGGCGGCATGGGACTGATCCTGCCGCACTTCGTGCCGAAGATGTGCGAGGGTACCGTGCGCCTCTACGGGCTCACGCCGCAGGGAACGACGAACGACGGCTCGCCCATCTTCGACGTGATCTTCGAGCACCGTGTCAAGGTGCGACGGATCTACATGAGCAGCCACAAGCCGCTCTACGCAGTCGGCGTCTCCTTCGTGGACCAGCGGCCTGATCTGGCTCAGCGGATCGGCGAGCTGCTCCACATGGTCAACCTCGAGCAGGAGCAGCTCGAAGCGAAGGGGGGGCGGTCGAGTGCTTGACCAGGACCTCTTCCTCGAGCAGGCCTTGCTCGAGTCCGAGGCGATCAGCCCCGATCAACTCGAGGCCGCGCGGCAGCGGGCCCGCGAGCGAGACATCACCGTCAGCCAGGCGCTGCTGGACGCGGAAGTCGTGACGAGCCGCGTGCTCGCCCTCGCCAAGGCCGACGTGTGCGAGTCTCCCTTCATCGATCTCAGCGCCTACGAGCCCTGCTTCAGCAACACCCAGATGCTCCCGCGCACGGTGGCGGAACGGTACGGCGCCTTTCCCCTCTTCATGATCGACAACGTCCTGACGGTGGCGATGATCGATCCGCTCAATCTGGAGGCGGTCGATCAGGTCCGGCAGATCGCCAAGTGCGACGTGGAGACCGTTCTGGCGGAGCCGGACAAGATCCAGACGCTGATCGGTCGCTCGTACAGCTTGAGCTACGGCCAGGGTGATCACGGCGGCGTCGACGCCCAGTCGAGCGCGGCGCAGAGGAGTTCGATGCGTCCCAGCCGGTCGTGGCCGCGGTCAACCAGATACTCTCCGACGCCTCCGAACAGGGGGCGAGCGACATCCACATCAATCCCGACGAGCGCGATCTCTACATCCGGTATCGGATCGACGGCGTACTTCACTCCCGGCAGGGACCGCCCCGCTCGATGCACTCGGGACTCGTGCAGCGGCTCAAGGTGATGGCGAACCTCGACCTCACCCAGACCCGCAGGCCTCAGGACGGCAAGTTCCGCTTCCGCCACTCGGGCGGAAATCTCGACATCCGCATGTCCACGATTCCGACCATTCACGGCGAGAACGTCGTGCTGCGGCTGCTGGCGAACACGCAGGCGATCCACGATTTCCACGAGCTGGGCATTCCGGTGACGATGTCCAACCAGCTCACCGATCTGCTGGGCCAGCCCTACGGCATGCTTCTGGTCACCGGTCCCACGGGTTCGGGAAAGACGACGACGCTGTACACGGCGCTCAGCAAGCTGAACGATCCTTCCCGGAACATCATGACGATCGAAGATCCGGTCGAGATCCGGTTGCGCTACGTGCGGCAGGTCCAAGTGCAGAGCGAGATCGGGCTCACCTTCGCCGCCGCGCTGCGCTCGATCCTCCGCCAGGACCCGGATGTCGTTCTCGTCGGCGAGATCCGCGACAACGAGACGGCGACGATCGCGCTGCAGGCGGCGCTGACCGGCCATCTCGTGCTCTCGACGCTGCACACGAACGACGCGGCCGGTGCGGTATCCCGGCTGCGCGACTACGGGCTGCCCCCATTCGTCATCAACTCCGCCGTGCTCGGCGTCATGGCCCAGCGTCTGGTCCGTCGCGTCTGCCCGCACTGCGTGACCGCCGAAGAGCTGAGCGATCTGCAGCGGCGGCGCTTCCGGCTCGAGGAGGATGCGACGGGCTTCGTGCACGGCAAGGGCTGCGCCCGCTGCGGTCAGACCGGGTACCGCGGCCGCGTCGGTCTCTACGAGCTGATGCGCTTCAACGGCGCGATGCAGCAGCTCGTCGAGCAGGGCGGCTCGATCGACCGAATCCGTGAGGCCGCGGTCGAGCCAGGGCATGCGACTGATGTGGCAGGACGGCGTCGAGAAGGCCCGCCTCGGTCAGACCACGCTCGAAGAGGTCACCAAGGCCGTCTCGGTCATCGAGGTCGAAGAGGCGGCTGAGCATGTCCGGAGGACCGCATGAGCCAGGTCGCATTCCAGTACCGGGCCATCGATCAGGCGGCGCGCGGACCAAAGGGCGTCCTGCAGGCGGCGGACCGCAACGAGGCGTTCCGGCAGCTCTCGTCCTCGGGACTCCGGCCGGTCACCATCGAGGCCCGCTCGGCGGCCGAAGCCGGCGGAACAAGTCCATCACGCTGAAGGATCTCTCGCACTTGACGTACCAGCTCTCGGTGCTCATGGACGCGCGCATCCCGATCGTGGACGGCCTGCGCTCGATCGCCGAGCAGGAGCCCAACGAGCGGCTGCGGCAGGTGATCGAGGACGTCGCCGACCGCATCGCGGCCGGCACCAACGTCACCGAGGCGCTGACCGCTCACCGCCAGGTCTTCGGCGAGGTCTACGTCGAGACGATCCGCGCCGCGGAGATGAGCGGCAACATGGTCATGGTGCTCGGCAAGCTCGCGGAGATGCTCGAGAACCGCTACGAGATGAACAAGGCGGTCAAGGGCGCGCTCATGTACCCCGATCTGCGTCGTGATCGCGCTGAGCCTGGCCGTCCTCTTCCTGATCACGCTTCGTCGTCCCGACGTTCGCGGAGATGTTCGCGAAGCCGCGGCGTCGAGCTGCCGCTGCCGACGCAGATCCTCGTCGGCTTCAGCAACTTCATGCCGCGGCTACTGGTATCTGCTCCTGGCCGGCTTCGTCGGCGGCATCTGGGCCTGCGCCGCTTGCGTGGGCCAAGCCGACGCGGCCGGCGAGCGGATCGACAACGTGGCTGCACCGCGTGCCGTTCTTCGGGCAGCTGCTCAAGGGCTTCGCGGTCAGCCGCTTCGCGAGTGTTTTCGGACTCACCCTGCGCAGCGGCCTCAGCCTGCTCGACGCCCTGGAGATGGCCGGACGCGCTTCCGGACGTCCGCTGCTGCAGGCGGACGCCGAGAAGATGCAGGATCAGGTGAAGCAGGGCGGTCGTCTGTCCGATGTCATGTTGCAGTGCAGTATCTGCCGGGATTCGCGAAGCGGTATGTTCACCGCGGGTGAGGAGGCAGCGGAGCTGCCGAGGATGTGCGAGATCGTGCCACGGCATTACGACCGGGAGGTCACGTACCTGACCAAGAACCTGACCACCGTCATCGAGCCCATCATGATCGTGGGACTGGCGGGCATCGTGCTCATCATCGCTCTCGCCATCTTCCTCCCGATGTGGAACATGGCCTCGCTGATCGGATAGACTCGGCACGAGAACACCAGGGTTCACGCCGAAGTTCAGTTGGAAGGAAACAGCATCATGAATCGGGTCTCCGTCGAGCAAGACGGCAGCGTTCACGCTGATCGAACTGATCGCGGTCATCGTCGTCCTGGCGATCCTCGCCGGCGTGGCCCTGCCCAAGTACTTCGACTACGCCTCCCAGGCCAAGGAGTCGGCCTCGAAGGGCACGCTCGGCGGCGTCCGGGCCGGCGTCGCCAACTTCTACGCCAACACGGCGATCAACGGCACGCCCGGCTACCCGACGCTGACACTCGAGCTGACCACGCTCGGCACGGTGATGCAGGAAGTCCTGCCGGAGAACCCGTACAACGACGATCACGGCCGCCGTGCGCAACGCCGACACCGGGCGGAGCAGCCTGGACGCACCGCCCAGCCGACCTCGGCACCGCCGTCGAGGGCTGGAACTACGACGCGACCACCGGCAAGTTCTGGGCCAACACGGACACGGTGGGTCGAGAACGACTGGTAAGCACGATGCGTCTGCCGGACGGTCGCAGCGCATGACGACTGCCCGACGTCACCACACCGCCGTCTCGCCGAGGCGGCGGGTTCACCTTGATCGAGCTGCTCGACCGTGATGGTGATCGGCGGCATCCTCGCGGTCACCGCGGCACCGGCCATGAGCTCGATCGGTGACAGTCGAGCGGCGCGTCGCTGCGCGGACGAGCTGGCCGCGGACTGACCTTCGCCCGACAGTAGGCCGTCGCGACCGGCACCCGCACCTGGGTGAGCGTTCGACACCGGCGCGGAGACGCTGGTCGGTGCTGGTGGAGGACCCGGCCAGCCCCGGACGGAGCCGGCGCGGTCGGTCATGATCGACCCGGCGACGGGCCAGGCGATCACCGATCGACGCTCGGCACGCGGCTCGTTCGCCGGCGTCGAGATCGTCGGCGGCCAGTTCGACGGCGATGCTCGAAGTCGGCTTCGACTGGCTGGGGCGGTCGCTCAACGCGACCGAGATCACCGCTGGCCGCCGACGGCACCGTCACGCTGACCGGCGGCCACGGATCACGGTGCAGGTCGACGCGGGCACCGGCCACATGCGTCGAGGGTTGATCGAAGCTGCCGGGGCGGGCAAGGGACGCGTCGATGCGCGGGTCGAGTCACATGTCCTGGATCCGCGGCCGAGATCGCGAACGCGGCTTCACGCTCATCGAGACGATCGCCGCCGATCGTCATCCTGGCCTCGGGCCTGCCGCCGATGCTCTGGGCGGTGCGGCGAGGCGCACGCCCACCGGGTCAGCCCGGTGCTGCGTCTCGCGGGCCCGCTGGCTCGCGACCGAGAAGCTCGAGGACGTCATCGCCGACCGGCACAGCACGACGCGCGGCTACGACTATCTCATCTCCGGGAACTACCCGCCGGAAGCCGCCGTCTCGGGCTTTCCGCAGTTCAGCCGCTCGGTCACGCTGACGGAGACCGAGGCCGACCTGGTCTCGGCCGGAACCGGCTACCTGACCGTCGAGGTCGCGGTCGGATGGACCGACACGCAGGGAGTCGGTCGCACGCTCGAGGTCTCGACGGTGCTCACGGAGTACGAGCCGTGACCGGCGCGGATGCGTCGACGGGAACCGCCGGCGGATGGGCTTCACGCTCATCGAGATGATCGCCACCATGACGATCCTGGCCGCGATCGGCTCGCTGGCCTCGATGATCCTCTTCAACGCGACCGACGGGTATGTCAGCGCCGCGACGCAAGGCCAGATCCACACCGAGCTCTCGATCGTCGTGGACCGCATCGTGCGCGAGTTCCGCGGCATCGCCCTCGACGAGACCGCCGCCGGCATCGCGCCGGACATCGAGAGCATCTCCAGCGACGCGATCACTTGGAACGACGATGACGCGCTCACTCTCAGCGGGACGGTGCTCCTGCTCGCAGGAGGATGGCGGCGCGGCGGCCGTGCTCGCGACCGACGTGACGGACTTCACGCTGCGGGCCTTCGATGAGTCGAACGCGGAGCTGGCGCTGCCGCTGAGCGGGGCGGGCTGCGATGCGATCCGGCGGCTGAGCATCTCCCTGACCGTGCAGCGGCAGGGGTCTCAGGACACCGTGCGTACGCGGGTCTTCCTGCGGTGCACCATGAGCGGAGCGGCGTGATGGCGCGAGGACACCGAGTTCGGCGCCGGGGCGTGGCCGCCGTTGCCATGGTGCTCGTGCTCCTGCTCGTCGGCATCCTGGTCATCGCCATGGTCGTCCGCGGAGGGCGGGACCAGCTGCTGACGGTCCGCCGTCTGGAGACCGTCCGGTCCTTCTACGCCGCCGAGGGCGGCATGAACATGGCCATCGCCGAGCTCATCAACGGCAGCGACGAGGATGGCGACGGGGTCATCGGTTCGATCTCCGACGACGGCAACGACGCGAACGATCCGGCGATCGGCAGCGCGCGTTTCATGGTTGAGCTCGACTCCAGTGGGAGCGAGACGGTGGTCACGAGCTGGGGGCGATCGGGTGAGTCCCGGCGACGCGCCGAGGCGACGCTGGAACAGCAGTAGTAGAGGAGCGGCAACATGACGACGGCACGCGTATTCCGGTGGTCTCTGCTCATCCCGTTGCTGGTGACGTCTCCCCTCCCGGCCGACTCGGACTCCACGACCATGGTCGGCTTCGTCCAGAAAGACGCGACGCGAGTGCATGTGAGCACCTGGGACGGCAGCTTCTGGAGCGCGCCGAGCGCGCTCTCCAATGTCGACAAGGAGCCGACCTTCGTCGTCCTCCGCAACTGCCCGAAGCGCAACGAGATGGCGCTGGGGACGATCGACGGCGACCGGGACGTCAACCTCTTCCTCCACGACGGCACGAGCTGGTCCAGCGCGGTGGAGCTCTGCATCGATACCGACGACCCCCAGGACCAGCGCCCCTTCGACCTGCACTACGAGCAGGACTCGGGCGATCTGCTGATCGTGCACTGGGACAAGGTCAGCGAGAAGGTCGCCTACCGCACCTACGACGGCACGACGCTCTCCGGACAAAGCGTGCTCGCCCTGCCCTCCAACAAGAGGATGAGGTGGCTCGCGCTCTATCCGCGGCGCCGCAGCGACGAGATCATGCTGGTTGCGCTGAACGACGACAAGGAGCTGTACACGAGCCTCTGGAACGGCACGAGCTGGGGCTCCGTCGTCATGGTGGAAGCGAACACGGGGTACAAGGAGCACGAGTGCTTCGACCTGGCGTACGAGGGTCGCTCGGGTGACATTCTGCTGGTCTACGCCGAGAACGGCATGGTGGAGCCCCGCTACCGCACCTGGACGGGATCCGGCTGGAGTGCCCAGGGGCTCCTGCCCAGCGTCGAGAAGAAGCAGCGCTGGCTCCGCCTGGCTGCCGACCGCGCCAGCGACGAGGTGCTGTTTGCATGCCTGGACGACGATAAGGACATCAACGTCAACGTGTGGGACGGCAGTGCGTGGGGCACGAATCTCGAGATCGAAGATGACATCGACAAGAACGACCGCCGCCCGTTCGACCTCGCCTACGAAAAGGGGGGCGGCGAGGGGCTGATCGTCTACGGCCAGAAGGACCAGTTCGCGCTCCGCTACCGGACCTGGGACGGCAGCGCGTGGTCGCTGGAGCAGATCGGGGCGGACATCGGCAACAAGACCCGCGTGATCGCCCTCACCACCGGCGTCGAGGCCGACGAGATCTTCATCCTCGCCAGCGACGAGAGCGACACGCTCGACTTCGTGCGCTGGGACGGCTCCTCGATGTCGCTGGCCAGCGAGCTGGAAGGGACGTTCAGCAAGGCGGACAAGACCGAGCCCTTCATGTTGGCGACGCCGACCTCGGAGCGGTGGCGGATCATCCGGTGGGTGGAGGTCGATCCGAGCGAGTAAGTGGGGCGGATCACGCTGCGCCGGCGCTGCGCGGCGGGAGTCAGGCCTCGGTCCGAGAACGAGCGCGTCAATGGCGCGTTCGAAGTGGAGATTCACCGCGGAGGGCCACGGAGGGCCGCGGAGTGGGACCTCAGTGCGTCAGATTCAGGGGCTGCTCTCCCCCTCGAGCACGTGATCGCCATCCCGCCTTGTTCGCGCGGTGTGTTCGGCGGACCGTCTTCCGTTCATGCGCGACGATCCGCGGCAGCAGCCATCCTCAGGCCTCGCTTTCTCCGCTCCGCGACCCTCCGCGCCCTCCGCGGCCCTCCGCGTCAAACCTGCTGACCTGTCCTTGCTCTTGTCCTCACCCGTGCCACCCCACTTTCCGTCCCGCCCTTCCCGAATCAGCCAAAGTGCAGGTCCGAGTAGGTCGAAACTCCTTTCCAGCGCCCCGGCGGCGCTTGAGCAAGAGGACGCTCGGTGAGATCCAAGCAAATCGTCCTGGAACTGCTGCCCTCCCGGATCGACGTGGTGCTCTACGTCGGCGGTCGGCGCGCTGGCGGTGAGCGGATCGCCATTGGTCCCGATTCGGACATCGCCGACTGGCTCCGCTCCCTGCGCCGGGCCACCGCCGCTCTGGAATCGGAGGTGAGCAAGCTCGGCGCCGCGGGCGTCGAAGCGACTGTCGTGTACCAGAGCCCGACCCAGTCGTCAGGTCTGATCACGCTCGAGGTCAAGCCCCTCGAAGCGGCGGACGCGGCGCGGCTCCAGTGTCTCGACTCACTTCCGTATCCCGCGGAGAGCGCGGTGTGCGAAGCGGTGCTCGCCGAGCGAACGCCGAAGGCGTGCCACGTGCTCGTCGCGGCCGAGCGCGACGACGTCGCGCAGGCCATCGCCGAGCTGGTCGAAGAAGCGGGCTTGACGTTCAAGTCGGCGACGCCCGTCAGCGCGGCCATCCTGGCGGGGGAGCTGGACACGGTGCTGCGGGCCGGCAAGGGGCTCACGGCGCGCCTCTACGTGGGTGAGCAGAACAGCTACTTCTTCGTCGCCGAAGGCGGATCGCTGGTCTTCGATCGGCAGATCCGGATCGGCCTGGACGCCATTGCGTCCTCGCTGACCAGACCGATCGCGCTGGATGACGGCGAGCGGATCACGCTCGACGAGAGCGCCGCCAGGCAGATCGTTCACCAGCACGGTCGTCCGGACTGGAAGCAGGTCGTGCACGAGCAATTGGGCCTCACCGGAGCGCAGATCGCCCCGCTCATGCAGCCCATCCTGCAGCGGCTGATCATCGAGCTGCGACAGTCGCTGCGTTTCGGTATGTCCGAGGCGCAGCGAGAGAAGCTCGCGATCACCTTGCTCGGTCCCGGCAGCGGCATGCCCGGTCTCGCCGCGCTCATTGCTTCGGAGCTCCGCGTCGAGGTCGCCCCGGATCCGGCGTACGGGGCGTACGACTGGCAGGAGCCGGGCTGCCCCGGAAGCGAGCTCGTCGACGCGTTCAAGCAGCGCCGCGTCCTGAGTCGTCTCAACTTGCTCTCCCGGCAGCTGACGTGTCGGCGCGATACGAGCCGGTTTCGCAGGTGGATGTGGACCGGGGCGGCGGTGGCGCTCGCGGTGATCGGCGTCGACGCGGCACGCTATCACATGCGGCTCACGGAGGCGCGGAAGGTGTCCCGCTCGCTGGAAGCGCAGGCTGCGAGCCAGGAAGCGCAGCGGAACACCATCGTCCGTCTGACGTCCATCAGCGGTGCCATGGCGGAGCTGGAGCGGACGATCGCGGCCGAGATGGACGATCGCCCGAGTTATGCGGCCGTCATGCAGGAGTTCAGCCTGCTCACGCCGCCCATCGTCCGGCTGACCTCGCTGGGCTTGGGCGGACCAAGTGATCCCGCCCGAGGCGTCATCAACGGGTTCGTCTTCCTCCAGCAGGGCGACTCCCGGGGGACGCAGCTCGAGCAGTACGTGAAGCAGCTCTCGGCCAGCCCATTGATCGCGAATGTCACTCTGGGCGACGTGAACATGGGTGAGCTGGGCGGCTTCACCGGCGAACGATTCTCGGTGTCCTTCTCCTGCGCGGCGCGCCGCCGATGCCGTTGGTGCTGGGCCGCGATCCGGTGGAGGTCGTGCCGTGACCATCACCGTCAGCCGCGACTTGATCGCGCAGATCATGATCGTGCTCGCGGTCAGCATTGGCGGCTGGATGATGCTCGTGGAGCCGCCGATGCGGGAGATCGAGTCCCTCGAAGCCGAGATGCGTACGCGTCAGAGCGACGCGACGGACGTCGACGAGCGGCGCTTTCAGGCCGCGGTCGCCCAGATGGCGGCGATTCCAAAGCGGCTGAAGGAGATCGAGGACCGCAACGCGATCGCGGGTGATTCGACCCGTCTCTACTCGGTCATCAAGGGGCTCGCCGACGATTACGACGTGGTCGTGCGCCGTCTCGTCGGTCGCGCTCAGTCCCCCTCCGCCGGGTCGACGATCATGGTCAATCGGATCGACCTCATGGTCGAGGGTGAGTACGAGCGAGTGGCGCGCTTCGTGGCGGCGGTCGAGGGAATCGACGGCTTCATGCGCACGGCGTCCCTGAAGATCAGCCCCATGCAGCACGACGGCCAATCGCTGGTCACGGCCCAGTTCACATGCGAGGCGCGCCAGTTCCCGGTCGATGCCGTGACCGCCTTGATGGAGGGCTCGAATGCTCAGCCCTGAACGCAAGCGCAAGCTGTTCTTCGCGGGTGTCTTCGCGGTCCCGATCGTCCTGGTGAAAGCTGTCCGCGTTGCTGCTGGGCGGCGCTGGACCGGCGAGGGCGCACGCCGCCACGCCCCAGCCCGTCGAGCTTCCGCCGGTGCAGGCCACACCGACTGAGGCCGCCTGGACCGCGGAGCAGAAGGCGGCGGCGGCGCACCTCCAGCACCTCGCGGAGCGGCCCTTCGGCCCGGCTCCGCTGTTCTACCCGTCGGTGACCGTCACCGCGACGGATGATCCGCGAGGCCATCACTCGAAACGCCCGTCGAAGGTCAGATGCCACTGCGGGTCACCCTGATCATGAAGACCTCGACCGGCGCCGTCGCGCTGGTCAACGGCTCACCCGTTCGGCTTGGCGAACGGATCGGCCTCACCCACTGGCGCCTGACCCGGATCACGCCCGAAGAGCGCTCGGTCGAGTTCAGCCACGATGAGACCGGCGATGTGCGCATCGAGGCGCTGCCGGGGCCGTAAGTGTGCGAAGGCGCCGGCCGCTCGCTACACCGCCATCGTCGCCAGCTGCGGCGCAACCAAGATCTCGGCGGTGGTCTTGCCTTGTACTTCGTCGACCGTGACCTCCGGGGCGAGCTCTTTGAGGACGAAGCGGCGCCGCGCTGGGTCCATCTCGAGGACGCAGAGGTCGGTGATGACCATGTCGACGCACTGCCGGCCGGTCAGCGGAAGCGTGCAGTGGGGGATGAGCTTGGCGTCGCCGCGCTTGTTCGTGTGCTCCATCATCACCACGACCTTCTTGACGCCGGCCACGAGGTCCATCGCGCCGCCCATGCCCTTGACCATCTTGCCGGGAATCATCCAGTTGGCGAGGTCGCCTTCCTGCGACACTTCCATCGCGCCGAGAATCG
This sequence comes from uncultured Planctomycetota bacterium, assembly GCA_963697235.1. Classification (GTDB taxonomy): domain Bacteria; phylum Planctomycetota; class Phycisphaerae; order Phycisphaerales; family SM1A02; genus CAVONJ01. The sequence goes on from CAVONJ010000003.1 coordinate 453,602, forward strand.
CCAGGTCGATGTGTCCGCCGCGGATCATGCCGAAGCTGTCGGCGGACGAGAAGTAGCTGTGGCCCGGCACGCCGGTGACCGTCTGCTTGCCCGCGTTGATGAGGTCCGGATCGACCTGATCCTCGTCGGGGAATGGCCCCATGCCGAGCAGTCCGTTCTCCGACTGCAGCCAGACCGTCATGGTGGGGGGGATGTGATTGGCGACCAGCGTGGGCATGCCGATGCCGAGGTTGACGTACATGCCGTCGGTCAGCTCCCGGGCGGCCCGTTTGGCGATACCGTTTCGATCGAGGGGCATGAGTCGTGATCCTGCGTGATTCTCGAGGTGCGGCTGAACGGGCGGTGCGCAGTGTCGTGGCGTGCTGCTCCTACTCTAGCAGGAGCCCGGCACGCCCGCACGAGCGGAGCGGCGCGGTACTCTATTGAGCATGAGCCAGCACAGCCTCTCCGAACTCGATCTGTTCGCGGATCCGCGCGTCGTCGACGCCCAGACGGCGGACGCCGGGTGCGTGATCTCCGCGAATCCCGCCACGGGCCAGCCGATCGCCGCAGTTCGCCTGCAGGATCGCCAAGCGTACGACGAAGCGGTCAAGCGGCGCAGCGCGTCCAAGTGCACTGGCGGCGCCTGCCCGCTCCCAAACGCGGCGAGATCGTCAGGCGGATCGGCAACGCGATTCGCGACCAGATCGACGTGCTCGGCGAATTGGTCACGCTCGAAGTGGGCAAGATCAGGGCGGAAGGGAACGGCGAGATCCAGGAGTGCGTCGACATCGCCGACTTCGCCGTCGGCCTCGCCCGGCAGCTCTACGGGCTGTCGATGCATTCGGAGCGCCCCGAGCACCGAATGTACGAGCAATGGCATCCGCTCGGGACCATCGGCATCATCACCGCGTTCAACTTCCCGGTCGCGGTGTGGGCGTGGAACGCGATGGTCGCGGCGGTCTGCGGCAACGCGATGATCTGGAAGCCGAGCCTGCTCACGCCGCTCAACGCGATCGCGATGACGAACATAGCGCACGACGTGATGCGGGACCAGGAGGTCTTCACGCCGGCGGACGGCGATCCCTGCGATCTCTTCGGCCTGGTCATCGGGACCGACGAAGAGGTCGGCGAGACCATGATCGCCGATCGCCGGCTGCCGCTCATCAGCGCGACCGGATCGTGTCGCATGGGACGGCACGTCGGCCAGATCGTTGCGGTCGCGTCTCGGCGCGCACGCTCCTGGAGCTCGGCGGCAACAATGCCATCGTCGTCATGCCCGACGCGGACATGGAGCTCGTCGTGCGGGGCGTGCTCTTCGGGGCGGTCGGCACCGCCGGCCAGCGCTGCACGACGCACCCGTCGTCTCTTCTGCCACAAGGACATCGCGCGGGCCGATCACCGAACGACTGGTCAGCGCCTACCGCAGCGTCCCCATCGGCGATCCGCTCGACGAAGGCACGCTCATGGGACCGCTGATCGATCAGCGGGCGGTGGACGGCATGCACGCCGCCTTGGAGCAGGCCGCGGCGGAAGGATGCGAGATCCTCTGCGGCGGTCTTGCGGGCATCGAGCGCTTCCGAGGAGCGCCGGGCCACTTCGTCGAGCCGACCATCGTGCGGGTCCCGGCGGGCCGGATGCCGGGAATCGTCAAGGACGAGACGTTTGCGCCCATCCTCTATGTCATCGAGTTCGAGCACCTGGACGACGCCATCCGGATGCACAACGACGTCGCGCAGGGCCTCTCCAGCGCCATCTTCACCGATTCGATCCGCGCCGCCGAGCGATTCCTCTCCGCCGATGGGTCTGATTGCGGCATCGCCAACGTGAACATCGGCACGAGCGGCGCCGAGATTGGAGGGGCCTTCGGCGGCGAGAAGGACACCGGAGGCGGCAGGGAGTCCGGTTCGGACGCGTGGAAGCACTACATGCGCCGCCAGACTTGCACGGTGAACTGGGGAAGCGAGCTGCCGCTGGCCCAGGGCATCCACTTCGGTTGAGCGCTCGCCGACGTTCACGCGGTGCCGTCGAAGCAACGGTGGAGAACGATGCAGTCAGCCCGCGTCATCCTGCTTCGTCGTCCGCCGGTGCTGTCGGTCACCGAAGGCCCGTTCGTCCCGGAGGGAGCCCGGCTCGAAGAGGTTGAGCGACGCTGGGCGGCGCTGCGCGTCGAATCCGGCGTACTTCGACGGTCGCTTCTATCACGTGCTCGGCGTGCACCGCAACGGCTACGGCGGCGCGGTCGTGCACGTCACCGATTGCGCGTACCGCTTCCACGCCGTGCAGGATGAGGCGTTCGATCTGGGGGCTCGTCCGCTGGGAGTGAAGGGGCTCACCGTGCGGGCGCGGTCGTCTGCTCCTGGGCAAGCGCTCTGCGTCGGTCGCCAACTACCGGGGCCTTTGGGAGTTCGCTCCGGGCGGCGTGGTCGAGATCGGACAATCGCCGCAGGCGACCCTGCTGGCGGAGCTGGAGGAGGAGACCGGTTTGCGCCCGGTTGGCGAGCCCGTCGCCAGGGCCATCGTGTACGACCCGATCCTGCGTTGCTGGGAGGCGGTCTTCACGATCGAGGCGGACGACGAATCGGGCCGTGCCCGCACCGACGAGTACGATGAGCTTCGGTGGTGTGCGCCGGCTGATCTGCCCGACGCGTTGTCCCCGCTCGCTCGACAGCTGCTGCCGCTGCTGCCGCGAATGGGCGAACGGACGCCAGGCCCAGAGCGAGCTGCTGGAGGGTCATGAAGAGAGCAATCCGGTCGATCAAGTCCTTCGCCCTCGCGGTGATCTCTGCCGGTCTCTGGGTTCTGCCCGGCGCACTCACAACGTCGGCGAGTGGCGACCCGCTCGAAGACGCCATGAGCATCCTTGATCGAATCGAGGTCGCTCCGGTGACGTTCGATGATCGACCCCATCCGCTGAGCGAGGTGCTGCAACGGCTGAGCGAGGCGAGCGGGTTACCCATCTGGGGCGACTGGGAATCGATGCGGCGTCTGGGCGTCAAGCCGGACACGCAGGTGCAGCTCCGGGTGCAGGACGCCTCGGTGGCCACCGCGCTCTCCGGCCTCATGCTGGTCCTGGGCGGGGAGTTCAGCCGTCCCGTCTACGAAGTGCATGCCGGGAGCGTCGTGATCACCACGATCGAGGCCACCGAGGCGATGCGGCTGACCGATGTGTACGACGTTCGAGATCTGCTCCGCGATCGCGCGCTGATCGAGCAACTGAAACGGGAGCGGCCACCGCTGGAGTTCAACGATCCACACGCGCCGGTCGTCCCGGACGAGTCGATCGCAGCGCCCGAGGAAGAGAAGGAGGAGGAGGAGAGAAAGAAGGAGAAGGTGCCGTCGCCGCCGGCCCGCTTCTCGTCGAAGTCAGGCGCCGATCTGCTCTATCTCATTCTCGATCACGTCGACCCCGACGCGTGGGTCGACTTCGGCGGCACGCGCGGCAAGATCTCCGAGCGAGAAGGCGTGCTCATCGTGACCGTGGCGCCGACCACGCACCACCTGCTGCGACAAGCGCTGGCCAAGCTGCGGCGGGCGAACCCAACGGATGTCGTGGTGGAGGCTGCGATCGTCGAACTGCCCGAGGAGGCCTACCGGCGTCTGCGCCGGGGCAGTCCGGAAGACCGCGGCCTCTGCCGGGCGATCCTCCGCCATCCACAGGTGCAGCGGCTGTGGGGCACCGAGGGGGTGGTGGCCTTGAACGAGCTGCTGCTGGTGCGAGCGCAAGCGGGAGCGATCTCGGTCGAGCTGCAGGTCACGCCGCTCATCGATCGCGAGCGCGACCTCTTCCTGCTCGAGGTCGTGGCGAGGACGGCGGAGAACGACGATGAGCGGGAGGTGCGCACGAAGATCGCCGTTGCCGCGCGGTTCGGCGCCGCGGTGATCGAACTGCCCGCCGCGGCGGCGCCGTCGGCACAGCGCCGTCTGCTGCTAATCGTGCCGGATCGTCAGTGAGTCGCGAAAACTCCTCTCCCGCCGGGAGAGGACGGTTCGCCCCCGCGCCTTCTCGCGGAGGCGAGCCAGCCCGCATTTCTCACCAACATCGTCGCGAGGGTGGGTAGACCGTTCGCTGGCAAGGAGATGAGGCCATCGAGGCGGAGACGGCTTGTCATGCCTTCGACGCCTCGATGTGCCGAAATCGACGCCGTCAGCGGGCGGTCTACACAGCCGCAGCAGCAGATGGTGGTGAGAAATGCGGGCTAGGTGAGGGAGGACGGCGTCGCGCGTCGGCAGTCGGGAAGGCGGTTGGCGCCGGTCCAGAGGTTGAGCGCGGCGGCGGTGATGTTCGCGGCCGCGGTGGACGCAGTGCTCCCTCACCCGGCTCGCTGCGCTCGCCGACCTCTCCCGGGGGGAGAGGTGACCGGCGTGTCGGCCCGGAGGGAGGGTACGGAGCGCTATGAACGCAAGAACTCAGCCAGCGCCGCGGCGTCGTCGCACGCCGCGTTGAACGATGCGGCGACTGCCTCCGCCTCTTTGCGGCTCAGGTCTTCGGCGACCACGTCGTGGAGCGGACATCGAACCAGATACCGATTACCCGCGACCCGTTCGACCTGCCATCGCTCCCTCCGGCGGGCCCGCTGGATGATCTGTTTGGTCATGGTCATCGTCACACCTCGTGCGTTCGTCGCCACGTCGAGGGTACCAGGAATCGTTCGGCGGTGGCGATGCTCGCACCGCCCGGTCGCTTCCGCAGAAACCGGAGGGGGTGGCTCGGGCTCTGGTCCTATAATCGACACGCCTGAGCCGAGGAGATGAAGAGGGTTGCGGGAGCTTCGCGAGCCAATCGAAGCAGTGGTCGAGCGAGCCGCCAGTCGAGGAGGATGGTGGGCCGAGCCCTCGTCGCTTCGAAAGGGTCTCTTCCTGGTGCGATCCGAAGAAGGGGTCATCGTCGATGGCCTGGGCCTGACGCAGGCGATGACCATCGCCGGTCAGTACAACCTGGCTCGGGACGATGCCGAGAAGCTCGCGCGACAGGTCGACCGTCGACGCCGCAAGTCGGCCTCGCACGAAGAGTGATGCTGATGACGAGGGCTCAGGCCGAACGCGCGTCGAGGAAGCGCATCACGCTCTTCAGATCCGGGATGATCTGCGGTGTCAGGCGGATCGTGAACGATTCGCCCGGCTTGACGTAGGTCAGCTTGGTGGTTCGGACCCTGGCCACCCACGGAACGCCCGCTCGGATGTAGGAGCGGTTGTCCTGGCGATGGCGAATGAGCGAGAGCTTCCGGAGTCCCCGCTGCACGTGGGGCTGCATGCGCATGAGCCGCTGGATGGTCTTCCGATCGGCGCCGCGACTTGGCTGTTTGGTCAAGGTGAAGGTGACGTCACGACCGGGAACGAGGACATCGGTGGCGCTCATGCGTGCGGCTCCGGGAATTCGGCAGCGGGGTTCGGTTCCCGGGGATTCCGGGGTTCCGGGGAAACGGAGAATCGTAGCACCACGGCCACGGGGCGCCAATCTCCGTTCACTCCGAGCCGGCGACCCGATCGACCTCGTCGATGCTCGTGACCCCCTGGGCCACGAGCTGGAAGCCGTACTGCTGGAGGGTCGTGAACAGCGCCCTGCTCGGCGATCGGTCGCGGATGCCGCTGATGGTCGGCGTCTTGAGGATGACGTCCCGCATCGTGTCGGATGACGTCCAGGAGCTCGAAGAGGGCCCGGCGCCCGATGAAGCCCGGTGCGCAGGCACCGCTTGCAGCCGGTGGGCACGTAGATCCTGGGGCACGCCGTCGAGGCTGTGGCCCATCTTCATGTTCTGCGTCGGCGTCGGCTTGACCGGCTTCTTGCAGGTCGCAGAGCATGCGGACGAGGCGCTGGGCGATGATCACGTTCAGCGCGTTGGCCACGAGGTACGGCTCGACGCCCGAGGTCGAGCAGGCGGAAGATCGCGCCGATCGTGTCCTTGGAGTGCACCGTCGAGTAGACGAGGTGGCCGGTCATCGACGCCTGCATCGCCACCGTCGCGGTCTCGATGTCGCGGATCTCGCCGACGAAGATGACGTCGGGATCCTGCCGCAGGACCGAGCGGAGGATGTTGGCGAACGTGTTGCCCTGCTTGTGGTCGATCGGGATCTGCGTGCAGCCCTCGAGGTAGTACTCGACCGGGTCCTCGATCGTGATCGCGTTGCGCTGCTCGACGTCGATCTCGCGAAGGCAGCTGTAGAGCGTGGTCGTCTTGCCCGAGCCGGTCGGGCCGCAGGCGAGCAGGAAGCCCGGCGTCCTTGGTGGCGATGCTCCGCAGCTTCTCGTACATCCACGGCACGAGGCCCAGCTCGTGCAGGCGGCTCGGCGCGTTGGACGTGTCGAGCACGCGGATCACGAGCTTCTGCCCGTGCATCGCCGGCGTGAAGCTCACGCGGTAGTCGACCCGGCGTCCCCTTGACCGTGACCGAGAAGTGGCCGTCCTGCACGACGTTGCGGTGGCTGCGTGTCGATCTGGCAGAGGATCTTCACGACGTTCATGATCCGCTTGAAGAGCGCCATGCCGAGGCTGACCGCGCTGAGCATGTAGCCGTCGACGCGAAGGCGAATCGCGGCCGAGTCGACGCGGGGCTCGACGTGCAGGTCGGTGGCCCGGGCCCGGAAGCACGCCAGCAGCAGCAGGCGGAAGGCGCGGATGCTCTCGCCGACCTCGTCCTCGCCCCCGGACTCGAGCCCCGAGCTGCGTCGCCTGGTGCACGGACGTGCCGCGGCAGTCGACGAGGCTGATGTCGTTCTCGTCGAAGGGCTTCTCTTCGCCGCGTCGATGATCTCCCGCAGCGCTTCTCGTAGTCGGTCTGGACGTCGAGGACTTCCTCGTTCAGATCGAGGTCCAGCGTCGCCTGCTGCAGGTAGTCCGGCAGCTCGTCCCGGCCGAGCGGAGAAGTCGGGTGTCTTGCCGCCGGCGCGAGGCTGCAGCGGGATCGATGAAGCGCAGCTCGGTGGCCCCGATCCGCACGACGTCGCCGTTGTCGAGGACCTCCTCCGCGATCTTGCGGTTGTTCAGGCGGGTTCCGTTGCTCGACTTGAGGTCGCGGACGCGGAAGCCGTCCTGCCAGGGCTCGATGACGCAGTGGTGGCGGCTGGCCTGGTCGTCGGGCAGGACCAGATCGTTGTCCGGAAAGCGCCCGACGGTCAGCGCGCCGCCGTCCAGCTCCAGCTGCTTGCTGCCGTGCCGCGACTTGATCTCCAGATGGGCCATCGCGTCGTTCCTCCGAGGGAGCGTGGTCGGCGGTGGGCGGGTGAATCGAGGTCAATTGTAGCGAGACCGCCGTTCCGCCCATCCTCGTCGTCGCGGGCCGCAGACCGCCGTCTTTGTGCTACCATCCGACCCCATGAAGATCGGCACGGTGACCGAGACTTTCCCCGGAGAGCGGCGGGTGGCGCTGGTGCCCGGCGTGTTGCCTGCGCTCAAGAAGGCGGGGCTGGACGTGTGCATCCAGGCCGGAGCCGGTCGGGAGGCAGGGTTCGACGATGAGTCGTATCGCGCCGCCGGGGCCGAGGTGCTCGAGCGGCGCGAACAGGTGTTCGAGAGCGCCGAGGTGATCTGCCAGGTCAGAACCCTTGGGGCCAATCCGCAGGCGGGGCGAGACGACCTGCAGCGCGTTCGCTCGGGGCAGACCCTGATTGGCTTGAGCGAGCCCTTCACCGATTCGGAACCCATCCTGGCTCTGGCGGGTGCGGGCGTGCAGACGATCGCCCTGGAGCTGATGCCACGGATCACGCGGGCCCAGAGCATGGACGTGCTCTCCTCGCAAGCCACGATCGCCGGCTACAAGGCCTCGCTCATGGCGGCGGACGCGCTGCCGAGGATGTTCCCGATGATGATGACCGCGGCGGGCACGCTGGCTCCGGCCAAGGCGTTCATCATCGGAGCGGGCGTCGCCGGCCTGCAGGCGATCGCGACGACCAAGCGCCTCGGCGCCGTGGTGCTCGCGTACGACGTCCGCCCGGCAGTGAAGGAGCAGGTCGAGTCGCTGGGCGCCCGATTCGTGGTGCTCGAGCTCGAGTCCGAAGGCGCGCAGGACAAGGGCGGCTACGCCAAGGCCATGGATGAGGAGTTCTACCGGCGCCAGCGGGAGCTCATGATGAAGGCCGTCGCCGACAACGACGTGGTCATCACGACCGCGGCGGTTCCGGGACGCAAGCCGCCGGTGCTCGTCACGCAGGAGATGGTCGAAGCGATGTCGCCCGGGTCGGTGATCGTCGACCTGGCTGCGGAGCGCGGCGGCAACTGCGAGCTTGACCCGTCCCGACGAGCGGGTCTCGCACCGCGGCGTGACGATCCTCGGTCCGACCAACTTGCCCGCCACCGTGCCCCAGCACGCAAGCCAGATGTTCGCCCGCAACGTCACGGCCCTCCTCAAGTCGATCACGAAGGACGGCGCTCTTCATCTGGATCCCGAGGACGAGGTCGTCCGCGACACCTTGATCACGCAGGGCGGAGAGATCATCCAGCCCCAGGTCCGGAAGATGCTCGGTCTGGAGGTCGCCGAGGCGAGCAAGCCTCCGGCGGCCGGCGCTGGAGCTGATGGGTATTGATTCGCAACGATCGGAGCGCACCGTCATGGCAGAGCTCGTTCAGCTGCTCACCATCTTCGTTCTCGCCATCTTCGTCGGCTTCGAGGTCATCACGAAGGTGCCGCCCACGCTGCACACACCGCTCATGTCCGGCACGAATGCGATCTCGGGCATCACTCTGGTCGGCGCCCTGATCGCCGCGGGCCAGGAGCAGACCTGGCTCGTCGCAGTGCTCGGGCTGCTGGCGGTGATCTTCGCCACCATCAATGTCGTCGGTGGCTTCCTGGTGACGCACCGCATGCTCGAGATGTTCCGCCGGAGGGACTAACGCCGTGGACTTCGCAACCGTCGAAACCCTCCGCAATCTGGCCTACCTGGTTGCGGCGGTCCTCTTCATCTTCGGCATCAAGGGGCTGACGCACCCGCGCACCGCCGTGCGGGGCAACCTGCTCGGCGCCCTCGGCATGCTCCTGGCCGCGGTGGTGACCGTCATCGGCGCGGGATTCGGCGCGACGGGCTGGGTGCTCGTCGTCGCCGGCGTGGTGATCGGCAGCGTCGTCGGGGCGGTGCTCGCGGTGCGCATCCAGATGACCGCGATGCCTCAGCTGGTCGCGCTCTTCAACGGCTTCGGCGGAATCGCCTCGCTCCTCGTCGCCGGCGCCGTGCTGCACGAGTCGCTCCACGAGCTGGCGGGCTTGCGGGAGCAGGTCGGCCGAGGTCGCGGTGGGAACGATCGTCACCCCCAAGGCCATCGTGGCCATCGTCGCCTCCGGCCTGATCGGGGCCGTCACCTTCTCCGGCAGCGTCGCTGGCCTTCGCGAAGCTGCAGGAGCTGATGTCGAGCCAACCCGTGACGACGCCGCTCCTGAAGGTCGCCAATGTTCTCTGCACGCTGATCGCGCTGGCGCTGGCGGTCGCGCTCATCGCCGATCCGGAGCTCACCTGGGCGTACTGGGTGCTGGTGATCGTCTCCCTGGCGATCGGCCTCTTCCTGGTCATGCCGATCGGCGGGGCGGACATGCCGGTGGTGATCGCCCTGCTGAACTCGTACTCGGGCCTGGCCGCCGCGGCGACCGGCTTCGTCATCGACAACAACGTGCTCATCGTGGCGGGTTCGCTCGTCGGGGCCTCGGGCCTGATCCTGACGAAGATCATGTGCGTGGCGATGAACCGATCGCTCACCAACGTCCTCTTCGGGGTGATGGCGGAGGCCGGCGTCGGTCCGAGCGCCGATGAGATCTACGCCGGGAAGGTGAAGTCCGCGACGCCCGAGGAGGTCGCGCTGCTCTTCGACACGGCGCGGCAGGTGCTCATCGTGCCCGGCTACGGGATGGCCGTGGCCCAGGCGCAGCACATCGTGCGCGATCTGGCCACGCTCCTGGAGTCGCGCGGCGTGACCGTCGAGTACGGGATCCACCCGGTGGCCGGCCGTATGCCCGGTCACATGAACGTCCTGCTGGCGGAGGCGGACGTGCCATACGAGCAGCTCAAGGAGATGGACGAGGTCAACTCCACCATGAATCAGGTGGACGTGGCGCTGGTGATCGGCGCCAACGATACGGTCAATCCCATCGCCCGCGATGATCCCGCCAGCGCCATCGCGGGCATGCCGATCATCGAACGTGGACCGCGCCCGGACGGTGGTGGTGGTCAAGCGCAGCCTGAGCCCGGGCTTCGCGGGCATTCCCAACCCGCTCTTCGCGGCCAGCAACACCCTGATGATGTTCGGCGACGGCAAGAAGGCGATCCTCGAGCTCGTCGCCGCCCTGAAGCAGACGGGCTGATCGGGCACCGCGGGCCTGCGAGCGGCCGCCCGCGGATCGCGCCGGCGCAGCGCAGCGCGGACCGGCCAGAAATCCGCCGTCGCCGCACTCGGCGCCCTCATGCCCGCCTGTCAACGGCGTACAATCCGTGCATGACTACCACGAACGGCCAGACGGTTGAAGACCGGTCGCTCGGATCGGTGACCATCCGCTTCTGCGGCGACTCCGGTGACGGCATGCAGCTCACCGGATCCCAGTTCACCAGCACCGCCGCGGTCTTCGGCAACGACGTCGCGACCTTCCCTGACTTCCCCGCGGAGATCCGCGCACCGCGGGGCACGACCTACGGCGTCTCGGGATTCCAGGTCCAGTTCGCAAGCTCGGACATCTTCACGCCCGGCGATTCGGTCAACGCACTGGTGGCGATGAACCCGGCCGCGTTCAAGACCAACATCGCCGACGTCGACCCCGGGCGGCATCGTCATCGTCAACGAGGACGAGTTCGACAAGAACAACTTCAAGAAGTGCGGCTACCCCGACGGGTACAACCCATTGGATGACGAGGCGGTCATCGGCAAGTTACAAGCTCTTCCGCGTCCCGATGAGCCGGCTGACCCGCGAGTCGCTGGCCGACTCCGGGCATGGGCGCCAAGGACATCGATCGGTGCCGGAACATGTTCGCCCTGGGCATCGTCTACTGGCTCTACGACCGCTCCGCTCGAGCTGACGATCGGGTATCTGCAGCGACTACTTCGGCGCGATCGAAGAAGCAAGCCGGAGATCGCCGAGATCAACATCACGGCGCTCAAGGCGGGCTACTACTTCGGCGAGACGGCCGAGCTCTTCCCGGTTCGCTACCACGTGCCGCCGGCTCAGTTGCGGCCGGGAACGTACCGCAAGATCAGCGGCAACGAGGCCGTCGCGCTCGGGCTGCGTGACCGCTGCGTCCAAGGCCGGCAAGAAGCTCTTCTACGCGAGCTATCCGATCACGCCCGCGTCCGAGATGCTGCACGTGCTGGCCCGACTACAAGAACTTTGGCGTCACGCACCTTCCAGGCGGAGGACGAGATCGCCGCGGTCTGCGCCGCGATCGGAGCCGCGTTCGCCGGCGACTTCGCGATGAGCGGAACGTCGGGTCCGGGCTTGGCGCTCAAGAGCGAGGCCATCGGTCTGGCGGTGATCTACGAGCTGCCGATGGTCATCGTCGACGTCCAGCGGGCGGGACCGGCCACCGGCATGCCCACCAAGACCGAGCAGGCGGATCTCCTGCAGGCCTTCTTCGGCCGGCCCAGCGAGTCGCCGTGCGTGATCGTCGCACCACGCAGCCCTTCGGACTGCTTCGACATGGCGATCGAGGCGTTCCGGCTCGCGGTCCACTGCATGTGTCCGGTCATCTATCTCTCCGACGGCTACATCGCCAACGGCGCCGAGCCGTGGCGGATCCCCGACCTGGACGTCGATCCCGCCGATCAAGGTCGAGCACCCGACGCGAGACGAACAACCCGGACGGTCCCTACCTTCCGTATCTGCGCGACGAGACGACATTCGCACGGCCGTGGGCGATTCCCGGCACACCTGGACTCGAACACCGGCTCGGCGGTCTGGAGAAGCAGGACGTCACCGGCAATGTCTCGTACGACCCCGACAATCACGACCACATGGTTCGGCTGCGGGCGGCGAAGGTGCGAACGGGCCGCGGAGATCATTCCGCCGCTGGAGGTGCGTGGCCCGCAGTCGGGCGACACGCTGCTGCTGGGCTGGGGCGGAACCTACGGGTCGATCACCACGGCCGCGGAACGGTTGCGCGAATCTGGCTACCAGGTGAGCAACGCGCACCTTCGCCATCTCAATCCGTTCCCCGCGAATCTCGGTCAGGTGCTGGCCGGCTTCAAGCGGATCATCATCCCCGAGATCAACCTCGGGTCAGCTGCGGCTGCTCATTCGGGCCCGCTATCTCGTCGACGCGATCGGCATCGACCAGATGCGCGGGCGGGCTTTCCGCGTCGAAGACCTGGTGAACGAGACGGTTGCGATCATGGAGGGCGGGGCCGGCCAACCGGCGTCACGAACGCCCGAGGAGGCGAGGCGATGAGCGCTGAATCGACGAGCACGTCACTGCCGACCTATTCGGCCAAGGACTTCTCGACCGATCAGGACGTCCGGTGGTGCCCCGGCTGCGGCGACTACGCCGTGCTCACGGCGGTCCGCAAGGCCTTGCCCCGCATGCAGCGGCGCAAGGAGGACTTCGTCTTCGTCTCCGGCATCGGCTGCGCGGCGCGGTTCCCGTACTACGTGGACACGTACGGCCTGCACTCGATCCACGGACGGGCGCCGTCGTTCGCCACCGGCATCAAGCTCGCCAATCCGGAGCTCGAGGTCTGGCTGGTCAGCGGCGACGGCGATCTGCTGTCGATCGGCGCGAACCACACCGTGCACACGATGCGGCGGAACGTCGACATCAACATCATCCTGCTGAACAACAGGATCTACGGGCTCACGAAGGGCCAGTACTCGCCGACGAGCGAGCTGGGCAAGGTCACCAAGTCGACGCCCATGGGCTCGCCGGACTACCCCCTCAATCCCATTTCGCTCGCCCTCGGTGCGGGCTGCACGTTCATCGCACGGTGCCTCGACGTCGACGTGAAGCCGCTCGACGGTCTCATGCAGGAGGCGGCCGCACACCGCGGCACGACGTTCATCGAGGTGTACCAGGACTGCAACATCTTCAACCACCAGACCTGGTTCTACGCGTCGCAGAAGGAGTCGCGACCGGAGACGACCGTCCAGGTCGAGCACGGCAAGCCGCTCATCTTCGGCGAGAAGAACGACAAGGGGATCCGCCTGAACGGCACCTCGCTCGAGGTCGTGGCGCTCGGCAACGGCGTGAGCGAAGACGATCTGCTCGTCCACGACGAGACCAACCGCAACGTCGCCTTCATGCTGAGTCAGATGCACCAGCCAACGCTGCCCGAGCCGATGGGGATCCTCTACCGCGATCGCACGGAGCAGTCGTACGAGTTCCTCGTGCACGATCAGGTGCGGCGGGCGATCGAGAAGCGGGGCGAAGGCAATCTGGCCGAGCTGCTCGCCGAAGGCGAGACGTGGACGGTCGGGGAGGATGGACGGGAGAAGGCCTGAGGGATGAACGGGGGTCAGGCCTTCATTTGTCATTGGCGGGATGACGACGGACCGTGGCGTGAGTTTCGTCGCGGCGTGATCGAGTGACGATGAACCAGCAGTACCAGATCATCGTGATCGGCGGCGGTCATGCCGGAACGGAAGCGGCGTGGGCCGCCGCGTCGGTGCTCGCGCGGCGGGGGATGGGCCGCGTCGCGCTGATCACCATGGATCCCGCCCGCATCGGCCAGATGAGCTGTAACCCCGCGATCGGCGGCCTCGCGAAGGGGCAGATCGTGCGCGAGATCGACGCCCTCGGCGGCATCATGAGCCGAGCCATCGACGCCACCGGCATCATGTTCAAGGTGTTGAACACGTCGAAGGGCGCCGCCGTGCGCGGTCCGCGGGCCCAGGCCGACAAGTACGCCTACGCGGCGGAGGTCCAGCGTCTGATCGCGACCCGCAGCGCCATCGAGGTGATCGCGGGACGCGTCGACGACCTGCTGGTCGAACGACGGGCGCGTGGTCGGCGTCGTGCTCGCCGCCGGATCCGGCACGGGTTGACGCCAGCGATGAGGCGATCGAGCGCAACGTCGCGAGCGGCGCACGCGCCGAGCCGGTCTATCCGTCTCGCGCCGAGGGCGAGGAGCGAGCGGCGCGTCCGCGGCGTGATTCGAGCCGGCGCCGTCGTCCTCACCACCGGCACGTTCATGCGGGGGCTGATGCACACCGGCGAAGAGCCGCGTCGAAGGCGGGCCGGATCGGCGAAGCAGCGGCCAGCCCGATCTCCGCGGCACTGCGGCGTCTTGGGGCTCGAGCTCGGTCGTCTGAAGACCGGTACGCCGCCACGGCTCGCTCGGCGCTCGATCGACTGGGACGGCCTCGCCGCACCAGAGCGGCGACGCGGAGCCGCGTCCCTTCTCCGACCGCTCGCCGGAGGTCCTTCCGGGCGGCCGCTTCCCCGTGCTCGAGCAGGTCGGATGCCGCATCACGTCGACCACCGCCGCGGCACACGAGCTCATTCGCGCCAACCTCCACCGCGCGCCGATGTACAGCGGCCAGATCGAGGCGTCGAGCGGGCCGCGCTACTGCCCGTCGATCGAGGACAAGGTCGTGCGCTTCGCCGACCGCTCGTCGCACCACGTCTTCCTCGAGCCCGAGTCGCTCTACACGGACGAGATCTACTGCAACGGCATCAGCACCTCGCTGCCGATCGACGTGCAGGAGCCGCTGGTCCGGATGATGCCCGGCTGCGAGCGGGCGGAGATCCTGCGCTTCGGCTACGCGGTCGAGTACGACATGGTGTGGCCGCACCAGATCGACGCGACGACGATGGTCAAGGCCGTCGCCCGGCCTCTTCCTCGCCGGTCAGATCAACTGCACGACCGGATACGAGGAGGCGGGTGGCCAGGGTGTGGTCGCCGGGCGTGAACGCGGCCCGCTTCGCGCTGGGGGAGGAGCCCGTGCGCGCTCGGTCGCGACCAGGCGATACATCGGCGTCATGCTCGACGACCTCGTCACCAAGACGCCGCGCGAGCCGTACCGCATGTTCACGAGCCGAGCCGAGCACCGACTGCTGCTGCGAGCGGACAACGCGGACGAGCGTCTCACTCCTCTCGGGCGTGAACTGGGAACGATCGACGACGCCCAGTGGCGCCAGTTCGAGCGGCGAGCGGCGGCGCTCGAGGCGCTGCGCAGGGCATTCGATCAGGTGCTGATCGGCGGCAAGCGCTTGAGCGATCTGGCCCGTCGGCCGGAGACTGATCCGCAGGATCTGCTCTCGCTTCTACCGGGCCTTCCCGATCGACGACTCGTCGAGCGCGTGGCGACGGAGTTTCGGTATGAAGGGTACGTGGTGCGGCAGCAGGCGCAGATCCGTCGGCACCAGCGGGCGGAGGGGCAGCGCCTGCCGGAGGCAATCGACTATTCGGCCATCGCCGGTTTGCGCTCGGAAGCGACGGAGGTCCTGCAGCGCTTCCGGCCGCAGACGATGGGCCAGGCCGGCCGTCTCGCGGGCGTCAACCCCGCCGATCTGCTCCTCATCTCCGTCGCGCTGGCCAGGGGCGCGGCGACCCGGCCAAGTTGAACCGGGCGGAGCTCGACCCTACGCTGACGCCCACGCCACCGTAGCTCAACTGGCAGAGCGCCTGATTTGTAATCTGGAGGTTGGGGGTTCGAGTCCCCCCGGTGGCTCTGCACTGACGGGGCGTCATCTCCGATAATCGCGCCGCCGGGGAGCGGAACGCCGTCTGCGCAGACCGCACGATCCGCATCGCTTGACGCCGACTTGCCCCGGACCCCAGCGTCGCCCACGCCAGCGCTACAGAACGCCGATTGAGCGAAGACGCACGCCGGACTTGGAGTCCAGAGGTGTCGTTTCGTACGTTCAACGTGCCTGTAGACGGCACGAAAGCGAGTGGGTCCTTCATGATCCCGAATCGACATCTTCCTTCGATCATCACATACTGCCTGCTCGGCGCCGCAGCGGCGGTGAGCTTCCTGCTCCCGGACACGCTGACGGTCGCGCCGACCCTGGCCGCGGGAACGCCCAACGGCATCACGCTGATTGGCGTCGTCTACGACTTCCGCGAGTCCCATCCCGACTTCCAGATCGTCCCCGCCAGCGGCTATGGGCACTTCGCGGGCAATGTCGAGACCACGCTCGGGTCGGATCGGGTGCCGACGTTCGTGGGGGTCGGCAGCGCCGACTTCAGCGGCGCGGCGCCGGTGGCGGCGCCGCGCCGTTCGCGGGGCCCTTCGGCGTCGAGTCGGTTCAGCCCGAGACGCGCCGCGATGTGGAGCAGCGGCAGATTGCGGTGCAAGCGGAGCTTCCGGCGTCGATCACGGTGACCGGCATCACCGCCTACGTCGGGATGAAGGACAACAAGGTCCGGTATGCCATCTACAGGGACGCGGGCGGCGAACCGGGTGCCCTCGTCGCCGAGACCGGTACGGCCAAGTCCAGCAAGGATGCGATGGCCTGGCTCACGTTGCCGCTCTCGCTCGACCTGGACGCCGGCACGTACTGGCTCGCCCTCGCCTTCGAGGACAAGAACCAGCACTACGCGTACGCCAGCTCCGGCGGGAACGCCCGGGTGGTCAGCTACGACGCGGTCAAGGATGGTTTTCGGAGCACCTGGGGCAGCTCGGCGAGCAGCAGCAGCGAGCAGATCTCGATCTTCGTCAACTTCGATGGCGACGATGCGGACGAGCTGCGACTCGGTGACACGACGGTGCACCCGACGCTGGTCACGGACGTCGAGCAGCAGCAGATCGCGACGCGGCTCACCATGCCGGAGGACGGAACGCTTCTCAGCATCACGGCGTACGTGGGTGACAATGACAAGGACGTGCGCTACGCCATCTACGCGGACAGCGGTGGGGAGCCGGGGGCCCTCCTGGCCGAGACGCTGACCGACGTCTCTGCGAAGACGATGGGATGGCTCACCCTGCTGCTGCCGGATACGCCGCTGACGGCGGGGTACTACTGGCTGGCCCTCTCGATGGAGGACAAGGATCAGGCGATGGCGGTCGCCGCGACCGGAGGCACGACCCGATACCGCTCCGGCGAAGCGTACAAGGACGACTTCCTCTCGAGCTGGGGCGGCTCGAGCCGTTCGACCACCGAGCAGATCTCGATCTACGGCACGTACACGACCACGCCGGCGCCCGTCCTGAAGCGGGGCTTCCGCGTCGACTCGCAGTGGCTCGACAGCGCCGGGCGTCCGATCGCCCCGCATCTGTTCGGCGCCGGCGGCGACGGCCGCATCGAATTCGAGATCGTCGATCAAATGGTCATCCCGGCAGAAGAGTTCGCGGTCGAGGTTCGCGTGCTGGGAGCGGCGATCCAGACCGGATCCGACGGCTACCACATGCCCGTGACCATGCGGCTGCTCGTCGGCGGCAGCGTCTTCGAGCCGTTCGGCCCCTACCTGGATGCAGTCACCGGCAACCTCAACGACGATCAGACCGTGACCTGCAATTCCAACGGCACGAACCCCCGGTGTTCCGTGCTGACCGGCACGTTCTCCGCCGGAACGGAGGTCCGGGTGGACGGCCGAAGCTGGAAGAAGAACGGTTCGGGCAGCGACTGCTCGGCCGGCGGCTGGTCCCTGTCGAGGGAGGCGAGCACCGCCGACAACGACGTCCAGCTCAAGGTCCTTCGCAACGGCGATCCGGTGCCCGACATCCAGGCCCTGTACGCGCAGGCCAGCATCGGCGACTACGTCGGCGAGTTCGTGGATCTCGATACCGGCTTGATGCAGCTCGGCGAGAACCAGGTGATCTACCTCTTCGAGCTCGGCTCGAGCGGCAACTCCTCCGGTGCCGATTTCCAGGACCTCGTCGTGCTCGTCACGCTGGCGGAGAACGGCACCGGACTGTGCGGCGCAACCCCCACCGTCTCCACGTCGCTCTGCGGGAGTCCCTTCGCGGACGTCGCCGGCTCGGCCACGTCCGCAGGCGATATCGACGCGAGCGGCGGCATCACCTCCGCCGACACCTTCTCCCAGTGGTTTGCGGCCTCGCTCGGAGTCAACCTTGGGATGGCTCACCCCATCACGCTGAACGTTGACGCAATGGGCGTCTACGATTTCAGCACCACCAGCTTCTTCCCCATCGACAAACGAGGCTTGGGCAACGAAGGCGATTCCCACAACTACTTCTTCACCTACATGATCCCCGCGTCATTCGTGTACGAACAGTGCGGCGGCCAGTTCATCGAGTTCGAGGGATCGGACGACGCCTGGCTCTTCGTGAACGGCAAGCTGGCGATGGACCTGGGTGGCATGATGCCCGGCACGCGGCAGGTCGTCGACATGGACCGTCTTGGGCTGGTGGATGGAGAGCAGTACGAAGTGCGGTTCTTCTACGCGCAGCGGCAGACGATCTCCGCCTCCTTCCACCTGCGAACCAACATCCCGCTTCTGTCGAAGCGCCAGCTGATCCTGTCCGGTTCGTTCGACTGAGGCGCCGCCGGTTTGGCCCCATGAGTCTTCATGAGAGGATCAAAGGTGTGCCGGCCTCCGGAGGGGCAGTCCGCCTTGATCCCCCTCCCCCCAGTGGTTACAGTACGCCCCGCATTCGACCGCGAGGGCGAGTACCTAAGTGGCCAAAGGGGACGGGCTGTAAACCCGTTGGCGTATGCCTTCACAGGTTCGAATCCTGTCTCGCCCACTTGATTGAGGATCGAGACGGGGTGTAGCTCAGCTTGGTAGAGCGCTTCGTTCGGGACGAAGAGGCCGCAGGTTCAAATCCTGTCACCCCGATTGAAACAGGCCGCCCTCCGGGCGGCCTGTTTCAATAGAGCAGGAGAGCAGTGGAGCAGTAGAGCAGTAGAGCCTCGGAATCGGCGGCCCGCGTCCGACCGGCGAGGGCCCGCTCCACTGCTCTCCTGCGGTCTACTGCTCTACTGTTCTACTGCTCTTCTCCGTTCTCCTCTTCCGGGGAACCCTATGCCCTTCATGTTCGAGAACCTCGACGTCTACCAACGAGCCGTCGACCTCGCCGATCGCATCATCACCCACACCAAGGACGCCCCGCGCGGCTTCGGCTTCCTCACGGACCAGCTCAACCGAGCGGCCCTTTCCATCTCGACGAACCTCGCCGAGGGCAACGGCCGCTTCACGAAGGCCGACCGCCGCCACTTCTTCACGATCGCCCGCGGTTCAATCCAGGAGTGTGTGCCGCTGCTCGAACTGGCCGGGCGCCACGATCTGATCTCCAAGTCTGACCACGCCTCCCTGCGAAGCGAGCTCGAGGAGATCTCGCGCATGATTTCGGGGCTCATCAACGGACTCGACAAGCGAAGAACCTGACCATCCATGACCTCGTAGGTTGAATCAAGAGCCGTCGCGTAACTCGAGCGGCCGACGGATCCGAGATCCAGTCTCAATGGAGACTCCCTGTATGTGGCGAGCTTGGTGCCGCAGGTGTCTGCTCCTCAGCCTGGCACACTTGCTCGGCTCCCTGTGCATTGGACTCGCCCTCCTCTCCTCGCCTCCTGATCACCACGAGCCGTGGGTCGCTGGCGATGTCGCCGCCTGGATCGTTGGGGCGGTCGTGGTGATCGCAGCTTCAGTGTTCGACTTAGTGCGTGTCGGTTCCTGGACCTTCTATGTTGCCGTTGTCTGCAACGCGCTGGTGTACGGCTTCGCATACACCATGCTCTTCGCCATCGCGACTCGGCTCACGCGTCGCTCGGATACGGTTCCCGGTGCGTGAGTGCAACCAAGACGCCGAGATAGGGGAGGGGCGGGCCGACGAACGCCTCGACGAACCGGTCCACGATCGAGACACGTGGTTCAAACAAACGCCAGTGCCCCGATTTGGCGGGGCCGGCGAAGCCGGCTCCGCCAAATCGCTTTCTTGAGCGCCTCCGTACGGCCCTCCGGGCCGACACTCGCTCTGGCGCGCTCCGCGGCGGGTTCGACCCGCCGCTCCGCATGGACGCAATAGGTCGTCCGATGGCGCACGGTTCAAACGAACGCCAGAGCAGGAGAGCAGTGGAGCATCATGTTCGAGAATCTCGACGTCTACCGCCGAGCCGTCGATCTCGCCGACCGCATCATCACCCACACCAAGGACGCCCCGCGCGGCTTCGGCTTCCTGACGGACCAGCTCAACCGGGCGGCCCTGTCGATCTCGACCCTTCTTGGTGGCGTCGATCGCGAGTGCCGGATCGCCTTCGACCTGGAAGCCGCGCCAGATGCCCCAGTTGCCGTAGGTGTTCGTGCGGGAGACGTGATACCCCTGAGTGATCGCATCCTCGTACCGGCCGGCACCAGAGCACCCTTTGCGGCGGTATCGAGCGCGGCGAAGAGGTCGGCGCCGGAGTCTTCCACGCGCCGATTCCGTGCGCGCTCGATTGCCAATTCGAGGTCATGTGACGCTGCGTCGGCGGAGAGGAAGTTCGTGGAGTGACCTGGGTCCCCGCGCCGATCAGCGCGTCATCAGCGGATGACTGAGGAACAGCACGGTGGGCATCGGCGGGTAGGGCATCGAGAAGCGATAGCCCGTGAACTCATCGAGATCTCGGCCGACCCGCTCGCAGAGGTAGGCCGCCATCTCGGTGACCCCTGGGACATGCGGCGTCGACATGATCGGCGGCTGGCTCCCCAGGGAGACGACCTTCTCCGTGATGGGCAGCTCGAGGCGGTCATCGGGCACCCTCCGGCGGATCTCGAACATGCCGCCCGTGTCCTGGTACAAGGCGACCTCCGGCGGCAGATCGAACGAGAGATCGCTGTGGATCAGGAGGTCGTGCTGCAGGAGCTCAACGGGCATACGTACGCCGATGTCGTGGTGGCCGAATTCGTTCTCGGCGTCTCGATACCGGGAGACGGCCGCCGGCATGACGGCTTCCACCATCCAGGTCAGCAGCCTCGTCTTGCCGACCGGCCCCGGCTGGATCGCGAAGACCTTCTGGTCACCGTGCTCGAACTCGTCGAGCTCGGGAACCGGCGTCGAGCAGAACTGCGGAACCATGGACCGGCCTGCCCACGAGCCGATCGCGGTGCCGGCGTCGGTGGACATCTGTCCCTGGTGGACCGGCCAGAGCGCCGACTGGCGCAGCCGGCGAAAGTCGATGTACCCCAGGAGCGAGCCGAGGTCGAGCAGCTCGTCATCACCGTGGGTCGGTGAGACGACCGTCATCGCCAGTTTGACTCGCGCCTGCGCACCCCAGACCGCGGCGGCGCCGCGGAACGCCTGCTTGCGCAGCTTGAGGGCCTCTTCGGCGAAGACCGGATCGTCCTGCCTGCTGCCGAGCATCGTCTCGAGCGTGGCCGCATCGCCGGCGTGCCGCTCGACCATCTCGCGGTACCCGGTGATGGAGCGGTGGAAGGCCTCCACGCGATCCGCGGACACCCCGGCCCTCCTGAAGGCCTGGCCCACGATCTTCAACCCCTGGCCGCCCGGCATCTGCCGCATCGGGGTCGCGGCGTCGGTCGTCGAGACGATCTTGGAGAGTCGCCAGGCCAGGATCTTGTTGATGCCCAGGCGCTCGGCGATATTCGCGGGGTCGGCGGCATCGGCGCCGGCGGCCAGGATCGCCTCGGTCAGGGCCCCACGGACGCCGTTGACGGCGGCCAGGTACTCGCGGAAGAAGGGGTGGCTCGGTCACTTCACGAAGACTATCGCCAAGCGGCCATGTCCGTGGCAATTTTTCTAAAAATATATTCGACAATCTCTCCAAGCACTGGTAGCCTCCCCCGCGGGTAGACGACCAGATTGACTTCTCAGCGTTGCTTGCTCGGGTGTCCACACCCGTCTGATCGCAGTCCGAGACCGCAACGGGCGCCTCGACCATTGACTCTTGAACCTACATAGCAAAGGGCTACCGATCGATGATTCACGTGACTTCCCCTCGGCGTTCCAACCGGACGGCCATCGGCGGAGCGCTCACCGCTCTTGCCTTCGCCGCAACCGTGTTCTGCACTGCCACGACCGCCCACGCCCAGCGCGAGCGAGCGCCGTCGAAGCCGAACATCCTCTTCATCATGGGCGATGACATCGGCTTCATGCAGCCGGGCTGCTACCACCGCGGCCTGATGGTCGGAGAGACGCCCAACATCGATCGCATCGCGCACGAGGGCGGCATCTTCATGGACTACTACGCCATGCAGAGCTGCACGTCCGGGCGCTGCGCCTTCTTCACCGGCATCTATCCGGTGCGCTGCGGTCTGACCGTGCCGCAGCTTCCGGGAAGCCCGGCGTGGCTCCGCCCCGGCACCCCGACGCTCGCCAAGACCCTGCTCGACCTCGGCTACACGACCGGCCAGTTCGGCAAGAACCACCTGGGCGATCACGCCGAGTCGCTGCCGACGGCCCAGGGCTTCCAGGAGTACTGGGGCTACCTCTATCACCTGGACGCGATGCAGCAGGTGAGCTTCCCCGACATCAACAGCTCGCCGACCGAGCAGGGCATCGCGCCTCCGGCACGCAACTCGCCGATCCCGGGCCTCACCGATCCCCCCGGCTCCGTGGATCCCAAGACCACGATCGGCATGATCCCGCCGCGCCCGATCCTCTGGTGCACGTCGTCCGACGGCACGCAGAAGAACCAGAAGGTCAAGGACGAAGGCCCGCTCACGCTGGAGCGGTCGAAGACGGTGGACGAGGAGATCTCGGCGAAGGTCATCGACTGGCTCGATCGCAACGATCCCGACGAGACCGGCAAGCCGTTCTTCTGCTGGTACAACCCCGCGCGGATGCACGTCACGACGGTGCTCTCGCCGAAGTACGAAGCCATGCTGGGCGTCCGGACCGACAAGGACTGGGGTGTCAACGAAGCCGGCATGAAGCAGATGGACGACAACATCGGCTACGTGCTCAAGAAGCTCGAGGACATGGGCGAGCTCGACAACACGATCGTCGTCTTCACCACGGACAACGGCGCCGAGGCGATCACCTTCCCCGACGGCGGCGTCACGCCGTTCAAGGGCCAGAAGGGTCAGGCGTGGGAGGGCGGCTACCGGGCGCCGTGCGTCATCCGCTGGCCGGGCCACATCGAGCCGGGCACGGTGTTCACCGAGATGTTCGCGTCCTTCGACTGGATGCCCACGCTGACCGAGATCGGCGGAGGACCCAAGGGCGACGGCCTGAAGAAGCAGATCATGGCCGGCAAGTACCCGGGCTTCGTCAAGACCCACCTGGACGGCGTCAACCAGATCGACTACCTCACCGGCAAGACCGACGAGTCGGCCCGCGAGCACTTCATCTACTACTCGGGCGCGACGCTCTCCGCCGTGCGGTACAAGAACTGGAAGATGTACTACTCGATGGCGGGACCGGGCGCGGACGGCTGGCTCTATCCGCTGATCAACTACGACTGGACCCAGGTCCAGAACATCAAGCGCGATCCCTTCGAGCAGGCGGTCGGCTCCGATGTGAAGACCGCAATGAACATGGGCGGCGCGATTGCCGCACCGATGACGGCGTACCAGTACGACTGGAACATGCTGCCCGATCGGCCAGCAGATCGCGCTGCATGCACCTGGAGACCTTCGAGGAGTTCCCGCCGATGCAGGCGCCGCCCTCGTATAACCTGTCCCAGGTCATGGAGCAGATCCAGGCGCAGAAGCGGGCGATTCACAATTCGGGTCATCCGAGCGACTGAGTTCGACAGTAGTCTGGCTCATCAATCGCGGGGACGGCCACGACAGTGGCCGTCCCCGTATTCGTCCGCCGAAGGCCGGAAGCCCGAGGACGAGCCCGCCGGCCGCCAGCGCGCCGACGCTCACACTGCCCCAGGACGGGACGAGGCCGAGGGAGAGGTCGCCGACCGCGAAGACTCACTCCCTTGGCGAAGCCGATCGAGGCGCTCAGGCCGTCCTTGGCCGAGAGCTCTTAGGAGCCACTCGCCGTCCAACGCGCGCAGCCCATCCGCCTGTGTCAAGCGCAGCTTTGGAGGCAATGCCGTCGAGAGCGCACCGAGGGGTGCAAGGAGTGCGAGCGCTGTTATCAGGCAAGTGCGCACGCGCATTGAGGCCACGTGCACATTTCGACCACTCGCGAGCGTTGTGAAGTTCAGGGCGTGTACCAGATCGGTGATGTCCACGCCCGCTCCTGCAGACTGGCGGGGACGTCTTCGGGGCGTTCGATTCCGGTCGCCGCCGCGTCCCGAGTCGACCAGCGAGGCGTCGGGATCTCCAGCACGCGAGCGTAGTAGACCGCTCGTTGATCCGGATCGAAGTCGGGGTCGCGGAACAGGCCGGTGAGCTGGGCGGCGCCGATGGTGTTCGTGTAGCCGGCCGTCTTCACATCGACGGTCGTGCCCACGGGCGGGATGTTGCCGTGGTGATCGAGTGTGCGCTGGTCCGGATCGCTCCACGCCACGTTGTAGATCAGGGAGCACCCGCGTCGTTTGTGACGCGCCGCTGCGATGATCGATGCGGGCGAGCGCATCGACGCTGGTTGCGTCGAGCTCGGCAAGGCGGATCTCGCGTCCGCGCAGACCGCCGGTACAGTGGACGCGTCATCGCTCGACGTACGCCCCGTCGGCGAAGCGACCGATGGGCGCGGTGACCTGCCGTACCTCGGCCGGCAGCTCCACGTAGATCCCGAGGCGAAGCTCCCCGCGGGCGGGCACCTTCCACAGGATGTCATACGTCTCGGGCTCGGTCTCACGAATGTCCAGGAACGCAGGACGGACCTCGTGCGCGAGCGCCCCGGGCGTGAGCAACCCCACCAGTTCCTCCTCGACGTAGTCGTCGATCAGACCCTTGAGTTCGTCGGCGGCCGCTGCCATGTCCTGGTGAAGGTCGTCGCGAGGTGCTCGATCTGGCCGGCCGTCACGACGTCCGGATGGAATCGCGACAGGAACGGCGGACCGGTCCCACCTGCCCCAAGTCCTGCACCCATGCTGCTGCCCATCATTGTGGTGTGATTCACAAATCAGTGTGGCGCAGAGGTTTACGCAGGCAGGTCGCCTCTCTGCGCGAACGAAGCGACGAGGCCGCTTCTATCCCGCGCAATCCCCAAGCGTTCGGCGGCAGCGACCCCACGGTCGCGGTCGTCATTCGACACTCAGGTGATGGAGGCGTCTCCCATTCCACCCAAGCATACCGTCCACAACTTTCAGCTTGCCGTCCACATACTGAATCGTGACAACTCCGTCATTGAAAGTATCCCTGCCACGAGGGTCACGATTGCGGATCGCAAGCGGACAACAAGGAATCATTTTGCAGGGCCGCACGCCCGCTGACGGGGGAGCCCGTAAGTGCTTCGAAGCGACCGACTTGCAGTGTCGATCGAGCGATCGTGCAGCACGAGGCGATGGAGTTCCGGCAGGTTGCGAGAGCGTCAAATGGCGGGCGGACACTTGACTCGCCAAGAACCGGGGTTACGTTCGACCGAGAGGGGCCGTGAGCCGACGAACGGGCCGTCACGTTGGCGGGTCGCGCTGTGGCTGGGGATGCGCCGTGCGTTCAGGTCAAGCACGGCGCTCGGAATGGAGGCGCAAGGGCAAGAGAGCGCGTGACGTCGGTCGGTCGTAACTGGCGTTGGCGAACTGTCCTCACTCCGTACGAGGAATCTCGCAATGTCATCGAGGCGGATGTCCTGAGTCTGCACGAACTACTCAAGCACGAGAGGAGACCACCAATGCTGACCCATCGAAGAGCAGCGAGCAGTCTCGGTATGGCGGCTGCTGCACTGATGTCGACAATGGCCATGGCCGGGCTCGACGAATTCACAATCACGGACGGCACCGTGGACCTAACACTCCAACAACTGAGCAGCGGGGCGGTCTCGGCCGGGCTCGGAAGCCTCCGAACGCAGCTCGACAACGGCACGACGGACCATCTGTTCCAGAACTGGTTCTGGTTCCGTGCGACGGGCGACTCGCGCGAACGGGCGTTATCGAATCAAATCCAGGGAAGCGCCAGCGGGAACAGTGCACGTCTCGTCTACGCCGAAGCGTCCAACGATGGCGCGAATCCGGACGCCTTGATCGTGGAACTCAACTACACCATCCACGATCTCAGCAACGGCGGTGCCCCAAGGGCGCTGCTCGTGATCGCTTTCAAGGTCCAGCACCTCCAGGGGGGCAATCTCAACGTCCAGTTCTTCAACTACAACGACGTCGAGGCAGGCGGCGACATCTCGGACGATACGGCTGTGGTGACGGGTGCGGATGAACAGACGCAACTGATCGTTGATGGAGTGGGAGATACACGGGTGGATTACTCGTGCAGCGCTACGAATCACATCAATTATGAGATCGGCGCGTTTCCGAACATTCGTAATCAGCTGACCGACGCAAACATCGACAACCTCGGCGATACCGGCTCTCCCTTCGGTCCGGGCGATTACACCGGGGCGAATCAGTGGGGAACAACGCTGGGGTCGAACGGCAGTTCGCTTGACACGCTGGTCGGTTCGGTCGCCATCCTCATCACCCGCGACACTTGTCCTGCCGATACTGACAACAGCGGCGCAGTCGATGTCACCGACCTCCTCAATGTAATCACCGGGTGGGGCGTGTGCCCGTGATTGAGGTTTCCCCCTGAATCCAGCGTGCCAGTATCTCAGGACTTCTTGTGGCGGAACGCATCCTGGAACAGGCTCGTGTCGACGTTGGCCGGAACCGAGCGACCAGTGGCGTGGTTGTAGAGCATCGCCTTGAAGACGACGTCCGCGGCACTCGTCGCCGCGGTGGTGATGACGACCACCAGCACGCCGACTGCGATCCCTACCACGAACAGGGCCGCATTGCCCGCCGCGGAAGCCATCGCGACCAGCGCTCCGCAGACGAGGATCACCGGCAGCATGACCAGGAACGCGAGAAACCCCATCGAGAAATTACCGACGAGTGCCTCGCCCCAGGTGGCCTTGAGTGTGCCGACGGATCGCTTGATCGCCTGTATCGGCCCCACACCCTCCATGACGACGACGGGCACGACGAAGTAGGTGAGTGCCGTCCACGCCGAGCCCAGGATCGCCGCCACGAAATAGCCGAGCTTCTCGTTGGCGTTCTCGATCATCCGAAGCACGACGCCGATCAGCGCCGACACAAACGCCCACCCGAGGATCTGCGGCAACCGCTTGCCCGCCATCGACAGCCCGTAGCCGACGGTCGGGGTCTCGCCGCTGACGACCTTCATCGCGCACGCCGTGAGCGCCGAATTGAAGAAGACCATCACGAAGTAGCTGCAGAAGTAGAACAGGAACAGTGTGCCGTACATCGTCACCTGATCGGCGGTCGTAGCGGCGGTTCCGGAGTCGGGATCACCGAGCGCCATCCACTTTTCGAGCGTCCCGGTCATCCACAGCGGGGCGAGGAAGCTGGCGATCACCGCCGATGCTGCGATCGTCGAGAGCAGCGGGAAGACGATGAGCTTCTTGAAATCCCAGATGATCCCGTAGCTGATCTTGGTGAACGCCCAACTGCGGCCGATCGTCGCGAACATGGCGATGACTCCCTGGTGTCACAGCTGACTCTACACGGAAATGCTCCGAGTCGAGTGAGCATAGGTGCCAGATCGAATCCGAATGTGGCGTCACCCCGAGTGCGATGTCGCCGTGCGCGGCGATTGCATCAGGGCTGACCCAAGAAAGGAATCATGATCGACGAGCAGGTGGGGATCGACGCCGAGGCAGCCAGGCCCGCGATTGCGGCTATGGCCGCCGCGGCCGCACCAAGTCCGGTCAGGAACTTGACCGCGAAGAGCCAGCGGAGGTGACGGCTCTGGACGACGCCGTAGACAACGCACAGCACGTAGGTCACCCAGAGGAGGACGAGGGTCCATTGCACGAGCGATGAGCCGGCGGCGGTCGCGAAGAAACCGGCGAGCAGGCCGAAAGCGATCAGCCCGAATCCGTGCAGGACGCTCGCCCGGAACGCGGCGAACAGGATGGCCACGCCAAGGACAAGGCCGAAGAGGCCGTCCAACACGAGGTACGCCTGCGTCGCCACCGGCGTAGCGAAGGATGCCACCAGGAGCAGGCCGAAGAAGGCGGCGACGACGGCGGCCACACCTGGGGGCGAGAGGAAGAGGCCGGGCACCGAACTCGATTCGGCCAACCGCGGCTGTTCTTGCGCCGGCTGGACCCTGGTCTCCACGACGCGCCCGTTGCGACGATCGAAGCCGCAGTGCGTGCACAGCACGGTGTTCGCCCAGAGCTGGCTGTTGCACTCTGGACATGACCAGGTGGCTGCAGGCTCCAAGCTGGACAGCTCTTCCATCATGCCCAGGGGATTCGCCTCCAGAGCCGGGTTACTCGCGGCGCGGTCCCGGCAGCGGTTGGCCGCGGCGAGGGCACGCTCATAGCACGGTTGGCAGTAGTACCGCCCCCTGGGGTCCTTCGTCCGCGGGCAATTCGAACAGTCCTGTCCGCAAATGACGCAGATCTTGTTGCAGGTTGACGTAGACGCTTGCATCGGCTGACCTCCTTCGATCTTCGAAGTCTGCGGTCTCATCGCATGGCTGGCATGTCACAGAAGCTGCCGCGTGGGACGTGTCCGTCGACGCGTCAGACAAGACGGCAACTGTGCCGCCTTCCGCGGTCTCCGATCACCATGCGGCGAAAGGTCGTTGTGACCAACACGGTTCTGCCGATCCAGCCGCGATCGGATCGGGCTCGCGGTGAGCTTCCCGTGCTCAATGTGGCGCCGTTGCTTGGGGAAGCCATCGGGCGGATGTGGACCGGTGGCTCGCTGGTCGAGCTGCCGGCGGACGATCATTCAATCACGGCCGGAGCAGACGAACGACCGCTCGTCCGCGGGGTCGACGATACGGAGCTGCCGGTTGCACTTGAGTCTCGCGCATGGAGCGCATGAGCCGATCGACGAAGACATCGGGATCGCGCTCGGTCGGCTCGGCGCGAGCGTCGCTGTCCGCAACGCGGCCCTGAAGTCATGCATCACACCGGTGAGCGACACGGGCCAGTGTTGATCGCGTTGCCGCTGCTGCCGGGAGGCATAGGAGCGCTTGGATCCGCGTCGGGTAGCGCGCTGGTGCCCACGATCGAGTACCCGCCGGCATTGGCCAGGTCCGCCGCCAGGAGGAGCATCCCCATCAGCGGGATGAGTGTTGTCGCCCTCGCCAGCGGGAATTCGCCCCGCATCGCGTGCGAAGGCCATTTGGTAGCATGGGTGCATGCAAGTTCACTACCTCGAGATCGTGACGAAGGACGTCGACGCGGTGTGCGCGACCTATGCGCAGCTTCACGGCGTGACGTTTGGTGACGGCGACGCTGGCTTGGGCGGCGCCCGGACTGCGCCCCTCCCGGATGGCGGGATGCTCGGCGTGCGTGCGCCGATGCACGAGGCCGAAGAGCCGGTGGTGCGGCCCTACTTGCTGGTGGACGACATCGAGGCGGCGGTCGCGGCCGCAGTGGAGCAGGGCGGCGAGATCGCGCACCCGCCGATGGAGCTTCCCGGCCACGGCACGTTCGCCATTTTCATCCAGGGCGGCATCCACCACGGCCTCTGGCAGGTCTGACTGCCCCGCGGCCGCTCTCTCAGATCGATGGCTGTCCGGTTCTTGCCTCGTCGATTTGATCTAGATTCAGGGAGCCATCCGGTATCTCCTTCGCTCACCATGACCGCCTTTGACATTCGTCCCGACGACCTCAGCGGACCGGAAATCGCCGGGCTGTTGCAGGAGCACCTCGAATTCGCAGCACGGCATTCCCCGCCGGGCGGCGTTCATGCCCTTGATCTTGAAGACCCTGCGTGCGACTGACCTGACCATCTGGAGCGCGTGGCACGGTTCAGATCTGGTTGGTTGTGCCGCCCTCAAGGAGCTGGATCGGGCTCATGGCGAGATCGAAGTCGATGTGCACCGCATCGGCCCATCGGCGCAAGGGGGTAGCGGCTGCCCTTCTCGAACACCTCATTGAGGTCGCGCGTAATCGAGCGTATCGTCGCGTGAGTCTCGAGACCGGTTCCACGGAACCGTTTACACCCGCACGGGCTCTCTATGTGCGCTTTGGCTTCGTACCATGCGGCGCCTTCGGCGACTACGTGGACAACTCGTTCAGCACGTTCATGACACGGGAGCTGGATACCGCGGGCATCGGATCGAGCAAGCGTGCCGGAGGGCTGGCTTCACTGGCAAACGAGTACGGGAATTCATCATGACGATTCTAAGGAACGTGTTGGCCATCGTTATCGGACTGGCCGTGGGCTCTATCGTCAACATGGGACTTGTCATTCTCGGATCGCAGGTCATCCCGCCACCCGAAGGGGTTGACGTGACTGATGCTGCGAGCATCAACGCCTCCATGCACCTGTTCGAGCCGAAGCACTTCGTGACTCCCTTCGTTGCTCATGCACTGGGAACGCTGGTGGGGGCGCTGACGGCGTACCTCGTGGCGGGGAGCCACCGATCCATCTTCGCCTATGCGATTGGGGCGCTGTCCCTCGCCGGCGGTATCGCGGCGGCTTCGATGATCCCTGCGCCAACCTGGTTCGTGATCCTGGACCTGGTCGCGGCCTACGTGCCCATGGCGTTCGTCGCCATCGTGCTTGGTCGTCGCCTGAGGGGAACGGCGGCTGCCGCGTCGGCTTAGCCAATCGCGATGACGACGGCCATTGCCTATCACGAGGTCGAATTACAGCGTCTCGATTCGATCAATCGAGGCTCAGCGTTCGGCGAAGGTGCCGTCACCATTGTTCAGCAGCACCGAAACGTCGCCGCGTCCGAAATTGGCGACGGGGCGCTTCGCGGCGGCTGAGAAGTTCCTCTTTTGGCGTCTCGTCCGGATCGGCGGTGAGCGTCAAGGGCCGCGGTGCGTTCAGCTGCCATCCCCCCCGGGGGGGGCGGTTGGCTCAACGGCAGTCTCCCAGGAAGACTGGGGTCGCCTACCGAAGAGAACGCAAGTCGCGGTTGTGACGGGCAAGCGGGTGGTGTCTTGACGTTCTCCTGAAGTGGGTGTCATGACTTTGCCTGACTTTGCCTTGACTTTGCCTGACTTTGCGATTGAAGTGGGTGTCATGACTTTTCCGTGACTTTGCCATTGAAGTGGGTGTCATGACTTTTCCTTGCCTTGACTTTGCCTGACTTTGCGATTGAAGTGGGTGTCATGACTTTTCCATGACTTTTCCGTGACTTTGCCATTGAAGTGGGTGTCATGCGCTCTTCGGCGGCTGGCAGATCTACCACATCAAGGGTTCGCCCGCCGATCCGAACCGCATCTACGCCTCGCAGACGAGCGACTGGTTCGGTCAGATCATTCAGCGCTCCGATGACGGAGGCGCAGACCTGGAGCACGCCCGGCGGCGAGCGCATCCCCGACCCCTCCGGCCCACCCGCCGGAGAGAGCAACAGATTCACCTACGACACCTCCGAGAAGACCGGTGCGCCCTTGACCACGCACCAGTGGTACGACGGCACGCAGCATCCGTGGGAGTTCAAGCGCATCTGGCACATCGAGCCGTCACCGACCGACCCCGATACGGCGTACGCTGGTGTCGAAGATGCGGCGATCTTCCGCACGATCAATGGGGGGAAGTCGTGGTACGAGTTGGCTGGTCTCCGCGGCCACGGCACGGGCCCGCAGTGGCAGCCGGGCGCCGGGGGCATGGGGCTGCACACGATTCTTATCGACCCTGGCCGTTCCGGTCCTGCAGAGGATCGCATCTACGGTGCGATCTCCGCCGCCGGCTGTTTCCGTTCGGACGACGGCGGAATCTCGTGGAAGCCGATCAACCGCGGACTGCGGTCCGAATACATTCCAGATCCGGACGCGGACGTCGGTCACTGCGTGCACCGCATCGCGATGCACCCTTCACGGCCGACCGTGCTCTACATGCAGAAGCACTGGGATGTCATGCGCAGCGATGACGCGGGTGAGTCGTGGCACGAGGTGAGTGGGAATCTTCCGAGTGACTTCGGCTTCCCCATCGACGTCCACTCCCACGAGCCCGAGACGATCTATGTGGTACCCATCACCAGCGACTCGCTGCACTATCCGCCGGAGGGAAAACTCCGCGTCTATCGCAGCAAGACTGGAGGCCACGAATGGGAGGCGCTCACGAACGGCCTGCCCCAAAAGGATTGTTACGTGAACGTGCTGCGCGACGCGATGGCGGTGGATTCGCTCGATCCGTGCGGCGTGTACTTCGGGACCACGGGCGGACAGGTGTATGCATCCGCCAACGGCGGAGACAGCTGGACCGCGATCGCTGAGCACCTCCCCAGCGTGTTGTCGGTGGAGACCCAAGTGCTGAGCTGACACCCGTGATCCGCGTCGTGCTCCCATACCATCTGCGCACTCTCGCGAGCGTCGAAGAAGAAGTGACGCTCGATCTCGATGACGCACCGGCGGTGACGCTCGCCGGCGTGCTCGACGCGCTCGAGGAGCGCTATCCGATGTTGCGCGGAACGATTCGCGATCATGCCACGCTCGAGCGCCGTCCCTTTCTGCGGTACTTCTGCTGTCAGCGGGATCTCTCGCACGATCCGCCCGATAGGCTGCTGCCTGATGCGGTCGGCCAGGGCAAGGAGCCATTGATGATCGTCGGCGCCATCGCGGGGGGATGACGTGGGTCGAGCCGGAGGACGTTCTCCACGGCGAACCAGCAGGATGTCGTCAACTCTGCTTCCATTGCAAATCAAGGAAGTGTCCAGGAGACTTCATGGGTGCTTGGGAACTGCTGGGGTAGGGCCGTATACTCACATCGACTGACGTTTTCGACCCGTCGTTGACTCCGCACAGAAGCACGCTTCCGGTCTGGTTCCGATCGTCCGAAACCCCGCCCAAGGCCAAGATGAGCCCACAGACCATCGTCTCTAGCCACAATGGCCACCCTGGACCCCTCGAGGAACGAGTGGCTGCCATCGGCCGTCGGCTCGCGCAGACGATTGGGGAGATCGTTGATGCGGTACCCAACCGGCCCCGTGGGCCACAGGCCCTCGCGAGCGAACTCGCCCTCGACAAGGTGCTGGCCAGTCGAATGCTCAAGGCGATCCGGGCCGGCGATCCGATGGCGGTCGTTCACCATGCCCCGGGGCCCGAGCCGATGCGCCGGCTGGTGCGGGCAGCTGAACGCCGCGGGGTCGACGCAGCGGTCATCGCGAACGCGAAAGTGGCGATCGACGAATTCGAGCAGCTCATCCGGCGCGACGTCGGTGATCGCAGCGCGCTCGATGCGATCATCAGTGCGTGGCTGCCCGAGGCCCGTCGAGAATTCGAGCTGCGACGCAAGCAGGCTCTGTACCGAGCGACGAGTCAGCTCAAGGGTGCGGCGGCGAAGACGTGCGTTTCGGTGGTCTTTCTCAACCCGTCGGGCGACGAATCCAAGCTCGATGTTGTCTGGGTGATCGGTTACCTCGGCCTGCAGCGGCTGCGCCCTGGCGTCGCCGTCACGTGTGCCTCGCGCCGGATTGCGCCCGTCGATGCACCTCGCCGCCCGCAGACGCTCTCCGGCGCAACCAGCGAGAGCATCGGCGACTATCGTCTTGATCGGTTCTGCCAGCTTCCCCCAGCGCCAATCGAGCGGCGGCCGGCCGGCGAGACCGTGCACTATGTGCTCGCTGGTGACGACTTCGGTCCCGGCTCGGAAACCGATTTGCTCATCGCCGAGGTCAACCTCGCCGAGATGCCTCGTTTCGTACCCGCGGGCAGTGGCCGCCGCGGTTATGTCTTCGCCGAAGTCGGCACGCCGTCCAAACGGCTGCTCTTCGACTGCTTCGTGCATGCCGACGTCTATCCCGCGCGGCACCCCCAGCTCGTGCTGCATGACACCGCGTACGAGGGCGTCGCCGATCTCAACGATCGGGCTCGTGATGTGAATCAGCTCGACATGGTGGAGTCGATTCAACAGCTCGGCTCCGGCACGATCGCCGCTCGCGACGCAAGCATGCCGCAATACGTGCAGCTGCTTCGACACGTCTTTGCGAGCATGGAATGGGACGAGTCGAGCTTCCGAGGGTATCGGTGTGTCGTTGACTACCCGGTGTACGGGTCGCAGGTGTCGATGGCGTTCGATCCGCCGAGCGCGGCGAAGTAGAGTGACGGCGAGCGTCAGTCGATCGCGACTTGTTCGTCAGCGTCGAGGATCTGCTGGGCGACCATCTGGGGACCTGAATGGAATGTGCCGACGTTGACTGCTCAACCGATAACCGGACGCACCGTCCAGGCGAGCGGCATCAGGGACGAGGAATGCGGAGAGGTCGTCGCTGGATCAAGCCGGGCTCGATCTGGCGAGGTTCGTCTGGGCCGTTCTTGTCGGTGGCAAGGGGAGCGCGGCTGCCGACGGCCGCTCTCGTGCTCACGCAGCCGCACGAATCTACAGGCGGGGTATTGGTTCACCCGATGACAGACGGGTACGCTTCGCGGTGCGTGGACGCCAGGAAGCGCACCTCGTAGCATTCGGTCCGACTGGGGAGGGTCAGGCCCATGGTGAAATCGAGTGGTGACGAGGTCCCGGAATTCAGCGTCGTCATCCCGATTCGTGATCGATGGGAGGAGCTGAAGGACTGCCTCGATGCCCTGGCGCGGCAGCAGGCTCCACCCCGCTTCGAGGCGGTGATCGTCGACGACGGAAGTTCTCTGGAAGCGCCTGAGTACCTCGGGAACGGGACACTTCCGTTTGAGTTGCGCATCAAGAAGCAGAAGCCGATGGGGATCGCGGCCGCCCGCAACACCGGTGTGGCCGAAGCCCGAGGGGGAACCATCGTCTTCGTGGACTCCGATTGCGTTCCCGACCAACACTTCATGGCCGCGGTCAAGGCGATGACTGACCGCTGGGACCAGGAAATCGGTTTCCAGGCCTACGTTCGTGGACATTCGAAGTCGATGGTCGGCCGATTGGAGGCACTCAGACTCGAGAGCGTCCAGGAAATCAAGCAGACGCCGGATGGGCATGTGACCTTCCTGAACACGTCGGGTTTCGTCATCCGCTCGTCCTTCTTTGCGGATCGGCCGGCACCATTCGATGTTGAGAGCAAGCGGGGCGAGGACACCATGCTCCTCGCAGACCTCCTTGCCGCGGGCAAACCGCCGCGGTTCATGAGTGAGGCCATCGTCGAACACCATCCACGCTTGAGTCTCTCCCGGTACCTGTGGAAACACCTGCGGATCGGCTACGAAACGCGGAAGGGGAGAGATCGACTCAAGCTGGTGGGCGAGGGGTTGCTCGCATCAGGTGACCGTCTCCGAATGATGAGCAGCATGTGGCGACGTGCGCAGTGGGAGCGGCGGGGATCGGTGACCTTCGGACTGGCGATGCTGGCGTTTGCCATCGAGCTCGTCGGGAGGACCGCGTCTCGCTTCAGCGGTGGCAGAGGCCATCTCGAGTACGAGTGAACCTGTTCCCACGTCGATCGCTTCGACACCTCCGCCGGCCAGAGTGAAGTCCGAGCGGAGTGACGTCGTGGGCGGCGGACTGGCCGGCTCGGTGACGAGTCAGCGGAGCTCCTCTGGCCGGGCGACAAGCGGTCGAGCGGGAGTCACCGGTGCCATTATGGCATCTGGTGCAGCGCGGCGGACGCCAAGTTGGCCACCGCTCATCGCCGCCGCGACGGTGCCGGACGGCCAGGCGCAGGCCAAATGGCCCCCCAACGTGACTTGAATCGAATTGGAGGGGTGCGAACATGAATCGGCACGCCGTTTTGATGTCTGTCAATCGGCGCGTCGACAATCCGTCGCGGTGTTCGCCTCGGGTCGTATTCGCCAAACCCATGTCCCTCACGACGGGGGGACATCCTGTTCTAAGGTGGCAACAGCCATGGCCATGCACGAGAAACCCAAGCCCACTCCGCAAAGCAAGCCTGCCTCTACGCCGTCCAAGCCGGGCGCCGCGCCCGCGAAGCCGGCTCCAGGGAAGCCGGGGATGAGCCCCAAGAAGTAATCCCGACCAGCGCTCACGGGTGCGG
The DNA here is from genome assembly GCA_963697235.1 of uncultured Planctomycetota bacterium. Taxonomy (GTDB): domain Bacteria; phylum Planctomycetota; class Phycisphaerae; order Phycisphaerales; family SM1A02; genus CAVONJ01. The sequence goes on from CAVONJ010000003.1 coordinate 489,286, forward strand.
GCGAAAGCTCGCGCCCGTGTCTTTTTGCCGTCGACCGCTCCAGCTGGAGCCCTCTGGCCCGTCGCGTCAACCGTCAGAGGCAACTTGATCCAGCCTTCCGGCACTCCTGGGGTCCGGGGCTTCCCGGGTTCGATCAGGACCAGCCAGGCACTCCCAAGTCCATTGAATCGTGAAGAAATTCCTTGAACCGGTTCTGGGACCGCATTAGTTTCATATGAATGTTCATAGTCAATCTGCCCCTCCTGGCTCTCGCGGCCGCCTCGTCACTCGGTCCCCAGAACGACGACTGCAGCTCGGCGATTCCTGTTCTCGTGCCCTCAGTGACCGCCGGCTCCACGGTGGGCGCGAGCAGTGATCCAGCCGCCGGTCCCGCGTGTGGGACCAGCATCACCGTGGGTGGCGTGTGGTATTCGGTCACCGGGACGGGCAACACCATCACGGCGACTACCTGTGCGCAGAATGCCGTCCAGCCGGGCAGTGCCGACTTCAATTCGAAGCTGAGCATCTTCTGCAACACCTGTGAGGCGCTGAGCTGCGTTGGCGGCAACGACAATGGGTGCGGCTTCTTCTTCCAGTCCACCGTCAGCTGGTGCTCGGAGGTCGGGGTCGAGTATCTCATCCTCGTCCACGGCGACGATGAGCAGGGCAATTTCGAGCTGTCCGTCTACGACGGCCCGTCATGCGACAACCCGCCCGATTGCACGCCTCCACCGACCGGTGCGTGCTGCTTTCCCGGCTTTACGTGCGTCGATGCGAGCGCGCTGGGCTGTGAAGATGCCGGCGGCGTATTCCAGGGTGAGGCGACGGAGTGCGCCACCTTCGACTGCCTGAGCGTGATCCCCCGGAACGACAGTTGCACTGGCGCCGAAGCGGTCGCGGTCCCCTCGGTGACGGAGGGCTCGACGCTCTTCGCGAGCGTCGATTCGGTCATCTTCTGCAACCTCTTCATCAACGCCCCGGGGGTCTGGTACACGGTGACCGGAACCGGGAGCACGATCACGGCGACGACGTGCAGCGGTGATCCGGTGCAGCCCGGGAGCGGCGATTTCGACACCCAGCTCACGGTTTACTGCGGCAGCTGCAACACGAGCAGCTGCTGTTCGCCGAACGGTGGACCGGGATGTGACGATTCGATCTGCCAGGACCTGGTGTGCAGTGTCGATCTGTTCTGCTGCGACGTGGTCTGGGATGACATCTGCGTCTCGGAAGCGGTGGTTCTGTGTCCCGACCTGTGCCAGCCCGTGTACTGCGTGACGGACAGCGATGACGACTGCGAGACGGACTCCCTGCTCTCGACGGCGAGCTGGTGCTCGGAGGTGGGGCGGACCTACTACGTCTTGGTGACCGGGTTCAACGAGCAGATCGGCAACTTCGCCCTGTCCGTCTACGACGACGGCGCGGCGTGCGAGAACCCGGTGGCCTGCGAGCCGTGCGTCTTCGAGTGCGCCCCCGGGAACACGGTGGAGGACGAGCCCAACTGCGGCATCCCCCAGGACACCACCAACGGCGGCTGCGACGCGCCGGTCGGTGCCCAGAGCAGCTGCTGCACGGCCCAGGCAACGGCGGGTTGCGACGACCCCGCCTGCACGCTGGTCATCTGCGGCATGGATCCCTTCTGCTGCGACACGCAGTGGGACCAGATCTGCGCCGCGACCGCGATCGAGCTCTGCGCGAGCTGTGCCAACCTCAGCTATCCGATGATGCCGATCTCCTGCGGCGAGACGTACTGCTCGACTGCTGCCTCGAACGGATCCATGCGCGACGTCGACTGGTACAAGCTGGTGCTCGAAGAGGATGCGCTGGTCGAGGTGTCCGTGAAGACCAGCTTCCCGGCGATCTTCACGATCGACAACACCGGCGGCGTCGACACCTGCGCAGGACTGACCGAATTCGTCACCTTCGCGATCGCCCAGGCGTGCGAGCCGAGTTCGATCTTCGCGAACCTGTCGGCGGGCACGTGGTACATGGAGTTCGCACCGGCGAACTTCGACTTCCTCCCCTGCCCGACGGAGTACGAGTTCACGGTGACCTGCTCCCAGCCGGGGGCGTGCTGCTTTGCCGACGGCAGCTGCTTCCAGCGCGGCGAGTCGCAGTGCGCCGAGGAGGGCGGGACGTATCTCGGCTTCGGAACCGACTGTTTCGACCTGAATGGCGAGATCTCGAGCTCCACGAGCGCGCCGGAGCTGCCGATCCCCGACGGGGATCTCCAGGGCGTGAGCGATACGATCACGATCGATGATTCGCTGGTGATCGGGAAGTTGACCGTCGACCTCACCATCAACCACTCCTGGATCACTGATCTGGTGGTCACGCTGACCCACGAGCCGACGCAGACGAACGCCGTGCTGTGGCGCACCACGTGCGACGGCGCGCCGAACCTGGACGTGACGCTCGATGACGACGGCGGTGACGTGACCTGCGGCGCGCCGACGGTCGGGGTCATCAATCCCCTGGACGCGAACGGCTCTCCGCTGAGCGTCTTCGAGGGGATCGACGCCAGCGGTGACTGGACGCTGCACGTCTACGACACCACCACGCCCGATATCGGGACACTCGCGGAGTGGACGCTGAACTTCGAGACCGGGACGCCGGTTCCGTGCACGGCGCCGACCGGACGATGCTGCCCTGGCTGTCCGGGAGACTGCGCCGACTCGAAATGGCGTGGTCGACTCGAAGGATCTCATGACGATGCTGGATGCTTGGGGCAGCAGCGGCCCGTGCGACATCTATCCGGCGGGTGGCGATGGCGTCGTCGACGTAAACGACCTGATTCTGTTGCTGACGCAGTGGGGTCCGTGTCCGACGGACTGCTCCGTGACCACGAGTGCGGAGTGCGATCAGGTGAACGGGGAGTGGATCGAGGGAGCAACTGCGAAACGGACCCCTGCGTACCGTGACCAAGTTGAGACGCGACGGTGACGACCGGCCACTGGTCCGATTCGCACCCAGGTTGCCAGTGACCGGCCCCCTATCATGCCGCGGAATCATGTCCGCATTCCTCTTCATTCCGAAATCGACCAATCACGGAGAGTCAACTGCCATGAACGCAAGAAACTACTTGCTCGGAATCCTGCTCAGCCTGGTGTGCACGAGCCTGGCCTCTGCGCAGTATGTCAAGTTCGAGTTTCTCGACCAGACCTTCAGTGCCAATGACCTCACGCCTGATGGGAAGTATGTCGTCGGTGATCTCGACAGCGGTGGCTACCTCTGGTCCCGGGCGGACGGGTACACGGACCTCGGAGGAATCGGCGCGGTTGCCGTGTCCGACGATGGAACAGTCGTCCTCGGTTCGATCGAGGACGCGATGGCGAATGATTCGGTTGCCGCCATCTGGACCGCCGACGACGGATGGCAGAGCATCGGAACGCTCGACAACCCAGGGTCGTGTGGGGGAGGACTCAGCAGCCCCTATGAACTCTCAGCCGATGGCAGCGTCGCCGTCGGACTGGGCTGGCAGGACGGATGTACCGCGCTGGGCTTCCGCTGGACCGCCGAGGATGGAATGGTGCCGATGGAGTCGCTCGGCAACCGAAGCAACCGTGCGTCAGTCGTCTCGGGAGACGGCAATCTGCTCGGCGGATTCGCCCAGGGCAGTTCCAGCCGCACGCCCGCCATCTGGAGCGCTGACGGCTCGGGTCAGCTGCTCGACCCGCCGAACGGTGACGTCACCGGAGAGGTGTTTGGCATCAGCGACGACGGCACGATCTTGCTCGGGGCATGGGATGGCAAGGCATTCAAGCTGGTCGAGGGCCAGGAGATCGAGCTCTTCGACACGGTCGTGTCGGCCTGGACGGGCGCCGCGGTCGACATCGCCGACGACGAGACGATCGTGGGCATCGATTACCAGGGGCTCGGCCGAGTGGCGTGGATCAGGCCCAACGGAGGGCCCGCGGTCAATCTGCGTTCGTACCTGCTGGGTCTGGGTGCGACGGGCTTGCCGCCGAACCTCGATGTATGTCAGGCCATTCAGCGCGAACGGCAACATCATGATCGGGGGTAACTTCCTCTCGCCCGGTTGGATCGTCAACCTGTGCGTGCCCGACATCGACGGCGACGGTCAGGTCGCGGTCACCGACTTGGTGGCGATCATCGTGGCGTGGGGAACCGACGATGCAAGCGCCGATCTCAACGACGACGGCGTCGTTGATGTGACTGATCTCGTCACCGTGATCACGACCTGGGGGCCGTGCCCGTACTGATCCATTCGAATACGCCCAATCACACATCGCACGAGGAGCGTTCATGACCGCAAGACCACTTCTCATTGGGACCGCCCTGGTCCTTTCCTGCACGAGTCTGGCCTCCGCGCAGCTCGTCAAGTTCGAGTTTCTCGAGCAGGCCCTCAGTGCCGACGATCTCTCGCCCGACGGGAAGTACGTCGTGGGGTTCTACGAAACCGGTGGAGGGTACATCTGGTCACGGGAGGACGGATACACGCTCATCGGTGGGTATTATGCCATCGCGGTATCCGATGACGGCACGGTGGTGCTCGGCGCCATCGACGATCCCGCGAATTCAGGCAATGTGGCCGCGCTCTGGACAGCGGAGAACGGCTGGCAGAGCCTCGGCGGCATCGCGGAGAGCGGCTGCCCGAACCTCTCTTCCCCGTATGAACTCTCCGCCGACGGCTCGGTTGCTGTCGGCTTGGCGTGGGATGGCTGCCAGGCCTACGGGTTCCGCTGGACGGCGGAGACCGGGATGGTTCCGCTGGAGCTTCTCGCGAACGGAGTCAACCGCGCGTCGGTCGTCTCGGGGGACGGGAATCTGATCGGCGGCTTCGCCCAAGGGAGCTTTAGCCGCACGCCCGCGATCTGGGGCGGCAACGGTGCGGGCCAGTTGCTCAATCCGCCCAACGGCGACGTCCTTGGTGAGGTGCACGGCATCAGCGATGACGGTATGACTCTGCTCGGGGAGTGGGATGGCAAGGCCTTCAGGTGGGAGGAGGGCCAGGGGATCGAGATCTTCGACACAGTCATTTCGACCTGGATCGGCATCGCGACGGATATTGCCGACGACGACACGATCGTGGGCTTCGACATCAACGGACTTGCCCGCCAGGCGTGGATTCGTCCCAACGGCGGGCCCGCGGTCAACTTCCGTTCGTACCTGATCGGACTGGGCGCCGCGAATCTCCCGGCCAACCTGGAAGTGTGTCAGGCGATCAGCGCCAACGGCAACATCATCATCGGCCACAACGCTTTTTCCAACGGTTGGATCGTCAACCTGTGCGTGCCCGACATCGACGGCGACGATCAGGTCGCGGTCACCGACCTGGTGGCGATCATCGTGGCGTGGGGAACCGACGATGCAAGCGCCGATCTCAACGACGACGGCGTCGTTGATGTGACTGATCTCGTCACCGTGATCACGACCTGGGGGCCGTGCCCGTACTGACTGCATTCGAAACGCCCAACCGCAGATCGTACAAGGAGCGTCGATCCTCATGACCGAAAAAGCACTTCTCATTGGAATCGCCCTGGTCCTTCCCTGCACGAGTCTGGCCTCCGCGCAGCTCGTCAAATTCGAGTCTCTCGAGCAGGCCCTCAGTGCCGACGACCTCTCGTCCGACGGGAAGTACGTCGTGGGGTTCCACGGAACCGGCGGAGGGTACATCTGGTCACGGGGGGACGGATACACGCTCATCGGTGGGAATTATGCCAACGCGGTATCCGATGACGGCACCGTCGTGCTCGGTGCCATCGACGATCCCGCGAATCCAGGCGAAATCGCTGCGCTGTGGACGGCTGAAGATGGGTGGCAGAGCCTCGGCGGCATCGCGGAGAACGGATGCCCGAACCTCAGCACCCCGTATGAGCTCTCCGGGGATGGCTCGGTTGCCGTCGGCTTGGCGTGGGATGGCTGCCAGGCCCACGGATTCCGCTGGACGGCGGAAACAGGGATGATGCCCCTGGAGCTTCTTGCGAACGGAGGCAACCGCGCGTCGGTCGTCTCGGGAGACGGGAATCTGATCGGCGGCTTCGCCCAGGGGAGCTTCGACCGCACGCCCGCGATCTGGGGCGGCAACGGTGCGGGCCAGTTGCTCAATCCGCCCAACGGCGACGTCCTCGGTGAGGTGCACGGCATCAGCGATGACGGTACGACTCTGCTCGGGGAGTGGAATGGCAAGGCCTTCAGGTGGGAGGAGGGCCAGGGGATCGAGATCTTCGACACGGTCAATTCGAACTGGATCGGCAACGCGATGGACATTGCCGACGACGACACGATCGTGGGCTTCGACGTCATTGGGCTTTCCCGCCAGGCGTGGATTCGTCCCAACGGCGGGCCTGCGGTCGCCTTCCGTTCGTACCTGATGGGGCTGGGCGTCATGAATCTCCCGGCCAACCTGGAAGTGTGCCAGGCGATCAGCGCCAACGGCAACGTCATCATCGGCCACGGCTTCTCGGGCGCCTGGATCGTGAACCTCTGCGTGCCGGACATCGATGGCGACGGTCAGGTGGCGGTGACCGATCTGGTGGCGATCATCGTGGCGTGGGGAACCGACGATCCGAGCGCCGATCTCAACGACGACGGCGTGGTCGACGTGACTGATCTGGTCACCGTGATCACGACGTGGGGCCCGTGCCCGAATTGACCGCGGCCCTGTTCGGTTCAGCTGAGCGTTTCGCTCTGCGGCGCTCCGCCCGGCATGCACTGACCTCGCCCGGGCGAGTGGTGAGAGCCCTGTCTGGTCGGCATCTCCAATCGTGCCGGCCCCCCCGGACAGTTCGTCCGCGTGATTATCCGACGCCCCTATTGGCCGGGAGCGTTGTTGCCCTTCAGCGTCCGGCGGCTTCCGGCGAGCGATGGCTCAATCGCCCATCATTCTCTGCTACACTCCCCGCTCCCTCAGTCGGGCGGGGTGGCCCGACTGCTCCTCCCTCGACTCCTCCCTCGACCAAGACGAGAGGCAAGAGCATGCCGACGTGGAAAGTCATGACCTACTTCGCCTTCAGCCTACCGCACGAGCCGGGGTCACTGGCCAAGTTCGTCGACGTCCTTCGCAATGACAAGATCAACCTCATTGGACTCTGGGGGCATTCTCCCGCCGAGGAGGAGTCGCGCTTCGCCTGCGTGCCAGAGGCTCCGGAGCTCTTCCGGGCGGTCGCAGGAGCGGAGGACATTGACGTCGAGGAGGGCAAGACCTTCTACTTGTGCCAGGAGGACCAGCCGGGAGCTCTGGTGGAGACGCTTCAGCGGATCGGTGAGAGCGGAATCAACCTTGATTCGATCGAGGCGGTTGGCACCGGTGATCGCTTCGGCTGCTTCCTCTGGGCGTCGCAGGAGAATTGGGAGAAGCTCGAGGTTCTGCTGGCCAAGCAGGAGTGAGGGCAGCAGTGAAGGCTGATGCGAGTCGGGATCGGGGGGCGCGGTCTGCCTCGACATCCCAAAAAACGAATCGACCGAGCAGGGGAGGGGATCTCCGGCTCGGCCGAGACGGTGTGCTGTCAGGCGTGCGGAGTGTCCGACAGCTGACCTGCGCAGGTCATTGGATCAGTGCTGCTTATCGGTCACGAAGCGGCGGCCGTGAAGGAAAGATCGCAAGAAACTGGGAGGTGCGTGCTCATGCCCAAGGCGATCGTGCTCGGCGCAGGCTTGGTGGGTTCGGTGATCGCGGCCGATCTGGCTGAGGACGATCGATTCCAGGTGGCGGTTGCGGACCGGCGGCGGGAGGCCCTCGAGCGGGTGCGCGATCGGACCGCCAGAGCGCGGACGGGGTCGATCCAGCTCATCGAGGCGGACCTGGCCGATCCCGCGACCGTTCAGGCTACGGTGGCGCCGTACGACATCGTCCTCGGCGCGCTTGCGAGCGGCCTTGGTTTTCAGACGCTGCGGGCGGTCATCGAAGCGGGGAAGGACTACTGCGACATCTCCTTCATGCCGGAGGACGCGTGGACGCTGGACGACCTGGCGCGGGAGCGTCAGGTCACTGCGGTCGTGGACTGTGGCGTCGCACCGGGCATGAGCAACATGCTCGTCGGCGATGCCTACCGGCAGCTCGATCAGTGCGAACGGATCGAGATCTATGTCGGCGGGTTGCCTGTCGAGCGACGCTGGCCATTTCAATACAAGGCTGCATTCTCTCCTGCGGACGTCATCGAGGAGTACACGCGGCCGGCGCGCATCGTCGAGAACGGGCAGATCGTGGTTCGCGAGCCGCTCAGCGAGCCGGAGCTACTCTCCTTTCGTTCGCTCGGATCGCTCGAGGCCTTCAACACGGACGGTCTGCGGAGCCTGACTGTCACGCTCCGCGCCCTTCATGAAGGAGAAGACCCTGCGCTATCCCGGTCACCGGGAGCTGATGCAGATCTTCAGCGAGTCTGGACTCTTCAGCCTGGACCCGATCGAGGTCGACGGCGACCGCGTTCGGCCTCGCGACGTCTTCAGCGCCCTGGTCTTTCCCGCCTGGACGTACGGCCCGGACGAGGCCGATCTGACGGTCATGCGCGTGATCGTCGAGGGCGTGCAGAATGGGCAAGCCGTTCGCCACCAATGGGATCTGCTCGATCGGTCCGAACCGGCAGGAGGCCCGAGCAGCATGGCGCGCACGACCGCGTACCCCTGCGCGATCGTCGCCCGCCTCATCGCCACCGGTCGCTACCGTCGACCCGGCGTCAGTCCCCCGGAGCTGCTTGGCCAGGAATCGGGCATGCTGGAAACCGTGCTGCAAGAGCTCGAGTCCCGGAACGTCCGCTTCAACAAGTCGTGAGCAAAGCCCGGGGACAGCCTCGCCTTTTTCCGCAAAGGGGAAACGCGAGGCTGTCCCGACTCTCACGCGTTTCAGTCGCTCGTCGCGGGTGAGCGATATGGCGCACCGCTCTGGTAGAGTTGCAACCGCTTCTGGATCTCGGCCTCGAGTCTGGCGTCGTCGCGCTCGCGGGCGGCGACCAGCGCTTCACGGGCGGTGGCGGCCGCTTCGTCGTAGCGACCGAGGGCGGCCTGGGCGGCGGCCAGCGTGTCCAGGGCGCGGGGATGATCGATGATCGCGCAGACGCCCTCGGCCAGGCGCAGGGATTCCTCAGGGTTGCGCACGCTGTCATCGGGGGCGGTGGCGAGCAGCCATGCGAGGCGCTGCGCGAGCGACTGGTCGTTCGGGAGCGCCGCCACTCCGCGTCGAAGGGCCGCTGCCCCTTCGCGGTAGCGCCCGAAGGCAATCAGCTGCGTTCCGAGGTGCTTGTGGGCTCGGGGATCGCTCGGTCGCAGGGCGGCCGCGCGCTCCAGCTGCTCGATCGACGCCTCGGGCTGACCGGCTCGAATCAAGGCGATGCCAAGGCCGAGATGCGCGTCGAAGTGTGCCGGCTGCACCGCCAGCGCCTCGCGGAAGCGCGCCTGAGCGAGTTCATCCTCGCCTCGGCGGTACGCGATGAGGCCGAGGTTGTACAGGGCGTCGGCATACTCGGGGCGGAGCTGCAAGGCGGTGCGGATGCTCGACTCGGCTTCGTCGATCTCATTCAGAAGAAGCAGGGCCGCACCGAGCTGACTGTGCGCCTCTGCAAGATGCGGATCGATGCGGATCGCTTCCCGCAGAAGTGCGACCGCTCGCTGGACTTCTTGGGGAGCCGGATTGCCCTGCAGCAGCTCGATTCCGCCGTGCATCGCGGTGATCGCTCCGGTGGCCAGGGCGTCGACGTCCCGCGTCCAGGGATCTTCGAGCGGGGGTTCCGCGTCGCGCTCTCCTTCCGCCAGTCGCAATTGCGCGATCGCCTCATCCGTTTGCCCGAGTTCGCGCAGGGCCATGCCCAGTGCGTACCGAGCCCGTCCGAAGCGCGGCTCCAGCTCGAGCGCGGCGCTCAAGTGGACCACCGCCTTCTGCGCGCGCTTCTGCGCCAGAAGAACTTGGCCCGCGCCGCAATGGGCGCGGGCGAGGTCGTGTCCGGAGGCGATGGCCTCTTCGTACCCGGCCAGCGCCGTCTCGTACCGGTTGCGGCGCCGGTCGACCTCGGCCAGACGCAGCACGGCGGCGTGCGCTTCCTTCGAATGAGACAGGACGCGCCCGAACGCGAGCGCCGCGTCGTCCAACGCCCCGCGCTCGGCCAGGGTCACGCCGAGGTAGTACCACCAGCGTGGTTCATCACTCGCCATCTCGCTCGCGGTGCGGAAGTACGCTTCGGCCAGGACGTCCTGCTGGTACGCCAGCAGGAGCATCCCGACGGCGCCGATTGGCTGCGCGTTGCTCGGCGCAGTGCGCACCGCTTCGAGCGCCGCATCGAATTGCGATCGGACGGTCGGCTCCATGGCCGAGAGCGGGATCGTCGGCAGCCTCTCTGGTGCCGCCGTGCTCGAGTTGAAGATCGGCCGCGGGCGATCCTTCGGCTCCCGCTCGCAGCCGAGCACCAGGACGATGATCGTACTGCTCGCGATCATCGCACCGCGCACGCGCCATTCGCGGATCATGGCGCCTTCGCTCCGCGGCCTTCGGTCAAGCGATGCAGTCGTCCGGGGGCCAGATCGCTGAATCGCTCCGCGTTCCCGTCGGGCCAGGTCACGATGACCGTCTGGGGTCCGCGGTCATCGCCAAGACCGAAGACGATGCGCCGATCGCTGGCGCTGCAATAGCTGCCTCCGGTGTCGACCCGTCGCACGAGCGTCCGCGCGCCCGGTCGGTCCAGCACGACCCGTGAGCCGAGCGCGTCGCGATTGCTCTGCTCACCCGTCAACTCCAGGGCCAGCCAGCTCCGCCGCTGGCCGATCTCGTTGCGGAAGAGTCGCAGCGGGCCGTTGGCATTGGAGACGACGACATCGACGTCGCCATCGTTGTCCAGATCTCCGAACGCGGCGCCGCGGGACGTCTCGATCAGCCCCATCTCCCGTCCGGCGCGTGCACCGATCCATTCGTACACGAAATCCGGCGGACCGGTGTTGCGCAAGACCTGATTGGGGTTGCCGTAGGGGAAGGGATCGCCGGTGAGACCCTCTTCCATCTTGACGGCTCCGTTGGCGATGAAGAGGTCGAGGAAGCCGTCGCCGTCGAAGTCGACCCAACCCGTGCCGAATCCCGTCCAGGGACGGCTGACCGCACCCAGACCGATCTCCGTGGTCCGGTCCTCGAAGAATCCCGTTCCGTCATTGATCAGCAGCGTGTTCGTCTCTCCCCGCAGATGCGCGAGAAAGATGTCCTCGTCGGCGTCGCAGTCGAAATCGCCCGCGGTCACGCCCATGCCCGCCTCGACCATGCCGTCGACGTTGTAGGCGGCGCCGGCGACGAGGGCGGTGTTCTCGAACGATCCGTCGCCGCGATTGATCCACAGTTGATTGGCATTGCCGTCGTTGGCGACGTAGCAGTCGGGCCAGCCGTCGTCGTTGAAGTCGGCGCTGACCACCCCGAGACCGCTGCCGAACGTCGTCGCGATGCCCGCTCGCTCGGTCACATCCTCAAACGTTCCGTCGCCGCGATTGCGAAACAGCCGGTCGGGGAGCGGATCGTACACCTGCGGGCCGCAGTAGTCGCGGGCGCCGGATGCCGCGTGACAAGGACGTATCTCGCCGGAAGCGAAGTTGACGTAGTTCACGACGAAGAGGTCGAGCCAGCCGTCCCGATCGTAGTCGAGGAAGGTCGCGCTCGTGCTCCACCGATCTTCGCTCGGGATTGCGGTCCGATCGACGATGAATGTGCCGTCACCGCGGTTGCGGTAGAGCACGTTGGCGCCGACGTTCGTGACATACAGATCTTCGTCTCCGTCGTTGTCGATGTCGCCGACTGCGCAGCCCATACCGTATCCCGTGTCGCCCACGCCGGCCGTGTCGGTCACGTCGACGAAGCGCCACCCCGTGGCGGAGAGATCATTGCGGAACAGGCGATTCCCACCGTTCCGCGTGCCAGTGCCACTCAGCGTGGCGCCCTGGAGCGCATAGACGTCCAGATCACCGTCGCGATCGTAGTCGAGCAGGCCGCATCCCGAGCCGGTGATTTCGGGAAAGAGGTACTCGCCGGTCGCTCCGGTCCGGTGCGTGAAGTGCAGTTCGGTCTGCGGCGCCACGTCCGTGAACCACGGTTCCTCCAGCAGCGTGCGTCCCAAAGTCGCGGGCGGGCCCGACGCAGAAGGCGCGTCCTCGCCCGAGCATCCGCACAGCACCGCCGCGCCCAGTGCCGTGATCACCGGCCACCTTGCCGTGCGTCCGCGACACGTGTCGATTCGCGGTTTCGGGTGCGTCATGGTGGCGTTGTCGGCTCCGGTCGGACCTGCTGCTTGACCGCCTGATACCGCCGCAGCGCCTCGTCCGCCAGATCGTCTTGTTCGAGTCGGCGGTAGACGAGGCTCAGCGTGTAATAGGGCGCGTAGTGGAGGGGATAGATCTGAATCGCCGCAATGAGTTCATCGCGGGCGTGCTCGTAGTCGCTGCGGGCGAAGTAGACGTCGCCGAGTCGGGCGTGTCCCTTGGCCAGGTCGCCGCGTCGGGCGAGGAAGCGAGGGGGATCGGTCGCCTGGAGCGATTCCGTCAGCTCGATCGACCGGCGGAACGCGGCTTCCGCCTCGTCCAGCTTCCCTGAATCGAGCTCGACCAGGCCCAGGCCGAAGTAGGAGTCGGCCTCACTCGGATCGAAGCGAAGGTGGTTCGTGAAGGCAGCCCGGGCGCCGTCCAAGTCGCCGAGGTTGTAGAGGCAGTAGCCGTAGAAATGGTGAATGACGCCGTACTCCGGTGACAGCTGCAGCGCTCGCTCGAAGTGGGGTTGCGCCTTCCCGTACGGCGGCGCTCCTTGTGATAGGAGAGGCCCAAGAGGAAGACCGCCCGACCGTCATCGGGATGGCGGTCGATGTACTCCTCGGTCCGCATTCGCGCCTGCTCGAACTCGCCGCGGCCGATCAGGCTCGTAATCTCGGCCAGCGCTCCTTCGAGCGGAGGCGGTCGCTGTCCAGAGCCGTTCGAAGGATCCTGCTCCGGCGATTCGTCCGGCGCGACCGCCGCTCCACCGTCGGCTGCGGGCCGCGCCGCTGGTTCCTGCTCAGAGCAGCCCGGCAGCGTCAATGTCAACGCGAGCGCCGCCGCTCGTCCGTACCGCAAGCCGCGGCACCCGCGCCACCGGGCATCGGCTCGGCCGCGATCGAAGCTGGCATGGCGTTCCATCACTGGTGGTCGTGGTGATTCTGGGGCACTTCGTTCGACTGGAAGGAGAGACGTTTTCGCTCGATCGGAACGGCCGCGGGGTCACCCTCGCGGAGCTTATAGACGCGGTCCATGGTCAGGCCCGCGAAAACCTGCTCCGCGCCCGAAGGCCAGAGCACGCGAGCCGCGATTACTCGGGTCGCCCCTCCCAGACCGATCTCGAGGTCCAGACTGGACGAACCGAAGCTCCCCCCGGTGCCGACGGTCCGGCAGATGTTCCGCTGGCCGCTGTCGTCCTCCACGGTCACCGTGACCGCGGCCCCGATGGCGGAGCGATTCGATCGCACTCCCTCCAGGACCAGCGTCAGCCAGTGGTTCTCGTTGCCGGGATTCTCGAACAGCACGTTGAAGGCGCGATCGCCGGTGAACGCGCCGCCGATGACGCAGTAGAGGTCCTGATCGCCGTCGTTGTCGAGGTCGGCGAAGGCGACGCCGTGCCCCTTCTGCAGGTGGCCGAAGCCGCCGGCCACGGTGACGTCCTCGAAGTGTCCCGCCCGTCGTTGCGGAACATCAGGTTGGGCATGATCGACTGCATCGCCGGCTCACCCGTCCCCAGGTAGAAGTCGAGGTAGCCGTCGTTGTCGAGATCGCCGAAGTTCGCGCCCATCGGCATGGTCACCGCGGCCAGTCCGGCAGAAGCGGTGACGTCGACGAACGAACCGTCGCCTTCATTGCGGTAGAGTCGCGGCAGCGCGGCGCGGTGAGGGATACCGAGGTAGTACGCCGCGACGTCTCCGACGGAGTCGATTCCATACCCGGCCACGAACAGGTCGAGGTCGCCGTCGTTGTCCTCGTCGAAGAACCAGGTGGGGAAGCTCTCGATCGGCTGGCGCACGCCGGCGAAGGCCGTGTCGTCGCGAAACGTGATTCCGCCATCCGCGGACCGCGCCGAGGTTGCGGAAGAGCACGTTCGGCTCACCGTCGCAGGACAGGTAGAGGTCCGGCCACCGGTCGCCGTCGACGTCGCCGGCCACGACGCCCTTGACGTAGCCCAAGTGTGCGACCCCGGCGGATGCGGCGCACTCGGTGAACGTCCCGTCGCCGTTGTTGCGGTAGAGCTCGCACGGATGACGCAGCGGAGGCGAGGACTCGTTGCCGATGAAGAGATCGAGCTGGCCGTCCCGATCGAAGTCGGCCCAGACCGCGGTCTGCGTCGGGAAGAAGCTCAGGACGCCGGCCGCATCGGTCACGTCTTCGAACGTGCCGTCACCGAGGTTGCGAAGCAGCGAGTTGGGCACGCGCCCGAGCTCGCCGCACCAGGCGCCGCGCAGGACCAGCACGTCAGGGGCACCGTCGTTGTCGTAGTCGGCGTGGATCAGGTTGAGGCCTCCGGTGATGCCGAACAGTCCCGCCCCGGCGGTCTGATCGCGAAAGGTGCCGTCGCCCTGGTTGCGGAAGAGCTTGAGCTGATCGCGCGGCCCCCAGGAGGAGCACATGATGTCGATGTAACCGTCGCCGTCGAAGTCTTCGGTGGCGACGCCGCCGGCGAGACCGAACTCCGCGATCCCCAGCGCCGGGGCGATGTCGTAGAACCGGGGCATCCGGTCCTGCGAGGCGAACGCGCTCGGGTCGATCCGCCACGCTTCCGGGACGCCATCGGGATAGTCGCCGAGGGTCATCGCCGCGATGTTGAGCAGCCACCGGCTGTCCAGATCGTTGGGCTGTTCCCGCAGGAGCGACGCATACAGGTCTTCCGCCGCTCGCGAGCCCTGCTGATCGACGTGCACGCCTGATCCGCGGATGGGGAACAGGCACGAGTCCGTGGCATGGCGCTGCAGGCAATTCATCTGCTCGCCCAGACGGAGATAGGCCAGGGCCAGGTAGCGGGTCGCGGTGGCCACGTTGCGGGGCATCGTCCGCTCGCTCGTCCGGACGCGATCGAGCACGTCTTCGAACAGTGGGATGGCTTCTTCGGGGCGGCCGGCGCGAAGCAGCTCGAGGGCCAGCTGGAACTGAGCCACGCGCTGTGCGCGATCGTCTTCGGCCGCGGCCAGCGCCGCGCGGAACGCGATCACCCTCGCCTCGTTGGCGTACACGTTCGCGGGAATCGAAACCTCGTCCGCCGACTGTTCGAGCCGCCGGATCATCGCGGCGGTTCCGGGTCGGATCGTCGCGTCGTCGGGCTGCGTCGCCGGGCTGACTGGTGGGCTGACTGGTGGGTTCGGAGGCGGGCTGGCTCGTCCTGGCCGCCGGAGCCGGTGGGCCAGCGAGCGCGACCAGCGACAGAGCCGCTGCCGCCACGATCAGGCTACCTGCGGAACCGATCATCGTGAACTATACGGTTCATCGTCTCGTCCATGCTCCAAAATGAGCAACGCGGCGCCCGCCGGCGGGCACCGCGTTGCACTCTGCTTCTCGTCCCGAAGTGCTCAGCCGCTGCGAGCGAGCACCTCGAGCACGTAGTCGTTGACGATCGGCCCCCAGGCGGAGATCGTGCTGATCAGGTCGCTGACGTCGACCACGCCATTGCCGTCGAAATCAGCAGGGTGGCCGGGGTTCTCGCCCCAGGCGCTGATCACCTGCACCAGGTCGGTCACGTCGACCGTGCAGTTGCCGTCGACATCGCCCGCGGTGGCTCCGCAACCGAGCACGGTGACCCGGATCTTGTAGTCGCCGAACACGGTGATCTGCTGCTGCAGCGCCTCTTCGATGCCGGCGCCGCCACGATCTGACGTTGCCTGCACGACGTCCGAAGCGTTGAGCACTTCGAGGCGATAGTCGTCCGGACCGTTCAGGACCACGGAGATCAGCGAGTTCGTTCCAATGCTGTCGACCGTGTAGAGATCGGCCTCGCCGCTGGCGGCCCGACCGACGATCGCCCGTGGGGAGGCATTCCAGATCGACCCCAGGCCGCCGCCGCTGCCCGAGCCCAGGTCGGCCTCGTCAAGCTCCGTGGCGGGCACGTTCTCGAAGAGGTGATCGTTGTGCCTTCCGCCTAGGAAGATGTCCACATCACCGTCGCCGTTGGTGTCGAAGAGCCCGGCGAAGTCGGCGCGGTGCGTGCTTCCGGAGGGAAACGCGGGGGCCGGCGTCCAGTCGACGAACGACACGACGCCGTTGACCGACGTGTTGCGCAGCACGGCGGGACGCCCCGAGATGACACCGACGACCACGTCAATGCGGCCATCCTGGTTCAGGTCAGCCACGGAGATCTTGTTGCCATTGCCGAACGTCGCGTACGGCGGCGGCAGCACTTCCTGGAACGTCGCCTTTCCGTTCGCATCGTTGCCGGTGTTGACGAGGATGCGGTCGCCGGCGGCGCCGACCTTGTTCGTCCAGTAGAAGTCCATCATGCCGTCGTTGTTGAAGTCGCCCGGCTCCATCGCGCCGTCGGCGCCCGAGGTGCCCAGATTCTGCTTGCCGCCCGTGCCGCTGGGACCGTAGCGGTAATCGCCGTCCCCATCTTCGCCCTGGTCGAGCAGATTGTTGTAATAGATGTAGTTCGGGCTGTGGTTGCTGATCAGCAAGTCGATCTTGCCGTCCCCGTTCATGTCACCGGCGCCGACGTCGATGGTGTAGTCGCCGTCGACGGGGACGTGCGTGGTGATGACCGGCAGGTAGGGAAGGAAGTTGCCGGTGCCGTCATTCAGGAAGAGCGAGTCTTGAGAGGGGCCGGGATAGTTGCCCGACCAGACGTCGTAGTCGCCGTCGCCGTCCACGTCCACGGAGACGCCGCCGCAGGAGGCCTGGAAGTCGAGGCCGCGCTCGAGACCCTCTTCGACGAACCACTGCTGGGTCCAGGGCTCGAAGCCGGATGGGTGCAGGCTGCGGTAGAACTTCACGTGGCCGCCGCCGCCGAGGTCGTCGTTGACGACCACGATGTCCTTCCACCCGTCGGCGTCGTAGTCGCGGATGAAGACGTGGCGGGAGAGGTCCAGCTCGGTGAAGCCGGGGATGACCGGCGCGCCGCTGATCTCGTTGAAGACCCCGTCGTCGTTGCGGTAGAGCTTGTTCTTGCGATTGCCGAAGACGCCGCCGGCCGCGGCGATCGCGACATCGAGATCACCGTCGTTGTCGATGTCGCCGGCCTCGACTTCCTTGACGTTCTCGCCCGCATCTTCGCCAACCGTTTGGTTGATCCGGCTTGCGGTCTGGTTTTCGAAATTCAGGGTGCCGGGCAGCTGCTCGCCCATCGCCGAGGCGCCGAGCGCCGTCGCCGTGAGTCCAAGAACAGCCAGTCTGATAACACGCATCTTCGCCTCCTGGATAAGGATTCGGGAACGGACGGCGACCACTCCCGCCAGAGGGGCGCCCCGTACCTATCCGGGTCGGGGCGGGAGTGGGGGTGAAGCCGCATTGGTCTCCGGGACAGGGTACCCCCGATCGGCGGGGGTGACCAGCCTCTTTTGCCCGGATCAGGCATCCGGGCCTGTCGCCGGAGGCCCGTCATTCTGGGCATCCAGCAGCAGCGGCGAGAGCTTGGCGTAGAGGACCGAGGTGCCGATGAGCAGAAGCCCCAGAGCCAGGAAGGAGACGATGCGCCACTGCGTTTCGACTTGGGAGAGGTCGACGATGAAGACCTTGAGCGCGGTGACGGCGAGGAGTCCCAGGCCCAGATAGCGAGCGATGGCGACGCGTCGAAGGAACCCCAAGATCACCAGCGCCACGCCGTACAGGCACCAGTAGACGCTCAGGCAGGTTTGCACCGTCATGGGCTGCCGAATGGCCCGGTCGATCTCCAGGCTGCCCAGCCACAGGCCCATGGCCCCCAGCATGAAGAGCGACAGGCCGATGATGGGCCGGAGCTGCGGCTCCGAGAGCGTGCCTTGTCCGCGCAGGGCAACGAACTCCCGGACGCCGTAGGCGAGCAAGGCGGCGGTGAACAGACCGATCCCGAACTGGACGTTGAAGATCGGCCGGACGGCCTCCGTTCCGTAGGCCAGGCGATACCCAAGCGTGTCGGCGCTGAGCCAGATGACCGCCATCACGACGATCGCACCCCATCCGGACAGGAGCATCGGGCCGATCGAACGGCGGCGGCCGATCATCAGCATCACGAGCCCGCCCGCCGCCCAGAGGCCGGTCCACCAGAGCAGTCTCAGCTGGAGCGGGGGCCAGGGCGTCGTGGCATCGAACCAGCGTGCGAGGATGCGATCGACCTCGAAGCTCAACCCCCACAGCACCACGACCCACGCCGCCACCGGCACCCAGCCGGTCCAGCGCGTGACTCGATGCGATTCACCCGAAAGCAGCGGTGCGGTCATGGGCACGAGCATGGTGCTGGCCGCGGCCAGCACCGTGCCCACGAGCATCTGCACGTTGAGCAGTGGAAGGAAGGCGCCGGCGAGCGGTCGGGTCGGCGCCGCCCAGGCCAGAACGAAGGTGTCCAGGACCACCCACTTGACGGCGCAGAGACCAAGCACGCTCCAGATGAAGCCGAACAGAATCCGCGGCGGCGCTGTCCGCCGATCCGGCGCGGCGCCGACTATCACCCGGGCCAGGGCGGCGAGTCCGAACCCGCCCAGGCTCCACAGCAGCGTCAGCATCAGCTGGCGCACCTGCGTGAGCGACCAACGCATTTCTGAAGCACTGGCGAGCCGCGACACGGCGCGGTCCGTCTCGAAGCTCAGGGCGATGAGCAGGAAGACCGTGCCGAGGATGAGAATGAGCTGCGCGACGGGCGTGAGCCCACTGCCGAACGATCCCCGCTTGCGCAGGATCGAGAACGCCCACCAACCCGTGGCGGCGATGGCCAGGGCAAGCGCCATCTGGCCGTTGAGCAGCGGCAGCGACGCGGCCGGATTCCATCCCGGCTGGGCGCGGCCCAGCACGGCGTCGTACAGCAGCCAGCGGCCGCCGGTCATGATCAGCGCCGCCAGACCGATCTCGAGGTAACCGAGCTTCCGTCCCCACCGCTCGACCGCCAGCAGCACGAGCGGCGCGACGAGCCACGCCCCCGTCACGGTGAGCCCTCGACACTGCAGCGCGGCCAGGCCCAGGTACCCGAACGTTCCGAGCGCCGCCAGGATGACCGGAAACACCTTCCAGGGAACGAACGAGCTCGGCGCGGCGGTCGGCACGCCCAGACGCCGCGCTGCGACGTGCACGCTGGCCACGGAGAAGAGTCCCAGCAGACCCCAGCCGGTCAGGGTCAACTCCCCGGCCGAGAGCAGCTCGCCCTGCAGCGCTGTCGAGGCCCAGGAGTCCCAGAACGCGACTCGTCCCAACGCCAGCGCGAGCACGAGCAGGCCGAAGACGCCCACGCCACGCGAGGGCAGCCGGCGGGCCATCTCCACTGACGCCAGGGCGATGGCAAGCCAGCCGATCGACTGGCCGTAGTCGTCGAACTGCAGCGCCACCGCCACCGCGAGCAGCACGCCGGACTGCGCCCACAGCGCGACGGTCAGCTTGTCCATCGCTGACTTTGCGGCGCTGCGCAGCGCCGCGAGACCTGGGCCGAACTGGAAGGCGACCGCAACCCCGAGCACGGCGATCGCCGCCGTGAACGGGCCCATCCAGTCGAAACCGATGAGGATGCGGTTTGCATAGAGAATCCACGCGCCGCCGGTCACGTAGAAGGCGGTCGCGAGCAGCGTTGCAACGACATTGCCCGTCGCCGACTGGCGGCGGAGGGCAGCGACGGTCGATTCGGCCAGCACCATCGCCCACCAGAGGCCGAAGAAGAAGATCCCCATGAGCCAGTGCGTGCCGTCGTCGCCGATGGACCAGCCGAGGGCGATTAAGGACTGTCCACCGAGGGCCACGTAGCGCAGGAGGCGAAACTCCTTGGGCAGAAACGCGGACAGGCCAAGGGCGATGACCAGCAGCATGGTCAGGAAGAGGAGCAGCTCGAGATCGTGCGCGGTCGCGCCGCGGAGCAGGATGGGCGTGGCGTAACCGCCGATGAGCGAGAGCACGCCGATGGTGCGAAAGCGCGTGCGGTAGGTGATCGCGAAGCCGCCCAGCGCCACCACACCCATCCAGAGGAACGACGTCTCCTTCGAGATGAGGTCAAAGCGTCCGAACGCCGCCCACGCCACGAGATACAGCGTCGAAAGGCCGGCCGCGAAGCAGCCCACGGACGCGGGCTTGCTGATACGCCGCAGCGCCAGCTCGCCGCACAGGATGAGGACGCCTCCGAAGGCCGCTCCGACGAGACAGCGCGGCTGTCTCTGAGAGTCGGAGATACCACGCTTGGTCGTAGGCGTACTTGAGGAAGAAGCCGACACCGATGACCACCGCGAACGCCCCG
The DNA here is from genome assembly GCA_963697235.1 of uncultured Planctomycetota bacterium. Taxonomy (GTDB): domain Bacteria; phylum Planctomycetota; class Phycisphaerae; order Phycisphaerales; family SM1A02; genus CAVONJ01. Next base: position 509,579 of record CAVONJ010000003.1, read on the forward strand.
AACCAAGCCATCCATTTGCCGCCCACGAGCAGTTCCAGTGGGTCGCGGCCCTTCGCCGCCGGTCGTCGGCGAACGGGCGGTGCCGCGGGGGGCGCTGGCACCACCGGGGGCGGGGTCACCGGCGGCGCTTGGACCACCCTGGGGGCGTGGACCACCGGCTCCGGCGCGAGGGGTTCCTCAGCGGGCACCGACGGCGGCGCCGTTGTCGGTGGAGCTGGTGGTCTGGGCGCTGGCGTGTTTTCGTCGACCGGCTGCTCGACGAGCGGCGGGATGGATGCCGGGATCAGCCGCGGCGGCACCAGCGGCGGGATGACGGATGGCGCGGGCAGCGGCTGGTGCTCGAAGGTCTGCTCGTGGGCCGGCGCTTCGGCGGCGGGCTCGGTCCCCTCCACATCGAGGAGCGTCTCGAGGCGGGCGAGGCGACGTTCGAGTCGTTCGACTTGGCGTCTCAAGTCCTCATCGTGAGCCATGGTTCTCCGCCCTGTGCTTCTGCGCGGCCACCGAGAGCGGCTACGGACTATAAGTTAGGATACGCTAGATAATGAGTCAAGCTGCTCTCCGAAGATTCGCCAACTCTTCTACCCGCCGATCGCGATTCAACGATGGACCAATCGATCAGGCGAACCGCGTGGGGCTCATCGTCCGCAGGTCGATGGACGGGGCGCCGTCGAGGATCCATTCGCTGATCAGCTGGCCGGTCACTGGCCCGAGCGTCATTCCCATCTTCGCGTGGCCGGTGGCGATGAAGAGTCCCTCGCGACGCGGCGCCCAGCCGATCACGGGCAGACCGTCGGCGGTACACGGCCGAAGGCCGCACCAGACCACGGTCGGAGTGACGTCCTTGAGTCCCGGGAGGTAGGGGAGGGCGCCTTCCGTGAGCATCTCCACGCGGCGGCGCCGCAGCCGCAAGTTCAGCCCGGAGAGCTCCACGGTTCCCGCCAGGCGAAGTCCATGCTCCATCGGTGTGGCGGCGATGTGCCGCTCCGTCAGCACCGCGGCGGTCCGAAGCGGTGGGTTCAGGGGCGGCAGTTGCGCGTGGTATCCCTTTCCCGGCTGCATGGGAATCGCGACCCCAACGGCGCGGCCGAGTTCCGTCGACCACGACCCGGCGGCGAGCACGACCTGATCCGCCTTGATGCGCTCGCCGGGTTCGGTCAGCACGCCGATGATGCGCGAGCCGTCCTGCAGGAAGCGCTCGACCCTCGTGCTGCTGAGCAGCGCCTGCGCCGTGGCGCATTGCGCTCTTGGCCAGCTCGCGCAGGAAGGGGCCGGGCGCGATGAACGCGCTGTCGGCGTAGAGCGCTGCGCCCACCACCTCCTCGCTGAACGCCGGCTCCTTCGAGAGGAGCTCCTCGCGGCTGAGCAGGTCGATGCGGTAGCCGTACTCGCGGAGCAGATCCGCGTCCCGATTTCCCGTCGCCCTGCTCCTCGGGCTCAGATACACCTCCAGCCAGCCGCGGCGCTCGTAGCCGCATTCGATCGACTCCTCCTCGATGATCGAGTCGTAACACGCGCCGGCGGCATGGCCAAGCTCAGCCATGATCGCCACCGACCGGCGAAACGGCTCTTCCCGGCAGGCGCTGCGGAACCGCCACATCCAGGAGAAGAGCGCGGGGTCGAAGCGCCAGGGAACGTAGAGCGGGCTCCCCGGATCCATCATCCATTTCAGTGTCTGGCCGATCAGCCCCGGACGCGGCAGCGGGGGATGTCCGAGCGCCAGGATGCCGGCGTTGCCGGCGGAAGCGCTGGTGAGCAGATCCCGGTCGTCGATCACCGTGACCCGCTGTCCTCGCTTGGCCAGGTAGTACGCCGTGCTGATGCCGACGATGCCGCCTCCCACGATGATGGTGTGACGATCGTCTTTGGCCATGGCGGGTGACATTGTATTGCCGAACGGCTGCGAGTATCGTTGCCCCGCGCTCCGGAAGGGAACTTCGATGAGCATTCAGATCGGAATCATCGGCTCGGGCTCGATCGCCGAATTGCACGTCAACGCGTTCAGCCGGATCGGCGCCACCATTGCCGCGGTGTGCGACATCGAGTCGAGCAAGGCGGAGCGGCTCGCCGCGCGCTTCCCCGGTGCGAGGGCGACCAGCAGCGCGGACGCGCTGCTCGCCCTGGACAGCGTGGACGCGGTCGTGGTGGCGGTGCCCAACGCGCTGCACAAGGAGATGGCGATCAAGGCGCTGCGGGCGGGCCGGGATGTGCTCCTGGAGAAGCCCATGGCCCTGGATGTTCGCGAGTGCGACGAAATCATCGCGGTGCTGCGACAGACCGACCGCATCCTGCAGATGGGCTTCGTGAATCGGGGAAGCCCCGCCTCGCAGGCGGCCCTGCGCATCATCGGTGACGGTCGTCTCGGGCGGATCTACCACGCGAAGGCCAGCGTGTACCGAAAGCGCGGCATCCCCGGGCTCGGTCGCTGGTTCACGACCCGAGCCGAGTCGGGCGGCGGCGTGCTGATCGATCTTGGCGTCCACATGATCGATCTGGTGATGTACCTCACCGGACGGCGGGATGTGGCACGGGCCGGTGCGAGCTGCCATGGCATCTTCGGCAAACCGCTGGAGCAATACGCCTTTACCGAGATGTGGAGCGGTCCCCCCGAACCGGCCGGACGGTTCGATGTCGAGGACTGGGCCAGCTCGCTCATGCGCTTCCGAGACGGTCTGAGTTTCGAGATGAACGTCGCGTGGGCCGCCAACCTGCCCGAGGGTGCGCTGCAGGACGGAATCGTGCTTCTCGGCGACCGCGGGGGCCTCTCGTTCAATCCGCAGGGCGACACGATCAGCCTGGCCAGCGAGGACCACGGCTATCTGTGCGATGCGACCGTCCACGTTCCGGCGGCGAATTCCTGGGCGGCGTCCTTCGAACGCCAGGCTCGGCTCTTCGTCGATTCGGTCACGAGCCGGCAGCAGCCGCATTCGACCGCCGAGTGCGGTCGAGCGGTCCAGGCGGTGATCGATGCGCTCTACCGCTCCCACGCGGAACAGCGGGAGGTCGAGGTGCAAGTGCTGGCCTCGTGACGCACATCGGGACTGGTTCAACTCGGCCGAGAATCAAGAGAAGGGGCCGGCTCCCGCAGCCGGCCCCCTGTTCATTCGCCCTCAATCGCCAGAGCTGATCACTTGGCCTTGTTCTCGTACTTCTCGAGGGTCTTCTGCAGATCTTCGAGCATCGGGCCCTCGGCGTGCTTGACCGCCTTGCGCTGGTACATGACCGCCTTCTCCAGCTCGCCCTGCTCGTAGTACACCCGCGCGAGCGTGTCGAGAATGGCCGGGTCACTGCTGTCGGTCAGCTCGTTGGCCCGCTTCGCCGCCCGCATGGCCAGCTTGAGGTCGCGCTGCTCGAGGCTGGGTTCGTCGACGATGAGCCACGCGGTCTGATTGAGCATCATCGCATCATCCCAATTCTCATCGACCACCTCGGCCGCATAGTCGAAGGCACGTTCGTAGTCGCCCATCTTCGTGGCCATCAACATGAACTTCTGAATCTTGAACTGGGCGAACTCGTCGCCCAGTGCGATGAGACTGTCGGCGGCGGCGAGCGCCGCGGGCCAGTCCTCGCTCATGACCGCCTTCTGCATCGCGGCCATGTACTCCTCAGCCTTCTTCTCGCTGGCCCGCATCTCTTCGAACTTGATCTTGAACGCCTCGCGGTCCCAGGTGTCGCGGACCACGGCGTCGAGTGCAGCGTCCATCCCCATCGGGTGTCCGAGCCATTCGACGTGCCCGTCCTTGCCGACGATGAAGGCGCAGGGGATGCCCCGCTGGCCCGCGGCCGTGAAGTACGCATCCTTCACTGACTTGTCGGGATCGGTGGTGAGCGTGTAGTTGGTACGCTCATTGTTCATCTTGCCGTCTTGCTTGTTCGTCTTGCACAGGAAGTCGACGACCGTCGGCAGCGGCTCGTCGCTGACGCCGATCACCGTGACGTCGTAGTCCTTGTACTTCTCCTGCATCTCGCTCAGATGCGGCATCGACGCCACACACGGTCCGCACCAGGTGGCCCAGAACTCGACGACGTAGACCTTGCCGTCCTCGAACTTGTCGATCTGCTCTCCCTTGAGCCAGTGCGCGATGTCGATGGCCGGCGCCTTGTCCCCAATGGTGAGGCTCTGCGGCTTCTTCTCATCGCCCGCCTGCGCGACGGCGGGAATGGCCAGCGCCAGGGCAGCGGCCAGAAGGGTTCTTCGCATCATGATGGATCTCCTGTTTGTGGAAGGTTGGCCGCGCCGCGAGGTGGCGAGGATCGTTCAAAGCGGCTTGCCCTCCCGACTGGCCGCACCGGTGACGTCAAGGGGGCGGTCAGGGGAGGAATCTGGCATCTCATTCTACCGTCCTGCGTTCAGATCATTCGCCCTATTCCGCCGGATCGCTCAGCAGCCCGACCGTCACGACGTCGTACAGCGCGTGGACTCCGACAACGATGCCGAAGCCCCTCACGACATAGAGGACGCCGAAGTAGAGCCCCGCCAGAAAGTAGAACAGGATTCGCGCCAAGGAAACGGCTCCTTGAGGCGTCCGCAGTGGGTGGTACCAGGTGAAGGCGATGGCGGAGATCGCGATCGCGATGGCGAGCCCGACCGAGTGCCGCAGGTGGAGGAGGTCGACGAGCAAGGTATGGAGGATGGCGATCAGCATCATCCTGAAGACGAGCTCCTCATAGAGGCCGGCGCCCACGCTGATCGCCATCTTCGGCCAGAGCGTGAGCCGAGCGAGTTCGATCGTTCCCGACTCGGCACCGAGGCTGGCGGCAGGCAGGCTCCGCTGAATGAGCAGTCCCAGCGCGATCAGCGGCAAGGTCATCACGAGCGATTCCACCGCCATCATCCCGACGGTTTCCCAGCTGATCTGCCACGGATCGCGGTTGAGCAGGTGCCAGATGAAGAGCACGACGAGGATGACGATGCCGCCGAGATAGAGGCCGCTGGCCGCGGTGACCCCGAGCAGATCGAGGACCACGAGCAGCGACTCGTGGGCCTTGTTCGTCAGGACACCCTGCTCCGAACGCAGCAGCCACGCGAGCCCGAACTCATAGGCGACGATGAGTGGGAGCAGGAAGACGAGAATCTGAAGGGGCCGACGGCTGATCGTCCAGTAGCCTGGATCCACGGCCTGGGCTCGGATTGACCCGGTCGAGTCAGCCGCTGGAGTCACGCTCGCAGCTTGAGATCGCGGAGACGGCGATTGAGGCGACTCTTCCTTCGGGCAACCGTATTCCTGTGCAGCGTGCTCGTGCACCCGATCCGGTCCAGAAGCCCGCAGGTCTTGCGGAACTCCGTCTCCGCCGTTGCGACGTCGTGGGCTGCCACCGCCTTGAGGAAGGCCTTGGTCTGCTCCCGAATGCGCTTCTTCCGCCAGTTGTTCACGGCGCGGCGCTTCTCGTTCTGTCGGACTCGCTTCTCAGCGGATGCAGTGTTCGGCACGGGGTCGGTCCTCGGAGGGCGGTCTGGTCTCGGTCGAATCACGTAGTATCGCACGGTCACCGGGAAGATCAAGTCGAGCCGGTATGGCCCTCCGATTGACGCCCACCGCGAGGTGCGAGACGGCTCTCGCCCGCCTCGGAGCCGTGCGGTCGGAGGAGGGCAGCCTCACCGAAATAGAGAGGGGTGCTCCGCTCGGGTCTCGGCGATCACGCAGGAACGCAACTCCTTACCCCGCACAAACTTCACTGTTCGGCGGCCGCTCCCGACCCCACCGGGCCCGACGACAGAGCCACCGTCTGTTTGGCGACAAGCCCACATTTGCTGTTGTGGGCCTCGGCACGACCGGTTAGCCTTTGCCGCAGGGTCCGAGAACTGTGGTGGGGCAGATCTTCCTTGGGGAGGCACACAATGAAGCGAAGTACCGAGACGCGTGGGCGCTGTCGTTTTGCACTCGTTGCGATTTCCGCGCTGCTGGCCGTTGGAGGTGCAGCCTCCGAGGTGTCGGCCAACGGAACCGAGATGCTCGGCCCGCCGGTCGGCCTCGAGCTGGCATCGGGCTCGGATCTGATCATCGCAGGCGTCGGCCTCCGGGAGGTCCAGCCAGGCACGATCAACATCACCATTCCAGACGGCGTGGAGGTCAAGCAGGTCATCCTCTATTGGGAAGGCCATGAGAACACCGAGACCGGTCAGGGGCCGACGGACACCATCACGGTGAATCCCGGTGCGCTGCAGGTCACGGGCGATCGGATTGGCGGTCCCACGCTCTTCTTCACCATCCCGCAGCCTGGTTGGGACTCCGCCTATCGCCAGGACATCACCAATCTGGGGCTGATCACCAACGGCCCGAACTCGATCCAAGTGTCCGGCCTCAACTTCAACGTGGCCAACAACGGCGCGGGAATCATCGTGGTGGTCGACGACGGCAACACCGCCGATCTGCAGCTGGCCGACGGCGATGACGTCGCCTTCATCAACTTCCCGCCGCCGCGTAATACCACCGCTCCGGTCACCTTTGCCTTCGATCCGGTCGACTTCGATCGCACCGCTCAGCTGGACATGTTCGTCGGGAGCGTCGCGCTCGAGGGACCGGGCGGAACATTCGGCCGGCCCACGATCATCCGGGTCACGACGATCGCTGGGATTCAGGATTTCAACGATGTGCTTGCCAACGACGACGGCCCCGAGTGGGATTCGCCCGAGCTGGAGGTCCTCGTCCCCGCCGGAGCGAGTTCCCTCACCGTGCAGGTCCTCTCACAGGATTCGGGTCTGGGCGAATTCGCCGGCAATCTGCCCGCGTCGCTGACCTGGGTGGCGTGTGGATTCTCGCTGCCGCTGCCGCAGAACACGGGCGCCTGCTGCTTGACAAGCGGTACCTGCATCTCCGACCTGACCGAAGCGGCTTGTCTTGCGCAGGGTGGCGTGTGGGCGGGGCCGGACACGGCGTGCACGGCGCCCCAGGCGTGCTGCATTCCCGGCGCGGCATGCTCGCTGGTCGACCCGCTCTGCTGCGAGCTGCTCTTCAACGGCACGCCGCAGGGCCCGAACACCGATTGCCAGCCCGCAGCGTGCTGTCTGCCGGATGACAATTGCGAGGTCCTGGACATCTGCCAGTGCATCGCGGCGGGCGGGACACTGCTTCCCGGTGCGGTCTGCACGCCCAACCCCTGCGCTCCCGAGGGTGCGTGCTGCCTGAGCGATGGCGCGTGCGTGCCGGGCTTGACCGAGCAGCGCTGCCTGAACCAGGGCGGCGTCTGGGCGGGTCCCAGCACAGTGTGCACGGCGCCCGAAGCGTGCTGCATTCCCGGCGCGACGTGCTCTGTGCTCGATCCGCTCTGCTGCGAAGTGCTGTTCAACGGCACGCCGCAGGGCCCCGGTACCAATTGCACGCCCGCAGCGTGCTGCCTGCCGGATGACAATTGCGAGGTCCTGGACATCTGCCAGTGCATCGCGGCGGGCGGGACGCTGCTTCCCGGTGCGTGCTCTGCACGCCGAATCCCTGCGCTCCCGAGGGCGCGTGCTGCCTGAGCGATGGCGCGTGCGTGCCGGGCTTGACCGAACAGCGCTGCCTGAACCAGGGCGGCGTCTGGGCGGGTCCCAGCACAGTGTGCACGGCGCCCGAAGCGTGCTGCATTCCCGGCGCGACGTGCTCTGTGCTCGATCCGCTCTGCTGCCAAGTGCTGTTCAACGGCACGCCGCAGGGCCCCGAATACCAATTGCACGCCCGCAGCGTGCTGCCTGCCGGATGACAACTGCGAGGTCCTGGACATCTGCCAGTGCATCGCGGCGGGCGGGACACTGCTTCCCGGGGTGCTCTGCACGCCGAATCCCTGCGCTCCCGAGGGCGCGTGCTGCTTGACCAACGGCGCGTGCGTGCCGGGTCTGACCGAGCAGCGCTGCCTGAACCAGGGCGGCGTCTGGGCGGGTCCGGGCACCGTGTGCACGGCACCGGAAGCGTGCTGCATTCCCGGCGCGACGTGCTCTGTGCTCGATCCGCTCTGCTGCGAAGTGCTGTTCAACGGCACGCCGCAGGGCCCCGAACACCAATTGCACGCCCGCAGCGTGCTGCCTGCCGGATGACAACTGCGAGGTCCTGGACATCTGCCAGTGCATCGCGGCGGGCGGGACGCTGCTTCCCGGGTGCGGTCTGCACGCCCAACCCCTGCGCCCCGAGGGCGCGTGCTGCTTGAGCCAGCGGCGCGTGCGTGCCGATCTGACCGAGCAGCGCTGCCTGAACCAGGGCGGCGTCTGGGCGGGTCCGGGACACGGTGTGCACGGCGCCCGAAGCGTGCTGCATTCCCGGCGCGACGTGCTCGCTGGTCGACCCGCTCTGCTGCGAGTTGCTCTTCAACGGCACGCCGCAGGGCCCGAACACCGACTGCCAGCCCGCAGCGTGCTGTCTGCCGGATGACAACTGCGAGGTCCTGGACATCTGCCAGTGCATCGCGGCGGGCGGGACACTGCTTCCCGGTGCGGTCTGCACACCCAACCCCTGCGCGCCCGAGGGCGCGTGCTGCCTGAGCGATGGCGCGTGCGTGCCGGGCTTGACCGAGCAGCGCTGCCTGAACCAGGGCGGCGTCTGGGCGGGGCCGGACACGGCGTGCACGGCGCCCCAGGCGTGCTGCATTCCCGGCGCGGCATGCTCGCTGGTCGACCCGCTCTGCTGCGAGCTGCTCTTCAACGGCACGCCGCAGGGCCCGAACACCGACTGCCAGCCCGCAGCGTGCTGTCTGCCAGATGACAACTGCGAGGTCCTGGACATCTGCCAGTGCATCGCGGCGGGCGGGACACTGCTTCCCGGTGCGGTCTGCACACCCAACCCCTGCGCTCCCGAGGGCGCGTGCTGCCTGAGCGATGGCGCGTGCGTGCCGGGCTTGACCGAGCAGCGCTGCCTGAACCAGGGCGGCGTCTGGGCGGGACCCAGCACACTGTGCACGGCGCCCGAAGCGTGCTGCATTCCCGGCGCGACGTGCTCTGTGCTCGATCCACTCTGCTGCCAAGTGCTGTTCAACGGCACGCCGCAGGGCCCCGGTACCAATTGCACGCCCGCAGCGTGCTGCCTGCCGGATGACAACTGCGAGGTCCTGGACATCTGCCAGTGCATCGCGGCGGGCGGGACACTGCTTCCCGGGGTGCTCTGCATGCCGAATCCCTGCGCTCCCGAGGGCGCGTGCTGCCTGAGCGATGGCGCGTGCGTGCCGGGCTTGACCGAGCAGCGCTGCCTGAACCAGGGCGGCGTCTGGGCGGGACCCAGCACAGTGTGCACGGTGCCCCAGGCGTGCTGCATTCCCGGCGCGACGTGCTCGGTGCTCGATCCACTCTGCTGCCAAGTGCTGTTCAACGGCACGCCGCAGGGCCCCGGTACCAATTGCACGCCCGCAGCGTGCTGCCTGCCGGATGACAATTGCGAGGTGCTGGACATCTGCCAGTGCATCGCGGCGGGCGGAACACTGCTTCCCGGGGTGCTCTGCACGCCGAATCCCTGCGCTCCCGAGGGCGCGTGCTGCCTGAGTGACGGCGCGTGCGTGCCGGGTTTGACCGAGCAGCGCTGCCTGAATCAGGGCGGCGTGTGGGCCGGCCCGAGCACGGTGTGCACGGCACCGGAAGCGTGCTGCATTCCCGGAGCGACGTGCTCCCTGCTCGATCCCCTCTGCTGCGAAGTGCTGTTCAACGGAACGCCGCAGGGACCCGGCACCAATTGCACGCCCGTCGCATGCTGCTTGCCGGACGACAACTGCGAGGTTCTGGACATCTGCCAGTGCACCGCAGCGGGGGGGACGCTCCTTCCCGGGGTGCTTTGCACGCCGAACCCGTGGCGCCAGAAGGTGCGTGCTGCTTGACCAGCGGCCCGTGTCTCTCCGATCTGACCGAACAGCGCTGCCTGAACCAGGGCGGCGTGTGGGCGGGTCCAGGGACGGTGTGCACGGCGCCGGAAGCATGCTGTCTTCCGAATGCCGGGTGCGCGGTGGTCGATCCGCTCTGCTGCGAGCTGCTCTTCAATGGCACGCCGCAAGGCCCGAACACCAACTGCCAGCCCGCCGCGTGCTGTCTGCCCGATGACAACTGCGAAGAACTCGACATCTGCCAGTGCATCCAGTCGGGTGGAACACCGCTCGCCGGTACGCTCTGCACGCCGAATCCCTGCGCTCCCGAAGGCGCGTGCTGTCTGACCAGCGGCCTGTGCCTCTCCGGCCTGACCGAACAGCGTTGCCTGAACCAGGGCGGCATGTGGGCGGGTCCGGGGACGGTGTGCACGGCCCCCGAAGCGTGCTGCCTCGACGGTGGGGCGTGTTCGCTCTTCGATCCGCTCTGCTGCGGGTTGATCCTCGGCGGTACGCCCCAGGGCGCGGGCACGACCTGCTTCGATCCCGACATCGACTGCCCGCCCGTTGGTGCCTGCTGCCTCCGGGATGGGAGCTGCATCGAGGTGACCGAACGGGACTGCGCCGATCAAGCGGGCAGCTTCATCGGCATCAATACACTCTGCGCGACTGCCGATTGCCCGATTCCGCTGGGTGCGTGTTGCATCAGCGACAAGGAGGGCGACGTATGCGTCGACGGCTTGACTCTCGAAGAGTGTGAGAATCCCGCCACCGGCTATCCGGGCACCTATCAAGGCGATGGCACGTTCTGCCTGGGAGACGCGAATGGCGACGAGGAGGATGACCTCTGCTTCCCGCCCAGCGAAGGCCCGATCAATGACGACTGCGTCGATCGGATCGAGATCTTCAACGGCCTCACGCCCTTCTCGACCATCAACGCGACGACCGATGGTCCGACGCCCTTCTGCGCCAGCGGACCGCTTGGTTCGGACATCTGGTACAACTACGTGGCGTCGTTCACCGGGACGCTGGTGATCTCGACCTGCAACTCCAACTTCGACACGGTCATCGCGGTCTACGGTGGCTGCGATGTCGACAATTGCGTCGACAACCTGACCATCCGGGCGTGCAACGACAACGCGCCGGGCTGCTCGGGAGTCGCTTCGGCCCTCACCCTCAACGTCGTCGCCGGCAAGTGCTACAAGATCCAGCTCGGCGGCATCGATGGCGAACAAGGCGTCGGCACGATCCTTCTGAGCAAGACGCAGGACAACGATCTGTGCTTCAACCGCGAGCCCATCTACGAGGGGCTGACCGAGTTCGACACGACTGGTGCGGGTACCGACGGTCCGCCGCTTCCGGCCGTTTGTGATCTCGGCCCCTTCGGCGACGACCAGATCTACAACGACATCTGGTTCAACTACCTCGCATCCTGTGACGGCGAGCTGACCGTCACGACGTGCGAGGAACTCGGTGGCTCGGCCACGTTCGACACCCGACTGGCCGTGTACGCAGGGATCGACTGCCCGCCGACCGAGTGCCTCGGGGCGAACGACGACGATCCAGTCAATCCCTGCGGCAGTGCAGCAGGTGGGTTCCACAGCACCGTGACCGTGCCGGTCATCGGAGGCGAGTCCTACAAGATCCGGGTCGGAGGGTTCGCCGAAGGACAGAACGGGCCCGGCGCACTCAACCTGACGCTCGAGCCGGATGATCCCGACGTCGCGACGCTGCTCCTGGAAACCGATCTGCGAACCGGGTACACGCCCGGCGAGCGGGTGGAGGTGACGCTCTCGATGGTGGGCCTGTGCGGTTCGCCGGCCGCGGGCTTCCAGGCCTTCCTGGAGTTCGACGATCAGGAACTCGAGTACAACAGCGCGACCTACACGCCCGGATCCGTTCGGAGACGTGTTCATCGGCGATCCCTTCGTGCTCCAGGGCGCGAACCAGCTCGACCTTGCGGCGGGGATCATCTCCGGTGTGCAGGGGCCGACGTCGGCGGACGCCCTGCTCGTGACGCTGAACTTCACGGCGCTCGTGGAGGGATGCGTGCCGACGGTCGGGTTCCGCGACAACGTCCCGCCGAGCACATTGACCGATGTCAACGGGAGTGCGATTGTCCCGCTCGAGCTCGTCGGCCTGCCGGACATCCCGTCGTGTCTTGGCGACACCAACGGCGACGATGTCGTCGACACGCTGGATCTGATCAAGGTGATCACCGAGTGGGGTGGCGACAATTGCACCGCGGATGTCGATGGCTTGTCGGATCCGCAGTTCGGAGCCGTGAACGTCTTCGACCTCATCATCGTCATCAACCAGTGGGGGCCCTGTCCGTAAGGGGCCTTCACGAACTCCGCTGAAGAAACTCGCCGGACGTGGGTTTGGGCCCATGTCCGGCTTTCTTGCGCGAAGGATGCTTGGGGCTCTTTGGGGGGTGGGCGAACACGGTTGTCTCGGTCTGGGGATTGCGCAGCTGGCCGCCGGTTGCTGTCGAAGGCGTGGGAGAACACGGTTGTCTCGGTCTGGGGATTGCGTGGCCGGCCGCCGGTTGCTGTCGAAGGCGTGGGAGAACACGGTTGTCTCGGTCTGGGGATTGCGGGGCCGCCGCCGCATCCATGCGGCTCGGTCCCGGTTGCTCTCAGGTTGGGTGCGCGGCCCGAGATGTTGTTGTGGAGCCGCCGCTTCCTGCGGCTCGACCCTCGTCGGTCCGGCGTTGCTCATACGCGCCCGCATCGTGCGGGCTGCCCTGGGACTGGTCCGGCGGTGGCCGTTTCCATTCATGTGCGGCCCGTCCGGGCCGCAGGGGCTTTGCATTCGCCTGCGGCATCCATGCCGCCTCGGTTCTCGCTGCGAACGACCGGACGGTCGGCGGCGTCCTGCCGCCGACCTTCAGCGCCGGGTGGGAACGGCCTGTTTTGGTTCTGGGCGTGTGATCACCACAGGTGTTCGCGCGCCGTGCGCAGGGCGCCGTCCGCGCAACCGTCGGCAGATGACGCTCCGGCGGCATGGATGCCGCCGGAGCGTTCGTGTTCGCGCGAGACGCGAGCCTGCAGGATGCAGGCGGAATAGCACGATCCCGCGGGCCGGAGGCCCGCTATCGACAAGCCATACCCACGCCGGAACGTTCACAGGCGAGCCCGCACGAAGCGGGCGGGTTCTGAGTGCGCCGGAACAACACGCGTCGAGCCGCAGGGATGCGGCGATGCTGCAACAAGACCTCACGCCGCGCACGCAACCTGAGGCCATCCAGAACCGAGCCGCAGGATGCGGCGCCGGCCGCGCCACCCCCGGAACTCCCCAAGCGTGTTCGCGCACTCCCTCGACGATCCCGAGCGTGTTCGCGCAACCGGCGCCGGCCGCGCCACCCCCGGAACTCCCCAAGCGTGTTCGCGCACCCCCGGGCAATCCCAAGCGTCTTCGCTCCCCCAACGGAAGCCGCCAGCATGTACGTGCCCAACCAAAAACCGGACATGGGCCCAAGCCCATGTCCGGCGAGTTTCGTGACGAGTCCGCCAAAGCGTCTTACGGGCAGACGCCCCAGCCGCTGATGACCAGAATGAGATCGCTGACGTTGACCACGCCGTCGTTGTTGAGGTCGGCGTCGAAGCCGGGGCCTTGCCCGTCGCCGCCCCAGGCGCCGATGACATTCACGAGGTCGGTGACGTTCACCACACCGTCATTGTTGCTGTCGCCTTCGCATACCGTCGAGCCACAGTCGGGATCAGCGCCGTCATAGAGATTGTCACCGTCGTTGTCGAGGCCCTCCGTATCCCCGATGCTCCAGTTCTCGAGGAACAGGGGACCTGCGTTGCAGGGATCGTCGGCGTTCGTGTCGACGGTGCCGTAGTAGACCGGCTGGGTGTTCTCAGGATCCGGCTCTGGGTCGTTGGGATGGCACTCTTGGCACGAGAGGATTCCATTCACCAGATGGTGTCGCCGCAGGCCGACCGCATCGTGGCATCCTCCACAACCGAGGCCGGGGTTGTTCGCCGTTCCGGCAGAGCTGCCCAGCATCGGATTGTCGCCGATCTGCGTGTGGCAGAGGAAGCAATCGGCATCCATGTAGGCACTGCCGCGGTGCATCTGGTGCTTGTTGTCTTCCGGGAAGATCGTCCCCTTTGGCGAGGCGGGGCCAAGAAAATCACCGTGACAGCCGGTGCAGCCCGGGCTGTAGACGGGATTGGCTTTCGACGATGGCGCTACGACGACCGCTGCGATCGCCATCAGGCCTCCTCCGGCGAACATGAGGATTCGCGAACCTCGAAGACCGGACCGTTGGATTTGTCGTTTCATGGGGTGGTTCCTCCTTTCGAGAGACTTGGTATGTGCAGACAATCCCCCGAAACGACCTGTACCCCAGAGTATTGGACCAGACTTCCGTAATCTGACAATGGGAAAACCACCCCGTTTCTACACGGCTGCGCTCCAGCTCGTCAGCCGCAGTCCATCGGTCCCGCTGCCGGACGGTGAACCCCGACCCCAGAGTCGGGATCGGCTGCGGCTCGAAACCACCGGCCGCCCTGCACGAGGTCGCCCGGCGAGCTCCCCACCTTCGGCTCGACGGTGCCGGTTTGGTTCTGGAAGCGGCGGGGCTGGTGAGAGCGTCGGTCGCCACCGGGAAGTTGCCAAAATCCGCGGTGCTGGTAACGTGATTTGGCCCCCGCGGGTGTAGCTCAATTGGATAGAGCATCGGTCTACGAAACCGAAGGTTACAGGTTCGAGTCCTGTCACCCGCGTTGGTTCAGAACGGCCCTTTCGGCACGGTTCTGCAGAGCCTCCGTCCCGTTCGGTCGATACAGCCAGCGGATCAGGCTATCGTTACGCCACTCTGTCAAGCCGACAGGGTTGCCGTTCGAGGCGGTTTCATCAGCCCGGCTTCACGCCTATCCGGGAGAGATCAGGTCCGCCAGAGACCGCCATAGGGCCACCGGGGCCCCCCCGTTTCCGGCTGAGGGAATCCGTCAATATGTCCACCATCACCAGGCAACCTGCAGCAGAGGAGACTCCAGTCTCGCATCCGGGCGAGGCTATCTTGCGCTCCTGGCTGCGGGACATGATGCTGATCCGCGAGTTCGAAGTGCGGACCATGCAGGCCTACCAGAACAAGAAGATCGGCGGCTTCTGCCACGTGTACATCGGCCAGGAGGCCGTCGCGGTTGGCGCTGTCGCGGCTGTCAAACCCGACGATCCGATCATCACCGCCTACCGCGACCACGGTCACGCGCTGGCGCGCGGGATGGACCCGAAGTACGCGATGGCCGAGATGTTCGGCAAGATCGGCGGCTGTGCGAAGGGCAAGGGCGGGTCGATGCACTTCTTCGACAAGACCCACTCCATGTTCGGCGGGCACGGCATCGTCGGCGCCCAGTGTCCGCTGGGGGCCGGGCTCGCGTTCGCGACCAAGTACCAGGACGAGGTCATCGACGCGGGCACGTCCTCGCGCGTGACCCTCTGTTTCTTCGGTGACGGTGCCCTCAACCAGGGGTCGTTCCACGAAGCGATGAATCTGGCGGGTGTGCTCGATCTTCCCGTGATCTTTTGCTGCGAGAACAACGGTTACTCCATGGGAACCGCGATCAGTCGGGGAACGACCATGGGGCATGACATCACCAAGAAGGCTATCGGCTACGGCATGGAATCGGCGGTGATCGACGGGATGGACGTGCTCTCCGTCCATCACGACCTCAAGGCGATCGTGGAACGGTGCCGGGAACGGTCGCGGCCGGCGTTCGTGGACTTGCGCACCTATCGCTTCAAGGGTCACTCGATGTCCGACCCCCGGAAGTACCGCACGAAGGAAGAGGAACAGCAGTACGAATCGGAAGACCCGATCTACAAGCTGGCGCGGTACATGGACAATGAGTTTGACTTCGGTCGCGAGAAGTTCCTCGAGCTCGGCAAGGAGGTGGGCCGAGAGGTCCGGGCCGCCATCAAGTGGGCGGAGGAATCACCCGAGCCGCCGCAGAGCGAGCTGTACACCGACGTGTACACCGAGGTGTGGGGACCGTACCGAGGCACGACTCCTCCCGAGATGCTGAGCAGCACGGGCGAGGCAAGCCCCCCGGATTGACCCCGGACTGCCCCTGGATTCTGATTGCCCTCCAAATTGCCCGAACGAACTGCAGCTCCGCTGCCGAGACCGCCATGTCCAGAGTCATCGAGTTCCGTGACGCCGTCCGCGAGGCCATGACCGAAGAGATGCGGCGTGATCCGCGCGTGTTCCTCATCGGCGAAGAGGTGGCGGAATACAACGGCGCCTACAAGGTCAGCCGCGGCATGCTCGCCGAGTTTGGTCCGAGACGCGTGATCGATACGCCGATCTCCGAATCGGGATTCGCGGGGCTCGGCATTGGGGCCGCGATGATGGGCCTGCGGCCGATCGTCGAGTTCATGAGCTGGTCGTTCAGCTTGGTCGCTGCGGACCCGATCCTCAACAACGCCCCCAAGATGCTGTACATGTCCGGTGGGCAGTTCGGCTGCCCGATCGTCTTTCGCGGCAACAACGGCGCGGGCGGTCAGCTCGGCTCGACTCACTCCTGGTGCGTCGAGTCGCTGTACGCGAACGTTCCGGGGGTGAAGATCGCCATTCCGTCCGATCCGTACGATGCCAAGGGGCTGCTGAAGACGGCCATCCAGGACGATGATCCGGTCTTCGTGCTCGAGTCCGAGCGGCTTCTCTCGCTCAAGGGCGAGGTGCCCGAGACGGAGTACACGATTCCCTTTGGAGAGGCGAAGATCCGCCGCCCGGGGAACGATTGCACGATCGTCAGCTTCGGGCGGCCGGTCCACTTCTGCATGGACGCGGCCGAGGAGCTGGCCCGCGAGGGAATCGACTGCGAGGTCATCGATGGGCGCACGATCCGCCCGCTCGATCTGGACACCATCGCCGAGTCCGTCCGCAAGACGAACTACTGCGTGGTCGTGGATCAGTCCTGGTCATTCGCGTCGGTGGGATCGGAGATCGCCGCCCTGGTGCACCAGCACTGCTTCGATGACCTGGACAACCACGTCCAGCGAGTGAACAGCGACGACGTGCCCGCCCCCTACGCCTTCGGCCTGGAGCAGGAGATGCTGCCCAACGCCCGGAAGATCTGCGAAGCGGTCAGGGCGGTCACGTACAACGCGTAACTCGGAAGCGCAAAGGGATCCCGGTCATGCCGATTGAAGTCACGATGCCTCGTCTTTCCGACACGATGGAGACGGGGACCATCATCAAGTGGATGCGCAAGGAGGGCGATGCCGTGTCTGCCGGCGACGTCCTTGCCGACATCGAGACCGACAAGGCGACGATGGAGATGCAGGTCTACGACGAGGGCACGGTCGCCAAGATCGTGGTGGAGGAAGGACAGCCGGTCAGCGTCGGAACCGTGGTGGCGCTGCTGGCCGAAGAGGGCGAGGATCTCGCGCAGGTCGCCAGCATGGCGTCCGGGGTTGCAAAGAAGACTCCTTCCGAGGCTGCGGAGAAACCGCCCGCTGATTCGCTCGCAGATTCCGTCCCGCAGCAGCAGGTTCCGGTGCTCGCCGCGGCAGCACGCGAGGTCGCTCCGCCCCCGGCCCGCGAGCGTGCCGACGCTCCGCCGCGCGGCAACGGCCGCATGCGGGTCAGCCCGGTGGCCCGTCAGCTTGCGGAGGAACACGGAGTCGATCTACGCAACGTGCAGGGGTCGGGGCCTGCGGGTCGGATCATCAAGCGCGACATCCTGCAGGCCATCGAGACCGGCCACGAGACCGCAGCCGCCGTGCCGCCGGCGGCCCTGGCCGTCGCTTCCCCGCGCGAGTCGGCCCCGGCTGCGCGACCTGCCACGGAGGAAACCGCCATCCTCCATGCCCGGTCGATCCCGCTGAGCAACATGCGTCAGATCATCGCCCGGCGGCTGGTCGAGTCCAAGACGACGATACCGCACTATCAAGTCACGGCGTCGTTCAACATGGACCCGCTGCTCGACCTGCGCTCGATGCTCAATGAGCAGCTGCTCGAGCAGGGCATCAAGCTGAGCGTCAACGACTTCTTGATCCGCGCATGCGCGCTGGCGATGTACCAGCATCCCGAATTCAACGCCTCATGGGCGGAGAACACGATCGAAGTGCACGGAGAGATCAATCTGGGCGTCGCCATCTCCCTGCCCGCGGAACGGGGCGGCGGTCTCGTGGTAGCGACCATTCGCGATGCCGATCGCAAGAGCTTGCGGACCATTTCGGCAGAGTCGAAGCAGTTGGCTGAGAAGGCTCGCACCCGCGGCTTGAGCTTGGAGGAGATGGCCGATGCGACGTTCACGCTCTCCAATCTCGGGATGTTCGGCGTGGACAACTTCACGGCGATCATCAATCCGCCGAACAGTGCGATTCTCGCGGTCGGCGCGGCGCTTCAGAAGCCGGTCGTGCGCAACGGTGAACTGACGGTGGGCCGGGAAATGTCCGCAACCCTCAGTCTCGACCACCGCGTGATCGACGGCGCGATGGCCGCCCAGTACCTCCAGACCTTGAAGAAGATGGTCGAGCACCCCAGCACCCTGCTGGTGTAAGAACCCGGAACAGCCTCGACTTCTCCCACGACCGAGAAAACCGGAGGCTGTCCCTCCGGCGCGCCGACCAGAGCGAGTGTGCGGCCGGAGGCCGCTACGGAGCGCCAAGTAGTCGTCGGCTCAGGCCCGCCGGATTAATCCGGCGCGGCCGTACCAGAGCGAGTGTGTGGCCGGAGGCCGCTACGGAGCGCTCAAGTAGACGTCGGATCAGGCCCGCCGGATCGAATCCGGCGCGGCCGTACGAGAGCGAGTGTGTGGCCGGAGGCCGCTACGGAGCGCTCGAACTAGAATCCACCGCGCCGCATGTCGTCGAGACTCCCAGGGAAGGGATAGCTGGCGAACACGCCGGTGGGGGCGAGCTCCCACATTCCCAGCGACGGGTAGACATCGCCGTGGTAGCCGGCTTCGAACATCGTTCGCAGGACGGCTTCGAAGGACGGCTCCCGCCCGTTCTCATCGACGAGCCGGTTGGACTTGGCGCCAAGAAAGCTGACCGACGCCGTGGGCTGTCGATCGTGACGGCCCTCGAGCATCTGTGAGACCTTGGAGAAGCCGCGCGATAGATCATGAAGAGAGAGCGCGTCCTGATCCGGCGGACGGAGCAGTGCAAGCACCTCGACCGCGTCCAGATCGTACTTGAGCACGATCAGGGTTCCCTCCCGTCCGGACCGGGAAAAGAGGCGAGCGTGGTTCGTGATCGACTCCGCGTTCCATTGGCTGGTCGGCAGGAGCTCGGCAAGCTCGCCGATGATCCCGTGGCTGTTGTCCTGGTCGTTGACCGCGCAGACCAGCGTGCGGTACCGCCGTGCCAGCAGATCGGCCAGAAGGTGCTGGCCCCAGAGAATGCGGATGCGGTCACGATCCGTGCTCGGTTGGCGCGGATCGCCCGAGGGGAGCAGGATCACTCGATCGGCGAGCCGGTCCGACTGGACCAGAAGATCTCCTTCATCGTCGTAGAGTCGGGGCTGGTGGTGGCTCGTCGGGGAGGATTCGCCCATGGGTGCTCTCCTTGCTCGGCCAGTATACCGGAGGGGCGCGGAGCCCGGCGAAGGAATGACCCGGTGCGAGCTGAGCCTCGAGTTCCGTCTCGATCAGCCAGTTCCGGCAAGCCGGCGGACGGTCATCATGAACGTCCGCTTCATGTTGGCGTGCATGCCGTAGACCAGAGCACTGTAGATCACCGCGGAAACCGCTGCGCCGATGAGGAGGCTCACTCGGGCTCCCGTCATGCTGTCGGACATACCGCTGGGAATGGTCTGAGACGGCTGAACGAGCGCAAAGAGCAGGTTGATGGGGCTGATGGTCAGGAACGCGGCGCCTGGCAGCGTGAGATTGCGTCCCGCGGGAACGGCGCACAGACTGAGCACGCCCACCACCGCCACCACGATGGCCACGGCGCTGATCACGGAGCTGATCGTGCCCTTGCTCTTGATCGACCACTGCAGTCCCACCATGACGCAGAAGGCCACGAACGGCGCGAGCATCAGGGGCAGGGCGATCGCGCCTTCCGGCAGGATGATCGGGACGTTCTCGAAGGATCCCGAGCCAAGGGGGTTGGGATCGACCATGGTCACGCCCCCCGGGTGTCCGAAGCCCCCCGCGAGGACGTAGATCGCCAGCAGGATCAGCGTGATCGTCGGCACCAGCATCATGGGAAGCAGATACTGGATGAGCCCACGGAGCTTCCCTGCGATGTAGGGGCCGGGCTGAATGGGGGTGGTCAGGATGAGATCGAGCGTCTTGTCTTCCCGTTCCCGGCTCACAGCGGTCGCGCTCATGTTCAACGCGACGAGCGTGATGATCACGATCTCCGCGGCGAGGACGGATCCCACGGCCAGCCGGAGCAGCCTGCCGTCGAGGACGCCGACGTGGTAGAGGATCATCAGCGTCAGCGCGGCCGTCACGCCCAGGAGTACGAACGCCCAGCGTGAGAGAATGGCCCCGACCGTTCGGCCGCGGTTGGCCGCCTCTCGCCAGGCGATGGGATTTTGTCCGACGTGACGCGCGGGACGTTCCTGGGCTCCCTTGGCCCCCAGACCGAGCAACCGTCGGTACCAGGGAATCGTACCGACCTTCGCCCCGATGACCCGCAGCTGCAACGTCGAGAACACCATGAGCACGACGCTGATGATCGAGCACAGCCAGCAGAACGTGGTGATGGGACGAGTCAACCAGAGACGCCTCAGCCAGCCCGCATTCACTCCGGTCAGATCGTGCGGGACATACGTGTTCGACTTGAGCAGGACCTCGAGGGCCAGGAACGGATTGAGCGGGGTGACGAACGTGGTGTACGAAGCCGCCGAACCGACACCGACGGGGTTGTAGGATCGCAGGAAGAGGTCCAGAGAGATCGTCACCGTGAGGTAGAGCACCACGGTGACGTAGAAGACGAAGACCGCGCGGCGCCCTGCCGTGCGGGTCACGCTCAGGGTCACGGCGATGGCGGCCACCAGCAGCGCACTCGTGCCGGCGATGGCGTAGCTGGAGAGGATCGAATCGCCCGGCACCCCCCCGAAGTATTGGGTCACCGCGAAGAGCGGCAGGCTCGAGAAGAGCAGTGCCAGCACGAAGAACAGTCGTCCAAACAGGTTGCCCAGGACCAACTGCAGGGAGTTCAGCGGCGTAGTCAGCAGGATGTCCCAGGTTCGGGGGTTCGCTTCCTGGGCGATGGCTCCCGCCATGAAGACCGGTGTGAGCAGGCAGATCAGGCCGACCTGAAGGTAGCTGACCCGCTCGAACATGGTCGCCCCCGCAGTCGCGAGGTCTCGAACGGACATGCCGCCGGCGCTGATCGATCCCACCAGGACCAGGAGCAGGACGACGCCGATGATGGCCAGATAGCCCGCCCGAATGAAGAGGTGACGCCGGCGCCGGGATCCCCCCTGGACCAGCCGCATGCAGATGGGATTGGTGAAGACCAGGCGCAGGAGCCAGTTGAGGATCGCGGGCATAGGGTCGTGATCCTACCGCCCGACTCGAGAGGCGGAAACGACGGGCCATCCGAAAGACCTGGCGAGCGGCTTGACAGACCTGCCAGCCGCCTCGAATAATGGTGCTTCGACCCACGAGCGCGCTCGTGGGTTGGTAGATTCTTACTTGTCTTGGTTTGTCCTAGTCATCCACGGCCCGCCCCAACGACACGGGCACCGTTTTTTCTGTCGGCCGAGACCACGGCTGATGGCGGCTGACGCGGAGTTCGCGGCAGCCTGATAGATCGGAATGCGAGATCGAACCGCCAGTTCAACGCCGTCGAGGATGCGGGGCCAACCCCGCAGCGGGTTGTCATGACCGTTGACGTTCGTGCCACTGCGGCGCAGCGCTGATTCGGAACGCCTGGGGGGGAGGCCATCGGGGCTTTCAGGAAGACCGCGGAGCTGCACCAGACCCTCGTGCCGACGAACGGATGCACCGATCGTCGGTTGCACGCCGACCTTGGCGTTGCCTCGTTGCCGGGTTCGAACATCGTTGCCGTGTCGTCCGCAGCATGGCCGCATCCTGGATCCACGATGGGTCCGCGGTGAGGTCAGGGGGAGCCGGTTACCCTGCAGGGGGTCCCGTGCCCGCTTCTACGACGATGTTCACGCTGCTTCTGGCCGGCGCCGCCCTGGTGGTGGGCCTCGGGCTGGGGTGGCTGCTGCTTTGGATGATCACTGGCACCACGCTGAGGCGGGCCCGCATGGACGCCGAGCAGGTCGTGTCAGCCGGCGCGAGATCGAGGCGGAGGCCGTCAAGCAGCGAATCGAGCTGGAGGCGGAGAAGAAGGCGCGGGAACGGCGGGAGGAGCTCGACCGGGAGGTCGCCCAGGCCACCGCCCAGATCAAGAAGGACCAGAGCCGACTCGCCAAGCGCGAGGACACGCTCGACAAGAAGCTCGAGAAGATCGGCAGAGCGGGAGTCCAGGCTCGAGCCGGCGAGAGAGCGAGATCAAGAAGCAGCGAGGACGGCTCTCGACGCGGAGCAGGGCGGAGATCGAGAGCACCCGGCAGAAGATCACCGCTCGGCTCGAGCAGATCTCGGGCCTGACCCACGAGCAGGCCCGCGAGCAGTACCTCAGCCGAAGTCCGCGAGCGAGGCGCAGCACGAGGCGCACGTGCTCAGCAGCGGATCATCGAGGAGGCGGAGATCGCGGCCCGCGACCGGAGCCGCGAGATCACGCTGCATGGCCATCCAGCGGTTCGCCGCCGAGCACGTGGCCGACTCGACCGTCCGCAGCGTTCGGATCCCCTCGGACGACATGAAGGGCCGGATCATCGGCCGCGAAGGGCGCAACATCCGGGCCCTCGAGCGGGCGACCGGCGTGGACATCCTCGTCGACGACACGCCCGGGCGTGATCGCGGTCTCCTGCTTCGACCCGATCCGGCGGGCGATCGCCGGCCGAGTCGCTGCAGAAGCTCGTCGCCGACGGCCGCGTCCACCCCTCCCGCATCGAGGAGGTCGTCGAGACGGGTCCGCAAGGACATGGCGCGAGCGGATCGTCAAGTTCGGCAACGACGCGGTGATCGAGGCGAACATCCGCGGCCTGCACCCGAAGATCGTCGAGGCGATGGGCAAGCTGCACTTCCGCACGAGCTACGGCCAGAACGTGCTGCGGCACTCGATCGAGGTGGCGTACCTCAGCCAGATCATCGCCGACCAGCTCGGCCTCAACGGGCGACATCGCCCGGCGGTGCGGCTTCCTGCACGACATCGGCAAGGCGATGGACCACGAGATGGAGGGCGGGCACCCCGCGATCGGCATGGAGTTCGCCCGCAAGTACGGCGAGAAGTCCGAGGAGGTGCTCAACGCCATCGGCGGCCACCACGGCGACATCGATCCCACCACGCCCTACACGCCGATCGTCATGGCCGCCGACGCCATCAGCGGCGCCCGCCCGGGGCGCGGCGCGAGTCGATGGAGATGTACATCAAGCGGCTCGAGCAGCTGGAGGGCATCGCCGATGGAGCAGCCGCATCGTCACCGAGGCGCACGCCATCCAGGCCGGCCGCGAGGTGCGGGTGATCGTGGACGCCAAGAAGGCGGACGACGCCGAGGCGTTCGCCCTCGCCCGCAGCATCGCCAAGCGGGTGGAGGAGGAGATGACCTTCCCCGGCGAGATCAAGGTGACCGTGCTGCGCGAGGTGCGGGCCGAAGCGCTCGCCCGCTGAGGTTCGCGGAAGTCGCACCTGTGGCACCGCGACTGGAATCTCAGATCACAACCGAGCACGACGACGCATGCCGATCAAAGCAACCGACATCAAGACGCGGACAGGCCCTCATGTACGAAGGTCAGCTTCAGCTCGTGCTCGACACCGATCACGTCAAGCCGGGCAAGGGCCCGGCGTACGTCCAGGCGAAGATGAAGAACATCGAGACCGGAACGATCAAGGTGAACCGGCTCAACTCATTCGACAAGCTCGAGGACGGCGAGCGATCGACCGGCGGCACGATGCAGTATCTCTACGACAGCTCCGGTCGAGGGCGACGGGCCGTTCGTCTTCATGGACAACGAGAACTACGAGCAGGTCGAGGTGGACAGCGACGTGCTCCCGAAGGAGCAGAATCAGTGGCTGAAGGAGAACGTCGAGGTTCGCGTGCTCCTGCACGACGGCAAGCCGCTGGGCGTCGAGCTGCCGGCGTCGGTCGAGCTCAAGGTCACCGAGACGTCTCCGCAGCCGAAGGGGGCGACGGCCACCAACCAGCTCAAGGAAGCGACCGTGGAGACCGGAGCCCGGATCCGCGTTCCGCCCTTCATCGATGTCGGGCAGATCGTGAAGATCAACACGGAGACGGGCGAGTACCTCGGAAAGGCGTAGCAGCCCGGATCGTGCAAAGCATTCGCGAGATTCGGTCGCTGCTGGACGCAACGGGGTCTTCGGCCGCGGCACCACCTCGGCCAGAACTTCCTCCACGATCAGAATCAGCTCAGGAAGCTCATTGCCGCCGCCGACGTCGAGCCCCGGGACCTCGTGCTGGAGGTCGGGCCAGGGACCGGCACGCTGACCGAAGCGCTGATCGAAGCCGGGGCGAGGGTCATCGCGTGCGAGATCGATGCGGACCTGGCGGCGATCGTCGCGAGCGCCTCGGCGAGCGGATCACGCTCGTCGATTGGCGACTGTCTGCAGCGACACCGGCGTCTGAGCCAGTCGGTCGAACTGGCAATCGCGGACCGTCCCTTCAAGCTCGTCGCCAACCTGCCCTACCAGGTCGCGAGCCCGCTCATGGTCGCGCTGCTCATCGATCATCCCAACTGCCTTGGGCAGTTCGTGACGATCCAGAAAGAGGTCGCGGACCGACTGCTGGCGCCGCCTGGCGGCGAAGGCGTACGGTCCGCTGGGCATCATCGTGCAGGCGCTGGCCGACGTGGAGTTCCTCGGCACGGTCGGTCCCTCGTGCTTCTGGCCTCAGCCCAAGGTCACCAGTGCGATGGTGGCCATCCGGGCGCGAGTCCCGCGCGGCGTCGACGACCCGAAGGCGTTCGCCCGGTTCGTCACCGCCCTCTTCTCGAAACGGCGGAAGCAGCTTGGCTCGATCTTCGGGCGAGATCGCGACTGGCCCGAGGGGGTTGCTCCGGACCAGCGCCCGGAGACACTCAGCGTCGATCGACTGATCGAGTTGTGGAAGCAAACATGAGAAACCCGGGACCGCCTCGACCTTTTCCGGCTCCGGGAACACGGAGTGCCGTCCCGACTCTTCCCGCCACCGGAGAGACTGGAGGCTGTCCCAGGTTTTCCTATCATCGGCTCCAAGAGTGGAGGCTCCGGCCGTCATGAGCAGTTCGATCCGCATCGGCATCATCGGTGGCACGGGGCTGGGAGAGGCCCTGCTCGAGGGCATGGACGCGCGGGGGCTCGAGACGCGCGATCTCGAGACGCCGTTTGGACCGCCCAGCGCCCCGATCGCGGTCGGTCGGTACGGGCAGGTGCCGATCGCCTTCCTGCCCCGGCACGGCAAGGGCCACTTGCTCAACCCCGCCGCCGTGCCGTACAGAGCGAACATCTATGCGCTCAAGGCCCTGGGCTGCACCCACGTCCTCGCCTCGGGAGCCGCCGGATCGCTGCGCGAGGAGTATGCGCCCGGCGACCTGGTGGTGTGCGATCAGCTGATCGACCGCACCAGCGGGCGGTCGCGAACCTTCTACGAGCGCGCCGCCGTGCATGTCGAGTTCGCGGATCCCTGCTGTCCGATCATGCGGCGCTGGCTCTTGCAGGCAGGGCGCGGGTCGCGCGATCTCCGCCTCCACGAACGGGGCACGTACCTGTGCATGAACGGTCCGAGCTTCTCCACCCGCGCGGAGTCGCACCTCCACCGCAGCTGGGGTGCCGACCTCGTGGGGATGACCGCGCTGCCGAAGCGCGTCTGGCCCGGGAGGCCGAGCTGGCCTACGCGCTCCTCGCTCTGCCGACGGACTACGACTGCTGGCGGGAGCGGGATCCGGTCGACTCGTCCTCGCTCCTCGAAGAGATCATCGCCAATCTGCAGCAGGCGACCCGCTCGTGCATCGAGCTCATCAGGTCCGCGCTCGCCGACATCTCGATCCTCCGGGAAACGCCCAGCCCGGCGCATGACGCGCTGACTCTGGCGATCTGGTCGGACAAGACCCTGATCGACCCCGAAGAGATCCAGCGGCTGCACATCCTTTGGGGGCGTCACTTCGCATCGGCGCCGGCGCGATAAGTCGATCAGAACTCGACGAATCCGATCGAGGCGCCCACCGTCGTGTCGCCCCGAATGTTGTCGCGCCGGATCTGCAGGAGCAGATCGAAGTCGGGGAAGCTGCGCGTGATGCCCAGCGAGATGTCGCGGAACTTGTTCTCGACGAAGTCCCACTGCGGCCTGAAGTCGAACCGGTACTTCGGCGTGAGCTTGTACCTCCAGAGGATCCCGAGCACCTCGTTGTTCCCGGCTTCCACGTAGCGATACTCGATGAATGTCGTCAGCACCGGTGAATGCTGCAGCTCGACACCGATCGAAGAGCGGGCATTGACCGAGTCGTCGAGATCGTACGTGATCTGACCCAGCAGGGAGACGCTGTCGCTCACCAGCCAGGACAGCGAGGCGAAGATGTGATCGCCGGACTGGGAGTACGCGGGCTGGAAGTCGAAGAACTGCGGAACGGACGTCTGAATGTCGGCGTCCTGGCCGCTGAAGACCGCGCTGACGTCCAGTGTGAGCAGATCGACGGACCGCCACCGCCCCGGTCCGCCGCGCTCGGTCTGCAGCGTGTTCCGTAGCCCAAGCTTGACCGCGGCTCCCGTCGTGAGCGGCTCGACGCGCTGGTCGTATACGGCCAGCTTCTCGTTGTCGATGCTGCTCAGCCCGTACCAGGCCGTCACGCTGGGCTCGATGATGTGACGGAGCCGGTTGATGTCCAGCAGCTCGTTGCTGGCGGTGTTGTCGATGTGACTGAATTGCGTGTTCACCCGCACGCCTGCGGCGCCGTACCAGCGGGTCGGGCTCTGCGATTCGATCGGGGAGCGGTCGATGTTCTCGCTCCAGGCGGTCAATCGCCCCGAGATGAAGGGATCGAAGTGGACGCCGGCCCACGAGAACGGGCGGCTGAACTCGTGGAACGTGTCGAAGCGACCGAGCCAGGAGCTCTGGTATCCCCGTGCCCGCAGTTCGGTGCTGATGTCCGCGTTGTTGGGGATTCCAAAGGCCACGCCGGGCACGCCGATCTGATTCGGGGTGCCCGATTCCAGGATCAGACGCATGTAGTCCAGCCGCGTCTGACCGCTGTAGCTGACTTTGTCGCCGAACAGTGAATCGCCGTACCGCCGGTAGGCGAGTTCAGGCATCTTGACCACCTGGTATTGGCGGCTGGCCAGGAGGTAGTCGTTGGAGATGAAGTCGTTGAGGGCGTATTTCGCGAGGACGGATAGTGCCGTGTTGTCCTTCTGCTGGATCAGGAAGCCGCTGGTCTCGTACTCCCTCCGTTCTTCATAGTCCTCTTCTCTCCATGAGCTCACGAACGTCGCGTCGCTGATCCACGATGTCTGGGTCTGGAGCGACCATTCCGGAGAAAGCTGCAGCTGCTGCTCCCAGAGGGCTTCTCCCCGCCACTTCGTAGAGGGCTCGACCTCGACGCCGGCGGAGGTCTTGTCGGTGCCGTCGTCGTACATGCCGAAGAGGGTCAGGCCGCCCTGGAGCGGGCCCCGGTCATAGTCGACGTCGAACCCACCGCCAGCGCCCCGCTTGGTGGCTGCGAGGAGCTGGACGTCCACATCCACGCCGTCCGGGCCGTCGGTTCCGAGCAGAGAGAGCAGGTCCCAGCGGCTTTCGAAGACGATGCCCTTGTTGGTCTGGGAGCCGATGCCCAGCTGCTTCAGCGGAATCTGGCGCACGGTCCCCTGGAAGTGAGGCCAGATGGCCACTGGAATGTTGCCCACGAGAAGGCGATTGTCCTCGCTGACGAGGTACGTCTCCCGCTCTTCCGGATCGGCGCGGGCAGGACGGCGAGTCAGGGTCATCCGATCGGCCCCGAGGGCCACGTGCGGGCTGTGGAACTCGCTCGTCGAGACCAGGACCTTCTTTCCCGTCCACTGATTGAGCGCGACCTGCCGCAGCTCTTCGGCGCGAGCGTAGATGGGCAGGCCGATCGCTCGGGCGTAGGTGCGAAGCACGGCGTTCACCAGGACGGCAGAGTTGGTGCGCAAGTCGTAGTAGACGCGGGGGGCGCGCACGACGTAATCGCCATCCTGGGCCGAGACCGTGACGTTGCCCTCCAAGTAGATCCCGTAGACGGATTCAGCGCTCAGTTGCTGCTGCAGCATCGACTCGACCGAGCCGGGGGCGGCGAAGATCACGCCGCGTTGACCGGAGAGGGTGATCTGCGTCCATTCCTCCGTGGGATCGGTGGACAGATACTCGACCACGAGCGAGCCCGTGGCAACGATCGTGTTCTCCTCAGCGCCGGGAACGAAGTCGACCTGGCCCGCCGACCAGCGCACGACGCCACGGGGCGCAAAGAGAGGCACCGTGGCCGACTCCTGGGCAGGAAGCGTGACGTCCGCGGGCAGCTGCAGCTCCTGCGGCGTGACCTGACCACCGGGAACGGGAATGAACGATTGCGGCGGCGTTGGCCGCTCGAACTGGGGCCGGTCCTCCAGCGGGGGCGGCGGAGGCACGAGCAGGCGCTTCAGGTAGTCGGCCAACCTCGCCTCCGCTTGGGGCAAAATGGCCTTGAAGCGCGGCGTACCGGTCTGGCGCAAGGCGACGTTCAGGATCACACTGCCTCGGGTGCTGCCCGTGACGAGCAGGTCCTTGCCCTCGGCGCCCACGCCGGCGCTGCGAGTGGGATTGCTGACCTCGTCGAAGTAGACCGCGATCTGATTGATCAGACCCTCGGCGCTGGGCACCCGATTGATCCACACCACCGCCCGCTGGGTGTCGTAGCTGTAGCCGTCGATCAGGATGACGACGTCGCCCTCCAGGTACAACCGCTGCGTGTCGTCGACCGTCCACGACCAACAACGCAGCGCCTGGAGACGGATGTCGGTGCGCAGCGGCTCGATCGGCAGCACGAATCCCGACAGCCGATCCCCCTTGATGGCCACTGTGCGCTGCGCGATGGCGCACGGCACGAGAGCAACGAGCGTGAGCAGCATACTGACGATGAACAGCCTCGAGCCGACGCTCGAAACGCTCGAACTGGACACGGCACACGTCGTGCGGTTCTCCGTAACCACGGGCGGATCATAACCGATTCGCTGCGCGGGAACTGAGGACCGAGCGATGAACGAAGCGGCGTGCCGCTATTCTTCGAACATCGCGTCGATGAAGGCCTCGGGATCGAAGGGCTCCACGTCTTGTGGTGTCTCGCCGACTCCCACGAGCTTCACCGGTGTGTCGAGGGCGTCCCGGATCGCCAGGACGA
This sequence comes from uncultured Planctomycetota bacterium, assembly GCA_963697235.1. Classification (GTDB taxonomy): domain Bacteria; phylum Planctomycetota; class Phycisphaerae; order Phycisphaerales; family SM1A02; genus CAVONJ01. Next base: position 538,705 of record CAVONJ010000003.1, read on the forward strand.
CGCCGCCCTTGGCGGTGCCGTCCAGCTTCGCGAGGAAGATCCCCGTGATGTCGATCGCCCGCTTGAACTCCTCGGCCTGCCGGATCGCGTTCTGCCCCGTCGTCGCGTCGAGTACCAGCAGTACTTCGTGGGGGGCGCCGGGGATCTTCTTGGCAACGACGTCACGGATCTTGGTCAGCTGCCGCATGAGCGGCTCCTGGGTCTGAAGACGCCCCGCGGTGTCGATCAGCAGCACATCCACGTCGCGGGCGTGAGCCGCGTCGATGGCATCGAAGACGACGGAGGCGGGATCAGCGCCTTGCGCTCCCTTGACGATGTCCACGTCCAGCCGCTCGGCCCAGATCGAGAGCTGAGCGACGGCGCCGGCGCGAAAGGTGTCCGCCGCGGCCAACAGCACCGAGCGCCCTTGGTCCTTCAGGCTCTTGGCGATCTTGGCCACGCTGGTCGTCTTGCCCGCGCCGTTGACACCCGCGACGAGAATGACCGTGGGACGCGTCGTCGCGATCGCCAAGCTGCGGTCGACGTCAGTCCACCGCGCCTTGAGCTCCTGCTTGATGAAGTCCAGAGCGTCTTCGCCCTTTCCAATCTCGCCGCTGCGGTAGGCCTGGCGGAGCGCCTTGATCACCTTGTCCGTCGTCGTCACACCGACGTCGGCGGTCAACAGGTACGCCTGCACGTCATCGATCACCTCCTCGCTCAGCGATCGATTCAGCAGCAACCCGCGGAGTCCGCCGAGGGCGGCTCGGGTGCGGGAGAGTCCCTTGCGAATGGCGTCGACGGTGGACTTGAACAGACCCAATCCGGTGTTCCTTCCCGTTGGACTCGTGCGGTGCCGGGGCGAAAGTGATCGTGCTCGGAGGGCAGTCTGACTCTCTCAACGGGGTGCTAGCCCGCCGGTTCCGCCTTGAGCTCCGCCTCGGGCTGCCGATCTGCATCCGGCGTGGTCGCGGCCGTCTCGACCACCAGTTGAGCGAGCGATGACTCCCGCATCTTGCGGAAGATCTTATCGAGCACGCCGTTGATGAACATCGGTGACCGTTCCGTGCTGTACTCCTTCGCGAGCTCCACCGCCTCGTTGATCGCCACCTTGGGCGGGACCTCGCCGGACGTCATCTCGTAGTGAGCCAGACGAAGGATGTTGCGATCGATGACCGGCTGGCGATACGTGGGCCACTCGCGGGGTCAGCGCGGCAACGGCCCTGTCGGCCTCCTCGCGATCGTCCCACGCCCGGCGGGCGAGATCGAATCCGTGGCAATGGGCCCATTCGTCGCCGGGGGAGTGATCTAGTGATCGGCGCACCGATTCCAGCTCGGCGTTTCCCGAGTCGAACTGGTAGAGCGCTTGCAACGCGCAGCGGCGGACGTCTCGGTGCCTGGTCATGGCGAACTGGATTATTGGCGTTTCGGGGTGACAGAACAAGTGGCAGGATCCATGATGCGCGTTCCTGCGTGCGCGGAGCTGAACGCAGAGCGATATCGCGGAGGGGAGCGGGGGTGGGCAGGGGCAAGGGCAAGGGCAAGGGCAGGGGCAAGGGCAAGGGCAAGGGCAGGGCAAGGGCAAGGGCAAAGAAGAAGGGGCTGGACGCTGCAGCGCGCCGAACGTGTGCGCCGCGAAGGGGCGTCAGGGCGACCAGCGCTTGACCAAGCGAACGGCGTTGGCGGCCTCGATCGCGGCGATCATCGCTTCGGCCCCCTTGTTGCCGGCGGATCCTCCAGCCCTGGCACGGGCCTGGTCGAACGTCCGGCAGGTGAGCACGCCGAAGGCGATCGGCGTCCCGCTCTGTACCGTGATCAGCGTGAATCCCTGCACCAATGACTGGCAGATGTACTGATCGTGAGGGGTTTCGCCGGTGATCACGCAGCCAAGAGCCACGATCGCGTCGAGGCTCTGGTGCATCGCCGCGGCTCGGCAGATCGAGGTCAACTCGAAGGCGCCGGGGGCGGGCACGATCAGGAGCTGGTTCCGGTTTCCCTCGGCACGGTCGAACTCCCCCAGCGCGGCGCTCCGCAGCGCGTCGGTGATCTCCCGGTGATAGCGGCTGACGACCAGGGCCATCCGCAGTTCCTTCGCGTTTCCGCTGCTCGACAGCTCGGTGTACATCCAACCAGACTGTATCAGGGGCCTCGCCGGCGAGCGACCACGCGGTCGCTGGGCATTCCTCTACCATGATCGCGACATGAGCCGCTTTCTGCCCAAGCTCATCAGCGCCATTCAGCTCACCCGGCTCACGATGGCGTTCGGGGCAGTCAGCGATGTGTGGTTCGTCATCCTGCTCACGAGGGCCCGGCCGGAGTACGCCAAGCTCCCGGTCTACTCGATGGGGCTGGGGCTGGCCCTGCTGGCCGGAGCGGTGATCGCGGTCGGCCTCTTCGCCTACGGCGCCGCGCTGAACGACGTGCTGGACGTCAGGCACGATTCCGCCTTCAGCCCCGACCGACCGATCCCCGCCGGTCAGATCCGCGTGGGCCAGGCGATCGTGGTGACGGTCGGGGCCCTCATGGTCGCGGCGCTGGCGGGCAACGCGCTGGGCACCTGGGCGCTGTGGATCACGTTGATCACCGCGGCGACCGTGCTCTTCTACAACGCGACGGGCAAGTTCATCCCGTCGATCGGTGTCGTCACGATCGGGCTCATCCACGCCGCCCACATGCTGATTCCCAACTACCAGCTGTCGCTGACCCTACCCGTGTGGCTCGTGATGACGCACACGATGATCATCGCGATCCTCGTGCACCGACTCGAGGAGAAGCGACCGCGGCTCAGCCGGCGGGCCCTCGTGGCGGTCGTGTTCGGGTGGTTGACCTGGTCGGCGCTGCTTCTGGGCGCCGGGCAGCTGCGAATGGGCCGCCTGTGGCCGGCGGATCTGAGTCCGATCAACCTCGTGATTCCCGTTGGAGCGATCATCGGCTTCTTGGCCGTCGCCTGGTGGAAGGTCGGCGTCGTCCAGGGGCGGGTGGCTGCCGAGAAGCTCAAACGTTACGGCGCGATGTGGCAGAGTCTCTACGGCGCCGCCTGGCTGCTGGCACTTGGACTCAACGTGCAGGCGCTCTGGATCGGACTCTTTGCGGTTACCGGATTTGCGGCGATGACGCTGATCAAGGAGATCACCGGTCTCTCCGGTCGGCCCATCACGTACCGGTGAACGACGAGTGGGCACAGCGCTGTGACGTGCATGCCATGCACAGCGAACCGAGCTGGACCGGAAGAGTGCTTGCACGCTCCCGCACGGAATCAAAAGCAAAGACTCGGCTCGCAGGACGGCCCCTCCTCCAATGCCGTCGACTGCGAACCGAGATGTGAAAAGGTACACCGGATGGCGATTCCTGCAAGGGCGGTCACGGTCATGCAAACGAGGAATTCGGCCCGCGAGCGTTAAGGTGGGCTGACTGCACTGAGTTCGCGAGGTCCTTCTGGGCGAACTGTTCGATGCGCACGGCCGGCGTCCGAGAAGGATGTTGCCGAAACGCACCCGTTGCTTCAGCGAAGATCGCTGGCAACCGATCTCAAGCGAGCATGCCCATCGCCCCGTCCGAGTCAAATCCGGGCCACGTTGACGAACCGGCCGGAGTGATCTCGACCGCGCAGCTGGCCCACGAGCTCAACTCACTGCTCGATGGATCGATGCGCTGTCTGCGGCTGGCCGGTGGCCGGTTGCTCAACGAGGCGCACGAGACCGGATCCCCAGAAGTCCTCTCGCACCTCCAGCTGGCGCATGAAGCCATGACGCGAATGTCCGAGCTTCTCACGCGAGCGATGTCCGGGGAAGGGCCCGCGCAGTCGGTGCTGTCCAGCGGTGAGGACCTCGGAGCGAGCACGGCGCGGATCATGGCGCTGCTGCGACCGCTGGCCGAAGAGCGCGGCGTGGCGCTGGGGTGGTCGGTCGCCGAAGGCGCTCGCGACCTACCGACGGGCGCGATCGGATCGATCATCTTCAACGGCATGTCGAATGCCATCGAGGCCGCGGCGTCGGGAGCGACGAAGGAGGCGCTCGTCGACCTCTCGGTGACCATGACCGCCGACCGGCACCTGAAGATCTGCATCGCCGATTCCGGCCCGGGCTTCTCGCCCGCGGACCTGGCGGCTCGCAAATCCGGACGCGCTGGGCGACACGGCATCGGCCTGCCGCTCTGTCAGCAACTGGTGACTGAGCTCGGCGGAGTGCTCCAGCTCGCCACCGCCCCGTCGGGCGAAGGGACGGTGCTCATGGTCCTGCTGCCTGTCGCCGGAGACGGTCGAGGATGAAGGACGCCCCGACACGAATCCTGATCGTCGACGACGACTCGATCGTTGCCTCCTCGATCGCGGACTACCTGGCGAGCGTCGGCTATCGAACCGACACGGTCGCCAGCGGCGAAGAGGCGACGGTCCGCATCGAGCAAGCGAAGTACCCGGGCATCGATGTCAGCGCACGATCCCTTCACGATCGTCGTGGTGGACCTGGCCCTGCCGGGCATGTCGGGCCTGGAGCTCATCAAGGCGCTGCGGAGCGGTCATCCGGAGATCGTCTCCTTGGTCATCACCGGCTACGGCACGATCGAGTCGACGGTGCAGGCGATCAAGGGCGGCGCGGTCGACTACCTGACCAAACCACTGGTCGACGACGAGCTTCGCCTGGCGGTCGAGAAGGCACACCGGCAACAGGTGCTCCTGGCCGAGAACATCAACCTTCGCCAGCAGCTCGACTTCCGCTACGGGCTGGACAACATCATCGGCAGCGACATGAGGATGCGGCGCATCTTCGAAGCCATCGAGGCCGTGGCCACCAGCAAGACGACCGTGCTGATGGCCGGCGAATCGGGCACGGGCAAGTCGCTCATCGCGCGGGCGATCCACCGCAATTCGCCGAGGGCGGACAAGCCGTTCGTGGAGATCTCATGTGGGTCGATTCCCGAGACGCTGCTCGAATCGGAGCTGTTCGGCCACGTCAAGGGCGCGTTCACGGGCGCGCACAGCGACAAGCCGGGTCGGTTCAAGGCCGCCGCACGGCGGCACCCTGTTCCTGGACGAGATCAACTCCGCATCACCCGGCATGCAGCTGAAGCTGCTGCGCGTCCTGCAGGAGCGGCGGTTCGAGCCGGTTGGATCCAGTGATCCGGTGACCGTGGACGTTCGGGTCATCCTCGCGAGCAACGAGCCGCTGGAGGGGCTCGTGGCTTCGGGCGATTTCCGGCAGGATCTCTACTACCGCATCAACGTCGTGCTCATCCAGGTGCCGCCGCTGCGGGATCGCGTCGGTGACATTCCGCTGCTCGCGGAGCATTTCCTCGACGTGAAGTCCGCAGAGGCAGGTCGGCAGATCACCGGGTTCACCGACGATGCCATCTCCGCCCTGAAGCGCTACAGCTTCCCGGGAAATGTGCGGGAGCTGGAGAACATCGTCGAGCGGGCGGTCGTGCTCACGCGGCGCACGCGGCTCGGCGTGGAAGACCTCCCTCCCCAGGTCCTCGACAACTCGTCGGGGAAGCTGCTGGCCGCCGCGCGATCAGGGCGCGGCGTGGACGTTCTCCGAGCCCGGCGCGATGCCCCTACGAAAGGCGCTGGAGGAGCCAGAGAAGCAGATCATTCTCGCGGCTCTGCAGGCCAACGACTGGAATCGCCAGGCCACCGCCGATCAGCTCGAGATCAACCGCACCACGCTGTACAAGAAGATCAAGCAGTACGGCCTGGACGAGGAATACGGTGAGACGGGGTAGAGGGGTTTCGCGAAGGGAGATCTATTCTGCCGTTTGCCAGATCTGTCCCCTTTTCTTGTCCCCTTTTCTTGCGAACGCGCGTTGGTCGTTCGGGGGGTTGTGGGGTCGTCGCCGCATCCATGCGGCTGGGCTTTTGAAGTTCTTTGGGTTGGGTGCGCGGCTTGAGGTGTTGTTGCGGCGTCGCCGCCTCCTGCGGCTCGACCCTCGTTGGTCCGACGCCGCTCAGATCCGCCGGCTCCGAGACCCGCCGGCAATCCTTGTATCTGGAACAAAGAGCCCATCAAATAGAAACGCCCGCGACCGGCGTAATCGGTCACGGGCAGCTGATCGCGTGATCGTGGCATCCTAGGTTGTCCTGCAACCGTCCGGCAGCAAGATCCCGACCAGCTTGATTGAGCCTCCCGAACAGTCGCTGGGGCCGCTGCAGTCGCAAGCCCGCATTCGCAAGGAAGGGTCTCATGAACAATTGTACCGCAGGCATTGATGTTTCCAAGTCTCAGTTTGATCTCGCCATCAGTGGGAGTCGTTCTGTTCAGCGGTTCGACTCGGGGCCGGATGGTCGTGAGAAGCTCATCCGAAGACTCAAGGCAGCTCGAGTCGACTTGGTCGTTCTCGAAGCGACCGGTGGGTACGAACGCGTCATCATGTTGGAACTCATGAGTGCGGGACTGACCGTGGTTCGCATCAACCCCCGTCAGGTTCGAAACTTCGCCCGCGCCCGCGGCCGCCTGGCGAAGACGGATGCGATCGACGCGCTCACGCTCGTCGAATACGGGGAAGTGATGAAGCCGCCGGTCCGCCAGCTCCCGGATGCTGATCTGATCGCCCTGCGAGATCTCCTGGCCCGACGCCAGCAGTTGGTTGACATGCAGAGCATGGAGAGCTGCCGACGCCGCCAGACTCTAGAAATGGCTGCGAAATCGAGCATTGCCGCGGTCCTTGCCTTCCTCAAGGAAGAGCAAAGTGCCATCGAGAAGCTCCTTGATGAGCGGATGGCTCAGAATGACGAGTGGATGGCCCATGCTGCTGTTCTGCGAGAAGAGTCTGGCGTTGGTCCGGCCACCGGTGCGCACGTTGATTCTGGAGCTGCCGGAACTGGGCAGGGTCTCACGCCAAGAGATCGCAGCGATCGTCGGCGTGGCGCCGATGGAACCGGGACAGTGGCCAAAAGCGAGGTACGCGTTCGATCTGCGGTGGTCGAGCGAGTGTGCGTTCGTGTTTGTACATGGCGACGCTCGTAGCCACGAAGCACAATCCGAAGATTCGCGAGTGCTACCACCGCCTTCAAGCGACAGGCAAATGCAAGAAAGGTTGCCTTGGTGGCGTGCATGGCGCGAGCTTCTGGTGATTCTGAACGCCAGAGCGTCGCGACTACCTGCAGAGGAGGTTCGATCAAGCTCTGCTGTCTCCTTCACTTCGCCGCCCTCACGAAGCCGGGGCGGTGACGTGAAGGGAGACGGCAGGCGGCCAGCCTGCTGGCTCCGAACGAGCCCCCTCCCAGACGCTCCCGGAGTAGAAACGTGTAACGACAATCTGAAACTCGCTTCGACAAACGAGACAGTCGCTGCCGGCTCCCCTGTGGAAGTTCCGGCGGTGGAAGGGCTTGGTTATGGCGGCCCTCCGGGCCGCGGGCTTTGGAAATCCGCCTGCATCCTGCAGGCTCCCACCACGCGCAAACACCAACGCTCCGGCGGCCTCCATGCCGCCGGAGCTTGACCTGCCGACGGTTGCGCGGCCGGCGCCAAGACGGGCGTCGCGGGCGCAAGCGAACGTCAACGGCGCCTCTTGCAACGCAGGCTGTTCCCATCCGGCACTGAAGGCCGACGGCATGGATGCCGTCGGCCGTGTGGTGTTCGCAGCGAGAACCGAGGCGGCATGGATGCCGCCGGCAATGCGCAGACCCTCTGCGGCCCGGACGGGCCGCACATAGATAGAAACGGCCACCGCCGGACCCCTCCCAGGGGAGCCCGCAGGAAGCGGGCGCGTCTGAGCAACGTCGGACCGACGAGGGTCGAGCCGCATGGATGCGGCGGCGCCCCACCCACATCTCAAGCCGCGCACCCAACCTGAGACCGACGAGGACCAAGCCGCATGGATGCGGCGCGGCCCCGCCACCCAACGAACTCCCCACGCGTGTTCGCGCACGCCCTCGACAACAACAAGCCCCAGCCGCGCACTCCTCGACGACAACGAGCGTCGCCTCGCAAAGCAACCCGTTCCCATCCGGCATTGAAGGCCGACGGCATGGATGCCGTCGACCGTGTGGTGTTCGCAGCGAGAACCGAGGCGGCATGGATGCCGCCGGCAATGCGAGAACCCTCTGCGGCCCGGACGGGCCGCACATAGATAGAAACGGCCACCGCCGGACCCCTCCCAGGGGAGCCCGCAGGAAGCGGGCGCGTCTGAGCAACGTCGGACCGACGAGGGTCGAGCCGCATGGATGCGGCGGCGCCCCACCAACATCTCAAGCCGCGCACCCAACCTGAGACCGACGAGGACCAAGCCGCATGGATGCGGCGCGGCCCCGCCACCCAACGAACTCCCCACGCGTGTTCGCGCACGCCCTCGACAACAACAAGCCCCAGCCGCGCACTCCTCGACGACAACGAGCGTCGCCTCGCAAAGCAACCCGTTCCCATCCGGCATTGAAGGCCGACGGCATGGATGCCGTCGGCCGTGTGGTGTTCGCAGCGAGAACCGAGGCGGCATGGATGCCGCCGGCAATGCGCAACCCTCTGCGGCCCGGACGGGCCGCACATAGATAGAAACGGCCACCGCCGGACCAGCCCAGGGGAGCCCGCACGATGCGGGCGGCTCTGAGCAACGTCGGACCGACGAGGGTCGAGCCGCATGGATGCGGCGGCGCTGCAACAATGTCTCAGGCCGCGCACCCAACCTGAGACCAACCAGGACCCAGCCGCATGGATGCGGCGCCGGCTGCGCAACCCGCGGACTACCCAAAGCGTGTTCGCGCACGCCTTCGACAGAGCCGGCGGCGCCGGCTGGCAACCCGCGGACCACCCGAAGCATGTTCGCAACCCCCGGACCGCGCTCCTCGCATTCATCGCGCGTTCGCTAGCTCGGCGACGCGATCTTCCTGCACGCCGAGGTATTGCAGCGTCTCGTCGATCACGTCTCGAACGACGGGGCCGGCGATCGCCCCGCCGAAATGGCCGAGGCTGCGATCCGGGTCGTCGAGGACGCAGAGCACGACGATGCGCGGCTCGCGGAACGGCGCACCGGCGATGAAGCTCGAGACGTACCGATCCTCGTAGTAGCCGGTGCCATCCGGTCGCGGCAGCTGGGCCGTTCCGGACTTGCCGAAGAGCTCGTACCGGTCGCTCTGCGCGCGTCGCCCCGTCCCCTCGAGCATGACCTCGCGAAGCGTCGCCTTGACCGTGTGGGCGAGCCACTCAGGAAGGACGCGGTGCACGAAGGGGTAGACCTCTTCGTCTGGTCCGCACGCCGTGATTCGCAGCCGGGGCAGCGTGCCGTCCCGGGCGAAGGCGCTGAAGGCGCGGACGATCTGCACCGGGGTCACGGCGATCTCGTGGCCCATGGCCACGGAGGTTTGCGTGTAATGACCCCACCGTGCGGGCGTCGTCACGAGCCCTCTCGATTCACCGGGTACGCCGCAGCGGGTGCTCCGGCCGAATCCGAAGCGGGCGACGGCGTCCTGCATTTCCTCGGAGGTCAACCGCTCTGCCACGATGGCCATCCCGGAGTTGATTGACTTGACCAGCACCGTGCGCCAGTCGGCCTGAGCGTGATAAGTCGTATCCCTGATCAGGCGGCCCTGGCTGGTCCGGTGCCCGCCGCTCGCCGGCGTGGGCAGCACCTCGTCCAGTCGCGCCCGTCCCAGCTCGGTGGCCACCGCCCAGACGAACGGCTTGAAGGTCGAGCCTGGCTCGTAGGGGTCCGAGACGCACCGGTTGCGTGCGAGCCCCGGATTGACCTCACGGCCCGGATCGGCGAAGCGCTCCTCCCCGTCGCGAGACGCGCTGAGCACGTCGGCCATCGCGAGGAGCTCGCCGGTGCGACACTCGAGGACGACGAGCCGACCACCGGCCGCGTTCTGAGCCGCCACGGCCGCGGCCAGGCGGCGCTCGGCGATCTCCTGGATGATCAGGTCCACGCTCAGCCGGACGTCCCGGCCGCTCCGACTGGGGCGGTACCCCTCTGGGGTCACCCACATCGGGCGCCGACGAGCGTCGCGCAGGTAGCTGAGCTGGCCGTCCTGCTGGCGGAGCGGACCGTCGAAGACGTGCTCGAATCCGCCAAGACCGGAGTGCTCGAAGCCGACGAGACCCACGATTCCCTCGGCGATCTCCCCCTGAGGATGACGCCGCACCAGTCGGGGCTCCAGCGCCACACCAGCCAGGTCGGCCTGGCGCAGGGCGGGTACCAGCCGCTCGTCCACCGGGTCGGCGATGACGACGTATCGGCTGTCCGGCCGCGCGGCGATCTTCCGATCGATGGGAATCGGATCCACGCCGAGCACCTTCGCCAGATCGACCGCGATCGTGTTGCGGTCGAGCACCGCCTCGGGGTCGACGAAGAGGCGATAGCCGACCACGCTCGCGGCGAGCAGTCGCCCCTGGCGATCGAGGAGGTCGCCCCGGCGGGCGATCTCGGTGCGATCCGAAGTCGAGCGTCCCGCCGCGCGAGCGAGGCGATGGTCGGGCCACGTCTTGAGCTGGACGACCCGCCCGAGGACGAGCAAAAAGCACGCGGCCAGCGCCAGCATGAAGAGCCCCGCCCAGGCGCCAGCTCGCTCTGCCTGTCGCTGCTCGAACTCCGCTGCTTGCGTCTCGTGGCTGGTCATGATCAGCCGCCGAAGCGACCGGGTTCGGGCGCGTCCCTGAACACGAGCCGGATGTCGTCTCGCGGTGGTTCGCTGGGGATCGGAATCCAGCTGCTCGTCCACCTGCTCCAGCACAAGGCGCAGCTCACGGGGGTGGCAGCGATCGGCGATCTCGACCTCGAGATCCCAGCGCGTCGGCTCGAGCTCGCTGATCCGGCGGTGGAGGTGCGAAGCTTCGTGGGCGAGATCCAGTCGCTGCTGGCGGATGACCAGCAGCGCGGAGGCGGTGAGCATGGCGGCGAGAATGACCAGCATCAGCTTTGGGAACATGACCTGAAGTCCGATCGATTCTTCAGCCCGACGGAAGCATCAGCACCACGCCGACCTCCACGTGGTCAGGATCGGCGATCACCGCGCGATTGAGCTCAAACAACTCCCGCCAGCGTCGCGCGGATCCGAGGCGGCGCTGAGCAATGAGGGAGAGGACGTCGCCTTCCTGGACGGTGTACGTGGCGGAGCGACCCGCGGAGGTCTGCGGCGACGTGGGTGCGCTCTCGGCCGCGCGGCTCCCTCCTCCTCGCGAGGTGAGCTCCGCCAGAGGCGGTAGGCGAAGACGGATTCCCACTTGCACGAGATCGGGATCGGGCAGGTCGTTGAACGCCGCCAGCGAGGCGACCATCGAGGCCTGGCCATAGTGCTGCTCGCAGATGGTCGTGAGCGATTCGCCCGAACGCACCTCATGAAACTGCATGGCCGGGGCCGCCAGCTGACCCGGGCCCCGATTGGGCGTGGGTAGGGGAGCGCTCTGCAAATCCGGCATGCGGAGCGTCGCCATCTCGCTCGAGGCAGATTCGAGCCGATCCGCGATCGGCTCCTCCCGGCTGGCCAGACGCCCGGTCGCTTGCGCGGGAAACCGCGGCCGCGGCGGGGAGAATCGCAGCAGGTCCGGATCCCGGCGCTGGTCGTGCACCAGGGGATCCTCGGCGGGAAGCAGGTCGGCGGATTGTTGGGTGCGGGCCGCGGAGAAGTGGTCGGAGACGAGGATGCCGACCAGGAGGATCAGCGCGAACCCCACAACCAGCGCGAGCTTGTTCTCTTTGGTCATCGCCCCAGCGTCCCTGCCGCGTTCGCTTCCCATGAAGCGTGCTGGCGTTCCAGAACCGCCCGTGCCGCTCGTCCTGACGGCACCAAGTCGAACTCCTCTTAGCTTAGCCGATCTCGAGCGAGGATTCGCGTCCTGCTCTTCCGGCGAGGCGCGAAGCGGGCGGTGACCGGGTGTGAGCCAGTCGGCAAGACCGCGTTGCACGAGATCCTTGAATCGGTGCTTGACCATCCGGTCCTCGAGACTGTGGAAGCTGATGATGGCAATCCTCGCTCCGGAGCTCAGCCAGTCGGACGCCGCCTGCTGCTCTGCGGCCTCGACGATCTGGTCGAGCAGCGCCCCGAGGGCCGAGAGCTCGTCGTTGACGGCGATGCGCAGCGCCATGAATGTTCGCGTCGCCGGATGGAGACGCGACGAGCGGGCCCGCGGCCCGTAGGCGTCGAGGACCACGTCCGCCAACTCGACTGTGGTGAGGATCGGCTTGATCTGGCGACGCTGTACAAGTTTTCGGGCGATCTTCGCGGCCAGAGGATCTTCGCCGTATCTGGCGATCAGATTGCGCAGGTCCGGCTCGCTCATGCTCGCCACCAGATCGGCCGCCGTGACGGGGCTTCGCCGGTCGAACCGCATGTCGAGGGGGCCAGCCTGGCTGAAGCTGAACCCGCGCTCGGGAGCATCCATCTGGGCGGAGCTGAAGCCCAGGTCGATCAGCATGGCGTCAGCCGCCAGACCAAGGCGACGCAGGTGAAATGGGATTCGCACGAAGCTGTCGTGGACGGCGATGAAGCGCGGCCCCGCGGCATGAAGCCGCTGGCGAACGAGGGCCAGGCTCTCGTCGTCGAGGTCCACGCCGAGCAGCCGACCGGTTGCCGTCGAATCGTCCAGATGCATGGCCCGCGCCAGGGCGAGGCCATGGCCGCCGAGTCCCGCCGTGCCGTCGACCACGACCTCGTGCGGCTGCGGCGCGAGCAGCGCAGTGACCTCCTGCAGGAGGACTGGAATGTGATCGGGCGTGCTCATGAGGGAAGCACCGTGGCGCCAGCGCGGGAAGGAGCATCACGGGAAGAAGGACTACACTGCCGGACCATGGCCCGATCCTCCGCAAGCAAGCATGTGGCGCCGCAGCGTTTCGCTGCTGATCGGCCTCGGCATTCGCGCTGCTGCTCGCGAGCTGTACCGGCATGCGCTTCGTGATCGACACGGTGCCCGCGGACGATCGAATCACCGAGACGGTGGTCATGGAAGACGAGGGACTGGGGTGGGGCGGAGCCAAGGTGGCCCTGATCGATGTCAGCGGGCTGCTCATCGACCGCCGCCGCCCCGGCCTGCTGACCGAGAAGGAGAATCCGGTGGCCCGGCTCAACGAGTCGCTCGTCCGGGCGATGAACGACCGGACGGTCAAGGCGGTGGTCCTTCGCATCAACTCGCCCGGGGGGACGGTGACGGCTTCGGCTCTGATGTACGACGAGGTCATGCATTTCAAGAAGAAGACGGGCAAGCCGGTGGTCGTGGCGATGGGCGACGTGGCGGCCTCCGGTGGATACTACCTCGCGTGCGCGGGCGATCACGTCATCGCCCATCCGACGACCATCACCGGATCGATCGGCGTCATCATCCAGACGTTCAATTTCTCCGAGGGCATGCAGCGGATCGGCATCCGGGCCGACGCGATCACCTCCGGACCCAACAAGGACATGGGTTCGCCGTTCAGCCCGATGTCTCCCGAACAGCGGGCCCTGCTGCAGGGCATCGTCGATGACTTCTACGAGGACTTTCGGGCGGTGGTCCTGGCCCGCCGGCCGGAGCTCGAGCATTCACAGGTCGAGCAGATCACCGACGGGCGTGTGGTCACCGGTCGGCACGCGGCGGAACTCGGCCTGGTCGATGAGACCGGCGGCTTACGCGACGCCTTCGCGGCGGCCAAGGACCGGGCCGGCGTCATGGCCGCACGGCTCGTGAAGTACCACCGTCCGCTGGAGTATGTCGGCAGCGCGTATGCCGCGTCGGAGGCGGCGACGCCGTCGACAGCGCAGATCAACCTGCTCCAGCTCAACTTCGACGACGGGCTGATGGGCGAGACGTCCGGGTTCTACTACCTGTGGGATCCGTCCGTGTGGTAGGAGAGCCAAACGCCTTTCCCTCCCGGGAGAGGTGGCGGGCGGGCGCGCGGTGTGCTCCTTCAAACGCCGATCAACAACCGCTCGGGCGCTTCGATCATGTCCTTGACGTGGACGAGGAACCCCACCGCCTCGGCGCCGTCGACGATGCGGTGGTCGTAGCTCAGGGCGAGGTACATCATCGGGCGCAGGACGATCTCGACCGGGCTCGTCGGGATCCTCGACCGGGCGGTTCATGATCTTGTGCATGCCGAGGATGCCCGACTGCGGCGGGTTCAGGATCGGCGTGGAGTTCAGCGAGCCGTAGACGCCGCCGTTGGAGATCGTGAAGGTGCCGCCGGTCATCTCGTCGATCGTGAGCTTGCCGTCGCGGGCCGCTGAGGGCGAAGTCCTTGATCGTCGCTTCGATCTCGGCGAAGCGACATCGATTCGACGTTGCGGAGCACCGGCACGACCAGACCCCGCTCGGTGCCCACGGCGACGGAGATGTCGACGTAGTCGTGGTACTCGATCTCGTCGCCGTCGATGTACGCGTTCACCCGCGGGATGCGCCTGCAGAGCCGACGCGCACGCCTTCACGAAGAAGCCCATGAAACCAAGGCCGACGCCGTGCCTTTCGGAACGGTCTCCTTGTACTTCTTGCGGAGGGCGCATGACGGCGCTCATGTCGCCTCGTTGAAGGTCGTGAGCATGGCGGCCTGTGCTGCGCCTCGACGAGGCGCTCGGCGATGCGCTGGCGGAGCTTCGACATCTTCTCGCGCCGGAGGCCCCGGGAGCCCGGAGCAGAGCCGGTGACCGCGGCGGCCGGGACGCTGGCCGCATGCGTACGGCGGGCGAGCTTGGCGTGACGGGAGTCGAGAGCACGTCGACCTTGCGAATGCGGCCTGCCGGGCCACTGCCCTGCACGGTGGCGAGGTCGACGCCCTGGTCGGCGGCGATCTTGCGGGCGAGAGGCGTGGCCTTCATGGGCCGTCGGTTGCCGCGTCGGTCGGCTCTGGTCGAAGTCGCCACCTCGTTGGTCGCCGCCGCCACCGTGACGGACTCGTTCGCAGGCGGAGCGGCATCGCTCGGCGGACGTTCGCCGGCCGGATCGATGCGCCCGATCACCTCGCCGACCTCCATCTCGGCGCCTTCCGTCGCAATCACCTCGAGCAGCGCCCGACTCAGGCGCCGGAACCTCGAGCGTGACCTTGTCCGACTCGATCTCGACGAGGGGCTCGTCCTTCTCGACCCACTCGCCGGACTGCTTGTGCCAGGGGCCGAGGACGACTTCGGTGATCGATTCACCGGGGCTCGGGATGATGATGATCGACTGGCCATGGTGGGGCGGAATCTCCAGAGGGAACGAGACTCAGGCGCGACCGGCGGCGGAGGAGAGGACGCTCGGCTCGTCTTCCGCCATCGCTTCGGGAAGACCGATCGCCTCGATCATGATCTTCTCCTGCTCCTGCTTGTGCATCTTCATCGAGGCGACGGCCGGTGAGGCGTGCTCGTCGCGGCCGATGTAGGGAATGTTGAGCTCCAGCTGCTCGCGCAGCTTGTCCTCGATGTACCGCCAGGCGCCCATGTTCTTCGGCTCTTCCTGCACCCAGACCACGTTCGCCTCGTGCATACCGCTGCAGCAGCTGCTCCAGACTGTCCATGCGAAGCGGGTAGAGCTGCTCGATGCGAACGACGGCGACGTCGTCGCGCCGGACCTGCTCCCGGTGCGCGATCGAGATCGTAGTAGATCTTGCCGCTGCAGAGGATCAGCCTGCGAATCGCGTCGGGATCGGTCACCGCGGGGTCGTCGAGCAGGTGGTGGAAGCGGTCGTCGACCAGATCGCCGAACCGGGCTGACCGCACGGGATGACGCAGCAGGCTCTTGGGCGTCATCACGATGAGCGGCTTGCGGAAGCCGCGCTTCATCTGCCGGCGCAGCAGGTGGAAGATCTGCGCGGGCGTGGTGGGATAGACGACCTGCATGTTGTCGTCCGCGCAGAGCGTGAGGAAGCGCTCCGAGCCGGGCGGAGGAGTGCTCGGGACCCTGCGCCCTCGTAGCCGTGGGGCAGGAAGAGGGTCAGCCCGGTGTAGCGCTTCCACTTGACCTCCGCGGACGCGATGAACTGGTCGAAGATCACCTGGGCCCCGTTGGCGAAGTCGCCGAACTGAGCCTCCCAGATGACGAGCATCTTGGGGTCGCCCAGCGAGTAGCCGTACTCGAAGGCGACGCAGGCGTTCTCCGAGAGGGGGCTGTTGTGAATGCAGAACTGCGCCTGCTTGGGGTCGATGTGATTGAGCGGCTCGTACAGGGTGCCTTCCTTCTGGTCGACGAGGACGGCGTGGCGATGGCTGAACGTGCCGCGCTCGACGTCCTGTCCGGTCAGCCGCACCGCGTGGCCCTCGAGCAGCAGGGTGCCGTACGCGAGCAGCTCGCCCAGCCCCCAGTCCACGGGCTCGTCCTTCGCGATCGCCTCGCCGCGGTAGGCCGAGCAGCCGCTTGAGCTTCGGATGGACCTCGAATCCTTCTGGCGCGCGTGCCGAGGGCCCGCGACACCGCTTCGAGCTCCGGGAGCGGCACGCCGGTCTCGACCGGATCATCGCTGTACGCTTCGGTCAATCCCGCCCACGCCGATTGGAATGCCTTGACCATCGGAGCGACGGGCTGTTCGCGGGTTCGCGTCTGGGATTCATCGAGCTTGGTCTTGAGCTCCTCCGCCATCTGGTCGAACTGCGGCTGGGTGAGGTGCCCCTCTTCGATCAGCTGCCGCGCGTAGCGCTGCACGACGGGTTCCTGTGCCTTGATCCTCTGGTACATCAGCGGCTGGGTGAAGCTCGGCTCGTCGCCCTCGTTGTGGCCGTACTTGCGGTAGCACCACATGTCGATCACCACGTCGTTGCGGAATCGGTCGCGGTACTCCAGCGCCAACGTCGCGACGAAGGCGCACGCCTCCGGATCGTCACCGTTGACGTGGAAGATCGGCGCGTCCACCATCTTGGCGATGTCGGTGCAGTAGGCGCCGCTGTGCGCGTCCCGGGGGTCGGTCGTGAAGCCGATCTGGTTGTTGACGACGATGTGAATGGCCCCGCCGACGGTGTAGCCGTCGAGATGAGTCATGTTGAGGGTCTCGGCCACGATGCCCTGCGCCGGGAAGGACGCGTCGCCGTGGATCAGCACCGGCACGATCGCTCGCCGCTCCGTGTCCTTTCGCAGCCGCTGCTTGGCGCGGGCCCGCCCGAGCACGACCGGGTTGACGAACTCCAGATGGGAGGGGTTCGGGGAGAGCGTGATGTGCACGTACTCTCCGCTGGCCGTGAGCTTGTCGGAGCTGTAGCCGCGGTGGTACTTGACGTCGCCGCCGCCCTCGATGAAGTCCTCGACCCAGGTCTCCTCGAACTCGGTGAAGAGCTGGTCGTAGGTCTTGTCGAGGATGTTCACGAGGACGTTGAGCCGGCCGCGATGGGCCATGCCGATCGTGAACTCGCGGATCCCCTTGGCCGGACAGCCGTCGATGATCTCGTTCAGCATGGGGTTGAGCGACTCGCCTCCCTCGAGGCTGAACCGCTTCTTGCCCCGGTAGCGCAGATCGAGAAAGCTCTCGAGCGTTGACGATTCCAGGAGCTCGCGCAGGATGCGCAGCTTGATCTCGCGGGACAGGCGCGGGCAGTTGCGGATCGGCTCCATCTGATCCTGCAGCCACGCCCGCTGCTCCCGATTCTGGATGTGCATGTACTCGACGCCGATGTGTCGGCAGTACGTCTCCTGCAGCAGCTCGATGATCTCCCGCAGGCTGACGGGGTGCGACAGGGGCAGGCGACCGGGATCGAACTGCTCGTCGAGGTCAGCGTCCGCGAGACCGAACGAGTCGAGCGCGAGGTTGGCGGGGAAGGGCCGCTTCCGGCCAAGCGGATCCAGGTCGGCCGCGAAGTGCCCGATGTCGCGGTAGTGATAGATGAGGGAGTCGACCCGCGACTGCTTGGAGTGAGCGACGTCGATGGCCGCCGCCGTCCCCTTCTCGTTGCGCACCCCCAGCTCGAATCCACGGAAGAACTGTTGCCACTGAGGCTCGACCGAATTGGGGGACTCCAGCCACCGGGCGTAGAGGGAGTCGAGGTATTCGCCGTTCCCCGCGTTCAAGGGCTGGCTGACCGGATGGGCCTGATTGGCCTCTTCATGGGCCATGAATTGCGTTCCTTCTGGCTGGGGACGTGGTCAATGGGCGAAACGGGATTAGTGTAGCTCACCCCGAAGCACTGTTTATCGGGAGTCGACTGCGGTGCCTGAAGGGCGATCCCGGACCCTGCACGGCGCGATCCGGCGGCGCCGCGGAAGGCGGCGAGGTCAGAGCAGAGCAACCGGATCGACATCGATGGCCATCTCCGCGCCCGCCTTGAGCAGGCCCGCGCTGCGGGCGTGGGCGAGCAGACGCTGCAAGGCGACTGCGGTCGGGGCCAGCAGCTCCAGCTGCTGCCGGTGACGGCCGGCGATCCGGGCGATGGGACAGGCGGCGGGGCCGAGCAGGCGGATCTCCGCAGGAAGGATTGCCGTCAAGCCCTCCGCCAGGCGGCGCGCTGCCGCCACGGCCCGCGCGAGCTCGGCGTCGCGGACGACGATTCGCGCCATCCGCGTGATCGGAGGCAAGCCGCACCGCTGCCGCTCGACCAATTCTCGTTCGGCGAAGGAGAAGTAGTCGTGACTGGCGGCGAGGTGGATGGCCGGCTCGGTCGGGATTGAAGGTCTGGACGATCACCGTCCCCGGATGTTCGCTGCGCCCGCATCGACCGGCCACCTGACTGACCAGCTGGAAGGTGCGCTCTGCCGCGCGAAAGTCCGGGAGGTTGATGGCCGTGTCGGCATTGATCACGCCCACCAGCTGGACGCCGGGATAATCGAGCCCCTTGGCGATCATCTGGGTGCCCACCAGCGCCCGCACCGTGCCGGCGCCGAATCGCTCGAGGGCATCGTCGTAGTCGCGCCCGAGTGCATGGTGTCGGAATCCAGCCGCAGCATGGTCTCGCCCAGCACGAGCGCCGGGAACTTGCGGGCCAGCTCCTCCTCCACCCGCTGCGTGCCGAATCCGAACGCGCAGAGACGCTTGCCGCAGGTCGGACAGCCGCCGGGCAGGCGCTGCTCGCTCCGGCAGTGGTGGCACTGCACGTAGCCGCCGCCGGGCAGATCCCCGCTGCGGTGATAGACCAGGGAGACGTCGCACTGGTCGCAGCGCATGACCCACCCGCAGCCCTGGTCAGGGCACGTGATGTAGCTGGCGTATCCGCGCCGGTTCAGGAGGATGAGCAGCTGACCGCCGTCGGTCGAGCGTGCGGCCGATGGCAGATTCGAGCGTCGGGCCGACCAGGTGGATCCGCCGGTCCTGCCGGCAGCGTCGCTCCTGGGCGAAGTCGACGATCCGGACGGCGGGCAGGGCCATCCCGGGAACGCGGTGCGTGCAGCCGGTGCAGGTGGTAGGTGCCCCGGTGCGCGGCGTTGTACCACGTCTCGAGGGAGGGCGTCGCGCTGCCCAGGACCACGGGAATCGCGGCCACCTGGGCGCGTCGGATCGCGACGTCGCGGCCGTGGTAGCGGGGCACCTGATCCTGCTTGTACGAACCGTCGTGCTCTTCGTCGACGACGATCAGGCCGAGCCGCTCGATCGGGAATCGGAGCGAAGACCGCCGAGCGGCGCCGACGAGCAAGTCGGCGCCGCCCTCCGCCGCCAACCGCCACTGCTGGTGACGCTGGGCGGCGGTGAGTCCCGAATGGAGGATGGCGACGCGGCGATCGGGAAATCGCGCGAGCAGGCGCCCGCCGATCTGGGGCGTCAGAGAGATCTCCGGCACGAGCAGGAGGGCGGCGCGACCCGCCTCGAGGACCCGCTCGAAGAGCCGCAGGTACACCTCTGTCTTTCCCGATCCGGTGACGCCGTAGAGCAGATGGGCGGAGAAGCCCTCGGCCAGACGGGCGCCGATCGACTCGACGATCGCGTGCTGATCTTCGGTGAGCCGGTGCGGAACGGTCACCTGGCCGGCGGCGCGGATCCAGGCCGCCTCCACCGCGGACTTGTGGCTGATCCGGAGGAAGCCAGCCTGTTCGAGACGCGTGATCGGTCCGGTGCTCTTCAGACCGGTCTGATTGCACAGCCAGGTGCGCTCGACCGGTCGCTCTGCGGGGGCGAGCGCGGCGAGAAAGTCCAGCACCGCTCTGCTGCTTGGCGGTGGGCCGGACGTTCGGGGGCGGCGTCTCGGCCAGATCGACCATGGTTCGGACGACCGTGCCCACACGGCGCTTCACTGCGGCCGGCAGCATGGTGGCAAGCGTCATGCCGATGGGCGAGAGGTAGTACGAGCTGATCCAGCGCGCCAGGCTGAGCAGCTGGCCGGGCAGACGGATCGGTGGGGCGTCCCGGCGATCGATGGCCTTGACAGCTCCTGGCGTCTCGGGGCACTGCTCGAGCAGGTCGATGACATAGCCGGCCGTCGTCCTGGTTGCCGCGGCCCAGGGGCACGATCACGCGTTCGCCGGGGCTCAAGTCGGCCATGGAGCGAGGGATCGCGTAGGTCAACCCGTCCGGGTAGCGATCGACCCCCCGCTCCACGGCGATCCTGGCGTAGCCGACGGTGACCTCGCAGGCGAAAAGACTGGTCATCATGGGAGTCTAGCCCGGAGTCTAGCCCGCACTTGCTGCGGCTGTGCAGACCGCCCGCTGGCGGCGTCGCTTTCGACACATCGAGGCGTCGAAGGCATAACAAGCCGTCTCCGCCTCGATGGCCTCATCTCCTTGCCAGCGAACGTTCTACGCACCCTCGCGACGATGTTGGTGAGAAATGCGGGCTAGAGCGGTTTCCGTCCAAACGGAGCGTTTGAAGCGTCGGCGAGGCAAGTGTCGCGCGGAGGGCGAAGCAGGCGAGGTGCTATACCGCCGCCGCGACGAGGTCGGTGCGGTTTCGCGCGGTCTCCACGAGGAAGTTGCGCCTCCGCATCAACATCGACTGCCGCTACACTCTGGACATGAGCCGTGCGATCCGACCGGTAGCGAGACTGGTGCTCGAGAGCGGCGAGGTCTTCGCGGGCACTGCGTTTGGCGCGCACGACCTGCGGTCGACCTCGTGTGGAGAAGTCGTCTTCAACACCGCGATGTGCGGCTACCAGGAAGCGCTGACCGATCCCAGCTACGCCGGTCAGATCCTGGTGATGACGGCGCCGCAGATCGGCAACTACGGCGTGACGGCCGAAGACATGGAGAGCGGGCATCCCCAGGTGGCCGGTTTCGTCGTCAGGGAGATCGCTCATCGCCACTCCAACTTCCGCGCCACCCGCGATCTGTCCGGCTGGCTCAGGCGATGCCGGCGTGCTCGGTCTGGAAGGCATCGACACGCGGTCACTGGTCTCCCTGGTGAGGGAATGCGGGGCCATGCGCGGGCGCTGAGCAGTGACGATCGCCTCAGCGACCGCGATCTTCTCGAGCGGGCCCGTGCCTGCGAATCGATGACGGGCCGCGATCTCGCTTCGACGGTCGGCGCGAGCACTGCATTCCAGTGGACGGAGGGTCTCGGCGCCTGGCCGACTGCTGAGCGAGCGAGGTCGGGCGAGCGTGCGCTGCGGGTTCTGGCCGTGGACTGCGGGGCCAAGCGGAACATCTTCCGCCACCTGATCGAGCGGGGCTGCCAGGTGCACGTCGTTCCGTCTGACATTACCGCCGAAGCTGTGCGAAGCCTCCAGCCCGACGGCCTCTTCATCTCGAACGGTCCGGGCGATCCCGCGGCGGTCAAGGCGACGGTGGCGATGCTGAAGGACGTGGCCGGTGAGATTCCGACCTTCGGCATCTGTCTCGGCCATCAGCTGCTGGCGCTCGCGCTGGGGGCCCGAACGTACAAGCTCAAGTTCGGCCACCGCGGCGCGAACCAGCCGGTGCGCAACCTGCTGACGGGGCGTGTGGAGATCACCAGCCAGAATCACGGGTTCTGCGTCCAGGCAGAGTCGCTGGAAGGCCTCGACTGTCTGGTGACGCACGTGCACCTCAACGACGGAACGGTCGCCGGGTTCGCGCACCGAAGCAAGCCGCTTCTCAGCGTGCAGTACCACCCGGAGGCGTCTCCCGGTCCCCACGACTCGACCTATCTCTTCGACTGCTTCATCGAGATGATGAGGACACGCCGGCCGGTGACCGAGGAGCAGATGCGGAAGGCGCCTGCGCGACGCGGGGAAACTCCCAGTCGCCACCGCCTCACCTTGATCCGGTGATCCGGCTGACCCGCTCATCAGGCTGACCTCGGTCCGCCGGTCGTCGCCCCGCCGAGGCACGAGGCGTCTTGTCGAGAGCGGCCTCTCTGCACTTGCGTCGGGTTTCTGACCGAAGTAGTCTGACCCTCAGTCCCTGTGTAGGAGGAGGCGTCATGCCCCTGACGGCACAGGCGTCAGCGTTCCGGGGGTCGGCGTTTCGGAGGAGGTCAACTGACCCTGCGCATTGCGTCACGGCTCGCCCCAATCTTGGCTCACTATGGCCAACGCCCGGCCTTTCGTTCTCAGGAGATCGGCATGAAGCTCTCGCGCGTACGAGGTCTGTGGAAGGTCGGCATGATCGGCCTTCTGGGGATGGTGTTGGCGGGACCCGTGTGCACCGCCTGGAGTGCTCCCAGGCAGGCCAATGAGGACGAAGTGCTGTCCCGAGCGCGGGGCGAGGCAGCGCTGGCGGAAGCTCGCGACAACGAGACGGCGGGCCGCTACCGCATGGCCGCCGATGCCTATCAGACGGTGCTGATCTTCCTGCCGGGCAACTTCGAAGCCCAGCAAGGGCTGGATCGCATGAGACAGCTCATGAACGAGGGCGGCACGATCCAGGCCACCGAAGAAGAGCTTCAGCGACTTCTCGAGCAGTCGCGCGTGGAGTTCGCGGAGTCCATGCGTCGCGCCCGCGAGCGACTCGCCCAGGGTGACTACGTCAGCGCGCAGCAGGAGGCGCTCAGCGCCCAGATCACGCTCAATCGCCGACGGGACGTTCTGGGGCAGATCGAGTACGAGACGATGAACGGGGAGGTCAGCGGCGTGCTGACCGAGATCGAGCAAGCGAGAGAGATGGCTTTGCTCCGTGAACAGGAGGAGGTCGCACGCGAGTCCGCGGCGGAGCAGCAGAGCCGGGAGATGGAAGCCAAGCAGGCCCGCCAGCGACTCATCAACGAGAATCTGCGCCGCGTGCGACAGCTCCAGATGGAGATGAAGTACCGCGAGGCGTTGCAGGTCATCGACGAGATCCTCTTCATCGACGAACTCAATCCGGCGGCCATGGTGCTGCGGGACATCCTCCAGCAGAACATCATCTTCCAGGAGTACATGTCGCTGAACCGGCAGAAGGAGCTCGGTCTTGCCCAGCAGTCGGTCGAGAACCTCAAGGCGGCGATTCCTCCCTCGCCCAATCTGAGCGGACCCGGGATGCGCTCGGTCACCGGCGTCATCCAGTATCCCGAGGACTGGCCGCAACTCACCGCCCGTCGCAGCGGCGACAGCGGTTTCCAGCAGTCGGCGGCCGACCGGATCGTCCAGCAGCGGCTGGCCGAGACCACGATCCCCATCGATTTCAACAACAACACGTTCGAGCAGGTTGTCGCCTTTCTGAACCAGGTGACCGGACTGAACATCTACGTCGACTGGAAGGCGCTCGAGTTCATCGGGATCGACCGGGGTGACGCGGTCACCTTGCAGCTGAACGAGATTCCCGTGGCGACGGCCCTGGATCGCATCCTCGATCAGCTCGGCGACGACGTCGATCGTCCGCAGCACGACATTCAGGACGGCATCCTGGTCATCTCCAGCGACGAGGCGCTGCGCAAGCGCACGGTGACGATCGTCTACGACATCCGCGACCTGCTCTTCGAGGTGCCGTACTTCGACAACGCGCCCGAGCTCGACCTCGAAGCCGCCCTCAACCAGGGCAACACCGGCGGCGGCGGCGGCGGCAGCGGTGGTGGCGGCGGCGGCGGCTTCGGCGGCGGCGGCGGCGGCGGTGGCGGCGGTGGCGGCGGCGGCGGTGGTGGCGGCAGCATCTTCGGCGATCCCGGCGAAGAGCCCGAGCGGCGATCCCGCGAGGAGTTGGTCGAGCAGATCGTCACCATCATCCAGGAGAACGTCGATCCCGAGGGATGGCGGGACCTCGGCGGCGACACCGGCACGCTCCAGGAGCTCAACGGCAACCTGATCATCACCAACACGCCGCGGAACCACATGCAGATCGATGGCCTGCTCACGCAGCTTCGCGAGATCCGGGCCCTGCAGATCAACGTCGAGGGGCGCTTCCTGGAGGTCCAGACCGACTGGTTCGAGCAGATCGGCGTCGACCTGGATCTCTACTTCAACACGAACAACGACATGTTGAATCAGCTGCAGGGCGTCGATCCGACCGCCCGCGTCAGCGATTTCTTCACCCCCGGCGGCCAGCTTCGAGATCCGCTGGTCTTCGGTACGACGGTGGTCGGCCAGGACGAGCAGGGGAACAACCTCACGCAGGACGTCATTCCCTGGGGCTCCATCTTCGGCGTGCCGGCTCCGCCGGGCACGGGGTACGGCAACCAGCCGAACATTCAGGGCATCACCTACGTGAGCAATCCGGTGGGCCCGCCCATTCGTCAGACATCGGGCTTCTCACCCATCCCGTTCGTCCAGAATTCATTCAGCGCGGTAGGTGAGCTGGCTCAGCTCACGCAGTTCGGCATGATCGCGATGGCGAACCCGGCGCTGGTCACCGGCGTCACCTACCTGGACGACATCCAGGTGGATCTGCTGATCGAGGCCACGCAGGCCGACAATCGCTCGGTGCTGGTCACCGCACCGAAGCTGACGCTCTTCAACGGCCAGCGGTCGTGGGTCGCGGTGACCACGACGACCGCGTACGTCTCCGGTCTGAACGCGGTGACCGGCGACGCATCCGGCGCGTTCACGCCGGATATCGGCTACCTGCGGGAAGGCTTCGTGCTCGACGTCGAAGCGGTCTCCGACGCCAGCCGCCGCTACGTGACGATGACCGTGATCGCCAGCCTGGCCCAGAACGCGGGATTCCGGGAGACCAGCGCCACTCAGTTCGGCGGTGCCGCTGGCGGTACCGGCATTCGGCGGTGGCATCGCGCGGAACAGCGGGCAGCTTCACCGGTCAAGTCGAACTTCCGCAGATCACCCTCTCGCTCGTCCAGACGACGGTTTCGGTGCCGGACAAGGGAACGATCCTGCTCGGCGGTCAGCGGTTCGTGAACGAGATCGAGGTCGAAGAGGGCGTGCCGCTGCTCTCGAAGATCCCCTTCATCAACCGCTTCTTCACCAACCGGCTGACCAACAAGGAGGAAAAGACGCTGCTCATCCTCATCCGGCCGGAGATCATCATCACCCAGGAGAACGAGGACATCCTCTTTCCCGGTCTGTCCGACAGCGTCGGGACGGGAACGTATCTGCGCTGATAGAGGAAGGCCGCGTCTGGCGCGTCGTTGCGGCACGCGGGGGGTCGTTTCGCCTGAACACGCGCCCGACGCCGCTCCCTTCGCTCGGTCCAGGCGGGGAGGGACCGGTTGCTTTGGTCGTGCCCGAACGCTACTCTTACCCGAACTCATGAGCTCGGAGCACTCCTACATGACCTCTGCGGCTTCGCGTCTACGTGTATCGGATCATGACGGCGTCACCTGCGTCGAGTTCGTCGATCGGAACATCCTCGATGAGGCGAACATCCAGCAGATTGGAGACGAGATCTCCGCGCTGGTCGAGGCCAGCGCCGAACCGCGATTGCTGATCAGCTTCGAGAACGTCGATCACCTCTCTTCGGCCGCCCTCGGTACGCTGATCACGATCAACAACAAGATTCGAAGCAAGAACGGTCAACTCCGGCTGGCGAACATCGATCCGCAGATCTACGAGGTCTTCGTGATCACCAAGCTCAACAAGCTGTTCCAGATCCACGAGTCGGCCGAACAGGCGCTGGTCAGCTTCGCATAGCAGCCCGTTGTCGAAATTGGTGGTTGTCGCATGACTGACGAACTTTCGTCCAGCCAGCCCTTCGACGAGCGCGTGGTGCTGACCGACCGGCAGAAGGACGTCGAGCAACTGCAGGAGGCGCTCCTCGCCGCGATGGAACGGCTGAAGTATGACCAGACCAGCCGCTTCGCGGTTCGTTTGGCGGTCGAGGAAGCGGTGAGCAACGCGTTCCAGCACGGCAGCGGAACGGATCCGGTGACGGTGGCGTGGTCAGCCAACGAAGAGGCAATCCAGATCGAGGTGCAGGACGAGGGACCGGGATTCGATCCCGCGTCCGTACCCGACCCGACCGAAGACGAGAACCTCGAAATCCCCTGCGGTCGCGGTTTGGTCCTCATGCGCGCGTTCATGACCGAGGTGCACTTCCACCCTCCTGGCAATCGGGTGCACATGAGCTACCGGAAGACCAAGGAGTAGGGATCGGGGGGGGTCTGATTCGTCGTGGGGGGTTCGCGAACACGCGTTGGGTGGTCGGTGGGTTGCGGGGCCGGCGCCGGTTGTTGTCGAGGGGGTGGGCCAACACGCTTGTCTCGGCTTGGGGGTTGTGGGGCCGACGCCGCATCCATGCGGCTGGGCTTGTGAAGTTCTTTGGGTTGGGTGCGCAGCTTGAGGTCTTGTTGCGGCGTCGCCGCCTCGTGCGGCTCGACCCTCGTTGGTCCGGCGTTGCTCAGACCCGCCGGCAGTCCTGCCGGCTCACCTGGGGAAGTTCCGGCGTGGGATGGGCTTGGTTCTGGCGGGCCTCCGGCCCCGCGGGACTTGCAAGTCCCGCCGGCATCCATGCCGGCTCGCGTCACGCGCAAACACCAACGCTCCGGCGGCCTCCGTGCCGCCGGAGCTTGACCTGCCGACGGTTGCGCGGGCGGGGACTTGCTGTTGCCGGGGAGGTTCGCGAATGCGCTTGGGATGGTCGAGGGCGTTCGCGAACGCGCGTTGGTCGTTCGGGGGGTTGCGGGGCCGGCGCCGCATCCATGCGGCTGGGCTTTTGAAGTTCTTTGGGTTGGGTGCGCAGCTTGAGGTCTTGTTGCGGCGTCGCCGCCTCCTGCGGCTCGACCCTCGTCGGTCCGACGCCGCTCAGACCCGCCGGCAATCCTTGTATCTGGAACAAAGAGCCCATCAAATAGAAACGCCCGCGACCGGCGTAATCGGTCACGGGCAGCTGATCGCGTGATCGTGGCATCCTAGGTTGTCCTGCAACCGTCCGGCAGCAAGATCCCGACCAGCTTGATTGAGCCTCCCGAACAGTCGCTGGGGCCGCTGCAGTCGCAAGCCCGCATTCGCAAGGAAGGGACTCATGAACAATTGTACCGCAGGCATTGATGTTTCCAAGTCTCAGTTTGATCTCGCCATCAGTGGGAGTCGTTCTGTTCAGCGGTTCGACTCCGGGCCGGATGGTCGTGAGAAGCTCATCCGAAGACTCAAGGCAGCTCGAGTCGACTTGGTCGTTCTCGAAGCGACCGGTGGGTACGAACGCGTCATCATGTTGGAACTCATGAGTGCGGGACTGACCGTGGTTCGCATCAACCCCCGTCAGGTTCGAAACTTCGCCCGCGCCCGCGGCCGCCTGGCGAAGACGGATGCGATCGACGCGCTCGACGCTCGTCGAATACGGGGAAGTGATGAAGCCGCCGGTCCGCCAGCTCCCGGATGCTGATCTGATCGCCCTGCGAGATCTCCTGGCCCGACGCCAGCAGTTGGTTGACATGCAGAGCATGGAGAGCTGCCGGCGCCGCCAGACTCTAGAAATGGCTGCAAAATCGAGCATTGCCGCGGTCCTTGCCTTCCTCAAGGACGAGCAAAGTGCCATCGAGAAGCTCCTTGATGAGCGGATGGCTCAGAATGACGAGTGGATGGCCCATGCTGCTGTTCTGCGAGAAGAGTCTGGCGTTGGTCCGGCCACCGTGCGCACGTTGATTCTGGAGCTGCCGGAACTGGGCAGGGTCTCACGCCAAGAGATCGCAGCGATCGTCGGCGTGGCGCCGATGAACCGGGACAGTGGCCAGAAGCGAGGCACCCGTTCGATCTGCGGTGGTCGAGCGAGTGTGCGTTCGTGTTTGTACATGGCGACACTCGTAGCGACGAAGCATAATCCGAAGATTCGTGCGTGCTACCACCGCCTTCAAGGGGCAGGCAAATGCAAGAAGGTTGCCTTGGTGGCGTGCATGGCGCAGCTTCTGGTGATTCTGAACGCCAGAAGTCGCGACTACCTGCAGAGGAGGTTCGATCAAGCTCTGCTGTCTCCTTCACTTCGCCGCCCTCACGAAGCCGGGGCGGTGACGTGAAGGAGACGGCAGGGCGCCGGCCAGCCTGCTGGCTCCGAACGAGCCCCCTCCCAGATGCTCCCGGAACAAAATGTGTAACGACAATCTGAAATTCGCTTGACAAACGAGACAGTCGCTGTCGGCTCGCCTGGGGAAGTTCCGACGTGGGTCGGGCTTGGCTATGGCGGGCCTCCCCTCCCGCGGGCTTTGCAAACCCGCCGGCATCCATGCCGGCTCGCGTCACGCGCAGAACACGAACGCTCCCGCGGCCTCCTGCCGCGGGAGCTTTGACCTGCCGGGGGTGGCGCAGCCGGGGGTTGTTGTTGTCGGGGCGTGGTGGGAACGCGTCTGGGATTGTCGGGGGAGTGGGCGAACGCGCGTGGGGCGTTCGGGGGTTGCGCAGCCGTCGCCGCATCCATGCGGCTGGTCTTGGCAAGTTCTTGGGGTTGGTGCGCGGCGTGAGGTCTTGTTGTGGCGTCGCCGCCTCCTGCGGCTCGACCCTCGCCGGTCCGACGCCGCTCAGACCCGCCGGCAGTCCTGCCGGCTCGCCAGTGGAAGTTCCGACGTGGGTCGGGCTTGGTTATGGCGGGCCTTCGGCCCGCGGGCTTTGCAAACCCGCCGGCATCCATGCCGGCTCGCGTCACGCGCAAAGACCAACGCTCCCGCGGCCTCCTGCCGCGGGAGCTTGACCTGCCGGCGATTGCGCGGCCGGCGCCAAGGGCGTCGGCCTGCGCCAAGCGAACGTCAACGGCGCCTCTTGCAACGCGGGCTGTTCCCATCCGGCACTGAAGGCCGACGGCATGGATGCCGTCGGCCGTGTGGTGTTCGCAGCGAGAACCGAGGCGGCATGGATGCCGCCGGCACTGCGCAACCCGCTGCGGCCCGGATGGGCCGCACATGAATAGAAACGGCCACCGCAGGAATGGCCACAGGGGAGCCCGCACGATGCGGGCGGCTCTGAGCCACGTCGGACCGACGATGGTCGAGCCGCATGGATGCGGCGGCGCTACAACAAGACCTCAAGCTGCGCACCCAACCTCAGACCAACAAGAACCAGCCGCATGGATGCGGCGCGGCCCCACAACCCCTCGACCACCCGAAGCGTGTTCGCGCACGCCTTCGACAAGAACCGCCGCCGGGGATGCGCAACCCTCTGCGGCCCGGATGGGCCGCACATGAATAGAAACGACCATCGCAAGTGAGATTCCCCACGGATGGTGGACACCCAACGAGGGCGGCATAATGAGGCCGTTCAAGAATGGAGTGTCCGAATGCGAAAGACATATTCAGATGAGTTCAAGCGAGAAGCATTGCGGCTGATCGAGGAGGGTGCGTCGATTCGTCGCGTTGCGGCGGACCTGGGCATCTCGGAGTGGACGGTTCGCGGCTGGCGAAAGCAGTTCCTCAGTTCCGGAAGCCGACCGGAGGGGAAGCTATCGGTGGAAGAGGAGAATCGACAGCTCCGCGAGGAGAATCGTCGGCTGAGGCTGGAGCGTGAGATTCTCAAAAAAGCGACGGCCTTCTTCGCGAGCAACGAGAAATGAGGTTCGCATTCATTGAACAGCACCGGGAGATGTACCCGGTCTGGCTGATGTGCAAGGTCCTGGAGGTATCGACGAGCGGCTACTACACGTGGCGATCGCGCCCGACCAGCCGACTGAGATCGAGGCGGTCCTCGTTGTGTGAATCGATCCGAGCGATATTCGAGGAATTCCGCGGGATGTATGGAAGTCCGCGTATTCACCTCGAGCTGGTCAGCCGTGGGATCGACTGCTGTGTGAATACGGTCGCCAGCCTGATGCAGCAGATGGGCCTGCGATCGAAGACGAACGCACATATCGGCCGAAGACGACGGACAGTCGTCACGGCCATCGTATTGCCAAGAACGTACTGGATCGGGCGTTCGAACGGAGCAATGCAAACGAAGCGTGGGGCGTCGATATCACGTACGTCCCAACAAAGGAAGGCTGGCTCTTCGTGGGGTGAGTTCTACCACGGCACTGACGCGGGTTGAGTGATGGCGCGATCTGCTATCGGAGATGCAGGATTCCACGGCAAGTCACCGGCGTCTGAGCAGCTCTGCGGCTGAGGTCTATGCCAGGTCAGCGTGCGCGAAGAGCTGACGAGAGCTGATCGCCTAGCGCGAACGCAAGATCGGCGCCATCAGTACGTATCTCGACGCTGATACGAGAAGGTGCGCATGGCGCGTGTATGACTTCGCGATCTCTCGGGTTGGCATCACGCGAAGGCAAGCGGACGTCTCGAGACTGTCTCGCTCAGGAAGGAGGTACTGGCACGTTAGGTCGCTCGCTGAACGCGGCTATGGCGTGAGCTATGGTGCGATGAACGCGGCCTCTGCGCGCGCGAAGGTTTTACAGCGTGCCTGACCTGGCGGTGGTCCTGGACCTGCATTCGCCGAGTCATCGGCTGGTCAATGGCTGATCATCTCCGAACCGAGCTGACACTCGACGCCCTCAAGATGGCGATTGGCACGCGATCAGGAGCGAACCTGGACGGGCTGATTCACCACTCAGATCGTGGAGTTCAGTACGCCAGTGACGCCTACCAGGCGATGCTGGCGCGACACCGCATCACAGGAAGCATGAGCCGTAAAGGCAATTGCTGGGACAACGCGATGGTTGAGAGCTTCTTCGGCACGCTGAAGACGGAACTGGTCAATCACGAACGGTACGCCACCCGTGCGGAAGCTCGTCGATCGATCTTTGAGTACATCGAACTGTTCTACAATCGCAGACGACGTCACTCGGCCCTGGGATACGTCAGCCCGGTCGAGTTCGAGATGAGTGCTTGACGGCAAATCTGTGTCCACCTTCGGTGGGGAGCCTCACAAAGACCCCTCACAGGGGAGCCCGCACGATGCGGGCGGCTCTGAGCAACGTCGGACCGACGAGGGTCGAGCCGCATGGATGCGGCGGCGCTACAACAAGACCTCAAGCTGCGCACCCAACCTCAGACCAACAAGAACCAGCCGCATGGATGCGGCGGCCCCACAACCCCTCGACCACCCGAAGCGTGTTCGCGCACGCCTTCGACAAGAACCGGATAAGGTCCGGAATCTTTCGCACATTTGAAAAGGCAGCTCTCTTGCTGGAAGGTGTGTTTGTCACGAACAACCTCCATACAAGGAACTGCCAGAATGACTGTAGCACAGGACAACGACCGCGGCATCAAGGACGCCATCCGATTCGACGACGCGAAGGTGCAGAGCCACGTTGACCGCGTGGTACGTGAGACGGTGGAAGAAGCGCTGAACCGGATGCTGGAGACCGAGGCGGACGAACTCTGTGGAGCGAAGCGGTATGAGCGTAGCCCGGATCGAGTGGACACGCGAGCTGGTCATTACAAGCGGAAGCTCCAGACTCGAGTCGGCGAGGTGGAACTGAAGATGCCGAAGCTTCGCACGCTGCCATTCGAGACGCAGATCATCGAGCGGTACAAGCGTCGAGAATCCTCGATCGAAGAAGCACTGATGGAGATGTACCTGGCGGGAGTTTCAGTTCGTCGCGTGGAGGATATCACCGAGGCGCTCTGGGGCAAGCGTGTGAGCCCGAGCACGGTGAGCGAGTTGAATCAGAAGATCTACGGCCACATCGAAGAGTGGCGGAACCGCCGGATCGAAAGCGAGCATCCATACGTGTACCTTGATGGCATCAGCCTCAAGCGGAGCTGGGGCGGTGAAGTTCGGAACGTCTCGGTACTGGTGGCCATTGGAGTAGCTGCGGATGGCTTCCGCGAGATCCTGGGGGTGTGCGAAGGAGCCAAGGAAGACAAGTCGGGATGGCTCGAGTTCCTGCGACATCTGAAGAGCCGAGGTCTCAGGGGCGTCCGTCTCATCATCTCGGACAAGTGCATGGGCCTGGTGGAAGCGATGAGTGAAATGTATCCGGAAGCGATGTGGCAGCGCTGCGTGGTGCACTGGTACCGGAATGCATTCAGCATGACACCGAACGGCCGAGTGAGAGAGGTGTCAGCGATGCTGAAGGCCATTCATGCTCAGGAGGATCGGGAGGCAGCCCTCGAGAAGACCGACCAGGTGGCCAAGAAGCTGACGGGCTTGAAGTTGCCGAAGGTTGCGGCATTCGTTCGTGAGACCACAGAAGAGACGCTGAGCTACATGAGCTACCCGCCGGAGCACTGGCGTCGGATCCGCACGAACAACCCGCTGGAGCGCGTCATGCGTGAGATTCGTCGCCGAACCCGAGTCGTCGGTAACTTCCCAGACGGCCAATCGGCGTTGATGCTCTCGGCGGCGAGACTTCGCCACATCGCGGGGACCAAGTGGGGCCTTCGCAGGTACCTTGACATGAAGCACTTGAATCAGGAGGCACAGGAGCTTGCGGCAGCAGGCTGAAGATCGAACGACCGCACACCAGCCCATCGCCCTCATGAGCTGGCGCAGGGCAATGGGCAGGTGTGCTCCAAGGAACCTTCGAGCAGGAGGACCTGCCACCAGATCAAAGTGCGAAACTTGACGGACGCTACCAAGAACCGCCGCCGGCAATGCGCAACCCCCTGCGGCCCGGATGGGCCGCACATGAATAGAAACGACCATCGCAAGACCCCTCACAGGGGAGCCCCCACGATGCGGGCGGCTCTGAGCAACGTCGGACCGACGAGAGGTCCAGCCGCATGGATGCGGCGCCGGCTCCGCAACCCATCGAACTTCCCACGCGTGTTCGCGCACGCCCTCGACAACAACAAGCCCCAGCCGCATGGATGCGGCGCCCGTTGCGCAACCCTCGGAACAGCGCCACGCGTCTTCGCGCACTCCCTCCGCCAGTCTCAACCGTCGCCGGGGTTGATTCCAAAGTTCAGAGACGCGAAGTTGAGCCACACGCGGAACGTGCCCGAGGCTGGGTTGCCTCCGCCGAAGAAGCTGCCGTTGCCGATTCCGTACGTCCACATCCGGACGACGACGCTTCCATCGGAGGCGACATAGTTGGACGCGCCGTTGATGGTCACCGTCTGCAGGTCCTCGGCCCCGCCCGCGAGCTGGTTGTAGCCCACGAAATTCCACTGGCCGGTCGACCAGTTGTAGGCGTAGTAGAAGATGAAGCCGAGTCCTCCATTGTGCTGCGCCACGGTCGTCAGGAACATGCGTCGTGACCAGCGGTTCGGAGACGTGCCCAACGATTGCGACATCGGTGACCTGCCCGGTGGCGATGTAGATGATCTGGTCGATCATGCTCTTCTTGATGGGCAGGCCGAGGAGATCGATGGGATTGACGTTCGGGCTGTCCCCACCTTGCACGTACTCGGTGTCCATGATCAGGTAGTTGTTGTCCACCGCGGTGATGGACAGATCGTTGCCTTCGACGTAGTCGCCGGTGATCACCACGAATGTATTGACGTTCGGCGATCCGCTGAACCAGTTGCCGTTGATCACGTTTCCGGCCGCCGACAGCGCATCGGGGAAGAGGCCGATGATGTTGGGATCGCTGTCTTCAGGCGGGAAGGTGTCGCCGGCGCACGCGTCGAGGTCCGGGTCGTTCCCCATGCGATCTTGCGGATTGATGATGTCGCACTGCGGCGTTCCCTCGGAGAGGGACGCTCGAATCTGTTCGGGGGTCAGTGCCAGCCCGAAGAACTGACGGGCGAGCCCCTGCATGCGGGCGGCCATGCCAGCGATCAGCGGCGCCGCGGCGCTGGTGCCGTTGAACGAGTACGTGTACTGCCGGGTGGGATTCCCCACCGGTCCGAACAAGTCGCCCGCGCCACCGGTCGTGGCCACGCAGACACCCCACGCACTCAATTGCGGAATGATCTGATCTTCGTCGCTGTGATTGCTGAATGCCCGCCGGCAATAGGGATAGCCAGGATCACACGCGCTCACGATGATTGCGCCGCTGTCGTCGCCAGCTTCGGGCGCCGCATCGAGGTTGCAGCAGTCGTTGCCGGCGGAGATCACCGAGGTGATGCCCAGATCGCTGCCAAGCCGAACGACAGCGTAGATGCCGGGGCTGCTGGTCAGGACGCCGGCGGTGCAGTCGTTGCCAGAGGCGTTGACCGGCCCGATCGACATGTTGAGAATATCGCCGGGGCCGAACGTCTGCAGCGCACTGATGATGGCGGTCAGGGTGCGCCGCCCTCGGAGAGCGTGGTCGTGGGGAAGAAGTACCCTTGGGCTTCAGGAGCGATTCCGACCATGCCGATCTGCTGGCCGGTGACCTCGCTGATGTTGTCCTTGGCGTTCATGATGCCCAGCGTGGCGGTGCCGTGACTGGGAGACGTGATCTGCTCGTTCAGGAACAGATCCGTGGGATCGATGCCCGGCTCGAGGATGATGTCCAGGTCCTCGTGGTTGATGTACGCGGAATCTTCGATCGAGGCGACGTTGATGCCCCGGCCTCGCGTGTTGTAGAGCAGATCGTCCGGGTCATTGGAATCGGGTGGATCGGTCTCGCCGACGCCCAGCCCGAAGAGCTCGAGGGTGAGGGCGTCGAGGCCGTTGAGGTCGAACCCTTCGCCAGTAAACGACTCGGCGAGGACGATGTTGGTCACGATCTCGAAGCCTGGCGTCGCTTCCGAGGTCAGGTACGCCTGGAAGGAGGTGAAGTTGGGCGTCGGCCCCATCTCGTCCGGCGAACAGCTGAGCGCCGCGATGATTGCGCAGTTCTCGTCCCAGAAGCCGCTTGCGCAGGCGGGGTCGATCATCCCCACGAGCTCGCAGCAGTCGGCATCATCGCACCCGGGCGTCAGGTTGGGGGTGTAGCAGTCGCCCGATCCCTCGGCCCCGCAACTCAGGCAGAGCTCGTTGGCCAGGTCGACGCAGCCCGGATCCCACCGCACGTCGCAGCAGAAGGGCTCGACCGCGCACACGCCGCCGCAGCAGACCGCGTCGTTGCAATAGGGCGACAGGGCGGGGGACGAGCAATCGTTGGTGGCGCCGTCGCCGCAGCCGGAGGGCGCGCTGCCGCCGCAGTCCAAGCAATCGCCCGCGATTGAGTCGCGGAAAGCAACGATATCGGGAATCGTCGCCATCGGATTGAAGCGGTTGGCACAGGTGATGAACGGGTTCATCGTGTAGTTGTCTTCCGGACTCGGGCCGAAGCACTCGCAGTGGCGGGCGGACCAGTTATGACCCAGCTCGTGAGCAGTGAGGTCGGTCTGGCAGGAGAACGCGCCGTCGCGCTGGGAGAGACCGTAGTTGATGAGCTGGCCGTCGAAGTCGCTCGTCTGGCACACCGCATCGAGGAAGGCGATGCCGATGACACCGCCGTCCAGGTCTCGCCCGGTGAAGAGATGCGCGACGTCGCGGCGAACCGACGAGAGGTTGGCGTTCCACTCGGCGCGGAACTGGCTGAGCAGGTCGCCGGGACTGTTCGTCGTGTACGGATCGGACGCAGGGGTCGGACGCACCACGATTGCCGTCAGCACGTGCCGGATGTTGACGCCGGGATCGCCCGTCTCTGGATCGAGGTTCTCGGTCACCTCGTACTGGAGGTTCACCACGTTGATGACGGCTGCCGCCAGCGTGCCAGCACCAAAGACGTCGCCGGCCTTCTCCACCCAGGAGGAATCCAGATCGAGCGCCAGCTCCGCGTAGCAGCCCGTGAAGCCTGGCCCCGCCGGGCCGCCGCCGCCCGCGACGCCACCACCGCCGCCAAAAGGCGGAGCCCCGACGTTCTCCACGCCGCAAATGCCCGGAGGCGCGATGACGTCCTGGTTCCGGTAGATGATGTGCTGTCCGGCCACCGCGCCGGGCACCTCGCCCGCCATCGGCTGCACCCAATAGCGCGAGCCGTCGGGCATGATGATGGTCGCGAAGAGCCCGTTGTCGAAGAGCGCTCCGGCCACCTTGCCCCCATTCATTGAGGAAAGCTCGCCACGGACCGTTCGCTCAGGACCGGGGTCTATTTCGACGAGCGATCCGTTGGGCTGAGCCTCGTACATCGCGAAGTCGAACGTGCGCAGCGAGTTGGGCTCGAAGGAGATGTCGACCCATTCACCGACCTCGATCGGCACGGACAGCGCGAATCCGGCTCCGGGAGTCGCAGGCACGGGAAGCGTGGCCACGAGGCTCTCGCTCACACCGAACGCGGAGTTGGCCGCATCGACCAGAGGACCTTGTGATAGCACCTCGGCGCCGAAGCCTCCGCCCGCCTGGGGTGAGCGGATCGTGCGAAGCGGCACTTCGAACTCGACGAACTCGATCTCCGGGAGGTCGTTCAGAATGCGGGCCACTTCGAGGAGCGTTGCTTGGTCGACGTTGCCCTCGACGTACATCATGGCGGCGAGATCGGGCTGTGCCTTGCCACTGCTTTGGGCCGCTCGAGCTTCCAGCTCGGCGAGCGCCTGGTCAGAGTGGTTGATCGCCTTGGTGCAGGCCAGGCCGTACTGCTGGAGGACGTCTCGTGCGGTCAGCGATTGCCTGGTCAGCGACACGGGCTGCTGTCCCTGGACGCGCACCTTGGCCGAGTCCACGAACTTGATCAGCAGTCGGCCCGTCGCCATCTGCGGCACCTTGAGCAGCGCCGAGGGCTTCTTTGGAATCCCGGTCCGCTCGAGAAGTCCATCCGCACGCACCGGGGTCACCACACGGGCCCTGTCGGGTCCAGGCTTCGGTCCGGCAAAGCAGGCACCGGCGAGCGCAAACACCGACAATGCGACGGCGACTTCTCGAAGAGACATCATCTGAATTCTCCTGGGTGCGCGCCGTGGGCGGTCCTCGCCCGCGGCGGTGAGTGTCGAAGGCAGTCTAGGAATCTCTCCTGCGCAGAGATGCAGCTCCTGGCCTGAACCGACAGATAAATCCTACTGGATGGGCTATTTGAGTCAATCGTCGGAAGTGCTGTCGGTGGTGTCAGAGAGAAGATGGGATAGATTCTGTGCCACCGCCCCGTCCCGTCGAACTGTACGCGAGCCGGGCCCCGAGGTTGCGAGAAAAGAAGCGGGCCGCGCCAAGTGTTTGAGTCTTGACGCGGCCCATGGTCTCTCGTGCCCCGGACCACGATCGTCTGAGGCGCAGTGAACCTGTCGAACGATTACCCGTCGCCGACCTTGGCCTCCGATTCCGACTTGGTCACGACCTCGACCATGGTGGGGGCCCGTTCCGCTCCGAGCGCCTCGGCTGCCTCGGCCGCCTCGGCCAGCATCACCTCCTCGTCCTGGCCTCGGCCTCGGGGAGCTCGACGAGCTTCTTCACCCTGCATCTTCACGTACGGGCTCGAAGCCGGTGCCGGCCGGGATGAGGTGGCCGAGCAGGACGTTCTCCTTGAGGCCCGTGCAGCTCGTCCACGGCGCCGCGGAGCGCCGCCTCGGTGAGCACCTTGGTGGTCTCCTGGAAGGAGGCGCCCGAGAGGAACGACTCGGCCTGGAGCGACGCCTTGGTGATGCCCAGCAGCAGCGTGCGGGCGGTCGCCGGGCGGCTGCGCTTGGTCTTGGCCGGCTGCTTGCCCTCGGCCTCGGCCAGGGCATTGGCCTCCTTGACCTCGTCCTCGGTCGACCAGCGCATCCGCGCGGCAGGTCCGTGTCGCCCGGATCGGTGATCCGGAGCATGCTGGCCGACCTGCGTTGTTGTGCTGCGCGGAAGTGGAACTTGTCGACGACCTCGTTGGGCAGCAGGTCGGTGTCGCCGGGCGAGCTGACGCGCACCTTGCCCAGCATCTGGCGGAGGATGACCTCGATGTGCTTGTCGGAGATCGGCACGCCCTGGGCGCGGTAGACGTTCTGCACCTCGTCGAGCATGTAGGTGTAGAGCGCCTCCTCGCCCTTGATCCGGAGGATGTCGGCGGGGATGAGCGGGCCTTCGGTCAGCGGATCGCCGGCGCTCGACGTAGTCGCCGGTGTGCACGAGCAGGTGCTTGCCCTGCGGGACGTGGTGATCGTGCTCGAGGCCGGCGTCGGAGATGACGCGGATGGTCATCTTGCCCTTGCGCTTGTCGGAGTGCAGCTCGACGCGGCCGGAGATCTCGGCCATGACCGCCGGGTCCTTCGGCGTGCGGGCCTCGAAGATCTCGGTGACGCGGGGCAGACCGCCGACGATGTCCGCCGAGCCGGCGACTTCCTTGGGCTGACGGGCGAGCATCTGGCCCGATCTTGATCTGCTGGCCTTCCTCGACCTCGATGCGGGCCTTGGCGGGCAGGTGGTGGAAGTCGAGGATCTTGCCGTCGGCGTCCTCGATGATGATCTGCGGGTGCTTCTCGCCCTTGTGCTCGATGACGATGAGCTCGGTCGCCTTCGCCGCCCTTGGCCGTCTCCTCGCGGACGGTCTCGCCGATCTCGATGTCCTTGAAGCGGACGATGCCGGACTTCTCGGCGAGGATCGGCGTCCGGTGCGGGTCCCACTCGACCAGGATCTGGCCCTTCTTGACCTTCTCGCCCGGCCGGGCCGTGATCATCGGCGCCGTAGGGCACCTTGTACTTCTCGAGCTCGCGGCCCTTGTCGTCGAGCACCGCGATCTCGCCGTTGCGCTTGAGGGCCGTGAGGACGGTCGTCGCCGTCGAGCTCGACCTCGACCTCGTTGCAGTCGCGCAGCTCGACGATGCCGGCGTGGCTCGGCCTTGTAGCTCGGTCTCGACGAGGCCGCGGCCGGCGACGCCGCCGGTGTGGAACGTCCGCATGGTGAGCTGCGTGCCCGGCTCGCCGATCGACTGGGCGGCGATGATGCCGACCGCCAGGCCTTCCTCGACGAGCTGGCCGGTGGACATGTCCATGCCGTAGCACAGGGCGCAGACGCCGCGCGGCGGTCTCGCAGGTGAGCGGGCTGCGGACCTGCACCGAGTCGATGCCCAGCTCCTCGATCTTGCGTCGGCGATCTCGTGCGTGATGAGCTCGTTCTCCGCGACGATCGACCTCGTCGGTGATCGGGTTGACGATGTTGTGGCGCGCGGTGCGGCCGATGATCACCTCGCGCAGCGGCACGTCGACCTCTTCGCCCTTGTAGATGGCCCGCTTGGGGATGCCCCGCTTCGTGCCGCAGTCGTGCTCGATGACGACCACCGACTGCGCGACGTCGGCCAGCTTGCGGGTGAGGTAGCCGGAGTCGGCGGTCTTGAGGGCGGTGTCGGCCAGACCCTTGCGGGCGCCGTGCGTCGAGGAGAAGTACTCGAGCACGTTCAGGCCTTCGCGGAAGTTGGCCCGGATCGGCGTCTCGATGATCTCGCCCGAGGGCTTGGCCATCAGGCCGCGCATGCCGGCGAGCTGCTGCATCTGGCTGACGTTGCCGCGGGCGCCGGAGTCGGACATCAGGAAGACGGGGTTGAGGTACGGCATGCCCTCTGTCGGTGTCGATGGGCACCTCGCGTGCCGTTCGCCGGGTCGCGGCGGTCGTGCTTGAGCGTCTCGACGAGCTGCTTCGGTGATCTGCTCGCGGCAGTGGGCCCAGAGGTCGAGCAGCTGGTTGTGCCGCTCGCGCTCGGTGATCGCGCCGGCGTCGTAGTGCCTTCTCGACGCGGTCGACCTTCTTCTGCGTCTCGTCGATGCAGCGTCTGCTTGCTGCGCGGGAATGCGCAGGTCGGTGATGCCGATCGACAGGCCCGGACAGCGTGGACGGCTTGAAGCCCGATCTCCTTCATGTCGTCGAGCAGGTCGATCGTCGCCGGCGCGGCCGAGTACGGCGTAGGTGTCGTCGATGACGCGGCTGCAGCCCTTCTTGCCGAGCGTGCAGTTGTAGAACGGCATGCCCGTCGGCCAGGATGTCGTCGAAGATGACGCGGCCGACCGTCGTGACGACCCGCCGGTTCTGCGGGCATCGGCTTCGGCGGCTCGCCTTCTCGGCGTTGACGACCTCGTCGAAGCCGTCGCAGGCGGACGACGATCCGCTCGTGCAGCGTGATCTGGCCGTGCTCGAACGCCAGCATGCGCCTCGTGCGTCGTCGCGGAAGTGGCGGAGCTTCTCGACCGGACGCTGCGTCCGCCGTCGTCCATGGCCGTGAGGAAGTAGACGCCCATCACGATGTCCTGGCTGGGCGAGATGATCGGGCTGCCGTTGGCCGGGCTGAAGATGTTGTGCGTCGACAGCATCAGCACGTGCGCCTCGGCCTGCGCCTCGACCGACAGCGGCAGGTGGACGGCCATCTGGTCGCCGTCGAAGTCGGCGTTGTAGCCGTTGCAGACGAGCGGGTGGATGCGTGATCGCGTTGCCTTCGACCAGCACCGGCTCGAAGGCCTGGATGCCCATGCGGTGCAGCGTCGGGGCGCGGTTGAGCAGGACCGGGTGCTGGTAGATCACCTCCTCGAGGATGTCCCACACCTCCGGATCGCGCCGCTCGAGCATGCGCTTGGCGCTCTTGATCGTGTCGGCCAGGCCGTGCTCCTTGAGCTTGCGGATGATGAACGGCTGGTAGAGCTCCAGGGCGATCTTCTTCGGGCAGGCCGCACTGGTGCAGCTTGAGCTCCGGGCCGACGACGATGACCGAGCGGGCGGAGTAGTCGACGCGCTTGCCGAGCAGGTTCTCGCGGAAGCGGCCCTGCTTGCCCTTGATCATGTCGGTCAGGGACTTGAGCGGGCGGTTGCGACGAGCCCAGCACCGGGCGGCGGCAGCGGCCGTTGTCGAACAGCGCGTCGACCGCCTGCTGGAGCATGCGCTTCTCGTTGCGGATGATGACCTCGGGGGCGTTGAGGTCCATCAGCTTCTTGAGGCGGTTGTTGCGGTTGATGATGCGGCGGTAGAGGTCGTTCAGGTCGCTGGTGGCGAAGTTGCCGCTCTCCAGCAGCACCAGCGGGCGCAGGTCGGGCGGGATCACCGGGATCACGTCCAGACCATCCAGGTCGGATCGTTCTCGCGAGCTGCGGATCTGCTCGACGATCTTGAGCCGCTTGGAGAGGTCCTTGATCTTCTGCTTGCTGCGCGGTCTTGCGCAGATCTTCGCGCAGCTCGGCCGCGAGCCTCGTCGAGGTCGAGCTGCGTCGAGCAGCTCGCGGACCGCCTCGGCGCCCATCATGGCCGTGAAGCCGTGCGCCGTACTTCTCGACGGCGGCGCGGTACTCGTCCTCGGTGAGGACCTGCTTGTACTTCAGGTCGGTCGTTGCCGGGATCGATGACGACGTAGTCCTGGAAGTAGATGACCTTCTCGAGGTCGCTGGTCTTCATGTCCAGCAGCGTGCCGAGGCGGCTCGGCATGGCCTTGAAGAACCAGATGTGCACGATCGGGCGCGGCCAGGTTGATGTGGCCCATCCGCTTGCGGCGGACGCGCGAGTGCGTCACCTTCACGCCGCAGCGGTCGCAGATGATGCCCTTGTACTTCGTGCCCTTGTACTTGCCGCAGGCGCACTCGTAGTCGCGCTCGGGGCCGAAGATCCGCTCGCAGAACAGGCCGTCCTTCTCCGGGCGGTAGGTGCGGTAGTTGATCGTCTCCGGCTTCTTGACCTCGCCGAAGCACCACGAGCGGATGTCGTTGGGGCTGGCCAGGGTGATCTTCACGCGAGCCGTAGTCGTTGACGCGATCGTAAACGTTCTCAGCCATCGTCGATTGAGTCCTCAGCTCGCGTGATGTCGGCGAGTTCCGGTCCGGCGGCGATCGAGAGCGACACGGTCCGGCGCCCGTCGATGGCGGCGGCGACTCGTCACAGGCAGACATGCCGCCCTCCAGTCTGCTGCTTCTCGAGCGTGATGTTCATGCCCAGACCCTGGATCTCGTGGCACAGCACGTCGAAGACGACCGGCATGCCGGCCTCGAGCGTGTTGGTGCCCTTGACCATCGACTCGTAGATCTTCGTGCGGCCCTCGACGTCGTCGCTCTTGACGGTGAGCAGCTCCTGGAGCACGTAGGCGGCGCCGTAGGCCTCCAGACGCCCAGACTTCCATCTCGCCGAACCGCTGGCCGCCGGTGCGGGCCTTGCCGCCGAGCGGCTGCTGCGTGATGAGGCTGTACGGGCCGGTCGCGCGGGCGTGGATCTTGTCGTCCACCAGGTGGTGGAGCTTGAGCAGGTACATGTAGCCGACGGTGGTCTTCTGGTGGAACGGCTCGCCGGTGCGGCCGTCGTAGAGCTGCACCTTGCCGCCGACGGGCATCTGGGCCAGCAGCTCGCGCGGCTCGCCGGGGTCGCTGCCGGTCTCCTCGAACGCGTCGAGCCGGCTCTGCGACGTGCGCGTTGGCCTCGTCGATCGCCGCGAGCATCTCCGTCCTCCGTCGCGCCGTCGAACACCGGCGTGACCGCCTGGAAGCCGAGCACCTGCGCCGCCCAGCCGAGGTGCGTCTCGAGGATCTGGCCCGACGTTCATGCGGAGGGCACGCCCAGCGGGTTGAGCAGCACGTCGACCGGCGTGCCGTCCTCGAGGAAGGGCATGTCCTCCTCGGGCACGATGCGGGCGATGACGCCCTTGTTGCCGTGGCGGCCGGCCATCTTGTCGCCGACCGAGAGCTGTCGCTTGGTGGCGAGGTAGACCTTGACCATCTCCAGCACGCCCGAGGGCAGCTCGTCGCCGCGCTTCATGTGGGCGAGCTTGCGCTCCTTCTCCTTCTCGATGCGCCTCGATGCGCGGCCAGAACTGGCCGTGGACGACCAGCGCCTGCTCCTTGGCCTCCTTGCTGCCCTTGATCCACTTCGTGGTCGAAGTTCTCGATCTGCTCGAGGATGACCTCGGGGATGTCCGACGGCGCCGACCTTCTGGCGGGTCGTGGGGTCGACCATCTCGGTGCCGAGTGACCTCGTTCATCTGGCCGACCATCTGCCGGAACAGGGCGATGGCCTTGCTCGTTCATCTCGCGCCTCGTACGTCGTCCATCTCCTGCTTGAGCTGCTTCTTCTGCTCGTCGGTCAGGTGCATGCGGCGGCTGAACCGCTGCGCGCCGATGACGATGCCCTCGGTGCCCGCGGGCACTTCCAGCGAGTCGTTCTTCACGTCCTCGCCGGCGCGGCCGAAGATCGCGTGGAGCAGCTTCTCTTCGGGCGTCAGCTCGCTCTTGGTCTTCGGGCTGACCTTGCCGACGAGGATGTCGCCGGGGCCGACGCGCGCGCCGATCCGGATGATGCCGTGCTCGTCGAGGTTGCGGAGCATCTTCTCCGAGACGTTGGGGATGTCGCGGGTGAACTCCTCGCGGCCGAGCTTGGTCTCGCGGATCTCGACGTCGAACTACTCGATGTGGATGCGAGGTGAACGTGTCGTCCTTGACCAGCCGCTCGCGAGATGACGATCGCGTCCTCGAAGTTGTAGCCGTCGAAGGTGTTGAACGCGACGAGCACGTTCTTGCCGATCGCCAGCTCGCCCATGCTCGGTCGAGGCGCCGTCGGCGATGATCTGGCCCGTCCTTGACCTTCTGGCCCGAGCTTGACGATCGGCTTCTGGTTCTGGCAGGTGCGCTCGTTGAGGCCGACGAACTTGCGGAGCACGTACTCGTCGGCGTTGTCGATGATGATGCGCTCGGCGTCGACGAAGGTGACCGTGCCGCCGCGGCGGGCCTTGACGACCATGCCCGAGTTGTCGCCGGCGACCTGCTCCATGCCGGTGGCCACCACGGGCGGCTCCGACCGAGATCAGCGGCACGGCCTGCCGCTGCATGTTCGAGCCCATGAGGGCGCGGTTGGCGTCGTCGTGCTCGAGGAACGGAATCAGCGCCGCCGACACGCCGACGATCTGCTTCGGCGAGATGTCGACGTACTGGACCTCGGCGGCGTCGACCTGGGCCAGGTCGCCGTC
Source organism: uncultured Planctomycetota bacterium (assembly GCA_963697235.1). Classification (GTDB taxonomy): domain Bacteria; phylum Planctomycetota; class Phycisphaerae; order Phycisphaerales; family SM1A02; genus CAVONJ01. The sequence continues at coordinate 582,268 of CAVONJ010000003.1, forward strand.
GACGCGGGCGAGCACCTGACCCTTGCTGATCCGCCCCTGATCGTCGAGCACGTCGCTCGTCGCGAGGACCGCCTTCATCTCCTCGTCGGCCCGGAGGTACTCGACCTCGCCGGTGACCTTGCCGTTCTTGACCTCGCGGTAGGGCGTCAGCAGGAAGCCGTACTCGTCGATCTTCGCGTAGATGCCCAGCGAGCAGATGAGGCCGATGTTCGTGCCTTCGGGCGTCTCGATCGGGCAGATGCGGCCGTAGTGGCTGATGTGCACGTCGCGCACCTCGAAGCCGGCCCGCTTGCGGTTCAGGCCGCCCGGGCCGAGCGCCGAGAGACGGCGCTCGTGGACGAGCATCGAGAGCGGGTTGGTCTGGTCGACGACCTGCGACAGCTCGCTGCGACCGAAGAAGAAGTCGATGGCGCTGCGAGATGCTCTTGGAGTTGACCAGGTCGGCGATCTTGCGCGAGCTCGTCGGGGTCCTTGACGCTCATGCGCTCCTGGACGGTGCGGCGGAGCTTCAGGAAGCCCTTGCGCATCTCCTCGATCGCCAGCTCGTCGAGCGTGCGCAGGCGCCGGTTGCCGAGGTGGTCGATGTCGTCCACGTGGCGCCTTGTTGCGCTGCGAACGCAGATCGAGCATGTAGCGGATGACGGCCAGGAAGTCCTCGGCGCGGATGTGCTGAACGTCCTCCTCCGCGGGCTGGTACTTCGGATCGGGTCGAACTTGCGGTTGATGCGGAAGCGGCCGACCTTGCCCAGGCGGTAGCGGTTCTCGTCGAAGAACTTCTCGTTGAAGAGCTGGCTTGGCCTTCTCGACCTGCGGCGGGTTGCCCGGGCGCAGGCGGCCGTAGATCTTGAGCAGCGCCGCCTCGTGCTCGGTGACCTCGGCGAGGAAGTCGAGCCGCTCCTCCGCGAGCGTGTTGAGGATCAGCGGATCGGCCGGCGTTGGCGATCACCCGGATGGTCTTGAGCTCGGAGGCCTGGATCGCCTCGATCGCGCCGCCGATCTGGGCGCCGACGCGGCAGAGCTCCTCGCCCGGTCTCGCTGTCGATGATCATCTCGGCCGAGTAGTGCTCGGGCTTCAGCTTCTCGACCTTGATGTCCTGGACGTCGTAGAAGAGCTCGAGCAGCTTGTCGGTCGAGCTGAACGCCTCGTCGAGGCAGCGCAGGAACGTCGTCGCGGCGATCTTGGTCGACTGGTCGATCCGCATCGCCAGGACGTCCTTCTTGGTCACCTCCAGCTCGATCCAGCGAGCCGCGCTCCGGGATGATGCGGGCCGAGTGCAGCGGCCGGTCGCCGATCGACGAGACGATGCCGAAGTCGACGCCCGGCGAGCGGTGCAGCTGGCTGACGATGACGCGCTCGGCGCCGTTGACGATGAACTCGCCGCCGCCCATCATGATCGGGATCTCGCCGAGGTAGATCTCCTCCTCGGGGATCTCCGCCACGCCCTCGCGCACGCAGCCGCACGCCGATGCGGAACGGCATGCCGTAGGTCAGCCGAAGCTCGCGGCACTCGTCCGGCGTGTACCGGGGCTCGTCGAGCTTGTAGTACAGGTACTCGAGCCTCATCGAGCCGTCGTACGACTCGATCGGGAAGATCTCGCGGAGCAAGGCCTCCAGGCCAAGGCTCGTATCCCGCTTGTCGAATTCAAGATCCTGTTGAATGAAGCGCCGATACGCCTCCTGCTGCACCTGAGTCAACGTGGGCACAGGAATGGCGTCGCCGCGCTTCGAGAAGTCGCGCACCTTGTTTGATACCATCTAGAAACCTCACAAAGCGACAGCCCGAAGGATGCCGTTGTCCGGGTCCAAGTGAGTTCTTCTGCGTTTGGGCCGATGCACCGTCCGCTTGCCGATCGGGAGGAAGTAGGGCATCGTAGCCCGGCCCTAGCACATCAACAAGGTGCGTGCAAGTGATTCTCGAAAGAAAAATGTCCGGCCGGGCACGGCCAGGCGCGGGGATTGCAACCGCTCCTCGTCCCGCGTTCCGATGTCCGGCCGCGGTCGCCGCCGCGGTCGCAGTGGTTCTCTCCCTGTCCGCCCTGGGCGTGCCGCCCGCCCCGGATCCGCTGTCCGAGGGACGGCTGGAGCAGCTCCTCGCGCGGCTCGATGAGCGGCGGCAAGAGCTCCACATTCCGGGGCTGGCCATCGCCATCGTCCAGGGCGACCAGGTCCTGATGGCCGAAGGCCTGGGGATGGCCGACCTGGAAGCGCAGCGTCCGGTCACCGCCGAGACCCTCTTCGCCATCGGCTCCTGCACCAAGGCCTTCACCGCGACGCTGATCGGAATCCTCGTCGACGAGGGACGCATGGGCTGGGACGATCCGGTGACACGAACGCTTCCCGGCTTCCAGCTGCAGATCGACACCGGCGAGACCACGGGTGAGGTCACGATTCGCGACCTGCTCTGCCACCGCACGGGCTTCACCCGAATGTCAGTGCTCTGGGCCTCCGGTACGGCCCCGCGCGAGCTGATCCTCAGCACGGCGAGCCAGGCGGAGCCGCTGGTTCGGTTCCGGAGCAGCTTCCACTACAACAACGTCATGTTCCTGGCTGCGGGTCAGGCGAGCGCGGCCGCGGCCGGGGAGGCCTGGGATGACCTGCTCGCCCACCGGCTGCTGGAGCCGCTGGGGATGACCAGCAGCAACACTTCGGTGTCCGAGTGCCGGGACGACCCCCTCCTGGCCAGGGGCTACCAGTGGGTCGAGGACGAGTCCGCATTCGAGGTCCAGCCGATGCGGGAGCTTGACTCGATCGCGCCGGCCGGCGCCATCAACTCGAATGTACGGGACATGGCGAAGTGGCTCCGTCTCCTGCTCAATCGCGGGGTCTTCGAGGGGGAGCGACTGATCAGCGAGGAGCAGCTCGCGGTCACCTGGTCACCCCAGATCAAGGTGGCGGGGGACATCGACTACGGTCTTGGGTGGATGATCCGCGACTTCAGGGGACAGCGTCTGATCGAGCACGGCGGCAACATCGACGGCTTCGCGGCCGAGGTCGCCCTCCTGCCAGAAGCGGGCGTGGGCTTCGTGCTCCTGACCAACGTGACGGGCACGCCGCTGCAGCAGCTGGCCTTCGAACTGGTGTTCGGGTCCCTGCTCGAGGACCAGTCCACCCCTGAGGACCCCGACTCGTTCTCGCCCTATCTGGGCAAGTACGTTGCGAACTTCGGTTCCTTCAGCGATGCGCGCTTCACCGTCTGCATGCAGAATGACCGCCTGGCGGTCGATGTTCCCGGCCAGACGATCTATGAGCTGAATCCGCCCGGCGAGGACGGAAAGCGAGCCTTCGCCCTGACCGATAGCATCGCGGTCTCCTTCGAACGCGATGAGCAAGAACAGGTGATCGGGATGACGCTCTACCAGGGCGGGCTCGAGTTCGAGATGCCGAGGGAGGGCTTCGAGCCGCAACCGGACATCGATCTCGATGAGCTCCGCAAGTACCTGGGCCGCTACGAGTTCGCCGAGCAGGACTCGCAGGTCGAGGTTCTGATCCAGTCCAACCGGCTGGCCGTCGACGTCCCCGGTCAGATGGTCTACGAGCTGCGGCCGCCGGATGAATCCGGGCGCTGGGCGTTCCGCGTCAAGAACGACATCGGGGTCACCTTCCAGGAGACGGAGGAGGGACGGGTCGAGTCGATGACGCTGCACCAGGCGGGGATGAGTTTCGTGATGCCCAAGCTCGAGGAGGTCGATGCGGAGCAGCTGCCGACCGCAGCTGAGATCTTCGAGCTCGCGCGAGTCGCACGGAGCGGGGGCGCGGCTTGCCGAGCTCGGAGCATTCCGGATCGAAGGTCAGGTGCGGATGATCAATGCCGGCGTCGTCGGTCACATGAGCTTGACCGCTACGCCCGATGGCCGCCACCGCCAGGACACCGACCTGGGCATCTTCGGTCGGGTCAGCCTGGTGGTTGGCGAGCGTGAGGCCTGGTCGGATACGCTCGGCTCGGTCGAGCGGCTGCACGGCTCGATGCTGGAACAGGCCCGCCAGAGTCATCCCGGGGCGATGTTCGGTGATTGGCGGGAGTACTTCGACTCCTTCACCGTGCTCCGCGGATCGGAGCTGGATGGCCGAAATGTCTGGGTGGTGCGTCTGCAGGGCGGTGGCGCCCCGCCGGTGACCGCGTACGTCGATCGGGAGAACGGCGACCTGCTCAGGAGCGAGACTTCGATCGAGATGCCAGGCCTCGGGCGGCTCCCGATGGAGACCCGGTTCGAGGACTATCAGGAGAGGGAGGGCGTGCGGCTGCCCAACCGCATGCTCACGGTCAATGAAGCCTCGGGTCGTACCGTCTTCGAGATGGAGCGTCTGGAAACGAACGTTCCGATCGACGACGCGGTCTTCGAGATCGAAGCGGCGGAGATTCCAGTTCCGTGAAGAAGGAGACCTCCTCTCCCTCCGGGAAAGGACGGTTCGTCCCCGCGCCTTCTCGCGGGGACGAGCCAGGTGAGGGCGATTCGACGTGGCGCGTCGTCAACGAGACAGGCTCCCTGGCGACCCGGCAACAGGAAAGCCGCAGGCATCGAAATGGAAAAACCGCGTCCGTCGTCGCGCAGGCCGACGATGGACGCGGTCCTCCCTCACCCGGCTCGCTTGCGCTCGCCGGCCTCTCCGGGGGGAGAGGTGGGACGGCTTACTTCACCTTGACGACGCCGCCGGCCTCCTCGAGCTTGGTCTTGAGGGCTTCGGCCTCTTCCTTGGAGATCTTCTCCTTGACCGCCTTGGGCGCGCTGTCGACGAGGTCCTTCGCTTCCTTGAGGCCCAGGCCCGTTGCTTCGCGAACGACCTTGATGACCTGGATCTTCTTATCGCCGGGCCCTTCCAGGATGACGTCGAACTCGGTCTGCTCTTCCGCCGCGGCTGCCTCGCCGGCCGCCGGTCCGGCCATCATGACCGCGCCGCCGGCCGCCGGCTCGATGCCATAGGTGTCCTTCATGTAGTCAGCGAGGTCGACGGCTTCCTTCAGCGTGAGGCCGGCGATCTCGTCGCCCAGCTTGCTGATCTTGGCGTCGAACGTCTTCGTGGCCGTTGCTTCTTCGGACATGGGGGTGAATCCTCTTGCGTCGCGTGTTCATCCGAGAGGAGCCGCCGCTGCGGCTTTTAACCCCGAGGGGCCAGTCGGATGTGATGTGTCTTGAATCGAGTGTGTTTCAGACCTTCCGAATCGTCTCGCCCTTCTCCAGCCGCTCTTGAATCTCCTTGACGATGCCCAGGAGCCGCGAGCCGGGGCTGACCACGGCGCCGACCACGTTGCCGGCCGGCGAGAGCAGGATCTGCACGACCTTCGCCTTGGCCTCGTCGCGGGTCGGGAAGGTGCTCAGCCGCTTGACGCCGGCTTCGCCTTCGAAGAGCTCGCCGTCGAGCACGGCGCCCTTGAGTTCGAGCTTCTCGATCTTCTTCGCCCACTCCACGAGGGATCGGGCGACCTCGACGACCGAGTCCGCTCCGTACACCAGCGCGGAGGGACCTTCCAGCGCCGGGCTGAGGGCCTCCAGTCCGGTGCTGGCGAACGCCTTCCGGGCCAGCGCGTTCTTGACCACGGTCACTCGAATCGACTGGCGCTGCAGCGAAAGACGGAGGGCGTTGTTCTGATTGGCTTCGATGCCGCGAATGTCGACGAGCAGCGCACCTTCCACACCCTGGAAGCGGCTCTTGTACTCGTCGATGATCATTTCCTTGACTGGCTTGCTCATGGGACCGGCTCCACTCGCCGTCGTCGCTCCCCAGTTCAGGCATGAGCCTGAGAGAGGAACGATTCGGCGGGTCTAGATGGCGATCTGAACGGACGGAGTCATGGTGCCGGAGACCACGCACTTCTTGATGTACTGCCCCTTGGCGGAGGAGGGCTTGGCCTTCTCGATCAGCTGCATGAAGTGAGCGAGGTTCTCCAGCAGATCTTCTTCCGAGAAGCTCATCTTCCCGATGATGCAGTGGATGTTGCCGCCGTCGTCGTTGCGATATTCGAGCTTGCCCGCGCCGTATTCGCGGACTGCGGTGATCACGTCGGGCGTGACGGTCCCCGCCTTCGGGCGAGGGCATGAGTCCCTTCGGGCCGAGGACGCGGCCGAGCTTGGAGACCACCCGCATCATGTCGGGCGAGGCGACGGCGACGTCGAACTCCATCCAGCCGCCCTGGATCTTCTCGACGAGCTCTTCGCCGCCGGCTTCGATTGCTCCCGCCGCCTTCGCCGCCTCGACCTTGTCTTCGCTGCAGAAGCAGACCACCCGGGCCGACTTGCCGACGCCCTTGGGCATGGCGATCGAACCGCGAAGCTGCTGGTCCGCCTGCCGGGGATCGATGCCCAGGTGAACGCAGACTTCGACCGACTGATCGAACTTCGGCCCGTGGAAGGACTTGAGGGCCTTGATCGCCTCGTCCATCGGCTGCGGACCCTGGTACTTCCCGACGATCTGCGCGTTTGCCGCCGCTCGCTTGCTGCTCGTCGTCATGGCTCAGCCCTCCACCATCGTGACGCCCATCGAGCGGGCCGTGCCTTCGATCATCCTGGCCGCGGCATCCAGATCCGTCGGCGTTCAGGTCCTTGATCTTCTCCTGTGCGATGGACCGCACCTGGCGCGGGTCATCGTGCCGACCTTCTTGGTGTTCGGCTCTCCCGAGCCCTTCTCGACTCCGGCCGCTTCCATGATCAGCACGGAGGCGGGGGAGGACTTGATCTCGAACTCGAACGACCGGTCGGCGTAGACCGTGATGAGGCACGCCACGACCTTGCCGTTGAGTTCCTTGGTGCGCTCGTTGAACTGCTGAATGAACTGGCCGGGGTTGATGCCGTTGGCACCCAGCGCCGGTCCCAGCGGCGGCGCCGGGGTGGCCTTGCCTCCGGGGGCGATGACCTTGAATTGCTTCTGGATCTTCTTGGCCATGTCGGTCCTCCTCCCACCACGCCGGCGCCCAGGTCGTTCGATTGGCCACGACGGTCTGGCGCCTCGCGGCTTCCCTTCCCCGGTGAGATTCCAGAGGGGGGGTTCTCGCGACGCAGTGGTACAAGCGGTGTCAAAGACGAGCCGCACACTATAACGAACTGGCCCCGCGGATCAAACCCGAGGGATCCGCGTCCGCTCAATCAGTGCAGGAGCACCTCGAATGAACCTGGCATGCACCCTGACCGCCGCCCTCGCCGCCACGCTCCTTCCCGTCGCGCTTCCTCCGGCCGCCCTCGGTCGGGTTCAGGCTCTGGACTTCCAGGAGGTCGTCCGTGACGCGAAGGCCCGGGTCTTTCCGGCCGTCGTCTACATCCGGTGCGTCCGCAAGAACCTCGAAGAGGGCGAGCAGTCCTCGCAGCAGGTCTCCGGCAGCGGCGTGATCATCTCCCCGCACGGCGAGGTGCTGACCAATTGGCATGTGATCGACAACGCGGTGTCCGTGCGCTGTCTGCTCTCGGACGGGCGGCGCCTGGATGCGGAGGTGGTGGGGACCGACAAGGACACCGACCTGGGATTGCTGCAGCTGAAGGTCGGCGGCGGTGAGACGTTTCCCTTCGCGGCATTGGACTTCTCGAGCGATCCGACCGAGGGCGACTTCGTCATGGCGATGGGGGCGCCCTTCGGCTTGAGCCGATCGGTCTCGATCGGCATCATCTCCTGCCGCCGCCGCTATCTGCCGGACATCAGCGAGTACAGCCTGTGGCTGCAGACCGACGCCGCCATCAACCCGGGCAACTCCGGCGGGCCGCTGGTCAACACCCGCGGCCAGGTCATCGGATTGAACACCCGGGGCATCGACCAGGCCGAAGACATGGGCTTCGCGATCCCCGCCGAGACGATCCACGCGGTGCTACCGCAGCTTCGCGAGCACGGACAGGTCGATTGGAGCTGGACGGGTCTGCAGCTCCAGCCGCTGCAGGACTTCGAGCGCGACATCTACTTCCCTGGGACCGCGGGCGTGATCGTGGCGGCCACCGATCCGGAGAGCCCCGCGCGGCGGGCGGGGTTGCGCGAACAGGACCGGCTGCTCTCCGTCAACGGCGAACTCCTCACGGCCTTGACCGCGGAGGATCTCCCCGGTGTGCGGCGCCGGCTGGGGCTGCTTCCCAAGCACGAGCCCGCGACGTTCGAGTTCGAGCGGGAGGGCGCGACGATCACCGTGGAGCTGACGCCGCGAGAGAAGGGCGTCGTGGAGGGGGAGGAGCTCGCGTGCGAGCGATGGGACTTCACGGCCAAGACCATCAATCAGTTCGACACCCCGCAGCTCTACTTCCACCGCAAGGAGGGCGTCTTCGTCTACGGCATGAAGTTCCCGGGGAATGCGGCCGCGGCCGGGCTGCGGCCGCAGGACATCATCCTGAAGATCGACGGGCAGCCGATCCGGACCCTGGAAGACGTGCAGTCGATGCACCACCAGGCGCTGGACAATCTGCAGCAGCGCCACCGCCAGGTCTTCGTCGTGCTTCGGGAGGGGCTGATGCGCCAGCTCGTGCTCGACTACTCGCGGCAGTACGACCGGCAATGATGCGGTCGGCCGCGCAGCGGACACTATCCTGTGCCGATGCTGACCTCAGGAGTCCCCTCCGTGAATCGTCGCTGGACCGCAGGCGTTCTCTTCGAAGGCATCGTCGTCCTGTTGCTACTGAACGGCGCGGTGCGAGCCGCAACCGAGGACGCTCCGCCCCTCGACGAGCGTCTTGAGCGAAGCGTCGTCCGGGTCGCCTACACACTGCGCTACGACAAGGGCGAGCCTCCGTCCGGCGGCTGGACCTTCCACTGCGCCGCCTGCGGATCCGCCCACGTCATCGATCTCGAGCAGCTGATCGACGAGGAACGGCCGCTCGAACAGGCGGGCTTCCTCGTCGGGCCCACGCGCGTGGTGACGGCGGACAACCTGATCAGCCCCCGCTTCATCGATCGCATCGAGGTGATCGGCGGTGATCAGCAAGTGATCGCGACCCCGGCGGGCGTGGCGGGAGACGACGGTGCGGTCTTCCTGAAGCTGTCCGAGCCCCTCGGGGGCGGCGTGCCGCTCGCGTTCGATTCCGCAGCTGAAGGACCCTACTTCACGGTGACCTGCAGCCAGCATGAAGGGCAATGGACGATGGTCATCGCCCCGATGAAGCTGGTGCCGGTCCGTCGGCTCGGCGGCGAGCCATTCCTCTCGGTTCCTTCGCCATCGCTGATCGTGAGCGCTACGGGGCGCCCGGTCGCCCTCGCGCTGCGAAGCGAGCTGCCTGCCGGCGCGTGGAAGGTGCCCCCGGACGCGTGGTCGATCGACACGCAGGCGGAGCTGGAGCAGCGGCTGGCCCGACTCGAACAGCGCAGCGACGAACAGATCGTTCGCGTCTCGCTGAGCTTCCGCAGCCCCAAGGGCGATGAGGAGCGCCGGATGAGCGGTTTCTTCGGCTCTCACGGCGATGACATGGCGACCGAGCGGACGGTGGCCGGTGTGCGGCTGGGTGGAGAACGGGTTCTGGTTCTGGCGGAGCTGGAGCCGAAGGTGACCGCGCGCCTCGAACGAATGCGTGTGCATCTGCCGGACGGCCGGGCGGTCGAGGGCCGCTTTGCCGGAACGCTGTCGGACTACGGCTGCTTCCTCATCGAACTCGAAGAGCCGGCGCCCCTGCCCGCCGCACCGCGACCGGATACTCTCCTGGACTATCGCGATCGCCTGCTGCTCGGGGCGGAGGTGCGCATCCAGGGCGAGAATCGGGTCGCCTACCTCGAACGCAGCCGAATCGCCGCCTTCGAGCTCGGCTGGCGGGACCGCCTGTTTCCAGTGACGTCGTCCGATCCGTCGAACCTCTTCCTCTTCGATGAGCGAGGCACGCTGGTGGCCCTGCCGTTGGCCCGGCGGCGGACGGTCGACGGGGACGAGCGCTGGGCACGTCGCTTTCCCGGTCTCACGCCGATGGAGCAGGTCTGGGCGGCGCTGGACGACTTGCAACCGAACCTCGACCGGAACAATGTTCCGCTTCCCGAATCGCAGGAGAATCGGCTGGCGTGGCTCGGGGTCGAGCTGCAACCGCTGCAGCGCGAGCTGGCGCGGATGAACAACATCTCGGACCAGACCAAGGACGGCGAAACGGGGGCGCTCGTGATCTACGTCTACCCGCAGTCGCCGGCGGCACTGGCTGGTCTGGAGGTCGGCGACATCCTCCTGCGAATGCAGATCGAGCGGTGGCCCCGGCCGCTGGAAGTGCGTGTTGACGAAGACCCCTTCGGCTTCGGCGGCGCCTATCCATGGGACCGCTGGGACGAATTGCCGGAAGAGTACTTCGACCAGGTGCCGCCACCGTGGCCTCCGGCGGAGAGCCGGCTCAACCGGCAGCTCACCGATCTGGGGTTCGGCACGCGGTTCACGGTGGAGTTCGCCCGCGACGGACGGATCGAGACGCGGGATCTCGAAGTGCTCGAGGGTCCGGCTCACTACGAGGCGGCTCCCCGGTACCGCTCGGAAGAGCTTGGGCTCACCGTGCGCGACCTGACCTACGAAGTCCGGCGCTATTTCCAGATCGACGCGGGAGAGCCGGGCGTGATCCTCTCCCGCATCGAGCCGGGCAGCAAGGCGGCGGTCGCGGGCTTGCGACCCATTCGAGATCATCCTGAGTGTCGATGACACGCCCATCCTGAGCGCATCGGATTTCGAGAATGCGATGAAGGGCGTTGGCGAGCGGCGGCTCTCGGTCAAGCGCATGACGGAGGGTCGCATCGTCACGCTGCGAACCAACGGCGCGGGGTAGCGTGCCCACGAGGGGAGTTTGGACAGATCTATTTCTTCTTGAGATGCGCGTCGAGAGGACAGACGCCCAAGAGGAGAAATGGATCTGTCCCGCGTCGGGAGCATTGGCATGCACCCTACGCGCGCATCGCGAGCCGGCAGAACAGCTCGACGCCGGTCGGGATCGCGTGGTCGTTGAAGTCGAAGGTCGGCTGGTGCAGGTCGGGCACCGCGTCTCGCCCGCCGGGCGCAGCCCGAGGAAGAAGAAGCAAGAGGGCACCTCCTGGCAGTAGAAGGCGAAGTCCTCCGCGCCCATCACCGGGGTCGGCTGGACCAGCGCTGCGTCCTTTCCGAGGGCCGTACGCGCGGTGTCCATGACGATCTCCACCGCGGCTTCGTCGTTGCGGGTGACGGGATAGGTCAGCTTGTAGTTCACGACCGCGTCGCACCCGTGCGCGATGGCGATGCTCGTTGCGATCTCGCGCAGCCGCGTCTGGACCATCTCGTGCGTCCCCGGGGTCAGCGTGCGCACGGTGCCGCTGATCGTGGCGGTGCCCGGAATGATGTTGTGGGTCGTGCCGGCGTGAATCTGGGTGACGGACACGACGAGGGAGTCGAGGGGATCCGTGTTGCGGGAGGCGAGTTGTTGCAGGCCGGTGACCAACGCGGCCGCGGCGAGCACCGGATCGCGGCCGAGGTGGGGAAACGCCGCATGAGAGCCGACGCCTCGCAGCTCGATGTCGAACATGTCGGCCGAGGCGAGCAGCGGGCCGGACCGTGTCGCGACCCGACCCAGGTCCAGCCGCGGCCAGCCATGCAGACCGAACATGTGCTCGATCGGCGGACCGATCACCCGCCCGTCCAGGCAGCCGTCCTCCACCATGCGGCGGCCGCCGGCGCCGCCCTCCTCAGCCGGCTGAAAGAGGAAGGAGACGGGGCGAGGCAGCGCGTGCTCGCGCGCGAGTCGGGCGAGGACCCGCGCCGCCCCGATCAGGATCGTCGTGTGGCCGTCGTGGCCGCAGGCGTGCATGCAGCCCGGCGTGCGGGAGGCGTACTCGGCGCCGGTCTGCTCCTCGATTGGCAGGGCGTCCATGTCGGCCCGCAGGCCCGTGGCCTTGTCGGAACGCCCCTCCAGGTGGCCGAGCACGCCGGTGCCGCCGGCGAGTTGCGCGACGAAGGGAATGCCGAGGTCCTGCAGCTCCCGCTGCACCAGGTCGCTGGTCCGCCGCTCCTGGTAGCCGAGCTCGGGGTGCGCATGGAGGTCGTGCCGGATCTCGATCAGGTGCGGCAGCTCTTCGTCGATCAGCTGGCGGAGCTGCTCGACGGCAACGGTGGTCTTGGTCGTGCTCATGGCGGATGATAGAACTGATTTGAGCGCTCCGTAGCGGCCTCCGGCCACACACTCGCTCTGGTACGGCCGCGCCGGAGTGAATTCGGCGGACCCTCGGACGCGAGACGCTTCAGGCTGAAGCAGCCTGTGTTGGCCCACGGAGCACCGGCTACTTGAGCGCCCGCAGCCCGCGCCAGACCCGACCCTCGTTCACCAGGGCGAAGGCGTGCCGTTCATGGCGCACGAGCTTCGCCAGCTGGGACATGGAGACGCCCAGGGCGCCGGCCGCGGCCGCCACGTCGTAGTCGCACGCGACGATGACGTCGAGGGCTTCGGCCAGCAGCCCGGGGTAGTCCGCATGGCCAGGATTGACGGAGACCTGTCGCCCTTGGCGGCGGCGCTCCCAGAGCTCCGTGGGGCGGTAGCCGGACACGCTGATCTTCGTCCGCACCGTGGTCGCGAGCTTGAGGCGCAGGCGGCGGCACCGCGACGTGGCGATTCTGATTCTGGGCCCGTCGCTCGCCGGCGGCGGCCACGACGCGCGTCGGCTCGTGATGGATCTGGACTGACGTCTCCACCTTGTTGCGATGCTGTCCGCCGGGTCCGCTGTCGCGGCCGAACGTGATCCGGCACTGCTTGAGCAGCTCCGCCGGAGGAAGCGTGGCCGGATGGGGCCCAGCCCGGAAGACGAAGCCCGCGACTTTCTGGGGGGGACGCTCACGTCAGCGATCGGCGGTGAGGGTGAGGGCGGTTTGGGGCGAGGCTGAGAGGGACCAGTCGTCGACCTCGCCGGCGGCGAGACGATCGGTGGCCAGCGCTGCGATCATCGCCGCATTGTCCTGGCAATACTGCAGCGGCGGAAGGCGGAGATCGAGGTCGCGGGCGCCGGACAACTCGTTCAGCTCAGCGCGCAGGGATCGGTTGGCGCTGACGCCGCCGCCCACGAGCAGCGTGGTGAAGGCGAAGCGGTCGAGGGCCCGCTCGACCTTCCGGATGACTGCCGCGACCGCCGCCCGCTGGAACGACGCCGCGAAGTCTGCTTTGTCGGCATCGCTGAGCGCGGGGCCGCCGGCCGGCCGCAGCGGACCGGCGCCGCGCCGCACGGGTGGTCCGTAGACCGCATAGAGCAGTGCCGTCTTGAGGCCGCTGAATGAGAAGTCGAGGCTGTCGGGACCCAACAGCGAGACGGGTAAGGCGTGACGCGACGCGTCGCCGCGCTCGGCCAGCGCATCGAGCTTCGGTCCTCCCGGGTAGCCCAGGTCGAGCATCGTTGCGGCCTTGTCGAAGGCTTCCCCGAGCGCGTCGTCGATCGTGCGGCCGAGAACGGTCATCGAGAGGGGCCCGTCCACCTTGCAGCAGGCTCGTGTGGCCTCCGGAGACGACCAGCCCCAGCGCCGGATACGCCGCCGGTTCGGCGTCGAGCAGGCCTCCGACGAGGTGGGCGGCCACGTGGTCGACGCCGATGACCGGTACCCCCAGCGACCACGCCAGGGCCTTCGCGGCGCTGACGCCCACCAGCAAGGAACCGATGAGACCGGGACGGTGCCCGACCGCGACCGCATCGAGCTGCTCCAGCGTACATCCGGCTTGCTCGACGGCGGCGCGGGTCACCGGAACGATGCGCTCGAGGTGGGCGCGGCTGGCGATCTCCGGCACGACGCCCGCGTACTGGGCGTGCAGCGCATGCTGGGTCGCAATGACGTTGCTGCGAACGTGGCGGCCGCCTTCCACGACCGCCGCCGCGGTTTCGTCGCAGCTCGTCTCCAGACCAAGGACGAGCGTTGCTTGCTCCGGGCGGTCCTGCCGGTCGCCGGCGCGGCGAGGCCTACTTGTCATCCAGCTCCTGACCGAGCGGCGTGAGCTCGACGGTCTCCAGCGCCAGCTCGACGTCTCCGCCGTCGATGCGGTATTCGCCGAGCACCCGCCCTTGCTTGTCGCGGACGGTAATGGTCCCTTGCAGCAGATCGGCGTCCTTCGGGAGCAGCGGACTGTAGCCGGCCTCTTCGGCCAGCGCCCGCATCTCGGCGATGCGCTCCTGCAGCTGGTTGAGACGGCTCACGGCCCGCTCGAGCTCCTGATCCAGGGCCACCTGGCGCTGCTTTCGCTCGACTCGGCGCCCTTGCCGGCCGGCCAGTCGCCGCCGTCGACGCGTTCCTGCATGATCTCCAGGGCCTCGGCGAGCTGCTCGTCCTTCAGGTTGGTGCGAATCCAATCGGCCCAGGCGCACTGCTCCGCGGACGCCTCGGCTTCGCGGATGATCTCGTACTCGCGCCGAGCCCGGATCTTCTCGACGTAGTCGGCGTCCGAGACCGGGATGAGCATCCCCGGATCCGGATCGACGCCCCAGACCGTGCTGTCCGGGCGGCGGTGGAGGTTGCGCCCGCTGGGCAGGTGGTAGTAGGCGGTCGTCAGCTTGAGCGTGCCGCGGTTCAGTGGCAGCGGGCGGACCTCCTGGACCGAGCCCTTGCCGTGGGATCGGGTGCCCAGCACCTTCGCCCGGCCGTTCTCCTGCAGCGCCCCCGAAACGATCTCGCTGGCGGACGCGGAGGATCCGTTCACCAGGAGGATCATCGGGAACCTGCGGCAGCGTGCCCTCCTTGTTGGCCCGAAACGTGGGTCCTTCGCCGTTTCGATCCCGCACGGAGACGATGATGCCCTCGTCGAGGAAGAGGTCCACCATGCCGACCGCGGCGCCCAGGTCGCCACCGGGGTTGTCGCGCAGATCGAGCAGGAGCCCGCGCATGCCTCGATCGTTCAGCTGCTCGAGCACCTGGCGCAGGGCCTCGACGGAGTCCTGGTTGAACTGCGTGACCCGGACGTACATGAGGCCCCTGTCGTCATCGACGCAGTACGTCCACTCTTCGCCCAGTCGGCGCAGGCCCCGCACGGTCGTCGTGTGGATCTGGCGGCGCATGACCTGGAGGATCTCTTCCGTGTTGTCCAGGTGCCGGACCCGAAGCGACACGCTCGTGCCCGGTTCCCCGAGAAGCGTGTCGATGCACTCGGTGATCGACTTCTGATAGGTGGACTCGCCGTTGATCTCCAGAATGACGTCGCCCGCCATCACGCCCGCCTCGAGGGCCGGCGATCCGTCCATCGGGCTGATGATCGTGAGGTAGTCGCCCTCCAGCGTGACCTCCGCCCCGATGCCGACGTATGTTCCGCGGAGGTCCTTGCTGAAGTCGTCCGTGAGCTCCGGCGGGATGTAGACCGTGTGGGGATCGTTCAGGACCCGGAGCATGCCCTCGATCATCGATTCCTGCATCGCCTGCTCATTCGGCTCATCCACGTACCGTTCCATGAGCAGGTGGCGGATGTCGATGATCGGGTCGAAGAACTGGTAGTCGTTCGCTCGAGCGGCGATGGCGATGGGGAGCTGGATCAGCAGCGCGAGAAAGAGCACCGCGAGCGTGGCGGGTGCGAGAAACTTTCTGATTGACACGAATCGTCTCCTTGTGGAACGAGTTGCCAATCGTAGCGGTGGCTCGCCAGTGAAGCGACGAGGCCGCGAGGGGGACATTCCCGAGCCCGAGTTCTTCATGAAATTCGTTGCGGGAGCGGATCGGAGGCGTTCGCAACAAGAAGGCTCGTGAATGATCCGGGTTAGAATGCTCGCGATCCGGACGACCATGGAGGAAGCCGGGAGCCCCCTTCGACCAGGAGACCGCTTCGGCCTCGATGACGCAGACTGCACGGGAAACACTCAAGGTCGTAGCGGAACGGGCGATCCTCGTACAGGTCCAGCTCCCGGGCGCGACGCTGGACGCGCGGGATCCGCTCGGCGAGATCCGGTCGCTGGCCCGCACGGCGGGCGCCGAGGTCGTCGGAGAGCTCGTGCAGAAGCGCCGCCAACCGCGGGGCAAGACGTACCTTGGCAAGGGGAAGATCGAGGAGCTCTCGAGTCTGGTCAAGATGACCGAGGCGAGCGTGGTGATCTTCGACAACGACCTGCTCCCCCGTCAGATTCGGGCGATCGAGGAAGAGCTGCTCTGCAAGATCATCGACCGGAGCGAGCTGATTCTCGACATCTTCGCCAACCGGGCCACCACGCACGCGGCGAAGCTCCAGGTGGAGATCGCGCAGCTGGAGTACACCTATCCGCGGCTCCGGGCGATGTGGGACCATCTGGGCAAGATCGTCGGCGGCGCGCCCGTGGGCATCGGGACTCGCGGTCCCGGCGAGCAGCAGCTGGAGATCGACCGCCGGCTCGCTCGCGGCCGGCTCATTCAGCTCAAGCGCGAGCTCCGGGAGATTCAAGGCCGGAAGACCCGCGAGGTCGCGCAGCGAAACCTCGAGCACTTCACCGTCGGCCTGGTCGGATACACCAACGCCGGCAAGAGCACGCTGTTCAACCGCCTGACCGCGGGCGGGGCCTTCGCGCACGCGAAGCTGTTCGCCACGCTCTCGACCCGGACCGAGCGATGGTCGCTGCGGGCGGCAACGAGGTCTTGCTCTCCGACACGGTCGGGTTCATTCGCGATCTGCCGCACCATCTCGTCGCGTCGTTCCGCTCGACGCTGGAAGAGATCATCTCCGCGCAGCTCATCCTGATCGTGCTCGATGTCTCCGACCCGGCGGCAGAAGCGCAGCTCGAGACGGTGGAGCGGACGTTCGAAGACATTGGCGCCGCGACCGGCCGCCGCATCCTCCTGCTCAACAAGATCGACCAGCTGTCCGATCCCAGCGACCTGCTCGTCTGGCTGAATCGCGATCCGGCGCCCTGGCCATCAGCGCCAGACGGGCGCAGGGGCTGGACGAGCTGGCGAGCACCGTGCTCGACATGTCGCTCGGCGGCCAGCGCTGCCTGCGCCTCGAGGTGCCGCTGACCCAATCCCGGGCCATCGACTTCCTCGAACGGCACACGGAAGTGCTGGAGCGGCAGTACACTGACGATCGGCTGGTGGTGACCACCCGCATCGGTCGACGGCACATCGATCAGCTGCTGGCCGGGGGGACGTCCTTCACGATTGCTGGCCAGCCGGCGACAGTCGCAGTCAAGCAGCACTGGCCATCGACCGAGAGAACACCCAGGGCCAGCCCCCGGAAGGGTTGCCTCCACACAGGCGCTACTGGTCGGGATGACTCCCATCGCCCTGCTTCTGCACTGTCCTCCTCAGGAAGAGCGAGAAACCCTGATCGATGATTGATCGGATCAAGCGTTCCCAAAGTGGCCTGGACCTCTTCGGCAACGAGCTGGATCCCCGCGCCGTCGAGGAGATCCGGGCTGGGCCGACCACGCTGAACTGCAGGAGCTTCAGGCGGCGCTCCAGGCGCACACCGATCGGACGCCGTTCTTCGACACGTACGCGGAGGCGCTCGTCGCCCGTCATCTCCTGAGACACGACTGCACTCTGCGGTTCGAGGTGCCGACTCCCAATGGGAAGCGCTGCGACTTCGAGGTACGACACGGGGAGCATCTGCTGTACGTGCACGTCAAGCGCGTGCACAGCGATCGGGACAAGCCGACCCGGCTGACCATCTCATCGCGTCTGCGCTATCTCGAACGCATCGAGCCGCCCGTACATCGTGTCCGTGCGCTGGCACGACGGATTGTCTGACGATCTCATGCACCGCTTCGTCGTCTCGGGCGGCCGAGTTCATCGGTCACGCCCGGGTGGGCGATGAGCTGACCGTGCGCAACGACAAGGGCGGCACGAACGGGCAGGGGCAGGAGCTCGGCGGCGTACGGATCGTCGCACCGTGGCGCGGGTCGCACGTCTCGCTCGTGCTCGGTCTTCCCTCGGATTCACCGACGAGTCGCCGCGCATCCGCAAGCTCGTTGACTCGCGCGTACCGCCAGTTCATGCCCAAGGCGATGAACGTGATTCTGATCTGCTCGATGAACCCCGACGACGTGCGAGGACTTTCAGAATGCCCTGCTTGGCTCGCACATCGAGCGGTGGGACGCCGTGCCGCCGCGAGGTCGGCGCGTGGCCCATGGCCGGGCGTCGGACGGCTTCTGGCATGGAGGTCGCTACGCCGAGTCGGTGGCGGTGGGGTGGTTCGCCTTCTCGGCCGCGGCGATGACGCCATTGCGCTGCGACTGTGGCAACGGAAGGGCGTGATCGTCGAACCTCAGATGCAGGACGTTCTGGGAGAGCTGTTCGGCGAGCATGCGACGGATGACCATCGCGAAGACTGACGGGGCCCCAGCTCGTGCCAACGCGCGTGGCGGAGTGGCGAGCTCTCCGCTGACGCTGTGGCCACTCGATCTTTCTGAGGAGACTGCCATGGTCGATCCCCGGATCTCGACGCTCGCCGAGCTCCTCATCGAGCACTCCACACGACTGCAGCCTGGAGAGCACGTTCTGATCGAGGCGTTCGACGTGCCCTCCGGATCCCGTGCTCGAGCTCGATCCGCGCCGCGCCGCGCCGTTGGCGGACACCCCCACGTCGCGCTGCGCAACAACCGGGTCCTGCGCGCGTCTGCATCGAGGACGCGACCGACGAGGCCTGCTCACCGTCTGGGCGGACTACGACCGGCACCGGATGACGCTGATGCAGGCGTACATCGGTCTCCGCGGCTCGGAGAACGTGAGCGAGCTGGCCGGGGTCTCCGAACGACCAGACTGCAGCAGGCAGGCGGCGCTCTACGGCAAGCCGGTGCACTTCGAGCAGCGCGTCAACCACACGCGGTGGTGCGTGCTCCGCTGGCCGACGCCGGGCATGGCCCAGCTCGCCCAGATGAGCACCGAGGCCTTCGAGGACTTCTACTTCCAGGTCTGCACGCTCGACTACGCCGCGGATGGCGGCCGCGGCCGAGGCGCTCGCTGACCGGATGGCGCGGACGGATCGCATGCACCTCGAGGGCCCGGGCGACACCGACCTGCGATTCTCGATCAGGGACATCCCCGTGGTCGCCCTGCACCGGCAGCGCACAACATCCCGGACGGCGAGTGCTTCACGGCGCCGGTCAGGGACAGCGTCGAGGGCGTCATCCACTTCAACACGCCGACGATCTACCACGGCACCAGCTTCGAGAACGTCCGGCTGCGTTTCGAACGAGGGCGCGTCGTCGAGGCCAGCGCCGAGTCCGATCGACGACGTGCTCAACGGCATCCTCGACACGCGACGACGGGGCGCGCTACGTCGGCGAGTTCGCCATCGGCTTCAACCCGTTCATTCTCGAACCGATGAAGGACATCCTGTTCGACGAGAAGATCGCCGGGTCGATCCACTTCACGCCCGGGCAGGCCTACGAGGACGCGGACAACGGCAACCGCTCCGAGATCCACTGGGACCTGGTGCTGATCCAGCGACCGGAGTACGGCGGCGGCACGATCCACTTCGACGACGAGCTCGTCCGCCACGACGGCCGCTTCGTCGCCGGCGAACTCGCAGCCCTGAACCCGGAGGCGCTCGGCGCCGCATGAAACCCGGGTTTCTGGACAAAGGAAAGCCCCTTGACCACGATGGCCCAGGGGCTGGAAGTAAAGTCGAGTTCATTCGGTCCTGATGCTGAACGCTCGAGGAACGGCGACGGGTGTGACAGCCAAGGCAGGTCATCGCGACCTGTCGTCGGCACGGCGCTCCCATTCGACGGTGCTCTTTGCTCCCGACCCCCCGGCGTTGAACGACACGAATACCCCGCGTCGTTGTCGCTTCTTCGTTCTGGGACCTTCCCTGCAGGGTCACGCGAGCGCGACCCAGAGAGATGAGTCTAAGCGATGCCGCGAGTTGGGGGCAAGCCCCTTTCGACAAACCGAGGAAGATGATCAAGTTCCCTGGTCCGCAAAGGCGAAATGTGCCGGTTGTGCGGGCCGCTCAGCGGTCGGCCGCGTCACTTTCGTCCCCATTTCGCTCACGAACCCCCGTCCGAAGGTGCAGCATCGCGGGAAGCACCGTGAGACAGGCGACGTAGGTCATCCCCAGGCCGATGAGCATGACCTGACCCAACGAGCGGATGCCGCGGTGTTCGGCCACGAGCATGCAGCCGAACCCGATCATCGTGGTCGCGACGGTCAGCGTGATCCCTCGTCCGGTCCCTCCGCTGAGGCCCGACGGCCGGCCGTGCGGCTCCGCCCTCCACCGGTGAACCATGTGAACGCCGGCGTCCACACCGATGCCGAGGATGATCGGAAGCACGATGATGTTCGCGAAGTTCAACGGCGAGCCGAGCAGCCCCATCACGCCGAATACGCCGATGAATCCGATCCCGACGGGCAGGATCGAGCACAGCGCAGTCGGCCACCGAGCGAAAGTCGATCAGCAGCACGATCAGGATGGCGGCGAGCGCATAGCCAGCCGCCTTGATGTACTCACGAATGATGAGCCGGCTCGATTCGTAGATCTGCACCGGGCCCCCGGTGGCGCTGGGATCGATGGCCTGAATGGACCTGACGAACGGCCCGAGCCGCTCGGGAGCAAGCACTGAGCGGCCTTGTGCGTCGGCGGACGGGAAGACCTCGAGCAGCCACGAACCGCCTTGTCCGATCCACTGCGAACGCAGGAACGGGGGCAACTCGTCCGCTCCGATCGGTTCTGAGGAGAGCGCCTGATCGACCAGCGCGCGGAGTTGGTCGCGGCTTTGCGTGAAGGCCAGCTCGAGCGAGGTCCACCGCAACTCCTGTTCGTGTGCGGAGAGCCGCGATGAATCGGTCAGCGCCGGGTCAGCTGATCGGCCACGACCTCCAGCCGCTGACGGTTCTCCGAATCCAGCGTGGGAAGGCGTTGAAGCAGGCCCAGCCTGATCGAACTGATCTGCCCGCGCAAGGCGGGGAATCCAGGCGGAACCGGTTCGAGATCGGGCAGCGGCCGCCGCGCCGCTTCGATCTGCCGGTCGCGCTCCTGCCGATCGGCGGGCAACAGCATTCCCATGCCGCCCACCTCCGAGACGAGCGGGTCGCGGCGTAGACGATCGACCAGCGCCGGCACTCCTCCGACGTCGTGCGGATGATCGCTGCCCAAACGCTGCGGGCGCCGTCGTCGACGATCTCTCGTTCCCACTTCACCGACTCGATTCCCGGCGGGTGGAGATTGAGGATGTTCGGGTCATAGCGAACACGCGTGGCCGCAAGGAGCAAGCCGACGACGACCAGTGCAGAGACGGCCAGGATCGCCAGCGGGTGCGGATCCACCCAGTCGAGCCGACCCCAACCAAAGTGGGCCGACTCACCTCCGCTGCGGTGCCGGATGATCTTCTTCCAGCGGCCGGTGATCGCGATGGCCGCCGGGAACACCGTGCACATCGCCACGAGACAGAGCATCACTCCGCCGCCCGCGATCACCCCCATTTCGGCCATGCCTCTGAAATTGGTGAGGGCCACGGCCCCGAACGCCGCCGCGGTGGTCACCGCACCGGTGACCATTCCCGGACCGACGCCGCCCATCACCCGGGACATTGCGCTGGGCAGGTCGGGATACTCGTCCTGGACCAGTTCGAGGCGTGCGATCAGGTGGATGGCGAAGTCGATGCCCAGACCGAGCAGCATGACGGTGAACACGACGGAGAGGAGCTGGAGGTGGCCGACCGAGATGATGAGCCATCCGAAGCTCCACGCCATGCCCACGGCCAGCGATGCCGCGGCAATCAGCGGAAGGGTCAACCCCCGGAACACGGCGACCAGGAGCCCCGTGATCAGGATCAGCGCGAGGATGGACGCCACCGTGGAGTCGCGGACCGACTGCGAGGTCTCGTCCGCTTCGATCGCTCTGATTCCCGTCACGCCCCAGTCGACATCGGGCACGTCGCTCTCGGCGACCCACGTGCCGAGGCGCGTGCGGAGCTGGTCGAGGCTGCTCACCAGGATATCGACCTTGCCGCTCACCGACTCGCCAAGGTGCACCATGATGAAGCGGATGCGGCCCGACTCACTGCACAGCGGCTGCCAGTCCGGACCGCCCAGCGGCCTCGTCATCCAGTCGAATCGAGGCGGCTGGCCCTGCAGTGCCGCGAGGTAAGGGGAGAGCAGCCTCGTCAGCTGATCGATCTGGTCGTCGTCGCCTTCCGACCCGCCGTCCGATTCCCCCTTTCCCGTCGTTGCTCCTGAGGCTGCCTCCGTTGTTCCGGACTCGAGCTGAGCCGTGGCCAGGGCGAGGAGCTGATTGGCATTCTCGGCGGCGGCCAGGGCTCGAGCCCGCTCGAGCCGCTTCAGAACCCGCTCGAACGTCTCCTCATCCGCCACGCGGAACAACCTGGGGGAGAGTCCGCTCCGTTCGAATCCCGAATCCGCGGCCTCGACCTCGGGCTGGCTCCGCAGCCGGTCCGCAAGCTCCCGAACCAGCGTGTCGATCCGCCGGTCGTTTGGATCACCGGCGAAGCAGACGATGACGTCGTCCCAGCGGGGGAAGCTGTGCCGATACTCGGCATATCGCTGGTTCCACGCCAATTCCGGACTGACGAGGTCGCTTCGGTCGGAAAGGAACTGGAGCTTTTGCGTGGTGAGGACGACACAGCCGATAGCGCTGACCAAACAGACCAGCAGCGTCGGGAGGGGGTGTGTGGTCACCCATCGGCCGAGAGACCGCATGGTGAGATCGCGCATCCAGTCGAGCATGGAGTGGACAGGGTACAGAGGTCACCGACCCTCAGGCACCTCACGACCGGACGATCCGTTTGCACGGGCTGGCGGAGGCAGGCAGGGGGGGCACGCCCGCCAAGATCCGCGGGGGCACGCCAGTCCCTACACGTCGGCGGGGCGATCGAAGGATCCGCCCGCACCACGAGTGTGCGGTCCCGGGTGCGCCGATAGAACGAAGGTCAAGCAGGGAAGGAGCATCGCGGGATGGAGGTACGGATCGGTCAACTGTTGGTGGAAGCGGGCGTGCTCTCGGAGACGCAGGTGCAGGTCGTGCTCGCTCACCAGCAGCAGAGCGCCGTTCCTTTCGGGCTCCTCTGCGAACAGCTCTTCGGCGTCGAGCCGGTCAGGGTGGAGGAGGCGTGGGCCCGCCAGTATGGCCGGCTCACCCGAACGATTCTCCCGGCGTTGGAGTCGTTTGACGATCGGGCTCTGCAGACGGTGTCGCGCCGCCAGGCGTGGCAATTCCGCGTCTTGCCGGTTCGATTCGACGACGGTGAGATGATGACCGCCACGACCGAGCAGTTCTTGCGGCGGGCGCTGGGCTTCGCGACGAACGTCCTGTGCGTGCAGACGTACCTCGTGCTCGCGGATCCGCTCTCGCTCGGCGAAGCCCTTTGCCGTCACTACCCTTTGCCGGGGATGACGCCCGAGTGCGTGACCGATGCGGGCTTGGACCGCCTGCTCATCAAAGGGGGCTCCTGATGGCGGCAATGGCGAGACCCGGACTTGAACCGGGGACACCGGCATTTTCAGTGCCGTGCTCTACCAACTGAGCTACCTCGCCGGCGCGTCTCCGGGGAGACGGTCAGAAGCGTAGATCGAAGCGTGAGGTTGTCAAGCCGCGCCGGTTGCCGCAGCGACTCGCCCGTCCCCTGCTCGTCCGCCTGGGGCCAAGGAAACATCCATTCGGATCGCCGCTGTGCTACCGGTGTCCCACCTGGGGCTCGTCCGGTTTTCCGGGCCCGCTGCCGCCGTCCTCCGCCAGCGGAGAACGCGGCCAGACGCGGGGTCGCTCGTGCGGGGTCGGGAAGCGGAGGGCGAGCGGCGCGTCGCCTTGGACCGACTTCGGCACCGCGCCGCCTGGATGTGCCGCGGGGCGAGTCAGCGACGAGGAGCGCCAGACGCTCGTCTTCGGGTGCAGCTGTCCGACGGCGCGACTGGCGAGCCACGCGTGCAAGGGCCGATCCGCGAGGTACTGCGACAGGCCCTCCGGCCGCGCCGGCGTGCGGGGCGTTCTTCAGCCTGCGGAGCATGCGCCGAACGAGCAGGATCGCTTGCACCTCGCCGACCCGTTCCGTACATCGGCGCACGAGCATCGATTCATATTGGTCGATGAGATCCGCCCACGCGCCGCCGTGGTGATCGAGACAGGCAATCACGAGCACGAGGTCTTCGAGGTACTTGACGGAGCGAAGGCGAATCGGGCCTCGGGTGCGGCGCAGCTGCCACAAGTGCCACAGCAACCGATCGAACGAGACGCCGTAGCGGGATCCCGATTCGCCGGCCAACGCGTAGTAGGTCTGGCGCATCCTGCGGATCGAAGAACATCCGTCGCGCTTCGTGCGTCGCGCACCCGGTCCACACCGGGGTCGATCTTCTCTGCGACTGCTGGACGTCCCCATCCGATGCTCCCCCCCTCGAATCGTGTGCAGGACCGGCCCCGAGTGTAGAGACAACGGCGGCAAGATCAATAGGCTGGTGACGCCCACGCCGATCTCACTGGCCGCCGTCGCTGGTCGATGGATGTCTCATCACTGGTGCCCGAGCGATTATCGGAGTCTCGACCGTAATCGAACCGAGCAGATCGCGGTGGAGATCGGAGAGCGCCGGGAAGTCGCGGCGCCATTCGCGCAGCGACGCGAGATCGAGGCGCGCCCGCAGAACGGCCTCGTGGTCGCCGGCTTCGGCCAGGATCTCGCCGGTGGGAGACACGACCATCGAGCCGCCGGCGTAGGACAGATGCGGGTCGTCGCCGATCCGGTTGGCCGCAACGACGAACGCCTGATTCTCGATCGCGCGAGCGATGAGCAGTTGCCGCCAGTGGTGTCGTCGCGCCGCTGGCCAGCTTGCGCCAATCGTAAAGACCTCGGTCCCCGCGATCGCCGCGAGCCTCCACAGCTCCGGGAACCGCAGGTCGTAGCAAATGAGGGCGCCACCAGAGCGTCTCCGCATCGCTGGACGAGCAGGCGATCCCCGCCGCTGAAGTACTCCGCTTCGCGCCCATAGCTGAAGGGATGGACCTTCCGGTAGATTCCCGCCGTCTCGCCCCGCGGCGCGATCAGCGCCGCGCAGTTCCGTCCCCGTCCGTCCCCGGCGACTTCGGCATAGCCCGCCTGGAGCCAGAATCCCGAACGCCGAGCGAGCTGGCACGCCCACGGCAGCGAGCGATCATCGACGATCGTGTCCAGGTTGAAGCTGAAGCCGGTGTCCCCCAGCTCCGGAAGCAGCACGAAAGTTCCCGGCACGAGGTTCGCCTCGGCGAGGATCCGCTCGACGGCCCGGTGGTTGGCGTCCTTGTCCTCCCAGCGGATGTCGTACTGCACGACGGCGACATGCATCGGGGAAGTCTTCTCTCAAGGGCGACGGAGGGGACTCGAACCCCCGGCCTCCTGGACCACAACCAGGCGCTGCTAACCAACTGAGCTACCGTCGCCAATGGCAAGCCGCAATCTTGAGCGTATCTCTGACCGATGGGGCGGTCAACGCTCATCGATCTTCGAGCCAGCGTCGTCGCCGCTGCATTCCGGCGGGGAGGACCCGTTTCGGTGCCGCGGGGAGCGTGATTTGGGCTATGATCGTCGCGGTTGCGCGGCCGCAGCGAATGACCGCGGCGGGAGACGCGGGACGAGTCCATTCCATCGAGACACTCGGGATTGATCATGACCAGCGCATCAGCTGCATCAAATGCACCATCGACCACATCCGGCTCATCCCGAACGGCGATCGACTTCGGCGCTGTTCAAGTCCACCGCAACTTGCCCACGCCTCGGCTCATCGAGATGG
Organism: uncultured Planctomycetota bacterium; assembly: GCA_963697235.1. GTDB lineage: Bacteria > Planctomycetota > Phycisphaerae > Phycisphaerales > SM1A02 > CAVONJ01. Next base: position 607,782 of record CAVONJ010000003.1, read on the forward strand.
CCATCACCCTGGGCGAGGGCCAGCTCGCTTCCAACGGCGCCTGACCGTCCACACCGGTGAGCGCACCGGCCGCAGCCCCAAAGACAAGTTCCTCGAGGATTCGCCCGGCATTCACGACTCGATCGACTGGGGCAAGGTCAACCAGCCCGTTTCGCCACCGCACTTCGCGGCAGTCGAGGGCCTCGTTCGCGACTACCTCGGCAAGCGCGAAGCGCTGTTCCGATTCGACGGGTACGCAGGGGCCGATCCCAAGTATCGCCTCAAGGTCTCGGTCATCAGCGAGGAGGCGTGGCAGTGCCTCTTCGCCAAGACGCTCTTCATCAACGCAGAACCGGCCGACCTCGCCGACTTCGAGCCGGACTGGATCATCCTCGACGCGTGCAACCTGCGGCTGAAGGATTTCGCCCGGTACGGGTTGAACTCGGATCTCGCGATACTCCAGTCGCTGGAGCGGCGCATCGTGCTCATCGCGGGCACGCGGTACGCCGGGGAGATCAAGAAGTCGATCTTCTACGCGATGAACTACGACCTGCCGGACATGGACGTCTTTCCCATGCACTGCTCGGCCAACGTCGACCGGAGCGATCCGAGCAACGTGGCCCTGTTCTTCGGACTCTCCGGTACCGGAAAGACGACCCTCTCCGCCGACCCGGATCGACCGCTCATCGGTGATGACGAGCACGGATGGTCAGACAAGGGCGTCTTCAACATCGAGGGCGGCTGCTACGCCAAGTGCATCCGCTTGTCCCGCGAGGGCGAGCCGCAGATCTGGGACGCGATCCGGTTCGGATCGCTGCTCGAGAACGTGGTGCTCGATCCCATCACCCGAGAGCCCGACTACGACGATGGCAGTGTGACCGAGAACACGCGGGTGACCTACCCGGTCGGCTTCATCCCCGGCGCGGTCGTCCCCTCGGTCTGCGGCCATCCGAAGAACGTGATCTTCCTCACCGCCGATGCTTACGGCGTGCTGCCGCCGGTGAGCAAGCTGACCGAAGCCCAGGCGATGTACTACTTCGTCAACGGCTACACGAGCAAGCTGGCGGGCACGGAGGCGGGAGTGACCGAGCCCCAGCCGAACTTCAGTCCGTGTTTCGGCGGCCCGTTTCTACCCCGGCCACCAATGGTGTATGCGCGATGGCTCGCCAGCCGGATCAAGGAGCACGGCACCGACGTGTGGCTGCTCAACACTGGGTGGACCGGGGGTCCATACGGCGTGGGCACGCGGTTCAAGCTGAAGTACACGCGGACGTTCGTCGAAGCGATCCTGGGAGGCTCGCTGCGAGTCTGCCCGATGGAGGAGGATCCGATCTTCGGTCTGTGGATGCCGACGGAGGTCACCGGTGTGCCCCGGGACCTGCTCAATCCGCGCCACACCTGGTCCGACCAGGAGGCGTACGAGCGCAAGGCCCGCCATCTGGCCGGCCTCTTCAGGAAGAACGACGCCAACTACGACATTGCCCAGGATGTTCGGGCCGCCGGCCCGCGTGTCTGACCGGCGTTCGCGCGGGGAGACGCCCCGTTCGGAATCCCGTTGACCGCCATGCGCAGCTTTCGCAGCGACAACAATGCGGGGCTCTGTCCCGAGGCGCTGCAGGCGATCATCGAAGCCAACGACGGTGGCCATGAAGTGGGCTACGGCGACGACCGCTACACGGAGCGGGCGGAGGCCGCGTTCGCGGCGCTCTTCGGCCCCGAGGCCAAGGTCTTCTTCGTGGCCACCGGGACCGCCGCCAACACCCTGGCCATCGCGTCGCTGACCGAACCCTGGCAGCAGGTCGTCTGTCACCGGCACAGCCATTATCAGGACGATGAGTCGACGGCGCCCGAGCGTCTGACCCACTGCCGCTGCCACGCCGTGCACACCGACGACAGCAAGCTCCGTCTCGGGGACGTGCAGCGGGCGATGGCGTCGCAGCGGGGAGACGTTCACCAGCCGCAGCCGGGGGTCCTGACCATCTCGAATCCCACGGAGTTCGGCACGGTCTACACGCCCGACGAGGTCGCCGCGCTCTGTCGGACAGCGCACGCCGCCGGCTACCGCGTGCACGTCGACGGGGCGCGATTCGCCAACGCGGTCGCGGCGCTCGACTGCGATCCCGCCGACCTCTCGGTTCGCGCCGGCGTCGATGCGCTGTCCTTCGGAGGAACTAAGAACGGCTTGGCGTTCGGGGAAGCGGTGCTCTTCTTTCCGCAAGGAGACGAGGCGGTCTTTCGCCGCGCGGTGGAGAGCTTTCCCTACCACCGCAAGGGAACCGGCCACCTGCTCAGCAAGCACCGTTTCGTGAGCGCCCCCTTCGCGGCGGTACTGCGGCAGCGACGCTGGCTGCGTCACGCCGCGCACGCCAACGAGATGGCCCGCCGTCTCGGGGATGGCCTGCAGTCCCATGGGCTGGCCGCTCGATTTCCCACCGAAGTCAACGCGGTGTTCGTCGCTCTGCCGGAGGACGTGGACGGCGCACTGCAGCGCGCCGGTCACGGCTACTACCCCTTCGGCGACGCGGACTGGGGACTCTCCCGTCTCATGTGCAGCTTCGATTCCCGGCCCGAAGAGATCGACGCCTTGATCTCGACCGTGGCCCGGGCGCGGCCCAACCCGGCCTGACTCGAATCGGACGCCCGGAGCGGTCCTGACGTCCGGTAGTGTGCAAACAGCGCGCACGCCCACCGCCGGTCCTCGTTTTGAAGCCGAAATCGCTCTCGTCGATCAACTTCCCGGCCGAAGAGTCCGATGCTCCGCAGAGGACATTTTCGAGGGGCGCGCTGCGGCGCGGTGCAACAAGGCGAGGGCACGCATGAACTGGTATGAGAAAGATGTGCTGACGACGGGGGAAGTCGCCAAGATCTGCAATGTCGCGTCGCGCACCGTGAGCAAATGGTTCGACTCGGGCCAGCTGCGCGGTTACCGCATTCCGGGCTCCAAGGACCGCCGGATTCCCGTGAGCAACCTCGTGAAGTTCATGAAGAGCCACGGCATTCCCATGGACGGTCTGATGAGCGGCAACACCCGCGTCATGATCGTCGACGCCGATCAGGATGTCGTCTCCCAGCTCCAGTCGATCCTCTCCGAGCAGACGAACCTGGAAGTCCGATCGGCGCACAGCGCGTTTGCCGCCGGCCTGGAGTGCGAGCGGTTCCGGCCGCACGTCGTGCTCCTGGACGTTCATCTTCCGGGTACCGACGGCCGGGAGTTGTGCAAGGTGCTCTCACAGCACGACGACCACCAGATGACCAAGGTCATCGCCATGACCGGCAAGCTCACCGATGGCCAGGCCGCCCAGCTGACGCACCAGGGATTCGACGGTGCGCTGCGCAAGCCCTTCAGCGTCCGCCAGGTGATCGAAGCGATCGAGATCGCGTCCGCGGTCGTGTACTGAGGGCTCGTCTCTCCGAAGTCGCCGGTCGGCGTTGCACTCCTTTGCGACGCAGACTCCGAGAGCCGTCTCCGTCCAAACGGAGCATCCGGAGCTGGCTGCGGCCGCGCGTGGCTTGGTCGGGCTGCATCGGCACCATGGCAAGCCGCCTGCTTCGCCCTCCTCGCCACCCTTGCCTCGCCGACGATCCAAACGGTACGTTTGGACTGAAACCGCTCTAGAATCCGCTCGCATGCGGATTGCCATCGCTCAGCTCGATCCGACGGTGGGGGACATCGCGGGCAATACCGCGGGGCTGCTCGACGCCGTGGACCAAGCGATCGAGGATGGCGCCGACGTCCTGGTCAGCGCCGAGCTGGCGGTGATCGGCTATCCGCCGCGCGACCTGCTCTTTCGAGAGGACGTGGTTGCGGAGGCGGAGGCGGCGGTGGACGTGATCGTCGCGCACGCCGGTCGGCGCAGCCCGTCGCTCACGGTCATCCTCGGTCACCCGCGTCGCGACGCGGGCGGCGTTCGACCGTTCCGCAACAGCGCGACGATCGCCGCCGGCGGCCAAGTCCTCCGCGTCTACGACAAGCGGCTGCTGCCGGGCTACGACGTCTTCGACGAGGACCGGTACTTCGAGCCCGGACAGCGACCGGGCGTCGTGGAGGTGGCCGGCCGGCGCCTCGGGGTGCTCATCTGCGAGGACCTCTGGCGGGCGGCCGACGTCTCCTCCGATTGCCGGTACGACGATCGATCCCGTCGCGGAGCTGGTGCAGGCGGGCTGTGACTGCCTCCTGAGCTTGAACGCGAGCCCCTTCGTGGTGGGCAAGTGGAGCCGCCACGTCGAGCAGCTATCGGAAGTGGCCATGGCATTCCGTCTGCCGCTCGTGGCGGTCAATCAGATCGGGGGCAACGACGACCTGATCTTCGACGGCCGCTCGGTGGTGGTGGGGGCGGACGGCCGGCTGATCGCGGCGCTCCCGGGCTGGCGACCCGCGGTGGAGACGGTCGACCTGGACCGCGGCAGTCGCCGGGCGTCGGCGGCGATCGGTTTCGGCCGACCCGCCCCCCGACCAGTGCCAGGAGCTCTTCGAGGCGCTCGTGCTGGGGCTTCGCGACTACTGTCACAAGTCGGGCAACCGGCGGGCGCTGCTCGGTCTCTCGGGCGGCATCGACTCGGCGCTCACCGCGACCATTGCCGCGCGAGCCCTCGGGCCGGAGCAGGTCACGGGCGTCTTCATGGCGTCCCGATACTCCTCGCCGGAGTCCGAAGAGGACGCGATCGAACTCGCCGAGCGCCTCGGCCTTGGGGCATTCCGTTCGGTTCCAATCGAGTCGGTGCACGGCACGGCGCAGGAGGCGCTCGGCGCCCACGTCGCCGTCGAGGGCGTGACCGATGAGAACCTGCAGGCGCGACTGCGCGGTGTCTACCTCATGGCGCTCTCGAACGCGGGACAGGGGTTGGTCCTGGCCACGAGCAACAAGAGCGAGGTGGCGATGGGATACACGACGCTCTACGGCGACATGGTGGGCGCGGTGGGCGTGCTCGGCGACGTCCTCAAGACGACGGTGTACGACCTCGCCCGCTGGATCAACGCGCACCACGGTCCGTGCGGATTTCAGCGCTCGCCGATGCCCGCTCGCTGCCTGACCAAGGCGCCTTCCGCGGAGCTGCGCCGAATCAGACCGACCAGGACACGCTGCCGCCCTACGAGCTGCTCGATGAGATCGTGCTCCGCTACGTCGATCGGGAGCAGTCGGTGCGCAGCATCGCGGAGGAGACTGGGTTCAGCGCCGAGCTCGTGGCGCGGACCGCGCGGACGATCGACCGGGCTCAGTTCAAGCGCGATCAGGCAGCGGTCATCCTGAAGGTCTCCCCGCGCGCCTTCGGGCGAGGACGGCCGATGCCGATCGTGATGAAGCAGAGCGCCAGCGCCCGACCCCTCAACAAACGACTCGGACCGCCGGCGATCCCGTCGCGTAGGGTGATCGCGTAGCGTGCATGCAATGCAATGCAACGCGATGCAATGCAATGACCCGTTGCCCTTGCCCTTGCCCCTGCCCTCCGCCATTCGTGGGTAGGTCGAGGGGAGCGAGGCAAGGGCAAGGGCACGGGCAAGGGCACGGGCAAGGGCAAGGGAACGCGATGATCTCTGCGCGTCATCACGCCTGGTCAGCTCCTGTACAATGCCCGTCATGCCGATCCGGCCGCTCTCCCCGCTGCTCGTGAACCAGATCGCAGCGGGCGAAGTGATCGAGCGACCGGCGAGCGTCGTCAAAGAGCTGATCGAGAACGCGATCGATGCGGGGGCCACGCGCATCGACGTCCGCATCGAGAACGGCGGGCGCGACCTCATCGCGGTCGCCGATGACGGTGGCGGGATCCCCTTCGCCGAGCTGCCCTTGGCGATCGCCCCGCACGCCACGAGCAAGATCAGCCGGGCGGACGATCTGAACGCGATCGCCACGATGGGATTTCGCGGTGAAGCGCTGGCCTCGATCGCTTCCGTGAGTCGGCTCGCGCTGACGTCGCGCCCTCGCGAACAGGCGGAAGCGGGAACGATCGAGGTCGAGGGCGACCGCGTCGAGCCCGTTCGTCCCTCCGGTGCTCCCGCGGGGCACGAGCGTGGTGGTTCGCAACCTGTTCTTCAACACGCCCGCCCGCCGCAAGTTCCTGCGGACCGATCGGACCGAAGCAGCGCGGGTGGCGGAGGTGATCGAGGTGCTCGCGATCGCTCATCCCGCCATCGGCTTCACGCTGCGCGTCGACGGTCAGCCCCGGCTCGACCTGCCCCCGGCCGCCGCGGCGCGGGAGCGAGCGCTCCAGGTGCTGGGCGGGGAGCTGGAGGAGCAGCTGTTGACGCTGGAAGAGAGCGCCCATGGTCTCGAGCTGTGGGGGCTGATCGGAACGCCCGAGCTGGCTCGCGCGACCGGCCGGCACCTCAAGGTCTTCCTGAACGGCCGGCCGATCTCCGATCGCACGATCAGTCATGCGGTGCGGGAAGCCTTCCGCGGCCTGATCGCCCCGGACCGCTCGCCGACGGCGGTGCTGATGGTGCGGATCGATCCGAAGCACGTGGACGTCAATGTTCATCCCGCCAAGGCAGAGGTCCGGTTCCGCGATCAGTCGCACGTCCACGGGACCGTGCAGCGGGCCGTCGTGCGCGTGCTGCGCGGCGCTGACCTGGTTCCGTCCCTCGACGCCCTCGGCAGCGCGGAGCCCAAGCCCTTCGGCAGCGGCCTCGGCGGCGGTGGCCGCGGCGGCAGCCGCGAACTGCTCGAGCACTTCCGCGGTCTGGACCCGGCGAGCAAGGGGTTCATCTACCAGCAGGTGCGCGACGCACTGCGGGCCGAGTCGCCGGAGCTGCTCGAGCAGGGGCAGGGCTCCACCGCCGCGACGATCGACGCGAGCGCACCGCTGGTGGCCGTGACCCGCGCCGAGCGCGTGTTGCAGGTGCACGGCTGCTATCTCGTCGCCGAGGACGAACAGGGGCTCGTGATCATCGATCAGCATGCCCTGCACGAGCGCGTGATGTTCGAGCAGCTCAAGCAGCGGGTGAGCGAGGGGTCGCTCGAATCGCAGCGGCTGCTGCTCCCGGCGACGGTCGAGGTGGAAGAGACGCAGGTCGCGGCGCTGGCGAGTCTGAAGCCGCTGCTGGAGCGTCTGGGGATCGATGCGGAGCCGATCGGGCCCCGCACCGTCGCCGTGCACGCGTTCACCTCCCTGCTCTTCGAGCGGAACGTCACGCCCGAGCCCTTCCTCCGCGAGATTCTCGACAGCGCGGAAGAGCTGTCGGAGCAGGATGATCCGGAAGCAGCCCTGCACAGGGTGCTCGACATGATGGCTTGCAAGGCGGCGATCAAGGCGGGGGACCGACTGAGCGGAGCGGAGATGGAGGACCTGCTGCGTCAGCGGGCGCAGATCGATCGCTCCAGCCGCTGTCCCCACGGTCGACCGACGACCCTGCGACTCACCCTCGCCGATCTCGATCGGCAGTTCGGTCGCTCGTCCCGGGCAGGCTCATGAAGGTCGACGTGCTGCTCTTCGCTCAGCTCGCCGACGGGGCGGGATCGCAACGACTGGCGGTGGAGCTGGCCGAAGGCGCCACCGTCGCCGAACTGCTGGAAGAGCTCGGCCGGACCCATCCCGCTATCGCGACCTACCGGGCCAGGATTGCGGTGGCCGTCGACGAGGCGTATTGCAGCACGGCGACCGTGCTTCGCTCGGGCCAGACGGTTGCGCTGATCCCGCCCGTCAGCGGCGGATAGCTGCGAAAGTGGGCGCTGGTGTCAAGATGGGCAACCGCGTCGCCTGAGAATCGCTTCTATTTTCTCTGCTTGTCGAAGAAAAGGGGATTGAATCAGCGGTTCGGCCCAGGTAGCTTGGAGCCACTCGTTCGCGCCGGTGGGGCATGAGCGGACGAAATGACACACGCCTTGATGAGGAGAGTCACATGATCAGGACCGGTATTTTCGCGTTTGCCGCGAGCATCGCGCTGGCGAGCTCCGCCATGGCGGGCGGGCCCTTTGGATCCTCCAGCCCGAATCTGGCCATTCCGGACAACAATACGGCCGGTGTCTCGACGGACATCGTCGTGGCCGCGGACAGCCCGATCGTGCAGCTGGAAGTGGGACTGTGGATCACCCACACGTGGCAGGGCGACCTGATCGCGACGCTCGAGCACGTCGAGACGGGCACCACGGTCACGCTGTTGAACCGGCCCGGCAGTATCGACAACGGTGGCGACTCGGTTTTCGGCTACGATGCCAATAACTTTGGCACCAGCGAATCGAACCCGCTGATCCTCGCCGACAGCGCCGCCACCCCGATCGACCTGTACGCAGGTCCGGACAGCGGAAGCGGCACCGGGATCGCGGGCTACGCCGGTCCGGCCTCGGCGACCGACGCCCTCTCGGCCTTCATCGGCGAGTCGACGATGGGCACGTGGAGGCTGACGGTCTCCGACAACGCGGGCGGCGACACGGGCACGATCAACTTCTGGTCGCTCACGAATGTTCCGGCCCCGGGCGGTTTGGCGCTGCTGGGACTCGGAGTGCTGGGCGCTCGTCGGCGTCGCAAGGCGTGAACGCCCTCTCCTCCTTGTCTGATTGACATGACGCCGCTCCGGTCCACATGGGCCGGAGCGGTCGCTTTTGGGTGCTCGAAGGTCACTCTCCCCCGTCGAGCTTTTGCTTGAGGGACAGGGCCATGGCGTTGGCGGGGTCGATCGCGAGGACCGCGTCGACGGCCTGCAGCGCTTCGTCGACGCGTCCCGAGAGCCGGTAGACCTCAGCGAGAACGACCCGGGCCGTCAACGCCTGAGGTTGGAGCGCCACCACCCGCTCCAAGTCGGCCGCGGCGGCGGCCAGATCGCCGCGCAAGGCCGCGATGCGCCCGCGGAGCTCGTACGCCCGCGCCTCACCGGGATCCAGGTGCAGCGCCCGCTCGAGATCGGCGGACGCGGTCGCGAGGTCCTGCTGCATGAAACCGATCTCCGCCCGGACGACGTAGAGCGGTGCCGCGTCGGGCTTCACGGTCAGACCGCGGTCGATGGCCGCGCGGGCGTCGTCCAGGCGTCCAAGCGCCCGGTACGCTCCCGCAAGGTTGGCGAGCATGGCATGGTCGTCGGGGCGCCGCTGCAGGAGGGCCTGCGCGAGCCGTGCCACCGCCGGCCAGTCGCGGGCCGCGGACGCGCGGCGGATCTCGTTCTCGAGGTAACGCTGCGTGTTCGCCAAGGCATGAGCGTGCTGCAGCCGAAGGTCGAAGGTGAGCCAGCCAGAATAGTGGGGGAGCATCTCCGAGCGGCGCTGGGCGGCCTCGGCCTCGGCGACGCGGCCCAGGCGACCAAGGGCCTGCGCCAGGACTCGATAGGCGAGGAAGTCGCTCGGGCTCTTCTGAACGGCCGTCTCCAGGAACTCCCGCGCCTGCTCGTCCTCGCCGCGGGCCAGGGCCACCCGGCCGAGGCCTACCCACGCCAGCGAGGGGCCGGGGCTGAGCTCGGCGCACCGGCGATAGGACGCTTCGGCCTGATCGAGTTCGCCCCGTTCCAGATGGAGCAATCCGAGGCGGGCATGGGTCAAGCCAAAGTCCGGCTCCTGGGCCGCGGCGACCTGCAGCGCGTCCAGCGCCGCCTCCTCCAGACCAAGGGCCTGCGCCTCGACGCCGAGGAAGTAGGGCCAGCGCGGACTCGCCTCGTCGAGCGCGACCAGGGCCGCAAAGCACGCCAGCGCCGCCCGGTGCTCCTCCAGCCCCTGGTAGATCTGGCCAAGCTCGCCCAGCGCCGCGGTGTCGCGCTGGTCGGCCCAGCGCCGCGCGCGATCCATGATGGCGAGCACCGGCACGGGATCGGAACGGTCCAGTCGCGGCGGATCGGGCAGACCGATCGCGGCGAAGACCGCGCGGACCCGCTCATCGTCCACGCGGGCGACCCGCGCCCCGCCAGCCCCCACTTCGGTCGTGACGGTGAGCTCGGCCGGCGGTCGCGTCGGCATCATTCTCTCTGCGCTGACGAGCACGGCGATGCTGGCCGCGGTGACCGCCGAGCGCCGTCCACTCCCACCAGCGCAGAGCCCCCGTGGTGGAGCTCATGGCGCTTCCTCCGCTCGGATGATCAGCACCTGGTTGACCGGGACGTCCCGCCGCACGGTGCTCGTGCCGTCCGGCCAGCGCACGAGCACCTCCTCGACCCGCTTCGCGTCGCCAAGACCGAAATGCACGCGCGGGTCGCTGCTGCACAAGTAGCTCTTCTGAGGTTGCACGCTCCGCCACTGCGACCGGCCCCCGGTCGTCACGATCACCTCCGCCCCGATGGCCGCCCGGTCTCCGGGACCGGTGCGGGCATCGACCGCCAGCCAGGAGCGAGCGGTCTTCTGGATGTTGAGCAGCACCTGCACCGGCCCGCCGTTGTTGCTCACCACGAGGTCGACGTCCCCGTCGCTGTCCAGATCGCCGCCGGCCGCTCCCCGTCCGACATCGCCCAGCAGAAGTCCCGTCGGGGTTGCGACGAAGCGCCCGTCGACGAGCCGCGCGAACTGATCGGGCTGGGCGTACGGGTTGTCGCCGATGGGCATCGGGTTGTTCGAGTTCACCGCTCCGTTCGCAAAGAACCCGTCCAGGGCGCCATCGAGATCCTGGTCGAACAGGACCACGCCGAAGCTCGTGGCGGGAATCGAGAAGGTCCCCATGCCCAAACGCAGGCTCACGTCCTGGAAGAGCCCCTGATCGTTCTCGAGAACCAGATGCGACTGGTCGTTGATGTTGGTGACGAGCAGGTCCGCGTCCAGGTCGCCGTCGAGGTCCTCGCTCGCCACGCCCATGCCCGCGATAGCGACGCCCGCGCCCGTCGTAGGCGCAGCCGCGGATGATCGCGCGGTTCTCGAATGTGCCGTCGCCGCGGTTCATCCACAGGAAGGCCGGTGTCTGATCGTTCGCGACGTACAGATCCGGCCAGCCGTCACCGTCGAAGTCGCTGGCCACGACACCCAGGCCGTTGCCACGCTCGGAGGCGATGCCGGCCGCGTCGCTGACGTCGCGCATCCGCCCGCCGCCCTCGTTGTGGTAGAGGCGATCGAGGGACGGCGCGCCGTACACGACAGGATTGCAGTAGTCCCGTTCGCCGAAGATCGTGTAGCAGGCGGTCTCCCGTGCCGGCGACCAGTCGACGTAGTTGGTGACGTAGAGGTCGAGCCGGCCGTCGCGGTCGTAGTCGAAGAAGACCGCGCTGGCGCCGAAGCCGTCGTCGGCGACGCCCATCTCGCCTCCGACTTCGGTGAACCGTCCTTGACCGTCGTTCCGCAGCAGCGCGTTCTCGCCCAGGCGGGTGACGAAGATGTCGACATCGCCGTCGTCGTCGTAGTCCGCGCAGGCCACACCGTACGCCGGGCCTTGGATGCCCGCCCCGCTGCGCTCGGTCACGTCCGTGAAGTGATCGCCATCGTTGCGGAAGAGTCGGCACGATTGGCCCGGTCCCTCCGCCGGCTCGAGCGCGCCTCCTCCGGCAGCGAAGAGATCGAGATCGCCGTCCCCCTCGATATCGAGCAGACCGACGCCCGGCCCCATCTCTTCGGGAAGCCGGAAGCTGCCGTGCGCCGCGTTGTCGTGGACGAGGTCGATGCCCAGCCGGATCGCCACGTCCGTGAAGATCGGTTCGACGCTGATCGCCGAGCGGCTTGCGCCCTGCGCAGCGCTCGCTTCGAACCACTCGGCGGCGAGCTCGCGGGGCGTGGGCCCGGACGAGCCCCTCGGAAGAGCGACCCGCAGGACCGCCAGAACAACAGCGACCACGGCAATGGCGATGAGCAGCGCTCCGCGCACGAGCGTTTCCTTCCCTGGCGAGTGATCGAGACTCGTCAGACTGCGTCGAAGGGGTTCGGAAAGGGACCAGACTATATCGTCGGCCGATCCGTCGCTGATCTTCCGCTGATCCGGGCTGCTACGGCCAGGGGAGGAAGCGCAGCACACGCCCTGCGGGCACGGGTTCGGCCTGGATCGGCAGCTCCACCAGCCCGTCGGTGGCGGCCGTGTGCGCGAGGTCGCCTGATCCCGCCCATGTGGGCACCGTGCAGGTGCCATCCGGGTGGCGCAGCGCAGGACGGAAGGCCCGCCGCCGCGCGTTCGCCCGCACCGGAGCCGCCAGCGCAAGCGACTGCCAGGGCGGCTGCGGATCGGCGCCGCCCAGGATCCGCACGATCGGCCACACGAAGAGACACGCGCATGCCAGCGCGGAGACCGGATTGCCCGGAAGCGTCACGACGACCGCGCCGCTCCCCTGGCGACCCACTCGAATCGGTCGACCGGGCTGAATGGCCGCCCCGATCGTCTGGAAGGTGACGCCGGCGCGCTCGAGTGCTTCGGGAAAGTGATCCGCTTCACCGGCGCTCACGCCACCGACGGTGATCAGCACGTCCGCTTCGGTCAGCGCCGCGGCCACCGCCGACCGGGTGGCTTCTGCTTCATCGGGCAGGTGGGCGCTGGTGACCAGGCGGGCGCCGATCCGCTCCAGCAGCGCTGTCACCATGGGCTGATTCGAGTTCCGGATCTGATGGGGGAGAACGGGATCCCCCGGCGACACGACCTCATCACCGCTGGTGAGCAGCACGACCGTCGGTCGCGCGAAGACCGCCAGCCGCTCGCGCCCCACCATGGCGGCCAGACCGAGGTGATGAGGACGAAGCGCCGTGCCCGGCCCGATCAAGTGATCGCCCGCCCGGGCATCGGCGCCGCGAGGGTGGATCGCGTGTCCCGCGGCAAGATCTCCAACCGCAAGGCGCACGGGGTTGCCCCGATCGGTCAGCTCGTGCTGGACGACCAGATCGAGATCCGGTGGCACAGCGGCGCCGGTGGCGATGGCGACGCAGGCGCCCGGCGGCACGGGGAGGTCCCAGCGCGCACCGGCGCGAATCGAGCCGACCACCGGCAGCGGCCGATCGACGGCGAGGTCGGCGGCGCGCACCGCGTATCCGTCCATCTGAGCGCGATTGAAGGGCGGCAGGTCACGATCCGCGGCGATCGACTCGGCGAGCACCCGGTCCGCGGCGTCGAGCAGGGCCACGGTCTCCACGCTCGTGGTCGGAGCGAGACCCTCGACGGCCGCCCGCAGCGCCTCGGGATAATCGGCCAGCGGGCTCATGCCGCGGATTTAGACCTGGACGGCAGCTGGGTCAGGAAGGCGCGCAGCATCTCCATGCACGCCACCCGACCTTCGACGGTCGTGAAGGCGTGATCGCCGCGGGCGATGAACGCATGTTCGGCGTCTTGGGAGGCGTCGGCGAGGCGTGCGAAGTAGCTGAGGGAGTTCTCCGGGGCGACGGCGCGGTCCGATGCGCCGTGCACGACGAGGCTCGGACGGTCGTACACGACGACGTCCTGCAGGGGGGCCAGCTTCTGCACCGACGTGACGAAGGCGGCTCGCTCCGGTGGCTCCTCCTGCTCCGCTCGCTGCGTCTCGGGTCCGGGCAGGCGATTCACGATGTCTGCGACGGTCATCGGGTTCACCAGGCAGAGGCCGGCGATCTGATCCGTGCGTCCTGCCAGGCAGGCGGCCACCACCGCAGCCGACGAGTAGCCGAGAACCGCGATCCGGCTCCGGTCGAGGTCGGGCTGCTCGGCGACGTGTTCGAAGACCGCCAACGCGTCCTCGACGAGGTGCTTGGCGCGATGGTGGCACAGTGACTCATCGCTCAGGTCCGCCAATCGCGGCGCGTAGGTGGCGGTCACGACGCCAGCGTCGACAAGAATGGTCGTCATCTGATTCGACAGCTCGACGAGATCATCCCGGTCAAAGGGGAAGCCGCTGCAGAGGAGGACGGAGCGCTGGCCCTTCTTCTTGGACCCGCCCTTCGGACGGTGCAGATGTCCCTTGACCTCGCTCCGGTCGACGGAGATCTCGAACGAATCGCTGGTAAACATGGACGCAGATAATACCCGGTTCTTTCGTCCGCCCGGTCACCGCGGGTCGTACGCGGCATCATCATCGGACAGGAACCCGTTGCGGGGGAAGCGCAGATACTGCTCCAGCAGCGTCGGCGTCGCGGCGAGTCCGCTCTGGGGCTGGATGACCGAACCGACGTGACCGTCGAGGTAGGCGACGTTCGTCGAGTCCTGATGGCGGAACGCCTGGCCGCCGGCGTAGCGCACGTCGAGGCTGGTCGCCTGCGAGTCTTCGCCCGAGTTGCCGAGCGGCGCCCGCATGAACTTGTTGCTGCCGCCGGCCCATCCACCGTCACCGAAGACGGCGCACTGCGCAGAGCGCCTGCAGACGTGCGGTCGAAGGCCGCGGCGAATCGGTCCGCCGAAGCTCTGCTCATCGCCCAGATACGACGTGTTGTAGTTGTAGCCCGTGTACGGATCGGCGGAGTTCGAGGGTTCGGCGCAGTCGGGACATTGCATGACCTCGCCCGGATGATCGGTGAAGGCCCAGATCGCGCCCGGCTCGACCAGCGTTCCCGTGAAGGTCGTGGTGACCCAGTCCCACGCGCGAGTGAGATGAACTTCGCCGCTCTGATAGAGCAGCGCGGGAGGATGAGCGTCGAAGATCGAGACGTAGTGCTGAGCCGCCGTGGACAGCTGCCGGAGATTGTTCTGGCACTGGGTGCTCCGAGCCGACGCCCGGACGCCGCCGAGCGAGGGCAGCAGCAGACCCATGAGCATCGCAAGCGTCGCGACGGCGACCAGACACTCGATCAGGCTGACGCCGCCGCGCCTCACGGCTGAGGCTCCTGGCTCCAGTTGACGATGACGATGACCAGATCGCCGACGTCGACAGCGCCGTCACCGTTGAGATCGGCCATGCTGCCGCCGCCGGCAGCGCCCCAATCGGAGATGACCGCGATCAGGTCGAGTACGTCGACCCGGCCGTCGCCGTTGGCGTCGCCGGGAACGGACGGGGCGACGTCGGAGAACGCATCGATCTCCACGTTCGCGATGGCGTCCAGGGGCGTGCTGATCCGGACGAAGCTGATGGCCTCGAGACCAAGTGATCCGAGATCGACACCGGTGCCGCCGCCCGAGCCGCCGTAGAGCGCGAGCAGCTGGGCGAACTCGAGGCCGAGGAGCTCGTCCAGGCCGACGCTCGGGTTCACCGGGCGCGTGAAGCACGACTCCACTTGGCCGGGATCGCGGTCATAGGGTCCGCTGTCGAGGTAGCCGAGCGTGGGGAAGCAGGCCCTCCGCTTCGATGCCGGGAATCGGCGTCCAGTTCTCTCCGTCGGGGCTGACTTCGATCTGGCCGCCGTCGGAGAAGATCCCGCCCACGACGCCCGCCGAGTCGATGAAGCCCGCGTTGCCGAAGACGAGCAGGTCGATGCCGAAGGGATTGGCGGGATCGTCGATCACCGGCTGCTCGAAGGAGACCACGAGGAATCCTCCCGGGCCGATGGAGACGATCTGATCTGGCTGGAACGCCGGGTTGAAGGGGCTCACCACGCCGAAGCTGGTGAGTCGCGCCGGTGGACCGAGGGTGGTCAGAGGATCGTCATATCCAGCGACGGCCCCGGTGCCAGGGTCGTAGCCGACGACCGCAGTGGCGAAGGGTGACGAGCCCGACCCGTCCGATGCGGCCCACGCGGGCGTGCCGGGCCTGACGAGGATCACCAGAATGATGGGAATGACAACCGCGTGCGTCAATGACCTGCGCATGACCGACTCCTTGTGATGCGTTCCGATTCGCGCGGAACGGTCCCCTGAGAGCGAAGTCTCTGGAGCACTCGCGCGGTGAAGCGATGGCAGTTTCCGAAGGAGACGGATCGGAGCCGCCAGCGTCGACGCCCGTTGCGCGAGGGCTACGCCATCGACTGCGGCAGGTCTTCCGGCTCTGGGTCTTCCTCCGCCCGCCTTCCCAAACGACCTTGTCATGCCGTTCAGTGGCGACCTGGGGGAGGTGGTCGAAGCGTTGCCTCGACCTCCCATTACGGCGGCGCGTCCGCGGTGGTCTTTCACCACCTTCCCTATTCGTCCCGGGCCTTCGCCCGCTGGGACACCGCAGTCCAGCCGCAGGGTAACCGGAACCGATGTACGTGCAAGTGCGAAGAGAGCCAGTGCCCTTTCCGGTTCGAGAGTGGCGGACTGGAAAGGGCACTCGTGCAGCCATTCGTTGACACCGCAAGACCCCTGAGCTACTTTCGCCAGGGCAGTTTCCCGTGATCACGCGAGGGTCGGCGCCCTGCGCGAGAGTGCCACATGCGAAGCCGGGCTCAGTGCGAAGCCGGTCGAGCCGCGACGGCCCGCGCCCGGTCGCCGATGGCCGGACAGTGACCCGGACGACCACAGGAGTCGATGTCATGAACATGACGAGTGCCGTTTCCAGTTCGACCGTCTCGCGCTGGCGCGGTGGCACCAGGCGTCGCGTGGTGGCGGCGCTCGTGGCCGTTCTGAGCGTTGTGCTCGGTGGACTGACTTCGGCGAGGGCCCAGGATCCCGACCCCGCGCAACTCCTCGAGGACTTCGTCTTCTACTGCCTCACCGCGAATCCCCAGCTTGCTTCGGCCAGCGCCGATGCCCTGCTCGGAAGCGGCATGTCGGACGCGGACCTCGCGGAGCTCTTGGACGAGAAGGGCAAGACGCAGGTGGAGCGCTTCGACGTCGCCGTCGTTCGCGCGCAGCGCATCGCCGATCCCGAACTGGAGCGAGCGTCCGGAGAGCTCTCACTGCGCATCGAGCAGGGTCGGATGGACCTCGCCCGGGATCCGTCGAGGATCGACGCGGCCATCCAGATGCTCGTCGGCAACCAGCGGGAGCGGCTGCTGGGACGGCGCCGGCTGGTCAGCGCCGGTGAGTACGCGGTGCCCGCGCTGCTGCGAGAGATCACGGAGGGCAAGAACGAGCGACTGAAGAACCAGTGCATCAGCGTGCTCCAGGAGATCGGACGGCAGGCGGTAACGCCGCTGTCCGCCGGGCTGCTGCAGCTGGGCGATCCGCAGAGTCAGCGAATCGTCGCCGACATCCTGGGAACGATCGGCTATGCCCACGCCGCCCCCGTCCTTCGCGAGCTCGCCGACGACCCCAACGCCTCCTCGCCGGTGCGGGACGCCGCAGACCGCGCGTTGCGACGATTCAACAACCCCGACCTCTTCAACTTGCCGGTCTCCAATCTCTACGCCGCGGTGGGGCGCCAATACTTCGACGAGTCGGAATCGCTGATCGCCTTTCCCGGTGAGCCGTCGAACAACGTGTGGTCCTACGACGCCTTCGTGGGCTTGCAGCGGACGCCCGTGCCCACGGAGATCTACGGTGAGGTCATGGCCATGAAGATGGCCTCCGCCGCTCTGAAGAACGACCCGCTCAACAGTGGTGCGCTCAGCCTCTTCGTCGCTTCCAATCTCAAGCGAGAGAACGAGATTCCCGCGGGCATGACCGATCCCATCTTCGGGGAGAATCAGTACACGCCCGAGTTCTACGCCACGGTGTTCGGCACGCAGACGTGCCTCGACGTCCTGGAGATGGCGCTCGATCAGGTGAATACACCCCTGGTCCGCGACGCGATCAAGGCGCTCTCGCAAACCACCGGTGGCGCCAATCTCTTCGGGAAGGTGCGAACCCGCCAGCCGCTGCTGGAGGCCCTGCAATACCCCGATCGTCGAGCGCAGTACGAAGCAGCGCTCACGCTGGCGCGGCGCTGCCCCGGGAGAGCTTTCCCGGCGACTTCGCGGTCGTGCCGCTGCTCGGTACCGCCATCCGAACCGGCGGCAAGAGTTTTGCTCTGGTCATCGCCGACGACGCGGAGGACCAGCGCGTGCTCTCGAACATGCTGGAGAGCTTGGATTTCGCCGTGGCGGGAGCCGGAAGCTCGGTGGGCACGCTGCAGATCTCGATCGACGAGGCAGTGGGGATCGATCTCGTCGTCGTGAACAAGGCCACGGCCGAGGAGACGATCCAGACCATCACGGACCTGCGCCTGATTCCGAAGACCGCGGCCAGCCCCGTGCTCATTCAGGCGACCGCGCTCGAGCTGCCCAAGCTGCGTCCCGAGTATCGCGGTGATCGACGCGTGCTCGTCGGCAAGGCGGGAGTCGCCGAAGCGCAGTTCGAGGCGCAGGTGGACAGCGTGATGGAGCAGGGCGCCGGAGGACGCATGACCGAAGCGGAGTCGGAGATCTATGCCATCGAGGCGCTCGCGGCGCTGAAGGACATCGCGGTCTCCGGTTCGAAGGCATACGACGTGGGCGATGTGGAGCCTTCGCTGCTCGAGGCGGTCGAGATCCGCTCCGGCGGCACCCGGCGGCTCGTGGCCGATGTGCTCGCACTGCTCGCGACCGACCGGGCGCAGCAGAAGCTCTTCGACGTGGCGCTGGCCGCGACGGGCGACGAGCAGATCGAATTGCTCGACCGCGTGGCAGAGTCGGTCAAGCGGAATGGCGACCGCGCAGAGCCGCGTCACCTCACCGCGCTCGTCAACCTCATCACGAGTTCCGAAGGGGCGACGGCGGAGGCGGCGGCGCGCGTGCACGGGTCCATGAACGTGTCGAGCGGCGACGCGGTCCAGCTGATTCCTTGACGCTCGAGGCAGGAGCCGTGGGCGCCGATGGCTTGGGTACTCGCAGTCGGGCCGCCGCGCATTTGCTTGCGCTGCGCACGATCAAGCTGATCAGGACGCCGCGGCTTGCGCTACGTCCCTGGCAGGCCGGAGACGAGGCGCTCCTGCACGAGGCGGTGCTCGCGAGCGTGGAGCATCTGCGACCCTGGGTGGACTGGGTGAAACCCGAGCCGATCTCGCGGGTGGCGCGGGCGGCCGTGGTGGCTCAGCTCGGCGGGAGCTTCCGGCGGGGTACGAGTTACTGCTTCGCCATCTTCGATCCGCAGCAGACCGCGGTGCTGGGAGGAGCGGGACTGCACCCGCGCATCGGCGCCGGTGCGATGGAGATCGGGTACTGGCTGGCTGCCGATCGGGTCGGACGGGGATTGGCCACGGAAGCCGCGGCTGCACTGACCAGAGTGGGCTTCGAACGGACGGGCCTGCGACTCATCGAGATCCACTGCGATCCTGAGAACCGGCGCAGCAGCGCCATTCCCGCGCGGCTGGGATACACCCTGGCGACAACCGTGCCTGCGTGCCTCAAGTCGGCCGACGGCACGCCGCGCGACACGATGATCTGGCGTTTGACCGCGGACGGCTATCCAGCAAGCCCGTCACGGTCTGTTCCGATCGAGGTCGTGGAGGGCATGAGCGTTCCGCCACCGTGATCGTGGAGGCCGGCGAAAGCATTCGCCATTGCCCGCCGAAGTGGCCTTTGCTACTGTTTGACCTCTGCCGTGCCACCCTAGCTCAGTTGGTAGAGCGGAGCTTTCGTAAAGCTCAGGTCAGGGGTTCGAGTCCCCTGGGTGGCTTCACTGCATGACGCCGCGACGGCGCGGCGTTCTTCGCTGCGCCCCGAGATGCCGAGACGGGCGGGGCCGCCCGTCGGGGCCTCTGACCTAACACGCGTTGGTCGTTCGGGGGGTTGCGGTGTCGCCGGCTGTTGTCGAGGGGGTGGGCCAACACGCTTGTCTCGGCCTGGGGGTTGCGAGGCCGTCGCCGCATCCATGCGGCTGATCTTGTGAAGCTCTTGGGGTTGGTGCGCGGCTCGAGTTGTTGTTGTGGCGTCGCCGCCTCCTGCGGCTCGACCCTCGTTGGTCCGGCGTTGCTCAGACCCGCCGGCAGTCCTGCCGGCTCGCTTGGGGAAGTTCCGGCGTGGGACGGGCTTGGTTATGGCGGGCCTCCCCTCCCGCGAGCTTTGCAAGACCGCCGGCATCCATGCCGGCTCGCGTCACGCGCAAACACCAACGCTCCCGCGGCCTCCTGCCGCGGGAGCTTGATCTGCCGACGCTTGCGGCGGCCGGGCCATGCGCGGCCGGCGCCAATGGGGGCGTCGGTCGCGCAATCGAACGCCAACGGCGCATCTTGCAACGCAGGCAGTTCCCATCCGGAATTGAAGGTCGGCGGCAGGATGCCGCCGACCGTGTGGTGGTTCACAGCGAGAACCGAGGCGGCATGGATGCCGCCGGCGATGCAAAGCCTCTGCGGCCCGGACGGGCCGCACATAGATAGAAACGGCCACCGCCGGACCAGTCACAGGGAAGCCCGCACGATGCGGGCGCGTATGAGCCACGTCGGACCGACGATGGTCGAGCCGCATGGATGCGGCGACGCTACAACAACATCTCAAGCCGCGCCCCCAACCTCAGACCAACCAAGAAACCCAGCCGCATGGACTGTTCGGCGCAGCTGCCGGCCACCCACAAGACTTCCCCACTCACATCCGCGCGCCTCTGCACGCGGCGGTCGTGTGCTGCAACGTTCATCACTCCACTGGACGATTCCGGGACATCCTCGACCTTTGTCAATGAAGAAAAAAGCCGGACGCTCTGCCGGTTCTGCCCGCATTGGGAGTGAGAGAGGGCTTCACCAGATGGAACAAGCTGCGAACTCGCCGTCCCCCTTCGTCGCCGGGGCTTGACCTGCTACCGACCCATCGTACGATTGGCCCCGTTGAAGTGGGAATGGTCCCGCCCTGGGGCGCGAGCGTCCTTTCTTGGCGGCTTTCCGCGTCTGGCAGCAGGAGGGGACACGATGCAACGCCTATTTGATTCACGAGTCTTGCTTGGTCTTGGCATCGCCACCGGTGCAGTGCTCGGTCGCGTCGCCCCCGTGGGCGCCTCGGGTGAGGTGCCGGTGAGTTCGCCGATCCGTCTCTACGGACTCGCGGTCGGCAGCAACCCCACCGAACTCTTCTCGGCCTCCGACCTGCAGCTCATGGCCGATCGCTTCGAGATCGTCTCCGGTCTTGATGGCTGGGGCTACCAGTTTCCAGGCGCGATCGACTCGCTCCGCGCGCTGGATCCCGACGTGACCGTCCTGACATACTGGGAGGCGATGGGCGTGCAGGGAAACGCGGCCCGGCTGGCCGAGATCGATCTGGAGGAACCGGCGTTCATTCACAGCGGCGATCCGGCATCCCTCACCGCGATCGAGCATGACGGGCAGACCCTCATCACCTTCCGGCAGGATGCGCGTCACCGAACTCTGCACCAGAACTACGCGCCTCCGGGCGTCGAAGCGTATGTGGTCGAGTTCGCCGCATCGCAAGACGACGTGTTCATGCCGCTTGGCGCACCAGTGCTCGAGACGGGCCAGTTCATCTACCAGGTCAATGATGATGTCGTCGATCCCCAACGTGTCTACCGCGTGCGCACTCGCTTGCTCGACGGCAGCGAGGTGAATTATTCGTGGACCGCGTCCGTGGACCCTACTGTGACGACGCGCATCTCCAGCGGCTGCGTGTTCGGCTCCGGGCAGATGTCGGTGATCTGCTACGGCGACTGCCCGGCGGATCCGGCCGACGTTGTGCTCGAGGCTGATCTGGACAACGATCGACAGTTCGAGCCGTCCGAATCTTTCGCCTTCACGAACGTGGAAGACCTGCCTGACGGAGGGCGCTGCTACTCCGGTCAGGTCGCGCCGTTCGGCGTTCGATTCAGCTATCGCATCGCCGTCACCGGCTCGTCGATCACGCGGCTTCCCGCCGAGGGCGCATATCAGATCTCGACCTACAACAACCGGATTCAGATGCGTCACACGGGCTCCTATCTCGTTTGGCCCGACAACAAAATGTGGATGTTCCTATCCACCCAACGCCTCTCCGACGCGCTCTCGGCCGGCTACAACGGTATGAAGCTCGACTTCGTGCTCGATACACTCGATCAGCATTGGACGGCGACGGGCGTCCCACCCGACTGGCAGGGAACAGCAGATACGCGCATCCGAGACGGGATCAAGGAGTTGCTGATCTCGCTCCACGCGCAGGAGCCGTCCGCGCTGCTCTCAATCCAGGGATACTTCGTGGCCGCCGACTCAAGCAGCCACTTCGAGAATCTCGCGCACGCTGACGTCGGCGAAATCGAGTACTTTGCCGTTGGCAACTTCCCTTCGGCCACCACGCTCCAGGCGAACACCGGCGAAGCGTTCGAAGCGGTGTGGCAGACCCGCGCTCAGGGCCGGACGTGCGCCGTCTTCTACCGCACCGATCTGTCCAACTACGTTGGGCGTCTGAAAGGTCTAGCCGCGTATCTGCTCGTGATGGACGAGCACGTCTTGCTCGACTTCGAGACCGTCGCCGTCGGCGGCAGCTTTGTCTATCTCCCGGAGTGGGATGTGCCGCTGGGCGAGCCGACCGCGATCGTGAACGACTGGGGCGATCTCATGGATCCCAGTGGCCAACCGCTGCTCTCTCGGGAGTTCGAGTCGGGGCTGGTCGTGTTCAACACCCACCCGACGGACGCGGTCACGATCGAGCTCGGGGAATCGATGTACCGTCTCTCGGTTTCCGGCGGTCTCGCTCCGAGTGTTGGTGGCGACGGGCAAGCGCAGTACACGGCCGTCAGGACAGTGACGCTCGATCCCCAGGAGCCTGCGATACTGGTTCGCAACCGTCCGAGCATCGCGGCTTCCTTCGATCCGCACGACTTCGTCTTGAGCCACTCGTACGACTGAGGGAGAGGGGCGATGACCCCTCCCGGTCCGAAGTCGCCGGGAGTTGCACAAAAGCCTCTGCCGTCTTCGTATCTGGAGGGGTCACTGATTCGGGGCCGCCGCCCCCTCTTGGTCAGCAGCCTCCGCGTGCATGGAGGCGACCACGGCCTCGTACTCCCGTACCTTCTCCGGTCGTTTCCAGGCTCGGTACACCTCGAGGAACATACGGGCCAGGTCATCACGGTGGGCGGCGCTGCTGACGCCCACCGTTATGCCGCCGACTTGCTCCGACAAAGCGAGCAATGTCGCTTCCGCCTCCTCGAATCGTCGCAGGCGAGTCAGGTGCCCAGCATAGAACAGGGTGGCATAGCCGTCCGCTCCGTGCTGAGTCGCATTGGCCTCGCCCTGAAGCAGCGCGCCGAAGTGCTCGTCGGCCTCGTCAATCAGGCCGGCACGATCACAGAAACGGGCCACCCAGGCCCGCGCATCTCGCGTGACACCGTCGTCCGGTCCGAGCATCGACTCCAGCGTGTCGTGCAATTCGCGCGAGAAGCGCAATCCCTCCTCGATCCGGTTCGCGGCGTCGAGGTACGGCAGCGTATCGCGTTGGATCCCGAGCACATTCGGGTGTTTCGGTGAATGCAGCTCTCGTGAGGCTTCCAGTGAATCGAGCTGCTGGTCCGCGGCGCCGACGTAGTCGCCCTGCGCATAGCGGAGACCGGCCACCGCAATCGCCGTGTCGCAATACAACCCGTGAACTCGGCCCACGCGATCGACGATGCGCGGCAGCAGTGTCTCGAGTAGGGCTCCGGCCTCTCGGTAGTGCCTCAGGTCCAGGTGCGCCTGCGCCAGACCCAGCTTCGAGCCGAGGATCGGAATCGCGTCTGCGTCCTCCTCGAAACGCGCCTGCTGCAATTGAAGCATCTCCTCGAGGAGCGTCAGGCGAACCCGGCGAATCGCGTCCGACTCCCGGCGCTCGCCGAGGGCGACGGTCTGCCGATTCAGGGCCGCGGACAGCGCGAGACGGGCGTTGTACGCCTCGGTGTGGTCTGTTCCGAGCTCGATGTCGATCCGTGGAATGAGCTCGCGAAGCTTCGCTTCGGCTGCTTCGGCCTCTCCGCGTCTGAGCATCACATCGCAGAGGACACGCTGACTCGTCAAGAAGGCGTCACGAAGGGAGCGATGTGCTGACGCGATGCGAGCGACTTCCTCGGCCAGCTCTTGGGAGTCATTCAGTTGGAGCATCGCGGCAAGCAGGCTTGCCAGCGTGTTCGCAGTGCGGAGTGTTCGCGGGTCGTTCATGCCGGCTGAAGCACGCAGTAGACTCAGCGACTGTTCGAGCTCGTGCCGGGCATCACGATACAGACCGAGGTTCACGTAGGTCTGTCCGAGCAGCGCATGCACTTCGCCCGCTTGCAGGGGATAGTCAGCGAAACGACGCTCCGCCATAGCTGACCCCTGGGCCAGCACCTCGACGAAGCGAACCGTCGACCCCTTCTCGAGGGCTCGCGAAGACGTGAGCACGTCCTCCAGGAACGAATTGACGGCGTTGGTCTCCCTGGCGGCACGAGCCGCGCGGACCATGCCGGCGCCCGTCCCGATGGCGGCGACCAGGAGCGCGGTGAGCACGACAGTTGCGACCGCGACCACCACGCGGTGCCGACGAACGAACTGCACCATTCGAGCGGCCGGACGTCTCGATCCCACGGTGACCGGTCGGTGGTGGAGGGCGTTCTCGATGTCCGTAGCGAGCGCGTCAGCGGTCTGATAGCGATCGTCTCGATCATGGGCGACGGCCTTCATCACGATCGCATCCAGATCGCCTCGCACTTCTCGCTGAAGTTGCTTCGGCGAGCAACCGCGGTTCGCTGCTGCACGCGCGCATCCGGGCTCGTCCGCGGCCAGGATCGCCGCGGGGGAGGGGGCTCGTTCTTCGACGATGCACCGGCGAATCTCCGCGAGGGAGGCATCCGGAGCGGTGCGGAGATCCAGCGGAGTGCGCACCGTCAACAGCTCGTAGAGCAGGATCCCAAGCGAGAAGACGTCGCTCCGCGTATCGAGATCCTGCGGATTCGGACCGGCCTGTTCCGGGCTCATGAATGCCGGTGTACCGAGAGCGCCGTGTCGCGGTCCGCCCTCGGCGCCGCCGGCTTGGTCGTTCGATAGGGTGGCCATGGCGATGCCGAAATCGATCAACATCGGCTGGGGCTCGCCGTCACGCTCCGTCACCAGAATGTTCGACGGTTTCAGATCGCGATGAATCAAGCCCTTCTGATGGGCGTGCTGCACCGCGCTGCACACCTCGAGGAAGAGCGCCAGTCGCTCGCGGACCGTCATCCGTCGGTGATCGCAATACGCGTCGATCGGTTCGCCATCGACATAGGCCATGGCGAAGTACATGCGGCCGCGGTCCGCCAGCCCGGCCTCGTACACCGAGGCGATGTTCGGATGGCTCATGAGGGCCATGGCCTGCTGCTCGGCGCGGAACCGCGCGATCGATGCTTCGCTTGCTGCGGCCCCTCGCACCATCTTCAAGGCGACCGTTCGCCGGACCGGCTCGATCTGCTCCGCGAGGTAGACCTCGCCGTGTCCGCCGTAGCCCAGGCGCCGGATGAGCCGATAGCGTCCAATCAACATCCCGGGCGGCTCAAGCTCCGGCGCCTCGTGCGTTGGCTCGGACGTCAGGCCGAGATCGGTCCACCGCGTGTCGGACCCATCGTGCGAAAGGAGGCGCTCGACCATCGCCGACACGTCCGGACCGTGTTCGTGAGCGATGCGATCGAGATACACCCGGCGCGTGGGCGGGTCATGATCGACGGCCGCATGGAAGAGCTCTTCGATCTGCTGGAAGGTGAATCGGTTCATGGCTGATCGAAGCGCCTCGTCGGTCCTCCTCCACACACGCGGCAGCGGGCTGGCCCGGCCATCATCGAACCGCAGAAACAGTAGCGCTCGTGCGTCCGCACGGTAGCGGCAGGTTCTGCAGCCACGGCTGGCTATTGGGCCACACGATCCGCCAGCCACGCCCGCGCGAACCGCCAATCCCGCTCCACCGTGGGTACCGAAACGCCGAGGGATTCCGCGATGGCGTCGTGCTGCATCCCCCAGACGACCCGCATCTTCACGACGTCGGCCTTCCGTGGATCGAGCGATTCGAGCGCTTCCAGCGCATCGGTGAGCGACTGAACGTCGATCTCCCCGGAAGGGGAGCGATCTCGAGCCGCGCCCGGCGAGACCTCGTCATGAAAGGAGATGGAGAGGCGCGTCTGGCCGCCACCTCGCTTCGAAGCGTTCCGTTGCCGACAATAGTCGACCAGCACGCGGAGCATGACCCGCGTCGCGATCGCGAAGAACTGCCCGCGGTTCTCGAAACCCTGCCGCTGACCCAGAAGCCGCAGGAACGCCTCGTTGACAAGCGCTGACGGCTCCATGGTCAATCGGTCCATTCCCGCCCCGAATCGCTCCTTCAGGTGTCGGTGGGCGACGCGAACCAGGTCGTCGTAGACCAGGTCCATCAGCTCGTCGGTCGCGCCGTCGCGTCCAGCGGTGATGTCCTGCAGCAGCGTCGTGATTCGGGTGGTCTCGATCATGGCGCTCACCGCCGTCGTACGGCTCGTCCGTTCCCTTGTCACCCCGAAGACATGGCAATTCCCCAAGGCCGCAAGTATCGCCCAATCGCCCCGTCCTGCAAGGAGAAAGCGTGAGGCGCTCTCCGGACAGAAGCACACCCGGTCGCGCCCGACCGCCGTGGTCCGGGCACAAGAGCAGGGGGCGTGCGCAGAATTTCTCGTCTTTTCGTGATGGGTCGTCCCGGTCGTTCCGCGTGTGGGTATGTCCGGCCGCGGATCAACGAGAGATGTGCGGCGCGGCTTCCCTTCACCAACCGCAAGGAGCTTCATCATGAAACGCAACAGTCATAAACCCGACCGGACCTGCCGTCCGGTCGCCCGCGCCGCTCGAAACGCTCTCCTCACCTCAGTGGTCGTGGCCTCGTCGGCCACGGTCGCGCTGGCCGGATTGGTCGGCGGGGGCGGGTCCCACTCGTGGACCGGCACCGTCAACAGCTCCTGGCACAACTCGGGCAACTGGAATACGAACCAGGTGCCCGCAGCCGGCGACACCGCCATCGTCCTTGGCGGTGCCAACAACGTGCTGCTCTTCGGGGATACCGCGTCGATCGAGAGCCTCTTCGTCGGCGGCTCCCGCGCGGTCTCCAACAACGGGCACGTGCTGTCCGTCACGAGCGGCGACGCAAGCACCACGGTGACGGGGCTCGACAGCTCGCTCTTCATCACACCCGGCGGCGCGCCGTTCGGCCTGATCACCGACACGCTTTCGATCGAGTCCAGCGCTCGACCTTGACATGGATGGTGGTTGGGTGCTCGTCCATGACCAGCTCGAGATGCTCGGCGGAGGCCGAATCGTCGGCCACGGCTGGGTCGACATCGACTCGCCGAGTCCGGGCGCCTTCAACGGCATTGACGGCGGTCTTCTCAGCGTGACGGGCGGCGATCTCCATGTGCGCATGTTCGGTGGCGGCAGCATGGCCCTGCCCAACACGATCAACGTGCTGCAGCCGGACCACGACTTGCTGCTGGTCGGCGCGATCCTGACGCCCATCAACGACGTCAACCTCGGCTCCGACGTGCAGTTGGTCGTCGACGAGAACTGGACGCTCGGTGGGCTGCTCTCGGCCGACACGGATCCCGGGGCGGTGTCGACCGTCAGCGGGGACGGGTCCATGTTCGTCGAAGGCCAGATCAGTGTCATCAGTGGTTCGCATCTGCGCCTGGACGGCGTCGCCCGTTTCGAGAGCGGATCGGCCGTCGTCATTGGATCCTTCGCGACTCTCGAACTCGCCGACTGGTACGACACCGATCCTGGCCACGTCACCACGATCGCGTTGAACGGCCGCCTGCTGATCGAGGCCTTGCACTACGCCGGCGGCTGGCAGGGCGATATCGACTCGATGGCCGGAACCGTGGAAGTGAACGCCCCTGTCGCCATGCAGGTCTCCGGTGATCTCAACCTCGGCAGTCTGTTCGGAATTCGAACGACCATTGCCGGATCCGCTGCCCTCAGCGCGCTCGGCAACGTCAACGCGCCCGGCTTGGGGGCCATCGTCAACGGCACGCTGGACATCCGTCCCACCGCCACCATGACGCTCGGCGCCAACGCGCAGATCATCACCAACGGTGAGCTTCTGCTCAGGGCCGGCAGTGACACCCTCGGCAGCGGCCAGATCACGGTCAACGAAGCGGGTTCGCTGGTGATCGAAGAGACCGCGTCCGTCGACGCCGACGTCGTCAACGACGGCTCGTTCCGGGCCGGCTCCTTCAGCAACGAGGACTACGTCTACATCGATGGCTCGTACACGCAGAGCGCCACCGGCCAGCTGCGCGTCGATCTCGGCGGCCCGGGCACGCCGACCGCGACATCTACGAGACGAATCTGGACGCGAATCTCGGGGGCGAGCTGGTCGTCACACTGACGGACGGGTTCGTGCCGAGCGTCGGCGACTCGTTCGAGATCATCTGGGCCAACGGCGGCGTCAGCGGCGCCTTCGACGCGGTTACCGGCGAGCCGGGCTTCACCGTGTCGTATTCGGCGAACATCGTCACGATCACCTTCGAGGGTGTGAGCACCTGCTCCGCAGACATCACCGGCGACAACGCCGTCGACGTGCAGGACCTGGTCGCTCTGATCACGAGCTGGGGTGCGTGCGAGGGTTGCGTTGCGGACATCGATCAGAATGGCGTCGTGGATGTCAGCGACCTGGTTCAGCTCATCATTCAGTGGGGGACGTGTTCCTGAGCAGCGCATCCACCGGCCGCGGAATGGCCCGAGCGAGAGGGCCTGATCGCGACGAGCACGCTTCTTCTGGCGAAGGAGCGTGCTTTCTTGTTCTGGATCGAGACGTTGTGTCAGATGCGGCCGACGAAGTGCGTGCCGGCCTCGCCGCGGAGGGCCGCCGGCAGCACATTCGGGCTCGTGACCAGGCCGCGTGTGCCGCCCTGTACGAGGAAGTCGCGAATCGCGTCGACCTTTGGCCCCATCGAGCCCTCCGGAAAGTGACCTTCCTCGATGTAGCGAGCGCACTCGGCCAGGGTCACCGCTCCAAGCGGCGTCTGATTCGGTTGGCCGAAATTCAGATAGACACACGGTACGGACGTCAGCACGAGCAGCAGGTTGGCGCCGATGTCTGCGGCCAGCACGCCCGACGTCAAATCCTTGTCGATGACCGCTTCAACGCCAACGTAGTCGTCGTTGTCGGAGCGAAGCACCGGGATGCCGCCACCGCCCGCGGCCACGACCAGATGTCCCTGCTCGGAGGCTTGACGGATCATGTCCCGCTGAATCACCTTGCGCGGAATCGGTGAAGGAACCAGTCGACGCCAACCGCGCCCTGCATCTTCGCCAATCACCCAGCCGAACTCCTCTTGTCGTCGCTTGGCCTCGGCCTCACTCAGAAACGGGCCGACCGGCTTGGTCGGGTTGAGGAACGCGGGATCGTCCTCCTCCACCAGGACCTGCGTCACGACCGTCACGACGAAGCGCCGAATACCCCGTCGTCGAAGGCTGTTGAGAAGCCCCTGCTGCAGGTAGTATCCGAGACTGCCTTCGGTCTGCGCAACGAGCACGTCCAGCGGACGCACCGGGAGTTTGTCGCCACGAAGCTCATCTCGCTCCATCAGCGCACCAACCTGCGGGCCGTTGCCGTGGGTGATGACCAGCCGGTAGTCGCGTTCGACGAGCGTCATCAGCTGCTCGCAGATCGACCGGGTGTTCCGCAGATGCTCGTCGTGGGAGCCCAGCTCGCCCGGCTGCATGAACGCGTGTCCGCCGAGGGCCACGACGACCGTGGGCGGGGCGGCAGACCGATCGCTCCCGGCTCGCTCGATGGGCATGCCATCATCCTATGTCGGGGAGTCATTTGATGCGACGGCAAGGCGCGGTACCCTCGTACGACTACGAACGATCTGGGAGGGCTTCCGTGCGCAAACGTCGCATCATGATCCTCGGCGCGGCCGGCCGTGACTTTCACAACTTCAACGTCGTGTATCGCGATGACCCGGACACCGAGGTCGTCGCCTTTACCGCGACGCAGATTCCCCACATCGACGAGCGGCTCTACCCGCCGTCCCTCTCCGGACCGCTCTATCCCAAGGGGATCCCGATCTACTCCGAGACAGAACTCGAGACGCTGGTGAGGGAGCACTCGATCCATGCCGTCGTGTTCTCCTACTCCGATGTGAGCTATGAGCACCTGGGACACGTGGCGTCGCGGGCTCTGGCTGCCGGTGCGAACGTCGGGCTGCTCGGTACGGGCGAAACGATGATCGAGTCCAAGGTGCCGGTGGTGGCGGTTACGGCGGTGCGAACCGGCTGCGGCAAGAGCCCGACCACGCGGTATCTGGCGCGCCGGCTGCGCGCGAGCGGGCGTCGGCTCGTCGTGATTCGCCATCCCATGCCCTACGGTGATCTCGGCCGGCAGGCGGTGCAGCGGTTCGCGACCTACGAGGATCTCGACCGGCACGAATGCACGTTCGAAGAGCGCGAGGAATACGAATCGCACATCGCGGCGGGCACGGTCGTGTATGCAGGCATCGACTACGCGGCCATCCTCGAGCAGGCCTCCACGGAAGCAGACGTCCTGATCTGGGACGGCGGCAACAACGACTGGCCCTTCTACCGTCCGGACGTCTGGGTGACACTCATCGATCCTCTGCGGGCGGGCCACGAATCGCTGTACTTCCCGGCCGAGGTGAATCTGCGCTGTGCCGACGTCCTGGTGATCAACAAGGTGGAGGTCGCGGGCAAGGAAGCGGTGCAAGCGGTGACCGCCGCCGCGGCCCAAAGCAACCCCAGCGCATTGATCCTTCGCACCCGCAGCGTCGTCACCGTGGATGGCCGCGACGGCGAGGTGGCTGGGAAGCGTGTTCTCTGCATCGAGGATGGACCCACGCTCACCCACGGCGGCATGAGCTTTGGCGCCGGTCAGGTCGCGGCCGAGAAGTACCGCGCGGCAGAAGTCGTCGACCCACGTCCGCTGGCGGTGGGATCGATCCGCGAGACGCTGGAGCGGTTCCCGCACATCGGCAAGCTCCTGCCGGCCATGGGGTACTACCCCGAGCAGGTTGCAGAGCTGGAGGCGTCGGTGCGGGCCACCGACTGCGACCTCGTGTTGATCGGCACACCGTTCGACCTCGCTCGCTGTCTGAAGCTGGACAAGCCGGCGCTGCGCGTCCAGTACGCGATCGAAGACGTTGCGGATGGCCGCGATGCGCCCACGCTCGGCGACGCGGTGCTCGAACGCCTGAAAGCGGCGGAGGCCGTCCGCTCATGAGGCACTTCCTCTCGCTCCTGGACTTTTCGGCGCCCGAGATCGCCGAACTCCTGCAGCAAGCGGCATCGCTCAAGGCGCAGGGCAATCCGCGGCGTGAGGACCTGGCAGGACGGACGCTGGCGATGATCTTCCAGAAGCCCTCCACGCGCACGCGGGTGTCCTTCGAAGTGGGCATGCGGCAGCTCGGGGGCACGGCGATCTTTCTCGCGCCTTCCGATCTGCAGCTTGGCCGGGGGGAGACGATCGAGGACACGGCCCGCGTGCTCGGCCGGTACGCCGACGCGATCATGGCCCGCGTCTTCGATCAGCAGGATCTCGAGCGGCTCACGGTCGGCGGCGTACCCGTGATCAACGGCCTCTCCGATCTCCTCCACCCCTGTCAGGCGCTGGCCGACGCCCTCACCATCCAGGAGCGCCGCGGTCACCTCCACGGCGTGACGGTGGCCTACGTCGGCGACGGCAACAACGTGTGCCACTCGCTCATCCACGGTACAACGCGGATGGGATGGCGACTGCGCGTGGCCACGCCGGAGGGGTTCGCGCCCGAGGCGAGGATCGTCGCGGCCGCCCGCGAGGCCGGGGGACGCGTCGAGGTCGGACGCGATCCGATCGCCGCGGTGACTGGCGCCGAGGTGGTCTACACGGACACGTGGGCGTCGATGGGCCAGGAGACGGAGGCCGCGGAGCGACGGGCCGTCTTCGATGCGTTTCGGGTGGATGAGGCGCTCTTCGCGCGAGCCGCTTCCGATGCGATCTTCCTCCACTGCCTGCCGGCCCACCGGGGTGACGAGGTCACCGACGCCGTGCTCGAGCACGAGCGATCGGCGATCTTCGACCAGGCGGAGAATCGGCTGCACACCGAGAAGGCGCTGCTGCTCGCGCTGCTGTCATGAACTCGATGCCGTCTCCGCGAGCGGCACCGCGACGGATCCATCCGGACGCCGGCGGGGCGGTCCGGTGATCACGTAGTGCGAGCCGTCTTCCAGATGCCGCTGAAGCTCCTGCATCCTCGCGACGTCGTCCACGGCAACCTCGCGGTCGGTCTTCGGGACGCTGACCGCGGCGCTGGCGTCACCCAGGGCGTGGCGGAGCCGCTCATCGGTGAGTTCCACTCGGTACGTGAGGGTGGCGGGAAAGGCATGCGCGGGCGTCCAGGCGGTGAGCAGCTCGAGCGGGCCGAAGCGGCAGTGGATGTGGAGCGCGGAGGAGTCCCACTGGGTGGCCCCGACCTGAGTGCGGCAGCGAAAGACCTTGAGCGCCAGGGCCTTCGTCATGCTGCCCAAGCCTCGGAGTCCCAGCTCCGGCAGCACACGATTGAGTGACGCGAGGTTGTGTCCGAACCAGGCGTCCGGCGGACGCAGCGGGATGGCGATGTACATGGACAGAGGGACCAGTTCGGAGCCTGAGCCGGCAAGCTCGAGACGACGGGCCAGCGGAGCCGCCAGGGACTCGGCGCGGCAGCCGAAGCCGAAGATGGCCCCTGGAATCTCCGCTGCCTCGTAGAAGATCCACCTCGGCATGGGCATGCCCTCCGGTCCGAAGGTCAGTCGGTCGAGGATCTCCAGCCGGTCGAGGAAGCTGGACGCGTCGCGCTGCGTGGGCACGATCACGTTCGCGCCGGGAATGCTCAGGCCGAAGGGCTCGAGGTCGAAGTGGTCCCGGTGCCATGGCGCTGCGACCAGGTAGGGCTCGAATCGTTCCAGGATCGAGTCGTTGCGCGTGCTCGGTCGATCGACGGCGGGCCGCGTCACGTCGCGACCTCGCGCAGGGGAACGAGCGTTCGGCCGTTGCGAGCGAGAGGGGGCCCGGTGATCTCGTACCGCCGGCCCGACTCGATCGCCATGTGCAGCTTCCGAAGCGCGGTGCCGTCATGGGCGTCCACCTCCAGCTCGACGTCGCCGCGATCGTCGACCGGCTCTTCGACCAGCGCCCGGGCGAGTCGCGCGGGCGAGACGTCGAAGCGGCAGGTGAGCGAATCGGGAAACGAGTGCGCGGGCGTCCAAGCGGTCAGAAGCTCCAACGGACAGAGTCGGGCATACACAGCGAACTCGGGAGCGGTCCACCGCACGACGGCCGACGCGGAGCGCGCTTCGAGCAGAAGCAGGGCGACGGCCAGGGTCAGCGGCAAGAGTGTCTCCGGCTTGGCGCCCTCACCGCCGCCAGCGAGCGATCCCAGGGCGTAGAGGTGCCACGCGCCGAACGGAGGGTCGGGATCGCGATCAGCAGGGAGATGGGCACGAGACACCGGGCGTCCGGCTCGAGGTCCAGCGCTGCACGGGCCGATGGGGCCAAACGCTCCGCCTGTTTCGCAAGACCGACGATCGCTCCGCACACGAGACCGCAGTCGTACTGCGTCCAGCGGGGCACGCTCAAGCCGCGGTCTGCGAAGAGCCGCGACTGCAAACAGTCGACCAGTGACAAGAACGGGCCGCTGTCCATCCGGAGGGGATCGATCCGGTGAAGGGAGGCCAGACCCAGGCCCGCGATCGAGGCCGGTCGCGGGGCTCCCGCCGAGCCGATCGCAGATCCTGCAAGAAATGGCTCGCAATGATCGAGCAGGGGCTCGCCTGCCCTGGACGCAGAGAACTTGGACGTGCCTCGCGGCGACGACATGGGGGCACTCTACCGCGGCCTCCGCGGGGATAGAAGAGCGTGATCTGCACCGATGACGCCCCGGCGGACCAGCTCGCGTCTTGCGTTTGTTCTTGGCGGCCGATCCGCTACCCTGGATCGGAATCCTGGGCGCTGTCTCCTGGGGGCTTGAGACAAGGGTGGTCGACTCGGTGGGTTCCCAGCACGGTGGGACCGACGAGACCTCGTGGTAAAGGAGCGAAGAATGAAAGTTGCAGGTGCGATGGTGGCCGTGATGGTGGTGGCGGGCAGCGTTCAAGCAGGCCAGCCGGTCGAGGTGACGGTGACCGGGGAGGTCGAGTTCAATCAGATCAACAGCGGCATCCTGGGCATGGCGAATTCGGGCGATGCTGCCGTGATGACCTTCATGCTCGACTCCAACAACTTCCTCGACAGCATGAACTTCCCTACGCGAGGGTACGAGATCGATCAGGCCTCGTTCTCGCTGACCATCGGCGGCAACCCGATCGGATTGCAGAATCCCTTCCCGGCCGGTCAGACGCCGTACTTCGTGCTCCGCAACAACGATCCCGCGGTTGACGGCTTCTTCCTGGCCAACAACCTCGATTTCCCGAACGGCGTCCCGGTGAATCAGACGGGGCAGTTTGGGCAGTTCCTCGACAACTTCAGCGTCGGCTACACCGGCGACACGCTCTCCTCGCTCGACATCCTCGATGCGGCGGGCACCTATGACTTCGGCGGCTTGACGAACTTCAACTGGACGATCGACGACGGCCCCTTCAACGCGATGGGCCTCATCTTCAGCCAGATGACGATCACGGTCATCCCCGCCCCGGCCACGCTGGCGCTGCTGGCTCCCCTCGGGTTTGGCACCCGGCGCCGGCGGCGCTGATTCGAGATCGATCGACTGGTCGTTTCCTGATCCGAAAGCCGGCCGGCCCCGCGTGGGACCGGCCGGACTGTCAACGGGGCCTTCTGGTCGACGTCGAGGGGGTTGATTCCGTCTCGGGACTCCCCGTCAACCCCAGCGGACTTGCATCGAAGGGCGATTCGAGCCGGTTCTGCCAGTCGTGCGGGTCCTGCCCGAGACGCGGGTCGTGCGGGGCGGCCGCAACCGAGGGCCCCAAAATCGCTTGCCATGGGGGGCGAATCGGTTCATGCTGGGGGCGGAGCCGTCACGGCACCGGGAGCTGAAGAGAAGATGGAGCAGGCCACGATCATCAGGCATCTGGGGTGTCTCTTCCGGGAGAATCGGCGTTGGGCAGTCGCCCTGGCCGGACTCTGTCTGGTTCTGGTCGGGGGCCCGACGGAGGCCGCTCCCGGCGGCCTTCCGGTCGGCTCCGGCGGGCAGAACGTGATCATGCGGATCGAGCAGATCGATCGCCAGGAGACGCCGCCCCGTCTCGCCAACGCCCTCAACATGCTCGCTCAGCGGTCCAAGCGGGAGGACAATGCGGTCAAGCGGCGAATCCTCGACCGCCAGGGAGAGCGGATCGAGCAGGAGATCGAGCGCGCGACCGGCTTCGTCCTTCGCGGATTCACCCGGCAGGACTGGAATTTGGACCAGCCCGGCGGCCTCGTCAATCTCGTTCTTCACGTTGACGCGAGCAGTCGCCATACGGTGTCCGGATTGCGGATCGGAGATCTGATTCGGGTGACCCTGGGCCCCTGGATGGCGACGGTTACCGCCGAGAACATCGCGTACCACCGCGCCGAATCACTGGCGAAGCTCAACGACGATGCCTATTTCGTCCGCAGTGTTCACGAGCCGAGCCCCTGGTCGCCCCTGGCTCCCGAGGAGGCTCTGGCCCGCCTGGCGAAGCTCAAGGTGAGTTTCTCCTCGGATCCGGTCCTCGGCCGAGCCCAGAACGGCACCGCGATGTGGCTCCACTCCTTGCGGCTGCAGAGCAGAGCGAATCTCGCCATCGATTCGTGCCGCCTCCAGATCCTGGCCTACACGATCGATGGTCAACCGGTCGGCCCCTTCGACGTCTACTGCCGGCGGGCTTCGGTCCTCGATGAGGACCTCTGCTTCGGCATCGCCCTTCCGGAAGGTCAGCAACTCGATCCATACGAGTTCGATCTTCGCGTCAAGGAGCTTCGCGTCGTCACGCCGACGCCGGAGTTCGTCCAGCGTCCCGGGCCAGCAGCGAAGAGCGGTGCCGCGACTGACGCGTCGCCGCTGGCCTCCGGTAGCTGACCAGCTGCACCCTCTGAAACACGAGCATGCTCCTGCCCAAGGAAGCACGGCAGGGTTGTGACTTCGTGATACAGGGGAATCAGCCGTGATTGAACAGGACATCGAACGGGGCACGATTCGTCACTCGCTCGCGGAAGCGCGCCAGAGAACGGTTCCGATCTGGGTGCCGAGCCCCGATGACCCGCTGGGAGTCGAGGGGCATTGGGAGTTCGTGGACTATCGATCTCCCGATCTCGAGCCGAAGCGGGCGGCCCAGGCGTGGGCCGTCGCCAGCCTGTGGGCAACTTCTCTCGTGGCGTAGGAGGAACGGAGGCGAGCCTCGCCGTCGTCTGCTCGAGCCTTTCGTGTCTCGGACCAGACCAGCCCCCCTGCACTCACTGCGGCCGCCGGCCACACCAGAGTGTGCGGCCCGGAGGCCGCTACGGAGCGCTGATGATTACAGCACGTCCTCGACCTTGGTGTGACGGATGATGTGTCCCTCGGTGAGGAAGACCACATCCTCCGCGATGTTGGTGGCCAGATCGCCGATCCGCTCCAGGTTCTTCGCGACCGAGAGGATGTCGATCGCCGACTCGGTGTACTCCGTGTGGCGGGGGATCTCGACCTGAGCCCAGCGGATGATCTCCTTCTGGAGGTCATCGACCCGATTGTCGGAGCGGCGGATCCGTCGGCTGAGCACTGCATCCTGATTGGCGAGAGCGCCCACCGCATCAGTGAGCATTTGCTGGGCGGCGCGGGCCATCTCTTCCAGGCATTGCGGCGCTTTGATCGCCGGCTGGTTGCTGAGGTGGATCACCCGCTTGCAGATGCCCTTGGCGATGTCGGCAACACGCTCCAGATCGTTGTTGATCCGCATGACGGTGAGCACGAAACGCAGATCGGAGGCCACGGGATGGCACAGCGCCAGAATTCGAAGACACTCCGCCTCGACCTCGATCTCCATCTTGTCGATCTCTTCGTCGCTGGCCTTGACCTTCTGGGCCAGCTCGACGTCCCCTTCCAGCAGCGCCGTGACCGCCCACGAGACGCGCTGCTCGACGCTGGCGGCCATGGTCAAGATCTCGCGGCGCAGCTGGGTGAGTTCCCGGCGCAGGTCCATCGACATTCGTCTTGCACTCCTGCGCGGCGTCAGCCGAAGCGCCCGGTGATGTAGTCCTCGGTCTGCGGGTTCTGCGGGATTGGTGAAGACGTGCTCGGTCGCGCCGCACTTCGATGAGCTGACCCTCGAAGAAGAAGGCAGTGACGTCGGAGACGCGGGCCGCCTGCTGCATGTTGTGGGTGACGATGACGATCGTGTACTGCTGCTGCGAGCTCGCGAATGAGCTCCTCGATGGCGCCGGTCGACTTCGGATCGAGGGCCGAGCACGGCTCGTCCATCAGCAGCACCTCGGGTCCGACGGCGATGGCCCGGGCGATGCACAGACGCTGCTGCTGGCCGCCGGAGAGCCCGAGCGCCGAGTTCTTCAGGCGGTCCTTCACCTCGTCCCACAGGGCGGCCTGACGGAGGCTGCTGCTCGACCAGGTCGTCGAGATCGCTCCGCGATCAGCTTGCGGTGCAGACGCGGGCCGAAGGCGACGTTGTCGTAGATCGACTTGGGGAAGGGGTTCGGCTTCTGGAAGACCATGCCGACGCGGCGCCGCAGCTCGACGACGTCGACCGATCTGCGACGAGCAGGTCCTGGCCGTGCAGATCGAGCGTTCCCTCCGCCCGGGCCGAGGGGATGAGGTCGTTCATGCGGTTGATCCACCGCAGGAACGTGCTCTTGCCGCAGCCGCTGGGCCCGATGAACGCGGTGACCTGCTGCTGCGGGATGTCGATCGTCGATGTCGTGAAGCGCCTGAAAGTCGCCGTACCAGGCAGTTGAAGTCGCGATCACCGGCGATGGCGGTCGGCCGTCTCTGCGGCGACGCGTGCCAGCGTTCTCGCGCGATCGAACGCCGAGACGCTCCGGTCGCTGCGAGATCGCTGGCACCTCGCGCGGTCGGGGGCGGCTCTGACGCGGGATCGCGGTGCCGCTGGCATCGATTGGACTGATCTTCGCTCATTGAGAGGGCTTCTGGAACTTCTGGCGGATGAAGACCGCGATGGCGTTGAAGGTGAGGAGCACGGCGAGCAGCACGATGATGCCCGGTCGCGGCGACCTCGTGGAAGTCCTCCTGCGGCCGGCCCGCCCAGTCGTAGATCTGGAGCGGCATCGCGGTGAACTCGTCCATCAGGTGCTGCGGCGTGAACCGGATGTAGACGATGCCCGCGATGATCAGGATCGGGGCCGCCTCGCCGATCGCCCGGCTCATGGCCAGGATCGAGCCGGTCATGATGCCCGGGATGGCCGAGGGCAGCGTCATGCGCCTGATCATCTGCCATCGCGTGGCGCCGAGGGCCAGCGCGCCCTCGCGCAGCGAGTTGGGCACCGCCCGCAGCGCCTCCTGCGACGAGATGATCACGATCGGGCAGGATCACCAGCATGAGCGTGAGTCCGCCGGCGAGCACGCCGCGGCCGAACGGGAGCTGGAAGTAGTACCAGTCCTCGCGGCTGCCCGATCGTGAAGATCGGCTCGTTGGGATTCCCGAACAGGCCGAACATCTGCACGAAGGCGGTGAGCCCGATGATGCCGTAGACGATCGACGGCACGCCGGCGAGGTTGGAGATGTTGAGCTGGAGGAACCCGTGGAGCCTCCGCAGCAATCGGTGCTTGCGGCTTGTACTCCTCGAGGAAGATCGCCGGTGCCGACGCCCAGCGGCAGCGCGGTAAGCGCGCAGACGACGCAGATCCAGATCGATCCCCACATCGCCGGGCCGAGCCCGGCCTTCTCCGGCCTTGCGCGAGGGCGGATTCTCGAGGAACGCCAGGTCCAGGTAGTGCGAGCCCCTGCGCGAGGATCGAGCGTCGAGCAGGACCGCCAGCACGATCGACCGAGATCGCCGCGGCGCACGATGCAGACGCACGATGAAGCCGCGGTCCTTGAGCGAGCCCGCTGCCCGGCGTGCGCGCGGTACGCGCCGAGACTGCGGCGCGAGCGTCATTCGTAGACCTCCCGGAACCGCACGCGGATGCGATGCCCGAGCACGCGTGAGCATGAACGTGATGACGAAGAGCGTGGCCGCCACCGCGTAGCTCGAGAAGTACTCGGGCCCGAAGTTGCTCGCGTCGCCGAGGAAGATCTGCACCATGTAGGCGGTCATGGTCTGGGCCTGCTCGCGCGGGTCGAGCGTGAGCCGGGCGAGGTTGCCGGCCGCGAGGGCGACGATCATCGTCTCGCCGACCGCGCGGGCGATCGCGAGCAGCGAGGCGGCGACGATTCCGGACAGCGCCGCCGGGAACGACGACCTTCACCGAGACGTCGAACTTGCGTCGCCCCGACGCCGTACGCGCCTTCGCGCAGGCTCGGCGGCACGGCCCGCAGAGCGTCCTCGGAGATCGAGCAGACGATCGGCAGGCACATGATGCCGACCGCGAGGCCGGCGCTGAACGACGTTGTAGACGTCGAAGCCCGCGTGCGATGCTCGCGCAGGAACGGGCGTGATCACGGTCAGGGCGAAGAAGCCGTAGACCACGGTCGGCATGCCGGCGAGGACCTCCAGCACCGGCTTGAGCACGGCTCGCACGCGCCGGCGGGGCGTACTCGCTCAGGAAGATCGGCGGTGATCAGTCCGAACGGGATGGCGATCAGCATCGCGACCGCCGGTGACCAGGAACGTGCCGCAGATGAGCGGCCAGATGCCGAAGTGCTTGCTCGGCGCCGAGCAGCGGGTTCCACTCGGTGCCGGTGACGAACTCGACGAAGCGAGACCTCCGTCGAGCGCGAAGAAGCGCACCGTCTCGGTCGGCGAGGACGACGATGATGGCCAGCGTGGTGAGGATCGAGAACGACGCGCAGCGACACGAGCAGCGCGCTCGACGAATCCCTCGCGGACGCTCCGCACCGCCGGGATCGGCTCGCCCACGAGACAGGAGGCACGCGCGATCGGGCAGGGATGGGGCATCGATCAGGTCACTCGCGGGACTCTGCCGGACGCCGGATCGGCGGCGAGTCCGACGCGTCGCCGGGATCGGCGACGCGCCGGTGGCGCGGCACGTCGAGTCACTTGTAGACCTTGGTCAGCGGGCCCGTGACCTTCTCGCCGTCGTCGTCGAGGAACTGGGTGCCGGTCTTCTGGTTCTTGAAGTTCGTCGCGGGCCTTGCTGTAGATCTCCTCGGGCAGCTCGCACGTAGCCGACCTCCTCGGCCAGCGTCGGGCCGCTTGCTGCGAGGTAGAACTCGACGAACGCCTTGACCTCCGGGCGCGTCGGCGCGACTTGCTTGTTCACGTAGATGAAGAGCGGACGGCTGAACGGGGCGTAGCGCGCCGTTCTCGATCGTCTCGTGGCGTCGGCGTGACCGGCCTTGCCGGTGTCGGGGTTGACGATCGGGACGACCTTGAGCTTGTCCTTGTTCTCGAAGTAGTAGGCGCAGCCGAAGAAGCCGATGCCGCCCTCGTCGCCGGCGACGCCGCGGACGAGCACGTTGTCGTCCTCGGAGACCGACATGTCGCTGCGGATCGCGCCGTCCTTGCCCGCCACGACCTCCTTGAAGTAGTCGAACGTGCCCGAGTCGGTGCCGGGGGCGAAGATCTTGATCGGGCACGCGGGCCAGCCGGCGCGGACGTCCTGCCAGGTCTTCACCGTCGAGCCGTCGAGGAAGATCTTCTTGAGCTCGTCGACGCGTGAGGTGGTCGACCCAGTAGTTCGCCTTGTTGACGACGATCGAGAGGCCGTCGTAGGCGACCGGGATCTCGATGTACTCGACGCCGTTCTCGACCGCTGCCTCGTGCTCCTTCTTCTTGATCGGGCGGGACGCGTCGGAGATGTCGGTCTCGCCGACGGTGAAGCGCTTGAAGCCGCCGCCGGTGCCCGAGATGCCGACGGTCACGCGGACCTTCGGAGCCGCCTCCGCGAACTCCTCGGCCACGGCCTCGGTGATGGGATAGACGGTGGACGAGCCGTCGATCTTGACCGATCCGGTCAGCTTGCTCAGGTCCTCTTCGCCGGCGTGGCACATGGTGCCAAGCAGGGCGAGTGCCGCGAGCGGAACGAAGTGCTTGTAGTTCATGGGGTCATTTCCTTATTCAGCAGTTGGTGCACAGAACAGAATGCCATCATTGTGTTCAGATTGCGCAAAGATCGCAGCGGGGTTGCGCTACGAATGTCGACGCCCGTCGCTCCTGGGACAGACTGCAGGCCGGTGCGAGGTGGTTGGCCCGCGTGTTCGGACGGACCAACCCTCCTTCGCACAGACACAGATGGATCGTGCGGGCCGGCGGCTTGGCGATCGCCGCCGGGGGTGTTGCGAGCTTCAGAAGAGCAGCTGGAACTGACTGCGGACGACGATCTGGCCGTCCTCACCCGGAGCGTCGGTCAGGTAGCCGACGCCAGAAGAGGCCCAGACAGGTGAGATCCGGTTGAAGCTGTAGCCGACATCGGTCGTCCACTTTGCGTTGTTCTTGGCGAAGTACCAGTTCAGACCGGCGGTGATGACGCTCAAGGTGCCGTCCAGATTTGGATCGTTATGCCCGCCGGGGTAGCCGTACTCATACCTGGCGTAGATCTGGACCTCGTCCGGGGTCAGGAAATAACCTCCCTCGACGACGAAGCCCTGCTGGTTGCCGCTGAGTGCTTTGATGTCTCTCCAGACGTAGTAGCCGAAGAGGCTCGCGCCGCCACCGAGGTCGAGGGTGGCGTCGACCGTCCAGGTGTAGAACTGGGCCATGTCCTCGTCGAGCGCCGTGCCGGAGTGCGGCTTCTGCCAGTGGAAGGCGGCGCCGAGCATCCAGCCGAACTCATCGTCGCTCCAGCCGTTCAGGTCCTTGAACTGACTCCAATCGCCGGCTCCGAGCAGCTCCACGCGCGCCGTCGCCGCATAGGCATTCGGCGGGGTCAGGTTGTTCCAGGTCGTGTTGTCGGAGTTGAAGCCGTTTCCGTACATCGAGCCAGGCCCGCCACTGGTCGTTCTCGTAGCCCAGCTCGACGCCCTTGGACCGGTCCTGATTGAATTCCTCGTTCACGAGCGACCGGTCGACCGCCAGCTGCGCGGTGCTCGAGACCAGCTCTTCTCGGAGGAAGGGCGCCTTGAACTGTCCCAGGCGGACGAACCAGTTGTCGTTGAGCTCCTTGGTGATGATGGCGTCCTCGAGCTCGAGCGAACCACCGTCGCGGTCATACGCTCCGCTCAGCTCGTACTTCCACGACGGATCGAAGACGTGACCCTTCAGCTTGATCTTCGCCCGCCGCACTTCGAAGCCACTGGTGTCGTTCGATCCGGTCGGATCGCCCTGACGCCGGTTGTAGACGTAGCGGAACTGGATCTGCCCGCCAATCTGCAGCTTGAAGTTGCCGTCTTCGCTTCCGATGAAGAACCCCTTGTTGTAGCCGGCGGTCATCCCGCTCTGGAGCAGGCTGGCGCGAGTGTCGGCATCGGCGAGGACGTCGTGCACGAGCGAGCGGATTTCGTCCGCCCGCTGCTCGGTTAGCCAGTGCTCGTCCTCCGACTGGGTCACCGCAGCGAGCTCGGCCCGCAGCTGCGCGACCTCGTCGCGGAGCGCTTCGACCTCGCTCTTCTCGTCCGAGGCTTGGACCGGAATCCCCGAGGGGATCAGGCAGCCGGCCAGGGTCAGCATCAGCAATCGTTGATTTGTGCATTTGTGGCTTCTCCATCGACGATGTGAGTTGGATTGCGTCGCCCTTGTTCCGGTTCGGGGAACAAGCGGCGGAGCGTCTTCGGGCTGTGTTGCCGTTGCGCAAAGATCCTGTTCGATTCTTGTTCGATCTCTGCCTTGGTCCGCGAACGGCGCGGCAGAGCATCGAACAAAATCGGGATCGAGGGAGCGCCGCAGGAGGCACGCGTCAGATTATCCACAGCCGTGGATCACTCGGGGATGGTCAGGCGGAACGTGCTCCCCTTGCCCACCACGCTCTCGACCTCGACCTGTCCGCCGTGCACGAGCGCGATGTGCTTGACGAGGGCCAAGCCCAGCCCCGTGCCGCCCAGCTCGCGGCTCCGGGCGCTGTCCACCCGGTAGAACCGCTCGAAGAGCCGCTCCTGCTTGTCCCTGGGAATGCCCGGCCCCTCGTCCGCAACCGCGATCTCGGTGGTCCCGTCGTCGAGCTTCCTGGCGCCGACGGTCACCGTCGTGTTCGCGGGGCTGTAGTTGATCGCGTTGGAGAGCAGATTGCCGACCGCTTGCTCGAACAGCTGGCGGTGGACGGTCGCCGTCAAGGCGGCCGGTACTTCCGCGTGCACGGCGATCCGCTTGGCGTTCGCGGCCGGCGCGAACTGGGAGACGACGGTGCGGATCAGCTCCTCGATCAGGCATGGACTCCGCTCCAGCGTTTCTTCGACGCGGGGCTGCTCGAGCCGGGTGAGAGCGAGAATGTCGTCCACGATGGCGGCGAGTCGAGCGCCGTTCTGCTGGATCACCCGGAGGAAGCGATGCTTCTGCGCCGGATCCTGCCCGTCGGTCTCCAGCAGGGTCTCGACATACCCCTGGATATTCGTGATCGGCGTGCGCAGCTCGTGGGAGACGGCCGCCGCAAAGTCCGTTCGGAGCGATTCGAGGCGGCGAAGCTCCGTCACATCCTCCAGGAGGATCAGCATGCCGAACGACTCGCCGGAGGTGTCGGTCAGGGTCTCGTAACGGATCCGGATCTGCCGCTTGCTCTCGCCTTCGATGGCGAACTCGAGACTCTCCGGCTCGGCGCCGGCGAGAACGTCCGCCACGATCCGGTGCAGCGCCGGTTCCCGAACCACTTCCTGGAGCAGGCGACCCCGGGCTCGGGAGTCCACGGCGTTCAGCATCTGCTCCGCGGCTCGGTTGAGGCTCAGGATCCGCTGGTCGCGATCAAGGGCGATCACGCCGTTGCTCATCGACTGCAGGATCGCCTTCTGTTCGTTCTGCTGTCGGTTGAGCTGCGCAATGCGCTGGCCGAGCTGCTCGGTCATCTCGTTGAGCGCCGTGGCGAGCTTGTCCAGCTCACGGCTGTTGGGGCGGTGGAGTCGGTGATGCAGATCGCCGGTGCTGAGCCGGGCGGCACCGTCCGCGAGCGTGGAGATCGTGCTGCTCAGTCGGCGCGAGACGCTGTAGAGGATGAGGCTGGTCAGCAGGAGCGAGGCAATCCCGGCCAGACCCAGGACGCGGAGCAGACCACGCAGCTGGTCGTTCACCTCGGTCAGCGGGATGGCGACGCGGAGCACGGCCGGCGGCTCGCCGGCCAAGGGGCGGGCGAGGTACATCATCTCCTGATCGAGCGTCGGACTGAAGCGCTGTCCCGAACCAGATCCGATGCGAATGGCTGCGCTGATCTCGGGACGGAAGCGGTTCTTGTCCATCGTCGCAGGATCCGCGTGGGAATCGGCGACCACCGCGCCATCGGGGAAGAAGAGCGAGATGCGCACGCCGGCGTTCTGACCGTCGCGCCGGACCTTGTCCTGCAGCGCCTTGCGGCGTGTGTCGTCGATCGGGTCTTCGACCGCCGCGCGGTACTCCTCCCGCAGGAGCAGGACCAGTCGGTCCAGCGCCAGCCGTTGCTGCCGGTGATGAAACGCCTTGAGCTGGCTGACCGTGTACCAGCCGAGCATGAGGAGCACGAGCGCCTGCAGGAGGATCACCCCCACCCCCAGCTGCATCAGCAAGCTTGGAGGTCGCCGCCCCGTCGTCATTCCGAGGACTCGATCGCTGGCTCCTTGAGGCGGTAGCCGACGCCCCGCACCGTCTGGATCAGCGAGCCGAGCACGCCCAGCTTCCGGCGAATCGAGGTCACATGCACGTCGACGGTGCGCCGCGTGAGGACGGCGCTCTCGCCGTGAAGCGACGAGATGATCTGGTCGCGCGTGCGCACGAAGCCGGGTCGGCTCGAAAGGCTCTGCAGGATGCCGAATTCGGTGCGAGTCAGCGGGATGAGGTCGTCGTCCGCGGTGACCTCGTGCTTGTCGATGTCGATGATGAGCCTTGCCACCGCCCAGCACGAGACGATTCCGGCGCTCTGGTTCCCGGCTTCTCTTCTGACTCCTGGCGCCGGATGATGTTCTTCATCCGGGCCATGAGCACCTTCGGGCTGAATGGCTTCGTGACATAGTCGTCGGCTCCGAGCTCAAGTCCGGTGACGATGTCCGATTCGTCTCCCTTCGCCGAGACGATCAGCACCGGGATGTCCCTCGTGCTCTTGTCCCACTTCAGGCGACGGCAGACCTCGAGCCCGTTCAGGTCCGGCAGCATCAGATCGAGCAGGATGATGTCCGGACGCTGGCGTTTGACGGTGTCGAGTGCAATGCGACCGGACTGGACGACGTGGGCCTTGTAACCCTCACGCTCGGCGTGAAAGCGCATGAGCTCGGCAATGTCGGGCTCATCCTCGACGATCAGGACCTCGGTGACTTGC
The DNA here is from genome assembly GCA_963697235.1 of uncultured Planctomycetota bacterium. Taxonomy (GTDB): domain Bacteria; phylum Planctomycetota; class Phycisphaerae; order Phycisphaerales; family SM1A02; genus CAVONJ01. The sequence goes on from CAVONJ010000003.1 coordinate 652,635, forward strand.
ACGGCGCTCTCCGGGCCAGTGGTTCTAGTCATCGTCGGCATGGTATCTTGTCCAGGTTACGGTACATCCAGTTTGAGTTAAGATGGTGTTCAGGGCGCGTCAGCCGGTGAATTCATGTCTTTAGACGTCCTCCATTCGCCGCACACGTGATAATAGAACGTCAACCCGCTCAAGGAGATCTCTCCAATGAATCAGCGCTTCCGACCAGGCAGTACCGTCCTGGCTCTGATCGCGGCGGCGATCGCGGCCGACCTGGCGAGCGCAGAGGAGCTGACGGTGCTGTCGACCGAGCCGACGCCCCGAACGATCACCGCGCCAACCGGCGCCAGCATCACTGTGCACTTCGATCGCCCGGTCGATCGGGCGTCGGTCGGGGAAGAGAGCTTCTGGGCGTTCGGGCGCTGGAGCGGCACGGCCGAGGGACAGCTGGAGTTCTCCGACGACGACCACAGCGTGACGCTCATCCCCGATCACCCCTTCTCCGCGGGGGAGTTGGTTCTGGTCGTGCTCTCCCACGATCTTGCGGGCAGTGACGGAACGGTCCTGCGTGCGGCCGGTTACTGTTTCCAGTTCTGGACGGCGGCCCGCTCGGCCCCCCGGCAGTTCTCGGAGATCGACGAGCTGTCGACGAACGCGAGCGCGCTGGAGTCGAGCCGGCCGTACGGCGGGATCGGATCGGATCTCAACGGCGATGGCTGGTTGGACGTCACCGTCGTCAACGAGGACAGCGCCGATCTTCGCGTGTTCCTCAACTCCGCGGACGGCACGGGACTCCTCGAGGACTTCCTGCAGCCGACCTTCCCGGTCAATCAGCAGGCAAGTCCTTCGGAGCCCGCCGACTTCAATCACGACGGGGTCGTCGATATCTGTGTGGCGAACATCAGCACGAGTTCTGTTTCCGTCCTGCTCGGAAACGGCGACGGGTCGTTCGGTCCGCAGCAGGAGATCATGGTCGGTGCCCAGCCGCGCGGCATCGCGGCACTCGATGCGGATGGCGACGGCGATCTGGATATCGTCAACACCAACAACGGCAGCAGCAACCTCTCGGTGCTCCTGAATGACGGCGCGGGCATCTTCGGTCCGCCGCTCTTCTTCGAGGGTGGCGGTTCTGGAGAATGGGCTCTGGCCGCGGCGGACATGAACGAGGACGGGATCCTGGATCTCGTGGTGGGCGCTCGGTCCTCGCAGCAGATCCTGATCAGCCTGGGCAACGGCGACGGGACCTTCACCCACGTTTCGTCCCGGCCGGCGGGAGGTTTGACCTGGATGGTGGCGGTCGGCGATCTGAACGGTGACGGCGCCGAAGACGTCGTGACCGCCAACAGCGGCACGAACAATGGGGCCGTCCTGTTGGGCGACGGAGCCGGCGATCTGGGCGCGGCCCAGACGTACAGCACCGATCCCTTTCCCCTCGCCACGGATCTCGGTGATCTCGATGGCGACGGCGATCTCGATTGGATGACCTCGAGCTTCTCCGGCGACTGGAGGTTGTTCGTCAACGAGGGCGACGGAAGCTTCGCCTTCGATCAGGAGTTCGATGCTCCGTCGAACGCATCGTGCGCGGTGCTGCTCGATCTCGACAACGATCGCGATCTCGATCTGGCCCTGATCGACGAGATCGCCGACGTCATCGTGCTTCGGCGCAACGGGGACACCGCGGCGCTGGCCGACGTCAACCTGGACGGCGCGGTCGATGTCGAAGACTTGCTGGCCGTCATCCTGGCCTGGGGAACCTGCCCGCCGTCGGCGCCGTGCGCCGCCGATGTGAACGGCGACGGGACCGTTTCGGTCCCGGATCTCCTGGACGTCATCGTGGGCTGGACGGGGTGATGCCATGCTCCAGCGCGTTTCCGTCCGCACCGATGGCCAGGGGCTCTACGACATCACACGGTTGGTGAAGGCGGAGGTCGAGACCAACTTCGAAGAGAGCGGCCTCTGCACGGTCTTCATTCAGCACACCTCGGCGAGCCTGATCATTCAGGAGAACGCTGACCCATCGGCTCGCCACGATCTGGAGCGCTGGCTCGCGCGGCTCGTGCCCGAGAACGACCCGCTGTACACGCACACGAGCGAGGGGTCGGACGACATGCCCGCACACATCAAGGCCGCGCTGACCGCGACCTCGCTCTCGATTCCCGTCGTTCAGGGCAAGCTCGCACTCGGCACCTGGCAGGGCATCTACCTCTGGGAGCACCGCTCACGGCCGCAGGTTCGACAGTGTGTGGTGCACGTGGGATAGCACGCGGGCTTCGTCTTAGCGCCACTTGATATTGCAGCCGATGCTCGGTTTTTGATTCGCGGGAACCGGGCGTCCCGCGAGCACGGCGTCCAGCGCGGCCCGCAGATCCCGACCGGTCACCGGAATGTCGTTGCCCGGCCGGCTGTCGTCCAGCTGTCCACGGTAGACCAGGTGACCGCTTCCGTCGTAGAGGAAGAAGTCCGGCGTGCACGCGGCGTCGAAGGCCCTGGCCACGTCCTGCGTCTCGTCGAAGCAATAGGGGAAGGTGTAACCGGCGTCCTTCACTTCCTGCGCCATCTTCTGCGGGCTGTCATCCGGATACTTGCTGACATCGTTGGAGTTGATCGCCACGATCGCGAGGTCCTTGGGCTTGTAATCGCGACCGATTGCGGCGAGCTCGTTGCGAATGTGCTTCACGAACGGACAATGGTTGCACATGAAGATCACCAGCAGGGCCTTGTGCTCCCTGAGATGCTCCGAAGAGACCATCGAGCCATCGGTTGCGGGGAGGGTGAAGTCGGGAAGGGTCGTCCCGAGCGCGATCATCGTCGAGGGTGTTTGAGCCATGGTGTCAGATTGAACGAAAGCTCGGCTCAGAAGTCAACGGACGATCAACGATTCGCCGGCTCGTTCGCTGCGCGGCCGGTCGCGGCTCGCCAGTCCTCCGTCTCCCACCGGACTCGAGCCTTGCCCAGCAGCGTGCCGGTGGCGAAGGCCAGGTCGACTTTGGCGCTCTCGTAGTCGGCCAGCGCGAGCACTTCGCGAGTCTGCGCGTCGGTGAGTCGAGATGCGGCGTCGAGCACGTCGGTGCTCGTTCGGAGACCCAGGTCGAACTGTCGTTGCTCCCCCGCGTAGGCACGGCTCGCCAGACGCACCTCGTACCGCGCCGCCAGAATGCGCTGCCAGCTCGACTCGAGCGTATCGAGGACGTTGTATACCTCCTGCTCGATTGCCTGGCGACGCAAGTCCTTCGTGGCCAGACGCTGGAGCCGGGTCAGGATCGCCCGCTGGAGTCTCGACTTGGCCGCTTCGTTGCCGAGCGGAATCTCCGCTCGCAAGCCGACGGACCAGTCGTTGAACTGGCTTCGGCCGATTTGATCGAGCGCTCCGCCGAGAGCGTCGTCCAGACCATTCAAGGTGTAAGTGAAGTCAAAGACGAAGAGCGGAAGCGTCTGGTTTCGATCGAAGTCGATCTGGCTGGCGTCGATCGCCAGCCGGAGTTCCAGCTCGAGCATCTCCATGCGATTGGCCACCGCGAAGTCGGCCAAGGTCCGCGCGTCCACTTCGGCCCACACGAGGTTGGGACTCGTAGTGATCACGATGCGCGTCCGTGAATCCATGGGCAGATCGGGACGGTTCATGATTCGCTTCAAATCGCGCTGCCGGCGGCGCAGATCCGCGTTGGCCTGGATGATGGCGTCAACCCGCTCGGCGACACCGGATTCGGATCGGACGACCTCGATCTCGGGTAGGCTTCCTGCGGTGAAGCGGCGGCGGGCTGTCTCGAGCTGCTGAAGGGCCAACTCGTACTCTTGGCGGCGCACGATGAGCGTTTGGTAGGCGACGTAGACGAGCCAGTACGCGCGATCCGCGTTGGCAAGGATTCGGATCGCCTCCAGCTTCGTCTGCGCCTCGCTGATCTGCTCCTGGCCACGAGCCACGCGGATGGCGTGCAGATTCGTCGTTACCCCGGCATTGCGCAGAAGCGGCTGGCTGAGCGAGAGGTCGATGCCGGCGCTCACCGCAGGATTGATGGTCGCAAAGATGTTGTTGGTCGACGTGTTGTTGACGGGAAAGTCGACGCTCAGCGTGCCGCCGGTGGCCAGCGGAATGTCGAGTCCCACGTCCCATGTCGTCGCTTCGGCCATGGATCCCACGGTGGCCAGGGCGTTCGGCGAGTCCAGCTCGGCGCGATTGACGGAGCCCCGGAGCGTGGACTCGAATCGCGCTTCCTCCTCCGAGATCGACGTCGCGGCAATGGCGGGATTGAGCACTTCGACCTTGAGGTCCAGGTTGTTGGCCAACACCGCGGCTCGCACGTCGGCAATGCTCAGGTCGATCGACTCCGGCGGCACCTCGGGGTCGATGTCCGGCTCGAGCGCCTCCTTCATCGCCTCGTCGATGGTGACGAGAGGCGATCGCGTGAACTGGGCGGGGTCGATCGGCTCGATGTCCCGCAGCTCTTCCGGTGGCACCTGAAACTTCAGGTACGAGTCGTCGCGAAAGAGCTCGTAGCAGCCGCCGGTGAAGGCAGTGAGCAGGAGCAGCGAAAGGATGGCCCGTGTTCGAGGAGCAACCGTCCGGATCCGGATCATGCGTGAAGTCTCGTCATGGCGTTCGAGAGGATCGCGGAACACACGGCACCTGTCCATTCCCGCACATTAACCCGGATTATTCATGAAGCGAACCGGCCAGCGGGCGATCCGATTGCGTGACCGCTCGTTCGAGCCTCGACGTATCGAGTGGATATGCCTTCGTCTCGCCCGAACGCTCACGCAATCGGCTTGCCGCGCTGGTGGGCGGCGCTCGGCGCTCCTCGGACCGGAAATGGATCGTAACGTCTTAGGTTGAATCGACTTCTGGCGCCGCACCGGCCCGCTTCATGAATAATCCGGGTTAGGAGGAGCTCATTCATGCCGCAAGGCGTCGATCGGATTGAGCCGCGCGGCCTTGATGGCCGGGAACATGCCGAACACGACGCCCACGGTCACGCAGAACGCGAATGACATGACGATCGCCCACAGCGGAACCGCCGCCTCGTCCAGTCCGGCGTCGGGAATCATGGTCAAGCCGAACGCCAGACCCTCGCCGATCAACAGGCCGATCACACCGCCCACGATGCACAGCGTGATCGCCTCCAGGAGGAACTGCAGCAGCACGGCGAGCGGCGTGGCGCCGACCGCCTTGCGAAGGCCGATCTCTCGCGTCCGCTCGGACACCGAGACGAGCATGATGTTCATGATGCCGATGCCGCCCACGAGGAGACTGATGCCGACGATGCCGCCGGCGATCGCGGTGATGCCGGCGGCCAGCGCCTTGAACTGGTCGATGAACTGATCGATGGCCTGCGCCTGGAAGGTGTCCGGTTCATCGGGGTCGAGATTCCGCATCTTCCGAAGCGTGAATCGCACCTCGGCCGCGGCTTCTTCGGCCACTTCGGGCGAGACGAGCTTGGCAATGATCAGGAAGAAGAAATTCTGTGACTGCATCTTGACCGCGGTTGAGAAGGGAATGAACAGCTCGACCTGGGTCCCTCCGGCTCCAAAGTTCGCGTTGAACATGCCCTCCTGCTTGTTCTCGACCACGCCGACGATCAGGAACCGCCGGCCGCTGAACAGGATGTATTGACCGATCGGGTCGCGATCGAGGCGCAGCTTCTCGATGGCGCGATCGTTGATCAGGCAGACTTGATTGGCCCGTTCTTCGTCGATGCGGGAGAACGGACGGCCCAGCAGGAGGGCTCGGTTCTCGATCTCGTGCCACGCCGGCCAGATGCCCGTGGCGGACACGCCGGCCTCGGTGTGATTGCCCGCCACCACCGATCCCCCGATGCCGCAGATCGGCGTGAGCGCCTCGATCGAGGGGCAGTGCTGGTCGATGGCGTTGAGCTCCGTGATCTTCAGCCGGATCTTCGACCAGGGATACTTGTTGGGATCCCGTCCGGCCGGACGATCGTGGAGAATGAACATCTTGCTCGCGCCGAACGCCTCGAACTCGGTGAGCACCTTCGTCTTCAGGCCCGAGAGCGCCGCGATCACCGCGGTGACCGACGCGACGCCGATGATGATGCCGAGCGCGGTGAGGAATGAACGCGTCTTGTTGACCCAGATCTGACTGAGGGCGAGCATGATCGCCTGGAGATAGAAGAGCGGGTTCAGCATGGCGCTACGCTTGCTGTCCTCGTTCCGCCGCGGCGACCGTGGGGCTGGCGCGCACCGGCAATGTCTTCGTGGAGGGGCAGATCGCTCGAGACTCGGCCGTCCCGCAAGCGGATCACCCGCTGGCAGTATGCGGCGACTTCGTTCTCGTGCGTGACGATCAGAATCGTCTGTCCCTCTGCGTGCAGTTGCTGGAAGAGGCTCATGATCTCGTCGGTCGTGGCCGAGTCGAGGTTGCCGGTGGGCTCGTCGGCGAGCAGGATGGCCGGGCTGTTCAGGATGGCCCGGGCAATGGCCACGCGCTGCTTCTGTCCGCCCGAGAGTTGGTTGGGTCGGTGGGTCATTCGGTCGGCGAGGCCCACCCGCTCGAGCGCTTGCGTGGCCCGTCGCCGGCGCGTCCCCCAGCCGGCCCGCGCATAGATCAGCGGCATCTCGACGTTCTTCAGCGCGCTCATCCGGGGCAGCAGCTCGAAGGACTGGAACACGAAGCCGATCCGCTCGTTCCGGACGCGGGCGAGCTCCGCGGCGGTCATGCGGCTCGTGTCTCGACCGGCCAGGTCGTACCGGCCATGCGTCGGCTGATCGAGACAGCCGAGGATGTTCATCAGCGTGCTCTTGCCGGATCCTGAGCTGCCCATGATCGCCACGAACTCGTTCTGCTCGATGTCGAGGTCGATCTCGCGGAGGGCGTGAATGCGTTCGACACCGACCCGGTAGATCTTCGGGAGTTGGTGCGTACGGATGATCGGGTTCATGAACGGGATCAGGTGATCAAGATGATTGCGAGTCCTGCAGTTCGGCCGGCGGGGCGGGGGTGTCCTCCCCGGCCTCCGGCTCCGGGCTGCTCTGATTCACGACCTCGGTCTCTTCGGTAACCTCCTCCTCGTCGTAGATCTGTTCCCCATCCTCGAGTTCCTCGAGGACCTTGTACGGACCGATCACGACCGGATCACCCTCTGACAGCCCTTCGATCACGAGCGTGTGGGTGAGATCGCTCGGACCGGCCCTGACCGCCGTCGCCACGGCTTCGCCGTCGACGAGGCGGTACACGACGGCGGCCGTCCGCTTCGAGCGATCGATGGCGGCGCTGTCGCGCCGAATCTCATCCGGCAGGTCGTCGATCAGCCGATCCACGATGGCCTGGCTCTGCAGCTTGAGTCCTTTGTGCTCGGCGATCTCGATGTCGACGTTGGCAGCCAGTCCCGAGTAGATACGGCGCCCTTGAAGGTCGATCTCGACCTCCGTCTCGAAGACTCCCGCTCCCGTCGTCGGAGATCGATCGCTGCAAGGCGATCTGCGTGACGGTGCCGCTGAAGACCTCGTCCGGATAGGCGTTGATGTGGATCTTCGCGCGCTGACCGACCTGGACCGCTGCGATGTCGCTCTCGGCCACCTCCGCCTTGAGGATCATGCGGGTGAGGTCGGCGATGGTCAGGATCCGCGTGCCGAGATTGTTGAACGTCCCGAGCACCTGCTCGCCGACTTCCATGTTGATCGCCGTGACGATCCCGTCCATCGGGGCGGCGATGACCGTCTTCTCGAGACTGTCGCGGGCCTGATCGATGTCCGCCTTGGCCGCCAGGAGCGAACTCTCGAGCACCGAGATCGTGTAGTTCGCGGCATCCGACTCGGCGTCCAGATCCGCGACGCGCTCCAGGGAGTCGTCCAGCTCCTTGCGGCTGACATCCCCCGTCTCGAAGAGATTCTGGTCGCGCTCCAGTTGCTTGCGGGCGTAGCTGATGGTGCTCATCAGGCCCTGCAGGCGGGCCTGCTCCGAGCGAAGTCGGAAATCTTCGGCATCGCGGCGGGCGGTGACCGACTCCAGAGCCGCTCGAAGGTCTTCGTCGTCCAGGCGAACGAGCACGTCGCCCTTGCTGACCGCGTCCCCCTCGCGTACCGGAATGTTCACGATTCGGGCCGACACCTCCGAAGAGATGTGCACCTGCGTATGCGGCTCGATCTCCCCGGGTGCCGAGACGAACTCCACGAGTGGTTCCATCACCACCCGCTGAACACGCACCGGTGTGCCCTTGGGCTTGGACTTTCCGGAACCCAGGCTGATCTGCATGTCGGGACCGGCGAGGAAGGCTCCAGCGATCACGAGGACGAGCACGACCAGCAGGGCCAGAATGGCGATCCTCAACGCGGCACCTCCAGCGTTTGTTGGGCAACATCCTATCTCGGTTGCGTGGGGGAGCGGCCGATTCGTCGCTTGCCCCGCCGTCGAAGCCTGGAGGATTCAAGCCTCCGCCCGCCCCGGGATCGACAAAAGAGTGGGCCGTTTGCTCCGAACATCGATCGGTGCGGTATGGTTCCACAGCTTCTGGCAGTGACGCGCGACGGCATCCTTCGGCGGTGACGGGTGCGCGCCGAGATGGGAGGCCGCCGGTGATCGAGATCGTCTGCGACAACTGTGAACGAACCTTCGATGTGGATCCGGAGCGGGCCGGGGAGAAGGTCGCGTGCCCGACCTGCGGGGATGTCAACCGCGTGCCACGAGAGGGCGACCAGCCGCCGCCGCCGCCGGATCCGGCAGCGAAGAAGGAGCTGCCGGCGGTGGGGGGGCCGGAGCAGGAGGTGGTGACGATCCGGCCGGCCATGTTCCGCGCTCATCCGCTTCGCTACGCGTTCCTGATCATCCTCTTCGTGGCCGGCATCGTCCTGGCGATTCTGGCGAGCCGCTCGGAGAAGGTCTGGCCCTGGGTCATCTGGCCCGGACTGTTGATCAGCGTGGCCAGCCTCGCCTGGTTCGCCACCTGGTGGATTGGTGCCCACTGGTGGGTCAAGCTCGTCATCTCCAACAAGCGCACGGTGCGTCACGAGGGCATCATCCGGCGCCACACCACCGAAGTGCTCCACGACCACGTGCGCAGTGTCGACATCCGGCAGAGCTTCCTGCAGCGCCTCCTGAAGGTGGGGTCGATCGGCATCGACAGCGCGGGCCAGGAGGGCATCGAGATCCAGGTCGGCGACCTCCCCGACCCGTACCGCATCAAGGCGTTGATCGATCGGTATCGGCGGATGTGAGTCGAGGCCGAGGTGATCAAAGGCGTTGCTCCGCGTCGCCTTCCGTCTCTCGCCTCAAGGACACTCTCACTCTTGCCCATGCCCATGCCCTTATCCCCGCCCTTGCCCTTGCCCTTGCCCTTGCCCTTGCCCTTGCCCTTGCCCTTGCCCTTGCCCTTGCCCCGACGGACAGGAACTCACCGCGGAGGGCCGCGGAGAATTCGATCGGAAGGTGGTGACGCGAGACCTCGACGGCGGTGAAAGCGGCGCACGGGCAGGCGCTGCAGCGTTCCAAATGAGATGAGCTTCTTTGCGAGGTGCCTGTTCGAAGGGACCGGTCGCCTGTCAGACGGCGCTCAACTCCGTGGCCCTCCGCGGCCCTCCGCGGTTTGTTTCCCCCTCGAACGCGAGGGCACGTCGGGTAGTCTCTCATCAAGGCGGCCGCTATCCTGGCGGCCGAAGGAGCCCCTCTTCCCATGAAGATCCACGAGTACCAGGCCCGCGAGCTGCTGTCGGACGCAGGCATCCCCGTCCCCCCGGATCGATGGTGCAGTCCGTGGACGAGGCGGAGGCGAGCGCAAAGATCCTCCTGGAGGTGGTGCGCCGATCGTGGTGGTGAAGGCTCAGGTGCACGCCGGAGGCCGTGGTAAGGCGGGCTTCGTCAAGGTCGTCTCGAGCGCCGAAGAAGCGCGGGACGCGGCCAAGTTCATGCTCTCCAACCGCATGGTCTCTCCGCAGACGGGACCGGAGGGACTCGAGGTCAAGCGTCTGCTCGTCGCTGCGGGGGTGGACATCGCCCGGGAGTTCTACTTGGCGATCGCGATCGACCGCGCGCAGAACACGAGCACGTTGATCGCCTCGGCCGAAGGGGGAGTTGAGATCGAGGCGGTCGCGGCGAGGAATCCCAAGGCGATCCTGCGCGTTCCGCTGCACCCACTGACCGGTCTCCATCCCTTCCAGGCAAGGCAGCTGGCCTTCGATCTCGGATTCCAGGGTCGGCAGGTGAACCAGGCCGTCAACATCATGCTGCGGCTGGCCCGGCTCTTCCTCGAGACCGACGCTTCGCTGGCGGAGATCAACCCGCTGGTCGTGACGCCCGCGAGCAACGCTCATGCAGACGGGCAGGTGATCGCGATCGACGCGAAGTTCAGCTTCGACGACAACGCGCTCTTCCGCCATGCCCGCATCGCCGACATGTTCGACGCCTCCGAGGAGAATCCGGCGGAGCTCCGCGCCAACAAGTTCGGGCTGAGCTACGTCGCGCTCGACGGCGAAATCGGCTGCCTGGTCAACGGAGCGGGGCTGGCCATGAGCACGATGGACATCATCAAGCTCTACGGCGGCGAACCTGCGAACTTCCTCGACGTCGGCGGCAGCGCGACCGAGGAGGCGGTCACCGAGGCATTCAGCATCATCCTCTCGGACGATCGCGTCGAAGGCGTGCTCGTCAACATCTTCGGCGGCATCATGCAGTGCGACAAGATCGCCCGTGCGATCGTCGCCGCGGCAACGGAATCGGCTTCGAGGTGCCGCTGGTCGTGCGTCTGGAGGGAACGAACGTCGAGCAGGCGAGGCAGATACTGCTGGAGGCCAAGGCGCAGATTCCCTCGATGCAGCCGGCGACGGATCTCACCGACGCTGCTCAGAAGGTGTGCGCCGCGGTGCGGGGCTGAGCTTCTCGGCTCCGCTCCGCGTTTCTGCGGGCGGCCGGCTATCATCCCGCCATGCTCGTCCTCTTCGACATCGATGGCACGCTGCTGCTGACTCAGAACGCGGGACGGGACGCGATGATCGAGGCCGGGCGGGCGCTCTTCGGCGAGGCATTCACGCTCGAGGGGGTCGAGATCGCCGGTCGGCTCGATCCCTTGATCTTCGCCGAAGCCGCGCAGCGCTGCGGTATCGAGCAGGCCCACCATCATCACGATCGTTTTCGCGATGCGTACCGGGATACTCTGGAGCAGCGCTTTCGCCGCAATCCCACCGCGCAGCTGCTTCCCGGAGCGGGGGAGCTCGTGGATGCGGTGCGCCGCGTGGAGTCGATGACCGCCGGATTGCTCACGGGAAACTACCCGGAAACCGGTCGCCTGAAGATCAGCTCCGCGGGCCTCGACCCGTCGCTCTTCACGGTCGCCGCCTGGGGCTCCGACGGAGGCCACCGGCGGGAGCTGGTGGTGGTCGCGTTCCGCGAGTACCGCCGGGTCATCGGTCGGGAGATCGATCCGAGCGACGTGGTGATCATCGGCGACACGCCCCACGACATCGACTGCGCCCAAGCCAATGGATGCCGATCGATCGGCGTGAGCACCGGTCGCTTCGATCGAGAGACGCTGGGGCGAGCGGGAGCGGACCTGGTGGTCGAGGATCTCCGGGAGACCGAGCTCCTTCTGGATTGGCTGGCGGGCTCCGGTCAGCCGCTGCTCGACTGACACGACGCCGTCGCGGGCCGAGAGGGCTCCATGACCGACGCGGGATCAGGCCAACCGCAGCTAACCGAAGCCGGAGCGGCCATGCTATCCGCGACATCGCCGGCGATCGCTCCGCTGCGACCGATCGGCGAGCCGGAGCGCCTTCCCGGGCTCGACGTGCTGCGCGGGGTGGCGATGCTCGGCATCTTCTTCGTGAACATGCAGCTCTTCGCCATGCCCTTCATGGAGGGCTTCGGCCTCGTCTCGCTCCCGGACGCTCCTCGGTCAGAGCAGGTGGTCTGGATCCTGATCCAGATCGTGTGCCAGTACAAGTTCATTTCCCTCTTCTCCTTGCTCTTCGGGGCCGGGGTGGCGATGCAACAGATGCGGGCTGCCGCGGCCGGGCGGCCCTTCGTCGGCGTCTTTCTCCGCCGCATGGCCACGCTGGCCTGCTTCGGATTGCTTCACGCAATTCTGCTGTGGTACGGCGACATCCTGTTCGTGTACGCGCTGCTCGGGACGGTGCTCTTGCTCCTGGTCGGTTGGTCGGCCCGCGCCTTGCTCACCGCCGCCGCGGTCTGTCTGGCCGTATCGATCGTGATGAGCAGCGGCCTTGGAGCGATGTCGATCATCGCGGCCGGGCATGCCGGCGGTGCACCGTCGGCAGATGTCGAGCCGGCGCTTCCGGCAGACGAAGCGACAGCCGAGACGACTCCCGCGGAAACCCCGTCACTCGAGCTGACCGAGGAGCCCACTCCTGCCCCAACCGGGTGGAAGGCGATCAGTGACGCCGGGTTCCAGCCGTCGAATGAGATCTGGATTGCCGGTGAGATCCAGGCGTACAAGCACGGGCCCCTCCGCGACGCCCTGACCTACCGGCTCGTGTCCTACTCCTTCGCCCTGGTCTCGCTCCCGCTGAGCTACGGATGGCGGGTCATGGCGATGTTCCTGCTCGGGGCGGCGCTGATGAAGCTCGGCTTCTTCGCGTCCCGGCCCTCTCCGTGGCACGGGCGTCTCATGGCGGTGGGCCTCGGGGTCGGTCTGCCGCTGGAGTTGGCGAGCGCCGCGATGACCTGGTCGTCGAACTTCGAGCTGGGCTGGTTGGCCGTTGCTTCGACGCCGCTCCACGAGATCGGCAGCGCCTTCCTGTGCATGGGCTATACCGGCCTGGTGATGCGGCTGGTCTCCCGCCGCGAGGTCGGCCCGGTGGGCCGCGCGGTCGCCAACCTCGGCCGCATGGCCCTCACCGTCTACCTGCTGGAGACGATCGTAAGCACGGCGCTCATGTACTGGTGGGGCGGCGGCTGGTTCGACGAGGTGTCGCGGGTCGAGCAGCTCGGACTCGTTGCGGCGATCTACGCCGGGCTGCTGATCTTCAGCAATCTCTGGCTGCGGTGGGCTCAGATGGGACCATTCGAGTGGCTCTGGCGTTCGATCACGTACTGGCGCCTTCCCCCGCTGAGACGAACAACCTGACGGTTGTCTCCAGGTCACGCGACGGAACGGCTGGGTTGGCTTAGAGTGGTGGGCTTCTGAGCGGAAGGAACCGCAATGTCGAGCAGCTTGCAGGCGCTGTGCACCGACTTCTATGTCAACCAGAAGATCGCGCTCAAGATGGACGTCCCGACACGGCGGGAGACCGTCTTGGACATGTTCGATCGCGTGCGGCGGGAACTTCCCACGATGGAGCGGTTCCAGCGGTTCGACGACGAACTGGCCCTGGAATCGCCGGATGACGACTCCCAGTACTGCTGGCTCGCCATGCGGCGCACGTCGATCCGCAGCGGCTGGGTCAACCCCGAGGACCTGCACCGGGCCTATCGACTTCACCAGCTGATCCTGGAGGTTGCTCCGTACTTTCTATCGATCAGCCCGCTTGACGTCGACTACCTGGAGCTGATCTACGGATTCGACCTCGCCGCGGTGATGAACCGGAACGAGGTCGTCTTCGACGCCTTGATGGGTGATTCTCCCCTGCGGGGCCTGATCGACCTCAACCGCGAAGCTCTCCTGGACGCGCAGCCCTTTCTGGGGTTCTCGTTGAACGCCCAGTGCGACCTGCAGGCGTTCGTGGAGGTCAAGACGCGCACGGAGTCGGAGGAGATCGCTCGCGAGCAGTACAACGACGCGCCGATCAGCGTCTATCTCACGGTTCGCAAGCACGGTCCGCTTCGGTCGCTCGAGCAGTTCCGTTCGCTGTTCGGCACGCTGGCTGGCCACATCGAGCGCCTCGCGGAAGACCGGGTGATTCCCTCGGTGGTCGTCCCCATCCGCAATGCGATTCTCTCACGGTAGTTTGAGCGCTCCGTAGCGGCCTCCGGCCGCACACTCGCTCTGGTACGGCCGCGCCGGATTCGATCCGGCGGGCCTGAGCCGGCGATTCCTTTCTTCGCGCGCTCCGTAGCGGCCTCCGGCCGCACACTCGCTCTGGTACGGCCGCGCCGGATTAATCCGGCGGGCCTGAGCCGACGCCTACTTGAGCGCTCCGTAGCGGCCTCCGGCCGCACACTCGCTCTGGTACGGCCGCGCCGGATTCGATCCGGCGGGCCTGAGCCGGCGATTCCTTCTTGAGCGCTCCGTAGCGGCCTCCGGCCGCACACTCGCTCTGGTACGGCCGCGCCGGATTCGATCCGGCGGGCCTGAGCCGGCGATTCCTTCTTGAGCGCTCCGTAGCAGCCTCCGGCCGCACACTCGCTCTGGTACGGCCGCGCCGGATTCGATCCGGCGGGCCTGAGCCGACGATTCCTTTCTTGAGCCCAGCGGCCTCCGGCCGCACCTCGCTCGGGGCGCGCGGCGCTCCGGCGGCCTCCGGCCGCACACTCGCTCTGGTACGGCCGCGCCGGATTAATCCGGCGGGCCTGAGCCGGCGATTACTTTCTTGAGCGCCTCCGTAGCGGCCTCCGGCCGCACACTCGCTCTGGTACGGCCGCGCTGGAGTGAATCCGGGGGGGCCGCTCGGGCGCGATACGCTACCGGCTGAATCAACCTGCTCGAGACTCGTCTCGCTTACACGCGGCTGAGCATCTCAAGCACGCGGCTCGGCGATTCACCCTCGCCCGTCCGGCAGCTCAGCCGGGCGGCTTCGCAGAGGGCAAGGCGGCGGGTGGTGTCCATGGGCGGTGCCGCTCCATCGCGTTGGTCCAGTCGCCTCCGAATCTGGAGGCCGATGAACCGACCGGGCCGGGCGGATTCGATTTCCTCGTGCCGATCGATCGTCTTTCCTCCGCTCTCCCAGAGCAGGGCGTCGTCCGAGAGCCGAAGACGCCCGCCCTCCCCGAGCATCGTGATCTCGCGCAACCAGCGCCCGGACCGATCGCTCACCGCAATGGACGCGCAGCAGCGGTCCGTGAACCGCAGATTCAGGGTCATGTGGCCGGCGAGGCCCGTGAGCGACTCAGGGACGGTTGCCCGCGGTCCGGCCAGCGCGGCGTCGACCGACTCCACGTCGCCGCAACAGCGATCGATCAGATCCATGGCGTCGAAGAGGCGCAAAGAGACTCCCCTCACCGGGTCCGCATCCCAGCAACATGTGTACGCAGCGCGGCGTGCCGAACTCCCGCAACGCGTCCTCGGCGGCGAGGAACCGGGGGCTGCGCTGCATCAGCGGAACGAACTCGGCGGTCGCGGCCTCGCTGGGCTCCGAGAGCAGCTCGGCGATCGATCCGGGGAGGGGTTCGCTGCTGAAGGTGACGAGCCCTCGGGCGCGGATCATCCGCCGCTCGTCCGGCTCCAGCTGTTCGCCGCTCGCCAGCCAGAGCACCTCGGTGCCGGCGTGCTGAATGGCGTCGCGGATCTCGGCAACGCAGTCGACGCCGAACGACTTGCTCAGCGCGATGGCGTCCGATCTCTTCGGTGATCCGACGGCGATCAGCTCGAGGCCGGAGCTCTCCACCAGGTCGCGAATCAACGTTTGGTGATGCGCTTCCGCCCACGCGATCAAGCCCATGGCCGAAGTGTACCGAAGCGCACGACCGAACGGGAAGCAAGAGGAATGTGCGAACGCGTCGCGCGACGGGGCCAGGTTTAGCCCGCATTTCTCACCAACATCGTCGCGAGGGTGCGTAGACCGTTCGCTGGCAAGGAGATGAGGCCATCGAGGCGGAGACGGCTTGTCATGCCTTCGACGCCTCGATGGGCCGAAAGCGACGCCGCCAGCGGGCGGTCTACACAGCCGCAGCAGATGGTGGTGAGAAATGCGGGTTAGCCCCCCGGAGCGGCGATGCACGAAATGGAAAGGGCGGGCCCGAATCGGACCCGCCCTCCGACTGCCAGTGGACGTAAGCCGAATTCTGTGCACCGCTTCGTTGTCGAGGCGGCCGACGGCCATTCATCTCAGGGCCGCCGTTGCCGGCGGCCTCATGCACGCTACCCGCCCTCATCCCGCGGACCACGGGCGCCCTCCCGAGGGAGGGCCGAGGACTGCTTGCGCTTGCACCCGGTGGGGTTTACCGTGCCCCGGCTGTCACCAGTCGGGCGGTGCGCTCTTACCGCACCCTTTCACCCTTGCCTGTGCTGCCCCGAAGGGCGGCCATCGGCGGTTTGCTCTCTGTGGCACTTTCCCTGACCCGGCGATCGGGGCCGGTGGGCGTTACCCACCACCGTGTCCTGCGGTGTTCGGACTTTCCTCCCGCCAGTGCCGGCGGCACCAGCGGGCGACCGTCTGTCCACGAAGACACGATAGGCGCGATTGGCTCGCCGGCGCGCTCGGCGCGACGATCTCACTCCTCGCGTGCCTTGAGCGTGACGGGCAAAACGATCTGCTCGTCGCCGCGGATGATCTTTACGTTCACGACGTCGCCGGGTTTGTGTTCGCGGAGCAGCTCCATGAGGCGGGCGCCATCCGTGAGCTCCTGCTCGTTCCAGCCGATCAGGATGTCCCCCTTCTTGATCCCGGCGTCCGCAGCGCTGGTTCCTTCGGACACTCCATCGATGAGGACGCCCATGTCGAGTTCTGCGCCATAGGCTGGGGCCACGCCCAGCCGCACCGGAGAACCCATGGGCGAACCGCGCGTCTCCGATCCGGAGGTGGCGACGTAGGTCATCTGCTCCGGATACGAGGCGAAGTCCATCGCCAGGGCTTCGACCAGATCCAGGACCTCGATGGCGCCCAGCGGGTTCACGGTGTAGCCGTAGTCCTCGGGCGTGTGATACCGGTCGTGGAGCCCGGTGAAGATGAAGAGGACGGGAATCCCGGCGCCGTAGAAGCTCGCATGGTCGGAGGGGCCGCGACCGCCGGGGCTCTTGTTCACGGTCAGGCCGCTCGCGAGGAAGCGGGGCGTCAGGATCTCGTCGAACTGCTCGGCCGTCCCCGTGCCACCGACGGAGACCGACTCGCTGCGCAGGCGACCGATCATGTCCATATTGATCATGGCGCTGATGTCTTCGGCCGCGATCGTGGGATGCTCGACGTAGTAGCGCGATCCCCGGAGACCCGCCTCCTCGGCGCCGAAAGCCATGAAGAGGATCGAGCGCAGGTTCGCGTCGTCCCCCGCGGCGGCGTATTGCTCGGACAGACGCTGGGCGAGCACGAGCACGCCGGCGGTTCCCGATGCGTTGTCGTCGGCTCCGGGATGGAGTCGCCCCACGTTCTCCGGCCGGGTTCCGGTGTAGCCGTAGCCCACGTGATCGTAATGACCGCCGATGATGATCCACTTGTCGGCCAGCGTCCCCTTGCCCGCCAGCACACCGCCGACATTCTCCGTGTCGAGTTGATCGTCCACCAGCACGTCGGTGATCACGCTGAGCCGGAGGTCATCCGCCAGGGGAACACAGGTGACCTGGGCTTCGTCCGCCATCCGGCGCCAGGCCATCAGATTCCTCCCTCGGGGATCCGCTTGCACGAGCAGCGCGTCCGCCACCTCGGGGCTGAGCTGGATGAAGGGCACGTCGAGCGAGCGACCGAAGCGCCTCGAGCTCTCGAGGGTCTCGAGCCCCTCGCTGCCCATCACCGCGCCCGGCGGATTCACCAGGATGACGCCGGCGGCGTTGCGGCTCATCACCGCGCGGATCTTCCGGTTCAAACCGGCTTGCGGGCTGAACCGCTCGTCGCTCCACCGGCTCAGCCCCTCGCCGTCGAGCGGCTCGTAGCGGAGCATCACGGCGATGCGTCCACTGAGGTCGGTGTCGGGGTCGAAGCTCGAGTAGCCGTCAGGTCCCTGCTCGATGGCGTACCCGACGAACGTCAGCGGTGCCGTGACGGCCCCGGAGCCCGAGTTTCCGAGCACGGTGTACTGCTCGTCGCGGATCAGCGGCGCCCCGTCCATCGCCACCTCCGCTTCCCTGATCTGCACCGTGGGGCTTGGGCTCGAGAAGCTGAATGGCTGCCGGTAGCTGGTCCAGGCACTCTGCGTAGTGCCGCCGGGCTTCTCCTTGCCGCTCGGAAAGGCCGGAGTCAATCCGCACCGCTCGAAGTAGAACTCGACGTAGTCCGCGGCCAATTTTCCCCCGCGCATGCCAGGAGCGCGGCCTTCGAAGAAGGGGCTCGAGAGGGTCTCGACGTGCTGGTACCACACGACCGCGTCCTCGCCAAGCTCTTCGAAGACGGGCGCAGGTTGACGTCGGAGGCAGCGATGTCGCTCTCCCGTTCTTCGGGGCGAAAGAGACGCAGATTGCTGGGAGCGTCCACGATGCGGCCGTCTCCGCGCGGCTGCGGTTGGGCGGCAAGGTCGGGACTGAGGCAGCCGGCAAGGACGGTCGCTGCCCCGAGTACGATCCCGGGCACCGAAAGAGAGTTGGTCATCTGATGTTCACCTTGACTTGGTCGAGGAGGACTTGGTCGACGTGGACTTGGTCGATGAGCAGTTCGCGAAGGATCGCTCTGCGCCCGACCAGTCTACCGGTAGGAAGGGACCCCGTTGCTTGGGGCCGAAGGCCTGAATATAGTTGCCGGCGTTCGAGCGGCGGACCACGACAAAGAGCATGACGTCGACCATTCCGCGTTGTTCGCGGAGGTCTCCTCCTGCCCCGACCCCCCGCCCTGTCCGCCTTGTCAATGCAGGCATCCCATGAATCAAACCGCAACGACGACGACGCCGGATCGGACGGTCAAGGTGACTCCATTCGCTGCTTCTCCCAGACAAGACATGGCTGAGGGCGTCGGTGACGCCTCGATTCTGGATCCGTCCGATCGGTTCCTCCGTCGGCACATCGGGCCCAGTCCAGTCGACGTGCAGCAGATGCTCGAGGTCCTGGGCTATGCGTCCCTCGTGGACCTCATCGACGCGGCGATCCCCGCGCGACTCCGCGCCTCCGCTCCGCTCAGCCTGGGAGCGCCGCAGGGTGAGCGGCAGGCGCTTCTGCAGCTTCGCGAGACGGCAGAGAAGAACCAGATCTGGCGTTCCTTCCTCGGCCTTGGGTACCACAACTGCATCACGCCGCCGGTCATTCAGCGAAACATCCTCGAGAATCCTGGCTGGTACACGCAGTACACGCCGTATCAGGCGGAGCTTGCACAGGGCCGACTGGAGGCGCTGCTCAACTTCCAGACCCTCATCTGCGATCTCACCGGCTTGCCGCTTGCCAACGCCTCGCTGCTGGATGAAGCGACCGCGGCGGCGGAAGCGATGGCGATGTGCACCGCGCTGGCGGAGCGGAGCGCCGGTGGGAAAGCGGCGGGACCCGCCCGCCGGTTCTTCGTCGCCGAGGACTGCCATCCGCAGACGATCGCGGTCGTGCAGTCGCGGGCGCGTTCGATGGGAATCGAGCTCGTCGTCGACTCGGTGGACGCGATCGGAACCCACCGGGGGAATCTCTTCGGCATCCTTCTGCAGTACCCGACCACGGACGGGCGTATCGTCGACTACCGGCCCGTGATCCAGAACGCGCACGATGACGGCGCGCTCGTCGTGATGGCGGCCGATCTGCTGGCCCTCACGCTGATCGTGCCGCCGGGTGAGCTCGGCGCCGACATTGCCGTCGGCACGACCCAGCGGTTCGGGGTTCCGCTGGGCGGCGGTGGTCCCCACGCGGCGTACCTGTCGACCAAGAGCGAGTTCGCCCGCAAGATGCCCGGTCGTCTCGTCGGCACCTCCCGCGACGCGATGGGTCGTCCCGCGTACCGCCTCGCGATCCAGACCCGCGAGCAGCACATCAAGCGCGATCGGGCCACGAGCAACATCTGCACGGCACAGGTGCTGCTGGCGATCATGGCGAGCATGTACGCGGTCTACCACGGTCCGGAGGGACTTCGCCGGATCGCACGGCGCGTGCATGGCCTGACCACGGTTCTGGCGGAAGGCCTACGCGCGCAGGGGCACTCGGTCGGCGACGCGCCCTTCTTCGACACGCCTGCGGGTGCACGTCGGTTCGGGCCGCGCGGCCGACGTGCTCGCGCGAGGCGTCCAAGCGCCGGATCAACTTCCGCGCGTATCCCGACGGATCCCTGGGCATCGCTCTCGACGAGACCGACGACCCGCGAGGACGTGCTGGATGTGCTCTCCTGCTTCAGCGTCTCGGCGCTGCGGCGCTCGATCTGGACGCGCTGCTGGAAGCGAGCCCGTCGATCATCCCTTCCGCGATGGTCCGGACGAGCGACTTCCTCGCGCAGCCGGTCTTCAACGAGTATCACAGCGAGACCGAGCTGCTGCGCTACCTGACCTGGCTGCAGTCACGCGACCTCTCGCTGGCCAACTCGATGATCCCGCTCGGGTCGTGCACGATGAAGCTCAACGCGACCTCCGAGATGCTCCCGGTGACTTGGCCGGAGTTCGCCGCCATCCACCCCTTCGCACCGAAGGAGCAGCAGGCAGGCTATCTCGAGCTCTGCCGGCAGCTCGAAGAGGACATCAAGGCCATCACCGGATTCGCGGCGGTGTCGCTGCAGCCCAACGCCGGCTCGCAGGGCGAGTACACCGGCTTGCTCGTGATCCGCGCCTACCACGAGCATCGCGGCGACGGGCACCGCAACGTCTGCCTGATCCCGGTCTCCGCCCACGGGACCAACCCGGCGAGCGCCGTCATCGCAGGCATGGACGTCGTCTCGATCGCCTGTGACGAGTCGGGAAACATCGACCTCGACCGACCTGCAGGCCAAGGCGACGCAGCACGCCGAGAAACTGGCCGCGCTGATGATCACCTACCCGTCGACGCACGGCGTCTTCGAAGAGACGGTGCGGGACGTCTGCCGGATCGTGCACGAGCGCGGGGGGACAGGTCTATCTGGACGGCGCCAACATGAACGCCATGGTCGGGCTCGTGTCAGCCCGGCGGACCTCGGCGCGGACGTCTGCCACCTCAACCTGCACAAGACGTTCTGCATCCCCACGGCGGCGGCGGGCCGGGCATGGGCCCGATCGCGGTGGCCGCGCACCTGGCGCCGTTCCTTCCCGGGCATCCCGTGATTCCGCCGTACAACGCCGGACCCGAGGCGATCGGGGCGATCGCGGCCGCGCCGTACGGAAGCCCGAGCATCCTGCCGATCTCGCGTGTCTACATCGCCATGATGGGCGCCGAAGGTCTGACCCGCGCGACGCAGGTGGCCATCCTCAACGCCAACTACATGGCTGCTCGCCTGCAGGATCACTATCCGGTGCTCTACCGAGGCGCGAACGGGCTCGTGGCTCACGAGTTCATCCTCGACTGCCGGCCCTTCGACCGGCACGACGCGGGCATCAAGATCGACGACATCGCCAAGCGGCTCATGGACTACGGCTTCCACGCCCCGACCATGTCGTGGCCGGTTCCCGGCACGCTGATGATCGAGCCGACGGAGAGCGAGTCGAAGGCGGAGCTCGACCGGTTCTGCGACGCGATGATCGCGATCCGCGAAGAGATCCGCGAGATCGAGGAGGGGCGGGCCGACCGCGAGCGACAACGTGCTCAAGAACGCGCCGCACACGATCGAGCGGCTCACCGCCGACGAGTGGACGCAACCGTATTCGCGCGAGAAGGCGGGCTTCCCCGCGCCGTGGCTGCGGGAACGCAAGTTCTGGCCGTCGGTCGACCGGATCGACAACCCCTACGGCGACCGCCACCTGGTGTGCACCTGCTCTGGATGACTGGGTGTTTTACGCCCAGTCATTCAGAGCAGAGATCAGGAGAACAGGAGATCAGGAGATCAGGAGAAAGAGAGGCCGCTCGCCTGCGGTCTCCTGCTCTTGACCAAGGGAACGCGGCGCGACGAGCGGGTCAGCTCTCCGCCGGGACGCCCTTCTGTTCGTCGTAGACGGCGCCGAGCGCCTGTGACTGGAGCCGCTCGAAGCCGCGGCCCTGGAACTCCTCGGGACGCATCGCGATGATTTCCTCGCGGCTCCGTCCTTCGGCGATGGCGGCGTCGACGATTGCCCGCAGCGTGTCGAAGTAGGCGATCTGACCGGCGAGCGCGGCGCGGTCCGTCACGCCTCCGTGTCCGGCGACGACCGTCGTCTTGTCGTTGCACCGTTCCATCGCCTTGCCCAGCGCTTTCTGCCACGCCTTCGTGTCGGCGCCAGCGCCCCGGTCGATGTAGGGGTGCAGATCGTGGAACAGCAGGTCGCCCGCATGCATGATGTTCTGCTCGGGCAGCACGATCACCGTGTCGTTGTCGGTGTGTCCGGGGCCGAAGTGCAGCAACTCCACCGTCACGCCGCCGTGCTTCAGCGTGAGGGTGTCCTCGAACGTCTGCGCTGCGGTGAACTGTTCGGCGGTCAGTGATTCGATCCGTTCCGCGAGTTCCGTAGCGGCCTTCACCTGCGCTTCGGTGGTCTCTTCACCCCGCACCGCCTGCATCACCTGACGGGCGCCGCTCTGGTAGCGGGGGAGGTTGCCGGGAATCCGTGGGTTGAGGTTCTTGTGGGCGACGATTCGGGCGCGCGGCTTGAAGATCCAGTTCCCACCGGTGTGATCACCGTGGTGGTGCGTGTTGATGAGCAGCGTGGGCGGAGCCTCGGCGAGCGCCTTGGCGGTGTCCAGGAGATCGGGCGCGGTGTGGCTGAACTTGGCGTCGATGAGGATCGGGCCCTCGTCCGTCGGCAGCGCGACGACCAGACCGCCGTCCGAAAGTCCGCCGATGGCATAGGCGCCGCCGGGCAGCCCCTTGACTTCGAACGTTGAGTCGAAAACGCCACTCCGTCGCCTCCCGAGGGCGAGCGGGGTAAGCGCCTGGCCGGCGGTCACCGTTCCGAGCACCGCGATGAACTGTCGTCGGTTGAGCATGTGAGCCTCCTGGGTTCATGGTACCCATGCAATTCCTTCGCCGCCGGCGATTGACGCGGTCAGCCGGCCTTGCCAAAGCAGACCGGGGTCGTCGGTTCGTCGAGGGCATCAGAACGAGAAGGATCGCCCACCAGGAGCGTGCAGAATCGCGCACGGCCACTTAGACTCGCCTCGTGTCCGAACTGCTTCCCATCGCCATCATCGGCACCCGGTTCATGGGGCGTGCGCACAGCAACGCCTGGGGACAGGTGCATCACTTCTTCGATCTGTCCCTGCGGCCCGTGCTGCACACCGCGTGCGGGCGCGACGCGAGGGCCACCGCCGCCTTCGCGAAGCGCTGGGATTGGCAGGAGGCGAGCACCGACTGGCAGCGCGTGGTCCGCAGCCCCGACGTGAAGCTGATCGACGTGGCGACGCCCAATCATCTCCACGCGGTGCAGGCGATCGCCGCGCTGGAATCCGGCCATCACGTGGCGTGTGAGAAGCCGCTGGCGGGAACGCTGGAGGATGCCCGCCGGATGCGGGACGCGGCGCGGGAGCGGGCTGGTCTCCGCACGTTCGTCTGGTTCAACTACCGGCGTTGTCCTGCGATCGCGTTCGCCCACCGGCTGATCCGGGAGGGCAAGCTCGGCTCCATTCACCACGTGCGGGCTCAGTACCTGCAGGATTGGGGCGGTCCGAAGACGCCGTTCTCGTGGCGCTTCGACCGGGATCTGGCCGGTTCGGGGGCTCACGGCGACCTGAACGCTCACTCGATCGATCTCGCCCGCTTCTTGACCGGTGACGAGATCGTCGAGGTGAGCGGGGCGATCGAGAAGACGTTCTACGCGGCGCGTGTCGAGACCTCCGGCACGCCGCGGACGAGCACCGTCGACGACTGCGTCCTCTTCCTCGCGCGCTTTCGGAGCGGCGCGGTGGGCTCGTTCGAGGCCAGTCGGGTGGCGAGCGGACATCAGAACCGAAACTGCATCGAGATCAACGGCGAGAGCGGCTCGATCAAGTTCGACTTCGAGCGCATGAACGAGCTGCAGTGGTGGGACGGGTCGCTGCCCTCGTCGCAGCGCGGGTGGAGCCGGATCATGTGCACGACGCCCGGCGATCACCCCTACGCCGACGCGTACTGGCCGCCCGCTCACCTGATCGGGTACGAGCACGGCTTCATCTCCCAGGCCGCGGACATGCTGAGGACGCTGGCCGGCCAAGCGCCGGTCGTTCCGCTTCCCGATTTCGAGGACGCGTACCGGACGCAGCGCGTCCTGCACGGAGCGCTGCTCGCAGCGCGGGAGCGCCGCGCCGTCGATCTCGAAGAACTGGAGGACTGATGAGCGACTCGCCGGACACTCGGAGCGAAGCAGCGCGTGGCCAGGCGGACGGCATTCTGTCTGGTCCGGGAATGATGTTCCTGAGCGCGGCGATCTTCGGCTACTTCGGCTTCGGCGTGACGTGGCTGACCACCGGTTCCGGCGGGCAGTTCCTGCTGTTCGTGGCCATCCTCGAGTGGACGCTCAAGGGAACCGCGATCGTCTTCCTGATCAGCGGGCTCCTGGCCATGGCCCGGCCGCTGCTGGGCAACCTCGTCTATTCCCTTGCCGGTCTCGCCTCCGCCCTCGCCTTCGCCATCGTGCTGATCCTCGATTGGATGGACACCCAGCACCAGGCGATCTCGCCCTTCTTGCTGCTCATCTTCGCGGCCTGGAACGGCTACGGGTCCTGGAGCGGTCTGCGGGCCGTCCTGGCTGTTCGAGCGATGCGATCGCCAGACTAGCTAGCCGGCGTTTCGTGCCGATGATGATGGTGAGCTATGTGGGCTGAGCGGGAATCGCCTGCCGCGGGCAGGTCGCCCGGAGCGATTCGGTCACAGGCAGGGCTCCTGCTGGCCGATACTCCCTCCGGGAACCCGGAGCCCTCTGGTGCGCACACCGCAAGATCAGATCATCGATGCCGCTCAGTCGCTGCCCGCCGGCCAGCGGAGCGACGTCGAAAAACGGGAGCAGCGGCGCCACTCCTACACCGCGCTGGTCGCGCTGATCTTGTCGACGCCTGAGGGCCGTCGGACGGGTCCGATGGTCATGCGGGCCGGCGATCTCTCGGCCGGGGGCATCCAGGTCATCAGCAGTCAGCCGCTGCCCGCGGGCAGTCAGGGGGTCATCCAGCTGGTGCGGTCGGATGGCCAGTTCGCGCTCGTCGGCATCCAGGTCCGGCACAGCCGGTACGTTGGCGATCTGGCCCACCGCTCGGGGCTCGAGTTCATCGGGTTGCCGGATGGATTTGCGCGCGAGGAGTTCCTGGATGAGCGGGGACGGCTGATCCTCTTCGATCCGCTGCTCCGGCAGAACTGCAGCTGAGCCGTCTGCTTTCGACTTCCGCCACGGCCTTCTCCAGCGCGAGGGAAGTCAACAGGCGCGCCGATCGTACCTTCAGCGCTCGGGGGCGCCGGAGGTCCGGCGAGAGCGTGGTAGAATGCCGCCCTTTCTCACCCTCTCCCACGAGTAAATATGGACGACTTCAACTATCGCCAAGGCGTGCTGCACTGTGAGGACGTGCCGGCAGAGGCCATCGCCCAGGCGGTGGGGACGCCGTGTTACGTGTATTCCCGCGCGACATTGCTCGGACACTACGATCGACTGGCCGCGGCCTTTGCGCCGCTCTCGCCGCTGATCTGCTATGCGATCAAGAGCTGCGCCAACGTGAGCATCTGCCGCCTGCTCGCCAGACGCGGCGCGGGCATGGACCTGGTGAGCGGGGGAGAGCTGCACCGGGCTCTCCTGGCGGGTGTCGATCCGGGTCGGTGCGTGTATGCCGGCGTCGGCAAGACCGATGCGGAGATCGCGCAGGCCATCGAGGCCGGCGTCGGCTGGTTCAACGTCGAGTCGCAGGAGGAGTTCGAGACGATCAGCCGGATCGCTCGCCGCCTGAAGCGAACGACTCGCGCGGCGCTTCGGGTCAATCCCGACGTCGATCCGCATACGCATCGCTACACCACCACCGGGAAACGCGAGAACAAGTTCGGCGTCGATATCGAACAGGCTCGCGCGTTCTTTCAGACCTACGGTGGTGACGAGGCGTGTCGCCCCGCGGGAATCCATCTGCATCTCGGATCTCCGATCTACTCCGCGGCGCCGTACGTGGAGTCGATCGGCAAGGCGCTCGCGCTCATCGACGATCTGGAAGGAATCGGTCACCGCATCGAGGCGCTCAACCTGGGCGGCGGCTTCGGCGCCGACTACGAGTCGCATCAGTCGCCGGCGGCGGTGGACTACGCTCGCGACATCGTTCCCCTGCTGGAGTCACGCGTGCGCGAGGGGCTCTCGGTGATCCTCGAACCGGGCCGGTCCATCACCGCGAACGCCGGCGTCCTGCTGCTTCGCGTGCTCTTCACCAAGCGCACGGGAGAGAAGAAGTTCGTCATCTGCGACGGGGGCATGAACGTCCTGATTCGTCCTTCGCACTACGAGGCGTTCCACTTCATCTGGCCCGCGCGGGTTTCGGAGGCGATGGTTCCCGCTTCTCGACGTGCCCAGGTGGAGCTGGCGGGCCTCGAGAAGGTCGATGTAGTCGGTCCGATCTGCGAGAGCGGAGACTTCCTGGCCACGGATCGCGACCTGCCCCCGCTCCGGCGCGGCGACCTGCTCGCCGTCTTCTCGACCGGCGCCTACGGCATGGTCATGGCCAGCCGGTACAACAGCATGCCGTTGCCCCCCGAAGTGCTCATCGACGGTGCGCGGGTGCAGCTCATTCGGAAGCGCGAGACGTACGAGGATCTCACCGACCACGAGATGGAGATCCAGGAGGTCAAGCTGGCCCCCCTGCAGCCGGTCGCGCGGCTGGAGGGAGATCGGGCGTGATCAAGCGCGAGGACGACGGCATCTGGATCGTGATGAGCGAGACGGTGGCCGTTCATCACGAAGAGGTCTTCGAGTGCTTCACGACCAGCGGTGGGCTCATCCGTTGGTTCCCTGTGGCCGCGCGGATCGACGCACGGCCGGGAGGCCTGCTCGTCTTGGGGTGGGATTCCGGATTCAAGCACAAGACCACGGTGGCGGTGCTCGACTTCGACGCCGGCGGCACGATCGTCTGGGACTGGTACGCGGCAGTCGAAGATCGCCACGCGCCGCTGTACTGGTCGGTCGAGCCCAAGGTCGAGGAAGGCGCGACGGTCGAGATGCGGCAGGGGCCCTTTCCCGCCGACGAGGATTCGCTCATCGCCATGGCCCAGGAAGCCATCAGCTGGCGCTGGCGCCTCTGCAACCTGCGCACGATGCTCGAGGCGAAGTTCGACATGCGGAAAGTCCGGCCGCTGTAGGCACGACGGCGCTGGCGAACCTCCCGGTTGCCAGGGCCCGCATCTCGCACCAACATCGTCGCGAGGGTGCGTAGACCGTTCGCTGGCAAGGAGATGAGGCCATCGAGGCGGAGACGGCTTGTCATGCCTTCGACGCATCGATGTGCCGAAAGCGACGCCGCCAGCGGGCGGTCTACACAGCCGCAGCAGATGGTGGTGAGAAATGCGGGCAGAGCGATGCGTTCAGGATCAAGCGGGAGGCAATCTGGACGAGGATCAGCGCGTACACGCCCGCGATGAGGTCGTCGATCAGGATGCCCCAGCCGCCGGAAAGGGCTTGCAGCTGGTTCGCGGGGGGAGGCTTCACGATGTCCATGATCCTGAACGCCACGAAAGCCATGGCGATGACGCCGGCGTCATACAGCGCCGAACGGCCGTCGGCCAGCGGCAGCCAAGGCAGCGCGAGCAGAGCGACGCTCTGACCCGCGACCTCGTCGGAGACGACCTGCCGGGGGTCCTTTCGATTCCAGAGAGACTCCGCGAGGTGACCGAAGCGAACGGTCACCGCGGAGAAGAGCAGGCAGACCAGGACCAGGACGACGTCGATGGTCCAGCGAGACGCCCCCAGCACCAAGAGCAGCAGGACGAGCGCCGGCGGAGGAAGCGAGCCCCAGGTCCCGGGAGCCGGCCGGCAATGGCCCAGGCCGAATGACGTCAGCAGCAGTCGGGGCCAGCTCATGGATTCTCCGCCTCTCGTGAGGTCCCCGCGACCGACCGACCCTTGCCCGGCCCGGCTTCGTTGATCATCCTGCCGACGCCGAGTATGTACGGCAGGCCCGACCAGACGCTGACGATCAGCGTGAGGTAGACCAGCACGTGGCACGTCCACATGGCCCACGCCGTCTGCGAGGCTCTGAAGTCGACGACCAGGAGGATGACGATCGGAATCGTAATCGACTGGAGGATCATCTTCACCTTGCCCGACCAGCGAGAGGCGAAGCTCACGCCTCGGCTTCCACCACGCCGCGGATGCCCGTCACGAGCAGCTCGCGGGCGAGCAGGACGACCACCATCCAGGGATAGACGCCGGTGGTCATGGTGAAGAACGAGCCTTCGGCGACCCAATCCGGATCGACGAATCGCGGTCCCGCGAGGTAGATGAACGCCCCCAGGATCAGGACCTTGTCGCAGAAGGGGTCCATGATCCGGCCGAAGGTCGAGATGACCTCCCAGCGTCGGGCCAAAGCACCGTCCAGGGCGTCGGTGACCGCGGCCAGGATGAAGAGCACGATGGCGATGTTGGCCCAGGGAACGCCCTGGTCCGGGTAGCGGTAGGCGTTGAGCGCGGCGAAGAAGCCCGCGGCGAGAACCAGCCGCAGCACCGTCAATGCGTTGGGCAGGACTGGCGGATCGGTGTCGCCATCTTTCCCCATCGTACCCCGCATGTCCGGTGCGAGCCCGCTACCGCTCGATTGGTTCAATCAATCGACGCTCAACAGCCGCATGATCGTCGCCCGTCGCGGTCGGTTGCGAGAAGGGTCGGCCGGCTCTATTCTTGCCCCCCACGGGTTCCAGCGGCGAAAGGGGCGCGGCTCCTCGTCACCCGTGCAGACTGCCAAAGCGGAATCAACACGCTGGCATGGACCCGGCATTGCTCTATTCAACTTGTGCTGTGGGGGCCGCAGGCCTGTACCTGCTCGTGCGTCCCGGACCGCGATCGCTGAAAACGGTCGGCGCCATCCTTGGCTTCGCGGCGTTGGCGTGGCTGCTGGTCCTCGCGCCATGCAGCTGGTCGGTAGCCAGGCCGGGCGACCCGCCACGTTCTTCGTGATCTTCAGCGTGATCGCCGTCGCGGCGGCCGTCCGCATGATCACCCACAGCAAGCCGGTGTACTCGGCGCTGTACTTCATCCTCGTCGTTCTGAGCTCCGCCGGGCTCTTCCTGCTGCTTCAGGCGGAGTTCATGGCCTTCGCCCTGGTGATCGTCTACGCCGGGGCGATCCTGGTCACGTACGTCTTCGTGCTCATGCTCGCGCAGCAGGCGGAACGGCGGAAGAGACGGCCGGCCAGCCGCAGTACGACCTCGTTCCCCGGGAGCCCGCGGCCGCCGTCCTCGTCGGCTTCGTCATGCTGGCGCTGTTCTGCAGCATGATCTTCCAGTGCCGATCAGCTGCCCGTCGCGCCGAACCAGGCGGAGGTCCTCACCAGCCGCTGGCGTCAGCTGGAGCCGATGTCGGAGCGCTTCCGGGCCGAGGTCCTGCAGGTTCAGCCGCAGTTCAACTGGCCACCGGAGGAGACGCCGCGTGGCCACCTGATCGCGGTCGGTCGCGACGGAACCGCGTTCGTGGACGGCACGATCGGAGACTCGTCGGATCTGGCTCGGGTCGAGCTTCCACGTCGGCTCTGCCGCAGAACATCCAGGTCGTGGGTCTGGCGCTGGTCGCCGACTTTCCCGTCTCGCTCGAGCTGGCCGGCGTCATCCTGCTGCTGGCGATGTTCGGCGCGGTCGTCTTCGCCCGGCGGCAGATCGAGTTGAGCGAGGACGAGATCCGCGAGGCCGCGGGCCTGCCCCGCCTTGCCTTCGCCTCCGACGAGGACGAAGAGGCCAGCGAGTCGGAGGAACGCCGCGAGGAGGAGAACCCGTGAGCGCGGTCCTGTCCATGATCGGGGCGACTCAGGCCATGCTCGGCCCGCCTCTGGGCGAGGCGACGCTCGCGGCGTACCTGACGACGAGCGCCGTGCTGTTCGTCATCGGTCTGGTCGGCTTCCTGGTGCGCCGCAACATGATCGTGATGTTCCTCTGCACGGAGCTGATGTTCCAGGCGGCGGCGATCGCGATGATCGCGTTCGGCCGGTATCCACCTGGACGTCTCCGGGCAGGTCTTCGTGATCTTCATCCTGACCGTCGCCGCGGCCGAGGCGGCGCTGGCGCTGGGCCTCGTCGTCCTGCTCTTCCGCCGGAAGGAAACGCTCAGCGCCGAGGCGTGGTCGGAGCTCCGGGACGCCTCGTGATGTTCTGTGCACTCGCCGACATCCTGCACGCTGCTCCGCTGCTCCTGGCCGCCGAGACGCCGACCGACGCGACCGCCGGACCCGCGTGGGCGGGTCTGATCCTCGCCTTCCCTGCGCTCGCCACGCTCCTCTGCGGGTTGTGCATGGCGCTGCGGCTCCGGAACAAGCTCCCGCCGGCGTGGATCACCG
The DNA here is from genome assembly GCA_963697235.1 of uncultured Planctomycetota bacterium. Taxonomy (GTDB): domain Bacteria; phylum Planctomycetota; class Phycisphaerae; order Phycisphaerales; family SM1A02; genus CAVONJ01. The sequence goes on from CAVONJ010000003.1 coordinate 682,775, forward strand.
TCGTCTGTCTGGCGGCGAGCTTCGCACTCACGCTGCTGCTCTACCTCGACTACCAGGGCCCGGTCACCATCCCGCTCTTCGAGCTGGATCTACCTGCGCCTGGGGCGAGTGGCGGCGGCGGGGGCTTCTCCGCCAACTTCGCCCTCTACGTCGACTCGCTCACGCTGCTTTGGATGCTCTTCGTCACCGGCCTCGGCACGCTCATCGCGTCTACGCGAGCGAGTACATGGAGACTGACGTTCGGACCGGCGGCTACAGCCGCTTCTTCGCGGGCGTCAGCATCTTCCTCTTCGCCATGAGCTGCCTGGTCATGGGCGACAACCTCGTCATGCTCTACCTCGGCTGGGAGGGCGTCGGCTTCGCCTCGTACTGGCTGATCGGCTACTACTACCAGCGGCCCTCCGCCGTCGCCGCCGCGAAGAAGGCGTTCATCGTGAACCGGATCGGCGACCTCGGGCTCGCCCTGGGCATCTACCTGATCTACCGGACCTTCGGCACGCTCAGTACGACCGAGCTTGTTCGCCGCCCTCGCCGTCCGGCGACTACGGCACCGCAGTCCGGCGGCTGGACGGTCAAGGCCATTCCCGTTCCTGCTCATGCTCGGCGCGTTCGGCAAGAGCGCCCAGATCCCGCTGTACGTCTGGCTGCCCGACGCGATGGAGGGCCCGACGCCGGTGTCCGCGCTCATCCACGCGGCCACGATGGTGACCGCCGGCGTCTACCTCCTGTGCCGCATGTTCCCGTTCCTGCAGCTGCACCCGGCTCGCGCCGCCGACGGTGGCGTGGATCGGCGGCGCTGACGGCGCTTCCTCGCCGCCACGATCGGCATGGCCCAGTACGACATCAAGCGGATCATGGCCTACTCGACGGTGAGCCAGCTGGGCTACATGTTCATCGGCGATCGGCGTGCGTCACGACCTTCGGCGCCGCGTACCACGTCTTCACGCACGCCTTCTTCAAGGCGGTGCTCTTCCTCACCTGCGGCGCCATCATGCACGGCTTCGCCGGTCAGCTCGACCTGCGCAAGCTCTCGGGCCTGCGGCACATGCCGCGGCTGGCAGATCACGAGCTACACGATGCTCTACGGCTGCCTCTGCCTGGTGGGCTTCCCGTTCATCTCGAGCGGCTTCTTCTCCAAGGACATGATCATGGCCGAGGCGTTCGTGACGCACGGCCCGGGCTTCGGCGCCCTCGGCGTGCTCGTCGATCGTCACCGCGGTGCTCACCGCGTACTACACGTTCCGCGTCTGGTTCCGCGTCTGCGCCGGGCCCGATCGAGCTACGAGATGGGCGACGAGCACCACGGTGACGCCGATGCGGCACGACGATCACGGTCACGGCCACGCCATGCCGCACGCGCCGCGCTGGCGATCAACCTCACGCTGATCGTCATCGCGTCGGCGCGGTCGCGTCGATCTTCCTCGAGGGATGGGCGGAGGACATGGTGCGACTGGCTCCTCGGCGGCGCATCCATGCGGCAGGCGCACGGCGAGGAGCACGTCGGCTTCTGGCAGCGATCCCCACCAGTGGATGCCGCTCGTCGCGAGCGTCGTCGGCCTGGTCGGCATCGGCATCGCCTGGTACTTCCACCTCGCGAACCGCAAGGCCGCGGACGATCTGAAGGCCACGCTGCTCGCGAGCCCGGCGACGCGCTGGCTGCCGACGGCGATGGAGAACAAGTGGTACGTCGACGAGATCTACGACGCGCTGCATCCGTCTCGCCGCTGTGGGTGCTGTCGCCACGTCGCTGCGCCCTGATCGACCGCTACTTCGTCGACGGTCTGCTCGTCGACGGCATCGCCCGTCTGCCGCGCTTGCTCGGCCGGGCGTTCCAGCCGCTGCAGAACGGCGATCCTCCAGTCGTACGCCGTGTCGATGGTCGGCGGGATCGGTCTCGTCGCGCTGCTCGTGCTGTACGTCCCTGAGCTTGCTCGACTGGCTCAACGGTCTGCTGGGAGGGCAGGGCTGATGGTGACCGGCGCGCTGCTGCTCATCCCGCTGCTGCGGCGCTGGCCGTCGTCGCTGGCTCCGGTGCGCCACGCCCGCTGGATCGCGCTGATCGGCGACCGGCGTACCGACGTTCGTCTACAGCCGGTCGTGGCACTGACCTTCCGGCACTGGTACGACGGCGGCTTCGGGTTCACGGGCACCGCGTCCTGGCTCGGCCAATTCGGCGTCCAGATCGAGCTGCGGTGTCGACACCGTGTCGCTGCTGCTCGTGCTGCTGACGACGCATGCTCATGCCGCTGTGCGTGATCGGCTCGTTCTCGGCCATCACCGACCGCATCAAGGAGTACTACGGCTGGCTGCTTGCACTGGAGGCGGCGATGGTCGGCGTCTTCCTCGCCCGCGATCTCATCTTCTTCTACATCTGCTTCGAGTTCACGCTCGTGCCGATGTACTTCCTCATCGCCATCTACGGCGGCGGAGAACCGCGCCCGGGCCGCGACCAAGTTCTTCATCTATCACGTTCACCGGTTCGCTGATCGCGCTGGCCGGCCTGCTCTACGTCGCCTGGCAGTTCGCCGAGACCAACGGGGGGACCTGGTCGTTCGACATCGCGACGCTGACTCGAGTTCTCCGCGGGGACTGACCGCCAAGGAGCAGGCGCTGGTGCTGCTGGCCCTGCTCGCGGGCTTCGCGGTGAAGGTGCCGCTCTTCCCGGTGCACACGTGGCTTCCGCTGGCCCACACCGAGGCGCCGACCGCGGGGTCGGTGATCCTGGCCGCCGTGCTGCTCAAGCTCGGCACCTACGGTCTCTACCGCTTCGTGCTGCCGATGGTGCCGGAGGCCGTGGTCGAGTACGCACCGTTCATCGCCGTCTTTGCGATCATCGGCATCCTGTACGCGGCGCTCATCTGCTGGGTGCAGAGCGACGTCAAGCAGCTCGTCGCCTACTCGTCGGTCAGCCACCTCGGCTTCTGCGTGCTTGGGCTCTTCGCCCTGAATCCGCTTGGCGTTCAGGGCTCGGTGCTGTACATGATCAACCACGGCCTCTCGACCGGGGCGCTCTTCTTCCTGATCGGCATGATCTACGAGCGCTACCACACGCGCGACATGGAGCAGATCGGCGGACTCTCCAAGCGCATGCCGGTGTGGGCGTTCTTCATGGTCTTCTTCACGCTGTCGTCCGTCGGGCTGCCGGGACTCAACGGCTTCGTCAGCGAGTTCCTCTGCCTGATCGGTGCCTTCACCGCGAGCGCCGGACGCGGCGATCTATCCCGGGCGGCTCGGCCCCTGGTACGCGGCAGTGGCGGGCATCGGCATGATCCTGGCGGCGATGTACCTGCTCATGATGGTGGGCAAGGTGGTCTTCGGTCCGCTGAAGGAACCCTCCGGCTCGAGCGAGCACCACGGCGGGCCGCTGCCGGCCGACCTCAATCTTGCGCGAGATCGGCGTGCTCGCTCCACTCGCCGTGCTGTGTCTCGTCCTGGGCGTCTACCCCCGCCCGGTTCTGGAAACGCTGGAGCCGTCGGTCGAGAAGGTGCTCGCCGGATTCCCCGCCTTGATCGAGCAGGAACAGGATCGCCTCGCCGCCCTGCCCGCCGCATCGGATCGGCCCCTGAGCCGACTGCGAGGATCGGAAGAAGGGAACGACGATGGCTGAGAAGCTGTGGTTCATTCTTCCCGAGATCTGGCTCTTCGTCGGTGCGATGGTCGTGTCGCTGATGGGGCTCAGTCCGCGCAAGGGCGTACGCGAAAGCCTGCCCGTGGCGACGTGCATCGTCTTGCTCATCGCCGCGGCGATGACGCCGTTCATCTACGACGGACAGCGGGGGCAGGCGTTCCTGCCCGCGGCCGACCTCGCTCATGCCGATGCTGGGCAAGTACGTCAAGCTCCTCGTCTGCGGCATCGGCATCGTGCTGACCCTGGTGAGCGTCGGGACTGATCGACCGGCGGCTCGAGGCGGCGATCGAGCGGGCCGCGTCGCCTTCGATCCCATGCGAGCGAACCGCGGCGAGTTCTACGCGTTCTTCCTGCTCAGCCTCATCGGCGTCATGCTCTGCTGCGAACGCCAGCGACCTCATCTGGCTCTTCCTCGCGCTCGAGCTGACCTCGCTGCCGACCTACATCATGGTCGCGATGAGCCGCGGCTCGCGGAAGGCGCAGGAAGCCGCCGTCAAGTACTTCTTCCTCGGGGCGCTGGCGGCGGCGATGTTCCTCTACGGCTTCGCGCTGCTCTACGGCGCGACCGGCACGATCGTGCTGACCGAGATGCGGACGGCCTTCGCAGAGGCGGCGTGCTCCACCGATCGGGATGGTCGGCATGATCCTCGCGATGCTCGGCATCTGCTTCAAGATCGCGGCGGCGCCGATGCACTTCTACGCGGCCGACGTCTACGAAGGGGCGGCGGCGCCGGTCACCGCGTTCCTCGGCTTCGTGCCCAAGACCGCCGGCATGATCGCGATGATCCTGCTGCTGGGGACGATGGGCTGGGGCGAGTACGACGGGCTTCCGCGCGCGATCACCACCATGCTCTGGATGATGGCGGTGCTCACGATGACGCTCGGCAACGTCGGGGCGCTGCTCCAGAAGTCGGTCAAGCGAATGCTCGCGTACAGCTCGATCGCGCACAGCGGCTACATGCTCATCGGCGTCATCGCCGGTCCGGGACTTGGCATCAACGCGGTGCTCTTCTACCTGCTCGCCTACGGCATCATGAACACCGCGGCCTTCGCCGTGCTCGCTGGGCTCGAGCGCCGGGGGCAGGAGATCGAGTCGATGGACGATCTCGCCGGCCTGCGGCAGCGCCATCCGATGATGGCGGCGGTGATGGCGGTGTCGGCCGGCTCGCTGCTGGGCGTGCCGCCGCTGCTCGGCTTCTCGGGAAGCTCTACCTCTTCATCGCCGGCGTCCAGGCGGGGCAGCTCCCGCTGGTGTGATCGCCGGCCTGAACAGCGCGATCAGCGCGTGGTACTACCTGCGGCTCATCGGACTGCCGATCCTCTACAAGCCGACCGCGCAGAGCGAGACCATCGTTCGCGGTCCGGCGATCTGGCCGCGCGTGGCGGGCGTCGTGGCCTCGCTGGCGCTCATCATCCTGCCCATCGGGGCGCAGGGCATGCTGAGAGCGAGCGCGGACGCCACCGATTCCTACCGCGGCCTTGGAGTGCCTTCGCTCAGCCATCGAGAGATCGGCACGAGAAAGATCCGCCGGAGGCGTTGAGGAACTGACCCGCACTTCTCACCAACATCGTCGCGAGGATGAGTAGGACGTTCGCTGGCAAGGAGATCAGGTCATCGAGGCAAAGCAAGCCCTCGATGTACCGAAAGCGACGCCGTCAGCGGGCCCAAACCACGGACAGTCACGCAGCCGCAGCAGATGGTGGTTGAGAATGCGGGTTCATCCGCGGCCGAGCGTGCCGTCTTCACTCGCTGCCTTGGCTCTTGCTTTCTTCCCGAAGGCGTCCTTCCTGCAGGACGAAACTGCCGACCGCAGCCAGCAGCACCAGCACGGGGATCATCAGCTGGTGAGACGCCATGCTGCTGCGCACCGCAGGCTCCCACGCCTCGACGTGGAGCAGCAAGGCGATGGCTCCGAAGACCACCATGGCGGCGCCGCCAACGCTGGTGAACAGCACGATCGCGACCCGGAAGACGATCAGTGAGATCAGGGCCAGGGCGATGAATCCCATGGCGGCGCCCGCCCAGTTCTGGTCCGCGGCGGTGGCGTTGAACGCGGTCCACACGTTGGCGCCGATGAATGCGCCCGTCAGACCGCTGAAGATGGCCACGGTGATCTTCATCAGGGGCGTGGCGACGATCGCGCACAAGGACCCAAGGGCGATCGCCACGATCTCGGACCGACCGAACTGCTCACTCAACATGTCGCCCAGACGCAGGCCGGCGAGAAAGGCGAGAATCGCCACTACCCATTTGTGCCAGCGGTAGCCGTTGAAGACGCACAGCAGTCCCACTGCCACGAGTGCGGAGCCGGCGAGGAAGGGAACCTGGCTCAGACGATCCAGCAGCTCATTGGGATGATGGAGGATGTCCAGCCGCGTCACGATCGGGTACCACATGCTGGCGTCGCTCGAGGACGAGGCCGACTGGCTGGCCTGCTGGGCCAGAAGGAGACTTGCATTCATGGGGGTGCTCACTCTTCTTCGAAGTCCCTAGGTGTGAACGACTCCCCTCAGGCGACCTTATCGGCACGTCGAGGGGGGAGGGTCCACTGAATCAGGAGCCCGATAACCGAAATGAGCAGCCAGCCCAGCAGCCACAGCGATGGGGAGTCCGGAAGGGCGGCGTCATCGAGCTTCGTCAGGACCGATCCCACGCCGGCCATCCAGGTCAACGCCCCGATGAACGACGTGACGAGCGAGGCGCTGAGGGAGGCGGCGAGGGTGCCCACGAGGAAGCCGACCAGGGCTCCGGCTGCTGCCGCGCCGATGAGGCGCTGGCGGAGCGGTACGGGGGTCTGCTCCCACAGCTCGACCCCGCGATCGACCAGGGCGGCAGCCGCGGATCGAGCCCGGTTGAGGTGGGGCTGGAGCTGTTCGCCCAGCTGGGTCATGGGCTCGGCACTCGTTGCCTGGTCCTCGTTGGTCGGCTGCTCGCAGCTCCGGGTCGGTTCTCGCTCCGGAGAGCAGCTTCAGCCACTTGTCAAGGTCATCGAGCGGGAGGGCGTCCACCTGATGGGGGGCCGGCTCGGGAGTGGCCAGAACCATCGTCTCCGGGGTCGGGCCCGATACGGCCGGAGAAGGGAGCGACAGCGACCAGAGGGCCACTGGGGCCGCGATGCCCAGGACCAGCGCGAGACCGCCGGCCACCGCAGCCCGATAGGCGAGGATCGCGATTGCCGCCAGGACCAGAGCGCCGAGGAGCATGGGGACCCAGACCGGCACCTCCGGGCCCAGACGACTCCCAGCCATCCATCCGGCGGTGGCGCCGCTCAGCAGGCCGATGGCGCCAAGGGCCGGTCGCAGGAGGCGGCGGCCGGCGCACCAGAGGGCCAGGCCGACCATGGTCACGACGAGAGCCGGGATCCACTCCTGAGGCGACATGTTCGGAATGGAGCTCAGAATGGGGCTGGGCAGCCTTGTCACGAAGGACATCGAGTGGTAATGATCACGGGTCGAGAGGTGGAATTCCGTCGACTTGGTCCGCACTGACCGAATTCCACGAAGTATCGGCTCATTGGCTTTTGCTTCGCCCCAATTGCACCGGCGGGTGGGAGCGGCCAATGTGAATCCTCTGAGTCAACGATGTCGCCCGAATCACCATCTCCCGGTTACGAGAACTCCGCGGAGTCGACCCTCCCCTCCGCGCTTCCGCTGGAGGAGCTCCGCCGCCGGATCGATACGCTCGACCGGGAGCTCGTCGAGCTGCTCTCCCAGCGGGCGGAGGTCGTCGTCGAGATCGGCCGGACCAAGTGCGCGGACAAGACGCCCATCTACGCGCCCCATCGGGAGCGTCAGGTGCTGGAGCGGGCACTTTCGAACAACCGCGGACCGCTTGGCGACCGCACGATCGAAGCGATCTTCCGGGAGCTGATGTCCGGGAGCTTCAGCTTGGAGTTGCCCTTGCAGGTTGGATACTTGGGACCGGAGGGATCATTCAGTCACGTTGCGGCGGTGCGCCACTTCGGCTCGTCCGTCGAGAGCGTGGGTCTCAGCACCATCGCCGACGTCTTCGAAGAGATCGTTTCCGCTCGCTGTCACTACGGTCTGGTTCCGTACGAGAACTCGATTGGCGGCAGCGTGGCCGAGACTCTCGATGCCTTCCAGGAGCACAACGTCACGATCTATGCCGAAGCCCTGATCGAGGTGAGGCAGACGCTCCTCTCGAACGGACCGATGACCTCGATTGCGCGGATCTACTCCAAGCCCGAGGTGTTCACGCAATGTCGACAGTGGCTGTCGCGGCACTTTCCGCAGGCGACGTTGATTCCCATGGCGAGCTCCGCGGCCGCCGTACGCCACGCGGCGCAGGAAGCCGGCGCCGCCGCGATCGGCTCCGAGCTGGCCGGGAAGATCTACGGCGTCAATCCGCTCGTGACCTCGATACAAGACAATCCGGAGAACATCACCCGCTTCCTCATCATCGGCCGCGAGAAGGCGGAACCCACGGGCGACGACAAGACGACCATCATGTTCGTCACCGCCGACAAGCCCGGAGCGCTCGTGGACGTCCTCACCGTCTTCCGCGAAGCTGACATCAACCTGAGCCATATCGAGAAGCGTCCCAGCCGACGCACGAACTGGCAGTACATGTTCTTCATCGACTGCCTCGGTCATCAGAGCGATGGCGCGGTCGCACGCGCGATCGGGGAGGCGCGTGCGCACTGCCTGTCGCTCAAGGTCCTGGGCTCCTACCCCCGTGCCGAGCGAATCCTCTGAAGGACGCGGAGAAGTCGCGAAGCTCTCGTGGACTCAGCGGTCGTTCGCGGGGAGTCCCGAGATTGCCGGCTCTGAATGCGGCGCTGCGTCGATCGGCGAGCCGTGCACGGGGGGAAGCCCCAGAAGAGCAAGGGCGAGGTTGGCGACGTCGGCGTTGCGAATCGGCGGAGGACTCGCGTCGAGGGGCGGCTGCTCGATGCTCGGATCGCGGCGGCGGTCGGAGTTCAGCTCGTACAGATCGCCCCCCGATCGATCATCTCCGAGCCAGACCAGGACGGGGATGATGTAGTTCACCCACATCTCGGGTCGAACGTGGGATCGATGCGGCGCGCCGCCGCCGTGGTCAGAGGTCACGATGACCGCCGTTCGATTTCGTAGGGCGGGCGAAGTGTCGATGAGCCCGAAGATGCGGCCCAGTTGTTCGTCAACCTGTGTCACGGCGCTCAGGTAGGGAGAACCCTCGGTGAGGTCCCAGCCCGAGTCGTGCCCGACCCAGTCCGGTCCCCCGAAGTGAATGAAGAGCAGGCGTCGCTCACGTGCTCGTGCCAGCTCATCGAGGACCGCCGTCGTCAGCGCCGCATCCCGTGATCCCGATGCACTGGCCGCCAGGCAGAGGGCGTCGTCGATCTTGTTCGGTTCCGTGATCAGGCGGGATGCGATCCGGTGCGCTCGTGCTCGGATCCCCAGCTGCTTTCGAAGAGAGCGAACTTCGTCTTGGTGGCATACACCGCGGTGTAGACGCCGCGATCATGAGCGACATCGAAGATACTGGGGATGTACCGCCCGGCCACCTCGTGCAAGACCGGCTGATCGGGCGCGTACTCATTGGCCGACCAGCCGTGTCCGTCCGTCCCTTCCAGCCCTCGTCCGGTGACCATGCCGACGTGATTGGGCAGCGTGACCGTGCACGATGCGTCGGTTCGGGCATTGAGCGTCGAGGCGCCACGGAGCAGTCGGTGCAGGTTGGGCAGCTGGCTCGGCCGCATCGCCATCAGGGCGTCGCTGCGAAGGCCGTCGACGCTGATGACCAGAACGTGATCGAACGAGAGTTCACGGGGTACCGAGGTCTCCGGAGTTTCCGGAGTTTCCGGGGTCTCCGGCGGATCGTCTGCGCATGCGACGGACGTGACGGCGGCCAGGCAGAGCAGACGTGACTGCTCTGGTGACTCTCACGAAGACCGTCATGCTCATGGATCGACTCCTCTCGTCTCCTGTTGCCCGGCGGGCGAGGTAGCGTAGCCACGCGAGCCGAGGCCGTCACCCACCCTGCTGACCGCGCTCGGCTCGCTTCCGCACCGATCTCAGCTACCATCCTCGCATGCGCCGCGGGCCGTTCCTGGTGATTTCCACGTCGTTGGCTCTGATGACGGCCGGCTGCCGCGATTCATCTGAGCCCGAGGCGACCGCCGCGGTTCAGGTAGCGATACCGCCGGCGCGAGCGACTCAACCGGCGCCGGCAACCGTTTCTTCCGCTCGTGAGACCACCATGTCAGGTCCGACTCCTCAGTCAATCGAGCTTCGGAATCGGCTGGGCGAAGAGACCAGCCCCTACCTGCTTCAGCACCGGAACAACCCCGTGCACTGGTTTGCGTGGGGACCGGAGGCGTTCGAGGCGGCGCGAGTGCTCGACCGGCCGATCTTCTTGAGCGTCGGGTACTCCACGTGCTACTGGTGTCACGTCATGGAGCGGGAGAGCTTCGAGGACGAGCGGACCGCAGCCTTGATGAACGAGCACTTCGTCTGCATCAAGGTCGACCGGGAGGAACGTCCCGACGTGGACGACATCTACATGACCGCCGTGCAGCTGTTGACCCGTCATGGCGGGTGGCCGATGTCCGTGTTCCTCGAGCCGCAGTCGCTGAAGCCGTTTCTCGGTGGCACCTATTTTCCGCCCGTCGACGGGCCCGGTCGTCCGAGCTTCACGTCCGTGCTGCAACAGGTGGCGGATCTCTGGGCAACCCGTCGGGACGACCTGCTGCGACAGGGCAATACCATCGCCCAGGCGATCATCGAGCAGAACACGGCGCCGACGCCCTCGAGTCCAGCCGGACGGGATGAGGTCGAACGAGCGGTCTCTCAGGTGATGAGCGGCTACGACAGTGTCGACGGCGGGTTCACGGGTTCGCCGCAGCGGGCTCCGAAATTTCCCGTCGCGCCAACGCTGGATTTTCTCATCGGAGCCAGGGTGGGACGAGCCGGCCGTTCGCTCGGCGGTTCTCTACACGCTCGATCGCATGGCCATCGGCGGCATGTACGACCAGATCGGAGGCGGCTTCCACCGGTACAGCACCGATGCGAGTTGGCTGGTTCCGCACTTCGAGAAGATGCTGTACGACAATGGCCAGCTTGCATCGATTTACGCCCGGGCGTTCGAGCTCACTGGCGACCCGTTCTACGCGCAGGTCGTGCGGGAGACGCTCGACTACGTCTTGCGGGAGATGACTGCGTCGAGCGGTGCGTTCTACAGCGCCCAGGACGCCGAGGTGAATCACCGCGAGGGTGAGAACTACCTGTGGACGGCCGCGGAGATTCGTGCAGCACTCGACAGTGCCGGCCTCGGCCAGGATGTCGACTTCGTGACAGCGGTCTACGGTCTAGACCAGGGGACCAACTTCCAGGATCCCCACCACCGGGAGGACGCGCCGAAGAACGTGATCTTTCTTGCCGAGCGGCCGGAGGCCATGGCGAAGACCATGGCGATCGACCCCAAGACGTTCGATCGGCGATTGGCCGGTGCGAACGAAGCACTGCGTGCGGTGCGCGACAAGAGGGATCAGCCGCTGACCGATGACAAGATCATCGCCGGCTGGAACGGCCTGATGATCGCGGGCTTCGCCGACGGGGGGAGGGTGCTGGACGAACCGCGGTACGTTGCCGCGGCGGAGCGGGCGGCGACCTTCATTCTCGAGAAGATGCGATCTGCGGACGGGAGCCTCCTTCGAACCGCTCGCGACGGAAAGGCGAAGATCGACGCTTTCCTCGAGGACTACGCGTTCGTCATTCGCGGGCTGCTCGCGCTGGAACGGGCGACGGGAAGCAAGCGTTTCCTGGACGCGGCGGTCGAGCTCGCGGCCCAGGCTCGGGCGAAGTTCTGGGATCAGCAGAACGGCGGATACTACGACACGCTGGCGGGCCAGTCGGACCTCTTCGTGCGAATCAAGTCCACGTACGACGGAGCGACACCCAGCGGCAACTCGGTGATGATCAACAACCTGATCGATCTGGCGGAAATGACCGCCGATCGCCAGTATCTCGAGGACGCGAGGAAGGCGCTGGCTGGGCTGAGCGAGATCCTTCGCGGTCGCCCGAGTTCCGCCGTGCTGAGCATGCTTGCGGTGGATCGCCTGCTCCAAGAACCAACCGAAGGCGTGGCGGAGGCAGCGCCAGACGAGGTCGAGAAGGAAGCGGTGACGCTCGGTCCCGCGGGCTACCGCGCCGTCGATCCGCTGACCATCGCGGCCAGCACCCGCGTCGTGGAAGTGTCGCCTTCGACGCCGGGAAGTTTCGAGATCATCCTCACCCTGGCTCCGGGTCACCACGTCAACTCGCACCAGCCGGGCATCGACTACCTCATACCGCTGAACGTCTCCCTGGAAGGCGGTGAGGGGCTGCAGCTTCAGGTCGAGTACCCGCCGGGTGAACGCTATCAGGGGCCCGAGGGGAACATGGCGGTGCACCAAGGGCGCGTCGTCGTGCCGGTGCGCATCGAGCAGACGGGTCGGCTGACCGGTCGTCCCCGGGTCATGCTCACGTTCCAGATCTGTACCGATCAGGTCTGCCTGGCTCCGGAGACCAGACGCGTGCCGGTGGCCATCATCGAGAAGAAGTAGCCTCTCCTTTGCTTCGCTCCTGACGTCCCATGGCCCGCAAGCACATTGCTCTCATCTCCACCGGCGGCACGATCGAGAAGACTTATGACGAGCTGGAGGGCGTGCTGTCGAATCGCGTGAGCGTGCTCGACGTGATGCTCGCGTCCCTGCAGCTGCACGGCGTCAAGCTGGAACGCGTTCCGCTCATGAACAAGGACAGCCTCGACATGGTCGCGGCCGATCATGACCTCATCGCGCACACGGCAGGCAAGCTCGCGGAGACGCACGACGGCGTGGTGATCGTTCACGGGACGGACCGACTGGCCGCCACGGGTGATCGCATCGTCGAGGTGCTCGGCACTCCCCGGGTGCCCATCGTGCTGACGGGGGCAATGCGTCCCTATCAGATGCGGAACACGGACGCCACTCAGAACCTCACGGAATCACTCCTGGCCGTCCAGCTCGTTCTGCCCGGCGTGTACGTGGCCATGCACAACGCGGTCCTCCGCTTCCCGGGTGTGGCCAAGGATCGACGGCGGGGAACCTTCGTGCCCTCGGCGGAGGCGCTGCACAAGCCCGAATAGCGGCGTGGGCCCGCCGGTCGACCAGAGCTTTCGGCCAACGCTCTTGACGCGGCGACGGTGGTGCCCACAATCGGCGGACCACGACCGGTCGGCCGTGGGTGTCTCGTCCGCCTTCTCTGGAAAGCAGCACGGTCATGAGCAAATACCGGACGGCCCCGGTTCCTTCCTCGCGAATGCCGGGGGGTATTCCCTACATCATCGGGAACGAAGCCGCGGAGCGCTTCAGCTTCTACGGAATGAAGGGCATCCTGACCGTCTTCATGACCCAGTACCTGATGGGTTCATCAGGGGAGCTGGCGGTGATGAACCCCGAGCAGGCCAAGACGTGGTTTCACCTCTTCACGTTCGCGGTCTATTTCACGCCGATCTTCGGTGGTCTCCTTGCCGACATCTTCCTCGGGAAGTATTTGACCATCATCAATCTGTCCATTGTTTACTGCCTTGGTCACCTTGCCCTGGCTCTGGACGAGACCCGTCTTGGACTGACGATGGGACTGACCCTCATTGCGATCGGCGCAGGAGGAATCAAGCCGTGCGTCTCTGCGCACGTCGGCGATCAGTTCGGCAAGACGAATCAGAATCTGATCGAGAAGATCTTCGCCTGGTTCTACTTCTCCATCAATCTCGGCTCGACGGCGTCAACGCTGCTCATTCCTTTGCTGCTGGACTGGTACGGCCCGCACGTCGCCTTCGGTGTTCCGGGTCTGCTCATGCTCATCGCCACGATCGTCTTCTGGATGGGGCGGAACAAGTTCGTACACATTCCGCCCGGAGGGATGACTTTCGTCCGCGAAACGTTCAGCGGGGAGGGTATCCGCGCGGCGCTCAAGCTGTCGATCATTTACGTGTTCGTAGCGATGTTCTGGGCGCTGTTCGACCAGACCGGGTCGGCGTGGGTACTTCAAGCCGAACAGATGGACCGGCACGTCCTGGGAATCGAACTATTGTCGTCGCAGCTTCAGGCTGCCAACCCGATCCTGGTCATGGTGATGATTCCGCTGTTCGCCTACGTCGTCTATCCCTTCGTCGGTCGCTTCTACCCGCTCACGCCGCTGCGGAAGATCGCCATAGGCTTCTTCATCACCATTCCGGCGTTCGCCATCCCTGCCTGGATCGAGACGCGAATCACCCATGGCGAGGTACCGAGCATCGGCTGGCAGGTGCTTTCGTATGTGATCTTGACCGCGGCCGAGGTGCTCATCTCGATCACCTGTCTGGAGTTCGCCTACACCCAGGCGCCACGGAAGATGAAGTCCTTCATCATGTCGCTGTATCTGGCTTCGGTGGCTCTGGGCAACCTGTTTACGGCCGCAGTCAATCTGTTCATTCAGAACCCCGACGGGACGAGCAAGTTGCAAGGCGCCGACTACTACTGGTTCTTCACGGCGTGCATGGCGGGGACGGCCGTGCTCTTCCTCATCGTGGCGTCGCTCTACCGTGAGCGCACCTACATCCAGGAGGAGGCTCCTGCGGGCGAGGCGATGGGTGAGTCGCTGGAGGTTGGTCCCCTGGCGTGATCGTGCAGAAACGACGTGACACCACAGACACGACTGGCGAACGCGAGACCTTGATATGACGCAATTGGAGGATCTCCCGCGGGAGACGGCCGAGGCGGCGCCCGTCGAACCGTACATTGCAGCCTCGCGGTCGCTGCCAGAGATCACGGTCAAGGCGGTCCTGCTTGGCATCGTGCTCTCCATGCTGCTCGCCGGAGCCAATGCCTATCTTGGACTCAAGGCCGGGATGACGGTCTCGGCGTCCATTCCGGCCGCGGTGATCTCGATGGCCGTGTTGCGGATCTTCCGCCGTTCGAACATCCTCGAGAACAACATCGTGCAGACAGCCGCCTCGGCCGGCGAGAGTCTGGCGGCGGGGGTGATCTTCACGATGCCGGCGCTCGTCCTGCTGAAGGTCTGGACCGGCTTCAACTACTGGCCGACCACGATCATCGCCGGTCTGGGCGGCATGATCGGCGTGCTCTTCACGATTCCATTGCGGCGAGCGCTGATCGTGGAATCGCCGTTGCGATTTCCAGAGGGCGTGGCCACGGCAGAAGTCCTGAAGATCGGGGATCAGGGAGGAGCGGGGATCAAGAGCCTCGTGATGGGCGGCGTCGTCGGGGCGCTCTTCAAGGTCGGAGAATCCGGATTTCGACTTTGGGCCGGCGTGGTGGAGGGGGCGCGGCAGGTCGGAGGATCGCTCGTCTACGTCGGCACCAACGCGTCACCGGCGCTGTTGGCGGTGGGATACATCGTGGGCATCAACATCGCCGTGCTCGTCTTTCTCGGCGGTGCCTTGAACTGGTTCCTCGCGATTCCGGTGATGGCGGGCGCGATGGACTGGCCTCACTATGGCGTGGAGTCAGCGGATCCCGCGAACAGCTGGGCGTTCTTCGCGGTTCCGGCCGACCACCCTGAGTGGCAGGGGCAGGCGGTCGCGGCCGCGGACTGGGCCGGCAAACTCTGGTCGAGCCGAACTCGCTACCTCGGTGTCGGCGCCATGGTGGTGGGGGGGCTCTGGGCTCTCTTTCGGCTCTGGCGACCACTCGTGCGAGGGGTTTCCACGAGCGTTCGAGCCTACCGCTCCGCTCGCGAGAACGGTGCGAACAACGTCCTCCGCACTGACCGAGACGCGCCGATGCAGTGGGTCGGGCTCTGCATCGTTCTCTCGGTCATTCCCCTCTTCTTCGTCTTCAACGTGATCACCGGGGACGTCGGGATCGCCGCGCTCATGGCGGTCATCATGCTCATCGCCGGCTTTCTCTTTTCCGCCGTGGCGTCATACATGGCCGGCCTCGTGGGCTCGTCGAACAATCCGATTTCCGGCGTCACCATCGCGACGCTGCTCACCTCCTCGCTGCTGCTCTTCGCGCTGGGTATGGACAGCAGTTCGGGTCCGGCGGCTGCGATTCTCATCGGCGCTGTCGTCTGCTGCGCCGCGGCCATTGGTGGCGACAACATGCAGGACCTGAAGGCCGGCCAGATCGTCGGCGCCACGCCCTGGAAGCAGCAGGTGATGCAGAGCGTCGGCGTGCTGGCGGCCGCGGTGGTCATGGCCCCGATTCTCTCGGCCCTTCTCAAGGCGTACGGTCTCGGAGACATCACCGTCGAGGGGCAGGAACCGCTGCAGGCGCCGCAGGCCACGCTGATGCAGTCGGTTGCAGAAGGCGTCTTCGCCCAGAACCTGCCCTGGTCCATGGTGTGGATCGGGATGGCGGTGGCGGTGGCGGTCATCCTGCTGGACCTGGCGCTGGAGTTCCAGGGCAGCGCCTTTCGGACGCCCGTGCTCGCCGTGGCGGTGGGGATCTACCTTCCGCTCGAGCTGTCGGTCCCCATTCTCTTCGGTGGGCTCATTGCGTGGGGCGCGCACCAGTTCCACGTCCGGCGGATTTCCGAGGAAGCGCAGGGCGAACTCAAGTCCAGTCTTCAGGAAGCGAAGCTGGTTGCAGATCGCAACGGGCTGCTCATGGCGGCGGGTCTGATCACCGGCGAAGCGCTCCTTGGCATCACTCTCGCCGTTCCGCTGGCCATTTGGGAGGGAGAGAATCGCTTCGCCATGGCCTTCAGCAGTTTGACCGGTCTGCAGAGCCCCATGCTCTGGCCCGGAATCGTTCTTCTCCTTGCGGTCATGGTGCTGCTGTACGTCGTGGCGGTCGGGCGACGAGCGTGATTGATCCCTCGCGGTCGGGAGTGGACGGCGCTACTGCCGGGCGGAGTTGAGCGGCTCCGCGGGAAGAAGCTGCATGGCAGTCAGGCCGATCTCTCCTTCCAGCGGCGTGAGCAGCAGGTACCTCCACTCGCTCCGGGCGGTCGCGCGGGGAATGAGCACGCCCTTGAGCAGGGACACCTGATCGCGCGCATCCGTCAGGCTCTGCTGCCACAGGTCGCTGCCGGTTGCGACCAGGGCGGTCATTCCGTCCTCATTGAGGACGGCGGTGAAGGAGCCGCGGTCGAACAGCGTCACTTGCCGAGCGCTGCGACTGTAGGGGCGCCACAGGGCGGCCCGGCCCTGCGTGGGGTGGAAGAAGACCAACTCGTCGTGGGTGCTCGGCGGTAATCCGACGGTCAACGGCTGGCCATTCATGACTTGATACGCGAGGTGCAAGCTCCCCTGATCGGAAAGCGGAATCGATCGGATCGACTGCTCGAAGGCGGCGCGACTCCCGGCCGCTCCGTGAATCAATTCGAGTTTTCGGTCGGTCAGGCGCAGCACAAAGAGGCTCTCGCCGTCCTGGCTGAACGTGGGAAAGAGCCAGTGTCCGCCCGCTGTTTGGGCCGACCACTCCGAACCGTCCGGTTGACGGACGACCAGCGAGAAGTAGTCGCCATCGACGGCGCAGCGCGACCAGGTCAGCCGACCCTGGGATCCCAAGCAGGCGAAGGCATTCACCGAGTCGTTCTCGACCAGCCACTCGATCGCTCCGCTCGTCCACGCCGCCTTGCCGATCGATCGCGTGCCGTCATCGAACTGATGCTCGATGAGGAAGCCCGATTCATCGCACGATCGCCCCAGTATCACCGCGCCGTCGAGCACCGCTGTGCGCTGGGCCTTCCGCTCTTCGAATGTGAGCTGATAGATCTCCACCGACGTTGCGAGCGGCTCGGGAGCGCCGGGCTCGGCCAGCACCGTCGACCACTCGGGGGGGACGCCGGATTCGGTTGCCAGCATTCGTCCGTCCGGCGCGACAAGCGGAAGGACGAAGTTGTCGTACGGAACCGTGCAAAGTGGCAGGACTGCGGTTCGCACTGCGGAAGCCCGCGTGAGTGCCGCCGGTGTGGTCGGCAGCGGCTGCCCCTCCTCGAGCGGTGGAAGCGAGGCGGGCTCGTCTCCAGCGATTTGCTCCTCTCCCCGCTGCGAAGCGGGAGTGGCACAACCGACCAGGAACAGCAGGGCCAGGATGTTTGCCCGGACGGTTGATCGGGCGCGGAAGTCAAACACGCTCAGCGCTCACACCTCACGGATTCGTGGTCAGTGTAGCGTCTGGAATGGGCTCCGCGTCGATGATGAGCGGCTCATTGGGGTCCGTCGGGTTCGTCGACACGTCGGGCGTGAGCTGCTCCATCGGTCGTACGTAGGGGCCCTCGGTCTGCGGCGTAATGACGCGGTCCCGCAACGCTTCCCGCGCATCATCGTGCTTGTCGCGTAGGTCGTACTCGCGGAGCTGCGGCAGTCGCTCGCGCTCTTCCTTGTTGAAGTTCGAGTCGTTGTCGCTCGGGTTGTCGACAACGATCGGAGTCAGGAAGGCCACCAACTCGGTCGTCGTGTTCTGCTTCTCGGTTGAGGTGAAGAGGGCACCGAGAATCGGAAGATCTCCCAGCAACGGGACCTTCCTCACGATCTCCGACTCCGCATCCCGCAGAATGCCGCTCAGGACCACCGTCTGACCGTTCTTGACGACGATCTGGGTGGTCGTCGAACGTCGATCCACGATCGCTCCGCCGAAGAGCGTCTGTCCGGGAACGATACTGGAAAGCTCCAGGTAGATCTCCAGGTCGACGTCCCGCTCCGCGGTGATCCGCGGCCGAACGTTCAGGACGACACCGACCTGGCGGTATTCGAATCCCTGAGTCAGGCCGCCGGTGTTGTTCGAGAAGCTGTCGGTGACGAAGGGAATGTCCTGGCCGTCAAAGAAGACAGCTTCCTGGTTGTCGGCGGTGAAGACCCGTGGCTCCTGCATGATCTTCACGTTCGTTCGCTGGTCCAGCGCTTGAAGAGCCCAGTTCGCGCTGAAGTTGATGTCGAGTATGCCGACGTCGAAGACATCGCCATACGCGTTGTTCTTGGTGGCGTTGCCGCTGATGCTTCCAACGACTGAGTTGTCGATGTTGGTCAGCGGAATGCTCGCACCGCTCACGCGAAGACCGAGAGCGAAGTCGTCGTTCAGCTCCACTTCGGCGATGATCGCGGAGATCATGACCTGGCGTCCTGGACGATCGAGGTAGTTGATCAGCTCTCGGACATGTTCCTGGTACTGCGGTGGTGCGAGAATGGCCAGGGCGTTCTGTCGGAGAATAGGGACGATGCGAGTTTTACCGATCAGTGGCGTCTCGGGTGTCTGGTTCTCATTCTGGCGACCGCCGGTCTGCCACGGGAAGCGGATATCGGTGCCCTGCTCAGTTTCGCGGCCGGACGGCGCCGCCGCCGCCGCTGCTGGCGCTGGCGCCCTGGCTGGCGCTGCCCATATCCTGACCCGAAAGGCCGGTGTCCGGCCGCACCAGGGTCATGTTGCTTCCCGCAACCGAGAGCAGCACGTTCAGTTCGTCGGCCAGCGAGACCGCGTTGGCGTGCTTCAACTCGACGACGATCGGCAGACCCACGGTGCTTGGCTGATCAAGTGCTTCGATGATCGAATCGAGATAGCCAAAACTCTCTTCCGTCTTGCAGAGGACCAGCAGGCTGTTCGTGTCCTCGTACGCTTCGAGCCGATAGATGCCGCCCACGATCTCTTGGACACCTGCCGGGCGAGCACCGCCGCGCCGGCGGCCCCCGAGGATCGACGGGATCCGCCGCCGCCACCCTGCTCCAGAAGTTCCTGAAGCATGTCCCGGACCTTCAGGGGATCGGTGTACCGCAGGGAGTACATCTTGCTCGTTCCCTCGGGACGGGGTAGATCCCAGTAGTTATGGATGTGCTCAGCGATGTTGTCGATGACCGCCGGATCGGCCTGGACGGTCACCGTGTTCTGTTGCGCATTGACCGTCAGTCGCAGTTCCGCTGTCGGGCCCGGCTGTCCAGCCACGGCCTGCTGCTGCGCCTGTGCAGCTCGGCCCCGAACCGTTGTGCGGGCGCGACAGTCGCACTCCGCGCCTGGGGGCTGGGTGTCTGATCCTCGGAAAAGAGCTCTTCAATGTTGGCAGCGACCTCCGAGGCATCCGCATACTTGAGACGGAACGTCTCGGTCTTGACCTTCAGGTAGGTCTTGTCGAGCTGATCGATGAGTTCTTGGATCTGCTGGCAGAGTCCGATGTCGCCCACAACGACCAGCTGATTCGAGTTCGGATCGATGGTCAGGCTGGCGTACTCAGGCAGGTTGTCACCAAGCTGTTCGCCAAGAGCTTCGGCATCCGCCTCGGTAAGCCGGAAGATCTTCATCACGAAGTTGCCCAGATCCGTGCGATCTCGAAGATCGTCGTCCGGCCCGAGCACCGGCATGTCGATGCCGGAGACAATGTCGGAGATGGCGCCGATGATGATGCGGTCGGGTCGTTCGATCACGCCGATGTCGTTCAACCGGAACGCCGCGAACAGTAGGTCGAGAGCCTGCGCACGCTCGATGGGCTTGTCATTGACGAGCGTGATCTTCTGGGTGCGCAGTGTTGCGAGCCGAACGGGCATGACCACTTTGCCTGTGGTCTCGACGATGAAGGGGAGCGTCTCCTCCACGCTGACATCGTTAAAGGCCAGAATCACTTTGCCTTCGATCGCCGGTCTTCGCGTGACACTGGAATCCGTGTTTGGGGGCACGGCAAGAGGCTTCTCCAGAGCCTCTGGAGGCTGAGCCTCCGCGCCGGCCTCGGTTCCGGCGAGCGGAGGAACGAAGACTGGCTCAGCGGGCAGTGGCCGACCGTTCTGTCCCCGGGCCATCGTTGCGCACGAGAGGGTCGTCAGCAACACTGCCGAGAGAACGCTCGGAATTCGAATTGGCATAACGGTCGCTCTCGCGGCAAGGGACTTACGGAGTTTGCGAAATGGATTTTGGTCTTGAACGCAAGCGATCCAGTTCGTTTCTACACGGTGAAGGCTGAACCCGTACGAGGGATCGACCAGCCAGACGATGCTCCTCCAACGTGTGGTCCAGTGGCTTATTTCTCGGCCTCTGACTTGACCTTGACGTCCGCTGGCTCCTCCTCGACTTGAGTGGAGACCGTCTCTTCAGAGATGGCGAGCTTCTGTTCAGCATTGTCGGCTGGGGGGCCCTCCATTGCATCTTCCACAGACTCAGGGCCGCCTGTGTCCAAGGGCGAGCCACTGTCCGCCTTGGCCGCTTCCGCGCTCTCGCCTTCGCCGTCTCCGGTCGGAGTCGGCTCCGCAAGAACTGGGTCGGAAGCGTTCTCGGTCCCTTCGGCCGCGGCGCCCTCATCTTCGTCCTCATTCTCGGTCGTCTTGAGGTCATCCGCTCCATCCGCTGGTCCGCTGGGAGCCACGGCTTCGTCGTCCGCCACCTTCTCCGGTCCGGACGGTGTGTCCAAGGGCCCTTCCGGGTTTGCGTCCACAAGGCCGGGAGTGACCGTCATGGTGGGAGCCGCCGATGCGAAGAGACTGTCGGACGCCTTCGGGAACAGTTCGATGTCGTACTCACCTCCCAGATAGCCGACCTTCACCGACCACGGGAGACTCGTGCTGATCACCTGAATCCCGTCCTTCTCCTGTCCAACGCTCACCCGCAGCGAGCTTTCTTCGGCACGGACGGGCTTGAACCACACCTCGTTGCCGACGACGAAGATCACCGGCGGTCCTTGATAGGTTGCCGGAGGAGGCGGAGGACCGGACGGCTTCGTGCGGAACCGCGGGAGTCTCGGGGCGCGGCGTCGGGGTCGGAACCGCAGAGGCAACCGGCTTCCTCGGCCGCGGCCACGGCGGTGGCTTGAAGAAGAAGGATCGCCCGTTGAAACGGTCCTGATAGAGTCGAAAGTCCTGGGTACTGTCGTCGAGCAGGTTGGCGACCACCTTCTTGGGCTCGGCATCGCCGGTTCCCGGACCCAACGCTGCGACCAGTAGGGGCGGAATGTTGATGAGGATCACGCCCACAGAGGCGATCAAGGCCAACGCGGAGAGAACCAGCCAGGGATTGACCTGTTGGCGGGAAATCATCACAGCGCTCCCGTCCGCCGTGGCGTAGCCGTCGAGATCACCCACGCCTCCAGGACCAGACGGATCTTCACCTGTCCGACGGCGGACTTGGTCATCGACAAACTACGAATGCACTCGATGGCGGGATCCGATTCGAGTGCCGCGACGATTGCCGTGGCGTCCTCGGGTGTCGACTCGAAATCGAGATTGGCACGGATCGTTTCCACCCGGCCACCGTTGGTGATCGACTTCAGCGCACTCTTCGGCAACTTCCCCTCGGAGCGGATGACGAAGCTGTCGTTGCTGACTCGGTACTGATTGAGAAGTGCATTGACGACCTGGTTGAGCCGGTCCTTCCCCTCAGCTGGCGAGCCGGGAAGCTCCACCGCTCCCGCACTGAGCACCGTTTCTGAAAGGGCACGGCCTCGAAACTGATCGACCAGGTCAGCGCTGTCCCGAACGGCTTGGACGTCCTTCTCGATGGCGTCGGCCTTCTCGGTCCAGTCGTGATTCAGCTGACGAAAGGTGACATCCCACAGCAGGAAGGCGAGGACCACGATCACCGTGATCGATAGCCACTGCAGGGCCCGGGGAAGCTTCTGCCAGCGCGGTTGAAGAGTGTTCAGCAATTGGCTCATGATTCCTTGATCCGCTCCAGCAGCATCTGCCATTCGCGATTCAGCCTTTCCCGAAGCCCCTCATCACCGATCTTCTTTGCGTAGCTGCGGGAGCGTCCAACTCGGCTGAGCATCTCCAGGGCCTCTGACTTGGTCATGGCCTTGATCTGCTCTTCGCTCAGCGGCGGGGGAATGTCTTCGGCGAGGGAACGCACGTCTGCGTTCGCCGAGTCGCCGCCTGCCCTGCTCTTGAGGTCATCTCCGCCGGGTCGGTCCGTATCAGCGTATGGCGACCGGCGGGGCGGATCGGCTGCTGTCCGTTCGGGTGCGAGAGCCAGGCTCTCTTCAGGGCTGCGAACAGGCTCCTGGTCCTCCACGATTGCCACCGATGCCGTTCCTTCGGTCTCCGCGGGAGTCGTCCCGCCCTCGGCCGTCAGCGGCGCGTCTCCGGTGTCGGGCGGATCGCCGTACAGTCGGACCCTCAGGGGCCAGACGCCGAAATCGAGCTCGCGGGCGTACTCCACCCTGCGATGCGGACGGGAGACCTTGGCCGACAGGTCGAACTGGTAGTTGCCGAAGTTGTTGGGATCGCCCCAATCCAGGGTCACGTCTTCGAACATTCGGGATTCCTGGAGCAGCGACTGCATGTGGGCGGCCACATCACGGGCCGAGCGGTCGTTCTGCTTGTCGGGAAGCACCGTGCCCTTGACCGCAATGGTGTCGCCCTGGTTGATCCGGATGGAATCCAGCTCGATGTTCTCCGGTGTGTTGCACGCGATGTCCGCAATCAGCTTCGTCATCGTCCAGCTCTGATCCGCGAGCTCCATGTACATGGCGCGGAGATCCTTGACCTCGTTGATCTCGACCAGCTGCCGATCGATGTCTCGATACCGCAGTCTGAGCAATTGCAGCCGCAGACCGTTGAACAGAGGCTGTCCGAGTCCCACGACCAAAGCGAGCAGGATCAGAGTCTTGATCGCGGTGCTCGGATGGGACATGGTCTCGACTGCAGTGCGAATGAGCGATGGACGCTGCTGGGGGGCAGACGCCTTCAGGTGTGTCAGCGGCGCCAGATCACTCGTGCGGGCGAGAAGCGCGCCGGCAGCAATGCCGAATTCCATCCACCACTGCGGATCTTCGCTTCCCGTCGCGACTCGATTCGTTGCTCGCTCGACGATCTCCGGAGGGAGAAGCAGGCGCGACTCTCCGGGGGCCAGATCGGCGAGGCGCTGCATGCAGTTCTCAGCAAGGGACTGCACGAATGAGGCGGAATGGCCGACGTTGAGCCCCGTCTCTGCCAGGGCCCGCCCCACTTCCGACTCCCATCCCTCGCCGCCCGAGACGTCTTCGCTCGTGCTCCGGAGGGCCGCGCCGCCGCTGTGGCTGAGCGCAATGGAAACAGAACCGTCTGCGCGATCGACCCAAAGCAGCGGATAGACCGGTCGGGTGCCATTGAGTAGCGCCGCGAGCGAGGCAATGTCCGGGACGTAGCTCGTCGGGATGTTCAGCGTCAGGTCGGGGGGCGGTGCCGACTGCGGCCACGCCACGATGATCCCGGTCCGGCTGGTTTCTCCTGCAGCGGCGGGAAGGACCGCCAGCCCACGCCTGTGCTCGAGCGCGACACCCGTCAGATGCACCTCGGCCTGGAGTTCAAGCGCCCGGGCGAGCTGCTCCGGCTCCGCCATGGGAAGCGTACAGGTCCGGCAGATGACCGCCGATGCGGGGAGCACCACGACTGCCTCGGCAGCGCGGGATTCGGCAACCCAGCGGTCGATCTCGTGTTCTGCCGAATCGGCAAAACACCGGGAGTCGAGAACCTGGGGCACAAGGCCGCCGATCCTGGCGATCACGCCGTACCACTGCTTCCCGGACCGGTGCAGAACCGCCAGGATGCCTGTATCGCCTTGTTTGCTCGTCTCTTTGTTCACTGCTCTCGGTACTCGATGATTCGGATGGGCAGGGATGAACGATCGACGACGGCCACGATTTCAACTTCCAGCCCAGAAGCTTCGGCTCGGCCCTTCGAACTAATGGTGTAGACGTTGCTTGCCGTCGTGAACATGGCGATCAGCGTTTCCCGGACTTGGGGGGGGAGGTCCGGTATTTCGTCAAGATCCAGGATGCTCGTGATTCCCTCTGGTCGATCTCGCAGGTAGAGGATCTCATCGATGACGAATTCGTCGACGTTCATCCCGGTCATCAAATCTCGGAAGAACTGCGGCGAAACGGTGTTGAGGTTGATCTTCCCAGGCTTCCGATCGAGTGGATCGGTAAGTGAGACCTCGTCCATGAGCAGTCGGAGCTGGTCCTCCGTCAGCTGTGCGGCCGCCGAATTGACGACTTGGTTCGAGGCGTTCCCTGTGCTGTCCACGCGATTGAGCTGGATGGAGTTGAGCTGATCTAGACGATTGCTCTCCCGCCTTCCAAAATAGATGAGAGAGGCGGCCTGGGCCTCATCGACACCGACCCGATCCACCAGATCCGCAGGCTCAGCATAGCGGAGGTACAACCGAGGCAATCCGGAAGCGGTTGCTCCGCCATCGACGCTGCTCGCCGTCAGGTAGGCAGACCAACCGGCATTCAGCAGACCATCGGGCTTGTCGACGGGCAGGCTCAGACCCCCGTCGTTCTCGTTGGGGTCGATCCGCCCGTTCAGATTCCAGTCTTCGCCTCGCAAATAGTCGGGCCAGACGCCGGCGACCAGCTCCAATTCCGCGATATTTCGGATCGCTCCGTTGCGAGGCAAGTAGGATGGATTGAGACCTTCATAGTACTCCCGCTCGACGCCGAAGAGACCCGCTTCGTCATCCTCGTCGATCCAATCGGAGATTGCGTCGGCCACATCGAAAGTCATGTCTTCGAGGGCCAAGAGGACTCCCTGACTGTTGTTGTTGACGTTGTATTTGCCCTGTTCATCCATCGGCCCGACCCATTCTTGACCGTCGAGCGTGTGCCTGATGTCGTATGACGTCGCCAGGAAACGACCGAAGGAGACGAGATCCATCTCCCGAACCATGGCGTTGGCGTCTCCGGGAATGGGGGTCTCGGTGTGGTTGGCCATCACCATCAACGTGCTTTCGACTCCTCCGCGGGCGGCCCATCTTGCTTGCACACGCTCCACGGCCAGACGACCCAGGGTTGCCTGACGGAATGCCAGCAGCTGGGTCGCTGCGGTGATCAAGGCAGCTGCAGCGATCGTCCAGATGGCGATCATCACCACGCTGCCACGACGTGACTGGTACTTGCCCAAGTTCATCGTCGCCCACCTCGAGTGCGCGGCGTCGTGGGAGATCGGTTTGGCGAATCACCAGTATTACCATTACCGGGAACGCCGCGGCCGCCCTGGCCGCTGAAGTCGCCTTCGCCGCCGCCTTGGCCACCGCGCGGGAAGCCGGACCCGGATGCCGGGACGCCACTGCCCGTCCCTTCTGCGTCGTCCGCCTGATCTACTTCGCCCGAGCCGGCCGCGGATGGATCGATGAGCTCACGCGCGTCGAGCTCCTCCATCTCTTCCGGTGTGAGGCGGAAGAGATCGGCGGGAGGGGTGACGCGATCGATCGCCACGATCGTGCGGAGTTGGGCGGTGACCGCTTCGTACGGCGATTGTTCCGGTCTGGCACCGCTGGCGATGATGGTGATTCGGACCGCATACGGCAGGCCGTCCACGTCCGAATCCCAATCGCCATACCACTGATCACCGTCGTACGCCTCGAAGTCAAGGCTGATGATGCCCTCTACCGCCGGCGTGAGCATGCCGCCTGCTTCTGGATAGCGATCCGGGAAGGCATCGCGCCGTTGCCAGAGCGTCATCTGATCGCCGTTCTGTTCGATGCGGTACTGCGTCTCGTATTCGCTTCCCTCGCCATTGAAGTCAATCGAGCGGATTGGGCGGAACCGAGTGTTGAAGAGCAGCAGCTCGTCTCGTCCCATCTCGCCCAATGGGGTGGAAATGTCTCGATCATACAATTTGAAACGCGTGTCGAAGAGGTCGTCGCTTCGCAGGACGGATGCGACGTCGGCTCGAATCATGTTCAGCGCCAGTCAGCGCGGAGGTACGCATCGAGACGTTCCTTGCAAGATGCCTTTGCCCGGCCGAGCTGACCCAGGCTCATGGAGATGCTGCCGACGATGAAGGCGGTGAGCATTCCGGCCAGCAGAACCTCGACGAGTGTGAAGCCGCGCCGACCAGGACGACGGACGCCATCCGCGTGCCGCGCGAGTTCTGCGGATCGTGCCGAACACGATTCGGTGCGCCCTCGAGCCGCCGAACCGGGTGTCGGTGACTGATGATCAGGAATCAAGTTCGTCATCGAAGTACCTCGAGTCTCGATCGACCGGCTCGAGCGGCGCCCGCTCCTCGATCGCCTCGCCCCGTCGTGCGGCAATAGCGGTTTGAACCTGGATGCTGTTGATGGGACGGGAGGCCGGCCAACGTATCGTCGCAGTGACATCGAAGGGCATGCCCAATCCTTGATCCTTGATGTCGAGCTCGAAAGCGAAGTTGTCGAACGGCGGATCGCATCGTCCACTCGTGTCGTACAGCTGGGGATATTTCACCGGACCCTCGACAAGGACCATATTCAGCAGTTCGTCCGCCAGCCACGCGGCCGTGATCCGCATCTCACCGTCGGTCTGCCGGTTGAGGGCGCGGCTCGCCACCGTCATCACGACCGCCAGTCCGATTCCGAGCATGATCCCGCCCACCATCACGTCGAGCAGGGCGAGGCCTCGACGTCCACGAACACGTTCGGACCGCTTCGTCAGATTGACAGCGACGCGAATCATCTCACCATTGCTCCCGGCTGCGTCCAGCTGAATCGAGATCGATCGACGCGAGGGGCGGAGTCCCCGAGTTGGACTCGACGGGAACGATGGCATTGGCGGAAAGCGTGACCGTGGCGGTCTGGCTCTCTCCAGTGAGCGTCACGCTGATCGTGGGACGGGGGGCGGTTCGTGAGCTGGCCAGAGGCCATTCACCGATGTCCACCCATTCGCCGTCGGCATAGACCTCCGGCTCCGACACTTGCGTCGGTAGCTTGACCGGCGGGACATACGGATCGTTTTCCCATGTGCCAACTTCCTCAGTCTGACGAAGAAGAACCAGCGTCAGCCAGTGTCGATCGCGGTCGTACTGAATCCCCACGGGCAGTTGCTGAAGCTGTTCCCGCTGCGCATACATGGTGAGAAGGTCGGCGACGCGATCCACTGTGAGCTGGAACTCCCTTCGGGATCCACCGGTGAGCCGCGGTACGAGTATCGTGGCGAGCAGAGCGAGGATCGCCACCACCACGAGCACCTCCAGCAGCGTAAACCCGCGGCGGCGTGCTGGGTCCGAGTGGATGGGTGGCGTGGTCATCTGAATACCCCGGTTGACGCAGGGGCGTCAGTTCCAGACGTCGGCGTCCTCATTGTCACCGCCGGGTTCGCCGTCGGCCCCATACGTGACGACATCGAAGTCGGGATTCTGTTCACCCGGATTGATGAGAACGAAGGGCCGGTCCCAGGGATCCAGGAGGTGTTTCTTGGCGAGGTAGGGATCATCGCCCTCGGTCAGTGCCTCCAGCTCAAACTCCTCGGGAAGGCGGCTGTAGCCATTGTCGACCATCCACAGTCTGACCTGCTGGGCAATACTGGACACTTCGCTGTGTGCAATGCTCTGCTTGCTCTTGCCGATGTTGCTCAGGAGACGCGGCGCCACCAGAGTCGCGAGCAATGCGATGATCGTCACCACAACGATGACTTCAAGCAGCGTGAACCCTCGGCGCGTGAATGAATGTTGTCGATTGGACCTGAAGTGATTCATTTGGATGGAGTACTCCCGGGAGACGAGTCTATTTGACCATGGCTTGCAGGTTCAGGAGCGGCAGCAGGATCGCTGCCAGGACGAAACCACCGACTGAGGCCATTACGATGAGCAGGACCGGCGGCAGTGCTTTCGTAAAGAGCTTGACTGAGGTTTGCACCTGCCGATCAAAGGCCCCTGCGGCATGAAGCAACATGCTCTCGAGACGTCCAGATCGCTCGCCCAGATTCACGACCTGCACCAGCAAGGGCGGGAAGAGTCCGCAACGCTCGAGTGGCGCAGCCAGCGACTTGCCGCTGGTCACCTGCTCCTGGACCTTTTCGATCGCCTCGCTGAGAGCGGCGTTGCCGAGCGTGTTCTGTGTGATTCGCAGCGCATCGAGCAGCGGAAGGCCCGCGCTGGTGAGCGTGCCCAACGTACGAGTGAACCGGGCGACCGCGACGTCGCGAAGCAGTCGACCGAGCACGGGTATGCGAAGCTTGAATCGGTCCAGCGTCAGCTGGTTGGCCGGACTGGCGAGCCACAGTCGTGCTCCAAGCACTGCCAGCCCGATGCCGATCAGGCAGAAGAGCCAGTTCGCCTCGAAGAACGTCGCCAATGCGAGCAGCACCTTGGTGGGCCAGGGCAGATCTGCAATCTCTCCCGCCATGGGGGCGATCAGCCGTGGCACCAGCACGGTGACCAGAACGACCACGCTGACGATGATCAGCACAGCGACGATCATGGGGTAGATCGTCGCGCCCATGACCTCTCGCCGTAGCTCGAGCTGTCGGTCGAGGAGGTCGGCGAGCTGGTGCAAAATCTCGCTCATCTTTCCTGAGGCGTCAGCGGCGCGGAGCATGCCGACGGTCATTCGATCGAAGGGTGGACCGTACTCAGCGGCAGCCTTGTGAAGGGCGTCGCCAGCCTCGACCCGCTCGATGAGGTGATCAAGGATGACAGGCATTCCTCGGCCGGTGGCTTGTCGTCGGACCGTGCGGAGCGACTGCATGAGCGGCAGGCCAGCTTCCAAGGCGGTGGCGAGCTCCCGGATCAACGCCGTCATCTCGGCTTTGTTCAAAGTCGGCCTGCCACGCCGTCGCGACCCAATCCCAGCCCGAAGCCGCGCCGTACCGGCTGGTCGGACCCGCGCGGCCGTGGACTCAGACCGTGGCTTCTCGCGACCGCCGGCAACCAACGGCTCAATTGCCATCGCAGTCTCGCCGCGACCGAGGAGCTGACGGACGACCGTCAGCGCGGTCCGGTGCAGAAACCACACCAGATCGGGTCTCGCCGCCATTCGTCAGGGACTCGTACTGAAAGTCCGGCATATCCGGGGCTAAACGCTGGACTCTTCAGCGTCTTGCGTGGCTCGCAGTACTTCTTCGATGCTGGTCATTCCGGCCGCCGCCTTCTCCAGGCCGTCTTGCCGCATCGTCTTGAATTCGCCACCGACCAGGCCGGCAAGCTCGGACACGTGGATGTTCTCGGAAATCCCTCGTCGCAGCGGACCATTGATCTGAAGCAACTCAAAGTATCCAATGCGGCCGTAATAGCCGCTGTTGTTGCAGCGGTCGCAACCTCGACCTTTCCAGATCCGTCCTTCGAACAGCGGTGCTTCGGAAGCGCTCAATCGGTGTTCCGCTTCTTCGTCCAGAGGCACTCTCTCACGGCATTCCGGACAAAGCCGACGTCCGAGCCGTTGTGCGAGAACGCCCTCGAGCACCGATGCGACGAGGAATGGTTCGGCGTCCATGTCCATCAGTCGTCCGATCGAGCTCAGGGCGTCGTTCGTATGTAGGGTGGAGAAGATTAGGTGCCCGGTCAAGGCCGAGCGAATCGCGATGTCGACCGTCTCGACGTCGCGAATCTCACCGACGAAGATCACGTCTGGATCTTGTCGGAGAATGGCCCGCAGGCCGCTGGCGAAGGAGAGTCCGCGCTTGGGATTAACGGGGATCTGATTGATGCCGGAGAGCTCGTACTCGACCGGATCTTCGATGGTGATGATCTTCTTCCGCGGATCGTACAGCTTCGAAAGCGCCGCATAGAGGGTCGTCGTCTTTCCGGAACCAGTCGGCCCGGTGACCAGCACGAGTCCGTGGGGCTTGGCGATCAATCGATCCATGATCTTCCGAAGGCGCTCGTTCATGCCGAGCGTGGCTAGCTCCAGCGGAAGCTGGCTCTTGTCCAGAATTCGCATGACCACGGATTCGCCATACAACGTGGGTACGGTGGACACGCGAATGTCCACCTTCCGCGATTCGAAGCGCAGCGTGATGTGCCCGTCCTGTGGAACATAGCGCTCGGCAATGTTCATTCCTGCCATGATCTTGATGCGGCCGATGAGCGCCGGCTGCAAGTGCTTCGGTGGAGGCGGCTGTTCGACCAGCGAGCCGTCGATCCGGTACTTGACCTTGAGCTCGTTCTCGAAGGGCTCGATGTGAACGTCAGAGGTCCGCGACTGGATCGCCTCCAGCAGCAGGAGGTTCATCAGATTGATGAGCGTCGGCTGCTCGGCCATCCGGTGAATGTCGTCAGCCTCGATGGCATCGAGATTGTGCTCGATCTCGCTCTCTGCCTCCGAGGCCACGTTGCCAAGACTCTCGGCCATCCTGGCCGCTGTTGTTCCGTAGCGCTCGCGCATCAGGTCGGCGAAGGCTGCCTGGGGCATGCCGATCCGGGTCACGGGCATTCGCACCAAGGTCGAGACTTCATCGGCAGCGGCCATGTCCAGGGGATCGGCCATTGCCACGACCAGTCGGCCGTTGTCCACGCGCAGGGGGACCACCCGCAGTCGCACCGCCAGATCCGAATTGATCAGCGAGACGGCTTCCCTGTCCGTCTCGGGCGTCTGGTCGGTCCAGGTGATTCCCAGCAGCTGGCAGCGGCTCCGGACCAGCTCATCGCCGCTCAGCTCGGCGGTGACTCCCTGGCCGTTGAGCGCGACGTCCGTCACGGAAGCACTCGATGGTCTTGATGGCATCGCAGTCATGTGGAGATCGAGCTCATCGGTGATTCAACGGTCGGGCTTCTTGGAATTCGACTGGTCGCGTTCGCGGAGACCTTCGAGCTGTTTCGCCCGCTCCTCGCGTTGCGACTGGCGAGGATCCCGCTCGGTCCGTGCCCGCCCGCGATCTCGCCCGGTGTCGGGCTTGCCGCCGCGGGCTCGCGATTTGTCCTGCTGGGCGTCGGCCTTCCGCTCTGCCGCTTCGAGCCGTCGCTGGGCCGCTTCCTCACGGGCCCTGTCGCTCTGCTGTCGCCGAAGCCAGGCGTCGGCGCCGTCAAGGGATTGGAACTGCTCCTCGGTGAGCACCGCCTGGAGAAGGGCGATGAATCGGCTGTCCATCTCCTCCCGCTTCCGGAATTCATCGATGCTCGGATCTGTGATCCGCTCGCCCTTGCCGCCAGAGATGCGCACCACGAACATCTCGATTCGATTTCGCACCTTGAGGGGTTCGAAGGATCGAATCGCTTCCGCTACGCGATCTGCGATCGAGCCCATCTCGAGATTGTGAGCCTCCTGCAGGTCAAGTAAGGACTGCAGCGTCTCTTCGTCCAGATCCGGCAGCTCGACGGCCGCCTGGTACATGCGCTGACCGGCCGTGGGGCGGTACGCCTTCCCGTACGCTCGCTCGCGAGCTCGCTGGCGGAACTCGGTCGAGTAATCCCCGGGGAGGGCCGCAGCGATGATCTCAATGTACCGATCGTTCACTTCGCGAAGGGCCTTGCGGGCCGCCAGCTGCTGATCGATGAGATTCAGGCTGCGCTCGGCGTTCTGCTGCTGGAGCGCTTCGACCATCTTTGCCTGCGTGACGCTCAGCGTCTGATTGCGGCGACGCAGTTGGTCGTCCAAAGCCATCTCGTATTCATCGAGTACCGGCTGGAGCGTCAGAAGGAGCCGCTGCTCGAGATCCAGGTCGTTCGCCAGTACGAGCAGATCGAGGCTCTCGCCGCTGAGGACGCCGTTGCTGAGTGTCTTGTCCCGCGTCAACCGACGGAGGAAGGAAGGCCACCGCTCCAGCTGCTCCTCGTTCAACATGACCTGCACGCTCAGGAGGAAATCGTCACCAAGCGATCGGCGCTCCTGTCCCCACTCCTCGAACGGTACGAAGATCATCGACAGGATCCGATTCTGATCGCTGGCCTGCAGCTCGTCCTTCATGTTCTTGAGACGCTCTTGCATGCCTTCCAACCCTTGCTCGAAATTCGTCCCGTAGTCCTCGAAGAGGTTCTCGAGGATGTCTCGCTGGGTGGAATCGAGCCTCAGGGCGCTATCGAAGATGGCAAGGTCGCGTCGCAGGTACTCGGGGTGCATGACCTCGGTAAATCCGGCCAGCTCGCCGATTTGAGCAGACGCCGTGCCGGTGCACAGTACGCCCGCGGCGGCGAAGGCCAGGGTACCAAGGTGAAGGTGCCTGACGACAGTGTGAAAGAGCCTCATTCGGATTGGTCTCCTATCTCTAGCTTTCTCCGCGCGGGCGATGGCGCAATCCGCTCAGACGAACCCACGGCCGGCCGACTCGCCGGGCTCCGATCCAACGTCCGATGCCGGGGCTTATGTCATCAATTCAACAAATCCCGATCATTGGCACCGGGTGAGGTGGCTCGGGACGAAGCGACGGACGGACCGGGTCCCAGAATAGCCGACTCAGGGGCGGTTTCGGACGGTACGCTGCTCAATGCGCCTTTGGCTGACCGTCTGAACGATTCGGTCAACGAAAATCCCGGCCGTGTGAATGTGGTCCGGCGGCAGCTCACCCAACCCCACGATATTGTCCACTTCCGCAACGGTCACTCGGCCGCAGGTCGCCACCATGGGGTTGAAGTTTCGGGCGGTCTTGTTGAAGACGAGGTTTCCGACGGGATCGGCGAGATGGGCCTTGACGAGCGCCAGGTCGACCACGATCCCCCGCTCCATCACATAGGTTCGGGAATCGAATTCCCTGGTCTCCTTTCCCTCGGCGACCACCGTTCCGACGCCGGTCGGCGTGTAGAAGGCCGGAATGCCGGCTCCGCCGGCTCGCATCCGCTCTGCCAACGTGCCTTGAGGGGCAAACTCCAGTTCCAGTTCCTCGGCCATGAACTGCCGCTCGAACTCCGCGTTCTCGCCGACATAGGAGCTGATCATCTTCCGGATCTGCCGTGTTTGAAGCAACAGACCAAGTCCCCAGTCATCCACACCGGCGTTGTTGGACACCACAGTCAGGTCCTTCACGCCGGAGTCCCTCAGGGCGATGATGAGTTGCTCGGGGATGCCGCACAACCCGAAGCCGCCCACCGCCAGCGTCATGCCATCGAACACCAGTCCGTTGAGTGCCGCCCCCGGGCTGCCGACTACTTTCTCGATCATCGCCTGGATTCCCTGGTTCTTGCGCAATGGGCTCGGGTGAGCCCGACCACCATTTCAGCCTGGCACCCTGAGGAGCGGTGTTTAGCCCCATCAAGACGGCACTAGGAGTATCGCAGCCACTTTAGCAATTGGAGGGGAGAGGGGGGCTTCCCGTACATCAGCACGCCCACGCGAAAGATCTTGGCCGCCATCAAGACCATGGCCACGACACAGCCGTATCCCCAGATGATCGAGACCGGAATCTGCCAGGTCGGAACCGGTTCGTCGGCCGCGATGCGGAGGATCATGGCGAACGGAATAGCCGGAGGAATGAAGCTGAAGGTCGTGGCCACGGCGCCGTTGGGGGCGTTGCTTATCGGGAGCCACAACATGAGCGGGATCATGAGCACGATCATCACCGGCGTGAGCAGCGTATTCGCCTCGCGAATGTCGCTCACCGCACTGCCGATGGCCGCCATCACCGAAGCGATCATGAAATAGGCCATGAAGAAGTAGATCGCCAAGTACACCAGGTCCATCATCTCGATGATGTGCATGAGCGCGAAGACGACGAGCCCGCCAATCGTCAGCGAGGAGTAGATGAGGACAATCAAGAGACCCACGCCACCCTGCCCGAGGATCTTGCCTGTCATCAGCTGAAGTGGGCTGACCGCGCTGAGCAGGACCTCCATGACGCGATTCGACTTCTCCTCGATGGTCGACATCATCAAGTGCTGACCTGCGGTGAATGTCGCGACCCAAAGCAGCATCATGAAGATCATGGGTACGATCTGCTTGAGCTCTCGCGTCGCTTCGCTTTCGCTCGCCTCTTCACCGCTCTCGAGAATGCGCCGGGTGCTGGAACGGGGCCGTTTCAGAATGGCGGCGGTTCGGTCGGGGTCTAGGCCAGCGCGAGTCGCCCGCACCCGCACGACGGCATCGCCAACACGGCGCTCGATGAGGTCGGTGTGATCGCCGTCGAGATCCGAGGTGACGAGCAACTCGAATCCCAGGCCCGGGGCACCAGGAGAACTGGCGTCGGTCTCGATGGGCTGGAGCGTCTCGGGAGCAATGATCGCAGCGGCAAGAAGTTCGCCGGTTCGTACGCGCTGATGGAGTTGGTCGATCACCTCGGCTGGTTCGACCTCGAGGACTTCCACGTCCACTCGAATCTCCCCGCGTGTCATTCCCGGAATCCTCGTGGAGCCGCCGCCCATGCCCAGCCCCATCCCCGGCGACATCGTCGATTCGACCAAGTCCGCCACGTCGTCCTTGCTCTCCCGAAACGCCAGCCGCAGTGCCTCGGCTACTTCACCGGAACGATCGACAACGGCCACGGTACCGATCAGCGGTGGCTCCTTGTGGCCCACGATGATCAGGGCCGCCGCCGCGATGACGATCAGGATCAGCAGCGGGATACCGAGCACGGCGATGAGGAACGCCTTGCGGAGGACGGTCTGCTTGAAGTCGCGCCATGCCACGATCCAGACCTTAGACATGGCTCAGCTGCTCCTTGGCTTCGGCCGCGGCGTCGTGGCCCTCCTGACGGCTCACGAGGCGGACGAACACCTCATCGAGGGACAGCTGCCGAAGCTCGATGCGGCGTAGGGGAACAGCGGCAAGAATGGTCCTCATGACCTCCTGCGGGTCTGCGCCGTCTTCCACCTCGATCTCGACCGTCGTCGACTCGGGGAGCGGGCGAGCGGACGCCACGCCCGCGACACCGTCCAAGTCGATGGAGTTTGCGAGTGGGGTTGCCAGGATGGTACGGGGATCGAAGCGATCACGAACGTCTCTCAGCGTGGCGTCGAGCAGCTTGATACCGTGGTTGATCAGGAAGATCCGGTCACAGATCCGCTCCGCTTGGTGCAGGATGTGGGTCGAGAAGATGATCGTCTTGCCGCTCCGGTGAAGCTCATCGATCAGCCGCCGAAGCAGTTCGGTGTTTACCGGATCGAGGCCCGAGAAGGGCTCGTCGAAGATGAGCAGGTCCGGGTCGTGAATGATCGCGGCCAGGAACTGAACCTTCTGCTGCATGCCCTTCGAGAGCTCTTCACACTTCTTGCGGTGGACATCGGGTAGTTCGATCCGAGTGAGCCATTCGTCGATTCGATCCGACAGTCCGCGACGAGCGACGCCCTTGAGGCGAGCGATGTACTCGAGGAACTCGACCACCTTCATCTTGCGATAGACGCCCCGCTCCTCGGGGAGGTATCCAATTCGGTCCTTGGAACGCAAAGCGCTGCCGCCGAGCACGTCAATCGTGCCCGAGTCCGGGTAGATGATCGACATGATCATCCGAATTGTCGTGCTCTTGCCCGCACCATTGGGCCCGAGGAATCCGCAGAGCGATCCCTCCGGAACCTCCAGGTCCAGGTCGCGCACCGCATGCGTGCGGCCGAAGTGCTTGTTCACTGCTCGGATGCGAATCGAAGGGTTGGTCATGAGCCACAGCGCCGCGCGTTGGCCTACTCCGGTCGGCTCTCAGGCATGTCCGGACGGCTTGTCGCCTGTTCGTTCATCAGCTCGCGGACAGCTTCGGGCAACTGGAAGATCGTCGGGTCAATGGCGTTGAACTTGATCTCGTTGAGGACCATCTGCATCTGCTGCCCGCCCTGCTCCACGGACATCTTCGTGTAGAGATTCAAGTCGCCGAACTGCTTCCAGTCGCTGAAGGTGACCGTCGCGGTCATCTGTCCCATCGGCGTTTCCTCCGACTGCTCGAGCCCCGCGAGCCGCTTGTCCGCAACGCGAAAGAACGAGAACTGTTCCTCACCGGACTGGTTCACCATCTTCACCTTGAAGCATTCCTCGCCTCCAAACGCGACCTTGTCGACGGTCTCGAGCGAGGGAAATTCCTCCTCGATGTGCAGCAGCAGCTCGTGAATCCGGGCCTGACGGGACATGCCCTCCGCGTCCTGTGGCGGTACCAGCGAATAGCCGCCGTTCATCGGATTCAGCGACCAGGTGACCTTCCCGTCAGACCCCTCGCTGATCTCCCCGAAACCAGGGATGGTCCGCTTGATCAGGAAGCGATCTGGCTGGCTCGCCGAATACATCTCCATATCCACGTTCATTTCCCCCATCGGAGAGTTCGCCGTCATCACGGCCTTGGTCTGCGAGGAGGTGATCTTCTCGAAGTTGGCCCGCCCGCCCATGGCATCAACGGCTGCCTCAATGATCTTCTTCGCCTCTGGCAGGTTTCCGGTCGCCTCGGAGGGCGCGACGGCTCGGGGCGATCGCCGGCGGGGCGGCAATCGCGAGGCAGGCCGGCAGTGCAGCGCACACGAGAACGGCCAGTCCGAGGGGGGAGGGGGACTTCATGATGCGTTGATCCTTCCAAATTGGTGAATGTGGATTCCGCCGTGGCTGGCCCGCGCGGGCTTGAGGGAGTCCTCGCCGACTCGGCTGACTCGGGGATCCGAAGAGCGATAATACCGCTCCAGGAACGGGCAGGTTGCGGCGACCGAATATATCCGTTCATCCGGATGAACGGTTGAAAGGGGTGCCTCCGCTCGGTAGGATCCTGCCATGTCCAGCCGGTTCCTCGAACAACTCTCCCGCCGGGTTCTCGTCTTCGACGGCGCGATGGGGTCGACGCTGCAGTCCGCGGACCTCTCGGTCGAGGGTGATTACCTCGGCCGCGAGAACTGCGTGGACCTGCTGGTTCGCAGCCGGCCCGAACTCGTCCAGGAGATCCACGAGTCGTTCCTCGCGGTCGGGGCGGACGCGGTCGAGACCGACACGTTCGGCGCCAACAAGCTCGTCTTCGCCGAGTTCGACGACGAACTGGTGAGCTGGACGCGGCGAGCTCAACAAGGAGGCGGCCGAGATCGCCCGCGCCGCGTGCGAGAAGTCACGACACCGGGAGCGGCCTCGCTTCGTCGTCGGCTCGATCGGCCCCGGCACGAAGCTCATCTCGCTCGGCCAGACGACCTGGGACGGCATGCTCGCGAGCTACCAGGAGCAGGCGCGAGGACTGCATCGACGGCGGCGTCGACGCTCTCCTCATCGAGACGTGCCAGGACCTCCTGCAGGTCAAGTGCGCGATCAACGCGTGCCTCGACGCGCTGGAGGAGCGGGCGGAGTCCCCGACGAGACGCCGATCTGCTCGTCGACGTGACGATCGAGACGACCGGCACGATGCTGCTCGGCACGGAGATCGCGGCGGCGGTCAACGCGCTGAGCATGTATCCCGATCGCCAGCCTCGGGCTGAACTGCGCGACCGGCCCGACCGAGATGGGCGAGCACCTGGCGTGGCTCTCGCGGCACTGGCACGAGCGATCGCGGTCATGCCGAACGCCGGCCTGCCCGGTGCTGGTCGATGGCAAGACGGACTTCCCGCTGCAGCCGCAGCCGTTCGTCGAGGCGCTGATGCGCTTCGTCGACGAGTTCGGGGTCAGCATCGTCGGCGGCTGCTGCGGCACGACGCCCGAGCACATCGGCTTGCTCGTCGAGGCCGTCAACGGCCGTCCGCCTCGGCCGCGCACGGTCGTGCCGCTGGCACCGGCTGCTCCAGCCTGTACAGCTACGTCGAGTTCGAGCAGGACAACTCGTTCCTGATCGTCGCCGAGCGCACGAACGCGAACGGCTCGCGCAAGTTCAAGCGACTGCTCGACGAGGAGGACTGGGACGGGCTGGTCTCGATGGCCCGCGAGGAGATGCGTGACGGCGCGCACGTGCTCGACGTGTGCGTCGACTTCGTCGGGCGCGACGGCGTGCGCGACATGACCGAGGTCGTCTCGCGATTCGTGCGGCAGGTCAACGCGCCGCTCATGATCGACTCCACCGAGGCTCCGGTCATCGAGGCGGCGCTTGCAGCGGGCGGGCGGCAAGTGCATCGTCAACTCCATCAACCTGGAGGACGGTGAGAGCGCGGTTCGACGACATCTGCCCGATGCTCAAGCGATACGGGGCAGCGTGCGTCGCCCTGACCATCGACGAGGATCCGCAGGCAGGCATGGCGAAGACCGCCGAGCGCAAGCTCGAGATCGCCGAGCGGATGCATGATCTCTACGTCCACAAGTGGGGCCTCGACGAGCGCGATCTGCTTCTTCGATCCGCTGACCTTCACGATCGCCACCGGAAACGAAGAGGATCGTCGGCTGGGTCTGGAGACGCTCGACGGGATTCGCCTCATCCACGAGCGCTTCCCGCATTGCCGCGTCATCCTGGGGCTCTCGAACATCAGCTTCGGCCTGAAGCCCGCCGCCCGCGCGGTGCTCAACTCGGTCTTCCTGCACGAGGCACGAGCCCGAGGCCTTGGTGCGGCGATCGTGCACCCGAGCAAGATCCTGCCGCGCAACCGGATCGACGACGACAAGTGGGAGGCGGCCAGCTGGCTCATCTTCGATCGACGGGGCGAGCAGCGGCCCGATGGGATGGCCGAGGACTTCGACCCGCTGCTGTACTTCATCGGACTCTTCCCCGACGACGAGAACGCCGGCGAAGTGACTGTCTCCGTCGCCCATCACGCTCGAGGAGAAGCTGCAGCGACACATCATCGACGGCGAGCATGAGCACCTGGAGGCTCATCTCGACGAGGCGCTCGAGCGGTACGAGCCGCTCGAGATCATCAACGAGCACCTGCTCGCCGGCATGAAGGTCGTCGGCGAGCTGTTCGGTAGCGGCCAGATGCAGCTGCCGTTCGTGCTGCAGTCGGCCGCGGTCATGAAGAAGGCCGTCGCCCACCTCGAGCCGCACATGGAGAAGGTCGGCGCTGCGGCGCGGGCCAAGGCGAGGATCGTGCTGGCGACGGTGGCGGGCGACGTCCACGACATCGGCAAGAACCTGGTGGACATCATTCTCACCAACAACGGCTACGAGGTGCACAATCTCGGCATCAAGCAGCCCATCGGGCAGATCGTCGAAGCGCTGGAGAAGACCGGAGCCGATGCGATCGGCATGTCGGGACTGCTCGTCAAGTCGGTCGGGGTGATGGAAGAGAACCTGAAGCAGCTGAACGCCCTGGGATGCCGTGTCCCGGTGCTGCTCGGCGGCGCCGCTCTCACCCGGCACTACGCCGAGTCGTACCTGCGCGAGATCTACAAGGGATCGCTCTACTACGGCAAAGACGCATTCGAAGGGTTGAGCATCTGCGATCATCTCGCCGACCGGTACCGCTTGCAGAGATCGACGAAGAGATCGAAGCCCGCCTTCGACAAGCGAGCGGACGCCGAGCAGAAGGTCGCGCAGATGAAGGCGGGCGAAGGCCGAGCGTAGCTTCGGTCGGTGCCGCCGTGGCCGAACGGGAACACCGTCGTCGACCGAGGTCGAGGTTCCCTCGCCGCCGTTCCCGGCCATCGGCTCATCGAAACAGTCGACCTCGATGAGATCTACCCTTTCATCAACACGATCGCGTTGTTTCGCGGCCAGTGGGGATTCAAGCAAGGGAGCCATGACCGCCGAAGCGTACGAAGCGCACCTCGCCGAGGTGGTCCATCCCATCTTCGAGGAGCTGAAGGCGCGGTGCCGCGACGAGAACGTCCTGCGTCCGCAGGTCGTCTACGGCTACTTCCCGTGCAACAGCGACGGTGACGATCTGATCATCTTCGATCCCGAAGACGAGGATCGAGAGCTCGAACGGTTCACGTTCCCCCGGCAGACGAGCCGGCAGCGCCGTTGCATCAGCGACTTCTTCCGCAGCATCGGGTCTGGCGAGCGCGACGTCGTGGGCTTCCACTGCGTGACCATGGGCGTCGAGGTGTCTCATCGCGCCCGTCAGCTGTTCGAGCGAGATCGAGTACACGGAGTACCTGTATCTGCACGGGCTGGGCGTCGAGGCAACCGAGGCGCTGGCCGAGCTCTGGCACAAGCGGATGCGCGCGGAGCTCGGCATCGGCGGCGAGGACGCCGGCCGTATCCGCGAGCTCTTCACGCAGAAGTACCGTGGCAGCCGGTACAGCTTCGGCTACCCCGCCTGTCCGGACATGTCCGATCAGGAGAAGCTCTTCCGGCTCCTTCAGCCTGAGCGAATCGGCTGCGTGCTCACCGAGAACTGGCAGATCGATCCCGAGCAGTCGACCAGCGCGATCATCGTTCACCACCGCGACGCGAAGTACTTCAACGTGTGAGTCGTCAGGCTGCTGGTCCATGCGCGTTCTACTTCTCGCCGATCACTGCAATCCAGAAAAGGACTCGACGCCATACTTCGGCTTTCACATTTGCCGGGCCATCGCCCGCCACGTGGACGAGGCGGTGCTGGTCACGCAGATTCGCAACCGTGACGCGTTCGGTCGCTTCGGCGACTTCGGGGCGCAGGTCGTCTTCCTTGATTCCGAGTACATCGCGCGGCCCGCGAATCAGCTCTCGGGCTGGATCCGGGGGGATCGCAACCGGGCCATGACCTTCGGCGTGGCCTTGAACTACCCTTCGTATTTGGCCTTCGAATGGGAGGCGTGGAAGAAGTTCAAAGCGCCGCTGCGCGATCGAGCGTTCGATGTGGTTCATCGAGTCACGCCACTCTCGCCAACGCTTCCCAGTCCGATGGCGCGGTGGAGCCCCGTTCCGTTCGTGTTGGGTCCTGTCAACGGCGGGCTTCCCTGGCCCAAGGGATTCGCGGCCGAGATGAGACGGGAGCGGGAGTGGTTCCGCCTTCTCCGCGCTTTGCATCAGCTCATGCCGTACTACCAGAGCACCTACCGGCGAGCGGCGGCGATTCTTGCCGGCTTTCGGCACACGGCAGAAGATCTTCCCCGTGCGGCCCGGAGCCGGATGATGGACTGCCCTGACGTCGGCTTCGATCCCGACGACTTTCCGGCCTCCGCGCCGCGGCCGGCCCGCGCGACGATGACCGTGATCTTCGCCGGTCGGCTTGTGCCTTACAAATGTCCCGATGTCCTCGTCGAAGCGTTTGCGGCAAGCCAGGTCCTGCGCGACCACCGTCTCATCGTCATCGGTGATGGTCCGGAGCGTCAACGGCTGGAGGAGATCGTCCGTCGAAATCAGTTGCAGACGTGCGTGACGCTCACGGGCTGGCTGCCGCATGGGGAGGTGATGAAGCAGATGCGCGGAGCGGATGTCTTCGCCTTCCCGTCGATCCGCGAGCTCGGAGCCGGTGTGGTCGTGGAGGCGATGGCCGCCGGATTGACGTGCGTCGTCCCGGAATACGGTGCCCCGGGCACACTCATCGACGCCGATCGAGGCGTTACGCTGCCGCTGACCACGAAGTGCGAGCTGATTCGCAGTTACACGAGAGCTCTGGAGGAGCTGGCGAGCGACCCGCGCCGCCGGGTGGCCCTGGGGCTCGCCGCTCAGCAGTATGTCGAGCGCCGGCACACCTGGGACATCAAGGCTCGCAAGATCGTGCAGGCGTACGAGTGGGTGACCGGATCTCGGGCTGAGAAGCCAGACTTCCACGCGCCCCTGTCGTGATTGCGGCGCGTTGACTTGCCAGCCCAGGTCATCTCTGGCAGTCTGTCACGGGCCGATGAGAAGTGTCAACGCGGTCCCCGGTGGACGAAGAGGGAGGCGATGCAGAACTCACGCACACCGTTGATCCTTGCGTGCCTCAATCCGCTCGGCGTCGTGCTGGGCGCACGGGTCCGGGGCAGCTTGCGAAAGGCGGGTGCCGACTCGCGAT
Organism: uncultured Planctomycetota bacterium; assembly: GCA_963697235.1. Lineage (GTDB taxonomy): Bacteria > Planctomycetota > Phycisphaerae > Phycisphaerales > SM1A02 > CAVONJ01. The sequence goes on from CAVONJ010000003.1 coordinate 724,616, forward strand.
GAGCCGATCGCTGCTTCCCGGGATCCGCCATGATCGACCAGCTGCACCAGCCACTTCAGGATGCCCGACCCGCCACCCCGCGACGCGGGCATCGCCGGGCGATCGTCGCGCTTCTGCTCATCGCACCCGCTCCGACTCTCGGCGCCCTCATGGCGTTCTGGCTTGCGCCGGGGACGACGCTCGGTGGAGCGAGCTATGTCCTGGGCAAGGCATGGTTGTACGGCTTCCCGCTCTTCTGGCTGCTTGTCGTCGACCGGGGCCGCCCCAGTTGGTCACCGCCGCGTCACGGCGGTTTTGGCGTGGCGGCCATGCTGGCGCTGGCGATCTCGCTGATCATCTGGGCCGCGTACCTGCTCTATGGACGCGCGCAGATCCACGCAGAGACGATTCGGGAGCTCACGGCTGCCAACGGCATGGCGACGCCAGCCCGGTACCTCGCGGCCTGCGCCTGGTTGATGGTTGTCAATGCGGCGCTCGAGGAATACGCGTTTCGCTGGTTCATCTATCGTCAGTGCGAGCAGATCTGGCCGTCACTCAGTGCGGTGATCGTCTCCGCCCTGATCTTCGCCGCACATCACGTGCTGGTGCTGAGGTCGTTCTTCGCGTGGGATATCACACTGCTCGGCTCCGCCGGTGTCTTCGCGGGCGGGGCGATCTGGTCGTGGTGCTACCGGCAGTACCGATCGATCTGGCCGGGCTACGTCAGCCACGCGATTGTCGACTTGGCGATATTCGCCGTGGGGTGGTCACTGATCTTCGGGGCGTAGGCGTCGATGCGCCCTCCGGGCGGATCCAGGGCACTTCGACCACGCCGTCGATCTTCGCGCCATCCGCGACCGAGAGCGACTTGCTCTGCAGCGCCTTGCCCTTCCAGCTCGCCTTGGGGCCCAACTGCACCTCGCCGTCCGTCTCGATACTCCCTTCGATCGTGCCTTCGCAGACGATGCCTTCGCCGCACTGGATTCGTCTGGCCGCGACTCGACCCCGCTTGGTGATCGTGATCTTGCCGCAGGTCTGCAGATCGTTCACCGGCAGATAGGACTTGATGACGACGTCCTCGACCTTGATGGCGTTGAAGCAGCCGGGGCAGGCGGTGCTGAGTGTGCGCGTTGACACTTCGAACCTGTTCCCGCACAGGTAGCAGCGAACCGTTCGTTTGGTCCCTCTAGCTCCAGGCATCGTTGCAGTCTACGACGGGCCGATGCGGAAACGGGCTCTCCGCGATGGCACGGAGGGCCTAGCCGAATGGTCCGCCCGTCCTGCCGAAGCGCGACCTGCTCCGCTGGTCTCTATTTCTTGCTCGAGATCGGCGCGGCCGGCTGACTGGTCGTCTTGACCTCCGCGGTCGCCCCGGGCTTGCCGCTCGCCACTTCGCCATTCACGCCGATCCTGCAGTGCCCAACGATGGCCGCGCCGTCGGCCATCGACATGCGAGCCGCGACGACGTCCCCGGTAATGCGTCCCTTCGGCTGAAGGTCGACCCGATCGGTGGCCTGGACGTTGCCTTCGATGAGTCCTTCGACCGCAATCTCCTTCGCATGCACCTCGGCCTTGCACTTGGCGCCGCTAGCGATGTGAATCTTGCCCTTTCCGGTGATCGATCCTTCGACCTGCCCGACGCACCTTGGCCGCGGATTCGAACGTGAGATCGCCCTTCAGCTTGGCATCCGCGCCGATGATCGTTCCGTATTCTTGACTGGGATCGGCCATTGCGATTCGACTCCTTCTCTTGGCCTGCTTCCTACGCGGACAGCGGCGCAACGGTGAGCTCTTTCAGGGCCCTTCGACCGGCGCCGAAGAATCTGGGCATGCTACCGCAAGTCCGGCACTTGCGGGCATCGTCAACCGGTTGTCCTGCGTTTATTTGCACGGTCTCCCGGCCGAGGGTTTGGGGGCGTTGCCAAGCACCCGAATGGCGCTTGTCTTGATCAGACAGATGATCTCCTGGTGTTCGCGAAGGCACAGCGCTGTCGCCGCCTGCGGGGTGATCAGGACCAGAAGCGGCTGGCCGATGTCGACCTCGACGAGGACCCGACCGTCGTGGTCGACCGTCCGGCACACGCGCCCCTTGATCTGGTTCTGGATCGAGACTCGGTCGAGCGGCTCCGGCGCGAGCGCCACGTCGTGCACCCCGATGGCCAGAGACAGCGGCCCGGGGAAGGCGTCGGCGGCGGGCGGCAGACGAAGGAGGACCTCCGCGGTGGCGACGGCTGCTCCAGCGAGCGGCGCCGAACGCACGACGGCTCGTTTCCCGCCGCGCCCTCCCGCCGCGCCGTCCGCTTCAGCCACAGTAATGACGTTGATCAGCCCGGTTCCGGCGATCGCCTCGAACACCGCGCCTTCTTGCACGAGGTCAACATACCGACCGCACCCGAGCACCTGACCCCGCTCGAGCACCAGCAGGTGTTCGGTGATCTGCAGGATCTCCGACAGATCATGGCTGACGTGAAGGACTGGAATGTCCAGCCGATCGCGAATCCGCTGCAAGAGGGGGATGATCTGCCTCTTGAGCGAGTCGTCCAGGCTTGCGAGCGGCTCGTCCAGCAGAAGGAGCCGCGGGGCGGCGAGCAGGGCCCTCCCCAGCGCCACCCGTTGACGTTCCCCGCCCGAGAGACGCGACGGCCTTCGATCGAGCAGCGGCCGGAGTTCGAGCAGGTCGACGACGCCGTCGAAGTCGACCGGTGGCGACTGCTTCGTCCGAGCGGCTCTTCCGTAGCGCAGGTTGCCCGCCACCGAGTAGTGGGGGAAGAGTCGACCGTCCTGGAAGACAAGGCCCACACCTCGCCGGTGAACCGGCACGTTCACCCCGATGTCGCTATCGAAGAGCGCCACGTCATCGAGGGCGATGCGACCCCGCCGGGGCCGCACGAGCCCGGCAACGCAATGCAGCAGCGTGGTCTTGCCCGCCCCCGAGCGGCCGAACACCGCGACGACTTTCGGAAGGAGCTCGGCTCGTACCTCGAGCTGAAACTCATCCCGTCGTGCCGTGAAGTCGACGCGCAGCATGTCATCGCTCCAGCCGGCAGCCGCACCCGCGCCACCAGGATCTCGGAGGCGAGCAGCGCGGCCAGGGACACGAGGACGGAGATCACCACCAGCCGCATGGCAGCGCGGTCGCCGCCTGGAGTCTGCGCGTATCCGTAGATTGCGAGCGGCAATGTGCGCGTCTGACCGGCGATGTTGCCGGCCACGGTGATCGTCGCGCCGAACTCGCCGATGCTGCGGCCGAAGGCGAGGATCATTCCCGTCAGGATGCCGGGGAGGGCGAGCGGCAATGTGACAGACATGAAGACTCGAAGCCCACTGGCGCCAAGTGTTCGGGCCGCTTGCTCGAGTCGCTCGTCCGCGAGTTCCACGGCCAGGCGCACGGATCGGACGAGGAGTGGGAATCCCATGACCGCCGAGGCGAGCACCGCGCCGGGCCAGGCGAACGCGATCTGAATACCCAAGCGATCGAAGATCGGTCCAAGCGGCCCACTGCGTCCAAGGAGCATGAGGAGCAGGTAGCCCACCGCCACCGGAGGGAGGACCAGCGGCAGGTGCACGATCGCGTCCAGGAGCGACCGCCCCCAGAATCGACCGCGGGCGAGCAGCCATCCCATGAGGATGCCTGGTCCGAGGATCACCGCGACGCACCAGAGCGCGACCTTGACCGAGAGCAGAAGGGCCGACCACTCCGCCGGCGTCAGAAGGACGAGATCTGACATGGTTGCCCATTATGGCCTGCGAGCCCGGATTTCTCACCAGCATCGTCGCGAGGGTGCGTCGACCGTTCGCTGCAAGGAGATGAGGCCATCGAGGCGGAGAGGGCTTGTCATGCCTTCGACGCCTCGATGGGCCGAAGGCGACGCCGTCAGCGGGCGGTCTCCACAGCCGGAGCAGATGGTGGTGAGAAATCCGGGCTGCTAGCCCCGAAACAGCACCCTGCCGCGCCCGCAGCGACTCCCACGGCCGTCCGGTTCGCCTCACCGAAGCACCGCGAAGCCCGACTGCGCGAACAGCGCCTCGGACTCAGGCCGCCGGAAGTACTCGAGCAACAGCCGGGCTGCCGGCGCCGCCCCTCGGCATGCGGCGAGCGGGTAGCGGATGCCAAGCTCGTCGAATCGGGCGATGACCTCGACCCGGTCGCTGGCCGCCGCGTCAGTCTCGTAGACGATCCCGCCGGCCGCCTCACCGAGCTCGACCAGGCGCAGGGCGGCGCGAACGTCAACGGTGGGCAGCAGGCGGGACCGCAGCGGATCCACCCAGCCCAGCTTCGTCAGCGCCGTTCCAGGCGTATCGGCCGGCAGGGACGTGCTCTGGATCCCCCAGCGCCAGGCGACCGGGCAGCGCGGCGGCGATGTCGAATCCCGGGCGCAGCTCCACATCGAACCCTCGGCCCGCCGGCGCGATGAGGACCAGCCGGTTGCCCAGCAGATCGCTTCGGCTGCCGGGCTCGATCAGGCCCCGCTCCTGCAGCTCGTCCATCCACTCCTGGTCGGCGGAGAGGAAGATGTCCGCCCTCGCGCCAGCCTCGATCTGCCGCGCGAGCGTTGAGCTGGCGGCGAAGCTGCACCTCACTTCCGTTCCGCTAGCGAGTTCGAAGCGGCGGGCGAGCTCGCTGACGACCTCGGCGGTGCTGGCCGCCGCGAAGACGACGACCGGCTCTGGACCACGCCGACCGTCGGACGGTCGACAGGCGACCTGGGCGAGCGCAGGCAGAGCGATTCCGAGCAGACAGAGCAGGCGGGCCAGTGGCGGCGCGGTGACCAATCGCGGACTCCCACCCCGCGGAAGGCGGGGCATGAATCGTACGATGGAGTCGTGGCGAATGAACGCACCATCCTGCACGTCGACATGGACGCGTTCTTTGCCTCGATCGAGCAGCTGGACAATCCCCGGCTGCGCGGTCGACCGGTTCTCGTCGGCGGCGAGGGGCCGCGCGGGGTGGTGGCAGCGGCGTCGTATGAGGCAAGGGCGTTCGGATGCCGTTCCGCCCAGCCGACCTCGATCGCCCGCCGCTGCTGTCCGCACGCGGTCGTGGTCCACCCGCGCGGTGACCGCTACGGGGCGGTCTCGCGTACGGTCTTCGCAGTCCTCGACACGTACACGCCACTGGTGGAGTCGTTGAGCGTCGACGAAGCGTTCCTCGACGTCACCGGTTCGAAGCGACTGCACGGCCCCGGAGTGGTCATCGCGGAGACGATTCGGAGACGAATTCGCCAGGAAGTCGGCCTGACCGCTTCCGTCGGGGTCGCGCCGAACAAGTTCCTGGCCAAGATCGCGTCCGATCTGAACAAGCCCGATGGTCTCACCGTCATCGACGATCACTGGATCGCCACCGCGCTGCCGGTTCTGCCGATTGCGCGGATGTGGGGCGTGGGGCCGGCCACCGAGGAGCGGCTGCACCAGTTCGGCGTGCGCACCTTTCGCGAACTGGCGGAGGTGCCAGAGCCGCAGCTTCGCCGCGTCTTGGGATCGGACGGGCGCCGGCTGCAGCGCTTGGCTCGGGGCGTCGATGACCGAGCCGTGGTGCCCGCGCATGACGTCAGGAGCGTGAGCCGCGAGCGCACGTTCGCGGTCGATGTGAACGAGCCGGACCGGGTCCGCAGCGCGCTCCTGCACGAGACCGAGGAGGTTGCCCGGCGATTGCGTCGCAAGTCCCTCCTCGCCCGGACGGTCACCGTGAAGATCCGCTACGGTGACTTCGAGACCATCACCCGCTCTCTGACGTTGAAGGAGGCCACCGATCGTACCGATCTGCTCTGGTCCGCCGCCCGCGGACTCTTCGACCGGTGGTGTTCGACTTCGTTCCGTCCCGTCCGCCTGATCGGCATGGCCGCCAGCCAGCTGGTCGCAGACCAGGCGCAGGATCGCCAGCTGACCTTCTTCGAGCCCGCGGGGCCTTCGGATGAGGATGGGCGACGGCAGCTCGACCGCATCACCGATCTGATTCAGGGGAAGTTCGGTCCGACCGCGATTCACCGGGGCGATCGGTCACTCGATCGAGACTAGCCCAACCGCTCGGACAGGAACGTCTGAACCTGGTCGAGCGCGATTCGTTGCTGCTGGGCCGTGTCGCGGTCGCGCACCGTGACGGTCTGGTCCTGCAGCGTGTCGCCGTCGATCGTGAAGCAGTAGGGCGTGCCGGCCTCGTCCATCCGGGCGTAGCGCTTGCCGATCGATCTGCTTGACGTCGAACTGCACGCGTAGCGTCGTCGCAGATCGTCGGTAGAGCTTCTCCGCGATCTCCGGCATGCCGTCCTTGTTGACCAGCGGGAAGATCGCGGCCTTGATCGGCGCGAGCCGCGGGTGGAACTTCATGTAGACCTTGCTCGGTCGGTCCGGATCGGGCGTGTACGCCTCGCACAGGAGGACGAGCATGCCCCGCGTCAGGCCCGCCGCCGGCTCGATCACGTGCGGGAGGTAGCGCTCGTTGCGCTCCTGGTCGAAGTACTCGAGCTTGCGCCGCGCGAACTCCTGGTGCTGGCGTCAGGTCGAAGCCGCCGCGGTGGGCGATGCCCTCGAGCTCGCCGAAGCCCGGCGTCGGTGAACGGGTAGCGGTACTCGACGTCGGCGCAGCGCCGTCGCGTAGTGGGCGAGCTCGTCCGGCTCGTGCTCGCGCCGCTGCAGGTTGGCGGCGATCGACGCCGAGCGACGCCCACCAGTCGAGGCGCGTCTGCACCCAGAACTCGTACCACTCGGCGCCTCGTCGGGATGGCAGAACCACTCCATCTCCATCTGCTCGAACTCGCGCGAGCGGAAGATGAAGTTGCGCGGCGTGACCTCGTTGCGGAACGACTTGCCGATCTGGGCGATGCCGAAGGGCACCTTGACCCGCATCGTGTCCAGGACGTTCTTGAAGTTGATGAAGATGCCCTGGGCCGTCTCCGGCCGCAGGTAGGCCACGGCGTCCTCGTCCTGCATCGCGCCGACGTAGGTCTCGAACATCAGGTTGAACTGACGCGGCTCGGTGAGCGTGCCCGGTTCCGAAGCACCTGGGGCGCAACGTCGCGGGCCCGCACGAGCTCGTCGGCAATTCCGTTCGGAACCGCGGGCGAGCCGGTAGCCGGTCGGCCTCCAAGCCGCTCTTCCTGACGATGGCCGCGATCGCCTTGCGATGGGGCTCGACGAGCTCTTCGTCGAGCGCGGTATCGCCGTCGGCAACGGACGCGAAGTAGGGGCCGATGAACTCACGCGTGGCGCGTTCTCGATGGCGAAGATCGTCGAGGTGGTCGGCGCGGTAGCGATTCTTGCGTCTCGCGGTCGTCGACCATCGGGATCGTTGAAGCCGCCGACGTGACCGGACGCCTCCCAGACGCGGGGGTTCTGGATGATCGCCGAGTCGACGCCGACGATGCGACAGCGGCCGCCCGTCAGGGCCGTCGGGCGGGCAGTCGACCATGTCGCGCCACCACGCGTCGCGCAGGTTGTTCTTGAGCTCGATGCCGAGCGGACCGTAGTCCCAGAAGCCGTTGATGCCGCCGTAGATCTCGGAGGCGGGAAAGACGAATCCGCGTCGCTTGCAGAGCGCGACGATGTCGTCCATGGATTTTCGGGCTGAAGACTCAGCAGGAGCCATTGGCGCTTCGGGCATGATGGCTGGATGGTAGCGAAGTCCGCGCGACCGGACAAAGGAACGAGTGCGAGCGTCGTCTCACTCGGCAGCACGCTCACCGCGACTCTCTCGTGCGGTCGGCGACTCGGCGGTTCGGCCCGTTCGTGGACGCCGCGGACGTTCGGCCGACTGTCGCTTCCGGGATAGTGCCAGCGTCGTCGCCAGCTCGATGGCGGCGATCATCGAACCCGCGCTGGCCTTGTTCGTGTTCACCAGATCGAAGGCCGTGCCGTGGTCGGGGCTGGTGCGGATGATGGGGAGGCCCACGGTCCAGTTGACCGCCTTGTCCCAGCCGAGGAGCTTCACGGGAATGAGACCCTGGTCGTGGTACATCGCCACGACCATATCGTACTCGCCCGAGGCAGCGGCGATGAAGATGGTGTCGGCGCTGAACGGGCCGCGGGCGTCGATTCCCGCATCGCGAGCGACGCGGATCGCCGGCTCGATGAGTCTCGTCTCCTCATCGCCGAACTGCCCGTTCTCCCCCGCATGCGGATTCAGACCAGTCACCGCGATGCGAGGTCGCTCGATGCCCAGCTGCCGGCACGCCTCGTGGCCGAGGTCGATGGGATCGAACACGCGACCAATCGTCAGCACGTTGCGAATGTCCATCAGCGGCAGATGAGTGGTCGCCAGGGCGACCTTCAGGCGAGGGCGAGACGAACATCATCGCGTGACGCTTGGCTCGCGTGCGATGGGCAAGCAGCTCGGTGTGTCCGGGCCAGTTGAAACCAGCCATCTGCCAGGATGACTTGCTGATGGGGGCGGTTACCAGAGCGTCGACGTGTCTTGCATGCTCGGACGGTCGAAGGGCGTCGGTGATGGCCTCTTCGACGAAGGCCTTCGAAGATTGACCGCCAATCTTGGAATGTTGATGGGGAGCGCGAACGAGCCCGTCGAACTCATCGAAGTCGAGCAGAACGATGTCATCGTTGATGCGGCGCGTCGGCGCGGTGGGAGTCGTGCTGCACGCGCACCCAGCAGGGGTCGACTTCCAGTCGATCGGCCGTGTAGGTCAGGATCTCATTGAGGCCGTAGATCACGAAGCGAGCGGATACTCGCAGCTGCGGATCGAGCAGGGCCTTGAGGATGACCTCCGGACCGATTCCCGTGGGATCACCCATGGTGATGCCGACCGTCGGCTTGGCATCCGGCACCGGTGATGACGGAGATGGATCACGCTTCCGCGCCATGGCTCCATGGTAGGCACAGCGTGCAGGGAGACAAAGACGGGAGTCCACAAACAGCGGTCCGAATTGCCGTCCGGGACAAGTCCAAAAAGTGCTTGCGTCGAGCAACCAGGGTCGGTAGCCGTCAGTCCAGTCCGGTCATCCGGTCGTGCTTTTCGTGAGTGGCGCTCATCGCTTCGACTTGTCGCGGAGGCGGGCGAGCTCGGACTCCAGTGACTCGACCCGTTCCATCAGCTCCTCCACGCGTTCGTCGTGGTGGGTGCCGTCGATCGATGCTCCGGTCGTCGCGACCGGATGCGCGTCGAGTGGATGCAGGTCGGGGCAGAGCAGCTGCGCATAGCGTGGCGCACGGCTTCCCGGGGCGGCGGCCAGCTTGCGAACGAGCGGCTCGGGACGATCCATCATGTTCTGCAGGAGATTCTGAACGACATCGGTTGATTCCAGCGGATGCATCCGGCTGGCGCGATTGCGAATCTCGCCCACCGTCTGCGGACCGCGCAACAGCATCTCCGCAAGGATGACCAGCTCGCTTGTGCTGATCTCGAGCTTCTCCCGAGTCAAATGACGGAACTTCTCCACCCGGCTTCCGCTCATCATCACTTCGCGAACCAAGTCCTGAGCGCGCAGGTGATCCAGTGACTCCAGGACCTCCTCTTCTGTCAGATTGAGCACCGGCAAGCGGTTGCTCTTCTGGTTGCAACCATTCGTCAGGGCGTTCAACGTGATGGGGTACTGCGCCGGTGTGGTCTGTGCCTTTTCGATCAGCACACCGAGCACACGGCATTCGCGGGGGGTGAGTTGCTTCATGGTCAATCAGGGAGTTGGCATGTCAGCCGGGGTAGGCACTGGTCGATGGCGCCCGATGAGGGGGCGTAGAATCCGGGCGTTCCGGACCGTTCGCCATGAATGAACGCAGTGACGTCGATCGTATCGCGCAGGAGGCCGCACGTCTGTTCGACCGCGGGAAGGCCTCGAGCCTGAGGAAGGCGATCGAGGCCGCAGCGGCGTCGATGCGGAGCGGAGAGCGCCTTCCCAGCGTCGGGCAGGTCCGGCGACATCTCCAGGGGCGAGCCATGCAGGCGCTTGGCGACGAGGGGTACCGGCACGCGGTGCAGGAGTATCTCTCGGTTCCTGAAGCGCTGATGACCGCTCTCACGGAGATGATGGACGGCGTGCTGCCATTGTTGGTCGGACGGACGGCCGTCGGCCTCGTCGACGGACCGGCCCGGGTCCACGTGCGCGTGTATACGGAGATGCCGATCGATGAGCTGGCGCAGCGGCTCGTCGACTTGGGCTATGAGGAGCCATCCTTCGAGACGGTGGACTCGCGCTTCGGTCGGCTCAACCGGCTCGTGGTCGTGGACGAGGGCGTGGAACTCGTCCTCACCCGCTGCCCGGCAGGTCTTCGCGACTCGCGCGATCGAGACCTGTTCACGGCGCGGCCCATTCCCACCGCGGACTTGAGCGACGTGCGCCGGCTGATCGAACGGTTGGGGGCGTGAGCGTTCTCTATCTTCGCGGTGCCAGACAGTACGTGCGCGGCGACCCGCTCCCCTCCGGCAGAGGACGGCTCCTACTCATGGGCAACTTCCCCAGTTCACGATGAGACTCACCAGGTCCTGTACATCGACCAGGCCGTCGTTGTTGATGTCCGCGGCGCACGGCGGTTGCTCGCACGACCCCCAGCCCACGATCAGCTCGATGAGGTCCAGAACGCTGACCACCTGATCGCCGTCCAGATCGCCTGGGCAGCTGGCTGGCTGGCAGACCACCTCCTGGCACGCCGTCCCGTGTCCGGAATACGCGCCACCGGCCAGATCACAAGTGGCCTCGGGCTCGATCGAGCACGATCCCTCCGGACGACAGCACGCGCCGACGGGGGTGGGGCACTCAGTCGATGCGCAGCTCGAACCATTGCCCTGATAGGCACCAGCGGCCTGATCACAAGCCAGCACGGATTGCTCCCCACAGGTTCCGTCCGGCAGGCAGCATGCGCCGGCCACCTCGGGGCAGGACTCGGGCTCGCAGGATGTCGCGTCGCCGACGTAGACGCCGTTCTGCTCCTGGCACGCCGACTTGCTCATGACCTCACAGCCGGCATCGACGAGACAGCAAGCGCCCATCACCTCCGAGCAGGGGAGCGGTTCGCAGATCGTCCGGTCTCCGTGATAGGTGCCAGCTGCGTCCGCGCAGCCTGCCGCTGTGTCCTCCAGGCATGACCCGTCGTCGAAGCAGCACGCTCCGGACGGCTCTGGGCACGACCACTCTGCACAGACTGAGTCCGGTCCTGCGAAGACGCCGCCGGCGATGGCACAGTTGTCCGACGCGAGATCCTCGCACGAGCCACTGCCGAAGCAGCACGCGCCGTTCGGAGACGGACATGTCGTCGACGCGCAGTCGGTGAGGCCGCCCTGGAAGGCGCCCTCGCCCGCGGAGCAGTCCACCTCGGTCGTATCCAGGCATGAGCCATCGGAGAAGCAACAGCTGCCGGTCGGCGGCGGGCACGGGATGCCCGCGCATGCCGTGTCAACGCCCTGAGCCGTTCCACCGCCCTGATCGCACTCCTGCGCCGTCAGGTCCATGCAGGAGCCGTCGGCGAGACAGCAGGCCTGGGGAACGCACAGGTCGTTTTCGTCGCCGGGACAGGGGTCGAGGCAGTCGGGCGTACCGTCGTTGTCAGTGTCGTCGTCGGGGACGCCGCAGCCACAAGTTCCCGCGTCGGTCTTGTCGGGGTCATCGGGGCAGCCGTCGAGGCAGTCGGGCGTACCGTCGTTGTCAGTGTCGTCGTCGGGGACACCGCATCCACAGACACCCGCGTCGGTCTTGTCGGGGTCATTGGGGCAGCCGTCGAGGCAGTCGGGAGATCCGTCGCCGTCGGAATCGTCATCGGGGACGCCGCAGCCACAAGTTCCCGCGTCGGTCTTATCGGGGTCATTGGGGCAGCCGTCGAGGCAGTCGGGGGATCCGTCGCCGTCGGAATCGTCATCGGGGACGCCGCAGCCACAAGTTCCCGCGTCGGTCTTGTCGGGGTCATCGGGGCAGCCGTCGAGGCAGTCGGGCGTACCGTCGTTGTCAGTGTCGTCGTCGGGGACACCGCAGCCGCAGCTTCCCGCGTCGATCTTGTCCGGGTCGGCGGGACAGCCGTCGAGACAGTCGGGCGTACCGTCGTTGTCAGTGTCGTCGTCGGGGACACCGCAGCCGCAGCTTCCCGCGTCGATCTTGTCCGGGTCGGCGGGACAGCCGTCTCCGCAGTCGGGGGTTCCATCGCCGTCGGTGTCGGTGGCGCAGTTGACTCCGGGGTCGGTGATCGGCGTACCGCCTTGCGCGGTGCACTCCCCGACCGGCAGCTCGAAGCACGCACCATCCCCAAAGCAGCAGCTTCGAGTGACGGCCGGGCAGTCGAAGATCTCGACCTGGAAGTTGTCGATGCCGGCTTCGGTGACCGAGTCATTCGGACTGTCCGAGGTGCTGAAGCGCACGCGCACCGCCGAGGTGGGTTCGACGTAATCGCTGACGCGGAAGTACGCCGTCTGCCACGCGCTGTTGGTTCCGCCGGTTGTCTGGTCCAGGACGGAAACCCACTCGCTCCCGCCGTCGTTCGACACGTCCACGGTCAGATGGTCGGGCACATGGTTCACGCTGCCGTCGCTGAAGAACCACCGGTCATAGGAAATGAGCGCGTCGGTACCCTCCAGGTTCAGGACCGGCGAGAGCAAGTGCGTCGGACCGCCGTCGACATCCGAATCTGCGGCGGATCCATTGGGAAGACCATTCTTGGTCACGAACGCACGGACGTTGCCGGTGCCGGCGGTGGCGTCCTGGTTGGGTGCAGCCAGCTTGCCGTTGAAGAGCGTTCCGTTCGGCTCTGCCACCTCCCAGCCACCGGCGGTCAGACTGGGATCGTTGAGCACGGTCCAGGAGGAGACATTGCCCTCGAGCTCATCTCGAAGGAAGATCGTCGTGCCGCTGGCCGCAATGGCCGAGAAGGTGGCTTGCGGAGCCGCCTGCGGATCGTTGAAGACCGTCCCGTCCGCGAGCTCGGCCGTGAAGTAGAACTCGACTTTCTCGGTGCAGTCCAGCGGAGGCAGCGTCGCCAGGTAGAGGTTCGCGCCCAGTGCCGTCATCGGCGCCTCGTCGAACGGGCCGTCGTTGACCGAAATGGAGACCCGTCCGGAATCCGGTTGCGGCACGCCGCCACCGATGGCCTGCACCTGCACCAGCAACTCGTTGCTCTGATTGGGCACCACGAACCCCGGTAGTCCGTCGGGGTAGCTGAAGAGGAGCCCGCTCGGAGGCTGGTTGATCCAGATCTGGGTGCCCGAGCAGCGACCGATCACCAAATCGGGCCACTGGTCGCCGTTCAGGTCGAACACGGCGACGTCGTGCACCCCCGTGAGGGCGCTGTCGGGAATCGGCATTCCCTGGATCTGGAACGAGACGTTGGGCAGGTTGCCGAGGTTGCGGTAGATCTTGGTGGTTCGGCTGCAGCCGGGAATGTCGACGTCCACGTCGGCCACGATGATGTCGTTATGACCGTCCTTGTTCAGGTCAGCGATGACCGAGTTGCTTCCGAAGCCGCCGCTTGATTGCAGTGTGAACTCGGCGAACATCGCTTGACCAAGCGGGTCGTTCCCGGTGTTGAGCATGTAGCGATCGGTGCCATCGTCGGTGATGACGAGGTCCAGGAGGCCGTCGCTGTTCAGATCACCAGCGCTGACGAAATAGGGCGCCTGGTCGTATACGATGTCGTAACGATCGAAGAACCCCTCGTTGAGGGGGTCGTTGTAGGTGACTGCGACGTGGAGCGGCTGCGTGAGGGATGTCTGCTTGACCACATCCATCACACCGTCGCCATTGATGTCAGCGATCACGCTTGCGGCACCGAATGCCGAGTTAGACATCTCGGAAGTGAGCCGCGTCGCGGTCTGGTCGGTGAAGAAGCCGTTGCCGTCGTTGATCAGGAGGCGGTTGTTGAAGTCGTAGATCTGCGTGCCGCCGCTGTCGTAGTCGCCGAAGTAGAGATCTGGCGCTCCGTCTCCCGTTACGTCCCCGGCCGCGACCGAGCAGAAACGAGGACCTGCGGTCGGGTGCATCTGGGGAATGCGGAGGTCCTGGTACTCGAAGCCCTGCCACACCCCGCTGATCTCACCCAGGTTCATGTACACCCTGGGATGGGAGATGTGCTTGGGCAGATTGTCGCTCAGCGTGGTGGCCGTGACGATGTCCAACCAGCCGTCGCCATCGACGTCGACCAGCGCGACGTCCCGGTCGTTGGTCGGCGTCAGGAATCCCATGTCCCCCGGGACATCGGAGGCCGAGGCGTACTCGAGCGTGCGATCCGTGAGCACGCCGTCCTCGTTCATCAAGAGCACGTTCGGCTTGGCACCGGGAGAGGTGAAGGGCTGCTTCCGCACGCACACGAGGTCGATGTCACCATCCAGGTCGACGTCGCCCCAGGCGTAGTCCTTCTCCTCCACGTCGCCGGCGCCCAAGTTGTCCGGCGCGACCAGTCGCTCCGGTTCCTCAACGAACTCCACCCACTGTGCGAACAGGGGCGCGGTGCTGCAGCAGGCAAACGACACCGCAGCGATAGCGACACGCGTTGACTGGCTCATTCTTCCTCATCTCCGTGCGGCTTCTTCTTCGGGGTATCGCGAATCGGGACCTGAACGTCCTGGACGGACCGCGCACTTGCGTGAGCTCCCCGCGGGGCTTGCAGGAGCACCAGGACACCCCTCCGAGGGCTCCTAGGATATCCGCTTCCAGCTTGTCAACCAACCGCTTTCAGTGCAGCGATCTTACTCAGCGCGGCGGCGCGGGGTTGACCACACACCCAGCGGCGGGGGAGGGAAGACCACGCGTCGAACGCCGGGACCAGTGTCCGGTTCAGCCGATACCGCCCTTGAGGTTGTCGCCGAACTTCTTGCTCAACTGTGCCTTGAGCTTGCGGAGCGCCGGATCCTCCTGGCGGCTCATCGACTCGTCCGATCCCATGTCGTTCTTCAGGGCCTTGAGAGAGAGGCTGATCCGGCGAGTTCCCGGGTCGACGCTGAGGATCTTCGCCGTCACCACCTCGTCGGGCTTGACGACCTGACTCACCCGGTTGACCCGCTCGTGGCTGAGCTGGGAGATGTGGATGAGCCCCTCGACGCCGGGGGCCACTTCCATGAATGCGCCGAAGGGCATGATCTTGGTGATCTTGCCAGTGACCGTTTCTCCTTCGGCCAAGGAGGCGGCCGTGGTCTCGAAGGGATCGGCCAGGCATGATTTCAAGCTAAGCCCGATGCGCGGGGAGCCCGACCCCGGATCCTCCTCGATCTTGGTGATCTCCACCTCGACCTGATCTCCCTCCTTGACGACCTCCGAGGGGTGATTGATCCGCTGATGGCTCATGTCCGAGATGTGAATCAGACCGTCCAGCCCGCCGATGTCCGCGAATGCTCCGTAGGGCTGGATCGTCGTGATGACCGCCTTGACCCGTTTTCCCACCTGGAGCGACCCGAGCAGTTCACCGCGAAGCCGCTCGCGTTCAGCAGCCAGCACGTTGCGCCGACTCACGAGCATGCGGCCGCGCTTCCGATCCAGCTTGAGTATCTCGACCGTCACCTTTTCGTTGAGGAGAACCGAGATGTCCTTGACGAAGTGAAGATCGACCTGACTTGCGGGCATGAACGCCTTGTGCTGGCCGATCATCAATTCCAATCCGCCCTTGACCAGACCCATGCACCGACCTTCGACGACTTGACCGGCCTCGAGCGACTCCCAGTCGGCCCTCGCCACCGCTCCTTCGCGAGACAGCAGCAACAGGCCTTCGTTGGCGTCGAATCGCTCGACGATGAAGTCCATCTTGGAACCGATCTCCGGAGGTTTGGAGAATTGCTCGAGCGGGCAGAGTCCCTGGCTCTTTGGTCCGAACTCGACCATGACATCCCTCCCGTGAACCGACACCACGGTTCCGGAGCGCAGCTGCCGCGCAGCGCCGGACGAAGGTGGCCGCTCGCCGAGGTCGAGCATGTCCTCGAGGCTCATGTCGCCAAGGGCGTCCTCGATTTCCTGCTCGAGCTTGGAGTCAAGATTGACATCTGAGCTTCGGCGCTGGCTCTGATTCGATTTGGATTCGACATCCGACATGAAAGCACCTGCCAAAGGGAGAAGGACCAGGAGCCGCCTCTCGAGCGTCGTCATTCCCCGCCGGGGATCACGCGTTCAGGACGGGCCGTGCCGGACGGGGCGGGCTCCAGCACCCCGACGGTCACGTGCGGCGACATCTCGGTCATCCGCACCCCGATTAGCGTACCGCGGGAAAGGGAGGTGCGTACCGAATTGAACGCGCAATGGTCGCATCGGTCTGTCATCAACCGTGGATCATTGTTTTCCGGGCTTTCCGGAATCGCCCGTAGGCCCCTGAGCGGGCGTTTTCCTTGGGTCGATGCCGCCCGGGTCATTCGCCGGTCGAGCCGTCGTCGCACGCTCCCGCTGACGGTCGCGGCGGGTTAGGCTGACCGTGGCCGAGCCGGCCGGGGCGGTCGCTTCGTCACGAGCTCGTGGCGGCTGCCAGGTTCCCGGGAACTGGTTTTGGTGCCGCTGCGTACCCCCTTGGGACAGGGTCGCGACGGCTCATGACGCCCGGGCGGGTGATCGCTCGTCGGCCCCGGATGGCTTTGTCGCGAACCGCTCGATCATGTCGACCTCCTCGATCATCCCGATCATGCGAACCGTGTTGATCATGTTGATCAGGTCGAGGCGATGGATCGACCCGATCGTCTGCGATCCGGGAGATGCCCGATCGGCGCGGGGAGCGCCAGTGGCGCGATGAACCACATGAGCAACGGGACCTCCCGCCTCTTCACTCTTGGATGCGGCCTCGCGAGGATCGGTCGTCCGATGGCAACCGGCCACGAGGATCGAGGCTTGGAGTGTCATGCGGTCACTGTTGGCGCGAGTGCGGGTGGCTCTCCGGATCGGGTAACGGCTCGTTACCGCAGCAGCGTGAGCGCGAACCTTCCTGCCACCGATGGCGGAGTGGAGCTGAAGCGAGAACACCCAGTTGGTGCCGGTCCGCCTCACGGGACGCTATCATCGGTCGAATGGCGGTGATGGACATGATTGGCTTTCGAGGCGCGTCGGTCTCACCTCTTCTTCGATGGAGTACTCAAGGTATGGCAGGAGCTCAGTCGGCCTGGGGAATTGAGATCGGCGCGTTTGCGATCAAGGCCATCCGCTTGGAGCGGGACGGCAAGACAGTGCGGGTTACGGACTTCGCCGTCATCCCCCACAAGAAGGTGCTGACGACGCCGGATGTTGACCGCGACGAGTTGGTTCGCCTGAGCCTTGGCCAGTTCATCAGTCAAAAGTCGCTCGAAGGCGAGCACCTCGTGATGAGCGTTCCTGGTCACGCGGCCTTCGCCCGCTTCGCGAAGCTGCCGCCGGTCGAGCCGAAGAGGGTGCCTGACATCGTCAAGTTCGAGGCCGTGCAGCAGATCCCCTTCCCGATCGATCAGGTGGAATGGGACTATCAGACCTTCATGACCGAGGACTCGCCCGAGGTCGAGGTGGGCATCTTCGCGATCACGCGCGATCGAGTACAGCAGCGGTTGGGACTCTACGGTGAGCTCGGCATATCGCCGGAGGCGCTCACGCTCAGTCCGGTGGCGGTCTACAACGCGATGAGCTACGACCAGAACCTCGCGGAGCGAAAGGGACCGGTCGTCTTCCTGGACATCGGTACCAACGCGACCGACGTGGTTGTGGCGCAGGAGGGACGGTGCTGGATCCGCACGTTTCCCCTCGGCGGAACGCACTTCACCGAAGCGATCGCCAGCGCCTTCAAGCTGAGCTACACGAAGGCAGAGAAGTTGAAGCGGGAGGCGTCGACCAGTAAGTACGCGAAGCAGATCATGCAGGCGATGCGGCCCGTGTTCAGCGACCTGCTCCAGGATTTGCAGCGATCGATCGGCTACTACCAGACGGCCCACAGCGAGCACGAACTGACCACGATGGTCGGTCTCGGATCGACCTTCAAGATTCCCGGGCTTCGCAAGTTCCTGGGGCAGCAGCTCCAGATCGACATGATTCGGCTGGACGAATACAAACGCATTCAGGTCACCGGCCGAGAGGCTGCGTCCTTTGCCGAGAACGCGGTGAATATGGCAACCGCGTACGGCCTGGCGATCCAGGGCGTCGGACTGGCCGCGATCGACGCGAACCTGGTTCCCGTCAAAGCGCTGCGCGATCAGATTTGGCACGCCAAGACAAAGTGGTTCGCGGCCGCCGCGGCCATCGTGGTTGCCGGCTCCGCCATGATGCTTTGGCGGCCGTTGAGCGACCGTCAGCATCTGCAGGGTGGCGTTCCGACGGTCGTGGATACCGTTCTCCAGCGGGGCAAGGAGTTCAAGACCGAGTTCGAGCAGGAACGGGCGAAGAGCGATGTTGGGTTCACGGTGGAGAACATTCGCCGGCTGCTGGACTATCGAGATGTCTGGCCGTTCCTGGCGTACGATGTGGCAAGCGCGTTGAACGCCGCCGATCCCCAAGAGGAGCTCTTTGGAGTCGATCGGGAGGCGGCACAGTCCATTCCACCCGAAGAGCGTCGGCTCGTTCGTCTGGAGCGGCTGCAGGGAAGCTACCTTCAGGTTGCTCCGGCAAGTCCCTCCTCAGGGCGCAGCCCGAGGCCACCGGCAAGATCGCTGTCACACTCAATGTGCAGCTGAGCCACGATGATCCGGTCCGATTCCTCAATTCGACCGTGGCTGAATGGCTCCGGACGAACGCAGAGCCGGGCGGTGAACGGGCGGATGCTCCGTATCGGATCCTCGTCGACTCGATCTCCGTCAATCCTCAGGCGCTCAGGGAGCTGCGGACGAAGGACGACGGCGACGCGGAAGTGGTCCGCGAGGGCGGTGGTGCTGGTGCGGCCCAATCCCCTGGTCGGGGAGGAAGCAGCGGCGGTGGATCGAACTCGCCCGGCCGGCGTGGTGGAGGTGCCGGATCGCACGACTCCGCCCGGCAGCGTTGGGGGTGGCCCCGGAATCGGCGGAGGTGGCCCCGGACGGCGGAACCCGGCTGGATCCGCGCCGGGTGTTCCCGGCTCCGGACTCTCTCGCGGCGGTGGTCCGGGGCAGACCCCCCAGGCAGCGCCGCCGCCGACCAGCGGTTTCCCGACGCCCGCAGCTCCGGGAAGGTCAGGCACGACCGGCGCTCCCCCGACCGCAACGCTGCTGGATCTGAACACGGCCGCCCCGATGCCCAAGCAGCCTCCCCGTTACCCAGCGAACACGACGTACTACGAAGTTCCGATCACCTTCACGGTCGAGATTCTCAAGCAGCCCGCGGCACCGAAGCCAGACCGATCAGTGGTCGCGCCGCACAGCGAGCAAGGATCCAGTGCATGAACAAAGTCCTGCAATGGCTCAGGAGCAATCTCTACACGGTGATCTTCCTGGTCCTCATGGTGGTCGCCGGAGTCTCCATGCCGCTGGTCAGCGCCAAGCTCAATCGCTCGGTTCGCACCGAGGTGCAGCGGCGGGTGAAGATGCAGGGTGATCTGCAGAAGCTCGAGCAGACGTCCTTCCTTGCCCCTGGCGCACCGCCAACGGCGCAGGGTCAGAACGTGGTCATGAATCAGAAGCTGCTCGATGCGTATCGAGAGGCGGTCGAGCAGCAGAAAGCGGAGGCGGACCAGGTCTACGAGACGGCTCTCGAGCACAATCGACAGGGCCGCGGCGTGCTGATGCCGATCCTCTTTCCTGATCCGCCCCCTGCTCAACGGGAGGTCCTCCCGGTCCAATTCCACGAGGTCCTGGTGGCGGCCTACGACGATCTCCTCGCGGGCATTGGCGCCGGCACAACGCCGGACCCCGCAGAGCTCGCCGAGGCGCTGCAGACCAAGAGGGAGCAGTTCATCACCTCAATGCTCGCGAAGTCCAGTGAGTCCGATCTCACCGGCGCGGAGCAGGCAGAGCTGCGCCGATTCATGACGGAGTCACGCACGTCGACATACGTCAAGAACGCCAGGCAGATCGACGTGTACGCTTCGCCGGCTGCCCTCGACGTGCCCCGCTGGGAGCAGGCGCGTACGTACACCATGGGCGAGCTCTTCAATTGGCAGTGGAACTACTGGATCATTGAAGACCTGCTGGCGGCCGTGGCCCGGGCGAACGCCTCCGCAGCCTCAGTGATCGACGCGCCGGTGAAGCAGATCGTGGCGGTGCAGCTCGCCGACAGTGGCATTACGGGAGTCGGTGGCGTTTCCTCCGGCGCTGCCGCGGCTCCGCCGGGCGGGAGCTTCGGTGCCGGCGGAGGATTCGGTGGTCGCGGTGGGCGGCGAGGGCCCGGTGGAGCCGCGGCCGGTGGTGGCGGTGGTGGCGGACAGGGAGGAGCAGCGTCGGCGACTCCCATTGATCCAAAGGTCGAAGCAACGCTGGACTTCAACGTTTCCCTGACCGGCCGTCAGACGAGTGCGCTCTACGACGTGCGGTACGCCATCGTGAAGCTGCTCGTCGATCCCGAGCGGCTCCCTCAGGTACTCGATGCACTCTCGGCGCAGAACTTCATCACAGTGGTCGACATGAGTGTCGTGTCGACTGATCCGTATGACGCTCTGGCCCAGGGCTACTTCTTCGGCTCCGGGGCGCTCGCGGAGATCACGCTGACACTGGAGACGGTGTGGTTGCGGGAGTGGACGAGTGAGTTCATGCCGCGAGCAGTGAAGGAAGCGCTTGGGATCCCGGTGAAGGACGCAGCGCCGGGAGAAGACCCCGATCGTGCCTGAGCGCGTCCGGTTTCGTCGTTTCCCCGACCCGTTTTCCGAGGCGGTTGAATGAGGCTGGGCCGAGAATCATGAAGATCAAAGGCATTACCATTTGGGAGCGATATGTCGAGCGCATCGTCCTCGTCATTGCGGTGCTGGCGTTCATCGGCTTTACGGCCCTCCAGTTCATCGGCAACCCCAACGCCGTAGAGCAACGCGGGCAGAAGATCGGACCCGCCGATGTCAACGACCTGCTGGAGTCCGAGGCTGACCGGTTGGCCGTCATGCTTCGACCGGACGCTCCTGCCGCAATTGATATCGACGACTTGCCGTCGTACCGCGACGCCATCGCGCAGAAGATGGGTGCGCCGGTCAGCCCGGCTCAACGCCTGGCGCGGATCGATGAGCGCCACACGATCGAGACGGGTGCCGAAGTGTTGGTGGCCACGAACCCGTTTGCGATTCCCGAGGTTCCAGCGCCGGGGCAGGTGGTCGTCAAGCAATTCTTCGATGCGCTGCTCCCTGAAGTTGTGGCCGACACCGAAGGGCTGACGGCCCTCTTTCCAAGCCAGCCATTCGATGTGACCTGGATGAATCCGGTTGCGGTATTCAAACTCAGTGATGTTCTGGAGGGCTTCAAGCGGGGCGATCCGCAGGCGGGACGGAACAGTCTGCCCGTATCGTGGTATGGCGGCCTGGTGGCGGTCCTCGACGTCCAACTCGAGCGAGAGGAGTTGGTGGACGGCACGTGGACAAACCGCAAGGTCCTCGAGCCGATTCCGGGACAAACGACGCTCCGAGAGGAGCTGGGCAAGATCAATAAGGCAGATGCGGCCTATCGGGAGCGACTGCTGGCGGCCGTTACCGACCCGTCGGTGCAGGCGCCGATCGTGCAGCCGGAGTTCTACGCGACGACGCTGGGGAGCTGGACACCGACCGACCCGAGGGTCGAGCAGGTCGACATCCAGGGCATGAGTGAAGAGGATGCGGCCATCGCCCAGCTCAAGGCGGATCTCAAGAAGAAGCAGATCGAGCGCGGCCGGACCAAGGCCAAGCTCGACGAGCTTGGGTGCGACGATCTCCCTGAAGCCCCCGGACTCCCGACGCGACCGCCCGCTGGCGCTGGTGGCGGGCCTCCCGGCCGAGGCGGGCCGCCCGGAGGCGGTATGGGCATGGGGGGTGGCGGCCGGGGGCGCCGTGGACCGACCGCACCGTCGGGCAATATCGGGCCCCAGTGCAGCAATCTCACGGCCAAACTCGCGAAGCTGGACTCCACGATCAAGTCGATTACCGACCGGCTCGCGGCGATCGACCAGAGCGTCGAAGTGACCGAGGAGAAGGAGTCGGCGCGCTGATGGAGCGAGACGAATTGCTTGTCTGGGGACATGACCTCTCCATCGAGTTTGGCAAGACCTACCGCTACCGATTCACGGTGAAGGTCTTCAATCCGCTGTTTGCGAAGAAGAGGCGCTGGTCGAGGAGCAGCAGAGACCTGGCCGACGAGGTAGCGCTGACGTCGCTCCCAAGCGACTGGTCCGACCCGATCGAGGTTCAGCGGCCGCTACGCGTCTTCATCACCAGAGCAACGCCCCCGGATCCCAGCCGAGGAGATGACTGGGGGGCGGCCTCCTTGGAGGTCTTCCGGTTCTTCGATGGTCGGTGGTGGCGGGGGGTCTTCCGCCATGTGATTCCGGGAGAGCGAATCGGCGAGGAGCAGGACGTGTCACCCCGCGGTCAGCCCGGAGCGGAAGATCGATTTCGGAACCGACTGGTTCGTGCTGGACATTGTCGGGCACCCAGACCAGACCGGTCTTGGGAACGAGTCGGGTCGGGTGCTGCTGCAGAACTTCCGGACGGGCGAGCTGAGCGACTATCGCAATCCGCTCCGCGAGTCACGCCTGCCCGAGCTTCTTGATCTCCGGAACGAAGTCGACCTGGCGGATGGGCCCGCCTCTTCTGGGTAGCTGTTTCGAGCGCTCCGTCGCGGCCTCCGGCGGGCACACTCGCTCTCGTCTGGCCGGGCCGGGAGTGGATCGAGGGGATGATCGGGCGCGGAACGCTCGCCGGCTGAGCCACCAGGATCTCGTGGCGGCATGGATGAACCGAAGGCTCACCCTGATCGCCGAGAGAAACAGGTTTAATTTGGGCGGATTCCGCCTCCAGCCGAGTTGACACCCAGAGGGACAAAGCTAAGCTATGCGGTGCGCTGAAGCGGGCCACTTTCTGCCCGTTCGTCGACGTCGGTGACAACCTTCGTGGACAGCTCTTTGACAAGTCATTAAGTGTATTGCCGAATGCAAGTTAGGTTCTGTCGGCGCCATCCCTCCCCGGGTTGGT
Organism: uncultured Planctomycetota bacterium; assembly: GCA_963697235.1. GTDB lineage: Bacteria > Planctomycetota > Phycisphaerae > Phycisphaerales > SM1A02 > CAVONJ01. The sequence continues at coordinate 747,489 of CAVONJ010000003.1, forward strand.
GCAGGCAGGAACCGAGAATTGAGTGCTCTGATTGCAATGCCCTCCCGGAAGTCCGGCGGGGCCATCATGTTGATCTGGTTCGATGATCAGTCGAGGTAAGCTCGATCGTGCATCGGGTTCGGGTCGGCGTGACCAAATCGATAAGGGTAGACGGTGGATGTCTTGGCGTCGAGAGGCGATGAAGGACGTGGTAGGCTGCGATAAGCCCGGGGGAGCTGTCAAACAAGCGTTGATCCCGGGATTTCCGAATGGGGAAACCCGGTCACTGCGCAACCAGATGGCGTCACCTGCGGCTGAATGCATAGGCCGTACGGAGCGAACGCAGGGAACTGAAACATCTCAGTACCTGGAGGAAAGGAAATCAACCGAGACTCCGTCAGTAGCGGCGAGCGAAAGCGGAATAGCCCAAACCGGGCTTCGGCCCGGGGTTGCGGGCGCCAACGAGGAGTTACAAAAGCGGCGCTAGCAGAAGCGTCTGGAAAGTCGGACCATAGAAGGTGATAGTCCTGTACGCGACAGTCGATAGCCCTGATCTAGGCGTTCCAGAGTAGCACGGAGCTCGTGGAACTCCGTGTGAAGCTGGGGGGCCCACCCTCCAAGGCTAAGTACTCCTCGACGACCGATAGTGAACCAGTAGGGCGACTGAATGATGAAAAGAACCCCTATTAGGGGAGTTAAAAGTACCTGAAACCATGTACCTACAAGCTGTGGGAGCCCTGGTCATCCTTCGGGGTGACACGGGTGACCGCGTGCCTTTTGCATAATGAACCGGCGAGTTACTCGTTTGTGGCAAGGTTAAGCAGTTCCGCAGCGGAGCCGAAGCGAAAGCGAGTCTGAATAGGGCGATTAAGTCGCAGGTGGTAGACGCGAAACCAGGTGATCTACCCATGGCCAGGTTGAAGGGACGGTAAAACCGTCCTGGAGGACCGAACCCACTAACGTTGAAAAGTTAGGGGATGAGCTGTGGGGAGGAGTAAAAGTCTAATCAAACTCGGAGATATCTCGTTCTCTCCGAAATAGCTTTAGGGCTAGCCTCGGGCCACTACGTTGCGGGGGTAGAGCTACTGAATGAGACTGGGGGGCCACCAGCCTACCCCCTCCAACCAAACTCCGAATACCGCAACGACTATCTCGGGAGTCAGACTGCGGGGGATAACCTTCGTGGTCAAAAGGGAAACAACCCAGACCGCCAGCTAAGGTCCCAAATTCATGCTAAGTTGCTAAGGAAGTCGGATTGCTGTGACAGCCAGGATGTTGGCTTAGAAGCAGCCACCATTTAAAAAGTGCGTAATAGCTTACTGGTCGAGCAATCCGGCGCCGATAATGAACGGGAATAAGCAGGAACCGAAGCTGCGGACTCGTTCCATTGGAATGAGTGGTAGGGGAGCGTTGCTGTCAGCGTCGAAGGCGATACCGTAAGGAGCCGTGGAGCGGCAGCTAGTGATTATGCCGGCTATGAGTAACGATAAAGCAGGTGAGAATCCTGCTCGCCGAAAACCTAAGGTTTCCTGGGGAAGGTAAATCCGCCCAGGGTTAGTCGGACCCTAAGTCGAGGCCGAAAGGCGTAGTCGATGGACAGCAGGTTAATATTCCTGCCCTCCGTCGTGCGGTTGAACCGACAGTGACGCATCTTCAAGGTGCAGCCCACGACTAGTCGTGAGGGTGCCCGCAAGGGCTCGAGGCCGATTTGTTGCCGAAGTGCAGAGCGAAGAACCGAGAAAAGCCGTCGGTGGACAAACAGCGGATCCGTACTAAAACTGACACAGGTAGGTGAGGAGAATATCCTCAGGCGCTCGAGAGAACCGTCCTTAAGGAACTAGGCAAATTGACCCCGTAAGTTCGGGATAAGGGGTCCCTCCCTGCGCTTACAGGCGGGAGGGCGCAGAGAATCGGCTCTGGCGACTGTTTATCAAAAACACAGGTCTCTGCTAACTCGTAAAGAGGATGTATAGAGACTGACGCCTGCTCGGTGCCGGAAGGTTAAGGAAGTCGGTTAGCTCCTTCGGGGCGAAGCTTGCAACCGAAGCCCCGGTAAACGGCGGCCGTAACTATGACGGTCCTAAGGTAGCGAAGTTCCTTGTCGGGTAAGTTCCGACGTGCATGAATGGCGTAACGACTGGAGCACTGTCTCAAGGACGGACTCGGTGAAATTGTAGTTGTGGTGAAGATACCACATACCCGCGGCAAGACGGAAAGACCCCGTGAACCTTTACTGTAGCCTGGTATTGGTCACTGGACCTGTCATGCGTAGGATAGGTGGGAGGCGTTGAAGCTGGCGGTTTCGGCCGTCGGTGGAGCCATCCTTGAAATACCACCCTTGTGCTATGTTAGTCACCTAACCCCGACCCGTGAATCCGGGCGGGGGACAGTGCTAGGTGGGCAGTTTGACTGGGGCGGTCTCCTCCTAAAGAGTAACGGAGGAGTGCAAAGGTCGGCTCAGCGCGGTTGGCAATCGCGCGTCGAGTGTAAGGGCATAAGCGTGCTTAACTGCGAGACAGACAGGTCGAGCAGATGCGAAAGTAGGCCTTAGTGATCCGGTGGTCCCGTGTGGAAGGGCCATCGCTCATCGGATAAAAGGTACTCCGGGGATAACAGGCTGATCTCCCCCGAGCGTTCATAGCGGCGGGGCGGTTTGGCACCTCGATGTCGGCTCATCACATCCTGGGGCTGAAGGCGGTCCCAAGGGTTCGGCTGTTCGCCGATTAAAGTGGTACGCGAGCTGGGTTCAGACCGGCGTGAGCCAGGTCGGTCCCTATCTGCCGTGGGCGTAGCGAATCTTGAGAGGATATCTCCCTAGTACGAGAGGATTGGGAAGTACTGACCTCTGGTGTACCAGTTGTCCCGCTAGGGGCACCGCTGGGTAGCTAAGTTGGGAAAGGATAACCGCTGAAAGCATCTAAGCGGGAAGCCCACCTCAAGATGAGGATTCCATGGCACTTCGGTGCCGAGAGACCCCTGGAAGACTACCAGGTTGATAGGCCGGATGTGTAAGGGTAGAAATGCCTTCAGCTAACCGGTACTAACGGTCGACGATTTGGTCACTCCGACCGGGCCCCGATGCCTGCTTCGACGATCCCGATCAACTCGGGATGACGATCAGGGCGCGGGCCGGTCCGTGAGCGTTCGATTCTCTTTCGAATTTGACGGATGGCAATACACTTCAATGACACACTGACCGGCCGGAGGCATCCCGCCTCCGGCCGGCTTTGTCGGTGACGAGAGGTCCGGGGAGACACCTGATCCCATACCGAACTCAGAAGTAAAGTCCGGGCCGCCGATGATACTGCACCGCGGGAAAGTAGGTCATCGCCGACATTGATTTGAGCCCCGCCTGGGAGACCTGGCGGGGCTCTTTCTTTGTCCGGGCGGCGTCGGGGCGGGCAGCTCCGGACGCTAGAGCGGTTGCACTCAATTCGTAGCGTCTGGAGCGTCGGCGAGCCGACTGTGGCGAGGAGGGCGAAGCAGGCGGCTTGCCATGCCGTCGATGCAGCCCGACGAAGGGCACGCGAGGCGCAGCCAGCTCCGGATGCTACGAATTGAGTGGAGCTGCTCTAGAGCGGTTTTCCAAACGTAAGTGTCTGGGGCGAAGGCGAGGCACGAACGTAGCGCGGAGGGCGAAGCAGCTTGCTATGCCGCCGATGCAGTCCCGACAAAGGCACCCGCAGCCACAACTCCGGACCGCTTCGTATGGACGGAAGCTGCTCTGGGTTTGGACTGGACCGCTCTACAACGATCTTCGAATGCGGTCGAATCCCCGCTTGATCTCTTCGGCCACGAGGCCAAGTGACGCGAGTACGTCGGAGACAGACTCGCCGGTTGCCTTCTTGACGGGCTCGAACTGTGCATTGAGCTTGTCCAGCTTCTTTTGGACCTCTGCCCACTCCTCCTTCGCTTCCGCCTTGCCGAGATGGATCTTCAGAGCCAACTCGTCCCGTTGCTGCTGTAGATTGTCTATGGCCTTCTGCAGCGTCTCGCGACTCGTCGTAACGGGCATCGTCTTCGATCCTCCATGTGGCGGGGCTGGTTCCAGTCGAACGAACAGGAGTCTTCCCCCATCTGATCGCTCATCATGATAGTCGCCCACCAAGAAGTCCAGGTGTCTGCCTCTAGGCACTGATCTGCCGGGGGGGGCGTTGCCTTCGTCGCGAATGTCTGCCAAGACGTTCGTCTCGGACAGGTGGCGGAGCGGCTGAACGCGCCGGTCTCGAAAACCGCGGTACACCTGCACCTCGCGGTATCGTTCGGTTCGATCAGGGGTCGTAGCTTTGCTTGGGTTCGCAGTGCAGGGGGAGGATCCCCCTGCAACCCCCTCTTGGTGCGGGCGTTGCCTTCGTCGCTTGTGTCTGCAAAGATGTTCGACCTGGACAGGTGGCGGAGCGGCTGAACGCGCCGGTCTCGAAAACCGGTATACCCTTCGGGGTATCGTGGGTTCGAATCCCACCCTGTCCGCTTTCGGTGGTGGCTCGATGCGGCTGGGGCTCGATGCGGCTGGGGCGTCGATGCGGCCGGGGGTCGATGCGGCCGGGGGTCGATGCGGCCGGGGGTCGATGCGGCCGGGGGTCGATGAATACTGGCGCTTTTTGGATGCGAGCTTCGCAGCTGACTACGCCGATTCCTTCGCCTTCTGCTTCATCAGTTCGCTGATCTGTCGCTTGTTCGCGATGTCATCGGCGTCTACCAGGTAGGTGACGCCCGCGCTGTCTACATCGGGCAGCTCGTACATGATGTCGAGCATGTACTCGTCGAGTACGGCCCGCAGGGCGCGGGCGCCGGTCTCCCGTTCAAGGGCTCGTTCGGCCAGGAGTGCCAGAGCGCCTTCGGTGAACTGAAGCGTGGCCCCTTCCAGGGAGAAGAGGTGCTGGTACTGCTTGATCAGCGCGTTCTTCGGCTCGGTGAGGATCCGCACCATGGCGTCGGACGTGAGCGGCATGAGGGGGGTGATGATGGGGAGTCGCCCGACGAGTTCGGGAATCAGACCGAACTCGAGTACGTCCTCCGGCGTGACCTGGGACAGCAGCGCGCCGCGCGCTCGGCCCGTTTCTGCTGGTCAGGCGGGGGCTCGATCGAGAATCCGATGCGCTGTTTGCCGAGGCGCTTCTGGATGATGTCGTCGATGCCGGAGAACGAGCCGCCGCAGATGAACAGGATGTGGGTCGTGTCCATCTGAATGTACTGCTGCTCGGGGTGCTTTCGTCCGCCCTGCGGCGGTACGTTGGCCACGACCCCCTCGAGCATCTTCAGCAGCGGCTTGCTGTACGCCTTCGCCGGAGACGTCGCGGGTGATCGAGACGTTCTGGCTGGTCTTGCCGATCTTGTCGATCTCGTCGATGTAGATGATCCCGCGCTGCGCGGCTTCGAGATCGTAGTCCGCCGACTGAAGCAGCTTGAGCAGGAGGTTCTCGACGTCTTCGCCGACGTAGCCGGCTTCGGTGAGCGTGGTGGCATCACCGATCGCGAACGGGACGTTGAGCACGCGGGCGAGCGTCTTCGCCAGAAGCGTCTTGCCGGTGCCCGTCGGTCCGATGAGCAGGACGTTGGACTTGTCCAGCTCGACGGGTGCATCCTCCGATCTCGATCTGGGTCAGTCGCTTGTAATGATTGTGGACCGCAACGGCCAGCGACTTCTTGGCGTGAAGCTGTCCGATGACGTACTGATCGAGGAAGTCCTTGATCTCGCGGGGCGCGGGAATCGCGGAGAAGAGGGGTCGGGCGCTGCTGACTCGACGGCGCTCCTGCCGGAAGATGTTCTGACAGAGATCCGTGCAGTTCGAGCAGATGTAGATGTCGTTCGGGCCCTCGACCATCGGGCCGACCTCGCGGGAGGTCTTGCCGCAGAAGGAGCAGGTGGTCACCTTTCGACCGCGGAATCCTCCATCCCCTCCGGAGCCGCCGCCTCCCCCGGCACCACTGCCTCCACCTCCGCTGCCACCGCCGCCGCCGCCAAAGCCGGACTTGGTTGTGCCGCGACGTCCGCCCCCACCGGAGGTGGTTGCGTTGACTGCGGGAGGGCGATGATCCGGCGCTTCGATCGGTGAACTGCTCATGTCGTCCTCGGAGTCTCTCTGACAGCCGCAGTCACCGACGGTCTGTCCGAAACAGGCAATAGTAGGCGGATGGCGGGGGCTCGAAGTTGACGAGTGGATTCTCGAAGCACGTCACGAACGAGCGTTCCGGAAGTGCCCTTGGCCGGCCACCGTGCCGCCGTCCGCCCTCGCCATCTGACGGAGGGCATCCTGCCCAGTTGGCCATCCGATCCGCTGGGATTCCTAGTCTATCGGGGAGTGAGGTGGGCGTCTAAAGCATCCTGCGAATGCTGCTGAAATGCTAAGGCGGATCGGTGTCGACCTTCGTGCTCTGGGAAGGTCAGGAGGAGGCGGGTGGGCTTTCCTCCGACGAATCAGTGGGGCTTTGCTGGTTACCGGTTGCTTCGTCCGACCTCGGGACGTCGAGCGGGAGGTGCTCCCCGGAACCGGTGCTGTCACGGGCGCGCTGACTGTGCCCTTTGAGGGTCCGAATAAGCTGCGCCTTCGTCTTCTCGAACTCTGCGTCGTCGAGACAGCCTGACGCGTGCAGTTCGCGGAGTTGCTGCAGGGTGAATCCCTGGGCCGGAGGGAGATCACCATCTGCACCCAGCCACCGTCTCACCAGAAGAATGACGATCCCACCGACGACAGCCAAACCGGCGAGGAGGAAGAGCCACGGCAGCAGATCTCCGAAGAGCCGGCCGGGGCTCGTCGCAGCGGCTTGGATGGGGAGTCGCGTCGAGATCATCGGACGGAATCCGCCCGCGGCGACGGTGATGCTGCGGTGCGCCGCCGTGACCGGTCCGCCTCAGGTCGCCAGTCGGGCCTGCCAGTCCGCCGATTCCCGCCGCGGCGAATGGCGACCGGCTTCAGCGAGCGCCAGATGGACAGCTCAGTCCTCGGCGCCACGCAGGCTATTTCTTGCCGGCGGTTTTCTTCGTCTTCGTCTTCTTCTTGGCCGAAGCCTGAGCTCCGGCGTCGCCTTGCGCAGACTCTCCGGTCGACGTCGAATTCTTCTTCTTCTTCTTGTCTTCGTCTTCTTCGTCGTTCGGCCCGACGAGGCCGTCTTCTCGGACATGAGCTTCCGCCACTCTTCGGCGGAGATCTCAGTGACCTTGGCGTGCTGCGCCATCCGGTCCAGCGCCTTGTTCTCTCGGATCTGAGTCGTCACCTCGTTGATCTGCCCGGACTGAACCAGCTCTTGCATGAGCTTCTCCGGTCGGGAGTTCCGACTGGCGGCGATTGAGGCGACGCGACCATTGATCTCCTGCTGGGACACGTCAATCCCGTAGTGATTCGCCAGTCGCTGGAGGATAAAGAAGAGCTTGAGCCGATTCCGGGTGGTGATCTCGGACTCGGCCCGAACCTCCGCAAGCTTGTCCTCGATCTCTTCGACGCTCATGCCCTGATAGAGCATCTCGAACCGGTATCGCTCCAGTGTGCGCGCGACCTGTCGCTCCGAGAGCTTCTTGGGCAGCTCGAAATCCACCACACTCAAGAGATAGTCGCTGAGCTGACGGCGCAGGGCGGCGGCCTGCTCCTCGTCGCGGCGGTGTTCGAGAGCCAACTTGATCTGCTCCATCAGGATCTCTTCGGTTCCCAACCCAAGCGTCCCGATGACCTCCTCGACCGTGGCCGGGTGGATGCGCCGAGCCTGATTGATCGTGAACTCGATCACGAGCTCGGCGCCGCGAATGTCCTCGCGTTCATGCCCTTCGGGACCGACGGTCTTGATCGTGACCGAGTCGGTGACCCGCTTGCCCGCGAGCAGCTCGGCCAGTCCGTCGATGAGCAGTCCCAGGACCTGGCCCCGACCTCCGTCCTGAGTACCCGGGTAAACGATGACCACTTGATCGTTGGTGAAGAACGGCTCTTCTTCGCCGCCCCGGGTGACCACAGCGCTGCCGATCAGGCGATCGTCCTCGATGAAGTCACCGTCAATGGTGGTCGCTTCGCCGAGCTGAGTCCGGTATCGGAGCAATTCGGCGTCCACCATCTCCTGCGTGATGTCCAGGACCGGCTTCTTGATCTCCACCCCGTCAAGCGCTGGCAGCTCGAAGTCGGGAACGACCTCCACGTCGACGGAGAACGTGAGGGGCTGGCCCTCGTGCAGCTCGAGCTCCTCAAGAGAGCCCACGGGAGTCGGTTCGCCGACGGGCTTGATTTGATGCTGATCAATGGCGTCGGCGTAGGCCGCGGCCACGATCTGATTCTTCGTTTCCGTGCGCAGGGCGTCCCCGAACCGACGCTCGAGGAGCTTCCGCGGGGCACGTCCCTTTCGGAAGCCGGGAAGAGCCGTGTCCGCCACCAGGGAGCCCAGGGAAGACTCCAACTTCTGGCTGATTGCGTCCGGGCTGACGGTGATGGTGAGCCGCTTTGCGGCGGGACCGACGTCCTCGATCTTGACCTCGCTCGCGATCTTCTCGTCAGTGGGGGTTGTGACTTCGGCCATGGCTCACCATCCGTCAAATAGAAGCTCTCGTGGTCCGTTCCCGATCCGAACACTTGAGGATACCAGAAGGCCGGGCGTCCCGAAACAAGACACCCATGACGGGTCGCCGCGCTCCGCCACGGCGCTCTTGCGAGAAGTTCGTGAGAACTCCGGGCTACAGCTTCTCCAGCTGCGGCTTGACGACCCTTTCGTAGCAGTCGGGGCACACCCCGTGGCTGAAGTGAGCGTCGCTGTGGCTGGCCACGTAGTTCTCCACGGCCTCCCAGTAGTCCTCTCCCTCACGGATCCTCTTGCAATAGGAGCAGATGGGCAGCAGCCCGCTGAGCGTTCGAACCTGCCTGAGCGCCTCCTCGAGCTCTTTCACTCGCTCCGCCAGTCGGTCCTGAAGCCTGATCACGCGCTGGCCGGTATGGATTCTCGCTCTCAGTTCCTCTCGGTTGAACGGCTTGGTGATGTAGTCGTCCGCTCCTGAATCGAGCCCCTTGACGATGTCATCGGGCTGGCTCTTGGCGGTAAGGAGAACGATATAGAACAGGTCGCCCTCGGGGAGTTCACGGACCCGGCGGCAGATCTCCGAGCCGTCCAGGCCGGGCATCATCCAGTCGAGGATCAGCAGGTGCGGCGGTGACTCGCACGAGATCGCTTCCCATGCCTCGATACCGTCAGAGACCACCGTGAGTTCGTACTGCCACTTCAGCAGCGTGGCCTCGAGAACGCGGCGCGAAACGGGATCGTCTTCGGCGATGAGGACTCTCATGTCCGCCCCTCACTGTAGGCCCTGAGGTCTTCGGCCAGCTGCGTGAGCCGTCGCTCGATCTGAGGAAGCAGGCGCTCCACCAGCCGCGCATCCCCGGCATCTGCCGCCGCTTCAAGCGCTTCGAGGGAAGTCACCGCCTCGTCTGCGTCGAAGGTCGACACTGATCCCTTCAACGTGTGCGAGAGACGCTGGACGTCCCTCAGAGAACCCGCCGCCGCCGCCGCGCTCAACTCGCTCAGAAGAGCTGGGGACTGCTGACGGAACAGTTCGATCAACTCGAGCAGCAGCTGTCGATCGCCACCGAGTCGCGCCACGATCGTCTCGGCGTTGAGGCGGCGCAGGGAGGCCCGCGACGCAGGCCCTTCATCCGGGGACCGGGCGACCGCCGGAAGCAGTCGATGAATCTCGTCGAAGAGATCTTCCGGGCTGATTGGCTTGGCCACGTACCCGGACATGCCGGCTTGTAGACAACGCTTCCTGTCGCCCTTCAGCGCGTGAGCGGTCATCGCAATGATCGGCACATCACAGGCCGGGGGATCGAGGTCGCGGCGAATGACCCGCGTCGCGTCGAGGCCTCCCATGGAGGGCATCTGCACGTCCATCAGCACGAGGTCGAAGGGGTGGCCACCGGCCCGGCGAAGGGCTTCGACGGCCTGGCGCCCGTCCTCGACGACCGTGACCGTGTGTCCTCGGCGGCTCAGGATCCGCTCGGCCACCTGCTGGTTGATGGGATTGTCTTCGGCGAGCAGAATGTTGAGGACCGTTCCGCGCCCTGGCACTTCGGCTTCCAATGTCGCCTCGACCGGCTCACCCGACGGACGCTCGCCGTGCACCCGAAGAAGGCGGTTGAGCAGGTCCGCCTCGGGAACCGGCTTGGTGATGTAGCCCCCCACGCCGAGTTGGCGGCACCGGGAGGCGTCACGGCTGAGGTCCGTAGAGAGCAGCATCATGATCAAACGCCTGGGATCAAGGCCGCGAGCCGACAGCGCTGCGGCCAGCTCGAATCCGTCGACGTCGGGCATGACCGCGTCGCACAAGATCAGCCCGAAGGGGCACTTCGCTTCTCCTGCGAGAAGGTCCCGGGCGACCGCCGCAGAGGGTACCAGCGTCGACCGAATCCCTCGATGCTCGAGCATCTGTTCGATGATCTCCCGGCTCCGGGCGTTGTCATCGATCACCAGCACGGCCTGATCCTTCAAGTGGGCGGGCAGGTCGAAGTCGCTCTGGGCCGAAGCAGTGGACAGCTCGACGAGCACGGTCGCATGGAACGTGCTTCCCCGTCCGAGCTCGCTCTCGACCCACATTCGACCGTGCATTCGACGCGCCAGCTGGGAGGAGATGGCCAGTCCGAGCCCGCTTCCCCCGTACCGGCGGGTCGTCGAACTGTCCGCTTGCTGGAAGGCCTGAAATACCCTCTCCTGCTCCTGCTCCGAGATCCCGATTCCTGTGTCCCGGACGGTCAGGTGGAGGAAGAGCTGGCGCTCGCCGGCGGGTTCGCCGATCACGCCCAGCTCGACCTCTCCCGACTCGGTGAACTTGATCGCGTTGCCGAGCAGATTGATGATGATCTGTTGAATGCGCGCCTCGTCCCCCATGACCAGATCCGGGATCTTCGGATCGACCTGGAGAAGCAGCTCCAATCCCTTGGCATGAGCTCGAACTGCCAGCAGGGCCATGGCGTCGCTCAGACTCCGGCGAAGGTGGAACGGCTGGGACTCGATCTCCAGGCGATCTGCCTCGATCTTGGAGAAGTCGAGAATGTCGTTGATCAGCCGAAGCAGCGTGTCTGCTGACTGCTTGATCAGCCCCAAGTATTCTCGCTGTTCCGAACTCGGACCCGTGTCCATGAGCAGATCCGCCATGCCGACGATCCCGTTCATGGGCGTGCGAATCTCGTGACTCATGTTGGCGAGGAACTCGCTCTTCAGGCGGGCGGCTTCCAGCGCCGCATCTCGGGCTTCCATCATCTGCTGTTCGGCCGACTTGCGAGCGGTGATGTCGGTGCAGACCCCGACCAGCTCCCAGTGGTCAGGCTCGACGTTCTCGATGGCCACCTCCTCCCAGACCCAATGGTCCTTGCGATCCTTGCCCCGCACCCGATACTCGTGGTTGTAGGAGCTGCGGCCCGCCTCGATTGCCACGTTGGCCCGTTCCTCGACCCGGCTCAGATCATCGGGATGGCGACTTCGCATCCACGCGTTCGCGTAGGAGCCGCCTCGGAAGATGTCCAGCGGCAGGACCCGCTGCGCTGCCTGCTCGTCCTGCATGTGGAGCGTCCAGCGATAGTGCCCCCGCTTGTCCTTGCGCACCGCGGCGGACCAGATGATGCAGCGCGCTTGGGCTCCGATGTACCGGAGAGCGCCTTGGCTGCGTTGAAGGCTCTCGACCGTTCGGTTGATGGCCGCGGCGAGATTGGACACCTCGTCGTCACCGCCGAGGATGATCGGCTCGGAGAGTCCACCGCCACTTCCGATGGAAGTCACCGCCTCGCTGAGCCGCCGCATGCGGCGCAGGACCACGTGCTCCAGCAGAAGCAGCGTGACGAGTGCGAAGACCAGACTGCTGCCCAGGAGATACGCCATGATCCAGCGAGCCCCGGCGCGGCCTGAACTGTAGATGTTGCGAGGGAGGTCGAGCCGCATGGCCAGGATCGGAACGCCGCGAACGTCGCGGATCAGGGCGTAGCCCGCCACCGTGTCGGCGCGGAGGGTCCTGATGTAGGGTTCGTCGGATTGGAGCAGCGCCGCCTCCGCTTCTGCGAAGTCCGGCGGGAGCGCCGGTCCGTCCGCCCTCTCGAGCCTGACTGGCGACAACGTGACGTCCCGGATCTGCTCGACATCGAGGGGGCGAGCCATGATCAGCGAACCTCGAACCGGCCCCGTCTTGCGACTCGTGAGGATCGGGCGCGACGCGACGAGCACGGGCTCGCCCCTGAGCTCGATCAACCCAAGGGTGGAGCTCCCGGGCGCGTCATGATCGACCAGCTGCGGATAGGCTTCGATGAGCTTGGGCAGATCCGGTGGGGCGACCGCCCTCCGCTCCTCGAGATCGAACGCGTGCATGTAGGCTGCTTCTCTCGCCGAGGGGATCACAGCGATCAGCAGCAGCCGATCGTCGATGAAGGTTGCATCGACGAGATTGGAGTCGACGTATCGCTTGATGCCCGCGCTGTTTCCGGTCGTCAGGTCCTCGGCGAACTGATATGTGTCGTCCCAGCCGCCGTAGTCCAAGGCGAGCGTGTCGAGAGCGTCCAGCTCACGCTCGATCGCGTGAAGTCCCTGGCGGACCTTCTCTGCTGCGGCAAGTGTCTCCAGCTTCGAGAAGCTGTTGAGGAAGAGCGATCGCGTGGGAACGTAGACGATGGCGACCAGGCCGGCGATCGTCAGCGCGATGATCGACAGGGTCTTTGTGCGAAGGGTCATGTCTGCGCGAGTGGCGCGGCCACGGGGTTGCTCAGCCGGCCGATTGACTCGATTTCCACGACGACCTCGTCACCTGGCTTGAGAAAGGAAACCTCTCCCGATGACGATTGGCGCGGCGGGCAGCCGGTCAGCAGTAATGTGCCCGCTTCCAGTGTGATCCGCTGGCTGATCTCGCTCAACAGTCGAGGAATCGCGCGGATCATCTGGGCGGTCGATCCCTGCTGGTGGATCCTGCCGTTGACGGTCGTCGTGATCGTCAGGTCAGCGGGATCCAGCTCGTCGGCGGTCACGAGGACGGGACCCACCGGACAGAATGTGTCAAACCCCTTGCCCCGCATCCAGAGCGGCGCCCCCGGGCGCGGGAGGCGGGGGTCTGCCAGTGTCGGGCCGTTACATCGTTGGCGATCGTGTATCCCAGGACGTAGTTGAGGGCCTCGGCTTCCGTGACGCCCTCGGCGGTCCGGCCGATGACCACCGCCAGCTCGCCTTCACAGTCCACCTTCAGCTCCTTTCGCTCGAAGCGCGGAATCCGGATCGGCTGGCCGGGTGCCTGGAGCGACGAGTTCGGCTTCATGAAGACCTCGAGCGACTCCTCACCGGGCGTCGATCCCGCGGGGCTCGAGCCCGCCGAAGCATAGTTGGTCCCGATGCAGATGATGTTGGTCGGCCGGATCGGAGGAAGGACCGTGGATACCGCCGCCCGCTCGTTCGTGGCAGCGAGCGCTCGTACGAGCGACTCGCCGCTGCGATCCACGACTTTCAGCAGCTCCTCCACGAGCTGCTGGGGGGTGAATGGCTTGTACAGGACGGATTGCACGCCTTCCTGACTCGCCCGCATCAGCGAATGGCTCGGGTCATATCCGAACCCCGTGATCAGCAACACGGGCAGAGCAGGATTTCGAGCCTTGGCCGCAGAGAAGACGTCGTACCCGTTGTAGCCGGGCATCATGATGTCGGAGACAACCAGGTCGACCTGGACTCGCTCGATCGCCTTCACCGCTTCCTCGCCGTCCACGCAGGCGGTGCACTCGCAGCCCGCCTTCTCCAGGACGGTGCAGACCAACTCCCGCATGTTGGCGTCATCTTCCGCCACGACCGCGTGCATGCCGCGCAGCTGGTTCAGCCGGATGAACGCCCTGGTCGATCCAAGGACCCCCAGCGTGTCGTTCACGATGGTCGTGGAGCCGTCGATCTGCTCTTGGCCACACAGCACCCGACCATCATCGGCGACGAATCGAATGATGTGCATCATCGGGTCCTGCGTCGGGACGAGCGACCGGAACGGAGCCCGTCCGGGACATCGTAGCCGCGCCTCTTTCTGGCCGATCTCCGGCGACAGCGCCTGTCGCCGGCTGTGCGGAGTGTACCCCGCTTCGCCGGACAGGTCTCGCGGCTCGTCGTCGAGGGCGTTCCTCGGTCGACGCCATCGAAGCCGTCCGATCTGTCGTCGGTCGGTGCGGAGTCCTGTCGGCCTGTCGAAACGGGGCCAGACACCTGGGATCGAGCTTGAACGAAGGCGAAATCGACCGGCTGTTCGACGGCTCCAGCATCCGCCGACCTCAGCCGTCGTCGCTCCTCAGTGCAGGATTCGCGTGCGAATCGTGCCGACTACGCTCCGGAGCTGATCGAGCAGACCCTGGGCGTCCTCGACCTCCACATCCATCACCACGTAGCCGATCGACGCGGTCGTCTCGAGGTACTGAGAGGCGATGTTCACCCCGCGGCCGGAGAAGACGTGGTTGATCTTCTCCAGCACACCGGGCACGTTCCTGTGAATGTGCAGGAGGCGTCGGTGCTCGTAATCATCGGGCACTGCGACTTGGGGGAAGTTGACGGCGGAACTCGTGGAACCGTTGTCGCTGTATCTCACGAGCTTGCTCGCCACTTCGATGGCGATATTCTCCTGGGCTTCCTGGGTGCTGCCGCCGATGTGCGGGGTGAGCAGCACGTTCTCGAAGCGCCGGAGCGGCGAGCAGAACTCTTCGCTGCTCGAGGCGGGCTCGGCCGGGAAGACGTCCACGGCGGCGCCGGCAACATGTCCCGACTCGAGTGCGTGGACCAGCGCATCGATGTCGAGCACCGTTCCCCGGGACGCGTTGATGAGATAGGAACCCCGCGCATGGCCTCCAACTCGTTCTTCGAGATCATGTTGGTCGTCTTGGGAGTCTGCGGTACGTGCAGGGAGACCACGTCGGCGTCGGCAAGCAGAGCGCACAGATTGCCCATGGCAATGGCATTGCCGAGGGGGAGCTTGTTCTCGATGTCGTAGTAGCACACGCGCATGCCCATCGCTTCGGCCAGGACGCCCAGCTGGGTTCCGATGTGACCGTAGCCGACGATGCCCAGCGTCTTTCCCCGGATCTCGAAGGCGTTGTTGGCCGATTTCACCCACACACCCCGATGCGCAGCGGCGTTCTTCTCCGGCAGACCCCGCATGAGGAAGATGATCTCGGCCAGCACGAGTTCCGCGACGCTCCGGGTGTTCGAGAACGGAGCGTTGAAGACGGGGACGCCCCGCCGTTCGGCGCCCGCAAGATCGACCTGGTTGGTGCCGATGCAGAAGCACCCCACCGCAATGAGTTTCTCCGCTGCCGCGAGGACTTCTTCGGAGACTTGAGTCCGTGAACGGACGCCCAGGAAGTGCACCTCCCGGACGGCTTCGAGCAGTTCCGGACCGCTGAGCGAGTGAGGGAGTCGTTCGACGTTGCGATAACCCTGGGCGTGGAGCACATCCACGGCGGAGGTGTGGATTCCTTCGAGAAGGAGGAAACGGATCCGCTCTTTGGAGAGCGAGAGCTCCTGCATGGTCATCGGCCGGAGTGAGGCAGCTGGCAGCACATGACAGATTACTGATTTGGACGAGGCCGGCAGACGACCGCGGTCACCGAACGAACAGCATCTTCGAATACGTAGGCAGGGGCCAGAGATCGTCGGGGATCTCGCGTTCCAGGACATCGGAAGCCGAGCGGGCTCGTGCCATCGCCGGAATCAGGTGATCGTTGATGTGTTTGGCATGAGCCGGAGCACTGCTCTCTTCGTGCGCTTCTGCCGCCTCCAGGCTGGCGGTGGCCTGCCGCAGCTCTGTGTTCAATTGCATCACGTGCTGCAGGTGTTCGGTCGAATCAGGGCTCTCGAGACCCGCCGAGCGGGTGGCGGCCACTGCCTGGGCGACCTCCGTCTGGTAGCGGATCGCCGCAGGAAGGACGTGCGTGCGGAGCATGGTGATCATCGTCCGGGCCTCGATCCCCACGACGTTGTTGTACTGCTCGAAGAGCACCTCCACCCGGGCATGCAATTCCCGCTCGCTGAGCACTCCGTACTTGCTGAAGAGTTCCGCTTCGCCCTTCGTGGCCAGGGCCGGGAGCGCCTCGGAGGTCGTTTTCAAATGGGGAAGGCCTCTCGCTTCCGCTTCCCGGTGCCAGGCGGGGTCGTAGTTGTCGCCGTCGAACACCACTCGCCGGTGCTCGACCAGCACTTCGCGCAGGACCGATTTGACCGCCGATTCGAGCTTCTCGAGGTCGGGTTTGTTGCCGACCCTCTCTTCGATCGCCGTCGCCAGATAGTCCAGTGATTCGGCAGCGATCGTGTTCAGTACGGTGTTTGGCCAGGCCACGGAGGCGCTGGCGCCGACCGCACGGAACTCGAACTTGTTTCCGGTGAAGGCGAATGGGCTCGTCCGATTGCGATCGCCGCTGTGCCGCGGGATGTTGGGCAGGATGCGTGCGCCGAGATCGAGCAAGCCGCCCTTCTTCGTGCTCTGGGGATCACCCCGCTCAAGCTGATCGAGGATGTCGCTGAGCATCTCGCCGAGGTAGATCGAGATGATGGCCGGAGGTGCCTCGTTCGCGCCGAGCCGGTGATCGTTGCCCGCGGAGGCGATGGACGCGCGGAGGACATCAGCGTGCCGATCCACCGCCCGGATCACCGAACAGAGGAAGACGAGGAACTGCAGGTTGGAGTGCGTCTCGTCCTGGGGATCGAGCAGGTTCACTCCCGTGTCGGTGGTCAGCGACCAGTTGTTGTGCTTACCCGATCCGTTCACGCCTGCGATCGGCTTCTCGTGGAGCAGGCATTCGAAACCATGCTGTCTGGCGACCATGCGCAGCACGTGCATCGTGAGCATCTGGTGATCGGTCGCCACGTTGGCGTTCTCGAAAGTAGGCGCGAGCTCGTACTGACCAGGCGCGACTTCGTTGTGTCGGGTCTTCACCGGGATGCCGAGCTCGTACAGGCGCCGCTCCACGTCCGACATGAAGGAGAGCACGCGTTCTGGGATTGCCCCGAAGTAGTGATCGTCGAGCTGGTGGCCTTTCGGCGAGAGAGCGCCGATGAGCGTGCGCCCGGTGATGAGCAGGTCCGGCCGATCCTGGACGAACTGCTCGTCGATCAGGAAGTACTCCTGCTCACATCCCAAGGTCGTGATGACCTGGGTCACGCCGCGGTCGGTGCCGAAGATCTTCAAGATGCGCATGGCCTGCTGGCTGACGGCCTCGATCGATCGCAGCAGGGGCGTCTTCTTGTCCAGCGCTTCGCCGGTCCAGGAGACGAAGGCGGTTGGAATGCAGAGCGTCGCTTCGTCGGCGCTGGTGAGGATGAACGCGGGGCTCGTCGCGTCCCAAGCCGTATATCCCCGTGCCTCGTACGTGTCGCGAATATCGCCGGAGGGGAAGGAGCTGGCATCTGGCTCGCCTCGAATGAGGGCATCGCCGGAGAACTTGGCGATCGCGCCACCGCTGCCGTCTGGGCTCAGGAATGCATCGTGCTTTTCCGCGGTCGAACCGGTGAGGGGCTGGAACCAGTGGCAGTAGTGAGTGCAGCCGTGCTCCAGGGCCCAGTCCTTCATGGCCAGTGCGACGGTATTGGCGATCGAGGGATCAAGCGGCAGCCCGTGCTGCATCGTCATCTGCAGCTTTTCGAACACGTCCGTCGGCAGACGCTTGAGCATCACGTCGCCAGTGAAGGTGAGGCACCCGAAGATGTCGGTGGCGGACTCGGCGTTCACGGAATGAAGCAGATGGGGCTCGGAACCGCTCCGCTCCGAGGAGGACCGGGAAGAAGTGGATGACATCGCTGATCCTTGTGGTCTGGGGTGAGTTTTGGACACACTCCGTTGTCGTCTCCAGACTGAGGAGTATCGCTAAAAGAACGGAGCAGGCAAGGAAACCGGCCGGATTCTTCCTCCCGGTCCTTCCTTTGGAAGCGCCGGCGCCAGTCACCCAAGTGCCGGAGGCGGTCAGGGCGACGATTCGATCAGCCAATCCCGACACTCCGAGATGGTGGACAAGCTGTCAATTGTGGGCTCATCGTCCAGCGGCCGTGCGCCGCTGCAGGCCCCCGGCCAGATCCATCACGAAGCGGCCGGCCGCTTGCACGGGGTCGCGGGCGTTGTCGATGCGTCGGACGAGGGCCGAGCCGACGATGGCTGCGTCGGCCGATCGAGTCACCGCGGCCACCTGCTCGGGTCGAGAGACTCCAAAGCCGACCGCAATGGGCAAGTCGGTGACGCCTCGAATCGCCGCTACGCGCTCTTCGATCGGAGGAATCCGATCCTGCTCTCCCGTGATCCCCGTTCGGGCCAGCAGATAGACGAACCCCCGGCAGAGGCTGGCCAGCTGCGCGACCCGCGACGGGGCCGTTGTCGGGGCAATCAGCAAGCTGAAGCTGAGGTGGCACCGATCGATCACCTCGATCAGGTCCCGGGCCGCGTCCAGGTCGATGTCCGGAACGATGAGGCCGTCGACGCCTGCCGCTGAGGCGTTCAGAACGAACTGCTCGGGTCCCATGCGCTGCAGGATGGAGTCGCTCACCATCGCCACGAGGCCAAGGTCGAGCTGAGCACGAACGGCTCGCACGAGGTCGAATACCCCCTGTGGCGTCGTGCCCGCTTCCAGCGCCCGGTGCATGGATGCAGCGATCACCGGGCCGTCGGCGATGGGGTCGGAAAAGGGGATCCCCAGTTCGACGATGCTCGCCCCCGACTCGGAGAGGGCGGTGAGGATTCGTCCGGTCAATTCGAGGGAAGGATCGCCAGCCGTGATGAAGGGCATGAGGGCGGTGCGGCCCTGCTCCCGGAGCGACGCGAAGATCGCGTCGATCCTGCCCCCGGATGGTTCGGTCCACGAGGTCATTTCGTTCCCTTCGGGCCACCATCGGTCAGGTACTTCCGCTCGATCGCCTCGGTCAGGTCAACGCCCGTGATGTTCGCCAGTGTCGTCAGCCAGGCGAGCACGTCGGCGAACTCATCGGCCAGCGCGATCGGATCACCGTCTCCTCGGTGGTGCCGTGCAAGGGCCTCGGCCAGCTCACCGAACTCTTCCGCGAACCACAGGAACGTCGCCGGAGCGCCTCGGGCCGAGTCGGTCGGAAAATACCGATCACGAATGAGCTGCTGGAACTTGGCGAGGGTCATTGTTCGAGTGGGCGAAGAGGATGATCTGCGGAAGAGCAGCGGATGCCCGCAACGGTGCTGACGCACTGTCGGAAGACCAAGGATTGTCGTCACCCTGCGCCGTCTCTCGGCCCGGGGGTACCGTCATTGCGTGCAATCCTGACAACGTCCGCGGCGGGACTCGAACCTGCAACCTTCGGCTTCGGAGGCCGACGCTCTATCCAATTGAGCTACGCGGACCAGAGGCCGGTAGCGTATCAAGCTGCCGCGAGGAAATCATCCTTCGGCGATTCGTGAAGCCGTCTCCACCGCGAGCGCATGTGGTCAGCCGGACGGTCCAGGAGGACGTCTTTGGAGTTGGCTGACCACGAGGGAAGAGAAGAAGCACGGGTAGGAGCCGCAAGGCTCGACCGGAGTGAGGAAAAAGTAAGCCGCCGACCTCGATCCGGGGCCGCCGGTCAGGATTTCCACGGGTTGTCCCCACGTCGGCGATGAACCAAAAGAACGCCCCCCGCCGGAGGCAGGGGGCGACTGCGTTCATGATCGAGGTCGGGATCCTGACGAGGCGGCTCAGGCGCAGGGACCCCAGTTCACGATGATCTGGACCAGGTCGGACACATCGACGTTGCCGTCTCCGGTGATGTCCCCCACGGGGCTGGTCGTTCCCCAGGTGACGATGACGTTCACGAGATCGGTCACGTCGATCACAGCGTCTCCATTCGTATCGGCCGGGCAGGTCGGCGCCGACTCGCACGTGACCGTGACCACGCCGCTGCCGGAAGCGCCGTTCACGCCGCCCACGCGAATGCGATAGATCGCATCCGCGGTGCCGTTGAACGTGACCTCCGAGGCGGAGCCGCAGGCATTGTCATTGCACGCGATCAGTTCGCCGGGACCAGTCGGGCAGAAGGTCTCGTAGATGGCGAGCTTCGTATCGAACTGCGACCCGCACGTGCTGACCCTGATCGTTTGATTGCAATCCGAGAGCAGCCAGTACCAGACGTCCTTGTCCAGCTGCGCGAAGCCAGAATCATCGCAGGCGCCCGGCTCCTCGGGGCCGTCGGTTGTGGCGTTGGTCGAGTTGAAGCTCTTGGAGCCCTGCCCCAGAATGATGACGGGACTATCGCAGTTGTCGTTGTCGGGGATACACACGTTGTTGAGGCAGAACGACCGGCTGTTTCGGTACGCCACGATCTCGGGGACCGTGAAGGTCGGGTGGAACTGGTTGTAGGCGATACTGCCGAGGAACGCATTCATCGTGTTCTGCGGGCAGTTGCAATGATTCGCGCTCCAGTTGTGCCCCAGTTCGTGAGCGGACAGATCGGTCTGGAAGGAAAGTCCCGAGATGTCCTCCACGAGCCCGTAGGCGTTGCTCGTGCAGATGTTCGTGGTATAGGCGATTCCGATCACGTCCCCGCTGACATTTCGACCTGTGAACATGTGGGCGACGTCACGCTGGATGCCGGACTGGGTGGAGTTCCAGACGTTGCGGAACTCACTCAGCAGGGTCTCTGCGTTGGTGGTGTTGCTGTAGGGATCGTTGACGGAGCTGCGAACGAGGATCGTCGTGATCAGGTGCCGGATCTGGACGTCCCGCTCGTACTCTTCGTTCATCACGTTGATGATGTTGGTGATCTTCGCCTCGACGTTGTCGACGCTGCTGCCATTGTCCTGGTAGTACTCATAGTCGCTGTCGCAGGCGATCTGCGCTTCCCAGGTGCAGGTCTGTTCGATTCCGGCAACGCCCCCACCGGCGGAGAGGGGATCGAAGTCGCCGTCGGCGGGCTCGGCGGCCAAGAAGTCGAGGTTCACGCCACATGAGCCGATCGGGAGCCGGTCGCTGTCGTGGAACAGCGCGTAGTCGCGCGGCCCGGCGCCGTCGATCTCGCCGGCGAGGGGCTCGAGCCAGTAGCGCCCTTCGACTCCAGGCAGCGAGATCGCGACGTTGAGACCGTTGTGCAGCAGCGAGCCCGCCACGAAGCTCCCGGCGCTTCCGCAGCCGCGCCCCGCAGCGTCCGTTCCGGTCCCGGCACCGTGGCAACCAGCGAACCGTCATCGATCTGGACGAGCAGCTGATACCCAGCGTCACGGAGCGAGTACGGCTCCAGGTCGAGCGTGTAGTCGGCTCCATTGATCGGCACCGTCACGGTGACGGGCTGGGTCGGCTCAGCGTCGATCTGAAGTTCGAGCAGCGTGCTGCCAGTGAGGTTGAAGTGCTCGTTGACAGTCTGCTCCGTCGGCCGCGGCGATGGGATGACGGAGGAGGCAGCGGTCGAGGGCGCCTGCTCGGCGAATGCATCTGCAGCCGGCACGATGAGCATGCCGACGGTCAGGAGAATCGCGCAGCGTGGCGCGGCAGAACAGACTCGATTCAAATTCGGTGCGTTGGTCATCAGATTAGCCTCCCAAGTGGGGAATCCGGTTCAAAAAGACCGGGTGGGGAATGCCCGAAGGGCGGGGGAAGAGGGGGAGAATGAGGATAGGTTCCTCGAACGGAGAAGGAAACAAACTGGCCCCGACGGTTCATACGCCGGGCACGGTGCACGGGCCCCAGTGCACGACGATCTCGACCAGATCGGCGACGTCAACGACGCCGTCGCCGTTGACATCGGCCGCGGCCTCGCTGGTGCCCCAGCCGGTGATGACGATCACGAGATCGTTAACGTTGGTGACCCCGTCCTGGTTCGCATCGGTTGGACAGCCAGCGCACTGGTCGACCAGACAGGCTCGTGTGTCGCGATGAGCGACAATGGAATTGACGGAGCCCTGGCTGAACTGGTTGGAGCAGGTGATCGAGGGATTCATCGTGAACGAGGGGCAGCTGCAGTGGAACGCGCCCCACAGATGTCCGAGCTCATGGGCGGAGAGGTCCTGCCGGCACAGCGCACCGGCGATGTTCTGCACGAGGCAATAGCCACCTGAAGTGCAGATGGCGCCGATCGTCCACGCGATGCCGATCGTGTTGCCCTCGAGGTCGCGCCCGGTGAACAGCTTGGAGACGTCCCTCGGGATGTCCGGGTAATTGCCGAGCCAGACGTTCCTGAACTGCGTGAGGAGTATGGAGGCTGGAATCGGGTCCCCGCCGTACGGATCGTCCAATGCGGAGGTCCGAATGACGATGGCGGAGATCACGTGTCGAATGTCCGTCTGTCCTTCGAACTGAACGTTGACGCCGTTGATGATCGAGTTGATCTTCCCTTCGACGGCGCTGACGCTGCTTCCCTGCGACTGGAAGTAGGCGAAGTCCGCATCACAGGCCAGTTCGGCGACCCACAGACATGACTCGCCGCCGGCGACGCCGCCCATGCGCCAGCAGGACTGGAGCTTGGCGCGAGGTCCGTGGTGGCACGGCCGGCGAGGAATTGCGGCGTCACGCCGCAGTCGCCGTTCAAGCGCGATGCCTCGGCTCGATAGACGACGTATTCACCGGCTGGTGCGTCGTCCAGGTACTGGGCCACTGGTTCCAGACTCAGCCGGTCGCCGTCGGGCAGGAATATGGACGCGGTGATTCCCCGCTCGGCCAGCGACGCGGCGACTCGACTCCCAGGGATCCCCCGCACAGTTCCGCTCAGCGTTCGGAGGGGACCGGGTTCGACTTGGACCAAGTCCCCGCCTGGGATCTGGACCAGGAGCTGATAGCGATCGGAACGCACGGAGCACGGCTCGAGATCCAGCGTCCAGAGCGTGCCCTCGCCCTGACCAGTCTGCGGAAGGGGCAGCTGCAACGACAGGGGGGTTCCGGGCACCAGATCGATCGGCAACACGACGAGCGTGGTCCGATCCACGCCCAACTGCTGCTCGAGCTTGGTCTGCCGACTTGCCGCGAGCCCCGGCTCGTCTCCCCGCGCGGGGACCCCAAGCAGGAGGGTAAGCGCCAACACAGCGTGAAAGGACTGGTGAGACATTCTTCTTGGACTCCTCCCGGAATCCGCCCACCGGGACAGTCGATCGCCGACGCGATCCTTGGATGACGGTTCCTGAGGTCTCGAGCTCCCGCCGGGTCGGGGCGGTCACTGGTTCTCAACGATCCCTCAGCCATGCGCAGGAGAGACTGCACAGAACCGATTCCTCGCCCGACCATCCCGAACAGACTGCGAACGGCGAGGTCGGAAAGAAATGATTGCAACGCCCCCCTGACAACCTCCTATTAAGTTATCACAGTGTCCGCTCGGAGCCAGAACGCAGTTTCGTCTTTCTTGCCAATTGCGAATTCTGGCCGAGTTCACCTTGGGTAGTCCAGGCGGCCTGGGTTGCTTTATTCCGGTCCCCGGTGCGGTGTGCAACTGCCGGCGTGACCCCTGTGCTGGCCGTACTCACAACCCCACGCCCATCGAGCAAACCCCCATGACCCTCTCGGTGTTGATTCCGGTCTACAACGAGGTTGGGACCATCGAGAGCCTCATCGATTCGGTGCAGGCGGTGCCCCTGGAAACGCAGATCATCGTCGTCGACGACGGCTCCACCGACGGGACGGTCGACGTGCTCCGCCGCCTGCGGGCTCGGGAGGGGTTGCTGGTGATCTTCCACGACCGGAACCAGGGCAAGGGGGCGGCTCTGCGCACCGGTTTGCGGCACGTCACTGGGGACCTGGTGATCATCCAGGACGCCGATCTCGAATACGACCCGACCGAGTATCCGCGTCTGATCCGTCCCATTCTCGATGGGAAGGCGGATGTCGTCTACGGCTCGCGCTTCGTCGGAGGCGAGTCGCACCGGGTCCTCTACTTCTGGCATGCCTTGGGCAACAAGGTCCTCACCTTGACCTCGAATCTGTTCACGAACCTGAACCTGACGGACATGGAGACCTGCTACAAGGTGTTCCGCCGGGAGGTGATTCAGGATTTCGAGATCCGCGAGAATCGCTTCGGCGTCGAACCGGAGATCACGGCGCGGATCGCCCACCGCGGCTACCGCATCTACGAGGTCGGCGTCTCCTACGCCGGGCGAACGTACGCCGAGGGCAAGAAGATCAGCTGGCGGGACGGAGTTCGGGCGATCTGGTGCATCCTCAAATACAACCTCATCGAGTTGGTCTTGAAAAGGGCTCGGACGAGGAAGGCGTTAGGCGCGGTCGCGGAGTTCGAGTCGGAAAGAGGAAGGGGTGACGCGGGTCGGGAACGCGATGAGGCCAGGAACGCGCGATATCCCCGCCCGTCCGACGGTCAATCCGCGCCCTGAGACGAAGCGATGGCATCGCCGTCGGCCGGCGATTGCGTCGGGCCATCTCCGAGCATCGTGTCGACCCATCGACGGCGCTCCTCAGGAAGGGGCGATGAGCAGTCGTTCGTTAGGACGCTGCGCAAATGCGGCGCGGCGTCGAGCGCTGCCGCTGGCCGTCCCGGCGCTCTGGGAGATCTGGGAAAGAGTCAGCGAGTGAAAGTGCGCAAAGTTGAGCAGATCGCTGTTCGGCCGGTGCGCTATGCGTGGTCCGAGAACGTCTCGCGCGGTGCACGCCGCCGGTCACATTGTCGCGCGTGATTCCGGTGTGCGCACGCGAGTCGCGATTACCGGACGTGACGAGCGAGACGGCCGCGAACAGCATAAATCAATGGTTGATCCGCACTTGCGATGAAGAACCCGACGCGCGCGTTTGAGCGTTGCGTGCGCTTTTTCGCCATGCGATGGAAAAAGTGATCGTGTTGCGCACCGATAACCGAAAACGTGTTGGCAAAGAGATGAGAGGGGGTTTCTCATTCTCCTGAGGTCTTCACAAGATTGTGTACCTCCGAGGCTTGGACACATGACCGACTCTCCTGCCCGGACGCGGGCAAACAACCAGAAGCGACTACTCGAGCTGGCCGGAGCGTACAAGGGTATGAGCCGGCGCGAGCTTGCACAGGTCCTGGGGCGCGATGCCAGTAAGCTCGTTCTCGCGAGCGGCAATCCCAAGTTGGACTATGTGATCAAGCTCGCCGAGTTGCTCGATTGGAATGTCGAGGACGTCGTCGATGCGATCTGGGCGGAAGACCGTCCCGTCGTGCCGGCCGAGGCGGTGACCTCGTTCGAAGAATTGGATCAGGCGGCGCTCGCCGCGCATCGCGCTGGCGAGTACCAGCGCATGCGGCAGCTCGCGAAAATGATGGCGGAAGTCGCCACCACTCCGGAGCAACGGGCGCTGGCCTGTCTTCGGGAAGGGGGCGCGTGGGATGGTCTGGGGCAGTTCAGCCGGGAGCTCGAAGCCATGCGTCGGGGTCTCCAGGAGGGGGGGACCTCGATGGAGCTCCGGCTGCTGCTCCAGGCCAACCTCGCGAACTCCTACTACACGCTCAACCATCTCCTCGAGGCTCGGGGCATGGCCCGCGAGATCATCGAGATGATCGCGCAATCCAGTCAGGAGTCGCGTCGAGTCCGTGCGGCAAGGGCCTTCGCTCATTATGTCCTCGGCCATGCGTGCCGCCGGCTGGCCGGGCAGGAGAACGAAGGCATGAAGGAGTGTGCGACCAGCGGACGAAGCGCGCTGGCGACATCGAAGGAGCAGTACGAGGAGCTGGCTGAGCAGTACGATCATGCTCCCTGGCGCGGCATCGCGCGGAACTGCCACGGCGGCCTCCTCGAGCTGGACGTGCTCCTTGAGTTGCTGAGTCCCGAAGAAGCATTGGACGAGATTCACGAAGGCGTTGATTCCGTCCGGGCAGAGGGCGCCGATCTGCGCGGTGATGAACTCGAGTGCTATGGATGGTGGTGCATCTTCGGGTGCAACATCTCGCTTCGCCACACTGTGGGGCGGACGCAGCAGCAATATCTGGCCAGTCTCATCGAGCAGGGATGCGAGATCGCCAACAAGTTGAACAACTGGACGATGCGTGAACGGTTGTACTCGATGCAGCTGGAGCGGCGACAGCGCTTGAACGATCTCGCCGGGGTTGAGGTGGAATGGACGATCAACGGCGATGATGTTCGACGTCTCGTCGGAACAATGGGCCGGTTTCCCGCATTCAGAAGCGTGGGTTGGCGCATTCTGCGGCAAGCGGCGGTGGTGTAGATGGCAGCGGAGCATTCCTTTGTCCCTCCTAGTCTGGCGTAGTCGCGATGCAACATGATTTTCTTCGTCCCGTCCTTCTCTCCTGGCTTGCAGTCAGCTCTTCGGTAGCCTTAGCGGCCACAAGGCCGGGGACCAAGCACAGTGAACAAGGCAGCGTTCCCGAGCTCTCGATCCATGGATACATGATTGCGCCACTGCTGATGAATGTCGGCACCACGCAAACCGCGATGGGCCCGGGGGCCAATGGTTTCGATACGCAGCTCTACCTCGCGCTGCAGGAGGCCGGTCAGGTCATCAAGGTCGACCCGCTGGGGTCGTCGAATCTCGTAGCGGATCTGGGGAAAGTCAATCCGCAGGCGCGTCCCTGGTCTCCCACCTTCGATGCGCTGGGGGGCTACTCGAGCGAGCTGATCGTGTGTGACTCGCCCGAACAGATGTGCAACATCAGCCCCAACGGCTCAGTCAGTCACTTCGACGGTCTTCGCTTCATCCCCGGAGAGCTTCAGGCCGCGGCGTGTGATCCGACCGGTGCGTTCGGCGGTCACCTGATGGTCGTGGACGCGGGAGGATTGCTCTGGCAGGTGGACTTCTGCGGTGGTTTGTCACTCATGGCAACCGGTCTGGGCCATGGCGTGAGCAGCCTGCGATTCGCCAGTGACGGTAGTTCGGACCCGATGCTTTTCATCGTCGATCGAGGCGGGAAGCGCGTGCTGGCGCTGGCCCCGGAGCACGAGCCCGGCGCGCCGGCTCCACTGTGGCTGGATCTGAACCCGCTCGGCATCGAGCCGGCAGCGTTGGCGGTGAGCGTCGGCGAGTCGTTCGGGCGCGGCGCGGTGTACATCGCGGATGCCCGTGGCGATCGGATCGTCAAATGCTCCGCAGACCGGAGCAGCATCCGGGACTTTGCCAGGGGTATCAGGCAGCCGACGGTGCTGGAGATCCCCCAGGGCGGCGAATTCGCCGAGTCGATGGTGGTCGCGGGTTCCGATTCGGTGTGGTTCATCCACCTCATCTCGATGGATGTCAATCACGATGGTGCGGTGGACCCGCTCGACCTGGCGGCGATGATGGATCAGTGGGGGCCGGTTGACGAGCTGAATAGCGCTGACGTGACGGGGGATGGGTGGGTCGACGGAGCGGACCTTGGTCTCCTGCTCCAGCAATGGCCCGCCGAATGACGCGGCTCGGTACGAGAAGAACCGTCCTGCGATGCAGCGCCGGAGGGGGCGCTGCTCGCGGGACGGCCGCTTGATCGCAGGGTGGAGGAAGAGGGATGACCTCGTCGGCAGGAGACGCGTGGCGACCAATCGTCAGGGACACTCGGCGTCCGGTGGAGATCGAGGTTCCGCCGGCGCGGTTGGAACGAAACCCGCCGCGCCAGAGCGTCCAGGACCTCATGAACGCGTTCCGGCGCGAACGGGACCGTCGGCGCGACCGCAGCGAACAGGATCTGGCGATCGATGACCTGCTGGCGAGACGCGGTCCAAGCTCGCTCACCCATGATCTGACCCGCGGCGCAGGAGCAGCGGGGGATCAGAGCGGGTCGATGAGACGCCGGGACGTCCCTCGCGAAGCGGCCGTCGTCTCGTCCTGGGACGAGGCCTTGGATCTGGTGAGGCTCGGCTGGCACAGCGGCAAGATGGAGCAGACCTGGATCTTCTCCGGGCCGGCGGGGACCGGGAAGCTCGCCGCAGCGAGCGCCATTGCGAAGATCCTCCTGGACTCGCGGGCGACGATGAGTGCCTCCCGTCGGCTCGTCATCGATCCAAGCCGACGGCCATCGAGCGCCGTCGACTCAGGGGGGCATCCTGATCTGCACCTCGTGTGCAAGGAGCTATCGCTCTTCTCGGCGAACGAGGCGTTGAGAACGCGTCGGCCGCTGATCATCTCGCGTGACCTGTTGCGCGAGCAGGTGGTCGGCGGTTGGACGAGTGATGAGCGATATCACCGGCCGGTGATCTTCGAACCCGGGCAGCGGGGACGCCGGCGCGTCTTCGTCATCGACGAAGCTGAGCTCATCGAAAGCGCCGCCCAGAACGAATTGGTGGAGATGCTGGAGCGATCGCCGCGCGACGCGCTGGTGTTGCTCGTGACCTGCTTCCCGGAGCAGCTCGTGCCGGGTATCCGCTCGATGGCGAGGCATGTGCGCTTCCAGCCGAAGAGTTCATGATGCTGCTAGTGGTCTGACTCAGAAGTTCATTCCCATCTCGCCGGCCCTCGACGCCGCTGGCTGTGTTGCCGCTCCTCGGAATACCAGAAGTATGCCGTCGTCACGGCGCCTTGCCAGCAACGACGATGTCGCGCCGAAATGTCAACGAACTTCTGAGTCACACCACTAGGCGATCGCCCGTCGCGAAGCTTCGCGCTGACGGCGATCAAGGATGATCCTGCTGTCGCCCTGTGGTTGATCGGAGAGTCTGAGCGACTGGATGAGCTCGAAGAGATCTCGCAGATCGGCTACCCGGCAGAGTGGCTGTTCCAGGTAGACCACGCGGATGGAACTCAGCGGATAGCGCTCTGTGTTCCGTCGCTGTGCCGGCAACGGAAGTGGCCGGAGCGCAGATCAGCCGCGGAGAACAGCTCCTGGCGAGCTTCATGAAAGCGATCGAACAGACGCAGGAGCGCCGTTTGCAAGTCGTGCCGGGCGGCGAGCAGGAACCGGTCTTCGCCAAGATGGGCGAAGAAGTGATCCTCGATGCACTCGTCCTGAAGCAGGACGTTGACTAGGCCTACGAGACGGAGGAGCATGGCGTCGCCCATCTCGAAGCCGTACGCGATGTTGTAGGCGTCGAAGTCGCGCAGATCGATTGCGGAGACGTTGTGCGGATCGCGGGCGCGAATGTGCCGCTCGAGCCAGGTCTCCGCCTCCGCACGCCCTGGCAATCCGGTCAGCGCCGCGAGGTGAGAGGGTACGCGGCGATGGGCCTCGGCCGCGGCGTGCAGAACGGCGCGGAAGGGAATGAGCCCCCGTACGATCCCACCGGTCTGTACGACGAACGGCTGCGCAAGCTGGTCCGACGCCCTTCCGGCGGCGAGGTCGAGGGCTTCGGCGAGCGTGACGTCGGCGCCGACGACCGTGCACCGCATCAGCGGAGCGGCGCCGATTGGCATCGAGTGAAGGTGCTGCTGGCAGAAGAGGGCCAGCTGGTGCTGTTCAGGAACGCCACGATAGCGCTTTCCATCGAGGATGACCGCATAGTGCTCGTCCGGCGAAGCGAGGAGGTGGCGGAGCACATCGTGGCAGCTGGTGCTCGCATCGAAGAGCTCGACGGGACGGGCGAGGGTGCTGATCCTGAGGGTGGAGGGATCGGCGGAACGACGAACCGATGATCGCTCCTGAACGTGCTGAATCGTCCGCTTGATCTCGTTCGGAATGTCGCATGCCGTCGGCTGGGGGCGCGCGAGAAAGAAGCCCTGACCGAAGCAGACACCCATGTCGACAAGTGTGGCCAGCTCTCCCTCGCGCTCGATGCCCTCGGCGATGAGAAACATGTTGCTGAGGTTGACGAAGCGCAACAGCGAGCGGATGAGATTCTGCTGCAGCGGATGGCGATCGATGTCCGCGATGAGCTCGCGATCGAGTTTGACCCACTTCGGTCGCAGGGCCATCATCCGGTTCAAGCCGCTGAGGCCGCTGCCGACGTCGTCGAGCGCGATGTCGAAGCCGAGGCTCCGAATGAGATCGATCTGCTGCTTGAGCTCATCGAGCTGGTCGTAATCGGTGCGCTCCGTGATCTCCAGGATCACTCGCTCCGGCTTCAGCGCTCCTCCCGCCGGTATCTCGCGCAGCAGCCGCTCGGCGAAGCCCGGCTCGACCATCACCGGAGGACTGTTGTTGATGAAGATGAGTTCCTCGCCGGGCCGCTCGGCGGCCAGCACGAAGGCTTGGAGTCGCGCGGCTGCTTCCAGTTCACCCAGCAGCCCGAGGTCGGCCGCGGCATCGAAGAGTGCGCCGGTGTCCGGGAACAGAGACGCATCATCGAGGCGAGTCAGGGCCTCGTAGCCGAGAATGTCGCCGGTCCGAAGATTGACGATTGGCTGCAGCGCGATCGAGAAGCGGTTGTTCGCGATCAATTCGGCCAACGCGTCGCGAGTGATCGACGTCGTCGATGAGTCTGGTTGCAGGACCGGTGGTGGCGGATCCATGGGTCGATCCAGAAGAACGCCGTGGTGCACGTCTTGCGCTCAGGCGAGGCGCATAAGCAAGGAATCGACCCGATGGGTCGGCCGAATTGGCGAAAGGGCCAAGGGAGGACGAGACGGCCCGTGGCACCGAGGTTATGGGCTGTGGAAGGACGGAGGGAGGGTCGATGGTCACTTCCGCGGGCGGGGCACGTGCGGCATCGATCAGAACCGGGTTCCCGTCGAGGCCGGAGAGCAACACGCTTGCCGCCCCGACGGTGACTGGTTGGTCATGGCCGCCAGGGAAGCCCGGCCCCAATCTCGTATACTGCCTGCATCGGACCCCGGCGGGGTGTAGCTCAGTTTGGTAGAGCGCCTGCTTTGGGAGCAGGAGGCCGCAGGTTCAAATCCTGTCACCCCGATTGGCCGCCAGCCGCGCGAGGTCCGTTCCTTCTACTCGCTCCTCACTCGTGCTGTTCCCTCCTCGCAACTTCCGCGTTTCTCCTTCGAGGTGATCCCGTGCTGTCAACGCTGGACCTGGCGGTCGTCGATCTCGACTCCTACATCCCCGTCGCGATTCTGCTGGTGATGGCGATCCTCTTCGCCGTGTTCAACCTGGTCGTGACCCACGTCCTGGGGCCGACGCGGCATGGACCTCGGAAGGAGATCGCCTACGAGTCCGGCATGAATCCCATCGGGACGGCCCGGAAGCGGTTCAACGTCAGGTTCTACATCCTCGCCATGACGTTCCTGGTCTTCGACGTCGAGATCATCTTCCTCTATCCCTGGGCCGTCACTTTCACTCAGCTGCCCCCCCAATCCGCTGAAGCGCAGCTGTTCCTGGGCCGCATCATGTTCTTCATCGGAACATCGATCCTCGCCTACATCTATGCGTGGCGCAAGGGTGTCTTTCGCTGGGATTGAACTTCTGACGACTCTCGAGTCTCGACGCTCGAAGAAAATCCCCCGAAGCAGTGGTGGGGACCGCTTCGGGGGGAGGGAAGAGAAGAAGCCTGTTTGATCGACGGGTGAGTCGATCTGGTGTCAGCTCAGTGATTCAGGGTTCGTTCTCCGTGTCGAACGGCGTGCTCGCGGGAGTCGGCGTTCGGGGGTCGATCGAAAGAGCGATGGGGAACACCTGTAGGCAAAGACGGTTCGGCCCCTTCGTCCATCAGGGGCATCGGGCGTATGCGGGGTCCATGCTGGCCCGAACTGTGACAACAGAAGTCCGTTCTCGTTGTCATCGTTCCTGCCTTACCTTCTCATCCTGGTGTTCCCCACCGCGGGGGGGACCAGCCGGCCCTCGGAGCGAGAGGCCGTCGATCCCTGGTCATGATCCGTTTCAGCTGCAGCCCATCGAATTGCCGCAGTTCAGACATCGGTAGCAAGTGGCGTTGCGGACAGTGATCGAGCCGCACACCTCACACGCCGGCGCGTCGCCTTGCAAGGCGGCGTTCGAGCGATCCAACGCGCTGACGACGGCGACGAGATCGGACGAGGCGGCGGTCATCCTGGCGGAGCCATTGACGTCGGATTCGACGATCAACGCATCGGTGTGAATCTTCGTGGTCGTCGTCGCGCCGGCAGAACGGCCCGCTTCGTCTGTCTTCACCCTTTCTGAGCGGGGCGGCGCCGTGGTGTCGGGTCCCTTTGCGTTTCCGTCCTGTTCTGACCACGTCCTGTCCTCCGTGACCGCGAGTGATGCGTCGGCAGTTGATGAGTCGTTCTTCTTCCGCTTGGTCGTGCCGCCCTTCCTGCGCGGCGCGTTGGCCTCTCGGTAGCCTTCGATGAACTCCATCCCCAGCCAGCGGAAGATGTAGTCCACCAGGCTCTTGGCGAAGGGGATGTCGCGGTTCGCCGTCATCCCCATCGGCTCGAATCGCTGGTGCTCGAACTTCTTCACCAGGCTCTCGACCGGCACGCCGTACTGCAGCGCGACGCTGATCGCGGTGCCGAGGCTGTCCATCAGGCCGCCGATGGTCGAGCCCTCCTTGGACATGGTGATGAACAGCTCGCCAGGCGATCCGTCCTCGTAGAGACCGACGGTCAGGTAGCCCTCGTGGCCGGCGACGTTGAACCGGTGCGTGACGCTGCGACGCGTGTCGGGCAGCCGCCGTCGCATCGGCCGTTCGATGATGCGCTCCACGATCCGCTCGACGCACGCCGCTCCACGGTCTCGGGCGTCTCGTGCGACGAGGCGCGGGCCGGATCGAGATCGAGGACGTCGACGTCGCAGGCACCAGCGCCGCAACGTCTCGATGAGACTTCCCCCAGCGCGTCCTCCTGCGGCTCTCCTCCTGCGTCATGCCTCGTCGTCGGATCGACGTGCTGAGCAGCTGGCTGAGCTTGCGAGCCGTCGCGGTAGAGGGCGTTCGCCTTGAGGCCGAGCTCCCAGCTCAGCCGGTAGGCGCGACTCGATGTCCTCGCACGCGTCGCCTCGCCGCGGCAGGTTGATCGTCTTGGAGATCGCGCCGCTGATGAACGGCTGTGCCGCGGCCATCATCCGGATGTGCCCTTCGGGCGCGATGAACCGCTGTGCCGAGCGGGCCGCACCGGTTGGCGCAGTCGAAGACCGGCAGGTGCTCGTCGCGCCAGGTGCGGGGCGCCTTCGACGGTCTGCGTGCCGCAGATCGACGCGGTTCAGTCGCATCGATCTGCCTGCGCGCTCAGGCCCAGCAGCTTGCAGCCCGTTGAAGGACGGATCGCTCGGGCCTGCCTCGAGATCGCACGCCGAGCCGCTCCAGCACGTCGCTCGCGGCATCGACCAGGCCGTGAAGGCGAAGCCGAGCTCGAAGACCGAGGGCAGCTGGTTCGTCGATCGCGTCCAGGTCGTCGCGTTCGTAGCCCGTGGCTGCGAGGAACTCGCGGAACGTCGATGCCCGTCGTGCCGCGAGCTCCGCGCCGGCATCGGCGACGTCCAGGCGACAGCGTGCCCATGACGTACGTGAGGATGTCGCATCGATCTGCCGGTGGCGTCGTAGCCAAGCGCCTGCAGGGCCGGCCGCAGCGACTGGTTGGCGATCTTGAAGTAGCCGCCGCCGGCGAGCTTCTTGAACTTCGCCAGCGCGAAGTCCGGCTCGACGCCGGTCGTGTCGCAGTCCATCAGCAGGCCGATCGTGCCGGTCGGGGCGATGACCGTGACCTGCGCGTTGCGGTAGCCGTGCGCTCGCCCGAGTTCCAGGGCGTCGTCCCACGCTCGCGGTCGCGTGCTCGAGCAGGATCTCGGCGGC
This sequence comes from uncultured Planctomycetota bacterium, assembly GCA_963697235.1. Lineage (GTDB taxonomy): Bacteria > Planctomycetota > Phycisphaerae > Phycisphaerales > SM1A02 > CAVONJ01. Next base: position 780,865 of record CAVONJ010000003.1, read on the forward strand.
GTTGTCGATGCTCGAGCGCGCCGGCGCGGAAGAGCTCGTGGTCGATCGGGACGGGCCGGATGCTGAGCTCCTCGTAGTCGTCCGAGTCCGCGCGAGACGCCGTAGGCCGCGCGGCGGTGATTCCGGATGACGCGGAGCATGTCGTCGCGATTCTCCGCGAAGCCCGCGAACGGCTCCGAGCTCCGCCGGCCATGCACGGCGCTGGTCGCGTACGACCGACCGGTCAGGATGGCCGTGATCGCGCCGCAGATGGCGCGGGCCTCGTCGCTGTCGTAGGGGATGCCGGCCTGCATGAGCAGCGCGCCGAGGTTGGCGTAGCCCAGGCCGAGCGTGCGGAACTCGATAGCTCTGCCGGCGATCGACTCGCGACGGGAACGCCGCCATGAGCACGCAGATCTCCAGCACGATCGTCCAGAGGTCGATCGCGTGCTCGAAGCCGTCGACAGATCGAAGACTCGCTGCTCGGCGTCGTAGAACTTCAGCAGGTTGATCGACGCCAGGTTGCACGCCGTGTCGTCGAGGAACATGTACTCGCTGCACGGGTTGCTGAGCGTTGATGCGACCGCTCTCGGGGCAGGTGTGCCACTCGTTGATCGTCGTGTCGAACTGCACGCCCGGGATCGGCGCAGCGCCAGGCGGCGTAGCAGATCTGGTCCCACAGGTCGCGGGCCTTGATGGTCTTGCGCGACCGCGCCGTCGGTGCGGCGGATCGAGCTGCCAGTCGCCGTCCTCGTCGAGCGCCTCGAAGAACGCGTCGGTGAGGCGCACCGAGTTGTTCGAGTTCTGCCCGCTGACGGTGTAGTACGCCTCGCCGTTGAAGTCGTAGTCGAGCTCGAGGCCCGAGGCGCGTCGGCCAGTGTCTTGCTGGTCCTCGCCGAGGTGCTTCAGCCCTCGACCATCGCCGCGACCTTGAGCTCCTCGCGGACCTTCCAGTTGACGAAGGCCTCGATGTCCGGGTGGTCCAGCGTCGAGGCAGACCATCTTGGCGGCGCGGCGGGTCGTGCCGCCGGACTTGATCGCACCGGCGGCCCGGTCGCCGATCTTGAGGAAGCTCATCAGACCCGAGCTCTTGCCGCCGCCGGACAGCGGCTCGCTCTCGCCGCGCAGCGCGGAGAAGTTCGTGCCGGTGCCGGAGCCGTACTTGAACAGCCGCGCCTCGCGGACCCACAGGTCCATGATGCCGCCCTCGTTCACCAGGTCGTCGCTGACGGACTGGATGAAGCACGCGTGCGGCTGCGGGTGCGTGTACGCGTCGTCGGCCTGGCGAACCTGTCGCCGGTCGCGGGATCGACGACCCAGTGCCCCTGCGCCGGACCGCGTGATGCCGTAGGCCCAGTTCAGCCCGGTGTTGAACCACTGCGGGCTGTTCGGCGCCGCCATCTGGTGGAGCAGCATGTAGCACAGCTCGTCGTAGAACGCCTGCGGCGTCTTCTGGCCGCGTCGAAGTAGCCGTGCCTCTCGCCCCAGTGCCGCCAGCAGCCGGCGAGCCGATGCACCACCTGCCGCACCGATCGCTCCGGACCGGTGATCGGCTCGGCCGTCGAGATCGACCTTCGGCTGTTCCGTCTTGCGTCGTACTGGCGGCACACCGGCCTTGCGGAAGTACTTGCTGACCACGATGTCGGTCGCGAGCTGCGACCAGTGCTTGCGGGACCTCGGCGTCCTTCATCTCGAAGACGAGCGAGCCATCGGCATTCGTGATTCGGCTGGTGCGCTGCGTCCACTGCAACGGTCTCGAAGACGTCCTGTCCGGGCTTCGTGAATCGACGGGTGATTCTTCATGGTTCGTGCCTCGGTCCGACCTCTGGCGGAACAGTGATCGAGTCTGGAACAAGTGGACGTGAGCATCGGACTCATGAAGCGCGCCGACTCGCGGAGTGGTTCGCGTTCGACTAGGCAATCGACGCGTGGGCAGGGTGAGGCCTGCCTGATCCTGGTACTTCCCTCCCTTGTCCGCGTAGCTCACCGCGCACACGCGGTCGGCCTTGAGGAAGACCATCTGGGCGATGCCCTCGTTCGCGTAGATCTTGGCGGGCAGCGGCGTGGTGTTGCTGATCTCCATCGTGACCTTGCCGCGCCACTCCGGCTCGAGCGGCGTGACGTTCACGATGATGCCGCAGCGGGCGTACGTGCTCTTGCCGACGCAGATCGCCAGCACGTCGCGCGGAACGCGAGATCGTCTCGACCGTCTCCGCAAGGGCGAAGCAGTTGGGCGGAATGATGATGTGGTCCCGGCCGGTGCGGGCGGTGTCGATGGTGACGAAGAGGTCCTCGCTGAACGCCTTGGGATCGACGACGGCCGGCGCCGCCGGTGGTCGCGTTCGTGAAGACCTTGAACCGCGTGCCGACCCGGACGTCGTAGCCGTAGCTGGAGACGCCGTAGGAGACCCGACCCGGGCGCTTGGCGTTCTCCTCGAAGGGCTCGATCGCCGACGAGTTCACGGATCTGGGTGTCGCAGAGCACGGTCATTCTGACTCTCCTGACGTCCCCTGCCCGTCCATCCCAGATCCCCCGGGCTGCCCAAGCGTCGAGGCCCCGAACGAACCTCGAGGGGAGGCAGACACGTCCCCTCGCGGCCCGAAAACCCGAGTCAGCGGACACGGGCTTTCTTCAGCAGGGTCGTATCGTACTACTACATCTCGTGGCTGCAAGATTTCTCGGCCCACAATCTTGAGCATTCAAGCAAAACTGCCGTAGCGACGGCAAAAAATCAGCATACCGGCGGATCAGATCTCCTGCAGGCACAAGCCATGGGGTGGACAACCTGACATCACCTGTCGTTCGCCCGATATCTTGTGGTCAGCACTCCCATTCCCCGGCGGACGCCGAAGGCCCCCGAGTGAAACGGGCTAGACTGTCCTCATGCCCACTGACGAACGGCTCCTCGAGGGTCTCACCGACGCCCAGCTCCAAGCCGCGCGACACGTGGATGGACCCTTGCTGGTGCTCGCCGGACCGGGATCCGGCAAGACGACCGTCGTCACGCGTCGGGTGAGCTATCTGATCGAACAGGGCATCCCGCCCTGGCAGATCCTCGCCCTGACCTTCACCAACAAGGCCGCGGGCGAGATGCGTCAGCGGATCGAGGATCTCGTTCCCCCGGGCGTGCCCATCCGTCATGGCCTGACGGTTTCCACCTTCCACTCCTTCTGCGTTCGGTTGCTGCGGCGCTACGGAGAAGCGGCCGGATTGCCGCCGCGGTTCTCGGTGTACGACGCCTCGGATCAGCGGGAGGCGGTCAAGCAGGCCATCGCCAAGCGCAGCTGAGCACGAGCAACTGGACGCCCGCGTCGGTGGCCAGTGCGATCAGCAATGCCAAGAACAGACTGCAGAGTGCCGAAGACTTCGCCCAGCTCGCCGGCGATTTCTACTCGAGGTCCGTGGCGAAGGCGTATCGACAGTATGAGAAGATCCTGAAGGACAACGGTGCCTTGGATTTCGACGATCTGCTGCTGAAGACCGCGACGCTGCTTCGCGATGATGAACAGGTGCGCAGCGAGCTGCAGGAGCGATATCAGTACCTGTTGATCGACGAGTACCAGGACACGAACTACGCGCAGTTCCTCATCGCGCACCTGCTTGCGGCCGGGCATCGGAACATCTTCGTGGTTGGTGATCCCGATCAGGCCATCTACGGCTGGCGCGGTGCGGACATCCGGAACATCCTCCAATTCGAAGAGCACTATCCGCAGGCTGACGTGGTTCTGCTGGGCGAGAATTTTCGCAGCACCGGGCACATCGTCGATGTTGCCGCCGGTTTGATCTCTTGCAATCGTCGTCGTAAGGAGAAGGTCCTCAGCACACAGCTGGGCGAGGGGGAGAAGCCGACCGTTGTGACGTGCGCCGACGAGCACCACGAGGCGCAGCTCATCGTGCGAGAGTTCACGCAGCGCCACGAGGAAGACGGCGTGCCCTTCCGATCGATGGCCGTACTGTACCGGACCAACGCGCTCAGCCGAGTGCTGGAGGAGGCGTTCCGAGACGCGCACGTCCCCTACGTCATCGCCCGTGGAACGGCGTTCTACGACCGGAAGGAGATCAAGGACGCGCTGGCGTATCTTCGTCTGCTGGTCAACCGCGAGGATGAGGTTGCGCTGGGCCGGATCGTCAACGATCCTCCACGGGGAATCGGGCGAACCTCCCTGCAGCGAGCCGAGGTGTTCGCCGGACACCACGGCCTGCGTCTCTTCGAAGCGCTCCGCCGCGCCGAAGGGATCCCCGGTCTGGCGCACGGGGCGCCGCGGCCATGAAGAAGTTCGTGGCCCTGTTCGACGGGTGGACTGATCCGGAGCAGCATGTTCGGGACCTGGGCACCCTCGTGGAGCGGGTGACCCGTGAGAGCGGCCTGGAAGCGCACTACCGCAAGTCCCGGACGGAGGAAGACGACGAGCGGCTCGCGAATCTCGCCGAGTTGATCAGCGCTGCCTCGGAGTTCCGGCCGGACGAAGAATCGCCCGGCGCCGAGCGGTCAATCCTCGACGTGCTGAGCGCCTTTCTGGAGTCGGTCGCTCTGGTCAGCGACGCGGATGCGGTCGACCCCGAGAGCGGCGCCGTGACGCTGATGACGCTGCATACCGCCAAGGGCCTCGAGTTCGACGTGGTTGCCATCGCCGGTCTCGAAGAGGGATTGCTGCCCCACGTGCGGGCTGCCATGGAGGAAGAGGACTGCGAAGAGGAGCGAAGGCTGTTCTTCGTCGGACTCACCCGCGCGCGCGCCACCTGCTGGTGACCCGCGCCGCCGTGCGGACCCACCGGGGCATCCGCGATCGAACGATTCCAAGTCGATTCCTGAGAGAGCTTCCCGGGCCCAGCATCAGCCATCTGGATCTGTCTGGCGAGCCGACTTCCGGCGGCGAGCGATACAGCGATGGCTCCTACGAGGTGGGTGCGCTGGTGCGCCATCCGGTCTTCGGTGAAGGCCTCATCGAATCGCTCTCCCCGCGAGTCGAGGGATCGGCGGCCCGGGTTCGCTTTCGATCGGTCGGCGTGAAGACGCTGATCCTGGAATACGCGAAGCTCCATCGCCTCGACTAGTGCGGTCTTCTCGAACTGAGTCCGGGCGACGCACCGGGCAGGACCAACGAACGCTACCGCTCCCATCCACGAAGGACCGCTTCGGCCGTTCGTCGGACCAGCGGATCTTCCTGCGGATCACGAGCGAGGCTCTCGATCCTGGCGTGAAGCTCGACTCGATTGCTCGCGTGCGTTGCGTTGGCGGCGGCAATGATCGCGTTGCGCTTCATCATGGACAGCTTTGCTCGCTTCAGCGCCGAGCGTGTGAAGACGCGGCGTCGATCCTCCTCCCGCCAGCCCAGCACCTCGAGGAGATCGAAGGCCTGGTGGCGCGGCGCGTAGGCCGGATGCACGGGAGCGGCGCGGCTGCGTTCGGTCGGCTGGTTGTGCGGGCAGACCTCCTGGCAGATGTCGCACCCGAAGATCCAGTCGCCGATCGGCCCGTGAAAGCACTCATCGATCAGACTTCGATGCTCGATCGTCAGGTAGCTGATGCAGCGCGTCGCGTCGACGGACCAGGGGGAGATCGCCTGAGTCGGGCAGGCGTCGATGCACCGTGAGCACGATCCGCACGGGTCCGGGTCGCTCGGCTCGGTGGGGGTGAGCGGCAGGCTCGTGACGATGGCGCCCAGGAGGAGGTAGCTGCCCACGCCGCGCTCGATCAGCAGCGTGTGCTTGCCGAGGGCGCCGAGTCCGGCGCGCTCCGCGTGCTCCCGCTCGAGCAGGGGGGCGGTGTCGACGCAAACGCGGAATCGATGCTCGGGAAACTCCGCGGCGAGTTCGTCGGCGAGCTCGTGCAGCCGTTTCTTCATCACCCGGTGATAGTCCTCGCCCCGCGCGTACCGCGCGATGCGTCCCTCCGCCTCGGACCCGGCGACATCCGGGCCGCCCGCATGTCGATCAGCGACGCAGATGATCGATCGCGCCCCGTCGAGGAGGTTGCGGGGATCGAGACGAACCTCGAGGTCTCGAAGCAGATACTCCATCTCGCCCTGTTTGCCCGCAGCCAGCCAATCTCGCCATGCCGCGGGGCGGTCGGCGGGCGCCGCCGCGCAGATCCCGGCCGACGCGAAGCCGAGCTGCTGACAGCGATGAAGCACCTTCTCGGAGGGCATGAGCGCGGTGGTTCCCGGACCGATCACGGAATGGGCGGTTGCAGGATCAAGGAAACGCCCGAGATGTTCAGCGCGGGATCGAGCTTCCGCAGCAGCCCACCTTCCGCCTCGATCGCCGTCGAATACTTGCCCGCCAGCACCTCGTCGGTCACCAGCTTGTACGCGTTGGGCACTCCGTTCAGATAGGCCTGCTTCGGTCCGAACCAGACTTCATCGATCTTCTGCCCGCCCGAGAGCGTCTCGGGCGCGAGCCACCAGGAATCGCGATAGCGCACGAGGACGAGCTCGCGCTCCAGGCCCTCGGCATCGGAGTAGCCCGCGTACGCTCGCCGGCCGGCCAACCGATCGATGCGAGCCGTCTCCAGCGACGCTCCGAATGCGGCCATGCCCAGATCGAGCGGCTCCTGGGCCTGGGCGCTGGCAGGAAAGCTGCTGCGCAGCGCTTCGTGAAACGCCAGCCACGCGGCGTTCCGCTCCCGAAGCCGCTTGACCAGCACCTCTTCGACCATGGACCGAGCGTAGACCAGATCCAGCAGCTCGGCGGCATCGGCGGCGGTGCGGTAGCCCCGAAGGTGCTCCAGAAGCTGCTCCGGCGTGGTGAATCCCGACACTCGCTGCCCGACGGCGCCCTCCGACCCGTTCGACTCCCGTCCAAGCGACGGAGGTGGCTCTGCCTGCCGATCGCCACACCCGGCGGCGAAGAGAAGCCACACGAGCATCCACACCGGTCTCAACACGACAGTCTCATCATGACACTCTCAGCATGACGCCGAACTTCGCCGCGGACAAGCAGAGGCAAGCCGGCTGACTCAGGGTTGGCCGCCGGGAGGCGCCTTCATCATCGACGCGGCGAGGGCTTGCTGGAACGCCTGCATCGCCTCGTCGAGGGTGCCGAATTCGCCCGCCTGGATCTGCTGCACCAGCGGCGGGACGAGCTGCTCGAACGCCTGCGCCTGCCCGGAGAGCATCTGAACGACTGACGCGTCGACCGGCATGAACCGCTCGAAGTCGATGAACCAAGAGGAGCCGACACGGATGAGCGGAAGCTCTGCCGTCTGACCCTCCGCGCCGAAGCGGTACACGGCCCGCTGATCGGACTCTTCGACGAGCGTGGCGTTCTCGAGTTGAGCCATCAGCGTGGTGGGATCGACGGCGCCGCCGAAGGCGCCTGCAAGGCCCTTGCCGTACTGGCTCTTCATCGCTTCTTCGAGACGGGCCATCGGGGGGGCCATTCGGGTCAGCGCGGCGATGGCCTGCTCGCCGGTGGGCGTCGACGCGTGACAGAGTTCGAAGAAGAGAGCGTCGTCCTGGTCGCCGCGTTCGCGGAGCCTGGCGAGCACCGACTCGGGACCCGTGGAGGGGCTGGCCGCCGCGCCGGGTCCACCCGCCTCGGCGGGGACCTTCGACACTGGCGCGCCCGAGAGGACGCCGAGCGCCACGTCGATGCTCGCGCCGAAGGCGGCCACGGAGGATCCGGGCCGCGACTGCACTTGGCTCAGCACACTCTTGGCTTCAGAGAACGCGGCCGAGGCATCCTGGAGGGCCTGGGCCTTCTGCTGGTCGATCTCCGCGAGGCGCTGGTCGATCTCGGCGTCCATTGCCTCTTCCACGCCGACCAGCTGACTCAGCATCACGCTCGCGTCCGACAGCCCGCGAGCCTTGGACGAAAGGAGCTCCCCGCGACGTGTCTGGATCCGGGCCGCCGTGACCCGGGCCGCGGCCCCCTCCTCACCCTTGAGTCGGCTCGCCGCCCGACTCGCCATGGCGGCGGCCTCCTCGAGCTCGTCCTCCGCGACGCGGTAGCTGTCGGCCAGGCTTCCGCTCTCCTCGGGGCTCATGAGCAGGTCCATCGCGGCCAACCGCTCCTGCACCTGATCGGACAGCGCCTGAATCGCGGCGAGCAGCCGAGAGAGATCTTCCTCGCTGAGCGCGGCGAAGGCCTCGAGCCCGTCCTGCGACTGCTCGGCCGCCGCAAGCACGGTGTTGGCGTTCTGGATCAACGTCTCCGCCATCCGGTGGTCCGGCAGAAGCTCATAATCCAGGTCGATCTCCCGGTGGGCGATCCTGTTCTCGATCCGGTCCGCTTGCCGCTCTTGCTCGACGGCCTGCTGGAACCGGCTGAACCCGTCCGCGGCACCGAGCTCCGATGCTTCCCGGCGCAGCCCGTTCGCGTTGATGGCCAGCCGGTCGACCTCCGCCCGGTCCACTTCGATCTCCCCGGTCAGCTTGGCGATGGGCGCATCGAGCTCGACAATGACCTCACCGAACTTGGCGATCTCGTCTTGCGCGGCCAGTTTCTGGCTCTGCAGCGATTCCAGCGGCGCCGAGAAGTCGAGCGAGCGGCGTCCCGCCGCGCGATCCTGTAGCCGCCGCATGGCGTTGCCCATGGCGGCGACGATGAGACGCTCCTGGCCGAGCTGCTGCTCCTGGCTCCGTGCTCGATCCAGACTCATGGCGGCCAACTCGCTGTGGACCGCGGCTCCGAGGCTCGCTTGGGCGGAGGAGAGACCGCTGTCGCCGGTGCGCAGCGACGCGATCTGGGACGCCAGCCCCTGCAATTCCACCTCCCGGGCAACGAACGCATCGCTTCCGATGGCGACCGCGCCGGCCATGCTCCTGGTGAAGGCAGCCGTGAGCTCTTCCAGCTTCTCGGCCACGGCGGTTCGTTCCTGGGCCTGTGGATCTTCGCACGCGGGCAGAAGCGCAGCCAGACCGAGGAGCAAGAGCACTGCGGCACGCCGTTGAAGGGTCCCGTTTCTGCACACCATACGATTGCCTCGAGAGGAACTTCGTGGAACGCCGGGGGCCGCGACGATGCACCGCCGACCCACCACGCGACCCATCTTGACGGCCAGTGTACCAGCCGACTCAGGGCTGTGAAGGAATTCGCGTCTGGTGGCGAGGCGGTTCCGACCTCGCCGGCATCTGCTCACCGCCCGAGCCGATCGCCATCGTCGTCAGGGAACGGCTCCGGCTCTGAGAGCGGCGCGCGGAGCGTCGGCGGCTCGTACTCCACGGGATATTGGGGACGCGGCTGCATCATCGACTCGATCCACTCCAGGGCGACGCGGAGCATTCGGTGGTGACCGCGCGTGAAGATCGGTGTCCAGCCAGGTACGTCCGGGTGTGGCTTGCGGGCTTCATCGCGCGGCAACCCGTACTGGATGATCAGGGAGTCCATCGGCACGTTGAAGTTGATCAGTGGCCACTCGGGGTCGACCTCGAGTCGCTCGAGGATCAGAAGGTTCGTATAGCACACCCGCTCGTCGCGATACCGCGCCTCGTGCAGGAAGAAGTCGCCGGCGTTGGGACCGCCATGGCAACGGCTCGTCGCGCAGCTATTCATCAGCCAAGTGTCATGGACTCGGCGTCGGAAGAGATTGAGCGCCCGTGGCTCGGTGATGACCTGGATCTCCGGATAGAGATCGCGAGCGCGCACCTGGAACATCAGCTTGACGACCTCCAGCGGCTCGGCCCGAAAGAGCGCTCGCCGGCCCTCGGCGCTGGTGGGCATGAAGCTGCTGGTGCTGTAGTTCTCTATGAGCTTCCTGATGGTCTCCGGTGACACCATCAAGCGCGGAGGAGCGCGGAAGTCGATCTCATACGCGCGGATGCAGTTCACGTCTGCGTGGCTGATGATGTCCGATGCCAGGAGTTCGGCCCCATCGCGTGCAAGCGCCGAGTCCAGGTCGGTGGGTTGGGGTTTCGCGGCCCGTTTCTGCTGCATCTCGACTTGGGCGTCGACGACGACCAGCAGGCGACGCGCCTCCTCGGAGTCGGGTGAGCCGCGGAGCAGCTCTCGCAACTCCTGCTGGGCGAGGTCGTAGCGATGATTCTCGACCAGCCAGCGGCAAAAGACCAGATGCTGAACCGGTCTGTTTGGTTCCAGCGACGCCTTCAACTGGGCGTAACGCTGCTCGAACGTGGCTTCCAGCTCCACCTCTTCAACGACTCGCCGGCGGAACGCGACGGGAATGCCCTCGATTTGAACAACCGCTTGCTCGAAGGAATCCTCCAGGATGATGCCCTGGGCGATCTGGCCGTTGCGGAGCCGAACCACGCCATGCTGCCCGGGCAAGGGATCGGCGAGACGGATGATCTTGACGACCCGGCTCTTCGTGAAGCTCTTCAGCTCGCCCTCGGGCGTCCGGACGACGATGACCTCCTCGTCCTCGAGTTCCACGAAGCCCATGACCTCTTCGTTCCGGTTGACCCGGATCACGACGCGAGGCTCGGCAGCCGCCACGACCTCATCCGCGCGGGGAACGGACGGTACGTCGTCGATCAGCGTGCCGCCAAGCAGCGACAGCATCGCCATGAAGATGAAGATCAAGACTCCCCGCATCGGCTGATTGTAATCGTACATCTCGCGAAAAGCGATGACGATCATCGTGGTGGAAGTGCTGTCGCTGCCAGGCGGCGTCTTCGATCAGCACCCGCCGGGCAGGGATCAGTCGCCAGACGCCGCGTCGAGGAAGGGACAGGACGAGCGACCTTCACCGACGGTACCGCCTTCACCGACGCCGCCGCGTCTGGTCGTTCTCGGATTCGCGGACCAGCGCAGCACGAAGAAGGTGCCCAGGAGTGCGGCGGCGGCCACGACCAGCATCAGGGGCAGCGACAGCCCGCCGCGGACGTGCAGGGCCAGAAAGCTCACGCTCACGCACGCCCACATGATTGCGATCGTCGTCAGCTTGGCCCGGCGGGGCATGGGCGTCGTGCGATCGAGGTAGCGGACGTACGGCGCGAAGAACCGATTGCGGATGAGCCGCTGCTCGAGCCAGGGACAGCTCCGCGCAAAGCAGAACGACGCGATGATGAGGAAGATCGTGGTCGGCATGCCCGGGACGACGGCGCCGATGGCGCCGAGCCCGACGCACATCACGCCCAGCGAAGCGAGACCCCACCGAGTCCACCGCCGGCCAGGGCTGGTTGGCGACTGAATGGTCATGCTCTTGAGCGTGGTCATGATCAACAGGGCAGGCGTGGCGGGTGAGCCTTCTCGGCTCGTTCGGCGCGAGAAAGCGGCTCAAGATCGACGATACGCGGGATCGAAGGTAGATTCCATCGCCGTGGTCTTCGTGTGGACGATGCGACCGCCGCCACGATCGTGGTCGCGGGGCAGCCGGAGGTGAGTGCCGGCGGGGCGAGCAGCCCGGGAGCCTTCGATGAAGCTTGGCGTCATGTCGGCGCTCTTCGCCTCCTGGAAGCTGGATGACGTGCTCGACTACTGCGCCGAGCTCGGTCTCGGGCGCGATCGAGCTTCCCGTGGGCGGCTACCCGGGGCGGCCGTTCTTCGATCCGGACGCGCTCCTCGAGACGCCCGTGAACAGGAGCAGCTCAAGGCGAAGCTGAAGGACGCACGGCCTGGTGGTCTCGGGCCTCGCCGTGCACGGCAATCCGGTCCACCCCGACGCTCTCCGAGCCCGGCGCGATCACGACGCGTTCGTCACGGCGGTGCGTCTGGCCCCCCGCCTGGACACGGACGTTGTCATCACCTTCTCCGGCTGTCCGGGCGGCTCTCGGACGGACACGACGCCCAACTGGGTCACCTGCGCTTGGCCGCCCGACTACCAGGAGATTCTCGAGTACCAGTGGAATCAGGTGCTCATTCCGTATTGGGCCGAGCAGGCAAGCATTCGCTCGGAATCACGGCGTCAAGGTGGCGTGGGAGGCGCATCCGGGCTTCAGCGTGTACAACCCCGACACGCTGATTCGACTCTCAGAAGCCGCCACGGCCCGGGCCGGCATCAGCGGTCCGAGCCCGCTCGGAGCCAACCTCGACCCGTCGCACTTCTTCTGGCAGGGCATCGACCCGGTTCTCGCCGCTCGGGCGCTGGGCGAGGCGGGGCTGCTCTTCTACGTCCATGCGAAGGACACCGAGCTGGACCGGCACGAAGGCCCGCTCAACGGCTACAACGACAGCCGCCCGTACGACGACCTGAAGCATCGTTCGTGGACGTTCCGGACCTGCGGCTACGGGCACGACGACCACTTCTGGAAGCCGTTCATTTCGATGCTGCGCCGCTACGGCTACGACGGTGCGATCAGCATCGAGCACGAAGATCCGTTGTTCTCGGCCCGCGAGGGGTTCGAGCGAGCGGTCACCTACCTGAAGCACATTCTCATCAAAGAGGACGCGACCAAGCCCTGGTGGATCTGATTGAGCGCGGGGGAGAGCAGTGGAACTGCTGCTCTATTCTCTCCTCGCTGCTTTCTCCTCGTCTCCTGATCCGAGATTCCTCTTCCTCTTCCTTCTTGTCACCGATCGTCGGGAAGATGCCGGCGCGGCTGAGCAGGGATGCGATGCGTTCTCGACTGCGGAGATCGGACTGCATGACTTCCGCCGCCAAGGCGCGTGCGCTCCAGCTCCATCCGCAGGTACTGGAAGGCGAGATCCGCGATCGCGGCCAGGGGCATCGACTCCAGGGCCTCGAAACCCTCCCGGTAGACGATGTGGGCGGAGAGCGACTTGGCCATGATCCACTTCAGGTATCGACGGGGCGTGGTGGTCCAGAGACGCCTCCCGGCCGTCTCCACGAGGATCGGCGGCAGGTGCTCGACGACCAACTGTTCGACGAGGAAGCGATCGGACTCTTCGAGCGTGTCCAGCGCCGACTCGATGGCGTCTGCGGTCCGGATCATGACCTGAGAGAGGCGAATGCTCATCTGCGGCAGTGGCACGTGCGGGTGGTAGCGGCGCAGTCGCATGAGCAGCTCGGCTTCCCGTCGAGCGAGCTGGCGGAGCTTCACCAGCACCTGACTGACGAACTGATCCTTGATCGCGAGGAACTCCTGCTCATCCAGCAACATCGAAGCGATGATCTCGAAGCTCGAACAGATCACGCCGCACTTGTTGGCCGAGCTGTCCTTGACGATCAAGGTCCCGCAGTCGGAGAGATGCAGGCGCGCCTCGGGGGTGAGGAAGAGGTTCGCGCCTTCGACGATGAGCCCGCTGGAGGGCGTTCCTTCGGGGGTCAGATAGTCCTTCCAGTTGCCGCCGTGGATGGCGTTGGGCCGTCCGCCCGCGGGAATGAACGCGTCCGCGATCACCCGGTTGTGCATCGTGTTGCGGAGCCGGACGCCGTCAGGCTCGTCCAGCGCCGTGACCCGACCTCGGGGGCCCAGTCGCGTGCGATCGAACTGAGCGATGGGCATCGACGCCTCAACGAGGCGCAGCAGCTCCTGGTGGTCCAGGCCGTCCGGATCCTCCCCCGATCCGCTGCCGTCCGCGATGCCCACGATGCGCACGTTGTCCCCGTATTCGCGCACGAGGATCTTGATCTCGTTGCCGGCCACGTCGCCGTCCGGGCCGCCGGTGATCTTGACCGTGAAGGGCTGACGGCGGGGGTCGATGCCCAACGTGCGCAAGGCGACGTCGAGGAAGACGGTGACGCCCTCGCTGGTGACGCCGTATTGCTTGTGGTTGATCCCCGCTCCGGGCTTGGAGCTCATGAGGGCATTCGGCGTCGTGTAGCCGCGGCGCCGGGCCCGGTCGACGATCCACTCGATGTGCTCCGGGGTGATGTTCTCGTCGGGACCGAGGTAGAGCAGCTCTTCCTGGCCGAATCGGTCGACGATGTACTTTCTCGTCTGGGGATCGGGCGTGATCAGATCGAGGATCGAATCGACGAATCCCTTCACGCTGCGGCTGAGCCGGGCGTCGGGCTCCAGCAGGATCGCCGCCTTGGAGCCGCCCTCGGGGATGTCCTTGTTCTTGAGCTGCTGGGCGAGGGCGAGCGAGTACACCTCGTCGTAGAGCCGCTCCGTCTCGCGGGCGTGCTGATCGGCCCCAATGGGGCGGATGACCCGCACGCCGCCCCGCGCGATGTCGCGGAACCGCACGTGGAAGCCGTTGAAGGACCGGCCGTGCACGAAGAACACGCCGAAGGGGCACTCCGGACGGTCCTCGGTGGCGAGGAAGCGAGGGTCGAGCCGCATGGAGAGTCCGTACCGACCCTCCAGATAGACGTTCGTCCGGAGCACCGAGCGGACCGCCCGGAGAATCGTCTTCAGGGTGGTTCGTCCATCCTCGAGGTCGACCTCGACGTCGATCCGCTGCTCGAGCGTCCCGGAGCGCTCCTCGAACACGTCATCCGAGAGCGGGTCCGTGGGGTCGAACCGGTCGAGGAATAGATCGACGATCTGGAGCAGCAGCGGCAGGTTGCGCTCGGCGAGCGGGAGAATCCGGTCGGGGTTGAAGGCGTACGAGTTGACCTTGCTCAGCACCTGGTGGGACAGGTCGCACAGACCGGTGATGATCTCCGCGTTGGTGACGCTGAGCTCCGGGTGGCTGTAGGCGAGCCGGAGCGTGCGATCGTCGATCCACTTGTTGCGCTGAAGATCCTGACGCACGGATCTCCAGAGCTCGCTCTTCTCGTCGATCGGGCCGCCGTCCGGAGCGGTGACCACGAATCCAAGCAGGCTGATCGTTCCGCTCGGTGCGTCGTCGATGTTGTCCAGATACGCGCGGTGGATGTTGATCATCGATCGGGCCAGCCGCGTCGCGATGCGAGCGAGCATCACCTGCGTCGTGGCGTTTCCGTAGGCGACGGTGATGCGGCACTGACTGGGTTCAGCCTCGGGCTCGAGTCGGATCGCCGTCGAATCGGTGCCCGTGAGCTTGTTGTACATCTCCCAGTTCTTGCAGAGTCGCAACGGCGTCAGCGTCAGCACGTACTCGGCGCTGCAGCGGCGGAAGTGACGCTGAAGCTCTTCCTTGGTCAGGTGCGGCGCGTGAATGCTGGCGTACTCGATCGTGTGCCGGAGCTTCTTCGACTGAAGCGGATCCGAGGGATCGAAGGGCGGCGCGATTCCGAACTCGAAGGTGTCGAGCACCAAGTTGCCGTCTTTGGCGGTGTGAATCTTCGCGGCGCGGAGCTTTCGGTCCTGGGGCAGCTCCTGGACCATTTCGGCGAGCACGCCGGGATAGTCGAGCGGACGCATCGAGGTCCAATGGCTGCCGTCCTCGCTTCGCAGGGTCAGTTCGATGGGACGGCCCGACGCCTTCGCTGCGATGATCGCTCGCAGGTGCGAGAGCTGCTCCGTGCGATCCGTATCCTGAAAATACATGGGCGGCATTTGCTCGACGAACCAGGGAATCGTCTCCTCCGCCTTCTCGCGGAAGCCGGCGATCACTTCGTCGATCAAGTCCTTGACGACAGCTGGTTTGGTCCCGGTCGCCATGGCAGGCTCTGCTCGCATCCGCTAGTGATATCGCCGATGGAAATCCCGATCAAGCGATTCGCGACGGATCGGCGTAGCTCGGCAGCGTCTTTCCGCCTACCTTAACCATCCAATGCCCCGGGCGACTGTTCTCACGATCGGCAATTTCGACGGTGCGCACCAGGGACACCAGGAACTCGTCCGCGGCGCTCGCGAAGAGGTCGGCGAGGCGGGTCGGGTCGTTGCGCTCTCCTTCGAACCCCACCCGGTGACCGTGCTGCGACCCCAGACGCAACGCCTGCGACTGAGCCGGTTCGAACAGCGCCGCCAGTGGCTCCTTGCTGCGGGAGCGAGCGAGGTGGTGGCCCTCGAACCGACCCGGGAGCTCCTCGGGCAGCGCCCCGAGGTGTTCGTCCAGGAACTCGTGCATCGCTATCAGCCTGCGGCGATCGTGGAAGGGCCCGACTTCCGCTTCGGTCAGGGCCGTGCGGGAACGATCGATACCCTGCGGGATCTGGGCGTCGCGCATGGCTTCCGCGCGATCGTCGTTGGTACGGTCGAGGCGGTCCTGTGCGACAAGAGCGTGGTCCAGGTTCGCAGCTCGCTCGTTCGCTGGATGATCGAGCGGGGTCGAGTCCGGGACGCTTCGCTGCTTCTGGGGCGACCGTACACCCTCCAGTGCCGCGTGGTGCCGGGAGACCAGCGGGGACGGAGCATCGGCGTACCGACCGCCAACCTCGACCACGAGGACTACCTGCTGCCCGTGGACGGCATCTACGCCGGCCTGGGGCGGGGCTCCGACGGGCGCTGGTATCCGGCCGCGGTGAGCGTGGGCACGAAGCCGACCTTCGGCGTGCATCCGCGGACCGTCGAGGCACACCTGATAGGATTCGAAGGCGTGACCGGCGAGTACGGGTGGACCATGGAGTTGCAGTTCGTGGAGTGGTTGCGCGAGCAGGTTGCCTACGACCAACTCGAGCCGCTGCTCGATCAGCTCCGGCGCGATCTCGGAACTGCCCGATCGATCGGTCTTCGAGCGCGACGCGTCGTCGAATCCCTCGCGTCGCAGGAGGTATGACCCGTCGATGTCCTTCGAGTACAAGTCCAACGCCACCTATCAGGACATCGCCGCCCGACTCGACGAGGCGTCGAGGATCGCCCTGATCACCCACGAAAAGCCAGACGGCGATGCCTTCGGTTCGCTGCTGGCCCTGGCAAGAGTGCTTCGGCCGCGCGGCAAGGTGGCAGACATCTTCGTGATGGGCCCGCTGGAGGCGTCCCTTGTCGTCATCGCCGAGGACACGAGGTATGAGCGGGTCGAGAGCCAGCCACCGGACGATTCGTACGATCTCGCGGTGGTGGTGGACACGGGCTCCTGGTCGCAGCTGGAGCCGCTCGAGCCGTGGCTTCGCCGAAACCACGATCGCGTCGTCGGGCTCGATCACCACGTCTACGGCGACGAAGTCGCGTCCAAGCGGGTCGTCGACACCGCCGCCGCTTCGACCACCCAGATCCTGCTCGATCTCTTCGACCAGATGAACGTGGAGTTGAGCGGCGGCATCGGCAGCGTGGCCGAAGCGCTCTTCGTCGGCCTGGCGACCGACACCGGCTGGTTCCGTCACGCCAACGCGAATGCCGCCTGCTTCGCGTCGGTCGCCCGCTTCTTGGAGGCCGGGGTGGACAGCGCGCGGCTGTTCCAGATCATCGAAGAGAGTTTCCGGCCGCCGCGGCTCTCGCTGATGGCCCGAGCGCTCTCCTCAGTCCAATATGCCCGCGAGCAGACGGTGGCCATCATGTGCCTCGGGCGGGACGACTTCGAGCAGACCCGGGGATCGACCGACGACGTGACGGCGCTGGTCAACATCCCGATGCAGATCGAGTCGGTGCGGGTGTCGGTCCTGCTCACCCAGTTGATTCCCGGGCAGACGAAGATCAGCTTCCGCTCCAAGCCTTCGAGATCCGCCGAGGTGAAGGCGTCGATGGGAGGACTCGATGACGTGAACCAGCTCGCCCGTCACTTCGGCGGCGGCGGTCATGTCCACGCGGCAGGCGCCCGCGTGCAATTGGATATGGACGAAGCGCTGATCGCCGTGCTCTCGGCGACGGTCGCGTAGCTGAGGACGCAGCGCCCGGCCGCACCTGGGAGGAGCAACTGGACCGAGGTCAGCCGGCTTCCTTCTTCGATGCTTCCTCTCGCTCGAGGCGCTGGTACTCTTCGTCCTCTGCGGCCGGCAGAAGGCTGCGCACCTCGACCGAGAATCCGAACTCGGCGAAGGGTCCGACCAGCGGCGGATTGTCGAACGGTGAGCTCTCCGAGCGCTGCTCGTTGTACCGGGCGTCGGACACGAGCGTGCCCCGCAAGAGCAGCACATCCATGGGCATCCCCCGCTGGGAGAGCTCGTCCAGCCGCAGCGCCTGTGGGCGAGGGACGCTGACGAAGAAGGGATCGCCCAGCGCGACGCGAGACTTGGGATCGATCGCCTCCAGCTTGGCCGTGTAGCCTCGATTGCTGCGGTCCGTTTCCAGAAGCCGCACGTACCACGCGATGGGGGAGCGGTGCTCCCGGTTGAAACGCGGGACCCACGACCGAACCTGCATCTGGTACGCGCGGCGCTGCTGGCTCTTGGGATCCCCCAGCTCCATGGTCTCGGTGGCCTCCCGATAGCTGCTCTGCATCGCCGCGAAGAGGGCTCGCGGGGTGGCGGATGCGACGGTCTCGTCGATCGTGACCTCCTCGGCCGGCATGGTCGAGGGCTGCGGCACGGCCCGGTCGGTCCGCAGCGCCTCGCGGAGCAAACGCTCCAGCTCGGCGATCCGTGCGGTGAGCTGATCGATCTGGACGCGCGAGGCGGCCAGCTCGCTCTCGAGATCGCTCACTCTGGTCTGAAGGCGCTGGTTCTCCCGGCGCAAGTCGCTCTGGCTCTCGGACTGGCCGGCAACCGGTCCCGCGACCGCGACCGCGATGAGCATGATCAAGGGAAGAACGCGACGACTGGGAGTGCTGTTAGCGGTCATGACGATCTCTTTCGAAAGTCTGGCTCTTCGGGCTTTATCGGTCATTCCCGAAAGCAACTGCCCCGCATGTCGATCGAATCATATCATGCATGGACATTCGGTCATCGCCCTCCGGCGGCTGAGCACTTGGGCGCTCATCCGTACTCTTCCGGGTCATCCGGGCTCCCGAACGCAGGCCTGGGGTTCGACGGCCGATTGTGAGCATCCCGACCGGTCCTGCGGCCTGGAGGTCATCAGCGTGAACGAGATTCGGTCCCTCTTGAAGCTGGCAGCGCGGCGTCTGGAAACAAGCGCGTTCCTCTCCCAGGCACACCTCGCCGCCGTCGTGCTTGCGGCGCTGGCGGTCGCGGTCATGGTCGCCGATCGTCTCGGGGCCCAGTCCGTGATTCCCTGGCGCTGGGTCGCTCCAGCCCTCGTCGCCGCGGCGCTGGTGATCGCATTCGTTCGCTGGTGGCAGCGGCGCCGCACGGAGCTTCAAGTGGCCATGACCGTCGACGAGCGGCTGGATCTTCGGGAGAAGCTCTCCACGGCCTTGCAGTGCGACGGACGGCAGGACCCCTTCGCGCAGGCGGCGATCGAAGACGCGGTGAACGTCGCCCAGGATCGACGGACCCATGAGCTGGCCTCCCGCATGTTCAAGGTGGCCGTGCCCCGGCTCTGGTGGATCAGCCCGCTGCTCGTGCTCATCGCGTTCGTGTTTTCGCTGCTGGGACCCTTCGACCTCTTCCGCCGTGAGGAGGACGAGACTCGCCAGTCGCAGCTGGTCGAAGCCCGCCAGCAAGCGGTCGAATCGGTGGAGGCTCTGATCGAACAGATCAAGAGCCAGCCGGAGCTGAGCGCGAGCCTCCAGGACCTGCTGGGCGAGCTGACCGAGGAGCCGGTCGATCCCGGCGCCGCGATGAGCCCTGAACAGGTCAAGCGGGACGCGATCAAGAAGGTGAACGAGATCAGCAAGCGTCTCGAAGAGATCGTTGCCGGCGAGCAAGGCCAGACGCTGGAAGCGCTGACGCGTTCGCTCAAGCAACTCAAGCCCCCCCAGGAAGGACCTGCCGCCGACCTGGCCCAGGCGCTGGCCAAGGGGCAGTTCGGCGCCGCGCAAAAGGCGTTGCAGGAGATGATGAAGCAGCTGGAGAGCGGCGATCTGACCGAAGCGCAGAAGAAGGAGGCGGCCGAGCAGCTGAAGGCGATTGCCGAACAGCTCGAGAAGCTCGCCGAGAAGCAGGCACAGCTCGAGCAGGCCCTCCAGCAGGCGGGGCTCGATCCGAAACTCGCGCAGAATCCCCAGGCGCTTCAGCAGGCCCTCCGGGACAGCTCGAACCTCAACCAGCAGCAGATCCAGCAGCTGCAGCAGATGGCGCAGGCGCAGCAGGCGGCTTCGCAGATGTGCCAGGGACTAGGCCAGGCCTGTCAGCAGATGGCCCAGAGCATGCAAGCAGGTCAGTCGGGACAGGGTGGTCAGCAGATGTCCGACCAGCTTTCCGAGCTGGAGCAGATGCAGATGCTGCTGCAGCAGGCGGAGGCCGCGGCCAACGCCGCTCAGGGGCAGTGCCAGGGGCTTGGTCAAGGGCTCGCCGAGCAGTCCGGACCGGGCGGCATGGGCAACCGTGGTCAGGGAAGCGGGGGCCGCGCTCCCATCGCTCCGACTCCTTGGGGAAGCCGCAAGGTCAAGGCCGACGTGAAGACCGATCCTACCGGCGACATCATCGCCAGAACGCTGATCGAAGGACCGCAGATCGTGGGCGAATCGAACAAGACCGCCAGACAGATCGCTGCCGAGCTGATCGAGGGCTTCGATGAGGCGCAACTCGAAGAACCGGTCCCGCGAAAGTACCAGGAGGCGAACAAGCACTACTTCGGCGAGATGAAGAAGCTCACCGAGGCGAAGGAAGTCTCCGGGAGCGAAGCGCCGAAGCCGGCGAAGGAAGGCGGCGGGGACTGAAACAAGCCGCTCTTCGACGCGGTCGATCGCATGCATACGCCCCGCGGCGATGCATTCGGCGGCGATGACCGCGGCTCTCCGGTACGCGCCGCACCTCTCCACCCCCTCTCATGGTCCATCTATCCTTCTCTCGTCTTCTGCTGCTTCTGGCCCTTGGTGGTGCAGCATCGCTCGGGAGTGCCGGATGCAGCGAACCGCGCGAACGCGTCGTGCTCTACGTCTCGGTCGATGAGCACGTCGCGCGGGAGGTGATCGCCGCGTTCGAGCGCCGAACCGGCGTGGACGTCCAGCTCGTCACCGACACCGAAGCGAAGAAGACGACCGGCCTGGCGGAGCGGCTGCGGGCGGAAGCGGACCATCCTCAAGCCGACGTGTTCTGGTCTTCGGAGATCTTCCAGACGATCGAGCTGGCGGAAGCGGGAATCTTCGCCGAGCACCTCTCGGAGGCGACCGTGGAATGGCCCAACCGGTGGCGCGATCCGCAGCGCCGCTGGTTCGCCTTTGCCGGTCGGGCCCGCGTGATCGTGTACGCCCCGGATCGGGTGGCGCCGGATGAGTTGCCCGAGACGTGGATGGATCTGACCGATGCGCAGTGGAAGGGCCGACTGGTCATGGCCGATCCGCGGTTCGGAACCACGGGCGGCCACCTGGCGGCGATGAAGGTGTACTGGGACCGCCAGTTCCGCCGGCCGGACGTGTATTACGAAGCCTTCTTGATGGGCCTGGCGGAGAACGGCATTCGCCTTCTGCCCAGCGGGAACGCGGGCGTGGTCCGGGCGGTCGCGGACGGAGAGGCGGACCTGGGACTCACCGACACCGATGACGTGTGGGCGGCGCAGGCCCAGAATCGCCGCGTCCAGCTGATCTACCCCCGCCACGACGCGGAGCCGGAGCAGCGGGGGGGCGGCACGCTGATCATTCCCAACACGGTGGCTCGGGTGCGCGGCGGTTCGAACCCGCAGGCCGCGGCTCGGCTCATCGACTTCCTGCTCTCGGAGGAGGTCGAAGTGATGCTCGCGGAGTCGCCGTCGCGGAACATCCCGCTTCGCCCGGCCCTCGCGGAACGCTTCCTGCAGCAGGCGGTTCCCGATCCGCTCGAGATCGACTACCAGCGAGCGGCGAACGAGCGCGTCCGAGCGATCGAGATGGCGATGGAGTGGCTCGACCCGCGGCGAGCCGGTTCGCCCGGATCAGGCGATGCGGGCTAGCGGCTGGACGGCCGGCGTCGCCGCGATGCTTCTGTGGCTCCTCTGCGTCGCCCTTCCCGCGCTCGCCGCGGCGAGTGAGGTGCTCGGCGCGGTGCCGTCGGGCGTTGGTGCGGCACCGGCCGCGGGCCTGCTCCTCGTGAGCGCGGGATGGGCGGCGGCGGTCGGGCTGGGGGCGATCCTCCTTGGCTGGCTGCCGGGGCGGGTGCTCGGCCACGCTCTGCCTCGGCAGGGCTTCGTACCGCTGGCGCTGCTGGTGGCATTGCCGATCTGTCTGCCTGCCTATCTGGTCTTCTACGCCTGGTGGCAGTCGTGGCCGGCGGACTCCGCGGCCTACAAGTGGGCGGTCGACCGACGGCTCATCGGGACCTTGCGGCTCGCGACCCTGTACGTCAGCCTCGTCTGCTGGTCGTGGCCGATCGTGGCCTGGTGCGTGGCCGGCGCGACGGCCGCCTCGGCGCAGCGACTTCAGGAATTGCTTCGGCTGGACGCGGCGGGTCCCTGGATCCGGCTGCGGGCCCGAGTCCGCGCGGACGGCCGGGGCGTGATCCTCGGCGGTGCGATCGTCTTCCTGATCGTCCTCAACAACACGACCTGCTTCGACCTCGCCGAGGTGTTCACCGTCGGGAACGAGCTGCGGGCGGTGGCGGCACTCGGTGGAAACAGCCGTGATCTGCTCGGCGCCGCGGCCCCCGCGATCGCGGTGACTGGCGCCGGGGCGGCGGCCATCTGGCTGCTGTTGGCATTGCGAGCACCCGAGCTGACCCACTGCGGCGCGCGAAGCGCGACCGGAACGTGGCTCGGCGCCGCGGCCATCTGGCTGGCCACGGTGATCGTTCCCTTCTCGCTCTTCTTCAGCCGCGTCGGCGGTGCGGAGCCGATTCGGGTGTTCGTCGATCTGTACGGCGCGGCGCTTGCCCGCGGTCTGGCCCTCGCGCTCGGGACCGGCGCGGTGGCGGCGATCGTCATGGTCGGGCTCGCGGCGACCTGGCAGGACGGGCGGCGGTGGGTGCGAGGGCTCGGACATGTGCAGGCGGTGGGCTGGATCGCCATGGCCCTCATTCCCGCCACGC
This sequence comes from uncultured Planctomycetota bacterium, assembly GCA_963697235.1. Classification (GTDB taxonomy): domain Bacteria; phylum Planctomycetota; class Phycisphaerae; order Phycisphaerales; family SM1A02; genus CAVONJ01. The sequence continues at coordinate 803,391 of CAVONJ010000003.1, forward strand.
TGACCGCCACCTGCTTGGAGGCCGCGTACAACCAGCCGCTGGCGCTGGGGTTTGGCGCGCTCACCCTCTCCGATCTCGTGTATCGACATCCGGTGATCCTCCTGTTCGGTCACCTTGCCCGTTTCGGCGCCGTCGCGGCGCTCTTCGCGCGCTGGCTCGTGCGCCAGGAGCCCGCCACGCTGCTCGCCATGCGGCGATTGGAGGGAGCCGAGCACCTGCCCGGGCTCGTGCGCGCTTCCTGGCCGCAGCTCATGGCCGCGGTCGCGGCCACGGTGGCGGTCGTCGGCGTCATGTCGATGGGCGAGATCCCCGTGACCGCGCAGCTGCAGCCGCCCGGCTACGAGGCGATCTCTGCGACCATCTTGAACGACATGCACTACCAGCGTCCTCGGACGGTGATGGTCGCCGCGCTGGCATTCGTGCTCGTGGCCGGCTTGGCGGCGCTCGGGACCGGTACGATCTGGTGGATGATGCGACGACTCAGCGCACCAGTGGCGGCGCCGGCTCTGCTCCTCCTGGCCGCAGTGACCGGGTTGGGCGGTTGTGGCGACCGCGATGCGGCGGCGGCGCGACCGCTGCCGGCCGTGCTCGTCTTCGGCAGCTCGGGCCTCTCCCTCGGTCAGTTCAACTACCCGCGCGGCATCGCAGCGGACCGGCAGCGAGGGCGACTCTTCATCGTCGACAAGACGGCCCGCGTGCAGCGCTTCGATACGCAGGGCATTCCGGAATTGCAGTGGCGCATGCCGGAGATGGAGCTGGGAAAGCCCACCGGTCTCAACGTGGCTCCGGATGGAAACGTCTACGTCGCGGACACGCACTACTTTCGGGTGATCGCCTACGACCCGAGCGGCACCGAGCTGCTGCGCTTCGGCCGCTACGGCGAAGGGCCGGGAGAGTTCATCTACCCCACGGACGTCGAGTTCGGGCCGGCGGGCCGGCTCTATGTCAGCGAGTACGGCGGCAACGATCGCATCCAGGTGTTCGAGCCGGACGGCACGTACGTCTTCGAGTTCGGGGGCTTCGGTTCCGGAACCGGTGAATTCAACCGGCCCCAGTCGATGGTGTTCGACGAGGAGCGCCGGGAGCTCTTCATCGCCGACGCGTGCAACCACCGCATCGTCGTTGTCGACGCGGAGGGGCGCTGGCTCCGCTCCTTCGGCGAGGCCGGACGGGAGGCGGGGCAGCTGCTCTATCCGTATGATCTGGTCCTCCTGCCCGACGGAACGCTGGTGGTCTGCGAGTTCGGCAACAACCGGCTCCAGCAGTTCACCCGGGATGGGCGGAGCCTGGCCGTCATGGGCCGTTTGGGTGCGGGTCCCGGCGAGCTGAAATACCCCTGGGGCGTAGATCTCCTGGAGGATCGCCTGTTCGTGCTGGACTCGGGCAACAACCGAGTGCAGGTCTTTCCGCGGCCGTGAGCGCGGCCGACGGTGTGGAGACGGTGATGCTGGCCGAGGCGCCGATCGTATTCGAGCAGCCGATCTGGTTGCTGCTGCTGGTGCTGATCGTGCCGGTGCTGCTCATCGCAATTCGATCGATCGGCGGCCTCTCCCGGACCAAGGCCTTCGTCACCTTCGCGTTCCGCACGCTGTTGATCGTGCTGCTCGCGATGGCCCTCGCCCGTCCGAGCTGGCAGAAGCAGGGCAAAGGGGTCACGGTCACGATCCTGCTCGATCGCAGCCAGTCGGTTCCCTGGGCGAAGAAGACCGAGGCGGTCGAGTTCTTGGCCAAGGCAGCGGAGGCCAAGGAGAATCGCGAGGATCGCGTCGCGGTCATCACCGTCGCGGAGAGCGCGAACATCGTGGCGATGCCCGATCAGTACACCGCGGTGAGCGCGGGACAGGAGCCAGCCGATCTGGCGGCCACCAATCTGGCGGAGGGCGTGCGCATTGCGCTTGCGCTGGCGCCGCCGGACACGGCCAACCGCTTCCTGCTTGCCTCGGATGGCAACGAGACGGAGGGCTCGGTGCTCGAGGTGGCGGAGCTGGCGCGGGCGAACAACGTTCCGATCGACGTGCTGCTGCTGGAGTACGAGCACGAGAACGAGGTGATCTTCGAGCGTCTGATCGCCCCGCCCCGGGTGCGTCAGGGACAGACCGCCAACGTGAAGATGGTGCTGCGCTCGCAGGCGTTCACGACCGGAACGGTCTATCTGAGCCAGAACGGAAGGCGCCTGGATCTCAACGGCGACGGGCCGGGGCAGGGCCTGGCGGTGGCGCTCGAGCCGGGACCTCGGGTGGTTCCAGTCTCGCTGAGCATGGACACCCCGGGCCCCCAGGAGTTCGAAGCGTTGCTCGAGGTCGACGACCCGGGCGACGTTCCGGACAACAACACCGCAGGTGCCGTCACCTTCGTCGGGTCGGAGGGGCGGGTGCTCTTCATCGAAAGCGATCCGAGCGAGACGGAACACCTCCTCCGAGCCATGGCCGAGAGCCAGATCGAGGTGGACCGCGTGGATCCAGCTTCCATGCAAGGCGGCCTGGTCTACCTGAGCGGCTACGACGCCGTCGTCCTGGCGGACATTCCCCGCTGGTCGATCGACGACGAGCAGGACCGGATGTTCCACGCGTACGTGCACGATCTGGGCGGAGGCCTGATCATGCTCGGCGGCCCGACATCGCTGGGCGCCGGCGGTTGGATCGATTCGGAGACCTCGAAGGTCCTTCCCGTCAAGCTCGATCCTCCCTCGATCCGCCAGATGCCGCGCGGAGCCCTGGTGCTCATCATGCACTCCTGCGAGATGGCCCAGGGCAACTTCTGGGGTCAGAAGGTCGCGCAGTCCGCGATCGAAGCCCTGAGCCGGCTCGACTACATCGGCATCCTCGAATTCAACTGGGGCAACGCCAACGCCGTGCAGGGCATCAGCTGGGCGCTGCCGCTCCAGGAGGCGGGCGACAAACAGGCGGCCATCGCGGCCACCAAGCAGATGGTCGTGGGCGACATGCCCGACTTCGAGAGCTCGATGAAGGTCGCGCTCACGGGGCTGCAGACCAGAGCGGCTCGAGCCAGCCAGAAGCACGTCCTGATCATCTCCGATGGCGATCCTTCACCGCCCAGCCCGGGGTTGATCCAGCAGTACGTGCAAAGCGGCGTGACGGTCACGACGGTCATGGTGGGCGGCCACGGCACGGGTATCGACCGCAACAAGATGAACAGCGTGGCCACCCAGACCGGCGGCCGCTTCTACAACGTCACGAATCCGAAGAATCTCCCCGGCATCTTCATCAAGGAAGCGCAGCTCGTCTCCCGCTCGCTCATCCAGGAGAACGACATCTACCAGCCGCAGGTGGTCAGCCGGCTGCCCGGACCGGTGGAGGGATTCGCCCAGGTTCCGGTCGTCGAGGGATACGTCCTGACGGCGGAGCGGGAGGGTCTCGCGCAAACGCCGATCGCCATCGTGACCAGCGAGGGGCGGGACCCGCTCTACGCAAACTGGAACTACGGGCTGGGCAAGGCGATCGCGTTCACGAGCGACACGATGGGCCGCTGGGGCGCGGCGTGGGTCGCCTGGTCGGAGTTCCGGGCGTTCTGGGAGCAGTCGATGCGCTGGGTGATGCGCCCGAGCGCCCCGAGCAATATCACGGTCAACACGCAGCTGGACGGCGACCGCGCGGTGGTCGAGCTGGAGGCGCTGGAATCGGACGCTTCGTTCCTGAACTTCCTGCGCACCCGGGCGGTGGTCGTCGCGCCCGACGGCAGCGCCGCACCGCTCGCCCTGCAGCAGACCGGTCCGGGACGGTACCGCGCGGAGTTCGTCACGAGCGGTCCGGGCGCCTATCTGGTCAACGTGAACTACGCCGGCGGATCGAGCGAGGCCCCAATCCAGGGCAACTTGCAGGCCGCGGTCAGCGTGCCGTACGCGCGCGAGTTCCGCACCGTGAAACACAACGCCGCCCTGCTGCGGGATCTCGCCGCTCGCACCGGCGGTCGAGTGCTCAGCTGGGAGAGTCCAGAGCTGCTCGACATGTTCGACCGCCGCAACCTCGAGGTGCCGCGCAGCCAGAAGCAGATCTGGGACCTGCTGGCGATCATCGCCGCCGGCCTGTTCCTGCTCGACGTCGCGGCCCGGCGGCTGGCGCTCGACCGGGCCTGGCTGCAGAAGCTGATGGGCCGCGCGGTCGCGAGCCGCGGCGAGGCGTCGACGGCCACCGTCTCGGCGTGGAAGCGCACGAAGGAGCAGATCAAGCAGCCCCCGAAGAAGACGATGCAGGGGGAGACTGCAGCGGCGCCGAGCGCCCGCTTCGAGGCGGACGAGACGGATGCAGGCCGTTCCTTGCAGATCGGTGCCGCGGCCAGCAAGGCTCGGCGCGTCCCGTCGCCCGAAGCAGAGCAGCCCCCTCTCCCGCCGCCGGGCGAGGCGGAGGACTACACCTCGCGGCTGCTGGCGGCGAAGCGCCGCGCCCGCAAGAGCGACTCGGACCAGGGCGGAAGCGGGGAGCAGCCCGATGCCTGAGCGGGCTGCGGTGCGCGATCTGGAGGTCACCTTCCACGACATCGAGTCCGTCAAGCGCGCCTGCGCCGCCTTCCGCACCGTCTTCAAGCGACTGCGGACCGAGATCGGCCGCGTCCTCATCGGACAGGACGAGGTCGTCGAGCAGACGCTGGTCGCGCTGCTCGCCGACGGCCATGTGCTGCTCGAGGGCGTTCCGGGACTCGGCAAGACGCTGCTCGTGCGCACGCTGGGCCGCGTGCTCACTCTGCCCTTCGCCCGCATCCAGTTCACGCCCGACCTGATGCCGGCGGACATCACCGGCACCATCGTCGTCATGGACGATCCCGAGACGGGACGCCGTCAGTTCTCCTTCCGGCCCGGTCCGATCTTCCACCAGTTGGTGCTCGCCGACGAGATCAACCGCGCGACGCCCAAGAGCCAGTCCGCGCTGCTGGAGGCGATGCAGGAGCGATCCGTGACCGTTGGCGGGTCGACCCATCGGCTCAAGCGGCCGTTCTTCGTGATGGCCACGCAGAACCCGATCGAGCAGGAGGGCACGTATCCGCTGCCCGAGGCGCAGCTCGATCGCTTCCTCCTCAAGGTCGTCGTGCCCTACGCGAATCGCGGCGAGCTCAACCGGATCGTCGAGGCGACCACGCGCACCGCGGTCTCGGACCCGGAGCCGATCCTCGACGGTGACGGCATCCAGCGGGCGCAGCGGCTGGCCCGGCAGGTGATCGTGGCGCCCCACGTCCAGGACTACGCCGTGCGCCTGGTGCTCGCGACGCATCCGGGAAGTCCCTACGGGGATCAGGCGACGAGCCGGTACATTCGCGTCGGCGTGAGCCCGCGCGGGCGCAGGCCCTGATCGGCTGCGCCAAGGTCCTGGCCATCGTGGATGGACGGTACGCGGTCGCCTTCCGCGATCTGCACCGCGTCGCCAGGCCGGCGCTGCGTCACCGCATCATCCGCAGCTTCGAGGCGGAGGCGGACGGCGTGACCACGGACGACATCGTCGAGGCGCTGCTGAAGACGCTGCCCCGCTCTTCGTAAGGGAAACGAGTCTCCACCCCATGCCCGACTTCGGCATCAGCACCGAGCCCAAGCCCCGCCGCGTCGACCAGCTGCTCGACAGCCGGCTCATGTCCAAGCTCGACCAGCTGGACGTGATGTCCCGCAAGATCTTCGCAGGCAAGCTCCAGGGCGAGCGCCGCAGCAAGAAGCGCGGCATCAGCGTCGAGTTCGCCGACTACCGGCACTACACGCACGGCGACGATCTGCGCTTCGTCGACTGGAACGTCTACGCGCGTCTCGACAAGCTCTTCCTGAAGCTGTTCCTCGAGGAGGAGGATCTCTCGCTCATCATCGCGGTCGACAACAGCGCGTCGATGGACTGGGGCAACCCGAACAAGTTCGTCTTCGCGCAGCGGCTGGCGATGGCCCTGGGCTACATCGGTCTGGTCAACCACAACCGCGTGTCGCTCTTCGCGTTCAACGCGGCGGAGACCCGCCCGCTGACCAGCCTGCGGGGGCGTCGCCGCACCCGCGAGATGGGCAGCTGGCTGCTCGATCTGGCCCCCGGCGGCGGCAGCGCGTTTCCCGACGCGATGCGCACGATCGCCCTGAGCCGCCAGGGCAAGGGCGTCATGGTGATCCTCTCGGACTTCCTCTTCAAGGAGGGGTACGAGAAGGGGCTCCGCTATCTGGCCGGCGGCGGGTACGACACCTTCTGCATCCAGATGCTCAGTCCCGAGGAGATCGATCCGGGCAAGCAGGGAATGAGCGGGGACCTTCGGCTGACCGATCTCGAGGACGAGGACACCGCGGAGGTGACCGTCAGCGCCGCGCTGCTCAAGCGCTACCAGGAGAACCTGACCGCGTACTGCGGTCGCCTGCGCGACTTCTGCGTGCGGCGAGGCATCATGCACGTGACGATCGACACGAGCGTCGACTTGGACGTGCTGCTGCTGGACTACCTTCGCAAGCGGGGGCTCCTGAAGTGACGTTGCTGACGCCGTTGACGGGCCTCATCCTGGCGGCCGCGGTCATTCCGCCCCTGATCTTCCTCTACTTCCTCAAGCTCCGCCGGCGTACGCAGCCGATCGGTTCGACGCTGCTCTGGCGGCGTTCGGTCGAGGACCTGCAGGCGAACGTTCCCTTCCAGCGATTGCGCTGGAGCGTGCTGCTGCTCCTGCAGTTCCTGGTGCTGATGCTGCTGGCGGCCGCGGTGGCGCAGCCGCGGTTGCACGCCGGCAGCCGGCGGGGCGGCAAGATGGTCGTCCTGATCGACAACTCCGCCTCGATGACCGCGACCGATGGCCCCAAGGGCGCAGCCGCCTGGATGAGGCGAAGGAACTCGCGCGGGAGCGCGTCGAATCGCTCTACGGCGGCGGGCTGCTCGGCGGTTCTCCGGGGGAGACGATGGTCATCGCCTTCAGCGACCGGGCGGAGGTGATGTGCCGCTTCACCCGCGCCAAGCAGCAGATTCTGCAGGCGATCGATCGAGTCCAGCCCACCCACGGCGAGACGCGCATCGACGAAGCCCTGCGGCTGGCGCGCGCGTACACGACGAATGTCGTCGACAACATGGGCGAAGCGCGGCCGATGGGAGAGCCGGCGCAGCTGGAGCTCTTCAGCGACGGTCGCATCGAGGACCTCGCCGATCAGGTGCTCCGCGGCGAGCAGCTTGACTACTACCCGATGGGTAGCGCCGGGACCGGCAACATCGCGATCACCAGCCTCTCGGTGGAGCGCCCGTACGATCAGCCCACGGCGGTCCAGGTCTTCGTCGCCCTCGCCAACTACGGGGGCGAGGAGGCCGTATGCGACGTGCAGCTGGCCGTCGACGGGGTGGCGCTCAAGATCGAAGAGGTGAAGATCGGCCCCGCCGAACCCGATCCGAGCACCGGCGTGCTCCTGCCCGGGCGCAACAACGTGGTCTTCTCGCCGTTCGAGCTGCCTCGAGGCGCCGTGGTGGAGGTGGCCAACCTGCGGGAGGATGCGCTGGTCGCGGACAATGTCGCGCAGCTGGTCATCCCTCCGCCCAAGCGGCTGGCGGTCTTCGTGGTCGCGCCCGGCGGCGACCTGGTCACGATGGCGCTCGAGGGTTTGACGCTGGAGGTGCTGGACCGCACCACCAGCGGGGAGGAGTACGAACGCATGGCCGAGGCCGGCGAGCTCGACGCGTACGACCTCGTCGTGCTGGACGGCTACCAGCCGAAGCAGATGCCGCCGGGCCGCTACCTCATCTTCGGTCCGCCGCCGCCGCTGGAGGGGCTCAATCCCTACGGCACCGGAAACGACCAAATGGCTCTGGAGTGGCGGGATGATCACCCCGCGATGCGCTTCGTCAATCTCGACAACCTCTACGTGGCGAAGTTCGAGCTGATCCAGCCCGACGAGGACGTCGAGGTGCTCGCCGAGGGGTCGCGAACCCCGCTGATCGTGGCGATCTCCCGCGGCCCCATGCAGGTGATCTACTGTCCGTTCGATCCCCTGGACAGCCGCTGGCCCTTCGATCGCAGCTGGGTCCACTTCATGCTCAACGCGGTCGACTACCTCGGCAACTTCGGCGAGGGTCTGGTCAGCCAGGGCTACCACCCGGGCGAGGCCCTCAGCGCCCGCCTGCCCTCGGGGGCGAGCGACATCGTCCTGCGGACGCCGGACGGCCAGGAGGTCTCCCAGCAGCCGCTGGACCCGACCCTCTGGAGCTGGGGACCAGCGCGGCTGGGCGGCGTGTACGAGGTGAGCTGGACCGAGCCGGGGCGCTCCGATCGGCAGCGGCGCTTCTTCGCCGTCAACCTGATCAGCAGCACCGAAGGCGATCTGCCTCCCGCGCCGGAGATCCGAATCGGCCAGGACAACGTGAAAGGCGTAGCCGCCGCCGACGCGACCTACACCCCGTTGTGGCCCTGGGCGCTCGGCCTGTGCCTGGGCCTGCTGATGATCGAATGGTGGGTGTACCACCGCAAGACGATGATCTGACCGGACCCGCCGTCACCGCTCCACGGGAAAGTCGCCGACCAACTCCTCTCCCTGCGGGAGAGGACCGGTTCGTCCCCGTCCCCTGCGGGGACGAACCAGGTGAGGGAGATTCCACGTCGAGTGTGAGCTCGTGAGCCACATGGGTCTGATCGCCTGCGCGAGGCGCGAGGTGCAAGACGCGGATCATGGTGTGCGCCGACGGTCCACGACGCTCTCCCTCACCTGGCTCGCTGCGCTCGCCGTCCTCTCCCGGTGGGAGAGGAGTCTCTTGCTAGCTCTTCGAGGCCGTCGCGCCGCTCTGCAGGCGATCGATGAGCTCCTGGTCCATGCCCAGGTATTCGTACATCTGCTGGTCGTAGAGGTCCTGGTGGTCTTCGCGCGACAGGTCCAAACGCAGCTCGTTGATGACCTTCGTGCCCTGCGCGATCCAGCCGTCCCAGGTTTCCTTCGAGATGTTCTCGTAGATGTACCGGCCGACAGGACCGCGGAACGGGGGCCTGCCCAGCTGCGTGCCGGGGCGGCCGGTGCGCTGGCAGACGAACGTGCCGGAGGACGCGACGGCCGCGGCTTCCCGCTCGATCTCCTTCGACAGCGCCGGCGGCTCGATGCCGATGCGCCGCAGCAGCTCGCCGATCGCGTCGCGGGGCATCAGGTCGCCCTTGCGGGCCGCCACCTCGTATCCCTTCCGCAGGGTCACCACGGCCCTGTCCTCCCAGCCCGCGTCGATCATGGCTTGACCGGCGAGCTGGTACGCCTTGCTCATCTCGGGGTTCAACTCCAGGCAGCGCTCCAGGCTGCGGGCCGCCTCGGCCGACCGTCCCGCCTGCAGATACGCGTTGCCCAGGCTGAAGTGGGCCATCTCATTCTCCGGATCTGCCGCCGCCATGTTCTCGAACTGCGCAATCCGGCTCTCGAGCGTCGTCATCACGTGCACTCCTCTGACTTCGAACGTGTTCGACGATGGTAGGAGCAAAGGCCGCGGCCAACCAGGCTTCGGCCGCAGCCCCGCTGTCGTACCATACGGCCATGCGCGATTGGCCCGAGCTGCGCACCGACCTCGCCGGCATCGGCCTTCGCAATCCGCTGCTTGCGGCAGCTGGAACGTGCGGATACGTCGACGAGCTTGGTGATGTCCTGAACCTCCGCGCGCTCGGCGCGGTGGTGACCAAGTCGATCACCGTCGAATCGCGAGAGGGCAATCCGCCGTGGCGATTGATCGAGGTGCCGCGCGGCATGATCAACGCGGTCGGGCTGGCCAACGTGGGGCTCGAGCGATTCCTCCGCGACAAGCTCCCCTCGGCGGCGACGCTGGACACGGTGGTCATCGGCTCGATCGCCGGTCACCGGATGGAGGACTATGTCGAGGTGGCCCGCCGATTCGACGATGAGGACGCGCTGCCCGCGGTCGAGCTGAACGTCTCCTGCCCCAACACCGCCGATGGGCTCCAGTTCGGCGACTGCCCTCGCTCCCTGCGATCGCTGCTCGATGCGGTGCGCCCCGTCCTTCGCCGAACGAAGATGTTCGTCAAGCTCTCGCCCAACGTAGGCAACATCGTCGAGTTCGCGGAAGCGGCCATCGACGCCGGGGCGGACGCGCTGACCCTCGTGAACACATTCAAGGCCATGGCCATCGACGTCGACTCCCGGAGGTCCCGGCTCAGCCGCGGCACGGGCGGCCTGAGCGGCCCCGCGATCCATCCGATCGCGGTTCGCATGGTGCACGAGGTCTACGCCGGCGTCGCCCGCGAAGCCGACGTGCCGATCATCGGCCTGGGGGGCGTGATGGACTGGCGCGATGCGGCCGAGTTCGTGCTCGCGGGAGCGAGCGCGGTGGGGGTCGGCACCGGTCTCTTCGTCGATCCGTGGCTCCCGATCCGGATTGCCAAGGGTCTTCAGCGCTGGGTGTCCCGGCAGGGGTGCGCATCGATCGGACAGCTCATCGGGCAGGTCGAGTGAACGAGCGGCGGAGTTGGAGCCGGCGAGACGAGTGAACGGGACGGTGGACGGAATGAACGAGAAGGAGCGAGAGCGATTCGACCGGCTGCTGGAAGAAGTGCTCGATGCGCTGCCGCCGGCACTCCTCGACCTGCTGGAGTCGGCGCCGCTGATCGTCGAAGACGAGCCGTCGGCGGCCCTGATGAAGGAGCTGGCCATCGATCCCGATGAGGACGTCCTCGCCGGCCTGCACACCGGAACCCCGCTCACCGAGCGATCGGTCGCGCAGGAGAGCGACATCCCGGAGACGATTCACCTCTTCCGGCGCGGGATCGTCGGCATCGCGGAGGGCTGGGCGCCGGGATTCGACGCGCACGGCGTTCGGCGCTCCGGCGAAGAGCGGATCAAGGAACAGATACGAATCACGCTCCTGCACGAGATCGGTCATCACTTCGGCCTCGAAGAGACGGACCTGGAGGAGCTGGGCTATGGCTGACGGATCTGTCTTGCGCGGGGCGACGGTCGTCGTTATGGGCATCGGGCGCTTCGGCGGCGGAGTTGGCGTGACGCGCTGGCTGTGCGAGCACGGGGCTCGGGTGATCCTCACCGATCTGCAGGAGGCCGATCAGCTGCAGCCGGCCCTGGAGGAACTGAGCGACTTGATCGATGCCCGCGCCGTCGAGCTCGAGCTGGGCGGACATCGACGCGCCTCGTTCGCTCGCGGTGAACTGCTCATCGTCAATCCCGCGGTTCCGCAGCCCTGGCGCAATCCCTTCATCGCGGCTGGCGCAACGCCGGGGTTCCCGTCACCACCGAAATCGGCCTGCTCGTCGAGCGGCTCGATCGCCGCCGGATCATCGGCGTGACCGGGAGCGCCGGCAAGTCGACCACCGCCGCCATGATCCACCATCTTCTCTGCCGCGCGGTCGCGGGCACGTCGACCCGCGCGCACCTGGGCGGCAACATCGGCGGCTCGTTGCTCGGTTCGCTGGAGGAGATCGCGCCCGGCGATTGGATCGTGCTCGAGCTGTCGAGCGCCATGCTCTACTGGCTCGCGGTGGCCGGAACGGACGAAGCAGACGAGCGCGAGCCAACGCCGCCCTTCTCCCCGGCCGTGGCGGTGCTCACCAACATCGCGCCCAATCACCTCGACTGGCACGGCTCCTTCGAGCACTACCGCGCCTGCAAGCTGGCGATCTTCCGGCACCAGATGCAGGATGATGTGGCCATCCGCCCGGCGCCGCCCTCGCCTGACGCAGTACCCATCCCGCTCGCGATTCCGGGTCGACACAACCAGGAGAACGCTCGTCTGGCCGTGCGTACGGTGGCCGCGGTTACCGGTCAGGATCCTGAGGCGCTTGCGCCCCTCCTCCTGGACTTTTCGGGTCTGCCCCATCGCCTCCAGGTGATCTCCCGGCGCGGCGGCATCCTCTTCGTCAACGACTCCAAGAGCACGACCCCGGAGGCCACGGTGCTCGCCGTCGACGCGTTTCCCGATTCCGCCCGCATCCACTTGATCGCGGGCGGCTACGACAAGCGGGTTGATCTTGCTCCGATCGGGGCGCTCGCCTCCCGGCTGGCTCGGCTCTACGCGATCGGCTCGACGGCATCCGCCATCGTCGCCGCGGATCCCTCGAAATCCTCCAGCGAGCACTGCGGAAGTCTCGAGCGGGCCATGCGCTCGGCGCTGGACAGGGCGCGTGAGGGCGACGTGGTGCTGCTGAGCCCGGGATGCGCGAGCTGGGACCAATTCGAGAACTACGAACACCGGGGGCGCGCGTTCATCGAGCTCGTCCGCACGGCGGCCGGTGAAGCGATTTCGTAGATCGCAGCGGCGTCTTCGCTACCCTCTAGCTCTTCCTCCCGCGATGCGCCATGCCCGATTCGACCGACCCACACCTGAACCAGGTCCCCGCGGCGCCCCCCAAGGGGCCGCTCTCGGCTCTGGCGGTGACCGCGCTGGTCATCGCGGTGTTGCCAGGGTGCCCGCCGGTCAACCTGCTCGGGCTGGTCCTGGGCGTGCTGGCGCTGCGCCGCATCCGCAACGCCTCGGGCCGCCTCGGCGGGCGGCGCATCGCCCAGCTGGCGGTGGGGCTGGGCTGGCTGTCGAGCATGCTGTGGGCCGCCGGCTGGTGGTGGGTCGGCGACACCACCCGCGACGCCCTGGAGCAATCGATGACCGAACAGGTGGAGCGCCTCCTCGTGATCGAGAGCGATCGACAGGCGGAAGAGCAGGTCGCACGCTGGTCGGGCCCGGCGGCGGTCGCGCCGTCGCCGCAGGAGGTCCGCGCGTTCGCGGAGTCCGTGCGCGCCCGCTACGGTCCGCTGCGGCGCTTGTCGGTGACGTCGATGACCACCGACGGCTCGTTCAGCGATCCCACCTACGTCATCGCGATGATCGCCTTCTTCGAGGGCGGGCAGCACGCCGCTTCCGGTCGCTTTCGTCTCCAGGTCGGCACGCTGCAGACGCGCCTGCAGCGGCTGATCGTCATGGACCCGGACGGCGGCGACCTGATGATCCCCTCCGTTGCCGAATCTGATCAGCCGGCGGGCGATTGACCCCATCGCAGGCCATCGCGGCGACTTCTTTGACATTTGCGCCGTTTCACGTTCCGATGCACGAGGACTCGTCCCGGAGGAGCATTCATGAGCCAGTTCACCCCGCCCCCTGATCAACCGTTCCCAGCTGCCTACGGACAGCCCGCGAAGACGAGCGGCCTGGCCATCACCTCGCTGGTCAGCAGCTTGATCTTCTGCTGTCCGGTGACGACGCTGCTGGGCATCGTGCTGGGGCTCGCGGCCTTCTTCACGATCGGTTCGAACCCGGCGAAGAAGGGCAAGGGGCTGGCGATCACCGCGATCGTGCTCGGCGTGGTCTTCACGGGCGGACAGTACTTTGCCGGCAAGTGGGCGTACGCGAACTTCTACGAGATCGTGCTCATCGGGCCGCGCGACGCCCTCTCGGCCGGCATGGGCGGCGACGTGGCCGCGTTCAAGGGCTGGTTCCACGGTCCAGGCGCCACGGCGACCGACGCCGAGGCCCGCGCGTTCCTGGAGGAGCTCAATCAGCGCTACGGCGGCTTCGTCAGCGCGAAGTTCGATCAGCAGGCGGCGCAAGGCGTCAAGCAGCCGGCGCCCGGCCAGGCCAACGTGCCCTTCCCCTACGTCCTCACGTTCCAGAACGCAACGGTGAACTCCGAGACGGAGATCATCTTCGCGGATCCCTCGGCGGGTCCGGGCTTCCTGAAGAAGCTCGGCTACATCAAGATCTTCGATCCCGATCGCGGCGATCTGGAGTATCCGCCGCCCTCCGCACCTTCGGTCGGCGCTCCATGATGTCGCCGGCATCTTCGTTCCGCGGGCTCGCGGTCGCCGCTCGTGTCTCTCGCCGTGAGCGCTGAGCGACGTCCGCCCGCGCCGCCGTCGGGCGTCATCAGGAGACGGGGAGCTGGCACCAGCGGCTGGGCCCTCGCGGCGGCCCTCTGCAGCAGCGTCTTCTTCTGTCCGCTGCTGACCCTGATCGGTCCGATCCTCGGCGTCCGGGCGCTGTTTCACATCAACGCCCTGCCGGGTCGGCGGGGGCGAGGTCTCGCCTTGGCCGGCATCATCGTCGGATCGCTGGCGAGCCTCTGGTGGCTCGTGGTGGCGCTCTGGTGGAACGCCAACGCTCGCCGGCCGATGATCGAAGGTCCGCGGGTGGCCATGCAGGCAGGCCAGGCGGGCGATCTACCCGCCTTCAAGTCAGCCTTCACCGGCGCCGGGGCGAGCGCCTCGGACGAAGAGGCTCGCGCCTTCCTCGACGAGCTGACGCGGCGCTACGGGCCGCTGCGACTCTCGATCCAGGGCAGTGCGGAGGATCGCCAAGGACCGGCGATGACGGACGGTCGCGTTTCCATTCCCTACGAGCTCATCTTCAGCGGCGGCAGCACGGTTCAAGCACGAGCCGAGTTCATCGTGACCGAGCCCGGATCGCTGCGGCCGACCCTCAAGTTCGGGAGTATCCACGTGATCGATCCGCAGGAGGGCGACCTGGCGTACCCAGCAGCCCGTTGAGGAAGTGCTCGCGGGCGGCCCGGTGATGGCGGTCGGTCGTCATCGTTGCCCGGCACTCTCTGACCGCCTGAAGGGAAGAGAGATCGGGCTGCTTCCTCCGCCTTCGATAAGATGGGCGGCGGTTGCTCAGGAGCACTTTCCGTGGACAAGCCTCCGGTCATCGAGATCACGGACATCGTCAAGCGCTTCGGTGAGCAGACGGTGCTGGATGGGGTGAACCTCTCGGTGCAGGAGGGAGAGACGCTCGTGATCATGGGCGGCTCGGGATCGGGCAAGTCGACCCTCCTGCGTCTGATGATCGGTTCGCTGCTGCCGGACGCGGGAGCGATCAGTCTCTTCGGCCGGGATCTCTCCAGCTTGGACGAAGAAGGCCTCAACGAGATCCGAAAGAAGATCGGGATCCTCTTTCAGTCGGGTGCCTTGTTCAACTCGATGACCATCGCGGAAAACGTCGCCCTGCCCTTGCAAGAGCACACCGACTTGAGCCAGAACATCATCGACATCTCGGTCAAGATCAAGCTGGAGCTGGTCGGTCTCCGGGAACACGCCGAGAAGTACCCGGCCCAGATCTCGGGCGGAATGAAGAAGCGGGCCGGTCTCGCCCGGGCGCTGGCCCTGGATCCCCGAATCCTCTTCTACGACGAGCCCTCGGCCGGACTGGATCCGGTCACCTCGGCGGAGATCGACAGCCTCATCGTCGACCTCACGCGCAAGGTGGGGGTGACCAGCGTCGTCGTCACCCACGAGATGGACTCCGCGTTCACCGTCGCGGATCGCATGGCCATGCTCGACAAGGGCAGGATGCTGATGATCGATCGACGGGAGGCATTCGAAGAGCTCCGGGACTTCCCGGCGGCGCGACTCGACGAACTGGACGAGAGCCGCCAGCTGATCCGGCAGTTCCTGCGCGGCGATGCCAAGGGCCCGATCTCGAAGCGCCGGGCCGCGACGAACTACGCGGAAGATCTGCTGGGCGAGAGCGGGCCCTCCTTTGGCGAGGGGCCGGCGATTCAGTCGACCCGGCGCGTGCGGTGAGCGGTGT
Organism: uncultured Planctomycetota bacterium; assembly: GCA_963697235.1. Lineage (GTDB taxonomy): Bacteria > Planctomycetota > Phycisphaerae > Phycisphaerales > SM1A02 > CAVONJ01. The sequence goes on from CAVONJ010000003.1 coordinate 818,837, forward strand.
GGCGACCCCGCGCGTGAACGAGCGATGACCAGAGAGGTGAATCGATGGCGAGCCGAGAAGAGCTGACCAGGAACAACGTCCGCACCGGCGTGTTCGTCACCGCCTCCGTCCTTCTGGCGATGGCGTCGATCATCGTGATCACCGACGCAACGAAATGGGTGTTGCAGTCCTTCCGGAAGTACACGGTGACGTTCGCCGTCGAGAACGGCATCGCGGATCTGAAGCCCGGAGGCAACGTCCGCGTCGGGGGCTTGGTGATGGGCGAGGTGATCGACGTGCGGCCGAAGCTCGAGGACCAGGCGCCGTTCGATACCATCGAGGTGCTGTTCGAGCTGGATTCCAGCGTCGAGCTCTACCGTGATGCTCAGATCCTGATTCAAAGTCCCCTCATCGGCTCCGACTCCTGGTTGGAGATCTCCAGCGTCGGCAGCGGCGAACGGCTCCCAGCGGGAGAGGGCGTGTCCGGCGCCATCGCTCCCGGCATGCTGACCTCGCTCGTGGGTCCCAAGAACGCGGTCCTCGTCGACGAGGTCATGGCGAACTGGGCGAGACTTCAGCGACGTTCTTGAAGACCGAGGTGCCCAAGGACTACACCGAGCAAGCTGGTGCCGACGCTGGAGAACTTCCGGACAACCTCCGAAGACGTGCGGACCATGGTGGACCAGGTCAAGGAGCGGCGCTGGGCGCAGTGGCTCGAGAGCATCGATCAGGTGACCGTCAAATTCAACGAAGCGCTCGACGAAGGAAAGGGTCTCTTCACGGACGCCCGCGAGCGCCTGGCCGTGAACCAACCCGGCATCGACAACATCGTGGCCAACGTCGAGACCGCGAGCGTTGACGTCAAGGAGATCACGCAGCGCGTCAAGGACGAGACCGTCGACAAGGCCAACGCCTTGCTCGCTCGCGGACAGGAGGCGATCGACGACGCCATCGCCGCGATCACCACGCTGCGCGAGGACTACGAGGGCTGGTCGCTCGATTTCGGGGAAACGCTCGCCAACGCCAGCCTCGCCTCGCAGCAGCTCAAGCTCACGACCGTGGAGCTGAGGCGCAGTCCCTGGAAGCTGCTGTATCGACCCACCTCTGACGAGCTCGAGCACGAGCTCCTCTACGAGTCGGCCCGTTCCTTCGCCATGGCGGCCTCCGACCTGAAGGCCGCCTCGAACGCGGTGGATCGGGTTGTCTCGAAGTACGGGGATCGTCTTTCGGGCGACGAGGCGTCGTTCCAGCGGATCAAGAAGAATCTTCTGGACTCCATGGACAATTACGAGCGGGCCCAGCAACAATTGTTCGACGTTCTGGTCGTCGAATAGGAGCTCGACACGAATGACGCTGGCCCTCCTTCTCCTGGTGCTTCGGCCCTTTGGACCGCCCCCGGACCTCGAGACTGTCCTCGATTCACCTCCCCCGGCGAGCAGGGCCGAAGCGACGGGCCCTCGATTCAGCGTGCCCCTGACCGACGGCCGGTTCGAACTGCGCGAGCTCATCGCTGGACTGTGCGAGGTCGCGGAACTGGGCCCCGGCCATCCGTTGCGGCTGGGATTGCAGCAGCTGGACTGGAACATCGACGTGCGATCGGCGCTCGGGCAGCGCCAGCTCGATGCGCTGAATGGACTCACCGGCGACTCGCTGCGGCTGGAGGTGACGGCTGACCGGCTGTCGGTCACCGTGGATGAGACCTATCTGCGACGGCTGCGGGGTGAGATCGACCAGTTGCCCGACATGCTCCCCGGTGCGCTCCCGAGCACCTGGCGGACGGTGCTCACGGGCGTGACGAGCCCACCGGAGCCGGGCCTCTGGTCCGTGCAGACCGATCGATCCGCCGTGCCCTTCGCGGCGCTGGACGAGGTTCCGCGGCATGTGGTCTTGCTCGTGCACGGTCTGGATGATCCAGGTATCGCCTGGAACGACCTCATCCCGGCTCTGCTCGAAGAGGGCTACGACGTCGCCTACTTCAACTATCCGCCGGAGGTGTCGATCAGCGATGCCGCGGACCTCCTGGCCCTGCAACTCCTCGAGATGCGGATCGCGGGCGTGAGGAACGTCGACATCGTCGCTCATTCGATGGGCGGGCTGGTGTCACGCGACGTGTTGACTCGGCGAGCGTATTACAACGGTGATGGCAGCGACTCGAATCGCCTTCCCGCCGTGGATCGCTTGATCATGCTGGGAACGCCGAATCACGGCTCGCAGATGGCCCGCTTGCGCGTGCTCACCAATCTGGTCAGGGGTATGGAGAACGGCGAGGGCTCGATCAGCGCCGGCGAGGCAGCAAATGACCTGCTGCCGGGTTCGGAGTTCTTGGAGCGCCTCAATCGACGACCACATCCCGCGCACACGCGATACACCGTGGTCGCGGCGCGATTGATCGGCGTCGATACACCAGCCGTCGTGGACGCCGAACCCGAATCAGAGGAGCGGAACGACGCCGAGGCGGGCTCCTCGTGGTTCAATCGCTGGCTGGGACCAGAGGGACGACGACGCCTGGCCGCCACGGTGGCCGGAGCGGTCAACGGAGTCGGCGATGGTCTGGTGTCCGTGGAGTCCACGCAGCTCGAGGGCGTCGATGATCAAGTCGTGGTCGAGGCCAACCACATGGGCATGATCGTCAACCTGTTCCCGACGCGGCGCACGCCTCCGGCCATCCCGATCGTGCTGGACCGCCTGAAATAGGTCGGTCACCTCTCCCCCCGGGAGAGGTCGGCTCGCGCAGCGAGCCGGGTGAGGGAGGACTGCGAGGACCATCGGCCGCGCAGCGAGAATCGCGCGGGCCGGCGTCGGTGACGCGCCGACGCCAAGGGGCCTTTTGCGCCATCCACGCGCGACGTGGAATCTCCCTCACCTGGTTCGTCCCCGCGGGGGGCGGGGACGAACCGTCTCATTGCTCACCTCTCCCTCCGGGAGAGGTCGGCTCGCGCAGCGAGCCGGGTGAGGGAGGACTGCGAGGACCATCGGCCGCGCAGCGAGAATCGCGCGGGCCGGCGTCGGTGACGCGCCGACGCCAAGGGGCCTTTTCGCGCCATCCACGCGCGACGTGGAATCTCCCTCACCTGGTTCGTCCCCGCGGGGGGCGGGGACGAACCGGTCCTCTCCCGGAGGGAGAGGAGGTTGCGCGGTCGTTCTCTCTAGCAGGGAGAGGAGGTTGGCCCGCTGCGGTCACACCACTCGCGCGAGAGGCATCGTGGTGATCTCGACCAGCGACGGCTCCTGCTCGGGCATCGGGGCGGAGCTTGCCTCGGCGCTGAATCGCTCGATCCGGGCGCCGAGGGCGCACAGCGTTTGCTCCATCTGGGAGTAGCCGCGGTCGAGGTGGTAGACGCGGTGCACGACCGTCGTCCCCTCGGCCACCAAGCCGGCCAGCACCAGTGATGCCGAGGCCCGCAAGTCGCTGGCCATCACCGGGGCGCCGATGAGACGCGGAACCCCCTGAACCACGACCGTGGGGCCCTGACGGTAGAGCTGAGCGCCCATTCGGGTGAGCTCTGCCACGTGCATGAATCGCTCGGGGAAGATCTTCTCGGTGATGATGCTGTTGCCGGTGGCCAGGCACAGCAGCGTCATCGCCTGTGCCTGCAGATCGGTGGGGAACCCCGGGTAGGGCTGGGTCGTGACCATGACCGGATTGAGCAGTCGATCGGACGAGATGCGGACGGTGCAGGATCGGGGGTCTTCGTCCGGATTCAGACGGTCGACGTGGACGCCGACCCGCTGCAGGAGGTCGGTGACGGCCAGCAGGCTGTCCAGCGGGAAGTCCGTCAGGATCACATCGCCGTTGGTGATGGCGGCCGCCATGGCGTACGTTCCGGCGACGATCCGGTCGGGAACGATCGTGTAGTCGGCGCCGCCGAGGTTCTCGACACCGTCGATCGTGACACGCGGCGTTCCCGCCCCGGAGATCCTCGCTCCCATGGCGTTGAGCAGGGCGGCCAGATCGGCGATCTCCGGCTCGCAGGCCGCGGACTCGATGATGGTCCTTCCCTCGGCCAGCGTTGCCGCGGACATCACATTCGCGGTGCCCAGAACCGTGGTGCCGAAGGCGCCCCCGAGGAATATGGTCGTGCCGCGGAGGCGATCCGCCCGGGCCACGATGTCCCCTCCCTGCAGCTCGATCCGGGCGCCAAGAGCCTCGAGCCCGCGCAGGTGAAGGTCGACCGGCCGAGCCCCGAACGCGCACCCGCCGGGCATCGCGACGCGGGCGAGCTTGCGCCGGGCCAGCAGCGGGCCGAGCACGCAGATGCTGGCGCGCATCGTGCGGACGATGTCATATCGGGCGTGGGTCGGGCGGTCATCGGTGGGCGTCATGGTGACGGTGCCATGGCTCCCGTCCACCTCCACGCCCAACTCGTGGAGCAGCCGTCCCATATTGGAGATGTCCGAGAGTCTCGGAACCCGACGGAGCTTGATCGGCTCCTCCGCCAGGAGGGATGCCGCCATCATCGGCAGCGAAGCGTTCTTCGATCCGTCGACTGCGATGCGTCCGGAAAGCCGGACCCCGCCCTCGATTCTGAATGCGTCCATGACTTCTCGTTCCTGTGTCGGGCCTCTTGCCCAAGAGAACATCGTCGATCTGGCGGTCTTCAGACCAAGGAAGATAACCAGTCTTCCGGGGCGTTGGGGCGCGGGCTCCATGAGAGAGGTTGCCCACGGAACGTCCACAGATTTGCCCCGTCCGTGCGGATTCCTCGCGGTCGGCTCGGCGGGAAGGCCACCGGGACTAGCCCAGGAGTGACAGCCCACAGGCTCGACCGCGCCTCCCTGGTCATCCCGCCTTTCTGACTTGTCGGCCGGGAGGCGAATCGTACGGTGAGGGTCTGGAGGTCCGAAGCACGATGGAGGGGATGCGAATGATGAACAGGTCGAATCTCAAGCTGGCATTGACGTCGGGTGTGGTCGGGTTCGTTGGAATGGTGGTCGCACTGTCTACCACGTCGGCGCAGGGCGAGGACGGCCTGGGGCCGGACACGATCTTCCTGACCGGCATCGTCCGCGACTTCCGGGAGCGCACCGACCCCGAGGGTCACACGGACTTCGAGATCCGTCCCGATCTCGGTTTCGCACAGTACGTCGGCAACGTCGCCCCGTACCTCAGCGAGGACGGCAAGCCCATCTTCATCGGTCAGGGTCGGAAGCTCACCGAGCAGTGGATGGACTCCGAGGGCCGGAACATCTGCAATTGCCTCCCGCCGATGCCTGGCGACGCACCCGGCACCGTGACCGCGATGAGCTACGGCGGCATCGAGTCGGCGGATTCGTTCCACCAGTGGTTCCGCGACGTGCCGGGCGTCAATCTCTCACGGCAACTCACGCTGGCCTTCAAACGGCAGGAGAGCGGATCGTACGTGTTCGACGACAAGGAGGATCCGGTGTACAGCGAGCTGGGCGGCTTCTTTCCGATCGAGGACCAGCTCTTCGGCAACCCGGGCGGCAGTCCGGACCGGAACTTCCACTTCACCTTCGAGCTGTCCGCACGAGTTCACGTACGACGCATCCGCGGATCAGACCTTCAAGTTCATCGGCGACGACGACGTGTGGGTCTTCGTCAACGGCCAGCTGGTGATTGACATCGGCGGCGTGCACGGCGCCCGGGAGCAGTTCATCCAGCTCAGCCGTCTCGGCCTCGAGGATGGAGAGACGTACCCCCTGCAGTTCTTCTTCGCCGAGCGCCACCGTACGCAGTCCAACTTCCGCATCGAGACCAACATCGACCTGGAGACCGTCAATGTGCCTGCGGTGACGGCGGCCTTCGACTGATTGCTTCATCCTCGATCGAGGGGGGCCACACCAGGAAGTTGATTGCGGAAACGGCCCGGGCGCTTGGGGTGCCCGGGCCGTTTTCTTGATTCCGGGGGAGCGCCGGCGTTACAGTACGCCGTATGACCCAACCCACGATAACGAACGAACCGGTCTTTCCCGAAGCAAAGCTGAACCTGGCCTCGCCGAAGTCGCCGATCACCGGCCGGGTCGTGTCCACCGCGCTGTGCATGAAGGGGAAATCGAACAGCTTCGTGCGGCACGTGGCCTTCGATGTCTCGAACACGCCGCTGGCCGGCAACTTCCTGGTCGGTCAGTCCTTCGGCGTGATCGCACCCGGCGTGGATGAGAACGGCAAGCCTCACAAGGTCCGACTCTATTCGATCGCCTGTCCCAGTTGGGGAGAGGACGGCAAGGGCAACGTGGTCTCCACCACGCCCAAGCGCATGATCGATGAGCACCAGCCGCAGCGGCCAGGCGATGATCCGGAGAACCACAGCCTCTTTCTCGGTGTGTGCAGCAACTACCTGTGCGACCTGCGTGTCGGCGAGGAAGTCGTGATGACCGGACCCTCCGGCAAGCGGTTTCTGCTGCCGGCGAATCCGGATGATCACGACTACCTGTTCGTCGCCGCGGGGACGGGCATCGCCCCGTTCCGCGGCATGGTCATGGAGCTGCTGGAGCGGCCGGGCGGACCGTCCCCGAGCCAGGTGCATCTGATCATGGGATCGCCGTACACGACCGATCTGCTCTACGACGACCTGTTCACACGGCTGCAGAGCGAGCACGACAACTTCCGCTACTACACGGCGATCAGCCGCGAACGCCGGCCGGACGGCAGCCGAGGTATCTACGTGCATCGCGTCATCGAAGAGGAGATCGCCGTCCTCGGTCCGCTGCTGCAAAGCCCCCGCACCCTCATCTATATCTGCGGGTTGCTCGGCATGCAGCTGGGGATCTACCGCGTTCTCGCCGCCGCGAACCTGCTCGAGGCCTACGCGACGATCGGACCGGAAGTTGAAGGCGTCGATCCCGGAGACTGGACGTCCGAACAGGTCAAGCGGCACGTCCGCGCCACCGCCCGCTGCATGGTCGAAGTCTACTAGTACTAGCACGAGCAGCCCGTTGGCGTAGCACGTTCTCAACGGGCTCGGGTTCAGAGCGATTCCGATTCACCGCGGAGGGCCGCGGAGGAGCGCGGAGTGGGGGCACGATGGGATCGGGCTGCTCATCGAACTGGCGGTGCCACGACCATGTGAGCGTGCGCTGCGAAGCCTTGACGAACGCGGCTGACAGAGCGAAGCCTGCGGACTCTCTCCGCGGCCCTCCGCGGCTCTCCGCGGTTGATCTTCCTGAGATGGGCTGGGTGACGAGCCAATGCTGCTGAACTCCATTCTCATCACGCTGGGCATGATTGCGGTGGGGGTGCTCGTCGCGCGCGCGATGTGGAAGCCGGGGGACGGCGAGGAGTGACGCGACCTTCGCGGGACGAACAAGCGGGGCGCCGTTCGGCGCCCCGCTGTCGAAGTCGAACCACGAGCCGCCGCTCGCCTCAGGGGCAAGGACCCCAGGAGACGATCACCTGGACCAGGTCGACGACCGTGACGACACCATCGCCATCGAAGTCCGCCACGCAGCTGGACGAGCTATTCCAGGCGGAGATGACCGTGATGAGGTCCGTGACGTCCACCACGCCGTCGCGATTGGTATCGCCGATGCAGGAGGGCTCCAACGGCTCCAGGTTGAGCGGCAGAATGTCACCGCCGACCGCATTCTCGAGGCGCGTGGCCGGATCGTCGGCGAACGTGACGGTTGGGAAGCACCCGTCGGTCAGCGCGGTGAAGGTGATCGTGACCAGGAGTGAATCGACCGTGGTGGGGAATTGCGGGATCTCGGGATCGATCGCTGCGGCCAAGTTGAGCAGACCGGGACCGATCTGGACTTCAGGGTCCTCCGTGAGCAGATGAAGCGCGAAGGGGGACGCCGTATAGGTCACGCTCTGGTACTGCAGCTCGGCGGTGTCGAACTCGACGAATGCCTCCCAGCTCGCGGCCGCGACGCCGCCGCAGAGGCCGCTGATCGACAGCGTCACATTGACCGACTCCCCGGCCTCATACGCCCCGCGGGTGTTCGCGTCGAGCGTCAGCGTCGGCTTGGTCGGCTGGTCCGGATCGATGTCGATCCCGATGACGCCCGAACCCGCGGCCGGTCCGTTGCCGCCCAGCCGGATCTTGTAGCACTGGCCCGCAGAGGCGCTGAACGTCACCTGCGAGCGCAGACCGCAGAAGTTGTCGTTGCACACGATCAGGTTGTCGTCACTCACCGGGCAATCGCAGCCGAGATAGACGGCCAGTCGAGTGTCGAAGCTCGAAGCGCAGAGGCTGACGGTGACCTCGCCGTCGCAGCCGGGTGAGTAGTTGTACCAGAGGTCCTGGCTCACCTGCTCGTCCTCGTTGGCCCAGCAGCCGAGATGCGGCGGGCCGTCGGTCGTTGCGTCCGTCGAATCGAAGAAGCTGATCCCATCGAAGATGGGGATGCGATTCTCGCAGTCGTCATTGAACGGCAACGGGCAGATCGTCTCGACGCAGAGACTGCTCTCTCCCTGGAACGCGCCGAACTGCGCAGTGCAGTCAGGCTCGCGGACATCGTCCTGGCAGGTGCCGTCGGGCAGGCAGCACGCTCCGCGGGGCGGACAGAGCACCGGGCAGAGATCACCGGCCGCTTCGGCGCAGCTCTCATCCCAGGCCGCCGAGCAGCAGAGCGGATCGGCGGCACACACGGCGTCACAGCACGCCAGGTCGTTGCAATAGGGCGTGCCATTGGCCTCGCAGCAGTCGCCGGTGGCGGTGTCTCCGCACTCCGGAAGACAGGGGTTGGGCTCGCACACCGTGTCATCGCCCTCGTAGAGTCCGCCCTGCGTCGTGCACTCTTCCTGGGTCAGCACGACACAGGATTCATCGAAGCAGCAGGCTCCGAAGACGGGGCAGAGAACCGGGCAGAAGTCTTCGGCGCGGTTCGCGCACAGTCCGTCCCAGGAGGAATTGCAGCAGAATGGATCGACGGCGCAGACCGTCTCACAGCAGTCGAAGTCATCGCAGAAGGGCGTCCCGTTCGCCTGGCAGCAGTCGCCGGTCCCGGGGGCACCGCACGCCGGTGCCTGCGAACAGGGGTTGGGAGTACAGGTTGCGCCGTCGCCCTGGTAGTCGCCGCCCTGGCCGGCGCAGTCGTCGGCGTCGGTGACCGAGCAGGTGGTGCCGATGCAGCACGCACCGGTCGGGGGCAGACAGGGGTTGGGATCGCAGGTCGCGTCGTCGCCCTGATAGCTTCCGGCCTGGCCGGAGCAATCCGCCTCGTCGGTGACCGTGCAGGTGGTGCCGATGCAGCAGGCGCCGGTCGGGGGCAGGCAGGGATCGGGATCGCAGGTCGTACCGTCGCCCTGGTAGTCGCCACCCTGGCCGGAGCAGTCGGTGGCATCGGTGACCGAGCAGGTCGTGCCGATGCAACACGCGCCAGTCGGCGGGGGCAGGCAGGGGTTGGGCGTGCAGGTCGTGCCGTCGCCCTGGTAGTCGCCACCCTGGCCGGAGCAGTCGGTGGCATCGGTGACCGAGCAGGTTGTGCCGACGCAGCACGCTCCAGTCGGTGGGGGCAGGCAGGGGTTGGGCGTGCAGGTCGTGCCGTCGCCCTGATACGCGCCGCTCAGGCCGTTGCAGGCCGCGCTGGCGGTGACGACGCAGGTCGCACCGATGCAGCATGCACCGGTCGCGATGCACGGATTGGGCATGCACAGCGTGCCGTCGCCTTGATAGCTACCGCCTTGGGCGATGCATGAGTTCTCGTCGGTCGAGGAGCAGGTGCCGCCGACGCAGCAGGCGCCGGTGGTCTGCGGGCAGGGATTGGGCGTACAGGTGGTCCCGTCGTTCTGGTACGCACCACCCTGTCCGAGGCAGGTCGCCTCGTCGGTGACGGAGCAGGCGCCGTCGATGCAGCAGGCACCGGTCGGAGGCAGGCACGGGTTGGGATGCACAGCGTGTCGTCGCCCTGGTACGAACCCTCTGGAGGTCGCAGTCGAGCGGATCGGTGACGAGGCAGATCTGGCCGGCAAGACAGCAGGCACCCGTCGGCAGATCGGTGCAGACCATCAGGGCCCGGTTCGCGCACACCTGGTCCCAATTCTCATCGCAGCAGAAGGGATCGAGCACACAGACGCGCTTGCAGCAGAGATCGGTTTCGCAGCCCGGGCGTGCCGTTGTTGACGAAGCAGTCGCCGGCGCCTGGTCCGCAGGCGGAGAAGTCGCCGCAGAGGTTCTGAGCGAGATCCGCACACGTGGCGTCCCAGACGATCTGGCAGCAGAAGGGCTCGCTCAGACAGACCGTCGTGCAGCACTCCAGGACGTCGCAGCCGGGAGTCCCGTTGCCCACGAAGCAGTTGCCGTCGCCGGGGCACGCGCACACCACCTGGCTACACGGCACTCCGTCGCCACGGTAGTCGCCGCCCTGAGCGATGCAGTCGCCTTCGAGCTGCAGCGGCACGCAAGAGCCGGCCACGCAGCAGGCTCCGGTCGCGGGGCAAGTGACCGTCGCGCAGGCGGTGCCGTCGCCCTGATAGAAACCGCCCGCGGTCGCGCAGGCGGTCGCGGTCTGAATCGGCGTGCAGGTGCCGTTGGGCAGGCAGCAGGCTCCGACTGGTCCCGCCACGCAGGACAGCGTCAGATTGAACGTTCCGGCCGCATTGTTGAATCCGGCCACGCGAACGTAGTACACCTGTCCGGCAATCGTCGCCCAGGAGACCCGCGTGGTCGAGCCGCAGCCTGACGAGTCGTCCCGGCATGCGATCTGGACGCCACCGGATTCCGGACAGTCGTCGAATACCGCGAGCACCGTGTCGAAGTTGGCGGCGTTGCAGGTGCTCGCGGTGGCGGTGCCGGTGCAGGAGGCGGTGTAGCAATACCACTCGTCGATCGTGTCGTTGAATGAGCAGGTGCTCTCGACGCCGCTGGCGGTGTTGTCAAGCGTGCTGCCGCTCACGGTGCCGTTCCCGATGCTGATGCAGCTGGGGCAATTGTCTCCCGGAAGCACGCAGGGATTGGGCGTACACGTGGTGTCGTCGCCCTGATAGTCGCCACCCTGCCCGAGGCAGTTCGTCTCTTCGGTGGTGGAGCAAGCGCTGTCGATGCAGCAAGCACCGGTCGGGAGCGGGCACGGATTGGGGTCGCACGACGTCTCATCGCCCTGATAGTCGCCACCCTGCCCGAGGCAGCTCGCCTCTTCGGTGACGGAGCAGGCGCCGTCGATGCAGCAGGCACCGGTGGGCACCAGGCAGGGGTTGGGATCGCAGGCGGTTCCGTCGCCCTGGTAGGCACCGCCTTGATTCACGCACGCTTGCTCGTTGATCACCGAACAGTTCTCGCCGATGCAGCAGGCGCCGGTGGGCAGTAGGCAGGGATTCGGCGAGCAAGAAGTGTCCGGACCCTGGTACACGCCGACCAGCAGTGCGCAATCAGCTTCCGACGCGATCGCGCAGATCGTCCCGATACAGCACGCGCCGACGGGCTGAATGCAGGGGCTGGGATCACAGGCGGTGTCGTCGCCGAAGTAGCTTCCGCCGGCGCCGATGCAGTCGGCCTCGGTCTGGATGGAGCAGGTGTCGTCGGTGGCGCAGCAGGCTCCGGTGGGGGTGACGCAGAGGTCGTCGAAGCCGTCGCGGTTGGCGTCGCCGAGACAGGCGGTGTCGTCGCCGAAGTAGCTTCCGCCGGCGCCGATGCAGTCGGCCTCGGTCTGGATGGAGCAGGTGTCGTCGGTGGCGCAGCACGCACCGGTGGGGGTGACGCAGAGGTCGTCGAAGCCGTCGCGGTTGGCATCGCCGAGACAGGCGGTGTCGTCGCCGAAGTAGCTTCCGCCGGCGCCGGTGCAGTCGGCCTCGGTCTGGATGGAGCAGGTGTCGTCGGTCGCGCAGCAGGCGCCGGTGGGCAGGAGACAGGGATTGGGGTCGCACGTCGAGTCGTCGCCCTGATACACCCCACCTTGCGCAGCGCACGAGTCGCCATCGGTGATGGAGCAGTCGCCCTCGATGCAGCAGGCGCCGCTGGGCAGCGGCCCGCCGATCACGTTCATCACGATGTGCATGCTCGGGAAGCCGATCAGCGCGAGGTTGAGCGGCTGCGGCAGGGCACATGCGGCAGCGGAGAGGTAACTCGGGCCCCGTCTGGCCGGCGCTGTTGGAGCCGATGACGAACGAATGCCCCGGCTCTCCGGTTCCGTCCGGATCTGCGTCGGGCGCTGCAATCTCCACGACCAGGATCGCGCCCGCGGGCACCGTCGCCGTCACCGCTGCGCTGAAGATGCTCGATGACTGATCGGAACATCGACCGTGGCGGTGCCGATGAGCGTCATGTTGCCGTAGTTCAGCGGGCCGATCAGCGTATACAGGTTGACCGTGATGGGCTGCACGCCACTCTGGTTGGGGCCGGCGGTGGCGCTCTCGATGCCGAAGTCGACCTGACAGACGTCGAAGTCCTCGGTGATGCCGAAGTCCACCTGGAGATTGAACACCCGCAGGTAGGCGTTCGCTTGGTCGATGAAGTCCGGGAAGCCGGAGGTGCACGAGACCGAGTTGAAGGGTGTGATGTCTTGAGCGGTGGACTGCGAGACGGTGATCGTGCCACACGCGGCGCCCGCCGGACCGCCGGTGGCGGCGGCCGCCAGGGGCTTGACCCCCGTGACCTCCGGGCTCCAGCTGGCACGGGAGAGTTCCTGGCCCACAGCAAGCGAAGCCGCGACCAGAAGCGCAGCTACCGCCGGACCGAGTCGCGTCAGTTTGTTCATCGTTCTCTCTCCCTCGTCTCCGCATACCTCTTTCGGTGGCGTTCCACGGGGGGCCGCCGATGCCAATGTACTGCCCTGGCCAGTCTTTTCCAGCGCTTCGGGAGGGATTCTGGCTCCGCGGCCTCTTTCGCGGGCTTCAACCTCCCTCTGGTTGACGCGAGAGCACGTCGTCATTTAGCCCGCACTTCGCACCACCATCTGCTGCGGCTGCGTAGACCGCCCGCTGGCGGCGTCGCTTTCGGCACATCGAGGCTCCGAGGGCATGGCAAGCCGTCTCCGCCTCGACGGCCTCATCTCCTTGCCAACGAACGTTCTACGCACCCTCACGACGATGTTGGTGAGAATGCGGGCTAGAAGGGGCTGGGGTCGATCGATCATCGACCCCAACCCCTTCGGTCCTTCTGCAGGCGGTGGTCCGTCCGAGGAGGGAGCCGTCCGCCATGTGCATCAGGGGCACGGCCCCCAGTTCGTGATCACGGTCACGAGATCAAGCACGTTGACGCAGTTGGCGGGGAAATCTCCGCAGAGCCCGTCGACGTTGGCGACGCAGTCGTTCGTGCCCCAAGCGGTGATCACGATGATGAGATCGGTCACGTTGACCTCTCCGTCCCCGTTGGCGTCGCCCGGGCACTGCGGGATCGGCAGCCCCACCAGATTGGCGGGGACCTCCGCGCCCCGACGTCGGTCAGCCGCGAGGGCGGATTGGGCGGATTGGCCCCCTCGTCGCGGAACGTCACATTGGGTATGCATCCTGCCTGCTTGGCGGTGAAGTTCAGCGTGGCCAGCAGGTAGCTGCCGTTGACGGCGTCCTGACCCTCATTCTGATCGATGCCCGCGGAGAGGTTGATGATCCCAGGCTCCGGGTTGAGCAGATCGCTGCCGGAATCGATGATGTGCAGGGCGAACGGCGCCGCCGTGTACGTCACGTCGTTGAAGTTGAGCGCGTCTGGATCGTACTCCAGGAAGCCCTGCCAGCCGGCAACCGGCAACGTGCACGCGGCATCGAGGTGGACGGTGATCTCGATTCGCTCGCCGACCTCGAAGCCCTCGCCAGGATCGACGACCAGCGAGAGCTCCGGCGTGCCGGACTCCGGATCCGCATCCTGGGTGATGAGCAGTTCACCGGGTCCGCCACCCCCCGAGCCGAACGCGCCCACCCGGACTTTGTAGCAGCCGCCCGCGATGACGTCGATCGTCACCTGGGACTGCAGGCCGCAATCGTCGTCGCTGCACGCGAGTTGGGCGCCCAGCGGATCGCACCCGCAGCCCTCGTACACCGCGATCTTGGTGTCGAAGGAGCTGTTGCAGAGACCGAACGTCGTCTGCCCATTGCAGGTCGCGACGTAGTCGAACCAGAGATCGTCGAAGAACGGCTCACAGTCGTCCGGACCGTCGGTCGTGGCGTTCGTGTTGTCGAAGGGCGTCGCGCCCTCTCCGACCTCCATCGAGCCGATGCAGTCGTCGTTGTTGCAGGGGTTCGGCGAGCACGTCGAACCCTCTCCCTGGAAGTCGCCGCCCGCGAGCGTGCAGCAGTTCGGGGCGAGCAGCGTGCACGATCCGTCGCCGAAGCAGCACGCCTGGAATGCTCCGCAGACCGAGTTGTCACCGAGGTAAGTGCCGCTGAGATCGCTCTCGCACGCTTCCTGGGTGACGTCCTCGGTGCAGGAGGTGTCCGGCAGGCAGCACGCGCCGGTCGGTCGTGCGCAGAGGGTGCAGAGGTCGGCCGCCTCGTCGGCGCAGACGCCGTCCCAGGTGGTTTCACAGCAGAAGGGATCGGCGGCGCACACGGCTTCGCAGCACTCCAGATCGCTGCAGAAGGGCGTGCCGTTGTTCTCGCAGCAGTCGCCGGTGCTCGGCTCGCCGCAGGCGATGACGGGTCCACAGGGGCTCGGATCACAGGTCGTGTCGTCGCCCTGGTAGACGCCGCCCTGTCCCTTGCACGCTACCTCGTCGGTGATGATGCACGTGTTGTCGCTCAGACAGCACGCGCCCGTCGGCGCCGCGCAGAGTACGCACAGGTCGGCGGCCTCGCCGGCGCAGATGCTGTCCCAGGACGTGTCGCAGCAGAAGGAATCAGCGGCGCAGACCACCTTGCAGCACGCCGAGTCGTTGCAGAAGGGCGTGCCGTTGGCCTGACAGCAGTCTCCGGTCTTCGGATCACCGCACACCGGCACGAGGCAGGGGTTGGGATCGCAGAGCGAGAAGTCGCCCTGGTAGTCGCCGGCCTGGCCCTGACAGTCAGATGGGGTCAGAATCAGGCAGGTGTCGTCGCTGAAGCAGCAGGCGCCGGTGGGCTCACCCTCGAGGCACTGGATGTTCAGGACGTCCGGTCCGGTCACTGTGCCGGCCGAGAACGTCCCCACGCGGATCTTGTAGCACTCGCCTTGCACGGCCGGAAGCGAGAGCGAGGCTTCGAACGTGCCCGGGCAGGGCAGGCCGGTGTCACCCTCGGCGGCGCTGCCGTGATCGTCATTGCACTCCAGCGGCTCCGCCGTCACCGGACATTCGCAGCCGGCATAGACGGCCAGTCGAGTGTCGATGTTGCCCGCGCCGCAGGTGTCCACGAAGAGCGTTCCCGTGCAGGTGGCGACGTAGTTGAACCAGATGTCGTTGTGAATGTCGCCGTCACCGAACGGGAAGCCGCAGGAAGGTTCCAGGGGTCCGCTGTCGGTGGCTTCGGTGAGATCGATGGGCGTCGAGCCGTCGAAGACGTCCAGCCGCCCCTCGCACTCGTCGTTGGGCAGCGCGGGAGCCAGACAGAGATCGTCGGCATTGTCGCCGTTGCTGTCGCCCAGGCACACGGAAAGCGGACCGAACCACGTGCCGCCTCCGGCGTCGCATTCCGCTTCGGTGATCTCAGTGCAGGCGTTGCTTTCGCAGCAGGCGCCGAGCGGCGCGGGACAGATCACGTTCGCGCACGCGCTGCCGTCGCCCTGGTACGTCCCGCCGCCGGTCGTGCAGTCGGCTTCGGCGACCGTGTCGTCGCAGGTTCCGTCGAGCTGACAGCACGCTCCGGTCGGAGCGGCGTCGCAGGAGAACGTGATGGTGTAGTCACCGTCTTCGCCGTTGAAGCCCGACACCCGAACGAGATAGACCTGGCCCGCGAGAGCGGACCAGGAGAGCTCGGTCGTGAGGCCGCAACCAGTCGAGTCATCGTTGCAGGCGATCGGCGGATCGCCGGCTTCCGGACAGCCGTCGAAGACCGAGAGCACGGTGTCGAAGGTCGCGGCGTTGCAGGTGCTTGCCGTGACCGTCCCCGTGCAGCTGGCCGTGTAGCACAGCCACTCGTCGATCGTATTCTGAAAGCCGCAATCCGTGATGCCGCAGCCGGTGTTGTCGGTCGTGGTCCCGCTGAAGTCGCCGTCGCCGACGGGAATGCAGGCCGCACAGGTATCGCCATCCGGGGGACCGCCACCGATGACGTTCAGGACGTAATTGACGTTCCCAAACCCGATGTCCGACGTGGGCAGCGGCTCGGGCAGGCCGCACCCCGCGGCCGCAATGTAGCTCGGTCCGGTCTCGCCGAGATCGTTCGATCCGATGAAGAACTGGTTGCCCACCGTCTGGCCGTCGGGCGTGAAGATCTCGACGACCAGCGTGGAGCCGGCCGGCGCGGTGCCGGTCACCGGTGCAGAGAAGATCGTCTCCGCCTGGTCGGGCACGTTGAAGGACGCGCTGCCGATCGGCGTGAGGTTCGCGAAGAGCAGGGGTGGTGGCGGCGGAGATGCGGTATACAGATTGACCGTCACCGGCTGGACGCCACCCTCGTTCGGGCCCGCCATCGCCACTTCGATACCGAACTGCACCTCGCAGATGTCGAAGTCCTCGGTGATGCCGAATTCCGCCTCGAGATCGAATGCCCGCATGTAGGAGTTGTCGGTGTGCAGTCCGCCCGCGCTACACGCCACCGAGTTGAGCGGCGTGATGGTCTGATCGAGCGATTGCGTCAGGAACACGTCGCCGCACATCCCCGCGACTCCACCGCCGGCTGGTGTCGGTTCGACGTGCTTCGTCCGCGAACGCGAGAACTCATTCTTCTGAGCTCCCACGACGGGCAAGACGATGAGCGCAGTCAAAACGGTGATGGCGGGCACGCGGCGACACATTGTGAGGTGCATCTTCTGTCCTCCCCTTCCCTTGATCGAACGATTCGTCAATCTCCAATCTATCGAAGGGGAGTTCTAGTCGCCAGAACAAAGTGCTCCTGTCCGGGTGTGGCGGTCATCACTGAAGAAGGTCGCGATTCGAGATGACTACGGATAAGTTGCCCAGTTTGTCAGGATGGTTACCAGGTTCCACGTGACGCAGTGTACGGGAGTGCCGTCAGCGCACTCGGACCGCACCTCATCCGGATCGAACGCGCCGACCCGCAGTGGAGCAGCCTCCCGCGGTGACCGCGATGGTCACCTGTGAGTGGTCGAATGGGTCGTCGTCGCACGTCAGCTACCGACACCCGACCGGCCGCACACCAAAAAGGCCGCGGCCGGGAACATCCCGGCCGCAGCCCATGCGTTGCGTCTCAGCTTTAGTGCGCGTGCATCACTCGGGGCAGGGGCCCCAGTTGGTGAGCACCAGGATCAGATCGAGCACGTTCACGCAGCCGATCGGCGCGTCTTCGCACAGCCCGTCGATGTTGGTGACGCAGTCATCGGTGCCCCACGCGTTGATCACCATGATCAGATCCGTGACGTTGACCTGGCCGTCGCCGTTCACGTCGCCCGTGCACTGAGGCATGGGGAGCCCGACCAGGTTGGACTCGATCTCCGCCCCACCCTTGTTGGTGACCCGCGAGGGGATCTTGGGCGGGTTGTCGCCCAGGTCGCGGAAGCCGACGCTGGGAATGCAGACCGCATCGACGGCGGTGAAGTTGAGCGTCGCGAGCAGGTAGCTGCCGTTCACCGGGTTCTGCGGGATCGTCTGGTCGATGCCCGCGGCGAGGTTGAGCACGCCCTCCGCCGGGTGCAGCAGCACGCTGTTCTCACCGATGATCGCCTGCCCGAACGGATCGCTCGAATAGCTCGCGCTGTTGAAGGTCAGGGCGTTCGCATCGTACTCGAGGAACGCCTGCCAGCCGGCGACCGGCTCGGTGCACGCGCCGTCGAGACTGATAGACACGACCACGTCCTCGCCGACCTTGAAGCCGTTGACGGACTGGAAGCCCAGAAGCAGGGCGGGCTTGCCGCCCTCGTCGCAGTCGCAGATGACCGTCGTGCAGTCGGTGCCGATGCCCTGGTAGACGCCGCCGCTGCTCAGGCAGTCGGTGTACGACTCCACGCTGCAGCTCTCGCCGAGGCAGCAGGCGCCGGTCGGCGAACCGTCGGGACCGTCGATGGTGCAGATCCGTCTCCGGCCTCGTCGGCGCAGATGCTGCCGAGGAGGAGTCGCAGCAGAAGGGATCACTGGCCGGAGATGGTGGCCTGCAGCAGTCCAGATCGTTGCAGAAGGGCGTGCCGTTGGCCTCGCAGCAGTCGCCCGTGCCGGGTCCGCCGCACTGAGGACCATCGCCCTCGCACAGCGGAGTGCCGCCGTCGATCGTGATGGACCAGGCGTTCAGCGTGCCGTCATCGCCGCCGACGGTGTCGGTGATCCGGATCGTCCAACTGCTCGAGGGGGCGAGGCCGACGAACGCGGAAGCGCCTCCTGCGGAACGAAGGTGCCCACGTACGGTGATCCGCAGCTGTCGCCGATGGAGTCGAGGGCAGTGTCGTCGAACGTGACCACCTCGTCGTCGTTGTTGCCGCAGACGTTGTCCTGCAGCACCACGGTGGTGTTGGAGTCGTCATGCGTCAGGCGGATCTCCAGGTCGCCGATCCACGTGTGGCTGATGTCGACCTCCACG
Source organism: uncultured Planctomycetota bacterium (assembly GCA_963697235.1). Classification (GTDB taxonomy): domain Bacteria; phylum Planctomycetota; class Phycisphaerae; order Phycisphaerales; family SM1A02; genus CAVONJ01. The sequence continues at coordinate 837,249 of CAVONJ010000003.1, forward strand.
GTGACCGAGCCGATGAGCCCCGGCCCGCCTTCGAGGGCAATGGTGTCGATCGTGTCCACGGTGGGTTCCAGTTCGCTGCTGATCGGGGCGCCGGCGGCTGGGTCCGTAGGTCACGGGCATGCCGGCCGGCAGGAGGCAGGTGGCGCCGTCGCCCTGGTAGCTACCGGCTTCGTTGACGCAGTCGCTTTCGGTGATGACCTCGCACGCACCGTCCGAGAAGCAGCAAGCGCCGGTTGGAATCACGGTGCAGACAGCGCACTCAGCTTGGGCTTCACCCGCGCAGATGCTGTCCCAGCTCGTGTCGCAGCAGAACGAATCTGCTGCACAGATCAGTTCGCAGCAGTCCAGGTCGTTGCAGAAAGGCGTGCCGTTGGCCGTACAGCAATCCCCCGCGTCAGGCGTTCCGCAGGCCGTCGACCCCGCCCACGCGTTCGAGACCGTACAGGCCAATCCAATCATCGTCGCGAGGCCCGTGGCCAGTGCCCTAACGCCTCGGTGGTCATTCGTTGTCATCATCTTCCCCCTGTGTCCACGCTCGTGGTGGTGATTCGTTTGAAGGCTGCCCGTCGGAATCGCGCCCGAGCGGGCAACGTCAAGTCAAGTTCCAGTCGCTCCTCGGTCGTGGCGCCGGGTCCGCGTGCCGGGCACCGATGTGGTGCCCGGCACACGGGTTGATCCCGTCGCGTTACGCGTCAGCGCTTCTTGCTCAGCCCCTTGGCCGGACGGAGCTGCGGAGTCTTGGCGGTCGGAGCCACCTCCACGGTCACGTGGTCGAGGCCGTAGGAGACGCGGAGGTTGACGCCCTGCGGCACCTCCACCGTGGCGAACCGTCCGACCACTGCCTCGGCAGTGAGGATGTCGAAGCGGTCACCCACCTGCGGCACGTAGCCCTCGGGGAGGGTCACCGTCACGGTGCCGCCGAGCTCGGCCACGCCGCTGATCTCGAGGAGATCGCTGCCGGCCTCGTCGAGCTGGATCTCCAGCCCGCCCAGTTCGCTCTGGACGAACGCGCCGTCGATCCGCAGCGTGCCCGTGGGCTGCAGCAGGCCATCGTTGAACACCGTCGTGCTCAGCACGCCGTTGCCCAGCAGCTGACCCATCTGTCCGATGAGCATCTGCGGCGCCACGATCTGACCGCCTTCGGTCACGGAGGCGACGCCGAGGCCGTTCACGCCGATGTAGAGCGTGCCGCCGGCCACCAGGGTCGAATCATCGCCGTCGATCTCCAGGCCACCCACCGCGGTCGGCGTCAGGCCGATGAAGACGTCACGCTCGACGGTGGCCGTCGCGCCCTCGAGCAGTCGCAGCGTGCCGGAGCCGATCAGGAGATCGATTTCCGCCTGGCTGAACTGCCCGCCGTCGATCTCGACGATGCCGCCGTCCCATTCGAGGCTCGCGCCTTCGCTGAGGATCAGCGACTGGACCTGCAGCAGGGAGGCAGCGCCGTTCAGACGGAGCGTTCCCTGCGAATCCACGGTCAGGTTGCGGGCGGTCAGGGCACCGCCGCTCAGGTCCAGCGTGCCGCCGGACTGGATGCGGACGTTGCGGGCCATCGCCCCGTCCCGATCGATCCGGACGGTCTTGGAGATGGTCACGTTGGTCTCCGCGTCGGGCCGGCCCTTGCTCGACCAGCTGCCGTCGTCGAACCAGCTTCCACCGTCCTTGCCGGTGAAGCCCACCTCGGGCATCTCCGGCCTCGCGCCGGCGAGGAACGCCGCGATGTCCGCGGTGTTCAGGATGCCGTCGTGGGTGAGGTCGGCGACCGCCAGATCACCCAGGCCGCGCAGGTAGAGCTCGACCACGGTGATCTCGATGACCGGACCGGAGGTCGCGGCCAGCATGCCCATGTCGCAGCACGGTCCGTCCCCGAACTCGAGGAAGTTGGCGGAGATGAAGGTCTCGTCCGCCGGCGTGACCTGACCGTCACCGTTGAGATCGGCGTGCGGCGCCGCCGTCTGGCAATCGGTGTCGACGGGCAGGTTGTCGCCGAACTGACCCGCGTAGACGCCGAAGTCGAGGACGTCGACGTAGTCGTCACCGTTGAGGTTGCCGAGCACCAGGGTGGCGCTGAGCACGTGCTGGCGGGCGGACTGGGTCACCGGGACGCGGCGCTGCAGGCTGTGCAGCGGATCGCGGATGGTGGCGCAGGTGTACGCACCGCAGGCAACGTCGATGACGTCGCTGTACGACACCGTTGGTGAAGGTCACCGTGATGTCCTGGCTGTAGGACGGCGTCATGTCGTCCGGGCACTGCCAGAGCTCGAGGGTGAGGCACCGATCGAAGGAGTTGTTGAAGCCGCCCTCGAGCGTGACGGACAGGGACAACGGCTGGAGCGGAAGCACCTCGACCTCCACCGAGCAGGTGTCGTCGTTGCCCGACTCGTCCCGCACGGTCATGGTGATGAGGTGTGATCCCACGGCGAGCTGGGTTCCCGGTGCCGGGGTCTGGAAGACGTCGAGGCCGAAGTCCTCGCAGTTGTCGGTCGCCACCAGCTGATCGCGCAGATCAGGCAGGATGGCCACGCAGCCGAGCTCCGCATTGGCACGCAGTGCGTTGGCTCCGGTCAGGTCGCCCGGGCAGCGCACGATCACCGGGTCGGTGATGTCGTTCACCTGGTAGGTGGCGAGACAGGTGCTCGTGTTCCCCGCGGCATCCGTCGCCGTGATCAGCACGTCGAAGAAGCCGGGCTCGGGGCCTGCCATGCCCAGATCGTTGGTGGTCCCGGCGGCGGGATCCTGCTCGAAGATCACGCCCGGGCAGTTGTCCGTGATCTCGATGAACTGCAGCAGATCGGGCACCTGCGCCTCGCACATGGCGTCGACGTCCAGCTTGGTGAGGCTGTTCGCCGGGCCGCTGCCGGGGCACGCGATGGTCGGCGCCTCGGTGTCGTTGACCTCGATGTCGAAGCTGCAGGTCGCGGTGTTGCCGGCCGCGTCCTGCGCGTCGCAGGTCACGGTGGTGACGCCCACCTCGAAGAAGTCGCCGCTGTCCGTGCTGCAGGTGAACGTGGCGCCCGGGCAGTTGTCCTCCACGGTGACCGTGAAGTCGACCTCTGCTCCGCAGTCATTGGTGTCGTTGTCCACCTTGATGCCTGCCGGGCACGTGAGGATCGGATCCTGGGCGTCGTTGACCTCGATGTCGAAGCTGCAGGTGGCGGTGTTGCCGGCCGCATCCTGCGCGTCGCAGGTCACGGTCGTGGTCCCCACCGGGAAGGTGTCGCCGCTTTCGGCGCTGCACGCGAAGGTGGCACCCGGGCAGTTGTCACTCAGGGTGACCTCGAACTCGACGACGGCGTCGCAGGCATCCGGATCGTTGTCCACCTTGATGCCCATCGGGCAGGTGAGGACCGGCTGCTCGCTGTCGTTGACCTCGATGTCGAAGCTGCAGATCGCGGTGTTGCCCGCGGCATCGGTCGCGGTGAACTCGATGGTCGTGATGCCCACCGGGAACGTGTCACCGCTGTTGAGACCGGTGTTGTCGGTCCGGGCAATCGTGGCACCCGGGCAGTTGTCACTGACCGAGGGCATGGCGAAGCTGACGGCCGCGCCGCAGACGCCCGGATCGTTGTCCACCTTCTGGGTGGCCGGGCAGCTCATGATGACCGGATCTTCGTCGTCGTTCACCGTGACGTCGAAGCTGCAGGTCGCCGAGAGACCACCGCGGTCGGTGGCGGTGCAGGTGACGGTCGTCGTGCCGACCGGGAAGAACGATCCGCTCATCGGGACGCAGCTGACGGACGGGTCCGCGTCGCAGTCGTCATCGGCAGTCACCATGTCCGCGAAGGAGACGATCGCGCCGCACTCGCCCAGATCGTTGGCGACCACGAGGTTGCCGGGGCACGCGATCGTGGGCGGCGTGGTGTCGACCACGGTGATGATCTGCAGGTACTGGCTGGAGTTCCCGCAGGCGTCGGTCGCGGTGAAGGTGCGCAGGATCGTGCCCACGCCGTTGTCGTTCACGTTCTCGACGTCCGTGGCGATCACGGTCGGATTCGCGTCGCAGTTGTCCTCGACGGCCGGGAGGACCACCGGCGGAACGACGCCGGCGCAGTCCATCGTGGTGTTGAGGGCACCCGGCGGCAGCGGATTGCCGTTCGGGCCGACGAAGACCGGCGGGAAGTCGTCGCTGATCGTGATGATCTGCTCGAACTGCGCCGTGTTGCCGGCCGCATCGGTCGCGGTCCAGATGCGGGTGATGATCACCTGCTGCGGGCAGTTGCCGACCTCGGTGATGTCGCGGCTGACCAGCCGGATCTGGTTGGTCGGCGTGCAGTTGTCCACCACCAGCGGAATGCCGGTGTGGGCCGGGCCGGTCGACTCGTCGCACTGGATCTTCTTGTCCAGGCTGCCTTCCGGCGTGGTGAAGGTCGGAGCGAAGATGTCGTTGACCTCGATCTGGAAGGTCACGGTCTCCACGTTGCCGCAGAGGTCGGTCGCGGTGATGGTCACCTCGTCGCCGTTCGAGACGAAGGTGCCGGCTGGTGGATCCTGGGTCACGGTGATCTGGTCCGCCGGCGTGCAGGCGTCCGTTGCGCTGGCATCGCCGTCCGCCCAGAGGTCGGGCAGCTCCGCTTCGCAGGTCAGGACGCCATCGATGTCCTCAGTCGAGAGCTTGGGCGCCTCGAGCTGGATGACCGGCGGCAGGGTGTCGAAGAAGTTGATCTCCTGGGTCACGCTGGAGGCGTTGCCGCACCAGTCGGTGACGGTCCAGACGCGCTCGACGATCCAGAGCTTGTCGCAATTGGGCACGGTGTTCGGACCGATCAGCGTGTCCTGGTACTGGACGTCGGGATTGGGATCGCAATCGACGCTCGCGGGATCGAAGGGCGGACCGGCCGCTTCTTCGTAGCCAGGAGCCGGATTCGCGGGATCGATGAGCGGATCCTGCGGGGCGTTGGGGCCGACGGGATTCAAGTTGAAATCGGCGGGCCACTCGAAGCCGACCTTGTCGATGTCCATGGGGAGCTCGGGCGCGTCCTGATCGCAGACGTTCAGGACGATCTCGCCGCACAGGCCGGGCTCCGCGCCGCTGATGGTCACGAAGACGCTGAGCGGGTAGGTCTGCCCGGCAGTCGTGGTCAGGATCCGGCTCTCGTGTCCGGGCACCTGTGCATCACAGTTGTCCAGGTTGGAGTCGGGGAACAATGGCGTTCCGCCGCAGGCCTCCAAGGAGAGGTTCATGATGGAGTCCCAGAGAACCGGCGACTTGCAGGTGTCGAACAGCCAGGTGCCGGGGCAGGGGATGATGACCTCCACGCACACGTCGTGCTCGTTGCCGAAGTTCGGATAGCTGTCACCGAACTGGCAGGTGTCGAACACCAGCTCGCCGGTCTGGATGGGGGCGTCTTCGGTGAAGTCGGGGCCGGGAGCCACGCACGGCACCGGATCGTCAACCGTCACTTCCGAGACGATGAAGTTGTCGGCGGCAGCGCCGGAAGGCCGGGAGTGGACACCCGAAACGCAGCGATGCGTGCGACACCAAGTGCACGCTCGTTGATCTCGAAGTAGTACCGGAGGGGTTCCGGGTCGCCCGCAGGCGGGGGAGTGCCGATTTCGTCGGAGGCGATCAGGGCGCCGCTGCAGTCGTAGACATCGAGGCCGTGCGCCGCTCGAACCGCTCTCCAGTCGGCCCGCTCGGACCTGGATGTAGTCGGTCGCGCCTTGGGTGGTCGTATTCAGCAGGACGATTCGACCATCGACGGCGGCGTTGGCGTCCACGATCCCACCGGCGATACCGACCACGCCGTAGACCGCGCCGCCGCCGAGGAGGAGCGCTTCGCTGTTCGGGACAGGCGGCACCAGCTGCGGTGTAATCTACGCCAGCGAAGGTCGCTTCGGTCAGCACGTTCTGGGTTGGCGCGGAACCGATCGTCGACGTCGCAACACCGGCGTTGAAGATGTCCAGGCCGTCGTGTGTCTGAGGGTTCGCCTGAGCGTAGGCGCTCGATCCCGTGGCCAGCACAACGAAGGTACAGACAGAAACGGCGCTCTTGACGAGACGCCGCATCGACGATTGCGGATCCCGCCTCTTTCGAGGCGTGACCTGCGAGGTGCAGTCAGCCTCGGTGTTGACGAGGCCGCAGTGTGCACGGATAGCCATGTTCTCTTTCCCCCTTCTTGGAGTGGGCAGCGTCCTGACCGCCCTCTTCTCTTTTCTGGTAGCGACGCGCTACCCCCGGAAATCTGCCGACGCGCGAGCGACCCGAATGGGGGAGGGGAGCGGAAGTCGTGCTTCCGAGCGAGTGCGGCTCCTCGTGACTCACCCGCTCATGCAAGCGGTGGAGTTCGGAGCGGAGCGGTGTGCCCGGAGTTCCTTCCGCCGAAGCGGGAGGGAACGAATGACTGGTGCGACCTCTCTCCCCTTCCGTCTCGAATCGCGGACCGGAAGTCCGGTCCAAAGGCCAACGTATCAAGACGCCCCCTCCGACTCCAAGCAAAAATCGTCGCGCACGATGGAAAGCGGGCGAAGGTCCGGGAACGGAGTGAGTGCGGGTAACGTGGGGTGGCGAGGTTGGGAAGGGGTGGCCGGGGGCAGCAGCTCGCTTTCTCCCACCTGCTCCGAGGACCCGACGGCTCCGGGTCGCCACCCTCTCCGGGTGAAAGGAGAAAGAAGCTGCGGATGGGAATTCCCATCCGCAGCCACTTCGCTCCATGCAAATCGATCTTCGTCAGCTCATCACGGGCACGGGCCCCAGTTGGTGATGACGATGATCAGGTCGAGCACGTTGACGCATCCGGTCCCCGGCGGGTTTTCGCAGAGACCGTCCAGGTTGGCGATGCAGTTGTCGCTGCCCCAGTTGTTGATCACCGTGATGAGATCGGTCACGTTGACCTGACCGTCGCCGTTGGTGTCGCCCAAGCACTGCGGCGAGGGCAGACCCAACGTGTTGGTCGAGATCTCGGTTCCTCCGATGTCGGTGGTTCGCGACGGCGGGAAGTTGGTGCGGAACTGGACGTCCGGGATGCAGCCGAACCCGTTCGCGGTGAAGTTGAGCGTCGCGAGCAGGTAGTTGCCGTTGACCGGAGCCTGCCCGTTGGACTGGTCGATGCCCGCCGCCAGGTTGAGGATGCCGGGCGAGGGATTGAGCAGCGGATTGCTGGTGATGATCCAAAGCCCGAACGGTGCCGCGGTGTACGACACGCTGTTGAAGGTCAGAGCGTTGGAGTCGTACTCCAGGAATCCCTGCCATCCCGCCACCGGGATGGTGCACGCGTCTTCGAGGTTGACGGTCACGTTGACCCGATCGCCACTGTTGTAGCCGTTGGGGTCGATGCCCAGGGTCAGGAAGGACTTCTCGTTGCCGGTGCACTCGCACGGGTTGGGCGTGCAGCTGGTGCCGTTGCCCTGGTAGACGCCGCCGAGTGCCACGCAGTCGTCGTACGTCTCCTGAGAGCAAACTTCACCGAGGCAGCACGCGCCGAAGAAGCCGGACGATGGTCCATCGATGCTGAGGATCCCGTCGCCCTGGATTCCGCCGAAACCGCCCACGCGGATCTTGTAGCACTGACCCTGATTGACCGGGATGGTGACCTCGGACTGCAGACTGCAGGAGTCGTCGTTGCACGCCAGGAGGGTTGCATCGCTCAGGTCCGCACACTCGCAGCCCTCGTAGACGGCGAGCTTCGTGTCGTAGGAGCTGCCGCAGAGCGAGATGGTCGCGTCGCCGCTGGCTGGCGCCGTGTAGTTGAACCAGATGTCCGACTGGACCTGGTCGTCGCCGAAGAAGAGGCAATCCGGATGGGCCGGACCGTCCGTGCCCGCACCGACCGTGCTGAAGGGCGTGTCGCCGTTGCCCACGTCGATCCGATTCTCGCACAGATCGTTGTCCGGGCCGCCGAGGCACTCGATGTTGAGCAGGCCAGAGACCTCCGAGCCGTTCCAGCCGCTGAGGCGAATCTTGTAGCACTCGCCCTGGACGACCGGAATCGCGACCTCGGACGAGAAGCCGGATACGCCGCAGCCGGACGTATCATCGTCGACGGCCAGGGTGGACATCACCAGGTCGCAGACGCAGCCGTCGTAGACCTCGAGCACCGTGTCGGGACCCGCCGTGCCTTCGCACGTGCCGATGACCGCGGTGCCCGTGCAGGTCGCGGTGTAGTTGTACCAGATGTCCGTCTGCATGTTGCCGTCGCTCGGCGCCTGGACGGTCGTGTCCAGCGTCGAACCGGTCGTGTCGTAGGGATTGTCTCCGTCGAAGGCGTCGATCCGATTGACGCAGTCGTCGTTGGGGACGCCCGCTGGCACGCACTTGGGCACGCTGCCGTCGATGGTCAGCGACCAGCTGTTGAGCGTGCCGCTGTCACCTCCGGCGTCGTCGCTCACGGTCAGCGTCCAGCCGCTGTTGGCGTCGAGGCCGACGAAGGTGGACAGCGGGTTCTGCGGGCTGAACGAGCCGACGTACGGCTCTGCGCAGAGCGTTCCGATGGGATCCACCGCGTCGTCGTCGAAGGTGATCACCTCATCGTTCTGCGACCCGCAGGCGTCGTCCTGGAGGAGGACGGTCGTGGCGGAGTCGTCGTGGGTCAGGCTGATGACCAGGTCGCCGACCCAGGTATGGGTGATGTCCACGCTCACGGTGACTTTGCCAACCACGCTGGGGCCGCCAAGGACGGTGATCGTGTCCACCGCCGCGGGATCACCCGGTCCCGGGCCGATCGGCAGGCCGGGCGAGCTGGGACCGTAGGTGGTGGGGTTTCCTTCGGGATTGAAGCAGTCGGAGCCTTCCCCTTGGAAGTCGCCGAGGAGCGTGGCGCAGTCCGCCGCAGTCTCGGGGGTGCACGATCCGTCACCGAAGCAGCACGCGCCGACGCCGGCGATGCACTGGATGTTGAGCAGGCCGGCGACCTCGCGAGCCGTTGAAGCCGCTGAGACGGATCTTGTAGCACTCGCCCTGGACGACCGGAATCTCGACCTCGGACGAGAAGCCGGATGCGCCGCAGCCGGACGTATCATCGGCGACGGCCAGGGTGGACATGACGAGATCGCAGACGCACCCGTCGTAGACCTCGAGGACGGTGTCCGGACCCAACGTGCCTTCGCACGTGCCGATGACCGCGGTGCCCGTGCACGTGGCGGTGTAGTTGAACCAGACGTCCGTATCCATGTTGGCATCGACCGGCGCCTGCACGGTCGTGTCCAGCGTCGAGGCGGTCGTGTCGTAGGGATTGTCCCCGTCGAACGCCTCGATCCGGTCGAGGCAGTCGTTGTTCGGTGGGGGTGCCAGCACGTTGGCGTCGGCGGGCGTGGGAATGTTCCCGTTCGTCGCGGGCGCCCGAGCCGTTGGGGATCCGTCCGATGGACGTGTCGACCGTGTCGTCGTTCTGAGGACCGCCGCAGACCGCGATCAAGCCGGCGTCATCAGGGTCATTCGTGCCGTACACGATGCAGTCCAGCAGGCCAACGGCGGTGATCGGCGTTCCGTTCGGAAAGTCGGAGTCGTTGCCCACGTAGAGGGCCACGGCATCGGCGCCGTTCTGAAGGAAATTATCGGCGAAGATGATGTCGGGGGTGGGCACGACGCCCGCGTTGCCGAGGAGGAAGTACCCGGCCCCGTCGGTTGAGAAGCCGTCAAGGTCGAACGCGGCGTAGGACGTGTCCGACGAGCCGTTGTAGAAGACGACGACCAAGCCGGACAGGTCGGTGCTCCCCGCGCCACCATCGTAGAGCTCCACGAACTCCGCCATGTCGGTGCCGGTCTGGTCCGCGTCGAGCTCGTTGATCACGACTGCGGGCGGGCCGGCCCAGGCGGTGCCGGCTCCGACGAGGACCGTGGCGACAAGCGATTTCATGCCCAGTTGCTTCCGTACCTTCATCATTGTCCTCATCCCCCAATCCGTTCCACGGGTGGTGATGTCTGTCAGACGGAGGACCGCTGTTCGGGAAGGCACCAGTCCGTCCAGCTCCCGTCGTGCTCTGCGTTTGCATCGTCGTCCTTCCTTTGTCTCCGCATCGGGCCTGCCGTGCCGGGCACCCGAAGGTGCCCGGCACAGGTTGAGACCCGTTGTCTCCCTGGTCAGGTCGTCCTGTTCATGGACGGCTGATCAGGGATTGACGCTCCACTGAGCGGGACCGAGCTGCGGGGCGTCCAGGGTGGTCGGAACCACCTCGACCGTCACCGCGTCGATTCCGTAGGTCACCGACAAGCTGACGCCTTCCGGTGCCTCGATCGTGGCGAACTGTCCGACCACCGCCTGGGCGGTGAGGATGTCGAACCGGTCGCCGACCTGCGGCACGTAGCCTTCGGGCAGCGTCACCACCAGGGTGCCGCTGATCTGGGCCACGGTGCTGACCTCGAGGAGGTCCGCCCCGACATCGCTGAGCTGGATGGCCAGGGCGCCCAGATCGCTCTGGACGTAGCTGCCGTCGATGCTCAGCACGCCGGTGGGCTGCAGGAGTCCGTCATTGACCAGGCTGAGGGTGAGGTCGCCGTTGCCGAGGACCTGTCCCATCTGGCCGATGAAGAGATCGGGTGCCACGATCAGACCGCCGTCGGTCACGGAGAGGATGCCGTTGCCGTCCACTCCGATGAAGAGCGTTCCGCCGGCGACGAGCGCCGTGTCGGCTCCATCAACCTCGAGCACGCCGACCGCATTGGCCGTCAGGCCGATGAAGACGTTGCGCTCGATGACCGCGGTTGCACCCTCGATGAGCCGCAGAGTGCCGGAACCGACCAGGAGATCGAGATCCGCCTGGCTGTACTGGCCACCGTCGACCTCGACCGTGCCGCCGTCCCACTCGATGCCGGCACTTCCCGAAGGATCAGCGACTGCACCTGGAGGAGGGAGGCCATGCCGCTCAGACGCAGCGTGCCCTGAGCATCCACGGTCAGGCTTCGCGCCGACAGGGTGCCGTTGATCAGGTCCAGCGTGCCGCCGGACTTGACCGTGACATTGCGGGCCACGGCGCCTTCGCGATCAACCAGAACCGTCTTCGTGATCGCGATGTTCGTCTCCGCGTTGGGCTTGCCGTTGCCGGCCCAGTTGGCATCGTCGAACCAGCTTCCGCCGTCGTTGCCGGTGAAGGCGACGTCCGGCGTATCGGGCCGTGCTCCAGCGAGGAACGCGGCGATGTCCGCGGTGTTGAGCAGACCGTCGCTGTTGAGGTCGGCCACCGCCAGATCACCCATGCCCTGCAGGTAGAGCTGAGCCACTGAGATCTCGAGCACCGGTCCGTCGGTTGCGGCCACCGCCGGCATCGCGCAGCACGGACCGTCGCCGAACTGCGAGGAAGTTCGCGGAGATGAAGGTCTCGTCCGCGGGCGTGACGGTGCCGGAGCCGTTCAGATCGGCGTGCGGCTTGGGCGTGTTGCAGTCCGGTGTCCGGCGTTCCGTAGTTGACGCCGAACTGACCGGCATAGGTGCCGAAGTCGAGGATGTCGATGAAGTTGTCATTGTTGAGGTTGCCGAGCACCAACGTGGCGCTGAGCACGTGCTGACGGACGCTCTGCGTCACCGGGACGCGACGCTGCAGGCTGTGCAGCGGATCGCGGACGGTGGCACAGGTGTAGGTACCGCAGGGCACGTCGATCGTCGCGGCGTAGACGCCGTTGACGAACGTCGCCACGATCGGCACGGTTGCCGACGGCGGGCCACCAGCGTCTCCGCGCAGTCCGAGAGCTCGATGTTGATGCACCGGTCGAAGGTGTTGGTGAAGCTGCCACCCAGCACGACGCTGATGGAGAGCTCGTTCACCGGGAGGACTTCGATCGGCCACCGTGCAGGTGTCGTCGTTGCCGGACGGATCACGCAGGGTCATGGTCACCAGGGTGGTGCCCACGGGGAGCAGCGTGCCTGGAGCCGGGGTCTGGAACTTCTGCGTCGAGCAGTTGTCCGTGCCCACGAGCTCGGGACGGAGATCCGGCAGGATGCCGAAGCAGCCGAGCGTCGCGTTCGCCTTGAGTCGCGGATCGTGCGGGCACCGGGTGATCACGGGATCCTCGGTGTCGTTGACCTCGACCTCGAAGGTGCAGCTCGCGGTGGCGGCCGTGCAGGTCACGGTCGTGGTTCCCACCGGGAAGACGCTGCCGCTGGCGGGCATGCACGAGACGGCGACGTTGCCGCAGTTGCTCGTCGCGATGACCGGCCCGTAGGTCACGACCGCACCGCACACACCGGGGTCGTTCTGCAGACGATTCGCCGGTCCGGTGAGGTCGTCGGGGCAGGTGATGACCACGACCTGATCGTCGTTCACGGTGACGGTGAACGTGCACTCACCGGTGTTGCCTGCCGCATCGGTCGCGGAGCAGGTGACGGTGGTGGTGCCCACGGGGAAGAAGTCGCCGCTGGTGGCATCGCACGTGGGCACGATCGGGTTGTCGCAGTTGTCGGTCGCGGTGGCGTCGCTGAAGGTCACGATCCGCACCGCACTCACCCGGGTCGTTGTCGGGTCGATGTTGCCCGGGCAGGTCACGACCGGGTCTTCGTTGTCGTCCACCGTGACGTTGAAGCTGCAGGTCGCCGTCAGGCCGGCCGCATCGGTCGCCGTGCAGTTGACGGCCGTGGTGCCGACCGCGAAGACGGAGCCGCTCGCCGGCGTGCAGCCGACGGATGACACCCGGGCAGTTGTCAGTCGCGGTGGCCGTGTAGTTGACGACCGCGCTGCAGAGACCGGCATCGTTGTCCTGCGTGATGTCCGCCGGGCAGGTGATGACCGGGTCCTCGGTGTCGTTCACCTCGATCGAGAACGTGCAGACGGCGGTGTTGCCTGCGGCATCCGTCGCGGTGTACTCGATCGTGGTGATGCCCACCGGCAACGCGCTGCCGTTGGCCGGACCACCCGTCTGGTCGATGATGACGCCGGGGCAGTTGTCGGTCGCGGTGGGCGCGATCCAGGTGTAGACCGCACTGCACTCGCCAGGGTCGTTGCTGACCTTGTCGTTCGCCGGGCAGCCGACGATCATCGGATCTTCGTCGTCATTCACCGTGACGGTGAAGCTGCAGGTCGCCGAGAGACCGTTGCGGTCGGTGGCGGTGCAGTCGACGCTCGTGGTGCCGACGGCGAAGAACGAGCCGCTCATCGGCACGCAGCCGACGGACGGGTTCGCATCGCAGTCATCATCGGCGGTGACCGTGAAGTTCACGATCGCACCGCAGGAGCCGGTGTCGTTGCTGACCACGAGGTTGCCGGGGCACGCGATCGTGGGCGGCGTCGTGTCGACCACGGTGATGACCTGGAGGTACTGGCTGGAGTTGCCACAGGCATCCGTGGCGGTGAAGGTCCGGTTGATCGTGCCCGTACCGTTGCCATTGACGTTGCGCGACGTCCAGTTGACAGGTCACCAACGGGTTCGGATCGCAGTTGTCGACGACGGCCGGGAAGACCACCGGCGGCAGGCCGGCAGAGCATTCCACGGTGACGTTGAGGGCACCCGGCGGAAGCGGATTGCCAGCCCGGACCGACGAACACCGGAGCGAAGTCGTCGCTGACCGTGATGATCTGGACGAACGTGCTGGTGTTGCCGGCCGCGTCGGTCGCCGTCCACGTTCGGGTGATCTCGACCTGCTGCGGGCAGTTGCCGACCTTGACGGTGTCACGGCTGGTCAGGATGCGGCTGGTCGTCGCAGTTGTCCTTCGGCTCGGGACACCCAGATCTTGCGGGCCGGTCGACTCGTCGCACTCGATCTTCTTGTCCAGGCTGCCGGCCGGTCGTTGAACGTACGGCGGCGTGGTGTCGTTGACGAGGATGTCGAACGTCAGGATGCCAGTGAGGTTGCACTGGTCGATCGCGATGATCTGCACCGTGCGTCGGGCCGAGCGGCAGGGGGGTGCCGGCCGCCGGGAACTGCTGCAGGTCGAGCAGCGGCGTGGGCGTGCAGATGTCTTCCGCGTTGAACCAGATGCCCTCCATCGCCAGGATGTCAGGCATGACGCCTTCGCAGTTCGCATCGGCAGACTGCTTGAGGGTCAGCGGGTCGACCTTGAGGGTGACGACCGGCGGCAGGGTGTCCTGGAAGTTGATCTCCTGGGTCACGCTGGCGGCGTTGCCGCACACGTCGGTGACGGTCCAGACGCGCTCGACGATCCAGAGCTTGTCGCAGTTGGGCAGGAACGGACCCGTGAGGGTGTCCTGGTACTCGACCGTCGCGTTGGGGTCGCACTCTTCGAACTGAGGCGGACCCGCGAGCGCGGAGTAGTCCTGGCCGAGCTGGTCGGTCTGCGGCTGGTTGAAGGGATCGAGATAGGGCGCCTGGGGTGTATTGGGCGGCACGGGACCGAACGGGAAGTCGGGCGGCCACTCGAAGAGGGTTTTGTCAGGCTGTTCAATAACGGGAGCGTCCTGCTCGCAGACGTTGAGGCGGACCAGCCCGCACGCGCCGCCGGCCTGATCGCCGCTGATGCTGACGTAGACGGGGAGCGGATACGGGCCATCGGCTGCCGTCAGCGTGATCTTGATGGATTCGTGCCCGTCCGGGGTGCCGCAGCCGTCTGCATCGATAAAGGGAGCGCCCGACGGGTCGAGATCATTCAGGCCGCATCCTACGAGCGAGAGGGCCATGATCGAGTCGAAGGGCTCCGACTTGCAGGTGTCAAAGAGCCAACTGCCGGGGCAGGGAATGTTGACCAGGACGCAGAGGTCGTGGTTGTTGCCGAAGCCGGGAAGGCTGTCGTTGGAGTACAGGGGATCGCACGTGTCGATCGGGAAGTTCGGGTCGTCGCTGAGAATCGGGGCGTCCAGCTCGAGATCAGGACCGACCGCGGGGCATGCCACGGGGTCGTTGATCGTCACCTCGCTCACGATGAAGGTGTCGGAAGCAGCGCCAGCAACGCCGGGGGTCGAGACGCTGAACGCCGCGATGCGTGCGACTCCAGTCGCACGCTCGTTGATCTCGAAGTAGTACCGGAGGGGTTCCGGGTCGCCCGCAGGGGGGGCGGTGCCAACCGTATCGGAGGCAATCAGGACGCCGTTGCAGTCGTAGACGTCGAGGCGGGCGCCGCTCGAGCCAGACTCCAGTCGGCCCGCGCGGACCTGGATGTAGTCCGTCGCGGCCTGGTTGGTCGTATTCAGGAAGACGATCCGGCCATCGACGGCGGCGTTTGCGTTGACGAGACCACCCGAGATGCCGCACACGCCGAGGGTGGGCCCGTCGCCGCTGACCAGCGCTTCGCTGTTCGGCACGGCGCACCAGCCGCGGTGTAGTCCACGCCGTTGGAAGTCGCTTCGGTCGTCACCAACCGGGTTGGCGCATGCACCGAGGGTCGAGACTGCGACACCGTCATTGAAGATGTCGATGCCGTCGTGGGTATTGCGGGTTCGACTGTCCGTGCACACTCGACCCTGCGGTCAGCGCAACGGTAGCGCATGCAAGAGCGGCGCCCTTCGCCAGGCGCCGCGTCAGCACTCGAAAGAAGTGTTCAGCTGGGAGCATAACGTGCAAGTTCTTGCACCCGGCCTTGGTTTCGAGCAGGCCGCAGTTCGCGCGAGTAGCCATGTTGTGTATCCCCTTGTCCCGATGGGCAGCTGCCGGCCGCCGTTCCCTTTGTGGCAGCGGAGTGCTGCCCCCCAAATGATCTAGAAGTGTCTCTCTCTCCATGGGTCAGCCACACCAGGATATGGTCTGGTAACGACCCGCTAGTATTGCAGAGTCGTCCAAAGGGTCGCGGATGTCAAGTGATTACCGGTCTTTCTCCGGCAAATAATGCGGGACCTTGACGCCGGCGATGGAGGCCGCCTGCTTGCGGGCTCGCTCGTGCGGTCTGGCGGCAAATCTGAGCCTGCCGTGCTCACGCGGGACGCTCAGCGTCGTAAGTCATTGTCTGAGATTGGGATAGCCAGGTGGAGAGGTCGTCGAGTCGTCCCTCGAGAGGCAGCCGCGACGCGAACGGTGTCGGGCGCCGATTCCACCACGGCAGCCGCGTAGCATCTACCGAAGCCGTGGCCAGTAGATCTACGCAGCGCGACACTCTGGTTAACTTGGGGAAGACTTGGCGCAGATGCCAACTGCTCAAAGTGCGGTCACCACACCGCGTGGTGAGTTGGCCGCCTTCGCCACAATGAACAGAGTCGATGCGTCGCCCCACTGGCGTGCTCGTCGTCGGTTCGCCGCTCAACCGGGGCAGAGCCCCCAGCCCTTGATCACCGCGATCAGATCGAGGACGTCGACGACGCCGTCGCGGTTCGTGTCGGCGGGGCAGATGGCCGGCGGATCGTCGCAGATGCCCCAAGCCCCGATGACCGCGATCAGATCGAGCACGTTCACCTCGCCGTCATTGTTGACGTCCGCCGCGCACATCGGCTCGACGACCGTCACGTCGGCCGAGCCGAGCGTACCCGTGATGTCGAGGTTGGGCACGAAGCCGTCGAAGACGGCGGTGAATCCGGTCGGGCTTCCTGCGGCGGGAATGATCTGCACCGTGGTGAGCGCGGTCTCCTGCAGCGCGTGGAAGACGAACGTGGTCACCAGCGTTCCCTCGGGCGTCGCTTCGGTGCGGGCCCCGAGCGGCGCGAACGCGAAGTAGTACGCGATCCCGCTCGTCGGCGGATTGGCGTTGTTGATGTTGTAGATGTCGGGAAACGGAATCGACGAGCTCAGGAGATCAGCGCCTCCCGTGCTCGTCGAGCCCCTGCAGCTGCAGGACGTTCGGGTTCCAGGTGAAGATGACCTCGAGCGCGGCGAAGAACTCCGACTCGATCGGATCGTCGGAGACCACGTAGAGGCCGAGACCGAACGTCTGCCCGACCGCGACGGTCGACTCCGCCGGACGCAGCTCGAGGTTGACCGCGGCGAGGGCGGAAGTGGATGACCAGAGCATCGCGAGCGCAGCGCCCACGACGCAGAGACCACGACCCGATTGAAGTCCGTTCATCGCTCTCCTGCCTCCTCGGCGCCGCTCCTTGAAGGGAAGCGGACTATCGGACGGTGGCCGCAGCGCGGCGACGTCCTGCCGTTGCCAACACGCTAACCCGCGAATGGCGCAGAGGCAACCGGAAACTCTTCGGACGGATGATCGACGCGCGGCGCCGCGACTTATGGGTCGCACGGGAACTCCGCACCCGCTGCCCTTGCCCCTGCCCCTGCCCTTGCCCCCTCGTCCGCCGCGGACATCGAGCGTGCGCACGCCGAAGTTCGGCGCAAAGGGGAGAGGGCAAGGGCAAGGGCAAGCGGGGCAGCCAGCCCGCGAACGGCTGATACCATTCCCCTGGTAGCGAGCACCATGCGCTTGATCCTCCTCACGATCCTCGCGGCGACGACACTCCTCTTGGCCCTTCTCAAGGCCGGCGGACGCTGGCCGGGCACACCGCCGAGCCCGCGCGAGCAGGCGAGGGCGTTCCTGGCCGCCGCCGGCGTCGACCGCTCGAACGCGTCGGCTCGACGCGGACCGACCCTCTTCACCGACATCGCGCCGCTCGTCGGCATCACGATGATCCACGACAACGGTGCGCGGGGTCGTTTCCTCCTGCCGGAAATCCTCGGCCCCGGCGTCGGCGTGCTCGACTACGACGAGGACGGGGACCTCGACATCTTCATCACCGACGGCGGGGCGCTCGACCGCAGCGCCGCGGCGTGCCGTCTCTACCGCAACGACGGCGAACGCTTTCTCGAGGTCGCGGAGGCGGCGGGGGCGGCCGTGCCCGGCCACGCCTTCGGCGTCGCGTGCGCCGACTACGACGACGACGGTCACGTCGACCTCTTCGTCACCCGCGCGGGTTCGTCCGTGCTGCTGCGCAACCGCGGAGACGGAACGTTCCTCGACGTCTCGAAGAGCGCGGGCATCGACGCGCCGGCCGAAGCCGTCGGCGCGAGCGCGGTCTTCTTCGACGCTGACCGAGACGGCGACCTCGATCTGTACGTCGCGTTCTACGTGCTCGGCACCGGCGTGCGGGAGACGGAGTGCTTCTCGCCGCGGGGCGAGCGCGACTACTGTTCGCCGACCGCGTATCCACCTTCCACCGATCGTCTCTACCGCAACCTCGGCGACGGACGCTTCGAGGACGTGACCGAGCAGTCGGGCATCGGCGCCGAAGCAGGCAACGGTCTGGGCGTCGTGGCCAGCGACTTCGACGGGGACGGCTGGCCCGATCTCTACGTCGCCAACGATCAGACGCCCGCCTTCCTCTGGCACAACCGCGGCGACGGCACGTTCGAGAATCTCGCGCACCTGCGCGGATGCGCGTATGACGGCAGCGGCGTGGCCATCGCCGGGATGGGCGTCGCGTGCGAAGACGTGAACGGCGACGGGGAGATGGATCTCTTCGTCACGAATATCCGCAATCAGAGCCACCTGGTTCTGCAGAACCGCGGCGGCCAGTTCGTCGATGCCGGTTCCGCGATGGCCATCGCTGGACCGACGATGGCGAAGACCGCCTTTGGCGTGGTTCTCTTCGATCAGGATCACGACGGCCAGCTCGACGCGATGATCGCCAACGGCGATGTGACGCTGGGCAGCCCGATCATCGATCCGGACAATCCGTACGCGCAGCCGGATCAGTTCTTCCGCACCGTGAACGGACGCTTCGTCGAGGCGACCGAGGAAGCGGGGCGTCGCCTTCGCCGACGCGGGGCGTGCGGTCGCGACGGCTGACATCGACGGTGACGGCGACCTCGACCTGCTCGTCACCAACAACGCCGGCCCGGTGCGTCTGCTGCGCAACGAGAACGCCTCGGGCCGCTCGTGGCTGATGGTCGACGCCCGCACCGGACCCGGTGCGCGAGCGGCGATCGGGGCCGGGGTCACCGTGACGGCCGGGCAGCGAGCGCCAGGTGAGGCAAGTGCGCCCCCAGCAGAGCTACCTCAGCAGCGGTGATCCGCGTGTGCACTTCGGCCTGGGCGACGCCAGCATCGTCGATGAGCTCGAGATCCGCTGGCCGGACGGCAGCCGCACCGTGCGCACGCAGGTTCCGGTGAACCAGGTGGTGCGGATCGAACAGGATCGGGGGCGATGAATTCCGGAGCCACCGCCCGAGGCAGGGGGTCGCGTGGCCCGTGGGAACGCGCGGCCTTCGACGAAGCCCGGCTGGCGCCGGCCGCTCTCCCCTTGGGAGTGGGCGGCGGTGGCGGCGATCGCACTGTGCATCCTCTATATGGGTGTGGCACCGTGGCCTGGGGCGTCCGCCGGTGGGGTGCCCTTCACCGTCGAATCCGGTCAGGCCCTCTCGGGAGCCACGGTGGTCCGGGTGGATGACGAGGCGTGGCATGCGGCGGTCTTGGACGCCGGACTGCCGGAACCGCCGGCGCTCGACGGGACGGACGCGGTGCCGGCCGACGTGCTGCTCGCGGCTTTCCGCGACTGGAGGCAGACGCGGGATCCGGAGGCGCTCGGCCGACTGGCCCGCATCTACGTGGGGCTTGATGCACACGAGGCGGCCTTGCAATGCTTCGCCGCGCTGTGCGCCATGCAGCCGCAGCGCGGGGAGTGGCACTACTTCCTGGGAGCGGAGGCGGAGCTTCTCGGTCTGGATGCGCTCGCGATTACATCGCTGGAAGACGCGGCGCGCCTCGAGCCGGACTATTCCCTGACCTTCGCTCGCATCGGTCAGCTGGCGCTCGGCCAGGGAGATCTCGAGCGAGCGAAGCAGCGCTACGAGGTGTACAAGCAGCGGCGGCCGAACGAATCGCTGGGCTACGTGGGGCTGGGGCGAGTCGCACTCGCGCAAGGCGATGGCGACGAGGCGGAGCGCCTGCTGAAGATGGCGGTGACGAAGACCCCGAATGACTTCAAGGCCCACCGTCTGCTCGCCCGCGCCCTGGCCGTTAACGGCAAGGAGGACGAAGCTGCGGCGGCGACGCGGCGCGCGGAGCGGCTCCCGCAGTATTCGGGCTGGGTGAGCTTCGATCCCCGCCTGCAGGACGTGAACGCTCTGGCGAACACGCAGTCGTACTTGACGAACCGGATGCGCACGGCCGCGGCGGCGCAGCAGTGGGAGGCGTTCATCCCCACGGCGACGGAGATGCTCGAGCGGCGACCGAACGACGTCGCGACGATGAGCACGCTGGCCAGCGTCTACCGGGAGCTGGGCCGGCTGGATGAGGCCGAGGCGCTGATCACGCAAGCCATCGCGCTCGAGCCGCAGCGGCCGGGCCTGTACTGCGTGCAGGCGGAAGTGGAATTTGCGCGACGAGACTTCGCGGACGTTCACCGCAGCCTCGAGCGCGCCTTGGCGATCGACGCGCGGCTCGCGCGAGCTCACGAGCTGAAGGGGCGGGCCCTCTTTCTCGAGGGACGGCCGCGGGAGGCGATCGAGGCCATGGAACAAGCGGCCCGGCTCGACCCCACCGCGTCGGAGACGCGGCTCGCGCTGGCCGACATGTACCGGCGAACAGGGCGAGCGGAGGACGCGGTGCGCCTGCTCGAAGCGCTGCTGGCCGAGGACGGCAGCAATGCGCTGGCAAGGCAGCTGCTCGAGGCGATCGCGCAGCAGAAGCAGGGCCGATGAGCAGCAAGGGCCGTCCCTCTATGATTCGCCCGGTGACGGTGGGATTGCTCACATGGCCGACTTACGGAACCTGGCTGCCCGGCCCGGCGCAGGGGGTGGATCGATCCGGGACAAACGTGGACGGCCGGTCAGCCGCTTCCAGAACCGGATGCGGCCGTGACGGAGCAGCGGCGCCGCGGCGGCCTGAAGTGGCCGCCGGTGCTACTCGATACGTCATGTCAGCGTGCGATGCTCGCCGATCTGCCGCGCATCGCGGCGCTGCGCCGTTTCGCGCTGCGCGCGGCTGTGGCGGCGCCTGATCACGTGCACCTGCTGCTGGAGTTCGAAGAGGGCATCGACCTCCTCCGGCTGATCCAACTGATCAAGGGAGCGCTGAGCCGAGCGCTGTCGGTGGCGTGCGGTGATCAGCCGGCCGTGTCGACCGGAGGCGCGCCGCTGCGCCACCAGAAGTGGTGGGGGGGGCAGTACTCGTTTCTGATCGTGCGGGGTGAGGGAGCGACGGAGCAGCTTACACGTCGATTGGAGGAGCACGGAGTGATGCAAACGCCGTTGGGATAGTCGGGGGGTTGCGCGAACACGCGTTGGATGGTCGGGGGGTTGCGGGGCCGTCGCCGCATCGATGCGGCTGGTCTCGAGAAGTTCTTGGGGCTGGAGCGCGGCTTGAGGTCTTGTTGTGGCGTCGCCGCTTCGTGCGGCTCGACTATCGCCGGTCCGGCGTTGCTCAGACCCGCTGGCAGTCCTGCCGGCTCGCGTCACGCGCAAACACCAACGCTCCCGCGGCCTCCTGCCGCGGGAGCTTGACCTGCCGGGGGGTGCGCGACCAGGGCTTGTTGTTGGCGAGGGCGTGCGCGAACACGCGTTGGATGGTCGACGGGTTGCGGGACCGTCGCCGCATCCATGCGGCTGGGCTTTTGAAGTTCTTTGGGTTGGTGCGCGGCTTGAGGTGTTGTTGCAGCGTCGCCGCCTCCTGCGGCTCGACCCTCGTTGGTCCGACGCCGCTCAGACCCGCCGGCAATCCTGCCGGCTCCCCTGTGGAAGTTCCGGCGTGGGATGGGCCTGGTTATAGCGGGCCTCCCCTCCCGCGGAACTTGCAAGTCCGCCGTACCCGTCCGACCAACCCCATCTTCGCGCGGGCGGCGTGATCGGTGAGGATGCCCGCTCCTTTGAAGGAGCGAGCCATGAGCAAGCTAGAACCGGAACGAGAACATCGTTGGCGTGCGGTGATGTCGGAGTGGGAGCAGAGCGGGCTGTCGATGCGAGCGTTCTGCCGTGACCGGAGGATCAACGTCCAGACGTTCTACGGTTGGCGTCGATCGCTGCGACAGCGTGATGGCCAGAGTGCGGACTCGAGCACGCCTCCGCGTCCCAACCGCAAACGGCGCTTCGTCCAGGTCCAGGTGACGGGGCCGTCCTGGTTGGAGCTGAGCCTGGGTGGTGAACTCGTACTCCGCATGCCGACCTCGGTCGATGGAGGTCGTCTGGCCGAGATTCTCGCAGCAGCGCGGAAGGCAACTGAGTGCTGAGCCTGCCCGCCTCGGTTCGCATCTTCCTGTGCCTGGAAGTCACGGACATGCGCCGCGGGTTCGACGGCTTGGCGGCGATGGTGACCGAACTCCTGAAGGACGATCCGCTGTCCGGTCACATGTTCGTATTCCGCAACCGGCGGCGCGACCGCGTGAAGATCCTGTACTGGGATCGCGACGGCTACGCGCTCTGGTACAAGCGATTGGAGAAGGGCACGTTCAAGTTCCCGTCGGTGACGAGCAGGCGATCGCAGCGAGTCGAGGTGAGGGCGTCGGACCTGATGATGCTGCTGGACGGCGTCGATCTGCGCAGCGTGCGGCGCGAGACACGGTACGCCCGTGCACACGTGCTGAGCTCGTAAGAAGAAAAGTTCGCAATTCACAGATTATCCACTTGCGCCATGGCGGATCAGCGTCATGATGTCGGTGCATGACACGGACCGTCAGCACAATCGATCGCGCAACGCTGCCCGATGACGTCGAGGCGTTGAAGGAGCTCGTATGCGATCTGCTCGACGAGAACGCATCGCTGTCGCATCGTCTCCAGAACCTGATCCGCCAGCGTTTCGGTCAGAGCGCGGAGAGGATCAGCCGCGATCAGCTCATGCTGTTTGCGCGGGAGATCCTCGAAGGCGGCAACACCGAGCCGTCGCCGCCGCCCGAGATCGTGGTCAAGCAGCACAACCGCAACGGTCGTCGCAAGTTGCCGAGGAATCTTCCGCGGATCCGCGTCGAGCACGATGTACCGGAGTGCGAGAAGTCGTGTCCGGATTGCGGGGAGATGCGAACGCCGTTCGGCGAGGAGATCAGCGAGCAGCTGGAATACGAGCCAGCGAAGATGCATGTGATCGAGCATGCCCGGCTGAAGTACGTGTGCAAGGCGTGCGAGGGTAACATCGCGATCGCGGACAAACCTCGTCAGCCGATCGAGAAGTGTCTGGCGGGGCCAGGTCTGCTGGCACAGGTGGTCGTGAACAAGTACAGCGATCATCAGCCGCTGCATCGTCTGGAGAAGATCCTGAAGCGCAACGGCGTCGATCTGCAGCGCTCGACGATGCGCGACTGGATGGCGGGCTGTGCCGCGGCCCTGAAGCCGCTGCAGGATCTGATGCGACGACGCGTGTTGAAGTCGGCGGTGATCCACACCGATGACACGCCGGTACCGGTGCAGGAGAAGGGTCGCGGGAGCACCAGGCAAGGTCGCTTCTGGGTGTACGTGGGCGATCGCGACAATCGGTACGCGGTGTTCGATTACACCGCCGACCGAACGGCGACCGGCCCGCAGGGCTGGCTGAAGAGCTACGAAGGCTATCTCCAGGCCGACGCCTACGCGGGCTATGAGGCGCTGTACGGCACAGGCAAGGTGCACGAGGTTGCGTGCGGGCGCACGCGCGCCGCAAGTTCTACGAGGCACGGACGACCAATCTGGGCGTCTGTTTGCAGGCGATCGCGCGGATCCGAACGCTGTACGGCGTCGAGCGCGACGCTCGCGAACGGGAGCTCGAGTCGGAGCAGATCCTCGCGCTGCGCAGGACTTCTCCGTTCCGCTGCTCGAACAGTTCCGCATGTGGATGAACGAGCAGGACGTGCTCCCCAAGAGTCCGACGGGTGCGGCGCTCGAGTACGTGCGTTCACGGTGGGACGCGTTCACGCGATACACCACATCAGGGATCCTCGCAATCGACAACAACCCGGCCGAGAACACGCTGCGACGCGTGGCCCTGGGCCGAAAGAACTGGCTCTTCGCTGGTAGCGACACGGGAGGTCGAACAGCAGCGACACTGCTCACGATCATCGCCAGCAGCGCCCTGCATGGCGTGGACCCCTACGTGTGGATTCGTGACGTCCTGAGGCGCATCGCAGACACACCGATCGACCGGCTCGCTGAGCTCTTGCCCGATCGGTGGGCGCTTCCGAGACCCCCAGAGTCGGATTGATGCCCGGGCTCTGGGCGTTGGAGAGCAGTGGCGAGGACGTTCCATCGCGTTCGGACGGATCTCGAGAAATCCTCCGACCCGTGCGCAGGCTCGGCAGGGCTCCGGCGTATAGACCTGTACGCGGATTCCGTCCACCTTCGCCGCGAGATTCCGTATGCGCAACCGTAACAACGTGCCAGCACGGGTCCATTCAGAACAGAAACCGGACCTTCTCCTTGGTTCGGTATTGAAACTGGGTTATTCTGGTCCTGTGGGGAACTCGAGGAGCAGACAACGTGACGAAGCCATGTGACCGCGGAGCCGTGTGCGCAGCGATTCTCGGCCTGATGATGCTTCTTCCCGTGCAAGCGGCCACCGCCGAGGTGCAGGCTTTCACGGACAAGGCCGAGTGGATAGAAGCGGTGGGTGATTTTGCCTTCATCGACTTCGTTGGCATACCAGGTGGAACTTTTCTTTCCGACGAGTTCGAACAGCTTGGCGTCAACTTTACACCGGGACGAGAACTACGTACTCGAGAACGCCTTGTATTTCGGATGGGATTGGTGTGCTTCAGGGCCAGTTTCTATTCGATCTCGTTCACGCTTGCGGAGCCGCAGTACTGGGTCGCGGTAGACTTACCCAGGAGCGAGTTCAATTCGAGTTATTTCTCGGCGACGACTTAGTGTGCGAGTCGCAGATTTTTTCGACCTTCTTGGTTGATATCGACTTCGCTGGGCTTGTGTCCACGACACCATTCGACAAAGTCGTCATTCAAGACCCATATGACGCGACTGTCGGTATGGACAACCTCTACATCGGTACGCTCGCAAGAGAAGCCCAGACGTGAACGGCGACGATGTTGTGGACATCCTCGACCTCATTGCGGTTCTCCTTGCGTGGGGAACAGCGGACCCGGCTGCGGATGTCACCAACGATGGCATTGTCGATGTTGCGGACCTGGTCGAGGTCATTTCCAACTGGAGTTGAACAAAGCTCATAATCCAAGTCTCTTTGAGATGAGAGAGGGGGGGCACACCTTCATTTCAGGAGACAAGCCATGTGCAGAACGCGTCGATTCGAAGCGACACGGTGGTTGTCATCGGTCGCCCTTGGAGGCGGTAGCGGACAGATTGCGTGTGACCGACGAGTCCACGTGAAGTGACCCGGCAAGGCAAGGCGTTTATCACTGCGTCACGAGAACCGATATCGGTGGCCCGGCCCCAGAGCCGGGCCACCGTTGCTTCATTCCGGTGTTCTCGCTCCTCGGCAGGTGACCGGGATGCGGTTGGTCGGACGGTTACAGTCCGCCGGCATCCATGCCGGCTCGCGTCACGCGCAAACACCAACGCTCCCGCGGCCTCCTGCCGCGGGAGCTTGACCTGCCGGGGGTGGCGCGGGCGGGGCTTGCTGTTGTCGGGGAGGTTCGCGAATGCGCTTGGGATGGTCGAGGGCGTTCGCGAACGCGCGTTGGTCGTTCGGGGGGTTGTGGGGCCGGCACGCATCCATGCGGCTGGGCTTTTGAAGTTCTTTGGGTTGGGTGCGCAGCTTGAGGTCTTGTTGCGGCGTCGCCGCCTCGTGCGGCTCGACCATCGCCGTTCCGACGTTGCTCAGACCCGCCGGCAATCCTTGTATCTGGAACAAAGAGCCCATCAAATAGAAACGCCCGCGACCGGCGTAATCGGTCACGGGCAGCTGATCGCGTGATCGTGGCATCCTAGGTTGTCCTGCAACCGTCCGGCAGCAAGATCCCGACCAGCTTGATTGAGCCTCCCGAACAGTCGCTGGGGCCGCTGCAGTCGCAAGCCCGCATTCGCAAGGAAGGGTCTCATGAACAATTGTACCGCAGGCATTGATGTTTCCAAGTCTCAGTTTGATCTCGCTATCAGTGGGAGTCGTTCTGTTCAGCGGTTCGACTCGGGGCCGGATGGACGTGAGAAGCTCATCCGAAGACTCAAGGCAGCTCGAGTCGCCTTGGTCGTTCTCGAAGCGACCGGTGGGTACGAACGCGTCATCATGTTGGAACTCATGAGTGCGGGACTGACCGTGGTTCGCATCAACCCCCGTCAGGTTCGAAACTTCGCCCGCGCCCGCGGCCGCCTGGCGAAGACGGATGCGATCAACGCGCTCACGCTCGTCGAATACGGGGAAGTGATGAAGCCGCCGGTCCGCCAGCTCCCGGATGCTGATCTGATCGCCCTGCGAGATCTCCTGGCCCGACGCCAGCAGTTGATTGACATGCAGAGCATGGAGAGCTGCCGGCGCCGCCAGAGGCTAGAAATGGCTGCAAAATCGAGCATTGCCGCGGTCCTTGCCTTCCTCAAGGACGAGCAAAGTGCCATCGAGAAGCTCCTTGATGAGCGGATGGCTCAGAATGACGAGTGGATGGCCCATGCTGCTGTTCTGCGAGAAGAGTCTGGCGTTGGTCCGGCCACCGTGCGCACCTTGATTCTGGAGCTGCCGGAACTGGGCAGGGTCTCACGCCAAGAGATCGCAGCGATCGTCGGTGTGGCGCCGATGAACCGGGACAGTGGCCAGAAGCGAGGTACGCGTTCGATCTGCGGTGGTCGAGCGAGTGTGCGTTCGTGTTTGTACATGGCGACGCTCGTAGCCACGAAGCACAATCCGAAGATTCGCGAGTGCTACCACCGCCTTCAAGCGACAGGCAAATGCAAGAAGGTTGCCTTGGTGGCGTGCATGCGCAAGCTTCTGGTGATTCTGAACGCCAGAAGTCGCGACTACCTGCAGAGGAGGTTCGATCAAGCTCTGCTGTCTCCTTCACTTCGCTGCCCTCACGAAGCCGGGGCGGTGACGTGAAGGAGACGGCAGGGCGCCGGCCAGCCTGCTGGCTCCGAACGAGCCCCCTCCCAGACGCTCCCGGAACAAAATGTGTAACGACAATCTGAAACTCGCTTGACAAACGAGACAGTCGCTGCAGGCTCCCCTGTGGAAGTTCCGGCGGTGGAAGGGCTTGGTTATGGCGGCCCTCCGGGCCGCGGGCTTTGGAAATCCGCCTGCATCCTGCAGGCTCCCACCACGCGCAAACACCAACGCTCCGGCGGCCTCCATGCCGCCGGAGCTTGACCTGCCGGGGGTGGCGCGGGCGGGGCTTGCTGTTGTCGGGGAGGTTCGCGAATGCGCTTGGGATGGTCGAGGGCGTTCGCGAACGCGCGTTGGTCGTTCGGGGGGTTGTGGGGCCGGCGCCGCATCCATGCGGCTGGGCTTGTGAAGTTCTTTGGGTTGGTGCGCGGCTTGAGGTGTTGTTGCAGCGTCGCCGCCTCCTGCGGCTCGACCCTCGCTGGTCCGACGCCGCTCAGACCCGCCGGCTTCCTGCCGGCTCCCCTGTGGAAGTTCCGGCGTGGGATGGGCTTGGTCATAGCGGGCCTCCGGCCCGCGGGACTTGCAAGTCCGCCTGCATCCTGCAGGCTCGCGTCACTCGCGAACGCGAACGCTCCGGCGGCATCCATGCCGCCGGAGCTTCATCTGCCGACGGTTTCGCGGCCGGCGCCAATGGGGGCGTCGCGCGCAATCGAGCGTCAATGGCGCGTCTTGCAGCACATGCTGTTCACATTGGGCGCTGAAGGTCGGCGGCATGGATGCCGCCGACCGTGTGGTGGTTCACAGCGAGAACCGAGGCGGCAGGATGCCGCCGGTGATTGCAAAGCCTCTGCGGCCCGGACGGGCCGCATATAGACAGAAACGGCCACCGCCGGACCAGCCACAGGGAAGCCCGCAGGAAGCGGGCGCGTATGAGCCACGTCGGACCGACGATGGTCGAGCCGCATGGATGCGGCGACGCTGCAACAACATCTCAAGCCGCGCCCCCAAACCTCAGACCAACCAGAACCCATCCGCATGGATGCGGCGCGGCCCCGGCACCCATCGAACTCCCCACGCGTCTTCGCCCATGCGCCTCGCCGCGCCATGCCAAGAGGTCATGATTGCACCACGCCTTCGACTACCGAGCGCGCGGGCCACGCGTCGGTCCCCTTCCCGCAGCCGGATTCTCGTCGCGTCTCGGATGCTCGCGCACCCCGCGAACGAACAGCACCAGGTAGTCACCCGCAGCCACGAGACTGCACAGAACCGCCACGACGAGGAGTATCACCGAGACGCCCTCCGTCCACGGTGTCAGCTTCATCACAAGCCAGGCGAAGACGGCCATGGTCGTCAGCTTTCCCGGCAAGCGCGGGGGCATCTCGTCGAATGCCTTCCACTGCGCCGTGGCCACGGCGTAGCTCGCCGCGATCGCCACGACGACGTCCCGGGACAGGAGCAGGAGCACCTGCCACCAGAGGATCCGGCCGTCGACCGCCAGGGTGATCAGAACGACGAGCGCGAAGAGCTTGTCCGCGATTCCGTCCAGCAGTCCGCCGACGATCGACGTGATCCGGAAGTGCCGGGCGATGAGGCCGTCCAGCCCGTCGGTCAGACCGGCGAGCACGACGGCGCTCAACCGCCACGGCCACTCGCCGGGCAGCACTGGAAAGACCAATGCGAGAATCAGCCGGACGCCTGAGAGCAGGTTGGGGACGAATCGAATCCAGGACCTCGGGCGACCGTCCGTTTCCATTGAGGTGATGGGAACCCGAAACCTCCTTCTCGTCAAAGAGACCGGTGCCGGGCGCGAGTGGTTCAAGCCGCGATGGAAGCGACGCTCACTCCGGGCAGGGCGTGCTGCAATCGGCGCCTGGTGTCCACGTGCCGGCCTGCACTCCGCAGTCGAGCTGCGTGAGCACGTCGCAGATCGGTGGATCGCACGCCCCCCAGCCGTTGATCACCGCGATCAGGTCGAGCACGTCGACGACGCCGTCGGGCACGATGTCCGCAGGGCAGGGGGCGGGCTGCGGCGGACAAGGGCCCCATCCGCCGATGATCGCGATCAGGTCGGTCACGCCGACCTGACCGTCGCCGCTGATGTCGGCCGGACACGAGACCGGGAGGCAGCAGCGCCCGAACAGCGTCTCTCCGCACGAGACGCCCGGGCTGCACGGGAGCCCTTCCAGGACGGCCAGCTCGAACGTGCCGGTCTGGTTGACGAAGCCGTGCACGAGAACGAGGTACTGCGTCCCGAACTGCGAACACCAGGAGACGGTGGAGAGCAAATCGCTGGTTCCGCCGAAGCAGAAAGTCGTCGTTGCCCGTAACGCAGGTCAGCTCATCGCAATCGGCGCAATAGACACTCACCTTCGTGTCGTAGTCGGCGGACCCGCCGACGTTGGGGTCATCGCATGTGGAGACGATGATCTGGCTGCCGGTTCCCGTCACGAGGTACCACACGCCCGGCGCGGTGTCGGCGGTCTCGCACGTTCCCGCGGTGTCGGGTGTCGCCCCGATGGTGCTGCCGCTCACCAGCCCCGGCACCGAGATCGGGATCGCGTTCGCGCAGACGTCGTTGGCCGGACCGCCAGCCTCCGCAGCGGTGCAGACGAGGGGCAGCATGAGCCCCGCGGCGAGGAGACTCGGCTTGGCGCACGTGAACACGCGGCGAAGCCGTTTGATCTGGGGCATCGGATCTTCCTCCTTAGGTCCTCGTGTCCGGATCGAATCGGACCCTCCTAGCTTAACCTCCGTCACGCGAGAATGGCGATCGATCTGCCATCTTTCGGCCTTGGGCGGCACTGCGTCCGAAAGCGGCTCGAAATGCCACGGTCACCGGAAAGACCTTCCGCGGCGATCGGGCGTGAGGTATCCTGTTTCCAGGTCGGCGGCGCCAGGCTCGAGGAGTGCGCCCGCCAGGATGTGAGGACGTCATGAAGAACACCGGAAGTCGGGCGTCGATCGCGGCTTGCGTTGCCGTGGTCGGTGCCGGCGTGGCCCTGGCCGTACCGAGCAGCTCCGACAGCTGGCGGACCATGGACGGCACGAACAACAACGCCGAGCACCCCGAGTGGGGCAGCACGGGCATGCCGATGATGCGGATGAGCACGGTGTCCTACGGCGACGGCGTGTCCGCTCCGGCCGGCGCGGATCGGCCGAGCCCCCGGCTGATCAGCAACATCGTCTGCGCCCAGCCGGAGCTGATGCCCAACTCCCGGGACGCGAGCGACTTCCTCTGGCAGTGGGGCCAGTTCATCGATCACGACATCACCCTCATCGACGTGGCGGCTCCCGCAGAGCCCTTCGACATTCCCGTGCCGCTCGGGGACGAGTACTTCGATCCCAAGGGCACGGGCGATCAGTGGATCCTCCTCGACCGCTCGGCCTATCTCCCTGGCAGCGGCACGGACGAAACGAATCCGCGCCAGCAGGTCGAATCGATCACCGCCTTCATCGATGCGTCCCAGGTGTACGGCTCCGACGACGAGCGAGCCATCGCCCTGCGCACGATGGACGGCACCGGGCGCCTCAAGACGAGCGAGGGGAATCTCCTGCCCTTCAACGTCGACGGTCTGCCCAACCTCGGCGGTCCCGATCCCAATCTCTTCCTGGCCGGCGACATTCGGGCCAACGAGCAAGTCGGGCTGACGTCGATGCACACGCTCTTCGTGCGCGAGCACAACCGATTGGCGGACAAGCTCGCCGCAGATCCATCGCTCACCGGCGAAGAGATCTATCAGAGAGCGAGGGCGATGGTGGGGGCGGAGATCCAGGCCATCACCTACCGCCACTTCCTGCCGCTCCTCATCGGACCGGACGCCATCGAGCCGTACGCCGGGTACGAGCCGCAGATGAATCCGGGCATTGCCAACATCTTCGCGACCGCCGCCTACCGGGTCGGTCACACGCTGCTCTCGCCCGTGCTCCGACGCCTTGACGCGAACGGGGAGACGCTGGCCTACGGTGACCTGCCGCTGCGCGATGCATTCTTCGCCGTGCACCGGATCACGGACGAAGGGGGAATCGCCCCCATCCTCCGCGGCCTCGCCTCGCAGCGGGCCCAGGAGGTCGACGCCTTCGTCATCGACGACGTTCGCAACTTCCTCTTCGGCAACCCGGGACAAGGCGGCTTCGACCTACCGTCCCTCAACGTGCAGCGCGGTCGTGACCACGGCCTTCCCAGCTACAACCAGGCCCGCATCGACTTCGAACTCGCGCCGGCCGAGAGCTTCAGCGACATCACCTCGAATCCCGAACTCCAGCTGGCGCTCGAGACCGCGTACGGCGACGTCGACAAGATCGACGTGTGGGTCGGCGGCCTGGCCGAGGACCACGTGGAGGGAGCCATGGTCGGTCCCCTGCTCCAGAAGATCATCGCGGACCAGTTCACGCGCCTCCGCGACGGTGACTGGTTCTGGTATGAGAACGTGTTCAGGGACGCCGACCTGCAATGGCTGCAGTCGATCACCCTCACCAAGATCATCCGAATGAACACCGAGATCGACCAGGAGATCCAGGACGACGTCTTCTTCGTGACCGACGAACCGGTCGTCTGCGCGGGCGACGTCACCGGTGACGAAGACGTGAACGTCGAAGATTTGATCGCCCTGCTTGGCGAATGGGGCCAGAGCGGACCGGGGCTCGCCGGAGATCTCAATGGCGACGAACTGGTCGACGTGCAGGACCTGGTCATCGTGATCGTCAGCTGGGGTCCGTGCGGGTCTTCTTGAGCGACTCCGTAGCGCCCTTCGGCGCACACTCGCTCTGGTGTGGCCGTGCGCTCGTGCGGGCGATCTGTCTTGAGCGCCTCCGTAGCGCCCTTCGGCGCACACTCGCTCTGGTGCGGCGCGCGCCTCGTTCGGGCGCTCGGTGTTGAGCGCTCCGTAGCGCCCTTCGGCGCACACTCGCTCTGGTGTGGCCGCGCGCCTCGTTCGGGCGATCTGTCTTGGCGCTCCGTAGCGCCCTTCGGGCGCACGCGCGCTCGTGTGAGCTCTCCGTAGCGGCCGCGCCGGAGTGAATCCGGCGGGGCACTGATCGACCGCGTGGGCGTCGGCTCGGGTTCGTGCGTACGCTCGTGCAGATGGCCGAGCTGCTTACGACGACCAGACAGGGGCTCTTCTGTCCGCGCGGCGGTTTTCACGTCGACCCGTGGGCCGCGGTGGACTGCGCGGTCATCACGCACGCGCACAGCGATCACGCGCGTCCCGGCTGCCGGCGCTGACCTGACCGCGGCTCCCGGTGCCGCCGTGCTCGCCCTTCGCGTCCAGACGGGCGCTGTCATCGAGTCCCTCGAGTACGGGCAACCCGTTCGCCTCGGTGACGTGAGGGTTGGCCTGCATCCGGCCGGTCACGTCCTCGGCAGCGCTCAGGTCCTGCTCGAATGCGGAGGGGAGCGCTGGGTGGTCAGCGGTGACTACAAGGTGCATGCCGATCCCACCTGCGCACCGTTCCGTCCGGTTCGCTGCGACACCTTCATCACCGAGGCGACCTTCGCCCTGCCCATCTACCGCTGGCCGGAGCCGGAAGCGGTTTGGGCGCAGATTGACTCATGGTGGCGGGAGAACCAGCAGCGGAGGCGCACCTGCGTGCTCTACGCGTACGCCCTGGGCAAGGCGCAGCGCATCCTCGCGGGCGTGGATGCGTCGATCGGACCGATCCTGGTCCACGGTGCCGTCGCTCGCTTCGAGAGCGCGTACCGGGCGGCGGGCGTGCACCTGCCGCCGACGCAGACTGCGTCCGCGGAGACCGCCCGCGCTACCCGCGGCCGGGCCCTGGTCATCGCGCCGCCGTCGGCGGCGAACACGTCGTGGCTGACCAAGTTCAAGCCGGTGTCGCAAGCTTTCGCATCCGGCTGGATGGCGATCCGCGGCGCGCGACGTCGCCGCGCCGTAGACCGCGGCTTCGTGCTCTCGGATCACGCCGACTGGGCACAGCTGAACGGGGTCATCGAGGCCACGGGAGCGAAGAGGATCGGCGTTACGCACGGCTCGTGCGAGGTGCTGCGGCGCTGGCTGGCGGAGCGAGGATACGAGAGCTTCGTGCTCCCCACGCGCTGGGAGGGCGACGAGGACGAACGCTCGGAGGCGGCGGAAGCGCCGGCGCCGTCATGAAGCGCTTCACCGAGCTCTACGAGCGGATCGACGCCACGACGCGCACCAGCGAGAAGGTGCGAGCGATGGTCGAGTACCTGCGCAGTGCGCCGCCGGTCGATGCGGCGTGGACTATCTTCCTCCTGACTGGCGGCAAGATCGTCCGCGCCGTCTCTTCGACCATGCTGCGCGAGCTGGTCGCCGAGGTCGCCGCGCTGCCGCCGTGGCTGGTGGCCGAATGCCACCATGCCGTCGGCGATCTCTCGGAGACCCTCGCCCTGCTCACGCCGGAGGGAGCGGCCACCACGCTCTCGCTGCACGACTTCATCCAGGAGCACGTCGTTCCGCTGGGAGCCGTCGATCAGCGCGAGCAGCGGCGGCGCGTTCGTGAGACTTGGCAAGCGATCGATCGCCGGCAGCGCTTTCTCTTCCACAAGATGATCTCCACCAACTTCCGGGTCGGCATGTCGCGCCGGCTGGTCATCCGCGCGATCGCGGAGTTTGCCGGCATCGACGTCGCCGTCGTCGCGCACCGTCTGGGCGGCAGATGGTCGCCGTCGGAAGAGAGCTTCCGGTACCTCGTCGATCCGGCCGACCGTCCCGCGGAGCCGGGCCGGCCGTATCCATTCTGTCTAGCGCACCCCCTGGAAGGTGCTGCGGCGCCGCTCGAGGAACTCGCCGAATGGCAGGTGGAGTGGAAGTGGGACGGCATCCGTGCGCAGCTCCTCCGGCGGCAGGGGCAGTGCATGCTCTGGTCGCGCGGCGACGAGCTGGTCACCGCCGCCTTCCCCGAGCTGGTTCAGGTGGCGGCCGACCTACCGGACGGCACGGTGCTGGACGGTGAGATCCTGGCGTGGGAGGGCGACCGGCCGCTCCCCTTCGCGCGGCTGCAGCGGCGCCTCAACCGCAAGCAGGTCGCGCCGAGCTTCTGGCCGGAGGTTCCGGTGGCGTACCTTGTCTATGACCTGCTCGAAGCCGACGGAAGGGACGTCCGGGAGACTCCGCAGGTGACGCGGCGGCAGATGCTCGAGCAGCTCGTGCCGGCGGGGTTGGGACGCGGCGAGCTGCGTCTCTCGCCAATCCTGCCCGCGGTCGACCAGGCTGATATCGAACGGTTGCTCGCCGAGGCCCGCGAGCGCGGCGTGGAAGGGATCATGCTCAAACGCGGCGATGCGGCGTACGCAGCCGGTCGCCCGCGGGGCACGTGGTGGAAGCTCAAGGTCGATCCCTTCTGCGCGGACATGGTGATGGTCGCGGCCCAGCTCGGACACGGTCGGCGGGCCAGCTTGTTCACCGACTACACCTTCGCAGTTCTCGAGGAAGAGAAGCTGGTCACGGTGACGAAGGCATACTCGGGTCTGTCCGATCAAGAGATTCGCGAGGTCGACCGCTGGGTCCGCCGCAACACCGTGCAGCGGCACGGCCCCGTGCGGGAGGTCCGTCCCGAGCTCGTCTTCGAGCTGGCGTTCGAGGGCATCGCCCCGAGCTCGCGCCACTGCGCGGGGTTGGCGCTGCGATTCCCCCGGATTGCTCGGTGGCGCCGCGACAAGCGACCGGAGGAGGCCGACACGCTCGAGAGTCTACGGGCGTTGTTGGACGGCGTGCGACGGGTTGGTCTGCGAGCGGAGCGCTGAGCGGGGGAGTCTTCAACCCGCGGGCCACCCGAAGCGTGTTCGCGCACGTCTTCGACAAGAGCCGGCGCCGGTCGCGATTCGTAGGCGGGAGGGTGCGCGAACACGCCTGGGAATGTCGATGGTGGTGCGCGAATGCGCGTTGGTCGTTCGGAGGGTTGCGTAACCGTCGCCGCATCCATGCGGCTGGTCTTGAGAAGTGCCTGGGTTTGGTGCGCGGCTTGAGTTGTTGTTGCGGCGTCGCCGCCTCCTGCGGCTCGACCGTCGTCGGTCCGGCGCCGCTCAGACCCGCCGGCAATCTTGCCGGCTCCCCTGTGGAAGTTCCGGCGTGGGATGGGCCTGGTTATAGCGGGCCTCCCCTCCCGCGGAACTTGCAAGTCCGCCGGCATCCATGCCGGCTCGCGTCACGCGCAAACACCAACGCTCCCGCGGCCTCCTGCCGCGGGAGCTTGACCTGCC
Source organism: uncultured Planctomycetota bacterium (assembly GCA_963697235.1). Taxonomy (GTDB): domain Bacteria; phylum Planctomycetota; class Phycisphaerae; order Phycisphaerales; family SM1A02; genus CAVONJ01. The sequence goes on from CAVONJ010000003.1 coordinate 872,060, forward strand.
GGGGGTGGCGCGGGCGGGGCTTGCTGTTGTCGGGGAGGTTCGCGAATGCGCTTGGGATGGTCGAGGGCGTTCGCGAACGCGCGTTGGTCGTTCGGGGGGTTGTGGGGCCGGCGCCGCATCCATGCGGCTGGGCTTTTGAAGTTCTTTGGGTTGGGTGCGCAGCTTGAGGTCTTGTTGCGGCGTCGCCGCCTCCTGCGGCTCGACCCTCGTTGGTCCGACGCCGCTCAGACCCGCCGGCAATCCTGCCGGCTCCCCTGTGGAAGTTCCGGCGGTGGAAGGGCTTGGTTATGGCGGCCCTCCGGGCCGCGGGCTTTGGAAATCCGCCTGCATCCTGCAGGCTCCCACCACGCGCAAACACCAACGCTCCGGCGGCCTCCATGCCGCCGGGGCTTGACCTGCCGACGGTTGCGCGGCCGGGGCTTGCTGATGTCGGGGAGGTTCGCGAATGCGCTTGGGATGGTCGAGGGCGTTCGCGAACGCGGTCTCTTCGTCCGGTGGGTTGCGCAATCGTCGCCGCATCCATGCGGCTTGGCTTGTGAAGTTCTTTGGGTTGGTGCGCGGCTTGAGGTGTTGTTGCAGCGTCGCCGCCTCCTGCGGCTCGACCCTCGCAACTCCGACGCCGCTCAGACCCGCCGGCAATCCTGCCGGCTCCCCTGCGGAAGTTCCGGCGTGGGATGGGCTTGGTCATAGCGGGCCTCCGGCCCGCGGGACTTGCAAATCCGCCTGCATCCTGCAGGCTCGCGTCACTCGCGAACGCGAACGCTCCGGCGGCATCCATGCCGCCGGAGCTTCATCTGCCGACGGTTCCGCGGCCGGGGCTTGCTGTTGTTGGGGAGTCGTGCAAACGCGTCTGGGATTGTCGGGGGGGTGCGCGAACACGCGTTGGGCGTTCGAGGGGTTGGGCAACCGTCGCCGCATCCATGCGGCTTGGCTTGCGAAGTTCTTGGAGTTGGTGGCGCGGCTTGAGGTCTTGTTGCGGCGTCGCCGCCTCCTGCGGCTCGACCCTCGCTGGTCCGACGCCGCTCAGACCCGCCGGCTTCCTGCCGGCTCCCCTGTGGAAGTTCCGGCGTGGGATGGGCTTGGTCATAGCGGGCCTCCGGCCCGCGGGACTTGCAAGTCCGCCTGCATCCTGCAGGCTCGCGTCACTCGCGAACGCGAACGCTCCGGCGGCATCCATGCCGCCGGAGCTTCATCTGCCGACGGTTTCGCGGCCGGCGCCAATGGGGGCGTCGTGCGGCAATCGAGCGTCAATGGCGCGTCTTGCAGCACATGCTGTTCACATTGGCGCTGAAGGTCGGCGGCATGGATGCCGCCGACCGTGTGGTGGTTCACAGCGAGAACCGAGGCGGCAGGATGCCGCCGGCGATTGCAAAGCCTCTGCGGCCCGGACGGGCCGCATATAGACAGAAACGGCCACCGCCGGACCAGCCCCAGGGCAGCCCGCACGATGCGGCGCGTATGAGCAACGTCGGACCGACGATGGTCGAGCCGCAGGGATGCGGCGGTGCCGCAACAATGTCTCAAGCCGCGCACCGAACCTCAGATCAACCACGACCCAGCCGCATGGATGCGGCGCCGATGCGCAACCCGCGGACCACCCGACACGTGTTCGCGCACGCCTTCGACGAGAGCCGGCGCGGCCGCGCAACTCTCTGCGGCCCGGATGGGCCGCACATGAATAGCAACGACCATCGCAGGAACCCTCCCAGGGGAGCCCGCACGATGCAGGCGGGTCTGAGCAACGTCGGACCGACGATGGTCGAGCCGCATGGATGCGGCGGCGCTAAAACAACACCTCAAATCGCGCACCAACTGCACGAACAGTCCAAGACCGAGCCGCAGGATGCGGCGCCGGTTGCGCCACCCAACGACCTCCCCACGCGTGTTCGCGCACCCCTTCGGACAAGCCCAACCGCGTTTGCACACCGTGCTTCAACGGTGCATTGCATGCACCCTACGTCGGGCCGCGCTCGACGCCGAGCAGGGTGACGTCGTCGCTGAACGCCGTGCGGCCGGACCAGTCGCGAAGTGATTGGACGATGTGGGGGAGGCCCTCGCTGAGCTCGAGATGGCGGACCGCCTCGACGGCGGCGTAGAGGCGGTCTTGACCGAACTGTTCCCGGCTTGCGTTCATCTCTTCGAGCATGCCGTCGGAGAAGAGATACATGCGATCACCGGGTTGAAGATGCACGGTGTTCTCCTCGAACTGGTCTTCGGGGACGATCCCGACGGGGAGGCCGGTGGAGTCGAAGGGTTCGACCGACTGGCCCGGGCGGAGCACGATCGGACCGGGATGACCCGCCGCGACATAGCGGAACGCGTGCTCCGAGCGGTCCAGAATGCCATAGATCATGGTGAAGTACCGGTTCGCCTGGCGCTCCATCTGGAAGTGCTGGTTGAGTCGTGCGACCACCGTCGTGGGGGAAGCGATGGCATGACCGGCCGTCACCGCGTCCTCGCCGCGGTGGGCGAGACTGTGCGTGACGCTCATGGCGAGCAAGGCGGCGGGGACGCCGTGCCCGCTGACGTCGACGACGTAGATGCCGATGTGACGCTCGTCGAAGGGGATGAGGTTGAGCGCATCACCGGCGAGCTCGTCGCACGGGTGGTACTCCCAGGCGAAGGTGTAGCCACGCGAACGGGGCAGGGCCTTGGGCAGGATCGCCTTCTGGACGTCCGCGGCGGCGTCAAGGTCTCGCTTCATGCGGGCGACGGACTGCTCGAGCTCGGCGTTCGTTCGCTCGAGCGCCTTCGTGAGACGGCGTATCTGGAGGTGCGTGTTGACGTGCGCCAGGACCTCCTCGGCCTGGAACGGCTTCGTGATGTAATCCACGGCGCCGAGCTCGAGGCCCCTCACCTTGTCGGCGGTGTCGTCGAGGGCGGACATGAAGATCACGGTCGTATCGCGTAGGTCCTCGTCGGCCTTGAGCTGGCGGCACGTCTCGTAGCCGTCGATGCCGGGCATCATGATGTCGAGGAGGACGAGATCGGGCCTCGTCTGACGGATGCTCTGCAACGCCTCTTCGCCGGTCTGGGCGATGAACAGCTCGTAGCCGCGACCGTCGAGCGTCTGGAAGAGGACCTGCAGGTTCGTGGCGGTGTCGTCCACGAGCAGGACGCGGGCGGTCGTTTCGGCGGTGGACTGACTCATCGATGGTTCCTTCGCCCGGATCCTTCACGAACTTCCTCGCGAGAGCGGCTCTGCGAGGTTCGCATCAGAAGCCTCATGAACAATCCGGGTTAGAGCGTGGGGGCGAGCTCCCGCACAAGGGCTTCAAGACCGGCGAAATTGAAGGCCCGCACCAGCGCCCCGATCTCTTCGCCGAGGGCTCGACTCTCGTCGCGCGCCGCCAGGTCGGATGCGACGGCCTTGAGCGATGTGATGTTCTTCTGGGCGAGGGCGGCGGTCAGTCGCTGGGTGACGGCCGCCCGAAGGTCCTCGGGCAAGTTCGCGAGCGAGACCGACGCGGGCTCGGCGTTCGTGCCCCCTGTGCCGACGCTCTCCGCATCCACGTAGGTCAGATCGAGGTGCTGCCGGAGCTTCGAGAAGAGCTCCCCCGTGCGCACGGGCTTGGAGATGAAGTCGTCGAAGCCGGCTTCCTGGGCGCGGTCCTGAAAGTCGGGGAAGACGCTGGCGGAGACCGCGATCACGGTGAGGTCGCGGAGCGCTTCGTCATCGCGAATGGCCCGCGCGGCCTCTTCGCCGGACATGCGGGGCATGCGGACGTCCATGAGGACGACGTCGTAGGGCCGTGCGCGGACCTTCTCGAGCGCGTCGATCCCATCAACGGCAAGATCGGTCTCGAATCCGGCCGCGGCGAGCAGGAGACGGAGCACATCGCGATTGGCGAGGACGTCGTCGACCACGAGCACGCGCACGGTCCGGCCGGGTGCAAGCACGACATCGCCGCCCCCCGAGAGCGACTCGGCTCCGGTGGCGATCTCGTTCTCCTCGACCGGCACGAGCGGGTGGAAGACCGTGAAGCACGTCCCGGCGCCGCGCTCGCTGGTGACGCCGATCGTGCCGCCCATGGCTTCGACGAGACGTTGGCTGATGGAGAGGCCAAGCCCCGTTCCACCGCTGATCTTGCCGCCCTCAGCCTGCTTGAATGGATCGAAGACGTCCGCAAGCTCCTCAGGCGTCATCCCGATTCCGGTGTCGCGCACGTCGAAGCGGAGGCGCTCGTCGAGCTCGAGCGTGACCTCGAGGAAGACGGAGCCTCGATCGGTGAACTTCACGGCGTTGCCAAGGAGGTTGACGAGAATCTGCTTGAGCTTCGTCTCGTCCGCTTCGACCGCGCGGGGAAGTTCGGAAGCGACGGTCACGACGAACTCGAGTCCCTTGCCTTGTGCACGCTGGGCGACGATGCTGCGCACGCTCTCGATGAGCTTGTGCAGGTCGCAGGGGGCGGGATGGATCTCCATACGTCCCGCCTCGATCTTGGAGAGGTCGAGGACGTCGTTGATGAGCGTGAGCAGATGCTTGCCGCAGCTGGCGATCGAGTCGAGGCATTCGCGCTGCTGGCGGGTGATCGTGCCGTCGCGCTGGAGAATCTGGGTGTAGCCGAGCACGCCGTTGAGCGGCGTCCGGAGCTCGTGGCTCATGTTGGAGAGGAACTCGCCCTTCGCCTGGCTGGCGGCGCGGGCGGCTTCCATCGCGGCGTTGAGCTCCTCGGTCCGCTTGGCGACGATCTGCTCGAGGTTCCGGCGATGGTGCTCGAGCTCCTCGTTCTGCGCTCGAAGCTCGTCCATGAGCTGCTCCCGCGACAGCTGTCGTAGGCGCTCCTGCACGCTGGCGATCGTCACGCTGCTTGGACGCCAGGTGGGATCGGGGTGGAGCTCCTCGGCGCGAACGGCAACACACTGTCCGTCGATCTTGATGGGCGTGACGGTGTCGAAGAAGGGCTGGAGGTCCCGCCGGAGGGCGTCGGCCACGGACGCTTTGATCTCGAGGAAGAGGCGTGGCTCCGGCTCGAGCAAGAACGACAGCTCGACGGTCCCCTTCGATTGGTGCCGCCCGATCGTGCGGCCTGCGGCGGAGAGAGCGGTGGCCAGACGCGTCGCGATGACCGGGCCGTAGTCGAGCAGCAGGGCGACGGCGCGGAGCTTTCCACGGGCATCGACGACCGAAGCGCCGGAATCGATGGTGATGGTGCCGAGACGGGTCACGTCGCGCATCTCAGGACGATGCAGGTGGCGTCATCATGGTCCTTGCCGAAGTGCCGAACCACGGTGGCGGCGAGCGTGGCGGGACTGTGACCGAAGAGCGCCGGGACGTCGCGCTGCGCGAAGCGGTCACTGATGCCGTCAGTATAAAGGAGGGCCGCGTCGCCCGGGTGGAGCGTGATACGCTGCTCCTTGACGGTGCGCATCAGGTTGCCCAGCGTCCCGGATTGGCTGACGAGCCGAGTCTCGCTCGCGCCGAAGCGACGGAAGACCGTATTGCCGATGGCCGCGTAGCGTAGGAGGCCGGTGGTCTCATCGATGATGCACGCGCCGACGCACGCGCCGCGCCCGCCACGAAGGTGCTCGTGCAGTTGCGTGAGGACCTGGGCGAGGTCGAGGGTCCATGAGCGGCTGAGGAACGACTCGATGTCGAGCGCCACCGTGTGGGCCTCTGGCCCGTGTCCGAGGACGTCGACGATGGCCACGAACAGCGTGTCGCCGTCGCGGCAGACGATGGCGGTGTCGCCGCTGACGTCTTCGCCCCAGCACGGGCGCCGGAGTGGGCATGCTCGACCGTGATGGAACGGGAGGTCACCGCCATTTCCTCACCGTCACCCGAGTGCCGATGCCGGGTGTGGAGTCGATCTCGAACTCGTCCACCATCCGCTTCACGCCGGGCAGGCCGAGCCCGAGTGTGCCGGAGCTGCTGTAGTGGTCGCTCATGGCCGCCGCGAGATCTTCGATGCCGGGTCCGCGGTCGGCCGCGACGATCTCCAGGCCCGTCATGTGGCCGGTCTCGACGTCGCGGAGGATGACCGTGCCGTGTTGCGCATACTTGATGATGTTCCGAGCGAGCTCGGACGCCACGGTGGCGAGCTTACAGCGGTCGCTCTCGCCGTATCCGCTTCGCCGGACGTGCTCGCCGACGACCATGACGAGGCGGGCGACGTCCAGTTCCGTCTGGATGTCAATGCGCTGTTCCATGGCCTTCCTCGAACGGTGGCGGGAGGGAGCCGGGCGGCTCGTCGTCCGGATCTCGATCGGGGTCGCGGAGCGCGACGACTTCATCCTCGATCGCGCGACCAATCGCGGCGCTGCGGCGGAGCCAGTCGATTGCATCATCCAGGTCCATCATCGCGTGGATGCCGTCGGTCTCGACATCGAGCTCGACGAGTGCGGAGACGATGCCGGGCTGGAGGCCGACGAGCACGGTGCGAGCACCATGATCGCGGCCATGTCCATGGTGGCGCGGAGCTGGTTGAAGTCATCGGCGTCGAGGACGTCCACGCCGGCGAGATCAAGAATGACGCCCCGAACGCCGGAGCTCCGGATGCGCTCGAGCAGCTCGCGCTGAAAGCGCTCGAGGATCGCCCGGTTCAGGTCGATCTGCACGGACACGATGAGGCATCCGGCGGCCTGTTGGATCGGGATGCGGGGGACGTCGGCGAGATGGTCCATGGACGGCGTCGGCTCTCGGTGGGAGTGGGGGATGACCCTCAGTCGGCGCGGCGGCCCGAGCGGTCGCGGACATCGAGTCCGAGGATCCGGAAGGCGCGGGCGAGGGCGTCCTGAAGGGTGGCCGTCGTGTGAATCTCGCCGACGTCGATACCGAGCTCGACGATGGTTTGGGCGATGGCCGCGGAGAGGCCGGAGATCGTGCACTCGCAGCCCATGAGCTTGGTCGCCTTCGTGATCTTGATGAGGTGATTGGCCACGGCCGTGTCGACGACGGCAACGCCGGAAATGTCGAGAATGATCAAGCCGGCGCGAGTCTCCGAGATCTTCGCGAGCATGGCGTTCATGATGTCCTGAGCCCGCTTGGAGTCGATGATGCCGACGACGGGCAGCGTGAGTATGCCATCCCAGATGGCGGTGACCGGCGTGGACATCTCCATGAGGGCCTTGGACTGTTCGGCGATGAAACGATTGGTGCGCGCTCGTGTAGGACTCGGCGACGATGGACGTGTCGAGGTGGAAGAGCTTGCCGAGGGCGAGGAGCTTGCGCCCCGCCTTGTCATCCTGGATATGGGCGGAGATGAGCTCGAAGAACACGTTCTGCGCGGCGAAGTAGGAATGCAAGGGAAGGCCGATGCGGGCGTGCACCTCCCCGAGATGTCTGCGCATCTGCAAGAACCCCTCGTCCACCTTGGCGCGGAAGAAGTCCCGCCACTGGCTGGTCTGGAGCTCCCGGACGCGATTCACCTTCTCGTCGTCGGCGAAGAACTCACCGAACTCCGGTTGGGTGCGCATCCAGCCATAGAAATCGGCGACGATGTCGTCGAGCATGGGCAGGATGGCGTCGCCGAGCAGCTGGAGGAGCTGCAGATCCTCATCCGTGATGTGGTAACGCGTCTGGAGATGGGCGGCCGTCCCGGCGGCTCGCGTGGGGGCCTGGGTCATGACGTCGGACTCCGGAGCATGTTTGCCAAGGGGCTACCCGCGAACCGGAGTATAGATGGTCCTGGGAGAAGGAGCGAGGCTCTCTTGTCCTCGGTCGTGTCGGGACGAACGCTCCTCCTGGCGCCTCGACTATGCTCCGGCATGTCCGTGGCTCAGGGCTTGTTGTCGCAGTTGGGCACCTTCCCGTTCTCTCGACGCCCGGGGGTCGTCGCGGTGTACGTCTTCGGGAGCGTGGCGGCGGGAACCGCCGGCGCTGAGAGCGACGTCGATGTCGCCGTGCTGTACGCGACCCCGCCCCCGTCGACGCTGGACGCCGATCCTCGCCGCCTGGAAGGCGAGCTCGAACGGGTGCTGGAACGCCCGTGCAGGTCACCGTGAACCTTCGACGCCGCGCACTGCCGACGGCTGCGAGGTCGAAGGCTGCTCTTGTCGGGGAGTGGTGCAAACGCGATTGGGGATGTCGGGGGAGGTGCGGAACGCGCGTTAGGCGTTCGGTGGGTTGCGGGGCCGTCGCCGCATCCATGCGGCTGGTCTTGAGAAGTGCCTGGGTTTGGTGCGCGGCTTGAGTTGTTGTTGCGGCGTCGCCGCCTCCTGCGGCTCGACCCTCGTCGGTCCGGCGTTGCTCAGACCCGCCGGCAGTCCTGCCGGCTCCCCTAAGGAAGATCCGGCGTGGGTTGGGCTTGGTTATGGCGGGCCTCCGGCCCGCGGGATCGTGCTATTTCGCCGGCATCCATGCCGGCTCGCGTCACGCGCAAACACCAACGCTCCCGCGGCCTCCTGCCGCGGGAGCTTGACTTACCGACGGTGGCGCGGCCGGGGGTTGTTGTTGTCGGGGAGGTGCGCGAACACGCTTGGGATGGTCGAGGGGGTGCGCGAACACGCGTTGGGCGTTCGGGGGTTGCGGGGCCGTCGCCGCATCCATGCGGCTTGGCTTGAGAAGTTCTTGGGGTTGGTGCGCGGCTTGAGGTGTTGTTGTAGCGTCGCCGCCTCGTGCGGCTCGACCATCGTCGGTCCGGCGTTGCTCAGACCCGCCGGCAGTCCTGCCGGCTCGCCTGGGGAAGTTCCGGCGTGGGTTGGGCTTGGTTATGGCGGGCCTCCGGCCCGCGGGATCGTGCAATGTCGCCGGCATCCATGCCGGCTCGCGTCACGCGCAAACACCAACGCTCCCGCGGCCTCCTGCCGCGGGAGCTTGACCTGCCGACGATTGCGCGGCCGGAGTCAATGGAGGCGTCGCGCGCGCAATCGAACGCCAACGGCGCATCTTGCAAAGCAGGCCGTTCGCATCCGGCGCTGAAGGCCGACGGCATGGATGCCGTCGGCCGTGTGGTGTTCGCAGCGAGAACCGAGGCGGCATGGATGCCGCCGGCAATGCGCGAACCCTCTGCGGCCCGGACGGGCCGCACATAAATGGAAACAACCACTGCCGGACCAGTCCCAGGGCAGCCCGCAGGAAGCGGGCGCGTATGAGCAACGTCGGATCAACGATGGTCGAGCCGCATGGATGCGGCGGCGCTCCAACAACGACGCACGCCGCGCACCCAACCTGAGACCAACCACGACCAAGCCGCATGGATGCGGCGCGGCCCCGCAATCCTCCGACCACCCGCAGCGTGTTCGCGCACGCCTTCGACAAGAGCCGGTGCCGGTCGCAATTCGTCGGGTGCATTGCATTGCATGCACCCTACGATCTTCGCTCAGTCGATGGTGCGTAGGTCGGACGCCATCTGCTCGAAGATCCGGCCCAGCGCCTCGCTCCATGCGGCGACCAGCGCATCGCCGCCGGTTCCGTTCAGCAGGACCGCCTCGCGGTAATCGCGCGTGAACAGGACCTGCGTCTCGACCTTGCTCTCATCGAGCAGGAAGAACCGGGCCGCGACGACCGCTTGCGGTCGCTGTGGATCGCTCATGTCCCCGTAGAGCTCGTTGATGATCAGCTGGATCGACCGGTCAGCCTTCACGGTGCTCGAGGCGTCAACCACCGCCTCGAACTGCTCGGTCGCCGGAAGCCACTCGATGAGCTCCGCGGTGATGAGCCGGCCGGGCTCGGCGACGAAGTTCGAGTAATAGTCCGACTTGAACTCGGCCGATCCCACGCGGTAGAAAAACATCCGCTCGCTGAAGGGGTGGGTGACCTGTACCGGATCGACCCGAATCACCGGTCCGCGCCCGACGGCGTACCGTTCGGGCGGCTTGACGTCGAAGGCATACAGCTGCTTGTCCGGATACGGCTTCGAGAGACTGCACGCGCAGGCGCACAGCGCCGCGAGGAGCAGGAGTAGGCGCCGGACGTGCACGATTCGTAGTCGGTTCATCGGTCGTTTCCAGTCTTGGGTCGGGGCGGCGGATCACCGAAGAGGATGCGGGCGGGATTCTGCGTCGCGTCCTCGGTGACCGCCCTGATGTTTTCCATTGCTCGGTTCAGCTCTTCGATCACGCTCTCGATGTTGGCCTGCTGCGAAGCGATCAGCCGGTCGATGCGGCGAACGGCCCGTCGCAGGTCGTCAAGCGTGGGTGACAGCTCGCCGCTCGCATCCGAGAGGTTGTCGACGAGGGCTTCGACCTTCGGATCCTTGATCAACGTATCGATGCGTGCCGTCGCGTCCTTCGCGTTCTGGAGCGTGGCCCGCAGGTCCTCGAGGCTCGGATCGATGTTCGGATTGTTCAGGATCTCTTGCAGCCGATCGTTGGACTTACGAATCTCCGCGATGAAGGTCACCGCCTCGTCGCTGATCTTCTTCGTGTCGAGTGCGTCGATCTTCGCGCGAAGATCTTCAAGCGTGCCGACCGCGTCGTCGTTGAGCTTGTGAACGTCAAGCCCGTCCAACTTCGTGTTGGCGTTCTCGAGCAGCGTGTCGAGATCGTCGAGCGTCTTCTTGAGGTCGAGCGATCGCAGCTTGTCGAGGATGCCCTGAACCGCAGTGATGAGCACCTGCGATTTGCTGGGCGCCGAGGGGATGTAGAGCCTGGGCGGCGTCCAGTTGACCGGCGGCGCCGGGAAGTCCTCGGGATCGAGGTAGACGAGCTCGACGAACGTGGGACCCGTCAGTCCCGAGGAGGCCAGCCGGGCTCGTAAGCCCACTTCGACCGCTCGCTTGAGCCACGACTCAAGCTCGGCGTCCGAGATGGTGCCGAGCCTCTTCCGCACGATGGCGAGCTCGACGAGAATCGGGCTCTTCATGTGCCCTTCCTTCAGGGCTGCCGGGTCGTACTTCCGAGCGGCGATCATCAGGTCGCTCACCTCGCCAAGCTCGACGCCCCGGTACTTGACCGCGCTCCCTTGACCCAGCCCTTCGACGGACTGCGTCATGTAGGTCTCGATGGTGACCTTGTGCTCCAAGAGCTTTCCACCTCCGAGGATGATCACGCCCCCGCAGAGCAGCGCGGTCGCGATCAGCACGAAGAGCCCCAGCTTGAAGTAGCCCGCCTGCGTGGTCATGTTCGGCTCCCGGTCGACGTTGACGAATCGACGCGATGATCCGCGCCCTTGCGGCTGAAGAACTCGCGCACCCATGGATTCTGGCTGCGATCCCGCAGCGAAACGGGATCGCCGATCGCCACCATGGTCTTGACGGACGAATCGAGCACGAGCACTCGGCTGGCGATCGAGAAGATGCTCGGAAGCTCGTGCGTGACGATGATGAAAGTCGTCCCCAGCAGTCGCGACAGCGAAAGGATGAGGCTGTCCAGATCCGCCGAGGTGATCGGATCGAGCCCGGCGGACGGCTCGTCGAGGAACAGGATCTTGGGATCGAGCGCCATGGCGCGGGCGATGGCCACCCGCTTCTGCATGCCGCCGGAGATCTCCGATGGCGCGAGCTGCGCTGCCTGCTCCAGATCGACGAGCTTGAGCTTGGCGATCGAGACGGAATCCATCGCCTCGTCCGGGAGGCTGGTGAACTCCTCCAGCGGTAGGCGGATGTTCCCAAGGCAGCTCATCGATCCGAACAGCGCGCCGCCCTGGTAGGCCACGCCGATCTTGCGCAGGATGCGTCCTTTCATCTCGTCACCGGCGGTGGCCATGTCCTCGCCATCGATGAGGATCTTCCCGCCGACCGGTTTGTACAGACCAATCATGTGCTTGAGCAGCGTGCTCTTCCCGCATCCCGAACCGCCGGCGATGATGAAGACCTCTCCCGGATAGACGTCGAAGCTGACGTCCTTGAGCACGGTCTTCTGCCCGTAGGCGGCATGAAAATCACTCACCCGGATGATGGGCTGAAGGTTCGGATCGGGTGGCGGGGAGAGGACTTCCATGCGTCGTCCATCAAGGGGGTGGGGTCAGATTCCAAGGTAGTAGAAGCACGTGCCGAGGAGTGCGTCCGCAAGGACGATCAGGACGATGCCGGCCACGACGGCGCTCGTCGTGCTGTCACCGACGGCGCCGGGACCGCTCTTGGTCCGCAGGCCGCTGAGACAGCCGATCGCCGCCACGAGCAGCGCGAACACGAAGGACTTGGCGACTCCCTGCAGAAAGTCCACGTAGTCGACCGCGCCGGTCACCTGGTCGTAGTAGAACGCCAGCGAGTAGCCGAGCTCCGCCATCACGACGTAGCCGCCGATCATCCCCATGAGCGTCGAGAAGACGCTCAGGAGCGGCGTCACGAAGAGCGCGGCGAGGACGCGCGGCACGACCAGGAACTTCGTCGGGCTCAAGCCGAACGTTTGCAAGGCGCTGATCTCTTCGGTCACCTTCATGGTGCCGATCTCAGCGGCAAAGGCGGAACCCGAGCGGCCGGCGAGAATGATCGCCGCCATCAGTGGACCGAGCTCCCTGACCACGGCGACGGCCACCACAGTCGGCACCAGCGCCTCCGCGCCCAGTGTGCGCATCGGCCCCGCGCACTGGAAGGCGATGATCAGCCCGACGAGGAATCCCAGGAGGCACACGACGTAGGTCGCGTCCGCCCCGGTCTTCTCGGCGGCCTTGATCGTGTCGCCCCAGCGGATGCGGTGCGGGTGGGTCAGCGCCCAGGGGAGCACGGCCGTCAGCTCCCCGGTAAAGGTGATGATCTCCCGGATGGTGCTCAGGATGTTCGCCGTGTTGCGGCCGAGTTGCGTGATGGCGCCGCCGGGGCGCTTGGCCGGCTTCAGCGAGAGCGCCGGGTCCTTCAGGAGCGACTGATCGAGCAGGCTCTGGAGGTCGCCCTTGAGGTTCTCGAAGCGGATCGTCCCGCCACGCCCTCGCACCTCGCGGTCCAGCTCGACGAGCAAACCGATGCCCGCCCCGTCGCAGTAGGTGACCTGAGCGAGGTCCACGGCGAGGTCACCGGGCGGTTTGGCCCGAATCGGATCGACGATCTGCGACCACGGCGCGGCCAGCGTGGCGGCGTCGAGACGACCCGACAGCTCGAGCTTCTGCGACCGGTCACCGGTCGAGATCAACCGAAATGAGCCTGTGCTCTCTGCCATCCCGCGTCGCGTAGACTCCAGCTTGGCCTGATCCGTGTCAGGGCGGAACCCCGGTGGTTACTCACCCGAGCAAGGCCGCGCATAGTAAGCGAACGATTCGACGACTGCGCGGGCGAGCCCGGATCGACGATCAGGCCCGCGACTGGATTCCCACGCCCAGCTCTGTCCGCAGGACGCGACAGCCTGCCTCCGGTCCGACCGCAGTCACCGTGTGGCGTCGATCAGATCGAGTCGTCTTGCCCCGGTGTCATCCCGCCGGCGCTCCGTTCATATGCTCGCACGACGTCGTTCAGCGTGTCGTAGAAGCCGACGTCGGCGAAGCCTTCGCCGAGCGCATACCGATCGTCGGCTTTGACTGTGTCCATGACCTGAGACATCGCGAGCTGGACTCCCTTGTCTCTGAGCATGTCGTGGATCGAAGCAAGCGTCTCCGCGGCCGTGTAGTCGACGTCGTCGACAGCCGAGGCATCGATGCAGAACCAGCGCAAGGGCGGATCGGCCGTGTTCACCAGCGTCGAAACCTCCTCGGCGAGCCGTTGCGAGTTCGCGTAGTACATGCTGTGCGTGAATCGGTAGATCATCAAGCCCGGCAGCACCTGGGCACCCGTCGCGACGGGCTGAGGGCGCCAGGTGCCGGACTCGGCTCGCACGAGGACGGCGTTCGTCGGTCGATAGCCTCGCTGCGTGTGATCGATGAGCGAGAGCACGATCGCGAGGAGGATTCCCTGCTCCACGCCGACCAACACGACCGTCAACGCCGTGATGACCGCGATCCAGAACTCCGATCGCCTCCGGGCGTAGATCCTGCGCATCCCCTTGAGATCGATCAGGTCGATTCCGATCAGGAAGACGATCGCGGACAGGACGCACTCCGGCATGAAGGCCAACGGCTTGGTCAGGAACAGCAGCACGAGGAGGACGATGAACGTCGTCACGAGCAACGAGAGCTGGGTGCGCCGCCGGCGCTGTCGACCATCTGGGTCTTGGTCGGGCTGCCGTTGACGACGAAGGCGCCCGACAGCCCGGCGCTGAGATTCGCCAGCGCCAGCCCGACCAGGTCGGTGTCCTCGCTGAACCGCTCGTTGTACTTGGCGGCATAGGCCCGCGAGGTTGCCGCACTCTGGGCGAGGATGACCACGAACATGGCGAACGCGGTGGGGGCCAGCTTTCCGAGCAGGTCCCAGCTCAAGGGGGCCTGTGGCAGCCCGATCCGCGGCAGACCGCTCGGCACCGGTCCAAGCACATGCACATGAGACGAGAGGTCGACGCCCAGCTGAAGATGATCGCCCCGATCACCGCGATCAGCGCGCGGGGATCTTCTTCGAGAATCTCTTCGTGCCGACGATCACCATGAGCACGACGACGGAAACGACGATGGCGTGGAGACTCGCCTGTTCGACCTGCCGAAGATCGTTCCAGACCTTCTGCAAGGTGCCGTGCCCGCCGCCCTGGAGATCCAGCATGCCGGCGATCTCTCCCAGGGCGACCTGGAGGCCGACGCCCGTGAGGAATCCGATCAGCACCGTGCGGGAGAGGAAGTCGGCCATGAATCCGAGCCGAACGATTCGTGCCAAGATCAGAAACACGCCGGCCATGAGCGCGAGGACGGCAGCGAGCGCAACGTACTCGTCAGAGCCGGTCGCGGCGAGGCCGACGAGCCCAGCCGCAAGGACGGCCGCGGTCGCGGAGTCGGCGCCCACGACCAGGTGACGTGAGGATCCGAACAGCGCGAAGAGGGCCGTCGGGATGAGGATCGTGTACAGCCCGGTGATCACCGGCGTGCCGGAGATCTTGGTGTAGCCCATGACCTCGGGGATCGCCAGCGCGGCCAGCGTCGTTCCGGCGAGGATCTCAGCGGGGATCTGGCGCGGGTGATCGGAAGCAGACCCTGGAGGATGGGAAGCCGGAGACCCTTGACTTCATTCTTCGCTTTGGGCGTTGGCGTGTTCACAGGATGGGGTCAGCGGAGCCACACCATGGGATGGGCGAATCGGAGCACGAAGGAGCAGCGCATGCCCGTGGATTGGTGGGCCACGCACTGTTGGTCGGCGTCCGCCAAGCCATCGAGATTGATCCGGCTGATGGAAACCGCAAAGTCTGGTGTCCTGCGCCGTAACCTTCTACTTGTTGCTCTTGTTCTTGCCCTTGTTCCTGCCCTTGACTCTCTCCGGTCGCTTGCTCTTCTCACGCCCGACCTGTCCTTCCTCCGCCACGATCTCGTGATACTCCCGCCTGATCTTGTCGATATCAACGGTCGGCTCCGTCAATTGCATGTTGAGGGATTCGAGCGTTTCGACGACGATCCTGGCGACGGCGAGGTTGCGGAACCACTTGTGGTTCGAGGGGATGACGAACCACGGGGCGTGCGCCGTGCTGCACTTGCTCAGCGCGGCTTCGAAGGCCTCGGTATAGGCGTCCCAGAACGGGTGCTCCGCATAGTCGGCCTCGCTGATCTTCCACTGGCGGGCTGGATCGTCGAGGCGCTGCTTGAACCGGTCGAGCTGTTCGTCGGCATCGATGTGAAGGTAAAACTTCAGGATGTGGGTGCCGCTCTGGTACAGCAGCCGCTCGAAGTTGTTGATGTCGTCATAGCGCTTCGACCACACCTCCTTGGGCACCATGTTGTGCACGCGCTGAACCAGCACGTCCTCGTAATGAGAGCGGTTGAAGATGGCGACGTGCCCCTTGCCCGGCGTGGCCCTTTGATATCGCCACAGGAAGTTGTGAGCCGCCTCCTCCCGGGTCGGGACCTTGAAGCCGGTGACCGTGCACCCCTGGGGAGTCATGGCGCCGAGCACGTGATTGATCGTGCCGTCCTTCCCCGCCGCGTCGCGTCCCTGCAGGACGATGAGGAGTGAACGCTTGTCCTCCGCGTAGAGGTGGTACTGGAGATCGAACAGTTTCTTGGAGTCGGCTTGGACCTCCGGCATGGCGTGTTCGTGGGACTCGTGGCCGTTCGTGAATCCAGCATCGACCTTGTCGAGGTCGACCTTGCTGCCCGGCTTGACGCGAAACCGCTTGATGTACTTCATGAGTTATTTCACAATCTCTCTCTGGGCGAGGGAGCGATTGACGGGTTGTCCGTTGAGAACCCAGGCGAGGATGAAGAAGTTACCATGCAGACCGCCGGAAGCACCACGCCATCGCAACATCACGCCCACAAGATGATCGATCGGCCGCGAGGCACCAGGGGCTCCGGACGGAAGCACGCGGTGCGATGACTGGCGAGACCAGTGATATCAGCGATTTCAGGGAGATCGGGGAGTCTCTGCGGCGGCTGCTCGAGACGCAGCGGACGCTCGTGCTGGCGACCGCCGACCCCGAACCGTGGAGCGCACCGGTGTACTACGTGCTGCGCGGCGATCGCCTGTACTTCTTCTCCAGTCCGAAGAGCCGCCACATCGGCGCCGTCCTGGACGGACGCCGCTGCGCGGGAGCCATCTTCAGGGACAGCGAGGACTGGCGCGACATCGAAGGTCTGCAGATGGATGGCCGGGTGGAACAGGTGGGCATGGGTCCGAGCGCTGCAAGCGCCTTCGGGGCGTACATCAAGAAGTTTCCGACCGTCAAGGACTTCTTCGACCGGGACTCGTTCGACCTCGATGAGTTCAAGCAGCGGTTCCGGAGCGAGCTGTACGCCCTCGCGCCGGAACGGGCGTTCTACCTGAACAACCGGCTTGGCTTCGGGACTCGCCAGCTCGTTCAGTGGCCGCCTTGAACGGCTGGCGTCGGCGGCGTCTCCGGCGTCGACGGTCGTCGCTTCTCACCCCAGCGACGAAAGAGGTGGTGATCCAGCTCGAAGTAGTCGAAGGCCTTGCCGATGGTCTGATCGATGAGGTCTTCGATCGTCTCCGGCTGGTGGTAGAACGCGGGCATGGGCGGCAGGATCATCGCGCCGAGATCGGCCGCCTTCACCATCATCTCCAGATGTCCCTTGTGCAGCGGCGTCTCCCGCACCACCAGAATGAGCTTCCGCTTCTCCTTGAGAATGACGTCGGCAGCGCGGGCGAGCAGGTTGTCTGCGAAGGAGTGGACGATCGCGGACAGACTCTTGATGCTGCAAGGGATCACGATCATGCCGTCGGTCTTGAACGATCCGGAGGAGAGCGTCGACGCGAGATTGTCGGGCCTGTGCACGACGTCGGCCATGGCCTTGACCTCATCGACGCTGTAGGTGGTCTCGATCTTGATATTGACGTCGGCGCCCTCGGACATGATCAGGTGCGTCTCCACCCCCTCCATTGCCCGAAGATGCATGAGGGTGCGAATGCCGTAGATCACGCCTGACGAGCCGCTCAGGCCGACGATGAGGCGCTTCGTCATGGTTCGTCGCGTTTCCGGTGTGGAGGGGAGAACTGGTCGTCGAAAAAGCCCGTTCCGCGCTGCGCAGGAGCGGGACCGACGCCGCTCGAAGTCAGGACGTCGAAATGATAGCGAGCATCCGGAGATCATCCCTTCTATCCGATCAGCACCTTCGCCCGTTCGATTGCCTGATCGATCGATCCGCACATGTTCTCGCTTCCGATCACCCGATCGAGTCCCGACCGCCTCATCGCCATGAGCGGCTGCGTGTGAACGCCGGAGAGGACGAGGTGCGTTCCCGTGCGACGACACTTCTCGTGGAGCTCCATGAGGGCGTGCATCCCGGTCGCATCCACGCACAGCACATGGCGCATGCGCAGGATGAAAACGCTCGGGGGGCGTTCCAGACCCGCGAGCGTATCGCGGACGCGATCGGCACTTCCGAAGAACAGGGCCCCGTACACCTCGTAGGCTTCGACACCGGGCGGCAGCACCGGGAGATCCGGCGCTCGCTCTTCGCCGTTCTCGACGATACCGAGGGAGGTTACCGCCGCCATGTCGGCCATGCGCTTCATGAAGAGAAGCGACGCCAGGATCATGCCCACCATGACGGCGATGGTGAGGTCGGTCAGCACGGTCAGGCCGAAGGTCGTCAGGAGCACGATGATGTCGCTGCGCGGCGAGCGCAGGATCCACCGGAAGTGATCGATCTCGCTCATGTTCCACGCGACCATGAGCAAGACGGCAGCGAGCGTCGCGAGCGGGATGGCCTTGGCCAGCGGAGCCGCGATGAGCAGGATGAGCAGCAGCGTCAGCGAATGGACCATCCCCGAAACCGGCGAGACGGCGCCGGCGCGGATGTTGGCGACGGTGCGGGCGATTGCTCCGGTGGCGGGGAGACCCCAGAAGCACGAAGACGCGACGTTGGCAAGGCCCTGGGCGACCAACTCGGTGTCGGACCGATGGCGCCGGCCCGTCATGCCGTCGGCGACCACCGCGCTGAGGAGCGACTCGATGGCGCCGAGAATCGCGATCGTCGTCGCTTCGGGAATCAGCTCTCGAATGAGCGCCGGATGGAACGCGGGCAGATGGGGGACGGGCAGTGACCGAGGTATGCCGCCGAAGCGGCTTCCGATCGTGTCCGTCCCGACGCCCAGGAGCGCGACGACGGCCGCGGCAAGCGCGACGACGATGATCGCTCCGGGCATCCGCGGCAGGTACCGTCGAAGCACGATGAGCAGGGCCAGTGACCCGAGCCCCACGAGGAGCGTCGAGGGAGCCCAGGTCTCCCACGCGCCGGCGAGCACCTGCAGCTTCGGGACGAAGTCCGGAGGGAGCGGAATCGGGTTGCCGCCCGCGTCCGTGGGGCGCAGTCCGAAGAGGTCCTTGAGCTGCGTCGTCGCGATGACGACGGCGATTCCGGTCGTGAATCCGGTGGTGACCGGATACGGGATGTACTTGATGAGCCGACCGAATCCGGCGAGCCCCATGATCACCAGGATGCCCCCGGCCATCGTGGTCGCGGTCGCCAGTCCTGAATAGCCGTGTTCCGCGGCGATCCGGTAGACGATCACGATGAAGGCGCCGGTCGGTCCACCGATCTGAACGCGACTTCCTCCAAGGGCCGAGATGATGAAGCCGGCGACGATGGCCGTGAAGATGCCCAGCGCCGGCGCGGTGAGAGCGGGGCTGATCGCCTGCAGCTCCGCCGCGACCGGATCCGGAATGGAGGCGATGCCGAACGCCATCGCCAGCGGCAGCGCGATGATGCCGACGGTGACCCCCGAGACGACGTCGCGACCGAGCTGCCGCGCGCCGTAGCCTTCACGGAGACAGGTGATGAGCTTCGGGGCGATTCTCGGCACGCGCATCCCCAGCAAAAGGCGGAATCATACCCAGCAACCCGTAAGAGCACGGCTCACCGATGAAATCGGCATCCCTCTGTCAACCCTCGTTCGGTTCGTTGACCGGCGGGGAGCGGAGCGGCGGCTGACATGCCACCGGCGAATCCGTACCGGGCTACGCGTTCCATCCTCCCCTCAACCGCGCAGCACGAGGCGGATGGCGGTGTCGTGAAGCCCGAGGACGCGGGAGTAATGCACGAGGCGAGCGAGCCGGTCGAGACTCGCGATGGAGATGGCCGGCTCGCCCTGAATCACGCGGGGCGGCTCGAGGAGGTCTTCCGAAATCCACCGTTGGATCTCGAGGACTTCGATGGTGTAGCACGAGGCCGCGTCCTTGACCGTGATGTACGTCTCGCCGTGCCAGAGGATGGGCCGGATCGTCATCGTCGAACCTCCTGTCGTCGTGCGCCTCCCGTGGGAGTCGGCGGATCGGACTCCTTGATCCGGCGGAGTGCATCCAAATGCTCGGCGGCAAGCCCCTCGGGCATGACGAGCTTGATTCGAAGCAGCAGGTCGCCCCGTCCGCCGGCGGTCGTCGGCAGCCCCCGCCCCTTGAGGCGCAGCTTCGCGTCCGCGGCACACTTCGGCGGCACGTTCACCGTCACGTCACCGTCGAGCGTCTCGACCGCGACCTTCGCGCCGAGCGCCGCCTCCCACGGCGCAATCGGAAGATCGGCGAGCAGGTCGTCGCCGTCCGGCTCGAAGACGCGGTCTCCCTTGAGCTCGACCGTGAGGTACAGATCGCCCGGCTCGCCGCCCTCCAGACCCGGTTCGCCCAGCCCCTTGAGCCGGATGATCTGGCCGTTGCGAATGCCCACCGGGATCTTCACGGTGACCGATCGCGATTCATGAACGATCCCCAGGCCGCCGCACGCGGGACACATGTGCTCGCCCTGCCAAAGGCCAGTCCCGCCGCACGTCATGCACGCCGCTTCGCCGCGGATCTGGAACGCGCTCTCGCCGCCCTTGATCGCGAGCATGAGCGGCACGGCAATCGTCGCTCGAATGTCGGCGCCCTGGTGCCGATATCGCGGATGCGGGCGACGGCGCCGTCCCGCTTGTTCGGCCATGTCCTCGCCGTACGTCGAGGTGAAGAAGTCGGAGAACCCGCGCCCGCCGAAGATCTGCTCGAACTCTTCGGGCGTCATCGTGTGACCGTGGGAGGGGGCGGGCCTTCCGGCACCCGCAGCGCTTGGCCCGGCGTGGCCGTACTGGTCGTAGGCCTTGCGCTTCTCCGGGTCGGAGAGGACCTCATACGCCTCGCTCAGCCGACGGAATTCGGCCTCCGCAGCCTCCTTGTCGTCACCCTGGTAGGTATCAGGGTGCCAGGTTCGGGCCAGCTTGCGGTACGCCTTCTTGATCTCCTCCGGCGGGGCGTCGCGAGTGACGCCGAGCGCCGCGTAGTAGTCGGGAACCTCCATGGCCGCAGTGTACTCCGGCTCCGCGCGGTCGGCGCGAACTTCGAGGACCTGTTCGAACGGCGACTTCGCAGCCCGTTCAAAGGGTCAGATCGCACCTCAGCACGATCATCTGCGCCCTGGCAACGTCGCCGAACCCAGGAGGAAAATGCGTGAGAGGATGGCAATCATCTTCCGATGTCCGGGCGCCCTCGATCGAGTGTCGTGTTCTTGCCGCGGTGCCGAGTCAGCTCTGGTCCGTCCGGCGACGTGACTGTCGAGGGCACGACCGATGTCTCGGATCTACTCCGCACGCTGGCAAGCTGCGAGGGCCGGCAGGAATCCGACCGCAATCAAGGAGAGAAGTGCCGTCGTGATGAAGGCGATGCTGTAGCCGGATGCTGCTGCGATCGTACCGGCGAGGGCAACGGCCCAGACTTCGCAGAGGTTGCTCGCCCCCATGTAGGCGCTGAACTGCGTTCCTCCGATGGCGGGATCGCTCAGGTCCATGAAGAGGGCATAGGAGGACGCCGTAAGAGAACCGATGCAAAGGTAGAGCGGCCAGGTCAGGAGCATGAGCGGCCATCCCCTCGCGATAAGCACGGTATCGCCGAAGACCATGAGCAGAATGCTGAGAACGATCGCGATGATCGAGAGCGCGACGAGGCGCCGATGCCCGAGCGCGTCCGCAACCCAGCCACCAATCAGGCCGCCAACGATCATGCACGCAACCACGGGGATCGCGAAGAACCACCCGATCGCCTCCTTCGTCACCGACCGATCGAGCAAGTAGGGACCCATGAGTCCTCCCGCTGCTTCGAATCCGGCGCCAGCGGTCAGCGCGATGCCAAGTCCGATCCAGGTGGAGCGTCGGATCAGCGCCGCCTTGATCGTTGGGAGCAAGGGCGTTCCGAGCCGCGCATGACGATCAGCAGGTGACCGGGGAGCGAGCCAAACGACGACCAGAGTGATCCAGATGCACCCGATGAGGACCATCACAACCGCCTGTGGCCCAATCCATCGCTCGGCCGCCAACGCGAGACCACCGAACGTCGCTCGGCCGACGAGCATGCCGGCCTGCATCCAACTCGTCGTTCGACCGCGATCCTGGATTGGAACCGTTGCGATGGCCAGCGCATCGATTGCCACGTCCTGGGTCGCAGCAGAGATCGCGTGGGCGACCAGCAGCCACGTTGCGAAGGTGACCACGTCTTCAATGGGGAAGATTGCCAGGGGAAGGAGCGTCAGCCCCATGGCGACCTGTGCCACCGTGATCCACGCGCGATAGCCCCAACGCGGACCCCGCAAGCGATCGACGGCAGGCGCCCAAAGGAACTTGAACGCCCATGGCAGCGTCAGCAGGGCCGTGAGCATCGCGACACTGTCGACGGGCATGCCAGCGCCTCGAAGTCGCGTTGGCATCGCCCACCAGATGTAGCCGATCGGAGCGCCTTCGCTGAAATACAGCACGGCGAAGAACGCACGCTGGGCGAAGTGCGGCGTGCTCCCTCGAGCTTCTGCCACGCTCAGGCCTCTTGCGGTCCAAGATCGGGGTCATTGTAGTGAACGCAGTACAGGTCCTTGCGGCGGTCCGTCCACGGCCGAACGGTGCCGTCCATCCGGTTGCGCCTGAGCAGTTCAAGGTCGACATCGTGCACGACGACCGTCTCGATGTTCGGCATGCTCTCGCTCGCGATGGCATCTCGAGCAAATGGGAAGTCCGATGGCGTGAGCACGGCGCACTGGGCGTAGTGCATGTCCGCGTTGTCGACGAAGGGCATCATGCCGGCACAGCCGGCGATCGCCACGTACATCTGGTTCTCGATCGCCCGAGCTTGCGAGCAGTGTCGAACTCGAAGATAGCCGTACCGCTCGTCGGTGTTGAACGGTACGAACAGGATCTTGGCCCCTTTGGCGGCCGCGATGCGGGCGAGCTCCGGGAATTCGGCGTCATAGCAGATCAGGATCGCGATTTTGCCCCGGTCCGTGTCGAAGACCTCGACCTTGTTTCCGGGGCTCACCCCCCACCAGCGGCTCTCGTTGGGCGTGATATGAACCTTGTACTGCTTGCCGATCGTTCCGTCACGCCGGAAGAGATACGAGATGTTGAAGAGGTCCTCGCCCTCGACTGCGAATTGCGACCCCCCCACGATGTTGACGTGGTAACGGATCGCCAGATCGTTCAAGAGCTCGAGGTACTGCGGGGTGAACTCGGCGAGCTTGCGTGCCGCGAGCGACGGTCGGTCGCTCTCGATGAGGCTCAAGAGCTGCGTCGTGAACAGTTCGGGAAAGACGACGAAGTCGCTCTTGTAATCGGATCCGACGTCGACGATGAACTCGCACTGCTTGGCGAACTCCTCGAAGCTCTCGACGCGCCGCATCATGTACTGCACGAGGCACAGACGTACCCGTGTGACCGCATGGAACCGCTGGTTCGGATCCTTGACGTGGTCGAGATTCGTCCACTCCAGGAACGTGGCGTATCCTCTGGAATCGGTGTCGCTCGGGAAGTAGTCGGGGATCAGTCCCCGCAGCGCGAACCCGTTGGAGAGCTGCACGGTCAGGACCGGATCGAAGAGCTTCTTCGCGATGACGCGGTCGACGTACTCAGTGGCGGACATGGTCGCCGCATGTGCGCCGTAGCCGGGAATCCGTCCCGCGATGATGATGCGACGGAGGTTTCGGCCCCGGGCGAGCTGTTTGCGGGCCTCGTACAGACGGCGAGCGAGCTTGAGGCCGCGAAACTCGGGGTCGACCATGATCTCGATGCCGTAGAGCGTGTCGCCGAGGGGATCGTGGTTGCGGATGTAACCGGAGTCGGCGATGGCCTTCCAGTTGTGCCACTCCTCGTGCTGCTCGAAGTCGACGATGAGGCTGCTCGCCGAGGCGACGAGCTCTCCCTCGTACTCCACGCAGAACTGTCCTTCGGGGAAGATCCGCAGCTGGCTTTGGATCTGCTCGAACTCCCAGGGCGCCATGCCCGGGAAGCACCGCTCCTGGAGGGCGACAATCGCCGCGTAGTCCTCGATCTGGAGGGTCCGGACGGTCAGCTTGGTCTCGAACTCGGCCAGGTCCAGGGGAGGGACTGGTCTGGGGAGCTGGTTGCTTTGTGTGCCGCTCATGCCGTGAATGGTATGAGAAAACGCCAAGCTGAGATGAATCGGCCCTCCCCGGTCGAGTACGGAAGGCCGAGCCCAGCACGGCTCAAGTTCCTGCAGCAGCGTTGGCAGGACAAGACTTGCTCGTCGGCGCGGACGCGGTCATCCAATCGCGCCCGCCCCGCTCCCAGCAGCCGGACGGATGATGTCCGCGCGGTAATCGAAGGTTCGTCGGTCGTCTCGACCTGGTCCGAGGAGATCAGCGACGACAAAGCCATCATCCACGCGCTGCTCGACTCGGAGCAGACGGAGCGCGTCATCGATGAGCTCGAAAGCCGGTTCGGCGGGCTCGATGGCTTCCGCCTGATCCTGCTGCCCATGGATGCCACGCTGCCGCGCGTCGAGCCGGCGTCGACGGGGACGAGCCAGCGGCACCGGCCAAGCCCCTTCCCGCGCGGATCAGCCGCGAAGAACTGTACGACGACATCGCCGGCGAGATCGGAAGCTGGAGGATCGTCGGATCGGATCGGATAGACACCATCCGGAGGTGGCGGATGATCGGATAGTGATCGGATAGACACCCACTCCGGAGGGGGCGGATCGCGGATCGGAGAGACACCCACTCCGCGGATCGGAGCGGATCGGAGAGGGGGATCGGATGGGACGGCGCGGATCGGAGGGCGGATCGGAGAGACACCCCCTCGCGGATGGATCGGAGAGCGGATCGGATAGACACCCACTCCGCGGGGATCGGATAGACACCCACTCCTCGGGACCCTCGGGATCGGATAGACGCCTATCTCCGGAGAGGGGATCGGAGGGGATCGGATAGACGCCCAGCTCGGGGAGGCGAGGATGGCCCGAGGGCCAATGCCTCATATGAATTGTTGCATAAGATCACCCTGCGACGATAATCGGACTGGTCAGGGAACGCAGGAAGCAGCCAAGCTCTTCTCTCCTTCACTTCACCTTCCAAGACCAGGAGTCCCCGAGTGACAACCGAAAGACGCGGTCTCAACGTCGGCCCGGCAGCCCTCCGCTCTCTTCTTCGCACGCCTGGGCTTGCACTCGCCGCAATCGCACTCGCCTCGACCGCGTCTCTCGCGAGCGTCGACTGCACGGGGACTGAGTGCCAGCGATTTGTCGCCAAGAACGGTGGCTATCTCGACGGTTTCGGCCGCGACGTCGCCGTGAGCGGAAACCTCGCGGTGGTCAGCGCGGACGCCGATGACGATCACGGCGCGGTCTACGCGTATGAGCGTCTCGCTTCCGGATGGGAGGGAATCCAGACGATTGTCCCGACCGACATCGCGTTCATCGACAGGTTCGGGGCGAGCGTTGCCATGGTCGGGAACACCCTCGTCGTCGGAAGTCCCGGCGACGACGACCGGGGGCTTGGCTCGGGCTCAGTGTACGTGTTCGAGTTCGATGGTGCGCTGTGGCAGCGGGTGCAGAAGCTGACCGCCTCCGACGGACAGGCCAGCGACTCCTTCGGCTGGTCGGTCGCGATCGCCGAGGATGTCATCGCGGTCGGCGCCATCGACGAGGACGCGCAGGGCAACGACGCGGGTGCCGTGTATGTCTTTCGCGACGATGGCCAGCAGTGGGTCGAAGAGCAGAAGCTCCAGGTGAGCACGCCTGGTCCGACCGATGAGTTCGGATTCAGCGTCGCGACCGACGGTGAGGTCGTTGTGGGCGGCGCGGTCAATTACGACGGAATCGTGCCGGACATCGGGCGCTGTCTACGTGTTCCGCTACGACGGCGCTGCCTGGATGGAAGAGCAAACGCTGGTCGTGGACGACGGCGGTGCGAACGACTGGTTCGGCTGGTCGGTCGCGGTGGAGGGCGAGCTTCTCGTGGTGGGCGCGAACAACCACGATCAGCCCGTGAACGACATCGGGGCGGTCTATGTCTTCCGCCACAATGGCACGTCCTGGGTCGATGCCGGCAAGATCACCCCCGCTCCCGCGACGGGCAGCCAGCGATTCGGCTGGTCGGTCGCTCTCGACGGCCGCCGCCTCGTCGTCGGCGCTCTCGCCGCTGTCAGCGCCGGCGGCATCACTGGCGCGGTGTACGCCTTCTACGACGACGGAGCCGACTGGGTACAGACACACAGGTGGACCAGCAGCGTGCCAACCGAAGGGATGTTCTTCGACAACCTCGGCGCGTCCGTGGCGATCGACGGCCGCTGGGTGTTCGGCGGCGCCTCCTTTGCCGGCGGCGCCGTCGAGAACGATGCCGGTTCCGCCTCCGCGTTCAACCTGATCGATCTGAACTGCGACGGCAGCGTTGACGTGAGCGAGCTCATCGTCGTCCTGAACGGGTGGGGCACACCTGCAGGCGACGTGACCGGCGACGGCACGACCGACGTCACCGACCTGCTCGCCGTGCTGTCGGCGTGGGGCTCGTGCCCCTGAGCGCAATCAATGGGGTTGGGAATCTTTGAATCCACCCTCCGCGCAGCCTGCACCGGTGCGTATAGGGAGTCGCTGCGGTCGGACAGGGGACGCTCGACCCGGCTCCTCTCCACGTGAGGGCGTACTTGCCATGCCGGGCGAAAGCGAGGACCATCCTCGTGGACCTCCATGGCCCTTCGAGTGCTCAACATCAGCGTTCCCAGCAGCCGGGCGGATGATGTCCGCACGACGATCGAAGGCTCGTCGGTGGTCTCGATCTGGTCCGATGAGATCAGCGACGACAAAGCCATCGTCCACGCGCTGCTCGACTCAGAGCAGACGGAGCGCGTCATCGATGAACTCGAAAGCCGGTTCGGCGGGCTCGAGGGCTTCCGCCTGATCCTGCTTCCCGTGGAGGCCACGCTGCCGCGCGTCGATACGGCGGCGACGGGCGAGCCAGAGAAGACGGACGAGGCAGCGGTACAGCCCAAGCCCGTGCCGGCGCGGATCAGCCGCGAGGAACTGTACGATGACATCGCCGGAAGCCTGAAGCTGAACCACGTGTACGTGGTCACGGTCGTGCTTTCGGCGGTCGTGGCCGCGGTGGGCCTCCTTCGTGACAACGTGGCGATCATCATTGGTGCGATGGTCATCGCCCCGCTGCTCGGGCCGAACATCGCCTTGGCTTTGGCGACCACGCTCGGCGACACGGCACTTGCCCGCCGAGCCACGGTGATCAATCTCGTCGGCGTCGGCGTGGCCTTCACCTTCAGCGTCCTCGTGGGCCTCGTGCTCACGGTCGATCCCACCGTGCCGGAGATCGCAGCACGGACCGAGGTCGGACCCGGCGACGTCGTACTCGCGCTCGCTTCCGGAGCCGCAGGCGCGCTCGCGTTCACGACCGGCGCTCCGGCCTCCCTGGTCGGGGTGATGGTGGCGGTCGCGCTGCTGCCGCCGCTCGCGACCCTCGGGCTCCTGCTCAGCTCGGGCTGCTGGAGCGAGTCCGCGGGCGCCGCGATGCTGCTCGCGACCAACATCGTGTGCGTCAACCTCGCCGCCGTGGTGACGTTCCTCGTCCAGGGCATTCAGCCCAGAAGCTGGTGGGAGGCCGAGCGCGCGCGGCGGGCGACGCGTCTGGCTGTGCTCGCCTGGACGGTGGGGCTTTTCCTGCTGCTGGTCCTGATCGTGATTCAACTCCGGACGGGCTGAAGGCGTGACAATCGAGCCGGTCGGCATCGCAAACATCCGTCATAATCAAATGTTGATGAAGACGGTGAGCGAATCGATACCCGATCTGCAGAGGGCTCATGCGCAGTCCATCGCGGAGCTCCTCGCAGCGCTCGCCGTCGATCCGGCACATGGTCTGGAGCAGAAGCAGGTGCACGCGCGGCTTCGCCGCCATGGCCCCAATCGACTGGCCGAAGCGCGTCCCCGCAGTCCGTGGACGATCCTCTTCGATCAGTTCCGCAGCCTCATCGTCCTGCTGCTCGCCGCCGCCCTCGCCGCCTCGATTGCCAGCCGCGACTGGCCGGAGGCCGCGGCGATTGGCGTCGTGATCCTGATCAACGCGGCCATCGGCTTCGTCTCCGAGCTGCGGGCGGTGCGGTCGATGGAGGCGCTGCGGCGCCTGGGACACGCGAACGCGACGGTCCGCCGGGATGGCACGCTGCAACGCGTCGACGCGGAGGTGTTGGTTCCGGGCGACATCGTGGTTCTCGAGGGCGGCGACGTCGTCACCTCGGATGTTCGGCTGATCGAGGCATCGAAGCTGCAGACCGACGAGTCCACACTGACCGGGGAGTCGATGCCGGTCGACAAGCAGCCGCAGCCCCTGCCCGCCGACACGCTCGTCGCGGATCGCAGCAACATGCTGTTCAAGGGGACAGCGGTCACCCGAGGGTCCGCACTCGGTGTTGTCGCGGCAACGGGGATGGCGACGGAGCTTGGGCGCATCTCGCGCCTGGTCGAGAAGGGCTTGGACCGGGGGAAGACGCCGCTCGAGCGGCGGCTCGATCAACTCGGGCGCTCGCTCGTCTGGATCACCCTCGGCCTGACCGCCCTGGTCGCGGTCGCGGGCATCCTCTCGGGCCGGCCACCGCTGCTTCTCGTCAAGACCTCGATTGCGCTGGCGGTGGCGGCGATTCCAGAAGGGCTGCCGATCGTCGCCACGCTCGCCCTGGCCCGCGGCATGTGGCGAATGGCCAAGCGCAATGCCCTCATCCGGCGCCTCTCCGCGGTCGAGACGCTGGGTGCGACGACCGTCATCTGCGCCGACAAGACCGGCACGCTCACCGAGAACCGCATGACCGTCGTTCGCGCGTCCACCGCGAACGGTGACATCGAGGTCGCCTCGGCAGCGGACCGTCCTCGATTCTCGCACGAGGGTCTGCGCCATCGAGGCGTCCTCGGATCCGCTGCTGCGTGCGCTGCTCCGGGTGTGCGTTCTCTGCAACAACACCGAGCCGCAGCAAAGCCCGGGGCGACGCGTCGGCGATCCCATGGAGCATGCCCTGCTGGACGTCGGGACCGCAGGCGGCTTCGATCAAGCAGCGCTGCGCGAGCGCCTGCCCGAACTGCGCGAGGTCTCGTTCGATCCCGAAGTCAAGATGATGGCCACCTACCATCGCGAAGGCGAGCGAGTGCTCGTCCTCGTGAAGGGAGCGCCGGAGGCTGTGATCGACGCTTGCACGCGCGAGCGCCGGGCGCAGAGTCGCTCGGGCTGGGCAGCGACGCACGCGCCGCATGGCTCGCACGCAACGATGCGCTCGCCGCCGAGGGGCTGCGCGTGCTGGCCCTGGCCGAGAAGGAAGCGGCGAGCGAGCAGGCGGACCCGTACGAAGGCCTCACCGTGCTCGGCCTCCTGGGTCTCGTCGATCCGCCGCGGAGCGACGTTGCCGCGTCCATCGCCGCATGCCGCTCGGCGGGCGTGCGGGTGGTCATGCTGACTGGAGATCAGGCCCCGACGGCCAGATACGTGGCGCGGCGGCTCGGGCTCTGCGCTGGCGACGAACCGATCCTCACCGGATCCGATCTGAAGCACCTCGCCGGGGCGCCCGAGGGAGAGGCGGCCCGTCTGCTCCGTGCGCCGGTCTTCTCGCGGGTAAGCCCGCAGCAGAAGCTCGACCTGATCCAGCTCTACCAAGGGCAGGGGGAGATCGTCGCGATGACGGGCGACGGTGTGAACGATGCGCCGGCGCTGAAGAGCGCCGACATCGGCATCGCGATGGGGGAGCGCGGTACGGACGTGGCCCGGGAGGCGTCCGACATGGTGCTGCGGGACGACGCGTTCGCCAGCATCGTTGCCGCCATCGAGCAGGGACGGATCATCTTCTCGAACATCCGAGCCTTCATCCGCTACCTCATCTCATGCAACATCAGCGAGATCCTGGTCGTCTTCCTCGCGGCGGTCGCTAATCTCCCGTTGCCGATGCTGCCCCTGCAGATCCTCTTCCTCAACCTCGTGACCGACGTCTTCCCCGCCCTGGCGCTGGGCGCGGGCGAGGGGGAGGCGGGCGCCATGCGCCGGCCCCCCCGCGATCCAAAGGAGCCGGTGTTGACCCGCAGGCACTGGATCGGCATCGCGGCGCACGGTCTGCTCCTTTCCGCGGCGGTTCTGGGCGCGCTGCTGGCGGCATCCTTCTGGCTCGATCTCGGCGAGCCGCGATCCGTGACCATCTCCTTCCTGACGCTCGCCTTTGCGCAGCTGTGGCACGTCTTCAACATTCGCGATGCCGATTCGGGCGTCTTCCTCAACGAAGTGACTCGTAATCCCTACGTGTGGGGAGCGCTCGCGCTGTGCACGAGTCTCATCCTGCTCGCAATTCATGTGCGACCGGTGGCGGCGGTCATGCAGATCGCCGACCCGGGCCTCATAGGCTGGACGCTGGTGATCGGCTTCAGCTTCGGCTCGCTGCTCGTGGGGCAGGCGGCCCTGCTCGTTCTGCGGGCCGGCAGCGCCGACAGGACCGTCACCCCTCCTGCGGCCTCGCGGGTCGGAGATGCGGCGCCGGCTCGAAGAAGCGCCGACGCAGGGAAGGCCCGTAGGTTAGACCAAACTGCGTCAGCCCCGTCTCCCGGATCGTCTCCACGACCTCGTCGAGGGAGTCGGTAAGTCGCAGCAGCGAAAGATCGCCGTCGGAGATCGTGCCGCGGGCAGCCGGGCGCTCGCGCAGGAACTCGAGCAGCGGCTGCCAGAACTCCACGCCGACGAGGAAGAGCGGGAAGTTCTTGACCTTGCCGGTCTGGATGAGCGTGGCGGTCTCGAAGATCTCGTCGAGCGTGCCGAAGCCCCCGGGCAGGGCGACGAACGCGTAGGAGTACTTGACGAGCATGACCTTCCGCACGAAGAAGTAGCGGAAGGTGATCCACTCATCCACGTACGGATTGGGCTCCTGCTCTTCCGGCAGCACGATGTTGCAGCCGATGGAGCGGCCGCCGACATCCTTGGCGCCCCGATTGGCGGCCTCCATGACGCCCGGCCCGCCGCCGGTCATGACCGTGAAGCCCGCTTCGGCCAGCCGGGCGCCGAGGTCGCGCGCGGTTGCGTAGTACGGGTGGTCTTCCTGGAAGCGGGCCGATCCGAAGACCGTGACGCACGGCCCGACGAAGTGCAACTGGCGGAAGCCGCGGATGAACTCACCGAAGATCCGCAGGGTGCGGAAGAACTCCGTGCGCCGCCGGTACGGGCCGCGGAGGAACTGCAGCTCTTCCGGCGCGCGGTGCGCTTGCCCCACGCGTTCGGCGTGGTGGCGGTGGCGGGTTCGGGAGGGGGGTTGCCCATGGGCGAGGTGGACATGGTAGACCACGTGCGGGGGTGGTGGGCTTGCGCGGCAGGGTCTGGTCTTGTCGGGGGGGGGGCGCGAATGCGGCTTGGGTGGTCGGTGGGTTGCGGGCCGTCGCCGCATCCATGCGGCTCGACCATCGTCGGTCCGGCGTGGCTCATACGCGCCCGCATCCTGCGGGCTACCCTGGGACTGGTCCGGCGGTGGCCGTTTCCATTCATGTGCGGCCCGTCCGGGCCGCAGAGGCTTTGCATGCGGCTGACGCCTGCTCTTGTCGAGGGCTGCGCGAACACGTTGGCGCTGTTCCCGGGGGTAACCCAACTGGCGCCGCATCCATGCGGCTTGGTCTTGGTTGGTCTTAGGTTGGGGGCGCGGTTTGAGGTCTTGTTGTAGCGCCGCCGCATCCATGCGGCTCGACCATCGCCGGTCCGACGTGGCTCAGACGTGCCCGCATCCTGCGGGCTACCCTGGGACTGGTCCGGCGGTGGCCGTTTCCATTCATGTGCGGCCCGTCCGGGCCGCAGAGGCTTTGCATCACCGCCGGCATCCATGCCGGCTCGGTTCTCGCTGCGTACCACCACACGGTCGGCGGCCTCCGTGCCGCCGACCTTCAATGCCTGATGGGAACGGTCTGCGTTGCGGGCCGACGCTTGTTGTGGTCGAGGAGTGCGCGACTGACGCCTGTTCTTGTCGAGGGCGGCGCGAACACGGCTGGGACGCTCCGGGGGCTGCGCAACTGCCGCCGCATCCATGCGGCTCGACCATCGTCGGTCCGGCGTGGCTCATACGCGCCCGCATCGTGCGGGCTACCCTGGGACTGGTCCGGCGGTGGCCGCTTCTATTCATGTGCGGCCCGTCCGGGCCGCAGAGGCTTTGCAATCGCCGGCGGCTTCCTGCCGCCTCGGTTCTTGCTGCGAACCACCACACGGTCGGCGGCGTCCTGCCGCCGACCTTCAATGCCTGATGGGAACGGTCTGCGTTTGCGGGCCGGCGCTTGTTGTTGTCGGGAAGTGCGCCGCATCCATAGGGTTGGGCCTCGTCGGTCCCACGTTGTTCGGGCCTGGCCGCCGGCAGTCCTGCCCCCCGCGGCAGGAGGCTGCGGGAGCTTGACCTGCCGACGGTTGCGCGGCCGGCGTCAATGTAGGCGTCGCGCGCTTCGACTACAGTGCTCGCTCGTCACGATTGGCGGCGGAGATGCTTCATGTCCAAGACGGGTCAGGTCGGCGACGACGCAGTGGTTCCCCTCTCGCCGGAGCGGCTTCGCTGGCGATGCGATCCGGCACGGTTCGACTTCACCTCTACGGCCGAGGTCGAGCCGATTCACGGCGTGGTCGGCCAGGATGCGGCAGTGGAGGCGCTGCGCTTCGGTCTCGAATCCACTGCCCACGGGCAGAACATCTTCGTGCACGGGCTGACCGGAACTGGTCGCATGGTGCTGATCCAGCGCCTGGTCGAGGAGATCAGACCGTCGTGCCCGCTCGCGCCGGATCACGTATACGTCCACAACTTCGACGATCCCGGTCGGCCTCGCCACATTGCGCTGCCGAGGGGAACCGCGCACAATTCGCTCGCGCCATCGACGAGCTGATCGACTTCATCGGGGAGGATCTCCCGGAAGCGCTGGCCTCGGAGACCTTCGGCCGCCGCCTGGAAGCGCTCGATCAAACCACGAAGTCCAAGGTGGAGCAGGCGATCGCGCCGCTCTCGCGGGAGTTGGGGGAGGCCGGTCTGGCCCTCGTGATGGAGACGTCGGGACAGATGGTCCGGCCGGCGATCTTCCCTCGCCTCGAGGGTGAGCCGGTGCCGCTCGAGGCGTTCGAGCTTCGGCGGTCCAAGGGCGCGGTCAGCGAGGAGGAGCACGCGCGGGTCAAGGCGATGATCGAGTCCTCCCAGCCCAAGCTCGACGGGCTGGCCTCGGCGATCCACGAGATCACGATCGGCCACATGCAGGTGCGCCAGCAGCTCCTGGAGACAGAGGTCCTCGCCATCGTGCGTCCCCAGCTCGCGCGCGTGGAGGCCCAGTTCCAGATTCCCGAGGTGGCAGCGTTCCTCGAACAGATTCTGAGCGATCTGATCAAGAATCGCCTCGACGAGCTCGAGCCCGATGAAGAGGACGGGAACGAGAGGGCCTTTCTCGAGCTCTATCGCGTCAACGTGGTCGGTGCTCACGCACCCGAGGAGGGTTGTCCGAACATCGTGGAGAACTCGCCCACGCTGGCCAATCTCATCGGCGGATTCGAGTTCGCCTCGAGCGGCGGCCGGCCGATCGCCGGCCACATGGGCGTGCGGGGCGGCTCGATCCTGCGGGCCGACGGTGGTTATCTCATCCTTGAAGCGCTGGACGTGCTCGCCGAGACAGGCTCGTGGCGCGCACTCGTGCGCACGCTTCGGAGCGGCCAGTTGGAGATCGCCCCTCCCGAGCCAGGGGCGACCGGCCCGCAGATCCAGCTCAAGCCCGAACCGATTCCGCTCTCCTTCAAGGTCATTCTGATTGGTGATTCAGATCTCTTCTTTCGCCTCGATGCGCTCGATCCCGACTTCTCCCGCCTCTTCAAGGTGCTCGCCGAGTTCGACTCGGTGATTCCTCGCGACGAGGCGAGCCTGCACCACTACGCGAGCGTCATCAAGCGCATTGCCGAAGAAGACCAGCTGCCACCATTCGGGCGAGAGGCGGTGGCCGCGCTCGTCGAGCACGGGGCGCGGATCGCGTCGATGGCGGACGAACTGACGAGCCACTTCAGCCGGCTCGCGGACATCGCACGGGAGGCGGGGTTTCTCGCCGGGAAGTCGGGGGCTCCGATCGTCGAAGGCACGCATGTGCGCGAGACCGTGGTGCGCACGAAGCGACGGGCAAGCCTGGCCGCGCGCGAGTTCCGCCGTTATGTGGCGAAGGGAATGATCCGCATTCAGACTCTGGGCGCCGAGGTGGGACAGATCAATGGGCTGGCGGTGATGCGCGCCGGTCCGCTGACCTACGGCTTTCCCGCGAGGATCACCGCGACGACCGGACCGGGTTCGGTCGGCGTCATCAACATCGAGCGCGAGTCCGAGCTCAGCGGCGCGATCCACACCAAGGGCGTCTACATCCTGGGCGGTTTGCTTCGCCACTTGCTCCGGACCGATCATCCGCTGGCCTTCGACGCGTCGCTGGCGTTCGAGCAGAGCTACGGTGGCATCGATGGCGACTCGGCGTCAGGCGCCGAAGCGTGCGCGCTGCTGAGCGCGCTGACGGAGATTCCCATTCGCCAGGATCTGGCGATGACCGGGGCGATCGACCAGATGGGGAACGTGCTGGCGGTGAGCGGAGTCAACGAGAAGATCGAAGGCTTCTACGACAGCTGCGCCGACATCGGGCTGACCGGTACGCAGGGCGTGCTCATTCCCACCGCCAACGTGGGCGAGCTGATGTTGCGGCACGACGTCGTCGAGACGTGCCGCGAGGGACGATTTCACGTGTATCCGGTCGCCCGGATCGAGCAGGCAATGACCCTCCTCATGGGCCTGCCCGTGGGTCTGGCGGCGGGAGAGCCGACGCCGTCAGCTGACTCGATCCTCGGCCGTGCCAGGCGGCGCCTTCACGCCTTCTGGCGAATGGCGGCCGCCACCACCAACGCAGGGGACGTGTCCGGTTGAGCCGAATCTCGTGCCGAACGCAGCGAAGGTCAGATGAACCGGGTCTCTCCGCCGCCGGGTGACAGCAGGTTCTGGAGGTGCGCCTCGGCTTCAAGACGGTCGAGCACTGCATTCCCGCCCCGTCGCTTCCCCAGCTCTGCTGCGATCAGGTCGATGAACGCGTCCGTCATATCGATTTCCTGATCGGGGTTCGCGATGGGGCGCAGCACGATGCGCGGGTGCAGGACGCGATCGATCGGTATAGCTGCGGCACTGTTCGGCGGCCTCACCCGGACCATGGTTTTGGGCTCGATCTGGGGCATGATCGTTCATCTCCTTGCAACGAGCTCGATTCGGCTGGATTAGCAGGCTGGGCTCCGGACTCCATTGGAATCGTGGCACGGTCCTTGGAGGACCGCCATGGGGAAACCGCCCCGATCCTCGAGCGGCGGTGTGCCGAGCACTTGATGAATGGCGCGGAAGGAGGTACAAGAATCGCCCCACAGTCTGCATTGAACCATTCTCTTGTGAGGAGTCGACCCGTGAAGCGAATCATGACCCTATTCTGCACCGGCGCCCTCGTGGCTGCCGCATTCGCTGTCCGCCTGCCAAACGGCACCGAAGACCGAGCCCGAGCGGCAGGCTCTCATCGGGCAGTCGGGTGTCAAAGTCAGAGAGTACAAGTCGGCAGATCCGGAAATCCAGTCGTTCTTCGACACGTCGTACGCGTACGCGGTCTTCCCGTCCGTCGGCAGCGGTGCCTTCGGCGTCGGCGGCAGCTATGGCCGCGGCGTCGTCTACGAGCAGCGGGTCGCGGTCGGATTCGCCGACGTCTCGTCGGTCTCGATCGGGCTGCAGGCGGGTGGTCAGGGCTTCAGCGAGATCATCTTCTTCCAGACCAAGCAGGTCTTCGACAACTTCAAGGCGGGGAAGGTGTCGTTCACGGCGGATGCCAACGCCGTGGCGCTCGAAGCGGGCGCCGCAGGACAGACCAACTTCCGCAACGGTGTCGCCATCTTCATCAAGGGTCAGTCCGGCTTGATGGCCAGCGCCGCGATCGGCGGTCAGAACTTCAAGTACGCCCCGTTCTGATTCATCGCGGGAGAGAGAAGCCGCCTCGCGGTCGGGGCGGAATCGATCTGACGATTCTCGTCGATTCGGCTCCTCCGTGGTCCCTTCGTGGGCCACGAGGAGCCGAGTCGACGTTTGTACGCGCGGTTCGAGGGGCTGCCGCGTGTCCTACCCGTCCGGCCTGAACCGAGCACGACGATGCCCACGGAGCGAGCAGGTGAGCGTCGCGACCGGCTCTGGCCGTATCACCTGGCGGCGCTCGCGACCGTCTTGATCTGGTCCTTTAGCTTCCTGTTCATCATTCGTCTCAACGAGCATCTCTCGCCGCTGGGTGTGGTCGTTGTGCGCAAGGACATCTTCCTCGTCCTCGTGATCGGTCTGATCATCTGGAGGCGGCCGCCGATTCGGCAGCTCACGAGGCGCGACTGGGCGCTGCTCATCGGCCTGGCCCTCGTCAGCGGACCGACGTACCACGTCGTATTTGCCTGGAGCGCGGGACAGTACGCGCCAGGGCGGTCGAGGATCGACCCCGGCCTACTCGGTCTCATCCTGGCGACGGTCCCCGTTCATGCGAGCTGGCTGGCTTGGATCTTCCTCAAGGAGCGACTGACGGCGATCAAGGTGATCGCGCTCGTGTTTGGGCTGCTTGGCGTGGCGACCGTGCTCTACGGCCGATTCGGGCGCCTCGATCTCCTTCCCCGGGAGCACCTGGAGGGACCGATGGGGGCGACGCTGTCGGCCATCTTGGCGCGGGCACCGTGGTTCTGACCCGTGCGGCGCGGCGGATCTACCCGCCGATCGATCTGGTGGCGGTGAGCGGCGGGCTGATCGTGCTCTTCTGCAGCGTCCTCCATCCCGTTGCCGATCTGCAGCGCGTGGCGTCGATGAGTGCCGCCGGATGGTTCGCTGCGCTCTTCCTCGGCATCATGGGCTCGGGTGTGGCCTTTCTCACCTGGGCCACGGCGCTCTCCCGGCTCCAGTCGGTGACCGTGGCGATGTACCTCTTCCTGGCCAGCGTCCTCGCCGCGCTGTGGGGGTATCTGTTCAACGGAACGCCGGTCGGTCTGGCCTTCGTGGCCGGCGGGGCGCTGGTGCTGATCGGGTTGCTGCTGATGGCGTCCCAGAGTCGGCCTGGAGCTGTTTCGAGCGCTCCGTAACGGCCTCCGTCTGGGGGTACACTCGCTCTTGTACGGCCGCGCCGAAGTGAATCGGGCGGGGCGCCTCCTGATCGGAGCGAAACGCTACACGCTCAAGCACCTGCTCTACCCTCCACCTGTAGCGCCGGCCGACGCCGCCCGTGCGCTGCGCAGCGCGGCGTCGTAGTCCGGCTCCGCCGTGAGCTCCGGGACGATCTGCTGGTAGCGCACGATGCCGTCGGCGTCGATTACCGTCACCGTTCTCGCGAGCAGGCCGCTCTCGCGGATGCGCACGCCGAATCGCTCGCCGAGGTCGCGGTGCTTGTAGTCCGAGAGCGTGACCACGCGGTCGATGCCGTGCGCGCCGCACCACCGGGCCTGCGCGAAAGGAAGGTCCATCGAGACCGTGAGGACGACGACATCCCCCGGGAGGGCCGCTGCCCGCTCGTTGAACGTGCGGGTTTCCAAGTCGCACACCGCAGTGTCGATCGAAGGGACGGTGGAGAGGATGACGGTTTGGCCGCGGTAGTCGCTCAGCCGCTTCTCGCTCATGTCGTTCGCGACGAGGATCGCGTCGGGTGCTGCCTGACCGACGTCGACGCCCGCTCCTTCGAGTGTGACGGGCGTGCCGCGGAGGGTCACCAGATCCGTGCGCACGATCTGTGTCGCTTCCGGGGCGGACTCCTTCGGCGCGGTCTTGGTCGTGCATCCGACGAGCACGCACGCGGCGAGAATGGTCAGGCTGTCGAGTAGGTGGAATCGTGACACGCGGTATCTCCAGTTGCGGATTGCACTGCGTCTCTCTCTGCGGCCAGAGACTCAATCGACCGTGCTGTGCATGCTTGCGTCTTCGTCCGGTCCGTACTCGACGAGGCACGTCATCTCGGGAAAGTCGGCGAAGCCGAACGACCAGCGGTGCGAGGGCCATCGATACTCGAGTCGCCCGTCGCGCGGCCGGCAGAGCAGCGTGTAGAGCGTCCCCAAGCCCCGCGCCCAGCTTCGCTGATGGATCGGCGGCTCCAGGAACTTCGCCGCCAGCTTGTCCAGCGTCATCGCGCGGTCATTGAGATACGCGTTGATACACGCTTCGCGCCGCATGCTCTGGGTCAGCACCGCGTGCTCGGGCCATTCGATGGCGAGCTGATGGTTGGCCGACCCGACGCGGCCGGTGACGACGGTCTCGCGGTCCGGCGCCACGAAGACGGTGGCGGCGTCACCGGCGCGATCGACGATTGCCACCGTGTAGGTCATGTGGACGGGTACTCGGCGAAGTGCGGCGACCGCCTCCCTGGTATCGCGGCAGGTCTCGAGGAGGTAGCGGAGGACGATCGGGATGCCGAAGCCGTCGCCGACGATCCGCCGGCCGCCGAAGGCGAGGGCGACCGCGAGGCCGTCCTCGTTCATCCCATCCAGCGCACCGGAGAGGCAGTCGGTGGTGGCGATCACGTCGCGACCCGTCCACGCGCTGCGGAGCAGCACGCCATCGCAGAGACGCGGTGCGTAGTCGTAGTTGTGCAGGAGCGCAGGCTCGCCGCGGGTCCAGATCGCCTGCGAGCAGCCGGAAAGATACGGTGGCGGCCGATAGAGGCTGAGCATCCGGGCCGCGACGTCGCCGCCGCCGGCGAGCTCGCAGAGTTGCTCCCAGACGTCGACGAACTCGGGCAGGTGCCGGGAGAGCATCCGGCGGCACTCGGCGTACGTCGGCCTGGCGCGGCTTCCCTCGCGGAGGAACCACTCACGGTACGGTGGCCAGAACTCCTCGAACAGCGCTTGCCATTTGGGTCCCGGCGCCGGCTCGTCGATCGTGCGGAAGTCGAGGTTCATGCGATGGCTCGGCCGCCGCTCCACCGGCTACATCATCTTGAAGCCGCCGACCTCCGCGCTCTTGGGGACCTCGTGCGCCGAGGGCAGCGGCTCGCCACGGTAGTGATCGCGGATGCCGCGCACCCACGCCCGCGCCCGCTCGTTCAGGCGGAACTCCTCGTCCATGAACCGACCGGGGCTCACGAGGATCCCGAGATCGGCGCCTTCATAGCGGTAGTCGCCGACACTCGAGATGCGAAGGTAGAATGCGCGGTTCTCGTAGTGCACGGTGCGCCGGTGGGTCTGGCGCGGAGATAGCGGATGCCGCCGGCATCGTCGAGCTCCCAGATCCCGGAGGGAGGCGCCGCGACGATGCGATCGACGTCCTCGCCCGTGTGCTTGATGACCAGCTGGCTCCAGGTATCGATGTTCTCCGGATCGGCCCACCGCTCGTTCAACGCCGCGACATCGAGCTCGAAGTCGACGTCCATCCACTCGAGCAGATGGAAGAGGAAGAGCGGCGCGTCGGCGTGGCAGAAGGAGGCGAGGTTGGTCATGGAGCTCGCCCCCGTGATCCGCGGATTGCACTCGCCGAGGTAGACCTCGCCGGTGTCGAGGTCGCTGAGGAAGTCGAGCTCGAAGTAGCCGCGGTAGCCCATGCCCCGCAGCTCTTCGCCGAAGGCGAAGGCCGAGCGGCGGGCCTGGTCTCGAATGGTCTTCGTGAACGTGTCGGCGAAGACCTCGTTGCCGCACCACCCGCCGCGGTAGGGGGTGAGCTCGGGAAAGCCGACCAGCTCGGTCATGAGCGGGCCCACGATCGTGCCGTGCCTCGTCACGCACGCCTCGAGCGCAGAACCGCGACACCGGATGCGCTTCATGATCTTGACCTCGGGAGCCTGCCCGATCTCGTCGGCGTGCTTGCGGTAGTCGGCCTCGTTGCTGATGAAGAAGGTCGTATGACCGGAGTCGCCGTAGGCAGTCTGGATGACGAGATCGGAACCGAGGGATTCGGCGGCCCGTTGGAGCTCGGCCCAGGTCCCGACTTTCGCGAGGACGTTCGGCACCGAAGGAACGCCCGCGCGGTTGCCGATGCGGGTCGTCTCCATCTTGTCGTCTACCTGCTGGCGCAACGACGCAGGGGGGAAGCAGACCTCGAGGCCGATCTCGCGGCACAGCGCCTCCGTCTCCTCGTCGAACATCAGGAAGACGGCCTTGCCGCCCGGGCCCCGTTTTCGAATGAAGTCGATGACGTCCTTGTGAGACAGGAGGTAGTTGTTGATGTCCTCGATCGACGTGAAGGGCTCGTGGGGGATCTCGCGCGGCACGAACACATTGGGATGCGCGCCGTCGAAACAGTCGATGAAGTTGATGTACGTGAAGTTCCGAATCCACTCGTCCATGCCGAGCAGATTGAAGTTCGTCGCGCTGATGAAGTAGATCGGTTCCTGGTTGCGATAGAAGAATCGGCGAACATCCGAGAGGCCGCGCAGCGTGCGAGTGGGAGGGGCCGGGCGTGCGTGGTCTGCAGTGAGTGGCTTGCCGGGGCCGGGCGGGGCAGCGGCGGCGGAAGCGGTATCGGTCATCGTGATGCTCCTATGGCGACGGGGATGGAAGACGTTCGAGTCCGAACGTCTCCCTTGAGTGCCTCATCGGTGAAGACGTGCAGGCCGAACTCGGGCTTGTACCCGTGGATCTCCTTCACGTCGAGGGCATTGAGATAGGCGAGGATCTCGCGACTGACGACCTGCCCCGGCACGAGAATGGGGAACCCCGGCGGATAGGGAATGACGAACGAGGCGGAGACGACTTCCCGTCCCGAGTCGATCGCGGCGGTGATCGAGCCGTCGAGCTTGAGGTACTCGCAGAGGGTGTCGTCGTAGGCGAGGAAGAACGCCGTGCGGAGGTCACCAGCGGGCGTGCCCTCGACCGCCTTGGGCCGGAACGCTTCGTGGAACCGGCTGAAGTTCGGCAGCGGCGGCAGATTCTCAGTGAGCGCCGCGACCTTGGCGCGGTGGAGCGCCAGACCCGCGTCGCTTTCGGTGGCGAGTCGGTCGTCAATCATCTGGGCGATCTTGGCGAGCACTTCCACGAGGTAGGCAACGTCGCCGCGAGTCGTACCGATGTTCGTCATGAAGAGCGCGGTGTTGCGCGAGGTCTTGTTGATCTGGATGTCGAATTCGTCCATGAGGAGATGGCGCATCTCGTCCCCGTCCATCCCCGTCCGGCCGATGTGGATCGTGACGCGGGTGGGATCGAGCGCCAGCTCGTCCATGCGGTAGGCGTCCTCCATGCGCTCCCATCCCTTTTCAGGGTCGTAGTAGAACTCGAGTCCCGACGGGCGGAACGATTCGGGAATCATGTCCGCGGGGCGGAGTACTTGGAAGTACTTCCGGATCAGGGGGTGCTCGTAGATGCGCTCGCGAAGGATCATCGCCAGGCCGATGCTCCGATGGACGAGCTCGTACCCCTCCAGCTCTACCTGCCGCCGGCCGACGTCGAGCGAGGCGATGATCTGGTAGTTGGGGGACGTCGACGTGTGGGTCATGAACGCTTCGTGGAACGCGTCGCTCGTCTTCTGTTCGAAGTCCTCGTCGTAGACGTGAATCATCGATCCCTGCCGCAGCGCCGTCAGCGTCTTGTGCGTGGACTGGGTTGCGTAGACGCGGACCCGCACGAGATCGGGGTCGGGCATGCCCGCCGCGTCGTCCGCGGCCTGCCCGTCGTACGCTTCGCGGTACGCGTCGCTCCGGAACGTTTCCCGCAGCTCACGGGCAGCGACCATCGCGGTGCGCCGGCGCATCGTGGGGCTGAAGCTGCCGTAGCCGTACCACGCCTCGTCCCACAGGAAGATCATGTCCGGCTTGATTGCCAGGACTTCCCGCATCACCCGCTGTGGATCGTAGGTGATGCCGTCGAAGGTGATGTTCGTCAGCAACAGCATGCGCACGCGGTCGAGCTTGCCCACGCGTTCGAGGTCCTTCAGGACGCAGAGAATCTCCTCCAGCGGCACGGCTCCGTACATCGAGTACTCAGTGAGCGGATACGAGTCGAGGTAGATCGGCAGGGCTCCCGCGAGCATCAGGGCATAGTGATGTGATTTGTGGCAGTCCCGGTCCACGAGGACGATGTCTCCCGGCGCACGATTGCCTGCACGACGATCTTGTTCGCCGTTGACGTGCCGTTCGTCACGAAGAAGGTCTCGCGTGCTCCGAAGGCACGGGCCGCGAGTTGCTGCGCACGGCGAATGGGGCCTCTTGGCTGGAGCAGTGAGTCAAGGCCGCCGCTCGTGGCCGAGGTCTCCGCGAGGAAGATGTTCGACCCGTAGAACTCGAGCAGATCCCGCGCCCAGAGCGAGTTCGCCATCGACTTGCCGCGGGCGATCGGGAGCGCGTGGAAGATTCCGGTTGGCTTCGTGCTGTAGCGACGCAGCGCTTCGAAGAAGGGCGCCTCGTGCCGCGCTCGGATGCCCTTGAGAATGCTCAAGTGCAGCTCCATGTGCTGCTCGAGTCGGTAGAAGGCGCGGCGGAAGTCGGGGCCGAGACCGCCGGCAACCTCGTCCAGCGGGGTGTCCGTCGCGAGGAAGAGGTCGATCTCGGGACGCAGCTTCTTGATGAGGTGCCCGAGCGCCAAGCTCCGAGCGAGGCCGTAGCACTCCTCGGGATGTTCCGCCCTGAGCACATCGAGATAGCGCTGGAAGATGTCGTGCTTGTTCGTCGTCCGGAATCGGAAGTTGTACCGGAGTATGCACGTCTGGACGGATCGATTGAAGAGAATGCCGATGATCGCATCTTCGAAGCTTGGCACGGTGACGATGTCGTAGATGAACTCATCATCATCGCGGCGCATGCCGAGCATGTTGTCGCGCAGGTCGCGCCGCTCGTTCATATCGATGGAATCGACGACCAGGACCTCGAAGTAGGGTCGGTGACGTCCGCCGGACGGGGAGCCTTCACCTCGCTCGACCCGCTCGGCCGTCGGATCGCCGCGTCGGCGCCGAAGGTGCTCGCCTCGCTCGCGGTACGCGTCTCCAACAAGGAGGCGCACGATGCCGGAGACCCGTTGCGCGAGCTCCCCGTACTCCCGGCGCGCGAAGAGGCCGGTGAGTTCCTCGATCGCTTCTTCACCGGGATAGGCCCAGTAGTACTCCAGGCAGCGAAGCGTTTCGAGCTTGTCATCGACGCGAGCCCGCGGCTCCTCGTAGCTGCGATCCGAACGCGCGTATTCGTACAACCAGTTGCAATCGGTCTGCAACTCGTTCCAGGTGTCGCTGCGGAGCTGTGAAGCGTTGTACTGACGAACGCGCCGGACGCGTTGCGCCGTGGCGACATCCGGAGCCTGACGGTGACTACTCATGGGTTGACCGGTGCCGGGGGCTGTTGAGGAGTGAGCGAGTTGTAAACCGCGGCCGGTGCGGGCGGCGGCGGCGAAGCCTGGGCGGAGTCAAGCCCCGCACGAGATCCGCGGGCTTGCTTGACGAGCGGACCGAGCGATTCGAGATAGGTCTGCGTGCCCAGCGCCCGCTGGTAGATCGGGAACTCGACGACCCGGTCGCGGAAGCTCTTGAGAGGCTGACCAAGACCGCGCACGCCCAGCTCGCGGGAGCGGCGGACGCGATCGAGGTCGACCTCGATGGGGATCATCTCCTCGCTGTGGCCGGCGCCGTAGAGGATGTCGCCGACAGGAGAGACGAAGACGGAGCGCCCGATGCCGCCGTCGCCGGCTCCGTTGATGTCGACGACAAAGCACTGATTCGTCGCGGCCGTCGCTCGCGC
Organism: uncultured Planctomycetota bacterium; assembly: GCA_963697235.1. Classification (GTDB taxonomy): domain Bacteria; phylum Planctomycetota; class Phycisphaerae; order Phycisphaerales; family SM1A02; genus CAVONJ01. Next base: position 915,308 of record CAVONJ010000003.1, read on the forward strand.
GATGGCAAGCTCGACATCCCGGTCGACGCTCGCAGTCAGCGTCGGATGGAGGATCACTTCAACGCCCATGGTGGCGAGCGTACGAGACGTCTCGGGAAACCACATGTCGTAGCAGATGCTTACGCCGAAGCGGCCGACGCTGGGCACTTCGAAGACGCAGAATTCAGTGCCCGGCTCGACACCTGTCTCGTAGGGGAGAAAAGGGAACATCTTGCGGTACCGCGAGACGATCGTTCCGTCGGGGCCGATGACCGGCGCGGTGTTGTACACCTTCCCGTCCGCACCGCTCTCGAAGAAGGAGCCGGGCAGAAGCCAGATGCCGTGTCGCTTGGCGATCTCGCGATACCGGTCCTCCGCCGGACTCGGCAGCGGCGCGGCGTGCCCGGTCCAACCACCGAAGGTGGCGAGCTCACTGATCACGATCATCTGCACCCATGGATAGAGGTAGAGCAGCATCTCGATGCGGTCGCAGATGTGTTCGAGGTTCGAGTGGCGGCCGGAGAGCTCCAGCTGCAGTCCGCCGATGGCGAATGGTGTCATGGTCGGTGTTCTCCGTGAGTATGACCGGCGACGGCACGGGTCTCGGCCGGAACGAGTGGCCGGACGGCGCCTCCGGCGTGCCGCGTGATCTCGTCCTCGAGGATGGTCAGGCCGCGGTCGAGCTGCTCGTCCGTGATGACGAGCGGGCAAAGAATGCGAATGTTGTTTCCGTAGCTGCCCGCGGGGACGACGATGAGCCCGCGCGACACGCACGCCTTGATGACTGCCGCCACCATACTCGTCGCCGGGCGCGACGGATCGCCGTCCTCGGCAAGCTCGATTGCGATCATCGCCCCGAGTCCGCGGACATCGATGATCGAGGGCACGCGCTGCCGCAGCCTCTCGAACCGCTCGCGAAGACGCTCTCCGATCGCTGCAGCGCGGCTGTTCAAGTCCAGCCGTTCCATGACGTCGATGGCCGCCAAAGCGGCCGCGCAGGCCACTGGATTGCCCCCGTAGGTTCCGCCGATCGTGCCCGTCTTCACCGCGTCCATGACCTCAGCGCGCCCGATCACCGACGCGATCGGAAGGCCGCCGCCCATCGCCTTCGCCCACGTCGAGAGATCCGGCGTCACGTCGAAGTGCTCGTACGCCGCCCACCGCCCCGTCCGGCAGAAGCCGCTCTGCACCTCATCGAAGATCAGCACGATCCCGTGCTCGTCGCAGATCGTGCGCAGCCCCTGAAGGTACGTCCGCGGGGCGACGATAAAACCGCCCTCGCCCTGCACGACCTCGAGGATGATCGCGGCCACGTCGCTCGCCTCGACGGTGCTCACGAAGAAGCGCCGGAGTCGATCGAGCTCGCGTCGGACGAACGCACGCTCGTCCAGGCCGTCGTGATCTCGGAAGAAGTTGGGAAACGGCAGTCGGTGAATGGCCGGGGCGAACGGGCCGCAGTGCGACTTGTACCCGACCTTGGACGTCAGCGTCGCGGCGAGCAGGGTCCGACCGTGGAAGGACTCGGTAAAGCAGATGACCGACGGTCGGCGGGTTGCTTGCCGCGCAATCTTGACCGCGTTCTCCACCGCTTCCGCGCCGGAGTTGACGAGCAGCGCCTTGGTGCGCTCGCCGTGGGGGAAGAGCGTGACCAGGCGTTCGCACAGGGCGACGTACGGCTCGTAGGTCGCGACGTGAATGCAAACGTGCTGCAGGCGGGCGGCCTGCTCCTGGATCGCACGCACCACCGAGGGCTCGGAGTGTCCGACGGTCATCACCCCGATGCCGCCGGCGAAGTCGATCAGCTCGTTCCCCTCGGCATCGATCAGAATCGCGCCGTGGCCGGAGACGACGGTCGCGTCGGTGATGCGGGGCAGGCCGCTCGAGACCGCCTCGGCCCGTCGGCGGAGCAGATCGTGGTCAGTGTTCATCGTCGGGCCTCTCGCGAGACAGGGGTGAAGACGGGAATCGCCGCCGGAGAAGTGTAGCAAATTGACAGCACAAGAACGAACGCGATCAGGCCAACACGGCCTCACGGGGTCCGCAGCGGCTTGTTGATCACGGTCGTGCTCAGTATACTGAGCAGATGCGCTATCAGGAACCGATCGATTCCGACGTGCGCCGGGCGGACAGCGCCTCGGGGAACATCGGGGATCGCCTCAAGGCTCTCCGCTTGCTCTACGGCGTGTCCCAGCGGGAATTGGCCAAGCGAGCCGGGCTGGCCAATAGCGCCATCTCATTGATCGAGCAGAATCGGACGAGCCCGACGATCGCGACCCTTCGGAAGCTCCTGGCGGGTTTCCCGATCTCGCTCGCAGAGTTCTTCAGCCGGGAGGTCGAGGACCAGGCGGCGCTCTTCTACACGCAGGAGCAGCTTCCCGAGATTCGAGGGAACGCTCTGGTCCTTCGCCAGGTGGGCCCGAGGATGCCGGGACGCAGTCTCCAGGTGTTGCACGAGCACTACCAGCCGGGCGGCGATACCGGCGAGATGATGCTCGCGCACGAGGGCGAGGAGGCGGGCGTGGTGGTGCGCGGCCGCATTGAGGTCACGGTGGGGGGGCGGCATCGTGTCCTTGGTCCGGGTGACGCGTACTACTTCGACAGCCGCATCCCGCACCGGTTCCGCAACGTCTCGAGCGATACCTGCGAGATCGTTAGCGCGTGCACGCCGCCCTCGTTCTGAAGTGGGTCCGTTCGATGGAGCACGAGGATGCAGACGAAGAACTTGATCGGCGATGCCTGGGTCGATGCAGCCGGTGGTGCGACCATCGCGGTGCGGAATCCGGCCACCGACGAATTGCTCGCCGAGGTCCCGATGGCCGGCGCCGTGGAGACCCGGCGTGCGATCGACGCTGCCGCGGCGGCGCTGCCCGAATGGCGAGCGCAGCCTGCTGCGGAGCGCACCGCCGCGCTCCGTGCGCTGGCTGATTTGATGGTGCAGGGGCGGGAGCGGCTCGCGGAGCTGATGACGCTCGAGCAGGGCAAGCCCCGCGCCGAGTCGCGGGGGGAGATCACCTATGCGGCGTCGTTCATCGAGTGGGCGGCAGAGGAAGCGAAGCGCGTCGAGGGCGAGATCATCCCGGCCTCCCGGCCCGATCAGCGCATCATGGTGCTGCGCCAGCCGGTCGGCGTCACCGCCGCCATCACCCCCTGGAACTTCCCCGCCGCGATGATCACGCGGAAGCTCGGTCCGGCCCTCGCCGCTGGGTGCACGATGGTCGTCAAGCCCGCCGAGGAGACGCCGCTGTCGGCGCTCGCGCTCGCGGAGCTGTGCTTGGAGGCGGGCATTCCGCCCGGGGTCGTCAACGTGGTCACCGGCGACCCCGAGGCGATCGGCGGCGAGATGTTGTCGAATCCGACCGTCAGGAAGCTCTCCTTTACCGGCTCCACGGAGGTCGGACGCATCCTGATGCGGCAGGCGGCGCAGAACCTCACGCGCTTGTCGCTGGAGCTTGGAGGCCACGCACCGTTCATCGTGTTCGACGATGCGGATGTCGAGGCCGCGGTCGCCGGAGCCATCGCCACGAAGTTCCGCAACATGGGGCAGACGTGCATCTGCGCAAACCGCTTCCTCGTCCACGAGCGAATCTACGACCAATTCGTCGCGGGAGTGGAGACTGCGATCGCGAAGATGGTGCTCGGCAACGGGCTCGACGAGTCGGTTCAGCTTGGTCCGCTGATCAACGACGCCGCCGTCGAGAAGGTCGAGCGGCACGTCGAGGACGCACTGGCGGGCGGTGCGACGGTCAGGACCGGCGGCGTTCGCGTTCGCGTCGATGGTCTCGCCGATCGCTTCTTCGCGCCGACGATCATCGAGTCGTACACCCCGGAGATGCTCGTGGGCCGAGAGGAGACCTTCGGTCCGGTGGCGCCGGTGCGGCGCTTCCGACACGAAGCAGAGGCCATCGAGCAGGCGAACGATTCGCCCTTCGGTCTCGCGGCCTACTTCTACACCCGGGACGCAAGTCGGCTGATGCGGGTCGCCGAGGCCTTGGAGTACGGCATCGTCGGGGCGAACGACGGCGCGCCCTCCACGGCGCAGGCGCCGTTCGGCGGCGTCAAGCACTCAGGGTTCGGCCGCGAGGGCGGGAAGTACGTGATGAACGAATACGTCCAGATCAAGTACGTCTCGTGGGGACTCTGATCCGGCGCGGGAGACCCCGAGCTGCGAACCGGGACACACACAGGAGCGCGACCATGCACTGGCTCACACCACCCGGCCGCCGATGCCGCGGCCTTCTGGCGGCGAGCATCCTGGTCATGGCCGCGTGCGTTAGCACATCGGTCGCCGCTCCACCCGAGCAGGGAGCCCCGCCACCCGCGACTGGACAGCCCGCGCCGTCGGTTACCGAGCAGATCGAGACCCGGCGCCAGGAGAACGCCGCGGAGCTGGAACGGGTGACCGCCCAGCTTGCGGCCGCAGGCGATGCCCCTTCCGAACAGCTTGTTCGCGAGAAGGGGCTCCTCGAGCGAATCGACGCGCTGCTCAATCAGCAGCTTGGCTCTCAAGACCAGAAGGATGAGTCGGATGCGGCGCTCGAAGAGCTGAAGGGCCAGCTCGCCCAGTGGCAGCAGTCCGGGCCCGCGGAACGGGGGCCGTACTCGCTCATCCTGCTCGATTCGATTCGTGACGAACTGCTCACGCTTCGATCACGCATCGAGACGATCGAGGCGGGCGTGACCGCGGCGGGGCAGGCGCGAGATCTTGCGCAGGCCGCCTTCGAAGATCGCGAAACAGCACGGCGTCAGGCACGAGAGGCGAGCGAGACGAACAAGGACGAGGCGGTGGCGCCAGCCCTGGCGAGAGCGCTGCGCATCGCGGTGCTGGAGAGCCGACAGGCCGAGGAGGAGCTGGGGCTGCGGAAGATCGAGTCAGAGCGGCAGCAGGTGCTCAAGGCGCTCTTCGAGACGCGCATCGGCTTCGCCGAGGAGCAAGAGAAGTGGATCGCGGCGGACGCGACGCTCTCGATGGACGACTATCGCGGGAAGATCGTGGAGCTCGAGGCCAAGGAGGAGCAGCTTCGCCGGCGCCTCTCGCTTCAGCAGAGCCAGATCGACTTTGCGGAACGGGAATGGTTCGAAGCGAAGCGCCGTCTCGATGCTGGTGCCGCTGACCGGGGCCTCGTCGAGGAGGTGGCGGCGCGCCGCCTTGCCCTCCAGCTGCGGCAGCGAGAGCTGGCGATCCTGACGAAGCGCGCCGAGCGCGTGGCGAGCATGCAGACGACCTGGAAGCGGCGCCTCGAGCTGTGGCGGAAGGAGGCGGAACGCCCCACGATCGCCGAATGGGACGCGGATGCCCGGGCGGCACTGGAGGCCCTGGACACCGAGTACCGCCTGCAGGAACTCGAGCTGCGCGACATCTCGAAGGAACGGGTGACGCTCCAGAATCGGTTGGAGGGCGTCGTCGCCGAGGACAGCGTGTCCTCGTACTGGCTCCAGAAGCAGGTCGAGCTGACCAACGAGATCGCTGAGATCTACGAGGCCAACGTCGCCAGTATCGATTCTGCGCGGCGCCTCACCGTGCGCATGCTCGGCGATATCGGTGGCGAGCTGGCGGTCGTGGGCTGGTCTCAGCGTCTGGATCGCCTCCGTGAATCGATCGTCGCGACATGGCAATTCGAAATCACGTCGGTCGACGATCGCTCGATCACCGTCGGCAAGGTCATCGTCGGCATCTTCCTGCTCTTCCTCGGCTTCTTCCTGTCAAAGGTGATCAGCACCATTCTGGGTCGCAGCCTGCTGCCGCGATTCGGACTCAACGAAGGGGCGGCGGCCGCGATCCGCTCGATCGCTTTCTACATTCTGCTCGTCACGTTCGTCTTCATCGCCCTGCGGACGATCAACGTCCCGCTCACGGCGTTCACGATTCTTGGCGGCGCGGTGGCGATCGGGATTGGCTTCGGCAGTCAGAACATCATGAACAACTTCATGAGCGGACTGATCTTGCTGGCGGAGCGGCCAATCCGCGTCGGCGATCTCATCCAGCTCGGAGATCTGTACGGAATCGTGCAGCACCTCGGCGCGAGGAGCACTCGCGTCATCACGGGAGAGAACGTCGAAATCGTCGTTCCCAATAGTGCCTTCCTCGAGAGCAACGTCATCAACTGGACCCTGACGGATAGCAAGGTGCGCATCTTCGTGAAGGTCGGCGTCAGCTACGGATCACCGACCCGCGACGTGTCGAAGCTGCTGCTTCGGGCGGCGCAGGAGCACGGAAGGGTCCTCAAGTCGCCGGCGCCGATCGTTCTCTTCACAGAGTTCGGGGACAACTCGCTCAACTTCGAGGTGCACTTCTGGATCACGATGCGGAAGATGATGGACCGGCGAATCCTCGAGAGCGACATCCACCACCGGATCGACGCACTGTTCCGCGAAGCAGGCATCGTGATCGCCTTTCCACAGCGCGATGTGCACCTGGACCTGGAGGGACCGCTCGACGTTCGGGTGATGGCCGACGAGACCGCCGTTCGGGCCTCGTAGTTCTGCAACGGGCGGCGGGGGGCACTCCCCTCGGACGCCACACGCTGGTACCATCGCGAATCATGAGCTCACGGATGAACTCCAGCCGGCGTTGGTCGGCGTCGCGTGGCAAGACGCCCGATTGGGTCCGGCTCAGCCGGGACGCCCTGCTCGATCTGCGGTTGTGCGACCTCAAGGTTCGCGTCGAGGGCACGCCGCTGGAGGAGCGAATCACTAAGCTGTACGACGAGATGGACGCCCGCGGGCTCCGCTTTCGTCCGCATGTGTGGCTGTCGAACGAGTGGTTCACACCGGTGGACGTTCCGGGGTTCGCCATTCCGTTCTATCTTGCGCATCCGCGCCTGACCCGCCTCGAACGGACGATGATGCTCGAAGTCGAGGGCGGCACGCGCGACAGCTGTCTGCGGATCCTGCGCCACGAGGCGGGCCACGCCATCGATCACGCCTATGGGCTGAGCCGTCGACCCCGCTGGAGAAGGATCTTCGGCAATCCCGGGCGGCCCTATCCCGATTCCTATCAGCCGCGTCCCTACAGCAAGCGGTTCGTGCTGCATATCGACAACTGGTACGCCCAGAGTCATCCCTCGGAGGACTTCGCCGAGACCTTCGCCGTGTGGCTGACTCCCGGCTCCCAGTGGCGACGTCGCTACCAGGGCTGGGCCGCGCTGCGCAAGCTGGAGTACGTCGACACGCTGATGGCCGAGATCGCCGAACGCCCCGCGCTCGTTTCGACGCGCCGCCAGGTCGATCAACTCTCGCGGCTTCGCACGACGCTCCGAGAACACTACCGCGATCGGCAGGAGCGGTACGGCAGTGAGTATCCGGACTTCTACGATCGAGATCTCCGCCGCCTCTTCTCCGCCGAGGGCAAGGGCGAGCTGGCGTCGAGCTTCCTGCGACGCCACCGGGCGAAGCTACGCCGGCTCGTCGCTCAGTGGACCGGCGAGTACCAGTACACGATCGACCAGGTGCTCGGTGAGATGATCGTGCGCTGCCGGGCCCTCAAGCTGCGCGTCGAGCTGCCCGAGGTCGAAGCGATTCGGGAGATGGCGGTCCTTCTGACGGTGCAGACGATGAACCACCTCTCCGGCGGTCGCCAGAGATTCCTTCTGTGAGCCAACGATGAGAAAGCGTCGGATCCTGGTCGTCACGCAGGAGCAGAACGTCCCCCCCGACTCGATCGAGGGATTGAGCGACAAGGAGATCGCGCCGTTCAAGACCGATTTCGACGTGGTCGCCACGCTGGAAGAGCTGGGGCACACGGTGGAGATCGTCGGCCTCGACGACGATCTCGCGCCGCTCCGCTCGGCGATCGATCGCCTACATCCGCATCTGGTGTTCAACCTGCTGGAGTCCTTCGCGGGGAAAGACCGCAACGTCGCGCTCGTGCTCGGCTATCTCGATCTCATCGGTCAAGCGTACACCGGGTGCAATCCCGTGGGCATGCTGCTCTCGAACGACAAGGCCTTGCAGCGCAAGATCCTGCGGTACCACCGGATCAACGTGCCGGAATTCGCCATCTTCCGCCGCGGTCAGACGGTCCGTCGACCCCACCGGCTTGCCTTTCCCGTCATCGTGAAGGCGCTCACGCTGCACGGATCGGTCGGCATCTCGCAGGCTTCCGTGGTGGGCGATGACGAGAGGCTCGAGCAGCGGGTCCAGTTCATGCATGAGCATGCGCAGGACGACGTCATCGCGGAGCGGTACATCGAGGGCCGCGAGCTGTACCTGGGCATGATCGGCAACCATCGGCTGCAGACCTTTCCCATCTGGGAGCTGCACTTCGAGAACCTGCCGGAGGGCGCGCGTCGAATCGCCACCGACAAGGTGAAATGGGACCACCGATACCAGGAGCGAAGCGGCGTGAGTACGGGTCCGGCCGAGCTCTCCGATGAAATGCAGCGGCGCATCATCTCCATTTGCAAGCGGGCGTACCGCAATCTCCACCAGACCGGCTATTGCCGGATGGACATGCGGCTGGATGAGCACGATCGCGTATTCTTGATCGAATCGAACCCCAACCCGCAGCTTTCCTTCGGCGAGGACTTCGCCGAATCCGCCGAGGCGGCCGGGCTGGACTATCCGCAGCTCCTCCAGCGACTGATAAACCTCGGTCTGCGCCAGGCGCTGGAGCGGTAGCGAGAAGAAAGGGGACAGATCTATTTTCGGAAGCTGGTCGAAATGGATCTGTCCCACTCCCGGTACGCTGTGGCTGAGCGGCGTGACGCGTTTGTATAAGGTTGGAGCAGTGCCCATCGCAAGGCAGATGTGGAAACCGTTCAGAGCGACGGACGTCCGCGGCCGCCGCCGTCCTCTGGCCGGCGCCGTTGCCGTGGGAGTGCTTCTCGCATCCGCCGGAGCTCAGGGGCAGGATCCGGCGCCCCCTGTGACGGAGACGCCGCCGGCCCCCCGGTTGCACGATGATCACGAACCCGGGAAGCAGGCTCAGATTCCGGCGTTCCTCGAGGTGATGTTCGACGGTTCATCTCCCCATGTCTTCGATCGCACGCTCGAGGGCCAGCTGCCCCTGATCGAAGAAGGCCACGGCCTGCTGCTTCAACTCGGCGTGACCCTGGTCGGTCAGTACGCGACGGAGAGCTTGACCGACCGATACGGGCTGGCGAACGTGACCTACGACCTCGCGGGAGCAGTGCGTCTGTTCGAAAGTGAGGTGCTGGGTCAGGGCGTCGTCAGCTGGTGGGTCCGCGGTGGGCGTCCGATCGGGGCGCCGACTGACTCGGATCTCAACACGGACATCGGATCCGACTTCCCCGTGAATGCCACGCTCATCGACGATGCCGTTTTAGTGCAGGAGCTCTACTGGGCGCAGTACATCGGTGGCGAGGAGCTCATGATCTCGGCCGGACGGATCGATCCGACGTTTCGCTATGACTTCAACAACGTGGCGAACTCCGAGCGCGACCAGTTCCTGAACCTGGCGCTCGTGAATTCGTCCGCGATTCCCTTTCCCGATCCGGGGCTTGGCATCGACTTCAGGTGGCAACCGGGTGATCTCATCTACGTCCGTGGCGGTGTGCACCAGGCGAACTCGCGAGCCAACAGCGCGTCACTGAATGAGTTGCGTGCTGATGAACTCTTGTGGGCGGGCGAGTTCGGGTTGATGCCGTCCTTCGATGGGTGGGGCGAGGGAAACTATCGATTCCTCGCCTACTTCATCGAGACCGACGGCGAGACCGGACCGGGTTTCTCGTTGAGCTTCGATCAGGAGATCGGTCCGGTGACGCCGTTTCTGCGCTTCAGCGTGGGAGACGCCGACGTCACCGACTACGAGTACTTCGTCTCCGCCGGCTTCGGGATCGAGGATCCGCTGGGCCGCCAGGGCGACCTGCTCGCGGCGGGCTGGGCGTGGGGCGACCCGACGGATGACGAGCTGCGATCCGAGCAGATCATTGAGCTCTTCTATCGATTCCAGCTCAACCCCTTTCTCACTCTGACCCCGGACGTGCAGTTCGTGATCAACCCCGCCGCGAATCGGGAGGACGATTTCATCGCCGTCTTCAGCGTTCGCCTGCAGGCAACGTTCTGAAGTGGGGCAATGAACTCCGCAGGCGACATCCCAGCACGGAGATGATGCGGTTGATCAGCCGCCGGCGGTCAGCGCACTCCGGAGCATGGCGAGCGCCTCGGCCCACGCGGCAGCCGATGCGGCGAGATTCTTGCCGTCGCGATCGTCCTGCTGGCGAAGGAAGCCGTGGCCGGCGCCGTCGTAGATGCGCGCGGTGAACGACCGCCCCGTCGCCCGCATGGCGGCTTCGGTGGCGGGCACGGTCGAGGTCACGCGGGCGTCGTCGCCGCCGTACAAGCCGAGCACGGGCGCATCGATCAGGGCGAGCTGATCCCCATCCTCCGGGGCGGTTCCGTACCAGACGATCGCGGCCTCGAGGCCTGGCTGGTGGGTCGCGTAGGCGAACGTCGTCGAGCCGCCCCAGCAGAAGCCCGTGCATGCGATCCGCTGCGCGGCGGATGGCTGGGCCAGCGCCCAGGCGCGGACGGCGTCGAGCCGCGTGTTCACCTCCGCGCCGTCGAGATCGCGGATCGCGGCCCGCACGGCGTCGCCGTCAAATGACTCGCTGCCTCCGCCGTTCGGTCCTTTTCCCGAAAGAAGATCGGGCGCGATCGCCAGGTAGCCTTCAGCCGCGAGCCGGTCGGTCACGCCGCGGATCCAGTCCGTAAGCCCCATGATCTCATGGATGACGATGACCACCGGAGCAGGATCGGAACGCTCCGGATAGACGACCCACGCGCGGATTGCGTCCGCCTTGTCGCCGGGCGACGCGGGGATGTCGATCCACTCGCCGTGGCGAGGCGAGTCCACGAGCGCGGCCATCGCGTTCGCAGCACCGGGGGGCAGCACCACCGGAACGGCGGCAGCGCTCCCGGCCCCGCTCGGCGTCTCGGCGCAGCCGGACAGGATGACGGCGAAGGCAAGCACGGTGATTGCGAGAACCCTGCCGATGCCGGTGACGCTTCGTTCGATGAGGTGCATGCGGAGAGTATCGCCGCGACCCGGCATGGAGACAACGCCGTCGCTGGCCCGGATCGACCTCGCGTCCAATGAAAAATCGCCGATCCAACGACCGGCGATTCAAGCGGGTGATCGGATTCGAACCGACGACATTCACGTTGGCAACGTGACGCTCTACCACTGAGCTACACCCGCAGGGGTGGTGAAGGGGGCAAGGATAGCAGGACAATCGGCGCAGGCAAGGGAGCTGCGGGGGGACGGTCCGGCGGGGGTTGCGTGGGAGCGGCACCGCTCCCATGCCGCAGCGGAATGGGACCCGAGTGGGGGGCCGCCCCCAAGACCGCAAGGAACCGAATGAACGGCGCCCGGAGCACAGGTATGCTGCTGGCGGACAGTGTGAGCCTCACGAGTCGGGCCGGTGGACCTCCGCGAACCACATGGGTGCCGGAGGACGGCTCGTGGCGGCGATCGCCATGGACGAGGACCGTACCGACGTGACCGCCGCCGCTCCGTTCCGCACGATCACCCGATTCGAGCCGACGCCGAATCCCAACGCGGTCAAGTGCTGGCTCGATCGGCCCCTACGTGCGTCGCTGCGGAGCTTCCTGAACGCCGAGGCGGCCGCCGATGATCCGATCGCCTCGGCCCTCTTCGCCGCGGCGCCGATCACGACCCTGCTCTTCGCCGGCTCGTGGCTGACGATCAACAAGTCCCCCGAGGCATCCTGGCCGGCAGTCAAGAAGGCGGCGGGGCGGGTGCTCGCCGACGTCGATGATGGGGACTCGCCCGGATGAGCCCCCGCAGCGAACAGAACCAGCCGCTCCAAACGTCCGTCCAGCGGCGCCGGATCCGCCGATTGGTCGCGTGGTTCGACCGGCACGCCCGCGATCTTCCCTGGCGCCGGGACCGGAACGGGTACGCAGCGCTGGTCGCCGAGGCGATGCTCCTGCAGACCCAGGTCAGCCGAGTCGTGGATCGGTACGAGCGGTTCATGCAGCGCTTCCCCACCGTTCAGCAGCTGGCGGCAGCGAACGAGCAGGATGTGCTGGCGGCCTGGCAGGGGCTCGGGTACTACCGCCGGGCGATCAACCTCCACGAAGCCGCCAAGGTCGTCGTCGAGCAGTTCGCCGGTCGTGTTCCCGAGCGCGCGGCGGATGCTGCGCCGCCTTCCCGGCGTCGGGCGATACACCGCTGGAGCAATCGCCTCGATCGTGTTCGGGCGACCGCGAGCCGATCGTCGACGGGAACGTGATGCGGGTGCTCGCCCGCTGGTGGGTCGATGGGACCTCGCCGGAGAGCGCCGAGGCGCAACGGACGGCGTGGAGCCGGGCGGCAGAATTGGCGGCGCTGGCGCACCGAACCCGGGCGATTCAACGAGGCGCTCATGGAGCTGGGTGCCCTCCTGTGCACGCCGCGATCGCCATCCTGCCATGCGTGCCCGGTCGCCGGGGACTGCCTCGCCTTCGCGAGGGGCGTCAGGAGGTGATTCCCCCGCCCAAGGCCGCGGGCGAGGCAGATCTCGGTTCACCACCATGCGGTCCTCGTCGTCCGCGGCGAACGGCTGCTCGTCGAGCAGCGCAACGCGGGACTGTGGGCGCGGCATGTGGCAGCCGCCGACGGTGGAGGCTGCCGTTCGGTTGAGTCGTGATCGGGTCGGTCGCGCGCTGGCAGAGCGGGGAATTGCGGTCCGCGACTTGACGCGGTGCGGCGGATTCGTGCATCAGACGACGCATCGGCAGGTCTCGTTTCACGTGTTTGCTGGTGTGGCGGCGGGTCGGCGAGGGCGTTGGCACCCGATGCGATGCGCTGGATGAATTGCCGATGAGCAACGCGCACCGGCGGATGGTGTCGGAGTGGGGGGTGGCCGCCAGTTGAGGCGACGCGAAACTCCTCTCCCACCGGGAGAGGACGGCTCGTCCCCGCGCCTGGTCGCGGGGACGTGCCAGGTGAGGGAGCACGTCGTCGCGTGTCGGCGCTCAGGAAGGCGGTACGCGCTTGATTGGTCAGCGCTCAGGGGCCAGCGCTGCGGCGATTGAACTCCGCGGCCGACGGTGAGGCAGTTCTGCGCTCACCGACGGTTGACGCAGTTCTCCCTCACCCGGCTCGCTTTGCTCGCCGACCTCTCCCGGGGGAAGAGGTTGGGGGGCTTACGCTGTGGCGGTGCGGGTCTCGGTGCCCGTGCCGGACGACGTTTCGCTTTCCGTCGGGCGGCTCGAGGGGTAGGTGATGCGGCCGTGGTGGATCGCGCACAGGCGCTGCGATGATCGCGTCCTCGATCAGGCCGAGCTCGCGGAACGTCAGCGCGCACTCGTCGAACTGCCCGTCGAGTCAGACGCTTGCGCGAGATCTCCCGCACGAGCGATCTCGATGCGGCTGGGGTTCGGCTCGGCCATCGCTCGCGTCGCGGACTCGACGGCGTCGGCGAGCATCAGGATGGCCGCCTCCCGCGTGCGCGGCTTGGGACCGGGATAGCGGAAGTCGACCTCCTCCACCGGCGAGCTTCTCGTCGGCCTCCGCCTGCGTGCGGGCGGCGTGATAGAAGTACTCCACGAGCGTCGTGCCGTGGTGCGACTCGATGAAGTGGATCAGGGAGCGCGGCAGCCCGTACTCCGCGCCAGCTCGATGCCGTCCTTCACGTGCCCGATGATCACCGAGCAGGCTCATCGCCGGAGAGAGCTTCTGGTGCTTGTTGTAGCCGTCCGCCTGGTTCTCGATGAAGTACTCGGGCTTGTTCATCTTCCCGATGTCGTGGTAGAGCGCGCCGACGTAGACCTGAGCAGCCCGTTGGCGTTGATCGCGTCCGCCGCGGCCTTCGCGATGTTCGCGACCTGCAGCGAGTGGTTGTACGTGCCGGGCGCTTTCTGCTGAAGCTGCCGCAGCAGCGGCTGCTTGGGATCGCGCAGCTCGGCGAGCGTCATGCCGGTCGTGATGTCGAACAGCCGCTCGATGCTCGGCAGGATGCCCAGGACCAGGAAGCCCACACTGAAGCTGGCCGCCGCGGCGCCGCCGGCGTTGGCGAAGATCTGCCGCCACGCGCCGCCGACCTGCGGCACCTCTAGGAGGCCAAGCAGGACGGAGCCGGCGCCGAAACCGATCGCGGTCAGCGTGGCGGCGCGGATCAGGCTGTTCCGATTCCGCACTTCAGGAAGCAGCGCGATCATCGTCGCGCAGCCTGAGACCAAGAGCACGAACCAGGCCGGACTCTGGACCAGCGCGACCGACAGCAAAGCCGCCTGCATGGCCGAGATGACGAGTGCCAGCCGCTGGTCGTAGGCGAGCAGCACGACGACCGTCAGAAAGAGCGTCGGTCCGATCGCCGCGGCGTACAGGAAGGCCGGCGCCCGCACGACGATCGCCACCGAGATCGCGAGCATCGCCGACATCAGCAGACACAGGGCCGCGAGACGCAACGTGTTCTGGACGAGCCGCGGGTAGTTCAGCGCCGAAAAGACGCCGATGACCAGGGCCAGGATGAGACAGAAGCCGACGATGCCGAAACGCGTGGTCCATCGTTCCCCCGCGGACGCGCCGTGCCGGTACTCTTGGTCTTCGAGCCGCAGATCGCTGTATTGCTCGGCCGACAGCCGGTCGCCTTGGCGAAAGAGGATCTCGCCAGAGGGATGGTGAATCGTCTCCGGCTCGACCGCCGCCGCCGCCTGATCGGCCAGCTGCTCCGTCATCGCGGCATCGAACTGGATGGTCGGTCGGCCCTCCTCGAAGAGCAGGCGGGCGACGACGAAGGGGATGACCTCCTGGGGGAATCCGGCACGGCTGACGAATTCCCGGACGCGTTCCGTCTGCTCCGAGGATGCACCCTGCATCTCGATCGCTTCGCCCCAGAAGCGGCGCTCGAGCGTTCCGTCGGGCATCAGCAATCGCTTGTTCGGCGAGACCAGAAAGAGCTGATACTCCACCGAGTCCAGAAAGGGATGCTCGGCCAGCTGTCCGTCGATCAGGCGCTCGACCCAGCGCCGCCAGGATGGCGTCGGATCGCCATCGACCACGTGCCGTTGTAGTGCGACGAGGCCCTCTTCGGTCAGGCCGAACTGTTCGGCCAGCACGTCGCTGATCTCGCTGAGCTGCGTCTTGCCGGCGACTGCCTGCGGCAGCCCCATCAGTCCCTGGCTGAGACCGTCCAGATACGAGGTGTTGGCTCGGTAGACTCGGGGCGAGCTCCGGCGAGCCTCCTCCCGCTTGGCCTTGGTCGCCTGTTTGTCGGTGACCTCGAAATCGAGCCGGTTCAGCCTGGTCTCGGTCATGATCAGACCGGGCGCGACCCGGAGCTGTTCGCGGGACCAGATGGTGATCACGCTCCCGACCAGGATGAACCCAAGCAGGACGGCCGCGGCTTTGACGAACTCGGGACGGTTGATGAGGGCGCGGTAGCCGGATCCCGGGCGGCGGATCGTGCGCCGCAGCTCGCTTCGCCGGTTGACGCGCTTGGAAGCGCTGCCTTTTGCAGGGTTCGTTCTGGCCATGCCGAACTTTCTCCCCATCGGCACTGGGCCTCATCCGGTGCCGGGTCCTGCGATCATCCACCCGGTATCGGTCAGGCAGAGGTCATCGACCAGACCAGTGGCGATAGGATGCAAACAATAGCCGTTTCCCGGGGCCGGGCAATCGGATGCGGTCGAGCATTCATAAGTCTCTGATATATATGGATTTATGTCTATTTTTCCGAAAGCCGAGGCGGCCTGAGAGGGCTCTGGGGGAGGTTCCCGGCCTTCCCGTCGGTCATCCCAATGCAGGAATTTCGAGCGGTTCGGGCCGGCTGCACATCCCCGGCGTCGCCCTGTTCGCCGTGATTCTCATGGTGGGATGCGGAACGCCCCCGCCCTACGCGGCCACCGTCACCAGCGGCAGGGACGAGGATCAGACCCATTGGAAGGCAGTCCTGAACGATGCGGAGCAGAAGCAGGTGCTCTCGATCCTCGATTCGCTTGCGGTGGGCTATCGGCCGGTCGCTCCGCCCGGCCCCGCGCCCTGGGGGTCAGCTGGTCCAATCTCCCCGCGGCGGTGGCCGAGGCATGCGACGAGGTCGAGATGGCGGTCGTCCGCACCGAAGAGGTCCCCGGAGGCACGCGATTCGAGCTCAAGACGGTCGACGACCGGCCCGCCCTGCTGGAGGTCCGACGAACCGGTGACCAGCGAGTCTACGAAGCGACCGCGACGGTGGGGAGATTCCAGGACGACCCCCAGCGGGCCGCGGCCCTCATACGGGCCCTGGATCAGCGCATGCTTGCGTATGGAGGCAAGCGGGGATTCTACGAGCTGGAGCAGGTCGCACCGCAGGATTCACTCGTGCCGTGAGGTGAGCGCTGCGCGACCCATGGGCATCTCGAAGCGGTCCCTCGTCGTGCAGTATCCCAGGCCGCCCAGGCGCCCGATGGCCAGAAGACGCTCGGGATCGACGTGGAATCGCTCGTCGACCAGGTCATCGCGAAGGAAGACGTGAACGACCTGCCCGATGACGATGTTCCCGGCGCCGGGCTGGCCGGCGTTGGTGCGCACGACCTGGACCGTGCGGCACTCGAACGCAAACGGCGACTCCGCAACCCGCGGGGGCGTTACCACCCGGCTCGGTGCGGGCGTCAGTCCGGTCAGCTCGAACTCGCTCTCGCCGAATTCGAGCGGCTCCGCGGCCCCCGCGACCTGCGCGCGGTAGGTCTCGCTCGCCGCGCTCACGACGAACTCGCCGACACCGCCTTCTGCTCTGGTCTTGGCGTTCCGCAGCGTGTCCTTCTCACTGCCGTCGGCGTTGTTCGCCGGGCAGAAGAGCAGCGTCATGGGATTCGAACCGGCGGCACTGAAGAACGAGAACGGCGCGAGGTTGTGACGCCCCTGCGCGAGACCGTCGACACGAAGGCGATGGGGCGGGGGATGATGCAACCGATGAGCAGCTTGTACCGGTCGCGCGGAGCGAGATCGTCGGGATTCAGTTCCATCGCGGAGTCCTTGCGAGGCTTGCGGACTCTGGCCAGGCGCCGCTGTCCTGAACGAAGTTGCACTGCGCGGTGCATCTCACTCTCACGCGCCGGTAGGCGATCCCGAGCCAAGAGCGCTGCGCCAGCAGCCCGGCATTGTCCTCCAGCTCCGTCGGCACCAGTTCGCAGACGCGATTGCGGGCGGGAAAGACCTCGCGGCGGAAGCGCTTGCGGATACGCTCCCGAAACGGTTCGCCCAGAGCCTCGCTGATACCGCCGCCAAGAACGACCCGATCGACGGCCAGCACCGTCACCCAGTTGGCGATGACGACACCGAGCATTTCGGCGGCGTGCTCGACCACCTCTCGTGCGACGGGATCGCCGGCATCGACCGCCCGCGCCAGCTTCTTGGAACCGGTGATCAGTCCGCCCTTCTCGGTGATCGCTTCGATCACCTTGCTTGGTCGGTTCTTCACTCGCTCCGCGATGATCTCGGCCATGCCGCTGCGGCTGCAGAAGTCCTCGACGACGCGGCGACCGGGCGGACCCTCCGGCACGAGCACGGTCTGACCGACTTCTCCCGCGGTGAAGAGCGGGCCGTGATAGATGCGGCCGTCCAGCACCAGCCCGCCGCCGACGCCGGTTCCGATCCAGACCCCGAGCAGATCGGGATGTCCTCGACCTGCTCCGAGCTGGAATTCCCCCCACACCGCAGCGTTCACGTCGTTGTCGACGACGATCGGCTTCTCGAAGCGCTCTTCGAGCAGCGTGCGCAGCGGTGTGTTCTCCCACTCGAGGTTCGGAGCTTCCAGCACGACGCCGTTCGGAATGTCGATCGCTCCGGGAGCGGCGATGCCGATGGCGCCGAGGTCGGCGACGGAGATGTCCGCCTGCTTGCAGACCTTGGCGATGCCGTCGGCCAGTCGATCGAGGACCTTCTTCTGACCTTCGGCGGCCTTCGTCTTGCGGCGAAGGTGGGCGAGCACCTGGTCGCCGGCGTCCACGACGCCGATCTGCATGTTGGTTCCGCCCAGGTCGATTCCCACCACCGGCGCACCGCTCATGAGGGATCTCCGTATTTGGTCAATCTACACTGGCATCGGCCGCTGACGCTTGAAGTCCGTCTGCTTCTCGAACATCCGTGCGATCCGTAGCATCGTCGATTCGTCGAACGCGTTGCACTGCAGCTGAACGCCAACCGGAAGAAACCGGCCCTCGAGCTCGGCCCAGCCCGCCGGCATCGACATGGCGCAGTGGCCGGCAATGTTTGCGCCTGTCGTGTAGAGATCGCAGAGGTACATCTCCAGCGGATCGGTCACCTCGCCGAGGCGAAAGGCGGGCGTGGGCGACGTCGGGCCGATGATCGCGTGGCAGCGCTCGAAGGCTCGGTCGAACTCCTCCTTGATGAGCCGGCGCACCTGCAGGGCCCGCTTGTAGTACGCGTCGTAGTAGCCGGCGCTGAGCACGTACGTCCCGAGCATGATGCGGCGCCGGACCTCGGCGCCGAAGCCCTCCGCCCGGCTCGCGGCATAGAGGTCGAAGAGGTCCTCGCCCGGGGCGATCGTCGCCCGGCGGCCGTAGCGGATGCCGTCGAAGCGGGCGAGGTTGCTCGACGCCTCGGCCGGCGCGATGACGTAGTAGGTCGAGATGCCGACGCCGGTCAGCGGCAGATCGACGTCGACGATCTCCGCGCCGAGCGCGCGAAACATCTCGATGGCGCTCGTGACGGCGTCGTTGATCGCCGGGTGGTTCCGTTCGCTCAGGTGTTCGCGCGGCACGCCGAGGCGCAGCGCGTCGACCGGTTCTTCGAGGCCCGCGAGGTACGCCGGAACCGTCCCGGTCGGCGCTGGTCGAGTCCCGCGGATCGGCGCCGGCGATGACCTGGAGCAACGCGGCGGCGTCGCCGACGGTGTTCGCGATCGGCCCGATCTGATCGAGGCTCGAGCCGAAGGCGACGAGACCGTAGCGGCTCACGCGGCCGTAGCGTCGGCTTGACGCCGACCACGCCGCAGAATGACGCCGGCTGGCGGATCGAGCCGCCCGTGTCCGAGCCGAGGGCGCCCGGGCAGAGACCGGCGGCCACCGCCGCCGCGCTGCCGCCGGAAGAGCCGCCCGGCACCCGCTCGAGATCCCAGGGATTCCGCGGACTGGCGAACGCGCAGTGCTCGGTCGACGAGCCCATCGCGAACTCGTCGCAGTTCGTCTTGCCGATGAGCATGGCGCCGGCGTCGATGAGCCGCTGGACGGCGGTCGCGGTGTACGGGCTCCGGTACGCTTCGAGGAACTGCGAGCCGCAGCTCGTCCTGCCGAACGCGGTGGCGAGGTTGTCCTTGACCGCGATGGGAACGCCGGCCAGCGGGCCCGGATCGTCCCCCGCGGCGATGGCCCGATCGATTCGAGTCGCGCAGGCCAGAGCGTGTTCGGCGTAGACCTCGCGAAACGCCTGCAGCGCGAGGTCATCTCGCTCGATCCGCTCCAGCGTCCGCTCCGCGATCCCGCGGGCGGATTCCCGGCCGTCGCGGATCGCGGCTGCCAGCTGCGGAATGGTGTCTCGTTCCTGCATGGGACTCACCGCGAGGTCGGGCAACGCCATCACGGTGACGATGATCGTGCTCCGTCGGCGATCTGACGACTTCTGCGTGCTGCTACCCCGGGAGGACCTTGGGTACGGCGAGGAAGCAGTCCTTCACGGCGGGAGCGATGGCGAGCAGCGTCTCCAAAGGCATGGCTTCTTCGAGCTCGTCAGCGTCCAGCCGGTTCGTCAAGTCCGAAGGATGGGACATCGGCTCGACGCCGTCGACGTCCACCGCACTGAGCTGGTCGATGTGCTCGAGCACCGCGGAGAGCTCTCGGCGGTACTCGTGCAGTTCCTCCTCGCTCAACCGCAGCCGGGCGAGTCTGGCGACGTGACGAACCTCGTCAAGCGACAGCGGTTCGGAAGGCGAGTCTCTCATACCGCCAGCGTACCAAAGATGAGGCGAATCGCAGGGGTAGGGGCGGACGGAGGCAAGGGGCTCGAATCACGATCGCATCCCGTCGTGCGTGAGAAGGATATGTGAATCGAGGCTAGGCTAAGGCACGCCGCCCGCTCTCTGGATTGCGCACGAGGAATTCATGGCATCGATCCGCACCATCCTGTTCGTCGTGATCGCTCGCTCCACGATCGTCCTGGTCGTCCTGGGCATCGCGACGGCCATCGCCGTGGCGCTGTCGCGAGCCGACCGGAACCCGAGCTGTCCAGCCGGACCGACACCGGCCCCACCGTGCTCGTGATGGAGGCGCGGCCCATGCCGGTGCAGCGCGAGTGGATCGGCTTCGGCACCGTCGAAGCCATGGATACCGCCGATGTCCCGGCCCGCGTCAGCGCCATCGTTCGTGAGATTCCGACGGCGATCGAAGCCGGCGCGGCGGTGAGCCAGGGAGAGCTTATCGTGCAGCTGGATGACAGCGACTTCGCGCGGCAGGTGGAGATTGCCACCCAAAACATCGCGGACATCGATGCCCAGCTCGAGCGGCTGGCCATCGAGAAGAAGAGCTGGGAGGAACGCCTGGCGCTGGTGGTCGAGGGTGTCGCCCTGGCCCGCGCGGAGTACGAGCGAGTGCGTGACGCCGAGCAGCGCACCGTCGCCAAGCCCCGCGAGGTGGATCAAGCGAGGCAGGCGCTGCTGAACGCGATCAGCGCCGAGGTGCAGGCGAAGGAGGAGTTCGACAAGCTGCCCGCGCGCGACGCCAGTCTCCGCGCGCAGCAGCACGGGCAGGAGGCCTCGCTCCGGCTCGCCCAGCAGGACCTGGAGCGCTGCCGGGTGACCGCTCCGCTGGCGGGCGTCATTCAGTCGCTGGACGTCGAGGTGGGCGAGAACCTGCAGGTGGGTCAGCGCGTGGCGCGAGTCGTGAACGTCGACAGACTGGAGGTGCCGCTGCGGCTGCCCTCTGCAGCGCGGTCGGCGATCTCCCCGGGGGACGCCGTCCAGATCTTTTCGGCCGGGGCCAGCGGCGCGACCTGGCGGGCGGAGGTGAGCCGCGTCCTGCCGGAGGACGACACGAGCACGCGCACGTTCCTGGCCTACGTCAACCTCGAGCGCACGACGGGCGAGGATGAGCAGCGCCTCGCTCCGGGCACGTTCGTCCAGGGAACGGTCACCTCCAGCCGCGAATCGATGCGGTGGGTGGTTCCTCGCCGCGCTCTCAAGGACGGCCGGCTGCTGGTCATCAGCGATGACGTCGTGACCAGCCGATCGGTCGACGTGGACTTTCACCTCCATCAGCGCTTTCCGCAGCTGGGCGTGCCCGATGACCAATGGGTCGTGCTCGAGAACGAACTGCATCCCGGAGACCTCATCCTGATCAATGCCGCCCGGCGCAGTCCCGGAGGGGGCCCGTGTCACGCCGGTACCGGTGCGAGCGATGGCCGCAGGCGAGCAGCCCGACGCCGGGCGGCCCGACGACCCGCGGGAGGTGGCCCGGTGAGCCTCCCACGCTTCGGCGTCACCAAGCCGGTTCCGGTCAACCTGCTCATGGTGGCCTTGCTGCTGGGCGGCAGCTTCTCGGGGCTGACGCTCCGCCGCCAGTTCTTCCCCGACATCGACCCGGAGTCGGCAAGCGTCACCCTGCCCTATCCCGGAGCCACGCCCGAAGAGATCGAAGAGACGATGGCCATCAAGGTCGAGGATGCGCTGGCGGACCTCGACGAGGTCGACGAGCTGCGCACCACGATCTCCGAGGGGGGCGGCGGCATCGTGGTCAGGTTCCGCGAGGGAATCTCGAACGTCGGGGAAGCGACCGACGAGGTGGAGCGGGAGATCGACAGCCTGCAGGATCTTCCCGAAGAGGCGGAGGAGATCCAGGTGACCCAGCTGGAGTCGCGACTCCCCGTCATCATGGTCTCGATCTTCGGCAATGTGGACGAAGAAGTGCTCAAGCGGACCGTTCGCGAGGTGCGGGACGAGCTGAAGACGCTGCCCGGAATGGGCGAGGTGCTGATCTCGGGCGTGCGGGATTACGAGGTGCGGGTCGACGTCCGCGCGAAGCGCTGCTCGAGCACCGTCTCAGCCTGCCGCAGATTGCCAGCGCGATCCAGAGCTGGATGGCCGACGTTCCCGGCGGCTCGGTCCGCAGCGATCTCGGGAACATCAACGTTCGAACGGTGGGTGTCGAGGAGCGCGCCGAGGCCATCGCGCAGATCGTGGTCAAGGCCGATCCGGCCGGTCAGTCGCTCCGCGTCGGCGACATCGCCGAGGTGCGAGAGTCCTTCGTCGACGAGCAGCTCATCACACGCTTCAACGGTCTGCCGTCGGTCAATCTCACGGTGTTCAAGCTGGGAGCGCAGGACATCGTGAAGATGGCGGAGATGGTCCGCGCCTATGTGGACGCGCGGCAGGCGAGGCCCTTCGTCGCGCGCGGCCTGGAGAAGCTCTTTCTGTCGGATCGTCAGCGGGCGTACCACCTGGGGCTCGAATCCCCTCCGCTGCCGCCTGCCGTTTCCATCTCTTGCTACTCGGACCTCGCCCGCTTCGTCGAGGGGCGTCTCCAGCTGCTCGTCGCGAACGCCATCTACGGCGCGATCCTGGTCTTCGGGACGCTGCTGCTCTTTCTGAACTGGCGTGTGGCGCTCTGGGTTGGCGCCGGGCTCGTCACGGCACTGGCCGGCACGCTGCTCCTGATGAAGTCGACCGACATCACGCTGAACCTGCTCACGATGTTCGGCCTGATCGTGGTGCTGGGCATCCTCGTCGACGACGCGATCGTCGTCGCGGAGAACATTCAGGCATGGCACGACCGGGGCGAGTCGTCGTTGGTCGCGGCGATCCGCGGCGCCGAGGAAGTGTCGTGGCCGGTCGTGGCGACCGTGCTGACCACCATCGTGGCGTTCCTTCCGCTGACCTTCATCAAGGGGAAGATCGGCGACCTGCTCGGCGCTGCCCATCGTGGTGACCTGCGCGCTGCTCATGAGCCTGGTCGAGTCGCTGCTCATCCTGCCGAGCCACATGGGACACAGTCTGATCCATCGGGACCGCGCGACACCCGGTCGCGCGGCCTCGGTATTCCGTCGTTTCGAAACGTGGCGCGATCGGCTGATCCTCGACCGGATCGTGCCCGCCTACGGTCGACTGCTCGCGGTGATGCTCAGATATCGCTATGTCAGCCTGAGCTTCGCCTTGGCCACGCTGCTCATCACGCTGGGCATGTTTGCGGGGGGCAAGCTCGTCTTCGTCTTCCTCGCCAGCGACGACACCGAGACCGTGGTGGTCGATCTGCGGATGCCGCTGGGCACGCTCAATCCAACGAACCGGCGAAGTGGTCGGCCGTCTGGAACAGGCCGTTCGCAATCAGCCGGAGTGCAAAGGGTTGAGCGCGGTCATCGGACAGCAAAGCAATCTGGATTCGGGCATGGTGGAGTCGGCGGCCACGCACCTGGCGCAGGTCTTCATCGAGCTCAAGCCGGTCGAGGAGCGCGACCGACCGTCCGCGGAGGTCGTGGCCTCGATCCGCAAGGAGATGGGCACGGTCGAGGATCTCGAGCGCATTACCTACAGCGAGGTCACCGGTGGTCCGGGAGGTTCGGACATCACGATCGAGATACTCGGAAAGGACAAGGTCGCGCAGCAGGCCGCGGTGGCCGAGATCAAGGAGGAGCTGGGGAAGTTCGAGGGCGTCTCTGACGTCTTCGACGACAACAGCCTCGGTCAGCGCGAGCTGCAGATCAATCTCAAGCCGGGCGCCGCGAGCCTGGGCTTCACGGTGTCGGACGTCGCAGCGCAGGTTCGCGGCGCACTCTTCGGTCTCGATGCGCACGTCTTCTCGGAGAGGCAGGAGGACATCGACGTGCGGGTCCGGCTGGACGAGCCGACGCGCGCGCAACCTGTACGCCATCGAGAACCTCTGGCTGATCAGCCCCACCGGCGAGCGCGTGCCGCTGATCGAGATTGCGGAGCTCGTGGACGGCTCGAGCTACTCGACCATCAGGCGGGTCGACCGAGCCCGGTCGGTCACGGTGACGGCGGAGACCGACCCGGCGATCAGCCCCGAGACGATTACCGCCGCCTTCTCGCGCAAGGCGCCTCAAGGACATCAGGGCCCGGCTTCCCCAGCGTCGACATCGAGTTCGGCGGGCGACAGGAGCAGATGGCCGACGCGTTCGCCTCGCTGCCGATCGGGTTCGCTGGCCGCGATGATCATGATCTACGTCATCCTGGCCTGGCTCTTCGGCAGCTACACGCAGCCGCTGGCGGTGATGCTCGCGATTCCGTTCGGCACCATCGGGGTGATCTGGGGCCACCTGCTGCTCGGCTACAAGCTGACGTTCCTGAGCCTGATCGGCATCGTCGCCCTGAGCGGCATCGTGGTCAACGACTCGCTCATCCTGATCGAGTTCTACATCGCCCGCCGGCGCGGAGGGGGTCGGACTGCGCGACGCCCTGGTCCAGGCCGGCATGCAGCCGTCTGCGGCCCATCTTCCTGACGACGATCACGACGGTGCTCGGCCTCACGCCGCTGATGCTCGAGCAGTCGTTCCAGGCGCGATTCCTCATCCCGATGGCGATCTCGATCGCCTTCGGCCTCATGAGCGCGACGGTCCTGATCCTGCTGGTCCTGCCGTGCATCGTGGTGATCGTCGAAGACATCAAGGGCCGTCGCCTACTTCCTGTGGACCGGGCGGCGGCGGAGCGAGCTGCCGTTCGCCGCCGAGACGGTCCTGGACGTGCATGGGAGAATGAGCGGGCGCGGCTGCCTCGGTTCTGCGGTATACTCCGCCGGCTCCTGGCGGGGAGAGAGGCTGAGAGATTGAGGCTCGGTGCCCGTGGCCGATCGCCAGCCACTGCATGGAAGTCATCAAGGGCATCCCGGTTGCGCCCGGTGTGGTCATCGGTCGAGCTCTTGTTCTCGACGATGCTCGGGAGCGAGTGCCCCGGCAGACCGTGCGCACCGACGAGGTGCCGCGAGAGCTCGAGCGGCTGCGGCAGGCCCTGGAGGAGGCCAAGGGCGACCTGGAGGCCGATCGGAACAAGGCCGCGATCAAGCTGGGGCCGGAGCCCGCCAAGATCTTCGAGTTCCACCTCGGACTGCTCCAGGACGAGACGCTGATCCAGCCCATCCGCGAGCGGATCGAGCGCGAGCGGGTGACCGCCGCGTACGCGGTCGCCGAGGCGTTTCGCGACCTCGCCGACCCGGTTCCGAGGCGATGGAGCAGCCGAGGTCTTCCACCAGAAGGCGAACGACGTCCTCGATCTCGATCGGCGGGTGCTCGGCAAGCTCCTGGGTCCGTCACAGGATCGCCTGGCGGCCATCGAGGACTCGGTGGTCGTCATCGCGCCCGAGCTCACGCCCGCCCAGGCCGCCTCGCTCGACACCCGGCAAGGTCATCGGCTTCGCGACCGACGCCGGCGGCCGGACCAGCCACACCTCGATCGTCGGCCGCGGCGCTGGGCATCCCGGTGGTCGTGGGCTGCAAGGACGCTCAGCCGCACGCTCGAGCGACGGCGACCAGGTGATCATCGACGGCGACCACGGGGGTGGTCGTGACCCGGCCGGACGAGGAGACGCTCGAGCCAGTACGCGCCAGGACATCGAGCGGCTCCAGGGTCTTCGCGGCCGGCCTTCGGGAGCTCGCCGACGCTCGAGCCGGTCACGCGCGACGGCACCCGCATCGAGCTGCTGGGCAACATCGAGTTCCCGCACGAGATCGAGCCGGTCCTGGCGCAACGGCGGCGACGGCGTCGGCCTCTACCGCACCGAGTTCCTCTACCTCACGAGTCCGGGCGAGCCCACCGAGGAGGAGCACTTCGAGGCGTACCGACAGGCTCTCGAACTGCTCGAGGGGCGGCCGCTGACCATCCGCACGGTCGATCTCGGCGCCGACAAGTACACCCAGGCGCGGGCCGAGGACCCCGAGCGCAATCCCTTCCTCGGCCTGCGCAGCATCCGCTACTGCCTGCAGAACCTGCCGATGTTCAAGACCCAGCTGCGGGCCATCCTGCGGGCCTCGGCGCTCGGGACCGCGTCAAGGTGATGTTCCCGCTCATCTCGACGCTCGATGGAGCTGCGGCAGGCCAAGATGATCCTCCACGACGTGATGGAGGAATGCGCTGAAGAAGGACTGGAGTTCGATCCGAACATGCCTGTCGGAATGATGATCGAGGTGCCCAGCGCCGCCCTCATGGCCTCCGTCTTCGCCCGCGAGGTTGCGTTCTTCTCGATCGGCACCAACGACCTGATCCAGTACACGCTGGCGGTGGATCGCGGCAACGAGCGGGTTGCCAACCTCTACAGCGGTGCGAATCCCGCGGTCGTTGCAGCTCATGAAATCGGTGATCCGGCTCGGGCAAGCGCCTGAACATCGAGACGAGCATCTGCGGCGAGATGGCCGGCGAGGTCACCTACACCATGTTGCTGATCGGACTGGGTCTGCGTACACTATCTCTGGTGCCATCGCAGATCCCGCACGTCAAGCGGGTGATCCGGTCGGTGGATATTGCCACGTGCGAGCGCCTCGCCCGAAAGGTCGGTTCGCTCGATTCAGAGCGCAAGGTGATCAACTGCTTGCGCGATGCGCTGTATGAAGGTTGTCCCCGAGGCCGGAGGCGGGTGGTCCGCCGCGTGAGTTCCCTGGAGTTGCTCCCAAGGCCGATTCCAGGAAGCCGCTCCCGGGAAGACCGACCGAGAAACCGGCCGAGCGCCAACGTGGACCCGCCCTCCGAGAGGCCTTCTCGGCCCCGATGGCGGACGATCCAGAACGGCCCTGGCCACCGACGAGCCACTCCCGTTTGTTGACCGCTCCGCCTTCATTCGGAACCGCGCCTGACTCGGGCACGCGCTCGGGCCCCGGTTGCCGGTATAGAAAGAGGCGTGCCGATCTTCGCGGGTGGGCTCGCCGGGCTGACCGTGGAGAACCATCACCTGTGGCCCCCAAAGACGAATCGACCCCGAACGAAGCGACCGAGCTGATGGTCGTGAACGATTCACCCGGCGAGGAGTGCCGGGTCGCGATTCTCGAGAAGAATCACCTCGAAGAGCTCTACAGCGAGCGCACCGACGACCGCGACCAACGTCGGCAACATCTACAAGGGTCGGGTGATCAACGTCGAGTCGGCCATCCAGGCCGCGTTCGTCGACTACGGCCAGGGACAGAACGGCTTCCTGCACATCTCCGATCTGCACCCGAAGTACTTCCCGGGTCGCGATCGAACCGAGCAGCGTCGGCAAGAAGATCCCGCGGCGCGCAGCGCCCGCCGATCCAGACCGCGCTGCAAGCGCGGCGACGAGGTGCTGGTGCAGGTGCTCAAGGAGGGCATCGGCACGAAGGGGCCGACGCTCACGAGCTACCTCTCCATCCCCGGCCGGCTGATCGTGATGATGCCCGACATGGACCGCGTCGGCGTCTCCCGCAAGGTCGAGGACGAGGAGAAGCGGCGCGAGATGCGCAAGATGCTCGACTCGCTCGACCTGCCCGAGGGCTTCGGCTTCATCCTCCGCACGGCCGGCTTCGAGCAGCACCAAGACGGAGCTCAAGCGCGACGTCGCCTACCTCACGCGGCTTTGGAAGGCGATGGACAAGCGGATCGAGACGGTCGGCGCGCCGTGCGAGCTCTACACCGAATCGGACCTGCTGATCCGCACGATTCGCGACGTGTTGCGCCCGATCGATCAACGCGATCGTCGTCGATTCCGCATCCGCCTTCGATCGCGCATCGGCGTTCCTGCGCGGTGGTGGCGCCGCGATCGGCGCCGCAGGTCATCCGCTACCTCCGCAAGCCGCACCGATCTTCCACGCCTTCGACGTCGAACGGCAGATCGAGCTGATCCACTCGCGCGAGGTGCCGCTGCCATCGGCGGCGCGCTGGTCATCGACCAGACCGAGGCGCTCGTCGCGATCGACGTGAACTCCGGCAAGAGCCGCTCCGCCCGGGACAGCGAGACGAACGCCTTCCAGACCAACTGCGAGGCGGTCGACGAGATCGCTCGTCAGCTCCGCCTGCGCGACCTGGGCGGCCTGATCGTCAACGATCTCATCGACATGCGGTCGCTCAAGCCACCGTCGGCAGATCGAGGAGCGCTTCCGCAACAACCTCAAGACGCGATCGGGCCCGCACCACGATCCTCCGGATCAGCGACTTCGGCATCGTCGAGATGACCCGGCAGCGCATGCGCCCGGGCATCGGCAAGAGCAACTTCGTCGGCTGTCCCGCATTGCGAGGGCCACGGCGAGATCCAGGCGCCGGAGTACCTTGGCGCCGTACTCCATCCGGCACATCGGCTTCCTGCTGCAACACGATCAGGTGGCCCGCGTCGAGCTGGTGTGCTGCCCGCGGGTGGCGTCGTTCCTGCTCTCGCACAAGCGGCGACAGCTCGTCGAGCTCGAGGATCGAAGCGGACAGCGCATCGACGTCCGGGTGAGCGAGGCGATCGCGCGAGGACCGCATCGACTTCTACGCCTACGACGAGCGCAATGCGGACATCGCCATCGATCGGCTGCCGGCGGTTCCCACGCCGGGCCTCGAAGAGCTGGAGCGGGAGTCGATCGCGGCGCTGGAGCGATCGAAGACCGTTCACGAACCGGAGCCGTCGAACGGAGTCTCCCGTCGCCGGCGGCGGCGGAAGCGACGCGGCGCGGGACCGGCCGACGCGACGGCGATGGCCATCGCGGGCGGTTTCCCGGCCCTGGAGGACGAGGACGAGATCGAAGAGGAGCTCTCGACGCCAGTGCCGCAGGCGGCGGCAAGTCCGACGAGCGCCGATGGCGAGGCGAAGCGGGGGCGTCGCCGGCGACGCGGTCGGCGCGGCGGCGCGGCAGCGCTACCGGCCGAGGCCATCGAGACGAAGACATCGGTTGAGTCCGAAGGGCCACCCGAAGCGGCAGCCGAGGCGACGACCGTCGAAGCCGAGCCGGAACCGGTGGACGTGCAGCCGATGCGAGTGCATCAGCTGGCCAAGCAGCTGGGCTGCGCCTCGCGGGAGGTGCTCGATCGTTGTCGTGAGCTTGGGATCGACGTGAAGAACCACATGTCGACGGTGGACGGTGGGCGCAGCGCCGCATCGGCGATTCCTTCAAGGGCGTCGAGGAGGCCGCGGAAGCGCCGGCACCAGAGGCCACGTCGCCCGACGCTGCGGACGCGGAGGCAGGTCGCCCCGCCCGCACGCGGCGCCGAGGGCGACGGGCATCCAGACGGGCCTCTGAAGCGGACGGCGCCCTCGCGGCGAGCCAGCCGGCAGTGCCCAGCAAGGTGGAGCCTCCGGCCGCACCGGCATCACCATCGGGTTCATCGGGTTCATCGGGTTCATCGGGTTCATCGGGTTCATCGGGTTCATCGGGTTCATCGGATTCATCGGGTTCATCGACGCGTAAGCGATCGCGGCGGCGCCGGCGAGGAGGCAGGCACGAGGCGGAGGCCCCGTCCGCGGCGCCTCCATCGAGCAACGAGGACGCCCTCGCCGGTCCCGCTGGCTCTGTCGCCGTGAACGGCGCCAGCAGCGCGGAGCCGCTCGACGGGCGGAAGAGCCCGGATCCCGAGAAGGTGGTCCCGGGAGCCACCGCGGAAGATGGAGCGCGGCGGACCGGCAAGACCCGTCGTCGCCGCCGCGGCAAGGCCAGCGGAACGACCGCCGCGCCGAGCGGAGACGCGCCCCCCGCTGCGGCAGCGCCGGTGGTGAAGACCGTTCCCACGGCAGTCACCGTTGCGCCGCCGCCCAAGAAGACCAGGCGAACGCTCTACTCCACGCGGACCCGGGTCTCGCCCTCCGGCCGCTCCGTCGCCGACCGGGAGAAGGCATGAGCGCCTCTGCCGCGCCGCGTCGCGTGATCATCCTGGGCAGCACCGGCTCCATCGGCTGCAACACGATCGAGGTGATCGAGCACCTGGCGTCGTCCGCGGGCCGTCGGCTTCCAGATCGTCGGGCTGGCCGCGGGAGGCAACGGGGAGCGCTGGCCCGGCAGGCGAAGACGCTCGGCGTCAGCCACCTCGCCCTCGCCGACGGTTCCCGCGCGGACGATCTCCCGAGTTCGGCGCACGACGTACACCGGCCCGACGCCGCGCTGGAACTCATCGAGGCGGTCGCGCAGCCGGGCGACCTGGTGATCGGCGCGATGGTCGGCGCGGCCGGGGTGCCCGCGACGCTCGCGGCGATCGAGCGCGGCTGCGACATCGCGCTCGCCAACAAGGAGACGCTGGTCGCGGCCGGCGCGCTGGTGATGCCGCTGGTCAAGCAACGAGACGTGCACGCTGCTGCCCGTCGACTCCGAGCACAGCGCGATCTTCCAGTGCCTGCTGGCCGGTCGGAGCGATCGACGAGGTCAAGCAGCTGGTGATCACCGCCTCGGGCGGTCCGTTCCGCACCTGGACGCGCCGAGCAGCTCGACGACGCGACGGTCGACGAGGCGCTGCAGCATCCCGACCTGGAACATGGGCCGGAAGATCACGATCGACTCGGCCACGATGATGAACAAGGCGCTGGAGATCATCGAGGCGCACTGGCTGTTCGGCCTGGCCGCCGGACCAGATCGAGGCGGTCGTCCACCCGCAGTCGATCGTGCACAGCTTCGTCGAGTTCGTGGACGGCTCGATGCTCGCGCAGCTCGGCCCGCCCGACATGAAGCTGCCCATCCAGTACGCGCTGACCTGGCCGCGATCGGGCGTCGGCAGCTCTCGCGCCGCATGGACTGGCGTTCGCTCGCCAGCCTCGACTTCGAGCCGGTCGACCACGACGCGTTCCCCGCCGTCGACCTCGCGTATCGAGTGATCGAGCGCGGGGGCACGGCCGGGGCCATCTTCAACGCCGCCAACGAGGCGGCGGTCGAGGCGTTCCTCGAGGGGCGGATCGGTTTCCGGCAGATCACGGGCTCGTGACGGCCGAGGCGCTCGACGCGATCGAGCCCGGCCCGGTGCGGACCATGGCCGACGTCGCTGCGGCGCCGATGCCGCGGCCCGCGCTGTCACGTGGCCGCCCGTGCTGGGCGAGCGGGGCCGGAGCGGGTCGGGCATTCGCGGATAGGCGAGCGGCCGGTTCCGATCAAATCCGGTCGCGGACCGCGCCGATAGCCAGCCTTGCCAGGCGCGAACTCCGACATGGTCTGCATCTCTTCCGGCTTCGACATTCTGATCATCGTGCTCGGATTCGGGGTGCTGATCTTCGTGCACGAGCTCGGGCCACTTCCTGGCCGCGAAGTGGGCGGGGATCCGGACCGAGGCCTTCGCCGTCGGCATGGGGCCGGTCGTGGCGAGCTGGCGCAAGGGCGTCGGCTTCTCGCTCGGCTCGACCGACACGCAAGGTCGTCGCCAAGACGCGGCAAGCGCGCCCACGAGCTGACCGACGAGGAGCTGCATCGGCACGGCATCGGCGAGACCGAGTACTCGCTGCGCTGGCTGCCGATCGGCGGCTTCGTCAAGATGCTCGGCCAGGACGACGCCAATCCCGACCGCCGTCTCGGACGATCCGCGCAGCTACAACCAGTGCCCGATCGGCAAGCGCATGGTGGTGGTGTCGGCCGGCGTGATCATGAACCTCATCCTCGCGGCGGTGCTCTTCGTCTCGCGTTCATGGTCGGCGTGCCGCTCACGGCGCCGGTGGTCGGCGACGTCGTTCCGACGCTGCCCGCGGCACGAGTCGTGGCGAACAACGCCGCGATGCTCGGCATCACCGACGCCGGGGCTTCATCCCGGCGATCGCGTGCTCGAGATCGACGGCAAGGCCGCTCGAGACCTTCGCCGACGTGCAGATCGCCTCGGCGATGGCGCGTCCCGGTCGTGCGCTCGAATTCAAGGTCGAGCGGTCCGGCGTGGACGAGCCGCTGCTCTTTTCCATCGTTCCGGAGAAGGACCCCGGCAGCGGGCTGCTGAGCATCGGCATCGCGCCGGCGTCGTCCACCATCCTGGTCGAATCGGGCAAGGGAGACGACGCCGTCGTGCGCCGTATTCTCGAAGAGACGGGACTCTGGGCGGCCGGCGTGCGCCCGGGCATGCGGCTGATCACGGCGAACGGCCGTTCGCTCGAGACGTTCGAGCAATTGCAGCGGATCATCGAGGGCTGCGGTGGCGAGGCCGTGAGCACCGAGTGGTCGGCGCTCGACGCCTCGGGAAAACCGGTGGGAGCAATCACCACCGCGCTGCTGCCTGTGAATCCAGCGTTTCAGCTGCTCATCTACCCCGCCTCCGAGGGTGAGCGGCAACAGAATTTCGAGCAGGGCCTGGTCGGTTTGACGCCGCTGGTCAAGATCCGAAAGGTAGAGCCGGGTCCGAATGCCGAGGTGTTGCAGCCCGGCGACATCGTCCTCCGCATCGGCACGATCGACGGACCGCGGATGGCCGACTTCCGAGCGGAGATCCAGGCGCACCGACGGGAGACGATCGATCTGCAGGTGCTGCGCGACGGAGAAGTGCGGAGCGTCACCGCCGCGGTCGATCGCAAGGGGCGTTTGAACGTGCTCCCCGACTGGGCGTGGGAGACGCCGATGATCGCCCAGCCGATGACTGCCGTGCGCACGACGCTCGGCGCCGGCGATGCAGCGCCCACCACGCCGACTGCGGTAGCGGATCTGGAGCTCGTCGGTCGCATGACGATCGATTCGGTGAACGGGGTGCCGGTGGCCGACTGGGTGCAGCTTCGGGCCAGACTGCGGGAGCAGACGGCGGCGGCCTTTGCACAGGGCGTGGGGACGGAGCTGGAGCTGGGGATGATTCACCCGACCCCCGACCGGGACCGTGAAGAGGTCGTCCTTCGCCTGAGCTCGGACACGGTGAAGGCGCTGCAGGAGCTGGGCTGGACGAGCGACCTTCCATCCTTCGCGTTCCAGCCGATCGAGACCATTCGCAGTGCGGGCGGCAATCCCGTCACCGCCATCTGGATGGGCCTGCAGGAGACGCACAAGCTCATCCTGTTGACGTACCTCACCATCGACAGGCTCTTCCGGCGGCAGCGTGGGCGTGGAGCAGCTTCAGGGGCCGCTCGGCATCGTCCACATGGGAAGCAAGATCATCGAAGGAGGATTCACCTACCTCATCTTCTTCCTCGCGATGATCAGCGTGAACCTGGCCGTCATCAACTTCCTGCCCATACCGATCGTCGACGGCGGGCTCTTTCTCTTCCTCATCTACGAGAAGATCAAGGGCCGTCCCCCTTCGCTCGCCTTTCAGAATGCGGCCACGATCGTCGGTCTCTGCCTCATCGGCACGGTGTTCCTGGTCGTGACCTGGAACGACGTGATGAGGCTGCTGGGCTGACGCGTATCATTCGTACAGACAGACGCCCTCGCCCGTTCCGCTGCATTCGCACATGCTCAAAGCCGCTCTGCTCATCGTGGCCGTGGCACTTCTCGTGGTCCTCCCGCTGGCCTTGCGCCCGGCGCGGCGGCCGCGCCGTCCGGAGCGCGGGAACTCATCATCATCACGCCGCACAACGAGCAGATCCGCTCCGAGTTCGGTCTCGCCTTCGACCGCTGGCACGAGCGCCAGTACGGCGAGCGCGTGAACGTCATCTACAACGTGCCCGGCGGCACCAGCGAGATCCGCAAGATGCTGCTCGCTCAATGCGAGTCAGCGCTGCGAGGAGGCGAGCCGGTGGGCGGCAACGCCGACCTCGTCTTCGGAGGCGGCAGCTACGAGCACGAGGTGCTCAAGGAAGGGGTCCGGGTGGAGGTGGACGGGGCCGAGCGCTCCGCTCCGATCAGCGCACCGCTCGACTTCGAGCGGTCGTGGCTCGATGCGAGATACGGGCAAAACCAGATCGGCGACGCCGAGCTCTACGATCCCGATCAACACTGGTTCGGGACGGCACTCTCCGGATTCGGCATCGTCTTCAACCTCGACGTGCTTGCGGAGCTCGGCGTGCCGACGCCCACCAGCTGGGACGACGTTGTGCGATCCGCGACTTCGCGGCTGGGTGGCGCTCGTGAACCCGGGCCAGTCGGGCTCGGTGACCACCGCGTTCGACGCGATCCTGCAACGGCGCGGATGGATCGACGGGTGGCGGATCCTCCGCCGGGCCGCGGCCAACGCCCGCTACTTCTCGGCCAGCGCCCTCAAGCCGCCCATCGACGTGAGCCGCGGCGACGCGGCGATGGGCATCTGCATCGACTTCTACGGTCGCTACCAGGCCCAGGCCCTCAAGTCTGCCAGCGGGCGCGGAGCGCTGGGTTACGTCGATCCGCCCGGCGAGACGATGATCGATCCTGACCCCATCTCGCTGCTCGAACGGCGCGCCCATCTCGAACTCGCGAAGCGCTTCGTCGAGTTCTGCCTCTCGGAAGAAGGGCAGGCGCTCTGGCAGTTCAAGGTCGGCGACACCGGCGGCGACGGGCTCGGTCCCCGCGAGTTCGAGCTGCGGCGCATGCCAATCCGCCGCGACATGTACGAGCGGTACTTCGATCGGCTGATCGACCAGGTGAATCCCTACCTGATCGCCAGCCCGCTGGAAACGTACCACCGCGAGTACCGCGCGTTCATCACGCTGCTGCTCACCTCGCTGGGCATCGACAACCACGATCTGCTGGCGCAGGCGTGGTCGGCGATCGTCACCCATCCCGGCTATCCAAGCGATCCCGAGCGAATCGTCACCGCGCAGGACGTGCAGGATCCGATCTTGCGGCAGATGCTCGAACTGTTCGATCAGCTCCCCGCGGTGCCCGGACCGGAGGGGAGGCCGCGCTCGCTGGAAGAGCCGGGGAGCCTGCCGGAGATCAAGTCCGGCTGGTTGCGCGGCGACTGGAAGGAGCAGGGGCTCTGGAATGAGGACGAGCCGTCGGAGGAAGCGCTGCGGCGGCTGCTCACAAGCCGATTCCGCGAGAACTATCGGAAGATCATCGCCGCTGGGCAGCGCCTCCGACCGGTAGAGTCGGTGCGAGTCCGGCGCTGATTGTGGCCGATACCACATCCTCCGAGGAGCGGATCTTCGTCTCGCCGCACGAAGGGCATGAACGACATGGCGACCCACACGCTCGACATCAATCCCTCCCGCAACCAATCGCAGATCCCCGCGGTGATCGAGCGGCGCCTGCTGACCAAGGTGATCTGCACCTTGGGCCCGGCGAGCTCCGACCCGACCATCCTGCGTCGCCTGATCGAGGCCGGGGTGTCCATCTTCCGGCTCAACCTGAGCCACGGCTCGCTTGATGATCACGAGCGGCGCATCGAGGACATCCGGGCGGCGGTCGCCGAGCTGAGACGGCCGATCGCCCTGCTCGCCGATCTCCCCGGTCCGAAGATCCGCGTGGCGGAGGTGCTGCCCGAAGGCGTCGAGCTCGCGACCGGTCGGACCGTGGTCTTCCAGCGAGCCGCCATCGTCGGTCAGTTGATCGGCGACGCCGTGCACCTGAGCTGCACGTATCCCCATCTGATCGACGATGTCGAGCCCGGCCAGCGGCTCCTGATCGACGACGGCTCGGTCCGACTGCTCATCATGACCAGTGAGGAGGACGAGATCCGCTGCACCGTGACCCAGGGGGGAGTCGTCACGTCCGGCAAGGGCATCAACCTGCCCGACAGCAACTTGCGCACGCCGGCACTCACCGAGCGGGACTGGTCCCTGATTCCCTGGATAGTCCAGCACGACCTGGACTTCCTGGCGATGAGCTTCGTGCGCAGTGCCGCCGAGGTGCACGAACTGCGGGCGGGCATCGAGCGCGAGGCATCGCGACGAGGGCGCACGTCCTGGGGATTGCCCATCATCGCCAAGATCGAGCGACCCTCCGCCGTTGCGAACATCGAAGAGATCGTGGATGCCGCGAACGCGGTGATGATTGCCCGCGGCGATCTGGGCGTCGAGATGGATCCGTCTCGGGTGCCGGTCATCCAGAAGCAAATCGTCGAGATCGCCGAGAGCCACGGGAAGCCGTGTATCGTCGCCACCCAGATGCTGGAGACCATGATCCGCAATCACCAGCCAACGCGAGCGGAAGCGAGCGACGTGGCGAACGCCATCTTCGACAATGTCGATGCGGTCATGCTCTCCGGAGAGACCGCGGTGGGGCAGTATCCGGTGCTGGCGGTCGAGACGATGGTGCGCATCGGCCACGAGGCCGAGCGCTTCCAGGCTGAGCGCCGTCGCGAGAGTTCAGCGCCGCAGAAGTTGATCGAGTCGAAGGATGCCCTGGCCGCCGTGGCGCATGGCGTCTGGACCGTCGCCCACGACATGGATGCGCGGATCATCGTCGTCTGGACGCGCAGCGGTGCCGGCGCGAGATCGCTCAGCCAGAACAACTTTCACATTCCAATCTTGGCCGTGTCGCCGGATCCTCGGGTGTTGCGCCAGATGCAGCTGCTGCGCGGCGTGACGCCGCTCCACATGGCCGCGCCGCAGAACTTGGAGCACCTCACCCGACAGGTCGACGAGCACCTGGTCGAATTCGGCTGGGCACGACTCGGGGACCGCTGCGTGCTGGTCGGAGGCTGGCCGATCGGCGTCGGCGACGTCGCCACCGGACTGGCCATTCACGAGGTCGGCGATCACTGAACGGGCGTCGTGCGATTCGCGAAGCGGTAGGGCGCCCAGTGGCGGGATGGCCGTTCACCCTACAATGCGGGCCTTGACACCGCTCGATCTCTTCGCGCCATGATCACCCTCCCATGAACGCCGCCATCCTCTCCATCGGCGACGAGCTGGTCCTTGGCGAGGCTCTGGACACCAACGCTCCCTGGCTCGCCGGGCAGCTCGGGGCCGTCGGCTACCGAACGACCGAGCACCGGACGGTGGGCGATGACCAGGCGGCAATCGCCGCCGCCATCCGCGAGCTCTGCGCGAGCAACGACGTCCTGGTGATCACCGGAGGCCTCGGCCCGACCGAAGACGACCTGACCCGGTTCGCCTTCAACGAGGTCACCGGCGCCCGTGAGCCGATGGTGACCGATGCACTGGCGGTCGAGCAGCTCAAGGGGTGGTTCGCCGGTCGCGCAGGAGGAATGCCGGAGCGGAATCTGGTGCAGGCGAAGCGGCCGGCGGCGTCCCGGTTCCTGGCCAATCCCCGGGGAACGGCGATGGGACTTCAGGCCGAGCACGATGGCTGCATGATCTTCGCGCTGCCCGGCCCGCCGGGAGAGATGCGTCCAATGGTCCTGGAGCTCGTGCTCCCGGCCCTTCCTCGCGCGGAACAGCCCATCGTGCAGGTGGTGGAGCTCGTGCACGCGTACGGAATCGGCGAATCCGCGGCCGCGGAACGGCTGGGGGCGCTGCTGCAGCGTGGGCAGGAGCCGCTGGTTGGGATCACGGTGACCGGAGGCGTGGTCACGGCGCGGGTGCGCCACCTGGCACCGCGCCCGAGCGCGCAGCCGGCGGTCGACGAGGTGGCGAACCAGATCGAAGCGCTCTGGGAGCCCTATGCGTTCGGGCGCCAGGAACAGACGCTCGCGGGCGCGGTGGGCATGCTGCTTCTGGAGAGGGGCGCGACCCTGGTCACCGCCGAGTCGTGCAGCGGTGGATGGCTGGCCGGGGACATCGTGACGATCGACGGCTGCAGCGAGTACTTCCTCGGCGGCTGGGTGACGTACGCCAACGCCCTGAAGTCGTCGTGCCTGGGCGTCGACGCGGCGCTGATCGAGCGCGGTGGCGCAGTCAGCGAGCCGGTGGCCTGCGCGATGGCGCGCGGCGCGGTCGAGCGCGGCGGTGGCGACTACGGCCTTGCGATCACCGGTGTCGCGGGTCCCGGCGGGGGCAGCGCCGAGAAGCCGGTGGGTACGGTGGTCATCGCCCTCGCCCGGCGGGACCGCGAGAACGTGCACACGATCGCGCGCCGCTATCTCTTTCGCGGGAGCCGATCGGACATCCGGCAACGATCTGCACGAACCGCGCTGCAGATGCTCCGCTTCGACCTGCTCGGCGTTCCCGAAGACACGCCCCTCCTTGGTGAGGTGTCGAATGTTGTGGAGGGATCCTGAACCAGTGCGAGACCATGTCGGGCAGCTGCGCTGCGATCGGTCTCGGATCGAATCTCGGCGATCGCCGCGCGACCATCGAACGCGCGGTGCGGCTGCTCGATGAGGTGGAATCGGTGCGGGTGCGGGCCATGAGCTCGATCATCGAGACCGAGCCGATCGGGGCCGCGGATCAGGGGCGATACCTGAACGCGGCGGTGCTGCTCGACACTCAGCTGTCACCGCGCGACCTGCTCGATCGCTGCCTCGAGATCGAGCAGCAGTTCGGCCGCGACCGCTCCCGTGGACCACGCTGGGGACCCAGAACGCTGGATCTTGACTTGCTGCTGTACGGACAACGGATCATCGAGGAGCCCGGGTTGCGGGTACCCCATCCTCGTCTCGCCGAACGGCTCTTCGTCCTGGTGCCTCTGGCGGAAATCGCCGGATCGTGCCGACATCCGCAGCTCGGGCAGACGATAGAATGGCTGCTCGAACAGAGAACAAGGGCATCGGCGGAATAACTGGATTGCCGAACGTCGTTCTCGCTCCAGCCAGGCGCGACGCGGCGCACATCACACGCCCAAGGGGGGAGACCGGACCTTTCGGGCATTACCAGACGCGTCGGCCCTCCCGCGAGCAGGTTCGACGAGATCGGAGATCACTCATGAAGCCTCTTCTCTCCCTGATCGTGGGCATCGTGCTCCTTGGGCTGATCATCGCCCTCGTCGTGGCCCGACCCGAAGATGAGTCCTCTTCGCAGATCGTGCCTGCGGCGGCGAGCGGTTCGCTGCCCGACACGCCGCAGGAGTTGCTCCAGCAGGTCGTTCAGCAATACAAGTCCGCACCGGCGATGAGCGACTCGATGGATGTGGTGGTCGCCCATCCGGCCGGCGAACGTACGTTCAGCTACAGCGCGAACCTGGGACCGGGCGGTGACCTGCAGGTGCAGATGCCGGGCATGCAGCTGACCGCGCTGGACGGTGTGCTCTACATCACGCAGGACAACGTCAGCCACAAGTACGTCAAGGCGCCGATCGGCGAGGATCTGGTGAACACCTACCTGAACATCTCCGAAGGTCGCGTTCCGCCCCTCCAGGTCGTGCTGCGCTCCAGCGAGGGCCAGGATGCGCAGCTGATTGCCCTGAGCTTCGGGCAGCTGGCCAACCCCCGTCTCAGCGGCCAACGCACGGTCCAGAGCGAACGTGGCAACGAGCTCTACGAGCTGGCCCTGATCGGCGACAACGGAACGGGTCGAGTTCGGATCGACCCGGAGCGGCTGCTCGTAGTGGAGGCCGACGTCTCGTACCGCGCCCCGCGCGGCCGCACCG
This sequence comes from uncultured Planctomycetota bacterium, assembly GCA_963697235.1. GTDB lineage: Bacteria > Planctomycetota > Phycisphaerae > Phycisphaerales > SM1A02 > CAVONJ01. Next base: position 954,333 of record CAVONJ010000003.1, read on the forward strand.
AAACGAACGTCGAGGTGACGGCAAAGATGAATCCGCAGATCTTGCAGAAGCCGGCAAGCATTATCAGCTTCGATCCCGGGCAGCGCACAGCGGTGAGTTCGCTGAGCGCGCTCGACAGGGTCGCGGTGGGAGAGCCGGCGCCTGACTTCTCGCTGCAGACACTGAACGGTCAGACCGTCTCGCTCTCCGAGCTGCGCGGCTCGGTGGTGGTGCTCGATTTCTGGGCGACGTGGTGCGGCCCCTGCCGCCGTGGACTGCCGCTGCTCGAGCAGTTCTTCGTCTGGTCGCAGACCTCGGGTCTTCCGATCAAGGTCTTCGCGGTGGACGTCTGGGAGCGGCATCCAACGGACGAGCAGAAGATTCAGGCCGTGAGCGAGTTCTGGAAGGGACAGAACTACACGATGCCGACGCTGCTCGACTTGGACGGAACGGCGGTAGCGCCGTTCGGCTTCCGGAGTATCCCGACGACGATCGTGATCGGTCCTGACGGGAAGATCTCGAAGATCCACAGCGGCTACGACCCGAACATGTTCGGGACCCTCAAGGACGAGGCGCAGCAGCTGCTTACGCAGGGTGGCTGAGCGGTTCGCAGATCCTCGAATCCCGGGATTCCCGAACGTCCCGGGGCACTTTGGGCGACTCGAAGTCGGCAACGCTCCGGATCGGCAGGCGATCTCGGTCACCGTGCGCGACCGGGCCATCCGCTGAAGCCTCCGCGGTGGTCACCCGATACGTATGATGACTCGGATCCCGTCTACTTGGGAGAGCATCGCCATGGTGATCAAGCGCAGGATCGTGTGGTCAAGCGGCGTCAAGGCGGCGGTTCTGACGCTCGCGGTTCTCGTAGCTGCCGCGACTCCGGTTAGCGCGCAGTCGCCCGAGCCGGATCCGGCCGCGATGAAGGCGTTCAAGGAACTGATCGAAGCGTACCGGCAGCGGCCGGTGCTCACCGTGCGGAGCACGGGATCGATCGAGCTGACCCAGGGCGACGCGCACAGCGATGGCGAGCCGGTCGAGGCGGAGATCACGTTCACGAACGGCGGGCAGTGTCTGGTGAAGCTCAAGGGATACCGGTGCTACCTGGGCGGGGGGATGCTCGAGGTCGTGCACGAAGGGACGGATCAATCCTACTTCAGCATGGAAGACGACGGTTCGCCGTATTACGCGCTCATGAACGCCTTCGTCGACATTCCCTTTCCCCATCTCGCGATTGCGCTCGGGGAGAAGGCGATCGATGAGTTCTTCTGCATGCAGTTCCATCCCAAGGCGCCGTTCGTCCGGCCGACGTCGGTGGCCGAAGTGCCCGGCGATGACGGTCGCCCGCGACAGAAGCTGACGCTCTCGAGCGACTTCGCGACCATGGAGGTCGTGGTCGATCCGCAGCCTCGACTCATGGAATCGATGCAGCTGACGCTGACGGGAGGCCCGTTCGTGCAGAGCGGCACGTCGATGACCTACCGGTACTCCTTCGAGTACGAGACCTACGAGAAGACGCCTTTCGATCCGTCCGTGCTGAAGTTCGATCCGGGCAAGCGACAGCGCGTCGATCTGCTGGCGTCGCTGGCGCCCAAGCCGGAGCCCGACGCCGGTCCCTTCGGTGGCGGCGGTGGGCCGCTGGTGGGCAAGCCGGCGCCGCCGCTGCTTCTGGCCACCGCCGATGGCGGTGCGATCGATCTGGCCGAGCTCGAGGGCCAGGTGGTCGTCCTCGACTTCTGGGCGACCTGGTGCGGTCCCTGCCGCCGCGCCCTGCCGCTGCTGCACGAGGCGGATCAGTGGGTTCATCAAGAAGGGCTACCGGTCAAGATCATCACCGTGAACGTCTTCGAAGCAGCCCGCGGTCAGGAGGACACGCCCGACGGACGGTTGGACGCGGTCAAGAAGTTCTGGGAAGCCAACCGCTTCACCCTTCCCGTCGCGATGGACTTCTCGGACGAGACCGCATCGGCGTACGGCGTCGCCGGCATTCCCGCAACCGTCGTGATCCGCTCCGACGGCGTGGTCCACGCGCAGCACACCGGAGCCGGAAGCGAGTACCTGGAGATGCTGAAGACCGACATCACGGCCGCCCTCGCGGCCCTGGAGGCGGCGCCGGTACCCGCGGCGGATCCGGTCGCGAATCCTGATGTGGTCCCGGACGAGCCCTGAGCTCTTTCGAGCGCTCCGTCGCGGCCTCCGGGGGACACACTCGCTCTCGTGCGGCCGCGCTGGACGACGCATCGGCTTCGTCAACTGGCGACTCGCAATCCGCGGCGCACTGCCTCTATCATCGGCGACCGCGCGTCGCTGCGACGGGCTCTTCCTTCTTCACTCCGGCTGACCAGCTCATGCCTTCCACCACTGGCTTCCGCGATCGCGCCCTGCCCGTCCTTCGTGGCTCCCGCGAGCCGGGGGAATCGCCCGAACCGTGGGCGGCGTCTCTGGCTGAAGAGCTGGCACGGGAGATCGAGGGCGAGGTGCGCGTGGGCCGGCATGACCGGTTGCTCTACGCCACTGACGCGAGCATCTACCAAGTCGAACCGCTGGGTGTGGTGATCCCCCGCAGCGAGGCGGATGTCGAGACGACCGTGCGCTTCGCGGCTCGCCACGAACTGCCGCTGCTGCCGCGCGGCGGAGGAACATCACTGGCCGGGCAGTGTGTGAACCGCGCTCTGATCATCGACATGGCGCCGTTCTTGAATCGGATCATCTCCATCGATCCGGCCGGCCGCACCGCGATGGTCCAGCCCGGCGTCGTGCTCGACGATCTCAACACCGCTCTTGCGAGCCACGGCCTGATGTTCGGACCGGACGTGGCGACGTCCAGTCACGCCAACCTGGGCGGGATGATCGGAAACAACTCCGCCGGTGCCCACTCGGTGCTGTACGGCCGTACGGTCGAACATCTTCGCGGGATCGAAGCGCTGCTTGCCGACGGGCGCCGCCTCCGCTTCGATCGGGAGAGCGGACGAAGCGACCCACAGGTGCAGGCGCTGATCCGCGCGGTGGCGAGCGTGGTGGAGCCGCTCGCCGAAGAGATCGACCGCCGGTTCCCGCGCATCGTCCGTCACGTCGATGGCTACAACCTGGATCTCATGCTGGCCCAGATGCGCCGCTCGAGCGCGGGAACGCTCGAAGAGGTCAATCTCGCCCACCTGCTCTGCGGATCGGAGGGAACGCTCGCGGTCACCGTGCAGGCGGAGCTGAATCTCGTCGAGCGGCCGGCGCTCAAGGGGCTGACGGTGATCGGCTTTCCCGGCGTCGACCAGGCGCTCGGAGCGGTCGGCGCCATCCTCGCGACCGGGCCCGCGGCGGTCGAACTCATCGACGAGATGGTGCTGGAGCAGGCGGCCCGCAACGCGGAATACCGGCGGTACCTGGAGCTGCTGCCGAGGACGGGGAGCGCCCTTCCGGGGCCGTTCTCTACGTCGAGCACTTTGCCGCCAACGAAGCGGAGCGGGCCGCGCGCTGGAAAGAGCTCGAGCAGCAGTTCGGCGCCGCCACCATCCGCCAGTTCGGCGATCCGAAGGCCATGCAGCAGGCGTGGAAGCTGCGGAAGGCCGGTGAGCCGCTCCTTCACGGCATGCCGGGGGCTCGCAAGCCCATCACCTTCGTCGAAGATCTGGCGGTCGATCCGCTGGTCCTGCCGCAGTTCGTGGCCGAGTTCCGGAGCATGCTCGAGACCCACGGCACGCGAGCAGCGTACTACGCGCATGCTTCGGTCGGCTGTCTTCACATTCGGCCGCTGATCGACCTGAGCGATCTCGACGATCGGAGGCGCATGGAGGAGATCGCGCAGGCGGCGACGGATCTCGTGCTCAAATACGGCGGCGCGCTCTCGGGCGAGCACGGAGACGGGCGGCTTCGCTCCCACCTGCTCGAACGCTTCTACGGGCCGCAGATCGTGGCCGGCTTCGCCCGCATCAAGGCGATCTTCGATCCGCACTTCCGGATGAATCCCGGCATCATCGTCGATCCGCAGACGATGGCCGAGCATTTGCGGGTGGAGCCGGAGGGCCGTCCCGTGTCGGTGCCCCCGGTGAATACCTTCTTTCGCTACGAACCCGAGCACGGCTTCGGTCACGCGGTCACGCTCTGCAACGGGGCGGGCGTCTGCCGCCGAATGCACGGCGGAACGATGTGCCCGTCGTATCGCGCCACCCGAGACGAGCGCCACTCGACCCGCGGCCGCGGCAACGCGCTGCGACTGGCGATCACCGGTCAGTTCGCGCGCGGAACGGAGGCGAGCCGCTCTGGGATGACGGTGAGACGCTCGCGACGCTCGACCTCTGCCTCTCGTGCAAGGCGTGCAAGAGCGAGTGCCCGAGCAACGTCGATCTGTCGAAGCTGAAGGCGGAGTACCTCGCGCAGAGCTTCCGCCGGCGCGGCAGCGTCCCGCTTCAGGCGCGGGCCTTCGGCCAGATCCGGCGGCTCAACTGGCTCGGCTCGACGCTGAGCCCGCTCTCGAACGCCGTGGCGGCGTCCGGCGGAATGCGATGGCTTGCCGCCCGATTGTTGGATATCGATCGACGGCGCAGCGTGCCCCGCTTCGAGCGATCGCTGGACGGCTGGTTCCGCGCGCGGCCGAGCGGAGCGCCAAGGACGCTCCCGCCGTCGTGCTCTTTCCCGACTGCTTCACGCTCTACAACGAGCCGCGCATCGGCCGGGCCGCGGTGCGCGTGCTCGAAGCGCTGGGCTACCGCGTGATCCTGCCCCGGACGGGCTGCTGCGGGCGGTCGATGATCAGCTGCGGCGACCTGGAGCAAGCGGTTGGCACCGCGCGGTCGACCGCACGCCAGCTGTTCGACGTGCTGGACGAGCACGATCCGGTTGCGGTGGTGGGGTGCGAGCCGAGCTGCGTCTCCGCGATCACCGACGACTGGCTCGATCTGAAGCTCGACCTCGATCCAGCTCGGCTCGAGACGCTCGCGGCGCGGACGGCGGTCATCGAGCAGTTCCTCGAGAGCGGGGCCGAGCAGCATCCGCGACCGATCACCGCACCGCGAGGCGGGGCGTCCGCGGGAGCGACGGTGCTGCTCCACGGTCACTGCCATCAGAAGGCCCTCTGGGGACTGGACGGTGTGACCGCGCTCCTTCGGCGATTCCTCGGCGAGCGGCTCGAGGTGCTCGACAGCGGCTGCTGCGGCATGGCGGGCGGATTCGGTTACACCGCCGATCACTACGATCTGTCCATGCAGATCGGCGAGCTCTCGCTCTTTCCGCCGATTCGCGCTCAGCCCGACGCGATCGTGCTCGCGCCCGGAACCAGCTGCCGCCACCAGATTCACGACGGCACGGCGCGGCGGGCACTGCATCCGATCGAGCTGATCGCAGAGACGTTGACCGCGGAGGGCCGCGGAGGGCGCGGAGAGGTGATTGACACCGCCAGCGATCATCGAGGGATGCCGTCGGTGATACTCCAGGTTGAGAGCGACCAGCACCCCCGTGGCGCGGCGAATCGGGCTGATTCAGGCCCATGCTCAGTTCGACCAGGTGATCCGCACCAGCTCTCTTTCCGCTCTCTGCGGTCCTCTGCGGCCCTCCGCGGTTCGTATCGACCCCCAGGCACGCAAGATGGCCAGAGGTCTCCAAGACGGAGCTAGAATCGGCCTGAAAGTCCGGCGCGGTGCGTCTGGAGAAGGGGATGACGGCACCAGGAGGAGCCCCGCGATGGTGATGAGAAATCTTCTGCTCGGCGGCATCGTGATCTTCGCCCTGTTCGCCGCGGAGGCTCCGGTCAGCGGCCAGACGCTGGCGGAGCGGATCGAAGCGGTCCGTCAGAAGCGGGCGGAGCAGGAGGCGGGTCGCAGCAAGGGACCGAGCAAGGTCCAGATGCTGCAGGTGCTCTTCTACAAGACGCTGTCGGTCGACTTCCAGGAAACGCCGGCCCGCGACGTGTTCGACTACCTGCGCACGGCACTGGGTGTGAACGTCATCGTCCGGTACGCAGACGATCCAGTTGGTCACGGAATCGATCCGCAGAAGCCGATCACGCTGCAAGTCAAGGACATGGTGGCCGTGGAGGTGCTCGATCTCGTGCTCGAACAGTGTTCGACCGAGGAGCCATGCACGTGGCAGATTCGCCGGAGCTTCATCGAAATCGGGACGAAGGAGCGGCTGAGCGCCCGGGATGCGCTCGAGCTTCGCATCTATCCGATCGATGATCTGCTCTTCGAAGCGCCGAAGTTCACCGATTCGCCGCCCATCGGCATCGTCGTCGAAGACCTGGGTTACTCCGGCGACGGCTACGGCGGATCGATCCAGGTCGCGCCGGCGGGCGGGAACACGGGCGAGGAAATGGAACAACGGGCTCGCTCGCTCATTGACGTCATCACCGAAACGATCGAGCCGGAGGCGTGGACGGTCAACGGTGGCACCTGGGCATCGATCGAGTTCACGAGCGGAGTCGCTGCTGGTGCGGGCGCCGGACTTCATCCAGCGCCAGCTTGGCGGCTATCCGAAGATTCCTCCGCCGCCCGTGACAGCTCAGTCCGCGCCCGAGCTGTCGGAAGGTGCTCCGGCGCCCTGACGCGCGACCAGATCACCGCTTCATGAACTTCATCGCGAGAGCGGATCTGAGACGTGCGCGGTGGAACGCTCATGGGCTGCTGTGCGCCTCGGCGGCTGGCACGGCGAGGTCTTCTGCGATGAGGCAGACGATCCGCTCCTGGAGCCGCTTGGCCTTCCGGACTGAACCGGAGGCGGAGAGATCGTTGATCAAGATGCTGAACGAGCGTTCCCTGCCTCCCGGAGCGCTGACGTAGCCGCTCAAGCAGCTGACTTGATTGATGTAGCCCGACTTGGCCCGCACGACGGCGCCGTGCAGATCGGCGTCCCGGAACCGATTCTCGAGCGTTCCGGACTCGCCGGCGGACGCGAGGCTGCGTTGGAAGAGCTCGCCCAGGTACGGGTCCTGGTGCAGCACGTTCAGCCAGCGGGTCATGGTTGCGGCAGCCACGCGATTGTCGCGGCTCAGTCCCGAGCCATCGGCGACGATCACCTTCTGCGCGAGCTCCGGTCGATTCAGCTTCTCGAGCAGTACGTGGCGGAGCACGGCCGCGCCGGTGGTCCACGAGCCGGATTCGCCCGTGACCTGATGTCCCATCCGCTTCAGCAGCGCTTCCGCGTAGAGGTTTTCGCTGTCGCGATTGCACCGGGTGATCGCCGTCGAAATGGGCGTCGTGATGACCGGGCCGATCGGCTGGGTGTTCGTCCAGCGACGCCCCGGATCGACGGTCCGGAAGCCGCCGACCGCTACCCCTTTGGCGCTCAGTCGATCGGCGAGCAGGTGCGCGAAGAAGAGGGGCATGTCGTGGACGGTGACCGGCACCGGCGTGCGATAGGCGAAGGGTACGTTGCCGTAGAACGTGTATCGATCGCCAGCCCGCGCGATCCACGCCGTCGACTTCTCGCCATCGCCGCGGCGGCAGGTGCCCTGGTTCTTCAGCTCAAGCCACGGAGCAAGGGGCTTGTAGTTGGCGATGATGGGCCGGCTCCCCTCGCTCGGGCGGGGAAAGAAGTGCAGCACGTTGTTGTGGAAGATGAGCCCGGACACTTCGGCGCAGTAGGAGCGGTTGAGCTGTTCGACGGGCCAGCTCTCGTGCACGAAGTTCCGGTCGAAGACTCGATCGTCGACGACGATCTCCTCGACGCGATCGATGCCTGATTCGACGACCGCGCGGACCCAGAACTCGAGGAAGTCCTCGACGTCGAGCCCGTTCACGTCGTCGCGCGTCATTATCTTCAGCAGTTCGGGATCGCCGAACCCCGGATCGCCGTCGCCCACGACGATCAGACGCTGGCCGTCGTACAGCAACGGCGTGTGGAACTCGAAGTCCGGTCCCAGCGCGAAGAGGGCCGCTCCGGTGGTCAGCAGCTTCATGTTGCTCGCCGGGATCAGCGACTGGTCGGCACCGAGGCGCACCAGCTCGCGATCGGAATCGGCGTCGCGGATGCTGATCCCCACCGTGGCTGCACCGAGGTCGGCGGTGTTGACCGCCTCCTGGACCGTCTGAGCCAGGTCGGCGGTCGCGCTCGTGCCGGCCGTCAGCAGAAGGAGCAGAACGAGCAGCATGAGGCCGCTGCCGCGCTTCCAGGTTCTCAAGGACATTGGGTCCTCCCAAAGGGAATCGACATGACGGGCTCCGCCAAGGGTATCGGACCGGTTGCGATCGGGTCTCCAGTGGGCTGCTAAACTCCGTCCCAATGGCGGATCGAGCGGCGTGCGAGCGCCGGGTGTATCGTCTGGCAACCCTGCTCACGGGAGACCGTCGTACGGCCGCGGCCGTCATCGACGAGGTGCTTGCGGCGCAGCCGGACCTGGGGCGTCTCGACAGCGCCCGAATGGACCGGCTGACCCTCCTTCGCAGCCGCGAGCGGAAGGCCGCGGTGTTGCTCGCCACCGGGGTCCCATCGGAAGCGTCGGCCGCGCTCGCCGCCATGAGCAGCCAGCAACGCGAGGCGTGGGTCCTTGGCTGGGTCTACCGGCTGTCCGAACGCGAGTTGGCCCAGGCCATGGACTGCTCGCGGGCCGCCGCCCGGCAGCATCTCCGGCTCGCCGAAGAGCGGATGACTGCCGCCGGCGATCAGACGGAGGCGGCCGGGCGGATGCTCGACTTCTCCAGAAGTCTGCAGGTACCGCCGAGGTTCTACCGGGCGAGGCGGCAGGACCGCCGACGGCGAGCGCTGCTGGTCGTGGCCCTCTGCCTCCTGACGCTGGCACTGCTCGTCATGGCCATCCGTCTGTTCATCGGGTCCCTGGAATCCCGGACCGCGCCGGCTGAGCGAGTCGGTCCGGTCGACGCGAAGATCTCGGAGCGGGTCCGCATGCGCACGCCCCACGACATGGCCGTATCGCGCCTGATCCGGGCTGCTAAGCTGATGTCCTCTCAACCTCGCCCGGATGGGCGAACGCCGGCGAGCTGCTCGTGAACCAGAAGACCTTCCTTCGCCCATCGCCGCTCGCGCTGCTGTCGCTCGTGGCGATCGCGGCGACCTTCGTCGTGGCGGTGATGCTGACCCGCGCGGTGCCTGAGCTCAGGGTCAGGTCATTCAGCGTCAACCCCACCGCCGAGCCGCTCGTCCGCGGCGTGCACGCGCGAGTCACCGCCGGATCAGTCTTCGTGGAGCGCTCGCTGCCGGCGCTGGCGTTCTTCCTCGAGCCCGGTCAGTCCCTCGACCCGCGATTGCCTCCGGGTCCCTTCGAAGCGATCTTCACCGTTACCTTCTCCCCGGGGTCGGTGGGAGCGGCGCGGATTGGGGCCGAGATCCGTGGCGGCTCGCTCCTGATCAACATGAAGGGAAGGGAGATTGCGACGGATCACGCGGGGCAGGAGCCGCGCCTCGTGCTCAGCCGCGAGCCGATCGTGATGGGGGCGAGCCTTCGCCAAGCGGTGTTCGAATTCCGCGCCGACGGCAGCGGGCCGACCGGTCTGCGGGCGATGTGGCAGCCGGAAGGATCGCTGGTCCCCCTGCCGATGCCAACGGGAGGAGCGCGACTGGTGGATGATCCGGCCGTGGCGGGCTTGGTGCTCGCTCAGCAGATGAACTGCTCGGCATGCCACCGCAGCGAAGATCCGGCGCTGATGGCGCTCCTGTCGGCAGCACCGGCGCCGCTGCTCGGGCAGATCGGGGCACGGGCGCGTCCGGCGTGGATTCACGGCTGGCTGACCGATCCACAGTCCGCGCGCGGGCGCGGCGATGCCGCAGCTCTTTCTTTCCTCGGCGAACGCAGAGCGACAGATCGCCGATTTGACCGCATTCCTCGCGTCGATGGGGGGACCGCTCAGTGATCCGGTGGAGACGCCGCCCGAAGGGCTGGTCGCGACCGGGAAGCTGCTCTACCAGGAGGTGGGATGCGTCGCCTGCCATGGCCCGCGAGAGATGGACGCGGAACCGACGCTGTTCGAATACGTTCCGCTGGGTCCCCTGGCGGCCAAGACCACGCTGGCGGCGCTTGCTGACTACCTCGAAGACCCGTTGCAGATCTGGCCGAGCGGTCAGATGCCCTCGATGCTCCTCACCGAGCCGGAGAGCCAGGCCATTGCGGCATACCTGATCGCATCGGATCTGGCCGAGAGGGCGGCGGATTCGACACCGACGAGGGCGGAGGTCACGCCGGATGCGCAAGCCGTTGCGCGAGGACGGTCCCTGTTTGCAGAGGTTGGCTGCGCCAACTGCCATCGCCTCGGTCCCGATCGATCGCCGATCGATCCGGCGCTCGTCGCCGCGCCCATGGAGCGTCTGAACGGGACCGCCTCCGGCGGTTGCCTCGGATCTTCGCCGGCCGCCGGCGTGCCCCGGTTCGCGCTGAACGACGCGCAGCGACGATCGCTGCTCGCGTTCTTGCGACAGCTGCCCGAGCGGCGCTCCGCCGACGTGCCCCACGAGCTGGTCGCCAGCGCCATGACGCGGCTGCGCTGCACCGCCTGCCACGTCTATCACCATGAAGCGGGGCCGGAGCCCGCCGTCGCCACCTACTTTCGAACGATCGGCGAGGCGGACCTCGGGGACGAGGGACGGCTGCCGCCAAACCTGACCAGCGTCGGCGCCCGCCTGAATCCCCGCTGGCTCACCCAGGTGCTGGAAGAGCGGGCGCGGGTGCGGCCCTATCTGTCCGCTCGCATGCCGGAGTACGGCAGCGCCGTGGCCTTGCTGGGCAGTGCCCTGACGGCCGTGGCCGGGGTCGATCACCAACCCGATGAGGGGCCTCCGTTTCAGCTCGAAGCGGCGCGCGTGGGACGGGAGCTGGTCGGGGCGACAGCGATGAACTGCATTCAGTGCCACACCATTTCCGGGCGGGACTCGACCGGAACGCCCGGTCCGGACCTGGCGAAGACCGTGGAGCGATTGCGCTTCGATCACTTCTCGCGGTGGCTGCACGATCCCAGCTTGATACGTCCCGGGACGCGCATGCCGTCGTTCTTCATCGCCGGCCGCAGCGCGTTCACGCAGTTCCTCGGTGGCCGAGCCGAGGATCAGATCCGCGCGATCTGGTCGTACCTCTCCCAGGGCGAGCTGCTGCCGCTGCCCGACGGGCTGATCGATCCCGGCGGGCTGATCCTCAAGGTGACTGACGAGCCGGTGGTCTTCCGGACGTTCATGGAAGCGGCGGGCGTGCGGGCCATCGCGTGCGGATTCCCCGAGCAGGTCCACTGCGCGTTCGACGCGGACGCCTGTCGAGTGACCCTGGTCTGGACCGGCCCCTTTCTGAGCGCGCAGGGTGCGTGGGCCGCCCGGGGCGGCTCCGAGACCAATCCCGAGCAGCCGCGCTGGAAGGCACACGATGCTCCGCTCTTCCGTCCGATCCAGCGCGACGCGCCGTTCGAGCCGGCGTTCGAGGGATACCAGCTCGACGGAGAGGGCCGACCGGTCTTCCGCTACCGTCTGCGCGGCGGCCCGACGGAGCTCTTCGTCACCGAACAGCCGTTGCCAAAGCGCGAGCAGCAGCACGCTTCTCTCGTCAGCCGCCTGACGGTGAGCGGTGCGCCGGGCGATCGGGTTCTCGTCGATGCGGGCGACTTGCCCTTCCGGCTGATCCGAGGTGAAGCGGCGGCGCAAGATGATGGTCTCGTGCTCTTGACGCTCGACCCGCAGGGCGAAGCGAGCTTCGATCTGGAGGTGACGTGGTGATGCATGACAGATTGCAAGCGGCAATTGGAGTGACCGCGATCCCCCTGCCCTCCTTTGCCCCGCCCTGCCCTAGCTTCATGTCCCCGCGGCGTTCGACGTTGCCAAACGCCGAGCAAGATCGGGGCAGGGGCGGGGAGGGCGGGGAAGGGCATGGGCAGGGCATGGGCATGGGCATGGGCATGGGCATGGGCACGGGCATGGGCATGGGCATGGGCATGGGCATGGGCATGGGCATGGGCATGGGCATGGGCATGGGCATGGGCATGGGCAAGGGCATGGGCGTGCGGGCTCAGCGCGGTGCTCGCGGTCCTGTTGATGCTCGCGCTGGTCCAGGGAAGAGCCGCGGCGCAGGTGAACGACTTCCGGTACGTCCGCAAGGAAAGCCGCGAAGCGACGAAGGAAGCCACGCTGGCCTACTTACCGGCCGCGGCTCGAGATCTCGGCATGGTCCGTGATCGGACCGTTCGACAACACCGGCCAGAACAAGCACGATGTCGTCTATCCCCCCGAGCGCCTCGTCGATCTGCACGCCGAGTACGCAGGAAAGGGCGGGCAGACCGCACGCTGGACGACGATTGAGGATGACGGCTGGATGATGATCGACCTCAAGCGCTTCGGTGACGAGCCGGCCAACACCGACGCCATTGCCTACCTCTACCGCGAGATCGTCAGTGAAGGCGAGGCAGAGGTCGTCTTCGAGATGGGCAGCGACGACGGCGTCAAGCTGTGGCTCAATGGACGGCTGATCGTCGACGCGGACGTCTACCGCGGGATGAACATCCAGGACCACGTGCTCGAGCTGTCGCTGAAGCCGGGTCGGAACACGCTTCTGGTGAAGGTGACCCAGGGCGTTGGCGGTTGGCAGTTTCAGATGCGGCCCCGACTGGACCCGCGGATCGCCGCGCTGCTCGGCTACTACCTCGAGCGCGACTTCCCGCTCAGCGCCGAGTCGGCCCACTACCGCTTGCTCACCGTGCTCGAGCCGGAGGGCGTCGTGCTCGAAGTCGGCGGCCTCGACGTCATGCCGGACGGGCGCCCGATTCTCTCGACGCGGCGCGGCGAGGTGTGGATCGTCGACGACGCGTATGACGATCCGCCGCTCGACTGCGCGTTCAAGCGATTCGCCTTCGGGCTGCACGAGCCGCTCGGCGCGGCCTGGCGCGACGGGCGACTGTACGTCGCGCAGCGCGGCGAGCTCACGGCGCTCGATCGATTCCGACGGCGACGATCGCGCCGATGTCTACCAGACGGTCAGCGATCAGTGGGGCGTGAGCGGCAACTACCACGAGTTCGCCTTCGGCCCGAAGTTCGATCGGGAGGGGCGGATGTGGGTCACGCTCAACGTCGGGATTCTGCGGAAGCCTGGGCAAGTCGATCGTGCCGTGGCGAGGCTGGGCGATCATCGTGAACGAGGACGGCTCGCTCGGTTCCGGTGTGCGGCGGTCTGCGTTCGCCCAACGGCATCGGTGTCGGCGCCGACGGCGACATGTTCTACACCGACAACCAGGGCGACTGGGTTGGCACGTGCAAGCTGAGCCACCTGGACTTCGGCGACTGGCACGGTCATCCGAGCGCCAATCGGTGGTACGAGGTCGCGGGCATGAAGACGCCGGAGGGCGAGCAGGACTTCAAGCAGCCGGCGGTGTGGTTCCCCTACGACCGCATGGGACGCAGCGCGAGCGACATCGTTCTGGACGAGACCGGCGGCGCGTTCGGTCCCTTCACGGGTCAGTTCTTCGTCGGCGATCAATACGCCGCCTCGGTCATGCGGGTGTATCTCGAGAAGGTCAAGGGCGTCTATCAGGGGGCGTGTTTCCCCTTCCGCAGCGGCTTCGATTGCGGCGTCAACCGTCTCGCCTTCGGCGCCGACGGCAGCCTCTTCGTGGGGATGACGAACCGCGGCTGGTGGAGCTTCGGCAGCCGTCCCTGGGGATTGCAGCGGCTGGTGTACACGGGCGAGCTTCCGTTCGAGGTCCTCGAGATGTCCGCTCGCCCCGACGGCTTCGAGCTCCGTTTCACCCAGCCGGTCGATGCGAAGTCGGCGGGCGACCCGGGCAGCTACGAGATGGCCAGCTTTACCCACCACCGCTGGGAGCAGTACGGCTCCCCCGAGATCGATCGGAAGACCCTGCCGGTCTCCCGCGTCACGGTCTCCTCCGATCGCCGCTCCGTGCGACTGGAAGTGCCGGGGCTGCGCCGAACCTACGTGCACGAGCTGATGCTGCCGGGCATTCGCAATCGAGATGGCGCGCCGCTCCTGCACCCTGAGGCGTACTACACGCTGAACGAGATTCCCTGACACGGAAGGCCCTGTCGATGGTGTCGGATCGGAAGCGCGTCGAGGAGCTTCGCTCGCTGCTGGAGCAGGCGAACCGCGCCTATTACGTCGAGGCGGAGCCGATCATGCCCGACTCGGAATTCGATGCGCTGCTGGCGGAGCTCGGCGGAGCTCGAAGCGGCGCATCCCGAGTGGGCAGATCCCAACAGTCCAACGCAGCGCGTGGGCGGGCAGCCGATCAAGGGTTTCAAGACGGTGCGTCACGCGGTGCCGATGCTGTCGATCGACAACACCTACACCGTCGAAGACCTGCGGGCGTGGAGCGAGCGGGTGCGCCGGGGACTGGGGCTGGACGAGAAGCAGACGGTGACGTACGTGTGCGACCCGAAGGTCGATGGGGTCGCGGTCAGCCTTCGCTACGAGTCGGGCGAGCTGGTCCGGGCCGTGACGCGTGGCGACGGCACTCGCGGAGACGACGTCACCGCGCAGGTGCGCACGATTCGCCCGATTCCGCTCAAGCTGGCGGCGCAGCGCGGTCATGCCCCGCCGAAGGTGCTCGAGGTGCGGGGCGAGATCTTCATGCCTGACATCGAGTTCGAGCGGATCAACCGGGAGCGGGAATCGAAAGGGGAGCCGCTCTTCGCGAACGCCCGGAACTCCACCGCGGGAACCCTGAAGAGCCTCGACCCCAAGGTCGTGGCCAGCCGCCGCCTCAGCTTCGTCGCGCACGGACGGGGTGAGTTGCAGGGACTCGACGTGGACTGCTTCTGGTCGTTCCTCGAACGGCTCCGAAAGATGGCGATCCCCGTGAGCTCGCACTGCGTCCGGGTCGACCGCATCGACGATGTGATCGACGCGATCGAGCGCTTTCGGAGCGAGCGTTTGCGGTTGGGCTGCGGTATCGACGGCATGGTCATCCGCGTCGATCGCTTCGATCTTCAGGAGCGACTCGGCGTCACGAGCAAGGCGCCGCGTTGGTGCATCGCGTACAAGTATCCCGCCGAGCGCGGTGAGACGGTGCTCCGTCGCGTGGACTGGCAGGTCGGCAAGGGAGGCACGCTCACGCCCCGCGCGACGATGGATCCGATCTTCCTGGCAGGAACGACGGTCACGCACGCGACGCTGCACAACATCGAGGAGATTCGCCGCAAGGACATCCGCCTGAACGACCACGTGCTCGTCGAGAAGGCGGGCGAGATCATCCCGCAGGTCGTGCAAGCGGTGGTCGGGAAGCGGGGGAAGAACAGCCGTCGGATCGACCCTCCGCGCCGCTGTCCCGCCTGCGAGGGGACGGTGGAGCAGGAGGGGCCCAAGCTCTACTGCATGAATCCCGAGTGCCCGGCGCAGTTTCGCGAGAAGCTCAAGTGGTTCGTGGGCCGCGGCCAGATGGACATCGACGGCATGGGCGAGAAGCTCATCGACCAGCTCGTGGACGCGGGGCTGGTCCATCACTTCGCCGATCTCTTCGCGCTGCGACGCGAGGATCTCCTAGAGCTCGAGCGGATGGGCGAGCGGTCGACGGACAACCTGCTGCAGGCGATCGAGGCGAGCAAGCAACGGGGACTGGCCCGGGTGCTCGCGGGGCTCGGTATCCGTCACATCGGCGGTGCCGCGGCGAGAACGCTCGCCCTTCACTTCCCGGACGCCGAGGCCCTGCTCGCTGCGCGAGGAGGAGATCGAGGCGTTGCCCGACTTCGGGGACGATCACCGCGGCGACGCTCCACGCATACCTGAATTCGCGGCCGGGCCGGGACGCCTTCAAGCGGCTGGCCAGGGCCGGGGTCGATCTGCGCAGCCGGATTCACCAAGAGGCGGGCAAGACGCCAAGCCGCTCGAGGTTCGCCGGGTTGACGATCGTGCTGACCGGCGCTCTCGAGTCCTTCACGCGGGAGGAGCTCACGGAGAAGCTGGAGACGCTGGGGGCGAAGGTGACCGGCTCGGTGTCGAGTCGGACCGATCTGGTGATCGCAGGCTCGGCGCCTGGGTCCAAGGCGGATCGTGCCCGCGAGCTGGGGGTCGAGATCTGGGACGAGGCGAGGTTGCTCGAGGAGCTGAGCGTCGCGTGAGCGGGGACCCTTCCGCTCGGATCTCGATGCCCGTTACAATCGCGCCATGGGTCAGTTGGCGCTCGGATTTCGCAGCCTGCTGGTCAAGCTGGCGGTGTTCTTCCTCTTGGCGTCCCTGCTCGCCTGGACGCTGGGCGGAACGCTCTGGCCGCGCGCGGAGATCGTCGACCTCGCCCCTGTGAGCTATGGGCAGAAGGCGTGGTTCCTGCGATTGGAGGTCGGTGGCAAGCATCGCGGCAGGGCCCTCTGGCGGCTCATGACGCTGGGGCCCGACGGGGAGCCGCAGCCGGCGGACGAGCGGCAGTGGGACGATGTTGCGGGTCCCGTCCTCACCCGGGATGGACTCTTCATCGGCTTGTGCAGAGCGATCCGACCGCGGTCCGGTGGCGCATCGAGCAGGTCGCCGGACCTGACGCTCCGAGGGTGTACGACATGCCTGATCGCCTGGCGGTCGAGCAGCAGCTCGCGCGGCTGTTGCATGGTCTGCCCGTCCAGAGCCGGGAGGAGATCGAGCGGCAGCGTCCCTGGCTGCTCAATCCGACGCCGCCGATCTCCGATGAATGAACGGGTCCCATTGATCATGACACCCGGGAAGAAGAACGTTGAATTCAAGGCGGAGCTGCGGAACGTCGAAGCCGCCCGCCGGCAGTGCGCGCTCATCGGCGCCCACCTCATCGGCACACTGCGCCAGACCGATCAGTACTACCGGCTCGCCAACGGTCGGCTCAAGCGGCGCAGTGCGCCGGGCGAACCGGTCGAGTGGATTCGCTACGAGCGACCGGATCGTGTCGATGCCAAGACCAGCCACTACGAGATCCTGAGCGAGAGCCAGGCCCGGCGCCGGTGGGGGCAGGAGAGCCTGCAGGAGTGGGTGCGGGTCGTCAAGACGCGCGAGCTCTGGTTGATGGAGGGGGTGCGCATCCACCTGGATGAGGTGGACGGCCTGGGAAGCTTCATCGAGTTCGAGACGCTCGTCTCACCGGAGTTCGAGCTCGGTGCCTGCTACACCGCGGTCGGCGAGCTGCGAGAGCTGTTCGCGCCGCTGCTGGGCGAGCCGATCGCGGTCAGCTACTGCGATCTCGTGCTGCAGCTTCGAGCGCCGTAGCCGGCGCGACGGCTGGGCTCTGGCCGTCGGCTCGGACGGCGCAATCCGCAGCGCTCCCGCCTGGATCAGCAGGATGAGCACCGCGCTCAGCGCAAGCCGATACCAGCCGAAGATGGCCAGCCCGTGCTTCGAGAGGTAGCGGACGAGCCACTTCACGGCGATGGCGGCCGAGATCGTGGCGACGGCGAAGCCCCGATGACGAGCGGCCTCGACGCCGAGCACCTCGATCATGGTCGGTCCGTCGCCCAGCGAGGTTGCTTCGCCGCGGCTGTAGACGCACGCCCCGCCCAGCGTCGGCAGGCCGAGCAGGAAGCTGAACTCCGCCGCCTGCCGCGGCGCAGCCCGACGACCATGCCGCCGACGATCGTCATCATCGACCGGCTGGTGCCCGGCCACATCGCGACGCACTGCAGCACGACCGATGAGCAGCGCGCGCCGCCAGGTCAGGTGCTCGATGTCCACGTACGAAGCGGGCGTCGGTCGGCTCCTCGTGCTCGTCGCCGTGGAAGAAGCGTGCGCTGCCAGCGGGTCAGGCCGATCATGACCACGCCGCCGAGCGCGAGCGCCAGCGATCACCGGCACGGGATGGAAGAGGCGGAGCTCGATCCAATCGCTCGAGCAGGACACCGAAGACGGCCGCCGGGAGGAAGGCGATCGAGCAGGTTGACGGCGAGACGCCGTCCCGCCTCGGTCGCGCCCGAGCAGGCCCCTGATCATCTGGCGCCACCCGCTTCCGGTAGAGGCCGAGCACGGCGAGGATCGCCCCGCCCTGGATGACGATCGTGAACGCGTCGACCGCCTGCTTGAGCTCCGCCGGCTCGTCGAGGCCCAGGAGAGCGGACACGAGGATCAGATGCCCGGTTGAGCTGATGGGCAGGTACTCGGTGACGCCCTTCGACCAGTCCCAGGATTGCCGCTTGCCACCAGTTCATTGGAGCCTGTGCGGACCAGAGGCGGGAAAGGCGTCAGAGCGCGGGTCGGATGCATCCGTCGGGGTCGACGGCGGGCCGCACGTCGATCGGCCGGATCCGATCCGCAGTTCGCGGATGATTCGTCCCGCATCCTCGATGGGATCGTGCGCGCAAGCAGCTCGCTGCTCGCGCGAAGCCAGGGCGATCCGCCGGCCGTCGCGGATGAATGCGCTCGGCGAACGAGCCGTCCCGGATCTGATCGAGCAATCGACGCATGCCTGCACGCACGCCTTCGTCGATCGATCTGCGGCCCCGCCTCGTACGGCGCCGAACTCCGCGGTGTTGCTGATCGCCTTCATCATCCCCGCGAGGCCTCGCTCGTACACGAGATCCGCGACCTGCTTCGCTTCGTGGCAGCACTCGAGGTACGCCAGCTCCGGCGGGTAGCCGGCGTCCACGAGTGTCTCGGAAGGCTGCCACGATGAGCTCGCTCATCCCACCGCAGAGAACGGCCTGCTCGCCGAAGAGGTCGGTTTCGGTCTCCTGTGCGATCGTGGCGTAGATGACGCCGGCTCTGGCGCAGCCGATCCCGTTCGCCCACGCCAGCCCGATCGCTTCGGCGTCGCCGGCGGGCGAGTCCTGATGCAGCGCGAACAGGCAGGGAATGCCGCAGTCCCTCCAGATAGCGATGCCGCAACGTCGCGCCCGGTCCCTTGGGCGCGACCATGATCACGCCGATGTCGGGACGCGGCTCGATCAGCCCGTATCGAATGGCGAAGCCATGCAGGAAGCCGATGATGGCTCGCTCTCGCAGGTTCGGCGCGATCTGCTGTTCGTAGATGTCGCCCTGCACCTCGTCGGGAAGGGCCATGATCACCAGGCCGCGCCGCTGTCACGGCGGTGGTCGATCGAGGTCGTCTCGAATCCCGAAGCGCGGCTCGGGCGGCGCCGGCCGAACCGGGCCTGGCCCCCACGATCACGCGAATGCCCGAGTCCTTCAGGTTCTGCGCGTGCGGCGTGTCCCTGATTCCCGTACCCGACGCACTGCGACCGTCGCATCTCCGCAGCGGGTCGAGCGGGGCGTGCGCGGGTCACCGCGGACGATCTTCAGCGGCATGATGGCTCCAAGATCAAAGCAGTCGGCCCGCGCTGCAGGCCGAAAAGGAGAAGCACATTGGCGGTTGGCCCGTCGCCGGCAAGGGGCAATAATACGAGACCCCGATCCGGAAAGGCTGTCATTGTGTCGGAGTCGACTCGCGATCTCTTCAATCGTCACCGGCTTCGCTGCACGGATCAGCGCGTCGCGCTCTACGAGACGCTCCTGGAATGCGAGTGCCATCCGACGCCGGAGGAGCTCTATCACCTGGCTCGACCGCGCGTCGAGCGGCTCTCGCGGGCCACGGTGTACAACACGCTGGAAGCGTTCTGCCGGGCGGGACTGGCCCTGAAGCTCCCCATGACCAACGGCTGCTGCCGCTACGACGGCGACACCAGCAGCCACCTGCACCTGTGGTTCCGAGAGAGCGATGAGATCGAAGACGTTCCCGTGCAGCTCGGACAGCGGCTGATCGAGAGCATTCCGCCGGAGCTCCTTGCCGAGTTGGAGCAGGAGTTGGGCGTCCGGGTGACCGGGCTGTCCATCGAGTTGCTGGCCACGCGGGCTGGCGTGCCCTGCGGGGCCGGCGAAGACGCCTCCAAAGCAGGCGACACCCAGGGGTCTCCGCCACGAGCGTGACGCCCATCACTGCAGTGCGCGAATTTGGGCCATGTCTCAAGCCTGGCGCTGGCGGGTCCGATAGAGAGATCGAAGGTCTCGATCCCGATGTCGGATCGGTCCGAGGAGTGAGCCATGTCGCAGAGCAACTGCCTCGACCGCCGCGTGCACGCCAGGTTTCATCTGGATGCGATGTACACGCAGGTCACGATTCAGCGAGTCGTCGAATACCGCATCGAGACCTTGGAAGGACATGCGTACGACGTCAGCGAGAGCGGCGTCCGCATCGAACTCGACAAGCCGTTGGAACTCGGCGAGCGGGTGGCTCTGCATCTGGGGCTTCCGGGCGAGGATCTGGCGGTCTTTGCCTCCGCGCGGGTGATCTGGGTCAATCCGGAGGACGACGATCCCGGACCGCGCCGCATGGCGCTGGAGATCTGCGAGTTCATCAGCCAGGACGATCGCGATCGATTGCTCCGCTTCCTGGGAAGCGGACTCCTCAGCCGGGTCGCCTGATGACGGCAGCGACGGCCTCACACCGCTCCCCGGCCCATCCGCTCGGCGCGATTCCGCGATGAACGAAGTCGGTGCAGGGGCGAGGAGTCGCGGCACGATCCTGCTCATCGGGGCTCGAGGCAGCGGGAAGAGCACGATTGGGCGACTGCTTGCCCGAGCGACAGCGTCTTCCTTCGTGGATCTGGATGAGTTGACCCTGGAGCGGCTGGGGGGCGAGTCAGTCGCTGCCGTGTGGGCGCGGAGCGGGGAAGCGGCGTGGCGACGTGCCGAGACCGAGGTGCTGGCGGAGGTGCTGGAGGCGGACCGTCCGGCGATCGTGGCGTCTGGCGGGGGTACGCCGACGATCGACGCCGCGCGACGCCTCATCGAGCGATATCGGAGGCTGGGCCGGCTGCGGGTCGCCTATCTCGAGTGTCCGGCGGAGGAGCTGCTCCGGCGGCTCGCCATCGAGCCGGGGGACCGACCGAGCATCACCGGCGCGGATCCGATGGCCGAACTGCCGTCGATCCTGGCCGATCGCCGGTCGACCTATCAGGCGGTGGCCGACTTGATTCACACCGAATATCGCCGCTCGCCAGAGCAGATCGCCCGGGATCTGGCACATTCGCTGGCTCTACCCATGCCTGGCGAGTGACGCGGTCGAGAGTCTGACCGCTGATTCTCGCTCCCCCGGCGAGCAGTCTCGCAGGAGCGCGCCCCGCGGTCGGATCAGACGGGTGTGACCGCACGGCCGAGTCGCCGCTTGCGGTTGATGATCTTCCGACCGGCGCTGGTCTTCATGCGGGCCCTGAATCCAAACTTGCGGACTCGCTTGATCTTGCTGACTCGTCTTGGGTAATGCATGGCGGTGGTTCCTGAGGTCAGATCGAGCGGGAACCGCGGTGGGGGCCCCATCGAGAGCCCTACAAGGTAGCAGCAAAGGCCAAGGGCGACCACCCCATCTTCCGCTTCGAGGCCTACGGGCAGGGGGTGATCGCTGCCCCGACGTGGGGTTTGGCCGAAGTCCGAAGCTTCAAAAGCCGATTTTCGAGTTATAGTGCACTCGCGTGGATCGGGAGGAATCCTGGCCGAGCTTCTCCGTCGCTTTCGAGCGCCCGAGAATCCCGTCCAGAACCCACGCGATACTCAGGGCTTTGCCAACGCACGGTGACGATCGTCGCCGGTTGCGGGTGGAGTCGCCGGTGAAGTCGCCCTTCGGGAGGGTGGGGTTCTGGAACAGCTCGAGCCAAAGGAAGCGGATCGCCTGGCGGAAGCGGAGCGCATGCTCGGTCACGAGTTCGAGGACCGAGCGTTGCTGAACCGCGCTCTGACCCACTCCTCGATGGCTGATTCGCGCCTCGAGAGCAACGAGCGTCTGGAGTTCCTGGGCGACGCGGTCCTTGGCCTGGTGGTCTGCGAACACCTCTTCCGCACCTACCCCGACCTCCAGGAAGGGGACATGACCAAGATCAAGTCCAGCGTGGTGAGCCGGAACGCGTGCGCCGAGGTCGCGACCGAACTCGGATTCGACGAGCTCATTCGACTGGGCAAGGGCATGAGCAATCGAGTCTCGCTGCCGGGTTCCGTCGTCTCCGCGGTCTACGAGGCGCTCATCGGAGCGCTCTACGTTGACGGCGGGCTGGAGAAGGTGCGCGACTTCATTCTCGATGCAATGGGTGATCGCATCGAGACGGTCGCCCAGTCTGGACATCAGCACAACTTCAAGTCGGTCCTTCAGCAATTCGCGCAGCAGTCGCTGGAAGGGCGCCGCAGTACGTCCTGCTGGATGAGCAGGGGCCCGATCACTCCAAGTGCTTCGAGGTGTGCGTCTCCATCGGAGCGCGGCGATTCGGTTCGTGCTGGGGACCGACGAAGAAGCAGGCGGAGCAGCTGGCGGCTCTGCAGGCGCTCGTCGAGTTGGAGGTGGCCGACGTCGCCGACTCCGGCGAAGTGACGATCCGCGACCTGGACGCCGTGACGGAGTAATCCCGTCCTCAGCCGTTCAGGATCCAGCGAATGAGCAGTGCGGTCGCGGTCAGCGCGCAGAGCATGGCGACGGCGATTCGAAGCAAAAGGCCATCGGACGACCGGCGCACCGGCGGATGCAGGAGCGCCAGCACGGATTCCACCTCGTCCAGTTCGGCGCCGCGCCGCGCCTGATCCTGCACGATGGCCACGATCACACTCGCTTCGAAGGGACGAAGACCCAGCACGCGCGCCGTCCTCATGAGCTGATCGCGCCGCTCCGGCGTCAGGACGCTCCCTTGCAGCTGGGAGCGGACTCGGGCGGCGAGCACCCATCTCGCGTCGGTCGGATCGAGTCCCGGAGCTCCGACCGCCGAGTGGTTCTCCCTGGCAATGGCCCAGCGCTGCCGCTGATCATCGAGACGGGGCCGGTCGCCCGGCTGGAACAATCGAAATCCTTCTTCCCTCGACATGGCCAGGTCCATCGCCCCCGCTGAGCACTGTACCCCGCGGGAGGAGAACGGCTGGGAGCAGGGGAGGGGATTCCCGACATTTCGCCCCAGCCAAGCGGTGTGGGCAAGCTGGGGCAGTGCGGCCAGCTCTGAAGCGTGCTACGGCTGGTCGAGGAGCGATCGCACGTGCGGCAAGCCGGCTCGGCGCTGTCGGCCCTCAGCGTCCCACACGGACATCTCTCCGCCCTGATCCTTGCCCACTCCGATCTGGACGGCCTGAATGCCGCGCTGATTGAGCACGGAGATGGCGCCGGCGCGGCTGTCCTCTTCGTAGCCCAGGACCACCATCGGATTGCCCATGCCGTTGCGCAAGTTGAGCAAACCGCCGGAATCGCGAGCTGCGGCGACGACGCCGCGACGACCGGACTGGCTGTAGAGCGTGAGCAGACCACCGGAGTCGGCGACGTCCGCGGCGGTGAAAACCATGTCTCCGGCGCGGTTGAAGAGCTGGATCTCCCCGCCGCCGGACTCCTGGCCGGCCGCCGCGATGGCGCGGGCCCCGCTGCGATCGAAGAGCAGAAGCGACCCGGATCCGATCGGGCTGGAGCTGCCGATCGAGGTCACGATCGACCCCTGGTCGTTCTTCCAGTGCGCGACGCCGCCGTTCTCGGTGACGCCCGTGTAGAACTTGGGCTCACCATTCGACGCTCCGACGACGAGCCGCCCGGAGCCTTGGGGATCCGTGTCCGCGGTGACCACCGGCTGGCCGAGGTCATTGAGGAGCTGGAACACGCCACCACGCTCGCCGGATGCGACCGCGAAACACGGCGCGCCGTCGCTGCCGGCGAGCTGAAAGCGGGCGCCGCTCTGCGGTCCGGCGCGGCGCTGAGAATCGGATGGGCCAGGTTGTTGAGGAGTTCGAGTGAACCGCCCTGTTCACCAGATTCGACCATGAAGCACGGCGCGCCGTCGCCGCCGGCGAGCTGAAAGCGGGCGCCGCTCCCCGGTCCGGGCGCAGCGCCGAGAATGGGATGAGCCAGGTTGTTGAGGAGGTCGAGCGAACCGCCCTGTTCACCAGATTCGACCGTGAAGCACGGCGTGCCGTCACCGCCGGCGAGCTGAAAGTCGGCGCCGCCCTGTGGCCCAGGCTCGGCGCTGACGATGGCGTGGGCGAGATCGTTGAAGAGCTTCAGCGAGCCGCCCCGTTCACCGGATTCGACGGTGAAGCGCGGGCGCCGTCGCTCCCGGCGAGGTGAAGGTGGCCGCCTCCATCCTCGGTGGGCCCGGCGCGGAACACGGCGGCTTCGCGATCATTGAAGAGCTGGAGCGTACCTCCATCGGCCGCGGAGGTGAGTCCGAACACCGGCCGGCCGGCGGCGCTGGAAACCCGCAGCTGACCTCCGTTGGCATCGACAGCGCCCGACCAGAGCGGCTGGTCTTGCGCATCGTGAAGGTCCAGCCGACCGCCCGCTTCGTCCGCGTGGGTGCGGACCATCCGGCGGCCGGCCGCGTTCCACAGCGCGGTCTCGCCTCCCGCAGCGGTGGCGAACGCGCCGAATACGTTGCTTCCGGCTCCATTCCAGAGCGCAATGTCGCCGCCGAACTCGTTGGCGCCGACCCTGACGATGTTCCTGCCCGCACCATTCCACAGATCCAGGCGTCCTCCCGCGTCACCGGCGGAGGCGCGCAGGACGAGGTTGCCCTGCTGATCGAAGATCTCCAGCTGCTTGGCCCGCACCACGTCCACGACCGACTGGTTGACCGCGGCCATGCTCACCATGGCGATCATGAGCAGCGCGAGGCCGGCGCTCAGGAATCGGTAGCGTCGGGCGATCGCCCGGGTCAGGGCGGCATCCCGTTCGAGCGAGTCGATGCGCCGTTCCAGTCTCTTGAGGTCGTCCATCGTCTTCTCTCTCGTTGGAGGTTCGAAGCCGAAGCTCCCAGCTTCGCAGGGCAGGGCAAGCTCGGATTCTACAGGCTCGCTCTGGGCGGGCAGCGGGGGCAGGGACGAACCTCGACCAGCGTCCCGAAGGGGTTGATCGACCGGATTCCGCTGCGCCATTCGGTTCTCGTATCCTCTGAGCGTGGAATCAACGGCCCATCGACGGCTCAAGCACCTGGCCCTGGCATTCCTGCACGAGCAGGGATGTCAGGCCGCGGCGCTGGAGGTCCGCTGCCCGATCGGGCGATACCGCGTCGATGCCGCTGGCTACCGCGATACCGTGCCTCCCGATCTCCACCTGTTGCCACCCCTGGAATACACGGTCGGGCGACGGTTGCCGCGACGACGACCGGTCACGCGCCGCTGCCCGCCGCTGACGATCGTCGTCGAGTGCAAGCAGTCGCGAAGCGACTTCTTGCGGGAACACGCGTCCGTCGAAGCGCTGCTGGCCGAGCGGCGCGATCTCCAGGGGATCGCTCGGTCGATCGAGGAGCACCGCATCCGGTTCGAGGAGCCGCAACTGCAGCAGGGGGACGGGATGCTCTTTCCGGAGCTGGGCGAGTGGGACTATTCCGCAAGCCAGCTGCCTGCCTATCGCAAAGTCCTGCGCCGCCTGCGGCAGCTCGACGAGCGTCTCTACGGCCAGACCAAGTACTGCATGATCGGTCGGTATCGTTTGGCCGACCGGTTGTACCTGGCGGCACCGCGGGGCATGATCGCGCGCCACGAACTTCCCGCCGACTGGGGCTTGCTCGAGTGTTCGTCCGCCGTCCTGCAGGAGGGGAGGGAACCGGAACCAGCTGCGGCGCTGCAGGTGGCGGTCGACGCGACCGTCCTGAACGTTCGTTCAGTGCACCGCGACCGGTTGTTGCGCAACATCGCCGTGTCTGCCACGGCCGCAGCCTGGGGCCACCAGTTGGTTCGTCGAACGGCACGACACCGCGAGGTGAGCGACGTTCGCGACCGACCCCCCGTACGAGATCAGATCCCGGCGCCGCAGGAGAACTCGTAGACCGGATCCTCGAACTCGCGGATGGCGGCGTCGGTGAGCGAGTACGTGTTCATGCGCAGCAGCGGAGGCGAGTAGATGTGGAGCGTGACCAGCGGTTCGCCGTACTCCTCCAGGTTGGAGACGACGTGAATGTCGGCGTCCTGCGAGCCGCAGATGTCGCCTTCCTTCATCGCTCGCGAGCGGATGGCCATGAGCATGCCGTCAGCGCCGCGCTTGAACACGGTCTCCGTCGCCGTTCCGCGAAGGACGCGCACGCCGCAGCTCGAGCCCTTGTGGTCGTGAATCGGGCTGCGCTGTCCGATCTTCCAGCAGAGGATGAGCGCCTGAAAGCCAGAGCCCTCGTACATCAGGTTTCGCTGGTAGCGCTCGTCGTCGAACTGGACGTAGGGATCGATGTCCTTCTCGTCGAGATCGAGTTCGATCAGCAGCTCTTCGAGCGTCTCCAGAGGCACTCGCTCTTTGTACGCATCGAGCTTCTTGAAGAAGGCGGCGGGGGTCAGGGCCATGAGCGGCACTCCATGCCAGGAGTCGAGAATGAGAATCGGTCGTCAAAGTGTAGCCGGGTCTGAAGACCTTCGCTTCCAGACTGGAAACGGCACTACATGCGCAGCCCTTCGAAGAGCGGTGTCGAGAGATAGCGCTCCCCGAAGCTGCAGGCGATGGTCACGATGTTCTTGTCGCGGTTCTCCGGACGAGCCGCGACACGGGCCGCAGCGCAAACGTTCGCCCCCGAGCTGATCCCGCCGAAGATCCCTTCCTCACGGGCGAGGCGCCGCGACCATTCGAAGGCTTCCTCGTTGGTCACCTGCTCGACGCCGTCGAGCAGACCGGTATCGAGGTTGTTCGGTATGAATCCGGCGCCGATGCCCTGGATCTGATGGGGGGCGGGTCGGCCGCCGGAGATGACCGGGGAGGACGCGGGCTCTACGGCGAAGGCCTTGAACTGCGGCTTGTGCCGGCGGATGCAGCGTGTGATACCGGTGATCGAACCGCCAGTACCGACGCCGGTGACGACCATGTCGATGTTGCCTCCGGTGTCCGCCCAGATCTCAGGGCCAGTGGTCTTCTCGTGGATCGCGGGGTTGGCGGGGTTGTCGAATTGCTGGGGCATCCACGCGTTGCCCTCGCTCGCGACCAGCTCGCTCGCCCTGGAGACCGCTCCGGGCATGCCTTCCGCCGCGGGGGTGAGCACCAGCGTGGCTCCTAGCGATCGGAGCAGCACCCGGCGTTCGATGCTCATCGACTCGGGCATCATGAGGGTCAGCCGGTACTTGCGGTCCGCGCAGACGAAGGCCAGAGCGATACCGGTGTTGCCAGAGGTCGGTTCGATGATGTGCGTCTCGGCGTTGATGGTCCCTTCCTGTTCGGCGGCGGAGATCATCGCCTCGGCGATGCGGTCCTTGACGCTCGCCATCGGGTTGAAGAACTCGCACTTGACGTAGACATTTCCATGCTCCTCCGGCACCAGGCGATGAAGTCGGATCATCGGCGTGTTGAAGCATGTGTCGACGATGCTCTCGTACGTCCGACCGTGGGGCATGGCTCGGTTCCTCCAGACGCGCACCGCCGCCTCGAGAGGGAAACCGGTCGAACGAAGTGCGGTATCCGGTTCGAGAGGAGGCTGGTGGATCGGAAACGCCATTAGTATATCGGCGATGTCCCACGGCCAGTCGCGATCCGATTCTGATGCTTCGCCGCTGAGTGAGCAGCTGGAGCAGGCAAGCGGCCGGGTCATCGAGTCCGCGCTGGCCGACCGGCGCATCGGTCGGATCGGACCGAGGTCGCTTCCCGAGGGCCGCATCGTCGCCGAGCTGGTGGATCAGCTGTATTGGCTGCTATTTCCCGGCTTCGAGGGACCGCGCGACCTGACGGAGACCGACCTGGCGGATCACCTGCGAAGTCTCATCATCCGCGTCGGCACGCTGCTCTATGGGCAGGTGGTGGCGGCGCTTCACGGCGACGTGGCCCAGGAGAGACAGGCGGATGCTGTCGATCTGGAGCGTCGCGCCGCACGCACCGTGGGATCGTTGATGACGAGCATGCCGCAGATCCGCGCCGCGCTGAGCCTCGACGTCCAGGCGGCCCTGGACGGCGATCCCGCGGCTCGCTCGATCGATGAGATCGTCCTCTGCTATCCCGGCGTTCGGGCCTTGGCCGTTCATCGCGTTGCCCACGAGCTGCACAAGCTCGGTATTCCGTTGATTCCCCGCATGCTCTCTGAGCGGGCCCATTCCGCGAGCGGCATCGACATTCATCCCGGGTGCCCGCATCGGCCGGAGCTTCTTCATCGACCACGGAACCGGCGTGGTCATCGGCGAGACGACGGTGATCGGCGATCACTGCAAGATCTACCAGGGCGTGACGCTCGGAGCCAAACAGTTCGAGAAGGACGAGCAAGGACAATTGCGACGGGATACCAAACGGCATCCCACGCTGGAGGACCACGTGACCGTGTACGCAGGCGCGACCATTCTGGGCGGCAGGACGGTGATCGGCGCCGGTTCGGTCGTCAACGGTGGGGTCTTCGTGACCAGCTCCGTTCCGCCAGGGCACGTCGTCCGGGGTCCGAAGCTGGACATCACGTTGCGCAGCAATCCTCAGCTTCCACCCACGAACTACTCCATCTAGCATCCCGTTGAGAAGTGCTTCGCCAGACCGCGTCAGCGGGAAACGCTCGAACTGGGAACGGCACGAGCGCGCACTCCCGCCTCGCCCTTGCAGGGCAGTGCATCACGCCGCGTCCGATGCGCAGAGCCCCCGGCCGCTCCGGAGGACTCCGCCTTCTCCACGTGCGGGAGTGGCGATACACTGTCGAGTCGAGTCCCTCTCACGCCCTCTTGAAGCCAGCCGACGAGGTTTGTCATGTCCAATCCGCCCGCCGATCCGATGAGCGTCCGCGAAACCATCAAGACTCCGCTGGGAAGCCGTGCCGTATGTCGGCTCGACCGGCTCGAGTTCGGACACGTCGATCGTCTCCCGTATTGCTTGAAGGTGCTGCTGGAGTCATGTCTTCGCAACGTCGACGGTCACGTGGTCACGGAGGAGGACGTGCGGGCGCTGGCCGCACTGGACCTCAAGAACGTGAAGGAGGTGGAGATCCCATTCACGCCGGGCAGAGTGGTGCTGCAGGACTTCACCGGCGTCCCGTCGGTGGTCGATCTGGCGGCAATGCGCAGTGCCATGGTTCGATTGGGAGGAGATCCGAATCGAGTGAACCCGCTCGTTCCCTGCGACCTGGTCATCGATCATTCCGTGCAGGTCGACTCGTTCAATTCAGCGACCGCGCTGACCATCAACAGCCAGCGGGAGTTCGAGCGCAACCAGGAGCGGTACGAGTTCCTCAAGTGGGGACAGAGCGCTTTCGACAACTTCAGGGTCGTGCCGCCGGCGACCGGCATCGTGCACCAGGTGAACCTGGAGTACCTCGCGCGCGTCGTCTGGGATCACGATGGCGTGCTCTATCCTGACTCGCTGGTCGGGACGGATTCACATACCACGATGATCAACGGTCTGGGGGTGGTTGGGTGGGGCGTGGGCGGCATCGAAGCCGAGGCGGTCATGCTCGGTCAGCCGATCTACATGCTCATTCCCGAGGTGGTCGGATTCCGCCTCGTCGGGAAGCTCGCCGAGGGCTGTACTGCCACCGACCTCGTCCTCAAAGTCACCGAGATGCTCCGCGAGCACGGTGTGGTCGGGAAGTTCGTGGAGTTCCACGGTCCCGGCCTCGACCACATGCCCTTGGCCATCAGGGCAACGATCGCGAACATGGCTCCTGAGTACGGGGCGACGATCGGCTTCTTCCCCGTCGACTCGCACACGATCCGGTACCTCGAGCTGACGGGACGCGAGCCGGCGCTGATCGAGACCGTTGAGCAATACTGCAAGCTGCAAGGTCTTTGGCGGGACAATGCCCGACAGATCGTCTATTCGGCCGATCTCGAACTCGACCTCGGCGAGGTCGAGCCGGCGCTTGCCGGTCCGAAGCGACCTCAGGACCGCATCGCCCTCTCGGGGATGAAGGCGCAGTGGGAGCAGGACCTTTCCATCACCTTCGGCAAGTCCTCTCCCGATGCCACCTCGACCGTCGAGAGCTGGACGGCAGAAGGGGGCAATCTGGCTACCGCGGTGGCGGCGGCAACCCAGGTGAAGCCGTCGACCGGCCTCGGCGGCGTGGAAGTGCAGTGCGATGACGAAACCTTCACGCTGCGACATGGTTCAGTCGTGATCGCGGCGATCACCAGCTGCACGAACACCTCGAATCCCCAGGTCATGGTGGGCGCCGGACTGCTGGCGAAGAAGGCGCGAGAACGAGGGCTGAATCGGCAGCCCTGGGTGAAGACGTCGCTGGCGCCTGGTTCGAAGGTGGTGACCGAGTACCTGAAGAAGGCGGATCTCCTGGACGATCTCGAGGCCCTCGGGTTCTACTTGGTTGGCTACGGATGCACGACTTGCATTGGCAACTCAGGGCCGCTTCCCGAACCAATCAGTCGAGCCATCCAGGCGAACGATCTGGTGGTGGCCTCGGTGCTCTCCGGCAATCGCAATTTCGAGGGGCGCATTCATCCCGACACGCGGGCGAACTATCTCGCGTCTCCGCCGCTGGTCGTGGCCTATGCGATTGCCGGAACGGTCGATATCGATCTCACCGCGGAGCCGATTGGCCGCGATCGACAGGGACGGGACGTCTACCTCAAGGAGATCTGGCCGAGCCAACGGGAGATCGACGAGACGATCGCCGAGTGCGTGACGCGCGATCAGTTCATCCAGCAGTACGCGAACGTCTTCGACGGTTCGAGCGAATGGAAGGCGATCGAAACCTCGGGCGGTGCCCTCTACGACTGGCGTCCGGAGAGCACGTACATTCAGGAGCCGCCTTTCTTCGCGGACTTGACGGCCGACGTCGCACCGATCCAACCAATCCGGGGAGCCAGGTGTCTGGCCCGACTCGGCGACAGCGTGACCACCGACCACATCAGCCCCGCTGGATCGATCGCAAAGGACACGCCCGCGGGCCGGTACCTCCTGGATCAAGGCGTCTCGGTGAGCCAGTTCAACAGCTACGGGTCGCGTCGCGGGAACGACCGGGTCATGACTCGCGGGACGTTCGCCAACATCAGGGTGAGGAACCACCTTGCGCCGGATACGGAGGGCGGCTGGACAATCGATTTCCTGGACGGCCAAGTCAAGACTATCTACGACGCGGCGATGCACTATCGAGACCAGGGCATTCCTCTGGTGGTCCTGGCAGGGAAGGATTACGGCATGGGCTCCTCGCGCGACTGGGCGGCGAAGGGGACGTACCTTCTGGGAGTCAGGGCGGTCATCGCCGAGAGCTTCGAGCGTATCCACCGCAGCAACCTCGTGGGCATGGGCGTGTTGCCGCTGACCTTCGCGGACGGAGACTCGGTGGCCGGTCTTGGTCTGGACGGGACGGAGACGTTCGACCTCGGCACGCCGGAAGCCGTGAAGCCTCGGCAGAAGATCGAAGTGACGGCGAAGCGGGCCGACGGTGGCGTCATCCGATTCTCGACGATCTGTCGTCTCGACACGCCGGTCGAGGTGGACTACTACCGCAACGGGGGCATCCTGCACACGGTGTTGCGCCGGATGGCGGCTTCCTGACGGCACAGGCGATCGGGGTGACCCTCGTGGACGCACTCGAGCTCGTGAATTGCCTGGATCGATTCGGCCGAACGCTGCCGGCGCTGGTCGGCGAAATCGGCCCGGAGGAAGCCAGATGGCAACCGGCCGGTGGCGGCTGGTCAATACTGGAGATCGTTTGCCATCTCGCTGATGAGGAGGTCGATGACTTCAGGACCCGGCTGGCGCTGACGCTGGAGGACGCGAGTCGGCCGTGGCCTCCGATCGACCCTGAGGGCTGGGCCAGGGAACGGCGGTACAACGATGGTCACCTCGCCGACGCGGTGGAGCGATTCGTCTCGGAGCGGCGCGCTTCGGTCGGG
This sequence comes from uncultured Planctomycetota bacterium, assembly GCA_963697235.1. GTDB lineage: Bacteria > Planctomycetota > Phycisphaerae > Phycisphaerales > SM1A02 > CAVONJ01. Next base: position 985,843 of record CAVONJ010000003.1, read on the forward strand.
TGGTTGAGGGGCTTGACTTCGTTGGATGTGTCGGCCCGGCACGACCATTCTCGCTTCGGCGCGATTCACGCGGGCGATCTGCTCTCGTCGTGGGCCGCTCATGACGCCCTGCATCTTCGCCAGATTGCCAAGCGTCTGTACCAGCTGGCGTGCCGCGCAGGGGACCCCTATCGGACCGACTACGCAGGCTCCTGGGGGCCCTGATCACGCCAGGGGAGGAGCGCCCATCAAGCGCAGCTCCATGGGGCCCAAGGACTTAGGTGAGGTCCGAAAAAAAACGCGATTGTGGACTTCTGAGTGCTGGTCGAGGGCAGTCCGACGGTATAATGAGACCATTCTCATTGCCCCCGGAAGGGTGGCGAGTTCGCTTCGGCGGCTCGCCGCCTTTTCTCTTGCGCAGCAATCTCGAGGGGACTTCCGGCTGGGCCTTCCGCGCTGCACGTGCACTCGAAGCGATTCGGCACGATCGATGCGGCCCCATCCATGCGGCCCCAAAATGCGGCCCCAAAACGCAGCCCCATAATGCGGCAAGGGGCCCAGAAAGGCCCCTTGCCACAGCGAGTGTCCCCCGATCCCCCAGGAACCACGGAACCCCATTCCCCAGTTCCCCCGGTCGTCCAAGATTCTCGGCGGCAATCGACTGCTCGCAAAGCATGCCACGACTTGGGGCCACAGGCAATCCGCAAAAGTACGGGGTTTGTGTGCGGAAACTACGCTATTTGCGTCATCCTGCGGTTGGGGCGCTGGAGTGCGGCGTCCGAGATCCGATCGCTCGTGGTGTGAGTCAGTCAGAAATCCGTTCACCCTGTGGGCGCGGCATCGACTTTGCGGTCGAGGCATCGTGACGAAGGTAACCCTCCTGGTGTTGGAGGGGCGACAGCAGAGCCAGCGGCGTCGAGGGCCAGCGAGATTGGTCGTGAATCTCGGACTCAGGGCTCCAACGACGTCAGCCCCTCCCGAATCGCGAACTTGGTCAAGGCGGGCACCGAGTGCAGGTCGAGCTTTCGCATGATCTCCCGCCGATGGGACTCGACGGTTCGAGCCGCCAGGTGCAGAAGCTGGCCGATTTCCTTCGAGGTCTTGCCCTCGGCGAGCAACCGCAGCACTTCTCGCTCTCTTTCCGATAGGGACCGTGCCTCGGCCGAGTCGGGAGCCTGGGAGCCCTTCTGGACGTGCTCGACCACGAGGCTGGCGACACCCGGGCTCAAGAAGGATTGGTTTGCGCGGACAGCGTCGATAGCGCGGAGCAGCTCTTCCGAGGCGCTGTTCTTCAAGAGGTACGCTGCGGCTCCGGCGTTGAGCATTTGGAGCACGTAGCGCTTGTCCGAGTGCATGGAGAGCGCCACGACCTTCGTCTCGGGGAAACGGGACAGCAGCTGGCGGGTGGCCTCGACGCCATTGAGTCCCGGCAGCCCGACGTCCATCACGACGACGTCGGGCCGCAATTCGCCGGTCAGCTTCACCGCTTGCTGGCCGTTCTCCGCCTCGCCAACGACCTCGAGGCCCGCTCGATTCTCCAGAAGGACCCGCAGCCCATCGCGCATCATCTGGTGATCGTCGACGAGCAATACCCGGGTGCTCACGTGTCCGTCCCTTCCCGATCTGCGCGCTCGTTCAGCGGGACCTCGACGATGATACAGCTGCCTTCGCCTGGGAGCGACCTGATCCTCACAGAACCGCCGATCCGGTAGAGCTGTTCGCGAATGCTGAAGAGACCGAACTCGCGCGACCTTCTCTCGCTGCGAAGTCGCGTTCGCCGCAGGGAAGCCGATTCCGTCGTCCTTGACCTCGACCAGGATGCGATCGTCTTCTCGCCACAGCGACACCGAGGCGTTCTTGGCCCGTGCATGCTTGAGGATGTTGATGATCAGTTCGCGAACGGTCCGGAAGAGGATGACCCGCATGCCTTCATCGAGTGGCTTGGGCCGCGCATCGTTCGAGAGCACGATGGTCAGGCCCTCTCGCCCTTGATACTGATCGACAAGCCACTCGATCGCCGCTTCGATCCCTAGGTCATAGAGCACGGGTGGACTGAGGTCGAAGATCAGCGAGCGCGTATCGAGAATGGTTTGCCCGATCAACCCGATGCACTCGCTGAGCGTCTGCATGTTGCGATGCTCGGATGCGTCGCTTCCGTTGGCGTTTCGCAGCGCCTCCAGCTTGATCTGCGTGAGTCCGAGGGCCTGACCGATGTGATCGTGCAGATCTGCGGCGATGCGGCGCCGTTCTCGCTCCTCGGCCAGCGACAGTTCAGCAGCCAGCGAGCGAAGCCGCTCCTGGTACGCCTGGATCTGCTGCTCGGCGCGGCGGTTCTCCGTGATGTCTCGAGCGACCCAGAGCACAGATGGATCCTCGATCGATCCAAAGCGAACCACCCGGGCGGAGAACCATTTCGGTTCGCCACGGACCGCGAGTTCGTACTCGAAGCGTTGGAGCTTGCCCGTGGCGATCGCCTGGTCGATGACCGCCTGGACCGAGCGGGCTGACTCTTCGGCGAGCACGTCGCGGACCAGACGACCGAGGAGTTGCTCGGGTGGATGGGCCAACAACTCATGATCGGCCGTGAAGATGTGCTGATAGCGACCATGGGCATCCAGAATCAAGATCAGGTCGGGAACCGCGGCCAGGACCGACCGGAAGCGCTGTTCACTCTGTCGGAGGGCGTCTTCCGCCCGCTTGTTCGCGGTGATGTCCAGCGCGACCCCGATGCAGCCGATGATCGCGCCCTCTTCGTTCTTGAGCGGCTCGAGATTGGACTCGAAGCTGCGGTTCTCGACAATGCTGTTGTACGGAACGGACTCGCCGGCCAGAGCCCGGCGATGGGCCGCAAGGATGAGCTCCGTCTGATCGGAGCCCGCGAGGAACTCCGACAGGCTGGCCCCGATCACCTGATCTGGCTGAAGCCCGAGTTCCTTGAGCCCGCTGCCCTTGGAGGATGTGAAGCGGAGCTGCCGGTCGGTGGTCCAGAGTACGGCGGGAACCTGGTTCACCAAGACCCGCAGCTCCGCTTCCCGGCTGCGCAAGACCTCTTCGGTCCGCTTCCGCTCCGTCACCTCCGCGGCGAGACGCCGGTTGGTCGCTTCCAGGCTCGCAGTCCGCTCCTTCACGCGGTTTTCGAGTTCGTCGAGCCCGCGGCGAAGTCGCTCCTTCGCCGCGACAGAGTCGGTCACGTCGCGGGAGATGCCGACGATGCCCGCAATGCGGCCCTGCTCGTCGCGGAGCGGAGCCTTCGTCGTGGAGAACCAGCGCACGGTGTTGTTGCGGTCGAGGCATTGCTCGAGCCTGGCGACCATTGGCCGGCCACTCTTCATGACCTCCAGTTCGTCCTGTCGGTAGCGTTCCGCGTCTTCAGTTCCGTGAAAGTCGAAATCCGTCTTGCCGATCATCGCCGCTGGATCCGCAAGGCCAAACAGCCGGGCGAGCGCTGGATTGACGTTGGTGAACCGGCCCTCGACATCCTTGTAGTAGATGTTGTCGGGCATGTTCTCCATGAGTGTGTGGAGCAGATGCCGTTCGCGCTCGAGCGCCTGTTCGGCCCGCTTGCGGGCCGTGATGTCCGTCGCCACGCCCAGGATCGCCGGCGCTCCGGTACTCGAGTCGACGTAGGGAATCTTGACCACCTGCAGCACGCGGGCAGTCCCCTCGGCGTCGACGAAGTCCTCCTCGGGAATGAACTTCGGGCAGCCGCTGTTGATGACGTCCTGATCATCCTGGAGCATCTGTGCGACTTCTTTGGGATCATCGTGCACGTCAGCGTGATGGCACCCGATGAGTTCGTCGGCGGGCTTGCCGTACAGGGCGGCAGCAGCGTGATTCAGCAGGATGAATCGCCCGTCGCGGTCCTTCGCGAACACCACGGAAGGAAGCAGATCGATGATCTGTCGCAACTGCGCTTCGGTGTTCGTCGGGGGATCAGGCACCTGAGAGAACTCCAGCTCCGCTGCCGCGCCCGATCGAATGCAATCGGATCAGCTTTCGGATGGCGAGCGGCCCGGTAGAAAAGCCGGGCCTCTCGCGAGCCCGACCAGACGGCGTATTGTACGGGCGCCCGCCGGTAACTTGTGATCCCCGCCTGCGACTGTCTCGACACTGAGGTTCGCAGCCTCGGCAGCCCTGGAGAGAATCAGATCGCCCCCGGCGACGCACTTCTTCGAACGGGCTGCTCGCCCGACGGACTCGCCCGCATTTCTCACCACCATCTGCTGCGGCTGTGTAGACCGCCCGCTGGCGGCGTCGCTTTCGACACATCGAGGCGTCGAAGGCATGACAAGCCGTCTCCGCCTCGATGGCCTCATCTCCTTGCCAGCGAACGTTCTACGCACCCTCGCGACGATGTTGGTGAGAAATGCGGGCTAGAGTTCGCGGCCTTGGAGCAGAGCGGACTCCATCTCGGCGACAACGTTGACGTTCTGCGGCAGCAGGTGCCGACCGCATCGGTCGACCTCGTGTATCTCGATCCACCCTTCATGTCCGGGGGCCGCTACGACCATCTTGGCGAGAATCAAATTCGAGTCTTCGACGACGTCTGGCCATGGGATGATTCGGCGGCCCGGGCGCTGGAGGTGCTTCGGACCGAGGGAACGGCAGAGTTCGTGCGCACGCTCGAGGCGATGCACATGCTTCTGGGGCCATCGCCAATGCTCGCGTACTTGGTGATGATGGCACCACGTCTGACCGAGCTTCACCGGGTGCTGAAGCCCACCGGCTCGATGTACCTGCACTGCGATAGTGCGGCCTGTCACTATCTCAAGGTGCTCGTGGACGGAATCTTCGGCCCCGAGAATTTCCTCAACCACATCGTGTGGCTGTACGGACTGGGCGGTAGCTCCCGGAGGTACTGGCCCCGAAAGCACGACGACTTGCTTTGGTACTCCAGATCGGTGGGCCGTCACTACTTCGCGCCGATCATGATTCCGGCGACTTCCCAGCGGATGAAGGGGCAGAACAAGAAGGCCCCGGACTACTGGAGCATTCCTTCCCTCAATAACATGGCGCGGGAGCGAACGGGCTACCCGACGCAGAAGCCCGAGTCGTTGCTCGAGCGAATCGTCCTGTCCTCGAGCCGGCCAGGGGAGCTGGTGCTCGATCCCTGCTGCGGTTCGGGTACCACGCTGGTCGTGGCCGAGCGGCTCCGGCGGCGCTGGATCGGCATCGACAGCGCCCCGCTGGCGATCGCGACGTCCCGCCAGCGGCTGGCTGTCCTCCACACAGCCGCGTCCGGATCGGTGATCTGGCTCTTTCGACGGGCGGCTGCTACTGCTCTTGCAGCATCGGTGTCTATTTGCTCGAGGGAGCAGGCGCCAAGCTCGGCGCCGTCGCTGGCCTTGGCAGGGGATGGCGGCTCCTCCAGTTACCGCCGCGGTAGTAGCCAGGTCCGTAGGGGTAACCGTATCCGTAGGGGGAATAGCCGTACCCGTAGCCATATCCCCACCAGCCATACGGGTAGGGATAGGAGTAGACATATGGTCGTCTCTCGAACGTCGCGCTCTGCGAGGTGGCCTGACCGTCGAGCGAGACGATCCAGTGCAGGTTGAGCCCATTCAGAGTCGAACTCTCCGGGATACTTGCCGTCTGGAAACGGAAAGTAGGCGATGAGGTCCGCGCGTACCGGTCGGCGGGATGACCTGGCGGGTTGGCGGCAACAGCAGCGGCTGGGGGAACGGAACCAGGTTGCCTGCCACGAGGCTGAGCGAGTTCGGATCGCAGACCCACGGGCACGAAGCTGTTGTTCTCGATCCGCATTCGCACCTCGACCGAAGTCGGAATGCCCGCCTGCTTGTCGTCATGGCGCACGCCGATGACCGAAGTGAGGATCGTGACCGGACTCCCCTCGGGCTGATCCGAGAGGACCAGCTGGAGGTCGACAGGTTGCGGGCGTGTACTGATACCGACCGTCGTACTTGCCGGTGCAGCCGGCAAGCAGCACGACAGTCGTCACGAGGCTCGTCATGAATCTCGGCCAACCCCAGAACGCTGCTGAGGACGTGTGCGTATTCATCGCCCAACGATAGGGAACGACCGTGGCTTCCGGCTGCGCGATCTCCGTCTTGCCGACGAATCGCCGGCGACGGCTTGGATAGAAGCACCGGCGCCGACGGCTGCGTCGCTTCGCTGGGATCGCCACCAGCCAGGCCATTCTTGGTACAAACAGCCATCATGGAGAACTTCGAGAAGCTCGGCGCGTTCTATCTCGGGAAGCTGTTTGACCAGGACGAGGGCACATGCACTGAGAAGCTCCTGCTCTACGACGCCAAGGACCTGACCACGCACGCCGTGTGCGTGGGCATGACCGGCAGCGGCAAGACTGGACTCTGTCTGACCCTGCTGGAAGAGGCGGCGATCGACGGCATTCCCGCGCTGCTCATCGACCCCAAGGGCGACCTGGGCAACCTGCTGCTGACCTTCCCCGAGCTGAGGGCGGAGGACTTTCGCCCCTGGATCGACGACGCCGAAGCGACGCGCAAGGGACTCACCGCCGACCAGTTCGCCGCGAACCGCGCGGAGCTCTGGCGGAAGGGATTGGCTGAGTGGGGGCAGGACGGATCGCGCATCGCGCGCTTCCGTGACGCTGCGGACATCGCCATCTACACGCCGGGCAGCAACGCCGGGCTTCCGCTGACCGTGCTGCGCTCCTTCGACGCGCCGCCTCGAAGCCTGGTCGAGGACAGCGACGCCTTTCGCGAGCGCGTGTCCGCCTCCGTGTCCGGATTGCTGGCTCTGCTTGGCATCGATGCGGATCCGATTCGCAGCCGGGAGCACATCCTGCTCGCGACGATCCTCGACCGCGCGTGGCGAGAGGGCCAGAGCCTCGACATCGCGAGGCTGATCCAGTTGATCCAGTCGCCGTCCTTCGAGCGGATCGGGGTGATGGATCTGGAGTCGTTCTTTCCGGCGCGGGACCGGTTCGAGCTCGCGATGACCTTGAACAACCTGCTGGCGTCGCCGGGGTTCGCCGGCTGGATGGAGGGCGAATCGCTCGACGTCGGGCGGTTGCTTTATACAGCAGAGGGACGTCCTCGACTGTCCATTCTCTCGATCGCCCATCTCACCGATGCCGAGCGCATGTTCTTCGTGACCATCCTGCTCAACGAGGTGGTGGCCTGGATGCGGAACCAGCCGGGCACCAGCAGTCTGCGGGCCCTGCTCTACATGGACGAGGTGTTCGGCTTCTTCCCTCCCGTCGCCAACCCGCCCTCGAAGACGCCGATGCTGACGCTGCTGAAGCAAGCGCGGGCGTACGGTCTGGGCGTGGTCCTGGCCACCCAGAATCCAGTCGACCTCGACTACAAAGGTCTGTCCAACGCAGGGACGTGGTTCCTTGGGCGGTTGCAGACCGAGCGCGACAAGGAGCGCGTGCTCGACGGGCTGGCGGGGGCGACGGCGGCGGCGGGAACCACCTTTGATCGAAAGAAGACCGAGACGATCCTGTCTGGATTGGGAAGCCGGGTCTTCCTGATGAACAACGTCCATGAGGATGAACCGGTCCTGTTCCAGACTCGCTGGGCGCTCTCCTATCTTCGGGGGCCGCTGACCCGCTCCCAGATTCAGACCTTGATGGCGTCGCGCCGAGCCGGCGCAGCGAGCATGGTCGCTTCGGAGCCGCTGGCGCCCACGCGCCTTCGCGAATCGATGCCCGAGGCAGCTGTGGCATCGTCGCTCGAGACCATTCCTCCACCTCTTCCCCCGGGGATCACCCAGTCGTTCCTCCCGCTGAGCGTCGGCGAGTCGACCGGAGCGGCGCTCGTCTACAGGCCTGCGCTGCTGGGTGTCGCCCGCATGCACTATGTGCGTACGAGCGCAAAGGTGGACTTCTGGGAGGACGTCCGCCTGCTTTCACGACTTGACAGCAGCTCGGTCCTCTCGCCCTGGGAATCGTCCGACGACGTACGGATCGATACGGCCGGCGTGCTGCCCTCGGGCGACCCGCGGGGCCGCTTCACATCCGTTCCTGGTGCCGCAGCACAGGAGTCGAGCTATTCGAAGTGGACGAAGGAGCTCGTGGATCATCTCTACCGCACGAAAGCGCTCTCGGTGTGGAAATGCAGCGAGTTCAAGCAGTATTCCAAGGCAGGAGAGGATCAGAAGCACTTCCGCATCCGCCTGCGGCAGGAGGCGCATGAGCGCCGCGATCTCGAGGTGGAGAAGCTCCGGCAGCGATACGGTCCCAAGCTGGCCAGCATTCAGGATCGTGTGCGGCGAGCCAGGCAGAAGGTCGAGCTCGAGGAAGCGCAGTTCAAGCAGAGCGGGTTCCAGACCGCGGTCTCGCTCGGCTCGACGCTTCTGGGCGCTCTGTTCGGCGCAAGACGGCCAGTGTCGGAACCGTCGGTCGAGCGGCGACGACCTTGCGCGGAGCGGGACGGACCAGTCGAGAGCGGGGCGATGTGGTGCGAGCACAGGAGGTTCTTGCTGCTGAACAGGAGAAGCTTCAGGCTCTTGAAGCGGAGTTCCAGTCGGCCGTCGACGGCACGGAAGCGATTGCCGACGTCGACGCGCTCGAGTTCGAAGAGATCGTCGTCGCTCCGCGCAAGAGCGACATGTCGGTGCAGGCCGTCAGTTTGGTCTGGTTGCCCTTCTGGGTCGCCAGAGACGGCATTGCCGAACCGGCGTTCGAGCTGGGCAACCCACGGTAAAGCGCGGTCTTCCCTCACGGCTCGCTGGCGCTCGCCGCGAAGGGGATTCCTCTCCTCCTGGGAGAGGACGGCTCGTCCCCGTCCCCCGCGGGGACGAGCCAGGTGAGGGAGATCCCACGAGGCGTGTTGATTGCAAGCGCGAGGCGTGGGCCTTCTGATCACGTCCGCACTGCGCGACCCGATGCGAGCCGCAGGCTGGAGAGCGTCTTTGGAGTTGCGCAGCCGACGATGGACGCAGTTCTCCCTCACCCGGCTCGCTGGTGCTCGCCGACCTCTCCCGTTGGGAGAGGTGACGCGCGGGCGTACCAGAGCGAGTGTCGGCCCGGAGGGCCGTACGGAGCGCCTCAAGGAAGCGCGGCTTAGAGCCCCGCCGGATGAATCCGGCGCGGGCGTACCAGCGCGAGTGTCGGCCCGGAGGGCCGTACGGAGCGCCAAGGAGCGCAGGCTTAGCCCCGCCGGATGAATCCGGCGCGGGCGTACCAGAGCGAGTGTCGGCCCGGAGGGCCGTACGGAGCGCTCGGAAGCGCCGGCTCGCCCCGCCGGATGAATCCGGCGCGTGCGTACCAGAGCGAGCGTCGGCCCGGAGGGCCGTACGGAGCTCGAGGCCGGCTCAGCCCCGCCGGATGAATCCGGCGCGGGCGTCCAGAGCGAGTGTCGGCCCGGAGGGCCGTACGAGGCGTTCGGAGCGCGGTCAGCCTCGCCGGACGAATCTCGACGGGCCTACAGACGAGTGCGCCCGGAGGGCCGTACGGAGCGCCAGGAAGCCCGGCTTAGCCCCGCCGGATGAATCCGGCGCGGGCGTACCAGAGCGAGTGTCGGCCCGGAGGGCCGTACGGAGCGCTCAAGGAAGCGCGGCGTAGCCCCGCCGGATGAATCCGGCCGAGCGTCCAGAGCGAGTGTCGGCCCGGAGGGCCGTACGGAGCGCTCAAGGAAGCCCAGGCTAGCCCCGCCGGATGAATCCGGCCACACCAGAGCGAGTGTCGGCCCGGAGGGCCGTACGGAGCGCTCGAGGAAGCACGGCTCGCCCGCCGGATGAATCCGGCGCGGGCGTGCCAGAGCGAGTGTACGGCCCGGAGGGCCGTACTGAGGCGCTCGAGGAGGCGGCTTAGCCCGCTCGGATGAATCCAGCCGGCACCAGAGCGAGTGTCGGCCCGAAGGGCCGTACGGAGCGCCAAACTAGTCCTTCAGCACGAACGTCACCTTCATATTGACGCGGTACTCTTCGACCTTGCCGTTCTTGACCTTGACGGTCTGCTCGTTGATCCACGCACCCTTGATGCCCTCGAGCGTCTTGGACGCTCGCTTGATGCCTTCCTGAATTGCGTGCTCGAAGCTCTCGGTGGAGCTTGCGCTGATTTCGGTAACCTTGGCAACTGCCATGTGCTACTCCTTTTGATTGGGGATCCGTCGAAACGGGGGAGGTACAGTACCCCCGAAGAGCGAAACAGGAAAGGGGCGAACGGGTTCGTTCGCTGCAAGGGGATGATCGCATGGCCAGCGCCTGGGTCGGGGGCTCCAAGACGCCGCCCTACTCCGTCCACTCGGAGAAGAGCCTGCTGGGGGCGTTACTGGTCGATCCCGGACTGATCGGGACGGCGCGACAGGTCGTTCACGACGGGACGGTGTTCTTCCGATCACAGCACGGTCAGCTCTACGATGCCATGCTGCGCCTCGTCCGAACGCAGCGATCGCTTGATCCGGACCGGTTCGTCGCCGCGTTGGAGGAGCTTCTCGGGGAGGAGGAGCTTCTCGAGAAGATCGGCGGGCGAGGCTACCTCAATCAGCTGGTTCGTGAGGCGGCTCCGGCTCAGGCCGCGCTGGAGCATGCGCGCCAGATTCAGGACAAGGCACTGCTTCGCCAGCTCATCGAGGTGGCCTCGGACATCCTCTCAGATGCGTACGGAAGTGGAGATCGCTTCGAGCCCGTGCTGTCGCGAGCCCGAGAGCGGATGAAGAAGCTCGGGGAGGCGAGTCGAACGTCGAAGCGCCGCCAGCGCGACGAGCAGGGCTAAGCCGCGTTTCTCACCAACATCGTCGCGAGGGTGCGTAGACCGTTCGCTGGCAAGGAGATGAGGCCATCGAGGCGGAGACGGCTTGTCATGCCTTCGGACGCCTCGATGTGCCGAAAGCGACGCCGCCAGCGGGCGGTCTACACAGCCGCAGCAGATGGTGGTGAGAAATGCGGGGTAGGCCCTGTGGCACGCCATCGAAGCGTGCGTTCGATCGACGCGCCGATCGGACGCCCGTTCATTTCTTCTGCAGGATCCACCCTCGCAGAATGCCTTCGCCAGAAGGTCCCATCGCGATCGTGCGCTGCAAGGCGCTGGGACGAGGCCAGATCGAGGTCATCTCCAGCCAGGTCTTCCAGCGACGATTGATCTCGATGGGGGAGGCCAGCGAGGCGGCGAGAATCATCTGCAGGAGCTCGGTTCCTGTGGTGAGGGCCCTGGACAGATTGATCGTGTCCTGATCGAGGGCGGCGATCCAGCGGTTCGTAGTCCAGTCGTGCACGACCGCGAACTCGAGGAGGCTCTGGCTGCCGCTCCTCGGATCCGTGATCAGTAGGTCGGCGCTCTCCCGGCTCCCCATCAGGCCCACGGTGGCGTAGGAAGGCTTGGGCTGTACGGTCCACTTCGCGGCTCGACAGGCGGCGTACGCTTCCCAGATGCACCATTCCTCGAAGGACGTCGACGCCTCCAGGAAGAGGGAGATCTCCTGGGACCGGTCCTGCAGGCGCTGTGCGATCGTCTCGAAGACCTCGGTGGAGAACATCGGGAGGGAGGATACCGGCTGAGCCTGCCAAGGGCGCTGGCAAAGGCTCGAGGTCGTTGAGCCCGGATTCTTCGTGAGCCTTCTGCTGCTTAGGAAGAAGTCCAGTCGAAGCCGGCAATCTTCGTCGCCAGCTTCACGTCCTTCTCGGTCACCTTGTCTCCCGCATCGTGCGTGTTCAGCGAGATGGTCACGGCGTCGTACACGTTGACGATCCGAGGATGATGGTTCTCCTCTTCGGCATGCATCGCAACGCGAACGATGAAGCTCACTGCCTCCTTGAAGCTGCCGAATCGGAACGTCTTCGTCAGCGTGTCATGGCTCAGCGACCAGCCGGGCAGCTGCTTCAACGCGGCCTCTATCTTGGCATTCGTCAGTGCGGTGGACATGATCGTCTCCTGGAGTGCGGGAGTGTGCATCATACGGCCAGTCAGAACCGTGGATTCCGCGGCCTCGCTGGAGCTTCACCGCCCCCGACGACACGTCAAGCGGTCGGCAGATCGGGAAAGGCCGAGGCGACGGCGGCGTTGGTGATCCGGCCGTCGCGGAGGTTGAGGGCCAGCGCGTGTCCGGGGCTCTGATCGCTGAAGCGGTCCACGCCCAGGCTCGCGAGCTGCCGGATGAACGGCAGTGTGGCGTTGCCAAGGGCGAAGCTCGATGTCCGGCCGACGGCGCCTGGCATGTTGGCCACCGCGTAGTGCACGATGCCGTCCACCAGGTAGGTCGGGTCGTGGTGCGTCGTAGGCCTTGATGTCTCGACGCAGCCTCCCTGATCGATGCACACGTCCACGATGACGGCGCCCGGCTTCATTCGCTGGAGCAGCGGACGATCGATCAGGTTCGGCGCACAGCGCCGGAGAGGAGCACGGCGCCGACCACGAGATCAGCCCGGATGGCGTACTCGGTCACCGCATGGGGGTCGCACCAGATGGTCGTCACGTTGGCGGGCATGATGTCATCGAGGTACCGGAGTCGATCGAGGTCGATGTCCATGATCACCACGTTGGCGCCGAGGCCGGCGGCAATCCGCGCCGCGCTCGATCCGACGACGCCACCGCCGAGGATGAGAACCGAAGCCGGTTCCACTCCAGGTACGCCGCCGAGCAGGATTCCCCGGCCCATCATCGGTTTCTCGAGATACTTCGCCCCCTCCTGGATCGACATCTTCCCCGCGACCTCGCTCATGGGCGTGAGCAATGGCAGGCGGCCGGCCGCGTCCTCGAGGGTCTCGAACGCGATGGCCGTGATGCCCGCCTTCAGACATGCTTCGGTGAGAACCCGGGAGGCAGCGAAGTGGAAGTAGCAGAACACGAGCTGCCCGCGCCTCATCATGCCGATCTCGCCGGGCTGCGGCTCTTTCACGCTGACGATGAGCTCGGCGCTCGCGAAGATCTCTTCGGGGGTGTCCAGCAGCGTGCAGCCTGTCGCCTCGTAGTCGGCGTCCGAGAACCCGGTCCCCAAGCCCGCCCCGCGCTGGAGGAGCACGGAGTGCCCATCGCGGATGAGCAATTCCGACCCGACGGGGAGCAGGGCGACACGGTATTCGTCGGGTTTGGTCTCCGTCGGAATGCCGATGATCATCAGAACCTCCTCGGGGGTGGGTGGGGCCTCGAGCGGGAATCAGGTGGGCACAAGACGGCGGCGATCATGATACAGAGGCATACCGCGTTGAGATTGGCCATGAATGGGCGCGACGGGCAGCCGAGAATCAGGATTCTGCAATCGCTGGCCAGGAGGCAACGATGTCGAGCGAACCGTCCCGACGACGCTTCATGACTCTTTCCGCAGGAAGCGCAGCGGTGTTCGCGCTGGGCCGAGCGCTGAGGGCAGACGATGCGGATGCACCGGCGGCGGGACCGCCGACGAAGGAACCGCCGCTCGAGCACGAACTCGTCGGTCGTTTCGTGGGGGCCGCCCACCGCGATCTGGAACAGGTCAAGGCGCTGCTCCTGGAGCATCCGACACTGCTCAATGCCGCCTGGGACTGGGGAGGAGGGGATTGGGAGACTGCGATCGGCGCAGCGGCGCATACCGGCGCCGGCCGATAGCGCAATACCTGCTCGAGAAGGGAGCCCGCATCGATCTCTTCGCGGCCGCCATGTTGGGCGAAGTGGAACTCGTTACCGCCACCGTCGAGGCATTCCCGGAGATCGTCAATGTTCTCGGGCCGCACGGCATTCCACTGTGGGCCCATGCGCTGGCGGGCGGTCCGGAGGCGGTGGCGGTGCTCGAATACCTTGATTCGGTGGACGCGCTGCGGGACGAACCGCTTGATGAACGGGAGCGACGAGCGTTTCTCGGACTCTACCGCATTGCCAAGAGCGTGGACACGGTCCGAGTCTACGAGAGCGGAAGCTCCCTGATGCTGCAGAGGCCCAACGCGCTGCCCGCGAAGCTCCTCAACCAGGGCGGGCGCGTCTTCCGGCCAGCATCGGACGTGCGTTCGCGATTCATCTTCGACGTTCGGCGGGGAAGAGCGAGTTCGCTCGAATACCGCGGCCCCTCGGATGAGAACTGGACGGCTGACCGCGTCGAGTGATAGAGCTGCTCAGGATCGGCCGTGCAGCTATCCGTCCAGCGGTGACTCCCCGGCCCGTTCCTTTTCTACTCGATCCGCCACGCTCTGGGCCGCATCGATGAGGCCGGAGGTCTCTTCGAGAACGGCGCTGATTTGGGAGTGGAGCAGAGCCTTCTCGTCCGGTGTCGCGTTCGGGAGTTCCTCCAACCACGACTTGAGCAATGCGAGGTTGAAATCGATGCCCTGCGTGCGCTTGTTGAGCTCTTCGTTGTTGGCGGTCCGTGTGACGGCCTTGATGCGGTCGAATCGTCGCTCGAGATCGGCGAGTCGGGCCTGGTCGTCTTGACCACGAGCCTCCGCCCGATCAGGTGTGGAGCCCGGCAACTGGGGAACGGGGAGCGGCTGCTGTTCGTCATCGCGTTCCCCCGAGGGGCGGCATGCCGCCAGGAGGAGCGCCAACGCGGTCACCGCGATAATCCGCCCACGCTTCTCACCACCAGCGTTGCGAGGATGAGTGGAACGTTCGCTGGCAAGGAGTTGAGGCCGTCCAGGCGGAGACGGCTTGTCAGGCCGTCGAAGCCTCGATGTGCCGGGAGCGACGCTGCCACGGGGCCCCAACCACGGGCGGTCATGCAGCCGCAGTAGACAATAATGGGGAGACATGCGGGTTCGGGCCAACCAATCCACGAGTACAGCGTAGCCTGCGCAGATCCTGATCGTCCGCGAGGCGAGTGCCCACGCCCTTCTCTGAGATCGAGAGTTCTCAACAGCGGCCCGGGCCGCAGCAAGTCGCCCATAACTACCGTCGCGTAAGCCGTTTACACGAGATATCGGTCGTCGCGGTGGCGCTCCATCGGAGCGAGCGATGCTCGGAACGTCGCCCCGATCCCTGAGAGGCTGGGCAAGGCTGAGAAAAGAAAAGGGCCGCCCTTCACGTCGTCGGCCCTCCCTTGCAAGGTTCTGTCGGCGCAGGGGTTACGTCCTCTGCGGACCGCGACGCCCCCCCGGGACGCCGATAACGTCGACAGGAAATTTGGAGAAAGGGGTTGATGGGGCTTGTGAGACCGTGTAACTTCTGCAACTGAGGAATTGTCTCAATCCGCGTTCCCCCGGTTCGCGAGTGGAAATCCCCTGGAGGAGTGTAAGACTATGCGTTCTTTGACTCGATTTGATCGGGCCCTGGCGTTCACGGTCGTGGGTCTTGCGTCGGCGGCCTTGTCTGGCTCGGCTCTTGCCGACGTTCCTGCCCTGACAGACTTCACTATGACGCTGGACGTCATGGAAGACGGCCTTGCGGCGGCGTCCGGCAACTGGGCGGGTTCAACGACCGGATCGGGTTGGGGCCAGATTTCGGATTATGGTGACTGGGAAGTCCCCGGAGCCGACGGCACCTGGGAGGGCTACCAGTACACCGGTGGATACAACCCGGGCGCTGGCTGGGGTGTGAGCTGGAACGTGGTGTTCAACGCGGACCCCTTCGTGACAGCGAACCTCTCGGTGACCAACACGTCCGCGATTACGCAGACGTTCTCGATTCTCATGTCGCTTCCGATCGCTCCTGCTCTTGGTTCGCCGACGCAGCTCAGCGGATCAATTGCTGGTAACCTGACTGACAATCCGCCCCTCACGGGCGCCTCGATGGGTGTTCCCGGTGCGGGTGACAGCCTGTACACGGGCTACATCGACGGAAACGTCGCCGCTACGTTGGGGACGGACTTCTCGTTCTCGACGACCGGGGGCCTTGCCTCGATCACTCCTCTGTCATTTACCGACAACAACGGACCGGCCGCCGGATCGACGATCGCGGTCGAGATCCAATTCACGCTGTCGGCGGGTGACTCTGCAAACCTGACCGCAATCTTCGAAGTGGTTCCCGGTCCCGGAGCCCTCTCGGCCTTTGCGGTGATGGGCCTCGTGGTTGGGCGTCGGCGGCGACGCAGCTGAACTGATGGTCCCTCGGCCGGCGTCGTTGGGGTGGAGGACCCCTTGCCGTGCTCGGCTGGACCTGAAGAAAGTCCGGGGTCTGGGTGATGGACTCGAGATGACTGCTTCGCTCTGCCGCAACAGGCAGAACATAACAGGAGGAAGATGATGGCCGTTTCTTCGATTCCCGCTCGTGGCTTGTTCGCTACAGTCGGAGCGGTGTGTGCCTTGGCGACGCTGACCAGTCCCGCGACGGCCGACATCCAGCTGATCTGGGAGATCGACAACGTCGAGGTGCTCAACACGACGGTCGCATCAGGGACCAACGGCGTTGAGAATTCCGGCAGCTCGGAGCTGAGCTACACGGTCAACGGCAATCCCGATCCTTCGAACGTCGACGCACTGGCGGCGTGGGTTGGGGGTAACCTGAACCTCACGAACTTCGATACCACGTCGCACGTGTACTCGGTGACCGTCCTTCTGGACCTGACATCTCCGTTGGCCAGCTCGTTGATCGACGCCACGTTGACGGGGGAATTCAGAGGCGGTGCGAACGGCAGTACCTATGACTTCAGCACGGGAGCCGCTGGGTACAGCTACCTAATCAACGGATCGTCTGTATTCGACGATTGGACGAACCTGAACGTGACGTCGAATGGATCCTCTGATCCCCAGACGCTCCCGGCAGGCGACCTGGCCGGTGCGGCTGGCTCGGTGTTTCCGCCGTCCGGCGCAGGCCCCGCGGACGTGAATCAGATCGGATTCCGATTCGTCTTCGAGATCAGCGGCGGCGAGGCGGCGGCAGCTGTGGCCTCTCAGGTATCGGCGGCCATTCCCGGCCCCATGACCCTTGCACCGCTCGCTCTGGGAGCCCTTCTGGGCCGTCGGCGTCGCCGTCAGCACGCCTGAGGGAAGTTTGGGTTTACGAGACATTGACAACGCCCCGGTCTGCACGGCCGGGGCGTTGTTCTTTCGCGGGTTTGGTCTGCGAGAGCGAAGCCGGCAGCTTCCCGTGGAAGACTGCCGGAGCCGAGGCGGAAGTGAGGGAGGTGAGGCTTGCTAGGGGGTGAAGAGCAGCGCAGGCAGTTGCGGAACTTTCGGGGTCTTCCCAGCTTCACAGATCAAGAGCAGATCCGGCCGGTCGACCTTGCCCGCCACGTTAAAGATCTTGATTAAATTGCCTGTTGGATGCGTGGATTCCGAGTATATTGAACCAGCGGTCATCAAGCGCCAGCGGGGACAGTCCCCAGCGTGAATGTCGGCACGACTTGCCACAGAGTGGCAGGAGGGAAGGCAGAAAGATGCGGGTAAGCTCGCTCACAATAGCGATGAGCACGTCGCTGCTCATTGGTCTCAGCTCGACGGCGCATGCCGGTTTCAACTATGGCAACATCATCGGGAATGACTACTCATTCCTGCAGGTGTCTGAAGATTCGACGAGTGACGCTTCGCCGCTGTACGGGGCTCCGCTTGGCGCTGCGAACTCACTGGTGTTCAGTCCCAGCGACTTCGAGTCTCAATCGTCCGGCTTGGGCGGCTCGGAAAGCACCAATGGGACGCTGACGACGACGATCACGTCAAACGCTGGTGCGCCGATCAACCAGATCATCTGGACCGAGGGCGGTGATTACACGTTGCTGGGCAATGGGGGTGTGGGGACATCCGCTGCGGTCAGCGCTCAGATAACGATCACGATCCTCGAGGTCAACGGCGCCGCGATCACGCCGATCGTGTTCAACGATTCATTGACGTTCAATCCATCTGACGGTGACTTCAATCTCTTTGACGACGGGGTGGGAATCGCTCAGCTCTGGTCAGGTGCAGTCACGATCGATGTACTGGGTATCCTGTCTGCCAATGGAATCAGTGGCTCCGCTACGGCCGTCCAGTTCGAACTGCTCAACCTCTTGGAGACGAGCAGTGAAGCAGGTACCTCCGCGCTCATCGCGAAGAAGGATCTCGGCACGGTGATCACGATCATCCCTTCGCCTGGCGTCGTCGCGCTACTGGGTGTTGGAGGCTTGATCGGATCCCGTCGGCGGCGGTGCTGAGACGGCTGACGGGCTGACTCATTTGTGCTCAATCGCGGGCCCGGAGCAATCCGGGCCCGCGTCGTTTTCGTGCGCGAACACGCCTGGTGCTTGTTGAGGTGGTGTGCGCCACACCGCTTGTCGTCTTCACGGTGTTGCCCGGGCGGCCTCATGCGGCTGGGGGTCTTGGTGCGTTCTCGGCGTGCACCCGGAGCTCGAGGTCTCTGCAGCCGCTGCGTCCCGTACTCGCGAGCTATACCACGGTAGAGACTTGGAGCCGAACACGGTGCCGTCGTTGTCGTGACGAATCGCGCCAGGCCCGCCGGAGCGCCTCGGGTCCACCCCGAAGCGCTCGATGAGCGTCTGTTCGAGGCGCGGTCGGCCGTCTCGGTTCGCGCCGTGCGGGACCGTCTCAACCGAGCACCTGCCGCGTGCAGCCGGCGCTGACTGGCAGGAAGTCGCTGGGCCTCTTGTTTCATCGTTCAGCCGTTGCCCTTGGTCCGTCTGAACCGGACGATCTTCTTGCTGTTCCCGAGAGCGGCCGGGCTCGCGTCGGTAGCGTCCGTCAAGTTTCGCACTTTGATCTGGCAGGTCCTCCTGCTCGAAGGTTCCTTGGAGCACACCTGCCCATTGCCCTGCGCCAGCTCATGAGGGCGATGGGCTGGTGTGCGGTCGTTCGATCTTCAGCCTGCTGCCGCGAGCTCCTGTGCCTCCTGATTCAAGTGCTTCATGTCAAGGTACCTGCGAAGGCCCCACTTGGTCCCCGCGATGTGGCGAAGTCTCGCCGCCGAGAGCATCAACGCCGATTGGCCGTCTGGGAAGTTACCGACGACTCGGGTTCGGCGACGAATCTCACGCATGACGCGCTCCAGCGGGTTGTTCGTGCGGATCCGACGCCAGTGCTCCGGCGGGTAGCTCATGTAGCTCAGCGTCTCTTCCGTGGTCTCACGAACGAATGCCGCAACCTTCGGCAACTTCAAGCCCGTCAGCTTCTTGGCCACCTGGTCGGTCTTCTCGAGGGCTGCCTCCCGATCCTCCTGAGCATGAATGGCCTTCAGCATCGCTGACACCTCTCTCACTCGGCCGTTCGGTGTCATGCTGAATGCATTCCGGTACCAGTGCACCACGCAGCGCTGCCACATCGCTTCCGGATACATTTCACTCATCGCTTCCACCAGGCCCATGCACTTGTCCGAGATGATGAGACGGACGCCCCTGAGACCTCGGCTCTTCAGATGTCGCAGGAACTCGAGCCATCCCGACTTGTCTTCCTTGGCTCCTTCGCACACCCCCAGGATCTCGCGGAAGCCATCCGCAGCTACTCCAATGGCCACCAGTACCGAGACGTTCCGAACTTCACCGCCCCAGCTCCGCTTGAGGCTGATGCCATCAAGGTACACGTATGGATGCTCGCTTTCGATCCGGCGGTTCCGCCACTCTTCGATGTGGCCGTAGATCTTCTGATTCAACTCGCTCACCGTGCTCGGGCTCACACGCTTGCCCCAGAGCGCCTCGGTGATATCCTCCACGCGACGAACTGAAACTCCCGCCAGGTACATCTCCATCAGTGCTTCTTCGATCGAGGATTCTCGACGCTTGTACCGCTCGATGATCTGCGTCTCGAATGGCAGCGTGCGAAGCTTCGGCATCTTCAGTTCCACCTCGCCGACTCGAGTCTGGAGCTTCCGCTTGTAATGACCAGCTCGCGTGTCCACTCGATCCGGGCTACGCTCATACCGCTTCGCTCCACAGAGTTCGTCCGCCTCGGTCTCCAGCATCCGGTTCAGCGCTTCTTCCACCGTCTCACGTACCACGCGGTCAACGTGGCTCTGCACCTTCGCGTCGTCGAATCGGATGGCGTCCTTGATGCCGCGGTCGTTGTCCTGTGCTACAGTCATTCTGGCAGTTCCTTGTATGGAGGTTGTTCGTGACAAACACACCTTCCAGCAAGAGAGCTGCCTTTTCAAATGTGCGAAAGATTCCGGACCTTATCCTCGCGTCGAGGTGAGCCGCGCGTGCTCAACAGCCGGATGAGCGATGGGTGTCAAGGACCGGCCCCCAAAGGCCACTGTCAGTTCGGCCAAGCAAGGCCACGCCACCGCCTCGCAAAGCGACACCGACGTGCCGTGCAGAGTGAACCAGATGCGGCGGGAGTGACAGGCGGTCATGAGGCCGGCCGACCCAGCGGCGGGTTCCGGTACGAGTGGCCTTCCATGACGACGACGTGGGCGTGGTGGAGCAGGCGATCGATCGCTGCCGAGGCCGTGAGGTCGTCGAGGAAGAGCGGGTACCATTCCTCGATTGCCCGGTTCGATGTCATGAGGATCGCCCGTCGTTCGTACCGCTAGCGGATCACCTCGTAGAGGTCGATTGGCTCGTCGGCGTCCAGTGGACGCAGGCCGACATCGTCCACGACGAGGAGATGGGGCGTGGTGAAGCGGAGCATCCGCTTGTCGTAGCTCTGATCGGCCCTGGACGCGCGGAGTTGCGAGAGCATCTGATGGGCCGACGTGTAGCAGACGGAGTGACCTGACCGGCAGGCCCGTTCGCCAATCGCCTGCGCGAGATGCGACTTGCCCACGCCAGTCGGCCCGATGAAGAGGACGTTGTCACGCCGCTCGACGAAGTGGCACGTCGCGAGATCGATGATCTTCGCTTTGGGGATACCCGCGTTGAAAGACCATTCAAAGTCGTCAAGCCGCTTCGTGCTCTCGAAGTTCGCCCGGCGCATGCGCAGGTCGAGCTGCTTCGATTCGCGCCGCTCGACCTCGTCGCAGCAGAGCCGCAAGAGGAAACTCGTTGTGGCCAAGATCTTCATCGACCGCCTCGCGCACGCGGGGGTCGAGCGTCTGAAGGACGTCGCTGAGTCGGAGCTTCTTGAGAACGGGGACGAGTTCGTCGGCGATCTTGGTCATGAGGCCTGCTCCTTGGGGAAGAGCGTGAGTTCGGGCCGGCGGGCGAACCGCGAGCCCTGTGCCCACGGTCGCATCGGTCCGGCCGCAACCGGCTCGAGGTCAAGGCCCTTGCGCAGGATGCTCTTGATGCTGTGGTAGTCGGTGGACCCGTAATGGAGCGCCCGGGCGGCGGCGAGGGCACGCGGCGGCGGGAACGTCTTCAGGTGCGTGACCACCGCCTGGACCTTTCGGAGCTTCAGCAGGACGTCGTCGGAGGCGAAGATCGCCTCGACGAGGTGCTCGATCTCCGGCCCGATCGCGCGAGCTCGGCCCACCCAGAACGTACGGCTTCGATGGCGAAGCTCGCGTCGATGCTCCGGCAGATGACTCTCTATCGTGCTCCGTTCGCCGCGGCCGATGCGGGGATGGGTCCACAGCACCTCGTCATCGTGGTAGATGGTGACGCCGTTCCGCGTGCATCGCACCCAGAGATCCTGGTGGAGGAACCGCCAGGGCGCCGAGTAGAACGCACCGTTGATCTGAACATGGCTGTCACGATGCAGCCGCGCCCGCTTCCATACGACCGGCTCTCGACTGAGACCGCCCTGGTGTTCTGCCGTCAACGCGATGGCTGGCACAGACAGCCCGAGCGTGAACCCAGGTGTGTCTCTATACGCGGCAGATGCCGTGGAAGGGCAACTGGTCGACGACCCGGTGGATCGTCGATACCAGGCCCTGGTCGAGCTTGGGCGCGGCCCTCCGACGTGCCTGGGAGGAGGTTGTCGACCATGGCACGTCGAGCACGCGACAGAGGCGAACGATGCTGACGTCGATGTCGAGGGCGTGCTCGCCAATCCTGCCGTGTTGGCTCTCCCGCTCGGCCTCTCCAGTGAGCCTCGCGATCTCTCGGGCTGGCCCGCATCTGCTCTTCGCCGCCAGCGAGAAGTTGGTTCAAACAAGCCCTCGACCTCTGCCACGGTCAGGTCATGCTTGCGAGTCACGCCGACTGCCGAGAGGGCGACGGCGGTTCTCCGCTTGGCCGTACAGCGCTTCACGTCCTCCAGGGGCGGCCGGCTTGCCGTTGCCAGTCATGCGTACCTCCTGGTCGGCGCGCAGCAGGGGTACGCAACCAGCTCGATCAGAGCGATCTGCCTGGGCGAGCACCGCTCCGCAAAGAAAAATCCCCGCCACTCGGCGGGGGTCTTTTAGTTCGTATCAGGTCTCGGAACAGGCGGTTCTTCGATCGTTCGCCTGTCTCGGATGCGGCCCTGTGGGGATCAGCGGCGACGACGTCGAGAGCCGGTGATACCCATGAGTCCGAGCACGACCAGCGCACTAGGGGTGGGAACGACCGTGATCTTGACGCCCTGGTCCTTCTTGGAGATCAAGGCAGAGGTGCCGGCTTCGCTTGTCGTGGCCAGCGTGTTGTCCATGTTGAAGGTGACCTTGGTGGCGTCGCCGACAATGTTGTTGGCTGCCAGAAGGGCCGCGATGTCGATCGTCACTGCTCCATCCCACACGACCGCGATCCCTGATCCGTTGTCAGCGAGATTGACCGAGGCGAAGACCGTGCTGGCATCCAGCGAAATGGGATTGACGGCAACGCCGTCGACCTCGATCACGTTGATGAACCACGAAGCCGCCGCTGTTGCGGAGGTGCCGGCGCCACCACTTCCGAGAAGCGAGTAGTCACCGGATTCCTCGAGAATGATCTGCTGGATGCCCAGACTTCCAGTGGCCATGATCAGCGTCGACAGTGTTCCGTCGGTGATGTTGACGCCACCTGCCCCAGTCGATGCGGACTCGAAATCCAGCGGACTGAAAAGAAGCGTGTTACCGGACACGATGGGTGCACCGAACAGAGGATTGGGAACGGAGCCTGTTCCTTCCGTCACATTCAGAAAGGCGAAGTCACTTCCGGCGAAGTCGCCGTACGAGAAGATGTCCGCCTGGGCCGTGGATACCACACCCAAGGCCACGGCAAGGGCGGTGAATTTCAGGGATCGCGCAAGCATCAATCTCCTCCATTTCTAGCCAGCTCAGCATCGACGTACTGACGCTGGCTCAAAGATACGGCGATCATACCGGATGCGCCGGATGAAGGGGCGAAAAAATCCGCTAACCCCTTCAATTGTCAGCTCTTGAAGGAGTCGCCCATCCGGCGCTCTGGGTCTGGCGGCTCGAAAAGATGGGGCAACTGGGTCCCGTAGCGTCACGGACTCCGTGTATCCCCGAGATGAGCGTGTCGAGTCGGAATCTGGCCTTCTCGGCCGTCTGTCCGCTGGGCTGACCGTGCGGCCGATGTGTGGTTCGGGTTCGGGATTCCCTCGGTTGAGAAGGAGCTCGAGCGGGCTGGCTTCATGGCGGATCCGCCAGAGCAATTCTGCACCTCTGTGGTGGCCGCGTCGGTCCTGGTGAGCACCGCGACAGTGGATGCACTTCTTGCCAGGGACGGCCCCCGTTGGCGGACCAGGTTGTTCGGCTGGGCTCGTACGAGGGCCCCTTGAGAGACTGGGTCCTGCTCGTCAAGTACGGACGCTGGGCGGACATGGGACTGGAACTGGGACGTTGGCTCGGTCGGTCCATCGATCAGGCAGCGCTGCTGGATAGGCGCCGGACGTTGATCGTCCCCTTTCCCATGCCCTGGATCCGGCGGCTTCATCGGGGCATCGATCACGCCCGGGTCATTGGCCTCGGTGTCAGCCACCAGCTTCGCTGTCCCCTCGTACCGCTGCTGTCGCAGTCCAACGGGACGCCACAGACCGCGTTGGCCGCCTCGGCCCGACGTCGATGCGGAGGCAGGACGCTGAGGGTCCGAAGGCGATTCTCGCGAGTTCGACTGAGTGGCCTGCAGGTGATCATCGTCGATGACGTTCGGACGACGGGCCAGTCACTCCGAGAGGCTGTTCGGCGGTTGAGACCACTGGGGCCGGAACGCGTGATTGCTGCCGTCGTGGCGGTCACTGAAGGTTTGGACCGCCGACCGGTGTGTCGCGACACCAGGAGCTCCACGGAGACTGAACAATTTGCCCAAACTGCCAGGAGTCGAGTTGACAGCGCAAGCGAAATGGGTACACTCCCCGGTTCGGTGAGGGTTGTCCCTGGCACTGGCGAACTGTCGCTCGGCCCGGCAGACCCTTGCCGCGTGGGTTCCGTCTCTGGTTCCTACTTCTTTGAAAAGTGAACAGTTGAGTACACCGCAAGGGTGTGATCGCGGATTGTTCTGTTTGCGACAGGACGTTGCCGCGACAAACCCCTGGGGTTCCGGTACGCACAGCGCCGGAACCCTTCAGATGTCTCGCAGCATCACCGTTCGCGGTGGTGGACGTCTGAGAAACCTCCAACAGGTAAGCCACCTGTTGGCACCGATCTGGTCGTGTAATCCGTTCACTCGAACTGGTTCACTCGACGTGGATTTGGTGAGACCGGCCGGTCACGATTGACTCGTTGACCGGTTTTACAGGTTACAACTCCAAATTGAAGCCCTGTCCGCAAGGAGAGGGCTGAACAAACTTCAATTGAAGAGTTTGATCCTGGCTCAGAACGAACGCTGGCGGCATGGCTAAGACATGCAAGTCGAACGCGAAAGCTCCTTCGGGAGCATAGTAGAGTGGCGAAAGGGTGAGTAATACATTGCTAACGTACCCCGAGGTCGGGGATAGCCCAGGGAAACTTGGAGTAATACCTGATGTGGTCCTATCGAAGGTGATCAAAGATTTCGGTCGCCTGGGGAGCGGCCAATGTCCTATCAGCTTGTTGGTGAGGTAATGGCTCACCAAGGCAACGACGGGTAGCGGGTGTGAGAGCATGACCCGCCACATCGGGACTGAGACACTGCCCGGACTCCTACGGGAGGCTGCAGTAACGAATATTCCGCAATGGGCGAAAGCCTGACGGAGCGACGCCGCGTGTAGGATGAAGCCTCTCGGGGTGTAAACTGCTGTCAGGGTTCAGGAAGCTACAATGACCAGACCCAAAGGAAGGGCCGGCTAACTTCGTGCCAGCAGCCGCGGTAATACGAAGGTGGCGAGCGTTGTTCGGAATCACTGGGCTTAAAGCGTGCGTAGGCGGACGTGCAAGCGTCTTGTGAAATCCCTCGGCTCAACCGGGGAATTGCTGGGCGAACTGCATGTCTTGAGGCAGGTAGGGGCTGTCGGAACTCTTGGTGGAGCGGTGAAATGCGTAGATATCAAGAGGAACGCCAAAGGCGAAGACAGGCAGCTGGGCTTGTCCTGACGCTGAGGCACGAAAGCGTGGGGAGCAAACGGGATTAGATACCCCGGTAGTCCACGCCGTAAACGATGTGCACTAGGTCGAGGAGGTTCTGACGCCGTCACGGCCGAAGCAAAAGTGTTAAGTGCACCGCCTGGGGAGTACGGTCGCAAGGCTAAAACTCAAAGGAATTGACGGGGGCTCACACAAGCGGTGGAGCATGTGGCTTAATTCGAAGCAACGCGAAGAACCTTACCTGGGTTTGACATGCACGGATGCCTCCTGTGAAACAGGAGTAAGCTGCCTTCGGGTGAAACTTGCACAGGTGCTGCATGGCTGTCGTCAGCTCGTGCTGTGAGGTGTCGGGTTAAGTCCCTTAACGAGCGAAACCCTTGTCGCTAGTTGCCAGCGGGTCATGCCGGGGACTCTAGCGAGACTGCCGGTGTTAAACCGGAGGAAGGTGGGGATGACGTCAAGTCCTCATGGCCTTTATGCCCAGGGCTGCACACGTGCTACAATGGCGGGTACAGAGCGACGCAAGACCGCGAGGTGGAGCAAATCGCAAAAAGCTCGCCCCAGTTCGGATTGCAGGCTGCAACTCGCCTGCATGAAGTTGGAATCGCTAGTAATCGCGGATCAGCTACGCCGCGGTGAATATGTTCCTGAGCCTTGTACACACCGCCCGTCAAGTCATGGAAGCTGGGAGCACCCGAAGTCGCCGCGATTCAGCGGTGCCGACGGCGAGGCTCGGTGACTGGGACTAAGTCGTAACAAGGTAGCCGTAGGGGAACCTGCGGCTGGATCACCTCCTTTCTAAGGGATTTCCTTAGACCCGGCAGTACGATCGAACGAGCGACTCGAATTTCTCGAGCCTCCCTACCTTCGATCAAGCAGAGCGATCTGCACCGGGACGTCAGCACATTCTTGTCTGCCAGTCACTTCGGGATTCAGTCTCGAGGTCGGTGGATAGCGGCACGGTGACGTGCCGCGAAGTGGTACTCAACTGTTCGC
This sequence comes from uncultured Planctomycetota bacterium, assembly GCA_963697235.1. Lineage (GTDB taxonomy): Bacteria > Planctomycetota > Phycisphaerae > Phycisphaerales > SM1A02 > CAVONJ01. The sequence goes on from CAVONJ010000003.1 coordinate 1,011,830, forward strand.
GATATTGAGGCCCCGTCGGGAAACCGGCGGGGCTTTTTTTCTCTACCTCCTCCATCCCCGTCGAGGCGTTGGCAAGCGAAGCGAAGCCGAACAGGTGACGGGAACCCGCATCGTTGGTCGGTCGCGCCCGCTTACCCGACTCGTCTCCGTGGAAGGGGGGCAGGAGCACATCCGAGCCTCTGAGCCGCTGTCGCGACGAAGTTCATCATGTCGAATCTGATACGAAGGGGGAAAACGCCCCGTTTGTGTCTCAGAACGATCGTCTATTATTGAGACCGAGTCTCAAGATGCTAGGATGTTCTCTTATGGAGCAGACTCCCATGATTGCGGAGAGGACGCCCGAGAGTTCACATCACCTGCCGCTGGTTCCGCTCACCTCACTGGGCTGCGGCGTTCGCGCCCGGGTGGCCGAGCGGCAAATGTGCTGCGAGGACTGTGAGCTCCTGAATGCGATGGGGCTGACGGAGCGATGCACGCTGCGCGTCTGTCAGGCGGGCGAGCCATGTATCGTCCAAGTTGCCTCGACACGTCTGGCGCTCTCCGCAGCACTGGCCCGGAACATTCTGGTCATTCCGGACACCGATCCGGGCGTACGGAAGCCTTGAGCGCCGATGACCACCCGTCGACCAAGCGCTCGGTCGACCGCAACCACGCCCGTGGGCGTTGGCCGTGCTGATGTGATCCGAAAGGCGACGCGCTTCGCGTTGCTTGGGAATCCAAACACGGGGAAGAGCACGTTGTTCAGCCGTCTGTGCGGCGTGCGCACCAAGACCGCAAATTTTCCCGGCAGCACGGTCGAGGCGAGGATCGGCGTTCGCAGCGAGCGAAATCGAACGATCGAGATCGTCGATCTACCCGGTCACTATGGGCTCAACCTCGACAGGCCCGAATCTGTTCTGTGCAAGCGATTCCTGGCCGGCGAGCTTCGAGGCGTTACCCGGCCTGATGCCATTCTCGTTGTGGCTGACGCGACGAACCTCGCGCGGAATCTGGTCCTGGTGAGTCAGGCGCTGCAGCAGGGCTTGCCGGCAGTCGTGGCGCTGAACATGACGGATCTCGCCCAGCGGCGTGGATTGACCATCGATAGCCAGAAGCTGAGTCAACGCATTGGTTGTCCGGTCATCTCGATCTCCGCGCGGAGCGGCCGGGGAATCAACGAATTGCTCCAAGCGATGGCGAATCCCGAGTTGAGCACTGCGGATCTTCCGGATCCGACCGATGCCACGGCAGCGTCGATTTGGGCGGACTCGATCGTCGTGGAGAGCGTTGGGGGCGAACAGGCGGTGGGGACGGCGCGACGATACGCTGACCGATCGACTGGACGCGGCGTTCACTCATCCACTGCTCGGGCTGCTCATGTTCGTGGCGGTGATGACTGGTCTCTTCTATTCCATATTCGCGCTCGCCACGGTGCCCATGGATCTGATCGAATTGGTCTTCGCCAGTCTGGGGGAGCTCGTGGCCAGCGTCTTGCCTGCAGGCGCGATCCGTAGTCTGGTTGTGAACGGCGTGCTAGCGGGAATCGCGGGCACGGTCGTCTTCCTTCCCCAGATTTTCCTGCTGTTCTTCCTGATCAGCCTGCTCGAAGACACCGGTTACCTGGCCCGCGCTGCGTTCGTGATGGACCGGTTGCTGAAGCGATTCGGTCTTCCAGGTCAGGCTTTCGTCCCCTTGCTGTCGGCCCACGCCTGCGCCATTCCGGCGATCATGTCCGCGCGGCTCATTCCAGACCATCGGGAACGACTCGCCACGATTCTCGTTGCTCCATTCATGAGCTGCTCGGCACGGCTTCCGGTCTATGTGCTGCTCATCGGCGTTCTGTTCGCCGGGCAGCCGTTCCTTGCCGGCGTAGCATTTACCGGTTGCTACGCGCTCGGTGCGCTGGCCGCGGTTCTTTCCGCACTGCTGGCTCGAAAGAGCTTCCTCAAGGGCCCCGCTCGTCCGATGGTGCTCGAGTTGCCCACGTACAAGCTGCCGTCGATTCGAACGGCGCTGCTGATGGCGATGGATCGGGCTGCGATGTTCCTTCGCAAGGCTGGTACGGTCATCGTCGCGATCTGCGTCGTACTCTGGTGGCTGGGCGCCTACCCCGCGGTCGAGCCGCCGGTGGAGGCGCAGCGTCTCCAGGAGCAGGCTCGTGCGATCGCGGACGCCGACCCGGTGCACGCCGAACTGCTCGAGGTCGAGGCCAGCATGCTCACGGCCCGTCACGCCAAGGCCGGGAGCTTCATCGGTCGGATGGGGCACGCCTTGGAACCGATCTTTCGACCGCTTGGGTATGACTGGCAACTGTCCGTCGGCGTGATCAGCAGCCTGCTGGCCCGCGAGGTGTTCGTCTCGACGATGGCGGTCATGGTGGCCGGAACGGGAGAAACTGAGGACGAGACCGTTCGCCAGCGCATCGTGCGAGCGGAGCGAGCGGATGGCTCGCCGCTCTTCACGCAGGCCACGGCCGCCAGTCTGCTGGTCTACTACGTCCTTGCGATGCAGTGCCTTCCCACGCTCGCGGTCACCAGGCGTGAGACGGGAAGCTGGAAATGGGCGCTGCTCCAGCTGGTCTACATGACTGGGTTGGGCTATGCCGCCGCGCTGGTTACCTACCATGGATTGCGGGGGCTAGGAGTCGCGTGATGCCCGTGAACGACTGGCAGTTCTGGATCGTAAGCGCATGCTGCCTGCTCGGCGTTCTGCTCTTCGTGCGTCCGTTCCTGCCCCGCCGCGGAGCCCGCGCAATGTGTTCCGGATGCGCGCCGGGACGGGCAAACAAAGTCAAACTGACGATCTCGTCGCGGCCTGCTGCTGCTCGAAACGTGCGTCCTTCGGACCAGCGCACTGACGCGGCTGCGTGGTCATCCCGTTAGACCGCCGCAGCTTTGGCCCTTGCCTGTTGACGCAGGCCTGCGGTCCCACCTTCCGCGATCATCTACAATCGGATTTGCCAAAGTGGAGAGCAGAGCATGTCAAGAGACGGAAGAGCCCCGCAGCGATTCATGATGGCGGCGACCTTGCTGATCGGAGGCACGCTACTCCTCGGGTGTGAAGAGGCAGGCACGGATTCGACTCCATCGCCGAGCGTGACGCAGGCGCCTCCACCTCCGGCGTCGACGACTCAGACTCAGGGCGGGAGCACCCGCAGCGGCTCTGCGCTGGGCCAGGCCAAGCGGCAGGCGGAGTCGACGGTGGACAAGCTGGAAAAGCGTCAGCAGGAGCTCATCAAGCAGATGGATGGTCAGTCGGACTGATCATTGCGGTTCCGCTTCGGAGCTTCGGCACCGTCGAACTTCCTTCCGTGATCCAACCCTGGCAGATCTTCATCGACACGGGCGGCACGTTCACCGACTGCCTGGCTATCGATCCAGACGGCGGCCAGCACCGAACAAAGATCCTCAGCAGCGGCACGCTTCGCGTGCGCACGGGCCGGCCGACCGGCCCGCGGCGATTGCCGCTCGCCGAAGCATGGCGCTTCGCGCGGAAGCTCTCAGAGGCCTTGCGGTTCGTCTTCATGGGGCTCCGCACCGTCCATTGACCGTTGTGGCGTACGATGCGGACGCAGCAGCGCTGCTGGTTTCCGACGATCTTCCGGACGGGAGTGCCAAGGCAAACCAGTGCGAGCTGTCCAGCGGTGAACCGGCTCCCATCCTGGCTGCTCGTTTGATCACCGGAACGCCGCGCTTCGGCACGCTGCCGCCGCTAACGATGCGGTTGGGTACGACCCGCGCTACCAATGCGCTGCTCGAGCGACGAGGAGCGCGGACCGCACTCTTCATCACCCGGGGCTTCGCCGACCTGCTCGAGATCGGCGACCAGCAACGGCCAGATCTCTTCGCCCTGGACATAGAGAAGCGGACTCCGCTGTACGAGTGCGTCGTCGAAGTCGATGAACGTCTGGACGAGGATGGTTTGGTGCTCGTGCCGCTCACGGATGCTCACCTTCGACAGCTGGCGGAGCAGGCGACTCAGCTTCGCGAGCAGGGCATCGAAGCGGCGGCAGTCGTCTTGCTGCACAGCTATCGCAACCCCGCGCACGAGGATCTCGTCTCCAAGCGCCTTCGGGAAGCGCGACTGGACTGCGTGGTCACGTCCTGCGAACTCTCGCCACTGATCGGCATGCTGCCTCGAGCCGAGACGGCCGTGGTGGAGGCGTACCTCGGACCGGTCATCGGGCGATACCTCGAGTTGATTGAGCGACACATCGAAGGCCGACGTCTCTTGGTGATGAACAGCGCCGGCGGTCTGATTCCCGCTGCCAGCTATCGCGCCCGGGAGAGCTTGCTGAGCGGTCCTGCGGCTGGGGTCGTGGGCGCGGCCACGGCATCCCGCGCGGCGGGGTATGACCGATTCATCAGCTTCGACATGGGCGGAACGAGCACGGACGTCGCCCGCCACGATGGCCAGTTCGAGTACCGCTTCGAACATCGCATCGGCGAGGCTCGTCTGCTCTCGCCGGCTCTGGCCATCCACACGGTGGCTGCCGGCGGCGGGTCCATTTGCTCGTTCCAGCAGCAGCTGACCGTTGGTCCGCACAGCGCGGGCTCTCAGCCGGGCCCTGCCTGTTACGGCGCCGGCGGGCCACTGACGCTGACGGACGTCAATCTTCTGTCCGGGAGGCTGCGGCCGACTCATTTCGAGATTCCGATCGATCGCGATGCGGCGGAAGCCGCCTTTGACCAGGTGCTCGAGAGCGTCGCGGAGCAGGAGACCGCAGCCGGCCCCGAAAACGACCGCCTGCTCGACGGCTTCCTTCAGATTGCGAACGAGCGGATGGCCGCCGCCATCGAGAAGATCTCCCTGGGCGAAGGTTACGATCCCGCCGACTACGCTCTCGTCGCGTTCGGTGGAGCCGGGGGACAGCACGCCTGTGCAGTCGCCCATCTGCTGGGCATGAGCACAGTGCTCATGCCGGCGGATGCTTCGCTCCTGAGCGCCGTGGGGCTTTCGGCGTCCTCGATCGAGCGCTTCGCGGAGCAGCAGATCCTCGAACCGCTTGAAAGGACGCTTCTCCGTCTGCCGCACCTCATCGAGGATCTCGCGGGACAAGCCCGAAGCGCTTTGGTGGACGCAGGCGTCGAGCCAGACGCGCCGACGCAACGGCGGGTTATGATCCAGCTGCGGCTTCTTGGCCAGGAGACCTCCCTCTCCATCGACCACGGTTCCGACAGTGACCTGGTCGCCGCGTTCAGGCGGCGGTACGCGGTCCTCTACGGGCATGAGCCGCCGCCCCGGACGATCGAAGTCGAGTCGCTTCGCGTGCTCCTTCGGTGCATCTCTCCGGCAGAAGGAACCGCCGTTGCCCCGAGTCACGCGTACCAACCCGAACCGGCAGAGCACGCTCGCGCCCGCTTTGCCGGACGGTGGCGAGACGTACCGGTCTTTCGCCGGTCGGAACTGCGCGGTGGCGCACGGCTCGCCGGTCCTTGTCTCGTGGTCGATCGGCGGACGTGCGCAGTCATCGAAGTTGGCTTTGCGGCCTCTCTCGACGGGAACGGCGCTCTGGTGTGTCGACGGGAGCAGCCCCTGCCTGACTCGTTCATCGGTCGTGCCCCATCGGATGTCGTGCAGCAGGCGCTCTTCGCCAACCGGCTGGGCAGCATCGTCGCCGATGCCGGACAGGTGCTGCAGCGCACGGCGCTCTCGACCAACGTGAAGCATCGGCTGGACTTCTCGTGCGCCCTACTCGATAAAGGCGGCGAGCTCGTCGTCAACGCGCCCCACATCCCCGTCCATCTCGGTGCGCTGGGCCTGTGCGTGAGGGCAGTCAAGGAGGTGCTGCCGATGGAGCCCGGCGATGTGGTGGTCACGAACCATCCCGCTTTCGGGGGCTCTCATCTTCCTGATGTGACGGTGATCACACCGGTGTTTCTCGACACGCGTCGACACCTGGGGTACGTTGCCAGCCGCGCGCATCACGCCGAGATCGGTGGCATGAGGCCGGGATCGATGCCCCCGAGCGCCAGTCGTCTCTGTCAAGAAGGTGTGGTCATCCCGCCCATGCATGTCGTGAGGCGCGGCGAATCGTGTGTGGATGAAGTCCGCGAACTTCTCGGTGCCGGTCCGTTTCCATCGCGGGCGGTGGAGGACAACATGGCCGACCTGATGGCGGCGATCGCCGCCAACCAGCGCGGCGCGGTCGCGCTCCGAGCGCTGGCCGAGGAACACGGAGCGGATCTGGTGCTCCGGCAGATCGACGCCTTGAAGGGCCGATCGGAGCGCCTCGTACGAGCGGCGCTCCGGGCCATTCCCGATGGATCGTATCGCGCCCAGGAGCGGATGGACGACGGCTCGCCCATCTGTGTCACGGTGGAGGTCCGCGGCGATCAGGCGATCGTGGATTTCTCCGGATCCGCGTCTGTGCATCCGGGCAATCTCAATGCGACGCCCGCGATCGTGCGAAGCGCCGTTATGTACGTGCTGCGCCTCCTCATGGGTCCAGGCGGTGAGGGCGGACCGCTCAACGAGGGACTCATGCGCGCGGTCGACGTGCGGGTACCGGTCGGAATGCTCGCCCCCGACTTCGACTGTTCGCCGGAGGAAGCGCCCGCGGTCGTCGGGGGCAACGTCGAGACGAGCCAGCGGATCGTCGACACCCTGCTCAAGGCGCTCGGCGCTGCGCTGCCAGCCAGGGCACGATGAACAACCTGCTCTTCGGCAACGAGCGATTCGGCTACTACGAGACGATCTGCGGGGCGCAGGCGCTGGGCCCGACCATGACGGCGCCGACGCCGTTCACACCCACATGACGAACACGCGCCTCACGGATGTCGAGGTCCTCGAGCATCGCTATCCGGTCCGCGTGGAGCGATTCTCAGTGCGTCGCGGATCCGGCGGGCGGGGACGTCACCGCGGCGGCGACGGCGTGGTTCGCGAACTGCTCTTCCGGCAGTCCCTCTCGCTCTCCATCCTCAGCCAGCACCGCGCGGAAGGCCCCTTTGGGATGGACGGGGGACAGCCAGGGTCGCCTGGTCGACAGTGGGTGGTGCGTCAGAGCGGTGCGATCTTGGAACTGGGTGCGATCGACGGGTGCGAGGTCGGTGAAGGAGACCGCGTCATCGTCGAAACGCCTGGCGGCGGTGGATTCGGACCCCCTTGACGCACCGGTGAGACGCCATCGGTTGGTCGTTTTGGGTATCTTCCTCTGATCCTCCCTTTTCGAGGAGCATGGTTCTTGTGCCAGATGGTGACACTGTGGTCGTAGAAGAGAAGACGAAGCGGTCGAGCTTCATCGCCGACTTCATGGCCAGAGTCGAGTCGATGAATCCCGGTGAGGGCGAATTCCTGCAGGCGGTGCGGGAAGTCGTGGAGTCGCTCGAGCCGGTTCACGAACGCCATCCTCGCTATCGCCGGGAACGCATTCTGGAGCGCATGGTCGAGCCGGAGCGGATCATTCAGTTCCGCGTGCCATGGATGGACGACAGTGGGGATGTGCAGGTCAATCGCGGCTACCGGGTCGAGTTCTCCAGCGCCTTGGGGCCGTACAAGGGAGGGCTTCGATTTCACCCGAGCGTGAACCTGAGCATCCTCAAGTTCCTGGGCTTCGAGCAGATCTTCAAGAACAGCCTGACCACCTTGCCGATCGGTGGCGGCAAGGGCGGCAGTGATTTCAATCCCAAGGGGCGATCGGATGCAGAGGTCATGCGCTTCTGCCAGAGCTTCATGACCGAGCTCTTCCGTCACATCGGTGCCGACACCGATGTGCCCGCCGGTGACATTGGCGTCGGTGCGCGGGAGATCGGCTATCTGTTCGGTCAATACAAACGGCTGGCGAATGAGTTCACGGGAGTGCTCACTGGCAAGTCGGTCAATTGGGGCGGTAGCAACATGCGCCCCGAAGCGACCGGATACGGACTGGCCTACTTTGCGGCGGCCATGCTGGAGTCCGAAGGCGCGACCCTGGAGGGGAAGCGCTGCCTGGTCTCCGGTGCCGGCAACGTCGCCCAGCACGCGGTGGAGAAGATCATCGACCTCGGCGGCATCGCGCTCACGATGTCGGATTCGGGCGGGATCATCCACGACCCGGAAGGCATCAGTCCGGAGAAGCTTCGCTGGATCAAGCCGCTCAAGAACGTCCGGCGAGGCTCGATCGCCGAATACGCGGAACAGTACAAGAGCGCGACGTACACCAGTCGTGGTCCGAAAGACGACTGCAATCCGCTCTGGGCCGATTCCCGCTGATTGCGCCTTCCCCTGCGCGACGCAGAACGAGATCAACGCCACCGATGCGCAGAATCTTGTGAACGGGGGCGTGAAACTGGTCGCCGAGGGCGCGAACATGCCCACCACGGCGGCTGGAGTCGACGTCTTCCTGAACAACGGCGTCTTGTTCGGTCCGGGGAAGGCGGCCAATGCGGGCGGTGTAGCGGTGTCCGCGTTGGAGATGAGCCAGAACAGCATGCGTTTGCATTGGTCGCGCGAGGAAGTCGATCGACGGCTTCAGGAAATCATGAAGATGATTCACCGACATTGCGAAGAGGCAGCAGCCGCCTACGGGAGCCCCGGCAACAACGTGAACGGCGCCAACATCGCTGGGTTCGTGAAGGTCGCCGATTCGATGCTCGATCAGGGGCTGGTCTAGCCCGCATTTCTCACCACCATCTGCTGCGGCTGTATGACTGTCCGTGCTTTGGGCCCGCTGGCGGCGTCACTTTCGGCACATCGAGGCTCCGAAGGCAAGACAAGCCGTCTCCGCCTCGACGGCCTCATCTCCTTGCCAACGAACGTCCTACGCACCCTCGCGACGATGTTGGTGAGAAATGCGGGCTAGCGACGAACGCAACGACGACTCACACGAATGGAGCTTGCTCGTAGTCGGCATCGTATTGAACGCGATGGATGCTCAGCGTCTTTCGCGAGCTCACCGCGATGCGGGCGACGACGCCGCACATGGACTCGCCGCCGCTGGCGACGGGGAAGGGAACTGGAAGGCCGGTGGTCATGTGTTTGACGACATCAGCGGCAGCGCGTCCGATGACCGAGTCGTACGGGCCGCACATGCCCAGATCGGTGATGAAGCCCGTACCGTGGCGGAGGATTCTCGCGTCCGCGGTTGGCACGTGCGTATGCGTTCCCACCACCAGGGCGACCCGACCGTCGAGGTAATGGGCCAGCGCCGCCTTCTCGCTCGTGGCTTCCATATGCGCTTCGATGATGACGATTGGGTCTCTTTCCGGAGCCTGTTCGAGGATGCGGTCGACGGCTGCGAAGGGATCGTCCGCAGGCATGTTGAAGAAGATCCGACCCAGAACCGTTGCCACCAGGATGCTGCGCGGACAGGTCGTGGTTGGCGGTACGCGTGTGAATGTCCGGCCGATCGCTTTCATCGAGAGATTGGCCGGTCGAGCGATTGGTTCGTCGGGGGCCTCCAGAATCGACGAGATCTGCAGGTCGCGGTAGACATGATCGCCAAGGGTGACGACGTCCACGCCGTAGCTTCTGATCTTCTGGTACAGAGCGGGAGAGAGTCCCGAGCCAGCCCGCGCGTTCTCCGCGTTGGCAATCACCAGGTCCGGTCGGTGCTCCTCCCGAAGCCGGGGAAGCTGCTGTTTGACCACCATCCGTCCCGGAGTTCCGCAGATATCACCAAGGAAGGCGACGGTAATGGTGTCCATCGGGATGCCAGTCTGCTCGATTCGGCCTCGGGCAGCAAGTCGGCGAGCCCCCCTTTTCGCAGGCCGCACTGCTATACTACTCGGGCTGCGGCAAAGTCCCTCCGCGGTTCATCGCTCCCCCTTTCTGGGCAGCGCGGGGGCACTCAGAAGTCAGTCGTTCGAACGCCTGGTGGTCTTGGCGGTCCTCGGTCCTCGGAGCCCGGGGGTTGCCGGTCCCTTCGCCGATCGACAGGCGTCCGCCGTGGAAGAGCCCGACCACTCGCCGCTGCTTCCCAAGGGGTGTTTACGAAGCGCACGCTCGGGATTTGGTTCGGCGGCGCCGACGGAGGATGATCAAGCAGTGAGCGACGAGAGATTCCAGTACGGTGACCGCGTGCGACATCCGCAACGTCCGGAGTGGGGTGTCGGCTCGGTGGTGAAAGTAGAACGGATCACCGCCGACGGTGAGCTGACCGATCGCGTCACCGTCCGATTTCCCAATGCCGGCTTGAAGACGCTGAGCTCCCGCCATGCGAAATTGCAGCGGGTAGTGGAACCGGCTTCCACGCCGACGGCCGGCGCGCGAGGGCGTGGCGGCCTACGACAAGATGAGCGAGTCGGGCTGGCTCGCGCCCATGGCTCATCGAAAGGTCGAAGAGGTGATGATCGGTCTGCCCGAGGAGGCCAAGGATCCCTTCACGAGCCTCAAGCGCCGACTGAAGTTCACGCTCGATCTGTACCGGTTTGATAGTTCGGGACGTGGTCTGATCGACTGGGCGGTGGCTCAAAGCGGCCTTGACGATCCGCTGGGCCGGTTCTCGCGGCAGGAGCTGGAGCAGCTGTTCGATCGGTGGGCGGTCGAGCGGGACAGCCACCTGCGGCGATTGCTGGACGAGGCGCGTTCTGAGCAGGCGATGGTCCGGGAACTCGTCAGTCAAGCACCGTCCTCGGCTCAACAGTCGGTGCGCCGCCTCACCGCCCGCCGTTGATCCTCGACAACATGCTGCACCATCGGCCAGCGCCCTCGGAGCGCTGGTCCGAGAGTCTCTTCGTTCATTGAGGTTCAGGCGTCGTTTCCACCCGGCGAGCGCGAGTGGCACGCTCCTTCGGCGCGGCGGTTGTACTTCAGCCCTCATCAGCCTGACGCTTGTGGTCCATTCTGACCAGGCCGGGCAGAGGAGGAGAGACTGCGCTATGGACGATCAAACGTTTCAGACCAAGTTCAACGAGCTGCTGGACAAGATCAAGCTGCTTCCGGAAGACCAGCGGCATCGCCTCGAGCAGCTTGCTGAACAATCCAAGGAGCGGCGAGGCCGCATTCAAGGCTCCCTGGCGGAATTGCAGGAGTCCTTGGACTATCTGCGATTGAGTGTCAAGTACCTGGTCTTCGATCTCGAAGCGACGCGGAGGGAGAACGCCTACCTCCGTCGTCTGATCGAGCAGGGCAATGGCGACAACCATCGGGGTCGGGAAGGGCAGAGCGACAACTTCCTCGATGGGGACGACACCGAGCACTGATCGCCCGTCTGGTGTACGGCGCGGGCGCTTCGGCGCTCCGCCGTTCGGCTGGCGGAAGAACGCGCTCTTCCGCCTTGACATCCCCAATTGATCATCCGCCATACTCAGGGCCAACGCCCTCGAGCGATGCTTCGCCGATCGGCGCGGCGTCGCTCATCACGTTTTGGGGATTGGACCGGCCTCCACGGCGGGGAGATCCGATATGCTCGAATCACGATCTTCTGCCCTGGCGAATGCGGCTGGTAAGAAAGCCTTCTGATCCGCGTCATCCGGGGGGAACGGATCTGCCTCGCCTCCGATCGGATCTGCTGGTGAACGGGCCGGAATCTGCGAATGACAGGGAGTGGATCTCCGCCGCGGTGGACCGCTACGAACGGCCTCTGATGTGCCACGCGCTCCGATACCTGGGCGATGTCGAACGGTCGCGGGAGGTGGTTCAGGACACATTCTTGAAGATGTGGCAGGTGGAGCGATGCAAGATCGAAGCCCACCTGGGGAAGTGGCTCTATACGGTCTGCCGGAACAGGGCGCTCGACGAGCTGAGAAAGGACGGTCGCATGAAGTCGGCCAAGGCCACCCTTTCGGCGAGGGAAGCGGGAAGGTCTCCGTGGAATGAGCCGAGCCCTCATCACGAATCCAGGGATCGGGTCCTGCATCTTCTCGAGCAGCTTCCGCAGCGGCAGCAGGAGATCATCCGCCTGAGGTTCCAGGGAGGCTTGAGCTACCGCGAGATCAGCGAGGTGACCAGTCTCACCGTCAGCCATGTCGGCGTGCTCCTGCACAACGCCATCAAGACCTTGCGAGAACAACTGGGCGCCGGCGAGGGAGATCTGATCGAGGAGCCAATGAGTCACGAGATACCGAGGGGATCGTCATGACCCATCGACCAGACGGTCTGGAGGAACAGGCGAGGCTGACCGCCTATGCGCTCGACGAGTTGAGCGCGGATGATCGCGCTGGCCTGGCGCGATACCTCGAGGACGACGCGGTCGCCAGAGCGGAGATCGAATCGATCCGACGGGTGGCGCTCCAGCTCGAGGATGCCTTCAGAGACGAGACGGTGCCATCGCTCACGGCGCAGCAGCGAGATCGGATTCTGGAAGCTACCCCGCCCACGGAGTCGCAGCGCGCGCTTCGCTTCCCGGCCCACCGACGCTGGATCGCGACGGGGCTGGCTGTGGCGGCATGCGTCCTCGTCTCGGTGGCGGCGATCCTCGTTCCGATTGCCTCTCGCCCCGCGGGGCCGGAGCGGGTCGCGATCGCTCGGCAGAACGAGTCGGGGGCCGCGGTGAGCCCACCCGCGTCGGCCCGAGCCGACACGGCACTGCGGCAGGAGATCGCCGATGAGATCAACGACATGGTCGCGATGACGCCAGCCGCGCAGGCAAAGCTGCGCTCCACCGAACTTCCGCTGAAGGCGGGGGGGAGCCGATCGAGGTCCTCAAGTCGACGGCCGTCGTCGGCAGCTCCACGGGATCAGGACTGGATGCGGTCGTCGGCCAGGGCGATGTCGAAGGAATGGAGCGTGATGCGTTGCGTGCGGTGGCGCCGGTGCTTCCGGTCGTCGCGCCCGTCCCTCAGGAAGAGCTCGCCGCTGATACGGGACGCATGGCTTTCGTGTCGGCGCAAGCACAGACCGTACTCACCCTGCCAATCGAGCACGAGATCGCGGAACTCGATCGCTGGCTCACCTCGCTCGCGAAGGGTGATCTGCCCCCTGCGCGGAGCGGTCTCCGTGTCGAGCCTCGTGAACCGGTTCGTGCTCCCGCCTGCCGCTCAATTCGGCCGGGACCCGCTCGCCCTGAGCGCAGAGCTGGGTCCGGTGCCCTGGAATCGGGACAACCAGCTGCTCTTCGTCACCCTGCAAAGCGCGCCGAAAGAGAAGTCGAGCGGCGGGATTGCGGGCGCGGAGACGGTGGCCCGCGTCAAGTTCAATCCTCGTCGTGTAGCGTCGTACCGGTTGATCGACGGCGAGGCGCGGGGCGATGGTGGGGAACCGACAGCGCGAGACGGGGTCCGAGGACAGTTCATCGCCGGTGCCGCGATGGCCTGGCTGTGTGAGATCGCGCCGCGCCGCGGTGGGGGCGATCGCGATGATCTGGAGCCGCTCGCTCGGCTCGGCGTCGAGTATCAGCGTCTCGGAGGCGATGCGATCGCGCGGATCGATGACGCCGTGCAGGACAGCGAAATGAGACTCGAACAGATGTCGCCGGCCTATCGGTTCGTCGCGTCGGTGGCCTGGCTGGGATTGCTCCTGCGGGATCAGCCGCCCGAATTCGATTCTGCTCTTGAGGGAGTACGTGAGCTGGCGGAGGGCAGCTTGGTCGACGAGCCGGCGGACAGCCCTGGGCGCGATGTCCTCCAGTTGATCGAGCAGACCCGGGAGGCGGGCCGGTGCAGAGATCGCGATGCAGCCGAGCCACCGGATCGGTGATGATCCAATACGCGCATCGCGCAGCGACCCCGACAATCTCATCGTGGCCGGGTGGCAAGCAATCGAACTGAGGTGCGGGCTCGCTAGAATCGTGCTATGTGCGGACGCTACGCCCTGGTGACACCGGCCGACGTGCTGGCCCGGCTGCTCGACATCACGGGCGACAGTGCGGGTCTGGTGTGGTCGCCGCGTCGCAATATCGCTCCCACCCAGATGGCACCGGTCGTTCGTACGGATCCCGCGAGCGGTGAACGGCAGCTGGCGCTGCTTCGCTGGGGGCTGATTCCGGGGTGGGTGCAGGACCCCCAGATCGGCGCGAGGCTGATCAACGCCCGCAGCGAGAGCGCGGCGCAGAAGCGGGCATTCCGCTCCGCCTTCCGCTCCCGCCGCTGCATCGTGCCTGCCGACGGGTTCTTCGAATGGCGTCCGGTTGGTCGCCAGAAGCAGCCGTACTTCATTTACGGCGGCGACGGTCGGCCGCTCGCGATGGCGGGTCTGTGGGAGCGCTGGTCGGACCAGGCTGGCCAGACGATCGAGTCGTTCACCATCTTGACCACCGAGGCCAACCGCACCATGCGAGCGCTTCACGATCGCATGCCGGTGATTCTCCCCCTCGAAGCCGTGTCCCGCTGGCTCGATCCGACGCGGGCGGAAGGCGATGAACTGCAGTCGCTGCTGGAACCGGCGTCTGACGCCCTGCTGCGCATGCATCCGGTGAGCCGCCGCGTGAACTCACCGTTCAATGACGATCCAGCCCTGCTCGAACCGCATGAGGCGCTCGACGAGGTCCCCGCGGACGTCTCCTCTCCTCAGCTGCGACTGTTCTGAGTAGAGCGTGTGATATTCGGCGCCGAGGACGCCCGCGGTGTCGGATGGAGGCGCCGACTTCTAGTCTAGACAGGTCGGGTCGCGCATCTATCATGCATGCCCGGGTTCGCCTTTCCTTCCTTCGCTTCGAGGACGAGCGCACAATGGATGTCACGATCACCTTCCTGGGTCACGCTGGATTCCTCCTGGACGATGGCAAGCACGTACTGGCCATCGATCCCTTCCTGACCGGCAACCCCGTTGCCACGATGAAGCCGAAAGACATTCGCTGCCACGCGATTGCATTGACCCACGGTCATGCCGATCACGTCGGTGACACGGTGGCCATCGCGAAGGCGAACGATGCGGTGGTGATCGCAGCGTTCGAGATCACCGAGTACCTCACCGAGCAGGGCGTGAATCGGGTGGAGCCGATGAACCCCGGGGGGCGGATCACGACCGACTTCGGCTGGGTGGCACTAACGCAGGCGTTTCATTCGTCGTCCTTCGAAGGACGCTACATGGGCATGCCATGCGGCGTGGTGGCCCATCTGAGCGGCCTGACGGTCTATCACCTTGGCGACACGGGTCTCTTCTCCGACCTGAAGTTGCTGGGCGAGACGTACCGACCCGACGTGGCGTGCATTCCGATCGGCGATCGGTTCACGATGGGCCCGGAGCTGGCCAGCCGCGCCGCGGAACTCGTGAAACCCAAAGTCGCGATTCCGATTCACTACAACACCTGGCCCCCGATCGAACAGGACCCCGCATCGTTCCGGCCCAAGGGCGTCGAGGTGAAGGTGATGCAGCCCGGAGAGCGCTGGACGTATTCTCGATCAGCGCTCCGTAGCGCCCTTCGGGCGCACATCTATGAGCAAGCCGTTGTCAAGTCAGCTGGTGATCGATGTCCTCATGATGATCTTCCGGTGGTCAGATGGTGAGGGCGACGCGGCTCTCGTTGGGCTGAGGCCCGAGCTGGAACCGCGCAGCGGTGGGGATTCCGGGCAGCTCGGGACGAAGGGGCCCCGACAAGGCGCCTGGAGCCCGTCGACGTTCGAGATGGACGCGAGGCGAACGCGGAGAGCTTCCAAACATCTATTCGGCGTGGCCTGGTGCCCGCCATATGGGTGTATTCGAATGCCAGCCTCATTCACTCGCTCCGGGTCGAAGCCGCCCGAGTCGGCCACAGCGAGGTCCGGCATGTCATGCTCGCGCGTCCATCTCCTCACCGACAGTCTCCTCAAGCAGCCGACGCCAGCGCTGCCCGCTCGGTCCAGACCTCCCCGGTCTTCAGCATGGCCAGCATCACGCGGGCCAGGTGGTGCGACGTGGCGACCAGGGCCTTCTTCCGCCGGTCTTGGCGACCATGAACGATCTGCTCGTAGCGCATTCGGATGCTGCGGCTGCGGCGAATGGCCTGCCAAGTCGCCTCCGCGAGCATCTTGCGCAGCGTCGCCGGCCCTTCTCGGGTGATCCGGCCGAGGCGGTTCACGCCGGCGGAGGCATCCTGTTTCGGAACCAGCCCGATGTAGGCGCCGATCGACCGGCTGCGGAAGCGATGCGGATCGTCCACGTAGGCGACAAACGTCTCTGCAGTGCGGATCCCAACGCCCGGAATGGTCTGAAGTAGAGCGATCGCAGGATGGCGATTGGCGATGACCTCGAGTTCACGCTCGGTACGCTTGAGCTTCTTGTTCTGGTAGCACAAGTCGTCCAGGAACTGGTCGCGCCGGAGCGCCACGGTCTCCCGCAGCTCGAGCTGAGCCAGCCAAGCCAAGCCCTTCTTGGACCACAGTCCCTTCGGGGATTCGATCCCATGCGTGCGCAGCAGAGCACGCATGGCGTTCTTCGTCCGGGTCCGTTCCTTGACGCATCGCTGGCGGTGCTCGATCAAGCCTCGCCACGCCCGCCGCTCCGGCGAGGGCACGTGGACGACCGGCACCTCGTCGAGGTAGAGCAGCTTGGCCAGCCGCCTTGCGTCGAGCCGATCGTTCTTCCGACGAGATTTGAAGATCAACCGCAGCCGGCCTGGATGAGCCACATAGATCTGGTCGGTCATCCGCCGCAGTTCGTCGGCCATCCACCCGTAGTTCGTCGAGGCCTCGAAACAGACCTTGAACGGCTCCCGGAGCGTCCGGAGTGTGTCCAGGGTCCGCCGCGGATGGCCCTTGACGGCCTGTTCCTTGACGACGTTGCCCCTTCCGTCGAGGATGCAGATCGACGTCGTCCGCTCGTGCACGTCCAGTCCTACCGTCAACATGGCAAGTCTCCTGTCTGGTGTATGGAGGCGTTTTCGAACGACCCCGAATCTACACCGGGGAGGCTTGCTTCATAGACTCACTCGCTTTGGAGGCGCTCGTCGACAATTCCTCTCCTTCGGCGCACACTCGCTTTGGAGGCGCTCGTCGACAATTCCTCTCCTTCGGGCGCACACTCGCTTTGGAACGACCGTTGACAATTCCTCTCCCACATCAAACCGCCGCCGCAACGGCGTGGATGCTGATCTTCGCGATCACCCAACGTCGGACACGCGGCAATGTCCGCACCCATGGAGGGAGGTGGCCGCCTCCCTGCAACGTCAGCCATCCGAAGAGCCTCTCGATCGCGGTTCTGAGTCGTGAGACCTGTCGTCTCTTCCGATCGGAGTTCTCCAGGAGATCAATGCTCTTAAGCCGATCGGGGTGCTGATTGTGGCCGCGACTGACGGAGCGGTGCTTCTTGCGCCGCGGTGCAATCAGTCTGGCGCCGTGTGAAGCGGTGACTTGGTACAACGGGTTGGAGTCATACGAGGCATCCGCAATCACTACGGACCCGTGCTTGACCGTTCGTGAGATGAGCCGTCTGGCCACGACGCACTCAGCTTCGTTCATCGGTCGCACGTCGAATGCCTGTATCTTCCCTCGTCTGGTACAGGCAAGGTGCAGCTTATAGCCTCGATCAAAGCCACCAGCGCCGTAGCCGCGTTTTGCTTGCTTGTCCTTGCTGAAGCGACTGACCCGAAGGGGTTTGCCATCGACGTACATCAGTCGCGCGTCGGAGTTCTTGGGGATCAATCTGCGCATCAGCGTCATCACCGAGATCGTGCGGAGACGACGCGTCATCGTTGAGGGCGTTGGCAGCTTCCGCGGTCGGCCAGGCCAGACCATCCGCTGACAAGCCCAGCAGACCGGTCGATCATGCAGGACCGACCAGAGGTATACTCGAACGATCTCGGCGTCCGTGAATTCGCACCGCACGGGGCGGCGATCGCCCAACGCAGCAAGCCGAGCCTCAAGAGCTTTCCAAATATCGCGTTCCATGGTCTCTCCTTCGATTGGTACTCGAAGAAGATCATGGACGCGAAATGCAATAGGCGCAAGGGGTTACGTCAAATCGCGCAAAAGGTTGCACCGGGAGAGGACGGCTCGTCCCCGCCTTCCGCGGGGACGAGCCAGGTGAGGGAGATTTCACGTCGCGTATCGGCTTCGAGCGCAGCCCGTTCTGCGCTCGGTTGCCGCGTGGCGAGGCGACCAAGAAGCTGGCCGGAACGTGAACGGGGCTTCGGTTGATCATCCCGATCAAAATACGAACTTTACTCTTGCATAAACCGAACAAACACCTATCATCTGGGCCGTGATGACAGTGGGGCCGCAGCAAAGGACTGAATGGAACAATGGCGTGGCCGGCCCCGTGGCCGGCCCCGTGGCGTCCACAGCGTCCACAGCGTCCACAGCGGACCACATGCATCGCAGGTCTTGGAGCAGCTTGTCAGTCCGAGGGCAGAAAGAGCGGCTGGAGGAGGTGATCGAGGCGGTCAACGCGGTGACGGCCAGGTCGCATGGGGGGTGTTTGGGGGGGAATTCCGGAGGGGAGGAGGATCCATGGGTGCCGGAGGCGGTTCCCACCGGCTGGGCTGCGGTGGATCGGTGGTTGGCAGGAGGGGAGACACCGATTCACCGCGGCTCGGCGCGTGGCCCGACGGCGGGCGGGCTGGTGCGGGGCGCGGTGCACGAGTGGTTCGGCCTTGGTCGATCCTCGAGTCCTGGGAGTCCTGGTTCGACGAAGGTGTTGTTCGGCGCGGTCTCCGGACGCATGGCGGGCACGGAGACTTCTGGGGGTTGGGCGCCGCCGCTCGGTCTGCTGGTCCATCTGGCCGGTCAAGCTCTCCGTGGGGCCCTGGCTGAGGTTCCCGCGCCGGGGATGGAGCGCGCGAGACTCGAGGCGAGCGGATCCGGGAGGGGTATGCGATCTGGCTGGGGCGTCGGATCTGGCCGTATCCATGCGGCCTGGTGCCCGGTCATCTGGACCTCCTGCGCCGCTCGCTCTTCCTCGATCCTCCGGATGACGCAGGGCGGCTGTGGGCGATCGATCTAGCGCTGCGCTGTCCCGCGTTCACCGCGGTGATTGCGGACGGGTCGGGACTGAAGATGCCCCAGACACGGCGACTGCAGCTGACGGCGGGCGAAAGCAGAGCGCTGGTGCTCATCGTGCGGCCGCCGTGGGAGCGCGCGGAATTGTCGGCCGCGACCACGCGGTGGGTTGTCGATCCGGTGCCGCGGCCGGCAGGGAGCGCTATCGGCCGGTGGGCGACGATGAGGCGATCGGATCTGGTGGGTTTCCATGATGAAGATGGTGGATGGCGGGGCAGCGTCGAGCCCTTTGGATCCGGCGGCGCAGCGGTGGAGCGATCGGGT
>CAVONJ010000004.1:0-748391 GCA_963697235.1 uncultured Planctomycetota bacterium
GTTCCCCGGCGATGCTCGATGCACTGCAGAAGTTCGCACTCGGATTCGCGGGCCGGATTCCATGCGATTCGACGTGCTTGTGTTCCTCAACGAGAAGGGAGCGATCGATGCCGGGCCGCACCGCGTCTACACGCGTGGCAAGTGGACGGACATCCAATTGCTGGCCGCCGAGATCACTTCCGAGCCGGAGCCCTCGGCGTCGTCACCGCGTATCGGGTAGCAGCAAGAGGCAGCAACCATGAGCGATTCCCGGGTGACATACCAGCAACTCATCGCCTTCGCCGCCGGCGAGCTCGCCGGCGGGCAGGCCGACCGGGTCGAGGCGTATCTGGCCGGCCACCCCGAGGGCGACCGAGACCGTTCGCCGCTACCGCACGGCCCATACGACCCTCCTCGCAGACGATGGCGTGGACCCGCCGCTGCAGGCGGTGGCGGAGGCCAAGGCGATCTATAAGTTCAGGCCCGCGCCGGCCGGCGGTCCGAGCCTCGGTGACGCCATCGCGGAGTTCGTGGCCAGGCTCGTCTATGACAGCCGCGCGGAGCCCGCCTTGGCCGGGGTCCGCGGCGCGGTAACCGGCTTTCAACTGGAGTACGAATTGCCGGAGGCTCAGGCCCAACTCGATTCCAGGCGGACGTGGACGAGGATGGGGCCGACTCCCGCCGCTGGCGGCTGGTCGGCCAGCTCACGTCCCGGGAGTCCGGGACGCCGTCGCGGGTCATCCTGTGTCGGGCGGGAAGCCTGACCCCCATCCTCGAGACCGACGCCGACGACGCGGCGTCTTCCTCATGAAGCTCGAACCGGGAACCTATGACCTCCACGTTCACCTGCCCGGTGGGGTGACGATGGTGCCGGATATACGCATGGCGTGACGACATGAGTACTTCAGTGCCAGATTCAGCGGCCCTGCTCGAGGAGTTGCCTTCACTGCAGCCCGGCGAGCGGGCTGTGCCTCGCAGCGCCGGGCCCGCCGAAGAGGTGCTCATGGCCCTCGGCGCGGCAGCGGAGCAACTGGCCATGACCGACGCCGGCCGTGCGCTTGCGGCCACCGAGTGCCTGGTCTCGCTGGCCGATGCGCTGGACGCGACGGTCGGTCGGGCTGCGCCTCGCCGAGCCCGGGCCCATGCGCTGTGCAACTCCGGAAGGCTGGAGGAAGGCTGGTTGCTGTGCGATGAGGCCGCCCGGCTGGCCGAGCTGGCCGACGCACCGGTGGAGGCGGGCCAGGCCCGGATGCGGTCGATGCAGGCGCTGGGCGAAATGGGCCGGTTCGAGGAGTCGATCGCGGCCGGCGAGGCCTGCGCGGGCCGCCTTCGAGCGGGCCGGTGATCGGCAGCTCATGGCCCGGGCCGAGGTCAACCTCGGCATCGTGCACCAGCGCCGCGACGAGCCGGACAAGGCCGTGGAGTGCTTTGAACATGCCCGGCCGCTGCTCGGCGAAGCCCCCGAGGCCATCGGCTTCGTTGACAACAACCGCGGCGAGGCGCTGTTGGCGCTCAACGATTTCGCCGGGGCCCGGGCGGCATTCGAGTCCTGCGCTCGATCACCTCGAGCGGGTCAACGCGACGCTGGCCGCGGCGGTGGCCGAGGGCAACCTCGCCGACCTGGCCGCGCGGCTGGGGATGCTTCACAAGGCCCTTTATCACTTCGAGCGGGCCCGCCGCCGCTTCGAGTCCACGAGCTCCACCGGTCACCTGTGCCGCCTGCTCACCGAGCAGGCCGAGACGATCAGCTTCCTGGGCTGCCCGCCGATGCCCTGAAGCACTACGAGTCGGTGCTGCCGCAACTCGACGGGGCGGGCCAGGCGCTGGAAGCGGCCCGCGCGGGCCGGCCTCGGCGAACGCTGGTCCAGCTCAAGCGCTTCAGCGAGGCGGAGACGGCGCTGGCGGCCGCAGCCCGGGCCTTCGACGAGATGGGTCACCAAACGGCGCGGGCCCGGGTCGATCTCATCCGAGCCGAGCTGGCTGCGGCACGGGACCGGGCCGCGGAAGCGAAACGCCTCGTCCACGAGGCGCTGGCCGTGCTTCACGATCGGCCCGTGGCCGCGGCCACGGCCCGTCACCTGCTCGCCCGCATCGCTCTCGATGAGGGAGACATTGACACGGCCGAAGCGGAACTGGCTGCGGCGACCGCCATCGGCCGCCGACTCGATCTGGCGCCGTTGCTGGCCGACATCCTGCACACGACCGTGCGGTCCGCACGCGTCGCGGCGATCACGCCGGTGCCGTGGAGATCCTCGAGGAGGCGACCGCACAGATCGAGCGCGTGCGAAGCACGATGCACGGCCAGCGGTTCCGTGGGGCGTTTCTCGACGATCGCCTCGGCGTCTACGACGATCTGATCCTGGCGGAGCTCGACTCGGACCGGCCCGGTTCGATCGAGCGGGCGTTCGCCACCGCCGAGCAGGCCAAGAGCCGCCTTCTGCTGGAAATAGTGGGCGGGGACCTCGATCTCGACCCAGCGGTCGCGGCCGACCGCGGCGGCGACAGCGATGAGCGACTCGTCGCCGAGTTCTCCACGCTGCGGGCGGAGCTCAACGCGCTCTACAGCCGGCTTGCCGACGAGCACCAATCGGGAACGGGCGAAGCCGAAGCCTCCTGGCGGGAGTCGGTCGTCGACCGCGAGCGACAGTTGGAGATGCTCGAGGACCGGCTCTGGGCGGCCCGCGGTGCGGCGGGCCTGTACCGCGCCCCGCCGACTTCGGCACGACCGCCCGGGCCGTGGGCGACGACATGACACTGATCGAGTACACGATCGCCGGCGGAGAGGTCATTGCCTTCGTCATCCGCGACGGCAAGCCCACCGTCCATCGCCGGCTCGCCGACGCCGAGCAACTCGACGATCGGATCGCCCGCCTCCAGTTCCAGATCGACCGTGCCCTGCGGCTCCCGTGATGCCGGTGATCGGACGCACGAGCGGCTGCTCGCCGATGTCCAGGCTGAGCTCGAGGAGCTCGAAGCGCTTGCTCGTCCGGCCGTTGCCGCGCGCTGTCGCGCGGGGATCGTCTGCTGATCGTTCCCCATGGCCCGCTTCACCTGCTCCCGTTCCACGCCCTGTGGGACGGAAGTGAGTATCTGATCGAGCAGCACGAGGTGCACTACGCTCCGAGCGCCAGCCTCTACGCACACCTGAGCGATCCTTCCCCCGAGCCCCGGTCCGGACCAGCCCTCGTCGTCGGTGTTGCCGATGCGGCAACTCCGCATATCGAGCCCGAGGCGAGGCGGGTGGCGCCGCTGATCGGCGCCGCCGAGGCGGACACGCTTGTCGGTCGCAGACGCCACCGCAGATCGGGTGAGCCCGCGCGATGGAACGAGCCCGCGTCGTTCATCTTGCGTGCCACGCCCGGTTCGCGCCCGCCATGCCCCTGGGTTCGGGCGTCAAGCTCGCCGACCGGTGGCTGACGGTCCGGGACATCTACGCGCTGAAGCTCGACGCCGATCACGTGACCCTGTCCGGGTGCGAGACCGGGCGGAGCCTGGTCCGGGCCGGGGGACGAGCTGATGGGCCTGTTGCGGGGCTTTTTCGCCGCCGGGGCCCGATCGCTGCTCGTGAGCCTCTGGAGGGTGGACGACGAGTCCGCCGCGGAAATAATGACCTCGTTCTACTCGTTGTGGCAGGAGGATCGGGAAACGCTGCGCTCCAAGGCGGCCGCGCTGCGGCAGGCCCAGCTCGAGGGTCTCGCGCGCCGCCCGCATCCCGCCTTCTGGGCACCATTTCGACTGGTGGGAAGACCATGAGACAGGCACAACATCGATCGTTCTGCTCTTTGTGGGCTCTTGCCCTGGCGGTGCTGGCTGCCGTGGCCGCGCCCGCCGTGGGGCAGGTTCCCGATCCGCTCGTGCCCGGCCGGGCGATCGTGCGCACGCTCGACGGCGTCGCGATCGAGGATTTCGTCGCCCAGTTCGAGGCGGACCACGCCGCCTTGAACCTGGGCCTGGCGGTGAGCGATGCGATCGCGTCGCGCCGCATGTACCTGCTGTCGTTCGATGACACGGGTCTGACCGAACCGCAGCTCGACCAGCTCGAGCTGGACTTCCAGACGGGCTACCTGGCGACGCATCTGGTCTGGGGCGAGCTTCTCTACGAGGGCCATAATCCGGAGGACAACACAGGAAGCCTCTGGTTCCACTCCGTGGAGGGGTCAGCCTCGTTCAGCACGCAGTACGCCGCCGGCATGCTGGGGCTGGATGCGGCGCAGGCCCGATCGACGGGCCAGGGCGCCGTGGTCGCCGTCCTCGACACCGGTGTTCGACCCGCGCACCCGCTGCTGGAGGCCAGCATCGCGCCCGGCGGCTACAACTTCGTTGCGGGCAACGGCGACGTGACCGACCTCGCCAACGGCCACGGCACCTTCGTGGCCGGCCTCGTGCTGCTGACGGCCCCCAAGGCGCAGCTGCTTCCCATCGTCGTACTCAACAGTGACGGGATCGGCGACGCGTGGTTGCTCGCGCAGGGGATGTTCCATGCCATCGACTCGGGCGCCGACGTGATCAATCTCAGCCTGGGCTCGACCTACAAGTCGGAGGCGGTCGGCGACGCGATGGCGGAAGCCAAGCTCGCCGGCATCACCGTCGTGTCCGCCGGCGGCAACTGGGGCCTCGGCGAGGCCGACCGCGAGGAGTTCCCCGCCGCCGCCAGCAGCGGCATCGGCGTGGCCTCGGTGGACGACCTCGATGTCAAGGCCGACTTCAGCAACTACAACCCGAAGTTCGTGATCAGCGCTCCCGGCACCAGCACTCCGTTGCAGGTGCGCCCCGACGGTTTTGACCCGGAGCGGACGGTCTACAGCGCGCTGCCGGGCGACCAGTTCGGGATCTGGGAGGGCACGAGCTTCTCCACGGCGTTCGTGAGCGGGGCCGCGGCCCTGCTGCGGGCCCAGCACCCGGAGTGGCCCGCGGCCGAGAGCACGGAGCGACGCGTCCAAAACATCTTGGAAGCGACGGCGGCCGACCTCGACGCCATCCCCGCAAACGCTCCGTATGCGGGGCAGCTTGGCGCGGGCCGGCTGGCCGTGGGCGCCGCGATCGCCCTCGGCGCAGGCGACCTGGACCTCGACGGTGCCGTGGGCATCGACGACTTCCTGCTGCTCCTGGCGGCCTGGGGGCCGTGCCCGCCGGATGACGGCTGCCTGGCCGACCTGGACGGTGACGGAGCAGTCGGCGTCGGCGACTTTCTCCTGCTGCTGGCGGGCTGGGGCTGAGTCGCGGGTATTTCGGCACCGGCTCCCGGCCTCCTGAGGGCATGAGTTGGAATCCCGAGCCGCGAGGAATCGCGGCCAACATCATCTGCCACAGCGCAAGGGGACCAGCCATGAGCATTCGACGCGGCTGGGCGCCGGCGGCTGCCGGCATCGCCGCGATGGCCGCGGTGCCGGCCGCCCTTACCGGGCCCGCCTCCGGGCAGTTCGAGCCCGAGTGGACCGCCCGCTTCACCTCCATGCCCGACGCGGTCGGGGACGAGGCCGCCGGCGTCGTCACCGATGCCGAGGGCAACATCTACGTCACGGGCAGCACCCACACGTGGAGCCAGATCAACCTGGCCGACATCGTGACGATCAAGTACGGCTCGGACGGCGCCCAGCAGTGGCTCGCGCAGTACAACGGCCCGCTGAACAACCAGGACCTCGGCCGGTGCATCGCGCTGGACGCCGCCGGCGACCTCCTCGTCGTCGGCCGCAGCGAGGGCGACTTCGTCGTCCTGAAGTACGACCGCGCGGACGGTTCGGTTATCTGGGAAAGCCGCGACGACACGGGCGGCACCAGCCAGCCCAACGCGATGACCACGGATGCGGACGGCAACATCTACGTCACCGGCCAGTCCTGGGCGAGCGACCAGAACGACTTCTACACCGTCAAGATGAATGGCGAGGGAGCCGTGCAGTGGACCGCCCGCTACAACGGGCCCGGCGCGTTCCTGTTCGCCCACGACGTGGCCAACGGCATCGTCCTCGACGCGAACGGCGACGTCTTCGTCACGGGCTCTTCCAACGCCCCCGGCAGCGGGTCCGAGGACTACCTCACGATCAAGTACCGCGGCTCCGACGGCCAGCAGCTGTGGCTCCAGCGCTACTCCGGCGCCGGCGCCAACGACGTGGGCAACGCCATCGCGATCGACGGCGCCGGGGACGTCTACGTCACCGGGGGCTCGTTCCAGGGCTTCTGGAAGTACGTCACCATCAAGTACCGGGGTTCGGACGGCCAGCAGCAATGGCTGGCCATGGACAGCCCGGAGGTCTGCAACATCGCCACCGAGATCGCCCTCGGCAGCGACGGGGACGTCTACATCTCGGGCCGGGCCGACCCCGACTGCGACGAGAGCAACTTCAACGAGAACATCGCCACCGTCAAGTACCGGGCCTCCGACGGGGCCCGGCTGTGGATGGACAGCTTCGGCTCCCCGGCCGTCGGCGCGTTCGACGTGCCGTACGACCTGGTCCTCGATCCGGCAGACAACGTCTACGTGACCGGTGAGAACAGCGGCCTGCTCGTCCTGCTGCACTACGACCCGGCAACCGGAGAGCGCCTCCATGTCGACACCGTCAACAGCGGCGTCAACGAGATCGCCCTGGGCCGGGCCCTGGCGCTCGATCCCGCCCAGAACGTGGTCGTGACCGGCATGGCCCGCAACTTCAACACGGAGAACCGCGACTACCTGACCCTGAAGTACCCCGGCCAGGCGCAGGACACGACCGCCGACGTGGACGGCGACGGTGTCGTGGGCGTCCTCGACTTCCTGGAAATGCTCGAGGCGTGGGGGCCGTGCCCGGCACCGTGCCCGCCGTCGTGCCCGGCCGACCTCGACGACGACTGCGCGTGTCGGCGTCAACGACTTCCTGATCCTGCTGGCCCACTGGGGGTGAATCGGATCGGTCGGTCGGCCCCGCGGCTCCTGTGCGAGTGCCTGATCCGGCGGCCCCCGGATCCCACCGCGCCGTCAGCGGCCACTCTGGGGCCCTAACAGGGACAATCGGCCCCGGACGGACACTTGGCCTACCTCAGAGGTATTTCCCGCAGGGAATCCGCCTCT
Source organism: uncultured Planctomycetota bacterium (assembly GCA_963697235.1). Taxonomy (GTDB): domain Bacteria; phylum Planctomycetota; class Phycisphaerae; order Phycisphaerales; family SM1A02; genus CAVONJ01. The sequence continues at coordinate 7,022 of CAVONJ010000004.1, forward strand.
TCTTGGCGTGGGGAGGAGGCGTGCGTCTCCCCACTGCGGCGACCGCACCCTCCCGTCGGTCCCACGTTCGACGGTCGGGCAGGGATCTCAAGACCGGCGCGTCCGGGGGGCTCAGGCCCCGGTCGCATATGGCGGAATCAAGGTGGCCCGGCAGTTCACGACATCGCGTCGTTCCTCAGATCCGCCGCGGGGCTCGCGGCCGAGGCTTTACCTCGTGTATTTCGCCCTGGCCGCGTTCGACCTTCTGACGGCCCTGCTGGGCCTGTGGCTCATCAACCGGGTCACCGACATCTACACGGACTCCGTGGTGGTCAACCACATGTGGGCGGATCGCCTCAGCGACTACTCGGTGCTCGGCGGGCTCGCCGCCGCCGTCAACGCTCCCGGCAACGAGGTCTTCCACGATCCGAGCCGCGTGGAAGACCAGGAAAGGAAGCTCGACGCGGCGGTGGCGGCGTTCGACGCCAACGTGCGGGCCGTCCGCCAGGATCTTGCCGGCGTTGTTCGACACATCGCAGGGCGCCGACCTGCTGGGGACGCTCGACGGGATCGACGCGGCGATCGCCGACATGGTCGCCGAAGCCAGGTTGATCTTCTCTCACTTCCGCGATGGCCGCTCCGATCTCGCCGGCCCGCAGATGGCCAGGATGGACCGCGAGTACGCGAAGGCGAACAACGGGCTGGCGGATCTCGACCGGCAGGTCCGCGCGATCCAGCACTGCGCACTTCGACGACCAGACGGCCCGCGCCGCGTCCGTGCGCCAGCTCGAGTTCCTCATCGCCGGGCTCATCGTCCTGATGGTCGTCGGCGTCACCCTCTACGGTCACACGCTCGCCCAGCGCATGAAGCGCACCGCCCGCGAGACCGAGGCGCACGTCGACGAGCTCGCGCAGAGCCGCCAGGAGCTCGCCCGGCATCGTGATCATCTCGAGGAGCTCGTGGCCGCGCGGACGGCCCAGCTCGAGGTCTCGCACGAGCAGCTGCGGCTCGCCGAGCGGCTCGCGTCGATCGGGACGCTGGCTGCAGGGGCTCGGGCACGACATGAACAATGTCTTGTTTCCTCTTCGCTGCCAGCTCGACGCCATCGAGGCGACGAGGCTAGACGAGAGCGCTCGCCAGGAGCTGTCCACACTGCGGCGCTCGGTCGAATACCTCCAGCAGCTCAGCGACGGCCTGCGCCTGCTGGCCCTGGACCCGGACGACGAGGCAGCGTCAGACAGCGTGACGCATCTTCGTGAGTGGTCCGCCGGGGCGAAGCCGTTCTTCCAGACGGCGCTGCCCAACGGCGCCGTTTTCGAACTGGAGGTGCCGGACGGGCTGCCGCCGCTGGCCGTGGCCCCGCACCGGCTGACGCAGGCGATCTTCAACCTGGTCTCCAACGCCGCCGAGGCCATCTCCGAACGGGGCAAGGTGCGGCTCGGGGCCGAGCTGCTCGAGGACGGCCGCTTCGTGCGGATCAGCGTCTCCGACGACGGCCACGGCATGCCGCCCGAGGTGCGGCGACAAGCCCTTGATCCGTTCTTCACGACCAAGAAGCGCGAGGTGTCCACCGGTCTGGGGCTCGCGCTCGTCCACGGTGTCGCGAAATCCGCGGGCGGCCACCTCGATATCGACTCGACTCCGGGTCGCGGGACGACCGTCGCCTTGAGCCTGCCCGTCGCCGCCGAGTCGGCCGCCGCCACGGCACCGCCCGAGGCCGCCCGGACGGCGACCGTGTCGGTGGCTGAACAGCGGATGGCGACCTGTGTCATGGGCCTCCTGCGGTTGGCCGGCTTCGACGTCAGGGAGTCCGGCGCCGGCGAGCCCGGCGAGGCCGGACTGTGGGTCGCCGAGGCCACATGTGCGACATCGGAGACGGCCCGGCACTTTCTCAATGGAACCACCTCGCGCCACGTGATTCTCCTGGGTGAGGCGCCCGGAGAGACGTGGCCCCGGCGGGGCGTCACCACCATCGGTGCGTCGGCCGCCGTATCCGAGATTCAGACCGCGATTGTCGGGGCCCTGGCCACCCTGCCGGAGGCAGCACCATGAGCGGCCGACCCCTGTGCGTGCTGTGCGTTGACGACCATGCCCTGCTCGCCGAAGGGATGAAGACGCGGCTCGGGCTCGAGTCGGACATGGATGTCGTCGGCTGGATCGAGTCGGCCGACACGCTGCTCGACGAGGCGCAGCGCACCGAGGCCGACGTCATCCTGCTCGACATCGAGATGCCCGGTCGCGACCCGTTCGAGGTCGTCAGGGACCTTCAGGGCCGCCGGCCGCAGGCGCGGGTGATCGTGCTGAGTGCGTTCGTGCGTGATCGTTATCTCGACGTGGCGGTCAAGGCGGGGGCGTGGGGGTACGTGTCCAAGAGCGACACGCCCGACGACGTCGTCGAGGCGATACGCAAGGTCGCCGTCGGGGAATTCGCGTTCGGCCCGTCGGTCCTGAAGCAGTGCGGCCCAAAGCACGGGCCGCACGACAAACAGGATCGACCTGCCACCCGTCTCGAGCGGCTCACGGAGCGGGAGATCCAGATCCTGCGGATGATCGGCAAGGGCATGTCGAGGGTCGAGATCGCCGACAGCACTGCATCGCAGCCCCAAGACCATCGACAACCACCGCGCCGCCATCATGCAGAAGCTGGGCATCCACGATCGGGTCGAGCTCGCCCGCTACGCCCTGCGCGAGGGCCTCATCGAGGCGGGTTGAAGGGGAAGCGCCTGGCAGCGACTGGATCGGTGGGCACCATTGCCGCGCCCCGGCTCGGACTCGGACAGCCTCGCGATCCTCGTAAGCTGGTGGAGCGGAAGCGCAGAACTCGACGACGCCGCGCAGGTGCCGTCGCAGGGGCCGCGTGAGCTGACGCTCGTCGATGGACGTCCGCGCCGAAAGTCGCGACCTCTGTTCGGACATCGCCTCCAGCCGGTAGTCGATCTCGATTCCGGCAACCGCGAGCCCGAGCACAGCCACCGTCCCGCACCCCCGCCACGTCAACCGGCGGAGGGGCTCGACCGACGCGAGCTCCAGGATCTCGCCGACGCGATCCCCCGCCTCGGGCGGAGACAAGCCGTCCAGGAGCACGTTCGCCGAGCAGCACGCCGGCGTCTCCAGCCTGGGCCACCCGTACATCCCCCCGCCCCGCATCATCTGGGTCAGCCACGGCCAGACCGCCTCCGGCCGGGCCCCGACCTCGAGTCGGCAGTCGCCGGGACTGCACCCGGCGTGCGGTGGCGCGGCGGTGAGCAGGAGGCGAAAGGTCTCCTGGCCCACGGGCCGACAGCGCGGCACCGCCGCCGACACACCGTGGTCGTCGGCGGGCCCGAGGGCGGACAGCCGGTCTGCGCGTCGCTGAAGCACGCTGTCACTAGAGCACAGGGCCGGGACGCGGACCATGGGGAATGTGCCTCAGTTTGACCGCCCGGGCCTCCGGAAAGTGCCGCCCCGGCCGGGCAGGCGGGGCCGGCCGCCGGCGGGCGGAGATTGAGGCAGTTTCCCCAGATCAAGCGGGGCTGCGGCGCCCTCTAATGGTTGAAGCAACCGTGCCGCCAACGCGCCCGATCGGGCGACGCCGCCGGCGCATCTGATCGATCCAGTGCCCCAGGAAAGGACGACCGCACATGAACCGCAACCCGATCGGCTTTACCCGGGTCCTTCAACCGGCACTGATCCTGGCCGTGATCGCGTCAGCGATCACGGCCCACCGGCGCACCGCGCTCAGATCACCGCCCTGTCGGACACGACGCTGCCCCGCAGCGGGCGCCTGCTGATCTTCGGGTCGGGCTTCGGCGCCGACCAGGGCACCGGCCAGGTGCTCATCGACGGGCAGGGCGCCATCGTCACGACGTGGACGGAGACGGAGATCCACGCCTACGTGCCCGAGGCCGCGACGGTGGGCAACGTGCCGGTGCAGGTCGTCACGGCGGGCGGCTCGAGCAACGCGATGATGCTGGACGTGACGCCGCGGCAGCGGGACGGTCGCCTGCAGTGGCGCTTCCAGACGGACGACTACACGCCGCTGCAGTTCGTGGCCCGCGGGACCGACGGCCGGATCTACGTCAGCGACGGGGTGGGTCTCTACGCCCTGAGCCCCGACGGCGGCCTGCTGTGGTTCGTCGCGGGCGCCGGCGGCAGTCGTCCGATCTCGTTCGGCGTTGACGGCACGATCTACACCGGCGGTGCAGCGGGAAACGGCAGCAATCCGGGGACCGGGATCCTGATATGGGCCCTGAACCCGGACGGCTCCACGCAGTGGACGTTCCCGACGATCGCTCCGCCGGACCCTGCTCGCCGGCCCCAACGTCGGTCCCGACGGCAACATCTACGCGGTGCAGGACACCATCTCCGGCGAGGGGCTCGGCCACTTCTCGGTCGACGCCGGCGGCGGCCTGCGATACAGCGAGGTCGTGTACTGGAGCTTCGCGGGCGGCAACTCCGAGATCACGTTCGGCGACGGCCAGTGGTACGGGAGCTGGGAGGTCCACGCCTCGGGCTCCGCCGTCATCCACGCGTTCGACATGAACAACGGGAACGTGCTCTGGGACGGCTTCGACCTGGGGTTCCCCAACGCCGGCTACCCGGTGCTCGACTCGTTCGGGCGTCTGCTCCTGAGCTGCGCCGGAAGCGGCATCTCCGCGGTGACCCCGAGCGGCGAGCTCGACTGGTGCGCGACCCACCCCGGCGGCTCCAACACCGTCCTGCAACCGGTCGTCGGCGCCTCGGGCACGCTTTACAGCGGCATGTGGCTCGGCGTCGATTTCTGGGCATCGATTCCGAAGGCAACACGCTCTGGACCGCCGGCGACAACGGTCACCATCTGCTGGACATGCAGGTCTCGCCCGACGAGTCGATGATCGTCGCCACCGGCGTGCAGACGTTCGGTCAGCCCCTGTGGGTGCGCGGGCACAGCACCGTGGACGGCTCGCTGGTCTGGCACGAGGAGCTGCCGCCGGAGAACGGCGTGGACCAGTTCCCGTCACACTGGCAGCCGCTCTTCACGCCGGACAGCCAGACGGTGTACGTGGCCACCGGCTTCGTGGGCGACGTCAACGAGTACGGGTACCTGTACGCCTTCGACGTGCCCTTCGATCCGGCGGCGGACAGCGACGCCGACGGGTACGCCGATGCGATCGACAACTGTCCCGACGTGCCGAACGAGGACCAGTTCGACAGCGACGGCGACGGGATCGGCGATGCCTGCGACTTCGTGCCCGACATGTGCGCCGACGCCATCGCGCTGTGCCCCGGCACCGTGGTGGGCTCGACCCACGGCGCGACGCACCGACGGATCGTCGAGCTGCTCGCAGTTCGAGACCGGCAACCGCGACGTGTGGTACACCTACACCCCGTCGGCGAGCGGAACGGTGACCATCGACACCTGCGACACGCTGGCGTCCAACACCTCTCCGTCCACACGCGGCTGTCCCGGCACGATGGCCAACGAGCTGCTCTGCAACGACTACTGCTGCGGCGGCTTCGGCGCGTGCGTGACGTTCGACGCCGTCGGCGGCCAGACGTACGTGATCCGCCTGACCGGGTTCAACGACTTCGAGCTGGCGTACACCCTGACCCTCAGCGGGACCGTCGTGCGATGCCGACGACTTCGACGGCGACGGCGTTCGCAACGCCGCGGACAACTGCCCGAACCACGCGAATCCCGACCAGGCCGACTGCGACGGGGACGGCATCGGCGACGTGTGCGCGATCGCCGAGCGGCTCAGCGACGACTGCGACGGCAACGGCGTGCCGGACGAGTGCGAGATCCCGGCCGACGACTGCAACGGCAACGGCGTGCCGGACTCGTGCGACATCGCCGACGGCATCAGCGTCGACTGCAACGCCAACGGCATCCCGGACGAGTGCGAGGTCGATCCGCCGTGCAACAACGACCTGTGCGAGAACGCCGCCGCGCTGTGCCCGGGCACCGTCACCGGCACGACCGCCGAGGCCGGCAACGACGGCATCGACCAGCTGTTCCTTCTCGAACAGCACGCCCGACGTCTGGTACGCCTACACCGCGCGCGGTCGACGGGGTGGCGACGCTCAGCACCTGCTTCTCGATGTTCGACACCGTGCTCTCGGTGCACAGCGGCTGTCCGGGCACCGCGGCCAACACGATCGCCTGTGATGACGACTCCTGTGACTTCGCCGACCTGACCTCGGAGCTCAGTCTTCCCGGTGACCGCCGGGGACGACCTACCTGATCCGCATCTCGGGGTTCAACGGCGACACGGGCGACTTCACGCTGACCATGACCGGCCCCGATTGCGCCGTCGAGACCGTCGGCGACGTCGATGGAGACGGCGACGTGGACGTGGCGGATCTGCTCGCGCTGCTTGCGGCCTGGTCCGTGCCCGGGCTGCCCCGCGGACCTGAACGGCAACGGCTTCGTCGATGTCACTGATTTGCTCAACCTGCTGGCCAACTGGGGATGACTTGGGTCAGGTTGCAGATGGGCGGCGGCGGCGCCGCCTCTCAGCGGCGTTCATCGTGAGGCGCGGAGTGGGCTCCAATGCCATGCGCCCGAAGAAGAAAGGAGGAATCAATGAACCGGCAACTTCTCTTCGCGATTGGCGTTGTCGTTCTTTCCCAGGGTTTTCTGATGGGCACCGCCTATGGTGACTTAGTCAGGATTACCGGAGACGTTAGGAACGGAACAGGGACACTTGTATTTGACAATGACATTGACTTCACAATCACCTCGGCAAGCGGTGTCCAATTCGTGGTCTTTGACGAATAAACCACGAGTGACGGAGATCTGGACGTCGTGGATTTGTTAGGCGGATCAGTATTCGCCTTCAGTGTTAACGGTGACGACAACACAGACAGCGCACTCCTGTTTGACAACCTGGCTCACGCCGTTAGTGACATCACGCCAAACGACGGATACGTGCTTATCAACTTCTCTCACGCAGTCAACGTGGGCGACACATTCACCGTCAAGGCAGGCATCTATTCGTTGGGTGCCAATCTGGGTTTCAATCCTGCCCTTGCTGACTTCAGCTTCAACGGCCAAGCGTTCCTTGCAGACAGCAATGGAAACCGACTTTCAAATGTCGTACCCGCGCCCGTTCCCGGCGACGTCGACGGCGACGGGATCGTGGGCGTCACCGACCTCCTGATGCTGCTCGCGGCGTGGGGGCCGTGCCCGGACCCGTGCCCGCCGTCGTGCGCCGCGGACGTTGACGACGATTGTTCGGTGGGCGTCACCGACCTGCTCGTGCTGCTGGCCAACTGGGGATAAAAACGGAGGCCGGGGTGTGTCTGCTCTGGCTCGGGTCGCGGAGTTCTTGATGGCTGGGGCCCGGCGCGGGCACGCGGTGCGTGGCCCTGGCGCGGCGGCTCCGGATCGAATCCGACAGCCCTGCCGGCCGGACGGCGCTTGACCATCGGGCGGCGAGGTCTTCGCTCGGGGTCGACCAGTGCCAGGCGGTCCGCAGCTAGATCATGATGCGGTTTGAGTCCCTGCGAGCGGAATCGCTCACGGGCCTGGACGGGACGAGCGACTTCGCGCCGTGCGGTCCGTCGGAGGGGCCATGAGCGCTATCGGATCGCAGCACCCACGGTTGCGACCTCCAAGGCCGAGACAACCCCCTCATCACCCGGGCGGGCGTCTCGAAGAGAGACAGAGAGACTTTGGCCTCCAATCGGTCCGAAGCGGGGGATCGGCGCCGGTCGCGGTTATGACCTCCCGCCGACCAGAGACCTTGCTCCCGCCGACGCACGACTCGCTCAACCTCGCGGGAACCCGCGTATCAAACGACAACGCCGCCGAGGTCTCTCGGCGGCGTCGTTCGTGAACCGTGGGGCCGGCGGCGTTTGCAACCGGCCCGGTAATAGCGGGGGCAAGGAGTGCACCACGCGTCTCGTGCTCAGCGATCCCGGTCGCGTGAGTACGGTGCGCGACATCTTCACCATGTGCATCGACGGCGTCGGCTTCAAAGGCATCGCCGACGTGTGTAGGTTGGACATCCACTTCCCTCATGGTTGGATGGCGTCGTCGGGTTGTGTAGGTTGGACATCCACTTCCCTCATGGTTGGATGGCGTCGTCGAATCCATCGTGCCATGGAGTGGGCGCGCACCAACACAGTGGCCGAGGCGTCAATCCAAGAAACGGACGCAGGCCGCATCCGGGGCAAGGGAGTGGGTGTCCTCTGTCATATTCTGGGTGATCTTTCCGGTCACGATCGGGTTCTTCAGCAGCGTGTAGAGCGTGGCCTTGTCGAAAGGGCGTCCCCCGACCTGCTTGCCCTTCTTCGTCGTGCGCCGTTTGTTCACCCATTCGCGGTCGCGGAGTTCAGTGACGACCGGCAGAAGGGATCCGAGCTCGAGGTACATCTTGAAGATGGCCCGAACGCGGGTGGCTTCGCGCGCGTTGACGACAAGGTGAGGGCTGGGGCCGGAGCGATCGACGTCGTAGCCGAGCACCGGGACGCCGCCGGCCCATTTGCCCTTGCGCTTCTGGGCAGCGATCTTGTCGCGGATCCGCTCTCCGATGATTTCGCGCTCGAACTGGGCGAACGAGAGCAGGATGTTCAGCGTCAGGCGTCCCATCGAATGGGTCGTGTTGAATTGCTGGGTGACTGTGTAGGTTGGACATCCACTTCCCTCATGGTTGGATGGCGTCGTCGAATCCATCGTGCCATGGAGTGGGCGCGCACCAACACACTGGCCGAGGCGTCAATCCAAGAAACGGACGCAGGCCGCATCCGGGGCAAGGGAGTGGGTGTCCTCTGTCATACTCGGGTATTCCTGCGAGAGCGATCATCGCGAACCAATGGACAGAGAAGCCTGCCAATCCTACGAGGGCATTCGTGAATCGCATACTGCCATTCCTTGTGCTCGGCGCGTACCGATTGCGCAGTTGTGAAGTCGTTTCTTTTATTTGGGGGCTGGCTAGCCCCAGTTGAGAAGAAGGGTGACCAGATCGGAGACCCCTACGGTCCCGTCGTCGTCGTAGTCCGCGGCGCCGTCGCCCGGTCCCCATTGAGCGATGAGGAGGAGCAGATCGTCGAGATCGGTCCGACAGTCGTAGTCGAGGTCGGTTGCGCTGGTGAGGATCGGTGTGAGAACGACCGAGTAGATCGCGGCATCGCAGAGAATCTGACCCCGATCGTTGATTGCTTGAGCCCGACCCAGCGTTCCCAACACCTGTTCCGTAACGAGGTCCTCGAGGTCGACCATGGCGCCATCCTGCCAGAGGAACGCGGTCTTACAGGTGCCGCAATCGGGGGTGGCTTGGCACACACCGACGATCTGTCCGAAGTTGTTGATGTCTGTTGCGGCGCTCTTCAAGTAAGGACCTACAGTTCCCAGGTCAATCATCACGTCTGGCTGCCAGAGCATGGCATGCGCTTGGAGCACGCCGTCGGCGTCTTGCGCGAGGCCACCACCGACGACCTGGCCCAGGTCGTTGATAGCACTGCAGATGCTAGTGAGACCTCCGGGTATCGGAGGCAGTACGCATACCTCGCCGTCTTGCCAGATGAAGCCGCGGGCCGTGGCATTCAACGGATCACCCTCACCCATGTACCCAACGACCTGCCCGAGATTGTTGATGTCGCGGGCCCGGCTCGCTCGATCTCGAAAGGGCCGATGATGACGGTCTTGCCGTCTTGCCAGACAAATGCTTCGAGGATACCGGACTCCGGGTGCGTCATCGTGCCCACCACCGCTCCGAAATCGTTGATTCCACTGGCCGCGGCAACGCCAAGCCCGCCCACCGGCGGGATGATCCGGAACTCCACGCCATCCCAGCAGAAGGCCCACTGCGACGAGGGGACGCCACCTGCAGACGGATTGAACGTTCCCGCCACGTGCCCCAGGTTGTTCACCGCGAAGGCCGTGCTCTCGAAGAACGGTGGATCCAGCGGCAGATCGGCGATAACGCAACATCCTTTCTGTAGAAGTGCGCCGTTGCTCTTCCCTTGGGGGCTCACCGCCGCCCCCAAACCCCGCTCCCCCCGAAAGGGTTGGGGCCCTTGGCGAAGACCGATCGGCGCGCTCGAATCGGGCTGTGTCACTCAGCGTCCTCCATGGTCAGATACTTACGTCCGGTGGTCCAGTCCTCGTCGATCTCCACGAGCACAGCAGTGACGAGCCGTTCGACCGACGCTTCGTTGGGGAAGAGACCGGCAACGCGTGTGCGCCGCTTGATCTCACGGTGGATGCGCTCGAGCCCATTGGTTGTCCGCAGCTTCCGACGGTGCGAACGCGGTCGCTCGAAGACCGTCAGGCCCTGGGGGATGTTCTCCTCCAGCCACCCGGCGAGCTTTGGCGCCGAGTCTGCATACTTCTCGACAACCCGTTTCAGATGTCGATCAGCATCGGCCCGGTCGTGAGCGTTGAAGATGCTGCGGATGTCGGCGGCGACTTCCTTGCGCATGCTGACGGCCGGAACGTAGGCCATCGCGTTTTGGGCGAGATGGAACTGGCATCGCTGCCATGGAATGCTGGCGAAGATGGCCTGGCGGGCGGCGCCGAGGCCGGCATGGTCATCGCTGACGATGAACTGGACGCCACGAAGTCCGCGCTCGACGAGCGAGTCGAGGAAGTCGCGCCAATGGACCTCGGCTTCGCTGAGATGGCAGCTGGTACCGAGGATCGTGCGTTGTCCGTCGGGCGTGACACCGACGGCGGTGAGGATCGCGCAGTCCAGGACGCTCCCACCCTGGCGCACCTTCTCGTACCGTGCGTCGAGCATGAGGTAGGTGACGTTCGAGAGCGGCCGAGTCCGCCACTTCTCGAGCTCCTCGTCGAGTTCTGCGGCCGCTCGGCTGACCTGAGTGCTCGACACTTCGAAGCCGCAGAGCTTCTTCATGACGGCCGCCACCTTGCGAGTGGAGACACCCTTGACGTACATCTCGGCGATCGCCGCCTTGAGGGCGCGTTCGCTGCGAGTGCCGCGTTCCAGCGCCGAGGGGTAGAACTCGACGTCGCGTGTCTGGGGGACGCGAACGTCGAGCCGGCCCACGCGGGTGTCGATGATCTTGGGCTTGAAGCCGTTGGCTCGTCCGTTCCGATTCGGCGAGCGTTCGAAGGGCTCGACGCCGAGCACCTTCTGACGTTCGATCTTCATCGCCAGGTTGAGCAGCGTGGTGAAGACGCTGGGGACAGATAGGACATCCACTTGCCGTTGCCCTATGAATCTTCGAGCTGCGTGTTCTCCGGTAGACAACCCGGTTCTACTGGAGACGCACGATGGCCGTAGCTCGATCGCTGCTCGTCGACAACTCACAGAGCGGCTTCTATCACTGCATCAGCCGATGCGTCCGCCGTGCGCATCTCTGTGGCGATGGCTACGACCATCGGCGCGACTGGATCCGCAGTCGTCTCCGCCAGCTCACGCGCATCTTTGCTGTCGATCTCTGCGCATTCGCGGTGCTCAGCAATCACCTGCATCTCCTCTTCGCACCAATCGCGAGGCTGCGATGCAGTGGTCGGCTACCCAGATCGCGCGACGGTGGCTGGAGTTGTTTCCAGGTCCCGCCGGTCGACGCCCTCGCTACAGCCGGGCCTTCCAGCTCGCCGTCCGCGAACTGGCCGCGGACAAGGAACGGATCGAGGTGCTGCGCGAGCGTCTGTCCAGCCTCAGCTGGTTCATGCGTTGCCTCTGCGAACCAATCGCCCGCCGCGCCAATCGCGAGGATGACTGTACCGGCCGCTTCTGGGAAGGTCGGTTCAAGTGCCATCCACTGCTCGATCTCGCTGCGGTGCTCGCATGTATGGTCTACATCGACTTGAATCTGATCCGCGCGGGGCTGGCGAGCACGCCGGAGGGTTCCGATCACACCTCGGTGCGGGATCGGATCGTCGTTCGTCGCTCTCTTCCGGCGGGGGGGCGGGAAGGAGACCAGGGCCCTTCTCGCCGATCTGCTGCCGGATCGACCGCCGGATCAGCGGATGCGTCACGCCGAGGATGGCATCTGGTTGATACCGATCGAAGCCCGAGATTCACGTACTCGCCATGGGCGCGTCCGGCACGGCTTGTTCGGCTTTTCGCTCGATCAGTACCTGCAGCTGGTCGATGCGACCGGTCGATTGATCCGCAAGGGCAAAGGAGCCATCCCTTCCCACATGAAGCCCATCCTGGAGCGACTGGACATCGACGTGCAGAAATGGATGGAAGCGATGCGGACGACGCGCCGCCTCTTTGGCTCGGCAATCGGTTCGAGTCAGAGCCTGATGCGCGAGGCGATTCGCCGTGGGTGCGCGTGGATCGTTGGCGCTCTGAACGTGTACCGCGAATCAGTTTCGGGATGATTCGGCGTCTCGACCGTTCGTCCAGCCACGGACACTGATCGCCACACCTACTGAAGCGGAGTGATGCAGCAGGATCCTGCCTGTGGCACGATGCTGCGCCTCTTCGTGGCGGGCATTCAATCATCCAATGAAGCAGGCTGATCAGTCGGTCCGATCTCTCGTCGTAACGGCGACAGACTCAACAAGCGACAAGCGACGGCTGCAGCCAAGGGTCATTGCAGTCTTCTCGAGATGAGGTCGGTTTTCGGACGGACATTCGTCCTCTCCTAACGGAGTGGATGTCCTTGATTCACCTTGATTCACCCTAACGGAGTGGATGTCCTGTACGCGTCCGGCGAACCACATCTTCGCGCGGGCAGTTTGATGGGCGAGGATGCCGACTCCTTTCAAGGAGGGGAGAGAGTTGGGACACCCACCCCTTTGCCTTCCCCTCGCAGGGACTCTCATACTAACCGGATCAGATTTTGGGCACAGGTCACCTTGCACAACGACAGCGATGACGAGCGGTCCTCTTCAGGAAACGTCACATGCAGAGGCGAGGTGCGAAGAAGTGGGTGTCCTACCTCTTGCTACGCTCGTCGTCACTATCGTCGCGCAGTGGATTCTGGTGCGCACCTTGGGTCCGAGTGGGTTTGCTCGAGCCACGAAGGTGTTCAGCATGGCGACACCCCTCATCGCACTCATGATCTTCGGGCTTCTGGGACTTGTCCGGGGGCTGCGGCCGCAATCGAGGATTCGATGCGCCTGCCGAGCCTGCGGCCACGAACTGCGGGGGCTGCGCGAACCCCGATGCCCGGAGTGCGGCGAGGCAATCTGAGAGGGGTGGCGTCACGCCATCTCGCGGTGCTCGCCGGCGCCATCCCGGGCGCCGTTCACAACATCGTTGAGGGCGGAGTGGGGCCACGAGGCTGAGAGCGTTTCGGTCAGCGGGCTGACCGTTCCGATGATCGGGTCGCAGGCCTGGCTCAGTCCCACCACCAGTACAAGAACGGTGACGGCGCGAGCATCATCGCTCCGAATGCGACGACGAATGCGGTGGTGCCCACGCCCAGATAGAAGAGCCCGCGGCGCCAGCAGTGCACGATGAAGCAAAGCACCAGTAGGACGGGCAGCACCGCGAGGTTGATCATGAGGAGGGCGCTAAAGCAGCCGAACGCCAACTTGGCATGAGCCTCGAGCGATGGCGAGAAACCTCGCGTACCGATTACCGCCGGCCAGCCTCCGAGGCTCCGATGCATATGAATCGCCAGTGTATAGAACAGACACAGCATGCCTGCAGCCGGCGTCATGGCAAGAAGCGTGACGGCGCGTGACGACGCCGTCGATCGCAGGCGAATCCCGACTACCGAAGCTGCCAGGCCAAAGGCGCCTGTCGCTATCACGATCATCGAAACCAAGAGCGGCGACCCGTTGCGGAAGCCGAGCCACGCGACGGCGCCGATGGCGAACGCTGAACCGATGGCGATCGCATACTGCAACTTCCGGACACGCCGCAGCGGCTGCGCCTCGTAGCTGCCGGGGTCCATCGGATCAAAGGGCCGTGCGCACTCGGGGCACTGGCCGGCGGGCAGGCTGGCAAGGTTGTAGTCACACGCGCGGCAGTACATTCCAGGCAGCGTATCGCAGTCCCTGCCAGCGGTGCATCACCAAGAGAGACGGAATCCGGGCAACGGGTCTCCATCTGGCATCGAGAACCCAGAGAGACCGTTCGCGTTTCTCGCCGACCTCTCGGCCGCACACCGTTCACCACCCGGGAGCCTCGTGCCTCGGAATCCGCCCTCACGCCCCGACGCTCGCCAGAACGAAACAACCCTCTCCGATCTCGAAGAGGGTTGCGTTCGGTGTGAATAGCGGGGGTAGGATTCGAACCTACGACCTTCGGGTTATGAGCCCGACGAGCTACCAGGCTGCTCCACCCCGCATCAGGTAGGTCTGTAGGATAGCCGCGGAATGAAGATGGTCAACCTGGCCGCTTTCGCCGCGCGACGGGGCGTCGCGGCGAGCGAGCGAGTCAACCTAGCTATAGCTCGCTAAGCTAGGTTCGGGATGAGGTGAACGCGATCCGAAGCTCGTGTGCGCCGCGGGCCGTGGGTCACACCGTGCGGCGCATGCGACCGGTCGTCGCGATGGCGGTGAGCTTTCGGGCCAGCTCCGGTGTCACGTCGAGGAACTGGAATCCGACCTCGTGCTTGAAGAGCCCGATCCGGCGACTCCACGCGACGCGAGCCTTCATGCGCAGGAGCTCACCCGCGGCGACCAGCTCGATGTCGAGCTTCTCGCCCGCCGGGACCCGCCGGCAGAGCACCCGCATGCCGCCCGAGGAGAGGTCGACGACCGGACCGTGCTGGCAGACCAGCATCTCTGCTTCCAGCCGACCCGCCTTTCGGCGGCTCCCGTTGTCGCTCGCGGATGGCGAAGTCGTGATTCCGGCTCGCGGATCGAAAGCTTCCATGGTGAAAGGTATCGTCTGTACGAGGTGGCCGGTGAACCCCTGGCATCTCCTTTGAGAGCGGTCCGGTCCGGTCGTAGGGGCTGGGTCGTCTCCTCCGGCGCCTGGTTTCAACCCCGATGTCCGATATGGTCGATACGGAGCCATCATGCGTGCCGCGGCGTTCATTGAGCGATTCGAACCGGGGGGCTGGCTGTTCCTCATCGCCGGACTGGCGATCTGTGCCAGCGGTATCTTGATCCCCGCGCAACGGGACCTGGAGTCACTGGAGCGTCAGGTGGCCAGACTGCGATACGAGGAGGAGAACTCGACGGCCCGGCTCGAGGCGTACCGTCAGTTCCTGCGTGACGTCGATACCCGGGATCGCGACCTGCTCCGCCGATTGGCCGCCGCCCAGCTCAACCTGATGCCGAGCCATGACGTGCCGCTGCTGCTGACATCCTCCAACTCCGCGGCGGTCGTGGACTGGATCGAGGACGCGGCGACGGTGCACGAGGTCCAGGTCGCGCCAGTCCAGACTGGCCCCACCTCGGTCCTGGAAGACCTCGCCACCGGACCGTTTCGACTTTGGATCTTCGCCGGAGGCGCGCTGTGCATCTTTGTGGGCCTTCTGATGTCGCCGGAGCTCGCGACGGGCCGAGGCCAGGCAGCGGAAGCGACCCCTGATGAAGAAGATGACCGGGAGATCGACCACCACGCCGAATCCCGGCCACGCGTTGCCGCGCCGGTCACGGAGATCCAGATGGCCATGGATGACTCGCCCGACCGCGGTGTCGTCTCGTCGACCGACCGATTCGAACGCCTGTGGGGAGAGGAGCGCGATCCCGCACGGCAGGACTTCGACGAGGGTCCCTCTGAGCCGTTCGATTCAGCGGCCATGATTCGTCCGGACAAAGAAGACGACGTGGATGAGGACGAAGTGGAGGACGAGGACGACACCGAGTTCGACGATGATGAAGAGGAGTGGGTCGTGGACGACGACGATGAGGTCGAGGACGATGTTGTCGAGGACCTCGACGCCGACGAGGAAGACGAAGAACTGGACGACTCCGACGAGGATGACGACGAGCTGGACGACGAAGAGACCGAGGAGGACGAGGACGACGAGGAGTGGGATGAGGACGACGAGTGGGAGATAGATGAGGACGAGGAAGAAGTCGATGACGAGGATGACGAGGAGGAACTCATCGACGACGAAGAGGTGGATTAGCAGCCCGTTGAAGAAGTGTTTCGCCAGATGAGTGCGATGCGTTTCGTTCTGGCAGCGTCGACGAAGCGACACACGAGCGATCCTGCCGGCGCTCCTCAGCGATCAATGGCCCCCTGAAAGATGGTCCCTGGTCACTCGGCGGCGCTCTCATCCTCCGTCGGACGGGGTCTCGCGCCATCCTTCGGCCGACGACTCTGCCCGATTGACCTCCGTTCTGCGTTTTGAGTTCTTGTCGGGCGCTGATGGGAGCGCCTCATCGCCTCGGCCCGGTCCCCATCCCCGCGGAACCGGAACGAGGGGAGCCGCAGGGATGCGACCATGGCTCGATCGCCCGCCTCCGTTCCAGAGTCGACCTTGCGACTGCTCTTGACGCCGGGTCTGGGGCCCGTGACCTGGCGGCGGCTGCGAGAGCGTTTTGGCAGCGACGAGCGTATCGCGTCCGCTTCGCCGGAGGAGTTCCGGCAGGTTCCCGGGATCGGCGAGGAGTCGGCGCGATCATTGCACCAGTCGATGGCGCGAGCGACACCGGACGCCGAGCGAGAGCTCATGGACACGCACGGCGCTCGGCTCATCTTGCTCGGCGACGATGATTTTCCGCCATTGCTGGCCGCGATCCCCCATTCGCCGGTCGGGATCTGGATGAAGGGAACCCTGTCGGAGGCCGATCAACTGGCCGTTGCCATCGTGGGTTCGCGTCGATGCACACTGTATGGCCGTCAACAGGCGGGCCGGCTCGCCGCCCGACTGGGTGAAGCAGGCCTGACCGTCGTCTCCGGCGGCGCGGTCGGTATCGATGGCGAAGCACACCGCGGAGCGCTGCGGGCTGGCGCTCGCACCGTCGCCGTGCTGGGATGCGGACTGGCCCGGTGCTATCCGCCGCAGCACGAGTCGCTCTTCGCGCAGATCGTCGAGTCCGGATCCGCGCTGGTGAGCGAGTACCCGATGACCGCGCCGCCGCTGGCCGGTCACTTTCCACGGCGCAATCGGATCATTTCGGGCTTGAGCCTGGGCGTCTTGATCGTCGAAGCCGCACGTCGCAGCGGTGCCCTGATCACGGCCCGCGTCGCGGTGGAAGACCACGGACGGGAGGCCTGGGTGGTCCCCGGACGGGTTGACTCGCCGGCGTCAATGGGAGGCCTGGAGCTGCTGCGAGCGGGCGGGGCGGGGTTGGTCCTCGAGCACACGGACGTCTTGCATCAGATCGAGGCGAGCGGCCCGCTGCTGCGTGGCGCACTGGAGCGGAGTGGACGATTCGGCGCGGCCACCATGCGTACCGTGCCCTCGCCCAGACTGAGCGCCGGGCAGCAGGCCATCGTATCTGAACTGCGCAGGGCGGAGGGTCCGCTCACGGCGGAGGCGCTCGCCGCAATCGCGGATCGGCCAGTCCAGCAAGTCATGGCGGACCTGACCATCCTCGAGATCAGAGGTGCGATCAGCCGCGGTGTCGGCGGCGAAATCTCGCTGCACTCGTGAGCCCACGAGTTTCCTCCTCACCTCTCCCACCGGGAGAGGTCGGCTCGCAAAGCGAGCCGGGTGAGGGAGGACTGCGTCGACCGTCGGCTGCTGGGCAGTGGTCGCACCTTCGACGCGGCTCGGCTGCGCGTGGTGGGCGTCTCCGTTGGTCAGCGCCAGCAGTTTGTCGCCGTTGCAGCGCGCGGTGTGGGATCTCCCTCACCTGGTTCGTCCCCGCGGGGGGCGGGGACGAACCGGTCCTCTCCCGGGAGGAGAGGAGTGCTTCACCGCGTCCGCTCCCGGAGGAAGCAAAGTCTCCGCAACCGGTCAGTAGCGTCGCAGGACGCCGATGACCACGCCCTGGATCCGACACTCGGTGGTGATGATCGGTTCGTAGTTCGGGTTGGCGGGCTGCAGGCGGATGTGGTCGGCCTCCTGGTAGAACTTCTTGAGGGTCGTTTCACCATTCGCGAGTAGCGCCACGACCCGCTCGCCGTTGCGGGCGGTCTGCCGGCGCTCGACCAGCACGTAGTCACCGTTGTGAATACCCTCATCCTGCATCGAATCACCGTCGACCTGCAAGGCGAAGAGTCCGGCCTTCTGCCCGAGTCGCGGGCCGAAGAGTTCCTCCAGGCTGAGCTGGTCGGACTGTGCGAACTTCTCGATGGGTTGACCGGCGGCGATCTTGCCGACGAGCGGGAAGTTCAGCGCGTGCTCCTCATCGGGGAGGACCACGTTCTCACAGATTGACAAAGAGCGTGCCTTGTTCGCTTGCCGTTGCAGCGCACCCTTTTTGATCAGGGCTTCGACGTGTTCGAAGACCGTGACCTTGCTGACCTGCAGCTCTTGGGCCAGCTCCTTCATCGTCGGTGAAAAGCCATGCGCAACGCGCCAGTCGCGGATCATGGTGACGATCTTGAACTGTTTGGGCGTGAGATTCATGTCCGTCCTCCTTCAAGGAGAGTGTCGCCGGGGGAGAGAATGCGGTTGCCTGTGGCGCTGCCGTCAATCCGGACGGCGGGTCACCGAAAGTCAGGACGCGACAGGGCAACGAAGCACGTCGTACGCCATCGAGGGAGAAGATCGTCTGACGCCGGCGACAGTGTTCGAGCACCGCCTGCTGGCCGCGAAGCCAGCTTTCTGCGGCGCATCGGCACGTCTCAGATGTTCGATCATCGCGCAGGACTGGGACCCCGCTCGACCGCGAGGCGCGGCGTGTCCGTCGAAGACAGCGCAGCGATGCGGGCGGTCCCCATCAGGCGTTCGAAGAGTCGTTCGAGCAGTCGATCGCGTCGGCCATGCGCTGTGCGGTGAGGATGGGAGGGCGGAGCAGGCCGCCGCAGATCCGGGACCAGCCGCTCAGCCGGGTCGCGCTCGACGGCCTCTCGCGGGCCCTGACTTCGCCTGCCAGACTGGTGCCGGGCATCCCGCTGATTCTCAAGGTCACCCCCTGATGCCGCGGGCGCCACAGCCCCCTTCGTGGCAATCAGTCCCCGAGCACCGCGGGGATAGAAGGATGTGACGTACCCGCCACCCGGGCCAAGCTGGACCAGTGGGGCGGTCGTAGCGGTGATCGTGGTGGTGGTCATGCGGTGGTCATGCTGGTGGTCATGGCGTTTCCCCCTGGATTCGCTGTCGCGCGGCCGGTCGGGTGCGAGGACCGATCACAATCCCTCTATCGGCCATTCTGTTCGGATTACGTTACCCTTACATGATCCGAATTGCAAGGAGAGATCCCGGCGAATGCCCACCCCGGAACGCCCGATCGACGATACCCTGTCCACCATGCACACCCGGGCGGAGCCCACTGCGATCAAGCCTCCGGGGCCGCTCGAGGACGTCTCGCTCGCCTCGTGGCGGCTTGATCCGGAGGTCACCTTTCTCAATCACGGGAGCTTCGGGGCTCGGCCCCAGGAGGTCCTCGCGGCCCAGACCCGGTGGCGTGAAACGATGGAATCCCGCCCGGTCGAGTTCTTCGATCGGCGGCGGGCCGAGCTGGTCGCTGCCGCCAAGGCGGTCGTCGGCCGCTTCCTCGGGATGGCCAGCGCTGACTTCGGGTTCATCACCAACGCCACCGGCGGCGTCAACGCGGTCCTCCGCTCTCGCACGTTTCGACCAGGCGAAGAGATCGTCAGCACCACGCACGTCTACAACGCGGTTCGCCAGACGATGCGCTACGTCGCCGAGCGTACAGGAGCGGTCGCACGGGAGATCGAGGTTCCGTTTCCGGTCGCCTCGCCGCATGAGCTCGTTGCGGCCATCGACGCGGGGCTGACCGATCGCACGACGCTGCTGATCTTGGATCACGTCAGCTCGCCGACAGCCGTGGTCTTCCCGGTGGCCGAGATCACCGAGCTCTGCGCGGCGCGCGGGATCGAGCTGCTCATCGATGGGGCGCATGCCCCGGGGATGCTCCCGCTCGACGTCGCGGCGATCGGTGCCGCCTACTACACCGGCAATCTTCACAAGTGGGTGTCTGCGCCGCCGGGAGCGGCGTTCCTGTGGGTTCACCCCGACCGGCAGCCGTCGATCCATCCCAACACGATCAGTCACCATCTCGGCGAAGGCCTGGCCAGCGAGTTCGAGTGGCAGGGGACCCGCGACGTCACGCCCTGGCTCAGCGTTCCGGCCGCGATCGACTTCTTCGCCTCCATCGGCTGGGATCGGGTGATGAGCCACAATCACCAGCTGGCGACGTGGGCGCAGCAGCATCTCTGCGCACGATGGGGAGTGACGCCCGCCACGCCGCTGGACGGATCGATGCTCGGCTCGATGGCGACCGTCGCGCTGCCGCAGGACGCTCGACGCTTCTCCGGCTGTGCGGAACTGCAGCGAGCGATCTTCGATTGCTTCCGCATCGAGGTGCCGGTGGTGGACTGGGGCGGCGGATGGTGGGTCCGCGTCAGCTGTCACGTGTATAACAGGGCGGAAGATTACGAACGGCTCGCCGAGGCGGTGATCCAGCTTCTGCAATGATCGCCGCACTCGTGCGCAGACTCGAGCCCTGCCGGAGCCGAACGCCAAGTCGAACTCAGGAAGCACAGCGATGTTCGAAGCAATTCGAGAGATGATGGACGCGATGAATCAGCCGCCCCTGCGCCACGCCGCGCTCGTGCATCTGCCGGTGGCGCTCTCGCTGATCTGCGTGCTGCTGGCGCTGCTCGCCGCGGTAGCGGGGACGCGAGTTGCGTCGTTCAGGTGGCTGGCGGCGGGGGGGTTCCTGCTCGCTCGCGGTCACCGCGTGGGTGGCGGCCGAGAGCGGCGAGGAGGCCGAGGACGCCTGGACGCGCCAGTATCCGGCGGCCGTCGAGGAACTGGTCGGGCGACACGAAGAGATGGCCGAGTGGATCGCTCGCGTCGCCGCGGGAATCGCCGTGCTCATCGCCATCGGGGCGGTGCGCTGGAAGCCGGCGCGGCACGGAGCGACCTGGCTCGCCCTGCTCGCCGCGATGGGCCTCGCCGGATGGACGGCGTACACCGCCCACCTGGGTGGCACGATGGTGTACGAGTACGGCGTGGGGACGGCCGGCCTCGTGTCCGGCGGCGCAGGGACGAGATCAGACGACGGTGCGATCACGGACGAAGCGGAAACCGCCGACGATCCTCGCGTCGCGTTCTTTCGCGAGAAGGTCCATCCGATCCTCGAAGCCAACTGCATGCGCTGCCACAAGCCTTCGCGACTCCGGCGGGTGGCCGGCCTTGATCAGACCACGATTTCCGGTCTGCTGATCGGCGGCGAGAGCGGTCCGGCGCTCATCCCCGGCGATCCGGACGGGAGCCTCATCATCCGCGCCGCCCGGCACGACCCCGAGCTCGACCTCGACATGCCGCCCGACGACGACAAGCTGCCCGAGGAGTCGATCGCCATTCTCGAAGAGTGGGTGCGCGACGGAGCCGTGTGGTCGCTGCCCGGCTCATAACTCATGCAAGAACCCAGGTTTTCGTAGGGTGCATGCAATGCACTGCGAATGGCACCGCACCGCATGCACCCGACCGCGTCGCGCTGCAGCTACCGGACGGTCGAACGAGGCGCTCTGGATCGACGTGGTCGACGCTTCCGGATATTCCAGCGCCGAAGTGTGAAGCGCGGAAGGACGGGTCGACCTCGCGCACCGTCCGGTATTGCAACTCCGAGCAATCGACCAACTTCTGGTGGACCACACCCCGAACTCGGGGCAGAGTGGAACTCGAAGCGAGCCCTCTCGCAGAGAATTCCAGGGAGCAGCGATGTCAGCGCCAGCGCGCCTGGCATCCTGGTCAAACAACACGAAGAAGAGGACGAAGGAGGAGAGGATCCGATGCGCACAAGAGTGATGACCATGGCCGCGATGGCGGCCGCAAGCTTTGCCCTCGGGGCCCAGGCGCAGACCTGGGACGAATCGGTGCACGGCGGCGCTGACGCGGGCAGCCTCGTCGGCACCGCCCAGCTCACGACGGGCGGCGGCCCGCTGAGCGCGATCAGCGGTGTGACCGGCGTCGGTGATGAGCAGGACCTGTTCATCATCAATATCGTCGACGTGCTGAACTTCTCGGCGATCACCGGGGTCGGCTCGCACGACACGCAGCTCTGGCTGTTCGATATGGCCGGCCACCTGGTCGCGGGCAACGACGACAGCGTCGCGTCACCGTCGGATTTCGGCAGCGCATTGTTCGCTGGTCCGAACGACGACGGCACGCCCGGACTGACGACGCCCGGCACGTACGTCCTGGCGGTTTCCGGCTGGGGCGGCGGCAACGTCGGTGATCCGATCGACGCGAACAACGATCCGCTCTCGACCCAGGCCGTCTTCTCGGAGCTGACCGGTCCGGACGGCGCCGGCGGCGCCAACCCGCTCGCGGGCTGGATGGCCGGCGCGGAGACCGGGGCGTACAACATCCTGCTCAGCGGCGTTGAAGCCGTGCCCGCTCCCGGCGCTCTGGCGCTGCTCGGACTGGCCGGCCTCGTCGGTGCCCGCCGTCGCCGTCAGGGCTGAGCGACGCTCGTGACATGAGATGCTGCCCCGCTGCGGATCGGCCGTCCGCAGCGGGGCTGCTCTATTCCGATCGGGCATGAAATCGAGCGCATGACGATGACGAACAGTCCAGACCGTCGACCATTCGCAGCGGACCACCCCCTCCAACGAGGCGCTTCGACGCTCTTGATGCTCCTGCTGGGCGGCGGCCTCGTGCTCCTGGCGATCTCCGTCATCGCATTCGGCGCTGCGGCACGACGACCGATCGGCGAGCCGCCGGCCGTGCCGGAGAACCTCGAACAACTCGGTCCGGAAATCGCGACGCTCATCCGCGACACGACGGCCGAACTTCGGCGGGATCCCCGGCGCGTTCGCGGGTGGATGACCCTCGCCCTCGTGTACGAGGCGAACGAATTCGTGGAGTCCGCGGAACGGTGCTATGAACAAGCCATCAGACTCGATCCGACCGTCGCCCAGTGCTGGTATCACCTGGCGCTGATGCTCGGCGAGCGCGGGGATCCCGTGAACGCCATCGAGACCATGCAGCGGGCGATCGATCTCGACCATGAATACGCCCCGGCGTTCTGGCGCGTCGGTCACTGGCACCTCGAGCTTCAGAATCTGGACGCCGCGTTCGGGTCTTTCGAGCGCGCCCGGGGCATCGATCCGAGCGACGAGGCGGCGCGGTTCGGCGTGGCGCGTGTTCATCTGCTGCGGGACGAGTTGGACGATGCGACCGCCCTGCTCGAAGCGCTCGCGGCTGCTGACGGTCCGAACCGCGGCTACGCGCAGCTCCTGCTCGCCGACGCCCACCGGCGTTCGGGCCGGGGCGAGGAGTTGCCCTCACCGGTCACGCCAAACCCGGAGCCGCCTCGGTGGCGCGATCCCTGGGCAGAAGAAGCGCACTACTTCAAGCGGTCCTTCGGCGCCCGGCTCAGCCGCGCCGTCGCCCTGCTCGAAAGCGAGCGGCCGAAGGAGGCTGCCCAGGCGCTCGAAGCGCTCGCCCGGCTCCGCCCGGACGATGTGACCGTGCTCGTCAACCTCGCGGTGGCGTACATTCGCCTCGAGCGGCTCGCCGACGCGGTCCGCGTGCTCGATAGCGCGGTACAGCGCTTCCCCGATCACTTCGCGGTGCATCTCAACCTCGCCTCTGCGCTGCAGCGCTCGGGCGATTCGCAGGCGGCGCTCGCTCACGCGACAGCGGCGTGCGAGCTCAACCCGGGACTGGCCCAGGCCCATGATGCTCGTGCCGCGATCCTGCTGGCGCTAAACGACGAAGACGCGGCGCTCGCCGCGCTGCAGCGGGCCCTCGAGCTGGAGCCCTCGGACACGGTGCGGCAGCGGGAAGTCGCTCGATTGCAGCGACGAATCACGCTTCGCCGTGAGTTGGTCGCGCGCTGACCGGATCACCGGACTTCTCGCGGTTCGTCAGGAGGCGGGCTCGTTCGGATCGCGGGCAAGCTCGTCGATGATCGCTTGCTCGTTCTTGTAGGGCAGGTACTGGGTGTTGTACCAGTCGATCCACGCCGTCCGGTCGTAGCCGAGGTCGGCCGTGCTCTGGCCCCAGTCGCTGCTGGTCAGGGCGACCAGGGCGTTGTGCACTGACGCGTTGTAGATGACGACCACGGCGTCCTGCACGCGGAAGACGAATCCCTCGGTGAGGACGCCGAGCACGGGCTGGTATGCACCCGCGGCGTTGCCGGCCACCGCGTCCAGGCGCTGGACGTAGACGGTCTGCTTCTGCACGGCGATCCATGCCAGGTCGCCGGTCTGGTCGCGCGGCGTCTGCGTGACCTGCGTAGCGATCAGGAGGGGAATCGCCTCCAGCACGCCGAGCGCACAGACAGGACGCCGGCGTTCGCGACGACCTGGTGCTCACCCGAGCGCAGCGCATCGTCCAGGACGGCCAGCACGGGAGACGACACCGGAGCGACCAGCCGGGATTGCGCTTCGGTGCGCAGTGTCGCGTCGGTCTCACGGACGGCGACCCAGGCCAGCGCTGCCTGTCCCTGGTCGCCCTGGCCGGCCAGATGATCCAAGACGGAGAGCCGGACCCGATCATCCTCGCGGCGCAGTTCTTCGATCAGGGGGAGGAACGCGACGGGGTCCGTGAACTCAGCCAGCTCCGCCAGCCCCGCGTCGCGCAGGGCCTCGGGACGAGAGCCGAAGCAGCGATGGGCGATGGCCCGAATCTGCTGGCGGTACTCTCGCGCCTGGCCGCGCCTGGCGAGCTCTGCGGGCGTCGGACCGAACAGTCGATCGATGAGGGGAACGACGTCACCCGCTTCAGACATGGGCGTCAGCAGCCCGAAGCGCGGATCCGAGCGTTCTCGTTGGGGTGTCGCTTCGGACGGCGCCTGATCCGGCGGTGCCGCCGCCGCGCTCGAGATGAGCCAGCTCACAAGGGCCAGAAGCGTGCAGTGGTGCCAGGACACGATCGGTGCTCCCGGCCATTGTAGATTCCACCGGGGGACGGGACCGTCACGAAATCACGGCGCCGATCACCACATGGTCGCCACGATCTCGTCGCCTCCTGCCCCGTGATCGGGCGGCCTGACCACGATGTACTCCCGCCGCCCCAGCCGGGCCCGCTCGCCCGCGGCCTCCTGCCGACTGCGGAACGAGCCGAAGTGAACCAGGAAGAGCGAGCGGCCCCGCTCGTCACGGCTGGCGACGATCTGGATTGGCTTCAAATCGTGCTGGTCCCCCGTCAGCCCTGAGACCTCGCGGGCCATCGCCTCAGCTCGATCTCGCTCGCGGAACGCTCCGGCCTGGAGCACGAACTCCCTGCTCTCGTCCATGCGGGCGCCGAGTGACGTTCCGTGCGGAGCGCCGCGGGCGACCGAGGCGAAGTAGCTCGCCTGGTGCGCATCATCACCCGAAAGACCGAGCGATGCGCTCGAGAGCAGGCGGGCTGCGTCGTCATCCTGTCCCTGTTCCAAACGCAGGATCCCCAGCATCGCGTTTGCCCTGGCGGCAATGTCCGGGTCGGACGATCCGGCGGCGATCTGCCACGAGCGCTCAGCACCAGCCCGGTCGCCCAGGTGGTATGCGGCGAGTCCGGCCACGTACGCGGCTTCCTGGCGCACGCTGTCGTCCTGCATCGCCGCAAGGGCATCCTCGTAGCTCGAAGCGTAGTAGCCGCCGTAGTACGACTGCACGGACGCGTCGAGCGAACGCCGTCCGGACGGCGCGCTCTGGCAGCCGCCGGCCGTCAGCAGGATCAGGCAGATCACAGCGCTCGATGCACGTCGGCGTATCATGGGTCGGAACGGGGACCGTATCACCGTATCACCGTATCACCGTATCACCGTATCTACCGTATCTACCGTATCATGGGCCTGGTCACCGACTTGATCATCGGCCCGATTGCTCGAGGACCCGGCACCAGATCCGAATTGGAATGACCGATATCGTACCGGGACGATCGATCTCGCCAAACTTGTCCTGGCCCGGAGAGTCCGCTCGATGCGAGTTTTGCGCCCCGTGCTACGCCGCCTGATTCTGGGGCCGACCAGGATCCCGGTCGTGGACGACCAGCGATCCTGGAAGGGCATCCACCTCTATGCAGGTGCCTTGCACCTCGCCCGGGCCATCGCAGGCGTGAGCAACCGGGAGCGCGTGGGCATCATGCTGCCGACCTGCGGCCTGATTCCCATGTCCCTGATCGCCACCTGGATGCTCGGCCGCACCGCGGTGCCGCTGAACTACCTGCTCAAGCGCGACGAGCTGGAGTTCGTCATCGACGACGCGGAGCTGGATCTCATCGTCACGGTGACGCCGATGATCGAACACTTCGGAGAGCTGCCGGGCTCGGCGGAACAGATCCGTTTGGATCAGGCCCGCTTCTCGGGCATACCGCCGCTGCGGCGGTCCGCGGCACGACCCGATGACTTCACGGCGGTGCTGCTGTACACCTCGGGAACCTCCGGGCGTCCAAAGGGCGTAATGCTGACCTCGGCCAACCTGGCGGAGAACGTCGAGCAGTGTCATGCGGGCGTGGGCTTCGTCAAGGATGACGTGCTGCTCGGCGTTCTGCCGCAGTTCCACTCCTTTGGCCTCACCGTGCTGACGATCATGCCCCTCTCGCTCGGCTGCCGCGTCGTGTACACCGCGCGTTTCTCGCCCGCGCGTCTGCTCAAGCTGCTGGAAACCCACCGGCCGACCGCGTTCGTGGGGATCCCGTCGATGCACGCGGCGCTGCTCTCGGCCAAGAGCGCGACGGCCGATCATTTTCGTTCGGTCCGCTACCTGATGTCCGGTGGCGAGCCGCTGCCAGAGGCCGTGGCCGCCGGCTTCCGGGAGCGGTTCGACGTCACGATCATCGAGGGCTACGGACTCACCGAGACCAGTCCCGTCACCAACGTCTGCCTTCCCGAGGATTACCGTCCCGGATCGGTGGGCCGGCCGTTGCCCGGCGTGATCGAGAAGATCGTCGCTCCCGACGGAAGCGTGCTTTCCCCGGGCCACGACGGCGAGATCTGCATCAAGGGCCCGAACGTCATGAAGGGGTATTTCAAGCGTCCGGAGGAGACGGCCGCAGTCTTCGACGCCGAGGGATTCTTCAAGACCGGAGACATGGGTCGCTTCGACGAAGAAGGGCACCTCTTCATCACCGGCCGGATCAAAGAGATGCTCATCATCGGGGGCGAGAACGTCTTCCCGCGCGAGATCGAAGAAGTGCTGAACAGTCATCCCGCGGTGCATGGCAGCGCGGTCATCGGCATGACGGATCCCTCGCGCGGCGAGGTGCCGCTGGCGTTCGTCGAGCTGGAAGAGGACGGGATGTTCGACGAGACCGAACTGCGCTCGTACTGCCGGGAGCGGCTCGCGCAGTACAAGGTGCCGCGCGAGATCCGGCTGCTCGCCCAGCTCCCGCGCAATCCCACGGGCAAGATCATGCGACGCGAGCTCTCCGCGGATCTGCCATCGATGATCGCGGCCGGCGACTCGCCACCCGCTTCATGAGTGATCCGGGTCAAGAGCAGTCTCAGTCCAAACGGAGCGTCCGGAACTGGCTGCGGCTGCGCGTGGCTTTGTCGGGCTGCATCGGCGGCAGAGCAAGCCGCCTGCTTCGCCCTCCGCGCCACACTGGCCCGCCGACGCTCCAAACGCTCCGTTTGGACCGAAACCGCTCTAGATCTAGAATGGCTCGTCCCACGCCTTGAACGGAAAGCTGCCCCGCCATGACCGGAGCCTCGGCGATCGATCCCGCATTGCACGAACGAAGCGATCACGCGGAGCGGCCGGTTTTGCGCCTCGCGCACAGTCCGGATCCCGATGACGCCTTCATGTGGTGGCCGATGTTCGAGCTGGACGGTCGGCCCCCGCGTATCGATACCGGGCGATTCCGCTTCGAGCCGGTCATGGAGGACATCGAACGGCTCAACGAGCAGGCCGAGTCGGCCACGCTGGAGCTGACAGCCCTGAGCTGCGCACTATCCTGCGGTGAAGCAACACTACGCGATCACCGCGTGCGGGGCGTCGATGGGCGACGACTACGGTCCCAAGCTCGTCGCTCCTCGGCCGATCTCCGTCGAGGAGCTGCTCGCGTCGAGCCAAGCGATCGCCGTTCCCGGCCAGCGCACGACCGCACTGGCCGCGCTGCGCCTCCTGTCCGGCAGCGAGGCCCTGCGCGTCGAGGTGGTGCCCTTCGACCAGATCATCGACGAGGTCCTGGCGGGACGGTTCGCGGCTGGTCTGGTCATCCATGAAGGCCAGCTGACCTTCGCCGAGGCGGGCCTCCATCTGGTCGTCGATCTCGGTCACTGGTGGCGGCAGGAGCACGAGCTTCCGCTTCCGCTCGGGCTCAACGCGATTCGACGGGATCTGGAGCTGCGCCACGGTTCGGGAACGCTGGCCGAGATCACCTCGATCCAGCGCTGTTCCGTGGCCTATGCCCTCCGCCATCGCGAAGAATCAGTTCGCTATGCGCTCCAGTTCGCTCGTGGTCTGGACGCGACGGTGGCCGACCAATTCATCTCCATGTATGTGAACGCGTGGACCCTCGATTTCGGAGCGACTGGTCGGCGGGCGGTTCGTGAGTTCCTCGCCGCGCTGCACCGCGCGGGGCTGGTCGATGATCCCGGAGGCATCGACTTCATCGAGTGACGGGATCGGCAGCCGTCAAGGGACGGTCCCCGATTGGACGCCGGGTGCGCTCTTTGCTTGCTCCGGCACCGGTTCTGCGGGTAGGCTACCTCGTGGATCGCTCCCTCCTCCGCTTCCGGAAAATCAAATGAGCCAGGTGGTGCCGCAGCAGACCTCGCGAGGCTATTCGCCTCCCAGTGTCCGCCAGTTCAGCGTCTTCCTCGAGAACAAGGTCGGCAAGCTGCTCTCGCTCATGCGCCTGTTCGATGAGGCGCCCCAGGTCCATCTCTGCGCCTTCAGCGTGGTCGAGTCTTCAGATTACGCCGTGGTCCGGTTGATCCCCAACAATGCCGACGCCGCACGGGTGATTCTGCGCGAGCACGACGTGCCGTTCAGCGAGTCCTCCCTGCTGATCGTCGAGCTCCGGGACGACCAGTCCCTTTCCAGCATGTGCCTCTGCCTGCTGGGGGCGGAGCTGAACATCCGCTTCGCCTACCCCCTCATGCTCCGGCCCAACGGCACCCCGACGATCGCACTCGCCGTCGACGACCAGTACCTCGCGGGGCAGGTCCTGCGCAAGAAGGATTTCCGCCTGCTGGGCGAGGGCGATCTGCCCTGAGGGGAAGAGGGGACAGGTCTTGGGACAGATCTATTTCTGCCCCTTCGCACGAGAAGAAGAGAGAAGAGGGGATCACAAAGTAGATCTGTACCCCCTGTCCCCTTTTCCCCCAAGTTCTCAGCAGCAATCGACGTCGGGCGAGTCCGTCCCGGGCTCGCTCACAATGCTCTGCTCTGAAACAACTTATGAAGGGGAATTCTCGCCTTGAGGCGCAGGGGCCCCCCTTCGCCGTGGTAGATTCGTAACGACATTTCTCAACCGCCGCGGTCCTCTGTCCGGGGATGTCAAGAAGCCACCAGCGGTTCTCTGACCCGGACCACATCTCAGCGGACCTCGCTTCGGCCAGCGGTGGGCTGCCGCTCAGTCACCGAAAGGAGAGAAGAACCATGCAACGCTTCGCACGCGCGCTGTTGATTGCCATCGCCACGCCCATCGTCCAGGCAGGTCCAATCATCACCGTCGATGACAACGCAGCCAATGATCCCGGACCCGGCGATTCGGCGGTGAGCGATCCAATGGAGGACGGCTCGGTTCAACACCCCTATGACTCGATTCAGGAGGCGATCGCGGCGGCGAATTCCGGGGATGAGATCGTGGTCGAACCCGGCTTGTACTCAGAAGCCATCGACTTCCTGGGCAAGGGCATCGCCGTTCGGAGCAGCGCGGGGCCGGAGGTGACGACGATCGACGCCACGGGACTGGAGGCACCGGTGGTCACCTTCCAGAGCGGTGAGCCGCGAGGGACGGCGCTCGAAGGCTTCACGATCACCGGCGGCAGTGGCCAGGACTTGGGCGGCGTGCGGGTTGGGGGTGGTGTCTTCATCAGTTTCTCGGCCCCATTCGTGACCCACTGCGTCATCACGGGAAACTCGGCTGAAGAGGGCGGCGGTCTTTATGGCGTCGGGAGTGCGCTCATCGAAGACTGCTCGTTCTCCGGCAATACGGCCGATCGTGGCGGCGGCGTGCACAGCTGGCTCGGAGCTCCCCAGTTCGCGGACTGCTCCTTCACCAAGAACACGGCCGCGCTCGGCGGCGGCATGTATCAGCGATTTGGCGGCCAGGGCACTGTGCGCAATTGCGCGTTCACTGAGAACACGTCGAGCGAAGAAGGAGGTGGGCTGTGGACCGAGTCGCCTCTCCAGGTCACTGACTGCACCTTCACCAGCAATGCGGCCGCTCGTGGCGGGGGCTTCTTTGGCGCCAGCACCAACGGCAGCACCCTGTCCTTCTGCAGCTTCTCCGACAATGCGGCAGAAATGGAAGGC
Source organism: uncultured Planctomycetota bacterium (assembly GCA_963697235.1). GTDB lineage: Bacteria > Planctomycetota > Phycisphaerae > Phycisphaerales > SM1A02 > CAVONJ01. The sequence continues at coordinate 37,301 of CAVONJ010000004.1, forward strand.
GGTGGAGCGTGGCTCGGCGGCCTCATCCCGCAGCAGCTCAATGAGTGCTCCTTCACCGCGAATGCCGCGACATTCGGCGGTGGACTCTACGCCTGCTCCGGCGATGCAGAGATCCTGTTCTGCTCATTCCAAGACAATACCGGAGTGTTTGGCGGGGGACTGTATCTGAACGACGGCGATCCATTCTGCGGCACCCTCGCCCCGCTCTCATTCGGGTTCAGCACGATGGCCGGGAACACCGCGGATCTCGGTGGGGCGATGTATGTCGCGGGCAGTCTGACGGGATCCTCGATCATCTTCTCCGGCAACGGCGCTCTGTTTGGGGGTGGCCTGTATCTGGAAGCGGGCGAGGTCGAAATGACCGCCTGCGGTCTTTCATCCAACACCGCGTCCATTCATGGCGGCGCCGTCTATCAGATCTTGGATGCCACGCTCACCATGACCGCCTGCCCACTCACCGGCAACAGCGCCGGCAGCAACGGTGGCGGCATCTACACATTGAGCAGCGAACTGACCATGACGGGATGTACGCTCAGCGCGAACACTGGCGGCGACCGCGGTGGCGGACTCCATGCACGTCTGGCGACGGTCTCGCTCGTCGACTGCACCTTCAGTGCGTGCACCGCGAATGAAGGCGGCGGCATCTTCCACCAGGATGGTGTCGCCTCCATCGTCGGGTGCGGCTTCCTATCCAATTCGGCGACCCACACCGGCGGCGGAGCCTGGTTGCAAGCTATCGACGCGCAGATCAGCAGCAGCGTCGTCGAGGGCAACAGCGCATCATCGTCAGCCGGCGGCATGTATATGGAAGCGGTCGGCGCGCTGGCCGGCGAACAGCAGGTGCTCACGGACTGCGAATTCACCGCCAACCAGGCCGATGACTTCGGAGGTGGCCTCCAGATCATCGGGGGTAGCACTTCGATCGGCACCACGCTCTTCTCCGAGAACGCGGCCGGGAGCTGCGGTGGAGGCATTGAGGTACGACAAGGCGAGGCGACGATCAATGCCTGCTCGTTCACCGAGAACACCGGCCAATGCGGCGGGGGTGCGTACTTGTTCCAGAGCTCGGTCCAGTTGCTCGACTGTGACTTCGACGGAAATGAAGCCGATAGTGGCGGCGGCATCTACAACACCGACTCGCTCGACACGCTGGTGCGCGGGTGCCGTATCCAGAACAACACGGCAACTCAGGGCGCGGGGATTCTGCAGCTCGGCTCGACGGGCGGCCCGTCGCTCTACGAACGGTGTGAGATCAAGGGCAACATCGCCCTGGATGGGGGTGGTGGTCTCGACTGTACTTCCTGTGGGTCGACCATCGTGTCCAGTTTGTTCGCAGACAACTTCGCGGAGCTGAATGGCGGAGCGGTCCGGAGCAGCGGCAGCCCTCCGGTGCGGCTGATCAACTGCACCGTGGTAGAAGGCACTGCGAATTCGGGTGACGCCATCTGGACCCAGTCCAATGCCGCCGCCTCGGTCTTCGAGAACAGCGTGCTCTGGTTCAACGGGATGGATCCGATCGTGGGCCCGGTCGACATCCGCTTCAGCAATGTGGAGGGTGGCGCACCGGGCATCGGCAACATCGCGATCGATCCCGGCTTCGTGGATCCCGTCGCCGGTGACTTCTGTCTCGCCGCGGGATCACCGTGCATCGATGCGGCCGACAACAGCGCCGTCCCTGCGGATCAGGATCTCGATCTGAATGGTGGACCTCGATTCGTTGACGACCCGGCGACCACGGACACCGGCGTTGGCGCCCGCCCCATCGTGGACATGGGCTCCGACGAGTTCGATCCGACCTGTGGCGGTGACACCAACGATGACGGCGCGGTGGACGTGCTGGATCTGGTCATGGTGATCACCAGCTGGGACACCGACGACCGCGCGGCGGACGTGAATGGCGACGGCGTCGTCAACGTCGAGGACCTGGTGGCAATCATCACCTCCTGGGGGATCTGCACGTGACGAATTTCCAGGACCTGAGATTGGACATCCATTCTCTCTGAGATTGGACACCCGACTCCGTTGCTGACCTAGTCCTAGTGGTCTGACTCAGAAGTTCATTACCATCTCGCTGGCCCTCGACGCCGCTGGCTGTGTTGCCGCTCCTCGGAATACCAGAAGTATGCCGTCGTCACGGCACTTGCCAGCAACGTCGATGTCGCCGATATGTCAACGAACTTCTGAGTCACACCACTAGCACTAGCAGCCCGTTGAAGAAGTCGATTGGGCTTCAACTGCGCAACACCTGGAACAACATGTACGCCGCCGTGCTCAGGAGGACACGGAACGAGTTGGCGAGGAACGACGTGCAACTCGTACGGCCAAGATCCACGCCGACGAGCAGCTCCTTGATCCGATTCTCGACGTCACCGCGTTTTCGGTAGATGCTGTAGGCGTTCTCGGGTTGGTGCCGCAGGTTCGTGACGAGGAAGCGGCAGTTGTCTCGAGGCTCGCGTCCGGCAATTACCGTGACCTCGGCCTTGATGATGATGCGTCGCTCATGAGGCCATTTTCGCGTCGCGTACGAACACTCGCCGACGCCGAGCCGTCCCCAGCTCTCGCCTGCGGAGCTTGCTTCAGCAGGGCTCGGCGATGCGTTTCAGCCGCTTATTCGTGGGCATTCCGACGAGGTACTCCACACCCAGGTACTCCAGCCAATCAAGCAGATCCGGAGTGGCGTAACCACCGTCGAGGCGAACACGCAGCCGGGACTTCGGCCATGCGTCCCGCAACATCGTGACCAGCCGGCGAAGCATGCACGGCGCCGAACGCGTCGGATGGGCATTCCCCGGCCGCAATGCGGCGCCGACAAGATGCTGCGTTGGCTCATCGTCGAAGGCCACGAACATCGCCGTCGGCAGATAGCACCATGATCCGTAGTGGCCGTGATAGAACGCGAACTCCTGCTGGCCATGCGTCGGATCGTCGGTCGGATCGAGGTCGATCGTGATGAGTCTCGGCCGGCGTCGGCCACGACGGCGACGCTTGTGGTGTTGGACAACGGCCTCGGCCAACCCGCAGCCGATCCGAAGCAACTCAGTCGCCCCGAGCGAGTTCTCGAACCGCGAGAGTGTCGACTGGCTCGCCAGTGTATCCGACTCGTCGTCGACCGACCGGCCGGAAGCGAGCCGCATCATCGGGTCGCTGGCGAGTCGCGCCGAGTCGTTGCAGTCGCTGTACCCGCAGGCGATCCCGAAGATCCGCTGCCGGATGAGCTGCTGCACAGTGTGCTCGACTTTGCCCGGCTGCCGGGGATCATCGATGAGCCGGGTGAACACCTCGGTCAACCCAAGGAGCCGATCGGCACCACTGAGCAGAATCACGCCCCCATCCGAGCTCGTCGTCGGCTCGTCGAACGAGATTCTGGTAGGTTTCGCGTACAGTTCTTCGAACAAGACCGGGTCATGCGGCGCCCATCCATGAGCATGTGCTCCTTGACCGAGTTGTTTTGAGCAACTGCTTGTATAGCAGCACAAAACGGTCAATGGGCGTCGCCGGCCCGGTTTCTTCATGCAACCGGGCTAGGACAGTCACTTCTCATGTTCGCTTCCATCGCGACGGCCCACGGCCCCGTCGATCCATCTCAATCCGCGCACACTCATACCGCTGAGGCGGTGCCTGGAGTGAGAACGCGGTTGTCTCGACGGGGGGGCAACGAAGTGGGTGTCCACGAAAGGACCCGAAAGGACCTTGAGGTCGGGAATGGGGGTGCCAGCTGGTTCGTGATCGTCCTCCGGGTGGGGGCTGGGCACATCGGCACAGCCAGGCCGAAAACGTCGGACAACTGAGCGACGTTAGCTTTCCAAAACGCTCTCGCCTACCCGAAATCGACCCCGTTTGGTGACGCGCCCGGTTCATCTCTTCCACCCGCACCGCCGCATCGCGTCCCTCTCCCGGAGGGAGAAGAGGCCCAGTGCGCGAGCGAGCCAGGCGCGGACACACCATGCGCACCGACCCATTGCGCCCTCTCTCCCCGCTTGCGGGGAGAGGACGGCGAGCGCAGCGAGCCAGGTGAGGGGCGGCCGGCGACGACCGTCCGGCGCGCAACTCAGCCGACTGGTCAGATTTCCGAATGTCCGAAGGGTGGCGCGACAGACCGTGGTCAGCAGGGCCGACATTGGCGAGGCCAATCGAGCCCGCGGACCGACCGGACGACGGCGGAGCTCGACTTGATCAAAGGGTCGCGCGAGCACATGCTTCCTCTATGAGAGGACGTCGACGGCTGGTGATCACCCTTGGTCTCGTAGTGGCCCTGGCGGCGGCCGCGGCGATCTCGCTGTGGTGGCTCGCTGACGGAGGGAAGGAGCCGGCGCGGGCCTCGATTGCCCGCCTCGTTCTCGAAACCGAGGGTCGTCAGCTCTGGCAGGCCTCAGTGCTCTGGGATCGCGAGTTCGGCAACGGCGGCAACGACCTCGCAGCACTCGTTGCCGCGGGGTACGCGGACCCAGCAATGTCGGCGAAGTTCCGGCGCGGCACCGGGACCATTCGGTTCGTATCCCGTGCACCGATGCCCGCGGTCGCTGCCGGCGATCCTTGGGGCGGTCCCGGGGAGCGCACATCGGTTGCGATCCCCGCCGCGCACCTGGCCGTGCATGACAACGGCGCGATGGAGTGGATTCCCGTCGACCGGTTCGCAGCGGAGATCGCGCCGGAGCTCGAGGCAGATCGCTGACGTCGAACGAGGAGCTTGAGCAAGACCTCTTGGCTTGGCCGCTGCGGCTGCGCCAAGTGCGCCGCCGCCCATCAGAATCGTCGATGTCGACGATCTGAACCCCGGGGTTGGACACCCACTTTCTGGACCCGGGGTTGGACACCCACTTGCTTGCGGTCGAACCGCGATCGCTTGCGCTGGCGGTCAATCAGCGCGCATTGATACCTTTGAAGTCGAGCCTCTGGAATGAGAACGCGGCTGTCTCGACGAGGGGGCAGGGAAGCGATTGTCCAGGAACCACGGGAAGTGATGTCCAGGAACCGGGGAATTGGCCCCCAGGAACTAACCCAGGATCCGACCGGGAATTCACCGCCATGTTCTGCGCTCTGCCCCGGGGCTTGCCCGCCGTCTCGGCGGCTGCTATGAAGTCTGACGATGGTCTTGCACGGCAAATGGCGCGTGTACGCTCAGCACGAATGCCTCCAGCTCATCGGACCCTGTTACGGCCGCGACCACATCGTCGCCGCCATGAATCTGAAGCGGTGCCCGAAGTGTGGCCAGCCGTGCGACTTGAACTATCGTGACACCTGGGCCCGAGTGATCCGGCGCCGCGCCAGCGACGCCGTCTGGTACAAGCCGTGGACCTGGTTGAGCTGGCACTGGGAGTACAGGCTGCGAGGCCACCAGGAAGAGGGCGGATACGACTACCGCAAGTTCATGCGGAATGCCCGGTCGACCTCTCCGCGGCCGGAACTTGCAGCCACCCAATCGAGACCGTCGCGGTTCAGAACCTGAGATTGGACATCCTTTCTCTCTGAGATTGGACACCCAATTCCATTGCTGACCTCGTGCCAACCTCGGACATCCACCTGTCACGTGCCAACCTCGTGCCAACCTCGGACATCCACCTGTCAAGCGACGGTCACTCGTCCCCCTCGTGTCGCCTCACTGATGACCGAGTTCCGAAGGGCCCGGAACGGAGCGCGGGCGGCCTTCTCATGTTCGCTTCCATCGCGACGGCCGACGGGTCAGGGAGCCGGGCCCCACAGCCAGAGCTTGAGCCTGGCGAACGGTCGGCCCGTCGTCTGCACGTCGAGCGACTCGAGGATGAGCGCCTGCAGATAGTCGAAGGTCGCCAGCCCGGCCGGTGACAGCGCGGTCGCCAGCAGCGCGAGGCCGACGAGCCGGTTCACCGGGCCCCGCCGCAAGAAGGTCAGCACGGCGAACGCGAGCCAGATCACGACGACGGTCGCGAGCGTGGCCGTGAAGAGCTCCCGGCTCGGGAACGAGCTGAAGCTGCGCCGAACGAGGTGCAGGGCGCCGAACGCGGCGATCGAGACCAGCGCGGTCCAGCTCGGCGTCCACCGGAGCTGAAGTCTCAGATCATCGGTTCGGGGCTGACCATCCCCGAACTCGTCAGGACCGCCTGGGCATCGGCTTCTTCGTTCCGCGGCACCGATATGCGCGTGGCGCGAACAGGGTGCGCATTCGTCTCGCGCCACAGAAGGATTGGGAGGTCAATGATCCGCAAGAGCTGGCAAAGGTGCTGGATCGGCTGGAGCGCATCCAGAAGGAGTTCAACGGCGCAAAGGGATGGAAAGCAAGTCTCGCTGGCCGATCTGACCGTGCTGGGCGGGGCCGCTGCCATTGAAGAAGCCGCGAAGCAGGCCGGGCAGTACGTGCGGGTTCCCTTTACGCCGGGACGCACGGATGCATCGCAAGAGCAGACCGATGTGGAGGCGTTTGCCGTGCTCGAACCGACCGCAGACGGGTTCCGCAACTACTTCGGTGACGACAACCGTCGCTCGCCAGCAGAAATGCTGGTCGATCGCGCGAACCTGTTGACGCTGACGGTTCCCGAGATGACCGTCCTCGTCGGCGGCATGCGAGTGCTGAATGCGAATGCTGGACAAACTGCCTATGGTGTTTTTACGGACCGTCCTGGGACGTTGAGCAACGACTTCTTCGTGAACCTGCTCGACATGTCCACGAGTTGGTCCAAATCAACCGGTTACGAGGGTGTTTACGAGGGCCGTGATCGAAGCACGGGCGAGACCAAGTGGACGGCCACCTCGGTCGACCTGATTTTCGGATCGAACTCGGAGCTGCGCGCTGTCGCGGAGGTCTATGCCGCTGACGACGCGCAAGAGAAGTTCATGCGTGACTTCGTGCAGGCCTGGACCAAGGTGATGATGCTCGATCGCTTCGACATGAATTAGACCGGCTCCGTCAGCGCCGCGCGTTCGAGCATCACGACGCGTCGTCGACCCAACGACAACGCCGCCGAGGTCTTTCGGCGGCGTTGGTCGTACACGGCGGGGACAAGGGAACCACTCCGGCATCTGGGGCGTGCAGCCTCGCATGCCGATCACCGGCCCACCCTGGCTCTCGGCACGGGAGATCGAGATCATCCGCGCATGGATCGCCGGCGGCGCGCAGGGCGCTGATCGCGACCCGTCCGGCACGGCCGCCGGGCGGTCCACCCGGCGAGGCCACGGCAGGCGCGCGGCGCCTCGGCCGCGCGCCACGATTGCCGGGGTGACCTTCGCGCAGGTGCGGCCGATCCTCGCGGTGAATTGCATGCGCTGCCATACCACGAACGGAATCCGCGGCCCAGCTCCGGAAGGGCTGCGCTTGACCGATCTCGACGCCGTCCTCAACTCGTCGGAGCGGCCAGTCGTGATCCCGGGCAATCCGGGCGCTAGCCTGCTGCTTCGGCACGTTCGCGGCATCGAGCGACCTCGAATGCCCTTCGACGGCCCGCCTTGGCTGAGCGACGAGGAGGTCGCGCTGATCACGCAGTGGATACTCGAGGGCGCCCGCGACGATGCGGGACGACCGTCGCCGGTTCCCGCCGGCCGCGAGATCCGACTGGAGGGCATGCTGACCGCAGAGTGGGCGGTGGACGGTGTCGAATTCGAGCTGGGAGGTCGGCGTGAGGTGCGCGATGCGCGCCTGGGTCGTCGGGTGGAGGTCCGAGCAACGGTCCGACCCGACGGCTCGCTGGTTGCGACGCGCATCCGCGGACGATAGGGACGGCACCGCACGGATCGCACCGGTTCGAGCCGCTGGTTGGCGTGGTCGGCCGGCGTCCGCCCGACCTTCTCCGCGGTCTCCCCGCTCCGAATCGTCTCTTGTCAGCAGTTGCTATTTCCTCGCTCAGTCACGATCGGGCATCGCTTGCTCCAGCTCGGCGATCCGCGATCGCCAGCGCCGGATCGGCCGATCCAGCAGCACGACCTTCACCACCACAATGAGCGCGAACCCGCCGAGCAGCGGGATTACTTGCATGATCGTGACTCTGCCGATCGCGATCGCCGCCACTACGACCGCGGTGGCCGCGCCGAAGACGAGCCACCAGTTCACGGTGCCCTTGATACGCTCCCGAATCTGCAGCTTGCCGCGGAGCTCGATCAGATCGAGGAGAGCGGTCATCCGCGCTTCCAGTCGAGTAGCCTCATTGTGATGCTCGCGTCCGAGCTGCTCGACAGCCAAGAGGCCCGTCACGACCGCTTCGACCGTGCGCCGGGCGCGGCCCCGCGGCGGGATGATGTAATTGAGCTCGGGGGGGAGGGGGTCCTCGTCACGGTAGTCGCGCCACCAATTCGCCACCCACGCGAGCCCCTCGGCGCACGGATCGAGCTCCCACACCCCACTTTCGTGGCCCGGCCGGCTCGTCGGGCCGATCCTGCCGTGGGTCATGTCTTCGTTGATGCGCTCGAGGGTCGACAGCGCGAGATCGATGTCTTGTCGGTCGGTGCTCATGATCCAGCGGCATGGTGGCTGCTTCAGCATCACGGCGACAGCAACCCAGCGTTCACGAGCAGATTCTACGCACGGCCGGGACAGATCGAGGGACAGATCAAACAAAGATCAACAAAGATCAAAGACACCCACATCGATTACCCCATTGGTCTGGGGACTGCGTTCTCACTGGTAGACAACTGATTTCTACCGGAGGGAACCCCATGGCCGTGGCTCGATCGCTGCTCGTGCCAACCTCGGACATCCACCTGTCAAGCGACGGTCACTCGTCCCCCTCGTGTCGCCTCACTGATGACCGAGTTCCGAAGGGCCCGGAACGGAGCGCGGGCGGCCTTCTCATGTTCGCTTCCATCGCGACGGCCGACGGGTCAGGGAGCCGGGCCCCACAGCCAGAGCTTGAGCCTGGCGAACGGTCGGCCCGTCGTCTGCACGTCGAGCGACTCGAGGATGAGCGCCTGCAGATAGTCGAAGGTCGCCAGCCCGGCCGGTGACAGCGCGGTCGCCAGCAGCGCGAGGCCGACGAGCCGGTTCACCGGGCCCCGCCGCAAGAAGGTCAGCACGGCGAACGCGAGCCAGATCACGACGACGGTCGCGAGCGTGGCCGTGAAGAGCTCCCGGCTCGGGAACGAGCTGAAGCTGCGCCGAACGAGGTGCAGGGCGCCGAACGCGGCGATCGAGACCAGCGCGGTCCAGCTCGGCGTCCACCAGACGAGGGCGCCGCGGTCCGGCGGCGACAGGCGGTCGTCGGTCTCGCGATCGCGGGTTTCGAACCTCGTCCCGCACTCGGGACAGATGCCCGACTTCGCTTCGTCCACCGGGCGCGAACACGAGCGACAGGTCCTCATAACTCGAGTTCCTCGAAGAGGGAGAAGCCCGTCTCAAGAGTTCAGTCGAAGAGTGGTAGTCTGCTTCTCTGCGCTTGCACCCAGGTTGCCCAGGACGCTGTGGGGACCGATAGCTGGCTCGGCAGGCGGCGGTCGCGGAAGAAGGCACGCAGGCGTTTGTCGATCGCTTGCGGCGGAGGAGGCCGGTAGCCGGGGGACCGCCGCGCTGCTTGAATCGTACGGATGAGGCGCGTCCATCGAACCACCGTCGTCTCCGAGCGGTTGGAGTCGACCGCCTGCGTGATCGCGGCGTCCGGGCGGGCCGCGAGGCTTCGCCCCGTCCTTGGCCGCCTGGGCTGGTCCGACAAGCCGACCCTGCCGATCGGCGGCCTCTCGCTCCTGGAACGGAACGTGGCCGCGATGCAGCTCGCTGGTGTCCGGACGGTGCTCATCACGTTGCCGCCTGCGTCCGTAGACGCCACTGACGAAATCCGGCTACGCCATGTCGGTCTCGACATCATTCCCATCCCACTCGCGATCGGGACCTCGCAGCGGGCGTTTCGGGATGCGCTCAACCAGCTCGACAGAGGGCGCTTCGATCGCGCCCTGCTGCTCTACGGCGACGTGCTCCCGCATGTCGAAGCGCTGGCGACGGTGTTGTACGGCCCGCACGATCGAGCGGTGGTCGTGGCCCGCCGCCGCGGCGATGGAGGGATGCGGCTCAGCTGCGACGCGGAGGGGCGGGTTCTCTCCGCCAGCCTGGACTACAGCCGGCACGGACGGTATCCGGTGGCATGGCTCTTCGATCTCGCGGATCTCGAGGCCCTCAACGCCCAGCCCGATCCCAACATCGATCGCCTCTTCGTCGAGCACCTCGCGGAAAGCAATTGGGTGGCGGTCGAGGCGCATTATCCTCGCTCGCTCGGGGCATCGTTCAACCTCAACGATCCCCACGACCACGCAGCGCTCTCGCGATTGCTCGAGAAGGACCAGATGCCCTTCGGGTATCCCGGAAGTCTCGACGCCGGTGCCCGGCTTGTCGCGACCCTGCGGAAGCTGGGTGACCCGGTTGCCGTCGACAGGTTCCTCGCCTCTCGGCGGAGCCTTGGCTCATCATCGGCTCACCGGCGCGATTCGCACCGGGCACGGGGTGTCTTCTCCGCGTGCGCCGTATTGTTGGCCGGCGCGACGGCCGCCGCTGCGATGGCGGCTCCCTTCCTCGCGCTCGCGTGGACGACAGGCAGCCCGCTCGCCGTTGCGGCGAGCATCGTTGCGATATTGTGCGCAAGCGCGCTCGCCCCCTACGCCGCCATGAACCTCCGCATAGCGGCGCGGGTGCTGCTCCAGGCGGCGCCGGCCACTCGTCCGTGTGATCTGCCCGATGCACGGCTCCCGAGGCTCTCGGTCGTGGTTCCAGGCGCAACGAGCCCGTCGAGGTGGTGCGGCGGACCCTCGACAGGATCGCCAGCTCCGACTACCCCCACGATCGGCTCGAGGTCATCCTCGTCAGCGGTGCGGCCGCGGGCGAGCCGCGTACCCACGATGTCGCCTACCGGGCTCTGGTGGCGGCTCATCCGTTCATGCGCATGCGCGAGGTGGACTACGAGCCGGGCCTCGTCAACGGCAAAGCACGCAGCCTGAACTCGGTCTTCCCGGAACTCAATGGTGACTACGTGAACCTCTGCGACGCCGACACCTTTTACGCCGCGCCTGACCTTCGGCACATGGTCGCGCGGGCTGAGAGAATCCGAGAGGACAGCGGCGACTCGATGGCCCTCGTGCAGTTCGCACGGCGGGTCGATCCGGAAGCCCTCGCCACCGGGTCCTACCTCGCGCTGCTGCGACACTACCTGCACGACGTGGTTGTCGATCGCTTCGTCACACCGGAGCGGTTCGAGTTGGGCTTCCCCGGCGGCTTCGGGCACGCTCTGCTCCTGCGGCGGACAGCGGGCCTCGAGCTGGCAAACGAGGAGCCGCGGGGCAATCTCTTCGAGGAGGAGCAGCGGATCGAGGACCTGGATCTCTCCTTCCGGCTGGAGGCCACGGGACGATTCACCGTCCATTTCGCCAACGACGTGGCGGTGGCCGAAGGCATTCCACTCACGTGGCCCGATCGCTCGAGACGATTGGCGGCGCTGGTCGCCGGCGATACCAGGCTCCTGCTGCATTGGGCGTCCCGGCTGCGGCGATCGGGCCGGCTCTCGCTGGCGAACCGGGTGCAGATCGGGCTGCACCTCTTCCGCGGTCTCGCCAGCCTCGCCCTGTGCCTGCTCGTGGTGAGTCCGCTGGCCCTCAGCATGATCCGAGCTGATGCGAGCGTGCACCAGGGGTTTGCGGCCCTTGCCATCGCTCTGCTGCTCCTGGTCCTTCCATCCCTCGGAACTGACTTCGGGCAGCCGGTGATCGTGCTGGCAGCGGCGGTGAAGCTGTGCGCCCGCCGGGAGCGCCGGCGTGCCTGTGAGCTGGTACTCATCTATCCGCTGCTGTTCTTGTGCCTGCTAGCGACCAACGCTACGGTGGCGTGGAGCGCGTGGCGGGCCGTTGTGTACAGCCGCCGCGAGCCTTTCTCGCCGACGCCGAAATCACTGGAGACGCCCGCGGGACAAGCGGCATGGCCGGCGCAAACGCTGATCGGTCTGGCTTTCGCGATGGCGGCCTCGGTGAGCCTCGCGATGGCGCTGGTCCAGTCGGGCTTCGGGTGGCTGCTCGCCTGCCTCGCTGCCTACACGCTCGCAGGCGTGGCCTCCCGGCGTGTCTGGAAGTCGACGAGCACCGGATAGACGAGCACCGAATAGTGGTTGTGCGTCCTCCAGTCTTCAGGATGTCGCCGAACAGGAGAATCATTGGCAAACATGGCAAACATCGGCAAACATGGCCACCCACCCCGGTTACACAAGGCGACGGGATTCGCGCGGCGTTGCACCGCAAGCTTCGGCCGCAGTCAATAGAGACTGGACCTGTGAGTCAGCGGCGGTCGGTCAAGCAGAGACACAGAGAGTTCGCGACCGGATCTTCGGGCTCCCCGGTCCCAACCTCGAATCGATCTGTCCCCATTTGAAAAAGCCGGCCGCAGGAGTGCGGCCGGCTCGGGGATTCCGTGAATCGATGAATCTGAATCGGTCAGGCAGCCCGGCTGTACTTGCGGGTCGTGCCCTTGGTGCCGCTCATCTTGTACGAGCGCGTGCTCGTGCGGGTCTTGCGGGTCCTGCTGGTCGTCGTGCCGACGTTGCCCGTGAACTGCTTGCCGAAGAACTTCTTGCACCAGTTCATGAACATCTGCTGGCTGCCGCAGTTGTTGTTCATCTGGTCGGGCGTGCAGACGCCGGTGCAGACGCACCAGTCGACGAAGCACTGCCACATGTCGGTCTGGCACTTCTTCTGATCGGTGACCTTGCCCTTGACGCCGTCGCACGCCCAGTAGACCCACTGGCCGTTGAACTTCTGACGGTCGCAGAGGCCCGCCTTCCAGAGGGAGCTGAAGACGACCTGCGGGGTCTTGCCGGTCCGCTTGGCGATGTTCTGTACGACCATGCCGCAGGGCATGCCCTTCTTGGTGGCCGACTTGAACGACGTCGCGAAGGGTGACTTGAAATTGTTGATCGGCATTCGATCTCTCCTAATGCTTTGCCTGCGGCCCCTGGTGGGCCTCATGTTCCGACCGGCGCCATCGGCAGTGAAGCCGCACTCGCGCATCGGCCGACCAATAGTGACACCAGCGACACTCGCCGGCACAGGCGGAGTGATCGACCAATGCGACGCCTTGAATCAGAACGGGCAGAAGAAAAAAAGAAAAAATGGGTCGATCGGGTCGACTTTTCGTCAATTCCACGGATGCGAGACGATCCGCGCGAGAACGCACCTTCGTCATCAGGCAGCCGTTGAGAAACTCGCGCGGGCGAGCAGTGCGGCGTCGACCGCGTCAGCCTGACGGTGTGTCCTCGTCCGGTGTTGTCGGCGTGAGCTGCAGCGGCAGCGTGTCGGCCTCGTACGCGTGCTCCCGCTTGCGCAGCACCTCGATGTGGTCAAGACGATCGTTCATCTGGAGCTGACGCGCCACGTCCATCCCTTCGATCACTCGGCCGAACGCGGTGAATCGGCCATCCCGCTCGGGCATGGGGCGCATGGTGATCAGGAAGAGGCAGCCCCCGGTGTCCGCGACCGGCCCGGAGATCATCGAGATCGTTCCCGTAAAGTGCCGGCGAGCATCATCTCCTCCGAACTCGTCGGGGATCCGATAGCCAGGATTCCGCGCCGCGGCTCGATCGCCCTCGCTGCGGGTGACGGGGTCGCCCGCCTCGACGGAGACACCCGGCTGAACCCTTCCGATCTTCGTCGAGTCGTAGAAGCCCTGCTCGGCGAGCGTGATGAAGTTGGCCACCGTGTTGGGCGCCTGATCCTCATAGAGCTCCAGGACGATTGGTCCGCGATCGGTCACGATCTCGACGCGAGGAAGATCGTCCGCTTTCGCCTCGGCGGCGCGCAGCTCCTCCTCCGCGGCCCACTGGACGATCGCTTGCTCGATCTGACCCTTGAACAGATCGACCCGGGCCTTGAGGGACGGGCTCTCGATGAAGGCGGATTCGGGAATCGCATTCAGCGTCTCGAGCGCCGCTGCGAACTGGTGGGCGGCCGCCTGGCACTCCGCCATTGCATACGCAGTGTCCGGCGCGTCCGCCGGCTGGAACCCGCTGGCCTCGAAGAGCTCGAGCGCCTCGTCGTACCGTCCGATCGATCGGAGGAATCGCGCCCAGTCGAGCTTCAGCTGCTTGTTCTCGGGGTGTTCGGCAATCAGTGTCTCGTAGGCTCGGTTGACCGCATCGGGATCGCCCTTGCCACGGACGTGGTCGAGCCACGCCTGCACGAACTTCTGATCACCGTCCGTGGCCGCAATCAGCCGCTGATACGCCGCTTCGACCTGCTTCTCCTCCTGGAGCCAGCTCGAGAGTTGCAGGTCCAGCGCCAGCAGATTGCGGTCTCCCGGTCGCTCCGCCAGCTCCGCCTGGACCCGCTCGCGGAAGCGGAGGATGATGGGCCGATCGGCCTCCCGGATGCCGCCACTGTTCCGCAAGGAGTTGTACAGATTGTTGAAATCGCTCAGCAGGTCCTGGATCGCCGGATCGGTGGGCGCCGCGACCTGGTCTTCAGTGGTCGGGCCGGCTTGCCGAGCCAACGAGAGCGAAGCAACGGCCAGAACGAGCAGCAGGGCCAGCGCGGCGGAGAATCTTTGACTCACGGGGGTGCTCCTTGGCCCGGGAATCCGGGACGTGCGTAGCGTAGCAAGCGATCGCCCGATCAGCCGGGCTGGTACGTGCAGCTGGTCTTCTCCGTCTCCCACACGGTGACCCGGATCAGCTCGCCCCCCGCACGCTCGATCGGCGTCTGGAGCAGATCGAAGCAGACCTTGGCGATCTGCTCCACCGACGAGAATGCCCTGGCGAACTCCGCCGTGTCCAGGTTGAGGTGCGTGTGATCGAAGCGATTGACGACCCGCTCGTTCACGATCCGTTCCAGCTCGGGTAGCCCGATGACCGGCGACTTGGGGCTCTCGTCTACCGGACGTGCGACCACCACCTCCAGCTGGTAGTTGTGGCCGTGTCCGTGTGGATTGTTGCATTTGCCGTAGACGCGGAGATTCTCCTCGTCGCTGAGATCGGGATTGTGCAGGCGGTGGGCCGCCGCGAATTCGAAGACCTGACTGATCTCGACCCGGTCCATTGTTCGAGTCTCCATCGTGACGCCGTAGAAAGGAGTCAGCTTCCAGGTGAGGGAGCCGACCGTGCCGTGCAGCGCTTCCTGCAGCTTGGGAAGAACATCCCGGAGCACCTGGCCCGGACTCACGGAAGTCCGCTCGCGGACGACTCGGGAGATCACCGGCAGGGCCTGCTCGCGCACCGCCTTGTCGAGCACGCTGATGTTCGCGATGAAGCCGCTGCTCGGATCGGCCTCGCCCCGGCATCGGACGATCAGCTCGTAGTACGCTCCGATGCCAAGCATCGTGGGCCAGCCGGCGAACGTGTTGAACCGCCCCATGCCGCTCTGGGTCGCCTCGTCGACGGTCGGGCTGACGCAGAATCGCACGCGACGAGAGATCTCGAGCATGGGCGGAATCCGGTGCCTCTGCGCCTGGCGGTGAGCAATCACGCCACGTTGGAATGACCGCGGCCGGACGGAGGGGCGGTATCGTATCCGCGCCAACCGTGCGGGTCGGCCGCGCTGCCAGCGCGTCCCTTCCGACCTGGAGATGCGTTCCATGACCACCGCTCGACTGTTCACTCTCGCCGGTTTCGCGGCCATGCTGCTGACTGCTGCAGGCTGTCGGTCCGACTCCAGGTCGCCGATCGCGACCGACGCCAGAGCCGATTGAGTCTCCGGCTATCGACCAGCGCTTCGGCCGCGGGGACGGCAGCGGCCGGTCCTGCGCGTGGTGGAGCCAGCACCAGGAATCCGCGTGCTGCTCGACGTACCGGCGGTCGAAGTGGATGCCGTCACGTGCCTCGACACGGGCTGGCTGGAGCAGGTCGGCTGCTCGCCGGGGACCCGTGAGCACGAGTCGCTCCTGACGATCGCGGCGCGGCCCAGCGACATTCACGCCGCCCTGCTGCTCGCCGGATTCCAGAGCGGCGCCCCGGGCGAATGGCGATACGACGAGAACGGATATGGCTACCAGCCGCCCACGGGCGAGGCGTTGGAGCTCTTCGTGCGCTACCAGCGAGAGGATGGCGAAGTGATCACGGAGCCGGTGCGCCGATGGATCGTCGATGATCACGGTGGGGGACCGCTGCCCCCGCGCCCTGGGTCTTCGGCGGCTCCGAGCTGCGGCCCAACCCGCCGGGCATGGGAGAGGGCGAGCACTACGTCGCTGACTACTCCGGCTCGATCATCGGCCTGGTCACCTTCGGCGATGAGGTGATCGGATTCTCCGAGGTCATTGCGGACCAGGCGGCCGTGCAGGAGCCGGAGTGGATCGTCGACACCGACCGCGTGCCGCCGATCGGAACCGAGGTGACGGTGGTGATCCGCCGCTTCACTCAGTAGGGACTGGTCGGTGAGACGGTGGACCGGCCTGTCTGCAGACGCCTGGCGGCGCAGAGGGCGATGGCGATGGCGTCGGCGACGTCCGGCGGATGGGGCAGGGTGGTCAGACCGCACTGGCTCATCACCGACAGCTGCATCTGCTGCTTCGTGGCGTGGCCGTTGCCGGCGATGGCCTTCTTCACCTCGGTCGCGGCGAGCTCGTCGGTCTCGATGCCGCGGCGCTGCGCTGCGAGCAGGACGACGCCCCGGGCGTGACCCATCAGGATCGATGTTCGCACGTGGCGATAGTGCGAGAAGATCTTCTCGACGACGACCAGGTCCGGAGCAAGCTCCTCCAGCACGCTCTCGAGATCTTCGAAGAGCTGTCCGAGCCGGCGCTCATCGGCAGCGCTGGAGAGAGCCTCAGGACCCCGCCCTCGACGAGGACCGGATCACACTGATCGGGCTCCCGATCGACGCAGCCGTATCCCGTGAGCCGCAGGCCAGGATCGATGCCGACGATCCGCACGATGAACCCTCCTGGTTCGGATCCGCGTCCTGCTCCGTCGCACCGTGCCCCCAGCGCACCGCCAGGCACGACACGGGCGGCGCTGGGGCCCAGGATAGCGTCGATCCTCACGCGTGCGCGTAGGTGTCCGACTCGACGAGCCCGTCGCGGAGTCGAACGATCCGCTGGCACCGCTCGGCGACATGGTCGTCGTGGGTCACCATGATGATCGTCATGCCGCCCTCGTGCAGTTGCGAAAAGAGTTCGAGGACGCCCTGACCGGTCTTCGAGTCGAGGTTTCCGGTCGGCTCGTCGGCCAGGATGATGGCCGGATCGTTCGCGAGGGATCGGGCGATCGCGACCCGCTGCTGCTGGCCGCCGGAGAGCTCCGAGGGTCGGTGCGTGAGGCGATCGCCGAGACCGACCTGCTCGAGGCGCGCGATCGCTCGATCGCGTCGCTCCTGTTTGGGGACGCCCTGGTAGAAGAGCGGCACCTCGACGTTCTCGCACGATGTTCAGCTCGCTGATCAGGTTGAACGCCTGGAAGATGAAGCCGATCTTCTGACCGCGGACCCGGCTCAGCTCGTCGTCGGCCATCTGCGCCACGTTCTTGCCGTCGAGCAGGTAGTCACCGCCGGTCGGACGATCGAGACATCCCAGGAGGTTCATCAGCGTGCTCTTGCCCGAGCCGGAGGCGCCCATGATGGCGACGTATTCGCCGCCTCGATGGTCAGATCGACGCCGCGCAGCGCGTGGACGAGCACCGACCCGTCGGGCTTGAAGTAGGTCCGGGTGATGCCGCGCAGCTCGACGACCGGCACGCGGGGGCTTGCTGGCGGATCGCGTCGGTCAGGCGGTGGTGCTCGTCGAGGTCATGGGTCAAGCCGAAGGGCCAATGGGATCACGGGCGGAAGACCGATGCAGCCGTACCGCACGGCGATCGAGGCGATCGATGAAGGGTACGCTGGGCCAGTCATGACCATGCCTGATCGTCACGGCTTCCACTCCCTGGCCCGCGAGGGCAATGCGGTCGTCCTGCGCCGCCGCCTCATGAGCGACCAGCTCACGCCGGTCCTCGCCTACCGCCGTCTGGTCGAGCCCGACGAGCGGACGGCTCCGAGCTTCCTGTTGGAATCCGTCGAGACCGGAGGAACAGTCGGGCGCTTCTCGTACCTCGGCGCTCAGCCGGATCTGGAGCTTCTGGCCACGCGGCCCATCGGTCACGATCATCGACCATCGCACCGGCGAGCGTCTCGAGCGGACGGAGCTCGATCCCCTGTCCTTGCCCCGCTCGCTCACCGGTCGTGGCGGATCGCGGCGCCGCACGGCGGGGACGGCGCCGGTGCCGCGATTCTCCGGCGGATGGGTCGGCTACGCCGGGTACGACACGATGCGCTACCTCGAGCCGGAGAAGCTGCCGTTCTCCGCGGCGCCGCCCGACGATCGCGGCCTGCCCGATCTTCACTTCGGGCTCTACCGACAGGTCGTCGTCTTCGACCACGTCGAGAAGATGCTGTCCGTCTTCGCGCACGTCGTGCTCGACGAGCACGCGTCGGTCGACGCCGCGTACGACGCGGGCTGCGCCGAGCTGGACGAGTTCGGCACAGCGCCTCCAGCGCCGCAGCAGTCGCTGCCCGCGGGCGAGATCGACCTGGATCTCGCCGCGCTGCCCGCGGCGGCGCTCGAGAGCAACTTCGAGCGCGGCGGCGTTCGAGGCCGCGGTGCGGTCGCGCGAAGGAGTACATCGCTGCGGGCGACGCGTTCCAGATCGTGCTCAGCCAGCGCTTCCAGCGGATCACCGCGGCCGATCCGTTCGACATCTACCGGGCGCTGCGCATCGTCAATCCCAGCCCGTACATGATCTACCTGCAGGCGCGAGGCTCGATCCTCGTGGCGTCGAGCCCCGAGATCCTCTGCCGCACGCAGGGGCGGCAGGTCACGAACCGACCGCTGGCCGGCACGCGGCCTCGCGGGAGCACCGCCGCCGGCGGACGAGGCGCTGGCCGCAGAGCTGCTCGAAGATCCCAAGGAGCGGGCCGAGCACGTGATGCTCGTCGATCTGGGGCGCAACGACCTCGGCCGCGTGTGCGAGCGGGGATCGATTCGGCTGCCGCGCGTGCTCGACGTCGAGCGCTACAGCCACGTGATGCACCTCAGCTCGACGGTGATCGGCACGCCTCCGCGACGGTCTGGACAGCTGGGACGCGCTGCGGGCCACGCTGCCGGTGGGCACGGTGAGCGGCGCGCCGAAGATCCGGGCGATGCAGATCATCGACGAGCTGGAGCCGACGCGGCGCGGGCCGTACGCCGGCGGCATCGGCGTGGTCGGCCTCGGCGGCGACATGGACATCGCCCTCGCCCTGCGGACGATGGTCATTCCCGACCGCGCTGCGGCGCGGCGGCCGGTGGACCGTCCACCTGCAGGCCGGCGCCGGCATCGTCGCCGACTCCGTGCCCGCCGCGGAGTATCGAGGAGACGGTGAACAAGGCCGCGGCCCTCGGCCGAGCGATCGATCTGGGCGAGATGATCGGGGCGAGATGATTGCGGCCAGGCCGCCGGCACCCGCAAGGCGGCGGCTCACCCGTCGATCGCTTCTTCGAGCACTTCGTCGCGCAGCGCCTGATCGCGCTCCGCCGCGCCCGCCAGGTGCAGCAGACCGACCACGGCGAACCCGGCGGCGACCGCCCAGCAGAGCATCCCCACGGCGAAGAGCACCACCTGAACCACCTGGGCGGATCGACTGATGACGCCGCCGAAGACGAACAGGAGCAGCAGCTGGCCCAGGAGACGTGACCGCGCCGCCCCAATCAGCAGCCGCTGGATGATGAACTCGCGGCGGATGAAGAACTGGCCGAGCAGTTCGGCCAGCAGCGGCACCGAACCACCCGACCGACAGCGCGGTCGCGAGAGCGGCCGCCAGCCAAATGACCGAGGAGAGAAAGGCAAGCTGCGCCAGGATCACCGTCCACTGGTTCACGAGGTCCAGGAAGACCAGGACGGGGAGCACACCGAGAGGGCCAGTTCGAAGAGCGAGAGGAACCAGAGCGCCGCCAGCGGGCGACCGACCGTCGGGCTGTGTTCCAGGCCCGCGAAGTACCGAAGCTCCGCCACGGCGAGCGCCCGGAAGATGCACGCGACCACCAGCACCGCCAGTCCCAGCCAGAGCAGTCCAAGGCTGGACGTGAGAATCGCCGGGATCAGCGGCAGAAGGCCCAGCAGCCCGACGTAGCTCCACGCGAGCGTGCGAAGGGCGCCGGCGGTCTCGACTGGACGCTTGAGGCGGGAGAGGGAGCCTTCGATCGCGAGGTTGCACTCCGGACAGCGGGCGCTGGCTAGAAGACCTCGCAGGTTGTAGCCGCATCCCACACAGTGCAGATCGCTGATGATCAGGGCGTTCCGCGCGGGGAGCGGCGGGCCAGCAGGTCCGTCCAGTGCATGGCTGATCGTACCGGCGGCGCGCCGCCGCCCGGCTAGTGCTAGTGGTGTGACTCAGAAGTTCGTTGACATATCGGCGCGACATCGACGTTGCTGGCAAGGCGCCGTGACGACGGCATACTTCTGGTATTCGAAGGAGCGGCAACACAGCCAGCGGCGTCGAGGGCCGGCGAGAGGTAATGAACTTCTGAGTCAGACCACTAGGTCAAGGCGCTCCGCGACTTCCCACCTGGGTCATCTCCGCGATGAGCTGCTCAACGTGCCGCTGCGATCCCCGCGTGGCCGCGATCGAGTGCGACACCGAGGGAGCGCGTGGCGTCCTTGCTGAACTGATTGCGCGGCTGCGCCGGGCTGGGCTCCTCGATCTCCGCCTCGACGCCAAGGCGCTCCGCGGCCAACTTCGCCCAGTCCGACCAGCGCGCGTAGCAGTCGACGAGGTTGTACGCGCGGCCTGCGGTCTGCGGGTTCCCCACACAGGCGACGGTCGCCGCGGCCACGTCTTCCACGTGCACGAACTTGCCGCCACCGGGGCGGTCGAAGCGGCCGGAGGTCCGGAGCGACTCGATGATCGGAAAGCCGATCGACCGGGCGAGGCGCGGATCGATGCCGTACACGCCGCACGGTCGCAGCGCACACGTGTGCTGGTTGCGGCCGTAGAACGCGGCCCACAGGTGGCTCTCCACCGCAGCCTTGTACGCGCCGTAGAGGGTGCCGGGCCGGAGCGGGTGATCTTCGTCGATGAACCCTTGCCAGCGGGGCCGCATGTCGTGGTGCACCGCGATCGTGCTCATGAAGATGAACTGGCGGGGAGCGGCGGTGTGCAGCAGCTGGAGCGACGACACCAGATTGCTTTGCAGGTGCCGATCGAGATCGACCGGCTCCTTGAGGGCCTTCCAGTCCACGCTGTTGTGAATGACACAGTCCGCATCCTCGAGCAGGTCCGGCCAGACCGATCGATCATCCTGCGTTCCCACGACGAATCGGTCCACATCGTCCTCGATGTGATCCCGGCGACTGGATGAACGAACCAGCCCGATCACCTCGTGGCCGGCCCCCTTCAAATGTCGGGCGATGGCCGAGCCGATGAATCCAGAGACGCCAGTCAGCGCGACACGCATGGAGGTTGCTCCTGCCCGATCGGGAGGGGGACGCCAGGGGGAAGCGGAGAGGACGCAGCGTTCAATGTCTGCGTACCCGCCGCGTCCGGGATGGTAGGGTCCGACTGCCGAGGGAGCCCTTGGGCGATTTCCAAAGCACTCCGAAGCGGCGGGGAGGAGTCGGGCGAGGACTAGAATGGCTTCTGCACCGAACGGCTTCCATGTCCGCAACACCGACTGAACCAATCCGTCCGAGTCGGCGGCGACGGCTGTTTCGGGCCTTCGTGATCGGTCTGGCCGTGGTGCTCTCCCTGGGGGCGATCGCGTCCTGGGTGTGCACTCGCTCCTGGTTCCTCGAGGCCCAGATCGAGCGCACCTTGGAGCGGCTGCTCGGCGGCGACGTCGAGATCGGTGAGGTCCGCTACGAAGGCGCGGGCGTGGTGATGCTGGACGAGGTGTCGGTTCGAAGCCGGGAGCACCAGGGACCGGCGGCCGAGGTGCTCCTGATCGAACAGGCGAAGGTCGTCATCGACGTCGATCGCCTGATGGACTTCGACGTCCAGGTGCTGGGAGTCGAGCTGGATGGCGTTCGCCTGCGGCTCAGCGAGGATCAGCACAAGGCGGGCGACTTCAACTTCATGGCGCTGAAGCCCAACTGGCAGCGGCCCTATGACATCGAGCACCCCCTTCCGCCGTACGTCAGCATCACCAACGCGACGATCGAGGTGGGCCTGCACGACGGGGATCGCTATCACGTCGTCGGCACGCGAAGCGTTCGGGGAGAGATGGCGCCGATGTCCGAGATGGACCGGGCGCTCGGGTTCTCGCTCACGGAGACCGACCCGAAGACGGGCGACTTCCTGGACTCCGGTCTGCGGATTCACGGCCGGTGGAATGTCATCACCAACGAGTACCAGAGCCAGATCGAAGGGCTGGAGCTCAACGCCGACACGTACGCGATGTGTCCGGCCATGGCTCGCTTCTGGTGGGACCGCATGCAGCTGGAGGGACGCGTCTCACACGTGAACATCGGCTGGAACACCGCCCGGTCGCTGCTGGTGGAATTCGATGTGGAGGACGTCGGCCTCACGCTGCCGATCGAGACGGAATCCTTCTGGACCCGCTACCACGAAGGACGGATCGACCCCAGCGCCGATCGACCCCGCATGTGGGTGACGAGCGGCCGGATCTCGCTCGAACGGGATCAGTTGGTGCTGCAGGGAATGGCCGGAGAGGTCCGCAGCAGCGCGTCCAGCGCCGAGGTCGTGGGTGTGCCCTACGAGGTGAACCTGCAGATCTTCAACCTTCCGCCCCTTGACTGGAGTGAGCGCGAACAGTGGCTGGACGGCGTCCTCGCCGAGACGCCCTTTCAAATGTCGGTCAAGCTGGCTGACTTCAAGCTGATGCGCGACGCCTCGGGGCAGGTCCCTCCGGTCGACCTTCCCATGCAGGTGGCCCAGTATCTCGAGCGCTTTCACATCAAGGAAGGGCAGCTGAGCACGGAGATCGAGCTCACGCGGAAACAGGGCGATGCCGACGGACCCGCCGGCATCCAGACCGAGGGGTTTGCCTACATCCAGAAGGCATCGGGCGCCGTGGAGGCGTTCCCCTATCCGCTGGACGACGTCGAGTCGTACATCCAGTTCGACAACGAGCGGGTGACCATTCACTTCTTGACCGGATTGGGATCGGACGAGGCGCCGATCCGAGTGCACGGGGAGATCACGCCTCCCGGCGAGAATGCCGCCATCGCGCTGCAAATCACTGCGGTCCACATACCGCTGGACGATCGCTTCCGCTCTGCCCTCGGGCCCGAGCAGCAGAACGTGTTCGACTCGCTGCTGCACCGGCCGACCGCGGAACGCCTCTCGGCGGCGGGCGGCTTGCCTGACCTCGCTTCGGTCGCGACCGCCACCGCCGAATACCGGGACCTCGTGGAGGAACTGGAACGTCAACGCTGGGATGAGGCGGACCCGACCGAGGCGCAGCAGCTGGAGTTGGAGCGCCGGACACGTCGCGTCCGGCAACTGCAGCGGGTGATCGAGGCCGGTCCGTTTCAGCTGGGAGGCTCGGTCAACCTCGAACTGCAGGTGACTCGGGCGGCGGGTGAAGGGGAGAAGGCGAGCCTGGACGGACGGATCGACCTCCGACGCGTTGGGCTGCTCGCCGATCGATTCCCCTATCCAATCACGATCACCGGCGGCACCCTGGATCTCTCGCCGAAGGGCGTCGTGATCCGCGAGGGCGGAAGCCCGGAGGGCGCTTCGGTGACAACGCCCGGAGGCGGGACCGGCTGGTTGACCGGTCGCATCGACTTCGTCAAGGGCGAGGGCCACGTGGCGTGGGTTCCCGACCTTCGCCTGCAGATCCTCGAGGACGAGCTCAACCCGCTGCTGTATGCCGCCATTCCGGATGTTCGCGAGAGCGACGCTGACCGATCTCGGCCGAGCGCGGCCGAGATCCTGCGCGATCTGGGCCTCCAGGGATCGCTTGCGTACGACGGCTGGATCGGAAAGGCGGCGGACCGCACGGGCCTGTCGTTCGCGGTCGACATCGATCTCCACGACGGCTTCGCCGCGCCCGCGCCGACGTCGCGGAGGCGTTCACGACCACGGGTCTCCGCTGGCCGGAAGGATGGATCTTCGATGAAGTCTCCGGATCGTTGCGGGTGACCGAGGACGTCGTCGAGCTGCGCGAGCTGCGCGGCGTCAACGACTCCTGCCGACTCTTCGCCAACGGGCGCATCGATCTTCGCGGCGAGCCGCGGCAGACCGCGCTGGAAGTTCGCTTCGAGGACGTGTCCATCGACGAGTTCCTCCTGAACATGGTGCCCCCCGAGACCGCCAGCCGCCTGGATCCGCTGTGGCGGCGCTATCGGCCGGAGGGCTCCTTCTCCGCGGATCTGCGCTACCAGAGCGGTGGCGAGCCGTTGCGCTTGCGGTTCACGCCCGACTTCGTCCATGTCGATCTGGACGGTCAACCGTTGACGTTGAGCCGCCGCGAGGGCCATCTCGTGCTGGGCTCTGCGCAGGTGCGGCTGTCGGACCTGGTTCTCGAAGTGACCTCGGGCGATCATCGCGAGGGAGACATCACGCTGGACGGGGTGTACCGGGTGAGCCCTGGTCCGGGGGAAGACATGCTGGAGCTGCACGGCCGCTGGGACGGTGGTCAATTCCGCAGTCCGGTGATCGGCGAGGCGCTCGCCCAGCTTCCTGACTCCGGTGTGGCGGAACAGTACCGGCGCCTCGAGGCAGACGGCACCTTCGATGGGGAGTTCAGCCTGGGCGTGGGCGCCGGCGAGCGATCGCACCGCTTCACCATTCAGCCGCGAACCCTCGCCGTGACGCTGGATGACCAGCGAATCTACGCAGAGTTCTCGCCCGAATCGCGGGTCACGGCAGAGCCAGGCTTGCTGACGCTTGATCAGATCAGGGGCCGACACGCCGGCGGCGACTTCTCCGTGGAGGGCTCGATCACGCTTGCCTCGGAGATCGACGTCGACCTGCAAATCGGCTACGACGGGCGGATCACGAGCAGTCAGGTGCAGGCGATGCTGCCCAGAGAGGCGCGACGGGCGATCGCCTCGATCGCCTTCTCCGACGGCGAAGCGACGCGTCTGGAAGGGGGCCGGCTGCGTATGAGCTCCCTTGCCGGCCGACCCCGCTGCAAACACACCGCGCCAATGGCGCAGCAGCCTCGAGGGGACACTCGTGACGCGAGGCGCTGCGTTCCAGGCGGGCGTGCCGGTCGACGAGGTCAACGGCGAGTTCCAGTTTCGGGCCGAGCAAGAGCCGGAGCTGCCGACGCGGCTGACGATCGACGGCACGGGGGTCGAGCTGCACGCGCTCGGCGTCGATCTCGAGCAAGGCCGGGCCCGAATCGAGCTGTCCGAGGATGGCGGCAACCTGCTCATCTCGAATGTGAGCGGCACGGTCTTCGATGGACCGATCTCGGGGGAAGCACGCATCGGGCTCGGTCGGGACCAGCGCTTCGAAGCGTCCTTCCAGGTGGCCGGCGCGTCGCTGGCCCTCTTCAGGGAACGGCAGCAGGCGGAGCGTGCTGAAGAGTCCGCGGCCCCGGAGCTGGCAGCCGAATCGGCGCCGCGCCTGTCTGCTTCCGAGGACCGACCCGGCATGCTCTTCGGTGGAGTCGCCATCAGCGGGATTCGGGGGCGGCCTGATCTCCTTCGCGGGCGCGGAATCGTGCGGGCGATCGACAATGTCGCGCAGGTGCCGATCGCGCAGCAGGTCATGCAGCTGGTCAATCTCACCTGGCCGTTCACTGGTTCCCTCGACTTTGCGGAGGCGGAGTTCTTCATCGCCGGCCGCTCGCTCACCTTCGAGCGAATCCTCTTCGAGAGCACCGTCGGCGATTTCGCGCCGCTGCAGCTCATCGGAGAGGGGCAGCTCGACCTGCCCTCGTTGGAACTGGACACCCGATTCCGCAGCAGGGGCGGCTGGCTCATCGTGCGCGATGTCGTGGGCGGGATCGGCGATCAGCTGTACGTCATCTCGGTCACCGGCCCGCTTCACGATCCGCAGGCCGCCATCATCGCGCTGCCAACGCTGTCGGCTCCGAACACCGAACGACGATGGCGGCAGACCGCGGCGGTGCTTGGGACCGGATCGACCGAGTAGAGTGCGTGCCAGATCTGGCAGCGGGCATTGCCCATCGGGGCGGTTCTGAGCTAGATTCTTGGGCTCGACCGCGTCCAGGGACGGGATGCCCTCACACGGTTCGGACGAACTCGCCGCCCGCGGCGGCGCCAACGGATTTCCGCGGAAGAAGGGCACAGGAAGCATGGCCGAACGGAAGCGAGAGCCAGACCACCCGATCCACGGTGAGGCGACGCTGAGCGACATTCACGGGCTGATCAACCGGGTTGGTGGCGATCCGGACACGTTCGACGGGCGGCTGATCACCCAGATGATGCAGACGGTCCTGCGACTGGTTCCCGAGAAGCACGACACCGGTCAGCTGAAGCTCATCAACAGCTCGCTCAAGGAGATGCGCTACGCGTACCGCGTCTTCAACCGCTACCGCGGCACGCGGAAGATCACGATCTTCGGCTCCGCCCGGACGCCGGAGGATCACCCCGACTACCTCGCCGCCCGAGCGTTCAGCTCTGCGATGGCGCCAGGCGGGCTGGATGAGCATCACCGGCGCGGGCGACGGCATCATGAAGGCCGGCCACGAAGGACCGCAGCGCGAGTCCAGCTTCGGGCTCTCGATCCGGCTGCCGTTCGAGACCACCGCCAACGAGGTCATCGAGGGCGATCCGAAGCTCATCAACTTCCGGTACTTCTTCACGCGCAAGCTCATGTTCATGAGCCACGCCGACGCGGTGGCGGTGTTCCCCGGCGGGTTCGGCACGCAGGACGAGCTGTTCGAGACCCTCACGCTCGTCCAGACCGGCAAGTCCAATCCTGTTCCCGATCGTGCTGCTGGAAGGCGAGGGACGGCGTGTACTGGCAGCACTGGGATCGCTACATCCGCAAGAACCTGCTCGCGAAAACGGCTGGATCAGCCCCGAGGATCTCGGTCTCTACCACCTCGCCACGTCGGTCGAGGATGCCGTCGAGCACGTGCTGCAGCTTCTACCGGGTGTACCACTCCAGCCGGTACGTCGGCGCCGAACCTCGTGCTGCGGTTGCTCCGCCCGCTGACGCAGGAGCAGCTGGAGCAGCTCAACGAGGAGTTCGCGATCTTGATCAAGACCGGGCGAATCGAGCAGAGCGGACCGCTGGAGGGCGAGGAGGATCATCTGGAGCTGCCGCGCGTTCGGTTTGCCCACACACGCCACCACTTTGGTCTGATCCGCGCGGTCATCGATCGCATCAACAGCTTCGGCCGCCCGCCCGAAGAACGCTCCGCGCGGAGCGCCGAGCGGGTCCGCTCCTGAGCGGCCCTCCGCTCGGGACCGATTGTTGCACTGCGGGAATCCGGTGAAAGACGCCGGCAAGGGAGCTGGCCGCCATCTGGAATCGAAGAAGCGGATGATCACCGTCCGACCCCGTGCCAACCACCATGGCCTCGTCCCTTCGCTGCGGCGGATGAGTCGTCCGGTCCTTCTCGCCGCGGTGCTCGCACTGTGGCTGCCGTCGATGGCGGGTTGCCGATCAGGCCCTTCCGAGGTGGCTGGCGGAGCGGCGGCGGAGCCAGTCGGGGGCGCCCTGGACGTCGGCGGCACTACTGAGGATGCGGTTGGTCGGCTGACGGGCAGCAACAACGGGCTCGAGCTCATCAAGTGGCTGATCGACGACCAGCCCTCGCGCATCGCCGAGGCGATGAGTCGGTATACCGAACCGGCGATGGAGGGGTCGCCGACCGACCGGGCGCTGCGGCGAAACGGGCTTCGACTCGTGCGGATTCCGCTGGACAGTCTGGATCAGCTGCGTGAGGAGCTCGGCGGCACGAAGCTCGAAACCCGCGGCTGGCACGGGCAGATCCTCGAGTGGCGTCCGCTCTATGCCTTACCCCTCGGACGAAACCCGGTCACGATCGCGGTCGACGGCCACGTTCGAACGTACCGCGGTGGCGAGCTGGCGCTGCTGGGCCGGAGCTGGACGGTCACGATGGAGGATGGCCCGTACCTTCAGCTTGAGCTGGTTCCCGCCTACCTGCAAACGCCGCCCCCCCGCGACTACCTGCAGCTGCTGGGGACCGACCGGCCGCAGGCCACCGAGGGGTTCATCTCCATGGCCGTGGATCTGCAGCTGGATCCGGGCTTCGCATACATCCTCACCTGGGAGGAGCCCGATACGATCTGGACGGCGGCGGGCGGCAGGAGCAGCAGCAGCGAGGAAGAGGTGGATGCCTCGACTGACTCGAGCCTTCGGCCGGGTGGCATCGGTGTGGGACCGGAGTTCGAAGCGCCGCCCATGCTGGGGCAGCTTCTGTTTTCGGCGGAGTCGGGTCGTTCCGGTCGCGGTCTGCTGATCTTCGTTCCCAGGGTCCCCGCGGCGCTCTTCCCGCCCGCGTGACCGCTTCCTCAGGAGTCCACGACGTGATGGACACGGAGCTGACCTCCCGCCGGATTCCAACGAGGCCGTCGCGGCGCCGCCTCCGGCGCCACGAGCCCCGCCGCCATCGGCGGACGCTTCCCTCGCTGGGCGTGCTGCCCACGTTGTGCACGCTGGGTAACCTGGTGGCCGGATTCGCGGCAATCCACTACGCAGCGCAGGATCCGACCGTTCGTCTGCTCGGCGGCTGGTCGCCGCTCTCGCTCGCCGGCGCTCTGATCTTCCTGGGCATCTTCCTCGACGCCATCGACGGCTCGCTCGCCCGATTGACGCGCTCCAGCTCCGACCTGGGCGCGCAGCTCGACTCGCTTGCCGACATGGTCACCTTCGGCATCGCGCCCGCCTTCATGACGTTGCGTCTGGTCATCATCCACCTGCAAAGCGACGGCTGGATCATCGGTCCGGAGGCGGACACGGTCCTGGGGCGGATCATCTGGGGCGCCGCACGCGCTCTACGTCTGTGCGGCGGCTCTTCGCCTGGCCCGCTACAACGTGGAGATGAAACCCAAAGTCGTGAACGATCGCGACTACTTCCGCGGACTTCCCTCGCCGGGCGCGGCCGGTGCGCTCGCCAGCCTCATCATCCTGCACCAGCACCTCCTGGTCGTTCGTTTCGCCGCCGATGTACCGCCCGTATTCGTGAAGAGCGCCGCCATGGGAATTCCATTCATCATGATGGCCTGCGCGATCGGCATGGTCTCCTCCATTCGATACGTGCATTTCACCAACCGCTACGTTCGCGGCGCGCGGAGCTTCGGATACATGGTGCGCCTCGTGATTCCGCTCGCGCTGGCGATCTGGTGGTTCCAGGAGACGCTCGCCGTGCTCTTCACCGTGTATGTGCTGTCCGGACCGATCGGATTGGGCCTGCGCACGCTGCGGCAGCGCCGCACGAGCGCCGGTATTTCGAGCGCACCGTGGCGTCCGGGATGGTCTCGGTGGCGACACGGGGCAGGGGCAAGGGCAGGGCCGGGCAGGGGCAGGGTCCGGGGTGAGCCTCGAGGCTCGGCACTTCCAGCTTCTTCCCGGCCACATCGAGATCTGCGTTCGACTGGATTCCCAGCCCATCGGAGATACCCTGTGCATCCCATGAGCGGCCAACGCGAAGTCGTCACTCGGTTTGCTCCCAGCCCCTCCGGCCACCTGCACGTGGGCGGGGCCCGCACCGCGCTCTTCTGCTGGGCGTACGCCCGGGGGCGTGGGGGGAGGTTCATCCTGCGCATCGAGGACACCGATCGGAAGCGATCGTCGGATGCCGCCGCGCTGGAGTTCCTGCAGGATTTGAAGTGGCTCGGCATCGAGTGGGACGAAGGCCCGACCTTCGACGGCCTCGGTGGCGGGCCGAACGGCCCGTACTTCCAGTCCGAGCGTCTGGACATCTACCACCGCGTCATCGACCAGCTTCTGCAGTCGGGCGCCGCGTACCGGGCCTTCGAGACGCCGGAAGAGCTGGAGGTCGCTCGCGCCGAGGCGAGGGCGCAGAACCGCACGTTTCGTTACGAACGCGCGGCAGGTGACCTGGATGAGGCCACCATCGAACGCTACTTGCGCGAGGGGCGTCCGTACGTCGTGCGGCTGAGGGTTCCCCAGGACATCACGATCTCCTTCCGGGACGAGGTGCTGGGTGAGGTCCAAACGCCCGCGGGTGAGCTCGACGACTTCATCATTTTGAAGGCCGATGGGTATCCTGTTTACCATTTCGCGGTGGTCGTGGACGACGAGCTGATGGGCGTCACCCATGTCATCCGCGGTCAGGAGCACGTCAACAACACGGCACGGCACGTCCTGCTGCAGGATGCCCTTGGATTCCGGCGTCCGGTCTACGCCCACGTGTCGACCATCACCAACCCCAATCGTTCCAAGATGTCGAAGCGGGACAAGGACAAGGCGCTGCGGGCTGCGGTGCGCGAACGAAGGCTCGAGGAGCCGCCGACGAGGCCCGGCAGCACCGAACCGGCGGTCGCGCGGGAGCACTGGAGCTGGTGGCTGTCCGATTCCGACCATCAACTGGAGCACGATGCCGCGATCGAGCTCGCGGAGGCGCTGCAGATCGACCTGCCCGAGATCAACGTCGACGATTTCCGCCGCTCGGGCTACCTCCCCGAAGTGCTCGTCAATTACCTGGCGCTCCTGGGCTGGTCGCCGGGCGAGAACCTCGAGAAGTTCGCTGCCCATGTGCTGATCGAGCGATTCGATCTGGATCGGCTCATCAAGTCCTCGGCGACGTTCGATCGGGAGAAGCTGCTGGCATTCAACCTCGACTTCATGCAGACGATGAGCACGGAGGAGTTCCGGGAGCGGTTTCGACGGCACTGTGGGGAGTTCCATCCCGAGTTCCTGGAACGTCTCTCGCCGGAGAACTTCGACCGCCTGGCCGACGCGAATCACGATCGATCAAAGACGCTGGAGGATCCGATCCGCTCGTCTCTCTTCTTCATCATCGAGGACGACGCGGTGGTCTACGAGGATTCCAAGCCGGTGCGCAAGGCGCTCTGTCCGGCGATCCGAATGGCCTCGATCACCTCCGGGCTCTGCTCCCGATCCTCGCAGAACTCGAGCCCTGGACTCATGATTCGCTGGAATCAGCGATCACCACCTACGCCCGCGAGCGAGCGGATGACAAGCTGGGCAAGGTCGCGCAGCCGCTGCGCATCGCGGTGAGTGGGGGGACGGTCAGCCCTGCGATCTTCGATACCCTTCTGATTCTCGGCCGGGACTCCGTTGTGAATCGCATGCGGCGGTGTCTCGAATTCGAAGTCAGTCGAGCATCATGACGTGCGCCGTGACCAACTCGAGCGTTCCGTGCTGGCGCGGCGACACTCGACATCCGCACAGAGGAAGGCAGCGCCTGGAATGAACACCACCGACTCCCGACCTTCGCTGGACTTTCTTCGCGCGATCGTCGACCGGGATGTTCGCGCGGGGAAGAACGACGGACGAGTCGTGACGCGCTTTCCCCCTGAGCCGAACGGCTACCTGCACATCGGGCATGCGAAGTCGATCTGCCTGAACTTCGGCATCGCCGCGGATTTCGCCGGTCGCTGCCACCTCCGCTTCGACGACACGAACCCGTGCAAGGAGGAAGCCCGGTACGCCGATGCCATGAAGGAGGACATTCACTGGCTGGGCTTCGAGTGGGGCGAGCATCTGTACCATGCTTCCGACTACTACCAGCAGCTCTACGACTACGCCGAGCAGCTCATCACCGCTGGTCTGGCGTACGTGTGCAGTTTGAGCCCGGAGCAGATTCGCGAATACCGCGGCACGCTGACCGAACCGGGACGGGAGAGTCCTGATCGCAACCGGCCCGCCCGAGGAGAGCCTCGATCTCTTCCGCCGGATGCGGGCCGGCGAGTTCGACGACGGCGCGTACGTCCTGCGGGCCAAGATCGACATGGCCTCGCCCAACGTGAACATGCGCGACCCGGCGCTGTACCGGATCCGACGGGTACACCACCACCGCACCGGCGACGCGTGGTGCATCTATCCGATGTACGACTACGCGCACTGCCCTCTCGGACGCGATCGAGGGGATCACCCACTCGATCTGCACGCTCGAGTTCGAGGACCACCGCCCGCTCTACGACTGGGTGCTCGACGAGCTGCCGGTACCCTGCCATCCGCAGCAGATCGAGTTCGCCCGGCTCAACGTGAGCTACATGGTCACGAGCAAGCGCAAGCTGCTCCAGCTGGTGAACGAGGGTCACGTGCGACGGGTGGGACGATCCCCGCATGCCGACGATCGCCGGCCTGCGGCGGCGCGGCTACACGCCGAGGCTCGATCCGGACCTTCTGCGATCGCGTCGGCGTCGCGAAGCGGGAGAACCTCGTCCGACATCGCCCTGCTCGAGCACACGCTGCGGGAGGAGCTCAACCGGGACGCGCCGCGGGTGCATGGCGGTGCTTCGTCCGCTGCGGGTGGTCATCGAGAACTATCCGGAGGACCAGGTCGAGCGAGCTCGAGGCGGTGAACAATCCCGAAGATCCCGGCCAGGGCACGCGAATCGTCCCGTTCTCGCGCGTGATCTACATCGAGCAGGATGACTTCCTCGAGGATCCGCCGCGCCAAGTTCTTCCGGCTGGCGCCGGGACGCGAGGTGCGGCTGCGCTACGGCGTACTTCATCACCTGCCACGAGGTGATCAAGGACGAGCACGGGCGAGATCGTCGAGGTGCGGTGCACGCTACGACCCGGCCACGCGCGGCGGCAACGCGCCCGGACGGGCGCAAGGTGAAGGGAACGCTGCACTGGGTGTCCGCGGCCCACGCGCTCGCGGCGGAGGTTCGCCTGTACGATCGGCTCTTCTCGAGCCCCGAACCGGGCGCCGATGGTCCCGAGGGTCAGGACTTCCGCGCCGATCTGAACCCGCAGTCGCTGATCACGCTGACCGCCTGCTCAGGTCGAGCCGAGCCTGGCGGACGCGAAGCTGGAGCAGCCGTACCAGTTCGAGCGGCTCGGCTACTTCTGCGCTGGACCCCGACGCCCGGCCCGGAACAGCTGGTCTTCAACCGCACCGTGACCTTGCGGGACACCTGGGCGAAGATCCAGTCCGCCGGGTGACCTGCCGCCAACAGGAGCTGCGACCGTGACACCGCTGGAGAAGAAGCCCGCCGCGATCGAACGCGGGCGTCGAGCCGAGCCAGAGCGTGCTGACGTTGATGGCCCAGATCATCGACTACGCCGGGCTCTTTCCGCCGGCCGGACTCGACATGGCGACGATGGTGCGCAACTACGCGGCGTACACCGCAAGGCGACGATGCGTCGATGCTGGGTCGGCTGATCGTTCCCGTCGCGCGCCTCGACGAGTTCGAGCAGTGCGCCGGCTCGCTGCTTCCCCGCGGCCACGAGGACGAGCCGTGGCATCTGAGCGGCTTGACCGCGCCGGCCGGAGACTCGGCGCTGGTGGGGCAGCTCGAGCGGATCGAGACCTTCAATCAGGCGCACGAGGTCCCGGCGTCGGGCCTGGCCCGGATCGACGTCCTGGAGCTGAAGGCGGATGGAGCAGAGGTCATCGAAGCGGCCCTGGACGAGATTCCCGATGCGCTCTTTCCCGTTCTTCGAGCTGCCGATCACCGCGGACCCGCGCGGCCTCCTCGCCGCGCTCGTGGGCTCGGACGCGGGGGCGAAGGTGCGCACGGGTGGCGTCGCCGCCGACCTCTATCCCGATCCGGGGCACCTGGCCCGGTTCATCGCCGCCTGCGCGGCCGCCCGCGTGCCCTTCAAGGCCACGGCGGGGCTGCACCATCCACTGCGCCACTTCTCGCAGGCCGTGCAGGCTCACGAGTTCGGCTTCCTCAATGTCTTTGTCGCCGCGGCGCTGTCCATGCACGGGGAGTTCGACACGTCGCAGCTCCTGTCCGTGCTGACCGACGAGCGCATCGAGTCGTTCGGCTTCGACGATGAGGGAATCGCGTGGCGGGGCGAGATGGTGACGGTCGATCAGCTCGAGCGCTCCCGTGAGCTCCTGGCGATCTCGTTCGGTTCCTGCTCCTTCGACGAACCGCGGGCGGACCTCCGCTCGCTTCATCTGCTCTGATCCTCTTTCCTTGCCCGGTACTGAGTTCATGCTCGATCACACCCACGACCCCTCCCTCCGCAGCTGGATCGAGTCCGCGAACGATCCGGCCGGCGGACTTCCCGATCCAGAACCTGCCCTTCGGCGTCTTCCGCAGTGACGGCAGCGCCGCGTCGCCGCGGATCGGTGCGGCGATCGGCGAGCGGGTCTTCGACCTGCGGGGCGCGGCGGAGGCGGGTCTGCTGGCCATGCTCGCAAGAGGAAGTCCGCGCGGCGCTGCGGGAAGAGACGCTCAACCGCTTCTTGGCGCTCGGTCATCCCGCATGGACCCAGACGCGGCAGGCGATGTGCGAACTGCTCGCGGCAGCGAACACGACGCTTCAGGCGGATCGCGCCCTGCGCGATCGACTGATCTTGCCCCGGGACGGCATCGAGCTGCTGCTGCCGGCGCGCATCGGCGACTACACCGACTTCTACGCGTCGGTCCACCACGCGACGAACGTCGGCACGCATGTTCCGCCCCGACAACCCGCTGCTGCCCAACTACAAGCACCTGCCGGTCGGGTACCACGGCCGGGCGAGCTCGATCGTGGTCAGCGGCACGCCGAGTTCGCCGGCCCATGGGGCAGACTCAGGCCGAGGACGACCGAGCCGCCGATCTTCGGCCCGAGCCGGCTGCTCGACTACGAACTCGAGATGGGCTTCTTCGTCGGTCCGGGCAACGCGATGGGGCGGCGCATCACGATGGCCGAGGCGCGCGCGCACATCTTCGGCATGATCATCGTCAACGACTGGTCCGCCCGCGACGTGCAGAAGTGGGAGTACCAGCCGCTCGGCCCGTTCAACGCGAAGAACTTCGCCACGACGGTCAGCCCCTGGGTCGTGACGCTCGACGCGCTCGCGCCGTACCGGGTCCCCGGACCGCCGCGTGCGGCGGACGATCCGCCGCTGCTCGACTACCTCCGGCCCGCCGACGACATGGCGCTGCGAGATCACGGTCGAGCTGTATCTGCCAGTCGCAGATGATGAAGGAGCGGGGGCTCGCAGCCGGTTCGCCTGAGCCGGGGCGCTTCGACGACATGTACTGGACCATCGCCCAGATGCTCGTCCATCACACCTCGACCGGCTGCAACATGCAGCCGGGCGATCTGCTGGCCAGCGGGACGATCTCGGGAACGACCCCCGATGCAACGCGGCTGCCTGCTCGAACTGACCTGGCGGGGACAGAACCCGATCGACCTGCCCGACGGCACGCAACGCAAGCTCCTGCAGGATGGCGACGAGGTGATCATCAGGGCGTTCTGCGAGAAGCCCGGCGCTGCGCGCATCGGCTTCGGCGAATGCCGCGGCGTGGTGCTGCCGGTGATCGAGTGACCAACGGTCGGCTCGAATCGGATATTTCTCCCACCGGGAGAGGTCGGCGAGCAAAGCGAGCCGGGTGAGGGCGGACTGCGTCGATCGTTGGTTGCGCAACGGGTGTGTGTGTACGCGCCGCACGCACATGATGGACCAGCGCGCACCAGTTCGCGCTCGCAGGCGACACGCGACGTTCGCCCTCACCTGGCTGGTCCCCGCGAGCAGGCGCGGGACCAGCGGTCCTCTCCCGGGTGGGAGAGGAGCTTCACTCGAGCCGCGCGATCACGCGCAGCGGTGTCGTGAAGTTCGACGCGTGCAGGGTGAGCAGGCCGTAGAGCAGGCCCGGCTCTCCGACGCGCGGCGTGATGCGGATGCGGTACTCGAGGAACTGGC
Organism: uncultured Planctomycetota bacterium; assembly: GCA_963697235.1. Classification (GTDB taxonomy): domain Bacteria; phylum Planctomycetota; class Phycisphaerae; order Phycisphaerales; family SM1A02; genus CAVONJ01. The sequence goes on from CAVONJ010000004.1 coordinate 72,882, forward strand.
CGTGCGGCACCGCTTCGATCAACTCCGCGTCGAAGGGCTGGTCGGGCGTCTGGCTGATCGCGGCGGTGTTCGCCTGCGGCGAAATGTTGCCTGCGTACTCGATCTTCGCCGTGACCTCGACCGGGGAGTCGGGTCGCACCACGCCCAAGACAACGCGCTGGTCCTTGGGCACCCAGGGTCGGCCCTTCGGGCGATCGGGACGGGTGGCGTCGTGGCGAACGCGCACGTCGATCAGCGGACTGTCGGCGCGGTCGGTCTCGATCACCCAGAACCAGGGGATGTTGCCTTGCTCGTCCAGCTCGGTGAGATCCCAGCGCAGCGTGTAGCGATTCCGCGGCGAGTCGCGGCCGGGATCGAAGTCGACGAACTCCGGCGCGTGGCCGTTGACCGCAAGCACGCGGAACGGCTGACCATCGCGGGACTCGGCCACCAGTTCGCCCGTCAGCGTGGTGATCGCGGTGATGTGCGGTGGGGCGATGCGGATCGGCAGACTCACCTCTGCCTGGAAGAAGTAGGGGACGAAGGTCTGCTCGTACCCCTCGAAGAGAATGCTGACCTTCTCCTTCTTCTCGCCAAGGCCCGACTTCATGGTCATCGTGGTCGAGAACTCGGTGAACTGGCCGGGCGAGATCACCCGTCCCCCGAGATCTTCCGCCTCGGTGCAGCCGCAGCTGGTCACCGAGCGCAGAATGCGTAGCGGTGTGCTCCCGGCGTTCCAGATCTTCACCTTCCCCTGACCCGCCGCGCCTGGTTCCACCACGCCAAAGTCAAGGACCGGCGGCTCGAACTCGATCGGCGGCCAGCCGTCGGGATTTTCCCGGGCGGACGTGCGTCCCGTCGTCGCGATCGGCGCGACGAAGCTCGAGGTGGACTCGTCCGGCACCTCTCGCGCCGAAGTTGCCACCTGTGCGGTCGACGTGACCGAGGGCTCCTGCCCACATCCAAGGAGCAGCGAGAGGGTAACCAGCGGGACCGCGGATCTCGTCCACGGCCGCTCGGGACGAGAGCTGAGCAATCGCCTGGCCGCCATCACTCGGCCGCCCTCTCAGGCTTGACGGTCTTGGCCAGCGACCGCAGTCGTTCGACATCGAGCCCGGTCGCGGCGCCGATCTCCAGCTTGAGGTCCCGGATCGAGCCGGCCTTCAGCTCGATCGCGAACTGCGCGGGCTGTCCGCTGAGGTAGCGGCGGAGCCGCGCGTGGTAGGCCCACTCCGGCTCTTCGGGCCGACGGGGCGGCTCGGTCTTCATCTCATGCAAGGCGACGATCCGTCCGAGCCGATCGATGAAGATCAAGTCCATGTCGACCAGGCAGTTGGCCATCCAGAAGCTGAGCACGCTGGCCCGCGGAAAGACGAAGAGCATCCCCGTGGCGTCCTCGATCGTCTCGACGCCCATCAGCCCAGTTGCTCTCGACCGGGCGTCCGCCGCCACCTTCAGTTCGAAGGTCTTGGTCGCTAGCGTCACCCGCTCGGTGGGGGGAGCGGGGGGCGCTGTGGGCGCGGTCGGCGGCGGTGCAAGGGGCAGCGCTGCCAGCACGGGCGGGGAGAGAACAAGCGTCCCCAGGATCAACAGGCACCTCATCGTTTGCAAAGTCAGGTGGTTCATTGCGGCCATTATAGAACCCCGGTCAGTGCAGTCCGATCCGGTTCCTGGTCACCACCGGGAAGCAGCAGGCCAACGAAAAACGGCATGGTCCCGCGCTGCGAGACCATGCCGGTGCGGTGAATCCGTTCGCGTCGAGCGGTGATCAGGCGCGCCGGCGGCGGCGTCTGCTCGTCAGCCCGGCCAGGCCCAGAAATGCGACGGCCCCGGGGGCGGGAACGGAATTCCACACGATCAGCACACTCTTGTCGGCGGAGCCCAGGACCGCGGCCGGTGACCAGCTGGCCTGGAACCCATCGCCTGTGTCCGCACCCGTCCCCGCGAAGCTGCCGTTCACGAAGACCTGGACGCTCCCGGGCAGGACGTTCTCGCTCAGGTTGTCGACGATGGCGATGCCCAGCGGGTCGTTGAGGAACGCGGTGTAGGCCATCGTGCCGAAGAGCAATTGCAGGCTGTTGTCGAAGCCGGTGGCGCCGGGCGTGGTGATCGTGCCACCACTGACGGCCGTCCACGTGCCGAGCGGGGGAACCGTGTACACCTGCGGCGTTCCGTACAAGACCGGGGCAGGCGGGGTCAGGTCGAGGACCATGCCCGCCGCGCCATTGTGGTTCACATCGAGCGTAAAGACCGTCCCCGTGAGATCCGCCTTCGCGGCCCCCGTGAGGATCAGCGCCGCGGTGGCGGCCAAAAGCGTTGTCTTCATGTTCTCTTTCCTCTCTTTGTCCGGTTTTCTCTATCTTGCCCCCGGATCCCGCCTGGACGACGAGGTCTGCGGAGATCGCCTTCGGGTGAAGATCTCAGCTCCAACCAATAGCCCCGATTCACGCGGCAGCCACCCCGACGTTCAGGAACGATCAACTCCACGCCTGAAGCGCGCCCGCACAGACGGAACAGTCACCGAAGTCAGCCCTCGGGATTGGTTATGGAGCCAAGAGAGGAACCTCATTGGTGCCGGCCTCGATCCGATACCTGCACCGCACTCTTTCATCTTCCATTGGTGTCTCGTTGCTGTTGCGGTGGGAATGTGGAGGAATATGGGACCGCGGCCCGCTCGACGCCCGCGCCGGCTTCTGATCGCGATTGTCGCGTTGCGCGCTGACGGCGCCCTGGGCGCCGGCGAGCCGAGTGTGCCGAGGAGGGCGAAGCAGGCGGCTTGCCATGCCGTCGATGCAGCCCGACGAAGCCACGCGAAGTGAGCCAGCTCCGGATGCTATGAATTGAGTGAAGCTGCTCTAGAGCGTGCGCGCAGCCGACACGCGACGTCGTCCGCCCTCACCTGGTTCGTCCCCGCGAGCAGACGCGGGGACGGGCCGTCCTCTCCCGGGGAGAGGAGTCTCCTTTTCACCTCTCCCGGGAGGAGAGGATGATTGTCGATGCCGGCGCCCTCCGGCGATCAGCCGCTCGTGTCCACGGCTGCCTTCGCGTGCTGCGGTTTGGCCGAAGCGATCGCTTCGCCGTTCGGTCCGTGGCTGCCGACGAGGTGCGGGAAGTGCTCGCCCTGCCAGCTCGCGGGGTAGTGGGGGTCGTCCATGCCCAAGGCGGCCGCGTCGGGAAGAGCGGCCGGAAGGTGTCGCACATCACGGCGAGTTCGTCGGTCCATGTCCTTGCCGAGCGACGCCTCGACGGTGCCGGGGTGCGGGCCGTGCGGAATGCCCTGCGGGTGCAGCGTGATCGAGCCGACCTCGATGCCCTTGCGGGCCTTGTAGTTGCCCTCGACGTAGTAGAGCACCTCGTCGGAGTCGAGGTTGGAGTGGTTGTACGGCACCGGGATCGCCTCGGGGTGGAAGTCGAGCATCGCGCGGGCAGAACGAGCAGATCACGAAGTTGTGCCCCTCGAACGTCTGGTGGATCGGCGGCGGCATGTGGAGCTTGCCGACGATCGGGCTGAAGTCGTCGATGTTGAAGATGTACGGGTAGTAGCAGCCGTCCCAGCCGACGACGTCGAGCGGGTGGTAGTGGTAGATGTAGCTGTGCACGCTGTCGCGGGCCTTGATGCGCACCTCGAAGTCGCCCTGTCTCGTCGAAGGTGAGCGGCAGCTCCGGGCACGCGCAGGTCGCGCTCGCAGTACGGCGCAGTGCTCGAGGAACTGCGACGGTCTGTCTTGGAGACGTAGCGCGGCGGCGGGCACGATGTGCGAGCCGTTGGCGGTCTCGATGACGAGGAAGCGCGGGTTCGGGCTCGCCGGGCTTGGGCTCGTCGAACTCCATCCGGTAGATCGTGCCCTTGGGGATGACGATGTAGTCCTTGGGCCGGAACGCGCAGCGTGCCGAAGATCGTGTACACGGTGCCCGAGCCGAAGTGGATGAAGAGGCACTCGTCGCCCTGGCCGTTCTTGTAGTGGTAGTTCATCGGCTCGGCGGGAACGCAGATGCGCCATCTCGCAGTCGGCGTTGCCGAAGAGGACGACGCGGCCGGTGATCGGGTCGCCCTGCGGCTGGATCGGCATCGTCTTGAGGTGCCGCATGCGCATGACGTCGGTCTCGACGTACTCGGCCTTCGTCGAGTACAGCGGCTTCCAGCCGGTGACCTGGGTGGGCGGGTGGATGTGGTAGAGCGTCGAGGTCGGGCCGACGAAGCCCTCGGTGCCGAAGACCTCTTCGGAGTAGAGCGCCCCGTCGGGGCGGCGGAACTGGATGTGCCGCTTGGGGGGAAGCTGGCCGAGCTTGGTGTAGTACGGCATGACGAGAATCCTCCCGACTTCAACGTGATTCACCGGCGCTGGCGCACCGGCATGGAGTGCGGTCGATTGTAGTGATCCCGGACCCGAAGAGCAGGTCCGCTCGCCCCGGGTGAGAAAATGGCCTCCCGGCTGCGCAGCGGCAGCGGTCAACGCGCCGCTCGATTGGCCGCCGACAGGCGTTCGCGATGTCGACGGGCGCAGCGCGGGCGACCGGCGCGGCCGCGGGGTGATGTGCCCTGGTGGCGCCACCCGACGAGCGCCGGCCAAGCCCATTGACCATTGGTTAGCGATGGCTGACACACTGAAGTGCACGAGACTCGCCGTCGCTTCCGCGCCTCTGCTGGCAAGAGCGTCAAGGTGGGAGAGATCGACAAGCTCAGCGATCAAAACGAGCGTTCGAAAGTGCGCCGTTCTTCAAAACCTCGAGAGTTCTCTCGTTGGGGTTCACCAATCGCGCGATACGATGTCAGCCGTCGCGAGCTGGCGACCGGCTCTCGCGTGAGGGAGACGGGGGGGAAGGAGCAGCATGGTCGCGCATTTAGGAATGACCACGGCGAAGCTGCTTGCACAGCTTCGCCGGATGTTCCCAGAGCTTCAAGTCGAGCCCGGCTATTGGACGGCTCAAGTCGACGAGCTGGAGGTCTATGTCGTCGCCGATGAGCACGAAGATCGCTTGCGTATCTTGGTGCCGGTCGCGCGGGCGGATCGATTCGACGCTGATCTGCTGTGGGTCCTGTTGCTCGCGAACTTTCAGCTCGCTCTCGACGCGCGATACGCCGTACAGGATGGGCTCGTCTGGTGCGTGTTCGTCCACCGGTTGAGCTGGCTGACCGAGGTGGAGGTCGAGAACGCGCTCTGCAACGTGCTGAGCCTGGCGCGAAACACGGGAAGCAGCTTCAGCAGCAGCGACCTGGTCCTGGACGGGTGATGAAGCACCCGCCGGCGAACCCGGAGTCTCAACCGAGCATTTGGGCTACCATTCCGCTCTCTCACCACGAAATGAAGGAGCGGCCATGCCCCGGATCACCATCATCGTCGGCGCCCTGCTCACCGTGCTCGGTCTGGTGGCGTACGTCTTTCTGAGCGAGGCGCCTCGAAGCATCACGGCCATGATCCCCGCGTTCTTCGGCGTTCCGCTGATCGTCCTCGGCTGGCTCGGTGCCCGTCCCAACCTGCGGAAGCACGTGATGCACGGCGCGGTGCTCCTCGGCGTGCTGGGCGTGGCCGGCACCGTTCCCGGGCTGCTCAAGCTCCCGACTTTGCTCAGCGGCGGCGAGGTCGCGCGGCCGACGGCGGTCGCCGTCCAGTCGATCATGGCGGCCATCTGCGTGGTCTTCGTCGTCCTTTGCGTCCGGTCGTTCATCGCCGCCCGTCGGGCGGCGCCGCAAGCTGACTCTTGAAACAAACGTCATCAACCCAGCCGCGGTGCAGCCCGGCGATCAAAGATTCCCGCGCCGCTCCTGCTCCCGCTCCAGCGACTCGAACAGCGCCTTGAAGTTGCCCTTGCCGAAGCTCTGGCTGCCGCGGCGGCAGATGATCTCGAAGAAGAGCGTCGGGCCGATCCTGGAGCGGCTTCGTGAAGAGCTGCAGCAGGTAGCCCTCGTCGTCGGCGTCCACGAGGATGCCCAGGTCGCGGATCTTCTCGTGGTCCTCCTTCACCTCCCAGCCCAGCTTCTCCACGCGACTCCCAGACCTCGTCGTAGTACGCGTCGGGGATCGTGCAGGAAGTCCACGCCGCGGCGCGCGCAGCTCCGCCACCGAGCGCGAGCTCGTCGTCGGTGCGCAGCGCCAGGTGCTGCACGCCCGGCGTCATGTCGTGCCACTCGAGGTACTCGAGGATCTGGCTCTTCTTCTTGCCCGTCGGCCGGCTCGTTGATCGGCATCTTGATCAGGTGGTTGCCGGAGGCCATCACCTTGGACATCAGGGCCGAGTACTCGGTCGAGATGTCCTTGTCGTCGAAGTGCTTGAACATCGTGAAGCCGAGCACGTTCTCGTACCACTCGACCCAGTCGTTCATCTTGCCCTCTTCGACGTTGCCGACGCAGTGGTCGACGTACATCAGCCCGCACGGGTGCTTGCGGTTGTAGTCGTTGAGCGCGAAGTTCTCGACCTTCGTGGAACTTCGGGGCGAAGAGCCCGCCGCCCTTCAGGGTGTCGAGCGCGTAGTCGCCCGCGCGGCTGACGAAGCTGTGCACGGCGCGGCCGTAGGTCTGGATGCCCGCCATGACGACCGTGCCCCGCTCGTCGGTCAGCTCGCGCGGCTCGTACGCCGACTCGCCGCCGTTCCGCACCGCCGTCTCGTAGGCCGCCGTCGCGTCCTCGACGGTGAGGGCGATGTCCTTGACGCCGTCCCCGTAGCAGCATGACCTCCCGCTGCGCGGGCTGCCGTGCGTGCAGGCCCGTCGTCAGGAGGAGCCGGATGTTGCCCTGGGTCAGCAGGTAGCTGGCCTCCTCGCGGCTGCCGGTCGTCAGGTCGGCAGATCTGGTCCACCTGGAACCCGAAGGTGTGGGCGTAGAACGATCGCCGCCTGCTTGGCGTTGCCGACGTAGAAGCGAACGTGATCGACGTCGATGAGATTGAGCGGATCGACGGCGGTTGCCTTCTTGGGACGTGAACTGGGTGTGCTGGCCGTGCTCATCTGGGGTATAGCTCCTTTCGCCTTCGATTCGCATCTTAGTTGGAGCCGATGGTAACGGGAGGGGGAATCCAGCCCCAATCGGCCGCACCGTGTCCTACCAACGCCGGTTCGAGACGTGCCCTCGCCTGGAGAGCACCGTACTCTTACCCTGCCTCCAACCCAGAAAGGGGACTTCCAATGACCTTGATCATGCTAGCCATCGGCATCTTCGCGGCTCTGGCGATCGCCGCCAGCGCGTGGCGGGTTCCCAATCGACCGTTTCGGGCGGCGGCGGGCGCGGTCGCGCTGCTCGTGCTCTTCGTCTTCGTCGCCCTCAGCTCCATTCGGCTGGTGGAGGAGGACGAGATCGGGGTCATCGTCAAGAACTTCGGCCCCAACATGCCGCCCGGGCAGATCATCGCCCTCAACGGAGAGAAGGGGCCGCAGGCCAGAATCCTGGGCCCGGGCTGGCACTTCTGGTACTGGCCGGGACTCTACGACGTCGAGATCAAGCCCGTCATCGAGATCAAGACCGATGAGGTGGGGCTGGTCACCACCCTCGACGGTCGACCGCTCCCGCCGGGGCAGGCCTTTGCTCCGGAGTGGGAACCCGAGGCGTTCTCGAGGATGCTCGACGCGGAGTACTTCCTGACCGCGGGCCAGGGCTTCGGCGGCCCGCAGGCCTCGGTCCTCAAGCCGCGAAAGTGGCGCATCAACCCGAAGCTCTACGCCATCGAGCGGGTGCCCGTCACCAACATCGAGAAGGCCACGGTGGCGGTCGTCAAGTCGAACGTCGGCGACGCCCCACCCGGCGTCCGTCCGGACGAGGCGAAGATCGTCGACCGGGGCCAGCGAGGCATCTGGCGGCAACCGTTCACGCCGGACAAGCTCTATCTGAACACGAAGGCCTATGAGATCACGGTGATCTCCACCCGCCAGCAGATCATTCGCTACGGCGAGGGTGGAGCAGTGGATGAATCGGAGATCGAGGTGCGGACGTCGGACGGTTTCACCTTTCCCGTGGACGTTCGCATCGAATACCAGATCAAGCCCGAAGACGCCGCCCTCGTGGTGGCCGAGCTTGGCGATGACAAAGACCAGCTTCAGCGGCGCATGGCCTCGACGGTCCGGGCCATCTTCCGCAACAACGCCGAGCAGGTGAAGGCTCTGGACTACGTCCAGCAGCGCTCCCACCAGGAGACGCAGTCCCTGGGCATGCTCTCCCGCGAGATGGCCCAGGTGGGCGTCACCGTGACGGCCGTTCGCATCGGCGACGTCGGCGACGAGGCGTCGCTCGGCACCCTGCTGAAGACCCAGACCGACCGCGAGATCGCCCTGCAGGAGCAGCTCACCTTCCAGGAGCAGCAGCGGGCAGCGGAACAGAAGAAGGCCCTGACCCGCACCGAGCAGGAGGCGGAGAAGGAGCGGGATCTGGCCGATGCGACCTACGGCGTCATGATCGCCGAGCAGACCAAGCAGAGCCGCATCATCGAGGCCGACGCGGACGCCGAGGCGATCCGCATCCGGGCCGAGGCGCAGGCCACCGCGTATCAGATGATCGCCGAACAGATCGGCCAGGGGAACGCAGCCCTCGTCGAACTGCTCAAGATCGTCGGCGAGCGGAACATCAACATCACGCCGAGGGTCATGGTGGTCGGCGATGGAAACGGTCGGGGCACCGGCACCGCCGCGTCCTCGGAGACGACGGCGCTGATCGGAACGATGCTGGACACGATGATCTCGAAGGAGGAGCCCCCGCACGCCGAGCGGAACGTGGTCAAGACGGGTCGCGAGTGATGGGGACTCGCCGCCGAATCAGTACTTGAGCACCGAGCTGACCGGGTGCGGGGCAACCCGCGCCCGGCCGTCCAGGAACTCCAGCTCGATGAGCACGGAGATCCCCAGGATGTCCGCTCCCGACTCTTCGACCAGGTCGCAGCACGCCCGCATCGTGCCTCCGGTGGCCAGGAGATCGTCGACCATCAGGACGGCGTGTCCCGGGCCCATCGCGTCAGCGTGGATCTCCAGGGCGTCGGTGCCGTACTCGAGCTGGTAGGTCTTGGTTCGCCGCTCCGAAGGGAGCTTGCCCGGCTTGCGCACCGGCACGAAGCCGCAGCTCAGGGCCTGGGCGATCGCGGTTCCGAAGATGAAGCCGCGCGACTCCGCCCCGACCACCAGGTCGACACCGCGGCCACGGTAGGGATTGGCCATGCACTCGACGGCGAGGGCCAGGCCGGCGGCATCGGCGAGCAGCGGCGTGATGTCCTTGAACATGATGCCGGGCTTCGGGAAGTCGGCGACGTCGCGAATGAGCTTCGCGAGCTGGGATGACATGGCAACGTCGATCACGGCGAGCATCCAGGAGGGCGGGTGCAGAGCAGCATACCCCATCGACCGGGCGTTGCCGTCCCGCTCCCGCTCCTGACCGTCCCCATCTATCATGATCGGATCATGGCGAAGTCGAAACCAACGACCACGGCGTTCGAGACCGTCGAGCCAATCGGCAGCCGCGTGCTCATCCGCAAGGACGAGGACAAGAAGATCACCAAGGTCGGCATCCACCTGCCGGACAAGATCGAGATTCCCACCCTCACCGGACGGGTCGTCGCGATCAGCGCTCAGGTCGCGAACGACGAGGACTATCCCATCCAGCAGTACGACAAGGTGCTCTTCAATCCCAAGCAGGGGATCCCCGTCGACTTCGAGGGCGACAACCGGCTCTTCGTGATCCCCGTCGAGGACGTCGTCGCGGTGTTCCGCAAGGAGTAGCGCTTGCATTCAGATCAGACCGCATTCTTCACCAGGCTGCTGGGCATGACCGACCTCGCCGCCCTGCCGGATCCGCTGCCGATCGCGCCGCTTTGCCGGCCGTTCGAGGTGACGCTCCGCCCGCCCGGGTCCAAGAGCCTGACCTGTCGGGCCTACGTCCTGGCGGCGCTGGCCCGGGGCGTCTCGCGAATCACCGGGCCGCTGCGGAGCGACGACCCGGATCGCCTGCTCGCCGCGTTGACGACGCTGGGCGCCGGGTCGCGCTGGGAGGGTGAAGACCTCGTGATCGAAGGCGTCGCCGGGCGTTTTCCGCGCGGCGGGGCCGTCGATCTTGGCGAGGGCGGGGCGCCGAGCCGGTTCATGCTCGCCGCCGCGTGCCTTGCGGGCGGCGAGGTGATCGTCGACGGTTCTACGCGGATGCGGGAGCGGCCGGTGGGGGAGCTGATCGCATTCCTGCGTGGGCTCGGGGCGAACCTCGAGTGCCTGGGCCGCGAAGGCCACCTACCGGTGCGGGTGAATCCCGCGGGAGCCCTGCCGGGAGGCGAGCTTCCGATCGGCACCACGCTCTCCAGCCAGTCGATCTCGGCGATCTGTCTGATCGCGCCCTGGCTGCAGCGAGGCGTGCGCATTCGCCCGACGGCGCCGGTCACGAGCGCGTCGTACCTGGCGATGACCCTCGCCGTGCTCGAGGCCTTCGGTGCTGATGTCGAGCACCGCTCGGGTCGATCCGGTGTCGGCGAGATCCGCATCGCGCCGTGCGTGGTGCGCGGCCGCGAGTACGCCATCGAGCCGGATGCGACCAGCGCGACCTACTGGCTCACCGCGGCCGCGCTGCACCCCGGGGCCACCGCCCGAATCGAGGGGCTGAGCCAGGTATCGCTGCAGGAAGATGCACGCTACGCCGAGTTGCTCGTGCGGATGAACGCAACGGTGCCGCCGCCCGGCCCGGGCGATCCGGCACGCCCCTCCCTGGCCATCGCGGGACCGCCCCGGCTCGGAGGCATCGAGCAGGACTTGGCCAACATGCCCGATAGCGCGATGAGCCTCTCGGTCGCCGCGGCGCGGGCGGAGGGCCCTTCACGGCTGAGCGGGCTGACGACCCTGAAGGTCAAGGAGACCGATCGCATTGCGGCCCTGGCGGCGGAGCTGAGCCGGATCGGCTGCACGGTCCAGGCGAGCGATGATGCGCTCCAGATCGATCCCGCGAAGGCGCACGATCGCCCGGTCTGCATCCGCACCTACGGGGATCACCGGATGGCCATGGCGTTCGCCATCCTGGGTCTCGCGCGGGCAGGAATATCGATCGAGAACCCCGCCTGTGTGTCGAAGAGCTATCCTGGGTTCTGGCAGGACCTGTCGGCGCTCTACCGGGCCGCGCAGCGGAAGCCCAACCAAGAGGACCGGACTTCATGAGCGACTTCTGGCGCTTCGCCAAGCAGATGCTTCGCTATCCGATCAGCCTCGGCCTATCGGTCGTGATGGCGATTCTCGCGGCCACCGGACTGGGCGTGGGGCTCGCCGCCATGGTGCCGACCCTGCAGCTCATGAAAGACCGCACGTCGCTCGTCCAGCTGGCCGAGCAGTTCAATTCCAAAGGGTCGCTTGTGCAGATTCCCCAGCGGATCATCGACGCCCTGCCGGCCGATCCCTACGCCGGTGTGATCCTGATCATCGGCACGCTGTGCGTGATGTCCGTGATCGGCTGCGCGGTGAGCTTCCTGCACCGCTACCTCAGCATGACCGTCGCCGCGAAGACGGTCACCCGGCTTCGTCAGGAAGCGTTCCGCCACGTCCTCGCGATGCCGCTGAGCCGCGTCATCGAGCGGGGGCCGTCCGAGTACGTGTCCAAGATCGTCCGCGACACGACCGAGCTGCAGAGCGGCTTCATGGCCATCACGAACAAGTCGGTCGCCCACATCACCCGGGGACTGGCGTGTCTGGCGGCGGCGCTCCTCGCCAGCTGGGAGGTGACCGTCATCGCACCGGTCGGGGCCGTCCTCATTGCGGTCATCCTCCGCAAGTTCGGCAAGCGGATCCGCCGCGCCAGTCGCGGCTCGCTCCAGGCGCAGGAGCGGCTGCTGCGAATCACCACCGAGACGCTGCAGGGGCTGCGGGGGGTCAAGGTCAACACCGCCGAGCGACACGCACACTGGCGATTCCACAAGGAGAACAAGCAGCTACTCAAAGAGGAGATGCGGGCGAGAACGGCGCGCGCCTCTCGAGCCCGGTGGTGGAGATGCTCGCGACGCTCATGGTGGCCGGCCTGGCCATCATCTTTGCGGGGCGCATCATCGGCGGCCTGCCGCTCGAGAAGTTCATCGTCGCGCTCGCCTCGTTGGGTATGGCCGGCGGATCGCTGAAGCCGCTGACCGCCATCGTGAACGAGTTGCAGTCCGCCGCCGCTCCTGCTCGGCGGCTGCGAGAGGTCCTGAACGAGCCGCGCGAGGAGCCCCGTCCCTCGCGGCGGCGCTCGCTCCCCCGTCATCGCCACAGCATCGAGTTCGACGCGGTGACCTTCCGGTATCCCGGCGCTGAGCGGCCCGCCCTCACCAACGTGTCGCTGCGAATCGAGCACGGGGAGCGCGTGGCCCTCGTCGGGCCCAACGGCTCCGGCAAGACGACCCTCATCAGCCTCCTTCCCCGCCTGCTCCGTCCGTCTCAGGGTCGGGTGCTCATCGACGACATCGACGTCGAATCGGTCTCACTCGCCTCGCTGCGCCGGCAGATCGGCCTGGTCACGCAGGAGACCATTCTGTTCCGCGGAACGATCGCCGAGAACATCGCCATGGGCAGTCTGGGCGTCACCCGCGAGCAGGTGATCGAGGCGGCGCGGCGTGCCCATGCGCCACGGTTTCATCACCCAGCTTCCCGGCGGCTACGACGCGGATATCGCCGAGCAGGGCGCGTCCCTCTCAGGTGGACAGCGTCAGCGGCTCGCCATCGCCCGGGTCATCCTCGGCGATCCCTCCATCCTCATCCTCGACGAGGCGACCAGCCAGATCGATGCCGAATCGGACGCCGCGATCACCGCCGCGCTCGCGGACTTCTGTGAGAGCCGTACCGCGGTCGTGATCGCGCACCGCTTCGCCACCGTCCAGCACGCAGACCGCATCGTGGTGATGGACGACGGGCGGATCGTCGATCAGGGCACGCACGGCGAACTGCTCTCGCGCTGTTCTCTTTACGAGCGCCTGACGCACACGCAGCTGCTGGGCGCCGGCGGGTGAGACGCTGCCCGCGATCAGCGGGCCAGACTCGCCATCGCGATGATCAGCGCGATCACCGAGGCCGCGGCGCAGCAGAGCACGGCGCCGATCATCCACTTCTGGGTTCGACCGAGCATCGCCTCGAGCTTCGATTCACGCTCGTCCGCGGCGGACGCCATCTTGGCCAGCACCTGCACGGACCTGGTGTTGGACTGTCCAAGCTCCGCGAGCGAATTGCGGAACTCCATCAAGGTGCCCGTCATCTGCTTCGCCGACTCGTTGTTGGTGTCCAGCTGCCGCTGCACCATGCCGAGCACCTCGGACTGCTGGATCGTCGTCTCGCCGATCCGCGAGCGTGTTGTTGAGTGAGCGGTCCTGCTCGCTGGCACGATCAAGATGCTCGCTGAGCAGTTCGAGCAACCGCGAGTTCTGACGGTTGATCTCCGGCAGGACCGAGAGCGCGTCGGGAAGGCGCTGCAGCACCTGGCTCTGATCGTCGTACCGGGCCGCTTGCGCGTCCAGATGGTCGCCGATCTTGCGGACCAGACCCATGACCTCGTCATAGCTCTGTTGCAACTCGGCGATGGACCTCGATCTGGAGTTGCCGAAGAACTTCGGCTCGAGTGAAGCAATCGCCCGTCCGCCGCTCCCGGTGCGAGATTCCGCGGAGGGTGCGGCCGTCGCCACCGAGCGGGCAAGGCCCTCCGCCTGGGTTGCGGTTAGGTCCACCGTCTGCTCATCCGTCTTCCGACCAAAAAACCGGCGAACCCCCTCGAGCAGCGCCATGGGTTTGCTCCTTTGATGCATCCTGCGTTCTGTCTGAGCGATGAGGGCCACTGTACGATGGGATCGATGCGGCGGTCAAACGAGCAATGGCGTCCCGCCGAGCGGCGCAGCCCGCCCGCAGCGCTGCTGCTGGCGTGGATCGTCACCCTCTCAACAGGCTGTCAACAAGAGCTCCCGGAATCGCACGCCGCACAGAGCGAATCGCCGCTGCGCATCGTGTCGCTCTCGCCCGCGATCTCACGGACGCTCGTGGATCTGGACCTCGGAGAGTCGGTGGTGGGGCGGACACCGTTCTGCGATTCCCTCTCACGTTCGATTCCCGTGGTGGGCGATCAGCAGTCCGTCGATTATGAGCGCCTCGTACGTCTTCGCCCGACGCACCTGCTCATCCAGCTGTCCGTCACCGGCGTCGATCCGGAGCTGATCGCGTTGGCCGATCGCTACGGCTGGTCGCTGGGACAGTGGCGCCTGGACACGATCGAAGACGTCGAGCGAATGGTGGGTGAGCTGCCGGGATTGCTCGCGCCGGAGCCCAACGCCGAACACCGAGCGCTGAGCAACGCCGCGAGCACTCTGCGCAACGCTCTGGTCCGATGCCGCACCGTCGATCGCTCGGGACCCGTGCCGCCCTGGACAGGCCGCGTGCTGCTCGTCAGCCACATCGAGCCGGTCATGGTGTTCGGACAGGAGACGTACCTCGATGAACTCGTCACGGCGCTCGGATCGACCAACGCGGTGCGCGCTCGCGGCTGGGCCACGCTCTCCCTGGAAGACGTGGTGCGGATGCGCCCGGACGCCGTGGTGGTCGTGAGCCCGCAGCTCCGCCCGGCGGAAAACGGTGACTGGGCGGGACCGCTGGCCGAACTGGACATCCCCGCGGTGCACGAGGGGAGGATCGCGATGCTCGCCCATCCCGATGCATTCCTGCCCGCGAGCAGCGTGGTCGAGGTGGCGGGCGAGATGCGCTCGATCCTGCGCTCCTTCGCAGAAGGTCCGCCATGACGGGCAGCTCGTCGAGCATGCCAGATCACCGTCAGCCGACGATCGCCGCGCTGGCCCGCATTTCTCACCACCATCTGCTGCGGCTGTGTAGACCGCCCGCTGGCGGCGTCGCTTTCGGCACATCGAGGCTCCGAAGGCATGACAAGCCGTCTCCGCCTCGACGGCCTCATCTCCTTGCCAACGAACGTTCTACGCACCCTCGCGACGATGTTGGTGAGAAATGCGGGCTAGTGGCGCGACGCTCGCCCACGGCGGGCGGCACGGAAAGGGCGGTGCGCAGTGTGGAGTAAGCGGCGCCGAATGGCGGGGCTGGTGGCGCTGACGGTGCTCGTGCTGATCCTGGCCGTGCTTCGCCTCCTCATCGATCGACCGCCCGGGGGAACGGTCTCCCTCGCGTGGCCCGACGCGGCGTACGCCGCATACCGCTACAAGCCGCTGATCGCGGGAGCAATCGTCGGCGCGGGGCTCGCCGTCGCGGGGACCCTGCTGCAGGCCCTGCTCCGCAACCCGCTCGCATCCCCCTTCATCCTCGGTGTCTCCGGCGGCGCCGGCCTCGGCGTGATGATCACGTTGACCGTGGTTTATCTCACCGGTCGCGCCGCGAGCGGTCGTCCCCTGGAAGACGGCGCAGTGTCGGTGGCGGCGACGACGGGACCGGCGATGCTGGGCGCGCTGATCACGCTCCTGCTCGTCTATCTGCTGGGCCAGCGACGAGGCTGGCTCGACCCGATCGCGGTGCTGCTGATCGGCGTCGTCATGTCGACCATCTGCGGCGCGGGCATCATGTTCTGCCAGCACCTCGTTCCCACGGGAATCCGGGGCACCTTCACGGTCTGGCTCATGGGGTACATTCCCGAGTCAACAGCGGGTTCCGCGCTGCTGCGGCGCCGGAGGCTTCACGCTCGTTGGTCTGCTCCTGGCGATGGGCATGGGCCGGGCGATGGATGCCGCTACGCTCGGCGACGCCGAAGCGCGAAGCGTGGGCGTCGCGCTGGGACCCCTGCGTCTGTGGTTGTACGCGTTGGCCGGAATGCTCACCGCGGTGACCGTGGCGCTGGCCGGTCCCGTCGCGTTCGTCGGCCTTATCGCGCCGCACGCGCGCGGCTCCTGCTGGGGCCGAAGCACACGATGCTCGTCGCCGGTGCGGCGCTGGTGGGCGTGGCCCTGGTCGTCGGCTCGGACGTCGTTCGTCAGGTCATCGATCTGGGCGGCGGGCGGATGCCGATCGGCATCTTCACTGCGCTGGTCGGCGGCCCGGCGTTCATCTGGCTGTTGCTCCGCGAGCGAGGTCGCACATGAGCCTCCAGATCGAACAGCTCAGCGCCGGTATGGGAAGATCCCGCGCTGCACGACGTCGAGCGCTTCCGCCACCCCCGGCGCGGTCACGGCGGTGCTGGGCCCGAACGCCGCGGGGAAGTCGACGCTGCTCGGTTGCATCGTCGGAGCGATCCGACCTCACCGCGGCAGGGTGCGAATCGACGGCCGGGAGGCCCACCGTCTCTCCGCCCGGCGGATGGCCAGGAGCGTGGCGTTCGTCCCCCAGCGTTCCACGGTGGCCGCCCCGTTCTCCGTTCGCCAGGTGGTCGAGCTCGGGCGCTGCGCGCTTTCGCCCGATTCGACTCGCGTCGAGGCCTCGATCGAACGGCTGCAGCTGCAGGAGATCGCCGATCGCCCCTACCCCGCGCTCAGCGTGGGGCAGCAGCAGCGGGTCACCCTCGCCCGCGCCTTGGCCCAGCTCGAGTCGGGCGGGCACCTGATCCTCGACGAGCCACTCTCCGCGATGGACCTCGCTCACGCGCACGATGCCGTCGAGCTCCTGAAGGAGCTGGCCGCCGCGGGAAGCACCGTCGTGATCGCCTTGCATGATGTCTCGCTGGCGGCCGCGTTCGCGGACGAAGTCTGGCTGCTCAGCGCCGGGGATCTCGTGGCGGCTGGTCCAGCCGGTGACATTCTGATCCCTGATCGCCTGGAGGCGGTCTTCTCCGTGCCATTCCGCCGCCTGGTCGACGAGGATGGCGTGAGCGTGCTCGTTCCGCTGGTTCGGATCGCGCGGGCACCGATCCGGTCTGCGGGCTCCTGATCAGTCGATGGACGCACTACAATCGTGCTGCGAGAACACGTCACCGGTCGTCGCACGTCGAGGGTTCGCGATTCATGAACTTCAGCAAGTACGCACCGCTCATCTTCCTGGCCATCGTGGTCTATCAGATCGTGATGGCGATCGTGCAGGGCAATGCCAAGCGACAGCAGCAGGAGCGCGCCGCGGCGCCAGCCGTGCGCCGCAGCGGGGGAACGAGCGGGTCGCTCAGGGCCGACCGACCGCGGAGACGCTGGCGGAGCGCCGCCGCGCGCAGCTCGAAGAACTGCGGGCCAGGCGGCAGGGACGGGGTATGCAGCCGGGATCACCCGTTCAGAGTCAGGACCGCGCCCGTGCCCCCGGCCCAGATGGTCCAGCCGGCGCCCGCCACGATCGTTCCGACCCTGGAACTCGGCCGCAAGGCCTTGCACAAGCAGCAGCAGGCGGAGAAGGCCCTCAAGGAGGAAAGCGCCTTCGGCGGGAGCAGCAGCTTCGAACGAGCGCCCTGCGCCAGGAGCGGGAGCAGGAGGCACAGCGCAAGCAGCGCGATCGATCGCGGCTCCTCGCCCAGCAACAGCAGCGAGAGCAGTCGCGACAGGTCATGGTCGAGGCGAGCGACACGGCGCCCGCGGGTCCGGTCGATCCGTACGCGAAGCGCCGTGCAGGAGGCATCGGACGGAGGGGGCTGGTCGCCCGAATTCATGACCGGACCTCCCTCCGAGAGCTGTTCATCTTCAAAGAGCTGATCGACAAGCCACTGGCCTTGCGGCAAAGTGACCAGAGCTGAACCGCCGCTCGGCGACCCGCTGCCTGCTTGCGGCCCAAACGCGCTCAGATCACGTCAGATAGCAGCACGATCGGGACATCGGTATACTGCTCGCCGATGGCCCAGATCCAATCGCCGCTGCTCTCCTCCGCCACGATCGACGCGGCCCGCACTCGTCTTCGGCGGATCGCCGACAGCCTGCCCGAACACCGGATCGATGCGATCCTGATTGGCACGGAGAAGGACATTCTCTACCTGACCGGGTTCATCGGGCACGACAGCCTGCTGCTGGTGATGCCGGGAACCTCGGTGATCATCACCGACGCCCGCTACGACGAGTTTCTCGATCCCTGGCGCAAAGCTGAAGTGCTCGAGGTGATGATTGGAACGCGGCACCGCCTCGAGCATGCCGTCAAGGACCTGTGCCGGTCCAGGACGATCCGTCATTTGGGCTTCCAGGCCGATTCGCTCACCGTGAGCCGCCAGCAGCGACTCGCAGCGGCCCTCGGCGATTCCGCGCTGCACGCCACCGAGGGAATCGTGGCCGGATTGCGTCGCGCAAGGACGAGCACGAGATCGGTCGGATCGAGCAGGCGATCCGCTGCCAGGAAGAGGCGATGGCTGCGGCGCTGCCATACCTGCGAACGGGCATGCGTGAGCTCGAGTTCGCCGCCCGTCTCGAGTACGAGATGAAGATGCGCGGAGCGCTGAAGTCGAGCTTCGATCCGATCATCGGGGCGGGAAGCAACAGCTCGATCATCCATCACCAGACCGGCTCCACGCCGATTGGGCCCGGACATCTGCTCGTCGACTGGGGCGCGATGACTCCCGACGGCTACAACTCCGATCTCACCCGCACGTTCGGCCTTGGGCCGATGACCGACAAGTTCGCGAGAGATCTACACGATGGTGCTGGAGGCGCAGCTCGCGGCCATCGAGGCGGCTCGACCCGGACGGACGTGTGCCGAGATCGACGCGGTCGCCCGCCGCCGATCATCCGCAGCGCCGGATACGGCGACTACTTCACGCACGGACTCGGTCATGGTCTGGGTCTGGACGTGCACGAGAGCCCGTACTTCAACGAGCTGCAGGACGACGTGGTGCTCGAACCGGGCATGGTCATGACGGTGGAGCCAGGCATCTACCTTCCAGGCATCGGGGGGGTGCGGATCGAGGATGACGTGCTGATTACCGAGTCCGGCTCGCGGGTGCTGAGCCACTGGCCCAAGATCACCGGACTCTGCGGTGATCGAGCCGGGGAACGTGCCCGCGTCCGTGGGCTGAGGACGATTCGATGATCGACATTCGCAAGCTCAAGGAGCTGGTTCGACTGATGGTCGCGAACGATCTGACGGAGCTCGATCTCCGCGACAGCGAGGAGCAGGTGACGCTGCGCCGGCCCGGGCCAGCTCCGACCGTTGCTCCAGCGACTCCAGCCGCACCGGTTGCATCAGTCGCACCAGGCGGATCAGGTGGATCCGGTGCCGCACACGACGTGTGGCCGCCGGTGCTCGCGAACGAGACGGCGGGCGCGCACCCGCCGCGACCGCGTCGGGGGCCCGAAGGATACGGCGCTCATCGAGATCGAGAGCCCGATGGTCGGCACCTTCTACGCCAAGCCGAATCCGGACGCCGCGCCGTTCGTCAGCGTGGGAACCCGGGTGACCCCGGACACGGTCGTCTGCCTGATCGAGGCGATGAAGATCTTCAACGAGATCAAGGCCGAGTGCGCGGGCACGATCGAGCGGGTCCTGGTCGACAGCGGCGATCCGGTCGAGTTCGGCCAGCCGCTCTTCCAAGTCCGGAGTGGCTGAACGCCGCGGGCCTTCCCATGTTCTCACGCATCCTGATCGCCAACCGGGGCGAGATCGCGCTGCGGATCATCCGTGCCGCGCGCGAGCTGGGCATCGAGACGGTGTGCGTCTACTCCGAGGCCGACCGCAGACGGCCCGTGGCTGGAGCACGCCGACCAGACGGTCTGCATCGGACCCGGTCCCGCCTCCGAGTCGTACCTGCGGATCGACCGCATCATCTCCGCCGCGGAGATCAGCGAACGTCGACGCGATCCACCCCGGCTACGGGTTCCTCGCGGAGAACGCCCACTTCGCCGAGGTCTGCCGCGACTGCCACATCGAGTTCATCGGCCCCAGCCCCGAGGCCATGGGGCGTGCTCGGCGACAAGATCAGCTGCCGCAAGATGGCCAAGCGCGCGAAGACGCCGATCTTCCCCGGCAGTCGCAGACGCGCATCGAGGACGAGGATGAAGCGGCCCAGGTCGCCGACGAGATCGGCTACCCGGTGATCGTGAAGGCGTCGGCCGGCGGCGGCGGACGGGGCATGCGCATCGCCCACAACGAGATGGCCCTGCGGGCGAGCGATCAGCGCCGCCCGTCAGGAGGCCGAGGCGGCCTTCGGCAACGGCGCGGTCTACATCGAGAAGTTCCTCGAGCGGCGCGCGGCACGTCGAGGTCCAGGTCCTCGGGCGACAAGCACGGCAACGCGGTGCACCTGTTCGACCGCGACTGCTCGTCGCAGCGGCGCCACCAGAAGCTCATCGAGGAGGCGCCGGCGCCGGGCGTCGACCGACGCAAGCGTCGACGCGGTGGCCAAGTCGGCGGCCGAGCTCATCCGCCAGGCCGACGTACTCCGGGCGCGGCGACGGTCGAGTTCCTGATGGACGACGAGCAGAACTTCTACATGCTCGAGGTCAACACGCGCGTGCAGGTCGAGCACCCGGTCACGGAGATGATCACCGGCATCGACATCGTCAAGGAGATGATCCGCGTCGCGGCGGGGGAGCCGCTGAGCGTCAAGCAGGAGCGACGTCAAGGTGAACGGCCACGCGATCGAGTGCCGGATCAACGCCGAGGATCCCGACCGCGGCTTCCTGCCCCAGCCCGGGCTCGATCGAGTGAGTTCGACGTGCCCGGCGGCCCCGGGGTGCGCGTCGACACGCACGTGCGGCCGGGCTACCGGATCCCGCCGAACTACGACTCGATGATCGGCAAGCTCATCGTCCACGGCGCGAACCGCGAGGAGGCGATCGCCCGCATGCAGGCGGCGCTGGCGGAGTTCGACATCGGACCGATCAAGACGACGATTCCGCTCCACCGGCGCATGATGGAACATCGCGAGTTCGTGCGACGCCGAGTTCGACATCCACTACGTCGAGCGAATGCTCAGCGGGCAGGCGGCGATCGTCGGCTAGTGCGGTGTCGGGTCAGAAGTTCGTTGAATATCGGCGAGACAAGTGTCGTGCTGGAAGGCGCAGCACGACGGCATACCTGGCGTCCGATGAGCGGCGACAAAGCCACGCGCAGCCGCAGCAGATGCGAATGACTTCTGATCAGAACGCCTAGCGGCCAGTCACCATCAGATTGCAGGTTCCCAGCGTCTTGTCGCCGACCTTGAAGCCGACGAGGGTGGCCCCCTCGGTCACGCGGAAGTAGAGCATCAGCTCCTGGGTTCCCGCCGTGGGCAGAATCGGCAGCTGGTCGAGCGTGCGAACGTACGTGCCGGGTGCAAGCACGATGTCGGTGTCCGTGCCCTTCTTCAGGATGTATCCCAAGGGTGAATACGTGTTGCCCTGGGAGTCGACCATTGCCATGACCGCGTCCTCGGCAAGCTGACCGCGCAGGGATGATCCGAAGAGATCGGTGACCTTTCCACGGCTGACGTCCAGCGTGACGATGCGCGTACCGGGCGGCTCGTAGATGCCCTTGATCTGAAGGGCTCGCGAGATCAGGCCGGGGCTGCTTCCGAATGTGCCGGTGCCCTCAACGAGGTAATTCTCCTGCTCCTTCATCGTCCCCGGCAGCGAGTTGGTGCTGATCTTGATGGGCCGGATCGAGTTCGAGATGCGCAGATCGCTCTCCGGAATCGGACGGGCGGACAGCTCCACCGTCTCGCTGCCGCCGGTCGAGGTGCTCAGTCCCGCGCCGCTGAGCAGTCCGCGGCGGGAACGGCTGCGGTGCCGGCAGACGATACCGGTTGTTCTTCACCTGAATGTACTTGGGGACGAAGTTCGCCGGGATCTTGAAGAGGATGGTGGCGGCGGCATTCTCCCGCCCGGGGACCGAGGTCACGTAGTGGGCGATGTTGTCGAAGCGGTAGAGCGTCCCGTCCTGTGCCCACATGTCGGGGTGAACGACGGGGGCGGCCGCCCATCCGCGGGCGGCGCCGATCAGTCGGATCTGCGAGTTCGCGATCGTGAGCTGCTCGCCGAAGTCGAGGGCCGCGCCGTCGAATTGCATGTCGACCGCCGCGCGATCGCCGCCCGCGTTGTAGAGCAGCCCGGTCACCTTCGCGGCCGAAGGCACCATCACGATCTGCCCCTTGCCCTCCTGGTACGAGTCCCGGACCAGCGACGCCTGCCAGTTGAGCCGGGGAGCGACACGGCGCATCGGTTCGGGCGACCACATGGAGGTCACGCTCAGCCAGCTGTAGAACTCGGCGGTCCAGTAGGAGACGGGGATCCACATCGGCTGGTTGCTGAAGCGCACGACGCTCCCGTCGCGTCCGGAGCGGCCGTAGCCGCGATACCCCATGAGTTCGCTCTTGCTCTGGAAGAACCCGCATCCGATGACGATGATGCCGACGGTCAGGATCCCCGCGCCGGCGCCCAATGGAAAGCCGAAGGTGAGGTTGGCCCAGTGGGGCAGGTCGACGTTCGCCGGGGCGAGCCGGTCCGTGATCAGTCGCAGGAGGAAGAGGGTGATCGCGAAGACGCCGAGCAGCGTCACGCCCCAGGCGTAGTTGTCGAACCAGCCGCCGCGGAGCAGGAATCCCGTGACCAGCGGCTCCCACACGCCGAAGGCTACGGCGCCGGCGACCACGACCGCGAGCAGGTGAAGCAGCGCGAGAACACCCCCTGATTCGCCCACCAGTAGGCGATGATCAGGACGAACAGAGTCAGCACGATGTTGAAGATGTAGATCATGACGCTCTTCGAATCAGGAATCACATGACGTGGCCGGCTTCCCGGGACGTGCCCGCGCCACAGGTCACGCCGCCTGGGAACTGCCCGACTTCGCCGGCGCCGTGACCCGGATGACTTCTTCGATCGTGGTCTCGCCGTTCAGCACCTTGCTGAGCGCCGCCTCCTGCAGGTAGATCATCTTGTGGCGGCGGGCGTGGGCCAGGGCGCCCTTGAGATCGCCGGCGCCGAGCATCTTCCGCGCCTCGTCGTCGACGAGAAAGACCTCAAAGGCCGCGGTCTGTCCGAGGTAGCCGGTGCCGCCGCAGACCGGGCAGTTCTCGATCTTGTTCTTGACCTGCACCTTGCCGCTCGAGCGGTAGAGCTGCTTCGCCCGGTCCGAGGGCAGGTTGAGCTTCTTGAGCTGTTCGGGGGAGGGCTGATACGCCTGCCGGCAGTTGGGGCAGAGGGTGCGCAACAGACGCTGGTTGGTCACGGCCCGCAGCCCCTTGGTCGCCTGCTTGACGTCTCCGACCAGCTTCACCCAGATTCGGATCTCGTCCACGATCGTGTCCGCCACCAGCGGAACGTAGAGCAGCGGTCCGTACATGCCCGGATCGGTCGCCACCTGGGCCGCTTCCGGCTCCTTGATGACGTCGGTCAGGACGAGGTCCGGATCGCGACGGAGAATGGACTGCAGATTGGTCGCGTAATCGATGTCCGGGTTCGTCGGGATCGAACTTGACGTGGTCGATTCCTTCGATCCGCCGCTGCACGTTGCGCTCGAGGGTCTTGATGTTGGCCGTGTACGCGTCGTGCCGACTCACGAAGCTGTATGCCGACGTCGTGAGCCCGTGCCCGGAGGGGCGCCGATCAGGACGATGCCGTGGCGATCGTGCGGCTCGGTGATCGACTTCAGGCTCTCCATCTGCGACGGCAGGAGACCGAGCTCGTCGAAGGATCGGGTGAGCCGCTTGGCCCGATCGAAGTCGATGCGGATCATCTGACCGGTGGACGAGCCGGCGGTCGTGAGATCGATCTCCACCCGTCCGCTCGGGCCGTTGAGATGGAATCGCCCTGCCTGCCGCCGCCGGCGATCCTGTACGTCGAGGCCAGCCGATCTCCTTGAGATAGTCGATGAGAGCCACGGCCGACTCGACCGGCACCGGCTCGCGCTTGTATCGAACACCGTCGATTGATCTGGGAGACGGCGGTTCCGTTGGGACCGATGGCCATCTCGATACGCGAGGCGCGAGCCTCCAGTGCGGGACCGAAGACGTCCTCGGCGAGCATGTGCGTGGCGTAGCGGGGATCTTCTTTGGCGGGAATGGCGGCGCCTCGCCAGCCGAGTTCGTGAACTGGATGATCGCATCCCGCGCCGCCCGCGCCTGCTTGCGAGAGGCCATGCGCTCGCCGAGCGACGCACCGGAGAGCTCGAATCGTTGCGACTCGGGCACCGCCTGGTTGCGGACCCGCCAGTAGACGAGGATCGGCGCGAGCAGAACGATCATGCCCACCGCGATTCCGACCCCCGGCACGGGAATGAACAGCATCGCCAGGAGCGCGGCCACCCCGGCTGCCATGTGGATGCCGTTCCACATCCGGTAGTTGAAGTGGAAGTAGCGAGCGTCCTTGTCGAGCTTGGACGAGATGAGCCATGCCCAGGGCACGAACGGCAGGAACATGATGAGGGCCATCCACCAGCCCACCAGATAGCCGCTGCTGACCTGCGCCAGAATGATCTCACTTCGCATGAGGGGGCTCGTCGGGAGGTCAGCTGATGCCCTTGAGGCGCATCTTCAGCTCTTCGGGCTTGGGCGTCGCCTCCAAGGCCACCCGGTGGTGAATGTATTCGGCCTCGACCAGCTCCACAAGCGAGCTGGTGAAGTCGATCATGCCCTCCTCGCGGCTCTTGCGTGATGATGTCGAGCAGTTCGCCTTCGCGGCCCTCGAGGATGTACTTCTGCACGATCGGCGTGTTGAGCAGGATCTCGATCGCGGGAATGCGGGGGATCTCTTCGTGAAGCGTCGGCAGCAGCTTCTGGTAGACGATCGAGCGGAGGTTGTAGGCCAGCAGCTTGCGAATCTGTTCGCGGTCTCCCTCGGGGAAGAGGTCGTAGATGCGGCCGAAGGTCTGCCAGGCGGAGGAGGCGTGGATCGTGCCGAAGACGAGGTGACCGGTCTCGGCCGCGCGGATGGCAGCCTCGAACGTCTCGTGGTCGCGCATCTCGCCGACCAGCACGACGTCGGGATTCTCGCGGACCAGGGCCCGCAGGGCCTCGTTGAAGTTGAGGCAGTCGATGCCGACTTCGCGCTGGTTGATGGTGGCCTTGTCGTCCTTGAAGATGTATTCGATCGGATCCTCGATCGTGACGATGTGCACCCGCTTCCGCTCGTTGATGTACTGGAGCATCGATGCGATCGACGTGCTCTTGCCCGAACCGGTCACGCCGGCGAAGAGGATCAGGCCCTGGGCGCTGAGGGAGATTTCGCCGAGCGCCTCGGGCAGGTAGAGATCGTCGAACCGCTTGATGTTCGAGGTGATCAGACGGGCCGCCAGCGAGGGCTTGCCGCGGGCCATGAAGAGGTTGATGCGGAAGCGGTTGTCGTCGTCGTAGTCGTAGGCGAAGTCGATCTGACCGTGGTGGAGGAAGTGCTCGTACTGGCGGTCGTCGAGCAGGTCCTTGGCCATCTGGAACATGAGGGGCGGCGTGCAGAGGTCCGTCTGCAGGCTCTTGAGCGCGCCGCGGACGCGGATGCGCGGCGGCAGATCGACCTTCACGATCAGGTCGGACGCCTCGTAGCGGATGGTGGCGTCGACGTACTTCTTGAACATCCGCTCGCCCTCGCCGGGTGCGGTTCCCTGATCGTGATGAACAGGCGGGGCGACGTCTTCGAAAGCGACTTCCTTGATCGTGCTCACGGGTGGTCTCCTCTAGCCGCAAGTGATTCCGCAGGTGGGCTCCGCAGGTGGGTCCGACACGGAGGCTCGGCCCGGCGAGCACCGGCCGAATTCCCTCCTCTACCTTTCGCATCCGCCGCCCTCTTGGTGGCAGAGGATCCGGACATCCAAACCACACAGGAATCCCACGGAGCCGCCGAGACGCCTCCCTCCCGCCGGTTCCCGGGGGCCATGTTCCGGAACGCTCAAGGTACCAGACCGTCCGATCGAGCGGAATCCCCGCCCCCGAAACCCGGGACCGTCTCGAGTTTCTCGTCAGCGGATTGCAGTCGGCTGCGCACTGGGCAATCGGCCGACCGCGGTGGTTCACCCGCGCCTATGTCGACACCGCCTCCGCTCCTGACTCGGACGGCCCCTTCGCTGGCGCCGCTGCCGGCACGCCGCGCAGCTTCTCGCTGACTCCCTGGATCACCCGGTAGAGCACGGGCACGCTCACCACACTGACGACGGTAGCAACGAGCATGCCCCCGAAGACCGTCGTGCCGATCGCCTGGCGGCTCTCGGCGCCGGCGCCGCTGGCCACCAGCAGCGGGATCACGCCGAGGATGAACGAGAAGGCGGTCATCAGCACCGCCCGGAAGCGGATCCGCGACGCCTCGAGCGCCGCGTCGACGACGCTGAGGCCCTCCTCTCGCTTCACCTTCGCGAACTCGACGATCAGGATCGAGGTCTTGGCCGAGAGGCCGATCAGCAGCACGACGCCGATCTGGGTGTAGACGTTGTTGTCGATCTGACGGATCATCAACGCCGCCACCGCGCCGAGCAGTGCCGTCGGCACGGCAAGGCAGACCGACACGGGAATCGTCCAGCTCTCGTACTGGGCGGCGAGCACCAGATAGACCAGGATGATCGAGAAGAGGAAGATCACCGCCGCCTGACCGGAGGCCTTGTTCTCCTGGTAGGAGAGATCCGTCCACTCGTATCCCATCGAGGGAGGCAGCTTCTGGTCGGCCATCTGCGACAGAATCTGCATCGCCTGGCCCGAGGTGTAGCCGGGAGCGGGCTGTCCGCTGATCTTGGCGGAGGGATAGATGTTGTGGTGGAAGACCGTCTGCGGACCGAGCACCTCCTTCACGGTCATCAGCGACCCGAGCGGAATCATGCCGCCCGCCGGTGCGCGGACCTCCAGCTGCAGGATGTCGTCCGGCTTCAATCGGTACTCGCTCTCGGCCTGCGCCCGCACCTGGTAGATCCGACCGAACCGCGTGAAGTCGTTGACGTACACCGAGCCCAGGTACGCCTGGAGCGTGCTGAAGACATCCTGCAGGGGGATATCCAGCGAGCGAACCTGCTCGCGATCGATCTCGACGAAGAGTTGGGGGATGTTCGCACGGAAACTCGTAAACATGCGGGAAAGCCCGCTCTGCGCGTTGCCGTCCTCGACGAACTCGTTCGCCACTGCCTCGAGTTGCCGCAAGCCGGTGCCGCCGCGATCCTGAAGCTGGAGCGCGAATCCACCGGCAGCGCCGAGGCCAGGCAGTGAAGGGGTCGGGAAGGCGATCACCACCGCCTCCTGGATCTGAGCGAGTTCGGCGTTGAACTTTTCGAGCAGGGCGTTCTGGTGCAGACCGGGCGC
Source organism: uncultured Planctomycetota bacterium (assembly GCA_963697235.1). Taxonomy (GTDB): domain Bacteria; phylum Planctomycetota; class Phycisphaerae; order Phycisphaerales; family SM1A02; genus CAVONJ01. The sequence continues at coordinate 99,843 of CAVONJ010000004.1, forward strand.
GGACCGCTCGCTCCAGGGAATGAACGTGCAGACGACCGTGCCAGCGTTGGACGCAAACGGCGCCGTCGATGAGCGAGTAGCCTCCGATCCCGATGACGTTCTCCGCGCCGTCGGTTCCCATGAGGATTGCGGTGACCCGATCGACGACTGCATTGGTGCGTTCCAGCGAGGCGCCGTCCGGAAGCTGGATGTTGACCATGCGCCCAACCCTCGTCCTCCTGGGGCACGAATCCGGTGGGCAGCTTGGCGAACCCGAAGACCGCGAGGCCGATGAGGCCGATGAAGACGATCAGCCCGATCACCGCCACCCGCAGGGCGCCGCGGACGACGCTGAGATAGCCGACGGTGGTGCGCTCCAGGAGCGTGTTGAACCAGCGGAAGAGGATGAAGGGCTTCTTCTGCGTGGGCCGCAGCAGCACGCCGCACAGCGCCGGGCTCATGGTGAGCGCGTTGATCGAGCTGAAGATGGTGGCGATCGAGATCGTGACCGCGAACTGTCGGAACAGCTGCCCGGTGATGCCGCCCAGGAAGACGGTTGGCACGAAGACCGCGAGCAGGACCAGCGTGGTCGCGATGACCGGTCCGGTCACCTCCTCCATCGCCTTCAGCGCCGCCTCGCTTGGCGTCGGTCTCACCCTCGTCGAGATGGCGGGTCACGTTCTCGACCACGACGATCGCGTCGTCGACCACGATGCCGATCACGAGCACCAGACCGAAGAGCGTCAGCTGGTTGATCGAGTAGCCCAGTGCGGCCATGACCGCGAAGGTCCCGATCAGCGACACCGGAATCGTGACGGCCGGAATGAGCGTGGCCCGGAAGTTCTGCAGGAAGAGGTAGACGGTGAGCACCACGAGGACCAGCGTGATGAAGAGGGTCACCACCACTTCCTCGACCGACGCCCGGATGACTTTGGTGGAGTCGTAGGCGATCGTGTACTCCAGCCCTTCGGGAAAGACGCGCGACAGCTCGTCGATCTTCGCTCGCACGCCTTCGGCCACCTCGATGGCGTTGGCGCCGGGCAACTGGTAGATGCCCATGGCGCACGTCGCCTTGCCGTTGAACGTCGCGCTGACGTCGTAGGACTTCGAGCCCAGCTCCACGCGGGCCACGTCCTTGACCCGAACAAGCTCCCCCTCGTCCCCGACCCGCACCACGATATTCTCGAACTCCTCGACGTTGCTCAGCCGCCCCTGTGTGTTGACCGTGAACTGAAACGCCTGCCCCTTCGGCACCGGAGGCTGGCCGATCTGACCGGCCGCCACCTCCACGTTCTGATCGCGCACGGCGGCGACCACGTCGTTCGTGGTGAGCTCGAGCGCCTTGAGCTTGTTCGGATCGAGCCACACCCGCATCGAGTAGTCGCCGGTGCCGAAGACCTGCACGTCGCCGACTCCCCGGATTCGGCTCAGCTCGTCGCGGATGAAGAGCGTCGCGTAGTTGGACAGGAAGAGATCGCTGTAGCGTGTCGTCGGGGGAGCTCAGGCAGACGAAGAGCGTCGTCTCGCTGGACTGCTTCTTCACCGTGACGCCTTGTCGCGCAACCTCCTCGGGAAGCTTGGGCTGTGCCGTGGAGACGCGGTTCTGAACGAGCACGTTGGACATGTCCAGATCGGCGCCGACGTCGAAGGTGACGGTGAGGTTCATCGTCCCGTCGGCGGAGCTGACGCTGGTCATGTAGGCCATGTCCTCGACGCCGTTGATCTCCTGCTCGATCGGCGTCGCCACGGTCGATGCCACCGTCTCCGCGTTCGGCGCCGGGATAGACGGCCGCCACCTTGATCGTGGGCGGCGCGATCTCCGGATAGCGGGCGATGGGCAGCGCGAACAGAGCAATGCCGCCGACCAGGACGATCACGATCGAGATCACCGACGCGAAGATCGGACGCTCGATGAAGATGCGACTGAACACGTTTCGCCTCTCGGTCAGCCTGTTCCGCCGCCGTCCCCGGGACCACTTCCGGAACCATCGCCGGCATTCTTCGACTGGGCGCTCGCGGCCGCGGTCGCCTCGACGGCGTTCACCGTCAGGCCCGGCCGCGCCCGCTGGAGGCCGTTGACGATGACCCGCTCGGACGGATCCAGACCGCCCAGAATCACCCGGTCACGATCGTCGAGACTGCCGAGCTCCACGTCGCGGCGCTGCACGGTGCCGCTCCCGTCGACGACGAGCAGGAACGGCCCGACGATGTCTCGCTGCACGGCGATCTCCGGCACCAGCATCGCCACACTCGAGCTCCGGGGAACGCGGATACGCGCGAACAGACCGGGGAAGAGCTGACCCTCCGGATTTGGGAACGTCGCCCGAACCTGCAACGTGCCGGTGGTGGGATCCACCCGGTTGTCACCGAAGTCGACCGATCCCGGCGCGGCGTAGGCGCTCCCGTCGGCGAGAATCAGCAGACAGGTATGAGTCAGCGTCCTGTTCCCGCTCCGAACGAGGGTGCTCTCGGAGGATCTCCACGAGGAACCGCTCGTTGATGTTGAAGTACGCGTAGATCGGATCATCGTCCACGACGTTCGTGAGCAGCGTGGAGTCTCCAGCTCCCACGAGATTGCCGACGGTCACGAGCTCGCGGGAGACGTTCCCCGTGATGGGGGCAACCATCTTCGTGTAGCTCAGGTCGATTCGGGCGTTCTCGAGCTCGGCCATCGCGCCGCTGACGGCCGCCGCGGCGACGTCGCGGTTCGCTTCCTTCTCCGCCAGCTCGATCTCCGTCACCGCCTGCTTTTCAAAGGCCCGCGTCGCCCGCTCCAGCGTCGACCTCCGCCAGCTTCAGGTCGGCTCTGCGGCTCTCCAGCCGGGCCTCCGCGAGGGCGACCGGCCGCCTGGAACGGCGCCTCGTCGATCGTGAAGAGGGTCACCCCCTTCTCGACGCGGCGACCGGGCTCGAACTCGACGCTCTCGAGGAACCCCTTGACCCGGGCCCTGATCTCCACCGTCTCGAAGGCGTCGAGGCGACCGGTGAACTCGTCGTACACGGTCACCTCCCGCTCCATCGGCGCGGCGACGGTGACCGTCGGCGGCGGCGGGGGGGCGAACTCGTTGCTGGCGGAGCAGCCGGTCAGCAATCGCGACCAGCCCGGCGAATCTGATTCTCATCAGTTCCCTCGACGAATGGACCGCTGCGCCATGCTAACAGGTGCGAGACAACCGCGGGGCCGTTGACAGCGCCCTTCCTCGCGGGGATCATTGATCAATGGAGCCCAAGAACATTCAGGAAGGTCTCACCTTCGATGATGTGCTGCTGGTTCCCCAGTTCAGCACCGTCACTCCCGATCGGGCCGACACCGCCACCCGGCTCACCCGCAACATCCGCCTGAACATCCCGCTGATCTCGGCGCCGATGGACACCGTGACCGAAGCGGCGCTCGCGATCGCGCTGGCCCAGGACGGGGGGATCGGCGTCATTCACAAGAACCTCACGCCCGAAGACCAGGCGCGCGAGGTGGCGAAGGTCAAGCGCTCGGAGAACGGGATCATCACCGATCCCATCACGCTGAGCCCGGAAGACTCGATCGCGCGGGCTCGCACGCTGATGGACGCGCAGAACGTCTCGGGCTTTCCCGTCACCGTCGACGGACAGCGGCGGGGCAAGGTGGTCGGCATCTTGACGCGCCGGGACATGAAGTTCCTCGACCGACCGGAGGGGAGAGTCCTCGACGTCATGACGCGGGAACCGCTGGTCACCGCGCCGCCCAGCACCACGCTCGAAGAGGCGGAGGAGATCCTCAGCCGGGCGAAGGTGGAGAAGCTCCTGCTCGTCAATGCACAGGGCTCGCTGGCGGGGCTGATCACGATGCGTGACATCGAGAACACCCGCACCCATTCCAACGCGTGCCGCGACGCCCGCGGCCGCCTGCGGGTGGGGGCGGCGATCGGCGTGAACCAGCTCGATCGCGCCGACGCGCTGATCGAGGCGGAGGTGGACGTGATCGTGGTCGACACCGCCCACGGCCACTCGGAGAACGTGCTCATGACCGTCGGCGCGATGCGGCGCCGGTACGACATCGACATCATCGCCGGCAACGTCGCCACGACCGAAGCCGCCCGGGACCTGATCGACGCGGGCGTCGACGCGGTGAAGGTGGGCATCGGCCCCGGCTCGATCTGCACGACGCGGGTCGTCAGCGGCGTCGGCGTGCCGCAGCTCACCGCGATCGCCAATGCGTGCCGCGCCGCCGACGAGCGCGACGTGCCGGTCATCGCCGACGGCGGCGTGCGGCACAGCGGCGACATCGCCAAGGCGATCGCGATGGGCGCGAGCAGCGTGATGCTCGGCTCGCTCTTCGCCGGCCTCGACGAGAGCCCGGGCGAGGTGATCATCCACGGCGGCCGCCGCTACAAGACGTACCGCGGCATGGGCAGCCAAGGGGCGATGGGCGCCGGCTCCGCCGACCGCTACGGCCAGGCCGGCATCACACAGACCCAGAAGTACGTCCCCGAAGGGCGTCGAGGGCCGCGTGCCCTACCGCGGCAGCCTGGGCGACTTCGTCTACCAGATGGTCGGCGGGCTGAAGGCCGGCGATGGGCTACTGCGGCTGCCCGACGATCGAAGCGCTGCGCCGACCACCAGCACTTCGTCCGCGTCAGCAGTGCCGGCCTGGTCGAGTCGCACCCGCACGACATCCAGATCACGAAGGAATCGCCGAACTACAGCTCGGTGCAAGGGTTGACGTGGACGGCGGAAGGAACCCTCTCCCCCTGGGAGAGGGCAGGGTGAGGGTGCCCCGAACGCGAGAGGTCTCTCGAGGACGAACCACCGGCGAGACTCCCCGGCTCCCTCACCCGGCTCGCTGTGCGAGCCTGACCTCTCCCCCGGGAGAGGGCAGGGTGAGGGTGCCCCGAACGCGAGAGGTCTCTTGAGACAACACACCGGCGAACTCCCCGGCTCCCTCACCCGGCTCGCTGTGCGAGCCGACCTCTCCCGGGGGGAGAGGTGACGAGGAAGCTCCTACTCCTCGCGTCCGCGCCGCACGACAGTTACCGCGTCGACGGCGACATCCTCCACCACCTCGAGCACGCCATCCCCCCAGATCACGACCACCTCGTCGACCGCCGTCGCTTCCCCAATCCCGACGTGGACGCACGGATCGTTGCTCGCCAGATAGCTCGACGATGCATGCACGACACGCGCGTCACGCGCCGCCCCAGCCACCACGACCTCGACCTTCGCCCCGAGCGCCGGCGCTCCGTGCTCGTCCAGCACCCGCAGCGCCACCCAGTGCCCGCGCCGCGACATCGACGTTCATGAGCAATCGCGCCGGCGCACCGCGCTCGATGATCACCACGTCGATCCCGCCGTCGCCGTCGACGTCACCGAACGCGGCCGCGCGGCTGCTCCCGATCAACGCCTCCGCCGTCCCGCCCGGCGGCTCCAGTGGTTCGAACGAACCGTCGGGCCGCCCTTGGAAGAGCAGGTTCGGCTCCGCGTAGGGATCCGGACCGTAATTCATCGCCTGGCGCATCACGCGCCCGTTCGCCTGGTAGAGATCGAGACAGCCGTCGTTGTCGAAGTCCACCAGTCCCAGGCCGAACCGCGTGTACCGCCGGCTCAGCGCGCCAGCCCCTTCGCCGCGGTCACGTTGCTGAAGACCCGCCCCGCTTCATTGCGGAAGAAGCTGTCGGATTCGTTGCGCAGGTTGCACACCATCAGGTCCTGGTCGCCATCGCCGTCGAGATCTTCGGCGGCGACGCCCATACCCGCCGCTGCGCGGCCGTCGTGGTCGTACGCACAGCCGTAGCGCAGGCCCGCCTCGACGAAGCGGCCCTCTCCCTCGTTCACCCAGAGGTGATCGGCCATCCCGTCGTTCGCGACGAAGACGTCGACGCGCTCGTCGCCCGTGAAGTCCTTGCACACGACGCCCAGCCCCGTCCCCCGCGTGCCGATGAGCCCGGCCTCGCGCCGTCACGTCGGCGAACGTGCCGTCGCCGAGATTCTCGAAGAGTCGGTCCTGGGCCGGAGCCATGAAGTTGCGTGGGCTGCAGTAGTCTTCGCCGCCCATCGTGTTGAAGCACTCCAGCCGCATCTCCGGCGTCCACACGAGATAGCTGCACACCCAGAGATCGAGATCGCCGTCGCCGTCGGCGTCGAAGAACGCGGCGCCGGTGCTCCAGCCGTCCGCACCGACCCCCGCCTCCGCGGTCACGTCCCGAAAGCGCCCTTGACCGTCGTTGGCCAGCAACACATCCGGACCGTAGTTCGTCACGTAGAGATCGACGTCGCCGTCGCCATCGTAATCTCCGCACGCCACGCCCATGCCGTAGCCGCGATCGTCAGCGCCGCTGCCGGTCGTCGCATCCTCGAAGAATCCGTCACCGCGATTGACGAAGAGTCGATTCGCCGGCCGCGCCTCGGGAGGACCGATCAAGTCGCCATCCTGCACGCAGTAGAGGTCGAGATCACCGTCACCATCGAGATCGACGAGCGCCGCGCCGCCGCCCATGATCTCGGGCATGAAGTAGCGGTCCGCCGGACCCGGGTCGTGCACGAAGTCGATCCCCCGCGCTGCCGCCTGATCCTCCAGCCACGGCGGCGCGGTGCCACCACCATCGGCGCCCGCCGCGCCACCCTGACCGTCCGTCGCCGGTCGACAGCCGAACGCCGCGGCCGCCACCAACACCATCAGCCCCGCTCCTCGTGGCACGTCCCACGACCATCGCCGCCCTGCTCCAGCGCACCGCACGCTCATGGCGACCCACCACGGCCACGCGCCGCCTCGATCCGAGCCGCCGCCGCGGGCAGATCCGGATCGTTCGGATCCAGGAGCTTCGCCTGCTCGAACGCCGCCGCCGCGCCTTCCGCATCACCCGCTTCCGCCCGCGCGATCGCCAGCCACACGTAGGCGCTCGGCAGCGGCGGCTGCGAGGCGATGAAGGTCTCGAGCACACTCACCGCCTGCGCCGGTTCATCGCCTCCGAGCAGCACGCCGCACGTGCTGCAGCGCTGCTTCCGGACTCGCCGGCCGCAGCCGGCACGCCTGTGCGGCGTAGACGGCCGCTTCCTTCCACTGCTCTGATCGCTCGAGCGCATGGGCGAGGTTCAGCGCAGCGGAGAAGTCCTGCGGATCCTGCTTGGCCACTTCCTTCATGGCCTCGATCGCCGCGGGCAGATCGCCCCTCGCGAAGTACGCCATCCCCAGCATCTTCAAGAGCGTGGGATCGTCGCCTCGGAACTCGCGCAGGGCCTCGAGTTCGATCAGGGCGTCCCCGACTCGGTCGGCGCGGATGAGCCGGTTGGCCTTGTGGATGATCCACTCCGATTCTCGTCGGTAGCGGTCATACAGCTCGTCGCTCCACGGATCGGGCCAGCTCAGACTGTGGGCCGGCTCAGCCGCAAGCAGCGGCTCGGCGTCTTCCATCCGTCCGAGCCGCTGGTACGCGGTGCCGAGAAGATGGCGTGCGTACTCCGCGTTGGACATGGCCGGATTCTCCTCGAGCATCCGGCTCAGGATCTCCGCGGCGTCCTCGACCCGATCCTGCTGCAAAGCCACGCGGGCGAGGCCCACGTACGAGGTGGGATCGCGGGGCTGGAGCTCCGCCGCCTTCGCGAAAGCCGCCTGCGCCTTCTCGAGCTGCCCTTGTTCGAGCAGCCAGAACCCGCGCCGCCAGTGCAGGAACCACGCGGCCGGATCTTCCTTGGAGGCGGTGTCGACGGCGTCGATGGCGCCGTCGACGTTCCCGAGCTCCGAGCGCACGCGGGCGAGGTAGAAGAAGAGGCGGGGGTCGGATTCACCCAGCTGCTGTGCCCGCACGTACGCCGGCTCGGCGAGGTCGATGAGGTCGTTCGCGTGGTAGACCATCGCGAGCTCCCACCACGCGACCGCGTTCTTCGGCTGCGCCCGCACGATGGCCAGCGCCTGCTCGATGGTCGCCTTCACCTGCGGCTCGATCCCCTCCCACGATTCGGGCACCGGCGGAGCGGTGGGGGCGGATGGCGACGCGGACCGTTGGCACGCAGCGAGGGAGATGGCGACCGCAGCACGCGCAGGTCGCCACGGCGATCAAGGAGGCGAGTCGTCTCATTGCCCGGATGATACGCCAGAGCTGGATGCGTCCCCGGAGCCATCGGTGCAGCCCGCGGGAGGCAATCCAGGGACCGCCGCCTCCAATCGCAATTTCGCCCGACCCTTTCGCCTGCACGGCCGACAAGGACGCTACCGTTCAGTGATGAATCAGAAGGCAGCCTCGGTGGCGATTCTGGTGGTCCTCGGCGTCATCGGCGCATCGGTCGGCTGGTGGTGGGGGAGCGGCCGCACCGCGAAGGATGCGGGCACGGGGCGACTCGTCGCTTCCGGCCGGAGGTGCGGTGCCGCTCGCGAAGGTGCCGACGACGCCCGGAGCGTCAACCGCCGCAGCGCCGTCGGCCGGCACGCGCAGCGATGCCATCGGGCACATTCCTCGCAGCCGGCGGCAGCCAGTGGATCCCCCAGCGCCCGGAGTTCCTCGCCATCGCCCGCCAGCTCCGCGAGGGATGGAATCCGTACCTCGGCGCCGCCCCGCTCGCGGCCATCCGCAACGAGATCCGGTCGACCGCGGCGCAGCGGCCCTTGAAGGAGCGACTGGAGCTGCAGCTCGCACTCGCGTTCAAGCTGCTGGAGCAAGGCGATCCGGACGGCGCCCTCGAGGCGATCTCGCACGCGTTCGCGCTCGCCGAGGCCATCCCCGGGGCGCTCGATCAGCACGCCTATCTCTACCGGGCGAGGGCGCTCGATCAATCTGCGCCGCGCCGAGCTGGCCAACTGCATCGCCCGCCACAACAAGGACTGCTGCATCTTCCCCCTGGCCGGAGGCGGCGTGCACCAGGAGCGGGCGCCCGCGGAGCTGGCGCGGCAGGACTATGAGAAGTACTTGCAGCTCTATCCCCACGACCTGGCGGTGCGCTGGCTGCTCAACCTCGCGTGCATGGCTCTGAACCAGTACCCGGATGGCGTGCCCCCGGAGCAGCTGATCCCGCCGTCGGCCTTCGCGTCGGAGCACGAGATCGCGCGGTTCGTGGACGTGGCCCCGAAGCTCGGGCTCGACACCTTCGATCAGTGCGGGGGAGCGATCGTCGAGGATTTCACCGGCGACGGTCTGCTCGACGTCGTGAGCTCGACGTTCGATCCCGAGGGGCCGCTGCACTTCTTCGTGAACCAGGGCGACGGTACGTTCCAGGATCGATCGGCCGCCTCGCGACTCGACGATCAGCTCGGCGGCCTCAACTGCATCGCGGCGGACTACGACGACGACGGCGACGCCGACATCCTCGTGCTGCGCGGCGCCTGGCTCTTCGACGATGGGCGGATCCGCAACTCGCTGCTCCGCAACGACGACAACGGAGTCTTCACCGACGTGACCCGCGAGGCGGGGCTGGCCGAGCCCGCGGCCCCGACGCAGGCGGCGGTCTGGGGCGACTTCGACCTCGACGGCGATCTCGACCTCTATATCGGCAACGAGGCGCGGCCCGGCGATCCCGCGGGCGGCCACTATCCCTCGCAGCTCTTCCGCAACCGGGGCGACGGCACGTTCTCGGACGTCGCCGCAGCGGCGGGCGTCACGAACGATCAGTTCGGCAAGGGCGTGACGGCGGGGGACTACGACAACGACGGCGACCTCGATCTCTACGTCTCGAACCATGGGCCCGAACCGGCTCTACCGCAACGAGGGCAACGGCACCTTCACCGACGTGGCCGAGTCCGCGGGCGTCCTCGAGCCGACGCGGCAGCTTCGCGACGTGGTTCTTCGACTACGACAACGACGGCTGGCTCGACCTCTTCGTCGCCGCGTACGACGCGCCGATCGCCGACGGTGGCCGCGGATCACCTGGGCCAGCCGTACACCGCGCGGCACCCCGCGCCTCTACCGCAACCGCGGCGACGGCACGTTCGAGGACGTGACCGAGCGGCGTCGGTCTCGATCACGCGTACCTGCCGATGGGCGCCAACTTCGGCGACATCGACAACGACGGCTGGCTCGACATCTACCTCGCCACCGGCGACCCGAACTACGAGTCGCTGATGCCCAACGTCATGCTGCGCAACGACGCGGCGGAAGGCATTCCAGGACGTGACCACCGCCGCCGGCCTCGGCCATCTGCAGAAGGGCCACGGCGTCGCGTTCGCGGACATCGACAACGACGGCGACCAGGACTGTACCACCAGCTGGGCGGCTTCTATCCCGGCGACAAGTTCAAGAACGCGCTGTTCCTGAATCCCGGACAGGGGAGCGGTGGCAGCGCGAGCGACGGCAAGAGCGCACGCGAGAGCCGAAACCACTTCGTGACCATCACGCTGCACGGCACACGAACCAACGCTGCCGGCTACGGCGCGCGGATCACGGTCACGGTGACGACCCCGGACGGCCCGCGGCGCGATCCACCGCGCGGTGGGTTCGGTCAGCAGCTTCGGCGGCTCCCCGTCCCGCCAGGAAATCGGCCTGGGCGACGCGATCGCTATCGACGAGATCCGCATCGACTGGCCGGTCTCCGGCACGAGCCAGCGGCTCGAGGACGTCCCCCTCGACACGTTCATCGAGGTGACGGAGGGCGAGGCGGGGTTCCGCCAAGTCCCGAGATCGGCAATCGATCTGTAGGGTGCGTGCAACGCACCGTCTCCCCGGACCGTGGGCGTCTCAGCGCGCCGTCGGCCCCCATGAAGGCGAGCCGGCGCGATCGCAGGGCGGCGTGTCCGAGGCCCAGGTATCCCCAAGAAAGGATCGGTTCCTAGCGATATTGACTAAGAAACGATTGCTTCTTGGCGTGGAACGAGTCGCTCGGCGTGCTTCGCGAGACGACGGGCAAGCAACGCGATCGCGTGTATGCGTACGACGAGTACATGCAGATCCTGATTGGCGACGAAGTGTGATGGTAGGGTGCGTGCAACGCACCGTGAACCGTGCGTCCATTCCTCGCGGTGCACGTCGTGCACCCCAGATCGGCCCCCCTCCGTCCGATCGCCGCAAGAACTGAATCCGACAGCAATGCCCGTCGTATAGTCAGCCATCGAGGGCCATCAGAGAGGATTCTCACATGACAAGCCGGCGACGAACCCCACTCACGACGCACATCCTCTTCCCACTCCTGCTCCTCCTTCCCCTCACCGTCCCGGCTGCGGGAGAGATTCTCGAGGAGGATTTCAACGGTCCCATCCTCGATCTCGGACTCTGGTCGGTCTTCGACCAGCCCGGCAACGGCGCCAACATCAACCAGACCAATGGTCGCCTCGAATTCAGCACGATCAACGACCCCTTCGCCGGCGGCGGCCAGGCTGGGATCTACGGCAACAGCTGGGCGATCTCGACGGCCGGCGACTTTCAGATTCTGCTCGACTACAACCTCACCATCGGCAACCCGGGCGCGACCACGACCGGCCTGCAGATCTCCCTCTTCTCAGGCAACCCGAATCCCCTGCTCGCCGACGACTGGATCGACATCTTCATCTACAGATGGGGCACGCTCTTCTGGGTCGACTGGAGCCTGACCGCGGGGGGCGATGTGGTCCAGCACGGCTTCACGCAGACCGACGCCAACGTTGGCACGCTGCAGATCTACTACAGCGCCGCGGGCGACTGGTTGACGATCCAGTCCATCGGAAGCGCCGGTGGGGGAGACGATCCGATCAACGCCTCCCTGGTCAACGTCACGGCATGGACCGATGCCAACTGCTTCCAGCTCTACCTTGGCGGCTTCCAGAACGGCGTGTCCAGCACGCCAGTGAACGGGGACGACGCCTGGTACGACGATCTCCTCGTAAGCGGTCTCATCGTCGACCTCGACGCGTGCACGCCGGCGACGAACGACTGCCCATCCGACACGAACGATGACGGCATGACGGACATCACCGACGTCATCGCCGTCGTCCTCGACTGGGGCACCGACGGATCAGCGAACAACGGCGACATCGACGGCAGCGGTTTCGTCGACGTCGGCGACCTGGTGGCCTTGATCGACGGCTGGGGGGCGTGTCCGGAGTGATCACGCCATTCGTTCCTACGGGATTCCCTCCAAACACGCCCTTGCTCGAGCGACACGGTTTGATCAAGCCCGCCTCGAGCATCGCGACGGCGCCGCGGATCAGCTCAGCTCCCTCCTCGATCTCGCCGTCATGGACCAGCAGACACCCGAGCTCCGCTTGCGTATATCCAATGTCCGGGTGGCCGGGGCCCAGCGTCTCGATCATGATGCTCGAGCGCTTCCCGGTAGTCCGCAATCGCTTCCTCGATCCCGATCGATCCTGCGGAGCAGATATCCCCGTCGCTCCAGGGCCCGAGCGGTATTCATGTGATGATCCCCGTCGACGGCGCGGGAGATTTCGACCGCCTCGTCGACCTGTCGGATCGCCAGCTCGACGCGCTCCAACGCGAAGTTCGACTCCGCCATGATGACAAGACAGTCGACGCAACGTGGGTGGGCTCTGCCCAGACGCGAGTCATAGAGACTGATCGCCTCCACGGCCAGCTGCACAGCCTGCCCGTACCTGCCCGCGTCGCCGGTTCAAATCAGCCTGCGTATGGAGGCAATCCGCCGTCTGCAAGCTCGCCGGACCAAACGCTGCGCCGCACCTTCCCCAAGCTCTAGTTGAGGCGGTCTTTCGCGTCCTCGTACTCACCCTTGTGGGCCAGGAGCTGCCCGAGTCGAAACTGGGCCATTCCGACCACCGCATCCCACGGCCGCCACATCGCCTCGCCACGGCGAAACGCCTCCCGGAGCGTCGCTTCCGCGGCGAGGTAGTCACCGCTCGCTCCCTGAAGGACGCCAAGGTCGATCATCGCGAATACCGCATCCGCCTCCTGGTCACCGGGAAGCGCGCCCGCAAGCTCGATCGCCTCGATGAAGACCGGTTGCGCTTCCACCAACCGCCCCTGTGACTGAAGCGTCAAACCAAGAACCGCGCAAGCCGTGAACGAGACGTTCCGTCAACGACTCCCAACGACCGGATCCCGGACTGGCGTCCTTCCGGCGCTCCCGGAGGATCTCGATGCCTCGTCGCAGGAGCGGCTCGGCTTCCGCGTTGTCACCAAGATTGCCGTAGGTCGTGCCGAGCGTGAGCAGGATGTCGGCCTGCACGTCCGGCTGCCCCTTCAGCTCGTCCTGGCGGTGCGCCGCCTGCGCAAGGAGGTACCGGACGGTCGGTTCGCTGGTGCGTCCGCTCGGATCCACCGACTGCAGCAGGCTCTCGAGAAACTGCGCGGTGCGCTTCGCGTTCGCCGCCTCGACCGCCGCCTCCCGGCGATCCTCGCGGGCCTGCTCCTCGGCGACGAGCGCCCGCTGGTACTGTGAGTACGTCACCCAGAGCAGTCCGGCCAGGGCCAGGAACATCACCGAAACCGCCAACGCCGCGCTCCGGTAGCGCTGATCGACCGCTGCATGTGCCGCCACGCAGCGGCAGCGCCGCGACTCGATCGGCTCGCCGGCCAGATGCGATCGGAGCTCCCGCGAGAGCTCGTCCGCGCTCTGATATCGCTCCTTCGGATCCTTGGCGAGACAACGGAGGACGATCGCGTCGACGTCTGCCGGCACCGGCCGGTGTTGCGACGGCGCGGTCGGTGTCGCATAGCGGAGGTTGTCGAGCAGCTCGGCGAGCGGACCGTCGACCTCGTACGGCATGCGTCCGGTCAGCAGATAGTGGAGCAGAAGCCCCAGCGCGTAGATGTCGCTCCGCACGTCGATCCCGTCCGCCGTGCCCTCCGCCTGCTCGGGGCTCGACCACGCGAGCGAGCCGACGAAGTGACCGCTCAAGGTGAGTGTTGGCTCGCGGACGCGCCCCTCCGCGTGCTCGCCGAAGGCAAGGGCGAGGCCGAAGTCGAGGACGTGCGGCTCACCATCCCCATCGACCCGGATGTTCGCGGGCTTGATGTCGCGGTGGATGACGCCGCGCTGATGTGCGTACTGAATCGCGCGTACAGATCCGCGTCATCAGGATGAGCGTCTGTCGAACGTCGAGCCGCCACGCGGCCGAAGACGCGGCACGCGCCTGCGCGGCCCGGTCGGGGCCGAGGACGAACTCGTCGAGCGGCAGCCCTTCGATGTAGTCCATCGTCAGGAAGCGGCGCCCGTCGGCGGTGATCCCGCTCTCCTGGACGGAGACGATGTTCTGATGATGGAGCCCTGATGCGAGATCGATCTCACGCTCGAAACGGCGGCGGTCGAGATCGGATGCGAAGCGGTCATCGCGCAGGACCTTGATCGCGACCCGCTCGCCCGAGGCATCGCTCACACCGGTGAACACGATGCCCTGACCGCCGCGGATCAGCTCGTGCAAATCGTGATGGCCGGGAATCGAGACCGAGGTCGCGCCGCCGGGTCCATCGCCGCCGCGCGCCATTGCGGTGAGCAGAGCGTCGTCGTCCTCCCACCACGCGAAGCCGTCGTCGCCTCGATCTGACTCTTCCGGTGCGACCATCTACCCTTCGTCCTCCACCTGCTCGGCCACGAGCTCGCGCACACGTCGCAGGATCCGCGACCGCGCCTGGTACACCTGGTCCGCCGAGAGGCCCAGGGCCTCGGCGGTCTCGGCGGCGCTCCGACCCTGTCGGTGTTGGGCGAAGGCCAGCCGGTCCTTCTCGCTGAACTCGACCTCGATCGTTCGCATCGCTCGTCCGACGTGGTACGTGGCCATTCCTCCTCCCAGATTCCGTCCATTTGGGGACCGGTGGGGGGAGCGGTGGCCGCTTCATCAAGAGGTACGGTCGCCTTGCCTCGCGTCTGACGAAATCTGTCGTTAATTGCGTTGACGACGATCGTCTTGAGGTAGCCGCGGAAGCGGCCACGACTTGGGTCGTAGGTGAAGCCCGGCATCGCCCCGTTGAGGGCCGCGAGCACATCCTGCATCACGTCATCGCAGTCCGCTGGCTGGAGCCCGCGGCGTGACGCCACGTTCCGGATGAGGTCGCCGTACCGACGCTGGAACTCGTACCAGGCGAGGTCGTCGCCTTCCTTCAGGCGACCAAGCAGCGATGCGCGGGTGCTCCAGGTGTCCATGGCTCGTGGGTGGCGGGATTCGACGACTCGTCGGGTTCGTGCGACGACCGGTAGGGTGCGTGCAACGCACCACGAGCGGCGATACATCCCGGTTCCCGATGCGTCGCACGCGGTGCGTTGCACGCACCCTACCGCCCATCGATTCTTTTGGCGACTTTCTCTCAGATCCGCCGCAGCCCCGGTACCTCTATGGAAAGGGAGACCGGCGTGGGCACGTGCCCAGATCCGGCCAACCGGAACGATCCCCAACAGACGGAGCAGAATCGTGACCACCCATCAGACGACCGCGCGGCCGCCTGCGCGCCACCTCGAGAACAGCACGCCGAATCAGTGCCCCGATCGCCCTTTCTGCCCTCGCCGTTCTTCCGGCAGGGACCGGCCACGCCCACACGGGGCCCGGTGCCAAGCACCCTGGGATCGCGGTGGCCGCGCCGACAAGCAAGGCGCCGCGGCCGTGGCGGGCGGACCAGGTCCAGCGGTTGAGCGAGGATCGTCGCCCCGCGGCCTCCGATTCGGAACTCCTGACCGACGCGGTGCCGGTGGTCATGGCGGGGCTCACCATCGGCGACCCGCCCGATTCGCCCGACGCGCGGATCGACGAGAACAGTCCCGCCTCGCCCTACAGCGGCATCTGCAGCTTGCACATCGAGCGGTGGGGGAACAGCTACCTCTGCAGCGCGACGCCGATCTCGCCCCGGCACATCCTGAGCGCCGCCCACTGCTTGGACGGCGACGACGACGGCCAGGTCGACTACGGGACGACGGTCGCCGTCACGTTCAACTTCGACGGCGACGGCAGCTTCGTCATCCCGCCGGAGGGCATACGCTCGCTCGAGATCCACCCCGACTACACCGGCTTCAGCAACCCGACGGTCAACGACGACCTTGCGATCATCACCCTCGTCGACCCGCTGCCGGAAGAGATCCCGATCTACCCGCCCTTCCGCGGCGAGCTCGCGGAGGGCGAGGTCGTCACCATGGTCGGCTACGGGCAGTCCGGCAGCGGAAACGTCGGGGCCACGGTGGTCGCCAACCAGTTCGTCAAGCGAACTGGCGGCAACGCGGCCGAAGAGTTCTTCGCTCAGGACGAGGACGGTGACACGCTCGAGGTGTGGCGGGCGGACTTCGACCATCCGAGCCCGCTGAACGTGGACTGCTTCGGCGCCACCTCGCTCGGGAACGCCATCGAGACGTCGGCCGCTCCCGGCGACTCGGGCGGTCCGGCGCTGGTCGAAGTCAAGGGCCAGCTCCAGCTTTGGGGCGTCAACACCTTCGTCTCGGACTGCGCGGGGTCGGCGACCCACTTCGGCGCGGCGACGGGCGGCATCATCGTCAACGCGTACCTGCCATGGATCGACTTCACCATCGAGTGCGCCGGCAACTGCGCCGACTGCAATGACAACGGCATCGCCGATGGCATCGACATCTTCGATCGGAACGAGCCTCGACGAAGACGGCAACAACATCCCCGACAGCTGCGGGATGGAGGCGGGCGACATCTGGCTCTCGAACGGCGACAGCTACATCGGTTACTCGGCCGAGGCAGGCGCGGTGCTGACGACCCAGACCTCGGCGATACACCACGCGAAGGCCTTCGTCTACGGTCCCTCGGGTCTGCTGTACGTGCCGGGCCAGATCTCCGGTTTCAACGCACCGCACGGCATCTTCGTGGTCGAGCCGGAGCACGGCGAGGTGCTCGACATGTTGATCACCGAAGCAGACGGCATCAGGTGGCCGATGGACGTCTTGTTCGGCCCGGACGGTCTCCTCTACGTCCTGAACCTCGGCCAGAATCCGACGTACCGACCCCGCGTTCATTACCCGCCACGACCCGCGCGACCGGCGACCTCATCGACTACTTCGTCGTTGACGACCCGGATACCGCAGAGTTGGAGAACGGCGGCATCATTCAAGCGAGCAATATGGTGTTCGGCCCCGACGGCAACCTCTACGTCGCAGAGATCTACGCCGACGGCAGCATCCCGAGATTCGACGGCCAGACCGGCGCGTTCATCGACCGCTTCGCCGATGGTGTCCCGCATGCTGCAGGGAACGCCAACCTCGCCTTCCGGGATGGCCTGCTCTACGTCGCCCGTTTCCAGTCGGACGTCTTGCGTTTCGATGCAACGACCGGCGCGTTCGTCGACACGTTCATCGAGGTGCCGGAGCCCCCGTTCATCCTCGACTTCGACTGGGGACCGGACGGTCTCTTCTACCTCCTCAGCCTCGTCCCCGAACGCCGCCTCGACCGCTACGACCCGGTCACCGGCGCGTTCGTCGACACGCTCATCACCGAACCGATCCTCGACACCCCCGGCGCCTTCGCGTTCGTCCCCAAGAACACTCCCGAGCCCCCGGCGGGCGACGTCGACGGCAACGGACAGGTCAACGTCGAGGACATGATCACCGTCATCGTGTCCTGGGGCGACTGCCCAGAGACAACCCCATGCCCCGCCGACTTGAACGATGACGGCGCGGTCAACGTCCTCGACCTCCTCCTTGTCATCCTCCAATGGACCGAATAGCCGCCCAGGCAAGGCGCACAAACCCTCAGGGGAGCGAAAATACTCTTCACCCCGGGAAGCCGGGAGATGAGCGAGATCAGGGCGAACCCCCGCCCCTCGCCCCGGCCCGACTGGCACCCCAGCGCACCCAAGCTATACTCCTCACATCGGGCCATTGGCGCAGTTGGCTAGCGCGCTTGTATGACACACAAGAGGTCACTGGTTCAAGTCCAGTATGGCCCACTTCAAAAGCCTCGTCCTCCGGGCGAGGCTTTTTCCGTTCCTGGCCAAAGCGATCGCAGTCATTCCCAACGGGGGAAGTGGATGTCCAAGATGCTGCAGAAGAAGTGGATGTCCAAGCTCCTGTCCAAGCTCCTGCAAGAGACCCGTGCGTAGGAGACCGACCGTCCTGCGACTCGTACTGACCTGGTATCCTTCGGTGGACATTTGAGTGGAAGCAAGAAGTCCCGCTCGAATGGACAGGATGCCATGACCACATCCGATTCTTCACGGCTCCGAGCTCGGGAGGTGGCGGCGAAAGCCCAGCACAGCATGAGCAGTACGCTCGGCGATCTCCTCTCGTGGGCGTTCATGCTTCGTGGCATGCTGGCGGCCGCCCTTGGTCGCTGCGCACCTTGCTGGTAATCTTCGGCATATGAGCCATTGTCACGGGCTTCAGCCAGATCATCGGCGCTCGGAGGGCCATCGGCGTTGTCGTCGCGGTTGTCGGCTTGGTACTGGCATGCTGGCCCGGCTCTGGCACGACTCCGAACCTGTATCGAGACTATTGGGAGCGGGGGCTCCAGGGGCCAAGATTGAGCTTCGGAAGATCCGCGCATCTGCAACAGTCGGCAAGGGACCGATCGCAGTCAACGTCAGCGGTCATACGGCGTTGAAGCGCCGCATGAGGTTCAACGCGATTGTCAGAAGGAAGCGCGGCCACAACACAAAGGCAACCAGGGGATCGGCATGCTGGAAGTGATCACGCACATCTTCAAGCAGCTGCCGCCCATCTGGCCGCGGGTTATCGTGCTCGCCTTGCTCGTCCTTGCGCTCGCCCTGCCTCAGACCAGGCGTGTTCTCTTTCGGAGAAGTATGGGCACGCGCCGATTGGAGAGAGCGAAGAAGCTGCTCGAATTGCGCAAGCTCGAGATCGAAGTGGCGGCCTTGCGGTCTCAACATTCGGACCTCAAGGACTCGGTCCTCGACCAGCGTATCAGCCGCATCCTGGTCGAATCGCTCTCCGAGGACGAGGAGAAGGCTCCACGTCTTCCCTGGATCGATCGCCTCAAGCTCGCGAGCTCTGTGCGCTCATCTTCCTGCTGATCGGCACCCTAGCCATGGGCGTGAGTGGAAGACGTGAAGGGGTCGAACTGTTCACGCTCGTCCTGAAGGAACTCCTGGTCATCGTTCCCTGCGCGCTGATCGCTTCCGCGATTCCTGCGCCCAATCGCTGGGGCCCAGTCTTCTATGGACTCCTGATTCCGATCTTGATTGTCGCTATCGTGGTAACCGCGGGACTCCATGAATGATGCAGTGGCGCCTGATTTTCGCGGATTGCAAGAGCTTGCAAGAGCTTGTGCAAGAGCTTGGACACCCACTTCCTCCGTTCAAGAGCTTGGACATCCACTTCCTCCGTTGGGAAGAATTCGGATTCCTCTTGGAGAACGGCTCGGCCACCATCAGGTCAGCGCGCACCCACAGCATGGGAGGAGGCTAACTCAAGAAACGGCAGGGGCGCAGGAGGGAGGCAAACGAGTGGGTGTCCGTTCTCCATGTTCTCCATGATCTGATCTGGTCAACGCCTGAGAGACTCGAAGGCCGACACCTCCTATCCCATGAGCTAAGCGGCCGTGCGTAGAATCTGCTCGTGAACGCCAGCTTGCTGGCGACGTGACGCTGAATCAGCCACTATGTCGCTGGATCATGAGCACCGACCGACAAGACATCGATCTCGCGCTGACGACCCTCGAGCGCATCAACGAAGGCATGACCCACGGCAGGATCGGCCCGACGAGACGGCCGGGCCAGGAAGGTGGGGCGTGGAAGCTCGATCCGCGCCGAGGGGCTTGCGTGGGTGGCGATTTGGTGGCGCGACTACCGTGACGAGGACCCCCTCCCCCCCGAGCTCGATTACATCATCCCGCGGCGGGGCCGCGCCCGGCGCACGGTCGAGGCGGTCGTGACGGGCCTCCTGGCGGTCGAGCAGCTCGGACGCGAGCATCACAATGAGGCTACTCGACTGGAAGAGCGGATGACCGCGCACTCCTCGATCTGATCGGGCTCCGCGGCAAGCTGCAGATTCGGGAGCGTATCAAAGGCACCGTGAACTGGTGGCTCGTCTTCGGCGCGGCCACCGCGGTCGTAGTTGCGGCGATCGCGATCGGCAGAGTCACGATCGTGCAGTTGCTCCCGCTGCTCGGCGGGTTCGCGCTCATTGTCGTGGTGAAGGTCGTGCTGTTGGATCGGCCGATCCGGCGCTGGCGATCGCGGATCGCCGAGCTGGAGCGAGTGATGCCCAGTCGTGACTGAGCGCGGAAACCGCCATGCTGCAATGCTCGGCTGATCGCGGGTCTCGCCGCTCCCCCCGGAAAAGCGGCGCGCCTACGCCGTGGTCCAATTCGTTGACGATTGACTTCATCCCCAGTTGCCGAGGATGATCAGCAAGTCCACGACATTGACCGTATCATCCTCGTTGAGGTCGGCGATGCACAGGCCTCCCGACGGCGGGCACGGATCCGCCGAACAGTCTCCCCACTGTCCAAGCAAGCTGAGCAGATCGGTGACGTCGACGGTGCCGTTGCCGTTGAGATCGCCGGGGATGAGCGGGTCGGGAGGGCATGCTTCCAGCAGCGCAAGGTAGCCGCTGCCCGCCGGCCACGAGCTAAACCATCCCCCAGCATGGAGCTTCGCTCCGCCGCCCAAGCCGTCGTCGAAGGATTGCAGCGACAAGACCGCCTGAGTCCAGCCGGGACCGAGCGCCGACCAGATCGTACCGTTCCACGTGGCGACGCGGTGCGCGCTGACTCCCCCTGCACTCGTGAAGAAACCGCCGACGTACAGCACCGGTCCACCCCCAAGACCGCTGTCGAAGACGAAGAGCGCCTGCACGGTGCTGCTGACGCCGGTGCCGAGGGGATACCAGTCGTTCCCATCCCATCGCGCGATGCGATCAAGCGTCGATTCGCCGTCGGTCATGAATCCGCCGCCGACGTAGAGCGCGGGCCCGCAGCCGTCGTCGTAGATGGTCATCGCGTTGACGCTGGCCCCGGCCACACCGCCTAGGCCGGGGCCGACCGGCGACCATGTCGTGCCGTCCCACTTGGCGATGAGGCTGGTGGCCTCGCCGCCTGCAGTCGTGAAGGTCCCACCGACGTACAGCGATGCGCCCGCCCCGTCATCGTAGACGATCAGCGCTCGCGCTTCGGAGTTCAATCCCGTGCCGAGCGGCGACCAGTTGTCGCCGTCCCACTTCGCGATGCGGTTCACGGTCACGCCGCTCGCCGTCGTGAACTGACCGCCCACGAAGAGCGCCTCGCCCGAGCCGTCGTCGTACACGGCGAGCGCCAGGGGCGAATTACTCAATCCCGTGCCGAGCGCCGACCAGGTCTCGCCGTCCCACTTCGCGATACGATTCACGACTTCGCCGGAGGCCTCGCTGAAGACACCGCCGGCGTACAGCGCGGGACCGTCCCCGTCGTCGAACGAGACGAGCGTGTACACCTCGTTGTTCACGCCAGAACCGAGCGGGCTCCAGGCCGCGCCGTCCCATTTGCCGACGTAGTTCAACGTGACGTCGCCGGCCGCGGTGAAGAGACCGCCGGCGTAGAGCGCAGGCCCGTCGCCGTCATCGAATATCGTGAGCGCGTTGACGCGACTGTTGACGCCGGGTTGGCCCGCGGGGTTCGGCAGCCACGCGATCTCGCAGCCTGCGCCGGGCGGCGGCGGCTCAACCGGTGGCGCAGGCACGGCGTCAAGCGGCGCCGCAAGCGAGATGGCGGCGCACAAGGGCGCGAGCCAATCGGCCCTGAGAGTCATCCTCTTCATCGTCATGTGATCCTTCTCCCACCGTCCGGCGCCCGCCAATTGCCAGTCCTGGCGAATCGAGGCAGGGACCAGTCCACGAGTGGGGCGATGGTCTCAGAATGCGAACCGAAAGGCAAGAGCGGATGTCGGAAGCCCGTGAGAAGAGCTTGTCAAGGACAAGAGCTTGGACAAGAGCTTGGACAAGTGCAAGCAAGAGCTTGGACACCCACTTCCTCCGTTGGGAAGAGCTCGGATTCCTCTTGGAGAACGGCTCGGCCACCATCAGGTCGTCGCGCACCCACAGCATGGGAGGAGGTCAACTCAAGAAGCGGCAGGGGCAGGAGGGAGGCAAACGAGTGGTGTCCGTTCTCCGTAACCCTCGGGGCTCGACGGGCGCTTCTGCGCTTGCTGCGTGGAGGCTGGCGGCTAAACAAGAAGCGGATCTGCCGGCTCTGATGACGAGAAGGCCTCAGCGCGCCGACAGCGATAACGTCGAGGGACGAAGAAAGCGAAGGGACGAAGAAAGGACATCCACTGGACGAAGAAGTGGACGAAGAAGGGACATCCACTGTTTGCCTCCCTCCTGCGCCCCCTGCCGTTTCTGCAGGTAGGCTTGGTTCATTGTGTTGGTGCGCACCCATCTCTTGCTGGCGACCGCATTCCAAGGACGAAGAAGGGACATCCACTTGTTTGCCTCCCTCCTGCGCCCCTGCCGTTTCTCCAGGTAGGCTTGGTTCATTCTGTTGGTGCGCGCCCATCTCTTGCTGGCGACCGCATTCCAACACAATCACAACCCTTCCAACCGGAGGCGGTGGGTGCCGCAACTCTCTTCCAAACGGAGGGGGTGGGTGTCCCAGCTCTTTCCCAACTCCTTCCAAACCAGGAAGCAACGCCCCTCACGACCAAGGCGACCCACGTGAAGCTCCGCGTATTGACCGTGCCTGCGGTTCAACGAGGGCTGGGACGCCCACCAGAACCAGGTCTTCGAACGGGACACGAAGCTGGCGCCCCGTGGATGGATGCTTCGAGAGGGCCCCATTCAAGTTCGAAGGCAATCTGAAGCGGCTCCATTTCGAGAATCTGCAAGAAGGCGGGCGTGCCTTCAAGCGCCGGATGACGACTGATTGCGCCGGGCGACAGCATGTCCGCCACCGTCTGGATCTTGGAGACCTGGCCGACACGATTCCGGGCGTCACCGGTCGCGATACTCCTCGTACCAGTTCTCGATCACCGAGATGGAGCTGTGCTGTGCGCTCTCAGTGTCGGCCTGCACCGCGACGAACCGTTGCCCGTCGGCGGTGGCTCGCCACCCGACGGCCAGATCGAGGCCGAGGATCGTGGCGTCGAGCACCTCCTGCGGGATGCCGAAACGGACGGATGGCTCGGTCGCGGCCTCGACGGCGTAGATCTTCTTCTCGCCGTCAATGTTCTGGAAGTAGAGCGTGGCGCCGTCGCGCGACCATGAGGGGCTGGCCCCGCCATGGATCGAGATCTGCCACTTCCCGGTGCCGTCGGGAAACCGTGTGCAGTAGACTTGACCCTGACCCGACTCCCGAGATCCGTAGGCCAGGAGCGTGCCGGCCGGGTTGAGAACGGGGAGGCCCTGGAGCTCCGGCACATCAATGACGGTCGAGCGATCGGCCGGGTCGTCGAGTGAGACGACGGTGAGCCCCATGTTCTGCGCTATTGGACCGTCGCGGCCCACGCCGACGCTCCAGTTCGCGTCGAGCGACATGATGCCGGTGTCGATGCTCGGTCGTGTCTGGCCAGATCCGTCCGCGGCGTTGAAGCTCGTGATCGCGGGTTGGCCGCCCTCGAGGCCGAGCGTCACGGTCGCGAGCTCCGTACTGTCCGGCGACCAGCCGGCCGGGAAGGTCATCGATTCGGTGAACGTGATGCGGGTCCGCGATCCGCGTTTGAGATCGTGGACCCAGACATCGAATTTGCCGGGCTTGCCGGAGGTCACGGCAATCTTGGTCTCGTCAGGGGAGAGCAGTGGCGAGATGACGAGATCGAAAGGGTCTCCGATCGGCTCGATCGTGCCATCGACACCCGCAAAGACGAGCTGCTCGGACACCGGCGCCTCGCCACGTTGAACCACCAGCGTCCCGTCGTCGGCCACCGAGGGCCGGCTCGCGTCGGGCAGTACGAGGAACGGCTCGGAGGTCACCTTCATGCTCCGGGGATCGAACCCGATCGCCCACAGGCCCCGTGCACGGTACCCGCGAACGAACAGGACGTGACCCGTGGGCGAATAGGTCGGGGAGTCGATGGGCTGGTCTTTGCCGACGGTCAGGACCACGCGGGTCGCGCCGTCGTAAGCCGCCAGTCCGAACTCGCCGTTGCGTCGGTGTTCGATGAACAGCACGACGTCGGTGCCGGGAACGACGGTGGGCGAGTGGAAGTCGAGCTCCGTTTCATTGTTCACCATGAGGAGGGGCGTCGGCTCGCCGCCGCGTGCCGCGATCTCGGCGATGTAGTCGTCCTCGCGGTAGATGATGCGGTCGTCGCTCGTCCAACCGCAGCCGAGGTCCCAATCGACGTTGCTCGCGGCGTCAGCGAGCTTGATGGCGCCGCCACCCAGGAGCGCGACCTTGTAGATCGAGCGGTCGGTCGTGTACCCGATCCACTTCGAGTCCGGAGACCAGAACACGGTTCTGGCGCCGTCAGTCCCGGCCATGGGGCGGGTGTCGAACGAGGAAAAGTCGCGAACGTACACGAGGCCGTCGCGGACGAAGGCGATGCGCGTGCCGTCCGGCGAGATCCGCGCCGCTCGGCATCGAGCGGGCTCTCGGTCGTCCCCCGCAAAACGTCGAACTTGCGGACTGTGCGTTGAGGTTGCTCACCATTGTTCATGGCGAGATACCAACCGGCGACCGCAACCGCGGCGATGATGCCCATGGCGGCGAACGCGAGCTTCAGGCCCGGCGAGGATGTAGCTGGCTTGACATCGGGCTCGTGCTTCGTGCGGAGCAACTCGATGCGGACGTCGCCGATGTCACGATACCGCAGCGACTTGTCCCTCTCGAGGCAACGCTCGAGCACGCGTCGGACCGTCCGCGGCGTGTTTGCGGGCAACCGACCCAGGTCGACACCCTTGTGAAGGACGGCCCCGATCGAGTCGGAGGCCGTCTCGCCACTGAACGGGGATGCACCCGTCAGCATCTCGTACAGCACCACGCCGAACGACCAGATGTCCGTGCGCTTGTCGACGCGCCGGCCCCGCGCCTGCTCCGGGCTCATGTAAGCCGCGGTGCCGAGGATCGCTCCCGGGATCGTCGGACTCCGGAGCGTCGTCACCGTCGGCGAGTCCGTCAGGTTGACGCTGCTGCCGCCGGCCTCGCTCGTCTTGGCAAGACCGAAGTCGAGCACCTTGACCGTGCCCTCCGGCGTGATCTTGATGTTGTCGGGCTTGAGATCGCGATGGATGATGCCGACATCGTGTGCTGCTTCGAGGCCGGACGCGATGCCGACGGCGAACTCGACGGCCTCCTCGACCGGGATGGCCCCACCCGCGAGCCGGTCACCGAGCGTGTCTCCCTCGACGTACTCGAGGATGAGGTACTTGCGGCCGTCGTGCTCTTCGACGCCGTAGATCCCCGCGATGTTCGGATGGTTGAGCTGGGCGAGCGCCTTGCCCTCGCGCTCGAACCGCTCGAGCCGGGCCGGATCCGACGCCAGCTCGTCGGGGAGCGCCTTGATGGCGACGTCACGGTCGAGCCGTGTGTCTCGCGCGACGGTAGACCACGCCCATACCGCCACGGCCGAGCTCGCCGAGAATCTCGTAGGGGCCGATCATGAAACCAGCATCCGGCATGAAGTTCGCAAGTGTATTCGATGATTACCGGTGTCGCACGGGGCGAACTCCGCGGTGGCCCTCTGCGAGCCGGGACCGGACCTCGCAGCAGTCGAAGACCCTGCGTATGTGTGGATGCTCCTTGCACGGCGTAGGGTAGGAGCTTGGACATCCACTTCTTCGTGGGAGCTCGTGGGAGCTTGCGTGGGAGCTTGGACATCCACTTCTGGATGGGAGCTTGGACATCCACTTCTTCCGTCGGGAATGACTGCGATGGCGTTGGAGAGCGAGTCGACCACCATGAGGTGGGCGCGCAACGACAGCATGGACGACGTCCCAACTGAAGAAACGGCAGAGGCGTAGGAGGGAGGCAAACAAGTGGATGCCCGTTCTCCACGCTCTCCAGATCCCCTCATCCCCCTACAGGTTATCAGGGACAGATCCATGTGCCTCTCATCTCGGTATCTTGCAAACGGATCTGTCCGCGTTACCCCCATTGCTCCCACTTTCAACGACGCTTCCCAAGGGGAGGCCGTTGCCGCAATCCGGCCCACTAGAATGCCTCGGGTGTTTGGTACAGGCGGTTCCTTCTGCGACCGGCCTTCCCGCGCCAGCGAGACTTGTGAGATCTTCCGATCCCGGGCAACGTCTATCCAGGCGTACTCAGGGGCGCGGAGGCGTGACGCTCCTTCTCGGCAGCACATGAGTGAGGGGCACAAAGCGCAGGGCAATCAGCTACGCCATCTCGCCGGATTGGTCGAATGCGAGAGTGTCGTTCAGTTCGTTCAGGAAGTAATATACATGGCAACCGAGAGCACCAACTCCGTGCATCCGAGTCATCGGCTTTGGTCGTCGATTCTCGCATGCCTCGTTGCATCGGCGATTCTCCACTCGTCAGTTGTCGCGGACACCGTGACGTATCGACTTACGGTGAACAACACGTGGAGTGAACGAACGCACCCCGGCCTGTTCCCGCCCGGAGCGCACTTCTCATGGCACGGCGGAGCGACGCACAACGATCAGACGAGCTTCTGGCAGGTCGGCGGTTTGGCGAGCCCGGGCATCGTGCTCATGGCCGAGACTGGGCTGACGACGACGCTGCTCCAAGAGGTGCAGGCTCGGATCAGTGCCGGATTGGCCGGCAGCGTGCTCGATTGGCCTTGGTGGTTCTGCCCGATCGACACCGAGAGTCCCAGTTGCGGTGACGTCGTTGTCGATTTCGAGATCAGTGACGAGCATCCGTTGGTGACGCTCGTCTCGATGCTCGGTCCATCGCCTGATTGGTTCGTCGGCGTCGCGGGGCTCCCGCTGCGATCGAATGAGCAGTGGCTCGAGGAGGTCGTCGTCGATCTGCACCCGTATGACGGCGGGACGCGCGATGCGAACGTGTTCCAGCTGTTCGGTCCGCTGACGATTCCGCCGGAACCGATTTCGCTGATCACGGAGCGATCAGGCCAGATCATCACCCCGGCGTCGCTCGGCACATATACGTTCACGCTGATGGCGGCGCCGTGCCCGGCAGACCTGAGCGGTGATGGCGCTGTCGGCGTCGCCGACCTCTTGGGCGTGCTCGCGGCGTGGGGCCGCTGCCCGGGCTGCCCCGAGGATCTCGACGGCAACGGTGAGGTCGGCGTCAACGACTTGCTTACGGTGCTCAACACGTGGGGTCCGTGCTCCTTGTCCCCAGTTGCAACGAACTTCGATTATGCCCCCACGACCCTCCGGGCACTCATTTGCTCCTTCCCGGGCCCCTTCAGGGCCATCAATGGGAACGGTGCAGCACCAGGGGTCAGGGCGGCGACGCAGCCGGGGGACAGCCCGGAACTGCCGCCTCGGCTCGAACCGCTCCAGTTGCAATGCGAACTTTGAGGACCGGGTGGAGAGAGAATCATCACAATGACGTCGACGCTATTCGTATCGCTGCTGCTCTCGTGTCCATGCATCGTCAAGCCGAGTGGCTTCGCCGGGGGGACGGGGGCCCTCGACGATCCATACCTGGTCTGTTCACCGGCGCAGCTCGATCTGGTCCGTGAGGATCTCGACGCCCACTACCGGCTCGCGGCGGACATCGATCTGGCCGGCGTGACTTGGACGCCGATCGCCGACGGAACCTTCTCCAACGATGACCTGCTGTTCAACGGGACGTTCGACGGCGCTGGCTTCACCGTGCGCAATCTGGTGGCCGGCGGCCCTTCGGCCGAGGTCATCGGGCTGTTCGGCCGTATCGGGTTGAGCGGCGTCGTGCGCGACTTGCGTGTCGAGAATGCCGACGTGGCCGCGAGCCTGTGCTGCGGCGCGCTCACTGCGGAGAATCGGGGATTGATCGAACGATGCTCCGTCAGCGGATCCGTGTCCGGCGGCACGTACATCGGCGGCTTCATCGGTGACAACCAGGCGGTCATTGTCGACAGCTATAGCGAGGCGTCGGTGAACGCGAGCGGCTTCGTCGGCGGGTTCGCCGGCGTGACGTTCGTCAACCAGAGCGGGACGCCCCAGATGCACCGCTGTCACGCGGTGGGCGCGGTGTCCGGCGGCTCGAACACCGGCGGTTTCGTCGGGGGCTACCTCGGCCCTGCAAGCTCGATCGACTGCTTCTGGAACGTCGAGACGACGGGCCAAGTCACGGGGCCGGGAGGCACGGGCGTGACGAGCGAACAGATGATGTCGCAGGCAACGTTCGATCCGCCGTGGGACTTCGACCATGTGTGGACGATGTCAGGCGGCAACTTTCCGCGTCATCAGCTCGTTGGTGACACGTCCGGTTGCTGTCCTGAGGACATCGACGGTGACGGGACGGTCGGCGTGACGGACCTCCTTGCCGTGATCACGGACTGGGGATCATCGGACGCGGCGAGCGACGTTGACGACGATGGGGTCGTCGGGATCGAGGATCTGTTGGCGGTGATTCTGGCGTGGGGCACGTGCCCGTAACATCCGCCGACAAGGCCCCGCCCCGCGCAATGGGACGACGGAGGGTCGGCGGGGGCAGGCCTCCAGTGTGATCCTCGCCCGTCACACGTCGCCTCAACAAGCGGGACAGAGGACTTGGACACGAACATGGCGATCGACGCATGGTGACTCTCCTGGCAAGAACCCCTGACGGCCGCAATTGACTAAGGGGGTAAGCATCGCTGACAACGGCAAGCCAGCCGACTGGTGCAAGCACGTGAAGCGAAGGACGGCGGTGGACCGGCGACATGGACATCGCGAGAGGGATTCCGATCAATGAGGGCGCCGCGCATCAGCTCGTTCGGAGTGCGGCTCGCCGCCCAAAGCAGCGCAGCTTCTTCGGGCATGATGTCAAGGTGAATGCCGAGCTGCTCCCGGATTGCGCGGAGCAGCGCCCCTGGTCGTCAATCGGATGCGTGCGGATTCCTTCGGCGGTGTATTCGAGGAGCCGTCGGCCATCGAGCGCGATCCGACCGGCTCGGGTGTGCCGCACCGCGAGAGGGCGCTGCGTGAAGTGGCTCGATGGGTGCGTCGAGGTCCAGTGGTTGCCGATTGCGATGTCGGACGGATACACGCGGGCGCGGTCGAAGACGTAGAGGAAGCGCGGCGGCTCGCCCGGAGTGACCTGGAGCATGCGCCATCCGAACTCCGCGTCGTCTTGAACACGGCATCCACCGCCTTCCGCCCCGTCCTCGAGCATCAAGGGCGCTCGCGGCGTCCGCGCCCCGAAGCCGCAGTCGACAACGTAGGGCGTGCCCGCGAGTTGCACCTCGACGATCGCGTGCGTCCGCGCCGGCACCGGTCCGCCGACGCGATCGAGGACCACGCGACCAAGAAGCACCCGCGCCTCGAAACCCAGGGCCCGCAGCGCATCCCGCAACAGGAGATTGCACTCGAAGCAGTACCCACCTCGGTTCCGCTCCACGAGCTTGCTGAAGATCGCCGCCGGATTGAGATCGACCGCATCGCGGAGCAGCACGTCGAAGTTCTCGAACGGTACGGCCTGGAGCTGGGCTGCCTGCACGGCGGAGAGGCCGCGGAGGTCTGGCGAATGCGGAGCGTCCAAGCCGAGTCGACTCAGATAGCGATCGAGATCGAAATCGGTAGCACGCATCATCCAGCTCGAACTCCAGGAATCGATCGGCGGTCATTCTACGGAAGCCAACAGAGCGGGGCCTAACGCTCGAACTGTCGTCGCGTTCTCGCGGCCAACCCGGTGCGCGGCGTGCCCTCCACCAGCGTGCCACGTATGCGTATCACTTACCGGCGACGCTCCAGAGATCCAGAGGCTGGGCGATCCTCTTCGGCGTGGTACCTCTAGCCACCGGGCGGATTGATCGTCCATACAACGCCACCGCCGGCGCACAGATCCTGCGGCGAGTGCGGGAACCTAGCACCGGCGCGAACCGAGCCGCGGACGCCATCTGCGTGAGAAACAGGAGCTATCAGAGCGCAGAGCGATCTGACGGCTTGAATCCCCAGATGCACCAGAAAGTACCACCGTGGGCGAACGCGGCGGTCTCGTTCGCAACGGCCTCTCGGAATCGCGCCTCGCGAATCTCGTGCTCGCGAACCGCGTTCTCGACCATCTTCTCGTCGGCACCGGCCGCCCGGAGTGCGTCGACCGTGTTTCGCGCGTTCATCTGACTGAACGACTTGTCCTTGCAGTACGCGCGGGTGTGACGCAGGCTGCTCTGCTGGCCGGGCGAGCGGTAGGGGGGTGCGATCCAGTTCACGCGTTCGTTCACACGAACGTCGACGTCCTCGAGACCGCGGGCTTCCATCCATGAGGGCATCTTCAGTCCAACCGACCAGTCGCCCAGGCCGAGCTTCTGGCGGCCATCATGGGCAACCAGGGACTGCTCGAAGCGGGCCAATCGTTGCTCGATCGACGGCTGCTCGGTGTTCGTCCACCCTTCTTCGCCACCGCTCACCGCGTTGTCGAAGATGGCGATACACCCACCGGGCTTGGCGACGCGGATCAGCTCGTCCAGGGCATCCTCCGGGTGCGCGAGATGGCACATCACCACCTGGACCAGCACGGCGTCAAACGTGTCCCGCTCAAAGGGAAGCTGGTCGATGTCGCCTTCGCGGAAGGTGGCCGCGTCGCCAAGTCCCTCGTCTACCGTCATCCGAGCGGCGGTCTTGAGCAGATCGGGCTCGCGATCGACGCCGACCAAACGGCCGCCGGGCATGCAGGAGGGACCGTAGGTTCGAAGGCAATATCCATAGCCGCACCCCGCGTCGAGCAGAGCCATGCCCGGTTGAAGCCGAAAGTGCTTCGCCAGCGATCCGATCTGCTCCGGCGTCCACATGTCCTGACGCTGGCGGATCAGGATCTCTTCTCGAATCGCCGGATCGCTGTAGTCGATACCCAACTTCTTGGCCATGGGTACTAATCGTACGATGACGCTCGTGACTCTGCTCTCGTTCCTGATCTGGGCAGGCGCTGGTCAACACGCGAGCACTGCGACGATCACGATTGCGCGTGGTGACCGCGGAGGAGCACGCTCCGGTCGAAGATCTGCCACTGATGGTCGATGCCCAAGGCGGCCGGACCCTCTGCAGAACCGACGATCATGGCGCGGTCATCGTCAAGGTCCCAGCGTCGGCGGACACCGTGGTGACCATCAGTCCGTTCCCCGGTGAAGGACCTGATCGGCAGGAGCTGGCGGCAGGAGCTGGGACATCCACTTCCTCCGTTGGGACAGGGCAGGAGCTGGGGCAGGAGCTGGGACACCCACTTCCTCCGTTGGGAATGACTGCGATGGCTTTGGTAGGCGACTCGACCACGATCAGGTGGCGCACAACGACAGCATGGACGACGTCCCAACTGAAGAAACGGCAGGTGCATAAGAGAGAGGCAAACAAGTGGGTGTCCGTTCTCCGTGTCAGTGGGTGTCCGTTCTCCGCGGTTCTCCGCGTTGCGAGGAAAAGGGGACAGATCTACTTTGGTACAAATGCGAAGAAGGGAACAGATCTGTTGGCTCCTTGCACCAAAGGAGGTCTGTCCCCTTCTTGCCCGAGATGGGCCGACCGCTTGGTAGCGGGCCGCGGGGGGTGGATTCGTCATCGAGCGAACGCGAGGAGTCTTAGTTGTTTCCGTTCACGTTCAGGACGATGTGCATGTCCGCGAAGCCGATGGCTGCCGTCGTCGTGGGCTGGTCCACGGCGCAGTCCGGCGCGGCCAGGTAGCTCGGTCCACTCTCCGGATCGGGGTTCGATCCGATGAAGAACGAGTGACCGGGAAGACCGGTAGCGTTCGGATCGGCATCGGGCGTGAAGACCTCGACCGTCAAGTTGCCGGTGAAGGTCTGACCGGTGATCTCGAAGGTCTGCACGGTACCGTCCAGGCCGTCGGCGACCATGACCAGCCGCTGCGCGAAGGGCGTGCCCAGGCTGCCGAAGGTGCCGGGCAGCGGGCTGTCGTAGAGCCGGATCAGGATCGGCTGCTCGCCGCTGCCGTCACCGCTCGCCGCCACCTCGATGCCCACTTCCACGCTGCAGACCTCGAAGCCGTTCGCCAGATTCGAGTAGGTGCGGAAGTAGGAGTTGTCGGCGTGGACACCGCCGGCATTGCAGGAGACGGATCCAGGCACGATCGCCTGGCTGCTGGACTGGCTCAGGAAAACGGAGCTGCTGACGCACGGATCGAAGCAGAAGACGTCGGCACAGCTCGAATCGTCACCGAAGTACACGCCGCCCATGGCGACGCAGGACGCGCCGCTGGCCGCGAAGCAGTCGACACCAGGCTCCACGCAGCACGCGCCGCTGCACGGCGGGCTGGCGCAGGGAATGTTGTTCGACGTCAGCGAGACGTCGAACGATCCCAGATCGGTGACGCCATTGCCGCTGACCAGGATGTAGTACTCGGCGCCGACAGCAGAGCACCAGGTGAGCTTCTCCGTGAAGGAAGCACAACCGGAGTTGCTCGTGGCTTCGCCGCCCACGCACACCAGGTCACTGCAGGGACCGCAGTACACGTTCAGACGGGTGTTGGTGAAGAGTGGCGTCCCATCGGCGATACAGACCGTCACCGTGAGGCTCGTGCCGTCGCCCATCGCTCGCAGCCACACGCCGGGCTGCGTCTGAGGATTCGCGCCGCAGACCGGCGCGTTCTCGTCGGGGCTCGCCTCGGTATTGCTGACGGTGACCGTCCCGCCGATGGCGACGTCGATCGCAGATTCGCAGACGTCTTCGGGCAGCGCCAGCGGGCTGATGTCCAGGACACCAGCAGCTCCGGGTGCTCCGGCGAAGTTGCCGACGCGGATCTTGTAACAAGTGCCCGCGACGGTACCGGACGTGATCACCGACGGACCGGCGAAGATGCCGCACCCGTCGTCATTGCACTCGATCAGGTTGGCGTCGGAGACGGGGCAGCCGCAGCCTTCGTAGAGGGCCATCTTGCCGTCGAAGGTGTCCGGGTTTCTGCACAGCGCGAAGACGGTCGGACCGGTGTTCGTCGCGGTGTAGTTGAACCACACGTCGTTGTTGACCTGGAGGTCCGGGAAGCCCTTGCCGCACTCGGGGTGCTCGGGGCCGTCGGTGGTGGCCAGCGTGTTGTCGAAGTCGTTCGCGCCGTCGACCGCCGTGGTCGCATTCTCGCAGAGGTCATTGTCGGCGGGCTGCGGGCAGGGATCCGTGGCGCAGGTCGTTCCTGCACCCTGGAAGATGACCGCACCGGCCGCATCGCAGTCGGCGAAGTTCAAGTCCTGGCAGCTCCCGTCGTCGAAGCAGCACGCGCCGGGGTTCGGATCGCAGATGATCGCCGCGTTGTCGGCGCAGACCTGATCCCACTCCACGTCGCAGCAGAAGCTGTCGAACGCGCAGCTGGTCGCGCAGCACTCGGCGTCATCGCAGCCGGGGTTGCCGTTGGCTTCGGTGCAACTGCCCATGCAAGGGATGCCGCAAACCGGTTCGCAGACATAGACATCCGCGCAGGTTGTGCCGACGCCCTGGAAGGTACCGGCAGCATCGCAGCAGTCATCAGGACTCTTGCCGTTCATGCACGAACCATTGGGTAAGCAGCATGCTCCGAACACGCACGGGCCCCAGGCCGTGATCACCTCGACCAGGTCAAGCACGTCGACAGTACCGTCGGCGACAATGTCGGTGTCGACGCCGGGAACCAACTGGCCGTTGGTGCCCCAGGCGCTGATGACGTTGACGAGGTCGGTCACGTTGACCTGGCCGTTGCCGTTCGTGTCACCGGTGCAGGTCGGACCGCCGCCCTTGCCGCTGGCGATCACGGTCATGACGATCTGCATCTCGGGGAAGCCGATCGCCGCGGTGGTGGTCGGAACGGTGACGCCGCAGTCAGCCGCGAGCAGGTAGCTCGGGGCCGTCTGGCCGTTGCCGTTGGAGCCGATGAAGAAGGAGTTGCCGTCGGCGGCCCCATCGGGGGTGAACACTTCGACGGTCAGGCCGCCCGACAGGATGGTCGGCGCGCCGGTGGTGTCGAAGGTCATGATGGTCTGAGCCTGGTCCATCACCTCGTAGGTCTGGGTGAATACCGGGAAGCCGAGACTGTTGATGTTCGAGGTGTCGTAGATGCGGATCTCGACCGGCTGGGAGATGCCGTTGCCCGCGGCCGCGGCTCTCGATGCCCACGTCGACCGCGCACGGCGTGAAGGGACCGTCAATCGCGAAGTCCGCCAGATCGAACGAGCGGAAGTAGCTGTTGTCGGTGTGGATGCCGCCTGCATTGCAGGACACCGAATTGCTCTCAATGATGGTCACCGCATCCACGGACTGCGTAACGAAGATGGTGCCACAGGAGACGCCAGCGGCCACAGCACCGCTGTTCCCTGGACGATCAGTCGCGTACGACGCAGTTGTGGCGCCGGTCATTGAGCCGCTCGTCCGGTCGCCATTCACGTTCCAACTGGCCTGGCCAGCCGCTAGGGCTGAAACACTCGCCATGATCAATGGGCCAAGAATTGCGTTCTTCATCGCACTGCTCCTCGTCGTCGAGCCGACTGACCGCGGCCGATGCGACTGCGACGACGGACTGCGACACGGATCCTGGCCCGGATTGGGCGAGAATCTCACGACGTCTGTAGCCGATCGGACTTCGGTCCGCAATGGAAATCCAGTTCTTCTTGGTCGCAGACTCTTCGTCGTCGCTATCGCACACCGTGTTCAGTGCGCAGCACGATCGTGTTGGACGGCATCCCTCGGAATCAGAAAGGCAACGATGTAGAGGACAACACGCCGTACCTCATCGTCTTCCAAGACGGTGAGTTCCCGGCCCGCATGCACGAAGGCGAAGACGGTGCCGTCTTCGAGACAGACCGGACCCCCAGACAGTCCCGTGGAGCGACTGCATGGAGAGGCCTTGTACGCGCAAGAGGACGAAGTTGTCCGGTACGGGGTAGTACTCCGACGAGAGTCCGACCGGTGCTTCGGCCACGGTGCCGCGGATGATTCGTCGACGGGCCGGCCTGCCGATGAACCCATGAACGTAGACCTCCGTTCCGAGGGCTGGCCGCGCAGCCGAAGCGACGGCCGGGGGATCCAAGCCATGCCCGGGCATCTCGATGAGCACCCAATCCTCCGGGTCGCCCCATCCTCGCTCCACGGGTTCGAAACTCAAGTCGTAGACGTGTTTCGCCGTGAACAGGTGGTCTGGGTCAATCGCGAACATCGTGCCGAGCATGGCTCGGCTCTTCCCCTCGTCACCCACTTCAATCGCGAAGTGTGGCCGGACATCGACGGGGGCGACACCGATCTCTTCCGTCACAATGGGGGCGACAGACGGGTCGTCAGGTGGTGGAAAGTCCCTGAGCGCGTCGCCGGTTCGGCAAGCCGAGGGGCCGAGACAGCACATCGTCAGGAAGAGCGTCGCCCAGGCGTTCGGGTGGGGAGTAGCCATGCCGATCATCATCTTTGTGTTGGCGTGGTCCGATCGCGGGTTCCACAAGACCGGTGGCTCGTTCGCATCCAGTGACTTGACGTCGACGCAACCACAAAGTGGACAGATCCATTTGCCATGTGCGCCAAGACAGATCTGTCACCTTTCTGCCCCAAAATAGATCTGTCCCCTTTCTCGCCTTGGCAAGGAGTCGATCTCGGGAGTATCGTCGGCGGCATGATCCTCAACCACTTCCAGCCGATGGGCATTTACGAAACGCTGTTCCTCTTCGCGGAGGTCTCCGGCCGGTACATGGGCGATCCGGGGACCCACCCCTGGGCACAGGGCTATCCGATCACGCACCCCGTGCCGGGCGGCCCCGATCTCCCCGACTCGATCCGCATCACCGCCGATGATCGGATGTACCCCAAGGCGGACGGACAGCCGCCGTTGCGCGAAGCCATCACGCGATACTACAACGACTTCTACGACGCGGGCATCACCGTCGGCAACGTCGCGATCTTCGCCGGCGGACGTCCCGCGATCTTCGCCATCCTCGCCTTCCTCGAAGAGGGCGTGCGGGTCGCGGTCGAGGAGACCGAATACACGCCTTACTGGGATGTGCTGCGGCTTCTGAAGCGGCCGTACGACATCATCCCGAGCAACGAGCAGAACCGCTTCCGGCCGGGGCTCGCCGATCACCCGGCGGGGGACGGCGTCATGCTCCTCAAGAGCAACCCCTGCAATCCGACGGGCGTCACGGTCACGGGCGATGACCTGCGAGCACTCGTCGAGCACTACAGCAAACCCGGTCGCAGCGCGCTCATCGACGAGGCCTACGAGTTCTACTGCGACCCCGAACCGGAGAGCGCGCTGCGATACATCGACGACATCAACGCCACCGATCTATTCATCGTCGGGGCCGCGACCAAGGGCCTGCAGGTGCCGGGCATGCGCGTCGGATGGGTCGTGGCCTCACGCGAGCACATCGAGCTGTTCAGGAACTACTCTTCGTTCGGCATGGGCGGAGTCTCGCGGGCCTCGCAGCTCTACGTGACGGCCCTGCTCGAGCCGAAGCGCGTTGCGCAGGCGCGCCGAGCGGTCTGCGACTTCTTTACGTCGCAACGCAATCGCTACGGGGAAGGACTCGCGAACCTGGGCGTCAAGCTGTACAGCGGCAACGGCGGGTTCTATCACTGGGGTCGTCTTCCCGGTGACCTGACCGGCGACGGGTTCAACGAGCGGCTGTTCAGCACGAGGCCGGCGTTCTGCCCGGGAGGCTGTGCGACATGGAGCGACGGGGCAACGGTGGTCCGCTCGGTCCGATGTTCCGCTTCTCGTTCGGTCCGCTCTCGCCGGAGTCCTACGAGAGCGACATGGCCATCCTCGACCAGTGCCTGTGCGCCGCCGTGTGATCTCTCCCTCGCTCTCGGTCTCGTCCTGATCGGCGACTCCAGCGTTCTGGTCAATGAGGTCGCCGCGCGTCAGCTCGTGCGATGGGAGCGGCGCTTTGGCCCTCATTCGCTGCGTCACCCAATGGCCCCCGTATACTCCAGCTCGACGATACAAGGCGTGTGGGGGGTCGGTATCCGGAATTGGGAGCCAACAATGGGATGCGCACTCTGGACGGGCTTTCGCACTCTGGCGGTCGTCGCCTTCTGCCTGCTCGGGACCGCCACGGCCTGGGCCTTGCCCGCCCCCGACACCACCAAACCGTTCCCCGACGATTGGTTCTTCGAAGGCGCCCAGCGCCCCCCGCAGCTCAAAGCGCTCGAGGGCAAACCCGCGCCGCGCTGGCGCTCGGCGAGTGGATCGGGACACCGACTTCCCTCGAAGCTAACCTGGGTCGGGTCGTCGTCATCGACTTCTGGGCCACCTGGTGCGGGCCGTGCATGGCTTCGATTCCGCACAACGTGGATCTGGTGTCGCGGTACGGAAGTGATGGGCTGGTGTTCATCGGAGTGCATGACTCCAACTCTGGATGGAATGCGGCGCCGGGGGTGGTGAAGGACAAGAAGATCAACTACCCCGTGGCGAAGGACAACGGTGGAGCGTCGGTCAAAGACTACGCCCTTCAGTTCTGGCCGACGTACGTGGTGATCGATCGGTCGGGGGTGGTGCGGGCGGCCGGGCTGACGCCGGATCGAGTCGAGGATGTCGTCAAGGTGCTGCTGGCGGAGATGGCGTCGGCAATGCCCGTTCAGGTGGAGGCGGAGTTCGCGGCAGAGTGCTACTACGGCGGCGAGAAGCGGCCGCAGTCGCTGCGCGAGGCGGAGAGCAAGTCGATGCCGACGCTGGCGCCGGCGGGGTGGCTGGGGACCGAGGTGCCCGCCTCGTCGTTCACTGGGTCGGTGTGCGTCGTGACGTTCCTCTCGCCCGCCCTCGGGTTCTCGCTGAAGGAGCTGGAGAAGCTGGCTCCGATCCAGCAGGAGATGGGCCCGCAGGGGGTCGTGTTCGCGGGAGTGTGCGAGGCGGGAGTGAGCGACGAGGCCTGGGCGACGCTCGGTGAGTTTCGGGAGGCGAAGACGCCGGGGATTCCGGTGATGTTGGATTCGCCCCGGAAGGACGGCGCCCCGGAAGTCCCGGAAGCCCCGGCACCCTCGAACGCGTCGGGACCGACGAGCACGCCTGGCACGCTGGTCACACCCGGCACGATGGCGCCACTGTTCGGCGTGGAGTTCCTTCCGTCGACGTACGTCATCGATCGCGCGGGGAAGATCCGTGCCGCAGGGGTGCGAGCGGATCAGCTCCAGCCGATCCTGGAGAAGCTGCTGGCGGAGGCCACGCCGGCGGAACAGTGAGCAGCGCGGCAGCGGATGACATCGAGAGAGAACGCATGGGGCAACGGCAGTGACCACGACGACACCGGGTACGCAGGAGACCAACACCGTCGCCACCGGCGCGCCACTCGACGGCGCCGCAGCGAATACCGACGAGCGCGGCCGCTGCCCCTTCGCGGACTCCGTTCGGGATCAGGTGGCCCAGACCGTCGTGGGTCAGGACGTCGTCGTCGAGCGGCTGCTCATCGCCCTGCTCACGGGCGGGCACCTGCTGCTGGAAGGCGTGCCGGGGATTGCGAAGACGCTGCTCGTGCACTCGGTCGCAAAGGCGATCGACCTCAAGTTCGCGCGGGTGCAGTTCACCATCGATCTGCTGCCGTCAGACATTCTCGGCGCGGAGATACTCGAGCAGACCACGGGCACGTTCCGCGTCCACAAGGGCGTGATCTTCACGAACCTGCTGCTCGCCGACGAGATCAACCGCGCGAGCCCCAAGGTGCAGTCGGCCTTGCTGGAAGCGATGCAGGAGCGGCAGGTGTCGATCGGGGAGGCGACACATGATCTGCCCGCCCCGTTCATCGTCATCGCGACGCAGAATCCGGTCGAGCAGGCGGGCACGTTCGAGCTGCCCGAGGCGCAGCTCGACCGGTTCATGCTGCGGCATCGCCTGACCTATCCGACGCCCGAGGATGAGGCGGAGGTCGTTCGCCGCAGTCTCGCCCTGAAGCTCAAGCGTCAAGGCGAAGGTGCGGTGCCGATGTCGGCGTTCGACGCGATCGGCGAGGCGCGCCAGCGGAATCTGCGCGATTTGACCGCGGCGATGGCGAAGGTCCAGGAGGTTCACGTCAGCGACGTCTTCCTGCGGGATTGCGTGGAGCTGGTGGGTCTGACCCGCGTCCACCCGAGCGTCGAGTTGGGGGGTAGCCCGCGGGCGGCGCTGGCGCTCGTGCACGCCTCGCGCGCGCGGGCGTACATCTACGGGCGGGAGTACGTGATTCCCGAAGACATCTTCGCCCTCGCGGAGGACGTGCTGCTGCACCGGATGCGTCTGAGATACGAGGCGTTGGCGGAGGGGCGGCGCGGCGCGGACGTGCTGCGCGAGATTCTTCAGAGCCTGACGTGAAGACGACCGGCATGAGCCTGCGCAGCCCTGAGGATCTCGCACGGGAGGACTTCGAGATGGTCGTCCGCCGCCTCGCGGAGGACCTCGCCTTCGGCGCGGACAACTCACTCTTCGTGGGCAGCGGGCTCGAGTACGCCTCCTCGCGGCCGTATCAGCCGGGCGACTCCGTGCAGCTGCTGAATTGGCGCCTCACCGCGCGGGCCGGGAAGGCGTTCGTCAAGGAGTACGAGGCGCTGAAGCGCACGAACGTCTACCTCGTGATCGATACGTCCGCGTCGATGGCGGTCAGCTCGACGCCGCTCGCCAAGCACGACGTGGCGGTGTGGGCGGCGGGGGCGATCGGCCTCATCGCCCAGCGCCGGATGAGCCCGGTGGCGATCATCGGCGCGGGGGAGCGCGAGGTCCGCGTCGCCCCGAGCCTCGCGCGCAGCGACCTGTGGCGCGCGATCGACCCGCTGCGCCGCGCCCAGCCTGTCCGAGGGGACGCGGCTCTCCGAACGGCTCGACGCGCTGCTCTCCCATGTCCCCCGGGCGTCGGTCGTCCTGGTGCTGAGCGATCTGCACGATCCCGATGCGGTGGCCGTACTCCGGCGCGTCGGACACCTGCACGACTGCGCGGTGATCCACCTGCAGGATCCGTCGGAGCGCGGACACCTGCGGGCGGGGTTCTTCCTCGGGCGGGAGTCGGAGACCGGAGCGAGCTTCATCGGCCGCTCCCGCCGCGTCTGGGCCGGGGCCGAGGAAGTTCGGCGCGATCTTCTGCGGGCAGGCATCGACTATCTCGCGATGCGCACGGACGAGAACATCGTCCCCAAGCTCCGGTACTTCCTCGCGTCTCGTGGCGGACTGGCAAGGGGGACGCGATGACGTGGGCTGGACGTTCGTCTCGGTGCAGAAGAGCGGCGGGGCTGGCGCTCGCCGTCACGGCGGCGCTCGCCGTGACTCCGCGCGCCTTCGCCGTCGCGGCGCCGGTCGAACCGGCGGCGCTCGCCACTGACCGCGGGCTGGAGTCGCACGTCGACGTGCCGTACCGGCCGACGCTGCACGAGCGGGGCGAGAATCCGCAGCTCGCGCCGGTAAGGGTGCGCGTGACTCGAACGGCCCAGCCTGGCATACAGCGGGTCAGCTTCATCGGGAACGTCGCCGGCGAATTCGACCTGCGCGACTTCCTCGCCCGCGATGACGGCGGCCCGGTGACCGATCTGCCGCCGCTCCACGTGCGGATCGTCTCTCGCCTGCCGGAGAAGCACGGGACCGATCTCCTGGAGCGCGAGGGCTGGTGGGCGGTGAGCGGCGGCACGTGGACATGGCGGGACCACTACCGCGCGATCATGATCGGCGGCTTCGTGCTCTGGGCGGGCGTCCCGGTGGTCGTGCTCACGCGCCGGGCCCTGCGGCGCCGCGCCGCGGACCGCCGGCCGTGCCCGCGCCGCCGCCGCCGAGTCTGGGCGAGCAGGTGGTCGCAGCGATTCGGACCGCGGGCAAGCGAACGCTCACCACGAATGAGCGCGCCGGGCTGGAGCTGCTGCTGATCCGTTACTTGAGTGAGCGCCTCGGTCTCGCGATGGTGCCGGAGGGCGACTACGCGGCGACGCTCGAATCGCTCAGACGCAACCGCGACACGGCCCCTGTGGTCAAGACGGTCGAACGGTGGCTGCACGCCGGCGGCGAAGCGCCGGCACGCGCCACGAACGCCGCCGCGGCGGTGCACGCCCTCACGGAGCTGGCCCGCGACGCGATCGCTCGAGCCAAATCCCCGGGAGAGATCTCCACGCCGGCCGAATCGCGAGGAGGGCACGCATGACCTTCGCCCACCCCTGGGTCCTGCTGCTGCTCGCGTTCCCCGTGCTCCTGGCGTGGATCGTGCTCGGGCGCCGGCCGGGCGTGGTGGTGCCGTTCGACCATCGAACGCACCATCGCTCGCACTGGCTGCGGATCCTGCTCGGCGCTTTCGAATCGGCGCCGCTCGGCGTGCTTGCCGGCGCCATCGTGATGCTCGCCGGTCCCCTCGCGATGCGCCAGCCGCACGACGAACGCCTGCTCAACAACATCGAGATCTGCCTCGATGTCTCGGGGAGCATGAACGGCGATCGCTACCGGATGGCGGCCAAGGCAGTGAGCGACTTCACGAAGGCACGGGAAGGCGACGCGTTCGGGCTCACCCTCTTCGGGTCGGAGCAAATCCGGTGGGTTCACCTGACGAAAGATCTGAAGGCGATCCGTGACGCCCTGCCGTTCGCGGATCCAGAGCACCAGCCGAACCACATGGGCGGCACGATGATTGCCGCTGCGCTGCGGTTCTGCCGCGACAACATGATCTCCGAGGCGCTCGAGGGGGATCGCCTCATCATCATGGTGTCCGACGGTCAGAGTCCCGACCTCGACGGCGCAGAGAACGAGCGCGTCGCGGCGGAGCTGCGGGACGCCGGCATCACCCTCTACCACATCCATGTCGCGGCAGACGCGCCCATCCCCACGGAGGTGGTGGACATGGCCCATCTGACCGGCGGTGACGCGATGGCCGCCGCGAATCCAGAGACGATCAAGGAGGTCTTCCGCCACATCGACAAGATGAAGCCCGCCCGGTTCCAGCCCGCCGGCGCGCAGCCGATGGATGACTTCTCGCCGTTCGCCCTCGCGGTGCTCGCGCTCGTCGGCGTGCACCTCGTGGGACTCCTGGGCGTGAGGTACACGCCGTGGTGAGTCCCATGTTCCTTGCTCTTGCGATCGCTCCCGCCGACGTGCTCACCTGCGCCTTCACGGCAGCGCTCGGCGTGCTCGTCATCGCGGCGATCGCCGAGCGTCTCCACGCAGCGCGGGTGGCTCGGGTGGCTCGCCTGGCGTTCGGACCCACCGGCCGGCCGTCGGTGTGGGCGCACGCGGCGCCGTTCGCGCGGTGCGCGGGTCTGGCGCTGTGCGTGTGGGGCGCAGTGGTGCTCGGCCTGCGTGAACCCACCGGCGGCGAGGTCACGCCCGAGCCGCACGCTTCGCGTCATCTCCTGATCGCCTTGGACGTCTCCCCGAGCATGCTCATCAACGACGCCGGACCGGACTCACCAAAGGTCTCGCGCAGCATCTGGGCGGGCAAGATCGTCCAGGGCATCCTCGATCGCCTGGACATGTCCACGACACGCATCTCCGTCGTGGCGTTCTACACGAAGGCGCTGCCCGTCCTCGAGGACACGACCGATCGCAACGTGGTGAGCAATCTCTTCGACGGCCTGCGTCTGTACGTCGCCTTCGAAGGGGGCTCGACGGACCTCTCCGCGGGCGTCGACGAAGCGCTGAAGATCGCCCGGCCGTGGGCGCACGGCTCCGCCACCCTCGTGGTGGTCAGCGACGGCGACGCGCAGACGAACCTCGGCTCGATTCGACTGCCGCCGGCCATCGCCGACTCGATCGTCATCGGGGTCGGCGATCCGTACCGGGCATCGCTCGTCTCCGGGCACAGCTCCAAGCAGGAAACGCTGGCGCTGCGCCAACTAACGGCGCGACTCGACGGCTACTACCACGAGGGGAACACCAAACACCTGCCAAGCCGAGTGCTCGACCGTCTTCGCATGACCATTCCCAATACGCACCTGGGCCTGAGCGTGCGCGAGCTGGCGCTCCTTCTCCTGGGCGTGGGGGCCGCCTTGGTCGGCCTCGTCGGTCCCGCCCTGCTGCTGGCGGGCGTGCGGCGCGACGTGGCCCGCGCCGAGCGCGCACGGCCACGGCGGGGCGGGGAGTGCGGAGTCCGGCGGCACCCCGACCGGCCCCCGAAGCGGCCCGCGAACGAGCAATGAAAGGACGCCTGGCATGACGTTTCAGCGCCTCGCATGGGCAGCCTGGACCTTGGCGCCGGTGGCCGGCCTGGCCATCTACTTCGGCCCCGGTCAGCAGGCGCTGACGCAGGAGAAGGCGATGACGATGCTGGCCCAGGCTGGCGCGCTGGAAGCCGCCGCGCAGGATGCGCAGGACGCGGCGCACCAGAAGCACCTGGACTGGCTGCACGCCCGCCGGCTCGCGACCGAGAGTCGCGTTCCCGCCGACGCCCGCGCCGCCCAGCTGGCCGCGGACGAGGCGGATCAGGCCTACGTCGAAGCGAGCAAGGCGTGGCAGGCGACGGCGGATCAGTTCCAAGGGGCGGGCGCGCTCTTCGAAGCGATCGACTCGCCGCGGACCGACGTGGTGGCCGTCGCCCGGGCTCGCGCGCTGATCCGTTCCGGCGAGCTGACGGCCGGCGTGCGCGACCTCGAGGGATGGCTCGCGGAGGCCATCGACCAGGGACTGGGCGACAG
Organism: uncultured Planctomycetota bacterium; assembly: GCA_963697235.1. Lineage (GTDB taxonomy): Bacteria > Planctomycetota > Phycisphaerae > Phycisphaerales > SM1A02 > CAVONJ01. Next base: position 143,112 of record CAVONJ010000004.1, read on the forward strand.
CGAGCTTGCCCGCCAGGCTCGCGCGGAGATCGCCGCCGGATACTACTACGGCGCGCGCCTCATGCGGCAGGCAGGCGAGCCCACGCCCGACTGGACCAAGGTGGCCTCGCTCGCGCGGCAGAACTTCCGGTATCTGGCCGAGACCGAGACGGACGCTGGAACGACGGCCGCCGCGCCGGGACAAGAGCAGCTCAATCTCGAGGTGGCGCTCAACCTGGAACGCAGCGTCGAGGACCTGACGGCGACTCCGCTGCCAAGGAACTCGCCGCAGAAGGGCAATACGAAGGGCCTGCGCGACGGCATGGGAAAGGGCAAGACCCGGACGCCCCCGCGAGGAAAGGACGGGCGGGGAGCCGGCGGAACGGACGAAATCCCGAATGGCTGGTAGGCGCAGTGCGCCCGTCCGGCGGGTCGCGCGCATCCGTGGATGGCAGGCATCGAGGGAGATCCAATCGAACGAGCTTCGAAGGTGCACGAACATGAAGATGCGGCGAACGATGCGAATGGCGGCGAAGAATCCACGACGCGGGCTTGGCGCTCCTCTTGCTCTTCTTCTTCCCCGTCGCGCCTCGACCGGCGTGGGGACAGAGCGTTATTCGGATTCGCCCCGTGCCGGCGCGACCCGAGGTCGAGCAGCCCGCGCCGGAACTGCCCGACGAACTCGACGCCCCACCTCCGGGCCTCGAGGACGGCGGCGGCGCGCCGACAGTACAAGGGCAGCCACCCGCGAGCGCGGCCCTCTCCAAGGACGAGACGGATCGCCTGAAGCGGCAGTTCGAGAGCCTGTCGGTCGAGCGGCAGGAGGAGATGAAGGCGTACTACCGCGATCTCGGTGTGGACCTCGACGTCGCGCTGGGGCTGGCCGCCGCAGCGGGCGAGGCGATGCAGCGCTCGCAGGAGATGCAGAACACCCTGCGCTCACTGGACTTCTCCCGCACGCCGCAGAACGTCCTGGGCGCCCGGGCCAAGCTCGGCTTCGGTCAGGTGCCGCGCCCGAATCCGGCCACCGCCCGCGGCGCGGACATCGCGCGCTGGGTGCACCTGCTCGTGCAGGCGGGCGAGTGGGGCGACTACGCGTCGTTCCTCGGCGAGTTGTCGCCCGGTGACGCCGACGCGCTGTACGCCGGCGTCCTTCAGGCGCTCAACCGCGGCGACTCCGGGCTCCTCCCCGAGGAAGTGCTCGCGGTGGCCGAGGCGTGCCCGTCAGACCCCAAGACCTGGCAGATGGCGGCGTGGACGACGATGACCGCGGCGGCGGCGGCCAAGAACAGTCCCGCCACGCTGCTCGAGAGGATTCGGATCGGCACCCGCTTCTTCGGCGCTTCCGATCCCGAGAAGCGCCGCCGCGCGGTGGAGTTGCTCGCCGGCGCCGGGCTGGTCGAAGAAGCGTACGCCTTCCTCCCGCCCTTGAACGAGGCGCGCGCCGCCGGTGACGGCGAGCAGGTGCTCGTGCACGGACGCTATCGCCTGACGTTGGCGAACAAGGCGGGCGAGACGCCCGAGGCCGATGCGCACCGGGCGCAGGCGTGGGCACTGTTCTGCGAGGTGAGCGGCATGGAGCGGGCGTCGATGTCATCGCGAGCGGAAGCGGTCAAGCTCGCGCTGGGACTGATGGGACGCATGCCGCGCTCGCAGGTGACGCCGTGGCTGGAGCGCGTCTTCGCGAACGACACGCTGGGGCCTTCCGCGCTCGAGGGGATCGCCCTCAGCGCCGCAAACGTGAACCAGGCGAAGGACAGCTCCGACGCCGCCGAGGCGGCCCGAGCGGAGTCGATCGTGACCCTCAAGCAGGCGATGGACGTGCTGCTGGAGCGGCACGACTTGGCGGACTCGGTGCTACGCATCCCCCTGCGCATGCTCACCACGGCCCTGGTGACCGAGATGGAGCAGGCGGTGGCGCAGCAGGGTAACCGGCGAACCGTTTCGCGCGGTGCTCAGTTGCTTTTGCGGGCGATTCCCGATCAGCGGTGGATGGATGCGCTGGAGCCCAGCCTCGCGGTGCGAGCCGATCGGGCGTGCGTGGAACTCGCGGCCAGCGCCGACGAGACCGACCAGGCGCTCGACCTGCTGGGGCAGGCGATCCGCCGAACCCCCGACGCGGCCCGTGGCGCTGGCCGGTGCGTTCCTCGAGACGTGGGAGAAGCGCCTGGGCCCCACAAGCGACTACGACGCGGACTCGATGATGTGGTACTTCTGGCGTTATGAGGTCGCCCAGGCACCGCTCATGCGCGGCCGCCAGCGCCGCAACCTGCATGCGCCTCGCCCTGCTCATGCAGACGCTGCGGGACTTCGGGGTCGAGCCGCGCTCGCTCCCCGAGATCACTCCCGTCTTCAAGGCGTGTCACGGCGTGACCGAGGTCTTCGAGCGCAACGAGGTGGTGGAAGTCTTCGGACCCGTCGACGAGATTCCCGCGGCCACCGCAGCAACGCTCGCCGAGGCGATGGCCGCCGGGCTCAACGGCGACTGGCGGAACCGGGCGGTGCAGGTGCAGCAGGGCGTGAAGCGCACCGACACGGAGATCGCCCAACTCGTCGACAAGGGATACGCACTGGCCATCGATCTCTCGCGCCTGGCGCTGGCCAGCCAGCCGGAATCGTGGCGCTACGCCGTGCTTCAGGCGTCGCTCGCCTACGACCGCCTCCAGTTCCGCTCCCTACAGCAGAAGAAGACGGACGACGAGGCGACGAAGGACGACGAGGTGCGCCTCGCGACGTTCGCCGCCTTCCGCGACGCTGCGGACCGCTATGCGAAGGCGGTGAACGCCGGAGAGGAGCGCGAGGACCCGACGATCTACCTCCGCTGGTTCGGGGCTGCCATGGGGACCTCACAGCTCAATTTCCTCAGCGCCGAAGAGATGCCGCAGGACGGCACCAAGGAGAGTGATCAGGTCGATCAGATCAAGGACTCGCTCGCGACGCTCACCCCCGAGAGCCGCGAGCGGCACATCGCGGAGTTCGCCCGCGCGCTGAGCCTCGCGGTCTCCCGCGCCGATCCGGAGGTCAAGCCCAAGCTGGTGAAACAGGCGCTTCGCATCGTCGGAGACGATCCCGGCGGGGGCGTCCCTTCGCCGCTTCGAGGAGCTCTACCGCGATCTCGTCAAGGACGAGATCAAGCTGCGGCTCACGCTGGACGGCGACGACCAGGTCGGGACCAACCGCGCCTTCGGCGTGATGCTCTCGATGCGCTACACGAACTCGGTGGATCGCGAGACGGGCGGCTTCACCCGGTACCTCCAGAACGACGTGTACACCCGAGTGGGATCGCCAGTACCGGCAGGTCAACTATCGCGACAAGCTGGAGAAGAGCCTTCGCGAGGCGCTCTCCACGGGGTTCGAGGTCGAGACGATCGGCTTCTTCGATCCCTTCATGCCCGCGCGGGGCGTGGTGGAGGACGGCGAGGACGGGTGGCTCGAGAAGCCGATGGCGTACATCGTCCTTTCGCGCAAGGATCCGGCGGTGGACAGCGTTCCGCAGGTCACGCTCGAGATGCAGTTCCAGGACAACTCGGGGCCCGTCATGCTCGTCCTTCCCTCGAACAGCCCGGGACTGGCGGTGACGCCGGCCGAATCGGCGTCCGCGGCGGTCCGTCCCTGCACGAAACTCGAGCTCGTCCAGGTCGTCGACCCCCGCGACGCCCGCGACGGCAAGAAGGACCGCGCGGTGACCCTCGAGGTCGTCGCTCGCGGCGACGGCGCCGTGCCCGACGTTCACGATCTTCTGGACGGCCTCGACGATCCGCTCCGCGGCTACACGCTCGAGAACGAGGCGATCGAGGTCCGCCCAACGACCATCGTTCAGGAAGGCAGCGCCAACAACAACTCGCCGTTCTACGGGGGACCGCCAACGCCGCCCGAGGGCGGCTATCCCGAGGCGGATGAGACGGGCATGTACCGGCTGCCGGTGGAGCGCAGCTGGCTGATCACCTACACGCCGGGATCCGGGTCGACCGGAGCGTCGTTCACGCTCCCGGTGCTGCGCGAGGGAGTCCAGGCGGAGCTGGTCTCGAAGTACTTCTCCGATCTGGACCTCGTACCGGTGTCCGGCGCCAGCGTCTCGATCGGCCAGCCGGGCGGTGTGCTGCGCTGGCTCCTGATCGGAGCGGCCTTGGTGGCCATCGCTGTCGCGCTCGTGTGGCGCGTGCGCAAGCGGCCGCCCGCGGCCGTCGAGACAGACCTCGATCTGCCTTCACGCATCACGCCGCTCAGCGCGGTGATGACCCTACGGCGCATCCAGCGTGCCGGCACGCTCGACCAGACCCGCTCAGGCGCGCTGGCCAAGGACATCGCGATGATCGAGGGGAGCTACTTCGGCCCGCCGAACGGAACACAGGAGGACACCGACCTCGCCGAAACACTGCGTCGGTGGGTGAGCGCAGCAAACGCGTAGCGGAAAAGGGAAAGGGGACAGGATCTATTTTGGTGATGAGCTTGAGTAAACAGATCTGTCCCCTTTATCCCTTCGTCCCGACGCGAAGGAGCATGCTGGGAGTGCACCGTGGGGCGGCGTGTGGGGCAGCGGTCTCGTTACGAAAGCCGCACGTCGTGCACTTCAACCGCCAACGGACCTTGGCAGCCGGCATGCTACACTCGCCTCTGTCGTCAGCACGTTGCAGCAATCCATACACGCTTCATGAGTGACTGGGAATGACTAGCATCCGCCAATTGCCCAAGATCAGTGTCGTCACGCCCTCTCTGAATCAGGCGACGTTCTTGGAAGAGACTATCCAATCGGTGCTTTCCCAAGGGTATCCGAATCTTGAATACCTGATCATCGATGGTGGCAGTACAGATGGAAGTGTTGACATCATTCGGCGATATGAAGATCGGCTCGCCTACTGGACATCAGAGCCGGACGGCGGCCAAGCCAGCGCCATCAATCGGGGATTCGAGCTCGCGACCGGCGACGTCTTCTGTTGGATCAATAGCGACGACAAGTTGTTGCCATGGACGTTGCAGGTCGTCGGTGAGGTCTTCAGCGACCTGCCTGACCTGAATTGGCTCACCTCCGCGGTGCGAATGTACTGGGCGACTGACGGTATCTGCTGCCGTACGCAATGGGCTCCACGATTTTGCCAACGATCGGTGTTGCACGGGTGGCATGCAAGAGGTGGACCGGAGTTTCTGGGGTACATCCAGCAGGAATCATCGTTCTGGCGAAGATCGGTCTGGGAGAAGGCCGGAGGCCTGGATGAGAGATTCGCACTTGCGGGCGATTGCGATCTATGGCTCCGCTTTGCAGAGATTGCGGAGTTGTTCGTGATCAATGTGCCGTTGGGTGGGTTTCGATTCCAGGCTGACCAGAGGTCGATCCTTCATCAGGATGACTACGAGCGTGAGAGTCGAAGAGCGCTGTTGGAGTCCTATGCGCGGAATCGGTCGGAACGCGCTGCTTCGAGATTCGCGCGAAGACGACGTCGACTGCGAGCGACTCCACTCGTCCGACGGATCTTCAGCACAACGTGCGTCATGAAGAGTCGTATGGTGTCCGCGGAGGATCCAGAATCGGCCGAACGTCGTTGGATTCATAGCGACGTGGAATGGTGACAGACCGCTTTGGGACCGTCGCCCGTTCGCACGTCCTGATCGCGACTCGAACGGACGTCAGCCGACTCGAGCTCGCGACCGGCGAGTATGTTCGACGTGGGCCGGTCGCATGTCGGACAGCGGAAGCCGAATGGTCCCGTGATGAGCTTGGATGCGGGATGAGCTTGGACATCCACTTCCTTACACGGGATGAGCTTGGACATCCACTTCCTTACATGAGAAGGGCTCGTCTTGATTCGAACCGCTGCCGGGTCTGTCATACCACGAAGAGGGCAAGCGCGCACCGACACCTCGGACGAGGGTTCGATCGAAGAAACGGCAGAGGGGTGCAACCGAGGCAACAGAGTGGGTGTCCTTGCTCTGCGATTGGACTTCGCATTGCCCACGGTCTCAGTTAACGTCAGCTTGCCGAACGGCTCGGCGTCCACGAGTCGCAGGTGTCGCGTGATGAGCGCAACGAGTATTTCAACATCACACTGGAGCGGGCGAGCCGAATTCTCGATGCGCTCGATGCGGAGGTGGTGAGCATCGTGAAGAGCTCGGGTCTCGAGCCTGCAGAGTCTTGATGATGGGGAGAACGGGGACATGTCCATTTGCGAGAGACCCGGAGATGGGCGGCAAATCGGTCTGCCCCCGTTCCGGTGGTGCCCGTTCCGGTGGGCAAAGTACTCGTACGTGACGGATTGCTCGAACGCCTCATCCGAGCGCTCGACGAGGTGCGACGATCCCTGTCTGGATTGTCCGGGACTTCCTCACTCGCCTGCGGCGCGGATCGCGGCCTCCACGGCCGGGCGCACCTCCGGCTCGGGCCGCTGCAGCGCCTCCTGGAGTGCCGGCCCGGCCTCGGCCGCGCGCGGGCCCATCGCCTCCAGGGCCCCGGCCGCGGCAACCACGACGTTCGCTTGACGATCGCGAAGGCGAGCGGCCAGCGCCGTCACCGTGCCCGGGTCCGCCGCGGGTGGACCGACAAGGCCCAACGCGATGGCCGCCAAGGTGCGCACCTCCGACCAGTCATCTCCAAGCGCAGCGACGAGAGCGGCGCGCGCGGCGGGATCCGACAGATCATTACGGATGATCGTGCGGACGGCGGCGCGGCGTACTTGGTTGCTGGGGTCGCCTGACAGCAGCGCGGCAACCTCCGGAAGCGCCATGCGCCCGCCCGGGCCGGCGAGATTGCCCATGATGTCGGCGCCGCACGAGCCGCACGCCATGCGCCGAAGTCCGGCATCGTCGTCGCCGAAGAAGCCGACCAGCGCCCGAGTCGCCTCTTCGCGGGCGCCCGACCACGGTCCGAGCGCCTCGATGGCCGCCTTGCGGACCTCCCGCGTCGGGTCATCGTGCGCGCTCGCAAGCGCGGGAGTCACGCCGTCGACCTCGGGTCCGATGACTCCGAGCGCCATGATCGCCGCGCGGCGATCGGCAGCGTCCGGATCGTCCAGCGACGCGATGAGTGTGGGGACGACCCGATCCGACGCAGGCCCGATGCCGCCGAGCGCCGCCAGTAGGGCGCGGGGATGCGCCCGGGGTGATCCCCGCCCGCCTCGATCCGGACGATCATCGCCTCGGCCACGTCCGCCCGACCGACCCCCGCCGCACCAAGGGCCGCCGCCGACGCATCGCGCATACCCGGTGATGGGTCGTCCAGCAGCGTTAGGAGCGCGGGGATTGCCGCCTGAGCACTCGGACCAACGGGCGCGAGGGCCCGCACCGCGGCGAGGCGCACCGCCGCATCGTCATGGTCCAGCAGCGACACCAGCGCCGTGATGATCTCGGAACTCACCAGCTTCATCGCGCCGATCACGTCCACGGCCGCTCGCGCGACGGCCGGGTCGGCGTCGCGCAGGGCCGCGATGATCCGCGGCTCGAGCACCGCCGTCCGGAAGTTCTCGTCGTTCGAGCGACGCCACCGCTGCCACAGGCCGTGAACCGTGCGCCGGCGGTCATCGGGCCGCGGGGACGTCTCGATCACGGCCATGGCGCCGTCGATCCACGCCCGGTCGCCGAGCAGCAGTCCGTGTTCGATCGCCGCGGCGCGCACGGCTTGATCATCATCGCCGAGCGCGGCCGTGTACGTTCGCAGCACCGCCGGTGCCGATCCGTCGATCGCAGCGAGCGCGTGGATTGCGGCCAGACGGGTCCCCTCGTCCGGATCTTCCCCCGCGAGCGTCGTGAGCCGCTCGAGAGCTGCGGTCGCCGCCGCACCGAACTTCCCCAGGGCGCCAGCCGCCGTGGCGCGGGACTCGGCAGCGTCGTCGTCGAGCCAGGTGACCAGGGTCGGAATGGCCGCGGCAGACGCACGTCCCAGGTCGCCGAGGCGGTTCATGGCACGTTCGCGCACCTTCGGATCGTCGTCCGCGAGCGCGTCGACGAGCCGGCGGCTCAGACCCTCGTTTCCCGTGATGCCGAGCCGCGCGCTGCGCCCACGGCGTCGGTCCATTCCAGTTCGCCGCGCAGGTATTGGTGGGCGACGAGGTCGAGCCACTCGCCTTCGTCGAGGACCTGGCCCAGGTGGCTCCATCCGAATCTGCGCACGAACGGGTCGTCGTGTCGCCACCAGCTCAGCACCAACTCCTTCGCACCGGGCCAGTCCGCCGGGAAAGGTCGGCGAACCATGCCGATGGACGTGACCGCGCGGGCGCGGACCGTCCGGTCGTCATCGTCGACGCGGGCCAGCAGCGCCGCGAATGCCTCGTCGTCCCCTGCTGCAACGTGGCGCAGGGACACGGCGACCGTCCAGCGCCGGTTTCGATCGGCGTCGGTGGAGAGCGACACGATCCTCCGGGTGAGCGCGGGATCCAGCTCGGCGACCTCGCCGAGGGCATGCCCAACGACCTCCCGGCTTGTGATGTCGAGCGTCGGGTCGGCCGCGACGCGGATCAGCGCGTCGATGGTCGACGGAGTCGAGTACCGCTCCTTGAGGATCCAGTAGGCGGCCGATTCACGCTGTGCGCGGGTCGCCTCCGGGTCGAGCAGCGTCGCGACGTAGCCGGCCTCGCCGGGCGACGGGGTATCGGTCTGCCGCGCGTCGAGCGACGCGGTGCAGGTGGCAGTGATCACGAGTGTCGTCAGGAGGTTTGGGACGCGTCGCATCGATCCGATGGTAACAAGACAGATCTGGAACAGAGTTGGGACAGAGGTACTCTGAATACTGGATGAGACCTGACCCAAGATCCTCAATGAACACAACAGGGTCAGCGATTCTTGATCCGCTCAAGGGCACGGTCCCCAGCTCGTCACCACCGCGATGATGTCTCCGACGTCGACGAAGCCGCTGCCGTCAAGATCCTCCGGGCCGCCGAGGGCACCCCAGGCTGTGATGACCGCAACGAGATCGCCAACATCGACCGCGCCGGTGCCGTCGAGATCGACCGGACACGGTGGATCACAGTCGGTCGTGTCCCCGGCCAACCAACTGTCGGGCCAGTCGAACAGTGGTGGAATGCCCTGGTGGCAGGCATAGCACTTGTTGCGCTCGGCGTGCGCCTGGTGGACGTCGAAGGGATACGCGTCGTTGTAGGACTCATCGTCGTGACACATCTGGCACGACTGCGCGGGCTCGGTCACCGGCGGCTCGAGGCCAAGCGGACGGCCGTCGGCGAAACCGTGGCAGTTGTAGCACCACTGCCACTGTTCGGCGACGTGCCTGCGATGGATCTCCGTCGGGCCGTCGTCCCCGTCCGAACCGGCGATTCCGCCATCGTCATCTCCGTGGCAGTGGGCGCATGCGTCACCGAACGTCTGGTTGATCGCCGCCCTGAACGGATCGTCGATCGGCGGCATCGGAGCCCGATCGTCTTGGAGAGTGGCGTCCATGTGGCACGCTCCGCAGTCCAGCCGTTCTTCCGTGTGCTTCTTGTGCAGCTCATCGGAAGCCCGAGGGGCTCTCGTCCTCGTGGCAGATCTGGCATACGACCGTCGTCGAAGCCCACCGGCGGGCCGTCGAATGACGTCGACCGGTGGTCGAACACCACCGTGACACTCCAGGCAACTCAGACCCTCCGGAACGTGCTTCTTGTGGACCTCGCGGAGCGAACTGCCATCGTCGTCGCCACCGCCGCCACCGCCACCACCGCCGCTGTGGCATGCCGCGCAGATGGCGAGGTTGCCCGAACCGATCTCGGTGCCGAGGTCGGGAATGAAGCCGTGGCACACAACGCAGTTCGCCCTCCCGATGTGCTCTCGGTGGATCTCCTGGATCGGCATGGTTGGCCGCTGCTGACCATGGCAGACGACGCATCGGTGACCCTTGGTCGGAACCTGCTGATTGCCGGTCGCATCCTGGCACGGGTTGTGACAGGCCGAACACTCCTGATTCCAGGTGCCGATCGGTCCCAGGATCGTCTGAGAGAAGACGAAGCCGGGATGACAGCGCGCGCAGTCGTTCTCGTGCAGGCCCATCAAGTCGGGGGCACCCGTGACGGGATCCAGGTGACAGATGCTGCAATCGCTGACCGCCTGAGGGTGGCCGACAGCGTTGGCTGCTGTCCCGCCGAATTCGTTCGAACGGTCCCGATTCTGTCCGGCGACGATGGCCACCGTCGCCAGTGGACCCAGAAGCAGCAGCACAGATCGCGAAGTTCGCCCAGGCATCGTCGTTCTCCTCTTCGATTGTCGAATCAATTGCAACACGCATCGTGCGACCATGCAAGCATAATGTGCCGGTTCGCTCTGCAATTCGAGGCCGGACGCTTGTATTGGCTTGAAGCGAGTTCGCGAGTCCCAGCATGGCACGAGGAGATCGGCACGCACCGACACACAGGAAGACGGTTCAACCTAAGAAACGGCAAGGAGTACAACAGGGGCAACGAAGTGGGTGTCCCAAGTCTCTTCCCAAGTCTCTGCCTCCCAAGTCTTTGCCACATCTCTGCGCCCGACAATCGGAACGACCGTGACTTCGCGAGCCGTTCGTTGCCGGCGATGCCAAATGATCGGGAATTGGCGAGATCAGCTTCACGCGCGACGCTGCTCCTCGGCGTCGATGAAGAAACGCTTCACCTCCGGGAAGGCCTCCTTGGTCTCGCGGTCCACGTCCGGAGGAGAAGAGGTAAAGGGGACAGATCTATTTTTGTGCAAGTGGCAAATGAAAATGGATCTGTCCCGTTTTCCCTCAGCCGGAGCCGAATGCGCGCTGGCCGCCCAGAGCTGACGAGTCTGTTCGGGCGTGACATCAAGAGGAATGCCAAGCCGGTCTCGGATCGCGCGAAGCAGCGACTTCTGGTCATCGATCGGGTGAGCGCTTGGGGTCAGATCTTCATCAGTCACCAGTGAGGCTGCAGCTCATGCTGTCGCTCACAATGTGGGGCAGCGAAGATCGTCGGAATACTCCGTCACTCACCTTCAATCCTTCAATTGGGTGATTCAGTTGATCTCGTGTCGGGCGAGTCGCGTTGGTGTTCATCCAATTCGGGATCGTGACCTGCTGTCCCCCCCGAGGAGACAGCGCCGATCAAATACGCACCTCCGCCTGCGCGTGAAACACGGTGAGTTCTGCCTTGTTGGGAGTCGCACAATCGTCTCTCGCTCAGCCAGTCGTGGTGACTTGGGCAAGATGGGATGTATCTGCATCTGCTCTCGATCGATCGGTCTCGTGCAACGAAGTGGTGCTGAATCCCAGCTTTAGGGTTGGGAGGGACTGCAAGAGCCTGGATCCACTTCCACCCTGGGAGGGACTGCGATGGCTTTCGAAAGCGACTCGACCACCATGAAGTGGGCGCGCAATGACAGCATGGACGACGTCCCAACTGAAGAAACGGCAGGGGCGTGGGACAGAGGCAGACAATTGGATGTCCGTTCCTCGCCCCTTTCTCCCTTGGGAGGGACTGCGATGGCTTTCGAAAGCGACTCGACCACCATGAAGTGGGCGCAACGACAGCATGGACGACATCCCAACTGAAGAAACGGCAGGGGCGTGGGACAGAGGCAGATAAGTGGATGTCCGTTCTTCGCCTCCGTTCTTCGCCCGTTCTTCGCCACGTTCTTCGCCTCCCCGAGCGGATGTCCGTTCTTCGCCCCCGCGCGGGTCTCTACCACTGCCAAAGCCGATGCGTTCTCCGCGTGGGCCAGGATTCGGACCTGAGCGCACCGTCTCCCAGGCGAGGCGGGGCAGCTGGCGGTCGCGGAAGAAGAGACGCAGGCGTTTGTCGATCGCTTGCGGCGGAGTAGGCCGGTAGCCGGGGGACGCGCCGGGCTGCTTGAATGGTACGGATGAGGCGCGTTCATCGAACTACCGTCATCTCCGAGCGGCTGGAGTCGACTGCCTGTGTGATCGCGGCGTCCGGGCGAGCCGCGAGGCTTCGCCCTGTCCTTGGCCGCCTGGGCTGGTCCGACAAGCCGACCCTGCCGATCGGCGGCCTCTCGCTCCTGGAGCGGAACGTGGCCGCGATGCAGCTCGCTGGTGTCCGGACGGTGCTGGTCACGCTGCCGCCTGCGTCCGTAGACGCCACTGACGAAATCCGGCTACGCCACGTCGGTCTCGACATCATTCCCATCCCACTCGCGAGCGGGACCTCGCAGCAGGCCTTTCGGGATGCGCTCAACCAGCTCGACAGAGGGTGCTTCGATCGCGCGCTGCTGCTCTACGGTGACGTGCTCCCGCATGTCGAAGCGCTGGCGACGGTGTTGTACGGCCCGCACGATCGAGCGGTGGTCGTGGCCCGCCGCCGCGGCGATGGAGGGATGCTGCTCAGCTGCGACGCGGAGGGGCGGGTTCTCTCCGCCAGCCTGGACTACAGCCGGCACGGACCGTACCCGGTGGCATGGCTCTTCGATCTCGCGGATCTTGAGGCCCTCAACGCCCAGCCCGATCCCAACATCGATCGTCTCTTCGTCGAGCACCTCGCGGAAAGCAATTGGGTGGCGGTCGAGGCGCTTTATCCTCGCTCGCTCGGGGCATCGTTCAACCTCAACGATCCCCACGACCACGACAGCGCTCTCGCGATTTCTCGAGAAGGACCCGATGCCCTTCGGTTATCCCGGAAATCTCGACGCCGGTGCCCCGCTTGTCACGACCCTGCGCAAGCTGGGTGACCCGGTTGCTGTCGACAGGTTCCTCGCCTCTCGGCGGAGCCTTGGCTCATCATCGGCTCACTGGCGCGATTCGCACCGGGCACGGGGTATCTTCTCCGCGTGCGCCGTATTGCTGGCCGGCGCGACGGCCGCCGCTGCGATGGCGGCTCCCTTCCTCGCGCGCTCGCGTGGACGACAGGCAGCCCTCTCGCCGTTGCGGCGAGCATCGTTGCGATATTGTGCGCAAGTGCGCTCGCCCCCTACGCTGCCATGAACCTCCGCATAGCGGTGCGGGTGCTGCTACAGGCGGCGCCGGCCACTCGCCCGGTTGATCTGCCCGATGCACGGCTCCCGAGGCTCTCGGTCGTGGTTCCAGCGCGCAACGAGCCCGTCGAGGTGGTGCGGCGGACCCTCGACAGGATCGCCAGCTCCGACTACCCCCACGATCGGCTCGAGGTCATCCTCGTCAGCGGTGCGGCCGCGGGCGAGCCGCGCACCGAAGATGTCGCCTACCGGGCTCTGGTGGCGGCTCATCCGTTCATGCGCATGCGCGAGGTGGACTACGAGCCGGGCCTCGTCAACGGCAAAGCACGCAGCCTGAACTCGGTCTTCCCGGAACTCAATGGTGACTACGTGAACCTCTGCGACGCCGACACCTTTTACGCCGCGCCTGACCTTCGGCACATGGTCGCGCGGGCTGAGAGAATCCGAGAGGACAGCGGCGACTCGATGGCCCTCGTGCAGTTCGCACGGCGGGTCGATCCGGAAGCCCTCGCCACCGGGTCCTACCTCGCGCTGCTGCGACACTACCTGCACGACGTGGTTGTCGATCGCTTCGTCACACCGGAGAGGTTCGAGTTGGGCTTCCCCGGCGGCTTCGGGCACGCTCTGCTCCTGCGGCGGACAGCGGGCCTTGAGCTGGCAAGCGAGGAGCCGCGGGGCAATCTCTTCGAGGAGGAGCAGCGGATCGAGGACCTGGATCTCTCCTTCCGGCTGGAGGCCACGGGACGATTCACCGTCCATTTCGCCAACGACGTGGCGGTGGCCGAAGGCATTCCACTCACGTGGCCCGATCGCTCGAGACGATTGGCGGCGCCGGTCGCCGGCGATACCAGGCTCCTGCTGCATTGGGCTTCCCGGCTGCGGCGATCGGGCCGGCTCTCGCTGGCGAACCGGGTGCAGATCGGGCTGCACCTCTTCCGCGGTCTCGCCAGCCTCGCCCTGTGCCTGCTCGTGGTGAGTCCGCTGGCCCTCAGCATGATCCGAGCTGATGCGAGGGTGCACCAGGGGTTTGCGGCCCTTGCCATCGCTCTGCTGCTCCTGGTCCTTCCATCCCTCGGAACTGACTTCGGGCAGCCGGTGATCGTGCTGACAGCGGCGGTGAAGCTGCTCGCCCGCCGGGACGCCGGCGTGCCTGTGAGCTGGTACTCATCTATCCGCTGCTGTTCTTGTGCCTGCTGACGACCAACGCAACGGTGGCGTGGAACGCGTGGCGGGCCGTTGTGTACAGCCGCCGCGAGCCTTTCTCGCCGACGCCGAAATCACTGGAGACGCCCGCGGGACAAGCGGCATGGCCGGGCACACGCTGATCGGTTTGGCGTTCGCGATGGCAGCCTCGGTGAGCCTCGCGATGGCGCTGGTCCAGTCGGGCTTCGGGTGGCTGCTCGCCTGCCTCGCTGCCTACACCCTCGCAGGCGTGGCCTCCCGGCGTGTCTGGAAGTCGACGAGCACCGGGAGGAATGGGGACAGATCCATTTCCCGCTTGTCTTCCATACCTCGCCAATAGATCTGTCCCCATTCCTGCGACGGCTGCCCGAAGCTCGTCGAGCTTCGGCACCTGCTCTGGCGAGCCCTCGAGCAGCCCCGCCTTCCTGACCGCCTCCAGGTAGGTCCGGATCGTGTCCCGGCCCATTCGTAGCCGACGTGCGATCGTCCGGTAGCTGGGATGAGCTTGGACATCCACTTCCATACATGGGGATGAGCTTGGACATCCACTTCCATACATGAGAGTGGGATGAAGTTGGACATCCACTTCCATACATGAGATGGGCTCGTCTTGGGGATGAGTCTTGGACATCCACTTCCATACATGAGAGTGGGATGAGCTTGGACATCCACTTCCATACATGAGATGGGCTCGTCTTGGCTTGAACCGCTTTGCCGGGTCTGTCATGCCACAGGAGGCAAGTGGCACCGATACCTTGGAAGATGGTTCAATCGAAGAAACGGCAGGAAGGGGCAACCGAGGCGACAGAGTGGATGTCCTTGGTCTGCTCAGAGTGGATGTCCTTGGTCTGCTCTTGGTCTGCCGTCGAGTCTGATCGATGACCCGCAGGTCGCCGGTATCATGCGATTGGATCCGGCGTGGACAGCCCGATCGAAGGACAGTGACCCGAGCAGCATGGGCGACCGTAGTGCGCATGACCACGACACCGAAGAGCTATGCCCACACGGTCCGGCGGGAGCTGATCGGCGTCATGCTCTTCGTCGCCGCGATGTGGGTGCGCCTTTCTCTTGAGCAGCCTTGTTCCAGGCGTACGAGATCGACTGGCTCTGATTCCGCGTGACCTGACGTGCCTGCCCGGCATTCCCGCCATGCCCTTCCTGCACAAGGACCTCGCCCACATCTCCAGCAACACGGTTCCGCTGGTCGTGTTGTTGACTCTCCTGGCGGGCTCTCGGGCCCGCTCCCCCGTGATCGTCACCTGGATCGTCTTGTTGGGCGGGGTCTTGCTGTGGCTCCTGGGACGGAACGGAACCCCGAACGCTCCGGTGGCGCACATCGGCGCGAGCGGCCTCGTGTTCGGACTGGTGACCTTCCACATCGCCGCCGGCATCCTGGAGAGACGGCCGATCTCGATGCTGATCGCCGTGGTGGTGGGCCTGCTCTACGGCGGCGCGCTCATGTGGAACGTCTTCCGACCGCTGCTGTCGACGAACGGGGACGTCTCATGGGAAGGACACCTCTTCGGCGCCGTGGCTGGAGTGGTGACTGCGGTCCTCTGCACGCGGGGGCGACCGCTGCCGTCGCGTCAGGCCGGTCTTCCATGACATGACATGACAGGACATGACGGGCAACAATGACCAAGATCACCGCCCCATGGGATATTGGGACAGATCTAACTTTTCGGACAAATGGATCTGTCCCCTCTTTCCCCCGACTGATTGGGCGTCGAGACCGCTCTTCCCACCCGAACTCTCGAGGAATCCGATCCTCACTCCGCCTTGGACGCGAAGTCAGACATGGGCAATGATCACAGCCCCGCAGAGTGCGCTGCGCCGTCATGCCGTTCGGCGGCGCTGCTCTTCCGCCTCGATGAAGATGCGCTTGACCTCCGGGAAGGCTTCCTTGATCTCCCGGTCCATGGCAGCGATCGACTGCTCGATCTCGGGGGCCCTCGCTTCGTCCCGAAACTCCACGCTCAGGTTCAGCAGGATGAAGTCCGGCCCCATGTGCATCGTCAGCACCTCGTTGACCCGTTCGACTTCGGGCCGTGCGCCGACCAGTGTGCGGATGCCGCGGATGACCGGCCGGGTCGCGCTCTCTCCGATGAGCAGGCTCTTGGTCTCGTAGGCGAGCCAAGCGGCGGTTCCACCCAAGATCAGCCCGATGAGGATGGACGCCACACCGTCGAACTCCTTGATTTCAGTCAGCTGGCTGGCCAGGATGCCCACGAACGCGACGACCAGGCCGAGCATCGCTGCGGAATCCTCGAAGAGGACAACGAAGATCGATGGATCCTTGCCACGGTGGACGGCTTCGAAGTATCCCCACTTGCCTTTCACCTTGGTGAACTCCGCCAACGCGAAGAACCACGCCGCGCCTTCGAACACCATGGCAAGCCCGAGGACGAAATAATTGATGAGCGGATTCTCGATCGCTCTCGGATGCAGGACGTGGAGAACCCCCTCGTAGATGGAGATGCCAGCTCCGACCGCGAAGATCAGGATGGCGACCACGAAACTCCAGAAGTAGACCTCCTTGCCGTGACCGAACGGAAAGCGTTCATCCGGTGGCTTGCTGGCCTGGCGCAGACCGTGCAGCAGCAGAAGCTGATTCCCGGTATCGACGATCGAGTGGATCCCCTCCGAGAGCATGGCCGAGCTGCGGGTGAGCGCCGCCGCCACCAGCTTGGTGATGGCGATAAGACCGTTTCCGATCAGCGCCGCGTAGATGACCTTGCGTGATGATCCGGCCATGCAGGCAGGATATCGACTACAGCGACCTGGACGGCAACGGAGTTGGTGACGTGGACGTGCGGAGCAACATCGACTTCGGCGTCGCGCGAGTGTTCTCTGGTGCCGACCTCGCGAACCGAGATCTCGGAACGCTCACGCTCGCTCGCGGCGAACGTGCCGGTTCCGCCACCAAGTTGGCGCGGTCCCTCGACACTCGACTCCTTTCGAATCGGGAGCACGGGAGGCGGTCTGACCCTCTCCCGCGCCCGCGGAGCCACCGCCAAGGTCACGGCCGTGTTGTTTCGCTCACGACGAGCAGCTACCCCAGTTTGCGATCACTCCCACCAGATCCTGGACATCGACAACGCCGTCGAGATTGACGTCGCCGTCCTGATTGTCGGTGGCCCAGAGGGTGATCACCGTCAGCAAGTCGGACACGTCGATCGTGCCGTCAGCGGTCAGGTCGGCGGGGCACGAGACACGTCCGCCGAAGTACAGCTTGGCCCGGTTGAACGCCTCGGGGCCGATCACTTTGCCGATCTGGCGGCCGGGGAGATCGTCGGCCGGGGGGTGGATTCCACCCCAGAGTCGTGAGAGGCTCGTCTGGTCGGACGCGTCCCGATAGGTCGCCCACTGGAGCGTGCAATCCACACTGGGGCCATCCTCGAAGACGAGGAACTCGTTGGCCGGGCACGGGAACTCGCCCAGGCCACCGGGAAAGTACTCATCGCCGGTAAGCAGCGTGAGCAGCTCCGAAGCGGCGCGGCTGTAGGTGCTGTGCCCGGATACATAGCCGGGGAAGGGCGGCGTCACGAAGCTCGGCCGCTGGTACGGCCACCAATTCTCGGCCAGGATCCAGCCCACACCCGCGGTGTCGGTGTCAGGATCGTTGATCGCCTCGGGACCGCGCCACGCCTTCAAAGCGACCCGCCCGATGACGTAATTGTCGGGACCGGGAATGCCAGCGTGGTAGGTCTTGCGTGTCTCCGGCGTGACCACCTCAATGAACCCCGGATGCAGGTGGATGCCCTGGGGACTGAAGGAGGGGCCCTTCGGATCGGAACACTGGCCCAGGTCGCACATGTAGCGAATGGCTGAGATCGGACGGATGAAGTCGTAGTAGCCCTTGATGCCCCACGCCGAGATTGCGCAATCGTGCATCGCGCCGCCGAGGGCAAGGTACGCTTTCACGTCGTACTCCAGGTCGTCGACGATCGGCCCCTGGCCTTCGAACCGCCTCTCGAAGAGGGGATGATCGAAGACCGCCTCGTTCAGAATCACGAACCAATGCCCGGGCGGGGTCTCGGACGCGGGGCCATCCGCCCAAAACTCGGCGAGGATGCGCGCGTAGTCGCCACGGGGAACGAACTGCGGCTTGTAGGGCTGACCGGTCACCGGATTGACCTTGTATCCGGTGCCCCAGTCACCGCCGTCGAGGAGGTCGTAGAACTGCTCCCAATCGTCGACCTCGGGCAGAGGCGCGTGGCCGATGCCGCCGGGGGAGATGTCCCACATGACACCGTCGGTGGGATCGAGGTGGCTGGACCAGATCGCCACCAGCTCGAAGCCCCACTTGTAGTAGTCCTCGCCCTCGCCGCCGATCATGGGTGGCGGTCCAGGATCGTGGTACACCCACCAATCGAAGTTGGGGTCGGGATGGGGATAGACGGTGAGATCGTCTTCATTGAGCGAGAACGGCGTCACGATGCCCCACTCCGGGCTCAGCGCCTCGGGATACGCGCTGATCTCGACCCCGCTCTGGTCGATGAAGAACTGCAGCGCGAGCGGCTGCCATCGGTTGGATCGAGTACGTAGTCGGGGACGCCGTCCGGCGGAAAGCTGAGGTCCTGAGGATTACCCGGCAGCTCGGGCAGCAGCGGCACATTGACCGGCTCGTAATGCCGATTGGCAAAGCCGCCCGCCTCGTTGGAGCCATCCCCGAGACCGAAGTTGAGGACGTGCACCGCAATGCGGTTGCCGAGAGCGGCGGGGCTGTTGCCGATCGTCCCCCTGAAGTCCTTGTCGTAGCCGAGGGCGTCCATGAGGGCGTCGAAGCCCGGGACGGACGTCCCAGCGCCCGGCGAGTTGCCGTATCGCGCTTGAGGACGCGGTACGCGGCAAAGCTGATCGCCTCGTTGCGTGAAGCGGCGCGATCGGCCTCGTCGATGTCGAGATCTCCGTCGTAGTCGCCGACGACGCCCTGCTCGTCGAGCAGCCACGGGTCGGCGATCTCGTCGTACGCCGCCCATGCGTCATACATGGCCAGCGAGACGTGGAAGAGGTTGCGCGCGTGCACCGTCGGCCTCGCGTAGTCCACGCGGATGGCGGCCAGGTTCTGCTCGTTCCACTGCCGCGCCACCGACCAGTCCGATTCGCCGGCGAGGGCGGACGCGGGGCACTCGCCGCCGACGATCGCCAATGCGACCGACCAAAATCCGGAGCCCATGCGGTTCATGACCAGCTCCTCCCCTCTCAGAAGACGGGCCTGCCGGCATCGAGACCTGCGCGGTCGGGTGACGACCAGCCTACGTTCAACCTACCGCTTCGCAACGCGAAGACAAGAGCGCCGATCTGAGAAAGAGGCACCGGAAACGGGACGGGGCGCAGACCGAGTTGAGCAGGTGTTGCCCCAACCTGCCCTCCAGAGCCGGCATGCTGGTGTCAGCGAGGTCACACGGGGGGGCGGGCTGGTGGACGAAAGCAAAGGAACTGCGGGCGAGCATCTCCCGGATCCCAGAGACCCGACGGTACGGGCGAAAACTCTCCCAGCCGGGGCCGGACAGATCGCACCCCTTCGACGGTGGGCGGTACGCGCCGGGGACGCTGCTGGCCGAGCGCTACCGGGTCGTGGGGCTGCTGGGCAAGGGCGGCATGGGCGAGGTCTACCGCGCCGACGACCTGAAGCTCGGTCAAGCCGTGGCGCTCAAGTTCCTGCCCGCAGCGCCCTGGCCGACGATCCCGAGCCGTCTGCGACGCTTCCACAACGAGGTGCGGATCGCGCGGCAGGTCACGCATCCGAACGTCTGCCGCGTGTACGACATCGGCGAGGTCGACGGCCAGCACTTCCTCTCGATGGAGTACGTCGACGGCGAGGACCTGGCGATCGCTGCTGCGACGCATCGGCCGGCTGCCCCACGGACAAGGCGATCCAGATCGCGCGCCAGCTCTGCGCCGGGCTGGCCGCGGCCCACGACAAGGGCGTGCTCCACCGCGACCTGAAGCCGGCCAACATCATGCTCGACGGTCGCGGCACGCGTGCGGATCACCGACTTCGGCCTCGCGCGCCTCGCCGACGAGCGATCGAGGCGGCCGAGGTGCGCGCCGGCACGCCCGGCCTACATGGCGCCCGAGCAGCTCGCCGGCGAGGAGGTGACCGTCACGCAGCGACATCTACTCGCTCGGCCTGGTGCTGTACGAGCTGTTCACGGGCCGACGGGCGTTCGACGGCGAACGACCCTCGCCGAGCTAAGACGCGTACGCACCGCGAGGCGCCGCCTACGCGGCCGTCGAGCATCGTCCAAGACCTCGACCCGCTGGTCGAGCGGGTGATCCTGCGCTGCCTGGAGCCGGACCCGGCCGAGCGTCCGCCGTCGGTCATCGCGGTCGCGGCGGCGCTGCCCGGAGGCGATCCGCTGGCGGCGGCGCTGGCCGCCGGCGAGACGCCCTCGCCCGAGATGGTCGCGCAGGCCGGGCGCAGCGGAGCGCTGCATCCGCCCGTCGCCGTGTCATGCCTCGCTGCATTCTGTCTCGCCGTGGTCCTCGCGGTCGTCGTGCGCGATCGCGTGAGTCAGCTGTCGGTGCTCCCGGCAGGAAAGCCCGCTGCGGTGCTTGCCGATCGGGCGCGGGAGATCGTCGAAGCCCTCGGCTACAAGGATCAGCCCGCATCGCGCGCGATCTGGTTTGGAAGCGACTGGGGCTACCGGCGGCACCTGGAGTGCGCTCGAAGGGCTCGATCGACGTGCTGAGGGTGGCTGAACGCGGCAGCCCGCCGCTGATGAAGTTCTACTACCGCACCAGCCCGAGCGAGATGGTGCCGAAGAGCGCCAACGGACTCGTAGAGTGGGACGACCCTTCCTTCTCGGGATCGGGAATGACGCGCGTGGTGCTCGACCCGAACGGGCGACTGGTGGATTTTCAGGCGATCCCGCCGGCCTGGGCTGGCGGGGATTCGGCGGGCGAGGATGCGAGCGGCACCAGACCGGCGTCGCCAGCTCCTGATCTCCCGCGAATCTGGTCGACACTGTTCACGGCGGCAGAGCTGCCGCCCGTTGACAGCTTCGCCACCGCGCCGCCGCTGTGCACGCCGCCGGTGCCCAGCGATCAGCAGCTCGCGTGGTCAGGACACTGGCCCGGCGCACCGGACTTTCCCATCCAGGTCGAAGCCGCGCTGTATCGCGGTGTCCCCGTCTCCTTTCACCTCTGTCCGCAGTGGAACAAGACTCCAGGGATCGACGCTGGGTTCGAGTCCGAGGCGCAACACGTGGTCTTCATCATCCTCAGCTGGATGATCGGCCTGCTCATCGTGATCACGGTGGTGCTGGCGTTGCGCAACTTCGCGGGCCGGCCGGGTCGACCGCCGCGGCGCGTGGCGTCTCGCTGTCTACGTGGTGATCATCTCACTGGGCGGCTGGCTGTTCTCGGCGAACCACGCGCTCGATCCGTCCGAGCTGAGCCTCTTCTTTCAGGCAATGCTGGTCAGCATGGGCATGGGCGCTTTGACGTGGATGCTGTACCTCGCTATCGAACCCTATGCCAGGCGGTACTGGCCGCGGGCAATCATCTCCTGGACCCGTTTGCTGGCCGGCCGGATCCGAGATCCGATGGTCGGGCGCGACATCCTGTTCGGCTGCGTGGCCGGAGCGATCGTTCCGCTGGGTCGGATGCTGGCTGCGGCGTCGCCCACGCTGATCGGTCAACCCGCTGGACCACCGCCCGTCGAGACCAACCTCAGCACGCTGCTGGGCGGCCGGCGGGTGATCGCCGAGCTCTTCAACTCGCAGGGCGGCATCTTCGGCTTCCTCATGGCGTTCGTCTTTCTGCTGCTGCTGCGAATCCTGCTCCGCCGGAGCTAGCTGGCGATCGCGGTGTTCTGCATCATCCTGATGGCCATCTTCACCAACGCCTTCACTGCTCATCCCGTCGCCGACATCGAGCAGTGGGTCACCGCCGTGGGCACGACGGCGCTGGTGACCATCACGATGGTGCGGTTCGGTTTGCTGTCGCTGCTGGTGATGTCGGTGACTGCGTCGCTACTGGTGGGCTTTCCCCTCACCTTCGAGCTTGACAGGTGGTACGCGCCGATCGGACTCGTGGGCGGGGGGTGTGCGCTTGCGCCAGCCGTGTACGGCTTCTGGACTGCGCTGGCGGGCCAGTCGCTGTTCAAGGAGGAGGCGGCGTAGGACCGTTGTCTGGCGCGGCGTCGGAACCGTTCAATTCACCGCGGCCGATGGCATCCAAGCGTCAGAAATCCGGGACAGCCTCGATTTCTCCCGCGATTGAAAGGCGAGGCTGTCCCGGGGCCTACCGGGTTTTCTGATTCTCACGACCGCACTGACTACGCCGGCATCTCGTCACTCAGGCTCTGGAACAACATGAACGCGTTGCCGTCGGGGTCGAACCACGTCGCCAGCTTGACCATGCCGGGGATCTCCATCGTCTCGCCGTCGAACTTGACGCCTTTGCCTTCGAGCAGCTTGCGGGCGTGATCGATGTCCTTGACGCCGAACGTCGGCACGGGGCCACCGACCTTGGGCTTCTCGACCTGGCTCAGGCCGACGTACACCTTGTCGACCGGCGAGCTCAGCTCGCACCAGCCCATCTCCTTGAGGTGGTACAGGAGCTTGAAGCCGGCCACGTTCTGATACCACTCGATCGACTTGTCGATGTCACTGACCTGGATCGAGATGGTCAGGCCGCCGTTGTAGCCCATCTTCTGACCGGCCGTCGTGAGAATCTCCTTCGCCTTCGTCGTCGTCGTCGTCGTCATGTCACTGCTCCTGAAGTTGAAACCATCGTACCGCTCGGCGCCTGTGTCGTCTTGACACGCCATTGACTTGTTTTTATACTAACACTAAATCCATGTCAACCCCCATCGATCGATTCATCAGGCTTTTTCACCGGCGATGGACCGTTCCGGTGCTGGTCGCCCTCGCGGAAGGCCGGGGAGCGAAGTTCGTCACCCTCGCCAATCGCCTCGGCGTCGGGCGCGAGACCCTGCGCGCCACGCTCGATGAGCTCATCGAGTCAGGGGCTTGGTGATGCCCAACCCCGGCTACGGCCACCCCATGCGACCGGAGTACCTGCTCACCGCCGAGGGCCAACGCCTGGCCCCTTCCTCCGGCCGCCTCATCTCAACGGTGAGGCGGCTGAAGATTGAACCGCTGGCGTTTCGCAAGTGGACGATGCCAGTCACCCTGGCCCTGGGCGACGATGACCGCCGCTTCTCGGAGATCCGAGCGAGTCTGCCGGGGATCACCGCCCGCGCTCTGCGCTCTCGCTCAAGGACATGCAGTCCTCGGCGCTCGTGCGTCGGGAGGTGTACGACGAGTACCCGCCGGTGACGAGCTACCGGCTGGACCGGCGAGCGCGACCGGTGCTCGAGGCCCTCGTGCCGTTGGCGCGGGCAGTCTGAGCATTCGGAAGCGGGCCACCGTCGCCGCTCGCTCGCTACGCCGCATCGATGAATCGAATCTCGAGCTTCTTCCCAAAGGGCCTTTGCGATTCGTCGAAGCATGGAGCGTGAATGGCCCCCGTAGTCAGCGTCCTCGAGCCGCGAGATCACCGCTGGTCATTGCGCGGATCCTGACGACCAGCGCAATTGCCAGACGCATCGCGCTACTTACGGCTGAGGGTCGGGCGTCGCATTGCGCAGCATGCGCGGCGATCTCACGAGCATCCGGACAGCCCGTACTCGCTCGCCGACCGGAGGTGCTTGATCATTTCCGGCGATTGATCCATCCTCTGCCCGTGCGGCAGGAGATCGACCGCGATCTTTCGCACATCCGGATCCCAGTTCATGAGCGTATCCACAACGACCACGGCGACCGCCGGTCGCTCGATGTTCGCATGAGCGACCATCCAGAGAGCCTCCGCACATCGAAGGCGAACGAGGGCGTCCTTTCCCTTCATTCCGGCCTGGAGTAGCTCCAGGAACGGCTTGCTTACTGCCGCTGTCGGCGAGTTACGCACGATGGAGCGGAGATAGTGAGTGACGAAGGGGCGAGCGAGAAGCGCCGTGCCGTACTGCGCCATCAGGCGCGGCGAAGCGCGTTGAAGGGTCGCTCCAAGGTTGCATGAGGATCGTCTCGAGCGATGGAATGGCTCTCTCTCGAGTCTCGGGGTACCGCCGAAGCTTGCCAAGGGCAGTCGAGGCGGCCCTTGCGACGGTGCGATCTGGATGCTCCAGTGCCACCACGAGCGCAAGCACCGCGATCGGAGATCGCGCCGCCTCTTGGCCGAGAGCGCCCAACGATTCCGCTGCGGCGCGGGCCTTCTCCGGGCCACAGTCACGGAGCTTCTGGACCAGACGACCGACGGTGACTCGAGCTGGCTTGACCTGAGGCGTGGGCTGACTCGATTTCTGCCTCGTCTTCGATTGTCGTCGCGGAGATTTCATGGGTGCACCCCTTCGAGAAGAGGGATTCGGACGGGCCGCGCCGAAGAGGGTCAGATCGGCGCCGGCCGGAGCTCGTGCGGCGTCATCATGCCGAGCGCCAGGTCGAAGGCCAGCTCCTGGTAGCTCATTGCGTCCTCGCCGCACAGGCTCAGGTAGAAGGTGCTGAGTATCGCGGCGCCCGCCCAGATGTTGGCGAACAGGAGCTGGGGGACCGTCGTGATGAGCTCGGTGCAATGTTGCTCGGTCGGGAGCGCGTCCTTTGGATTCGCGATCTCCTCGTGGAACGCGCTGAGGGAGGGCGTGCGGTCCGCGCCGTTGCGCCGAACGAAGATCTGGCACGTGCCGAACGTCCCCCGCGTCGTGCGGCCGCTGACCGGATCGCGGCCGACGCCGTCGTTTCCGGCGGAGATGAGCACCCCGTCGCGCACGGTCCGGGCGAAGTGATCCGACACGAGCTTGCGCGACGCGTGGGAGTCGACGCACAGCAGGACGAAGTCGCCATCGCGCAACAGACGGCCGACGTTGTCCGGGGTCACGTACTCCTCGACCGCCGTGATCATGAGCCGCTGCAGGCGCTCGTCCAGCCGGTCGATCAGCTCCTCGCGCTTGACGGCCGCCTTGTTGCCGTGGCGGGTGAAGAACGTCCGCGCGTTCGACGACTCGAAGGCGTCGCCGTCGATCAGGACGAGCCGGAAGTCGATGTCCTCGTGCACCGTCGCCTGGGCGTTGAGCCAGAGGGCGGCGTACTCGGCGACGAGCGAACCGACGCCGCCGAGTCCGATGATCTTGACGCTCGTGATCGCGGGAAAGCAGGGCGTGAGCGGGAGGCGTGCGTTCGCAGTCATCGCTGGTACTCCTCGTCTGCGTCCAGGTACCGCGTGCTCCAGTAGGAGTCGACCGTCTCGACCTGGAGGCAGTCGAGCCACGCCGGCGGAAAGCCCCGGTCGGGAGCGACGTACCCTTCGAACACGTTCTCGAGACCGCGCACGCTGAAGCGCGTTCCATCCGCCACCACGTCGACGTGAAACTGCGGGCGCCGCCCCTCGTCGACGTCCCCAAGCCGGCCGACGACGACGTGGACGCCCGTGCGGACGTGCTCGTCCGCCTTGTCGGTGGCGCTTGCGTAGGCCGGTTCGTCCGCATGGGAGTGAAGATCGCCCAGCAGCCGGTCGCCCGTCTCGAGGTCAGGGAGCTCGTAGTGCAGGTCGAGCGGGTACGTGTCATACGTCGACCGGCGCACCGTGGCCCGCTGCTGCGGGCAGACCAGCCGTGTGCGACCCGTGGCCTCGTTCCACACGAGCAGTAGCCCCGCCTCGGAGCCGTGCCGCCGGTACACCTCGTGGAAGAAGCCCACCGCCCGCTCGAGCAGTGCCCGGGACACTCTGGGGAACTCGGCCAGATCGAGGAACGTCTCGTGCGCCCGAGCTCCGACGGCCGCCGCGGCGCGGGCACGGACGAGCGGAAGAAGCGGTGGTTCCGACAGAGATGCAGCCCGTCGCGGGAGAGCATGAAGAAGACCTCGTCCCCCGGCCACGCGGCATCGTCGCGCAGCTTGAGGTAGATCGGCGTGAAGAGCGTCTCCGAGCCCAGCGCGAGGCCGCAGGCGCGGGGTGCGATTGATTCGTCTGCCCGGTCAACTCGTCCGCCTTCCCGCCCGATCACGCTGGGCCGCGTATTTGAAGACGGCGCGGGCGACGTCGGCGTCGCGGCGCACCCCGGGTCGGGCCGCGCCATAGTGCTTGAAGATCCGCTCGGCGACCTCCTGCCACGTGTAGCCGGTCGAAAGCCAGGGCACCGTCACGGCAAAGTACGGATCCTCTCTCGTCGCCTGCTCCCAGGCTTCGATCGTTGGCCACACGCGGATCGACCTGCCGATTCGCGGTGAACCCGCTGCAGAATTCATGCTCGTCGGAGCTGTGGTTGAACCCGGCGCCCATGAGCATGGTCATGAGCGTCTCGAATCCCGCCACCAGCCGCCGCCCATCGTCGCCGATGCCGGCGAAGCGTTCGCGATCGAGATGCTGCGTGCAGATCCACACGACCGGCATTTCGTTGAAGCCGATCTTCGTCTTCCCCTTCGGATCGTCGAACAGGCTGCAGTTCAGGAGAGCCGGTACGAGCAGTTCATCCTCTTCGCCGGAGCCGAGCGACGCGTTCCGGAAGAAGCACTCGTTCCTGGTGGTGAGGTTGATCCGGTCGTCGTCGCCCGGCGCGAAGACCGCCACCACGACGATGTACGGCAGCGAGACGATCACATCCCGGTATGTCGGGCGGGTTCGCGACCCGGGTCCGCCGGAACTGGTTTCGATCCACTTGAGATTCCAGACCTGGGGGGGCGTCTCGTGAACCCAGATCGTCACCCGCCCCCGCGTCCGCACGAAGCGGACGCCCGTGGGCAGGGGGGCGTCACCGGTGTCCGCGGCAGGCGGGCGGCAGAGCTCGAAGAACGCTTCGAGCGGCATCCGCCCGCTCTGTCCCTCGGGCGCGGTGACCTCGACGAAGTCGTCTTTGATCGTGATGGCGAAGTCCATGGCTCGTCACCAACCCTTCTCGCCGGCGCGGTGCATGAAGGTGAGTGTCGTTGCGACGCCCACGCGTACGTCATCGCCGACGGGACGCCCGTCGAGGTATGCGTCGGCGTGCTCGTCGAGCCCGAGACGATCGCGATACCGACGGCGTATCTCGCCGACCGTCTGATTCGCCGGGGCGTGCTCGCGATGAACGCCGTGGACGACGGTCGCCGTCGGAGCGAAGATCGAGTCGTCGCCGAAGACGCTCGGCAATCCTCCCCCGGTGCTCACCGTCGCTCGTACGCTTGCGGTTCGTTCCTGCATGGCAGTGTCCTTTCGTCTGGCTGGTGCGTTCGAATCTCGTGCGACTCCTGGTGGACTGCGCCTCGGTCACGACGCGCGGCGGAAGAGATGCGGCAGCTTGCTCGGCTGCGCGATGCGCCGGACATCGGATACGTGGCCCCCTTCCTTGATGCGCACGATCGACGTCACGTTCTTCGCGGAGAGCTGCGCGGCCATCGCGCCGATCTGCTGGTCGAATGCGTCCATCAGCCGATGCGCGGTGAGTCCGACCTGTTCCGCTCCTGCGTACTCTTCGGCGCAGCTGGTGGTGGTGGCCTGCTGGACGCTGCGGGCGACGACCGCACCGGTGAGGAAGTCGCGCCGGTACTTCTTCTCCGGTTCGCTGTTGGCGTAGATCAGTTCGACCTGACCAGGATCCTCGCCGTTGGGGCTGTACATCCAGTTGGCGATCCGGTTCGTTACCGATCGCTGGAGCTCAGCCGGGTCATCGATTCCGTCCGCCGGCGCGAGGGCCAGCCCCTCGAGGTGCCTGCTGAGGACGCTGATGAACGTCGATCGCGAGAGATGGGAGAAGCGCTCGATCCGCCCGCCGGCCCGGCGGATCGCGGCGGAGTCGACCTCGCGCACGAGATTCGTCGTGCAGACCCAGAAGACGAGGCTGTTCGCCAGCGCGGAGCGCCCTGGATCCATGCACTGGAGCAGCGTCACGAGGATCCGGTCGTAGATCGGATCGCTCTGACCGCCCCGCGTGCGGGCGATGCCCTCGAACTCCTCGATGACTCCGATGATCGGACGACGCGCAAGGACCGCACCGTTCGAACTCTCGAGCGGCTGGCCCGCCATCTGCTCCACCTCGCGAAAGACGCGAGCGAGGTTGCGGTCCGAAGATCCGAGCCATTTGTCGTAGATGTCGCTCGGACGGACCCGGAAGAGAAATGGAGGTAGATCCTGCGCCGGCAGCCCGGACACCTCGCTCGTGAGCCGGGCCAGCCGGTGGCGGAGGAGCTCGATGCTCATCGTCTTGCCGGAACCCGTGACGCCTTCGAGGAGCACGAAACGGGAGAAGGGCATCTTCCACTTCTGCAGCAGCTCCGGCCGCCGCATGGCCATCTCGGCGTGCGACCAGGAGATCGTCCACGTAGCCCGGCGGGCATCCCATCTCCACCCGTTCCGGAAGGGGGGTGCGATCGAGGAAGCGGTAGTGTGACAGCCCGTCCTCGACCGGCAGCGCGTCGAACGCGAAGCTCTGTTGCTGGCTGATCAGGACCTGCGCTCCCGGCTCGACCTTGCCTTCGTCGAGCTTGGCCGTCAGCTGCGCCGAGGCGTGCAGCACCCGCCGCTCGTCGTGACTCAGCGTGACGAGCACCTGGTGCTCGTCGATGCGGCGATCGAGCGTGGCCGTCTCGCCGGTCCCCGGCAGCGTGGGATCGTGATCGAGGACCGCGCGTGCCTGAACGTCGAGCAGCACGCCGTCTCCGCGCTGCAGGCGCTTCGCCAGCGTCCCGTCGGGCACCGGGCACGCCGCATGCGAGCCGTCGTGAAGCGTCACGAGCGCCCTCGGAACCGGGCCGTCCGGCTCCGATCATCCGGATGAACCGGCCCGTCCGGAGCGGCCCCGCCTCCATGGCCTCGATGAGCGCCTTCAGCTGCGCCTCCCTTTCGCCGTGCGCCTTCATCTGCTCCAGCGCCTCCGGGTTGGCCACCTTCAAGATCTTCTTCATGACCGCGGCAATGGCCTCCGGGTTCTCCTTGAGCATGAGCAGCAGCATCTTCAGGCGTCGCTCGACGGGAATGTTCCCACTGGTCATCATCTCGAACAGATGTGACGCAGACAGCTCGCTGAGCGTCGACGCGCTCGTCTCGCTCTCCTCGCCGTCGAAGAGACCACTGAGGAGCGCTGGGATCGTCTTCTTCTCTTTCGCTGCTTTCGTGGTCATGATGGTCTCAGTTCTCCAGAGGGTGAGCGGTTGAGCGTCCACACCCGGTTCTCGTCGTCGGTCGAGCCCTGTGGCCACTGCGCGGGGTCGAAGCGATCGATCACGTGGTAGGGGCGGGGGAGGAGTCGGCCGTCCCGCAGCCCAAAGAGGCACTCGACCTCGTCGGGGTTCGGCCGGAGGTGACGTGCGCTGAGACCGTAGATGTGGCTGAGGGCAAAGGGCTGGCGGCTGAAGACCGCGCGGCTCCAGTTGAGATCGTCCTGTGAGATGAAGACGCTCGTGCGGCCGCACTGCGCTGCGCTCGCGCAGTGCTCGCACGGCGGCGCTCCGTCGGCGGGCATGAAGTTGTGACCGTGGGCCTGGCCCAGGAGCCGAAGCGTCGAGGTTTCGGGTTGCCGGCGCATCGCCTCGGTGACCGCCATGAGGCGCTGCCAGGAGCGGGAGGAGTACTCCAGGGAGAATTCGCTCGACTGGGCGTCGGAGACCTCCAGCGCGTGGGTCACGACGACGAACATGTCACCCCGGTCCGGGCACATGCAGAGCGTTCCGAGGAGCGCAGCCCCGGACTCGACCGCCGGTGCGCAGCTGCGCTCCAAGACGGCTCAGTCGCTCCGCTTGGACCCGAGCGAGATCCGTGTAGAAGACGTGCGGCCAGTCGCCCTCTCCACCCTGGCGGTCCTCGTGCCGCTCACCGTGCCGACCGACCGTCCGCGCGCCGTCGAGGAGCGTGCGGGGATCGACGAAGAGCCAGCGCAGCGGCGGATCGCGTCGAACGGCGGTCATGGGCAGCGCCGCCTGTTCGGCTTCCGGCTCGGCGCGGTCCGGATCGCGCCGCCGCGCAACCAGGTCGTACACGTACGTGTCGCCGACCCGAAGACGCCCCTGCGCGATCAGACGGCGGGCGGCTCGCTCCGCCGCCCACTGCAAACTGAGGATCGTGAAGACCCGTCGGCACGAGTCCCCCGCCGGATCCGGCGTGCGCAGCTCGTAGCCGGTGACGAGGCGCCCGCCGTCAACGCGACCAACGGATCGAGGGGCAAGCTCGACGTTCATCGACTCGAACCGTCGACCCGGCTCGCCTCGGCGCCACCACGCCTCGAACCACAGTTCCGCCAGCACATCGTCGAAGTCGCGGCGGACGACCGGCTCGCGTTCGACGATCGGCCCGCTGTCCTCCAGACGGACGTGCGCGGTGAGCTGCCACTGCTCGAGCGGCGCCCAGTCGCCGGGCGCGGGCCCGGCGACCGAGGCCGCGTTGGTGGTGGCAGTCGCTATGGATGTTCGAGCATCGTTCGACATCATGCGCACTCAGCCCAGGTGGGCCTTCGGCATCACCGACACGCGCTCGCCGGTCTGCGCGAGCTGCTCGCCGATCGGCCGGTCGTCCACGAGCAGACCGCTCGTCCGGCTGTTGCGAAGCGCCCACGGGACGTTGGTCGGCAGATCCAGTCGCGCCGCAAGCGCGGCCGCGACGTCGCCCGCGGCGGTCGACGGCTGGATGTCGCTCACGTCCATTCTGCGGATGCCCGTGACGTCGCTGACGTGGAACGCCAGCGTGGCGACACCGTTCCCGTTCATCGTTCCGTTGTTCGTTCCATTGTTCATTGGAATCTCCTTTTCGGTCAGGGGTTCAAGACACACCCTCCGGACGACGCCCGGACCGTCCGGGGACTGGGCCGTCCAGAATCAACGATTCGACATCCGACACGATGAGGGCGGCGGCTCGGGCCGCCCACGCCACACTCCCGCGCACGCTCTCGAGCGACGCGTGGAGAAGCCCCGGAAGGGCGGCGGGCGGGGCACCGGTGAGGTCCACAGCGACCAGGACGGCGGACCCGCGTTTCATGACCGTGACCATGCGCCAGACGTCCTGCGTCGAGGTGATCAGCCGCGTCAGCCATTCGCGGCGGGCGGGCGCAAGGTCCTCGGGTACGGCGAGAACGAGTGGACAACTGATCATGAGGCGATCCGAGCTGCGTTCGACGACGCACTCCCGCACGATGTCGCCCGCGCGCGGTCGTCATGTGGCCCTGCAGATGGGAGTCGATCACGTCGAGCGGGGGGAGAGTGTCGCTTGCACCAAGCCCGCCCCGCGGCGCCACCAGTGCCCAGCGGAGACAGGCGGTGAGCGGGAGGTTGTCGCCGGACGTTTCCGAGATCTCGTCATCCGGTTCGTTCAGGAATGCCTCGACCGGCAGGTCGAACACGCGCCGCCTCGTGCCGCCCCTGTCGCGGACGTCGCGCCACAGCCCGCTCGTCGCTGGCGAACCCAACGGAGCGGACGGCGCATCCTCGCACTCGATCGTGAGCCAGTGGTCTGCACACCGCAGTTCCAGCTGATCGAGGCCGTAGACGCCTCCTCGCCGCCTGCGGAATCCCAGACGCTCGAGCTGCGGGGCGACCACGGTCTCGAGCTGCGCGTTCGTCAAGACGGTCATGCGCCACCTCCGTTTGCGTCGTCCTGGTGGGCAGCGACCGCCGGGTTCATCGCCAGCGGACGATCTTCGAGCAGTGCGGTCGTCGTGAGGGGAAGCTTGTCCAGATTGTGCGACCACCAGCTGGCCGCATCGGGATTGAGAACACCCGCCGCATCCCGTTCATCCACCATCCACGTCTGGCCGGAGAGCGCGGTGTAGCTCAGCCAGATGAGCTCGACCAGCGGCGTGTTTCGCGGCATCGACAAACCGAGGCAGAGGATGCCGGTCATGCAATCGACGTTCGCGCTCCAGACCGCGCGCGGCTGCTGGATCTGAACGAAGGCGACGCCCGGAAGGTCTTCGAGCATGACCCGCTGCGGGTATCGAACGACAAGGATCGCTTCGGTGACCACGTGGAGGCGGTGATCATGCATGCGAGGAACGGTGACGCGCATGTGCAGCTGCAGCGCGAGGTGGCTGGTCATCTCCAGGCCGAGAACACGCAGGCGGTTGCGTGGCGCAATCTGGGCGAGGGCCAGCGCATTGCGAGCCTCCCGGTACTTGCGCATACGCCAGGGATCGGAACCAGCCGACTTCGCGTGGGCCGCTTCGAGCATCTGGCGGTGTCCCGCATCGAGCTCGACTTGGTCGAGCTGGTCGAGGCCGGGACCACACGGATGGGGGGTGGCGGGAACGCTCATGGCTGTTCACTCCTCAATCGAGAGCACGCCGCGTGATTGGCGGACTCGTCGACCACGAGGACTTCACGACTGACACTGCGCACGATGGCTCCCCGCACATGGGGAGCCCCGATGTCGCGCACGGGACGGTCGAGGACCGGCTGCAGGGCCGTCATCGACGCGACCGCAGACCGTCCGAACGGATCGATGCGGAGGGCCTTCTCACAGCGATCGCACCGTCCGACCGTGGTCGGGGCCGCCGTAAAGACACGCATCGACGTCCTGTGCGAGCAGTCGCAGATCGCCTCCGTCGAAAAGGCATGGCCATCGAGCTCGATCGACAGCGCGGTGTCGGACATGTCGGCGGCGCCGGCGATCTCCCGCAGCGTGCGGTTCGCCAGGCTCGAGATCGTGGCCCGCTCCCAACGGCGGTGGTCGGCGGGACAAGCGGGATTCCTTCGAAGTGGGGAGGTGACGATCTGGTTCGAGTAGGCGCAGTACTCGAACAGCGCGTCTTCGAGAGGATCCCCCGCTTCCAGCACGAGCCGCAGCATGACCATCATGGCGAGGTTCGCCGCGAGGGAGGACAGCCCCGGCACGCTCATCGTCGGCGCCGATCTCGTGGAAGACACGTCGCCGTCAAGGGCTCCGCTGCACGACCAGCGTGTCTCCGCAGAGAGGTGCCGGAACTCTTCTGCGCCAAAGTGACAGACGAGACACGCATCGTCCTCCTGGCGATGGCGCCAGAGACTCACTTGCGCCACGAGGAGGTCACCATAGACGGCGCCCTGCAGCAGCGGAACGCCATGTCGCACACACCGGCTGCTCACGTCCATCTCAGCACGGAGGTTGTCGGTCGCCAAGAAGACCACATCGCGGTCGTAGAAGGCGTCGGCGTCGAGCGCCTCCACAGGCTTGTAGTAATGGCGGACCTCCGCGCCCGGGTGGATCGCCTTGAGCACGCTCGCAGTGCTCGCCGCTTTGAAGCAGCCGACTTCCTCCGGTCGGATCGCCTGCGTGCTGATGCTCTCGGCCTTGTAGATGCCGTCGTCCACGAGGTCGATTGATGCTGGTTGGAGTCGGGCCGCGGCCTCGGCGAAGTACCGTCCGACCGCTCCGCACCCGACGATCGCCAGACACAGGCCGCGCAGATGCGCAGCCGCGTCCAGGTCCTTCGGCGTGAAGACGAAGGAAGGGAGCCGCGCCTCCAGGGCGCCCGGCGCAGCGGTTCGGCAGCATCCTGGTCCGTGGGGCGCTGGACGGTCTCGTTACCGGTTCTTGCCACCGGCCACCTCCTCGGGGATAGAAGTCAGGCCCGGTTCGGAAAGGACCGGGTTCAGGCAGTTTGGACAGGTGCGCATGCTGGCGGCGCAGGCCAGAACCGGCACTCCTTCCGGGGCGTCGGTGTCGTTTGCGTCGTGGTGAAACACGCTGTCACAGAAGGCGCAGCGGTAGATCCTGGTGCCCGCGCCGACCGGCGTCTGGCAGAAGCCGCATCGAAGACCTACGACATCTTCCGGAGCGGGGCCGGCGTACGGCCGCACGTAGGTCGAGACGTGTAGGTTCACCCGCCCTTCGTCAACGGTGAGCACGTCGCGTTCGTCGACCAGGGCCAACGGTGGTGCCGGCGCGCCGTTGATCTCCAGGTCAACGCCGGAGCCGCAGACGAGCAGGTGCAGGGAGCGCCCGCGGCGAATCGGCTCGATTTGATAGTGTCGTGCACCCGTCTCTGAGTCCCATTCGTACGAGTCCACGATGCGCGGGCAAGCACCGTTGCCCACGATCAGGAAGGACCTGGTCTCGGGCACCAAGAGCAGCTCCGCCGGAGTCGCCCCCGTGGGGTTCCGGACGGCGGCCGCGGTTTCGATCAGGCAGATCGAACGCCGCGGCTCGCTCTCCGGCCGGCCCGGTGCTCTGCCCGCTTCTGCGGCCATCAGGCGCCTCCCTCTTCCAATCCCGACGTCTCTACCTGCCGCCTTCGCGACTGGGATCAAAGATCACATCTAAAACAAACAGATGATTACTGTGCTTTTGTGATCTACCTAAGTCCGAGAAGAGTGTACAGTACGGAGATCGCGCGACAAGGACTAGCAATCGCTTTGTTCACTTTAAATTCGCTATATTTAAGGACTTGCGTCACACTATGGGTCAACGACCGCGAACTGTTCCTTGAGGCATGCACGGCTGTGAGGAACGCCGCGCCGCTGTGAATCGGTATGGTCACAGTTACTGTGATTGATCGAAAATTGCGACTCCCCGGTCATCCGCGGGGGTCCCGGAGGCTTCGACATGATGGCCCACCAACCGCCACCGTCAGAGGGACTGCCGCTCCCCCGTTCACCGAAAGGTCGCGTGCAGAAGCAGAAGCAGAAGCAGAAGCGAGCGATGGTTCGTCAGAGGGCCAGCTTGACCGACTCGAGCTGGCGTCTTTGGTGTGCAAGTACTTTTGTCAAGGAGTCCTGCCCGCCGAGATTCCGGAACTGCTGAAGCAGAACCACGGCATCGAGATGGGCCGTGAAAGGCCGTACCGCTTGATCGCGGAAGCCGCAGAGAACGGACGGCTCGCCTACGCTGCGCCGCCGGAGACTGTTCTCGCTCACGACCTCAACACGGAATATGACTGGCTCAAGGGCGTCCGCGTCGCGCACACGGCCACCTTCGACGATGTCGCGGCCCATACGGCTCAGGTCGTTCTACAGCTGCTGCAGGAGCGAGCGCGTCCATCGTCCGCGAGCGACGAGGTCCACGTGGGATTCGCCGGCGGTCACGCCATGCGTCGCGTAGCGCAGTTTCTCGCCAGAGACCTCTGGCAGCCGACACAGCCCGTTCCCAAGACGATCGTACTCCACGCCCTGGTCGCGGCATTCGACGGTGACGATCCGACGACCGACCCCAATGCCTTCTTCACGTATTTCGTCAACGACTGGCCGATCAACATGAAGTACGTCGGTCTGCACGCACCGCTGTTCGTAGAAGTCGGTGACTTCGACAAGCTGAAGAAGCTCGACGGAATCAGGCAGGCCTTCGAGCGACGAGATGAGCTGGACATCCTCGTCAGTTCGGCGGGGAGCTGGCGGAGCCCCTGCGATCACAGCATGCTGCGCAAGTTCATGAAGGAGTCGGACAAGACGATTGAAGTCCTCGAGGAGCATCGATGTCTCGGTGATCTGATGTGGCGGCCGCTGAACGCGGAAGGCCCGATCACGGCGGCCACTGAGCGGCGGGCCATGACGATCATCGAACTCACGGATCTCCCCGGTCTCATCGATGCCGGCAAGAAGGTCGTGCTCATGCTCGGTCCGTGCCGAGCGTGCCGGGAACCGCGGGACGAGCTCCTGAGGACGATCCTCGGATTCGACCCACATCTGATCACGCATCTGGTGACCGACACCCGCTCGGCCGCCGCCGTTCTCAAACCGGTGCGCCGCCCCCTCACGGACTGATCACCTCGATTGGCGCTCGGCGCGATAGTGGCCTGAACCTCGGGGGCAGAGGAGAGATCAGGGGAGTAGAGAGCAGAGAGATGAGAGAGATTAGACACCCACTCCCCAGGGAGCAGAGAGATTAGACACCCACTCCCTCAGAGAGATTAGACACCCACTCCCTTGCCCCCGCAGCGACATGGCTGCGTGATTCTTGCAGGGCCGTTGATCCAAGAGTGTTGGTGCGCGCGGGTGACACTGGATCGCCGCCGCAGCGGATGCATCGTCTCTGGATTCAGACGAGTGGATGTCCAACGGATCGGATCGGAGCGAACAGGAGGGATAGGAGTGGATGTCCAACGGATGGGAAACAAGGAGAGATTAGACACCCACCTCCCCATTCCTTTGCCTCCGCAGCGACGTGGCTACGTGCTCTTTCAAGGACCATCGGTCGAGTGGTGTTGATGCGCCGGGAACGTTGGATCGCCGCCGTAGCGGAGCGGATCCTCGCTGGGCCTCGATGAGTGGAGAATCCCGGGGCAATCCGGGGAGCCTCCAGACATCCCGCAATTGCGAAAGGGTGAGGCCGTCCCGGGTTCCGCTCCCCGGGTTCGCTCTTTGGCGTCATTTTGCTGGGAGATTTCCGGTGCCAGCGCAGAGCACTTGCATTGGTGACGAAACCGCGTGGATTCGTCTCGTTGTGAGCCGCGCGGCACACGTGCACGTTCAATCAACATCCAGCAAGAAAGGCACCTGCCATGTACCAGAGACCCAAGCTTCATTCACGTTGCCGACCAACCTGCCTTCTGGTCGCGTGGACGACGTCCCTCCTGTCTACGACCGTCCATGGGGACTACACCGGCACGACCGTGGCGGAGCTGCCGGCGACGTGTGCGGGGGCGACCCGATATGCCCTTTACGCCAACTTCGATGATCCACAGGATGAGCTGGTCGCCATTAGCTCCCCCGACATCAAGAGCTCGACCGGATTCGTCGAGATCGCCGAGACGTGCCTGCCGATTGCCGGTGCCGGCGACTGCGACTCGTACGTCACGATCGGCCTCGATTCGCCGCTGGCCAATACGACCGCTGTCGATTCCGCCTGTGTCGTCTTCGGCTGCTTCAACGAGATCCTCGGGTGCGGGCTGACGTGCAGCTGGTTCAACAGCGCACCCGGCAACGGGATCGGCGTGGCCGGAGCAGACGGCCAGGTGCTGATCGCGGTGATCGCGGTACCCGACGACGGCAACGGCAACCCGGGTACGCTCTCGGGCGGGATCGGCAGCGTGACCTACATCGACGCCGACACAGGCGTTTGGGAGACTCCCGCCGGCGGCTCGGTGAACGGCGGTCCGGCCAACCCTGGCAAGCTCATCCTGCTGGATCGCACCGGCTCGATGAACATCGTCAAGCCCAACGGCATGCTGCTCTGCGACGAAGCGTTCTTCCACGCCAATCAGGAGCTCATCGTCTACAGCCTCACCGAACCCAACGGGCTGGTGAGCGTGTGGACCTTCGAAGGGAACGCCCCGACCGACGTGACCGGCGGTTGGGTCAGTCCGGCGCAGGCGCAGGTCGATCTGGCTCCCTTCAACAGTTGCAGCGGAGCGACGCCGCTTGCCGAGACGATCTGTAGCGGTGTTGACGAGGTCCTGTGCCGATTTGCCGCCGAGGCCTCGGAGATGCTCATCATCACCGATGGCGAAGAGAACAACAGCGACGGCATGTGCAGCGGACCCGCGAGCATCGGCCTGCCGCCGCCGCCGGGCAATTACGATGCGGGCTCGTGGCACCAGAAGGTGTACGACAAGGTCATCGCCAGCGGCATTCCGACCACGACCTGGCTGTGGGATCCCAATCCCTTCGCGGCGGCGACCGCCGGAGCCGCCCCGGTTCCCGACGACACCTATTTCGAAGATCTCTCCAATGCCTCCGGCGGCTACTTCGTGTACGTGCTCTTCAACGAGTCTCCGCCGGCTCCTCTGGGCGGGTGCTGCTTCGAGGATGGAAGCTGCCAGGATGGTCTGACGGTGTTCGCTTGCCTCAACGAAGGTGGCGTCTTCGCCGGCCTCGCTACGACGTGTGCCCAATGCTCGGGTTCCTCGTCCTGCGGTGGCGACCTCAATGGTGACGGAAGGATCGACGTGATGGATCTTGTCCAGCTCATTGGAAGCTGGGGCCCGTGCCCGGGCTGCAACGCCGACCTCGACCAGAACGGCGCGGTCGATGTGCTGGATCTTGTCGAACTCCTCGGGCACTGGGGACCGTGCGACCCCGTATGAGAGTCGTGTCAGATGGCAACGAGCGGCGCATCTCCTTCTGCCGATGGCCGTGCACTACGGTGCACGGCCATCAATTCGTTGTCGCCTTGGCTCTCTGACGGGTACGCAACGCCACCGGCTGAGCCACGGCCTCTACAGAGGCAGTGTCAGACGAAAGCAGGCGCCGGGCGTGCCGGGGTTGACCAGTTCCAGGTCCCCGTGAAGCTGCCGGGCAAGGCCGCGAGCGAGGGCGAGGCCCAGGCCGATGCCGGGCGTGTGCTCGACCCGGTCGCCAGGGCCGCGCTGAAATGGGGCGAAGATGGACTTGGCACTGCGGCCGTCAATCCCCGGGCCGTGGTCGCGCACATCGAGGCGCAATGACCGATCGAGCGTGTGCACGTCGATGCCGATCGATCGATTCGTCGAGTCGCTCGCGTACTTGCAGGCGTTGTCGACGAGGTTGAGGAGGATCTGTTCGACCACGTCCACATCGGTGTTGACGCTGG
The DNA here is from genome assembly GCA_963697235.1 of uncultured Planctomycetota bacterium. Taxonomy (GTDB): domain Bacteria; phylum Planctomycetota; class Phycisphaerae; order Phycisphaerales; family SM1A02; genus CAVONJ01. The sequence goes on from CAVONJ010000004.1 coordinate 181,491, forward strand.
TCGAATCGGCCCCCGCGACGTGCAGTTCGAGACCCAATCCCGCGTCTTCGGCGCGCGGCGCAGGGATGGCAGCACGCGGCCCAGGAGCACACCCAGGCCCACGGGCTCCAATCGGCGCGGCCGCCGGCCTTCTTCGAGCTGGGCGTAGCAGAGCACGTTCTCCACCAGGGTCGAGAGCCGGCCCGATTCGTTGCGAAGCGTATTCAGGTACTCGCTCTGCTTTGACGCATCGACCATGCCCTCGGCAAGCATCTCGGTGTACATGCGAAACGTGGTGAGCGGCGTCCGCAACTCGTGGGTGACCGCAGAGGCGAAGCGGCTTCGCTTCTCGCCGTAGTGGATGCTGGAGCGAAGCGTGACCGCCACTGCCGCGAGGCCGGCCAGCACGGCCAGCCACGTCAATCCCAGCGCGGTGCGAAACGGCGTCCAGCCCGCTGCTACCCGGTCCGTGGACATTCCGGCGTCGAGCGTGGCGGGCAATGTCGCCAACGTCGCCTCGCGAAGGGACGGGGTGACGGGCTCGTCGATCGGCTTCAGCTGCGCGTCCTCGAACAGATCGTTCACCTGCCGAAGAAGCGCCGCGCGCAGGACCGGCCAATTGCACGTGAATCCCTGAAAATACTCCTCGACGCCGACGGTGACCTTCCGCGCGAAGATCAGGGCCCGGTCACTGCCGTCGTTCGCAAGCAGCCAGATCGGCACCAACGTGCCCACCGTAACCTCCGGAACTGAGTCACCCGCGGCGCGAAGGTCGAGCTGCTGATCGACCGCCTCCACGTTCTCGAGATAGAGCTGCTGGCGCTTCTGCCACTCGACCTTGAGGCGGGACGGGCCCGCCTCCGTGGCGACGGCGGCGGTCGGATCGAGGGGGACCGCGGCGGGAATTGCCTCGACCACGCTGCAGCTCTCCAGAAGCTGTCGCTTCGTCATCAGCGCGTCGACCTGGGCCAGCCGCGCCGCGCAGACCTCGATCTGCTCGGCGGTGAGATAGCCTGCCTCGGCGAGGTCGCGGAGGTTTCCCTCCGGTGACTGCGGCGACGTGAGTACTCCGTCCGGCCCGAGCTGAAAGTGCAGCGGGAAGAGGTCGGAGCGGTGGGTGAGCAGCGGCGAAGGGGTGAGCACTTCGCCCGGCCGAATCGGCGCAAGGAGGCGTGTGTACGCACGCTGGCGCGGATAGAAGGCCTGGTAGTCGAAGTAGGGTCGCGCCACCTCGCGGGCGAGATGCGGCGCGAGCCAGGAATCCATCCTCCACAGGGCCAGGCGAAGCGACTCCTGACGTCTGGCACCGGCCCGGGCGACCAGCTCGGCGGTCTCCAAGCGAAGCACCATCGCCGTGATCCATCCCAGGGCGAGCAGCAACACGGCGGCGCACGCGCCGTAGAGGAGCCACGAACGTCGCGAAGATCGCTTCACTCGACCCGCACCTGCTCGCCCAACCGGTAGCCCTTGCCGCGGACGGTAACGATGATCTTCGGATCGGCCGGGTCCGCCTCGATCTTCTCGCGGAGCCGGGCGATGTGCATGTCCACGGTTCGCGTGCGGATGCCCTTGGGATTGAGCCCCCAGACGCGATGCATCAGCTCATCGCGGTCGACCGTTCGCTCCGGGTGCATCGCGAGGTAGAGCAGGATGTCCACCTCGCGCTGCGTGAGCGAACGACGCTCACCATCGCCCCGATCGACCTCGCATCGCGAGAGATCGATCGCGCCCGCCTCGGTCACGATGCGTTTGACGGGAGCAACCCGCTCGGGCGAGCGCCGAAGAACCGCCTCCACCCGGGCCAGCAGCTCCTTCGCCGAGAAGGGCTTGACCACGTAATCGTCGGCACCGTCGCGGAGCCCCCGTACCCGGTCCTCTTCGGCGCCCCGTGCCGTGACCATGATGATCGGCAGCGTCGGCTGACAGCGGCGAAGCTCATCGAGCACGGCGAATCCGTCCAACTTCGGCAGCATGACGTCCAGCAGCACCACGTCCACCGGCGTCTCCACCGCCATCTCCAGCGCCGACTTGCCGTCGGCACAGTCCACCACCGCGTAGCCGGCGAAGCTCAGCGCATCGACCAAGCCACGGCGAATGGAGGGGTCGTCCTCGGCGATCAGAACCTTGGGCTGGGTCATGGGTGAGGAACGGTCCACTTACTCGAACGTATAGCCCTTGGCCGCGCATTGACTGCGAACCGCCGCGCGGACCGCCGCGTCGAATGCGTCGGCGTCCACGAGCTCCTGCTGCTTCATCTGATCGGCAAGAAAGACCTGTCGCTGCGCGCTGAGATCGGCGATCTGCTGCTGTATTTCGGCCCGCTGTTCGCGCATGGCCTCCACGTGCGCACCGCGCTGCTCGATCGTCATCGACTGCATGGCCGCGGGAAGATCTTCGGTCTTGATGGTGGCAAGATCGAAGTCCTCGGCTGTGCTCGCATCGACAAGATCCCAGCCGCACCGATAGAGCGCGCCGCCCTTCGTGCTGCAACGCTCGGCCGCGGCGGCGCTGTTGAGCTTGGCGGCGTTGGCGTCCTGGATGGCCTGATTGACCAGCCCCGACTGGCCGGCAGACCCCAAGGGAATGTACGTCGCGTTGAGCGCCGCGCTCAGCGCTCCAAGCTGCGCGTCGAACGGCGTGTCGATGACCACCGTGCCCTGATTGTGGTCGATCGACGCAAAGTGCCCATCGGCAAGCTGAGCGACCCGCCGCCAGTTCTGAGCGATGTCGTCCTCGGCGGGGCCGCAGTAGATCGAGTCGATCATGATGCCACGGGTGATCAGGTTCTTGCACTCGTCGGGGAAGGGCATCTGCTCGTCCTGATCGGCCGACTCGTTCCCAGCGACGATCACGAGCTTGACCGTATCGTCCGAGGGATGCCACTGCAGGTCGCCCGCCCGGTGGAGCACGCGCCCCACGAACTCGGTGCCGCCGTTGGTGGTCAGGGCGAAGAGCTGCTGCGAGATGAGATCGAGGTCCTGGTCAACGGCGACTGCACCGCGACCCAGCCGTCCGCTTCCTTGTGACCGTCGTTGCCGTAGGTGAGCAGGGCCACTTCCAGACGTGGCGTCGGCTTCGCCAGCGCCAGGTCGTTGACGATCGCCCACAGCTTCTGCCGGGCGGCGTCGATCAGACCATCCATGCTCCCGCTGGTATCCAGACAGATTGCCACCTGAATCAGCCGCGGCTCCTCCGGCGCATCGACATGTCCGCACGCGAGCGCGATGCTCGACGGCAGCGTCGTCGCCAAGATCAGGGACGCGCCGCCCACGATGATCGAGGCGGTCATGGTCGTCATCGTGCCAGGTCGACTTCGTACCGTTGTCATTTTGCAAGCCCTCTTCATGGAGATGATATGGTCTTTCACTTGCGACGAAGAAGTGCCACAACCGAACATGTCGGTGTCCTCCGTCGTTTTGTCACTTCGGTCAACATCCGTCCGTGATCAGCACCGACTTCCCATCGACATCCAGGAGGATCTGCCCCTGCAGCGAGAGCACGCCCTGTCGCCCCTCCGCGACCAGGCGGCGAAGCAGCTCGAGGTGCTCGGGGCTTCCGATCGTGATGACGACATCGGGCTCGATCCGATCGTGGGCGTCGATGAGCCGACCGTCGATCCACCGGTTGCCGCGGAGGAAGAAGGCCCGGTCGCCGAGCTGCTGAACCGCGGTGCACTGCACCTGCTGGAGGTGGCGGTCGACGTACGAGTTGTCGTAGTTCAACCAGGATTGCTGCAACTGCTGTCGTCGATTGAGAGCCTGGTTCACCGCGGCCACGCCGGTGCGGGTGCGGACCGCGCGATCTTCGATCGCGCCGCTGCATCCCACGACCAGACCGCCCCAGTTGGAGAGGTCGGTGCCCTCCCGGGCCAGGAAGGCGGTGTACTCGGTGAGGATGCCGAACTCGGTGGAGAGTCGCAGGATCTCGTCGACGAGCTCCTTGACTTGCGGGGTCGTCGAGCGATCGATGCCCCGACGACGTTCCGGCCGACCGGCGACTCGGCGCCCGCCTGGCGCATCTGGTCGATCAGGAACGCGATCCGCCGGCTCGCCCAGAGGCGCGGCACGAACGCGTGGTTCGTCGTCGCGGTGTCGGAATCGAAGCTGAAGTCGAAGATCGCGTCTGCTGGCCCAGGTAGTTGCCGCGACAGCTGGAAGGTGATGCGGCTCGCCGCCACGGTACTGGCCGAGCAGATCAGCTGATCGCCCTCGAAGAGGTCGGGCAGCACGCCGGGATCAGCTCGTCGCACCAGCCGCGTGCTGACCGGCGCCGCTCGGCGTCGAGCGGTCTAGCGTCGGAGTCGGCGAGGACCGGGCCGTACAGACGGCGGAACACCTGGGCGACCTTGAGTTCGACGTCCTCGTCGGGCAGGACGTAAGGTCGAGGTGGCGCGGCTGACGTCGGCGATGCGGTCGAGCAGCGGCACGTTCACGTCGTGCCCGACGCCGAACGTGAAGATGCGGCGGCCGTGCGGGTTGCCCTTGCTCCACCACCTCGCGGATGGCGAGCTCGCCGAGTCTGTCCGATCGTCGGCAGGCCGTCGGTGAGGAAGAGCACGATGGGAAGCATGCCGTCCAGGTCGGCTGGCGGAGCGCTTCGACCAGCGCGTCGTGGATGTTGGTGCCGCCCCGGGCCGAATCGATCCGAGGTACGCCCGGGCGTCGCTTGTGCTCGATCGGTCCTTGATCACCGGCGCCGCCGCGAACGACTGCCACGGCTGTCGAGTAGTCGATGATGTTGAACGCCTCGCCGTCCTCGAGGCCCTCGATGATCTGGCGGGCCGCGTCCCGGACCTGGTCCATCTTCGGCCCCGCCATGCTGCCCGAGCGGTCGATCACGACCGTGACCTCGCGCTTCATCCGGGCCGCGTCATCGATCGTCGTCGGCAGACCGGCCATGAGCAGGAAGTAGCCGCCGCCGACGGTGGGGTCGGGGTAGGCGAAGACGGAGGCGGGGACGCCACCGTTCTCCGAGCGAGATACGAGAGCCGGAACGGCCCCGGCTGGAGTGCCGAGGCGGCGTTCAGCTCCACCGCGATCGGCGCGATCGCTGATCCGACGGACGTTCAGCTCGTGGCTCGGCGAGTAGATCGAAGCGATCGGTGCCGCCGCCTCCACCCGGACGATGATCCGCCAGGGGCGCCGCTGGTCAAGCGACTCGCTGCGCGGCAGAACGTAGTCGACCCGCTCGCCGTCACGCTCGAGAATGGTCTCGTACGTCAGCCGGACCCGCTGCCGACCGCGGCGGGCACCGGGAAGACGCTGGAGCGAACCAGGTTGTAGCCCGCGAACTCGAGCAGGGCCGGATCGAGCACCTTGTTGACGATCTGCTCGTAGAGGCGGCGCGCCTCATCGGCGAGGAGGATCTCGCGGTCGGCTCGGAAGCAGCTCCTTCGAACGCGAACGCACTCACGACCGCCCCGTCCGGCACCGGCAGGAGCAGGACCGCCTCGTCCTGCCGGGCCGAGCTGTTCACGAGGTCGACCTGCAGCGTCGTCGTGGCGGTCTGATCGAGTATCGAGATGTCGGCGTCCACCCGCTCGATCTGGATCCCCGGCATCAGGTTGGGATTCTGCGGACGGGGCCGCAGGGCGAAGCTGCGGGACTGGGGAATGATGACATGGGTGGCGCTCCCCAGCTCGGCCAACCCGATCTCGCCCGGCACCGCCGTTTGACCGAGAACCGGTCCACTGACCATGGCCAGCGGCGATCAGGAGCAACACGGCGCGGCTCTGGCATCGCATCTGGGATGACATGGTGTTCTCCTTGTCCTTCGACAGAGAGAACATACGCCGAATCCGCGGTCAGCTGGGTCACAAGGATGTAACGGGTCGCGGCATCTCGAGCGTTGCATCGACGGCAGATGTGATGGCGCCCGAACGATCACCCGGGCGACGTTCACTTTCGCGGGCTACCGCACGAGACAAGGCGGGGCGGGAAAGATATTCCCGCCCCGCCCGTCGAGGAATTACCAGAATGAACTCGACCGATGGTTACGGCAGGTCGACCGGGATCAGCACCCGACCGATCGTGTGGATAATGCCATTGCTTGCCTGCACGTTGAAGGGGACGAACAGGAACGGATCCTGGAGATCGGGCTCATTGTCTTCGAGCACGAAGAAGAACGGCCGGATCGTCGCACCTTGGAGCGTCTCGATGGTGCTTCCGAAGATGCTCTTGATGATGATGTCGAAGAACGTCAGCGATTCCGGGGCGACGTGGTACAGGAGAATCGCCGTCAGCACGGGAATTGGACCGTCCTCGCCGCCCAGTTCGGTGAGCGCGCCGACGAGGAATAGCCACGCGCCTTCCTCGCCGCCCTGCATGTCCCAGCCGAGATTCTTGGCCAATCGCATGAAGGCGGCGTCGTTGGGCGCGAACACCGTGAGGTCGGCATCAGGATCGGCCAGGGCGTCACCCAGCTCGGCCGTGAGCACGGCGTTCAGCAGGATGTCGTAGTCGAAGCGATTCTGATCGAACTCGCCGCCACTCTGTGCGACGATGTCGGTGATCGTGCCACTCGCAAAGGCCGGCAGAGCAGAAGCGCGATGGCGACAGTGGTGACAAGGGCACAGCGGGTCCAGAAGTTCATATCACTCTTCTCCTTTGAATGTGAAGGCGAGATCGATGCTCGCGGAGAGACACTGCTCTCCACAACGACCCTTTCGCCGCCCTGCAGCCGTTGGATTCACGCCGACTCCGGTCTTTTTGTGGCTGGCGGAGAGGTGCGGGTCGACCACGAGAGCCGGGGTAGCGTTGATCTCTCCCGCACGTGGTTAGACTCGAGGCGGTCCCGGCTCCGCGAGCTCAGTGTGGAAGCCGACCGCGCACGTCGATCCGCGGCCGGCCACTCCGGATCTCGACGGACAGTGCGGAGGCCCGCCGTCATGCCCGGGCAACACCAACGGCGATGGCGTCGTCAACGTGAACGACCTCATCAACGTGATCACCCTGTGGGATACCGACGGACAGGGCGTTCCCGGCGTCAACGCCGACATGAACAGCATGCACGCACCGTGATTCTCCCGGAGTCGCATCCTCGGCGCTCGAGTCGTTCGAGTCGTTCGAGTCGTTCGGCGGCGCGATGGCCGGGAACCAGCTCGATGGCCCGGCGGTATTCCTGCCGCGCCTGCTCCCGATTGCCGGACTGCTCCAGGGCAAAGCCGTAGTCGAAGCAGATGTTGGCATCGTCCGGAGCCAGACGCTTCGCCTTTTCGAAGAACGGCAGCGCCTCCCGGGTCCTGCCCAGGAGCACCAGGACGCGACCCATCTGGGTGTTGGGCCAACTTGCATTCGGCTGATCGCGGAGAAGTAGCTGCAGCGTATCGACCGCACCGGGGAAGTCCCTGGATCGCACCTGCACTCGGCGCGCTCGCGCAGCGAGATCGAATCCATGCGAAGCCGATCGACCTCGAACCGGATCGGGTCCGCGAGCACGAGCGGGGAGGCGCTGCCCAGGCGACGCGACTGCTCGAGCGCGACCTCGGCGTCCTTCGTCCGACCCAAACGCGCGTAGGCGCGGGCGAGGTGGGCGAACGTTGGACCGTCACCCGGCGCGGCGGCCGCAACCTGCTCCAGCGGCTCGAGCGACGCTTCGACCTCACTCAGCTGGATCAACACCGAACCGAGTCCGCGTAGCGCCAGAAGGTGCGTGGGCTCGATCGCGAGTGCTCTGGAGAATGCTTCGCGCGCCGCCTCGAAGCGACCCTCGCGCGCATACAGCTCTCCCAGACGCCAGTACGTTCCGGGGAAGCCGGGCTCCATCTTCTGCGCGCGCTGGAGCATGGCGAGGGCGTCGTCGGGTCGGCCCCTCAGCTCATACACCACGCCCAGGTTGTAGATGAGCATGAGATCATCCCGTCCCAGGTCGTACGCGCGCTCGTAGCAGGTCTCGGCGCAGTCGTTGAGATCGTGGGCGTCGCACAGCGCGGCGAGCGTGCTCCAGGCGTCGCTCGACGTCGGATCCCGCAAGACATTGTCCCGCGCTCGCCGCAGGGCATCGGCGACCGTGATCTCCATGTCCGGCGTCACGGGGTCGGGTGGGACGGTCTTCGCCGCCTCCAGCGCGGAGCGTGAGCGAGTCTCGGGGCGCGAGGGCCGAAGGGCCCAGACCACGGCCCCGATGATCACCACCGCGATCGCCGCCATCGTGAGACGCCAGAGCGTTCTGCTCTTCCCGCGGCGCACCGCGGCCGGAACGGGCGCGGTCTTCCTGTCCACTCTTGACGGCGGCTTGCGGCGCTGGGTCACGAGATGCTCCTTCCGCCGCCCCGTCGCAGTTCGACGGTGCGGTTCAGCCCTTCGACGGCGAAGGACTCCGTCAGCCCGTCCGGCCAGCGGACATGGATGTCCGTCGGCTGAGCGCCGCGGGGGATGCCGAAGTGCGCGGCGGGATCGCCGTGCGACAAGTACCCGACCGCACCTGAGATCACGCGCCGTTGCATGCCTGACGGACCGGCAAGCGTGATCACCGCTCCAATGGCATCGCGTCGGTACCGCGGATCGATCGCACGGACGCGGAGCCAGTCGCCGCGCCGCGGCGCGTCGTTCAGGTACAGCCGAGCGGGCGACATGATGTTGCTCAGGAGCAGATCCACATCGCCATCGCCATCCACGTCACCGGCTGCGAGACCGCGCGAGATCTCCGCGAGCGCACCCCACGCGGAACTCCGCTCCGTGTCCAGGCCGAAGTGCGCCGAGCCCTCATTCACGTAGAACAGATTGGGCTCTGCGTACTCGTCCCATGGTGCTTCGAGGCGGCAGGACGACTCTCGCGCCCGACGGCGCACGCGTCCGTTGACGATCGCAAGATCGAGGTCGCCGTCCAGGTCCGCGTCGAGGGCGACGGTGCCGAAGCCGGTGAAGACCATGCTCGTCGCGGCCAGACCGCTCTGACCAGACTCATCGGTGAAGCCGCGACCCTCGCCGAGATTGCGGTAGAAGGTGTTGCTCTCGGCAACCAGGTGGGTCATGAAGAGATCGACGTTCCCGTCATGGTCGAAGTCCGCGGACACGATGCCCATTCCGGCTTCCGCCTGGCCGTTGAAGTTGTACGCAGCGCCGAAGAGCACCGCCTGTTCGGAGAACGTGCCGTCACCTCGATTGATCCAGAGGTGATTCGCATACGCATCGTTCGTCACGTAGATGTCGACGCGGCCGTCGCCGTTGAAGTCATCGCACGCCACGCCGAGACCCGCGGCGCGTGCCATCGCGATGCCGGACGCCACCGAAACATCCGAGAACGTGCCGTCGCCGTTGTTGTGCAGCAGGACGTCGTGAAGCGGCGGAGACTCCTTGGGGCCGCAGTACTCGGGGCGCCCTGCGTCCTCACGGCATTCGAGCGATCCATCGTAGTCGACGTACTGGGTGACGAAGAGATCGAGGAAGCCGTCGACATCGTAGTCCAGGAAAGCCGCGGAGGCGGACCATCTCGGCACGTCGATACCGGCCTGCTCGGTCACATCCGCGAAACGGCCGTCGCCAAGGTTACGGTAGAGTCGATCCGGTCCGTCGTTGGTGACGTACACGTCGTCGAGACCGTCGTTGTCGACGTCGGCCACGGCCACGCCCATGCCGTATCCTCCGTCCCCCAGCCCGGAGGCGCTCGGTCACGTCGACGAAGCGCCCCGTTTCGTCTTGGCGGAACATGCGGTTGACCGGTCCGGCGACCCCGGCGGGCGCACCCTGGAATCTCCGGTTGCCGTTGACGAGGTAGGCGTCGAGACGTCCGTCGCCATCCATGTCGAACAGCGCGCACCCGCCGCCCATGATCTCGGGCATCAGCCGCCGTCCTGACGGACCGGGGTCGTAGGTGAACGCAAGCCCGTTCTCGGGCGAGACCTCACGGAACCAGCCCGGCTCCCGGTCCCGGGCGGCCGCGGAATCCTCATGGTCGCCCCGACAGCCCAGGACGAGCGACGGCAGCAGGACGCAGGCGAGGAGGGGCGGCCAGGCGGTCATGATGCGGTCACGTTTTGGTGTCGGCGCGGACCGGCAACTCGGTGCGTGGACCCAGCGCGCAGACGGACGCTCGTGGCAGGGCGGCGTGATGGGGGCCAGGGCTCATCTCGTGGTCAGAGAGTTCAATGCGAATTCGATGGCGGTTCGCTTACGGCAGCCGGATGATATTCGAACGCGTCGTTCTCGACCGTGTATCAGAGGTGCTCAGGGCTGACCGTCATCCTGTCCTGGGGCGGATGTCCTTGATTCGAGCCTCTTCATGCCGTCGGTCGCCTGCGGCACGCTCGCGCTGACATCCGAGGCTTCCTTCGCGATCGAGTCCTTCGCCACCTGACGGTTCGAGCTGTGTACCCTTGGACGTGTAGAATCCACCCGTCGATCGCCGCCTCGGCAGTCGACGATGAACCCAATGCAAGAGGACGATATCGATGAAACGGATCCTGTTCGTGAGCGTGTTTGGGCTGAGCTCTGCGATCCTCTGGGCGTTGGTGGTCACCACCGCGCGGGCCGAGCAGCCGCTCGCCGAACGCTTCGCCGCTGGGGGCGAGGGAGCGACCGTGATCGGCGCCCAGTCCACGACCAGACCGAGCGAGAATCCCGGTACCAGTCTGCAAGATCGCGACATCGAGGAGCTCTCGGATTTGGTTCGACAGGCACGCACGCAGCTTGAATCCTTGCGGCTGGGTGGCATCGCGACGGGGCGCGAGCCGGACTGGAGCCCGCCGAAGGACCCGGCTCTGCGTCCGCTGTACGACCAGCTCGAGCTCCTGCTACCGCGAGATTGCGATGCTCGCCGCGAGTCTGCGGAGCGGCGCGCGGGCAGAACGCCGATGACCGCGGCCAGGGTGAGCGGTTGGACGCACTACGGTGCTCGCGGACTGGAGGACGGCGAGGGCGTGGCCATCGGCGAGCTCTCCGGCGACGAGGAGGATGTCGTCGTCGCGGGCCGGATCACGAGCGTCTGCCCGAAGAAGGGGTGCTGGATGCGGGTCACGGACGGCGACGACGAGCTCTTCGTCCGCTTCAAGGAGTACAGCTTCTTCGTTCCCCGCAACGCCGCGGACCATCGCGTCGTGCTCCATGGTCGGGCGGAGGCCAGAGTGATTCCGGTTGACGAGCTGCGCCACTACGCTCAGGACGCGGGCAAGAGCGAGAAGGAGATCGCGGCCATCACCGAGCCGGAGCGGTCGACCACCTTCTACGCCGATTCCGTATACGTCGAAGGCGACGGTCTCGACGAACCGTGGTCGCCGGCCGCGACGACGCAGCCGAGCGGTCGATGAAGAGCCCCGCAGGCCGAGGGAACGTCCGGCTCTCGAGCCCTGCCCGCGTGCGCAACATCGTGGTGATCGGTGCCGGGAGCGCAGGGAAGCACTTCACGTGAGGACCTGGAGCATGGCGTCTCGCCGCACGGCGCTGTCGATCTTGTTGAGCGTGACCGCGCTGTCCGGTTGTGGAAGCGGCAGATCGGAGACCGCCGCGCCGTACGCGTCGGCCGAGCACGCGCAGAGCACCGCGAGCACGAGAGCGATGGCGGCTCGGCTTCGAGACCTGGCCGAGCAAGCCGATCCGAGCCGCAATGCCTTTCTGAACGAGCGCCGTGTCGAGCTCGCTCGGCAGCAGATGGTGGCGGCGCAGGGCAACGCCCGCATCGGTGCCCGGATCTACTACGGGATCGAGCTGCTGATGTCCGGCCGGAGCGAGCAGGCACACGAGGAACTCGTTGCCGCGCGGGACGACGTCCTGCAGGCCCGCATGCCGCTCGATGCCGAATCGATCCGCACGTTCCAGGAGGTCATCGCCGCCTCGTGCTTCCGGATCGGCGAGCAGGAGAACTGCCTGGTCAATCACACGAGCGACTCGTGTCTCATGCCCATCCAGGGCGGTGGTGTCCACACGGTGCCGCGCGGCTCCCGCCTCGCGCTGCAGGAGTGCCTGTGGCTTCTGCAACTCGAGCCGGACAACGCCGGATACCGCTGGCTGGTCAACCTCGCCCACCAGACGCTGGGCAGCTATCCCGCCGAGGTGCCCTCGAGCCTGCTGATTCCACCGGCGGTCTTCTTGGACGACTACGCGCTGCCGCGGTACCCCGACGTCGCCATGCAGGTCGGCGTGGCCACCGTCGGCCTGTCCGGCGGCACGATCATGGAGGATCTCGACCGCGATGGCGATCTGGACCTCATGTGCTCCTCCTGGGGGTTGACCGATCAGCTTCGATTTCTCGTGAACAACGGTGACGGAACGTTCACCGACCGCACCGACGCCGCGGGTCTCACGGGGATCGTGGGCGGTCTCAACCTCGTCCACGCGGACTACGACAACGACGGCTTCGCGGACGTGCTCGTGCTGCGCGGCGCGTGGCTCGGCTCCGAGGGCCGACATCCCAACTCGCTGCTGCGCAACCAGGGCGACGGGACCTTCCGCGACGTGACCGAAGAGGCTGGGCTGCTCTGCTTCCATCCGACCCAGACCGGCGCGTGGACCGACGTCAATCACGACGGTTGGCTCGACCTCTTCATCGGCAACGAGTCGCGGGGAGCCGAGCGCCACCCCTGTCAGCTCTTCCTGAACATGGGCGACGGTACGTTCCGCGACTTTTGCATCGCGAGCGGTCTCCAGATCGAGCGTTTCGTCAAGGCCGCCGCGTGGGGCGACATCGACAACGACGGCTGGCCGGACCTCTACCTGTCCTGCTACGGCGAACCCAACATGCTCTGGCGCAACGAAGGTCCGATCGCGTCATCGGGGGGCAGTGGGGCCGTCATCTGTCGCTTTCGTAACGTCACGACCGCCGCGGGCGTGGCTGAGCCTGCGCACAGTTTTCCTGCCTGGTTCTGGGATTATGACAACGATGGCTGGCAAGACATCTTCGTCGCCTCGTTCGGGAGCTTCGAAGGAAGCACGCTCGCGGGTGTCGTTGCGGACTATCTCGATCAGCCCACCGACGCGGATCGCGCCCGGCTCTACCGTAACAACGGCGATGGCACCTTCAGCGACGTCACCTCGGCGACCGGGCTGAGCCACACGATGCTGGCCATGGGCGCCAACTACGGCGACGTCGACAACGACGGCTGGCTCGACTGTTACCTGGGGACCGGCGAGCCGAGCCTGCTCTCGCTCGTGCCCAACCGCATGTACCGCAACGACCGGGGCCAGCGGTTCCAGCTCGCCAGCTTCGCGGGCGGCTTCGGCCACATCCAGAAGGGCCATGGCATCGCCTTCGGCGATCTCGACCGGGACGGCGACCAGGACATCTACGCGGTGATGGGCGGCGCCTATTCCGGCGACGTCTACCAGAACGCGCTGTTCCTGAATCCCGGGAACGACAACCGCTGGATCACGCTCCGTTTGGAGGGTGTCACGTCCAATCGCTCGGCGATCGGCGCCCGAATTCGCGTCGACGTGTCCACGCCTGCCGGCCTGCGCTCGGTGTACGTCACTGCGGGCACCGGCGGCAGCTTCGGCAGCTCGAGCCTCCAGCAGGAGATCGGTCTCGGCGACGCCACGGCAATCGAACGGCTCGAGATCACCTGGCCCGCGACGGGCCTGACGCAGACCTTCCGCGACGTTCCCCTGGATCGCGTCCTCGCCATCCGCGAGGATGCCGCGGCTCCCACAGTAATTATGGTCGAACCGATTCCCATGCCCCTCGTCGGTCCCGAGGCGGGCGGGCGGGCGCATGAGCACGCGCACTGAGGGGGAAAAGGGGACAGATCTAATTTGGGGGCCCAAAGGAGACAGAACTACTTCAGGAGAACAGATCTGTCCCCTTTGCAATCTCCAGGAACCGCGCCGCAAGCGCCGGTCCAGCGCCCTCGTCCTCGTGCTTGAAGAAGACGAACGTCTCGTCCCAACCTTGGTCGGCAACCCGCTGCGCCCAACGGGCCAGTGCGTCGTCGTCGTAGTCATCGCGGCGCAGTCGTAGATAGCCGAACGACGCCGTCCGCACGACTGGCGGCTCGGGAGCGTCATCCATGTCCGAGGCAACCAGGGCGACTCCATGCTCGCGAAGCGCGTCGTAGAGTTCCTCGTCGAACCACGACTCGTGTCGCAGTTCGAACACGGCCCTCGGACCACCCGACAGCTCCGTCAGAAACTGGCGCAGACGCGGGATGTCCTTCTTCATGTTCGGGGGCAGCTGGAAGAGGATGACGCCCAGCCGCGGACCGAGCGTCTGAACGGTCTCGATCAGGTAGCTGGTTGGATCACCGGCATCCTTCAGCCGCTGCATGTGCGTGATGCGGCGCGACGCCTTGATCGCAAAGCGAAATTCCTCTGGCACTGCGCTCGCCCACGTCTCAAGCACGCTCGCGCGAGGCAGACGGTAGAAGGTGTTGTTGATCTCCACCGCGGGCAGCTTGCCGGCGTAGTAGCTCAGCATGTCAGCCGCACCGATGTCCTTCGGGTAGAAGCTGCCCTTCCACTCCTTGTAGCTGTAGCCGCTCGTGCCGACTCGAAGCGTCATACGAGCAGTGTACCGCGCCCGCAGAGGTGCAGAGCTGCGCCTGCGAGCGAGAGCGGATACGATGTCATGCATGCGGCTCGAGGTGATCATCGGAATCGGCGTGCTCGCCGCCTTCGGCATGTGGCTGTTCAGACGGCGGCGCACGCGGTGGCCGGCGCCAGGCTGCGGTCAATGCGGATACCCAGCGGCAGGCCTCGAGCGACTGATCTGCCCCGAGTGCGGCAGCGACCTGGCGCGAGTCGGCATTCTCGATGCCTCACCACCGCGCGGAGACCTGGTCAGGACGATCGTGCTCTACGCGCTGGCAGTGGCGGTGATCGGGATCACCTGCACGCAGCTGCTGTACCTCAGCGTACCCGCCCTGCGCCAGCAGCAGTCGGTGCTCACCATGAACGGAACGTCGGGTCAATTCACGCAGATCGCGATCGAGGCGACCGGCCCCATCGTCGACGATGTCGCGCGCTTCACGCGCGCGAGAGTCAGACTCAGGGGAGGGCCGGCTGCGGCTCCGGTTCTCGACGTGCCCTTGACGGTGCTCATCGAGTCCTCACCATGGCACGGCGGCGGACGCGGCGACGGGAAGAGCGCAGCGCTCCTGGGACGAGATCGCACGCTGGCTTTCTTCATCCGGGATCGATCTCGGTGAGCCAAAGGTGCGCGAGGACGCGATGCTGGCCGCGGACTGGCTGGTCTCTTTCGCCTTCGTCGGACGGCGCGGCGGTGGAAGCGGGAGCTTCAGCAACGGGATCCGCACGTTGTCGTGGACTGGCCAGAGCCGATGGCTCTACTGGCTGGTGGTCCTTGGGTTCTGGCTCCTCGTCGGGGTCGGCGGCTGTGCGGCGATCCTCCAGATCCACCGCACGTGCCGCGCCGAGCATGCCGCCATGGAGATGGAGCGGTGATCGACGCGTGGTTCGCGATGGTAGTGACCGCCGCCGCCGTCCTCGGCTCGGTCGCTCTGCTCGTCTCCATCAAACGCTTCGCGGGCGTTGCGCCTGGAGGACGCTGCGCGGCGTGCGGCGGCGAACCCGACCGAACGAGGCTCGCGTGCCGTGGCTGCGGCGAGGACCCTCGGATCGTCGGACTGACGCCGCCGCGGTTCCGGATGATGTCCGACCGGTGCCGGCTGCTTCTCGCGGCAGCGGTCCTGGTTCCGATCGTGAGCACCTCCATCCTGCCGCTGCTGACGACACGGCTGCCAATGGTGATGACGGTCCTGGCCCAGCCAGTGATCGCGTGGGCTGATCGACCGCGAAGCGGCGCCTACGGGGGCATCCGCCTGACCCTGCGCCAGCAGGTGCGGTTCCCTTCCGCCTACGAGGGGGAGCTTCCGGCAGTTGCGATCATCCGGCTGCTCGATGACCGCAGCCTCCCGACGGCCACGTTGCTGGCGGTCCGGGAAGGGGGCACCTGGCATGTTGGAAGCCCAGAGGGACCTGCACTCGAGCCGGGCGCCGTGGCGGAGTGGATCGTTCAGGCGTCCGGTGCTGCCGGCGATCTCGCGCTGGTGGAGGGTGCGGACGTGCTGTCGCTCCTGCACGGCGCCGAGAGCCCTGGAATCCTGGATCCGGAACAGGTTGGGGAACTCAGCAATGAGATGACCGAATCGTTCGATCGACTGCGCGCGAGCGGACTTCGCGGACCGGAGTTGCAAGAACACATGGCAGCGATCCAGCGCCGTGTGATGTCGGGCGTCACACTTGCGGGATTCGCCGACTGGGAGATCCCGACCGGTCGCGGCGGCGGCGGCGGCGGAATGAGAAGTACCGGTACGAAGCACCAGCTTAAGATCGCTGCGACCGCGTGGATCCTCGTTTCCGCGGCAATCGTGATCGGCGGACTGCTGCTCGACCGGAGTCGGCGCCGAGCCGGCGCGAATCCCCGCGAGTCGAACATCCCGCATGTGTGATACGACGATCGAGACGGTTGCGACACTACTGCGCAACGCGGAGCGCCCGCTGTTCATCACCGGTGCCGGTCTGTCGGCGGATTCCGGTCTGCCCACGTATCGCGGCGTGGGCGGTCTCTACGAACAGGTCGATACCGAGGACGGTATGCCCATCGAGGTCGCGTTGAGCGGGCAAACGCTTCGGCTGCGGCCCGACATCGCCTGGCGCCATCTCTGGCGTATCGGCGCCGCGTGCAGGGCGGGCACCTTCAACCGCGGCCATTCGGTCATCGCGGAGATCGAGGCGGCGAAGCCCGGAACCTGGACGATCACCCAAAACGTCGACGGCTTCCACCGCGCCGCGGGCAGTCGGAACCTCGTCGAACTCCACGGTCGCATCGGGACGCTGCGGTGCGTCGACTGTGTGGCCGAGCTGGACGCCGCGGCGTTCTTCAGCGGCTGCGGCGTCGACCTGGCGTCCATCGATCCGAACGAAGCGCCGGCGGGCGTGCTGCCGCCGCAGTGCCCGAACTGTGGTGGCTTGCTCCGCCCAGAAGTCGTCCTCTTCGGCGAGATGCTTCCCGTCGATGCGGTGGTTCAGCTTCACGAGATCCAGGCGGATCGGGATCTCGTTCTCTCGATCGGGACCTCCTCGGTATTCCCCTACATCACTGGGCCCGTCCTCCGCGCTCGAGCCCTCGGCGTGCCGACGATCGAGATCAACCCCGGGCGCACATCACTGTCGAAGGCCGTCGATCACTGGATCGGCCTCCGCGCGGCGGACGCGCTCGAGCGGCTCTGGCGCCGCGTGTAGAGCCATCGATGTCCGAACGGCTTCGACGTCTCTCAATCGCACAGAAAGGCGAGGCTGTCCCGGGTTTCCCAGGGACGGCCACGCTATCCTGCCCGTACCACCGCCTTGTCCGGTCGCGTGACCGGTAGCCGCTCGATCGATCACACGCCGTCTTCGGGAGCTGACCCCATGCCTCATCACTTGACCTTGCCCTGCTCAATCGTCGTCGTTGCCGCCGCTGCAACGCTCGTCGCCGCGCAATCTGGACCAGGCCGGGGCTCCGGACAGCCGACTCAGCCGCCCCGCGGTGGTTTCTCGGCGGATCGGCTCATGGAATACGACGAGGACGGCGACGGCAAGCTCTCCAAGTCAGAGCTGCCGGAGCGCATGGTGGGGCTGATGTTCGTCCAGGCGGACACGAACAAGGACGGATTCCTCGACCGGGCGGAGATCGAGGTCTTCTTCGAGAGCCGAAACCTGGATCGTGTTCGCGGAGACCGTCGGTCCCGCGGCGAGGGCTCCGGGCCTCCCGGCCGAGGTGTTGGCGGGCAAGGTGGGTTCGATTCCTTCATGTCCGCCGCCGGCCGTTCGCTGCGCGGACTGGGCAAGTCCGAATTCTCGGCCGGCTCGCTCGAGGACGACCTGCAGCGCATGTCCGACCTGCAGGCGGCGCTGGTCGGCGCGAAGAGTCGCCTCACGACCATCGAGATGTCGGAGGACGCACGCAAGCAGTTCGGCGGCGACGTCGCGGCCTACCAGCGGGCGTTTCGCCTGGAACTGGTGGCAGCGCTGGTCGAGTCGCTGAAGCTCGAGCAGGCCATCATCGAACCGGATGGCCGCGCTGCGGCCGCCACGGTCGAAAAGTTGACCACCATCCGCAACCGCGCCCACGCGATCTTCCAGCCGAAGGACGAGGACGATCAGAAGGGCGACCGGGATGATCAAGATCAGAACCGGGACGACGACGGCGAACGAGACAGGGGCCGGCCGGAGCGTTGAGCTCAGCCCGGACCGACCGCAGCCGTGACTCGTTTCCGGGAGCGCAGCGCCATGTCCCTGGATGACGCCCTGATCTGCGCGTACGCCTTCGACGGCTCGGAACAGGCGGTCGCGCTGGATGCAAGCGGGCTTCTCGCGTGGTCCGGTGATTCAGGGTGGCTGTGGATCCATCTCGAACGCAGGAGCGATGCAACAGAGCTGTGGCTGCGCGACAGGGCCAACCTCGATCCGCTGGTGGTCGAAGCGCTTCTCGCCGAGGAAACTCGCCCCCGCGCCGTCTCTGTCGGCGATGGACTCATGGTGATACTCCGCGGCGTCAACCTGAACGTCGGGGCCGATCCAGAGGACATGGTCTCGATCCGACTCTGGATCGATCCCACGTGTGTCATCTCCCTGCGCGCTCGTCGGCTGATGGCGGCCCAGGACTTGCGAGATCGCATTGACCAGGGGCAGACGCCGCCGACCCCGGGGGGCCTGCTGGTCCAGCTCGCCGGCCTCCTGATCGACCGCATGGGGCCGGTTCTCGACGATCTGAGCGACGCCGTCGATCAGGTGGAAGAGGACGTGCTCCAAGCGCCGGGGCACGAGCTGCGCAGCAGGCTGAGCCAACTGCGGCGGCAAGCAATCAGCTTGCGGCGTTTCCTGGCTCCGCAACGGGAGGTCCTGCTTCGATTGCACGGTGAGCGCACGCCGTTGTTCAACGATCTCGATTGCAGCAGACTGCGAGAGATCATGGATCGCCTCACACGCTACATCGAGGAACTCGACTCGGCGCGAGATCGCGCCGCGGTCACGCAGGAGGAGCTGAGCGGACGAATCGCCGACCAGATGAACCGGAACATGTACGCGCTCTCCCTGGTCGCCGGCATCTTCCTTCCGCTCGGGCTGCTCACCGGATTGCTTGGCATCAACGTCGGCGGAATGCCCGGCGTCAACAGCAATTGGGCGTTCACGGTCGTGTGCGTCATCCTGTTGGTGCTGGCGGCCGGTGTTCTATGGCTGTTCCGACAGCTGCGGCTTCTCTAAATCGGCATTCTCTGGCCGACCGAGTCCTTCAAGCTGCTGAAAGCAACTGTGCCTGATGTCCACGCGTGGCGGGACTGCATGCTCCAGGAGCTGGACTTCGCTCCGAAGACCGTCAACCGTCGGCTATCGTCGGTCTCCGGGTTCTTCAAGTACATGCGTGAGGCCGCGGCCGAGGCTCGGATTCCAATCGTCGTGCCGAATCCGGCCCATGCTCAGTTCATCGGACGAGAATCGCAAGATGCGGTGAAGCCGACCAAGGCCTTCTCCCCACTCGAGCTCGAAAGCTCATGTCGATGCCAGCCACCGACTCGGTGCTCGATGCACGTGATCGGGCCATCATCAAGTTCTACCTCTATACCGGAGCTCGCATCGAGACTGGGTGCCGCTTCGTCGTCGGGGACTTTCACGTCGATGAGGACAACGCGACGCTGCGACTGAACGAAAAGGGCAAGGGCAAGAGCAAACGAGTCGTCGGCATCAACTACGTGCTTGCCGACGCACTGCAGGAGTACGTCAAGAAGGCCGGCATCACTCGAGGCCCATTGTTTCGGCCACGCCTGAACCCACGAAGCACGAAGCTGGCGGAACGGGCGATGAGCACGGTGACGATGTACCGCCTGCTCTGTCACTACTTGAATCGACTGCCCGGAGCGATGAAGGATGGCGAGCCGGTCTACACGCCGCACAGCTTTCGGGCGACGACTGCGACCCTTCTCCTCGACGCTGGCGAAGACATCCTCGACGTCCAAGAACTTCTTGGGCACAACCACGTAACCACCACTCAGGTGTACGACAAACGGCGGCGAGCGACCAAGGAGAGTGCCTCGCACCACGTGCCGCTCTAGCTCACCACCCTGGTCGGATTGATCTGACCTCGAAGTACTACTGCCTCCTGCACACTTAGATTTTCGCATTTCGCCTGCACCATCTCAATGAGCAGCCACACTGCGTGTATGAGACGACGACTCAACGCATAGACAGGAAGCGAGCACGATCATCACCCACGGTGTCATCGGCGCGACCATATGCATGTCTCGGTACTTACCTGCGGGTGTCGTGGCGTCCCGGAGCCGGAACACCTCGCCCGTTTCGACCTGCGAAAGGCAGCTCGTCAATCGTCACCAGATTGACGATGAGATCGTACGGGAGCCGCACCGCTGAACCATCTTGCCGATACTCCCCACTCCGATCGTGAAGACCCAAATGCGACCGCCCGCCTACACTTACGGCTCATCCTGATTCCACGAAAGCCAGCCTATGGGTCCCGCGCCAGCGCAGCTGCTTGAAAGACTGGTCCGGCTTGGCATCCGTCGCAGTTGCTTTCGGTGTTCGTTCGATGAGGTTGGTGGTCCCAAATGGCATCCGATCGCGCAGGACGAACACGAACTTTCCGCTTGGCGATACCCGTCCGGGGTGGTCGGTTGTTTTGAACTTCGAGTCCTTCCGGAATTGACCTGTCTTGTCGACCGTCACAAACGAGTATCCTTGTACAAGACCGCTCTTGCTCTGAACGAAGACGGCATCGTCGCCGCAAGCGACTCTGAGCGATCCTTGCATCGATGCTAGCTTCTCTCCGCTGTCAAAAGTGAAAACTCGAGATAATACCACCGCGGCCATCGCGACCAGCCGGTTCTGTATCCACGACAATAATCCTTCCACCATGCAAGAGCAATGCTAAGCGAGACTCGACCCACATCTCCTTCACCGGCTCCGGCTCCCTGTCGTACGTCGCCCTCGCGTACTTTCATCGTGGCAATCTCAGCATCGAGCCCTGCCCAAGACTACTTGCTTCTAGTCGACCGAAGAACACATCTGCGGTATACCAGTTGACTCCGACCCACCGGCCATCGGCTGCCACTGTCAATCTCGAGATATACCCGAATCTTGTGGACGACGTGACGCCATGAAGAAGGCGGCGTACCTTGAGGAAGCATTACCAACCTCAGGAGTACGCCACCATGTTCGACGCTACGACCGACGTGACCAACGATCGACTCGAGTCTCCGCGTGACGCACTGACCGACGTGCTGCGTCAGGGCGCCGAGCGATTGCTGGCGGAGGCGATCGAGGCCGAGGTCGACGCCTGGATCTCGGACCGCGTGCATCTTACCGACGAATCCGGTCGCCGTCTCGTCGTCCGCAACGGGCACCAGCCGACGAGGAAGATCCAGACGGGTGTCGGCTCGATCGAGGTCACCCGGCCCCGCGTCCACGACCGCCGGGCCGAGGACGAACGCGAGCTGTTCGAGTCCGCCATCCTGCCGCGCGTATCTGCGGCGGACGAAGTCGATCGAGGAACTGATTCCCTGGCTGTACCTCAAGGGCGTCAGCAGCGGCGACTTCCACGAGGCGCTCCAGTGCCATCCTGGGTCCCAACGCACCAGGTCTCTCGGCCAACGACGATCACTCGTCTGAAGGGCAGCGTGGGAGGCCGAGTTCGCGGCGTGGAACGCACGATCGCTCGCCGGCAAGCGCTACGTCTACGTGTGGGCCGACGGGATCTACTTCAACGTGCGGCTGGAGAGCGACGGCAACCAGCGCCAGTGCATCCTGGTCGTGATGGGCGCAACGGCTGACGGCAAGAAGGAGCTGCTGGCGGTCATGGACGGGTACCGCGAGTCGGAGCAGTCGTGGCTCGAGCTGCTGCTCGATCTGAAGCGTCGCGGTCTCTCGTGCCCGCCGTCGCTGGCGATCGCCGACGGCGCGCTCGGCTTCTGGGCGGCGCTGCGGAAGGTCTGGCCGGACACCGCGCGAGCAGCGCTGCTGGGTGCACAAGACGGCCAACGTGCTCAACAAGCTGCCGAAGTCGATGCAGCCGAAGGCCAAGGCACGCTTGCACGAGATCTGGCAGGCGAGACGCGGGCACTCGGCGGAGCAGGCCTTCGATGCGTTCGTCGAGGACTTCGAGGCGAAGTACCCGAAGGCGGTCGCGTGCCTGGTCAAGGACCGCGACGCGCTGCTGGCGTTCTACGACTTCCCGGCCGAGCACTGGATGCACATCCGAACGACGAACCCGATCGAGTCCACGTTCGCGACCGTCAGGCTGCGTCACCGCCGACGAAGGGCAACGGCAGCCGGACGGCGTGCCTCACCATGGTCTTCAAGCTCGCCGAGTCGGCCGCGAAGACGCTGGCGCAAGCTCAACGGTCACCAGCTCATCCCGGACGTCATCGCCGGCGTCCAATTCATCGACGGAGTCATCAACAAGGTCAGGAAGTTGCCCAGGTTGTAGGCCAGGGCGAACAGTTGCAGCCGCACCTGGTTGTCCACGAAGTCGTGGCAGCGACAGCCGCGTCCACTTCACCGCGTTCTTGCCTTCCTTGATCCACTGCTCGGCCGTGCCCCGCCCGTTGTAGAACTTCGACCACCCGCCGGCGGCTTCCGCCGCAGGTTCGTCACGATGAAGCCGACGCGCGGGAACAGCTCGCCCTGGTGCCACTCGATCTTCGCCACCACCCGGCGCGGCCTGGTCCCAACTGCCGGCCTGGTACAGGAAGTCGTGATAGCAGACCGATGCGGCTTGTTCGACGGCCGGCCCACCGGCCGCGTCAGCAGGTGCTCGATCTCGCGCTGCAGCACCTCGTTGGCCGGCAGGCGGATCGCGTACAGGTAGCCCTCGTCTTCCAGGTACTCGTACGATCTCGGGTGGCGAAGGCCGCATCGCCCCGGAAGAACCGGCGGATGTCCAGCTCGCGGTAGCGGGCGACCACCGGCTCCAGCACCGACCGCCAGTCGTCGGCGCTGGCGACGTTGCCGTTGCGCAGCAACGCCCGCTCCAGGTCGCCGAACTGGTTGAAGCAGAACAGCGGGTGGTAGCAGGTGCAGCCGAAGTGACCGTTGTACGCCGAGCCTTCCTGCTCGCCGTAGGTCTCGCTGACCGAACTGTCCATGTCGAGGATGAGCTTCTTGCATCGGGCTTGGCGCTGGCGCACCCGGTCGATCCATCGGCCCGGACAGGTCCATCAGGGCGCCGAGGTTCTCGGGCTGCGCGAGCACCTCGGTCTCGAAGCGGCCCATCTGGCTGGTGGAGGCGGCCTGCCGGTCCGTCGGCCCGGCCGCCGACCACGTGCCGCATGGCCGGATCGACGCTCAGCCGCTCGGCGTCGTTGGTGTCTTCGTACCCGGCCAGGCGGCTGTAGACCGACTGCCGCAGCAGCGCCGTCATGCTGTGCCGGATGTTGCTGGCCGGTGCGGAAGTCGAGCAGCTCGGCGACCATCGGATTCGGTCAACTCCAGCCGCTTCGTCGAGTTCGCGATAGGGCAGCAGACCGGCGTCGGAGGTGACCTGTCGCCCCGTGGAATTCGAGCTTGATCGAGCGGTCAAAACCGACCCGCAACGCGTCCCTGCGTGCTTCACCCATCGGGTGCTCCTTGATCTGCCGGCCTGTCGTCAGGAAATGCCTGAAATCACAGGCCAAAACCGGTGCTCAGTATACTGATTTGTAAGTTCCATCTGGGAAATGCGGGCTAAAAGCAGCATTCCAGTTCGGGTGCACGGTTCATCGGTACTCCGGCTGGATCAAGAACTGAAATGGCGAGTCGTCCAACGCTCACAGTTCATCTCATCAAGCGCGGCGGCAAGCTTCCGCGGAGCTGATGTGGAACGGCTAGCGGCGCGCCGCAGACGGATCACTCGCTGCCGGAGAGTGAGGCTCTGTGCTTCGAGTCCAGTCGATCCGCAAACGTCAGCCTGCTGTCTGCAGGTTCTTCTCGCGCCGTTCGCCGATTTGACGGTTCGCCTTCGCGCGGTCGATCGTCAGTGTGATCACGGGCATGTCGTGGCTGGCCTGTCCGCCGCCGACGCTGCGCATGGGAATCTCGGTGGAGGGCGGGACGGTGTGGCGCTCGATCTTTCCGAAGCGCAGACGCAGCGCCCAGCCGAGCGTCCGGCGAATGTTCTGAGTGGCGCCGAGCATACCGACGATCTGCATGCTCACGGGGCGATCGTTGACCTTGGTCCGCTTCTTCAGCAGGAGCGAGATCAACCAGAGTGGATTGTAGAAGTAGAGGTAGCTGGCCAGCAGGTTGAACTGTTTGCGCCAGGGGTACTTGTGATGGGAGGCGACGACGTAGTTACCGTCGATCATGTACTGGTCCACGCGTCGTCCTCCGACGCTCTCGAAGACCTGTCCGGACGTGTACGTCTCGTGGTACAGCTTCGTCCCGGGTGCCGGGGTGAGCATCAGCACCTGGATCGAGACCGCTCCCGCCTTGCGCAGTTGCTCGATCTGGTTCAGCAGCCCGTGGTTGCTCTTCCGCGTATAGAGCGGCTGCGCGTCGTGGTGCATCATCATGGGCATCGGGCAGATGCCGGCGGCCCGCATGAGCTGGAACGCCTCGGTGGTCTTGTCGACGCTCTGCCCCTTCTTGACCAGGGTGGCCGTCAGGTCCTCGACGCCCAGCCACAGTCCGCGAATGCCGGCTCGTCGCCCTCAGCGGCAGGTGGTCCTTCATCTTGAGCGTGTCGTGGACCGTGACCTCGGTGCGCCCACCGGACGCGATCGCCCGAGCCGCGATCCGTCGAACTCCGCGTGCGCCAGCGTCTCGATGATCTCGACGCTCCGCTCCTTGTTGTTGAAGAAGTTGTCGTCGGTGCCGAAGAAGTAGCGGAGGCCGTACGTCTCGTTGAGCCGGTGCATCTCGTCGGCGATCCGCTCCGGGCTCTTCGTCGCGGTACTGCCGCTGGTTGTAGGCCGGGATCGGGCAGTAGGGGCAGGCGAACTTGCAGCCGAAGGTCATCACGAGCGAGCTGATCGGCGAGTACTTGCGCACGCGGTTGCGCGGGCAGGGCGTGCGGTGCCGAGGGTCGCGGCCTCGGCTGGGCGGCTCGAGCAGCCGGTAGCCCAGCACCGGGTGCGGAAGCTCGTCGAGGTCGCCCAGCAGGCGCTGGATGCCCGTGTCGACCAGCTCTTCGGCCACGCCGTCGTGCTCGGCCGCGCGCGTAGACCAGGCCGGGGATCTCCTCGAGCTGCGCCGCTGTCGCGGGCCCGGGCGAACGCCGATCGCATCGGCTCGCCGTCGCGCGCGATCGAGAGCAGCACCTCGAGCAGGCTGAGCAGCACGTACTCCTCGCCGGTCACCGCGACGTCGGGGCTGACACGGGTCGTCCGGGTCGCCGCTGAAGGCCGTGAACGGCTCGTAGACGGCGTACGAGCCGCCGACGATGATCAGCGGCCGGTGGCTCGGGTCGATCCGCCGCGCGTCGCGGATCAGGTCCTGGCACGCCGCCTCGTGCATGCCCATGCTCGAGACCATGAAGAGGTCGGGGATCCGTCCGTCCAGCCGCATCTGCGACGGGCGGAAGTTCCGGTTCCACTGCTGGAGGACGATGCGGGTCTTCGTAAATCCCGGTGTCGGCCATCGCCGAGCCGATCGCCCGGACGCCGGCCGGGGCCATGCGCGTGTCGGCGAAGATGAACGGCAGCATTCGCGTGCGATGATCGAACGCGCAGGCGATCACGGTGGCCAGGTCGTGCCGTGGCGGCGTGCCGCCGGAGGCGCTGCCGGACCGCGGTCATCTCGCCGGGTTTCAGCAGCTCGTCACCGCGATCGCGACGGGGAAGTTCCAAGGAGTGCCTTTCGATTTCGTCCGGTGGTCGCCATGACCGCCCAGTCCATTGGGCTCTGGCAACGCCTGTATGGTAACAGATCGGGTGCAGCCTGCCTCGGACCGCAAGATATGACGATGAGGATCTCCACGAGCCCATTCCGAACTCGTGGCTCATCCCGGCTCGCCGTCGCCTCAGGAGCCGAAGTCGAGCGCACGGCCGCAGGCAAGAACGATGACCACGACCACCATCGCTAGACCGCAGCCCAGGTAGACCGCGCGAAAGTAACGCCGCGGCGACAGCCAGAAGTTCTTGACGCTCTCGAGCTTGACCGGCCAGTCGAAGGGGCCGGGGAGGATCCGCCATCGCACGTCGATGTCGTCCTCCCAGTCGTAACCCAGCCGGAAGAGGTGCACAACGAACATTGCGCCGACCGCCAGGGCGATGGCATAGCCCGTGTGGCCCATCTCGAGCAGTGCCAGCGACCCCCCGACGATTCCCAGCGCGGTCAGCACGAAGACGAGGAGCGGCCCCAGAGCCCGGACTACTCCGCCCCTCGATCGCTTCTTCTTGCCTCCGCACGCACACGGATGGACCAGCAGGTTCGTCGAACCACAGATGGGACACTTCACCGTCCTGACCGACATGGCTGACTCTCCCGGCGCTGCGTCAGGCGGGCTTCGCAAACCAGAGCTCGGGCGAGCCGACCACGCCGGCGGAAGCCATCACCTCGCGAAGGCGCGGACTCCGCGAAGGCGTGCGCGGCTTTCTCGCTCTGGAAGTCGTGCCAGGCCGTGACCTCGTTCGGATCACCGACCGTCTGATAGACGGCATGGCCCGTAACGCCCATGGTCTTCCGCTCGGCATCGAATGCGTCGTAGGCCTTCTTCCATCGAGGGAAGTCAGCGACCGAATGGCGGACGAACATGCGAATCATGAGAAACCTCCCCAAGAACGCCCCGTAGCCGACAGAGTGGTCAGCGGCGATGGCGGCGCAAGGGCAGTGATCGGTAGGTGTCAGGGTATCCCTGCAGGATCACGATCGCAACGCGAGCCCAGGCCCGGATGCCTCATGGGCTTCTTCGTGAGGGCGGGTTCAATGATCGCGACGGCAAGGACTCTCGTCACGGGTTGACCCATCCCGACCGTCAACGTGGAGATAATGATCGCATGACACTTCAGCTTCTCGTGGTCGCTGAAGATCAACGCGCTCGCGCCGTCGAGCCGTTGAGGGCACTGCAGTGCCTGAGCCCACGACAAACAACAACGCTCGAGCGCGCAGAACAGCAGCCTCGAGACGAGTAGGGAGGGTCGCCGATGTCCACGGCTTTGCGTCTGTCCGCGTTCCTTGTCCCGCCGAGCTGGTTCATCATCTCGAGCGTCAGCTCAACCGCACTTGCGGGCCTGCCCACGGTCCCCGGGTTCGACGTGTCCGTGTACGCGACTGTGCCCGCCGAGAGCGGCCCCATCGAGAAGCTCACCTTCGACCCAGACACCGGCGCCCTCTATGCCGGAAGGGGCGATGACTCCGGCGCCATCTTCCGGGTGCCCCCGGGCGGTGGTAGAGCGAGCACGTTCGGCGCTCCGATCCCTGACCCGGACGCCGTGCTGTTCGATACGGATGGCGTCGTCTCCGGCGTGCCTGGCGCTGTGATCGTCGGGGGGCTCATCGTCAACAACGTCTCCGCGCAGCTCTGGGCGGTACTGCCCGATGAGCAAGTCATCAGCATCTGTGGCCCGACCGGAACGTTCCTCAACCCGACCAGAATGACCTTCGACGCAGCGGGCACGCTGTTCTTCGCAGATTTCAACTCCGCACGCGTCTTCAGCGGTGCGCCGTGCCCGACGATGGTCGTGCAAGCCCCATCGTTTCTCGCCTCGATCGATCTCGACGGCGTCGACGACATCTATACGGGCGCCGCTGACGGCGTCATTCGCGTCTACTCCCACGAGGGGGCGGTGGTCGACCCCAGCTTCGCAAGCGGCGTGGGTGGCGAGTCGCCCCTCCAGTTTGGACCAGGCGGTCAGCCCTGGGGCGCCTCCCTGTACGTCATCGATCGGTTGGCGACGGGCGATCTTCGGCGGTACGCGGCCGACGGGAGCTTCGAGGTCCTCGGTACCGGCTTTGCGAACGGGCGGGACATCGTGTTCGGCCCCGACGGTGCGATGTACGTCTCGATGTTCCAGGAGCACCGCATCCTCCGCATCGCGTCTCCCAGCTCATGCCCCGCAGATCTGGACCGCTCCGGCGGTGTGGATGTCAGCGATCTGATTACCGTGATCGCCAACTGGGGCGGACCGGCCGGCGACATCAATGGCGACAGGACGACCAATGTCACGGACCTCATCCAACTGATTGCCGCGTGGGGACCATGCGACTGACCAGGCACATTGGTAGGATGAATCGGTAGGGTGTATGCACTGCACCACGAGGAGGAATTCGGCGTCGTTCACGATTGCGATCTCGTTTTCCAGGTACCAGCGATTCAGGAGCTTGCATCGGGCCTCGAAGCGGTAGTTCAGCGTGTACTGGCGTACATAGACCCTTGCTGAACTCGCCACCGACCCTCGCGTTCCGGGTCTGAGCGGGCGTTCAGCGCAGTCGCGCGAAAGACGGCTCGTCGACCTGGAATGACGGCTGTCCGCCACCTTGGCGGTGAAATCACGCACCCTACGTCCGAACACCGCGCTCATGTCGATACCTGGCGCGTGGTGGCGTAGCACTGGAGCGAGGACGTCGCGGTAGTCGATCGCCGCCGGCACGTCGCCGACGGAATCGAGGTTCGACGGTGAGAGATCCGGCCAGCCGGACGTGATCAGGCGGTCCGTGAAGCGACCCACCGCGCCTCACCGAGCGACCATCATGACCGAGCCGGCGCCGTGATCCGTGCCGAAGCTCGTGTTCTCGCTGAGTCGGCGGCCGAACTCGGTCATGACCACGACGGTCGTGCGGTCGCGGTGCGCGCCGAGGTCGGTGACGAACGCGTCGATGCCCTCGGCCAGCGTGCGCATCAGCGTGTCGATGATCTGCCCCTGCACGAAGTGCGTGTCCCAGCCGTCCAGGTCGATCGTCGTCGCGGCCAGACCGACGATCCGCCTTGATCAGCCGGGCGATCTCGCGAAGGCCGCGGCCGAAGTCGCTCGCGGGATACACGGCGCCGTGGGCGGGGACGGCTGCGCTCGGCTCGCATCTCGCGCAGCTTCCTGCACCGCGGCGATCGTGTCCCGCGCCGACCGAGCCGAGCGGACCGAGCTCGGTCGCGTACAGCTGCGACAGCAGCTCGAGGATCTGCGGGTCGGCGGATCGCCGAGCTCGAAGTCGGCCGATCGACTGCATGACCGCGCCGGCCGGCGCACCGCGCAGCGACTCGGGGCGCGTCGTGCCGATCGCGACGGCGCTGAGCGCCGCCGCGGTCGTGTCCGGCTGGCCCGCAGATAGCGGGCCGAGCCAGCCGCTGCCGGCGGCGGTGCCGCCGTGCTCCATCGTGTCCTGCGCCTCGAAGTGCGAGCGAGTCGTCCTCGGAGCCGGCGCCGTGCACGATCGACAGGTCGCCGCGCGTCGAAGTGCTTCATGCAGCGGCCGCAGCGCCGGCGTGCAGCGCCGAAGTAGCCGTCGAGGTCGATGGCGTCGGCGGGCTTGCACCGCCAGCAGCGGTCGGGCGCGGTGGTACGCGTCGTCGCCGCACCGGCGGCACGAGGGTGAGACCGTCGGCGCCGCCGCGCAGGAAGACGACGACGAGTGACTCGCTCGTTCGCCGTGCTCGCGTCGATGAAGTCGTGACGCGGAGACTGGGAGACGGGGCTGGTGCATGATCGGCGACTCTGGCTCAGTGATCGCTGGAAGGCGGGGGTCGCCAGCAGGAGCGCGACGGGGTCGGCGGACGTGCCGAAGCAGCGCCAGCTCCTGCGGCCGTGCGGCGTCGGCCCAGCAGCCGCGCGGACGTGTCGGCGAGGTCCCGTCGTGCTCGCCGACGACGAGCTCAGCGGGTCGAACGCACCGTGCCCGTCGATCCGGCCGTGCGTCATCGCCAGCGCGAAGTTCCACCGCCAGAGCAGCGTGCCGAGCCACGGCTGCGGGCTCGAGGGGGTAGCCGTCGGGCGTCGGGTACTGAAAGGGAGCGTGCCCCATCCGCTCCAGGTAGGTCACGATGGACGGGGCTGCAGTTCGTGTCGCGCTCCCGTGCCCGCAGCGGCGGAGACCACGAAGCGCAGCGGCCGCTTGAAGCAGGTTGCCCCGCTGCGCGCGGAACGCGTCCGATCGCGAAGAGCGTTCGCAGCGTGGCGCGGATGTCGCCCTCGCTCTCGAGGAAGGCGCCGGCCACCTCCTCCACGGCGTCAGTCGGCGCCGGATCGGCGATGAACCGGCGGCAGAGCTTGTCGGCGATGTGCCGGGCCGTCGAGGGTGGCGGCAGACGATGTCGAGGACGCGTTCGAGATCCTCCGTTCCGCCGCCCGCGGGGATCTCGACACCGAGCACCCGCTTGGCTCCGTCGTCGTGGCGAGCGGGATCGAAGCGACGACGTGGCGGCGCGGAAGCGGAAGCGGACGGTGTTCGTAGGTCCAGCCGCTCAGGCAGCGGGCGACCTCCACGACGTCGCTGCTGCGTGTAGCCGCCGTGCACGCCGAGCGTGTGCAGCTCGAGCAGCTCGCGGGCGTAGTTCTCGTTGGGTCGATCGCCGGGACGCTCGACCTTGTTGTCGTGGCCGTCGAGGTAGATCAGCATCGCCGGGCTGATCGCGCTGGCGCGCAGCAGGTCGCGGAAGCGGCCCAGGGCGTGGGTCCGGATCACGTCGCGGTCGTCGGCCGCCTTCAGCCACTGGCACTGCGCCCTTCTCGGAGACGATGTTGAGGTGGTCGGTCCAGAAGTCGACCATCACCTCGTAGAGCTGCCGCCGGCTGTACGGGCCGCGAAGGAGCTTGGCGCGGGTCATGTCGAGGAGCAGCTGGCGCGGGATCGTGCTCGTAGAGCTCGGCCGCCGGCTCGACGAGCGTCTCGAAGTCGGGCGATCTTCCGCTCGCACGGTCGGTCGTCGAGCTCCTGCGGATGCAGCTGCTCCTCGATGAAGGCGTCGACGCCCAGGTCGACGACCCGCCGGTAGTCGCCGGGCCGGGCACCCCAGGTGAGCCGGTTGAGCAGGTGCGCTGGGGAGATCGATCGAGTCGGCATCCGGCGGTCGGAGATCCGCCTCCGGCGCGGCGTCGATCAGCTCCACCAGACCGTCGACACTCGGATCGCAGCCGCCCAGGGCAGCGGTGGCGCCGGTCGCCCCGAGCAGCTGGAGGAAGGTGCGTCGGCTCGTGATGGCGTTACCTCGAGCGGGCGTCATTCAGCTGGTCCAACGAGCGCCGCCGATCGGAGGCCGCAAGGGGAGCGGCCCCATCGCCAGGCACCCAACACCGGCAGCCAGGGTCAGCGGCAGCATGACCAGCCATCCCACCAGCGGCAGGATCCAGGTGAGCGCAATGCACAGGCCGCCGCGGAGGCTGTGCACCCAGGATGGCGCGTCGATTTGACCCCCCGCGGCCAACGTGCTGCGCGATACCAGCGCCTCCGATCAGCCCGCAGAGCACCCAGAGACCGAGCAGGGCCGCGCCCGCGAACTTGAGCGGCGCCGCGGTGAGGCTGAGGAGCACCAGCGCGGCCACCACCCAAGGCAGCGAAATGGCCATGCCCAGCGCGATCGGCAGCCAGGGGCGGCGGGCGAAACGCAGCCGCGAGCGTTGGGTGAGCACCGGAGCCAACGTGGCCCCGAGCGTGTAGTACGCCGTTACCACCAGCACCAAGCCGATGTGGACGAACAGGAACGTGTACACCACCGCTGAGGTCGTCATCTTCGGTTTCTCCTTCGCCGTTCGGGGTTGTGGGGATCGCTGGAGGTTGCCTTTCAGGGGATTCCGGGCAGCAGAGCCGATTCCTGCGCGAATCTCCGAATCTTCCTGAAATGACTGTATCAGCTGGACCACCCTGACCCTCTCGCTCAATGAGCGACTGCGCACAGCATTCCTCGCTGGCAGAACCTCGTATCAAGCGGCCGGCGGACGAGCAAGACCGTACGGGCCGGTTTCTCGTGTTTGAACGCGGTCGATCACGGGTCTGCGTTGACCCGAGACTCCGCGTTGCAGAAACGATTTGAAGAAACCCAGGAAAGGAGAATCCTCATGGATCTCACCCGAGTTGCGCCTTCGCTCGCCCTGCTTGTCGTCGGCAGTACGGTGCTGCCGTCCATCGCGAACGCCGAAGTGCTGGAGTTCGTCATGACGCTGGACGGATCGCAGCAGAACCCGGTGATCGACACGCCGGGCACCGGTTCCGGAGTTGCTTCGCTCGATACCGACACCAACCTCTTCAGCTGGGATGTCACGTTCAGCGGCCTCCTCGCCGCTCAGACGGCTGCGCACTTCCACGGACCGGCGGAGCAATGCGAGCCCGGAGGCATCGCGATCCCTCTGCCCGTGGGAAGTCCCATCGTGGGTTCGTCCACCGTGACGGCTCAGCAGGCAACGCAGATCATGGACGGCCTCTGGTATCTCAACGTCCACTCGAGCATGCACCCCGGCGGCGAGATCCGCGGACAGGTGATGCCGGCGCCGACCGATGATCCGCTGCCCGATCCCGTTCCCCCCGGGGGCATCCATCTTCAACTGGACACCATCGTCGACGGACTCACGGCGCCGAACTGGGACGAACGCCCCCGGCGACGACCGGCTCTTCGTCGTCGACCAGGTCGGCATCCTCTGGGCGGTCGACCTGGAGGCCGGCACCAAGAGCGTCTTCCTCGACGTGAGCGCCGTTGCTCGTCGATCTGGGCATCTTCGGGAAGGGCACCTTCGACGAGCGCGGGTTTCTCGGCGTCGCGTTCCACCCGGACTACCAGACCAACGGTCTGCTCTACACCTACACTTCGGAGCCCGCTGACGCGCCCGCCGATTTCTCGACCATACCGCCGGATCGCGGCGAATCACCAGGCGTCATCCGGGAGTGGCCGGTGCCCGACCCCTCGAACGCCGACTCGGTCGTCGATCCGGCAGCACGCGGGTGCTGCTGCGAATCGACGAGCCGCAGTTCAACCACAACGCGGGCTGCCGTCAACTTCGGCCCGGACGGCATGCTCTACATCGCACTCGGCGACGGCGGCGGCGGCGACGACAAGGACGGACAGGTTTCGCTGGGCGCGCCGATGATCGGTCACGGCTGCATCGGCAACGGTCAGGAATTCACGAATCCGTCCTCGGGTCGATCCTCCGGATCGATCCGCTTGGCACCGACTCGGCCAACGGGTCGTACGGCGTCCCCGCCGACAACCCCTTCGTCGGCAGCGAGGGACTGGACGAGATCTTCGCCTACGGATTCCGGAATCCCTTCCGGTTCTCCTTCGACCGGGAGACCGGCGACACTGTACGCGGGCGATGTCGGGCAGAACGACATCGAGGAGATCGACATCGTCGTGTCGGGTGGCAACTACGGGTGGAATCGCAAGGAAGGCTCGTTCTTCTTCGTCGCCAACGGCAACGAGGCCGGCTATCGTCACGGATCGGCGCGCGGTCGTTCCGCCCGATCTCATCGACCCGATCGCCGAGTACGACCACGACGAGGGCATCGCGATCGTCGGCGGCTTCGTCTACCGAGGAACGCGGCATTCCTGCCATGGCGGGTCGATACGTCTTCGGCGAGTTCGCGGTGACTTTCGCGAGTGACGGACGCCTGTTCTACCTGGACGGGGCGAACCAGATACTGGAGATCCAGCTCGTCGGTCAGAAGGGATTCGGATTCTCGCTGCTGGGCATGGGCGAGGACGGCAGCGGCGAGCTCTACGCGATGGTCAATCTGACCGGCATTCCATTCGGAGAGACGGGCGCCGTGATTCGGCTCGCTCCGAAGACCGGCGACACCAACGCGGACGGAGTCGTGAACGTCTCCGATCTGATCAACGTGATCAGCGACTGGAACACGGATGGATCGGCCAACGGCGGTGACGTCAACGGCGACGGCGTGGTCAACGTGACGGACCTTGTCACGGTCATCACCGCGTGGAACTGATCTCCGGTCTCTCTGGCAAGCTCTCTGTCTGTCCCTCGCGCCGAGCCAGCGGGCGCGAGGGACTCTCTTCGCTCAGGGTCGGTCGACATCGCGACTGACGACTCGGACGCCACCCAGCATGGCGGCCAGGACGGGGCTCAGGGCGGGCCCAGGGGGGGGCAGAGCCCAGGATGGCGCCCGAGGCGTCACGCAGGACGGCCCTCAACGCGGCGCTCATGACGGCACCCAAGACGGCGCCGAAGACGGCACCCAAGACGGCGCCCCAGACGGCGCCCGAAGACGCGCCCAAGACGCGCCCAAGACGGCGCCCAAAGCGTTACGCAGAACAGCGCCCGTGACGTCATCCGGGACATCACCCCGAGTTACCCAAGATGGCGCCCCAGGACGGCGCCCGGGCGAACGCCCAACGATGCTTCCCGAAGCGGCGCGTGGGAGCACGCCCAGAACGCCGCCATGCCGAGTCCCGAGATTCGCGTCCGCGGCGAAGCCTCTCGGGCTTCATCAGGTTCACATCAGTAGTCCTCCGGAAGCAGCACCGTGGTCACCGAGCGATCGGCTTCCGTGATGACCCAGAATCGGGTCCCGCCCTCGCTGAGGTACGCCGAGAGCAATCGAGCGGCGGTCTCGAGAGCCACGTCGTTCGCGCGTTGGTCTTCGACGCTCAGATGGCCCCAGTCCCCCCGAGCGTGACGGCGCACGGCACTGCTGATGTCACCAGCCGTCAGCCGCTGCAGTGCTTGCGGTGTGGCGACGACACGTCCCAGTTCGACGATCGGATCTCGCCGTGCCCTTCCTTCGACTGTCGTCCTGGCACCCTGCGGTTGGTCACCTTCGATCGCCCCCGCACTCACGATCTGACTCCCCTCGAAGCCACTGGCACCAAGCGCCAACGACCAAAGGGGTTGTGCGCCGTGCTCTCTTCGGGGAAGTAGGGCTGTTGATCGTCGCACATCCGAAAGACGCTGCGCTCATAGTGATAGAGCTCTTGATCGCGGGGACAGAGATCTTCCGCGCAGACGTCGTGCAGAAACTTGAAGACCGGTGTGCAGTCGAGCATGCTCGGTTTGCTGCGCGTCATGACACAGTCGCGCTGGCCGAATATCCGCATCCCGATCGAATAGACATCCATCTCGTTCGCACCGAGATTGACGAAGGCGGAGAGCACATCCTCCAGGTACTGCACGTCCGCCATGTCGAGCCAGTCCTCTCGGTTGTGCGCCCGAGCGCGCTTTCGACGAAGACGCCGATCGCGCCTGCCCGCAGCAGGGCAGCGCCGGCCTCGAGCATGCGCCGCGCCGCGTCGAGCGAACCGCCCTCGGCGGTGAGGCAGGCATTGATGGTGTATCGCTGCAATTGGCGGCGCGCCCCGGCGTCCAAGTGCCCACGACAGACGCTCTCGAAGACCTGCGGGAACTCTCCGTCGGCTGCCAACGCGGTGAACTCCACCTCGAACCCGTCCGGCAGGATCAGCAGCCCGCGCTCCAGACGAAAGTCTGTCGGCAGCTTCCGAGCAAGTTCCCCCGGGCCGTTCCATCGGCCGGGCAGCCTCAGGACGATCTCCGACGGGCACTTCTTCTGGGGGTTCGAACGGGGGTTGGGCGGCGGTTGGCGAGGGTCCTGTGGGGCGTCCAGATGCTCGAGCCCGCCGTTCGTACGATGTCTCATCGTTGTGGCCTCCGTTTCCATGGCGTGGCCTGCTCCAGCTGGTTGGACCCGCCCACGCGCGCCGCGAGAGTCGTCGAGCCGGACACTGGACCGGAGCTCCGTCCGATCTCGCTCTAGAGAGAAGAACGGGCTTCGCGACAACGCGGGGCAAAGCGTTGCCCGGTTGGACGCGGATCTCGCGCGAACGGAGTCGGCTGCGATTCAGAATCGGTATCCAAGCAGGTTCATCTGGTAGAGCACGATCGTGTTGACGGTCGCCGTGAGGGCGACGATCGTGGTCAGCCAGAGCCCCCGTTCGCGCCGTCGCCAGGCGACGACGGTCCGGATGACGAGGAGCACAGTCCCGAACGCGGCGAGCACGCCGAGGGTGAAGACCAGCGCGACCGCGGGACCCGGTGCTTGGAACAGGAACCGCTGCGGCTCTGCCGTTAGAAGGGTGATTGCCAAACCGGCGGCGAATCCCAGAAAGAGGAGTGCCACCAGCAGCGGGAGGCGGTCGCTGAACCTCGCGCAGTCCGAGAAGGTCTGTGGTGCAGCGACGCGCCACGAGCTGACGGACGCCCACGACGGGAAGCGCGAACGCGAAGATGGCAAGACACACGATGAGGGTCCAAGTGCGGAACGCACGGGTCTCGAAGAAGCCGATGCGTTCGAAGGCTCCGCCGCCCACCAAGAGAAATTGCGCGGTGCCATCTGCTCCGCCAGCAAAGACACGATAGTACGGACCACCCTCGCTCCACTGAAAGCGATCGACGTGGGATCCGTCCTCGCTCGCCGGAGTCCAGCGGCCGTCACCGATGCGCAACGAGCCGTCGCCATTGTCCACGACTCGCATCTCGTTGACGATCATCGCGGTTTCGAACGTGCCTCGCGGATCGCTGACGTCGCGATACACGCCGGCGAACGGGCTGAGATCTCGTTCCGGATCGGGAGCGGACGCCGGCACCGTCGGCGTATCCGCGGCTGGCGGCGGGAAGTACCGATCGAGGATCGCCTCATGGAGCCGGCGGTGG
Source organism: uncultured Planctomycetota bacterium (assembly GCA_963697235.1). Classification (GTDB taxonomy): domain Bacteria; phylum Planctomycetota; class Phycisphaerae; order Phycisphaerales; family SM1A02; genus CAVONJ01. The sequence continues at coordinate 217,864 of CAVONJ010000004.1, forward strand.
AAGCTGGCGGCACGGCCGAAACCAAAGCGGGGTCCAAAGATCGACAGATTGTGCACGGAGAAGATACCGAGTCGCTGATCGGGAAGGACGAAGAGCCGGGCGCTGAAGCCGCTCGCTTGACCGTCCTTGTAGAAGCAGCGCTCTCCGTTGGCCGTACGGGTGGCGAAACCGAAGCCGCGGCCGTCGACAAGCGGGTCGGCGACGAACTGGCGGGTGAGCATCGCCTGACGCGCAGACTCGCTGACGGTCGCGCCGGCGCCAGGGTCCAGAAGCGCGTGGAGGAATCGGGCCATGTCCGCGGCGGTCGTGCGCAGACCCGCAGCGGGCGTCGTCAGAATGTAGTCGATCGGCACGACCGCACGATCACCGCGGGCGTCGCTGTACGCGACGGCGTGATCACGCAGCAGTTCCTCGGGAAGATCGACCTGGCGAAAGCTCGTTCGAACCATCCCGAGCGGAAGGAACACGTTCTGATCCATGTACGATTCGAAGGGCAGGCCGCTCGTACACTCGACGAGGTAGCCCGCGAGGGCGGTTCCGTGGTCGTTGTACGAGATCACGAGTCCAGGCGGCAAACGCCGAGGCGGCAGACGCTGCGCCAGATACTCGGCAAGCGGCAGGAAGTGGTCTGGATCACCAACGTGCTGTCCCAGCAACCGCTCATCGAATCCGGCGGTGTGGGTGAGCAGGTGGTATGCCGTGACGGGGCCGAACGTCGCTGGCAGTTGCATGTCCTCGAGGTACCCATTGACGTCTGTCTGGAGATCGAGCGAGCCACGCTCGACCTGCTGCAGCACGGCCAGCGCCGTCAGGGTCTTGGAGACCGAACCGACGCGGAACACCGTTCGATCCGGATCGACTGGCACCTTCCGTTCGCAGTCGGCAAGACCATACCCGGCGAGATGCACGGTGCGATCTCCGCTGACGACGACCACCGCCACGCCGGGAATGCGGCTCTCGAGACGCTCGGCCTCGACGAACTCCTCGACGAACCGGGCGACATCGGAGGCCTCGAGCGTCGGCGGGACGGATGGCGTCTCCCCTTGGAGTGTCGCGAGACTGAGGGTGAAGACGAAGTGGATCAGCGGGGTCATCGACCTCTCCTTGGCACGGCGTGCGCATCTGGGTCGTGGACATCGAGGTATCGGAGAAACATGTGGACCAGCTCGCGCTGGATCGACTTCTCGTCCGCGCGGCCCCAGGCGGCCGGTCCCTCCGGGAACAGCGTCAGCTCCCGAACTGCTGTCAGAAGAAAGAGCAGCACCAGATGAACAGCGAGTTGGGGTTCGGGGTGTCGGATCTCGGAGCGGTGGTCGAGGATCAACTGTGCGATCTTCTCGCCGCCGGTATTCATGCGCCGGGTGCGCTCCGCGAAACGGCCACCGCGGCGAATCCGTGCCTGCAGGATCAAGGCGCGGATCATGCCGCGACGCTCGCGATGGAAGTCCAGCAGAAGGCGCACCAGCTGCAGCGCGAAATCGGCAAGGGAGGCCGCCTTCAAGTCGCGGCGCTCGCTGATCGCTTCGATGCTCTCGATCACTTCTGCGGCGTAGAGCTCGTCCAGATGATCGAGCAGCGCTTCCTTATCGCGGAAACGACTGTAGAACACGCCGACCGAAGATCGCGCCTCGCGCACGATCGCGGTGACGGTGAGCTCTTCGAAGGTGTGCGTCTCCAAGAGGTGGCGGGCCGCGGCGACGATTCGATCGAGGGACGCCTGACTACGAGCCTGACGGGGGGCGTTCGGTCGGCTCACGGACGGCGGGGGCTTGGGCATGAGTGGGGGAGATGACAGGCTGAAGGGTTCAAGAATCCGAATTCTGGTTCTAATCTAGTGGTCAGGCGATGGCTGTCAAGACCGTGATGGTCAGAATCCGCGCTTTCGCGTGTCCACGGAGAGGACTCCTCATCCCCGCCACCGGCATGCCTGCGGGGGCTCGAGCACGCACCGCGCTGATCGAACGCGCCAACGCACGGACGATGCAAGATCGCCGTCACCCGGATCGGCGACGTGTCGATCCTGCTGCGCGGCCGATGGTCGAACCTTTCGAGTTACTCACGAACCTCGTCCCGAGAGCCGGTAGAGCCTCGGTGGCAGGGAAATGCCACGCCGGACGCGTGCTCCCTCACGCAATTCGCTGCGCTGGTCGACCGCTCCCGGGCGCGGCGAGCGGTGGCGAACACGACTCGATCACGGGCAAGTCCAGTTCAGTCCGCAGGCGGGATGGGGAGGATGCGGCTGGAGTCCCGCTGCACAAGCGTCGTTGAACGCGGCCTTCGCCGCCGCGCGAACATGACCGGTGGGTTCCAGGTCGGCGATGTGACCCGTCGAGATGGACGTCAGCAGGACCCAATCCCCGTTCACTCGCGTCAAGGCGACTCTGGCATAGTCACCAACCGAGACGGCGGTGGGCACAGAATACGACGCCCCTTGGGGAGCCAAAACTTTCATCGGACGCTGGGCGTGTTCCGTGTAGAGATAGAGGTAGTACACGTCCGCCGTATCCGCATCGATCTCGTGCACGTAGGTGACGATCTGGGAGCCTTCGGCGCCGCCGACCGTCCGCCGCGACAGGATGAAGGGGAACGAAATCAAGCCGAGGACCTCCTTGAGCGCCGCGTGGGTCTGGAGCCCACCGGTCCCGCCGCTCCCACCGGTCCCGACTCCCCCGGCCGCGAGCTGCTCGCTCTCGGCGATTGACTCCGGCACATCGTCGATCGTCACGTAGGCGTGACCCGTATTGAGTTCGAGCGCCTTGACGGCGTAGTCGACGCAGAACGGTTTGTTCGTGAACTCCTTGGGCGGGGCGTACGTGTTTGGCAAGACGGCATACTCGATCCGCCGATTGGTCACCTTCGAATTCAGGCACTTGTTTCTCTGGTACGTGAAACCCACTTCCTTCACCGGCTGGGGCTGGGCGATTGCGGAAGCTGCAAGCAGCAGGCAGAGCGTCATCGCGAACGTCGCGAGTCGGGCATGGCACATGAGGCGACTCCTTCAAGGTTACCCCTGGCGCCTTGCTTCCGGCGACATGCCACCGGAACGCAGCGTCGAGGACACCGAGGCCGAGGTCTCCTCCGTCTGGAGCGAACGGCGCATGATCGGGTCGCGCCGATCTTATCGAGATGAGGTGCGCGGCCATGCCGAGCGGCGAACAGCGCCTCACCGCTTCGGTGATGCGAATGACCATCAACGTAGCGACGAGGCCGAGGGTGATCGACCGGCCCCCGCCGACCGGATTGCGGCAGTCGATCTCGGGAACAAGAAGGAAGTGTTTCTTCGACACGCACGGGCACCCGAGCCATCGACGATGCATACTTGGTTCGGACCTTCGCCGCTTGTCATGGAGAGCGAAGAGATGCGGGTGATCATCGATCCTGATTTCAGTTCCTCAGTACAGGGAGTCCATCATGGCAGATCATTTTCACGATCGTCCGGTTTGTGGGAACCAGCCGAACGTTCCGACCTCCCCGATGTGTCCGGGTGATCAGCTCATCGCGTGCGGCACGATCATCGATCCGGGTCACCCCCAGTTCGGGCGATGTCTGTGTCGCCATCATGACCCAGCCGCGGCGGTCGGCGGCGTGGGCGCGGTCGGCGGAGGCGCGGTTGCGGCGGGTCCCGGCGGCGCTGTAGCTGCAGGCCCTCTGGGCGAGGGTGGTCTGCCCGGCTGTATCGGTACCGAGTGCTTCGAGGTGACGCTCGCGGCGAGCGACCTGCGGCCGGAGACCTATCAGATCGACGGTGATCTCAATCCCCTCGGTGAGCAGCGCGTCTATCCCTTCCCGCAGCCGAGCGATGGGACATACAACCTCTTTCACGTTCGCCGCGCCTTGAAGTTCGAAGCGGACGGTGCTGACCGAATGCGGCAGTACGATCGGTCCGTACCTGGCCGCTGCACCGGATCGTGCACGTGCATCCCCTCGAGCGATCCCAAGGACCGCACCACCGTCATCTCCCGAGTCCCGGTCGAATCGGTGTACACGTTTCCCGACGGCAGTGGGACGGCGACCGTCAAGGGCTCGTTCAAGCTCGAGACGACCCGGATCAAGGGCCTCTGCACGATCGGCAAGGCGACAACTGAGCGGATGTCGCTCGAGATGCCGGAGGAGATCAAGAAGCGCCTGGCCTCCGTACCGCCGAAACAGGGATAGACCGGTTTCGGTCTGCTCTGGCCTGCACTGCCCACCAACATCTTCGCAAGGGTGCGTAGGCCGTTCGCTGGCGCATCAGCCGCGGCTGCGGACGCGGGCCAGCCCGCCGTCCACGCCGAGCACCTGACCGGTGATCCAGTCCGACTGGGGATCGAGCAGCCATTCGATGCTCCGCGCAATGTCGTCGGGCGTTCCGATGCGACCCAGTGGATGCATCGCGGTTGAGGCTTTCAGCGCCGCTTCGTTCGAAGTGAGGCGACTGGACATCGGCGTATCGACCAGGCCGGGCGCAACCGCATTCACTCGGATCCGCTGAGGTGCGTACGTGGCCGCCGCCGCCCTGACGAGCCCTTCGACTCCCGCCTTCGCGGCGGAGATCGCTTCGTGATTGGACAGGCCGACCGAGGCGGCGCAGGATGACACGAGCACGATCGAACCGCCCCTTGACCGCATGGCCTTGCCAGCTGATCGAACCAGGCCGAAGGCGCTGGTCAGATTCAGGTCGATGGTCTCGCGGAATTCGGACTCGGAGGTGAGGTGCGCGGGCTTCAGCAGGATCGATCCGGCCAGATTGACGGCGCCGTCGAGGTCGCCCGCCTGCTCGAAGAGCGAATCGAGGTTGGAGAAGCTCGTTGCGTCCAGAGAGACCGCGCGTCCGCCAACCTCGTCGGCCAGTGCTTGAAGTCGGTCGGGGGACCGCGCCGCGAGCGTGAGCCTGGCCCCGTCGGCAGCGAGCCTCCGCGCGAGACACGAGCCGATTCCGCCCGACGCCCCGACGATCACGTACGAACGAGGTTGCTCTCCGTCAGGCGGCATTGGCATCCCTGCCGGTGCGTTGCTCGAGTGCTTTGCCTTCGCCGCGTCCCACCAGAACCAGCGCCGTCACGGTCACGGCGGTGATGATCAACCCCAACACGAACAGCAGGAGGTCGGTCATGCCCGTCTTCCGCTCTCGCTCATCACGAGCGCCCCGAGGGCGAGGATGCTCGGGACCCACAGCCCCACGAACTGCCCCCGCTCCTTGTCCCCGGAGAACCACAGGCCGACCGAAAGAAGGAATGAGGCTCCGGCCGCCACGAGGAACAGAGTCTTGCCGAGCGTTCGTGGATTCATGCTGACTCCTTCGTCTCTGGGAGCACTTTGGATGTGATTCAGGGGAAGAATGAAGAAATGGCAGGACTGGATTCCGGCCGCGATGACACCCGTTCGTTCAGACCACCGTCTCCCGCTCGACCGGCGTGAGCACCTCCCCGTTCAGACCGCCGATTCCCTCGAGAACGACTTCGCGCCATTCCCGCTTGACGGGCATGAGCGGCGGATGGGGGACGTGCTTCGGCGCAGGCGTGGGAGCGGCAATGGCCTCGTCGAGATCGCGACCGGTGACCTCTCCGCGGCGGAAGAAGAGGTTGTAGATCGACCAGTGCACCCTGCTCCGTGACGTGATGACCGGAAAGCGCCGCAGCATCGACGGCCATCCGTAGAACTTCGAATAGGCACGCTGGTGGCCGGCGCGGAGCTGTTCGGGCGTGACTTGACTCGGACGGTAGACGATGTGTCCCTGATCGTACTTGTCCCAGTCGTACGACACGATGCGACCTGCCTTCTGCATGTCGTACCAGGTGAGGGTGCCGGGGTAGGGGGTCAGCACGCTGTACGCGCACATGTCGTAATCGGCGTCGATATTGAACTGGGCGGTCTCTTCGAAGACAGAGGAGTCATCGCCATCGAAGCCGAACATGAACAGCCCGAAGACGAGGATGCCGTACCCATGGACCTTCTCGACGAGCTCACGGAACTTGTCAGGGTGGTTCACGTGCTTGTGCACGCTGCGCAGCGTCGATCGCGAAATTGATTCGAATCCGATGCTCAGCATGTAGCAACCGCTCTCGGCGGCGAGCTCGAGCATGTCGTCGTCGAGCGCCAGCCGGCTCGTGACACCCGCCTGCCAGCGAACTCCTCGTCCTTTCAGCGCCCGCATGATCTCTTTCGGACGGTGGGGCGTGCCGAAGAAATCAGCGTCGTTCAGCGAAATGTGACGCTGGCCGCACGACTCGACCTCGCGGATCACATCCTCCACCGGGCGGTAGCGGAACCGCAGACCATTCATCAGCGGTTCGGCACAGAAGGTACACCCCTGGTGGCACCCGCGAGAAGTCTGTATGAAGACGGAATTGACGTAGCGCTCCTTCTTGATCAGGTCGTACCGCGGCATCGGCATGTCCACCATCGTGCACAGCGTCTGCGACTTGTACGCGCCGCGCATCTCGCCCCGCTCGAGATCTTCGAGCACCCTGGGCATGACGTGCTCCGCCTCTCCGATGACGACGGCATCGGCATGCTCGAGCGCCTCCTCGGGCATGAAGCTCGGATGAACACCGCCCATGATGACCGGCACGCCGCGCTCCCGAAAGCGGTCGGCGATCTCGTAACCGCGGCGAACGTAGCTCGTCATCGCGGAGATGCCGACGAGATCGGCATCCCGGTCGAAGTCCACCGGCTCGATGTTCTCGTCGGTGAGGACCACCTCGTACTGATCCCGGGGGATCAGTGCCGCCACAGCGAGAAGTCCCGCCAACGGGGAATAGAGCGCGCGGTTCCAGTACATCGGCCGTGTCGTGAAGGACTTGGTCCGCGGATTGATCAGATAGATGGTCCGATGTCCCATGGAGCGCCTCGCCGGTTTGGCAGAGAATGCCAGGCGTGGGCGGGTCCGTCAATCTGAGCCGGCGAGCGTGCCAGAACGCGGTGGCCGGCAGCCGTGTCACTTTGGTCGACATCGAGGTCTCGGGCGGCAGCACAACGCAAGGCGGCGAGGGGGTCGTCTCAGCTCCGCTCGATCGTCAGCACGCCGGTGGCGACCCTGGGGCGACGTGCCTTCGGCCGGCTCCTGCTATCATGCCGGCGACGATCCGGAGCAGTGGTCCCGGCTCGCGCGTGTCCTGGATCCTCTTGATCTGTCTGTCGAATTGCGATGAGCAAACGCACGCCCTCGCCAAATGGCGCCGCCACGAGCGGCGTTCGTCCCATCGCGGAAGTCGCCGCCTCGCTCGGGCTCAGCGCGAGCGACTGGGTCCCGTACGGCCGTGACATCGCCAAGATCGATCCGGCCGTCCTGCGCCGACCGCGGGACAGACCGCGTCCGCCGCGGTTGATCCTGGTGTCAGCGATCACGCCGACTTCAGCCGGCGAAGGCAAGACAACGACGAGCATCGGGCTGGCGCAGGGACTGCAGCGGATCGGCGAATCGGTCTGCCTGGCGCTGCGCGAGCCTTCGCTCGGGCCCACGATGGGCATCAAGGGGGGGGCAACCGGCGGCGGTCAGAGCCGCGTGGTCCCGGCTGAGCAGATCAACCTGCACTTCACCGGCGACTTCCATGCGGTCACGTCGAGCCACAACTTGCTCGCCGCGGTGCTGGACAACCACCTCTACTACGACAACTCGCTTCGCATCGATCCACGTCGGGTGCTCTGGCGCCGCGTGATGGACATGAACGACCGCGCGCTGCGGAACATCGTCATCGGTCTGGGTGGATATCGGCAGGGCGTCCCCCGGGAGACCGGGTTCGACATCACCGCGGCCTCGGAGGTCATGGCCATTCTTTGTCTGGCCGAAGACCTGGAAGACCTGCGGATTCGCCTCGACCGCATCCTCGTCGCGCTCACCTACGACGGTGAACCGGTGACCGCGGCGCGGCTGTCGGCCTCGGGAGCGATGCTGGCGCTGCTTCGCGAGGCAATCCGTCCCAACCTGACGCAGACGATCGAGGGCGTTCCGGCGCTGATCCACGGCGGGCCTTTCGCCAACATCGCGCACGGGTGCAACAGCGTCATCGCGACGCGGATGGCGATGCACCTGTCCGATTGGGCGGTGACGGAAGCGGGCTTCGGCTTTGACTTGGGGGCCGAGAAGTTCTACGACATCAAGTGCCGCGGTGCTGGGCTTGATACTGCGGCCGTCGTCCTGGTGGCCACGATCCGCGCGCTCAAGTTGCACGGCGGGGTCGGCAAGGAGGCGCTCGACGCTCCGGACGCGAAGGCGGTTGGCCGCGGTCTGCCCAACCTCGACAAGCACGTCGAGAACATCGGCCACTTCGGAGAGGTCCCGGTGGTCGCGCTGAACCGGTTCGGCGACGACCGAGAGGACGAGATCGCCGTGGTCCGCGATCACTGCGCCGCGCTGGGCGTGCCCTTCGTGGCCTCCGATCACTACGCTCGCGGCGGAGCCGGAGCCGAGGAGCTGGCCAGAACCGTGGTCGCGCACGCAGAGCGGGTGAGCATCCCGTTCACGCCGCTCTACGAGCTCAGCGCACCGGCGCCGGACAAGATCTTCGCCGTGGCCAGCCGGATGTACGGAGCGCGCAGTGTGGTCTTCACGAAAGGCGCACAACAAGACCTCGCCGAAGTGATCCGGCTCGGGTACGACCGGCTCCCGGTCTGCATCGCCAAGACGCCCGCATCGCTGTCGGACGATCCCCATCTGCGAGGCCGGCCGGGCAACTTCGACGTCACGGTCCGGTCGCTCCAGATCAACGCTGGCGCCGGGTTCCTGGTCGCGCTGACCGGCGACATCCTTCGCATGCCCGGCCTCCCGCGCCGTCCCCTCGCCGCCCGTATCGACGTGAAGGACGACGAGATCGTGGGAATCGCCTAGTGCCGGTTCCAGTGTTCGAGAACCCAAGGGCAAGGGCAAGGGCAGGGGCAGGGGCAGGTATTGACGGGTTGCGCGCGATCAGCTCGGGGCGGGCAGGTCGGCCATCAGCATCCACTCCACGACGGCGGCAGGGGGCAGCGGGTCGACGCCAAGCTGTCGCAGCATGTTGAGGCACTGGGCGCGGTGATGCATGCCGTGGGTCGTCACGTGGGCGAGCACGCCGCCGCGGCTAAACGTGTAACTCCGGCCGCCGCGCGAGCCGCTGACCTGCCCATCGAGCGGGTGGGCACGAGCCGACGCCTCGAGATCGTCGGCCAGCTCGTCGAGCAGCTCCAGGAGCTCCTGCGGGGTGCGCTGCTCGCCCTCGAGACGAGGACGCTGTTCGCGACCGGCCAGCAGGTCTCCCCAGCCCCGCATTGCACCGAGGATGTGGGTGATCGTGTCGTGCAACGAACCCGGGCCCATCTCGAACCGATGGTGGAATTGCTCGGGGGAAAGATCGGCGCACCGCTCGAGCAGCTTCCGGGTCGCCCACCGGTTCTGGCTGAGGAGAATCTCGATGGGATCACTCGTCGGCATGGCTCGCCTCCTGAGCGTGGGGTGGCGTCAGCGTACCTGAACTCGCGACGTTCGCCCAGGATCCCCTACCCTGTCCCACCATGACCAGCGCAAGGAACGTCCTGAACCAGAGCCTCGAACCATGCTCCATGAAGCCGCTGACCGGCTACTACCGCGATGGCTGCTGCCGGAGCGGCGGTGGCGACGTCGGACTGCACCTCGTCTGCGCCCAGGTGACGGCGGAATTCCTGCAGTTCTCTCGCTCGCGCGGAAACGACCTCGTGACTCCCAATCCTGCCTTTGCCTTCCCGGGACTTCGTCCGGGAGACCGGTGGTGCCTCTGCGTGCAGCGTTGGAAGGAAGCGCTGGCCGCCGGTGTCGCACCGCCGATCGTTCTCTCGGCCACGCACATTTCCGTTCTCGAGTACGTCGACCTGCATGATCTCGAGCAACACGCCGTCGATGCGTGAAGCGCGAGCCGTGCCGGATCGATCTTGATTCGGCACGGAGATCCGTCGTCCTGGCGGCCGTCCCGCATCGACTGGTAGACTGCGGGCATGAGAACGCAACGCAACTCTTCTCTCGTCGCACTGATCGCGGTCGTGCTGCTCCAGGGATGTGCGAGTTCGAACGCGCTCGATATGGCACCGACGCCCTATTCGGCAGAACAGATACGCGAGGCCAATCCGCCCGGCACCGTACTCGTCTTCCGGATCGAAGAGCCGCCCGCGCCCCCAGTCCTCAACGTCATGCGCTTCACTTCCGGCGACGCACAGGGCGTCATCGTCGAGAACCAAACGCTGACCGAGGATCGGACGCCGATCGGCGAACTCGTGGTCAGCGAGTCCAGCTGGACGGAGCTTCGCGACCACGCCGCGTTCCCCGCCTCGAAGACGCAGCGGACCGAGACGCGGTGCGAGGTTCCGTCAGGAACGTACAGCTGCCTGCTCTACTCGGTGCAGAGTGAAGAGGACGGCACACCGATCACCAGCCGCTTCTTCTTCGCGGATACGAAGCCTGGCCCGCCGGTCTGCTACGAGCGAGAGCAAGCGGGACAGGTGACCTTCCGCATGGTGCTGCTGGAAGACTCGCGCCCCTGATGAGCGGAGTGCAGAAGCGCAGCGCATCGACGAAGCCACCGGAATCGACCGCTGCCGGGAAGAAGAGTGCGATCATCACGACGACGGGAAGCTACGAGCTGAGGATCGCCATCGACGCCACGGCCGCCCGCGTGTGGTCCGCCTTCATCGACGAGACCAACGCCTGGTGGCTTCCCAGCTTCCACATGGTGGGGAAGGGCTCGGTGATCACGTGCGAGGCCAGGGCGGGAGGGCACCTGATCGAGCGACACGAGGACGGGGGGAGCCTTCTCTGGTGCACCGTGCAGTGGTGCCAGCCGACGGAACGAACGCTGTATCTCGTCGGACACGTCGCGCCCGATTGGGGAGGACCCGCCATCACGATGATCAAGCTTCAGGTCAAGCCGCAGTCAGGAGGCTGCCTGCTCGAATTCACCGATCATCATGTCGGTCACGTCGAGGCGAAGAACATCCAGAGTCTCGAGGAGGGCTGGACGCAGCTCCTCACCGAGGGACTCAAGGCCTACGTCGAGCGGGGAGTTCGACAGGATCGCTGACCGGTTCGTCATGATCATCGCGAGGGCATCCGCGTGCCGGGGCCGGTCGATTCAGCCGAGGGTCTTGCGGAACCTCGCGATGCTGACGGTCAGGATGAGCGTGCAGCAGATGGCCAGACCGAGGACGTGGGGCAAGAGATCGAAGAGATCCGCACCGCGAAGGATGACTGCCGCGGAGGATCTCGATGAAGTAGGTCACGGGAATCCCGAACGTGAGCAGATAGATGATGAACGGCATCTCGCTGCGGGGAAAGACGAAGCCCGAGAGCAGCACCGACGGCAGCATGATGATGAACGCGCCCTGCACCGCGCCACCTGGGTCCGGGCGACCGTCGAGATGAGTAGCCCGAGCCCCAGCGCCGTCACGAGAAACAGCACGGCCAGCGCAATGAGCAGCGGCACGCTTCCGGCGATCGGCACGTCGAAGCCGTACACCATCACCGTCAGCACGAGGAGCGTCTCGACGATTCCCACGACGGCGTACGGGACGAGCTTGCCGAGCAACAGGCCCGCTCGGCCAACCGGCGTGACGAAGAGCTGTTCGAGCGTCCCGAGCTCTCTCTCCCGCACCACCGCGAAGGACGTCAGGAACAGGGTGACCAGCTGCAGGATGATGCCCACGAGTCCGGGGACGAAGAAGTGCGCAGCTGCGGAGATCGGGGTTGTAGAGCAGCCGCGAGCGTACCTCGATGGGGGGCGCTGCGCGGCCCGCCCGATCCCGAGCCGGAGCGATCTGCATCGACTCGCCCTTGGCTCGGGCGAGCCGAATCGACGCCTCCGTGCCGAGACGATTCGCCACGTTCAGCGCGGTCGTGGCGGACTGCGAATCGCTCCCGTCGATGAGCACCTGCACCTGGACCTGCTCGCCGCGCACGAGCTTGTCGCTGTAATCCGGCGGTATGCGGATGCCGACCTTGGCCCGCCCCGAGATCATCGCACGACGGAACGATTCTTCATCGAGCACCCGCTCGACGACGTGGAAGGTCCGCGTGTTCTCGAATCGCTCGATCAGCTCGCGCGCGTGCCGCCGACCGTCCAGGTCATAGACGACCGTCGGAATGTGCTCGACCTTCGTCTCGATGGCGAATCCGAAGATGATGACCTGGATGACGGGGATGAGGAGCATGAAGAAGATCGTCGAGGGCTGGCGACGAATGTGGAAGAACTCCTTGATCAGGATCGCGCGAAAGCCGGAGAGACTCTGGAAGCGCGAGCCGGCGGCTGCCGGCGAAGAGCCGCTCGCACTCCGCCAGTCGTTCGTCCTCGACGGCGCGGCGGGAATCCGGCACCGCTCCCGGTGCAGCGCTCTGGACGCAGCGGCTCGTCGGTTGACGCTGTCGCACGGTCCCGCTCCGCGGTCGCGGTCAAGCGTCACGAAGACGTCTTCGAGCGTCGCGGCGATGGGGCGGACCCGGACGCCGCCGGACGTGCCGCCGACGGCGGCGACGATCCGCTCGGGTGTCAGCGCTTCATCGGCGAGCAGGTGAACCGTCTCGCCGAAGAGCGTCGCGTCGGCGACGCTCGGCTCGAGACGCAACCGCGCGAGTTGCTCCGTCGGCGCCGGCCCCTCGATCTCCCAGCGGCGCATTCCGGCGGGCGTCACCTGCGGCAACGACTTGAGCTCGTCCGGCCGTCCGAGCACCAGCAGTCGGGCCAGATAGATGTAGCCGACCTGCGAACACCGCTCTGCCTCGTCCATGTAGTGCGTCGTGACGAAGAGCGTCACGCCCTGGCTCGAGAGGTCGAAGAGCAGATCCCACAGCAGGCGCCGCGCGACCGGATCGATGCCCGCCGTCGGCTCGTCGAGGAAGAGCAGCTCCGGCTCGTGGATCAGCGAACAGGCCAGGGCGAGGCGCTGCTTCCAGCCTCCGGAAAGCGTGCCTGCGAGCTGTCCGGTGCGGTCGCCGAGCGAAGTCAGTTCGAGCACCGCCTGCTTGCGCTCCTGCAGACGGCGCGGCGCGAGACCGTAGACGCGCCCGTAGAAGTCGAGATTCTCTTCGACGCTCAGATCCCCGTACAGGCTGAACTGCTGCGACATGTATCCGAGGCGGCGCTTGACGGCTTCCGGATTGCGACGGACGTCTTCACCGAGAACCGTTGCCTCGCCGCGGCTGGGCACCAGCACGCCGCACAGCATCCGGATGATCGTCGACTTGCCGCTTCCGTTCGGGCCCAGGAGTCCGAAGATCGACCCTCGGCGCACCTGGAAGCTCACATCCTCGACCGCGACGAGCTCCCCGAAGCGGCGGCTGAGACCTCGGGCATCGATGACCACCGGAGCGGTCAACCGCCGTCTCCGTTCGAGATCGCGCCCTCCAGGACGACGTCCGCCGCTCATGCCGGGCCGCAGGACCTGCAGCCCCTCGGTCAGCGTCACCTTGATCCGAAATACCTGCTCGGAGCGGTCTTCGGGCGTCTGGATGTTGCCGGGCGTGAACTCCGCCTGGCGGGCGATGAAGGAGATGACGGCGGCAAACCGGCGATCCGGAAAGCTGTCGACGCGCACTTCGACGGGTGCATCAAGGTCGAGATTCAGGCGGTCTTCCGGGACGTACGCGCGAACCCACAGGCTGCGCTCGTCCATCATCGAGATCACCGGCGCGTCCGGGGCGACGAGATCGCCCGGCTGCAGGTCGATGGCCTCGATCGTCCCGTCCACCGGCGCCTTGATGCTCAGCTCTTCCAGTCGACGATCTTGCTGCGCGAGATCCGCTTCCGCGGCTTCCATCGCCGCCCGCGCGTGCTCGAGTTCCTCCCTCCGGTAGCCGTTCCGGACGAGCAGCAGCCCCTGCTCCGCCTGCGCGAGCTCTGCCTGCGCTTCGGCGACCTGCTCGGGACGAGTCCCCGCAACGAGCTCGGCGAGGTTCTCCCGCCTGACGGCCAGCTCTGCCTGCGCACCGTGCAGCGAGCTGATCGCTCGGTCGAGCTCGATCGGTCTGGCCGCGCCGCGCTCGGCCGCCGTCTTCGTCAGCTCGTACTCCTGTTCGGCGATCTCGAGCTGGGCCTGGGCAAGCTCGACCCGAGCCTGTGCCGCGGCAATCGTCTCCGTGCGCGGACCTTGAACCAGCTCCGCGAGTCGGGCCGCGAGCTGATCGCGTCGCGCTTCGGCTTGGGCGATCTCCTCCGGCCGGAAACCCGCGGCAAATCGCTCGTAGGTCGCACGCGCCGCGGCCAGCTGGGCCGCGGCTTCGACTCGACGCTCGCGCAGGTCGAAGGGTTCCAGCTCCACCAGCACCTGGCCGGCGCTCACCCGCTCGCCCTCCGCCGTGAGCACGTTGGCCACGCGCCCTCCGACCCGTGAGCCCAACCGGATCTCATCGGCCTCGATGAAGCCGGAGACCTGCAGCGGTCCGTGACGGCGCTGGCTCAGGAGCAGCACCGCGGCCAGGACGATCGCGATGATCCCGAGAATGATCAGGCGCTTGAGCACGGGGACGAGGATTGTCGTCCGCCAAATGGCTCTTGTCCACCGACGATGCGACGTCGATCATGTCCGCCGAGACGCTGCGCTGCGCCACCCAACCGACATCCTTCGAACCGCCGTCAGTCACTGCGCGCGGGAGAGCCGCCCTGCCTCGAGTACCGAAAGTCGCTCGTACACTCGGTCGATGGCGCGACGATAGATCCATGCGCGGGACTGCGGATGGGGTTCCGACCTGGCCTCGGCCAGCGCTTGCTCGAGCATGACTCGAAGCTCGGGATCGAACCGCTCCGGCGCCAGCGCGACGACGGCGAGCACGGCAATCTGGTAGATGGCGTCGCACGCTTCGACGTTGCCCTCGTTGAAGAGCGGCGCACCACGACTCACCGCCGCTTCGAGCACCTCGATCACGGCAGACGATGATCGCTCTTCCCGCGCCGCGGTCGGTGTCTCCGGCAGGAGCACGCGGTCGATCAGGTGGATGACGCCGTTCGCCGCCTGAAGATCGGCCTGAACGATCTGTGCGCCACTCGCGGAGATGCGACCGTCTCGTACCGCGAGGTCGATCGTGGAACTCGAGAGCGATCGAGCCGACTTCGCACCAGGCAGTTCTCCCCGGAACAGGCGACCCGGAACGACATGTCCGGCGAGCACGGCAATCAGCGCGCTTCGCCCCTGCGGAGCAAGCAACTCGTCCAGCACGCCGTCGGGAAGCGACTCGAAGGCCTCGTCCGTCGGAGCGAAGAGCGTCCAAGGACCCTCATTGGAGGCACCCAGCTGCTCCGCCAGGCCGGACTGCTGCAGCGCGGCGGTCAACAGCGAAAGCCGCTCGTCGCCGGCGACCACCTCGTCGATCGACCGTGTCTCCGGCATGAGCACCCGATCAATCACGTGCACGACGCCCCCGTTGAAGGGAACGTCAGTGGCGAGCAGGCGTGCTTCGCCGACCAAGAGCACCGAGGAGCTGCTGTCGATGGGGCACTGCTGACCGGTCAGCGTGGTCACGGTCCGCCGGCTCAGGAGCTCCGCCGCGGGGAGACTGGGGGTTGCAATGTGATAGGCGAGAATCGTCCGTAGCAAGCGCCGGTTCTCCGGCTGGAGGAGGGCCTCGACCTGCTCGGCGGGAAGTTGTGAGAAGGCCTCGTTGGTCGGCGCGAAGACGGTGATGCGCTGCACGCGAGGATCAGGCAGATCGAGCTGCGCGGCCTTGACGAGTGAGAGGAGCGTGGTCAGTCCGGCGCGATCGGCCACGGACGCGAGATCGTCGGCGGCTGCCGAGCCATCTGGACGCTCGGTCCGGCCGCCGAACGACCGAATCGACTCGATCTCCAATGTGAAAGGGCCGGACTTCTTATCCGCGAGCGTGACGCCGATCGACTCGATCTGGCTGCGAACGAGCGGCGGCGGATTCGGAACGGGACGGCCGAAGTTGTAGAGGCGAAACTCGCTGAACGGGAGCCGCACGGTTCGCCACTCACCAGGCTTGGTCTCGAAGGGCGACTGGAAGCTGCCGGCCATCAGTCGCACGTCCGCGCAGCGGATGTCGAAGGTGTACTGCCGTCCGTCACCCTTCACTCGGAGCTCGATGCCATCAGCGCCATCCAGCGAACCCTCCGGCACGCTCGAGCGAATCTGCGAGAATCCTCCGTTGTTCTCGAGCGACAGATCGCCCCGAAAGAGCAGGGTCCCAGTTTCGGACTGGCCCACGCGACCCGACGACAGGCCGCCCATGACGCCGTCGAGAACGACCCGCCAGCCGGCGACGCCGTCGCGAAACTGCACATCGAGCGGTTGCGCCAGGGCCGGCGCGACGGGGAGCATCATGGGAACGAGCAGGGCGCAGGACTTCAGCACGGTGAATCTCCTTGGATCCGCGCTGATTTCGCCCTGGGCTCTCACCCGGATGCGGCCGATGTGCCGATTTGCCCGCTGCGCGGCGACCGACGGTGCGGCATGCTCGCGCTTAGCCGCCCTCCGCGGCCGTCCGCGGTAAGCTCTGGCTGAGGTCTCATGTCTCGGAGCAACCGGCGACCGCAGGGAACGACCATGGATGGTGACAGCAGACGGACGATGGGGCTCGCCGGCGCGACGGGGGTCGGCGTGGGAGCGATCGTCGGGGGCGGCATTCTCGCCTTGGCCGGCGTGGCCTTCGCCGCCACGGGGCCCGGCGCGATGGCCGCCTTCGCGCTGAACGGCACGATCGCGGTGATCACCGCCCTGAGCTTCGCCGAGCTCTCGAGCCGCTTCCCCGAATCGGGAGGTACCTACACCTTTGCGAAGAAGGTGCTCAGCGTCGAAGCGGCCTTCGCGGTCGGCTGGGTGGTCTGGTTCGCCTCGATCGTCGCGGCCGTGCTCTACGCCATCGGCTTCGCCGCCTTCGGGGCGATCGTGGCCGATCACCTCTGGCGGGGTCTGGCCGGCACCGCACCCGCGTGGCTGCAGGAGCGGCCCGCCGAGACCGCTCTGGCCGGCGGCGCCACGATCGTCTTCGCGGTGAGCCTGATCCGCCGCGGCGGTGGCGGCGGCGCCTGGATCAACATCAGCAAGGTGATCGTCTTCGGCATCCTCATCGCCGGCGGTCTCTGGGCGCTGGCCGAGAGCCCGACCGGCACCGTTCGCGAATCGCTTACCCCGTTCCTCCCCGCTGGCGCGATGGGCCTGTTCCAGGCCATGGGATTCACCTTCATCGCGCTGCAGGGATTCGATCTGATCGCCGCGGTGGGTGGCGAGGTCCGCGAACCGTCCCGCACGATTCCCAGGGCCATGCTCCTCTCGCTCGCCATCGCCCTGGGCATCTATCTGCCGCTGCTGCTCGTCATCGCCACCGTCGGCGTCCCGGAGGGTTCGTCGATTCAGGAGGCGAGCGCCAAGCTCCCGAGGCCATCGTGGCGATTGCGGCCGGCCGGTTCCTGGGCGCATTCGGCTTCTGGCTCGTCGTCGTCGCTGCGCTGCTTTCGATGCTGTCGGCGCTGCAGGCCAATCTCTTCGCCGCCTCGCGCGTGGCCCATGCCATGGCCCGCGACCGCACGCTGCCGCAGGCCCTGGAAGCGCTCCGCGGCGCCGCGGGCGGTGCCCGTCAACGCCGTGCTCGCCACGGCGATCATCGTGCTCGCCATCCTGCTCGTGCTTCCCGACGTCGCTGCGGCCGGCGCGGCGGCCAGCCTCATCTTCCTCGTGACCTTCGCGCTCGCCCAGGGAATCGCCGTGCTCGCCCGCCGTCGCGCGGGCGTCGCCTCGAGCGGCTTTCGCACGCCGCTCTTTCCACTGGTGCCAATCGCCGGCGGTGCCCTCTGCCTCGCGCTGGCCCTCTTTCAGGCGGTGGCGGTTCCGGAGGCCGGCCAGATCGGCGCCGCATGGCTGGGTCTCGGCGGCGTGCTGTTCCTCACGCTCTTCGCCCGTCGCGCGCGGGTAAGCGACGCGGCCAGCGAAGCGAGCGACCCGCTGCTCGTGCGTCTGCGCGGTCGAAGACCGCTCGTGCTCGTACCGATCGCCAATCCGGCGTCGGCCGCTTCGATGGTCGAGGTCGCCAACGCCATGGCGGCGCCAGGCGTCGGGCGCGTGGTCTTGCTCAACGTGGTGGTGCACGATCGGAGCCAGTCCGTCGAGCGCGCCGAGGCATCGCTGGAAAGCGCCCAGGCCGTGCTCCGCGAAGCCTTGCTCGCGTCGTTCTCGGCCGGGCTGGCACCGGAAGCGATGACCACGGTGTCGGATCGGGTGTGGACCGAGATCAACCGCGTCGCTCGCGTTCACGACTGCGAGAGCATGCTCCTGGGACTGAGCAACCTCGAAGAACACGGCCGGGGAAGTCCGCTCGAAGAGTTGATGGGAACGGTGGGATGCGACACCGTCGTCCTCCGCGCTCCCCCCGGCTGGCGGCTGGCGAACACGCATCGGATCCTCGTGGCCGTCGGTGGACGCGGACACCAGGACGTGCTGCGGGCTCGGCTCATCGCGAGCTTCGGGCGCGGCTCGGAGCGGCAGATCACGTACCTCAAGGTCATTCCTCCCGAGGAGACCGACGAGGGGCGAGCCCGAGCGCGGCGAGAGGTCACGCGTCTCGCGCTCGACGAGGCCCGCGGTCGAGCTCAGGTCGAGGTCGTGAGCAGCGCCAGCGTCATCGAGACGATCGCCGCCCGCGCGGCGGAGCACGACCTGGTGATTCTCGGTCTGCAACGCTATGGCCGCCGACGCAAACTCTTCGGCGACCTCGCGACGCAGATCGCCCGGGAGTCGCCGTGCGCGATGCTCATGATCAGCCGACGGGGTTGAACGACGCGGACGAGTGGCGCGGATCCGCCGCCGACGGTTCCGCTCAGGACGTCGGATCCTTCAGCTCGACGCTCATCGAGCCCAGGAACGCGTCCACGGTAATCTTCACCGACACGCCGTTCTCGTCCAACCACGAGCGAGTGCGGAAGGTCTTGTTTTCGGTCTCGATTTCACAGCGGTACACGGTGGCCGACATCCGCCCACCTTCGGCGGTCCTGATGCGGCGATTCTCCTCCCGCTTGCTCTTGAGGGTCACCCGCTGGGGCTCCCATCCGGCAAATCCGAAGGTGTACGCGGTCTGCGTTCGCTGCTCGCCCACCTTCAGGTCGAGCGGCTCGAGGACGAAGAAGTCGGTGACATAGTGCGGTCCGGTGACCACCGATCCGGCCTCCAACACGATTCGCCGCTCGCCCTGAGCAGATCCACCCAACCCGCGAGCGATCAATACTCCATTCTCGATGCGGTATTCCGCCGCCGCGCCGCCTGGAACCAGCTCCTTGTAGACGGCGCGGACAAGTCGACGCTGATCGTCCAGGAAGTAGGTGGCCTCGCTGGGCACCTGTCCGTCGACGCGGAGTTCGAGCCGGGCATCGATGCGATAGCCGTCGGCTTCAGGCTTGATCTGGAAATCCTCCCGCCCGAGGTCTTTGCCGAAGAACGAGAACTCGTACAGCCCTTCGCGGCTCGGACTCTTCGAACGCGGTTCCGCATTGGAACTGACCGTCGCCAACAATGCCGGGAGGAGTAGGCACGCGGCGATCCACGTTGTTCGGCAGACGGAGGTGTTCATGAATCCGCTCCTGGCTGGAAAGCGATTTCGGAAGGGTAGGCCAAGCAGATTCACCGGCCCCGGAATCTCGCCCCCTTTCCTCGGCGCTGGCGGCCGGACACTTTGACGGCGATGGCGGGGCGACCTAGCGTGAGCGACGGGGGACCCTTCGAAGAACATCCCGAGGACGACGCGGCTATGGGACAACGGAACGTCCCGGAGCGTCACGGAAAAGGAGACCTCTCATGTCCGATAAGAAATGCCCGATTCTGACCACCGCGGACGGCGCCCCCATTGCAGCAGCAGGGCGATGACCGCGGGACCGCGCGGGCCGCTGCTCATGCAGGACGTTCAGCTGCTCGAACAGATGCAGCACTTCAACCGCGAGCGCATCCCCGAGCGCGTCGTGCACGCGAAGGGGTCCGGGGCGTACGGCACGTTCACGGTGACCGAGGACATCACGAAGTACACGAGGGCGACGTTCCTCGCGAAGGTCGGGAAGAAGACCGACGTGGTTGCCGCGATTCTCGACGGTGGCCGGCGAGCGCGGCGCGGCCGACGCCGAGCGCGACGTGCGCGGCTTCGCGTTGAAGTTCTACACCGAGGAGGGGAACTGGGACATGGTGGGGAACAACACCCCCGTGTTCTTCGTCCGCGATCCGTACAAGTTCCAGAAGTTCATCCACACGCAGAAGCGCGATCCCGAAGACCAACGTGCGCGACATGGACATGCAGTGGGACTTCTGGTCGCTCTGTCCCGAGTCGCTGCACCAGGTGACGATCCTCTTCTCGGATCGCGGCATCCCGACGAGCTACCGGAACATGAACGGCTACGGCAGCCACACCTACTCGCTCATCAACGCCAAGGGCGAGCGGATCTGGTGCAAGTTCCACTTCAAGACGATGCAGGGGATCCAGAACCTCACGGACGAGGAGTCCGCGAAGCTCATCGGCCAGGACCGCGAGAGCCACCAGCGGGACCTGTTCGAGTCGATCGAGCGCGGCGACTATCCCGAAGTGGCGCTTCTGCATCCAGGTGATGACGCAGAAGCAGGCGGAGCAGTTCCGCTGGAATCCGTTCGATCTGACCAAGGTGTGGCCGCACGCGGACTTCCCGCTCATCGAGGTCGGCATGCTCGAGCTGAACCGCAACCCCGAGAACTACTTCGCGGAGATCGAGCAGGCGTCGTTCAGCCCCAGCGCGCTGGTGCCCGGGCATCGGCCCGAGCCCGGACAAGATGCTCCAGGCGCGGCTGATGAGCTACGCCGACGCACACCGGTATCGCGTCGGGGAACAACTACCAGCAGCTTCCCGATCAACAAGCCCCGCTGCCCGGTCATGAACTACCAGCGGGACGGCGCGATGGCGACCGCGTCAGACTACGGTGCAATGGCCGAACTACTGGCCCAACAGCCGGGAGGGCACGCCGCAGCCCGATCCGCAGTTCGCCGACCCCGCATGGGACCTCGGCCAGGTGATCGTGGATCGCTACGACTCGACGGAGGACCACGACGACTTCACCCAGGCGGGGAACCTCTACCGGCTCTTCGACGAGACGCAGCGCGATCGGCTGGCGGCCGCGATCGCGGCGTCCGCTCGGGCAGGCGCGCCAGGACGTGCAGATGCGGCAGCTCTGCCACTTCTTCCGCGCCGACGAAGAGTACGGCCAGCGCGTCGCCAAGAAGCTCAACATCGACGTGAGTGAGTTCATGGAGCACGCTCGAGAATCGGTCGGCGCTGGCGTCTGAGCACCGGCGGGGGGCGTTCCCCGAGCCTGACGCATCCGCCCGCAACCACATCGGTCGCGGTCTTCGGCACCACAAGGTCGCCAAAGACCGCGACCTTTCATTTGGGCGTCGCTGCGCGTTGCACGGGGGCACGCGTTCGTCCATACTCAGCCCCCTCACCCGAGGCCGAGAAGCGTGGAGATCGGGATGCTCCTGGCGGATCTGAAACGGTCAGCGCTCAGTCCCTGGGGGCTCTGCGCGATGACCGTGGCGCTGGGCATCGTGCTCCGGCTCGGGGTCGGACTCGGCGACGCCGGTGGTTCTGGAGAGCGACTTCCAGAACCACTACAACGCCGCGGTCGCGCTGACCGAAGGGAAGCTGTCAAGCTACCTCGTCTACAAGGGTCTCGCGACGGCGCCGTGGACGGCAGTGGGTTTTCTCGTTCTGGGAGGACACGAGTACGTCCACTGGTTCCTCTGGAACTGTCTGGTGCTCTATCCGCTCACGGCGCTGTTCATGTTCCTCGCCGCCGTCGAGGTGGTCGGGTCTCGCCGTGTCGCCGCCCTCGCGCCCCTCATGCTGGCGCTGCTTCCCGACTACGTGCACGTCTCCCGGCTCGTGGCCACGGAGAACGTGCTGCTGATGGGTGTCAGCCTGGCGATCTGGGGCTACCTTCGCGCCCTTCGAGTCGGAACGCTGCGCTCCGCCGCCCTCGGCGGACTCTGCCTGGCCGTCTGCCTGCATGTGAAGGCGCTGCTCCTGCTGGCGATTCCCTTCCTGGTCGCGTCGTTCTTCCTCGGGGGGAAGCTCTCCTTCCCCTTCGTGCGGATCATGACCGGTCCGCGAGGCAGAAACCTCCTTCGGGCGGCCCTCTACGCGAGCGTTACCGCCGTCGCGGTGCTGCCGTGGTCGATCTACCTGTACCGTCAGGTCGGGCACCCGGTCGCCATGGCCGCCTACGGTGAACGCATCGCGTTCTCCTACAACTCGCCGTACGGAGACCGGTACTACTGGCTTCCCCTTGCACGAGCCCCCGAGCTGATCCCTGACTTCGATCCGACCCGTCCGAAGTACGACTTCTCCCAGCACGGCGATGCCGCGCGGTGGTACCTGCGCCACCATCCGCAGTCGGTTCTTCGCGACCTGCCGGACAATTTCGTCTCGCAATTCTGGTACAGCGGCAAGGGCGTGGCGGAATGGGTCTATCGCAACACGCGTGGGGGGCTGCCGTCGTACCACACGCGGGGACTCGAACGAGCCATGATCTGCCTCCTCCTGGCGCTGGGAGGCCTCGGCTTCATCGCAGCCGGCGGCGCCGGAGTCCCGCAGCAGGCGCGACGATCAGGCTGTGCGCTCTGTACGGCCTTGGTCTCGTGCCGTTCATTCTCGCCGGAGGTCAGGAGCGGCATCGCCTGGCGTTCATGCCGCTGGTCATCCTCCTGGCCACCATGTACGTCAGCGCCGCGCTGCGCCGCAGTGGATTCCGCGGTCTGGTGACAGCGCCGCTCGGCGGGATGGCGGAGGCCGGGCGCGCCTGTGGCATCGTGGTCCGCGAGTTCTTCGCAGTTCCCCTCCGCTTTCCCAAGACCGCGGTGGTCGCGCTCGTCGCGGCGCTGGCGACTTGGGCCCTGGCGAGCAGATGGGAGCCCATTCGCCTCCTGCCGAAGAACCTCATCGCGGGCACGGTCGCCGTGATCTCCGAGGGTCCGCTCGCCGATCCGAACACAGTGCTCGGTCTCGAGGATCCTGCGGCAACTGAGTACGAAGCGGTCTTCAGAGTCTTCGCGCCCAGCGCCGGTCCATACGAGATGAGCGCGATCTACGCCTGCGCGACGCGGTGGCCGCTCACCGTCTCCGTCAACGGCGCACGCGTGCTCGAAGGGGCCTTTGGGGAGTCCTTCGGCGGCGCGTACAACACGTTCGCGCACCGGCGTCCGATTGGTCGGCTGAGCCTGCGACAGGGAGAGAACACGCTCACGCTCCGCGGCAGCGCCGAAGACCGACAACCAGAGGACTCGCGGATCGGCCAGCGGCTGGATCTCGACTTCTCCGTTGTGGCCGCGGGCCCTGGCATGCGCACCAGCGTGCTCGAGTCGGCATCGGACCGCCTCGTCATGCAACTGGACGATGTCGCCTTCGAGGCGCGGAGCTCCTTCGAGACCCCGGTCCTCTCGCTGACCGATCCCCTCCTGCCCGGCCATACCTATTCGATCCACGTACCGATGACTCGGGATGAGCACGTGTCCGTCAAGGTCTGGATGGAGAGCATCGATGAGCGCGGCGATCGCGTCCCCGGGGGCACGCGACGACAGGAGTTGACGAGCACCATGCCGGATCTGGTCATTCGTCGGCTCTCGAAGGCGGTCGAAGCCATTCAGCTCCGAATCGACATTTGGGGGGACGGGAGGCTCGAGCTCAACGGCTCCCCGAGCATCAGGGAAGGGTATCGATCCCCCGGGGCCGAGTATCCGGGCCCGTTCATCGAGGAGATCGTCCTGGTTCCGGTCACGGAAGGTCCGTAACGTTCAGGCTTCGGTGCGCCGCACGGTGATGAACGCGAACATCGCGGTCCACCGAACGGGCAGCAGGTGCTCCTCCACCCACTTCCACCCGGAGAAGGTGAATCCCGGCATGAGGCTCCGCATCGAAACGCCGCCGGACAGCAGGTAGCGCAGGGGCATGGTCGGGCGGATCGACTCGACTGACCACTGGGGAAACGACCGCTCCAGTCGGGCACGGTCTCTCGCGAAAACGATCCAGGGCAGGGCGCCGTTGGCACCGCTCAGGGCGCCGCTGGATTCGAAGGTCCATGTGGTGCGCTCCGGTTCGAACGGTTCGTGGTGGAGTTTCCGGTAGATCAGCGTCGACCACGGCGTCACCCACGGCTCCAGCATGATCATGGCGCCGCCCGGTCGAACGCACCGCGCCGCCTCCGCGAGGAATCGCGCGACATCGGGCAGGTGGTGAAAGACGTTGACCATGGCGATTCCTCGAAGCTCACCTGCACCGAAGGGCAGGCGATGGGCGTCGACGACGCGGTCGACGCCGGGAAGCTCGAGCACATCCGACGTCACGAGTCGCGGAACGAACTCCGACAGGAAACCGCCGCCAGATCCGAGCTCGAGAACCGGCTCGTCTCCCTGCGGAAGTGCGGCCGCGATGGTGCGGTACCACTCCTCGTAGATTCGCCGGAGGAACGGCCGGCTGCGAATGAGATCGCGCCGCAGGATCGTGGTCCTTGGATCGTCCAGGTCCAGCTTGCTCGTTGCGGGATGAGCCAGGAGGGATCGCAGCATCGGACTTCGCTTCTCCTCACACCGAGACGAACTTGATTCGTCGCGCCGCGAAAGCCACCATGCGCAGGAGCAGCAGGCCGTGCCTCCAGCGATCGATGTTCGTCGAGCCGTAGGTCCGCTCGCGATACCGGATCGGCAGGTCGACGATCTTGAGGTTCAGATTCGCAGCTCCGAACAGCAGATCGAAATCGCCGAAGGGATCGAAGTCACCGAAGTGGCTTCGGTTCGCCGCAATCTGTTCGTAATGCTCCCGGCTCAGGACCTTCGTGCCGCAGAGCGTGTCCTTGATCGATTGTCCGAGGAGCCAACTGAAGGTGAGGCCGAACAGCCGGTTCGCCACCAGATTGAAGTACTGCATGGCTCCGCTCTCCATTGGATAGACCAGTCGTGAGCCGTTGATGAACTCTCCGACGTTGTCGCGCAGCGCCCGGTAGAAGCGCACGAGGTCATCCGAGGGCACCGTCATGTCCGCGTCGTAGATCATGAAGACGTCACCGGTCGCGCGGGCAAACCCCGCCCGGACGGCATCGGCCTTGCCCCGCCCGGGCTGGCGCAGCAGCATGGCCGTGCGCTGCGGGTGTTCTTCGATCGTCCGACGGATCACCTCGTAAGTGTCGTCCGTCGAGCCTCCTTCGACGAAGATGAGCTCCGTTCCCGCTCCCATCTCCGGGACCGCCTCCATGATCGCCGAGATGTTGCCCGCCTCGTTCCGTGCGGGAACGATCACGGAGACGCGCAGGTCGCTCGCGTGCGCTCCGGCCACGGGACGGTTCGGGCGCGGCCGTGCGATCATGACGTGGCTCAGAGCCAGCATCGAGAACGGCCAGAGGCGAGCGAGATAGCGGTTGCAGACCGTATCGAGAAGCGGCGTCCGGACCGGCCACAGAAGCTCGGTGAAGTGGCGAACGGTCTCGAACCCGGCCAGGCCCAGCAGATGGTCCGCGTCCTCCCTGGTGATCCAGTTCTTCCCGAGCTTCGGCGAGGCGAGACCAACTCGACCCGCGGCCTGGAGCGGCAGCTGCCAGACGTGACTGTAGAAGTTCAGGAGCAGGCGGCTGTGCGGCAGGGCATGCCGCCGCGCGACCTCGAACGCAGACTGGACGTCCCACACGTCGTTGACCAGGTCCGAGAGGATGATGACGTCGAACGATTCGCCCACGTCCAGGTCGAGCACGTCGGCGTGAATGAAACGGAGGTCGGGATACCGGGAGCGGGCAATTCGGAGCATCTCCGTGGACAGATCGACGCCGACTCCGACGGCCGGGCGGGTTGCGGCGAGCACGTTTCCTCGGCCGCAGCCAAGCTCGAGAACCCGCGACCCCGGGGGCGTCAGTCGCGCGTACAGGTGCTCGAGGCACTGGTGGTAGTACGCGGTGACTCCCCGCCACGATCCATCCCGCGTGGCTTCCGCATCGGCTTGCGCGGTGCGGGCGCGCGTGAAGCAATCTCTTTCGCTGCCGGCACCGGTTCGCTGGGCGGTCGTCATCGATTCGACGGCGGACATCCGATCAGCGTAGCAAGTTCTCTGGCCCGCATTCCTCACCATCGTCTGCTGCGGCTGCGGAGGAGGCCCCCTCCCGACGACGCGTTGAAGTAGACTGACGCCCAAGGGCACGCGCGTGGAATCACCCGAACCCGTCCCTGCGCTTCTCGTCGGCTGCGGGACCATCTCCCGTACCTGGCTCGCCGTCCTGCGGGAGTTGACCGGCGTGCGCCTCGTCGGGCTCGTCGATCTGGAGATGGCGAGAGCGCAGGCCCTGCGCGAGGAATACGGATTCAACGACGCCCTGGTCGGCGATCATCTGGGGACGGCCCTCGAGCGAACGGCCGCTCAGGTCGTGCTCGACTGCACCGTGCCTGCCGCGCACTCCCTCGTGACCATCGAAGCGCTGGAGCGCGGCTGCGACGTGCTCGGAGAGAAGCCGATGGCCGGATCGATGACGGAAGCTCGGGCGATGGTCGACGTCGCGCGGCGTCGACGGCGCCTCTACGCGGTCATGCAGAATCGCCGCTACTCACCGGGCATCGTCCGCTTTCGCGAACTCGTGCGCTCGGGCCGGCTTGGCGCACTGACCACGCTCAACGCCGATTTCTATCTCGGGCGCACTTCGGCGGCTTTCGCGAAGAGATGGAGCACGTGCTGCTCCTGGACATGGCCATCCACACGTTCGATCAAGCCCGCTTCATCTCCGGCGCTGATCCGCTGGAGGTCGTGTGCCACGAATGGAACCCGAGCGGATCCTGGTTCCGGCACGGCGCCTCCGCGGTGGCGGTCTTCCAGATGAGCCGTGACATCGTGTTCACCTACCGGGGAAGCTGGTGCGCCGAGGGCCGTTCGACCGCCTGGGACGGTGCGTGGCGAGCGGTCGGTGAGCGGGGTTCGGCGGAGTGGGATGGACGGAACACGATCCTTGCGGAGGTCGCTGCACACGGAGAGGGGCTGCTTCGCCAGCCGGAGGCGGTGATACCGCCGTCCGCGCCGCAGGGCCAGGAGAGCGGTCACGGCGGTGCCATTCGCGAGTTCTTTCGCTGCCTCCGCGAGGGCGAGGTGCCGCAGACGGTGTGCGCCGACAACATCAAGAGCCTGGCCATGGTCCACGGCGCCATCGAAAGCGCGGCAACCAGCCGGCGGCTCGCTCTCGAAGAGGTGCTGCGGTTACCATGATTGGTAGGAGGTCGCCATGCCGCTCCCGCGCTCTTCGTCGCTACTTCTCGCGATCTATCTCGCCGGAGCATCGTGCCTCGTGGCCAATGCGGATGAGCCACCATGGACGCATGCGCTGGTCACCGTCTCGTCGGTCGAGCGGCAGGACCCTCCGTCGCAGCAGACCGAGCGAATCGCAGAGGTCGTCCGCGAGCTGGCCAAGGCCGAAGAGGAATCGGAGCGAGTTCGCTTGAGCGCGCAGCTCCGCCGGATGGAAGAGCAGCTCGAGCGCGGAACTGGATTCATCGTGCTGGGCTGGTGGCAAATAGCCGACCGCAAGGCGCAGCCGCTGAGCGGCACACATTCGCTGGCGGGGTTCTTCGTCTCCGGCGGCAGGCGCGGCACAGCGCTCTCGCCGATCTGCAGCCCGGCGCGATGCTGCTCGTCGGTCGACGAGGGCTCAAGGAGCTGTTCACCGCGGGTGGGCGACGCTACTGGCAAGCCCGCCAGGTCCAGGTGCTCGATCTGCCGCCCGGGCAAACCCCTCCGTCGTTCCCCGAAGCGCCGACGCCCAGTCCGGATCCGATCACGGGGCTCGACGTCTCGATCGAGTTCCAGCTCGTCAAGGAGCCCGAGACGCGGCCGCTCTATCGATACTCGTTGCGCATCTCGGTTGATGAGCCTCCAACCGATGCGAAGACCCTCCGGCTCTGGCTGCGTCTTCGGGCAACGAGCACGCGGGATCTCGCGCTCGGACCGGTGGTGGAATTCGTCGCCATCGATCGATCGTCCGACGGATCCTTCTCTCAACAGCGCTCCTGGGAGATCCGCCCCGGTCCGGACATCGAACTCGACGCCCGCGCCACAACCGTGGAAGTGGTCGCAGTGCAGTGGCTGGCGGATTGACCGAACACGCGGACGTCGCAGTGATCGGAGCGGGGGCGGCCGGCCTGATGGCGGCAATCCACGCGGCTCGTCGCGCTCCCGAGCGGCGCGTGATCGCGCTCGACGGCGCTCGCCAGTTGGGGGCCAAGATCCTCATCGCGGGAGGCGGCCGCTGCAACGTCACCCATGACTCCGTCGACGAACGGGCCTTCGCCGGTTCCACGCCCGCGGCCATTCGAAGCGTCCTGCGTCGCTTCGACGTGCCGCAGACCGTGGACTTCTTCCGCGAGATCGGCGTCCCGCTCAAGCGCGAGGAGACCGGCAAGCTCTTCCCGGTCTCCGACCGCGCCCGCACGGTGCTCGACGCGCTGCTCCGCGCCGCCCGCGCGGCCGGGGCGACGATCCTTCACCCGTGGCGAGTCGAGCGGATCTCCAAGCAGGGCGACGACTTCGCGATCGACGGCAGCGGAGGCCACCTGACCGCGCAGCGCGTGATCCTTGCCACCGGCGGCATGAGCCTTCCCAAGACGGGCTCGGACGGGTTCGGCTACGACCTCGCCAGGCATCTCGGTCACACGACGAGCAAGCAGATCTTTCCCGCGCTGGTCCCGTTGCTGCTGCCGGCCGGACATGACCTGCTGACGTTGAGCGGCGTGAGCACCGAGGCGACCGTCTCCGTCCGAGCGACCTCGGGCCGCCGTCTGCAAGCGTTCACCGGATCGGTGCTCTGCACGCACTTCGGCCTCTCCGGCCCGGCCATCCTCGACATCAGCCGGTTTCTGCTCGATGCCCGCACCGAGGATGCTGGGGCCGGCCTCGCGATCAATTGGTTCCCCGAAGCGACGTTCGAGACGCTGGACGCGACACTGTGCGATCTCGGGGGAAAGAGCATCGTCCGGGAACTCGCGGGGGGATTGCCCCAGCGTCTCGCGCTGGCCCTCGTCGAATCGAGCGGCATTGAACCCGGCGCGACCGGAAGCCAGCTCCAGCGTGCGCAGGCGCCGCGCACTCGTCCGTGCGCTCAGCGAGATGCCGCTGCCGATCACCGGAAGTCGAGGCTTCAAATACGCCGAGGTGACCGCCGGAGGCATCCCGCTCGATCAGCTGATCCTGGGAAGGATGGAATCGCGCCTCTGCCCGGGCCTGCACCTCATCGGCGAGATCTGCGACGTGGACGGACGCATCGGCGGCTACAACTTCCAGTGGGCGTGGGCCAGTGGCTACACCGCGGGGGTGGCCACCGCAGCCGCCGTCGCGTCTTCGTCGCCCTAAACCGCATTTCTCACCACCATCTGAGCGCGGTTATTTCCGCCCTGGCAGCGTCGTCGAACCTAGGAACCGTCTCTCTTCTTTGGGGCGTATCGTTGGAATGTGCCATCGGTTCGTCGACACTGCCCGAACGAAACGCATCGCACTCATCTGGCGAAGGAGCCTCTGTCCATGACCAGCCGGCACGATCGAACGCTCGAGCAGCTCCTGCAGCACCCGATGGTGATGAACATCAAGTGGCGGGACGTGGTCCACATGTTCGAAGCGATGGGCGCGACGACCGAGGTCGTGCATGGCGGCCGCCAGAAGGTCAGCCTGAACGGCCAGGAGCATTCGTTCCACATTCCTCACGGAAAGACGTTGAACAGCCGGGACGAGCTGATGGAGATCCGTCACTTTCTCGAGCGGGCGGGGATGACGTCGCCGGGCGAGTGATCGACCTCCAAGGAGCGATAACGCCCGGATGGTCCGATCATCATGGATTCTTGGCTGTCTTGCGCGGCCCGCGTCATCCGCACCGCTTCTCATGCAGCGCCCGAGTTGTCCAACCCCTTGAGAACGATTGATCTGATCCCGGAGCAAACTCCTTGGAAGCGAGTGCTTGGAATCGGCCGCGCGGATCGTATGGTCTGCAGACACGCACTTCCGAGAGTTGTCAGCGAAGCAAGAGATCAGCCATGCACGACCCGAACAACAACGCGAGTCCAAACACCTCTCAGGTTGACTGGCAGTTCGAGGAGCGATCCAGCTACACGGGCGACTTTGCCGATCGCGTCCTCACCGGAAGTGCTCCGCCGGATGAGAGCAACCGCCGCCGCCATGGACGGATCAAGCCCGAATCGCTCGACTGCAATCTCGGGCAGGTGGTCGACTTCTCCGCCAGCGGCATCCGGATCGTCAGCCGCCGGCCCCTGCAGGATCGGGAGCACGTCGCTCTGATTCACGACCACCTCCAGCTTACCGTGCGGGCCCGGGTGCACTGGACGCGGAAGGTGAGTTTCTGGAAGCACGAATCAGGGCTCGAGTTCGAGTGCGTTCGGCCCGGCGACGCCTCGCTGCTCAGGCACATCGCCGTCGGTCACTGACTGCGGCGCCTGCCGGACACCGAGGATCAGGCGTTCGACCAGGAGTCTTCTTCGACGTTTCGCCGGCCGACGATGGTCGCCTTGACCTTCTCGCCTTCCTTGCGAGAGTACTCTTCGGCGCTGCGACGGTCGGGAAAGTCCCGGTCCGTGAACAGCAGCTTGGTCGCTCCGATCTCGATGAGATCGCCGTCCCTCAGCTTCGCCTCGTCGGTCCGGCGGCCGCCGACGAACACGCCATTGGAACTGTTGAGGTCGGTGATGAAGAACCCGCTGCCGGTCTCGGCGGGTCGAATCTCGACGTGACGTCGAGAGACGGATTGATCGAGCACCTGCAGATCGCACGCTTCATCGCGACCGACGGTGATGACCTGCGGCTCCAGCTGCAGATAGACGCCCCGGCTCTCTCCGACGACGACGATGATCGTTGCCATCTCGGCTGCTCTCCTTGGTGAGCTGTCATTGTTGACGATCGACTGCACCGAGGCAAGGGCGGGGGGGCCATCTCCGATCCGGGACACGGTCGCCCGACCGCTGAACCGCGACGCCCGGGTATCCTGAGGACGTGAGCGGCACCGTCACCTTCAACCTCGAATCCTTCGCGCCCGGCCAGGAGGAGCTCACGTCGCTGAGGTACGCCGTCGGCGAGGTTGAGATGCACCTCTACCGGCAGTCAGGCAAGCCGTTCACCCGAATCAAGACCGAGGGAACGGACCTCGATGCGCCGTGGGGAAGCGGCTGGATCACTCCGCTGCCGCACGCCGCCGGTGCGGACAACCAGGATTGGTTCGTCCTCAGTTTCTCCCGTCCGCTGACCTCGGTGCGTCTGGACTGCACCGACTACGGCGTCGACCGGGACGAGCTGGAGCTCGTCGCCTGCCCCGACCCGGATGGAGCCGGGGCGCCGCTGGCCAGCTCGACCGCGATCTTCGGCGCGGACCAGACCATCGGTCTCGGCGAGTTCCAGACGATCACCGTCACCGCGCCCGGCATCCGCTCGGTTCTCTTCCGAGGCGGCAATGTGGATCACGGCGTGATCAACCAGAGCGTCCTGCTGGACAACATCGTGGTGGTGGGGGACGGACTGCGGGACAAGGTGGAAGAGGCAGGCGTGAGCACGGTGGTCGTTGCGATTGGCGGGTCGGCGCTGCTGGTGATCACGATCGTCCTCGCTTTCGTGATCATCAGACGGTATCGCGGTTGAGACGAGAGGACACGCCAGGGTTGGTCGGCGGCTGGCACCGACGGCGCGTGCGCTTGTCGATGGGGTGATCTCCCAGCACACCGTGCACAAGCAGAATGCCGCTTGCCCCCTTGCCTCCACCCCCAAACCCGTTACCCTCACCCGAGCAACCGGGCACGGAGGCCCTCCGGTGAGATCGTTCAAGCTCGCGGCGCATCTTCGGACGGACCGCATCGACTTCGCGGGTGAGCTCAACGAGCAGCAACTCGAGGTCGTTACCGCCCCTGGTGGCCCCATGCTGGTCATCGCGGGCGCCGGGAGCGGCAAGACCCGCTCGCTCATCTACCGTCTCGCTTGGCTGCTGCGCCAGGGCGTCGCGCCCGAACGCATCCTGCTCATGACGTTCACCAACCGGGCCGGCGCGAGATGGTCCACCGGGTTCAGCTGCTGGTCCATCAGGATGCCCAGCGGATCTGGGCCGGGACCTTTCACCATGTCGCCAATCGTCTGCTCCGGGAGCACGGCCGGTGCGTGGGACTGTCGCCTGACTTCACGATTCTCGATCGTGAGGATGCCGCGGATCTGCTGGCCGCCTGCGTCGTGGAAGCAGGCATTCGCATCGAGGCCCGCCGCTTTCCCAAAGCGGCCGTGCTCCTGTCGATCAACAGCCGCATCGCCAGCACGCTGACGCCGCTTTCGGAGGTGCTCCACGATCGGTATCCGATGTTCGCCGGCCTCCGCGAACCCATCAGTCGGGTGCTCGAGCTCTACGAAAGCCGAAAGCGACTCGGCAACCTGGCGGACTACGACGATCTGCTCGGCCACTGGCTGACCCTGCTCGAGCGCGAGGGACAGATCCTCTCGCAGCTCTCAGAGCGGTTTCAGCACATCCTCGTCGATGAATACCAGGACACGAACGCCATCCAGGGACGCATCGTCGATCTGCTCGCCCAGCGGCACGGCAACCTCTGTGTCGTGGGAGACGATTCGCAGTCGATCTACAGCTTCCGCGGAGCAGACTTCGACAACATCATCGGGTTCCGCGAGCGCTATCCGGCTGCGAGCGTGCACCGCCTGGAGACCAACTATCGCTCCACGCCGGAGATCCTGGCCTTGGCCAATGCGTCGATCGAGCACAACGAGCGACGTCTCCCGAAACGGTTGCGCGCCGTCCGACCAAGCGGATTGCGACCGGCCATCGTGCCGTGCACCGATCACTTCGTTCAGTCGCGCTTCATCGCCGAGTACATCCTGCACCTGCTGGACGAGGGGCGTGAGGTCACGGACATCGCGGTGCTCTACCGCAGCCACTGGCACGCCATGGAGATCCAGCTCGAGCTACAGCGGCGCGACATTCCCTTCCAGGTGCGAGGAGGCGTGCGCTTCTTCGAGCAAGCCCACGTCAAGGACGTCCTCGCGTTCCTGCGCATCCGTCACAACGGTCACGACGAGCTGGCCTGGCAGCGGGTGCTGCGCCTGCTGCCCCGGATCGGCGGCGCGATCTCGGTGCGGCTCTGGAGGGAGCTCGCCCTGGCCGACGATCCGCTCGACGCGTTCGCTCGGATCGCGGCGTCCGCTCCGCTCCCCGCCTCCGCCCGGCGTTCCCTGGATCGCTTCGCGTCGGTCGTGCACCGACTCGCCTCGCTCGTCGCGCCAGGCGAGATGATCGAACAGGTCGCTCCGTGACTTCTACGACGATCATCTGCTCGGTCGCTACGAGAATGCGGCGCTGCGACGGCAGGACCTCGAGGGCATCGCCGATTTCGCAGGGCAGTACCGCACGGTCGAGGCGTTCCTCTCCGACGTCGCGCTGTCCGGCGACTTCTCGGGCGAGACGTGCGTCGAAGGACCGGACGAACAGCTCTTCGTCACGCTCTCCACCGTCCATCAGGCCAAGGGGCTCGAGTGGCCGGTGGTGCTCATTCCCTGGGTGGCGGACGGCCGCTTCCCGACCGACCTGGCCATGAACGATCCGGAGGACCTGGAAGAGGAGCGGCGGGTCTTCCATGTCGCGCTGACGCGTGCCCGCGACGAGCTCTATCTTCTCGTCCCCGAGATCTGGTCGAACTACCGCAGCCAACGAATCGTGATGAAGCCTTCGCGATTCCTGAGCGAGATCGATCAGGACGCATTGCTCGAGAAGATGATCATCGAGGGCGACCTGCCGCCGGTCACCGCGGGCTAGTACTAGTGAGCGGCACGCCGTCCTCATCCGCCGCAAGGACCCCATTCCACGATGAGCGCGACGAGATCCTGCACGTCCACGGTGCCGTCGCCGTTGAGATCGGCCGCGCAGGTCACCGGACAGACGCCCCAGTTCACGATGAGCTCGACGAGATCCAGGACGTTGGTCGAGCCGTCGCGGTTGAGGTCCGACGCGCACGGGACGCTGTGGGACCACGCGGCGGCGGCAATCGGCTGCTTGGGCAGGTCTGGCCCCATCATGCTCACGATGAGACCGGCGCCGCCTCCGTTCTCGAAGAACTCGACCTTGATCGCATGGGAACCCGCCTGCAGGGCGATCGAGCCGAACTCCTCGACCATCCCATGCAGCCCGTCGTTGCTGACCACGAGCTCATCGCCGATGAAGAGCGCCGAACCGTCGTCGGATTCGGTGAAGAAGGTGTACAGTCCGTTCTGCGGAACGGTGACGAAGCCGCTGAAGACCGCGCCAACTTCATCCGCCAGACCGCTCGTGGCGAACACGTCGCCCGTGCTGGGGAAATTCACGTCGGGCACCACGTCGAACCCGATGGGGGTCAACCCGTCGAAGTCGGGAAGGGATGCCGGGCCCTGCAGCTGGTAGTAGCTCACCGCTGCCCCCGAAGCGGTCGATCCGGTCGCGTCGGGCGTGCGCAGGGTGGCGACCGAGACTTGAACCGTCGCGGAAGCACCACTGGTTAGGGTGTACAAGAAGTAATCTTCGCCCGAGAGATCCGCGGGCGGAAGGTAGCTCAGGCGGTCGCGATCGATCGGCCCCTCGGCCGGGACGAGCTCCACCGTGCCCCCGCCGGCACTCACCGCATCGAACGCGCCGAGCGCCACCGTCACCGGCTCGCAGCTCGCGGCCAGGTCGTTCAGCAGTACGTCGACGATCACCGGGGCGGCCTCGTACGTGCTCGCCACGTCGTCGACGGCGGTCGTGTCGCCGGCGGTCAGGTCACAGATCCCGCTGCCCAGGTAGGCCAGAATCGTGGCGATGACCTCGTTGCGGAATCCGAGCCGGATGTTGGCGATGCCTCCGGGACACGTGTGGCAATAGCTCATGATCGTGCCTTCAGCCGCATTCGAACAGTCTCCATTGCCGCAGTTGTCCAACGGCGGCTCATAGCCGTCGTGCGTGTGGAGCGTGCCGAAGTTGTGTCCAAGCTCGTGCGCAACGACCACGATGTCCCAGTTCCCGCCCACGTTGTCCTGAAGCGGATAGGGGAAGGAGCCGTTGAGATAACCGGAGAGGCCGTATCCGAAGGCGTCATCGCAGAGCACGCTCAGGTAGGCAACACCGCCGTAGGGAAGATCCTGGCGTCCGCTGAGCATGTGCGCGATGTTTCGTTCTTCGGTGCCCGGCACGGCCGCCCACTGCTCTCTGAACTGCACGAGCAGATCACCGCCTTGCGGGTCATAGGGATCGATGTCCGACTCCCAGAGTCGAAGGTAGCCGACGAGAAGTCGCGCGTTCAGTTCCTCCACGTAGATCTCGTTGACTCCCGCCATGAGCGTGAGCGCGTACGCAGTCGCCGCGGCGCTATTGCCGCCGAAGAGATCGTTCGTGAACTCGTAGTCGGTCTCGATGGCGACGGTGGCAACACGGCAGGGCGGGTTTCCGCCGAGGGAACCGGCGACGCCTCCCTCCGCGTTTCCCTGCACGCGTCTGAACGCACCCAGCGGCGCCCACTCGGGCTGTTCAGCGTCGACGCCGCAGACGAAGGGATTCTGGAATTCGGGCAGCTCGTCAGCCCTCGCGATTCGCAGGGCCTGAACCTGACCATCCGCCGCCGGATGGCGTCCGGTCGAGACAATCAGCAGGCCACCTGCTCGCTGCATGAATCCATACGTTCCAAAGGGCGAAACACCGAGGAAGACGCGCGACGATGCCTCGCCTTGAATCGTGCCGCGCAGCAGTACGAGCGGAACGGCCTCCAGCTCGCGATCGCCGTCCTCCGTGCCCACGACCACGCGTGCGCCCGTCGCCAGGATCTCGAAGCGCTCCAGTTCCAGGTCGAGAGCCACTCCGTCATCGACGGTGACGCCGCGCACGGCAAGCCGTTCACCGACCGGAACGGTCTGGAGGTCGGCATGCGCGAGCCGACGGGACGGGATCGAATCGCCAGCCGCGGCGGCCGAGGCGCTTGCGGTCGTGAAGAGAGCGCTCAATGCGATGACGGTCGGGACGAGGCACGACGTACCGGGAGAGAGACGAGACATCTGGTGTCCTTCGAACAGGGGTGGTGACGGGACCAACCCCGACTTCGAGATGGACGATCGACCGGTGGCCGAACGTCGCGCCGGGGAGGGAACGGGGAGTCCCGACGATAGCAGGCCAAGGCTCCCTGGTGAAGTCAAAAAGTGGCACGAGAGGGGACACGCACGGGCCGCGCCCTCCTGCCGGCCGCACACTCACACGGGGAAGCACACGCCCCAGTTGTTGATGACCGCCACGATGTCCAGGACGTTGACCTCGCCGTCGTTGTTGACGTCACCGCCGTTGCCGGAGCCGTCGGTGCCCCAGTCCAGGATCACGGCGAGCAGGTCACCGACGTCGACGATGCCGTTCCCGTCGGCATCGCCGACGCACGGCTGGGGCACGCGGACCGTCCCTTCGTCGTCATCGGGGAAGCCGGGCAGTTCGGGCAGGGCGCCTGGGGCGGGTCGCAGGATCACGGTGATCTCGTCTCCCGGATCGACGGGCACCGCCGGGAAGACCAGGCCGGTCGATGGCACGGGCTGGTATTGGCACGTGCAGGGGAAGGTGCCCTCGTCCGGCTGGCAGGTTCCGAAGTAGGGCCCCACGGGGTTGAGCACGCAGCCGGTGAGCGTGCACGCGGCGTTGCACGGCGTGAACAACAGGTCGTCGATGAGCAGGGGAACGTCCTGCTCGGCGACCGCGACGCCATTGACGAGCAGCACCGCCTCGGTGGCGAGATTCAAGGGCCCGTCGTAGTTCGCCTCCACGGCGATGTCGAAGAACACGTCGAAGAAGCTGTCGCCCGCACCCGGCGTCGGGCTGGTGCTGATCCCGGCGAGCCGCCGGTTCCAGAAGAGCGGGTCGCCGGGATAGGCGATCGACAGCTGGTCGTCGCTCGTGTCCTGGTCCGGAAGGGCTCCCGATGCGGGAATGAGAATGACGGTGATCTCGTCTCCCGGATCGAGCGAGGCGCCGGTCGACGCCGGCGCGATG
The DNA here is from genome assembly GCA_963697235.1 of uncultured Planctomycetota bacterium. Lineage (GTDB taxonomy): Bacteria > Planctomycetota > Phycisphaerae > Phycisphaerales > SM1A02 > CAVONJ01. Next base: position 254,809 of record CAVONJ010000004.1, read on the forward strand.
AACCCGCCGCAGGCGTAGATCGTGTTGCCCGGAGAGATCTGGCAGCAGATGCACGCCTGGTTGGACAGGCACATCGCCCCGCAGTTGGAATTCGAGGCGGGCAGCGCGTCGAAACCGATTTCGACGGCGCCGAGCGTGACGCCGTTCCGCCGGAACTCGATGACCGTATCCAGGTTGCGCGGCGCGGAAGGCGAGTCGGATTCGACGTTGATGTACGCGGTGATGATGTTGAAGACGCCGCCGCCACCGCCGGCGACGGGCGCGGGCGTGATCGCGATCGCTTCGACGTTGCGGTTCCACTGGGTCTGCGCGTGCAGGCCGCCGTTCAATGCGGCCGCCAGCGCGCTCGACAGGATGATCTGCGCTGCTCTCGACATGGCTTGTCTCCTCTGGAGGTCACCGCGGGAGGATTCCCGCCGACGGAGAAGAGCACGACGCTCTTCCCTCACAACCTCTTCTGCGCGGTGCCGCGGGAGTCTCTCAGGTCTTCCACGGGAATTCTGCGCTGGATCTACCCGATCGAAAACGCAAAGCCCTGATTTCGCGCAGAAGGTCGACGCACTCCTCGCCCACCGGGAGAGGACGGTTCGTCCCCGCGCCTTCTCGCGGGGACCAGCCAGGTTCGCCAGTCAGGCAATCGCGCCGGCAGACTCCCGACGCCCCTCACCCGACTCGCTTCGCGAGCCGACCTCTCCCACCGGGAGAGGACGGCTCGTCCCCGCGCCTGCTCGCGGGGACGAGCCAGGTGAGGGTCCCCGGCCCGCGCCAGCTCGCCGGAAGCGCACTGGCGTTTCGCGCAGTCGCCAGTCAGGCAATCGCGCCGGCAGACTCCCGACGCCCCTGAGAACTTCATCGCGTATCGCCTTCCTGCTCGCCGATACGCGCTTGATCAGCCCACAGGTTCGGCTCCGCAGCGGTTGATGCTCGCAGCTAGCGATGATCGCAGTTCTCCCTCACCCGGCTCGCTTCGCTCGCCACCCTCTCCCAGGGGGAGAGGGGTTCTTGTTGAGTATCATCGCCATCCGTGTTCGACCCGACTGCCACCTCGACGTTGCTGCTTCAGGGGCTTCACGATGAGGCCAACCATGAGGTCTGGGCTCAGTTCGACCGGCGGTACCGGCCCATCCTCATGGCCTTCGCGCGCCGACTCGGGCTCAGTGAAGCTGACGCGGCCGACGTCGCCCAGGAGACCATGGCGCGGTTCCTCGAGGAGTACCGCGCCGGAAAGTACGATCGGCAGCGCGGCCGGCTTCGGTCGTGGATCATCAGCCTGGCCCGCACGCGCGTGGCCCAGGTCTATCGACGGCGCGATCGCAACCGCGAGGTGGCGGGCATCTCGGCGGCCGCCGATCTCGATGACGACCAGCGTCTCACGCAGATCTGGGAGGACGAGCGCCGCCGCGTCCTGCTGCGAGAGGCGATGCAGCAGCTCCGGGAGGCGACGAAGACGAACGACAAGACCATCCGCGCCTTCGAGCTTCTCGTGTTCAATCAGCTGACGCCGGCCGACGTCGCCCGGCAGCTGCAGATCACCCCCCAGGATGTCTACCGTGCGAAGAACCGGGTTGCCCAGCGCCTGCAGGAGATCCTGGATCAACTCGAACAGGCCTACGATGACCGATGACGCGCTCGACATCGGAGCGCCGGGAGTGTCCACCGCTCGACGCGCTGGAGCGGTTCGTCGCGAACGGAACCGGTGACGAGCAGATGCAATCGCACATGCTCGGCTGCGGCGTATGTACAGACGCGGTGCAGCGCATCGAACGGAACAATCAGCTCATTGCCGAACTGCGCCAGATCGCTGGAGGCACGGTCCCTCGCTCGACGCCGCCATCAATTTCGGGGTACGAGCTGATCGACGAGATCCAGCGCGGTGGGCAAGGCGTCGTCTACCGGGCGAGGCAGACCGCGACCAAGAGGATCGTCGCCGTCAAGACGTTGCGAGAGGGAGCGTTCGCCACCGCCCGACAGCGCGTTCGCTTCGAGCGAGAGGTCGAACTGGTGGCCGCGCTGCGTCATCCCAACATCGTGACCCTCCATGACAGCGGTCGAACTGGCGATGGCGGGTTCTATCTGGCGATGGAGTTCGTCGATGGCGTTCCCCTGAACCAGGCCGTGGCCGCACTCCGCACCGGCCGTCATTCGATTCCAGCGAAGCTCCGGCTCTTCGAAGCGATCTGCGCCGGGGTGCGCGCGGCCCACCAGCGGGGGATCATCCATCGCGATCTCAAACCCGACAACATTCTGGTCGACTCCGAGGGGCAGCCCAAGATCCTCGATTTCGGCCTGGCCAAGCGGGACGAACTCTGTGAGGCCGACCCGCCTGGAACGGGGACGGTGGCCGGCGAATTCCTGGGGACCTTCGCCTACGCCGCGCCGGAGCAGGTCGGCGGCGATCCGAACGACGTCGATGTCCGTTCCGATGTCTATGCCCTCGGGGTCATCCTCTACGAGCTGCTCACGGCGGCCAGGCCGCATGCGCTGGGCGGATCAGTGGCGGACGCCGTCAAGGCGATTCTCGAGACCGAGCCGAGGCGGCCCTCCGCGCTCTGCCCGGAACTCGACGACGATCTGGAGACCATCGTCCTGACGGCGCTTCGCAAGGATCCCCGCGCACGTTATCAATCCGCCGGCGCCTTGCACGACGATGTGCGCCACTACCTTCGGGGCGAGCCGATTGCGGCCAAGGGCGATCGCCCGCTCTACCTGCTGAAGAAGGCGGCCTTCCGATACCGAATCCCGATCGCGGTCGCCACGACGTTCTTCGTCCTGACCGTCGTCTTCGCGGTCACCATGACCGTGCTCTACCGTCAGTCAACAAGAGCCAGCACGGCGGCCAAGCGGGAGTCGGAGAAGGCGACCGAGACGCTGGCCTCCTTCCTCAGCCTGCTTGGTTCCGAGCCGCTGCAGCGCCGCGTGGACGAACAGACGATTCCGGAGCTGCTGACCGAGGCCGACCAGCTGATCGGCATCCACCTCGCGGACCATCCTCAGATCGCCGCGGTGATCCGTCGTCAGCTCGGTACCGTGCACATCGAACGAAGCGAATACGCGGAAGCGCTCGAGCAGCTGGAGCAGGCGGTTGCCATGGAACGCGAGCGGCGCCCGCGCGATCCGATCGCGCTGGCCCGCTGCCTGCACGACAGCGGCCGCGCTCACTGGTTCCTCGGGCAATACGAGTCCGCCGAATCCCACTATCGCGAAGCGCTGTCGCTGCGCCGACACGTGCTCGGTCCTGGCGATGACGACGTCCTGATGACCACGAGTCACCTGGCTGCGACGCTGCGCCAACAGGGACGGTACGCGGAAGCCGAGCGCCTCTACCGCCAGGTTCTCGAACAGCGCCGATCGCTTCTTGGGCCGTCGCACGCGCTCGTTGCCGCGAGCCTCAACAATCTCGCCAGCTGTCTCCGCGACCAGCGCAAGTTCGAGGAAGCGCTGCCGCTGTTCGACGAAGCGCTGGACATGATCGAAGCGAGCCCCGGTGACAACGAGCGGTGGATCGCCGGCGGCATGCACAATCTCGCCACCTGCCTCGCCGACCTCGGACAGCTGGACGAGGCGGAGGCCCTCGTCCAGGAATCGCTGTCGCTCAAGCGGTCGCTCGTGGAAGACCGCCACGACACCGTCGCCCTGTCGCGTTTCGTCCAGGCGCTGATCCTGTACCGGCGGGGCGAGCTCGTCGAGGCCGAGTCGCTCGCGCGCACCGCGCTGGACGCGCAGGTCGAGATCTACGGCGAGGAGCACGGCGCCGTAGCCGACTCACGGGATCTCTTGGGTCGAATCCTCGTCGAGCAGGGGCAGTTTTCGGACGCCGAAGCCCAGCTGAGCCGGGCCGCGGCGGTGCGTCACCGGGCGCTGCCGAGCAATCATTGGAAGATCGCGAGCACCGAGAGCGAGCGCGGCGCGTGCCTCGCCGCGCTCGGGCGCCCGGCTGAGGCTGAGCCGCTGCTCGTCCAGGCGCACCGTGATCTGCTGGCCAGCCACGGCGACGATGATGAAGAAACGCGGGCCGCCGCACAACGCCTCGCGGCGTTCTATGTCGCGCAGGGCCGCGCCGAGGAGGCGGCCGCGCTCACGCGTCCGTGAGTCTACAGCGCGTTGCACTGCCCCCAGTTGACGATCACTTCGAGCAGATCGGTCACGTCGACGAGGCCATCGCCGTTCGTGTCAGAGGGGCACGCGGCGCCGGGCGGACACGAACCCCAATCCTGCAGGATCTGCACAAGATCATGAACGTCCACCGCCCCGTCCTGGTTGACGTCGCCCCGGCAGGGAGGGAAGACCACGCCCGTCAGGAGCAGCGTGTAGGCGCCGCTTCCCGTCGTCGTGGTCCAATTCGCCACGGGATTTGGACCACCCGGACCGTCGGGTCCGGAGATCTCGCCGGGGCTTGCGAAGAAGAAGAGGGGAGCAGACGCCGCGTCGATCGGCGCACTTGGCAAGGCGGAAACCCCCAGCACGTAGAGTCCGGGCATCGTCACCGCGGCACCCGATCCATCCGTCGAGACGCTCCGCAGCTCGGGCGCGCTCGTACCGAGCAGGCCGAGGCCATCGATGCGAAAGAGCCAGAGCTGCACGCTCAGTCCGGTCCCGGTGATCACGAGGAAGTCGAGCGGCTCGTCGATGTAGATGATGTACAAGTCCTGGAAGTCGGTGCCGAGCAGGCCGAATCCGGTGAGGTTGCCCGAGAGGCTCAGCAGATCGGTCAGGGGAGGTTGCCCCTTGGGAACCTGCGCATCGCCCGGCAACGATCCCGCATCGCCGGTGCCCAGGCTGCCTTCTTCCCAGTCCGGTCCGGCGGCGGCCACGGGCGCCAGACCAAGGATTGCCATGCCCATCGCCAGCCCGATCGGCAGCGAATTGACCCGGCGATGTGTCGAAGTGCCCATCGAGGACTTCTCCTCTCTGCATGCGCTTTCCGTGGATGCCCCCGTCGCCGCGAGCAACCGGTATCATCGTTGCAGTCTAACCATGATCGTGCTCAGCAACTTTATCCGCGGCCGCTTCGTCGAACCAGAGTCCGGCGCCATGCTGGAGAACGTCGATCCCGCCACGGGCGCGGTGTATGGCCAGCTACCCGACAGCGGCGAGAGCGACGTCGATCTGGCGGTGGAGGCCGCGGAAGCCGCCTTTTCTGCCTGGTCGGCGACGCCCGCCGCGGTGCGTTCGAGGTTGCTGCTGCGGATCGCGAGCTTCATCGAGCGGGATGTCGATCGGCTTGCTCATGCCGAGTGCCTCGACACGGGCAAGCCCCTTCGGCTGGCCCGAAGTCTCGACATCCCCCGTGCCGCGGCGAACTTTCGCTTCTTCGCAACCGCGATCCTGCACACGAAGACCGAAGCCCATCTCACCGACGACCGCGCGATCAACATCACCCGTCGGGATCCGATCGGCGTCTGCGGCCTCATCTCGCCGTGGAACCTCCCGCTCTACCTGCTGTCCTGGAAGATCGCGCCCGCGCTGGCCGCCGGCAACACAGCGGTCGCCAAACCCTCGGAAGTCACGCCCGTCACCGCGCAGCTGCTCGCGGAGCTGTGCGATGAAGCGGGTCTGCCTCCGGGCGTCCTCAACATCGTGCACGGCCGCGGCGCAGGGGCGGGTGCCGCACTCGTTCGCCATCCGAGCGTCAAGGCGATCTCCTTCACCGGTGGCACGGCCACCGGAGCCGCCATCGCCGCGGTTGCGGCGCCGGTGTTCAAGAAGCTCTCGCTTGAACTGGGGGGAAAGAATCCCAACCTGGTCTTCGCCGACGCGGACCTGGAGCGGGCGCTGGCCACCGGCGTTCGGGCCGCGTTCTCGAACCAGGGCCAGATCTGTCTGTGCGCATCGCGCTTTCTCGTGCAGCGACCGATCTACGACCGCTTCGTCCAGGCGTTCGTGGAGATGGTGCGGAAGCTGCGGGTGGGAGACCCGCTGGACGAGCACACCGATCAGGGAGCTCTCATCTCCGCGGCGCATCTGGCCAAGGTCGAAGCGGCGATCGCGCGAGCGCGGGACGAGGGCGGAACGATCCTGTGCGGCGGCGAGCGACCGCGCGAGCTGCCCGAGCGCTGCCGAGGCGGTTTCTTCCTCCAGCCCACCGTCGTCAGCGGCCTCGATCAGCACTGCCGCACGAATCAGGAGGAGATCTTCGGACCGGTCGTCACGATCGCACCGTTCGACGATGAGTCGGAGGCGCTGGCGATGGCCAACGCCACTCCGTACGGACTCTCGTCCACGGTGTGGACCAGCGATCTCGATCGCGCCCACCGAGTCGCGCATGGCCTCCAAACGGGAACGGTGTGGATCAACACCTGGCTGCTGCGCGATCTTCGCGTGCCGTTCGGGGGCATGAAGCAGAGCGGGATCGGCCGGGAGGGCGGCGAGGAGGCGATGCACTTCTTCACCGAACCGAAGAACGTCTGCGTGGCCACGGAGGCGGCCCCGTCGTCGGCGGACACCGCGCCGGCGTGGGAGGGCATGGGCGCGCGGACGAGCGGTGCGGCAACCGAGCGGAGGCCGACCGCTCCTGCGGCGGCGCGGCCAGGGAGTGAGCGATGAGCGACGCGGGCATGATGAGCAAGCGGGCGCCGGAGCCGGTCGGCGCGTATCCCCATGCCAAGCGGGTTGGTGATCTGCTCTTCCTTTCGGGAGTAGGGCCGCGGCAGCGGGGGAGCAAGACCATTCCCGGCGTGACGCTTGACGAAGCAGGCAGCGTCGTTGCCTACGACATCGAGCTCCAGTGTCGATCGTGCTTCGACAACGTGAGGGCGGTGCTGGAGGACGCGGGCTCGAGCTGGGACAACATCGTCGACGTGCTCGTCTTTCTCACCAACATGAAGGACGACTTCCCGGTCTACAACCGCATCTACGCCGAGTACTTCGCCGGTCCCGGCAAGCCCAATCCCACCCGGACGACGATCGAGATCAACTGCCTTCCCACGCCCATCGCGATCGAACTGAAGGTGATCGCGACGGTGTAGGACTTGGGACAGCTTCGGGTTTTCCCGATGCTGCGAAAGGTCGAGGCTGTCCCGGGTTCTACTGCGGCTCGGTGAGCGGGCGAAGGACGGCGCGGACGGGGCTGGCGTCGAAGCCGACGAGCTTGAGGGGAAGTGCGATGAGCTCGTAGAGACCGGCGGGGATGTCCGTCAGCACGATGCCCTCCAGAATCGCCATCTCGTTCGCGAGGAAGCGCTGGTGGGCAGGCAGATCCTTGGACGTCGACAGGTCAACGCTCGGTGTGTCGATGCCAACCAGCATGATGCCCTCTTCGTGCAACTGGTCCACGAGCTGCGGGCTGAGTGCCGCGAAGTCTTCGTTCCAGTGCTCCGGGTCCGGATACGTTCCGGTCGCCAGCAGCAGTCGCCCGGCGAGCAGCTCTCTGGGCAGATGGTCCCGGCCAATGCGCGCTCCGCGCTCGACGTTCACGTGCACGAGCTGGCAGGCTCCGACGAACATCTCGAGCGGCCAATCGTCGATCGTCGCCGCCCCGCGTCCGTAATGGCTCGGCGCATCGACGTGCGCTCCCACGTGCACCGTGGTGCGAAGCGTCGAGAGCGTCAGCGGATCACCCCGGCCCATGTCCATCAGCACCTCGCGGCTGAGGCTCGTATCGCCGGGAAAGACGGCCAGGGTCGGCGAGAGTGGGGGGCTGATGTCGTAGATCATCGCGACACGTCCCGTCCGCCGCCGCGTCGAGCGGCCAGTGCCGCCCAGAGCGCGAGCAGCATCCCGACGCCAAGGATAACGGCACCGGCAATGAGCGCCGTATGAAAGAAGCTCAGCGACGCCGCTCTTGGCGACGAGACCGAGCCCAGCAGCCATGACAGCTGGTCGAAGAGCGCCGCGGCTTCCTGGGAGTTCGCGCGGGATTCGGTCCGAGCGAATTGGGACCAAACGCGCCGCCGCCCCGCGCATAGAGTCCGATCGCGCCGCCGCCGTCGGCGATGATCCCCGCCGCGCCGCCACCCTTGGCGATCCCGCCCACCGCGGCGCCGCCGACCGCCAGGCCCGCGGAGACCGCTCCGCCGCCCAGGGCGGTGAGCAGCCCGATCGCCCCGCCGCCCAACGCGAAGACGCCGATCGCCGCGCCGCCGATCGCCACGACCCCCCGGGCAATTCCGCCGATCGCGAGCACGCCGAACGCCTCATCGCCAATGGCGATGAACCCACGGGCCTTGCCGCGCGGCTCGCCCTCCTTCGGTCCGAGGGCAATGTGAACGAGCGGAAGCCCGAACAGCGTCGAGTCCGAGCGATACCGCTTGCCGGCCTCCATCTCCGGCCGCCCCGCGCGGCGCAGCACCTCGACAAGCGGCCGGCCGCACTCCGGACAGCGAGCGGACTCCGTCAGCGCCTCCAGGTCGTACCCGCAGTTGCCGCAGTAGGGTTGTCCGGGCTTGCGCGACTTGGCGTTCATGACGTTCCCGATCACAGCCGATGGCGAATCCCCCAGAGATCGGCGAAGACGGGCAGGAAGAGCGATTGCTTGAGGAATGCCACGCCCAATGATCCGCCCGTTCCCTGCTTCGCGCCGATCGTCCGCTCGACCACCTTGACGTGCCGGTAGCTCCACTCCTGGAGCCCCTCGTCGAAGTCGGTCATCAGTTCGAACAGGATCGCACAGATCCGGCCGGCTCGTGTAGAGGTGAAACAGGCCGTCCTGGACGGGCACGCTTGCGGTGTTGGCGTCGGTGAGATCGCGTTCTTGAGCTCTGGGGGAATGGAGACCCCGTGGCGGGCGAGGAACTCGTAGAAGTGATCGACGAGCGAGGGCTGCTCCAGGCGCCGCAGCACCCCCTCCCGTCCCGAGGAGCCGGGCGGGTAGTGCTTCAGCACGTCCTTTCGCTTGTAGCCGAGCAGGAACTCCACCTCGCGAAACTGCGTCGACTGAAAGCCGGACGAGGTGTCGAGCCGGTCGCGAAAGCTGGTGAAGGACATCGGCGTCATCGTCTCGAGGATGTCGAGCTGACCGACGAGCGTCTTCATGATCGTGCGGACGCGCTGGAAGGTGGCGATCGACCCGTAGAGATCACCCGCGGAGAGATCGCGGCCGATCTTGTCCAGCTCGTGCAGCAGCAGCTTGAACCAGAGTTCGTACGTCTGGTGGATGATGATGAACAGCAGCTCGTCGTGCTCGGGCGGATCCGATCGCACCTGCTGCAGATCGAGCAGCTCGGGAAGTTTCAGGTAGCTGGAGTAGGTCACTTCCGGCGTCGATGTCGTGGTCATGGGTGTTCCTCGTCCAGCAGCCCGTTGAAGAAGTGCTTTCCCCTATGGGTGCGATGCCTTTCTGACTTCTTGAACGGGCTGCCAGCCCGCCAATCTCACACGAAGCGGCTCAAGAGGATGATGATTGCCGCGAGGCCGACGACACCGACTCCCGAGAGGCACGCCACCACCGTCCGGGCCTGCCGCGCCGCCCGCCGGCGGGTCTCTTCATAGGGGATGGTGGAGAAGGTCACCATGTTGTAGAGCGGCATGTACCAGCGGGGAAGGAGTCGGTGCAGCATGGTCTCCATCTTCTTCCGGGCCCGGAACGCCCGCGAGCTGACCTTGTCCCGCATCTCGATGAAGTTCTCCAGCGCCAGATCGGCGATAGCGTCGCCATTGGGTTTGCGCGCTGCGCTGTACGCGGGCAGCAGCTTCGCCCAATCGGCGCCCAAGCGCCCGACGTGCTCGTCGAGCACCACGCAGTCCTCGAAGCCGGCATTCATGCCCTGGCCGTAGAACGGAACGATGGCGTGCGCCGCGTCTCCGACGAGGACCACGCTGTCTCCGCAGTGCCACGGCTCGCAGCGCACCGTGACCAGCGAACTCGTCGGATTCGTCTGGAAGTCGTGCACGAGCGTCGGCATGAGCGGTACGGCGTCGCCGAACTGCGCATTGAAGTAGTCGAGGATCTCCGCGTCGCTGTTCAAGGCGGCGAAGCCGTGCGGACCCTCGAAGGGCCAGAAGAGCGTGCACGTGAAGGTGCGGTCACGGTTCGGCAGGGCGATCATCATGTACCCGCCGCGCGGCCAGATGTGCAGCGCGTTCGGCTCCATCGCGAACTCGCCGTCGGCGGTCGGGGGAATGCTGAGCTCCTTGTAGCCGTGCTCGAGGTAGTGCTGGCTGTAGTCGAAGCGATCGGACTTCTGCATGCGATTCCGGACGACGGAGAAGGCACCGTCGGCGCCGATCAGCAGCTGCCCGCGATGTTCGGTCCGCTCGCCGGTCTCGGAATCGACGGTCGTCAGGCCGGACCGTCCAGATCGACGGCGGCGCATCGCTGACCGAAGTGCAGGCGGACCGTATCGTACTGCTCGGCCGCATCGAGCAGCGTGATGTTGAGCCCGCCGCGCGAGACGGAGTTGATCGCGTCGCTCTCGTTCTTGCTGTACGGCTGGAAGGCGAGATCACCGGCGGGCGAGTGCATCATGCGACCGCGCATCGGGACGGCGTCGCGAAGCACGTCCGCGGCCAGGCCGACCCGCTGGAGCGCGTCGATGCCCCGCGTCGAGAGCGCCAGGTTGATCGAGCGGCCGCCGACGAAGCCGCTGCGGCGCGGGTCGGGCCGGCGCTCGAAGACCTCGACGCGAAAGCCCCGTTTGGCCAGAAAACACGCGAGCAGGCTCCCGGCCAATCCGGCACCCGCGATCAGGATGGGACGCTCTGAATCCTTCAGCATGATGAACGCGCCACTCCGCTTCGTCCCACTCGCCTGCTTCACGTGCGAGCGAGCACCTCCGCGAAACGCCAGACCTCGTGAAAGGTGTTGTAGAGCGGGACCGGAGCGACGCGAATCACGTTCGGCTCGCGGAAGTCGCACACGACGCCGGCGCGCTGCAGGGCTTCGAAGCGGCGCCGCGGCTCCTCCCGCACCAGGATCGAGAGCTGACAGCCGCTCGCGGCCGGCTCGACGGGCGTGATGATCTCCATCCCCGCCGCGCCGTGCCGATCGAGCAGGTGCGCAGGTAGCCGGTCAGCCGGAGCGACTTCTCGCGCAGCGCCGCCATGCCGACCTCGTCGAAGATCTCCAGCGACGCGCGCAGCGGCGCCATGGCCAGGATCGGCGGGTTGCTGCAGCTGCCAGCCGTCGGCGTCCGGCTCGGGCACGAACTCCGGCTGGAGGTGCATGCGGAAGCGCGTCGCCGGATCGTTGCCCCACCAGCCCGCGAAGCGCGGCAGTTGCGAGCGTCGCGGCCGTGCCGCTCGTGCACGAAGCAGCCGCGCGACGGCGCCCGGCCCCGCGTTGAGGTACTTGTACGAGCACCAACGGCGAAGTCGACGTTCCAGTCGTGCAGCTGCAACGGAACGTTGCCCGCCGCGTGCGCGAGATCGAAGCCGACGCGGCACCCTGCGCTCGTGCCCGCAGCGCGGTGATCCGGCGCAGATCGAGCCACTGGCCGGTGAAGAAGTTGACGCCGCGCGAGCATCACGAGGGCGATCGCTCGACCCTGCTGCGGCGAGCAGCGCCTCGATGTCTTCGGTGCGCAGCGCCGTGCTCGCCCTCCCGGGGCCGCAGCGAGCAGCAGGGCCTCCTCGGGATCGAGGCCGCGCGAGCGCGAGGTGCGGTCTTGACCGCGTAGAGTGTCGGAAGGGAAGCGCCGGCCAGTCGATCAGGATCTTGAAGCGGCTCTCGGTCGGCCGGAAGAAGCTCACCATCATCAGGTGCAGGTTGACGGTCAGGCTGTTCATCATCACGACTTCGCCGGGCCTCGCGCCGACGAGGCGGGCGCCCGGTCTCGCGGAAGACCTCGTGGTAGGAGTACCACGGCGTCCGTCCGTCGAAGTGCGCCTCCACCGCCAGCCGCGCCCAGTCGTCGAGCTCCTGCTCGATCAGCCCACGGACCGCTCGCGGCTGCAGGCCCAGCGAGTTGCCGCAGAAGTAGACCAGCGGTTCGCCGTCCGCCCCGCATGGCAGGCAGAACCGTTCGCGGCACGCGCGGAGCGGATCGTGTTCATCCATGCGCCGGGCGAATGCTTCATTCGCCTCGAAGGTCATTGGAAGTTCAGGCGAGCTCGCAACGCGTCCGGTCATGGGCCATTCAGTGTAGCGATCCGCGGTCGAGCGGTCGCGGCTCCGCCGCACGCGTTTGGCCTGCAGACGCTGGCGGACCGCCGAAGCGATCCGCGGAGACACCGAGGAACTCGAGCGCCGTACCGCCGAGCAGACGCCGCTTGGTCGACGGCGCCAGGTCGTCCATCGACTCGATGAGCTGGCCGGGACGGTGCTCGCCGAGCGGAAACGGGTAGTCCGAGCCGAGCGCGATGCGCTCGCTCGCCGACGAGATGCAGGAGATACCGCAGGGCGTCTGCGTCGTGCACGAGCGAGTCGAGGTAGAACCGCCCGAGGTACTCGCGCGGATTGACGTCGTTGTCCACGGCGCAGAGGTCGGGCCGCACGTGGAATCCGTGCTCGATGCGGCCGAGCGTGAACGGGAACGAGCCGCCGCCGTGGGCGAACCCGATGCGCAGCGTCCGGCAGGCGCTCGCAGCACGCCGCCGAAGATCATCGAGCAGATGGCGCACGAGGTCTCCGCCGGCATGCCGACCAGCCAGGGCAGCCAGTACCGGCACATCTCGCTCTGGCCCATCATGTCCCAGGGGTGGACGAAGACCGCCGCGCCCAGCTCGGCCGCCGCCTCGAAGACCGGGAACAGCTCGGCTCGTCGAGGTTCCAGCTCGTTGACGTGCGTGCCGATCTGGATCCCCGGGAGACCGAGCTCCTGCACGCAGCGCCGAGCTCGGGCACCGCCAGCTCCGGGTCCTGCATCGGCAGCGTGCCCAGTCCGACGAAGCGCTGCGGGTGCTCTCGGCACACCTCGGCGATGTGGTCGTTCAGGAGGCGGGCGAGGTCGAGGGTGTCCTCCGGCTTCGCCCAGTAGCTGAACATCACCGGCACCGTCGAGAGCACCTGCACGTCGACGCCGGTCGCGTCGCAGTCGCGGAGCCGTCCTCGGATCCCAGCAGTTGGACTCGATCTCGCGGAAGGTCTTGCCGTCGATCATCATCTGCGCGCAGCAGGGGTGGTGGTGCTCCAGCTGCACCCAGCCGCCGTAGCCGTACCGCTCCCGCAGGTCCGGCCAGCGTTCGGGCAGGATGTGGGTGTGCAGGTCGATCTTGAAGAAGGGCGCAGCGTTCGGGTCAACCATGCCGTATCAAGCCTACCACATGGCCACGTTTACGGCACGGGCCCCGGTACCGGCGCCGCCATGCCGCACTCCACCGCCGAGAGAACGCCAGAAGCCCCTCTCCTGGACCAGGTTCGGCACCCGAGCCGAGTTCGCGGCGTCTCAGTCGAAGACCACGGTCTTGTTCCCGTACACGAGCACCCGGTTCTCCAGGTGCAGGTGCAGGGCCCGTGCGAGGACGACCTTCTCCAGATCGCGTCCCTTGTGGATCATGTCGGCCACCGTGTCGCGGTGGCTCACCCGCACCACGTCCTGCTCGATGATCGGTCCCTGGTCGAGCTGCGAGGTGATGTAGTGCGCCGTGGCCCCGATGATCTTGACGCCTCGCTCATGGGCCTGGTGGTATGGCCGTCCGCCGGCGAAGGCGGGGAGGAAGGAGTGGTGAATATTGATGGTGCGCGGGCCGTATCGCTCGACGTACCCGTCATCCAGGACCTGCATGTAGCGGGCCAGGACGACCACCTCGATCTGATGCTCGTGCAAGAGCTGCAGGAGCGATTCCTCCTGCGCCAACCGCGTGCGCTCGTCGACTGGCAGATGGTGGAAGGCGACTCCAAACGCGCCCGCGGCCTGCGTCAGATCCGCGTGGTTGCTGATCACGATCGGGGGCGCTATCGCCAGCTCACCCATCTTCCACCGCCCGAGCAGGTCGTAGAGACAATGCGCCTGGCGGGAGACGAGAATGGCCATGCATGGGGCCGGTCGGAGAACCGCACCGACCAGCGGAGGCCGAAGCGCTCGGCAATCGGCGCGAAGGCCGATTCGATCTGCTCGCGGGGAAGGTCGAAGCCCTCGAGCTGAAACTCCACTCGCTGCAGGAAGATCCCCTCCTCCTGATCGGTGTGCTGATCGGCGTGGATGATGTTGCCGTCGTGCCGACAGATGAAATCCGAGACCGTCGCCACGAGGCCCTTCTGATCCGGACAGCTCAACAGCAGGATGGCGGTGACCGGGGTCAACATGGCCGCTCCCGCCTTCTTCGACGAATCGCGAGCGCCGCCTGTTGAGATTCCGAATCCATCGCCATTCGAGGAAGCGCCGACGGTCATCCCTCGCGGTCACCGATTCGACCAGTAGGCCGCCAATGGTCCGACCAGCAGCCCTTTCGATGAGCCCGGCGAACGGAACGAAAGACCGGCCGGCCCGGTGGGGGAGGCGCCGGCCGGTCCTCGACGACCGCTCGACCAGGAGCGACCGCAGATGCCGAAGGAAGGGGGGGTTTCGTACTTCGGCATCGTCCGCTTGGGACCGCGGTACACTACTGGCAAGAGCCTGTTCGAGGGCGGTAGATTCGGCACTTCTTCTTCCGGGACCGGGAGCCTCCGATGATTGGCACGATGATCCGGCAGCTGGTCGATCAGGGATTGACGTCGCTTCGCGAACTCGAGACGGTCACCGACCGGGGCACGTCGACCATCTACCGCTGGATGAATGGCGAGAGCGAGCCGCACTGCTCCGATCTGCAGAAGCTGGTCAAGCGACTGAGCAATGCTGAGGCACGGCGCACGGTCCTCGGCTTCCTGACGAGCGATCTGCCTGTTCACCTCTGCTGGTTCGACGCCGATGACGTCATTCTCTATGGCGAAGAACCAACCGAAGGAGGACAGGACGTCCTGAGCAAGAGCCTCGAAGCGCTTGACGATCTGAGCGAGGTGCTGAAGCGAGAGCACGATGCGATCCGCCGCCAGGATCTCTCACCCGAAGGCTACACCGAGCTGGTGAAGACTGATGGACGACGTGATCTATGCGGTGACGACGAGCCGCAACGCGCTCGCGCGGTACGCGCCGATGGTCAAGCAGGCGGCGCGGCAATCGACCCAGCGCCGGGCGTGAGGGTCCTGCAGGTTCCGGAGCAGGGGCAGGGGCAGGGGCAGGGGCAGAGGGCAATCGGCGTTGTCCGCCATGCTCAACCTGCCGCGACGCGGTCGGGGCCGACGTGATCGGCCTCGGAGGGGTGATCTGACCCCGTTCACCGGGTGGCCAGGTCCTGCATCTGCGTCGAGACCATTTCCTGGTAGCGGCCACGGTGGCGCTGCATGAGCTCTTCGTGCGTTCCCTCTTCGAGGATTTCGCCGTCTTCGAGCACGACGATCCGATCGGCATGGGTGATCGTGCTCAGCCGGTGCGCGATCACGAAGCTGGTGCGGTCGCGCATCAGCGTGCGCGAGGCTGTCCTGGATGAGCCGCTCGCTCTCGGTGTCGAGGTTGCTCGTCGCCTCGTCCAGGATCAGGATCCGCGGATCGGCGAGCAGGGCCCGGGCGATCGCGATCCGCTGCCGCTGCCCGCCGCTGAGCTTGACGCCCCGCTCGCCGATCACCGTCTCGTAGCCGCGGTCGAGTCTGGAGATGAACTCGTCGGCGTTGGCGAGGCGAGCGGCGTGCTCGATCTCGTCCTCGGTGGCATTGTTCTTCGCGTAGCCGATGTTCTCCGCCATCGTCCCGTCGAAGAGGAAGATGTCCTGCTCGACGATGCCCAGAAGCCGCCGGTAGCTCTCGACCTCGATCTCGCGGAGATCCCGTCCGTCGAGCTCGATCAGCCCCCGCTCGGATCGTAGAAGCGCGCGATGAGATTGCAGAGCGTCGTCTTGCCCGCGCCGCTGGGTCCGACCAGCGCGATGATCTCACCCGGAGCCACGTCCAGGTCGATCCCGCTGGAGGACCGGCTCATTCGCGCCGGGGTAGGTGAAGCCCACACCGCGGAGCGACAGGGCGCCGTCCACGGTTCTGGCATCGATGCGGCTTGCCCGCGCGAGAGCGCGGCGAACTCTGCGGGCTCGTCGAGCAGATCGAGCACGCGATCGAGACCGGCGAGGCTGTTCTGAAACGCGGTGGCGCTGTTGGCCAGCGTCGAGAGCGGCTCGAGCAGCCACGCGAGGTACATGAGGAACATGACCAGCTCGCCCGTGGTCAGGGCGCCGAGAGGACGCGGGTGCCGCCGTACCAGAGCAGGGCGGCGGACGCGGCGGGAATGAGCACCGACCAGGCGATGTCGACGCCTCGGGACCACCACCACGCGGAGAGCTCCTGGCGGATCATGAGGTGGTTGTTGCGAATGAAGCGAGCCGTCTCGCTGCGCTGTCGCCCGAAGCTGCGCACCACCCGCATGCCGCCGAAGGCTTCGGTCGCGTGGCTGTCCACGGCCTGCCGGCTTGCGCGGATGTCCCGCCACAGCGGACGGATGCGCGCCACCCACGTGCGGTGCGTGATGTAGACGGTGGGAAGCAGGATCAGCGAGCCCAGCAGCAGCCGCCAGTCGATCGTTGCGAGGATGATCAGCGAGCCCAGCAAGCGCACGATGGCCCGCCAGGGGTTGTAGATCATGGAGAAGACGAGCTCGCCCACGCCCCCCGCGTCTTCCCGCAGGATGCTCGCCACGCCGCCCGACTTCAGGTCGTACACGCGGTGCAGCGGCAGCCGCACCGCATGAGCGAAGAGGCGCCGGCGGACGCGCGACTGGAGACGCTTGGTGGCGAGGGTGGCCAGCCAGCGACCGGTCGTGCCCACGGTGATCGAGAGGATGGCGAAGATCACCAGACCTACACAGATGGCGGCGAGCAGCCTCCCGGGGGCCGTTGGCAGATGGAGGACCTCGGTCAGGAACGGCGGGAGGGGCGTCCTGCCGAGGACGTTGTCGAAGACCAGCTTCGACGCGTAGGGCGGCGCTAGATTGAGGAATGTCGCGATGGTGACCGTGACGAGGGAGAGGACCACGGCGGTGCGATGACCGCGCAGGAGCCCGAGGAAGGCCCCCAGGAGCTGGCCAAAGGAGCGGTGCTTGCCCTGCTGTCCCTTCCGCTCGGCGTGGGCCCGCGCGGTCATCCGCGTCCCCTCGGTGCGGTGCTCGCGCGCATCCACCTTGTACTGTTCAAAACGGGTCCGGCTCAGCTCTGGTCGAAAGGACATTGGCGCAATGGTAGGGGAGGCTTTGAGCGGCGGGAAGACGGGCCAGCAAGACAGGTTGACGCGATTGGTGCAAAGACTCCTTCTCCGCCTGGCCGGACGGTTCGACACAGGAAGCACAGGAGCGGACGCATGGAAATGATCGACTGGGCAGACTTCGAGCGGGTCGAAATCCGCGTCGGAACGGTGATCGCGGCCGAGCCCTTCCCGGAGGCCCGCAAGCCCGCATATCGACTGCGGATCGACTTCGGCGAGCAGCTCGGCGAGCGAACGTCGAGCGCCAGATTACTGACCTGTACGAGCCGGACGCGCTCGTCGGGCGCCAGGTCCTGGCGGTCGTGAACTTGGCGCCCAAGCAGATCGGTCCGATGCGCTCGGAATGCCTGGTGATGGGCTTCCCGCAGGAGCATGGCGCGGTGGTCCTGGCCGAACCCGAGCGACGGGTTCCGAACGGCAGCCGGTTGCTGTAGTCTGCGGCGTGAGATCGATGGAACCGCTCGCCAATCAACCAGCGGAGACGGCGTGGGACCCAGTCCAGTACCTGCGCTTCGCCGATCACCGGCTGCGGCCGGCGCTCGAGCTTCTGGAGCGGATCCCTCCGATCGGACCTCGCGTCGTCTGCGATCTTGGGTGCGGCACCGGCGCCGTGACACGGCTTCTCGCTCAGCGCTGGCCATCGGCGCAGGTGTGCGGTCTCGACAGCTCCGCGGCGATGCTCGAGAAGGCGAAGGCCGAAGCATCCACCGTCCACTGGATGGAAGCGGACATCGATCGCTGGGTTCCCGAGCAACCGCTCGATCTGATCTACTCGAACGCCGCACTGCACTGGGTCGGCGAGCACCGGAAGCTCATTCCGCGCTTGGCGCGATATCTGAGCGAACAGGGCTCTCTGGCCATTCAGATGCCGCTCAGCTGGGGGGCGCCGTCGCACCGCCTCATGCGCGAGACGCTCGCCAATGGCGGACCGGAGGGCAGACCCCTTGGCGACCGCGAGCTGCGCGACTCGATGGGACGAAACCGGGTCGAGGAGGCGAGGGTGTACTACGAACTGCTCGCTGACCATGTCCGCACGATCGATATCTGGGAGACCGAGTACCTGCAGTTGCTCGAAGGTGAGGATGCCGTCCTCGAGTGGGTCCGTGGCACCGGCCTGCGACCAATTCTGAACGGCCTTGACGATCGGGAGCGCGGGCTCTTCCTCGCCGAGTACAAGAACCGACTTCGAGCGGCCTATCCCAGAAGCGCTGATGGACGGACGCCGTACCCGTTTCGACGGCTCTTCATCGTGGCCTGCCGATGACCCGGGCTCGCGGACAAGAAGCCCGGGACCGCCTCGCCTCTTCCCAGTCGCGGGAAAACTGGAGGCTGTCCCGGGTTCTTCTCCGGGTCCTTGCGCTCGCCATCGGGCTGGCTGCGCTCTTCATGGGCGCCGGATGCATTCACCGAGCGCCTGGGACGCTGTACGGGCCCTCCTCCGCGCCGCTCTCTGCCGATCAGAGCCGCCTTCGCGAGGAGTTGAAGCAAGACGTCGAGGAGCTCTCCACCGACATCGGTCCGCGCAACGCTGGCGAGTCGCTGGCAGCGGTTCTGGCGGCGGAACGGTGGATCGTGGATCGACTCGTGGCCAGTGGACTTCAGCCGCGACGCGACGAGATCGACGTCAATGGATCAACGGTCGCCAATGTCGAGATCATCTTTCCCGGGGCGGTGCATCCGGAAGAGATCATCGTCATCGGTGCCCATTACGACACGGTCTTCGGTTCGCCGGGTGCGAACGACAATGCGTCAGGCGTCGCCCTGCTCCTGGCGACGGCCCGGCGGCTGCGTGCTGCGCCGACCGGGCGAACCGTACGCATCGTGTTCTTCGTCAACGAGGAGTTCCCGTTCAGCTTCGGCATGCAGATGGGCAGCAAGGTGTACGCGGAGCGGGCTCGAGCCCGCGGGGACGACATCGTCACGATGATTGCCGTGGACTCCATCGGGTACTACACCTCCGCGCCTGGCAGTCAAGCGTCCGTGCCGTTCCATTTCGGACTCTTTCCTTCGACGGGGAACTTCGTGGCGTTCATCAGCAATGGCGAGAACCGGCGGCTGCTGGATCGCGTCGTTGCGATCTTTCAGGAGCAGAGTCGATTCCCGTCGGTCGGAGCGGCCACGGACTGGAAGGCCGCCAGCCGGTCGGACCACGCCCCGTTCTGGTGGCAAGGCTACCCCGCCCTGCTCATGTCCGACACCTCCGAGGGTCGAGACCCGAACTACCACCAGCCGACCGACACGGCCGACAATCTCAATTACGACGACCTGGCTCGTGTCGCGGACGGATTCATCAGAACCATCCAAGTGCTGGCGGACGGCGAGACGCTCGCTCAGTGATTGCGATCCCCGAGCTCTCCGTTCCCGTCTGAGGAGAGGCTCGTGAGGATCGGTGCATCGATCGATCCTGAATTCGGGCGAACGGCGAGAGCGCGGACAGAGATCTCGTAGTGTGCCGTCGGAATCCGGCCGACTCGGAACAGGAGTGGGGCCGTGAGCAGGCGCAGGGCCGCCGAGATACCGAAGATCGCGAGATAGCCGGTGTGAGCCTCGCCCAGTCCCGTGAGCACGACGCCTCCGACGAGCGCGCCGGTCACGGTCATGATCGCATGGAGCAGGTTGTAGGTCGTGAGCACGCCGATCCGTTCCGATTCGTCGATGTGCTCGAACAGCAGCAGGAACGTGGTCAGCTCGTACACCGCCCAGAATGAGCCGGAGATGACCTGGACCGCAAGCAGGAACTCGAAGGAGTCCGAGATGAGCCACAGGGCTGACATGGGAATGATGCCGAGACCGCCGATCCGCAGCATCGTCCGTCCGCCAAAGCGGTGGACGAGGCTCCCGACGAATGGAAGGACGAGCATCTTGGCCAGGAACGAGGTACCCAGGAGCATGAGATACTCCCGGTAGTTGAAGCGAAGCTCGCCGAGCATGTAGGGGGTGAAGAACGGTCCCGAGACCTGCACCGCCGCCTGCACCGCGAGCATGTACATGAGCAGGCGTCCGTCGGGACCCCGCCACCGCGAGGTCAGGTTGCGGATGGTCACGATCTGTGCGCGGCCGACCGGCGGACGCGGTTCCCGCTGGCTGGCGAGCAGCGCCGCGGAGATACTCCGCGCTCCGAGCGCGATGGCGAAGAGCGAGGCGAAGACGCGCATGACATGGCCGTCGGTCTCGCCCGCCTGCAGAGCCAGGCCGGCTGCGACGAGGCCCGCGAACACGGCGCCGTGCGCGAGGCGAGTCCGCTGTGCGAAGAAGCGGGCTCGCACGCGCCGGGGAACGAGGGTACCGACCCACGCATTCCACGCGGGGCCCGTCGCGAGGCCCGCACCCCAGTACACCGTCGCGACGAGATAGATCAGCGCTGCCGAGCGGATGCCCGTCAGCGCGATGAGCAGGAAGCCCAGCATGCTGAGGGCCTGCGTGATCGCACACATCACGACCCAGCGTCGGTACGACCGCAGCCGCGCAACCGCGACGGGCGAAACGAGCTGGAGCACGGCCCCCGCCATGAGCGGTATTGAGACCACCCATCCCGCCGTGACCTCGCCCAGGCCGATCGCCAGAGCGAAGGCGGGGATATACGCCTCGCCCACGCCGACCATCACGCTGAAGGCCATGCCGTCGGCCATGATGGCGAAGAGATCGCGCCGGCTGCGACCCGATGGGGCCGGACCGATCGACGGCGCGGGCTCGATGGCGGGACTCGGCGGCATGACCTCTGCGCTCCTCCGCACCCCTATCGGTCACACCAGCCGCTTTGGATTTCCGAATGCCGACCGAAGCCGCTGCGATAGACTGCAGCCGACGACCGAGCGACCACCGAATCGCGGCGAGGAATTCGGGAAGGGGGTTTCACGACAGCGATGCATCCGCGAGTGTTCGTTCGCCCGAGTCGTGGTTGGAGTGACCCGGCGGCGGGCATCGTGCGAACGAGGACGTCCGCGCGTTCGTCAGCCCACGGCGCCCTGCTTGCGAAGCAGTTCACCCAGTGGGTCTCGCGGATTGTGGCTCGTCGCCAGTTCGAGGACCGTCCGTCCATCACTGTCGATCGCGTTCACGTTCGCGCCGCGCTCGACCAGCAGTCCGACGATCTCCCGGCGGCGGGGGGCGGAGCCGAGGTGCCGGTGCAGGGGGGTGCGTCCAGCGGAGTCCTTGAAATCGACTGCGGCACCCGCCTCCAACAGCAGTTTGACGATTCCCTTGTGGCTGCCCTCGGAAGCCAGGTGCAGCGGGGTTTCGAGTGATTCTGACTTCGGGTCCGGGGTAACGCCGACGGCGAGCAGGATCTTCACCAGCGCGAGGTGTCCGCCCGCCGCCGCCAGGTGGAGCGGTGTATTGCCCAGGGCGTCCTTCGCATCGAAATCAGCGCCGGCGTCGATCAGGACCTGAATCGCCTCCGACTCGCCAGCCAGCGCGCTCTCGCCCGGTGCTCCGGAACAGGCAGCAACCGCAAAATGCAGCACTGTCTGATCGCCATGGTCGATTGCCCGTGGTTCGGCACCTCGCGCCAGGAGCAACCGGATGGCGCCTGTCCTGTGGCGCCGAGCAGCCCAATGAAGAGGCGTCGCGCCTGCTCCGTCGCGAAGATCGACGTCGCCCATCAGCGGCAGGAGATACTCGATCATCTCCGTCTGCCCCTCGCCGGCGGCGGTGTGGAGGGAGGTCTCGCCATCGTCGCCCTTCGCCATCACGTCAGCGCCGCTCTCCAGCAGGATGGCGGCGACGTGTCGATTCCCTCGCTCAGCAGCGGATAGCAGCCGACGATTGCGATCGGAGGATACGGTCAAGAGCACACTCTCTGCCGGACATCCGGCGTCGTGCGGAGCCTGGGGATTCTATCGCGAGATGGGAACCGGGAGGGTCCGCTGATCGTCGCGCGCTGAACCTGCAATAGTAGGGCGTCCGTCAGCCGCCACCCACGTTCGAATCAAGACTCTTCGTCATCGACCGCCGGATCGCATGGCCCAAAGGTGCGAGATCGGCAGCGGCTCGTCGCGAACATCCTCGCGAGGGTGCGTAGACCGTTCGCTGGCAAGGAGATGAGGCCACCGAGCCGGAGACGGCTTGTCATGCCTTCGAAGCCTCGATGGGCCGAAAGCGACGCCGCCAGCGGGCGGTCTACACAGCCGCAGCAGATGGTGGTGAGAAATGCGGGCTAGAATGGTTGTCGTTCTCACCTTCCAGAACCGCCAGTTTCTCCTTGAGCGAGCGAGATCATGTCAACTGAGAGAAAGCCCGGGAGCAGGGGTATCAGGGATACGTTTTCCGGTGAGCGGGCGAGGCCGGCGCCACCCATCGGCGGCGACCAAGGCACCCGTCCGACTCCGATTCCCAAGGGAAGCACCAAGACCGTGTCCCCCCGGCAATCTTTCAAGCGAAGGCCTCGCAAGTAAGGGGCACGCACGATCGCGCGTCGAGTCGAACCTCCGATCGCGACGCCCCAGAACGACGCGAACAGCCAAGAAACAGCCCCGCGCCGTTGGTGGCGCGGGGCTGATGATCTCATCCTGGATTCGCGGGTCGAGACTCGGCGGTCTTACCAGCCCCCGCGGCTGCCCCGGTCTGATCGACCGCGGCTCCTCCTCCGCCTCCTCCGCCTTCACCACGAGGACGAGCCTCGTTGACGGTGAGATCGCGCCCGTCGATGCTCTTTCCGTTGAGGGCGGCCATCGCGGCCCGAGCAGCGTCATCATTCATTTCGACGAACCCGAACCCGCGGGGACGGCCCGTGTCACGGTCCATGACCAGCGCGGCTGACTGCACCGGGCCATGCTCTGCAAACATCGACTCCAACTGCTGCTCTGTCGTCTTGAACGACAGGTTTCCGACGTACAACTTCATTGATGAATCCGATTCTTCGCCTGAGGTGATTTGAAGGAACCGGTGCAAGGCTTCAGGCATGGCCAAGCCCCGGATGACCCTAAGGAATCCTGCCACGGATCGGGCAGGCTGACCTTCACGGGTCGGGCACATTATAACCTGGTTGTTCCCAAAAAGCGGAAAACGGCCGGTCGACTGACCCGAGACAAGTCGAAAATCTGGGAAGAGGTGCTCGACCACGGGCCGGCCGAGCAACCGGGCAACACCCGGGACAGCCTCGAGTCTTGCCTCGATTGAGAAAAGTCGAGGCGGTCCCGGGTTTCTCTAGACCAGCAGCGGCACCACCTCGAACCGTTCGACGTCGATGAGGCCGAAGTCGCTGAGCTTGAGACGGGGAATCACGGTGAGGGAGAGGAAGCTCAGCGGCATGAACGGATCCTCCAGGGGGCACCCGATGGCACGGCTCGCAGCATCGAGGGCCCGCTGCGACTTCAGAAGCTCTGCCACGGGCGAAGCGGAGAGCAGCCCGGCGATGGGGAGGGCGATGAGCGCCCGCACCTGTCCGCCATCCACAACGCACTGACCGCCCCCGCACGCCGCCAGCGCCCGGGCCGCCACCAGCATGTCCGCGTCATTCGTGCCCACCACGATGAGGTTGTGGGCGTCGTGGCTCACCGTGCTCGCGATCGCCCCACGCTTCAGGCCAAATCCACGGACGAAGCCGAGACCGATATTGCCCGTGCCCCGGTGCCGCTCGATCACCGCCAGCTTGAGCAGGTCCTGGCTCGGGTCGGCGACGTAGCGGCCATCGACCCGAGCCGGCGCCACATGCAGATCCTCCGTGTAGAGCTGGTGCGGCACGAGGCCGATCACGCGAATCTGCCTGTCCTCCGCTCCGGCCGCCATCCGCAGCGCCCCCTCGCTCAACCCGGCGGAGATCTTGACCGTGTCGCAGAATGACTCGAGCCGCTCGGGAGCGATCGCCTCCAGATTCTCGAGCAAACGCCCCGCCTCGGCCACCCGGCGGCCGTGGAAGTACACCTGGCGGGGGCGAATGTCGCCAAGATCGTCGAACACGATCAGATCGGCGAAGCAACCCGGCGCGACCGCGCCATGGTCCGGCTGCCCGTAGTGCTCGGCCGCATGGCGGGTGGCCATGGCGATCGCCGTGACCGGATCCAGTCCGAGCACCACTGCCTTGCGCACCACGTGATCGATGTGCCCCTCGTCGACGAGATCGCGGGGGTGACGGTCGTCGGTGCAGAAGCAGAAGCGGTGCGCGTTGCCCGGGTTCACCAACGGCAGCAGTGCTTCGAGGTTCTGGCTCGCGCTGCCCTCGCGAAGGTAGACCCGCATCCCCAGCGCAAGCCGCTGCCGCGCCTCCTCGAGCGTCGTGCACTCATGGTCGGAGCTGATCCCCGCAGCGACGTACGCCTGCAGCGGAGCCCCCAGCAGTCCCGGGCCGTGGCCGTCCACGACACCGCGCCGCAGTCCCATCCGGATCTTGTCCAGCACCTCCGGCGTTGCGTGAATCACGCCGGGAAAGTTCATCATCTCCGCCAGGGCGACCACCCGCTCATCGTCGAGCAGTGGGCGAAGGTCCTCCGCGCTGAGCTCCGCTCCCGAAGTCTCCAGGGGGCTGGCCGGCACGCACGAGGGCGCGGCGAACCACGCGTTCAGCGGAAGGTCAGCGGCGAGATCCATGAGCAGCCTGATCCCCGGGAGGCCCAGGACGTTGGCGATCTCATGCGGATCGAGCACGACTGCCGTCGTTCCGCGCGGCACGACCACCGAAGCGAAGCTCGCCGGCACCATCATCGTCGACTCGACGTGCATGTGCGCGTCGATGAAGCCGGGGGCGACGTAGGCGCCGTCCAGGGACACGACCTCGGTCGCCGCCACCCGGGGGCTTTCGAACACCACGGCGATGCGATCGCCATGGATGGCCACGTCGCCCCTGGTGACCGTTCGACTGAACACGTCGACGATGCGACCGCCCCGAAGCAGCACATCGGCGGGCTGATCTCCCCGCGCTACGGCCAGCAGCTCAGGATCGGTCCGCGGTGTCGTCATGCTTCACCACCCCCGGAGCGGAGCGCTCCCTTGTCCTTCATTCTAACGCCATCAATCGAGACCTTGCGGCCATGCTGAAACCGGCTGCGCAACACGCGACAGCCTCACCTGCTTGCAGCGCGGGCAGGTCGAGGCTGTTCCAGCTTGGGATCGCCCCGTGCTCAGCAGACGCCTTGCATCTGCTCAGTATCGAACTCACGAAGCACCGACGGGGCGCCGATCGGCTCGAAGCGGGCTTGGAAGAATCGCAGGTACTTCGGCTCGTACACCATCCGCAGCCCGGCGATCCGCTCGGGGTCGGACGCGAGCGCGATCACCGACTCGGCAACGACGTCCATGTGCGCCTGCGTGTAGACGCGACGGGGAATGGTCAGCCGTACCAGTTCCAGCTTCGGATAGATGTTCTCGCCCGTCTCCGGGTTCCGCCCCGCGGAGACGGCTCCTCGCTCCATCGAGCGCACGCCGGAGTCGAGATAGATCGCGGCGGCAAGCGCCTGCGCGGGGAACTGCTCGCGGGGCAAATGAGGCAGGCACCGAGTCGCGTTGAGAAAGACGCCGTGTCCGCCGATGGGGCGGACCACCGGAACGCCGGCCTCCAGCAGCGCGCTTCCGAGATACTCGACCTGACCGATCCGGCGCGCAGATGCTCGAACCGGACCGATTCACCGATGCCGACCGCCATGGCCTCCATGTCGCGACCGGCCAGGCCGCCGTAGGTGTGCAGTCCCTCGTACACGACGACCAGGTTCCGCGCGCCCTGCGCGAACTCGTCATCGTTGAGCGCGAGGAATCCGCCAATATTGACGAGCGAGTCCTTCTTGGCCGACATCGTGCACCCGTCGGCGTACGAGCAGATCTCTCGGAGGATCTGCTTGATCGACCAGTTCTCGTAGCCGCCCTCGCGCTTCTTGATGAAGTAGGCGTTCTCCACGGCCCGGGTCGCGTCGAGGAAGACGCGGATGCCGTGCTCGTGGCACAGAGCGCAGGCGTCGCGGATGTTGGCGAGGCTGCACGGCTGGCCGCCGGCCATGTTGACGTTGGTCTCCAGCGAGAGATAGGGAATCCGCTCCGGACCGACCCGTTCAATGAGGCGGTGGAGCTTGCCGAGATCCACGTTGCCCTTGAAAGGGTGTTCGCTGTCCGGATCGTGGGCCTCGTCGATGATGACGTCCACGAAATGCCCGCCGGCCAGTTCCTGGTGTAGCTTGGTGGTCGTGAAGTACATATTGCCGGGCACCCAATCGCCCGGCTTGATGCACAGCTTGCTGAGCAGGTGCTCGGCCCCGCGTCCCTGGTGGGTCGGGATGACGTGCGTGAAGCCGTAGTGCTCACGGACAGCTTCCTCCAGGTGGTAGAAATTGCGCGACCCGGCGTACGACTCATCGCCGCGCATGAGCGCCGCCCACTGGACGTCACTCATCGCGCTGGTACCCGAATCGGTGAGCAGGTCGATATAGACGTCATCGCTCCGGAGGTGGAACGTGTTGTAACCCGCTTCGGCCAGCGCTGCCTGTCGCTGGGGCAACGTCGTGATCGGCAGGTGCTCAACCATCTTGATCTTGTACGGCTCGGCCCAGGGCCGACGCCGGTCGTGCATGTGATGACCCATCTCTGTCCTCATTTCATCGAGTTGCTCGTGACGGGCATGCCTCGGACGGCCGCCTCGCGTCACACCTTCGCGCGGATTTTAGGGGTCTGCACAACGTCGATGCGTGGTGCAGGTGGAGAATAGGGAATCGACCCCGGATCAGATCCGCAGACGAGGCCCGGCCGAACCGTCGAGCCGTCGAGCGGGGCAAGCAGGCGAACCACCGCACGCTTCACCCGTCGATTTCACCCCCGCCAACCCAGTTGCCTCGCCCCTCATGCTACAATCCCGACCTATTCCCGCGGGCGTAGCTCAATTGGTAGAGCGTCAGCCTTCCAAGCTGAATGTTGACGGTTCGAGTCCGTTCGCCCGCTTTGATGCATGAGGTCGCACCGCGTCGCTAACCCCCGCACGGAGCGGGGGTTTATGTTGCGCCTGGGAGCCGCCGTCACCTTGGCCTTCGTCGCACGGGAATGCACGGTTTCGTGCTTGAGCTGCTGTCGAATCAGCTGACACCTCCCGCTGTTGTGGCCTGGGACGCGAAGTCTGATCCAGCTGGTCTGAGAGTCCATGAGGCCAAACGACCAGACGATCGCTGACACGCGCCGCCCCGGGTTGTGCCTACGCTTAGGCACAATGCACGCCAATCGCCCTCATGTCATGTGCTCGGCGGTCAATCGGTGGGCACTGCTGCTGGCGCTCGGCGCCGCTAGCGGTCCGGCTTTGGGCATCGACGGTGGGCAGCGGTACATCAACCCCCGCAACGGCTGGGCGGCCTTCGAGGTCATTACACAGGGTGACGATGTGCCCGCCGACGGTCAGGCCTGGGCGATGCCGGGGAGCTTTGACGGCCTTGGCGCGCAGGGTGTCAGTGATTCCACACTGCGGGTTCAGGTCAATCACGAGATCAGCGGCGGTGGCGCCACCATCAGCGAGGTGCTCCTCGACCTGCCCGCGCTCCAGAGCGCCATCACCAACACGATCAAAACCGAGAACACCGGCGGCGTCAGCTTCGTCGTTTCGGCTAGGCAAGCGTACAACCGATGGACGAGCGACGGCGGGTCGAGCTGGACGGCGACCTCGGCCCCTCGGAACACGTCGTTCAGCCGTTTCTGCTCCGGACAGTCCTACGCGCCGAACACCTTCGGTCAGGGGCGAGGCCTCGTCGATGACGTATACATCACGGGCGAAGAGAGCGGGACGGACGGGCGTCTGTTCGCCCTCGACATCGCCAACGGCGACTTCTACCAGGTCAGCGGCTACACCGGCGGCGCCGCGGGTCGCGGCGGTGGCATCGCCGGGATGCCGACCGACTCCTGGGAGAACGCCGCGCTGATCGACACGGACGAGATCGATCACATCGCGTTGCTGCTGAGCCCCGATGGCGGCACGCAGAACATGAAGCTGTACATCGGCGAGAAGGGCAAGGATCGCGACGGCGACCCGTCGGGCGATTTCCTGGCCCGCAACGGGCTGGCCTACGGCAGCTTCTACTTTCTGAACGGAAGCCTCCCCGACTCCCTCGGCTCGACCTTCACCGCAGGCTTCTTCGATGACACCTCCTCCGGCGCCCTGAATTCCAGCAAGCTCGAGGACGTCGACACGAGCCCCGGCTCGCGCGACAAGGTCGTGCTCGGTGATCAGGACAGCGGCGTATTCGTCTTCAATTTCGACCTCGTGTTCTTGGACGGCAGTTTCGATACTGCCGCTTCGGGGTTCTCGGTCACCAAGATAGCGAACGACGGAAGCGGTCAATCCCTCTTCGGCGACGCGGACAACGTTGACTGGACAGCGCCGACCACCCTCGGGGGTAGCGAGTATCCCGACGGCCTGCTGCTCGTCAACGAAGACAACGACGACGGGCAGGTGTGGATCATGGAGCCGGACGGATCGAACCAGGTCCTTATCGGGGACACGGTCGGGAACGCCGGAACCGAATCGAGCGGCGTTCTCGATGTCTCCGATCTCCTCGGCTACCTGCCCGGCTCGATCATCCTGACTGACAACCAGGGCTCCCCGTCCTCGCTCACCGTGTTGATCAACCCCGATGCGGCGCGCGGCCTCTGTCCGGCGGACATCAACGCCGACGGCGTCGTCGACGTCGCGGATCTGCTTGGTCTGATCTCGGTGTGGGGCGACTGTCGAGGCTGTGACGGTGACGTGAACGTCGATGGCACCGTGGACGTCCGGGACTTGATCGCGCTGTTTGCGGCCTGGGGCGCCTGCGGCTGACCGCACCGCCGAGTCAGTGCCCTGCGACGCCCTCGCGGCGGGTGACCCCGCGCAAAATCGCAGAGCAGCGAATCCCTAGAAGGCACAATCATCGCATGCACGAACCGATTCTCGTCATGCATGACACATTGAGCCGATGGGGAGCCGTCGAGTGGGAGCGGGTAGTGTTGGTCCTTCGCCGCGGTCTTCGAGTTTAGTTCAGCGGTGGCGTCGAGCCGCCGACGACGGCGCTCGCCAGCTCAGAGACCGAATCGTCGCGCTGCGGCATGCAGACTGCTCCCCCGGAACTGCTGACGTATGGAGTCGACTGCCCGTAAATCCTTGCTCCTTCTAGGACTTGTGCGTTAGACTCACTGCATTCGAAGTCGAGTTCTGACGATTCGAATCCGTTCGGCTCCTCTTTGTCTTCCGGCCAGGCGAAAGTGAGGGATTCAATGCGCGTCCGATCGATGTTCTTCTTCGGCACCCTGGTGGGGTGCTTGGCCCTGTTCGGCGGCGGCAGCGCTGCGGCGATGTCCTGGGCGGCGCCGCCCTCGGTGGACGACGTGCGGGCCCTCATGCAGCAGGCGGAGTTCGAGAGGGCGGCGGAGATCTGCGCCGAGGTCATCGACGCCGAGCCGGAGAATGGCGAGGCGTGGTTCCTCCTGGGCTACACGCTGCACATGGACGGTCAGCTCGGCAAGGCAATCCGGGCTCATCGCAGGGCAGCGGAGTTTCCCGACTACCGCGGCATCGCGATGTACAACCTCGGCTGCGCCACGCGCTGCGAGGGGAACGCGACCAGGCGATCGAAGCGCTGGCTCAGGCCAGCGAAGCAGGCTTTCGCCTGCGCAGCCACGCGATGGATGATTCCGATCTCGACAGCCTGCGGGATGATCCGCGCTTCATGGCCTTGCTCGAGCGGGAGCCGGTCGACTGGCAGGAGCGCATCATGGCGGCAGTCGAGGAACTGCGCGCGTACTTCGCCGAGCACGGGCCGGAGATCATCGCTCGCCTGCAGGTCGTCGCCCAGGAAGTGATGACCGCAGTTCAAGAGGCGCTCGCCCAGCTTCAGAACGGCGGCGCTCGCCCGTCCAGCGTCGAGGCGGAGGAGCTCGTGATCGAGCGCCCGCAGCAGCAGCAGCAGCAGGAGCGAGCGCAGAAGCCGCAAAGGCAGCAGGCGCTGGCCACCGTGCCCGACCTCGATTCGCTCATGGCGGATCAGCGATGGAAGGAGGCGTCGCGCTTGCTCCGTGAGGTGGTCCGGGAGGATCCGGACAACGGGCGAGCCTGGTTCATGCTCGGCTACTCGCTCCACGCCGACGGCCAACTCGACGAGGCGATCGAAGCGCACAAGCGGGCGTCGACCTTCGAAGAGTTCAAGGGCATCGCGCTCTACAACCTCGGCTGCGCCTATGCCCTCCAGGGCAACAAGCAGAGGGCCTACGGTGCCCTGCGCCGCTCCCACGACGCGGGCTTCGACGTCCTCGAGCACATCGAGGACGACAGTGACCTCGAAAGCCTGCGCCGAGATCGTCGCTACCGTGACTTTCTGGCGGAGCTGAAGGACCCGGGCTCGTTCTGAGTCGAAGAGCCCGGGCATCATCGGTCGTCCAAGTAGGTCAGGCTTGCCATGCCTATCAACAGAACGACGTGCGCCCCGATGGCTTTGCTAGCGGGTGGGGTGGCGGTGGTCCTGCAATTCGGGCCGTGTTCATAGGCGAAGGGGATGCTGGAGGGCAGAGCTCGTTCGATGTTCGAGGGATCCCCCCACGAACGGGACGCATCGAGACTGCTGCGAAACGCTGGGCGAGCGTTCGGACGCCGGACCTCGGTTGCCGGGAGCTGCTCATCGGAACGCCATCCGCGACGCGATCGGGGCCTGGCCGAGGCTGATGCCGCCGTCGCTCACGGGGACCAGCGCGTTGATCTCGATGTCCAGCAACGTCCGTGACGCGATCTCGTCGACGACGAGGTTCAGCAGCAGCAGCTCGTTCTGCCAGACGCCGTCCGAAAGGACGACCGTGTTGACGCCGTTCGATTCCGCGAGGCGCTCCAGGTCGGCCACCACAGCCTCCGCCATCCCAGCGTGGAGCGCGGCGGCGATCAGCACGATCGGACGACCGGCCGGGCGGTCCTCGATGATCGAATCCTGCGAACGCATGACTCTTGGCGAACGGCGTCCGTTGCGCGAGGTGCTCGAGCCAGATCGCCGCCGGACAGTGACTCTGGCGGCAACGACAAGTCGCGGCGGAAACTGAGCGAACCCTCGGGGCCGGCGTGGCTTGGACGCAGCGCGTCTTGGCGTCCCGCTGGACGCCAACGCCTCAATCGCCAGCGACTTCCTGAGAAGTCAATCAAAGCCGACTGGCAACGCTCAACAAGAATCTCGAGCCGCGCGCGGTTTCGACTTGCCTCTTGCCTTTTTGGTAGTAGATTCGACTGGGGGTTTGGGTGGTTTGGATAGGCAAGCGTAGATGGGCAGCTTGCACTCCCCCAGAACAGATAGGCAGCCTGGGTCCCCCCCAGAACAGATGGGCAGCCTGCGACCCCCACCAGTACAACCAGGAGCACGAGCATGGCGACGAACCCGATGGGTCCGACATTCGATGGGGGAGAAGAAATCGTTGGTGTGAACAGCGACGGGCAGCGGTACGAGATCCTCTTCCTGCCGGACGTGAAGAACGACGACCTCCAGCGTGAGGGCAAACCTCCGTTCTTCTATTGGGTGCCACGAGCCGTCCGGATCGCGCGGCGGGGCGAGGGTGGGCGAGGTGGACTCGATGGGGACTACAAGTTTCGGCTGATGCACTTCGTTGGCGTGCAGAGCGGAGCAACTCACGTAGGTGTGTCGGGGGTCCGGGAGACGGCGGGTGGAGTCATCTCATTGACGACGACGACAGCGCCTCCCCTGGCTGCGCTCGAGAGCGCGAAGCAAGCCCTGATCAAGCGGCTGCAGGGGGACAGCCGACGATTCTGGTCACTGCGATCCAACGTCACCCCGGCGTTCGCGCCGACACCAGTTTCGGCCAGCCGCGTTTCCATGACCAATCTTTCGCCGACCGCGGACGGCTCAGTACCGATTGAGACGCCGACATTGCCGCAACCGGGCAACGCGACGATTCCTCCAGCCGGCGCAGCGGGAGGCCCCGGAGCGCCAGGCGGCGCCCCGCCCGGCCCGCGTGGTTTGCCAGCGCCGCGCATGGACAACGGGATGATCCACCGCGCCCGTGGCGACATGGTGACCGCGGTACCGCTCAGCGCTCGGCTCGATGATCAGATGCGGTACGAGAGGGACATTGGCGGCTCGGCGCTCGATCCCTGGTACTGGGGCCTGCAAGGGAACGGACCTGGTCCGCTCGATCCCGCGGCCGAGCATGCGTTCAGCGGTCTGCTCGGGACGCTCCCGACCGCGATCCTGTGGCAGGGATTTCGTGGTGCGTATTCGCCGATCTCGGTCGTGCAGAGCTTCCTCATTCCGGTCTGGTCCACCAACATCGAGTTGACGATCCGGGGTGATTGGGAGCGCGTGTTCACGCACTTTTCGGCGGCGGCGAAGGGGCGTGCGTGGTGGTTCTCCGCGGACATCAAGGCGGAGTTCAACAACCTTCGGATCAGCGGCGGGATCACGGTAGATCTGCTGATCGATGGAACAGCCCCCGGCGCTGACAAGATGCAGGAAGAGATCAACAAGCGCATCGACATGGTGACGGAGCAGTTCACCAACATGGCCAAACAGGTGATCTTCCAGCCAGCGCCGCAGGTCGAGCCGGCCCAGGCCTCCGACGGCGGCGGCCTCTTTGGTGGGCTCTTCGGCTTCGGCGGCGGCCTGGCCCTGAAGTACCGCCGCGACGAGACGATGGTCAACTTGTACTACAAGGAACGGCGTCAGTTCCGCTACAACCGACTGCACGTGATCAGCAGCACACTCGAGGGCTTCTTCGACGACCTGAAGCGCGATCCGGACGCGGAGCGCAAGTACTTCGACACGCTGTATCTCGATGATTGGGATCGAAAGGTCGTTCGAATCGTCAAGCCCGTTGTCAACTGGCCGGACCCATCGCAGAAATGGATCGGAGATCCGGTGGCATTCCTGTCGTGTCAGGTCGGATATCCAGACACGCGGGGCACGGTCCAATGGGCGGCCAACGTGTTCCAATCCACGGACACGGGCGACACGACCAAATGGATGCCGGCGTTCGCGAAGAAGAACGCAGCGGATGTGGCCAACCCGCCCTCGGGCTGGACACCCGACAAGGCGTACGTCAAGCGGAAAGTCCACCTGACCGAGCCCCCGAGCGCGCTGGAGAACCCGTACAACCGCGTGTTCGTCGAACGGAACGTCATCGACCTGGACGAAGGCGAGAACGGCTCTCTGAACAACGACAACACGATCGAGGTGAGAGCGGACTCCGTGGGCGTGCTCGAGGTCGGACCCCTCTCATTGAATGTGGCACTGGCGGACAACACTCAGGTTGTCGAGGTCGAGTTCCAGGCATCAGGCAAGACACTCGACGGTGCGGAGAGGCCGGTGGTGCGGTTCTCGTTCAAGGCGGAAGATCAAGACCTGCCGCGGCGGTGGAAGATCTTCACCGGTGATCCGAGTTTCTTGGTGCAGTACCAATATCGGGTGCGGGTCGTCGTGAAGGGAAGCATCTTCAGCAAGGGGATGGAATGGGTGGGTCCATGGAACCAGGGCTTGGGTAACGGGCCGCTGATGGTCTCGGTACCGACACCGGACGATCCCGGAGTGACGCGCCGTGCACTGATCGACGAGGACACGACTTCGGCGACGGGCGCGATGCCGCCACCACCGTCAACCGCTTCCACAACAGTCGGCGCAGGGACCGGCGGAATCGGCGCACCACCCGCAACTCGCCTTGCAGCGGACACCGGCGTGGTCAGTGGATACACCTTGACCGAGCCGAAAGTCGTCACGACCGAGCGAGAGACTGCCATGGTGCCCGTCGGGCCACCACCGGCGATGCGTAAGACGACGCGCGCCGATGCCGATGGTGGTTACGGCGAATCGGCAGGCAAGCTGGAGCTTACTGCGTCGTTCCGGACGCGCTCGACCAATGGCTGAACGGAGGCACTTGTTGGCTCAAGCACATACGCCCGCGAGCCCGTGCTCGCGGGCTTTAGAGGAAGGAACGCCCCGTGCCCGCTGCGGTCGACTTGAGATTCGGAGATGCCACCTCTCGCGGCGGTGAAGGTGAACCGGACGCCGCGTTGATGGGGACCAACTCAGAGTTCATTGAACCCGAGGCAATTGTGGGCGTGCGCGGGTACCTTCCTCGCCGCCCCTGGCTTGCCAGGGACGGACGAGGACGGCCGGTCCTCGCCTTGACTGTGGTGCTGACGAGGCGGCCCGGCCCCGAGCTACGGGACGTCCTGAGTCTGATTGAACGCGGGCAACTGAGTTTCGACGCCACGCTCGAATTGCCGCCCGAGGCACTCGGAACGAGCACGGCCGCACCGGCGTTCGCAAGGTCCGCGTTGTTCCGGCTGACGACACAAGCCGACAAGGTCGAGATGGCCCGGGCGGTCTCCTCGGGACCAGGGGCGCGAGCGGCGCTGACCGCGGCGCTTGATGCCCGCCAAACCAGAGCCGTGATTGATGCGCTCTCGAAGCTCGAGAGTGGAATGAACCTATCGGTCGACTTGGTTGCAGACGGCGAGCCCATTCGCTCAAGGGTGTCGTTCAACGCAAAGTGGGCTGCGCTGTACGACGCGATTGCCTTGCAGGCAGCGGGCGCGCCGGACTTCGACATCTCCACCATCGAACGCTCGCTTCAACAACTGCAAGCGTCCGGGGGTTTGGATGCGCGGACCCTTCCCGCGAACATTGCGGCACCGGAAGTGCTGGCCGCGGCAATCCGGGGGTTTGTCCGCAGCGGCGGAATGATCCTCGCGCGAGCGCCTGGCGCCGGTCCCGGGCGCTACCGGCTGACCGAGCGGCCGCCGGAGGAGTTCGTCTGGACCTACGACGAGACGCTCTCCTCGCCCATGGCGATCGACGTATCGATTGCGGCACCACTGGAGCGAGTCCTGGGCGGGGCACTCGACGGACAAGACTGGTCCGCCTTCGTCAGGCTGGTCGCGCCCGACGGACCGGAGGGAGGCTACTCCGCCGTTCCCCGTCTCAGCCGCGGAGAGATGGAGCGGAGCGCTCGAGATGAGGGCGGGACGCCGATTTCATCGATGGTGCTCGTCAACGCGACCATCGTGGATTCCGCGGCCGTAACGGCAACGTCGCGACCAAGCGTGCGTCCCGCCGCACTGTCATCCGGCATGGTCAAGCAAATGTGGCTGGCTGACGGCGTGCTGGATTACCTCGGGAAGCGACGCGTCCGAAGTTTGCCCGTGACGACCGGCGGGGGCGAGGTCCTGTTTCCCGATCGGCTGGACGGCACGCGCCGTTGGTACCTTCCCGCGCTCGAGGTGGTCGAACCAAACCCGGCGGAGAGCCCGGACACCGCAGCGTTCCTGTTCTCCTTTGAGCGGATCGGCACCGGGAGTACCGGGGATGCAGCGCTGAGCGGCACGTTGAGGCTCACATTGCGGCCAACCGTACCGGAGGCAGTGCGGACTGCCCTCGCGACGCTCAATAATCCGCCGGCGCAACCGATTGAGATGCTCGACCTGAGTGTGGACCTCTCGATTCCCTTCGTCGACAGCGCCGACAACGTCCGCAAGCGGACAACCCTTCGTGGAACGACCGATCGATCTGGCGCGGACATCGTCGCGACATTCACGGTTGCCGATCAATGGGTGCGGCTGGTGTATGGCGTGCTGTCGCTCGCGGGGTTTCAAAACGAGGAGAGCGCGACGATCGGGTACTCGTTCCGTTACGAGAGCTACCGAGCCGCAAACGGCTCGACGATTCGGCCGGTCAATGGCCTGAAGCAAGCGATGATCCCTCTCGACTGGAGCCCGAAGGCCACCGCCGCCCGACCGCTTGTGTTCGACGCCAAAGCGGGGGTCCTCATGTCGGGATCGACTCACATCCGGTTTGGATCGGAGGACATCGCTGCTCCCTCTGCGGTCCGTCTGGAGCGAGCTGGCGGTCTTGCGGCCATGGCCCGACCAGCGTCGGCCGCCATCACGAGGCCAATTGCTCTCGCCAGCCCCGCGGCAACGGTTCTTCGACCCAATGACGGGATCGCGGCCAGGCCTCTGCCGCTGAAGATTCGGCCCTCGTTGATCGACATCATTCCGCAACTCCAGGCCCGGGTCTACGTGCAGCAGAGTGTGGGGGTGCAGGGGGCCGCCGATGTGCTCATGCCGTGCAATAGCTTCGGGCCGCTCTACGGTCAGCGATTGGCAACAGGCTGGCAGTCGATCGGGTGCCAGGATGCGTTCCGACTGGGCACCGCGCCGGCGCAGCTCTATGAAGAGATTACGGCGCTGGCGGGAAGCTGGTTCCGGGTGTACCGCTGCTTGCCACAGCCGGAGCGGTTCCTGGTACTCCCACGCACGTACCGGATCGCGCGATATCCAACGGAACACGATCGTGCGTATTTTCCCGCGGCCATGGTATACGCCACTCTTGATCCTGAGACCGTGGCGAACAACAGATACCGATTCGTCGCGACCGTCGAACCAGACATCCCTGCGTTCGCGTTGCGGGCGCTGTGCGCTTCGCTCAGCGCCTACGCGCCGCCCGCTTCGATTCAGATCGACCTACCGACGGACGTGGCACTCGAGGTGGACCTTCCGGCGATGCCGTTGGCGAGCGCCATCGCACCACCGCGGTTCACCGTGACCGGCAAGGGTGTCCAGGTGGTGTTGGAGTGCCAGCTTGCGGACGCGTTGATACTGCGGAGCGCGATCGAGGTCGGAGGCGTGCTCGGCCGGCTTGCGTTTACCTTTGGCGATTCGTCTCGGCTGGAGTCCGACATCGAGATCCTCTTGAGCCAGATCGTCGGCCCTTGGGGCACAGGGCCGGTCTCCGCGGATCGCTCGGCCGGACACATTCGGCTGACGAATCGCGTCGACCGCTCGGTTGATGTTTCGGTGCTCCGTCTGTATGCAGGGGTCGCGGCCGCAACGGAGCTGACGGTTGGGCGTCGGCTCGAAGCGTTCGCCGACGCGCAGGTCGCAGTCGATGACGCAGAGAGCGAGATTTCGATCGTGTACAGCTTCCCGCCAGGGGGGCCGCGATCGCTGGAGGAGTGCCGCGTCTACATGGAAGACGTGAGCACGAACGTGATCTTCACGTGCGGCATCAATTTCGAGGCGCGGGGTATTGCGGACATCGAGGTGTACGCCCGGCTTCGCGGCGAAGGCGCCGAGCAGCGAGTCTCTCTATCGACCAACCTGCCCAGAGTCGGCACGGCACACTTCACCGCGCCGCTCTCGTCGGTCCTGGGCGCTACGGAGAACTCGCCGGGCATCGAGTACCGGCTCGTCCGCGTGATGACGTCGGGGGAACGAGTGGAGAAGGCCTGGGCGTCGTGCCCGGGCGCTGTCGTGGATATCCAGTGGGACCTACTGGCCTGACGTGGCAGACAGCCGCGAGGTCAAGGAGCACAGAATCATGGTAGTCGCACGAGACGCAGACCGGACAAGCTACTACTACAACAATGGCACTCGGGTGCCGCTGGTCAACGACCCAGAGGTCTTCGCGGTCTGTTTCCTCCCAGGTCAAAGAAGCGACGACGCCACACTGTCGATCGCCGCGCGGCGCTTTCTGGGTGATGCAGTCGAGCCTGTCGGATTCGTCCCTCAGTACGAACTGCAGATCTACCGGTCTGCGCCGGCAGGCGGGGCCAGTGGAGGTGCGACTGCCGCTGTCGAGCGAGCCGTGCGCGACCTCAACGAGGAGCCGCCGGTGAGATTCGCCAGCCGGGCGGTGCGCCGCATGCAAGGTGACGGGAACGTGAGCTTTCTCACCCCGCGGTTCGTCGTCGCCTTCAAGCGGGACGTGACGCCGCGACAGATCGCTGACCTCAACGCACGGTACGGCGTGCGTGTGGTCGAGCGACTGGGCTATGTCGCCAACGGAGCGCTGTGCGAAGCGCCAGCCGCCCAAGGCGATTCCGGTCCAGTGGCGCTGTCCAACATCTACTTCGAATCCGGACTGTGCGAGTTTGCGCATCCCGACTTCATCGAACGGCGGCAGTGGCGATCCGCAATGGGCGTGCTCGAGCGCACGGCAACGACCGCGCGAGAGACAACGACGGCGCGTGACGGGGACTATGTATCCCGACAGTGGCATCTCACGGTGGCGAAGGTGATCGACGCGTGGGGCGTGACAAAGGGCGACCCCGGCGTGACGGTCGCCGTGCTGGATGATGGCGTCGACGTGGCGCATCCTGAGTTCTCCGGCAAGATCGCTGCGCAATTCGACTTCCAGAACAAGGTGGCCGACGCCTCGCCCAAGGCTGATGACGACAAGCACGGCACGGCGTGCGCCGGGGTCGCGGCGGCGGCTGGACTCAAGTGCTCCGGCGCCGCTCCGGCGTGTCGGCTGATGGCCGTTCGGACGCCGACGATGCTGGGAGTCGCGGACGAGGCGAGCATGTTCCGCTGGGCGAGCGATCAGGGTGCGGATGTCATCAGTTGCAGCTGGGGACCGCCGGACAACGCCGGGCCCTTCTCGCTGGTCGACAACGTTCGAGCCGCAATCCACTACTGTCTCACATCTGGGCGCAGCGGAAAGGGCATTCCCATCTTCTTTGCCGCCGGGAATGGAAACGAACTGGTCTCGGATGACGGATATGCAAGCAACCCGGACGTGATGGCGATCGCGGCGTCGACGGAGCGTGACACAAAGTCGCCGTACAGTGACTTTGGACCGGAGATCTTCATCTGCGCCCCATCGAGCGGAGACGCGGCCGCGGGAGACCGGCGCATCTTCACGACCGATCGGCGGGGAGCCGCTGGATACAACACCGGCGACGCATCCCTCGGCGACGCGGCAGGCGACTACACATCGCGATTCGGAGGCACATCGTCGGCGTGCCCGCTCGTGGCGGGGATCGCCGCGTTGGTCCTGTCCGTGGACTCGACGCTGACGCGCGATCACGTGAGAGAGATTCTCCGCACGACCGCCGACAAGATCGGTGGGGCTGGCTCCGCGGACTCGACAGGACATCACCAACACTTTGGCTTCGGGCGGGTCAACGCCTTTGCGGCGGTGTGCAAGGCACGAGCGGGCCTCAATGGCGGAGGCGCAACTCCGTCTGATGGGACCGGGGCCGGGGCGACGATATCGGCGCCCGCGACGGCCAGCGCCGATGCGGCGGCGGTGTTCACGGTCAATCTCGGAGCGCGGCGGTTTTACGCCGTCGAACTTGCAACCCGACGCGAACTCTTCGACAGCGCCAATGCCGCACAGCGGAACGCTTCCTGCTACTTCGAGAGCTGGAGCACAGGCCTCAGCACGGCCGCGACCTGGAATCCTCCAGCCAACGTGTGGTCAATGCTGGCCGCGGCCGGCACAGTGTTCTACCGCGCCCACTTCGCTGACGACCAGAGCTGGAGCAACTACGAGGTGAGCTCCTCGGCGGACGACGCGCCGTCCATTGCGATCGGAGTGGTCGATGGAAGCGGGAGTGGGTCCGCGACGGGTGGCGGCGCAAACCCATCGCTCTCGGCGCCGAACAGCGCTGCCGCAGACAGCCCACCGGTCTTCCGCGCCTCGTTCGGTAGCCGCCGCTTCTTTGCCGTGGAACTTGCGGCATCTGCGGACCTGATGGATGAGGCGAATGCCGGCCGCCGAACCTCTTCGAACTACTACGGCTCGTGGACCGAGGGCCTCACCTCCGATCCTACATACACGCCGCCATCGGCTGTCTGGGCCTCACTCGCCGCGGGGGAGCGGGTCTACTTCCAAGGTCATTTCGCAAGTGACACACAGTGGGGCGACTATGTCAGCGTCCCGACCGATGGGCCGCTGCCCTCGATTCAAATCATCGGGAGTAGCGGCGGATCGTCCGGAGGGACTTCCGCGGCGACAGAGCTGACCTATCCGAGCGGTGCCGTCTTCCGCTCCGTCGATACGCCGCAGGATCAGATCGACTATTCCGACCCAGTCGCGAATGGCATCATCCCGCTCATCGAGGTGCGCGGGCGGGAATCCGAGAGGCTGTCGGCAAACTTCCAGGTGAGCGAGTTGATGGCGAAGGGAGCTCGGTATTCGCGGATCGCGCCCGATCTGGTCGTGGCGCTACAGGCTCTTCGCACCAAGCTCGGCAAACCGCTGGTGGTCGATTCAGGTTACAGACATCCCGTTCTGAACGACACGCTCAACGGCGACCCGCAGAGCGAGCACCTGACCGGCCGCGCGGCGGTGGTCCGCGCGGCGGGTGCCGGGGTCAGCCCGACAGACATCGCCAAAGCGGCACTGGAAGCAATCGAACAAGAAATCGGAATCGGGCTCGGCCCGACCAGCGTCCACATCGACGTCGCCGGCAGCTTCTCGACATGGGTGTACGAAGGCGCGGCGATGACCGATGACCAGTTCGCGTCATGGGCCCGCGGCCTGCGGACGAGTCGATCCACTCGCTCCGAAGAACCGCTGCAAGAGGTCGCCACTCGCCGCCGGCCGACCATCGACGGGCCCGAGTTGCTCGGCCGCTCCGATCCGGCGCCGCTCTTCCGCGTCAATTCGGGAGTCAATCGTTTCTTTGCCGTCGAGGTGGCAACGGAATGGCGGCTCTTCGAAGACGAGGCACGCGCCGACAGGACCAGCGACAATTTCTACGGCACCTGGAGTGACATCGGGCTGATCGAAGCGAGACCCGGACAGGGCGCGGTGTTCACGCTCCCTCCCGCCGCGTGGCGGCGGTTGAGTCAGGGCTTGGCACTGTATTATCGAGTGCTGACTGTCTCCGATCGGTCGCCTCAATGGCGGAACCTGGCCTGCTCAACGCCTGACGATCAGGCGGCGAGCGCACCCCGCGTTCGTTTGGTAAACCGCCGTCAATCCCTGGATGACACTGGTCCGACGGGACTCACCGCAATCCTCGGTTCGCACGCTCGGGACGAGTCTTCCTGGAACCAGCCGGCGGTGTAATCTCATGCCCGAACTCGCCGTCCACACGCCGGCTCTTTGGGCTCGCGACGGGCCCGCGCCGACCTTGAGGGTGATCCACACCGCGGGTCGGTGGTGCGCCGTGGAGGTCGCGGTGACGACCGAACGGCTTGCCGCGATCGAGGGCCCCGGGGGTGGCGCGGGATGGGCCTCGTGGAAGCAGGGAATGGTTCGCCCGGGGTCGATCACGATTCCAGACGATGCGTGGGCGACACTGAAGAACGCGGACCGCCTGTACTACCGTGCCCACAGCACCTCAGCGCCGGACGCCTGGGTGGATCACGAAGTCACCGTTTCGGATGAGTTGTGCGCCATGGCACCTTCCTTCCGGGTGTGCGATTGCTGGAGCAGCGGTCTGGATCATGACATGGAGAGTCGCGTTCCCGAGGTTCTCGCCGTAGCGGCGAAGGCTCCGGAGTTCGACTTGATCGACAGCGGCGCACGACTTGCGGCGTTGGTCTGTTTGCACCGCTTCTCTCCCAGGAGACCGTCGGATCCTTCGCGAGTGGAGTGGGTCGTCGTGCTGGCCAGCGACTCTCTCCCGCTGGGGGAGGTGCGGGTACTGGTGCAGCGCTTGGAGTTCACATCGCTGTCGGTCGTAGCGTCGCGGATGTTCGTCGATCCTGGGTCACTCAACGGCAATTCAGGCTCGACCGCCGGGCGGTTCTTGGCCGCCGCGGCTGGCGCCGAAGCAGTGCTCTGGCCACGTCAGGAACTCGGACCGTTTCTGATTCTGCGCGACAATAGCCCTGCTCCAGAGGACGAGGGTGGCACCTGCGTAGTCCTCCCTGACACGGGCCGGTGCGTGTATTCCGCCCGGACGAAATGGCACGGAGCCCCCGTCGTGACGACGCCCGAATAGCAATCGCGATCACGACTTGGGCTTTGTCCCCATGACCTGCTCCCGACACTCCGGCGGCCGGCGCTCTCAGCGTGCCGTCATCCGTGCCGCAATGGCGGCCTGCCCGAGACAGATGCCGCCGTCGTTGACCGGGACCAGCGTGTTCGTCTTGACCTGCAGCGCCGTCCGGAACGCGATCGCATCAACCACGAGGTTCAGCAGCAGTTCGTTCTGCCAGACACCGCCGGAGAAGGCGACCGTCTGGACTCCGCTCGACTCCGCCAGGCGCTCCACCTCGGCCACCACCGCCTCCGCCATCCCTGCGTGGAATGCCGCCGCGATCTGCGCGATCGGGACGACCGGCCAGGCGGTCCTCGATCATCCGGCGCAGCGCCGGGCGAGGATCGAGCCCTGCGAACGCATAGCTCTCGGCCAACGGCGCCCGCTGCGCGAGATGCTCGAGCCAAATCGCCGCCTGCCCCTCAAAGGAGATCTCTCTCGTGAACCCAAGCAGCGCCGCCGCCGCGTCGAAGAGGCGCCCAGCGGAGGTCGACGTGAAACAGCGCACGTTTCGCCTGATCAGCTCGGCCGCATCGACGTACCGCTGGGGAAACCGGAACGGCGCCTGCCGCAAGTC
The DNA here is from genome assembly GCA_963697235.1 of uncultured Planctomycetota bacterium. Classification (GTDB taxonomy): domain Bacteria; phylum Planctomycetota; class Phycisphaerae; order Phycisphaerales; family SM1A02; genus CAVONJ01. The sequence goes on from CAVONJ010000004.1 coordinate 297,115, forward strand.
GGGCAAATCCTCCATCTCGCTCAGAAACGCCGCCGCCGCCTGCACCGGATGGCGGGCCGCCGCATCGCCGCCGGGCATCGGCACTGGCGGCAGCGACGATTCGCGGACGAACCCCTCGGCGAGCGAGCCGAGAAGGAACTCGCTCCCCCAGATCGTCCCGTCCAGACCGTAGCCCGTGCCGTCGAAGGACACGCCGATGACGCGCTCGTCGAACAGCCCGTGCTCGGCCAGCACCGAAGCGATGTGGGCGTGATGGTGCTGGACGGCCACGCGGCGATACGCCTCGAGCATCTCGGCCCGTCGACTCGATACGTACTGCGGGTGCAGATCGTGGGCGACGATCAGCGCCGATCGATCGACTTCGTACATGTCGAGCAGATCGTCGATCGTCTCGTCGAACGCGCGGTCGGTCTCATAGTCGCCGAGATCGCCGATGTGCTGGCTCGACGAAGGCCGTCCCGTTCACGACCAGCGCGATCGCATTCTTGAGATCCGCTCCGAGGGCGAGGATGGGTCGCTCGGTCGGCAACATCGCGACCGCACCCGGCGCGTACCCGCGGGAGCGACGCACCATGAAGGGCTTGTCGCGGCGTACCGTGACCACCGAGTCATCGACACGCCGGCTGATCGGGCGCTGACCGATGAGGAACGCATCGGCAATGCCCGCCAAGCGTTCGAGCGCCTCTTCGTCACGGTACGCGATCGGTTCGCTCGAGCGGTTCGCGCTGGTCAGGACGAGTGGCGACGGAGCGCCGGCCTCGAAGAGGAGCTCATGGAGCGGCGCGGAGGGAAGCATGACCCCGACCGTGGGGTTGTCCGGGGCGATGCCGGGCCACGGTCTCTTTGCGGTTGCCACGACGATGGGCCGCGCGACGCTCTTCAGCAGCGCTTCTGCATGCTCGCCCAGCACGACCAGCGCCCTGGCGTCCTCAGTTGTCTTGACCATGACCGCAAAGGGCTTCTCCTTGCGGAACTTGCGGCTGCGCAGCGCCTCGAGAACCTCCGGCTGGCTCGCGTCACACGCCAGATGAAAGCCGCCGATCCCCTTCATCGCAAGGATTCTCCCTTCCCGTAGCATCCTGGCTGCGCTTCGACCGCCTCGATGCCCGCGCGCCAGCGACTCTCCTCGCTCGACAAGCTCGTAGCACGGACCGCACGCGGGCAGGCAACCGGCTGGGCATGAAAGCGCCGATCCAGAGGATCCTCGTACTGCCGGCGGCACGCCTCGCACAGCGGCCAGGCGCGCCATCGTCGTGTTGTGCCGGTCGTAGGGGAGCCGCTCGATGATCGAATAGCGGGGGCCGCAGTTCGTGCAGTTGATGTACTCGTACCGGTAGCGCTGGTCGGCCGGATCGAACAGTTCCCGCCGACAGTCATCGCAGATCGTCAGGTCGGGACTGATCCGCACCGTCGGCGCCGCAGTTCGCTCGCTCGCTCGGATCTCGAAGCGATCGAACCCCTCGCTCGTCGCCGGCTCGACCAGCAGCTCGGCGATGACCGAGGCCGGCGGCGCCTGCTCCGCAGCGCCTGCACGAACTGCTGCGAGGTCGATGGCGCGGCCTTCGGCGTGAATCCGCACGCCTGCTTCGCCGTTGAGCACCCAGCCGGTCGAGGTCGAAGTCGCGGGCGAGCCGGTAGACGAACGGGCGGAAACCGACTCCCTGGACGACGCCGCGGATGACAACGTCCCGAGCTTCGACTGGCGGATCGCTCACGCGTGGGGCTCCGCTTCGACCGGGCTAGCAGATGCGAGGAAGGGGATCCCCGACGAGCACGTCGATGATCCGGTACCCGCCGTACGACGCCTTGCCGAGCACGGTGCGCTCCGGGCGTTCCTTGATCTCGCCGATCAGCCGAGCCTCGTCGCCCCCCTCGACCGCGCGCAGCACGGCGAGGGCCTCCTCCGCGCGGCGCTCATCGACGATCGCGATGAACTGCCCTTCGTTGGCCACGTGCAGCGGATCGAGACCGAGCAGCTCGCACGCGCCGCGCACGGCATCCCGGAGCGGAATCGATTCCTCCTCGATCGTGACGTTGAGACCGGCGTCCTGCGCGAGTTCGTTCAGCACCGTGGCCACGCCCCCGCGGGTCGCGTCGCGCATCCACTTGACGGACTCGCCAAGGCGATCGAGCAAGGCGCGGGTCAAGGGGAGCAGCGATCGGGTAGTCGCTGCGCGAGATCAGACTCCAGATCGAGCTCCGCCCGGGCGATCAGGATCGTGATCCCGTGATCGCCGATGGGCCCCGAGAGCAGGACTCGGTCGCCGGGCGTGACGCGCGACGGATCGAGCCGGGCCCGCTCGTGGACCCGCCCCAGGCCGGTGGTGGTGATGTACATCGAATCCGCTTTACCGTTCTCCACGACCTTGGTGTCACCGGCGATGACCATCACCCCGGCGCGGTGGGCGGCGGCGGCCATCGCCTCGACCTGCTCGCGCAGGACGCGGCGGATTCGAGCCCTGCTTCGAGCACGAAGCTCGCGGTCAGGCCGATGGGCTCGGCCCCAGAGACGGCCAGATCGTTCACCGTGCCGTTGATGGCGAGTTCCCCGATCGCAGCCGCCGGGAAAGACGATCGGCCGGACGACAAAGCTGTCGGTGGTCATCGCGAGCCGGCCGGGCCCGATCGAATCGAACACCGCGGCGTCTCCCATTGCTTCGAGCAGCGGATTGCTCAGGAGCGGCGCGAAGAGTCCTTCGATCAGACGGCGCGTGGCCTGACCGCCCGCGCCGTGCGACATCGAGATCTGCTTGTCGACGAACTCGCTTCTGGACATGGATCGCGCGGAAGGCGTGGCCCGCGGCCGGGAAGATCGGCGCCGATGGTGACGTGGGCATATTTGAACTGCGCAGCGCAGCGCCTTCGGACGAGACCATGAGTGCGCCGATCGGGTGTTCCGGCGTGCACTCCTTGCCGAAGAGTCCGCACTCGCACGGCTTGAGCGACCCCTTGAGGACCTCGCCGCACTGCGCCTCGGGAGGATCCTCGATGCGCGCGGCAACGTGCTCGAGATGGCGCTCGGCGTCGAAGCTGCTGAATTCCTCCCGGAGCCGAACGGCCGAGTCTGGGATCATGCCGAGTCCTCGCCACTCGAATTCGGGACGATGCTCGAACACTTCCGTCATCGCCCGCTGCGCCGCGAGGTTGCCGTCCCAGGACACCGCCCGCCCGTACTGGTTCTCGACCTCCACGCGTCCCTCCCGGATCTGCCGCAGAATCATCACGATCGACTGGAGGAGATCGATGGGCTCGAAGCCGGAGATGACGATGGGGCAGCCGAATTCCTCGGCGATGAACTGGTAGCCGCGGCAACCGATCACCGTCGAGACGTGACCGGGACCGATGAAGGCCTGCAGCCGCATGTCCGGCATCTCCAGCAGCGCACGCACGGCCGGGAGCACGAGGATGTGGTTGCAGAAGACGAAGAAGTTCTCGAGGCCGAGCTCGCGCGCCCGCAGCAACGTGAGGGCAGTCGAGGGCGCGGTGGTCTCGAAGCCGATGGCGAAGAACATCACGCGTCGGCCGGGGTTCTCTGCGCGATCTTGAGAGCATCCAGCGGTGAATAGACCATGCGGATGTCGGCGCCGCGGGCCTTGCTCTCCAGCGGACTGCCCTTGGAACCGGGCACCCGCATCATGTCGCCGAAGGCGGTGAAGATCACGTTCGGGTTTTCGGCCATGGCCAGCCCTTCATCCATCCGTCCCATGGGCAGGACGCAGACCGGACACCCCGGACCGTGGATGAGCTCGATGTTCTTCGGGAGCAGATGGTGGAGCCCGAAACGGAAGATCGCGTGCGTGTGGCCGCCGCACACCTCCATGATGCGGTACTGGCGCGACGGGTCGGCGAGCTGGTGGATCTCATCGGCGGCCCGGCGAATCAGGTGGGCGTCGCGGAACTCATCGACATATTTCACGGTGCGGCTCCTCGGCGCTCGTGATCCTCGGCGCGACCGATCGCCACACCCAGATGAACGAGGAGGACGTCGTCGAGGCGAACGTCCGGCACGAAGTCGATCGCGATCATGGCCGAAGTCCCAGTGCGGTCTTCGACGTCGTGCCTCGCGCCCGTCGACGGCCAGCACGCGAACCGGCACCGCCACGTCCCCGCAGGTGGAGCAGCCATCCTGGGCGAGCGTGCACGAACCATACCTGGCGAGCGTCTCGCGCATCTCAGGTGCTCGCCTCGCCGAACGAGTACCCCCGCGCTTCCTCGTGTGCGTCCTGTGCCTCGCCGAGCATCGCGAGCAGTTGCAGCTGCTCTTCCGCGTACTCGGCGCTGATCTTGCTCATCGCGAAGCCGACGTGGATGAGCACCCAGTCACCCAGCACGGGCGGATCCTCGCTCAGCAGATCGACGTTCACCCGGCGGCGGACGCCCATGACGTCTACGACCGCCATGTGACCGTCGAAGATCAGCTCCTCGATCCGACCGGGAATGGCTAGGCACATGATGAAAGCTCCACGAGCGGGACGGAATCCGTCTCACAACCTGGTTCTCAGTATAACCGCCAAGGTATAGCGAGGAAGCTTCATCCCTGACTTGTCCGCGGCGATGATCTTGGCCCGCGACCCTCCGCGGACTGATCATCCTCTCTTGTCTTGGAAGCAGTGGAGAACGGGGTGATTTCCCCATTCACCGACTCCCCCGAACGGCCTACTCTGGTAGCGAGAGGAGCGCCGGGACCCATCGGAGTGAGCGCATTGGCGCGTCCGGGACAGGCGCAGGGGGACACAACCAAAGGAGTTCGGCCATGTCTGGCAAGAAGGACAATTCGAAATTCCGGGCCGGAGTGGTGGTCGCGCTGGTCATCTGCGGAGGTGGAGTGGCCATGGGCCAGTCGAATCTGCCGCGGCCGGCGAACGACTCGATGTATTACCCGCGAAATGAGGCGAAGGAGGAATTGGGTCGGCTGTTGTTCTACGACAAGATCATCAGCGGAAATATGAACATCTCCTGCGCCAGCTGTCATCATCCGATCACCGACACCGGTGACGGATTGAGCCTACCCGTTGGAGAGGGCGGTCGAGGCCTTGGCGTGAGCCGCGATACCGGCTTTGGAGCAAACGCGATTCACGAGCGAGTGCCGCGGAACGCGCCGCACGTCTTCAACCTGGGAGCGCGCGAGTTCAACAAGATGTTCTACGACGGGCGGGTCGAAGTAGATCCGAATCACCCGAGTGGGTTCATGAGCCCGGCAGGTGATCAGCTTCCTCCCGGCCTGGACAACGTGCTCGCCGTCCAGGCCATGTTCCCCGTAACGTCGGCGACCGAAATGGCGGGGCAGGGAGAAGAGAATCCCATCGCGCAGGCCGCTGCCGCCGGTCGGCTGGCGGGGGAGGAGGGCGTGTGGAACCGTCTGGCCCGACGGCTGCAGGCGATTCCTCAATACGTGGGCATGTTCCTGGCCGCCTTCCCAGAGATTGGTTCCGCCGAGGAGATCACGTTCGTTCACGCGGCGAACGCCATCGCAGCGTACGAAGCTGCAGCCTTCCGCGCCGACAACAGCCCATTCGATCGGTATCTGCGCGGGGAGCGGGAGGCGATGAGCAGGGCAGCGGAGCGGGGCATGCGGCTCTTCTACGGCAGCGCCGGCTGCGCCTCGTGCCACAGCGGGACCTTCCAGACCAACCAGGACTTCGCGAGCATTGGGATGCCGCAGATCGGTCCGGGCAAGGGCGACAACCTGCCCGGATTCGACGACGGCCGTGACGATTTCGGCCGCGAGCGAGTGACGGGCAACGAGGCGGACCGATTCCACTTCCGCGTTCCCACTTTGCGGAACGTGGCCCTCACCGGCCCCTGGGGTCATGACGGCGCGTACAACACGCTGGAGGGCGTGGTACGACATCACCTGAGCCCGCTCACCGCATTGAACAACTACGACATGAGCCAGGCCGTGCTTCCACCGCGGAAGGATCTCGATGCGCAGGACTTCGCGGTTCAGCAGAACGGCACGCGGCGCGGATCAATCGCCAAGTCGTGCGAGCTTCCCCCGCAAGGCTTCTCGGCAAGCAACCTGAAGAGCCTGATCGAGTTCCTCCAAGCGCTCACCGATCCGGCCAGCCTCGATCTTCGCAGCGAGTTCCCCATGGAGGTGCCCAGCGGCCTACCGGTCTTCGATTGATCGGCGACTCTCTTTGCCCCCCTATTCCCCGGCGAGCCCTCTTCGGCGACTCTTTCGTCGAAGAGGGCTTGTTGTTTTTCCGGATGATCTTGATCTGACGAAATCTGGTCACGCTGTGGTCGGCGCTGGCGAGCACGCGTTGCTTGTTCGGGGGGTGGTGGGGCCGGGGCTTGTTGTCGAGAGGTACGCGAACATGCGTTGGGGGGGTGGGGGGTTGGGGGGGTGGGGGGGTGGCGGAGCGGCGCCGCATCCTGCGGCTCGACCATCGTCGGTCCGGCGTTGCTCGTCGGCGCGTAGGGTGCATGAAACGCACCGCGCGCGTGCGCTGGACGTTCATGGTGCATTGCATGAACCCGACGAATCGCAACCGGCGCCGGCTCTTGTCGAACGCGTGCGCGAACACGCTTCCTTCGTTCGGTGGGTGGCGGGGCGGTCGTCGCATCCATGCGGCTTCGGTCCTGGTTGGTCTCAGGTTGGGTGCGCGGCGTGCGTCGTTGTTGCAGCGCCGCCGCATCCTGCGGCTCGACCATCGTCGGTCCGGCGTTGCTCGTAGGCGCCGCATCCTGCGGGCTGCCCTGTGGCTGGTCTCACAGTGGTCGTTTCTATTCATGTGCGGCCCGTCCGGGCCGCAGAAGGTCGTGCTATTCCGGCGGCATCCTGCCGCCTCGGTTCTCGCTGCGTACCACCACTCGGTCGGCGGCATCCATGCCGCCGACCTTCAGTGCCGGATGGGAACGGGTTGCTTTGCAAGATGCGCCGTTGGCGCTCGATGCGCGACGCCCCCATGGCGCCGGCGCAAGCGTCGGCAGATGAAGCTCCGGCGGCATGGATGCCGCCGGAGCGTTCGTGTTCGCGAGTGACGCGAGCCTGCAGGAGACAGCAGAGCTTGATCGAACCTCCTCTGCAGGTAGTCGCGACTTCTGGCGTTCAGAATCACCAGAAGCTTGCATGCACGCCACCAAGGCAACCTTCTTGCATTTGCCTGTCGCTTGAAGGCGGTGGTAGCACTCGCGAATCTTCGGATTGTGCTTCGTGGACGAGCGTGGCATGACAAGGATGCCGGCGGGTCTGAGCGGCGTCGGACCGGCGAGGGTCGAGCCGCAGGAGGCGGCGACGCCGCAACAACACCTCAAGCCCGCACCAACCCAAGGAACTTCACAAGACCGAGCCGCATGGATGCGGCGACCGCCCCGCAACCCACCGGACTCCCAACGCGTGTTCGCGAATCTTCTCGAACGAGCCCAACCGTGTTTGCACGGCGTGATTCACGGTGCATTGCATGCACCCTACGCGCCACCGGCGCCGGCCGCGAAAGTCCTCACCCATGTGCCTCGCCCTGGCGTCTGCACGCCGAAACCCACGAACCCATCGATTCATGCTTCGTAACCTCCAGTTCCCTACAGAGGCTCCCTACAGAGGCTCCCTACAGAGGCTCCCTACAGAGACCGGTGGGGTCCCTCCATGCCATCGCGAGGGGCCCCACCAGTCAATACCCCGGGTCTTGCCCGACCCGTCTCTTCCTACTCTACATCAGGTGCAGAAGCCCCAGAGGTTGATTACGAGCACCAGATCGAGCACATCGACCACACCGTCGGTGTTGATGTCACCGTTGTTGGCGCTGCCGACGCTCCCCCAGTCCTGAATGACGCCGAGCAGATCGGTGACGTTCACGACGCCGTCCTCGTTCGTGTCACCCTGACAGGCCTGCGTCCGCCAGACCGACACCGAATCGTCCAGCGCCCCGGAGACGTAGACGTTCAAGCCCGTTGGGCTGATGGCCGCCCATCGAGCCGCCAGGAGTCCGTCCGCACCATCGACGCCGTCGATGTGAACCTCGACGAACGCCAGCTCGCCGGTGAGCGAGTCCCGAGCGAACACCGCCAGGGCGTTGTCCTGCCCTCCCGTGACATAGACATACGCTCCGCCTGGACTCACGACTGCGCAGGAGGCCTGCGCTAGACCATCGACGCCTCCCTCGTCGTCCCGGAGGACCTGGAGGAAGGTGAGCGTCCCTGTCGCCGGGTCACGAGAAAAGACCGCCAGGGCGTTCTCGCCGTCGAACTGGTGCAGGCTGACCGCGTAGACGTTCAACCCGTCCGGGCTGATCCCGACCGCGTTCGCGCCGTTGAGTCCGTCCACACCGCCCACGTTGTCGCGGAGGATCTGGACGAAGGACAGATACCCCGTCACCGGATCTCGGTCGAACACCGTCACCGCGTCGTCGCGGAAAGCGGCGGTGTACACGCTGTCGCCGTCCGGGCTCACGGCGATGCAGATAACTCCATCGAGCCCGGTGACGCTGCCCACCCCGTCACGAAGCACCTGGACGAACGCGAGCGTGCCGGTCATCTGGTCACGCTCGAAGACCGCCACCGTATCCTCGAGGGCTCCGGCGACATACACATGGTGGCTGTCCGGACTCACCGTGACCATGTGAGCTCCGAGCAATCCGTCCACGCCGTCGACACCATCGACCTTCGCCTCAAGGAAAGTGAGCTCGCCCGTTTGAGCGTCCCGGGTGAACACCGCAACAGCATGATCGTCGGGGCTCGATACGTACACGAACAAGCCATCGGCGCTCACCGCCACGCTGGAAGCGGTCTGCAGGCCGTTCACACCGTTGACCTCGTCCTGCTCCATCTCGATGAAGGTCAACTCGCCCGTCGCTCCGTCCCGCGCCATCGCGACCAGCGCGTCAGCGCGCCCGCAGGCGACATAGACGTGCGCCCCGTCCGGGCTCACCGCCACCGCTGTCGCCTGCACCTCCGGAAGATCGGGCAAAGCCATGGTTTCTACCATCTCCAACACATCGGCTCGCGCAGATGTCGCCGTCGTCACGCATAGACCCGTTACGAACGCGGCTGCGCAGCGGAGGGAAACCGAATTGAAATGAATGCCTTTCATGGCATGGTCCTCCAACAAACCCGCCACGAACCAACTCCTCTCCACGTCCCGAAGACGCTTCGTCAGGGCTGCTTCTTGCCTCTATTAAAGCTCTGCGATGCCCAATCGCACCACGGGGAAACCGCCCCGTTCAGGCGACAACCCTCGTGCTCCCGGCGGTCATCACGTGCGGCGCGCCGCGTCAATCCGGCGAATGCGCGGCTGAAGCCGGCCGCGGAAACGCGAGCAGTCGCAGCCCGTTGAGAATGACGAGCACCGTGCTGCCTTCATGCCCGGCGACGGCATAGGGCAGGCGCAGATGGCCGACATAGGTGATCAACAGCAGCAGGCCCATCACCGAGAAGGCGAAGACCAGATTCTGGCGAATGATGACACCGGTGTGCCGTGCCAGGTCGACCGCGTACGGAAGATGGCGCAGATCGTCGGCCATGAGCACGACGTCGGCAGTCTCGAGGGCCACGTCCGTTCCGGTGGCGGCGAGCGAGATTCCCAGGTCGGCCGCGGCGAGCGATGGCGCGTCGTTGATTCCGTCGCCCATCATGGCGACCGAACCGTACCGCTCGCGCAGGTCCTGGATCGCCTCCAGCTTCTCTTCCGGCAGCAGCTGCGCCTGAAACTCCAGTCCCAGCCGTCCGGCCATCGCTTCGGCCACCACGTGATTGTCGCCGGTCAGCATGACCAGGTGCTCGATGCCGAGCTCGCGCAATCCCCGGACCGCCTCGGCAGCGCTTGGTCGAAGGGCATCGGCAATCGCCAGCAGGCCAATCGCGCCCTCGTTGCTGCCGACGAAGATCACCGTGTTGCCCTCACTGCGAAGCTCTTCTGCAGCCTCGAGCAGCGCAGGCGGCATCTCGTACCCGAGATCGGTGAAGAGCTCTGACTTGCCGATGAAGACGGAACGATGGTCGACAGTGGCGCGAACGCCGCGGCCGACCAGCGCCTCGCCGTCGGATGCGGGCTCCAGGGTGAGGTTCTCCGCCTCTGCCGCCTGCACGACCGCTCGAGCCAGCGGGTGCTCCGAGAGGCTCTCGACCGACGCGGCGATGCGCAGCACGTCCTCGTGAGTGAAGGGCGCGTGCGGGCGAACATCGACGACCTGCGGCCGGCCGATCGTGAGCGTTCCAGTCTTGTCGAACGCGATACAGCGGATCGTGGCCGCCTTCTCGAGATGAGCGCACGCCCTTGAAGAGCACACCGCCACGGGCCGCGCTGGTGATGGCGGAGAGGATCGCGGCAGGGATCGAGATCACGACCGCGCAGGGCGAGGCGACGACCAGGACGGTCATCGCCCGGTAGAAGGAGGGGGCGAAGGGCTCCCGGAGAAGAAGCAGGGGGACCAGGAGCGTCACGGCAGAGAGTGCCAGCACCGCCAGCGTGTACCGCTGCCCGAACCACTCCGTGAACCGCTGGCTCTGCATCGCTCGGTCTGCGCTTCTTCGACGAGCCTGATCATGCGGGCCAGCGTCGTATCACCCGCCACCTTGGTCACGTCCATCTCGATGGCGCCCTGATGATTCAGGGTGCCTGCGAAGAGCGGATCCCCCGGTCCCTTCTCGATGGGAATCGACTCCCCGGTCATCGGAGACTGATCGACGCTCGTCTGTCCCCGCAGCACGCTACCGTCGGCCGGGATCCGCTCCGCGGGACGGACGATGACCGTGTCACCAACGCGCAGCTCTTCGACCGGCACCCGCACCTCCGCGCCGTCGCGGCGCACGACGGCTTCTTCCGGCGTGAGATCCATCAACGACTCGATGGCCCGACGGGTCCGGCCCAGCACGTATTGCTCGAGCGTATTGGACAGCGAGAAGAGGAAGAGCAGCACCGCGCCTTCCGGCCAGCGCCCGATCGACGCGGCCCCGATCGCGGCGGCGATCATCAGGAAGTCGACCGTGATCTCCGCGGATGCAAGCTCATGGATCACGCGGGCCGTGCTGTAGTAGCCGCCGGCGAGGAAGGCGATCACGTAGAGGCCCAGCGCGGTCTGTTCTGAGATGACGCCGGCCGCCTCCCCGATCCACGCCGCGATCAGCGCGACCAGGCAGACCGCGGTCAGCACGGCCATTCGAACCCGCAGGCGGCGATCGCGCGCTTCGCTCGCCTGGTAGGCGGCCTTCGTGCCCGGAGCCGGCTCGGCCTCGTACCCGGCACGGGCGAGAGCCAGCTCGACCGCAGGAAGATCCGTGGTGGTCGTGTCGTAGTCGACGGTGATGATCTGGGCCACGGGATTCACGGCCACCCGTGCCATGCCTGGCTGACGCTCGAGCGGACGGGCGATCTGGGCGGCGCAGTCGGCGCAGTGCATGCCCCGCGTCCGGAGCGTGCAGTGCCGGAAGGGCTCTTCGAGCTCGACACCCAGGCGGTGCGACAGCCGCCGCGCTTCGTTGAGCGACATCCGCTTGGGGTCGTACGTCAGACGGAGCTTTCCTGCACCGACATCCAGAGAGGCACCGCGGATGCCCGGCTCCTTCTGCAGCAGCTGCTCCATGACCTGGGCGCAGACCGGCCGGGCCTCCGCGGCCGGTGCGGGACTCGCGAGTTCCTGCGGCACGCTGGAGGAGTCGCTCAAGCCTCTATGGTTGGCAGGCGGTGCGAGCAGGTCAACATCGAGATTGCGGCGGCACGTCGCCCGCAGAGGGGCGATCCGTTATCGTGCTAGCGCATTCCTGTCCCTCGTGCCCGGAGAGCAGAACGGCCATCATGATGAAGCGGCACCGACGTCTTCGCACCGTGCTGCAATCGTTCGCGGCGCTGATCGCCCTGGTCCTGATCGTGGCGTACATGTCGGGGCTGTTCAAGCGCAAGACCAGTCCCGGCCGGGTCCCGGCCGCCGCGACGCCGGCGGTATCCCGGACCTTCGATGTGGAGCTTCGGCAGATTCCCAACGTGGTTCGGGCGGTGGGAACCATGCGGGCGGTGCGGGAGACAGCGGTGGGTTCGCGGATCCTGGCGCCGATCGCTCACATGCACATCTTGGCCGGTCAGCGCGTCGAGGCCGGAGATGTGCTCGTCGAACTCGACAAGGCCGATATCGAAGCACGGCGCCGGCAGCGGGAGGCCGACCTCGAGGCGGCACGCTCCAGGGCGGCCAAGGCGGCGAACGACTTCGAACGGATCAGCGACGCGTTCGCCAAGGGCGCGGCCACGAGAACGGAGCTGTACGACACCCAGCGGGCGCAGGAGGTCGCTGTCGCCGAGGCCGAGCGAGCCAGCCAGCTGCTGGAAGAGGCCACGACCCAGCTGAGCTACGCGACCATACGTTCGCCGTTGTCGGGAATCGTGATCGACAAGCAAATGGAGGAGGGCGACCTCGCCCGGCCGGGGGACACGCTGGTCAAGCTCTACGATCCCGAGCAACTGCAGCTGGAGGCGGCCGTCCCCGAGCGTCTCGCGCTGCAGCTCAAGGTTGGCGACACGGTCGACGTCGAGATTCCCGCCATCAGCCGCCGCCTGCCCGCGCGGATCAGCGAGATCGTTCCCCAGGCCTCTCCCTCCAGCCGCTCCCTGCTGGTCAAGGTGACCGCCGACTACCCACCGGGGGTCGTGAGCGGCATGTTCGGCCGGCTGCTCATTACCGAGGGCGAGAAGTCCCAGATCCTCGTGCCCCGCGGCTCAGTGCGCCGCGTGGGACAGCTCGAGATGGTCAAGGTGGTGGGGGAGGATGGTCGCCCGGACCGACGCTTCGTGCGAACGGGGGAGGTCGTGGACGACCTGGTCGAGATCCTCGCGGGGCTGCAGGCAGGCGAGCGGGTGAGCCTGCAGTTCGACGGCGCTGCCTTGGACTCCTCAACCGCCGCGCAGAACGATTGACGCAGGTCCATACGTGATGTCCAGTCAGCGATCCGGCCTGATCTCCGCCACCGTCGAGCTCTTCCTCCGGGGCAATCTCTCGGTGATCATGGTGGTCGTCTCGCTCATCGGCGGGGCCATCGCCCTGCTCGTGACGCCACGGGAGGAAGAGCCGCAGATCGTCGTTCCGTTGGCCGACGTCTTCGTCCAGGTGCCGGGGGCTTCCGCGCGGGAAGTGGAGCGACAGGTCGTCACGCCGCTGGAGAAGGTGCTCTACCAGATCGACGGGGTCGAGTACGTCTACTCCATGAGCATGCCGGGTCGCGCGATCGTGACCGTGCGCTTCTACGTGGGCGAAGATCGCGAGGACAGCCTGGTCAAGCTGCAGACGCGCTGGCCATGCACACCGATCTGGCCCCTCCCAGCGTGAGCGGTTGGGTGATCAAGCCCGTCGAGATCGACGATGTGCCGATCGTCAATGTCACGCTCTCGAGCGCCACGTACTCCGACGTCGAGCTGCGCCGAATCGCCGAGGAGATCGAGCTGCGACTCCAGGCGGTGCGCAACACCGGGCCGACGAGCATCGTGGGAGGCCGACCCCTCCAGGTGCGGGTGGAGATCGATCCCGAGCGTCTGGGCGGCCGCGGCCTGACGCTGGCGAACATCACGAGCGCCCTGCGCGGCGCGAACGTGACGATTTCCGCCGGCGGCTTCGACCAGCTGGATGAAGCGGCGGTCGTCGAAGCCGGTGTCACGCTGCAGCGTGACGAGCAGGTCGCCGATCTGGTCGTCGGAGTAAGCGAGGGCCAGCCGGTCTATCTCCGCGACGTCGCCTCCGTCGAACTCGCTCCCGCGGAGGTGCAGACGTTGACCTCCTTCGGAAAGGGCCCGGGCGAGGATGACGGTGACCCGGCTGTGGCCGACGAGCTCGAGGCCGCGGTCACCATCTCGATTGCCAAGAAGAAGGGAACCAACGCGGTGTGGGTCTCCCGCGCCGTGCGGGAAGAGCTCGAGCGGATCGCGCCGACGCTGCTGCCGGACGGCGTCGAGTTCCACGTCACCCGCAACTACGGCAAGACCGCGAACGACAAGGTCAACGAGCTGGTCGAAGGGCTGGCGGTGGCCATCGTCATCGTGATCGGGCTGATCGCGCTTAACGCTGGGCTGGCGAGAAGCGCTGATCGTCGCGGTGGCGGTTCCCATCACCTTCTCGCTGACGCTTCTGATCAACTACCTGAGCGGCTACACGATCAACCGGGTGACGCTCTTCGCCCTCATCCTGGCCCTGGGGCTGGTGGTCGACGATCCGATCGTCGACGTCGAGAACATCTATCGCCACTTCAAGATGCGGCGGGAGCCGCCGCTACAGGCCGTGCTCAGCGCGGTCAACGAGGTACGTCCGCCGATCATCCTGGCCACGCTCGCGGTGATCGTCAGCTTCGTGCCCATGTTCTTCATCACCGGCATGATGGGCCCCTACATGCGGCCGATGGCCCTCAACGTGCCGCTGGCCATGCTGATGAGCCTGGTGGTGGCCTTCACGATCACCCCGTGGATGAGCTACCACGTGCTCAAGGGCGAATACGGCCGTGCCGACGAGGAAGCCTTCGACCTTCGCCGCTCGAAGCTCTACCGCGTCTATTCCGCCATCGTGCGGCCGTTGCTCGAACACCGGTGGATTGCGTGGTTGGTCATCGGCGGAACGGCGCTGCTCTTCGCTCCTCTCCTGCCTCGCTCGTCGTGACCCGCAGCGTCCCGCTGAAGATGCTGCCGTACGACAACAAGAACGAGCTGCATGGTCGTGATCGACATGCCCGAGGGCACGACGCTGGAGCGCACCGCCGCGGTGACCGAGGAGCTGGCCCGCTTCCTTCGCTCGGTCCGGGAGGTCACCGAGGTGCTGACCTTCGTCGGGACCTCGAGCCCGATGGACTTCAACGGCATGGTGCGCCACTACTATCTGCGGGAAGGGCCGCACGTCGCCGACATCCGCGTGAACCTCCTCGACAAGGACCACCGCAAGCAGCAGAGCCACGAGCTGGCCCTTCGCCTCCACGATGAGCTGCAGGCGATCGCGGATCGCGCCGGTGCGAACATCAAGGTCGTCGAGGTGCCGCCGGGTCCACCGGTCATCTCGACGCTCACCCTCGAGGTGTACGGTCAGCCCTACCACCAGTACCGGCACGTGCAGGAGATCGCGGAACGGGTCGCCGCCCGCTTCCGGGAGGAGCCGGGCGTGGTGGACGTCGACTCCACGGTGCAGGCGAATCAGACGAAGTACGTCTTCGAAACCGATAAGGAGAAGGCGGCGATCGCCGGTCTCTCCACCGCGGAACTCGCGCAGACGCTGGCCGTGGCGCTCGACGGAGCCGAGGTCTCGATCCTGCACGATGCGGACGAGGCCTCGCCCACGCCCATTCACCTTCAGCTGCCGCTTCAGGACCGCAGCGATCTGACGCGCCTGGAGAGCCTCTACGTCGCGGGCCCCAGAGGCAACATGGTCCAGCTGGGAGAGCTGGGCCGCTTCCGGGAGACGATCGAGGACCAGACGGTCTATCGCAAGAACCTGCGGCCGGTGGTGTACGTCACCGCGGAGATGGCAGGCCGCCCGCCGGCCGAGGCGATCCTGGACATGCAAGACGACCTCCGACCGGGCGGAGCCAGCTCGCTCATCCCCGCCGAGTTCGAGCTCGTCTGGGCCGGCGAGGGCGAGTGGAAGATCACCGTCGACGTCTTCCGCGACCTGGGAATCGCCTTCGGCGTCGCCTGCCTGGGTATCTACATCCTGCTCGTCTACCAGACCGCCAGCTACTTCATGCCGCTGATCCTCATGATCTCGATTCCGCTGACGATCATCGGCATCATGCCCGGCTTCTGGCTGCTCAACGTGCTGACCAATCAAACCGGTCGGCGGTTACGCGAACCCGGTGTTCTTCACGGCCACGGCGATGATCGGCATGATCGCGCTCTCGGGCATCGCCGTGCGCAACGCGATCCTGCTCATCGACTTCATCCACTCTTCGCTCGACCGCGGTGAAGAGCTCGAGCAGGCCATTCTCGACTCCGGGGCGGTGCGCTTCCGGCCGATCTTCCTGACGGCGGGCACGGCGATGCTGGCCGCGATTCCCGATCACGCTCGATCCGATCTTCTCCGGCCTGGCCTGGGCCCTGATCTTCGGCCTCTTCGTCTCGACGGCCTTCACGCTGGTCCTGATCCCAGTGGTGTATTGGCTGGTCTACCGAAACCGGCCCCGTCGCGCGGTCGACGTGGGATGACGGGCAGGACGGAGGACGCGGGTGACCCCAGGTTCACACCACCACCAGAGATCTGCAAGAATGCAAGCGTCCGGACCGAAGAATCGGTCCGATCATGCGTTGGATGGATCCCCCCCTCGGCTCCGGTAGGGGGTGGATGAACGATCCGCACAAGATCATTGATGAGCCTTCTGCTGCGAATGACGAAGTTCATGAACAATCAGGGCTCATCCCGGGAGGACCAATTGAACGTGCTGACGAGAGACACGAATCAACTGAACGACCTGTGTCGCGCACCGTGGATCGGTCGCGCCGTGAATCGGGGAGCGGCCGCGGGAATCCTGAGCCTCGTGCTGGGAATCTCGGGGGGCGCCGACGCCGCGGCCGACGAAGCGGGATGGCCGCGTCAGTACAGCGGTGATGACGGACTGACGCTCATCGTCTACCAGCCTCAAGTGACCGAGTGGCCGGGCTACACCACGCTGAAGGCGCTCGCCGCGGTGTCGCTTCAGAAGACGCCCACGAGCGATGAGGTCTTCGGGGCGCTGACGATCACCGCCGATACGGAGGCGGACCTGTCCGCGCGGACCGTGGTGCTGGACAACATCCAGATCGCGACGGTCACCTTTCCTGGACTGCAGGACGACCAGGAGATCAAGGACGCGGAAGAGACGCTGCGCCTGGCCTTCCCCAAGGGCCCCCTGACCGTTCCCCTCGAACGGATCCTGTCCAACCTGGACCGGGGCAGCGTGGCCGCACGAGAGGTCGACCTTTCCGTCGAACCGCCGACGATCGTCATGAGCCGGGAGAACGCGATCCTCGTGCTCATCGACGGCCGACCGATCGTGGAGCGAATTCCCCGCACCGATCTGGGCCTGGTGATCAACACCGATTCCAAGATACTCTATGACATTCCCTACAAGACCTACTACCTCGTCTACGGAGAGAGCTGGCTGAAAGCCACCGACCTCCAGGGTGAGTGGACCGCCGCAAATACGCTACCCGACGCCTTTCGGACCCTTCCGAACGATCCGCGGTGGCAGGGAGTCAGAAACCGAATTCCCGGGAAGCTGCTCTCCATCGACGAGGTGCCCCGTGTCTATGTCCGCGAGCCACCGGTCGAGCTGCTCGTCACCGATGGAGAGCCCCGTTTCGAGCCGATTCCCGGTACGAGTCTTCTGTACGTCAACAACACGCAACATGACATCTTCCTGAGCGGCAGCGACGGGAAGTACTACGCGCTGATCGCCGGCCGTTGGTTCAGGACCTCGGGGAAGGACGCACCGCTCAGCTACTGCACCAACGACCTGCCAGCTGACTTCGCGAAGATCCCGATCGATCACACCTGCGCAGCGCGTGCTGCCGTCGGTGCCCGGCACACCGCAGGCCAAGGAAGCGCTCATCGCCGCCCAGATTCCCCGCACCGCCACGGTGAAGCGAAACCAGCCGGCGATCGAGGTCAGCTTCTACGGAGCGCCGCGGTTCGCGCCCATCGACGCCACGACCGGTGTTCAGTACGGCGTCAACACGAGCGCCGACGTCGTCCTGGTGGACGGCATGTACTATCTCTGCCGCTCGGGCGTCTGGTTCGTCTCCCCCTCTCCCGAGGGTCCCTGGTCGGTGTGCGATCAAGTGCCCAGCTCGATCTACGACATTCCGCCCACCAGCCCCCTCTTCCCCGTTACCTACGTCGCGCCATACTCCTCGACGCCCGACGAGGTGGTGTTCGGCTATCTTCCCGGCTATCTGGGGTCGTACGTTCGCGATGGGATGGTCGTCTACGGCACCGGGTATCCGGTCTCCCGGCCTATGGAGTACTACGCCGACCGCTTTCGAAACTGGTCCGATCAGGGCGCCGGCTACGCCGACTTCGAGCAGACCTACGGGTACGAACACTACTACGACCCCTTGAACTGCGTGTACCTGCCGGCCATGGACCCGATCTCCTACAAGCCACCTCGGGCGGCGGTCTTCACGCCGTATGACAATTGGGGGTACGGGGTGACCAAGACCCCGTACAACGCGTGGCGAGCCATCCCCCCGCGGCCGGAGGATTCGGGCTTGAGCGCATTCGTGCAGCGCGCCGACCTTCCGGATCTGTACGCGTCACCGCAGGGCGAGGTCTTCCGTCGACAGGAAGGCGCCCGCCCGAAGAGCGCTGGCGGCGCTACCGTGGAGGCGGCAGGAACGGCCGGTGGGAATCCCCGTACGGAGGCGTTCCCGACGAGCCGAGCGGGCCGATCGAGGCCTCCGCGCTACCCATGAATGTTCCGGACGAAGCAGGAACGTGGACCCGAGGCCTTCCGGCTCCCAGAGACCTCTCGGATTCGGCGTTCTCTCGCGGCCAGGCGGGCCTCATGTCGACGCAATACAACAGCTATCGTCTGAGCCGCGGCAATCGCTCGTGGTAAGCACCGAATGCAAGCGGTCGATCTAACCCGCATTTCTCACCACCATCTGCTGCGGCTGTGTAGACCACCCGCTGGCGGCGTCGCTCTCGACACATCGAGGCGTCGAAGGCATGACAAGCCGTCTCCCCCTCGATGGCCTCATCTCCTTGCCAGCGAACGTTCTTTGCACCCTCGCTACGATATCGGTGAGAATTGCGGGCGAACCGCACGCTGACGCGGAGCGGCGTGAGTTTCAGATCCCCCGGCGTTCCGCGATGGACCGATCCGTTTCGCATGCAGCGCCGGTGAAGAGCACCCCCTTGGGCGCGGTGCTCGTGGTCACGTTCCTGGCGTCCCTGGGGACCGGGGTCTTCTGGAACGGTCTTTCGTTCATCGCGAAGCACGCCTACGGGTTCGACCAGGTGCGGAATCTGATCCTGTATGCACTCCTCGGCGCTGTCTACGCCCTGGGGGCCTTCTTCTCGGCGTGGATCGCGAGGCGGCTGCAGCGCTTCGTGCAGACCAGGGGCTTGCTCGTCTGGACGCTGGTCATTCAGGCCGCGGCGTGCGTCCTGCCCATCGCGTGGTCCGGTGAGTGGGCGCTCTGGATCGCAGCGACGGCGGTCACGATCGCTTCGTCGCTCATGTGGCCGATCGTCGAGAGCTACCTGACGGCCGGTCGGCATGGTCCCTCGATGCGCTCGGCCATCGGCTGGTTCAACCTCACCTGGATGCCGGCGGTGGTCGTCCCCATGTTCATCATGGCGCCGCTGCTGGAAGAGCACGGCCGATGGGCGATCGGCGGATTGTCCGGCGCCGGGCTCCTCGCGCTGCTCTTCGTGGGCTCCTTTGCTCAGCGGCCGGCGGATCACGATGCGGGCATGGCGGCCGCCCACATGTCGCCGCTGTATCCGCAGCTGCTGCGATCGCTGCGCGTGCTTCTGCCGCTCAGCTACGTGCTCACCTCGGTGATGGCCCCGATCCTGCCGTACCGCTTCGAGCAACTGGGGATCGACGTTCATCTCGAGACACCATCGACCGCCACCTGGATGATCGTCCGGGTGGCGGCGTTGCTGGTGATGTGGAAGCTTCCGTTCTGGCATGGTCGTTGGGGCACCCTGCTCATGGGAGCGATTTCGATGACCGTCGGCTTCGGCCTGGTCGTGCTCGCTCCCGCGTACTCGCTGGTGCTCGTCGGCTTCGCCATCATGGGGATCGGGCTGGGCGTCATCTATTACGCCGCGCTGTACTACGCGATGGCCGTGGGTGGCGCCGCAGTCGAGGCGAGCGGAAGGCACGAAGCACTGATCGGGGCCGGCTACGCCGTCGGACCGCTGGCCGGGCTGGCGGGGACGGCCCTCGGCGGCGGTCCGGCAATCGTGGCCATCGTGTGGCTGCTGGTCGCCGTCGGTGCGATTCCGGCCACGCGGCCGTACGTGCGAAGTCGCCGGCTGGTGGGGGAAAGCCAGGCCCGGGTGGCGTCGAGCGCGACCCGCCGATGACGAATCATCGCGCCGCTGTACAATCGCCCTTGGAACCACGCGTGCGTCGGACCGCAGGCACGCCACCACTGCGATCACAGGAGTTGACCCAAATGGATTCACCACTGCAGGCCCTCCGGAAAAACGCCGGCGTCATCACCGGAACCGGAATCGGTTTGGTCATCCTTGGAGTTCTCGCGCTGCTCGCTCCACTCCTCACTGGGGTCACGACCGCTCTACTGGCGGGCGTGCTGATCCTGATCGCCGGTCTCGCCCAGCTTGCGCTGGCCACGCAGGCGAAGTCCTGGGGGGCGGGTCTGGTCACCGCAATCGGCGGCATCCTCGCGCTCATCTGCGGCGGGGTGATGATTGCCCATCCACTGCTCGGCTTGGACTTCCTCACACTCTTGCTGGTCGGCTTCTTCCTCGTGGACGGCATCTCCCGAGTCGTGTGCGCCTTCCAGCTCCGGCCGACGCGAGGCTGGGGGTGGCTGCTCTTCGGCGGCGTCGTCTCCCTCCTGCTGGGCGTCCTGATCTGGAGGCAGTGGCCGCTCTCCGGAGCCTGGGCGATTGGCACGCTGCTGGGCATCGAGATGCTGTTCGTGGGGACCTGGCTGATCTCCGTCGCCTCCGCAGCGAAGCGATCGGTACCTCTGCCTGCTTGACGAGCGGCCAGGAGCCGCGCGAGCCGGTCGCATGACGCTGACACCGAATCAGGAGAATCGCCGATGGAACTGACCCGACTGCTCAGCGCCATGATGGACCACCGCGCCAGCGATCTGCACCTGCAGGCCGGCAGTCCGCCGCGCGTCCGGGTCGGCTGGCGAGCTGAGGCCGCTCGATGCCGAGGTCCTCACCGATGACGTGATCCGCGAGATCATGCGCCAGATGGCGCCGGAGGACATTCAGGTCCGGCTCGATCAGGAGCGGAGCGCCGACTTCAGCTTCGAGATGCCCGGCAGCGCCCGCTTCCGCGTCAACTCGTTCTTCGAGCGCGGTCACCTCTCGATGGCGTTCCGCATCATTCCCCTGGAAGTCCCGCCGTTCGACGAGCTCAACCTGCCGACGCGCCGTCGAGGAGATCGCGATGTCGCCCCGCGGTCTCATCCTGGTCACGGGAACGACTGGAAGCGGCAAGAGCACGACGCTCGCCGCGATGATCGACTACATCAACACCACGCCGCCAGAACCGGATCATCACGATCGAGGATCCCGTCGAGTTCGTCCACACGTCCAAGAAGTCGCTGATCGCGCAGCGGGAGCTGGGCAGCGACACGCGGACGTTCCTCGAGGCGCTGCGCGTGGCGCTCCGTCAGGATCCGGACGTGATTCTGGTCGGCGAGCTGCGCGACGCCGAGACCATGCGAACCGCCCTGCAGGCGGCGGACACCGGTCACGTGGTGTATTCGACGATGCACACCACCAACGCCTCCCAGACCGTGCAGCGGCTCATCGCGCTCTTCCCTCCCGACGAGCGCGACCTGCTGCTCATGCAGGTCGCTGCCAATCTCGAGGCGGTGGTCAGCCAGCGACTGGCGCGGACCCACGACGGCAAGGATCGGATCCCGGTCGTCGAGATCCTGCGGAACACGCCGGTCGTGCGCAAGATCCTGCTCGACGGCGATCCCAAGTCGCTGTCCAAGGCCATCGCGAATCAGGAGCAGGGCATGCAGCTCTTCGACCAGCACCTCGCCAAGCTCTGGCAGGCGCGAGATCATCTCGGGCACCGAGGCGCTGCGCCTGGCCACCAATCCCGAGGCGATCAGCATGATCATGCGGGGCCTCTCCACTCGCGATCTGGCCGCCAGCCTGGTCGGGTAGGGAGTTGGGTCAGCGGGTCGGGTAGGGTCCATGCACTGCGGCGCGATCGGCGCCGATCACTGGTTCACGATGCAGTTGACCCACAGATCGCAAGATCAGCAGCACGCGCCGCCGACCCCGCCGCCCGCCTGCAGCTTCTCGGTGGCCGGTGCGCAAGCGAATTCGCCGTAGTGGGTCGAGCGATCGCCATGGACCAGGAAATGACGCCCGAAGCGCGTTTCCTCCACCATGGCGGCGGTGTTCCCGCACACCAGCATCGGCTTGCCCGTGATGAACGTGTGGTGATCGTCGAGCACGAAGGCGTGCGGGCTCTCCGCGATCGTGCCGCGGTAGATCGCCACCTGTCCGTAATCTTCGCAGCGATCTTCGAGGCTCTCGAGCTTGAATGCTCGGATCGTCAGCGAGGAGAAGTCGATCATGCCTACCTTCGCTGAAAGATCGGCATCCGTGATCTCGATGCGCGAACGGCTGAGGACCCGGTAGTCCGCAAAGCCCGCTCGGAAGAGCGCCCGTCGGAAGTCTTCGATGTACATCGCGCCGCCCAGGCACTCGCCATAGAGCACCGGATCCTTCCGCACCGACTCGGGGACACGCCGGCCGCTGAACACGTCGGCGAAGAACAGCTCGCCACCCGGCTTGAGCACGCGCCTGATCTCGGAGAAGACCCGGTCCTTGTCGGGGGAGAGATTGATGACGCAGTTGGAAATCACCACGTCGACGGAGTCGTCTTCGATTCCCACGTCGCGCAGATCTTCGATGTAGCCCTGGTGGAATGAGACATTGGGTCGGTCGTACCCGAAGCGTGCCATCTGGCGGTCGCGCAGGCGCTCGGCCACCTCCAGCTGCTCCTCGGTCATGTCGACGCCAATGCACCGGCCCTGCGGCCCGACGAGTTGGGAGGCGATGTAGGTATCCCGTCCGGTCCCGCAGCCCAGGTCGAGCACCACGCAGCCCTCGAGAGCCGGCGGAATCGGCGAGCCGCATCCGTAGAAGCGGTCGAGAATCTCCGGTTCGATCAAGGCGAGGGCTCTCCGCTGCGCGTCGGGCAGCGAGTCGGTCGAACAGCAGGCCGAGCTGCGGAGATCCCGAGTGCTGCTCAGGATCTTGCCGTAGTACTCCTTGACCTGAGCCAGTTCTTTGGCGTTCGTGCTGATCATGTTCTTCCTCACGAGGAACCACAGTATAGAGCTCGCCCACGCGCCCGCCAGCGATCGACTCGTCGTAGGGGCATCCAACCAGAGCGGATGAGTCGGCGCGTCTATTCCCGGTCAGCAGCAGGGCGCCCATTTTTCGCGTGACCGTGAATCTCGGGCACGAGCTGGACCGACACTCCAACCGACTGTCATTTCTCGATCGTCGCACCCCAGCTGGTGCCGATTCGTCTTCGGCCCATCCGTCGAGTTCGCTCCATCGGCATCGTCCCCGATCACTGTCGGTGCGTGATCACACCCCCAGTCAGAAGGAGATCGATCATGAAGAACGCCATTTTCCCTCTCTGCAGTGTCGCTGTCCTGGCAACAGCTACGAGCACTTGGGCGGACGTCCGGGTGATCCATGCCTCCCCGGATGCGCCCGCGGTCGACGTGTACGTGAATGGGATCCCCGGAACTGACGATCCGGTGATCCAGGATCTGCTCTTCACGCAGGCGACCGACTACGCGCCCCTGCCCTCCGCCTCGTACAACTTCCAAGTCACGCCTGCCAATTCGATCACCCCCGTGGTCATCAATGCCACCGCGGAAATCGACTCGTCTCAGGACTACTCCGTCGTTGCCGTCGACTTCCTGGCCTCCATCGAGCCGCTCGTTCTACTCGATGACAACACGATCAATCCCGACTTCGCCCGTATTCGCTTCGTCCACGCGTCACCCGATGCGCCCACCGTCGACGTGTTCGCAGTCGGCATTGCCGATCCGCTGTTCGACGCGGTGAGCTTCAAGGGAGTCGGCGACTACATCGAGGTGCCCGCGGGAACCTACGACCTGGAGGTTCGCCTCGACTCGGACGGTACGCTCGCGCTCGAAGTCCCGGGTGTCGCGGTCAACGCGGGTACCGTCTACACGATCTTCGCAATGGGGGCGCTGCGCCGGGTCAGCCTCCGCTCCAGGCCGTTCCGCTGGTCGATGCCGTCATCTCCGCTCGGCTCGCCAACGTTCGCGTCGTCCACGCCTCCCCTGATGCGCCGGCCGTCGATCTGTACGTCGATCGCACGCCGGGCGTGGACCAGCCCAACCTGGAAGACCTGCCCTTCACCTCTGCGACGCCGTACCTTCCGTTCGCCAGCAACAACTACAACTTCCAGGTCACGCCCGCAAACGCGATCGACCCGGTGGTCATCAATGCGACCGCGTTCATCGACGGGGCCCTCGACTACTCGATCGTGGCGGTCAACTTCCTGGCCGAGATCCAGCCGCTGATCCTCGTCGACGATCGCTCCACCTCGCCGTTCGACGCCCGGATCCGATTCGTGCACGCCTCGCCTGACGCCCCGACCGTGGACGTCTTTGCCGCCGGGATCGCGGATCCGCTCTTCGATGCGGTCAGCTTCACGGAGAGCGGTGGCTACATCAGCGTTCCCGCAGGTACGTACGACCTGGAAGTTCGCCTTGACGATGGCGGAGGGCTCGCGCTCAGCGTTCCCGGCGTCATGGTCGAAACCGGAAAGGTCTACACGATCTTCGCGATGGGCTCGGCCGCCATGGACGCCATGGAGCCGCTCCAGGCCGTCCCGTTCGTCGACAACGTGATCGCTCCGGACACGAACGACGACGGCACGGTCGACGTGGCTGATCTCATCACGGTGCTGCTCGGCTGGGGCACCTGCCCGGACAGCGCCAAGCCCTGCCGTGCCGACACGACCTCCGACGGCGTCGTCGACATGCTCGACGTGATGTCCATCATCCTCAATTGGGAGTGATTGTCGAGCACCTCGCAACGGCGGCCAACTCCTCATCGAGCCCCCCGGTCCACGACCGGGGGGCTTTTGGTTTCCGAACCGTTCGCCGCACTCCGTGTACACTTGGCGCGGCTCCTCGAACAACACGGAGTTCGCCATGCACCAACGACGTGAGACGACCGCCCCCGCTCGCTTCTGGTCCGCGCTTGGTGCGGCGCTCATCGGTGGGGCGACCGCCTCCGCGGCGATGGGGGGCGACGACACGCTGCACCTGACGCTGGTCACGAACCAGATCAGCCGACCGGTCTACGCGATCTCGCCGCCGGGCGATCTGGAACGGCTCTTCGTTCTCCAGCAGTGGAGCTCCACGTCGGACGCAGTTGGACGGATGTGGCTCCTCAAGAACGGCCTGCTGCTGCCCGAGCCCTTCCTCGAACTCTGTCCGGTCGCGATCAACTTCTCGACGGGGCTGCTCTGCGTCGCCTTCGAACCCGACTACGCCACGAACGGCATCTTCTACGTCCTCTACACGAACGCCGATGGGCACGTCCTGCTCTCGCGCTTCGTGCGGTCGGCCGATCCCGATGTGGCGGATCCGGCGTCCGAGCAGGTTCTTCTGACCATTCTCCAGCCGCACCGCTTTCACAACGGCGGCTGGATGGAGTTCGGTCCGGACGGCTATCTCTACCTCTCTTCGGGAGACGGCGGGCCGGAGGGGGATCCCGACCACACCGGACAGGACCCGGATTCGTTGCTGGGGAAGATCCTGCGGATCGACGTGCACGGAGACGACTTCCCCGAGGATCCGCTGCGCAACTACGCCATCCCCCCGGACAACCCGCTCGTCGGTCAGCCGGGCCGGGACGAGATCTGGGCCCTCGGCCTGCGCGAGCCCTGGCGGTGCTCGTTCGATGAAGAGACCGGGGATCTCTTCATTGCCGACGTCGGATACGAAGGATGGGAGGAGCTGAACATCGAGCCCGCGGGAAGCCCTGGCGGCGCCAACTACGGGTGGCGCTGCCGGGAAGGAGCGCACCCGCTCTTCGGCGATCCCGAGTGCGACGGAGCGACCTTCACGGAACCCACGTTCGAATACGCGCACGGCGGGACGCCGAACCACTGTTCGATCATCGGCGGCTACGTGTACCACGGCCACCGAATGCCCGAGCTAGCGGGACGCTACATCTTCGGCGACTGGTGCTCGAGCGCGATCTGGTCGTTCCGCTACGAGGCCGGGGAGATCCTCGATTTCGTCATGCACGATCTGCAGATCGAGGGGCCGCCGGGAACGAGCTTCGGGCCGATCACCTCCTTCGGCCGGGACGCCTGCGGCGAGCTGTACGTGACGACGCACTCCGGCCAGCTCTTCCGGATGAGCACGGGCGGCGCCATCGCGGACTGCAATGGCGACGGCATCGAGGACGGCTGCGAGATCGCCCTCGGTCTGGCCAGCGACGCCAACGGGAACGGCGTGCCGGATCGGTGCGAAGCGGCGCCGTGTGCGGGCGACCTCGACGGGAGCGGCGCGATCGACGTGGTCGACCTCGTGCAGCTGATCGTCAGCTGGGGTCCCTGTCCGGGGTGTCCCGCGGACGTCACCGGAGACGGGACCGTCGACGTCTCGGACCTCGTGCAGCTCATCCTGGGATGGGGACCGTGCCGCGCGGGGTGAGCGAAGAGACCGGCCGGACATCCAATCGGGTCCGGCGCCACCCGCGCGGTAGGCTATGCGCATGGCACCGGAATCCGCATCCTCTTCGCCACCGGCAGCCGTCGCTCGCCGGCTGGCGCCGTTCGGCTCGACGATCTTCGCCGAGATCACACGGCTCGCCGTCGCCCACGAGGCGATCAACCTCGGTCAGGGCTTCCCGAACTTCGACGGACCGGACTTCGTGAAGGAGGCGGCGATCGAGGCCATTCGGGGATCGGGGAACCAGTACGCCCGCAGCTTCGGCATTCCGGCGCTGAACGAGGCCATCGCGGCGAGATTCGCGCGGGACAGCGGCGTCACCGTCGATCCCGAACGCGAGATCACCGTGACCAGTGGGTGCACCGAAGCGCTGGCCGCCACGTTCCTGGGACTGCTGGAGCCGGGCGACGAGGTCATCCTCTTCGAGCCGTTCTACGACAGCTACCGCGCTTGCGTCGCGCTGGCCGGCGCCCAGCCCCGCTTCGTCACCCTGCGCCCCCGGACTTCGCGCTCGATGAAGCGGTCCTGCGGCGCGCGTTCTCCGATCGGACGCGGGCGATCCTGGTCAACACGCCTCACAATCCGACCGGCCGGGTGCTGAATCGCGAGGAGCTCGAGCTGATTGCCGATCTCTGTCGCCGCCACGACGCCCTCGCGATCACCGACGAGGTGTACGAGCATCTCGTCTTCGACGGCGAGCACCTGCAGCTCGCCAGGCTCGACGGCATGGCCGAACGGACCGTCACGCTGTCGTCGCTCGGCAAGACCTTCTCGCTCACCGGCTGGAAGATCGGCTGGGCGGTGGCGCCGCCGGCGCTGACCGCCGGACTGCGCGCTGCGCACCAGTTCATCACGTTCTCCTCCGCGACGCCGCTGCAGCACGGCGCGGCGGCGGCGCTGCGAGCACCGGAGTCCTACTTCCACGACTTCGTCGAGGCGTACCGCCACCGGCGCGACCTGCTCGTCGACGGTCTCGCCCGCATCGGGTTCATCGTGTATCCGCCGCAGGGCACGTACTTCGTGCTGGTCGATCACACGCCCTTCGGCCATGGCGACGACGTCACGTTCAATCGCCATCTCGTCGAGAAGATCGGCGTGGCCGCCATCCCGCCCAGCGCCTTCTACCACGACCCGGCCGACGGTCGTTCCCTGGTGCGCTTCGCCTTCTGCAAGGATGAGTCGACGATTCGCCACGCGATCCAGCGTCTCTCACATCTTCCCGCGCCCTGAGAGACTCGCGCATGCGGCGGGCGGGAGCTGCTCAACGGGCGAGGGGTTCCCTTCGCCCCAGGCAGCACACGATGAAGCTCAGCGCCGTGGCCAGGACCATCTGCCAGGGAAAGGCCAGCGCCAGACCCCGATCGAGCATCCGCTTCCTCCGGCAGGGCCTCGCCGAGAAATTCGCGCACCCACCCGAAGTCCGTCCGCTGCATGAGGACCATCGCGAGGAACCCGACGCCGAGCGCGCTCACGGCGCTGACACCGTTTCCTCGCCGGGTCAGCAGTGCCGCGAGGAAGACGGCGAGCAGACCGCTGTAGGCGAAGGCCATGACCATCAGCGCGAAGTCGATGAGCGGCAGTTCCGTCGCCTCGTGCCAGTAGACGCACACGCACGCAAATGAGCTCAGCACGACTGCCCAGCCGATGACCGCGGCGCGACCCACGCCCAACTCACGCTGGCGCTCGAACGACGAGTACCCCTCGCGGTATCGCCTCCAGGGGCGGTAGAAATCGATGACGGTCACGGCCGACATGGCGTTGAGGGCGGAGTCGAGGCTGCTCATCGCCGCGGCGAAGAGACCAGCCATCATGAGCCCCCGGAGGCCACCGGGCATCTCGCGGAGCATGAACTCGACGAACACCTCGCGGCTGCGGTCGATCTCGTAGTCCGGGGCAGCGGCGCCCATCACGTCGGACCGCTGGTAGAAGATGTAGAGCAGCAGTCCGATTCCCAGGAAGATCATGACGATGGGCCAGCTGATCAAGTTCGCGACGATGACCGACCAGCTCCCCAACCGCGACGTCCGGCATGTCAGCATGCGCTGGGTCAGATCCTGATCCGTCCCGTACGCGGCCAGGTTGATCATGGTCAATCCGGTGATGGCGGTCCAGAGCGTGTAGGTCTCCGACGGCTGGATGCTCGTGGACAACCAGCGCAACTTGCCCTGCGTCGGTTCACTGTCCCGTCCGGCTTCCGCGAGCAGCTGGTGGATGTCGCCCGCGCTGAGGGGAATTCGGTGCAGCAGCAATCCGAACGCCACGGCCACGGTGCCGAAGACGACGACCGCCTGGAGGACGTCCGTCCAGATCACCGCCCGCATGCCGCCAACGCACGTGTAGAGCGCCGCAACCGCTCCGATGGCGAGGATGCTCGTGATCAGCTGCTCTTCGCTGGGGCTGCCCCCGTACGCCACCCAGGCGAAGGGGATGGCGACGATGAAGAGTCGGACGCCGCTGGCGAAGATCCGACCGACGAGAAACGCGGCGCTCGCCGTTCGACGAGCGGCCAAACCGAAGCGATTCCCCAGCAGCTCGTAGATGCTCGTGACGCCAAGCGCGTAGAACTTCGGCAGGAAGAGCAGCGCCACCAGGACGGCGGCAATCAACGATCCGAGGTTGGCGATCAGGTACGTGAGGTCGCCCTTGTAGGCCAGCTCCGGACCGCCGAGGAACGTGGCCGCAGAGAGCGATGTTGCCACCACGGAGACGGCGACGGCCCACATCGGCATGGTCCGGCCCGCGAGGAAGAATTCGCCGCTGTCCGTGTTGCGACGGCCGCTGCGCAGTCCGATGTACAGCACGACCGCCAGGTAAGAACCGAGAATCGTCCAGTCAGCGGCGGAGAATGCCCTCTGGGCGGTGACGAGCATCGTTTCATGGTCCCGGATCGACCGGCTCGATGCCAGCGCATTTCTCACCGCCATCTGATGCGGCTGCCCCTTCGAAAGGGAACGGGCAGACCGCCAATGTGCAGGGGCCCGGCCCGAGCGGTCGATGGAAGAGGCGTGCAGCGGGCCACGACACTGCTCATCGACCGGGGTGACCTGCCATCGCTCGCCGCGTGCTCGCTGCAGAGCGAGGCCGAACCGTTCGTGCTCTGGCACCCGATCGAGCCCGATGCGGCCGCGCCTCCGCGCGAGATCGCGGTGCGCGAGCACGCGGAGATCTGGCGTGTCGGGCCACCGCTCATCGGTCGCTTCGGCCCGCTCGGGGTCCCCGGCATGGCCCCGCCGACGGAGCTCTTTCAGGCACAGCTGCTCCTGCAGGCGATGACGGCGGCGATCCAGATCGGATGCGCGCGGATGGTCTGGCCGATCCAAGCCGGACCGGACCCCCACGCGGTCGTGGCGACGATCGAGCGCGCCCATCGGATCGCGTCGCTGGCCCGGATCGGCGAGGCCAGGGGTCTGGATCTCGACCTGCCGCTCGTTGATCTCACCGATCTGCAGGTGCTCGAGATTGCCGACGACGCCGGCGCACCGCTGGGAGCGTGCTGGCCCTGCGAAGAGTCGGTCCCGACCCCCTGTGGAGCGTGCACCGGCTGCGGCCGCTGGCGCCGCGCGTTCCGGCAGCTCCATCTTCCCTGGCCGTGGCCGGTCGCATCCGCCTCGAACCGCCGCCCGGTGACCAGCTGCTCGCCCGAGCTCATCGACAATCCGGGCTAGCCTGAGGCCGCACCACACGGCCATTCTGCCGCGACGAGTTGGCAGATCATCGAATCGCGCGATACACTCCCCGGCTCGGCGAAGATGGCCGAGGCAGGAGACTTGAGCCGTGTACGCGATCATCGAGGACAGCGGAACCCAGATCAAGGTCAGCCCAGGCGACGTCGTGGATGTCGACCTCCGGGATGTGAGCGGCAGTGAGCACGTCAGGTTCGACCGCGTCCTGATGCTCAGCGTCCTGGATGCCCCGCCGACGATCGGCCGACCCTACATCGACGGCGCCTCGGTGGCCGCCGACGTGATGGGGGAAGTGCAAGCCGACAAGATCGATGTCTTCAAGTACAAGCGGCGCAAGGGCTACCGGCGGAAGAAGGGCCATCGCCAGCGCTACCTGCGGGTGAAGATCACCGACATCACGGCGTGAGGCACGGCTCTGCCCGTTCCGATCCGGCGGAACGAAAACAGCACCGCGTGTTCAACGGGCGGCAAGGGAAGTGAGACTTGCCGCGGTGGGGTCCATGACGAAGCGCGTTCGCCCCAACACGTCGGTCACGCGCTGAGAGAGATTGAAGTAGAGACGGCGGGTCTGGCGGGGATCGAGGCTCGCCGTGAGCTTTCCGACCATCTCGGCCGGACTGAGCAAGTCGACGAACTGCGGCGTGGAGTCCAGCAGCGTCAGCGTGGCTTGGCGTACATCGAGCGAAAGTCGCTGCTTTCCCACCCGGCCGCTGGGCCGGATGAACCCGGCGCCGCCGTACACCCCAAGCTGCCCCTCGGAGAAGATGAGATAGCGAATGCTCGCGTTGGTCGCACTGCGATCCATCGGCGTCGATCCCGACTTGGGCAGCCACAACAATTCAATGTGCACGACCTGTCCGGTCTGGAAGTCGCCCGAGGCCAGCTCACCGGCCGTCAGGTCGGTGATGATGAAACTCGTTCCCAGCTCGTCGTTCGCGTAAACGCCCGTCTGGAACGTCCCGATCAACTCGACCGGATCATTGCCGAGCGAACGCACGGTGGCCGAGGACGTCGACGAAAGACATCCCGGCAGAGTCATGCTCATCAGGAGACCGAAGAGCAGGCCGATCCACGACATGCATGACCTGGACGACATGCACAACCCCGGGGCGCAGCGAGCTGGTGAACCCATCAGCTCGTCGAGGCCAAGCCGCGACCGCCCTTGTTGTCCTCGAATGCTGGGCCCTGCCGCCCCTCCCGAACGCCGGACGAGCTCGCCGGAACCGTGAACTCGTCGCGACTGCGCACCGCAATGTCCGCCTCGATGCCGAGGCAGCCCAGCGAGTCGCGCTCGACGATCGAGCGGATCTGGGATCGAGGAATCGAGGGCAACTGCTGATTCCCGAATCCGTAGCCGTTGATCGAATACAGCCGCTCGATCGCCTTCGCCGGCAGCTCTCGCGGAAATCCCGACCCAAACAGCAGCTTCTCCATCACGCCGAAGTTCATGGCGTTGAGCAAAGCGCAGTAGAGCTGCCACGGGCGAGACACGACGCCGGCAAGGTCCGCGTACACGTTGCTGTGCTTCCCGAGCAGCACCAGGGCTTCTTCGATCCAGGGATGTCCCAGCTGGCAGATCACCAGGCGTAGCTCCGGGAAGCTGCGCGCCACCTCGTCCCAGAACACCGGCCGAGCGAAGGCCATCTCGGTGCTCGCGGTCATGGGATCGTTCGTCAGCACGAACACGGGCATCGATCGATCCAGGCAGCGCTCGTAGATCCGCATCGCATCGGAATGAGACGGATGGAAGCCCTGGCCGGCGGGAGACACGGCAATGCCGCTCAGCCCAAGGCCGATGGCGGCCTCCAGCTGGTCGAGGCCGTCCTTCCGCATGGGGTCGATCCCGCCGATACCCACGCGGCGGCGGGGATCCCGTGCGACGTACTCGGCGACCAGCTCATTGGGGATGTGGGCCTCGAGTCGGTCCGACCGCCACCCGATCACGACCGATCCGTCCACGCAACTCATCGCCCTCTCGTGCGCGGCAGGACTGCCATCAAGCTCGTCCCAATCTTCGGCCTGTTTGAGAGAGAGTCGTTCGGAGGCTTCCGGCCCCAGCTGGGTCAGGCTGGTCCAGATCTGTGTGTGCAGGTCGATGATCATGGCAGGTCCTTGAGAATCACAGGCCGCTCCAGAGTCCCCGCTCGAACAGACCAGAATCGCGTCAACCCCGGTGGTGAACCGCGTACCCGGTCAATCGCGCCCATGATAGGTCCGGAAGGCGATTTGCGCAGGGCCGGCCCGACTTTCGGGAGAAGCCGCGTGTGCGCAGACGGCGCAGAAGAGCGGCGGGGACGGGCGCGACAGGCTGGCGGAGCTCGCGCCGAGTCGAGACAACACGTTCTGCCGGTAGCGGTCCTCGTAAAGGCCGTAGTTCGGGTTGTTTATGACCTTGGCATAGTCGCGCTGGATCGCGGTATTGATGGCCTGGAGGCGCCGTCCGGGGTCCGGATGCGTCGAGAGCATTTCGGGTGTGCGGTTCCCCTGGCTGGCGGCCTCGAGCATTTCCATGACATCCGCCTGGCCTCTGGGGTCGTATCCCGCCCGCACCATGTAGCGCAATCCCAGGCTATCGGCTTCGAGCTCCTGGCTGCGACCGAAATGGAGCAGGTACCCATTGCCGAAGAGATCGCCGGCCACCTGGATCAGCTGGGACTGGGTCGTCCCCGCGAGCACCGCGACCCCCAGCTGGATTCCCGTGGCCTGGCTCATCCGCTCATCGACGTGGCGAGCCGTGACATGGCCGATCTCGTGGCCGAGCACGCCGGCCAGGGATGCCTCGCTGTCGATCCGGGTGAGCAGGCCGCGGGTGATGAAGACGTTGCCCCCCGGGAGGGCGAAGGCGTTGATCACATCCGAATTCAGCACGATGAACGACCACGGGAGCGCCGGGTTGTCCGCCTCGGTGAACTGCGCCAGTGAGTTGCCGACGGACGCCACATACGTCCGGACCTTGCTGTCCGAGATCTCCCCTCCGTAGGAGGCGATGAGATCGGGCTTGGCGACTTGACCCATCTCGGCCACCTGGTTGCTGCTGAGCAGGAGCAGCTGGCTCCGTCCCGTCGCGGGGTTGACGCTACAGCCCGAGAGTGGACCGGCACCGAGCGCCGCCAGCAGTGCAACGAGCAGTCGGGGAAGAAGACACGGGACCACTCGAATCATCATCGGTTTGGACCTCCGGAAGCACGGCGGAAGGCGCTGACGATGCCGTATCATCGTCGGACTCCCCATGACCCAGCATATGTCATCTTCTTCCGGCAGGATCTGGTCCGCAAGCGATCTTGCCCGCAACCCCCACCTGGCCCAGGACAAGGCGGCCCGCGTGAAGGCGATGTTCAGCGCCATCGCCCAAAGCTACGACGTGAACAACCGGGTCCACTCGCTGGGACGTGATCAGGCGTGGCGTCGCCGAACGGTCGAACTCTGCGAGGTCCGCCCCGAGGATGACGTGCTCGATGTGGCGTGCGGAACCGGAGACCTCACCGAGGCGTTCGCTGCGGCTCGACCTCGCTCGGTGACGGGACTCGACTTCGCCGCGGCGATGCTCGACGTCGCGAAGGCGAAGAGCTCGATCCGGCGTCGGCGGTCCGGCGCTGTCCGACCCCAGTACGCCCAGGGCGACGCGATGGACCTGCCCTTCGCCGACGGCTCCTTCGACATCGTGTCGATCGCGTTCGGCATTCGCAACGTCACGGATCCGGGGAAGGCCCTGTCCGAGTTTCGCCGGGTGCTGCGGCCCGGCGGTCGTCTCATCGTTCTGGAGTTCGATCAGCCCAGCAATCCCCTCCTTCGCCGTCTGAACGACATCTACTGCTCACGGATCATGCCCGTGACGGCCACGCTCATCTCCCGTGACCGCAGCGGGGCGTACCGGTACCTGCCCCGGTCCATCACGTCGTTCCTGACCGGAGAAGAGCTGCGCGAATTGATCACCAGCTCGGGATTCGCCAAGGTGACTTCGCACCCCATGACGTTCGGGATCTGCGTCGGCCACCTCGCCCGACTCGATCGCGAAGCAGACCGGTCCGCAGGCTCTTCGCCCTCTTCGCGCGGCGGTGACGCAGACTCCGAACGAAAACGGAGGCCTGACGGTCAGCTAGCCCGGATCATTCATGCAGCGGGGGGGTGCGTCGCCAGAAGTCGATTCAGCCGAGACGTTACGATCATTGTGGCGCGTCCGGATGACACCAGCGCCGCTCGGACAGCGCGGCAAGCCGATTGCGGTGAGCGTTCGGGCGAGACGAAGGCATATTCACTCGATACGTCGAGGCTCGAACGAGCGATCATGCAATCGATCGTCCCGCTGAGTCGGCGGTTCGCATTCATGAATCACATCCGGACTACGCCGCGAGCGAACCGCCCTTTCGGTTGCGACCGACCGTGCGCTGATTCGACGTCGCTCGGCGTTCCGGTTGCAACACGAGGTTCTCGAGCAGGTCGCTCGGAGTCTTGCCCCACAGGTCCGCACCGATTTCTTCCGCCAGCCCATCCGCCCGGTTGAAGACGCCGCCGCCGACGACGATCTGCATTTCCGGACACGCGCCGACGCTGCGGATGGAGTCGATCAGCTGCCGGATGTTCGGCGCATCGCTGGGGGCGGACGCGAACATGAGCAGAATGTCCGGGCGCTGCATGCCGACCTCTTCGAGGATCTCGTCGTTGGCGACGCCGCCGCCGCCGAAGTACACCTCGTACCCATCCGCCTCGGCCAGGTCGGCCATCAGCTGGCCCGCCAGCTCATCCGCTTCCCCCGGCCCGCTGAACAGAAGGATCTTTCGATTCCGCCGATCGCGCTGCCGGTACCCCGCCTGCCCCTGATCGATGAGCGACCGCAGCAGCCGGGTGGCATAGTGGTGCGCCAGCGTCGTCAGCTGATCGCCGCGGTAGAGGGTGTTGATCATCTCGAGAACCGGCCAGAACACGTCGTGAGCGAGTTGCTGGGCGCCGACGCCCTCCGCCTCAGCCTCCCCGATCAGTTCGCGGGCGGCGCAGCGATCACCCGAAACCAGCAGTTGGAACATACGCTCGACGAGGAATTCCTGATTCACCGGATTGATCTCCATGGGGTTGCTGATTGAAGGACGAGGCGTTCTGCCGACCGGTCCCGCCATCACCCGAGCGGTCTCGAGCCCCACGGGACTCGAAGGGGCTGAGGGGTCTGATCGAGCCATCGGGCCGGCTGGCTCAAGAATTGATCGCACTCCCCCGGCAACACGTGCCTATCGGACCCCACGCGGCTTCCCGGCCGAACGAGCAGGTCCTGCGCGGCCGGGCGGGGATTATGGGCCGTCTTCCGGCTCGGCAACCGCGAAACCACGCTCCGGTAGATATAGTGAAGACGCAGCATGCTCGAGCGGGAACGAGAGATCGCGCTGGTTTCGAAGGCCAAGGCCGGTGAGGGTGCGGCGATGGCCGCGCTGATCCGCGCCCACCAGGATGGTCTGTACGCCTTCATCCTCCGCATGTCCGGCCGGCCGGACGTCGCCGAGGACGTCGTGCAGGAGGCCTTCGTTCGGGTGCTTCGCAATCTCGACCGCTTCGACAGCCGTTTCCGATTCAGCACCTGGCTGTTCACGATCGCCAAGCGTCTCTACGTCAATGCGATGCAGAAGCACCGGCCCGCGTACGACACCGACACCGTCGGTGCCCGGCAGGGGACCGGGGCCGGTCCCGGCGTGGACTCGGCCCGGACCGAGTGTCTCGTGAACGCCCGCGCCGTCATCGACGACGCGCTGGCCGACCTCAACGGCCAGCAGCGGGAGATCATTCTGCTCTTCCATCAGCAGAGCTGGTCGATCGCCGATATCGCCGACTACCTCTCCATGCCCGAAGGAACGGTGAAGAGCCATCTGCACCGAGCCCGCAAGCGCATGAAGAAGTGGATCATGGCCAGCGACGCGCGGCACCGTCATGTCCAGGAGGTCTGGTCGTGAACAGGAGCTGGCACCATGGTGACGATGATCGAGCGGATCATCGTGGGCGGGCACGGCGGGAACGGCCCGTCCCCGATCCCCTCGAGCGCGAGGTCGATCGCCAGCTGGCTCCGCTCGACTCCTCGCCCGACTTCACGCCCGCGGTGATGCAGCGCCTGGGATTCACGCCCTGCTCGCCCGCGGCAGCGCAGCGCCATCGGCGCCGCGGCTGGCTGAAGCGAGCGACGCTGGTGCTCGGAGCGTGGCTGATCGTCGGTCTCGCCATCGAGGTGTACTCCAAGGGACCGCGAGTTCGACTGCCGAGCGGCCCGACCGTGCCCGGCGCCCTCCACCACGATTTGCGCGGCAGTCACAGCGCATCGATCGCACCATCCAGTCGATCCGCAACTTCACGCCGGGCGCGGAGCGGAAGCGCACGTCACAGCCGCCCGCCGCACCGCGCATCGATCAGTCGGCCATCAGTCCCGTGCGATGGGTATGACACGCCGCTGGTCAAGTCGAATCACGCGAGGGTGGATGACCCCACTCGTGTCCTTTCCAGTCCACCAGTTTCGCGCTGACGGGCGGCACCGGCGCGTGGCTTTGTCGGGCTGCATCGGCGGCATGGCAAGCCGCCTGCTTCGCCCTCCGCGCCACCCATTGGTGCCGCCGCGCCAGCGCGAGACTCTTGAACTGGAAACGCCACTAGCGCTCACTCAGCCGAGGGTCCGCCGTGAGCGGTGCGGACGGCGCACGACGCTTCGTGCCGGTCGTCGGTCAGGCTTCTTCCGATTCGCGCCGCTGATGCTCCTGCTCCTGCCGGGCATGGCCTGCGGGAGCGATGAGACCACGCGCCGACTCGCCGACCCCTTCGCTGCGGCCGCGGTGACGCCCCGCAGCGTGTCGTTCTACCTGCACCTCGAGCACGCGGCCGAGTTACGCGGCCGGCTGGCGCCGCTGCCCGATCGCAGCGTGGTTCAGCGCGATCGTGGCGGATGGTCAGCTCCGGCACGCCTGGATGAATCTCGCCGAGCGGGCCAAGATGGAGCCGGCGAGACTCTTCGACACGTACCTTGGTCGGCGCTTGACGGTGCTCAGCCGCGAGGAGCAGGGCGTCTCGCAGTGGGCGCTGCTCAGCGAGGTGGATCCTGCCGACAGTCAGGCGCTCTACCTGCAGCTGCGGCCTCGCCTCCATGGGCCCCGCGCCGGCATTCCCGTCGTCGAATCCCCGGAGGACGCGCTGCTGCTGGCCCGGCACGGCTCGCTGCTCATCGCCGGTCCGGCCGGGGCGCTGATCTCTTCTACGAAGTGCTCGAACATCTCGCAGGCGAGCGACCGGTGGGGGAGTCGCTCGCGTCGGACCCGGCCGTGGCGCGGGCAGGGGAGCTCGGCTTCGGACAGGCGGGCGTGCTGCTTCGGCACGCGCCACCACTCGGAGGATGTTCGACCGCGGTCGCCCGACTCGAGGCAGATCAGATCGAGGTGCGGCAGGCCGGTCGGTACGAATCCGCGCCGCTCAGCCGCCCCGTGACGGCGCTGCGCTGCGACTTCTCCCCGCTCGCAGCGCTGGAACGGAAGAACCTGATCGCGATGATGGAGCCGGCCGACGTCGGCGGCGGATTGCTGGAGGCGTACGTCGCTACCGTGATCGGAGAGCCGCTCATCACCGAAGAGCTCGCGCGTCATCTCGGACCGCGGCGCATCATCGTGATCGGCGACGTCGAGGGACGGACGCTGGAGCAGCCGGTCGACGTCTTGAGCACCACGCTCGCGGTCTGCCTCGAGCTCAAACAGGATCAGGATCTCTCCCAAGCGACTGGTCCGACTCGATCAGCGGGTGCTGAAGTTGACGAACAGACTCAACGAGCTGGGCGAAGGCGCGTTCTTCATCGAGCCGCCGGCGATCGCCGCAGGGTCCACTGCGGGTGCTCGCGAGATCGACCTCCGTCCGGCCGCGGAATGGCTGACCGGTGGTCTTCCCGTCGTGCGGAATCTCGCCCTGACCTGGACCGTCGCGAACGGCCCCCACGGCGCCTGGTACGTGATCGCCACCGACCGCCGGCACCTGAAGGACGTCGCCGAGAGCCTGGGCGCTCCCGCGACTGAGCCGGGCTGGTCGGACGATTCGACAGCGTGGGCACCGCCGACGGCGTGCGCATTGGTCAGCATTTGACGTCGTGGGGGCTGCGGGCCGAGCTCTTCGCCGACCCGCCGGACGAGGCGGCGTTCCGCGACACGATGGAGCTCTTCGGGACCTTCGCCGGCGGCATCGAGCGCTGCCGTTGGACGCTCGACCGCCCCGCTCGAAACGATCTGCGCGTCGATGTGCAGCTTCTGCTTCGCAAGCCACCGTCCGCCGAAGCGCGGCGGTGAGCGTGACTCGCCTCAGGCACGATGAAACGCAGAGACCCTGAGAGCACGATCGAGAACCGCACGCCGACGCCGCCGGAGGTCTTCTCGAACCGGCGCACCTTCCTCAAGCTCGCGGCCGCCGCCGGCGCGCTCGGGCTGCCCGCGTGCCGGCGAACGGCGACGACCGCGGAAGTGAAGCCCGATCCGCGGCTCGTCCCGCCCGGTCGCTGGCCCACGGACTTCCGGATCATCCGGACCACCGACGACATACCCGCAGTGGTCGGCGGCGAGCTCACGCCGGCGAAGGTCGCCGGCTCCCACAACAACTTCTATGAGTTCCTCTCCGGCCGCGGCGGCGACGTGTGGCCCTACACGGCCAAGTTCGAAGTTCGCCCCTGGACAGTGACCGTCAGCGGGGAGTGCAACCGCCCGCAGACCCTCTCGCTGGACGAGCTCTATGCCTTCGAGCCCGAGGAACGCTTGTATCACTTCCGCTGTGTCGAGCGCTGGGCGATGAACGTGCCCTGGATCGGGTTCCCGCTCGAAACGCTGCTGAAGAAGGTCGAGCCCAGCGGCGCGGCGCGGTTCGTCCGCTTCGTCTCCGCCAACCGGCCTGAACAGATGCCGGGGATGCGGGCCTCGGCGGATCGCTACCCCTGGCCCTACCACGAGGCGCTGCGGCTGGACGAAGCGATGAACGAGCTGACGATGGTGGTCACCGGCGTCTACGGCCAGCCGCTCACCAAGCAGCACGGAGCGCCGATCCGGATCATCGCCCCCTGGAAGTACGGTTACAAGAACCCGAAGTCGATCGTCGCGATCGAGCTGACGAGCGAGCAGCCGCCGACCTTCTGGTCCGAGGCCCAGCCGCACGAATACGGCTTTCTCTCCAACGTGAACCCGAACATCCCGCACCCGCGGTGGAGCCAGGCGCAGTCGTACTGGCTGGACAGCCGCGAGGCGTTCGCGACCCCCATCTTCAACGGCTACGAGAAGTACGTCGCCGCGCTCTATCCCGACGAGCCGCGCCGCCCGCAGGAGCCGCTGCGCTCCGGAGAGGTGGCGCGGTAGTCCGGCCGAGTACCCCGGAGGCGCTCGCGAACAGACCGCCGTTGTGCATCGCACGCCGCAGACACGCCATCTCAGAGTACAATCCCACCCCCATGGCCATCATCGTCCAGAAGTTCGGAGGAACCTCGCTCGCGGACACCAAGCGCATCCTCCGCTGCGCGCGGCGGGCGGTGGCGGCGCGGGACGCGGGGCACCAAGTCGTGGTCGTCGTCTCGGCGATGGGCCACAGCACCGATGCCCTGATCGCCCTCGCCCACGAGATCACCGAGACGCCCAATCAGCGCGAGCTCGATCATCTGCTGGCGACCGGCGAGCAGGTGAGCAGCGCCTTGATGACCATGGCGATCCACGAGCTCGGCTGTGACGCCACGGGATTGAGCGGGCAGCGCCTCGGCATCATCACCGATCCCATCCACAGCAAGGCGCGGATCCGCACGATCGACATCGAGCGCATCCGCGAACAGCTGGCCGCAGATCGCATCGTCGTCGCCGCCGGGTTTCAGGGCGTGACGCAGGAAGGCCACATCACGACGCTCGGCCGCGGCGGCTCGGACACCACGGCGGTGGCCATCGCGGCGGCGCTCGACGTGGCCTCGACCGGCGGCGTGTGCGAGATCTACACCGACGTCGAAGGCGTGTTCACCGCCGATCCCCGCGCCGTGCCCCGTGCGCGAAAGCTCGATCGGATCGTCTACGAAGAGATGCTGGAGCTCGCCTCGCTCGGCGCGGGCGTGCTCCATCCGCGGGCGGTGATCTTCGGACGCAAGTACGGCGTGCCGATTCGCGTGCTCAGCAGCGCTGGGGATCCGCAGACTCCCAATCAAGGAACGATGATCGTGAAGGAATCTCCCGAGATGGAAGCGTGCTCGGTCGTGGGCTGCGCCCTCACCGAAGATCTGGGCCGCATCACCATCAGCCGTCTGCCCAACCGGCCGGGCACCGAGGCGAAGCTGTTCCGCCACATCGCGGCCGCGAACACCCTGGTCGACGACATCATCCAGATCGAGTCGGGTGACTACGCCGACGTCTCGTTCACCGTCGACTCGCAGGATCTGGCCGACGTCAAGGTGACGGTGTCGCGAGCGCTGCAGGAGTTCGAGCCGGAGATCCAGGCGCAGGCGACGATCAGCGTCGAGGTGGGGCTGGCGAAGATCTCGGCGGTGGGGGTGGGCATGCGCTCCCACACCGGCGTCGCCGCGACCATGTTCGAAGCGCTGGGCGAAGCGGGAATCAACATCGCCAACATCACGACCTCGGAGATCAAGGTCTCCTGCATCGTGCCCAAGGAGCACGGCAAGCGCGCCCTGCAGGTCGTGCACGACGCCTTCGGTCTGGGCACACCCAAGACCACGCCGGCGCCGGAGCCGAAAGTACCGATGGAGTGGACGGCGAGCTGAGCGCCGCGCCGGGAGCGGCCGCGATTCGGACAGCGCACGGAGCTCGCGGCGCGGCGCGGGGACGAACCGTCCTCTCCCGGGGGAGAGGCGTTGTTGCTCTCCGCCACCTCTCCCCCCGGGAGAGGTCGGCTCGCAAAGCGAGCCGGGTGAGGGCGGACTGCGTCTACCGTGGCGTGCACACGAGTGGCGATGGCGCAGCGGAGGCGTGCGAACGACCGAGCGCACACCGGCCTTGCGTGCAGCCGACACGCGACGCCGTTCGCCCTCACCTGACCCGTCCTCTCCCGGGGGAGAGGCGGTGCCGGTCCGGCCACCTCTCCCGGGGGGGAGAGGCGTTTCACTTCAGGAAAGCTGGGACGTTGGGGCGGGCGTTGCAGCGGTGTGCTGCGACGCACGCCAGCGCATTCCTCTGACCAGCGCGTTGTGGTCGTGTGCGCCTGCTGGTAGCTTCGATCGACCGCGTGGTTATGGGCACCGTCCGTGCAGTCGCCGGGCGTGTTTCATAGATAGAGATCGATCCAGCCATCGGCACCGCTCACCACGGCCGCGGCTTTCACGAGGAAGACGGGCAGTACGCACAGAGCGATCTCGGCACACTCGAGATACGAGCGGCGGAGGATCGTCTTCAAGTCAACGGCGTCGCCCAGCTCGGCGGTACGCTCGTTGTGGAGCTATCGGATGGCGTCAAGGCCGGCGAGCAGTTCACGATCATCACCGCGAGTTCCATACTCGGCGCGTTCACGGACGTCGTGACGCCAGCGGGTGCGGAGGTGGCGGTGACGTACGAGCTCGATGCAGTGATCGTGACGGTGCGCTGACCGCGCGAGTAGTAGGAACTCCTCTCCCCAGCGGGGAGAGGACGGCTCGTCCCCGCGCCCGCTCGCGGGGACGGGCCAGGTGAGGGAGATTCCACGTCGCGTGTCGGATGTGAACACCACGTGCTCGCATCAGACAGCACACTCTGTGCGCCATTGCGCTCACCATCGACGCCATGGCGGTGATCGTTGATCGTTCGCTCTTTGCCGGCATGCCCATCGCCGTGGCGCTTTCGCCGATCGTACTGCTCGTCCTTTGGTGTCGCGTCATTCTTCAGGTGCGGCGCTCCAGGTGAGCTGGGATGGACTCGGCACCCGCCCCGCAGCCGGACGAACCGCCCTCGTGCCGTGCGACGCCGTCTACGACGGAGGCGAACCTCAAGATCACCATCCCCGCTTCAGGTACCGGTACGTCAGTGCCGTCCAGGCGAGCACGCTCAGAAATGGACGGGCGTCATTGAGCTCGTCGTCGTCACGAGAGTGGACGCGCTTGGCCACAACCGTCATGATGGGTTGGGGGACAGGGAGAGAGCGCACGGCCGCGATCCGCGCAGCGTACGCCCAGAAACCGATTCCCCATCCTCAGCGAGCACGCCCGTGCCGGCGACACTCAGCCCCGATTCGATCCAGACTCTGCGAACCTCCCGGCTCGATCTGGAGCCACTGGTTCGTGCGCACGCGGAGGCGATGTATCCACTGCTCGATGATCCACGACTCTATGCGATGACCGGCGGGTCACCGCCTACCTCGCTGCTCGAGTTGAGCGACGCGTACACCGCCCTGGAGTCGAGGCGTTCTCCCGATGGCCGCGAGCTCTGGTTCAACTGGGTGATTCGGGAGCGCTCCCTGAACGCGGTGGTCGGTTTCGTCCAGGCAACGGCAAGTCCTTCACAGACGCTTGTCGCCTGGCTCATCGGTGTGCGCTGGCAGGGCCGCGGGTATGCGTCCGAGTCGGCGGCGGCCCTCGTGAACTGGCTCGAGCGCCATGGTGTCGCTCCGATCAGGGCCTGCGTGCATGCAGGGCACGGCGCCAGTCAAGCGGTCGCCCGCCGAGCTGGATTCAAGCGCACGACTGAGATTCGAGATGGTGAAGAGGTCTGGGAGTACGTGCCGAAGAGGTGCGCGAGCGGCGAATGACTGAGAGGCGGGCAATCTGGCGAAATTCCGGAAGCCCCGTTGGATTCGGTCTATCTTCCTGAGTCCCGATCGGAGAGCCGCGGGACTCTCGAAGCGATCGTCGAGGGGACCCGGTGCGATGGATCAACGGCCCGGTCGTAATGAAGAGCAGCTCGTGCGGGAGGCGATCAATGGCGACGCCGACGCCCTGAGTGGGCTCCTGGAACTGCACAGCGCTGCGCTTCGTCCCCACATCGAGCGAGATATTCCCAAGCGCTGGCGGTCGCTCCTCTCCGTTGACGACGTCATGCAGCAGACGTACGTCGATGCGTTTCGTCACATTCACGGATTCGTGCCGCACGGTGAGGGGGCATTGGCCGCCTGGCTCAGGACGATCGCCAATCGCAATCTGCTCGATGCCCTTCGCATGCTCGAAGCGGACAAGCGGGGCGGCGGTCGCCGACGCATCGAGCCGCGCACGAGGGACGAGTCGCTCGTCGCGCTCTGCGACATGTTCGGTCAGGTCAGCAGCACGCCCAGCCGCAAGGTCGCCCGAGCAGAAGCCAGCCGACGCCTGTCGGAGGCGATCGAGGCGATGCCCGCGAACTACCGCCAGGTCGTAGAGATGTATGATCTGGAAGGGCGGAGCATCGAAGAGGTCGCGGCCGCGCTCGATCGGAGCCCCGGAGCCGTGTACATGTTGCGGGCCCGAGCCCACGGAGAGCTGGCGAAGCTCATGGGCGCGACGTCACAGTACTTCACGGAATCGCCGTGAGCGAGCTGAAGCCATCCCGGGACCGCGAGCTGATCGAGGTCGCGCGAAGAGAGGCAGAAGAACTGGCGAGGTCATCGCTGCTTGCTGGCGAGCCGCCGGCGGCCGGCGTGGTCCGTCTGCCGCCTGGTTCGCTCCCGGGCTACGAGATCGTGCGGGAGATCCAGCGGGGGAGCCAGGGCGTCGTCTACCGCGCCGTCCACGCGTCCACGCGCCGCGATGTAGCGATCAAGGTCATGCTGGAAGGTCCCTTCGCCAACCCGCGGGACCGTCTCCGCTTCGAGCGCGAAGTCGAGATCCTTGGCCAACTCAAGCATCCCAACATCGTGACCGTCTACGACAGCGGGGAGGTCTCCGGCCACTTCTATTACGTGATGGACCTCGTCGACGGCCCATCGTTGCAGGAGTGGCTTGTCAGCGGCGACCGATCACCGGATGATCGGATTCGGCTGTTCTTGCTCATCTGTGATGCCGTCAACGCGGCCCACCTGCGCGGTGTCATCCACCGCGACCTCAAGCCGGCCAATGTGCGTGTCGACTCGAGCGGCGAACCG
This sequence comes from uncultured Planctomycetota bacterium, assembly GCA_963697235.1. Lineage (GTDB taxonomy): Bacteria > Planctomycetota > Phycisphaerae > Phycisphaerales > SM1A02 > CAVONJ01. The sequence goes on from CAVONJ010000004.1 coordinate 341,140, forward strand.
CATGTTCTGGATTTTGGTCTCGCGAAACACGTTCCGGGCGATTCGAATCGCGGCGCTGCGGCGGAGCTCACCGTCACCGGTCAATTCCTCGGCTCGCTGCCGTGGTCGAGTCCGGAGCAGGCCGTGGGAGATCCCGATCAGATCGATATCCGCACGGATGTGTATTCGCTCGGCGTCATGCTCTACCAGCTGCTCACCGACCGTTTTCCCTTATCCCGTTGTGGGCAATCTGCGGGATGTGCTCGACAACATCCTGAATGCGGAACCGCTCTCACCCGGCGCGATCGACCGGAGAGTCGACGACGAGCTGGCCACGATCGCGCTCAAGTGCCTGAGCAAGGACCGGAGCCGGCGCTACCAGAGCTCCGGAGAGCTCGCTCGAGACCTTCGGCGCCACCTGGCCGGAGAGCCCATCGAGGCGAAACGGGACAGCAGCCTCTACCTCCTGAAGAAGACCATGCAGCGCTACCGGCTCGCCTCGTTCCTGGCGGTCGGGCTCCTGCTCGTCGTGGTTGCATCCACCGTGGCCCTGTCGCTGATGTACCTGAACGCGGCCAGCGCCAGACGCGAAAGCGAACGGCAACGACTGCGGGCGGGAAGCGCGGTGCAGCGATCAGCGGAGATTGCGGTCTTCCTCCTGCAGGAGCAGTCGGTGCGCGATCCCTTCGCTTCAGGCACGCCTCGCCAGGAGCTGCTCGAGGAGCTTGCGCACTGGGCACAAGCTGTCGAGACCGAGCTGGCGGACCAGCCCGACCTTGCCGCGGAATTTCACACGACCGTTGGGCTCGGTTATCTCAAGGCCGGGATCTACGAGCCGGCCGAAGGTCATCTCGAGCGAGCGCTGAGCCTTCGCCAGCAGTCGGGAGCTCCGCCGGAACAGCTGGCGCAGAGCTGGCACGATCTCGGGCGAGCTCGATTCCACTGCAGCCGACTCGAAGACGCCGTCGACTGCTACCGGCAACGCACTTCGTCTTCGCCTCGAGCTCTTCGGCGAGCAGAGCAGTGAAGTGGCGACCACGATGCATCACCTCGCGTCGTGCCTTCGGGTGCGCGGTGATCTGCAGGAAGCGGAGGAGCTCTTCCGCGCCGCTCTCCAGGTATGGACGGTGTCTCCAGAAGACGCACCCTTCCACGCGGCCACGCTGAACAACCTGGCCACATGCCTTCGGGATGAGGGGCGGTTCGACGAAGCCGAGGCGTCATTCCGCGCCGCGGTGGACAGTCTCGAACAGGAGCGATCGAATCCGCTCTTCGTCGCTCGCAGCTGGCGCAACATCGCCACCTGTCGGCTCGCCGTCGGAGACGACGCCGAAGCAGAGCGCCTGCTCCAACAGGCCCTCAACGAGTTGCGAGCACTGCGGGGCAGTGAGCACCCCGACGTTGCAGACATCGAGTATCACCTCGCCGCGTGCCGGTACGCTCAGGGGAATCTCGAACTGGCCGAGTACCTCTGCCGGCACGCCTTGAGCATACAAATCGCAGCGCTGCCGAGCCTTCACCTACAGACTGCAGATTCGATGGCCCTGCTCGGAACCATTCTCATCGATCTGGGCGATCTCGAGGAGGCCGAGTCCTCTCTCCGCAACGCCGAAGCGATGGTCCGCGCCCTTGTGGGTGAGGCGCACCCTCAACTGGCTGCCATCTGGTACCAATTCGCTCGCATCCGATTCGAGCAGGGCAAGAGGAGCGAGGCAGAGCGGCTCGCTCGCCGCGCCTTCACGCTTCAACAGCAGAAGCTCGTCGAGACCCATCCCGATATCGCGCTCTCCAGGGCACTGCTCGAGCGCCTCGGGGACGCGGGTGGCTGAGCAAGGTGCTGCTTAGCCCGGACTATACATGAAGCGGGAGGGGTGCGTCGCCAGAAGTCGATGCAGCCTAGGACGTTACGATCCATTCTCTGTCCGAGGAGCGCCGGCACCGCCCACCAGCGCGGCAAGCCGATTGCGTGAGCGTTCGGGCGAGACGAAGGCACATCCACTCGATACGTCGAGGCTCGAACAAGCGGTCACGCGATCGGATCGCCCGCTGGCCGGTTCGCTTCATGAATAATCCGGGTTAGTCGGTGATGGTGGCTCCACCGCAGAGCATCGTCGCCTCGTCCGCGCACACCTGATCCCACTGGCTCTCGCAGCAGAACGGATCGACCACGCAGATCGTGGCGCAACACGCGGCGTCGCTGCAGCCGGGGGTTCCGTTGGGAACAGAGCAGTCGCCTTGCCCCGGGCAGGCGGATCCGCCGGGACACGGTCCCCAGCCTCCAATGACCTCAAGCAGATCCTGCACGTTCACCGTCCCGTCGCAGTTGACATCACCGCCGTGGCTGAGTCCCGGGGAACCCCAGTCGAGGATCACGTTCGTCAGGTCGAGCACGTCGACGGTTCCGCTGGCCTCGGTGTCCGCGGGGCAGTTGGACAGCGCAAAGCGAACGCCCTGCAGCGCTATGAGGTAGCTCCCAGCGGCGGGCTCCTCGCCGCCGGTCCAGTCGACGATCGGCAGCGCTCCACCCGGACCGTCGGGGCCTGACGTTTCAGTGGGGACCGCCTGGTTGAAGATGAGACCGCGGGGGCTTTGCGGGTCGCTGTTGAAGACGCTGATCGCGAGGAAGTAGATCCCCGGCGTCATGACGGCCGCGCCGCTTCCGTCATTGGATTGCGAAGGAAGTCGCGATTGCAGCGGACCATTGGGGACGTTCACGTCATCGTTGGCGAGCAGGCCGCGAGCGTTGATGGGCGGACCGGGCGGAACGGGGCGGAACAGCCAGAGCTGCGTGTTGAAGTTCGCGTTGCCTCCATCGGGCGGGAACGTGGAAGCCAAGAACTGCGCGGGTGCACAGATGCGAATGACATACATGTCCTCGGTGTCGGCTCCGGCCAGCGCCGCCGTGCCCAGCTCTCCCATGATTCCCGACAACGTCCCGCTGCCCAGGGTGACCGAGGAGGTGGACGGCAGCTTCCCGGCGTCGCGAGGCGTCTCACACCAGACCGGACCACCAGTCGTACGCCCGGCGGCTGCGAGCAGAACGAATACCGACACCACCCAATGATCGCGCTTCATGATCGGCTGCCTTCCATCAGACGGACGCGAGCCCTGTGGGGAGAGTGGGGGGCGTCTGCCAGGGTCCCGTCATTCAAGCGACCCCAACCGCTTTGGGCAAGGAGCTCTCCGGGCCCAAGCTGGAGAAAACAGAGCACAGAAATCGCGTGAGTGCGTCCCTCGGTCTCCGCTTCTGAACTTGTGCGAGAGCGTCTCGTGCAACCAGCATCGAACCAAAGGAGATCACATCATGACGCTTCGAAAGAACACAGCCCGATCGATCATTCTGGCAACCTCAGCGCCTCCAGCTGGCCGCAGCCTCGCTGGTCCACGCGAACGGCATCCAGAACGGAGGCTTCAACCCTGGCCCGGGTGGGACCGTTCCATCGTGGAACGCCCACGCTGGCGCGGTGCCCTTTGATCCGCAGACGGGAACGCCATGCGACGGACCGGCCGCGGTCGCCGTTCCGGTTGGTGGCGGGAACCACCGCGCCTGGCTCGGTCGGCGCAATCCCGTGGGTCCCGGAGGCTGCACGCCGCAGGCCATCTGGCAGACGTACAACTGCTCGCCGAACGGCGAACCGACGCCGCCTGGCACGCACTGCGTCGTCGAGTTTGACGCGAGATTCACCCCTGGACCCGGTGGGGGGGCCACGTCGGCCGGCGTCGTGCTGAGGAACCCGGCGGGCACCAATGCGCGGCGCATTCCGTTCACCGCAGGCGCGTGGAATCACTACCGACTCTCGATTCCCGGGTGCGGGCCGAACACGACTGTTCTCTTCTACTGGACTGGTGCCCCGTCGAACGGGTCGACGCTGCTCATCGACAACGTCAGCTGTCAGTGTTCAGATGAGCCGCAGAACAACCTGCCGCCGGCCAATCAGGAAGAGATTCCGGATGAGTACGACAACCAGCTGCCGGATCCGGCGGGGCCGCTGCCGACGGAAACCGTCGCCGACTGCAACGGCAACGGCCTTCCGGACGTGCTCGAGATAAGCGCCGACCCGGCGGCGGATCAGGATCAGAACGGCGTGCTCGATGCGTGCGAATGCCTCGGTGATCTCGACGGCAGCAATGGCGTCGACGTCCTCGACTTCATCATCCTCATCCAGAGATGGGGCACCGCCGACCCCGCCGCGGACATCGATGGCGACGGCACGGTGGGGGTGGGCGACCTGATCGAGCTGCTCGGGAAGTGGGGCCCCTGCGAGAACAGCCCGCCCCTCTGAGATTCCCTGAACAGGATCGTGACCGATGCCAAGGGCCCCGGACGGATTCCGTCCGGGGCTTTCTGCTGATTGAAAACAGTTGCGTCCGACGGCGATGGACGAGACCATGGGGGTGGCGATCATGCGTACGACGAGACACTTGACGAAGGACGCCTTCCGCCTGGCGCTGGCCAGCCTGATGACTTTCCTCGCGATGAACGCCGCGTCTGCTCAAGCGCCGGCGTACACCATCATCGACCTGGGTACGCTTGGCGGCGACTTCACAACGCCGACGGCGATCAACGCCGAGGGCCAAGTCGTCGGCATCTCTTCGATAGAGCCCGGCGGGTCCATCTTCCACGCCTTCCTCTGGGAGAAGGGGGTGATGGCGGACCTGGGGCTGCTGCCGAACGGGATCGACTCCGCCGCCGCGGATATCAACGACGAGGGTATCGTCGTCGGATGGCGCGGGTCGGAAACCGCGCAGAACCCGCAGACCGCGCGGTCCGGTGGGTGAGTGGACAGATCGTCGACATGCACCCGGCGGGATCATTCTCCAGCGAAGCGCACGGTGTGAACGGTCACGGAGATGTCGTCGGCCTGGCCCGGATCGCCGACGGCACGCGTCGGGCCACGCTCTGGCCCGGCTCCGGCGGACTCGTCGTCCTGCCCGGACTCTCTGACTCCGATTCCAATTCGATCTTCGACCTCGCCGTGGACGTCAACGACGCGGGGGAGATCGTCGGCTTCGCCACCACCGACCCCGACGAGCTGCACCTGCACGCCGTTCACTGGCGCAACCAGAGCATCCAAGACCTGCACTTCGACAGCGAGCTGTCGAACAGCGCGGCCGCCGCCGTCAACCGGCACGGCGAGATCACCGGAACCTCGCAGCCGGATCAGCCCGAGCTGCCCGAGTTCGTCTCGTTCTACCACACGGTCTCTCAAACCGTAGCCGGGCCCGCCGGGTTCGTGCCCCACGGCATCAACGGCAATGGGCAGGTCGTCGGGGAGCGCTCTTCGCCGGCGAGGCTCTGCGCCGTGCTCTGGCAGAACGGACTTCTGATCGACCTGAACACCCGGCTGCCCGAGGACTCCGGCTGGGTGGTCACGATTGCCGACGGCATCAACGACGATGGCGTCATCATCGGCTCCGGCCTTCTAGACGGGCAATCGCGAGCCTTCCGGATGGAGCCGCCGTCCATCGATCAGGACGGCGATGGCCTGCTGGATCTCTGGGAATCAGAGGGAGGCGGTCTCGACATCGACGGTGACGGCGCGATCGATCTGGACCTGTACGCGCGGGCGCGAGCCGATCACAAGGACCTCTTCATCGAAGTGGACGCGATGAATGGGCTGCCCGACGTGTCAGCGGCGTTGGCGATGGTCACCGAGGCATTCGAGGCGGCGCCGGTCTCCAACCCCGACGGAATGGACGGTATCTCGCTCCACGTCGAACTGATCGAGACGGCTCTGCCGGTGGGCGACTGGGACAAGGACGATCTCGACGGCGACGGCCATCCGGACTGGCCCAACGAGTTCGACACGTTCAAGGGGAAATGTATTGGGGCAGTCCGGCGGAGCGTGCGGATCCGAACGCGATCAACCTGCTGGCGGCCAAGAGACTGGCGTACCGCTACGGCGCCGTGGTCGACGAGCTGAATACGCCCGGATCCGATCAGGGCTATGAGGGCCTCGGCGAGCTGCCTGGCAACGACTTCATCATCGCTCTCGGTGTGCTCGAGTCGTACCCGTATCTTGACAAGGTCATCGCCGGTCTCTTCACGCACGAGTTCGGGCATACGCTTGGCCTGCACCACGGCGGAGCGGACGACGTCAACTTCAAGCCGAACTACATCAGCGTGATGAACTACTCCTGGACCTATCCGAGCGGATGGAACACGGTCGATTGGTTCCTTGACTACTCCCGCTTCGAGCTCTTGGCGCCGACGAGGGGAACCTCGACGAGACCGCCGGGATGGGCGGGCCGGCCTACTCCCGCTACCTCGGCCTTGACATGCTGCACGGGGCAACCGAAGCGGGCGGACGATGGCACATCGGCTTCTCGAGCCCGTATGACGACGCCTACTGCGACTGGAACGCCAATGGCGATGAAGAGGAAATGCGCGTCGCGGTCGATCTCAACCGGATCAGGGAGAGTCATGATCCATCGCCCGGCCAGATCCTGCTTGGACAAGATGACTGGTCGGCGATCGGCTACGGCTTGATCGGCGGAATCAACTACGGCGACGCGGTGCACCTGGCCTCAACCGATGACGATCTCGCCGCCGATCTGCACGCCTACCTGGACTCGATTCCACCGCCGCCCGCCGACTGCCCTGCCGACCTGAACGGCGACGGGGCCGTGGCCGTCGGTGATCTCGTGGAGCTGATTCTGGCGTGGGGATCGTGCCCAGGGCCTTGTCCCGCTGACTTCGACCGGAACGGCGCTGTTGATGTCGCCGACCTGATCGAGCTGATCCTGGCCTGGGGCCCCTGCGTGTAACGCAGCGCGGCGTGGACAGACCGACCCGCAACAACTTTCTCGCGTGCCCATCGGAGGCCGTCATCCAACGTAGGTCACTGTGCCGCAGCAGATTAGCTTCGGTCGTGCGCAGCTCGCTCGACCACTGCCTTTGCCTCTCTTCACTTTTGGATTTGACTTTCACTGCGTTTGGTGCCCACTGGACAGTGAGGGGGTTGGGGCGTTCAGCGCTGCCCGCCCCACGAACGGCTCAGGGAGCCGGGTCCCTGAGTCTGAAGGTGGGGTCGGGCCGCGCGAGCGCTACCTGTGCACCGATGCCGATCTCCCGTATTCTGGGGAATTCGAATCCGAGCGAAGACAGGAGTCTGTCTCTCGTGTCGCCATTCGGCAGGACATCGTCAGCTCGTGCAAATACATTCCAAGGAGTCTGGTGATGAACTTGAAAGAGAGTTCCGTCCGCGCGCGCCTTGTGCTAGCTGCGCATTCTCATCACGTTGATTCCGGTCGTCTGGGCGCTGCCTCCGAGCCCCGAGTTAGACATGTGGAACGAGAACGACGGCAAGCTCGACGGCACGGAAGCCGGGCGCGATGCGTGGCGCGATCAGTTCATCAAGCGAGTCACCTGGAATTGCTACAACTACGCGGTCAACAAGAAGACCTTCAAGAACGGCGATCCTGTCCGGGCCCACCCCGGCAAGGGGAATGAGTGGCCCAACATCGGCAAGACTCTCACCGCTCAGCAGTGGTGCGACAAGGTCAAGGCCCTGCGCCAAGCTGGACGGACTCAAGAACATCGACTGGGCACCCGGGCAGGACATTCCTACACCATCTGATGGAGAGAACCTGGTCGCGCTCGGGGGCGCTGGCCGGCCCCAAGGGAGACGGCGGTGACTACCACTGGTGGCGGCTCAACGGCGACGGCAGCTGGTCACACAAGCGCGGCTCGACGAAGGCCAAGACCACCTATACCGACGCCATGGGCAACGAACAGCCTCTGACCGACCCGCGTCAAGCCGGTCAGCGCGATGGCTATTGCCTCTGCGGCTTCCTTGGCGTCAACAAGGATCCCGAGCCGGACGTCGGTCCGCTGACTGCGCTGCGTGCCCGATTGCGGCCCGCGCGACGGCGCCACCGTACTCACGAAGCTGATCTCCTCTGGTCCCAGCGACGTCGAGATGACGCTCGATCCCGTGCAGGTGATCGAGCTACCGGCGTTCTATCCCACGTTCGCTCCATCCAACGAAGTTCCCGATCCGCAGTGGCCCGGCGTGCCCGCCGGCGAACCGGCCGGCTTCCAGCTCATCTTCGATCTGGCCGCGGATGATCTTGCGCTTCCGGTCGAAGCCCGCGTCTTCCAAGGCGTTGTCGAGATGGTCCACTTCCGGCCAGGCCTCGGTTGGGGACTCTTCTACTACAACGACGACAACGGCTTGGAGGACCACCTGACCTCCATCTTCAATCCACCGCTTGGCGCGTGCTGCGCCGCGGATGGCACGTGCGGCATTCTGAGCCCGTGCAGCTGCGAAGAGTTCGGCGGCGTCTACCAGGGGGACGGCACGAACTGCGAAGACCTCGCATTATGTCCAGCGCCGTGCCCAGGTGACACGAACGGCGATGGTGTCGTGAACGTCAACGACCTCATCAACGTGATCAGTCTCTGGGGTACCGACGGTCAGTCCATTCCCGGCGTGAACGCCGATCTGAACAATGACGGCACCGTTAACGTGACCGACCTGGTCGAGATCATCGTCAACTGGGGGCCGTGCCCCGATCCCGCCGGCGCGTGCTGTCTGTCCACGACCGAGTGTGTCGACGGCGTCACGCCGCAGGAGTGCGATGCGCTCGGCGGACTGTTCGAAGGGGCCGGTACGGGGTGCGCCGACACACTGTGCACCGGTGCGTGCGGTCTCGGAACCGGCGGCTGCTGCGTGCCCAACAACACACCAGGGTGCGAGGACACCGACTGCTGCGCGGCGGTCTGCGCCAGGATGCCTTCTGCTGCGACACCGTCTGGGACGGAATCTGCGCCAGCGCGGCGCTCGATCTCTGTCCAGACACCTGTCTCGCCGCGATCGGTGCCTGCTGTCTGCCGGACGGCGGGTGCCTGGACACCACGGCGCAGGAGTGCGCTGAATCCGGCGGCTTCTACCAGGGCGATGGGATTCCCTGCGATCCAACGCTGTGCGTCGTCGACTTCGCCGTGTCCAACTGCCAGGTCGTTCCCGGCAGCAGCGATGATCTGCGGACTATGCTCTTCGACGTCGCGATCCTCCCGGAGACCCTCGTGGGCGATTGGTCGGTCGTCATCGACTTTCAGGTCGACGGCGTGACGGTGGACACCCACACGTTGACGGCGGTCAAGATCGGATTGGCTCCCTGCCGGACGAACAGTGAAGACTCGTGCCCGGAGCCATCGCCGCCGCCCTGCGGACAGATTCAGTGGACGTGGAAGGGACTAGGCGGGACGAGCAACGCGACCTGCGAGGGATCTGGAGGCGAGTTCTGCCGGTGTCAGTATCCGACGATCACCACGCTCGAGAAGCAGGACCTGCCGTTCGGGTCGACCTACTCGGTGGTGATCGATCCGGACAATGTCTACCCCGAACCGGATGAGAGCAACAACACCTGCACGGTAGAGACCGGCGCGCGTCGGCGCCTGCTGCTTCAACGACGGTGGCTGCGAGGGCCTGAGTCTTCTTCAATGTCTGGATGCCGGTGGCGCATACCAAGGCGACGGCACGAATTGCGTCCTGACCATCTGTCAGGTCGACTTCGTTGTCTTCAACTGCCAGGTGGTCCCCGGCGAAACGCCCGACGTGCGGACGGTGCTGTTCGATGTGGCGATCCTGCCCTCGACGCTCGTGGGGCAGTGGAACGTGGGCATCCAGTTCCTGGTCGATGGTGTCGAAGCTGACTTTCACATGCTCACCGCGGTCAGGATCGGTCTGGCGACGTGCCCGACGGACAGCGAGACCGGATGTCCTGAGCCCTCACCGCCGCCGTGCGGCCAGATCCAATGGACCTGGAAGGGCCTGGGCGGGACGAATGATGCGACGTGCGAGGGGAAGGGGGGCCTCTCGTGCAAGTGCCAGTATCCGGTGATCACACCGCTCGAAAAGCAGAATCTCCCGCTCGGATCGAGCTACACGGTGGTCATCGACGTACGCGGACGCGTATCCCGAGATCAGCGAGACCAACAACGCGTGCACGGTCGAGGTCGCCGCGAGCGACTGCTGCGTCGCCAACAACACGCCGGGATGCAATGATCCCGATTGCCAGGCCGTCGTCTGTGAGCTGGACAGCTTCTGCTGCGAGACGTCCTGGGACCAGAGTCTGCGCAAACGAAGCACTCATGTTCCCGTTGGAGTGTGGCTGTGGCGGATGATTGTGCAACAAAAGAACACCTCTCCCTCCCGGGAGAGGTCGGCGAGCGCAGCGAGCCGGGTGAGGGAGGACCGCGTCAATCCTCGGCCGCGCAGTCAGTCGGATCCTCGACTCGTCTCGGTTGTGCGCCGGCGGCGTCTCTATTGATCAATCGCGAACGGGTTTGCGCGGTGGCGGCGCCACGCCGGGTGTGGGATCTCCCTCACCTCGGGTGACAGGCGGTTTCCCTGGAGCCGCGGCCCCCATGTCGCCGTCGAACACCTGCACGTGAAGACCGGCCCGCTACGCGTGGCGCGGGAGCTCGTGCGTTCCCTGACCATGCGGGCGACCCGTGCTCAACATGGGCAATGCCTTTGGTCCAACGCTCACGCGTCTTGGCCTCGGCTACGCACAGAGCTATCTGCTGTGCCGCAAACTGGCGGAGTTGCGGACACGACTGTGGGCTCCGTTCGGAGGCCTCGCCCGCGGACCGGGCCGCCGAAGAGTAGTCAGACCGACGCCGCGTGCGGAGGAAACCTCGCGATCAAGACCCCCTGCTCCAGAATCCCTCTTGAATTTTACATAACATGTATTCTCGGACCTAGGACGGCGCCGGTGGGGGCTCAATGGACGCGCGGGGCATTCGTCTATCCGCATCTTCCGACGGTCCGCTCGACCACACGATCGATCTTCGCCACGGCGGCCGGTGCCCTCGCCGGCTGAAGATGCTCTGCGATCTGTCGGCGGATGTCGTCTCCTTCCGGGTCTGGCGGCCGTGCTGGGCTGAGATCTCTCGCGCATGGCGGCAGGAGTTCGGGATAGCTCAGCCGCGACGGAAGCCACGGCAGGCAGCCGGCCAGCATCGCTTCGACCACGGCGATCCCGAAGAATTCGTGCCGGGCCGTCGAGAGCACCCAATCGCAATCGCTCACATGACGCCAGTAGGCCGCTCGGTCCGGCTCGTACCCGAAGTGATCGATCCGCCCCCGCAGCTGGCGGTGGAACACCTCCAGTTCGGCCGGAACTTGTCGGTAACGCTGGCCGAGGATGGTCCAGCGGAGATCGAGGGGCTCGGAGAGCGTCAAGGCCAGCTCCAGCAGCTCCGCCGGCCCCTTGTCGTGCTCCCAACGGTGCGGCCACAGGACCCGAACAGGCCCAATTGGCCCAACTGGCTTATGTAAAACTCTCTCCGCCGTTCGATCACACGCTTCCGGGGGTCCTTCCACCGGCGGCCAGATGACCTCGCTCCGCGCCCGAATCGAAGGCTCGAGGTCCCTTAGCGCCAGATCCGGCGCCGAGCGCAGCAGGCGCCCGATCCCCTCGACGAATGAGTCCTGATTGAACCGGCTGTTCCAAATCACTCGGTCTGCCGCCAGGATGCTGGTCAGGTTGGTCAGCGCGAAGTGCGCATTGCGCTGGCGATCCTGCGTGTTCTGCTCCTCCGACGGCGGGTACGCCGCCTGGTTCTCGTGCAGGTAGAGGATGATCGGAAGGTGACGCTTCGGTTCAGGAAGCAGCGCCCGCAAATCAGCCACCGACATCAGGGATGTGACGAAGAGCACGTCGGACGTGGCGAGCGAACCGTCTCGCTCCGCTTCTTCGAGCAGCTCGATCGCGGCGAGGCGCATGCGCCACTTCCAGGCGCGAGCGGGCCGGGTCCTCCACCGCCAGCAGTGACGCGAATGCTGGCTGATCGATTCACGCACTGCGCGGTGAGACCCGCCGTCGAAGGGTTCGAAGGCCAGGATGTTCAGCCGGTCGCATCCGCTCAACCGTGTCGCCTCGGATCAGTCACGTTGCCCACGCATGGCGCCGTCATGTCCCTTGTCCGGCACCTGATCGCCGCGACCCCTGGATCTCGTCGCGGATCTCGCGCAGCACGTCCAGGTGCTGCGGCGTCCACGCCGCCGGACCCTCGTCAATCTCGGCTTCATCGCCAAGACCCGCGGAGCTCGAACGGCGAAGCCGGGCCATGATGGCCTCGCGGTAGCGATCGGGATTCGAGATCCCCTCGATGATGGCTCGGTGCGCTCCTCCCCCAGGCTTCTCCGAGCCTCCCCCACCGGCCGTCTCGACCACCAGATTCGCGATCCCAAAGTACCGCTGGAGCGGGCCCTGAGAGATCTTGACGTTCTGCACGTTCTCGAATGTTGCGGTGACCTCCTGGATCACCCAGATACCGCGACGGATCCGCAGACTCCGATCCGACATCACGTACCAGGTCGTGTCGTAGCGGAGATGGATCGCAACGTACGCGACCACGTCGAAGAGGGCGTCGACGACGATGAGCAGCACGACCAGCGGCAGGAGCAGCCACCCCTTTCCGCCCTGAGCGACGATCACGCCGATCACCACGACCAGCAGGACGATCGTGCCGATGCCGATCAGGATGTTGATGAACCAGAAGAAGAAGGCGCAGATAGTCCAGGAAGCCAGATGCGGGCCGAAAACGCTCTGGCTCGTGTCCATCGACGGCAGGAAGCGAAGGCGGCTGGTCGGGAACCCGGAACCACTGCACCAGGAACGACCAGATCCCGCGGTAGATCCACCGATCCGCCCGTTCGCGCTGCACCGTCACGACGCTGCTCCGGATGCGCCTGGCGATGCGCCTGGGGATGCAGAAGACGGCGTCCGCAGCGCGTCTCTGATCTCTCGCAACAGCGCAAGGGCTTCGTCGCGCGGCGCTTCGGCGCGTCCTTCTTCCGCCCCGTCATCGCCACGTGCCCCCGCATCTTCAGGTAGAGGAAATCCCGAATGCGCTCCGGCTCCCGAATGCCTTCGATCGTCATCTCCGGACCGGCGGAGCCGGAGGCAGTCTGCACCGCGACCTCCGCCAGGCCGAGCCAGCGATGCAGCAGATTGCGCGTGACGTGAATGTCCTGAATCCGTCGGTAGGTGAGGTAGATCTCCTTGCGGAAGAGAAGACCCCAGGACATGGACACGCCCTTCTCGTCGAACTTGTACTGCATCGTGTGGTACTTGAAGTAGAGCGGCAGGATCACGAAGGGAAAGCCCGCCACCGTCAGCATGGCGACGAAAACATAGTAATTCAACAGCGACCGATCGGGACGAGTGATGGACGCCGGGTCGAAGGGCGCTTCGGTCTTTCCGCTTCTTTCCAAGACAGATCGCTCCTGCTCGGGAGAACGCAACGGAACGCGCACGAAAGGCACCGCGGAGAGTGGAGTCGGCGGCAAGTGTTGGTCGCCCGTGCTCCTGGAAGGATAGACTGTACCCGAGCCGTCATGGATCTCAAACCCCTTCCCCAACCCGATCAGAATCACGCTGCGGTACCAGATGAGACCTCGATGGCGCCGCTCTGCGCCGTCTTCCGGCGATTCCTGCGATCAAAGAAGCTCAAGTACACCCCCGAACGAGCAGACATCCTCAACGCCATCATCGAGGGCGACGACGTCTTCGAGGCGGAAGAGTTGCTGCTGAACATGCGGCAGCGCGGTCACCGGGTTTCCAAGGCCACCATCTACCGTACGATCAAGCTCCTGCAGGACGCCGGCATCATCACGCAAGCGCTCTTCGATGCCCGCCAGTCCCACTACCGCCTCATCTTCGGGCGGGCGCCGCGTGATTACATGGTGTGCATGAAGACCGGCAAGTACATCGAGTTCAGCGACGAAGAGCTCGTGGAGCTGGCCGACCGGATCTGCCGGGAGCACGGTTGGAAGCCCGTGGGACATCGCTTCCAGATCTACGCGATCAGCCCGGACGGCGATGGCATCGAGGATTGACCAGATCAGGACGTTCGCGCGACGCCGACGGCGTACCATCCACGCGTGTCCCGCCGACGAACAAAGTGGCTGGTTGCCCTGCTCGTCGCCGCCGCGCTCGTCGGTTCGCTGATCGCGCTCGCGCCCACGATCCTCAGCCAGGGACTGGCCGCACGCTGGCTGGCCGGCGTGATCCAGAAGCACGTCGAGGGATCGGTGACAATCGAGCAGCTTCGCCTCTCCTGGGCCGATGGCCAGCGCGTCAAGGGCCTGAAGATCAACGACGCGCTCGGTCATGAGGTGGCCGATCTCGACCTTCGTCTTGCGTCCGGGCTCGCGGCATTGCTGCTCGGTCCGGCACTGGAGCAGCAGGTCGATGTCGGCGGCCGCCTCCTCGTTGATCTCGATCAGGGGGGTTCCTGGTCGCTCCTGCGAGCTGCTCAAGACGCGTCCCCGGCGGATAGCGCGCTCGCTTTGCCGAAGTTGCCGCTCGAGCTGCGTCTGGACAGTCTGGACCTGCATGTCCGGGATGCGCGACGCGGGGGTGACATGAGTTTCGAAGATCTCCATGGATCGGTACGAACCGGTCGAGCGCAACCTCTCGAGGTCGATCTGAACGCGGTGGTCAAGGGACTGATGGGCAGCGGATCGTTCCAGCTCAGCGGCTCCGTCGAAGATCTGATCGACGAGCTCGGTCGACTTCAGCCTGAGAGGGCGACGGGCAAGCTGACGCTCACCGGCCAATCCCTTGCGTGGTTGTTCGAAGGCGAGGCGGGCGTCATCTCCGAACTGCGGATCGATGCGTCCAGCCACGGGCTCTCGGAACAGCTCGACGTGACGCTCGCGGCCAGCGGCGCGATCGAGGATCAGCCCTGTCGTCTGGACGGCACGCTCCTCGTCGCCCAGCCGGTGACCGCCGGTGGCGCGATCGTGATCGATCCGTCCCGCATCACCGGACAGCTCCACGCGCAGCGGTTGCCGCTGATTCTGCTCGAACCGTGGCTCGGGCACACCACCCTGGATCTCATTCACGCCTTCGGCGACGGGTTCGACGTCGATGCCGATCTCGTGGGAGAGACCGACCGCCGGCTCACCATGACGGCCCGCAACGAGCGGACGGCATTGAACCTCCAGGCCACGATCACGCAGGAGGGAATCGACGGGCATCAGGCGCGATTGGAGTGGTCCGTCCCGCCAGCCCTGACGACCTCGCTGGGTGGACCGATCGAATCGCAGACGCTCACGGTCATCTCCGATTGGAGTTCCTTCACCGTGCCCTGGTCACCGGGCCGCGGTCCTCAGCTCGAGGGCCTCGCCGCAACGGGAACGATCGAGCTCTCCGGATCGGTCGCGTCCGACAAGGACGCCAGCAGCGCGAGTAGCACACTGGCCCTCGAGCTCGAGTCATCGGCCTTGCGCGACGGACTTCGCTACCGAGGCACGATGGCGGTCGAGGGCGGATCGCTCAAGATCGACGAAGGTCGGATCGACCTCATCGATGACCACGGAGCGCTGTGCTTCCGAGCGGGCGAGGTCTCCGCGCAGCTGGAAGTCACGCCGGACTTGTGGAAACGGCTCGGCGCTGACGCAATCGGCATCGTGCTGGCGCACGGCGCATCGGCCACCATCGCGCTCCAGCCCTTCTCCGTCTCGCGAGCCGAGGGCGGCGCCTGGCGTTTCAACTCGCTCGCGTTCACTGCTGCGGTGAAGGGCGCCGAGTTCGGAGACCCGCAGGAGCCGACTCGCGTGGTCAAATTGACGGGTCTCGCGCTCCAGGGCGCGATCGATCTCGAAAGCCAAGCCGGGCTCCAAATCAGCGGCGACGGCACGGTGGTGTTCGCGTCCGCCGCGGAGACCCCCGGTCGCTGCCACTTCGATTTGCGCGCGCCCGATCTCAAAGGCGTTCCCACCGGAACGGTGCGTTTGGAGCAGGTGGCCGTCAACGCCATCGAATTGCTCTTCGCCCAGTCACCGGGCACGTGGGAGCGCTGGCTCGGCGCGAGCGCCAGCCTGACGATGACCTCGCCCCCCCACCCGGGCGGCGCGTGGCTCGCAGAGGCCACGACCGATCGCCTCACCACACGCCTCCAGGTGCACAGGGAAGGCGATCACCTCGAGTGTCGCAGCGAGGAGTTCTCGCTGACCATCACGCCCGACACCGTCAACGCGCTGCTCCCGTCCGCGGGGGCGCTCTCGCACGTGCGGCTCGACGAGGCGGTGTCCGTGCAGGCGACCAGCGCTCGATTCGATGTTCCGATGAAGGCATCGAAGGACGGTGCCGCCGTCGTGCTCGCCATCGACGCCAACATGACCGCTCCGACCCTTCTTCTCCACGTTGGCGAGAAGCGCGTGAGCCTGAGCGATCTGCAGCTCGAGCTCAATTCCAAGAGTCCAAGCGAGATTGCGTACTCACTCTCCGCCACCACTGCGGCCGGCGATGTTTCCGATGGTTCGTTCTCCGCACGGGGAACGCTCAGCGGCGGTCTGGCGTCGCCCGACCTCGACGTCGATGTACAACTGAAGACCTTTCCGGTCGTGGCACTGGACGCGCTTGGAAGCTTCAATGGATACCTCGAGACCGCCCTCGGAGCAATGGCGACGGGATCGATCAGCGGCGAGAATCTCCTGACCAACGCCTGGACTTCGCGCACGGCGGTCACGACTCCGCAGGGTCAAGTGGCCGGTCTGGTCGCCATGTCGCTCGAGGAGATGGTCACCCCGGCTGGCGAAGCGGTCACCTGCGAGCTGCAGCTCACGGAGCCGCTGTGCAAGGATGTGCTCGCCAACATCCATCCGGTGCTCGGCGACATCCGGAGCGCCGCGCAGCCCCTGAAGGCGACGATCACCAATGCCCGCGTTCCCCTCGATGGCGATCTGAGGAAGCTCAACGGAGACCTGCGGATCCAGATCGGCGAGGTGGCGTTCGCGGCGCAGTCCGGCATCCTCGCGCCCCTGGATCTCGTGCACAGCATCCTCGTCGCGCCGATATTCGGAGGCGGGGAGAATCGCACTGTTCCGGGATCGGTTCCACCGATTACCGTCAACGTGCGCGACGGCGTGATCACCTATCAGTCATTCGAGATCACGGTCGGCAGCAACAAGCTGGAGTACGCGGGGACGATCAACCTGGTCGAGCGCACGGTGGACATTTCGACGATGGTCCCCGTTTCTGCCCTCGGCGGCATGTTGCGTGGGATTCCCTTCATTCCCGACGGCGTCCTGGTTCCAGTGCGGACCACCGGTCACTTCGGCTCGCTCAAGACGGAGGTCGAGCTCCTGAGAGTCCCTTCCGGTCTGCTCCGCGGTTTGACGGGAGGTTGACGCGGGCCTGCGCACGGCGAACATGCTTCCGATTCACGGCGAAGGAGTCTCCCTTTGGACGACGCCAGAGGAAGGCTCTATTCTGCGAGTGAGGAGACAGCGCGATGAGTTCCACCCTGACTGCCACGCCACCACTGACATCACTTGACCACTATCGCCTGCTCGGCCGCAGCGGTCTGCGGGTCTCGCCGATCTCGCTGGGCGCGATGACCTTCGGCACGGACTGGGGCTGGGGCGCGGATCGGGCGAGCAGCGAAGCGATCTTCCGCGCGTACGCGGACCGCGGCGGCAACTTCATCGACACCGCCAACTTCTACACGAAGGGAACCAGCGAACGGCTGACCGGGGAATTCATCGCCTCCGATCGCGAGCGGTTCGTGGTCGCGACGAAGTACACGCTGAACACCCGACCGGGCGCAAGCGATCCCAACGCCGGCGGAAACCACCGGAAGAACATGATCCAGGCGGTCGAAGCGAGCTTGAAGCGGCTGTGCACCGACTACATCGATCTGTACTGGCTGCATGCCTGGGACTTCACGACGCCGGTCGACGAGGTCATGCGCGGGCTCGACGACCTGGTTCGCGCCGGCAAGGTGCTCTACCTCGGCGTGTCCGACACGCCCGCCTGGAAGGTCGCACAGGCGAACACGCTCGCGGAACTGCGGGGCTGGAGCCGCTTCGTCGCCATCCAGGTGGAGTACAGCCTGGCCCGCCGGGACATCGAGCGCGACCTGCTGCCGATGTCCCGCGAACTCGATCTCGCCGTGCTGGCGTGGTCGCCGCTGGCGGGGGGCGTGCTGACCGGCAAGTACACGCCGGCGGATCTGCAGAAGCAGCGAGAGAGCCGTGGTGGCAACGTCGACCCCTTCGACACGAGCCAGCGAATGGTCGCGCTGTCAGAGAAGAAGCTCGCCCTCGCCGAGCTGGTCGGGGCCATTGCCAAGTCGTGCGAGCGCACGCCCGCCCAGGTGGCGATCAACTGGCTGCTCACCCGTCCGAAGGTCATCCCCATCATCGGCGCTCGCTCGCTTGCCCAGGCGCAGGACAATCTCGCCGCGCTCGACTTCACGCTGAGCGCAGCGCAGCTCGAGCAGCTCGACGAGGCCAGTCGGATCGAGCTGGGATTCCCCCACGACTTCATCGCCGGCGAATTCGTCAAGTCGATCATCACGGGCGGCAGCGTGATCGAGACGAAGAGCCCGTATGCGTAGGGTGCATGCAACGCACCATGAACTTCCGGCGTCACGCACGGTGCATTGGATGACCCTAGGCGCAGCTTCCGTTTCGTCTTCGAATCCCGGCCGGCCGGGGATTTGATAGGACTCCCTCATCCAGCGGCCGAGATCGACCAGGCGGCAGCGCTCGCTGCAGAAGGGCGCGGTCGACGATCCGTTGGCCACCTGCGCTCCGCAGATCGGACAGGCGGTCGTGCGGCGCACCGGGCCGAGCCCCGCGAGGCGCTCGATCGTCTCCGTGTCCGCGGTGATCGTGACATCCCGTCCGCCCTCGAGCCCGTACCTGATCGCGACGTCGATCCGATGGGCCGGCCGGTGCTCACCCGGCGCGCTCCGTACGCTTCCCGCTCCTGAAGCCAGCGCGATCGCTTGCTCGATGCGATCCGCCCACTCGATGGCGATCAGGCGGTCGTGCGACGCGAGCAGTTCCTCGAATCCGATGGTCTCGAGCTCCTCGGGCGAGGTGATGCGATAGGCATCGATGTGCACGAGCGCGACCGCCTTGTTCAGTCCGTACTCCTGGCAGATGACGAAGGTGGGACTGGAGACCTCGGTCGGATCGATGCCGAGCCCCTCGGCCAGGCCTCGCACGAGACATGTCTTGCCCGCCCCAAGCGCACCGGTCAGGGCGATCACCGCCGGCGGGTCGAGCTGCGACGCCAGGGCCATTCCGAGCGCCATCGTCTCCCGTTCATCAGCGCAGTGAAGCTCGAGCGACCGCCTGATCATGATTCGTGCTGCCATCCAAGCTCAGTGGCATCGTGTCGTTGGCCGTTCGCGAGCACCGTGACGCGCGGCGCTCCCCGATCGTGCGACTCAGCCAGCACCCGCCCCACCGGATGCACCGGCACGCTGCCGAGCCGCTCCGGCACAACGCCGCTGGCCGTGAAGCACAGCTCATAGTCCTCACCGTCTCCCATGGCGGACCGCCAGGAGCATTGCGGCGAGCACGGCAGTCGCGCGGCGTCGATCTCGACCGCAACCTGCGAGCACTCGGCGATGTGCCCGACGTCCCGCCCGAGTCCGTCGCTCAGGTCGATCATGGCGTGCAGACGCTCACCGAGCGTGTCGGCCAGGACGATCGCCTCTTCGATTCTCGGCTCAAAGTCGAGGTGGCGCCCCCGATGCGCGCCGCCCAGGACGCCCGTGACGTAGACGACGTCGCCGACCTGCGCGCCACCCCGGGTGATCGACCGACCCCCGGCCGGCTCCGCGAGCACCGTGACGCTCGTCACGAGGGGATGCCCCCGAACGTCGTGGAAGCAGATATCCCCGCCGATCAGCGGGCAGTCATGTCGTTCAGCCGCAGCCCGCATGGCGTCGAACAGGCGGCACGATCGCGCTTCGCCCATGTCGGGCGGCAACGTGATCGCGACCAGCGCGGCGAGCGGCCGACCGGCCATCGCCGCGACATCGCTCAAGCTGCGGTTGACCGCCTTGCGCCCGATCTGCTCATCCGAGGTCGTGCGGGGATCGTAGTGCCGCCCCTCCACCAGCTGGTCGACGCCTGCGAGCAGTCGCCGCCCGCCGAGCTCGATCATCGCCAGATCGTCCCCCGGCGGCACGAGCACCCGCGGCGCGAGACCGCGATTGGCCGCATACACGTGCGCGAGCAGTCTAGACTCAAGCATCGTCTCCCAGTGTAGGAAGGGCGGGCCCGCCGCTCCGCTCGATCGCTGCTCGTGATTTCGGCACCCGAAGACTACGGACTCTCACGCGAACAGACGCTCGCGCAGCGCGCCGATCCCGACCGACCGGCGGGCTTCGAGCACTTCTGGGCGCTGTTGCGTGAAGCCGCCGGGTCGCTGCCCGACCGGTTCGTCGGACGGGTCAGCGGGCCCGTCGACCGGCTGATCATCCGGTCGTTGAACGATGTTCGCGTGGTCGGTTGGCTGCACGAGGCGAGTGGTGCGCCGCGGGGTGCGGTGCTCACGACGGAGGTCTTCGATGAAGACGCCGCCGTGCCACCGGAAACTCCGGGGAGGGACGCGGAGCCGGACGAGATCGTCGACTGGACCAGACGCGGGCTCGCGGTCCTGCGGCTCAAGGTCCGCGGCCTTCCGCCTTCGACCATCGACATCGAAGCGGACGGCGAGCAGTGGATCATCCACCACATTGAGTCGCGCGAGGACTGGATCCTGCGCGGCGCGGTGCTGGATGTCATGACCGCGTACCGCTGCCTGCGCTGCCACCTGGCGCGGACCTGCCCATCGCGCTCCACGGCGCGTCGATCGCCGGCGGTCTGGCGGTCATTGCCGCGGCCCAGCTGAGCGAGCTCGGTGACGCGCCTGACCGGCTGGTGGCCAGCTGTCCAGACCTGGGAGACTGGCGGTGGCGCGTCGGTCGCTACTGCAACGGGCCGGGCCGACTGATCAACCTGGTGCTCGACGGCCTGCGGGAGGAGGCCGGTCCGGTACTCGACACGATCCGACTCTTCGATGCGGCGCTTCATGCGCCTCTGGTGCGCTGCCCGTGCCTCTTCAAGCTTGCCTGGGGCGACGACACGGTTCCCGCCCCTGCCGCGGCGGCGATCTATAACGCCCTTGGCAGCCAGGAGAAGTGGCGCTTCGTGACCACGTACGGACACTACGAGGGCGGCATTGCCAACGCGAGGCGGCATGCCCTCTTCCGGCGCCTCGAGGGCCCGTTCCTCGACCCTGGCCTGTCTCCTGCAGCGGCCATGCGTGCGTCGGCGGAGCGCCTCGAGCCAGGAAATGTGTAAATCGGGTGAACTGAGGACCCGTTCTGAACGTTCACTATGCTGTTCAGAACTCGTCCTGACCCACACGATTCCTCCTTTCTTCTTTCTCCTCCTTCGCTGGCCCGGCCCCCCGCCGGGCCAGCGGATTTTTGGCACTCGCCCCCCCTCAGCCGAGCTCGCCGAGGATGAGCCGAAGATTGCGATCGGTGGCCCCCCGTCGCTGAGCAATCGCCCGCCGGGCGTTCTCGGCGAGCTGCCGGCGTTGGTCCGGATCGTCCAGGAGCTTCCTCAGCGTTGCCGGAAGATCCTTCGCGCTGGTCTGGATGAGCCCGTCGGCCTCGAGCAGGACGTTGACGGTCTCTTCGAAGTCAGCGACGGCAGGGCCGACGACGATGGGCTTGCCAAGGCCCGCCGGCTCCATCATGTCCGAGCCGTGCAAGGCCCCAAAGCTGCGTCCGACGACCACGACGTCGGCCAGCGCGTAGGCGAAGGGCAGTTCACCAATGGTGTCAAGCAGAAAGCGGTCGTTCGGGCTCCCGCGATCACCTCGCGAGCGTCGGGCGCAGCCGGGAAGCGCTGTCGCCGCGGCGTCGAACCACTCGGGCCGGCGAGGAGCGCAGAGCAGCTGCACACCGCCGGGAACCGCGGCGTGCAGCAACTCGTGCTCGCCGGGCGCGGTCGATCCCGCGACCACCAGCGGGCGGTCGCGATCGATGCCCATTGATTCCGCCAGTCGAGCCACCGCCTCGGCATCGACGTCGACCTCGACGGCGTCCCACTTCATCGTGCCGGTGACGAGGACGCGGTCGGGGGGCGTCCCCAGCGCGATGAAGCGGTCCGCGTACGCCTGGCTTTGCGCCGCCACCCGGGTCAGCCGACGGAAGCTCCGCTGGACCACCGGGGCCACCAGTCGATACTTCTTGAAGCTCCTCGCGGAGAGCCGCCCATTGACGACGACGATCGGAATATGGCGCCGCTCGCAAACCGCCGTGAAATTGGGCCACACTTCCAGCTCCACGAAGACCGCGAGTTGCGGGTTCACCGAACGCAGGAAACGGGTCACGGCGAACGAGAAATCCAGCGGATAGCGAACGACGTCGTGGTGATCGCCGAAGAGCGACGTGGCCCGCGCGAAGCCGGTGTCGGTGGTCACGGCCACCACCGGCTCGACTCCGCTCTCGGACAGTCGGCTGACGAGCACTCGAATCGCATTGACCTCGCCCACGGACACGGCGTGGATCAGGATCCGCGGGCGTTCGGAGGGAGCAGGAAGCGGTCCCGTCCTTCCAAGGCGGCCGGGCCAGTCCGTCTTGATCTTTCCCGTGCTGATCATCCGCACCAGCCAGATCGGCGCGGTCAGCAGCGCCACCAAGACCAGGAGTGCGTCCATCAGCCATCGCATGGCGGGAAGCTGACCCGCATTCTCACCACCATCTGCTGCGGCTGTGTAGAACGTTTGCTGGCGGCGTCGCTTTCGGCACATCGAGGCTTCGAAGGCATGACAAGCCGTCTCCGCCTCGACGGCCTCATCTCCTTGCCAGCGAACGTTCTACGCATCCTCGCGACGACGTTGGTGAGACGCGGGCTGACAGTCCCGCTCGCCCAATTCCGGGCAATCTCGTGTAGAGTGTCGGGGTGGAGGTACCAGGACGATGTTGCTGGTCGCCAAGCACGACGGAACCGTGATCAAGCGCGTCTCGCTGCGCAACCGCGACAAGCTCACGATCGGTCGCTCCCAGCGATGCGAGCTGGTGCTGACCTCCTCGTCGGTGAGCCGACGACACGCGCTGCTCTTCTCGCACGCCGGCCAGTGGCATCTCGTGGACACCGGCTCCCGCTTCGGTCTGCATTCGGCCGAGGGCCTGATGCGACACTTGATTCTGATCGCGGGTCGCTGGGCGCGGATCGGACCGGCCTACCTCTGGTTGGGACAGGAGGAGCCGGGTTCCCTTGCGACGCCGACGGCGCCGCTCGCCAAGCCGGGCGACACGGAGCCTCCGAGCGTCTCCGGCTCGTTTGCCCGGCTCGTCGTGGCCGACGCCGCCGGATCGACGCTGCAGCGGTGGGATCTCTCCGATCGCGATCTGGTGACCATCGGCAGCAGCGCCCAGTGTGACGTCATCCTCAGCGATCCGCACGTCTCGCCGCTTCATTGCGTGCTCTATACGGAGCACCGCGGCTGGTACGTGACCGATGCGGCCTCTGCGGGAGGAACCTTTGTTCTGGGCGGGCCAACCCGGCGAAGACGGCTGGCGCTCGAGCGTCTGGTCCGCGTCGGAACCAGTCTGCTCTGGCTCGACCGGGATCGGGATTGGCACCCCGCTGACGTCCAGGACTACGACCCGTCCGCCCAGACGGTCGTGGCCACCTCACCCGAACTGGCTCCGCAGCCGCCGGCCACGGCGCAGTCGGCATTCCTCAGCGATGCCGGCGACTTGCTCTGAGCGGGTGCGCTGGAACCTGCTCGATCTGCCCTGCGAATAGAACGCCATCACGCTGTACACTGTCCCGGCAGAAGGAGAAGTGGCTGGGGAGTGCACGGCGGCGGACCGGAGGGCTGAACGCCGATGATGGAATTGCACGTCTGCGACCGGAAGGGCGGG
The DNA here is from genome assembly GCA_963697235.1 of uncultured Planctomycetota bacterium. Taxonomy (GTDB): domain Bacteria; phylum Planctomycetota; class Phycisphaerae; order Phycisphaerales; family SM1A02; genus CAVONJ01. The sequence goes on from CAVONJ010000004.1 coordinate 364,814, forward strand.
CTCCTGCGGGCGTTCGCCATCGGCGACAGAAGCGAGATCATCATCGGCCGTGACGAGCATTGCGACGTGCAGATCCGCTCGGCGTCCATATCGAGCGAGCACTGTGCGATCGAGCCCGACGGGACTGGTCTCATCCTGCGCGACCTTGACTCCACCTCCGGGACCCTGATCGGCGGTCGTCGCGTGAGCTGCGTCGAGATCCGGGACGGCCTGGAGGTGATGGTCGGACCGGCAGTGCTCAGATTCGTCGACGGCGAGGTCTGATCACGCTCCCAGAGGGACCCCCCGGCCTCCTTCGATCGATCCGAGCACGATTGGAGACCGGTAAAACCACCCATTCAGATGACCGATGATCAGGGACGAGCCCGTGCCGAGAGCCGGTGCCGGATGCCCGTCCTGCGGGGGTGAGTTCGAGAAGAAAGGCGGCGGCATGAACCAGCGTGAGCGATGGCAGGTGATCCTGCGGGCGACAGTCTTGATCACTCTGAACATGGGACTGTGGGTCTCTGCGCAATCGAACGGGCAGGTCCAAGAGGGCCTGATTCCCCGGGAGGTCTTCTTCGGCAACCCCACTCGAACGGGGGTCCAGATCAGCCCGGACGGAAACCGACTGTCCTACCTCGCCCCACACCTTGGCGTCCTCAACGTGTGGGTGGAGGATCTCGCTGGTCAGAACGCCAGGCCGCTCACCCGCTCCATCGATCGGCCGATCCGGAGCTATTTCTGGGCTCAGAACAGCGAGCAGATCATCTACGCGCTGGATCGCGACGGAAACGAGGAGTTCCGCCTCTATGCCGTGGACCTGGCGGGCGGCGCCGAGATCGAGCTCACGCCATACCACGGTATTCAGGCTCGGTTCATCGCCTCGGACCCGAGTCTGCCCGACGACATTCTCGTGGGTCTCAACAATCGAGTCCCGCAGCAGCATGACGTGTGGCGAATCAACACTCGGACGGCGGTCGGCACTCGGGTCTTCCAGAACGACCGCGGCTTCGTCAACTTCCTGGCGGACGGTCAGCTCGAACTTCGGGTTGCCAGCCGCTTGCGATCGGATGGAACCCTGATTGCCTACCTTCGCGACGACAACGACCAGAACAGCTGGTACGAGCTCGCCCGCTGGGGCACGGAGGACGCGGCCACCAGCGGCCCGCTGGCCATTGATCGAGACGGCCAGGCGGTCTATCTGAAGGACTCTCGCGATCGGAACACCAGCGGTCTGTACCGGCACGTGCTCGCGGCGGAGGGGACCGACGGATCCTACGTGCAGATTGCGCAGGACGGACGAGCCGACGTCGGCGAGGTCGTCTTCAACCCAGTGACCGGACAACCGCAGGCGGTGGCCTTCGATTACGACCGTCGGGAATGGACGATCATCGATGACTCGGTGCGATCCGATTGGGAGTACCTCTCACACCTCACCGACGGGGAGATGGACGTCGTGTCGCGCAGCACAACGGACGAGACCTGGATCGTCTCCTTCTCGCGCGACGACGGCCCTCGCGAGTACTACAGGTACGAGCGGTCGCGCCGACGGGCCGAGTTCCTCTTCAGCGACCGCCAGGAACTCATGGGCTTGCCGTTGGCCAGAATGACTCCGTGCGTGATCCCGGCCCGCGACGGCGTGAACCTCGTGTCCTATCTCACACTCCCCCGCGGCCGGAAGCCGACCAATCTGCCGACCGTCCTGCTCGTCCATGGCGGCCCCTGGACCCGAGACCGCTGGGGGTACGACCCGCTGCATCAGTGGCTGGCGAATCGCGGCTATGCGGTGCTCAGCGTCAACTACCGCGGGTCGGCTGGGTTCGGCAAGGCGTTCCTGAACGCAGGCAACCACCAGTGGGGCGGGCGAATGCAAGACGACCTCATCGACGCGGTGAACTGGGTCGTCGATCGAGGCGTCGCGGATCCCGACCGCGTCGCGATCATGGGAGGAAGCTACGGAGGCTATGCCACGCTGATCGGGCTGACCCTCACGCCGGAGTTCTTCGCCGCCGGCGTGGACATCTCCGGGCCCGCCGACGTCGCCACACTCCTGGAGTCCATCCCTCCCTATTGGGAGCCGCTGCGCGCTCTCTTCGAGACACGGGTGGGCACGTTGAAGAACAGGGCCTACCTGCAGAGCATCTCGCCCCTCTACCGGGTCGAGAAGATCTCCCGGCCGCTGCTCATCGGACAGGGTGCCAACGATCCGCGTGCCACCGAAGCGCACAGCCGGCAGATCGTCGAAGCGATGACCCGGAAGGGCTTGCCGGTCACGTACGTGCTCTTTCCCGACGAGGGCCATCGCTTCGTTCGACCCGCGAACAACCTGGCCTTCTTCGCGATCGCCGAAGCGTTTCTGGCGCAGCATCTTGGCGGCGCCGTCCAGCCGCTGGGACGGGAGATCCGCGAGAGCACGGCGGTCATCCAGGTGGGCCAGGAACTGATTCCCGGATTGGACGAAGCCCTCTCTCGGCCATGATTTGGCCCGCATTTCTCACCACCATCTGCTGCGGCTGTGTAGACCGCCCTCTGGCGGCGTCGCTTTCGACACATCGAGGCGTCGAAGGCATGACAAGCCCGTCTCCGCCTCAATGGCCTCATCTCCTTGCCAGCGAACGTTCTACGCACCCTCGCGACGATGTTGGTGAGAAATGACGTGGCGCTGAGACAAAGGAAGCCCCGCGCGGCGGCGGGGCGTCCGTAAGTTCAGACCAAGGAAGGACGCGTCAGCGCCTGCGCCCGCCGGAGATTGGCGATCTGGTGCTGGATCTCGGTGATCTCACGCTCCAGCGTTTCCTTCGGAGGGATGCCCGACATCTGGCACACGTTCGGTGCCCGATCCCACCAGGAAACAAGCTGCTTCATGACCGAAACTCTGTACCCAAGCACTTCGATGCTGTCGCCACTGCCTTGCTTGTAGTAGCTGAGGCGGGCGGACATCCGCTGAATCTCTTCCTGCGCCCGCTCCACGGTCGCGATCCAGTCCTTGTGCAGCTTCTCACCGTAGTCGCTGGCCTCTTTCCACGCCGGAAGGTCCAGCAGCTTCGCGAGATCCTCCTTGGTGTCCGCGATGCCGTCGGCGAAACCGCAGTGAACCGCATTCGTCGAATTGAACGTCAGGTTCTCTCCCGATCGCGACAGGATGAACTCCCCAGACAGGTCATCGTGCCAGGTGACCTTGCCGGTCACCGGGTCCTTGTCGTAGGAGAGCTCGAGCGGCGCGTGGATCATGACCGGGCCGATGCCTCGGTAGCGACCGCCCTGCTCCATCCAGTCTCCCGCCTTCTTCATCCACTGATCGAGCTCCGCCCCCTTGAGTGAGACGCCGCCGGCGAAGGCAGTCATCGAACCCGCGTGGCCCTCCGTCGTGAAGTAGATCTCGTCACAGTGAACCGAGGTTGCGCACGCCGCGGAGATCGCGGCCTTGATCCACGCTACGAGACGATGGCGCTTCTTGATCTCGGTCAGGGTCTCGTGAATCTTCTCCATCTCTGCGGCGGAACCGCCGCCGGAATCGATCTCGAAGACGATGATCTGGCCCGGGCCGTACTTGTCCGCTTCCTTGGCGATGGCCTCCATCTCCTCGTGGCGGAACTCCAGACCGACCATGCCCGTCAGCGGCAGGAAGAAGACACCCGGCCCGGTCGAGTTCGGAGACGCGGCCGCGGCCGTCTGGGTTGACGTCGCGCCGCGATCGTTGGTCTTGACGGTCGTCCGGTCGGGCTGCTTCGCTCCTTCGCTCTGCGAGCTCATGGACACGATGTCGGCGCGGAAGATCACCTTGTCCTTGATCTCTCCCGCCACCTCGCCCTTGACGACGATGTACAGGTCGGCCACCTGGAGGAGGCGGCCGGAGATCTCTTCGACCACCGAGTGCTCCTTGAGGCGCACGGTGACCTGATCGGAGACCTGACCTCGCCAGCGGGTACCGCTCTGCGTCTTGATTTCGACGGACTGAGCAAGAGCCGCAGAAGCGGACGCAAGCACGAGGCAACAAACCACTGCCTTCAGGAATGTTCGAGTCATCGTTGTCCTCATTGTCTCTTAGGTGGCTCGAGAGGGCCTCGAGCAGTGCGTGTTTCCGTGACCCGTCTCAGCGCCGCGCAGACCGCCGCCGCCGCTCCCCCCGCCGCCCCGTCCGGGGGCGCCTGCGCCACCGCGATTCTGACGCATGGCACGAATCTGCTCGTTGAACTGCTCGACCATCGTGATCAGATCGAATTTCTTGACGCCTGCATCCGACGCCCATCGCGTCTCCACCGCGGGATAGCGGTTCATGGCCGCGATGATCTTCTCGAGATCACCCTTGGCGCGACCGAGGTACTTGAGCGCGTCTTCGCCGGATGCCCAGCTGGAATGCTGCTGGTAGTCGCTCCAGTACGTCTTGGTGTTCTCGTACGTCCGCCGCCAATCTTCGATGTAATCCTCCACCAGCTTCGGCCCCTTGCCGTCGATGAGGCGGAACTCGCGGTAGCCAAACAGGAGCATGAGGTCATCGATGTTCTCCGCCGTCCCGTCGCTCAGGCAGAAGTCCTCGGCCGTCTTGGCACGGAAGCTGGCGGTCCGCTGGTCGGAGTCGTCGACAAGGTACTCACCGGTCTTGCTGAGCTTCCACTCGACCTCTCGACCCTTCCAGGTGGCGCTGAGAAGCTTCTCCGGATTCATCATCGCCCAACCCAGTTCGAGCGGATAGCCGCCGTTCGCCAGGAAGCCGTTCGCCTTGCCCACCCAGGCCGCAATCATCTTGGCGCGGACGTCGGCATCCGACCAGCCGGCCGCATTCGCATACACCTGGCGGAGCCCGGTCAATCGAGCGTCCGGATGCATGTACATGTCGGACCACGCCAGAGCCATCACCGAACTGATGCCCACTGAATCCTGGACCCACATGATCTGGGGAATGCTGCGCAGGTCGTCCTTGAGGAGGTTGACCAGCTCGAGGTACTTGTCCAGATCGACCAACCCTCGCTCTCTCGCGTCGCTCGCACTGAACATGAGCTCGTCGGTATCTGCACAGTCCAGCATCCACACGATCAGATCGGGGCGGTTGGCTTGGATATCTTCGACAACCTCCTTGTAGATGTCGACCTGGATGTCCGTTCCCATCTGGCCTTCCATCGGAACGACATAGACACCCGGCAGCGATGGATCCTCTCCGGCCGCGGTGCTGTGCAGCTTGGCGAGGAAGGTCTCGTTCTCCTTCTTGCCGCCGGAAGAACTCGCGTCAGGGACGGCGGTCTTCTGCGGGAGCGCTTCTGGGGTAGAACTCTCGTCCTCGACCGGCTGGTCCCGCTCGATCTTGTGAATGTCGGCCTGGGAGAATGTGAGGGTCGTGGCGATGTTGATCGTCCGATCGACGTACCGGAAGACGATCTTCTGCCGGTCCTCGCTCACGATCTGACCGTGAAACACGCGGCCGTCGAGAAGGTAGACGATGTCCTCGGTCTTCTTCTCCCCCTGCTCCTGGAGCACGGCCTGAGCGGGGCCGGAATGAGTCAGGGTGACCGTGACTGCCGTCAGCAGGGACAGACTGAGGAGTGCCTTCGCGATATTCATGCGTTCACCTCGTGTTCGGATCACGTTGTTCGGCTCGATGTCGGACGACCCTGTTCGGACGACCCTGTTCGGACGACCTCGTTCGGAGACAACTCGCAGACCGCGGTTGACCGATTCTGCCTACACCCCGCCCCGCATCTACGAAATCATCGTATCTGACGCCTGGTCGCCGCAGAAGTTCCGACGTCAACGATTGTAGGCCGCGGCGGACAGCTGACCAGGACGGCTCAGCCTGCGGCCAGGAGGCGGGCCAGCTCCAGGGCCTCCTCGGCACTCACCACCCCACCTTCAAGCTGGGCGTCGTAGACCGCATCCAACACCCGCTTGAAGAGCGGGCCCGGCGTGAATCCGCTCGCGATCAGGTCGGTTCCGTCAATCAGGGGCGACGGCGCAAGACCGGTCTTCTTGAGCTCGCCGACATGCCGGCGAATGTCGATGAAACGCGGCCGGTCGATCGTCAGGAGGACCGCCAACCCTTCCCAGAAGGCGGAGGTTGCGGCGAGGCGCTTTTGCCGGGCGACACCGAGGCTGAACCAACCGCAGCGAAGCGTCGAGTAGGCCCTCAGGCACGCCAGGAAGTCGGTGCGCTCGGCGTTCGACAGCATGAGCAGGGATGCCCAGCGCCGGGCAACGTCCGAGAAGTCCCCGGCAGCGCCGTCCCGCTCATGCCGATCGAGGAGCCACGCGGCCAGGGCCGTGGGATACGCCACACTCTCTTGCAACCGTCCAACGCGGGTGGGCGCGATGGGTGTGGAAGGCTCGTCCAGGACGGCCGCGTCCAGGCTCAAGTACTGCATCTCCCAGGCGGCGACCCCGCGATTGGGGTCGCAGAGCATGCGCTTTACCTCCCAGCCGATCCGCTCGCGACTCACCCCGCGCAGCTCGCTCGCCTGCCGACGGATGGCTTCCGCGGTCAGCGACTCGATCGCGAACCCGAAGCGGGCCGCGAAGCGCACCGCCCTGAGCGTGCGCAGGTTGTCCTCCTGCAGGCGCTCCACCGGATCTCCGATGGCGCGGATGATCCGGGCCTGCAAGTCGTGCCTGCCCTCGACGTAGTCGATGACCCGATCGTTCAGGGGGTCTTCGAAGAGGCCGTTGATGGTGAAGTCTCGCCGCAGCGCGTCGCTCCTGGCATCGGAGAACTGCACCCGGTCCGGTCGGCGGCCGTCGGAGTAGGCGCCATCGGTGCGGAAGGTCGCCACTTCGATCGTGTGTCCGCCGTGCCGCACCAGGACCACGCCGAACGACTCCCCGACGCTCTGCGCGCGACGGAACAGCCGGCGGATCTCTTCGGGCGGCGCGCTTGTCGCGACGTCGTAGTCGGTGGGCTCGTGGCCCATGAGTCGATCGCGAACGCAACCGCCGGCGAAGTACGCCTCGTGTCCCGCTTCCGCGAGCACCCGGATGATGTGCACGGCCGCCTCGCGGAGCGACGGCCGCGGGCGATCTCCTTTGGCACTGCTGTCCGCTCGAGGCTCCGACATGTCCCGTCCACCTGAGTCCCCGCCTCAGTCAAGAATCCGACTCGCCCGGCGCGACTGGCGTGCCCTCATCCAGCGTACCGTTGCTCCCCGCCGGTTGATGGAGCGGCTGATAGAGCAGCACCCACATGTCCCGGCCGTAGCGATGCGGTTCCGGGCCTTCGAATCCGGGAATCGAGACGTCACACTCCTCCGGTCCCAGGGGTGAGCGGAGCACGACGAATCCATCGCTCATGATCTGGTGGCAACGGGCGATCTGGGCGAGCACCCGGGAGCGCGACGCGCTCTCCATCATCATCGTGTAGGGAGGGTCCACGAAGACCAGATCGACCGGCGGCGTGACGCGCGCCAGGCAAGCCGCGCCCAGCGCGTCGCCGAGCATCGAGGTGGCCCGATCGCGGCAACCCAGAGCCTCGATGTTCTCCTTGAGCAGAGCGTAGACCCGCTTGTTCTGCTCGACCAGCAGCACCCGATCTGCCCCGCGGCTGACCGCCTCCAGGCCCATCGTGCCCACGCCGCTGAAGAGATCGAGCACCGAGGCCCCTTCGAACCATCCGCGGAGCATGCCGAACACCGACTCGCGCACGCGGGAGAGGTAGGGCCGGGTCAGGACCCCATCAGGTGGCGCCAGCAGCTGACGCGAGCGGAATTCACCGGCGATGATCTTGAGCATGGGAGGGAGACACGATGCATGCACCTGCGGCGAGAGACGGAAAACGAGCCATTGTAGCAGTCGATTTCGCATCGCCGGATGGCCGCCGCGTGGGCATGATCGATTCCCCTCCTATCATCGCGGCCATGGACTCCCGCTTCTCGCAGATGCCCTCGGCGCTTCGAACCAATACGCGCTGGGAGCGCTTGGGACCCTCGGCCGTACCTGTCATGCTCGTTCATCCGGGATGGAAAGTGCCGGCGCCGCTGCTGCTCTGGATGCACGGCCGGACCGCGAACAAGGAGCTGGACCCCGGCCGCTATCTGAGGCTGATGCGGGGCGGCATCGCGGTCTGCGCCATCGACCTACCGGGGCACGGGGAGCGGTTCGACGATGCGCTACAGGCACCCCACCGCACGCTGGACGTGGTTCTGCAGATGGCGGAGGAGATCGACGAGATCCTGGCCGCGCTCGGAGGCCGTGCGATCATCGACCGGGAGCGATTGGCGATCGGCGGCATGTCGGCGGGCGGCATGGCGAGCATGGTCCGCCTCTGCCGCCCCCACGCTTTCCGCTGCGCGGCGGTCGAAGCGACCAGCGGATCCTGGCAGCATCAGCGGCACCGGCAGATGTTCTGCGACCGGAATCCCAAGGAGATCAGCCGCTTCGATCCGATCAACCATCTGAGCGGGTGGCAGGAGATTCCCTTCCTGGCTCTGCACGCCCGGCACGACGAATGGGTCGGCGTCGAGGGCCAGTCGGAGTTCATCGAGGCGCTGCGAGGTCGTTCCACGCATCCGGAGCTCATCGAGTTCGTGACCTACGACCACACCGGAGCGCCGTGGGAACACGTCGGCTTCGGCCGGTTCGCCGCCGACGCCAAGAACCGCCAGCGAGACTTCCTGGTCCGCCATCTGGACGTCACGGCGCCGGCACCGCGATCCCGCTGATCACCACCGGCAGCCCCTTGAAGAATGCGCAGCTGGTGACGGTGGTGGGAAGTGCGGGCTACGCCTCTGTACTCACGGGTTCGGCCTCCGCGTCCAGAGCCGCCTTCATCGTGTGCCAAGGCAGCGTTGCGCACTTCACTCGCGTCGGGTACTTGCGTACGGTGGCCAGAGCAGCCAGCTTCTCGAATCCCGGCGGCGGCGTGCCGTCCTTCTTGGTGAGCATGTGCCGGAAGGCGTTGAACGCGGCCAGTGCCTGCTCGCGGGAGAGACCCTTGACGTGCTGGGTCATGAGCGACGCGGATGCCGTGCAAATCGCGCAGCGCCGCGCCCTGGAAGCTCACGTCCCGCAACGCCTCCTGATCGAGCTTGAGGTAGACGATCACCCGATCGCCGCAGAGCGGATTGAAGCCCTCGGCGTGCTGGTCGGCATCCTCCATCGTGCGCTTGTTCCGCGGATGCTTGGCATGGTCGAGGATGAGTTCCTGGTAGAGCTCGAGCATGGGAGGCGGCGGGGGTGGCCCGAACGGGCTCGCCGTCATTCCGCGCTGGTCTCCGGTCTGCGGTTCGTCGTTAGGGAGGTGAAGCGCCCGGCTGGTTTCGGATCGGCCCACGAGATCCCCATCATGTCCAACTGCATTCGGGCATCCTCTGACATCATCTCGCTGGTCCACGGGGGCTGCCAGACCACCTCGACCTTGGCTTCGGTGACGCCCTGCACCGCTTGCACGGCGGAGCGCACCTGAGCCGGGAGGGCGTCGGCCACCGGACAGTTGGGCGAGGTCAGGGTCATGCGAACCTCCACCTGCCCCTCCGCGCCGATCTCCAGGTCGTAGATCAATCCGAGGTCGTAGAGGTTGACGGGAATCTCCGGATCGTGAACCGTGCGGAGGGCGTCGATGATTCGTTGACGGAGCTCGGACATGAGAGGCGGGCGTCCTTGGACGTGGGAATGCTTCATCGTATCTACCGGAAGACTTCGAGGACCTGATGCAGACCGGCGGCCAGACGAGAAATCTCCTCGACGGTGTTGTAGAAGCTGAGCGAGACGCGGGCGGTCGCGGGGACTTGGAACCGCTCCATCAGCGGCTGGGTGCAGTGGTGTCCCGTGCGCACGGCGATGCCCTGATGATCGAGAATGGTCCCCAGATCGTGGGGGTGAATGCCCTCGATCACGAAGGAGACCACCGGCGCCTTGCGCGGTGCGGTTCCGATGAGTCGGACGCCCGGTAGAGCCTCGATCACGTCCGTGGCCGCTCTCAGCAGCTGCTGCTCCTGCTCGAGAACGGCCGCTGCATCGAGCGATTCGAGATAGTCCACGGCCGCCCCCAGCCCGACGGCTCCTGCGATGTTGGGAGTGCCCGCCTCGAAGCGATGCGGCGGATCGTGGTAGATCGTCTTCGCGAAGGTCACCGACTTGATCATCTCCCCGCCTCCTTGGTAAGGCGGCATCGATTCCAGCAGCTCACGGCGTCCGTAGAGACCGCCGATGCCGGTGGGGCCGAACATCTTGTGGCCGGAGAAGGCGAAGAAGTCGCACTCGAGACTCCGAACGTCCACCCGATCGTGCTGCAGGCTCTGTGCGCCATCGATCAGGACCACCGCTCCCGCCTGGTGGGCAAGATCGATCAGTCGGTCGATCGGATTGATCGTCCCCAGCGTGTTGGACACGTGGACCACCGAGACAATGCGCGTGCGCTCGTTGAGCATGGACTCGTAGGCGGGAACGTCCAGCTGCCCCCGATCATCGACCGGCGCCACCTTGATCGTGGCTCCGGTCTGTTCGCAGATCAGCTGCCAGGGCACGATGTTGGAGTGGTGCTCCATCTCCGTCAGCACGACCTCATCGCCCGGTCGAAGGTGATGCCGCCCCCAACTGCTGGCGACGAGGTTGATCGATTCGGTCGTGCCGCGGGTGAAGATGATCTCGGCGGACTCGGCGGCGTTGAGGTAGCGACGCAGCCGGTCACGGCTTCGCTCGAAGGCTTCGGTGGCCTCCTGGCTGAGCCGGTGTACACCGCGGTGGACGTTGGCGTTGTGGTGCGTGTAGAAATCGACCATCGCGTCGATGACGGCCTGCGGCTTCTGCGTCGTGGAGGCGTTGTCGAGGTACACCAGCGGCTCGCCGCCCTCGCGCCGCTGGAGCAAGGGAAAGTCGCGACGGAGGCGCTCGACGTCGAGCGGCGAGCGGCTACGGGGCATGGTGAGTGCTCGCACCACGCTGCTCCAAGTCATTCGTCAATGGGATGGCGGCCGTACTGATCATGAATCGAGGTCGGGGACTTCCGCCCGGTGGACTTGCGAACGAGGAGCCGCGCCGTCCGCTGCCGGGCCCGGTGTGCACTGGTCCGCAAGCTGGGCCGCCTGACGCTTGATCCGCCCGATGATCGCGCTCACGCCGATGGCGCGGTTCATCCGCAGGATTCGGGAGAGTCCCAGTCGGTTGACCAGGTCCGACGGGGCTTGAGCGAGGTCGCGCAGCGCCGCGCCATCGTACGCGTGAATGAGAATCGACAGGATCCCCTTCACGGTCGGCGCTTCCTCCGCGACATCCACGTAGAGATGCCCGGCTCCGTTCTCTGCCTCGATCCACATGAAGACCGGGGTCATGCACTCGGGCACCCGGTTTTCGCCCGCGTCGCGTTCGGCATGGAAGCGGGCGGGCAGGGGCGGAAGCTTCCGCGAGTAGTCGAGAAGCAGCTCGACGCGCAGCTCGTCGTCTACCTCGGCGAAGCACTCGACGATCTGGTCGAGACGGCTGGACACGCGAGCTCCAGTTCACGTGCTGGCGGCCGCCACCGGCGCCACGTCGCGCTCGATCGGCATGCCCACCAGGTTGCCCCACTCCGTCCACGAGCCGTCGTAGTTCCGTACATTGTCGAAACCGAGCAGGTACTTCAGCACGAACCAGGTGTGGCTGGAACGCTCGCCGATCCGGCAATAGACGATGGTGTCATCGATGGGCGCCAGCCCCAGCTCGTCGCGGTAGATGTGCTCGAGCTCCTCCCGACTCTTGAATGTTCCGTCCTCCTTCGCCGCCCGAGCCCAGGGAACGTTCGCCGCTCCGGGGATGTGCCCGCCCCGCACCGCGCCTTCCTGGGGATAGTCGGGCATGTGCAGCAGCTCGCCCGTGTATTCGCCCGGCGAGCGAACGTCGATCAAGGGCCGGCTCCGCTTGACGTGCTCGAGCACTTGATCGCGAAAAGCGCGGATCGACTTGTCCTGCGGCTTCGCCTGGTACTTGGTCTGCGGGTAGGACGGCTTGACCGTCGAGATCTCCCGACCTTCCTCCATCCACTTCTTTCGACCCCCGTTCATGATCCGGCAGCGCTCATGGCCGAAGAGCCGGAACACCCAGAAGGCGTAACACGCCCACCAGTTGCTCTTGTCACCGTAGAAGACGACTGTCGTGTCCGGGCCGATGCCGGAGCGAGAGCAGAGCTCCGAGAACGACTGGTGGTTGATGTAGTCTCGGATCAGTGGGTGCTGCAGGTCGTTGAACCAGTCGATGTTGATCGCCTCGGGAATATGCCCCGTGTCGTAGACGAGCACATCCTCGTTCGACTCGACGATGCGGATGGATCCGGTCTCACCGCGATGCTGATCGACCCATTCGGTGGACACGAGTGCTTCGGGATGTGCGTATTCGCTCGCCATGGTCGATGATCTCCTTCGTCGCGCGTCAATCAAGGAACGACCCGATCGTGTGGCTCTGGGGCAGCCGGCTGACCAGCATGGGAACCAGGCCGCGCCGAATGGGCTCGTACTCCATGCGGTCCAACGCCTCGCGAGCGAACGCGTACACCAGCAGGCCGCGCGCTGCCGCCTCATCGAGTCCGCGGGAGCGCAGGTAGAACACCGCCTCGTCATCGAGCTGTCCCACGGTGGCGCCGTGAGTGCACTTGACGTCGTCGGCATAGATCTCCAGCTGGGGCTTCGTGTTGGCCCGGGCCGAAGGCGAGAGCAGCAGGTTCGCGTTCCTCTGCACCGCGTCCGTCTTCTGGGCGCCCTTCGCCACGACGATCCGTCCGCTGAAGACGCCGTGGGCGGAGTCGCTGAGGATTCCCTTGTAATACTGCCGACTATCGCAATGGGGCTTGGCGTGCTCGACCCGCATGAGGTTGTCCATGTGTCGGGTGCCGTCGCCGACGTACAGGCCGTTCAGCACGCTGTGGCATCCCTCGCCGTCGAGCACGGGGTTGACGTTGTTCCTGATCAGGGCACCCCCCAGGAGAACGGAGTGCGAGACGAACCGGCTGTCCCGCTCCTGGTGGACCTTGAGCGAAGAGATGTTGATGGCCGAGGGGCTCTCCCGCTCCAGCAGATAGTGGTGCACGTCGGCATTCGCACCCACGGAGATCTCGGTCACGGCGTTCGTGAAGTACGCGGCTGATCCTGAACGACCAACGCAATCCTCGACCACCGTGACGCGGCTGGACTCTTCCGCCACCACGAGCGTTCGCGGGCTGGTGAGCAGAGCCGCGTCGCGGCACTCCGAGACGTGCACGAGCCAGATCGGCGTCTCGAACGTGACGCCTCGCGGCACGTGGACGAAGGAGACGTCTTCGAAGAGCGCGGTATTCAGAAGGGTGAACGGATCGGGGTCCTTCGCGCTGGCGTACCGGGCCAGATGGTTGCGCAGCACCGCGCGCTCGCGCTCCCCGGCATCCTGGAGCCGCGCTACGGTGATCTCGCGCGGCAATCCGGCGGTCGACGAGGCTTCAGGGCAGTAGCGTCCGTTGACGAAGACCAGACGGGGCCCGTCGAGACCGGGAAAGAGCAGCTTCGCGACCTCGGATTCGCGGAGGGCCGACGCCTCGGGGGAGGTCGAGAAACGGAGCAGCTCGAGCGGGCGCAGGCTGGTCAGACGCCAGTCTTCGTCCTTGAGCGTGGGCAGCCCAAGCTCAAGGAACCGGCGAGTCGCCTCTTCTCTGATCCCGGCCAACCAATCGGGCATGGTCTCGACCGGACGTTCCACCCGCTGTGACAGCAGGTCGATCAACGGGACGCGCTCCTGCGGCTGGGTCATGCTGGTCATCGTCGTCATCTCTGGGCGACTCCCTCTCAACGTGCTGCAGGAACGGTCACCGACGCGGGTATCACGATCTCCCCGTAGCCCTTCTCCTCCAGCTCCAGCGCGAGCTCCTTGCCGCCGGACTTCACGATGCGGCCGTCCACCAGGACGTGCACGAAGTCCGGGACGATGTAGTCGAGCAGGCGCTGGTAGTGGGTGATCACGAGGAAGGATCGGTCACTGCTCCGCATCGCGTTCACGCCGTCGGAGACGATGCGAAGGGCGTCGATGTCGAGTCCAGAATCGGTTTCGTCGAGGATGCACAGCGACGGCTCCAGTACGGCCATCTGGAAGATCTCATGCCGTTTCTTCTCGCCACCGGAGAAGCCCTCGTTCACAGACCGCTTCAGCAACTCGTCGCTGATGCGCACGGTCTTGCCCTTCTCCTTGAAGAGGGCGAGCAGCTGTGTCACGTCGAGCTCCTCCTGACCGCGATACCTCCGAATGGAGTTGATCGCCGCCTTGAGGAACTGCGTGGTCTTCACTCCGGGAATCTCGACCGGATATTGAAACGCCAGGAAGAGGCCTTCGCACGCCCGCTCATCCGCGCCGAGTTCCAGCAGGTCCTTGCCGTTGTAGAGGACCTGTCCCTCCGTGACCTCATAGTCCTCGCGCCCCGCGAGGACTTGGGCCAGCGTGCTCTTGCCCGATCCGTTGGGGCCCATGATCGAATGGACCTCACCGGCGTTGATGGTCAGATTGACGCCGCGCAGGATCTCCTGACCCTCGACCGACGCGTGCAGGTTTCGAATCTCGAGCATGGCCATGTCGATGCATTACTCCTCTTGGTCTGTTCCTCGCGACGCTCGTTCGCCGCTCTGCGCTATCCGACGCTCCCCTCGAGGCTGATGCTCAGCAGCTTGTCCGCTTCGACGGCGAACTCCATGGGAAGCTCCTTGAGCACTTCCTTACAGAACCCGTTCACGATGAGGGAGACGGCGTCCTCTTCCGAGAGACCTCGCTGGGTGCAATAGAAGATCTGATCCTCGCCGATCTTCGAGGTCGTGGCCTCATGCTCGACGTGGGCGGTCGGGTTGCGCACGTCGATGTAGGGAAAGGTGTGCGCACCGCACTGGTCCCCCATCAGCAGCGAGTCGCATTGGGTGTAGTTGCGGGCGTTTTCGGCGCCCTTCATGATCTGGACGAGGCCCCGATAGGAGTTCTGGGCCTGCCCGGCCGAGATGCCCTTGGAGACGATGTTGCTGCGGGTATTCCGGCCGATGTGGATCATCTTCGTACCGGTATCCGCCTGCTGGCGGTTGTTGGTCAGCGCGACCGAGTAGAACTCGCCGATCGAATGGTCGCCCTGGAGGATCACGCTGGGGTACTTCCAGGTAATGGCGGAACCGGTCTCCACCTGGGTCCAGGAGATGTGCGATCGCTCGCCGGCGCACTTGCCGCGCTTGGTGACGAAGTTGTAGATGCCGCCGCGGCCCGCTTCGTCGCCGGGATACCAGTTCTGAATGGTCGAATACTTGATCGTCGCGTCCTTGATCGCCACCAGCTCCACAACCGCCGCGTGCAGCTGGTTCTCGTCCCGCATGGGGGCGGTGCACCCCTCGAGGTAGCTCACGAAGCTGCCCTCCTCCGCGACGATCAACGTTCGCTCGAACTGGCCGGTGTCGCGGGCGTTGATGCGGAAGTACGTACTCAGCTCCATCGGACAAGTGACGCCCTTCGGGACGTAGACGAACGACCCGTCACTGAAGACCGCCGAGTTGAGCGTCGCGTAGAAATTGTCGCTGTAGGGCACCACGCTGCCCAGGTACTTCTGGATGAGCTCCGGGTGCTCTCGCACGGCTTCGGACATCGAACAGAAGATCACACCGTATTCGGCGAGCGTCTCTTTGAAGGTGGTCGCCACGGAGACGCTGTCGAAGACCGCATCGACCGCGATCCCGGCCAGGGCCATCTGCTCTTCGAGCGGGATGCCGAGCTTCTGATAGGTCTCCAGGAGCTTGGGATCGACCTCCTCGAGGCTCTGGGGCCCGTCGCCCTTCTTCCTCGGAGCCGAGTAGTAGCTGATCGCCCCGAAGTCGATCGGCGGGTACTGAATGAAAGGCCACCTCGGTTCCGTCATCGTCAGCCAGTGCCGATACGCCTTGAGTCGCCACTCGGTCATCCACGCCGGCTCGCCCTTCTTGGCCGAGATGAGCCGAACGACGTCTTCGTCCAGCCCCGGGGGAACGGTGTCCGTATCGATCTCGGTGACAAAGCCGTACTTGTAGCCCTTCGAAGTGAATTCCTGGATGGCGCTCTCGGTGCTGGTCATCGACATCGTGCAGCTCCAAATTGGCGGGCTCCGCCGTCGCCGGAAGGCCTGGTCCAAGGCTCTCCTCCCGGCGAACCTGGGGGCGTTGGAAGACTAGGCGAACGCCCCGCATCCCGCCTCCCAAATGCTGGAATGATTCCAATTTTAATTTAGCTTTCGATCGAGCCGGGTCGGCGGATGACCGTCCGTCGAAAAGTGCCTGGCCAATTTTGCCTTGGCCAATTTTGCCTCGCCTGGTGCGCCGGAAAAGTGCCTGGCCAAATTCGCCCGCGGCCAATGTCGCCTCGCCTGTGCCGCAAAGGTGCCTGGCCAATTCCGCCCTGCCGCCCATCGCCTGTGCCGCAAAGGTGCACTGGCCAATTTCGCCCTGCCATTTCGCCCTGTGCCGCAAAGGTGCCTGGCCAAGTTCGCCCCAAGTTCGCCCCTGGCCAAGTTCGCCCCAGTTCGCCCCGGCCAAGTTCGCCCCAGTTCGCCCCGGCCAAATTCGCCCCTGGCCAGATTCGCCCCGAAATTCGCCCGCCAAATTCGCCCCGCCGTGGCCAATCTCGCCTTCGAAGAGTGCTTGGCCAAGTCCGCAGCCCCGACTCCGCAACCAACTCCTCAGTGCGATCGAGCCGGGCGGGCTGATGATCGTCCGTTCACAAAGCTCGCCGCACATGCTCGACGGGACGTCAGCCCCCGGAGGATCCCTTCGGAGCCTCCGCGCTGCTCTGGGTCGATGACGGCCCGGCGGCCTCGGGCTCGACCGGCATGGCGTTCTCCGGCTCGACCTCCTCGGTCAGGTCGTCCATCCGCTTGGTGAGGCTGGCGGCCTGGCCTTCGCTGAGACGGAAGAGCCAGCCCGTGACCCGGCCGTTGATCTCCGCAACCTGCTCCAGAACCGCCTCTGCGGTCTCATCCCCCTCCCCCGGCGTTGCCGCCCTCGCCTGCAGCTGCGCCCACGTCTGCCCCTCGACGGGCCCCCCATCGACGGCTCCCTCTTCGACGGAGCCGGTTCGCACGGTGATCACGAGCCCATCGAAGGTCGTGAACTCGGCCACGGTCTCCTGCTCGGGATCCAGTGCCTTGTCCTTCGGCGCGGCGACGTCTTCCAGCCGCAGTCGCACGAGCGCCGTTCCGATGGGACCTGCCACGCCTGGATAGCGCAGCTTCCGGCCCTCGGGAACCTCCGCGATCTCGAAGTTCGGCTCGTCCTTGCTGTCGCGGAAGACCTCGAGCACCTCGCCGTCCGCGTGGGTGATGATCACCTGCTGGACTCGATCGCGCGGGATCTCGAGGATTTCCCGCGTCAACCAACTCACGGGCTCGGCGCTGACATCAACGGCCCGATCGACGAGCCAGGACTGCTGTTCGCCGCTTCGCCGGACGTACTGCCCGGGCGATTGGCCGGTGCCGCTCCGCTGGCCGAGGATCACCGAGGCGACGATCTCCCCCGCCTCGTCGCGCATCGTGAGCCGGGTGGACGTCGCACCGGGCTGATCCGGATCTTCGACCCCGATCCGACCGAAGAGCTCGGGCTTGCTGGTCTTGGGCTCGAGGATGCTCATCTCGCTTACGTCGACGATCGCCGTCTTCAGGCGGTCGAATTGCACGGGGAATTCAGACCGCTCGTCGAGTCCCCAGGCGCGCTCCCCCCGCGAAATCGTCGCTCGCTCGTTCGCACTCTGCAGTTCGACCTGAGCGATGTCGTTGATCCGATCCGAGAGACCGGAAAAGAGCCGCTGCGCTCGATCGGCTGTGCCCGACGAAGATCGACTCGTGTACGCAACGACGGCCCCGATGATCAGCACCAGCGTGACCAAGGTCAGAACCAGGAGACGTCTGCTGCTCACGAAGACCTCCGTTCGAATCGTCCGCGCCGACACACGTCGCGCGGCGCGAGGACCGCTCGGTCCTCACACCTCACTACTCCCTTCGACCCCCAACGTCCTTCCGCCGGTGCATGCGGTAGAGGCCGACACCGATGGCGAGCACCGCGAGGATCAGCGGCATCAGGCCGATGTTGATCACCTTCAACCGGGTGCCGAGCGACTCGATGTCCTTGCGCAGGTTCAGCTGCACGTTCCGGAGCTGCTTGCGGGTCTCGATCCGCTCCTGATTGAAGCGCTCTACCTCCGCCTGTTGTTCCGCGGTCAGAATGAGCTGCCCCTGATCCGGTCGCTGACGCTGCAGGTCGTTGAGCTTCTGCTCCGTCTCCTGCAGTCGATCCTGAAGCTGCTTCTCTTCCGCGAGGTAGCGCTGCTCCGAGTCGCGGCGAATCGAGTCGACCAGCTCGAACGGGCGGTTCGCCTGACCGCGGGCGCGGACGCTGATGAGGTCGTTCGACCCGGCCATGTTGTCGAGCGCGTTGATCAGGAAGTCGCCGTTGTCCGCGATCTTGCGGTTGCCAAGCCGGATCTGTCCGAAGAGTGTCTCTTCGCGCACCCAGAACCGGTCGGTCAGCATGTCCACGTCCGCCACCACGATGACGCTGACCGGACCCACTGATTCGCTGCGGTGGGCCGCACCGCCTTCCTCGTCCGGCTTCTCCTCGGTTCCCTTCGCCTCCGGCGGGCCATCGGGAAAGGCCGTGTCCAGGGTGCCCGAGAGGCGCCCGGCAAGGGTGAATTGCTCGCCGCTGGCCAGGAAGTCATTGAGCAGCGTCTTGGGATCGGCCATCAGCGCGAAGCGGTCCGCGTCGATCAGCATGGAATCGGTGCTCGTGACCAGCAGGGGTGTCCACGTCGTTCCGTCCTGCGTCTGGTCCTGCAGTGCGCCGGCGGTCGCCAGGTTGATCGTGCCCAGGCGGCCGGTGACCGCGTCGTCCCGATCCATGGCTTCGCCGTCGAGCGCGAGCCAGCCTACGTAGGAAACCGGCTCTCGCCTCCCGCTCGCCTGGCTGATGACCTGCTGCGCGTACGTTCGATCGCACGCCACCTTCCCGGGTTCCAGCGTCAGGCCCCACGCCGAGAAGAGTGTCGGCAGGTCGGAGTTCCGGCGCACTTGCAGCGCGGCCATCGGATTCTGCATCATCTGCGGCGGAATGTCTGACTCGCAGAGCGGATCGACGAAGATGATCGCATTGCCGCCACCGAGCACGAACTGGTCGATGGCGTACTCGGTCTGTACGGGAAGCTCCTTGGGATGAACCACCAGGAGCACGTCGATGTCCTCCGGAATCTCCTTGACCTCGCCAGGACCGAGCACCCGGACGTCGAAGAGGCGGCGGATCTCGTCCATGATGAGCCACGGCCGCTGAGGTTGCATCTGGCCGAGCGCCGGGTTCGGTGGGCCCCCATCGATCGGAAGGCTGGAGATGACGCCCACGACCTTGCGGGCGGGGTTGGTCAGACTGTAGATCATCCGGCTGATCTCGTACTCCAGGAACTGCTCCTGGCCGGGATCCAGGAAGGGGATGACCTCCCGGCCGTCGAGGGCGTTCGTTCCGAGAAGTCCGAAGTAGAGGCTCCCCTGCCCTCCGCCCAGCGGCACGCCGACCACGCCCGCCTGCACGGCCTGGTCCTCCGCCTCTGAAAACGGCTCGGGATCGATCACCTCCAGGACGATCTTGCCGCCGGCAATCCGCACGTACTCTTCCAGCAGCTCCTGCACGCGCTGGCCGTACTGCTGCAGAGACGGTCGACCAGTCGCCAGCGATCGCGAGAAGTAGAGGTACAGGCGGATCGGCTCGTCGATCGCCTTCGCGATGTTCCGGGATCCCTCGGTGAGGGTGAAGAGCTTCTCCTGCGTCAGGTCCAGGCGCGTCGAGCGCAACATCGCCGCCGCCAGAATGTTGACGGCGAAGAAGAGCACGAGCAGGATCAGCAGCCCGGCGAGAGAAGTGAATCGTCGGCTCACCTGTTCATCCCTTTCGAAGAGCGCGGATCAGGCGGGGTTGGATTCACGCGGCCTTCCGCAGCTCGATCACGACCACGTTGGCGGCCAGCGCCACGAGAATGAGGGACAGGAAGAAGACGAGATCCCGAAGATCGATCACTCCCTTCGAGATCGCGTCGAAATGGGAGAGGAAGCTGAAGCTCGAGATCGCGTCGACGACGATCTGCGGCGCCCAGCCGCTGAACGCATCGAGGACCGGCGGGAATCCGGCCAACAAGAAGCCGAAGCACACGACGACGCTGACGACGAAGGCAATGACCTGGCTCTTGGTCATGGCGGAAATGCACGAGCCGATGGCAAGAAAGCCTCCCGCCATGAGCAGACTGCCGAAGTAGGCGGCCAGGATGGCGCCGTTGTCAGGACTCCCCAACACGTTGACCGTGATCCAGATGGGGAAAGTGAGAAGCAGGGCGATGCCGGTAAAGGCCCACGCGGCGAGGAACTTGCCGGTGACGGTCGACCAGAGCGTCAGCGGCAGCGTGAGCAGCAGCTCGATGGTCCCCGATCGCCGTTCCTCCGACCAGAGGCGCATCGAGACAGCCGGAATGAGGAAGAGGTACAGCCACGGGTGGAACGAGAAGAAGGGGCGAAGATCCGCCTGCCCCCGTTCGAAGAAACCGCCGATGTTGAACGTGAAGACGCCGGTCAAGACCAGGAAGATGACCGTGTAGACGTACGCCAGCGGCGTGATGAAGTAGCCGGCGAGCTCACGCTTGAAGATCGCCCAGACCTGGTGCATCCCACTCATGCCGGGACCTCCGGAGCGGCATCACCAAGGGTCAGGCTGCGGAACACCTCGTCCAACCGACCTTCCTCGACGTGCAGTTCGTCCACCTCCCACCGACGGTCCCGCATGTGCCGGCTGAGCTGGGCGACGATCGACGCACCGCTGCGGGCGAACACGCGGCACCGCACCTGTCCGTTGTGCGAGTCGAGCGTTTCCACCGCGGCGACATTGTGCAGCTGCTCCAGCTCGCGCTGCACCTCGGCGCCCTCTCCTCGCACGGCCAGACTCACCGCATTGTGGTACCGACTGCGCTGCTGCAGCTGAAGTGGCGTTCCGTCTGCAACCACGCGGCCCCGGGCGATCACCACTGCGCGGCTGCAGACGGCCTCCACCTCTTCGAGAATGTGCGTGGACAGGACGATCGCCTTGCGATCGGCCATGCCGCGGATCAGCGTCCGTACCTCGTGCTTCTGGTTCGGATCCAGACCGTCCGTCGGCTCATCGAGGATGAGCACCTCCGGATCGTGAATGAGCGCCTGGGCAAGCCCGACCCTCCGCTTGTACCCCTTGCTCAACGTGTCGATCGGCTGGCGCATCACACCGCCCAGCTTCACCATCTCGGCGACCTCCTGCACCTTCCGCCGGCGCTCACCGCGTCGGAAGCCACGCACGTCGGCGATGAAGTGCAGGTATGACTCGGGCGTCATCTCCGGATAGGCCGGCGCCCCTTCCGGCAGGTAGCCGATGACCCGCTTGGCGGCGAGCGGCTCGGCCTGGATGTCGTGTCCCCGGATCACCGCGGTCCCCGAGGTCGGGGTGAGGAATCCGCAGACCATCTTCATCGTCGTGGACTTGCCCGCGCCATTGGGGCCGAGGAAACCGAGCACCTCGCCCCGCTCGACGTCGAACGAAACGCCGTCGACCGCGAGAATGCTGCCGAAGCGCTTGGCCAGATGCTTGATGCTGATCGTTGCCGCCATCGAGTTCAGACTCCATGGAAGGCGGAAGGATCGGGAGTGAGAGCGATCATGCGCTCCGGCCCATCCCCCGTCTCACCGCGCGTCTTACAGGACGATTCATCGAGCCATGTCAAGCGTTCGACAGTGATAGTCAGGCACGGAAGCTCCGTCAAGGGCAGTGGTCCCGACACTCCAGCGGCCCCGATCATCGCTGCTTCCATTGACCTCCGACGCAGGTTCCAGTGACCGCTTCGTTGCCGGTCCCCAGGATCAGCGCTTCGAGCAGCCACTCGTCCTCGACGCCCCACAGGCAGGGACGGTCGAGGTCAATCACCATCAGGTCCGCATCGAGGCCCGGTTCAATCGACCCGGCGCGAAGGCCCAGGGCCCGAGCGCCTCCAAGCGTGGCCATCGACCAGAGTGCGCGAGCGACCTGTCCCTTGTTCTCCCGGCAGACCCCGCGGGTCTGGCCGAACAGTCGGTGGGCGTATTCCAGCCAGCGCATCTCCTCCATGAAACAGATGCGGGCGTTGGAGTCAGTGCCCAGGCAGATCTGCTCGGGCGCGCGGAGCATCCGGCGCAACCGTGGAACGCCGTCGCCGAGATTGGCTTCCGTGAGCGGGCAGAGACACACGTTGCCGCCTGCGGCCAGGAAGTCGTCGAGATCGGCCTCGGCGCTGTGCGTCAGATGAACGGCGGTGAAAGCAGGTGAGATGTCCAGCCGCTCATTGAGCAGCGCCAGCGGTGTCTTCCCGTACGCCCGCAGGCAGTCCTCGATCTCCTTGGGCTGCTCCTCCACGTGCATGTGCACGACCAGATGTCGGCGCTCGGCTTCTTCACACAGCGCCTCGATCTCTTCGATGGGAGCGGCCCGCACCGAATGCGCCACCGCGCCAAGCCGCTGCTGCCGGCCGTCCATCATTTCCTGCAGGCGGTCCATCTGCCGCCAGTACGACTCGAGGTCTGGCGTTCCGAAGCGGCGCTGCCCGCCGATCAGCTCCTCCTGGAATCCGCCCCGGCGGTAGTACGCGTTGAGCAGCACGAGCCGAATGCCTGCCTCGGCCGCCGCCTGCATCACCAGCTCGTCGAAGCGATATCCCGCCTCGCTCGCGTCGTGGTGCAGGTAGTGGAACTCACCAACAGTCGTGATGCCAACCGCGAGCATTTCCGAAAACGCGTGCCGCGAGAGCTCGAAGACGCGCTCCTCGTCCATCTCATTCACGAGCCCGTACATCGCCTCTCGCCAACTCCAGAAGCTGCCCGCGCCCTCGGGAAAGCGCTCTCCCTGGCCGCGCAGTCCCCGCTGGAACGCATGACTGTGCGCGTTGACCATGCCGGGAAGCAGCGCGGCACCGGCGAGGCGCAGAGTCGGCGGTTCGGGAAACCGACCGACGGCCTCGATGCGCCCGTCCGCATCGATCCTGATGCGCACGCCCGACTCGAAACGCTCGCCGATCCAGGTTAGATCCGCTTCGACCACCTGAACGGGCGCGACCGGCGGGCGGCGAGGAGAGCTGGCGGGATCGATCATGGCCGTGGCTCGAGCGCCACCGTCTTCGCGTCTCGGTCGACCTGGCACGTCAGACGCACCAGCTCTTCGAGCACGGTTCGGCAGCGCTCCATCTCCTCGATGGGTACGAATTCGTTGGCGCGGTGCGCGACCTCGATCGAACCCGGACCGAAGAGCACGCACTCCAGACCGAACTGCTGCAGCGGTCCGGCATCGGAAGCGAACGAGACGCCGTAGCTGCGGTCCTGCTTCAGCAGCGCAACGAGCGTCCGGTTGACCTCGGCGTCGACCGGCAGTTCCAGGGGGGGGTTGTCGCTGATCACCTCGACCGCACCGCTGTCGCCAGCGATCTTCCGGACCAACCCTTCGATCTGGCGTTTGATCGCATCGCTGGATTGACCGGGCAGCAGCCGGACGCCCAGCTCGATCGTGCAGCGGTCAGGGATGACGTTCAAGGCGTGGCCGCCATAGATCCGGGCCGCGTTGAGCACCGCGAAGGGAACCTCCGGGAAATACTCATGGTTCCGCGGTCGCTGCCGGGCGAGCTCGTCCCGCAGCTGCGCCAGCGCCGTCAGGATCGGTCCGGCGGCCTCGACGGCATTGCGGCCAAGGTGCGGAGAGCCGGAATGAGCGGCGCGACCGCGCAAGACGATCCGGAGCTTCAGATGTCCCTTGTGCAGACGCACGGCCCGCAGCGACGTCGGTTCTCCCACGATCGTGGACTTCGGCAACGGCTCCGAGCCTCCCCTGCCGGCGCGACCCCCTCCGGCAACAAGGTGCTGGGCCCCCAGCGAACCGAGCTCTTCGTCATAGGTCAACAGGAGGCAGAGCGGCGCCTTCAGCGACTGCGGCGCCTCGGCCGCCCGCGCGAAGACGTTGATGGCCACGGCGATGAAGCCCTTCATGTCGCACGCGCCGCGACCGACGTAGCGGCCGTCCTGCTCGCTCAGTTCGAACGGATCGGTCGTCCATTCCGGCTCCTCGGCCGGCACCACGTCGAGATGACCGCAGAGCGTCAGGCCCGAGCCAGCCGGTGCGCCCGGCGGTCCGCAGCGCACAATGAGGTTGACGCGCTCCCCGTCCTCGCTCGCGTCTCGACGCACCGAGACGCCCGAGCGATCCAGGTAGCCGGCGATGAAATCGGCCAGCGGCAGGTTGCTTCGCCCGGAGGTCGAGTCGAATCCGATCACCTGCGTCAGAAGATCGCGGTCGCTGAGCATTGCCACGCCGTCCGATGGTAGTGACCGGGCTTCGATCATGCATGAAATGACCCCTCCGGCGGCCATCCGCCCGCGTGCGGACCGGTTGGACCGGCGCGGATTCCGGATAGCATGGCCGTCTTCCACCTGCAACCGATCGGATTGCCATGCCCAGTCGCACCAAACCTCGCCCCAAGACCCGCAGCGCGACCCGACCCGCATCACGTCGGGGCAAGCGCCGGCGTCACGTCACGCCCGAAGATCTCGCCCGCTACACGTACGTCGCCGACCCGCAGATCGCGCCCGATGGATCCACCGTCGTCTTCGTCCACAAGACGGTCGGTACGAAGAATCAGTATGTCCGCAACCTCTGGATCGTGCCGACGGACGGCGGCGCGCCGCGTCCCTTCACGAGCGGCGGCAAGGACCACCAGCCCCGCTGGTCGGCTGACGGGCGACGAATCGCCTTCGTCGGCGAGCGCGAGAAGTCCCGAGCCCAGATCTACGTGATCGACGCCGACGGGGGCGAGGCGGTTGCGCTGACGGCATTCCCCGAAGGGTCGATCGGACGGCTCCGCTGGTCGCCGGACGGGACGATGATCGCCGTCGCCTTCCGGGAGCGCGATCCGGAGTGGACGGAAGCCGCGAAGAAGGAGCGCGATGAAAGGGGCTCGAGCGATCCCCCCCGCGTGCTCGATCACTGGTGGTACCGCCTGGACGGTGACGGCTACTTCAACCACCAGCGCTACCACATTCTTCTGATCGACACCGAGACCGGCGAAGGTCGAACGGTCTACGCGAAGGATACCTTGGGCTTCTTCAGTTTCGACTTCTCGCCGGATTCGAAGCAGCTGGTCATCTCCAGCAATCCCGATCGGCGGGCCGGCCTGGAAGCGTGGAACGATCAGCTGCTCAGGATGAACATCGCCAGCGGGCGCGTCACGCCGATCCCAGGTCTACCGCGCGGACCAAAGGACGCCGTCGCGTGGTCACCGGACGGACGGTGGATCGCCTACGCCGGTCGCGAAGGCACGGACGGAACATACAGCACCGAGAACCTCGAGCTCTGGATCTGCGATCCGGTCAAGGGGAAGCCCCGACGCCTCACCGGAAAGGAGGACTACTGCCTCATGTCCGCGCCGATCACCGATACCGGCGAGGTGAACTTCAACCCGGTCTTCCACTGGAGCCGGGACAGTCGCCGGATCAACCTCCAGATCGGTTGGCAGGGCGCCAGCCACTGGGCGTCAGTGCGCCCGGTCGGGGGAGCGATCGCGTTCCACACGAGCGACCCCGCGGCTCACGGCCTGGGCAACAGCGCAAGTGACGGGTCGGTGGCGATGACCGTGGGCACGCCGACGCGCCTGGACGAGATTCACATCGCCCGACTCCGCGGCGACCGCGCAACGACCACCGCCCTCACCAACTTCAACAAGGCGATCCTGGACGAGTTGATGGTGTCGCGGCCCAAGTCGCACTGGATCACCTCGTCGGACGGCACGCGGGTCCAACTCTGGGTCATGCTGCCGCCCGGCGCGAAGCAAGGGCGCAAGCACCCCACGGTCCTCGAGATTCACGGCGGACCACATACGCAATACGGCGAGTGCTACTTCCACGAGTTCCAGGTCCTGGCCGGCCAGGGATACGCGGTGGTCTACTCGAATCCCCGGGGCAGCAAGGGGTACGGTCGCGATCACTGCGCGGCCATCCGCGGCCGCTGGGGACACGCCGACTGGATCGACGTGCAGGCGGTCATCGAATACATGAAGGCCAAGCCATCTCTCGACACGAAGCGCCTGGGCGTCATGGGTGGAAGCTACGGCGGCTACATGACGAATTGGGTAATCGGTCACTGCCGGGACTTCGCCGCGGCCATCACGGACCGCTGCGTGTCGAACATCGTCAGCATGGGCGGCACGAGCGATTTCCTCGATCCGCCCGACCAGTACTTCCCGGGCAACTCTTGGGACCGAACCGAGCTGCGCTGGGAGCAGAGTCCGATGCGTCACATCGGCAAGGCTCGCACCCCGACGCTGATCATTCACAGCGAGGGCGATCTCCGCTGCAACATCGAGCAGGCCGAGCAGCTGTTCGCCGCACTGAACCTGCGCCGCGTCCCGACCCGGTTCATCCGCTACCCGGCCAGCACGAGCCACGGCCTGAGCCGCAGCGGCCCGCCCGACCTGCGCATCCACCGCCTGCACCAGATCCTGGAGTGGTGGAAGAAGTACCTATAGTGCCGCAGCCCCGCCGCGGCGGCGCTCTCGCTCATTCTGACATGCGGTGTCGCGCAAGCCGGCGGCGCGCTGCCGATGTACCGCGCGTCGGTTTCGCCGCGACGTTCCTGATGTATCGCCTGTGGCTCGTCCGAATGGTGCCGCGACTCTGGAACTACGAGGGCGAGCTCGCTGCGCGGACGGTCCTCCACGTGGCTCTGGCGTGCCTGATTGGCGTCCTGATCGTGCTGAAGGTCTTCATCGTTCGTTGGGCGCGTCATCTCGGCACCATCCTCCCGTTCCTCGGAAGCGCCGTGCTGGTCTGCGCCGTCTTGATGCTCGCCATTCCCCTGGCGCTGGTGAGTCGGGAGTGGTGGGTCGCGAGAGACGCTCGCACCGTGGTTGCCCGGGATCGGGTCGCGGCAGCCATGTCGGGCGCACCCGACTTCTTCGATGCCGACGACGGGCCGGTAGCCGCGATTACCGCCGGTCGACCACTCCTTCATCACCACTGCACACAGTGCCATGACGTCCGTCGGATCATCGGTGAGCGCCGCACGCCGGACCAGTGGATCTCGATCGCGGAGCGCATGATGCGCCATGCGCGCTCGCGGCGCCCCATTCCCCAGGCGGACGCTGCCCGCGTCGCGGCGTACGTCATCGCGGCCATTGGACATGACGTGGATGATGTCCCCCGGAGCGCCGATCTCCCGGAGCACTCGCCGAGCGAGGCGCGAGATGGCGCCGCGGCGACCGACGCGCTCCCCGTGACCCAGCGCGGCGACGTACCTGCTGCCCCAGTCGCCACACCATCGGGCGCGCCCGGTGGCTCCCGCGCGCGACGATCCGTTCGCAGGCCGGCAGCGCCGGCTCCCGCCGTCGCCGGCGTGACGTTCGCACAGGTCCGACCGATCCTGGCTGTGAACTGCATGCGTTGTCACACGACCGCGGGCCTGCGCGGCCCGGCGCCCGAAGGCCTGCGCCTCACCGACCTCGCCTCGGTCCTCGCCTCCCCGGAGCGCCCGGTCGTCATTCCCGGTAACCCCGGCGGTGAGCCGGGTGCTCCGACACGTGCGCGGTCTCGAACGCCCGCGTATGCCGTTCGATGGCCCGCCCTGGCTGACCGAGGACAATGCACCACGAATGGAATCGCTCGTTCAGCCCCAGTTGAGGATGACCACGAGCAGATCGTTCACGTCGACCGTCCCGTTGCCGTCCACGTCGCTGGGACAGGCGTCGGGTGGGTCGGGACAGGGGCCCCAGCCGGTGATGACCGCGACAACGTCTTGCACGTCCACGCTGCCGTCGCCGTTGACGTCACCGGCCACCGACTCGCACTCGTCGGGCACGCCGTTGCCATTGGCGTCGGTGCTGGTGCCTGCGTCGATGTCCACGTCGTCGGCCGTCCCGTTGCCGTTGCAATCGCACGTTCCGGGCTCGGCGCCGGCGGTGGAGATCGTCAGTCCCCAGTCGTTGAAGGCGCTGATGGGGGAGATGATCGGCGAGGTGATGACGGTGATCGTCCACACCCCTTCGCTGGGCAGACCGTCGAACGCGCGAAGCGGGTCGTTGGGCGTGTAGCTTGGCGGCGAGACGATCGGGTCGACGGGCGAGCCGAAGTGACCCTGGTCCTCGATGGGGCCGCCCGTGCCTTCGTCGTCAAGAATGATGTCGTAGCCGAGCTGGCTGTTGCCGACGAACACTTCGGGATGCCCGGGCGGTCGATCAGCGTGATCGTCGTGCCGTCGTGTGACAGGAGCACCGTCAGATCGCCGATCCGATAGTCGACGTCGATCGTGAAGTCGACGTCATCGATAATGCCGACATCGGTGACGGACAGATCGTCGGTCATGGTGGCCGATGCGACCAGCTCGACCGGCGGATCGAAGACGTTGATCGCCTCGCTCACGCCGCCCTGATCGCACTCGTCGGGGATGCCGTTCTCGTTGCAGTCGAGGCTGGTGAGCTGTGCGATGTCGCAGGGGTCGGCGGTGCCGTTGCCGTTGCAGTCGGCCTCGCAGGCATCGGGTACGCCGTCGCCGCTGCAGTCCGGCTGGCACTCGTCGGGCACGTCGTTGGTGTCGCAGTCACTGCTCAGGCCGTCCAGGATGTCGCAACGGTCGCCGGCGCCATTGCCATTGCAGTCCTCGACGGTGAAGCCGAAGAACGCGAGGCGATCGAGCAGCCACTGCTCGTCCCCTTCGTCGACTGCGCCGTCGCCGTTGAGGTCGATGGGATTCGCGACCCAAGCGCAGTGGTCGTCGAGGTTCACCTGGACGTCGCCGTTGACGTCGCCGGGGATGATCATCACCCCGAGGGGCGTGAGCAGGAGCGCGTGCGCCTGCGAGGCGGCAATCTGCCGGTGGTTGTTGATCTCCACGGCGTCGTCGGCTTCCACCGTGGGAGATTCCGGCGAGAGAAGCCCCGCGATGGAGTACTCCTGGGCCTGGTCCTCGAGGTACACGCGCGATCGGGAGAGGAAGTCGCCCAGATCGTTGATGCCGCCGGCGAGGCTGAGGTGACTGATCCACTCCATGTCGGTCCAGCCGATCGGATCGGCATAGCGGGTGATGGCCACCAGGAAGTGCCCGGCGCCGTCGCTCTGCGAGGTGACGGCGCGGCCCACCACCCAGCCGAGGTCGTTGATCTCGTTGAGGATGGCTGCCGGGCTGCCCGGGAGGGCGGCAAGGTCCTCCCAGTTGCCGAAGAGATCACCGCGGTAGGTCGATCCAATGACCTGCCCGAAGTTGTTGAGGTCCACCACTCGCGCCGGAAACTCGAACGTCTCGAGCACCTGCGTCGAGACGTCGTACTTCCAATTGGTGAACGGGCCGGTGGTGGCGCTGTACCCCACGATGATCCCGCCGTTGCTCACCGCGACCGCGATGCTGTCGTTGAAGCCCGGGGGGAATCCGAGGCCGCGGGTTTCGAGCACCTCGCCGGTCACGGTCGAGAACCGCCAGAGCGCCGCTTCCCCGATGGCGAGGCTGGTGTTCGGGCCCGGGACGCCGCCGCCGACGATGATGATCTCGCCGTTCTCATCGCGGTCGCTGACGTCCCGGACGGCGCTGCTCGTGTGCCCGGGCAGGAGGGGCAGGGCGGTGACGCCGTGCTCGAAGGTGTAGATGAAGCCCTGCATCTGGCCCCCGTTCAGCCGGGCTTCGCCGACGAGATCGCCGTTCTCGTTCAGACCGCGGGCGTCGCTGGAGGGGAACGTGACGCCGGGAAAGGCCGTTTCGATCATGTCCGCCAGACGCGTCACGTGGTACACGGGGAGGCCGTCCTGCGCCGAGCGCTCTCCGCGCCCAGCGCAACCGAGAGCACGGCGCCGAGCGCCAGCTGGGTTGAGAAACGTGCGTGTTGCATGGCATATCTCCAAGAGAGAGGGCTTGTAGGGTGATGCAATGCACCACGTGGCGGGTCTGATCTCTCGCCCGTTCAGGAGAGAGACCAAACCACGCGGCGAATACACTTCGACCGCCATTTGGCGTCAATTGCGGTGTTTTCGTCGGAGGACATCGCCGCGAGGGGCCCCTGGAGAGGCGATGCTTCGATCACCTCTCCCCTCGGGAGAGGTCGGCGAGCGCAGCGAGCCGGGTGAGGGAGAACGGCGTGGACCGTCGGCCGCGCAAGCTCGGCGACCCGCCATTCCAGCCGTCAGAGCGTCTGGGCGGGCCCGGTCACCTGGGCAGGCCGTCGAGCCAGCTTCGGTTCGGTGATGTCCATCGGCGGCGGCGCGGACCAGGAGAAGCGCAGGCGGTAACCGAAGACCTTCTCGAAGAGCCGCCCCTTGCGCTCGGCTCCCCACAGATCGACCAGCGGTTCGCTGTCCGCGCGAACGAGCATTTCGGCGAGTCCCTCGCGGCAGACGAGGATGACGTCGTTCACCAGCCGGCTGTGTCCCCGATCCAGGCCGTTCGCAAGCCGCAGGATCGCTGCGAGTCGGCGCACGAGCTCCTGATCTTCCTTGTTCAGACGCGCGAAGTTCGGGTGCTTGCACTTGGGCACCGCCCGCCGGTGATAGCGGGCGACGTTGGCGATGATCTCGAGTTCGCGGTGCGTAAACCCCTGCAGGTCGCTGTGGATGATGAGGTGATACGTGTGCTTGTGGTGTTTGGCGTACTTGATGTAGTACCCCACCTCGTGCAGCAGGGCCGCGGCTTCCAGAAGCTCCCGCGACTCAGGAGCGCACCAGCCCATTCGATCTTCGGGGCCCAGCTCCTGGACGAGCTGGTCGTACAAGCGCAACGCCAGCCACGCGACGTGATCGCCGTGAGGGCGGTCGGAGTGACACGCGGCGGCGAACTGGCGGGCCATGTCCATCCGGGAGAGCGGTGTCGCCGTGAACGAGCTTCCTTCCGGCTGGAGCTTGTCGATCATCGTCAACAGAAGACCCGCCCGGATGCCCTGGTCGTGCACGCGCAGGAGATTCGTCGCGAAGTGCTTCAGCACGCCGTCGACGATGGCCAGGCCGGCCACGATGATGTCCGCCCGATCGGGGCTCAGGCCCGGCACCCGGCTTCGCTGCCGCGCCGACAGCATCGCGAGCTTCTCCAGGATGTGCTTGACCTCCGAACGCTGCATCTCGTATCCCCGGACCGTGAACGGCAGGAACGCATCGCTGCCCACCGACGCCCGCTGAATGGAGACCGCCGCCGCCGTCGTGAATGTTCCGCCGGTGCCGATGACGAGGCGGGGAAGGATGACCGGCGTCCCGATCCGGCCCTTGAGGATCGTGCGGATCTTCCGCCTCAAGCGGTAGTACTGTTCGGGGGTGACCCGGTCGGCGATCCGAAATTTCTCGGTCAACCGCACTGCACCGAGCGGTACGGTGACTACTTGCTCGATCATTCCTCCGGAGCTCAGCACGATCTCCGTGCTTCCGCCGCCGATGTCGACGACCGCCGCGGTGAGCTCCTGCAGGTTGAACGCGCGGCTCACGCTGAGGAACGCCAGCTTCGCCTCTTCTTCACCCGAGAGGATCTCGACCTCCAGATCCGCGATCTCCCCGACGAGGTCGACAAAGTCCTGACCGTTCCGCGCTTCCCGCACGGCGCACGTCGCCACCACCCGCAGCTCGTCGACCTGATACCCGTCGGCGATGGCCTTCAAGCGCGCGACGGCGAGCGCGGAACTCTCCATCGCTTCCCTGGTCAGGCCCGTTCGTCGCGACCAGCCGCGGCCGAGCCGGGTCATCACCTTCTCGTCGTCGATGATGCGGAAACCTCCTCCGCCTCCGGTCTCCGCGACGATCAGGCGGACACTGTTGGTCCCGATGTCGATGGCGGCCAAACGATGCGGCCGCGCCGTGGATCGGGTCGGAATCTGACTCACGATCCAACCTTCCTCTTCATCCTGACCGAGTTCGTCTTCATGAGCGACCTGGATCGAAGGGCGGCCGGCACTTCGATCGTCTCGGGCACCGGCACGACGGCCAATCGATCCACGGGCTGCCCCTCGGTGTCCTGTCCATTGCCGAAGCAGTGCCCAAGCCACTCGATCAGCTCCGCCCACTGTCCGGATTCCATGTGCGCGTTGAACCGAGCAACGAGTTTCGTCTGCTTGCGAACGTACGAGTTCACCAAATCCACGAGGGCTTCCTTCATCGGCTGATCACTCTCGAGTTCCTGGTACCGGCGAAGGCGCTCGGTGATCTCGTGGCTGTCGTTGATGGCGCCCAGCTCATCCTGGAGACTCTCGAGCCGGCGTGTCATCACCTCTCCTTGACGACCGAGACAGGGGCCAAAGATCTCGAGCCCATACCGCAGTCGCTTCGCGTTGATTCGCAGCTGGTGAATGTTGTCGAGGATCGAGAGATCCGCCCTCGCGGCCACGTCCACACCGGCGGCGATCTCTGGAAGTCGAGCGATCGCCGCGTGCTGGAGCGTCATCCCCTCTTCTCGACCGGTGGCAGCGGCCAGTTCGACCATGCCCCGCAAGAGCTTCCTTCCCTTCTTGAGAAGCTTCCGGTCCGCGCTCGACCGGGCCACTCGATCGATAGTCTCCTGCGCGAGCACGCGATCCCGGCCAATCAGTTCGAGGGCGCGCTTCAGGGCCGCGCGCTTCGATCCGCTCGCGTGCTTGTACGGCCCCCGCAACAAGCGGCTCTGCACATCGCACTCCCGAGCGGCGCCGGCAGCTCGACGGATGCGGCTCAGCTGCTTCCGCGTCGTCTTCCACTGCGATGGTTTGATCCACGGTCGGAAGACGTCGAGCGCCGCCGCGGCCCGGCGTGTCGCCACCCGGAGCTGGTGCACGAACTCGAGGTCTTCGCTCGACCGCGCGTGCGCGAGCGGAAGGAGGCGGGAGACGACTTCGAGCCGATTCTCGATCACGGTTCGCGCAGCGTCCAGCAAGGCTGCATCGGGGCGCAGTGCCTTGATCGACTTCTTCTCGAGGGACTTGATCGACTTCACGAATGTCCTCCGGTCGCGAGGGCCTGGTCATGCCCCTCTCACGCGGCCAGGTTCACCCCGGTCATCCCAAGGTACACACGTCGAGGGAACCGCGAGCATCCCTCGCATCCGCCCCACGTCGGCATCGATCGAACATCGCCTGACGCGTCGACCCGCGGAGACTTGGACCAATGGAGGATAGTCCATCCGTCCCGACTCCTTGAAGCGTCCGTTCAATATTAATATCAGCGGACCGCTCCGACCGTGATCGATTGCCGGCTGCCGCTGGGCTTCGGCCGTGTGATCGACCCGTACTGGCCGGAAGCCCCCCCGTCCCTACACTCGCAGAGCGTGTCCCGGCCGGGCGCTCCTTCGACGAATGAGGCTGGATTCCATGACACAAACCCCTTCGACCTCTCCCCCGCGCGGACGGATCATGCCCCTCGATGGAGAGGGGCCCAAACCGGTTCGCGAAGAGGCGGCCATGGCGATGGTGCGCGGCTTGCTCCAGTTCATCGGCGAGGATCCTTACCGGGAGGGCCTTCGTGACACGCCCAAACGAGTGGTCCAGGCGATGCGGGATCACTTCCGCGGCTACGGCGAGGATCCGGCGACCTATCTCTCCCGGACGTTCACCGAGGTCGAGGGCTACAACGAGCTCGTGCTCGTCAGCGACATCGAGCTGCACAGCCACTGCGAGCACCACATGGTGCCGTTCGTCGGCAAGGCGCACGTCGGCTACATCCCCGACGGCAAGGTCGTCGGGCTCTCGAAGATCGCGCGCGTCGTGGACGTGTTCGCCAAGCGCCTCCAGGTGCAGGAGAAGCTGACCGCGCAGATCGCCGACACGATCTGGAACGCGCTTCAGCCCCAGGGCGTCGCCGTGATCCTCCAGTGCCAGCACTTCTGCATGTGCTACCGCGGCGTCAGGAAGCCCGGCTCCTGGACGACCACGAGCAAGCTGCACGGCGTGCTTCCTCGAGAACGAGGCGTCGCGGCATGGAGCTGCTGACGCTGATTGGAATGAAACGCGACATCGGGTGATGAGGCCGAGGACGGCGAGCGAGATTACCTCTCCCCTGCGGGAGACGTCGGCGAGCGCAACGAGCCGGGTGAGGGAGGACTGCGAGGGCCGTCAGCCGCGCACCACGATCACCGCGGCCGCGCCTCGCGCGTCGATCAGCCCCAGATCACTCTCGCTTGCATTCCACACGCGACGTGGAATCTCCCTCACCTGCTTCGTCCCCGCGGAGGACGGGAACGAACCCCGGCGGGCGAGGAGATCAGGCCTTCGTCAACCCGCTAGCCGGCGATCGTACGACTTCCGCCGTTTCGGATCGCACAGCACGTCGTACGCTTCGGTGATCTGGATGAAGCGCTGCACGCCGGCCGGATCTTGATTCACGTCAGGGTGGTACTTCAAGGCAAGCAGGCGATACGCGTGCTTGATCTCCTTGACCGTTGCGCAGGCGCCGCACGCCGAGCACCTTGTAGTAGTCGGGCAGCTCGAAGGCCGCTCGAATCGTCTGTGGCTCCGGCTCCTGCCCACGGCGCTTCTTCGCGAGCGAGTCGAGATCGATGAAACCGAACATCGCCATCGACTCGAGGGCCGCCGCAATGCTCGCGCTCACGTCGATGAACTGGATCCCGACCTGGTAGGAGCGCAGCCCCTTCCGCCGGATCCAGACGACCTTGCCCTTGATGGGCAAGCGCTGACCGGTGGACTCCAGCTTCATTCCGACGGCCTGTCCCAGCTTCACCGGCGGCTTGGTCGGACAGATCACGCGCATTCCGGTCGCGGAGATGTCCCCCACGGTTCCCAGCTCACAGCTCAGCAGGTTGGTGGAATGGCGCTTGGCACGGCGGGACTCGTGGCCCCCCGCAGGTCTGGTCTTCTTCTTCTTGGCAGAGCCCACGCGCATGAGCAGATGCATCGGTCCGCGGTCGCGACTGCTTGACGGCGCCTTTCGGCTTATCGGGCTCACCAGACCAGAAAGAGCGGAACCCAACGGCGCAAACCGCACAGGCCGCTGACTCCGATCTGCCTCGAAGTGCCGATGCAAGCTATGCTGGCCGCTCGTGAGCGGAGTCAAGGACATCTTCGGCGCTGCTCCAGCCCTGATCGGCATGGTGCACGTGCAGGCTCTGCCCGGGACCCCGGGTCACGGACTCTCCATGGCCGAGCTCGTCCGACGAGCCGTCGCGGATGCGGAGGTGCTGCTGAACGCCGGCTTCGACGCGCTCCTCGTCGAGAACATGCACGACGTTCCCTATCTTCGCCGAGTCGTCGGGCCCGAGATCGTGGCCGGGATGACCGTCGTGGCCAAGGCGATTCGGAAAATCACCGATCGGCCGCTGGGCATCCAGATTCTCGCCGGCGCCAATGCCGCGGCGCTGGCCGTCGCCCATGCGGTCGGTGGGCAGTTCATCCGCGCCGAAGGCTTCGTCTTCGCCTCGGTCGCCGACGAAGGGCTCTTAGATGAGGCGGACGCCGGCCCCCTCCTCCGCCTGCGAAAGACCATCGGGGCCGAAGCGGTCAAGATCCTGGCGGACGTCAAGAAGAAGCACAGCGCGCACGCGATCACCGCCGATATGACCATCGCGGAAACGGCGCGGGCAGTCGAATTCTTCGGGGCCGACGGCGTGGTGGTGACGGGCGTCGCCACGGGCGAGCCGGTGTCGCTCGCGGACCTTGAGGCTGTCGCCGCCAGCACCTCGCTCCCCGTGCTCGTCGGCTCCGGCGTCACGGCCGGGACGGCTCCCGAGCTCCTCGCCCGAGCCGACGCGCTCATCGCCGGATCATGGTGCAAGCGGGACGGACACTGGCGCAACGAGGTCGATCCGGGCCGAGCGCGGGAGCTGGCCGAGGCCGTCGCGCGGGTCCGGGCGACGCGCGGCTGATCGATGACCGCAGCGTGCTCGATGTCCTTCAGAATTGGCGAAGACCTCAACTCAAATCACCGCGGCGAGGCGCGGAGAGGGCAACATCGGTGCGCCGCTGCATCGGCTGCGGCTGACCTGGACCTGGTCAAGCCCCTTGCCCTTCCCCATGCCCTTGTCCCTGCCCCTGCCCCTGCCCCTGCCTTTCCCCATCGCCTCGCAACTGCGCGGTCTGAAGGCGGAGAACGAGACGGACGTGCGTTGGCTGCGTGACGACCTGGGCAGGGGCACGGGCACGGGCACGGGCAAGGGCAAGGGCGGGGCAGGGGCGAAGATCAAGGATCCGTCCGTCATGCGAACCGGCTGGAGAGCTAGTCCCCCATCTCCGACTTCAGCGTCTTCAGGGCGTCGATGAGTTGGGCGAGGTGCGCTTCTTCGTGGGCGGCGGAGATCTGGACCCGCAGACGGGCAGTCCCTTCCGGCACGACCGGATGGCCGAAGCCGATCACGAACACGCCCATCTCCAGAAGCCGGTGGCTCATGGCGATGGCCCGGGCCGTGTCACCGACGATGATCGGACAGATGGCGGTCGGCGACTGCAGCACTTCGAATCCGGCCTCCGCGATACCCCGGCGGGCGCTGGCCACATTCTCGCGGAGCCGCTCCACGCGCTCCGGCTCCCGCATCACGATCTCGATCGCTCGTCGCGCCGAGCACGCGATCGTGACGGGCAGCGCGTTGGAGAAGAGCGTCGGACGGCCTCGCTGCACGATCATCTCGACGGCGTGCGCCGGACCGGCCAGGTAACCTCCCGCGCCGCCGCCCAGGGCCTTGCCCAGCGTGCCGGAGAAGAGGTCGATGTCCATGCCGCGCAAACCCAGGTGTTCGTGCGTCCCGCGACCGGTCCGTCCCATCACGCCGGTGCCGTGCGAATCGTCGACGACAAGCACCGCACCGTACTCGTTGCAGAGGGCGCGCAGCTCCGGGAGATGGGCGATATCCCCTTCCATCGAGAACACACCGTCGGTGACCACCCAGATGACGCCGCTCACTTCGGGATCCGCGCGGCACGAGTCGAGCGTCGCACGGAGCGATTCCATGTCGCTGTGGTTGTAGACCGCCTTCTTCACGCCCTTCTTGATGACGGTGGCCAGGCGCATCGAATCGATGATGCACGCGTGGTTGAGCTCGTCGGAGACGATGATGTCGCCGGGCTCCGCGAGCGTCGGGAAGATCGCCTCGGTCGCATTCCAGCACGAGACGAAGGTGTACGCCGCGTCCACACCGAGGAATTGCGCGATCGTGCGCTCCAGGTGCTCGTGCGGTTCGAACGTGCCGCAGATGAAGCGCACGGAAGCCGTGCCCGCACCGTACCGGCGAATCCCCTCGATGCCAGCCTCGACCACCTCGGGGTGGTTCGCGAGGCCGAGGTAGTTGTTCGAGCAGAAGCACGCGACGTCGCCGTGGTCGCGCAGCCGGATCGTGGCGTCCATGGGCCCTTCGATCGTCTGCAGCACCTTGAGCTGGCCGGTCTCCCGAAGATGCGTGATCGTCTGCTGATTCCGCTGCGCCAGGAGCTGAGCTCCGGTCTTGGTCTGCGTTGTCGTCATGGGGACAGTGTACCGCCGGGTCGCTGGCCGCGGAGCTCAGCGGAGGGTCGTCACGACCACGATGACCGCGACCACCGCGGCGGCGGCAAGGCACGCCAGCGCGATCTTGACCCAGCTCCAGGGACGCTCGCCCTGCACCTCGCCGGTGCGGGCGTTGATGAGCAGCTGGTAGACCTTCCCGCGATAGGCGTACGCGTGCACCCAGACGGGCAGCAGCAGGTGCTTGAAGGTGATCGACTCGTACTGGGTCTGCAGCGTCGTGATCCGCTGGTGGTCGCCGCCGATGTCGCGATTGACGCTGTTGCGAATCTCGCGGTCGATCGTCTCCCGCGCGACCTCGAATCCCGCCTCGAGATCGATCTGATAGTTCTCGGCGATGAACCCGGCCAGGTACTCCTCTGCGAAGGGAACGAGATGCTCGAGGTCCCACGGCCCCAGCTGCTCCAGAGCGGCTTGGGGCAACGAACGGCTGGCCACGACCAAGACGTCGTCGAAGTGATCGCTCACCGCACCGCTGACCGACGACCAGCGGGTCCGGCGCACGCGCGTCGCCGTCTTCCCGTCGCGCTGCACGGTCGTCCAGTAGTCGTCCCCACGCTGTCCCGCGTAGACCGTGTGGCCGTCGCAGTCGAAGGTCCAGTGCGGCACATACATGCCCTGCAGACGCCCTTCGCCGCGGGCGAATCGTCTGAGCTTCGTGGGCGCAAACCAGCGGCTGGTGACCCACGCGCGGTACTGCGACCAGGCGAGGTCGCGATCCACCTGGAAGGGCAGGAGGGAGCGAGGGGGGACGAGCGATCGGCACGCTTCGCCGGCGATCAGCTGGGAGCCGCAGAACGGACACGCGGTGGCGGTGACGCGCTCATCCCGTTGGAGTTGGGCGCCGCACGCCTCGCACGTGAGCGTCGGGCACGCGCGGACGGGCTCCGCCGCCGCGAGCTCGGCCAGCTGTTGCCGGTAGTCGAGTTCGCGAATCGCGTCCGCTCCTTCGGGAATCGGCGCGGTGCTTCCGCAGTACCCACAGGTGAGGGCGGTGGAGCCGGGCCGGTACTCCATCTCGGCCCCGCACTGCCCACAGGGATACCGAGTCGAGGGTGCCGAGCCGCCCGGAACGACTCCCTCCGGGTGCTCCTTCGCTGTCGTGTCGGTCCGGCGCTCCGACCAGGTCATGCACGACGGTCCTCACGAAAGCGCAGCGAATCCTCGCGCCACAGCCCGATCATGGCTCATCCGGATGGACCGCGTCCGGCGGAAGCGGCGGCGGCACGGTCGTGAAGAGCGGCCGCAACGCCTCGACCTGTTCGGCGATCCTCCAGTCGGCCATGCCCTGCTTCCACACCAGGGTGGCCCGCTTGAACTCTCCGCGCTGCGCCTTCTCCGTCAGGACCGCGAGCGAGAAGGGGCCGGCGGACTGTCCGTTGATCCCCAGGAAGTACTGCTCCGTTGCTCCGGGCAGCGGCGGCGGCGTTGACGCCTGAGCAGGCGGAGCGGATGGCGGAGCGGCGGCCGGTGCGTTCATCATCTGGCCCATCTGGTTCGCCATCGCGAAGCCCATGCCCATGCCCATGCCGCCGGCCGCCATGCCCCCGGGGTTCGCCGCCGCATCTCGCATGGCCTCAGCGGTCTGGTACTGCGTGTACCGGTTGAGATCGCCGATGATGCCCATGCTGCTGCGCTTGTCCAGCGCCTCTTCGACCGCCGGAGGCAGGGAGATGTTCTCGACGAGGAGCGTCGTGATCTCCAGACCGTACGCGGCGAAGCCCTCCTTGATGCGCTCGGTCACGAACTGTCCGAGTTCGTCGTAGTTCGCGGCGAGATCCAGCACGGGAATCTTGCTCTCTCCGAGCAGGTCGGCGAAGCGGGAGACGATCATGTTGCGGAGCTGATCGGTGATCTCTTCGGTCGTGAAGTGCGCGTCGGTGCCGACGATCTCGCGGATGAACGTCGCCGGATCGCTCACGCGAACTACGTAGGTGCCGAACGTCCGCAGCCGCACCGGACCGAACTCCGGGTCGCGGAGCATGATCGGGTTCATCGTGCCCCACTTCAGATCGGTGAACCGGCGCGTGCTGACGAAGTACACCTCGGACTTGAAGGGGCTCTCGAAGCCGTACTTCCAGCCGAGGAGCGTGGCGAGGATCGGCAGGTTGCGCGTCTCCAGCTGTACGTGCCCGGTCCGAAGACGTCGGCGATCTGCCCCTCGTTCACGAACACCGCCGACTGACCTTCGCGGACGATCAGCTTCGCCCCGTACTTGATCTCGTTGCCGTAGCGCTCGAAGCGCCACACCATCGTGTCGTTGGACGGATCCAGCCACTCGATGATGTCGATCAACTCGCCCTTGAGCTTGTCCCAGAGTGTCATCGTCGCGCCTCCTCCGTCGGTGAACGCCCATCCAGCAACGCGGCCCACCCCGGTGACCCGCCAGAGGTCGAGTATACCAGGGCGATGCCCGGCGCCGGCAATTCAGGCGTAGCGGGCCTTGATGCGCGGCACGAGGTACTCGTCGAATGCCGCGGTGAGGTCGTGGCACGGCCGGTATCCCCAATCGCGGCGAGCGGCGGAGTCGTCCACGTCTTGCGGCCAGCTGTCGACGATGGCCTGGCGCTGTCGATCGGGCTGGAAGGTGATCTCCGCCGCCGGGAAATGGCGGCGCACGATCGTCTCGATCTCGCCGGCGCTGGGGTTGAAGCTCGTGACGTTGTACACGCGCTGCCGCAGCGCTCCCTCGTCGGCCGCCGCAAGGTCGAGGAGCGCGTCGACGGCGTCGGGCATGGTCATGAACGCGGTGCGGGTATCGGGGCGAACGAAGCACGCATAGGCGTTCCCCGCTGCGGCGGCGTGGATCATCTCTGGTCCGTAATCACTCGTGCCTCCCGAGGGCAGGGTGTCGGCGCTGATCAGACCGGGGAAGCGCAGGCAGCGGAAGTCCACGCTGTGCTCCACGCGATCCTGCGCGAGCGAGCGATAGTAGTTCGCGTAATAGCGACCGAGGTGCTCGCAGTAGAGCTTGTTGCAGCCGTACATCGTGTGTGGATACAGGAACTGGTCCTCGGTCACCGCGCCGGCACGGCCCTTGGTCTCCAGATCGGGCAGACCGTAGACGGCGATCGAGCTCGGGAAGACGAACTTGACACGCTGTCCGTGCGATCGCGCCTGCTCCGCCGCGAGGCGCAGAGATTGAGCGTGCCGGTGACGTTGACCTCGTGGCCCGTCTCCGGCGTGATACTCGCACCGGGTGCTGAGCAGCGCGGCGAGGTGGTAGATCTCGGTGATCTCGTACATCGCCAGCAGGCGCTCGAGGAGCGACATGTCGCAGATGTCACCGACGAAGCTCTGCTGGCAGAACGGCCGCAGCTCGCGGTCGAGCTTGCGCAGGTCGATGGCCACGACGTCGGCTCGCCCCTGCGCGTGCAAGGCGGAGATGAGACCGTGGCCCACCTCCCCACCGGCGCCCGTGACCAGAATGGCCGTATCCCGCCGGCTCCCCCGCGGAGTGAAGCTTGCCGGAGCGGCGGTCGCCGTGGATTCGATACCGGTTGAAAGGTCGGTGTCAGACATTGGCGACATTCTACTTGAGGGCCTCGCCGAAATCGCGCGGCAGGGCCAGACAGACCACGCCCGAGAGCAGGAGCAGCCCGGCCGCGAGCAGGAACGTGGGGCCGAGCCCCAGCCCGACCGAGTGCAGACAGAACTCGGCGCCGATCGGACCGAGCAGCGCGACCGACCAGGCCCCGCCGAGCATCAGACCCGAGGCCAGGGAGGTGCGGTGCGGAAGGATGCGCTGCGAGAGGCTGATCGTCACCGGAATCATGGCCGCGTAACCGACTCCCGCCAGCACCGCCAGAAGAGCGCCGCCGGTCGTGCTCGCCACCCCAAAGGCGGCGACGGCCGGCGCCATCAGGATCGGCGTCAAGACCAGCGGCCACTTCTCGCGACCCGGCCGGATCAGCGATCCGGCGGCCAGACCCCCGACCGCCATGCCCACGAGGGACAGGGCGACCAGGTTGCCGTTGATCAGCGACGCGGCGCCGGCGACCTGCTGTTCAGTCATCTCGCTGCGGGATTCGATCACCTTCGCTTGCGCCAGCGCACGAAGAGGTAGAGCAGCGTCATGTTGACGGTGAAGCGCATCGCGTTGCTCAGGTAGAGCAGCGCGACCAGCTTCCAGCGCCGGGCGATGTCCGCGGCGCTGAGGACCGCGGCAACGCGGTGGTGCTCGTGGTGCGAGATCCGCGCGATCGCCAGGTGCAGCGCTCCGGCGACGAACAAGCCCGGGATCATCGTGTAACGCAGCAGTTCGAAGCCGCCCGGCTGCGCGGCCAGACGCGGGGCCAGGATCGAGCCGCTGATCCCTCCGGCCATACCGGCCACGAAGAAGAGGCTGATCCCCAGCGATCGCCGCGCGCGGGGAAGTGCGTCCGACAGCTGTCCGATCGAGGAAGCGCCGATCGGATGGAAGATCCCGACCCCCACCATGCCGAGCACGTAGATCGCTGCCAAGCTGGCCATGCTCGACGCCATGCCGATGCAGCTCAGGCAGATCGCGGCCAGCAGCAGACCCAGGCCGCCGAACATCCGGGAATCGGTCCGGTCGCTCAGCCACGCAGAGAGCGGCTGACTCAGCCCGGAGCTCACGGATCCGAGACCGAGGATCATCGCGGTCTGCGCCGGGGAGAGGTGGCAGCGGACTTCGAGCATCCCGAGCAGCGGCGGCACGTACGCCGAGTAGACGTCGATCACCACGTGGGCGCCGAGGATCAGCCCCAGCCGGGTC
Organism: uncultured Planctomycetota bacterium; assembly: GCA_963697235.1. Classification (GTDB taxonomy): domain Bacteria; phylum Planctomycetota; class Phycisphaerae; order Phycisphaerales; family SM1A02; genus CAVONJ01. The sequence continues at coordinate 406,927 of CAVONJ010000004.1, forward strand.
TTGATCCGGCTCGGCCTGCCCACGAGCTCGATCGCGGCCGTGGTGTGCGTCATCGACATGGAGGGAAGAGTAGGGGTCGGGAGCGATCGGAGCGAGGGAACGCGACCGGGAAGAAACGGCTTCCAGAGGCGGGTGTCGATGCCCTATGGTCGATCGGGTGATACGCTTGCCGCATGGAGGCTTCCGCCGATTCACGCGCCCTCGCGCCGACGCCGGCTTCGAAGCGAGCGGACGGAAGCGTGCTGGCCCTCACCAGCCGCGAGTTTCTCGATCAGGCCCCCGACCGGGGCATCCGCCGCGGCGAGGCGCTGGACGTCTACCGGGGCGTCTTCCGCCAGGGACGGCGCGACGTTGCCGGCGCGACCGTCGACTCGGCGCCGGTCGTGCGCCAGATCGAAGACGGGCCAACGCTCAAGTTCGTCCAGCGGCTCGCGGACGGCCTGGAGATCGAGTCGGTGATCATCCCCGGCGTCGGCTCCCGCGGCCGGCGGCGGAACACCCTGTGCGTGTCCTCCCAGGTTGGCTGCGCGATGGGGTGCACCTTCTGCGAGACCGCCCGCATGGGCTTGCTCCGCAACCTCGATGTGAGCGAGATCATCGGTCAGTGGTTTGCCGCCCGACACGACTTCGGCCGGAGCATCGACAACGTCGTCTTCATGGGAATGGGTGAGCCGTTGGACAACCTCGAGCCGCTCATCCGCTCGATCAGGATCCTCGCCGACGACAACGGTCCGGCGGTCGCGGCGGCGCGCATCACGGTCTCGACCGTCGGCCGAATCGAGGGGATCGATCATCTGGCGGAACTGGCCCGGGAGCCGGGCTTCGGCAAGCTGCGTCTGGCGGTCTCCGTGAACGCCCCAAACGATGCGCTGCGGGGAGAGCTCATGCCCATCAACCGCGCGCATCCGCTTCGTGAGCTGAGCTCGGCGATGCGGCGGTGGCCGGGAGGGCGCATCCTGATCGAGTACGTGCTGATCCCCGAGGTCAACGACCGGCTCGAGCACGCTGAGGCACTGTGCGGTCTGCTGCATGGGCTGCGGTGCACGGTGAACGTGATCCCCTACAACCCGCGCCGCGAATCGCCCTGGCCGGCGCCCGAGGAGTCCGCCGTCGATGGCTTCGTCCGGGCGATCGCCGAGCGGGGCCAGGCCGTGCGACGGCGGACCACCCGGGGACGGCAGGCGATGGCCGCCTGCGGTCAGCTGGGCAACCCGTGGGTTCGCCGACGACGCTTCGTCGGTGCCCCTGGCACTGACCGGCCCAAAGTGGAGATTCCATCGGACCGATAAGGACGACTCCCCGCGTCCTTCCCTGCGATCGGCCGATGTCGAAACGTCCCGCTGCAACCAACTCCACCCCGTCGCCTCGTCGAATTGACAGGAGCGCTGCCGCGGTCGGTGTCGATCCCGCCCGGGCCCAGGACGACGCGTCTTCGTGGCGAGCAGCGAGGCGCTCAGGCGTGCCGACGTGGCTCCTGGCCGGTCTCGGAGCGACCGGCAGCGCTGCCGCCGTCGCTCTCCTGGCCCTTCCGGCCACCATGCCGACGCCGGTTGGCGTCGTGCTCTCGGCCCTGCTCGGCTGGCTGGTCTTGCTCCTGCTCGCGCCATGGCCGGCGGTCGCGGCGCGGCGGGATGAGCAGCGGAAGCTGCGCCGTCTGACCGCGTGCATCCGCGGGCTGAGCGGTCAGAGCGGCCCCGAGTCGCTGCGCAAGTTGATCATCGATCAGGACGACGAGCTCGGGGAACTCAGCAAAGCCCTCCATGAGCTGATCGGCGAAGTCATCTCCAACCGCCGCGCCGCCGAGCGGCTCAAGCGGGACATGGGCGAGAGCATCCGCCGGGAAACCCACCGCCAGACCATCCGGCTGAAGAAGGAAGCGTTCACCGATCCGCTCACGGGACTGGGCAACCGCCGCGCGCTCGAGCAACGCCTCCAAGATCTGTGCGCAGAAGAAGTGCCGCCGGGAATGATCGTCGCCATGGTCGCCGACCTGGACCACTTCAAGCAGGTCAACGACACGCTTGGACATGAGACGGGCGACGCCTGCCTCGTGTTCCTCGGTGAGCTGCTCCAGTCGAGCATCCGCCGGGCAGATACCGCCATCCGCCTCGGGGGCGATGAGTTCGTGGTGCTCATGCCCGGCCAGAACCTGGAGACCGCCCGCCGCGTCGCGGAGCGCCTCGCCTCACTGTTCCAGCAGATGCCCTGGCCGCACACGGACGTGCCGAAGCCGGGCCTGAGCATCGGCCTGGGGCTCACGGCATTCGAGAACCTGGGCGACGGCCGGCGCCTCCTGCGCGACGCCGACGAAGCGCTCTACCGCGCCAGCGCACCGGTCGAGGTCGCGTGGTCGTCCACCAGGAGATCGTGAGTACGGGCAACGCGGCGCGGCTCACGGCGAACCATTGATCGCGGTCGCGGTCAGTGGTCGTCTCACTCGATTGGAACTCAGTGACGCAGGCGACCATCCAAACGAAAAAGCCCGGGACCGACGAGAGCTCCCGGGCACTGCGAAAGGTCTTGCTTCGTCGATCGGGACGATTCAGGAGCAAGGCCCCCAGTTGTTGATCACCAGGAGTGACTGTCCCGGGTTTTGCTCAACCGTGTTCGCGAACCTTCCCGACGACAGAAGTCATGGTGCATTGCATTGCATGCACCCGACGAAGCGCAACCGGCGCCGGCCGCGCAACCGTCGGCAGGTCAAGCTCCCGCGGCAGGAGGCCGCGGGAGCGTTGGTGTTTGCGAGTGACGCGAGCCGGCATGGACGCCGGCGGTTTTCCAAAGCCCGCGGGCCAGAGGCCCGCCATAACCAAGCCCATCCCACGCCGGAACTTCCCCAGGCGAGCCGGCAGGATTGCCGGCGGGTCTGAGCAACGTCGGACCGACGAGGGTCGAGCCGCACGAGGCGGCGACGCTGCAACAACACCTCAAGCCGCGCACCCAACCCCAAGAACTTCTCAAGATCAGCCGCATGGATGCGGCGACGGTCCCGCAACCCCCGACCACCCAACGCGTGTTCGCGAACCCCCCGACAATCCCAAGCGTGTTCACGAACCTCCCCGCCATCAGCAAGCCGCGGCTGCGCAACCGTCGGCAGGTCAAGCTCCCGCGGCAGGAGGCCGCGGGAGCGTTGGTGTTTGCGAGTGACGCGAGCCGGCATGGACGCCGGCGGTTTTCCAAAGCCCGCGGGCCAGAGGCCCGCCATAACCAAGCCCATCCCACGCCGGAACTTCCCCAGGCGAGCCGGCAGGATTGCCGGCGGGTCTGAGCAACGTCGGACCGACGAGGGTCGAGCCGCACGAGGCGGCGACGCTGCAACAACACCTCAAGCCGCGCACCCAACCCCAAGAACTTCTCAAGACCAGCCGCATGGATGCGGCGACGGCCCTACAACCCCCCGACCATCCAACGCGTGTTCGCGCAACATCTCCACGAGACCCCACGCCGGTCGCCGAGCCAATAGCCCTACGGATTCACGCAGAACGAAAGATTCAGGGACAGGGGATCGAAGGGCGGGCCCGTCAGGACATCCTCCTGCACGGCGTTGTTGCCGCCGGTCGGGGAGTTCGACCAGTAGAACCAGCAGTCGTCATCGTCGTCGGCGCCGGCCAGCGACAGCCAGTAGGTGCCGGCCGCCAGCGACGCAGGCGTGCTCGAGAGATCGATGTTGTATTCGTTCCGCTCGAACCCGTCGAAGAACGTCCCATCCGGCGAGCGCGAGGCGCTCAGCACGCCGGCGTCGAAGACCACGGCTCCGGGCTGTCCACCGCTGTTGGCGTGGATCCGAACGCGGAACTGCACGAGCCCGTCTGCACTCTCGTTGCAGTCGATGAACCCGAGCTGTGGGAAGATGTCGACGCCCCAGAAGCGCAGCGCGGTGATCTGACCACCGGACCAGGCGAAGTCGTCGTAGCCGACGAATCCGGCGTCCAGATCAGCGGGAACGAACGTCCAGTTGCCGAGGGGCGAGGTGGGATTCTGCCCGCTGCAGGAGCCGCCGGGCAGTCGGCACGCCGTGGGCAATGCGTTGCAGCTCGAGCCGTCGCCGTACCACTGCCCGTTCAGCGCGACGCAGTTCGCAGAGGACGTATTCGACACGCACTCCCCTTCGACGCAGCATGCGCCCAGCGGCTGCTCGCACGGCGGCTCGCTGCACGCGGCACCCGACGTGAGCTGGACGTCGATCACCCCGCACCCGGGATTTGCCTGACCGTGCACGAGGATGTAGTACTCCCCACCGGGCTCGGTGCACCAGGTGAGCTTCTCTGTGAAGGGCGCACACCCTGAGTTGTTGTTCGGCTCGCCGCCGGCGCAGACGAGATCGTCGCACGGGCCGCAGTAGACGAGGAGCCGCGAGTTCCACGCCCCGAACCCGAGGTTGCAGAGGGTCACCGTATATTGGCTGCCGTTGCCAACCGTCTTCAGCCACCGTCCGGGCCGATCCGGGGGCAGCGCCCCGCAGACCGGCACGTCGGGATCGGGTGATGCGGTGCACGTATCCAGCTGAACCGTCTGACCGGGCTCGATGTTCAGCGCGAGCGAACAGATGTCGCTCCCGTCGGGCAGTGACTGCACGAGCAACTGCCCCGTCCCCTCGCCGCCGGTGCTGCCGGAACCCACCCGGATGAGGTACGGCTGTCCTTGGACGACGGGAACATAGAGCGTGCTCTGCCAGCCGCCGTCCGGAGGCGGACCGCCGCAGGGATTGTCCGGATCGTCGTCGTTGCAGCCCAGCAGCGCGTCCTCCAGGTTGTCGCACACCGATCCCGCCACGAGCGACGGGTCGTACACGACCAGATCCGTGTCGAAGGTCGCGCTGCCGCCGAGGTCTTCACAGGTCGAGAGCAGGAGCACGCCGTCCATGGTCGCGGTGTAGAGGAACCAGACGTCCCGGGGCGTGGCCCCCTGATCGAACTGGTTGGCGCACTGGGGATGATCGGGACCGTCGGTCGTGGCGTTCACGGTCGTGAACGGCACGAGGCCCTCAGTGATCACGATGGCATCGGCGCACTCGTCGTTGACCGGCGTGTCCGGTGGATCAATGCAGGGACTGGACGGCGCGCAGGATCCGTCCGCGGCCACGGTGAGCTGGTAGCTGCCGGTTTCACCGCTGAAGCCCGAGACGAGGATCAAGTACTCCTGCCCCGCGGCGGAGCACCAGGAGAAGGTGGACTTCAGGCTGGCACTCGGGCAACCGTCGTCGTCACCGCCGATGCAGCGGAGACTTCCGCACGGTCCGCAGTAGACGTGGATCGTCGTGTCGTAATCGGTGGCCGCGTCACACAGACTGGCGGTCAAGCTCTGTCCGGTGCCGATGACGCGATACCAGGTGCCCGGCGGCGCCTACGGGGCCGCCGCACGGGAAGGCCTCGGGATCGGCCGTCGCGGTAATCGTCTGGCCGAACGCGAAGCCAGGCAGGCTGAGGTCGATGGCGCTGAGGCACTGATCGTTCGGCGGAGCGCCGAGCGCGCACGGGCCCCAGTCCAGGATGATCTGGAGCAGGTCGGTCACGTCGACCACGCCGGCGGACGGTCCCTCGTCGATCACATTGCCGCCGTTCGCCGAGCCGTCGCTGCCCCAGTCGATGATCACGTTGACCAGATCGGAGACGTTGACCAAGCCATCCGCGTTCGTATCGCCTGCGCAGCTTGCTTCGACCGGAGCGCCCACCGCGCGAACCATGAGGTTGCCGGGCAGTCCGATCGTGTCGACCAGGATCGGCGCCGTACCCGTGCCGACCGGGTCGTTCGGATTGGACGGATTGCTGGAGAGCCAGCTCGACAAGGCGCTGCTGCTCTGATCGAGCCGCGCCGGAAATTCGCCGGCGCCGTTCGCGATTGTCGCGCCGACGAAGAAGGAGCCTGAGACCAGCGTCGGTGGGATCGGATAGTCGTTGAAGATGTCGGTGTCCTCGTTGGCCGTGGTGACCTGGACGAGGGCCCGAAGTTGGGCGCCGGTGACATCGGAGGGATCGCCGTCGTCGTTGGGATCCTCGTAGAGGAAGACCTTCGCCGGCACTCCGGGGGGGAGGAACCCGCCGGAGTCCCACGCCACCTGGATGGCCGTCACCACGGCGCAGCCGCTCTTCTGGTCGAACCGATTGAACCAGGTCGTGGTGCCGCCGCTGAGCACGCCGATCCCGTTCTCGCCGGTCCCGTCATCGAGCACGTACGCGCACTCGTCGATCCCCGCCACGCCACCCCCGGCCGCGGCCGGCGGCAGCGTTGCCGAAGCGGCACCGTGCACGGGATGGGAGCCGAAGCGCGGCGGTTCGAATCTCATCGAGCGCCACGAAGGGCGCCATGCCGTCTCGCGCTCGGACTGGGCGGCGGCGGCCACTGCAGAGCAGCCGATCAGGGCGAAGATGAGGAATCGCGAACGGGGTCCGGCCATGGGCCTCCACCTCTCTGATGTGCAAGCTTCAGCAGCGTTGAACGATGTCGATCGCGGCTCCCCAGTCCATTCGGCCTTCGGTCACCTGGGGTTCCCCCCGGCACTCGCTTCCCGACAGTACGCCGGATCAGGAGCAAGGTTCGCACTACGTGCGAGAGCAATCGCCCGGTCCAATCAGTGTGACTCCTCCGCACCGGCACGCCATGAAGAACAGCGGATTCTGCCTGACCAAGAAACGCTCGTCCGAGAATGGGACGCGATACAGCCAGCGAAGCTCCGCGTTCCCGCAGACGAAGAAAAACCCCCGTCCGTTCCCGGCCGGGGGTTGCAGGTTTCCAGTACTGGCTCAGAAACTCGACTACGGATTCGGCGTGACCTCGATGATCCACGGCCCGTCGCCCGGCGAGGGCGAATAGACGTCCACATAGAGCAGGTACGTCTGTCCGGGCTGCAGCTTCGTGGTCAGCAGCTCGAAGGGCCCGAACGCCGGCGCCGTGCAGGTGTCATCGTCGCAGTCGACCTCGACCAGGTTCGCGCAGGACGCATAGACGCCGAGCACGCTGTCGAAGGCCGGATCGGTCGCACAGGCCGAGATCAGGACCGACGCGGTGCCGGCCGGGATCGTCACCTCGTACCACCAGGACGCGACCTTGGTGAACGGCCCGCCGCTTCCCGCGCAGAGCTCGGGATTGGGATCGGCGGCCACGCTCGTGAAGCCCTCGGAGATGAACCGCTGATCGGTCGTCGTCTGCCCGAGGACCAGCGTCAGTGGGATCGGGTTGGCGCACTCATCACCCAGGAAGATCGGGCAGGGCGGATTGTTGCACGGCGTGTTGTTGGACGTCAGCGTCACGTCGACCGAGCCCAGGGCCGTGGCGCTGTTCCCGCTGACCAGGACGTAGTACTCCCGTCCCGCTTCCGTGCACCAGACGACCTGCTCGGTGAAGGGCGCACAACCGGAGTTGTTGTTCGGCTCGGTGTTGGCGCACTGCAGGTTGTTGCACGGCCCGCAGTACACGCTGAGCCGCGTGTTCAGGCTAATCGGAAGTGGGTTGCACAGCCGCACGGTGTACGTCGTGCCGTTCCCCACGACCCGCAGCCACACGCCCGGACCGGCCTGGCCGCCGAGGCCGCAGTCAGGCGCCGTGCCGTCGATGGTGGCGCCGGCGTTGCTGACGTTGACCGTCTGGCCCACGGCCAGATCGAGGGCGAACTCGCAGATGTCCTCGTCGTTGAGGCACGGCGTCGGCTCGCTGCAGCTTCCGCCGGAGTTCACCGTCAGCTCGTACTCCCCGACGCCGGTGCCGAAGCCGGTGACGAAGATGTAGTACTGCTGGCCGACGGCGGAGCACCACGTCGCCAGCGAGGGGCCTCCAGGGGCGCAGCCGTCGTCGTTCGACGTGAGGCAGAAGAGTTCACCGCAGCTCGTGCCGCAGTAGATGAAGATCTTCGCGTCGTAGGGGCTCGGCGAGCTGCACATCGTTGCGGTCAGCGTGTTGCCGTTGCCGACGACCGTGTACCAGTTGCCCGGGGCCGTGACCGCCTGCGGGCCGCCGGTCTCATCGCGACAGTCCAGGGCCTCGGGATCGGGCGTCGAGTTGATCGTGCTGCCGCTCACCGTCACCCCGAAGCTCAGGGCGGTGGCGCCGGCGCAGGTGTCGTTCGAGTCCGGAGCGCAGTTCACTTCGTTGCAGGCGACGCCCGCATTCTGGACCAGGCCGCCGCTGACGGCGCAGTTCAGCTCCACGAGCTCGACGCAAGAACCCTCCAGGCAGCACGCCCGGGTGGGCGCGGGGCAGGGTCCCCAGCCGCTGATCACCACGATCAGATCGCTGACGTTGACGGTCCCGTCCGGGGAGACGTCCGCATCGAATCCGGGCCCCTGGCCATTCGTGCCCCAGGTGCTGATCACGTTGATCAGGTCGGTCACGTTGACCTGACCGTCGCCGTTGGTGTCCGCCGGACACGACAGACCTTCCCCGGTTCCCTCGATGATGAAGGGCATGCCAAGCGGAGCGCCGGAGCCACCGTCGGTCGCGAGCGCATAGGTTGTTCCGCCGTCGACGGATTGCAAGGCGTTTCCGGTGCCCGCGGCGTCGACCACGGTGATCGGCACCGCCCACGGACCGGAGGCGAGCGAGCCGGCCGACTGCCAGTCGAGCCAGTAGTTGCCCTGGGGCAGCAGCGTGTTCACGGCGACGACGTCGGCCATGATCGGCCGATCAGTCGCCATGAGCGTCGCTTGCCCGGTGCGGTAGATGCCCGACCAGGTCGTGCTCTGGAGCACGTTGGTCGATGTATTGCCGAACACGACGCTGCTGCTCGCCTGTCCGGGTGGGCCGTCCCAGATCCGCAGGTTGACCGCGGTGATGGTCGAGTCGGTCGTCGAGCCGGTCTGGTAGGCGAAGAACGTGATCGTGCTGATCGTCCAGCCGTTGGGATCGGTCACCGTGAAGTCGTCGGCCACGCGGTTGTCGGTCGCACCAGCGAGCTGATGCCCGAGGCCAAGCGTCGTATTGCCGACACTCCCCTGGACGGCGCTGGCGTCAGCGCCGCCCGCTCCGGCCCCCGGGTTCGTCACGAGCGGACCGTTGTCATAGAGCACGTCGCCGACGGCCGAGCCACCAATGAGACCGACCGCGGTGAGGGTCGTAATGACCCCCAGCACTTCTGTTCTGCTGCGCATGTTTTGTCCTCTCCAAGATTTGGCGGGCGTTGCCTCAACACCCCCCCCCAGGTTTCCTACTCAATAGGATACCGACGCTTGCCACGTCGCAACAAGACCCTGAGCTGGTTATTGCAAGAGATTCCGCGGACAGGCGCCGCTCGGATCCCCGGATCTCACTCTGATCACGGCTGGGTCAGCGACAGCAGTCCCGTGCCTCCGCCGTTGAAACCGCCGACCCGGATCCGCACCGGCACCCCTTGGGTGACGGGGACGAGCAGGAACGACGTGAATCCCGCGCACCCCACCGCATCGTCATTGCACGCCGCTAGCACCAGGCCAGCACAGCCGCCTTCGTAGACCGCGAGGCGGGTGTCGAAGTCAGCGAGGTTGCACGTGCTCACGGTCAGTGTTCCGGTCGAGGCCGGTGTGTACAGGAACCAGACGTCCTGGACGAAGGAGAGGCCCGAGCCCTCGTTGCACGTTGGCGGCAGCGACGGTCCTCCCGTCGTCGCGAAGGTCGTGTCGAAGGGAATCGTGCCGAGTCCGACGGACTGCGCGTCCGCGCAGTCGTCGTTGTTCGGACACAACTGACACTGGCAGGGAATGTCCGCACAGCCGAGACCATCCGAGGTCAGCGACACTTCGACCGACCCGCGCTCGGAGAGCTCCGCCCCGCTGACCAGCAGGTAGTACTCGGCACCAGGGTCACTGCACCAAGTGATCTCTTCGGTGAATGGCGCGCATTTCGCGTTGTCACTGGGCTCGATCCCCACGCACTCCAGATCGGTGCACGGTCCGCAGAAGACGGTCAGCCGGGTGTCGAGATCCTCGGGAGTCGGGTTGCACAGCCGGGCGGTCAAGCTCGTTCCGTCCCCCACCGCCCGCAGCCACACGCCCGGACCGCTCTGCTCGCCGCCGCCGCATTCGCGAACCTCGTCCAGGCTCGCATCCAGGTTGTCGACGAGTCACCGTCTCGCCCGGCGCGATGTCCAGCGCGTTGTTGCACAGATCGTTGTCGATCAGGCAGGGACTCGGCTCGCCGCATGCGTCGCCGGTCGCACGCGCCGAGCTGGTAGTTCCCGACGCTTCCGGGGCCGCCGGACACGAGGATGTAGTACTGCTGTCCCGCGTCCGAGCACCACTGAACCTTCGGGGGTCCGCCGACGGTCGCCGCAGCCGTCATCGTCGCCGGTCACGCAGGAGAGGCTGCCGCAACTCTCGCCGCAGTAGATATGCAGCTTCGCGTCGAAGTCAGTGTTCGCACACATCGTGGCGGTGATCGTCTGCCCGGTTCCGATCACCGTGTACCAGTTGCCCGGCGATTCGATCGGATTGCCGACGGACACGCGAACGCCTCCGGATCGCTCGTCGAGGCGAAGCGTCTGGCCGACTCCGGACCGCCCCGCTCAGGTCGAGTGGCTGCGCATCGACGCAGAGGTCGTTGGAGTTCGGCGCGCAGAGGTCGATCGTGCACGCCGTTCCCGGCTCCCTGGTGGCTGCCGCCGAGCTCGGTGCAGGCCGACGGCACCAGCACTTCGCAGGTACCGCCCGGAAAGCAGCACGCCCCGGTGCGTGTCGAGGCAGTCGACCGTCGCGCAGCAGCTGTTTGCCGCCTGGACCGCGCCCCGCCCGCGAGACACACGGTCGAGGTGAGATCGAGACACGTGCCGTCCTCGAAGCAGCACGCGCGGGTCGACGCCCGGACAGACACCCCATCCGCCGATCAGCGTGATCAGGTCGGTCACGTCGACGACGCCGTTGCCGTCGAGATCGGCGTCGAAGCCCGTCGCCCTGCCCATCGCTGCCCCACGTGCCGATCACGTTGATCAGATCCGTCACGTTGACCAGGCTGTCGCCGTTCGTGTCGCCGGGACAGGAGGGCTGGATCGGCTCGCCGTCGCCGATCGCGTTCATCACCAGGTGCATGTCGGGAAAGCCGATCTGCGACAGCGGCGAGGGCACGCGCACGTTGCACCGCGGCGCCCGCAGATACCCTGGGGCGATCTCTCCGGCGTCGTTGGAGCCGATGATGAATTCGGGACCGCCGGGGCCCTCGGCCGCCGACACGAATATTTCGACGACCAGTCCGCCCGAGAGGATCGCCGGGCTGTTCGAGACATCGAAGCTCTGGACGGACGGTGGTTGATCGGCCACGTCGTACGCGGCGGAGAAGATCGGCGCCGGGAGCGCTCCGATCGCGAGCGTGTCGTACAGGCGGAGCTCGATCGATGCGTTTCGTCCCATCTGACCGCTGGTCGCCGACTCGACGCCCACCTCGATTGCACAGGGAAGGAACGGGTTCGGCAGCTCGCTGAAGACGCGGTAGTACGAGTTCTCGTTGACGCCGTCGGGACCCTGACAGGCGATTGAGTTCAGCGGCTGGATCGTCAGGGGATCGACCGACTGCGTGAGGAAGAGCGGTCCGCACGGACCGGGTGGGACGCCGAGGGCCGTCGCTCGCAATGGCCTTGACCGGAGTGCGACTGGGACGGAGCGAAGGTGCTCTGTCCGCTGCCCTGACGGTCGCCGCCGCGAGCACGACCAGACCGAGCAGGGTGAGGTGCAACGTGCGTTCCATCGGCTTTCTGCCTCCTTGGATCGGTCCTCGGTCAGCCGCGGCGGCCGGCCTGGGGCAAGCTCGGGGACCCGTGATCGTCCGAACGGGGGGCCTTCTGGATCTTCCTCGAATGCGATTGGAGCGATGCGGCAGGCGTGGATGGGCGCGGTCGTTCGCCGCCTGCTGGCCCTGACCCCGGGTGCGGCCCTTGAGTATGACACGGGCCGGCCGGGGTTGGCAAGAGCTTTCTGGATCATCCCTGGCGCCTCCCCTCGTCCTTGTCTGCGCTGGCCACCGTCAGCACCGGTACCGGGAGGGGATTCACCGCGGAGAGACGCGGAGGGCGCGGAGGGCATGGGAGCGTGGAGTGTCGATCAAGCGCCTTCTGATGAACGTGCTGAACGTCATCCTCGAGTCCCGGCTCATCTCCTCTCTCCGCGCCCTCCGCGGTTCTCCGCGATGCAACTTGAATGGAGAACAAAAAAAGCCCCCGGGAGTCGGCTCCCCGGGGGCATGGGTCACGGTCGGATCAAGAACGGGTTACGGGGCGGGCTCGCAGCCCACGTTGAGCAGGTCATCACCGCCCGGGCTCGTGGAGAACGCGCCGACCCGGATCTTGTAGCACTGGCCCTGGGTCACGGGGATCGAGAGCGATGCCTCGAGGCCGCCGGGACAAGGCAGGCCGGTGTCGCCCTCGTTGGCGTTCCCGTGGTCGTCATTGCACTCCAGCGGCGGGCTGGAGGGCGGGCACTGGCACCCCTGGTAGATCGCCAGTCGAGTGTCGTCGTTGAATCCGCCGCACGTGTCTACGAACAGCGTTCCCGTGCACGTCGCCGTGTAGTCGTACCAGAGGTCCTGGTGGACGTCGTTGTCGCCAAACGGGAAGTCGCACGAGTTCTCGACGGGACCGCTGTCGCTCGCGCTGCCGATGTCGAGCGGGTACGAGCCGTCGGTGATCGAGATCGCTCCGACGCACTCGTCGTTCAGCAGCGGCGGTGCACAGGGGAAGTTCTTGCAGCCGAAGAGGTCGGAACTGAGCAGGACGTTGACCGAGCCGAGGCTCGCCGGCCCCGCGCCGCTGACCAGAATGTAGTACTCCCGTCCGAGCTCAGTGCACCAGGTGACCTTCTCGGTGAAGGGCGCACATCCGCTGTTGTTGACCGGCTCTGTGACCGCACAGTCGAGGCTGCTGCAGCTCCCGGCGACCGCTCCACAGTAGACGTTGAGCCGTGTGTTCAGGCTCGCAGGAACCGGATTGCACAGCTGGAGGGAGAACGTCGTCCCGTCACCGATCGTCTGCAGCCAGATGCCCGGTCCGTTCTGACCGCCGCTGCCGCAGTCGGGGACCGCCCCGTCCGTGGTCGCCGAGGCGTTGCTGACGTTGATCGACTGACCCGGCGCGATGTCCAGCGCGAAGTCGCAGATGTCCTCGTTGTTCTGGCAGGGCGTCGTTTCGCCGCAGCCGCCGCCCGAAGTCACCGACAGCTCGTAGGGGCCGGTGCCGTCGGAGAAGCCGGAGATGAAGATGTAGTACTGCTGGCCCGCTTCGGAGCACCAGGTCACTTCGGAGGTTCCCGCCGGAGCGCAACCGTCGTCGTTCGCGCTCAGGCAGAAGAGCGAGTCGCAACTGGTGCCGCAGTAGACGTGCATCTTGGCGTCGTAGGTGGTCGGCATCGAGCACATCGAGGCGACGATCGTGTTCCCGGTGCCCACGATCGTGTACCAGTTGCCCGGGGCCGTCACGTTCTGGGGCGCACCGTCCTCATCGGTGCAGGTGATCGCTTCTTCGTCGACGGTGGCATTGCTGGTCGTGCCGTTGACCGTCTGGCCGATCGTCAGAGCCATGGCGTTGACGCAGAGGTCGTTGTCCTCCGGATCGCACGCGCCACTGGCACACGTCGTCCCGACACCCTGGTGAGTGCCGAAGAGCGCGTCGCACTCCCCGGGCAGGTTCTCGACGCAGCCGCCGCCGTCGAGGCAGCACGCCCCGAGCTGATTCACGCACTCGACGCGAGCTGCAGTCGCTGCCCGCAGACTGGATCTCCCCACCGAGGCGGAAGCAGCCGTCGGGAGTAATGTCGGCGCAGGTACCGTCCTGGAAGCAGCACGCGCGGAACGCGCAGTCGCAAGACCCCCAGTTCGTGATCACGCCGCCGACCAGGTCGGTCACGTCGACGGTCCCGTCGTCGTTGAGGTCGGCGTCGTAGGAGCCGAGCGAGATGCCGGCCGTTCCCCAGGCGCTGATGACGTTGACCAGGTCGGTCACGTTGACCTGGCAATCGCCGTTGGTGTCGCCGCCGAAGCACGACACCTCCATGCCGGGACCGGTCGCCCGCACCATGACGTTCGACTCCTCCTGAAGGACGGTCGTCGTGAGGGCGAAGGGGTCGTTCACGTCGTCGATGCCGAGCAGGATGTAGTTCAGCGATGAGACCGGATCGTCGCCGTCCACCTGCAGGGGAAAGTCGTCTCCGGAATCCTCGGTGATGGCCACGACCCAGAAGATGCCGCTGACGACGACGGGCGGGATCGCGTAGTCGTTGAAGATGTCGGTGTCGGGATTGGCGACGACGCCGGCGACGGACGCCAGCCGGTCCGCGGGCGTGAGGTCGCTGGGGTCGCCGTCTTCGTTCGGGTCCTTGTAGATCTGCAGCGTGCACGCCTGGCCGTCGGTCACCGGTCCCCAGGCCACCTGGATCGTGTCGATGGTGACGCAGCCGTCGACCGCCACGTATCCGGCCGCCGAACCCACGCCTCCCCCACCGACGACACCGAACGCGTTGGTCGACGCCCCGTCGTCGTTCGCATAGGTGCAGCCGTCGCCGGCCACGCCCCCGCCCGCGGGCGGTGCGGCGCGAAAGACCTTCTCCGTTCTCACGATGTGGCCCTTGCCCGATGCGGGTACGGCGAATCCGATCGTGACCGTACCTAGAGCGAGCAGCCCCAAGCTACGACAACACATCCCATGCTTGTTCATCGATTCCTGCCTCCTCAGCAATGCGGGGACGATGCGGACGACCTGGTGGTCGGATCCGCTCCAAACGACATGCGACGATCGGCAGGGACCAACCCAGTCCGATCAGAACGTACAAATGCCTCCCATATCCGGGCGATCCCGGAAGACGGGAACCGCGCCGTCCCAGTCCCGCCGCCGCTTCGAGTATCACCGAAGCCGCGCGGCTTCGCAAGGATCGAGCCGAGAATGTGCAGTCTGGTAAAAAACGGGGGAATGGACAGGCCCGGCGTGATCCCTGCGCCGACGCGATGCCAGTCGCGGATGACCTCTCGGAAAAGAAAACCCCCGGCCCTTTCGAGCCGGGGGTGTCGTGTCGAATCGAACGAGCGGTTGGCGGTCGCCGCTCAGTTGTTGCCGTTCACCTCGATGACCCAGTGGACGTCCGGGAAGCCGATGGAGTCCGTCGTCGTGGGTCGGTGATGTTGCACCCATTCGAGCTGAGGTAGCTCGGCGCCGTCTGCGGTGCAGACCTCGCCCGGGTTCATGACATCGTCGGGGTCGTTGCAGCCACCGACGCGGAAGTGTTGCCGTTCGTTGAGGTCGTCGTCACGCCGGATCTCCACCGTCAGCTCACCGGTGAAGGTCATGCCGGTGATGTCCAGCGTGATCGTGGTCAGCGCCTGATCCGGGACGAAGAACGTGCGCTGCGCGAACGGGGTTCCGAGCTGACCCACCGTCGCCGGGAGGGCGGTGTCGTACAGACGCACGACGAAGTCCAATCCGAGTCCGTCACAGCTCGTGACCGTCTCGAGGCCCAGATTGATGCTGCACACCTCAAACGAGTTGCCCAGACCGCTGAAGGAGCGGAAGAACGAGTTGTCGGTGGTGTCACCGCCGCGCAGCGCACGCAACGCCACCGCCAGCCACCACGACGTCACTGTCCGTCTGGGTCAGCGTCGTGTTGAAGGCGTCGCAGGGACCTTGGAAGCAGAAGATGTCTCCGCAGGTCACCTCGGAGAATGACTCGCCGCCCATTTCGCCGCAGTTGCCTTCGGTGGTGATGACGCACTCGCCGTTCGGGCAGGCAGCACGCGACCGAGCACGGCGCGTTGTTGCACGGGAGGTTGTTCGACGTCAGGCTGACGTCGACCGGTCCGCAGGAGTTACCCGCTCCGCTGACCAGGATGTAGTACTCGACATCGGGCAGCGAGCACCAGATGGCCCGCTCGGTGAATGGAGGCGCAGCCGGAGTTGTTGTTCGGCTCGGTGCCGACGCACTCCAGATCGCTGCACGGACCGCAGTACACGCTGAGCCGCGTGTTGAGGCCGATCGGCGTCGGATTGCAGAGGGTGACGGTGAGCTGCGTGCCGTTGCCGATCACCCGCAGCCAGCGGCCGTCGGCGGTCTGACCGCCCTGGCCGCAGTCGGGGGCCGTCGTGTCCGGCGTCCCCTGGCAGGTGTCGAAGCCGGTGATCGTCTGCCCGATCGCGATGTTCGTCGCGAACTCGCAGATGTCATCGTCGTCGAGACACGGGGTCGGCTCGCCGCACGCGCCGCCGGAGGTGACGACCAGCTCGTAGGCGCCGGTGCCGGCCGCGAAGCCGGTGACGAAGACGTAGTACTGCTGGCCGGGGTCGGAGCACCACGTGGCCTCCGAAGGTCCGCCGGGGGCGCAGCCGTCGTCGTTGGAGGTCAGGCAGAACAGGTTGTCGCAGCTCGTGCCGCAGTAGATGAAGATCTTCGCGTCGTACGGGATCGGCGAGCTGCACATGGTTGCGGTCAGCGTGTTGCCGTTGCCGGTCACCGTGTACCAGTTGCCCGGCGCCGTGACTTCCTGCGGCCCGCCGGTCTCGTCGCGGCAGTCCCGCGCCTCGGGGTCGGCGGTGGAGTTGGTCGTGCTGCCGCTGACGGTCTGGCCGAAGGTCAGCGCCATCGCGTCGGCACACAGATCGTTCTCAGGCCGGATTGCAGACGCCGCTGGCGCAGTTGGTGCCCACGCCCTGGTGGGTACCGCCGAGCGCGTCGCAGTCGGCGGGCAGGTTCTCGACGCACTCGCCCGGCGCCAAGCAGCAGGCGCCGAAGAGGTTCACGCACTCGACCGAGGCGCACTCGCTGCCCGGGCCCTGGATCGAGCCACCGATGCGGAAGCAGCCATCGGGCGTGAGGTCTTCGCAGGTGCCGTCCTGCAGGCAGCAGGCGCGGAACGTGCACTCGCAGGAACCCCAGTTCGTAATCACGCCGTTGACCAGGTCGGTCACGTCGACGATGCCGTCGTTGTTGAGGTCGGCGTTGTAGACGTTGAACTGGATTCCGTCGCCGCCCCAGGCGCTGATCACGTTGACCAGGTCGGTGACGTTGACGGCGCAGTCACCGTTCGTGTCGCCGCCGAAGCAGCTCACGATGGCGCCGTCGCCGGTCGCCCGGACCATGAAGTCCGCGGGGCCGGTGACATCCTGGCCAAGCACGGTGTCAGCGAAGGGCTCGTTGAGATCCATGACGCCCAGCAGCAGGAAGTTCAGCGGCGAGGTCGGCGCGGTGCCGTCGAGCTGCATCGGGAAGTCATCGTCATTGTTGTCCGCGGTGAGCGCGACCACCCAGAACATGCCATCGACCACCGTGGGCGGAATGACGTAGTTCGTGAAGACGTCGCTGTCGACGTTGGCGGTGACGCCGTTGACGGAGACGAGCTGATCGGCGCTGGTGATGTCCGTCGGATCGCCGTCCTTGTTGGGATCGCTGTAGATCTGCAGCGTGCACGCCTGACCTTCCGGAACGACGCCCCAGGCGACCTGGATGGCCGTCAGGGTCGTGCAGCCATCGACGGCAATGTAGCCAGCCGCCGAGCCGACCGTGCCCGCGCCGGCCTGGCCGAACGAGTTGTCGCCCGTGCCGTCATCGTTTGCATACTCGCAGCCGACGCCGGCGATGCCGCCGGTGGCCACCGGCTTGCGTCCGCTCACGGGCATCACTTCGAAGAGCGGCTTCACGCTGCCGTCGGTGAAGCCGACGGAGTCCTGGCCGTACGCTGTTGGCGATCCGCCGGTACACAGCGCTGCGGCGGTGAGCAGCCCCAGGCTGCCCGAACAAACAACACGAGTTCTCATGATCTCGACCTCCCTTTGGTTTGGTCACGCTCCCCTGCGAACAGGGGACTTGGTGGGCGTTGCCGCAGTTGCCAGAGCACAGACAGCCGCTCCGGCAGCTTCGGAGACAGAACACAACATGTGGCTCGATCACGTCCCCTCCACCGGCAGAGACCGCCGGTTGGGATATGTATCGGGCGTACGACCTGATTATGACGATCGACGGCGCCGACCGCAAGGGAGCACCTGCAAACCCGGCGGCCGTGGTGTGCCGCCGGGTCCCAGACTTGTCCTAAATCTATATTCTACAAAGACTTACGATGATCGCTCCGTCACGGTGATGTGATCGCCTCGATGAACAGCGTGCTCGCGCCCGTCGCCCCCTGACCGCCGTCGTCCGTGCCCCAGCCGCCCACGCGGATCGTGTAGGTCGTGCCGCTGACGACGGGGATGAGCAGGTCGCTGGCCGATCCGCAGTCATCGTCGCTGCACGCGATGTCCTCCTCGTCGCCGAAGGGACACTCGTTGCCCTCGTAGACGACCATCTTCGTGTCCAGGCCGCCGTCGCAGGTGGCGAAGCGCACCACGCCGCCGGCGGGAGCGGTCCACGTGTACCAGAGGTCGGAGAGGATGCCGGGGCTGTCGCCGAACGGATTGCAGGTGACGAAGGGCGCCCCGTCGGGACCGCTCGAGGCATTCGAGTTGTCGAAGTCCACCGACACCGGAAGGCTCGAGCCCAGGTCGATGGCGGTCTGGCAGAAGTCATTGGCGACCGGAATCGGGCACTTTATGGCGGCGCACTCCTGGTTGAAGAACCACTTGCCGGGCGCCAGCTCGCACTCTTCGAAGGTCACGCCGTCGAGGCAGCTCGGTGCCGCTCTCGATGCAGCACGCGCCGAGCTCCGGCTGACACGGTGGGTTCATGCAGGGCAGGCCGTTGGAGGTCAGCGTGACGTCCACCGGTCCGCAGGCCGCGCCCGAACCACTGACCAGGATGTAGTACTCCGCGCCCTCCTGCGAGCACCAGATCGCCCGCTCGGTGAAGGGAGCGCAGCCAGAGTTGTTGTTCGGCTCGACGACCGCGCACTGCAGATCGCTGCACGGCCCGCAGTAGACGCTCAGCCGCGTGTTGAGGTTGAGCGGCACCGGATTGCAGAGGGTGACGGTCAGCTGCGTACCGTTGCCGAGCACCCGCAGCCACCGGCCCGGGGCGCTCTGGCCGCCCTGGCCGCAGTCGGGAGCGCCCGCGTCGGGCGTTCCCAGACAGGTGTCGAAGCTGGCGATGGTCTGACCGATCGAGAGGGGCGTGGCGAACTCGCAGATGTCGTCGTCGTCGAGACATGCCGTCGGTTCGCCGCAAGACCCACCGGAGCTCACGGTGAGCTGGTACGCGCCGGTGCTATCGCCGAACCCGGTGACATAGACGTAGTACTGCTGGCCGGGATCAGAACACCACGTGGCTTCCGAGGGGCCCGCGGGACCGCAGCCGTCGTCGTTGGAGGTCAGGCAGAAGAGCTGATCGCAGCTCGTCCCGCAGTAGACGAAGAGCTTGCCGTCGTACGGGCTGGGCGAGCTGCACATGCTGGCGGTCAGCGTCGTGCCGTCTCCGATCATCGTGTACCAGTTGCCGGGGGCCGTCACGTCCTGGGGAGCGCCGGTCTCGTCGGGACAGTCCAGGGCTTCGGGATCGGCCGTCGAGTTGCTCGTGCTGCCGCTGACCGTTTCGCCGAAGCTCAGGGCGATGGCGTTCGCGCACAGGTCGTTCGGGTCCGCGTCGCACGCGCCGCTGCCGCAGGAGGTGCCGACACCCTGATGAACGCCGAAGACCGCGTCGCACTCCGCGGGCAAGTTATCGAGGCACGAGCCGTCCAGAAGGCAGCAGCCGCCAAGCAGGTTCGCGCACTGCGCATCGGCGCAGGTGCTGCCCGGGCCCTGAATCGCACCGCCGATGCGGAAGCAGCCGTCGAGTGTGATATCAGCGCAGGTCCCGTTCTCGAAGCAGCACGCGCGAAACGTGCAGTCGCACGAGCCCCAGTTCGTGATGACGCCGCCGACCAGATCGGTCACGTCGACCGTGCCGTCGCTGTTGAGATCGGCGTTGTAGTCGGCACCCGAGGCCGCTGCCTCCCCAGCCGCTGATGACGTTGACGAGATCGGTCACGTTGACCTGGCAGTCGCCGTTCGTGTCGCCACCGAAGCAGCTGACTACGGTGCCGTCGCCGGTGGCCCGGATCATGTAGTTGCCGGGGCCGGTGTCAGCCTCACCGAGCACGGTGCCGTCAAAGGGGTTGTTGGGATCGGTGATCCCCAGCAGGAGGTAGTTCAGCGGCGAGGCCACCGGCTCCTCGTCGATGTTCATGGGGAAGTCATCGTCACCCGTGTCCTCGGTGATCGCCACGACCCAGAACATGCCCTCGACCACGGTCGGCGGAATGTCGTAGGTGTTGAAGACGTCGCTGTCGACATTGGCGGTGACACCGTTGACGGAGACCAGCTGATCGGCGCCGGTGATGTCCGTCGGATCGCCATCCTTGTTGGGATCGTTGTAGATCTGCAGCGTGCAGGGCTGCCCTTCGGCAACCGCCCCCCAAGCGACCTGGATGGCCGTGAGCGTAGTGCACCCGTCCACCGTGACGTAGCCAGCCGCGGCACCCACGGCGGCCGCTCCGGCCTGACCGAACGAGTTGTCGGCGGCGCCCTTGTCGTTGGCGTACTCGCATCCGGTGCCCGCGAGACCTCCGCTCTGCGCCGGTGTGCGTCCGGTGACCGATTTCACCTGGAGCAGCGGATGCAACCCTCCTCGCGACAACACCTCTTCGCCAGAGGCGCCGATCGAAAGAACGGCCACGGCGAGCAGCCCCAGGGTCGTGGAACACAGGTCTCGGATCTGCATTGGTCTCGGCCTCCCGTTGGTCTGAGCGGACAGCAGTGTGCCCGGATCATCGCTGAACGAGATTGGCCGGGTCAGGATTCGATTATCACCCGGGGCCCCCCGCGCCGCAACACCGCAGAAAGGGGGGGACAGATCTATTTTGCTTTGCACCAAAGCAGATCTGATCTGTCCCCATTTTCAGACATGCCCGGCACAAAAAAGAAAAACCCCCGGCCCAAGCGGGCCGGGGGTGAATTCGTCATCGAGCGAACGCGAGGAGTCTTAGTTGTTTCCGTTCACGTTCAGGATGATGTGCATGTCCGGGAAGCCGATGGCTGCCGTCGTCGTGGGCTGGTCCACGGCGCAGGCCGGGGCGGCCAGGTAGCTCGGTCCGCTCTCCGGATCGGGGTTCGATCCGATGAAGAACGAGTGACCGGGAAGAAGGGTGCCGTTCGGATCGGCATCGGGGGTGAAGACCTCAACCGTCAGGTTGCCGGTGAAGGTCTGGCCGGTGATCTCGAAGGTCTGCACGGTACCGTCCAGGCCGTCGGCGACCATGACCAGCCGCTGCGCGAACGGTGTACCCAGGCTTCCGAAGGTGCCGGGCAGCGGGCTGTCGTAGAGCCGGATCAGGATCGGCTGCTCGCCGCTGCCGTCACCGCTCGCCGCCACCTCGATGCCCACTTCCACGCTGCAGACCTCGAAGCCGTTCGCCAGGTTCGAGTAGGTGCGGAAGTAGGAGTTGTCGGCGTGGATACCGCCGGCATTGCACGAGACGGATCCAGGCACGATCGCCTGGCTGCTGGACTGGCTCAGGAAGACAGAGCTGCTGACGCACGGATCGAAGCAGAAGACGTCGGCACAGCTCGAGTCATCACCGAAGTACACGCCGCCCATGGCTTCGCAGGACGCGCCGCTGGCCGCGAAGCAGTCGACACCGGGCTCCACGCAGCACGCGCCGCTGCACGGCGGGCTGGCGCAGGGCAGGTTGTTCGACGTCACCGTGACGTTGAACGATCCCAGATCGGTGGCGCCATTGCCGCTCACCAGGATGTAGTACTCGGCGCCGACCGCCGAGCACCACTGGAGCCGCTCGGTGAAGGGAGCGCAGCCGGAGTTGGTCGTGGCTTCGCCCACGCACACGAGGTCACTGCAGGGACCGCAGTACACGTTGAGCCGCGTGTTGGTGCCGATCGGGGTCGGGGCGGCGATGCAGACCGTCGCCGTGAGCGTCGTGCCGTCGCCCACCGCTCGCAGCCACACGCCGGGCTGCGTCTGAGGATTCGCGCCGCAGACCGGCGCGTTCTCGTCGGGGCTCGCCTCGGTGTTGCTGACGGTGACCGTCTGGCCGATCGGGGCATCGACCGCAAATTCGCAGACGTCTTCGGGCAGCGCCAGCGGGCTGATGTCGAGGACACCGGCCGCGCCGGGCGCTCCGGCGAAGTTGCCGACGCGGATCTTGTAGCAGGTGCCCGCGACGGTGCCGGCCGTGATCACCGAAGGACCGGCGAAGATGCCGCATCCGTCGTCATTGCACTCGATCAGGTTGGCGTCGGAGACGGGGCACGTCGCAGCCTTCGTAGAGGGCCATCTTGCCGTCGAAGGTGTCGGGGTTGCTGCACAGCGAGAAGACGGTCGGACCGGTGTTCGTCGCGGTGTAGTTGAACCACACGTCGTTGTTGACCTGGAGGTCCGGGAAGCCCTTGCCGCACTCGGCGTGCTCGGGGCCGTCGGTGGTGGCCAGCGTGTTGTCGAAGTCGTTCGCGCCGTCGACCGCCGTGGTCGCGTTCTCGCAGAGGTCGTTGTCGGCGGGCTGCGGGCAGGGATCGGAAACGCAGGTCGTGCCCGCACCCTGGAAGATGACCGCACCGGCCGCATCGCAGTCGGCGAAGTTCAAGTCCTGGCAGCTCCCGTCGTCGAAGCAGCACGCGCCGGGGGTCGGATCGCAGATGATCGCCGCGTTGTCGGCACAGACCTGATCCCACTCCACGTCGCAGCAGAAGCTGTCGAACGCGCAGCTGGCCGTGCAGCACTCGACGTCTTCGCAGCCAGGCGTACCGTTGGCCTGGTCGCAGGCACCGGCGCCCGGACCGCAGATCGCCTGCGCACGGTGGATCGAGCGTTGCGCACTCGGTGTCCACGCCCTGGACGCTACCGCCGGCCGCGATGCAGTCGGCCGGAGCGAGGTCCTGGCAGGTTGCGTCGTCGAAGCAGCACGCGCGGGTCGCCACGGGGCAGGGACCCCAGTTCTGGATCACGCCCTGCACCAGGTCGTTCACGTCGACGACGCCGTTGACGATGATGTCGGTGTCGACGCCGGGAACCAACTGGCCGTTCGTGCCCCAGGCGCTGATGACGTTGACCAGGTCGGTCACGTTGACCTGGCCGTCGCCGTTCGTGTCACCGGTGCAGGTCGGGCCGCCGCCCTTGCCGGTGGCGATCACGGTCATGACGATCTGCATCTCGGGGAAGCCGATCGCCGCGGTGGTCGTCGGCGTGGCGACGCCGCAGTCAGCCGCGAGCAGGTAGCTCGGGGCCGTCTGGCCGTTGCCGTTGGAGCCGATGAAGAAGGAGTTGCCGTCGGCGGCCCCATCGGGAGTGAACACTTCGACGGTCAGGCCGCCCGACAGGATGGTCGGCGCCCGGTGGTGTCGAAGGTCATGATGGTCGCAGCCTGGTCCATCACCTCGTAGCTCTGGGTGAAGACCGGGAAGCCGAGGCTGTTGATGTTCGAGGTGTCGTAGATGCGGATCTCGACCGGCTGGGAGATGCCGTTGCCGGCGGCCGCGGTCTCGATGCCCACGTCGACGCCGCACGGCGTGAACGGACCGTCGATCGCGAAATCCGCCAGATCGAACGTACGGAAGTAGCTGTTGTCGGTGTGGATGCCGCCCGCGTTGCAGGAGACCGAGTTGAACGGGGTGATCGTGAAAGGATCGATGGACTGGGTGATCTCGATGCCGCCGCAGGCCCCTGCCACGCCGCCGTTCGACGCCGCGTTGGGATTGACGGTCAATCGCGCGTCCCTGGAGATCCGGGTGATCCTGGATCGAAGAGAACGACGCCTTGCCGCCCTGCTGGGCCAGGCCAATCGACGCAACGGCCAGCAGGGGAAGGGTCCCGAGAATCGCACTCGTACAGTATTTCATAAGCCTCAGCCTCCTTGTGTGGTTGACGGAGAGCAGCCCTGGGCTCACGGGCTGCTCGGCTAGGGAAAGAGCACCGCGGTTCGAAGATGTCTCCGCGGAGCCGGACTGATCTTGCTGATCGAATCTGGGATCAGACTGGGATCGATTTGAGACGTTCGGCGAGCGGTCACCGACCGCGTTGCGGCTCGTCGTCTCTGAGATGGGGCATTACCTTTCGTCCTCTACGGTCGGGCCATGCGGCGCTGGGCGTCGCCGAGACCCCGCTCGCAAGGGAATCCTCGCAGGCAGTAGTATGACCGCAATCCACCCAAACGGCAAGGCGGAACTGCAAATCTCGGCGAACGAGAACATGACGTCTCCCGGCAAGGTGCGAAGAGTGGGTCATCGGGGGGATCTCAACTCGATCGCCGAAACGAAGACAGCCCCCGGCAACGAATGTGCCGGGGGCGAAGATCGGGGCCGCGCCGTCGCGGCTCGGAGCAAACGGATCAGAACGGGCAGCTCGTCGTCGCGCACGTCGTTCCGGGGCCCTGGAAGTCGCCGACCGCGGTGGCGCACGCCTCCGTCGTCAGGTCCTGGCAGCTGCCGTCGCTGAAGCAGCAGGCGCCCGGCCCGAACGCACATGCCTTCAGGGCTGCGTTGGCGCAAAGCATGTCCCACTCCGTCTCGCAGCAGAACGCATCCTGGCCGCAGATCAGCTCGCAACAGGTGACGTCGTCGCAGCCCGGCGTGCCGTTGGGCACGGTGCAGTCACCGGCTCCGGGGCCGCACGTCGGAATGCAGACCACGCTGCCACAGGTGGTGCCGCTGCCCTGGGCACTTCCGCCTGACGCCGCGCAGTCGCCCGGCGCCAAGTCCTGGCAGCCGCCGCTCGGGAAACAGCACGCCACGGGCGCGGTGCTGCAGTTCTCCGCCGCTTCGTCGACGCAGGCGCCGTCCCACGCGACCTCGCAGCAGAACACGTCGAGCGAGCACACGAGGTTGCAGCACGCGACGTCCTCGCAGCCGGGCGTGCCGTTGGCCTCCGTACAGCTGCCGGCACCCGGACCGCAGGCGACGTCGCACACGGTCGTCGCGCAGCCGCTTCCGGCGCCCTGGTGCGTTCCGCCGGCCGCCGCGCACGGCGTGGGCAGGAGATCCTGGCAGCTTCCGTCGGAGAAGCAGCACGCGCCCGTCTGATTCACGCAGGTGACGGTGGTGCAGGTGCTTCCGATGCCCTGCAGCGCGCCGCCGCCCACGATGCAATCCGCGGGCAGCAGGTTCTGGCAGGTGCCGTCCTCGAAGCAGCACGCCTGCGGTTTCGTGGCGCAGGTGACCAGGGCGTCGTCGGCGCACATGGAATCCCACTCCACGTCACAGCAGAAAGCGTCGAGGCTGCACACGAGCTCGCAACATTGAACGTCTTCGCAACCGGGCGTGCCGTTGGCCTCGAAGCAGCCGCCGGCGCCGGGACCGCAGATGGCGATGCACGGATTCGGATCACAGCTCGTGCCCGGCCCCTGGAAGGTACCGCCCGCCGCGAGGCAGTCGGCTCCGCTGAGCTCTTGGCACTCGCCCAGCAGACCGATGCAGCACGCTCCGGGCGTCGGATCGCAGATGACCGCCTCATCCGCACAGACCGCGTCCCACTCGACATCGCAGCAGAAGGCGTCAATGGCGCACACCGAGGTGCAGCACTCAGCGTCGTCGCAGCCGGGTGTGCCGTTGGCTTCGGTGCAGCTGCCAGCGTTGGGACCGCCGCAGATCGCTTCGCAGGTGAACGTCGCGCAGCCGGTGCCGGCCCCCTGATGCACGCCCCCCGCCGCATCGCACGGCGTCGGAAGGAGATCCTGGCAGCTGGCGTCGGGGAAGCAGCAGGCGCCGGTCTGGTCCATACAGGTCGCGGTCGCGCAGGCGCTTCCGATTCCCTGCAGATCACCGCCGCCCGCGAGGCAGTCGGTGGGCTGCAGATCCTGGCAGGAGCCGTCCTCGAAGCAGCACGCCTGGGGTTCGGTCGCGCAGTTGGCGATCGCCTCGTCGGCGCAGATGGCGTCCCACGCCGTGTCGCAGCAGAACGCATCCAGGGTGCAGATGAGCTCGCAGCACGCGACGTCGTCGCAGCCCGGCGTGCCATTGGCCTCGAAGCAGCCCCCCGCACCGGGGCCGCAGACGATCGTCGTGCAGGAGATGCTGAGCGTGCCGGTGCCCTGATCACCCTGCCATCCGCCGATGCGAATCTTGAGCTGATCCCCTTCGAGAACCAACAGCGTGATCTCGGACTGCAGGTCGCAGAAGTCGTCGTTGCAGGCCAGGGAGTCCGTCGGCGGACAGTCGACACCGTCGTAGACCTCGAGGACCGTGTCGAAGTTGCTGTCGCAGACGCTGATGGTCAGCTCGCCGCCGCACGTCGCGGTGTAGTTGTACCAGATGTCGCTTCCGACCTGGAAACCGCAATCGAAGGCAGGATCGCTGGCGTTCGTCGTCGCGCCGAAGTTCGTGTACGGCGTGTCGCCGTTGCCGAGGGCGATCCGATCCTCGCATTCGTCGTTCTTGGCCGGGCAGAAGCCCCAGCCGCTGATCACCTGGATCAAGTCGATCACGTCGACGACACCGTCGCAATTCAGGTCGGCGATCGCTCCCGGCTGACCCAGGCCGTCCGTGCCCCAGCCGCCGATCACGTTGACCAGGTCGGTGACGTCCACCACGCCATCGTCGTTCGTATCGCCCGGGCAGTTTCCGATGACGCAGCCGGCGTCGCCGAACACCGTCATCACGATCTGCATCTCGGGAAATCCGAGGGCTCCGGTGGGCGTGGGCGCGTTCACGCCGCAGTCGGCCGCCGCCAGGTAGCTCGGGCCGGTTTCGCCAAGGCCGTTCGATCCGATGAAGAAGGAGTTGCCCGCCGTCTGGCCGTCGGGCGTGAAGATCTCGACCACGAGGCCGGTGCTCACCGATCCCGCGATGGGGATGTCGAAGAGCGACAGGTCCTGGTCGGGAACGCTGATGCTCACGCTCGCGACGGCAGCGCCGAGGCTGTTGATGTCGTTCGTGTCGTAGAGACGGCACTCGATGGGCTGCGTGCCACCGGCGCCGTTCGCGGACTCGATGCCGACCTGCACGGCGCAGACGGTCAGGGCGCTTCCGCCCCACGCGCTGGCGTCGAAGAGCCGGTAGTAGGAATTGTCGGTGTGGAGGCCGCCGGCATTGCACGAGATCGAGTTGAACTGGGTGATGGTCACCGAGTCCAGGGACTGCGTGAAGGAGGTGGTGCCGCAGGGGGGACCACCGGCCACGCCGCCGCTACCGAGCACGACCGTCTTGTTCGGATTGACCGAGAAGTCAGCGCCGCTGACCGCACAACAGATCGACGCCGCGGCGAGCAGCGGCAGGTGCCCTCGCCAACTCGTAATGCACACGCTCATGAGACTCCCTCTCCCTTGATGTTTCTGTGGGCCCAGGCGTGGACCCGACACCGGCACGAGCTCCTTGGGCGGCGCGCGGCCGGGATGACGACGCAACGTCGAACGTGCCCCGCTCCCCCCGTCGGTCGCGAGGTCGCCGGAGCGACGCCGTGTCCGGCCGGCACTGGTCGGAGCAGATCGATGACGGTGAAGCTGTGGACCAGCCTCCTCCCCTGTCCTTCCGGTCGTGCGCCAAGGGCGATCGGACGCGCGGTGCGGAAGGAAGCAACCAGTATGACCAGACCAACCGAACACAGCAAGGAAAAGGGGACAGATCTATCTTGCTCGTTGCACCAAAGCAGATCTGTCCCCTTCTTCGCAAAATAGATCTGTCCCCTTTGCCCACAACCGCGGAGGGCCGCGGAGAGGACGCGGAGAGGAACGCGGAGGGGAAGCGGAGGATCGAGCATCGTCTGTCCCCTTCTTCCCTGAATGGATCTGTCCCCCTTTTCTCCTCTTCCTTCTTCCCCTCCTCCGCGTCCTCCGTGGCCCTCCGCGGTGAATCTTCAGTTCGCAGGTGTGATTCAACGAGCGGAGCGACGGAACCAAAGAAAAGCCCCCGGCAACCAGGTTGCCGGGGGCGTTCGAGACTTGCATACCCGGTCGGAGACCGGGTTCGGAATCAGGCTGAATCAGAAGGGGCAGGTCTTGCCGGCACCGCAGCTGGTGCCTTCGCCCTGGAACTCACCCTTGGAGACATCGCACTGATTCTCAGTCAGATCGAGACAGCCGCCACTGGGGTAGCAGCAGGCACCGGTGCCGGGACCGCTGGGACCCGTGATGGTGAGGGTACCCGAGCCCTGAGCACCACCGAATCCGCCGACGCGGATCTTGTAGCACTCGCCGGCATTGACGTCGATCGAGACCTCGGACTGCAGACCACAGGCGTCGTCATTGCAGGCCAGGAGGGTCGCGTCGCTCACGTCATCGCAGACGCAAGTGCCGTAGACGGCGATCTTGGTGTCGTACGCGCTGCCGCAGAGCGAGAAGGTCGCGGGGCCACTGCCACTTGCGTTGTAGTTGAACCAGATGTCCGAGGAGACCTGGTCGTCACCGAAGGCGAGGCAAGCGGGGTGGGCGGGACCATCGGTGGTCGTGCCGACCGTCGAGAACGGGGTGGCCCCGTTTCCGACATCGATTCGATCGTCACAGGCGTCGTTGGTCGGCGGCTGCGGGCAGGGATTGGGCGAGCACGTGGTCCCCGCACCCTGGAACGCACCACCGGACGCGCTGCAGTCAGCCGGGATCAGCATCATGCAGGAGCCGTCGCCGAAGCAGCACGCCGCGGCTTCGACACTGCAGTTGGCCAGCGCCTCGTCGGCGCAGATGGTATCCCACGTCACGTCGCAGCAGAACGGGTCCAAGGAGCAGACGAGCTTGCAGCACGCCGTGTCTTCGCAACCCGGAGAGCCGTTGGCCTCGAAGCAGCCACCGGCGCCAGGACCGCAGATCGGGATGCAGATGACGTCGGCACAGGTGGTGCCGAAGCCCTGGAAGATTCCACCGCTACCGGCGCAACCAGCCTCGTCGAAGCCGTCTCCGCACTCCCCAGACGGGAAGCAGCAGGCACCCGGCTCGACCGCAACGATCGTCAGGATGCCGTCGCCGGTTCCACCGGCGAAGCCGCCGAGCTGGATCTTGTAGCACTCGCCCGCGAGTGCATTCACGGTCACGATCGACTGCAGACCGCAGGCGTCATCGTTGCACTCGATCAAGTTGGCCTCGCTGACCGGGCAATCGCACCCGGCGTACACGGCCAGGACGGTGTCAAAGCCGCTTCCACACGTCTGGATCTGGACCAGACCATCGCTGGTCGGGTTGTAGTTGTACCAGACGTCGGCGCCGAGCAGACCGCAGGGGGCCGGTCCGTCCAGCGTGGCCAACAGGTTGGACACGGCCGTCTCGCCCGCGAAGACCTCGATGCGGTCTACGCAGTTGTCGTTGGCCGGGGGCTGCGGGCAGGGGTTGGGATCGCAGGTCGTTCCCTCGCCCTGGTAGTTGCCGCCAGACTTGATGCACATCGCGCCAGTCAGCACATCGCAGCTTCCGTCACCGAAGCAGCAGGCACCGGGACCACCGCAGATGGCGGCCGCCTCACCGGCGCAAACCGTGTCCCACTCGACCTGGCAGCAGAAGGGGTCAGCCGCACACACCGCGTTGCAGCACTCGGGATCTTCGCAGCCCGGCGTGCCGTTGCCGTTGGGATCGGTGCAGTCGCCAGCGCCGGGGCCGCAGATGACGATGCAGGGATTCGGATCACAGGTGGAGCCTTCACCCTGGTACACGCCGCCCAGGGCAGCGCACTCGGCACCGCTCTGCACGTCGATGCACTCACCGGCAAAGCCGACGCAGCACGCGCCGGGACCGGCGCAGAGGGTGACCGCCTCGCCGGCACAGATGCCGTCCCAGACCACGTCGCAGCAGAAGGAGTCAACCGCGCACACGGCGTTGCAGCACTCCACGTCTTCGCAGCCGGGCGTGCCGTTGCCGTTGGGATCGGTGCAGCTACCCGCACCGGGACCGCAGATCGCGATACAGACCACGTCGGAACAGAGGGTGCCGAAGCCCTGGAAGGTACCACCAGCAGCAGGACAGTCCGCAGCGTCGAAGCCGTCTCCGCAGCTTCCGTCGCTGAAGCAGCACGCACCGGGCGCCACGACGGCAATGTTGAGCACACCTTCGCCCTGATCGCCGGCGAAGCCGCCGACGCGGATCTTGTAGCAGTCGCCCTCGATGGTCTCGATGATCACCTCGGACTGGAGCGTCCCGCCGGCGTCGTCGTTGCAGGCCAGGATGGAGTCGTCGCTCGCGGGGCAATCGCACCCGTTGTAGACGGCAATCTTGGTGTCGAGAGCACTGCCGAAGGTGTTGATGTCCGTGAGACCGGTGTCGGTGGCAAAGTAGTTGAACCACACGTCGGACTGGACGTCGTTGTCACCGAAGAAGTCGCACAGCGCGTTGGGCGTTCCGTCGGTGGTCGCGCCCACGTTGCTGAACGGCGTGGTGCCGTTGCCGACGACGATGCGATCTTCGCAGTTGTCGTTGGCGATCGTGCACGAGATGGTGAGGAGGCCGTTGCCGGCATCGCCCATCCAGCCGCCGATGCGGATCTTCAGCTGGTCGCCTTCGACGACCGAGAGGGTGAGCTCGGACTGCAAGTCGCAGAAGTCGTCGTTGCAGCCCAGGACGGTCGTCGGCGGGCAATCGAACCCGCTGTACACCTCGAGCACCGTGTCGAACTCGCTGCCGCAGAGGCTGATCGTCGCGTTTCCGGTGCAGGTCGCGGTGTAGTTGTACCAGATGTCGTTGGTGCCGAAGCTGGTGCAGCTAAAGGGGGCATCGTTGTCGTTGGTGGTCGCGCCGAGGTTGGTGAACTCGGTCTCGCCGTCGCCGACGGTGATGCGATCTTCGCACTCGTCGTTCTTGGCCGGGCAGACGCCCCAGCCGGTGATGACCTCGACCAGGTCGAGCACGTCGACGATGCCGTCGCAGTTCAGGTCGGAGATCCGACCGGGCTGGCCCAGGCCGTCGCTGCCCCAACCGCTGATCACGTTGACCAGGTCGGTGACGTCGACCACGCCGTCGTTGTTCGTGTCACCCAGGCAGTTGCCGATGACGCAGCCGGCATCGCCGAACACCGTCATCACGATGTTCATGCCGGGGAAGCCGATCGCTCCGGTGGGAGTCGGCGACACCACGCCGCAGTCGGCCGCCGCCAGATAGCTCGGGCCGGTCTCGCCGTTCGGGTTGGAGCCGATGAAGAAGGAGTTCCCCACGCCCTGTCCGTCGGGCGTAAAGATCTCGACCACCAGGCCGCTGGTCACCGCCCCCACGACCGGGATGTTGAAGAGCGTCATCGCCTGGTCGGGAACTTGGACTTCCACGTTCGCAACCGGAGCGCCGAGGTTGTTGATGTCGTTGCTGTCGTACAGGATGCACGAGATGGGCTGCGAGCCACCGGCGCCAGCCGCGGTCTCGATGCCGATCTGCACGGTACAGACGGTCAGAGCCGCTCCGCCCCATGCGCTCGAATCGAAGGCGCGGTAATAGGAATTGTCGGTGTGGAGTCCGCCGGCATTGCACGACACCGAGTTGAACTGGGTGATCGTCACCGGGTCCACGGACTGCGTGAACGAGGTAGTCCCACAGGGGATACCAGACACGCCGCCGCTGCCGAGGACGACCTTCTTGTTTGGATTGACCGTGAAGTCAGCAGCGCTGACCGCACAACAGATGGACGCCGCTGCGAGCAGCGGCATTGTCCCTCGCAAAGTCATACACGTTTTCATAAGCCTCACACTCCTCAATGGGTTTCCTCTGGACAGCCCTCGGCCGTGGAGCGGTCCAGAACTCTGGTGACATCGCGGCTCCGCAGAAGGCCGCACCGCGATAGGGACACGGTCTGCGAACCCGGAAAACGACTCTGAGCGGTCCTGGCGCGAAGGTGTCGACTGCTCACCGCCACGCCAGAAGCCAGTCCGAAGGCCGCCTTCCGATGAACGAACAGACCAATCACTTACACAATGAAAATCAACTCCCACTCCCTAGCACGTCGAGTCCTCCCTCGACGAGGGCCGGCCGTTCCGCCGGGTTCTCCTACTATCGCAGAATTGGTCTGAACAGCAAGCCCCTTTCCGTCTTCGGGAGCGACGCAGCGGGCTGCGGTGAACCTTGGTTCACGTTATCTCACTGCAGCAATTGAACTTAGACGGGCGACCGCGCCCAGGACTTTTTTTGAGCGTCCTGTCAAGCTGGGCGATTCCGGAATTCGCGAGAAGATCAGTCGCTCCGGCGTGCACGGAGCGGAGGGGCGGCTTGGCCTGGAGGGTTTCGGGATGCACATCGGCCTACAGAGCCGGCCTCAAGACCGCCCGGCATCGCGCCGAAGAACTTCGAAGTCCAGGTGTGCGCTGCACGTTGCCCTCCCCCCCCAGAGGACCGAATGCCATGAAGACCCGCCGCTACCGTCTTCTCACTCGCAGCGACTTCGACGGGCTGGTGTGCGCCGTCCTGCTGAAGCACCAGGGCATCATCGACGACATCAAGTTCGTCCACCCCAAGGACGTTCAGGACGGCAAGATCGAGGTCACCGACCGCGACATCCTCACGAACCTTCCCTTCGTGCCCGGCTGTCACCTCTGCTTCGATCACCACCACAGCGAGAACCTCCGCAACGGCGGGACTCGCGCGGTCAATCACATCCTCCAGCCACGGGCGGACTCGGCGGCTCGGGTCGTCTACGACCATTTCGGGGGCAGCAGCGGGTTCTCGAAGATCAGCCCGGACATGATGGAGGCGGTCGACAAGGCCGACGCCGCCCGCTTCACGCGGGACGAGGTCCTCAATCCCACTGGCTGGACGCTGCTCTCCTTCCTCATGGATGCTCGCACGGGGCTGGGCCGGTTCCGCGATTTCCGGGTCTCGAACTACGACCTGATGATGCTCCTCATCGACGCCTGTCGTGAGCACGGGATCGAGGAGATCCTGGAGCTTCCGGACGTCAAGGAGCGACGGGAGCTGTACATCAGCCACCAGGGCCCGATGCAAGAGCAGCTCAGGTGCTGCTCGAGCGTGTTCGAGCATCTCGTGGTCGTGGACCTGCGACCCGAAGAGACCATCTACAGTGGCAACCGCTTCATGGTCTACGCCCTTTTTCCCGAGTGCAGCATCTCGATGCACGTCATCTGGGGGCTCAAGAAGCAGAACACCGTCTTCGCGATCGGCAAGTCGATCTTCAACCGCACGAGCGCGACGAACATCGGAGAGCTGGTCCTCGAGCACGGAGGCGGCGGCCACGTCGCGGCGGGCACCTGTCAGATCGCCAACGACAGCGCCGAGCGAATCAAGCATGACCTGATCGCCCGCATCCTGTCCGACGGCGAACGCGCCAAGGCGGCGTAAGGCCTCGACGCTTGCCGCAAGAAAACCGAGAAAACCGGGACAGCCTCGACTTTTCCCGCGAGTGAGAGAAAACCCGGGGAAAACTGGAGGCTGTCCCGGGTTTTCCCGCGAGTGGGAAAACTGGAGGCTGTCCCGGGTTTTCCCCGGGTTTTCCCGGAACGATCAACTTGTTAGCGTTAGCGCCGCGGGGAACGGTAGTCCGGCAGCTGGCTTCGCTGGTCTGGACTGAGGATGGCCTGAAGCTGCTCCACGGCCCGGTCGCCCATGGCCGTGCGATCGCGCAGGGCGGCTCGCATTCGCTCGTCCTGGTCGGTCGTTCTCGCCCGAGTGCCCAGCGCCATGCGCTCCGGTTCGGTTTCGCGGAAGAGGACGACCAGCGCCCGGTTCATCCGCTCCAGCTCCACGAGGTACGCATCCAGCAGGTCGTCGATAGCGATCAGCTGCGCTTCGTTGAGCCCGATGAGCAAGCGAGCGGCTCGGAACATTCGCTCTGCCCGCGTCGGCCGGTAGATCTGGGGATAGGCCAGCGAGCCATAGAGCTGTACAAACTGTCGGCTCGCGTCTCCAGGCAACCGAGTGGCGAAGAGCTCGGCGTACCGGTCGTTGACCTCCCGCACGAGGACGTTCATCTGGATGCGGCGGGACGCGATTGACTCGATCTCGGACTGCTCGCCGCCGGCCATCGCCCGCTGAAGGTCGCGCTCCGTTCGGTTCAGGTACTCGTTGCGCGTGATCAGCGCCGCATGCAGATCGCCGTAGTACTCGTCGATCGTGGGCCTCAGCGACTCGAGGACCTCTTCGGGCAGCGCGAGCTCATCCAAGATCGAGACGAGATCGATCGATTCGCCCGCCAGTCGCCCGTGCTGCAGCGTCTTCTGCCGCGTCAGGCGCTGCTCGAGGGCCGGCCACAACGGCCGCTGCTTCTCCCGCAGCAGCGCCTGGACCTGCGCGGCGAAGCGCTGCTTCAGATCCAGGTTGAGCGCATACCAGCGGTCAAGTGCAGCGGCTGCCTGCTCGGTGACGGCGAGCCGCTCCTCGGCATCAAGCTGGGGCCGGCCGGCGCTCAGCTGTTCCCGCAGCTCCTGCACCTGCTCACGGAAGCGCTCGTGAACCGGGGCGAGGTCAGCGCCTTCGGGGAGCGCGTCCTGCGCCTTGCGCATCTCCTCGATCAGTTCCTGCATCCTGATCCGGAACTCCTCCATCGCCTGGCGATCGGGTCTGTCCGCCGGCGCGGTCCAGCCGGAGGGCAGGAGCTCGCGCAGCGTCCGGGCATTCTCGCTGAAAGAGGCTTCGTAGCTCCGGAAGGCCTCGTTCAGCGCCTCCTGCTGAGCTGCATCGAGCTGGAGCATCTCGACCATGATCGGCAGATCACGGCCCTCGAAGTCCTGCTGCATCGTCCTCTGCAGCGCCCACGGCGCCCCCGGTATCCCCGGTATCCCCGCCGTCCCCTCCTGAGCCATCGCGGAGCCGCCGATCACCAGGCTCGAAAGGGCGAAGAGCAAGGAGCTCAAGGAGGGCAGGAAGAACAGGGATCGCATCGGTGAGTACTCGTCACGAGAAGGGTGGCGCATCGGAAACCGACCGGCGCTAGTTCTTCGAACGCGGTCGGACGCCGATTATGGCAACCGCAGCGAAAGTCTCGGGCTGGCCGGACCATCCGGTCATCACCCGAGCAGGCGCTTGGCGATCGGACGACGCGGTCGGTTACGCAGCCGCCGGCTGTCCGGCCACCGCCGCGCGGACCGCCTCGAAGTCGACCTGGACCTTCGGGTCCTCGCTCACCCAGGCGTAGAGCACCTTCCCGTCAGTGTCGATCACGAACGCCGATCGCTTGGCGACGCCCTTGAGACCCATGAGGTCCTCATGGAGCGCGCCGTACTTCTTGGCCACTTCCTTGTTGAAGTCCGACAGGATCGGGAACGGGATCTTCTCTTCACTCCGGAACTTCGCAGTCACGAAGGGACTGTCGACGCTGATTCCGAAGATCTGAGCGTCGAGCTTGGACCAGCGAGCCCATTCATCGCGGAAGTGACACATCTCGGCGGTGCACACGGGGCTGAACGCCAGGGGAAAGAAGAGCAGAACGACCTTGTCCTTGCCGATGACCGCGCCGACGTCAACCGGCTCTCCGGGCTTGCTCGGAAGGGTGAAACCGGGGGCCTTATCGCCTTTTCGAATCGCCATGAGAATCTCCGTGAGTCAGTGAAACGAATAGTCCGAGTATCCGCGCTGCCGCCGGCGAGGGAAGTTCTTCAACGGGCTGCTCGCGCCCAGGCATAGTATCTCCCACTCCCGATCCGTCCATCTCCACGACTTCCGGAGTTGCCCATGACCACCACCACGATGACCAGGCCCCGAACGCTCGCAGAGCTGCGCGAGTGGGGGTGGGTGAGCAAGCCGGTCAAGCGGGAGTTGCGCGACAATCTGATGGCCGCCCTGGCGCGAGACGAGGACCTCTTTCCCGGCATCATCGGCTACGACGACACCGTCATTCCCGAGATCATCAACGCGATCATCGCCGGGCACGACATGCTCTTCCTCGGCGAGAAGGGCCAGGCCAAGAGCCGGCTGATGCGGCTGCTCGCGCGCTTCCTGGACGAAGAGATCCCCTACCTCGACATCCCGCGGCTGCCCGGTCCACGAGGATCCGCTACCAGCCGATCACGCGGGCCGGCCGCGAGCTCGTCGGCGAGTCACCGCCGAGCACGACATTCCGATCGCCTGGTGGCCGCGCGAGCATCGCTACGCCGAGCGACTGGCCCCGGGCACCAAGTTCGCCGACATCATCGGCGAGATCGACCCGGCCAAGCTCGCCGCGCGGCACGAGCATGTCCGCCGAGGAGGCGCTGCACTTCGGGCTGATCCCCCGCATGCACCGCGGCATCTTCGCCATGAACGAGCTGCCCGATCTCGACGAGCTGGTGCAGGTCGGCCTGTTCAACATCCTCGAAGAGCGCGACGTGCAGATCCGCGGCTACCCGATCAAGTTCGACATCGACGTGCTGATCCTCTTCTCGGCCAACCCCTCCACCTACAACCGCTCGGGCAAGGTGATTCCGCAGCTCAAGGACCGCATCGGCGCCGACGATCCACACGCACTACCCGCGGCGAGCGCGAGATGGGCATCGCGATCATCGAGCAGGAGGCGGGCATCGATCTCGACGGCGAGTACCCGGTGCTCGTGCCGCCGTTCATGGAGGAGA
The DNA here is from genome assembly GCA_963697235.1 of uncultured Planctomycetota bacterium. Lineage (GTDB taxonomy): Bacteria > Planctomycetota > Phycisphaerae > Phycisphaerales > SM1A02 > CAVONJ01. The sequence continues at coordinate 443,151 of CAVONJ010000004.1, forward strand.
TCGTCGAGCAGATCAGCATCGCCGCCCGACGGAGCAAGTACGTCGATCACCAGTCCGGCGTCAGCGCCCGGTCTCAGCATCGCCAACTACCGCACCATGGTCGCCAGCGCCCGGCAGCGGGCGATCCGGCTCGGCGAGCGGCCCGCCGTGCCGCGGATCAGCGACCTCGGCCACTCTGCACGCCTCGACGCTCGGGCAAGCTCGAGCTCGACATGATGGGCAGCCACCAGATGTCCGAGCGGCAGGTGCTCGACGCGATCGTCGCCGAGGCGATCAAGACCGTCTTCGAGGAGTACGTCGACGAGCACGGCCTCGAGCGAGATCGCGCGAGATCTTCGCCAAGGGCGTCAAGATCGAAGTCGGCGACATGCTGCCCTCGTCGCGCGTACGCCGAGCGACTGAAGCGGGTGCCCCCGGCGTGGGAGAAGGCCTTCGAGGTGAACGCTGCCGACGACGCCGGCGGTGCGGGCCTCGTGCGTCGAGTTCGTGCTCGCCGGACTGTACGCGACCGATCGGATCTCGCGCTCCCAGCGGCACGGGGTGATCACCTATGAGCTTCGACGTGAGTCACCGGGCGAGGCGCGACCGCTCGGCGGGATCATCCACACCTACCAGCGGTACGACCCGCAGAGCTTCCCCCGCCCACGGCCGCCGCCGCCGGATCTGGTCTCGGCGCCTTCGAGCACATGCTGACGTACGGCACGCACGCGGGTCTCACCGAGGAGGAGCTCGCCCGCGCCATCCGCATCGATCCCGAGCCAGATCAAGGGCCTCGGACCGAGCATCGACGCCCTCATCGCGATGCTCGAAGAGCGCAAAGCGAAGATCCTCGCCACCTACGAGACCGCACCAGCGTGCGGCGGGAGGCGAATCGCGCGTACCGCGATCTGGCCGTCTCCATGCGCCCGCCTCGGAAGATCGCCCGCGAGCTTGCGCCGGGAGGTCGCGGCGGAGCAGCTCCGCGATCTGGAGCGACTGTGGTACCGGGCCGGCGACGAGCAGTCCGCTCTTCGCCCGCGCAGCTCCTGCATCTCATCGAGCGTCTGGGCGAGAAGTACCAGGTCGACGAGCTGGCCGCGAAGTACGACTTCACCGGCCGCACCCCCTTGACCGTGCCCAAGGCGCTCGAGGTCAAGGAGGAGCTGGAAGCGATCGACCGGCTGCTCGAGCAGCTCAGAGAGGCGCGCGGAGAACGCGCAGATCGCGCATGATCGACATGGAGGCGCTGGCCCGAGTTCGCCGAGCCGGGGGACATCGAGCAGCTCGCGCGACCTGCAGCAGCAGGTCGAGGAGTACCTGCGCGAGATGGCCGAGCAGCAGGGGCTCGAGCAGACCGCGCGACGGCTACCACCTGACGCCCAAGGCGTATCCGCCTCTTCCAGTCGCCGCTGCTGCGGGAGATCTTCAGCGATCTGCAGGCGGCCCGCACCGGTCGACATCAGGGACCGATCGTCGGCGAAGGCGCCGTCGAGATGCCGCAAGACCAGAGCCGTACGAGTTCGGCGACTCGGTCGCGCACATGGACATCACCCAGTCGCTCATCAACGCGATGATCCGCCGCGCCGGCGAATCGGGAAGCGGCTCCGGCGTCCGCCTGAAGTCCGAGGACATCGAGATCCACCGCGACGCGCAACACGCCCAAGTGCGCAACGGCCGTCGTGATCGACATGAGCGGCTCGATGCGCTACGACGGGCAGTACATCAACGCCAAGCGGATGGGCCTGGCCCTGGACGGTCTGATCCGCAGCGAGTACCCCGGCGACTTCCTCCAGTTCATCGAGATGTACACGTTCGCCAAGCCGCGGCACGTCTCGGAGCTGCCGACCCTCATGCCCAAGCCGGTGACGATGTACGACCCCGTCGTGCGGCTGCGAGCGGACATGAGCGACGAGCGGATCACGGAGATCGACCTCCCGCCGCACTTCACCAACATCCAGCACGGTCTGCAGCTCGCCCGTCAGTTCCTCGAGCCGCAGGACACGCCCAACCGCCAGATCATCCTGATCACCGACGGCCTGCCGACGGCGCACTTCGAGGGCGAGGAGCTCTTCCTGCTCTACCCGCCGCACGCTCGAACCGAAGAGGCGACGATGCGCGAGGCGCTTCCGCTGCTCCGCGAGGGGCATCACCATCAACATCTTCCTGCTGCCGAGCTGGAGCCAGAGCCACGAGGACGTCCAGTTCGCCCACCGGATGGCCGAGGCGACGAACGGCCGCGTCTTCTTCACCGCGCGGCCACGACCTCGACCGCTTCGTCGTCTGGGACTATGTGTCCCAGCGTCGCAAGATCATCGGATGAAGAACGGCCACGCCGGCGCGAGTCACTCGCTGTCGGTCACGACGGCGTGGGCGAGCTCGAAGAAGGAGTCTGCGGCAGCCTCGAGCGAGTGGCGCTCGAAGGCCCGCCGATACGAGGCTTCACCGAAGGACTCGGCGAGGCCCGGCTCCGTCCACAGCCGATCGATCGCGGCGGTCAGCGCGGGTTCATCGTCGTGGGGCGAGACGAAGCCCGTCTCGCCGTCGATCACGTGTTCGGCCATGCCCAGGCACTGGGTGACGACGAAGGGCGTCCGCATGAACATGGCGTGCATGAGGGTCGTGTAGCCGCCCGCGATCGTCGGGTCGTCGAACGCCATCACCGCCAGACGCGCGTGCTTGAGATAGGTAAGCGCCTTCATCTGGTTGGCGTCGGTGATCACCTCCGCCCCCTGGCGCGACATCTCTTCCAGATCATCGTTCTTGTGCCACGGGCGGGTGATGATCACCAGGGGAATGCCCAGGCTCCGGCACGCTGCAACGACCGGCTTGAACCGCCGGTTGGGGGATCCGAGCGAGAGCACGTAGGCGTCGTCGCGCGGCGGCGCATCCGGGTATTGACGGTAGCCCTCCGTCTCGTCGGTATGGATGGGGATGACGTGCACCCGCTGGGCATCGAGGCCGTACCGCGGAACGTACACCTGCTTCTCCTCTTCGGTGAACACGGTGACCGCGTCGAAGCGGCCGAGCGCAGCGGACAGCTGCTCGATGCGTGCATCCGGCCATGGTCCGTCCTGGGTGAAGCCGACGTAGATCCGACGGCTGCGCCCGCCTGCCGCGAAGTGCTGGCTGACCCCGATCCCGATGTCCGGCGAGAAGACGAAGGAGAGCTGGTGGCCGGCCATGCGCCGTGCGGCGCGGGAATACTGCCACCTTTGATAGAGGCGCGTGAGTTTCGGGATCGGCTTGAAGAGATTGTCGACGTAGCACCGTTCCACGTCGAGGGAGCGCATTGGTCCGATATGCGTCACCCACCGCCACTGCGGATCGGCCGCGTGGCGGGCGCGACCAGGCACGCGTCGATCCGCCGTTTCACGCTTGCCACCGACGCACGCGGTGCGTCCGAACGCTCCAGAATCGCCGACTGACCCATCGCTCCGCCCTCCGGCGGGCGCCGAGATCGCGCCCGCGTTAGCCCGCATTTCTCACCACCTGCCTATCGACCGCCCGGAAGGAGGGGTGAAGGAAGATGGCGAAGGAGGGACAGGGAAGGCAGGTGTCGGGTGCCGACGCTACTGCCAGTTCATCATGACGAGCACGAGGTCGCTGACGCCGACGACTCCGTCGCCGTTGAGATCCGCGGGACACGCTGCTCCCTGGCCGGGGCAAGGCCCCCAGCTCTGGATCATGATGAGCAGATCATCGATCGTGACCACCCCGTCTGCGTTCACGTCCCCGATCGCGCCTGCGAATGAAAGTCGGAAGTCGTCGATCGCCACTTCGAGCTGGCCGTCGGGCGGGAGGTCGGTGGCGATGAAGGCCACGCGGACCGTGTCGGTGGGCAGGACGTAATCGGCGATGCGAATCGTGCGCGTCTCCCACCCGACGGTGGACTGCGTGAGGTGCTCGACCTCGACCCAGAAAGCGCCCGCGTTGCTGGTCAGGCTGATCGCCAAGCCCTCTTCGTCGTCGCCCGGTTCGTACCCCGTGAACTCCTCCTCGGAACCGTGGTCGCCGGTCCCTGGTCCGCCACCGCCGCCGGGAGCGGGCGCCGGCGGCGGCAGCGCGCTCCCGCCGCCAGGAGAGCCCGCACACCACAGCGAAAACGTGATCGTCGCCTCCGGTCCCCAGGTCGCATCGAGCAGTGGAGAGACCAGGAGCGTCGCGCCACCGTCGACGTCCGAATCGCCCGTCTGGTTGCCGGTCAGGTAACACTGCCCCGATCCGTCGGCGTCGGCGGCCGGCCCACCGCTGGACTCGCCGCCAATCGGTGTGTCGCGCTGCCAGATGCCATTGATCGCGTCGACGTTCTCCACGACCCAGCCGCGGTCGGTCTCGAAGTCGTCGACGAACGGACCGCCGCCGAATGGCTCCGGACACTGCAGTTCCTCGCTTCCACCCTCGACCGCTCCCACCGTCCAGGAGCCCGGTGATCTCGGCTCACCGTAGAAGTCAGTGAAGACGCCTGCGACGGGCATCGCCTGCCCCCCGTTCAGCGACTCGCTCGACGGCGCGTAGGTCCCGTCGACACAGATGCGGGCGTACTGCTCGTCGTGAACCTGGAAGAATCCGTCCCACTCCTCCGGGCTGCGGTAGCCACTCGGATCGGACCAGTACGGCCACACGTAGTGGTACCCTTCGGGAACCCAAGCGAAGGCGGCGGGAATGCTCCAGAGGTTGCTGGCGATCTCGCTGAAGCCGCTCAGGCCGGAGTCCTCCACGTAGACGTTGCTCGTGTGATTCACACCGCTGATGAGGTTCGGCGCCGCGTAGAGGTTGTTGATCACCCGCAGCTGTTCGGTGCCCGGTCCCACGTTCAGGAACTGACCGTCGAGCGAGCCGTTGATCGCCGTGTTGTTGTAGATGCGGATATCGATGTTGGTCCGGTCCATGACGGGGTCGTACCCGGCGATCTGGATCGCCGACTGCGATGGCGCCAGCAGAATGTTGTTGCGCAGCATCACGTGCTCGGTGCCGGCCTTGATCCTCAGCGCCGCGTCCTCGGCGTGCAGCGCGTTGTCGATGGTGTTCCCCTCCGCCACCGCCCACTGGAGACGGACGTCGGGCGAACCGTCGGAGTGATTGGGACCGAGGGCCAGCTGCCCGCTGGTCAAGTGGTTGCCACGGACGTAGACGTTCTCGCCTTCCATCGCCCAGATCGTGGTCTTCGGCGAGTTGGTCAGATCGTTGTGGGCGATCAAGACCCGATTCGCCCCGCCGAGGCGCACGTTGTGCTCGAAGCGGGAGCCGTTCACGACGTTGCCCAGAATCGTGTGGTCCGTGCCCTGCACCCAGCACAAATAGGCCCGCACGCTGTCCGCCACCGGCACCTGGTTCTCGAGGACCAGCACCCCGACCGGCCCTCGCTCGCTGTTGACCGCCTGGGTGATGTGACCGAACGTGCAGCCGCGGACCGTCACATTCTCGCCCGCGGCCATGATCACGTCCACGATGTTCCGTTCGGTCGAACCGGCGTAGCTCGAGTCGAACTTCAGGTCCTGGATGACCACGTCACGGATCGATGCCGGCTGCATGCTGATCAGGACGTTCAGGCCCAGCCCTCCCGTCCACCGGATCTCGGGCAGCGGTCCCGCACCGCCGTAGGCGCCGAGCATCCAGTTCTCGTTCTGGAGGTTCTGCGTCGCCGAGACGTCGAAGACGTCACCCCGGCGAAAGAGTACGGCCGTGTCACTCGTCGACGAGCTCCATGGCGTGGGCGAACGTGCGGATCGGGTTCGTTGAAGAGTGTCCATCGTTGCTGTCGCTTCCGTTGGCCGCAACATGGATCCGCACGCGGGTATCGGATGACACGGTGACCGACGCGGCGGCCTGCGCGCTGAATCCTTCTTCGTTGGTGACCGTCAGGGTCACCGTATAGGTTCCCGGCGCATCGTAGAGATGCGCTGCATTGAATCCTTCAAGCGTGTTGTACGCCCCCTGCGGATCGCCGAAGTCCCATTGGTATCGCGCGGTGAGCGACGACCCGGCGCCCAGGTTCGAATCGAGCGCGTGCACATGGACGGCGAAGGGCGCCATGCCGGCATTCGAGAGCATGTGAATGACCGGCTGCGGAGGGCTCGCCACCGCGGTCCGAGTGAGAATGAAGAAGAGTCCGATCGCGGAGAGCAAGGCTCCCCCGCGCCACGACCGAGGAGGCGGCACCGCCGCGCATAACGTGCTCATGAACTACTCCCTGCTCCGGCCGACGCGCTCCCGGATCATGCATTCATCCGTAGCGGTACGACCCGGTCTCCCGGGATTCGCTCCGCTGCGGTGCTTCAATCCTTCCGGTGCGCCGACGTTCGATCCTTCTCCCAGCACGCGATCGGCAGCTCTGAGCGGGCGTCGTCACCGATCGAAGGGCGACAGCGTAGCCGACTGTCGCCCGATGACAAGCTGACAAGATCTTGCACGCTGAGCGGATCAGTCAGGACACGCGTGACGGCGCATCGCGATTGACATCGATGCGGACCTGCAAGCGGTGTGACTGCAACGCCTTAGCGTTGGAACTGTTTCCCCGAGACACGTCAACACCGACTCGAATCTTCCCGAAAGACCTCACGGTATGATGCCGACCGAAGGCAACGGCGCTTTCGCTTCGGGTCCCGAAGGAAGAGACGGGAGGGGGCCGTCACGCAGCTTTGCACCGATTCTCTCTCGTTCGTTCGGCGTTGCCGGGCAAGAACCAAGTGATGAAGATTCTCCTGACAGGTTCGATGGGCCAGCTGGGCTGGGAGCTGAGCCGCATCCTCGCTCCGCTCGGCGAACTGGTAGCGGTCGACCGTGAGGCGCTCGACCTGTCGCGCCCGGATCTGATTCCTCCGATAATCCACGCGGTCAGACCCCGCCTGATCGTCAACGCGGCCGGATACACCGCGGTCGATCGCGCCGAAAGCGAGCCCGCGCTGGCGAGACTGGTGAACGCCGAGGCGCCTGGCGTACTGGCCCGCGAGGGACAACGGATCGGCGCAGCGCTCATCCACTTTTCGACCGACTATGTGTTCGACGGCGCAACCGATCGCCCGTACCGCCCTTCCGATCGACCCAATCCGCTCAGCGTGTATGGCCGAACCAAACACGAAGGAGAGCAGGCGATACTGGTTTCCGGCGTGGAGGCGCTGATTCTTCGGACCAGTTGGGTCTACTCAGGCCGACGGAGCAACTTCCTGCTCACGATGCTCCGACTGGCCTCCATAAAGTCCGAGCTACGGGTGGTCGACGACCAGTACGGTTCCCCGACCCCGGCCCGGCTCATCGCGGAGATGACCGCGCACCTGCTCAGAAGTTCTGTGCCGGTGGCAGAGGACGGACGTTTGTTCGGAGATCGGGCGGGGATCCATCACCTGGTGAGCTCGGGCATCACCACGTGGTACGGCTTCGCCAAGGCGATCTTCGAAATGGTCGATGTCAGCCCACAGCCAGCGCTCGTGCCCATCCGAACCGAGGAGTATCCCACCGCTGCCACTCGTCCGCGATTCTCGGCCCTCGACGGGCGGGAATTCGAGCAGAGCTTCCACGCGAAGCTGCCCGACTGGCGCCGCGGTCTGGCCAGGGTGATCGAGGAAGAGCTGCCGAGCAACGCGGCCCCGCCGCCCGGGGAGATGAAGGAGAGGGAATGAGTCTTCTGAGCCGACTGCGCAAGCAGGAAGAAAGCGGTCATGTCGCCAGCGTCGTCGTGACCGGTGCCGGCCTGATCGGCAAAGGGGTTGTTCGTCAGGTCGATCTGACACCCGGAATGCGAACGGCGCTCATCGTGAACCGCACCGAGGCGTCCGCCGTCCAGGCCTTCATCAGCGCCGGTCACAGCGCGGACGATGTTGTCGTCAGCGACGATCCGGCGGTGCTGAACGAGGCCATCCGACGCGGTCGGCCCGCCGTGACGCGGCGCCTCGACGTCCTTCCAGAGCTGCGGGGCCTGGACGTGCTCGTCGAAGTGACCGGAGCCGTCGAATACGGCGCGATCGCTGCGGTGCTCGCGATCGACAGCGGACTCCACGTGGTCATGATGAACGCGGAGACGGACGCCACGGTGGGCTGTGCGCTGAAGGCTCGAGCCGACGAAGCCAACGTCGTCTACACCAACTCCGACGGCGATCAGCCGGGCGTCCTTCGACGTCTCGTCGACTACGTCGAGGGCGTTGGTTTCGAGATCGTCGCCGCCGTCAACTGCAAGGGGTTCATGGACATCCATGCGACGCCCGAATCGATCGCGGTCTGGGCGAAGAAGCAGAATACCAGCCTACCCATGACGACGGCGTTCACGGACGGAACCAAGATGAACATCGAGAATGCGGTGCTCTGCAACGCGACCGGGCTCGTTCCCGACGTTCGCGGCATGCATGGCATCACCACCTCGCTGGCGGCTGCGCTCGCAGACTGCATGAGCGTGTTCACGCGGCGTGGTGTCGTCGACTACACGCTCGGCGGTGACTTCGGCGGCGGCGTCTTCGTCATCGGCTACGCCGAAGATCCGGTGATGGTGCAACCGTACATGCGGTACCTCAAGATGGGCGAGGGTCCGGAGTATCTCTTCTTCCGCCCGTATCACCTCTGTCATCTCGAGACGCCGCTCTCGATCGCGGAAGCGGTCCTCGACGGCGAGCCGACGATCGCACCGCTCGGCCGACCCGTCGTCGAGGTCGTCGCGGTGGCCAAGCGGCACCTCAAGGCGGGCGAAACGCTCGACGGTATCGGCGGCTTCACCTGCTACGGCCAGATCGACACGCTGAGGGCGGCGCATGATCTGCTGCCGATCGGCCTCACCGAGGGCGTGGTCCTGAACCAGGACGTGCGTGCCGATGAACCGATCCCCCTGCTCGCGGTCGAGCTCGACACGGCGTCGACGCTGATGAAGCTCCGTCACGACCAGTCCCAGATCGCCCGCTCGAGGATCGACCGCGCGGCGTAAGGCACCAAAACCCGGGACAGCCTCGACTTTTCCCGCTTCCGGGAACCCGAGAAGACACCTCGAGCCCACTGAATCACCGGCCAGCATGTGGAGGCGCCCCAACGCATGCGGATCCAGTCTTCAGTCTGGGACCGCCGAATTGAAGAGGCTGTCCGCGCACTCATGGCGCGGTCGTAGCGGGCAGGAGAGCGTAGCAGCTTGAGTCGGTCACTCCTGGAAGTGGAGCCTGGGCAATGAGCCCAAGAGCGCGCACCAAGCCCACTTTCTCAACGTCCAGCGACCTGAGCTGGTAACCGCGATTGACAACAGCTCGTCTGAACTGAAGGCACGAACGCTCTTGGGTCAAGAATCACCGCGGTCTCTCTGCTTCCTCGGGCGGCCGATTGGCCGAGGTGTCAGGCTTCTGCCAAGGCGCGACTCGAGATTCTCGACGAAGCGTTCATCGCCCAGTGGGCGACCGTTCAGCGTCTGATCGCGGATAGCTTGGAGTACGGATTCATCGTCCGGACAGACCAGCGCTCGTCTCCACTCGGCAGGATCTTGGACCTGATGCCACCAGCGGAGGTCAAGCAGTCGACTTGGATCCGGGCTTCCGCAATGGGCTGCAGCGCTTGACCATTCGTACTCCCAAGCGGCCCTGACGATGCCCGCCCGCTGCGGATTTCGTTCCGCGTAGAGCAGCACGTTGACGAGATGAAGATCGCTGTCGACTGGACACGAGTAGAATCGGTTCTGCCACAGGTGCCCAACGCGACCATACAGAGCGTTGATTCGCCGGCTGTAGGAACAGTGGCTCTCGCCAATCGCTCTCGCCATGCTGGTCTCGCAGTTCGGCAGAACGACCAGATGCACGTGATTGGTCATCAGGCAGTAGCCGTAGATCTTCAGGTCATAGAGAAGGCACCGTTGACCAAGAAGATGCAGGTACAGTCGCCGATCGTGATCGTTGAAGAAGACGTCCTGGCGGTTGTTCCCGCGTTGGGTGACATGATGAGGTACCCCGATAGCGACTGTGCGTGCAATCCTCGGCATCCGACAAACCAACCTCCCTCCAGTGTTCAGCACGCAGAAAGCGCGATCGTCGTGCAAGAACCCCCCGAGTTTCTTGAAGCGGAGTTCGCTGGAAACTCGAGGCTGTCCCGGGTTTTTGGAACGCGTCAGAAGGGCGACTCGAAGGCGCCGCGGTGGTGGCGCACCTGGGGTCGATTGCCCGGTGGCCAGTGGATGGCGACCGCGTCGAAGCGGATCGGGCGATCGGCGTATGCCCCGCGCCGGTGCAGGTGCCCGGCGATCCGAAGCAGGTGGCGGTGCTTGCTCGATCCAATGTCCTCTTCGGGTGGATGGTGTCCGGTGGACCGCGTCTTGACCTCGACGATCACGATCGTCTGCTCATCCGGATCGAGCACGACCAGATCCGCCTCACTTCGTCCGACGACCAGATTGCGATACAGGACCCGGTAGCCGCGCCGCCGCAGCCAGCGCGCTGCGAAGCGCTCACCGTCGCGTCCGAGTCGTCCGCGGCGGTCGGAACCGCCAGCGCGTCCGGGTCCTCGCCCAGCGCTCGCAATCAGTGACTGGGCCCATGCCCACAATGCCGACACGCCCTCGAGACCATGCAGCAGTCGCCGCACAGCTCGAGCGCAACGCCCACGGTGCCCACGATCTCCGCCAGCCTCCCCGTCCACCTACGGCCCGTAACGAAAGATGGCGATTCTCAGAAGGCGTTCCGCCATCGCGTTGATCTCGTCGTAGATGCCGCCTTCCATCAGCGTCCCGACGTATCTGGCCTGCTCTTCCTCCTGGCGACGGCGGCGCAGCTCTTCCATCAGCAACCGCTGAACCTTCGGGTCATAGATGTCGTGCTGCTCGGCTTCGTTGATCTCGGTGACGTGGACCCACCAGGTGGACGTGCCGACGGCGAAGGACTCACTCGTCTCACCGACGCGCAGGTCGGTGATCCTCGCCTTGAAGTCCTCGCTGAGATCACTCTCACCCAGCCCGTTTTCTCCCATCTCGATGTCGAACCACTTGCCGCCATCGGCCATCCCCGCCGATTCGGCGACGACCGCAAAGTCCACTCCCGCGGCGAGCTGCGTCTTGACCTGCTCGATCTCTTCAGCCTGCCTCTCCGTCTTCAGGCGGATGCGCGACAGCGATGCAGTGGCCGGCGGGTTGAACTCCTCGTAGCGTCGCTCGTACTCCCGCTCGATGTCCCGCCAGGACACGACGACCCGACTCTCGATCTTCTGGTTCCAGAGCTGCGAGGTCAGGGCCTGCGCGCGGATCGAGTCGACGTATTCGTCCACGGACATCGACTCCCGCTCCTGCAGACGCGACTCCGCCTTGGCCGCCGTACCGCCGCCCACCGACGAGACGATGCCCTCGCGCAGCTCCCGGAGCCAATAGCGAATGCCTTGCTGCTGCTCGGTCGTGAGATTCGATTCCGCCTCGGCCAGAAAGAGCTCGTCGAGCACGACCTGACGCAGTCGCTCGGTCACGATTGCAATTGCCTCCTGAGCATACTGACGCGAAGTCGTCGATCGTTCCGAAGCAGCAATCAGCTCGTCCTCAATCGGTTCGAAGAACGCGTCCGCGTAGACCGGCCGTCCGTTGATCTGCCCGACGAGGCTGTCGAGCAGGAACACCTGCCCCGGAAGGATCTCCTCCGTGCTCTCCTGCACCGCGACCTCCACGACCTCCTGCCCCTTGGCGTTCACGGCCTTCACTTCGGTGGCGGAGATCTGCTCCACCTCGACACCGTCGCCCGCCGGTCGGATGATCTCCTCTGATTCCACGGTCATCGAGGCCTCAGGGGAGGCCAAGACCACCGGCGGCTGCACCGCCTCCGGAGCGGCGAACTCCGCGAGACTGACGACTCGGGGCGTGGGTCCGGAGCCGAGGGAGCACCCCCCCGCCGCGCTCAACACGTTCGGCACGAGGAGAAGAACGATCGTCGTACGAGTGATCCTCATTGGTCGGCTCCATGACTCATGAGAGAGGCTGAACCCGGATTGTAACCCATCGAACACCTATACTGCCCGGATTCGGACAGTCCCGCCCGCAACGCACACTCCCCACGAAGGCCCACGAGAGCCCCTAAGTAGGACATGAGCCACGACATGAGCCAGGACATGAGCCAGAACAAGAGCACCCCAAAACTGCACATCGAAGGCGACTGGAAGGCGGAGGCGCAGGCTGAGAAAGAGCGGCTCGTCGAGGAAGAATCGGCCGGTGCGGCGCCCAAGCTTCACGTCGACAGCGGATGGAAGGCCGAAGCCCAGGCCGAGCGGGAGCGCCTGGCCGCGGTCGAAGCGAAGCGGGAGAAGGCTCGAAAGGAAGAGGGCCACGGCGCACTGCCGGAGGCCAGCTTCAAGTCGTTGATGAGCGTGCTCGCCTCCCAGGCGATCATGGGACTCGGGGCCGTCACGGATCCGCAGACCGGAGGCGTGGTCATCGACCTCGAGACGGCGAAATTCAGCATCGATCTGCTCGACGTGCTCGAAAAGAAGAGCAAGGGAAACCTCACCGACGAGGAAGCCCGCGACCTCAGACAGCTCACGGCCGACCTGCGGAGCCGCTTCGTCCAGATCACGCAGCTTCTGGCACAACAGGGCGGCGGCATGCCCAAAGGCAGGCCGCCTCAGGCAAAACACCCTCACTGAGTCCTTCCGCTCGACCGGACGATCCCCAGCGCGCTCGCTGCTATTCTTGCGACCAGTCTTGCGATCAGTCTTGCCGGCATCCTCGCCCGCCTCTTCACCGTCGCCGGCTCCTTCTCCTGTCCATCCGCCCTGGCTTTCCGAGTCTTCGCCGTGACCGTCCAGAAACCCACGAGCTTCTTCGATCGTCACTACTTCCTCCTCCGCCGTTTGCACTCGCTGACCGGAATCGTCCCCATCGGCGCGTTCCTCTTCCCCCACCTCACCACGAACTCTTCGATCGTGTGGGGCAGCTTTCTCAATCCCTCGCATCTCGATCCGGAGGTGCTTGAGCGGATGGGCGTGCAGGCCAACAGCGGCGTCGAGACGTTCCAGCACGAGGTGAACTTCATCCACAGCCTGCCGGCCCTGGTGCTGGTCGAAGTGCTGCTGATCTGGCTTCCGATCGCCTTTCACGCGGGGCTCGGCGAATCTACTTCGCGCGGACCGGTCGCCCGAATCTCAGCCGCTATCGCTATCAGGACAACTGGCGGTACACACTGCAGCGATGGAGCGGGTACGTCGGCGTGGTCTTCATCTTCATGCATCTCGAGCTCGCTGCGCTGGGGCTGGACCTACGGCGGACTGCTCCCCAGCTTCGATCCGCTTGCCGCGGCCTCATCAACTGCCTTTCACCTGCAGGAGGGTCCGTTGGGACCCATCGTCCCGCTCTTCTACCTGCTCGGCGTCCTGGCCCTCGTGTACCATTTCGCCAACGGCCTGTGGACCGCAGCGATCACCTGGGGCCTCACGATCAGCGAGGCGGCCCAGCGCCGCTGGGGCGTGGCGTGTGCGGCGATCGGCGTCGCCCTTGGGGTCATGGGTGTCATGGCGGTGTTCGGCTTCTGGACGCTGAATGTCGACCAGGCCCGGGAGATCGAGCGGCTGATGCACGGCGGCTCCGCCCCCGCGGCCGTGGTCAGCGCCGTTCCCTGACGACGGAGCTACCGAGGGGCGAGGACGCCCTGACCGGAATGCGAGAAATCTTCACAGGCCGCACGAGCGAATACGAGTCGTGATGAACCAGAAGAAACGAGTCATCGTCGTGGGCGGAGGCCTGGCCGGCCTTGCCGGAACCATTCGCATCGCCGAGGCGGGCATTCCAGTCGATCTCTTCTCGCTGGTTCCCGTGAAGCGTTCGCACAGCGTCTGCGCCCAGGGCGGCATCAACGCCTGCAACGACGTCGCGCGTCAGCAGGGCTACAGCGAGTACATGCACTTCGACGAGACGCTCTACGGCGGCGACTTCCTCGCCCACCAGCCTCCGGTCTACGAGATGGCCCACTGGGCGCCGAAGATCATCGACCTGCTCGACCGCATGGGCGTGCCGTTCAACCGCACGCCCGAGGGCCAGCGCGATCTGCGTCTCTTCGGCGGCTCGCTCTACAAGCGCACGCACTTCGCCGGCGCGACGACCGGTCAGCAGCTGCTGTACGCCCTCGACGAGCAGACGCGTCGCTACGAGTCCGAAGGGCAGGTGACCAAGTACGAGTTCTGGGAGTTCCTCTGGCCCGTGCTCGACGACGACGGCGCGTGCAAGGGCATCGTCGCCCAGGATCTGCGCACGATGCAGATCCGCAGCTTCCGCGCCGACGCGGTGGTCATGGCGACCGGCGGGTGCGGCCTCGTCTTCGGCAAGAGCACGAACTCCGTGATCTGCAACGGCGGCGCGGCCAGCCGCTGCTACCAGGCCGGGCGTCGGTACGCCAACGGCGAGTTCATCCAGGTCCACCCCACCGCGATTCCCGGCGCCGACAAGCTGCGCCTGATGAGCGAGACCGCCCGCGGCGAGGGCGGCCGCGTGTGGGTTCCGCGACAGGCGGGCGACATCGGCGACCGCGACGGACATTCCCGAGAGCGAGCGGTTCTACTTCCTCGAGGAGAAGTATCCCAAGTACGGCAACCTCGTGCCGCGCGACATCGCCTCCCGGGAGATCTTCGACATCTGCGTCAACCAGGGCCTGGGCGTCGGCGGCGGGAACATGGTCTACCTCGACCTGACGCACCTCGTCGCGCGAGTACCTCGAGCGCAAGCTCGGCGGCATCCTGGAGATCTACCGGAAGTTCGTCGGCGACGATCCGTGCGACACGCCCATGAAGATCTTCCCCGGCGTGCACTACACGATGGGCGGTCTGTGGACGACGTACACGCCAAGAGCGACCTGCGCGGCATGGTGCTCGGCGCTCCGAACTCGATGATGACCAACGTGCCGGGTCTCTACGCGTTCGGCGAGGTCAACTACCAGTACCACGGCGCGACGCGTCTCGGGGCCAACGCTCTGCTCTCCTGCATCTTCGACGGGCTCTTCTGCGGCGACGGCGTGGCCGCTTACGTGCGCGACCAGTGCGACGATTCCTGCAGCAGATGGAAGCTCGCGCCGTTCTACGAATCAATCGAAGCACAGGAGCACGCCAAGGTCGACGCGCTGATCGAGGGGACGGGCGAGGAGAACCCCTACCAGATCGGTGTCGAGCTGGGCCAGGAGATGACTGCCGCCGGAACCGTCGTCAAGATCCGAATCGCGTCTGCAACAGGGTCTGGCAACGCTCCAGGAGCTCAAGGAGCGCCTGCGCTTCGTCCGTCTCTCCGATACGGGCATGTGGACGAACCAGAACCTCTCGTACACGCGGGCACTGCACGACATGCTGCGCCTCGCTGAGGTCATCCTGCTGGGCAGCCTCGAGCGCCGCGAGTCGCGCGGCTCCCATTACCGTACCGATTTTCCGGAACGGATCGATGAACGCTTTCTCGCGACCACGGTCGCGACCTACGACGCGGAGAGCGACCGCCCCCAACTGCGCTGGGAACCCGTCGAGACCGGCCTGGTCCCGCCCCGCGCCCGCACCTACGGGCGTGCGGAGCAGTCGGCGAGCGCGGAGAAGAAGACAGAGCAGACGCCGGTCGGCGCATAGGCCTTCCCCCGTCACCTCTCCCCCATGGAGAGCTCGGCTCGCGCAGCGAGCCGAGTGAGGGAGGACTGCGTCTACTGTACGGCCTGCGCACCTGATCGGCGCGGTCGTGACGCCGAGTCAGTGCTCACTCGCCGCGTGCTGACCAACGCCGAGGGGCCTTGTTCCCAATCCACACGCCACGCGTGATCTCCCTCACCTGGTTCGTCCCCGCAAGCAGACGCGGGGACGAATCGTCCTCTCCCGAGAGGGAGAGGAGTCTTCTCCTCAATCAGCTCTCCCGGTGGGAGACGAGCCCCACCACCAGGTACTGCAACCGCCGCCCGAACACCAGATTCACGAGAGGCGGATACAACCGCATCGACGTCACTTCGTGCTCCACCCGCAGGCCGTGCCGCCGCAGGATCTGCTGCCACTGCGCCAGCGTGTGATATTGGTACAGACACTTCACGCCGTACGGCTGATTCGCCGCCCAGTCGATGAAGCTGATGCGCATCTTTGCCCACGGTCCCTCGATCTTGTGATCCTTGATGATCACCAGACGCCGCGCCACCCGCGTGCACTCCGCGATGAGCCGATCCGGATCCTCTTCGTGGTGCAGCACGTCCGCGAGGATCACTACGTCGAACGAGCGGTCGTCATGCGGAAACTTCGCCGCCGCCGTACCCGTCGATCGCGATCAGCGGCGCTTCCCGCGGAAACCGCTCCAACCCGCGAACCGTCATCCCTTCGGGCGAGTCCGAATCGTCCAGGATCGCTCGGCCGAGCGCTCCGAAGCCACAGCCGACGTCGAGCACCGCGTCACCGGCCCGAAGGTGCGGCACGATCTGCCGAACCAGCTCGCGCAGCCGCGCCGCGTAGATCGGCTCGTGCATCGCCCGCATGACCGATGAGATGACGCCCATGTGCTTGCTCGTCCTCACGTCCGCCGCCCGGCTTACGGCGAGCCATCCGATCCCGCCACGTAGAACACCTGGGTGAACACCGCCTCCACCGCGGGCACGTACAAGGTGACGAGGGTGCCGGTGATGAAGAGGACGATCGAGACCAGCACCACCCGATCGCTGCGGATCGCGTCGAGCGGGCTGTCGGAGAGACCATTCATCGCACGGTGGTAGAAGCGATGGACCGTGATCACGACCAGCGGCACGAGCACCGCCAGCCCGATCGCCTTGTTCCCGAAGAGCATTCGAGTGTGCAAGGAGAGGGCGTACATCAGGTAGGTCGTGACGGCCAGGGTCGCGCTGAAGCCGAGCAGCCAGTTGAGCTCGAACCGGTCGCGATACCCTGCGGGGGCCTTCCACTCGCTTCGACCATCGAGTTCGGCGGAGGTCAAATCGAAGAGACGCTTGATGAACCCAAGATACAGGCAGAGGAAGAACACGCACAGCAGCAGCCAGATCGAGATCTGCACCTCGATCGCCACCGCCCCCGCCGCCGCTCGAAGACCGAATCCGATCGCGACCGCCACCACGTCGACGAACATCACCCGCTTCAGGCGCCAGTTGTAGAGCGTCTGAAGCAACGCATAGAGCACGAGAGTTTGGAAGAGCAGCGCGTTGACGGCCAAGCTCAGGCCGAGCGCCACGACCGCCAGCCCCGCCCCTACCGCCAGCGCCACCGTCACGGGCACCTCGCCGCTGGCGACGGGGCGTGTGCGCTTGACCGGATGGAGCCGATCCTCGCGCACGTCGAGCGCGTCGTTGATGCAGTAGAAGGCGGAGGACAGCAGACAGAAGGCGATGAAGGCGACGGCGGTCGCCCCCGCGAGAGGCGCCACGTCGACCTGATGCTCGGCCTGAAGCGTGGGCAGCGCGAAGATCAAGGCGGGGAGAACGAAGATGTTCTTCACCCAGTCGGCCGGCCGACACAGACGGACGATGGCGAGAATCATCGTTGCCGCAGCTCCCTGACGCGACCCGGTGACTCCGGCGGCCCGAGCACGCGCCGCATAGGAACAGGAGCCGGGACACTCTCGTTATCGGTTTCCGTCGACCCCGATCGTCAGCCAAACCGCGCGTCCGGCCTGACTTCCGCAAGCGCGGCGAATAGCATACCGACCCAACTGCCCGTCGCACCGAGGATTCCGATGATCGCCAAGAACACGCACCGCACGATCGTTCTCCGAGTCCGTCGGCAGGACCGCCCGGCCGACCCGCCCCGCTGGGAGGAGTTCAGCGTCCCCGTGGAGCCGGGCGCGAACATCATCTCCTGTCTGCAATGGATCGCCGCCAATCCGGTCACCGCCGACGGACGGCCGACGACGCCGGTTGCGTTCGACGCGGCATGCCTCGAAGAAGTCTGCGGATCCTGCACGATGCTCGTGAACGGACGGGTCCGGCAGAGCTGCACGGGCCTCGTCGACGAGCTGGCCCCGGACGAAGGCGACGTGCTGACCCTCGAACCGATGAGCAAGTTCCCGGTCGTGCGCGACCTCATGGTCGAGCGGCAGCGGATGTTCGCGGATCTCACCCGCATCCGTGCCTGGGTCCCCATCGACGGCACGTACGATCTCGGACCAGGACCCGGCGACACGCCCGAGCATCAGCAGATGCGCTACCGCCTCAGCACGTGCATGACCTGCGGCTGCTGCCTCGAGGCGTGCCCGCAGTACTGCACTGGAGCAGGATCCGAAGGAGTGGAACACGGCCTTCATCGGCGCGTCCGCCATCAGCCAGGTGCGTCTCTTCAACGAGCATCCGACGGGGAAGGTGGACAAGAAGGCAGCGTCTCGAGGTGATGACCGGAATGGGCGGCGTCAGCGACTGCGGGAACGCGCAGAACTGCGTCAAGGTGTGTCCAAAGGAGATCCCCCTGACCGAGTCGATCGCCGCAATCGGCCGCGCCGCGACGGTGCACTCGATCAAGCGTTTCTTCACCGGCCGGTGAGTTGCCACTCATCTTTCGCCCGGAGAGCGACTCCTCTCCCTACCGGGAGAGGACGGCGAGCGCAGCGAGCCAGGTGAGGGAGGACTGCGAGGGTCGCCGGCTGCGCAACAGCAGATCGGCGCGTCGCTGCCGGGCACATCACCTTTCGATCAGGCGCGACACCAGGTCCTCTTGCAACCGGCGTGCGACGTGAAATCGCCCTCACCTGGATCGTCCCCGCGGGCGGCGGGGACGAGCCTGTCCTCTCCCGGAGGGAGAGGAATTTCGAAGGATTACAGGAGCCGCGCGATCACCGTGTCGGCGAGGAGCAGGCCCTGGCGCGTCAGACGCAAGTGCGTCTGGGTCTCTTCGAGCAATCCCTCGACGCGGCTGACTTCGATGCCGTGCTCCCGTTCCTGCCGCGCGGCGGCAGGTGAGCGATCGAGAAGATCGTCAACGACCGATTTCGGAAGCCCTTCGATCAGCCGAAGGCCGAGCATGAACGCCTCCGCCACCGCCCGACCTTCGTCCGGTTCTTCGACATCCGTGATCGGCGGCCACGGACCGGATCGCAGGTAGTCCGCGAGGCGCGGCACGTTCTTCCAGCGAAGTCCACGCAGGTGGCCGGCGGCACCTGGCCCCAACGGCCACCAATCCTCGTTCTTCCAGTAAAGCAGATTGTGGCGGCAACGACCCTCCGGTCGCGCCCAGGCGCTGATCTCATAGTGCTCGAACCCAGCGCCGGCCAGCCGATCGATCGTCGCGTCGTACATCGCCGATTCGAGCGACTGATCGATCGGGGTGATGAGGCCACGCCGCATGCGCACGGTCAAGGCGGTGTTGGGCTCGTAGGTCAGGCCGTAGCAGCTCAAATGGGTGGGGTCGAGAGCCAGGGCCCGGTCGAGATCCCGCTCCCAGTCGCGAAGGCTCTGTCCGGGGATGCCGAAGATCAGATCGAGGTTGAGGTTCTCGATGCCCGCAGCCCGCAGTCGCTCGACGCTGCGCGCGACGTTCTCCGGCTCGTGCCAGCGCTCGAGCGTCTTGAGGTGGCGGGGATCGAACGACTGGCATCCCACGCTGACCCGGTTGACCCCAGCCTGGACGAGCAGCTTCGCCAGATCCTCGGAGACGGTCTCGGGGTTGGCCTCGACCGTGATCTCCACCTCGTCGACCAGGGGCAGGGACCGAATCCCCGTGAGCACGCGCTCCAGGAGCGGTCCCGCCAGGAGCGTCGGCGTGCCGCCGCCGACGAACACCGTCTCGAGAGGATCTCCCGTAAGCTCAGCAATAGCAAGGAGTTCCGAGACGAGGCGAGACGCAAATCGCGCCTGCCCATCACCTTGCTCCACGATGCTGTAGAAGTCGCAATAGTGGCACTTGTGGAAGCAGAAGGGTACGTGGACGTAGGCTCCCCTCGGCCGGCGCGATTGCGGTAAGACCAGATCGGACAGGAAGTTCGGCTCGCTTTTTTCTTGGAGCCGTCGACCTTCGCTGGTAACCTGGGCAAACGCCGAAGTTTTGGGGAGGGAGTTCAGGAGGTTGAGGAGCCAGGAGGAAGTCGAAGAAGAACGATTGGAACGCAGATGATAGACCGAAACAGGGATGGCTTCGCCGTGGATGCTCAGCTCATCATCCGAACGCGCGACGGTGGTGAACGGGTGTTCGCACTCGATGACCGCCGAATGGTTATCGGCCGAGAGACCCGATGCGATCTGCGGGTACCGCTCCCTTCAGTGTCGATGAAGCACTGCGAGATCGTCTTCGACGGACGGGTCCTCGAGCTCAAGGATCTCGGCTCGGCGTCCGGCACGTATCACAATGGTGATCGCGTCGAACGAGCCGTCCTTTCGGACTCCGACCGGTTCTCGGTCGGGTCCGTCACCTTCCACGTGCGACTGCACAACGGGCGAAGCCGCTGAGCCTGCGATCGTCGGTGACCGTCTGTCGTCGTCTCAGCTCTTCGGGTCGACTTCCGCTGGTGCCGCCGGCGCGTCGCGGGCGCTCGGCACGCGGATGATCGTGCCGCATTGCTGGCAGACGACCATCTCGCCGCGCGCCTTGGAGGGAACGGACAGGATCGCCCGGCACGAGAGCACCGGACACATGAAGCGAACGGTTTCGGAGGGGCGCACGTTCATCGTCTCATCGGCCTGCCCGAGCCGTCACGCCGACTCCTTCCTCATCGACCGGCCCGGCTTGCCCCTTTCGTTGCCGGTGCGAGATCAGCCGTCTATGCTGGGCCGCTTTGGCGCGATCCATTCCTCGTTCGGCAGACTCTCCCATGCGTCCGGATAACCCAGGCCCAGCTCATACGGCGGTCGTCGGCCTGCAATGGGGCGACGAGGGCAAAGGCAAGATCGTCGATCTTCTCACCGCCCAGCACGACGTGATCGTGCGATACAACGGCGGAGCCAATGCCGGTCACACCGTGGTGGTGGGAGACCAGCGATATGCGCTGCACCTGATCCCCTCGGGCATCCTCTACCCGGACAAGCTCTGCGTGATCGGCAACGGCGTGGTCGTCGATCCGGTCGCCCTGATCGAGGAACGCCGGCTGCTGCGTGAGCGCGGGGTCACGGTCGGCGACAACCTGCGTCTCTCCGATCGGGCCCACGTCGTCATGCCGTATCACCAGGAGCACGACGCCGCCTTGGAGCGAGCGCTGTCCGAGGCCGTCTCGCCCGGAGGGGTCGATCTGTCGATCGGTACGACCCGGCGCGGCATCGGTCCGGCCTACGCCGACAAGATCCACCGCTCGACGGCCCTGCGGATCGGCGATCTGCTCGACGAAGCGCGCCTTCGTCAGAAGCTGGAGGTCATCTGCGCGATTCGCAGCCGAGAGCTGGCCGCGCTCGGCGTCTCCGCCCCGCCGCTCGATCCCATAGCGCTGAGCCAGCAGTATGCCGAGCTGGGTCGGCGGCTGGCCGAGCACATCACCGACACCGCGTATCTGCTGCACGAGTGCCATAGCCGGCGGCGGACGATTCTCTTCGAGGGAGCCAACGCGTGCCTGCTCGACATCGATCACGGCACCTATCCCTTCGTCACGAGCTCGAACTGCTCGACGCTCGGCATCCCCGCCGGCACCGGGCTGCCCGGCCGTCACATCCAACGAGTCGTGGGGATCATGAAGGCGTACGCCACGCGCGTCGGTGCGGGCCCCTTCCCCACCGAGCAGGACAATCGGATCGGTGAGCTGATTCGGGAGCGCGGCCGCGAGTACGGGACGACCACCGGGCGACCGCGGCGGTGCGGCTGGCTCGACCTGGTGGCCATACGCTATTCGGCGATGATCTGTGGTGTGACTTCGTTGGCGTGCATGCTGCTCGACGTTCTCTCCGGAATGAAGGAGATCAAGGTCTGCACGCGGTACCGACTGCCGAACGGCACGAGCACCGATCGCTTCCTGCCCGACGCGGCCCGACTGGCGACCGTCGAGCCGATCTACGAGACCCTGCCCGGATGGAACGAAGATCTCACCTCGGTCAGCGATCTCTCCGATCTGCCGGCAAACGCCCGCCGCTACCTGCAGCGCATCGAGCAGCTGGTGGACATCCCGGTGGACATCGTCAGCGTCGGACCCGAACGTACGCAGACGCTCGTCACCCAGCGAGGCCGCCCCGCCCACGCCATCCCAGGCTGACTCAAAACCCGGGACAGCCTCGGGTTTTTCCGGGATCGAGAAAAGTGGACGCTGTCCCGGGTTCTTTCCGGGTTCTTTCAGATGCGGGAAGAATGGAGGCTGTCGCGGATATGAAGTGCGCGAGTCGATCGACGCGGCGAGAGCAGGCGGCGCCCGCGCCGGCGGTGTCGCTGTTCGGCCGCATGACCAGCTGGCTGATCGCGCTCGTGTGCACCATGCCCATGCTGCTGTCCTTCAAGGCCATGGATCCGTCGGTCACGATTCGCTACATCTTCCTGTCGTTCTTCGTCACCATCTTCATTGTCTATTTCTACCTCGTGAGGTCGCCTCGCCCGGTCCTGCCGACTCGTCCGCTCGCTCGTCTCTTCCTGGGGCTCTTCCTCGCACTCTGTGTCTGGAACCTCCTGACGATCTTTGGGGCGGTCAATGCCCAGGAGGGGTACTACGTCACGGCCCGGCTGTTCCTCAATCTGATCCTGGTGGTCCTGGTGATGGTGGCGGCGCGGGACGAAGAAGATCGGCTTCCCGATCTCTTCCGGGTGCTCGTGCTCGTCTCGATCGTGCAGTCGCTGATCGGCATCCTGCAGTACTACCAGGTGGCCTTCACGACGCTCCCCCCACAGCAGGACTTTCCCTTTGGGCTGATGAGCAACCGCAACCTCTTCGCCTCGGCACAGGTGCTGCTGCTGCCCTGGTGCGCGCTCGCGTTCATCACGAGCCGGACTGCCTGGCGCATCGCGGCGGGAGCAGCGCTGCTCCTGGGCATCGTCTCCATCGTGCTCGCTCAAACGCGATCGGCCTGGGTGGCGACGCTCCTGGCCGCCCTGGTCATTCAAGTCTTCGTGTGGCTCTACCGACGACAGCTCCGCCCGGACTTCATCCGCGGATGGTGGCGGGGCAGCGCCGCGGGACTGGTGGGACTCTTCGTCGTCATCGCGGTCGTCGTGGCCCGAGACAAGGAACTCTTTACGTCGGTGAAGGAGCGGGCGCTCAGCCTGGTCGGACGGGAGTCCGCGACATCGGCCGCCGCGGCGACCAAGGGGGAGCGGCTCATCGTCTGGCAGCAATGCCTCGAGATGCTCCGTGATCATCCACTGCTCGGCGTGGGGCCTGGCAACTGGCGGATCATCATTCCCAACTACGGCAGCGAGGGATTGGTCAACGCCTACGGGGAGCGCGTCCGTATCCGACCGCACAACGTCTACCTGCAGGTGGCCGACGAGACCGGCGTGCCCGGTCTGCTGCTCTATTTGGGACTTTGGGTAACGATCACCGTGACTGCCCTGTCCGTCATCGTTACGGCGCAGACTCCCGAGCGGCGCCTCATCGGTATCGTTCTACTCGCCGGACTCGCCTGTTACGCGATCGACTCGCTCTTCAGCTTCCCCAACGAGCGACTCGAACACTCCCTCTACCTGGCGCTGATGTGCGGCGTGCTGCTGGGTGTCTACGAGAACCTCGCTCCGGAGTCCCCCGGCCAGCGCGCCGGTCTCTCGCGGCTCTGGTTCCTTCTGCCGCTCGTGCTCGCCATCGGCAACACGTCCTTGGCCGTCGCCCGCTACAACTTCGAGGTCCACATGAACCTGGCTGGCGCCTACAAGAAGAAGGGCCGGTGGGACCGGGTGCTCCTGGAGTCCGCTCGAGCCCGCAGCCGGCTGGTCAATCTCAACCCGATCGGGGATCCGGTCGAGATCCATAGCGGCGAAGCCCTGATGAACCTGGATCGGCTGGAGGACGCCTTGGCGGCGAACAAGGTGGGCTTGCGCTACCATCCGAACAGTGCGAGGCTCTACAACAACCTCGGCACCGTCTACACGAAGATGAGACGCTTCGACGACGCCATCGCGTGCTACCAGCGTGCCCTGGAGTTCACGCCCAAGTGGCCGGTTCCGCTGATGAACCTGGCGGTCAACTACTACAATGTCGGGAATTTCTCACGCAGCGTGGCTACCTTCGAGCAGATCGACCTGGAGGGTGATGAGTTGATGACGCAGATCTACGAGAGCGCACGCCAGAAGGCAGCGGAAGGTGAGTGACCTCGGGATGTCCTCCCCAACACCTCAGATTCGCCCCTCACCAGTTCCTGCAGCCTCGTCGCTGGACATCCCTCCGCAGCGCCTGCCTCGGCACATCGCGATCATCATGGACGGCAACGGCCGATGGGCGGTCAAGCGGAATCAGCCGCGGATCACCGGACACCGCGCGGTGCGCAGCGGGTGCGGGACATCGTGGTCGAAGCCAGCAAGCTGGGCGTCGAAGCCCTCACCCTGTACTGCTTCTCGCTCGAGAACTGGAAGCGGCCGGAGAACGAGATTCAGGCCCTGATGGAGCTCTACATCGAGTACCTCAGCAAGGAGAGACAGGAACTGCTGGACAACAACGTGCGCTTCCTTCAGCTCGGTCGCCGCGCGGGCCTGCCGCAGTCGGTCCTGGATGAGGTCGACACGATGATCGCCGCGACCGAGCACTGCACCGGCCTCTCACTCTGCCTGGCCCTCAACTACGGCTCCCGCGCCGAGATCACCGATGCGGTTCGGGCCATCGCCAGGGAGGTGGACCAGGGCGAGCTGCGACCGGACCAGATCGACGAAGCCACGATTTCCGCGCACCTGTACACGGCCGGGCTCCCCGACCCCGATCTGCTCATCCGCACCGCGGGCGAAATGCGGGTCTCCAATTACCTGCTTTGGCAAATCAGCTACGCGGAGATTCACGTCACCAACGTCTTCTGGCCTGATTTCACCGTTGATTGCCTGCACAAGGCGATCCGCGACTATGCCTCGCGGGAGCGGCGCTTCGGGGCCGTGTAGGGTGCGTGCAACGCACCGCGGATGAACCGCGCAAGAAATCCTAGGATAGCCTCGGGCTTCCCCATGGTGCGTTGCACGCACCCTACGGACACAGGCCCCAGTTCTGGATCACCTCGATGAGATCGAAGACGTCGACCACGCCGTCGTCGTTCAGGTCGGCGGACGGATCATTGCCGCCCCAGTTCTGGATGATCTGAACCAGATCCGGAACCGCCACCGCGCCGTCGCCGTCGACGTCGCCCGGACAGACCGCGCCTCCGCACTCGTCCGGCACGCCGTCACCGTTGCGATCGAAGCTCGTGCCGTTTGCGATGTCGCACTCGTCGGGGCTGCCGTTGCCGTTGCAATCCTGGCTCGTACCGAAGAGATCGATGTCACACTCGTCGGGAATGCTGTTGTCATTGCAGTCGGGTAGCTGTCCGAGGCCAATCTCCGTGACGTCCGGTACATCGTTGTTGTTGCAGTCGGCGTCACACTCGATCGAGGAAACCGTTTCCGTCGAGGTCCGTAGCACTGCCGTCGGCCAGCTCGCACTCGTCGGGGATCGTGTTGGCGTTGCAGTCCACGCTGATGCCGGTGGCAATCTCGAAATCATCAGGCAGGCCGTTGCCCTGGCAGTCCGCCTGGCAGTCGTCCGGCACGCCGTTCTCGTCGACATCCACGGCCGTCCCCTGGGCGATGTCGCAGAAATCGGGCAGCCCGTTGCCGTTGCAGTCCGCCTCGCACTCGTCGGGCACGAGGTTCTCGTTGCAGTCCAGCGACGTGCCGTTCAGGACGTCGCAGTCGTCGGGAACGCCGTTCCCGTTGCAGTCGCCGCCAACGTAGGTGGCTTCGACGATCAGGAAGGAAGAGGCCTCCGAACACTCTTCGTTCACCTCGGCGGATGGCACGAGCTCCACGAGCGCCTGTCCATCTTCAAGTGCCCGGTTCCAGAGTTCAGCCGAGATGACCTGTTCGTCCCGGCTCAATCCCAGACCGACGTCGAGCGGGCAATTGATCGGCGCGACGCCCGAGGCGGCGCCGAAGACCCGCCCGATGAACTGTCCATCGAGATAGACCTGAATGTTCTCGGTGCTGAAATCCAGATCAGCGTTCGCCGCGAAGGAGAGAAGTACCGGTCCCTCCGCGAACGGCGCCTCGTAGACGGGGAAGTAACGGGTGAAACCGGCTCGAATCGGGAAGAGCACGCCCGAATCGGCGCTGAAGCTATCGAGATCGCACGGATCGGGCACGCCGTTGCCGTTGCAGTCGTCCACGAAGCCGATCGCCAGCTCGAAGGCGTCGGGAAGGCCGTTGCCGTTGCAGTCGGGCTGGCACTCATCCGGCACCTTGTCGTCGTCGAAGTCGGTGCTGCCCCCGCCGGTGGCGATGTCGCACTCGTCGGGCACGCCGTTGCCGTTGCAGTCGTCGCTGATGCCCAGCGCCAGGTCGGTTGCGTCAGGCGTTCCGTTGCCGTTGCAGTCGAAATCGCAGTCGTCGGGCACGCCGTTCTGGTCCAGGTCGGGAGCGCGGCCGGCGGCGATGTCGCACTCGTCGGGAATGCCGTTGCCGTTGCAGTCGCCGCTCGTACCCAGGGCGATGTCGCACGCGTCCGATTCGCCGTTCTCGTTGCAGTCGAACGTCTCGCCTTCCAGTGAGAAGACGTACGCGGATCCGTTGTCGAGCAGCACGTCTTCGTCCATCCACGCGCCGATGAGCACCGCACCGCCGCTGGTCGCCAGCGAGAACCCGAACTGATCGCTCTCGGCGCCGTCCGGCGCGGTGAGCTTGCCGAGCAGTGCCGTCTCCGCTTCGAGCACGTTGAAGGTGTAGGCGGCCCCCGCGTTGAACGCGACGGTGTCGTTGAGATACGCACCGACCGCCAGCGCTTCCCCGTCGAGCGAAACGGACACGCCAAAGCGATCCGCCTCCTGCCCGTCCGGCGCGAGCAGTTGCTCCCGTTCGATCCAGGATTGACTCGGCGAATCGTACGTGTAGAGGTACGCCGCTCCCACCTGGATGTCCTTGCCCAGTCCGGTCTTCCACGCTCCGACCGCGATCAGTGCTCCGTCGATGTCGACGGAGCGGCCGAACTCATCGCTCGCCGCCACCAGATCCGAGCTGAGAATCTGCTCCTGCTCCCACTCTCCCGTCAACAGCCGGAAGACGTAGGCGGCACCGGCAGCGATGAACGTGCTGTTCTCCAGGGGCGCGCCCACGACCGCCACCGGCTGCACCTGACTCTGCGTCAGCGCCACCGAGGTGCCGAACTGCGCACCGGGAACGAAGTCGTCGGCGACCAGCTTGTCCGTCTCCACCCAGGTGATGCCGTTGAACTGGAAGATGTACGCGGAGCCGGAGTTGATGCCCTGGTCGTCATCCATGGGCGCTCCGACGATGATCAGGTTCCCCGCGATATCGACCGAGGCGCCGAAGGTGTCGTTGTTGAAGGGATCCGAGGCGTTGAGCTTCGTCTCCTGATTCCAGTTCAACCCGTCGTAGCGGAAGACGTACGCCGATCCCGCCGAGAGCTTGCCGTCATCATCGAACGTCGCGCCGACTACGATGGCGTCCCCCTCGATCGCCACCGAGGCGCCGAAGCGATCGCCGGGCGCCGTGTCGTTCCCCATGAGCTTCGCTTCTTGGATCCAGTCGACGCCGTTGAAACGGAAGACATAGGCGGCGCCGGCGTTGGGACCGCCCTCCGTATCCTGGTACGCGCCGATCACCGCCACGTCGCCGTCGAGATCGACGGAGCGGCCGAAGGCCGCGTTGTCCACGGCGTCGAGCGCGGTGAGCTTGGCCTCGGCCACCGGCCCGCCACCCGCTCCGCCGCCCTGCCCCAGGCAATCGATCGTGTCGCGGTAGGCTTCGATCACCGTCCGGGAGCTGCTGCCGAAGGTCGTGCTGACCCCACCGCAGCCGGAAACGCTCGAACACATGATGCCGCAGTCCTCGTCGGCGTCGCAGTGCGGCGCGTTCCAGTTGTGCCCCAGCTCGTGGGCGGTCAGGTTGACCCGTGCGGAGAAGTTCTCCGAGAAGCGGGATTGGGAAAGGCCGTACGCGTAGTCGGTAAAGCAGACTACGCCCAGAGCGGCCACGCCGATCACGTTGCCGGCCAGGTCCTTGCCGGTCATGAGATGGGCGACGTCCCGTTCGACCAGCTGGTTGTTCTCGTTCCAGTACGTGCGGAACTGATCGAGCAGCGCGCCGTGATTCGAGGTCGTGTACGGATCGGTCTGTGGGTCGGACTGCACGAAGATGGCGGTCAGCTCGTACGCGATACCAACCTGCGAGGCGTAGATCATGCCCACCGAGTTCATCACGTTCTCGATGTCGAGGACCGTATCCGACACGGAGAGTCCGTTGAGCTCGTAGAAGTCGTAGTCGCTGTCGAAGGCGAGCTGGGCGACCGCCACGCAGCCGCCGCCGATGACGCCGGCCGGCCCCCCGACCTGGAGCGGCGCGATCGCTTCGCTCCCGCACGTCCAGTCACCGGGGTCGACGTCGGCGGCTCGGTACGCGATATGAGCGCTGAGCGGAGCCGTCGGCTCCACCGTCCGCAGGGGCTGGATGCACCAGAGGCTCTGATCGCCGCGCAGAATGCACGCGTGCAGCTGGCCGCCACGGACCGTCGCCGCGACGAGCGCATCGGGCGCGTCTTGCAACCGTCCGCGGTACGTTCTCGCCGGCGGTGCATCGATCGGTCGGAGGCCGTCCGCCCCTCGCTCGAACACGGTGAACTGCGGCGAGCGCACGCTGTGCGGCCAGAGCACCATCGAGTGCACGGCGCCGTCAAGGGTGACGTCGAAGGTGAGGTCGCCGGCAGCCGCGACCGGTACGTCGAGCGACTGCAGCTCACCCTGATTCAACTGGAGGGCCGTTCTGACTCTCTGCTGCAGCGCCAGGGGCAGATCGGCGGCGGCACCGGCGGCGTTCCACAAGAGCAGCGCAAGCGGAAGGGCGCGCCGCAGGAGGCGGAGCGAACGGCTGATCGTCTCCCGGCAAAGGAGACGGCACGAGATCGAGTCCATCTTTCGTTTCTCCGCGCTCACGGGTTATCGGCTCCCGGCAGCCATCGGGCGGTTCCCGCATGGTACCGGTGCGCAAGTGCTTGGGACAAGGGGAATTCCAAACGGGTGGGGCTGCGTCCGGCGCCCGAATGCACAATCCATTTCCTGCCCGTGCCCCTGCCCCTGCCCCTGCCCTACCTCTCCCCTTCCAGCTTGCCCGCTCGGGCCCCGACGACCGTGTGCGCAGGCGACTGACCTCTGTGATGGCGGCGCCTTCTGGGCATCAGTTTGCAGGGGCAAGGGCAGGGGCAAGGGCAAGGGCAGGAGGGGCAGGGGCAGGCACGGGCGAAGCCCCTGGAATCGGTGATGAACAAAAAGAACCGCGCCCCAAGCGGATGAGCGTGACGGGGCGCGGTCTTGGATGTCAGACGTAGTTTCGATTGGGCGATTCAGTTGGGCAGCTTCTCGAAGTACAGGATTCGGGGTGGATCGCTCGGGCTGTTGACGGCGCTGCGATCGACCAGCATGACGTACCGGCTGTCGTCCACGATCTGGTCCCGATCGAGGGCATTCCACCGCCCATCTTCCCGCTGCCGGAAGCTCCGGACTTTGAAGTACACCGTGAACAGATCGCTGCGGGTGGTGATGAGGTTGGAGATGCCCGCGTGCAGCAGGTTTGCTTCTTCGACATCGCCCGCCACCAGATCCGGATCGAAATTGCCGGTGTCGTAATTCCTCACGTCCTGGACGTCATTGCTGACGCGGGTCGATTCCACGACATCGGAGTTGTTCGGATCGACGAACCAACCGCCGGAGGCCGCCGTGATCGCTCGCCACGCGTCGGGTCGGACGATCTCGCCGGTGGTCTGGAAGACATCTGCCGGCGCCGGCTTGTCCAGCAGCAGCACCTCGTTCGGAGACGCGAAGCCGCGGCTGACGCGGAGATTGGGGTCATCGGTCACGGCGCTGCGCGCGCTGTAGTCCGGCCCGCCGATCGGAGCCGACAGCGTCCGCATCGCATTCGTGCTGAATCGTTCGCGGTACTGGATCATCGCTTCGGGCAGGGCGATTCGCGGATTCGCGATTGGGGCATTCACCTCGTGCACCAGCTTCCACATCTGGGGCATCGTCCGCAGGACCTCGAGCGGCGCCGTGCTGATGTTCACGAGGCCGGGGGTCGCGACACCGCTGAACCCCTGGGCGTTGTCGTACCTGGCGTCGAAGGCGGGATTGGCCGGCGGGTTGAAGCCCGGGCCGTCGCAGACGAACGCGTCGAGAACGCGGATGCCCGCAGGCAGATCGGGGAAGGCGTGACGAAGGTCGCGCAAGATCGTCGGATCGGCCACGCCGATCACCGGATTGACGGCGCCTTGCGGCAGCACGCGAAGGCGGTTCACTCGACCGTCCTCGCCGACGAGAGCATTGTCGATCATGAACTCGGAGAACGTCTTGACGGTTCCTTCGTCGTCGCCCGTCGCATCGAGCGAGTCGTAGTTGCCCGTCGCCCCCTGCACGAAGCGAAGCTCGTGACCGTACAGCCAGACGTTGAGCAACTCGCCCACCTGCTGAAAGTCGCCGTTCTTCTGCAGCATCTGCAGCGGGTACGGTTGATCGACGCGGAGTGCGCCGCTGCCCGGATCGACGGTTTCGTCGTCCGCGCCCTGCGGCTGGCCGTACCACCCCTTGTCCGGGAAGTTGGCCAGTCCGCTGTCCGGGTTCATGTCGAAGAAGGTGGGCTTGCGCACCACCAGTTCGTCGCTCGGGCTTCCACCGACGTCGATGATCCGATGGTAGGTGCGCTCGAACCAGGTGTTGGCACCGGTGCCACCGTCCGGATCGATGCCGAACTCGAAGCGGACGCCAGACGCCGCGAAGCGCTCGTTCGGCGTGGTCGGCTGAGTCGGCTTGACCACCGCGCGGTTGGCGAAGACATAGCGGGGATTCTGTTCGTTGGGCTCGTATCCGTTGCGCCCGTTCAGGTCAGCGGCCCACGCACGTGTCACCCTCACCCACTGCGACCAGTAGGTGTACGGGTCGTCGGGCATACCGTCGAGGTCCTCATCGGGGGCGATGACGATGCCGCCGAAGGGACCGGTCGCCGTGGGATCGATGTGGTCGATCGGGTTCTTCTTCGGCGGCTCGGTGTCCTTCATCTCGTTGACCGCGTCTCCGAAGTCGCGGTCGCTGTCATCGGGGGGATCGATGCGATCGACGACGACGGAGGGGCCGGTGACGCCCGCCGGGTGCTTGCGCCGAAGGACGATGGCGGGACCAGTCGGATCGCCGGCTGGCGCTCCGCCCACCCCAGGGCCGCTGCCGGCGTCATACTCGTCGCGATCGGTGCTCCAGACGCTCGTCCCGCCAAGGCCGCCGAGACCCACGTTCACATCGACGATGATGGTCCCGACCGGGTGGTCGGCCGAATCCAGATCGAGGAAATCCACCCACTGGGCGAGCAGGTTGTCCGTCTCCAGAACGGAGTCGATCGCGTAGAAGATTGCGGTGCGCGGTGCGCTCGAGGTAGCGGGCGGCAGAACCAGTCCGCCACCCCCGACCGTCGCGAGGTCGGCGGTCTGGCCGAACAGGGAGAGCTCGTAGTCGTCGAGATCGATCGCTTCATCGAAGGGGTTGGCGATCTGCACGACCGCGATCGTGCTGCGCGGGGAATCCTGGTGCACCGCCATGCCCCCCTGATCTTCGTACGGCTCAGGGATGATCTCGCCCTTGTAGACATGCGCGACGAACGCCTCGAGAAGGAAGGGCTGCTTCTCCATGCCCAGGAACTTCGAGACGTTCGCGGTGGAGCCGAACGTCGGACCGATCCGAGGAACCTCGACCGCGCCTTCGATGTCGATCGTGGTCGGATCGTCGACCACGAACGCCTCCGAGCTGGCACTGCGGTAGGCGAGCAGGTTGGCGGTCACGGCGGCCGAGAGACGCAGCGTGTTCTGGAAGTCGCTGTCCGGCGTCGCGAAGTTGCTCGAGTCGTAGGGACCGTAGTACGAGCCGAAGGACTGTCCGGCGTAGGCGGGCAGGCTGGGATTCGACGGTCCGTCCGAGAGGGCTAGTGCCAGCGTTTCGGGCAGACGCTCACGCAGCGTGCGCGTGCCCGGAGCAAGCGTCAGGTTGGCCGGGTTGGTCTCGCGGAGATCGAGTTTGCGCCGGCTCTGGGCGAAGAAGTTCGCCAGCTCGACCTGCGGAAGGTTTGGCGCGTCCCAGCGCCACCAGAGCCAGGGCGGCATCTCTTCGTTGCGAGCGCCGTTGAAGAGCGTGAGATCGTGACGCAGGTCGTAGCGCAGCTCCCGGTTGCCGAGCTGATCGCGGTACTCGCTGGATTCTTCGCGGCTGATCGGCGAGCGCAGGATGGCGTAGTCGGTCCCGGTCGTGTTGAGCGCACGCTCGAAGCGGGAGAGCACGAACGGCGCGTTCTGGCCGTGGTACATCCGCAGCTCGAGCTCATCGGAGAGTGCGAAGGGCGTGATTCCGGCCGTCGCGGAGAAGGGCTGGCGCCCGCCGAGCTGCCAGTACGCCAGCCGGTTGTCGGCGTTCAGGAAGAAGCCGGAGCCGCTGAAGATGCCGATCTCGGGCAGGAAGTCACCGCCCCAGCGACCGGGCAGCCAGCGCTGATCGGTCGTTCCGTACGGATTGGTCGCCCACACCTGATACGTCTCGGTGTTCGCCGGGTTGTCGAGGAGACCGGTGTTGTAGTTGTCGATCGCGTTGGGCACGCCGAAGGCGACGTTCTGACCCACGAGGGCCAGGTCTGCGGGCGTCGCGCCGATCGTGTCATCCCGGTCGAAGCGGGTGGCGACGTTCGGGTTGAGCATCGCCGAGTTGTCGATGATCCGCACCGCCACGATCTGGCGGATGCCCTTCTCGACCGGCGTTGGAACCAGGAACCAGAACGAGTCCGTGTAGCCGTCGCCGTCGGCGTCGGCGAGGAAGCGGCTGATTCCCCATCGGGCGGTGCCCTCCACGAATTCGTCCAGCGGTCGTTCTTGGTTGGCTTCGAGAAGACACGCCGTCGCCGTCGAGGTCACCGAGATTGACGAAGTTGGGTGGGATGAGCGTGGGGTCGGTATACGCGTTGATGTAGTCGAAGAACCACGAGGTAAAGCGCTGTTCGAAGTTGGTGATCAAGAAGAGATTGACGTCGCCGGTCGCTCCCACGTGGATGGGTGCGCCGCCGGTGCCTGTCGGCCGAATCGCCAGCCACTGCTCGACGGGAACGTTGAGATCAAGCAGCAGCGTGCCCAGGAAATCAGCGTCACCTGAGTTGTCGAACACATCCGCGATGTCGGTGACGATCCGAAAGCCGTTGTTGGGACGGGCGATGTTCGTGAGATGGCGCCAGTGCGAGAACGCATCGAGATAGGTATCGACCGGCGGGCCGAAGAGCTCCGTCGCCCAACGCAACGGCTCGTGATCGCACAGCCAGCGGGTGTCACCGAAGCCCGGATTGCCGAGCGGGTTGCCCTCGCCCAGGGGAACGCCCGAAGCGGGATACGCCACCAGGCCGTTGGGGGCACCAGGTCCCTGCGGCCACTGGTCGTTGCCATCGGGCCAGTTCGTAAAGGGGAAGACCCAGTACGGCGCGAAGTTGTAGGGATGGTCGGGCAGACCATTGCCATCGGCATCCTGGTCGATCCCGTAGCGCTGCGGGTTGCGCTCTGGTGAGAGCCGCGGGTCGGAAGAGTCCGCAAGCGATCCCGGCGGCGTGATCGCTTGATCGATCGGCGCCGGAAAGAGCGCCTGCGTGACCTCGTTGGCGAGCGATTCGCCGATCTGCCGCGCCTTCGCGTTGCGCATCTCGGCATCGAGGATGGCGACCGACGTCCGCCGCTCGGCCCGGGTGCGGGTCAGGTAGGCGGAGGCGAGGATCACCAGGAGTACGAGAATCCCCGCCACCAGCACGATGGTGTTGCCCCGCCGGCTGGTTCGCCCGCGGGTGGCGCGGCTCGGATTGGATCTCGTGCTCATCATCATGATGGAGGTGTCCTTGTCGCTCAGCCCCGCGGCCTGGGCAGCCTGACGAGGAACTGGAAGGTCCGGCCGCTCTCCAGCTTGGTCGCCGGATCGTGCAAGACCATCGTGATCCGCACGGCGGTCGGCCAGGGCGTATAGCCCAGGGCGTTGTCGGGGACGCCGTTGCCGTTCAGCGGCACCTGCTGGTTGAAGCCGAAGAAGGCCTGGTAGACATCCCATCCGGGAATCACCTGGTTGAACTGCTGATCGATGTTGTTCGCATTGGGAATGCTCGCCGCACCCTGCCCGGTCGCGCTGCTCCACTCGAAGTACGGTCGAACGCTCCGCTGGAAGTCGGTCAGACCGAACCAGGGCTGCTCCAGGCGCGGATCGACCTGCACGCCGATAAACGCGGTGCCCGCGGCGTCGACCGCGGCGCCGACGGCGTCGTCGTAGGTCCACTCCACGATGAAGGAGCTGCAGCCGCTGGAGATGACGTGGTTGGTCAGCGCCTGATCCACGCGGCTCGGCCCCGGCGCGAGCGCTCGGCCCGGGGAAAGTAGAGCAACCGATTGCCGATGAGGTTCCGCTGCACGGGATTCCAGGCGTTGGGCGAGGCGGGATTGCCGATCAGGAACGCCCGCAGATCGTTGAGCTGGGTGGCCGCCGCGTCGACGCGACCGTTCTGGATCTGATAGGTCTGGATGCCGGTGACGGGCTCGACCGTGTAGATCGACTTCGACGAGATGTTGGAGGGACCGTTCTCGAAGAAGTAGACGCTCTTGGAGTCGTCGGCCGGACCGTTCATGTCGTCGTCCACCAGCAGGACGGGTTGGCGGGCGAGCAGCCACTTGCGAGCGTCGGGCTGCGTGCCGTCCAGCTCGCCGGCGGACCCCCGGGCGAAGCTCGTGGCCCCCGACGTGAACGTCGTCGTCGCCATCTGGATGAGGCCGATTCGCCACGGCGCCCACAGCTCGTTCGGATCGTGGGCGAGGTTGGCGCCGAGCGCGCCGAAGGGGCGACCCAGCGGAAGTTGGAAGGCGTGGCCGTAGTAGATCCTCGCGATCGTGGCCTGGCCCTTGTTCTGCGTCGTGGCCCCGATGGCCAGGGTGGAGTTGGATTGCAGGCCGTTGGTGAAGAAGAGCAGCTGGTCGGCGCGAATGATGGCATCCAGAGGCAGGCTGGGGTTGAGCAGCGGTCCGCCGGAGGCCACGTTGATGTCGTTCCGGACCGCGTTGCCCTGGATGGCGAAGACGCCGTCGTAGGAGAGACGCTCGAAGTCCTCGCGGATCTGGCGCTCGATCGCCGCCGCCTCCTGGAGCACGTCGCTGCCCGCGGTGCCGAGGGAGGTCACCTTGCTGACCGTGCCGAAGATACGGCCGGTCGCGATGATCACCACCGCTAGCACCGCGACTGCGATCATCAGCTCAGTGAGCGAGAAGGCCCTCGTGAGTCGGCGGAGGTTCCTCATCACAGCTCCTCCACCACGAGATAGACCGGGGTCAGGATGCGCCCTGCGCCGTCGCTCTTCGGGATGTACCAGATGTTGGTCACGACGTCGTTGAATGCGTTGCCTCCCGTGAAGTAGACCGGAAGCGGCGCCAACGGTTCGACCGCCCGCAGCAGCTCGACCTGGTTGGGGTCACCAGGAGCGTCGCGGAACTGTCCGAGCACCCGGTGGATGTTGTTGTTCTGATCGAGGATCCACTGCCGCGGCTCCTGCCACGCCTGTCGATCGTCGAAGGGGTCGTAGGGCGTGCCGCCTGCGGTTCCCTCGATGACGTTGGCCCCGGCCGCGATCGTGAGCGGCGCGTCCCACGGCCCCTCGGCGCAGTACGTCGCGCTGCTCGCCAGATCGAGGGAGATGGGCAACGGCGGCAGGTCAGGATCGCTGGGATTGGGCGATACGGCGTATGGCGATCGATCGCCCGGTGGGTTGTTCACCCGGTAGACGAAGACGGCGACGTACACGCGCCCCTGGAAGCGGCGGAACATGCACTCCCAGAAGTACTCCGGCGTCGCCGCCTCGAAGCTCGAGGCGCTCGTCGAGTATTCGGGATACGCCCGCTCGCCCTGGGTGACGATGATCGGGTTCGCCGGCAGCGCGCTGCCGTTGAAGGGGATCTCGGTGTTCGTCACGTTGGAGAGCGAGGCGTCGAAGATGCTGATGCTCCCCGCAGGCACGGTGATGCCGCTGCCGAGCGTCGCGTTCTGGCGGAAGAAGGCAGGCCGGGACCAGGGAAAGTCGCCCTCGACCGTGAAGCCGAAGGAATTGACCGCAAAGTCCCGATCCTTCAGCTTGCTCCGCAGGATCGACAGCGCGTTGTTGGCGACGATGGGGCCGATCACGTCGTCTCCCGATTGGCGCTGCTGCGCGATGCCCGCCGGGAAGAGCGCGGCGATGCTGATCACCCCGATACCGAGGATGAAGATCGCCAGCAGCAGCTCCACGAGGGAGAAGCCCAGGTGCCGTCCGCAGGGCGGCAGGGAGCGTACGGGATGGAACGCGCGAGCAACCATGACTCAGCGATTCTCCGAAGACATCACGACGCCGGTGTAGCGGTTGAAGTGGATGCGTCGGCCGAACTTCGTGATGTAGCCGTTCGGGCCGGCGAGCTGCTGCTGGTAGGCGCTCGAGCTGCTCCAGGGCTGCGTCTTCAGCTCCCGCGCTTCTTCGTCGTCGTACACGGCCAGGAAGGGAACCGGGTTGATGGAGTTCTCGTCGTTGGGGTGGTCGTTCTCCCAGAAGTCGAAGTTGTCGGGCAGCGACGCATCGAACTGCTGGAGGCGCTGGTTGCCGTCACCGTCGAAATCGACGTAGAGCTCGTCCGCGTCGGAGAGCGAGTTGCGCGTGAGGACTTGTCCGTCCGGACCGTATTGGATGGCGAAGAGTCGCCCGGCGATCTCGTTCTCGAGCAGTTGAGCGCGAAACTCCGTCTGCGTGATCCACGCTTCGTCGGGATTGGCACCGGCACCGCCAGGTACGAAACCGATGTCGTACCAGGGACCGGCGACCTTGATGCCCGGTGGCAGCGGACGGGGTGGCACGTCAGCGAATGGGACGAAGCGGTCGACGACTGCGTTGCCGAAGATCTGCGTCTCCCCAGACCACTTCGCGATCACGACCTCGGTGAACTGCGGCGTGCTCTGGTCGCTCGTGTCCCAGCGGGGCCGAAAGACCACCGCCACGATCGTGTTGTTCTTCATGGCCAGGGCCCGCGCTTCGCCGAGGCTCGCGGTCACCGTGTTCACCGCGGATGACATCCGCGCATCCTTGGTGATGCCTCGTACGGAAATGGCGGTCAGGATGCCCAGGACTGCGATGATGCCGATGGCCACGAGCAGCTCGACCAGGGAGAAGGCGCGCTTCGTTGGAAGGCACGTAACGGTCATGGGCGAAGGACCTCGTACGAATAGACGTTGTCCTGCGTCTGCGTGTACTCGACACTGTCCTGATCCTGCGAGAGGTCGCCGAACTTGCCATCGGGTCCGGCGGAGACGAAGCACACCTGCTGGCTCGTCGCGATGCCCAGTGTGTTCTCGTCGGCGGTGCGCACCGTTCCGTCCAGATCGGCCGGCGGCACGAGCGTGTCCTTGACGCCGGGGAAGATCACCGTGACGCGCTCGCCCCAGGAATCGACCAGCCGGTACGTCGTGCCGTCGTACGTGAAGAACTCGGGATTGACCTGCGCGAGGATCTCCTTCACTTGCGTGTTGCGCGAGAGGATCGAAAGCAGCAGACTCAGTCGCTGTTCGGCGCTGAGCGACTCGTCGATGTCGTAGTTCGCGCCCGGACCGAACGTGATCCGCCGATCCGCGGTCAGCTCCCACTCCTTCATCGCTGTGTCCAGGAGCGTCAGCGTGCTCTTCGTCTCCGAACTCTCCGCCCGCGCGGTCACCATGGGGTAGACGGCAACCAGAATGCCCATGAGCAGCACGAGGACGCCAATCACGACCATCATCTCCACGAGCGTGAATCCGAGGCGCGCAGCACGATGGCAGGGCTCGTCTCGCACTTGGTCTCGCGTTGGGACGTTCATGGTCCAAGCTCCACCAGGTTGTCGCGATTGACCTCTTCCAGATCGGCGCGGATGAGCGGATTCACGGTCTTGTCCGGCCCGGCGGAGAGCAGACCGAACTCGGCCGCATTCAGCTCGTAGGTCGTGGACGTGTCGCCGGAGCCAAGCGGTGAATCGTCCGCCAGCCCGTCGATGGCCGCTCCGTCGGGAATGATGTAAGGCCGCAGCGCGAAGACATCGGACAGCGTGGGAAACGACTCGAGCGACCCGTTGCCGTCGCGGTCTTGTGCCGGCTGGCGATAGCTTTGCCCCAGCGATCCGAAGGGATACGCCCGGCGGTAGTAGCGGATCGGCGTGCCCCAGTAGTCGACGATGACCTTCGGGTCGTTGACGTTGTATCCAGGCTCGC
This sequence comes from uncultured Planctomycetota bacterium, assembly GCA_963697235.1. Classification (GTDB taxonomy): domain Bacteria; phylum Planctomycetota; class Phycisphaerae; order Phycisphaerales; family SM1A02; genus CAVONJ01. Next base: position 481,349 of record CAVONJ010000004.1, read on the forward strand.
CGGGGAAGTAGACGTCGGGCGTGCCGTCGCCGTTGGAATCGCTGCCGTTGATGCTCGCGAGCAGGCGATCGTCCTTCAATTCGATGTAGGGACCGAAGACCTGGCCCGCCGACTGGGCGCTGCCGAAGACCGCCGTGCTGTTTCGCTCGCTCAACTCCCCGGGAACGCCGTCACCATCGGGATCGAGGCCCGCGCCCCAGACGCCGTCCCGACCGGGCGTGCGAATGCCGAGTCCGTCGAACGCGTCCGCCTGGTCGCCCCCGTACCCAATCAGGTAATCGGGTAGCGACGTGATCGAGAACCACTTCTGCACGTTGTCGCGGTAGGCCGGGAGCGGCAGCGGATCCGGCGGCGGGAAGAGCGTACGCCACGCCGCGGCCGTGGTCGGAGGCGGTTCGCCTCCGAGGATCGGCGGGTAGTAGCCAATGTCCTCCTTGAACCGGATCAGCCCCTGCTGGAGCGAGTTCAGAAGGTTGCTCGTGTTCGCAGCCTGGGCCGCCTGCACGGCCTTGTTCATGGCCACGATCAGAATGCTCAACAGCAGAATGATGACGCCCACGACGATCAGGATCTCGATGACGGTGAAGCCGCGCCGCCGCGGGCGAACCGGATTGTTCCGCACTGGGTGTGCCATGCAGAGAAAACTCCTGCCGGAGCGAGACTTCGCTCAGACCTTGCCGCCGGACACCGACTCGATCATCTTGACCAGCGGCAGGAACAGCGCGAGCACGATCGTGCCGACGATGCCGCCGAGGACGACGACCAGCAGCGGCTCGAGCAGGCTGAGCAGGCTCTGGACGGCGACGTCGACCTCCTCGTCGTAGTTGTCGGCGATCTTCATGAGCATCACGTCGAGGTCGCCGGTCTCCTCGCCGACGTCGATCATGTTGACGACGATGGCGTCGCAGACCTTCGACTCGCGCAGCGGACCGGCGAACGTCTCGCCCTCGCGGATCGAGTCGTGCACCTTGCGTCAGGGCCTTCTCGTAGACGTAGTTGCCCGACGTGTCGCGGGTGATCATGATCGCCTCGAGGATCGGCACGCCGGCGGAGATCAGCGTGCCGAGCGTCCGCGTGAACCGGGCGATGGAGGTCTTGCGGATCGAGCCTGCCGAGCGACGGGGATCTGGACGCGGATGACGTCCGTCGACGGCGCGCCCGGGCCCGGTCTTGCGGATCAGCTTGAAGAACAGGAAGAGGAGAACGGGCGAGACGAGGATCCAGACCGCAGCCCGGGCATGACCTGGTCGGGCGAGCCTTGCCCGCGACCCACATGCTGGCGTCTGATGAGCCAGAGCGTCAGTCCCGGCAGCTCGACGTCGAAGTCGTCGAAGATCTCCTGGAACTTCGGGATGACGAAGCACCATGATGCCCGTCACGATCAGGACGGCGACGATGATGACCGCGATCGGGTAGATCATCGCGCCGATGATCCGCTGGCTTGAGCCGCTGGGCCTTCTCCATGAAGTCGGCCAGACGCTGCAGGATCACGTCGAGCACACCGCCGATCTCGCCGGCGTTGACCATCTTGCAGTAGAGGCGGTCGAAGGCCTTGGGGTGCTTGGCCATCGCGTCGGAGAGCGTCGAGCCCGCCTCGACGTCCTCGGCCACGCCGCCCGAGGATCGTCTTGAGCAGGCCCGGCTTCTGCTGCTCCTCGAGGATCTGGAGCGATCGCAGCAGCGGCAGGCCGGCGTCCTGAAGCGTCGAGAGCTGGCGGGTGAAGAGCGTCAGCTTCTTGTGCTCGACGCCGCCGATCGCGATGTTCAGGTCGCCGCCCTTCTTCTTCTTCTTGGTCTTGCTCGCCGCCGGCCTCGCCGGTCGCCCTTGACCTTCTGCTCGCGGACCGAGGTCGGGAAGAAGCCCTGGCTCTTGATCCGCTGGATCGCTTCCTCGCTGGAGACGGCCTCGATCGTCCCCTTCTGAGGCTTGCCGGCGGAGTTCATGGCTTCGTAGACGAACGTGGGCATCGTGGTGCTCCGAACGTAGGGCGTCGCCGAGACGGGGCGGCGCGTTCCATCACTCCTCGATGATCGTCTCGCGGACCACCTCGTCGATGGTGGTCTGTCCCTCGTAGATCGCCAGCAGCCCGCTCTCGCGCAGCGTGCGCATGCCCGCGCTTCCGGGCCTCGGCGCGCAGCACCTGCGGTCGACGCCTGCTGCATGATCAGCTCGCGCATGTGCGTCGTCCAGCACCATGATCTCGAAGATGGCCATGCGGCCGCGGTAGCCGGTGTGGTTGCAGTGTCGCAGCCGCGGCCGCGGAAGAACGTGCGGCCCTGCGACGTCGTCGCGGCGCAGCTGCAGCTCCATGAGCTGCTCTTCGGTCGGGCACGTACTCCTCCTTGCAGCTGCAGGCAGATGCGCCGCACGAGCCGCTGGGCGACGATCGCCTCGATCGTGGCGGTGAGCAGGAACGCTCCATGCCGAGGTCGAGCAGACGGAGGATCGACGACGGCGCGTCGTTCGTGTGCAGCGTCGAGAACACGAGGTGGCCGGTCAGCGACGCCTGCACGGCGATCTGGGCGGTCTCGAGGTCGCGGATCTCGCCGACCAGGATGATGTCCGGGTCCTGACGCAGGAAGGACCGCAGCAGCCGGGCGAACGTCAGCTCCTGCTCGGCGTTGATCTGGCACTGGATGAGCCCGTCGATGTCGTACTCGACCGGGTCCTCGGCGGTGAGGATCTTCGTCGTCGGCGTCGTTGAGCTCGTTGCAGCGCCGCGTACAGCGTCGTCGTCTTGCCGCGAGCCGGTCGGGCCCGGTGACGATGACGATGCCGTTGGGCTTCTTGATCAGCTGCTGGAGCTCGTCGAGCTCGTCGTCGCGCAGCCCGATCCTGTCGAGGCTCAGCTGGACGTTGGAGCGGTCGAGCACGCGCATCACGACGGACTCGCCGAACATCGTCGGCAGCACGGAGACGCGCAGGTCGACCGGGTTGCTGTTGACCACCAGCTCGATGCGGCCGTCCTGCGGCAGGCGCCGCTCGGCGATGTCGAGGTTCGCCATGACCTTGATGCGGCTGACGATCGGCAGCGCGAGGTGCTTCGGCGGCGGGACCATCTCGTAGAGGACGCCGTCGATGCGGTAGCGCATCTTGAACTCGTCCTCGAACGGCTCGAAGTGGATGTCGGAGGCCTTGTCCTTGATCGCCTGGAGCAGCACGAGGTTGAGCAGCCGGATGACCTTGTTGTCCTCGGCCGCGCTCGCCGAGCTCCTCCAGGTCGATCGACTCGCCGCGGCCCTTGAGCGCCGACGAGCGACTCGTCCTCGCCGAGCTCGGCGATCATGTCGGCCATCGAGGCGTCCTGGCCGGCGTAGTCGCTCTGGAAGCACCTGCGTCGATCTGCTCCGCGGGTGCCACGACCGCCGTCGACCTTGAAGCCCATGAGCAGACGCAGGTCGTCGACCGCCCGGAAGTTGTCCGGGCTCTTCATGGCGATCGTCAGTCGGCCGGCTGCGCCTCGTCGAACTCGAGCGGGCACGACCTGGTAGGTGTTGGCGCGTCTCGGCGGGCAGGGCGGCGATGGCCTCGTCCGGGATCGCATCGAGCGTCGATCTGGACCATCCGCATGCCGGCCTGGCCGGCCAGGGCCTCCATCACGTCGTCCTCGGTGATGTACCCCAGCTCGACCAGCAGCTCGCCGATCGGCTCGCTCTGGCCCTTCTCTTGCGGGTCTTCTGGAGCTGCAGCGCCTCGTGCACCTGCTCGCGGGTGACCTTCCCCAGCTTGGTCAGGACGCGGCCGAATCGACGGCCCTTCAGTTCGGTGGGGTCAAGTGTCTTCGCCATGGCTCACCTAAGCATTGGCCGAGAACAGGTCATACAAGTCAAAGTGGCCGAATCCATGTATTAGCCACCTGGACTATGGAATTGAACATGCGGCCGAGGACCTCTCGAATCTGTACGTGCCCTGGCATCTCCCTGTTGCCTGAACCTTGGTTGGCCGCCTCAGACTCGTCTCGCTCCGGGAGAGGCACGCTCGATCCCGCGCCTGCTCGCGGGGACGAGCCAGGTGAGGGAGTTCCATCCCCACCGCCGGCAAACTGACGAATCCCGTTGGCGCTCGATCGACAGAGATGCCACCGACGCCACCGCAGCAGCCGAGGCGTGTCGATGATCCGGCCGCTGCGCGGCTGATGGTCGTCGCCGTCATCCCTCGACCCGGCTCGCTTCGCGAGCCGACCACGACCGAGGCGCTCGGATCGCACCCGGCGATCCGAGCCGCCTCGCCGCGGTCACGCAGCTCCCTCACCCGGCGTGCGAGGCGAGCCTCATTCCGGCCTGCGGGCTTCTCGTTCGAGCTCGGTCCGGCCGACGCTGCCGCCGGCCCGGTGGACCTTCTCGGTCAGCTCGCCGGGGTCCTTGCTCTTGTCGATCATCTCCTCCGCCGCGATCATGCCCTTGGTGTAGAGCGTCCAGAGGTGGTCGTCCAGCAGCTGCATGCCGAACTTCCTGCCGGTCTGGATGGCCGAGTCGATGCGGAACGTCTTGTTCTCGCGGATCAGGTTGGCGATGGCCGGCGTCACCACCAGGAACTCGTAGCTGGCCACGCGGCCCGGGCTTGTCGATCCGGGCGAGGAGCACCTGGCTGAGCACGCAGATCAGGGAGACCGAGAGCTGGACGCGGACCTGGGCCTGCTGGTTCGACGGGGAAGGCGTCGATGATGCGGTTGATCGTGCCCGCGGCTCCGGTGGTGTGCAGCGTGGCGAACACGAGGTGGCCCGTCTCGGCCGCCCGGATGGCCGCCTCGATGGTCTCGAGGTCGCGCATCTCGCCGACGAGGATCACGTCGGGGTCCTGACGGAGCACGCGGCGGAGGGCCTCGGAGAAGCTCGGCACGTCGACGCCGACCTCGCGCTGGTTGACGATCGACTTCTTGTGGTAGTGGTAGTACTCGATCGGGTCCTCGACCGTCACGATGTGGCGGTCGAGGTTGTTGTTGATGTAGTCGATCATCGTCGCCAGCGAGGTCGTCTTGCCCGAGCCGGTGGGCCCGGTGACGAGGAACAGGCCACGCGGGCCGGCGGATCAGCTCCTTGCAGATCGGCGGCAGGCCGATCTGCTCGAAGGTGAGCAGCTTGTTGGGGATCAGACGCAGCACGATCGGAGATGTCGCCCCGCTGGCGGAAGACCGCGACGCGGAAGCGGGCCTCGGTGCCGTAGGCGAAGCCGAAGTCGCAGCTGCCCTCCTCCTGGAGCTCCTGCTGGGCCCGCTCCGGGCGTGATCGACTTCATCAGGGCGACGCAGTCGTCCGAGTCGAGCACCTTGGTGTCGAGGTTGCGAAGCGCGCCGTGCAGACGGAGCGTCGGCTTGCGCCCGACGCGTCAGGTGCAGGTCGGAGGCGCCCTGCCGGATCACGGTGTCGAGCAAGTCGGTCGATCTGGACGGTGGACATGGGCGGATACTCTCCGTGCGACCGGTCGGGCGTCGGGCGCTCGCCATCGGATCCAGGCGCATCGGACCGAGGCTGCGTGTCACAGATCGATGTTCGCTCGCCAGCAGCGCCTCGGCCTGGGCGAATCGGGCGACCTCTTCGGGCGTGGTGATCGCCGCGTGAGGATCTTGAGCTTGCCGTCGCGCGAGCAGGTCTCGCATGCCGCCGCGGATGGCCGCCTCGCGGATCTGCGCCGACCGGCGCCCGGTTGAACGCCAGCTCGCGGATCTCGGTGTTCATCCTCATCATCTCGAAGATGGCCTTTCGGCCGCGGAAGCCGATGTTCGCCGCAGTGCGCCGCAGCCGACCGGCTCGGTAGACGCTGTGCCTTCGCCGTCCTCCGGCGAGATGTCCGACGAGCTGCAGCAGCTTGCGGATCCGGGTTCGGATCCGAGCTGCTTGCACGTGCTCGCAGAGCACGCGGACCAGCCGCTGGGCCATGATCGCCTGGATCGAGCTGGCCACGAGGAACGGCTTGACGCCCATGTCGATCAGACGGGTGATCGCCGACGGGGCGTCGTTGGTGTGCAGCGTCGAGAAGACCAGGTGGCCGGTCAGGGCGGCCTGGATCGCGATCTCGGCCACCTCGCGGTCGCGGATCTCGCCGACGAGGATGATGTTCGGCGCCTGACGCAGCATCGACCGGAGGATCGCCGAGAACGTCAGGCCGATGCTCTCGCGCACCTGGCACTGGTTGATGCCGGTGAAGTTGTACTCGACCGGGTCCTCGGCGGTGATGATCTTGCGGTCCGGCCGGTTGAGCACGTCGAGCGCCGAGTAGAGCGTCGTCGTCTTGCCCGAGCCGGTCGGCCCGGTGACGAGGAAGATGCCGTTCGGCCGGCGGATGATCCGGTTGAACGTCGTCGAGCGATGTCCTGCTCGAAGCCGAGGTTGACGCAGACCGATCTTGACCGAGTCGGGCCGCAGAATACGCAGCACGATCGACTCGCCGTGGTACGCCGGGACAGCGACTGACGCGGAAGTCGATCTGCTCGCCGTCGACCGGCATCTTGATGCGGCCGTCCTGCGGGATCGCGCCGCTCGGCGATGTTCACGCCGGCCATGAGCTTCAGGCGGGCGAGCAGCGCCGACTGCATGCGCTTGGGCAGGTTGTCGCGCACGTGGCACACGCCGTCGATGCGGTAGCGCAGCACGCACGCGGTCGGCCATCGGCTCGATGTGGATGTCCGACGCCCGGCTCCGGACCGCCTCGGTGATGATGCGGTGCACCAGCCGGATGATCGGCGCGTCCTCGCCCGGCGCGATGTCGACCGAGGAGTCGATCGAGCGGTCCACCGAGACGTCGACCGACTCGGTGACCAGCGACTCCTCGGCTGAACATGCTCGACCGCCGCCGCTCGCTGCCGCCGTCGATGAACGACTTGATCGCGTGCTTGGGCGCGATCGCGGTGTCGATCTCGCGTGTTCAGCCGGAACCGGAGCAGGTCGAGCAGCTCGAGGTCCATCGGGTCGTGGATGACGAGCTTCAGCCGACCGTTCGACTCGGCCCAGCGGCAGGATCAGGTGCTTCTTGACGAGCTCCTCGGGGATCAGCGAGAGGTCGATCTGGTCGCTGCGCCTCGGCCGGCTCGAGATCGACGTACTCCATGTCGAACTGCGCGGCGAGCGCCTTGGCGACCTCCTCCTCCTTGCAGAGGCCCGCCTCGACAGCGCCTCGCCGAGCCGCTTGCCGGTGCCCCGGGCGATGCCGAGCCCCTGCTCGACCTGGGCCTCGGTGACCGTGCCCCACTCCGACGAGGATCTCGCCGAGCTTCTTGCGCTTCCGTGCCATGATCTCTGCTCGGATCGAGCGAACGCTCGATCACCGATTCGTACCCCGTGGGCTCTGACTGGTCAGACCTCTTAGTATGGACGTGGCCGCAGGCACCTGCAAGCGGCAGACCGATTCACCGCTGGCCTTCGATCATATTCCCGCGGATCACCGCTTGTTCCGCCCCGCATGAAACAGGATTCGCGCTCATCTGCTCGAACAATCGCTCAGCCCCCGAGCCGCGGGAGCCTTGCGCCACGTCGGGTTCTGGTGACCGCCGGGCCCACCCACGAACCAATCGATGCCGTTCGCTACGTCGGCAACCGCTCATCGGGTCGAATGGGCATCGCGATAGCCGACGCCTCGGCCCGGCGCGGCCACCCCACCACGCTCCTCCTGGGACCGACCGCATTGGTTCCGTCCGAGCATTCGCAGATCACTGTGCGACGGTTCCGAACCACCGCGGAGTTGCAGGAGCTGCTGCGAGCGCTCTGGCCGAGCCACGAGATCCTGATCATGGCCGCCGCGGTCGCCGACTACCGTCCGCGAGGAGGTCCGTTGAAGACCAAGATCAGTCGGCAACGGGAATCGCTCACCCTCGAGCTGGAGGCGACGCCGGATCTGCTGGAGGACTTGGCGAAGGAAACGCGGCGCGAACCAGACGGTGATCGGATTCGCCCTCGAGCCGAGGGACGAACTGCCGGAGAGGGCGCGGGAGAAGCTCCAGCGCAAGCACCTCGACGCGATCGTCGCCAACCCGCTGGAGACGATGGAGTCCCCCACCGTCACCGCCCATCTGTTCCTTCGTGACGGCACCGTTCTCTCACCGGCGCCCGAATCGAGCAAGGAGGCGTTCGCCGAGTGGCTTCTGGATCGGGTGGAGGCGCTGCGTCCGCCGGCCGGAGGGGCGAAGCGGTGAAGATCCTCGGATTCGGGCGAGAAATCGGAGCCGCGGCGACGTTGAAAGGGAGTTGGTTCGCTGATCCTCCCATCCACTTGTGCAACTGGAGCCGCCCATGAGCCTCTCTCGTCAAGTCACCGGAACCCTTCTGGGCCTTGCGCTGCTGGCCGCCGCACCGCTCTCGTCCGCGTGTGCCCAGGACCTGATCGACCTTCGATTTCCCGGAGGGACCGCTCGCGACTACGTCAGTGCGATCCGCGCGAAGGGCGATCTCGTCAACATCGTCCTCATGCCCGAGGCGGCCGACGTCAGGGTTCCCCCCGTCGAGCTCCGTTCGGTTTCCATCGCCGACGCCCTGGAATTGCTCGACGAGGTGAGCGACCGTCGTCCGAACCAGGTGGCCGTCCAGCTTGCCGTCTCAGCCAGGGGACGGGACGGAGACGGGTCGGCGATCTACACCGTGACGTCCAATGCTGGTCGCGGGCAGGCGAGCGGGACCATGGTCCTGAGCGTGGCCCCGATCCTGGAGGGGGGGGTGGAACCCGAGGCCTTGCTCACGGCGATCGAGACCGCCCTCGAACTCGTCGCAGAAGAGTACGAACCGGCGCAGATCCGATTCCACGAAGCCACGGGGTTGATCATCGCCCGAGGCCACCCCGAACAGCTGCGCCTCATTCGCGAGCTGGTCGGCCAGGTGCACGAGACCGTGGCCTTTCACGTGAATCGAAACGAGGCGGACGCCACAATGCAGGAGGTAATCGGCGAGCTGAACGAGCTCCGGAGGCAGCGCTCGGGCGAGCGGGCCCAGCGGGAGGCCATGGCCAACGAGCTGCGCGAGCAGGAGCGGATGCGGATCCAGTTCGAAGAGATGGCGAGCGACCTGCGGGCCCAGCTCGTGCGGCGGACGACAGAACTCGAGGAGGTGACGAGAGAGCTTGCTCGGCTGAGGGCAGAGCTGGACGCCAGGGAGAAGCCCGAGTGAATCTCGTTTCGCTCCGTGCCTCGCGCGCCTGTCGAAGAAGATTGTCGTTTGCAGTTTGACGGCCCATGCCAATGAACGACGTCCGATCGCTGACAACCGCCGTCGCCATCGGCGACACCAATGCGTTTGCCCGGCTCTACCGGCAATACTTCGATTGGATGTACGCCGAAGCCCGCCGGGCCACCGGCCAGGGCGAGGCGTTCTGCCTGGACGTCGTCCAGGATGCGATGCTCCGCCTGATGCGATCGATCAAGCCCTTCGACAGCGAGCCGCAGCTGCGGGCGTGGATGCGTTCGGTCGTGCGCTCCAGCGCTCTCGATCGACTCCGCACCGACGCGCGGCGCCGTCGACGGGAACAGCGGAGCGGATGGGAACAGCCGGGCCAGGGGAGTGTGGAGGATCGGGATGAACGGTTGCCCTGGCTCCGCGCGGCCATGGCCGCATTGCCATCCACCGGCGCCGAGTTGCTGTTCTATCGCTTTGCCCAGGGCCTGACACTTCGCGAGCTCGGCGCTGCGCGAGGCCTTTCACCCAGCGCCGTCGATGGACGGATCCGACGGCTCCTCGCCGCTCTGCGCCAATCCGCCCGGGAGGACTTCCATGATCGCTGAACCCACTGATCCGCTGAGCCCGATGGGCGTAGCCCGGCGCGACGCCATGCTGCCTGATCTGATCGATGCCATGCAGCGTTTGCACTGCAGAAGGCGGCGGCGGAAGCGGATCGCCGCCATCTCCACGCTCACCGGCATGGCCGTGATCTGCGCACTCAGCGTCCGGCTCGCGCAGATCGCGCCGCCGATGGCACCAGCTCCGCACGCTGCAAACCCGGTGCACGCCCCGGTCGGATCGATCATCACCGTCGTGCAAACAGACCGATCAACGCTCGACCGACATCGTCCGGCAACCTCCTTCTCCGCCATCCTGATCGACGATCAGTCGCTCCTCGACGTGCTGGCCGAGATCGATCGACCGGCGGGACTGATCAGGATGGACGGACAGGTCCGACTCACCGCCGTGCCGACCGATCCGCCGAATCACGATGCACGAGATCGGCTTTAGCCCGAGCACTCCGTGGCGGCCTCCGGAGGGCACACTCGCGCTCGCACGGCCGCGGCGGAGTGAATCCAGCTCACGTCGACGCGTGTTGCTGAGAGGCCGCAGCCCGCTCATCGAGATCGTCGAGGCCAAGCTGGTGAGCGGGTGGTGTGTCGAGCACGACTTGCCTGTCGATGTCGAGGGCGGGGCCCACGTGCACCAGTTCGCCGGCGTCCATGAGCCTCCAGCCCGGATTCTCGTCGAGGCGCTCGCTCGCCACGATGACCGCCTCTCGCTCGGCCAGATGGCGCGCTGCGCACCCGGACGGTGCCCGCGGCTGACGCTGCCTCGAGATGTCGATTGCCGTGGTGACCACCCGCCCGACGCTCGAGCACGAACAGGTCATGGGTATCGGGATAGCGAAGGGCCCACAGCTCCTCCGCCGTCGTTAGGACGAGGTTGAGCGCGTACACCGGCAGGTGCTCTGCAATCCAGCGTGCCGCGACCGTCAGGCCGACGGTCACGTCCCCGCCGTGGGCGTCGATCTGCTTGGTGATCAACGCAAAGATGCGCTCGGAATCCGTATCGCCGCGCACGAGCGATCGATATGGGCCAAGCTCGTCCTCGAGCCGACCCAGATGCTGAACTTCGCCGTTGTGGGCGAGGAGCCGCCCCTTCTGCTCGAAGGGATGCGTGTTCTTCATCTCCACGGCGCCGGTGGAGGCGTAGCGGATGTGGGCGATGAAGGTGACGGATTCGACCTCCCGCGCCTCCTCCGCAAACGCGCGATCCTGGTAGGCCGCGATCGGACACTTGTGGACCACGGGACGGCCATCGGCGTCGAAGATGCCGAGCCCCGTTCCGTCCGGCTCCTGCCGACTCTGCACCGCCAGGCTGTCTGGCGCTTCGAGAAGCCAGAAGGTGGCCCTGACCCGGTGCGGGGCTCCCGACATCCCGAACAGACGGCACATGATCGAGCGAGCCCCGTTCCCCTGCTCAGTTCCAGGCCAGAATCACCTCGACCAGGTCGCTCACGTCCACCACGCCGCTGCCGTCGATGTCGGCGGGGCACGGCGGCGGGCAGTCGCCCCAGCTGACGATGATCTCGATCAGGTCGAGTACGTCGATGGCCCCGTCGCCGTTGACGTCCGCCGGCAGGCCCTGGCCATCGTCGCACTCGAAGAAGACGATGCGCACGGCGTCGACGCCGGCTTCCACGACGGAACCGCCAGCGGTATCGCCGATCGTGAACCGCACCTGCATCTGGTCGGTGGCCGGCACCACGTCTTCAATTCGCCGGAACTCCTCCCGCCAGCTGTTGTAGCTGACACTCGCCTCTTCGAGCAGCGTCCAGCTTGCACCGCCGTCGTTCGAGAGTTCGATGAGGAGGAAGTCCTCGTTCGGATTGGAGCCGGTGTTGTTGGAGAGCCAGTAGGCATACGCGATGAAGGGATCGCCGCCTTCGCCCATCGCGTCGAGCAGCGGCGACGTCAACGTCGTCGTCCCGCCGTCCACGTCGGTGTCGCCGGGCCCGTTCCCAGTGAGGAACGCCTGACCGGAGCCGTCGGCATCGGCCAGCGGATCGCCGCGATCGCCAGCGCCGGCGGGCACGCCTCGTTCCCAAGATCCGCTGGTCAGATCGGGAGAATCCACCACGGTCCAGCCGAGGTCCACCTCGAAGTCGTCCTGGAAGAGCGTCTGGAAACCCTCTGCGGTATACGCCTCGTAGCTCAGGAATGGCGCGCCGAGGGGGTCTGCGCGACACGGTGCCGTCGTCGGTCTCGATCGTGAGGTAGTAGCTGACGAGATTGACGCACTCGATGGCCGGGAACACCGCCTCGAAGAGGCCGTCGCCGGCAGGGACCAGATCCACCGTGACCGGTCCCTGCCCCTGGTCATAGGTCAACGTGGCGGAATCCGGAACGACCTCGGCCTCCTCCACCTGGACCTGCACCGCGATCGACTCACCCTGAGCGTTGAGCCACAGCGGGCGACCGTTGGGATAGGAGAAGGTCAGCTGCGGCCCGCCCACGTCCCACACGAAGAGGCCGCGCTCGCGATCGCTTCCAATCACGATGCCACTGGGAAGGAAGGGGTAGTTGCTCCACAGACCGTTGAAGTCCGTGAGGTTGTTCTCGGGGAACGTGTCGAAGTACGCGATCTCCACCGGTGCGAGCGGCTCCGAGATGTCGTAGACCCGCAGACCGGACCGGTAGTTGGAGGCGAAGATCAGGTTGTCGCGTACGTAGAGATTGTGCGTGATGGCCGTGGACCCATTGGTGTAGGCGGTCGCCTGGAACGGGTTCGAGAGATCGCTGACGTCGATGATGTGCGTCGTGGACGAGAGCCCGAAGTCCTGCTCGTTGAGCTCGTCGTTGAGGTAGAGGTACTGGCGATCGGGAGAGAGCCACGCTTGGTGGGAGTACGCCGCGAAGGGGTACTGGTAGCGGGCGAGAAGCTGAATGTCCTGCTTGTCGGTGACGTCGAGAATGTCGATGCCGGTCTCAACCCAGCCGCCGTTGAATCCACTGCAGCAAAAGGCGATCTCCTTGCCGGCGTACGGACCCTCGGTGTAGGTGACGATCTGTGCGTCATGAACGTAGCGGTCCGGCCATGATGCTACGAAGGTGGGATTGGCCGGATCCGCCAGGCTGTAGATGCGCAGCCCGTTGCCGCCGCCGCCCGTGCGGTAGAGGTAGCCGCTGTCTTCGTTGATCGCGACGTTGTGGGTCGCGGGGCCGCCGCCTGTCGTCACCGTGTTGACGAGCTCAACCGTTCCTTCGTCGATCTGGCTCAGGTCGATGACCTGGATGCCCGAGCCCGCCTCGCTCACCGCGTACGCGTAGGTCTGGTACACCTTGATGTCCCGCCAGACGCTTCCCGGACCGGCAATCGTCGCAACGATCTGCGCGTTACCCGGATTGGTGACCTCGACGAAGCCGGTGCTGTTCGAGAGGCCGATGATGGCGTACTCCCGCCCGGACGGCGAGACGTATCCCCAGCAGTCATTCGCCCAGCTCGCACCGAACTGCCCCGGAGGAATCCAGGCCAGCAGCGTGACGTCGTTCGAGGGGAAGACGGTCCCCGCCACACCGCCCTCGCCGGCCAGAAAGCCCGGGCCTTCGTACGGCGGCAGGATGCTCTTCGCCTTGGGATCATCCGGGTGCCCCCAGCTCGCATTCACCAGGAGCAAGGACGCAAAACCGGGGAGGACGCAGCGGCCGAAGAACGACGATTTGGACAGTCTGGACATTGGGAGAACTCGCGGGGGGTGCTGGAGAAATGGGCGGCTATCAGTCCGATGCCCCCGGCCCCCCGCCGCCGGACCACCGTAGCAGCACCGCTCAGTCTAGCGGTCCCCACACAGCCCAGCCAGAATCAAATCGGCAATGTAGAGGGGCAAAAAAGCGGGACAGCCTCGCCTTTCCCCGCGGAGAAAGGTGGAGGCTGTCCCGGGTTCGTGTTCCGACGATCAGCCGGAAGCGGCGCAAGCGTTGGCCCTGTGTCCTAACTCAACCCAGCCTATTTGGCCTCCCACTTATCGCCCTTGACCTCCAGATCGTTTTCGTCCAGTCCCGGCTGAATGGGGCTCGGGTACATCTGGGCGCCGAGGAACACCGCCAGATCGAGCGATCGCGGGGTGGTCGCGCTGCCTTCCGGAAAGGTCGCTGCGTCGAACTCGAGTTCCAGGCGGTAGCGGCCGACCGAGGTCTCGATCTGGTCTTCGCTCACCGCGAAGGAGCTGACGACGGCGCCAGTGAACTCGATGAGCGTTCCCTCGCCAAGCGGCACGGGGAGCTTGACCGTCGCTTCCTTGCCCGGCTTCTGCTCGTCGATGACGACGCCGGGATTCACAGCGAAGAAGTTCCCTTCAGCGTCCACCTCCACCATGGCGGTCCCGTCGACCGAGAACGTGAAGGGTCCGTCGATCTCGTGGTCATGGATCTTGATCGTGAGGTCGGTGTCGAGCGAGGTCAGCATCTTCGTCTTGAGCTCGACGGGGATACCGTCCTCCTTGAACTTGAAGCGGGCGCCCTTCCAGTCGATGTCGAACTCCGTGACACCCGCCACCGGGATCGACAGCTCCCACTTCTCGTCATCGCCGCCCGACACGTTCAGCGGAATCGTGGCCATGTTCAGGAGCGGCTGCGCGGCCAGATCGAGATCGAGCCAGACCATCGGCGACAGATCGCGGTAGTCGACGCCCAGCGGCAGTCCGATCATGCCGTCGATCTTGAGTCGCGGCGGCGTCTTGTCGAACTCGACCTTCGTCTTGTCGAGTTCGAGCAGGGCCAGGATGGCGGGATCGATACAGACGTCGAGCGTCAGCGTGTCGCACGCGCCGAGACCGTCGGTGACCGTCAGCTCGAACTGGTGCGGGCCGAACGACAGCGGGATTTCCACGATCGCAGACTGATACGTCAGGCCCGAGTCGATCGTCCACTCGTAGCTGAGCGGCCCCGATTCATCGGGATCGAAGGAACCGGACGCATCGATGCGCACGGTGGCCTCGTCGCCGATGTCCACGAGCGTTTGGACGACGGCTTCGGCCTGTGGGAGGTGATTGAGAGAGGGAGCCTCCGTGCAGACGGTGAGGTCGTCGAGAAAATAGGTATCGGAGCCCGTACCTGAGAAGACGAGGCTCGCGATGTTGGCGCTCCCGGAGACGACGGTCATCGTGTCCCAAGTGCAGTGAAATATGTCCCCAGGGCATCCCAGATTTCCGTCAGTGCGCCCGATTACCGTTGCTACCACGTTTCCATCGCTGTCCTTGGCCGTGAGCGTCAATGGCGCGGTAGGCGACTTCACCGTGTACGAGAGCGAAACCCACCGAACTGGCTCACTAAACACCATCGGGTCGCTCACCACGGTGTCGATATTGTTGTCGAACTTGATCGCGGTTACGCCGGACGGCGCGTTTCTGAAATATGCCGATCCACCCTCCGCGTCCTTGGAGACGTATGTCCTCCAAGCCGTTAGCGGTGGTGACGCGGTGAAGATCACGTCGGGCGAACCCGCCACCATCGCCACCTCCGTCGTGTTGCCAAATCCCTCGAAGTCAAGGGTGTTCACTCCGCCACAGACGGGCAGCGGTTCGTCCGCGCACACGGTGATGTCGTCCAGAAAATAGGTATCGGAGCCCGTACCTGAGAAGACGAGGCTCGCGATGTTGGCGCTCCCGGAGACGACGGTCATCGTGTCCCAAGTGCAGTGAAATATGTCCCCAGGGCATCCCAGATTTCCGTCGGTGCGGCCGATTACCGTTGCTACCACGTTTCCATCGCTGTCCTTGGCCGTGAGCGTCAATGGCGCGGTAGGCGACATCACCGTGTACGAGAGCGAAACCCACCGAACTGGCTCACTGAACACCATCGGGTCGCTCACCACGGTGTCGATATTGTTGTCGAACTTGATCGCGGTTACGCCGGACGGCGCGTTTCTGAAATATGCCGATCCACCCTCCGCGTCCTTGGAGACGTATGTCCTCCAAGTCGTTAGCGGTGGTGACGCGGTGAAGATCACGTCGGGCGAACCCGCCACCATCGCCACCTCCGTCGTGTTCCCAAAGCCCTCGAAGTCGATGACCGTACACCCCGCGTCGCACTGGGCGTACGCACCGTGGAACGAAGCAGCTAGTGTGACAATCGCAAGCAAGGTCGTGGCTCGCATGGGCATGAAATGGACTCCTGGGGATGAGGCACACCGATACCAGAAGACGCGCCGACGCGGCTCGTCTCTCCGCACTCCCTTCTTCCCTGCTCGGCGGGGAAGATACACGACCGCCCGTTGCCGTGGGTGGTGCCAGCCGAAAACTTTCAATCTTCACCGAGCGATGCGCTTGCGCCGAAACCGTCGTTCGACGAGCCCCGCTACGGCGTCTCCGGCGCGTGCAGCAGATGCGCATCGATTCCCTCGTCGGTCAACGACTCGAGAAACGCGCGCAGGTCTTCCCGCTCCTGCGCCGTCAGCTGCAGCGGCTTCAAGATCTGCTCCTGGTGGTGGTCCAGCTGCACCGCGCCCTCCAGCGTCGAGTAGTAGTGCAGCACGTCGTCCAGCGTTGCGAACTGCCCCTGGTGCATGTAGGGGGCGGTGCGGGCGACATTGCGAAGGCTCGGGGTCTTGAACTGCCCCCAGTTGTGCGGACCGTTGGCGATCGATCCCGTCCGTTCGGCCGCGGCTCCGGCCGGGGCGTCGCTGAAGGGACCCAGCGCGTTGAAGGGGTCGCGGCGAACCACGTCCGCCCCCACATACCGCCCGGGATCTCTCGGCAGCCCGCCGTCCCTCGGCGGCACGCCGATGCTGTGGAACTCGCCGTCGCTGAAGTTCGGTCCGCTGTGGCAGAGCGTGCAGCCGGCCCGCGGTGAGATGAACAGCTTGAGCCCCCGCTGCGCGGAGGGGCTGAGCGCCGCGTCCATCAGTTCCGGATCACCGGCGGCCACGCCTTCGGCGAAGCGGTCGAACGGCGATCGACGGCTGACGAGCTTCCGCTCGTACGCCGCAATCGCCTTGCCGAGATTCGTGAAGATTCGATCGACCGCCTCCCGGTCGTCCTCCGACATCGACAGCCACGCCTGGTGCCCGGCGTCCTCCGGGTCCTTTGGCACCGGCCGCGCCGCGGGGGGAAACCGGACGGGGTCGGCGAGATCCGGAAGCGGTCCGAAGAGCGCCTCGTAGCTCCGCCGGAGCGCCTGGTCCTCTCCGATCAGGTGTGCGCAGCGCAGGCGGCTGCCGCCAAGCTCGTTCGGGCGCTCGATGGGGTTCAGCGCCTGCGCCCAGAGCGAATCCGCCCGCCCGTCCCAGTAGAACCAGCGGTTGTACGCCACGTTCCACAGCGAGAGCGTGTTGCGCTCCACCGGGCCGAGCCCCTCCGCGAGCGAACGCCCGTCCGTGAAGCCGTGACTCGGGTCATGGCACGACGCGCAGGAGAGTTCGCCGTTGCCCGACAGCCGGGGATCGAAGAAGAGGAACTGTCCCAGAGCCGCCGCCCGCTCATCGTCGGCGACCGAGTTCGTCTCATCGGCAGGCACGGGCCCGAGCGGCGCGTGCCGCAGAATGCGGCGGCGCTCGGCGCCGGAGAAGCCGAATTCAGAGGCGTCGTCCGCGGCCAGCAGCGGAATCATCGCAAGCAGCATGAACACCGCGGCGCGGGTCATTGCAGATCGATCGGAAATTGCGCCCGCTCGGTCACTCCCCCCTGGCTGACGTCGACGTCCAGCTCCCAGAGGCCCGGCATGTGGAACAGCATGCCCTTGATGAGGAAGCGGCCGTCCTCCATCTGCTCCACCGTCGGCACGCGGTTCATGCCATGTCGGTGCTGCGGCATCCGCCCGTCCACCTCCAGACCGATCGGTGCGGAAAGGGCTGTCCCGTCGGGGTTCTGCACCCAGACCGTGAGGTCGAAGGGCTCGTTGAGCGGAATCACCTCCGGCCGGCTCTCGTAGGAGACCAAGTACGTGCCGTCGTTGCTCACGACGCGCGACCGGGCGGGATTCGCCACCGACGAGGTCGGCGCGCCGGTCGCCTTCTGCGAGCGCGGTCGGCGGTGGCGACTCGTCCCGCGCGCAGCCGGCGAGCAGCGCGACGATCAGCGCCGCGCCGACGACCGTGCGCGAGTTTGCACCCGAGCTACGATGCCGGGCTGTTCTTGGGTCGGGTGTAGGCACGTCCGGCTCCGAAGGTGACCAGCCACTCCCCCTCTGGCGAAAAGACCTGCAGGCGGTGGTTGCCGTAGTCGACGACGATCAAGCGTAGGCGGTCGTCCACGACGATGCCCTTGGGCTTCCAGAACTGGCCCGCGTCGCCGCCCTGGCTGCCCCACGCCGCGACGAACGAACCCCGCGTATCGAACTTCTGAACGACGTCACGGGCCGAGTCGGTCACATAGATGAATCCGTCCGGGCTTGTCGCGATGCCGAAGGGGCTGACGAACTCGCCCGCTCCCGTCCCCTGCTTGCCGAACGCGAAGAGAAACTCCCCGTTCAGGTCGAAGGTCTGCACGCGATGGTTCAGCGCGTCGACCACGTAGACCCGCTCCCGCGCGATCGAGAAGAAGATCCGTCGGCCCGCGGAAACGCCCGAGCTCGGAGCCCGATCCGCCCCAGCTGCGCAGCGGCTTCATCTCTGCGGTGAACACGAGCACGCGATCGCTGCGCCCGTCGAGCAGGTAGATGTTTCCTTCTTCGTCGTGGTCCACGGCGACCGGCAGCGGCACCGGTTCGTCCTCGCCGAAGCGAAGCAGCGACGAGTCGTACGCCTTGACGAAGCGCCCCGCGAGGGGATCGAAACGGGTCGGTCCCTCGGCGTCGAGATCGAACCGGAAGCGCTGCAGCCGCGACGTGCCGGCGTCGGCCACCAGCACCTGCGTGTCGTCGATCGAAAGGTCGGCCACGCCGCGAGAGCTGACCGACGCGGCGGCCGGGCTCGCCCACGGTCGACACCAGGATCGGAACTTCATGGGAGAGATCGAAGATGGAAAGGGATCCCTGCTCCGGTTCGTGAACCGCCAGCCACCTCCCCGAGACATCGAGCTGCGGTCCGAAGTGCGAGACGGCCGACGACGGCGCCGGGGAAACCGGTGCGCTCTCGTCCTGCCCTCCAAGCGGCCCGAAGAGCTGGCAGCGATCTTCGAAGGGCTCCACGACCGCGACGAACGAGCCGTCCGGGGCCACGGCCACGCCCTGCGGATAGTGGATCTTCCCCTCACCTTCGCGCGGCACCACCGCGTGGAGTCCCCACTGGTAGAGGAAGGATCCGTCCAGATCGAACGCCTGCACGCGGTGGGAGAACGCCTCTGCCACCAGCAGGAGCCCTTGGTGAACGGCGATCCCTCGCGGTGATGCGAACAGACCCGGAAAGAAGCCGTAGTCGCCCCACCCCATGAGGAGCGTGCCCTCGGCGTCGAACTTCTGAACGCGATGCCGATCCGCATCGACGACGAACACCGATCCCGCCTCGTCGACCGCAACCCCCGTGGGCGCAGGAACTGCCCGTCCTCCACGCCGCGTTCTCCAAACGCGAACTTGAACGAGCTGTTCCGGCCGAAGACCTGAACCCGCTGATTACCCGTGTCCGCGACGTAGACGAGATCACCATGAACGGCGATGCCCTCGGGGGCAATGAACCGAGTGGGCTGCGGTCCGTGCTTTCCCCAGGTGGCCCTCCACCGCCCGTGGTCGTCGAACACGACGACGCGATCATTGCCGGTGTCCGCGACGTACACGAAGCCGTCCTCGTCGACCGCGACACCCATCGGACCGCTCAGCACGGAGGTCTCGGCGGGCGCATTCAACTCGGCGAGCGTCTCGCCCTCGCGAGACAGCACGCGGATCACGCCGGCATCCGTGTCGGCGATGAAGATTCGGCCATCCGGCCCGATCGCCACGCCGTTCGGGTCGTGCAGTCCCGTGATCTGGGAGAGGAAGCGGCCGAAGCGCGGCGGGTCGGCCGGCCGGGCCGACGCGGATCGATCCGGCATCGCCAGCACCACGATCACGACAAGTGCGAACCAGACGAAGCCGGGGAAGGCGGCAGCAGCGCGATGAAGGGGCGATAAGCTCATGATTCGAACCAGGATACGAAGCAGTCAGCCGCCGCGACAACCGCCAGGCGGCGTCCTGCTCCGTTCAGCGGAGGTGCGGAAACGCCGATAGGAACGCGGTCCCGCCGCCCCGTCGTGTGGCGGTTGACGCCAGGGGGATTCCCTCCCCACTCACCCGTCGCGCTCTTGCCGCGTGGTTCGGCTACCCTATCGGCTTCGATTACCCCCGAGGCCGGGACTGCGGATGACGACCAGCGGCCACGGAGGGATCGATGAGTTCCCAATTGACCATGGACATGGACAGCGTGAGTTCGACACCGCTCGCGAGGACGCGGTTGAGCCTGACCGCCTGGGTCGCCCTCGTGGCGGCGGTCGTCTTCCTCGGCTTCCTCATCGTGCGCTCGCTGCTCCATCATGGGGGCGAGGCTCATGTCGGCGCCGCTCATGCCCCACCCTGGTGGGGGCTCGGCATCCTGCCGTTCGTCGGCATTCTCGGCTCGATCGCGGTGCTGCCGCTGCTCCGCCCGACACACCACTGGTGGGAGAGCAACCTCAATCGGCTCGGGCTGTCGCTGGTGTTCGCCGGTCTCACTGTTCTCTATTTCCTCGCCACCGCCAGCGTCGACTCAACCGTGCTCATGCTCGAGCACGCCATCGTCCTGGACTACGTGCCCTTCATCGTCCTGCTCTTCAGCCTCTACGTGATCAGCGGCGGCATCTCGCTGCGGGGCGATCTCTCCGCCCATCCGATCACCAACACCGGGTTCCTCGCCGTCGGCGCCTGCATCGCGAGCTTCATCGGCACGACCGGCGCCAGCATGCTGCTGATCCGCCCGCTGCTCAAGACCAACTCCGAGCGGCAAGCACGTCGTGCACACGGTCGTCTTCTTCATCTTCCTCGTCAGCAACATCGGCGGCACGCTGCTGCCGATCGGCGATCCGCCGCTGTTTCTCGGCTATCTCCGCGGCGTGCCCTTCTTCTGGACGCTCGGACTGTGGAAGGAGTGGGCCGTCTCCTGCGTGCATCCTGCTGGTCGTCTACTTCATCTGGGACACGATCGCCTACCGCAAGGAGACGGTCTTCGACCTGCAGCGCGACGAGACCCGATCGCAGCCGCTGCGGCTGCGCGGCTCGATCAACCTGCGTCTGGCTGCTCGGCGTCGTGCTCGCCGTGGCGTTCGTGGTTCCCGGGCAAGCCCCTGCCCCTCCTGGTCGATCAAGGCGTTCCCGTTCATGCGGGAGCTGCTCATGCTCGCGTTCGTCGGCCTCTCGCCTGACGACGACCTCGACCGGCGATTCGGCGAGGAGAACCGCTTCAACTACGCGGCCATCGTCGAGGTCGCGGCCCTCTTCATCGGCATCTTCATCGCCATGCAGGTGCCGTTCGAGGTGCTCAAGGCCTTCGGACCCGCCATCACCGAGACGCTCAACCAGCCCTGGCACTTCTTCTGGCTGACCGGCGTCCTGTCGTCGTTCCTCGACAACGCGCCGACCTACCTCGTCTTCTTCGGGCTCGGCCAGACGATGCCGGGGGACGGAGGGCGGCGATGGTCGGCGCTCGTCGGCGAGGCTGCGATCTCGGCGTCGCTGCTCGCGGCATCAGCCTCGGCGCGGTCTTCATGGGCGCGATGACCTACATCGGCAACGGCCCGAATTTCATGGTGAAGGCCATCGCCGAGCAGTCCGGCGTCGAGATGCCGAGCTTCTTCGGCTACATGTTCAAGTACAGCGTGCCGATCCTGCTGCCCGTGTTCGTGCTCGTCACCCTCCTCTTCTTGATCTAACGGCGCGTCAACCACCCAGGAGCCCTGCGATGCTGAAACGGATTCTCGTGGCGCTCAGTGGCACCCCCTACACGCCGATCGCGGTCGAGCAGGCGCTGGCCCTCGCCCGACATCACGAAGCGGAGGTGACCGGCGTGACCATCACGGACCTGCAGCGCCTCGCGAGCGTCGGCCCTGTTCCCGCCGGAGCCGGAGCGGCGGCCCATGACTTGATCGAACATCGAATTCAGATCACCGAGCAGCGGATTCACGAAGCGATCGCCGACTTCCAATCCGCCTGCGGCAAGGCCGGCGTCACGTGCCAAGTGGTCCATGAGACGGAAGACCCCCTTGAAGAATTGCGCTCGCTGTGGCGCTATCACGATCTGACCGTGTTCGGCCTCCGGGGGCTCTTCGAATACGGCGTCCTCCACAATCCCAGTGACAGGCTCGTCGAGCTACTGCAGCACGGAGTGCAGCCGATCCTCGCCGTCTCGCCGACCTTCCGTGAGATTCGCCGGATCCTGATCGCCTACAACGGGTCGATGGAAGCGGCGAGATCGATGAAGAACCTGGTGTTCGCTGGCCTCTGGCCAGATGCCGTCGTCAAGATCATCTGCTTCGATTCCAAGGTCCACCACCCGCATGAGCTGCTGAACGATGCCGCTTCGTACTGCCGCGCCCACGGATTGAGCGTCGAGACGGAGCTGGTGAGCGGAGATCCGAAGAAAGACCTGCTGACCTACGCGAGCGGCTGGAACGCGGACCTCATCGCCATGGGCTCCAGCAATCGGCGCCGCGTCTTCCAACACGTACTGGGGGACACCTGCCTGCACGCGATCATGGAGTCGACGATCCCGCTCTTCCTGTCGCTCTGATTGGCAGGGGCAGGGAGACTCTCAACGCTCGACGCCAATCGCGCGGGCGCCCGCGAATCCGCCCGGCTAGAGCAGTCTCACTCCAACCGTAGCGTCCTGAGCTGGCTGCGCCTGCGCGTGGCTTTGTCGGGCTGCATCGGCGGCATAGCAAGCCGCCTGCTTCGCCCTCCGCGCCACACGCGCCTCGCCAACGCTCCAAATGCTCCGTTTGGACTGAAACCGCTCTATCATGCGGGCGTGACCATCCTCGTCAACGGTGAGGTCGCCGAGATCCGCTCGCCCTGCACGGTGGCCGAGCTGCTGCGGCAGTACGGTCTCGCCGACAAGGCGTGCGCAGTAGAGGTAAACTCCGAACTCGTGCCCAAGCGGCGCCACCTCGATCACCCGCTCCGCGATGGTGATCGGGTGGAGCTGGTCACCCTGGTCGGCGGCGGTTGAAATCGAGAAGACCCATGACTCCCCAAACCCCGATGCCTCCCGCCTCTTCCGTGCACGCCTCGATCACCGAAGAACCACTGCGTCTCGGGCCGTGCGTCCTGCACAACCGGCTCATCCTCGGAACCGGCAAGTACGCGGACTACGCGACGATGGAAGCGGCGCTGGATGCCTCGGGCGCCGAGGTGATCACGGTGGCCGTGCGCCGCGAGCGGCTCTTCGACGCCTCCGGCCGCTCGCTCCTGGATCACATCGATACCTCTCGCTACACGATCCTGCCCAACACCGCGGGCTGCTTCACCGCGGAGGACGCGGTGCGGGTCGCCCGCCTGGGCCGGGAGATCCTCGAGCAGCTCGACAACCCCGGGCAGCAGTGGGTGAAGCTGGAAGTGCTCGGCGACAAGAAGACCCTGCTACCGGACCCCGTCGGCACGCTGCAGGCGTGCGAGCAGCTCGTCGCGGACGGGTTCACCGTGCTCTGCTATTCGAGTGACGATCCCGATCATGGCGGTGCGGCTTCGCGACGCGGGCGCCGCCAGCGTGATGCCCGCCGGCAGCCCCATCGGGAGCGGGCGGGGCATCGCGAACCCGACCGCGATCACCATGATCCTCGAGCTCCTCAAGGATCCGGCGAACGGCGGACGGACCGACTATCCGGTCATCGTCGACGCGGGCGTGGGGACGGCCAGCGATGTCACCGTGGCCATGGAGCTGGGCGCGGATGGCGTCCTGCTCAACACCGGCGTCGCCCATGCCGAGCGCCCGGTGATGATGGCCAAGGCGATGAAGGCAGCGTGTGAAGCGGGGTATCTCGCGTTCCGCGCCGGGCGGATTCAGAAGCGCCTCTACGCCACGGCGTCCAGCCCGTGGTCGGGCGTGATCACCTCGATCCCGGGGGAGTGAGCAGCAGCGCTCACGCGGGTCGGGCACCGCGCAGCATCTGGCTCAGTCGGTCCACCTCCAGCTTGCGCACGGCATCCAGCGTCTGCCGTGCGATCTGCCACTTGGGCTCCTCCTCGGGAATGTTGGAGCAGTGCTCCTGGACGAGGTGGTAGAGGAATTTGAACGCGTCGCGAGGCTGCTGCATCTGATCCAGGGCATCCACCAGGTCCTGCTGGCTGACGGTGGGCTCGAACATCTCCATGAGCGACATCGGCTCCTGCCCGGGGCGGCACGCGTTGAGCCGCACCGCGCACAGGTCGTAGAGCGTGGCGCCCGACCAGGAGAATCGCTCGATCAGGTTCTGCTTGTCGAGCCGTGCCTCGCGATAGAAGTCGCTGCCTTCCCGGTGCAGCTCGAACTGCAGCTCCAACGGCAGCAGCAGCTTCACGCCGATGCCGTCCTGCTGGAGGAACTTGTTGTTGAGCAGCGGCCAGGTCAGGGCCTTCATCAGCTCGACGTCGCCGTTGACCATCGACGGCTCGTCCACGCGGTCCATCAGGATGATCAGCGACTGGTAGCCGAGCGTGACGGAGCGTGTTGCGCAGGCGGGCCATCATGGCGTACCGCGACTCCTCGCTCGCATCGACGGGGAGGCTGGCCCCGATCACCTCGCGGCTTCCGAGAACGGTCAGGGACTCGCGGAACGACGTCGCTGATCGATCGAGGACCCGCAGATTCCGGGACAGGTGCGAGGCCAGGCGATTGGTTCGGCTCCAGAGCCAGAGAAAGCGCAGGCCGAGTGCTGCGGTCACGAGGATCAGGAACGTCAAGCCCGTCCCGTAGAGCAGACGATTGGT
Organism: uncultured Planctomycetota bacterium; assembly: GCA_963697235.1. Taxonomy (GTDB): domain Bacteria; phylum Planctomycetota; class Phycisphaerae; order Phycisphaerales; family SM1A02; genus CAVONJ01. Next base: position 505,828 of record CAVONJ010000004.1, read on the forward strand.
CTCCGGCGGAGAGATGATGGACGCGATGATCGCGGCGAGCGTGACCAGGACCAGGAACCCCGAGAGCACCTTGTAGAGGCCGAGGAAGTTCTCCGAGCGAATCCGCAGGGCGCGCTTGAGACGCTGCGAGCGGCGCGGCGCCGCGTGCGGGCGGTCGTAGCAGATCTGCAGGAGCATGAGGTCGCGCTTCGAGACGGCGTCGAGCGCGCGGAACTGTCGATCCTGGTCCGCACCCAGGTCGAGCGGGGGCTTCTGGCCCCGCAGCGATCCCAGGATCTGGTCCACGATGGGCGGGACGGCCGCAGCGAGGATGGCATCCATGTGATCTCGCAGCGCGAACTGCTGCAGGGTCTTGATCGGCGTGCTCTTGCCCGCGTGCCGCGCGAAGCGATCGACCACCGGGTTCAGATCGTCGTACGGCACGACGAAGCAGCGCCGGTTCGCGTTCCCTCGATTGTGCTCCTCCACCGCCTGCTCGATCTGGAGCCGGATCGCCGTCTTGCCCGCTCCCTTCTCCCCGAACACGATCGACGTCGAGGGCTGGTCGAGACTGCCGCAGATCTTCTCGAAGTCGGGATGGTGGCAGACCGACTCGACGCGGCCGAACACCTCATCCTGCCGCGCTTCCTCCGCTCGGAAGGGGTTCTCCCGGATCTGGTAGTGCTCGAGAAAACTCTTGACGTTCATCGTGACTCCTCAGCGGTCGCGAAGCGGGGTCGATCGAAAGAGATCGTCAATGCGCCACCCGCTTGCCCAGATAGGGAGAGACCTCGCGGACCTTGGCCGCCACCGTCTCGGAGTCCGGACCTTCCAGGTTGAGACGCAACAGCGGCTCGGTGTTGCTCATTCGAACGTTGCACCACCAAGTTCCCAGATCCAGCGTCACCCCGTCCAGCTCGTCGATCTGCGCCTCCGGATACGCCCGCTCCAGGGCGGCCAGCGCGGCCTCCTTGTCTTCGTTCTCGAAGTTGATCTCGCCGGACTGAACGTACCGCTGGGTCGGTTTCAGCTGCTCGCTCAGCGGCTGCCCGGCGCGGGACAGACAGCTGACGACCGCGGCGAAGGCGATCGCTCCCGAGTCGGCGTTGAAGTTCTCACGGAAGTAGAAGTGACCGGAGAGTTCGCCGCCGAAGAACGCCTCGTTGCCGGCCATCTGCTGCTTCATGAACACGTGGCCCACGCGCGACCGCACCGGAGTGCCTCCCGCGTCGCGGATGATCTCCGGCAGGGCCTTGGTCGAGCGAAGGTCGTAGACGATCGCAGCGCCAGCATGGCGGCTGAGCACGTCCCGGGCGAGCCACGCCGTCAGGTGGTCGCACCCGATGATGTTCGCCTGCTCGTCCACCACCACGCAGCGATCGGCATCGCCGTCGAAGCAGAAGCCCACGTCGGCCTTCTCGGCCACGACTCGCTCCCGCAGCTGCGTGAGGTTGGCCTCGACCAGCGGGTTCGGCTCGTGCACGAACTCGCCGCTGCTGTTGTCGAAGTTGATCCGGGTGATCTTGAGACCGGGGACCTGACCGAAGACCTTGGGGACCATCGTTCCCGCCATCCCGTTCGACGCGTCGATCACGACATGCAGGCGCGCCGCACCGGACTGCAGCTCCGGGCTCACGGACCGCAGGACGTGCTCCCGGTAGGCATCCCAGAGATCCCGGGAATCGCTCCGCCCTCCGGCCGGGGTGATCTTGTCGCGATCGGACATGGCCGCCAGGCGCCTGATCTCTTCGAGACCGGTGCCCATGCCGACCGGCTTGGCCCTGATCTGGGAGATCTTGAAGCCGTTGTAGTTGGCGGGATTGTGCGACGCGGTGGTCTGGACGCCTCCGCAGCATCCCAGGAAGTTGATCGCGAAGTAGACGAACGGCGTGTCGACCTGGCCCACCTCGATCACATGCGCGCCGAAGTCGTTGATCCCCGCCTTGAGGGCCGTCGTCAGGGCGGGCGAGCTCTTGCGCATGTCCTGACCCAGGACGATGTGACGCATCATGGGGTCATCGTGACCGGCCTTCGCGGCGGCCTCGGTGAGGTACTTGGCGGTCGCGTACCCAATCTGCCAGGCCAGCTTCTCGCTGAGGGGCTTGGGGTAGATGGCACGAACGTCGTACGCCTTGAAGACTTTTCCGAGCATGGGTCTCCGTCCCGATGGAACTCGCTTCCAACCAACCCGAGCGTGTCACGCGCCGACCATCAGGCGCGAACGACTACCCTCGCCCTTCCGCTCCCCCCCTGGCCTTCCCCTTGCCCTTGCCCCTGCCCACCGCCAAGGCAGAAACGCGACAAACGAGCCGAGGCCAGGGCCCACGAGGTCCCACAGTGCAGGCAGCAACCCGCCCCGCGGCGGGGAGGCCCATCATATCAACGCACGCGCAGACGTCAGGGAGGGCGTGCGGAGCCGCTCACGAGAAGTCCGGCGGCGCATCCAACCGCTCGAGGATCACGCCTTCCGGCAATGCCGCGCGAAACGCCCGGCCGTAGGGGCGCGTGACGATGCGCGGGTCGAGCACCACCACCACCCCGTGGTCGGTGCCCGAGCGGATGAGCCGCCCGATGCCCTGCTTGAAGCGGATGACCGCCTTGGGCACCTGCTCTTCGAGAAAGGGATTGCCGCCCCGCTCCTGGATCCGCTGCAGCCGCGCTTCCACCAGCGGCCGATCGGGAACGTCGAAGGGCAGCCGCGTGATGATCACCGTTCGAAGGCCGGGACCGCGCACGTCGATGCCCTGCCAGAAGCTGCTCGTCCCGAGCAGGACCGAGCGGGGATCGCGCCGGAATCGCTGCAGCAGCAATCCGGGCGGTCCGTCCTGCCCCTGCACCAGGACGGGGAATCCGTCGCGGACCAGACCGGGCCGCAGCCGCTCCGCGACGGACCGGATCATCTGGAAGCTCGTGAAGAGCACGAGCGCTCCGCCCTCCGACGCCCGCACGTGCCGATCGATCCGCGGCCAGAGCGCTTCGAGGTGTTCGGCATGACGCGGATCGGGCACCGACGCATCGACGAGCACGCGCATCTGGCGGCCGTGATCGAACGGACTGCCCAACTGGAGCGTGCGGGCCTCCTCGCACCCCAGGCGCTGCGCGATGTGCGAGAAGTCGCCGGGACCGGTGGCGAGCGTCGCGGACGTGAGCACGACGGAGATGTCCTGTCCGAAGAGGCGCTCCCGCAGGAGGGGCGCCACCTCCACCGCCATGCCGTTCAGGCTGACCCGACGCTCGCCCCGCGTCCCGCGCTGTCCGGCGGTCTGCTCCAGCCAGTACACACAACCCTCCACCTGCTGCCCCAGCAGCAGCGTGGTCTGATTCGCGATGTCCAGCGCCCGCTGCGCGTAGCTGTTGAGCTCGTACTGATCGGCCTCCGCCGGCGCCTTGTCCTTGAGCAGCCGAAGCAGGTCGTGAAGCTCCCGCAGCGCCGGACCGAGCTCGTTCTCGACGACGTCCGGCCGATCGATGCGCCCGTTGGGGGGACCTTCCCGCTCCTGCCAGCCGAGCAGATCATCGAAGAGCTCCTCCATGCGGGCGTGCACGGCGACCGTCTGTTCGACCGCCCGGTCGACGAGCGGAATGGCGCCGTCGACCACCCGCAGCGAGCTCAGGAAGCCCCGCCGCGTCTCCGGGCGGAAGAGCAGGCGCAGCAGATGGGCGACTCGACCCTCGGAGATGGAGACCCCGAAGTGATCGGCGGCCACGTCCTCGACCCCATGGGCCTCGTCCAGGATCACGTGCTGGTACTCCGGCAGGAACCCTCGGCCCTGAACGCGCAGCGCCAGGTCGGCGAAGAAGAGCGCGTGGTTGCAGACCAGCAGGTCGCCGTTCTCCATCCGCCTTCGCGCCGCCTGGTAGAAGCACTTGTCGTAGCTCGGGCACTTGCGCCCCATGCAGTTGTGCGAATCGGACTGGGCGTAGTCCCAGACCGACGGGCGGCTTCAGCATGGGCAGGGTGGCCAGCGTGCCGTCCCGCGTGGAGTATGCCCAGTCCTCGATCGTGTGCAGCGCGTGGCGGGAGTCATCGTCGCTGAAGAGGCGATCCTGCCGCTCGCTGGCGAGCTTGAGGCGACGGAGCGAGACGTAGTTGCTGCGACCCTTGACCAGGACGGCGGAGAACTCCTCGGGAATGACCGCGTTGAGCAGCGGAATGTCCTTCTCGATCAGCTGCTCCTGCAGGTTGATCGTGTTCGTGACTACGACCACTCGTTCGCGGTGCTCGACGATCCGCCGGATCGCCGGCAGCAGGTAGGCGAAGGACTTTCCCACCCCCGTGCCCGCCTCGACGAGCAGGTGCTCGCGCCGCTCCATCGCCGCCTCCACCGCCGCGGCCATCTCCAGCTGCTGGGAACGCAGCTCGAAGTCCGTCAGCCGACGGGCAATCGGACCATCGGGGGTGAGCAGCGTGGTGACGTCGAGCGACACGCGACGATTGTAGAGCGGCGCGAGCGCCGGTCAGCCGTTCTTGGTCGTCCCGAGCGGTGCTCGCTTCGGCTCGCCGGGTCGTCGAGGGTAGATGCGCGGCGTCGGCGCGAGCTTCTCGATCACGACCACGGTGCCGCTCTCGGTGCGATCGTGCGCAGCACGGTCGCGTGGAGCAGCTCGAGTGCCGCGCGGGCTTGCCCGATCTCCTCGTTCGCCTTCTCGCCCTTGATCGCCAGGATCAGCCCGCCGACCCGCGCCAGCGGAACCGTGAGCTCGAGCAGAACCGCCATCGGACCGACCGCCCGCGCCGTCACCACGTCGTACCGTTCGCGGTGAAGCTCCCGATCCTGGCCGATCGTCTCCGCGCGGTCGTTGACTACGTTGACGTTGGGCAGACGCAGGTCGGCCACCACGTCGCGGAGGAAGTTCGCCTTCTTCCCGGTTGCTTCGAGCAGCGTCACGTGGAGTTCCGGCATCGCGATGGCCAGGACCATCCCCGGCAGACCTCCGCCCGAGCCCACGTCGATCACCGTCGCCGCTTCAGCCGCGACGAGATAGGGCAGCAGCGTGAGCGAATCCAGGACGTGGCGGGACCAGGCGAGATCCGGATCGCTGATCCCGGTCAGATTGAATCGCTGGTTCGCGTCCAGGAGCAGCGCCAGAAAGCGTCCCAGGAGATCGACGTCGCCTTGCTCGAAGTCGATCTGGAGGCTGCGCGATCGCTCGAGGAAGTCTGGCGGCGGCGAGAGTGGCGACAGGCCGCTCACGAGCCACCGTCTTCTTCGTCGAAGTCGTTCACCTCGCGGCAGACCGTGATCGGCCGCCGCATGGCGATGTTGAGCATCAGACCGATCATGAGCCAGGCGCTGACCAGGCTCGTCCCGCCGTAGCTGACGAAGGGCAGGGTCAGGCCGGTGATGGGCATGAGCCCGATCGTCATGCCGGTGTTGATCGTCATCTGGGTGAAGATCAGCGCCACCAGACCCACCGCCACGAGCCGGCCGAACGAATCCCGGCAGGTGGCCGCGACGAGCAGACCGCCGCCGGCGAGCGTCGCGAAGAGGCCCCACGTCAGCAGCGCACCCGTGAGTCCCCAGCGGAGACAGATGACCGCGAAGATCATGTCGTTGTGCTCTTCCGGCAGATGATTGTGCTCGATCAGATCGGCGGCCCGCTGCTTGCCCACGCCGGTGATCTGCCCCGCGCCCGCGAGCGTCATGGCCTGGGCACCCTGGTAGCCGATGTCCTGCTCATAGGTGCGGTCGTCGGTCATCTGCGCGACCATGGCCCGGATCCGGTCCTTCTGGTGCGGCTGGAGCATGGGATACATCATCGGGGCGGCGGCGAGCCCGAGCAGCGCGATCGCGGCCAGGTGGCGCAGCTTGGCGCCGGCGGCGACGAGCATCGCGAAGAGCGTCGGCAGGAAGAGCATGGCCGTGCCCAGGTCGGGCTCGCGGAGGATCAGACCCATGGGGATCAGCGTCAGCCCGAGCGGCGCGAGCAGGCCGAAGAAGCGCCGGTAGGTGCGGCGGCTGCGCAGGTAGTTGGCCATGGCCAGCACGTACACGATCTTGGCCAGTTCCGACGGCTGGAAGTCGGTGAGATAGAGGTTGATCCAGCGCCGCGCTCCGTTGCGGGGATGGACGATCGCATCCGGGACGAACGGAATCAGCACGAAGACCAGCAGCCCCAGCACGAGGAAGAGCAGCGGATAGCTGAGATCGCGGGCGAGCCGGTAGTGCGGCGTTGCCACGATCGTCGCCGCAAACAGGCCGACGCCGAGATGAATGAGCTGCCGGAGCGCAAACCCCGGCTCGGTCGTTCCAATGGCGATGATCCCCAGCAGGCTCAGACCCCCCGCGGCCGCCACGCATACCCAGCCCAAATTGAGCAGGGCCACGCGGGGCTGGTGCAGGGCCCGGGTCCGGCGGTGCAGACCCGTGGCGGTGTACCGTCCCGCGGTCAGAATCCAGGGGACCTGACTCACCGCCCTCCTCCGGGCAGGTAGTTCTCGTCCTGCAGCGCGCGGATGATCTGATTCGCGATGGGCCCGGCCACGCGTCCTCCCGAGCCGCCGTACTCGACGAGCACCGCGATGGCGTAGAGCGGACGAGCAGCGGAGCGAGGACCGACGAGCCCGACGAACCACGCGTGATCGAGCGCGGCCAGCGGCTCGTCCTCCTCGTCGAGGACCCCGTTGCCGTTGGTGTCGCGAGGCAGCGGCGGCGCTTCGGCGGTTCCGGTCTTCGCCCACACCGTGACGCCAGGGGCGTTGAGAATCGGCTCGCGCACGCCCTGCTCGTCGAACGTGATGTGATGGCCGGTACCGTGCGGCTCCTCAACGGACTGGCGCAGCCCTTCCAGCGCCGTGTTCACCAGCGCCGCCGGCAGGTCGAGGTTCGGGCCGCGCCGCACCCGGTTCGGAGCCGGGTCCAGGATCAAGTTCGCATCGCGCATGACGCCGTCGCGGGCGAGCGTGGCGTAGGCATTCGCCGCGTGCAGGGGCGTCCAGGTCAGGGGCCCCTGGCCGATGGCCATCGACACCGCGATGGCCCGGTCCCTCCCCTCCTTGCGGTACCGCTCCCGATCGCTCTGGTCGGGCAGGCTCCCAGCCGCCTCGCCGCCAAAGTGCTCGACTTCGCCCGGATCGAGGTAGGTGTAGGCCGAACCGCATTGAAGACGCTGACCCATCCCGAACCGGCCCAGCCAGTCGCAGAGCAGATCGATGCCGAGGTGATCGCCGAGCGTGTAGAAGTAGATGTTGCAGGAGCGGGCCAGCGCTTCGGTCGCGCCGAGCTCGCCGTGCGTCTGGAAGTTGTACTTCTCGCGGTAGATCCAGCAGCGCGCAAGCGACTGGTTCTGCGGGAAGTAGTGACCGTTGCACACGATGGTCTGGTCGAGATCGTGCACTCCCGCCTCGACGGCGGCGACGAGGACCAGCGGCTTGATGATCGACCCCGGCGGGTAGATCGCTTCCGTCGCCCGGTTCACATACGGCCGGTCGATCGCTTGGTGCAGCGCGTCCATCACTCGCCCCTCCGCGATCGTGGGCCTCGCGACCGCGGCGAGGATCTCGCCGGTGCTCACCTCGAGGACCACCGCGGCGCTGTTGAGCGGTCGACCGACCTCGAGCAGATCGTTGTGGTGCCACGGCTGGACGACGGTGAGGCCCAGCTGCGGCGAGAGGATCGCCTGGATCCGGCACTGCAGATCGATGTCGAGCGAGAGGTGGAGGTCCCGACCGGGGACCGGCTCGACCCGCTCGATCTCGCCGGTGTCCTGGTGCTCGATGATCAGGCCCCGCTCCCCGCGCAAGAGCGGTTCGTACGCCTCCTCCAGCCCCCTGGCGCCGACGTTGTCGCCGTATCGGTACCCGCCGAGGTCGACCTCGCCGGTCACGCGATGCAGGAACGGGCGGTGCTCGATGTCCCGCGGATACAGCTCTTCCCGCAGCGCCCCGAGCAGGTGATCCGCCACGCCGGTCACCGGAATCTCGAGGGCCTGGTCGGTGCGCAGCGGTCCGGGCAGCGTGCTTCGATCGACCAGCACCGAGGTGGCCGGAGCCGGGTACTCGCGCCGACTGGAGTCCTGGACCTCGATGAGGCCCCGCCACTTCTCCTCCTCCAGCCGCTTCTCCAGACGCGTGAAGTAGAACGCGACGTCGTCCGTCACGCGGGAGAGGATCACGTGGGCCTGCCGCTGCTCGGCGATCTGCTGGGGCTTGAAGACCCGCTCCTGCTCGCCGGGGGCGACGAAGGTCATCCGCTGCCGCTCTTCCTGCTTCCGCTCCCAGACCATGCGCTGGCGGTCCCACACCGCGGCAGCAAGCGAGTGCACCTCGGCGCGGATCGCATCGCGCCGCGCGGCCAGCTCCTCCGCCGACAGCGCTCCGTGCCGGCGCACCGCGGCCCAGATCTCGTCGGTCACCGCCTCGTACGTTGGCAGCCAGTGCTCGATCGCCGCCGTCTGCTCCTCGGGCGTGAGCTCCTTCCAGCGGGCCGCTGTGCTCTCGCGGCGGGCCCGCCGAGTCGCCTGCTCGAGCTCCCAGCTCCCGTTGATCACCTCGTACTGGATCGCGATGTCGTAACTCGGTCGATCGACGGCGAGCAGTCTGCCGTTGCGGTCGAAGATCCGCCCGCGGTAGGTCGGTAGGTAGGTCCGTCGATCGAGCTTCGCTTCTGCGACCTGGCGCCGCTCCTGCCCCTGGGCAACGGCGAGCCGAAGCAGCTGCAGGCTCAGCACGCCGAACGCGAGCACCATCGCGCCGAACAGCAGCAGCAGTCGGCGGTGGAAGAGCGAAGATCGGGCGCGGGTGGTGGTTCGGCTCATCGTCGGACCGATCGCGGCGCTGCCCGGAGGGCCGGCTGAGCAGGCCGTCCTGCTGCGTCCTTTCGTCTGCCCGCATCCTGCGGACCGTGAAACATCATCACCGCTTCTCGCGCTCCGTCGTCTACACGTTGAAGAGAAAGTGTACGACGTCTCCGTCCTGGATCTTGTAGTTCTTCCCCTCGCTGCGCAACCGTCCCGCCTCGCGGATGGCCTTCTCGGAGTGCATCGATTGCAGATCCTGCACGCTGAAGCACTCGGCGCGGATGAATCCCCGCTGGATGTCCGAGTGGATGGCCCCGGCGGCCTCGGGCGCCGTGGCGCCCAGGTGCATGGTCCACGCCCGGACCTCCTTGTCGCCGGCGGTGTAGAAGTACGCCAGACCCAGCGCGGTGTTGGCGGCGCGGGCGAGCGGTCCGATGGCCGGCTCCTCCAGGCCCATCGACGCAAGCAGCTCTCGTCGATCGGCCGGCTCCAGCTCCGCGACCTCCGCTTCCAGCTTGGCGCACACGGGAATGGCGGGCGCCCCGATGGCGGCGCCGTGCCCGGTCACCGCCGTGGCCGCCGCGGAGCCGCCGGCGAGATCGTCCTCCGCAGACGTTCGCGACGTAGAGCACCGGCTTGGCGGTGATCATGCCGTAGCTCTTGAGGATCGCCCGGTCCGGATCGCTCCACCCTTCGGCGGTGCGGATGGGCCGGTCCTCGTTGAGCACCTCGACCACCCGCTCCAGGACGGCCAACCGCTGCTTGGCGTCCTTGTCGCCGGCGCGGGCGGACCGGGTCGCCTTGTCCTTCGCCGATTCGGCCACGATGAGATCCGCGAGGATGAGCTCGGTCTCCAGATCACTGATGTCCTTGGCCGGCGCGGCCGCTCCCAGTCCGCCGTAGTCGGCCGCGCGGATCACTTGGCACACCGCGTCGACCTGGCGGACGTGGGACAGGAAGCTGTTGAGCTTGCCCGGATCGCTGCCGGGAGCAACGCCGGGAATGTCGACGAATTGGATCGTGGCCTGGATGATCTTGCGGGTCGGCACGTAGGTCGCGATGACCTCCAGCCGGGGATCGGGGATGGAGGCCACGCCGATGTTCGGCTTGCCGGAGAACGCGGCCGCGTGTCCGCCGGTCAGCGCGTTGAACAGGGTGGTCTTTCCGGACCCCGGCAGCCCGATGATTCCGCATTCCATGGCGAGAAGTGTAATCCCGGTCGGGAACGTTGGCTCGATCCGGAGCCGCGCGCCGCAAGACCATTCACCGCGGAGGGCCGCGGAGGGCCGCGGAGAAGGCATGAGCGCGTCGCGGCCTCGCGCAGATTCCCGGGGGCTGCAGGTCAGCAGCGCGGTTGTGATGCGCGCCAGCATCAGCGCTCCCCCTCCGCGGCCCTCCGCGTCCTCCGTGGTGAATCTGCTCCCACGAGGGCTTCGGCGGCTGGATCATGTTCCCCAGCCAACCTCCCCGGCGACGGCCACCGCATCTCGAGACGCCGAAAGTACTCGCGGCGCGCGACCGCGCGCCGACGCGAGGACATTCACCGCGGAGGGCCGCGGAGGGCCGCGGAGAAGGCATGAGCGCGTCGCGGCCTCGCGCAGATTCCGGGTGGTGAATCTGCTCCCACGAGGGCTTCGGCGGCTGGATCATGGTCCCCAGCCGACCTCGCCGGCGCCGGCCACCGCGTCTTCGAGGCGCCGGAGGTACTCGCGGCGGGGGATCTCGATGCAGCCGAACTGATCCAGGTGAGGATTCCACAGCTGGGTGTCGAGCAGGCGGAAGTTCCGTTCGATGAGGCGCTCGACCAGGTGCACGAGGCACACCTTGGATGCGTTGGTCCCGCCCAGCTCGGGGCGGACGAACATCGATTCGCCGAAGAAGGCAGCCCCCAGGTGCACGCCGTACAGCCCTCCGACCAGGCGCCCTTCACGCCACGCCTCGACGCTGTGGGCGTGCCCGATCTCGTGGAGCGACCCGTAGGCCGCGAGCAGACGCTCGTCGATCCAGCTTCCCTCCGGAGCGGGCCGTTGGGGACCGCAGCTGGTCATCACGTCCCGGAACGCCGTGTCGTAGCGGATCTCGAATCGACGCCGCCGAACCTCCCGGGCGAGGTTCTTCGGCACGCGGAACGCATCGAGGGGAATGATGCCGCGGGGGTTGGGGCTGAACCACTCCAGGGATCCGCTGTCCGGATCGGCCATGGGGAACGCGCCGTGGCGATACGCCCACAGCAGCAGTCGGGCGTTCGGGTGCTGGGGGTCGGCATCGTGGGGCGGCTGCTCGTACACGCTCGAGCATTGTTGGCCGGACGGAGCGGCCGATCCGGTATCATCCGTGACCTGCCCGCGGAGCGCGGGGGGGTCCGGAGCCATTGCCGCAATGAACTATCGCCGTCTCGGCACGTGGGGAATCAAGCTCTCGGAACTCGGATTCGGATCCTGGCTCACGTTCAACAACGGCGATCAGGATCTCGCGGATCGCCTCCACCGAACGGCCTACGAGTGCGGCATCAACTTCTTCGACACCGCCAATGCCTACGGCCGCGGGAGCACCGAAGTGCTCGTCGGCAAGGCCCTGACCCCCTTTCGCCGCGCACACGTTCGTCCTGGCCACGAAGCTCTACTGGCCCTACGAGGAAGACTGGCCCTTCCCCGCCGCCAATGACCGGGGCCTGAGCCGCAAGCAGGTGTTCGAGCAGTGCCACGCCTCGCTCAAACGCCTGGACACCGAGTACATCGATCTCTACCAGTGCCACCGGTACGACGAGGAGACGCCGCTGGTCGAGACCTGCCGGGCGATGAACGACCTGATCGACCAGGGCAAGATCCTGTACTGGGGCGTGAGCGAGTGGACGGCGGAACAGATCTCGGATGCGGTGGCGACCTGCGATGACAACGGCTGGCATCTGCCCGTCAGCAACCAGCCGCTCTACAACATGCTCGAGCGGCACTGGGAGGGGGAGGTCTTCCCGACTTGCGAGCGGCTGGGGCTGGGCGATCGTGAACTTCTCGCCGCTGGCCGAAGGCGTGCTGACCGGGAAGTACGAGACCAGCATCCCTGCCGCGAGCCGGGCCGCGAACGAGAAGACCGGTCAGTGGATCAAGACCGCGCCTGACCGACGAGAACTTCGAGGAAGGTCCGTCGGCTCGGCGAGCTCGCCCGGGGGCTGGGGATTCCGCTGTCCAATCTGGCCCTTGCCTGGTGCCTGCGTCTGCCGGTCGTGAGCAGCGTCATCGTGGGCGCATCGTCGCCCGAGCAGATCCGGGAGAACGCGGGGGCGAGCGACCTGCGGCTGGATGACGACGTGCTCGACCGAATCAACGCGATTCTGGGCGAGTAGGCCGATCAGGAGGACGCTCCACCTTCGCGATACACTTGCCTGGTTCCGCGCCGAACACCGGAGAGCACATCGATCGATTGACCCTCCCTGCCCCTGCCCTTCCCTTCCTCCGCGTCAACGCCAACTGCCGCGATTGGCCAACTCCGATGACGCCCCACCGTCTCTCCATCCCAGTTCTCCTCGTCACGGTCCTCGCCGCGCTCTCCGCAGCGTCCTCCAGAGCGCAGAGCCAAACCAGCGCCCCGCTCCTTGCGGCGCTGAGCGCGCCCTCCTCTCCCGACACCTACGCCCGCGTCCGCGGGATGACGATCTCCTGCCCGACCTGGGGCGGAGAGTGGGGCAGCGACGCCATGGTGCAGACCATGCGCACGCTGAAGGGCCTGGGCGTCAACTGGATCTGCATCCATCCCTACGCCGGCATTCAAGGCGACGGCACGGTCACCGTGTCGCGCCGCGCGTACGACCGGCCGGAGTGGATCACCCGTCCCGATCCGCGAGGCGCACAGGCTGGGGCTCAAGATCATGATCAAGCCGCACCTCGCCTACTGGGGAAGCCCCTTCTCCTGGCGGGGCGAGATCGCGTTCGACGACGGAGGAGCAGTGGGAGCGATTCTTCCGCACCTACCGCGCGTGGGTCGTGGAGCTGGCGGGCATCGCGAAGGACGCGGATGCCTTCGTCGTCGGCACCGAGCTCGACCGCACGGTGCAGCGGCAGGCGGAGTGGCGGGAGATCATCGCCGCGGTTCGGGCTCAGACATCCATGCCGCTGACCTACTCGGCCAACTGGGACGCGTACGAGCGGGTTCCGTTCTGGGACGAGCTCGACGTCATCGGCATCCAGTCGTACTTCCCCCTCGTCGACCACGAGGGACTTCCCGAGCCACAGGAGCTGGACGAGGGCTGGGTGCGGCTGCTGAGTCACCTGAAGCAATACGCGGCCGAGCGCGAACGCCGAGTCGTGTTCGGCGAGCTGGGCTACAACCGATCGTCGGAGGCGGCCGTTCGTCCCTGGGAGCATCGTTCAGGGCGGCCCAGAGGCCGAAGAGATCCAGCGCCGCTGTCTGGCCGCGGCGCTGCGGGCACTCGAGCACGACGACACGGTGGTCGGCGCGTTCCTCTGGAAGTGGTTCCCCGGCGAGGTCGAGGCGCGGCAACTTCCTCCAGAGCACGCCGGCGATGCGCGAGGTGATCGCCCGCTTCTGGGGGCCGTACGCGGTCGCCGCCGTCGAATCTCGCTGAACGCCCGTCGCATTCCCAACCGGCTTCACCGCGGAGGGCCGCGGAGCATTCGCAGAGATGCAGTCGTTCACGCTTCGGCGCGCGATGCGGCGAGCCAGCCGTGCCCAGCGGACAAGCGTGAGCGTCCATGGAGCGACGTGAGACGCACCGGACCGAGAAGCCTGGTGACGACAGGGATCCGCCGCAGATCGCTCTCAAGGGGAGTGTGTCCCCCTCCGCGGCCCTCCGCGCTCTCCGCGGTGCAATTCTCTGCAACGACGACGGAGATTCCCCGGAGATGGCCCACTCGCTCCTGCGGGGCCGTCGGTCAGGCCGCCGGCTCGGCCGTCATCGCCCGGGCCACGAGGTCGCGGTGGCGGGCGATGAACATCTCGTGCTCGTGCGGGGGGTACGTGCTCTGCACCGTTCGCACGAGGAGCTCGTCGAACTCCGGAGACGTGAAGTAGTCGTGGGCGACACCATCCAGATGTCCGAGGTGCTCGGCGCAGAACTCCTCGAACTGCCGCTTCTCAAAGTACGCGTCGACCAGTCTCGGTCCAGCGATCCATCTTCTCGTCGTCGCTCAGATCGTCCCGGTCGCCGATCTGGAAGTAGTCGCGCTTGTTCATGTCGATCGCCATCCGCCGACCGGTGGCGGCGCAGAAGACGCACCAGCGCACGAGCGCGGTGATCGCCCACGGAAAGTGCGTGTGCAGTGACGTCAGCGCCACGTCGGGGCAGGCGTTGGCGAAATCGATCGGATACACCACGCCGTCCTTGATGATCACCTCGCAGGAGTTGAACTCCCAGCGGAAGAAGGCGTTGATGAGCTGGCCGATGCGTTCGAGCTCCAGGGCCCGCGCCGCATCCAGGAAGTCGAGATCGAACTCCGCACCGTAGCGCTCGTGCATGGGGAGCTCGGGTCGATACCGGATGTTGCGGGTCTGGGGACCGATGGACAGCGTGCGGACGAAGTGCTCGTAGTCGCACAGGCCGGCCTGGAGATGCATGAGCGATCGGCCGGAATGGTCGTACGCCGCGTGGAGCTCGGCGTGATTGTCGATCCGGCTGACCCCCCGCCATCCCCCGCCGTCGAAGGGCTTCATGTAGAGCGGGAAGCCGAGGCGCTCCGCGATCTCGCCGATGTCGAAGCTCAGGTTGTAGCGGGCGGCGGTGGCCAGGTATCGCTCGTTGTCCGGTCCGACCTTCATCGGCAGCATCCACGTCTCCGGGATGCGCATGCCCAGACGCATCATCGCGCAGTACGCGGTGTGCTTCTCCATCGACTGGAAGGTGAACGGGTCGTTGAGCAGGTAGACCTCGTTCATCATCGCCACCTTCTTCAACCACTCTCGGGGCATCGGGTACCACCACGCCAGCCGATCGACGACCAGCCGATACCTCGGCGTCCTGCGCAGGGAGAAAGGCTCGATCATCACCCGCTCGACGTCGAAGGAGTGAACGTCGCCGCCGCAGGGCACCTTGAGATTCGCGCGCTTTAGGATGGCCTCGAACGCCGTCGGCCAGTCCTCTTCGGTCCCCAGGGTGAAGCCGATCAGATGTTTCGCCATCGCCCGTTCCTCGTTGCCGTCACCATGATCGCAAGCGCCGCGCCTCGTACGCTACGCGCGCAGTAGTGCTTCCAGACCGGCACCAACGCTGTCCCGCCAGGCCGTCCAGTTGTGGGCGTCTGGATTCTCGACGAACTCGACCAGGCAGCCGGCCCGACGAAGGGCATCAACCATATTCCGGTTGTTGGTCAGATTCTCTTCTCCCACCCCGCAGGTGAGGTAGAGGGGGATCGGGTGAACGGCACACGTTCCGCCGAGCACCTCGCTCACGAAGTGGGCGATGCGGCTGAACTGCGGGAAGCCGGATTCCACCGCGTCGCTGCGCGGCTGGAAGAAGCTGCCGGACTGAAGCAGCAGCTTGCCGAAGAAGCGCCGCGGGGAGCAGTGGGCGTGGAGGAGGGCAAGACCGCCGAGGCTGGCACCGATGCCGATCCGCTCTTCGGCTGACTCCGGCACCGCCAGCCGCTCGGCGAGGAGCTGGGGCAGCGTGTCGGCGAGATAGGTGGCCATCGCCGGATTGGCGGAATACTGCCGTGGCCGATCGGCGGGCGGCAGGAGCACGGCGCGGCAGCGGCGAATTCGTCCCTGGTGGACCAAGTTCTCGAGGACTCGGCGAAGCCCCGCGAAGTGAAAGTACTCGGGGCCGTCGAGCACCACGAGCAGTGGAAGCGGCTCCTCCGGCCGATCATCCGGTGGTCGCCAGAAGAAGGCTTCCCCGAAACGGGGATGACCGGCGGCATCCACGAACACCGGGAGCCGCTCCGCGCTGATCGTCCCCTTCGCTTCCGGTGGCGGCGGCTGGACGCAGAGCGGGGCCGCGTATCCCGGCGCCAGGGCCACCGACTGCCAGCCCACGGGACCGGCCACCGTCAGCGGGTTGAGGATGTCGTTGACGTCGCTGTGCCGCGTTCCCTCCCTGATCTGGAACCGGTATTCCATTCGAAGGACGGCCGGCGGGTACAGCGCAAGGGTGTACAGCCCACCCCGTCGGCGCTGGAACGGCGGCGGGTGACGGTGATCGATCAGGCCGTGGAGCAGGTGCACCGAGTCCGCCCGCTGCTCGGGATCGTGGTAGACGAAGACGAACCAGCCCCGCTCGACCAGCGGGAATCGGTGCTCCTGGAGGGCGCGATTCAGCTGCGCGGAGGAGCGGAGATCCAGCCGATCCAGGGGCGAGGGGGCTCGCGACGATGGGGGCGACTTCTTCAGGGGTTCAGCTCTCATCGCAAGCGAGCATGATAATCGAGCCGCCCCCGCCGTCGTTCCGTGTGGGCCGCGGGAACGCCGGTTCGCGGCGCCACGCGTCTCCGCCCTGACCCGATCTTGACGGGAGGGGCGCGTGCTCTACAATCCCTGCCGTTCTCACAAGCGGGCCGTCGGTGACGGAACCGGTCAGTCCGGACCGGCGCCGCATGGGGCATCGACCGCGGCGACATCAGGATGCTCCAGCCCCGAGAACAGGTCGCCGCGGAGAGGTGCCGGCCGAGCCGGAACGCCGAAACCGCGTCGTGGCGTTCCGTGTTCGGGCTTCCTGGCGCAGTCGAGCGAGAATCGCTGCATCACTGGCCCGTGGTGTAATTGGCAACACACCTGGTTTTGGTCCAGGCATTCCAAGTTCGAGTCTTGGCGGGCCAGCATTCTTTCGAGTCGGACCCGGTCGTGGATCGGAGGATCGACCCGATCTCCGTGCCCCGCCGGGTGACGGCCTCGTGAGCGATTCTCTTCTGAGCACCGACGAGCGAAACCCCGGGTTCTCGGCATCCATCGCCCGGCGGCTGGCCGCGATCATCCTCGCCGCGGGCAAGGGCACGCGCATGATGAGCGACCTGCCCAAGGTCGTCCACGAGGTGGCCGAATCGGCCCGATGATCCGCTGGGTGGTCGACGCGGTCCGGGCCGCGGGAGCCGAGCGCATCGTCCTCGTCATCGGTCACGGCGCCGAAGAGGTCCGACAGGTCTTCGCCGGTGACGACGAGCGACCTGCAATTCGTCGTCCAGGAGCGACAGCACGGAACCGGACACGCCACGCTCTGCGCCGCGGCCAGCGCTCGCCGACTTTCACGGGCGACGTGCTCGTGCTCGCCGGCGACGGGCCGCTCATCCGGCCGGAGACGCTCGAGCCGCATGCGCGGAGCGTCACGCAGACGACCGGCGCCGCGGCCACGCTCGCGACATCGCGTCATCGACGACCCGACCGGCTACGGCCGCATCGTGCGCGACGAGGACCGCCGCTTCGTGGCGATCGTCGAGCACAAGAACGCCAGCGAGCGCGAGCTGGCCATCCACGAGATCTACCCGAGCTACGCGTGCTTCGACAAGGAGCTGCTCTTTCGAGATGCTGGAGATCCTGCCCGCGGACCGGGTCAGCGGCGAGTACTACCTCACCGAGGTCCCGGCCATGCTTCAAGGCGCGGGGCTTCGCGTGGAGCTCGTCGACGCGGTTCCGCCGGAGGACGTGCTCTCGATCAACACGCCCGACCAGCTCGCGGACGTCGACGTCCATCCTGTACGCCCGGATGGAGGCCGCCGTCATGAGCGCCGCCGATCGCGATCACCTGAAGATCTTCGCCGGGCGGTCGGGCCAGACCCTGGCCGAGCGCATGTGCGAGTACCTGGACCTGCTCGCTGGGCAAGGGCCGCACCGAGCTCTTTCCGGACGGCGAGCTCATCGTCAAGGTGGACGAGGACGTGCGCGGGCGCGACTGCTTCGTCGTGCAGTCGACGTGCGATCCGGTGAACGACAACCTGATGGAGCTGCTGATCTACATCGACTGCCTGCGCCGCGCCTCGGCCCGGCGCATCACCGCGGTGATCCCCTACTTCGGCTACGCCCGGCAGGACCGCAAGGACGAGGGCCGCGTGCCCATCACCGCCAAGCTCGTCGCCAACCTGATCACGGCCGCCGGCGCGGACCGCGTGCTCTGCATGGACCTGCACGCGGCGCAGATCCAGGGCTTCTTCGACATTCCGGTCGACCACCTCTCCGCCGTCGCCGGTCTTCGACGAGTACTTCAACAGCCATTCGCGACGAGCTCGGCGACCTCGTCGTCGTCTCGCCCGGACGTCGGCAACGTCAAGGTGGCCAACATGTACGCCAACCTGCTCGACGCCGATCTGGCGATCATCGACAAGCGCCGGGAGTCGGGCATGAAGGTCGCCTCGCAAGAACCTCATCGGCTCGGTTCGGGGCCGCACCGTCCTCATGGTCGACGACATGATCTCGACCGCCGGCACGGTCTGCGAGGCCGCCAGCCTGGTCATGGACGAAGGCGCGCGACGGCGTGCTGGCCGCGACGCACCCACGCCGTGCTGGTGGGCCTGGCCATGGAGCGGCTCAGCGAGGCGCCGATCAGCCGCGTGATCGTCACCGACACCATTCCCAACGGACGGCGGCTCGCTCCCATCGCGCACAAGCTGCACCGACTCACGGTCGCCCGCCTGCTCGGCGAGGCGATCCACCGCATCCACCACGACATGTCCGTCTCCGCCCTGTTTCGCCGGGCGCAGGAACCAAGCGATGACGGCACGAAGAGAACCGACCAGCGCGCTGACATCACGAAGGACCTGGCCGTTCGCCGGTCCGCGGCGTGCCGCGCCGCCCGAGCAGCTCGTTGTCAACTCATTGATCGATCGATCCAAGGAATCTGAAATGGCCCACGAGACCCCGACCGTCACCGCCGACCCGAGATCGCACCGGAAGCCGCTACGCGCAACGAGTTCGCAAGAACGGCCGGCTTCCCGCCGTCGTCTACGGTCACCAGAAGGAGCCGTGCACGTTTCCGTCGACGACAAGGAGATGCTTCGGCACCTGCGCCATGGCGCGCACGTGCTCAATCTCGACATCGAGGGCAGCGGATCCGAGACGTGCCTCGTGAAGGATCTGCAGTTCGGCTATCTCGGCGACGACGTGATCCACGTGGACTTCGCCCGCGTCGATCTGGACGAGGAGGTCACGGTGAACGTGCACCTGCACTTCGTCGGCGAATCCGAGGCGGCCCGGAAGCCGGGATCGATCCTGAGCCACGACCTCACGGAGCTCGAGGTGATCTGCAAGGTCAACGCCATTCCCGAGGAGATCCGCGTCGATCTCAGCGAAGATGGAAGGGCACATCCTCACCGTCGACGCCATCCAGCTTCCGCCCGGCCTGACGACGCCGCTGGATCCGACGACCGCCCGTGGCCCACGTCAGCTACGTGCACGGCGAGGCCGAAGCGGAAGAGGCCGAGGTCGAGACGCGACGACCGCCCCGAGGTGATCACCGAGTCGAAGAAGGAGGAAGCCGAAGGCTGATCTCACCCTGATCTTCGCCTCCGCGAGACCGCGATATGAAGCTCATCGTCGGACTCGGCAATCCCGGACCGGAATACGAGAAGACCCGACACAACGTCGGGTATCTCGTGCTGGACCGATTGGCCCGGCGGTTCGCCGCCGGGGAGATCGCCCGCAGCCGTTTCCACGGCGCGCTGATCGAGTCCCGCGTCGACGGTGAGCCGGTCCTCCTGCTGAAGCCGGTCACCTACATGAACCGCTCCGGCCTGGCGTGTCCGAGGCGGTCCGGTTCTACAAGATCGTCGCTGGGGGCGCTGCTCGTCATCGTCGACGACGTCGCCCTCCCGTGCGGCGTCAATCCGTCTGCGGCCCGGCGGCGGGAGCGGTGGACACAACGGACTGGCAGACATCAGCGAGAAGCTCGGCAGCGACGAGTACGCACGTCTGCGGATCGGCATCGACCCGCCCGAGTCGATTCCGCAGAAGGACTACGTGCTCGGACGCTTCCGACCCGACCAGCTGGACGCAATCGAGCCCGCACTCGAAGACCGCGGTCGACGCGGCGGTGTGCTGGGCCAGCCAGGGCATCGAGAACACGATGAACACGTACAACCGTCGACAGAGCGCCTAGAAACTACAACGAGGTCATTTCATGTCCGAAGAACGCATTCACGTGTACGAAGGCCTGTTTCTCTTCCCCCAGGCGATGACTGCCAATCTGCAGGGGGCGGTGGACGAGATCAAGGAACTGCTGAAGCGCAGCGACGCCGAGCTCCTGGCAATGCAGAAGTGGGACGAGCGGCGCCTGGCCTACGAGATCAAGGGCCACAAGCGCGGCGTGTACTTCCTGGCCTACTTCCGAGTTCCCGCCACGAAGCTCATCACGCTCGAGCGCGACTGCAATCTCTCGGAGAATCTGCTGCGCTCGATGATCACCCGTGCCGATCACGTCACGCCAGAGCAGATCGAAGCGTGCAACCGCGAGCGGGAGCTGGCGGACGAGATTCGCCTCCGCTCAGAGCACGCCGAGAAGGCGGCGGCGGCGGTCAGGGCGCCGAGTCCTGAGCGGGCGAATCGACAGTCCTTTGCCTCGAACGGAGAGACGCTGCGTGCTCTCGAGAGGAAGGTCCGCGGCGGTGCCGACACGGGCAACAGGAGACCGGTACCATGACTGGCGAGATGCCGTGAGAGGCGGCGACAGCGACAAGACCCCGCTGATGCACAGCGGACTCTGACCCTCGGAGATTGGCGCGGCGGACAGCCAGCCACGACATGCTCCTGACGCAGGAACGATTCTGGATCTCTTGATCGAGGTGGAAGACGAATGGGCAACTACAACAAAGTCTTGCTGATGGGAAACCTCACCCGGGACGTCGAGCTGAAGTACACGACCTCCAACCAGCCGGTGGCCAACCTCGGTCTCGCCGTCAATCGCCGCTATACGACGAAGGAGGGCGATGCGCGGGAGGAGACGACGTTCGTCGACTGCGAGGCGTGGGGCCGCACGGCCGAGATCATGAACCAGTACCTGAGCAAGGGCAGGCCGGTCTTCATCGAGGGCCGCTTGAAACTGGACACGTGGCAGGACAAGGAAGGCCAGAACCGCTCCAAGATGAGGGTGGTGATCGAGAACTTCCAGTTCATCGACGCTCGCGGCGGCGAATCTGAAGGATCGCCGCGGCCGACGCCCGCCTCTGTGCCGGCGCACGGCGAGGGCGGGCATCAGCCCATCAGCGAGGAAGACATTCCCTTCTGACGACGCGTGGCCGCGTGGCCACGGACATCGAGAAGAGAACTCAACGTTGGGGCGCTGCGGCGCTCCTCACTTCCCGGCCCGAAACAGCCGGACACAAGGAAGGACAGCGAACATGGCCCGAAACAAGGAACTCCTGCTCCTGCAGACGGTGGAGAACCTCGGAATCGTCGGAGACATCGTCAAGGTCAAGCCCGGGTATGCTCGGAACTACCTCTTGCCGATGGGCGTCGCCGTGCCCCCGACACCGACCAAGATCGCTTCGCTCGCCGAGGCACGGCAGAAGGCGAAGGCCGAGTTGGCCGAGCTCCGCGCCGCCCGCGAGACGCTGCTGGAGCGCATGGTCGAAGTCTCGATCGAGCTCGTGCGAAGCTGCAACGACCAGGGCGCCCTCTACGGCTCGGTCACCCAACGGGACATCGCCGACGCTCTGCAGGAGAGCGGCTACGACGTGGGCGTCCGCTCCGTGCGGCTCCCGGCGGCCATCCGGCGGGTGGGCGCGTACGAGGTGCCGATCCAGTTCGAGAAGGACCTGCGCACCGACATCACGGTGGTCGTGCATCCCGATCACCCGCTGGAAGAAGCATCGGCGGAGAAGCCCGCGCCCGAAGACGAAGCAACCACCGAGCCGGCCGAAGCGACGAGGTGATTGGCCTCCGCTCGCGGGAGCAGAGAGCAGGCTGGTTCGCGCCGAGCCGCACGCTGCCGGGGGACCGAACCAGGTGATGGCACCGGGAGTCACCAGGCGGACGCCCTTGGCCTTTTTGTAGTCGCCAGGGTCGCATTGACGATTGAGCGGACGCCCGCGGTCCGTCCCCTCGCGTCGGCGGCGCGGCAAGCTGGGAGGACGATATGGTCAGAATGAACCACCGATCGGTGCTGCCAACGACCCGCGACTCGGTGACGCACAAGTTCTCGATCTCGGGGCACGAGGGCTACCTGACCGTCGGACTCTTCGAGGATGGGCAGCCGGGGGAGCTCTTCATCAAGATCAGCAAGGAGGGCTCCACCCTCTCCGGCCTGATCCAAGGCTTCTGCCGGGCGTTCAGTCTCGCGCTGCAGTACGGACTCAGCCTCGAGGACGCGGTCGACCGCTTCCGCGGCATGCGCTTCGATCCCATGGGAAGCACCAGCAACCCCGACATCCCCCAGTGCTCCAGCGTCCTGGATTATGTCGCCCGGTATCTGGAGCTCGAGTTCCTCGACCGGGAGATTGAAGAGCAGCTCCCGTCACGGTGAGAGCCGCCAGGCCGCCAGCAGGGCGAACCAGCATCGGCCCGAGCCATCCGCCCTGAAGGGCGACCGACAACGAGCCGAAGAAATGGTCATGATGTGGCGGAAATTTCACCACGTAATGGCTAATATTCTACCATGATTCGGAGACATCTCCGACCGCGTCTGCTGGCGGCTCTGGCCGACAGCCCGGTCGTGTTTCTCCAGGGGGCGCGTCAGACCGGCAAGAGCACGCTCGCCCAGTCGCTGGTCGGAACAGACCACGAGGCCGATTATCTGACCTTGGACGATGCGGCGGTCCTCACCGCCGCTCAGAGGGATCCCCAGGGTTTCATCGCCGGCCTGGGTGGTCCCGCAATCATCGACGAGGTCCAGCGCGTTCCGGAGCTGTTCAGAGCAATCAAGATCGCGGTCGATCGACAACGGCAGGCGGGTCGGTTCCTCCTGACCGGCTCGGCAAGCGTTCGCGTCATGCCGATGCTCTCTGAATCCCTCGTGGGGCGTGCCGAGATCCTGACCTTGTGGCCGTTCTCTCAAGACGAGATCGAAGGAACAACGGTCGGACTCATCGACTGGCTCTTCTCCTCGGAGATCCCGAAGTCGGCTGAACTACCGACGGACAGAGACGATGTGATGCGCCGTCTGATTCGAGGTGGCTATCCCGAACCCGTGCAGCGCCGGACCAGCGACCGGCGACAGGCGTGGTTCGGTTCGTACGTGACCACGATTCTCCAGCGGGATGTCCGCGACATCTCGAGTATCGAGGGGCTTGCCGAGCTTCCCCGCCTGCTCACGTTGCTCGGAGCCCGTACATCGACCCTCTTGAACGCGTCGGAACTGTCACGGACGAGCGGCATCGCGCACACGACGCTGAAACGGTATCTCAGCCTCCTGCAGGCGACGTTCCTCCTTCAGACCGTGCCGCCGTGGACCACCAATCTCGGCAAGCGACTCGTTCGGTCTCCCAAGATCATGCTCTGCGACACCGGTTTGACCGCGTCGCTCTTGGCCGTCGACGAGATGCGGCTGCAGCGCGATCCTTCGCTGTCCGGTCGTCTCCTGGAGAGTTTCGTGGGCATGGAACTCTTGAAGGGAGCCTCGTGGAGCCGGATCCAGCCCACGCTGTATCACTATCGATCCCACGGGCGAGGAGGAGAGGTCGATCTCGTTCTGGAAGCGCCAGACGGAAGGATTGTCGGCATCGAGGTCAAGTCTGCGGTTTCCATTCGTGATCGGGATGTGCGTGGGTTGAATGAGCTGGCCGATCTCGCCGGCACTCGATTCAACCGGGGCGTCCTCCTGTACGGTGGTGATCGAATCGTCCCTCTGGCCCACAACATGCACGCCGTCCCGATGGCATGCCTGTGGCGCGACGGATGGACCTGAGCGGCGAGGATCAACCGCGCAGGTGAATCCCGCTACAGCGAGTGGCCGTGAACATTTGCCCACGAGCCCTCCGCGTCGCGGGGCGCCATCCGTCAGGGTGATAGCCGCCAGGCGGCGAGCAGCGCGACCAGCACGAGCAGCAGTCCGCCCAACACCCGCTGCTGACGGGCGGGCAGATTCCCGGCCAACCAGCCCGCGCCGGCCAGCAGCAGCAGGGCACAGGCCTCGGGCGCGTAGACGCCAAAACCATCGGCGATCACGCCGGTGGCCAGCACGTCGGATCCCACGACCACCTGAACTGCCGCCGGGAGCATCCGCCTGAGGGACATGAGCCCGAGGGCGAGCAGGACGCCATACGCGGCGGCCCACCCGGCGATCTGGAGCGCCACCTGACCGCCCGCCCGGACCGCCGCGCTCATCGCCATCGCGGTGAAGCCGAACATGAGCCCGCCGGCGATCGAGGTGGCCGCGCCCTGGGTGCGCTGCGCGAACAGCCCCTGCCCGATCCCCGCGAGCATGACCACGATCAAGCCCAGCCCGGCGCGGAGCGACGCCGTCGAGGAGGGAGCCGTCGCATGGTCGGGCTCCAGCGGCGCATTGATCCACATGAGGACCGCCGCCGCAGCGAGGGTGCACTGGCCGGTCATCACGGTCATCTCGTGCGCCGCACATTGCAGCAACAGGAGCAGTCCGCTCGCCGACCAGATGAGCGGTGGCCACCATTGACGCGGCGAGCGATGCTGAAGGTCGGGGCGGCGGGCCTCCCCCGCGAGGAGCGCCGCGGTGAGCCCCATCCATCCCATGAGCACGGGCCCCACGAGGGCCAGCCCGCCCGGCCCCTGCACGGACCCGTCGACGCGCCACACCCAGCTCATCCAGGGAGCGACGATGGCCAGCGGCGCCCAGACCTCGAGCACCAGCTTCCGCTCACTCAGGTGCGCCAGCGCGGGGAAGACGAAGCGGTGCAGTTCGCGCAGCGCCAGGACGCCCAAGGCCGCCTGAGCCAAGAGTAATCCGATCTGACCTGCAACCTCGCTCGGCATCGGCGGAGTGTAGAGCAGCTTCAGTCCAAACGTAACGTCCGGAGCTGGCTGCGGCTGCGCGTGGCTTTGTCGGGCTGCATCGGCGGCATGGCAAGCCGCCTGCTTCGCCCTCCGCGCCACACTTGCCTCGCCCACGTTCCAGACGCTACGTTTGGACTGAAACCGCTCTAATAGGAATCAGGTCCGCGGCGTCCGACCTACTCCCCCACCGCCGCCGGCGTGGGAGTCGACCGCTCGGCGCTCAGGCGGGTGCGTAGCACCGTGAGCAGCGTGTTGCCTTCGAAGTAGCTTGGCGGAGGCCGGTAGTACACGGTCATCAGACCTGCGCCATCGGGCTGACCGACCAGCCGCAGCGATCCCTTGGCCGCCGCCATTCGCTCTTCCAGCCGGCGCGGCTGGGCGGTGCGGAAGATGATGTCCTGCTCGTGACGGGTGACGGAGCGCACGCCGAGCACCGTCGCGGCCACTCGAATCTCCGCCAGGTCGAGCAGGCGCCGCGCGGACTCGGGCAGGTCGCCGTAGGCGCTGATCAAGTCGTGGGTGATCTGCTCCAGCGCTGCCCTCGTGTTCGCCTGGCTGATCCGCCGGTAGGCATCCATGCGGCGCGCGTCGGAGGGGATGTACCCCTTGGGAAGCGTGCCGGTGACGCCGACGTCGACCGTCGTCTCGACCGCCGCGATGATCGGCTGGTTCTTGAGCTGAGCGACGGCCCGCTCGAGCAGCTGGCAGTACATCTCGTATCCGACGGCGGCGATGTGTCCGGACTGCTCCGCCCCGAGCAGGTTGCCGGCGCCGCGGATCTCGAGATCGCGCAGGGCGATCTTGAACCCGGCGCCGAGCATCGTGAAGCTCTCGAGGGCCCGCAGCCGCTTCATCGCTCCGGGCTGACCACCTTGTGCGGATCGAGGAGCAGGTAGCAGTACGCGCGGTGCTTGTATCGCCCGACGCGACCGCGAAGCTGGTGCAGCTCGGAGAGGCCGAACATGTCGGCGTTGTTGATGAACATCGTGTTGGCGTGGGGATGTCGATGCCCGACTCGATGATGGTCGTGCACACGAGGATGTCCGCCTCGCCGCGCACGAAGCGGCGCATGACGCCTTCGAGCTGTCGGGCGGGCATCTGTCCGTGCCCGACGATGATCCTGGCCTCCGGGGCCAGCCGCTGCACCAGATCGGCGAAGTCGCGGATGTCGTGCACGCGATTGTGCACGAAGAAGACCTGCCCTTCGCGGGCCAGCTCGCGCGCGATCGCCTGCCGGATGCGCTGCTTCGTCGAAGGTGATCACCTCGGTGACGATCGCCCGCCGGTCGAGCGGCGGCGTCGTCAGGCGAGCTGATGTCGCGGAGCCCGAGCATCGACATGTGCAGCGTGCGCGGAATCGGCGTGGCGGTCATCGTCAGCACGTCGGCGGTGGTCCGGAACTCGAGGAGCCGCTGCTTGTGCTCGACGCCGAATCGCTGCTCTTCGTCGATGATCACCAGCCCGAGGTCGCGCGAACCGGACGTCCTTGCTGAGCAGCCGGTGGGTGCCGATGACCATGTCCACTTGCCCCTTGGCGAGCGATTCGAGAATCTCCCGCTGCTGCTTGCCGGTCTTGAAGCGGCTGAGCGACTCGATCGCGAAACGGGTAGTCGGCGAAGCGCTCGCGAAAGGTGCGGTCGTGCTGCTCGGCGAGCCAGGTCGTCGGCACGAGCACCGCCACCTGCTTGCCGAACTCGACGGCCTTGAACGCGGCGCGGATCGCCACCTCGGTCTTGCCGAAGCCGACGTCGCCGCAGAGCAGCCGGTCCATCGGCCGCGGGTCGATCATGTCCGACTTCAACGCCGCGATGGCCGGCGAGCTGATCCTCGGTCTCCTCGTAGGGAAACTCCGCCTCGAACTCCTTCTGCCAGGCGGTGTCCGCCGGATAGCGGATGCCCGGCAGCGCCTCGCGCGCCGCCTGGAGCTGCAGCATCTCTGCGGCGAGATCGCGCACCGCCTCCTCGACCTGCTTCTTCTGGCCGGCCCACCGCTTCCCGCCCAGCGTCGAGAGCTGCGGCTGACCCTTGAATGCGCCGACGTACTTCTGCACGAGATCGATCTTGCTCGCCGGCACGTGCAGCTTCGTGCGGCCCGCGAACTCGAGCGTCAGGTATTCCTCCGCCGGACCCGCCGCACCCGTTGAGAGGCTCTGCAGGCCAGGGAAGCGCGCGATGCCGTGATCGCGGTGCACGACGTGGTCGCCGGGCTGCATGTCGAGGAACGCATCCATCGCCCGGCTGCCCGAGAGGCGTCCGATCCGGCGGCGCGTCTGGTAGCGGTGGAGCAGCTCGTGGGAGGGAGCCAGCAGCAGCGGCAGCGCCGCTCCACCCGGTCGTCCCCAGATGAGCCCGCGGTGCAGGTACTGCTTCTGCACGAGCAGCTTGGTGCCGCGGCCGGAATCCGCGATCAGCTCTTCGATTCGCTGGACTTCTCCCTCGTTCTGGCAGAGCACGAACGTCTCGTGCTCCTCCGCCAGCTCGACGAGCTCCCCGATCGCCACCGCGGCGTTCTCGGAGAAGCTCGGGATGGCCGAGACGGGCAGCTCGATGCGTTCCTGCTCCCTGGCGCTGCCGCCCGCGGCCTGGCTGTCTATCTCGATGAGGGCGGTGCAGCGCTCCCCGAGATTCTTGAGCACGCCCGCCACCGGAACGATGCCCCGGGCGTCGGACACGCGATCGAGGTAGCTGCGACCCTGTTCGGTCACTTCGGCCAGCTCACCGACGATCGCAACCGTCCCCTCCGACAACAGCGAGCCGAGCAGGTGCACCTCGCCGTCATCCACCGGCTGCCCGAGCGCCGCGCCGATGATGTCGAGCGCGTCCAGCCGGCGATCGGAGCCCATCGTGCCGAGATCGATCTCGCAGATGCTCTCGATCTCCTCGCCAAAGAGATCCAGCCGGGCCGGCGGGGCCCCCGGCGAGAAGATGTCGATGATCCCCCCGCGCACCGCGAATTCGCCCGGCCCGTCGACGGTCGGCACCCGCTGATACCCGGCGGCGGCGAGCCACTCCAGCAGCGCGTTCGTCTCCAGCTTCTGTCCGACCCGGACGACCCGGTGCAGCTGCTCGAGACGAGCGGCCGAGGGTATGCCCTGCATGAGCGCGGCGATCGGCGCGACGATGAGCTCAGGCGCGCTGCCTTCGCGCAGCCGTCGGATGAGCGACAACCGCTCCGCGAGCAGATCGAGATTGACTGACGTCTCCCCCGGAATCGCCTCCATCGCCGGGAAACGGACCGCGGCCACCCCCAGTGCTTCCACCTCCTCGAGCGCCTCGTCGGCATCATCGAGGTGGGCGACCACGAGCAAGACTCGACCCTTCCGCCGTGTCGCGAGGGCGGCCGCGACCAGCACCGTGCTGGAGCCACCG
Organism: uncultured Planctomycetota bacterium; assembly: GCA_963697235.1. Lineage (GTDB taxonomy): Bacteria > Planctomycetota > Phycisphaerae > Phycisphaerales > SM1A02 > CAVONJ01. The sequence continues at coordinate 533,749 of CAVONJ010000004.1, forward strand.
ACGCCGCGACACACCGGGCGGCTCTTCGTCTCGATAGCCGCTTCGAGACGGCGCACGGCGGGGTCATCGACGATGCGCTGGAACCACGAGCACGGCCGGCTTGCCTGAATCATCGTTCCCCAGCCGCTCGGTCCTGAATGACGAACGGACGGACGCGCGACACCGCCGCGGGTCCCAGCCCAGGCACCCGCTGGAGATCGCTGACGTCCTCGAATCGTCCCTTTCGGTGCCGGTCGGTCACGATGCGCACCGCCAGCCGGGGACCGATGCCCGGAAGCAAGGTCAGCTCTTCCGGTCTCGCCGTGTTGAGATCGAGCCGGCTCTCCAGCGGCGCGATGCCGCGAACCGCCAGCGGAAGATCGAGTCGCACGGACCGCGTCCGGCCCGCCAGAGCGATCCAGAGCACCGCGGCGCTGACGATCGCGGCGACGAAGTAGAGTCCGGCGGTGGGTGGCGAAGGCAGATCTTCGAGCGGTGCGGAGTCGATCATGACGAGGTGAATTGGCTGGCAGGCGAGGGTCTGCGCAGCGGCCCGAGCGGTTTCCGGAGTCGGTGCCGGAAGGCGATCAGCTTCTGCAGCGCGGGACGGGGCCGCCCCCGGGAGTCGATCAGGCCGGAACCAGGCAGATCCGCCCGCTCGTGATCGTAGAGGTCCGACCAGAAGATCGACTCCACGAACGGCTTGGACATGCCGAGGGCAAACAGACGGGAGGCCCAGCGCGCCTGGATCGCCGGCGACCACACGTCATGCCAGCGACCGCCGCGATCGTCGACCGGTCCGGCCGGCACCCCCGCCGCGGAGATGATGACCGGGATGTCGAGATAGAAGAAGCGGTCGAGGAGGCTGCTCAGCTGCATGAGATCGCGCGTCGCCTTGCCTGGCTGCAGCGAGCCCATCAAGAGCTGCACCCCCACCGCGTCCAGTCGAATTCCCTCCTGGAGGATCCGATCGATGAACGCCAGCGGCGCCACCGCACCGCGCTGCTCGGCGCACGTCCTCGCCGAAGGGCTGCACGACCTCGACCATCGTCCGCGCCCCACGGGTCGACTGCCGCACCAGCAAGGCTGGCCATGCGCACCAGGTCCACCATCTGCTCCAGCGTGAACTGGAAGTTCTCGTTGGTGTTAGACCCGAGGCCACGTTCCACATGCCGACGACGGAGCGGTAGCGCTCGACGACTGTGCTCGACATGGTCGTAGGCGAGGTCGCGACACGTGTCGTAGTCGTGCTGCCAGACGTACATCCACTTCGGCAGCGACGCTTCGAGAAGTCCAGCAGCGGGCCGAGCGACGACCGGCTTGCCGACCTCCCGGCCCACTCGACCCAGCGAGTCGATCGCCTTCCAGTCGTAGATGCCCTCCTCGACCTCCAGCCGTCGCCAGCGCAGCGGGATCATGAACGACGTCGAAGTTCCGTCCGCACGAGCTCCCTGAGCGATCGGCCGTCTCGATCGGGCCAGATTCGCACGCCCAGCGTCGTCGAGGACGCCGGCTCGCTGGCCGAAACGCCGGTGCAGGAGGATCTCCGCGTGGCAGAGGGCGAGCGACTCGGTCGCCTTGATGCCGAGGCTCAGGGCCTTGCGCATGGCGATCCGCGTCGGCCGGGCTCCGGCTGCTGATCGCCCGGCGTGAAGATCCTGCCGCGCCTCTTCCCACGCCCGGATCGCCGGATGCTCGGGATCCAGATCGAAGATCTGCCACTCCTCGCTCTTGACGAGGAAGGTCTTGATGCGGTGCCGAGCAAGCTCGATCGAAAGCAGGTACGGCGCTCTCTCGATCGGGTAGCAGGCAGGTCTGCAGCATGAGCGTGCCGAGATTCCCGGCGTCGAACTGCAGGCAGAGCGCCGCGGCCTGCTGGCCCGTCGCCGGCACACGATGTGCCGCGAATCGAACTTGATCTGGCCCGGCACGGCTACGTCATCGGGACCCAGCAGGTGCGCGCCGACCAGCGGCCACTCGGCCGCCGGTCCCTTCTCGTCATGGACGGCGAATCGAAGCATGGTGAGCGGAGCAGCAGAGCGTCCGCGACGGGCGTCAGGCCAGGACGAGCGACGGAGGCGCGATCCGTCATTGTTGCCTCATTTCCGCCTTTGGCAAACGGGCTTCAAGGGGAACCGCGACGCCGCTACACTGCCGGCCATGAAGACGGTCGATTCCACTCCCCAACAAGCCGGCCCGACCGCGGTGTACGAGACCCACCTGCCGCTGCCCGGAACGGCGGCAGGGCAAGGTCCGCGACATCTACCAGCTGCCTGCCGACCGGCGACGAGCCGCCTCGCGTGCTCATCGTCGCCACCGACCGCATCAGCGCGTTCGACGTGGTCCTGCCCGACGCCCATTCCGGGCAAGGGGCGCACTGCTGACCGGGATCAGCCTCCGCTGGTTCGAGTTCATCGCCGAGCTCGGGCTCATCGAAGACCATCTGCTCTCGAGCGATCCGCGGGACGTCCCGGGGCTGAGCGAGCAGGAGCGGAACCAGCTCGAGGGCCGCATGATGCTCGGCCGGGCCGCCGAGGTGATCCCGGTCGAGTTCGTCGTGCGCGGCTACCTCGCCGGCTCGGGCTGGGTCGAGTACCAGAAGCACCAGACGCGTCTGCGGCGTGACGCTGCCGGCGGGACTGGCCGCGTGCGATCGGCTGCCGCGAGCCGATCTTCACGCCGGCCACGAAGGCCGACGTGGGTCACGACGAGAACATCGACTTCGACCGCGCGTGCGACGATCGCCGGACGCGATGTGATGGAGCGGCTGCGCGACGTTGACGCTCGCGCATCTACGGCAAGGCGGCCGAGCACGCGCGAAGCACGCGGCATCATCCTCGCGGACACCAAGTTCGAGTTCGGCTACGCGCTCGACGCGCACGGCGGCGGACCGACGAGATCATCCTCATCGACGAGGTGCTCACGCCCGACAGCTCCCGCTTCTGGCCGACGGACGAGTACGCAGCCGGGTCGCGAGCAGGACAGCTTCGACAAGCAGTACGTGCGCAACTACCTGCTCGAGCTCGTCGAGGCCGGCACGTGGGACAAGACGCCCGCCCGGCCCCGAGCTGCCGGCGGAGATCGTGAAGAACACGCTCGCTCGCTACGAAGAAGCGCGCAGCGCCGTTCGATTGAACGGAAGATCCCCTCTCCTCCCGGGAGAGGACGGTTCGCGCTGCTGCGGGGACGAGCCAGGTGAGGGAGATTCCACGTGGCGTATCGGCCGCGAGCATGAGTGGCGCACGCTCGTCACGCGAGACGTCGGTGGGCCATTTCGCGCAGGCCAGATGGACGTAGCGCCGATCCGTGCGCAGCCGACGGTCGTCGCAGTCCTCCCTCACCCGGCGGGAGAGGTTTCTCTTCAGTGATCGTGCCGGTGAGCCCAGGCGGCCTCGGCCGCCTCGACCGTGTTGCGCAGCAGCATCGCGACCGTCATCGGCCCCACGCCCCCCGGGAACGGGAGAGATCGCCAGCCGGCGACCGTCGCAGACCTCGTCGAACGCGACGTCGCCCACGGTCTTCATCTTCCCGTTCGCCCTTCACGCGGTTGATCCCGACGTCGATGACGACGGCCCCGGGCTTGACCATGTCTGCCGTGATCAGCCCCGGCACGCCGGCCGCGGCGACGAGCACGTCCGCCGTGCGCGTCAGTTCGGGCTGATCCTACGGTGTGCACGTTGGTCGAGATCACCGTCGCTTCGGCCCGCATGAGCAGCACGACGACCGGCTTGCCCACGATGTTGCTCGCACCCACGCACACGCAGCACGCGCCGGGCAGCTTCGTTCCGGTGGATTCGATCATCTCCATCGCGGCCAGGGCCGTGCAGGGCACGAGGGAGCGGCGTCCGTACACGACGTTGCCGATGTTGGCGGGGTTGACGCCCTCGACGTCCTTGTCCGGATCGATCAGCGCCTGGATGCGCTCGGTGTCCACCCCGGCGGGCAGCGGCAGGTGCACCATGATGGCGCTGACCTTCTCGCTGGCGTTGAGCAGCAGCACGCGACCGGCGATCTCGTCGTAGCCGGCCGTCGGCGGGCAGCTCGTGCAGGACGTACTCGATCTCGAGGTCCTCGCAGGTCAGCGCCTGGTTGCGGGCGTAGATGTCCGACGCCCCTTCGTGGCCCACCAGGATCGCGTCCAGGCGGACGCGCCGACCCTTGCTCGCCAGGGCACGGACGCGGACCTTCAAGTCCTGCTTGACCTGCTCAGCAAGGCTCCGGCCGTCGATGATGCGTGCGCTCGTTCGTGACTTCGCGGCCATGGACCCAGGATATCGCCTGACCCGCATGAGGGGGCGAAACGGCGGACGCGACTGCTCCACGATCGCTCCGCGAATCCTTCCGGCCTACACTGCCAGCTCATGTCCAGCGGTCCCAACATCGTCGCCATCAGCGTGGGCAACACGCGAACGCAGGCAGGCCTCTTCGTCGACGGCGCCCTGGTCGAGACCGCCCGACTTGGCAACGACCAGCTCGCCGCGCTGGTCGAACAGATCGTCGAGTGGTGGCAGCGGATCGCCGACACGCCCGCGGCGGCGGTCCTCGCTTCGGTGAACGATGCGATCGCGGACCAGATCGACTCCCTGCTCAAGGATCAGCTCTCCACCGACGTCTATCGCATCGGCACGGATCTTCCGGCGCCGATCGGCCGGGAGCTGGATCCCGAGACGATCACCGGCGTCGACCGTCTGCTCAACGCCGCCGCCGCGTACGACACGGTTCAGCAGGCGTGCGTGGTCGTCGATGTCGGCACCGCGGTGACTGTGGATTTCGTGGATGGCGAAGGCACGTTCCACGGCGGGGCCATTGCCCCCGGTGCTCGCATGCAACTGCGGGCCCTGCACGAGTACACGTCCAATCTGCCCGACCTGGAATTCGTCGCCCCCAAGAAGGAGGCCTTCGGCAAGTCGACGGCGGAGGCCATGTACCAGGGCGTGTTTCACGGGATCCGAGGGCTTGTTTGGCGCCTCGTGGAGCAGTATGCAGAGCGGTACGGTGCGTTTCCCCTCGTCATTGCCACCGGCGGCGACGCCGAGGTGCTCTTCCGCAACGATGAGCTGGTGGATCGAATCGTTCCCGACCTGACGCTCCTGGGCATTGCGGTGGCCGCGAGGCACGCGCTCGCTGCCCATCGCAATGACGACTGACCGCAACGCAGACCGAGGCAGCCGCTGCCGAGCGGTGCTGGTCACCGCGCTGCGTCCCGGTCCGATTGCGATCGTGCAGCTCGTGGGCGATGTGGCTCCGGTGCTGACCGCCCTGACTGGGCGCGAGCAGTGGCCTGTCGGCACCGTCACGCTGGCCTCCCTGGCGCAGATCGACGAGGGCCTCGTGGTGCGTTTGGAATCCGATCTCGCGCAGCTGATGCCCCACGGGGGTCTGCGCGTGCTGCAGCGTCTGATCCAGCGTCTCGAGCAGCTGGGCGTCGTCATCGGGACGCCATCCGACATCGACCCACAGGCGCTCTACCCGGAAAGCCGCGATCGGTTCGAGGCCCTGATGCTGGAGGCACTCGCCGCTGCCGCGAGCCCGCTGGCCATCGACCTGCTCCTTGATCAACCGCGCCGGTGGCGACAGCGGCGGTCGCTCACGCAAGAGGACGAAGCTGCGCAGTCGGCGGCTCGATCGGCTGATCGCGCCTCCCGCCGTCGTGCTGGTCGGCCCGGCCAACGTGGGGAAGAGCACGCTGAGCAACGCGCTGCTCGGCCGGTCCCTGTCGATCGCTCTGGATGAGCCGGGGACGACTGCGCGACTACACCGCCGGCCGCGTCGAGCTGGCCGGCCTGGTCGTCCGGTGGCATGACACGCCGGGCCTGCGCCGCACCGAGGATCCAATCGAATCCAGGGCGATCGACCTCGCCCGCCGGCTGCTGGACAGCGCCGATCTGCTGATCGCCATGACGGATCGGGAACACGACTGGCCGGAGCTGCCGCGGGTTCCGGACCTTCGCGTGGCCGGCAAGTGCGACCTCGGGTCGTGCCGCGACGCCGATCTGGCGATCAGCCCGGTGACCGGAGTGGGCATCGCGGAGCTGGTGAGAACCGTGCGGGATCTGCTCGTGCCGCCGGAAGACCTGCGCATCCCGGCCCCTGGGTCTTCGACGAGCGATTGCGAGCCTTGACCGCGAATGATCTGCGCGGCCGCTGAACGGCAACCTCGGCGGCGCTCACAATCCGATGATGCTGTAGCCGCAGTCGACGTAGAGGACCTGCCCCGTGATTCCCGCCGCGTGCTCGCTCAGGAGGAACGCGGCGGCATTGCCCACGTCGGACCCGGTGACATTGCGCCGAAGCGGGGCCTTTTGCTCCACGTGCTCCAGGATCTGACTGAAGCCGCCTACGGCGAGCGCGGACATCGTTCGGAGCGGGCCGCCGGAGATGGCGTTGGCCCGGATGTTCCTGGCCCCCAGCTCCATCGCGAGGTAGCGCGTGGTCGACTCGAGCGCGCTCTTGGCGACTCCCATCACGTTGTAGCCGGGAACGGCCTTTTCGGCGCCGTAGTAGCTCATGGCGACCATCGCGCCGCCCTCTGGCATGAGGTGCGCGGCCCGGTTCGCCATGGCCAGGTACGTGTACGCGCTGATGTCCAGCGCCTGCGTGAACACCTCTCGCGGCGTCCCGGTGAACGCCCCCTCCTGCAGCCACTGCCGGTCGGCGAAGGCGATCGAGTGCACGAGGAAGTCGAGCGAGCCGACCTCACCGCCGATCTCGGAGAAGACCCGGTTCAAGTCGTCGTCGGACGCCGCATCCATCGATCGGAGCCATGGATGCGGCAATCCCAGCTGCTCGATGGCCTTGCGGCACCGGCGCTCCATCTTGTCGCCGGGCAGGTGCGTGAAGAGACACTCGGCGCCTTCGCGGATCAGGCTCTCGGCGATGTAGTAGGCGTAGCTGTGGTCGTTCGCGACGCCCACGACCAGTCCTCGCTTCCCGTCCAGCAGCCCCATGGTCTCGCTCCTATTCGACCACGCAGGGTACCGAAGAGAGCTTCTTCCGTCACCTCTCCCTCCGGGAGAGGACGGCGAGCGAAGCGAGCCAGGTGAGGGAGGACTGCGTGGGTCGTCGGCCGCGCAAACCGGTGCGCGCAGTCACTGCGCGCGTCGCCCGTTGTTCGAGCGCGCGCCAGTCCGTCTCCCAGTCGACGCGCGACGTGGCATCTCCCTCACCTGGCTCGTCCTCGCGAGCAGGCGCGGGGACGAGCCGTCCTCTCCCGGTGGGAGAGGAGTTCCAGATCTACGGCCAGGTCGATCGCACGAGTCCCCGACGGTTGTACGCGACGATCACACCGCGGTCGCCCTCTGGCGTTGCCGAGAGCTTGATGAGCTTGTTGCCAGTTCCCGTGAAGGTGTAGAGAGCGCCGGCGTTGCCTTCCGTCGTCGCGAGCTCGACGAGCTTGAGTCCCTTGTCGTTGAAGGTCGACACCACGCCCTGCCCCTGCGCCGTTCCGCTCAAGACGACGAGCTTCTGTCCGGTGCCGCTGTAGGCAGCGATCGATCCTGGTCCCTCGGGGCGGGCGCTCAACTCGATCAGCTCCTGTCCGTGCTCGCTGTACGTGCTCACCGTGCCGGCACCGCGACTGTCGCCGCCGATGAAGACCAGCATCTGACCGTCCTCCCCCACGACCTGGAGTTCGCGAACCCGCAGGACCTGCGCCGTCTGATCAGCAAGCGAGTCGCCCGGCCCGGTGCCGAAGAATCCCACCGCAGCGATGAGCAACGCCGCCAGCAACCCCCACTTGAGGCGACGATTCTGCTGTTCCAGCCGTGCCAGTCGTGACTCGATCGTCATGGTGTCGCCGTCCCGTGAGTATCTCCGGATGGCGCACCGCCGGCGCCCAGGGCTTCTTCGTCCATCCAGCCGGGTCGATCCAGTGGCTCGCCCGACCGCGCTGCTTCGCGTGAAGGAGCCGAAATCTGAGTGTCCATTACAATTTCGTCTCGGATGGTCGCGTCAACGCCCGATATCACGTGTGGTCCCGGCCGAACTGATGCGCGGCGGGGCCCGCAGAACCGGCGCTTCTCTCATCAGGGCCCCTCTTCTCCGTGACCAGAGCAACCTCCTCATTCGACCGCGTTTGTCGCCTGAACGCAGCCGCAGTCGTGCTCTGCTGCCTGGTCGGCGCGGGGTCGACCCTCGCTCAGGAGCCGGAGACGGATCTGCCTCCGATACCGCCTGCCAGCGGCCAACGGGGCAAGCCCGTCGAGGTCTCTTTGGAGGGAGTCTACATCCACCAGTTCCGCGCCGAAGTCGATGGTGGCGGCAACTTCAGCCTGGATCGGGTGTATGCCGAGCCGAGCGTCACCTGGACCCCCGACCAGAGACTGAGCGTGAGCTTCTCCTTCGGCTATTCCTATGACAACTACGACTTCTCCGGCGACGGCGCACTGACCAGCCTCGATCCCTGGGGTGAGATCAACGGAGTGCGCTTCAGCGCCTTCGTGCGCTATTCGCTGAATCGCCAGTGGACGATCTTCGGCGGCCCGACGATTCGATCCGCGGTCGAGCGGGGCGCCATCTTCAGCGATGGACTCACCGGTGGTGGTTTCGTCGGCGCGCTCTATCGATTCAGTGACAAGCTCGCCATCGGACCCGGCGTCGGTGTCCTCACGCAGATCGAGGACAACCCAACGGTGTTTCCGGTGCTGCTCGTCGATTGGAGCATCACTGAGACGCTGAGTCTGCGCACCGGCCAGGGGCTGGGCGCATCGCGAGGGCCAGGTGTCTCCCTCGTCTGGGAATTCGCCGATCAATGGGAGCTTGCGGTCGGCGGTCGGTACGAGTGGCAACGGTTCCGCCTGGACGATGGTGGTCCCATCCCCTCCGGAGTCGGCCAGGAGCAGTCGCTTCCCTTCTTTGCGGCGATCACATGGAAGATCTCGCCCGACGCCACCCTGAGCGTCCTCGGCGGAGTGAACTTCTTGGGCAACCTCAGGCTCGAGAACAAGAACGGCGACCGGATCACCGACGAGGACTATGACCCCGCCCCGTTCGCCGGAGTCTCGCTGCGGCTTCGGTTCTAGCCCGCACTTCTCACCACCATCTGCTGCGGCCGAGGCTGCTCTAGAAACTAGAGCAGTCTGGGTCCAAACGTAGCGTCCGTTGCTAGTGGTGTGACTCAGAAGTTCGTTGACATATCGGCGCGACATCGTCGTTGCTGGCAAGGCGCCGTGACGACGGCATACTTCTGGTATTCCGAGGAGCGGCAACACAGCCAGCGGCGTCGAGGGCCGGCGAGATGGTAATGAACTTCTGATTCAGACCACTAGGTCTCCCATCACTTGACCAGCTCGAAGCCCACGAGACCGTCCTGCACGTGCGCGTAATACGCCTCGACGATCAGATCGCGCCGAAATCCTTGGACTCGCGCCGCGGCCTTGAGCAGATCCTCCCGCTGGCGCTCCTTCAAACCCAGCGCCGAGACGCGAAGGCGCTGCGTATAAAAGCGCAGCCCTCATGGGCCACAAGCACGACACGGGCCAGACCGTGAACTTCTACGAGGAACTTCAGCTGGTCGAGCGCCGCGTCCCGCTCGCGCCAAGCTTCGAAGTATTCTGCGAGGCAGGCCTGCGCCACCGGGGAGAGCAAGCCGATCGTACCGGGGCAGTGCCAATCCACGCTGGAGGAACTCATCGAAGTGCTCGCCCATTCGACCGTCGCTGCAGTACACCGCGGCGGCGTGGATGCGGCTGGGATTGAACGCTTCGCTTGCCCAGAATGCGATGGAATCGTTCGCGTCGTCCATAGCAGGCGGATGGCGTTGACTTCCGAAGGAAACTGGATTCGAGGAACGGAACCACGAGCGGCACCCATTGAGCGACGCACACTTCGGCCTGACCGGAAGCAGCGGGCCCACGTCGGGCCGCCACTATACCGGTGAACGCCGGGATCGTCGACGTCACGGCAGCGAACGGCGGCGAGGCCAGGCGATCTGCCGGTAGTATGATGCGATCTGGACCATGCTCGGCCGCGCCGCGCTGCCCGTGTGCGACGCGGTGAGGTCAACAGGAGCGAAGCGGTGAACGAGGGGATCAGCGGCAAGCTGACCGCGGAGCTTGAGGAGCTGGCGCTCGATCTTCGGTGGATCGGCAGCCGGCTCGCGGGGCGTCTCTGGTCGCGAATCGACGCCGACACGTGGGAGCGCACGCGCAATCCCTTTCTGGTGCTGCTGAACGCGTCGAAGGAGCGGCTGGAGGCGACTGCCTCCGACAAAGCATTTCGCCGTGAATTGCAGACGTGGCTCGACTACCGGCAGCGATACCTGGAAGGGACGGGCTGGTTCACCACGACCTTCGGGACTGCCGGACCGCGCCGCATTGCCTACTTCTCGATGGAGTTCGGCTTGAGCGAAGGGCTGCCGATCTACTCCGGGGGCCTGGGCATTCTCGCCGGCGATCATCTCAAGAGCGCCAGCGATCTCGGCGTACCGCTCGTCGGCATCGGGCTGCTCTACCAGCAGGGGTACTTCCGCCAGGTGCTCGGACCGGACGGATCGCAGCTCGAGGCCTTTCCCCACAACGATCCCACCAGCCTGCCCATCACGCCCGTCACCGATCAGGACGGCCGACGCATCAGGCTCACGATGCACCTGCCCGGACGTGCGCTCTTCGTCCGAATCTGGCAGGTTCGGGTCGGTCGGCTCGTGCTGTACCTCCTCGACACGAACGATCCGATGAATTCGCCCTGGGATCGTGCGATCACCTCCACGTTGTACGCGGCGGGAGCAGAGCGCCGACTGCTGCAGGAGATCATCCTCGGCGGCGGTGGCTGGCTGCTGCTGGAGCGGCTTGGCATCGAGGTCGAGGTCTGTCATCTCAACGAAGGACACGCGGCATTTGCCGTGCTCGCCCGCGCCGCAGCTTTGCGCGGCGGCACGGTGTCTCGTTTCCCATCGCGCTTTGCGCGACGCGGGTGGGCAACGTCTTTACGACGCACACGCCGGTGGCCGCGGCCTTCGACTGCTTTCCGCCGGATCTGCTCACCCGTTTCGCGCCGCCATTTGCTGAAGAAGTCGGCATCAGCGTCGACGCGCTGCTCGCGCTGGGCCGGCGCAATCCGGCCGATCAGGACGAGCCCTTCAACATGGCGTACCTGGCGATGCGGGGCTCCGGCTTCGTCAACGGCGTCAGCGCGCTGCACGGTCGCGTCAGCCGCCGTCTCTTCGCCGGCTTGTTTCCCAGCTGGCCGCCCTGGGAAGTGCCGGTCGCCTCGATCACCAACGGCGTGCACATTCCGACCTGGGACTCGGCCGAAGCCAATGTGCTCTGGGCATCGGCGTACGAGAAGGGTCGCTGGATGGACGACCTTCCCGAAGCGGCGCGGGCGGTCGAGCAGAAGGTCAGCGACGAAGCGCTGTGGGATTTTCGAGCCAGTAGCCGCAAACGACTCATCGAGTACGTCCGGGCTCGATCGAAGCGACAGGTGCAGGAACGAGGCGGACCGTCCGAAATCGCCGACCGGGCCGATCGGATCCTTGATCCGAACGCGTTGACGCTCGGCTTCGCCCGCCGTTTCACCGAGTACAAGCGCCCGACGCTGCTCCTCGCCGATCCGCAGCGCCTTCGGTCGATTCTCTGCCATCCGGCTCGCCCCGTTCAGCTCATCGTGGCGGGCAAGGCCCATCCGAACGACAGCCACGGCAAGTCGATGGTCCTCGAGATGGCCCGCTTCGCCAGGCAGCACGACGTGTGGGACCGGGTCGTCTTTCTGCAGGATTACGACATGGTCGTGGCGGAGCATCTCGCCGCCGGCGTCGACGTGTGGGTGAATACGCCGCGCCGACCAGCCGAAGCGTGCGGTACGAGCGGGATGAAGATGCTCGTGAACGGCGGCGTGAATCTCTCGGTCCTCGACGGCTGGTGGGACGAGGCGTACAGCCCGGACGCCGGCTGGGCGATTGGCGGCGGCCGGGAGCACGATGGAAGCGGCGACGCCGAGGACGCGCGCGAGTTGTACGCGCTCCTCGAGTCGCAGATCGTGCCCGAGTTCTACGATCGGGACCTGGAGAACATTCCTCGCGCGTGGCTGCGCCGGGTTCGAGCGAGCATGACACGCTTGACCGAGCCATTCTCCAGCGATCGGATGGTTCGCGAGTACGCCGAGCGATTCTACGTGCCCGCCGCCCGCGCCTTTGCCGACCGGAGCGGCGACGGCGCCGAGCTCGCCCGCGATCTCGAGGCGTGGCACGAGCGAATCGAGTCCCACTGGTGGGGCATTGAAACGGGCGAGCTCGTGGCCACACCCGCGCCCGGCGGATGGCGCTACGAAGCGCAGGTGATTCTCGGGGCCGTGCAACCGAAGGACGTGGCCGTCCAGCTCTTCGCGGAGCCGGAGCGCGACCGCGAAGAGCCGATGGTGACCACGATGACCCTCGAACGCCCGGTCCACGGCGCCATCAACGGCTACGTGTACAGCGCGACGATCGAGACATCCCGTCCCCCCGACCACTTCACCCCCCGCATCGTCCCCCACCATCCGAACGCGATGACTCCCTTGGAGTGCGCTCGAGTGACCTGGTGTTCACACTCGGCCCGGGTGGTGGAGGCCGCAAGGAGCAATGAGCCTGCGCCCGCCAGTTCGCCAGTTGCCAAACCCGCCTGATATTGTCACTTCTCACCGCGTTGCTTTCTTCAACGTCCTGGCAGCGGCGTAGATCGGCTCACCGATCTGCTCATGACAATCCGCCATCCAGTCTTGGTTTGAGTCGTCCCTGAGGTGACAGATTCCGATCGCCTGCGGACCGGGTTACGGGCTGACGGGCCCGGGGCCTTCGATGGTCAGAATGCCGGTGCCCTGGATGCCACCGAATCCGCCGACACGGATCTTGTAGCAGTTGCCGCCAGTGACCTCGACCACGACCTCGGACTGCAGACCGCAGGCGTCGTCATTGCAGGCCAGGAGGGTCGCATCGCCGACTTCTGCGCACTCGCAAGTGCCGTAGACGGCGATCTTGGTGTCGTACGCGCTGCCGCAGAGGGAGAAGGTCACGGGGCCGCTGCCGGTCGCGGTGTAGTTGAACCAGATGTCCGACTGGACCTGGTCGTCACCGAAGAAGAGGCAGTCGGCATGGGCCGGACCGTCCGTGCTCGTCCCAATCGTCGAGAACGGGAAGCTGCCGTTCCCAACCGCGATCCAGTCCGAACAGAGGTCATTGGCCGGCGGCTGCGGGCAGGGATTGGGAGAGCACAGAGTCCCCAAGCCCTGAGAGGCGCCGCCGGCCGCGCCGCAATCGGGCGGGTTCAGCATCATGCAGCTGCCGTCACCGAAGCAGCACGCCGCTGCTTCGACGCTGCAATTGGCGAGCGCCTCGTCAACGCAGAGGGTGTCCCACATCACGTCACAGCAGAATGGGTCGATGGCGCACACGGCTTTGCAGCAGACGGTGTCATCAGCAGTGGAGAAGGGATGGAGAAGGGACATCCACTTTTGCCTCCCTGCTATGCCTCTGCCGTTTCTTCAGTTGGGAAGTCTCCCATGCTGTTGGCGCGCGCTCACCTCATGGTGGTTGAGTCGCCTTTCCAAAGCCATCGCAGCCCTGCCCAACGGAAGTGGATGTCCAAGCTCTCACACAAGCTCTCACATCCAAGCTCTCACACTCGAGTGACCTGGTGTTCACACCCGGCCCGGGGGTGGAGGCCGCGAGGAGCAATGAGCCTGCGCCCGCCAACTCGCCAGTTGGCCAAAGCCGACCCGCCTGATACTGTTACGTAGGTTTCCCAGAGCGCGCGTAGCTCAATTGGATAGAGCATCGGTCTTCGGAACCGAGGGTTGGGGGTTCGAGTCCCTCCGCGTGTTTGCTCAAGACTCGCCGGACCACCGGGGGGTTGCAGGGGGGCGAAGCCCCCATGCACTGCAAACCAGTGGTGACATCGAGAACTCGAGGGTGGCTCGGGGGGTTCGAGTCCCTCCGCGCGTGTTTGCTCAAGACTCGCCGCGCCACCGGGGGGTTGCAGGGGGGCGAAGCCCCCATGCACTGCAAACCAGTGGTGACATCGAGAACTCGAGGGTGGCTCGGGGGGTTCGAGTCCCTCCGCGCGTGTTTGCTCAGGACTCGCCGGCGCCACCGGGGGGTTGCAGGGGGGCGAAGCCCCCAGGCACTGCAAACCAGTGGTGACATCGAGAACTCGAGGGTGGCTCGGGGGGTTCGAGTCCCTCCGCGCGTGTTTGCTCAAGACTCGCCGGCGCGCACCGGGGGGTTGCAGGGGGGCGAAGCCCCCATGCACTGCAAACCAGTGGTGACATCGAGGACTGCGAGGGTGGCTCGGGGGGTTCGAGTCCCTCCGCGCGTATGCAAGAGAGCGGCCATTGTGGGTGCATGGTCGCAAAGTGGTCACAGAGAACCGGAGACCGCCCCGAACTCCGTGCCCGCGCATCGCCTGCTCGCAGATTACCGTGATCCTCCTTCACCCGCTTGGCCTCGCCAGGGTCGCTGGCGGCAAGCGCCGCGATGAACTTCTCAGCATCCACGAGCCGGATCGAGTCGAGGGTGCGCTCCTCGCCCGCGGCTGTCGCACCAGCAGAGAACGTAGTAGACGAGATCCTTGCCGGAGAGCTGGCGTTTCCGCTCGACCAGATACACCTTCGCGTTCACTGCTTTGGCTCATCGTGCTCCCACCATGACGTGATGATCGCCGGCCGGTAGCGCTCCCATACCGACACGACAGCCGCTCGCTCGAAAGCAGCGCCGCATTCTGGGCACTTCCCTTGCTCGCCGAGATTCTCCAGGCGGTAGCCGCACGACGTGCAGAGCGTGCCGTGCGCCTCTTCGAGGCGCCGCAGCAGGGACGATTCCCATAGTCCGATCGTGATCCACCAGGCGATGAGCGCCGTGAACTCAACTAGGACGACGATCAATCCGAGCCGGTGATTGACTGCCAGCAGGAGGAGGCTGCTCACGAGCACCAGACCTATGACGCCCATCGCCCAGTGATAGAAGCGCCTGGCGTAGGGTGGAGCGTTCCGCATTCTCACCTTGGTCCGCCTTCATCCCCGTGGATCGGCGGGGGCGGACTGTCTCCACTGGGTCCGAGGAGGCGACGAGCACGCTCGCAGTCCTTGAACGCCTCCCGAATCGCGACCGCCCACGGGAAGCGGGCGTCGATGGCCATGATCGCCTCCCGCTCCGCGAAGGCATCGCGCCACTCTCGCGGCCAGCGGGTCCGAACGATCTCCAGAAGGTCGCCGGGATCCGTCACGTCCGCTCGCGAGAAGACCATCCTCGCTTCCAGGCCTGCGCGCTGATCAGCAGGCTGCCGCTCGCGCGGTTGTCGCTGCCGCTGCTCCACCTTTCTTCTTCCCTCGCCGGCCGCCGAGGGCGTGGTGCCGCTTCCTCGAGCGGCCCCCGACCCCCCACCGAGCTCATGCAGGCATGGTACCGCTCGCCTCCTGGGCGGCGGCAACACAGAACGACCCGGCTGCCCCTCCCGAGTCGTTCCCGCCGGCACGACCGACGAACAGGATTCCACCCAACTTGACAGGTCCGGGCGTTGGCCTCACCCTGATGCCTACGGCTCCCCTCAGGGGCACACCTTGCCCCGTCACGCCAGCTCTCTATACTCTGCCCTCCTTCACCGATCTGGAAAGGTGCTCCCGATGCCTCGTGTTTGCTATTTCACCGGCCGACGGACGACCGTGGGCCGACGGATCCGCTACCGCGGAAAGGCGAAGTACCTGGGCGGAATCGGCCTCAAGGTCACGTCGATCACGAAGCGGAAGTTCAAGCCCAACCTCCAGGACGTGACCGCCATCGTCGACGGCCATCCGCAGCGCATCAAGGCGTCGACGCGCGCCATCAAGCAAGGCCTGGTCGTCAAGCCGCTCAAGCGGAAATACGGCTACACGCGGCAGCAGAAGCAAACGCACGCGTGACGTGGCGGGCGTGGGTGCGGTGAGGTCGGCGGCGGAAGACAGGCAAGATTTGCCGCTCGTCCCGCGCAGAGCTTCCGGGCGCTTTCTGCAGGCAATCGCGGTGCCGGGAATCTGGCAGGATTTGGCGGAAAAAACGGTAGTTCGTTTGACCCGGGCCAGGGAGAGCGTACCGTTTCCACTGGATCGCGGTCACGAGACATCAGGGGACGTTCTTCGCACCCAATGCCCGCATCGGACCTTCCGAGGGCCCAAGCGAAACTCCCAGAAAACAGCATCCGCGACGCGATTCCGTATGCGCCCACAGCGATACGTCGAGGCGAGCCACGAATAACTTCAGGAGCCCTGCTGTCGGTGCGCCCGGCAGCGTCATGTCGCCCGTTACGGGGGAGAGCCATGGGTCCGGAGGACCGGTCCACACGCGGGCAGGTGACGATTGCGTGTCGAGCCGGATGTCGGCGTGGCGTGTCGCATCTCAACAGCACAGGATTGATCACTGCGTGAATCAACGGTCAGGGCAATCCGATATCGATCGAGTGCGCGAGTCGATCGACCTCGTCGCGCTGATCGGCGAGACTGTTGCGCTCAAGCCGCGGGGACGGGAGCACGTCGGTCTTTGCCCGTTCCACGACGATCACTCGCCCTCTCTTGCTGTGGTGACGCACAAGGGCAACGCGTTCTACAAGTGTCATGCGTGCGGGGCATCCGGTGATGCATTCACCTTCGTGATCAACTACCACAAGAAGGACTTCGCGGAAGCGCTCACCATGCTTGCGGAACGCGCGGGGATCACACTCGAGCGCCGCCAGCGGTCGCAGACGCGATCGGGCGACCCGAGTCGCGCGGAGGTTCGAGAGGCCAATGCGCTCGCGGCCGCCTTCTTCCAGCGCACCCTCCGCGATTCATCGCTGGGCGCCGCGGCGCGTGCGGTGCTGGAGCAGCGCGAGATCAGCGAGGCAATGATCGAGCGTTTCCTGCTCGGCGCGGCTCCGCCCGGATTCACCGCCTTCCGGGGAAGCTTGCGAGGCAGCGCCGTTTCCGAGCGCGCGGCCGTCGCCGCCGGGCTGCTCAAGAGCGGTCGCGACGACGGCTCGTACGACTCGTTCCGCAATCGGCTCATCTTCCCGATCTGCGATGAAATGGGACAACCGGTCGCTTTCGGCGGGCGGCGGCTCGACCCCGAGGACCAGCCAAAGTACCTCAACAGCAGTGAGAGCCCGGTGTTCCAGAAGTCGCGTACCCTCTACGGTCTCCATCTGGCCAAGCGATCGATCATCGATTCCAGCGTGGCGATCGTGGTGGAGGGCTACACCGACGTCATCGCCAGTCATCAGGCGGGCATCGAGAACTGCGTGGGCACGCTGGGCACCGCCCTCACGACCGAGCACGCGCACGTGCTCAGCCGTCTCTGCCACACCGTCGTGCTGGTCTTCGACGGCGACGAGGCCGGTCGACGCGCGGCCGATCGCGGCATCGAGGTCTTCTTCAAGGAGCCGGTCGACATTCGGATCTGCGTGCTGCCCGAGGGGTCGGATCCGGCCGAACTGCTCGGGCGACCGGGAGGCGAAGCGCAGTTCCGACACGCCATCGACCACTCGCAGGACGCGCTGACCTACGTCGTCGAGCGTTTCTCCGAGCACCTCGCTCGCGAAAGCACGATGGCCGGACGGGAGAAACTGCTGCGGGAGTTCCTCGGCCACCTGTCGTCCTTGGGATTCAGCGCGATGCAGGGGGTGCGAAAGCGTTGGGTGCTGGGCCGCCTCTCCGAACTGCTGAGCGTTCCGATCGGAGACATCGAGCGTATGCTTCCTCGAGCGCGACGAGGGGCTGTCGCGAGGTCTTCGCCACCGCCTCCGGGAACGGCGGAGATTCCGGCGTCCGACGGCCAGCTGCTCGAGCAAACCGTCATCGTGTCAAGAGCCAGGCGCCTCGCCGAACAGGAGCTCCTCTCGGTGGTCATCTTCGATCCGCAAGTGGCCCTCCGCCCCATCCGGCGGGAGGACGGCTCGGAGGTCGCCCTGCTCGAGCTTGTCAGCGCGGAGGACCTCGTCGACTCCGCCTGCCGGGCCATCGGGCGATTCGTGTTTGCCCATCTTGCCGAAGGAGATCTCTTCAGCGTGCCTCAGCTGCTGAGCGCGCTCGAGCATGAGCCGCACCGACACGTCGCCTCGAGCCTTTACTTCGAGGGACAGCGGCGGTGCGGCGCCGATGGCGAACGGTCAGAGGAAGCACTGGCCGAGACTGCACTGTCCCTCGCCCAACGCATGGCCAGCGATGCATACCACCAGCACGTGGCCCGCCGTGACCGGATGAACCAGATGGATCCTGAGCAGCGGATCGAAGCGCTGCAAAGTCTGTTGGAAAAGCGTCGCCTCCATGGCGATGTCACGACCGCCATCTCGATGGATGTGCGGTCCTGACGCCGTCGATTGCCGTAGTCCGCTGTGCGGGCGAGGAATAGACTCCTGCGAGACCAGAAGTGGAGCACACTGCCGTGAATGTCGAGATACCAGAAATGCACCCGACCCTTCGAGATCTCATCCAGGTGAGCGCGAAGCGCGGTTGGGTCAGCTACGAGGAACTGAACACGAACATTCCGGATGAGCTCGTCAATCCAGAGCGGCTGGACGAGCTCCTCGTGCTTTTGGAGAACCTGGGGATCGAGTTCATCGACGAGGCCACGGTCCGCCGGTGCAATCACTCGACATTCCAGGCGCCCTTGCAGACCAATCTGAAGTTCAAGCGGGACGATCCTCGGAAGACCGACAAGCCGATGTCGATCGACATTCCCGAGGAGGACGAGCGCGGAATCCGAGAGCGGCGAAGAACTGGACGGGGAGCAGCAGGCCGCCGCTGCCGCCGAGGAAGAGCTGCTCGACGAGGCCGAGACCCAGGCGGTCATCGAGGAAGCGATCGCCGAGCAGGGCTCGAAGCGCATCGACGATCCCGATCCGCATGTACCTGACGCAGATGGGCACGATCCCGCTGCTCACCCGCGAGGAGGAGATCCGGCTGGCCAAGAAGATCGAGACGACGCGCATGATCTTCCGCCGGCGCGTGCTCGAGTCCGACTACGCCGCGGCGCAGGCCGTCGAGATCCTCCAGCAGGTGCACGACGGCAACCTGCCGTTCGACCGCACGATGCGGATCTCGCACCGCCGAGGAGAACGCCAAGGACAAGGTCGCCTTCCGCATCCCGGTCAACCTCGCGACGGTGCGCGCGGCTGCTCGAGCTGAATCGCGAGGCGCTGGGAGCAGCTCGCAGCGAGGCCAAGCTCGGCGACGCGCAGCAGCAACGGATCCTCGAGCAGATGAACCAGCGGCGCCGCAAGATCGCCACGCTCCTCGAGGAGTGCTGCCTGCGAACGGCCGCATCCAGCCGCTGCATGCGGAAGCTCCAGTCGATCAACAAGAAGATCCAGGAGCTCCAGCGACGATCTCCAGCAGGCGGAGAAGCACCCCAACCGCTACGACCCCGAGGACGTCGTACGTGATGCAGGAGGAGCTCGACGGCCTCCGCTGCGCTCGTGCTCGAGGAGCCCGACGGCCTCGCCCAGCGGCTCCGCGAGATCGAGAACGGTCTTCGGCGAGTACGAGCAGGCCAAGCGCGAGCTCTCCGGCGGCAACCTGCGCCTGGTCGTCTCCATCGCCAAGAAGTACCGCAACCGCGGCCTGCCCTTCCTGGACATCATCCAGGAGGGCAACACCGGCCTCATGCGGGCGGTCGACAAGTACGAGTACAAGCGCGGCTACAAGTTCTCGACGTACGCCACCTGGTGGATCCGCCAGGCGATCACCCGCGCCATCGCCGACCACGCCCGCACGATCCGCGTCCCGGTGCACATGATCGAGACGATGAGCAAGCTGCGCAACATCCAGAAGCATCTGCTGCAGGAGCTCGGCCGCGAGCCGACGATCGAGGAGATCGCCGAGCGGGCCAAGATGTCCGTCGACGAGACGCGCCGCGTGATGAAGATCTCGCGCCATCCGATCAGCCTCGACCGCCCGGTCGGCGAGAGCGAGGACTCGCACTTCGGCGACTTCATCGAGGACGAGCGCCAGGAGTGCCCGTCGGAGACGCGCGACGAGCGAGATGCTCGGCAGCGCATCGACGACGTGCTCAAGACGCTGACCTACCGCGAGCGCGAGATCCTCAAGCTGCGCTACGGCATCGGCGACGGCTACACCTACACGCTCGAAGAGGTCGGCCGGATCTTCAAGGTCACGCGCGAGCGCGTCCGCCAGGTCGAGGCCAAGGCGATCCGCAAGCTGCAGCATCCGGTGCGGAAGCGAAGGCTGTCGAGCTTCCTGGCCGGCGCAGTGGAGGAATAGGCGGCGCCTGCGCCACCTCTCCCTCCGGGAGAGGTCGGCTCGCAAAGCGAGCCGGGTGAGGGCGAACTGAGTCAACCGTCGGCCGCGCAGTCGTCGCAGCCACGCGTTGCGCGTCGTCGGCCTCTCTTGGGCCTCTCTTGTTTCAAGAGCAAGCAGGTTCTGCCCGTTGCCGTGACGCGACGCAGTCCCCCCTCACCTGGCTCGTCCCCGCGAGCAGGCGCGGGGACGAGCCGTCCTCTCCCAGGGAGAGGAGTTGCTTCCGTCAGTTCCGCCCTACCGCCGACGGCGCCGGACCAGCAAGCCGCCAAGCACGAGGATCGACGCCGGCGCGGGAATCGTCGTCTGTGAAATGTACCGGAACGACAGTCCATCGAGGATGAGGTCGGAATCCGTCTGCAGGAACGACCCGTTCGTCCAGAGGATCGACCCGTTGCCGAGCTCGGCCACACCGCGAGGACCAAAGTCCAGCCCCGCCACGATGCCCAGGGACGTTCCATCCGGCGTGAACTCGTAGACCCCGGACGGGGGCGTGAATCCAGCGCCCAGCACGTTGTTGTTCGACCGCACCGCGAGCTGTTCGATCATGTCGAAGCTGGCGACGCCATCTGACTGGGCGAAGAAGCCGAGGAAGGTGCCATCGAACGCATATCGCTCGATGCCGTCGTTTCCGGTGTCGCTGTTCGAGACCAGCAGCTCGCCGTTGTAGAGCTGAACATCCCAGTAGCTGATGTCATCCGCCGGGAGACCCGCGAACGAGCCGGTGATGGTCAGCGTCGGCACATCGATCGTCACGATGCCCGGGGCGGACGTTCCGCCGGTGCCGGCGTTCGCCACATAGACCGTGTCGCCGACGATCTCCATGCCTCGAATGTTGTCCAGCGCTCCGACGCCGAGGTCACCGATGAATCCCCCGTTCTGATCGAAATCGCCAGATCCGATCAGCCACCTGATCGCTGACCCAGATCTCGTTCCCGACCTGAAGTGCTTCGATCGGCGTCGAGCACACGCCGGCCGCCGCGGCCGGCGTGGCGATGTCGAGGAAACTGCTGTTGACGACGGAGCCGTCGAACGCGTTCAGCAGGAGCACCTGATCGTTGGTCGATTCGGGAACCAGCAGGTACTGCGCTTGCGCGTTCGTCCAGGCCGGCCATCCCAACGCCACCAACAAGGGTGGCAGCACTCGGGAATCTGTCGCATCGTTGACTCTCCTCCGTTCCGACCCAAATGAAGGAGTCGGGTTGATTCGGGGCCATGGTACTGAGTCCGGCTTCGATCGACCAAAGCAAAACTGGTGTTCGGGAGATGTTTGGAGCCCGTGCGTCCATTCGGGATGGCCGCGCCGCATTCTCAGAAGTCCGCGTGCTTCGGCGTCCGCGGGAACGGAATCACGTCGCGGATGTTCGCCATTCCCGTGGCGTACTGGATCGTTCGCTCGAATCCCAAGCCGAAGCCCGCGTGCGGAACGGTGCCGTAGCGGCGGAGATCGCGATACCACCAGTACGGCTTCGGATCGAGCTTCATCTCGTCGATCCGCCGGTCGAGCACATCGAGTCGTTCTTCGCGCTCGAGCGCCGCCGATGATCTCGCCGATCCCCGGAGCCAGCACGTCCATGGCCGCCACGGTCTTTTCGTCATCGTTGAGGCGCATGTAGAACGCCTTGATCTCCTTGGGATAGTTGACGATCACGACGGGCCGGCCGACATGCTCCTCGGTCAGATACCGCTCGTGCTCGGATTGCAGGTCGACGCCCCACCCCACCGGGAACTCGAACGATCGGCCTTTCGCGACGGCCCGCTCGAGGACCGTCATCGCCTCCGAGTACTCCATGCGTTCGAAGCTCGCGCCAACGAACTGTTCCAGCCGCTTGACGCACTCCTTGTCGATGCGCTGCTCGAAGAAGGCCATGTCGTCCTGGCGTTCTTCGAGAAGCGTGCGGAAGATCGACTTCAGGAACTGCTCGGCCAGATCCGCGTCGTCGTTCAGATCGGCGAACGCGATCTCCGGCTCGATCATCCAGAACTCCGAGAGGTGCCGACTCGTGTTGGAGTTCTCTGCGCGAAAGGTCGGCCCGAAGGTGTACACGCGGCTCAGCGCCAGACAGTACGCCTCGACGTCGAGCTGGCCGGAGACGGTCAGGAAGGTCTCGCGGCCGAAGAAATCCTCGGTGAAGTCCAGCCGGTTGTCCTCCCGCCGGGGAAGATTCATGAGGTCGAGCGTGCTCACCCGGAACATCTCTCCCGCACCCTCGCAATCGGACGCGGTGATGATCGGCGTGTGAATCCACATGAAGCCGAGTTCGTCGAAGAACCGGTGAACCGCCATCGCGAGCGTGTGGCGCACCCGGGCAACGGCGCCGAAGGTGTTGGTCCGGGGTCGCAGATGAGCCACCTCCCGCAGGTACTCGAACGTGTGTCGCTTCGCGGCGATCGGATAGGTCTCAGGATCCTCCACGCCGCCGACCAGCTCGACCGATGCGGCCTGGATCTCGACCGATTGCCCCTTGCCCTGGCTCTCGACCAGCCGACCCGTGACGACCACGGCGCACCCGGTGGTCAGGGAGAGGATCTGCGACTGGTAATTCTCGAGCGCCACCGGCGCGACGACCTGAATCGGGTCGAAGCAGCTTCCGTCTCCGACGGCCAGGAAGGACAGCCCCGCCTTGGAGTCCCGCCGGGTCCGGATCCATCCCTTGATCGTGACCTCGGAATTCTGGGGCACCCGTCCGCAGAGCGCTTCGACGATCCTGACGTGACCCATACCTCATGTTCCTTCTTCATCGAGTCGAGGCCTCGCCACGGAGAGGCCCGAGCGGCGCGGCAGGAGGGTGAGTATCGAGGCCTCCACTTGATTGAGCAAGCGACCGCTTCCCGCCAAATTGGCAGGCTCGTCAGGATCCTCCCCCGCCGCTGACAGCACCACCGTCCCGGGACTGCTGCGAGAACGGCGCAAAACACGGCGAGAGCAGGGATCGAACGCGCTTCGGCCCGGCCGTCTCCGCACCATGCTCGGCACGACTCTTGTTGTTCTGGGCTGGCTCAACAACGATGATGGTCTCCTCGCCCCAATCTTCTGGCGCCGTGACGCCCCGCCTGAACCTGCTGCTCTCTCACGCCGGATGGCGGGAGGACACGGTTGTCGAGCAGCTCCCGCGCCTGCTCGCCCCGCTGGGCATCCACAGCATCCAGGTCACTTCGGGGCAGGAGGCGGCGCAGGTGATCCAGAGATTCGAGGTCCACATTGCAGTCGTGGACCTGGAGATCCCGCTGCAACAGGGTGATTCGAGCTCCGGCCGCGAAGGGGGAACGCGCACGTTGCAGCTGCTGCGACGGCTGAACCAGCCACCTCCGACCGTCCTGGTGCGACCGCCCCAACCGAAGACGCGCGAGAACGTCCGCAGCCTGGTGGAGGCCCTTCGCGAAGGAGCCTTCGCAGTGCTCGATCGGCCCCTGGAGATGGAGACGATGCTCGAGGTGATGCGCCGCATCCTCTCGAGGTACTACGAAGACCTCTGGCCGCCTTCGAGGCGCGACCAGCCACGTTGACCGTCATGAAGGCGGAACCTCGCACCACTCTGATACTCAGGAGATCAACACATGAAGGTTCGACCCCTCGGCGACAAGATTCTGGTCAAGCGATCGGAAGCTCAGAAGAAGACGGATGCAGGCATCTACATTCCGGAATCAGCCAAGGACAAGCCCAAGGAGGGGAAGGTCATTGCCCTCGGCAACGGCAACCTCAACAAGGAAACCGGCCAGTACATGCCCTTCTCCGTCAAGAAGGGCGACCAGGTGATCTTCAGCTCCTACGCAGGCACCGAAGTGAAGATCGATGACGAGGAGTATCTGATCCTGACCGAGGACGATGTGCTCGGCGTCATCGACTGATCACCGAACCCCGGCTCGCGCTACCCGAAGGGCTCCAATGGAACGCACCCCACTCTTCGACATCCTGCAGGCGATGAAGGGCACCGACAAGGAGCTCAATCTCATCCTGATCGGGGAGGACGAGCCGGTGGAGATACGCAATGTCGTGGACGTAGAGCCGCTGCGCAGCTCCCACGGAATTCGCATCACGACGAAGCAGAACTACATCTGGATCGACGCTTCGCACGTTTCCGCTGCGTACCAGGCCCGGGCAGATCTCTAGCGACGAACGACTTGCGAACTTCTCAATGTCCCTCACCCCAGAACAAATTCGCTCCGCCCTCGGCGACCTGAACGGACAGCGCGACGTCCGCGTCGAGTTCGACCACGGAACGCACTGCGTGATTCACCGGGCGCTGCTCGTCCCGGCGGAAGAGGACAACATCGTCAAGCTCACGGACGGCACTCGCGAATACCTGCTGGATGCCGATCGCATCGCCTGGGTGGAGATCGGATGATCCGGACGGCGACCGCGGACGACGGGGGCACGGAACTCATCGAGTCAGATTCATAGCAACAAAGGAACGAACGACCATGGCTGCCAAACAGATCGCCTACGACATCGACGCCCGGGAGCGCATGCTCCGCGGGATCCAGAAGCTCTCGAAGGCCGTCAAGGTCACCCTCGGCCCCTCCGGCCGCGTCGTCATCCTCGAGAAGTCCTTCGGGCTCCCGACCGTCACCAAGGACGGCGTGACCGTCGCCAAGGAGATCGAGCTGGACGACCCCTACGAGAACATGGGCGCCCAGATGGTCAAGGAAGTCGCCCAGAAGACCTCCAAGGACGCCGGTGACGGCACCACGACCGCGACCATCTACGCCGAGGCGATCTTCGCCGAGGGCCTGAAGAACATCACCGCCGGCGCCAACGCGAACCAGATCAAGCGCGGCATCGACAGGCCGTCGACGCCATCGTCGCGGAGCTCGCCAGGATGTCCAAGCCCGTCAAGAGCTCGACCGAGATCGCCCAGGTCGGCACCTGCGCCGCCAACCAGGACACGACAGATCGGCAAGATCATCGCCGAGGCGATGGACAAGGTCGGCAAGGACGGCGTCATCACGGTCGAGGAGGGCAAGAGCCTCGAGACGACGGTCGAGCTCGTCGAGGGCATGCAGTTCGACAAGGGCTACCTCAGCCCGCACTTCGTCACCAACGCCGCGGAGATGGAAGCGCGTGCTCGAGGACTGCTACGTCCTCATCCACGAGAAGAAGATCTCGTCGGCGAAGGATCTGCTCCCGATCCTGGGCAAGGTCGCCGAGTCCGGCAAGAGCCTGCTGATCATCGCCGAGGACATCGAGGGCGAGGCCCTGGCCACGCTGGTGGTCAACAAGCTCCGCGGCGTGCTCAAGGTCGCCGCCGTCAAGGCCCCGGGCTTCGGCGATCGCCGCAAGGAGATGCTCCAGGACATCGCGATCCTCACCGGCGGCAAGCCGATCATGGAGGAGCTCGGCATCGACCTCGAGAACGTCAGCCTCACCGATCTCGGCCGGGCCAAGAAGATCACGATCGACAAGGACACCACGACGATCGTCGAAGGCGCCGGCAAGACCGCCGACATCAAGGGCCGCATCGAGCAGATCAAGGCGCCAGATCGAGGCGACGACCAGCGACTACGACCGCGAGAAGCTGCAGGAGCGTCTGGCCAAGCTCGCCGGCGGCGTCGCCCAGATCAACGTCGGCGCGGCCACCGAGGTCGAGATGAAGGAGAAGAAGGCCCGCGTCGAGGACGCCCTGCACGCCTGCCGCGCGGCGGTCGAAGAGGGCATCCTGCCCGGCGGCGGCGTCGCGGTGCTTCGCGCTCGCCGGGCGCTCGATCGGATGCGTCAAGAAGGTCAAGGGCGACGAGAAGCTCGGCGTCGACATCGTCTACCGGGCGCTGACCGCCCCGATCAAGCAGATCGCCGCCAACCGCGGCCTCGACGGCTCGATCGTCGCGCAGAAGGTCGAGGAGAGCCGAAGGACCCAACTTCGGCTTCAACGCCCTGACGCAGACGTACGACGACCTGGTCAAGACCGGCGTGATCGTGCCGACGAAGGTCGAGCGCGTCGCCCTGCAGAACGCCGCGATCGATCGCCGGCCTGCTGCTGACGACCGACGCCGCCATCGTCGAGATCAAGGAGAAGAAGTCCAAGGCCCGCCGGCGCCGGCGGCGGCATGGACGACTACGACTACTGAGCAATCGGTCGGACGAGACGTAGCCAAAAACGACAACGGCCGGGCCGCACGAGCGACCCGGCCGTTGTCTCTGTGCGGCCATTCATCACCGACGGCACGGATCAGCGACCGTCCGCCCGATGATCCCCCGTATCATTTCCTTCCCCCGGTATCTCTTGAGCTCGAGCGGATGTCCAAACCCGACGTATCGATCATCATCGTCAGCTTCAACACGCGGGATCTGACGCTCGAGTGCCTGCGATCCGTCTACCGCTCGACTCGCAGCGTGTCGTTCGAGATCATCCTCGTCGACAACGCTTCCCACGACGGCTCAGCGGCGGCCATTGCAGCAGAGTTCCCGGGCATCGAGCTGATTCGCCTCGAAGAGAACATCGGTTTCGGAAGGGCCAACAACCTCGCTTCCAGAGACCGCTCGCGCGGAGCACCTACTGCTTCTGAATTCGGACACGGAGGTCATGGACGGCGCGATCGAGCGGCTCCTGGAGTTTGCCAGCGCCAACCCCGACGCCGGAATCTACGGAGGCCGGACCCTCTTCGCGGATGGGTCGTTGAATCGCTCATCGTGCTGGGGGCGGCTCACGCCCTGGAGCCTGCTCTGCCGCGCGACTGGTCTCTCGGCGCTCTTCCGGCATTCCGTCCTCTTTGACCCCGAGACGTATGGCAACTGGCACCATGACAGCGTTCGCGAAGTGGACATCATCACCGGATGCTTTCTCCTGATCCAGCGATCGCTCTGGGATCGACTCGAGGGATTCGACCCCTTATTCTTCATGTACTTTGAGGAAGCTGATCTGTGTCTTCGGGCACGACAAACGGGCGCGCATTGTCTATTCTGTCCCGACGCCGTCATCATCCATCATCTCAGTGCCTCCGAACCCACTCGCGCCGGCAGACTCAATCGCTACCTCCGCTCGAAGCGTCTGTACGTTCGAAAGCACTGGAGCCCCCTTGTTGCCACTTGCGCCATCTTGCTCATCCGCTTTCGGGTGGTGACGCGCGCATTGGCCACTCGGCTCTTGGGCATTGTGAACGAGGACCTGAAGAAGCAGGCAGCAACGTGGCAGGAGGTCTGGCGGCACCGGGAGGAATGGCTGACCGATCCACCAGAGGGCTCTGCGTCGCAGACTGACTCGCCTCGCACGTTGCCGTGATACCGATTCGTCTCATCGTGCAGGACGAGGAAGGTCGCGCCGACTTGCTCAGGAATGAACGACAGCAAACCGATGAAGAGAGAGAGGCAAGATGCTCTCCCTTGGAGGACACACGATGGACGACCTGTTCTGGGACGTGCGGCAACCCACTCTCTCCGCGCTGAATCCCCACGCCGACCCCGGCGATCGCCGGGCGCTGGGAACGATCCGGGAGTTGGAGGACCGGGTCGACCGACTTGCGATGATCTGCTGCGCGATGTGGACCATCCTCCAGGCGAACACGAACGCCAGCGATGAGGACCTGATGAAGCTCGTCCAGGAGCTCGACCTCACCGACGGCTACGCGGACGGCAAGGCGAAGATCAGACAGGTGAGCGACTGCGTCAAGTGCGGACGCCCGGTGGCGATCCGTCACGTCCGCTGTCTGTATTGCGGTGCCGAGCGAAAGCAGGCAACGCCCTTCGACGGCGTGCTCTGACGCTCACCGACGGTCGTGCAGTACGGGCAGCGCACCAACCGGCGTGG
Organism: uncultured Planctomycetota bacterium; assembly: GCA_963697235.1. Classification (GTDB taxonomy): domain Bacteria; phylum Planctomycetota; class Phycisphaerae; order Phycisphaerales; family SM1A02; genus CAVONJ01. The sequence continues at coordinate 561,699 of CAVONJ010000004.1, forward strand.
CGTGTTCGTCACGGTGCATTCCGGTGCATTGCATACACCCTACCACTCCGAATCGACCGCGTAGCCCGCGCGGGCCAGGCTCGCGCCTGCGATCCGCTTGAAGAGCTCCTTCTCGCGATCGGACCACTCCTGCCAGCGACCGGTCGACTTGAAGCCGGCCGGCTTCGCGACCGGATCGAACTTGACATCGCCCCCCTCCTTGATGGAGGACGATCCGATCACGGGTGCCCGCTCCGCGCGCTCCAGCGGGTAGTCGGCGATCGGCAATTCGCAAATACGGCAGGCAGATTCGACGAAGTCGCGGGGATCCGACACGACGTGCTCGTATCGAACGTACAGGAACGAAGGATGGCCGCTGCGTTCCAGCTCTTCGCGAAAGTCCAGCAGGCGATTCGCGGCTTCGTTCCAGTTTTGGGCTACTTCGGCGAAGTCGAAATGCGGCCAGCTCCGCACAGTGGAGCTCACCACGTCGCGGCCGTCTCTCATCAGCAAGATGAGCTTCTCTTTCGGAAAGGCTGTGAAGAAGTGCTCAATGTTGACGACTTCTGGCATCTTCAGCAGGAGTGTTTGCCCCTCCGGAATGAACGACTGGAGATACCGAATCGTCGCCGACCCAAGGAGCGGAAGGAAATCTCCTTCGCACATGCTCTTCAGTAGCTCCGGATGAAACTGACGATACTGCCGCTGCATGTCCTCGAGTCCGGCCATGAACTTCAAGAACGGAAACTCGACGGTGTGGTTGGGGTAGGCCGCCACCGCCGGATGCATCTCCAGCAGGTTGCCCAGGTAGTTGGTTCCCGATCGTTGAAGCACTCCGTGGATGATGATGGCCGGGCCATGCGTGTTGCCTCGAATGTCCGCTGCGGTCTCCCTCGCGCGATCGCTGACCCGCTTCAGCTCACCGGGAGCGACGAGACCCGGCTGCTCGTCCGGGATCTTCCGAAGCTCATATCCCCAAGATCGCAGCCGGCTTCGCAGTGCGGTACGAAGTGGCTTGGGCAGCAGTGTCTTCATCTCTCACAATCCACAAGAACGGTTCACGACCTCAGTCGTCACGATCAGATCGGAAAGTTCCAGCACCTCAGTTGCGGGGCATGGACTCGCTGACGCCTGAGGTCATCTCGCGAGCCGTTCTCACGAACGGCTGACCGCTGCCCGAGCATCAACCAGCACCGGGCGGAGCAACCTGGGCCACGATGGCAATCTCACCGTCACCGGTCGTCGACATGACGCGGAGTCGCGCGTAGAGCAGCCCTTGCATTCCCGCGTCGGGCGTGAACTCGACGCGGCAGCGGGTTTCCCGGTCGCCAAGGTCGCTCGCGTCCAGCAATCGAGCACGGCTCCCGGGTGTGAGTGACTGCACGGACTCGATCTGCGCGCCACCGCGATTGTCGATGTCGATCTCCAGCTCCACCGGCTGACCAGCCGACACCCGACCGGCGTTGACCAGGTATTCCTTGAACGTCCACTGCCGCTGGAATCGGTTCGGGTCAGCGCGGGAGCCCGTGCACTCGTGCCGGATCCGGGCAGGGAGGATCGGACAGTCGGATCGGTCGGTCTCCAGGATCCACCACAACCGCATGCCCTGGCATGGCATGCCCGCCACCGACCACCGCACCTGGTACTCGCTTCGAAGTGCGTCCGCCGCAGGATCGAAGTCGACATAGTCCGGCGGCTCTCCGTTCGATGAGATGATCCGGAACGGCTGTCCGTCCCGAGCTCGGACCTGCAGCACACCGGAGCTCACGCCCTTCAGCGCATCGACGTAGGGGGGCTCGCTCTCGATGGGCAGAACCACCGTGGCCGCCAGCTTCGCCTGCACCATGCCTTCGTAGCCCTGGAACTGGAGAAAGACCTTGGCGTCCTTGGGACCCGGTGTCGCGGAGGTGGTGAGCGTCGCGTTCAGCGGAGTAAATGCCCCCGCCGGAATGACCTGGCCCGTGAGGTCGTCAGCGGCCGTGCACTTGCAACTCGTCTGAGAGCGGGCCACCGTGAGCGGCGCCGTGCCTCGGTTGTAGATCTTGAAGCTCCCGGGGAGATCCACGTTCGGTCCCACCTCGCCGAAATCGATCTCTGGCGGTTCGATCGCCACTCGCAGCGCCGACGCGGGAGGTACTGTCTGCGGCCCGGGGCTCGCAGCGGACGGCGCTGTTGGTTCGACCGGCGCCGCGACCGGCGCCGCCGCCTCGCGGACCTCGTCGCCGCCGCTCTGACTGCATCCGGCCAGCATGACGGCCGCGCAGCAGAGCACGAGTGACACACGACCGTTGCTAAGACGTTCGACGGGTTTCCAATGGGCCGCTGCGGCATTGCTCTGCTCTGACTTCGTGAGGACGTGCCAGCACGCGTCTGAATCGCCGACCGGCGACGACCGGCCACTGTACGAAGGGTATCTGCTCGGGCATTCCGATCAAGTGGCGCCAGAACGCCACGGCTGCCCTTGTCTCAGACGACCCGCTGCATCTGGATGATCCATGCCGGCGTCTCGGCGAGATAGGCGCGCAGGTGTCGGGCCCTCGTGAAATAGTAGAGAGCGGTCGAGCCCTGTCCGAAGATTCCGACGGCGATCACGGTGCCGTAGACGAGCACGGTGACCATCGTCTGCAGGCGGCTGATTGGCTCGAGCATGTCGGCCATCGGGCCGCCGGCGGTCAGGTACTGATCGTACATCCCGGGACCGGTGACCGTTTGGATGATGCTCCAGGCCCCATACAAGACCAGCATGGCGCCGAGAGCGATCTGGTTGAGACCCAGATGCCGCGGCGCCGAGAGATCGAGACGCTTCATCTTCCGGCCCCCCTGGAGCTCGAGATGAGCGACGACCGCCAGGCCGATGCCCAGAACGAACGACGTGACGTCGAAGAGACCGGTCAGGAGCGTGAGCACCGCGAAGACCGCCATCGTGTACCCGCTGAAGGCCGCGACGCCCGCGGCCCGCCTCACCTTCTTGCCTCGCCGGTGCGCGAAGGCCAGGGCCTGCTGCTGCTCGCCCGTCAGCCCCTGGCCGGCGGCGGGTGGTGATAGGGTCGCCGCGGTCTGACCCAATCCAGGTACCGCTCCGGCAACCGGAACGACTGCGACCCCGGTGGTGACAACCTGCCTCATCGGTTCAGTATCGATTTGCTAGGTCTTCCGCCGGCTGATCGTGGGGGTGACGAGCGGCGTTCGTCACGTGTCGCTGCCGACTGGACGAATCGGGAAGTCGCGAGGCGCGCTCAACGATCGATAATCTCGCGAACGCAACGCAAGGGCCCTGCTCACCGCAGACCGCGTGCTTGCCAGAGCTGCCCTGACAGCGTGGCCTCCAGAAACGCCTTCAGGTTGATCGCGGAATCGTCGGTATCTCCGGCCTCGACGGCGGCGTCAATGGCAAAGTAGGCGACGGCCTTGATCGCCGAGCAGATAGCTCAGGACCGAGGTCATGAACCGAGCGTCGGTCGGCGCGGACTCGACGGCCGGCGGGGAGCGATAGTGATCGAGCAGTGGAACCACCTGCTGCTTCGATCCGTTCCTCCCGGGGCACGCGGGCGATGGCGGCAACGTCGACGCGGCAGGCGGCCCGGGCCTCGTAGACCGCCGAGGCGTAGTTGCCGAGCAGACCAGTGGTCAGCGACAAGCCGAGCAGCGGCAAGCCGTCGTCGGGATTGGTGTTCGACAGGTCGGTGAAGGCGCAGCCGCGCTTCGTCAAGATAACCGTCGGCGAGCATAGTCCATGCCTGGTCCATGGTCACGGGCGCTTCGACGGCAGGCGGGGCCACCACGTAGGTGTAGGTGATTCTGGACGACCAGTTCGGATACCAGCTGGACCAGAATCCAGCGGGATAGGGAGCCCAGCACAGCGACGGATACCACCAGCGGTAGGGCCGACAGTACCAGGGCCCGCCCCAGAAGGACCAATAGGACCCGAAGTACCAGCCCGTGGGACCGCAGCGGTAGCTCGATGCATACCAGTCGTCATACCCGTGATAGCCTCCTCCGTGCCGCCAGCCACGACCCTTGTACGGGTCTTCGAGGAAGCCTCGCGGCCCCGCGTCACCGAGGCGGTTCACGGACAGCTTCGGCCCGAACCGATTGGCGCCCAAACCGCGGTCCACTCCGGAGCGCTTGCCGCGCGGTCCGAGGTCCTGATTGAGCCCACGTCGCCCCAGCGAGTCCCGAGCGGCAGCTGCGTCTCTGGCCAGACTGTTGCGCTCCCAGACTGAGGAGAGCCGAGGGTCGCGGAGACCGGACGCGCGGTCGGACCGGTGATCGTTCCACGTTCCTCGGAACGTCTTCGACCGCGATTCGCGATCGAGAGACCGTCCAAGATCGGCACCGCGGGCGGAGCGATCTACACCCGAGGAGGACGGAGCAGTCAATCCACGGGACGGGCCAAGCACGGACCGACGCGGAATGACTAGGCGACGGGATGCCCCCGTTCCCCCCGACCGCTGGATGACCTGAGGCCGTGAGCTGAACGAACCGGGAGTCGCGCGGCCTGGCGCGCCCAGGAGATGTGCCAGAAGGTCGGGCGGGGCGAGCGGCGCCTGTCGGACGACCCGACGGGACGGTGCGAACACCGGACGGCGCACGCCCAGTCGAGGGTCTGCCCGTTGCAGGGCGGCCCGTCGAGGGGCGACCGGCCGAGGGTTGACCCGAAGGCGGCCGAGCCATCGACGGACGTCCTCCAGACGGTCGAGCAGCAGCAGGCCGACCCGCTGACGGGCGCGCGGCGGAGGGGCCACCGGCGCCGGACCGACCAGCAGGACGGCCCGCGGAAGGCCGCCCCTGGCTGGAGCCTCCGGAGCGCTGCACAGCCGGCGCACTTCGCGCGTTGGATGATGATGAGCGTGCACCCTTTGCCGGCTCGGCAGATGCCTCGGCGAACTGGGCTTGGCCAAGGGCCAAAACGACAACGGCAGCCAACCTCCAGAGGTGGCTGCCGCAACTTCGATTCTTGATGGCGATCATCGTCCTCCCCCTGTTCCGAAACGCGCGTCCTTATGACCATTTTAGGACACAGGCCCCGCCCTTGACTTCCCACGGGATGCTCAATTCGTGGCTCGGGCTTCGAGGCGGATCAAGCTCGAGCCGCAGCGGCAATCGACCAATGCTCGGCTCCGACAAAGCCGGCCAGTCGATCGATCGCGTCCTCGAGTCGGCGGCGTCGCTCCCGCGTCGGTCGGATCTTCGGCTCCCACCAGACGTCGTTGACCACCAGCTCGCCCCGGTCGCGGTGAAACTTCGGGTCGAGCCGACCGATCAATCGATCCCCCTCCAGAATCGGCAGGACGTAGTAGCCGAAGCGTCGTTTCGGTGCGGGTACGAATGCCTCGAAGCGATAGTCGAAGTTGAACAGACGCTCTGTTCGTCGCCGATCTCGACAGAGCGGATCGAATGGGCTGAGGAGCCGTATTCGCTCGGGTGGTGGAGGGAGGCGACGGACTCGGGCCTCCCAGTCAGCCCGGGCGAAGGCCGGATACGGGCCGCTCCCATCCGGTGTTGTGACCAGCACGGGAACCACGACGCCGGCTTTCGCCGCTTGCTCACACCACCGGCGGGCCTGTGCCGAGGAGACCGCGTTGAGGAAGCTCACAAGCTCTCCTGGCGTGGCGACGCCGAGACGATCCAAGGCCTCGCGACACGCCCACTGGACGTGCTCTTCCTCCTCCGGAGCCGGAATGTCATGGTGCTTCGGGAAGACGGTCGCTCGGTGAGGTCGTACACCTTGTGGAAGTTGATCCGCCCCGCCACCGAAAGCTCTCCCACTCGCCAGAGGTACTCGAGCGCCGCCTTCTGCGGCTTCCACCCCCACCACGCTCCGGACTCACTTGGCTCAGAGGATGCCACGGATTTCCCGGTGTCGGCCGACGACGGGGCCTCCTTCGACCACCGGTGTTCGAAGTCCTTGCTCATCAGGGCCCCCTCACGCTCGATCCGGCGACGGACATGTTCGATCACCCGCTCGGGCTCGCCGCCCATACGCCGAGCCCACCAGGGATTGGCACCAAGCCCGCGCTCCCGGTAGCGCCGGAAGCGGAGCCGCCAGTACCGAAACCAGTCGATCGGAATCACCGACGCGTCGTGCGTCCAGTGCTCGAAGAGCTTGCGGTCGCGCTCCAAGAGCCGGGTGAGGTGCGCCGGGCGGTACTCGTCGAGGCGAGTGAACAGGATGTGCTGGTGGGCCCGCTCGACGACGTTGATCGTGTCGAGTTGCACGAAGCCCAGGCGTTCGATGAGCCGGTGCACCGACGCAGGCGGTCGCCCGCCGAGCGGGATTCTGCAGAAGCTGCTGGCCGTCGAGCAGCAGAGCTCGGGCGGCGGAGGCGGGGACCGTGGCGGGCGTGCGAGCGGGAGAGGTTGGCATTGGAGCGAGCGGACTCTCGGCAGAGAGGACGGACGGCGGGATCTTCCCTGCCGCCCTACCCAATGGATGTGCCGTATCTGCCACCGGTCGGCATCCACTCGAGCCGCCGTCCGGGGCTCATGCCGCGAGAGGCCCACGCAGCGAGCCGCTTTCGCGTCGCCGGCACCAACCAGCCATCGACACGGAACCCGGCACAACGGTCTCCCTTTCTTGGGCCGACTTGAGTAGAGTATCCGCTCATATCTTCGCTTGCTTCGACACCACAATCAATGTTCGCCGGGTGCGATCTTCGGATCGCTGGAGAAAGATCGCGGCGATCTCTTCTTCGGAGGCCTTCGGTCATGATGCGTTCACAGTCGGCTTCGCTGCTTCTCGTGGCTCTTCTGATGACGTCGGTGGCGAGCGCCAATGTCATCTTTGTGGACGACGACGCTCCGGACGGAGGTGACGGTTCGACCTGGTCGGGGGCAATTCGCTTTCTGCAGGATGCGATTGCTCGTGCTTCGGATCCGCGCAACAACGTCACCGAGATTCGGGTCGCTCAAGGAACCTATCAGCCTGACCGCACGATGGCTACGCCCGACGGCAGCGGAGCACGCGACGCGAGCTTCGCACTGCCGTATGACGTCACGATGCTTGGCGGCTTTGCCGGCATCGGCGCGAAAGACCCTGACGAGCGAAGCATTTCGGCATACGAGACGATCTTGAATGGCGATCTTCTCAACAATGATGAGGCGGATTTCTCTGGTAACCGTGAGAATTCGTACCACGTCGTCACCATCGCCGAGACCTATCCCATCTCGATGCCGACCGTCAGCGGCGTCACCATTCTCGGCGGCAACGCGGATGGCCCGTCGCCGCATGACGTCGGTGGCGGAGTGCGATGCGAATCGTTTACCGCGCCGCTCTTTCTGAACTGCACGTTCAGGGGGAACAGTGCCGCCAACGTCGGGGGAGGCATCGCCATCGGTGACTTCAACGTCAAGAGCTTCGGCTTCCCGATGTTCCTCGACAGTCAGTTCATTCAGAACCGGTCGTCGGGCGGCGGGGCAGGCATCGCCTGCGCGCGCTGTGTCGATCCAACGATCGTGAAGTGCCTTCTCCTAGGCAACGAGAGCTCCGGCCCGGGCGGCGCGATCTTGTTGGCCTCTGAGAACTCCTCGCAGATAGTCAACACGAAGATCATCGGCAACGCGGCATCGTCGGGTGGTGGAATCTACGATGAATACGGTTTCCCACGGGTGACGAATTGCCTGATCAGTGGCAACGTCGCTCAGGGTGTCGGCGGCGGAATTCGGATGAGCGACAGTGAAGCCACGGTGATCAACTGCACGATTGAGAACAACACGGCCGAGCGAGGCGGAGCCGTATCCGCCGCGCTCCTGATCTGCTTTGGAAGCGATCAGCTGCTCGCCAACTGCATTCTCTGGAACAACACGGCCACGGAGGGCGAGGGTCCCGCCATCTACCTCGACAATCTCGGAGATCCCTTCTACTGCGGCTCCATGACGGTGACGTACTCTGACGTCGAGGGCGGCGAGAGCATGGTCTTTGACTCGCAGCCCGCCGGGGCCTATGCCCTGAACTGGGGTCCGGGGAATTTGGATGCAGACCCGCGGTTCGTCTCTCCGAGCGGTTCATCAGGTGCATCGAAAGACAACGGGAACGGTGGCGTTGATCTTCGGCTATCGCCCGGATCTCCCTGCATCGACGCCGGGGACAATCACGCCGTCCCTTTGGACACGGAGGACGTGAACGGCGACGGAAACACCGAGGAGCCGTTGCCTGTCGATCTTGCTGGACAGCCTCGCTTCGTCGATGATCCGAACACGGTTGACTCAGGTGCACCCGATCAGGAACGACCAGTCGTGGATCTTGGAGCGTATGAGTTCCAGGTCGCGCCAGCATGCCCCGCGGATCGCACCGGTGACATGGTGGTGGACATCCGCGATTTGAACGCGGTCATCATCGACTGGGGTTGCACTGACGTGCTTGCGAACTGCCCTGGTGATGTGGATCAGAACGGAGTCGTGAACGTGCTCGATCTGCTCGAGATCCTGCTGCAGTGGGGCGCGTGTGCGACCGAGTAACGGAGTGATCCGGGTCGTCCTCCGCCCTTCCACCGGAACGACAGCCAACGTCTTCGGGATCAGCCTTCCAGCTGCCGCGCTCGCCCCACTGCCCTGACCAGGGCATTCTCTGATGCTGCCTTCATCGAGTTCGCATCGCGATCGTGGCGCACCGAGACCGTGGACTTCGATACATAGCGCTCGCAGTCACTCTGGTTCGCACAATTCAGGACGACGCCGAACAGCCGAAGGTGCACCGTCTCGAGATCATCAAGACATTTCTGGAGACCAGCCCTGGATCTGCCGCGCCGCATCGACAGGATGACACCGTCGGATGATGCGGCAACGGGAAATACCTCAACGCTTCCGATGAATGGCCCAGTATCCACGATGATCGTCTCATACTGCTGCCGCAGCTCACTCGCGAGATTGCCGAAGACATCCCGCCGAATCGCCTCCGCTCCAAACGACGGATCAAGTCCCGCACCGAGCACGCTCAGATTCGGGACCGGCAACGAGATGATCTGATCGTCCAATCGCCCGTCTCTGAGCACCTCCTTCAACCCTGGGCCTGCGCCCCCAATTGCCAAGACAGGCTCCGTCCAATGAAGTCGCAATCGACCAAAAGGGTGCGGTGTCCTGCCGCTGCGTAGGACCACCCCAACCCCATGGCGAGGCTGGTCTTGCCGTCGCCTTGGTATGGACTGGTAACGATCAGCATGAAGCTATCATCGCGGTCCCGAAGGGCTTCGATCCGGTTGCGAATGTTGTGGACGCAATGCGCGGCCGTCTCAGACTGCTCCGCGTTGAACTGGCCGTGACCCAGATCAGGAAGAACGCCCAGACATCGGTATCGGCCGGAACGTTGATCGAGCTGGCGTACATTGAACGCCCGTTGATCGAGCGTCCCGACGAGAAAGAACAATGCGAGGCTCAAACCCATACCAAGTCCGAAGCCCGCGACGGCCATCGGCACCCGTCGATCCTTCGACGGCGAGAGGGGAATGGATCCCATTTCCGCGATCGCTATCCGGCCGGCGAACTGCGCGTCCGACTCGATCCGAAGAAGCCGGATGGCCTCCTCGACTTCCCCCAACCGCTCCTCGATGTCGCTGAGTTCATGCTCCAGATCTTGCAGCTGCTGCTGTTCCTCGTGAAGTGCCCGAACCTCCTGCTGATTGGTCGCCAGCATGGCCCTCAGCCGCCCCAACCGAACCGGAATCTGATCCGGAGGAATCGCGTTGTTCCCATCGTTCTCAGTCGTCACTCCTCCCGTTGCCATCCACCTCATACGAGTCGCATTCTCATGATCGACGAGCGTACGACGCAGAAAGCTAACCTCGTCTTCAAGATCGAGATAGAAGCGATGCGTCGGGCTGTACTTCTCTGCAACTCGAATGAGCTGCAGCTCCATGTCCTGCAGCTGGCGACGCTCCCTTGCCAGGTCCGGGTCAAAGGCATCTAGCTCCTCAGGTGTGGGATCTCGGCGTGTGTCATCTGCTTCCGATTCCGTCAGTTGCGAACCCGGCGACCGGTCGCCCACAAGCAGCTCCAAACGCTGGATCTGCTGCTTGAGATCTTCGATCAGAAGCAGCTTGCGCTCGAGCACTTGCTGAAGATCTCCCGAACCGTACTCGCTCTGCGCAACGTACTCCTGAATGGCCCTGCGCTTCGCCTCCCGCTCCGCACGCAGCTCCGCGCGACTCTCCTCCAGTTTCTCGCTGCGATGACCTCGGAACTCACTCCCCTCCTTCCCGTGGAGTCTGTTGTACGCCAGCAAGACCGCGTTGACGACGTGATAGGCCGTCTCCGGAGACTGAGACTCGAAGGACACGTTGATCAGCTCCGATCCACGAACGGCCTCCGCGCTCAACCGGCTCATGATTCGTTCCCGCGCTCCCGGCCCCTGAGCAATCTCGAGAGACTGAACCTCTGGATCCTTGAGCGCTTCGTCGATCACACTAGGTGAGTTGAGCAGAATCGCCTGCGTGACAATCATGCCGGAGTAACCGCGCATGGCCTCCGTATCCGACGTCTCCCGAAGGATCGCGGTGCCGGTCGGAGCCACGTGAATGCTCCCGCTACTCTGATACCAGACCGGTGCCGCCAGGTAGCCCAGCACTCCAAGAACTGCCCCCAGCAGGATGCCAAGACCGACCGCAATTCGCCAACGGCCTCCGAGACGATCGTCGATCACCTCGATGGGAGACCGCAGTACTTGAACCGACGAGGAGGGCGGCATCGGAACCTCATACCCGTTCGACGAAGCGGGCCTCCTCGAGTCTCGAGGCTGAATATCGCCTGGATTGACCTTCATACCTCTCTCTCGAATCAGACGAGACCCCGGGACCGCTCGAACGAACGAGACAGACCTCTCCTCCCGAACCGGCGTGCATTATACCTGCCTCGGCCTCATTGAGACCCTATCGAGTGCGGCGATGCCGGGGTCTCAAGTACCGGTAATCGACGGTGTCGTCGAGCCTCGAGTCAGTCGGTCTCGCAGGTTCCGCTTGCAGCGGCCGCCAATGACACGAAAGCGTCGCCAGAAGTGAACGACCGGCACCGTTCCGAAGCAAAGGCACTTGTCGAGGAGATTCAGCCGTGCGCGATAGACCGACCGAAGATACTCCATCCACGGCCATGCTCTTGGAGAGAGCAGACTGGGCTTCGGCTGCGACGGATCAAACCAGAGCGCAGCCTCCCTCCGCGTCCGGTACACCATGCGATGCGTCCGATCGTGAATCCGCCGCCTGAAGAGTGGCTCCGGAATCTCCCAGATCTCGCCGAGCAGGGCCAGCTCTGCGAGCAGCACGTAATCTGAACCCGCGAACGAGTCGATCATGCGGGTCTGCCGCAGCGCGGATGATCGAATCAAGCCGACGACAGCGCTCGCGAGGCTGACGTGGCGAACGACACGGGCCAATCGTCGATGGGGCATGCGGTGCCTGGTTTCCAGCACCTCCTCGTCCTCGCCGATGATCGCACCATCACCGTCGATGAAGACGCCTCTGGGATAGACCAGGACGACGGAGGGCGGAGCGTGATCGAACATCTCGACGCATCGACTGAGGAGCGTCGGTTCGCATTCATCATCATGGGCCGCCCATTTGAAGAACTCACCTCGCGACCGGCTGAACACGAAGTTGTAGTTCCAGGCCGCTCCTTGGTTCGTCTTGCTTCGAAAATAGCTGATCCGATCGTCACGGTCGGAGTATTGCCTGCAAATGGCTTCGGTCCGATCCTCCGATGCGTTGTCGGAGATGATCAGTTCGAAGTCTCCAAAGTCCTGAGCAAGAATGGAATCGATTGCCCGCTCAAGATGCTTCTCGCCGTTATAGACCGGCATACCGACACTGACGCGCCGAGCGCGGCGATCCACGCTCTGGATTTCACCGATTCGATCCGTCACACCACTTCCAACGCTCTTCCGCGGTCCCAACCCGGACTATCAACGACCTTCCTCGCGAGAGACGGTCTGGGCTGAGCCTGCGCAGCGCCTGCGCTCTCGCTTTGCTGGTTGCTCTCCACGCGCTTGCAACGCCCCGCGACTGCCATCACGCTCGACCCCAACAGCCCGTTCAGCAGACCGAGCGACGCTCGTGCCGGAAGACGGAACCGCGGATACTGATCATAGTGAATGTCTCTGATCTCCAATCCGGAAGATTCGAGCCACGTCGTCAGCTGGCGACGTCCTGAACGATTCTCCTTCTCCGCACCGGCGGGGAACGATGGCCTTCCGGTGAGGGCGGACCTGAGTCGAAAGAATCGGGAATTGGGCACGGTAGCGATCAACACTCCATCCCGCGAGAGATGATCTCGTGCGCGACATAGGATGTTCACCGGATCGGACAGAGCTTGCAGTACGTCCACCAGGAGAAGACAGTCGAATGTTCGACCGGCGATCTGCTCCAAGGCCGAGTCGAGGTCCGGAGACAACGTCTCGATGCTGCGCGATCTGGCGACAGCCCCGATGATCCCATCGAGCGGGACCGCCAGCACACGGCGATGTGATCGCAGCAGCTTCGTTTCGAGATCGCCCCAGCCGCATCCGACGGAGAGCACGGTCTTCGCCGACGAAGGAACGAGGTCGAGCAACGCAGACCCCGGCTGGTCGTAGTACCATTTCGCGGCAAAGAACGGATATCGTGCGTGCTCACGCGGCAGGAATTCGCTCGTTGGTACCTCGCCAGTGATCGTGGCGGCGAGCGCCTGCAGCTGCAGGTCCTGATACTTCTGCTCGATGCCCATCTTCCCGACGTACGTGTCCGGAAGATGGTGAACGGAGAAGGAAGCAAGATCCGAAATGCAAATCACACGCCGGAGACCGCACTGCGTGTATACATCAGTCGCCGCGGTCTCAAGCATCGAGTACAGCCCTTCGTGCGGCTCGACCAGGAAGCCACCGGAATCAAGGGCCTTCCGGAGCTGTTCACGAGTCAGCAGCACGCAGCCGGAGTGGTCATTCGTAAAGCGAGCGAAGATTCGGCCGTCCACCTCGATCACGGAGGCGGGATCCCAGTGATAGTGTCCGTGGAAGTCCGGGTAGCACCAGCGCCTCTGGTCATCGAGCTCATATCGCAACAGACCAGCAACATCGCTGGGAGGCAGCACCCCGATCGTATCGAGGAAGGCCTCAATGTGGGCCTCCCGAATGAGAATGTCATCCTCCGTGTACACGAATAGGTCGTACTCGTCCGCTCGTTCTGCAAAGAGCGATCGGTGCGCAAAGGGCAGCGATCGAGGGTCGGCGGACGGCAGACCGACGCGAGTTTCGACATCTTCCCCGAGGTCCTTGTGTTCGTTCGTTAGGACGACGACATCCAGTTCGTACGACATCGACCGATACTCGCGGAGGAGCATGTGCAGATAGCGGTCGTTCTTCGTGCCGTAATTGGCAATTGCTACCAGGACCTTCATGTCCCACCTTGCCGCATGACTCTCACTGCGCTCCCGCCAGCTCGAATTATTCGTGAACTTCGTCGCGAGCGCATGGACAATCCAGGCTAGGGTGCCGAATCGACCGGTACCACCACCACGTCCCCGAACGTCGCGACCACGTGATGCGCGAGAAGCATGAGCGAGCCCGAGAGTGGTGCGTCCGCATCGGCGTCGATTGCCGAGACCATCCAGTCTGCCGGCTCCGGACTTCCCTGCGGCCAATACTTCAGAGCATGGAACTGTCCCTGACCGGGAAGAGTCTGCACCCTCATCTTCCAGACATAAGTAACTTCCAACGCCAACGGCGGCGTTGGCGTTACGACATCGTCCAGATCGAATGGATGCTCATAGAGTTTGAGCGTCTGCGATCCATCGAAGTAGTAGACGCCAAGGGCGCCGAACGCCGTATAGCCGTTCGCCGGTTGAGCACTTCCCAGATGGCCGCTCCAGCGTGTTCCCAGTCCGACGACAGGCTGATTGCTCGGGAACACGTAACCGCGGGGATCCAGGCTGTGCACGGTGATGGGAACGGTGACCTCATAGTCCGTCCAGAGCAGATCGCCGACGAGAATGAACCGGTCGTAGCCCGGCAGCGCTGAGCGAACTCCATTCTCTTCAAGCTCCCAGTAGCCGTCGACGACCTGGGCAACGTCCTGAATCTTCTCCGCCGTACTCCAGTCGATCGTGTAGCTCTCCGGCCACACGTTGCCGTCGGCGAAATTGACTTCGACCGTGGCACTCGAGGTGTTGCCGAAGGCATCGACTGCGGTCACGACGACGTCATTGACTCCGGGCGAAAGCTCGTCGAACATCAGATCGACGTTGAAGTCGCCTTCGTCCTGAAGGCGGCGCGTATCGGGCCCGATTGTGAGGTCGCGCGGCATGCCTCCGTTGAGCCGATAGCTCAGGTCGCTCACGCCGTCGAGGTCGGCAACGTTCCCCAGGATGTTCGCCCAGACCTGGGGGATCCCAATCTCACCGAACGACTGGCTGGGCCCATACCAGATGTCGAGCACCGGCCCGCCGTTTCCCCCGTCGCCGAAGGTCTGGAACACGAAGTCGCGGGACTCGGTCAGGTTGCCCTGCGCGTCCGCGGAGCGGATCTGGTAGTGGTAGATTGCATTCAGATCGAGCGAGCCGATCACGATCGTGTGATCGAAGGCGAGTTCCGAATCCTCGATGCTTCCCAACTCGTACGTTGAGTTGCTGCCGTACGCAACGACGCTTGTCGTGGGAACATCGGTGGTCCAGGTCACAGTGGCCGAATCCGTGCCGACCACGACGCCAAGACCGCTGAGGATGGGTCCTCCGGTGCCAGCGTCGTAGTTCTGCGCCACTTCGCCCGCCGTGAGCGCACGACTGTAGACCCCGACCAGGTGAAACGTTCCGAGCCAGGGCTTGTCGCCTTGCAGCTCGTTGGCCAGCAGGAGCGGCATCGTCTGAGACCAGTTTGACGAAGTTCCGGTGAGGGTCACCTTCCGGACTTCTTCTCCGTCCAGATAGAAGCGAACAACTCCCGACGCGCTTCGCGTGTACACGACGTGCCGGCGGCCATTCTCGGTCTGCGCGAAGGTGCTGACGGCGGGCAGCCCATTCGCGTTGGTGTTTGTCGTCCGCAGCCTGACCTCGAACTGCCCTCCTTGTGGCGGGGCGAAGTATTTCTGCCCGAGGGTGAAATTGCGGTTCGTGGAATCAGCGGACAGCGAGACGATGCGGGCCGGTCCGTTCTGTTCGAGGCTCTCTGGAGTGACCCATGCCTCAATGGTGATCTCATTGCTCGTGCTGCACGCTTCGATGAGCTTCGTCGCCGCCCCCGTCGAACTCAGGATCGTGGACGAATCGATCCGCAATCCGTCGTCCTGCCACGTGACCGAACCTTCGTCGGCGATCGTCAGATCAAGGGGTGAAGCGACACCAGAGACATCGAACACCGTATCGCCGGCCGCCTCGTCGAAGACATACAGCACCTGCAGATCGGTCTCGACCCGCTCCGGCTCCAGTGGGCTCACCGTGACCACGACGAAGTCGGAGGCAGTCGCCAGCTCTTCATCGGTGACGGTCAGTTGAATCACATGACTACCAAAGGGCAGGGTCAACCCGGGATTCGGACCAGTGGCGATCACCGTACCGCCTTCCCTCCAGACGTAGGCGATGACCTGGCCGTCCTCATCAACGCTCCCCGACCCATCGAGATACACCGGCTCGCTGCCGTTCGCGTCGACGTCGATCAGCAGCTGGTCTGGGCCGGCATCCGGCAGCGGCGGGAGATTTCCACTCGGGTCCAGCGTGGAGAACAAGAGATCTCCTGACGTCGACATCTGCCCCTGACCGTTGGCTGTTTCGATCCGGCAGTGATAGCTCGTGTTCGCAACCAGGCCGGTCAGCGGAACTGAATGCAGCGTGACCAGCGTGGCATCCTCGACGAGCCCGCCCTCGTACTCCGTACTCTCGCCGTAGCGCACCGCGCTGGTCGCTGGCTGGTTCGTCATCCAGGTCACGACTGCCGAGGTCAAGCCGGGCGCGATCGCGATTCCGGTAATGACCGGAGCTCCCTGCCGAACGGGATCCTCCGGAAGAATGGGGAAGGCGGTGTTGAAGAAATAGTCAACAACCCCCGTGTGGGCCGGCGCTGGCGAACCAGAGTTTCCGGCAAAGACACCGACGGAACTCACGGCGAGATCATCACTAAACGAGACGGAGTCCACCCAGGTCTCGCCGTCGGTCGAATAGCGCTGGGTCCATTGGTCGGCTTCCCGCCGCACACGCATGTATTGGGGCACCTCGAGCGCGATGGGCATGTTCATCCGCACGATCGGAAGGCCTTCGACGAAGGATGCAGCGAAGATCCGCACGGACGTGCCATCGCTGAAGAAATCGAATCGCAAGTAGTTGCCGGTGTCCTGCTCGACGATCAAGCCCTGGTTCTGGAAAGCTTGCGTGAGCGGTGACTCGAATTTGACCTCCAACTCGAAGTCGGTGTCATTGGCCGCTTGCATGATTCGCGGAGCCCGATTGCCCCCCACCCAGACCTCGTGCTCCGTTCCGCCCGGTACGGTGATGAGCAGGTGCGCATCGGCCGTTCCGGTGCCGCTGATTGAGACGGACGAATCATCGAGGGGGTTGACGAACGACCAGAGATCAGTGTCCAGCGATGGCGAGCTGAAATCATCGGAAACGATCCCTGACTCGTTCTCGCACCCTGGCGTGTCCTGCTCTCCGCAGCCGCAGCTGCCGGGATCGATCTTCTGCGGATCGTTCGGGCAGCCGTCGAGGCAATCTGGAGTGCCATCGCCGTCAGTGTCGAGGTCTTGAGTCCCGCACCCGCACGCGCCGGGCTCGATCTTGTTCGGGTCGCCGGGACAACCGTCCAGGCAGTCCAGCACGCCGTCGGAGTCCGAATCGACATCGGGCGTGCCGCAACCGCAGCTACCTGGTTCGAGCTTCAGCGGATCGTCGGGACAACCATCGAGGCAATCGGGGACCGAATCTCCATCCCGGTCGATGCCGGCGACCGCTCCCTGGTCTTCGTGCGGCAGAAGATCTCCGGCGACGGCGACGTAGTCGATGATCGCCGCAAACGCGGGCGCGTCGATGTTCGAGCCGAGGCCGTAACCGGATGCCTCGCCACCGTACTGCGGCGCATCAGGCCGGGCATTTCCGGCGAATGGCCCAATCCGCCGGACCCGAAGGACCTTGGTGAATCGGACCGCCCGGATCCAGCCTTCTCCCTCCACGCGGTGGGCGACCAACCAGTGGTCGCCGCGCCGCGAAACCCGCAGGTGGATCGGCGCCACCGGGTGGATGGCGTCGTTGAAGAGCACCTGCGGCACCCCGCTCGTAAAGCCCGCTGCATAGAGCCGCAGCTCACCGTCAAAGAGAAAATCGACGCGCAGGAAATTCCGACGGTCCTGCTCGATCAGGAGCCCCTGTATTTGAAAGAGCTCACTTGGCAGCGAGTTGAACTTGACCTCGATCTCGAAGTCGGAGTCCTCTGCGGCCTGCATGACCCGTACCGAGCGGTTGCCCGACCGCCACACATCGTGATTCGGACCGGAGGGAACCGAAATGCGCAGCTGAGCGTCGCCGCTACCGGCGCCGACGATCTGCACCGATCCATCGCCGAGCGGATCGACCACCGACCAGCGAGACGGGTCGAGCTCGCAGCCGTTGAAGTCGTCCGATTCGAACTCCAAGGCAACGGCAGCGGGCGCGAAGCTGCCGATGACTGCCAGTGCGCAAGCGGCCAGGAAGAACCGAGCGAGAGTCATGGCGCGAGGGGAACGACAGAGAGGTTGCCGAACGTGGCTTCGACATGGTGAGCAAGCAGCATCAGCGAGCCGGACAGAGGCGCCGCCGCATCGGTATCGGTGACTGTCAGCATCCACTCTTCCGGCTCCGCCTCACCCTCAATCCACACCTTGAGCGTGTGGCGCTGTCCTTCAGGGAGCGTCTCCACCCTCATCTTCCAGAGGTACGTCACGCCCAGGCTGATCTGGAAGGGGATGGAATCCGAAAGCACGAAGGGGTGCTCGTAGAGCGCCAGCTTCGGCGATCCTGGCACGAGCAGATAAGCACCCAAGCCACTGAAGGCAGTGAAGGCCCACGCGGGCTGCGTGCCGTTGTCGATGTGCCCGTGCCAGCGGACGCCCAAACCCACGGCAGGCTGGAGGCTGGGCGGGAAGTAACCGCGCGGATCGATTCCCTCGAGCGTGATCGGTACGGTGACCTCGTAGTCCGTCCAGCTCACGTCACCGATGACCACGATCCGGTCGTATCCCGGCAGGACCGGCGACAGGCCCTCGGGACCGATCGCCCAGAGGCCGTCGACGACTTGTGCCGTGTCCTCGATCGCGCTGACCGAACTCCAGTCGACGTCAAAGGGAATGGGCCAGACCGCACCACTGGCGTTGTGTACGGAGACCGTCTGCACGGACTCGTTGCCCAGATCATCCAGACCCGTGACCTCGACCAAGTTGATTCCCGGCAGGAGCTCATCGAACAGGAGGTCGATGTTGAAGTCCCCCGCGTCCTGCAGCCGGCGCGTGTCCGGGCCCAGTGACAGCGGCTGCTCGACACCTCCGTTGAGGCGATAGCTGAGCGAGCTCACACCATCGAGGTCGGCGACGTTGCCCAGGATGTTCACCCAGACCTGCGGAATACCGATCTGCCCGAACGTCTGGGAACCGCCGTACCACACGTCAATCGATGGACCACCGCTTCCAGCGCCGCCGTATGTCTGGAAGATCAAGTTGCCGCGGGTGATCGGATCGCCACTTCCCGTGATCGACTGGACCTCGTAGTAGTGAATTCGGCCGGGTTCGAGACCCTCCAGGGTGATGACGTGGGAGGTCGTCAGCGACTCGTCGATGACGGTTCCAAGCTCGTAGTCGCCCGAACGCCCATAGGCGACGCGACTCGTGGCCGGCTCACTCGTGGTCCAGCTCAGGACGGCGCTGTCCTCGGTCACATCGACCTGAAGGTCGCTGAGCAGCGCGTCGCCGGGGCCCACCTGGAAGTTCTGGAGCACCTCGTCGGGGCTGAGGGCCGCAGCGTAGATGGCGACCAGGCGGAATTCACCCAGCCATGGCGCGAGGCCGTTCTGCTCCTGAGCCAGTCCGAGCAGCATCGTCGGATCCCAGGTGGACAGGTCACCGCCGCGAAGGCCGGCGGACTCCTGCACTCCGTTGACGAAGAGCCGCGCCTGGCCCGTAGCGTCCCGCGTGTAGAAGACATGGGTGAGCTCAGCGCTGGCCGTGCCCGCGGTCGAAACGAGCGCGGGCAACCCGTTGTCGCTCGTCTCGGATGTTCGCAGACGGACCTCGAACACATCCCCGATGAACGCGCCCGAGCCCTGGGCGAGCGTGAAATTGCGGCTCAGCGAGTCGGCTGAGAGCGTGACGAGCCGAGCCGGTCCGGGCTGATCCGCCACAGCCGGTCTCACCCACGCTTCGATCGAG
Source organism: uncultured Planctomycetota bacterium (assembly GCA_963697235.1). GTDB lineage: Bacteria > Planctomycetota > Phycisphaerae > Phycisphaerales > SM1A02 > CAVONJ01. The sequence goes on from CAVONJ010000004.1 coordinate 581,009, forward strand.
ATCTCATTGCTCGTCTGGCACGCCTCGACGAGGCGCGTCGCCGGCTGGCCCGAGGAGATCAACGTCGGACTCGATACGATCAGCCCTCCGTCGGTCCATTCGACCGCCTCGGAATCTCCGATCGTCAGATCGATGGGATCCGCAACGCCAGCTTGGTCGAGCACGACATCGCCCCCCGTCTCATCGAACAGGTAGAAGACCTCCAGGCCATCGACCGTCCGCGTTGGATCGATCGAACCGACCGTGACGAGCACCGAATCGGTAGCAGTGGCGAGCGCTTCGTCGGTGACCGTCAAGGCGATCAGATGAGCTCCAAGGGGAAGCGTGACCACCGGCGTCGCGCCGCTCGCGATCTCGATCCCGTTCAGCGTCCACTCGTATTCCAGAATGCCCGCTTCCGGATCGGCGACTCCCCGAACCGTCGAGCGTCATCGACTCGATGCCGTTGCCGTCGCCATCGATCAGCACCTGATCGGAGCCAGCGACGGCCGTCGGCGACTGATTCGAGCTGGAATCGCTGGTTTGGAATGCCACGACATCCGACTCGGCCATCAGCCCTTCGGAATCGATCGACTCGATCCGAAGGTGATACGTGCTGTCCGGAAGAAGGCCGGTGATCACCGCCGCGTGCGAGTAGACCAACGCCTCGTCTGCCACCTCGCCCAATTCGAGGGCCTCGCTGAGCCCGTAGCGGACAGTGCCATTCGCAGGCTCGTTCGTACTCCAGGTCACGAGCGCGGAGGTGAAACCGCTCTGAATCTGAATGTCAGAGAGGATCGGCGGACCGGGGAAGATCGGATCTTCCGGTAACACCGGAGCAGCAGTGTTGAAGAAGTAATCGATGATCGCCGTGTATGCCGGGTCCGCCACGGCATTGCCTGCGAGGACACCCACAGAGACAACCTGCATCGAATGCGCAAACGAGACTGCCTGTGTCCAGGCCAATCCGTCGGTCGAGTAGAGCTGCGTCCACTGATTGCCCTGGCGCTGCACGCGCATGAAGAGCGGAAGGCCGGCGGGGATCGCCTGATTGATCCGGGTGATCTGGACATCTTCTGCAAAGGAGGCTGCGAACACTCTGAGCGAAGAGCCATCGCTGAAGAAGTCGAACCGCTGAAAGTTCGCCGCGTCCTGCTCGATGAAGATCCCCTGAATCTGAGTTTGCAGAAGCGGCTCCGACTCGAACTTCACCTCCACCTCGAAGTCGACGTCACCGATCGCTTGCATGATGCGCGGCGCCGCATTGTTCAACGTTGCCGCGTCGTGGGTTACGCCTTCGGGAACACAGATCTGCACCACCGCGTCCGAAGTCCCCGTGCCGAGAATCTCCAGACCGGCGTCACCGAGCGGATCGATGTAGGTCCAGATCGCCGGATCCAGAATCGACTGGCTGAAATCGTCGGACCGCGGCGCTTGTGGCTGCAGAGGAGCGGCGACCGTGACGTGGATCAGGTCGCTGTCTGATAGTTCCTCGTCGTCTGTGACAGTCAGGGTGATCGCATGCTCCCCCACCGCCAGCGCCACCTCGACCACCACCCCCGAACCCAGCAGTACGCCATCTTCGGCCCACTCATACGCAACGATCAATCCATCATCTGTGCTTGCAGATCCGTCGAGCAGGATCTGCTCCACACCGTCCTCATTCCGATCGACGAGGAACTGATCGGGACCCGCGTCGGCGACAGGCGGCCCGTTCGAACCGCAGTCAATCGGTCCCCACGCCACGATGACCGCCACCAGATCGGCGACGTCCACCACGCCGTCGCCCGTGATGTCGGAGTTGTTCTGGCTTCCGTCACTTCCCCAGGCGACGATGACCGCGACCAGATCGACCACGTCGATCATTCCGTTGCCGTCGATGTCGCTGGAACACGGTCCAGAGCCGGCAAGGCAGGGCCGGCTGAGCAACAGCAATGATGCGAGGAACGCGACACTCGAAAGACGTTGAGCCAGAGAACAAACGACACCCGCAGGAATCGAAGGCCTGGTCCCGCACATTCTCCTAACAACCCTCTCTCCTGGGCTTCGTCACCAGGGCGACCCACTTCTGCAACAGACTTGTACAGGCCGTCTCGCCACGCACGAGGTGCGTCAAGACAACGCGCTCGCGCCACCCTCATTCACCGCTTGTCGCGGTCAAACGACGAAAGATTTCTGATCACGCTCCGCTCCCCGATCGGGTTCTGCGGATTCCCCCCGGAACTGCAGAGATGTATAAATCGCCTCAACTTCTTATCCAGCCGAAGTTTAGCAAGAACACAGAGGACGTGTCAAGGTATCGGAAAGCGGGCCCGGGCGTCATCGCTGTGCAAGACCGGACCTCGAGGCCGCTTGCCGAACTGGAGGGGTGGGCCGCGACGCGCCGTTCAAGCCGGCCACCGTCTCGACGACCACCGGCTCGCGATTCTCCGTAGAGGCAAAGGACGCCAGGAGGACCTCGACGATCCGCTCCGCCGACCTCCCGTCCCAGAGGTCCGGGCGTCGGGGCTCAAGCAGACCCCGACCGAGTGCCCGCTCCGCGGCCTCAGTGAGTGACGAACGATCAGGCTTGACCAGTTGGTTCATCCCGAACTCGAGGGTGATCGGTCGCTCGGTGTTCTGTCGAAGCGTGAGGCACGGCACACCCAGCACCATCGTCTCCTCTTGGATGCCTCCGGAATCGGTCAGGACCAGCGACGCCCCGGCGAGAAGGGAGATGAATTCCGGGTAGGGCAGTGCTGGCAACGTGCGAACAAGGCTGGAATCGAACGAGATCTCGAATTCCTCGAGACGTCGAAGGGTGCGTGGATGCACGGGGAAGAGCACCGGCAGTCGTCGCCCCACGTCCTCGAGCCCTCGGATCAAGGCCTCCAGCACCTCTGGACAATCGACGTTGGATGGCCGGTGCAGCGTCGCCAGGGCATAGCGAGCGTCCGAGACGCCGTGTTTGCGAGCCGTTGCGTCTCGAGGCAGGCGAGGCAGCAGCCAGTCGAGGGAATCGATCATCACGTTACCGACGCGGTAAATCGTGCCTGGATCGATGCCCTCGAGCCTCAGATTGTCATCGGCATCGATCGAGGGGGTGAAGAGGAACGTCGACAGTCGATCGGTCAGCACCCGATTCCGTTCCTCCGGCATTGACCAGTCCCGACTGCGCAAACCCGCTTCGACGTGAGCCACCGGAATGCCAACCGTAGAGGACGAGAGGGCGGCCGCGAGGGTCGAACTCACGTCTCCGACGACGACGGTGACATGTGGCCGCTCCGCAAGCAGCACCGGCTCCAGCCGCTGCATGACGGCGGCCATCTGCTGAGCTTGTGATCCCGCTCCGATCTGAAGATCGATGTCCGGCTCGGGCAAGTCCAGAGCATCGACGAAATCTCCGGCCATCACCCTGTCGAAATGCTGCCCCGTATTGACCAGGACACACGAGCAACCCGGGATTCGGGTGATAGCCCTGTAGAGAGGAGCGATCTTCATGTAGTTCGGCCGCGCGCCGAACACGAGCAATGCCTTCATCTCTGCTCCTCGACTCGAACGATATGGTCTCACCGGCGCCGCTCCAAGCAGCCCTTCGGTACGACTCCCCCGACGTCAAACGGCCTTCCTTGGGCCGACGTCCTTCGCCCCCACGGCGCATGTCTGGTTCACACCCTCTCCACCCCACCGACCCCCGCCGAATCCCTCTGATCCCAACCGATCAAAAAACGCCCGACGACCACACTGGCCGAGCTACCGGTCCATGATACCGTCAATCAGCGCTCAGGGTTGACCAGAATCGGGGTTCCCCAGACTGCCATCCCGCTCCTCAGCGGCAGGGCGAGCCGCCTCCGCGCCGAACCGCCGCATTCCCTGCCAGATAGGCTCTGAGCCGCTCTCGCGACGAAGTTCATGACTGATCCGGGCGAGGAGGCGTCGTTCACCCGGCCCTGCCGAACCGAGTCCCCCAGGGCTACGCGTCAGAGACCCCAGATCCGCGCTGCAGCCGTCGCGATGACTCGTCCCGCTCCCACCGATAGGAGGACAGGTTCCTCATCTGCCGACTTGCGCGAAATCGCGTGACCAAAAAGACCACGGTGTAGACCATGAGGCACGGCCAGAGGCGCGGTGAGCGGAGTATCTCCCTGGCCGCGGAGGTGTAGTCCTTTCGATCCCTCGCGGCCAGTTCGGGGAACCGCTGCGCAAGTTCGAACAGTCCCAAGCGGCTTCGAGTCTTGATCTTGATCAGATCGCCAACCGTCGCCGGCGCAGCGATCGTGAATGCGCACGACTCGACCGTGGCCCGCTCACCGTCATCGAACAGCGATCGAACGAAGCCGTCATCGGAGATGATCTTCGGGAACGCCTTGAAGCGAGTTCGTCCCTCTTCGCTCAAGGCATACACACCGGACCCGATCATGCCGCTCCTGTGATACGGAAGTCGTCGCCAGATCTCGTAATAGGCGCGCACCGCCCAACTGCGCCCGGTCAGATCGACTTCCATCCGAGGCGCCGCCGCCAGCACGCCACCGGTTCTCAGGACTTCAGCGACCGCGCGAAGAGACTCGATTGGAAGCACAATGTCGGCATCGGCATAAAAACGTGGAAAGCTCTTCGCCGTCTCGTCACCCAGATTCAGCGCGGCACTCTTCGAGGCGGTGGCCGTTTCGACAACCCGCACCGGCGCACCGAACCCCCGGGCAATCGACGCCGTGTCATCCGTACAGCCGTTGCAAGAGACAACGATCTCCAACTCATCCGATCGGGCTCCACTCAGCATCGACTCGAGACACCGACCGATCACTGAAGCCTCGTCATGAGCGGGAATGATGATCGAGATCATGGGCATCCGCGGGCTCTGATCAACCGACCGGCTTTCGCGCGAGGAAGAACGAATCGCGCGACAGCCCGAAACGCTGGATGATCTCCGTGTTCACAAGCTGTTCCACACTCACCTCCTCCACCTCGAATCCGTGACCAGCGATACGCTCGCCGAAATCTCGCCCGTAGCGCCTCACATGCCCCACTTCTCGAGGATCGGGCTTCTCGTACTCGTAGGTGTGCGCGACATCTGGAAAGAGCGGCACTTGCAGGATCGCGGTTCCTCCCGGCTTCAGGACGCGCCGTATTTCGGCCAGCGCAGCGGCCTCCTCAGGAATATGCTCCAGGACGTGCAAGGCCAGGAAGCAGTCGGCGCTCTCATCTTCATAGCGCATCCGCGTGATGTCCCCCTTCTCCATCGCGAAACGGCGCAGATCGAAACTGATGTAGTCGACGCCACTTTGGGCTAGACAGAATCTCTGGAAGTTCCGCATCGGCGCTACCTCGATCACTCGCGATCCGGAGAGAAAGAAGGACGTTCGGGCTTCGAGCACGACGACCAGCGCCCGGTGTCGGTCCTGACATCGGCAGCCGGGACACACCGTCTCCAACTCGTCATAACCGGGCCCCACGTCCGGATAGAAGCGGTTCCCTGTCCAGCCACAGATATTGCATTGAACGCGGTCGGCACCAAGTACGCCGTCGATGATCGACCTGTACCCGACTCGCCTGGCCGCCCGCACCGCACTCCATGCGAAGTCGAGGTAGCCGGATGCCAGTGATCTTGCTCCGAAGCGAACGCAGCGCGCCACCAGGATCACACGCCCCTTGATCGCTGCTGGATCGATTCGCTGAAGGCTACTCTGGAGCTCCGGACCCATTCGCTCACCGCACCTATGAATCAGCTCGGGTGAGCCTGTCGTCCCGATTTCCTGACGACCATGCAGAACATCGCCCCCGGCCAAGGGACATCCTCCAAATCATGCAAGACCTCGTAGAGTTCGACTCGGGCACCGGGCATCTGACTCAGAAACCGTTCACGCAGCAAACGCGGGCTGTACCACCGACCGAACCTGTTGCCCCATCCATACCAAGGTTCCCGACGCGCACCCTCGTCGAAACTCGCTTCTGGTACACCAAGAAGTGGATCGTAAATATTCGTGTGCTCAGCGGTCAAGCAAAGCGGAACGATTACAACAGCCCCATCTTCCTTCAAGCATCGCGCCGCTTCCTGGGCGAACCTGATATCCGCGTCTCCCTCGAAGCAGTTGAATGCACAAAATGAGACCAGGTACGATACTTCCCCATCTCCGAATGGCATGGCGTCAGCACCCGCCCCAATGCGACAACCGTGAATCCCGGAGCGGTACTCGATGTCCAGATCGTAGCTGCGACACTTGTAGAGGCGTCTGGCGATGGTGCTCCACGTTCCGGCCTGCGCACCCACGTCGACGACGATTTGGCCGGCCTGCAGATCAGTGAGCTGAAAGCCGAGATAGTGCCAGAGCCCGTAGACGAAGCGCCGTTTCCCACGATAGTAGTAGTAGGGGTAGTCGCTCTGCTCGAAGAACCGGGCCAGGTCCGCTCTCGTCACGTTGATGCTGGAAACCCCATCGGGAGCAAGCTCACGCTCGACGCTGGCTCGGGACAGTGACCTGATCGACGGGGAAGAACCCAGACGGGAGCGATCTCGCACGCGTCTTGTTCCCTGGAGGACGCCGCCGATCGCCTTCCGGGCGACCGTCCGAAAACCAGATCGCCGGCAGCATGAGCTGAATCGGACCAAGGCGCTGAGCGTTCTGGATGGGGTTCCGGCAACATCGCAACCGTCGATCTGATTCGATCGAGAACCCCTCTTTAACCGATCCGATTCGGGCACGGATTGGTTGCTTCCTGGGCTACGAGCCACGCGCACTGGCTCGGCTTCTCAGTCCCCGAACCATCTCCGTTGCAACCATCCAGACAAACAGCGTGTTCGTGATCAAGTACCGCTTCCACAACCGGCGCGGCTCTTGGATCACCCTGAAGAGCCATTCCAGACCGACCTTCTGCCACAGCTGCGGCGCCCGCTTGACCTTCCCGGCGATCACGTCGAACGACCCGCCGACACCGTGACAAACAGGGACGTTGAGCTGTGCTCCGAACGAGGCCAGGAAGATCTCCTTCTTGGGCGAAGTGATGCCGACAAAGAGTAGATCTGCATTCGATTGTCGGATCTCTTCTGCGATACTCGCCCCATCGTTGTCGTCGAAGTAGCCGTTTCGCGATCCGGCGATTCGCAGTCCTGGATACTCAACGCTCACTCGCCGCAGGACTTCGTCGAGAATCTCCTGTGATGCCCCGAGAAAATACACCCCGAAGTGTTTCTGATCAGCCAGACCCAAGAGGGCGTGCAGGAGATCAATACCCGCGATGCGCTCCGGGAGCGGCTGTCCCAGAATCCGGCTCGCCCAGACGACCGCCATGCCGTCGGCGAGAACGATGTCTGATTGAAGCACGGAGTCACGAAGCAGCCCGTGCCGCTGCATGTGAACAAGCTTCGCCGCATTGACGACTCCGATCTGAAGGTGGCCATGTCCCTCGATCGCACCGTCACAGATCTCAACGATCTCACCGATCGTTGCGGCGCGAATCGGCACATCGAAGATCCTGCGGATCAATGCGGGTCGGACCGTCATGGTGTCGACCTGTTCAACCATGTGTGAAGGATCCAGCCGAGGTGATATGGCCTGCACTCATAATCGATCGTGGCAGGCCGGAAGACTCGATCAAGCGATTGCACCAAGAACCCTGGCCGGACCGCCGTGCACACCGCACGAATCCGACGAACTGCCTTCACCGGATCATTGCGGCCGACCTTTCGCCAGACGACGCCCTCCGAGTCGTCGATCAGTGATCTGCCGATCTCCGGAGCACTGACCAGCCATGAAAGGCCTCGCTGAATCGACTGGGAGTGGTCGTCGCCGCCGGCGTCCCGCAGGTCCATCAGCGCCATCGGCCCCATCGCATCCTGATGAACGCTGTACACTGGATACCCTTCGATCACCGACCCGCTGCGCACGTCGTAATGCCACCACCACTGCCCGTCCGCACCCTGCTGCCGGCAAATCTGCCCTGCGCAACGATTGGCAACGGCCAATGCCTCCTCATCACCCGAAACGCGGCTGTATCGCGACAGCGCCTGGATCGGATAGACCTGGTCGGCGAAGCACCCAACGTGCGATCGTCCCCAGCCACCACCGTCCGTCTGGTGCGGAAAGAGATCGCCGTTCCGATTGAAACACCGGATCAGCCGTTTGCAGACCACTTGGGCGTCTCGCCCGACCTCCACCTGCTCCCACGCTTCGCTCAACGCTGAGAGCACCCACGCTGCCTCGACGGTCGGGACCGACCGCCCGACTCTCAACAAGGCTCGCAATCGCTCAATCGCGTCCTTCAGGTTCGCGTGTCGCAACTCCGCAAGAGCCCAGACGGCCAGCACCGTGTCGCCGACATTGATCAGCGTGCTCAACCGTGCCGCCTCCCGGCTGCAGTACTCGTCGGTGCTCTGTCCTCCGAAGATGGATCGCTGACGCTCCTCAGGGAGTCTCGCAGTCCCAAGGGCACAGATCATCCCGTATCGGAAGCTCTCGCCGACGAGCTCACCGCGACTGAGTCCACGGCGCACGAACGTGTACGCGAATCGTCCTTGACCTGGCCGGTACATGCGCACAGCCCCGCTATCGAGATCTCGATGAGACGACCCACGAGCTTCGCGTCCTCGTCGTTCCCGGTGACGGCCACCAGGGATGTCGTTGTCGTGTCTCTCATTTCACTCATCACTCGGCCGTGAATCACACGCGCTGCTTCTCCTGGTCATCCACCATACTCCCGCCCGAGCCTTTCACGGACGGGGATTTGACGAATTTACCTTGCCTCCGCGCTCTTGGCGTTGCTCTCTGGCCCCGTGGCCGCCAGTTTCAACGGCGCCCCCCGAGGCGGATCTCGACGCGCGGCGGCTCGCCATGCCAACACGTGAAGTCCAGAGGCCGCTCGTCCTGGATCCAAGCTCGCGATCACTGCGAGCAGGAGGAACCAGATCAGGAGGATCTGGCCGAAGTAGGAGACGGCAAGAAAGGTGATCGTGTGTATGAACAGCGACACTCCCAGCCCCCATCCGAGCATTTGGCCTGGCCCACTGGCCCGATGAACTCGCCAGATACGGCCAACGCTCGCGTAACTCGACGCAACCATGCCAATGAAGAGAAGCAGAGTAAGCAGTCCCCCGTTGACGCCTTCCAGCACGTACTGATTCGTGACGTCGATCAGCCACCACCCCCAGTGAGCGGTTGACGGCGTTCCAAGCAGCCACCACTCGTTGAAGTGGCGGATGGCCTCGTCAATCAGGTAGTAGCGGTGCCATCCCGTCGATCCGCCGACGAGATCGACTCTCGAAAGAAGATGCCAGACCGGTTTCTCCATCGAGAAATGAAGCCCGATCAGCAGACCCAGCAGACCCCAGCGAACCCACCGCATCCAGCGTCTCAGCGGAAACAGCAGCCATCCCAGAACCGCCAGCACGACTCCCATCGCGGGTGTGCTCGACATGCTCGCCACAACGATGATCAAGGCCGAGGGAACTCCAATCGCCGCTGCCAATCTCTGCCGGCTGTCGCCCCACCAGCCGGTAAACATGATCGGAAGGAGCGAGGCCCAGAAACAGCCCGCGAGGATTGGATGAGAGAATGCGCCCTGACATCTTGGGCGGCCTTCACGAACGACCGTGTGCTCAGGTACGCCTCCGAAGATCGAGAAGAGGTTCCTCCGAGTCGCATACTCGAAGACGAACGCGATCGCCACTGGCACGCTGATGATGCAGAGCCAGGTAATCAGCCTGCGCACGTCCTCCTCGTCGCGAATCAGCAGGCGGAAGAAGAAGTACATTCCAGCGGCGTCGAAGAACCATCCAAGTCTGCCGACGAATGCTGCGAAGCTGTCCAGCTGCAACGTCATGATGACGGTGCCACTCACGCCCCAGCAGAGCAAGAGTACGTCGACGGGTCGCCATCTGAGCCCGTGAATCTCGTTCCACAGCAGCAGCCGGAGCCCGCCGACCAGAACCAGAATCCGCAGTACCGTAAAGTCGAGCGAGACCACCACAAGCCGCTGCGCCGACGACACGAAGCACGCTGCAATGATCATCGGTACGAACGCGTACGGTCTCGGAAGGAGGAGCAGTGCCGCACTGAGCGCAACAAGTGCCAGCATTCCTACGGGGTGAAGGGACGTGTGGTTGTACCACTCGTTGTATTCAGAGGGATGCATGCTGCGGATCAGGCACGGCGACGTCTGCTTGCGGAAGGTCTCGGAGAAGGGGCATGATCGGATTCATGGACGGATCGTCACGATCGGGTCCGTGTCTGCATGATGGCTACACCCGAGAAGCGTACGCAAGCGATCAGGGCCGGGGCCGGCGACTCTGGAGACCGGCACCGCCACCCGATTTCGAAACGCCCCCGAGGCGCAGACACACTCGGGGGTGTGTATCCGTCGAGCTTCAATTCAACCAACGGTCCTGCTTCTCAGCGACTCAGGTCCTCATTGACCCTCACACGCCCCGACGGTTGCAGGAATCTGACGACTCATGCCCAGCAAATCGGTGGGCGAGAGCTGTGAGTCGACCCGATCTCGCAAGATCGATCCCTCCAGCGGGCAATAGTCGCCATTGCCGGTGTCGGCAAACATCGGATCTCCGATCGACGGATCGGATCCGAACGGCTCGGATTGATACGACGTTGAATCGATGAAATGGTTGTGAGCAGACAACGATGTGTCAAAGGGAGCCGCCATTTGGAATCGGTCCCAGCAACAACCGCGCACCGCAATGTTCGTTCCGGTCTCTCTTGCCCAGAGCTTCTGGCCGAGCATGGTGACGCCAAAGAACAGAAGATGGTCGGGATGGCACCGATACCACTGGCTCGTCTGCTGTCCAGCATTTTGAGTTCGTTCCAGCAGAACATTGACGAAGGCCATGTTCTTCTGCATTCCGTACCCGTTCTCGCCATCGAGATAGATCCCTTGGCCCTGGTATTGATTGACCTTCAGACCATAGGTGATGTGGTTGTCCCAGTTGGGTCCGAACTGATAGATGTCGTAGTGGCCACCGGGCACGCCGGGAGGCCCTTGATCGAACACCTGGCAGTTGACGATCATGGCGACAAGCCTGAAGACGTCCTCGCCGATTCGCTGCAGGAGCGTATTGCGCATCAGCGCCGTAAAGGTGCCTGCCTGGCTGTTGCTGGCGTAGTCCTGAAGCACGCTGCCCGTGATCCAGAAATTCTGGCCTTGATAGCCGATGTCGTAGGTCCGGCCACCTCCCTGTAACAGACTGTCCTTGATCCAGATCTTCGCGCTACTACCGAACACCTTGCCCTGATGGGTGACATTCTCGAGCCGTACCAGGCCGCTGTAGCTCCCGCCGTAGACCAACACGTCATCCCTCGTCAGGCCGGGAGCCGGCTTGATGACGCACCAGGTCGTCGATCCGCCGCTGACGTTCCCGAGATTAGTTGCCCCGGCGGAGAGAATGGTCTCCTGTTCGACGATCGTTCCACCGGAATTGGCGTTCAAGAACATCGAATACCTGCTGTTCCACGGCACCGCGGGAAGCACGTTCCCTTGCAGCACGACCGGAGTGCCGGCCCCGGACGGGAAGATGCGGGCACGAATCTCGACAAGGCCGTCTTCGAAACCGCTCGGATCAAGAACGGCCCAGTACTCCCAGACCTCCGTACGCGGGTTCAAGCTCATCTCGTGCACGGCGGTCCAAGGACCACCGTCCGCGGAGAACTCCACTCGATCTATTCCGTTGATGTGGAACGCAACGACGCCAATGGCGAACTGATCGGCGAAGATCTGATAGGGCACGGCGTCCCAGAGGGCAATGGCCTGAGCATCATGTCCAGGAGCGGTTGCACTGCCGACCGGACCTGGCTGAGGCGTCGATCCGGCGAAGCCACTTCCCGCAACGATGAGCGGCGCGTCGCCCAAGTCGCCGCCAGACGAATCGCTATCGCCGGTCGGAGGCGCCTGGCCACAGTTGGGATCGGGATCGTTCGGACATTCGTCGCACGCATCACCGATGCCGTCAAGGTCACTGTCCTGCTGACTCGCGTTGGCTTGACTCGGACAATTGTCGTGACAATCCAGTAGACCATCACCGTCGCTGTCGACATCAGCGGTGCCGCATCCACATTCACCCGGTTCGGTCTTCGAGCCGTCGAAGGGACAGTTGTCATCACAGTCGAATGTTCCGTCATTGTCGCTGTCGACGTCCGAAACACCGCATCCACACGAGCCCGGCTCAACCTTGTTGGAGTCCTGAGGACAATCGTCGATGCAATCGGGAGTGCCGTCCCCGTCGCTGTCCGTGTCCGGGACGCCACAACCACAGAAACCGGGATCCAGCTTGTTTGGATCGTCCGGACAGTTGTCGACGAGCGGTGCGCTGGCGGTTACGGCAATATTGCAGATCTCCGGCGCTCCCGTGCCGGACCAAATTCCGAAGCTGTTGAGGCTGCCCACATTGCCTTGACTGGTGCGGAATGCATAGTTCGTGGCGACTGCAACCTCGGGCAGGTTCGATGCCGAAACGAATGTGCTGAAGCTGTGATCGACGACGTCGACGTCCGCTCTGAAGTGGTACGTCACGCCTGGTTGGTATGGGACGGCGACGTCTGCTCCGTACGCGCCACCGTCTCGGACATCGATGACTCCGCTGGGCCCGAATCGAATCATGACGGCAAAGTCATCGAAAGCCGAGCCCACTCCCTGCGACAGCGCCATGAGGCTGTCGATGTGCGTCCCATCGGGCGTTGCGTCGAACTCGATCGTGAACGTGCCGTTCTCCTCCGCCATTGAGAGGTTCTGCCAGGTCGGCGTGCCGACCGGACAGCCCGGGTCCGGAGTGTCGCAGGCGTCGGGGATTCCATTGCCGTTGGTGTCGGGCAGGTTCTCACATTCATCGGGAACACCGTTGTCGTTGCAGTCCGTGACGTCGCCCGCGGCAATCTCGACGGAGTCGGCCACACCGTTTCCGTTGCAGTCCGCCGGTGATAGACCGGCTTCGCTGGCCTCGTCGCCGAAGGCATCCAAGTTGGTGATCAGGAGAATGAGGTCCTGGATGTTGACGATGCCGTCGCCGTTGAGGTCCCAGGGGGAGTCGGTCTGTCCCCAGTCCGCGAGCAGTTGCTGGATGACGTCGCTGGACACCAGCACGAGGAGATCCTGGACGTCCACCATCTGATCGTTCGTGAGATCCCAGATCGAGTCACTCGCACCCCATGCAGCGGTCATTTCGGCCACGACATCCGGCGGCGCAGCACCGAATACACTCTCGCCATTCGGCAGATTGAGCTGATGCGGGTTCGAACCACCAGGGGCCCCGCTGCCGCCTCCGCTTGTGGCCGCTGCCGTCTGCCCCGCCCCGCCAGGCGCACTCTGCTCGACTCGCATTGCATACGCGGGGCCCTGAGAAGCCGCTGGCAAACTCGAGGCGACCTCGGTGTCGTTCTCCTCGATGAACACGCGCCAACTGTTGTTGACGCGGAAGATGATCGGCCGACCGGCGTTGAGGCGCGTCGATTCAGGCATCGATCGGAGCACCGAACCGGCCTCCGAGAGTCCGCTGCCTTTGAGCACGAATGATTGCGGCGAGACGAAGGCCGCGAGCCGATCGATGACCGGCTGATAACGGTCATTCACCGTTCGAGCTGTCGCGGAGTCGATGCGACGCGCTTCCATCGGGAGGCCGAGAACGCCAATCGCGGCGCTTCCGCGGCTTCTTACGACAGTGTTCAACACGTCGCCGAGGATCCCGGCCAGTGCTGTCTCGTATTGCGCACCGGCCCGCTCACCCAGTGCCTTGCCGAGCGCCCGCTGCTCATGTTGGGGCAGCAGGTCGAAGGCCAGTGGGGCTCCGTCCAGTTGGATGACCACGCGGCGCCGGGGATGGGTCTCGAGCGCGGCCACGACCTTGTCCGTAATCCGCTTCGCAAGTTCGCTTGGAGCAAATGCGACGTCCTGAACCGGATCCGCCTCGATCTTGACGAGGACGAGATCCTGAAGACGGTGAAACTGTGCCGCGTTGCCCGCCCACACAGATTGAGACACCCCCCCAAGAGCCAGCGCCCCCAGGAGGAAGAGTCCGAGAATGAGATTGGGCCTTGTTCGACGACCCCGACTGCGTCGGCATTGCGATAATGCGCGTGACATCCGATTCAAGACGCGACGGCGTAGATACATGGTGACATTCCTCCCGACCTTCAGTTCAGCCTCCGATGCCTGGCCCATCCCAAGAGGATCCCGCGCAAGCACATGGGGACCAAGGGTGAGATAGGAAGGAGACGGGGGCTAGGGGCGAGCTCGAATCGGACCGGGAATCCTGCTTCCGATGCTGGTGGGACCGGAATGTCTTACGGAACGGGAACGACTCGGGGCGTTTACAACTCGCTAGGCGCTCGTGGTCAACCGAGCAGTGGGGGGCGATCTTACAGGCCCATGGCAAGGCGGTCTAGGTGGCCTAGGCAAGCTGCGCGCACAACCGGTCGTAGTGACTGTGTTTCCAGCATGTTATGCGCCTCAATTTGCATCGCGGCGCACTCGGCGCGCGAGGCGGAGCCGGGATCATTCACGAGATTCGTCCCAAGAGCGGTTCTCAGACGTGCGACAGAGATGCTCTATGAATGATGCGAGTTAGGGCAATCCGCACGGTTCGGGCTTCCTCGGCCTCCAACGCCGCAGGCCATCGAGCACCAGCTCGCGGGCATGTCGCTCCGCGGCGAGCAGCACTGCGAGTCCAACACCACCGGCCACAGAAACAGTCACGCAGAGCACGAATATCGTGGGCAGCTCGAGCGCATTCAAAACCGCCAATGTAAGCCAGGCCACGAACAGAATGGATAGGGCCGCGAGGAACGAGGGAGCGCCTGCCCTCAACGTGTCAATGTACTTGGCACCGCCCACATGCCGGAGAACGAACAGATTGATCGGGGCGTGAATGCAGATCGAGACCGCTGTGAATGCCCATGCCGCGCCGATAATCTGCGTCTCGAATGGTTCCGCGCGAAGCCAAAGCGCGACCGCCGTGAGCGCAGCGGCGTTGCTCGCCCCGCCAAGCCAAGTGATTGCGGAAAAGAGGTACGGCCGCCCCACGGCCTGCAGGAGTGGGCCCGCGAAGAGATTCATCGGGTAGACGATCCCTCCCAAACACAAGATGCGCAGAACGTTGGCTGCTGGAGTCCACTGCGTTCCGATCACCGACATGAGTGGTGACGCGACGGCGGCGACCAGGGCCAATGAGGGAAGGAGGATGATCGAGCCTGCTCGGATGTTCTGCGTCACCACGAGATGGAGACTCTCCTCCCCTGCGTGCACTCTGGAAAAATGCGGAAGCGCGACCGCTTGGAGCGGCTGCATGGCTACCTCGACAACCGTGTTGACAAGGCGTGCCGCAAGTCGATACAGACCGACCGCCACCGGTCCAAAGAAGAAACCCATGAGGAGAACGTCCGACCATCGCACGATGAACAGACCGATCTTCGCGAGAAAGACGCCCGCGGAGAAGGAAAGAAGGTCCGCCGCCCTGCGAAGCGAGAATCGAAAGCGTGGCGTCCAATCCGTCTTGAGCCAGAGGAGAACCGATGTCGCAGCGCCCTCGACCAGCTTCTGCGCAACCAGAGCCCACGCGCCAAAGCCGCGGAATGCCAACCACAGACCCGCCAATCCTCCGAGCAGGACCGCGGCATTGGTCACGAGGGCCAAGACCTTGAAGTTGAGCCGCCGCAGCATCAGCGCCTGTTGGACAAGCGAGACACCCCTGATCGGTAGAAGCAACCCGAGCACCGAGACGATCGACGACAGCTCGGGCAGCTTGTAGAGCGTCGCCCACGGGCCGCTCAAAAGGAAGGTCACGAGCGCCAAGACCAAGCTCACGCCAAGGATGAGCCAGAACGCCGAGTCCAGGTGGGATCGACGCAGCCGCGGTCGCTGTATGAGTGCCGCGGTGAGCCCCTGCTCGAGCACCAGCTCGATCAGGGCAATGAACATCATGGCCATCGCCATGACGCCAAAGTCTGCCGGCCCCAGGAGCGCAGCGAGGACGAGCGTGAGCAGAGTGGCCATCCCCCGGTAGCCCCAGCTGAGCACGTACGACCACTTGATGGCTTGAGCGACCGTTGTCATCGAAGGATAGATAGAAGGACGGAAGACCGCGAAGGTAGCCAGATTCGCATGGACTTCGTCCCCGTCAGCTGCGCCAATTGATCTGTGCCCAGCGACTCGCCGTCGTCCTCGGATTGCCGCGTCGCCTGGACACCTCCTGAGTCCGGGCCACGCACGAACTAGTCAGTCGATCGGCTCCAGCAGGTCCAAGTCGATCTCGAGCGCTGCCCCCTGCCCGAGCATTGAGACCTGGAGGATCAGTCGATCGACTCCGAGTCGTCTTGCGACGACCCCTTCGATCCCGAGGAATGGACCACTCCACACCCGGCACCGTCTTCCGACGACGGCGAAGGGATATTGCTCCACGCGCCCGCACTGATCCAGAGCCAGACGGATCTGCTCGACCTCACGTTCGAACTGCGTCTGATCCGGCACACACAAGATCTGGCAGACTCGTTTGGTCGAGACGGCCGCGTAGGCCTCATCCAGCGCCCCGGAACAGAAGACGTATCCGGGGAAGAGGGGAACATGAGAATGGACCTTCCGCCCGCGCTCATAGCGGACCCGATCCACGAGCGGGAGGTAGAAGCGAGTCCCGGCAGCGGCCAGGAATCGCGCAACCGCCTTCTCCTGTCGGGGCTTCGTCCACAGCGCCATCCACCTGGAGGACGCTGCTTCAGGTCTCGATTGACCAGCGACACCGTCCCACGCCGCGCGGGACAACACGGTCATGACCGATCCCTTTCGGGCCGCGGCGGGCGCCGACCGAGCGCTCCCGCGTCGACAGCGCACGAGAGGCTCCGGGGCGACCCCCTCTCACGACTAGATGCACCCCACACTTCCCTCATGACCCCCTGCGGCGACTCACCGTCGCAAAGACCTTCACCCGAACCCTAGAACATAGCCGACCAGAGTCCTTTATCAAGTGTTCTCGGGGGTGCAGTACCGGTTCCATGTTGGCTGCCGCTCGGGACCTCGAGGACACCGGGCTCGTCCTGTGCAGACCTCGCGTCTGATAATCCGCCGCCCCTGCTGGCCGTTCCCCTGAAACGGCATCCACCTGGTTCCCATCGCGGTTCCGGTCGGTGACGCGCCGTTCCCCGGCGGCCGTACAATCGCAGCGACATCTGGAGAAATCGTCTCTCCAGAGCAGCTGCCGAGGGAAGGGAACCATGACGGCACGGGCCACCTCAGAGCATCGCTCCGCCGCCGCGGTCGGCCGATCGGCCTGTCCGATCTGCCGGAGCGAGGGATTGAGGTCGTTCTTTCGCGCCCGAACGTCCCCGTTCACGTCGGAGTCCAGTGGCCGACCGCAGAGGAGGCCCGGGCATGTCCTCGCGGCGACATCGACCTGGCCGCCTGCGGGGAGTGCGGGTTCATCTTCAATACGGCCTTCGATCCAGCACGCATGCACTACGCCGGACGGTATGAGAACTCCCTGCACTTCTCTCCCCTCTTCCAGCAGTACGCGGGTGAGCTGGCCGACCACCTCATCAACCGGTACGGCCTGCGGAACAAGGACATCGTGGAGATCGGTTGCGGCAACGGGGAGTTCCTCTCGCTGCTCGTCGAGGCCGGAGCGAACCGGGGCGTGGGCTTCGATCCCAGCGCGCCCGCGGAGGACGCCTCAGAGTCGCTCCGGTTCGTCCGCCGGGCCTTCGGTCCGCAAGACGCCGACCATCCGGCGGATCTCGTCTGCTGCCGCCAGGTGCTCGAGCACATTCAGGATCCGCTCGCGATGATCACCGAGCTGCGGCAGACGATCGGGTCGCGCACCGAGACCGCCGTCTTCTTCGAGGTCCCCGATTTCGCCTTCGCCCTGCGCACCATGGCGATGTGGGACATCGTCTACGAGCACTGCTCATACTTCGGTCCCGCCTCCCTGTACCAGGTCTTCGTGAACGGGGGCTTCGACGTGCTCGATCTGCGCTCCTACTACGGAGACACCTTCATCGGGATCGAAGCCAAGCCGAGGGTTCCCGGTCGAACCGTGCTCGACCCGCCGGACACGACCGGCGCCGCGCTGGCCGCCATCGGCGAGTTTCGCGATCGCTGGCCCGCCAAGCTCGAGACGTGGAAGGCCAGGCTCGAGCAGGTCATCGCGTCGGGACAGTCCGCGGTTCTCTGGGGCGCCGGCGCCCGCGCGGTCAGCTTCGTCAACATGCTTCCCGCCCGGCCCCCCATCGACGTCGTGGTGGACCTCAATCCCCGCAAGCACGGCTGGTACCTGGCCGGCGGCGGTCAGGAGATCGTCCCGCCGGAGCACCTGATCGACCATCCTCCCGACCTGGTGATTCTGACGAACGGGATGTACCGGGAGGAGATCCGCCGCTCGCTCGAAGACATGGGGCTGCGGCCCGAGATCGAGGTCGCCTGACCCTCCACGAACCTTGCCACTGGACGCGAATCGAAGAGACGCCACGACATGACCGAACTCCTCGCCCCGCACGACGGCCGCGCACTTCTCGCCACGGAGCCCCCGCGCTGCCTCTTCTGCCGCACGCCCCTCCGCGACACGTTCGTCGATCTGGGGCTCTCGCCGCTCTGCGAGAGCTTCCGCACCGCCGATCAGCTCAACCAGATGGAGGCGTTCTATCCGCTCCACGTTCGCGTGTGCCACGAATGCTTCCTGGTTCAACTCGAGGTGTACGTCGAGCCGGAGGAGATCTTCAGCGAGTATGCCTACTTTTCGTCCTTCTCCGACTCCTGGCTGCGGCATGCCCGCGCCTACGTGGACATGATCACCGAGCGGCTCCGCCTCGATGCGGAGAGCCAGGTGGTCGAAGTGGCCAGCAACGACGGCTACCTGCTGCAGTACTTCCTCGAACGGGGCATTCCGGTCGCTCGGCATCGAACCGGCCGCGAACGTCGCGGCCGCGGCCCGCGAGAAGGGCATCGACACCGAGGTGGTCTTCTTCGGCGAGGACACTGCCGCCCAGCTTGCCCGGACGAGAGGCCAGGCCGACCTGATCATCGGCAACAACGTGCTCGCCCAGGTTCCCGATTTGAACAGCTTCGTGCAGGGCCTCAAGACGATGCTCAAGCCGAGCGGCGTCGTGACCGTGGAGTTCCCTCACCTGATGAAGCTGATGCAGGAGAATCAGTTCGACACGATCTACCACGAACACTTCTCCTACTTCTCGTTCCTCACCGCGCAGGCCATCTTCGCGAAGCACGGCCTCACGCTGTTCGACGTGGAGGAGCTGCCCTCGCACGGCGGATCGCTTCGGCTCTATGCGCGGCACGACGAGGACAAGAGCAAGCCCGTGGGCGAGCGCGTCACGGAGCTCGCCGCGAGGGAAGAGCAGGCCGGGATGCGGCGCCTCGAGCACTATGCCACGTTCGAGCCGCGGGTCCGGCGGACCAAGCACGCGCTGCTGCGTTTCCTCATCGACGCGAAGGCCGAGGGCAAGTCGATCGCCGGATACGGCGCGCCCGGCAAGGGGAACACGCTGCTCAACTACTGCGGCATCCGCACCGACTTCCTGGACTACACCGTCGACCGCAACCCCTACAAGCACGGTCGTTTCCTCCCCGGAACCCAGATCCCCATCTTCCCTCCCGAGCGGATCGAAGCGACCCGGCCCGATTACGTCCTGATCCTTCCCTGGAACTTGAAGAGAGAGATCATGGACCAGCTCGCGTTCATCCGGTCCTGGGGCGGCCAGTTCGTGGTGCCGATCCCGGAAGTCACGATCTCCTGAGAAGGCGGGTCCGGTATCATGATCAGCGTCGGCGATGGGCGATCGCCGCTTGGCGCCGGGCTCACGCGGGAACGAGGAAGCACACGATGAAGGTCGTTCTGTTCTGCGGGGGGCAGGGAATGCGGCTCAGAGAGCATTCCGAGCAACTGCCCAAACCCATGGTCACGATCGGTTACCGACCCGTGCTCTGGCACGTCATGCGGTACTACGCCCACTTCGGCCATCGTGACTTCATTCTCTGCCTGGGCTACAAGGCAGACGTCATCAAGAGCTATTTCCTGAACTACGACGAGTGCCTCTCCAACGACTTCGTCCTCTCCAAGGGCGGCAAGACGGTGGACCTGATCAGCCGGGACATCGAGGACTGGACCGTCACGTTCGTCGACACGGGCATCCACGCCAACATTGGACAGCGGCTCAAGGCGGTGCAGCCCTATCTCGAGGGCGAAGAGTTCTTCATGGCCAACTACAGCGACGGCCTCACCGACGCCAACCTCGCCCACTACCAGGACCGCTTCCTGGAGACGGGCAAGATCGCGGGCACGCTCTGCACGAAGCCCACGCACAGCTTCCACATCATGTCGATCGATGACACCGACGAAACGGTCACCGGCGTCGAGCACATCGCGCGGGCCGGCGTCTGGATCAACGGCGGCTATTTCATCTTCCGCCAGGAGATCTTCGACTATCTGCACGAGGGAGAAGAGCTGGTGGAAGAGCCGTTCGAGCGGCTGATCCAAGAGCGTCAGATCTTCGGCTACCGGTATCCGGGATTCTGGAAGGGAATGGATACCCTCAAGGACAAGCAGGAGCTGGAAGAACTGTGCGCGGCGGGTGACGCACCCTGGCAGCTGTGGACGGCCGACGCGCACACGCCGCTCAAGCGTGCCGCCGCGACCCGAGCCCAGAAGGGGGCCCAACGGGGGACCCAGCAGGGACAGGCCATCCACCCTTCGGCCACGTAACGGGGGCATCGAATGCTGGGGTTTCGACTGCAGGCGCCGCAAGACGCACCGCTGACCATGCTGTGCCTCGGCTCGCACTGTGACGACATCGAGATCGGATGCGGCGGCGCAATCCTCAAGCTGCTGCGGGAGCACCCCGGAGCGACGGTGCACTGGGTGGTCTTCAGCTCGACCCGCGCCCGCGCAGGAAGCCCGGAGCAGCGCCGAACGGTTCCTGAGCGCCGCCGGCTCCCGGTCGATCGGCATCTTCGAGTTCACCGACGGCTTCTTTCCCTACGAGGGGGCGGAGATCAAGCGGCGCTTCGAGCAGCTCAAGGGCGAGGTGAATCCCGATCTGATCTTCACCCATTGTCGCGACGACCGGCACCAGGACCACCGCCTGCTCTGGGAGCTCACCTGGAACACCTTCCGCAACCACACGGTGCTCGAGTACGAGATCCCCAAGTACGACGGCGATCTCGGCCAGCCCAATTTCTTCGTCCACCTCGACGAGGCGACCTGCCGGGAGAAGTTCGCGATCCTGCACGAGTGCTTCGCCTCCCAGCGGGGCAAGCACTGGTTCACCGAGGACACCTTCCTCGCGCTGCTCCGGCTGCGCGGCGTGGAATCGGCCTCGCCAACGCGATACGCTGAGGCCTTCTACTGCCGGAAGGGAGTGATCCGTTGACCACCGCGACCGCGCTCCAGACCAGCTGTCGCTCGTGCGGGCGTTCGGGGCTGGAGCTGATCCTCTCCTATGGACCGACGCCGCTGTCCGAGGTGCTGCTCACCGAGGAGCAGCTGGGAGAACCCGAGCCGACGTTCCCCCTGGACCTGGCCGTGTGTCCTGACTGCGCCCTGGTCCAAATGGTGGCGACCGTACCGCCAGAGCTTCTCTACAAGGATGACTATCCCTATTACTCCTCGGTATCGAGCGGCTTGCTGAAGCACTTCACGGCGAGCGCCGAATCGCTCATCGAGTCGCGGGATCTCGGACCGCAGAGTTTGGTGATCGAGGCGGCCAGCAACGACGGCTACATGCTCAAGGTCTTTGCCGATCGGAGCATTCCCGTACTCGGCATCGATCCCGCCGGCGGACCGGCGCGGGCGGCGGAGGCGGCGGGCGTTCCGACCTTGGTCGAGTTCTTCGATCTGAAGCTCGCGCGGCGGCTGGCCGGCGAAGGCCGCAAGGCGGATGTGCTGCTCGCGAACAACGTGCTCAACCTCGTGCCCGACCTCGACGGATTTGCCGAAGGCGTGCGCGTCCTGCTCAAGCCAGGCGCGGTCGCGGTGCTGGAAGTGCCCTACGTCGGTGATCTCATCGACCGCTGCGAGTTCGACACCGTCTTTCACCAGAATCTCTCGTACTTCTCGCTCATCGCGATCGACCGGCTGTTCCGTCGGCACGGGCTCTTCACGAACGACGTCCAGCGCTGGCCGATGCTCGGCGGCTCGCTTCGCCTCTTCATCGAACCTCGGGAGGCGCCGTCCGACGGCGGTCAGGCAGATGCTCGAGGAGGAGCGAGAGAAGGGCATGGACGGCCTGGCCTACTATCGCGACTTTGCAGCCAGGGCCGAGATCGTCCGGAGCCGGCTCATCGAGATGATCAGCGAGTTCAGGAGGCAAGGACAGCGAGTCGTCGCGTACGGCGCTGCCGGCGGGATGGCCACGACCATGCTGACGTATCTGGGAGTCGATGACACCGTCGTCGACTACGCAGTCGACATCAATGCCGTGAAGCACGGCCGGTACACGTCCGGCAGCCACCTGAAGATCCACCCGCCCGAGCGACTGCTGGAGGACATGCCCGAGTACGTGCTGCTGCTGGCGTGGAACTACGCGGATGAAGTGCTTGCTCAGCAGGCGGAGTACCGGCGCCGCGGCGGACGATTCATCATCCCCCTTCCCGAGCCGAAGGTGGTCTAACCGGATTCTGGAGAAGAGAACGTGAAGATCCTCGTCACTGGTCATCTCGGCTACATCGGAACGGTGCTGACCCCACTGCTGCTCAAGGAGGGCTACGAGGTTGTCGGCCTGGACAGCGATCTCTACCGCCGCTGCACGTACGGTGATCCTGAACAGATCGCGCGGGTCCCCGCGATCGAGAAGGACATCCGGGACGTCGAAGCGAGCGATCTCCGCGGAATCGAAGGGGTCATCCACCTCGCCGCCCTCTCGAACGATCCGCTGGGCAACCTCAATCCTGACCTCACGGCGCAGATCAACCACCGGGCGACCGTTCGGGTGGCCGAGCTGGCCAAGGCAGCCGGCGCGGAGCGGTTTCTCTTCTCCTCCTCCTGCAGCAACTACGGAGCGAGCGGAGACGACCTGCTCACCGAAGTGGCGGCGCTGAATCCGGTCACCCCGTACGGCGTTTCCAAGGTGGAGTCGGAGCGGGACGTCTCGAAACTCGCCGATGATCGCTTCTCCCCGACTTTTCTTCGCAATGCGACCGCGTACGGCTTCTCGCCCCGCATTCGGTTCGACC
This sequence comes from uncultured Planctomycetota bacterium, assembly GCA_963697235.1. Lineage (GTDB taxonomy): Bacteria > Planctomycetota > Phycisphaerae > Phycisphaerales > SM1A02 > CAVONJ01. The sequence continues at coordinate 604,124 of CAVONJ010000004.1, forward strand.
TGGTCGTCAACAACCTGGTCGCCTGGGCCTTCACGACCGGCAAGGTGATGATCAAGAGCGACGGCACGCCGTGGCGGCCACTGATTCACGTCGAGGACATCGCCCGCGCCTTCATCGCCGTGCTGCAAGCGCCCGGGAGCAGGTCCACAACGAAGTCTTCAACGTGGGCAGCACGGCGGAAAACTACCGGGTTCGCGATCTGGCGGAGATCGTGGCGGGGACGGTGCCAAATTGCGAGGTGGAGTTCGCCGCGGGGGCGTCGCCGGACAAGCGCAACTACCGGGTCAACTGCGACAAGTTCGCCCGGGTCGTGGGCTTCGAGCCCAAGTGGACGGTCCCCCGCGGGGCGGAGCAGGTGTACCAAGCCTACCGCGAGGAAGGCCTCACGCTCGAGCAGTTCGAGGGGCCCACGTTCCAGCGGATTGCCCACATTCGGCATCTGATCGAGGAAGGCCTTCTTCATGATGATCTTCGCCGCGCGCCTGCCCTGCCACGGCAGCGGTAACGGCGCGTGCGCGATGCTCCCGGCGGACGGATAGACTGTTCGCTGCCGAAGGACATTGGCTCTGCGCGCTCACGGTCGGCATGACCAGTGTTCGCGGGCGATGTCGAGCTTCGGCGTGATGAGGGGTTGATGATGTACAAACGGTCGATTGACCCATTTGTCGTCCTGGCAACGGTTGCCGTGACACTTCTCAGCACTGAAGCGACTCGGGCAGCCGGACCGTCACCAATCAACTTTGCATTGTCGGACCTCACAACCGGTATCAACGCCCCGACGTCGATCGCAAGGGGACCCGATGAACGGCTCTACGTGGCCACCTTGTTTGGTTTCCTCTACATCCTGACGCTCGATGACGAATACAACGTCACGGAGACGCGGGTCGTTGAAACGATTCACGATCTCGCCAATGACAACATCCTCGGCATCGCGTTCAATCCGCACGACCCATCGAACCCGGTGCAGATCTACATTGCCCATGGGCAACACGAGGCGACGGGCGGTGACTGTTCAGACGACTTCTCACCCTACTCCGGCCAGGTGACGCTTCTCGAAGGACCCGATTTCGACACCGTCCAGCCGCTCATCACGGGTCTGCCCGTCTCGAACCACGATCACAGCGTCAACGGGATGGCGTTCGACAACAATGGCGACCTGTACATTTGTGTGGGCGGCAACACGAACGCGGGAGTTCCGTCGTGCATTCTCGGTGGTCTTCCCGAATCACCGCTCTCCGGCGCCATTCTCAAGGCGGAGCTCTCGAACCCGGATTTCAACGGACAGATCGAATACTCGCCTGACGACAATCAGCAGTCAGGGGGAATTGCAGAGCTCCTCACCGGAACAAACGTGGCGGTGTACGCCCCGGGGTTCAGAAACCCCTACGACATCGCCTTCACCACGCAACAGATGATCTACTGCACCGACAACGGTGCAGATGCAAACTTCGGCGCCGCCTCGACCGGACCGGGCGAGCAAGGTCCCGATCCCGACAGCCCAGACGAGCTGAACCTGGTCGAGTTCAGTCAATACCATGGCCACCCCAACCCGAATCGGGCCGTGGCCGACCCGAGACAGTGGGTCTATCACGATCACATCGAACCATCGATCCCTGGCGTGTTCCGACAAGTCCTCACGACCTTTCCGTCGTCGACGGATGGCATCGTTGAGTATCGCGCGAACACGTTCGGCGGTGCGATGCGCGGGGACCTGTTGACCCAGAGATTCACCGGCCCGGGATCGACGTTTCGAGTGACCCTCTCGGAAGACGGCCGCAGCGTGGTCGATCAGGGGGAACTGCCGGTCAGTCTCGGGAGTCTCGACATCATGACGGGTCCAGGAGGCGTCATCCTTGGATGCCAGTTCTTCGGCGACAAGGTGGTCATCGCCAGACCGTCGGATGAGCCCTCTCGCGGGTTGGTCGCGTATGACATCTTCCCCTGGCGCACCCGGCGGATGGTGCCCTTCCCTTCGTCATCGGAGGCCACGGTTTCGGGAATAGCCTCCGGGACGTGACGGTCACCATCGGAGGCGTGAACGCAACGCTGACTTCCGTCAACGAGAGCCGAGTACGCGGAGTCATCCCTGAAGTCCAGATCGAGTCACTCGATCTACTCGATGTCGAAGTGGCGGTTGGACCAGACACCACGCTCCTCCCTCGCGCATTTCGGTATCTCCTTCCCCCTGGCCACGATCCCTTCGGGTGGGCGTTGGCCTCACCAATGCCAACACCTCTGGGCGAGGTGTCGGCGGGGGTGATCGAGGGAGTCCTTTATGTAGTCGGTCAGGGCAGCTCGGCGACGCTCGCTTACGACATCAACGGCGAAACATGGAGGGGCGAGCTGGCGTCACGGCCCTTTCCGGGACACCACCACTCAACCGAGGTCATCGAGGGGAAGTTGTACCTCTTCGGCGGCATTCACGGCGGCTCCAGTGGAACGGTCCAAATCTATGACCCGCAGACAGATTCATGGAGTGTCGGTGCCCCGATGCCATGGGATGCAGGATCCTGCTCCAGCGCACTCTCATCGAAGGCCAGGTGTACGTCTGCGGAGGCATACTCGGCGATGCCGGAAACGGTGGCACCGTCAACACCTGCGCGAAGTACGACCCCCAGTCCAACTCATGGACGCTCTTGGCAAACATGATCAACGGGAGGAATCACGCTGCTTCCGGCACGGACGGGAGCCGACTGTTCGTCTTCGGCGGCCGTGGGCCCGGCAGCGGCAACAACAATGCGGTTGCCGATGGGTTCGCAGACGTTCAAGTCTATGATCCTGAAACTGATTCGTGGGAATCGAGCAATGAGCCAGACTCCGACCTGGAACCACTCCCGCAGGCGCGGGGAGGAACAGGGAATGCAGTGTTCCATCAAGGACGCTTCTACGTCATGGGAGGAGAAACCGCGGATGGCGACGGGGCGACGCCAACGAACACGTACGACCGAGTCGACATCTATGATCCCGTCACGAACACGTGGCGTGTGGGTCCACCGATGCCGGTCGGCGTCCACGGCATCTTCCCCGCCCTGGATCAGGGCCGGATACTGGTTGCTGGCGGTGGAACGAGCGCAGGATTCTCACTCTCGGATGTGCTGCAGGTGTATTCCTCGAACGTCGTTGGCGAGCCTTCGCAGGATTGCCCAGCCGATTTGGACGACAGTGCCACCGTTGACGTCGGCGACCTGATCGAGTTGCTGACCGCCTGGGGCCCATGCTCGCCGGACGGGTCCAGTTGTCCGGCTGACCTTGATGGCGACGGGCAGATTGCAGTGCTCGACCTTCTCAGTGTGATCCTGGACTGGGGTCCATGTCCTTGATTGGAGACTCATCGAATTGATGCGTGATCTCACAGTGGTGCTCGGGTTTTCGCGGTGGCGCCTCTCAGTACATGACCTGGTAGCCCACACAGTTTCTGCTCGTAATACTCTGCGGTGATCCTGCAGTATCGCCCATCTCATTGATTGAGGACTCATCGAACTGATGCAAACTTCACGACGCAATGGCGTGACACGACCTGCGCTGGCTATTGCCGCCGCTTCGGTGCCCCTTTGGACTCTGGCATCCGGCGCCCAGACCGGCGACCCTGAGTTGCCCGAGATACCCTTCTTGGCCGTGCAGGTCGACGCGCAGGGACCAACCAATCCACACATCAAGGCAACGGGTGACCTCAACAGCGACGGTCTGCTCGACCTCTTCGTGGCGAGCAGCAATTCCAGGGGGAGAGCTGGCGTGGTACGCCGCTCCTGACTGGAGCAAGCACCTCCTCAGTGGCAGCGAACTGCTGGACCTCGGAGGATGGAGCACCGACGCGGAGATCGTCGACGTCGATGGCGATGGTGATCTGGACATCGTGATCTCGCAGTGGAACGCTCAGTGGGTGGGGTGGATCGAGAACCATCTCTTCGATGACGGCTGGAATCCTGTAACGACCGACCATGCTGATGATGGTGGTGGGAACGCCCCCGAGCCGGTCTGGACGGTTCACGTCATCGGATCGCCGCGCACCCACGACATCGAGGTCGGCGATCTTGACCTCGACGGCGACCTGGACCTCGTGACGCGCGACCAGCAGGGAGCGGGTGCATCGCTCGTGATCTGGCGTCAGGAGGATCCGTTCAACTTCTCCAAGAGAGTCCTTCCCTGCCCCTCCGGGGAGGGCCTTGGCCTCGTCGATGTGAACCAGGACGGTCGCCTGGACGTGGTCATTGCCGCGAAGTGGTACGAGACACCGCCCGATCTGATGGCAGGCGAGTGGATGGAACACGTGTATGCAGACGCCTGGACGCACAGCGACGTCAAGGTCGCAGCCGGCGATGTGAACGGCGACGGTCGACGGGACATCCTGCTCTCCCCGGCCGAGGGTGCGTACCGGCTCTCCTGGTTTGAGCAGCCGCGGGAGCTTCTCGCGGGCCCGTGGATTGAACACGTGGTGGAGCCGGTGATCGACCACGCCCACAGCTTGCAGGTTGGCGATGTGAACTGCGATGGGAACTTGGACATCGTCACTGCGAAGATGCACCAGGCCACGGCACCTCAGGACGTCCGGATCTACTATGCATTCCCGACGGGGAAGGCTGGTACACACAGGTTCTGGCTTCGAACGGATCCCACAATCTGCAGCTCATCGACCTCGGAGCCGATGGCGACCTTGATCTCTTCGGTGCGAACTGGGGCGGCGGCTTCGAGCCAGTGGAAGTCTGGGAGAATCTCCGCGGCTGCACGAGTAGCCCGTGCCTTGGAGATTTCAATGGTGATGGCGTGGTGGGAGCAGCCGACCTCGGACAACTGCTGCTGGAATGGGGACCGTGCTCCGGAAACTGCGCGTGCGACGTCAACCAGGATGACGTCGTCGATCTCCTCGATCTTGGCTTCGTTCTGGACCATTGGGGCGTGTGTACCCAGTGATGATCGGACTCCCCGCCTGGCCGTTCAAGGGGCGCCTCGACTCCCGGCGTTCCCGAAACCAGCGGCCGGGGTCCATCTCTGCCGGGGGCCATACTCTGGGGGCCCAATGGTGCCGACAGCCGGTCAGTCGCCCCGATCCCGTGTTGCATCCATGACCGAGAACTCCTGCTTTCACCTGAGCCAGCTCGTTTTTCTCGGACTTGCGGAACGAGCTTGACCTCCTCGCCGACCTTTCGTGGTACACTGCGGCGGTCAAAGAGGGTGACGGGCTGGAACGTTTTGCTCCGGCCGTCTAGGTGGAGAGAGTTCGATCATCAAATAGCAGAGGGCGGTGCATCGCTGATGGACCGCCGCGCTGGCAACAAGGGAAGTCATCGATGACCATCTCATGGCTGTGGTGTCTGAGCCGTTCAACGGCTCGAGACATTGCCGTATCTGGTACCCGTCGTACACCGCTCACCGCCGAATCGCTGCTGCTCGCTGGTGTTGCCGTTTCGGCGACACTCGCGTGCACGGCGCTGGCCGGTCCCCCATGCCCGCAGTCGACGATCACCGTCGACGTGGTCACGGACGCCACTCCCGAACAGAACTCCTGGGAGATCCGCAATCAGCTCACCGATGAGCTGATCGCGGCGGAAGGGCCGTTCGATCAGCCGTCGACCTTCCTGAGCTTTGATGTTTGCGTCGCCTCGCCCGGCTGCTATGTGTTCACCTTCTTCGATTCCCAGGGCAACGGTATCGGCCCGGGCGCCGGGTACGAGGTCTTCTTCAACAACGTCTCGGCTGGCTTCGGCTTCCGCAACTTCGGCTTCGAGAGCAGCGTCTTCGACATCGGAGACGACTGCCCGACAGGCGGCGTGCTGCTTCTTCGACGGCAGCTGCCAGGACGGTCTTCTCATCAGCGACTGCGTGAGCGGTGGCGGCGCGTACCAGGGCAATGCCAGTCTCTGCAGCGGTGTCGAGTGCCCCCAGCCCCCCACCGGCGCCTGTTGCGTGCAGGGCAAGTGTCTGGACGACCAGACTCAACCGGCGTGCGTTGCCATGGGTGGGGCCTATCAGGGAAGTGACACGCTGTGCGCGGGCATCGAGTGCCCCATCCCCTGTCCCGATGCCACGATCACGGTCGATGTCGTGACCGACTCGGCGCCTGAGGAAACCACCTGGGAGCTCGTGGCACTGAGCAGCGGCACGATCGTCGCCAGCGGTGGTCCCTACGGTCAGCCCATGACCCTTTTCAGCGAGGACATCTGTGTCAGCTCGACCGAGTGCTACGACTTCACGCTCTTCGACAGCGGGAACAACGGCATCACGCAGGGCGGCGGATACCAGGTGCTCTACAACGGCGTTCTCGTGGGCGTCGGTTTCGGTAATTTCGGGAGCCAGTCCTCAGTGCTCGGAATCGGCGACGGCTGCCCCACCGGAGCGTGCTGCCTCTTCAGCGGCGACTGCGTCGATGACCTGTCCGAAGGTCAGTGCGAGGGCCTGAACGGAACCTACCAGGGCGACGGCAGCTTGTGCAGCGGCGTGAACTGTCCGCTGCCTCCCACCGGCGCGTGCTGCTTCGAAGACGGCTCCTGCACGGAGGCGCTGACGCAGATGGAGTGCGTGTCGGTCCAGGGCGGCAGCTGGCAGGGTTCCGACGTGACCTGTGCGGCGGCGATGTGTCCCCAGCCCTGTCCCGACGCCACGATTACCGTCGACATCCTGACCGATGCCGCCCCGGCGGAGACCACGTGGGAAGTCATCGAGCAAGGCTCGGGCACGGTCGTCGGCTCCGGCGGCCCCTACCCCGGCCAACCCTTCACGCTCTTCAGCACCGACGTCTGCGTCAGCTCGACCGGCTGCTACGACCTCATCGTCTTCGACGCCGGCGGCAACGGCTTGACCGGCGGCGGCGGCTGGGAGGTCTTCTACAACGGCGTGTCGGTCGGGTTCGGCTTCGGCAACTTCGGCGATTCCGATGAGCAGCTCAACATTGGCGATGGATGTGTCCTCGGCGCGTGCTGTCTCACGACCGGTGATTGTCTCGACAACCTGACCGCCGAGCAGTGCGCTGGATTCGGCGGTGCGTACCAGGGCGATGACTCGGTCTGCGCGAGCGTCACCTGCGTGGCCTCCGGGGCGTGCTGCTTCCTCGACGGCTCGTGTGAGCAGCTCGAGCAGGTGGCGTGCAGCACGGGAGGCGGAATCTACGAGGGTGACGGAACGTCGTGTGATCCCAGTCCCTGTCCGGCCGCCGGCGGCGTGCTGCCTGCCAAGCGGCGCGTGTGTGCTCGTGACGGCGATTCAGTGCAACCAGGATGGCGGCAACTATCAGGGAGACGACTCACTCTGCATGGACGTCGAGTGCCCGCAGCCTTGTCCTGAGGACACGATTGCCGTGCTGATCCTCACCGACGGCTTCCCCGAGGAGACGACGTGGGAGATCACGCTGCAGCCGACGAACGAGGTGGTCGCCAGCGGCGGACCGTACACCGGGATGCCGAACACGCTCATCGAGACCGAGGTCTGCGTTGACGCCGACGGCTGCTATGACGTGACGATCTTCGACTCAGCGGGCAACGGCATTACGCCGCCCGGCGGATACCAGATCGACTTCAATGGCGCCACGGTCGCCGCGGGGCCCGGGAATTTCGGTGCCTCGCTCACCATCCCCGACGTTGGCGGCGGCTGTCCGACCGGGGCATGCTGTCTGCCCGACGGGAACTGCCTGGAGGCGGTGACCGATTCACAGTGCTCGGCCGCGAGCGGCACCTACGTCGGCAATGACATCCTCTGCGCCAACGCCAACTGCCCGCAGCCGCCGGTTGCGGCGTGCTGTCTTCCCGACGGACAGTGCATCGACGAGGATCAATTCACCTGCGCCGACATGAACGGCGAGTACCAGGGCGACGGCACGGCTTGCACAACGACTTCCTGCCCGATTCCTTGTCCGGACGCGACGATCAAGGTGCTCATCCTGACTGATGCGGCGCCGAAGCAGACGACCTGGGAAGTCCGGGAGCAAGGCTCGGGCACGGTGGTCGGTTCGGGCGGTCCGTACGCCGAGCCCGGTACGCTGTTCGAGACCGACGTGTGCGTCAGCTCGACGAGCTGCTACGACTTCACCATCTTCGATTCAGCGGGCAACGGCATCTTCCCGGGCGGCTATCAGGTGTCGTATAACGGCACGATCGTCGGAGCGAGCGGAAACTTCACCGGCGCGTCCGCGACGGTTGCGAATATCGGTGACAACTGCATGGGCCTGGCCATGGGTGCCTGCTGCTTCTCCGATCAGTCCTGCCTTCAGCTCACGCAGCCCGGCTGTCTCCTCAGTGCGGGAAGCTTCCAGGGCAACGGCACGCTCTGCGCCGACAACCCGTGTGCTGCCGCGCCTTGCGACGGAGACACCAACAACGATGGCGTCGTCGACGTGACCGATCTGATCAACGTGATCAGCACCTGGGGAACCGACGGCCAGGGGCCGGGCTTCGATGCCGATCTCAATGACGACGGAACGGTCGACGTGACCGATCTCATCGAGGTGATCAGCGGCTGGGGGGATTGCGTGTAAGTCTGGCTCCAAATGCACCTCCCCGGACCACAGCAGAACGACCCCGGCCAGACGCTGGCCGGGGTCGTTTGCGTTCCAGCCCACGCGTCCCGAAGCGCTGACAGCCATCGCCCTTGTCTCCCTAAGATCCTCGTCATAGCCTCATGGACTACCGGACCGAAGTTCCGACCGGAGAGAAGGGAAGTGGTCGATGTCAATCTCGACTCCGTCGTGTCCGAGCCGATCGACGGCTCGCTCCGTTGACGTTCGGAGACGCCGACGCTGCGCTGCGCCGCGTGAAGCCGCTGCTCGCTGTCCTCATGATCATGACCGCGCTGTCGGCCAAGGCTCAGGCGGGTCCACCCTGTCCACAGTCGACCATTACTGTCGACGTGATTACGGACGCGTCTCCGGAACAGACCTCCTGGGAAATCCGCAATCAGATCACGAACCAGCTGATCGCAGCCGAAGGCCCCTTCGACCAGCCGTCCACGTTGCTGACCTTCGACGTCTGCGTGGAAGCTCCCGGCTGCTACGTCTTCACGTTCTTCGACTCCGCGGGGAACGGCGTCGGTCCGGTGCTGGCTACGAGGTCTTCTTCAACGGCGCCTCGGTCGGTAGCGGCTTCGGCAACTTCGGATTCCAGAGCAGCGTTCCCGACGTCGGCGACGACTGTCCCACCGGAGCGTGCTGCTTGTTCAATGGCACGTGCCTCGATGAGCGAACCGAGAGCCAGTGCCTCAGTGCGAACGGCACCTATGAAGGCAGTGACATCCTCTGTAGCCAAGTCAGCTGTCCGCTGCCACCGACCGGCGCGTGCTGCTTCGAGGACGGCTCCTGCACCGATGCGCTGACGCAGATGGAGTGCGAGCCAGTCCAGGGCGGCGACTGGGCGGGTGCTGACGTGACCTGCATGCAGGCGATGTGTCCGCAACCCTGTCCTGAGGACACGATCACGGTCATCATCCTCACCGATGGGTCTCCCGAGGAGACCACGTGGCAGGTGACCGTCCAGCCGACGAACCAAGTCATCGCCAGCGGCGGCCCCTACTCCGGCATGTCCAACACGCTGGTCACCACCGACGTCTGCGTCAATGCGAACGGCTGTTACGACGTCACGATCATCGACTTCGGAGGAAACGGCATCGCCCCGCCCGGCGGATACCAGATCGACTTCAACGGCGTCACGGTCGCCGCGGGCACTTTCAATTCCGGCACTTCACTGACCATCCCCGATCTCGGCGGTGGCTGTCCGCGAGGAGCGTGCTGCCTGCCCACCGGAGCGTGTCTCGAAATGGTCACCGATTCGCAGTGCGCGGCCTCGAACGGCATCTACGTCGGGAACAACGATCCTTTGCGCGAACGCCAACTGTCCGCAGCCGCCGGTTGCGGCGTGCTGCCTGTCCGACGGACAGTGCGTCGAACAGAACCAGTTCGACTGTGCCGACATGGACGGCGACTATCAGGGCGTCGGGACATCCTGCGCCGCGATATCGTGCCCCATTCCGTGTCCCGAAGCGACGATCAATGTGCTCATTCTCACGGACGCGGCGCCGCAGCAGACGACCTGGGAGGTGCGGGATCAGGTCTCCGGGACGCTCGTCGCCTCGGGCGGCCCCTACGACCAGCCGGGCACGTTCTTCGAGACTGACGTGTGCGTCCGCCTGACCGGCTGTTACGACTTCACGATTCTCGATTCGGCGGGCAACGGCATCTTTCCTGGTGGCTATCAGGTGTCGTACAACGACACGATCGTCGGCGCGAGCGGCAGCTTCGTCGGTGCGTCCGAGACGGTGCCGGACATCGGCGACGGCTGCGGGTTGCTGCCCGTTGGCGCGTGCTGTCTCTCGGATCAGTCCTGTCTGGAGCTCACGCAACCCGCCTGCGTCCTCAGCGCAGGTGTCTACGCGGGCGACGGCACGCTCTGCGCCGAAGAGCTTTGCGGTGTCGGGTGCTCGGGGGACACCAACAACGATAGCGTCGTGAACGTCACCGACCTCATCAACGTGATCAGCACCTGGGGGACCGACGGCCAGGGCGCTGAGTTCGACGCAGATCTCAACGGAGACGGGACCGTTGACGTGACCGATCTGATCGCTGTTATCAGCGGCTGGGGCGATTGCGTGTAGCCTCCGTCCGTCTCTGGTCCCAGACCGGCCAGAGAGACGCGGGCCGCGACTGCCTGCGGTGAGCGGGTGGCCGGCTGCGGATTGGACGCCAGACCCGCTCGGCGACTGCCAGTTCGACAGCAAGCGATCGACCTCAGAACCTCGTCGCTCCGGGACTGGCTGTGCGCGCACTTGCGCCCCAGGTCAACGTAACACCTGAAAGGCCGCCGTCCTTCGCGGCCGTGCCGGAGGTATCTCTTGACCACAAGGAGCAACACCATGTTCGAGATCACCCGTCGTCCCCACGATGTATTCAGCCCCGTGCGAGATCTCATGGGCTTGATCAACGACCCCTTCTTCTCGATCTCCGTCCCCGTGGACGAGGAAGGCAATCTACCACTCGATATCGTCGAAGGTGATCAGGAGTTGATCATCCGCGCCTCTCTGCCCGGCTTCGACAAGAAGGACGTCGAGGTGCACGCAGAGAACGGCGTCCTCTCGATCAAGGCCAAGCATGTCGAAGAGCACGAGAGCAAGGGCGAACGTTTCTATCGTCGCGAGCGGCGCATGGGATCGGTCAGCCGGCGAGTCGCTTTGCCCGGCATGATCAATGAGTCCAAGGCGCAGGCGGAACTCGCCAACGGCGTGCTCACCGTTCGTATCCCCCGAGCGGAAGTGGCGAAGCCCAAGCAAATCGCCATCAAATGACTCTCGCGCATCGACGCCAGCCCGGACTCCACGTCAGATGGGGTCCGGGCTGCTCTCGTCGATGATCCCCCCGGCGTGCTCTGCCCAGGCACTCTCGGGAGCGGGCGGGAACAGGCGGCTACACTTTTCCATGTCGTTCCGCGTCTTTCGGATCCTGAATGCCATTCGTCGCGGCTATGCGCTGGGTGTTTTCTGGATCTACGTCGCGATGTTCGTGATGACGCTGCCCCTGATCTTCATCTTTCCGCCCGGGGCCCTGGTCATGATCTTCCTCGGCCTGCTGGGTCTCGCGGTGGCGGTTCTCGTTGGCGGTAGTCTCAAGCTGATGGTCGAGGGCCTGGCCCGTGCGCTGATCAGTCGAGGCGTCTGTCCGGGATGTGCCGATCGCCGGGTGCCCCTTCAGGACCGGTCGACCTGGTCGTGCGCCCAATGCGGCGCCGTCTATCTGCCGTCGGGCGCGGAGTCCTCGATCGAGCTTCCGGTCGTCGGCCCGGGATGAAATGTCCAGGCTCACGCCGCTCGCTTCCGCTCGCCGATGTAGGAAGAGCATGGACCCACCCCCGTCCCGCCGAAAACTCGACCGCTCGCTCGCCTATCGAAAACGGTGGCGTGAACGGAGCCATCAGGACGCCATGTCGGAGGAGGACGCGCACCCCTCAGGCGTTCCCGATCATCCGCTCATTCCTTCAGACGCGCTGCGCTCGTCACGACTGCGGCCGATCTCAACGAGCTCGTGGACCATCTGCGCTCGGTTGGCTCGTTCGCGTACGACACGGAGTTCATCGGAGAGCTCAGCTATCACCCACGGATCTGCCTCATCCAGATCGCCACGCCCGAACGAGTCGCCCTGGTCGACCCGCTCGAAGACCTGGATCTGACCGTGCTCTGGGAGGCGATTGCGGACCCGTCGCTTCAAACCGTTGTCCACGCCGGCGGGCAGGACCTCGAGCCGGTGTTTCGCGCTCTTCAGCGTTCTCCGGCCAACATCTTCGATACCCAGATCACCGCGGGCTTCGCCGGCCAGCCCTATCCAGTGTCGCTGCGGAATCTGGTCCAGGAGCTGGTCGGTGTCAACCTGGGCAAGGGGATGACGTTCACCCATTGGGATCACCGACCGCTGTCGGCCCGTCACCTGCGCTACGCTGCGGACGACGTGCGATACCTGCCGGCCGTCAAGGCCAGAATCGACGAGCGACTGGAGTCGCTGGAACACACGCAGTGGGCCAGGCAGGAGTGCGCACAGCTTGAAGACCCTGGACTCTACCGCTTCGACGTCGAAAGCCAGTACCCGAAGGTGCGCGGCGCTCAGACACTGGATGCGCGGCAGCTGACCGTGCTGCGGGAGCTGGTCGCAGTGCGCGACGGTCTGGCCCGCCAGCACGACATGCCGCCGCGCACGCTGCTCAAGGACGAGGTGCTCGTGCGCCTGATCCGGGATCGCGTGCGCACGCTCGAGAAGCTGCGTCAGATCCGAGCCGTGCCTCGCCCGCTGATCGATCAACATGGGGAAGAGATCATCGATGCCGTCGCGCGGGCCATGAAGCTCCCTCCGGTCAGCCGGCCGCGATTCGCACGGATCGAGGAGACCGCGTCCGATCGGGTGAAGATCGACGGCCTGCTGACCGCCGCGACGAGCTACTGTCTCGGCCGATCGGTGGACCCCGGACTCGTCATGAACCGTTCCGACATCGCGTCCTTCTTCCGAGCCCTCGGTCAGGACCAGACGCCGGACAGCTGCCGACTCAACGCCGGCTGGCGAGGTGAGTTTCTGGGATCAGTTCTCGACCGCTTCGCCCGCGGTGACGCAAGCCTGTGCCTCCGATGGTCGCCGCAGGGATTGGACGTGAGCGAGGCGGAGCAGGGCCCCCGAGACGTCACTTCCGTGACACGGGTGTCAATTCGCGATAACTCCTTCTCGTGCAATGAAATACGACGCACGAGCCAAACGGCGGAAGCGATCGTGATCGCCCTCGTCGCCTGGATCGCCTATCCTCACCATTGCTGTCGGAAGCCCCTGAGTCCGGCCCTCGAACACTCTCCCCGACGACCTCAATCATCAGGACGGACAGCCCATGGATTACCTCACCGCAGAAGAAAAGGCCCAGCTGGAACAGCAGCTGCGGGAGTTGAACGCACTGCGCAAACACCTCTCCGATCGAATCGGCCGCGCGCGAGAGCTTGGCGATCTCCGGGAGAATGCCGAGTACCACGCGGCGAAGGAGGACCAGGGGCTGAACGAGCGCAAGATCCGCGAGATCGAAGAGAAGCTGACGACCGCGGTGGTCACGAACACCGATTCGCTGCCCAAGGACATGGTCTTCGTCGGAGCGACCGTGAGGCTCCGCGACGTCGAGTCCGGTGACGAAGATCTCTACCGCCTGGTCGGTCAGACCACGAGCGCCTTCAACGCCGACTACGTCGAGGTGACGCCGAACTCACCCATGGGTCTGGCGCTGATGAAAGCCCACGTCGGCGAAGTGGTCCGAGTCGATCTCCGCAGAGGTCCGCGGCGGTACGAGATCGTGGAGATCGTTGAGTGACCGGCGTTCACCGCCTCTCCTCCCCCGAGAGTACAGCCTCTCTCCGCCCTCGCGGGGACGAGCGAGATAAGGGTCGTCGGATCCAGGCGCGTTCCCGAAGCGCCGCCGCCGACTCTTTCCTTCGCCTGGCTCATCTCACCCGGCTCGCTGCCGACCCTCGCCCCTCAGCACGGCCCCCAGGCGAGGATGACCTCCACCAGATCGAGAACGTCGACCGTTCCGTCGCCGTTCACGTCGCCGCTTCCGCCGACTTGATTCCATGTGGTGATGACGATGACCAGATCGGTCACGTCGACGGCGCCGTTGCCGTCGATGTCAGACGGACACTTAGAGGTCTTGCAGGTGTCCGCGGTTCCGTTCTGATCCGCGTCCTCGCAGGTGCTCGCCGGTCCGCCCCACGCCCCCGCGAAGGCGTCGCAGTTCGTCTCGCTCAAGGGGCTGCAGTTGCCGTTGCTGAAGCAGCACGCGCCCTGCGGATCGGGGCATTGAGTCGTGCTGCACGTCGTCTCATCGCCCTGGTAGATACCGCTGGAAGCAGCGCAGCTCGCCGCATCGAAGTCGTCGGCGCAGGAACCATCGGGAAGGCAGCAGCCGCCGACCGGGAAACAGACCAGCGATTGGCAGCCGCTCCCCAGCCCCTGCCAGAGGCCCCCACCCAGGACACAGGTCGACTCAGTCACGTCAGCGCAACCTCCGGTCGCCGGTATGCAGCACGCGCCCTGCGTGATGCAGCCGCCGGGAAGGCACTCCGTCGCCGCCCCCTGCCACACACCGCCGGAAGCGCTGCAGTCGAACTCGGTGACTTGCTCTTCGCAGATGCCGATCGGGCCCGTGGCGCAACACGCCCCCACCGGATCGGGGCACGAACCATCACACGCGGTTCCCGAGCCCAGGAAGCTTCCGCCCGCACTCGCGCACGCGCCTGACTCCAGGATGGTGCATGAGCCGCTGGCCAGACAACACGCGCCGGGAGGACCGGGCGCGCAATCGACGACCGCCCGGATGACCCAGTCGCCGCTGACGCCGAGCGTACACGCGTTCAGCCAGCCCCCGGGCAGGGCGAAGACTGCGTTTCGTCCGGGCTGGCAGCCGTTGGCATCCGACGCCACGCTCGGCGCGAAGATGTCGCCCGCATTGGCGTTGAAGAACTTGAATGACACCACGAACGTCTCGCCCGCGGCGATGGGCACGCTCAGCGGAACCGAGTTGTTCTCATCGAGGAAGCGAAACTCGTTGAGCCCGCCGTTGATCATGACCGGTCCTTCGAAGAAAGCGGGCGGAAACGGCGGCAAGCCGTTCACGAGCTCGGCCCCCGGAACCGGGAAGCTCCCCGCCTCGTAGAGCGTGATCGAGTCTTCCAGCGAGGGCTTGGCGCCTCCGAATTGCGTGCTCCAGAAGATCTGAACCGCCACGATATTTCCGTCGCAGGGCGAGGTCAGCCAGGCGGCGGCTTCTTCGCCGGCCGCGAAGCACGGACAGATCGCGGCCGTCCCGCCGTCGGCGAGACGATCGTTCTGAACGACGATCTCTTCGCCGTGTGCGGATCCCGTCAGCGCGATTCCCGCTGCCGCGATCACTCCCCAAGCCGCATGTCGCCTCTGCATGGTCCGCTCCTCAATCCGATGGCCTCCTCGATCGCGGAGTTCCCGGAGCGGCCAGCCTCGCTCTGAGGTTCAGGCCGGGGCGATACCGCACTCGCCAATCGAGGTTCATTAGCCGTTAGTATAGCGATAGCAGAGGTTTATGAGAATAGAGAATCTGCTCTCACCGCGTTGGTCGACGGGACGCGGCCTCGGCCGGCTGCCCGATCGCCCGATAGACGACCTCCAGGATCTCCTCGGGTTCCGCCAGGCGGCCGATGCCCTGCGTCCGGCACGCCTGCCAGCCGCGACCGGGCTCGATGATCTGGTACCCGTCCTCGCGAAGCCTCTCCAGATTCCGCTGGGTGGCCGGCTGCTCCCACATCACCTCGTTCATCGAGGGGGCCAAGAAGACGGGTTGCCGCGACCGATCGACGGCCGCGGCAATCAGGCTGACCACGTCATCACACCGCCCGCCGGCCAGCTTGGCCAGCATGTCCATGGAGCATGGTGCGATGAGCATCAGATCCGCCGCCCGCGCCAAGCTGACGTGCTGGGGATCGTGCGACTCGACGTGACTCCAGGGGCTGTCGTAGACCGGCCGGCCCGTGAGCGCCTGGAAGGTGAGCGGCGTGATGAAGCGCGAAGCCGCCGAAGTCATGGCGACAGTGACCTGGACGCCATCCTGCACGAGTCGGCTGACGACGCTGGCCACCTTGTAGCAAGCGATGCCTCCGGTCACGCCGACGATGACTCGATGAGCTTCGGCCGGCGTGGTTGACGGAGACGTTTCCACGGAACGGAAGGATCGATGTAGGGCCGGTCAGTCGACCTTCGAGAAGCGCATCCGGTAGCCCGTTTCCGAGAAATCCGGCCCGATCTTCTCTTGGAGGATCTCCTCGATGACCAGCTCGAGATCGGTTCGGCCCTCGCGATCGACCAGGGGACGAGCCCCGTCCACGATCAGTTCCTTCAACCGCCGCTGGATGAGGGCGGTCAGCTTGAACCGACCACCCATCTTCTTCACGATCTCGTCGCTCTTGAGGGCTTCAATCATGTGGGGAGATTCGCTCTTTGCTTTCGGAAGAACCGGGCCGTTTCGAAATGGACCGAATCAGGGAGTATACACTGCCGCCCGGTCACGGTCGACACGGCTCTGGGCTCCCAAGGCTGTCGCCGGAGTGTGACCCCCGGAGGCGCGGAGCCATGACGGAGTCGACCCGCGCCAGCCGAGGCCGACGCTGGGCGGCCCTCCGCCTGGCGGTGCTGTCCGCGGTCATCCTCTTCGTCCTGCGAGCAACCGGTTGCATGGAGCGCTTCTTCTACATGCCCACGAGGGGACCGACCCCGGTGCCCGCCGAACTCCGCGGGGCAGAGTTGGTGACGTTCGACTCTGCCGACGGTACCCGGCTCTCCGGATGGTTCATTCCGGGACGGCCGCTCGAGACCGGGTCCGGCCCGCACCCCACCATCCTGCATGTGCACGGCAACGCAGGCAACATCACCTCCCACCAGTGGTTCACGGAGGCGCTTCCTCCCGCCGGCTTCAACGTCTTCATCTTCGATTATCGCGGCTACGGTGAGAGCGCGGGACGACCCCGCCGGCGCGCTGACCTGATTGCGGATACCCACGCCGCTCTGAACGCCATGCTGCGGCGCCGCGATGTCGATCCACTGGGCGTCGGCCTGTACGGCCAGTCACTCGGCGGATCCATCGCACTCAACGTCATGGCCGACCGAAGCGAGATCAAGGCCGCGGTCATCGAGTCAGCGTTCTCCAGCTGGCGGGAGATCGCGGCGAGCGCGCTTGGCGGCGATCCACCCGGACCGATCGTGCGCGCGGTGACGAGCCTGCTCATCAACGACACCTGCCGCCCTCTCGATGCCATTGCCCGGATCGATCGCCCGATCCTCATCCTGCACGGATCGGCCGACACCACCGTTCCCCTGCGGCACGGACAGCTTCTGACGGAGGCGGGCCCCCAGGCGCGCCTCGTCGTGCTCCGCGGCGGCCAGCACAACACGATGCGCACCACCCATCCCGAGGTCGATGCGCTGATGATCGACTTCTTTCGCCGGTACATGCAGACCGCTCGTTGAGCTGAGTGGAGAAGGGAATGGACGCGGGTGGCATACGGCTTCCCCAAGAGCATGCGGCTGAGCGGATCGCGGCAGTTCCGCTTCGTCTTCAGGGGCCGGGTGCGCACTGCGGTTGGACCGTTGACCGTTTGGGGCCGGCCGAACGGACTCGACTATCCTCGGCTCGGGTTGGCCGTAAGCCGTCGCGTCGGCATTGCCGTGCGTCGAAACACGATCAAACGCAGACTCCGTGAGTCCTTTCGGCTCCTGCAACACGACTGGCCGCGCGGCTATGATGTGCTCATCGTCGTGCACCCCCACGAACCGCTTCGCATGATTGAATACTCGCAGCTCCTCATGCAGGCGGCGTCGTACCTGAGTCGGACATGGACCCGGAAGACCGATCAATCCCAAGCCGACTCATGAGCTGGACGGCCATGCTTCTCATCGCTGTCGTCCGTCTCTATCAGGCCGTGCTGCGACCGATCTTCGGCGGTCAATGCCGTTTCTTCCCAAGCTGCTCCGAGTACGCGGTCGAGTCGCTTCGCCGGCACGGGGCGTTGCGCGGATCATGGTTGACCGTTCGCCGGCTGTGCCGCTGCCATCCCTGGGGCGGCGCCGGCTACGACCCGGTTCCCGAGACGCATAAGCATGACCGGAGTGCCGTTCCGGGTTCCGGGAGCGTCTCCCGGTGAGCGCCTACCCGCCGGCGATCTTCGCCATCGGCCGCAACTACGCCGAACACGCGGCGGAAATGGGAGGCACGAGTCCCGAACTGCCGGTGATCTTCATGAAGAACCCGGCGTCGGTCATCGGCAATGGCGAACCGATCGTCCTCTCCCCGATCTGCGCGGAGCCGCACGAGCAAGTCGACTTCGAAGGCGAGCTGGCGGTGGTGATCGGCGCCGCGGCGCGGGACGTCGAAGAGCGCGACACCGATCGGTTCATTGAGGGCTACGCGATTGCGAACGACGTCAGCGCCGTTGGTGGCAGCGCCACGGCTCAGGCGGGCAGTTCGTACGCGGCAAGAGCTTCGACACCTTCTGTCCGCTCAGCCAAACCGTCCTCCGTTCGAAGGTGTCGGATCCCCAGCAGTTGCAGTTGACCACGCGGCTCAACGGAGAAGTCATGCAGCAGGCGAACACGTCGCAGATGATCTTCCCGATTCGCCGGCTGATCACCGAGCTCAGCCGCGGAACCACGCTGCTTCCCGGCACGGTGATCCTGACCGGCACGCCCGCGGGGGTTGGGGCAGCCCGCACGCCGCCCCGATTCCTCCGACCCGGCGATTGCGTCGAGATCACGATCGAAGGATTGGGCACGCTCAGCAATCCGGTCGTTGGATTCTGACGCTCCTGTTGACGCCGATTCACCGCGGAGGGCCACGGAGAGACACGGAGGTTTGGATGACTCATCTGAGTCACCCTGCCTGAGTCCCGGCGATCGAGGTTCGCCGACCGTGACGTCGCGCTGCATCCGGAACTGGTCTTGACCGGCAGCCTCGTCTGACACCTTGGCAACAGATTCTAACGGCCTGTGATGCACCGAAGCACCACGACAGATTCTACATCTCCGTGGCCCTCCGTGCCCCTCAGCGGTGAAATCCTGCCCCTCAGTGAGTCGCGGAGTTCTAGCCCGCATTTCTCACCACCATCTGCTGTGGCTGTGTAGACCGTTCGCTGGCGGCGTCGCCTTCGGCACATCGCGAGGCGTCGAAGGAGTGACAAGCCGTCTCCGCCTCGATGACCTCATCTCCTTGCCAACGAACGGCGACGATGTTGGTGAGACATCCGGGCTAGGCAGCTTACTCGTTTGATGTCGCGACACGCGTGCTGACATCAACTCACCGCGGAGGACCACGGAGGGACGCGGAGAGACGCGGAGAGACGCGGAGAGACGCGGAGAGACGCGGAGGTCCTACAGAGTTCCGTCGGGTTGCGAATGTTCTGGTGCGTCTGTCAAGACTCGTGCGCACAATGCCGTCACACAGTCGCAGCACATTGAAGTTGACGAGCAGGCCGACTGGTTTATCGGCAAGTCGCATGTACGTCAGTAGTTGCGCTTCATGAATAGGGCTGATCCGATCGACTACTTTCAACTCGACCACAACCTGCTGCTCCACAAGCAGATCAACACGATAGCCGCAGTCAATTCGCAGCCCATCGTAGGTCACAGGCAAAGCCCGCTGACGTTCGATCCGAAGACCTTGTCGAACGAGTTCATGCGCGAGGCATGCTTCGTACGCAGACTCGAGCAAGCCCGGACCAAGCGCGCTATGTACTCGGATGGCCGCCCCAATGATCTGCTCTGTGAGTCTCTCAAGCACCAACACGCTTTCTGCACCTCCGCGGCACTCCGCGGCACTCCGCGGTGAGTTTCGAGCTGCGATACGCCCAGATGACCGCACCGACAATCTGCATCCGTGACACGCTCGTGCGCCAATACGACGCGCCTCCGCAGCCGTCCGCGGTGACCTCTCCGCCGTTCATTTTCGCTGAATCTCGTCGCGCTTGCGCAGTGCTTCCCGTTCCTGCGCCGCTTGGCTTCCCACTCGGCGTTCTTTGCTCGCATCGCTTCGAGATTGGGCGGCGGAGGGAGCACTTGATCGATCGTGAACGCGCGGCCGAAGGCGCTGGTCGCGAGCTCCCGCTCGATCTGCGGCTTGATCCGGTCATAGGCCCAACCTCGCAGCTCGGGTGAAACCTGATCCGCCTTCCGCCAGATGGTCATGCGCCGCTCGAGGTTGATCGATCGATCGACCATCACCTGCGCGAACACCACGAGCGCAGCGTCCTCCAGCGAGACGAGCAACTCCGACATGCGCCCCGACCGAACTTGTTCACGTAGTTGTTGTACTCGTTGCCCTTGAAGTATTCGGTCACCTTCTTCGCGAACTCCTTGGACTGCTCCAGGAGCTCCGGGCGGTCCTGCCCGAGTCCCATCACGAACCCATAGCGGAGCGAAGCCGCGACGTCGCTGGGCGCAAGATGGGGCTGGAACTCGTATTCGTTCAGCGTCTGCTTCCACACGAAGACGTCCAGTGGCAAGCTGTAATCGGGATTGCGTCCAACCGCCTCCGGCGCTCCCCGACCGGCGAGGCTGTCCAAGCGGTCCAGCAGCCGCTGCGCCTTCTCGGTTTCGCCCGCCCGATACCATTCGCGCACCGAGGAGCTCAGGAAGTTCTCCAGGAAGCCGAGGAACGTATCGCCTCCGCCACCGCGGGTGCGGTAGTGCTTGAGGTAGACGCGCTCGAACTCCTTGTCGATCGTGTCGATCCACCGTGGATCGGGGAAACGGGCGGGCATCTCGTCGGAGAACGGGTCGAAGTAGGTCCTTCCGTAGCGGGCAAGTCCCTGCATCGCCTGCAACTGAATGCGGTCGTTATTGAGGATCTTGTAGATGTCGTTCACGTTGGCAACCCGGCGCTCAGCGATCTCCGAGCCCCGCCGGGACCAGTACAGCGCGTGTGCTTGCGCGTTTCGCCAGTCGATGGGCCCCAGGTCGCGGGTGTACTCGTACATCACTTGAGGATCCATGTTGTAATCGTCCTCGAGCGTTCGCTTGCGCAGGTGGTGAACCAGCGTATCCCACGCCTCCGTCCAGCGAGGGTCACCGGCCGCGTCGTCGAACGCGGCGAAGAAGGGCCGGCGCTCCCGGTACTCTTCGGTCTTCCCGAGAATCTGAGCGGCGCTGGACTGGCGGCGGATGACATCCCATTCCGCGTATGCCATGAGCAGGTCTCGATCGACCTTGAAGGGACGCTCCGCTTGTGCGTACACACGCTCGAGCGCTTCCAGCAGCCCGCGGATCTCGGGTGTTCGCGCCTCCGCTTCGGCGAGGGTCGCAGGGGCATCGGCCACCTTCTTGATCCAGGCGATGCGTTCGTCCCAGTCGTCGGGCGGCTCGCCGAGCAGGTAGTGCCACTCCTGGCAGAATTTCGCCTTGTAGTAGAGATGAGCGTCGTCGGACACGCCCTCGATCTTGTGCGCGAACCAGAACGCCAGCTCCCGGTGCAGTTGCAGGTCGTTGGGGTTGTATCGCAGTCCTTCGTTGCGGACGAGCCGAATCCCCGCGTTGACCCACTCCCAGCGCTCCTGCTGCGTTTGGGTCGCCACCGAGATGTTGTAGGCCATGTTGTGACCGTGGAACGCCCACACTGCGGCGAAGCGGGGCTGCAACTTGGTGATCAAGTCAGCGTCGGCCATCACCTCGTAGAAGAGCCCCTTCTCCTTGTTGATGTGGATCTTGATCCAGAGATAGTCCACGATGAGTCCGCGCAGCGCCCCGATCATCGTCCCCAGTGCGACGAACGGCGGCGCGCCCTCCACCGTTACGTCGGTGTACCGAAGCGCGTGCTCATCCGACATCTCGATGATGCCCGGCAGGAGACGCCCCGCGCCGGCGGTGGCGGCGACGAGCAGGGCGAGGAAGGCGGCCTGAATGGTTCGATCGTGGGTCATGGAGTGGCTCAGCCCTGCCCGCTGTAGATCGCGAGCTGGCGGTTCTTGATGACCAGAAGCCCGACACCCAGAGCGACGCCGGACCAGATGACCACGAGCTTGAAGAAGCCGACGATCACCTCGAACCAGGAGATGAACTTCCCTTCGACCAGGCGTCTCGTGGCGGAGATCTCCCCGAATCCGCTCAGCGACCAGACGAGCGACTCGGCAATGATCTTTATGAACCACTGGAAGGCCCAGCGGAGGACCAGCGCGAAGTTACCCCAGTCCATTTGGCTCGTCAGGGGTGGATACCACTGCGAGAGCGAGTCGGCGAGATACGGTCCCATGCTGCCCGCTACGAAGATCGTGAAGGAGAGCAGACACGCCACCGAGAAGCTGAGGAAAGTCGAGGCGCTGATTCCGAGCATGGCCAGGAATGCCAGCTTCACCCAGTTGATCAGGATCGCCCGAACGAAGTTCGCTTCGAAATCGCCGACCTTGTACAGCACCTCGAAGTCCTCGAGCTCGAAGTTGATTGCTCCAAGCCCCTGCATCTCCGGGGAGGGAACGAAGGGGTTGAACACGCTGATCTTGAGCGTGCCGTCCTCCTGAATGAGTTGGGGGGGAATGGTCAGCACGTGGGACATCGTGGGCACGTAGTTCCGGCGCACCGCCACATTTCGATCGTCGTTGAACCAGAAGATGGCCTGGTAGGTCTCGTGCTCGTCACTGCGCAGGATGTGGAATCGGTAGCGCAGGGTGACGGGTTCGTTCTCCCGCCGCGGGCGATCCAGCCCGTGAAAGACGTACTCCCGGTAGAACTGGGGAGGAATCGTCCGCTGTCCAAGCAGGAACGCCTCCTGAAGATCAGCCCGGATCTTTCGGATGGTCGAAAGGGGAACCTCCTCCAGCTGCGACAGGTCGGGGTCGCGGGCGACGACCTGCTCCACTCGGTTGCTGAGCTGGGTGCCGTCAAGCGTGTCGTAGTCCGGCAGCCGCTGCATCCGTGCGGTCAGCACCTCAGTCCGGACCGCCAGGGCGTCGAGCTGACCCTCCATCCCCGGCGCGACGGGGCGGGCGCGCAAGTACTGCACGAAGGTAAACGTCGAGATACCGGATACCGTGAGCAGGATCAGGTTGACGGTGACGACGCCAAGCCATTTCCCGAGCAGATAGTTCGCACGCGCGAGCGGCTTGGTCATCAGCTGCCAGATCTGCCGGTCGCGAATCTCGAAAGCGACGGTGGCGCACGCGAGGAAGAGCGTCATCATCGCCGCCAGGAAGAACGTTGCGCCCATCGATCGACTGATGAAGGTCTGGATCTGGTACCGAAGCGGCGCCTCCGAATCCAGCCACACGGGGAGCAGGGGCAGGATGATCAGCAGCAGGACGATGAAGACCAGGGAGATCCTGCTCCGCGATGCCTCCTTGATCACCGTGTGAGCAACGGCAAGGATCTGTCGCGGCCGCGCATACACGACGAGAACGAGTCGTGTGAGCAGCAGGTACGTAAAGGTGAGCAGCCCGATGCCCGCGAAAGCGAGCATCACCTGATCGCTTCCCGCCAACCAGCTTGCCGCGACGGGTACGGCCGTGCCGGCAATCGTGAGCAGGAAGGGGAGCGTGAGGTCGAGCCAGATGATCAGGAGCAGCCACACCGTCGTCAGACCGGCGAGCAGCCACGTCGTCCGGGGCTGTTCCAGCATCCACCTCGGCGCCCACGCAGGCCGCGCTTCGTCGAGCAAGCGCTCCGCGAGCGCGATCGGAGACCGGATGTTTCCCTGCTCGTCCAGCACCATGTCGATGTTGCGGAGATACGACTCGCCTCCGTAGGTGCGGCCGTTCACAGTGACCGTGCCCGTCTGCGAGAGGCTGACCGCGTGCTCGTCGTCGCGCTGCACGTTTTGATCAGTCAGGGCCTCGATCAGGGCCGTCCGCTGGCGGTCCGTGCTGTAGCTCGTACTCAGCAGGGACCCAAAGATGCCGCCGCACAGCAGGAGAACGAGCACCGAGGCGATGAGTCGGAAGGATCGAGTCCGCTGAACCAGATCGAATCGGCGGTACAGATTGAGCAAGGCCTGCTTCATGGGCCGACCCGTCGCTCGTCGTCACCGCGCCCCTCGTCCAGCAGCCCCTCGATCACCGACGTGTCGACGTCCTCGGGCGACTTGGGAAGCGGCGCTTCAACCGCTCGTACGCGCGGGGCGGGCGCCGTTGACTCGTCCCGTACGAGATCGGTCAGCACGTCCTCGGTCTTCTCGGGCGCCTTCTCGGCGCTGCGATCCACCTCGACGGCGCGGCTCGCTTCCGAGCGCTCGCCC
This sequence comes from uncultured Planctomycetota bacterium, assembly GCA_963697235.1. GTDB lineage: Bacteria > Planctomycetota > Phycisphaerae > Phycisphaerales > SM1A02 > CAVONJ01. The sequence continues at coordinate 628,342 of CAVONJ010000004.1, forward strand.
TGCACGAGCGTGTCGATGAGCTCTTCTCCCTCTGCTTCCTCCGCTCGAAGGAACGCCGCTGTCGCGCCGCCGTGCACCGCGCCGGCGGTCGCCACCTGCTCCATTCTGGCCCTCTCCACAATCTCCATGAACAGCTGCTCCAGCCTTTGCCGGGGCGCATGGACGTTGTCGATGCCCTTGCCCTCCCGCTCCAGCAGCACCTCCTCGATCCGAGAGATCGTGTCCGGCCTCAACCGGCCGGTCTGAATGACGGTGTGCTCGGTGTCGCTGAGCAGCTCGTCCGCCGTTCCTTGGGCGCGGATCTGGCCGCCGTAGAGCATGACCATGCGATCGCAGACGTCCTCTACATCGGCGAGCAGGTGCGAGCTGAGCAAGATCGTCTTGCCCCGGCGCCGAAGCTCGAGCAGCAGGTCCTTCACCTGATGCGTGCCGATCGGATCCAAACCGGAGGTCGGTTCGTCGAGAATCAGGAATTCCGGATCGTTGATCAACGCCTGGGCGAGACCGATGCGCCGGGTCATCCCCTTTGAGAACTCGCCGATCGGCCGATGCGCAACCTGCGTCAGGCCGATCATGTCCAGCAGCTCGTCGATGCGGCGCCGACGGGTCCGATGATCGAGGCCAAACAGCTTTCCGTAGTAATCGAGCGTCTCCCGCGCGTTGAGATAGCGGTAGAGATAGGACTCCTCGGGAAGGAAGCCCACCCGCTTCTTGATGCTCACGTCGGTTGGCAATCTGCCGAAGACCGTCAGCCGGCCAGAGGTCTTGTGGAGCAGGCCGAGGATCATCTTGATGATCGTGCTCTTGCCCGATCCGTTGGGACCCAGCAAACCGAAGATCTCGTTCGTGCGGATCTCGAAGTCGACGCCGTCGACCGCCCGAGCCTTGGTCCGCATCCAGAAGTCCTTGAAGACCTTGGTCAGGCCGACGGCTTCGACGATGGGAACGCTGGAGTCGCTTCTGCTGACCATCATGGTGTGTCCTGCCCCGTCTGCGTCATTTCGATCCGCCGCCGCCGAGAGCGCCGGTCTCTTCGTCCACCTGCAGTCTCCGCCGCGGCCGATCGTCCGCCAGGTCTTCGGCGCGGATGATCTTGCCGACCATCGGATTGGCGAACTGCTGCAGGTGCTCCTGCTCCTTCCTCTTCAGGGCGCCGAGACGGCGGCGCTCGGCCACCTCGTCGAGTCCGGAAATCTTCAGCTGCATGGCGGCAAGATCGTCGGGTACCCAGAAGACCTCAGACGTCTGCGAATTGAGCACCTTCGCGAAGGTCTCGAACCACTTCCGCTTCACGACGAGCTCCGGCTGCTTGCGGAAGCTCGGCAGCAGATCCGCGAAGCGCCGCGCTTCCTGCCCGAGCGTCGATTCGACCTCGAATTCGTAGCTCTTCGCCCGATTGACGATCCTGGCCACCTCGCCCGTCGTCTCCGGTGCCTCCAGTTGGGCGGTGATTTCCAGGAATCTCGCCTCGGCCAACTTCTGATTGCCGGCATCAACGGCTTCCTCATACGCGCGAATGCGGCTGGTCAGCGCATCGTGGTCACCCCCCGCCACGGCGGTGAGCGTCGCGTCGGCTTTCTGACGCGCCTTCGACCAGCCCCTGAAGCACCTGTGTCTTCGCCAGCTGGACGTCCTCGAGGGTCTTGCGCACCGCGAGCGGCGAGGACGTGTTTGGAAGATCGACGGACTGGAGCCGGATCCCCGAGGCCACCGCGTCCAGGAGATGCTGGGCGTTCCGTTCGATCAGACCGGCGAGCCGATCGCCCTTCTCGACGAGCTCGTCCACGGTCAGACGAGCGCCCGCCTGGACGACCGATCGTTGCAGGGCGAGCTCGACGAGACGATCGACCGCTTCCCGTTCGATCCGGACATCCGACACGAAGGCCACGGGATCGGCGATCGCGTAGCGGACGTTGATCTGCAGGTGAGCCAGCTCGCCGTCCCGGGTGATGAGCGAACCGTCGCGGCCTGGCTTCAGTCGATCGTTGACCGACGCCTGCTGCAGCATGTCCTTGAAGTCCGCGCCCGGCCGCATCGCCGGCCAGAAGGCACTACCGAGATCCACCGCGCGATTCTGCTCCTGGAACAGGATGAATTCGCCCGCCGGATAGGGCCACTTGCTGAACTTGAGACCGGGCGTCAGCGCCTTGCTTCCGCCGACCTCGGCGATCTTCCCCCAGACGGTGAGGACGCCGGTCTGCCCCTCCTGCACGGACTTCCACCCGGAGAAGATGAACAGCACGACGAGCACGAGGATCACCACCTGGAGGACGCGATAGCTCAGCCGCAGCGCTTCGGCCAGCGAGCGGTTGGCGGGATCCATGGCATCGCGCATCGCCGCCTCGGAGCCCACGTCCGAATCGACGATGAATTGGGCGGATGCCGCGCGCCGCGGCGCTGCCTCCACCGGCAACGGCTCAGACTCGAACGGCACGTGGTCGCGCCCGTCGCCGGGCCGGGACACCTGGTCGTTTGGATCACTGGACATCGTCATTTCGGCGCCGCCTGTGTTGCCAGAGCTTGGTAGACGGCCTCCGTGGCGGCCACGAGTGCCTCGACCTGCTCTCGCGCTTCTGCATCCTGGGGCATCTTGGCAATCTGCGTCTTGATACGGTCAAGCTGCTCGCGCACCTGTTCAAGCTGCCGCTCCGTCTGCGCCGCCGAAGGAGTCGTCGCTGCTGCGCCGCCGCGGGCCTGGGGAATGCCGTCACCGTCGGTCGGGCTACTCAATCCCATCAGATGCCAGGGTGCGAAATCAGTACTCAGGACAAAGGTGGACTGTTCGTTGAGCGACGCCTCCAGCGTGTCGAGCCAGACCAGGAAGATCGCCAGCGACTGCTCCTCGCTCATCTGCTCGACGTAGTCCGCCGCCTTCGCCTCGGCCTGAGAGCGGATCTCCGAGGCACGCAGATCGGCGAACTTGCGAATGGTCTCCGCGAGGGTCGCCGCTTCGGAGGTGATCGCCTCGGCTCGGGCGTTGCCTTCGTTCCGTTTGGCTTCCGCCAGCGCCGTGCGGCTCGCCTGCATGCGCCGGATGACGGAGTTGGTGGTGCGTTCGGGCAACAGCAGCTGGCTGATGCCGACGGACACCGGCTGGATCCCCTTCTCTGGCAACCCCGAGAGGGCAGCCACGATCTTCGCCTCCGCCTCTTCGAGCCGGCTGTTCTCGCCCAGCAGGTCGCTGAGACGATATTCGCTGAGCACGCCGGTGAGCACCGTGATGAATGGATCCCCGATCCCCGGATCGGCGTCACTGATCGATCCGAAGGCGCGATCGAATGCCAGCGGCCCCTGTGCCGTCTCCGTATCGATCCTCCAGAGCAGGAAGGCCTTGACCACGATCTGCAGACCGTCCGCGGTTGAGATCTCCTCGAGCGGCGACTCCTTGATCTGGAGGCGCTTGTCGTACACCGTCTTGTCCTGGATGATCGGCCACTTCCACTTCAAACCCGGCTCAGTGATCACGCTCGCCTCGGTGCTGCGACCGAAGGTCTTGCGGATGGCCACTTCGTCGAACGAGACCGTGTACGTCGTCGAGAAGACGAGCAGGAGCAGGAGCAGAACCGCGCCGACGCCCAGGGCGATCATCTTGTTCATTGCTGTTCACCTTCCGGGGAGATGGACGATTCGATATCGAACATGGGGCTCAACTCCTTCAGCTCCACATCGAGGTTCACGCGAGCTGGATCGATGCCCAGAATGAAGGATCGCTGCTTCGACAGGCGCTGCTTGTACACCTGCATGATCTCCCGCTGCATGTAGAGCTCGGGGGCAGCCCGATACGCCGCCAGCTGACCACCAAAGCGGACCGCGTTGGCTCGCTCGGACAGCAGGGCGATCCAGCGGTTGGCGTACGCCTCTGAGATCTGCAGTCCGGCGCGCCCCCCGGAGTCCCGGAGGAGGCGCTCGACCAGATCCCGCTGCTCGAGCACTTTCGGGTCGTCGCTGCCGAGTTCCTTCTCGAGCGACTCGAACTTCTCGATTCCTTCGACCAGCGGTCCGGCCAGACCGGGATCGCCCACCAGATAGGCGAGCGTGGTCAGCCGCGACTGCTCCGCGCGCGACTTGAGTCGCTCGAGATCCTGGGCGGCCATCGCCAGGTCTTCGAACTGCCGCACGGTGTCGCCCGCAGGCCGGATCAGCGGAAGGCTGACATCGACGACCTCCACGCCGGTCTGCATGGAGGTGAAGGCTTCCTGGATGCGGCCTTTCAGATCGCCCGCCAGGCTGGCGTGGTCTCGCGAGAGCACCTCGTCGAGCGTTCGCGTGGACAGGTACCCCGTCACTTCCCGCAGCGCAATCTCCCGCAGGATCTTCTCCCGGGTTCCCAGGAGATCCCGTCGTCCGCGAAGGTCGGAGGCGAACTGCAGGTAGTCGAGCAGGCCGTCGTCTTCTTCGTTGATCCGGTATTGCAGGATGATCTCCGCGTCGATCAGCGCCTGTTCTCACCGATGCGCTCGCCGATCACGTCGGTATCCGCATCGTCCTCGGAGAGCGGCCTGCGGCTGCGGATGACATCTCGACCGGGAGCGGCAACGTCGAATCGGGAGCTGCCCACGAGGAAGGGCTCGGGCTCACGATCGGTCTTCCCTTTGAGGTCGGCGGTCCAGACATTCACCTCTTGCTGACGAATCCGTCGCGCCGTGAGCGGCAGCTCGCGAATTCTCGAGACGTCGTGAATCGAGGCGGACTGAAGCGGCCAGGGCAGTTTCCACATGAGCCCCGAATCGTGCGCACGATCTCCGACGATTCTTCCGAAGCTGAGCTTCAGGGCCTGCTGGTACGGCTCGATCACCACCATCGTGCTCAGCAGCAGCATGACCGCCGCTCCGATCAGCAGGAGCCTGGCGAAGCTGCGCATGAGCAGCTTGTAGCCCCAGGTGCTCGTGACGTCGAAACCGAATTGGTAGTTGACCGCCTCGTTGATCGACCGGACGAGCGAGTCGGGCGCGGCGAGCATGCCCAGCACGCGGGAGTCGAACGCGGCTCGCGGCATCTCCCCGGGAATCCGCGGCCGGTACAAATTGAGGATGAAGTTGAGCAGGATCTCCGCCGCGACCACGGCCACGAAGATCATGATCGCGTACACCACGCCCTCGATGACCGCTTCGTTGCGGAAGAAACGGAAGATCACGCCGGTCGCGATGGCAAAGAGCACGAGGGCATTGCCGACCATGTACCCGGCGCCGCCCCTCAGATTCTGCCAGGCGGGCTGCTTGGCCATCCCCGCCACGAAGCGGGAGAAGATGAAGCAGATCGCCGCGAAGGAGAGGCAGATGGCCACTGCCCAACCCAGGGCAGGCGTACGGGCGAACTCATGGATCGACGTGGCGTCCTTCCCCGTCGCGTTCAGCGCATCGAGGAAGACCCACATCCGCCACGCGAGCGTCCCCAGGAGCAGGGCCAGCAGCAGGCTGACCCCCGGCATCATCCACTTGTAGAGCTTCCGAAGCCGACGGGCGGCGACCCTGACCTCATCGTCCACCGCATCGAACACCGAACTCGTGCCCGCACGGGCCCTTCCCAGCTCGTCCTCCTCGAGCGCTTCCAGGCGCTCGAGCTTGTGCTGATAGAAGACGATGATGAGGCTCAGCCAGACCAGGAGTCCGGCGAAGGCATACAGCGAGCCGTAGAAGCAGGCCGTGTCCCCGGCGTCGCCGGTGACGAGCGAGAACACGAGCAGCACGACGGCGACGAGCAGCTGGAGGAGGAACCCGAACCCCGCAACCCGGGTCGCTCGCTGATAGGCGAAATGATCGACTCTCATGATGCCCTTCAGATAGTGTGCTGCGGCAGGAATCCGGCGGTCCCGGTGCTACAGGTGTCTCCGGCCGAGGCCGATTGGTCAAGCCCGCCTCGCGAAAGAGGGTTGTGGCGCTCGCCGGAAGACGACCGGCAGGCGTGAATCCGGAATCCGGGGGTGGCGGTTGTTCCTGGCCAGCCCCGGCGTGGACATGCAGCAGGGTACCCTGGTCGTCGCAATCAGTCGTCGCGAACACGGTCGCTCGACGAACCAGAGTCGCAGGAAATACGTACCGCTCCCCGTTCGAAGTTCGCTCTTTCGGACGGAATCGACCCGCCAGATTGACATTTCCCCCTCCCCGGCGACCATTCGGGCTCGTTCACTCCCGACGTCCCCGTACCTGCCGGCCCGGCCGCTCTCGTCATGCTCGAACAGATCCTCGCGATCATTCGCAACACGTTCTTCGAGAGCGTCCGGCAGCCCATCATGCTGGTGGTGCTGGTCGTCGCCGCCATCCTGATCATCCTCAGCAACCCGCTCTCGGCCTTCACAATGGAGGACGACCAGCGGATGCTCATCGACATCGGCCTGTCCACCGTCTTCGCGGGCGGGGCCTTGCTCGCTTCGTTCATCGCCACGAGCGTGCTCACGCGGGAGATCGAGAACAAGACCGCGCTCACGGTCATCGCCAAGCCGGTCAGCCGCCCGGTCTTCATCATCGGCAAGTTCCTGGGCGTCGCGGGCGCGATGACCATCGGCACGCTGCTGATGAGCTTCATCTTCCTGCTCGTCGAGCAGCACTCGGTGCTGCAGACGGTGCGAGATCCTCTCCACCTGCCGGTGATCGCATTCGGCACGGCGGCCGGAGTGCTCGGGTTGGGCGTCGGCATCTGGTGCAATTACTTCTACGGGATGGCCTTCACGAGCACCGTGATCTGCGTCACCACGCCGCTGGCGGGTCTGGCCTACTTCTTCTGCCTCATGTTCCGGCCCGACTTCACGCCGCAGCCGCTCAGCGCGGCCTTCAAGCCCGACCTCTGGCTCGCGTTGGCATGCGTGCTGACCGCCATACTCGTCCTGACCGCCATCGCGGTCGCCGCCTCCACGCGGCTCGGACAAGTGCTCACGCTCTGCGTCACGGTCGGGGTCTTCCTCCTGGGCATGCTCTCTGACTGGCTCTTCGGCCGGCCCATCGCCGCCCTGAGCGGCCGATGGCTGGAGCGGGCTTCGGCGCAGGGGCTGACGGTGTCCGAAGCCATCACCCGGACCATCGAGCTCACGTCGGGGGAGGTGACCAGCACGACCGAGCAGGTCACGATCCCCACCGTGCCCCTCACCAAGATGGCGGAGGGATGGGAGCTGATCGAGTATTGGGCCGCCTGGATCGGCTACTCGATCGTGCCGAACTTCCAGCGACTGTGGCTTGCGGACGCCCTGACCCAGAGCCACGTCATTCCAACGGCCTATGTGGTCAGGACCGTCGCCTACGGCCTCTTGTACATCCTGATCGCCCTGAGCCTCGCCATCATCCTCTTCCAGCGGCGCGAGGTGGGGTAGCGCAGCTCGCCATCCGGACCGCGTGGTCGATTCACCACGGAGGGCCACGGAGGGGCGCGGAGATGGAGAAGACGCCGGAACGGGCAATGGCCTCGGCTTGTTCGACGTGTTCGATCGAGAAGAACGAGCTGCATGAACCAGGAGCTGCACCGCGGGTGGCCTCCCTTCGCGACCTCCCGCGTTCATGCGTGCTGGCAATTCCGCTCTCTCTTTCTCTTTCAGCGCCCCTCCGCGACCCTCCGCGGTGAGATTTCTGCGGTTCGGCCGCCGAACAACACCAACGTCCCGCGCCGACTCCTCGTATCATTCCCCCGCGTGGGACAGGCGCCGGCAGAACAGAACGAGACTCATCCGCGTTCGCGGCGCTCGAGAGCACAACCTCAAAGCGCTGAACGTCGACATTCCGCGCGATCAGCTCGTCGTGATCACTGGCGTCTCCGGATCCGGCAAGAGCTCGCTCGCCTTCGACACGATCTTCGCCGAGGGCCAGCGGAAGTACATGGAGTCGCTGAGCGCCTACGCACGGCAGTTCCTCGATCAGCTGCAGAAGCCCGACGTCGAGTCGATCGAAGGACTCCCACCGACGATCGCCATCCAGCAGCGCAGCGGCGGGCACAACCCCCGTTCGACGGTGGCCACGACCACCGAGATCTACGACTATCTGCGCCTGCTGCTCGCCCGATGCGGCCAGCCGACCTGCTGGCAGCCCCTTCCCGCCTCCAGGAACGAGCCGAGCCGCGTCTGCGGACAGCCGATCGCCGCCACCAGCGCCAGCCAGATCGTCGAGAGCCTCATGCAGATCGACGCCGGCCGGCGCCTCATGATCGCGGCGCCGGTCGTCCGCGGAAAGAAGGGCTACCACCGCGAGGTGATCGAGGGTCTGCGCACGCAGGGCTTCGTTCGAGCCCGGGTGAACGGCGACCGTCGTGGATGTCCGCGAAGCCCTGAAGGAAGGTGGCGACAATCCGCTCGGCCTCGGCCGCTACGAGCAGCACACGATCGAGGCGGTGGTGGATCGCGTGGTCGTGGCACCCGAAGTGCGCCAGCGTCTCGCCGAGTCGGTCGAGGTCGCGCTGAAGCTGAGCCAGGGACAGCTGGTCGTGCTGGTCGAGGAGGGCGAGAGCTGGACGGAGCGACGCTTCAGCGATCGGTTCGCGTGCCCGGACCATCCGCGAGTGCAGCATCGAGGAGCTCGAGCCGCGTCTCTTCTCGTTCAACTCGCCGTACGGTGCGTGTCCGGCGTGCGATGGGCTCGGAGCCATCGACGAGTTCGATCCAGACCTGATCGTTCCCGACCAGAGCCTCTCGCTGGCCGACGGCGCCATCCAACCGTGGCGGCAGCAACGGCCGCCGCATGAACATCTACTACGGGCGGATCCTGCGCCGATTCTGCGAGGCGCTCGAGGTCGACCGGAGTCTGCCCTACGACCGTCTTCCCAAGACGCATCAGGCGCATCCTGCTCGAGGGCATCGAGCGAGTCCGACGCCCAGCGCGACGGGTTCGTCTTCGAGGGCGTCATTCCCAGCCTCCATCGCCGCTACGAACAGACGGACAGCGATTTCGTGAAGGAGCGGCTGCGGCACTACATGAGCAATGCCCCGTGCCCGACCTGCCAGGGGACGCGGCTCCGCACTGAGGCTCGCCACGTCCTGCTCCGCTGCGGCGACCGACCGCTGGGCATCACGGAGATCACCGCGGCCACGATCGATCGGGCCCTCGAGATCTTCGCCTCGCTCCACCTGGATCGGGAGCAACAGGCGCATCGCCGAACCGATCCTCCGGGAGATCAACGCGCGGCTCGGGTTCCTCGCGTCGGTGGGCTTGAACTACTTGACGCTCGATCGCGCCAGCACCACGCTCTCCGGCGGCGAAGCGCAGCGCATCCGACTCGCCACGCAGGTCGGATCGGGCCTCGTCGGCGTGTGCTACGTCCTCGACGAGCCCACGATCGGACTGCACCAGCGCGACAACGACCGGCTCATCGGGACGCTGCGCCATCTCGCGGACATCGGCAATACCGTCCTGGTGGTCGAGCACGACGAGGCGATGATCCGCGCCGCCGACCACGTGGTCGACATCGGTCCCGGCCCAGGCCACCGACGGCGGCACCGTGGTCGCCCAGGGCACCCTCGACGACATCCTCGCCAGCACGGACTCGCTCACCGGTCACTTCCTCTCGGGCGCGCGCGGCATCCCCGTTCCCGCGCAGCGGCAGGCAGATCGATCCGAGCCCGGTCCCTGGTGGTGAAGGGCGCCCGCGCCAACAACCTCAAGGGCGATCGACGTCGAGTTTCCTCTGCACGGCCTGATCTGTGTGACGGGCGTCTCGGGCTCGGGCAAGTCGACGCTGGTCAACGAGATCCTCCTCAAGGCGACGCGCCGCCATCTTCACGGCTCACGCGCGACACCGGGCCCGCACAGCCGAATCAACGGGCTGGGACGGATCGATCGGGTGGTCGAGGTCGACCAGTCGCCGATCGGCCGCACGCCCCGGTCCAATCCTGCGACCTACACCGGCATCTTCGACGATGTGCGCAAGCTCTTCACGCAGACGAAGGAGGCCAAGATCCGCGGTTACCTTCCCGGGCGCTTCAGCTTCAACGTCAAGGGCGGGCGCTGCGAGGCGTGCCAGGGACAGGGCGTCAAGAAGATCGAGATGCACTTCCTGCCTGACGTGTTCGTGACCTGCGAGACGTGCCGGGGCCGACGGTACAACCGGGAGACGCTCGAGGTCACGTACCGGCACAAGACCATCGCGGACGTGCTCGATCTGACGGTCGAAGACGCCGTCGACTTCTTCGAAGCGCATCCCCGCATCCTGCGCATGGTCGAGTGCCTGCGCGACGTCGGCCTCGAGTACCTCCAGCTCGGGCAGCCGTCGACGACCCTCTCCGGCGGCGAAGCGCAGCGAATCAAGCTCGCAAGCGAGCTTGGGAATCCATCGACCGGCCACACTCTCTACATTCTCGACGAGCCGACGACGGGCCTGCACTTCGCCGACGTGGAGAAGCTGCTGGGCGTCTTGAACCGTCTGGCCGATCAAGCCAACACGCTCGTGGTGATCGAGCACAACCTCGACGTGATCAAGTGCGCCGACTGGATCATCGATCTCGGGCCCGAGGGCGGCGACCGGGGTGGACTGGTCGTGGCCTGCGGGACGCCCGAGGCGATCGCCGCGGTGCGCTCGAGCCACACCGGCCACTCCCTAAAGCCGATCCTGCCCGCCCGAAAGACGCGCCCGCCGAAACCCGCCCGCCCCGCGAGGGTATGATCTCCTGAGACTTGGCCACCGAACGGAGCAACGGCGAGAACCAGACGCGCGCGTCTGCTCGCCGGAAACTCACGTCCGCGGCTCGATGCGGCTCTATGCGCACGAACGCATCGATGGCTGGGTGGTGGCTGGAGGAGGGGTTCGTTCGCGGCCCGACACCAGGAGACCTCGGCCATGAGGCTCTTCGAGAACCGACTCACCGCCGCCGTCGAGCTCTCTCGGCATCTGGATTACCTCCGGCCTGACAGTCCGATCGTCTTGGGGCTGGACAACGGCGGCGTGCAGGTCGCGGAGATCGTCGCCGATGCGCTCGGGGCTCCGCTCGACGTCTTGCTGCTGGCCCGCCTGCGGGCTCCCGAACCGCCCCACCGGGTGGTCGGCGTCGTGGACGAATTCGGCCGCGTTTCGATGATCGAGTCCACCGCGCGCTGGCACCACCTCTCCAGCCAGCAGATGATCGGACCGGCCCGCGAGGCATTCCGCGACCTGCGACGAAAGCGGGGCAAAGTCCGGGCCATCATCCCGTCGCTGGAGGTCGAGAATCGAACGGTCATCGTCGTGGACGAAGGCGTGGGCACCGGGCGCGGATGCTGGGAGCGGTGGCGTCGCTTCGGGATCGCGGAGCGAAACGGATCGTCGTGGCGGCGCCGGCCGGCCCCAACGCCGCGACGTGGCAGCTCCAGGAGCTGGCGCACGACCTGGTGATTCCCCATCGCCCCGCGAAGTTCACCGATATCCAGGACTTCTACCAGAACTACCTCGAGATCACCGACACGCTCATGCTGACGATTCTCCAGAAGTGGGTCTCGAAACACCCACGGGAGCAGATCGGCGTGCAGACGCTGCATATGAAGCTGTCGAGCGACGACCATCAGAAGATGATCTGCTGCGAAGTCGACCTACCCCCGAACACGACCCGCGGCAGCGGACCGTTCCCGGCGGTGATATTCGCGCATGGCTTCGAGAGCGATGGTCGCAGCCCCCGCTCCGTCCCCATCAGCCAGCGCCTGGCGAAGCGCAACATCATCGGGGTGAGGCCGGATTTGACGGGGCACGGTCGAAGCGAGGGAACCCTCGAGGACGCCACGGATCAGCAGATGCTTCATGACCTGGCGCTGGTCTATCAGCAAGTCGCGAACCTCCACGAGGTCGATGCACAGCGAATCGGCCTGTACGGCTCGGGAAGTGGTGGCATGCTCGTGCTCGATTACGCGGCTGCCCACCCAGAGATCGGAGCCCTGGTCATTCGCGGTCCGGTGTGTGGCGGCGAGGTGGCCGCCGCCGCCCAGGTGAAGGCGCCCACGCTGCTGATTCACGCGGAGCGGGATACGGCGCTGCAGGATTCGGTGGAGGCAATCGACCGGGCGCTGGGGGCCGACCACAAGCTGATGCGCATTCCCGAATCCAGCCGCCTCTTCAACGATCCGATCAGTCTCGAACTGATGATCGAAGCCTCGGTGGACTGGCTTGTCGACCACCTGGTGGTGGGTCCGCGCTGCCAAGGGCCGCAGCGGCGGCGGCCAGGGGCGAGACGACCGGCCGTCCGCCCTGCCGCCGCGTGGGCTGAGAGATCGACTCTCGCACCGGGCCCAGCTTCCATTCCCTGCCGCCGCTGCGCTGAGACGGACTGGCGGGGAACGCGCCGACGCGTGGCCAGCGAGGAAGAGAGCAGGCGGATGCCGAAGGGGATCCCCTCGATCAGGTAGCGGCGGAAGAGGCGCCGCGGTTCTTGGATCAGCCGATGGACCCATTCCAGACCGAGGCGCTGCACCCAAAGCGGCGCTCGCTTGACGTCCCCGGCGAGGAAGCTGAAGCTGATGCCCACGCCGATCCACCACGACTGCGGGTAGTCGTCCTTCAGTTGCAAGATCAGCCGTTCCTGCTTCGGCGAGCCCAGCGCGACGTAGATGATGTCGGGGCGCGCCTGGTCGAGAGCCTCCCGGATACGCTGCATTTCCTCGGGGTTCCTCTCGAATCCAAACGGAGGGACATGGAGACCGGCGATCTCGAGCATTGGATTTCGGGCCAGCAGCGTGCGGGCAGCCCCGGCCGCGGAGCCTCCGGCCCCACCGAGGAGAAAGACCGATCGTCCTTCCTCAGCCGCCGCCTCCGTCAGGGATGACACGAGGTCCGAACCGGCCACCCGATGCGGAACCGGCGTTCCCTGCAGCCGCGAGGCCCAGACCAGGGGCATGCCATCCACGACGACCAGATCAGCCTCTTCGACCAGACACCGGTAGCTCTCATCGCTCTCGCAGCGGTACAGATGCTGTAGGTTCAGCGTGATGATCCAGCCGCCTTGCGCACTTTGAGGGAATCCAGGACCCGCCGGATCACCTCCGACTCGCTGAGCCCGTGCACTTCGACACCGCGAAGCGACACCGCTGGCACGACCGCCTGGACTGGATCTTCCGCAGTTGTCAGTACGCTCATGCTGATTCCGCAACCAGATCGACCGGCCGGAATGACAGGCCTCGGTGCGGCTCCCGATGGGCGGCGCCTCCCGCAAACGCCAACCGGGTCCAGAGCGGATGAAGCATCACCGAATCGAGCCAAGCCGGATCCGTTCCGGCCGAAGGAGACTCGAGCCAGGCGATGCTCACATTGTCCACAGGGGTATGCATCGAGATCCACTCACCCCCCATGCCCCAGAAGATAGCCGGTTCGCGCGGGTGAAGATAGGGTAAAATCGCCGTGAGTCGTCCCGCCTGGAGTTAGATCGGCGGTTCTTGCCCCGAAGATCGACGATTTCCTCCGGTCCGATTCCAGAAATGGCTTTTGGGAGGTACTCGGTGAGTACGCCTGCGGCGAGATCACGGATCCGCAGGAGGTGGACAATTGGCGGGCCTGTGAGAGACGCCGCCGGCCCCGGGACGATCCTGGCAGTCCGAGCAGGCGCCGACCTGTCTTCCCGGATCTCTGCAAGACTGTAGGGATCATGGATTCCCCATCGACAGAACCGTCTGGACGACAGGTCGGTCGAGCCGCGTTCGACCGGGCGTACCGAGATGTCGTGCTCGGCAACCACTTCTTCGAGCAGCCGGAGTACTACCGCCACCAACAGCCGCGCTATCGGCGGACGCTGGGCTATCTCGCCGACCTGAGCCTGCCGAGGCCGGCCCGAATCCTGGAAATCGGAGGCGGCCAGGTGCTCCTGCTGTGCCACCGGCTCTTCGGAGACAAGGGGAAGCTGGCCGACGTCAGTGACGAGTATGCCGACGCGGTCACGCGTTTCGGACTCGAATTCACGACCTGCGATCTGCTCTACGACGACCTTCCCGAAGATCGAGGGACCTACGACCTGGTCGTGATCTGCGAGGTGATCGAGCATCTACCCGTGCCGCCCTATCTCATCCTTCGCAAGGTCCGAACCTGGATTCGACCGGGAGGCTACGTGCTCGTCACCACGCCAAATCTGTACCGGCTGCGCAATGCGGTGCGCCTGGCTCTGGGGATGCCCCTCTTCTGCCCCTTCTTCTACCCGCAGCGCGGTCGTTCACTCGGGCATCCGCTCGAATACTCGCGCGAACACCTGCGCTGGCAGCTGGAGCAGGCGGGGTTCGAAGTGGTGCGCAGCGAGCTGGCCCAGCTCTCCAATGTTGGCTCGACCCTCGCGACCCGCTTCGCCCGGATGCTCATGACCCCGCTGCTCTGGCGGAGCGGCTGGCGCGACTCGCTCGTCGCCATTGCCCGCTCTCCCGTGAACCCAGTTGAGAGCCAAGAAGTCGAGCGCGACCGTGCGCTCCCGCCGGATGCGCCCGTATCGCTGAGGGAGGGTACATGAGTGCAGCAGAAACGAAGATGTGGCGCACGTCGCGGTGCGTTGCACGCACCCTACCTGCTCGGCACGAAGACTCCTGCCTCGCGCCGGACCGCCGCCCCCGGTCGGTGTGGCGAGCCGGCGCGGATGCGCTCGTGATAGCGCTCCATCGTCCTACGCTTGCCCTGCACCAGCGAGAGCAGTTCGTAGCGACGCAGGAACTTCAGATACGCCGGGTCGTCGTAGCGGGGCAAATGTCGCAACCAGGCACTCAGATATCCGCAAAGGATGCCCAGGCCCCCGATGACATAGGGCCGCTCGAGCATGCGATAGAACGCGACCGGAAGGACGTAGTAGGGGCGAGAACCCATGATGTACTTGCCACGTCCCCATCGCATTCGTCCCGTCCACAGACCCTTGTGGCTGGAACCCATGCGCCGAAGATGAATGACGTGCAGGATCGGCTCGTCGATCGATCGCGCCATCCAGTTCTTCATCCTGCATAGATGCCCGTCGATCCCGTCCCAGCACACCTGCCGAGCGAAACCGCCGATGTCCTGGAAGCAATCCACGCGGTAGAACTTGGTGGGTCCGATGGAGTTCTCATCACCGCACCGCTCCTCGACGAACCGATCACCGCTCCGCACGAGGAGCTTGCCTGACACGGTTCCGAGCCAAGAATCCGCCTCGCAGTGCTCCATGAGCCGCTCGAAGTAGCGTGGAGGAAGCTCCAGGTCCGCATCCAGCTTGCACACGTAGCCGTACTCCGACAGCTCCACCCGTTCGAGACCGGCATTGAAGGCATCGATCACCCCGGGTCCGACCGCGCGCTCGCCGCGATTCTCCCGCCGAACGATCTCGATGAAGGGGTGCTCGCGAGCCGCGCGGGCCAGGATCTCCGGGGTGGCGTCCGACGATCCGTCGTCCACGATCACCCATTTGGCCGGCTGCACGCTCTGCGCCACCACCGTATCGATCGTGTGCTGGACGTACTTCGCCTCGTCGCGACAGGGGGTAATGAGCACGTAACGTCGATTCATGGGATCACAGGCCTTCAGCCGCGGTGCGCAACGCGCTGTTCCGTTGGTCGTTTCGTGCCGCGATCGACCGGAGGACGACCCGAGGGCACCTCAACGAGTATCGGCGTCTTGTACTCGATGAGCTTCGACGGACGGTGCCGTAGGCGATTCAGGGCATACCGCACGACACCGACCAGCTGCGGGTACTTCGCCAGCAGACAGGACGTTGCGTAGAGCGAGGCATCGGCGGGGTAATCACCGCGCCGGCGCGCGCCCCCGCCGGATCCGCTCCCAAAGCACGGCGTACCCGCCGAGCAGGAGCAAGCTCAACCCAGCGGTCGGCCAAGCGAGCCCGAGCGACACCAGCGGAAGCAGGGCCCCCCAGAAGACGATCGATCGCAGGTCACGCACACCGCCGCCCTCCGGCGAACCGCGGTGGAGGGCCCAGTGCTCGGCGAAGGCATGGCCCGAGCGCACAGTGCGCTTCCACCACTGGCCGAATCGGGTCATCTGCGCGTCGTGCCAGGTCATGTCCTGGTCCAACCGCCGGATCGTCCATCCTCTTTCTCGCAGGCGCACGCACAGCTCCGGTTCCTCACCGGCGATCATCGATTCGCGGTAGCCGTTCACCTCGGCCAGCGCAGATCGCCGAAAGAGCGCGTCACCACCGCATGCGCGGGCCTCCCCCACCGGCGTATCCCATTCCAGATCGCAGAGGCGGTTGTAGATCGTCGCATCGCGGTGCCGTTCCCGACGTCGCCCGCACACCGCGGCCAGCTGGCCGTCGGATTCGAGCGCGGCGGTGGCGGCGGCAAGCCAACCGGTGATCACCTCGCAGTCGCCGTCCACGACCTGAATGAACTGCAGGTCCCGTCGCTCAGCGGTCAGACGCTCGATTCCCTCGTTGCGGGCCCGGGCCGCGGTGAACGGTCGGGCAAGATCGAGCTCCACCACCTCGGCGCCCATCGCGCGGGCGAGGTCAACCGAACCGTCCGTCGATCCGGAGTCGACGTACACGACCCGATCGACCTGGTCGATCACAGATCGAAGACAACAGCGCAACCGCTCGCCCTCATTGCGGCCGATCACGACGACCCCGACGCTCGCGGTCCCTGGGCCGCTCATGACGTCACCGCGCAGGAGTCGAGCTGCCACTGCCACTCGGGGCGGTCGACAACGGTCTTGAAGTTCCGGCAGTCGAGCGCCGCGCCCAGCCAACCACCGAGCTGGACGAGATCCTCGTCGAATCGTGACTCCACCCGCTCCCGATTCGCGTCGGACAGCCGTGGTCGATCGGGCATGCGCCAAAGCCGATCGCGGATCCGTTCTCGCGCCGATTCGGGCACGAGCAGACGGACCAGGGGGCGCATCCCTGGTACTCGACGCAGCGCTTCCCGCAGCGGGCTGGGGCGCTCCCGCTGGCTGGAGACGTTCTGCCGCCCTGCCTCGTCGGCCCAGCGCGGCTGGCCGCCGTAGCCGATGAAATGGCACACCCGCTGCATCTGTTCGAGCGGATGGGCGGTGAGCCGCTCGAAGAAGACCGGCAGGACGTTCTGGGGCCCGAAGGTCTCGAAGAACGGCCGCAGCTGCATGGCGTAGCAGCCGTAGTCGACGAGGATCGGCAGCCGGCTGATCGCCTCGTCCAGCGGGTCCGAGGTGATGCCTTGGCTCCACTCGTGAATGTAGTGGGAGATCATCCGATCAACCGGATGGCGCATGATGTAGATGAGCTTGATGTCCTCGCCAAGATCGCGATGCAGACGCTCGACCGTGCGGGGATAGGTCGGGAGCTTGGTGTAGTGCGTGCTCGATTCGCCGCAGAGATCATCGGGACCGGCGCCCTCGAATAGATTGGAGTACCACGCCGCTCCCTTCGCGTAGATGTCGTCGTCGCTGAAGTAGCACGGCTCCTTCGGCTCGCTCATGAAGAGGCCCGGCAGGAGGGCCAGCTGCTCGTGCAGCGTGCTCGAGGCGCACTTCATCGCGCCGATGATGATGAAGTCGGGACCTCTCACGACGATCCGCCTTCCGGAGTGAGCTGCGGAGTGCGCAGCGGATCCAGCCAGTTCACCCAGTTGTCTCTCGCTTCCGCCGCGCAGTGGTGCGGCTGCTTGTGACCGACCAGATGCCGGACGCCGGCGATGGAGCGTCCCAGCAGCCACATCAAGTTGGCGAACCAGAGTCCGACTGCTCCGCCGTAGAATTTGGCGAAGTAGCGGCTCCGCGACTCGTAGTAGTAGCGGGGCACGCGAGATCGGCTCTTGATTGCCGATTTGACCGAGGACGTTCCGCCTCGCAGGTGCACGACGTGCGGGGCGGGATCGTGCACGATGCGCCAGCCCGCGTCCCGGGCCCGCCGAGCGTAGTCAATGTCCTCGAAGTACATGAAGTACGCCTCATCCATCGGACCGATCCGATCGATGACGTCGCGACGGATCAGCACGCATGCGAAGCTGACCCACTGTGCCTCCACCTCGCTGTCGAAGACGCCCATGGCCACCTCGCAGCGGCGGAAGAGCCGGGACAGAGGACCGGTGGCCGCCGCCTGGAGCATCTCGGTGATGGGCGTCCGGTAGCGGAAGCAGCTGATCTGGGCCGTCCCGTCCGGATCCTCCAGACGCGGTCCGATCAGGCCCGCTTCGGGGTGCCGCTCCATCGCCTCGAGCAAGCCGTCGATCGAGCCGGGGCGGGTTCGCGCATCGCTGTTGAGCAAGAGGTAGGTCTCGGCGTTCACTGCGTTGAAGCCGACGTTGTTCCCGTGGGAGAAGCCGCCGTTGATCGGCGAGCGGATGAGCCGGACCGAAGGACTCCACCCGCGCTCGAGGATCGCTGCCTCGATCCGATCCGCGGAGTCATCACCGGACCCGTTGTCCACGACGATCGCACACCGGTCAGCATGCCCCTGCAGTTCCGGAACCAGCGACTCGAGACAGCCCAGCGTGAGCTCCGGCCGTCGGTAGTTGATGACGATGACGCAGAGCTTCATGCTGCCCCCACCTCGACTGGCGCTGCGTCGCAGCACGCCAGCATGTGATCGACCCGCGCTTCATCGTGCGCTCGAACGATCGCTCGGCCGCAACGGTGCGGGAAGCGTGCGCCGCCTCGGTGAGCCCGTCGCGGTCGGCATTGAGTTCCGCGATGCGCCGGGCCAGCGGGGCCGGTTCGCCGAGCGGCGTGGTCCAGCCCACGCCGAGCATTCTGACCATGCCCTCGAACGCTTCGTTGGCGTACCCCACGATCGGAACGCCGCAGGACATCGTCTCCAGATACGTGCAGGACGGATCGCCCTGCAGGTGGCAGACCACGAAGAGATCGACCTCGCGGGCCAGGTGCGGCAGCAGCTCGCTCTCGAAGTCGAGCACGCCGCGCAGTCGGACCCGATCGACCAGTCCCAATCGCTCGATCTGCCGCTTCATCCGCTCCTCCAGCACGCCACCTCCGAAGATGTCCAGCGTGAAGTCGACCCCCTGTCGCTGTAGCTCCGCCGCGACCCTGGGCAAGTGGTGCACGCCCTTCATGGCCGTGAGACGACCGGAGAAGGCCAGCCGCAACGGTCCGCCGCTTCTTCATCTGCTTCGTTCTCGCTTCGACGGTCTGCGGCGCGGCCACCATGTCCGCCCGGACCCTGTTGTCGAAGAACAGGAGCGCCGCAGGATTGATCGATCGGTAGGCTTCGAACGTCGGGGTGCCGTTGCACTGCAGACCGGTGGCCAACCGGACCGCCTCCAAGTTGCGGCGCTCTCGGCCCGCTTCATACCACAGTCGTCTCCAGCGGCGCAGCGGGTTGCGGGTCTCCGCCCGAATGATCTGTTGCCGCGTGCGGAGCGAGTACTCGGTGACGAAGGCCATGGGCACGCCGGCATCCGCACACAGGCGGGCCATTCGCTCATGCTGCGGCACCAGACTCGACAGGACGAAACGCGCTTCTCCGATGAGCTTGGAGACCGAGTCCTCGGCGGTGTCCAACCAGCGGAGCGAGAACGGCTGCGAGTCGGGATGGACCGCCACGTGGTCGAGGTTGTCCATGACGCGATCAATCCGCTGGATGGCCACGACGACCGGACCCGGCCAGTACTTGCAATAGGTCGCGACCCCTTCGAGGAACTTCTGGGTGAGCACGAACGAACCACCCGGACCTCGCTCCGCCCTCAGCGCCGGAACCACCAGGAGTGCATCGTGCCCCTTCATCGGTTCTGCACTCCCCGGTCCAATCGATTGCGGCAATGAACTCCCATCACCATCTCCTCTCACGCTCCTCTCACGTCGACGAGACGGTCCGCGGCGCTCCAACCGTGGCGGCTCGAGCGAGCGCGGTCCGACGAGAACGGCGCGGCGCCAGCATGACCAGCGTGCTGAGCCCGCCAGCCGCCAGCATGAAGACCGGATTGAGCATGGCGTTGACCATCATGTCCAGACCGTAGATGACCAGGATCACCGCGAGCGCCGAGGCCGGCGCCACCTCCGGCGAGGCCCAACGGCGGACGGGAATCCTCCTGATCATCAAGAGCACCGGAAGAAGGATCATCGTGAGCATGGCGGCAAGACCGACCCGTCCGCTGCTGCCGAGCGCGATGATCCACATGCCGTCGGAGGTGGTGATGTCGTTGCCGAACTCATCGAACACCCGCCACCGACCCCACCGGCCCCAGCCGAACCAGGGCTTCTCCCTCGCCTTCTCCGCGACCATGGCCTCGTTCTCGAAGCGGAACTCCAGCGAGTGGGCCCGCTCCTCGCTGACGGCGCTCGCCATCTGCACCAGCTGTTCGCCCGTCCAGAGGTTCTGGGCTCGGACCGCGACGTACGCCGGAGCCAGCGCCACCGCGACGAACAGCGGGATCGGGGAACGACTCACCTTGGTGGCGTAGAGCAGGGCCATCCCGAGGAACAGCAGGATCAGCGCCCCGGTCGACTTACAGAGAACGGTCGTGATGACCATGATGATCAGCAGTACCGAGAGCGGCACGTTGAAGAGACGCCGCCGCGTCCCGTTCAGCCACAACCACCACGCCACGAGCGTGGTGCACGTCATCCACATGCCCACCATCAGTCCGTGCTGCATGAAGACCACCGGACGGTAACCACCCCAGCGAATCGACTGAATGAACTGGTGCGGATGAAAGCCGTACACGATCTTGTGCAGCTGCGGGCTCATTCTCACTTCGTAGGCGCACAACGGCACGTAGATGAGCCCTCCGATCACCAGCGCGACGGCCAGATCGCGCAGCGCCTCGAAGGAATCGAAATACAAGCGCCCGATGAAGTACGGGATACCCCAGGTGACGAGCTGCTCGAGCACGGCGCTCGCGCCGTCGTAGAAGCCCAGCTCGTTCGAGAGCGACGCGACCATCGGCACGGTGCACCAGACCACGATCGGCAGATCCACCCACCGGGGGCGGAAGCGGAGAATCCGGCCGGAGTCCACCAGGATCATGCCGATCAGCACCGCCACGTTGGTGACGCTGATCTTGGTCAGGTCGGGCAGTCCGACGAAGGAGATGCTCGCGACGGGCAGGAAGAGCCACGCGCCGATGATGGAGACCAGCACCGCCCGCCGCGGCGGCATCACCGAGAAGAGCAGCAAAACCACGAACATCCAGCCGAAGAGGGCGATGGGGATGATGTTGGTCATGATGCCCGCTTCTCCACACCGGAGCTGCGCGTCAGACCATTCGTCGGGGCGGAGGCGGTGCGTATCTTCATCGATCCCTTACCTGGTCCAGCATGTCGAACCGAGTCGCGCCGCTCGCAGCATTCCGGGTCCGCATGTGCCCCTCCAACGCTCCTCCGGAGCAAGGATAGCGGCCATTCTTCGGCGCGGAGGGCAACCGGGTCGTCACCCTGGTCGCTCCGGCGGTCCCCGACCAGCTCGATCACGACCGATCACCCACTGAAGCAGCTGAGAGCACCATCGGTCAGGTGGTCGCCGCCCTTCAGCGGTTCCAATGCCACCCGCGGGCGAAAGGTCAGGGCTCGACCGCTCCCGCCGTCCACACGCCGCTGTCCGGGCGGAGCTCGCCGCTCAGATCGGTGTAGACGCCCGGTATCCTCGTCGCATGGCCGATCGCCATGCAGGCAGCCGGCGGCGCGTTCTGCTCGTCGAGCACGATGTTCTCGTAGACGTCGCCCTCGGTGAGCGACAGATCGGCCCACTCGTCGATGTTCCGATAGCCTTCGGCCTCGGACCAGGTGGGCCAGAGGTAGTGATAGCCGTCGCCGACCCACTCGAAGACCTGCGGCACCGGCCAGCAGTTGTTGGCGATCATCGAGAAGCTCCCAAGGTCATCGTCGAGGATGAACATGATGGCCTGGGAGTTGCTGCCGGTCTCCATTTCTGGGGCAACGTAGAGGTTGTTGGCCACGACGAGCTGGCCGTTGTCCGCACCGACCCTCAGGAAGCGGCCGGACCCGTTGTTGATTCCCGTGTTGTTGACGATGCGAATGTCCTGACAGGACCGGTCCATGGAGGCCAGGTACTCGGTCACTTCGAACGTCGAATGCCCGGTCGTCAAGACGAGGTTGTTGCGCACATAGACATGTTCGGCTCCCGCCTTGATCTTGACGCCCGCGTGCATCGAATCCTGTCGCTTGTCGAGGACGTTCGCCTCCACGACGCACCGGCGGAGTGACGCCGTGGGGGGACCGTTGTGATCCGGCCCGATCGCGAGCTGCCCCTCGTTGAGCGTGTTGTTGCGCACGAACAGATCCTCCCCCTGCATGAGCCAGATCGTGGTCTTCTGCAAGTTCGTGAAGTCGTTGTGCGCCAGCAGCACGCGCTGGGCCCCGCCGATTCGGATGTTGTGCTCGTGGAGTGAGCGGTTGACGGTGTTGCCAATGTGGGTGTGGTCCGTGCCCTGCACCCAGACGTAATAGGCGCGGACCGCGTTGGGGATCGGCGCATCGTTGTTGACGGTCAGTACGCCAACTGGTTGCCGCTCACAGTTCACGGCGTCCGTGACGTGACCGAAGGTACAGTTGCGAATGGTGATGTTCTCCCCGTCCGGCACGATCGCGTCGGTGATGTTCCGATCCGGCGAGCTGGCGTAGATCGAATCGAACTTCAGATCCTGCACCACCACGTCGCGGGTGAGGGCTTCGTTCATTCCGATCATCGTGTTGTAGCCCATCGGTCCCGTCCAGCGAAGCACCGGCTTCTCGCCGGTGCCGTACGCACCGAAGAGCCATCCGCGGCGGTTGATGCCGCCAACGCTCAGCGAGACGTCGAAGACATCGCCGCGGCGGAAGAGGACCGCGTCCTCGTGATTCAGCAGCTGGATGGCGCGGGCGAAGGTGCGGATGGGCTGCTCGATCGAACGGCCGTCGTGCTCGTCGTTCCCGTCGGCGGAGACGTAGATCGGCGTGCGAGTGTCGGCCGTCACCGTGATCTGCGCGGTGGCGGTGCTCTCTCTTCCCGCCTCGTTCATGATGGTCAGGGTGATGGTGTACGTGCCGGGGGTGTCGTAGACGTGCGCGGCGTTGAAGCCCTCCAGCTGGTCATACGGTGCCTCCGGATCGCCAAAGTCCCACCGGTAACGGGCGGTCAGCGAATCACCGACGCCAATCGTGCTGTCCAAGGCGTGAACGTGGGCCGCGAAGGGCGCCATGCCGCTGTTGTCGAGCACGTGGATGACCGGCTCGGGGGATGGAGCGTCGGGGTCGCCCCAGCCGGCGCCCCCGCCAGAGCCTCCGCCCTCCCCGGGATCGATGGGTGGATCGTCGCCGGCCGGATCCCCGGGCCCGCCAGCACTCGTGTCATCGAAGAACGCCACCGCGATCTGATCGCCGTTGCCTCCCACGACTTCTCCGGCCCAGCTCGTCCCGGAACCGGCTTGCACGAACGTGACCGACTCGGTGATGGTCCCGATCGGCACCTGGCCGTCGCGCACCATCGCGAGAATCGTCCCCGGCCCCGCGGGCACGTCGCCGAGGAGACCGGCGGGCAGGATGAAGGGACGCGAGGCATCGTGCAGGCTCACCTCCACCGAATCGCTCTGGGCAGACCAGACTTGGAAGATCACGTTCGCCTGCAGCGCACCGCCCGCGAGCAACTCGAGCTCGATGTCACCGCTGGTTCCGATGAGAAAGGGATCGGGCACGTTCACGAACCGCGCGATCGGCTGATCCGGGCTGTCGGAGGGATCAACCACGTCCTCCCACTGGAGAATCAGCGCGATGAGGTCCTGCACGTCGACGACGCCGTCACCGTTCAAGTCCCACGGGGAATCGCCCTCACCCCAATCCGCCATGAGCAGCTGCGCCGGACCATCGGGGTCGGCTCCCGGCAAGGGAGGCGGAGGCAACACGAGGGTTTCGGAGACATCTTCCGCGGCGCCGGAAGCCGCCGGGGCGACCGTCGATCCCGCTCGCCGCGAGCGGGGATTCGCAGCCGGAACAGCCATCGTCCATCGCCGGTTGACGCGAAAGAAGATTGGTCGGTCGCCGGCGTGCGCGAGCGACAGCGGAAGGTCTTCCCGAACCGCGGACGACGCACGCTGGGACGAACCGACTGCGATCAGTCGCTTCGGCGAGACGACCGCATCGATCATCTGGATCAACGGCAAGTAGTTCTGATTGGAGCGCGCTGCCGAGACGCCGTCTTCGAACGGTAGTCCCAGAACTGAGAGCCGCCGATCCGGGAGCTCCTTCTTCGCTTGCGACAAGATCTCCAGGAGTACGCCGCACATCGCCCGCTCGAACTGATCGTGGCGCTCCGGGCCGGAACCGAACACGTCCCCCGCGGCCTGGCGATCGGCGGCAGAGAGCTTCTTGAACTCGAGCGTGTGATCTGCAACCTTCAGCGTCAACATGCGCTCGGATTGCACCGCGCCGGCCTGCATCAGACGCCGGACCGCCCGCGACACGACCGGCTCGCGCCTGGACGATTCGCTCGAGAGCGCGTCGACCAGCGATCCCAGCTCGATCTCGACGACCAATGGCGGCTTGGCCTGGTAGACCTCGATCTTCGGTTCGTCGGCGAATGAGGCGAGCGGTCCACAGATCCAGAGGACGAGCCCAGCGCACAGGCCCCACCAGCGCCCCGCGCCGCAGCGGCGTTCACCGCGGCGTCGACGAACGGCCGCTCCGGCAACCGCCAACCGGTCGTTGCCCTCCGGAGCCGCACTCAGTGCGACTGGTCGCATGGGCCCTGCCTCCTGTCCATGTGCAAGCGAAAGATCACGGCTGACAGCCTCGCTTACCCTTGGCAGGAGACGCAAGGAAAAGCGGGCAGGTCGCCCCGCCTGGTTCGGGCCAGGGATCATCCCTTGCCCTCCCCGATCAGCTGAACCCCTGGGCCGGCGCTTACCGGTCGTCCGGTGGCGGCGTCCGATCCGGATGCTCCTCCTCGCCGTCCACTGTGGGCTCGGCGTGCTGCACCCAGACCGGTTCGCTCATCGTCTCGGAGGCGTGCGTCAGCTGCGGGCTTCCCCGCCGGGTCACCAGCACCCCGGCGATGACCAGAAGCACCACGCCACCACCGACGAGCTCTCGCCTGCTGTTCTCGTTCCGCCGGGATGTCGCCTCGCGTGCCATCGGTGATTCCTCCGGAAGCCGTTGTCTGTCCCCTATCGGCCTCCCGGACGGGAGATTCCAGGTTTTTACCCGCGCTCGCCGACGCGCGTGCGCTTGCCTGGTCAAAACCGCTTGTGTACCGGTCGCTCCGCCGGAGGCTTGAGTCCAAGCACGGCCCGCATGAGCGTCAACTCTTCGGAGGTCGTAATCTTGAAGTTCCGGACGTCCCCATCGACCACATGGACCGTCTCTCCGAGACGCTCCACGAGGCTCGCGTCGTCGGTGGCCCCGCTGAGATCGGTCTGGGCGTAGGCGCGGCGGAGCAGGCCGGCGTCGAAGACCTGCGGTGTCTGCACGCAGACCAGGCCGGCGCGATCGAGGGTCTCGATGACCGGCCGAGCCGGAATGTCGCGGCGCCCCCGATCGCCCAGGATGGCATCGGCCAGCGCATCCTCGGCGCGATCGGCGGCGTCGACCGCTTCGCTCGCCACGCGCTTGACGGTGTCGGCGATGGCCACGGCGGGAATGACCGCAGGCAGCGCGGCGGCCGACTCCAACAGGCGATCGAGCAGCGCGCTGGTCACTCCGGGCCGCGCCGCATCGTGCACGGCGATGTGCGAGGCGGAGTCCGGCACCGCAGCCAGCGCGCTGCGAATGCTCTCCCATCGCTCGAGCTTCCCTCCGGCCACGATGGTCGCGCCGTGGAAGGCGAGCGTCGGTCCGTAGCGATCCTTGAAATCCTGGAGTCGGTCGGGCGGCGCCGCCACCACCACGCCGCGAACCTCCGGCCGCTGAGCGAAGATCTCGACGGAGCGCAAGAGCACGGCCCGCCCGCCGAGGTCCTGAGCGAGCTTGTCCGACCTTCCGAATCGCTCGCTTCGACCGGCCGCCGCGATGATCACCCAGAGATCCATGCCATGCTCCGGCGTTCGTGGTGTGAGTCAGAAGTTCATGACCATCTCACCGGCCCTCGACGCCGCTGGCTTCTGGGACTTCAAGATCTGGCACTCCAGCATCCGGAACCGTGGCCTTGGGCACCCACGCCGCCGGCGCCGGAACCTCCGGCATGAGCAACGCGAGGACGGCCATCGCCGTGCCATAGTTCGCGGATCGCGGAAAGACCCGGTCATTCCACGTGCCGTCGTCCTGACGAACCTGCAGCAGGATCTCCCGCAGCCGTCGGCGGTACTCCGGGCGATCGGGCTCGGGAAGCAGCTCGATCGCCTGCGCTGCGTAGAGGTGAGCAAAGTAGTAGTAGTACGGAGCGATGCCGTACGGTCGGGCGTGCGTTCCCGACTTCGCCCGACGCGATTCGAGCCATTGCCAGTGGGCCAGGAAGGCATCGATGCTGCCGCGCACGCGATCCGGCGCAGAGCGCCCGGCCAGGAACAGGGTCGACTCCCCCACCACCATGCGCCCCACCGCGCCGGGAATCGCGGCCTTGCCTTCGGGACCGTTCGTTCCGGCATAGACGAAGGCACCGCTGGGCGTTCGCGCCAGCTCGAGCGCGCCAAGGCCTCGTTCGATCAGCGCCGGCGCGACGGCGTATCCCTGCTGCTGCGCCTCGAACAGGGCCTGCAGCGTCGGCGCCGTCATGAAGGGCGCGGGAGGACCCGGGGCGTGGAAGCCCGCGCACCGCGCGTAGTTCCACCCGCCGGTCTCCGGTATTTCCGTGACCTCGATGCCCTTGAGGAAGAAGGGGATGACCCGCTCCACGTCGGGCTGGAGCTCCGTCGGCACGGCGTCCGCGCTCTTGCACTGGAGCAGACCGAGCAATCCGTAGGCGTACCCCCATCCCCGGACGTCGTAAGTCGACTCGAAGTCGTGCGCCATGAACGGGTGCCGCTCGGCGGAACAGATGAAGCCGATCGCCCGGCGCACCGCCTCCTGGCGGCGTGAATCATCGACATATCCGGGCGCCCGCAGGAGTGCCATCGCCCCGATGGCGGTGCCGCCAATCCTGTACCCGATCGGGATCTGACCGCCGACGCGGTACACGCCCTCGTACGGCCACTCCGCCAGGTCATCACCCTCCTGCTGCTGCAGCAGCGCCTCGACGCCGACCCGAATCACCTCGGCCAGCGACGGCGTGGAGTCCGCAATCTGCTCCCGGTTCGGCTTCGGGTCCTGTTCCGGAGGCGCCGCGGGAAGGGTCGGTCCCGCGCCGGCCAGGGCCACGATGGCGAGTGCGGCCAGCCGCTGCAAGGATCGGCCCCGGGGTACGGTCGTGTTCATGAGCTGTGCCTCAGCCGCGGTCGAGCGTCCGTCGATGATACCTTGCCGAACAGCCGAGCGCGGGAGCTCGCGCCGGGGCCAATCCGTTCCGCTCTGCCATGTCACGACTGGTCGCCAAGATCATGCTGGCCTTGCTCATGCTCCCGCTGGGGGGCCTGGTGTACTTGGTGACGATCGTCATCATGATGGAGACGTTCTTCAGGAGCTGGCGATCCGCATCGTCGGCGTTTCTGCTGACCAGCGCGGTGACCTGGATGTTCGTGGCCGGTTATTGGACGCTGCTGTGGCGCAAGGCCGTCCGGTGGGCCCCCTGGCGGATTGTCGCGACGCTCGCCTCCGCGGTGCTCGTGCTGCTCCCGGCCACCGTCGGTGGTGTCATCGTGGCGGCGGTCGAGGACGAGCTGGGCGCGTTCATCGGTGGACTGACCGCCATCCTGCTCTGGCTCACCACCACCGTCTTCATCTGGCGGGAGACGCGCCAGGAGCGAACGCAGCGGCTGCGGGGTACGAGCCGGGCCCTGGTCGTCTGTCCCGCCTGCGGCTACAACCTGACCGGATTGAGGGAGCCCTCCTGCCCCGAGTGCGGCGCCACCTACACGCTCGATGAGCTGCTGAGCGGCCAGCCGCAGCAGGAGCACTCGGATCTCGGGTGAGCCCGGCCGGGAACCGCGCGGAATACGATGAACATTCGGCGCTGATCGTCCGAGAGTAAGGCAAGATGATCGGATCCGGCCTTTCCGCCCATCCCGTGCGAGATTCCCCGCCCGTCCTTCCCATGCTGCGAGCCGTCCGACCCGTCCTCCGAGATCTGGTAGCGGAAACCACCGCCCGCCTGGGCGTTTCCGATCCCGCAAGGTGGGCGGTCGACTGCCTGTCGGTGGTCACGTTCCACCGCGTGCTTCCTTCCGCTCGGCGGGCCGCGTATCCCCTGCCGGGTCTTGCCGTCACCCCCGAAGAGCTTGCGTGGTATCTGGATTACTTCACTGCGAACTTCACGTGCGGATCGCTGACGGCGATCTTCCGCAAGTGGGTTGATGGTGATCGACCCCGGCGTCCCTTCCTGGCGGTCACCTTCGACGACGGGCAGCTCGACAACTTCGAGCACGCGCGACCGGTACTCGAGCGGGCCGGCGTGCGAGCGAGCTTCTTCGTGCCGAGCGCGCTGATCGATCAGCGCGAGCCCATCTGGCACGATGCGCTCGGCTTCGCGGCGCTATGGGCACTGGAGCGCCCGGGTGGACGGCAGACGCTGCTCGAGATGCTCGGACGCGGCGGCAAATCGAGCCCCGCTCCGGGCGACGATCCGGCAGCGCTGCCGGAGCTGATCATCAACGCCGCCAAGCACCGATCGCCCTCGGAGCGACAGACCTGGATCGCGGAAGTGCAACAGATCGCCGGTTGCAGCGCCGTCCCAGACTGGGCGGGCCTGATGGACTGGGATCAGATCGCCGAGCTGGCCGGCGCCGGCCACGAGATTGGCTCCCACTCCATGACCCACCCGCTGCTACCCCAATGCAGCGACGAAGAGATCGAGCGGGAGATCGCGGGCTCCAAGCGGGCCATCGAGGCGCGTCTCGGCATGAACGTCGATTCGTTCTGCTACCCCAACGGCGACTGCGACAATCGTGCGCTTCGCGCCGTCGAGCACGCCGGCTACGCGTGCGCCGTGACGACGACATGGGGCGTGAACGAGCGCGGCGCCGAGAAATTCCGCCTTCGACGCTGCGACATGCACGCCGGACACACGAAGAACCGCGGCGGGCGTCTGAGCGCTGCCCACCTCGCCTTTCGCATGAGCGGACCACTATCGCGTCCCGGAGTTCGAACGCCGTGAAGATCGGTTACCTCTGCAGCCGCTATCCGTCGGTGTCCCACACCTTCATTCGCCGCGAGGTCGAGGCCCTGCGCAATCTGGGCGTGGACCTCGAGACCTTCGCCGTTCGCCGCACCGAGGATCAGGAGATCATCTCCGATGAGGATCGGCGGGACCGGGACACGACCTGGTCGATTCTGCCGCGGGGTCCACTGGACCTGGTGCGTTCCAATCTCCGCTCGCTCGTGCGGCGTCCGCGGGCCTACGTCTCGACACTGGTCAAAGCGCTGCACCATCGGATCCCGGGAGCAAAATCGGGTCTCTGGTCGCTCTTCTACTTCGTCGAGGCGCTGCGGCTGGCCGAGGAGCTCGAGCGCCGCGGGATCGATCATCTCCACAACCACTTCTCCAACGCCGGCGGCGACGTGGGCTATCTCGCCACCCGCTACCTCGGCATCGGCTGGAGCGTGACGCTCCACGGCAGCTCCGACTTCGACGGTCCCAACCGTCCCTTGCTCGGCCGCAAGATCGCCGCGGCCGACTTCGTGGCGTGCGTCACGCATTTCGGCCGGGCCCTCGCGATGCATGCGAGCGATCCGGCGCATTGGGATCGGATCGTGCTGGTTCGGTGCGGCATCGACCTGAGCTCAATGCCCTTCCGCGCCCCCTCGAGCGCTCGGGACGCACGCCGCGCATCCTGACCGTGGGCCGGCTGTCGCCGGAGAAAGGGCAGGTTGGCCTGATCCGCGCCTTCGCTGACATCCGCGGCCGGGGCTTCGACGCGGAGCTGGTCATCATCGGCGATGGTCCCGAGCGAGCGCGGCTGGAAGCGGAGATCGAAACCCTGGGCCTCGCAGGCGACTGCCGTCTGGCCGGCGCCATGAGCTCGGCGGACGTGCTGCAGGCGATGGCGGAAGCCGACGTCTTCGCGATGACCAGCTTCATCGAAGGACTGCCGGTCGTCTTGATGGAATCGATGGCCATCGGCTGCCCGGTGATCGCGCCGCGGATCACCGGCATTCCCGAACTCGTCGAGGACGGCGTGACCGGCTTGCTCTATGCTCCCGCCAACTGGCGCGAGCTGGCGGACCGGCTCGTCCGGGTCCTGGATGACGAGCCCTTCGCGCACTCGCTCGCGGTGCGAGGCCGGCAGCGTGTCGAAGGTGAGTTCAGGGTCAGTCAGGCCGTGCAACCGCTGCTGGCGAAGTTCGCACCCGAGCTGACTTCGAGCGGACCGTCTTCGGTCAGCGGCCCGGCGCCGGCTCGACAGCGCGCGGTTCCCGCACCGTGCCGATGACGACGAGCGGCGCGCTCTGGTCGCCGCCGTGCAAGCGCAGGATCGAATAGAAGAATCCGCGGTGGTCCACGTCAGGCGTGACCTCGATCCGGTATTCGGCTTGCTCCCCTTCCCCTTCAAGTCCCCCCAGGACCGCGGTCACCGGACCCTCGTCGACGGTCACCGCGTCAATCGCGAGCTCCTGGTCGGTCGTCGCCGCGCCGGAGGGCTTGATGCCAATGGTGAAGGATGCTGCCGCGCCCGGCTCGAGGGCGCCGAGAACCTCCTCCTGGCGCTGGAGCACCCAGGGTCGGCTGCGAGAACGCTCCGGCGTAATGCAGCGATGACGGACGAGCACGTCGACAAGCGGAGCGTCTGGATGGTCGGTCTCGATGACGTACCACGGCCGCAGCGGCTTGCCCGACCGATCAAGACACGTGTCCGGATCAAGGTCTCTCAGATCCCACTCCAAGACGTACTTGTTGGTGATCTCGTCCGTGCTCGGATCGAAGCCAACGAGCGAGGGCGGCCCGCCGTTCACCGAGAGCACGCGGAACGGCCGCCCGTCCACCGACTCGATCTTGATCTTCCCGTGATCCGCATCGAACCCCGAGATGTAGCCGGGCGTGGGCTTGATGGCGCGGGTCACCTCGCCCTTGAGCAGGATCGTGGCTGGTCGGTACCCCTCAAAGACGAACTGGACCGACGCCCGCCGGAGGCCGACGATCGAGCGGGCGTCGAGCGTGGCGGTGACCTCGATCGACTCACCCGGCGGGATCGTCGAGCCCGTCAGGTCGGTCATCGTCGTGCAGCGGCAGTCGGGTTTCATCGTCGCCACCCGCAGCGGTTCGCGCCCGATGTTGTGAATCGAAAAGGTTGCGGCTCGACTCCCGTCCGGGCAGGGCCACGCCGAAGTCGAGCACCGGCGGATCGAATCGCACGGGCGGCGCCGGCAAGCCCCGTTCACGCGACTGCTTCTCCGGCGACCTCGCGGTCACGGGAGGGAACGGTGCGGTTCTTTGGGGGGGGCTCTTCCGGGCGTCTTCCGGGGCAGTTGCTGGGGCTGGAGCTGGAGCTGGAGCTGGGGTTTGCGCTTGGGTCGTCGATGGAACGGCCGCCACCGCCGACACCGGCTGGGCAGGCGATGACTCGACGGACTCCGGACTGGCCGGAACGCTGGTCGACGGCGCTGGAACCGAGGCGGTGTCCTGGCGATCCTGTCCGCATCCTCCGAAGGTCGCGGCGCACACCAGCGTCAGCACGAGCGCGAGGCGCAGGTCGTCCGGCGAGCGACGCCAGGCGTTCGCGCGGCGAATCAGAGCGACGTCCACAGAGCACTTCATCGAGCGACTCCAGAATGAGACCGGCCGGACGCACCGATCGGCGCGGGACCCGACCCCACACGATACCTGAAGAAGCGGCTCGGCGCCGCCGCTATTCTTGAGCCATGACCAGCCTGACCAACGTTCCCAATGCCTCCGGTCGGTTCGGGCCCTTTGGCGGTCGATACGTTCCCGAGACACTCATCGCGGCCCTGGACGAACTGGAACAGGCATACGAGTCAGCCCTCGCCGATGCGCCCTTCCGGGAGGAGCTCGACTCGATCCTCCGCCACTTCGTCGGCCGCCCGACCCCCATCACGCTGGCCGCCCGGCTCAGCGAGCGGACAGGCGGCGCCCGGATCTTCCTGAAGCGCGAGGATCTCGCCCACACCGGCGCCCACAAGATCAACAACACCATCGGCCAGGCCCTGCTCGCCCGCCGCATGGGAAAGAGCCGGGTCATCGCCGAGACCGGAGCGGGTCAGCACGGCGTGGCCACCGCGACCGCGTGCGCCAGGTTCGGTCTCCGCTGCGAGGTCTTCATGGGCGCCGAAGACGTCCGGCGTCAGAGTCTGAACGTCTTCCGGATGAAGCTGCTCGGAGCGACGGTGAACGTGGTGGAGAGCGGTTCCCGCACGCTCAAGGACGCCACGAACGAGGCGATGCGGGACTGGATGGAAAGCGTCGAGCACACCCACTACATCCTGGGCTCGGTCGTGGGACCGCACCCCTTTCCCCGCATCGTGCGCGACTTTCAGTCAGTCATCGGCACTGAATCGAAGCAGCAGTTCCTGGCGGAGTTCGACGCGCTGCCCGACTGCATCGTGGCCTGCGTCGGGGGGGCTCGAACGCCGCGGGCATCTTCCATCCCTTCATCGCCGACGAGCGGGTGCGGCTCGTCGGAGTCGAGGCCGGGGGCCGCTCGTCCCGGGCCGGCGATCACGCCGCGCCGCTCTGCCACGGCTCGCCCGGCGTGCTCCACGGATCGCTGAGCTATGTGCTCCAGGACCAGTACGGACAGACGGCGCCGGTGCACTCCTGTTCTGCCGGACTCGACTATCCGGGCGTCGGGCCCGAGCACGCGTTCTGGAAGGACTCCGGCCGGGTCGAGTACGCAGCCGTCAGCGACGATCAGGCGCTCGAGGCCTTCTGTCTTCTGAGTGAGCTGGAAGGACTCGTGCCCGCCCTCGAAACGGCGCATGCCGTGGCGCATGCGGTCGAGCTCGCTGCGTCGATGGCGCCGGAGCAGCGCGTGCTCATCAACCTCTCCGGCCGAGGAGACAAGGATGTCCAAGAAGCGGCGCGCCTGCTCGAAGAGCGCAGCGTCGCGAAACTCAGCCGAAACCCGGCGGACGAGCGCTCCAGACCCCCAGCCGTCGCTCGAGCGCCATCGCGATCGAGCACAGCGTTCCCTCGTCGAACAGACGGCCCACCAGCGTGATGCCGTACGGGGTACCGTCGTCGCGGAAGCCGGTTCGGAGCGTGATCGAGGGATGGCCGGTCTGGTTGGTGATCAGGAGCAGGTGGGCGGCGAAGCTGGGGCTGACGACACAATCGACGCCGGCGAATCGCTCGGCCATCATGTTCATCACCTGCCGGCGGAAGCGACTGATCTGGATGTACTCGACCGCAGGAATGAACCACGACTGTCGGAAGCTGTTGGGCCACGCTTCCGGGTCCTGCCAGACGAGTTCGTCGTCGCGCCCGCTCCGTGTGAGCTCCTCGAAGGCCGCCGCCGACTCCGCGAAGATGACGTTGAGCAGCGTGTCGTACGGCCAGTCCGGAAGTTCGATCTGAACCGGCTTCATGCCGAGGTCGATCAGCGTCTGCAGCGCCTGGCGGTCCATCTCGAGGGCCGCTTCGCCCTCGAACCACGCCGGCGCGTAGCCCACTCGCAGACCGGCCACCGTGCGCTCGGCGTCGAACGAGAACGGAACCTCCAGCGATGATGGATCACCGTCGTCCGCGCCGTTGATGGTCGCGAGCACCAGCGCGCAGTCCTCGGCCGTGCGGCAGATCGGACCGATCTTGTCGAGCGACCAGCACAGGGGCATCGCGCCGGTGCGTGCGACCCGCCCGAAGGTCGGGCGCAGTCCGGTCGGACCGCAGCGCATGCACGGCGAGACGATCGAGCCGTACGTCTCGGTGCCGAGCGTGAACCCGACCAGGCCCGCCGCCGTCGCCGCCGCCGATCCGGCGCTCGAGCCGCTCGAGCCCTGCTCGCGCTTCCACGGGTTTCGGGTCGTCCCACCGAACCAAATGTCGTTGTACGCCAACGCGCCGAGCGAGAGCTTGGCCACGAGCACGGCCCCAGCTCCATCGAGCCGCTTCACCACCACCGCATCTTCGGTCGGCACGCGCTGTCGGTATGGCGCCGCCCCCCAGGTCGTCGGAATGTTCGCCGTGTCGAAGAGGTCCTTCGCTCCCCAGGGGATGCCGTGCAGCGGACCGCGATACTTCCCCGCCGCGATCTCGATGTCCGCCTCTCGCGCCTGGGTCATCGCGCGCTCTTCGGTCAAGGTGATGACGCACTCGAGCTCGGGTCCGAAGCGCTTGAGTCGATCGAGGTAGATTCGGGTCAGACGCTGGCTGGGCAGCCGGCGCTCCTTGATCCAACGGGCGAGCGTCGTCACCGGGGCAAAGGCGATGTCTTCATCGCGCCGGGGCAGCGGCTCCTCTGCAGAATCCGACCAGCGAACCGTACGACCGAGACTCGTGAAATCCATTCCCGGAAGCCGCGGATCGAACCGCAGCGCCGGCGAGAGCTCGAACGGGATGGGGAGCAGCGTCTGTCGCTGCCTGAGGCGCTGGAGGTGCTCTTCGACGTGCTCGGCCATCATCCGGCGCTCGTCATCGGTGAAGGCGATGCCCGCCAGCTTCTCCGCTTCGGCGATCGTTCGCTCGTCAATCATCGCGCTGTTCTCGCTGAGTTCCTGATCGCTCTCGGTCTGCTGAGCGATCGCGGCCGCCGTGCGTCCTGCGGCGAGCGCACCCGTGGCGAACAGGAAGGTGCGGCGGGAGGGAAGCGGAGGCCCAGGCGCACTCATCGGGTTCTGTTCGCCATCGACTGTGCGCACGCGGTCACGGTCGATCCTCGGGAATCAGGTCGATGATCACCGGATAATGATCGGAGGCATATCCCGTCGGAGGCGGATCCGTGCGATAGTCGTACGACTCCGGAGGGGTCAGCGTTCCAAAGACGTGCGGGCTGCCGATCACCAGCTCCCGAAACGCGGCGCTGTTGAGCAGCACGTAGTCGAGCACGCGGTCCGACTCGTGGGTCTTGTACAGCCGCGCTTCGTTCTGCGACTCGTTCCGCGGCGGTATGACCCGGTGAGCGAGCGTATCGACGAAGCCGTGCTGCAGATAGATGCGAAAGGACTTGTACCACGGCGCGGCGTTGAAGTCCCCCATGAGCACGATGTTGCGATCGGGATCCTGGGCCTCGATGGCGTTGACGAGCTCGACGAGACGCAGCGCTTCGGCTTCCCGCTGGAAGTTGTAGTCCCGGCCTGATTTATGGTGAATCGAGAAGACAGTGAGCTCATAGTCGTCATCGACCTTGACGGTCACCATCAACGGGCTGCGCTGGAACTTCAATCCCTTGCGATGATCTCGCGGCACGCTGGAGAAGCCGGGACCGGAGCGATCGACGTCGTCGAGGGACAGCTCCGGCCAGATCCGTGTCTCGAGGATGGGAAAGCGGCTCATGACGCTGCATTCGATGCCCCGGTAGTAGCCCACATCTTCGGAGGCCAGGTAGCGATACCCCGCTTCGGCCAAGTACGTGTCGCGGAACCAGCGCAGGGCTTCGAGCGACTCGACCTCCTGCAGCGCAACGATGTCGGCATCGATGGCGAGAATCGCCTCCGCGAGCTTCTGGCAGCGCTCGGGGCTCGTGGCCATCTTCAGATCGTCGAATTCGCCCTCCAGCGCCGGATCATCCACCTGGTCGAAGAAGTTGAGCAGGTTGTAGGTCGCCAGCCGTATCCCGCCCGGGGTCCGGGGGAGCGGCGCGGAGAGCCCGAACCGATTCCCGCGTTCGCCGCGGCTGTCGTCAGGACGGCTTGCAACCGGAGTCTGGGACGTCTGGGCGTTGGCGGCCCCGGTCCCCACGAGCAGCGCCATCACGAGCGCCGCACCCGGTGTGGTCAACGTGGTCAACACGGGCGAACTCCTGTCCCTGAGGTGGCCTCGACGCGAAACACGTCCCACGGTCGACCCGCGAAACAGAATGATCTGTGACAACCCATAACCTGGCAAATCCCGTCCGCGCCATGCTCCTCCTTCCCTGCCGGACTCCGTATCGCATGCTCTGAAGCGAGGCGCGAGGGCTCGCGAGCGCATCCGGGGGGACTGAGCGAACATGCAACGGGCGGGGATTCTGCTTCTGGGACTGGGAGTGCTGACGGCCACCGGCTGCATGCCATCCGAGAAGGCGAGCTTTCAGAGACATCTGGGCACGATCATCGAGCCGCTCGAAGAGCCGGTTGCGCTGGGCGTTCGCAGCGACCTCCCCGCGACCCAGGTGGAGGCGGTCTCCGTAGCGCTTCCGCTCTCGCCCGACGCTTGACGTTCCGAGGCCACTCCGCCGACGACAGCCACGCCGAACACGGGGACACCGCGCTCTTCGCGTCAGCGCCGATCGATGTTCACGTCATCGCTGGGCGTGGCGGGTCTTGTCGTCATCGAATCCCAGGGCCCTGGCCTGCAGGATGAGCAGCGCCGTCTGCAGCTGCGGATCCAGCCCCTTGGTGAGCAGTTCGGTCACGTCCGGTCGCTCCGGTGAGTCCGGGTCGAGTCGACCCTCTGCGTCGGAGGGAATGATGTCCGCCGCCTGCCTGAACTCGATCGACTCGACCACGTCCGACGGCCGTCATCTTGACCTCGATGTCCGGATCGACGCCCCACGTGACGGCTCCGGGCCGCTTGTGGACCAATCGGCCCTTCTCCTCTCCCTCCGCCGGCGGCAGCCGGTAGTAATGGGTGGTCAGCTTGAGCCGCGCATCGTTGGCAATGTGGTGCACCGTCTGGACGCTTCCCTTGCCGTAGCTTCGCTCGCCGACGATGACCGCCGAGCCGTGCGCCTGCAGGCAGCCGGCCACGATCTCGCTCGCGCTGGCCGAGCCCTTGTTGATGAGCACCACGGTGGGCACGCCGAAGAACTCCGCCCGTCGCGGGTCGGCCCGCTGATCAGGGAAGGCCTTGTTCCCGTACTTGTCCTCGCCCGAGACGATGACGCCCTGCTGCACGAACAAGTTGGCGATCTGCACCGCGGACGTGAGCAGCCCACCTGGATCGTACCGGAGATCGAGGATCAACCCGTGGGGGCGCCCGCCCTCGTTGATCTCGGCCCACGCCTCCCGAAGATCGAGGTACGAGTCCTCGGTGAACTGCGTGAGGCGAATGTACGCGATGCGGCTCACGGGATCGATCATCCAGTCCCATTCGGGATCGCCGTCCTCCTGCAACCCACGCTTCCACCAACCCTTGACGGTGCGGAGCTTGATGACGTCTCGCTTGATGGGGATCTCGATGAGCCCTTCGACGCCTTCGCGCTGGATGCCGAGCATGACCACCTCGTCCTGGGGACCGGTGATGCGATCGACCGCATCGTTGAGCGTCCAGCCGACCGTCGACTCGCCGTCCACCTCGAGAATGAGGTCGTTGGGCTTCACACCCGCGAAGTAAGCGGGCGTTCCCTCGAGCGGATTGACGACCATGATGTCGCGCTTCTCGTTGTGGCGGATCAGAATGCCCACGCCGATGAAGTTGCCTTCGGTGGCCTGCTGGAAGCGACGGAGCTTGTCGGGCCAGATGATCTCCGAATAGGGATCGTCGAACCGCACATCGAACATGTTGACGGCACCGTCGCCGAACTCGCGGTAGATGATCTCCTTGGGCAGGCGCACCGTCCGCTCGTTGTCGACGATGAGCCGATCGATCAACCGGCCGACCGACCAGTGGTCGAGGTCCTTGTCCTGAACCTCATCGAGCTGCGCGAGCTCCTTCTCCAGCTCCGCGACCCACGCGTCCCGATGGCGCCACGTCGGCCAGCTCGGGGAATGTGGACTCCAGACCGGGCGTCGTCGCGAAGCTCTCCAGCGACTCCAGACCTCCCTGGGCCAGCGAGCGCCATCCGCCGCCACCTTCAGTCTCGATGTGCTCGGTGGCGGCGATTCGCAGTGCCGCCTTGAGCATCCGGTGGTCGATGCCTGCTACGCGTTCCTGCCAGCTGGTCACCGTCGCGTCGTTGAACTCGCCCACCGGCTCGTCGCCATTGCGCTCGGCCGCCTTGACCCGCAGCTGGTGAAGCTGCTGGGCGCGTACTGGGCAAGCAGGGCCACCCGCCGGTTGATTCCGTCCAGCTGCTTGTCGTAGTCCGCGTACGCCCCAGTGTCGTGGGTATCTTCGTAGAGCGTCCGGAGAAGAAAGAGGAGTTCTTGGGCCTGCAGCCAGTCGTTCTTCGACTCGGCAAGGGGGATCTGCCCCTTGGCCCAGGCGATGATCTGCTGCACGTCCTGATTGTCCAGGACCGAATCGAAGTTCTCGCTCAGGTCCTGCACCTGGATCGCAGCCCGGAGGGCCTTGATGTGATCGCCACCGGCGAGCCGGTCGCGCATCTCCGCCACCGCTTCGTCCCGCGACTGCGCAAGGCTATCGCGAGCCCGGTCTTGGTTGGCCTGATGGAGTTCGAGCGCGGCTCGAAAACGCGTGACGGACTCGCTCTGCTCCTCCGGGGCCACCGGCGGTTCGTTGAGCAATCGAGTCAACGACTTCATGTCGCCGCGGTGAGCACAATCCCAGACCTGCGTAGACCATTTGGTCCGCGGGGCGACCGCTTCCTCGACCATCAACTGGCCGAACGCGGCATGCGACAGGGTGAGCGTGCAGATGGCCCCCAGGCCAATGAAGTGTCGCAGCCGGGCGGTTGGAGTCATGACGCAGTTGTCCCTTCTGGGCAAGAGAGATGACCGGAGCAGGAAAGGACGGCAGACGGAAGGCGCCGTGCGGCTGAGATCACTTCCGAATCGCCTGCCTTCACTGACCGCTCCATGGGTTCGACCGGGTTGAGCTCCGCGTCCAGAAATGCCCCGCAAAATTCTCTTCCCGAAGAGCTCGAGCAAGGTGCCACCGGGCGCGATTCCTTCAACCATACGCCACCGATGGGGGCGGAGCCAAATCCGAAGACCACAAGACCCCTCCCTATACTCTCCAGTGCTCCTCCAGGATCGTTTATTTCCAGCTCTTAACGTCTCATCTCAGCTGACGCTGGGAGGCGATCTCCGTCACGCGACGCTGGCCCTTTTGGCAACGTGCCTGATCCTGCTGGTCGTCCTGGTCGTCTCGGTTCTGCTGGTCCTTCGGCGGCGACGTCGACGACTCGAGCAACCGTCCGGTAAGGCACCCACCGGCCGCATGATCGATCCCTGGCAAGAGGCGGGTCGCCGCCTCCAGCCGTTCGAGCACGAGGACGAGACCCCGTGAGCGATGAGTCGCCCCTGGCCCTGGTCACGGGCGCTTCCCGTCGAGTCGGGCGGGCCATCGCCGTGGAGCTCGGACGCTGCGGGTTCGAGCTGATCCTGACCTACCACCGGGGAACGCAGGCGATCGAAGAGACGATCGACCTGGTGCAGCAGTCGTCGGCGGCCCCGGTCAACGCCGTGCAGCTGAACCTTGACGACCCACTGTGCGTGAGTCGAGTGGTCGAAGTGCTCCGCGATCGAACTCGATTGGACGCGCTCGTGCACAACGCCTCCTCGTACCGGCGATCACCGCTGGGATCGATCACCGCCGTCGACGCGCTGGAGCAGTATCGCGTCAACGCGCTATCGCCCCTGCTCATCACCCAGGCGCTGGCCGATCGCCTGGGCGCCTCGGTGCTTCCCGGCGGCGGCGCCGTGGTCTGCCTGGGCGACATCCACGTCCTCGGTCGGCCCCTGCCGGCTTACGCCGCGTACGCCATGTCCAAGGCGGCCCTGACCCAGATGGTGCAGAGCCTGGTGCGCGACCTGGCTCCCTCGGTGCGCATCAATGCGGTGGCTCCCGGTGTCGTCGCCTGGCCGCAGAACGAGGACCCGAAGGTCATCGCGGCATACGAGGCACGGATTCCACTGCAGCGCCCCGGCACGCCGGAAGAGGCAGCCGAGGTGGTGCGCTGGCTCATCCTGGAGGCCCGCTATGTGACCGGGGAGGTGATTCGATTGGATGGCGGGCGCTGGCTGGCGTGACGGTCGCAGACCGGAATGGCGTTCTGCTCGTCCCTGAGCGGAGCCCGGCCGAGTTCCGTCATCATCACCACGATCATCATCAGCATCATCGGCCCCGCTCGGACGCGACCTTTCAGTCGCCTGATGCGGCCATCTCCGCCTCCAAGGCTGCGACCTCGGGAGCGTTCGGCGCCGTCATCCTGGCCTCCTGCAGCCAGAGGTTCGCCCGCTCCCGCTCGTGGGCCCGGAGCAGAGCTCGCCCCACTTGGACCTGCGCCCGCCAGATCTCGGGATCGTCGGCGGCCAGCCGGCACCGGTGCATCCACGCCTCCGCTTCACCGACGTGATCACCAAGGGCGGCAAAGCTGAGCGCAATCTCCGTCGCCACCGGAGTCGTCGCCCGCTCCGGTTCGCTCAGCGGCATGAGGAGCCGCAGCGCCGCCTCTGGATCGCCGCCGCGCCTTTGGATCCGCGCCTCGACGAGGCGCAGGTCCAGATCAGCCGGGTCGAGGGCACGTGCCGCCGCGACGAGCGAACGGGCCTCCTCGAGTCGCCCCTCCTCCATCGCGACGATGGCCCTCGAGGCCCGGGCCGCCGCCAGATCGGGATCGAGTTGCAGCGACCGCACGAGAAGTTCATCTGCCTCACGAAACCGGCGTTCCTTCAAGAGAATCTGAGCTGCGAACAGCGGATGCTGCGGGTTGAGAGGATCGACCGCTGCAGCGGCGAGGTACTGCTGTAGCGCGGCCTGGTTCTGCCCGGCCATCACCGCGACGGATCCCGCGCTCTGGTGCAGTTGGGCGCGGCTCCAACTCCACGGCGGTCCGGTACTGCTCGTAGGCCCGGTGGAACAGCTCCGGCGCCGCGGTATCGCCAGCGTCTGCCGCCGCGAGCCCCTGCATGACAAGGAGACGACCGTAGAGCTCCGCCGCACGCCAGTCGGAAGGGGCTCGCTCGCGGAGCCTGGCTGCGATGGCTTCCGCACTCGTGAGGTCCCCGGCGATCTCGTACTTCTCCGCCGCCTCGATGGCCGCCAGGATCGCGACTTCCTCGGGTCCCGTCGCGACGATGGCTCGCTCGGCGGATGGCGACTCCGTGCCCTCCTCGGCGGTACGCTCGCAGGCCACCAGCGCCGGAATCATGACGACCGCCACGACCGCCCGACACGAACGCCCCGATGGGAAGACTCGGGAACGGGACCAGGCGATTATGATGGCTCGAATCATGACGACCGCCACTCCAACGCTCCCCAAATCGTACTCGCCCGCGGAAGCGGAGGACGCTGTGCGCCAACGCTGGGATGCCAGTGGCGCCTTCCACGCAGAGCCCGATGAGACCGTCCGTTCGAAGCGATCCGCCTATTGCATCCTCATTCCCCCTCCGAACGTGACCGCCGCCCTGCACCTGGGACACGCGTTCAACAACACGCTGCAGGACGTGCTCGTGCGGTACCACCGCATGCGCGGATTCAACACGCTCTGGATGCCGGGTACCGACCACGCCGGCATCGCCACGCAGACCGTCGTGGAGAAGCGCCTGCTCCAGCAGGAAGGCAAGCGGCGAACCGAGTACGACCGAGACGAGTTCGTGGCGAAGGTCCAGGCGTGGAAGGACGAGTACGAGGCGACGATCACCGGCCAGCTCAAGGGATTGGGATGCTCGTGCGACTGGGAGCGTCAGCGGTTCACGATGGATCCGATCTGCGCCAAGGCGGTGCGCGAGGCCTTCTTCCGCCTCTTCAGGGAAGGGCTCATCTACCGGGGAAAGCGGCTTGTCAACTGGGATCCAGTCACCCTGACCGCACTGGCGGACGATGAGGTCGAGATGAAGGAAGTGCAGGGCCGCATGTGGTACTTGCGCTATCCGCTGGTCGCACCGGTGACGATCGATGGGCGGACCGTCGATGACCTGACGGTGGCCACCACCCGTCCCGAGACCATGCTTGGGGATACTGCGGTGGCAATGAACCCCCGCGACCCTCGGGCGAGCGCGCTCAGCGGCGCACGCGTGCGACTTCCCATCGTCGGTCGCGTGGTGCCGATCATCGAGGACGACTATGTCGTGTTGCCCAGCGATCTCGGGGGCGACCCCGCCGACGCCAAGTCGGAGTTCGCGACAGGCTTCCTCAAGGTCACGCCCGCTCACGATCCCAACGACTGGGAGATCGGCCAGCGGCACGGCCTGGCGGCGATCAACGTGATGGGGCCGGACGCGTCCATCTCCGATCGCGATGGCTGGGAGGATGTGTCCGAAGAAGCCCGTTCGTTCCTCGGGCTCAGCCGCGAGGCGGCTCGCACCGCGATCGTTGACTGGTTCAAGGCCCACGGTCTGCTCGAAGAGGTGCGGGAATACCGGCACAGCGTCGGACACTCCTACCGCTCCCACGTGCCGATCGAGCCATACCTGAGCGACCAGTGGTATGTGCGAGTGACCGATGACTCGATGAAGAATGAAGCCCTGCGGGCCCTCGATGGCGAGCAGTACGAGGGGACGGCGCCGCAGCGCACGCCGACAGGGACGGCGGCGGCAGCGCGGAGTGGTGACGGGGAGCTGCGTTTCTACCCAGCTCGGTACGCGCGATCATTCCAGGCGTGGCACGAGAACCTTCGCGACTGGTGCATCAGCCGTCAGCTGTGGTGGGGCCACCGGATTCCGGTGTGGTCGTGCGACAGGCCCGACTTGGATCCAAGCGACCTGAGCTCCGAATTCCGCGCCGCGGAGGGCGAAGCGTGGGCGCAGACGCTGGTCGACGGAGTTCGCTTCGTGTGCCTGCGCGACGGCGGCGACCGCCCCCTGGCCGGTGCGCTCGAGGAAGCCGGATTCAGGCAGGACCAGGATGTGCTCGACACGTGGTTCAGCTCCGCCCTCTGGCCGTTGAGCACGATGGGCTGGCCGCAGCCCCGGGACTTCCCCGAGACCTTGGGCCTGCTGGAGACCTTCAATCCCTCCAGCGTGCTCTGCACCGGCCGGGACATCATCACGTTGTGGGTCTCCCGCATGGTGATGTTCAACCGGCACTTCCGAGACGGACAGGTCCCCTTCCACCACGTCTACATCAACCCGATGATCCAGGACGGTCACGGCCAGCGCATGAGCAAGTCGCTGGGGAACGGCGTCGATCCCCGCGACATCATTCACAGCCATGGCGCGGACGCGGCTCGATTCACGCTCGTGCAGATGGCCACGAGCACGCAGGACAGCCGCATGCCAGTGGACATGGTGTGCCCGCACTGCGAACACCGATTCCACCCCGCCGAGGCGACGAGCCCCGCGGGCTACCGGGTCGCGGCCCCGGTCCAGAGCTGCTCCCGCTGCCACAAGGAAATGGTCAGCGGGTACGGCGCGGCATCCGGCACGACCCCGCCGAGCGGCGAGCGGCCGTTGGCCCGGAACACATCCAGCAAGTTCGACGAGGGTCGCAACTTCGCCAACAAAGTGTGGAACGCGACGCGCTTCGCCTTGCAGAACTTGAGCCTCGACGCGGTCGAGGGTCCGCCACGCGATCGGTGGTCGTCCGAGCTGGATCTCGTCGATCGCTGGATCGTCAGCCGACTGCACCAGTCGCTGCACGTCATCGAGGATGCTCTGGCCGACTATCAGTTCAGCGTCTACGCGGATGCGATCTACCAGTTCGTCTGGCGCGACTTCTGCGATTGGTATCTGGAGGCGATCAAGCCCACCGTACGCACGCGAGCGGTGCAGCAGCAGGTGCTTCGCACGGTGCTGAACGCGATCACGCGACTGCTCCATCCGATCTGCCCGTTCGTGACCGAATACCTGTGGCCGTCGGTGCAGGCCTCCGGCGCCGCCGGTCTCGACGGCATCAGCCTGCCGTCCGCTGAGTTGCTCGCCGCTGCCCCGTGGCCGGACATCGAGTGCCGCGTGCACGACGGTCCGGCATTGGAAGAGTTCGCCCGCGTCCAAGCGTTGGTCGAGGCGATACGTGCGGTTCGAGGCGATCTGAACGTGCCTCCGCGCCGGAAGATCGCGCTCCACGTGCCGCCGGATCTCGAGCCTCTCGTCGAGGCCTCTCGCGACGTCATTGCCGCACTGGCCGGACTCGATCGCATCGATGGCATGCCCGAGCCGCGACCTTCGGACGCCGTGTCGATTGCCGTCGAGGGTCGGGAACTGCTGCTGGCGAACCTCTCCGATGCCGTCGACCTCGACGCCCAGCGGGCTCGGCTGCAGAAGGTGGTGGCGGAGAAGGAGCGGGCGGTCGAAGCCTTCCGAAGCAAGCTCGCCAATCCCAATTATCTGGCCAAGGCGCCGCCGGCGGTCGTGGAGGAGACGAAGGCGAAGCTGCAGGACGCGGAGGCCGACCTAGAGGCGGCCCGCCGAGCGCTGGCCGGGAACTGAGGCTCGAACGAAGGCGCTTCGGGCTAGAATCGCTGGCGTCGGTGGACGGCAGCGTTACTCGCGCTGCACCTGATCAGGCCGGATCAGGCCGGATCGTCGATGACCGTGAGGAGAATCGCGCGTGGGAGCGTTGCACGGCAGCCTTGGACCGATTGCTCTGATCACCGCCGGCTGGCTGGTGTCGGGGTGTAGTCTGCCA
The DNA here is from genome assembly GCA_963697235.1 of uncultured Planctomycetota bacterium. GTDB lineage: Bacteria > Planctomycetota > Phycisphaerae > Phycisphaerales > SM1A02 > CAVONJ01. The sequence continues at coordinate 672,614 of CAVONJ010000004.1, forward strand.
CCAGCATCCCCCGCGAGTGAGGTGTCCGAGGTCGCGATCACTGCCTCAGACGAGGAGCCGCCCGCCCGAGCGCGTGTGGAGCTGGCGGCGTTGGCCGAGGGGACGCCGTGGAGCTTCCAGGGTGTCGACGGGCTCGTCTTTTCGACGCAGAACTTCAGGATCTACACCACCCTTGAGTCGCGTGAACTTCTCGAGCGGCTTCCGACCTTCTACGAGGGCTGCCTCGACCTGTACACGTCGGTGCTCGGCGACCTGCCCGAGCCCGATCGGACGTGCGAGACCTATATCTTTCGGGATGGACGGCAGTGGAAGACCAAGACCCGGGAGGTACTCCCCGATCAGGCGGATGTCTTCATCAACCTCGGTCGCGGCGGATTCACGACACGCGGAGTCTCGGTGCTCTATTACATCGGGCCCCGTGACACAATGGCCATCGCCGCCCATGAGGGATGGCATCAGTACACGCAGCTCACCTTCAAGAACCCACTTCCCGTCTGGCTGGAGGAGGGAATCGCCACGTACATGGAAGCGGTCACGCTCGATCCGAACAACCAAGCGCAGCTGCATGCATGGAACAACAGTGAGCGACACAGCGCGCTGCGCGAGGCCGTCCGCAAGAACGAGCTGATTCCGCTGCGCCAGCTGCTCAACCGGACTCCGCAATCGTTCCTGCAGTCTGGTAAGAGTCAGCTGCTGGTCTACTACGCGCAGGTCTGGGCCCTGGCACGATTCCTGGCCGAGGGCGAGGAGGGGCAGCACCGGGCGGCGCTCCAGCAACTCCTGGCCGACGCCGCCGCAGGGCGCGTGATCTCGCGAATCCGCGAGTCATCGGCCGTGCGCTCCGACTGGCGGCGTGGGGTGCGGTCTCAGCTCCACAATGGACCGACTGTTCTCATGGCTTACTTCGGCAGCGATCTGGAATCGCTCGCAGAGTCCTATCACGCCTTCATCCTCGAGCTGGCCAGCTCGCCCGAACCCGTGCGTCCCGGCAGCCGACTGCAAGCCTCCGAGACTTCGGGCGATCCGGCGCCGGCCGTGAAGGACAGCCCATGATGGAGAGCGGCCGTCGGAGGCGCCGATCGCTCGAGCTCCGCGGCGCTCGCCTCAGGCGCCGTCGGGCGGACGCTGGACCCGGTCATCCGCGATGAGCGGACCAGAAGGTGGACCGGTGCGCTTGGGCATTCTTTCCGACTCCCACGGGCGGGCTGCGATCACTGGCCGGGCAGTCCACGCCCTGCAGGAGGCGGGGGCCACGCTGCTGATTCATCTCGGCGACATCGGCAGCGATGCAGTGATCGACGAGCTCGTGGGACGCCCGGCTCGGATCGTGTTTGGAAACTGCGACACGAATGAAGCAGCCCTGCGCCGCTACGCCGAGTCGGTCGGCGTCACCGTCGATCACCCGATGGGCGAGATCACGGTCGATGATCGCTTGATCATCTTCTCACACGGGCACCTGGGGCAAGCGATGACGGCAGCAATGCAGCGCCGCCCCGACTACCTGTTGCACGGGCACACTCACGAGGTGCGCGACGAGCGAGTCGGAGGGGTCCGGATCATCAACCCCGGAGCGCTGCATCGTGCCTGCCGCTATACTGCCGCGGTTCTCGATCCAGCCCGCGATCGGCTCCAAATTCTCGAGATCGAGAGACCCTAGCAGACCGCACAATTATGGGTGACCCGATCACAGAACGCGTCCCGCTCGACCTGGAGATCCGGCTGGCGACCACCCACGATCACCCGGTCATCCGCGAGCTGTACTACGAGGGTGTTCTGGCTGGTCGGGTGCACCTGAGCGACACGGGCGCCGACATCGAGAATCTCCAGGAAGGCTATTTCTCGGATGAGGGAGAGAGTGGCTTCTGGGTGGCCACCATCCTGGGCGAGGTCGTTGGCATGGTTGGCGTGCAGAAGATCTCGGAGCACACGGCGGAGATCCGGCGGCTTCGCGTGCGGGAAGCGCACCGTCGGAAGGGCGTCGGCACACGGCTGATGGAGCACGCCACCGCCTTCTGTCGCCAGCGGGGCTACCTGAAGGTGGCCTTGGACGTGCAAATGGATCGCGGACCGGCCATCGGCCTCTTCGAGAAGTCGGGGTTCAAGCTTGCCCGAACCCGCGAGATCAACGGGCGCAAGATGCTGGACTTCTTTCTCGATTTGTACAGCGAGCCCGATGTCGGCGGCGTCAGCGGCGGCGGGTAGCGGCTAGCCCGCATTTCTCACCAACATCGTCGCGAGGATGGGTAGAGCGTTCGCTCGCAAGGCGATGAGGCCATCGAGGCGGAGACGGCTTGTCACGCGCCTTCGGAGCCTCGATGTGCCGAAGGCGACGCCGCCAGCGGACGTTCTACACAGCCGCAGCAGATGGTGGTGAGAAACCCGGGCTAGGGTGCATGAAATGCACCGACGGCCTCCAGCCCGGCCGCGGTGCGCAACCATCCATATGACGACTCCAGACCAGCTCAGCGCTCCTCGTCCTTCTTCATCCCCTGAATCTTCTCGAGCACCTCATCGAGCATCCGTTCGATCTCTGCCATGCGGCGATCGAGCCGCTGCTCGCCTGGCTCGAGCGTCCACTCTTGGTCCTCCTGGTCCAGCGACTTCTCTTGCGGCATCGCGCCATGCAATCGCTTCTGGGCCTCGTCGAACCAGCGCTGACCGGGTTGCACCTTGAAGACCTCTTCATCCGGACCGAACATGAAACCGCGGAGGTTCACGTCGCCTGGCGCGAATCGGACGGTGTTCTGCAGAATGGCCCCCTCGCCCGAGCCCTTGTAGGTCGCGTCCCTCATGGCGTCAGCGTCGTAGGCCGTCAGCGTCACCGTGACCTGCCGTCGTTTTCCTTGACGGATGACCGTCAGATCCATCTGATCCCCGGCTTGCTGTTCCTGGAGGAACGCACGGATCGACGCGGGATCGGCCTCCCTGACCCCGTTGATCGCGATGATCACGTCAAACTCGCGCAGCCCTGCCTGATCGGCCGGGAGGCCTTCCAACACGCCACTGACCATCGTCGACTTGCCCTCTTCGAGTTCGAGATGACTCCGCAGGGCCGCACTGGGGGCCACCATGGTCACGCCGAGCATCACCGGCGGCGGAGGCACGTCGGCTTGCGGACCAAACCGAGCGTCACCGCTGCCGGCCCAGATCTGGATGGTGCCCTTGCCGAATCCCAGGTCAAAGTCGAAGTCCCCGTCCGCGCGCCAACCGTGCCGTCGGCGGTGCTGGAGAGATGGGGCAGGATCTTGATGTCCTTGCCGTGCTCATCCAGGATGATGATCTTCCCGTTCTCCCATCTGATGCGATCGGTTGGGATCGGCTTTCCGTCGACCTGAACGGAGACGTCCTCGCCGTCGAGGACGATCGTCATGCTCTTGGAGCCGTGATCGCCGCCGTCGTCTGAGGTGACGGTTCGGACGACGATGTTCTCGTGCCGTGCATCCTGCGCCGTCGCCGCCGTGACGAGCAGCGCCAGGGCAGCCATCGCGCATCCATCGGGAAGCCGTCGCGCAAGGCGCCTCGACTGTGTTCTTGATCCGGTCATCATTTCGTTTCCCTCATACCAGAGACTGCTCAAAGGAACTGACTGCTCACAAAGACTCACAAAGACCTACAAGGACTCATGAAGACAAGCTCGACATGGCCAATCCGGTCACATCGCTCCATCGACAGGCTGCTCCCAGCGCACGAGCGTGGGTTGGCCCCATTCATCCTCACCTTCGACGTGGTAGAGGTCCGGCACCGTCATCTGCTCCAGCATCTGGCGGAGGTAGAGCACCTGATATCCGTCGCCGGTGGGCAAGGGGCGTGCATCCAGCAGCACCTTGGTGGGCATCTCCGCAACCACCTGGCCTGAAGCGCACCCCAGGTCGAAGTACGCCTGCAGCGCTTCGGCCGGCGTGCTCGGCGCCTGATCGGTCACTGCAGCCACGTTTGGCGGCACCGGACGATCGACGGCGCGGCGGGGTTCAGGGAACGGATGAGCACGATCAACGCCAGGACAGCAGCCACAGCCCAACCCGCCCCTGCAAGCCAGCGCAGCGCGGGAAATCGAACTGAGTCGAGACCGTGCGACGCGGAGCGTGCTACGCCCCCTCGATGCGCGGGACGACTGCAGGGCAGTTGAACATCCTCGGCCAGCGACTCGACCGCATGCAGCGCCCGACTCAGGGCACGCTGCTCTCGCTGCATCTCGATCATCTCTCGCCAGAGTTCCGGCCTCGACTCGGCAAGAACTTTGAATCGTTCCCAGAGCTCCTCGCCTCCGTCCTCGGCGGCCAAACGCGACATCAGGAGTTCGAGCTGCTGATCGGTCATGACAAATCTCCCGAGTCAGGTCCACCTCGGCCGCAGCTCGTGGCGCTGCTTTCGACAGAGGAACGATCTCGCAACATCCGGCGTGCCGGGCGATCCGCGTGTCCACGGTGGCGGGCGCCAGGTCCAGGATCTGCGCGATCTGCTTGGTCTTCATGCCCCTCGCCGCCCGAAGAAGCAGCGGCTCGCGGTACTCCTCCGGCAGTTGCGACACCAGTGTGAGCACTCGAGTCGTCTCGTCGTCGAGATCCTCGCTCACCGAGAAACGAAGATCTTCGAGCTGCGAGAGCTCCCGCTGGGGCTGTCCCACGATCCGCTGGCGCCGGGCCGCGGATCGAGCGACGTTCACGGCCACCGCTCGAAGCCACGCCCGCACGTTCTCCTCGTCTCGCAGCGTGTCGATCCTGGATACCAGCCTCATCGCAGTCTCCTGGAGCAGATCCTCAAGATCGACTCCGGCGGGTCTGTGGGTCAGCAGGACAGCCGCCACCCAACGCCGGTGCCGCTGCCAGAGCGCACTCAGCGCCTCGTGATCTCCGGCGATCGCCCCGGCCACCTCGCTCACCTCGGGGGAACAGTGCTCGACCATGTCCTGCTGTCCGATCAATCCATCCTCTCTCTCAGCTCGATGTGACGGTCAGGCGGGCGTGTTCTGACAGAAGGTGGTCAAAATGGCACCTCGGGCCGAGAACGGCCTCTCCTGCCGAAAGGCGTTGGGAAGGCGAAGATTCGACTTTTGCAGCGCGGTGCCGGAGGCGTAAGACCCGGCCGGGAGCCTTGACCGCTCCGTCGGCGCACGGCCCCAGCCCAGGCCGTTGGCACTGAAGCATGAAGCGGACAGGGCGGGATTCGAACCCGCGGTACCCCTGATCGGAGTACGCCGGTTTAGCAAACCGGTGCCTTCAGCCGCTCGGCCACCTGTCCTGCAAGCCGAGGAATCTTCTCCGCCCGGCGCCGGGGCGTCAAATCTCCCGCGCCATGAACCGCTCCGTCCACGCCTCCGATCGGCAATTGCTGCAAAGCCCGCATCGCAAAAAGTGCCCAAAACCACTGTTTTTATAGGCCCAAATGGTTGTAGGCAGCGCCGATGGGAAGTACAGTGCCGCGCAGGAATGGCTCACCACCGGGCCGAAATCACAGAGAAAGGACTCAAACCGATGGCCAAAAAGAAGACCACCAGAAGGAAGGCGAGCACGGCAATGGAGACCAAACCCCGCACCAAGGGCCAGATCGTCGGCGAGATCGCGGAGCACACCGAGCTGTCGCGAGCCGATGTCAACGCGGTGTTCGATGCGATGAGCACGCTGATCAAGAAGGACCTTGGACGCCGCGGACCGGGCATCTTCACGGTACCCGGACTGATGAAGATCAAGGTGGTGCGCAAGCCGGCGGTGAAGGCGCGCAAGGGCGTCAACCCCTTCACCGGCGAAGAGATGATGTTCAAAGCCAAGCCCGCGCAACGTCGTGAAGGTGCTGCCGCTCAAGAAACTCAAGGAAATGGTCTGACCGCAGCGTCTGCGGGTTCCTCGACTCCATCCAAGGCCGCCGAGTTCACTCGGCGGCCTTGTTTCTGCGCCGCGGAATGGCAAGCGAGCTCTGGTGTCCTTCGCACGGCCGGCTCGAGCGTGCAATCCATCTCGAATGCCAACACGAATCACACCCACGGATTGGAGGTCACCATGACGACTGCTCTCTCTCCTCGGCGCCATGTCGCCCTGCGCAACGGACTCTTCGCACTCTTCGCCAGTTCCATCCTGCTCATCGGCGCAGCGCCCGCCCAGGCAGGGCACGACGTGCACTGGCGCTTCAATGTCGGCGCCGGCTCGTTCAACATCTTCGGCAGTTCAGATCACGCTGTGCGCCCGCGCCGCACGGTGGCCGAGATCGCCTTCCAGCGCGGCTACGCGAGCGGACGCGAGTACGGCTTCCGAGCCGGCTACGCCGATGCCGTTTCGGGACGTGTCTCTTGCGGAACGGTCTCCCCGCCCAACGGTCGCCGCTCTCCGCACTTCAACCGGGGCTTCAACACGGGGTACGCCGCCGCGTACGAGATCGGCTACGCACAAGGACGGCGCCAGCACCACTCGCAGCGGCGGCACGGCCGCTCCTGGTGAGTCTTCGCCCTCGTCATCGAGGGATCTTCCGGGCAGCGCTCAGCCGATCGGCTGAGCGCTGTTGCGTGCGCACTGGGATACGACTCTCTATCATGCCACGACGATGACCGCCGCGCTTCCCGCCGACCGAGGGCACCTGACCACTGAACGCCGCCACGCTCGGTCGGCGGATCTGGATCTCCTGGATACCGACGCCTGCGTTCGGCTCTTCATCGATGATCACAGGACGGTCTGCGACGCCGCCGAAAACGCACAGAATGCCCTGGCTGCAGTTCATCGACGCCCTCGTGCCACGCGTTCGAGGCGGCGGCCGGTTGATCTACGTCGGCGCCGGCACGTCCGGCCGCCTGGGCGTGCTCGATGCTGCGGAGTGCCCGCCAACTTTCGCCGATCCCTCGATCGGGTCATCGGCATCATCGCGGGCGGCGACACGTCACTGCGGCAGTCCAGCGGAGGGACGGGAGGATGAACCCGACGGCGCGGCGGCGGCGATCGAGGCCTTGCTTGCACCGCGAGCGACACCGTCCTTGGCATCGCCGCCGGGGGCACGACGCCGTACGTGCTCGGCGGCATTATGCACTGGCGAAGGCGAGCGGCTGCATGAGCGGCCTGCTGACGTGTTCGCCGCCTGTGCGAACCGCCGGAGCACTGCGATCACCTCATCTGTCTCGACACCGGCCCGGAGACTTCTCACCGGCTCCACCCGCACTGAAGGCCGGCACGTGCCACGAAGCTGGCGCTCAACGTCATCACGACCGTGCTCTTCGTGCAGCTGGGGAAGGTCTACAGCAATCTGATGATCGACCTTCGCGCGACGAATGAGAAGCTGCGCCGATCGCGCGATTCGCATCCTGCTGCGATCTGTGTCGGAATTCCAACGCGCGAGCAGCCGCGGCGGCGTGTCTCGACCGCGGCCGACGGCGACTCAAGGCGGCGATGTCATGCAACGGCTGTGGAATCGACCACGAGCAGGCTCGGCAACTGCTGTGCGAGCAATCGGCGGTCACCTGCGTCCGACGCTGGATGGCCAGACACGGTCGAGGCGATCCGCCGGAAGACCGATCACTGCTCGCATCAGGTGTTCGCGCAGGAACTCCAGCCGGCGGATTCTGCGGTAATTGCCGCCCACGCCGTGGTCGTGGTCGGGGTAGAACATCATCTCGAAGGGCTTGTCGGCCTTCTGAAGCAGATCGACCAGTTGCCAGAATTGTTGGGATGCACGTTGTCGTCGACCATGCCCTGCAGCGATCAGCAGCTGGCCTCTCGAGCTGTCGGCGTACGTCAGGCATGAGCCGACCTCGTAGCCGTCGGCATTCTCCTGCGGCGTGCGCATGTAGCGCTCGGTGTAGATCGTGTCGTAGTTCTGCCAGTCGGTGACCGGCGCGCCGGCCACCGCGACGTGGAACACGTCCGGGTACTTGAGGATCGCCAGCGCCGCCATGTAGCCGCCGTACGAGTGCGCCGTAGATGCCCACGCGCTCGCCATCGACGTACGGCCGCTGCACCAGAAACTGCACGCCGTCGGCCTGATCCTTCAGGTCCATCGTTCGCCGAGGTTCGAAGATACGTCGCGCTCTCGAAGGCCTTGCCGCGACCGACCGTGCCGCGGTTGTCGATCTTCGCGATGAGGAAGCCGTAGCTCGCAGGAGGGGTCGGCGCCACGAATCAATTGCGCACGCCCTGCGACGTACGGGGCCGCCGTACACGTCGATCACGAGCGGGTACGTTGTTCGCAGGATCGAAGTCCGACGGCTTGTAGAGGACGCCGTAAAGATCGGTGACGCCGTCATCGGCCTTGAACGAGAAGAGCTCGGGCATCGGCAGATTCCAGTCATCGAAACTCTTGCGATTGCTCTCGCAGACGCGTCTGGGTCAACTCGCCGCGCATCGTCATACAGCGATGTGGAAGGCATGGCGTCGATCGCCTCCGCCGTGGCGATGAACCACTGGCCATCGGGCGAGATGATCGATCGCGGTGTGATTGAGTGGCTCGCGGGTCAGACGCAGTTCGCTCGAGCCGTCGAGCTTCACGCGGTGCAGCTGCGCATTGAGCGGGCAGGATGGCTCGCTGAACGCGGTGTAATAGACGACCCCGCTCGTCTCGTCGATGCTCGATCACCGCCGCCGCCGGGAAGGTTCGTCGTCAGAGTGGCGATCGAGCCGAGTTCCATCGAGGCTGCGCAGCTCGTAATTGACTTCCGTCCCATTCGCTCCGTCTCCCAGATGAATCGCTGACCGTCGCTCAGAAACCGCATCAGCGGCCGGTTCTTCTGCCAGGTGGGCTGGCTTTCGCGCACCACCACTCGGCTCTCACCAGTCTCGGCGTCGGCGGCGACGAGCTCGAGCTCGTTCTGCCAGCGATTGGTCCGATTGAAGAGAAGCCAGCGGCCGTCCGGACTGAAGCGAACGTCGTAGACGTAGTGACCAACGCCCGCATCGTCGGACGGACCGGTATCGACCTGGACCATCTGCCCGCTCGAGACGTGGTAGAGAAAGAGGCTCGCCACCGGATTCGGATCGCCCGGCTTGGGGTAGCCCTCGGTCAGCAGGTGCGGGCGCCGCTCAGTCAGTCCGCCCAGCAGTGGATAGTCGGGGACGTTGCGCTCGTCGAAACCGTAGAAGGCGAGCGTGGAGGAGTCCGGCGACCACCACATCGCCGAATCCTGCTCGAGCTCTTCGCCATACACCCAGCTCGCACGACCGTATCGGTGCTTGCGATCGCCCTCGACGGTGATGGCCCGCGGCTCCTCGCCCTCGTCGGTCGACTCCAGCACGACGTTGTCGTCCCGGCAGACGGCCACCCACCGACCATCGGGCGACCGCTCGCGGTCGCGCTGCTGGCCGCGGCCCGGGCGTCCCCGCCGCCTGTTCCGATCCTCACCGTGCTCTGATTCATCCGCTTTGGCCGGCTGCACGGTCCTCTGGTCCAGGTCGAACGCGTACCGTTCGCCGCCTCGAGAGAAGAAGAGCGTGTGTCCGTCCGCCGACCACTCCACGCGGCTGATCGTGCCGTCCCGCGCAAGAGCGCCGCGGCTCCGCTTCACCTGCTGGTAGCGCTCGAACTTCGGGACTCTCTTGAAGGCTCGATTGACCAGAGCGCACCAGCTGACAGGACCACGGCGGTCGGCGAGGACGAGTCCCAGCGGCGACTTTCGAGGGTGCGTGGTCTTGAACGGCACGCTGCCTACCCGACCCGCGCGGCCGTCTGGAACTGCTGCATTCGCTGATCGATCTCCGGTCGCGTCAGCCTCGCCAGGCGATCGAGCCCGAAGGACTCGATGGTGAAGCTCGCCGTGACCGTCGCCCACGCCAGCACCGTCTGGATCGAGTTGAAGTCGACCAGACCGACCGAGGCGAGATGCCCCATCAGACCTCCGGCGAACGCGTCACCCGCGCCCGTGGGGTCGACCACGTGGTGGTGATCGGCCGGGAAAGCGGGCATCGTGGCGACACCGTCGCGGTGCACGAGGACCGCGCCATGCTCTCCCTTCTTCACCACGACGAACGTCGGCCCAAGGTCGAGGATGGCGCGAGCGGCGGAGATTGCGTTCCCGATCTCGGTGAGCTGCGTCGCTTCGGAATCGTTGATCACCAGCCCGTCGACCTGACGGAGCATCTCGAGCAGCTCATGGTGGGCCACGTTGATCCAGAGGTCCATCGTGTCCGCCACCGCAATCTTGCGACGCGGAAAATGGGCGAGGAGCTCCGTCTGCACATCCGGATGCGTGTTGGCCAGGAAGATGAACTCGCTGTCCCGGTAGGCGGCAGGAATCGACGGCGGCGGCTCCTCCAGGACTCCGAGCTCGGTGAAGAGCGTCTCCCGCCGGTTCATCTGGTCGAAGTACCGGCCGCCCCAGCGGAAGGTCCGGGACTCGGGCCGCTCTTCCAATCCCATCAGGCAGATGTTGTCGAACTTCTGGAGCAGTTCGCGATGGTGCGCGGGCCAGTCTCCGCCCACCGCCCCCACCATCCGCACGGGGGCGTGGAATGAGGCCGCGGCCGCGAAGTACGCGCACGAGCCGCCCATCACCTCTTCGGCGGAGCCGTCGGGCGTATGAACGGTGTCGATTCCGATTGATCCGGTGACGAGAAGGGGCACTGGTAGACTCAGGTGGTGAGGGAACGAACGAGTCGAGGCCGCACCACCTGAGGCCCCCTTTCAAACCGTGCGTGCGGATTTCCCGCACACGGCTTACCGATGGTCTTCTCGACGCAGCATACGGACCTCCGGGATAGCGGATCGTACCCAGCAACCTGAACAGACCGTGATCCTCGACGAAGCGGCGGTGGGGCCAGTCACTCCCTCGGAACGGACGACTCCCTGGACGCCACCTGCGTTGCCCGCCCCGGCGGGCGAGCAGCTTGAGCAGGCGACGCCAGACGAAGCCGTCGATCGCGTTGAACTTGTCAGACGCGTTCCCCGTTCGGAAGTACATGCACCAGCCTCGCAGCACCGGGTTCAGAAGACGGATCACCTCTCGGATGTCCTTCATCTTCGCCCAACGCCGACGCGAGGTCAGACGCCGGATCTTTGCACGGAGCGCGGTTCATCGCACGAAGGGAAGGCCACCGGAACAGGTAGCACTTCCCCGTGAAGTGTGAGCGCACGATCCGCAGATGGCAGCCGAGGAACTCGAAGCCTTCTTTGCCAAGACCCAGCACGACCAGACGCGTCTTCTCCGGATGCAGCTCCAGACGCAGCAGCTCCATGATCCCGCCGATCTGACGACGAGCCTCCTCGGCCTGATCGCGTGTCCGGCACAGAACGACGAAGTCGTCGGCGTACCGAACCAGCTTGCCGAGATGAGGGCACGTCGTTTCCCAGACCTGATCGAGTTCATCGAGGTACACGTTGGCCAGCAGCGGTGAGATCACGCCGCCTTGCGGAGTACCCGCAACCGACGAACGCACCACGCCGTCCTCCATGACGCCCGCCTCGAGCCACTTCCGGATCAGCTTCAGCACACGCCGGTCCGAGATGCACCGCGCGACCTTCTCCATCAGACGATCGTGATCGATCGCGTCGAAGAAGCCCTTGATGTCAGCGTCGACAACGTGATAGTGCCCACGACCGCCGGTCAGCCGGATCTGCTCCAGCGCCTGCGTCGCGTTTCGCTTCGGACGGAATCCGTAACTACAGTCGCGGAAGTCCGCCTCGAAGATCGGCTCGATCACCAGCTTGGCCGCCATCTGCACGACCCGGTCCCGAACCGCCGGGATGCCGAGCGGCCGTTGCCGCCCGTCGCTCTTCGGGATGTACGTCCGCCCAACCGGTCGCGGTCGATACGTCCCTTCACGGAGAGCGTCTTGCAGTTCCCGGAGGAACGGCTCGACGCCCTGCTGCTCGATCTCGGCGAGCGTCTGCCCGTCGATCCCGGCAGCCCCTTTGTTGCTGCGCCACACGACCCCACGCTTCCAGCAGAACGTCACTCCGCCAGATCCGGTCGTACAACGCGTGGAACCGTCGCTCCCGATTGCCCTTGGCCGCTGTGAAGAGCCGACGCTGGAGTTCTCGCACTTTGTCGATGGGGTGATTGGGTCGCTTCACGACCATGCCCTCACGCTTACCTCCACACGTTCGGCGTGACCAAAGCAGGGTCCCTTCCCTCGACCGGGTTTCTCGCCCGGCGTCAGCAGTACTATGGACCCCTCGGACTCCCTCCCGATCTGGTCGCACTTCGCCGTCGGCTTATAGCGACCGCTTCGGCCGGACGTCGGCCACCGGGTAGGGCCTCTCCTGTTCCGCATCAGGCTGTCTCTGCGTGCCGGCCTCCCTACCCCGAGAGCGTCCTGCATCGTTCCGGATCCAGATGCAGTCTGTTGCCTTCGCCGTGGCATGAGCGGCTCGGCCGGCTCTCCCTTTCGGGTTCCTATCTCACGGGGCTGCAAGGTTCGCTTCACGCTCGGCCCGCAGATTCGCTCCCCGTACACGCGACGTACATCACGCGCCGGGCCTTTGACACTCCACTCACACGCCGGGATCTCGCCCGTCGCGCAGGAGTCTGCTACACGGCCCTCCGGCGGCTACCGCGACGGGACTCTCACCCGCAAGTCTGATGCAGCATGGATCGACCCCGCAAGCGGAGCACGATCCGTCAGGACGTACCATGGACGAGTATAGAGTGTTGCTCAGGAGGACGCTGTGCCGCCGCACACCCGGTTGGGCAGGGAACTCGTGCACCGTCCGTTCGTCCCGCGTCCCGCCTCGGCGGCATCCGCAGCCGTGCGGTGTCTACTGCATCCTGCCCACACGCTGCGACAAATGGACTCCCCGTCTCTCAGCCCTTCCCCTGCACCATGAGATCGAGCAGTGGGCCGAGCGTGGCCTGCTCCTCCATGCCCATGATCATCTGCCGAAGCTTCTGGCACCGGGCTTCCCCGACGACGTCCTTGCCGAGGGCGTTGAACTTCACGGCGATCTCCTCCTCGGTCATCGGGTCGCGCGGATCGCCCTTGGGCACGTCGACGCGCTGCTGGTGGCTCGTGCCGTCGTTGAGCGTGATCGTCACGCGGCTGGGCTGGTACTTCGGGAAGAGCGCTTCGAACTCCTCGTTCGGCACCACCTTGATCTTGTCCATGATCGGGATCAGGGCCGGGTCGTCGATCCGCTCCTGCTTGAACTGCAGCGGCGTCACCATGCCGTCGACCAGGCCCACCGCCAGCGAGTAGGGCAGGCGAGTGGTCGGCCGTCTCCTTGCTCGTCGGGCGGTACTTCGCCGGATCGCCGAGGATGTCCGCCGCCCGGGCGATGACCTCGACCTTGATCTCCGCGACGTCGTCCGGCTCGATCGCGTGCTCCTTGACGATCTTCATCATCGCGGTGAGCGGCGCGTGGCTGAGCGCCTCGATCGGGAAAGCTCTTCATGCCGCAGTCGAGGATCTGGTAGTGGTCACCCGGGCAGGTCGGCAGGCCGTCGGTGAGCCGCTCGAGATCGAACGAGCCGCCGAATCGTCTCGAAGCAGTGGGACGAGGCCCTCCTTGCCGTCGATGACGTGCTCCGGGCCGCTGTAGCCGCGCTGGGCGAGCAGCGCCGCCTCGACGCCCGACGCGGGTCGCCATCGGATCGACCGTGTTCTTCATGTTCGTGAGCTTGCCCGCGGTCACGGCACCGAGGCACATGGACGGCGCGGCGCTGATGCCGATCGCGTGCTGGATCTGCTCGGCGTCAGCCCGAGCAGGCGTCCCGCCACGATCGGCGCCGCGAACGCCGTCAGCGTCGCGTGGTGCCAGCCGTACTCGCGGATGCCCGGGCTGCGCCGAACTCGCACAGGCGCATCTCGATCTCGTACGCGATGATCGTCGCCCAGGATCAGCTCCCGTCCGCCTAGCCCGTTCATCTCGCAGATCGACAGCGCCGCCGGGATGATGTCCGACGGATGGCCGGGATCGCCTTCCAGTAGATGTCGTTGTAGTCCATCGCCCGGATGCACAGCGCGTTGAGGAACGCCGCGATCACCGGGTTGGTGCGGAAGCCCGACCGAAGCACGGTGCAGGTCGGCCGCCCGCCCATCTGCTCGGGCGTGCTCGAGGGCGATCTGCACGTCGTGCTGCTGCGATCCGCCGAGGGCACAGCCGAAGCTGTCGAAGAGGAAGAGCTTGGCGGCTTGATCGCCTCGGCGCTGAGGCTTCGAACTGCAGCTTGATCGACCACTCGGCGAGTCGGTGGGACACGAAATCGGTCGCGGCCTTTGCGGTATCGAGAACGGTGCTCATCGTTGCTGCTCCTGTCCCGGGTGATCCATGGATCGGATCGGCACGCTTCGACCGCTCCGGGATTTGCATGCGGTGGGAATGGGCTGAACCTTTGCATCGGGCTGTCTGGACTGCCCCCGACGACTCGAACTCACGCCTTGCTGACCACCGGGCTCGATGCGTGCCGGGCGACCTCCTCGGCCACCTCCAGCGTCGTGTTGCTCAGGCCGACGTCGTAGGTGCCCACCTTGCTGCTCGCGGATGACCGTCGCGACCGCGCGCTTCGAGCCGCTCGGCCAGCTCGTCCTCGCCCAGCCAGTCGAACATGAGCTTGACGGTCAGCAGCATGGCCATCGGGTTGACCTTGTACTGGCCCGCGTACTTCGGCGCCGAGCCGTGCGTCGGCTCGAACACCGCGTACTCGTCGCCGATGTTCGCGGCGGAGGCGAAGCCGAGGCCGCCGACGAGCCCGGCGCAGAGGTCGGAGATGATGTCGCCGAACATGTTCTCCGCGACGAGCACGTCGTAGTCCTGCGGGTTCTTGATCATCCACATGCAGATGGCGTCGATGTTCGCCTCCCACAGCGGGATGTCCGGGTAGTCCTTGGCCACCTCGCGGGCGACGCGGGTCATGAGGCCGCCGGTCTCGCGGAGCACGTTCGGCTTCTCGACGAGCGTGACGCGTCTTGCGCCCGTGCTTCTTGGCGTACTCGAACGCCTGGCGGCACGATGCTCTCGCACCCCTGCCGGCTCATGATGCGCGTGGAGAGGGCGACGTTCTCGAGCCCCTTGTCCTTCCACGGCACCATCTTCGGGTTGTCGCACAGCGCCTCGTAGACCGCCTCGGGCAGCGGGAAGAACTCGACGCCGCCGTACATGCCCTCGGTGTTCTCGCGGAAGACGACGAGGTCGATGTCGTCGCGGTAGTTGAGCGGGTTGCCCGGATACGCCTTGCACGGCCGCAGGTTGGTGTGCAGGTTGAAGAGCTGGCGCAGGCGGACGATCGGGCTGAAGTAGACGCAGCCCCTTGTCGCGCGAGCTCGGGGTCGAGCTCCTCCGCCGCCTCGTCCCGCGGCTTGCTCGTGATCGCGCCGAAGAGCGCGCAGTCGGTCTTCTTGAGGATCTCGATCGTGCGGTCGGGGAGCGGGTCGCCCTCGTTGCACCAGAACTCCCAGCCGATGTCGGCGGGGAGGTACTCGGCGTCGAACCTCATCGCGTCGAGCACGATGCGGGCCGCTTCCATCACGTCGTTGCCGACGCCGTCTCCGGGCATCCAGGCGATCTTGTACTTGGCCATGGTGCTCCTTCCTCGAGGCCGGAGGGTGACAAAGGACCGCCAGTATACCGAAGGTGTCAGCCGCCAGTCGCCCGACTCCTCCGCGGCTCTGCGCGGCCCTCCGCGTTGAGAATCGCAAGCCTCCAGAGACTCACTCATGTGGCACCTCCCGGACGGTCCCCCAGCCGCGGCGAACCAGTGCCTCGGCCCCGCCGGCCACGATCGAGCTCCTGCGCCACGGTGCTCAGGGGCGGGAACGGAACTGACGCATCGCCAGCCCGGAGCACCGACCGCTCGTAGTCGATCTCGAGATCGCCCGCGACGACCGTGGCCGCGTCGTCGGCCCCGTGCTGCGCCCGCAGGTGCTCCACCAGCTCCGGACACTCGAAGACGATGAAGCCGTTGTTGAACGCGTTGCGCTTGTACGTCTCGCTGAACGAGCCGCGATCACGCAGGGATACCGCAGTTCCTTGAGGCACGTCGCGGCCTGCTCGCGCGAGGAGCCGGTGCCGAAGTTGCGGCCGGCGACGACGATGTCGCCCGCGCGGGCGATGCCGGCGAACCCCGGGTCGTAGTTCGCCATCGACGCCGCCGCCATCTCCTCCGGCGTGACGTCGTCGCGGTAGGTGAGCGTCCCGGCGTAGATGCCGTCGGTGTTGAGGTTGTCGACGGGCAGCCAGAGGGCCCGGCCCGTGACCGCTGCGGGGAAACCCGTCGATGATCCGGCGGACACCGCCGCGGCGTTGCGGCGCGGCCGCCGAACTGCGCACGCGAGATCGACGGGCTCGACGGCGTCGAACTGGCGTCGGCGCGCAGATGTATCCCGGCAATCGCCGACGCCGCGACGACCGCCGGGCTCGCCGAGGTACGCCTGCGCGTCGCGGCTGCCCATGCGCCCCTTGAAGTTGCGGTTCGTCGCGCTGATCGCGCACCTCGCCCGGCTCGAGCGTGCCGCGCCCGAGCCCGATGCACGGGCCGCACCCGGGCGGCAGCGGAATCGCGCCCGCTCGCGAGCAGCGTCTGCCAGTGACCGCAGCTCCTCCGCCTGCCGCTGCACGTTGGCGCGACGCGGCGGCGACGTAGAACTCGACGCCCTCGGCGACCTTGCGACCCGCGCACGACGTCGGCCGCCTCGGCGAGGTCCTCGAGCCGGGCGTTGACGCAGCTGAGCAGGTACGCCTTGTCGATCGCGACGCCGCTGCTGCTCGATCTCCGGCAGCGCGTGCATGACCTTGACGTGGTCCGGCCCCGAGACGTGCGGGATGACGGTGGCCAGATCGAGCGTCAGCTCGACGGCGTAGTGCGCCTCGTCGTCGGCCTCCAGCACGCTCGGCGTACCAGCGGTCGACGTCCGCCTCGCGTGCAGCCGCGGCGTCTGCCGCGCGCCGCCTCGCCCGGCGGCCAGGTAGTCCGCCCGACCATACAGGTAGTCGCGCAGCACCGCGTCGAACGGGAAGACGCCCGACCAGCGCCCCCCACTCGGTCGTCATGTTCGCGATGCGACATCCGCTGGTCCATGCGTCATGGCCGCGATCGCCCGTCGCCGCGCGAACTCGACGGCCATGTTCAGGACCTCGTCGTGGTTGAAGAGGCCGCACAGGGCGATGATCACGTCCTTGCCGACGACGCCCGGCCGCAGCCGCCCGACGCAGGTCGACGCGCGACGACCGCGCGGCACCTGCCACCACGTCTGGCCGGTGGCCCAGATGCAGGCGGCATCGGTGCGCACGACCGGCGTGCCGAGGCAGCTGACCGCGCCGTAGAGGTTCGAGTGCGAGTCGCTGCCGACGACCATCGATCCCGGGCGTGACGTAGCCGTACTCGACCATGACCTGGTGGCGAGATGCCGGTGCCCGGCGGGATAGAAGTCGATGCCCTGCTCCTGCGCGAAGGCCTCGATCTTGGCGTACTTGCCGAGGTTCTCCGGCGACGTGTTCTGGATGTCGTGATCGATGGCGAAGACCGGCTGCCGCGGATCGAAGATCCGCCGGCTGCCGGCCACGATCGTCTGGAACTTGCGACATGACCGCCGACGTGTTGTCGTGGGTCATGATGTGCTTGGGACGGATGTTGATGAAGTCGCCGCGCGTGCGCACTTCGCCCGGCGGCCAGACCGACGGCGTGGGCGGTGGCGATCTTCTCGACGAGCGTGAGGGAAGTCATGGTCGGACATCCTACGACCCCAGCAACTCCAGTCGCGGCTGCGGATGGCACCACCGCTGCCAGAGGGCCGCGAAGCTCTCCTCGTCGGGTCGGGTGAAGGAGATCGTGTTCCGTCCCGCCGGACCCAGCAGCATCGCCCAGACCGGTCCGCTCGCCCGCCGGGCGGCGACGATGAGCACGGAGTCTTTGGCGGTCCATCGACGGCCCCGCGCGTCCTCGAGGTAGCCTGGCCCCGCGGTCGGAGCACGATCGATCGGGCGGAGCCGCGGCAGCCTTCTGCGCACCTCAGGGATCCTGAGCAGGGCGATCAGCGCCATCGTGAAGAAGATCGCGGCCGGGAGCCAGGAACGCCTGTTCAGTCCCGTCAGCCCGTTGAAGCCGCACAGCATGGCGAATGCGATCGAGCTGCGCGTGGTGAACGCCGGACTCGAGTCGATCGTCTCCGGCTCGAGGAGCTCGTGCCGGAGCTCGATGGCTTGCATCGACTCTCGCAGGCACTCGGCGACGATCGCGATCGGGCGGCGCAGCCCCGCCTTGACCAGCGCGCCGTCGAAGACCTCGGGCCGCCACCCGCGGCCGGCAAAGATCGGCGTGCTGAGCTCGACCTCCAGGAGGAGGCCGGAGTAGCCCGGCTCCGCGGACGCGACCACCCTTCGCAGGGCCCGGTTCCGAATGCGTCGGATGACCGCCGCGATCACGAATACGATGAGGGCCCACCCCAGGATGATGATCGCGGCCAGCAGGCACGTCCTCGGGGGCGTCCCCATGAACGTGCCGAGCGCGAAGGTGGCGGCCAGGGCGATCGCGAGCATCGCCGTCAACCTCCACCGCGTCAGGTGTGGGAGCAGGAGGTTCGGCAAGATCGCATAGACGATGTCGGGTCGGGTCGCGTCGTGCTGGGCCGGAACGCCGGTCATTGCAAAAACGCCGAATCAGCGCGACCCGAGGTACTTGGCGATGTCGAAGTCCACGAAGTCCGCGTGGTGGAAGATGATCGACTCGATGCTGCGCTGGACCTTGTCGCCCTCGTGGCTGTGCGTGGCCACGATGTGCATCACCTCCGCGGGCACGCCGTGCTTGTAGCAGAGGCCCACGCCGCTGAAGGGGTGACGCAGCATCTCGCCGAACGCGCCCTTGACGATGTTGTCGTTGGCGTCCTTCTCGTACTCCAGCGGCTTGCCCACGTCGGCGAGCAGCGCACCGGCGATGAGGTGATCGCGATTGATCGGAATGCGCTCGCCGAAGACCGACTTGAGCACGTCGGCGATGGCGATGCACTGCTTGACGCAGGAGTTGATGTGCTCGATGAAGTACAGATCGATGTCGCCGGCGAGCAGCGTGAACCTGACGACCCGCAGCTCTTCGACCGTCCAGCCCTTGCCGCCGCAGCCGGTGGTGATGGCCTCGTTCCACACCGCGGCCACCCGGTTGCGCAGGTTCTCGTTCTGGATCGCCATGATGTCCGGGAAGAGCCGGGCGATCTCGTTCGTCGAGTAGCTGGTCATCGTGGTCATCATGGGACCTCCCGAAGTGGTTGTACGCGCTGGACCGACCGGGCGCTCGACTTGGCCGTCCCATCGCACCGCTCCATCCTACCCGCAGAAGGTCCGGCGTCCCGGCCGCCCCACCGGAGCCGGCCGCCGCTCGCGACCGCGGACTCAACGGGGCAGCGGAGCGAAGCGGCGGTCCGTCGTATGCGTGGTTGACCGGATCGATCCGCCGCATCGGACGCTCGCGGTGCTGCTCCTCGTGGACATGGGCCACCAGCCCCGGCATCCGCGCCATCATGAAGAAGCCGTTCATCACGGAGGGCTCGAACTCCAGGTCGGCGAGAATGGCGGCGATGGCGCCGTCCACATTGATGGGAAGCTCCTTCCCCGCGGCAAGGAAGACCTCGCTCGACCGCCCGGGCCGCCTCCATGTGCGGACCGTTGACCCCGGCCTCCTCCGCCAGCGCGAACAGCCGGCTCGTGCGGGGATCGTTCCTGTGGACGCGATGCCCGAAGCCGCTCATGCGATCACCGCTTGCCCGCAGCTCGTCGAGCATCGCCTCCGCCACCTCGTGCAGCGTTCCCCCGCTCTCCTCGAGCTGGCGGACGATGTGGCCCAGCTGCATGGCGCACTTCTCGATCGCCCCGCCGTGGTACTGATTGATGCTCATGACGCCCGCCGCCACCGAAGCGCTCAACGACGCACCGGTCGACGCCACGGTGCGCGCCACGAGAGTCGAGGGCGGCGTCACGCCGTGGTCGACGCTCGAAACGAGGATCGCCTCGATGAGCCGGCCCACTTTGCTCGTCCGGCAGCTCACCGCGCAGGATGAGATAGACGAGTTGCGCCGAAGCTGACCTGGCCCATCAGCTCGGCGATGTCGTAGCCGCGCACCGCCACTCGATTCGGCTCGACCCGGGTGATTCCGGTCTTCCACGGTGCTTGGAGACCGGTCTTCGCATCGGTCATCGCGTCGGTCCTTCCACGGGGACTCCTTCCGGCCCGAGCACCTCGAGGGTGGCGTCGGGCAGATCGCCGAATCCCTCCACCACGGTCGCCCCCGCCTGCCGCAGCGCCGCCGTCTTCGCGGCGTGGGTTCCGCGGCCACCCTCGATGATGGCACCGGCGTGGCTGAAGCGAGTGCCCTTCCCGCGCCGCCTTGCCGCCGATGTACGCGATGACGGGCTTCGTCACCTGCTTCTGGCTCATCAGCTCGGCGAGACGCTCTTCCTGGGAGCCACCGATCTCGCCGAAGACGACGATCGCGTCGGTCTCCGGATCGTCCTGGAACTGCAGGGCGACGTCCGGGATCGGCAGCCCCACCACCGCGTCGCCGCCGACGTGCACGAGCGTGCTGAGACCGACGCCGCGTCGGCTGAGGTAGTAGCCGCACGAGCTGGTCATGCCGCCGGACCGGGAGATCACGCCCACGGTGCGCCCGGGCCGCGGTGGGTTGAACCACTCCCGCGCCGACTCGGCGCGGCCGCCGATCATGCCGATCACCGCCTTGCCCGGGCTGAGCACGCCGAGCGTGTTCGGCCCGATGAACGCCGCCCCCCGCGCCGGGCCTCGTCGGCGATGACCATCGCATCCCACAGAGGCACGCGGTCGGGCACGAGCAGAAGCAGCCGCACGCCGGCGTCAATCGCTTCGAGCGCCGCCCCCTTCACGAGGGCGGCCGGCACGAAGATCGACCGAGATGTCGACGTGACCGACCGCGTCGACTGCGTCCGCGACGGTGTCGTAGACCGGCACGCCGTCCACCTCCTCACCGCCCTTGCCGGGCGTGCAGCCGGCGACGATCGTCGTTCCGAACCCGAGCATCAGCTTCGTCCGAGCCCGACCTTCGCGGCCGGTGATGCCCTGAACGAGAACCCGCTTGCGTCTGATCGATGATGATCGCCATGGCCGTCAGCCCCTGCTGCCCGCGACTGCGCGGCGAGATCCCGCCTCGTCGAGGCCGGCGATGGGCAGGTCGACGAAGACCACCGGCCGCCCCGCCCGAGCGCACTCGATCTCGCACGCGATCAGCTCCGAATCCCGGTCCGCGACGTCCTCTTCGCTGACGGCCAGCACCGGCCGGCCACGGTCGTCCAGTCGGAGCAACCCGGAAGCGTGCTCGAGCACCAGCGCGGCGGTCGTCCCGTCGCAGCTGGAGTGGTCGATCCAGACGCGGCCGTCACGCAACGGGAAGCTGTACGCGGAGGCATCGCCCACGAAGGGCGGCACGTGGCGCGTCAGCGTCGCGGTCTCGGCCGCCGCACTGCTCGACCAGCGCCGCGAAGCGCTCGGCGCAGGCTGCCGGCGTGTCGTCCTTGCGGTAGCCCTTCGACGGGCCCCGGCAGGTCGCGGCACGCGTCTTGGAGGATCGCGACCGCCCGGTCCTCGCTGTTGCCGCCGAGTCGCACCACGACGGGCAGCGGCATCTGCAGCTCGATGAACGCCTTCGCCAGCCCGTAGGCCGAGTGGTACTGCTCCTGGCTCGCCACGCCGCTGCCCGAGCCGAAGTAGCCGACGAGACCCGGCTGCGCGAGGATGATGCGGGCCGCGCGATACACCTTGGCGGCGGACGGGTTGCCGGACGTGTCGCAGAAGTTGGCCAGGCAGAAGCCGGCGTTGGTGACCGCGTCCATCGACATCATCGAGCCGCCGCCGCCCGCGCCGTGAAAGCCGATGAGCCCTCGCGACGCCTCAGCCCCATCGGTGGGAAGCTGCGCGAAGTAGAAGGTGCCGCGGTGGTCGCGCCTGCTCGATCCCGTAGGCGATGCGCTCGAGCTCCGTCGGCGGATGATCGAGCTCGCGGGCGATCTCGATGCCCAGCTCGGGATGGCGAAAGACCGCGTAGTCGTCGATGGTGATCCGGCAGTCCGCGGCGAGCACTCGGCCGTCCGCCGTCGTCACCAGCGGGTTGACCTCGAGGGAGCGTGCCTCGATCGCCTTCGCCAGCTCGACGATCCGCACGATGGCGTCCGCGATCGATGACCGGCGATCCTGGCGGATCGGCGAGGCGTCCAGAAGTCGAATCACCGACGTGCGGACCGCGGCCGGATCCTGCACCGGTACCGGCACCCGGGCGACCGAGGCGGCCCGTCCTTCGATCCCGGTACCGCCGCGAAGATCCAGCAACAGCACCGGCGCCCGGGCGGCGTCGTCGATGGTGAAGGAGACGAAGAGCTCCTCGGCGATCTGGAGCTTCTCTTCGACGAGCACTTCGGTCACGGGGAAGTTGCCGAAGCGCATCGCCAGGAGCTTCGTTGCGGCTGCCTCGGCCTGCGCCGCGCCTTCCGCGAAGATCACGCCGCCTCGCTCCGCCCGGCCCGTGATCCACGCCTGCACCTTGAGCACGACGGGCCCGCCGATCTCCCGCGCGACGGTCGCCGCTTCTTGCGGCGTGCGCACCGCACGGCCCCGCGGAACCTCGATGCCGCGCTCCGCCAGCAACGCCTTGCCTTGGTATTCGTGCAGTCGCGCCACGCCGAGATGGTAACCCAAAAGCGGGCGAGGATTCGATCTCGCTCGTGCTCGTCGGGCTCTACTCCTCGTGGTGGAGGAACCCCTTCGCCTGGCCGAGCCCGATCGCCACGCCCATGAGCGAACCGGCGGCGTAGTGAATCGGCATGGGGTAGCTGAGGGCCATCATCTGTCCGTTGATGTACGCCTCGGGCAGCGGCCCCTTGGTCAT
Organism: uncultured Planctomycetota bacterium; assembly: GCA_963697235.1. Taxonomy (GTDB): domain Bacteria; phylum Planctomycetota; class Phycisphaerae; order Phycisphaerales; family SM1A02; genus CAVONJ01. Next base: position 695,347 of record CAVONJ010000004.1, read on the forward strand.
CGTCATGGCGACCAGATGACCGCACGCGCCAAAGAGAATCGGGGAGACGAAGAGCAGCAGCGGCTGAGCGTTCGGTCGCATCAGACGTCCGATCATCCCTGCGGCCACGCTGCCGACGAAGACGGCACCGATCGTCTGCCCGACGACCGGCGACTTAGCGATCACGAGGACGGCCGGAATCACCACCAGACCCGCCGCCGCGGCGACGAGCGCGCTCGGACCCACGGTCTGCTCCCGCAGCCCTTGCCCCCGCTCCGGCTCGATGTCCGGCAACGGTCCGCACAGGAAGAACACGGCCGTCGCGGCGGCGCCCACGAGCGCGGCGAACAGGAAGGTTTCGAGCGTGACCAAGCCGAGCGACCCGCCGCCGAAGACCAGCGCGAGCACCGAGCTCAGACGAAACGAGAGGACGAAGAGCCCCGCACCGAGCACGAAGAGGGCGACGACCGTGTTGAGCAGACGGCCGACGATCACCGCCACTGCCGTCGCCAGGAGCAGACAGAGCACCACGGCCACGAGTGCCGACGGCCACGACTCCGACTGCAGCACGGTCGGTCCGACCGCGCCGGTGGGCGAGATCATGAACGGGCGAGCCAGGACGCAGATCAAGCCGCAGGCCACGATGCCGCCAAGGAGAATTCCGTTCCGGGTGATCGCTCGAATCATGATTGGGCGTGGCCTCCACTGATCCGCCGAATGACCCGGCCGAGCGATCCGGCCGAGATCCGTCGAAGTGCACGGTCCACCTGTCCGGGTGCGGCTCGCTTGCGGTACGGTACCGCCATGATCGAGGTTCCGCTGCTGATCGACGGAGAACCGCTCGCGCTCGCCGAAGTCGAGGCGGTCGCCAGAGGATACCAGCCGGTTGCCCTTGGCGGGCGGGCGCAGGCGGAGGCGGCCCGCTCCCGGGCGCTGATCGAAGCGCGGGCCTCGGGCTCGACCCCGGTGTACGGGGTGAACACCGGCTTCGGCTCGCTCTCCCAACACCGCATCGCGCCGGACGCCGTGCGGCAGGTGCAGCGCAACCTGATCCGCTCCCACGCGGCGGGCGTCGGAGCGCCGCTGCCGGAAGACGTCGTGCGAGCGATGCTGCTGATCCTCCTGGCGAGCCTGAGCCGCAGCCATTCCGGTGTTCGTCCGGAGTTGATGGAGCAGATCGCGCAGCTGTTGAACCGGCGCGTCACGCCGGTGGTGCCGTCACGAGGCTCGGTCGGCGCGTCGGGCGATCTCGCCCCGCTCGCTCACGCGGCCCTCGTGCTCCTGGGTGAAGGTCGGGCGTGGTGGAACGGAGCGGAGGTGGACGGGGCCGCCGCCCTGGCCGCGGCGGGGCTGGCCCCGATGGTTCTGGAGGCAAAGGAGGGCCTTGCCCTGATCAACGGCACCCATCTCATGACCGCGATGGCCGCGCTGGCACTGATCGACGTCGAGCGTCTGGTCGAGGCGGGCCTCTGCGCTGCGGCGCTGGCGATCGATGCGTGCCGGGCGTCCAGCGTCTTCCTCGACGAGCGTTTGCACCGCGTCCGCAACCAGATCGGACAGCAGCGTGTGGCCAGAGCGCTGGCGAGCCAGCTCGCGGGCTCGCAGATCCTCGCCGCACACCTCGAGAACGATCCGCGGGTGCAGGATCCCTACTGTCTGCGGGCGGCGCCACAGGTGATGGGCGCGGCGCTCGACGCCATCGGGTTCGTGCGCGTCACCGTGGAGCGCGAGCTGGCGCGGTCACCGACAATCCGCTGATCTTCCTGGAGCCGGAGGCGAGCGACGGCGGGGTGATCCTCTCCGGCGGCAACTTCCACGGCATGCCGGTGGCCATCGCGCTGGACGTCCTGCCGCTGGCGCTCTGTCCACTGGCGGGCATCGCGGAGCGCCGGATCTACTGGCTGCTCGCGGCCTCGGACGGCGAGAATCCGGTCAACGTCTACCTCAGCCCACAACCCGGGCTGCACAGCGGAATGATGATCGTCCAGTACACCGCCGCCGCCTGCTGCAACGAGCTGCAGACGCTGGCGACGCCCGCGAGCGTGGCCAACATCCCGACCTCGGCCGGCATGGAGGATTACAACTCGATGGGCGCCACCGCCGCGCACCAAGCTGCCCGCGCCGTCGAGCTGACCCGTTCGGTCATCGCCTGCGAGCTGCTCGTGATGAGCGAGGCCATGGAGTACCAGCGCCCGCTGCGCTCCGGGCTCGCCATCGAGCGCACCTATGAGACCGTGCGCACGGTCGTTCCGCGGCTCACCGAAGACCGTCCCCCGGCCCCGGACATCGCAGCGATCGAGGCGCTGATCAGGAGGGGTGCGTTCGCGGTTGAGGTGTGAGTCGGAACCTGTTCGGTCTTCGGTGCGCGAACACGCGTGGGATTGTTGAGGGGATGGGCGAACACGGTGGTGATGTGCCGGGGGTTGCGAACTGGCGCCGCATCCATGCGGCTTGGTCCCGGTTGATCTCAGGTTGGGGGCGCGACCTGAGACGTTGTTGCGGCCCCGCCGCATCCATGCGGCTCGACCATCGTCGGTCCGGCGTTGCTCATACGCGCCCGCATCCTGCGGGCTGCCCTGGGACTGGTCCGGCGGTGGCCGTTTCCATTCATGTGCGGCCCGTCCGGGCCGCAGAGGCTTTGCAACGCCGGCGGCATCCTGCCGTCTCGGTTCTTGCTGCGAACCGCCACCCGGTCGGCGGCGTCCTGCCGCCGACCTTCAATGCCGGATGGGAACGGCCTGTGCTGCAAGATGCGCCGTTGGCGTTCGCTTGCGCGAGCGACGCCTCCCTTGACGCCGGCCGCGCTGCGCAATCGCCCTTCGCATTGCGTGCCCACGGTAGACGCAGTCCACCCTCACCCGGCTCGCTCTGCGAGCCGACCTCTCCCAGGGGGGAGAGGTGGCGGAGTCGCGGCAACGCCTCTCCCTCTGGGAGAGGACGGCTCGTCCCCGCGCCTGCTCGCGGGGACGGGCCAGGTGAGGGCGAACGGCGTCGCGTGTCGGCTGCACGCAAGGCCAGTGCGCGCTCGGTCGTTCGCACGCCTCCGCTGCGCCATCGCCACTCGTGGCGCGCGCCCACGGTAGACGCACTCCGCCCTCACCCGGCTCGCTTTGCGAGCCGACCTCTCCCGGGGGGAGAGGTGGCGGAGCTATCATGCCCCCCACGGAGAACTGCCATGACCACCGCCACGTCCGCGCAGCCCCGCACCGTCCGCGCTCCCCGCGGCCCCCAGAAGACCTGCCGCACCTGGCAGGCGGAGGCTGCGATGCGGATGCTCATGAACAACCTCGATCCGGAGGTGGCCGAGCGGCCCGAGCGATCTGGTCGTGTACGGCGGCCGCGGACAGGCGGCGCGGTCCTGGGAGGCGTTCGACGCGATCGTCGCCTGCCTGAAGAAGCTCGCCCCCGACGAGACGCTGCTCGTGCAGTCCGGCAAGCCGGTCGGCGTGGTGACGCACCACGCCCGATGCGCCGCGGGTCATCATCGCCAACTCGCAACCTCGTGCCCCACTGGGCGACGCAGGAGCACTTCGACGAGCTCGCCCGCAAGGGCCTGATCATGTACGGGCAGATGACCGCCGGCTCGTGGATCTACATCGGCACGCAGGGCATCCTCCAGGGCACGTACGAGACCTTCGCGGAGTGCGCCCGACAGCACTTCGGCGGCTCGCTCCGCGGTCGGCTCTGTGTGACCGCGGGCTGCGGCGGGATGGGCGGGGCCCAGCCGCTCGCCGATCACGATGAACGAGGGCGTCTGCCTCATGGCCGAGATGTGCCTCGAGCGTCTGGAGAAGCGCGTCCACGACCGCTATCTCGATGAGCTTCTGCGACGATCTCGAGGATGCGATCGACCAGGCGCGGGCGGCCATGGACGCGGGCGAGGCCCGATCTCGATCGGCTGGCTCGGCAACGCCGTCGATCTTCTCGAGGCGCTGCTCGAGCGGGGTATCGTCCCCGACGCCCTGACCGATCAGACCTCCGCCCACGATCCGCTCAACGGCTACTACCCGCAGGGCTTGACCCGCGAGGCGGCCGATGCGCTGCGGCGCGATGATCCCGAGCGAGTACGTCGCGCGCTCGATGGACTCGATGCCGCGGCACGTCGAGCTGATGGTCGAGCTGCAGCACGCGGCGCGAGCCACCTTCGACTACGGCAACAACATCCGGCAGCGCGCCCTCGATCACGGTGCGTCAAGGACGCCTTCGCCTTCCCCGGCTTCGTGCCCGCGTACATCCGCCCGCAGTTCTGTCTCGGACGCGGGCCGTTCCGCTGGGCCGCCCTCTCCGGCGATCCGCAGGACATCCGCGTGACCGACGAGGCCCTGCTGGAGCTCTTTCCCGAGGACGAGTCGCTGCACCGCTGGATCCAGATGGCCACGCGAACGCGTCGCCTTCCAGGGGCTGCCGTGCCGGATCTGCTGGCTCGGGCCTGGGCCAGCGCGACCGGGCGGGGCTGCGTTTCAACGAGCTGGTGCGCGACGGGAAGGTCAAGGCGCCGATCGTCATCGGACGCGATCACCTCGACTGCGGCTCGGTCGCTTCGCCCAACCGCGAGACGGAGGCCATGAAGGACGGCTCCGACGCGATCAGCGACTGGCCGCTGCTCAACTTCGCGGTCAACGCCGTGAGCGGCGCAAGCTGGGTGAGCTTCCACCACGGCGGCGGCGTGGGCATCGGCTTCTCGCAGCACGCCGGACAGGTCATCGTCGCCGACGGCACCGACGATGCGGCGGCGCGGCTTCGAGCGAGTGCTCACCAACGATCCGCTCATGGGCGTGCTCCGCCACGCCGATGCCGGCTACGAAGTCGCCCAGCGCTGCGCCGACGAACACGACGTCGAGGTTCCCATGCGAGACTGGTGAGTCCGGCTCGATCCCGAGCGATCCCGACCGCGCCGATGACTCCGGCGCCGGAAACACGACGATGACCGGCAAGGAAACGCTGGACGATCTTCTGAACGCGCTGCTCTCAGCAGCGATCGAAATGCTCGAGCGCGGCGGCTCGTTCCTCCCCTTCGCGTACGTCACGACGACCGACGAGGAGATCGAAGAGATTCCGCTGATCCTGGCCGAAGACGAGGTCACCGCGGAGACGGCGCTGGAGACATTGACCACCACACTACGGCTTGGGGTCGACAGCGGCCGGTACCTTGCGGTGGGCATCTGCGCTGACATGGAGATCACCGATCCCCGCGATGGCGTGCACACCGACGCGATCCTGGCCATGCTGGAGCACCGGGAAGGAACCTCCGTGGACGTCTTCCTCCCCTATAGCACGGACGAAGAGGGAAAGGCAGCGCTGGGCGAGCTCTTCGCGGTGCCCGGCGAAGGGACGGTGTTCGGGGCCGAAGAACGCGAGGATCTGTGGAATTGAGGACGCGAGTGCGGCGCCGCTTCGACGATCGCGGGGGACGAGACGCCCCGACTCGTCAACCGGCGGTTCAGCGGGTAGTCTGGACGCACTCGTCACACAGCGGCTCGATTGCTCACCACGCTCAGATTCATCGTTGACCATCACCATCTCCAACGCGCGCATTCTGACGCTGGCCGGCGCGACCGCGCCGCGCCGCGGGCGCGACCTCGGTGACCTCGGCGTCATCCCGTGCGGGTACGTCCAGATCGAGGGGGATCGGATCGCGGCCGTCGGCGCGGGATCGCCGCCATCCGCGCCGGGTGAGGTCCTCGATGCCCGGTATCGGGTCCTGCTCCCCGCCTTCGTCGACTGCCACACGCACGCCTGCTGGGCGGGCGATCGGTTCGAGGAGCATCGAGCTGCGCCTCACCGGCGCGAGCTACCTCGACATCCTCGCGGGCGGCGGCGGGATCATGTCGACGGTGCGGGCCGTGCGCCGGCGAGCCGCGATGAGCTGACCGAACTGCTGCTCTGGCGGCTGAGCAAGATGGCGACGCTCGGCACGGCCACGGTCGAGGTGAAGTCGGGATACGGTCTGGATCCCGAGACCGAGCTGAAGATGCTCGAGGCGATCGGCGCCGCCGGCGAAATCGCGCCGCTGACGTTCGTTCCGACGTTCCTCGGCGCCCACGCCATCGATCCCGATCGACCCGGGTTCGTCGAAGAGACGATCAACGAGACGCTGCCCGCCGTGGCGACCTCGTTCCCGGGCATCGTCTGCGACGCGTACTGCGAGAACGGCGCCTGGTCGCTCGCGGACACGCGGCGCCTCTTCGAGAATGCCCTCGATCTGGGCTGCCCGATCCGCGTGCACGCCGACCAGTTCACGTCGCTGGGCATGACGCGGCTCGCGGTCGAGATGGGCGCCCGCAGCGTCGACCACCTCGAAGTCGTCGTCCCGAGCGATCTCGAGCACCTCGCGCGGAGCGACACGATCGCGGTCGCGCTGCCGTGCTCCGGATTCCACCTCGACGACCGGTACGCGCCCGCCCGCGAGATCGTCGACGCGGGCGGCGCGCTCGCGATCGCCACGAACTACAACCCCGGGTCCGCCCCGACGCCCTCGATGCCGTTCTGCATCGCGCTGGCCTGCCGCAAGCTGCGGCTCACGCCGGCGGAGGCGATCACCGCCGCGACGATCAACGCCGCCTCCGTCCTCGATCAGGCGGATGAGGTCGGGTCCATCGAGGTCGGCAAGCGGGCGGACGTGCAGCTGCTCGACTGCACCGACGAGCGCGAGCTCGGATTCGAGCTCGCCGGACCCGGACCGGGGCTCATGATCGTGGCGGGGCAGCTCATCGGTCGACGACCACCCTGGCACGATGAGGGCGCCTCCCGAGCCCGGGACTAGGCCCGGATTTCTCACCACCATCTGCTGCGGCTGCGTAGACCGCCCGCTGGCGGCGTCGCTTTCGGCACATCGAGGCTCCGAAGGCATGACAAGCCGTCTCCGCCTCGATGGCCTCATCTCCTTGCCAGCGAACGCTCTACCCATCCTCGCGACGATGTTGGTGAGAAGTCCGGGCTAACGGGCCCGGTCGGATCCACCGATTGCCACTACGATCAGCATTCCCATGGTCGTCACCGCTCTTCAGGACATTCAGGGGGCCACCGACGCCGCGGAGTGCGTGGTCAAGACCCATGTGCACCTGTGCGAGTTCCTGCGCGCCGGGCTGACCCTCGCGCAGATCGATGCAGAGGTGGAGCAGACGCTGAAGTCGCTCGGCTGCAAGAGCGCCTTCTTTCGGTACCGGATTCCCGGCCATCCTCCCTTCCCGAGCCATTCGTGCCTGTCGGTCAACGAGTGCATCGTTCACGGCACCCACAACATGACCGACAAGCCGCTCGAGCCCGGCGACCTGATCTCCATCGACATCGGCGTCAAGTATCGAGGCTGGATCGGGGATGCGGCGTGGACCTACGCGATCGAGAGCGCTTCACAGAGCGCCGCGAAGCTCATGGAGTGCGGACGAGAGTCGCTGCGCGTCGGGCTGGCCGCGATGCAGCCGGGCCGACCGCTGCTCGATTGGGCTCGCGCGGTGCAGGAGTGCGTCGAAAAGCGCTGGGGGTTCTGGCTCGTGCGGGGCCTGGGCGGCCACGGCTACGGGCGAACCCTGCACGGCCCCCCGTTCGTGGCGAACTCGATGCCCTCCCACCCCGGCGAATGGCCCGATCAGTGGAAGCTCTTCGTGCCCGGCATGCTCGTGGCGGTGGAGCCCATGATCGCCGTGGGCTCCGCGCAGATCCAGACGACCCGGAACGGCTGGCCGATCTTCACCTCCGATGGCTCGCTCAGCGTGCACTACGAGTCGGACGTGCTGATCACGGCCGACGGCCCGCTGAATCTCACCGAAGGATTGTGGGAGCTTCCGTCGGTGGTCGGCCGCGGCGCGTGATGGGCGCCCTCCTCCGACCGGTGGACGAGTATCATCCCTGACTTTCGTCCCTCTTGCCCTTTGAAGGAAACTGGCATGACGGCTCTTTCTCGCCTCCTAGTGGCGTTTCCAGTTCAAGAGTTTCGCGCTGGCGCGGCGGCGCCAATGCGTGGCGCGGAGGGCGAAGCAGGCGGCTTGCCATGCCGCCGATGCAGCCCGACAAAGCCACGCGCCGGTGCCGGCCGTCATCGCGAAACTGGTGGACTAGAAAGGGCACTAGCCTCCGTTGCGGTCGCACTCGCCACCGCGCTCCCGGTCGCTGCACAAACCAGCACGTACCCGCAGACCAAGCGGGTGGACCAGGTCGATGTCTACCACGGCAAGACCGTTCCCGATCCCTACCGCTGGCTGGAAGCGAACGCGAAGGAAGACCCGAGGTCGCCGCGTGGGTCGAGGCGGAGAACGAGGTCACCTTCGACTACCTCCAGAGCATCCCCGAGCGGGAGGTCATCAAGAAGCGACTGACCGAGCTGTGGGACTACGAGAAGTTCACCGCCCCCTTCAAGGCCGGCGGCCGGTACTTCTTCCGCAAGAACGACGGCCTGCAGAACCAGTCCGTGCTGTACGTCATGGACTCGCTGGACGGCGAGCCGCGCGTGCTGATCGATCCGAACACCTGGTCCGACGACGGCACCGTCGCCCTGGCCGGGAACGTCGTTCAGCGACGACGGCCGCTACCTCGCCTACGGCATCGCCGAGGCCGGCTCCGACTGGCAGACGCTGGCGGGTGCATGGACATCGACACCGGGCAGGACCTCGACGACGAGCTGAACTGGATCAAGTTCTCCGGCGCCTCCTGGACCGACGGACGGCAAGGGGCTTCTTCTACAGCCGCTACGACGCGCCGGACGAGGGCGGCGAATTCCAGACGGTCAACCAGTACCAGAAGCTCTACTACCACCGCGTCGGCACGCCCCAGTCGCGAGGACGTGCTCGTCTACCACCGCCCGGACCAGCCGGACTGGGGCTTCGGCGCCGACGGTCACCGAGGACGGCCGCTACCTGGTCATCACGATCTGGAAGGGCACCGACGACAAGTACCGCGTCCTGGTACAAGGACCTCGCCGAGCCGTACGGCATGCCGGTCGACCTCGATCGACAACTTCGACGCACGAGTACACGTTCGTCGGCAACGACGGCCCGGTGTTCTTCTTCAAGACCGACCTCGACGCGCCGCGCGGCCGGCGTCGATCGCCATCGACATCGCGGCGACCGCGACCGGAGCACTGGCAGCGAGATCGTCCCCGAGGCCGAGCGACACGCTCCGGGGCGTCAGCCTCGTCGGGCAACCTGTTCGTCGCCTCGCTACCTCGCAGGACGCCAAGAGCCGCGGTGCGAGCTCTATCGCACCGACGGGCGGCTCCGTGCGCGACGTCGAGCTGCCCGGGCATCGGCTCGGCCGCGCGGCTTCGGCGGCCAGCGGACCGACACGGAGACCTTCTACTCCTTCTCCAGCTTCGCCACGCCGCCGAGCGTCTACCGCTACGACATGATCACCGGCGAGAGCACGCTGCTGCAGCAGGCCGAGGTCGACTTCGACCCCGACGACTACGAGGTCAAGCAGGTCTTCTACACGCAGCAAGGACGGCACGCGCGTGCCCGATGTTCATCGCCCACCGGAAGGGCCTCGCAGCTCGACGGCAACGAACCCGACGCTGCTCTACGGCTACGGCGGCTTCAACATCTCGCTGACGCCCGGCTTCTCGATCAGCGCGCCTGGCCTGGATGGAGATGGGCGGCGTCTTCGCCATGGCCAACCTGCGCGGCGGCGGCGAGTACGGCGAGGCGTGGCACGAGGCCGGGCACGAAGCTGAACAAGCAGAACGTCTTCGACGACTTCATCGCCGCGGCCGAGTGGCTGATCGACGAACGGCTACACGCAGCCCGGAGAAGCTGGCCATCCAGGGCGGCAGCAACGGCGGCCTGCTGGTCGGCGCGTGCATGACCCAGCGGCCCGACCTGTTCGGCGCCTGCCTGCCCGCGGTCGGCGTGATGGACATGCTGCGCTTCCACAAGTTCACGATCGGCTGGGCCTGGGTCGACGACTACGGCTCGTCCGGACGACCCGGAGGAGTTCAAGGCGCTGCTGCGCCTACTCGCCCTACCACAACCTCAAGCCGGGCACGCACTACCCGGCCACGCTGATCACGACCGCCGACACCGACGACCGCGTCGTGCCCGGCCACAGCTTCAAGTTCGCCGCCGCGCTGCAGCACGCCCAGGCCGGCGACGCGCCGGTGCTGATCCGCATCGAGACCCGCGCCGGCCACGGCGCCGGCAAGCCGACGGCGAAGATCATCGAGGAGATCGCCGACCAGTGGGCGTTCCTGGTGAAGGTGCTCAACATGTCACCGAGGTCGGGATGGTGAGCAGTGTCCGTGCGCGGCGGGCGCAGCGTGGACCGACCGGCTTGAGCGATCCGCAGCGCCGACTGCTCGCCCTGGCCTGCCTCGTGCTCTCCGCGGCGCTGCTCGGCGGCGCGGGGGCCTTTCTCATCTTCGGACGCGACAAGGGGCTCGGCATCTTCCTCGTCCTCATGGCCGCCGTGCTGAGCAGGGTGCTCGTGCTCAACATCGCCGAGCGGCTGCGGTAGGGTGAATGCAATGCACCGACCGGTGCGGCGCCCGCTTCGTGGTGCATTGCATGCCCCCTACCGTTTCGTGGCCCTGCCGCGTTCTTGCCTCAATTCGACCTCCAGTTTCGACCGATAACGCCGGTCATGGAGTACGACCTCATCTGCATCGGCTGCGGTCCCGCCGGCGAGAAGGCCGCCACCCAGGCCAGCTACTTCGGACGGAAGGTCGCGGTCGTCGAAGCGCGTCCGCGACCCGGCGGAGCGATGGTGAACACCGGCACCCTGCCGTCCAAGACGCTGCGGGAGACGGCGCTGCTCTGTTCGGCCCACCGTCGGCGACCCTTGCCCGGCTCCAGCTTCACCGTCGATCATGATCTCTCGGTGGCTCAGTTCATGGCGTACCGCCACCGCATCGAGCAGGAAGAGCACGACCGCATCGAGACCTCGATGGATCGCCACCAGATCGACGTCGTCCGCGGATGGGGACGTCTGCTCGATCCGCACACCGTGCACGTCCGCCGGGAGGACGAGACGACGATCGATCTGCAGGGACGCTTCATCCTGATCGCCACCGGCTCCTCTCCCCTGCGGCCGGACGAACGTCCCCTTCGATCATCCGGGCGTCGTCGACGCCGACGGCGTCCTGGAGCTGAGCCGTCTTCCCCGCTCGATGGTGATCGTCGGCGCCGGCGTCATCGGATGCGAGTATGCCTCGGTCTTCTCCGAGATCGGTGTCGAGGTGACGCTCGTCAACCCGCGGCAGGAGATCCTGCCCTTCCTCGACCCGGAGTGCCGTGATCATCTCGTGCGGGCCATGCAGGAGCGGGGCATCGTCCTTCGGCTCGGCGCCTCGGTGACCGCGGTGCGCCCCGCGACGAGCGCCACGTCACCGTCGAACTCGACGGCGGGAGTCACCTGAACGCGGAAACACTGCTGTGGGCGGCCGGTCGTCAGAGCAACAGCACGGAGCTCGGACTGGACGCGATCGGCGTCGAGATGGGCGAGCGCGGTCTCGATCCGCGTGAACCAGAAGTACCGGACGAACGTGCCGTCGATCTACGCCGCCGGTGACGTGATCGGATTTCCCGCGCTGGCCGCCACCTCCATGGAGCAGGGTCGCATCGCCGCGTGCGACATGTTCGGCATCTGCTTCAAGGAAGGACTCGCCGAGGTCATGCCGATCGGACTCTACACGATTCCCGCGGTCTCCATGGTCGGCAGGAGCGCCGAGGAGGCCAGCGCCGCGGGCCGGTCGGTCGTCGTGGGCCGCGCCCTCTACCGCCACAACGCGCGGGGCGCATGCTCGGTGACGAACAGGGCTTGCTCAAGTGCGTCTTCGATCGAGCGACGGGCGAACTGCTCGGCGCCGGCATCGTCGGCGAACAGGCGACCGAGCTCATTCACCTCGCCCAGAGCATCATTGCGTTCCACGGCGGTCTGGACGATCTGATCGGCGCGTGCTTCAACTACCCCTCGCTCACCGAGCTCTACAAGTACGCCGCGTACGACGCCCTGCAGTCCATGGCCACCGACAAGCAACAGGCCGCCGCCTAGGCGACCATCGCCCGGGGACCAGCAGTGCTCCGTCCCTTGCCCTTGCCCCTGCCCCTGCCCCTGCCCTCGTCGCCACCGCGGAGAGAAAGAACCGCGGAGGGCCGCGGAGAAGGGCAATGGGTGACTCAACACGCACCAGTCGGATAGACCTGGCGGCGACGATTGGCTCGATCGCGTCGAGATCAATCACGCGGTGATTCGCACCCCTCAATCGCTCCTCTCCGCGCTCTCTCCGCGTCTCTCCGCGGCCCTCCGCGGTTCAAACGATCAGCCACAGGCCACACGAATCCCCGGCCCCGATCACCGCAACCCCAGCAACCACGCGAGCGCGCTCGGCGGCACGTCCTCCACCGGCCCGCCGCGACCGGTGATCGCCGCGGCCGCCGCGTAGCCGCTGCGCACCGCGCCTTCCATCGTCGCCGGCCAGCCGGTGTCGCACCAGTCACCGGCCAGATAGAGGTTGGGGATCCCGCCGCCGCCGAGCCCGAGGGGACCGGGCGGTCGCTCGCGGGCGGAGCGCGCTCGATGCCCGGCCGGCGCCGCGAACGTCGCACGCTGCTCCTTGATCGCGCGCACGTCGAGCGGGCTGCAGGCCCACGGCCCGGGCAGCAGCTGGTGCACGTCCGCCACGACCCGCTCCGCGATCTCCTCTTCGCTCGAGCTCCATCCACGCGTCGGCGGCGCTGATCACCGCGTGCAGGTGCTGCCGTCCTTCCTCGTCCACGCCCTTGTTGAACAGCCACTGCACGCCGCAGCCCCACGACGGTCAAGTGCGGCAGGTCCATGATCTGGTGATCGAAGAGCAGGTGCACGCCGAGGATGGGACTCACCTCGATCGCGTCGAGCCGCTGGAGCCGAACATCGGCCCGGCGCATCGTCGCCGACACCAGCTTGTGCGAGCCGATCGAAGGGAACCGCGGCCACCACCGCCGCCGCCTCGACGAACCCCTCCTCGGTCACGACGCCGGTCACGCGACGGCCGTCGAAGGCGATCGCCCGCACCGAGGCGCCCATGTGGATCTCCGCGCCGCGCTCGCATGAGCAGGTCGACCGCAGGATCGTAGAGCTCGCTCAGCGGCACCGATCGAGAGCCCCATCGGGATACGCCCAGCGATTGGCGAGGAATCCCTCCTGGAAGACCTGCATGGCCAGCGCCGCATCGACCTGGTCGACGTCCAAGTTGCACGCGCTGACGATGACGGTGCTCCAGAAGCGCTCGACCGCCGACGGCGGCTGACCGCACTCGCTCAGGAAGTCGCTGAACGGGCGGCCGCGCCACGCGAGACGACCCGTGCTTCCAAGTCGGATCAGACGCCACATCGCGCGGGCGATCGCCCGCTTGTCGGCCCTCGTGAACATCTTCATCCGCATCAGCGAGGGGCCGAGATGGAACGGCGCGGGCGTCCAGCTCGGCTTCAGCACCTCGATCCGTCCGTCGCCGCGCGTCCAGTAGAAGCGGCGGTGCCACTCGATTTCCTCGAGCACGTCGAGCCGGTCGTAGAGATCGACCAGGTTCGTGCAGCATCCCATGAGCACGTGCTGGCAGTTGTCGATGACCCGTCCCGAGCGCGGATCGAGCAGGCTCGTCGCTCGCCCGCCGAGGCGTTTGCGCGTCTCGAAGACGATCGGCGTGCAGCCATCCTCCGCCAGCCGCACCGCAGCGGCGATCCCGGCCAGACCGCCGCCGACGATGGCGATCCGCCGCTTCACGCCGGAACGCTCCCCCGCTCCGCCATCCACTTCGCCTTGAGCGCGATGCCCGCCTTGGCCCAGGAGGTCAAGCGAAGCCGCGGCCCCTGCATGAGCTGCCCCGGATGACGGCGAGCCTTCTCCAGGAGCTGCCGGTAGATCGCGGTCATCGCCCAGAGCGTCGACCGGCAGTCGGGACTGATCATCATCTCGAGCCCGCGCGATCGCTCGTAGTGCTTGACGGCGCGATCGAACTGCTCCGCCAGAAAGGCCTCGCAGTCCGCTGGACGCGACCAGCGGCGCAGCTCGTTCGGCTGCAGCCGGTGCCGGCGGAAGTCCTCCATGGGCAGGTAGATCCGCCCGGCGTCGATGTCCTGGGCGAGGTCGCGCAGGATGTTCGTCAGCTGGAACGCGATACCCCGGTCGACCGCAAGCCCGGGCGCCTGCTGATCGTCGTAGCCCCACACCTCGATGCACACCAGACCGACCGTGGAGGCGACGCGGTAGCAGTAGGCGCGCAGCTCGTCGAACGTCTCGTACCGGCGGTGATCGAGGTCTTCGAGCTGCCCGTCGAGCATTTCGTGGAAGGCCTCTTCGCGGAGCCCGAAGCGCTGGGCCGCGAACGCGAGCGCTTCCCAGACCGGATCCCCGAGCGCCGCCGCAGCACACGGCGGATCGCCATGGATGGCGGCCACCGTCTGGAGACGGAACCGCTCCAGACGTTCGCGCCGACCGGTCTCTTCGAGGGTCGGATCATCGGTCAGGTCGTCGGCCCGGCGCATCCACGCGTAGATCGCGTAGAGCGCCGAGCGCTTCGGCTCGGGAAGCAGCCGCAGCCCGTAGTAGAAGTTCCGGGCCCGCCGCCGGGTCACCTCCCGGCAGGCACGCAGCGCGGCAACGGGGACCGCCAGTTCGGTCGCGCTCATGTCGAGGTTCCCGGGGAGTTCGCTTCTTCCCGTCGCCACCGTTGCGCCATCCACCAGGCCTGGGCGACGAGCATGAGCCGCGCCGCGGGACCGAGCTGCGGCCGGTGCAGGACCGTCTCGTAGTTCCACATCTCGATCTGACGCAGGACGTGCTGTCCACCGCGGGCGAGCAGCCAGACGATGGGCCGCGTCACCGGACCCAACTGTTCGATGAGTGCCGCGCCGGACTCGAACAGCGGCCAGGTGCGCTCGCAGCAGGTGCGGAGGAGCGCGCGGGCTTCGCCGAGAAACGTCTGGTCGACCGCGTAGCCCTGGCGGGCGCTTGCGATCAGACGCTCTTCGAACCGATCGATCTCGATCAGCTCCGCCGGAATGTAGATCCGGTCGCGCTCCAGGACGTCGCGCCGGACGTCCTGCCAGTGATTGGTCAGCTGCAGCGCGGTGCAGATCTCGTCGGATCGTTCGAAGAACGCCTCCGTCCGCGGCTCGCCGCAGATCATCAGGACGAGCCGACCCACCGGATTGGCGCTCCCGGCACAGTACGCCAGCAGCTGCGCCCAGGTCTCGTACCGGCGCACCACTTGATCCTGTTCGAACGCCGAGATCAGATCGGCGAACGGCGCGATCGGCAGCGCGTGGGCTTCGACGACCGGGCGCATCGCCACGAAGACGGGATGACGCGGTCGACCGTCGAAGCATGCCTCCAGTTCATGCCGCCACCACTCGAGCAGTTCTCGGGAGCGGTCGGGATCACCGGTCTCGTCGCCCAGATCGTCCGCCCAACGGCAGAAGGCGTAGACCGCGGCGAAGTCGTCGCGCAAGCGAACCGGCACGAGCCTGCTCAGAACGCTGAAGTTCTCGTAGTGACCGCCGGCGAGTCGACGGCACCACCCTCGGGCCTCGTCCAGGGTCAGGGTCTCGCACTGGTCGGGACCGAAGGTGGCAAGCTGCTCGACTATCACGGAAGACATCGGGTGTACGTCACTCTCCCCGGCAAGAAGTGCCCACTGTAGCCGCAGGCTCTGAACCCGGCCAGCCCACGCCGAAGCCTCCGCGTTGGCTATCGATGCCCGCTCGGGAATCACGTGATGAACGCGTCCTTGCCGAAAGAAGGCCGAGGGGCGGCTGCTGGAAGAGACACCATGAAACTGATCCTCGCCAATCCTCGCGGCTTCTGCGCCGGCGTCTACATGGCCATCGACGTCGTCGATCAGCTCCTGGATATCTGTCCGGACGAGCCGATCTACGTCTTTCACGAGATCGTGCACAACAAGCACGTCGTGGATCGCTTCCGGAATCAGAGCGTCCACTTCGTGGACGATGTCGACGAGGTGCCTGCGAACTCGATCGTCGTCTTCAGCGCCCACGGCGTCAGCCCGGCCATCCGGGAGAGCGCGGCCGCCCGACACCTGACCGCCATCGACGCGACCTGTCCGCTCGTGACGAAGGTCCACGCGGAGGCCATCCGCTACTCACGGAAGGGGTACCAGATCCTGCTCATCGGACACAAGGACCACCAGGAGGTGATCGGCACGCGCGGCGAGGCGCCCGACGCCATCCAGGTCGTGGAGCGGGCGGAGGACATCCCGAATCTCGTCATCACCAACCCGAAGAAGCTCGTCTACCTCACCCAGACCACGCTCAGCATGGACGATCTGAAGGAGATCATCGAGGCCTTGCACGAGGCGTTCCCCAGCATCAAGTCGCCGCCGAGCGAGGACATCTGCTACGCCACGACCAACCGCCAGCGGGCGGTGCGGGCCCTGGCTCCCGAGTGCGACCTGGTGCTCGTCGTCGGCAGCAAGAACAGCTCGAATTCGCTCCGGCTCACCGAGATCGCCGAGGCGACCGGCACTCCGGCCATGCTCATCGACGACAAGTCCGAGCTGGACCAGAGACAGCTTCGGCGGCGCCGAGCGCGTGCTCGTCACCGCCGGCGCCAGCGCGCCCGAGGATCTCGTCCAGGACCTCATCCTCCACCTGATCGACACCTACGGCGGCGAGGTCGAGCAGCACGACATCTTCCACGAGCATGTGGAGTTCGGCCTGCCGGGCACGCTCAAGCAGTTCATGCGGACGCGGAGCATCGATCCCCGCGGGCGGCGCATCACGATGGACAACTCCGCGGCGATCGAGGACTGGCTGAGCCGACACGGGATCGCCCACCGCACGGTCGACCTGACCGTCGGGATCAGCTAGCGGCCCGTTGAAAGAGTCAGATCACCATCTGACGAAGCACTCTTTCGACGGCCTGCTTGGAGTCCGCGTCGCAGAGGACTGCGACATGCTTCACTTCTTCGACTTGAATCCCGAGCAGCTGACCAGTCACTTCGAGCGGGCGGACCTGCCTCGATACGTCGCGACCCAGCTGCTCCAGTGGGTGTACGGGCACGGCGAGGTCGATCCCGAGCGGATGACCAACCTGTCCCGCCGCGCGGCAGCGGAGATCGGACGCTCGTTGACGTTGCTCCGCGGAGCGGTGTGCACCGCGCAGCAGGCCAGCGACGGGACGCAGAAGCTCCTGCTCGGCTGGCGAGATCTGGTCGCGCCGACGCCATCCGACCTGCTGCCGGTGCGACCGGAGCACCAGGCAACCACGGAGTGCGTCATGATCCCGGCCGGCAACCGCCGCACCGCGTGCATCTCCAGCCAGGTCGGTTGCCCGGTCGGGTGCCGGTTCTGCGCATCGGGCCTCGATGGCCTCGAGGGCAACCTGAGCGCGGGGCAGATCGTCGAACAGGTCCACCATCTGCGAACACTGCCCGGGGTCGAGCGCATCACCAACGTCGTCTTCATGGGGATGGGCGAGCCGCTGGCCAATTTCGGCCAATGTCATCCGGGCCGTCACCGCGCTCAACGCGCCGTGGGGCTTCGGCATCAGCGCCCGCAAGATCACGATCTCGACCGTCGGCCTGCCCGCCGCCATCCGAAAGCTGGCGGAGGTTCCCCTGCCCATCACGCTGGCGCTGAGCCTGCACGCGCCGAACGACGAGCTCCGCCGCCAGCTCATCCCCTGGGCGCGAGTACGCGACGATCGAGGAGTTGCTCGACGCGTGCGACGAGTACTTTTCGCGCACCGGCCGCGAGATCACGCTCGAGTACATCCTGATCCGGAACGTGAACGATCGGCCCGAGCACGCTCGCGAGCTCGCGACGAACGCGCGCCGCCTGCGGGCCAACGTCAACCTGATCCGCTACAACGAGGTCAGGGGCCTGCCCTACGACCGTCCGACCTCCGAGGACGTTCTGGCGTTTCAGGGCGTGCTCCGCTCCCAGGGCGTCAACGTGCACATCCGGGCCAGCCGAGGACGGGACATCGCCGCGGCGTGCGGGCAGCTTCGGCAGGAGGCTCACGCCTCGTCCGGCTGAAGCGCGGGTTTGGCCTGAGGAACGGGCATCGTTGTCTCGCCGTCCGTCTCCCCTTCCGTGTCGCTGAAGATCCCGCTCGGCGAGCTCGAGTTTCGGGCCTCATCTTCGACACGGCGGCGCAGCTCGGCCGCGGTCAGACCGCGAAGCTGATCGTCGGCGGCCAGACGGTGCATGGCATGCAGGATCGCGTGCCACCAGGTGTACGCACGCGTCGATCCGGCCGTCGCTTCGGTCACGAGATCCATCACGGCCTGACGCAGCTCGCGCTCCCGACGGCCGCCGCGCAGGCTGTCGGGTACCAGATATCGCAGGCGGGACAGGAAGCGCGCCGTCCCTTCACCGGTGCGCGCTTCGAGACGGAAGCGCCGATGCAGGGCCACGAGCTCCACTCGGATGAGGATGCGGTGTTCGATCTGGTCGCCGCGCTTCGGCTTGACGTTGAGCTGGATGCGGGTGAGCCGGCGCTGCTCCGCCCCCGTCGCCATGGTCAGGACGTACAGCGGCTCTCGGATGAGCACGGCCTCCGCCAGCGGCAGGACCGCGTTGCGTGTGAGGGCCCGCCCCTTGTCGCCACGGTCGGCCAGGTAGAGCGACGTCAAGAGGTTGCAGAATCGCTCCGCCCATTCGAGCCCGCCCCACACGAGGCAGCGATGCGCGGCAAGCACGATGTCGCAGCGGGCCTGTCGACCGGGAGCGGTCTCGGTGAGGCCAGGCATGGTGGCGAGACTTCGGCGGATCATCCGCTCGAAGCGCTCCGCCCTGGTGCGACCGCCGAACGGCGTGCGTCGCAGCAGCAGGACGCTTCGCCGAACGAGCTGATCCACCTCATCGCGGGCGTCGGTCCGCGGACGACTCAGCAGCCGTTCGTCCACCGCCAGGCGTCGACCGAACTGAAAGGCTTCCCGGGCCCGGCCGAATCCGGTCTCTTCAGCGGCGGCGATCCCGGCTTCCATGGCATCCAGCGAAACGGGGGCGTACCCCCGCTGGAACGCCAAGCCGAGCAGGGCCAGATCGGTGAGCCGATCGGTCCGGAACCACGCCCGGCACGCGCTGGCGACGTCGGCGACGACCAGATGGTTCGGTCGCACGGCTCCTGCCAACGCACTACCGATTGCGTCTTCGACCGGTCGCGGGACCGTCTCGCTGCTCAGCTCCCCACGGTTCACCACCGCACACGTCCGGTCCGGGCTGGCCACCTTGAGCGCGGGATCGACCGAGAGAGAGCGCAGGGTTTCGATCGGATCGACGCCGAGCAGCAGGTCGGCCTCGCCGAAGGGAATCCGTGCGGTCAAGCGCAGCGACTCCTCGCCGACGCGGGGATTGGTGAACAGGATCTGCACCCACGCTCGCCGGCTCGCGCCGAGAAGCTCGGGATCGTGAACGCGTCCCACGGCGTAGCCCATGCGACGCCCGGCCACGCACAGCGCCGCCGCCACCGGTCCCACCGTCCGTCCGCGGTAGCCGGCGAGATGCGCTCGCCACTCCGACTGGCCGCCGTGGACCGGCGTGGGCAGAGGCAGCCCGACCCCCGTCCGCAGCCGCAGTGCCGCCGCCGGCGGACGGGTGCGGACCACCTGGACCGACTCGAGCAGGGGCCGGAAGCCCACGCGCCATCGGCCGGCGAAGCGCCGAGGGAGCGGATCGATCGAGAACGAGGTGCGCAGCGGTCGATCATCGCGAGCCTGCCGCATCTCCTCCCGCCCGGCCTCTGCGGGCTGGTGGAAGAGGCAGGCGTGTTCGGCGCTGCGGACCAGCCGCTGCTTCGGTTCGAAGCCGAGGCGGTCGATCGCCGCCCGCGCGGTCCAGCCCCCCCACGTCGTACTGCGCCGGTGGTCCATCCTGAAGCACCATGACGGTCAGCCGGTCATCGAGGCACGCTTCGCGCAAGGCATCGCGCAACTCGCCGCGATCGCTTAGCGATCCAAGGACGATTCTCGCCCGATCGGCGCGCTCCGCGGGAACCACCGCGCGAGCCAGTCGCTCGAGATCCTGTTCATCCTCTGCGCCGAGAGCGCAGATCACGAACAGCCAAGGCCGCGTGTCGCGGGTGGCCTGCCGCAGTGCCGAGATGCCTTCCTCCTGGAAGCGGCCCGCCTCCCAGATCTCGACCATGACCTGGCGCGGCGGCGGCGCCTCCGACTCGACGCCGTCGAACGCCAGCGCGGTGGGCGCGAGACCCCGTTCTTCGAGCGGCGCTCCCGTGGCCAACCAGTGATCGACCTCTTCGAGCAGCGCCCGCACGTCCCCCTTGGCCGCGGCCGGACCGATTCCCGCGCCGCGCTCCGGCAGTTCCAGATGCAGCGGCGGAGGCTCGGGCGCCAGTCGCGAGACCACGCCGATCCCCGGACGAACGGCATGAATGAGATGAGCGATCCGGCGCACCAGCAGCGACGGATGCACGGCGTCATCGACACCCATCTCCTGCTCCGCCCCGCCCTCGCCGGCGGGCGGAAGGCGTCGCCCCCAGACGGTGGCCGGCCGCTCGCCCCGACCCCGCAGACGCTCCACGACCGCCAGCACCTGGGCCTCGACTTCGCCGGGACGCGGCTCGAGCACGATGAGCTGATCGCAGCGCGCCGCCATGCGCTCCACCACGACGAGGTCGACGGGATTGATCAGGCGCAGGTGCAGCACGGGCAGACGCCCCGACAGCTTGAGCACGGCCGTGAGATGCGCAATGGCCTGCTCCGCCGGCCCGACGACCAGAAACCCCACCGGCACCCGTTCGCCGGGATTGGGCAAACAGCGCACTGCATTCAGCTCCAATCGTCTGGCGGTGCGGAGGACGCCTCCGGTCTCCGCGCCGGACGCGGCGACTCTGGGCGTGTCGCCGCACCAGGGCATCCGCCTTGTCGAGCACCCGATTGGGACCGACGGAGATGGTGTCGCCCGAGCGGAGAATCGAGTGGTGAACGACGAGCACGACCGCAGTGCGACCGGCCCGGCTGAGGTGCATCGCCTGCTCGACGCTCTCGCGCAGCGCGCCGACGTCCTCCGGCTCGAGACAGGGCAGCCCGAGCCGCGCGACGGCGTGGCGGGGACCGCTGACCGGAGCAACCTGCGGTCGATCCTCCAGGAGCAGGCACAGCCCGGCCCCGGTGGGCAGCGACTCGGCGCTCACATCTTGGAGGATCGCCATGGCATGATCGAGCTGATCGTTGGGGACGACCGCCAGGGCGGAGCGTCCGGAGCGAGCCGCCGCCGACGCGAGGGCGATGGCGCGACCGGCATGCGGGGTCGGGGAGAGTTGGACCCCGTGCCGTCGCAGCAGGGTCTGGACACCGTCGGCCGCAGCCAGGTCGAAGAGCTCGCTGATGGGCTCGCGCCGCGGCGCTGCGACCAGCGCGATCTCGATCTCGGACTCCAGAATGCCCTTGAGCAGCGCCTCGTGGGCGGTGAGGAACACCTGGCCTTCGAGGGCCGCGAGCCGACTGGTTTCAGCGCTGGAGGTAGGTGTAGCCACGGGAGGAAAAGCCCACTGCGGGAACCGGATAGCGTAGCGGGCATTCCCCGCTCGCTACCGATGCCAGCGTCCGGGCTGGAGGATCTCGGCTTCAGGAGCTAGGGTGTTGACACCCATCCGGCCTGAGCCGGATCGGGGCGGAGGCAGGGCCATGGAGCGCGGCGCTTGAGCAGCAATAGCAGCGAGGCCAGCAGTCTGGACACGCGATCACTCGCGGCGAGCCTCGCCCCTCTCTTGCAGAGCTCTTGCGGTGATCGACTCGGGGAGATCACCTGGTTCAAAGCGGATTGGCAGCGGGGCGGCGCGGCGACGGGCACATCGAGCTTCCTCGTCGACGATGGCCGCGCGGTGCCGGTGGTCGTCAAGCTGCCGGTCGGGCCCCGGGAGCAGCGCTGGACCCATCGGCTCCAGGCCGAAGGGGACGAGGAGCCCGTCGTCCCGAAGCTCTTTGCCTTCGGCGAGTACCTCGGCGGGTACGACCTGGCGTGGCTCGTGCTGGAGCGGCTGGAATTCGGTCCGCTGGGCCTGCACTGGCACGAGCAGCATGTGGTCCGCATCGCGGATGCGATCGCGCGCTTCCACCAGCGCGCCCGTGCGTACGAGATCGACCAGCCGCCGCGCACGGAGCCCTGGGACGAGCTGGTGAAAGAAGCGCAGCAGAACGTGCGGACCAGCGAGATCCCCGAATTGGGCCGATGGTCCGCGACGCTCAAGACCTTCCGACAGCGACTCGATCGCTTCGTCGAGCTGTGGGAGCGGCGCCCCATCGAGGACTGGCTGCACGGTGACGCGCACATCGCCAACGCCATGAGCCGCCACGGGATCGACGAGGGACCGGTCAGCTTGATCGACCTCGCCGAGGTGCACTCCGGCCATTGGATCGAGGACGCCGTCTACCTGGAGCGGCAGCTGTGGGCGCGTCCGGAGCGACTCGCACCGATCAAGCCCGTGAAGGCCGTTGCGGATGCCCGCCGGCGGCTGGGGCTGCCGGTCGATCCGGACTATCCAACCCTGGCCATGGTCCGCCGGGGCCTGCTCGCCGCGACGGCGCCGCGCTTCTGCAGTCCGAAGGTCACCCCAAGCACCTGCACGCCTGCCTGGGCTGGCTGGAGACAGCGCTCCGCGAAGTGAAGTAGGACCGGTTCATCGCAGAGCGAACCGCCGGGCAGGGCTCGGCGCTCGATCGCGTCCTCCCGCTGCACGTTGCCCGGCACTGGCTCACGCCGTACCATGGCCCCCCATGGACCGAGAACGGCTGAAAGAAGTTCATCAGACCGACCTGACCGAGAGCCGCGTCAACGAGGATTTCGTCGACTGGCTGAAGACGAAGGGGCCGACCTGGCTCCTGGCCATTCTCCTTGCGGTCACGGCCTATCTCGGCATCGCCCGCTATCGCCAGCACAAGCAGCGGAAGGTCGATGAGGCGTGGGCCGCGTACTTCGAGGCGGCCCTGCCCGGCAGCAAGGAAGATGTCGCGGACCAGCACGCCGATATCTTCGCAGTGCCGGAGCTTGCGCTGCTCGATGCCGGTTCGCAGCTGCTCCGCGCCGTGCAGCAGGGCAAGTCCATCGATCAATCGACCAACAGCGATCAGACCACCGCTCCGCCGCTCACCGACGAGCAGCGCCAGCAGTACCTCGACCGCGCTGATCGGCTCTTCTCGCGCGTGCTCGAGAAGGACGATGGCAGCGCGGCGATGACGCTGCACGCGATCAAGGCGATAAACGGTCGCGCCGCCGTCGCGGAATCCCGCGGCGAGGTCGATGCGGCACGGGAGTACTACCAGGCGGCCGAGAAGCGGGCGGGCGAGACCTATCCCCAGCTGGCGACGATGGCCCGCCACCGCGCCGAGACCGTGCAGGAGACCGCGGCCTCGATCAGCTTTTCCGTTTCGCCTCCTCCGCAGCCCGACCGCCCCCAGAGTCAGGCCACGATCGAGCCGGGTCTGGCCGAACTGCTGTTCCCGACCGGACCCACAAACCGTTGAGAAAGTCGGACGCTTCATCAGCCTCCTTCTGCGAACGGTTCTGAGCCACGCTCGCGACTCGCTTCATGCGTGATCCGGGCGCATCGCGAGCGGTCGCGATGGAACGATTCCTCGACCGCCGAGCCGGCGTTCGCGAGCCGGGTGGCCGCTGTCCGGGCGCTATCATCGCCCGCCGAATTCAATCACTCACCGCGGCGGCCACGCTCTCATTCATGACCTCACTTGGCTCTCCTTCGTCCGACGACCAGCCCCGCCCCGCGCCTTCCCAGGACGTGCTGGGTCCCGGAGGCAAGGTGGATCCGGAGGCGTTGTTCCGGCTGTACGAGCAGGCGGAGAGCGATGACGAGGGGCCGGTGACGGTTCGCTTCCGCCTCTCCCGCGATCTCAACAAGCGTCTCGACCGCTACCTGGTCGATCGCATTCCTCATCTGAGCCGCACGAGCCTGCAGCGGCTGATTCGCGAGCAGGCGGTCATGGTGAACGGCCGCGTGCCGAAGACCGCCACCCGTCTGCGCCAGGGGGACGAGGTGCTGGTCGTCCTCCCGCCGCCGCCGAGCCAGGACCTGCCGGCGGAGCCGATTCCGCTCGAGTACCTGTACGAAGACGAGCACCTGGTCGTGATCAACAAGCAGGACGACATCATCGTGCATCCCGCGCGCGGCCATCAGTCCGGCACGATCATCAACGCACTCGCCTACCACTTCCAGCACGAGAGCAGCGGTTCGCTTTCACCCGTCGGGGAAGAGCTCGCCCGCCCCGGCGTGGTGCACCGGCTCGATCGGCACACGACCGGGGTGATGGTCGTCGCGAAGAGCGAGACCGCCCACTGGCGGCTCGGCCGGCAGTTCGAAGATCGCACGACCGACAAACGCTACCTCGCGGTCGTGCACGGCGTCCTCGAGCCGCACGCGGACGTCATCGAGTTGCCGCTCGGCAAGCATCCCACCGCGCGGGAGAAGTACGCGGTGCGCTGGGATCAGACCGGCAAGGCCTCGGTCACGATCTACCGCGTGCGCGAGGTGTACAAGGACTTCACGCTCGTCGAGGTCGAGCTGAAGAGCGGGCGCACGCACCAGATCAGGGTGCACTTCTCGCATCTGGGCTATCCGATCGTCGGCGATGACATGTACGGCGGGCGCCACCTGACGTACGGCGACATCACCGGCGCCGCCGGCGCGCCGGGACACGGATCCCGCGAGCCCCTGATCACCCGCCAGGCCCTGCACGCGGCGCGGCTCGGTTTCGCGCACCCCACGAGCCACCGCCGCAACGTCTTCCACGCGCCGCTGCCGAATGACCTCGCGACGCTGCTCGACCTGCTGCGCACGTACCAGTTCGTGAGCGCCCCCAAGATCGCCGGCGCGGAGATCGAGCTCAGCGGCTCGTAACATCCGGGACAGCCTCGACTTTTCCGGCCCCCTTCATCAGCCCCGTCATGCCCCCCACGCCCGTCCTCCTCCCGGCGGCCATCACCTGGCTCGCTTCGCTCGCCGACCTCTCCCGGAGGGAGAGGTGTCTTTGGTCATCGTTACCGCAGCTTGATCGACACCAGCGCCAGCATCGCGAACACCACGGCGAGCAGCCAGAAGCGCGTCACCACCTGCTGTTCGGACCAGCCCGCCAGGTGGAAGTGGTGGTGGATCGGCGAACAGCGGAAGATGCGGCGGCCCTTCGTCCACTTGTAGTAGCCCACCTGGAGGATGACGCTGAGCATCTCCATGAGGAAGACGCCGCCGATCGACGAGCAGCAGGACCTCCTGGCGGATGGCCACCGCCACGTACGCGAGCAGTCCGCCCAGCGGCAGCGAGCCGGTGTCGCCCATGAAGACCTGGGCCGGGCGCAGTTGAACCAGAGGAAACCCAGGCACGCGCCGGCCATCGCGCCGGTCACGACCATGAGCTCCTTCGCGCCGCCGATGTAGGGGAAGAGCAGCGTCTGCGCCGCCTGCTCGCGGCCGGCGATGTAGCACAGCACCATGAAGGCGAACGACGCCACGACCATCGTTCCCGCGGCCAGGCCGTCCATGCCGTCGGTCAGGTTCACCGCGTTGGAGCATCCTGCGATGACGAGCATCGAGATGATGACGAACGCACCGCCGCTCAGAATGATCAGGCCCTGCGCGAGCTCGCCGGTCTTGGGGTCGTAGGTGCGCTGGAAGGGAAGCGTCAGCGCCGGCGCCGCATCGTTGTTCTCGAGCTGGAGATGGCGGTAGACGAAGACGCCGACCACCGCGCCGAGCCCCAGCTGAAAGAGCAGCTTCTCCCACGCGTAGAGCCCTTCCCGTGAGCCGGGATGACGGCGGGCGCCGGTGAGCTTCAGCCAGTCGTCAATGCCCCCCACCACCGCGAGCCAGACCAGAACGACCAGCGCCAGATGCACGTACCGCGCGGACAGATCCGCGAGGAGCAGCGTCGTCACCAGGATCGAACCGCAGATCAGGATTCCGCCCATCGTCGGCGTCGCGGCCTTGGACGCCATGAGCTCGTTCACGTCGGCGCGGTAGAACTCGGGCGCATCGCCGATCTTCTGCCGGATCAGCCACGCGATCGTGCGCTTGCCGAAGAGCAGCACGAGGGCGAAGCTCAGCACGACCGCGGCGAAGGCGCGGAATTCCAGCTGGTAGAGCACCTGCAGCAGGGAGTAGAGCCCGATGCGGTCGAGCCAGTCGTCGCTGAGTTGCAGCAGGTTGTACAGCATGGCAATGGCGGCTGCAGCGTCACGTCCCCCGCACGGTCGTGCTCCCGACCGGCACACGTTCCCGTCTCTTGGTGCCGAGCCGCGAGCATCGCGAGCAGCCGCTCGAGGGCGAGCCCGCGGGAACCCTTGAGCAGCACCTGGTCGCCTTGATCGATCTGCAGCGCGATCGCGGCCAAGGCCGTCTCGTCCGGCGCACTCCAGTGGTTGACGCGGCGCTCGCCCCACGCCTCCCGCAAGACGGCCGCGGTGTGGCCAGTGTGCTCGCCGATCAGATGGACGCGCTCGATCGGCGTCCGCCGGTCGACCGCGAGGATCTTCTCCGCCAGCTCGCGGTGGAGCGGATCGCTGGCCCCACCCAGCTCGAGCATGTCGCCGAGGACGAGGACGCGCGATGGCGCGTCCGCGGTGAGCTCGGCGAACGCGTCCAGCGCCGCGGCCATCGATTCGGGATTGGCGTTGTAGGCGTCGTTGTAGACGAGCATCGCGCCGACTCGCTCGAGGGTCAGCCGCATGGGCGGCGCCGCCGCGCTCCCGAGACCCGCGCTGATCGAGCGCGTCGTCGACGTCCAGGTGACGCGCCACCGCCACCGCGGCCAGCGCGTTGATCGCATTGTGTCGACCGGGCAGCCCCAGCTCGAAGCGCGCGGAGCGGTTCACCTCGAACCACCAGCGATCTCCGGATGGACCGCGGTCGGTCAGCACCAGATCCGCATCCGGCGTTGCGCCGTAGCCGATGCACCGCGCCGCGGCCGAGCCCGCCGCCCGCAGCGACGGCACGTCGACGTTGAGCACCGCCAGGCCGCCTTCCGCCAGGCAGTCCAGGAGCGAGAGCTTCTCCCGCGCGACCGCGGCCTCGCTTCCCAGTCCTTCCAGATGGCTCGCGCCCGATCTGGGTGATGATCGCGATGTCGGGCCGCGCGATCGCGCCGAGCGCCGCGATCTCGCCCGGCGCATTCGTGCCGATCTCGAGCACGAGGTACGCATCGCGGGCATCCGCGGCGAGGATCGTCAGGGGCACGCCGATGTCGTTGTTGAATGAGCGCGGCGCGGCGGAACCTCGCAGCGTCGTTCCGAGCGCCGCGTGCAGCAGCTCCTTCGTCGTGGTCTT
The DNA here is from genome assembly GCA_963697235.1 of uncultured Planctomycetota bacterium. GTDB lineage: Bacteria > Planctomycetota > Phycisphaerae > Phycisphaerales > SM1A02 > CAVONJ01. The sequence goes on from CAVONJ010000004.1 coordinate 722,542, forward strand.
GCCCACCGATCCGGTGATGGCGATGACCGTCGTCGAGGTCAGCGTGCGGCGGTGAGCGTCGGCCAGAGCCGCGAGGGCCCGACGCGTGTCCGGCACCTCCAGGACGCCGACACCCGGCCGGCAGCGATCCGGGCTGCGGGCGCCGTTCGACCACCACCACCGCGGCGCCGGCCGCGGCGGCCTCGGCGAGGAAGCGGTGACCGTCGTGCTGCGTGCCGGCGATGGCCAGGAACAACCGGTCGCAGAGATTCTCGCGGGTGTCGATGCCCACGCCCAGCAGTTGCTCCGGCTGCACCGGCGGACGGGACCAGCGCCCTTCCGTGAGGCGCGGAAGATCGGCGGCCCGGAACCGGCTCACGCGACACCCGCCTGGCGCGGTGCGCATCGAGGGCGAGGCGAGCGACCGACCGATCATCGAACGGTCGCTTGATCGTTCCCACGATCTGATAGTCCTCGTGCCCCTTGCCCGCGATGAGCACGACGTCGCCCGCGGTCGAGCGCTCGACGGCGGTCTCGATCGCCGCGCGCCGATCGGTGATGAGCGTCGTCGCTCCGCGCCGCTCGTCCGGCACGCCGGCGTACGCCTCGTCGACGATGGCCTGCGGATCTTCCGTGCGCGGGTTGTCCGACGTGATGATCACCTCGTCCGCGTAGCGCCAGGCGGCGCGGGCCATGCGCGGCCGCTTGGAGCGATCGCGGTCGCCGCCGCAGCCGAAGACCACCCGCAGCCGCCCGCCCGCCGGAACGACCGGCCGCAGCGCGGACAGGACGTTCTCGAGCGCGTCATCGGTGTGGGCGTAGTCGACGAGCACCGTGAACGGAGTCGCCCGGATCGGTCACCGGCTCCAGTCGACCCGGCGGCGCGGCGCAGCCGCCCAGGCCGTCGCGCAGATCGCCCATCGGGACACCCAGCTGGAAGGCCGCGGCCGCCGCCTGCAGCGCGTTCATGACGTTGTGCCGACCGACCAGCGGCAGGGTCACCTCGAATGCGCCCCAGGGGCCGGTGAACGTCGCCGGGTCCCGGCCATCGAGTGGCTTTGGGCCACTGCGCGGCACGCGACGGCCGATCTGCCGTCGTCCACGCTGCACGTGATCACCTGACCGGCGACCGCCTCGGCCATCGCGCCGGCGGTTGCGATCCTCCGCGTTGATCACCGCCCAGCCGACCGCGGGGATCATCGCCATGAGAGCGCCGCTTCGCGGCGACGTACGCCTCCATCGATCCGTGGTAGTCGAGGTGATCGCCGCTGATGTTCGTGAAGACCGCGCCCTCGTACGACAGGGCCGCGACCCGCTCCTGATCGAGGGCGTGGCTGCTCACCTCCATCACGCACGCGCGACATCCGGCGTCCACCATGGTCCGCAGCAGGCGGCTGAGGTCGGGGGCGGCGGGCGTCGTCAACTCCGCTGGCCGCGGACCCGCGCCGTCGTCGACGTGCACCGTGCCGATCAGGCCGCACCGGATCCCGGCGGCCTGGAGCAGCTGGTGCACGAGGTGCGCGGTGGTGGTCTTGCCGTTGGTTCCGGTGATGCCGACCAGCCGCAGCTCGCGCGAAGGCCGGCGGTGGAAGCGCTCGGCGAGCTCGGCCGTGAGCCAGCGGAGCGACACGGCCGTGTCGTTCGCCCGCGAGGAAGACGATCGTCCGCGTGTACCTTCCGGGGGCGGGCCCGGGGGCGGGCCAGCCACGGCCGCGCCGCTCCCGATCGCCTGGGCGATGAACTGAGCTCCGTCCGCGCTCCCGCCGCGGCGGGCCACGAAGAGATGACCCGGCTTCGACCCGCCGGGAGTCGTCGGTCACGCCGGTGACCCGAGTCGCCTCGATCGCCGCGGAATTGCCGGACACGACCGCGACGCGGCAGCCCGTCGATCAGCTCGGCGAGGTTCATGTCAGGAGGTGGACCGGCGGCCCCCATGCTCGCTCTCTCCTCAATGGGTCATGTCGACGGACCGCATCGGCCGATCTCCGCCCCTGCCCCTGCCCTTGCCCATGCCCTTGCCCTTCCGCCGTTGTCACTGCGCGCCTGTCGCGAATCGAGGCGGGCTCAAGGGCAGGGGCAGGGGCAGGGGCAGGGCAGGGCAACGAGCCAACGAACCAGGAACGCCTCCCGATTCCTATCGGGAACACGCATCATATCGGGGCAGATTTCAGGTGCTGCTCACGGCAGGATCAGCATCGCGTCGCCGTAGCTGTAGAACCGGTAGCCCGCGTCGACCGCCTGCCGATACAGCGTGAGGACGCGCTCGAGGCCGATTCTGGCGGCCACGAGGGCGAGCAGGGTCGAGCGGGGCAGGTGGAAGTTCGTCAGCATGCCGTCGACGTGGCGAAACTCGTGCGGCGGGGCGATGAGCAGATCGGTGCGCCCGGCGATGGGCTCGGGCGGCGATGGCCACGCCGCGGGGAGCGATTCCAGCGTCCGCACGCTCGTCGTGCCCACCGCGAGGATCCGTCCCGCGGCGGCCCGCGTCGCGCTGATCGCGTCGAGGGTCGCGGCGGGAACCTCGAATGCTTCTTCGTGCATGGGATGAGCATCCAGCGTGTCGGCGGCGACCGGCTTGAACGTCCCCGGACCGACGTGCAGCACGACGTGGGCGGTGTTCGCACCCGTTTCTTCGACGCGCTTCAGCAACGGTGACGTGAAGTGAAGGCCCGCCGTCGGCGCCGCCACCGAGTGTCGCTTCGACGCGTCCGCGTAGATCGTCTGGTACCACTGCCGCTCGCGGGCGTCATCGACGGTCGCGCCTCGCCGCGCCTTGCGAATGTACGGCGGCAGCGGCGTGCGGCCGAGCTCTTCGAGCACCGTTCGGGCGGGCGCCGGCGGTTCCGGGCGAACGAGCCATTCCGCGCCGTCCCGGCGCTCGAGCGCCAACGAGCAGGAGCAGGGGCGATCGTCGCAGTCGTGCAGGAGCACGATCTGGCCCTCGCGCAGGCGACCATTGCTGGACAGCATCACCCGCCAGCACCCCGTGGTCTCCTCGTTCAGGAACAGCCCCTCCACCGCTCCGCCCGAGTCCGCGCACCGGCCGAGAAACCGGGCCGGTAGGACCGCGGTCGTGTTGAAGACCAGAAGATCCCGGGCGTCGAGGTACTCAGGCAGATCACGCACCTGTCGGTGCTCGAGGCTCGGACTCGAGACGCGGACGACCATCATGCGGGCCGCATCGCGCGGTTCGGTTGGCGCCGTGGCGATCGAGGAGGAGGGCAGCGGATAGTCCAACTCGCTGGTCCGGATGGCCGCGGTTGCGGCGGTCGAGGGCGTGGTTTCGGGGATGGGTTCACGCAACACGGCGATTCCGCAGGTCAACACCCGGCGCGATCGTCACGAACGCTCCAGTTCTCCGGACACGGCCTGAGGCCCGCGGCCACGGCGCCGGTCCCGAACTTATGGGAACGATAGTCGCTGCGCCCGCGCCGCGCCGAGCGGGAACGAGCGGTGCACTGCTCCCGGTGTGCAAACGGTTGCCGTCAGCCATTCTGGACGACCCGGACCCGATCACGTGCTCCTGCGCCCCGGCGGATGCAGCACGGCGAGGTGCGTCCATCCGGTCAGTCGAGTCGGCCCTTGCTGCGAGTCTGCGGCGCATCCGGCCGTCGCGGCCCTGGGTCCCTGTGCGCTTCCAGAATGCTGTGCTTCTCAGCGCCGTGTCCCACGGCCGCAACCCGACCGCTTCGAATTCAGCGCGGCCCTGCCGCCGCCCCCCGCCATCCAGCCGCGGCCCGTGTCTGCCGCCCCGCCCCTCGGGGCACCGCTTCCTCCCCGACGGGAAGAGCCGCCGCGGCCCGCCGAGATCGTCCTGGCAATCGACTACTACCACCTCCGGCAGCTGGGCACGCTGCTGGACGTGATCGCGTGAACTCCTCGCAGCGTTGAGCGGGAAGGAAGGACGCGGAGAAACGCGGAGGAGCGCGGAGGGCCGCTGAGATGTGGGAGCGTGTGCTCGCGCGGGTCAGAATGACGCGGTCGCGCGGCATCGGCGAGAAACCTGACTCACTCAGAATCCCCCTCCGCGCCCTCCGCGGCCCTCCGCGGTGAATCTTCGTTCGTCGACTCCGGCCACGAAGCCCGGTGGTCCCACACCATCAGCCGTCGCCGTCCCGCACCGGGAACAGCGTGCCGCCTCGGTTCGTGGTGCATTGCATGCACCCTACGCGTCCCGCACGAACGGACACAGCTCGGCGGGCAGGTCGCGCAGACCGCGCCGGCGGGCCTTGTCGACGGCGTAGCGCAGCGACTCGGCCATGCGCCGCTCGACCGCGGGCGTGACGTTGAAGCCGCGGATCCGCATCATCTGCAGCGACCAGTGCCACGCGTGATACTCTTCGAGACAGCGCAGTCGGTACGTCCCGAGACCGATGGCGTGGTGGCCGATCTCATGGAGGAAGATGGCGCAGCTCATCGGACCGCGCGGATACGGGGACTCGATGAGGTTGGAGATCGTGCCGTCCGCGTACTGGACCTGCCACGCGCAGCCGCTGCTGTTCTGACGCCACTTGCGAACGCGCACGCGGTAGGTCGCCTTCATCTCGAGAACGAGGTCGTCGTAGCGCTGCTGCCGCATCGCGCGGGGATTCGGGCGGGATCGCGACCGGGACCGCACGGGACGCGCCGGCGCCCTGGGACCACTCGGGCCGCTCGGCCGAAGCGACCTCAGGAGATCCCAGAGCGTTTGCGGGAACTGCGTCATGCGGGCTCGCACCTCGTCGCCGCGGACAGCGCGTGACCGCGCCGGAAGTCTTCGAACGTCATGACGGTGCGGCCCGGCGGCTGGACCTCCAGCAGTCGCAGGGTGCCCGGGTGGCATCCCACGAGTCCCTCAGGCGTGAGCTGACCTGCTGCGAGAGGCGATGGGCCCTCTTCGACGACCTGCACGCGGAGGATCTTCAGTCGCTGACCGTCGATCCGGATCGCGCAGCCGGGCCATGGAGTCAGACCGTGAATGCGGGCGCGGATCGCATCCGCCGGCTGGTTGAAGTCGATCGCTCCATCCGCCTTGCTCAGCTTCGGCGCCTGGGTGACCAGCGCGGGGTCCTGCGCGAATCCCTCCAGGCTTCCCTGCTCCGCCTCGGCAAGGACGCACGAAATCAGCCCCGGTCCGAGCTCCGCCAGTCGATCGTGCAGCTCGCCCGCCGTCTCCCGAGGATCGATCGGCAGACGTCGCTGGGCGAGGATGCGCCCCGCGTCCATCTGCTGGGCCAGCGTGATGACGCTCACTCCGGTCTCCCGCTCACCGCGAATCATCGCCCAGTTGATGGGGGCAGCGCCGCGATATTTTGGAAGGAGCGACGCGTGCAGGTTGATGGCGAAGCGACCCTCGATGAGCGCCGGACCGAGCTTGTGCCCGTAGGCGATGACGACGAGGGCCTCGGGACGCGCTGCCGCAACCGCGTCCACGGTCGCTCGTGCATTGGGATCCTCTGGCTTGAGGATGGGCACACCGTGCTGTTCGGCGAACACGGCCACCGGGGTCGGGGTCAACTGCCGGTTCCGCCCGGCCGGCCGATCGGGCTGGGTCACGACGAGCACCAGCTCGTGCTCGTCCGCGAGCCTTCGAAGGGTGGGCACGCCGAAGGCCCCCGAGCCGAAGTAGACAACGCGCATCGTCATGGGCGGAGAACCGAACCTATTTCCGCGAAGCTCCTGCTTCGAGCGCCTTGAGCGCCCGACGCGTGGCGATTCGGTCGAGCGGGGTCATTCGATCGATGATCAGCACCCCGTTGAGGTGATCGAACTCGTGCTGCCAAACCCTGGCCATGAACCCCTCGGCCCGACGGGTCACCGGCTGGCCCCTCAAATCGGTGGCGGTGAGCTTCGCGGCCATCGGTCGGCGGATGTCCGCCCGAATCCCCGGCAGGCTGAGGCAACCTTCCTCGTGCGCCTCGAGCTCGCTGCGCTCCAGCTCCAGCTCCGGATTGACGAAGACATCTTCCGGATCGTCCTCCTCCGCACCTCGGCAGACGAAGAGCCGCCAGGCAAGCCCCACTTGCGGCGCCGCGAGCCCCACGCCCTCCGCCTCGTGCATCAGTTCGATCATCCGCGCGGCCACCTCCCGCACGCGTTCGTCGATATCCGCCAGCGGCTCACTCCGCTTGCGAAGCACCGGCGCTGGGTAGTGGAGGATGCTGAGATTGCTCACGTCGACCGTCAAGGGCACTATGTTACGCCCGCGGTCTTGCACCGGCCAAGACACTGCTCGGGGAGAGGGGGGGACCGCGCACGTCGGGCGATTGCGGTCTCGCCTGCCCGCTGGGCGATCGGCGATGGTCCGCGTAAGATGCACCCGTGGCGCTGTTCAGGAAAAAAACCAACGAGGTCGACGGTCAGGAGCCGGCCGGGACCGGCGAAGCCGGCGATGGGCGAGGTGCGTATCGCTCCCAGCCCGAGAAGGCGCGGAAGTGGTTCGAGCACGCCAAGACCGCGGCGATGTCGTACAACTACGAGTACGCCCTGAGCTGCTTCGCCCACGGCATCCGTCTGGATCCGGACCTCATGTCCATCCACGAGGCCATGTACGAGGCGGCGGTCCAGTACGCGCAGCGCGGGGGCAAGGCGGCGTCGGGCAAGGAGATCAAGAGCGTCGACGACGGCACGCCGGTGGGCAAGTTCGCGGCGGCCGAGTTCGCCTGGATGAAGGACGTCGCCAACCCCGCACTGGCCCTGAAGGCCTTGGAAGCGGCTGGCAAGATCGGATTGACGGAGTACGGCCACTGGGCGGCGGGTCCGGCCCTGGCGGCCCTGCGGCGATCCAAGAAGCCCAGCAAGAGCCTGTTCCTCAGCGCGAAGCAGCTGTTCGCTCAGGTCGGCGCGTGGAACGAGGCCATCACCTCGGGCGAGCTGGCGCTGCAGCTGGATCCGAACGACAATGATCTTGCCGCCGACCTCAAGGACCTCGCCGCCCAGCGGGCGATGGACCAGGGCGGGTACAACGAGGCCGGCGGCCAGGAGGGCGGCTTCCGCAAGTTCGTCAAGGACGCCGATCGACAGCGCGAGCTGCAGGAAGAGGAGGCGCTCTCCGGAGCCACGAGCGTCGAGGAGCGCAACCTGTTGCGGGCGAGGCGAGCGTACGAGGAGACGCCGGACCTTCCCGACGCCGTCAACAAGTACGCCCAGCTGCTGAAGAAGCACGGACACGCCGGAGATGGTGGAGCAGGCCTATCAGGTCTACATGAAGGGCTTCGAGTCCGATCGGCGAATACCGCTTCCGCATGGCCGCCGGCGACATTCGCATCGAGCAGGCCCGGCGCCGCGTCAAGGCACTCGATCGCGCAGATCAAGAGCAACGGCGAGAGCGACGATCTGCGGGCGAAGCTGGACGCGGCCCGCCTGGAGCTGCGCGACCTGGAGGCCGCCGAGTACCGCGACCGGGTCGTTCGCTATCCGACCGATCGCAGCCTCAAGTACCAGCTGGGCCTCGTCGAGTACGACCTGCAGCAACTACACCGAAGCCATGGAGTGCTTCCAGAAGGCGAAGGACGAGCCGAAGCTGCGCGTGCGGTCCGGCCACATGCTCGGCCGGTGCTTCGCCCGCGAGAACTGGCTCGGCGATGCGATCGCCGAGTTCCGCGAGGCCCTGCAAGTCATCGATCCCACCGAGGAGGAGCGAGAGCTGGACATTCGCTACGACCTGATGCTCGCGCTGATCGAGCATGCCCGCAAGACGAGCGCTCGATCGAGCTGGCCAAGGAGGCCCGCGAGATCTGTTCGACGATCGCTCGGAAGAACATCAGCTACCGCGACATCCGCGAGCAGCGCCAGAAGGTCGAGACGCTGATCAAGGAACTCAGTGGAGATCTGAGCGGCGGCGGCGACGGCGATGCCTGAGCGTCGCGAGCGCGTCGCGGCCATCATCCCCGCCCGCTTCGCCTCCTCCCGATTCGAGGGCAAGGTCCTCGCCGACCGGACCGGCAAGCCGCTCATCCAGCATGTCCATGAGCAGGCGTCCCGGGCGCAGTGCCTGGACGAGATCGTGGTCGCCACCGACGACGAGCGGATCATGAACGCGGTGGCGTCGTTCGGCGGCCGGGCGGTGCTGACCCGGGCCGACCATCCGAACGGGACCAGTCGCCTCGCCGAGGCGGTGTCCGCGCTGTCGTGCGACGTGGTGGTCAACATCCAGGGCGACGAGCCCGAGATCGATCCAGACCTCATCGACCTCGCCGTCCAGAGCCTGCTCGATCGCCCCGCGTGCCCCATGGCGACGCTCGCTTCGCCATTCGGCGACGACGAGGATCCGTCCGATCCCAACATCGTCAAGGTGGTCGTGGACCGACGGGGGCGAGCGTTGTATTTCTCGCGCGCCTTGATCCCCTTCGATCGTGACGGCCGCGGCGCCGTGCCGCTGAAGCACGTCGGCCTCTACGTCTACCGCCGGGACTTCCTGCTCACCTACGTCTCGCTCGAGTCGACGCCGCTGGAACAGGCGGAACAGCTCGAGCAACTGCGAGTGCTGGAGCACGGCTACGAGATCGCCGTTGCCGTGGGCCGAGCCGAGCACCACGGCATCGACACGCTGGAGCAGTACGAGGCCTTCGTGGCGCGGCGAAAAGGGGACAGATCTGGGACAGATTTTGCCAAAATAGATCTGTCCTCCCTTTCTTCCTCGCTCTAGTCGGCGATGCATTGCGATCTATTCACCACGGAGAGCGCGGAGGGCCGCGGAGGTTCCAGACTGGCAGACTCGTGGGAATCGTCGTCTGTGAGAGTCGGAACTCGACGCTTGGCTCTGCGCGGACAAATGCAGGCGACGCTGCAGGCAGGCGGCATGGGCAGCAGGCAAGGGCAAGGGCATGGGCAAGGCGCCAGCCCAGTCCGTTTCTCTCTCCGCGCTCCTCGGCGACCCTCCGCGGTGAATGGTCTTCACGTGGTCAACCGTCACTCTTCTTTGGTCGACTCCGTGCCGGCCTCGGCCAAGCTTGCCTCGAGCTCGGTGACCAGCTTCTCGGCCTTGCGCCGGAAGTCGGGGTCCGGGTTGCGCTGGCAATGGCCTGCAGCGGCGCGAGCGCGTCCTTGCTCTTCGTGCGGGCGAGCCCTTCCGCCGCGGCCTCGCGGGGCGGCTGCTCCGGGTCATCCAGCAGCGCGGTGAGGAGCCGAACGGTCGCTTCCGGATCGTGGCTCGACAGTCGCCCGACCGTCTTCACGGCCACCGCTCGGGAGCGGTCGTTGTAGCCGTACGCGGCGTACTGCATGCCGAGCGCCAAGCCACGCGCATCATCGAGCTCCGCGAGAGCCTCGCAGCGCTGCATTCCGCACCTGGTCGTGCTGGCTCTGCACGTGCACGAGATTCGCGATGAGGTCGGCCTCTTCCTTGGCCTCGAGGCGAGCGAGTGAACGAATGGCCTCCACCTGCGTGGCGTAGCTGGCGATCGCGATCGGCCGTCCGCGCGAGCAGATCGACGACGAGCTCGCGATCGAGGTCGCCCGCCGCCGTCATCAGGGTCGGCCCGCACACGGGCGTCCGCGGCGCCGGCCTCCACGAGGCTGAGCAGCTCGGCCTTGGCCGATTCGGAACCGAGCTTGCGGAGCGATCCGACCGCGGTTTGGCGCAGCGTGTAGCGGATGTCCTCGTCACGAACGATCGACGACAGCAGGGTCACCGTCTCTGGCGTGTCGGACTTCGCCCAGCGCCTCGATCGCCGCATGCCGGGCGGCGATGGTCGGCCCGCCAGCGGCCTGCGCGATCCACATCGGCAGCGGCTTCGTGACCTCGATCGTCTTGAGCACATGCAGTTCGGGATCGACCGCGATGATTCGGGGCACTTCGCCAGGGGAGTCTGGAACGAGGTCGTGCGCTCCGTCACCTCGATGGGAAAGACGTGCTCCGCACCGCTGGCGGTGATGACGTGCACGGGCAGCGTGAAGCGGAACGCGGGCGTGCGGGCGTCGATCTGCTGCGTCTGCTCCACCTCCACGACCAGCTCGTCGCGACGCCGCATCGAAGCGCACGTCGACCTCCAGGTTGGGGCAGCCGGGCCGCTCGCACCACTGCTCGAAGAACCACTCGAGACCGCGGCCGGAGACCTCTTCCATCGCGTACCGAAAGTCGCTCGTCTCGACCACCTTGCCCGCGAAGCGGCTCATGTACAGGCGCACGCCGCTCCAGAAGACCTCTTCGCCGAGCATTCGGCGCAGCATGTGCAGGATCGAGGCGCCCTTCGGGTAGGGATTCGCCGGCCGGCGAAACGTCTCCCAGGCGTTCTCGTACACGGGCGAGACCATGGGCAGGTCGGTCGCTCGTGCGGTCTCGCCGGGCGACGCCGAACTGCCGGCGGATCGAGTCCAGGTAGCCGTCTTCGCCGTCCCGCTCCTCGAACCACAGCGCGCTGCCGAACGTGGCCCATCCCTCGTTGAGCCAGATGTGCTCCCAGCTCTTGCAGGTGATCAGGTCGCCGGTCCACTGGTGGGCGAGCTCGTGCGCGATCAGGCCGTCGAGGTCGCCATCGAGCAGGGCCCGTTCGTCGAGGATGGCGGTGGGGTACATCGTCGTCGCGGAGGTGTTCTCCATGCCGCCGGCGCCGAAGTTCTTGACGACGAGCTGGTCGTAGCGGTCCCAGGGATAGGGCACGCCGAAGCGCGCGCTCGAAGAGATCGATCATCGCGCCGGTGCGGCCGTAGGTCGCGCATGAACGCGATCGCCCATCCCCTCCGGCACCCACACCTTCATCGGAACGCGCGAGTGGGGCAGCTCCACGATGTCGAACTTGCCGATGACCAGCGACACGAGGTAGCTCACGTGCGGCTTGTCCTGCAGCCAGTGCCAGGTCGCGCGATCTCCGCTCACCAGGTGCGAGATCATCCGCCCGTTGCTCGAGACCGAGTATCCCGCGGGCACGTTGACGATCAGCTCGGTGGTCATCCGCTCGTTCGGGAAGTCGTGCGCGATGAACCAGTGCCGGTTGCTCTCGGTCTGCCCCTGCGTGTGCACCTCGGCGGTGTAGCCGGGGGCATCGGGAGACGAGGGCGTGAAGAACATGCCCGCGTAGGGCGACTCGCAGAGGTAGTCGACGACCAGCTCGTGCTTGCTTCCCGCGACGAGCGGCGGATCGAAGTAGAGCGTCAGCGATTCTCCGTCGTGGAAGAACTCGATCGGTGCACCGTCAAGCCGGACCTCTTGCATGTGCAGGTCCACCGCGTCGAGCGTGAGCGTGGCGAGCGGATCGCCCGAGGGGCTCGAACTGAAGCGTCTCGGTCGCGGTGAAGCGTGGCTCGTTCAGATCTTCGAATCGCATCTGCAGCTTCATGTGGATCATGTCGACGAGGCGATCGGGCGGATAGTGCCGCAGATTCCGCCCGCTCTTCTCGTCGAAGGCCTTGTCCGCGGCGTCGTCGGAAGCGGCGAAGCACTCGAGCTTGCCGTGGCGCAGGCCGTCTCGCCATCGGCGGTGAAGAGGCCGCTCTCGGAGGCAGCGGCGAGTGCCGGCACGGCTCGCCACGACGAAGAGGGCACTGGTGATGAACAGCGCGGACCAATGCGTGCGATCGAAGTTCATGTCGGGTCCTTTGGAATCGGAGGGCGCGCGGCAGGATTGGTCGGACAGGCCGCGGACCCTGAGGATAGTCGGCGAGTCTTGGTGCGGGCTCCACTGCCGGTTTCGGTGGCGTCCGATGGTGTTCCCTGCCCTTCGGCAGCGGGTCTCCATCCGTCCCCTTTGACGGCAGGACCCGGCGCGGTACATTTGGGAATGCCCCACCAGGTCAGACAGCAGGTTCGACAGCCCGAACCCGAGCCCGCGGCAGGAAGCGAATTCCTTCGCCAGTTCGGCCGATCGACCGACGCCACCGAGTTCTACTCTCCCCACCCGCCGGGCTACCAGGCGGGGCCGCCACAAGTACGTCGCGGTCTTCGGCACGGTCATGTCGCGGTCTGGGCAAGGGCATCTTCAGCTCCTCGCTGGCCAAGCTGCTGAAGGACAAGGGCCTCACGGTCGCCCCGATCAAGATGGAGGGCTACCTGAACATCGACTCGGGCACGCTCAACCCGTACCGGCACGGCGAGGTCTTCGTCCTCGACGACGGCACCGAGTGCGACATGGACCTGGGCACCTACGAGCGGATGCTCGACCAGAACCTCTCCCGCCAGAACTTCGTCACCACCGGCCAGATCTACACCGACGATCCTCGAGCGCGAGCGCCGCGGCGGCGTACCTCGGCCGCGACGTGCAGATGATCCCCCACGTCACCGGCGAGGTGAAGCACCGCCTGCGCAAGCTCGCCATGACCGGCGGACCGGACGGCGGACCGGCCGACGTCGTCTTCGTCGAGGTCGGCGGCACGGTCGGCGACTACGAGAACGGCTTCTACATCGAGGCCCTGCGCGAGCTGGCCTTCGAGGAGGGCCCGGACTCGACCTGCTTCGTCGCGCTGACCTACGTCATCGAGCCGCCGATCCTCGGCGAGCAGAAGTCCAAGGCCGCGCAGCTCGGCATCAAGCGGCTGATGGAAGCGGGCATCCAGCCGCACATCGTCGCCTGCCGGGCCGCAACCGGGTCACGGACACGGTGCGCCAGAAGATCGCGATGTTCTCGAACGTGCCGATGCAGCGCGTCTTCTCGATGCACGACCGCGAGTCGATCTACACGATCCCCGAGGCGATGCGTGCGGAGGGGCTCGACCGCGAGATCCTCTCGCATCCTCGAGCTGCACGACCGCGTCGACCCGGCCGACGAGGACCGGGCCCGCAAGCGTCTGGAGCCAGTACGCGGCGACAGATCGTCGCCCCGCGACGGCACGCGGTCACGCTCGGCATCATCGGCAAGTACGCCGTCGCTGCGCGACGCCTACGCCTCGATCGACAAGGCCATCGAGCACGCCTCGACGCACCTGTCCGCCGACGGTCGACGCTCGACTGGATCGACACGTCCGACGATCGACTCGCGAGAACGTCGGCGAGCGTGCTCGGCCGAGCGGCCTCGACGCGGTCATCGTGCCCGGCGGCTTCGGCGAGCGCGGCGTGCGAGGGCAAGATCGCCTGCGTCGAGCACGCCCGCACGCACGGCATCCCCTACCTCGGCATCTGCCTCGGCTTCCAGGTGGCGGTGATCGAGTACGCCCGCAACGTGCTGCGGCTGGCACGGCGCGAACTCGACCGAGTTCGACGCCGACACGCCGCATCCGGTCATCTCCGAGCTGCCCGAGCAGAAGAAGATCGAGGGTCTCGGCGGCACGATGCGGCTCGGCGCGCCAGGACGTGCGACTCGAGCCGCGACTCGCTCGCAGCTTCCTGTTCGACGGCGGCCACGATGATCCGCGAGCGGTTCCGCCACCGCTACGAGGTCGAGCCCGCGTACATCGAGCGGCTCACCGAAGCGGGGCTGCTCTTCTCCGGGCGACACCCGCAGCATCCGATCATGCAGGTGCTCGAGCTGCCGCGCGACGTGCACCCCTACTTCATCGGCGCGCAGTTCCACCCCGAGCTGACCAGCCGGCCGCTGCGTCCGCAGCCGATGTTCATGGGCCTCATCGCCGCCGCCATCGCGCGGGCGAATCCGGAGCTGCAGCGAAGCGAGATCTCCAGCCGCTGGCTTCCGCCGCCGGTCCAGGAACCAGCGCCGCCGATCGGCCGACGACCATGCAGCGATGCTGAGCGGACTCGGCTCCGCGCGCCGTTCTGCGTCTCTTGACGACCGGCAGGCCAAGCCTAGACTGGTGACCCGTATCAGAGAGGCGATATAGCTCAGCTGGTTAGAGCGGAGGCTTCATAATCCTCAGGTCCCTGGTTCGAGTCCAGGTATCGCCATTCCCGCGTGGGGTCATGCCGCGTGGGGTCAGGCCTTCATCTGTCATTAGGTTCCTGGTACGCGAACGAGCCCGCCATCAATCACAAGTGACTGATGAAGGCCTGACCCCAACGCTCGCACTCATCCGCACCCGCCCCAGCTCACGATGACCGTGACCAGATCGAGCACGTCGACGATCCCGTCCTGATTCAAGTCAGCCGCGGCGTTGTCGGTGCCCCAGGCGACGATGACCGCCACCAGATCGCCGACGTCGACCAGACCGTCTCCGGTGACGTCGCCGGAACAGCCGGCGCACACCGTGCTGGCCCGGGCCGCGCACAGATCATCCCATCCCAGCTGGCAGCAGAACGCGTCGCTGGCGCAGATGGCCTGGCAGCACGCGGGATCGAGGCTGCCCGCGCCGTCCGGCACGCTGCTCGGGTCGGCGGGGTTGCGCAGACGTCCAGCTCGTCGCGATCGAGGGCGCCGTCCTCGTCCCGATCGATGCCGATGCGGGTGGCGGAGCCGTTGGGCACGAGCGTGTACGTGAGCATCGCGCCGTTTGCGGCGGCCTCGTCGAGCTGCGCGACCGTCACCACCTCGCCGGCCCGATCGGACTGGAAGCTGCTGCCACCGAGATGGAGGTATCCCCGCAACTCGCCGCCGACCACGCCCTTGGCCACCAGGTCGACCTGTCCGGTGTTGGCGATCGAGAGCAGCTGATCGCGGCGGGCGGTCTGATCACCACCGGCTCCGCCCATCGTGGCCTGGGCGCCGACGCCCGCGTGGGTGTCGGTGGCGAAGCAGAACAGGAACGCCTCGACGTCCCGCCGCTGCTGGACACCGGCGGCCCCGGGGCTGAAGGCAAAGCCCGGGAAGAACAGGAAGTCGAAGAGGGTGTCGATCGCACCGTCGTGGGTGAATCCGAAGCCGCGGTTGTTGTTGGAGGAGCCCAGGTCGAAGCCGGTCTTCTCGTACATGTTGCGCAGCTGCGGGATCTTCATGCTCTGCGAGATCTGCAGCAGGTTGGCCGAGGTGAGCTGGCCGTTGGTTCCGTTGGGCAGGGCGTGACAGCCCGCGCAGGTGAGCAAGGCGCCGTCGACGGGCACCGTGGTGTAGAAGTTGGCCCCGGCGCTCGGGTTGCCGCCGTTGAAGAGTGAGCTCGGCAGGGAGCCATCGAGGTTTCGGAACGGGTTGGGCGGTACGGTCAGGCTCGAGACGAACGCTTCGAAGTCCGCCATCTCGTCCCCACTCAGCTGCTCGTCGTCGCCCATCAGGCTCTCGAAGGCGCCGTTGAACGCCGCCAGGTCCTCGCGGTCGGCCCGCCAGTGGAAGGGCTCGGTGCCGATGATGCCGAGCAGGGTCTGGGTGGTCATCGGTCCCTTCATCGGATGCCACGGTCCGCAGCCGCCGAGACCGAAGTTGCAGGTCTGATTGAACGCCTTCATGGCGCCCGAGGGGTCGCCGAGATCCCAGGCCAGCAGATCCATGCGTCCGTCGATGTGACAGGAGGCGCAGGAGGCCTGGCCCAGTCCCGAGGTCTGGTGCGTGTCGTACAGCGCGGGACGGCCGGCGCGAATGTACTGCGGCGTCGGATCGAAGTACGGGACCCGCTGGCTCTCGGTCAGGGCATCGGTATCGATGACCGAGATCGTGCCTTCGAAGCGGTTGAGCACGTAAACGACGCCGCGCGCGTCGTTCACGCGAACCCCGGTCGGCCCCTGGCCCACGTCGACGAGGGCCAGTCGCGACAGAGACGGACCGAGGACCAGGAGGTTGCTCGAGCCCATGCCGGCCACGTACGCGCGGTCGCCGGCGCCATTGAAGGCCACGCCCCGCGGGTCGCCGATCGACTGGAGACGCACGTCTTCCGGTACCGTCGGCGACTGATAGTTCAGATGTGGGTTGAGGTCCGCGATCACCGGCGTGGCGCCGCCGGACGAGCCCGAGAACGATGCCCCCAGCACCCGCACGAAGGTGCCGGTGATGTTGGGCTCGAAGCGGATGTGGTTGGTCGCATCGGTTCCCACGATGAGCACCGTACCGTCCGCCTTCGCTGCCAGATGCATGTTGACGTTCATCAGACCAGTGACGTAGGAGACCGTCAGTGAATTGGCCTCGATGATCACGACGTCGTGATCGTGCAGATCCCACGTGACGGCCGCGCTCCAGTCGCCGCCGTTGTCGTCCATCCACGCGCCCTGTTCATTCTTCTTCAGGATCAGGCCGACGTCAGGAGGCGAGGAGAGCCCACCCGCGATGGGTGGGTCGAATCCCGCACCGCTGTTGGGCGGTGGGTTGGGATTGCCACCGTAGGGGTTGAGGGAAGAGGAGACCGAGTCGGCATCGAGGATCGTCGTCCCGTTGCCCGACTCGAAGATCGCGGCGTAGACGCGAACACCGTCGGTGGCCAGCGCGCGAGGATCTTCGCCCTCGATGAGCAGCTCCGCCAGCGGCTCGCCCAGGGCGATCGGGTCGTACACCGCGATCGTGTTGACCTGCGAGAGACTGACGAATGCTCGCTGCGGTTCGCCTGCGAAGACGACGTCGGCGGGCTCGTCATCCGTGAGGATCGTGGCCTTCACGACCATGTTCGCCAGGTCGACGATGCTGATCGTGTCGGAGATGTGGTTGACGACCCAGGCCTCGTCGTCGGTTCGCGCCCGCACCGAGACCGGATCGAGACCGACGGGCACCGATCCCGCTCGCACCAGGCCGCCGGTAACCGCGTCGATCGCGAAGACCTCGAGTCGGTTGTCGGCGGTGTTCACGGCGAGCAGCCGCGTGCCGTCCGGCGTCATGTCGATGGGCGAGACGTGCGGGCTCTCCCAGTTGACGAACGAATCCGGCCCGCCCGCGATCGCGGTTGAGCCGGTGATCGCCAGCCAGAGCACCGCGGCGGCGGTTCGGAGCGGAAGAGCGCGTCCGGAGCGGCGGGGCGAGCGGTGAGCGGTCATCATCATCATGGTCCTCCTGGCGCGACTGGTCGCGTTCCCAGGATGACCGGCGCGGCCCATCACGTCAATCGCGCAGGCATGGATTCACACTGCCAACTCATCTGCGGGCCCGGCGAAAGCGGTG
This sequence comes from uncultured Planctomycetota bacterium, assembly GCA_963697235.1. Classification (GTDB taxonomy): domain Bacteria; phylum Planctomycetota; class Phycisphaerae; order Phycisphaerales; family SM1A02; genus CAVONJ01. The sequence continues at coordinate 739,332 of CAVONJ010000004.1, forward strand.
GGGGCGGGATTCGAACCCGCGGTGACCCATACAGGCCACGCCGGTTTTCAAGACCGGTGCATTCAGCCGCTCTGCCACCCCACCGAGGTCCGAGTCGATTGTCGCCGTGGCTCGCGCTGCCGTCAACGAGACCTCCGCACCGTGCCCAAGGCTCTGCACTTTGCCTCGCGCGGAGGAAGATCTTCACCGCGGAGGGCCGCGGAGGGCCGCGGAGTTGGGAGGGAGTGCGGCGGGTGCGAGCGGCTCGTGACGTCGCGATTCGTCGAGGGATCAGCCAGACTGCTTGATCAGGTCAAGTGCTCGATGACTGCACCAGTGTGGTCGGCGTCCGACCGACACCGACCAGACACGTCGATTCATTCCTCCGCGGTCCGCTCCGCGGTCCTCCGCGTCCTCCGCGGTGAACTTCCCTTCGACTACGCAGCGTGCACCACTCCAGTGACTCGAGTCGGTCAGGCCCAAAAAGCCCGTCGCCCCTTCCGGGGGAAGGGGCGACGGAGGGGGGAAGAGGGGGGCAAAGGAAGGTGAAGGAAGCGAGGCTGACTTCGGGTGACGGCCGAGCCGCTTGTGAGCCTACGTGCCTTCGAGGAGGAGTGCAAAGTCGATCGTCATGCGTGTGCTGTTCCGCGACTGTTGAGTCTCTGCGTGCAACTCATTCCCGCTTCCGTTCAATCGATTCGCGGTGCTCATCAACATGCTCTGTTCTGAAGCCCTCGAAGCTCGTCTCAGTCGAGCCTCCGAGAATACGCCCGTCCAGGCGCGGGGGTTCGATTCGGACTCGCAGGTTCGCGCGTGCTTGGCGAGATTCTTGTCGTGCGCTCGTATTCGTCGTGGATTCGTTCCCGGCATTGGCTTGGATTCATTCGCGATTGTCGATCGCGGGAGAAGCAGCGCCGAGCTCGCGGTCGCGCGGTCTTCTGTTGTCAACTTCCACTTCTGACACGTCAAGACCCGAATCATTCCGAAGGCGGTGCTGAGCGCGCACCACCTCACGCCGGCGCGACGTCGCAGACCAGACCAAAGTGGAAGGGTGGAAGATCGATGACGCCCGGCGGTCGGACGGCGAAGCCCGCCTGCTCCGCCAGCGCCTGGCATTGCGCCGACGTCAGACGGATGGACATCGACGGTCCCCGGGGCGTCGCGTGGTCGTAACGCCAGTGCACGATGCCCAGGAGGCCGCCCGGTCGCAGCACCCGCCGCGCTTCTGCCAGCAACGGCAGCGGCTCCTCCGCGTGCAGGTTGTTGAACATCATGGCGTAGTCGATGCTCTCGGCGGGGAGCCCCGTTCCTGTTTCGAGCACGTCGCGCTGCTCGACGACCACGTTCTTCCGTCCCTCGGCTGTTGATCGCCGGCGCGTCGATTCGACCATCTGGGGATCGATGTCGATGGCATGCACGAGTCCGCTCACGACCCGCGCCGCGGCAAGCGTGAAGGTGCCGTACCCACAGCCAAAGTCGACGACGTCCGCGCACCGCGCGGTCAAGTCCAGCCGCTCGAGCATGCGATCGGGTCGGAAGAACCCCTCCCAGGTCGCCTGATCCGGCATGCCGCTCTCGCGCGTTCTCATGGGGGCGATTGTAGGGATGGCCGCAGCGCGCTTCGCCCGTAGGTCAGCGATCGCCAGAGCCACTCCATCGGACCGAAGCGGAAGCGTTCGAGCCAGACCGTGCTCGCGCCGAGCTGCACCGTCCAGACGACCAGCACCAGAAGCAGCTGCTCAGCCATGGTCCACCGCCCCCACTGGTCCAGCCCCCAGCCGGAGAAGAGCGGAACGCAGATGATCGACTGCATGAGGTAGTTGGTCAGCGCCATGCGGCCGGTGGCGGCCAGCGGCGGCATGAGCAATGAGTCCGGCGCCGCGCGCTGCCACCGAAGGATCAGCGCCACGTGCCCGAGCGCGACGAGCGGTGCGGCGAGCGAACCGGCCAGCCGTCCGAAGGACGAGAGGCCCGGGATCCCGACGGCGGCGCTGAGCGCCGAGCTGTGCGCGGTGAACTCCCACAGCGAGTACACGGCCAGCGGCAGGCCCAGCCCGTAGCCGAAGTCGCAGGAGCCGCCGCTCGGGGGCCGGGCGCCGGCCGGCCAGGACGCCGAGCTTCATCAGCCCCATGCCCAGCGCGATGAAGCCGCCCGTCCGCCAGAAGAGGAACTGCACGCGGTGAATGCCCTGCCAGAAGACGGCATCCCACACCCGGTAGTTCGAACATCGTGCCGTAGCCGGAGTGGTACGCCACCTGCGGTGAGCACGGCGGCACCTCGTCGTACCACCAGCCAAAGAACGGCTCGTAGATCCAGCGGTTGTAGAAGAGCCCCGGCCACTGATGGAGGATCGCGCTGATGACGAGCAAGGCGCTGCCGAGCAGCACCAGCGTCTTCGGTGATCGGCGCCTGAGCGGATAGAAGACCAGACCACAAACGGCGTAGGTGCTCAGGATGTCCTGCGACCACAGCAGCAGCACGTGACCGACGCCGAAGACGAACAGCCACGCCATGCGCCGGATGATGATCGAGCCTGCCGGCTCGCCCCGCGCTTCCAGACGCTCGGACATCATGATGAGCCCAGCGCCGAAGAGCAGCGAGAAGATCCCGATCATCTTGCCGTCGAACAGCGCGTTGCCCAGCCCCCAGACGGCGAAGTTCAGCCAGTCGAACCCGCCCGGCGTTGTCGGATCGTTGAACTTCTCCCCGGCGAAGACGCGGACGTTCATCAGCAGGATGCCGAGGACGGCGACACCGCGCAGCACGTCGATCACGACGACGCGGTCGCCTGCCGGAGAGCGGCGCCGGGAACTCGTGATCGTCCGCATTCACGTTGATTCGCCCGGACTGTTCATGACTTTGTCGTGACTCGGACGGCAGCCAGCCCGCCCCCGATGATCTTGACCACCTCGGAATCCGTAGTCGCAGACTTCACGAGGCGGATTCCTAGAGCGTCGCGATGGACCGCCGAGCCAGGATCTCGCCGCCGAGCACCCAGGTGACGACACCGAAGCCCACGAGCACGAGCACGTCGGCCACCGGCAGTACGCCGTCGCCGAGAATGCGGGCGGGCTGGTAGTAGTTCAGGACGCCGAGAAAGGCCACCCGCTCCGCCGGCGGCCAGAACTGGGCGAGGAAGTTGAGCAGGAAGGAGCCGATCAACAGCGAGAAGACGACCGCCACCGCCCGGCCCCGTCTCGCGCTGAGCGAGGAGATCAGGTACGCGCCGCCGCCGACCGCGAGATAGACGCAGAAGAGATTCACCAGGACCAGCAGGACGCGAGCGACTTCCGGGCGCTGCGCTTCGGGCAGGTTCCGGGCGCCGAGGAAGTAGCCGATCGAACCGGTGCCGATGATCAGAACGCCGGACACGGCCCACACCGCCGACTCACACCAGTAGACGCGGCGCCGGGAGACTGGCAGACCAAGCAGCACGTCGATGGTCCCGCGGTCGATCTCCCCCGCCGGCCACCGCGTGCAGAACATGATCTCGTGCCCCCAGATGAGGGCGAGCACGACCGGGTGGACCCACACGAACGCCTGCAGCAGCTGGGCAGTGATGCCTCCTTCCACGTCGATGCCGAGCAGCCCGCTGATCAGCGTCCGAGCGAAGGGAAGCTGGAGCACGAACTCGTTCAGACCCGACTGGATCTGGGGCAGGACGAATGCGAGCAGCCGCTCCGCGAGAAGCAGTCCGAGCGCGAAGAGCACCGTGGCCAGCCACGCTTCGCGGATCGTTCGGTAGAGGACGCCGCGCATTCTGCTATCCACCTCTCTCCGGCGACCGGTAGTACTGGCGAAAGAGGCTCTCGAGACTCGGGTGATCGATCGTGAGGTCTTCGAGCGGCTGCTGCGCCGCCCAGCGAGCAAGCTCGAGAGCCGATCCAGAAAGCCGCGCGTGCCACTCCGCGCGGCGCTCGAGGGCTTCCAGGCACTCGGGCGGCGCGACGTGCTCCGCCGCTTCGGCGCTGTTGAAGACGAGCCTCACCTCCCGCTGTGCCGAACGGCGCAGCGAGAGCAGCGTCTCGTCGGCCACGAGCCGTCCCTCCCGCACGATCGCGACGCGGTCGCAGAGCTGCTCGACCTCGCTCAACGTGTGGCTCGAGAAGAAGACCGTGTGCCCGTTCGAGGCAAGCTCTCGCAGTCGCGTGGTCAGCACGTCCTGCATGAGGGGATCGAGTCCGGAGGTGGGCTCATCGAGGATGAGCAGCTGCGGCGCCGGCGCGAGGGCACAGATGAGTCCGAGCTTCTGCCGCATGCCCCGCGACATCTTGCGCACGGGCACGTTGAGGTCCAGGTCGAAGCGAGCCGCGAGGTCTGCGCCGGGCTTCCGCAGATCACGCCCTCGGACCAGGCCGACCATGCGCAGCGCGCTGCGTCCGGTCATCCACGGATAGAGGCGCAAGTCACCCGGCAGGTAGCCGACCTCCCGCTTGATCTCCGCGCTGCGGCGCCAGCAGTCAAGCCCCATGACCTGCGCCGCACCGGCGCTCGGCCGGAGGAATCCCAGCAGCAGACGAATGGTCGTCGTCTTCCCCGACCCGTTGGGACCGAGGAAGCCGAAGAGCACACCTTCGGGGACCTCGAGATCGATCCCCTCCACGCCAGTGCGAGTGCCGTAGCGCCGCGTCAACCCATGGGTAGAGATGATCGACATAGGTGGCCATCGTACCTGGCGTGCTTTCCAGACATTGCGCCAGCCGGTGACGGCCGCTCTGGGGAAACCGAGAACGGGTTGGGAGAGTGAGCGGATCTTGGGTTGGGAGTTGGGTCGGGAGTCCCTTCTCGACCGTGTTTCCGGAAATGAGATCGGGAGTACTCCCGACCGCTCTTCAGACGCGGTAGCGCTGCGCGATGACCGAGATCAGATACGCCACCCCCGCGGCGATCACGATCGCCGATTCCGGGCTGATCTTCGTGCCGTACACGGCCATCCGCGGTACGGTCGTCAGGAGCATGCTCAGCGCTGCCGATCCCCACATGATCGGAACCAGACGACGGACGTGGTGGCTGACCGTCGCGGCGGGCAGCGTGAGCAGGGCCATGACCAGGATCAAGCCGACGATCTGGACCAGGCTGATCACCGCCAGCGCCACCAGGGTGAGCAGGATGACGTTGGTCAGGACGACGTTGATCCCTTGGAGCTCGGCCTGCTGCTCGTCGACACAGAGGGCGAGCAGCCGCTTGTGCAGGAGCATCGCGGTCACGACGATCAGCGCGTTGAGCCCGACCAGGAACCAGACGTCGCTCCACGGCACGTACGCGAGGTTGCCGAAGAGATAGCTCATCAGCTCGACCTGGTATCCCGGCGTGTACTTCAGGAGCAGGATGCCGATCGACATGCCGATCGCCCACATCGCGCCGATCAGCGTGTCCAGGCGCTCGCCGATCCGCTCCAGCACGAGGCCGATGAGCACCGCGGCCAGCACCGCGGCGGCCACCGCGCCGTGGATGGGACGCAGCCATCCGAACGCCTCGGGCCAGCGGTCATTCAAGAAGATCGCAGCGCCGATCCCGCCAACCGCCATGTGCGCGATCGCCCCGCTCAGGAAGACGATTCGGCGGGTGATGACGTAGGGCCCAATGACCCCGCAGGCGAGCGAGGCCAGCAGCCCCGCGATGAGACCGGTCACCAGAAAGGGATTCTCGGCCATGTCCCGGAAGAACTGGATCATCGCGAGCGCTCCTCCAGCCCGGGCTCAGTCGGCTCTTCGAGAATCGGGCAGTGCGCCTCGTGATGGTGATGGACCACGCTGACCGGTCCCTCGTACATCCGAGCGATGACCTCTTCGGTCACGTCGGAGGCCTTGTGCCAGGTCAGCCGCCGGCTCACGCACGCCACGTGCTTCACGTGGCTCGAGACGAAGCCGATGTCGTGGCTCACCACGACGATGGGCAGGCGCTCGTTGAGTTCGTGCAGCAGTTCGGTCAGCCCGACCTGCATCGGCTCGTCGACGCCGGACATCGGCTCGTCGAGCAACAGGAGCTGCGCGTCGGCGGCCAGCGCCGCGCGACCAGCACGCGCTGTCGCTGTCCTCCCGAGAGCTTTGCGATCACCTGGGGAGCCAGGTCCGCGCAGCCCACCTGCTGCAGCGCGCCCTGTGCCGCCTCGATGTCACGCCGGCCGTAGCGGAAACCCCAGGACGAGCGCGCCAGGCGCCCCATCAGCACGATGTCGAGCACCGTCGCCGGTGCCGCCGCGTTGATCGTGGCCCGCTGTGGGACGTAACCGATGTGTTGGCGGGCTTGGTCAGGGGGAAGACCGAAGATCGATATGGTCCCCTGCTGCGGCTCGAGCAAGCCCAGAATGAGCTTGAGCAGCGTCGTCTTCCCGCTTCCGTTGGGACCGATGATGCCGAGGAAGTCCCTCGGCTCGACCTGCAGCGTGACCTCTTCGAGGATCGGTCGGTCGGCCGGCTGGCCGGGATAGGCGAAGGTCAGCCCCTGGATGTCGATGGGCAGCGCGTCGGTTCGGATCATCGGTTCACCCCGCTGTCCTGGCCGTCATCTGAGTCCGCGGCCTCGAATGATCGGGCGATGGCCTCGGCGACGTGGCGCAAGTTCTCCGGAATGTCCTTGGCCAGCGGATCGAGGCGTTCGACGCGCGCGCCGATCGCCTGGGCGACGGCGGCCGCACCGCGTCCGGCGTTCTGCGGCTGCACGAAGATGACGCGCACGCCCTCCTCCCGCGCCCGCCGCTGCAGGGCGGTCAGCTCCTGATCGGTGGGCTCCTTGCCCTCCTGTTCGATGGCAATCTGGCGGAGTCCATAGTCTTCCGCGAAGTAGCCCCAGGACGGATGGAAGACGAAGAACGCCCGGCCCCGGTACGGCGCGAACCGTTCGCGCAGCGCGGCGTCCAGTTCATCGAGGTCGTGCTGCAAGCGCTCGAGCCGCTCGCGGAAGAGCGCGGCGTGCTCCGGCGCGAGTTCCTGCAGACTTCTCGTCATCGTCGCCGCCTGCTCCTTCAGGAGCTTCGGGCTCAGCCAGATGTGCGGGTCGAACCCGTCGGCGGCGCAGCCGCCACGTCCGTCGTGGGCGTGATCGTGGGCCATCGGGCGGCGCTCGATGCCCTCGCGCACGTCGACGATGCGGACCCGGCTCGAAGACGCGAGGGCATCGAACCAGAGGCCGTTCTCGAAGGGCACGCCGATGCGGAAGTACACGTCGGCGTGCATCACGCGACTGACCTGCGCGTCGGTCGGGGCGTAGGTGGCGGGGCTGTCGCCCGGCTGCACCAGCGCAACCGCGCTGACCTGCTCGCCGCCGATCTGTTCGATCAGCCAGATCTGCGGGACGATGCTGACGGCGGCGAGGATCGGGCCTGCTTCACGGGGGGCCGACCGATCAGCGCAGCCAACGACCGCAAGGAGTACAACGGCGGCCAGCGTGGACGAAATGAACCGGGCGCGCGTCGCCGGACCGGCGCAGCGGGGCATCGTCGCGTCGGGCGAAGCGTACGAGCAGATGAAGGACACGCTCATCCCGGGTGCGCCTCGCGGTTCGCTTCACAAGTGTCGCACAACCCGTACAACAGGATCTCGTGCGCTTGCAGCCGGAAGTGCGGCGGAACGAGATCGGCAATCCCCTTCGGGCACCCCTCCACATCGAAGACGCGATCGCAGCGCCGGCAGTGGAAGTGATGATGGTGCCGCGCCGCGGCCCGCCGCAACTCGTAGCGCGGAGCCTCGCCGGGCAGCTGCACGGCGCCGATCGTCCCCTCCGCTTCCAGACGCTTGATGCTCCGGTAGACGGTGGCCAGGCTGATCGTCGCGACACGCCGGCGGGCCGCGGCGTGAATCTCCGCCGGGCTCAGCGGTCGACCGGCGCGATCGAGCGCGGCCTCGATGGCATCGCGCTGTTTCGTTCGCCGCTCTTTCGGAGCCGTGGACATGGCTGAGCCTGAACCAAAGAGAGAGGTTGGACCGCGAACGAGAATGATAATCCATTCGCAATAGACGTGGGACCGGGGGCGCGAGGTATCCTGATGCCGTACCTCTTCTTCTCCCCACTCCTTTGGCCCCGGAGGACTGCCATGACCCATCGAACGCTGCTCACCGTTGCCGGACTCACTTGCGTTGGGCTCGGGGCGCTGGCCGCCGTCGCCCTCGCCCAGACCCGCCCCGATCAACCGGCGAAGTCAGCGACCCCACCGCAGCGGGCGGTCCAGGGATTCCCCGATCTCGTCGGCGGGCTCCGGCAGACCGAAGGTTGCCTGGGGGTCGAAGCCGCGCAGACCCAGAGCGGCAAGAACGTGATCTTCGCCTGGTTCCAGGACAAGAAGGCGGCGCTGCGCTGGTACTACAGCGACACGCACGTCGGTGCGATGGAGCGGTTCTTCGGTCCGGGTGAGAAGCGTCTGCCGCTGGCCGACGTGCCGGACGACATCGGGCCGCTGATGGTCATCGCGTCCATCACCATGGCCGAGCAACCGCAGTTCACGGAAAGCAGCCTGCCCATCTCCCAGATCGCCATCGAGGTCTACGCCCCCGTCACCGGCGGTCTCTTTCTCGGCGGCCGTTTCGCTCCCGATTCGCTCAAGGTCGCCGGGATGAAGGACTACACGACCGTGCCGCGGTAATGGACTCCTTCGCGGGGCCTCGCAGCGACCGACGCACGAGGGCGACGGCCGGCGCGAGGGATCGTTCCTGATTCCGCCACTTCCCCGATCCGTCGTGACCGGCTCCGCCCCGGTCCCGGACCGGGGGCTTGATGCCGACAAAATATTGACATATCGCAACATGACGATATATTGATCCAACGGGTGCCGTATGAAACGAACGACCACTTCGACAGCTCGGCCACCCAGACTCGATCCCGCGCTCCTGGATCTCGCGGCCCTCGCCGAAGCGGCCGAGTGCCTGCGCACGCTCGCTCATCCCCACCGGCTTCGCATCGTGCAGATGCTCCTGCGCGATGACTACACCGTGGGCGAGCTGGCCGAGGCGTGCGAAATACCGAGCCACATGGCCTCGGAGCATCTGCGCTGATGCGCAACCGGGGTCTGCTCTCGAGCGAGCGCCAGGGTCGGAAGATCTACTACCAGGTCGCCGAGGAGGGTTTGGCGAGCATCATGCAGTGCG
>CAVONJ010000005.1:0-245890 GCA_963697235.1 uncultured Planctomycetota bacterium
GCCCTGAGACCGGGCCGTTCCCCCCACCGTGCGACTCCACTCCAAGACGATCCCTGCGACGCTCGTTCTCGGCATCCTCCTCATCACGGCGCTGGAGGTGCTGCTCTGTCTCGACGTCCAGCAGCGGGGGGATCGTGGTGCCGCACGCCCCGCTGCCCGAACCGGCGGGCAGCGCCCTCGCGCACCGTGAGCCGCGTCGGCGGCCGTCGACGTGACGCCGCTCTGCTGGGTAGGCTACCTCCTTCTGGCCGATGGGGTCCTGGTGCTTCTGGGACGGCGGAGTAGCGACGCCTCGCCGGTGCGCAGCCGACCACGGCGCTTCCTGTGGTGCGCGCTGTCGAGCATTCCGATCTGGCTCTTCTTCGACTGGATCAACTTCTCCTTCATCGACGCCTGGCGCTACCACGGTCTGCCCGCAGACTGGCGCCACCGCTACGCGGGCTACGCGGTGGCGTTCGGAACGATCAACCCCGCGATGTTCCTGACCGCGGAGATCTACCGGCGGATCAGCCTGACACTGAATGATGCGGCGCACGATCAAGGCGACGCAGCGCGGCCCTCGACCCATCGCGATCGGCCCGCGATACCAGCGGCTCTTCTCCTGGGCCTCTCGGCGGTCGGCGTTCTCTTCCTCGCGGCGCCCCTTCTCCTGCGCGATCCGCTGGCCAATCTCACGCTCTGGCTCGGGCCGCTGCTGCTCCTGGATCCGCTCAATGAGTGGCTCGGCGCTCCGAGCATCATCGGCGACTGGCGGGCGCGGCGGTGGCGTCGGACTCTGGTCCTGATGGCGGGCGGCCTGAGCTGCGGCCTGCTGTGGGAGTTCTGGAACTACTGGGCCGTGGCGAAGTGGACCTACCACCTTCCCTTTCTCGGTCCGCTGGAGGACAATCGGTACTTCGAGATGCCGTGGCCGGGACTGCTGGGCTTCCTGCCGTTCGCCGTCTCGTGCTGGGCGGTGTTCCAGTCGGTCGTATTCGCCGCGACGCGGTACGCGCGGCCCAGTCTCGCACCGGAGCCATTGCAGGCACCGGACGCGATTCTCTAAGGACGCCGGCGCCGCGGTGGCTGACGAAGCGTTGAGCTGATCACGTCATGTGTACCGCGCGAGTCGCTGCGTTGCTTCGAATTCTCCTATTCAGAAGGAGCCCACCCATGACCACGCGTCTCGACATCAAGGCCTTCGCCCTCACCTGCGGTCTGCTCTGGGGGATCGGTCTCTTCGTCCTGACCTGGTGGATCATCGCCTTCGAAGGCATATCGGGCGATCCGACCTTCATCGGTCGCGTGTACCCAGGCTACGCGCTCACCCCGCTGGGCAGCGTGATCGGCATCCCATACGCCTTCGTCGACGGCCTCATCGGCGGCGCGATCTTCGCCTGGCTCTACAACCGCCTCACCGCGCACCAGCGTAAGCGAGACAACCAGATCCCCTCTCCCCCGGGAGAGGGTGGCGAGCGAAGCGAGCCGGGTGAGGGTCCCCGGATCGACAGCAGGCGCTCATCGCAGAACATCGCCGGATCATGTTCACGAGCCGCCATACCGTCCTCGTCGCCAGTCTCGTCCTCGGCACGCCATTCCTGACCGCCTGTTCGCAGCGCCGAGCCACCAAGCCCAAGTCTCGATCCCTCCCCCTTCCGAACGATGGCCGCCGGAGCCACCTGCGCCAACGTCCGAAACCGGCTCTGCATCATCGACGGCTCGATGGTGCTCTGGGACCGCCGCGGCGACTGCCCGGACAACAGCTACGAGCTCACCCTCTTCGGCGCGACGCCAAAGCGCTTCTGTGCCGCGCCCACGACTCGATCGCGGGCCCGCGGCGGTCATGCGCGGACGCGCAGGGCCAAGCGATCTTCGACACCGCGAGCGAGCACCTGGACGCCCCCGACCTCGGCCTCGGGGCCGAGCACACGGTCGAGATGATTGACATGTGACGTAGCGGACGCCAATATTCGCTCTCAAGCACTGACGATCTTGAAGTGGGGGCTTCTGAAAGAAGATGTCCGAGTGCACGCCTGGCCAGGTGACTGAGCTCCTGCACGCCATTCGTGACGGGCGCAACGGCGCGACCGACAGGTTGCTGGAGTTGGTCTACAGCGACCTGCGGGCGATGGCCCGGCGGCGCATGAACCAAGTGCCGAGGGCGGATACGCTCGAGCCCACAGCGCTCGTGCACGAGTGCTATCTCAGACTTCTCGAACGGAACACCGTCGAATGGCGAGACCGTCGTCACTTCTTCGGCCTCGCCGCTCGTGCCATGCACGACATCATCGTGGAGCGGGCGCGGCGACGAGCTTCCGGCAAGCGCGGTGGCGATCGCCGCCGCGTCTCGCTCGAGCAGGCCGAGATCGCCTTCGAGGACCAGGCCGAGGATCTGCTCGCCCTCACGGAGGCCCTCGAGCGACTTCGACAGGTGGATGCGCTGGGCACGGAGGTCGTCATGCTCCGGTTCTTCGCGGGCTTGACGTACGAGCAGATCGCCCTGGCCCTGGACCTGCCGATCAGTCGGGTCAGGCGCGAGTGGCAGTACGCCAAGGCATTTCTTCACCGGGAAATGGCAGAGGAAAGCAACTGACCGTCGGTTTTTTCTGCGAAATCACGAGCACCTGGTCTGTGCATTTGCGGCTTTCGGAGAGGCGAGAGAACGAAGCCACCTCTTCACGGGGTATTCGCAGGCAACGATCATGGACGCGGAACAGAGGCGACAGATCGCAAAGGAACTCTTCCAGGCGGTCGTCGATCTTTCGCCCGAGGACCGTACCGCGTACCTGGACGAGCATTGTCCGGATGCTGAGATCCGGGCGGAGGTCGAGTCGCTCCTCTCGCATCACGACGCCACGGCCGCCATGGTCGAGGAGCGCGGGCCTCGAGGATGCAGAGCCTGTCCGCCGAGCGACGAGCACACGCTTCCCAGCGGCTTCACGATCGATGAGTTCAGGATCCTGCGGGCGATCGGCCGCGGCGGCATGGGGATCGTCTACCTCGCCGAGGAGTCGACTGCGTCGGCTCGCGTCGCGCTGAAGGTGCTGCCGCGCGGTTCGCCGGCCGCGGGCATCGAGCGATTCGACCGCGAGGCCCGGGCGGCGGCCAAGCTGCGGCACCCCAACATCGTGCCGGTGTATCGGTCGGCAAGCAGCTCGGCCATCACTACATCGCGATGGAGTACGTCGACGGCACCGACCTCTCCGCGGACCTGCTCGTCGCCGCGACGCGATCGCTGCCCGGCTACCGCTGCACGAGATCTGCCCGACGGACGGGATCGCCGGCTGGTCGCGGACCTGGCCGATGCGCTCGACTACGCCCACCAGCACGAGGTCATCCACCGCGACGTCAAGCCGCAGAACATCCTCATCGACCGGGGCGAACCGCGCCTCGCCGACTTCGGGCTCGCGAAGGACCTCGGGGCGACACGATCCGGTGCCCGGGCGTTCGCGGGGACACCGCGTACATGAGCCCGGAGCAGGCCGCTGAGCAAGCGGGTGGAGGTCGACCACCGGACCGACGTCTACTCGCTGGGCGTGGTACTGTACGAATGCTGACGCTTCGCCGCCGTTCGAGGGGAAGCCGCTCGAGACATCCCCAGGAGATCATCTACCAGCGTTCCACGTCGCCGCGCTCGGTCACGCCCATGGTACCGCACGACGTGCACGATCTTGCCGGAAGGCGATGGAGAAGGACCCGCGCGACCGCTACGCGACGGCCGGCCACCTCGCGGCCGATCTGCGGGCCTTCCTCAACGGCGAACCGATCATGGCGCGGCGTCCGAGCGTCGTTCGGCGAAGCCGGCAATGGGTACGGAAGCATCGGGTGGAGTCGATGGCGGCGGCGATCCTGTTGCTGCTGGGCACGATCACAGCCATGGTGTATCGCAATATTCAGCAAGATCGGGCGAGGTTGTGTCCGGTGACGATCACCTGCGACCACCCGGGCACGAAGGCCTTCGTCCAGGAGTTCGATCGCGTGACGCTTCAACTCGGCGATCGGGTTCCACTCGGCGACCTTCCGGTGAAACACCTGCTGGCACCAGGCCAGTACCGGTTCACGATCGTCGCTCCGAATGGCGACTTCGCCGAGCCCACCGAGTTCCTGCAGGCGCCTGACGAACCGCGCGAGGTGATCGCGACGATTCTTCCAACCGACGAAGTCGTCAAGGGGATGATCGCGATTCCGGCCGGCCGTTATCTCTTCGGCCAGAACAGCACACCGGGCGATCTGGAGGAAGAGCGCACGATCATGCTCGACGCGTTCTACCTCGATGCAACCGAAGTTTCGAACGGGCAGTACCGGAAGTTCGTCCTCGCGACCGGACACGAACCACCGGCACATTGGGACGATCCCTACGACCCCGCCATCGATGACCTCCCGGTCGTCCGGGTGAGTCAGCGCAACGCACAGCTCTACGCCCGCTGGCAGGGCAAGCACCTGCCGACGGTCTTCGAATGGGAATGCACCGCCAGGGCGCCGGATGGCCGGCGGTTGCCGTGGGGTGATGAGCCACCACTCGATCTTCGCACGCCAACGTTGCAGGCCGTCTTGGACGTCACTTCGAACGACTTCGACAAGGTGCGGCACTCGTACCTGACGAACGTCCAGCCGATTGCGGGTTCACCACACTGCGCGACCCCACTTGGTCTGTTCCACATGTGGGGCAATGTTCGGGAGTACGTCGACAACGTCTGGTTTGAAGTCAACGACAGCCGGCTTACAAAGGGCACCGCCTGGTGGCAAACGCCGGACTATTTTGATCTCACCGGTGTGCGCAGCCAGCCCACTGGCAAAGGGTCGATGCAGATCGGATTTCGTTGCGCGAGAGCGCTGGCCCCATTGCCAATTCAAATCGATAAGGAGTATGGCATGCCCGAGAAAGTCGCATACATTCGAATCTTCTGGGAGGCACTCAACGCGCAGCCTTCAGACAATGCGAAACACCAATTTGACAATGAACTGAAAGGGATCTTTCCGAACGCTCTGCGCGATCAGTGGTCGGGGTTGCGATTTAAGGCGTCGGCAACCAATGACTCGATGGGCACGACGCTTGACGGTCTTGTCAACACCCATAGCTTCGCCAACCTTCCGAACGACACCAATAGGGCCAGGATATCGACGGAGGAGATTGCCTGGACGCCAGTCGGTGGCGGACACGAAGGGTATGTCACTCTTGAAGTAGGTACTGACGGCAATGATGCTTCGTTCGCACCATGGGTGCTCAGCGTGCCTGAAGAGGACGTGGCGTACATCAGTGACGACGGTAGTCCAAAGATTCGAAAATTCGTCTACCAAGCAGGTGTCAGAGCTCACTACTTCTCCACCACGTTGAAGGACCCGCCGGTGGTCACCGGAGGCGACAATGGCCCGTGACAGGACGGACAGATTCACAATCCCGTACTCGGGCGACAACCCCGCCTGCTCTCTTCTCGTCGTCTTTGCTCCGACGCGAACGGCCGTGCTTGAGACTATCGCCTCAACCGAGCCGCCGAACAACGCGCCTGAGATCAGTTGGTACGACCATTACCTGGCTCTGCAGTGGCCTGCATCGTGGAGGCCATGCTCTGTGACAATCTTGGTGACCTACCGCGGCGAACGACTTCTGCATCAAGAGACGTTGTGGTGTGAGCCTGGACAGGATGTTCAGCTGCGCGTTCAACAGTTGATCGAGTGCAGAGGCCAACAAATTGAAGAACAGGACTTCTTGGATGCGATTCCTGGGATCGAGGGCAGCACTACTTTCAAGCGATACTTCTACGATCTCGATAGCGCTACCAACACACTACTGCGTCGCAGTTGGCCTGGCGTCGACACGACCGAACGGGACTTCAGATGCTGTGTGCTCCGCGACACCACGCGACTCCTGTGGGAACGAGTCAAGTGCAGATGCCAGCGGACGGGCGAGGGAGACATTCAAGCTGCCTCCGAATCACTCCCCTCACGGTGGATCGCCTACCTGTCTGCATTGCAGATAGGGCTGATCAGGAACCACTTCGGCCGTGAACGGTGCTTGGACGTCGATCAGGTTCGATGGGCTCATCAGGTATTCGCCGGTGGCAGTCTGACCGAGGAAGGACGCGGAATCAACTTTCGACCCAACTCGACAAACGTCTTCTTGTTTGCCGAGTTTTCCTTCATTGCCATTGAACGGAGAGTCGATCGCGATTTCTGGCTCTGCCTGGCTCCGGCCCTGACGAGCATGCAACCGATCTTCTGCGAGACCTACCCAAACCTCGAGCCAGGTGCTGACCGCGAAGCCGAGAGGCTAAGCCTCGATCGTATCCAGCAGATTGCGCTTCAGTACGCTGGACTTTCGCTTGACGAGGCGCGAACTGCTGCGACTCAGAACGCTTGCGACATTTTAGAGTGGGAACTTCCCTAGCACCTTGTTGCTGGATGAAGTGGCTAATCATGACGAGTGAGTAGCGCAGCCGCAATAGTGAACCGCGTTGCTCGGTGCTCCCAGCCGGAGATACTTGCTATGACAAAAACGGCGCTGTAATGCACCCCTGCATTCTGGACAACTCTGAGTCATCGATGGTTCCTGCAGCAGGGGTACGCAATACGCTCTCCTTAGTCTCGACCTTGGTCATCCTCAACCTCTCAGGCTGCGACACGCTCGGCCAGATCAAGGTCAGCTATCCAAAAGTGTTCTCCCGCGAGCGACTCGTGGACTCGAGGTACGCCGAGACCCAATGGCTGCAGGAGCAGCTCGACAAGGTCCAGTCGAGCAGCTTCCAGGGCGGCATGGATCGACGTGTACTTGATGTGCTGATTGCCTCGGTGGAGACGAACGTCAAGTACGGACCGCCAGTCGAAGGTGCGGATCAGGCACCGCAGACAACAACGATCCGTCCTGACAAGCCGATTCTCCGGGCCGCCGATTCTGCGGTTCCCAAGGAGCCGCCCAAAGCCTCCGGGATGGAAGAGACCGGCGCCGAACTCACGTCCATCGAGCGATTCAACGACAAGCTCGCGTACGGAACGCGGTCAATGCCGCCAAGCGCGAGATCATGCTCGACGACGCGCACGACATCCTGGGGGCGACCTTATACGATCTCAACTTCGACGTGACGCTGATCCCGGGCGAGAACAGCCGCCAGTTTGGACTGGTCAAGCTGGAGCTCTGCGAACCCGACTTGGACGACACCTTCTGGAAGCGTCTGTACGACGGTTGGGTACAGAGTGCCCGCGACGAGATCAACGATACGTCGATCTTCGTTCAATCGCGTGCGCTGGCGGGCTCACTAACCGAAGAGGATGCTGTCTTCACGATTTGGGCTGCTAACGAAGCACAGATCAAGCAGGAAGCCGCTCGAGAGAAGGCCCAAAGTGGCCAAGCAACAGATCTTGCTAGTGCTCAAGAGCAGACCTATGCGAATGTAGAGAGGTTTCTTCTCGGGCAAAGCGAGTCGCTTCCTGATGGAGACCGGCCCGAATTGGCACGCCTGATTGCTGAAGCGGTGAGGCGCTACTACGAGGAGCCGATGCACGGGCTACTGATCCTGGGGAATCCTGAGCGTCTTCCGTCTCGGCACTCATCTGGAATCTTCTTCAAGATCCCGGTCGATGCCGTGCTCTGCGGCTCAACGACCTTGAAGGACCGAATGACGACAGTCAAGTCATCTGACCTCCTTGCCGCAATCACCACTGAGCCGAAGGAATACGCGCAGAACATCTCCGACGTTGCTGCCGCGCGCCTGATGAGTGACTTCTTGGCGGCCTTCAGCGGCAGCTTCGCAGGCAAAGCGAGCGTGGCTGGTGACCTCGAGCATATGCGCGACACCGAGATCTTCCTGCAGGCGATTCGTCGTCAGCCGCTTGCCGTTGGTTTCGGCGACGGTAGAACGACGTTCGGTTGGGTGCTTGGGCCGAAGTACGCGATCGAGGAGTCGTGGCAGGGGAATCCGAAGCCGGTCTTCAAGCACACACCCATTCGACACGCAACCTCCGCCAGCATCATCGCGCCGGCGTGGTGGCCGTCGGTGAAGATCAAGGTCACCGAGCAGTGGATCGACGAGGACGGCGAGTCGATCTCTCGGAAGAGCGCAGAGGCCGGATCTCGTACGTCGGACATGAACGTCAGCCTGCCCACGGACCTGTCCATGATCACCCAGACCCTGATGCACGGCGCTGATCGCGAAGGGGGTCGTCCTCGGCTGCGTGCGTTCTGGCAGGAGGGGGACGATGAGGAGAAGTATCAACTCGAAGCCAACACCGCCGGTGAACTGCTGATCCGCGGGAAACACCTGTGGCGGAACCCTCAAGTGTTCGTTGGCTCGCAGCGCGCCGACAGTGTCCGGATTCTCGCCGATCTGAATGCCCTCCACGCGACTTTCGCTCGCGTGCTGCCGATCGCTGGCGCCGGCGACCGCGATGCAGTAGTCGATCTGACGGTCGTGACCAGCTACGGCGCGTCAACACTGCGCGACGCGGTCGTGGTCCACCCGTCGACATCGCAGATCGTTACGGCCAGACTCGTCAGTAGAGTGGTCAGTGGGACCGACCCAGTTCGATTCGAGTTCGACCCGCCACCTCCGACTGCGTTCGCCAATCTACAGCTTCAGATACGACAGGCCGACTCGCTCGATTCCTGGGAAGAGAGCAACGTTGAAGTCATGCGCGCTGAAGGAAGAGCGGCCATTCCGATCGAGCTGAAGCAGACGTCGGCACTGCTTGAGTTCCAGCTCCGCATCAAGATGCAGCCCAATGGCGATTGGATCAATGTCGTGGTGTCCGAGATGCAGTCACTTGTCTACGTGAAGGACGAAGCAGAACTCAAGCTGAAGCTCGAGCCAACCGAGTTGACGTTCGACGCCGACGGGAAGGCGTCGGACGAGCTTCGACTTGTCGTCAAGATGAATCCACCGCAGCTTTTCGACGAGGTGTACCCTTGGTTGAAGGCAAGTGACAGCCTCGGCCTCAGCTTTGGCGGGAAGCACTCACTGGCAGTACAGCGTGATGCGCACGGCCTGTTCGTGGACAAAGACAAACTGGCCAGAAGCGGATCGTGGCTAGCACCAACGCAGGATCAGAAGAAGACCCAAGAGAAGAAGCACAGTTCCTTGCTGCTTCGCAGCCCGAACGGCGAGACGGTCGAGGTAGACGGCACTCTTACGGTGAAGCAGGAACCGAAAACATGAGACAAGCGCGACTGCAGCTATTAGTCCAAGCAGCACGCGCCCAACGAAATCACAACGGCCAAATGATGAAGTCAGCGTGCTCTTCGATGACCGGCGCATCCTGCATCCGCAGCACGGCGTCGTGGAGCTCCAGGAGGTGCTCTCGTCGAAGCTGCAGCGGGTGCTCGTCGGGGTGGTGGGTCACGCCGAAGCCGTAGTCGACGCCGGGCGTGTTGGTCATCTCGATGTGCGTTCCGAGCACCCAGGACAGCGGCTTGTCCTCGATGAACGCCACCAGCCGCTGCTGGCTGGCCACGTACTGAGGGAAGTTCGAGATGTAGAGCCGCCCCGGATAGAGCGAGTCGCCGGTCAGGAGCAGCGCCGTGCGCCGGTCGTACAGGGCGATGCTGCGCGGACTGGTGCCCGGGTGTGGGAATGATGTCGATCACGCGGCCGCCGAGGTCGTACGTCACGATCTGCTCCGGCCAGCTCGTGATCCCGAAGAAGCTGGCCACGGCTGCCTGTCCGCTGCCAAGCACCGTCGTGTTCGGCTGACCAAGGAACTGGCCGTCTCCGGCCACGTGATCGCCGTGACCGTGGGAGTGGGAGACGATCAGCTCGATCGACTCCTGGTCTCGTCGCTGCAGCCACTGGTCGATGATGTCGTACACGGTGGCCGCGATCGGGATGCCGCCCGCCCCCGTATCCTGCATGAGGACCTTCTCCTCGCCGAAGATCAGGTAGATGAACGGCGCTTCGAAGTTCGTGCACAGCGACTGGCGGAGGATGTACAGGTCCTGGTTGTACGCGTGCACCTGGATGGGCGGCTCGAATCCGCACGCCGGTCCGCCGCTGATCCACGCTTCCGGAAATGTTCCGCTCTCCACGCATGGCCCCCATTCACTGATGACCGCAAGCAGGTCCTGCACATCGACCACGCCGTTCGCATCGACATCGCTCGGACAGGCGACCGGCGGCGCGGCGCACGGCCCCCAGGCGACGATTACCTGCAGCAGGTCCTCCACGTCGACGAACTCGTTCCCATCGACGCTGGCCGTGCACTGCCCGGATGCGTGGACCGGAAACAGAGAGACCGTCGCCGTGAGAGCAATGACTTGCCGCAGCAGTGTGCGAAGAACGGTGCACGACGGGGAAGTCGGATGGACATGAGCGAGCCTCCGCGACCCAGCATCACCGGCAACCGGCAGGGAGTCAACGGAGAATCGTGGCCAGATTCTTCCCGCCCAGCCTCTCGAGGCGAGCGACGACCAGCCCCCCGCGACCCCGAAGCCGGCATTTTCACGTTATCATGCTCCATCATGTCGACGCCGATCCAGGACCTGATGGTCAAAGACATCGTCACGGTGACGCCCGATCTGACGATCGAGCACGTTCGCTTCAAGATGCGGCACGAGCGAATCCACGCGCTTCCGGTCGTCGATGCGTCGGGACAGCCGATCGGCATCGTCTCGGCCAGCGATCTGCTCGATGAGCTCGCTCACGGCACGCCCGCGCATCAGATCATGACGCAGACGACTCGTGACCATCGACGTCGACACGACTGCGGAGGAGGCCGCGCGGATGATGTGGACGCAGCGCATCCACCATCTGCTCGTCGACCGATGGCGATCGCGTCGTGGGAATCGTGAGCTCCTTCGATCTGCTCAAGCTGCTCGCCGATCAAGCACCCCCGGCGTGAATCTCCACCGGGACGCGCTTGCCGCGAGAACCACTGCCTTGTCGGCCGGTCGGGCAGAGCGGCGGCACCGCGAACGCTGCTCCGGGGGGAATCCAACACCGACGTGCGCCCGCGCGCTGGGCGGCGAGCGAAGCTAAAATAATACTTCCCATGTGACCAGAGGTGACGCACTGCGATGGCTCTGCGATGGGATCGTGGAAACGAATCTGGTTCTCCAGCGTCGTGCGCCAGGCGTGCTCCTTCGGCAAACTTGGGGATTTGCAACAAGGAGACTGAAAATGTCTCGCAAGACAACGGCCAATCTCATCGCCGCCGTGGCGATGATGAGCCTGCCGTTCGCACGTCAAGCGAGCGGGCAGGAAGTGGACTGGTGCTCAGCGGCGGCGGCACGTCATCCGACGAGGGCTTCGGCATTGCCGTCGACGGCGGCGGCAACAGCTATCTGACCGGACGCTACCAAGATACCGCCACCTTCGGGGCCACCACCCTGGTCTCCGCCGGGGACTTCGACGTCTTCGTTGCCAAGGTCGATGCCGACGGCAACTACCTTCGGGCGCTCCGCGGCGGCGGAACGGGTTTCGATGAGGGCTCGGGGATCGCCATCGATGCTTCTGGCAACAGCTACCTGACCGGCCGTTTCCAGGGCACTGCCACCTTCGGGACCACCACCCTGGTCTCCGCCGGGAGCAGTGACGTCTTCCTGGCCAAGGTCGGTCCCGACGGCAACTACCTTTGGGCGCTCCGCGGTGGCGGCGGCTCGTTCGACGAGGGCTTTGGCATCGCCGTCGATCCGTCCGGCAACAGCTACCTGACCGGCCGCTACTTCGGCAGCGCCACCTTCGGAACCGCCACGCTGGTCTCCGCTGGGAGCGACGACCTCTTCGTGATCAAGGTGGCTCCGGACGGCAACTTCCTTTCGGCGCTTCGGGGCGGCGGCACGTCTTCTGACCAGGGCCTTGGCATCGCCGCCGACGCCTTCGGCAACAGCTACCTGACCGGCCGCTACAAGGGGACGCCACCTTCGGGGCCACGACCCTGGTCTCCTCCGGGAACTTCGACGTACTCGTGGCGGAGTTCAACGGCCCGCCCACCTGCTCCGGTGACACTGATCAGTCCGGCGCGGTGGATGTGGTGGACCTGGTCGCGGTGATCACGAGCTGGGGCGATTGCGACCTGCCGTGCGCGACGGATCTGAATGGCGATGGCGCCGTTGACGTCCTTGATCTCGTGCTGGTCATCCTGAACTGGGGCGCGTGCTAAGAAGAGAATGCGGACGGTGTTCGCGAGCCGGGTGAGGGAGAACTTCGTCGACCGTCGGCTGCGCAATCAAGCAGCGCTGTGACGACACGCTACGGCCTGCGCTGTCGTGCCGAACACGCTGTTCGCTTTGATCGCGTCGATGCGTACCGCGTGCGAACCGACGCGCGACGCCGCTCACCCTCACCTGGCCGGTCCCCCCGGGGGAGGGGGGACCAGCCTGTCCTCTCCCGGGGGGAGAGGCGTTGCTTCGGGATTCATGCGGTTCAGCGCGCACAGCGCCGCGCCCGCGACGGTGCGGAGCGGCTGCGCGACGGTGGCGTCGTCGACGAGCGCTTCCACGGCGCGGCGCACCGCCGCGTCGGACTGGCGGCTGATCCGCTGCTGGTGGTGCGCCAGCGCCGCGGCGATCGCGGCGGCGTAGAGCTTCGCGCCGAGCCGGCGATCGGCGGCGGTCTCGCCGACGATGCGCATCGTCTTGTACGCGGCCTTGGCCGCTGCCAGCTTCTCGAGGCTGATCGACGGATCGGTGAGCAGACCGACGGCGGTCTGGTGATCGGCATCGATTTCGTGGGCGAGCCAGTCCGCGGCCGCCAGCGCCGGATCCAGTGTCGCCTCCAGCGCCCAGCGGAACGCATCACCGAGATCGTCTCGCGCGGACTGGCTCATCGAACGCGCTCCATGTCGTGCAGCAGCTCGCCCATCTCCTGCTCGACCGCATCCTCGTCGTGGACGGTGCGCCGGATCTCTTCGACCAACGCCCGCGCCACCCTCCGTTTTATGGTCACCAGCATGTTGGCCGCTTGGGAGACGTCGTTCAACCCCATCCGCTCGACCAGCTCGGCATACGCGAGCGGCGCGGTACCCAGGAGCATCGGCTTGGCCACCCGCTCTTCGAACACCGTCCAGTGCAGCTCCAGTCCGTCCTTGCGACACTCGTTCCGGACCGTCTCGAGCACCTGATGGATCAGCATCTTCCCCCACTGCCGGGAAAAGGCGCGGTCGGGAGGCGGTGCGGTGTCGACCGCGGCGGCGGCAAGCATGTCGGGATCAAGGCGAACCAGCGGGTTGCCGTCGGAGCGCTTGCGACGAGCGGCGCGGCGGAACTGTTCGGCGAGGTAGTTCTTCAGCGACACGAGCAGCAGCGATCGGAAACGCCCCCGCTCCGGATCGGCGCGGCCGAGCAGCTGTCGCTGCAGCACGACATCGCACAGGAATCCCTGGGTCAGATCGGCTGCCTCGTGAATGTCCCGCCCGCTCGCGCGGAAGAACGCGAAGATCGCAGGCCAGTACCGGCGGGCAACTTGCTCCAGCGCGTCTCCCGCCGGCTCGTCCGTGCCCGCCGCGCGGAGGATCATGCTCCAGTCGGTCTGCGACGCTTCTGCGGGTGCCTGAGGGTGACGGTTCGTGTCAGCCATCCCGTGGATCGTACCCGACACCAGCTGGAGCTCAGCGCCGTCATGCCGAAACGCCCCTTCGAGGCAGTCACAGAGGCGGTACCGTCGACGGGCCCTCTGGCGGTGTCATGGGAATCGGCGGGCTTTCTTCGCCTCCAGGCGCTGACTGGCGCCAAGGCAGGCGAATCAACAGGTCCACTGATTGCGGACTGGTTCGGGCCATGAGACACTTGCGGGCGCTGTTGCGCCGCGTCGGTGTGGCGCGGCCCGTCGCCAGCTACGAAAGCCGTGAGCGCCGCTGACGAGTTGGGAACACCGTGATCGGTCTCTGCTGGTTAGGCCACACTCGTGCACCCGGAGTCTCCACCATGACACGGCTGAGCTGCTCTCCTTCATCGCTCGTTCGCGCTGCGCTTCTCCTCACGGTTGTTGCCATCAGCACAAGGACCGCTGACGCGGGTTTCCAGACCAGCGCGGGCACCGTCGGTGCCGGCGTGAATCTGTCCGGAGGGCCCGACGCGATGACCGCCAACTTTCAAGCAGTGCAGAGCAGCTTCGCCGATCATGCGCTGGCGCAGCTCTCATTCGACGCGCCTCTAGGCTGCGCGACGGTCATCACCCATGCGTGCTCAGCTCCACCGATGGCCGGTGTGCCGGCGTGCTGCGCTCAGGGCGTAAGCAATATTGCACAGGTGACGCTCGGCTACACGATCACCTCCGAGACACTTCCGATCGGAACGCCGGTGACGGTGATGGTCTGTGCCGCAACCGCTCGAATGACGATGGCGTCGTACGCAGCACCCAAGAGCGGACCGGGGTTCGGTGACTTCTCCGACGCGGGGCTGTACATCAGCCTCAACGTCGGTGGGGCACAATTCGTGGGCACCGCCTATCAGCTCGCCTATGACAAGTCTCCACCGGGCAAAGAAGTGTTCACTGGACTCTATGGTGAACCGGCCTCCGAACAGTCGGTCATGCTGATCCGACAGGTGGGCGACAGCTTCGGGTTGAACGTGACGTTCGTGGGCTCGGCGCGATCGCAGGCCGCGGTGGTCGGCGCGTCCGCCGACGGCCGGAGCAGCTCCTCGCTGCTGTGGGGTGCGGCGATAGTTGATGCCCCGGCGCAGATCCGATCCGTCGACGACAACTCGCTCTTCCCTAGCGCGCTCGGCTGCACCGCAAAGGCGGCTGTGGAGGCATCCCGCCGATGCCCAACCTGGGTGCCTGCGACGCCAGCGGCAACTGTCCTACGGGGTACAGCTGTCGAACGGCGCCGGGTGACTGCGACGGGGAAGGATCATGCTTACCTATCCCCCAGGATTGCCCGAAAGAGTACGAGCCGGTGTGTGGATGCGATGGGGAGACCTTCTGGAACGCCTGCGATGCCGCCGCCTCGGGTGTGAGCATCGCCTACCTTGGCGAATGCGGTTCGCCGTGCGCAGCCGATCTGAACGGCGATCGCGAAGTGTCGGTGGAGGACCTGGTCATGATCATCGTCAACTGGGGGTGCGATGGCTTGTGCGGCGGCGACATCAATCAGGACGGTGTGGTCGACGTCCTGGACCTGGTGGGCGTCGTCACGAGCTGGGGCCCCTGCTGATCAAATCTTCGGCGGAATGATGCTTGGCCGGAGATCCTCGCGCTCGACATCGGACATTCGGTTCCTCGACCAAGGCATCGAGATCCGCGTCCCAAATTCGGTATTTCGGGCCCCCTCCGCTCCCGATTCTCCCTGTTATCTGGCCCCCGACCACTGTAAGTAGCCTGCAGGTCTTCGCAGTCGGCAGCCGGATGACGCCGCCTGTTGCGCGGGATGTTCTTGGGTCGAGACGGTGTGTGAGAATGTCGAGAAGAGGAACGCACGCCTGAGGGTCGGTCTGGCGGTACTGGCATCGGTCGTGCTGAGCGTGCGGGTGGCTTCGGCCGCTGATCAGGACGGAGTGCTCCCAATCGACCAGGCGGAGTCGCTCTCTATCCAGACTCTGGAGTTGCCGGTCGATGATGCACCGGCGACAGTCCAGTTTCAGCTGTTGATCGACGGCCAGCCGCGCTCGATCCATCTGACCCGCCATGCGGTCCGCGACGTGCGATTCCGCGTTCGCGTGCAGGGCAGCGACGGGCGCCTCACCGTCGTGAGCGCCCCGCCGGTGCGCACCTACCGCGGGACCATCGACGACGATCCCGGCAGCGCGGTGGCCGCCACGGTGCACGACGGCCAGATCACCGCGAGCATCGCGCTGTCCGACGGGACCGTCTGGCAGGTGCAGCCGCTGCGATCGATCGACCCCACCATAACCCAGGCTCCCGCTGACCTCCGTCACGCCGTCTACCGCGCCTCCGATGTTCCGCCGCCCCCGGGCTCGTGCGGCACGGACGAGCGCCACCGTGTGCACGCGGCCGAGGGCGGCATCGCGGGCGGCGGTGGCGGCGGCACCGGCCCGTCAGATCGCGCTGCTCGCCTTCGACACCGATGTCGAGTACTTCCAGCTCAACGACGAGTCGATCGACGACACGGTCCTGGACATCGAGACGATCACGAACAGCGCGGACCTGCTCTTCCAGGAGACGCTCGGGATCACACACGCGATTACCGAGATCATCGTGCGCACGGCGGAGCCCGATCCCTACGACCTCTTTGATCCCGGAGAGCTGCTCGAGCAGTTCAAGGACCACTGGAACGCCAACCGCGCCGACGTGGTGCGCGACACCGCCCACCTCATGACCGGTCGCAATCTCACGGGGACGATCATCGGCGCGGCGTACGTCGGCGTCATCTGTCTCGAGCCCGACTTCGCCTACGGGATCTCCCAGAGCCGGTTCACGAGCTTCTACATCAACCGCGTCAAGCTCACCACCCACGAGCTCGGCCACAATTGGGCCGCCACGCACTGCGACGCCGATCCGGACTGCTCGGTGATGTGCTCCCAGATCGGCGACTGCTCCGATCTCCCGAGCCAGTTCGGAACCTCGGCCACGATCCAGATGAACGACCATCGCGCGGCGGTGACCTGCCTCGACGCGGAGCTCGGCGCGTGCTGTCTCGGTGACGGGTCGTGCGTCGACTTCCAGAGTCCCGCCGACTGCGAGATGGTGCTCGGCGGCACGTTCACGGGAGCCGGGGGAACGTGCCGTCCAGTGCAGCCGTGGTCGACGCTGACCAAGGTGCTCGCCACCGACGGCGAAGAGGACGACCTGTTCGGCGGGGCCGTCGCGCTCAGCGGCGGGACCATCCTCGTCGGTGCGCGGCTGGAGGATGACGGCGGGTCCAACGCCGGCGCGGCATACGTCTACCGCCGTGTCGGCTCCCAGGTCGTGTTCGAGCAGAAGCTGGTCCCAATCCCGACGGTCAGCACGATCAGTTCGGCTCGAGCGTCGCGCTGAGCGATCCGGTGGCCGTCGTCGGCGCTCCGAACTCGAATCTGGCCGGGACCGCGTATGGCGCCGCATACATCTTCCGGCGCACGAAGGGCGAATGGATCCAGGAGCAGCTGCTGCTCGGCACCGAGTTCGGCGAAGCAGTTCGGAGCCTCGGTGGCGGTCGACGGGAGCACCGTGCTGATCGGGGCACCCGGAAGTGGATCGGCGTACGTGTTCGAAGATCGGGACGGCACGTGGGTGCTGAACCAGCAGCTGCTTGCCGAGGGTGACAGCCGCGACGGCTTCGGATGGAGCGTCTCCCTGAGCGGCACCACGGCGGTGATCGGCGCCCCCTTCGACGACGAGGTCGGCAGCAACACCGGTTCCGCGTACGTGTTCGAATTCGACGGGAAGCGTGGCAGCAGGTCGCCGAGCTCGTGGCCGTCGAGGCCGACCGCGGTGGCGGTCTCGGCCGGTCGGTGTGCATCAGCGGCGACGTGATCGCGGTCGGCGCGCCGATGAGCGATGCCGCCTTCTTCGATGCGGGCGCCGCGTACGTCTTCCGCCTCGGCCGCTCGGGTTGGGCACAGGAAGCCAGACTCCTCGCACCCGATGCGGATGTGCTCGACCTCTTCGGTCACAGCATCAGCTGCAGCGGCGACGCGGTGGTGGTCGGGGCGCCGCATGAAGATCCACGGCTGGAGTGGAGGTGCCGCCTACGTCTTTCGCTTCCTCGAGGGGGAATGGGAGATCGAGCAGCGGATCCTTCCGGCTCCAGAACACGTTCGTCGACGAGCTGGGCTCGGCGGTGGCGATGGACGGCCCGCTCGCGGTGGTCGGCGCGGTCCGCGACGACCTCCAGGCGCAGGACGCGGGATCCGTGTACGTGCTCACCGCCGACGAGATCGATTGCAACGGCAACGGCATCGCCGATGCGTGCGACATCGCCGGCGGCGCGAGCCTCGATCTGAACGGCAACGGCCGGCCCGACGAATGCGACCCCGACTGCAACGGCAACGGCACGCCGGATTTCGTAGAGGTGCTCGAGGGCCTGGCCGGGGATTGCGACGGCGACGGCCTGCTCGACGACTGCGCCATCGCCGCGGGTGTCAGCGTCGACTGCAACGGCAATGGGATCCCCGATACCTGCGAAACGGACTGCAACGGCAACGGGATCGACGATTCCTGCGACGTCGCCCAGGGCCGCAGCGCTGATATCAATCGCAACGGCATCCCTGACGAGTGCGAGGACTGCAATCACAACGGCGTGCTCGACGAGCAGGATGTCACCTCCGGCACGAGCGAGGACTGCAACGGGAACGGGCTGCCCGATTCGTGCGAGATCACCGACTACCAACTCGACGACGGCACGGCGGAGAACGGAGTCGGCCTGTACGACCCCGGCGACCTGATCTGGCTCAATCACTTCGTGGTGGAACCGGATGCGGAGGTGGTCTCGTCGATCAGCATCGCCTGGTCGGAGTTCGTGGCCGAGGGGCAGGCCGCCACGGTGATGCTCTACGGTGATCCGGACGACGACGGCAATCCCGACAACGCCGTGCTCCTCGTCACGGCGGAGACGACCACGGCGGCACCGGGCACCAACCAGCTCATCCGCGTTCCCATTCCCCCCACTGTGGTGGGCGAAGCGGGTGACAGCTTCTTCGTCGGGGCGAAGTTCACCGATTTCTTCGAAGAGTACCCCGCCGCGATCGACACGAGCTCGCCCGCTGCGGAGCAGAGCTGGATCGCCTGGTCATCGCCCTTCCAGGCGGATCTCAAGCGACTCTACAACAACGACAGCTACGTGATTCCCGTCGACTACCTGTGCTGTCCCGGCAACTGGCTGCTCCGCGCCGATGCGACGCATCCCGGCGGCGTGCCCGCCGAGTGTCATCTGTCCCGGCGATACCGATCGCTCGGGCGTCGTCGACGTCGTGGACCTGGTCGCGGTGATCACGAACTGGGGGACCTGCGCTCAGCCCTGCACCGCCGATCTCAACAGCGACCGCGTGGTCGACGTGCTGGACCTGGTTCTGGTCATCCTGAACTGGGGCGCATGCTAGGAAGGCCCCTCGCCCCCCGGGAGAGGGTGGCGAGCGAAGCGAAGCGAGCCGGGTGAGGGCCCCCGGGAGAGAAAGAGCCTTCGCCGCGCAAGAACCATCGCGTGCACTCCTGCAGGCTCGCTTTGGTGGCCTGCACCTCCAAACTCCGCGGGACCCTCACCCGGCTCGCGTTGCGAGCCGACCTCTCCCGGGGGGAGAGGTGTTTCGGAAACGCACTATGCTGGGGCGTGGCTTCTTCGCCGAATCGATCGCGTCATCCGCTTCTGGGGCTCCTGGCCTACGCGCGGTCGTACCGGATGCGCATCGCCATCGCGTGCGTCTGCTCGATCCTCAACAAGATCTTCGACCTCGCTCCGCCTGCCCTCATCGGCGCCGCGGTCGACGTCGTCGTGCGCCGGCAGGACTCGCTCATCGCGCATCTCGGATTTCCCGACGTCTCGCAGCAGCTCTGGGTTCTGGCGATCCTGACGCTCATCATCTGGGGACTGGAGTCGCTCTTCGAGTACCTGCTGGGCGTCGTGTGGCGCAACCTCGCCCAGTCGCTCCAGCACGATCTGCGCCTCGATGCCTACCGGCACATCGGTTCGCTCGAGCTGCGCTACTTCGAAGATCGCAGCACCGGCGGCTTGCTCTCGATCCTCTCCGACGACGTCAATCAGCTCGAGCGCTTTCTCGACGGCGGTGCCAACGATCTCCTCCAGATCAGCACCACCGTGGTCGTCGTCGGCGCCGCGTTCTTCGCGCTCGCTCCCGAGGTCGCGTGGATGGCCCTGCTGCCGATGCCCTTCATCATCTGGGGGTCGCTCGCCTTCCAGCGGCTGATGGCGCCCAGGTACACCGACGTCCGTGAGCAGGTGGGCGTGCTGAACGGTCAGCTCGCCAACGCCCTGACCGGCGTCGCCACGATCAAGAGCTTCACCGCCGAGCGCTACGAAGAAGCGCGGCTGGGGCGCGTCAGCGACGACTACCAGCAGAGCAACCGGCGGGCGATCCAGCTCAGCGCCGCCTTCTCGCCGCTGATCCGCATGATCATCGTGCTCGGGTTCACCGCCACGCTGGTCTACGGCGGCAAGCTGGCCCTGAACGGTGAGCCTGTCGGTCGGCGCGTACAGCGTTCTGGTCTTCCTCACCCAGCGGCTGCTCTGGCCGCTGACGACGTTGGGCCGCACGCTCGATCTCTATCAGCGGGCGATGGCGTCCACCCGGCGGATCCTCGATCTGCTCGACACCGAGCCGACGGTGGTCGACGGACCCGTCGCGCTGCCGGTGAACGAGGTCCGGGGCGAGGTGGCTTTCGAGCACGTGACCTTCGGCTACCACCCCGGCCAGCTGGTGTTCGACGACCTGTCGCTGCGCTTCCCCGCGGGCCAGACGACGGCCATCGTCGGCACGACCGGCGCCGGCAAGTCCACGATCATCAAGCTGCTGCTGCGCTTCTACGAGACCGACTCGACCGGCACGCTGCGCCAGGGCCGCATCACCCTCGACGGACACGAGATCAGGGATCTGCGACTGGCCGATCTCCGCCACGCCATTGCGCTGGTCAGCCAGGATGTCTTCCTCTTCCACGGCACCGTGCGCGAGAACATCGCCTACGGGCTCGCGGGCGTTCCCAATCAGCACCACGATCCGCAGGCGATCGACCTCGCGGCCATCATCGAGGCGGCAAAGGCCGCTGAATCACACGGCTTCATCGAGGATCTGCCCGACGGCTACGACACCGTGATCGGCGAGCGCGGACAGAAGCTCTCGGGCGGCCAGCGACAGCGGCTCTCGATGGCCCGCGCGATCCTCAAGGATGCGCCGGTGCTGATCCTCGACGAGGCCACGTCGTCGGTCGACAACGAGACCGAGGCGGCGATCCAGCGCTCGCTGCGGCGCATTGCGCAGGGGCGAACGACGATCGTGATCGCCCACCGCCTCTCGACGATCCGTCACGCGCACCAGATCTACGTGCTGGACGGCGAAGGTCGCGTCGTCGAGGAGGGACGCCACGAGCAGATCCTCGAGCGGTGGCCAGGTGGCGTGTACGCGGGACTCTGGCATGTGCAGACGGGGGATGCGCTGCCGCTGGATTTGTCGATTTGACGCCGCTGACGGCAGTTGGGATTGTCGGGGGGGGGGGTGTGCGAACACGCGTTGGGGGGTCGGGGGTGCGCGACGGCGCCGGTCGCTTTCGAGGGGGTGCGCGAACACGCATGAGATGGTCATGGGTGGCGGGGCTGCCGCGTCCATGCGGCTGAGTTCTGGTTGGTCTCAGGTTGGGTGCGCGGCTTGAGGTCTTGTTGCAGCGCCGCCGCATCCATGCGGCTCGACCATCGTCGGTCCGGCGTGGCTCATACGCGCCCGCATCGTGCGGGCTTCCCTGGGACTGGTCCGGCGGTGGCCGTTTCTATTTATGTGCGGCCCGTCCGGGCCGCAGAGGCTTTGCAATCGCCGGCGGCATCCTGCCGCCTCGGTTCTCGCTGTGAACCACCACCCCCGACAATCCCAGACGCGTTTGCACGACTCCCCGACAACAGCAAGCCCCGGCCGCGCAACCGTCGGCAGATGAAGCTCCGGCGGCATGGATGCCGCCGGAGCGTTCGTGTTCGCGAGTGACGCGAGCCTGCAGGATGCAGGCGGAATAGCACGATCCCGCGGGACGGGAGGCCCGCCATGACCAAGCCCATCCCACGCCGGAACTTCCACAGGGGAGCCGGCAGGAAGCCGGCGGGTCTGAGCGGCGTCGGACCGGCGAGGGTCGAGCCGCAGGAGGCGGCGACGCTGCAACAAGACCTCAAGCCGCGCACCCAACCCAAAGAACTTCTCAAAACCAGCCGCATGGATGCGGCGACCGCCCCGCAACCCATCGGACTTCCCACGCGCGTTCGCGAAGTGAGTGCCGCCGGACGTTCGCGGTGCATTGCATGCACCCTACGCGCAACCGACGCCGGCCGCGCAGCCCCCGGAACTTCCCACGCGTGTTCGCGCACACCCCGTCAGAGCAGGTGCCGACGGTGACGCAGTCCGCCCTCACCCGGCTCGCTTCGCTCGCCACCCTCTCCCGGGGAGAGGGGGTTTCTGTCTTCTTGCCTACCACGCCACCCGATACACATCCACGCGCCCGGCACGATCGGCTTGCGTATCCGCGCGGAACACCGCGATCTCTGCCGCCCCGTCGCCGTCGACGTCCGCCGGGTCGAAGCCGAGGAGCTCGTACCGTTCCGGATCGACGAGAACGCGAGCGTCCGGCTCCCGGCCGCCGGTCAGTCGGCGCGTTCGCTCCTGGGCGACGTCGGCGAGCCAGCTGAGCACGTCGTCGAGCGTCCAGCGACGGTTCTCCTCCTCGAAGAAGAGCGAGCGCAGACCGAGCTGGTCGGCCGGCGTCTCCGGGCGCTGCTCGATCCGCCACACGTCGATCGACGAGCGATCCTCGCTCAGCATCGCGACGTCCTCCGTGCCGTCGCCGTCGAAGTCGCCGTCGATCGACGGGCGGAACTTCGAGGCGGCCGCCTCGAAACGCGACAGCAGCGCCTGCGGGTTCTTGATGATGCTCGAGATCGCCGGCAACCGGACGACCACCTCGCCCTTGTAGTCGGGTTGGCCGGAGAACGTCCGGCCCTGCTGATTGACGTAGCCCGTCGCGGAGATCTCGACGTCCAGCTCCGTGAAGAAGCCGCTGATGATCGCGCCGACGCTCGGCACCTGAAGACGCAGGAGCAGCAGGTCGGGATACTGATCGTCATCGAGCGGCTGAACGAGCAGCGCGGAGACGTCCTCCGCCGTCTTCAGGATGGCCGTCGGCTCGGTGAAGCGGGGACCGTCGGCGCTGCCGAGGAAGATCCAGAGCTTGCGCCGGTGCGAGATCACGTAGTCCGGGATTCCGTCGACGTTCAGATCGGTCATCTGCAGTCCCGGATCCTCGACGCCCGCGAGGATGCGCCCGGGCCGGATCTGCGCCGGCGGCGTCGTGTCGCGAAAGATCGTCAGATCCAGCACCCGGTCGGGCTGCTCGGGCAAGCTCCCGTCCTCCCGCTGGAGGTGGAAGGTCCGCCGGTCGCCGCTGGACACCATCAGGTCCGGCCGGCCGTCGCCGTTGACGTCGCTCAGCTCCAGGTAGGGAATCCGGAAGATGCTCTCCAACTCGTCCGAGAGCGCACTGGATTCGACGCTTCGCGACTGATCCAGGTCGGTCCGAACGGTCGTGCGCCGCGCGAAGCTCGGCGGCGCTCCCGGCTCGGTCGATCCCTCGTTCAGCCAGATGGTCAGCTGACGGGCGCCGGAACGACGACATCGAGCCGACCGTCGCCGTTGACGTCGGAGAGGATTCCCGAGAAGCGCGGCTGTCCGACGCGCAGGTCGAACAGCGGGCGGCTGCGGCGGGAGCGGATGAGCATCGTGCCGTCCTCTTCGAAACCGCCGTCCGGTCGAAGGGCATGCGCCGTCAGCCCCTGCGGCGACAGCACGATCAGCTGCGGCGCTCCGCCCCGGCCGAGCAGGTCGCCGAAGGCAAGCAGCGTGCGCGCCGGCTCGCGAAGCAGGGCCGTCTCGTTACCGACCGGCATCGTCCATCGCCCGTCCCCGCCGCCGCGCGCCACGTCGACCTGGCCCCCGGGCCGCACGAGAACCAGGTCGTCGGCGCCGTCCGCATCGACGTCGACCACACGGAACGCGCTCACGCTCGGCCTCACCTCGATCGTCTGGACCGGAGCAATCTGCCGCGGCTCCGCGGCGGAGAGCGCGAACGACGGCACGGCCGCCGCCGCCAGCCCCACGATCACGCACCGTCCGATCGAACTCATGCGCCGAACCTCACGTGCAGCACCTGGCTCTGCTCGAGCACGAGAATCTCCGGCGCCCCGCCCGCCGGGTCCTCGAGCACGAGGACGCTGGAACGCGGGTTGATGCGAATCTCTTCGATCGGATCCGGATGGACCACGAGCTTTCCGCCCGATCGCCGCACGAGGTGGACGCGAATTCGATCGGGCTTGTCGCGGACCAGCAGCTCCCGAATCCCGTCGCCGCTCAGATCCGGAATGAACTGCGCCGAGAGCTGTCCGCCGACCTCCTCGATCTCGTCCGCACCGATCTCCAGCGATGACGTGAGGTCCGGCTCGCGCGAGAAGCGTCCCTCGATGGTTGAGGTAGACGCGCAGCGACGCTTCGATCGTCCCCGAGGAGACGGCCCGGATCGCGTCGATCGTGTCGACCTTGACCGCTCCGAGCACGAGGTCGCGCGCCCCGTCCCCGTCGACGTCGGTCAGATCGACCGCCCCCACGATGCCACCGACGAGCAGCACCTGCTGGGGCACACCGGTGCTTCCGAAGAGCGACGCCTCCGGAGTCTTGTCCTGGCCCACCCCGTTCAGATAGACCAGGATCTGCGTCCTCAGATCTTCCGACTTGCGATCACCGGCGAGGATCACGCAGTCGGTGCGACCATTGCCGTCGAGGTCGTCCGCATGCGCGGCGAAGGAGAGATCGATGCGGCGCCCGGCGTCCATCTCGATCGGGAATTCCTGACGAACGTCGGGATCGCGGCCGAAGCCGCCCTGACCCTGCGTCCACACGAAGAGGTTCTCCCCGGAGAGGGCCAGGAGATCGGGGCGCCCGTCGCCGCCGAAGTCCTTGAAATTGGGAGCCGGAACGACCTCGACCACGGACAGCTCGGTCTGCGCGGGCTCACCGGATTCCTGTCCGAGATTGAGCCCGATGCTGATCTCCCGCACGCGTGCCTCGGCTTGGACGCGCTGGGCGCCGAGCGAGTTCGGCGCCTGGTGGAAGTGTTCCGGCGGAAGGCGCGGCCACTGGCTGTCGAGGAACGATGACTCACCGTCCTGCCGCCGCTGCAGCCCGATCCGGTAGCCCTCCGGCTCGGGAAAGACGATGTCGGTGAGGCCGTCGCCATCGAGATCCTGCAGCCCGGCTTGCCAGGAGAACACCTTGCGCTGATGCGGCAACTGCCAGAGGAACTCGCCCTTCAGGAGCGGACGGGGCAGCGTCTCCACACCCGCGCCGGTCTCCCAGGCGTAGGCACCGCGCACCGTGAAGAGGACGATCTCTTCGCCCGGCGCCGCCGTGACGTCACCGGCGCCGAACGCGATCACCGAGGGCACCAACTCGTACGTCAGGTCCGGCTGCGCCGGGAAGCACACCGCTCCGGGGCGGCGCCGGAAGATCTGCAGGTGGCGCGCGAAGTCGTCGCCTCTCGTGCCCGTGGCCAGCACCAGGTCGCGAGCGCCGTCCCCGTCGACGTCCGCCAGCAGTGCCGACTCGACGCGAACGGCCTCGTCGAACTGCAGCGTGGTTCGGACGCCGGGGCCACCGTAGACCGGCGCCGCCACGGCCGCCACCGCACCCGTCACCATCGCCATGATGAACGGTTGCCGGCGCGTCATCGGCTCGATCGTCCTGATCGTCATGATCATGGCGAAGGAACCTCTTGCAGCCGGTCGGCGTCGCCTCCGCCGAACGTGATGAACCAGAGGATCCGGCAGCGCCAGGCAGCGGGCGTGCTCTCGAGGCCGAACAGGCCGAGCAGGAGCGAGAAGTTGCTCCCGTTCGCGTCGCGCTCGTAGCTCACCAGCACCGGAATGTCGAACTCCCTGAACTCCTGCTTCCGCCGGGTGAGCGCGGTCTCGAACTCGAATGCTTCGCCCCCGCGGCAGCACGTGATCGCGATCGACTTCTTGCCCGCTCGAATCGCGTCGAGCACGACCTGGGGGTGATCGACCGGTGCGCCGTCGACCGCGACGATCACGTCGCCGTACACGATGCCCGCGTCGCGCCAGGGGCTGGCTCGCGAGAGGCCGACGACCACGGCGCCGCCGCCCGGACCGAGCCCGCACCCGCGCGCCTCCACTTCGGTCGCGGTCCGCAGGACGACGCCCACCCGCTGGTTCTCGCGGAATCGTTCGACCGCTTCGCGGCCGGCGGGACGGACGCGCTCGATCGGACGGATCACCGCCGTTTGCTCCACGCCGGCGCGGTCGTAGAGCACCTGGATCTCCGCGCCGGGAGCCGCCGCGAGCTCGATGCTCCGCCACTGGCTGGGCCACGCCAGCTCGACGGTTTCGCCTCCGTCCACCGTCGCCTCGACGAGGACGTCGTCCTCGCGGATCCGCGCCGCGTCGCCCGGCGAGTTCTCGATGACCTCCACCACGAGCAGACCCGCCGGTTCCGGATCGTCAAGCGAGAGGCGAGCGCTGGCGACGCGCAGGCCGGTGAAGCTTCCAGAGTCGAGCGTCCGCCGCTCCTGTTCGTCGTCCGGCTCCGCCACGGCGGCCAGTGAGACCTCCATGTCGGCGAGCGGAGGTGATTCTTCGGGGAGCGCCTTGCACCCCAGGAGCAGCGCAAGCGAGACAGCCAGCAACGGAAGCAGCGCGCGATCGATCACGGGACGGACCTCCGAGTCAGGATCAGCGCCGCCAGGAGAATCGAGATCACCAGCCACGCCGCGGGAACGGTCGCGGCGGTTTCGAGGAATCCGCCCGGCGGATCGTTCGGCGCGCGGATCAGCGCGAGCAGGTGGGCGGTTCTCGAGGTGTCTCCCAGCGGGGAGGGAAGGTGCGCAGACAGCAGGTACTCCTCGAATCGGAACGAGCGGCCCGCGATGCGAAAGAGATCGAGGAACACCACCATTCCCGCGCCAGCGCCAGCGCGGTGACGCCACGCGTGACCATCGCGCCGGCGAGGAAGCCAAGACCGGTGTACGCGAACAGCGGCAGCAGAAGCGCAGGCAGCATGATCAGGAAGGGCGGCCACAGCGCCTCCGCCTTCGTGATCACGAAGGGTTCCGACCCCTTGATCTCGAGTTGTTCGGCGACGTCGGTGAAATCGAATGCGGCGGCCGAGCAGCCGATCGCCACGAGCACGAGCAGCGCGTAGCACGCCGCCGCCACCGAGAGCATCCCGAGCGCCTTGCCCAGCGCGAGATTGATCCGGCCAACCGGACAGAGCAGCAGGTTGCGCAGCGTTCCCCGCGAGAGCTCGCCGGCAATCGACTGACTCGCCAGACCCGCGAGGATGATCGCCGCGAGCGGCAGGGCATCGCGAAGGCCGACCGCCACGCCCTCGAACGCGGTGACCAGCGTCTGGCTGTAGAGCTGGCCCGCGGCCATCTCTTGCAGATGTCCACGAGAACGAGCCCAGACGAGCAGGATCGAGAGCGCCGCCAGCAGCGCCGGCATCGCGAGGGCGACGATCGGTGCGGGATGGGAGGCGAGGCGTGTGATCTCGGCGCGGAACGCGCTCACGATCGGACGGTGCGTCGCGCGGCGCCGGCTCGGGGCGGCAGTCGCGACGGCGCGCTCGCCGCCAGCGGCGCCGCGGCCCGACCGTCGCGAGAAGAACGCAGGTAGATCTGTTCGAGCGACGCGGACAGCGGCGTGAGCTCCTGGAGCTCGAGTCCCCGCTCGACCACGGCGCGAGCGATGTGCCCGACGGGAACGTCGCGCGCCTGCAGAAGCAGGCCGCTTGGGCTTGCGTCGCCGGCCTCGATGTCGAACTTCTGCCGGAGCAGCGCCGCCGCAGCGGGGTCGTCGCTGGTTCGCAGCCGAAGGCGGTGTTCACCCTCGGCGAGAAGTGTCTCCGTCTTCGCCTCGACGAGCAGCTGTCCGTTGCGGAGGATGCCGATCCGATTGCAGAGTCCCGAGACTTCGTTGAGCTGGTGGCTGGAGAGCAGGATGGTCTTGTCCTGGTCCTTCGTGAGCGAGACGATCAGCGTCCGGAACTCCTCGATGCCTTCCGGATCCAGGCCGTTCATCGGTTCATCGAGCAGGACGAAGGTCGGATCGCCGAGCAGCGCCTGGGCGAGGCCGAGCCGCTGGCGCATCCCCTGCGAGTAGCCTCCCACGTTCCGATTTGCCGCCGCGGTGAGCCCGACGGTGGCCAGGAGGCGATCGGTCTCGCGGCGCGCGCGGCGCGAGAAAGCCCCTTCAGCCGCGCGAGCAGCAGGAGGTTGCGGCGACCGGACATCCAGGCGTGGAAGCCCGGCCGTTCGATGAGCCCGCCCTGCCGTGCTCGCGCCTCCCGGGGAAAGCGCTCCGCCTCGAACCCGTCGATCTCCACGCGTCCCGCGTCCGGGCGGATCAGACCGAGCGCAATCCGCAGCGCCGTCGTCTTCCCGGCGCCGTTGTGGCCGAGAAAGCCGTAGCAGTCGCCCGGG
The DNA here is from genome assembly GCA_963697235.1 of uncultured Planctomycetota bacterium. Taxonomy (GTDB): domain Bacteria; phylum Planctomycetota; class Phycisphaerae; order Phycisphaerales; family SM1A02; genus CAVONJ01. The sequence goes on from CAVONJ010000005.1 coordinate 28,029, forward strand.
TGCACGGCGAGCGAGACATCCCGCAGCGCCTCGTGACGCCCGAACCGCTTGCTGACGGAGAGAAGTCGAAGCGACATGGCTGATCCCGCACCCCCGGTGACCCAAGGGCAGCGTACCACCTCCAGCCCGCCGAGTGGATGAATGCGCCCCCGACCGGGTCACCACGCCGCTCGCGGTGCCGAAGCCCATGCATGGACTCCGGGCTCAGCTCGCCTTCCGGCGGTACCCCTCGACGATGCGGTAGTAGGACCGGCGGATGACGTGCCCGTTGCGCTCGATCTCAATGGTCTGAACGTCGCTCCCCCGGTCGAAGCGGCGCTCGACGTTCGGCGCGGTCAGATCTTCGGGCTTCCGACCCACCAGGATCAACGTGGCGGGCACGGGCTCGGAGAGCGGAAACCAGAAGCGGTACATGCTTCCTTCCTTGCCCAGCAGATGTTCGCCGCTCGTCTCGTATGCGGCGGAGTTCGTGCGAAGGCCCGAGCGCCGTCGACTGCTCTGGCCGCGGTAGAACGCGAGCCAGCTGTTGATTCGGTCCGCGTCGAGCCCCACGACGAGGGGGCGCTCGCCGGTGCGGTCTTCGATTGCTTCGACCTCCCGCTCGATCCGGCCGGCGACCTCCCGCCATCCCTGCCCCAGCAGGTCGGGCACCGGCGGAACACCGGGGATGCCCAGCGTCAGGTAGGTGAGTCCGGCTCCGTAGAAGAGCAGCAGCGCGACGATCGTGATCAGCCACGGGCGGAGGGCGACGCCCGGCACCATCTGACGGGCGAGGTAAGGCAGGCTCGCCAGCCACAGCGGCCCGGTCCAGTTGAGCTTGATGTTGCGAAAGAGGCTGAAGACGACGAACACCGAGAGCGGGACGACCGCGAGCGTCATCAGCAACCGGTACGTCCGGCGCTCGCGTTGCGCCACGGCCGAGGAGGTGCCCTCATCGCTCACGAACGGCCGGCCCGAGCGCACGATCCCGATGAAGGCGACAAGTCCCGTGGGCGTGATCAGCAGGAGCACGCTTCCCAGGAGATCGGGCAGATCGAAGTCGTACCGGCCGCCCAGACGGTCCGGGCCCTGGAAGACGAAGGACATCCATTCGTGGCGTGCGTTCCAGATGATCACCGGCGAGAACAGGGCCAGCGCCATGGCCAGGGCCAGCCAGGGCTCGGGGCGCCACAGCCACTTCCGCGATGGTCGGTCGATCAGGACGAAGGCCAGCGCGCCGACGCCCACCAGACCGATGGTGTATTTCGAGAGCAGCCCGATGCCGACCCACACGCCGATGCCCAGGAACGCCAGCGGCTCTTCGTCGATCAGCAGCCGATAGAGGAAGTAGATCGCTCCCGCCCAGGCGACGACCAACGAGGAGTCGGGCAGCATCACGAAGGCGAAGCCGAAGTAGACGGGCAGCGCTGCGAAGAGCAGCACCGCGCTCCATGCGGTCGCCGAACCGAAGATGCGCTGCGCCAGCCGGTAGACGTAGAACGCCCCGAGGAACCACAGGGAGAACGCGCCCAGCCGGACCGCGAACTCGGTATCCCCGAGCACGCTCGTAAAGACCCAGATGATCCAGCCGACCATCGGCGGATGATCGAGGTATCCCCAGTCCAGATGCTGCGCGTAGTTCCAGTAGTACGCCTCTTCGTGGAGGAGTTCCAGGTCGCTGATGGCCAGCAGCCGCAGCGCGATCGCGTAGACGAGCAGGCCCATGATCACGAGCGTGGGAGTGCCCGCCGCTGTCGTCCGGCCGGGAACGAACAAGAGGAAGAGCCCCCACCGGAAGACGAGCGCGGCGAGCAACGCCGGCAGGACGATCGCCAGGGCGGGCGGCCATCCCAGGCGTTCGGTCAGCAGCGCCAGCAGACCGGTGCGCAGGAAGAGCGCGGCCGCGGCCGCCAGCGTTGCCGCGCCGAGCAGTCGCCAGCCGGAAACCGTCCACGGCTGCTGGAGACGGCGCGACGTGATGGCCAAGGGCATCGCGACGCAGAGCAGGGCGGACACGAGGTAGCTGATCATCTGCGCCGGGTTGAACGCGCAACCACCGGAGGTCAGCGCGAAGAACAGGGCCAGATCCGTGGCCAGCGCGATCCCTTCGACCCAGGTCGGCCGCGGCAGCGCTGGAGAAACGACGTGGGTCGTGCTCGCGGGCACGATGCTGATCAGACTCCGGCCCGCGGAGAGACGTGCTCGGCCGGCACCGGGGGCGCCGGGGGCGCGATCCGCGGCGCCGTGGCCTCGTTCGCGGCGCAGCGCATCGACGACGTCGGCGATCTTCTTCGCCATCCGATCGATCTGAGCGCCGGTCAGCTCGGGGTAGGCCGGAAGGTGCAGCACCTCCCGCTCGGCCCGGGCGGCGTTCGGGAAGGAGCCGCCGATCTCGAAGAGCTGCGTGCAGTCTCGCATGTAGTGGTGCTTCGAATCGACGCCGGCCCGCAGGAGACGGTCGCACACCGTCGGCATGTCCGGGAATCGCGCCGTCACGAGCATGTAGTTGGCCCGCACGTCCGGACCCGCCGGCTCCTGAAACGTCACGCGGTCGCGCAGCTGGCCCATGAGCCGCTCGGCGTTGGCGACCTGTCGCTCGACGCGAGCGGCAACCCGCTCCGCCTGCCAGAGCCCGAGGCCGGCCTGGTAGTTCGTGTAACGACCCATCTTGCCGCGCATCGAGATCTCATCGCCGTGGTATCCGGACGCAAAGCGATCCTCGCCTCCGGCCTTGCGCGGCGCAAAACGCAAAGCGGGGTACACCGCGGCGTTGAAGAAGAGCGGATTCGTGACCGTGGCCTCGAAGCTCGTCCGCAGCAGGCGCTTTGCGAGCCAGCCGACCGTCTTCGGCGGTTCCGCCTTCCGGATCTCTCGCGCCCGCTGCGCGAGCTGCGGATCGGTGCTCGTCATCATGCCGCCGCCCATCGTGTTGATCACTTTGGACGTTTCGAAGCTGAAGTACGCAGCGCGGCCGAAGGCTCCGGCCTTGGTGTCGCCGACGGCGGCGCCGTAGCAGTGGGCGCAATCCTCGATCAGCGACGCGCCGTGCCGTTGCGAGATCTCGGCGATCTCGCGGATGCGGCAAGGCACGCCGTAGAGATGCGTCGCGATGACCACCGCGGTTCGATCAGAGATCACCTCGGCCAGCGCGTCCGGGTCCATGCCGAGCGTCTGGAGTTCGCAGTCGGCGAAGCGCAATTCGAACCCCAGCGTCTTCGCGAGGTACGGAACCACCGGATATCCGAAGGCCGAGCAGATGACCTCGGAGCCCGGCTCCAGGTCCATCGACCCGAAGATGAAGCGCAACACCGCGCGGGCCGAAGGAGCGGCCACCGCGTCCGGCACGCCGATGAAGGCCGCGAACGCCTTCTCGAAGCGGGCGATCTCCTCGCCCTGCCAGAGCTTGCCCCGGATCAGGCCGGCGGCCGCGCGCGCCAGGCCGCATGGGGAAGAAAGATCCTTTGCCTTGCAATCGCCACGGCAGTTTCCTGTGAATCAGGACCGCCAGCCATCGGGCGAGCGCCCGCCGGCGCGGGACGTGACCACTCGAGACGGCGCGGTCGGTGAAGGGCCATCTTAGCCCGTTTTCGAGAGGGGGCGACTGCGACTCGGGGAGGGCAGGGGCAAGGGCAAGGTGTAGGGTGAGGGCGTGCGCGTTCGGCCGGATCATGTGCGATGCGCGTGGCGCAGAGGAACCGGCGCGGTTGCCCCCCCCGAGCAACAACGTGCTTGTATCGGCCAGAAGCGCGTCAACGCGCCATTCCTCTGCTCCGGAGCGCCCCGCGGTCGGTTTCGCGGGCTTGAGACAAACGAGCCGCCGCGTTGACAGTGGCGCCCGGGAGGTCTACCTTCTGGCTTCCCGCAGAGTGTGCGTCGGGCGTGTAGCCGTAGATTCAGCCGACGCCGGTCAGTCCGGCCGACAGAATGAGCGGCCACTCGTGTTGGAGCTGGGCCCTCATGTTGGGCCCGAGACGGCTTCGCTCACCGAAACGTCGCGGTCGAGCCGATGCCCATTCAAGCCGTCCGTCGACCTGCGGTGCGGTCCTTCCCTGACGCCTACGGAGCCAACGAGTGCGATTCATCAAGCACGCCCGTGTGGCTGGTTTTGTGATTCTGGCGATCGTTACCGTCGTCGGCGCGTACCAGTTCTTCACCGGTGATTGGAGCGAGGTGAGCACCTACTGGCGTGACAAGGTTCCCCTGTTGCCGCTGGTCTTCCTGCTCGCCTGCGTCGACGTCGCGACGGAGTGCGTGGCCTGGATCTGGGTGTATCAGCGCTTCGGAGTTCGCGCGGCGGACACCGCCGGCGTCTCCGCGTGCGTCGCCGGCCGGGCGGGGCTGCTGCTTCCGGCTCAGCTTGGACGGCTCATCCGGCCCGACGCGATGTTCCGCCTCGACCGCGGTTCGGCCCGCGAGTGCCTCAAGGCGGAAGCCGTCGTCTTCGTCTTCGACATCGCTTCGGTCGCGGCGCTCTTGGCCGGGCTGGCCGCCGCGCTCGTCCATCCACTGGCTTCGGTGCTTGCGGCGCTGGCGGTCATCGCCCTGCTCCTGATCCTCGGCAACCGGATGGCCAATCTGCTCTCCTCCACCCGCCTGGAGCTGCCGAGCGCGTTCTGGTGGCGGTGGCAGACGCTCGTGATCATCGTGATCCAGATGGCCGGCTGGTTCGCCAACGGCGCGGCGCTCTACCTGCTGATCCGCGATCTGCCCGGCACCGCGGACCTGCTGCCGACCGTCTTCTTCGCCGCCGGCTCGTCGGTGGTCGGAGCGGGCAGCGGACTTCCCGGCGGCCTCGGAGCCACGGAAGGCCTGCTCGGCGCTTCCCTCAGCTTCATGCACGTGCCGGCGGCGCACCTGGCCCTGGCCATCGGCGGCTTTCGCCTTCTGACGTTCTGGATTTGGATTCCCATCGGCTGGCTGGCACTGGTCGGCATCAAGCGACGAGAAAAGAGGCTGGGTCAGCCTCACAGCGCCGGTCTGGCACCCGTGAGCGCGATCTCATGAGCACCATCGATATGAAGTCGTCCTCGCGCCCCGTCGAGGTGAGCGCGCCCGTGGCCCGGTATCCCTTCGAGATCATCCGTCAGCGCATGCGCGAGCGCGGCGCCGCGGTGATGGACTTCGCGCTCGGCGGACAGTCGCCCGCGCCGCCCGACTGGGCGGAGAAGATGATCGCTCGTCACCCCGAGTGGTCGATTCGGCGGCGCAGCCACGAGGACCTCCTGGCCTTTCGGGAGAGCGCGGCCGCGATGCTCGAGCGTCTCTACGGCGTGTCCGTTACGCCCGAAACGGTCCTGCCCGCCCCCAGCGGTCGCGCGGCGATGAGCCTCATGACCGCATGCTTGCTCGCGCCTGGGGAGGGCGTGCTGGTCACCGAACCGGCCTACCCGGCATTCGCCCGCGTTGCGGCGCAGGCCCGGGCCACGATTCGTGCGGTGCCGCTGAATCCGCAACGCGACTTCGCGCCGGACCTCGGCGTGCTCGATCGCGATGCCGCCCAGTCGATCGTCCTCGCCGGCCTCAACCTGCCCAACAACCCGACGGGTGCCGTCCTGACCGACGCGGCGCTCGCCGAACTCAGCGCGTTCCTGCGCGAGGACGCGGTGCTCTTCAACGACGCCACGTACGGACCGCTGACCTACGACAGCGAGCCGCGATCCATTCTGAGCGCGCCCGATCGGCCCGCGGTGGAGCTCCACTCGCTCGCCAAGATCTTCGCGCTCGGACCGCTGACGATCTCATTCCTCATCGGGACGCCGTCGGTCATGGAGCAGCTCGAACACTACAGCGAGTTCGCGTGGTCGCCGACCAGCTCGCTCCAGATGCAGATCGCTCGTCGGTGTCTCGACGACAGCGAGACGCTCGACCGCACCCGGAAGCGTCTGGGGCATCAGATCGCCACGCTGCGCTCGGCGCTGATCGTCCTGGGCTTCGAGCCCTATGCGACGCCGGGTGGGATGTACGTCCTGTGCAAGGTCCCGCCGGCGATCCGCGAGGTTCCGATCGGCAGCGCCACCGAAGCCGCCACCCTGCTCTTCGATCGCTTCGGCGTGGCGGTGGTGCCGTACGACCTACCGGTGCCGGGGGTGCTGCGCTTCTCGTGCCAGTACCGTGCGGAAGATCTGGAGGCGCTGGTCGGGCTCGGTGCGGACGGGCCGTTGGTGGCGTAGGGGGCGACGGTGCGCGAACACGTTGGTGGTGTTCCGCGGGTTGCGCAACTGGCGCCGCATCCATGCGGCTTGGGCTTGAGAAGTCATTTGGGTTGGTGCGCGGCTTGAGGTCTTGTTGCAGCGTCGCCGCCTCCTGCGGCTCGACCATCGTCGGTCCGACGTGGCTCAGACGCGCCCGCATCGTGCGGGCTTCCCTGGGACTGGTCCGGCGGTGGCCGTTTCTATCTATGTGCGGCCCGTCCGGGCCGCAGAGGCTTTGCAATCGCCGGCGGCATCGTGCCGCCTCGGTTCTCGCTGTGAACCACCACACGGTCGGCGGCATCCTGCCGCCGACCTTCAGTGCCGGATGGGAACGGGTTGTGTTGCAGGCCGGCGCTTGTTGTCGTCGAGGAGTGCGCGGCTGGAGCTTGTTCTTGTCGAGGGCGTGCGCGAACACGGTGGCGCTCTTCCTGGGGTTGCGCAGCCGGCGCCGCATCCTGCGGCTCGGTCCTGTTTGGTCTGAGGTTGGGGGCGCGGCTTGAGGTCTTGTTGCGGCGCCGCCGCATCCATGCGGCTCGACCATCGTCGGTCCGACGTGGCTCAGACCCGCCCGCATCGTGCGGGCTCCCCTATGGCTGGTCCGGCGGTGACCGTTTCTATCTATGTGCGGCCCGTCCGGGCCGCAGAGGCTTTGCATCGCCGGCGGCATCCTGCCGCCTCGGTTCTCGCTGCGAACACCACACGGTCGGCGGCGTCCTGCCGCCGACCTTCAGTGCCGGATGGGAACGGCCTGCGCTGCACGATGCGCCGTTGGCGCTCGATTGCGCGCGACGCCCCCATTGGCGAGGGCCGCGCAAGCGTCGGCAGATGAAGCTCCGGCGGCATGGATGCCGCCGGAGCGTTCGTGTTCGCGAGTGACGCGAGCCTGCAGGATGCAGGCGGAACAGCACCATCCCGCGGGCCGGAGGCCCGCTATGACCAAGCCCATCCCACGCCGGAACTTCCACAGGGGAGCCGGCAGGATTGCCGGCGGGTCTGAGCGGCGCCGGACCGACGAGGGTCGAGCCGCAGGAGGCGGCGACGCCGCAACAAGACCTCAAGCCGCGCACCCAACCCAAAGAACTTCTCAAAACCAGCCGCATGGAGGCGGCGACGGTTGCCCAACCCCTCGAACGCCCAACGCGTGTTCGCGCAATCCCCCGACTATCCCAGACGCGTTTGCACGACTCCCCAACAACAGCAAGCCCCGGCCGCGGAACCGTCGGCAGATGAAGCTCCGGCGGCATGGATGCCGCCGGAGCGTTCGCGTTCGCGAGTGACGCGAGCCTGCAGGATGCAGGCGGATTTGCAAGTCCTGCGGGCCGGAGGCCCGCTATAACCAAGCCCAACCCACGCCGGAACTTCCACTGGCGAGCCGGCAGGACTGCCGGCGGGTCTGAGCAACGCCGGACCCACGAGGGTCGAGCCGCAGGAGGCGGCGACGCCACAACAACATCTCAAGCCGCGCACCCAACCTCAGAACAACAAAGTCCAAGCCGCATGGATGCGGCGACGGCCCCACAACCACCCGAACACCCAGCGCATGATCGCGCTCTCCCCAAACCTCACCGCCCACTCGGTCGCGCCACACCCGCCGGCAACACCTCCAGCTCGAGCGGCGGTCGTTCCTCGCCGCGTTCCCGCATCGTCAGCGCGCGTAGCACGGCGTCTTCGACGGTCTCCACCTCGATACGCTGCATGCAGCGGTTGTCACGACAATCGGTCGTGCGATCGTTCAGGGCGCTGATGCAGGGGCTGCAGGCGATCCCTGCCCACACGACCTGATTGCGCGGATTGCGGGCCGCGAAGAGCCGCGGGTGTTCGGGGCCGAAGAGGGTGACGGTGTGAATCGGGGTCATCGCAGCGAACTGCGCGGGACCGCTGTCGTTGGTCACCAACACCTCCGCCAGGTGATAGAGCACGAGGAGCTGACGCATGCTCGTGCGCCCGGCGAGGCTGACGCAGCGCGGCGACGCGACGCGCGCAGCGAGCGCCTCGACCGCCGCTTCTTCGCCGGGCCCGCCGGTCAGTCCGATCCAGAGGCGGGGGACGCGCTTCAGCAGGCGCTGCGCAAGCTCGACGTAGCGATCGGGAGGCCACGCCCGCAGCGGCAGCAGATCGCTGCAGTTGGGATTGAGCAGGATGAGCGGCGCCGGGTGCGGGTTGCCCGCGGCATCCGCGATGAGCGCCCGCACGTCGTCGATCTCTGCAGCATCCGGGCGGAAGGGCGGCGGGGCCAGGTCGCCCGCAGGCGGCAATCGATCAAAGGTCGGGAACTGATTCCTCGGCGCCTCCAGGGCTTCCACCAGGAGTTGGAACGATTGCGAGCTGTGCAGGTGCGGATTGAATCGCACGCGATGGGTCAGCAGGTTGCCGCGATACGGCCCTTCGCCCCGCGTCGGTTGGAAGCCAACGCGATGCCCCGCCCCGGAGAGGGCGCTCAGCACCGCCGTCGAGCGAGCGAAGAACTCCAGGTCGATCACCGTATCGACGCCGAGGCGTCGGAGCCGACGCAGGGCGGACAGCGTCCCCCCGGCGATCGTCAGCAGCGATCCGGTGCGAATGGTGATCACGTTCTCCGCCGGAATGAGCTCCATGGCGTCGAGGATGAATCGGTTCTCTTCGAAGCAGAGGAAGTAGACGTGCTCCCGCCCCACCATGGAGATGGCCCGGCGGAAGGCGCCGGCCGCCAGCACCGTGGAGCCCTGCTCGGCGAGCTTGAGGAAGACGATGCGCGTGGGGGGAGCCGCATGGCGGTGGCCGCTCATGGCGTCCGCGATCCGGCGCACGGGGGTCAGCGCAGCACAGGCGGGCACCCCGAGCCAGTGGTCCACGCTTCTCATCGTCGAGACTTTCAAGGCGGCCTCCGGCTCGTGCTGGGGGCAAGGCGTGCAAGCCTCGGAGGCTTCCACCTGCGGCTTGCGGACCCGATCGACATCAGTGTAGCCGGAGCATCGCGGGAGGGTCGCCACGGCGCGGCGGTCGAACTCATCCTCGCAACGATGTTGGCAGGGAATGCGGGCTAGAATGGCCGCTATGCAAATGCTCGGCGGAACGACGAAGAAGGTACCGATCGCGCTGAACCAGTCGTGGTCCGTGGAGGATGCTTCCGACCTCTACCAGATCAAGGCCTGGGGCAAGGGATACTTTGCCATCAACGCAGCGGGCCACGTCGTGGTCAGGCCCGACACCACGCCCGCCCAAGAGATCGATCTCTTCGAGATCGTCGAGGGGCTTCGCGAGCGCGACCTCACCGCCCCTGTCCTGCTTCGCTTCTCGGACATCCTCTCGCACCGGCTCAAGGACCTCCACGACTCCTTTGCCGCGGCGATGGCGGAGAACGACTACCGGGGTCAGTACACCGCGGTCTATCCAATCAAGGTCAACCAGCAGCGTCCGGTCGTGGATGAGGTCTACCGGTACGGCCAGCCCTACGGCTACGGCCTCGAGGTGGGCTCCAAGCCGGAGCTGCTGGCAGTGATGGCCATAACCAGCGATACCGATCAGCGGATGATCGTGTGCAACGGATTCAAGGACGACAGCTACCTCGAGGCGGTCATCCTCGCCACGAAGCTCGGGCGATCGATCATCCCGGTGGTGGAGAACCTGGACGAGCTGCGGCTCATCATCAAGCACGCCGAGGCGTATGGCGTCAGGCCTCGCATCGGGGTGCGGATCAAGCTGGCCAGCCAGGGCGTCGGCCGCTGGCGGGGATCGACGGGCGCGAAATCGAAGTTCGGCCTGTTCGTCAGCGAGGTGCTGCACATGCTCGAGGTGCTCAAGGCCCATGGCATGGAGGACTGCCTGCAGCTCATCCACTGCCATCCTGGAAGTCAGCTGCAGGACATTCGACGAGTCAAGGATGCGATGGGCGAGCTCGCTCACGTCTACGCGGAACTCGTGCGGCTCGGCGCGGGGCTGCGGTACCTGGACGTAGGCGGCGGACTCGGCGTCGACTACGACGGCAGCCAGACCAACTTCCCTTCCTCGATCAACTACACGTTGCAGGAGTACGCCAGCGAGGTCGTCTACCGCATCGCCAGCGTGTGCAACGAGAAGGAGATCGAGCATCCCATCATCATCAGCGAGTCGGGGCGGGCCATCGCCGCATATCAGAGCATCCTGGTGTTCAACATCGTCGGAAGCGCCGGAACCAGTCGCTTTCGCATCACAGAGCGCTCTCCCACCGAACTCGACGAGGAACCCCCGCAGCCCATTCGCGATCTCTTCACCGCGTACGAGACGGTCGGTGAGCGCAACCTCGTGGAGTGCTATCACGATGCGATCCAGGCGCGGGAGGAGGCCATGCAGCTCTTCAATCTCGGGTACCTCTCGCTCGAGCTGCGCGGGCTGGGCGAGCGGCTGTTCTGGTCGATCTGCGCCAAGATCCGGGACATCTGCGCCCGTCTCGACCCGGTTCCCGAGGAGTTCGACGATCTGGAGGTCATCCTCAGCGACACGTACTTCTGCAACTTCTCGGTGTTCCAGTCGCTCCCCGACAGCTGGGCGATCGGGCAGCTCTTTCCCATCATGCCCATCCACCGGCTCACCGAGCAACCGAACCGCAAGGCGGTGCTCGCGGACATCACCTGCGACTCGGACGGCAAGGTCGATAAGTTCGTCGACGTGAGGGAGGTCAAGCACACGCTCGAGCTCCACGAGTTCGAGTCCGGTCAGGAGTACTATCTGGCCGCGTTCTTGGTCGGAGCGTACCAGGAGACGCTCGGCGATCTGCACAACCTGTTCGGCGACACGCACGTCGTTCACATCCGCATGCATGAGCAAGGCGGCTGGTGGATCGACGAGATCGTCAAGGGAGACACCGCGGCGGAAGTACTCTCGTATGTGCAGTATGACCCGGCCCAGCTCTATCCCCGCGTGTCCTACGACTGCGAGACCGCTGTCCGCGAGGGCCGGATGACGCTGGCCGAGAGTCGAACGCTGCTGCGATTCTACGAATCGGAGCTCGCCGCCTACACCTATCTCAAGCCCGAGTGAGTGCACGGGCAGGAGCGTCCCTCAACGTGTCGCACCAGCAGCGCGATCCGGTGTTCCTCGATCTCCCGCCTGAGGATTGCGATCCGGACCGCGCGGCCGTGGCGATCCTTCCCGTCCCGTACGATCAGACGAGCAGCTGGCAGAAGGGGGCGGACCGAGGGCCGCGGGCGATCATCGAGGCCTCGGCACATGTCGAGCTGCTCGATCTGCAGACGCGGAGCGACGCCAGTCGGCACGGGATCGCCACGCTGCCCCCGCTGTGCTTCACGGGTCCGCCCACCGAGCTGGCCGAGCACGTGGACCAGCGCGTCACGAAGATCTTCGAGCGCGAGCAGCTGCCCGTCGTGCTCGGCGGCGAGCACTCGGTCACGATCGGCGCGGTGCAGGCAGCGGTCCGGCGCTTTCCCGGGCTCTCCGTGCTGCAGATCGACGCCCACGCCGACACCCGCGAGTCCTACCTCGGCTCCACCCACAACCACGCGTGCGTGATGGCCCGCGTCCGCGAGTGGTGCCCCATCGTCCAGGTGGGCATCCGCAGCCTCGACTTTCCGGAACTCGAGCGGCTCGACGAGGGCCGAGTCTTCTTCGCCCACGAGATCGCCAGGGACACTGCCGGGTCCTGGATGGACAGGGCCGTGGATCTCCTGAGCGAGATGGTGTACGTCACCATCGACGTGGATGGCTTCGACCCCGCGGTCATTCCCGCCACCGGCACCCCCGAGCCCGGCGGCCTGGGGTGGTATCAGGTGACCGACCTGCTCGATCACCTCGCCCGCCGCCGTACGGTGGTCGGCTTCGACGTGGTCGAGCTGCTCCCGTTCCCGGGCGCTCACGCCAGCGCGTTCACCGCAGCGAAGCTGATCTACCGCTTCCTCGCGATGATCCTCGCTCGCGGTGCGTAGCGTGCATGCAATGCAATGCAATGCAATGCAATGCAATGCACTGCACTGCACCACGCGGCACGGCATCAGGATTCACGTTTGCACTTGACGCACCCGACCCCGCACTTCACGGAAGCCGCAGCGGCTGGCCGGATCGATACATCTCCAGCCGGGCTTGCAGCACCGGGATCATCTGCTGGAGATTCCGGCTGCGGGCCAGCTCCAGGCTATTGACGGCCATGCGCTCGGCCTCGGGGAAGCGCCCGGCTTCCGCGTAGGCTGCGGCGAGCGTTGCGAGGCTCGCCACGTCATCCGAGCGCGCGGCGACCAGGCGCTCCGCAAGGCGCACCGCCTCCGCCCCGTCGCGCTGCTGCGGAAGCGGCGATGCAGCGAGCTGCTCGGCGAGCAGGATCGTCAACGACGGGTTGTCCGGCTGACGGGCCAGCCCCTCGCGGAGGATCTCCTCCATCGGCGCGTGCACCCGATTCGACCGCAGGAACAGCGCCGTCTCGAAGCGCAGCCCCGCATCGTCGGGGGCCATCGCGATCACCCGCCGCGCCTGCTCGATTCCGGCCGCCGTGTCCCCGTTCAGCACGAGCGCCTCCAACAGGAGACGATTCGTCTGCAGCTGCCCCGGCGCCAGCGAGTCGGCGCGGCGCAGCGCGACCAACGCGTCACCCGGGCGCCGCTCCTGCCTGAGCACGCGGCCCAATCCGAGCCAGGCCAGCGGCTGCGCCTCATCGATCGCAATCGCGTCGCTGTACTGGTCCCGCGCCTCGGACGCTCGGCCCAGGCGTTCCAGGGCCAGACCGTAGTTGATACGGCCCTTGACGTGCTGCGGGAATCGCGAGAGGAGCTCCTCGTAGCGAGCGGCCGCGGCGGCCGCCTCCCCCCGAAGCATCAGCGCATTCGCCAGGTTGTAGGTCGGCTCGGGGTGCTCGGGCAGCAGCTCCCGCGCCTGCTCGAACAGACTGATCGCCTCGTCGAGCCGTCCTTGATCTTGTGCGATGTTCCCGAGATTGGCGAAGGCCTTCGAGCGCGGCCACGACCAGTCCGGCCAGTCGTGAAGCACCTGTTCGAAGTGCATGGTGGCTTCGTCGATCTCGCCCCGCTGGCGCAGGAGCACGCCGAGATTGATGCGGGCGAGATGGCTTTGCGGATAGTGCTCGATCGTGTCGCGGTAGAGCGTTTCGATGTCGCGATAGATCGCGGTCTGGCGGAAGGTCAGCGCCCCCAGGACGAGGGCGATCGCTCCGGTCAGGCCCGCCGCGAGGCGCACACCGATGCGCGACCGCTCGCCTTCGATTCCGGCCACTCCTTGCAGAGCTTGGAGCAGGAGTCCGACTACCGCGCAGAGAATCGGCACGCTCGCCAGATACGCGAAGTGATCGGCCACGAACGAGTATCGCATCGGGGCCACGTTGACGAAGCCCAGCGCCGGAAAGATCGTCACCGCATAGATCATCGCGGCGGCGGGCAGGCCGCGACCGATCCGTCTCGAGAGCAGCAACAGCCCGGTGCCGAAGAGCAGCGCGGTGATCGGATAGATCCACTGCCACCACTGCCCGGGATCGATCGTCCACCGCTCGTAGTTGAAGACGAGCGGAAACGGCCACAGGAGCTTCGCGGGGTAGAACCACAGCGCGCGGCCGGCGATGAGCACGCGATCGGCCGGCGAGAACTGCCAGTGCTCGGGCGTCAGGCCGCCGAGCACGATCTCCGCTTCGTGCGCTGCGGTCACCGACCCCATCGCGGCGCCGAGGATCAGGAAGGGCAGCATGGCGGCAACGTAGCCGACGGTGATCGGCTGCCGGCGCCACCACCGCAGGAGGACCATCACGACGGGCAGGGAGGCGATCACCGTCTTGGAGAAGAGACCCAGTGCGAACAACAGCAGGGCCAGCGCCCACCAGAGCCAGCGGCGGCGCGCTGACTCGTCCCCCTCCCAGCGCAACAGCGAGAGCATGGAGAGCAGATAGAAGAACGCCGACAGCACGTTCTTCCGCTCCGTGACCCAGGCAACCGACTCGACGAAGAAGGGATGCAGGGCGAACACGAGGGCCACCGCGAACGCGCCGGCCAGACCGAGTCGACGAAGCGCGATCCACAGCAGGATCGCGTTGATCGCGTGCAGGAGCACGTTGGTCAGGTGGTAGCCGTGCGGCTCGAGCCGGCCGGTTTCGTCCGGACCGCCCCAGAGGCGGTACTCGAGCCAGAAGGTCGTGAACACCAGCGGGTAGTACTGCGGACTCTCGGCGGGATTGAACCAGATGCGCCGCAGCCCGTCCGGCGCGGACAGGAGTGGGTTCTCGTAGACGTAGTCATCGTCGTCCCAGATGAAACCGGGAGCCGGTGCCACGTGCCGTCCTCGCGCTCGAAGCTGCGCCCCCACACCTGCCAGTACGCCAGCAGCGTCGCCACCACGATCAGCGCGCCCAGGGCGAGGCGCCGGAGTCGAGCGGCACGTGGTTCGGATGCGGACACCGTCACGAGGCGAGATCATACCCGCTGACGCCGGTGCGGCAGGCATTGCACCGCGACGGAGGGCACCCTCTCGGTTCGATACATTCAGCGATTCCTTCAAGATCCGGCGCGGTGCGTTGCACGCACCCTACCAGCCAAGCACCTGGGCGAAGATCAGCGGCGCGACGATCGTCGCATCGGACTCGATGACGAACTTGGGCGTCGCCGCGTCGAGCTTGCCCCAGCTGATCTTCTCGGTTGGTATCGCGCCGGAGTAGGAGCCGTAGCTCGTCGTCGAGTCGCTGATCTGGCAGAAGTACCCCCAGTAGGGGCAGGGTCGGCGCAGATCCTGGTGGATCATGGGGACGACGCAGATCGGGAAGTCGCCCGCGATGCCGCCGCCGATCTGAAAGAACCCGATGGTGCGCTGCGCTTCCGCTCCCGGAACCACCCGATCGTCGACGCCTCCGGCGCGCTCCGGAAGATCAGCCAGATCCTGACCCATGGTCGTGCGGCAGTACCACCCAGCCAACTCGCTCATGTATTCGACACCGCTGCGCACGACGTGGAAGCCGGACACCGCTCCCCTCAGCACATTGGCCACGAACATGTTGCCGAGCGTGGAGTCCTCCCAGCCCGGCACGAAGATCGGCAGGTTCCGCTCCGCCGCAGCCATCAGCCACGAGTCCTTCGGATCGATCTGGTATCCCTCCGCCACCAGCCCCTCGCGAAGCAGCTGGTAGAGGTACTCGTGCGGAAAGAGCCGTTCGCCCTTCTTGTCGGCGCGGCGCCACAGCTCGAGGATGTGCCGCTCGATCTTGCGGAACGCTTCTTCTTCGGGAATGCACGTGTCCGTCACCCGATTGAGACCCTGCCGCTCGAAGTCCTTCTCCTGCTGGGGCGTCAGGTTGCGCCACTCTGGAACCCGCACGTAATGATCGTGGGCCACGAGGTTGAAGACGTCCTCCTCGAGGTTCGCACCCGTGCAACAGATGGCGTGGACCTTCTCTCGTCGGATCATCTCCGCGAGCGAGAGCCCGAGTTCGGCCGTGCTCATCGCGCCAGCCAGGGTCATGAGCATGGAGCCACCCCCGTCGACGTGCCGCGCGTACGCCTCCGACGCCTCGATGACCGTGGCCGCGTTGAAATGGCGGTAGTGCGTCTTCAGGAACTGTGAGATCGTCATGCGGGCTGCTCGTCGAGGCGAGGGGGCGGGGAGTATACCATGGGCACAGGTCACGGCCGCGGGTCGACGCTCGTCGGCCGCGCCGAAGCATCGATCAACACGGGGCTCGCTCGGTTCGGGCTCCTCGAGGAGAACGCAATGGTCACGGTCGGCATGGACTACCACGTCATCCCCGGCAAGCAATCGGAGTTCGAGGCGAAGTTCGCCGCGGTGCTGGAGGCGCTGAAGGGCGCCGACGGTCACGTCGAGTCACACCTGTATCGCGATGTCCAGACGGACACGACCTACCTCATCGTCAGCGAGTGGTCGAGTCAGGATCGCTTCACCGAGTTCATCCGCAGCCAGGCGTTCAAGGACGTCACGAACTGGGGCAAGGCGGAGATCCTGACCGACCGGCCGCGGCACCGCGTGTTCGGCGCTCGCTCGTGAAACGCGCAGGGCCTCCGCGCGATTGACGCTGAGACCTTCCGAGACCCAACGCCTCAACTTGCCCATGCCCGTGCCCTTGCCCTTGCCCGTGCTCTCACCTCTCGTGGTCCTTTCACCGCGGAGGGCCACGGAGAACCGCGGAGTGTCACAGAGGTTCGAATCAGCACGCCGCCACGCAGCCCTCGGAGACCGGAAGCAGTCTTGCCGACTCCTCACCGAGTGGTCGACCAACGGGCCGCTCGGTGTCTGCCTCTGCGTCTCATCTCCGCGGTTCTCCGCGGCCCTCCGTGGTGAGCTTCCCCTGCCCTTGCACGACCTACCTCATCGTCAGCGAGTGGTCGAGTCAGGATCGCTTCACCGAGTTCATCCGCAGCCAGGCGTTCAAGGACGTCACGAACTGGGGCAAGGCGGAGATCCTGACCGACCGGCCACACCACCGCGTCTTCGGCGCTCGCTCGTGAAACGCGCAGGGCCTCGGCGCGATTGACGGGAAGACCTTCCGAGACCCAACGCCTCAACTTGCCCGTGCCCGTGCCCTTGCCCTTGCCCTTGCTCTCACCTCTCGTGGTCCTTTCACCGCGGAGGGCCACGGAGAACCGCGGAGTGTCACAGAGGTTCGAATCAGCACGCCGCCACGCAGCCCTCGGAGACCGGAAGCAGCCTTGCCGACTCCTCACCGAGTGGTCGACCAACGGGCCGCTCGGTGTCTGCCTCTGCGTCTCATCTCCGCGGTTCTCCGCGGTTCTCCGCGGCCCTCCGTGGTGAGCTTCCCCTGCCCTTGCACGACCTACCTCATCGTCAGCGAGTGGTCGAGTCAGGATCGCTTCACCGAGTTCATCCGCAGCCAGGCGTTCAAGGACGTCACGAACTGGGGCAAGGCGGAGATCCTGACCGACCGGCCACACCACCGCGTCTTCGGCGCTCGCTCGTGAAACGCGCAGGGCCTCGGCGCGATTGACGGGAAGACCTTCCGAGACCCAACGCCTCAACTTGCCCGTGCCCGTGCCCTTGCCCTTGCCCTTGCTCTCACCTCTCGTGGTCCTTTCACCGCGGAGGGCCACGGAGAACCGCGGAGTGTCACAGAGGTTCGAATCAGCACGCCGCCACGCAGCCCTCGGAGACCGGAAGCAGCCTTGCCGACTCCTCACCGAGTGGTCGACCAACGGGCCGCTCGGTGTCTGCCTCTGCGTCTCATCTCCGCGGTTCTCCGCGGTTCTCCGCGGCCCTCCGTGGTGAGCTTCCCCTGCCCTTGCCCAGTACGGGCAGGGGAAGCGCAAGCGCAGGGCACGGGCAAGAGGCAGAGGCAAAGCGCCGTCACGGGTCCGTTTCGCCGCCCACTTCCTCCTTCACCGAGCGGACCCTGACGCCCGCGTCCGCCATCTCCCGCAGCGCCCGATCGCCATCCCCGGGGTGCAGGTCGACCGCCCGCACGCCTTCGCGGAACACGGTCACCGAGAAACCCAGCGAACGGCCGTCCAGCGCGGTGTACTTCACGCAGTAGTCGGTCGCCAGGCCGACGAGATGAACCTCCGTCACCCCCTGCTCCCGTAACAACCCGTCCAAGCCGGTCGAGCGACGACGGCCGTTGTCGAAGAAACCGCTGTAGCTGTCGACGGCCGGATCGGTGCCCTTGCGAATCACGCGGTGGATTGCGGCGACGTCGAGGCCGTCGACGAACTCGGCGCCCCGCGTTCCTTGGACGCAATGATCCGGCCAGAGGACCTGCTCGATCCCGTCCAGATCGATGCGTTCGCCCACCCGATGGCCCGGATGCCGGCTTGCGAAGGAGCCATGATCGGGAGGGTGCCAGTCCTGCGTCGCCACCACGAGCGGGTAGCGGGGAATCAGCCGGTTGGCGACCGCCACGACCTCGTCACCGCGCGGGACGGGCAGGGCGCCGCCGGGAAGGAAGTCGTTCTGGAGATCCACCACGATGAGGGCCATCGTGCCGTTCGTCACCGGTGGCACCGGTCCTCTCCGGCTGGTTGCTCTGGACAACGACTCTTGTGCCTCATCATCACGCCGGAACGCCTCGCGCCTCGAAGATCAGCTTCATCTTCAGATCATGCAGCTGCTTCTCCAGGCCCGCGGGATAGAGATGGGGAAAGAGGAACCGCTTGATCCCCGGATGGAGCGAGCCCAGCTGCGCTGCGGTGCGCTGCTGCAGCTCGGGAAGCGCGGGCGGGTCGTAGACGAGCCGGCCGCCGCGGAAGACGGGCACGAGGAGATCTTCGTACGCGCTCCCCTCGCCGATGACCTTTCTGCGGATGGGGTCCCGGGGATCGACGATGACCGGCGGACTCCCGATGCCGAGGCGCTCGTCATAGATCATGTCCGCGAGGAACCCCGACTCGGTCGAATAGCGCCGAACCTGCTGGATGCCCGGCGTGGTCGACTTGGCCGTCTGCTCGGACACCTTGACCTTGTACTGCCACTCCCGGCCGGGCTGCCGCACCGCCGTCAGCTTGTAGACGCCGCCCAGCGCGGGCTGATCGTTGCCGGTCACGAGCTTCGTGCCCACGCCCCACACCGTCACCTTGGCGCCCTGGTCCTTCAGGCTGGTGATGATGTGCTCGTCGACCTCGTTGCTGGCGAAGATCTGCGCTTCGGGAAAGCCGCCCTCGTCGAGGATCCGCCGCGCTTCGATGCTCAGATACGCCAGATCGCCGGAATCGAGCCGAACGCCGACCATCTCGTGACCGCGCTCGCGCAGCGTCCGTCCGATCTCCACCGCCCGGCGCACGCCCTCGAGCGTGTCGTACGTATCCACGAGGAAGACGCAGTTGTTCGGCATGGCCTGCGACCACGCCGCGAAGGCCTCCATCTCGCTGTCGAAGGACATGACCCAGCTGTGCGCGTGCGTGCCGCGCACCGGAATGCCAAAGAGCTTTCCGGCCAGCACGTTGGAGGTCGCGAAGCATCCGCCGATGAACGCCGCGCGGCTGGCGGCCAGCGCGCCGTCGATGCCCTGGGCGCGGCGGAGACCGAACTCCAGGATCGGTGCGCCCTCGGCGGCAGCGCAGACGCGAGCCGCCTTCGTACAGATCAGCGTCTGAAAGTTGACGATGTTCAGGATGACCGACTCCAGGATCTGGCACTGGAGGATCGGGCCCTTCACCCGCACCAGCGGCTCGTGGGGAAAGACGACCGTACCTTCCGGAATCGCATCGAGATCGCATTCGAACTCCAGCGTTCGCAGCGCGTCGAGGAACGCGGGCTCGAAGAGCGGTTGACCGTCGTTGCCGGAGAGGCTCCCGAGATAGTCGAGGTCGGATGCATCGAAGCGGAACGACTGGAGGTACTCGATGAGCTCGCCAAGGCCGCACGCCACCGCGAAACCGCCTTCGAAGGGGTTCTCCCGGAAGAACAGGTTGAAGACCGCCTCTTCCTCGACGCGTCCAAGCTTCCAGTAGCCGAAGGCCATGGTGAGCTCGTACAGGTCGGTGAGCAGGGCCAGCGACGGCCGGTAGCGGTTGGAGAGGCTCATCATCGCGGGATCCGGTGGAGCGGAGGCGACGGGGCCGCGGCGGCAAGAAGGAGACGGGATGACGGCGCCCTGTCTCCGGCGGAACGGCATCCCCCGAGGCTCGCTCGGGGGACCGCCCCCTTGCAAGAATCTAGCAGTTCGCCGAAAACGTGCTTCGCCTTAGAGAGTCGATGCTCTCGATCGTGCTCGGAGGGTAATGTCGCCCGTTCGCCGGGCTGCTCGCCGACAATCCTCGGCGGCGAACGAGCGGCTCCGGATCGTCATGAGGAGAATCGCCGTGGGATGCCGGAACGCCATCTCGATGATCGCGCTGCTCGCGTCGATGGCGCTGGCAGCAGCGTCGGGGGGAATCGGGGACGGCCCCTCTGCGGAAGCGGTGGAGCCTCCAGCGGGTTTCACCGCCCTCTTCAACGGTGAGGATCTGACCGGCTGGCGCGAGGAGTCGCTGGAGTCCGGGGCGTCCGGGGGGTCCGGGGCATCCGGGGGGTGGCGGATCGAGCACGGGGCGATCGTGAGCGACGGTCCCGGGTCCTCGCTCATCTCCGATCGATCGTTCGGCGACCTCGAGCTGCGTCTGGAGTGCCGGGCCGCACCGGGGGCGAAGGTTGGTCTGATCCTCCGCGGCGCGGCACCGCTCGAGCTGGCGATCGGGCCCGGTCGCGTGGACGACCGTGCGCGTCGTCCTCATCGGCGAGCGTCTCAGCGTCGTCCGGAACCAGTCGCTGATGATCGATCACGAGCGATTGGAGAATCCCGACGAGGACCGCCGGCCGCTGCCGCCGTGCGGACCGCTCGCCCTCGTGGCCCGGGACGGCGCGATCGCGTGGCGGAATCTCTTCGTGCGGTCGATCCCGCCGGACGAAGCCAACGAGTTGCTCGAACGCGGCGGTCTGGCGTCGCGCGAGGACGAACTGCCCTTCACGCCGATCTTCAACGGACGGGACTTCACGGGCTGGTCCGGGCCGATCGAGAGCTACGAGATCGTTGACGGGACGATCCGCTGCCGGCCGGGCCAGGGCGGAACGATCTACACGAACCAGGAGTACGGCGACTTCGTCGTCCGCCTCCAGTTCCTCCTGCCGCCCGGGCGGCAACAACGGACTGGCCATCCGCTATCCGGGCGAAGGCGACACGGCCTACGTCGGCATGTGCGAGCTGCAGGTGCTCGACGACGACCATCCCCGCTTCGCGAATCTCGATCCGCGCCAGTACCACGGCTCGGTCTACGGACAGGTCGCCGCGCACCGAGGCTACCTGCGGCCGGCGGGAACGTGGAACTACCAGGAGGTGACGGTCAAGGGCTCGACCATCACGGTGGAGCTCAACGGAACACGAATCGTCGATGCGGATCTCGAGCAGGTGACCGAGCTCATGTACGACCGCGAGCGCTTCTCGGGCCGGAACCGCACGCGCGGCCACTTCGGCTTCGCCGGCCACAACGACCCGGTGCAGTTCCGCAATCTCAGCATCAAGGCGCTGGAGTCACCGTCACAGGCAAGCGACTGCGATACGAAGCCCGCGACATCTCAGCCCAGGTAGGCCCGGGTCACGTACTCCTGCACCATCCGCTGCGTGTTGAAATACGAGCCGTTGATCGCGATCGCCTGTCGCATGATGTCGAGAAAGCGAGAGCGGTCGCGCGTGTAGATCGGAAGGACCTCCGCCTCGAGCTTCTGGTAGAGGCTCTCGGCGTCGACGCGCCGGTCGCGGGGCTGATCGTCATCGCCGATGGACCAGCCGGTGACGCCTTCGATGTGACCTTCGATCCACCAGCCGTCGAGCACGCTGAGGCTGGGCACGCCGTTGAGGGCCGCCTTCATGCCGCTGGTGCCGGAGGCCTCGTTGGGCGGCTCCGGTGTATTCAGCCAGATGTCGACGCCGCTGGTCATCAGCAGTGACATCGCCGTTCCGTAGTTCTCCAGGTACACGACTCTTGATCGACGGGTCGGACTCGAGCTGCTCGCGGGCGGCGAAGATCTGCCGGATGAGGTTCTTGCCTTCGTGGTCCCGGGGATGCGCCTTGCCCGCGAAGACCATCTGCAGTCCGCCCCCCTCGGCCGCGATGCGTTGCAGGCGATCGAGATCGGTGAGCAGCAGGTCCGGCCGCTTGTACGCCGTCGCCCGGCGGGCGAATCCGAGGGTCAGGACGTCGGGGGACAGCACGGTGCCGGTCCGTTCTCGCACGAGCTCGCAGAGCTCCTCCTTGCTGCGCTGGTGCGACTCCCAGATATCCCCGGCGGGAATCGTCATGGCGCAGCGGAGACGGAAGTTGTCCTCTCGCCATCCCGGAAGATGGCGATCGAAGACCTCCCGGAAGTGGGGATTGGTCCAGGTGAGGGCGTGCACGCCGTTCGTGATCGAATCGATCTCGTATCCGGAGAACATCCGTCGCGAGACCTCACCGTGCTTCTCCGCCACGGCATTGACGTAACAGCTGAGGTTCAGCGCGAGGTAGGTGAGGTTCAGATCGGGGCCCGGTCCGGCGCTCGCGCCACTGCCTTCGTCGCCCGGGAAGACGCGGTCGAGCATCTCCCGACACTGCGGATCCTCCAGGTCGAAGAGATGGGAGCGTGAACCGAGCACTTCCCGCACGAGCGCGCGCGGGAAGTGGTCGTGGCCCGCGCGAACAGGCGTGTGGGTGGTGAAGACGCAGCGCGACCGCACGGCCTCGATCTCCTTGGCGCCGATACTGGGGTGCTCGTTGCGCGCCGCTTCCTCTTCGAGCAGCTCGAGCGTGAGCAGCGCCGCATGCCCTTCGTTCATGTGATAGCGCCGCAGGTCATACAGGCCAAGAGCGCGAAGCAGGCGCACGCCGCCGATGCCGAGCACCACCTCCTGGCTGAGGCGATACCGTTCGTCGCCTCCGTAGAGGCGGTCGGTGAGGCGGCGATCCCGCTCGTCGTTCTCCGGCAGGTCCGCGTCGAGGAAGTAGACCGGCACGGTGTGGCCGAGGACGCCCTGCACGGGGTAGCACCAGCTGCGCAGGTCGACGATGCGACCCTCGACCTGAACCGCGACGCGGAACGCCTGTTCGGTCAGGAAGTGCTCGGGGCTGAACTGCACTTCGCTCTCGGTCGTGTGGCCGTGCTCGTCCAACCGCTGCTCGACGTACCCCTTGCGGTAGAGCAGGCTGACCGCGACCATGGGCAGGCCCAGATCGGCCGCGGAGCGAATCGTGTCCCCGGCCAGGACGCCGAGCCCGCCGGCGTAGGTGGGCAGGTTGGGATCGAGCGAGATCTCCATCGTGAAGTAGGCGATGGACGGAACGGTCATATCCCCTCCCTGGTCGCTTCTTGCTTCGACCCGCGGATTCACTTCGCTCCCCGGATGGGATCGAAGTTCGGTCAGATTCATCGACATCTTCACGCTCCCGGCCGGCGATGGGTGGAGATGGTAGCCAGGAAACCGGCCAGACGTTACTTTCTGGTCTTTCTTCGGGTCCGAACCGCGTTTGTCGCCAGCATCTGCTGCGGTTGCGTAGAACCTTCGCGGGCGCGCCCGGGAAGCGAGCGAGAGGCCTGGGGCTCGTACCGTGCCCCTCCCCGAGCAGTCCGTTGAAGAAGCGCTTTGCCCGATGAGTGCGATGCTTCTCGTCAGGGCGAGAATGATCGTGCTCAGAGGGCAATCTGACTTCTTCAACGGGCTGCTAAAATCGACACGGACATCGAGATTCGAAGGAGACCATGCGTCATGAAGAAGTTCACGATCTCGACCGTTGCAGCTTTGACCACCGCCGTGGGATTCGGCACCGCGCTGGCAGCCTATCAGTCATCCTACGAGCGCACGCCGGCGACCACGCGTCCCGACCAGATCAAGACGATGGCGTTGCCCCTGGAATTCCCGGTGGTGGGCAACATCGAAGCCGTCCAGCAGTGGCGCTTCGGGCGCCTCGAGCAGATCGAGCAGCAGGCCGGCTCGCCCGACATCGTCATGCAGATCCGAACCGCGAATGGAGAGTCCCTTCGCATCCTGGGCCCGACCGAGCCCCTCGTCGGGCTCGCTCGAGAATCCTTCTGGTTCAGCGAGGGCAAGACGAACCCGGGCAAGTCGGATTACGTCGAGCGGATGATCGCGTTCGACGTCGATCAGAGCGGTCGCCTGATCGCCATGATGAGCCTCGAACCGATCGAACGCAGTCAGGCCAAACTTCGCCGCGCGATCTGTAGCGGGTCGCGCTAGTGCCGCTTCCAGGCCACGAGTTTCGTGCTGACGGCCGGCACCTGGCGTGGCCTTGTCGGGCTGCGTTGGCCAGTAGAAGATGCGGTGAGTCTCGAAGTGGCGGATCGGCCACATGGGAACAGCGGCGAGCCGCTCGTTTCTGAAGTTCGAGCAGGAGTGCCTCGATACGCTCGATGGTCAGTCGCCCGCGGTCGAGACGGGGGAGACCGAGCGCAGAATCAGGAACCCGACCACGCCCGACACGAGCGAGGCGGTGAGGATTCCGATCTTCGCCAGCTGCAGCGTCTCGCTGTCCGGAAACGCCAGGTTCGCGATGAAGAGGCTCATCGTGAAGCCGATCCCGGCCAGGCACCCCGCTCCCACGATCTGCTTGAACGAAGTTCCCGCCGGCAGGTCGCCCAGACCCATCTTGACCGCGATCCAGGTCGCCAGCATGACGCCCACCGGCTTGCCGATCGCCAGGCCCAGCACGATGCCCAGGCCCACCCCGCTCCCCAGCGCCGCGCCGACGCCTCCGGTGAGCGGAACTCCGGCGTTGGCCAGCGCGAAGATCGGCATGATCGCGAACGCGACCCAGCCGTGCAGTTCGTGCTCGAGTCGATTGAGCGGTGTCTGGACGTGCTCGCACGCCTCCTCCAGAGCCGCCACCGCCGCCTGACCGTCGGGGTTGGTCAGGATGTTGTCCCTGGCCACGCCGCTGCGCTCGAACACGTCGACGGCCGTCCGCGCGAAGCTGGCGAACTGCGCGCCGTCGATGCGCACGCGCGAGGGAATGGTCAGCGCGAGCAGCACGCCGCCGACCGTAGCGTGCACGCCGGAGGAGAGGAGCAGCAGCCACATGAGCACACCGATCAGCGCGTAGACCAGCGGCTGCCTGATGCCGAGCCAATTGGCGATCATCGATAGGACGAGGGCGCCGTTGGCGAGGCCCAGGATCGGCAGCGAGATGTCGCTCGTGTAGAACAGCGCGATGACCAGGACGGCGCCGAGGTCGTCGACGATCGCCAGCGCGGTCAGGAACACCTTGAGACCAAGCGGAACTCGTTTGCCGAGCAGGGCCATGATGCCCACCGCGAAGGCGATGTCGGTGGCCATCGGGATGGCCCACCCCCGCATCGCTTCGCCATTGTGGTTGCCCATCGCGTTGACGGCCACGTAGAAGAGCGCGGGTACGGCCATGCCCCCGACCGCCGCGGCGATCGGAATGGCCGCCTTGCGCGGAGACGCCAGCTCGCCCGCGAGCAGCTCCCGCTTGATCTCGAGACCGACCACGAAGAAGAAGATGGCCATCAACCCGTCGTTGACGAAATGAGCCAGCGACAGCTCGAGCACGTGGCTGCCGAATCCCACGACGAGGGGCATGTGCCAGAAGTGGTCGTATCCTTCCGCCCACGGCGAGTTCGCCCAGATGCAACGCGATGGCCGTGCAGACGAGAAGGAGCACTCCCCCCGCCGATTCCGTGCGGAGGAACTCCTGGATGGGCATCAGCAGCGTGTCGACGGGGCGATTGGATGCGGCGGCAGAGAGCGACGGTCTGAACGGCCATCGGGTTCCTTCCTCAAGATTGGAGCTCGTGTGTGGTTCGTGTGGGCGTCGAGCCGGTGTTCCAAGTTTTTGGCGAGCCGGAATTGTAACGACAGTCATGCGTGGTCGGGAGTTGCTCCGCCGGTGCCTCTTCTTGTCGAGAAGGTGCGCAACGCGATTGTCTCGGTTGCGGGGTTGCGCGGCTGGGGATTCTTGTTGTCGAGGGCGTGGGCGAACATGGTGGCGCTGTTCCGGGGGTTGCGAACTGGCGCCGCATCCATGCGGCTTGGTCCTGGTTGGTCTCAGGTCGGGTGCGCGGCTTGAGGTCTTGTTGCAGCGTCGCCGCCTCCTGCGGCTCGACCATCGTCGGTCTGACGTGGCTCAGAGCCGCCCGCTTCGTGCGGGCTCCCCTGTGGCCGGTCCGGCGGTGGCCTTTCCATTCATGTGCGGCCCGTCCGGGCCGCAGGGGCTTTGCAATCGCCGGCGGCATCCTGCCGCCTCGGTTCTTGCTGTGAACCACCACACGGTCGGCGGCGTCCTGCCGCCGACCTTCAATGCCGGATGGGAACGGGTTGCGCTGCGGGCTGACGCTTGTTGTTGTCGAGGAGTACGTGGCTGGGGCTTGTTGTTGTCGAAGGCGTGCGTGAACACGCGTGACACTGTTCCGGGGGTTGCGCAACTGCGCCGCATCCATGCGGCTGGGTCCTGGTTGGGCTCAGGTTGGGGCGCTGCTTGAGGTCTTGTTGCGGCGCCGCCGCGTCCATGCGGCTCGACCATCGCCGGTCCGGCGTTGCTCAGACGCGCCCGCATCCTGCGGGCTGCCCTGGGACTGGTCCGGCGGTGGTTGTTTCCATCTATGTGCGGCCCGTCCGGGCCGCAGAGGCTTTGCAATCACCGGCGGCATCCTGCCGCCTCGGTTATCGCTGTGAACCACCACACGGTCGGCGGCGTCCTGCCGCCGACCTTCAATGCCGGATGGGAACGGGTTGCGCTGCGGGCTGACGCTTGTTGTTGTCGAGGAGTACGTGGCTGGGGCTTGTTGTTGTCGAAGGCGTGCGTGAACACGCGTGACACTGTTCCGGGGGTTGCGCACTGGCGCCGCATCCATGCGGCTGGGTCCTGGTTGGGCTCAGGTTGGGGCGCTGCTTGAGGTCTTGTTGCGGCGCCGCCGCGTCCATGCGGCTCGACCATCGCCGGTCCGGCGTTGCTCATACGCGCCCGCATCCTGCGGGCTGCCCTGGGACTGGTCCGGCGGTGGTTGTTTCCATCTATGTGCGGCCCGTCCGGGCCGCAGAGGCTTTGCAATCACCGGCGGCATCCTGCCGCCTCGGTTCTCGCTGTGAACCACCACACGGTCGGCGGCGTCCTGCCGCCGACCTTCAGTGCCGGATGGGAACGGGTTGCGCTGCGGGCTGACGCTTGTTGTTGTCGAGGAGTACGTGGCTGGGGCTTGTTGTTGTCGAAGGCGTGCGTGAACACGCGTGACACTGTTCCGGGGGTTGCGAACTGGCGCCGCATCCATGCGGCTGGGTCCTGGTTGGGCTCAGGTTGGGGCGCTGCTTGAGGTCTTGTTGCGGCGCCGCCGCGTCCATGCGGCTCGACCATCGCCGGTCCGGCGTTGCTCATACGCGCCCGCATCCTGCGGGCTGCCCTGGGACTGGTCCGGCGGTGGCCGTTTCTATCTATGTGCGGCCCGTCCGGGCCGCAGAGACTTTGCAATCGCCGGCGGCATCCTGCCGCCTCGGTTCTCGCTGTGAACCACCACACGGTCGGCGGCATCCATGCCGCCGACCTTCAGTGCCGGATGGGAACGGGTTGCGCTGCGGGCTGACGCTTGTTGTTGTCGAGGAGTACGTGGCTGGGGCTTGTTGTTGTCGAAGGCGTGCGTGAACACGCGTGACACTGTTCCGGGGGTTGCGAACTGGCGCCGCATCCATGCGGCTGGGTCCTGGTTGGGCTCAGGTTGGGGCGCTGCTTGAGGTCTTGTTGCGGCGCCGCCGCGTCCATGCGGCTCGACCATCGCCGGTCCGGCGTTGCTCATACGCGCCCGCATCCTGCGGGCTGCCCTGGGACTGGTCCGGCGGTGGCCGTTTCTATCTATGTGCGGCCCGTCCGGGCCGCAGAGACTTTGCAATCGCCGGCGGCATCCTGCCGCCTCGGTTCTCGCTGTGAACCACCACACGGTCGGCGGCATCCATGCCGCCGACCTTCAGTGCCGGATGGGAACGGCCTGTGCTGCAAGATGCGCCATTGGCGCTCGATTTCGCACGCAACCCCTCCATTGGCGCCGGCCGCGCAATCGTCGGCAGGTCAAAGCTCTCGCGGCAGGAGGCCGCGGGAGCGTTGGTGTTTGCGCGTGACGCGAGCCGGCATGGATGCCGGCGGTCTTGCGAAGCCTCTGCGGCCCGGATGGGCCGCACATGACCAAGCGACCCACGCCGGAACTTCCACAGGTGAGCCGGCAGGACTGCCGGCGGGTCTGAGCGGTGTCGGACCGGCGAGGGTCGAGCCGCAGGAGGCGGCGACGCCGCAACAAAACCTCAAGCCGCGCACCCAACCCCAAGCACTTCACAAGACCAGCCGCATGGATGCGGCGCCGGCCCCGCCACCCCCCGAACCACCAACGCGTGTTCGCGAACCCCCCCCCCCGAAAACAGCAAGCCCAGGCCGCGATAGAATGGCCACTTGCCCCCCCGCCGCCCCATACCCACCAAGAAGCATCGCAGCGCCGACGCCACGCTGGCCCGACCCGGGCCGGTGGTGCTCGATCTGAGCGGTCCGAACGACACCGCTCCATCACTCGGCCCGCCGTTCGTCTCCGTCGTGATTCCCGTCTTCGAATCGCAAGAGCTTTCCCTCTGCCTGCAGGCGCTCGAAGAGCAGACCTATCCGAGCGACCGATTCGAGGTCATCGTGGTCGACAACGGGGTCGCCGTCACGCTCGAGCCGACGGTCGCTTCGTTTCCGCACGTTCGGCTGCTGCACGAGCCGCAGCCGGGCTCCTACGCCGCTCGCAACCTCGGCGTCGCGCATGCTCGCGGTGCGCTCATCGCATTCACCGATGCCGACTGTGTTCCTGCCATTGACTGGATCGAGCGGGGCGTCGACTGGCTCCTGCACACGCCCGGCTGCGGTCTCGTCGCGGGGCACATCGACGTCCTCATCCGGCGCCATGGACAACCCAATGCGGTCGAGCTCCACGATCTGCTGACGGCCTTCCGCCAGCACGACTACGCCTCTCGCCACTACGGCGCCACCGCCAACGTCTTCACCCGCCGCGCCGTGTTCGACGCCGTAGGCCCGTTCGACGCGCACCTGCTCTCGGGGGGCGACCGCGCCTGGGGGCAGCGGGTCCAAGCATCCGGCTTCCGCGTGGTCTATGCGCCGAACGCGCGCGTGGGACATCCCGCCCGTGCACGCCTTGGTGATCTTCACCGCAAGAAGGTGCGGGTCATCGGTGGCGAGTACGCGCTGAGCCGCGCGTCGCGCCGGGCGAAGACGAAGTATGCGGTCAAGGTCGCCCGCAATCTCCTGCCTCCGGTCAGGCACACCCTCGGCGTGACGCGAGATCGCCGACTTCGCGGAGTGTGGCAGCGCCTTCAGGTCGCCGGCGTGATCGTCAGCGCCGACTACGCGCAGGCGGCGGAGCGCCTCCGGCTCTCATTCGGTGGCCGACCACTTCGGTGATTGCGCTGCGCGAACAAGTGTTGGGCGTTCAAGGGGTGGCGGGGCCGGCGCCGCATCCATGCGGCTCGGTCCTGGTTGGTCTGAGGTCGGGTGCGCGGCTCGAGTCGTCGGTCCGACACCGCTCAGACCTGCCGGCAATCCTTGTATCTGGAACAAAGAGCCCATCAAATAGAAACGCCCGCGACCGGCGTAATCCCGCGGGCCGGAGGCCCGCTATGACCAAGCCCATCCCACGCCGGAACTTCCACTGGCGAGCCGGCAGGAAGCCGGCGGGTCTGAGCGGCGTCGGACCGGCGAGGGTCGAGCCGCAGGAGGCGGCGACGCCACAACAAGACCTCACGCCCCGCGCCCAACCCCAAGGACTTCTCAAGACCAGCCGCATGGATGCGGCGACGGCCCCGCAAACCATCGAACGCCCAACGCGTGTTCGCGCAATCCCGACAATCCCAAGCGTGTTCGCGAACCTCCCCGACAACAGCAAGCCCCAACCGCGCACCCGTCGGCAGGTCAAGCTCCCGCGGCAGGAGGCCGCGGGGGCGTTGGTGTTTGCGCGTGACGCGAGCCGGCATGGATGCTGAGGCTCCCCACCGAAGGTGGACAGAGATTTGCCGTCAAGCACTCATCTCGAACTCGACCGGGCTGACGTATCCCAGGGCCGAGTGACGTCGTCTGCGATTGTAGAACAGTTCGATGTACTCAAAGATCGATCGACGAGCTTCCGCACGGGTGGCGTACCGTTCGTGATTGACCAGTTCCGTCTTCAGCGTGCCGAAGAAGCTCTCAACCATCGCGTTGTCCCAGCAATTGCCTTTACGGCTCATGCTTCCTGTGATGCGGTGTCGCGCCAGCATCGCCTGGTAGGCGTCACTGGCGTACTGAACTCCACGATCTGAGTGGTGAATCAGCCCGTCCAGGTTCGCTCCTGATCGCGTGCCAATCGCCATCTTGAGGGCGTCGAGTGTCAGCTCGGTTCGGAGATGATCAGCCATTGACCAGCCGATGACTCGGCGCGAATGCAGGTCCAGGACCACCGCCAGGTAGAGCCAGCCTTCCTTTGTTGGGACGTACGTGATATCGACGCCCCACGCTTCGTTTGCATTGCTCCGTTCGAACGCCCGATCCAGTACGTTCTTGGCAATACGATGGCCGTGACGACTGTCCGTCGTCTTCGGCCGATATGTCGCTTCGTCTTCGATCGCAGGCCCATCTGCTGCATCAGGCTGGCGACCGTATTCACACAGCAGTCGATCCCACGGCTGACCAGCTCGAGGTGAATACGCGGACTTCCATACATCCCGCGGAATTCCTCGAATATCGCTCGGATCGATTCACACAACGAGGACCGCCTCGATCTCAGTCGGCTGGTCGGGCGCGATCGCCACGTGTAGTAGCCGCTCGTCGATACCTCCAGGACCTTGCACATCAGCCAGACCGGGTACATCTCCCGGTGCTGTTCAATGAATGCGAACCTCATTTCTCGTTGCTCGCGAAGAAGGCCGTCGCTTTTTTGAGAATCTCACGCTCCAGCCTCAGCCGACGATTCTCCTCGCGGAGCTGTCGATTCTCCTCTTCCACCGATAGCTTCCCCTCCGGTCGGCTTCCGGAACTGAGGAACTGCTTTCGCCAGCCGCGAACCGTCCACTCCGAGATGCCCAGGTCCGCCGCAACGCGACGAATCGACGCACCCTCCTCGATCAGCCGCAATGCTTCTCGCTTGAACTCATCTGAATATGTCTTTCGCATTCGGACACTCCATTCTTGAACGGCCTCATTATGCCGCCCTCGTTGGGTGTCCACCATCCGTGGGGAATCTCATGCCGGCGGTTTTGCACAGCCCGCGGGAGGGGAGGCCCGCCATGACCAAGCCCATCCCACGCCGGAACTTCCACTGGCGAGCCTGCAGCGACTGTCTCGTGTGTCAAGCAAGTTTCAGATTGTCGTTACACATTTTGTTCCGGGAGCGTCTGGGAGGGGGCTCGTTCGGAGCCAGCAGGCTGGCCGGCGCCCTGCCGTCTCCTTCACGTCACCGCCCCGGCTTCGTGAGGGCGGCGAAGTGAAGGAGACAGCAGAGCTTGATCGAACCTCCTCTGCAGGTAGTCGCGACTTCTGGCGTTCAGAATCACCAGAAGCTTGCGCATGCACGCCACCAAGGCAACCTTCTTGCATTTGCCTGTCGCTTGAAGGCGGTGGTAGCACTCGCGAATCTTCGGATTGTGCTTCGTGGCTACGAGCGTGGCCATGTACAAACACGAACGCACACTCGCTCGACCACCGCAGATCGAACGCGTACCTCGCTTCTGGCCACTGTCCCGGTTCATCGGCGCCACACCGACGATCGCTGCGATCTCTTGGCGTGAGACCCTGCCCAGTTCCGGCAGCTCCAGAATCAAGGTGCGCACGGTGGCCGGACCAACGCCAGACTCTTCTCGCAGAACAGCAGCATGGGCCATCCACTCGTCATTCTGAGCCATCCGCTCATCAAGGAGCTTCTCGATGGCACTTTGCTCGTCCTTGAGGAAGGCAAGGACCGCGGCAATGCTCGATTTTGCAGCCATTTCTAGAGTCTGGCGGCGCCGGCAGCTCTCCATGCTCTGCATGTCAACCAACTGCTGGCGTCGGGCCAGGAGATCTCGCAGGGCGATCAGATCAGCATCCGGGAGCTGGCGGACCGGCGGCTTCATCACTTCCCCGTATTCGACGAGCGTGAGCGCGTCGATGGCATCCGTCTTCGCCAGGCGGCCGCGGGCGCGGGCGAAGTTTCGAACCTGACGGGGGTTGATGCGAACCACGGTCAGTCCCGCACTCATGAGTTCCAACATGATGACGCGTTCGTACCCACCGGTCGCTTCGAGAACGACCAAGTCGACTCGAGCTGCCTTGAGTCTTCGGATGAGCTTCTCACGACCATCCGGCCCGGAGTCGAACCGCTGAACAGAACGACTCCCACTGATGGCGAGATCAAACTGAGACTTGGAAACATCAATGCCTGCGGTACAATTGTTCATGAGACCCTTCCTTGCGAATGCGGGCTTGCGACTGCAGCGGCCCCAGCGACTGTTCGGGAGGCTCAATCAAGCTGGTCGGGATCTTGCTGCCGGACGGTTGCAGGACAACCTAGGATGCCACGATCACGCGATCAGCTGCCCGTGACCGATTACGCCGGTCGCGGGCGTTTCTATTTGATGGGCTCTTTGTTCCAGATACAAGGATGCCGCCGGCGATGCAAAGCCTCTGCGGCCCGGACGGGCCGCCCATAACTCAAAACAACCATCGCAAGAACGGCCACAGGGCAGCCCGCACGATGCGGGCGCGTATGAGCCACGCCGGACCGACGAGGGTCGAGCCGCATGGATGCGGCGACGCCGCAACAAGACCTCAAGCCGCGCCCCCAACCTGAGACCAACCAAGACCCAGCCGCATGGATGCGGCGCCGGCTCCGCAACCCATCGAACTCCTCACGTGTGTTCGCGCACGCCCTTGACAACAACAAGCGCCGGTCGGCAACGCAACCCATTCCCATCCGGTACTGAAGGTCGGCGGCACGGATGCCGCCGACCGTGTGGTGGTTCGCAGCGAGAACCGAGCCGGCATAGATGCCGGCGGCTTTGCACAATTCCCTGCGGCCCGGACGGGCCGCACATAAATAGAAACAACCACCGCGAGACCAGCCACAGGGAAGCCCGCAGGATGCGGGCGCGTATGAGCAACGCTGGACCGACGATGGTCGAGCCGCATGGATGCGGCGCCGGCCGCGCCACCCATCGAATCCCCCTGTGTGTTCGCGCACACCTTCGACAAAGAACCGGCGCCGGCAGCGCACATTCTCGACGACAACAAGCGCCGGCCCTCAAAGCAACCCGTTCCCATCCGGCATTGAAGGTCGGCGGCATGGATCCCTGCGGCCCGGATGGGCCGCACATGAACAGAAACAACCACCGCGGGAGCGTACACTTCAGTGAGAATGGCGGCCGACCCTCACCATTACGTTTATTGCCTCTGCGCTTCTGACGCCGACTTCTACGGCGAGATGGCGGTTGTCTCCGCCTGGCTGCTCAGACGCGTTGCGCCGGAGGCACGGATCACTCTGCTGATCGATGAGGTCAGCGACGCCCAACCGCCCTCCGTGCTCACTCAACTGCGCGATCTGGTGCACGAGCACTGCGTGATCCGCACTGGCGGAGAGACCGCGGTCGTCAGGAGTCGATTGCTGAAGGTGGCCGCGCGGCAAGTTGTCGAGGGTGATTTCGTCTACCTCGACGCCGATACCCTTCCCGTTCGACCGCTCGACGGCCTGTGGGTCACAAAGGCCGACGTCGCCGGCGTGCGCAATCCCAATGGCTATTCCGACTGTCGCGCCAGACACTTCAAACGCTACCGCGAGCTGGGATGGGGCGATTCGCTCCCGATGCTGTATTTGAATAGCGGCGTTCTCTTGTTTCGTGATACGACGGGCGGACGTGAGGTCGGACGGCTCTGGGAGGAGTTCTATCACGAATCTGCCGCGAGCGGAGAACCTCGCGATCAGCTCGCCTTGGCCCACGCCATCGCGTCCAGCGCCGCCCGAGTCTCGGTCCTGCCCGAACGTTACAACGCCATGATCTTCGCCCGCAACAACCAGAAGACCGTGCGCAACGCGTCGATCATCCACACCTGGGCCGGCGCCGGGGCGACCAGATTCGAGGCCGTCGACCGATCGGTGCTGCACAGGGCCGCAAAGTCGTTGAAGAGGACCGGCGGATTGGACACGTCGCTCTTGGAGCGATTCTTGATGACGGGCGATCCTTGGATGGAAGCGAAGACGTTCCGCGATCACCTGGCTCTCCGAGAGTACCGTCATGCCGTTCATCGCGCTGCGATCAAGGTACTCCAGCGCCCGCTCGCCCGGTCGCGTCGCTGACGCACGTGAGCCGTCCGGGCGCAGCGACGCGGCGGTCTTGGCGAGTGTCGCGCCGTGCTTCACTTCCGGTGCGGGAGTGCTCTTCCGTTCATCTGCGTTTCACGCACGCGTGATTCGGCCGCCGACCTTGCGCCGGAATCATGCGTCCCCATCAGTCGATCTCCGGCGCCTGCAGGAACGGGTCGAGCAGGCCGCGCTCGATTGCGTGACTCGATGACGAGCCACCAAGGACGATGATCCGCTGCGGCTGGTAGGTGGCGATGATCGAGCGGAGGCGCTCGTTGACGAACTCCGTCCACTCTTCAACGCCGTGCTGAGCGATGTACGCGTCGGCCGGCGGCAGGTACTCGAAGAGGTACTCGTAGCGCCGAAAGAACTGGAACGCGTCGCTGTCCGTGACGAAGAGCGGGCAGAATCCCGCCAGCATCACCTGGAGCGACGCCACCTGTTCGACACAGCGCTCGATCTCCGGATCCGTCATTCCCAACAACATCACCAGCGCGGTCACGGGTGCCCGCGGCGCGTTCTCCTTCACCGCCGATCCCATCGGAATCGGCAGAACGGGGCCGTCATTGCGATCCGCGTCGCGCAGCGGCAGCGTGCCGCCCCGCACGCCCCCGGAACCGTCGTCCCCGGAACGTGCCTCCACGACGCCTCCTGGAGACCGGGACGAGCCAGATGCACCTTGCCGCTTCCCCGGACCACGCCGCAGCAGTCGGCGCTGCATGGACTGCAGCGCCAACACGGGTGACTTCGCCAGACGCACCACCGCGTGACCCAATCGGTACGACTCGCTTGCCTTCAGCGCCCGGCGCTCCTTCTTCTCCCACTCGAGCTGCCGGACGACGTCGTCCAGCTGCGCCTGCGCCCGCCAGCTTGCGCTCAACGTCCCTGATCTGCCGTTCGTGCTCTGCCTTGAGATCGCGCACCTCGTACTCGTGAAGGCGGCGCTGGGCATCCAGCTCCTCCCGCGAGAGGGTCTTGCCGTGCGATCGGCGCAGCTCGCCAAGCTCCGCCGCGCTGTCCTTCAAGTGCCGTTCATGGGCCCGAGTCAATGAGCGGAGCTGACTTCGCATCTGCTTGATCTCCGCCACATCCGCCACCAACGACCGCAGCACCGACCCGAGGTCGTCTCCGTCTCCCTGCAGCGTCAGCGACCCGGAAGGCGAGATCGGGTGTCCGGCGGCGTCGACCTCACCGGGTACCGCCAGCCATTGGCCGTCATCGCTCCGCCAGCCCGGATAGTGGCGATCCATCAGCGGTCCGCACCAGCGGGTGAAGATCTCGCGTTGCTCCGCCGTCCAGTCCGTCCACGTCTGCACCGCATCGACGAGATTCGTCGATCCGGCCACCGCCTCATCGGCCACGCCGCGAACGACGCGCCGGTTGGCGCGACCGACGACGAAGGAGACGGGCTCGAGACCGAGGAAATCACACAGGTCCGGAAGCGCCGCCCCCAGACGTTCGATCGTCACGACCCGGTAGTGCTCGGGGCCGTGCCGAACCAGTTCTTGCTCGATGAGGCGGTTCGTGAAGCTCCAGAGCCAGCACACGCGCTCGAACCGGTCCATCGCTCGCCACGCGTCCGGTGCGATATCACCGCTGCGATCGCCGCGCAGCCGCCAGCGCTGCCAATCGCCAGCCGACTCGGTCTCCTCGCCCGGCTCGTACCAGCCGCGCTGCAGGCCCGAACAGACGAAGTCGCGGCCATCCCGCACCAGCCAGAGGAACTGCGAGCCGGGAAACGCCTCGACGAGGGCGGGGATGATCAGCGAGAGCTTGTTGCTGCTCTCCCCGTAGATCTTCCCGTCGACGGTCGGCGACCGCGTCTCGCGGAGGAGGCGGACGAGATCCCCCTGCGCCAGCTCCCCGTACAGGAAGCGCGGCGCCTCGGCGATGAGCTGCGGAAAGGGCTCGTGCCGGCACTCGCAGCTGGGAGACTGCGCAAGCACCTCCGCCACGGTCCGGCTTCCCGATCGTCCGGTGCTCACCACGAAGAACATGACGAGTGCTCGCTCACGGTGAACTGGCCTCCAGCGCCTCGGCTCGCACCTGAATGCTCGGCGCGGATGGCGGCTGCGCTTCCTGCGCCGATGAGGCGCTCGATCGCTTCCATCGCCTCGCCGGCGCCGTTGCCCGGGAAGAGCGCCGTGCACGCGGCCACCATGTCGCGGCGGGCCTCCGGACGACGCATCGTCTCGAGGCAGCGGTCCAGCCCCTGTTCGGTGAACGGCTGCAGGTGCAGGCCCGCGCCGACCTGTTCGGCATAGCGTGTGCGACCGCTCTGATCCTCCGAAGGCTTGTCCATCGGCACGAAGATGCTCGGAATCCCGAACGCCACGAGCTCGTGGAACGAGTTGTAGCCCGCGGCGCTGATCGCGAAATCGAATGCGTTCAAGTACCGGCTGAGCGGATAGATCCGCACCCGGCGCACGCCCTTCGGCAACGACAGCGGCCGGCGCGAGATCAGCCACTCCGCGACCACGACCGCCGTGTCGGGCTCCCGGAGCAGGCGCTCTGCGGCGATCCACGCCGGCGAAGCGATGTCGTTCGTGTTGTCCGAGCCCAGCTGGAGGAGCACGGTCTGCGCACCCGGGTCGAGCCCGAGCGCCGCTCTCGCCTCCTCGCGGCCGAGCGCTTCGGACCTATCGAGCATGACGATGGGCGGCACGCAGAGGATGTCGCTGCGATGGGCGACCGTCAGGCCGCGATCGAATTCCGCGGCGAACTCGCCGGGCTCGATCACCAGGTCGAAGTGACGCGATCGTTCCAGGAACGTCTTGCCCTCCCCTATCTTCCACATGGCGCGCCGAACCCAGACGAAGGGGCACGCCGCCGCTTGCCGCGCGGAGATCACTCCCTGGTACGGCGCGTTGCCGTCGAAGACCACCGCCTCGGCGCCGTAGCGATCGATGATCTTGAGGAGGCGGCGCTCCAGGAAGGGATTCCAGATCGACCAGTGCCACTCCGGATGACGGGGAATGAACTCTGCGAAGGAGCCAGCCTCCCGTACGACCTTGAGCGCCAGCGACAGCGTCGCGAAGATCGGCTCGATGTCCTCCCGCGCGCGGCGGGCGATGGCCATCATGCGCGTCAGGTGCCCCATGCCCTCGCCGTTGCTGGTGAGAAAGAGGACGCGGCGGCGCTGGGGGCGGACCGAAGCAACCGTCGTCGCCGCCGGCGAGGAGGGATCGCCGATCAGCGCTCGCACGCGGCGCTGGTGCACCTCGAGCCCGAAGCGTTCGCGCACGAACGTCTGCCCGCGACTTCCGATCTCACGGGAGCGTGACGGATCGGCGTAGAGCGCCTCCACGATCGCACGCACCTCGCTCGGATCGGCGTACAAGCAGGCATCTTCGAAGAGCGCCTCGAAGTGACGGGGCACGATCACCGGACATCCGCTGGCCAGGGCCTCGAGGATCGTGCGCCCGAACGCCTCGATCCACTCCGGATGGTGGTAGTAGACGAAGAAGTCGATCTCCCGCAGGAACTTCCGCGGGTGCATCGCGCCGAAGGGGTACACGTGCCAGTTGGACGGGCGCTCGCCGATGATCCGCTCGGCCGCCTCCGCCCCGCCGAGAATCTTGACGCAGAACCGCTCATCGCGCGGATACGCCGCGAGGATCACCTCCGCCGACGCGGGCCACTTGTGCCACTCCGGGCGCCCGTGCCGACCGATGACCGGTCGATCGCCGACGAAGCGGGAGCGATCGACCGCCCACTCATCGACGTCGATGAGGTTGAACCAGTCGGAGTCGGTCACTTCGATGCCCGTCTCCGGCCCCGGCAGATTCTCGCGCACGAGGGGGCCGACCGGCGCCCACTGAATCCCCTCGCCGAAGAGCCCGCGCACGACCTCCTGCACCGCGCGGACGTCGTACCGCGGCTCCGCTTGCGTTCCGTCCGCCGGAGGCTGGTGGACGATCAGCCGCTTGACCGAAGCGTCGATCCTGGGCGACCGCTCCGGCCGCTGTGCGAAGACCAGCGGATGGTGGATGAGCACGAGTCGCGCGCTGAGCGGCTCCTCGACGGGAACGACCGTGGCCTGTCCCGCGTGCAGGCACGCCATGATCGATGGATTGAACGCGCGGCGCTTCTTGAGGACCGGCGCCGGAACCTGCACGAGCGCGGTGCGATACCCGGCGCGGGCCTGCGCCTTGATCTCCTGCGCCATGCACGAGGAGGTGCCGCCGGGAAAGCGGAAATCGCCGACCATCGCGATGTCGAACTGCTTCCCGGCCATCGTCATCGGCGGCGTTCCGCGCTGCGCCGGCCGCACAGACGAACCGGCCCCAGCCGCGGTCGCTCTGCAAGGACGTGTCGGATCCGGTCCACGGCATGCTCGAGGTTCCTCTCTCCCACCTGAACGGGAACGAGCGTGGCCTGGCGTGGACCGAGACCCAGATCCCGCTCGTGATCCGGGGGCTCCGCCGTGCGGTGAAGCAGGGCGAGAATCTGGGGGCGCTCGAGGTCGGGATAGCTGGCAATGAGCTTGGGGATCATCCGCTGCTGCGTCCCCACGACCATGATATCGGCGGAGAGCGCGGCGTGGACCAGATCGAAGAGATGCTCCTCGCCCTCGCCGATCAGACACGTCGTGCGGGGCATGCCGCGGAAGACATCGAACCGGCTCTGGTACGTCGTCTCCAGCTCGCTGAGCTGACGGCGCTGCCCATCCGTAAGGCCAAGCTGTTCCGCATGCTGGCGGATCTTGCGGAACGGCAGTGCGTAGCCGTCGGAGCAGACCACGGCGGAACACGGCTCGTCCAGACCGCGCATCAGCGCGGCGAGCAGGTCGGCGTACTCGGGCACGTCGATCAGGCTCGAGCGCAGCGGCTCGTCGATCTCGTCGACCTCCCGCAGCGCGTCCGGTCCGCGCAGGGGAACGAACGTGTCCCAGGGCGTCCGGATGACGGCGGTGTCGCCCTGCCGGATGTGGACCAGGATCTGGATGGTGTTCGGCTCGAACCGCGAACGCCACGGCTGCCGGGCGCGATGGCGCGCATAGGCGGTGCGCAGGTCCAGTTCGTCCGGCTCCTCGGACAGCGCCGCGTGGATGTCCGCGAAGAACGCCCGGCCCCCGGTGAGGCGAAACGCGATCAGCGAATCGGCGCCCGCCCGCGCTTCGATCTCCCGCCGCACGAGCGTCTGCACTCCCGCGAAGCTCGATGCCGCCTCGCGCTCGAGGCGCTCGTCGCTCAACGGAATCTCCAAGGGCGGGCGATCGGAGGCCGGGGCCAGAACGGCATCGAACTGCTGGTTGAAGCCGAGGAAGTCGAAGATCCCCCGGCCGCTCCGCTCGCTCTCGAAGGGCGTGTGCCGATAGCGGAGGCCGAGCGAGCGGCCGAGCTTGTAGAACGCCCTGAACTGCATCAGCTGGTCGGTGAAGCCGCCGCCGGAGATCAGGATGGTGAAGTCGATTCCCACGAAAGCGCCGTCCGGTGCCCTTCTGTTGCCTGATTATGGCGAATGGGACCGGTCCTGGGGCGAAGCGTGGGGCAAAGGGGTGAATGCGCTGCTCGTATACTCTCCTTCGCTGGCGCGTGCCTTCCCCCTCTTCCTCGGAGCCCTCGCGTGCGCGAATCCACGGCCACCGCCACGCCGCCACCGGATCGCGGCTCGGCTCCTGCGACCGCCGAGGGCGGCCTCGACGCGGCGATCCCCTTCGTCCTGGCCGCCAGCGCGTGCTGGGACACGCCCACGCCGGTCAACGCCCATCAGATCGCCAGGCGGCTCGCCGACGTTGGACATCGCGTGCTCTTCGTCGAGTCGACGGGCGTGCGCAGCCCGGCGCTCGCGGCCAGCGCCCAGGATCGCCGACGAATCCAGCGCCGACTG
Source organism: uncultured Planctomycetota bacterium (assembly GCA_963697235.1). Taxonomy (GTDB): domain Bacteria; phylum Planctomycetota; class Phycisphaerae; order Phycisphaerales; family SM1A02; genus CAVONJ01. The sequence goes on from CAVONJ010000005.1 coordinate 67,766, forward strand.
GCGAACTGGTGGGGCGGACCTCGACGCGTCGCGGACCATCTCGACGTGCTGTCGCCGTTGAGCCTGCCCTGGGGATGGCCGCCGCCAGCCAGAGCCATGTCGCTCCGCTGGCTCGGGGCCGCGGTGCGCCGCGGCGCATCGACTGCACCTGGAGGAGCCCATCCTCTACGCGTTCCTGCCCACCCACCTGTGCTGGCCGAAGCCATTCCCCACCGTCTGCTCGTCTACCACTGCGTCGATGACTACGCCGCCAACCCCGGCGTCGACCGCGCGTGGATCGCCGCTCTGGAGCGGCAGCTCGTGACGCGTGCCGACCTCGTTCTGGCCTCGAGCCCCGTGCTCGCCGAGCGCCTTCACGTCCGGCGGAAGGACGTGCGCTCGCTCGCGAACGTCGCGGACGTATCGCTCTTCAGCCGGGCGGTGACGGATTCCCTCGCAGCGCCGCCCGAACTGGACGGCATTCCCCATCCGCGCGCGGTGTACGTGGGCAATCTCGCCCACTACCGGATCGACGTGCAGTGGCTGCTCGCGCTGACCGCGAGCCAGCCGGACGTCGAGCTGATCCTGATCGGACCGCAGGGGCTCGGCGACGTGGAGGTCGCTCCCGCGGCGTGGCGAGCGCTGCTGGAGCGGCGCAACGTCCACGCGCTGGGGCCTCGTCCGCAGGAGGCACTGCCCGCCTATCTCGCTCACTGCGACGTCGCGCTCATTCCCTTGCTGGACAACGACCACGCCCGCTCGAGCCTACCGCTCAAGCTCTTCGAGTATCTTGCCGCGGGGCTGCCCGTCGTGGCGAGGGACCTGCCCAACCTGCGGGACGCCGCGGCCGCCGCCTCGCCGGATGGGCTCCGCCTCGCCGGCGATGCGCCGTCGTTCGTGCGGGCGGTCAGAGAGCGCTGCTCGATCCGACGGAACGGCGGTTCCAGCGCCTGGACGCGGCCAGAAGCCACGACTGGCCGGCCCGAATGGCGGAACTGCAGTCGCTCCTGGCTTCGGCGCTCGACGCAGCCGGTGGCCGGCCGGGCCGTCAGCGCTGATCGCGGCTATCCGGAGCGCAGCTCGCTGCGCCCAGCCGGTGACGATTGCGAGCGATGATCCGGTACCCGAGCTCCTCCAGCTGCCGAAGGCCCGGAACCCGGTAGAGCGCCGCGAAGATTCGGAAGAACGCATTCCGCTTGCCCGGCAGACGCGCGAGAACGCCGTTGATCGCGGCCGCGGCGCGGCTGCGCCTCGACCACTCCCCCCTCCCGAACCAGAAGCAGGTGTGCCGATTCCTGGCAATCGGCATCGCTCAGCCCGGCCTGCTCCCGCAGGTCGCTCGCCGCGTCACAGGGCTGGAAGCGCACGGTGCGGTCCGCGCCGCGGGCTCTGGCCCAGTCGCACCATCCGCGGCAGAAGCCGCAGTCTCCGTCGTAGAGCAGCCAGCACTCGGTCTCACCGCTCCCCAGCGGCCCGGTCGTTTGCCTGGTCGTGCGCCCATCGACCCGGCAGGGAACCGTCAAGCGGACCTCGCCGCCGGGGCAACGAGCCGGGAGAGCGCTTCGAGCACGCTGCCGGCGACGAAATCGATCTGTTCGCCCGTCAGCTCGGGGTAGATCGGCAGAGCGATGGTCTCCCGGGCGGCCCGTTCCGACTCGGGCAAGTCGCCCTCGCGGCCGCCCAGCCCAGAGAAGCACTCCTGCAGGTGCAGGGGAAGCGGATAGTAGATCTCGGTGCCGATGTGGCACGTCTTCAGATGCTCGCGCACGCCGTCCCGCGCCTCGGCAGGGACGCGAATCACGTACTGGTTGTAGATGTGACGGGAGGGGCTCGGCAGTCGATGCGGCGTGCGCAGCGGAAGCCCGCCGCTCAGGAGCGGCTCTTCGCTGCTCTTCGCTCCGGCCGTCATGAAGATCCGGTCGTAGCGATCCGCGTTCTTGCGGCGCTGCTCATGCCATGATTCCAGATGGCGCAGCTTGACCTCCAGCACGACCGCCTGCAGCGCGTCCAGCCGCGAGTTCATCCCGACCCGCTCGTAGACGTACTTGGTCCTGCCGCCGTGCATGCGAAGGATCTTCACGAGTTCGGCCAGCTCGGGATCATCGCTGGTGACGAGGCCGCCGTCGCCGAACCCGCCGAGGTTCTTCGAGGGGAAGAAGCTGAAGCAGCCGAAGGTCGCCGCGGCGGCCGACGGGCGTTCCCTGTTCGTCGCGTGCCCCGATGGCCTGCGCCGCGTCCTCGATGATCGGAACGCCCAGCTCCTCGCCCAACGCCAGGAACGCGTCCAGGTCGGCGGCCTGACCGTAGAGGTGCACGGGCATGATCGCCTTGAGCCGCGAGCACTTCGATGCCAGCTGCCGCGTGTGCTCCGGACTCAGGTTGTAGGTGGCCGGGTCGATGTCCCCGAACACCGGTCGAGCGCCGAGCCGCGAGATCGAGCCGGCGGTCGCGAAGAACGTGTACGCGGGGCAGATCACCTCGTCGCCCGGTCCGACGTCCAGGGCCATGAGGGCGAGCAGCAGCGCGTCGGAGCCAGAGGCGCAACCGATGGCGAAGCGGCTGCCGATGTACTCGGCGATCGCGTGTTCCAGGCGCTCGACCGCGGGGCCGAGCACGAAGTACTGGCTCGCAACCACCTCGTGGAGGGCGGCGTCGATCTCGGGCTTGATCGCGGCGTACTGCGCCTTCAGATCAAGCAACGGAACGGTGGGAGCGTCGGGCACGGCGTGCCTCCTGCACTGGTTGGCCGGTATCCCCCTCACGGAAAAGGCCCCGCCCGCCGACCTTCGGCGAGAGTGCCGCGGCAGTGAGGCCCCGCGGGAAACAAACCCCTTCGGAGAACAGGCCGAGGTGGGATTCGAACCCACGGATGACGGATTTGCAATCCGTTGCCTTGGTCCACTTGGCTACTCGGCCGCGGGTAACAGGATAAGCCGCGGAGCGAGGGGCGGCAAAGGCCTTGTCTCGGAAAGACCTCGATGATCGCGGCAGGCGACGGGTCTACCCGCCGACCGCGGCCACCGGCACCGGCGGCTCCGTCGGCGCGGGCAGATCGCGACGCAGCTCCGCCCCCACCAGCCGCTCGTCCGCCGCCGGTTGCCCCAGCAGCAACGCGGTCGTGCCGTCCGATCCGACCCGAACCCGCAGCGGCTGGCCGGTCTGCGGATCGCAGAGGGCCCGGGCGTCCATGGTGCTCGTGCCGACGATGAGGAAGTACTCTTCGCTCGGGGACAAACCGCCGCGCGGCATGCCGGAGAGTTGGAGCTGGCGAGAGGTGATGAGCCCCGCCACCCGCATTGTTCCTTCGGGCGCGGCGGGGACGACCTCGTTGATCCGGCTCATCGCGTGCTTGATGGCTTCTTCCGTGGCCCGTCCGAGCGGCGAATTCCAGAAGAGATACGAGCCGAAGGCGAGGTCCCCGTAGATCTTCTCGGTCGACTTCCTTCCCGCCTTGGCCGTGCCGTAGACGTGATCGGCGAGCAGCACCCGTCTGGTCATGAGATCGACGAACTGGAAGTGGATGGCCACGATCGCCTCACGGCGCGTGCCGAAGATGAACGCGCTGCGCCGGCGCACCTCGGGAGGCACCTCGCTGGTATGGTGGAAATCAGTCACCTGACCGATGATGACGAACCTGATGTCGGGATGCTTCTCGTGCAGTTCCCCCAGCCTGGACTCGCGCTCGTTCGTGGGACCATCGAGCACCTGTTGAACGGCGTCGGCAAGCTTGTCGTTGGACCAGACGTCGAACTGCCCTTCGTTGAGCAGCGCTTGACTCAAGGCCTCGCTCACGCCGGAGCCGACCCCCGACAGCTTGACGCCGCTCCGTTCGGGGGCCTGGAAGTCGCCGACGATCACCACACGGTCGCGGCGCGGGTTGAGATCGTCGACGGCGTTGCTGTCGTGCGCGGTGGGCGGCGTGTTATAGGTCCACGGCGTGTTCCAGGCGCAGCCACCGATCACGGTCGTCAATCCGATCGACAGAATCGCCAGCGCCATGCGCATCCGCGGTGCATCGGCTCATCGCATGGTCGTGCTTTGAAAGGCGTGACTCCGATTCGCTTGCCGGGAACGAAATCCCTTCTATCCTCTTGGAACCCGCATCCGGCACGACCCGCGAGCAAGAACTGCGCGATGTCCCATTCATCGCTCTTTGTGACCCGGACGTCCGCGGCCTGCCTGGCCGCGGTGCTCTGGACGGGGCGCAGTGTCCGTCGGGCAGGAAGTCGAGACAACCGCGGCGAGCGCGACAGCAGCGCTGCTTCCGGAGGAGGCGACACCGACGCTGAAGCTGCCACCGCTGCTTCGGGAGGGAACCGTGGTCTCCGGGGCTCGCGGCCATCTGCGTCACGAAGAAAAGAACGACTGGTGGTGGCTGGTCGCGGATTCGAACGACCCCGAAGTTGCCCCGCTGGAGATGGTCCTGCTGCCCAACGGCCGCCTGGAAGCGATGCGCCAGTCCTTTGCGGCGGCCGAAGATCCCGAGGGGCTCTTCTTCGAGGTGACCGGTCAGGTCTTCCTCTACCGCAACCGCAACTTCCTCCTCGTCACGCACGCCCCGCCGCTGCAGGAGGAAGCGCTGCCCGCTGAGCCGGAGACGGCGCCACGGTCCTCGACGGGAGACACGGTGGAGGACATCATGCGCGAGCTCGAGCAGGCGGTGGGCCCGGTACCCGTGCGCGCGCCGGCGCAGGTCGCCGAACCGCTGCAGGGCGGTGCGCCGGAGGGCGTGGCGGTCCTCGCCCGCCGGGGGAAGCTCAGCCGAAGCCACGCCGGCACGTGGATCTTCGTCCTCGACGCCGACGCCCAGGGGCTCTCGGATCCGCCGCTGACGGTGCTGCCGTGCCAGCTGCTCGAGCGGATGGAGCGCTATGCGGGGCGCGCCGGACGAACGGCGCCGCTGCTCATCAGCGGCCGACTCTACACGTATCAGAATCGCCGCTATCTCCTGCCCACGGTGTTCAACGTTCCCCATGAGCGCACCGTGCTGACGCCGTGAGGGCGATGGCAGGGGCCGCAGACGACGGCCCTCGGTTCGCGTGCGTCGATGCATTCAGATGTTCAATCGAGGTTGCATGAGCTCAGAGCGCTGTGCAGGACGCTCCGCGTGAGCAGGTTGGAGATCTTCGGATCCGACGCCGCGGTCAACGGAGAGCGAACGCCGAACGATCTCGATTTCCTCGTCGAGTTCGAGACGGTCGTGCCGTCGGAGTAGGTCGAGGTGTACTTCGCACTGCTGGAAGCGCTGGAATCGATGTTCCAGAAACCGATCGAACTCGTGTCCCTATCCACGCTGACGTCGACAACCGCTTGGTCTGGGGCATACTCGAAAGCACGTTGCCGGTGCTACGCGCTGAGGTGACCTCACTCCTCCAAGCGGCGAATCGCTGATGCTTCCACGCGCATGCGTCAGCGCGACTTCACGCTGCCCGCCGTCTCCCGGGGTCGATCCGCTTCCACCGGCGGCTTCGGCCTGAGCGGGTGAATCCCGACCCGCCGCGCGAGGTCGGAGGTGAAGAGATCTTCCGGATCCAGACGCCGCTTGATCTCCAAGAGCTCTTCGCAACGGGGATACACGCGGTGGAACTGCTCGGCGGTCAGGACCTGGTCCTTGGCGAGATGCACCTTGCCGCCGCGCCGGGCGGTCGCGTCGATGAGGCGGTCGACTGCCCGGCGGCTGGCCACCTCGTGGCGCTTCTTGGGGTGGAACTCGAAGTTGAGGCTGTAGCCGTCTTCGGAGAACGAGATCAGGAAGTCGTCCGCCTTGTGGGCCCGCATGATCGTGGTGACCGGCGGACATGGCGACGAGCGGCAGATCTCGAGCAACTCGATGATCGCTTCGCGAGCCTGGGAACGCGGGAACGTGAGCTGCACGGTGTATCCGCGCGGTCCGCAGACGAGGTGCGCCGGAGGCACGGTGAAGCTCGCCTCGAAGTTGAAGCGGAGGAAGAGCTCGGTGTTCGATGATCGCCCCAAGCGATACGTGAGCTGGGACGCGGCGTAGTAGAGCTTGTTGAAGAAGTACACCGCAGGCCGTTGCACGTGGAGCATGAGCGAGATGAGGGGGCCGCACGTCTCGTGCAGCGCGAGGCCGAACTTGCGGTGCCGGACCAGACGCGCGAAGCCCGCTTCGAGGATCGTGCGGCGCTTCGGCTCGCTGTCGTCGCGCTGCAGCCATTTTGCGGCGTGGATGACGGAGCGTCCGGTCGCGGCGCCGCTCGCGTAGGCGTCTACCCAGACCACGGCCGCATCGTACGACTGCTCCACCCTGGCCATCGTCTCGAGCAGGGCGTCGACGTTGGCCGCCGGAATCCGGTTGATCTCGACGAAGGGCGAGGGGATCGGGCAGAGCTGGAGCGTGACCTCCACGATGATTCCGAGCAAGCCGATGCCACCCACGACCGCGCCGAACAGTTCGTGCGAGCGATCGATCGTGATCGTCTCCCCGCTCGCGAGGAGCAGTGTGAGACGGACGACCTGCCGGCCGAAGTTGCCGTGGTGCCACCCGTCCTTGCCGTTCACGTTCGCGCAGATCGCGCCGGCCACGCTGGAATACGACTCGGTGGGGCTGCCGGGAAGCGTCAGCAGCCGGTAGTGAACCGCCTCGAAGATCTCGATGAGCCGCGTGCCGCCCTCGACGGTGATCTGCGCCGTCTCCTCGTCGAAGTCGAGGATCCGGTTCATCGAGCTCATGTCCAGAAGGGCCTGGCCGTCGTTGAGCGCGACGTCCCCGTAGCCGCGGCCGCTGCCCCGCGCAGACGGTCAGGCCGTGCGCCCGACAGTACGCCAGCGCCTCGCGGCACTGCTCAATCGTGGTGGGCTGCGCGACGAGGGAGCGGGTCCGGATCGAGCCGACGAGGGAGTCCAGCTCCCTCCATTCCATGAAGCTCGGGAGCTTCGGTGAGGCCGTTACCATGGTCGATCACCATACCGCCGATCCGAGCGCGCGTCGATGGTGGCCGACCACCTCTTTCGTTCTTCGTAGGGTGCATGCAATGCACCAGGGACGGCGCCGTGTCTCCTTTCGTGGTGCATTGCATGCACCCTACAAGACCTGCAGCCGACACACGCGTCAATAGCTCGTGTGGTCCAGCTTCACCTTGCCTCGGAAGACCCAGTAGATGACCGCGGTGTACGAGAGCACGCACGGCATCCCGATCAGGGCGATCAGGAGCATCACGCCCAGCGTCTTCTCGCTCGAGCGCGCGGTGAAGATCGTGAGGCTCCAGTCGGGATTCAGCGACGAGGGCACGAGGTTGGGGAAGATCGCAACCGCGAACAGGAACGCCAGCGCCGCAATCGTCGCGCAGGAGCTGAAGAACGCGTACGCCGGCTGGCGCTTGAACATGGCCCGGGGGATGTTCGCGATCGCCAGCACGTTGAGCACCGGCACGATCCACAGCCACGGATGATCCTTGAAGTTCTGCGTGGCCCGCGGAACCTCGACGAGCGTGTACATCGTCGTGATCACGTACACCACGAGGAAGAAGCCGAACGCGCGCCAGATCCACCGCTCGGCCCGCTTCTGCAAGTCGCCCTCGGTCTTCAGATACAGGAAGATCGCCCCGTGCATCGTGAACAGCACCACCGTGAGCAGCCCGACGACGAGCGGGTACAACGACAGCTGCTGGACCACCGACTGGCGGACCACGAGCGCTTGGTCCATTGGCAGGCCGAGCATGAGATTTCCGCCCGCAACGCCGAAGAGCAGCGCGGCGAGGAAGCTCGAGCCGAAGAAACCGAAGTCCCAGATGCGGCGCCACACGGGATGCTCGGTCTTGGAGCGGAACTCGAGGCTGACCGCGCGGAAGATCAGGGCGAACAGCAGCAGCATGAACGCGACGTAGAAGCCGCTGAAGACCGTAGCGTAGGCCATCGGGAACGCGGCGAAGAGCGCCCCGCCGAAGGTCACCAGCCAGACCTCGTTGCCGTCCCAGAGTGGACCGATCGAGTTCATCATCAGCCGGCGATGCTCGTCGGTCCGCGCGATCGGGTGCAGGATCCCCACGCCAAGATCGAACCCGTCGAGGATCGTGTAGCCGATCAGCAGGACGCCGAGCAGGCCGAACCAGATCAGCGAGAGGGTGTCGTGATCGAGCATCAGCGGCGCCCCTTCTCGTTCTCATCCATGAGCGATCGACCCTCGCCGGCGAGCGCCGCGGCGGCGCCGAAGAGATCCGTGCGCCCGGCAACCGCTCGATCGGTGCCCTCCTCCGGGCCGAGTTGAATCTTGCGATTGAGCACGAAGATCCAGACCCAGAAGAGCAGGAGGTAGATCAGTCCGAACATCGCAATCGACCACGCGACCTGCTCGGCCCGTACCGACTCGCTCAGCCCCTCGCTCGTGCGGAGACCGGGCATCGCGACGCCCCCCTGGACGCTCGGGTACACGATCCACGGCTGCCGTCCCGTCTCCGCGGCGATCCAGCCGGCCTGGTTCGCGACCACGGCGCCCAGCACCGCGAAGACGTAGATCCAGAGCAGCCAGCGCATGCGGAAGACCCGGCCGTTCCTGAGCAGCGGCAGCGTCAGGAGCGAGAGCCCGATGAAGCTCATGCCCAGCGCGACCATCAGGTGATACGTCTGGAACGGCACCCAGAGAGACGGTCGGTCTTCCTCACTGAATGCGTCGAGGCCGGTCAGGGGCGCCTCGAAGCTCCCGTGCACGAGGTAGCTCAGCATGCCGGGAATGGCCAGGCCGTGCCTGACCACCTGCGCGTCGGCATCGGGCCATCCGAAGAGGTAGAGATTGCCCGGCCCGGTCTCGAAGTGTCCTTCGAACGCCGCGAGCTTGGCGGGCTGGTTCTTCGCGACCTTCTTGGCCTGATCGTGACCGGTCAGCAGGGCGAGCGGGCTGAACAGGGCCGCCACGATCAGGCCAATGGTGAAGCAGCGCTTCGCGAAGAGCTCGTGCCGCCCCTTGATCAGGTAGAACGCGCTGACCGAGCAGACGAAGAAACCGCCCAGGATCATGGCCCCGATCAGCGTATGGGCCAGGCGATCCACGCTCGAGGGATTGAACACCATCGCCCAGAAGTCGACGATCTCCGCCCGGAGCGCCGGCACGCCGTTGACCTGCGTCTGCACGACGTGATAGCCGGCCGGCGTCTGCTGCCACGAGTTGGCCACGACGATCCAGATGGCGCTGAAGCAGGAACCCAGGAAGACCATCGCGCGTGCTGAAGAAATGGAGCTTGGGGCCGACGCGATCCCAGCCGAAGACGAGCACCGCGAGGAAGCCCGATTCGAGGAAGAACGCGAAGATGCCCTCGGCCGCGAGCGCCGAACCGAACACGTCGCCGACGAAGCGGCTGTACGCCGCCCAGTTCGTGCCGAACTCGAACTCCATCACGATGCCCGTGGCAACGCCCAGGGCGAAGTTGAGCGCGAAGATCGCGGGTCCAGAAGCGGGCGGCGTGCTTCCACTCGACGTCCTTCGTCCGCAGCCACTGCCCCTCGACGATGACCATGATCAGTCCGAGACCGATGGTCAGCGGCGGAAACAGATAGTGGAACATGATCGTTCCGGCGAACTGGATCCGGCTGAGGAGCTCAAGGTCCATGGCGGGGCCTCGTTGCCGTCATCGAATCGGGTCGGTCTGCGAAGGTCCGCAGCCCGCGAGACGCCCCCGCTCTCGCGGGCATCGACCGTCGGCGCACGCGCCCGTCAGACGCTCTTGGCCTCGTGCACCTTCACCGTCATCATGCGCTCGGGAGTCTCTGGACGGTCGGACGCGTCGACCTTGCACGCGGCGATCTTGCGCACCACGTCCATGCCTTCGATCACTTGGCCGAACCCGGTGTACTTCCCATCCAGGTGCTGGCACGTCTCGCGGTTCAAGCAGATGAAGAACTGGCTGCCGGCCGAGTTGGGATCGGAGGAGCGGGCCATCGAGAGCGTGCCCGGGTGGTGCTCCCGGTCGTTGAACTCCGCCTTGACCGTCCAGCCGGGACCGCCCGTCCCCGTTCCCTGCGGACAGCCGCCCTGGATCATGAAGTCCTGGATGACGCGGTGGAAGAGCAGGCCGTCATAGAAGCCGCTGCGGCTCAGCTTGAGGAAGTTCGCGACATGCTTCGGGGCGACGTCATCCCAGAGCTCCACCGTGATGTCGCCGTGATCGGTGGAGATGACAGCTGTCGGGTAGTTGGACATGTGAGTGCTCTCGAGGGTGTTGGAGGAGTGAAGAAGCGTATCGAGCAGCCCGCTCTTTCAACTGGCTGCTATCGGGGCAGGCGCTCCGGCGGAGTCTCCGGGCTCTCTGAGGGCGGAGTCACGCGAGCGGCGGCCCGACCTCGCCCCGGAATGCGCGGCGGGCTCTCGATGAGCTCAGCCGACAGAACGACCGGCGGATCGAGCGGTCGACCCCGCGCCACGTCCGCGAGCTCCACGGAAGCAATCGCCAGGATCGTCTCGGCACCGCTCACCGCTTCGCCGAAGGCACAGTACTGACCGTCGAGTCGCTTCGTCCCCGCGCAGAGAGACAGATGAAGAACTGGCTGCCGGCCGAGTCGGGATCGTCGGCGCGGGCCATCGAGATCACGCCGAAATCATGGGCCAGTCCGCTGGGTTCAAGAGGCAGCCAGTAGCCCGGTCCCCCCTCACCACTCTGGCTGGGATCGCCTCCCTGGATCACGAACGGGTCGCCGTCCCGCGACTGCGGCACCACGCGGTGGAAGATCGTTCCGTCGTAGAAGCCCCCGTCCACGAGCTCGCGGAAGTTCCACGCCGTGTTCGGCGCCTCGTCGGGGCGCAGCCCGATCACGATCTCGCCGAGGTTGGTCTCGCATCCGGACGTCGTACTCGGGATACACGCGCAGCCCGCTGTACACACGGACTGGAGGAGCACCGGAGGAGTGCGAGTCAGCCTCGTCCGACCCCTGGTGCTCCTTCGCCGGAGGGCCGTCCTCGGGCACCGTCCATCCGAAGATTCGCGTGTGCGGCTGCCCGGTCACGGGATGCGTCGCGATCCGAGTCTGCGGAACAAGTCGGGAGAGGAGCGGCTGGAGGACCAGCGCCGATCCGCACGGCTGCTGGTCCACGAGCAGCTGCAAATACGCCGCCCGCTGTCGCTTGCGGATCATCTCGAGCGCATCGGGCATGACCCTGACCAGATCGAAGGGCCCAGGTGCGATCCGCCGCGGCATCGCCAGCACCACGCCGTCGGCATTCAGCAGGACCAGGTCGATCGCCTCGACGCCCTCCGGCACGACTGCGTCGAGCGTCACGGGTCGGCCCGCGCCGTAGTACAGCCGCGCTGTTCGCAGCTCACATGGCTCCGCCGCACCCACGGGTGTCGGCCACGCGAGACAGAAGGCCAGGAGAAGCATGGTCAAACGGGCGATCATCGAGCCACTCCACATCAGAGTTCGAGGCACTGCCCACCGGTGCGAGGTGTATCCTATCCGCCATGCACGACCCGTCCCGAGTGGCCCGACTGCTTTTGGAGGCAGCCAGCACACTGGCCAATGCCACCAACGCGCGAGCCATCGTCATGGCGGTCGACGCCCTGCCCGATTTGGAAGTGGTGCCGCCGCGAACGATTCTCGTCGCCCGCGATGACTCGGATCGCACGCAAGTCGAGAAGTTCACCGCGTCCGGCGCCCGCTCGATCGACGTGCCCAACGTGGAGCTGGATCGGCTCGGACAGGTCAAGCTCGCCGCGATCATCGCCCTGTCCAATCGCCTGATCGCCCGGAACGACGATGCGATCTTCCTCGCCGGTCCCTATCGGTCGATGATCGACACCCTCGTCGTGATGACGATCGGCAGCGAGTACGAGCTGTTCAACACGACGGATCAGCCCGACATCGGCGAGCACATCAAGCGGGCGGTCTTCTACCGCGTGCTCAGCATGGCGTTGCAGTTGGGGCAGCACGGACGGGAAGGACGACAGGTTGGCGCCCTGCTCGTCATCGGCGACCACAAGCAGGTGCTCGAGAAGTCCGAGCAGATGATCCTGAACCCGTTCAAGGGGTACGACGAGAAGCAGCGCAACATCCTCGATGACAAGATGACCGAAACCATCAAGGAGTACAGCAGCCTCGATGGCGCCTTCATCATCCGTGGCAGTGGTGTCGTCGAGACCGCCGGAGCGCGGCTCATTGCCGGCTCCCGGGAGGACCTCCCCTCGGGGCTCGGAGCGCGACACGCCGCCGCCGCGGGAATCACCGCGTACACCGGTGCGATCGCGATCACCGTGAGTCAATCCGACGGCACGGTCCGCGTGTGGCGGGCAGGGAAGATGGTGGCCTCGTTCGAGGCGACGGAGCGGTAGCGAGGCGGGTGCGAGGGCGGCGTGCGCAAATACGCGTGGGGCAGCCTACGGGTTGCGTTGCCGGCGCCGCAACTCCCCGACCCTCCGAACCGCGTCCTTCCGGGAACTCACGCTCAATTCTGCCTCCGCCGTCGGTCAGGATGCGCTACGACTCCCCTCCGGTCCGTGGAAGACGCTCGCGCAGCTTCGCCTGGACCGCCTTCGCCTCGGCCTGTCCCTTGCTCAGCTTCATGACGTGTCCGACGAGCCGGCCGATGGCCGCGTCCTTGCCGGCGCGGAAGTCTTCCGCCGCCTGGGGTTGCGCGAGGATCGCTTCGTCCACCCATTGTTCGAGCGCCCCCTCATCACGGATCTGCAGCAGCCCGTGCTGTTCCGCCAGCTCCAGAGCCGGTGCGTTCGATTCGCAGAGCAGCGAGAAGAGCTCGTCAGCGGCGCTCGATCCGATGCGTTCCTCATCGCGCAACGCGATGAGCTGCGCCACCTGCTCGGGACGGATGCCCAGCTCGTGGATGTCCGTGTTCCGCTCGTTGGCGAGCCGGGCCCCGACGTTGAGCAACAGCTTCGCGCAGCGCTGACCCGCGTGGAGCAGCGGGACCTCGGAGCCACCCTGGCGGTGATAGGCGTCGACACACGCTTCGAAGAAGAGGCACAGATCCCGCTCGCCGGTGAGGGCCAGCGCGTCCCTCGGGGCAAGGTCGAACTCCCGCAGGTAGCGCTCGCGGCGCTGCAGCGGAAGTTCGGGAATGGCGCGGGCGATCTCCTCCCTCCAGGCGTCGCTGATCGTGACCGGCAGGAGATCGGGATCGGGAAAGTAGCGGTAGTCGTGTGCTTCTTCCTTCTCGCGCTGGAGGACCGTCACCTGCCGCTGGTCGTCCCAGCCCCGGGTCGTCTTCTGTCCAGGGGCCTGGACGATGGCGTCCTGCGCCCACTGCGACACCTGCCGCCGGAACTCATACTCGATCGCCTCCCGCAAGGCCTTGAAGGAGTTGAGATTCTTGATCTCGACGATGGGCGTGGCGAACTCGCGCCCCTCGGCATCGTCGATGATCACGTTGATGTTGGGCTCGAAGCGCATGTGACCGCGCTGCATGACGCCCTCGGTCACGCCCAGGAAGCGGCAGATGTTCCGCAGCTCCTGGCCGAAGGTCACCGCCTCGTCCGCAGAGGTGAGGTCGGGCTGGGAGACGATCTCCAGCAGCGGCGTTCCCGCGCGGTTGAGATCGACCAGTGAACCGTCGTAGTGTCCGCCCCCGGGCAGCTCGTGGCCGAGCTTCCCGGTGTCCTCCTCGAGGTGGGCGCGGATGATTCGGATGCGGCGGGTCGTCCCGTCATCCAGCGGGATATCGAGATACCCGTCGCCGCACAGCGGCAGATCGTACTGGCTGATCTGGTAGCCCTTGGGCAGATCGGGATAGAAGTAGTTCTTCCGATCCCAGCGGCTGAAGGAGGCGATCCGGCAGTTGAGCGCCATTCCGATCGTGATTGACATCTCGACCGCCCGCCGGTTCATCACCGGCAGAACGCCCGGCAGAGCGGCAACGACCGGATCAACAAGCGTGTTGGGCGCGGCGTCGTAGAAGTCGGGATGAGCGACGTTGGCGCTGCGAGTGAACATCTTCGTGAGCGTGGCGAGCTCGACGTGGATTTCCATCCCGATCTTGAGCCGCGCGGATCTCATGGGAGCGGTCGGGGCGGGCATGGACGGATGATACCGGCGCCGTGCCGTCCCGTAGGTGCATGCAATGCACCGTGAAGGTCAAGCGGCACCTGCCATGGTGCATTTCGTACACCTGACAAGCGCGGAGTCACATGATGGGCACTCCGACGAACGCGACAGCGCTGCGTGTCTACAATCTCCGCCATCGAGGAGATCACCATGGCCATCGCCCCGCGCATTCTCGCATTCGCCGGCAGCCTGCGGGCCGGATCGTTCAACCGGATGCTGGTCAGGATCGCCGCCGATGGAGCGGCCCGAGCGGGGGCCGAGGTGACGATGCTCGATCTCCGCGACCATCCGCTGCCGATCTTCGACCAGGATCTCGAGGCGGAAGCGGGAATTCCACCTCAAGCCAAGGCGATCAAGCGGCTGCTCAAGGACCACCAGGGGCTGCTGATCGCGGCGCCGGAGTACAACAGCTCGATCACCGCGGTGTTGAAGAACACCATCGACTGGGCCTCCCGCTCTGAAAAGGACGAGCCGCCGCTGGCGTGCTTCGACGGCAAGGTCGCCGCGATCATCGAGCGCTTCCCCGGGGCGCTCGGAGGCCTGCGGGGCCTCGTGACCGTGCGCTCGATCCTCTCCAACATCCGCGTCCTGGTCCTACCCGATCAGCAGGCCATCCCCCGCGCCCACGAGGCGTTCACGGACGATGGCCGGCTGGCGGACGAGCAGCTGCACGCCCGCGTCGAAGCGTTGGGCGCCCGGGTTGCGGATGTGGTGCGCAAGCTCGGTGGCGCTCGTGAGGACCACCCTACCGCTCGCGCTCGGTGACCTCGCGGTCGCTGCGCTCGGGCATCGCGTCAGCCGTCAGCAGCGGCTCGTATACCGCGGGGCCGGCTTCCGTGCCGGGACGGATGCGCATCTTGCGGACCGAGCCGTCGAGGAAGAGCAAGTTGCCGATATCTGGCTCACCGTGCCAGCTCGCGTTGCGCCCGGTCTGGTTGTGCACCTCGTACCAGATGGGATCGCCCATCACGACCAGACGCGAGGGCGCGGTCAGGATCTCGGATCGGAACAGACCGCGGGGCTCGTCGAAGAGCGCCGAGCGCCTACGAGCGCCTCGTTCGCCCGAAAGCTGGTGCCGAATGATCGGTACGCGGTCCGCTGGCCAGTTCCCACGACGCCTCCTGCGTCAGTGATTCCGTGGTCGGCGGGACAGAGGAACAGCTGCTCACACGCCGCTTCGCCGCGGGCGAGATCGAGGTAGCCGTTCAAGGGGCGCTCAAAGTCGAGGAAGGGGTTGCCGGTCACCGCCGAGAAGCGCACGCCGCCGTAGTGCCAGCCCGGCTGAAGCGGAATCTCCGGAAACTGCTGGTCGTGATCGTCCAGGTAGGAGTTCCAAAGCTCGCCCAGCTGACGCTGGTTGCTCGCGCACTGCTGAAGATGGCTGACCGTCCGGGCGGAGTTCATCGCCGGCACGAGTATGGCCAGCAGAACCACGACGATGGCCAGGGAGAGGGCCACCTCCAGAAGATTGAAGCCTGCATGTCGACGCCTGCGCCGCACCAGCATGAGTATACGAGGAGTCTCCGGTCACCGGTTGCCGTCGACCAACCGATGATCGACGATCCGGTCGGCTCACCCACCCGCTCGTGTGCACACGTTGTCCAGAACATTCATGAAGTTGATGTACGCGTCGTACGGGCTGTCGTACGGGCTGAAGTACTTGTGTACGTCACCGTCGGCCCAGTACTTCGTGCACATGTAGTAGAGGTGGTCGGAGGTCGTCAGCTTTCGCCAGTCTTCCAGGATGTACTGATCCCCCGCCCGGTGGGCCGCCTTGACCGGACCTTCCAGGCGATAGAGCTCCGCCGCCGCGCCCTCCTGCATCGCGTTGCCCAGCCACGCGCACAGGTCCCGCTCCGTGTCCGCCCAGGAGATGACGTACGGCACGTTGTACTCCCCCACGGGCGGGTACCGATCCACCGCCTCGCTCGGCGTGACGAAGTCGTTGTGACCGGGATTCACGTCGAACAGCTTCTCGGGAAGGGCGTCGAGGAACTGGAAGATCCCCGTGTCCTCCCACTGGTGCTCGCCGATCGTCTCGTAGTCCATGAACAGGTTGCAGACGTATCCGTCGCCGTTGATCTGGTTCACCCAGCGGGCGAACGTCTCGGCGTCGAGCGGCCATGCTGGCCCAGCTCCGGTCGGAGAAACGGAAGGCGATGTCGTCGCTGAGCCGGAAGTTCTTGAGCAACAGCCGCACGGGCTCGCGCTGGTGATCGAAGCGCGGGCTGGCGTACACGTAGTTCGGCGAACGCGAGCCCAGAAGTCGGTCGACGCCCTCGCAAAGGATGGCCTTGTAGCGCCCGGTCGCCGCCAGGTGGTGGGCCAGATCGTTCGAGTACGTCAGCTCGGTGTTGCGGAAGACGGTCGGCGACGCCGAAGAGGCGCCGAGAGGTGCTCCTGGTGAATGCCCACCTGTTCGTCGAACTCCTGGCGGGAGAAGAGGAAGCTCAGGGAGTGGTGCGACGTCTCCGCGATGAACTCGCACGCTCCGGTCTCCGCCAGTTCCTGGAACAGCTCGATGACATCGGGCGCCCACAGCTCGAATCTGCTCGAGCGCCACCTCGGTGATCGCGTACGAGACCCGGAACTGGCCGTCGAAGCGGCGCACCAGATCGAGGATCTTCCGGTCGCGGGCCGGTAGCACTTGTTGGCCACCTTCTCGCAGATGGACTGGTTGTCCTCGTTGTCGAAGTAGAACGGGTCGTTGTCGAAGACCGAGTAGCGCCGGATCCGGAAGGGCTGGTGCACCTGGAAGTAGAAGCAGACGGACGTCATGGGGAGGATGGTACGGGAGATCCGCTCGAAGCGAGAAGCGACCGCGGGGGGCACGGCGGAGTCTCGCCCCGGTCGAGAACGACCACCAGAGCGGTTTCGGTCCGAAACTAGCCCGCATTTCGCACCAACATCGTCGCGAGGGTGCGTAGAACGTTCGCTGGCAGGGAGATGAGGCCATCGAGGCGGAGACGGCTTGTCATGCCTTCGACGCCTCGATGGGCCGAAAGCGACGCCGCCAGCGGGCGGTCTACACAGCCGCAGCAGATGGTGGTGAGAAATGCGGGCTAGCCCGGCGAGGCACGTGTGCCGGGGAGGGCGAAGCAGGCGGCTTGCTCTGCCGTCGATGCCGCCCGACAAAGCCACGCGCAGCCGCAACCAGCTCCGAACGCTCCCTTTGGACTGAGGCTGCTCTACCCCCCCTGGATCCCAAGTTCGGTCACCGTGAACAGCGCCTCGAACGGGTACCCCGCCGCTTCGATGTTCTCGCGTGCGCCTTCCTCGCGATCGATGGCCGCGATGATCCGCACGACCCTGCCGCCGTTCTCGGCGATGACCTTCGCCGCCTCCAGCACCTGGCCACCGGTGGTGGCAATGTCCTCGACGAGAACGACCTCCTCACCAGGCTCCAGCCGACCTTCGAGCTGCCGGGCCGTTCCGTATCCCTTCCTCTCGTTGCGGATGAAGAGGCAAGGGAGGCCGGTGGCCAGCGACGCGGCGCAGACCAGGGGCACGCCGCCGAGCTCCGCGCCGGCCAGCCTGGCCACGGGTCGAGGGAGACGGGCCACCGCCTCCGCGAACAGCCGACCCAGACCGGCGAGCACCTCCGGCTGCGTCGAGAAGAGGTACTTATCCAGGTAGTAGCTGCTCGTGCGGCCCGAGCGGAGGGTGAACTGCCCACGCAGCACGGCGATCTCGGCAATGGCTCGGGCCAGCTCCTCGCGGGTCATGGATGCATGGTAACGGCCGCGGCGAAGCGGTCTCATCCCGCTTCCGAGGTCGGGCGCGCTCTCTTCAGCCGGGACGAATGGGCGAGCCAGGCCAGGCCGGCGAGCCCGAGAATCAGGATCACCACGATCTCAGCGGACCGATTCACGAGCTCTGCGGTCAGCCCGAGCGGAACCGGATACTGGCGAAGGAAGGGGCCGAGCAGCCCCACCGCCCACTCCCGCAGTCCAAGGCCGTTGCTGACGAAGGGCACGAGGTTGGCGATCACGCTCACGCAGGCCAGGGCGAGCGCCGTGCGATGATCGATCGAAGCCCCGATCAGATCGAACACCATCCAGTAGCGCACCGCCCAGACGAGCAAGTCCAGATAGCGGAGCAGCGCCGCGAGGCTCAGGATGCGCCACGGCGCGCGAGCCGAGGCCAGAAGCAACAGCGGCGCGGGCAGCGCGACTCCCACCTCCAGAGGCAGGCTGAGCCATGCCGAGATCGCCGCCACCAGAGCCAGATAGGCACCGAGTGAAGCGCTCAGGATGAGCGCCTGGATGATCGTGCGCGCCGTGTCGACGGCGGGAATGGCGTTCGCGGCGCGGTGATACGCGACCCGGCCGAGGAGACCAGGGCGAAGAGGCAGGAAGTTCAGGAGCGTGGCTCCGGCGATCAGGGCCTGCATCTCCAGGATCCCCACCCGTCCGTAGCGCGAGATCAGCACGCTGAACATCATGGCCGTCAATGCCACGTTGGCGACGATCGCACCGATCAGGACGGCAACCACCATCGGTGACGCCGAGACCAGGGCCGCGCGGCGTTCACCACCATCTGTCGCTGCTGCCAAACCGCCACGACGGCCGCGAACAGCAGCAGCAGCGCGACGAGGAAGGCGAGGCGTTTCAGCAGCATGCGCCTCGCTTCGATCGGGCTGATCGCCACGTGTCGACCGGGCGCTGGCTCCATCGCGCTCACCGCTTCGGCGGGCCTGCGGTCGATGGAGCGGCCGGTCGGCGCTGCGCCTCGCCCATGGCCAGCAGCTTCTCGGAGAGATCGGCCAGCTCCCGAACCACCGGGTCTTCGTCGCGACGGGCTGCGTCGAGCATGGGGTCATCGACGCCGTCCACACAGTGGAACAGATAGCTGATCTTGACGAGGCGATTGTCGCTCTTGCGGGCCATCGACCGGATCGCCTGCGACGTCGGACCCTGTGCCATGACGCCGATGAGCCACGCCTGCGAGACCGGATCGAGATCTGGATACGCCTCGATGACCGCGCTCAGCACGTCGTCCAGAAGCACCCGATCCTCGGCGGAAAGCGTCGCGGCGTAGCCGCCCGCGGCAATGTGCGTGAGGATGGCCATGAGCTCGACGCGCTGGAGTTCGTCGGCGGCCAGCACGTCGGCCATGCTCCGCTCCATCAGGGTGCGCGACACGCGCACGCCGTCCACCCGGAAGGGCGGGGACTCCGCCTGCGCGCCGAGCAAGCCCGGCACGATTGCACCGGCGGGCGTGGCGAAGAAGTTCGACACGGCCAGCACTCGGACGATGGCTCCGGGCAGGGGCAGCTGGTTGAGGATCGCGCCCAGCCGGTGGCGCCGCAGGTCGACCGGAATCACCAGGCGCTCCTTCGGGGCGAGGGTGAGGCGCCGATCGATGTCGATGACTACGGGCTTGAGATCGCCCAGCTCGGTGACCTGGGAGATCCGCACCGAGATCATGAGGACGACTTGCGGGCGGATCGGGCCGTCGCGGTCGATTGCGATCGGGTACAGCGAGTTGTTCGCAATCTCGACATTGACGATGATCGGCTCGTAGGGTGCGAAGGTCGATCGGGTGGGCGAGACCCGCAAAGCGACACAGAGCGTCGGATCGACGCTGTAGCGGTCGAAGACCGATGGAATCGACGCCAAGAGCTGTTCCAAGCGACCCGCCTCATTGGTGATGGGCACGCGCCGGCCGAGCACAGCGAAGAGATAGTCAGCCGCCCAGACGCTCATCATTGAGCCCGGCCTGTCGCGGGCAACGGCGAGGAGGTTGACCGCCGCGTCCTGCCGGGATTGGCCTGAGGAGCCCATCATCAGCTGCGCCATGGCGAGCCCCAGGCGGGCCGGCACGTCCTCGCTGGCCAGCGGCGCGAGATCGGCCACCGCCTGATCGAGATCTCCGCGGTTGAGGGCAAGCCACCCCGCGAAACGCTGCTTCGCCTGCTCGCTGAGAGACACGAGGTCCCCGGCCGCCTGGATCGACTGCTCGACGATCACCGGGTCACCGCCAAGCCAGGCCACCACCCACGCCTTCTCCAGGTGGAGCTGCGCGAGGGTCTGAGCCCGCGCGTCGGCGCCCGCCTCTTCGATCGCCCGATCGTACGAGGCGATGGCTTCGATCAGAGCGGCCGGTGCATCCTGCGATTTCAGACGGCAGAGGATCGCGGCCCGGACGGTCGCCTGCGTCGGGCTGATCGGCGCGGTCAGACGGGCCAGCTCCAGCGGTCCGAGGGTGGGGTCCGTCTGTTTGGCGGCCAGGCGAACGACCTCGTCGGTGTAGCGCTGCTGCTCCGCGATGACGGCCAGCGCCGCCTCCGGCTGCCCGCTGGCCCACTGCGAGACGGCATGATCAGCGAAGATGTCGCTCCCCGGCGGGACACCGCCGACCATATGGGGCTGGCTGGCAATGCGGAGCATCCGTTCCGCTCCCACATAGGCTCCGTGCTCCAGCAGGAGGCGACCCAAATCCACTTGCGTCGAGGTGTTGGCCGGGTCGGCCAGCACGAGATTGACCAGCAGCTCCGCGTGGCCAAGGACATCGTCGACCCGGGTCGGGTAGTACCCAGCTGCCAGCGCCGCTGCCGCCCGGTTTCCGGGATCAAGGGCCACCGCCTCGCCTAGCCACCGGCTGAAACCGAACTCATCGCCACGCCTCTGATGCAGCAGGGCGAGATCCAGAGCCAGTCGCGACGCGGTCGGCCCTCCGATCTGCTGGAGGTGGTCCGGGGAGAGCAGCAGCTCATAGGCCTCGATCCGCTCCTGCACCGTCTGCTTCTCGTCGATGGCAACGCCGAGCCGCCGCAGTCGAATGACCTCGTCCTTCGGATCGAGCCTCCCGATTCGATCGATGGCCTCGACTCGAAGGTCCTCCCGCTCCAGCATGTCGGCGAGCCGGAGCACCCGGCGCCAGAGGTCGGTGTTGTCCGGGCTGAGCTTGACCGCCTCTTCCGTCAGCAGAAGGGCGGAGCGCACGGCCTCCGCGGTGATGGGCTCGGCCTCGAGAATGAGGCCGGCGTTGATCGTGAACTGGTCGGCCAGGTGATCGGCCGGGTTCAGCTCTGCGGCCGAGGCGACGGCAGCCACAGCCGTGGCACTCAGCAATCCGACCCCTCTCGAACAGCGGCTCATCGCCATTTTCGTCGGTCCATTCCCTCGGCCCTATCACGCCAGAGATGGTCTTTTAGCGGTCTTTTTGGTTCATCCGCTGAACAGCTCACGTCGTATAGTAGAGGCCCGCTGGAGAACACGTCGGGTGTGGTTCGTTGGCCGACGCGGATCGGGGGCCAGATCGCTGGCCGGACCGAAACGGGGTGACGCCCGAGCGGAGAATCAACCCAGCGGCCGATCGCACCGCTTCGTTTTCGTTGACACCCACCCCACTCGCAGGTACGTTCGAGCTTGCGCAGCATTGTCCTCTGGCGGCGCCGTCCACCCTGCCGGTCTCAATCGCCCCAACGCTCCGGAGCTGTCTGGTTGATGCGTTCCTGCCTGCTGATGTGCCGCGCTGCCATGGTCGTTACCGCGCTTCTTGCCGCGCGTTCGTGGGCCGCGGCGCCGCCACCGAGATCGATCAGCGACTTGAACAAGCTGACGCAGGCGCCCACCGAGCAGCAGCGGGAGCGCCTTCGCGACTTCGCTTCGTACTGGGTCGAGCAACTCGACTCCGACGATCCGGCCGCGGTCCCCGATGCCCGTCGCAAACTGATCGAACAGATCAACGCCCCGGGGGCCACGCTGGTCTTCATGCAGGCCTACTCCGATGCGCTCGTCTCACAGCTGGCGCGGGTGGTCGACGATCGCGAGCATCCAATGGCGGCTGCGAACGCCCTGCAGATCGCCGCTCTGTTCGGCACCGACGATGCGCTGATGCTCATGCGTGATCACCTCGACGCGGACCAGGAAGATCGCCCGGCAATCCGCTTGTGGGCGGCCCGCGGATTCCAGCTGGTGGCCAAAGACGGCCTGCAGCGCGGCACGATTACCGCCCGTCAGATTGCCCCAGCTCTGCGCGACCTCGGGCGGGCAGCCGAGAAGGAGAGTGACTGGAGAGTTCTCCAGTGGCAGCTGGCCGCGATCGCGTCGACTCAGCATCCT
Organism: uncultured Planctomycetota bacterium; assembly: GCA_963697235.1. Classification (GTDB taxonomy): domain Bacteria; phylum Planctomycetota; class Phycisphaerae; order Phycisphaerales; family SM1A02; genus CAVONJ01. The sequence continues at coordinate 89,815 of CAVONJ010000005.1, forward strand.
GTGGCGGAGGAAGTGCTTTTCTCGAGCTTCGATGCGACCACGAAGCGGCTGCAGACGCAGAGCGAAGCGACGCCCCTGATCGTTGCCTTGCGGCCCGCCCTGATCAGCATGCGGGAACGCTACTTTGCAGACCGCTCGCCGCAGGAGCAGCGCCGGCTCGGCCAGGAGATTGCCAAGCGCCTCGTTGTGGTGCTTGCCCTAGCCCGCCAGCACGCCGATAGCGCCAGGAGCGATCCCGAGATGATTCGACATTACGAGATCGCCTTGCAGATCAGCGAGCAGCTGCTGCAGCTCATCGACAGCAATCTCGGCAGCGCCATCGGTCCGACGTCGCTCGAGCGAGCGTATGACTCAGGCAACGCCGAGGACTACGATCGCCAGCTCCAGAAGATCATGGGGGCCATCGAGCGCCCGCCCTACCGCTGATCGACGACGGCTCGGGGGGTTCAGGCCCCCTTCCTGGTCGGCCAGTCTCGGCGGCTCGCGCGATGCGACGATCCCGTCCGGCGGAAAGAGACCCGTCCCATGAGACTCCTCGCGCCCTTCCTGCTGGTCATCGCGGTGCTGGTCCTGACCATCTACCTCGACGACACGCCCGCCGAGGCGGACCTGGTCTTCATCAATCGGGGTGATGTCTTCACCCTCGATCCCCAGCGGCAGAGCTACGTGCAGGACTTCCGGATGACCTACGCCCTGTACGAGGGCCTGGTCCGGTGGAACAACCACGACTTCACGATCGAGCCGGCCGCGGCAGAGCTTCCCGAGATCTCTGCCGACGGGTTGACCTACACCTTCACGCTCTTCCCCGAGGTGCGGTGGTCCAACGGCCAGCCCGTGACCGCCCACGATTTCGCCTATTCCTGGATGCGCCTGCTGCTCCCGGAGACCGCGGCAGACTACTCCAACCTCATCTTCTGCATCAAGGGATCCGAAGCCTTCTGGACCTGGCGCAACGCCAAGCTCGAGGCGTTCGCCGCGAATCCCTGGGCGGCGGATCCGGAGGAGCGCGCCACGCAGACCGCAGCCTGCTGCCGTCGATTGCGCTCGCTGCTCGCTGCAGACGATCGACCGATCTCGCTGTCGATCGACGCGTCCGGACGGCGACAGGTCGAAGTCGAGCTCGATCGCCTCGAACGAGCGACGATGGAGGGATCGGCCGGGCTGACGCTCGAACAGTCGTTGAAGCAGGCAACGGCGGCGGCCGATCTCTTCGAGCAGCTCGAGCGGCAGCGATCGAGCGGTGCTGAGTCGCAGTGGATGTGGGACGAAGCCCGCAAGCGATTCCGGGAGACGGTCGGCATTCAAGCGCTCGGAGATCGCGTCCTGCGCGTCACGCTCGAGCGTCCCACCGCCTATTTCCTGGACCTGGTCTGTTTTGGCGTCTGTTCGCCCGTCTATCAACCGTGCGTCGAGGGGTGGACGGAGACGGAGACAGCAGCGCGCGCCGCAGAGCCGCCCTGGAGCGAACGGCGCTGGGTCAGCCTCGATGCCTTGACCGGGCGGTTCGAGCAGCGCCACCAGTGGGCGCGTCCCGGCCGACTGGTCAGCAACGGCCCCTACGAACTCGTCGAATGGCGCTACAAGCGCGACATGCGCCTGGAGCGGAATCCCTTCTACCACCATCCCGAGCGGGTCCACTGCAACTCGGTGGTCGCGCTGACCATCGAGGACACGAACACACGAGTGCTCGCATTCGAATCGGGCAAGCTTCACTGGCTGAGCGAGGTCGATGCGGAGTACCAAGCCGACATGATCGCCGAGCGCCTGGCGTACGAACGGCGGTACGCCGACCGCATCGCGGCCTGCCGAGCGGAGGGGATGAGCACAGACGAGGCACTGGCCTCGCTGCCGCCTCCCGGGCCCGGAGAGCGGCGGAACATCCACGTCTTTCCGACCTTCGGCACCGATTTCTACAGCTTCAACTGCCGCAAGCAGCTCGAGCGACGGACGCCCCAATCCCTTCGCCGATCCGCGCGTGCGCCGCGCGTTCGTGATGAGCGTGGACAAGGCGGCGATCGTTCAGACGGTGACGCGCCTCAACGAGCCGGTGGCGACCACCCTGATTCCTCCCGGCTCCATTCCCGGATACCGAAGTCCTCGCGGACTGCCCTACGACCTCGATGCCGCTCGGCGCGAGCTGGCCGACGCGGGGTGGCTCGATCGCGATCGCGACGGCCTCATCGAGAACGAGTCGGGGGAGCCGTTCCCGGTCGTCGATTTGCTCTGGACGACCGACAACCCGCGCTACAAGTGGATCTCGCTCGAGCTGATGTCGCAGTGGGAACAGGCCCTGGGTGTGCAGATCGAGCTGCGGGGCACCGACACGAAGTTCTACAAGGAGGATCTCAAGCAGGGGAAGTTCATGATCGCCCGCGGGCGCTGGTACGGCGATTACGGCGATCCGACGACGTTCCTCGATCTTTGCAAGACCGGTGACGGGAACAACGACCGCGAGTTCTCCGATCCGCGGGTCGACGATCTCCTGAACAGAGCCGCGCGCGAGCCCGATCCTTCGGCGCGGATGCAGCTGCTCGAAGAGTGCGAGCGGATCCTCTTCGACGAAGAGGTGCCGATGCTGCCCATCTGCCAGCTCGTGCAGGTCTACATGTACGAACCAGGGGTGCTCGAGGGGCTCAGCCAGCATCCGCGGCTCACCCAGTACCTCTGGCAGATGCAGGTGAACACGCGATGACCGGGCTGATCGTCCGCCGCCTGCTCCAGATGCCGCTGATCCTCTTCGTGATCTACACCATCACATTCGCCTTGGCGTGGGCCATACCCGGCAACCCGCTGCAGAACCCGGAGGGGCGGCAGCCGCCGAAAGAGATCATCGAGGCGATGAAGCGCAGTACCGCCTGGATAGTCCCTGGGACTTCTATTGGGACTACCTCGGCAAGGCGACTGGAATGAGCTGGCTGCTCGGACGGAACGATCGCCCCTTCGATCTGGGGCCGAGTCTCAAGCACGAGAACTGGACGGTGAACGAGATCCTGGAAGCGGGATTGCCGGTTTCGGTCTCGCTCGGCTTCTCGGCCATTCTGCTCGCCTGCGCCATTGGCCTGACCTCGGGCGTGATCGGCGGTGCCCGCCCCGGTTCGCTGCTGGACTTCCTGACGCTGCTCATCGCCCTGCTCGGAATCAGCCTGCCCACGTTCGTCATCGGCACCGTGCTGCTCGTGATCTTCTCCGTCAAGCTCCAGTGGCTTCCGCTCGCGGGATGGGGCAGCCTCCCCTACGTCGTGCTTCCGGCCATTACGCTTTCGCTGCCCTTCGCCGCGTACATTGCCCGCCTGACTCGATTCGGGATGATCGATCAGCTCGGCGCCGACTACATCCGCACCGCGCGGGCCAAGGGTGTGCCGGAGCTGCGCATCGTGCTACGGCACGCACTGAAGAACGCGTTCCTGCCCGTGCTCAGCTATCTCGGCCCCGCCTCCGCCGCGGCGATGACCGGCTCCTTCGTGGTCGAGAAGGTCTTCGCCGTACCGGGGATCGGCACCCATTTCGTCGACGCGGTCCTCAGCAAGGACTTGACGCTGATCATGGGCGTCGTGCTGGTCTACTCGACGATGCTGATCATCTTCAACCTCATCGTGGACATCCTCTACCGCTGGGCCGATCCGCGAATCGTGCTGTCGTAGGGCCAATTCCTCTCCCTCCCGGGAGAGGACCGGTTCGTCCCCGTCCCCCGCGGGGACGAACCAGGTTGAGGGAGCAGGTCGTGGCGTGCCATTGACGAGCGCAGACCCTTGTGCCTCGATCATCGCGGCGGCCAAGGAGGAGCCGCAGGCAAAGCGCGGATGACGTGCGCGGCCGACGGTAGACGCAGTCCTCCCTCACCCGGCTCGCTTCGCTCGCCGACCTCTCCCGGTGGGAGAGGTGTTTATTGCCTACAGCAGCTCGCCCCCGTACACCGCCTGGTCGCCGAGATCTTCCGCAATGCGGAGGAGTTGGTTGTACTTCGCCGTGCGATCGCAGCGACAAGGGGCCCCGGTCTTGATCTGTCCACAATTGGTGGCGACGGCCAGATCGGCGATCGTCGAGTCCTCCGTCTCCCCCGAGCGGTGACTGAGCACCGCCCGGTAGGCGTGCCGTCGCGCAAGATTGACCGCGTCGAAGGTCTCGCTCAGCGTGCCGATCTGATTCACCTTGATCAGGATCGCGTTGCGCGCACCCTTCATCGATGCCGCGCTGCAAATACTTGGGATTCGTCACGAAGAGATCATCACCTACGAGCTGTACCTTCCCGCCAAGCCGCTTCGTCAGTGAGGCCCATCCCGTCCAATCGTCTTCGGCCAAGCCGTCCTCGATCGAACGAATGGGATACTTCTCGCACCACTGTTCCCAGAGGTCGATGATCTCCTCCGAGCTCACGATCCGGTAGGGATCGCTCTTGAAGAAGCAATAGCCCTCCTTGCCCTTGGCCCGGGCGTCGTTGGCCAGCTCGCTCATCGCTGGATCCAGCGCGATGAAGATCTGTTCGCCGAACTTGTAGCCCGCCTGATCCACGGCCTGCTCCACCAGCTGCAGCGCCTCCTCGTTGTCCTTGAGATCCGGCGCGAACCCGCCCTCATCGCCAACCGCTGTGGACAATCCCTTCTCGTGCAGCACCCGACGCAGTTCGTGATAGACCTCCACACCCGCCTGGAGCGCGCGGGTGAACTCGTCGAACCCCGAGGGCAGGATCATGAACTCCTGGAAGTCGACCGTGTTGTCCGCATGTTTGCCCCCGTTGAGGATGTTGAGCATGGGAACGGGAAGCGTCTTGGCCGCGGTGCCGCCGAGATATCGGTAGAGCGGCTGGCCGGTTGCCTCGGCCACCGCGCTGGCCACGGCCATGGAGATACTGAGAATGGCGTTGGCCCCGAAGTTGGACTTGTTCTCCGTGCCGTCGAGCTCGATCAACAGGGCGTCGATCGCCTCCTGATCCCGCGCGTCCAGCCCGATCAGGTTGGGCGCTAGCCGCTCGTTCACGTTGGCCACCGCGCTCAGGACACTCTTGCCGCCATAGACGCTCTTGTCTCCATCGCGAAGCTCCACCGCCTCGTTCTCCCCGGTGCTCGCGCCGGATGGGACGGCGGCCCGTCCCGTGGCGCCGCCGGCCAGAGCGACCTCGCACTCCACCGTGGGATTGCCCCGGGAATCGAGAATCTGTCGTGCGTGAATGACTTCCAGATCAAAGTCCATGTCGTCGGCCTCGTTTGATGACATTCCGGCGCAGAGAATCGAGGGGATGGATGATATCAGCAAGTTCGTAGCAAGCCCCCCAGGCGATGCGCGGCTCAGAGGATGGCCGGATCGGGCGCCGGATGCCGCGGCGACTCCCCTTCGAGCACCGCAATGACATCGCGGACCACCCAGCTCATGTTCAGCAGCGCCTGCCGCGTTCGGCCGGCGAGGTGTGGGTACAACCGCGCGTTGGGCAGACCGAGCAACGGATACGACGCATCGAACGGCTCCGGATCGTGCACGTCCAGCAGGGCGCTGATCCGGGGATTCGCGCGAAGCACCTCGGCGAGCGCCATCGTATCGACGACCGCTCCACGGCTCGTGTTGATGAGCACGGCATCGGGGCGCAGTCGCCGAAGGAGCGACTCGGCCACGAAGCCTCGGTTGGCTCGTCGTCCGTCGATGTGAATGCTAACCACGTCGCTCTCTTCGAACAGCGCGTCCACCGGCACCGCTCGCGCTCCGTGTCGTACCGACGCCGGAATCGCGAGAAGATCGTTGTACATCACTTCAAGACCGAGCGCGGCAGCGACCTCCGCCAGGCGACGGCCAATCCGTCCGAACCCCAAGATGCCCAGCGTCAGCTCGCTCAGCTGGGTCTCCGCCGCCGCTTGTCCGCGAAGCGCCTGCCACCGCTCCAGCGGCAGAGGTTGAGTGACCACGGGGCAGGGGCGCAGCAGGTCCGTCAGGATGGTCAGCACGTACTCCACCACCGCTTGCGTGCTGGCCTCCGGCGTGTACACGACCTCGATTCCGCGCGCCCGGCAGGAGGCAACGTCGATGTTGTCGACGCCCACGCCCGCCCGGGCCACGACCCGCAGATTCCGCGTTCGTTCGAGGAGCTGCTCGTCAACGCGAACATAGGTCCGGACAAGCAACCCCGCAGCGACCGGCAGCAACCGCTCGAACGCGGAGTCGCCAGGCGCCGACCAGTGCACGTCGGCACGCATACGCAACCACGACGCAGGAGCGTCAGCGAGAGGCTCCGTCACCAGAACCAGGTGCTTCACGATGCTTGCGTACCCGTGAACCTGTTTGCTGGCAAGAGCAAAATGCATCGCCACCGGCAAATTGTGAGCGGTCCGTGCAAAGACCGGCCGCCGATTGACAGCGTTGCCTTGATCGCTAAAGTCCGATTCGAGCGAGCTTCTCATGGCTCGCGACCGATCCGAATACTCCCACTCCTGCCGGAACCCGCGTTCCGGCACTTCTTCTGGGCAAAGGAGACATGATTGATGAACAAGGGTCAGCTCATTGATTCCGTCGCGGCACAACTCGGAGAATCCAAGGCAGCGGCCACTCGTGCCGTCGACGCCGTGATCGAATCGATCACCAAGGGCATCAAGCACGACTCCGGGGTGACCATCGTTGGATTCGGTACGTTCACGAAAAAGGAGCGCGCAGCGCGCACCGGACGCAACCCATCAACCGGTGCGCCGATGGAGATCAAGGCGTCCACGACGGTGGGCTTCAAGCCCGCTCAGGCGCTCAAGGAGGAACTCTGATCCGACCGAGCGGACTCCCGCCCTTGCTGCTCGAGGCGGCACGGAGAGCGACTGGCGTCGACCCGAGTGAGCCCAGTCGATGAGCCGATGACGGCAACCTGAACTTCGATCAGGCGGCAGGCCGAACGGCCCGCTGCCTTTTTCGTTCTGCGCCGGTTCACTCCGGGCTCAGCTCCCGTGCAATGCACGGCGAAGGGACAGGGACGCCGATCCTGCAGCACGTCATGCACCGGCTCCTTCCAGGGCGGCGCTCGACACTTCCCGGTGCGTCGCTCCCTTCGGTCCCAGGTCGGACTTCATCACCAGAACCCGCTCGACGGGAACGACGAGCCGTTCCGCGACGAGCGACTCCTCGATGCGCACCCGCACCGGCGTGCGAAAACGCAGAATGGTCAGGTGCGGCCGGAACGGCCGGCGCTCCCGGCTCCCCGGCATGGCCAGACGCGTGGCCAGACGCTGCTTGAGTTCGAGCAGGGGCGCCGGAGCATCTGCCTCGGCCGCGGCGAGTCGGGCGAGCCCGCGCTCGGGGAGGGTGATCAATGAGTGCAGGATCAGTTCGAACGGCGCCAGTCCCGCCGTTGCCCGCTGCACCGACTCGACCAAGTGCTCGAGCGCCGAGACCGGGCAGTTGCCGACGAACTGAACGGTCAAGTGAACCTGCTCGGCCGGCACCAGACGGTGCGCCGGCAGGTTCAGCCGCTCGCATCGCTCGATCAAGCGGAGCACGACCTCGACGGGTGGATAGATGCCCACGAAGAGGCGTAGACCGCGTCGAGGCCTGGGCCGCTCCTGGCGATCTTCAATCACCCTTCGAGCCATCGTGCTCGTCTTCCCGTTCCCAGAGATCCGAGCGCTGGGTCAGCGAATTCGGATCGGCCCCGACAGGCGAGCCTTGCCCCAACGATCAACGCGAAGCACCGCCACCGGAACCTGATCTCCGTGATCGGCCGCCTCGAGGATCTGTCCCAGATCTTGAGCGCTCGACATGTAGCGGCGACCGAGCGAGATGAGGATGTCGCGCCGGAGAATGCCGGCCCGATCCGCCGGTCCTCCTGGCTCCACTTCCGTCACCAGAAGGCCCACCTCGCCGCGGAGGCCGAGCTCGCGGGCGATCTGCTCCGGCAGTTCATCGACCACGATCCCAAGCTTCTCTCGCGCGAGGGCAAGACCGTCGGGGGCAGGCCGTGACACCAGCCGGATCGTCCGATCCAGGATCGCTCCGTTCCTGACGACTCTCAAGGCCACATCCTCTCCCGGGCGGCGACCGATGAGCGCGATGTAGTAGTCGACGCTCTGCCGGATCGGACGCCCGTCGACCTCGGCCAGGAGATCGCCCGCCTGAAACCCGGCTGTGGCCGCGGGCGAGCCAGGGGCGATCGTTGCCACCGTCGGCCGCTCGAACCCGTTCACGGTCAGCCCCGTCTCGATGCCGTAGCGGCGATTGACGTCGAGCATGGCGGGGAGGACCTCCCGCAGCTGATCAACCGGTATCGCGAAGCCAATGTTCTCCGCGTCGCCCCGGATCGCCGTGTTCACGCCGATGAGCTCGCCCAGCACGTTCAGGAGTGGCCCTCCCGAGTTGCCGGGATTGATGCTGGCATCGGTCTGGATGAGCCTGCGCAGCGACACCTCCGGCGTGAAGCTCAGGTCCCTGTTGACGGCGCTCACCACCCCGGCCGTCACCGTGTGCGCGTATCCCAGGGAATTCCCGATGGCGATGACCGTCTCCCCCACCATCAGGTCGTCGCTGCGACCGAAGGGCAAGGAGGGCAGGTCGCGGTTGGCGTCGATCTTCAGAATCGCCAGGTCGCGTTCTTCGTCACTGGCGATGATCCTGGCGTCGTACTCGCTGCCGTCGGCGAAGACGACCTTGCGCTCCATCGATCGAATCACCACGTGGGCGTTCGTCACGATGTATCCCTGGGGATGGATGACGAACCCGCTGCCCACGCTCTGGCGGCGGTACTGGCGGGCCTCCGGGCGCGTTGGAAAGTCGAAGAACTCCTGGAAGAGCCGATCGAGCCCGGCCGGCCCCCGCGCCTCGATGATCTCGGTCGCCGAGATATTCACCACCGCATCGCGAGAGCGCTCGAACACGTCGACCACCGGGGTTCGGCGGCTCTGACGGTCGGAGGCGAGCGGCGAGTCGTCGTGGCGATCGGCCAGCGGCGGAGTACCGGAGACTTGCACGCCCGCCATCGCGACGACGAACCAGAGCACCACCAGGGCCAGGCCCGGTACCGCCTGTCGTCGGCTCGCGGCTGCAATGACTGTCGCCGAAGCGCGAAGAAGATCTCTCGTTCGCATGATCGAGATACCTCGTTGGAGTTGGACTTGCTCGAGAATCGGCCTCCGACGCAGAAGAGCTGAAGTGATCAACGTCCTCCACCAGCCAAGCGTAGGCGGGGCCTCGCACGCGTGGGCCGGACCGCACGGACCGGCCAGCCTCTCGATGTGACGTGGAGCCAGGGACAATCGGTCACGGAGCAGACTCCGTCCAACGTGCCCGCCGTGTCCACGGGTCTCTGGTCCTGGTCACTGCCAGGGAGATTACTTCGAGCCGTACTCGAAGACACCGCGGCCGGACTTGTCCCCGAGTCGACCCGCGCTGACCAGCTGCCGCAACAGCGGGCAGGGAAAATACTTCTGGTCGCCAAGCTCGCGATAGAGCACCATCATGATGTCGTGACAGACGTCAAGGCCGATGAAGTCCGCCAGCCGCAGCGGGCCCATGGGGAAGTTACAGCCCAGCTTCATGATCTCATCGATGTGCTCGGGTACCGCGACACCTTCCATCCAGGCGTAGAACGCCTCATTGATCATGGGCATGAGCACGCGGTTGGAGACGAAACCTGCCCGGTCATTCGCCACCACCGGCGTCTTGCCCAGGCGCTGGGCCAGCTCGATCGTGCGTTGCGTCGTCTGCTCACTCGTGGCCAACCCCTTGATCACCTCGACCAGCTTCATCACCGGCACCGGGTTGAAGAAGTGCATACCGATTACGCGGGGCGCCAGCTTGCCAACCTCCGAGGCGATATCGGTGATGGAGATCGAGGACGTGTTGGTCGCCAACACGACGTCGTCGGCGACCAGCTCCGCCAAGGCCCGGAACAGTTCCTTCTTGACGACAACGTTCTCCGATGCCGCCTCGACGACCCAATCCGCCTCGCCCGTCTGCGACAGTTGCTCGCTGTACCGGATGCGGGCCGCGGTCTCTGCGGAGTCCGCTTCGGTCATCCGCTGCTTCTCGACGTTACGCTTGAGCGTCTTCTGGTGATAGACGCGGGCCCGTTCGAGCTGCTCCTGGCTGATGTCGATCAGCGTGCACTGGAGACCGCTCATCGCCGCCGTCAACGAGATTCCGGAGCCCATCGTGCCGGCTCCGATCACCGCGATGCTGTGTACTTCCGCCATGTCGGGATCGTAGCAAAAGCGCGTGCGGCTGCGGACGTTACGAACCAGTCCATTTCCGGAGCGGCGGACCGGTGTAGGTTGCCAACGGGCGGATGATCCGGTTGTTCTGGTGCTGCTCCATGATGTGCGCGCACCATCCGGTGATGCGGCTGGCCACGAAGATCGGCGTGTACTGCGGCACTGGAATGCCCATGACGAAGTAGGTCATGCCGCAGGGGAAGTCGACGTTCGGATGAATCTTCTTGTCCTCCAGCATGATGCGCTGCACGGCGTCGCCGATGTCGAACCACTTCTTCGAGTCCGCGCCCTGCGACTCGGCGATCTTCAGACCCCAGCCTCGCAAGATGCCGGCCCGGTGATCGCCCTGCTTGTACACGCGGTGTCCGAAGCCCATGAGCTTCCGCTTGTCGGCGAAGGCCTTCTTCATGAACTGATCGACCGTGCCTCCGCTTCGCATGGAGATCTCGATCTCCTTGAGCATCTCCATGGCCTTCTCGTTCGCACCGCCGTGCAGTGGGCCCTTGAGCGCCCGATCGCGCCGCACACCGCCGAGTGCATGTCGGCCTCGGTCGACGCGATGACGCGGGCGGTGAAGGTGGAGGCGTTGAAGTCGTGCTCCGCGTACAGGATGAGCGATACGTCCATCGCGCGATGTAGGAATCGTTCGGGCGATTGCCGCTCATGCACCACAGCAGGTTGGCGGCGTGATCGAGCGTCGGATCCGGATCGACGGGCTTCTTGCCGTCGCGCACCATCTGGCCGTAGCCGATGATGGTCGGAATCTGTGCGAGCAGCCGCTTCGACTTCCGCAGCTCCGCTTCCGGGGAGTTGTCCTCGGTGTCGGGATCGAAATGCGAGAGATAGCTCACGCCCGTGCGGAGAATCCCCATCGGGTGCGCGCCCGGAGGCACGGGGGCGATGTCCTTCAGCAAGCGCTTGAGTCCATCGGGGATTGGGCGCATGCTGGCCAGTTCTTCTTTGAATGCGGTCAGCTCCGACGGCGAGGGCTTATGACCCACCAGCAGGAGGAAAGCGACTTCCTCGAACGTCGCATGCTCGGCCAGATCGGCGATCTCGTAGCCCCGGTAGAGGAGCTCTGTCTGCGAGACCTGGCAGACTTCCGTGTCGCCGACGCTCTGTCCGGCCAGCCCTCGGGTGTCGGCGGGTTTCATCTCGGTGGTGGTCGCAGCCATGTCGAGCGGTCCTTCAAACAAAGACAGATGAAAGCGAGCCAGCGGCCCTGGAGGCCAACCGGCGCCGAAGAAAGCCATTCTAGCCCAGAATCGACGGTCCCCGCGGCACCGTTGACGGTAGAGTACCCGATCATGGTTCAGCTGCCCCTGCTTCAACGGCGAGAGGTGGAGGCGCAGGTCATCGCGCCGATCATCCGAGAACTCGGCGATCGGTTTGGTCGTCAGGAGGTGCTCGAGGTACTCTCGGAAACGATCAAGCGACTGGCCCGCGAGAGCGGCGGTCGGCTCGCCGCGCAACTGGGCTCGAACGAGCTCGCCGATCTTGCCCGCGTGCTCGAGATGTGGCGACAGGACGGATCGCTCGAGATCGAGCTGCTCCGCCAGGACGATCGGCATTTCGACTTTGACGTCACCCGCTGCAAGTACGCCGAGATGTACCACCGGCTGGGCATTCCCGAGCTAGGTCCGATCCTGAGCTGCAACCGCGACTTCTGCTTTGCCGATGGGTTCAACCGGAATCTGGCGCTCTCACGCACCCAGACCATCATGGAGGGTGCATCGCACTGCGACTTCCGTTTCTCATTGACGCCCTCCACCCCCTCTGGAGCCGGCGATACAAGAGCACGCTGACTCCCGAAAGACGGGGAGAGCCGGTCATCCGCTCGGTGGCCTTCGGGGCTGCCGGCAGGTGTGGGGCGTTACCGCGGGCCTGAAGAAGAGGTGTCGGAAACGCCCTTGCTGGACTGATCGAGAAAACGCGGTGCGGCCTCAGCCCCCTCGTCCCTTCGGGACACTTCCGAAGTTCCACTGTTCGCCCGGCACGTAGTCCAGCAGGTCATACAGCTCCACGCGGGTCTGCATTTCTTCCAGCAGACCGGCCAGCGATCCTTCCTCCCGCAGCTGCTGCAGACCTCGATGCACGTGGCCCATGGCCAGCCGCATCAAGCTCAGCGGGAAGATCACGAGCTGATACCCGAGCTCCGCGAAGCGGGAGGCCGAAATCTGCGGTGTCCGGCCGAACTCGGTCATGTTCGCCAGCAGCAGTCCCGGCGAGCCCTCCGCAACGCTCGCGAACTCCTCTTCGCTCTCCAGGCCCTCGGGGAAGATCACGTCCGCGCCGGCGTGACGGTACAGATTGGCCCGTGCGATCGTCTCGTCGAGGCCATGGACCGATCGAGCGTCCGTGCGGGCAATGATCACGAAGTCCGGGCTGAGCCGGTGCTCCACGGCCGCCCTCACCTTGTCGACCATCTCGTCCGTCTCGATCAACGTCTTCCCCTGCAGATGGCCGCACCGCTTCGGGAAGACCTGGTCCTCGATGTGCAATCCGGCTGCACCAGCCCGTTCATACTCGATGACCGTTCGAACCACGCACTCGACCTCTCCGTAGCCGGTGTCCGCGTCCGCAATGACGGGCAAGCCGCTGGCATCGACGATCTCTCGAATCGTCCTCGTCATCTCGGTCAAGGTGATCAAGCCGATGTCCGGATAGCCCGCGACGTTGGCGGTCGCCCCGCCGGAGATGTAGCAGGCGTCGAAGCCGGCGCGGGCCACGGCGCGGGCCACGAGGGCGTTGAACGCCCCGGGTGCGATCACCGTGCCTTGCTCCATCGACTTTCGCAGCCTGCGACCAGGATGCATGCTCATGGTCGGATCATACCGCCAGCAACCGGTCCGTCGGCACACCCACCCACTTCGCAATCGCCCGGCGCTCAACCCGAGGTGCGGCCTGTCCGATAGCGTCGAAGGATGACTGCCTCGATCCCTCTCTCCACCGGCATGCGGCCCCCGCGATCGCTGTCGAGGATGGCCCTGCCCGTTGTCGCCGTCACGCTGTGCGGCGCCGCGATCGCGTTTGCTCTCTGGACCGCACACCGGCCGATCACCGTCTCCACGGTCACCGAAGACCTGAGGCAGCTTGTCCTGTACCGCAGCAATCATCCCGCCCGGGACGACGGCGGACCGGTGGGCCCCTGGTGGGTGATCGCCCGCTCCCTCGATCCCGTCTCCGGTCGACTGCTCAATCTGCGCATCAGCTGTGAGGACAGGCAGATTGCCGCCCGATCCGCGAAGGTCACGATCAATCCCGATGATGACACGTTCAGCTTCGATCTGGAAGGGGTGGTGATCACCCGATTTCCGCCCGACTCGAGCGAAGAGCCGCACGAAGAACGCCTGCTCACGCTTGATCGGTATCAGCTGGGACCCGTCCCCTACGGACGCAACATCGTGCCTGATCGAGTCTCGGATCGACGCCGGGTGGTCACGGCGGCACCGTGATCCGCGGTGCGCGATCGCGGGCTCGTCGTTCCAGCTCGCCTACTTGACCGAGACCCCGATGGCACTCGCCGGCACTCGGGGCACAGGAGGGACCGCCGGCACGTCCGGTACGTCCAGCTCGACCTGCGTCTCTATCGGCTTCGCGTCCACGCGGCTCAGCACGATCGCGGTCTCGTCGCTTCCGTCGATCCGCACCACCCCGGAATAGCCCAACCTTTGCAGCAAGTGGTTCAGCCGCGCGGAAACCGGCCGATTCTCGTCGATCGGCCCCGGAGGAAGGATGCCCCGCACCGCTGCCTCCGCCTCGAGGTCGGCGATCACCGGTCGTCCGTACTCGGCCAGGGCTCGCTGGATCCGAGCCTCGATCTCCGCATCACCGCGGGCGGGGTGATCGTTGACGAGCAGGAGAGGGCTCGACGAGGCCTCGACGCGCACCTGGTTGAGGTCCTCCGCATGACGGCGAACATTCGCCCCCGACCGAGTGGAGTAGATCAGCGTGTCGCGCACTTGCGGTCCGTCCTGGCTGGGGTGGACCGTCACCCACACGAGCCCGTAGAGATTCCGCTCTTCCAGCAGATCCTCCAACCTCGCGTCGGCGGGACCGTCCGTATCCTCGCTCCAATTGCGAAGCAGTGAGACAAGCTGCTCGTTGGTCGCGCCGCTCTCGGGAATGAGGACGTGATAGCCTTGCTCCTCGCGTTCCTGCATGATCTTCTTGATGGAGGTTCGGGCCGAGAGCCGATGCGGATCGTCACCTTCGACGACAAGCATGACCGGTCGCTGAGAGGCTTCCTCGTCCTCGCCGATGGGCCCTGCGACGGTCTGCTTGACCGTGTCCAGGACCGCCACCGAGTACGGAGAGCGACTGGCCTGGTAGAAACCGAAGGCTGCCAGTCCGGCCACGCCGAGGAAGGCGAGCACCGCCGCCGCGAGCATCGGCGTGGGCTGCCGCTCCGCGAGCGCCTCGTGACGTCGGTGGCGAACCCGTCGCTGGAGATCCCGGGCACGACTGCGGGCGGACTTGATCTGCTCCCGAGCCGCCTTTCGCGCGCTGAGCGAGCCCGCTCGCACCTGGCGGTTGATCTCGCGGGCCTGAGCGCGAAAATCCTGCGCTTCTCGACGGAACGCGGACTCGCGATCCAGCTCTTCCGCAGGAGCTGCCTGTGTCGGTCCGACAGCGTAGGCCCCGGTCCACCAGTTCGTGACGCGAATCGCCGACGGTGCGGCCACCGGCGCTGCCGCGCGCGGTCTCGAGCACTGGGCTCAGGGGAACGGGTGTTCTCGCTGCAGCGACGACACGTTCTGGGGTTTCATGGACGGCGGACGAGGCGTCGCCGCTTACCGAGGGCAGATCAACCGGACGCACTGCATAGAGGTCCGGCGCCGCAGTCGCGGTTCGAAGGTCAGCAAGCATGGCATCGACGGAATCGTACCGCTGGTTGTAGTCGGCCATCGAGCGCCGGACGATCCAGCGCAGCGCCTCGGGGCTCTTCTTCGCGAAGTTGCTCAGCCCTCCGTGGGCGGGGAACGTGTTCTCGAGCATGAAGTACAGAACGGCGCCGGCGGCGTAGATGTCGAACTTCGTACCGTCCACCTGGTGAACCTTCACGCCTCGCAGTGCCTGTCGGACCATCTCCGGATCGCGGAAGTACTCCGTGCCGTGCGTGGTCAGCGTCATCGCCGATCGCAGCGGCGTGACCAGACCCAGGTCGACGAGGCGCGCGGAACCGTCGTGAACGATCACGTTCTCGGGCTTGACGTCCTTGTGCCAGAGTCCCCCCGGTGATACAGCGAGAGTGTCTCGAGCAGATCGCAGGTATAGGCGCCAACCGTCCGCAGGCCGGCCTCTTCCAGTCCTCGGCCGCTGCTTTCGCCGTGGAGCTGACGCGTGATCACGCCGAGGTGATCGCCCGCGTGGTACGGCATGACGTAGAAGAAGCGGTGGTCGTCCATACCGTGTTCGAAGACCAGACCCAGCTGCTTGGCGCACTCCAAGGCTCGCGACTCCCGAACGATCTGAGGGAGACTCGAGCCCTCCGAGATCGTGAACGACTTGATGACGACGCGATCGCTGAGACCAGGGATCCGCGCCCGCTTCTGCGAATCCGGCTCGGCAACGTAGAGCTTCGCTCCCGAACCGCCTCCCCGCAGCGAACCGACGATGCGGTAGCCGTCGAACTGTCCCGTTCGGCGACTGGGATGATCCGAGGTCGGCGCTGCTGCCATGGCCTGGGGAAGCCGCTGCTCGACCCCCTCGAGCATGCCGTGGAGCCACAGCAGCTTCAGCGGCCGACGGATGAGCAGACGGTACAGGCACGCACCGGCCACCGAGAGCTCCCGGCGGACTGATTCAGCGAAGTGTCCCGCCGCTGACCATCGCCCCAATATGACGTTCAGGGGGGCGAACGGCATCAGCAGCACTCCCACCAGCAGCGCCCCGATCAGGCGAAGCGTATCGCTGATCACGCCACCGACGAATTCGAATACGTGCGCGATCAGCCAACCAACTGCCCTGAAGAAATTCGCGATCGCCCATCCGATGCCCTTGAACACAGGCACCAGCACGTAAGCGACGGTCAAGCCCGCCACGACGATGGCGACACCCAGTACGAGCAATGCTCCAAGGAATCCGACTCCGGTCATGGCTGGCCTCCCCCTGCTCGCTCACCTACCAGTCGATGAGACCCGCGGGAAGTATCAAAAGGATCTCGAGGCTGCTGCCTCGTCTTCGAGGATCAGCTTCGACTGCTGGTGGTAGATCTCGCAGATGGCTTCATCGAACATGTCATCGTCGCCTCCCAGACCCGCCTGATCGGCCTCCGCCTCTTCTTCGGCCGTGAAACTGTACATCGCCACGGTCTCTGCCATCCGCTGGCGGAGCAGGTCCCGGACCTTGTGGAGGTAGCGACTCACCGTGGGTTCGCTCACACCCAGCTGCCCTGCGACGTCCTTTCCCGACGTTCCGTCGAGCACGCGCATCCGGTACACCTGAAACTGAAGGAAGTCGACTTCGGCTTCCGCCTTGCGAATCGCGGCGTACACCTTGGCGTTGAAGACGTGCTGCTGATAGAACTCGTCCGCCTCGGCGACGGTCGACTGGCTCATGAAGCGCTCGTCGAATTCAGCCGGACGACGACCGCCGCCCCGCTTCAGCGCCGTCCTCCGGTCGATCTCGTCACCGAGCGCGTGCTTGGCGATCGAGAGCAACCAGGTGCTGAACCTCGCTCCCCGATTGGGGTCGTATCGTTCGATCGAACCGGACAATGCGGCGAGCGTCTCCTGCGTGAGATCGCGAACCGTCTCGAAACCGATCCGGCCCCGGCCCCACTTGGTCAGCTGGGCTCGAATCACAGGACCGAACACTTCCCACAACTCGAACCAGGCGCTCTCATCGCGGTCGCGAAGCCGGCGGACGAACGTGGTTGTCAGCGTGTTCATCACCACGACGCCTCTTTGGGCTCTCGCTGGAGTTTTTTTCACAACCTGACCCCCTTGTCACACTCCCCCCCGGCCATGTCGTCCGGGACGCCCCGGCCGCTCCCCGGAATCCTCCTCTTTACCTCTTCTGAGCTAATTCAGTGTACGAGGCACCTGATGCCAGAAGCGTCCGAAATCCGCCATTTGCGGACAGCGAGGAGCGGCGACTCCCCGATTCTGCCGGGCAAGCACGGGAGCGTGAAATCGGGCGGGCCCCGCCCCGAGTAACCGCGGTGACACGATGACTGCGAGTCTCTCGCCAGCCCAGTCAGGAAAGGAAGATTCAATGAGTTGCATCACACGTGGCATCATGAGATGGGGTCTCATCGGCGGGCTGGGACTTGCCGGCGTGACCCTCTTGGTTGGACCGGAGCGAGTTGGTGCCGGACTGGCTCAGATCCGCACGAAGGCCCAGGGTGTCATCGACCAGTGTGTCGACGATCCCGTGGCCATTCGGAGACAGCTCGAGCAGCTGGCTAGTCAGTACCCAAACCGGATGGCCGAAGTGCGGGGTGAGCTCTCGGAGGTCGAGTCGCAGATCGGTGAGATCGGACAGGAACTCGAGCGGGACAACCTCGTGGTGGCCATGACCACCGAGGACCTCACCGCCCTCAAGGGCAAGATCGCCTTGGCCGAGGCCGAGGTCGAATCGACGACGAGGCCGGTGTTCATCCGCTTCGACGGTGTTCGTTTCGACGTGGACGAGGCACGGGATGAGGCACTTCGAATCGGCAGCATTCGAACGAACTACCGTGATCGGGTCGCCTTCTCGCAGCAGCAATTGAAGCTGCTGCAGGAACAGCAGGCCCGGCTGACCGGCATCCTGCAGAAGCTCGATGAAGACTACAGCACCTACCAGACTCAGCTCTACACACTCGATCGGCAGATTCACGCCATCGAGCGGAACGAACGGCTGATCGAACTGGTCAAGGAGCAGCAGCAGACCCTCGAGAGCTACGACCGCTACGCGACCGTGGGAAACGTGCGACAGCTGCAGGCCAGACTGACGGAGCTGACGAAGTTGCAGACCGCCCAGCTCGAGACGCTGTCGAAGAACGGCATTCGCAACGACTATGAGAGCCGAGCCAGCTACGAGCTTCAGAACGAGAAGGACGACGAGACGTTCAAGCAGCTGCTCGATGAACTCGACTCCGAGAGCCTCCCCGAGGCAGCTCCCGCCTCCACATCGAAGTCGATCGCGATGGTCGACCCGATCATCATCGAGTGAAGTCAGACCTCAACCTTGAGCCGACACCAAAGCCCACGGGAAACCGTGGGCTTTTGGTTTAGCCCTTTCCGCCCTTTCTGACTTCGATCTCGTACCGGAAGGTACCGTCCTCTCGTCGATCCCACCGGACGGCGAGATTGCGGGGCTGAAGATTGACGGTCTTGATGATCGGCGGGCTCGGGTGGCGCTCCTCGATCCGCTGTTCACGTCTCGACAGCAGCCCATGATTGAGCGGCTCGGCGACGAAGCGAGGCTGATCGGAACAGTGGTCATCGAGGGGAATCTCGTAGAGCGCCGAGTCGTCGGCGCGGAGCGTCACATCGAGACCGTGTCGTCCCAGATCATACGAGAACCCGATCGAAACCAGCTGTTCCCTGAGCTCGTCCAGGCTTCGTGGCGAGATGCCGAGCTGATTGACGGCCAGCGCTCCTTCGGCGAGAAATTCCAGGCGCTCCATGGCGGTGGCCATGGCGCTTGGGCTGACCTCCCGCGCGTAGGCCTTCCACCGCTCTTCGAACGCCTGCACGCCCGGTCCGAAGGCTTGCGCGAACGCGTCCTTTGAGGGGACCGCCTCATTGAGCAGGTGCAGGTACCTTTCGAACGGCCCCATGTAGCGACCGCCGTCGCCGTACACGAGGAACTGGACCATCGACCACGCTTGGCAGTACTGCAGCGACGCCGAACCGTTCTGAATCTGTGTCGTCCAATCCTCGGAGGTCATCGGCAGCATCGTCTCGAACGGAATGTACTTGCCCAGCTCCACCGCCTCCTTCACTGTGTCGAGGATGCGTGGCTTCGCTTGTCCGATGAGCAGCGTTCCGTCGACCAGCACCGCTTCGCCAAAGAATTCAGCGAGCCCTTCATTGAGCCAGACCGGCAGATCATCACCGAACCGGCTGTACGCAAACTGGTGGAACCCCTCGTGCTGGAGCACATGCTGCATTCGCTGCCTCGAGAGCCCCTCTGTCCAGAACGCCAGGGCAGCGCCGCGAGGATTGACGAAGAACATGCCGCCTGTTCCGTTGGCCATCAATCCGTATCGGGTCCGCAGAACATCCAGGTAGTCCTGTCGGCCGGAGAAAATGAGCACGTTGAGCTGCTCCGGTGCCCGCTGGGGTAGGGAGGCAAGCCGGCGCGAGTACGCTTCGTACATGAGATTGAGATGGCGCGCAAGGTCGTTCGCCAGGGCTGGAGGCACATCGGTCTTGATCCAGTAGGAGCCGACCTTCCGCTCTTCGGCCCGTTGCCACCAGGGCGGAGCGGTCCGGGCCGGCTCCGTCGCTCGAGCTGCCGACCACGAGGTCAGCAGCAGGAGCAGGAGCAGGGCTGGCCGGACGACCTTCCAATGCAGTTCGAGGCGAGAGCGTGAGAGGGGACCAGTCATCGGGCAATCATACGGGCCGCTCGGCGCCCCTGATTCGCGCGGTGGAGCGGATCGAGGGACGCTGAGGTGACGAGGGCCTACTCTCGGACCAGACCCAGGTCGTGCCGCTGCTGGTCCGTGAAGGACTCCACGCCTTCGTCATCCGCCGTCAGCACTGCCTGGCTCGAGCCGAGCATGACCACCACATGACGGTCGCGGGCCAACGCGGAACGCAGATCCGAACGGGCACTCACGAGCTCGAAGTAGGCGTCGGAACCGAACCGCACGACGGTGATCTCGGTTTCCTTGTCCACTTCGGCGTCCACGAGACAGCCTCCGATCCGGCTGTACCAGCGATCCCCGATCTTCTGACGCAGAAGGCGGCGAGAGTCTAGGCGAGCTGAGTCGCCGCTCACCTGATCACGCAGCGCGGCGTTGAGTCGAGCGACCCGATTCGCGTCCTTGCCGGACGCCTTGAGCACCGCGCCTGACTCCGGAACGGAGAGAGCGGGTGCAGGCAGCGCTTCGGCCGCCACGCTGCCGCCTGGAATCCGCCCCAGCATGTCCCGCTGCACCTCGATTCGCTGCGTGAGCAAGTCACCGCCACCACCCTGTCCCGCTGCGCCGAACCCCAGAGCGATGATCCGGTCACTGGACTCCGGATCGACGAGCCAGCTGCTATACGGGGTCTGGATGCCATAGCGCTGCGAGAGGGCCAGCACTTCGGAGATCATCTCATCATTCTCGCCGTGCTCACGAATCTGATCGATGAGGTATGCGATCTTCCGCCGCCCAGAGCGAGGGAACATAGGTCGCCGATTGAGTATGCGCGAACGCGACGCTCGGCCAGACGAAGTCCACGCGTTTCCCGGTGCGCACGCCGGTGAGCTTGACCATACCCGTCACCGGCGTGTCGAATGACCCCGCAACGATGAGCTGCTGACCGTGGTACAGATCGCCGAGTGTGGCCGGG
The DNA here is from genome assembly GCA_963697235.1 of uncultured Planctomycetota bacterium. GTDB lineage: Bacteria > Planctomycetota > Phycisphaerae > Phycisphaerales > SM1A02 > CAVONJ01. Next base: position 110,477 of record CAVONJ010000005.1, read on the forward strand.
AACCTATCGTGGGCGCCGATGTCCGGAAGGGTGAGCTGCAGGTCGGTGAGGACCGGTCGGCTGACGATCGAGAAGAAGTCGCCGAGAACGAGCTCGAGATTCTCGCCGGGCTGGACGTACGTCGGCCGACCCTGATAGGTGTTGGCCAGCCGATCCAGCAGAATCGTGTTCACGTCATGACCCACACCGAACGGGAAGATCCTCACTGCTCCACCCAGCTCGGTGGCCGCTGAAGCCAGGACGGCCATGATCTCCCCCGGTTCGCGATTCCCCTGACCATCGGTCAGGAAGACGACGACGAAGGGACGCGTCTCGTCGACATCCTTGCCAGTGTTGGCAGGGCGCAGCGTCATGACATGGGGGAGCGTATCGGCGATGTTGGTCCCGCCCGACGCATCGAAGCGGCCGATCCACTCCGCGGCCTTCTTGCGGTTCTCCGCACCGGCCGGTTGAAGCGACTCGAAGAGATCGTCATACCCGGTCGAGAAGCGAACCACGCTGAAGCGATCATTCTCATCGAGTTGATCGATGCAATACCGCAGCGCCGACTTCGCCTGCTCCAGCTTCTCGCCGCTCATCGAGCCGCTCGTATCCAGCACGAACACGACATCCTGAGGCTGGTCAGACTGCTCCGGCCACAACTGCTTGGGCGTCAGAATGAGCACGAAGTGTCCCGCCTCGTCCGACTTCGGCTTGTATCCGATCACCGAGATTCCCAGGTCGCTGCTGTCGGTGTCGTAGAGCAAGAGGAAATCGTCCTCCAGACTGCCCCCGGCCGATTCGTAGGCAATCTCCGCCTTGTGATCGTTCTCCCGCACGATCTCCACGGAGTGCGTGGGGGACCAGATGCTCTTCAGCGCCGCTTTGCTGTTCAACTCGATCGCAAATCGCAGCGTCCCGTAGGCGCGTCCGTTCGATCGGCCTGTTCGAAGCGGAAACTCGTAGGCGCGCATTCCGCTCACCGGGCGACATACCTGCTGGTAGCGAATCTCGATCGTCGTGTCTGATTTCGGCTCGATCGGGAACACCCGCATCTGAAGGAGGCGTCGGCCGATGAATTCGATCAGCCCCGGATCCTTGGCCTGTCGCACGATGGACTCGTAGATCGCGCGGGCCTCCTTCGCCGGCAGCACCCGACCCTGCACCATCTTGCCATTGAAGGTCATTTGGAAGTCGGTCAGATCAGCTTCCTCCGGCAGCGGGAAGACATAGGTCGCTTCCAGCCGGCGGTCTGTGTCGTTGTGGAAGGTCTGCGTGACCGTCGTCAGCGCGATCTCGTCGTGAATGGCGACGTCAACGACATGGTCGGTCACCCGCAAGGGGGGAAGGCTCTCGTCGGTCGGAGCCAGGAGGCCCGAGGCAAGGACCGTGTGGGACATCGCAACCGTCAGCAGGATCATCAGGAAGGCTCGCATGCTCAAGACTCCAGCAGAAGTGACGCGTCAAGCTCCGGGGTCCCGGGGGTCCGGAAGACTCCCGGCAATGAACCGAAGCAGATCGATTGTCCCGCCTGGTCCGACGCGGTGGCTTCAGGGCGGTTCCGCTCGAGAAAAGACGGGTTCGGCGCCACGGCCCATCCGCGGCGTCCATACCATCAGACGCCGCCCTCGCGCCGGACTTAGGAGCATTCTTTCAAACGTTCGCCAGTCCGCCTACCCGACCGACGAATGCCATGTCGACCGTGCAGAAGACCATCGATCGTTTCCGGCGCCGCCGGATGGCCAACGGGATCATCCGGTCGGTCGGACGGGGGTTGGCCGCGGCTCTGCTGCTCAGCCTGGTCCTGCTGCTGGCCGATCGGCTGTTCGCTCTTGACGTGCCGCGGGCGACCTTCGCAGTCGTGGTGGCCCTTGGGGCAGCTGCCGGCGGCGCTCGCTGCGCTCTGGTCGGTCCCCCCAAGGCTGCGATCCGCGGTTGAGCTGGATACTCTGTTGCACCTGCGCGACCGGCTGGGGACGGCGTGGACGCTGATCGAGCGACGCCAGGTCGGGTCGCAGCGCGACGAGACCTTCGCCTCGCTGGTCCAGCAGGATGCGGAGGCGCACGCACAGCGCATTGACGTTCGGTCCGTCGAACCGCTCGTGATCTCCTCGATCTGGTTTGGAGTCATCGCCCTCGCCGTCGCGGTGGCGCTTGCTCAGACCCTTGTCCCCGACTTGGATAGTCGCACGAGCAGGCTGATCACGGCCGAGGAGCCCCCGCCTGCCGAGCCGACGATCCAGCAGAGGGAGGATGTCGCACGGGCGATTGAAGAGGCGGTGGCTGATCTTCCTCCGGCCGGTGAGCTCGGCGCCGCCGCACAGGAGCAACTCGAGGCGCTGGATCGCCTCGCAGAGCAGATCGAGTCACCGTCCGCCTCTGCAGAGGAGCTGGAGGCGGCTCGCGTCGAATCGGCAGCGCGATTGAGAGAGCTCGCCGACGACCTGGCCGAGCAGTCCATGCGGGATCTGGAGGCCGCCGATGAGCTGGTGCGACGGTTCCGCAGAGCGGAACAACCGGACGCGCCGATGTCCATGAATGAGTTTGCCGAAGCGTTGGCCCGCGGTGACTTCGGAAACGCCGCGGAGCTGATGGAGCGGGTCCTGAAAGAAGCCGACGAGCTTCCCCTCGCTCAACGGAAGGAGGTTGCGGAGCACCTTCGGCAACTGAGCGACGCGTTCGATTCGCTCGACGGTGACGATGCGAAGCAACTTCAGGAACGCGCTGCGCAGCTCGAGCAGGCGCTTGAAGATCAGGGCATCGATCAGAAGCGCCTTGAAGAGCAGCTGGGCGACGGCAAGACCCGTGAAGCCCTGGAGCGTGCCATCCGCGAACAGGGAACCGACCCGGACGTGGCTCGGGAGTTGGCCCGCGACCTCGAGTCCTTGACGCGGGACCGCGAGATCGACGAACAGACCAATCAGGACGCCCGTGACGTGGCGGATGCGCTGGAGCGGGCGGCGGAGTCTCTGCAGCAGCAGGAACCAGAACAGCAACAGCAACCACAACGGCAACAGGAGAAGCAGGAGCAAGAGCAGAGCCAGGATGAGCCGCCCCCAGCGAGACCGACGGAAAGCGACCGAGCGCCCGCCACGAGACAGGGCGACGGCGAGTGGCCACAGTCCGAGCCACAGCCGGAGCGCGCGAGCCCGACGCCATCAAACGAGTCCGGCGAGAGTCGTTCGCGGTCGGGAGAGCCTGCTGTTCCACAGGGACAATCGGTCGCACCGGCATCGACCGAGCAACACGGTGAGCAAGTACCGAAGGCTGCCGATGAGCAGCGCGGCCCGGTACCCACCGACGTTCCCGCGCCGAGTCGGCCCCCAACGAAGGACGGATCAACGCACGTTCCAAGCGCTGATGACCGCAAGGAGAAGTCCGTCCCTCCCGAGGAGTCTCCGAGTGCGCCACCCTCCGATTCTCCACCCGGGGCTGCGCCGGCGCCTCAGGGCAAGAGCCCGACCGACCCCGCGCCACGCTCGGTTCCCGGTCGATCCTCGGGACCGGAGGAAGCGCTCCGGGAACTCGACCGGCGTCGCAGCGATTCCGAGCAGCAGCGGCAGGCAGCGGAGCGGATTCGAGACGCCGCCAATCGTTTGCGAGACGATTCCAGACTGGGGCCCCGGGAGCTTGGCGCGGGTCCGTACGCAGAACCGGGCGCTGACGCAGGCGAGACGTCCTCGACGCCGACTGCCCCCCTCGACGTCCCGACCGTTGAAGACGTGAACGTGACCGAAGAAGACATTGGCGATCGACCAATCGCACGCTGGTTCGGCGACGGCGAGCCCGCCGGACTCCCGCGCGATGCGGAGACTCGATCGACGACCGTTCGCCAGGCGCAGCGGGTCGCGGAGCGAGCGGTCAACGACGCGGTGGTGCCCGGTCGCTACCACCGCCTGATCCGACGCTACTTCCGGAGACTTCCGGAGAATGCGGAGACGGCAACGCCGAGCACGGAGGTGGCGGAGCCGTGACCGCACGCAGTTGGAGCGGCGCACCACCTTCTCGCGCTGCTGAACAGCATCGCTCCAGACGCAGTCCGATGGCCGCGCCGCGAGCGATCTGTTGCCATCGTTCGACCTTCGCAGCTCGGGAGTCTCGCACGTGATGCTCGCGGCGATCCAGTTCGAGAAGCCGCTCATGTTGCTGCTGGCTCTGGTGGCCGTACCACTGGTTCTGCTGGGATGGTTCCTCCTTCGCACCATGGATCCGCTTCGGCGCACCGTCTCCCTTGCCATGCGCGCGGGGCTCCTTCTCCTGGTCGCGCTGATGTTGGCCGAGCCACACGCGGTGCGCGAACACGATCACCTCACCGTGATCGGTCTCCTCGACGTCAGCGATTCGGTGCGGCGCTTCGTCACTCTTCCGGAGATGGAGGAGTTGGCGAATCCGTCCACCATCGGCGCGCTTCGCGACTGGTTCCGCGCCGCAACCGAGACCAGAGCTCCCGACGATCGGTTCGGGCTCATCGTGTTCGACGGACAGGCGGCGGCCATCTCGGTGCCCTCGGCCGGACGCTACCTGGACCAGGACCTCGATGTGCGCATGCTCGAGGGTACGAACATGGCCCAGGCCATCTCGCTGGGCCTGGCCATGCTCCCCGGTGATACCGCCAAGCGCCTCGTGCTGGTGAGCGACGGCAACCAGACCATCGGCGATGCGCTGGAGATCGCACGACAGGGCCGGCGGGGATCCGATCACATTCCGATCGACGTCGTTCCGCTCGAGTACGAAGTGAAGCGCGACGTCCAGATCGTGCGAGTCGAAGCGCCTCCCGCGGCACGCAGCGGACAGACAGTGACGATCCGCATGCTCCTGGAGGCAACGACCGCAACACCCGGACGTCTGACACTGCTGCAGGAAGAGCTTCCGGTCGACCTGAACGGCGCCGAGCCCGGTACAAGCCGTCGCGTCCAAGTGCCGGCCGGTCCGTCCGTCCATCTGGCCCAGGTCGTCCTGGTCGATCAACCCGTCAATCGGTTCGAGGTCATCTTCGAAGCCGACGATCCCCAGGCGGATTTGCTCCCGGAGAACAACCAGGGCGCTGCCTTCACCGTGACGCCCAGCCGCGGAAAGGTGCTCATCGTCAACGATGCGGGAGGTGATTCCACGAGCCCGCTTGCCCAGCTCCTCAGCGATGCGGACATTCCCGTCGTCGTGCTTCAGCCGGAACAAGTGACTGACGATCTGCTGAGTCTGCAGCAATACGACCTCATTGTGTTGGACAACGTCACCGCCTCTCTGTTCAGCGTGCCGCAGCAGGAGCTGCTGAGTCGTGCCGTGCACGATCTGGGCGTTGGCCTGATCATGATTGGCGGGCGCCGCAGCTTCGGGGCCGGCGGATGGAACGGGACGCAGGTCGAGGCGGTCCTTCCGGTCGAGCTGGATCCGCCCCGACAGCTACGACTACCCACGACGGCGCTGGTGCTCGTCCTCGACAAGTCCGGTTCCATGAAGCGTCGCGTCGCCGGCGCTCGCGCCACGCAACAGCAAGTGGCCAACGAAGCCGCGGCACTGGCCATCGAATCGCTCCGCTCGGACGCCCTGATCGGGGTCGTCACTTTCGATGCCTTCGCCCGCGAGTGGGTTCCATTGCAGCGGGTCGACGAGGCGGGAGCGATTGCCAACCGCGTGCGGGGCATCGTGGCAGAAGGCGGGACCGACCTGAAGCCCGCCCTCGCGAAGGCGTACCGGATGCTCGCGAATGTCGACGTGCAGCAGAAGAAGGTCGTGTGCCTGACTGACGGCGAGTCGCCAACCGAAGGGCTGGAGCAACTCGTGGCCTCGATGGCCCGGGACAACATTCAACTGACGACCATCGCTGTCGGCGACGAAGCCGACGAAGAGACGCTGCGCCGCCTCGCCGAGATCGGCGGCGGGCGTTTCTATCCGGTTCGCAATCCGCGCACGCTGCCCCGCGTCCTTGTCGACTCGGTCCAGGTCGTCAATGAGCCTCTGCTCAAGGAAGGGCTGTTCAAGCCGGTCGTCCGACCCACTGGCTCAACGCTCACGCTCGGCATGGACGAGGCTCCCCCGCTGGGAGGACTCGTCATCACCGCGCCGCGCGATGACCCGTCGGTGATCATCGAAGCGGTCCATCCCGAGGGAGAGCCTCTGCTCGTTCACTGGCAGGCCGGCCTCGGTCGATCTGCAGCCTTCACTTCCGATGCGCTGGGGCCGTGGTCGGCGAGCTGGCTCGACTGGCCGCGAGCGCGACCCTTCTGGACGCAGCTCGTCCGCACGATGTCCAGACCGACCGCCGATCTGCAAACCGAGCTTCGCTCGGTGATCGAGGACGACGCTCTGGACGTAACGCTCGAGGCGTCGGGCACCGATGATGGGTTTCTGAACTACCTGCAGGTCGATGGCACGGTCTATGGGCCCGATGGTCGGGGGCTGCCGATTCGGCTGCGGCAGACCGCGCCGGGGCGATACGAGGGCGCCGTGCCGGCAGAGGTCAGCGGGAACTACATCGTGGCTCTGAGTCCGAGAAGGGGCCTCCAACGGCTCGCGCCGGTCATCGGTGGAGCGAACAAGACATCGAGCCCGGAGTTCCGGCGGTATCGATCCAACGTCGCCGTGCTCGACCGGATCGCGGAAGCAACCGGCGGAAGACGACTGAATCCCGCTGACCCGCGGGCCATCGACCTGTTCGACCGGACCGGTATGCCCCGGAGCGTTTCGTCCCTGCCGGCGTGGCGCTTGATCCTGTGGGCCGCGCTCGCGTTGCTTCTCCTGGACATCGCGAGTCGACGCCTCGCCTGGAGCGCGGACCAGTTGCGCAACGCGTTGCGTGCAAGCCTGGCTCGCGTGGCTCCGGCCAGTGTCAGGGGCCGACGGGTCGAAGCGACGCTCGGCTCGCTGCGGCAGGCCGGCGATCGAGTCGAGCAACGACTGAGCCGCGACAGCACACTCGATCCCGAGACTCCGGCCCGTTCGGCACTCCGCGATGGATCAGCGGCTACAGGACGAAACGCTGCCATGGAGGGAGAGGCTCCGACGCCCGCGCCGGAGCGGCGCCCAGATCCCGCGAAGGTGGCGGCAGCGCTTGACGCGCTGCGGGGAGCCGGACCTCCGAAGAAGGTGTCGGCCCCTCCGGAACCAGAACCACCGGAGCCGTCGCAGAGCCCGCAGGTGACGACCAGTCAGCTCCTCGCGGCCCGCCGGCGAGCCCAGCAGCGACTCCAATCCGGAGACAGCGGGGGCGACGAGGAGCCTGGACCGCGCCCGTGACGAGGAAGCTCCCTCGATTTCCGATTGGTCCGTTTGTAACGATCGATCGACGGCCTCTCGTCCGCGCTGGCGAGTGCCGCTGATCGCATGCCTCCTGTTCGTCGATAGTCGGAGATCCGCCGGTGTGCCCGGTGTATTGAACAGGAGAACCAGTATGGGACATGCACACTCGCTGCGGTTTGCCTTCATCGGCCTGACCGCCACTGCCGCTCTTGCCGCCGGCTGCAGCCATCAAAAGACTTCGATGGCCAGCTTCGATGATTCCGCGAAGGCGCCCTCGAGTTCGACGAGCACGAAAGACACCTACATCTACCACTACTATCCGCAGTCACAAGTCTACTTCTGTCCGGAGCGGAACCTGTACTTCTGGCCGGCGAAGGAGTCCTGGACGATGGGTCAGGAACTTCCCAGCAAGTTCGTCATCGATCCTGACTCCCGTGTCGTCATTCCGCTGTCCACCGACCTGCCCTTCCGCGTGCACGCGAGCATCGTCTCGATGTTCCCGCCGGACGGACAGGCCGTCTCGGGCCTGAGTTCGGAGGCGGGGAGTTTCTGAGCACCGGCAGGACCGCCCGGGCTCGGACCGTCTGACGACACATGAGAGAACGAGGGGGACGGCGACCGACGAGCACATCGTCCGGTCGCCCTTTTTTGGCCTCTGGATCCCTCGAGGACCCCATTCTCGCCGGGTCTGGCCATTCCTGGAACAAAGCGCAGGCGGAAGACGGTTTCCCTCCCATACTGCCCAGTCCGCGCCGCGCGGCGGTACTATGGACATTCTCAAAGGGTTCCTCAGGGGCCCGCAGAAGGAGCAAGGAAACCATGACGATCCGATTCATCCCCCTGGCCGCGATCGGCCTCTGCACGATTCTTGGGGCATCCCTCACGCTGACGTCCCATGCCCAGTCGATGCAGCCCAAGGTCACGAGCAAGCAGAAGGAGACGGACACCACCACCGCGGAGAAGAAGGCCGACGATCAGAAGGCCAAGGTCGGTGAGATGGCGCCGGATTTCAAGCTCAAGGATGCCACCGGCGAGGAGCATTCCCTGTCCGACTTCAAGGGCAAGATCATCGTCCTGCAGTGGATCAACCCCGGTTGCCCGGTGTGCCGGCACGTCACGAGCAGCGGCAAGGTTGCGGCCATGTTGAAGGAGATCAGAGCGATGGACCCCGATGTGGTGCATCTCACGATCAACAGCACCTACTGGATGGAGCCCGAAGAAAGTGCGAAGTACCTGAAGGAGCACAAGATCGACTCGCCCGCGCTCATCGACCGGGAAGGAACGGTCGGTCACCTGTACGGCGCGAAGACCACGCCTCACATGTTCGTGATCGACGAGGATTTCGTGCTTCGGTATGACGGTGCGTTCGACGACAACGCTGACGGAAGCAAGTCGAGCCCGACCAACTACGTCACGAACACAGTGAAGCAGATCAAGGCTGGGGAGACCGTTTCGCCCGACCAGACCAAGCCGTACGGCTGCTCGGTCAAGTACAAGAAGAGCTGATCGCGTCGACAGCGCGCTGAACCCAAACGCGCCCCCGTCCCGGGAAAGCCCCGGGATGGGGGCGCTTCTTTAGTTCGGCCTGCCCCGCGAAGCAAAGCGGTGGCATCACTTTCCCGGTTCCCAGATCACCGTGTCGATGTCCTCGACCGACACCTGCGCGGCCTTTCCATCGGCGAAGAGGATCAAATACCCTCCCCCTTCATCCCGAGGCTCGGGGGGAAGGAGTTCCGGGCCGCCCCAGTAGGAGCTCCCATCCTGCACTTCGAACAGCAGCACGGTGCGCTCCGGTTCTTCGAGCAGATCGATCCTCTGATTCTTGAGATGCACGTTCATGGCGAAGATGCGGCCGGATTCCCTCTTGCCCGGCCAGCGAACGAGCGCATCGACCGATTGTCCGCTTCCCGCGCCAATCTCTGCCACCCAGTCTTCGTCTGAAGGAAGCCGGCTCTCCGACTTCTTCGCCGCCACCAAGACGAGACCTCCGACCTGCTCCACCAGCCGCCGTGCTTGCGACGCCCGTGCGGTCTGCACGGACGAGCGTGCCACGGAGTAGCCCAGGAACAGCGGGGCGGCAACCATGGCGGCCACGACGGGACCCACGAGGAGCGCTGCGCTCGAAACCCAGATCCCGGCGATGGCGACCCCCCGGCCCGAACGCTTTCCCCCTTGGCGGTTGATTCTTCGAAGGGACACGATGCCGGTGACCAGGCCCGCAATGGCGGTGAGCCCGACCGTACAGAGTCCGAGAAAACCGAGCACGACGCTCGTGATGGCCAGACCTGGCGTCCGCGCAGGAGCGGTGACGACGCCCGGTCTGATGGGGGGAGTGCTCTCAGTCATGTCAGCGGCTTCATCTCAAGTGGCCTCCGGCGGGCTATCCATACCTGACCTCGATTGTCGCGGCCGGATAGTACCAGTCGAGGATCCGTTCGAATTCTTCACCGGCCCGCGCGCGAGCCTCCGTCCCGTACTGGCACAGTCCCACGCCGTGTCCGAAGCCGTGACCGTGGAGGAGCACTCGATCCTGGTGGAACGCGCTGTCCATGAATGACGACATCACTGGCTTCCGCGGTGCCCGCAGACTGCCGCCGCCGTAGTTGATCGCTGATCGGAACGCCTCCGCACCAGTTCGACCGTCCGTCCTCGGTCATCCAAGATCGTGTACGCCGCCGGCCGCCCGTGGCGGTTTCGCCGCGCGATCCGAATCGAACTGACCCGCTTCAGATGCCTGAGCTCCGTCTGGCCGCTGCGGCGACCGGACGCTGACAGCCGTTCGCTCAGCTCGCCGGTCCGTCGCTCCACCTGCCAGGAGAAGACCGGTGCCTCACGACACGCGTCATCCGCTGCGCGACCCTGGAGCGGCTCGATGCCGTTGACGACGTTGGGGCCGATGGCGTCGATTGCCGTGGCCGGCAGTCCACCACAGCAACTGGAGTAGTAGGCAGGCACGATCCTGTCCTGGTAGACGAGCACCCGGCCTCGCGTCATGGCGACGGCGTCGATCGCCCGGTCATGAGAGGGGCTGCCACCGTACATCTGCGATGAGCTGGCGTTGGTCAGGTCGTAGTGGCGGCGGCCCGCGAAATAAAGATGTTCGGCGCAGGCAAAGCTGCGAGCCGCGATCGCCTCGCGCAGAACGCTTGCTCATGCCAGTGATCGAACAGCTCTTCGGCGAGAACGCCTGGCAGGTACGACTCCAGCGGAACGTCGTTGATGACCTCGAAAGCGCTGGACTTCAGCCCCGAGCGAGCCACGAGGCGGAGCGTACCTGGATGGTCTCGGCCATCGAGGGCCACGCTCGAGCGGCGCGGATCGATGGACGAGAAGACGGGCGATTCCTGCCCGTGCCAGCGGGGCTGCCGTCCTCGAGCAGTCGTGAATGACCATTCCCCTCCGTCCCGTTTGGCCACGATCGGACCATTGACCACCGTCGCCGCGTTCACCTGCTCGGCGCCACTGATCCGCAACCACTGCCCGTCGGAGCCGACGGAGACCGACTGCCCACGTTCCCTCAGGGAGGCAATGCGCACCCGGACCACGGGTTCCTCGCGCACACTTGACGCTGGAGGCCCCGCCGCGATCTCGTCCGTCGCACCTTCGCGAGCCGGGACCGGTTCTCTGCTCTTGCGGCAGCCGCCGAGCGCCGCCGGCGCGGCGAGGAGCGCAGCAGCGCCTCGCAGCACCGAACGGCGGGTCAGCAATGATCCGTTCGAGTGCGCCTGCGCGGTTCATGCTGCGGGCACGATGGCATGGCGAATCTTAGAGCGGTTTCCGTCCAAACGTAGCGTTTGGAGCGTCGGCGAGGCAAGTGTGCGCGCAGGAGGGCGAAGCAGACGGCTTGCTATGCCGCCGATGCAGCCCGACAAGGCCACGCGCAGCCGCAGCCAGCTCCGGACGCTACGTTTGGACGGAAGCTGCTCTAGCGTCACCATCCGCCCCGACGGCGGACAGACCCGCCTCGGCGCCTGGTCGAACTCGGTCAGCGTTCAGTCGAGGGTGCGAAGATCCAGGCCGTACTCGGAGAGCTTCTCCCTGATCTCGACCAGGCTCGTGGCGCCGAAGTTCTTCACGCCCATCAGCTCGGCCTCGGTCCGAATCGCGAGGTCGCCGATCGTCTGGATGTTCAGCAGCTGTAGCGCCTTGCGGGCCCGCACCGAGAGATCCAGCACGCTGATCGGCTTGTTGAGGACCGACTCCGGCGCCTTGCCTCGAAGCTCTTCGTAGATCTCCTTGCGAACACGGCTGAACTGGCCTTCGAGGCCCTGACCGAGGCGCAGCCCCTTCTGGGAGAGCATCTGCTTGATTTCGATCAGCGACGTCTCGCCGAAGTTCTTGTAGCTGAGGAGCTCCGCCTCGGTGATCTTCAGCAGGTCGCCCAGCGTGCGGATCTGCATCTTCTTGAGGCAGTTGCGTGCACGGACCGAGAGCTCGAAGTCCGTCACCGGCGTATCGAGCAGAGCGTTCCGCTTCGCGAGGTCGCGGGCTTGCTCCTCGTCGTAGTACATGTTTCGCGACGCCTGCACGTCCTTCATGAACAGGCGAGCACGCTGATGATTCGGATGCGTGTCGAGCACCTGACGAAGGCACTTCTCGGCCCGATTGATGTCGCCTCGGTCTTCGTAGAGCACAGCGAGATTCAACAGGGCGTTGATGTGCGGCTCATCCACCGTGCAGATCATCTCGTACAGCGCGAGGGCTTCGTCCGCCTCACCCAGGAGGTCGATGTGGTAGGCGAGCTGGAAGACGTATTCCGGCTTGTCATCGAGACGAGCAGCGGCTCGGAATCGCTCGATCGCGGCCAGCCGATCTCCCTCGCGAAGGGCGGCCTGGCCCGCTTCGAATTCCTTCCGGGCGGACTCGGGGTCCGCCGCGGATTCGCCAATACCGATCATGACATCCAGAACGTCCTGACTCATGCGATCGAGCCTCCAGTGTGAGCTCCGAATGCCGCGGGCGCGGGCACGCGGCTCGAAATCGGAATCCTGTAGGGTAGCATGGCCAGCGAGCACCGACAAGAAAACCCGAACCCCCCGGTCTGTACACTGCCGGTGGTTCACGAGCCCCCCGGACAGCGACCTCAAAAAATGCCCGTTCCCCTCGCCCAAGCCATGATCGTGTGCGATGCAGTGCATCGTGATCAGACCACCGGGAAGTTCTTCCTGCTGGGCACCTTCTCAACGATCGCCACCCGCAAGATCCCCTGCCGGCACGAGCGACTGACCTTGTTCGTGGCGATCACCGACTGTATTGGCCTCACGCCCTTCGTCGTCAAGCTCGTTCGGGTCGATCGGGAGCGCGGAGACGACGAGGTCCTGGCTCGCTTGGTCGGAGAGCTCACGTCGCCCGATCCGCAGCTGATCCATGAGCTGGTTCTGCAGATGAAGGATCTGACCTTTCCACGGGAAGGCGAGTACCGATTCCAGCTGGAATCCAAGGGCGAGTTGCTCCTGGAGAAGCGACTGATCGTGGTCCGGCGACCGGAGGAATGACGGCGGCGGGGTTGGAAGTGGATTCGGGCTTGTTCCGGCATCGGTGCACGAGGTAGGCTTGATGGACGAGCGCCACGGACGCCACTGGCGCCTCAGGAGGAAGATGCCGTGAGCAACCCCATCCCTGTTCGGCTCTGCATGTTCGTGGTCGCGGTCGCGATCGGCACCGTCGCCCTGGCTCACGAGGACGGAGAGCCGGACGCCACCGAGCCGCGATGGTTGGAGCGGCTGGACCAGGATGACCGCGAGCCCCTGACGGCGGCGATCGGGTTTGCCCCGCCCGCCTTCCCCGCAGATCTCCTCTGGGTGGGTGTGGAGGCGCCGGGCTGGGAACAGCTGCGGGGCAAGGTGGTGGTCATGCAATCCTGGACCAGCGCGACCTCGGCCGGGCGCTCATGGCCGGTGCGGCTGCACAAGGCACTCGAGGCGCTCGAGGGCGAGGATCTCGTGCTACTGACCGTGCACACGCCCCAAGGCGCAGGAGAACGCAGAGACATTCCTCGAACGGCGTCCCTCGCCGGTGCCGGTGGCCGTCGACTCGAAGGGGGCGTTCTGCGATGCCCTCGGCTTCTACAAGCGGCCGGTGAACGTCCTGGTCGACCGGAACGGAACGGTGCGCTATGCAGGCCTGAATCAGGGCGGGCTGGTTCAAGCGGTGCAGAAGCTGCTCGCCGAACCCTTCGATCCAAACAGTGAACCGGTCGCGCGATCCGTCGCAGCCCCAGCGGAGAGCGCCTCGTTCCCATCCTTTTCGAACCCGGTCAGGAGTGCCTCCGATTTCCGTGGACGCCGCGCGCCCGAGTTCTTCGTGCAGCAGTGGGTCAACGGAGCTCCCGCAGAATCTGCCAGCGGCACCGTGACCATCATCGACTTTTGGGCCACCTGGTGCGGTCCGTGCGTGGCTGCGATTCCCCACATGAACGAGTTGGCGGAGCGGTTCCGCGGCCAGGTGACCGTCGTCGGCGTGAGCGACGAGGCCCCGGACAAGTTCCAGCAGGGCATGAACCGGCTGCAGCAGCGCGGCCTGTCCCTCGCCGACTTCCGCTATCACGTTGCCCTGGATCCTTCCGCGAGGATGAAGGGCGCCGTCGGCGTGCGCGGCATTCCCCACATCATGATCATGAGCGCCGACTGGATCGTCCGCTGGCAGGGTCATCCGATGGAGCTCACGCCCGCGATCCTCGAGCAGATCGTCGCCGCCAGTGCCGGCGGAACCGGCCGATCGTCACTTCGAAGTCGCTGGACGGGGCACTCCGGGGATTGACCTGACCCCCTCCACGCGTGATCCTGGGCCCATGATCACCAACAAGCGTCTCTGTGCGTTGGCCGGTACGTCCCTGCTCTTCCTGGCCGGATGCGCCACCCCGGCGCGGCCGAGCGGCAAGAGCGTACCCATCGATCTCGAAGCGACCGCACTGCCGATGTTCGACGGGAACACCGGCCTGCCGCTGTCGTGGACCGACGTCATGGCGCGGGTCGATTCATCGACGGTGATCTTCATGGGCGAGCAGCACAACGATGCCGTCGGTCACGCCGTGCAGCTGGCGCTGGTCGAAGAGACCGTGAATCGCTGGCCGAACGTATCGGTCAGCATGGAGATGCTGGAGCGGGACGAGCAGCCGATCGTCGAGGACTACATGGAAGACGTGATCGACGCGGATCAGTTCGAGGAGCTCACGTTCTCGACCGGTTGGGCGGGAGACGGCAGTTGGACCGAGTGGTATCAGCCGATCATCGACGCGGTGAAGAGCTCGAAGCAGGCGAACCTCGTGGCCGCCAACGCACCGCGGCGCTACGTTCGGCTCGCGCGGCGCGATGGATACGAACGTCTGGAACAGCTGCCGCCGACACGACGGCAGTTCGTCGACTATCCCCCTTCACTGCCCGAGGGACCCTATCGCGACCGCTTCTTCGGACAGATGAGCGGCGCGCACGATGCCACGTCGATGGACGAGGAATCGATCGAAGCGATGTATCGCGCTCAGCTGGTCTGGGACGAGACGATGGCCGCCTCGATCGATCAGGCGTTGCGGACCGGGGCGATCAAGGTGATTCACATCGTCGGACAGTTCCACAGCGATTTCGAGGGCGGCACCGTGCAGCAGTTCCGGCTGCGACAACCTGGCACGCCGGTCCTGGTCATCAGCCTCCGGCCCGACGTCGCCAACGCGCTTCGCGAAGCGGACCACGGACGGGCCGACGTGGTGGTGTACACCGGACGGATCGACTGACCCATTGCGGCTCGCATCAGTCCGCCACGCCGTTGACCGCCTGGGCTCCACGCGTCGCCCTGTCCAGTCGATCGAGCACGGCCTGCCACATTTCGTGCGTGCGCGGCGGCTCTTCGATCAGGATGTGCCGGCAGCCCGATGCCTCCGCCTGTCTCAGCGCCGCGTACAGCGCGCGAGCATAGTCGCCGGCGCCCTGGGGCATCTCCACGGCGCGGTGCGGCGGCGGAACGACGGCCGAATCGAAGCACAGGACGAACGCAGGCTCCTCAGCATCCCGGAGGAGCACGTGCAGCGTCTCCAGGTCGACCATGGCGGCCGGAATGCTCGGTGCGTAGTGCGCAGGCGAGGTACCGGGACTGTCCGCCTGCCGGCGCACCGGCGATCGATCGACCGGACCGACGATCTCTTCGAGCTCCCGGCCCGTGACGCTGCCCGGGCGCAGGATCCGAGGAACCGTCCCGGTCAGGTCCAGCACGGTGGATTCGATGCCCACCGCACAGCTTCCGCCGTCCAGGATCATCAGATCCCGCTCGTCACTGAACTCCTCGGCGACATGGCGGGCGGAGGTCGGCGATACATGCCCGGAGCGATTGGCGGAGGGAGCGGAAATCGGGCCCGGGAACGCGCGGAGCAGATCCTGGGCCACCGGGTGCCGCGGACAGCGAACGGCGATCGTGCGCCGACCGGCCGTGGCCAGTTCGGGCACCTCACCCGCCTTCTGGAGAATCAACGTCAGCGGTCCAGGCCAAAAGCACGCGACGAGGCGCTCACAGTGCTCGCTCCATCCGACCGTGATCCGGCGCGCCGTCTCCGGTTCGGCCACGTGCGCGATCAGCGGGTTGTCGGTCGGCCGCCCCTTCAGGCTGTACAGGAACTGGAGGGCCATCGGGTTGAAGGTGTCGGCGCCGAGTCCGTACACGGTCTCGGTGGGGAAGGCGACGGGCTTTCCCGCCTTCAACAGCTGAACCGCCTCGTCGATCGCGCGAGCGTCAGGTTCAACGACCCGGGGCATTTCCGACCCTCGAGGGCAGCGGCTCGTCCACGACTTCCAGCTCGATCTGATTGACTTTCAATCCCAGCCCCATCGCCCGGTAGAGATCGGCGATGGACTTATCGAGGCCGACGAGCGCTTGCAGCTCCTCGAAACGGGCAAGGGCCAGACCTTCCTGTCGATCGAACTTCAGGTTGAGGAACTCCGGCGTGAGGCTCGCAAGCGTCTCCTCTTCCGCCAGCAAGGCGCGGAGGTTCTCGGCCGCGGCCACCCGGGAGGAACGCGTGGCCTTGATGAGGTCGTAGCTGGCGATCACGTTGCGCAGCGCCCGCTTCACATCCAGCACGACGTCCTGCACCACGAGTCGGTACGCGACGACCTGCCCGGATCGCTCCAAACGGGCGCGGCGGTACTCCGCCTCCGCTCTCCGGTTGCCGATGGGCACTTCCAGCAGCATGCCGACGACGTAGTCGACGAAGTTGCCGTCGACGTTCCCGTAGGCGCCGCCGGCCCGATCGTCCTGGCCGAGAAACTCCGCCTCGGCGGTGAGGTTGAGCAGCGGAAGCCGCAGGTTGTTCGCGAACTGCTCGCGGATGGAAGCGTCGTCGATGTTGAGCAGCGCCTCCTGGATCTCGGGCCGGAAGCTGAGGCCGGTCATGATGGCCTCCCGCAGGTCGTACACGATCTCCGCGTCCACCATGTCGTCGATCGGCGCCAGCAGGATTTCCGACCCGACGGTCGCCGCCGGATCGTTCATCAATGCCTTGAGCTCATCGGATGCCGCGCGCAGCACCCGCTGCGAGCGGATCAGGTCCGACTTGCGCCGTTCCACCGTGGCGACCGCATCCGAATACTGGGCGGTGGTCGTATCGAAGTCCCGCCGCCCCGCGAGCTTGTCCCGCACGTCGTAGCCGACCTGGAGCAGCCATTGCCGGATGTAGAGATCGCGCCAGGCCAGAGCGAGGTCCCAGTACGCCAGCTCCGTATCCGCCACGACCCGAAGCAGCTCGCCGCGAAGCTGCTGGATCGATCGCCGCTCGGTATTGCGCGAATGCGAATCGTCGCGGTATTCACGTCTGATCCAAAGCCACGAAGCAGCGGCTGCGATAAGCCGACGCGAACGCCGGCGTCCCAGGCGGGATCGGGGGCGAACTCGATTCCGGGCGTCCGGTTCTTGGTACGCGACAAGTCCGTGGAAACGAAGACCTCTCCGCCGCTGATCAGCGGCTGCCGAATGCCGGTCTCGAATCGGAGCCCGTCGCTTCCCGTCGAGGACGTGCCGAGCGGAATGCCCCCAAGCACCGGAACCCGGCTGGGCTGGTCGATCCGGTTGTAATCGAACGTGCCGTAGAAGATGGCATCGAAGGCCGATTCGGCCGCGACCACTTCCGCATCGTTGATCGCGGGCTGCAGCGAAGCGATCTGGACTCCGAGGTTGTCCTGTGCCGCGGTGATGATCGCCGTGCGAAGGCTCAGCGCTCGCGACTTCTGCTCGGCTCCAGAGAGGTTCGGACCCAGGATCGCCGTCGAATCGGGGCCGCCGAGCTCGACTTCCATGGCCGGACTGAGCTCATCCAGCTCCAGCCGTCGGCTGGCCAGTTCCTCTTCCACGGCGCTCGGGCCTTGGGAGGCCAGGAGGCGCTCCCCCACGGGGATACCCGTGAGCTCCCGGTCGATCGACTCAACGACGCTTCGCTGCAGGACCTGCTGCTGCGGCAGGTCCGCAAGCGGGCTCTTGCAGCCGCTCGCAGCGAGCATCGTGACCACGACGAGGACCGGGATCCGCGTCGGATATCCAGAAGTCATGGCGGAGAGCGTAGCAGCAGGGCACGGCACCGCCAAGGAGGACTCGCCCTTGGTCCCGACCGCTGTCCACACCTCATCCCCGCTCTCTTGCTGCTCGCCGGATCTCCAGATACGCTCGCGCGGGAGGAATGCAAAGGAGTGCTTCGATGAGCCCACGATGTCGGCGGGTGCGGACCATGCGGCCTTTCCTGCTCTGCGCGATCGCTTTCTCTGTCGCCCGGCCGCTGGCGGCCCAGTCCCCCGTGGCCGGGAGCGAGCCGACGATCGCCGTCGTCGTGGAGGATGACACCCTCGTCCGCTCCGGCCCGCATGACTCCTATTACCCCTTCGGACGCTTGACCGCCGGGAGCCCCGTGCTGATCGTCGGTGAGAAGGACGAGTGGGTGCAGGTTCGCACCGTGGGTCCAGCCTTCGATCAGCTCTTCGGCTACATCCGGTATCGACCGGAGGACGGCGCTCGCGTGCAGCTCTCCGAAGACGGCAAGACCGCGGTCGTGGTGACGCGCGTCGACGTGCTCGCCCCCAACCTCAACACGAACGCCAAGCCCAGCGACAGCTGGAAGTCCCTGGCGCGACTGGAGCCGGGCGCCACGCTGACCCTGGTCGAGACACGGCAGCTGGATCGGGAGACCGTGCATACGGTCGTGCTGCCGCCAACGGGCGTCGGCTGGTTGTACTCGGCCGGTCTTCGCCATGCCACCTCGTCGGAGGGCGCGCCGTTGCGAGGTGCGCTGGCACTCGCCAGGCGGGAGCAACCGAGCGCGCCGGCACGTCCCGAGACCCCTCAGACGGCGCCGCCTGCACCCGCGAACTATGTGCTTGCCCGCGAGGAGCCCAACGCGCTCACGCTCGAGCCGCCGCCCTTCATCGCTCGACCACCGACGGCCGCCAAGGCCCAGCAACGCCGCCAGCCCGCGAGCCCTCGAGGTACGGAGCGGGCCCAGGCCCCCGAGCCGCAGCAGGCGATCAAGCCCCCCGCCGAACCCAAGCCGACGGAAGGGAAGAAGGAGGATCGCGCGGTCGCCGCCGCTGCGCCGAAGGCACCGCCGCGCGCGCCGGCGAAAGCGACGGAGCCGCAGGCGCAAGGCCGGGCGGAGCTGCAGGAGATTCTCGAGGACCTCGAAGAAGCCTACGTTGAACTTGGGAAGGAAGAGATCATCACCGCGGAGGTCATCCCGCTGCGCGAGCTCTATCTCGACCTGGCCGCTCGAAGCGGCGAAGAGATTTCGATCGCGCGCTACGCGGAGAGCCGCGCCGAGCAGCTGCTCATCTGGTCGCAGCTTCAAGAGCGACGGAGAGAGCTGAACCAGATTCGCTCGCGGATTACGATGGCGAAGGACGAAGCGATCGCCTACCGGCTGGCTCTGGAGTCGAGCAGCAACTACGTGGCGGTTGGTCGCGTGATGGCCTCTTCGGTATACGACGGGACTCGCCTGCCCCTGCTTCTGCGGCTGCAGGAACCGAGCACCGGTCGCACGATCGCCTACCTGCAGCCGAACAGCGGCGAGGGCGCGAGAGACGCACAACGGCACATCGGTCAGCTCGTCGGCATCGTCGGCACCAAGGCGTATGACGGCAGCCTTCGGCTGACTTTGGTCAACGTCGAGCGGATCGAACCGCTGTCATCGTCATCATCGTCACACGCTCATCGTCGTCTTGATGCCGAGACGCTGGAGACAGTTGGGGCTCGAAGCGGACTGGTAGGCTCGAATCCGCGGCGCCGTGTTGCAGTCGCTCAGGCTTTGCTGAGGCGGGGGAAGTTTCCCCCGCACCCCCTCTTCGTCGACTCAGAAACCCCGCGCGGTCTCACCTCCACCAATGGAGCGTACCGGGCTCGAACCGGTAACCTCTGCCTTGCAAAGGCAGCGCTCTCCCAATTGAGCTAACGCCCCAGCAGGAGCAGTATACCGGCGTCAGCTCGGGCGGCCCGAGGCGACGAGCAGCAGGCGCTGAGAGAGCGCGACCGCGGCGGTCTCGATTCGGAGGATCGTCGGGCCGAGGCGAACGATCTGACCTCCGGCGTTTCGAACCGCATCGACTTCCTCGTCGACGAAGCCCCCCTCCGGCCCGATCAAGATCACACATTCGGCGCCCGGCCCGCCAGGCGGGAGCGCTTCGGTCAGGGCCACGCCGCAAGGGTCGGCGAGCAGCAACAGCATCTTGTCTTCGCGAGCGCGAGCGGCCAGCTCAGCCGGCGAGGTGGGCGGGTGAAGGTCGGGACAGTGGGCCCGGTGGGACTGCTTGCACGCTTCCAGGCAGATCCGGTGGCGCGCGCTGGCGAAAGGACGGCGTGCCGCGGACCACGCTGTGCCGGCACGTCAGCGGCGTGAACGAAGCCATCGTGAGCTGCGTGGCCATGCCGAGCATCGTCGACTGTCGATCGCCCTTGGGCAGCGCCGCCGCCAGATGCAGCAGCGGGACCGGTGGCGACACCCGCTGGCGCTCGAAGATCCGCACCTGCACGGCGCGGCCGGCCGCGGGCGCGCTCTCTGCCAGCTCAGCCGTCGCCACTTCGCCGGCACCGTCGAACAGGACGAGCCGATCACCTGATCGAAGACGCTTGGAACCAACCGCATGCCGCGCCTCGCGATCATCGAGTTCGGTGATCTCGCCGACCTCCGACAGCCCGGGAAGGAAGAACCAGGGAAGGACGTGCGATGGCGGAGGCGTGGTCAACGAGGGTCGCTCGGATCGGCCGGGGCGGGTGTCCAGCGGCGCACGTAGACATCGTATCGGGCGAGCTTGCCGGTGCAGGCGTGATCGGGCCTCTCCCGAAGGGGCGGCGCCACGTGGGTCGCTTGACGACCACCCGCCGCACCGCCGACCGAATCGCCAGTTCGAGCAGCGCGCCCGCATCCGCATCTTCGCCCACGACCGCTCGGATGAGACGGTTCTTCTTGCTGGCCAAAGCCGATCGCTTGCGCTTGGGTGGGAACATCGGATCGATGTAGATCACCTCAGGAGCGGGATCGAGTCCCGGAATCACCTCGGCGGCGTCCCCCTCGATCACAACGAGGGAAGAGCCTCCGCGCAGCAGTCCGTCCCGAAGCAGCGCCGCGATGACTGGAGATCGCTCGATCGCTGTCACCTCGTAGCCCATCTCCGCCAGGAGCATCGCGTCCTCGCCGAGTCCCGCGGTCGCGTCGACGACGGTTCGGGCCGCGCGGCCGATAGCCCGGGCCAGAGGCTGACGGCGCGAGAGATTCCTCGTCGTCCGGCGCAGGCGGTGGCTCTCGAAGTCCACGCAGAGGCCCTGACCTGGCCGCGATCCACGCTCGCGGAGTTCGAGGCGCCCTTGCACGTAGTCGAGGACGAACCGAGTCGCAGTCGAATCGCCCGCTGGCACCGCCGGGATGCCGAGCCGGTCCGCGAGCTGACGGCAGCGCTCGTCGCGCTGGTCATCGATGACGCGAATGTCCACCGGCGACAGCATGCGAGGATGATAGGAAGCGGCCGACACGGCCCGAACTGCTCTCACGAACCCGGGCACGGACCCCAGTTCATGATGACCTCGATCAGATCGAGCACGTCGACCAGGCCATCGCCGTTCAGATCGCCCGGACTGCCTTGCCCCCAGGACAGGATGACCAGCACCAGATCCTCCACGTCGACCTCGCCATCGGCGGGAGACGAGACGTCCGCTGGACACGCGCACGCCGCCCGACGCGGCCCACAGCCCGAACAGACATACCCGCTCGCCGAGCGACTCAGGCGGAACCCGTCGATCGCCGCCTCCACGATCGACGCCGACCCCGTGTCGGAGGCGATGAAGCGAACGCGCAGCGCGTCGGTGGGCGGCACGTAGTCCGCGACGCGGAAGCTGCGGAAGACCCAGCCCCCCTCGACCTCCGAACCGTCCGGACCGACGACCTCCAGCGTCTGCCAGCTCCCGCCGTCATCCGCGGAAATCTCCACCACCAGGGTGTCAGAGAGCGGATTCGCGCCGGCGGTATTCGAGAACCATCGCTCGTACACGATGTGCGCATCGCCCTCCGTCCCGTCCAGCCGCGGGGAGGTCAAGGTGGTCATCCCGTCGTCGACGTCGTTGTCCCCGTCCGCCAGACCCGTCGCGTAGCAGCGGCCCGAACCGTCAGCGTCCGCGAAGGGATCGCCCCGGTCGCCGTAACCCGCCGGGATGCCTCGCTCCCAGCTGCCGGCGGTGAGGCTCGTGGTGTCCTCCACCATCCAGCCCGTGTCAGTTTCGAAGTCGTCCTCGAACGCGTGGTCGAACCCTTCCACCGCGGGCACGACGTACGTGAACTTCGGGGCACCCGACGGGATCGGTGACCGAATCCGCCCCGGTCGCCTCGGCGGTGAGGAAGAATGCGATCTCGGTACCGCATTCGACGGATGGAAAGACCGCCTCGAAGAGGTCGCGATCGATTTCGATCAGTTCGACGACGACCGGCCCGCCGCCGGCGTCGTACTCCAGACGGACCGAGTCGAGCTGCAGCTCGCGTTCCGGACCGGCAAGGACCTGGACGAGGATCGTCTGGCCAGCGGGGTCCAAGAAGTCTGGCATGCCCTTCGGATAGACGAACTGCATGGACGGTGGCGGCTGGCATACGCCCAGGGGATTGGCGAGGGCCTCCTGCAACACCGGATTCCCGATCGACGTGCCATAGTTCGCGCCGCCAGTGGCGGTGCAGCCTCCGTTCGTGTGGATACCGATGGCCAGTCCCGTCTTCTCATCGACGACAGCGGAGCCTGAGTTCCCTCCGCGGGTGTCGACCTCGTAGGAGATCGATCGCGCGGAGCCGCCCAGGTACGGTCCGGTGGCGGTCTGCTGCGCCTGGTTCCACTCCGGTGGGCTGTTGTCGACGCCAAAGCCGGTGATACGCGTGCTCGCCGCAGAGCCTTCCGGCGCCGCCGCTGCGAGGACGTAGAAATCTCCCTGCGCCTCGAACGGGGTGAGTCCGGTGTTGGGGTTGGCGAAGCAGCCGAAGTACGCCCAGTCGTCACCGATGCCGCCCTTGACCGACTGCACGGAGAATCCGTCGACTGCATACTGGTCTTCGGGCGACGGGTGGACGAGGCTCCCGGAGGCCGCGGACAGCGGGACGTTGAACTCGACGATTGCTGCCGGTCCGGCGCCGCAATGACCGGCGGAGAGTAGGCACCGGTTCGCGTCGTCGATGATCCAGGCGGTACACCCTTCCGGTAGCAGGCGACCGGCGCGAGGATCGTCCGATGGCACTCGATCGTCGTCGGGGCCGCAGATCGTGGCCGGTCCACCTTCGACGGGATCCGGCAGCGCCGGCGGTGGCGGACGACATCCTGAGCAGGCTGAGTCCTGCGCCAGGGTCCGCGAGGAGTTCCACACGGACGCGATCGCCGTTGAAGTAGGCGGAGCTGTTCTGCCAGTGCTGCAGCGTGGAGGTCGTGTGCCGTTGCTCCGCGCCGTCCAGCAGCGAGGTCAGCCGAAGCACGGTGGGTTCGCCGCCGGTTGGCGCATGCCCCAGGTCTGCCCGCTCGAAGTACAGTCGGAGCCACGGGGCACCGATCACCTCCACCGTCTCGCTGAAGATCACCGCGCGCTGCGGCTGGTCATTCCCCAGCCACCCTGAGTCAAAGGCCTGCGGGACCTGCTGCTGCGCCAGGGGCGCCTGGCCGTGGGTCGCGCTGGTGAGCGCCATCACCAGTCCGGTGGCGGTCCAAGACCTCTGCATGATTCGGCTCCATCAGCCCGGACGGCGCCTGGCAGCCCGCTGATGAAGTGGTTCGCCAGATGAGTGCGATGCTTCTCGCTCTGGCAGCGTCGACAAACCGACGGCATATTCCAGCGACATTCCTAGGTTCGGCGACGTTGCCAGGGCGCAAATGATCGTGCTCAGGTGGCGATCTGACTTCTTCAACGGGCTGCTCGGCGAAGTACAGAAAAAAGCCGCGTCTGGCCGGGCTCGACCAGACGCGGCTTCATTGTCAGCTCACCTCAGGTGGACTTCACCTCGAGGTCGGTCAGGGACAGCTGCCCCACGCGCTGATGACGACGACCAGGTCGCTCACGTCGACCACACCACTGTCATCGACGTCGCCGCCGTTGGGTCCGTTGGTGCCCCAGTCGCTGATCACGATGACCAGGTCGAGCACGTCGACCACGTTGTCGCCGTTCGTGTCGCCGTCGCAGGTACCGACGACGGGACCGGGCACGAGCACGGCATCGACCGCCATGGTCTCGGGGTCGCCCGGCTTGAAGATCGCCATGTCCAGGCTGCCCTCTGCCGGCGCCACGTTCGCGGTAAACCGGTAGTTGAACAGTGAACCCCATCGCAGCGCGTTCGCATTGATGTTCTGGCCGTAGGTCTGAGTCGACCAGGTCAGCGAGTCAGCACCTTCCTGCATCGTCCAGTCCGCGGTCGAGTACGGCTCACCGCTGTGGTGATCGACGTCGTGGAATCCCATGCTGAGCACCTGCGTGCCTGGAGACATCGGGATCGTCACGGCGCCCAGGCCGCGGTCGTTGTTCAGGTTCTGAATTGCGTACTCGTACGACCAGGTGCCGTCACCGTTGTCGGTCACCTTGTAGCCCAAGAGCATACGGCCGTTGTTGGGAACGTCGACGGGAACGATCTGGACCTCGGGATCGATCTCCTGCCATGCGTAGATGGCGGCCTCCTGCCAACGGACCGATGCCTGGCCACTGGCCGGGAAGCCGTTCATCGCCATACCGGTCATGCTGCTCAGGTTGATGTTGACGGGACGCCAGGAGGAGTTGTTGTAGCGATTCGGGAAGGGCTCGTCGTGGGTGATGTACTGGATCTCGACCACGTTGATCCCACCCGCGTTGATGTCGGCGTCCGTGATTTGCAGACGACCGGCGATCGTAGCGACACCCGACGGCCCGGTCGGATTGGTCACGTGCGTGGCAATCCCGACTGGGGGCCAGGGATTGATCTGGGAGCGCGGGCCCAGGCTGCTGCCGTTGAGCGTCGCCCAGTACGTGTCCGCACAGCCAATGCCGAGCGAGCTGCAGCCGGTGGACTGGCAGCTGCCGCAGGTCGGCTCGCTGACGGCGCAGAAGGAGTGCTTGAGCCAGCTCATGCCGATCTGCTCGAACTGGCCATCGAGATAGCGATAGGCGTTCTGACCGATGACCGGATGCTTGCCGGCGGTCGAACCGGAGTGGCTGTCGATCCACTGCGCGGTCTGGTTGCCGATGTTGCACGAGGTCGAGGCGATCGAGAACGCTCGAATGCCACCGGAGACCCCGTAGTAGGCCATGTCGTCGGAGCCAGTGCCGCCGGAGGTCAGGCCAAGCCGGCTCACGGTCACGTCAGGGCCCGCAGCGGCGACGCCGCCATCACCCATGGGTTCGGCTTCCGGAGGAAGCGTGCTGGTGAGACCAAGTTCGGCGTCGCCTGAGGCGCCGAGCGAGGAGTCTTTGTCCGCCTTGGTGATGGTGGCCAGCTGTCCTGCAGCAATACAGGAAGCGACCAACACGGCTGCGCCACTGAGCATCTGTTTCTTCATAGATTGTTTCCTCATGACCAGGGCCCACGGTGTCATGACCAAGTCATCGTGGGCAAACAGAAAAAGGGGGGGTTCGTCGAACTAAAGCGAAAACGCAATCCGGACCAGTATCTCTCCACGCGACGCGACAGCGTGTCGCAGTGGTCCGTCCGTAGCACTTCTGGGATATGCGTCAATCAGAAGAGAAGTGAAGAATGCTCCAATTATGGGGGGTCAGAGGCGCCCGTCAAGGAGAATCCTCGCTAGACGATGATCGGACCTTGGCCGGGGGACGGTTCCTGGACCCGTGACGGAGCGGATGAGCCAGACTCTCGCCGCCAGAGGACGTGGCTAAGCTGTTGTCAATGGTGCAGTTAAGCGAGGGAACCCCAGCGTGGGGAGATGGACGGGAACGGTGAGCCCCGTCCGGGCAGAACTGCACGAAGAACTTGTCCTCGACCGTCGACAGAGAGCGTCTCCCGAGCGGGGAGATGGGCCAAATGGGCAATCCGTCCAGGCTCGGCGGACTTCGAATCAGCCCTCGCTACACTACGCACCCATGGCGAGCACCACGACGACGATGAGCCGGAAGAAGAACAAGAGGAAGGACCGGAAGAAGAAGCTCAAGAAGGGCTGGCGGACGCCGCGAGCAGCGACCGGCACGACCTCTACGAGCTGTCCGTGCAGGAGCCGGAGAGCGAATGCGACCTCATCGATCAGGTGTGGTCCGAGCTTCGAGGTCGCACCTGCGAGAAGATCCGCGAGGACTTCTGCGGAACCGCCGCCGTCTGCCGAGAGTGGGTCAAGCGGCGCCCGGCCAACACGGCGATCGGCGTGGACATCGAGGAAGCGGTGCTCGACTGGGCCCGCGAACGGATCGCCGAGCGGCTCGACGAGGACGACGCTCGCCGGATTACCCTGATCCAGGATGACGTGCTGACCGCCCGGACGAAGCGCGTCGACAGCGTGTTGGCGATGAACTTCAGCTACTACCTGCTGAAGAGCCGTCCCGAGCTCATCGCCTATTTCGCGCTGCGCGTCGCGCCCTGGTCGAGGACGGGCTGTTCCTGCTCGACGCCTACGGTGGCAGCGAGTCCTTCACCGAAATGGAGGAGGAGCGCCATCTCGACGGCTTCACCTACGTCTGGGATCAGCACCGCTACAACCCGATCGACGGCCGGGCCCTCAACCACATTCACTTCCGGTTTCCGGACGGATCGAAGATGAAGCGGGCCTTCACCTACGAGTGGCGGCTCTGGACGCTGCCGGAGATCCAGGAGTGCCTGCTCGAGGCTGGCTTCAGCGAGGTCCTGGTGTACTGGGAAGGGACGGACGAGGAGACCGGCGAGGGCAACGGCGAATGGGCCATGACGACCGAGGGTGAAGCGTGCCAGGGTTGGATCGCCTACCTGGTCGCGAAGAAGTAATGACCCGACCCGCTGCGAGGACCGCGGAACCGCCCCCCTCGTGTGGCAAAGCGCTTTTTTCGCGGGCTACGATGCACGGCCATGATTGATCTGACCGGGTTCCCTCTACCAACCGCCACCCTGCTCGCCGATCAGCTCGAACAGACCACGCTCATCTTCGAGCGACAGCTCGCCAGCGAGCTCTCTGCGGTGAACCGGCTGTGCCTGCACGTCGAGCAGTATCGCGGCAAGATGCTCCGGCCCACGCTGGTGCTGCTCTCGGGATTGGCCTCGGGCAATCCTCCCGGCGCCGCGTCCGTCCTGGGCGAGCGCCATCGCGTCGTGGCGGCGGTGGCGGAGATGATCCACATGGCCACGCTGGTGCACGACGACGTGCTCGACGAAGCTGAGATCCGTCGGCGCGGCGCCACCGTGAACCACCTTTGGGGGAACGAAGCGGCGGTGATGCTGGGCGACTACCTGATCTCCAACGCCTTCCATCTCTGTTCGACCCTCGGGGATCCGAGCATCAACCTGGCGCTGGGCGAGGTGACGAATACGCTCTGCGAGGGAGAGCTCATGCAGCTCCATCACCGCGATGACTACGGAATCGACGAGGAGACCTACTTCGAGATCGTTCGACGGAAGACCTCTTCGCTCATCGGAGAGTGCTGCAAGCTCGGTGCGGTTCTCGCCGGGGCTGATGAGGCGACGACGAAGGCCATGAGGAGCTTCGGCCTCGCGCTGGGGACGGCGTTCCAGATACGCGACGATCTGCTCGATCTGATCGGAGAGCCGTCCGTCGTCGGCAAGTCGCTCGGCCGGGACCTGGCCAAGGGCAAGCTGACGCTCCCACTGATCCGGACCATTGCCTGCTCTGATCAGCGGCAACGCGGCCACATCCTCCGGCTCCTCCAGCAGCAGGACTCCGAAGCCGTTCGTGAGATCCTCCTCAGCGGCGGGGCCGTGGAATCGACGGAGCAGACCGCCTTCGATGAGGCGCAGCACGCCCGGGAGTGCCTCCGACAACTGGCTCCCTCATCCGCCCGCGAACTCCTCGAACACTTCGCGGAGACGGTCGTCTCCAGGACGAGCTAGCCTTAGCGCTCCGTAGCGCCCTCCGGGCGCACACTCGCTCTGGTATTGGCCTGCGCCTCATTGGATCCCGGGGGGCCGAACCGGCGCCGCAGCGAGCGGAGTCTCCTCTCCTTCCGGGAGAGGACAGGCTTGTCCACCCACCTGGTTGGAGGCCGTGGGGGGTGGGCGAGCCAGGTGAGGGAAATCCACAACTCGCTCTTGCCCTTCGGCCG
Source organism: uncultured Planctomycetota bacterium (assembly GCA_963697235.1). Classification (GTDB taxonomy): domain Bacteria; phylum Planctomycetota; class Phycisphaerae; order Phycisphaerales; family SM1A02; genus CAVONJ01. The sequence continues at coordinate 138,380 of CAVONJ010000005.1, forward strand.
CACACTCGCTCTGGTACGCCCGCGCCGGATTGCATCGGGTTGGGCTGAGCCAGCGCCGCGGTGAGCGGAGAGCCCCCGCTCCGGAGACCTCAGGAAAGTACCCCGTAGGGGATTCGAACCCCTGTTACCAGGATGAGAACCTGGCGTCCTAGGCCTCTAGACGAACGGGGCGGCGCGACGTGAGAATGCCTCGGCATTCTGCGCGGCAGACCGGGCAGAATAGGAACGGCGGTCCGCTTCCGTCAAGCATTGCGGCGTTCTCGGGATCGAGGCGCTTGGGCGATGGGCTCTCCGCACTCCTTCCGCGCAGAGCCAACCGCCGCTACCATGGGTCGTCACCGTCATTTCCTGGCGACGCGGAAGCGCCGCTCCTGGAGGTTTCAGAATGGTTCCGAAGATGCCCCCCAGGGTCGGGCAGCTTGGTTTCCTGTACGTCCCTCCCTACCGCGTCCAAGGCATCAGCGTGGCGGGGGAACAGACGATGGTCCAGGTGCCCGAGCTCGACGTGGCCTTCGACATCGGGATGTGCCCCCGCGCGGCGTTGAGCTCGCCATTCGTGGCGCTCAGCCACGGCCACATGGACCATGTCGGCGGGCTGCCCTACTACTTCAGCCAGCGCACATTTCAGCGGATGGGCATCGGGACCTGCGTCTGCCATGAGCGGCTCGCCCCTGCGCTCTCGTGCATGATGCAGACGTGGATTGATCTGGAGCAGCAGCGGACGCCGCACAACATCGTGCCCCTCCGGCCGGATGAGCAGATCAAGATCAAGAACAACCTGTTTCTGCGCGGCATCGAGATGAGTCACACGGTGCCGTCCCTCGGATATGCGGTGATCGAGCGACGAAGCAAGCTCAAGCGAGGAGTTCTTCGACCTCCCGCAGGAGAGGCTGCGAGAGCTCAAACGGCAGGGCGTCGAAATCACGCGATCACTCGAGATTCCGCTGGTGGCCTACACCGGCGACACGGAGATGGGACCGAATCTCTACCGGGACGAGTTCAGCAACGCCAAGATCGTGATCAGCGAGTGCACGTTCTTCGAGACCCAGCACCGGTCACGAGCGAAGGTGGGCAAGCACCTGCACATTGAGGATCTTGCGGCACTGATGAATGCGTGGACGGCAGACGTGGTCGTCCTCGTCCATCTCTCGCGGCGCACGAACATCGCCGAGTCTCGGCAGCAACTGGATGAGCTGCTGCCCGAGGAGCACGCTTCGCGGATCCTGTTCCTGATGGACCACCGAGCGAATCGTGCTCGTTACGAACAGCAGGTTCGCGATGCTGAACTGCAGGTTACCACGTAGCGGCCCGTTGAAGAAGCGCTCCTTCGGTAATCTGACTCTTTGAACGATTGTTCGATCGGTTCTCGTGTCAGCTCGCCGTCGGGTTGACATGTCCCGGCAAATACTGCGGCAGCAGGTTGACGCACTTCCCGGTGCACCGTACATTCCAGCCGTTCCGCCAACGAATCGAAGGTCGCAAGATCGTGGGGTCGGTCAAATCGAACGTTGTGCTGGGAACGAGCACGATCCCTTCTGGTTCATGGAGCGAGATCACGCGACATGGGGCGACCTGACCCTAAGATCCGGGACGCGATCCTTGCGCACTTGCGCGAGCATCACTCGAGCATGTGTCGTCACTGGTTCGAAGAGATCGAACCAATCGAGATGACGAGTGCAATACTGAAGCTGCTGGTCCGCGAAGTGGTCCAGTTGCGATATCTGCAGCGGTGCTGCGTGCAGCCGTTTACGGAAGCGGCGCAGGCCGCCACCGGTCGCCTCCTTGGGGTGCGATTCGTCGGTGAAGCGGAGCTTACTCCGGCTGGTCAGCGATCGGAGTCCAAGGCGTGCGAATCGGGGAGCTGCCCGACGAGCGCGCTCTCGGCGGCCGAGGAGCACATGCTCATCAGCCCCGATTACTCGTTCGATAACTTCATCGTCGGCCCAGGCAATCAACTCGCGCACGCCGCGGCCGTCGCCGTCGGGCGCCGGCCCGGTCAGGCGTACAACCCGCTGTTCATTCACAGCGGAGTCGGGCTCGGAAAGACACATCTTCTGCACGCCATCTGTCAGGCGGCGATGCGGGCCAATCCGCAGCTCAGCATCTACTACACGTCGTTGAACGGGTTCATGACCCAATTCCTCGACGCGGTACAGGCGGGACACATGTCTGACTTCCGGCATCACTTTCGCCGGGTGGACCTGCTCCTCATCGATGACATCCACGACCTGGCGAACCGTGACCGCACGCAGGAGGAGTTCTTTCACACCTTCAATAGCCTGTACCAGGCTGGCAAGCAGATCGTGCTCAGTTCGGACGCGCCACCGAACCAGATTCCTGAGATCGAAGAGCGCCTGGTCAGCCGGTTCTGCTGCGGGCTGGTGGCAGAGATCGACAAGCCCTGCTTCGAAACTCGCGTGGCAATCGTCAACAACAAGGCAGCGCTCCGAGGCATCCAGCTTCCCGAGGATGTGGCGAGCTACGTGGCTGCCAAGATCGACACCAACATCCGCGAGCTCGAAGGCGCAATTGTCCAGCTGCAGGCGCTGACGATGGTGAACGCCGCCACGATTGACCTCGAATTGGCCAAGCAAGCCATCGGTGAGCAGGCGAGCGATGTCAGCTCCCCTCATCCGTCGATCCAGAACATCATCGATGCCGTGACCACCTATTACGATGTCAAGCTGTCCGATCTGCTTTCGAAGCGCCGTCACAAGTCCATCGCCCTCCCCCGTCAGATTGCGATGTACCTGGCCCGGAAGCACACCCGCTACAGCTTGGAAGAGATCGGCGGGTACTTCGGCGGACGCGATCACACCACGGTGATGCACGCGATTCGTGCCATCAACACGAAGCGCCAGGACGATCCTGTCGTCGATCACGACGTGAACCGGCTCGAGAGCAATATCAATCAATAGCGCTTCTGTATGTAGCGCTCTCGTAGCGCCCTTCGGGCGCACACTCGCTCTGGTATTGGTCTGCGCCCTATTTGATCTGGCGGGGCTGCGCCGGCGCCGCAGCAAGCGGATCCTTCCGGGAGAGGACAGGCTTGTCCACCCCAATGGGGGATGGGCGAGCCAGGTGAGGGAGATCCACAACTCGCTCTTGCGCTCCGCAGCGCCCTCCGAGCGCACACTCGCTCTGGTACGAGCCGACGCCGCGGCGGGGAGCACCGGGTCCGGTATCGCTGTGAACAACCGGGCGCTGCGCCCCATTGTTCACGGTTCGCTGCGTCTTCCACGCGCCTGGAAGGTCTTCGCGGCCGCCCACCGCGCCAACCGAGCCATGCGACCTCGACACGAGCGCCAGCAACGAGCTCCGCCCGTCATTCACCCGACAGGATGTTCAGAGCGCTCGAGCCGTCCAGTCGTGCTCTTGGGCGGGGGCAATTCCGGACCGCAGAAGATGCCGTCCACAAAGAGACAGCGGTCCTACGGAGAAGAGAGAAGATTCTCTTTCTTTCTCTCTTCGTTCATCCTCCGGATGGTCTGCGGCCGACCGAAGCACCGCTGACAACCCGAGCAAAGCACGGTCGTCCGCTGGGCCACCAGACAACGTTGCAGCCTGCGCCCGCATCGGAGACACGGCTGCCCGGAGCGGCCGTACACCCGGTGGTGTCTCGCAAACACACCGGCCCTGCCCGCGGCGTCGACGTAGTCGCGCAACGAAGATCCGCCGGCCGCGATCGCATGACGGAGGATCGCATGGATGGACGTCGTCAGCTTGTCCACCATGGCGTCGGGAAGCGCCGCAGCGACCGAGCAGGAGTGAATTCCCGCGGCAAAGAGCACTTCGTCCACGTAGATGTTCCCCAGTCCCGCAACCAGCGACTGATCGAGCAGCGCGCTCTTGATCGATCGCGAGGTCCTGCTCAGTCGCTCCCGGAGGGATGCGGCATTCACCGCCAGTGCGTCAGGGCCCAGCGCCCTCCACCGGCCGGCGTGCAATGCCTCGGTCGAGGGGATTAGCCACAGACCTCCAAACCGCCGAGGATCGCGAAAGACCAGTCGACCGGTCGCTCGTCCGTCGGCGACGCGGACGAGGCGCCACACGCAGTGGACGTGGTCGGTCCGGGGCAGTCGCACGCGGTGGGGAATGAATCGGAGCTGCCCGCTCATGCCGAGGTGAATGCAGACGACGGATCCCCGATCCGAGACGAGGGCCAGCTGCTTTCCGTGCCGCTGCAACTCGACGATGACAGCGCCCCGAAGCAAGCACGCAGGGCGAGCAGACCCAGGCTGGCGGCCGCCGTCGCAGCGAATCACGTCCGGGCGGCGCAGCTGGACGGCGCGGACGCGCCGACCAAGCACCTCGGGCTCAAGCGTGGTCCGAAGATGTTCGATCTCTGGTAGTTCGGGCACGATTACCACCCGCCTCCACCCGCAAGACCATCACGAGTTGCCGGCGGCGAGCGGAGCGGCTGATTCCAGCGCCGATCAATCGTTGTTATCGGCCGCCACCGATTCGAGACGAGTATACTCACGCGGCCTTGTCCAATGAGCCGCATCTGCGTTCGACGCCGAGACGAAAACGGGATTCACCATGACCGATCCTCTTGCCTCCAAGCCGGCCGTCACCGCCCACGATCCGGAGTCAGCCGCCCGGGAGATCACTGACGCGTATCACCGGATCAAGGCGGAGATCCACAAGGTCATCGTCGGTCAGGACGAGGTCGTCGACGAGCTGCTCGTGGCCATCTTCTGCGGCGGCCATGCGCTGGTGGTCGGCGTGCCCGGGCTGGCCAAGACGCTGCTGATCTCGACGATCGCCAAGACCCTGAGCCTGGGCTTCTCGCGCGATCCAGTTCACGCCCGACCTCATGCCGTCGGACATGACGGGCACGGAGGTCATCGAGGAGGACAAGTCGACCGGAGCACGCGAGCTGCGATTCGTCAAGGGGCCCGATCTTCTCGAACGTCATCCTCGCCGACGAGATCAACCGCACGCCGCCCAAGACGCAGGCCGCGCTGCTGGAGGCGATGCAGGAGCGGCAGGTCACCGCCGGCGGCGTGCGCCACGCGCTGCCCGCAGCCGTTCTTCGTCCTGGCCACGCAGAACCCCATCGAGCAGGAGGGCACGTACCCGCTGCCCGAGGCGCAGCTCGATCGGTTCATGTTCAACGTGCACGATTCGACTACCCGACCGAGGATCAGGAACTGGAGATCGTTCAGCAGACGACCTCGCTCGAGGAGGCCCAGCTCTCGACCGATGCTCTCCGGCGAGGACGTGCTGCGCATCCAGAGCCTCGTGCGGCAGGTGCCGGTGGCGGACCACGTCGTGCGCTACGCGCTTGCGGATCGCTCGGGCGACGCGCATTCGCGAAGAGAGCGAAGAAGCCGGCGGTGGTCGAGAACTACGTGAGCTGGGGCGCCGGCCCGCGCGCCAGCCAGTACCTGGTGCTCGCGGCGAAGGCCCGGGCGATCCTGGCCGGGTCGACGCACGTCATGCCCGAGCACGTCCGCGCGGTCGCGCTGCCGGTCATGCGCCACCGGATCATCACGAACTTCAACGCCGAAGCCGACGGCGTCACGACCGACGACATCGTCCGGTCGCTGCTGGAGGAGATCCCGGTCGACAGCAGCGACGCCTCGACACGTCGCGACAGATGGACGCCGTGCTTCGCTAGGCCCGTCCGGCTGGGCCGGGTGATCGTTTCCGAAGAGCTTCCGGTCGACAGAACCAGGAATCGTTCGTGAGCGATGCCCCCGCCATTCGAGCCGAGAGCCTACCTCGCCCCCGAGACGCTGGTGCAGCTGGCTCCGTTCGAGCTGCGGGCCAAGATGATCGTCGAGGGCGTGATGAGCGGCATGCACCGCTCGCCGTACCAGGGCATGGCGGTCGAGTTCGCGCAGCACCGCCAGTACGTCGCCGGCGACGACCTGAAGCACCTCGACTGGAAGGTCTTCGGCCGCTCGGACAAGCTCTACATCAAGCAGTACCAGCAGGAGACGAATCTCGACGTGATCGTGCTCGATCGATGCGTCGGCGTCGATGGGCTACGGCACGCTCGGGTCAAGAGGGCTGGGGCGGCACGCGGCGCCAGCCGCGGCAAGAGCGGGTGTGGACGAAGTTCGACCACGCCACGGCGCATCGCGGTGGCGCTGGCCTACCTCTGTCTGCACCAGCAGGACCGCGTCGGCGTGGTGGTGTTCGCCGACGAGATTCGCTCGATGCTGAAGCGGTCCAGCGCGCGTGGCCAGTGGCGGCGGATCGTCAACGCCCTGAGCGTGGAGCCGGTGGAGGCGCGGACCAATCTCGTCAAGGTGGCCGACCAGGTCTGAGCAAGATCAGCAACCGTGCCCTGTTCGTGCATCATCTCGGACCTCTTCGAGGACGCGCGACGTCGTGCGCCAGGCGCTGGCCCGCTTCCGCTATCGTCGCCACGATGTGATCCTGCTGCAGACGCTCGACCGCCAGGAGCTGCGGTTCGATCTCTCCCAGCCCGCGCCGTTCGAGGGACTGGAGGGACGAGGGTCGGCTGCGCATCGACCCCCGGGCTCTGCGGGAGGCGTACCTGCGAGTCGCTGCATGCTCACCTCGAGCCGTCTCCAAGATCGCTCAGGGCTTCGGCTTCGACTATCACCGCCTCGACACGCACGAGTCGGTCGGACCCGCGCTGTCCTATCTCTGGCCCGGCGGATCGCGCGGATCAAGCGGAGCAAGGTGGGATGATCCGAACGCACGGTCATGCGAGGGATCGGTCATGACATTCGTCACCGCCGGGCTGGCCGTTGCCGGTCTGCTCGCCGTCGCCATTCCGATCCTGATACACCTGCTGTGGCGGCAGCGGCGAAAGCCAATTCCCTGGGCGGCGATGCGATTCCTCCTCGAGGCGTACCGGCGGCATCGGCGGAGACTGCAGCTGGAGCAGATGATCCTGCTTGCCGTACGCTGCCTCATTCTCGTGGTCCTGGGTTTGGCGCTGCGCGGCCCGTTCTGCGGGCGGCGGGCGTGCTCGACTTCAGCGGCGCGAGGAACGTGTATCTCGTCGTGGATGACGGCCTGGCCTCCTCGGTCGACCTGGGCGAGGGACGCAGCGGTCTCGACGCGCAGGTCGATGAAGCCCGCGCCATCATCGAAGCGCTCAATCCGGGCGACCTCGTCGGTCTGATCACCGCGTCCCGTCCCGCTCGCGCGCACGTCGCTCCGCCGTCCAGCGACCATTTGGCCATCCTCGAGGTGCTCGAGAACCTCGAGCCGAGCGAAGCCCCGAGCGATCTTGCCGGGGCGCTCTCCGCCCTGCGAACGGCATTGCAGTTGGACGAGCAGGACGACGGAGAAACGCTGGTCTACCTGCTCAGTGAGTTCCGGGCCGGCTCGGCGCACCTCGATCAGCCGCTTCCCCAGTCGCTGACCGATCTGCCCCGGGGCGTGCGGCTGCTGGCGAGCACGCCCAGCCAGCAGCCTGTGCCCAACGTGCAGATCGAATCCGTCCTTCCGGTGCGCAGCGTCGTCGTTCCGGGCGCCGCCGATGGGTCGGGGCAGCTGATCGTGCGCCTCGAGCGTCACGGTACGCAGCTCGGGCGCGACGTCACGACGGTGCGGATCAGCGGTGAGGACATCACGCTCGTCCAGCCGAAGGTCGTCGAGTGGGAGCCGGGGCAGACACGCGCGGAGGTCGAGTTCATGCTCGAGTTCGCCGTCCAGGGCGAGCGTCAGATTCCACTGACGGTGAGCATCGACGATGACCGGCTGCGCGCGGACAACGAGCGGTTCACGGTGCTCGACTCGCGCCCCCACATTCGCGTGCTCCTGATCGACCGCCGCAGCTTCGGATTCGAGCCGAGCGTCGACCGGTTGACCGCCGGGCAGTGGATGGCCCGAGCGCTCGAGCCGGTGGACGGCGGGACCATGCAGGTGGTCGGCGTCGAACCGGTCGCTCTGGAGCCGAGCGATCTGCGGCGCACCGACGTGGCGATTCTGCCGCGGCCGGATCTGCTCACCGATGAGGGATGGAGTTCGCTGCGCACGTTCGTCGATCGCGGCGGTCTGCTGATCATCACGCCACCCTCCGATCTGCAGGTGCACCAGTGGACGGAGCAGATGGGCCACGCGCTGGCGCTGCCCTGGCGATTCGAGCTGGAGGCGGTCGATCACGATCCGGCCCTCGAACTCTCGGGAGAGCAGGCCGGCGGTCGGCTGCTGCAGATGGTCTCGAGCGAGCTTGGCGAGCTCACCCGTTCGGTGGTGGCGAGCCGCATCCTTCCGCTGCGCGAAGATCAGTCGGCCGGCGAGCGGCCGCTCGTCTTCACGGACGGATCGCCGCTGCTGCTCTGTGGGGCTCCGCAAGCTCCGGAGGACGAAGATCTTGGACAATCGGCTTCCACCGCTCGCGGGCTGATCATCCTTTTTACTGTCGCGCCTGATCTGCGCTGGACCAACCTGCCCAGCAAACCGTTGATGGTGCCGCTGCTCCACGAGATGGTTCGTCAAGGGCTGAGCATCATCAGGAAGGGACAGCAGACGCTGGTCGGCACCGAGCGACTGGTCGGGCTGCCCTCGTCCGCCGCCGCGCTTGTGGGGCCGGAGGGATCGAAGCTGCCGCTGGACTCCGGCGGCGCGCTCCAGCGGCCCCTGCAGCACAGCGGACACTGGCAGGTTCAGGATGCCGCGGGGCTCACCCTTTCGAGCCTCTCGGTCAACGTCGACCCGCTGGCGGCCCGCACCGAGAGTCAGAATGAAAGCGCCGTCGACGCGTGGCTGGCGGAGTCCGGACCATGGCAGATGGTCCCTGCAGCAGAGCTTCCCTCGTCGCTTGGCTCGTCCGAATCGGGATCGCCGCTGGCCCGGACGCTCCTCCTTCTTCTGTTGCTCCTGGTCGTTCTGGAGACGGTGCTGGCGCGGTGGTTCAGCCATGCGCGAATGCTGAGCACGACGCGTCGATCGACGGTCGAGGAAGCGGGCGGTATCGCGCTGGGGTGGGGCCGATGAACAACGACCTGGTCCGCTGGCTGCTCGACGTCGACGCCATCCCCAAGGATGCCGCGGGCGTCGAACTGGCGTGGGAGCGCCCCTTCGCCGCCTGGATTTGGGTATTGCTCATCGTGACCGCGTTGGCGTTCGCGGTCTGGAGCTACAGCCGTCTCTCCGGCCCGGTCGTCCTGCGGAGAGCGCTGGCCGCCATTCGCTTCGTGCTGCTCCTCGTCGTGCTGATCATCTTCGCGGGCCCGTTGCTGAAACAGCCGCGCGAGACCGTGGAGGAGGATTGGGTCCTCGTGCTCGCCGACCGCAGCCGGTCGATGGAGATCGCCGATGTGCAGGAAGCCGGGCAGCGCCTCAGTCGTGATCAGCAGCTCCGCCGAGCCGTCGACGGCAGTGCGGACCTCTGGGAGCGGCTGGGTCGCGAGCGCCATCTGGTTTGGCTGGGCTTTCACTCGGGCGCGTTCAACCTCGCAGCCGATGAGGCCGGTTCGGCGCGGGTCGATCTGGGCACGGCGGCCGGCGAACAGACCAGCCTCGGCGCAGCCATCGGGCAGGCGCTGCAGCAGGCGGCGGCGCGGCCGGTCAGCGGCGTCGTGGTCTTCAGCGACGGGCGGACCACTGATCCCCCCGACCGCTCGCTCGTGCGGCAGCTCCAGGCGGAGGGCATCCCCGTCTTCGTCATCCCGCTCGGCTCTCCGGTGCCAATCGGAGACCTGGCCATTCGTGGGATCGAGGCGCCGCGCCGGGCGTTCATCGGCGACAAGGTTCCGGTCGTCGTCGAGATCGACCGCCTCGGCGCCTTCGATGGCGAGACGCCGGCGACCATCAGGCTCATCGATCAGGGCACGGGAGAGGAACTCGATCGGGTGCAGCTCGGGCCGGGCGACGATACCCAGCGCGTGACGCTCACCGCGGATCCCACCCTGGTCGGCGAGGCGAACTGGCAGGTGGTGCTCGAGGGCGAGAAGCCCGACTTGATCCCCGACAACAATGCCAAGCCCTTCGTGATCGAGCTCATCGACCGACCGCTCCGGATCCTCTATGTCGAGGGATACCCTCGCTGGGAGTACCGGTATCTCAAGAACCTTCTCGTGCGCGAGGAGTCGCTCGACAGCTCGGTCATGCTGCTCTCGGCCGACCGGGATTTCGCGCAGGAGGGCAACCAGCCCATCACCCGGCTCCCGCGCTCTCCCGAGGAGTTCGCGCAGTTCGACGTCATCATCATCGGTGACGTGCCGGGCAACTTCTTCTCGCTCGATCAGCTCGAGATGATCCGCTCGCAGGTCGCCGATCGGGGGACCGGTCTGCTGTGGATCGCCGGCGATCGCTCGACGCCGCGCAGCTACGCGGGCTCGAGCCTTGCCGATCTGCTCCCGGTGCGGGGATCGCTGGCCCTGGCTCCCATCGGTCAGCCCGTCAACATGCGACCGACGGCGCTGGCCGATCGCCTGGGCGTGCTGCAGCTTCGCATTCGGGACGAGGTCGGCTGGCCGGTGGATCTCTCGGATCCCAGCTACCGCTGGTCGCGACTCCAGTACGCCCAGCTGCTCGAGCCGGGTCGGCTCAAGCCTACGGCGGAAGTGCTCGCCGAAACCAGCCAGGAGATCGACGGCACGGCTCTTCCCCTGGTCGTACGCATGCGCTACGGCGCCGGTCAGAGCATCTACGTGGCCTCGGACGAGATCTGGCGCTGGCGATACGGTCGCGGCGAAGTGCTGCCGGAGCAGTTCTGGATCCAGATGATCCGGATGCTGGGACGGGAATCGCTCACCGGCGCCGGTCGTCGGGGCAGCCTGGAGGTGGCGCCCCGTCGCGTGGCCCTGGGCCAGCCCGTGCGCATCGATCTTCGACTGCTCGACGCCGAGCTCGCGGATACCCGTCGGTCGAGCGCTTCTGCGGTGGTCGTCGATGCGGAGGGGGAGACGCTCACCGAGGTCGAGTTGCGCCGGCTCGGCGCGGACGAAGAACGCTATGCGGCCACGTATCTGCCCGGCACCACCGGCGCCTTGCGCGTGCGGCTCGAGGACCCCACGCTCTCGGGCGTCGATCTCGAGGCCGTCGTCGAGGTGTTCGCCCCCGAGGACGAGCTGCGGCGCCCGGAGACCGATCATCCGCTACTGGCGGAGTTGGCGGAGTCGACGAACGGGCGCACGCTCGCCCCCGCGCAGCTGAACGAGCTCGAGGAGCTGCTTCCCAAGCGCTCCGTACGCACGCTGAATCCCCTCACCGAGCGGATCTGGGACACGCCGCTCTTCTTCGGCCTGATCGTGCTGCTGATCACCCTGGAGTGGATCGGCCGCAAGGCCGCTCGACTGCCATGAGCAAGGCAGCCAATACTGTCATGGGCTGGTGACCGCCTGCGGGACCGCCTTCGGACCTCGAGCCATGCAAGAGATCATCGAGCAACTCCAGAAACTTCGGCGCCGCGCGTGGCTCAGTCTCCTCACCCAGCGCGTCTCGCTGATCGTGACGGCGACGATCGGTGTTCTCCTGCTCCTGATCCTCCTGGACTATCTGCTGCGCCTGCCGAGCGGCGTGCGCTGCACAGTGCTGGTCGCCGGGCTGATGGGCCTCGGCTATGCGCTGTGGACCTTCGTGCGATCGGCGCTGGCCTTCGAGCCCTCCCTGCCACAGATGGCACTTCGGGTGGAGTCATCGATGCCCAACGTCGCCGGTCGGCTGGCCTCCAGCGTCGAGTTCGCGCTGCAGGGCATCGATCAGACCAACGAACTCGCCTCGCGCAGTGTGCGGGACACGCTGACCCGACTTCGCGGAGAGTCGATGACCGACGCGCTGAAGCGCGGCATCACGGCGCGCGATCTCGGGCTTCTCGCGGCGGTCACCGCCGTCGCGCTTGCGCTCATGCTGAGCAATCCCGCCGCTGCCCACACCGGTCTCGTGCGGGCGCTGATCCCGTGGACCGACGCGCGGTGGCCTGCGCGCACCGGCGTCGAATCGCTCATGAAGGACGTGCTCCCGGGCGAGTTCGTGCATCCCCGAGGCCAGGCGCTCGCGCTGCGGGCGCGGGTGACCCGAGGCGAGGAGGATCAGCGGGTTTCGGTTCGGTACCGGCTCTCTCGGGACGGCGCGTTCGGCGACTGGGAGGAGCTGGTGCTCACCCACCAGGGCAACGGCATTCACGAGCGTCTCATCGACACGAGCGCCGATCGGCTCGAGGTCACGTTCACCACGGCCGATGACCAGACCGTGCCGGAGGAAGTGCTTCTCGTACCGCCGCCGACGGTCATCCGCGCGACGTTGTCCACGACTCCGCCGCCCTACGCCGTGGGTCGTATCGCCCCGCAGACACTCGAGCTGGGATCGGGGACCGACTATCGCAGCGTGACCGAAACGCCGGTGCTCATCGGTTCGGAACTTCACCTCGTTCTCACCTTGAACAAGATCCTGCCCGTTCCTGCTGCCGGTGCGGAGCGCGACGAGTGGCTGGTTCGGACGCTGGGCTGGGACGGCGCGGCGCCGCCGGCGTTCGCCTCCGAACCCGGACCACCGGTCCAGTGGTCGCTGCACTGGAGCGCGGACCAGACCAGATCGCTGCCTATCAACTTGGAAGACGAGCACGGGCTGCGCAACAGCGAGCCGATCCGCTACCAGATCGAGATTGCCGAGGATCGGCCGCCCGCGGTCACGATGATCGAGCCCCAGGCGGACGAATCGGTGCTGCCCACGGCGATCGTTCCGCTCGTGAGCGAGGCCACCGACGATGTGGCGGTCTCGAAGATCGGCATTCGGGCCATCGTGCAGCGACAGGGCGATGCCGCCGAGCGCAGGACCGGGCTGGCCGGAAGCCGAGCCGGGATGGACGCGGAGCATCGAGATCGACGCCGCCACGGCCACGCTGGCCGAGGAGCTGGCGCTCGCCGATCTGGAACCGGCGGAAGGCGACATCGTTCTCGTACAAGGCGTGGCGGAGGATACGTTCGAGCTGGAGGGCGAGCGCCATCCGCAGGCGCAATCGCCTATTCGCCGGCTGCGGGTCATCAGCGAGCTGGACTTCGCGACCGCCATCCGGCGTCAGCTGGGGGCCATCCGACAGAACGCGATCCGGATCGAAGCCCTGCAGGCCGAGCTGCAGGACGACGTGATCGACGACGGCGTGCAGCCGGGTCTCGATCGAGCCCAGGCCCAGATCGGAGAACGGATCGCCGCCCAGCAGGAGATGGTGGAGGACGTCGATCGGCAGCTGCAGATGAATCGACTGGACGACGAATCGCTCGATGATCTGCTGGCTCAGGCGGGCGACCTGCTGGACTTCGCCGGCCGCGCGGCCAACCGCGCGGTCGAAGCGCTGGAGCAGCGACAGCGCGGAGGCAGTGGTGCTCCGGAGGACGAGGCTCGCCCAAACGAGGAGCGGGTGGCGGCCCGCGCGGGCGAGGCAGATGATCTTCCCGACCTGCGCGAGCCGCGCGAAGAGGATCGATCGATCGTCGACGCGCAGCAGGAGACGCGCGAGGAGCTCGCCGACCTCATTCAGCTGCTCGATCGCGACGAGGACACTTGGGTGGTGACCCGGCAGCTGGAGGACCTGCTCGCGCAGCAGACGCAGCTGCAGTCGGACACGGCGCAGCTTCGTCAGGAGACCGTGGGCCGAGACCGCTCGGAGCTGAGCGAGCAGGAACAGGCCGAGCTCGACCGCATCGCGGAAGCGCAGGACGAGCTCCCAGAACAGGCTCGGCAGCTGATGGAAGAGCTGCGGAAACGCGCCGAGTCGATGGAACAGGTGGATCCCGAGGCGTCGGCGGGAATGCGGTCGGCGGCCCGGACGGGAGAACAGCGCGAGCTCGATCGCGACATGGAGAAGGCCGCGGAGCGGGCTCGCGAAAACCAGCTCCAGAACGCCACGGCCATGCAGGAGCAGGCGCGGCAGACGCTCCAGCGCATGCTGGAGGACATCGAGGAATCCAAGCGCGCCAGACCGCGCAGCTCGTGCGGCAGCTGGAGAGCCTGATCGAATCGATCGAACGTCTCATCGCGGTTCAGGAGAACGAGCTGATTGCGCTGGCGGCCGGCTTGGCCGAAGGCCAGCTCTCCGGCCGGGACCGCGCGATGATCCGGCTCAACCAGAACACGCAAGCGGTGGCGGGCGAGGCGCGAGCCGCCGGTCAGGAGGCTCGGCGGATTGCGCGAACGCTCGACCGCGCCGCCGATGCGCAAGGCGCGGCGATTCTGGCCCTTCGGGCCGCGCCTCCCGACGGCGCCGAGACGGAGCTGGCGGAGAACCGGGCGCTCGAGCTCTTGCGGGAAGCCCGAGACCTCGCCCAGGAGCTGCAGCAGAAGACGCAAGAGGAGGAGACGCGGCAGCGCCGTGAAGAGCTCATCGATGCGTACCGCGCTCTGGCGGAGCGTCAGGTGGTCATCCGCGAGCAGACGGTGGAGCTGGCCCAGGAGCAGGAGCTCGACCGGCGCCAGCTCATGGACGCCCGGCGTCTGGCGTCAAGACAGGACGAGCTGGCGAACGAGCTGGACGATCTTCGGCGCACGAGCCAGGAGGTCGCGAACGCCCCGGTCTTCTCCCTCGTCCACCGGAAGATCGACGTCTGGTCGAAGCAGATCAGCGAGGAGCTGCGCGAGGCTCGCGTGAACGTCAACGTGACCGACCGCCAGCAGGCGGTGGCCAGCGCCATCGGTCGACTGATCGAAGCGCTCGAAGAGTCGATGGCCCCGCCCGAGGAGTTCGCAGGAGAGAACCAGCCGACCGGCGCCGGTGGTGCGGGCGGTCAGCCTTTGATTCCCCCGGTCTCGGAGCTGAAGCTCGTCCAGGGCGTTCAGCAGGAGATCTACAATGAGACGCGGGCCCTGGACAGCCGAACCGACCTGGATGATGCCTCGCGGCGGCAGCGTCTGCGCGACCTTGGACAGGAGCAGCGGGAGCTGATGGACGTCGGCCGGCAGATTCTCGAGCGTCTTCAGCCGGGCTCGGGGGCCCCGCCCGCCCCGGAGGACCAGGCGCCCCCGCCCCCGGAACCGGGGCAGGAGGAGGAGCCATGATGGACGATCGCACGTGCCGAAGTCGCCGGGCTCTTGGGACTCGCGGGACGCTCAGGACGCTCAGGACGCTCAGGACGCTCAGGATCATGGGAGCCGTGGGGGCTGCGTTGGCCATCGGCGTGCTCGGGTTCGCCGCCTCCGCGCAACGCGTCGAGCCGCCGCGCCCGAATCGCCCTCGGAACAGCCACCGGCGCCGCCCAAGGACGTCGATGTCACGCCCTTGCCCTCGCTCGATGATCTGCTGGGGATCGATGGCGACGAGGAAGGCGCCGCGGAGGCGGCGAACCGGGAGAGCGAAGAAGAGCTGCAGCGCCGGCTGGGCGAGGCCGAGATCACCGATGCGTTCGTCGCGGCCATCGAGAAGATGGCGCTCAGCGCCGATTTTCTCGATGCCCGATTCGACCCGGGGCTGGGCACACAGCGCATTCAGGAGGACATCCTGAAGAAGCTCGACCAGCTGCTCGACATGGCCAAGAAGATGGAGTCGTCCAGCAGCTCTTCGTCATCAAGTTCGTCCAGCCAGCGCTCTTCTTCGCCGCCCCCCGATCCCGGCAAGCAACAGCAGCAACAACAGCAGCAGCAGCAGGGCCAGGAACAGGCCGGCCAGCGCGCGCAGGGTGGTCGGGGGACAGCCAGGAGGGCGATCCGCCGGCCCGTCAGGACGGCCCGATCAATACCGTCCTCGAAGAGACCCGCACCGAATGGGGCGGACTGCCGCCCCGCGTTCGCGATGAGCTTCTGCAGGGGCGGAGCGACAAGTACTCCAGCCTCTACGAGCAGCTCACACGCGAGTACTACCGCCGTCTGGCGGAGGAGGGCTCGCCATGACACGGTATGCCACCGGGATTCTGGCGCTGACTGCGTCGGCCTGCTTCGCAAGCGGAGTGGCCTTCGGCGCGAATGCCGCGCCGCTCGAGCCGGAGCCACCGATCGCCCCCGCCGCCGATGCCGTTCCCGCGCCCTCGGAATCCGAGAGCGGGGCGCAGAACAATCCGGCCGCGCATGAGATCAGCGACCAGCTGGACGACGCGATCGCCCGGGGGTTCAGCTACCTCAAGAGCATGCAGAATGCGGACGGATCGTTCGGACGCGGACGCTACGGCAAGCACGTGGGCATCACCGCCTTGTGCGCGCTGGCGTACATGGCGGACGGCAATCTCATCGGGCGCGGACAGTACGGCGAACAGATCGAGCAGGCGCTCGAGTTCGTGCTCTCGCACGCGACGGAGAGCGGCCTGCTCGCCGCGGAGACTTCCCACGGACCGATGTACGGGCACGGCTTCGCGACCCTGTTCCTCGGCGAGGTCTACGGCATGAACCCTTCCGACAAGCGCGTGCGCGAAGCGCTGGTCCGGGCGGTGGACCTGATCGTCGGGACGCAGAATGACGAGGGCGGCTGGCGATACAACCCGGTGCCCTACGACGCGGACATCTCCGTCACGATCTGCGAGATCATGGCGCTGCGCTCAGCGCGCAACGCCGGAATCAAGGTGCCGAAGAAGACCATCGATCGTGCGGTGGAGTATGTCCGTCAATGCCAGAACGCTGACGGCGGTTTCAAGTACATGCTTCAGGCCGGTGGCTCGGCGTGGCCGCGGACCGCCGCGGGCGTGGCGAGTCTCTTCTACGCGGGCATCTACGACGACGACTCGATCGACCGCGGATTCGAGTACCTGATGCAGAACGCCTTACCGGGCCTGGGTCCGGCCGGTCAGGCCCACTACTACTACGGGCACTACTACGCGGTGCAGGCGATGTACCTCGCCGGAGGTGACTCCTGGGAGCGGTGGTGGCCAGCCATTCGCGACGAGCTGATCAACAAGCAGCACAGCAGCGGCGGCTGGTTGGATCATCACGCCGGCGGGGCCTACGCGACTGCGATGTCCCTGATCATCCTTCAAATGCCCAAACGTTATTTGCCGATCTTCCAGAAGTAATGGCACTCGCGGCGGCCATCTTCGCCCGGGCCCGATCCGTCACCGCGGCCGGTCTGCTGTCGACGTTGGCCGTGTTTCATGCGTTTGGTCAGGAGGAATTGGCCCCCGCCCCGGGAGCGGCGAGCGCGATTCTCATTCGCGATGACCTGGTCTCCGGAGCCGTCGAGCTCGTCGAGATCACCGACCGGGCCATTGGTTATCTGGACGAAGGCTCGGGACTCCAGAGCCTCGAGCTCGAGCGATGCATCGGGCTCTTTCGTCCGCAATCCCGGGCCATCAGCCGCCCCGAGGGCGTGCTCGAGCTCGTCGATGGGCAGCGTTTTCCCGGGCAGGCGTACTCCAGTCCCCCGGCCGACGGAGGCGCTGCTGGCCTGGAATCACGCGTGGCTCGGCCGGATCGAAGTTCCGCTCGACCTCGTGCGATCGGTTCGCTTCCGCGGTCCGAGCGTCGCCCTGACCGGCGGCGATGAGGATCGGGTCCTGCTCGCCAACGGCGACCTGCTCGAGGGCTTCATCGTCGCGCTTGGCGATCCGCTGGCCTTGGAGGCGCACGCCCAGGAGCAGGAGCAGCGCCAGATCATCGAGATTCCCCTCGATCGGGTGCTGGCCGTCGAGATGGTGGCCGCCGACCAGCCGGCCCGCGGTTCGCGGGTGTGGCTGCACGACGGCACGGTGATCGACGTGAACTCGATTCGCGTGGGCGAGGACGGTTTCGTCCACCTGGTCAGCCCGTGGCTGGAGGATCGATCGGATCCGGAGCTGCGCATCGAGCAGGTGGCAGCCATCCTCTTCCGAGCTCGAGGCATGGTGCCCTTGGCCCTCCTCGAAACCGGGCGCATCGCCGGGCCGCTCGATCGCTTTCGCCTACCGCCGCCCCGCCGGCTCGACCCCGAGGCGCCGCTCGGCCTCTCGCCAATCGAACTCCGCGGTCCGCTGATCGTTCACTATCCCCTGCCCGAGGGATGCCGACGCTTCGCGGCCGAGGCCATCCTTCCCGAAGCGGACCGGAACTGGGGCGATCTGGAGCTGCTCGTGAAGGACGACGATCAGGTGGTCTTCCGAACTCAGCTGAACGGTCAGTCGCCGCGAGCCTCGATCAACGTACCGGTCCGCGGCGCCGAGCTCACGATCGAGCTGACGGAAGGCCGTTACGGACCCATCCAGGACCGTGTCCAGCTGGAGCGGGCCATGCTGCTCTTCGCAGACCGGCCCTGAGCTCGCTCACGCGTGCTCACTCGTCTGCGTCGCCACGGCCGTGAGAAACCTCGACGAGCTGCTGGAGACGGCGGTGCGCCGCGCCGGAGTCGATCGCGCAGGCCGCACGCTCGAGCCCTTCCTCGAAGGTCTCCGCCAGCCCCGCGACGACGATGGCGGCCGCCGCGTTGAGCACCGTCATGTCTCGGGCCGGACCGAGCAGCGTTCCCTGGAGGACGCCGCGGACCATGGCCACCGCGTGATCGAGGTCAGTTGCCGTGACCGCTTCGAGCGGCGCGGGAGCGAGACCCAGGCTCGCCGGATCAATCCGCTCTTCACGAATCACGCCGCGGCCGCCGTCGACATGGAGGATCATGCTGGGGGCGGCGATCGACAGCTCGTCGAGACCGTCATCGCTGTGCATGACCATCGCCCGCACCGCGCCGAGGGCGGCGAGGGCCTCGGCCATCGGCCGCAGGAAGTCGGCGTGGTAGACGCCCAGCACCTGACGGCGGGCGCCGGCGGGATTGGTCAGCGGTCCGAGCAGATTGAAGATCGTCGGGAAGCCCAGCGCCCGCCGGACCGGCATGACGTGGCGCGTGGCGGGGTGATGGTGCACGGCGAAGCAGAAGCAGACTCCGGCCCCCTCCAGACAGCGGGCCTGGGTGGCCCGATCCGCGTCAACGTCGACGCCCAGGGCGGCGAGGGCTTCCGCCGATCCGCGACCGGTCCGGGAGCGATTGCCGTGCTTGGCCACCCTTGCTCCGGCGGCGGCGGCGACCAGCGCCGCCGCGGTCGAGACGTTGAAGGTCTTCGGCGCCCCGCCCGTGCCGGCGGTGTCGACGAGCTCTGCCGGATCGCCGGCGAAGGGCACGGGATCGACGTGCGACCGCATCACCTGCGCGGCGCCCAGGAGCTCTTCGGACGTGGGAACGCGCGTCGCGAGCAGCGCGAGCAGCGCGCCGATCTCGCCGGGGTGGACCTGTCCGCTCATCATGGCCTCGAAGGCCGTCGCGCTCTGGGCGGCCGTGAGCGTCGCGCCGCACAGCAGGCCGGTGAGCAACGGCGTCAGGTCGACCGACTGGGTTGGACGAACGAACTCCGATGGTCCGGCGCGGCTGCCCCGCGGCGCGTTCTCGGATTGGTCCGCACGGTGGCTCATCTCAATTGGTCATCGGCCCAAGTCTCGCTCGAATCGGCGACGGAATCTGATCGACGTCGCCGAACCTCAGACGATCGCTGCAAGAAGATGCCGTCGGTTCACCGATACGGCCAGAGCGAAAGGCATCGCACTCAACCGGCGAAGCACTTGTTCAACGGACTGGCCCACCGATCCGCCCATTGGGCGGCCAGATTCTCCATCACCTGCTTCATGTTGACGTTCGCCTCCAGGTGTCGCTCCGCGGCCGGCAGCAAGTCAATGACCTCCAACCACGCGATGGGATCCTCCTGGCGGGCGCAGACGGCCTGGAGCTGCTGGCGGGCATGGGTGCCCAGCAGCCGCAGGAGGTGGCGGGTGCCGGCCTTGTTCGCGGCATCCTTGCTCGCGTTCTCGTTCTCCTTTACCCACTTTGCCGCGAATTCTTCGACCAGTGAGGCGAGCGCCTCGCCCAGTCCCGGTGGGAAGCGCTGCGCGGCGAGCTGCTCGAACATCGGTTCCAGCTCTTGCTGCCACCGGTAGAAGTCGTACCGGGCGGCCAGCAGCGCCGTGCCGGGAGAGCCGTCGCAGAAGCGCTCGATCCAGCGCCGCTGCGGCGCCGAAAGCTCGAGCGCCTGGCGCTCGAACCAGCGCGTCAGCTCGGCCTCCTCGAGCGGAAGGAACTGCACGGCCTGGCAGCGGCTGCGAATCGTCGGCAGGAGCCGCTCGGGATGGCTGGTGATCAGGAAGATGTACGTGTTCGCGGGCGGCTCTTCCAGTGTCTTCAGCAGCGCATTCTGTCCCGTGGGGTCGATGAGCTCCGCTTCATCGAGGATGAAGACCTTCCGGTAACCCAGCACTGGTGTGCGGTACGCCGCCGCTTCGTGGTAGCGGTCGTCGCTGGTGCGGCCGCCCAACATCTTCTCGCGCAGCAGATCCAGCGGGATGTTGATCAGCTTGCGCTGACGGAGCATCGGGTTCTCTGAATAGAGCGCCAGCTCCTTGTAGACGACGTGCAGGTCGGGATGAGCGCCGGCGTCGATCAGCCGTGAGGTTTCGCCCTCGGGGTCCGCCTCCACCACCCCGGCCAGGTTCGGGCCGGCGCCGGGGTCCATCAGGATCCTGGCCACCTCGGTCGCCGTCGTGAACTTCCCCACGCCCGGCGGACCCCTGAAGATCCAGGCGTGGTGGAATCGGCCGCTGCGCAGCGTCCCCTGCAATGCGGCGAGCGCCTTGGATTGACCCAGGATGGATGCAAACGACATCGGCAGATCGTACCGCGACCCGGCGGTCCGACCATCCTCGAGAGCCCAGGGATCGCCCCACCGCGGGCTCGATGCCGTTCTCCTTGAGGGTGAAGGCCCGTTTCGCCATCCCGCCGTCGGTCTCCTCCACCGCGCCTCGCGGCACGGCCGGGATCAACTGGCTTGCCGCCGGATTCCTCGCGGGTCTTCTGGCCGGCTGGCGATTCACGGGGCTGCCGATCTGGCTCTGGACGTTCGCGGCGCTCGCGTTCCTCGGCGCTGCCGTGGGGACCGCCAAGAGCGCCAGTCTGCGCGTTTCCCTGGGTGTTTGCGGCGGTGATTCCTGGGAGCTCTCCGGGGACGCTCCGATGAACACTCGGCTTCGCCCTCAGACGCTCGTGCTGCTGCTGCTCGGTGGTGCGCTCTTCTGCACGGGAGCGGCGCGGATGACGCTCGCCGAGCGCTTCGCGGCGCCCGGCGACCTGCGGGCGCTGATCGGTCGCGAGCCTCGGCTCATCTGCCTCGAAGGGATCCTCGAGCAGCGTCCGCGTCCGCGACGGGCGCTGCTCGGCTCGACGGCACCGTTTGACCGTCGTCCGCCCGCGTTTCTCTTTCCGGTAAAGGTGGTGGCGCAGATCGACCGCGCGGGGACAGGGCGGTGTGCCGCCGGTCGCGTCCTCGTGAAGGTCGACGAGCAGCTTCCTCCGCTGGACGCCGGCGACCGCGTCCAAGTCACCGGCACGCTCCTTCCGCCGAGTGCGCCGCAGAACCCTGGCGGCTTCGACGGTCGGCGCCTGCGCGGGCGAGCGGCCAAGCGGGCTTGCTGGTCGCGAACCACCGGGCCCTCGTGCGAATCTCGCCGCCGTCGCCGGATGATTTCGCCGCTCGGGTCCGTCGCTGGCGCGAGGAGCTCCGCGCGGCCGCCGGGTCCTGTCTGACGGATCCTGCGTGCGCCCGCTGCGCCGGTGCGGCCGGGGGCGTCGCAGGCGCGGGCTCCCGCGAGGCGCTCTGCGCGCGATGCTGCTCGGTCAGCGCGGCCGCGGCTTCGACGAGCTGAGCGAGGGATTTCGCCAAGTCGGGCTTGCCCATCTGCTCGCCATGTCGGGACTGCATCTGGGCGTCCTCGCCGGCTTCGTCCTGCTGGCCTTGCGCAGCGGGGGCTGTCCGCGGCGCTGGCATGCCTGGGTCGTGATCGCCACGGTCCTCTCCTATCTCCTCCTGGTCGAAGCGCGGCTTCCCGTTCTTCGAGCCGCGGTGATGACCGTGGTCGCGAGCCTCGGCATGGCGAGCGGCCGCAAGATCCGCATCGGCAGCCTGCTCTCCCTCAGCGCGCTGCTCCTGCTGTGGTGGCAACCGGACCAACTCCTGACGCCGGGTTTCCAGCTCAGCTACGCGGTCGTGCTGGCGCTGATCGACATCGCGCCCGGGTGCGGCGCCGGTGGTTCGGGCCGCGCGACCTCGACGCGGCAACCGTCTGGCAGATCGGCGGGGAGTGGGTGCGCCAGCGCCATCGCCACCGCGTGGACGGCGTGGCTCGTCTCGGCGCCGCTGACGCTCGTCCACTTCGGCCTCTTCTCCACGCTGACCGTTCCGCTCACGGTCCTCGCGCTTCCCTTGGCCGCCGTGCTCCTGACGCTCGGCTATCTCGAGCTGCTGCTCTGCTTGATCCTACCCAGCGCCGCGCGGGTGCTGGCGCCGCTGCTCCAGGGCAGCGCGGACCTGCTGCTTGCCCTCGTCGAGCTGTGTGAGGCAGTACCTGCGTCATCTGTCGCGCTGCCGCCTCCGTCCGCGGCGTGGGCGGGGCTTGCCCTGATCGCGATCTGGGTGTGGGGCCGCGTCGAGAAGCGCCTCGTGCGTCGGTGGCTGGCCTGCGCTGCCCTCCTCTTGATCCTGTGGCTGCTCTGGCCGGTGCTTCCCGTGCATCGGCGCCCGCTTCTGCGCATCGACATGCTGGCGGTCGGCGATGGCTCGTGCTACGTCCTTCGCAGCGGCGGCACGACGGTGCTCTTCGACGCCGGCTCGGGCGGCGACCCCGACATCGGCCGGCGCGTCATTGCACCGGCCCTTCGCCACCTCGGCGTGCGGAGCATCGATGCGGTTGCGATCAGCCACGCCAACGTCGATCACTATGTCGGTGTGCTGTCGCTGGTCGAGATCTTCCCCGTGAAGGAAGTGCTGGTCACGCCCCAGCTGCTCGCGGTGGGCGAGGAAGCGGACGGATTCATGGTCGCCTACCTGCTCGACCACCTCGCTGCGGAAGGCGTCGCAGTTCGTTCCGTGCACGCGGGGTCGCAGCGACACTTCGGGTCGACCGAATGGCGCTGGCTCTATCCGGCGGCGACAGATGCGCCACCAGCGATCAACGATGCCTCGATGGTCATTCGCGTCGGGGCGGGACGGCGTTGCGTCCTGCTCTGCGGAGACATCGAGCAGGATGCCATGACGACGCTTGCCGGCCGCGGCCTGGACTGCCGCGCGGACGTCCTGGAGCTCCCCCACCACGGCAGCCACAGCCCCCTGGCCGAGCGCTTCGTCGCGGCGGTCAATCCACAGGTCGTGATGCAGTCGACCGGGCGCCTGCGCTGGCAGCGCGACGGCTGGACCGCGGCGCTCGAGGGTGTTCAGCGCTTGGTCACCGCCCGCGACGGCGCGGGCTGGATCGAGATCGATGGGCAGGGCGCCATCTCCGCCGGAACGTGGATGAAGACGCAGCGCGACTGATTGACCTCGAGCCCGCCAGCGCGAAACCCTCGAACCGGAAACGGCACTCATAGAATCGCTCTCGATTCGACTTCGAAGGGGAGTAGATCGCGTTGAACCTCGATGACCTCAGAGATCAGCCCGAGGGTGCGCTGATCGAGACGGACCTCTGCATCGCCGGCAGCGGACCGGCCGGTCTGTCGCTGGCGAAGGAGTTCGAAGGCTCGAGCGTCCGGGTGCTCGTCCTCGAGAGCGGCGGTCTGACGCTGGAGCCGCCGACGCAGGCGCTGTACGAGATCGAGAACGTCGGCGCCCTGCGCTGGATCGATCAGGAGGTCGTCCGAGTACGGCTCTTCGGCGGAACCTCACAGGTGTGGAGCGGACGGTGCGCTCCCTTCAGCCCGATCGACTTCGAACCGCGCGCCTGGATTCCCGGCTCCGGTTGGCCGCTCGATCCGCGCTCGCTCGACTCGTATCTGGATCGGGCCGGGGCGTATCTCGGTCTTGGTCCCAACGTCTACGACGAGCGCCTCTGGGCCCGCCTGGGCGTGCGGCGCCCTCCCGCCATCGGCGCGAGCACGCAGCTGCGATCGGAGTTCTGGCAATTCAGCACCACGCCGGGCCGGCCGACCGAGCCGCGGAATTTCAGTGACGGCTTCCTGGCCGAGGCCGCGCCCAACGTGCGGGTGCTGCTGCACGCCAACGTGACGCACATCACGACGAACGGAAGCGGTACGCGGCTGGAGTCGCTCGAGCTCTCCACGCTCGAAGGGAAACGGGCCACGGTTCGGCCGCGCGTCCTCGTGCTCTGCTGCGGCGGCATCGAGAACGCCCGGCTCCTCCTGGCCTCCAATCGGGTGCTTTCAGCCGGTGTCGGGAACGCGCACGATCAAGTGGGGCGTTGCCTGATGGACCATCCGCTCTGCCAGATCGGAGCGTTCGAGCGGCCGGATGGTCGGGATGTGCGCGACCTCTTCGGGCATTACTGGCTCGATGACGTCACCGGCCGTCATGTCTTCCTCCATGGGCTCGCCCTGAACCGGCAGATCCAGGCGAACGAGCAGCTGCTCAACTGCGCGGCCTTCATCGAGGAGTATCCGGATGAGGCATCGTCCTGGCTCGCGCTCAGACAGCTGCGGACGACTTGGAGGTCGCAGCGTTCGATTCCCGCCCTGTTTCGCGGAGCGACTCGCGTCGCCGCTCGTCCGCAGGAGATCCTCGCGGGCGTCAGTCGTCGCTACCTGCGTCGGCGGCCGCCCCTGATCAAGGCATCGCGGCTCGTCATGCACTGCATGGTCGAGCAGCCTCCGGATCCGCAGAGCCGAGTGACGCTGTCCGAGCGCAAGGACGCGCTGGGCATGCCCCTCTCACGGATCGACTGGCAGCGCTCCGACCTGGAGCGGCGGACGGTGCGCCGATTCGCGGGGCTCGTCCGGGACGAGCTGACCCGGTTGGGGATTTCAACGCCTTCATTGCCTGCGTGGCTCCAGGACGAGCGTGCGGAGTGGGTGTCATGCTTTGCCGACAAGGCCCACCCCATGGGGACGACGCGGATGTCTGCGGATCCTCGACGCGGGGTCGTTGACCCGCACGGCCAAGTGCACGGCGTCGAAGGTCTGTACATTGCCGGATCATCGGTCTTCCCGACTTCGGGCACGGCCAACCCCACGCTGATGCTGATGGCCCTCACCGTGCGTCTGGCCGATCGGCTCAAGGCGACGGTACTCGGCCCATGACGAACGAACCGGCAGTCACCAGCAACGTTAACCCCTCGATGAGCGTCGGCTTGGTCGGCGCGGGCCGCCGCGTCGAGGGCGTTCATCTTCCCGTGCTTCGGGAGCTCGCCGATCGGTATCCGATCTGCGGATTCGTGACTCGCTCCGACGAACGGCGCGAGGCCCTGGCCCGGGCGACGGGCATTCCCGCCTATCAGAGCCCCGAGCGACTGGTCGAGGAAGCGCGACCGGACTGTCTGCTCGTCGCGGTGGCCCCGGACGCCAACGAGCAGGTGTTCCTGGAGCTCGTCGCGCTGCAGCGGCCGATGCTCGCCGAGACGCCGCTGGCCTGGCGGGTCTCCGCCGGACGGCGGATCGTGCACGCCGCTCGGGACCGCGGCGTGCTGCTCGGCGTCGCGGAGCAGACGCCGTTCCTTCCGCTCGAACAGCTCAAGCGAATGCTGATCGATCGCGGCGTGTTCGGCCACGTCCATGCCGTCCAGAACGACTTTGCCTCGTACGCGTACCACGGCGTTGCCCAGCTCCGGCGATACCTGAGCGGTGACCCCATCGAAGTGCAGGCGGTCGAACGATCACTCGTTCGAACCGGCGGCGTCGGCGGCCAGCACGAGCCGCGCGACGTGCGCTGGCTGCTCGGACAGGTCGACTTCTCGGATGGCGCCATCCTGCTCCACCACGACAGCCGACACTACGCCGACTCGCCCCTCTGCTTTCCCCGCTCGATCAGGATCTACGGCGAGCGGGCGGCCATGGTGGACGGACGTCTGAAAGTCCGCGGCGGAACAACAGAGGACGTCGAGACGGTCGACGTCGTGCGCGACGAGCACGAAGGATCACTGCGCGGCCTCGCGATCGATATTCCCGGCGCGGGGATCGTGCGCTGGAACAACCCCCATGCCGGTCGCCCGTTCACGGATGATCAGATCGCGGTCGCGACGCTCCTGGACGCCATGGCTCGCGCGATCGCCGACGGTGGCTCGCCGCTCTACTCGGCCGACGAGGCGCTGCGGGATGTCGAGATCGTCCAGGCGATGCACTATTCGGCGCGGCGGTCGGGCGGTCGTTCGCCTGCCCCTGCGCGAAACGCGTCAGAAGCTCCTCACCGCGCTGCAGCTCGTGCGCCGCCGCTTGTTCAGTCGAGTAGCGGTCTGGCGGAGGGGCTCCCGGGCATGGAGATCATTTCGGGGACTTTGGTTCAGCCGAACCAGTCCGTGGCGGCGGGATCGACGGCAGGCCTCAACTGCGAGTTTCGAGGCAACATCGGAGACAATAGCGGCGGGACAGCGGAAGGGGGGCTGGCCGGGATGGAACATCGCGCTGCTGCTGGCGACCTCAATCTGGACGGAGTTGTCGACGTCATCGATCTCGTGCAGCTGATCGTCAAGTGGGGGTGAAACCTGGACCGTTTGCAGTGCGTGCGTGTCTCCAGCCCGTTGAAGAAGTGCTTCGCCAGATGAGTGCGCTGCTCACGGCTGCTTGCCGGCGGCTTCGTCGACGATGCGGCCGAGGATGTCGTGCCCCTCGAGACGATAGCGTGGAACCCATTTGTCGTTGATGTAGATCATGGGGATGAACCGGGCGCCGAGCTGGCGAGCGGCGCGGGCGTCGTCCACGATGATCTGGCTCACCGCGGCGCCCTCCATCGTCTCCCGCATGGCCGCTTCGTCCAGACCCAGATCCGCTGCGGCGGCCATGATCGATGGTTCGGACAGGCCGCTCTGGTTGGCCATGATCCAGTCGTACATGCCCCAGTAGGCGTCCGCTCCTCCCAGTTGACCGGCCGCTTCCATGGCTTGTGCGGCGAGGCAGGCCATGTCGTTGACCGATCGCACCGCGATCGGATTGCACTCCTGATTCACCGGATAGTGCATGAAGCGATAGCTGACGTCGCCCCGCTCCATCACGCGCCGGATCTCGGCGTCGAGCTCCGCGGTGTTCGTCGCCTGCAGATCGCCCCACACGACGATGCGGGCCGGTGCGTTCGCCGGTCCCCGCACGATGCCTCCGGCCGTCGCGCTCAGGTTGCGGGTGGGTTGTCCCCGCCAGTCGGACACGTACTTCTCGTGGGCGGGCTGAGGATGGTCGACCTCGGCTCCCAGCGCCGGCGGTGGAGCTTGCAGCAGCGACGTCACTGCGCGGATGACCGCGTTGGGCGCGGTCCACCCGGTCAGCTCGACACCGTTGATGAAGACCATCGGCGTGAAGTGCAGGCCGAGATTCCGCGCTTCTTCGATGTCCTGCTGGACGAGCTCGAGGGTCTCGCGCGTCTGCATGATGCGCTTGAACTCCTCGACGTCATAGCCCATCTCGTGAAGACCCTGGGTGAGCTCCTCGTTCGTGAAGTTGCCTTCGCGGTCGAAGAGCCAGTGGTGCATCTCCCAGAATCCTTCGTCGCCCCGCATGATGCCCGCGGTCTCCGCGGCCCGGGCGGCCCAGCACGCGTTGGGATGGGGATTGCTGCCCTGCATGTAGGAGTTGCAGTCCGTGCACATGGGGAAGTGCTTGGCGGAGAAGGAGATGTTCTCGTGCGCATCGAGCAGACTCGCGCACCTGCTGCTCGATCTTCTTGCAATCCGGGCACTGGTAGTCGGAGATGATGACGAGGCGCACCGGCGCCTTGTCCGGTCCGATGCGGTACCGGCCGGTGAAGAGCGATTCCTGCTCGGGCTCTTGCACCGCTGCGGCCTCGGCGATCTCCTGCGTGGATCGGGCGAGCTCTTGCTCCGCCGTCTCCTGCGCACGGGCGACGCCGGCCCGGTCCATGAGCAGCAGCACGACGGTGCACGCGACGAACAGTCCGGCGACCGTGGCCAGCCGAGCCGGGGAGCCGCTGCGGCGGCTGCTCCTGGTCACCTCCAGGCTGACGGCGAAAGCCACGTTGGCCACGTGAGCGACCGCGCAGTAGGGGCAGAAGTAGCCGCCGATCACCATGATCACCAGGAAGCCGACCGAAGCGAGCGCCCCCAGCCGCACAAGCCAGAGCAGTCCGGCGGGAATGCCCCCTCGGCAACCAAGGAACGCCGCGGTGACACCCAGAAAATACGCGAGCCCGATGAACGACACCGGCCACTGCAGACCTGGCAGCGGCACCTTGCCCCAGATGCTCGATGCGGCCCTCGCGCAACCGCTGTCCGGACCGCAGCCGGGAAGGGCCAGTCCACCGAAATGCTGCGCGACGAGCATCCCGCTGCTGGCCACGCAGATGAGGAGCAGCACGAGCCCGATCGCGAAGAGCGCTGGAGAGAGCGGGGTCTCTGCCGGTGTGGTGCGGGCGGGCGTCGCCTTCGTCCGATTCTTTGATTCCCTCTTCGACATCAACGAGAGTCCTCCACCTGTTCGTCTCACATGCGGGTCGGGGCGTCGATGCCCAGGAGCCGCAGTCCATCTGCCAGCACCCGGCGGGTGAGATCGCACAGCCGCAGGCGCGAGTTGCGCACCGCCGGCTCCTCAGCCTTGAGGACCGGGCACTGCTTGTAGAAGCTGCTGTACGCATTCGCGAGGTCGTACAGATAGGTGCAGAGCCGGTGCGGCTCGAGCGTTCGTCCGACTTCCTGGACCGTCGCGCCGTACGCCTGCAGGAGCAGGGCGAGCTGCTTCTCGGCCGGCTCCTGCACCAGGAAGGGCGCGTCGTCGAGCGCGCCGGCGCGGGCATCGATCGCACGCCCGGCCTTGGCGAAGATCGAGCAGACGCGGGCGTGGGCGTACTGGATGTACGGCCCGGTGTTGCCTTCGAAGGCGATCATCCGGTCGAAGTCGAACACGTAGTCGCGCACGAGATCGTTCGACAGATCGGCGTACTTGATGGCGCCGATGCCCGACCGCCCGGCCGATCTGCGGCAGCTCCTCGTCCGGCAGCCCATGCGTCGGGGCGGCGGGGTCCTGCGCCCGCTCGACCACCTCGCGCGGTGCCGCGCTCGACCGCTTCCTCGAGCAGCGCCTCGAGCGTGACGTTCTCGCCCGAGCGCGTCTTCAGCGGCTTGCGGTCCGGGCCGAGCACCGCGCCGAATGGCGACGTGGACGAGCTCGACTCGCGTTCCGTCCGGCTTGCGGTCCCAGCCGATGAGGCGGGCCGCGTCGAAGACGTCGCGGAAGTGATCGCGCTGCCGGGCGTCGACGACGTAGATGAGCCGGTCAGCGTCAAGGTGCTCGACGCCGGTAGCGAACGGCGGCGAGATCGGTGGTCGCGTAGAGGAAGCCGCCGTCGGACTTGCGGATGATCATCGGGCGATCGCGATCGGCGAACGGCACGACGAGCGCGCCTGGCTCCTCCTTCGCGACGCCCTGCGCGAACGAACGCGTCGACGACGCCGGCGAGGCGGTCGCGGTAGAACGACTCGCCGCGGTGGTGCTCGGGTCGCAGCTCGACGTTGAGCAGGACCAGAGCATCGTCGAGCGCCCGCAGCGTGCAATCGATCAGCTTCTGCCAGTCGCGTCGCAGCTCCGGGTCGCCCTGCTGCAGCTTGACCAGCATCGCTTTCGCCGCCTCGAGCGCCTCGGCGGCGCCGTCGTTCTGCTCTTCCAGCTCGGCGATCCGGTGCGGACCGGCGCCCAACTCTCGGGCGAGCCGCAGGCCTTCGACATCAGCCTTCCGGCTGAGCTGCGCATCGCGATAGGCGCGATCGAGCTCGTCCAGCTCGAGCCGGTCGAGATCGACGCCGGAGGTCTTGAGCTGGTGGAGCACCATGGCGATCGGCAGACCCCAGTCGCCCAGGTGGTTCTCGCGGTGGACCCGACGCCCCAGCCGCTCGAGCACGCGGGCCAGGGCATCGCCGATGATCGTCGATCGCAGGTGTCCGACGTGCATCTGCTTGGCGACGTTGACGCCGCACAGGTCGATGGCGACGGTGTGCGGGTCGGTCGAGGACCGCACGCCGAGGGCGGCCGTGTCCATCGCCTCCAGCATGTCCGCGAGCGCTTCGCCGCGGAGACGGATGTTGATGAAGCCGGGCCCCGCGACCTCCAGGGGTTCGGCGAGATCGCTCACGTCGGTGGCGGCGACGATCTGCTGCGCGAGCTGGCGAGGGTTGCCGCCGGTGCGCTTGGCGAGGCCCATCGCGAAGTTGGCCTGGAAGTCGCCGAGGTCGGGCCGTTGACTGGGTCGGATCTGGGGATCGACGTCGACGTACTCCTCCCCGAGCGCCGCCACGATCGATCGGCGGAAGGCCAGGTCAAGCACCGCAATGGGATCCGCGGTTCGCTCTCGGGGGCTCGTCGTGGTCATCGTCGGCCAGTATATGCCACGGTTGGGGCGCCCCGCCGCGTCGCATGAGCAGGTCACCGGGACGCGCTTCTCACGGACCGTGCTATCATCGCCGATCCCCGGTCCGAGAAGCCTCTTTCATGCCCCATCCACTGACCGAACCCACCACCGCCCTCGAGAAGCGCGACCGCGTCGGCGGACCTCGACGCATCGCCCGCGCGTGCTTCTGGGCAAGATGGGTCTCGACGGGCACGACCGCGGCGTCAAGCTGATCGCCCGGGCCCTCCGCGACAGCGGCATCCACGTGATCTACTCCGGCCTGTGGCAGACGCCCCGGAGCCTGGCGATCTCCGCCCGCGACGAGGACGCGGACTGCATCGCCTGCTCGATGATGAGCAACTCGCACCTCGTGCTCGTGCCCGCGGCTCCTCGAGGAGTGCCGGAAGCGTCGGCCGACCGGACATGGTGGTCAACGTCGGCGGGATCATTCCCCAGGAGGACGTCGCAGACGCTGCTCGAGGCGGGCGTCAACCGCGTCTACCACACCGGGAACCACCATGGAGGAGATCGTCGCGCAGTGTCCGCGAGTCGACCCGGCCGTACGCGCCGCTCGAGGGCGATCATCCGACCGCGCGCTCTGGCCCGGAGCATCAGCTTCGCGCACGCCGGCGTGCGCCGGCCGAAGCGCCGCGCCGTCGGCCCGCGCAGGTCGTCGGCCTGACCGGCTCGCCGGGCGCCGGCAAGAGCACGCTGGTCGCGGCGATGGCCTCGGAGCCGGTGCGCCGCGGCGAGAAGCTCGCGGTCGTCGCGTTCGATCCGATGAGCCCGATCACCAGCGGAGCGCTGCTCGGCGATCGGCTCCGAGTCGACTTCAACACCGTCGACGAGAACGTCTTCTACCGGAGCCTGGCCATCGTGGGCGAGGACTACTCGACGCTGCCCGACATCATCGAGCTGATCGGCGGCGCGGGATTCGATCGTCTCATCGTCGAGACGGTCGGTGCCGGGCAGAACGAGGTGCAGATTCGCAAGCACGTCGATCGCACGGCGGTCGTCGTCGTTCCCGGCATGGGCGACGCGGTCCAGATGGACAAGGCCGGCATCCTGGAGATCGCGGACCTCTTCGTCATCAACAAGGCCGACTTCGCGGGAGAGAACAGACTGAAGCGCGAGCTGCTGGACATCGCCGGAGGGCGACCGATCTACGAGACGATCGCGACGCGCGGCAAGGGGATCGTGGAGTTGCTGGGGGGAGTGTTCGTGTAGGCCGGTGCGCGAAACACGTGTTCACGGCTACCGATCCTCCACCGTCATTCGAACCTCCTCGCCATTGCACCTGATCTCCGGAACGTACATGGCGTGGCCGAGCACCGGCAGCGCGTGGAAGTGGCCGGGGACTTCAGCCCGCAGCTCGTAGCGGATCTCCCAGATGCCCTGCGGGAGTGCGTCGATGAACAGCGCCACCTTCCGATCGCGCAGCTCCTGGTGCACCCACTGCTGCCGGCCGGTGTAGTCGACCCAATCGCCGGTCGTTTCACCCGCGTCGACGGGAGCGGCGCCGCCGTCCTGCTTGTCGAACAGGCGGGCGACCGTGCCCGAGCGGAGCTCGCGGGCGAAGAGACGCTCGCCGCTCTTCACCTCGACCGCTTCCAGACCGGCGGGCTTCAGGTCTTCGAAGACCAGGTACTCGTAGTCGTTCTTCGTGTCGACGGTCAGGACCACCTCGACCCGCTCGCCGCTGGTCACGTAGTCTTCGTCGCTCATGTGCACGCGCTCGGAGACGGAGCCCTTCAGCAGCGTGGGCGTGGGGACGAGCTTGTAGTAGTCGCGCCGCACGAAGATCTCGTTGCCCGCCGCGGGAATGGGAACCTCTTCGCTGAAGAAGGTCGCCTCGGCCGAGACGTAGAGCGGTCCCTCGCCCCGGGTGCGGCGAACGCGGATCTCGTTGCGGCCGTCCGCCACGAGCTGTGGTTCGATGGCGAAGCGAGCCGGCGCCCGCAGCAGGTCCTGCTTGCCGATCGTCTGCGTCGCGATCATCTTGTCGTTCACGAGCAGCTCGTAATCGAGCTCCGTCTCCAGCTCGCCGCTGCGGCGCAGGTAGTCGTTCATCGTGAGCACCACGATCGCGGTGTCCCGCGTGTTGCTCCACTGCGCACCGCGGCGGTTCTTGATGAGCCAGTTGGTGACCGGCTCGACGAGCTCGTGATCAGGATGAACGGCCAGCAGCGCCCGCAGCGCGAACGCGGTCGCTTCCACGCCGCCGTCGCTCCACCGCCACCAGACGCCGTCTTCGCCCCAGTGCGCGGTTCCGACCACTCCCGAGGTCGCACCCGGCGTTGCGCCGCGCACGATGACCGACTGGTCTGGACGCTCATCGCGCTGCACGCCGTTGATCAGGTTGTCGATGAGGATCTCCGCCTTCGCTCCGTCCTGATAGTGATGGGCGCTGAGCGTCAGCAGGGCCCGCGTGTACGCGTTGAGGGCTCCGCGCTGCTCGAAGAGGTTCTCCAGCGCCTTGGCCTGGAGCGGGTCGATCTCCCTGGCCTTCATGACCTCGTGGTGAACGGCCAGCGCGTGCAGCATCCACGCCTGGCGGTCGGGATTGAACTCCTCCTCGACGAGCTGTTCGTTCAGGTAGCTCGCACCGCGCGCGAGCACCGCTTCGTCGACCTCGATGCCGGCGCTCTTGGCCAGGCTCAGTCCCCACAGCACGTAGCTGCTCATGAAGCGGTCGCTGTCGTCGTGCTTCCACCACCCCCAGCCGCCGTCGCCGTGCTGCATGTCGTAGAGCCGATCGAGGCTGGCGGTGATCATCTCGTCCAGCTCGGCCAGGTTCTTCTGGCCCTTGGGGTGGGTCTTCGCGGCGATCGGCTCTCGATGCCGCCGAAGACGCGGCCCATGGCCTCCTCGGGATCGAGCCCCAGGTCGCGAAGGGTCCGGGCGGTGATCGCCGCCGGCAGGAAGCGGCTCATGGTCTGCTCGGTGCAGCCGTACGGGATAGTCGATCAGGTAGGGCAGCGCATCGAGCATCGTGACGGCCAGGCTCGGGGTGACCTGGACGACGAGCTGCGTCGAGTCGGCGCGGCGGGCGGCGGGAATGTCCAGCCGCAGCGTGACGTCGTCACCGCGGAGCTTCGCCGAGGTCGCCAGGAACTTCTCGATGCCGTGGTCGGCGATCGGATAGGTCCTGACCATGCCGTCGGAGAAGACCTTGTCGGCGCTGCGCGCCGTCAAGGTCACTGTCGCCTCGCCGGGCTCTTCGACCTGCACCTGCCAGTCGACGCGGACCTCGCTCTGCGGCCCGATGACGAGGGTGGCCTTCGCATCGCCCGTCACCTTGCCGTCTTCCGAACGTCCCAGCATGGTCAGCCCGGACGCTTCCAGCGTCGGGGTGACGGTCATGGCCACGTCGGTGTTGTTGTTGATCACGCCCGAGAGCGTGACGGTGTCGCCGACGACGAAGAAGCGCGGCGCCTGCAAGCGGGCGATGAGCGGCTTCTTCGTACGGGTGACCACGCTGCCCATCCCGAACTGGTTGCCCGTCGTCGCGCCGCGCGAGGTCGCTCTCCAGCTGGTCAGGGAGTCGGCGTAGGTGACCTCCACCGTCGCGGTCCCGTCCTCGTCGGTGATGACGTCCGGCAGCCAGAGGATGGTCGAACGGAAATCGCTGCGCACCTGAACCTCGGGCTCCTCGCCACCACCCACCGCAGGAGCTCCAGCGGGGGCCATCTCGGCAGCGCGGCCGAGCTTGGCGCTCACGCCGACCTCGTTCGCCATCTCCATGGCCGGCGCGGCGGTCGCGGCGATTGAGTCTGAGTCCATCGCGAGACCACCCCGGGCCATCGCGGCGCCGGCCCTGCCTCCGGACAATCGCTCGCGCACCGCGAGCTCGTCATCCACCTCGAGCGGCGCGTCCACCCTCGATGACCTGCTCATCCTTCTTGACCAGCATGACGAAGGGTCGCTCCTGCACCGTGCTTCGCGTGGTCACGCGCTGCGGCTGGCGCCCGGCGAAGAAGAAGGAGCGCGGATCGCCTGCGTAGTCCTCCTGGATCGCATAGATCGATTCGTCGACGAGCCCGATGGACAGCTCGGCACGCACCGGTCGGCCGTCGGCATCCGTCGTGGTCACCTGCAAGGTCCCCGTCTCGCCCGGCTGGTACTCGCTTCGGTCGGCGCTGACCTCGACATCCAGGTATTGCCGCAGCGGAGGCACCACGATCTC
The DNA here is from genome assembly GCA_963697235.1 of uncultured Planctomycetota bacterium. Classification (GTDB taxonomy): domain Bacteria; phylum Planctomycetota; class Phycisphaerae; order Phycisphaerales; family SM1A02; genus CAVONJ01. The sequence continues at coordinate 172,682 of CAVONJ010000005.1, forward strand.
CTCCTGATCGACGAGCAGCTGCGCGTCGCTCAGCATCGTCGCGTTCAGGAAGACGTTGGGAATGTGCTCTTCGCCGATCGGAACTTCGATCAGCTTGACGTTTCCCGTCAGTTCGACGACCCGGGCGCTATACAGGGACTCGCCCTCGACCGTGAAGAGGACGTGGTGACCGCTGTCCGGCGTGACGATCATCACCGGGGCGGTCTCGCCGACCTTGAACGTGTCCCGATCCGCGATGATCTCGACGCCGCCCTGGTGGTAGCCCAGCGTCGTGGTCGACTCCGTGCTCACCCAGACCATGGTCTCCGCCGTGATCCAGTCGCGCAGCGGCTCCTGATCGGTCTTCTCCGGGTCGAGGGTGTCCGGGCTCCGCCAGGTGATCCGGTAGAAGCCGTCCTTCTCGGGCGTGAAGGTGAAGCGCCCATCGCCCTGGGCGTCCGTCCGCACCACGCGTTCGAGAATCTCCTCCGCCTCGTAGCCGCGAAACTTCAGCTGCCAGCCCCATCCGCCGTCCGGCGGCAGCGGCGGAAAGACGAGGACGCTTCGTCGCAGCCGGTCGTACTCCTCGCCGCTGATCTCGCGGCCGGTGGGATCGATCCAGACTTCACGCCAGCGCTCGCGGGTGACGAAGACCGTTCCGCTCGCTGCGATCGGCTTGTCGTTGGCGTCCAACGCCTTGACGTCGATCTGGACCGCGTCCCGCGGCCGGTAGAGATTGTTCTGCGCCCGCAGGTAGACGAAGTAGCTCTGCGCGGTGACCCGCACCCGGTCGCTGCCGGCGATCTCCCGCCGAGCGGCATCGGTCACCCGGGCGTCGATCCGGTATTCCAGGTCCTGCGGCGAGTACTCGGGCGTCTCGAAGCGAACGGTGGCCCGCCCCTGTTCGTCGGTCACCAGACTCTGCCGTTGAACTTCCTGACCCGGGCCGTACCAGCGGTCGAAGCGCGGCGATTCGTAGCACCACGGAAACTCGCGCGGCGGACTCCACGAGTGGCGGAAGGGCTTCTGGTAGATCACCGCCTCCACCGTCGCATTGGCCACCGGGCCGCCGAAGTAGTACTCGGCCACCACCTCGGCCTGAACCAGCTCGCCGAGGCGGTACGCGCTCCCCACCCCCTTGCGGATCGCTCGTCTCGATGCGGACCCGGAACTCCGGCAGCTTGTACTCCTCGAGCCGGAAGAGCGTGGCCGATCCCAGCTGATTGTCCTTCTCGTCGGTGAAGAGCACCGAGTACTCGCCCAAGGTCATCGACGAGCTCAGTTCCAGCTCGCCGAACGCGCTGCCGAAGTCGTTCAGGGTGACGGTGCCCTCGGCGACCTTCGTGCCCCGTTGATCGGTGATGCGGTACCGCAGTCTCTCCCCCGCCGGCGTCGAGAAGGCGTCGTCGACCCTTTGGCGGGCGATGAACGTCCACTGCACGGTCTCCTCCGGTCGGTACGCCGGTCGATCGGTGAACGCGTAGATCTTCCACGACGCCGATCGGGAACGGCGGCCGGGCTGATTCACCACCGCGATCGTCTGCGTGTCGCCGGCCTTGGCCACGAGGAACTGGTAGGCGTCCCCGAAGTCGCCCTCGAACTGGCACAGCCCCTGGTCGTTCGTGCTCAGCGTCCGGTCGGTCACGCTCCACCGGTTGTTGCGCCGTTCGTTCGATGGCCCAGAACCGCACCTGCGCATCGGGCAGCGGTGAGCCATCGAGCGCCTGCGCAGGTAGACCAGCGTCTGATCCGGGCTGGACTTGACCACGAGAGCCGCGTCGGTGACCAGAATGAGCTCCCTGGCGCTCTGGCCTCCCGCGGTCGCTTCGAGCACGTACGCGCCGCTCTTCAGCGGCTGCTCCAGGCGCTCGATCTTCCGTCCGGGTCGGTGTTCGCCCGTGTCCTCCGTCTCCAGTGACCAGCGTGCGACCACCGGTGCCGTGCCCAGCTCCGCCCTCTCCGCCCACACCGAAGCTGGGCCCTTGGAAAACGGCCCCTCCCGGAAGTCCAGGTCGCGCAGCAGATCGATCTCGTGCAGGGCCAGATCGATGCGGTTGACGTTTCGGAAGTCCAGCGTGTACTGCACCTCGGATCCGGGCAGGAAGAAGTTGGTCACGCCCACCACGACCTGCGGATCGGTGATCTGCTTGATCTGGTTCCTCGCGTTGTCGAGGTACTGGCTCTCGCCCTTCCGGAACTCCTTCAGCAGCCGGCGGTACACGGCCACCGCGCCCGGGAAATCGGGCTCCGCTCGCCACTGGCCGTGCTCGAGCGGGATCACGCGACCCTGGCTTTCGAGCCACATCCCGTACGCGTAGAGGGCGTCGTCGTACCACGTCTCGCTGCGGCCGACCTCGATGGCCTTCTCGAAGCACTCGAACACTTCCGCGCGCTGGCGGAGCGTGCTCGCCTGGCCGGCGAGCGAGCGGGCCAGCAGGTAGTTGAAGAATCGCTGCTCCTGCGGCTCCGCGATGTCGAGGGCGTTGCGCAAGACGCCGATCGGAATTCGGCCGATCGCGAAGTCGTAGCGCTCCGGCTGCCAGCTCGGCCGGGCAAGCTTCCTGACGATCCCCAGGTAGCGCTGCCGCGCCAGTGACAGCTCGGTCGAGCCGGCCCACCAGTCGAGCGCCCGCTCGTAGTTGGACCAGCCCTGGTACCAGTTCCGGTTCTGCTGCAGCCAGAAGTCGCCCAGCGACTCGTTGGCCTCCGCCCAGACCAGGTCGCGATCGCTCGGTCGCTCGATCGCCGCGATCAGTGCTTCCAGCTTCGTGCGGCTCTCCGTGGGGATCGTCTGATCGGGGGTGGGGCTGGCCGCCCAGTCACGCCAGCGGCAGTCCGCGATCCGGAACTCCACCCACCGCGCTTCATCCTCGGTCAGATCGAGGGCCGCGGCCTGCTCGTAGCGCTCGAGGGCCTTGGCGTACGACATGGCCTGGTATTCCCGTTCGGCCTGCTCGCGCAGCTGAAGGTAGCCTTGCGGCTGGGCGCTGCTCGATGGCCGTGACCAGGCCAGAGCGAAGAGGATCGAAAGGAAGACGACGCCGCGGGAGCGGCTCGGAGTGAGGGAGGTGGACATGGAGGGTCTCCGAAGGGCGCAGAGAGCGCGGGTGGGTGCCGAAGTCCCCACCGAACGCCTATCGACCGATGAAATTACGAGCTGCAAGCTTCGGCGAACTTGCTTCGCTGGTGGTGCGGAGCCCGGGAACCCGATGTTGATGAGGGGCCCGCGCCGCTTGTGACGATCAGCAATCCTGTTCCGTTCGAACACCGCCTGCCGATACAACGCTGTATGGCACGACGCACGAAGGGTGTTGGTGCGCGCGGGCAGCACCAGGAGAAGGAGCTGCGGCGATCGCTGATCTGGCGCACGGGCTGGGTGGCCCTCACCGGTCTCTGGGTGTTCCTCGTCCTCTCGCTGGCGAGCTACGACTCCGCGGATGCCCCCTCCTACGTCGTGGCCGTCCACAATCAGCCCGCGGAGAACCTCTGCGGCGCCGCCGGCGGGGTGATCGCGCACTTCGCGTATCACGTTCTGGGCCTCGGCGTGTGGGTCTTGATGGCCGCGCTCGCTGCGGCGCTGGCGGTCACCGCCTCCGGCCGGTCGATCTCCCATCCGCTCGTTCGCTTGGTTGGATTGTTCCTGGTCGCAGCCGCCGTCTCCTCCGCCCACACCCTGCTGGCACCAGGCCTGGGGCCGTTGGCGGGCGCTCACGGCGGACTGTTGGCCGAATATGCGGTCGGCGAGCTGATCCCGCGTTTCAGCACCGTCGGCACGCTGCTCCTGATCCTCGCCACGATAGCGCTCGGGGCCGTGGTGGCGGCCGACCAGCTGCTGCTGGCGATGGCCCGCTCGTTGCTGGCCGCGCTCCGCTCGCTGAGACGGCTGGGCGCGGCGGCGCGGGCCCTGCGTCTGCGGCCGGAACGGGTCGCTCCGATTGACGGTCGGCGGGCCGGCTGCGGCGAAGCCGAGACGGGAGTTGGACGTCGAGGACGAGGACGCGTGGGAGGAGGAGGAGGAGGACGAGGAGGACGAGGACGAGGACGAGGACGAGGACGAGGACGAGGAGCTGGACGAAGACGAGGCGTACCTCGACGAGGAGGACGAAGACGAGTTCGAAGAAGAGGCGGAGCCGCGTCGCCGTCTGACCGAGGCGGAGCTTCGGGAGAAGATCGGGCGGCTTCCCCTGCGCATGGGCGGGGCCGTCCATCCGGTTGCCCGCGACGAGGACATTCCCCGCGAAGAGAGCTTCGAGGGCTACCAGTTCCCCACGCTCGAACTGCTCGCGGACCCCGAGACCAATTACTCGGAGAAGATGGAGAAGTTCGTCCGCGAGCAGGCGCAGCACCTCGAGGAGGCGCTCGACACCTACGGCATCGAGGGCGAGGTGGTCGGGATCGAATCTGGTCCGGTGGTCACGCACTACGCGGTGCAGCTGGCGCCGGGCACGAAGGTCGCCAAGCTCAGCGCGATCTCCAGCGACCTCGCCCGCACGCTGTCCGCCGCACAACATCCGCATCGTGCCCAACACGCCGGGCGCAACGACCGTCGGCATCGAGGTGCCCAACCCGCAGAAGGAGCAGGTCCGGCTCAAGGAGCTCATGTCGGGCGGGCCACGCCGAAGGCATGAACCTGCCGATGTTCCTGGGCAAGGACGCCTCGGGCGAGCCGCTCGTCGCCGACCTGACGCGCATGCCGCACATGCTCATCGCCGGCACGACCGGCTCGGGCAAGAGCGTGTGCATGAACACGATCATCATGAGCTGGCTCTACACCAAGCGGCCCGACGAGCTCAAGCTCGTGCTCGTCGACCCGAAGATGGTCGAGATGAGCCAGTTCGCGGACATCCCGCACCTGATGTGCCCGGTGGTGACCGAGATGCGCAAGGCCGCCGCGATCCTCGAGTGGGCCGTCGAGCAAGATGGAGGAGCGGTACGAGCTGCTTCGCGAGGCGGGCGTCCGCGACATCGCGTGCGTACAACACGCTGACCGAGGAGGAGCTCTACGAGCGCTTCGAGCCGCAGAGCGACGAGGAGAAGGCGCGCATCCCGCAAGCACCTGCCGTACATGGTGTTCGTGATCGACGAGCTGGCCGACCTGATGATGACCCACAAGGAGGTCGAGCAGTACGATCGTCCGCATCGCCCAGAAGGCCCGGGCGGTCGGCATCCACCTGATCCTCGCCACGCAGCGGCCGCAGGCCAACGTCGTGACCGGCCTGATCAAGTCGCAACATGCCCTGCCGCGTCAGCTTCAAGGTCGCCTCCGGCATGGACTCCCGCATCGTGCTCGACCAGAAGGGCGCCGAGCTGCTGCTGGGCCAGGGCGACATGCTCTTCCTCTCCCCGCAGACGCACCGAGCTTCGTCGCGCCCAGGGCACGCTGGTCGACGACGGCGAGATCCGCAAGGTCGTGCAAGTTCCTCAAGACCGTCGCGGCGCCGACCTTCGAGCGCAGCCTCGATCACGATTCGCCCCGGCGGCGGCGACGACGAGGAGGAGCTGAGCGGGAAGATCGCGGAGCGCGACCCGCTCTTCGACCAGGCCGTCGAGATCATCATCGAGTCCGGGCGCGGCTCCGTGTCGCTGCTCCAGCGGCGACTCGCGATCGGCTACAGCCGGGCCTCGCGTCTGGTCGACCAGATGGGGCTCGCCGGCATCCTCGGCGACCACAAGGGCTCGGTGGCCCGCGACGTGCTCATCACGATGGACGAGTGGAAGCAGATGAAGGCCATGGAAGAGGAAGCCGAGCGGGAGGGAAGCCTCTTCGAGGGGCCGTCCGATGACTCCGCAGAAGGCCTCGCCGTGCCGGCGGAGTACGACGAGGAATACCTTCAGTGAGCGGTAATACCGTGCGTCGCGGGACGCCCGTCGCGTCGCGGTCAAAACTCGATCTTTTCCTGTTGAAAGCGCGAGCGATACGGCGATAATCCGAGGTATCGCAGGAAGCGACCGGCAAACCAAGGGGGAACCCCTTGCCGGGCGTCGGAAGCGACCCGCGACGAGCGCAGGCCCACGTGTGTGCCGGCCTGCGGGCGTTGAGCCCCCGGGGACGCTCGGGGGAAAAAATCCCGGCGGCGAGTGGTCACGCTCGCGTCGGCTGGGAAGGTCCCTTATCTGCGAAGGAGGTGATCTGTGAATCAATCTGGTGACTGTACGAAGGGGCTGCACACATAACCCGTGCGCCCGACGGGTCTGCACGGCGTGCAGCCCTGTGCATGTGCAAACAGCACAAGCCCCGGCGACCTTTGGGTCGTCGGGGTTTTTTCGTTCTAGTGGTCTGACTCAGAAGTTCATTACCATCTCGCCGGCCCTCGACGCCGCTGGCTGTGTTGCCGCTCCTCGGAATACCAGAAGTATGCCGTCGTCACGGCGCCTTGCCAGCAACGTCGATGTCGCGCCGATATGTCAACGAACTACTGAGTCACACCACTAGTTCGAGGAGAACAGTCGCCTTAGGCAGCGGGTGAAAAGGGCGTGAGCTCGATTTCGCCCCCGCGGATGTGCACCGAAGAGCTCTGCGGCACCTCGGCCCAGTGCTGGACGAACTTGCCGATGGGCTCGGAGACGACCGCCCGCGCGTCCACGCCGATCTTCTCGGGCAGACTCCGGGTTGAGCCGGGCGAGGTCCTCGACGTCGCGGCTGTGGTAGAGCGTCGGCGCCTTGCCGTCGCTGGCGTAGCGCACGGCCCAGATCGACTCGCCGTCGCTCACGCCGACCGTCATCCAGACGGACTCGTCCACGCCGTGCTCGCGGCCGGTCCGCTCGACGAAGCCGACCATGCGGGCCAGCCCGCCGAGCGGGTCGGACTCCAGGCCGAAGGTCAGCGCCAGGTGGAACATCAGCTCCGAGTCGGTCGTGCCCAGGATCTCCTCGAGCAGTGCGACGCGTCGATCGCCAGCAGCAGGTCGCGGCGCATCTTCTCGATCCCGAAGATCTCGCCGTTGTGGACGAACAGCCACTTGCCGTGGCGGAAGGGGTGGCAGTTGGTCTCCTGCACGGTGGCCAGCGACGTCGCGCGCACGTGGGCCAGGAACAGGTGCGAGTCGATCTGGGCGGCCAGGTCGCGCAGGTTGAAGTCGTTCCACGCCGGCCGGATGCTGCGGAACAGCCCGGGGAGCTCGCGCGAGCCGTACCAGCCGACGCCGAAGCCGTCGCCGTTGGTCGGCGTCTCGGCCGAGCGCGAGCTCATGCTCTGGTCGATCAGGTTGTTCTTGGCGTCGAAGAGCAGGGTCTCGAGCGGCACCGGCTTGCCCGAGTAGGCCATCCAGCGGCACATGGCAGATTCCCTTGTAAAAGCTCGCCGCCCGCCGGCCTACAGCGCGTTCGAGCGTCAGGCCTTCTTTCCCTTGGCCCGGAGTCGCTCGGTGATCGTTTCGAGCAGCTTGGCTTCCAGCTTGTTGATCTCGCCCCCCATGCCGAACAGTCCGGCCAAGCCGCCGGAGGCGACGGCCACGTGCCGGCACGCATTCTCGACGCGCTGCTCGCGCTCCCGCCGTTCCGCGGGCGGCAGCACCGACAGGCCGACTTTGATCGTCGTGAGCGCGACGTCGAACAGGCGGTCCGGCGGGCGTTGATCCAGCCACTCCACCAACTTGGCGTGGGCCGGGGAGCCGGGCGGAACTCCGCGCGACGCGGCCAGCTCGAGCACCGCTTCCCGCTCGCGGTCAGTCACCACGCCGTCCACCCACGCCACCTGCACGAGCGGCGCGAGCAGCAGGGCCGCCCCGGTCTCCGAGGTTACCCCGAGATTCCCGATCTCTTCGAGCAGCTCGGTGTCGTCGACCTGGAGCTTCTCCTTGAGCGCCGTCGCCAGGTCGCCGAGCTTGGCCTGGGCCCGCAGCTTCTCCAGAAGCTTGGCGTCCTGCCGCGGAAATACCCCTCCTCCATCCCTCGTTCGCGATCCTTGAATGGGTCTCTCTTGTCCATAGCGTTCCATTTGACACGATTTACCGCGATTTCGATACCAGCACGTCCGCCTTCACCTGGATGCCGCGCACCTTGCCGCGCAGGGCCTCGGCGTTCGGGGCGTAGCGCTCGGCGGTCTCGCAGATCGACCCAGTCCTCCTCGACCAGTCGCGCGAGGCTGGCGGTGAAGTCGTGCATGCCCTCCTCGGTCGAGCCGGCCATGATCGCGGGCAGGTCCTCGTCCTGGCCCGTCGCGGATGCGGTCGGCCACGGTCACGCGTGTTGAGCAGCACCTCGGTCGCGGGCACCCGCTGGACGCCGGGCTTCACCGACGGCAGCAGCCGCTGGGCCATCACCGCCTTGAGGCCGACCGCCAGGCTCGAGCGGATGAACGCGTGGTCCTTCGTGGGGAAGAACTCCAGGATGCGGCTGAACGCCTGCATGGTGTCGGCCGTGTGCAGCGTCACGAAGACGAGGTGACCGGTCTCCGCGGCCTGGATGCCCGCCAGCATCGTCTCGCGGTCGCGAAGCTCGCCGATCATGAGCACGTCCGGGTCCTGCCGCACCGCGGTCCGCAGCGCGGACGGGAAGTCGGGCACGTCGATGCCGATCTCGCGCTGGCTGATGAACGACTGCTTGGGCCGGAAGAGGTACTCGACCGGGTCCTCGATCGTGATGATGTTGCACGCCCGGCGCTCGTTGATGTGATCGATCATCGCGGCCAGCGTGGAGGACTTGCCGCTTCCGGTGACGCCGCACACGATGACCAGCCCCTCGTGCGCGCTGTCGGTCACCTTCTCGTAGATCGGCGGCAGGTTGAGCTCCTTGAAGTCGGGGATCTTCGGGTTCACGCGGCGGATCGCGGCGTGCAGACCGTTCCCGGCGTGGAAGACGCTGCAGCGGAATCGCTCCGTCGGCTCCCTGGATGGTGCGAGAAGTCGATGCCGCCTCGGTGCTCCAGATCCGTCGCGAGGTGGTCGGGGATGATCGGGCGCAGCAGCTGCTCGTGTCCTCGCGCGGTGAGCGGCGGCGCTTCGACGCGGTGCAGCACCGAGGCGACGCGGAGGACCGGCGGCGAGCCGACCTTGATGTGCAGGTCGGAGGCCTCGACCTCCTTCATCTTCTGCAGCAGCTCGTTGAATCGTGACGGTTCCGAGCATGACGAGGTCCTTCTGGGGTGGTGAAGCGGTCCTGCAAGTATACGAGGAAGGCACAGATGCGACGGAAGCCCAAAGCGGCGAGGCCTTTGCTGGTACGCGGCGGCAGGCCGGATCGCCTCAGGCGCGTCCCTGGAATCCGGGTTAGCGTGTCCCATGAGCTCGACGACCAGGAACGCCGCCACAAGAAGTCGGCTGTTGCGAGGCGACCGAGGAGTTCCTGGAGCTGGCCGACGAGATCCGGCCGGCGGCGGTCCCAAGGGCATCGAGCGACAGCATCGGCTCGGGCCGTCTGACGGCGCGCGAGCGTCTCGATCGGCTCGTCGACGCCGAGGCGCCGCGGCTTCGAGTGCGGGCTCTTCGCCGCCTGGAACATGTACCGGGAGTACGGCGGCGCGCCGGCGGCCGGCGTGGTCACGACGATCGGGCACGGTCGGCGGCCGGCTCTGCATGGTCATCGCCAACGACGCGACGGTGAAGGCCGGCGCGTTCTTCCCGATGACCTGCAAGAAGATCATCCGGGCGCCAGACGATCGCCCACCGGGCTCGCCTGCCGCTGATCTACCTCGTCGACTCCGCCGGCGTGTTCCTGCCGCTGCAGGAGGACGTCTTCCCCGACACCGACGACTTCGGCCGCATCTTCCGCAACAACGCGGTCATCAGCGCGGAGGGCGTCCCCCAGATCGCCGCGATCATGGGCAACTGCGTCGCCGGCGGCGGCTACCTGCCCGTGCTGTGCGACACGCTGCTCATGACCGAGGGCAGCGGGCTGTACCTGGCCGGGCCGGCGCTGGTGAAGGCGGCGATCGGCCAGGAGGTCGACAGCGAGGAGCTCGGCGGCGCCGCCATGCACGCCGAGATCTCCGGCACGATCGACTTCCGCGAGCCCGACGACGACGCGTGCATCGCAGCGGCTGCGCGGTCGCTCGTGCACGCCGACATGTCGACGCCGCCCGCGCCGGGCCGCCGTACGAGGCCGTCGAGGCCGCGCCGAGAGCCCGACGACGTCTACGAGATCTTCACCGCGCGACGCGACCAGCAGTACGACATGGTCGAGCTGCTCGCGTGCATCGTCGACGACGAGAGCTTCCACGAGTACCGCGCCGAGTACGGCCGCTCGCTCGTCTGCGCCTACGCCCGCATCGGCGGCTGGCCGTGCGGCATCGTCGCCAACCAGCGGCAGCTGACGCACGAAGAAGATGCCCGGCGGCAAGGCCGGCCCGTCGAGTGCGGTGAACATGCCGGCGGTCATCTACGACGACTCCGCCGACAAGGCCGCGCGCTTCATCATGGACTGCAACCAGAAGCGCCTGCCGCTCGTCTTCGTCCACGACACGACCGGCTTCATGGTCGGCCGCGACAGCGAGCAGGGCGGGATCATCCGCTCGGCGCGAAGATGGTCAACGCGATGAGCAACTGCATCGTCCCCAAGATCGCGCTGATCGTCGGCGGCAGCTACGGCGCCGGGAACTACGCCATGTGCGGCCGCGCCTTCGACCCGCTCCTCACGCTCGCCTGGCCGGCGCGCAGGTGCTCGGTGATGGGCGCCGCGCAGGCGGCGCAGCACGCTGCTGCAGATCGAGCGTCGCCGCGGAGCGCAAGCGCGGCGTCGAGGCGACCGACGAGGAGCAGGAGAAGCTGCTCGACGCCATCGGCGCCTCGTACGAGGAGCAGCAGGACATCCGTGTACGGCGCGGCCCGCGGCTGGGTCGACCGGATCGATCGAGCCGCACCGCACCCGCGACGAGCTGACGTGCGGCGCTGCAGATCGCGGCGACCTTCCCGATCGAGAAGGCGTTCCGGACCGGCGTGATGCAGACGTGAAGTTCGGTTCTGTCGCGCTGCGCCGCGCCGCGTCTCGGCGGGCGGTATAGACTCGCCTCATGGCGCGGACCCTGCAAGACAAGGTCATCATCATTACCGGCGCAAGCTCGGGCATCGGGGCGGCGACGGCGCTGGAGTGCGCCGAATCGGGCATGAAGGTTATCATCAACGGTCGGCGAGCCGATCGCTTGGAGGCCGTGGCGGCCCGGATTCAGGAACGCGGCGGACAGGCCGAGATCGTCGTAGGCGACGTCGGGCAGACTTCGGTGACGGAGGCGCTGCTCGACACCGCGCTGCGCCGATTCGATCGATTCGACGCCGTGTTCGCGAACGCCGGCTACGGCGTGGAGAAGTCGGTCGTCGACCTTTCCATCGAGCAGCTTCGCCATCTCTTCGAGGTCAACTTCTTTGCGTCCGTACACCTGGTGCAGGAGGCGGCGCGGCGATTGATCGCGGCGCGACAGTCCGGGCACCTGCTCATGTGCTCGAGCTGCCTGGCCAAGTTCACGCTCCCCGGGTACAGCGCGTACTCCGCGACGAAGGCGGCGCAGAACCACTTCTGTCGCGCGATGCGCATCGAGCTCATCGCCCAGGGGATCGACGTCTCGAGCGTCCACCCGATCACGACGGCCACCGAGTTCCACGAGATCGCCCAGCGACAGAGTGGCAACGGCGCCGCGACGACCGCCGTGCCGAGCCACGCGCCGAAGCTCTTCGTTCAGTCTCCGGAGCGCGTGGCGCGGGCGGTCGTCAAGTGCCTCCGGCGGCCGAAGGCCGAGGTGTGGACGAACGCGACGGTTCGCGCCACCGCGGCGATGATGACGTTGTCGCCGTCGTTCACGGACATGATCCTGCGGCGGGCAGCGCGGCGAGACGGTCGGTAGGCACCCACGTGGCTACTCGTACCCGCCTCGTGCCTTGATCTCCAGGTCATACAGTGAACCAAGCTCCTGCGCGGACAGCTCGCCGAGGCGCTGGCAGCGGTCGATGACCGCGCTTGGATCATCGGTTGCGAGTCGGCCGAGCATCTCGAACTTCCGCAAGAGGATGTCCTCGAGGTCGCGCGTGGTGTTGCGGGCGTGTCCGGCCGGGTACATGACGAGCCCGCTGTCGTAGCGCGTGCCGTTCGTCGCGTGATCACGATCGACGTCGGGATGCCGTCCGGGTAGCGCGCGTCGTACTCCGGGCCGCCGTGCTCGAACGCGATCTTGCTCCATCAGCGCCCGCGTCTCGCGGGTGGAAGATCGCGTCGCGTGCGTAGTCGTACGGGCCGAGCATGAGCGGCTTCCAGTATCCGTCGCCGGAGTCCGCGAGCGCGGTGCGGCTCGACGGTCTTCGCCTGCTCCAGCGCCTTGCGCAGCAGCGTCGAGACGATGTAGACCATCGAGTGGTCGGCGGACTGCCGCGTCTGCGGGTCGCGCTTGGCCGGGTCGCCGATGATGCCGAACGCCGGCTCGTAGGCGACGATCTTGATCGACTTGATCTGCTCGGGAGTTCGAGCAGGTCGCGGATGCTGCCTGGAGCAGGTCGATCAGCCCCTGCAACGCGCCGGCCGACTGGTGCTCGTACAGACCGAGCTTGAAGTGCATGCCCATGACGGCGAAGTCGTCGCCGCTGCAGGCCGAGCACGAGATCGAACGGGCTGTCGCCGTTCGTCGGCTCGAACTGGCGCCAGATCGCCTCGGGGTTGCGGAAGATGTCCTTCGGACCGACGAAGCCGCTCAGCGACCGCTGCATCGACAGAACGGCCGCCTCGGTGCTGATGGCCGCCGACGCGCCTTTCGAGTCCGAGAGCTGCTTGTCCGGCGCGGATCGCCCGCCACGGGATGTAGTGGGCGACGAACATGCCGATCGCCGACTCGATCTGCTCGGGCGTCGCGCCGAGCAGGGCGCCGTAGACCGCGGCCGACGCGATCGCGCCGTGGACCACGTGGTCGATCTTGTAGGTCTTGAGGCTGAACACCTCGGCGAGGCGTCCGCGGATCTCGTCCAGGCAGACCATGCCGCGCAGCGCGTCGGCGCCGTTCGCGTCCTGCGAGCTGCGCCGCGGCGATCGCGCACGGGATAGAAGTCGTTGTGGCCGAACTCCCCGGCCGTGTGACCCAGCGCGGGGTTGTAGCCGAAGTTCGTGCCGTTCGAGTCCCACTCGCGCACCGCGGAGCAGTTGGCGACGACGCCTTCTCCGGGAGCCACGAGCGTGCGCGCACCGAAGACCGGTACGCCCGTCCGCGTGCGGCGTAGGAGAGGGCCTCGTTCCGCAGGACGGTCGGCGCATTCGTGCCCAGCGCGAGGGCGGAGAGTCCGCAGAGAACGCTGTCGGTGAAGAACAGCGCCGTGCGATCGAGGACGGCGCGATCGGGCTGCGCCGATGCAGCCGCCCATGAAGTCGACGGCGTACTCGCCGATGCCGAGCGCCTGGTTCGTGTCGCGGGCGAGCGTGACGGCGTTGGACGTGGTGGTTGCAGTGGGCATGGACTGTTTCGGGGAGTCGAGAGGGAGCGAGAAGCTGATCGGTGAGCGGGCGGCTAGACGGCGGTCGCCGCGGTTGCGCCGGTCGTCCGGCGCGAGGTGCTCGAGCACGTGATCGACCTCGTTCGGCGAGCCGAGGACGACGCTCGTGCGCTGGTGCAGCGCCGTCGGGCGGATGCTCGAGGATCCGCTCGCTGGCCGGCGCATGCCTTGCCGCCGGCCTGCTCGATGATCATCGCCATCGGGTTGGCTTCGTACATGAGCCGCAGCTTGCCCTTCGGCGTGCGCCCCCGTCGGCGGATAGAGGAAGACGCCGCCCTTGAGCAGCGTCCGATGCACGTCGGCCACCATCGAGCCGATGTAGCGGCTCGAGTAGCCGTGCGCGTGCGCCCACGCGCAGGTACTCCTGGTAGCCCTGCGGGGAAGTTGTCGCTGTACGCCTCGTTGATCGAGTAGATCTCGTTGGCGGTCGGGATGCGCACGTCGCGCTTGACGAGCACGAACGCGCCGATCGAATGGATCGAGCACGAACATGTCGACGCCGTTGCCGGTGGTGAGCGACGAAGACCACCGACGAGCCGTAGAGGATGTAGCCGGCGGCGACCTGCCGGTAGCCCGGGCTGCAGATAGTGCGGGACGTCGCGCGGCTTGCGGCGCTCGTTGCGCAGGACGCTGAAGATCGTGCCGACGCCGACCGAGCACGTCGAGGTTCGATCGAGCCGTCGAGCGGATCGAAGAGCACGCAGTACCGTCCGCCGTCCTCGCGGGAGCGGAGCACGATGGGCTGCTCGTCCTCCTCCGAGGCGAGCACGGCGATGTTCGCCCGGCTCGCCGAGGCAGCGCATGATGATCTCGTTGGCGATCACGTCCATCTTCTGCTGCGGCTCGCCGTGCACGTTCTGGTCACCGTGCTCGCCGAGCACGTCCTCGATGCCGAGCCCGGCGGACCTTGTTGGCGATGGTCTTCCCCGCCAGCGAGATGGCCGAGAGGATCCACGAGAAGTCGCCGGTCGCTCCCGGATGCCGCTGCTCCTCGGCGAGGATGTGCGCTCTGCAGCGTGCGTGAGGTTGTCCGAGGTGAATCGTGGTTCCAACGGGTTGTTCTCGTTCATCGCGCTGCGCTCGACAAAGGATGAGTGAGCACCACCTCGGTCATCCCGACCGACTGGAACCCGCATTGTCTTCGATCCCTCGTCGGGATCTTGGCCCGGAGTAATCTGTACGCCCGGCGGCGCCGCGAGCAGGAGACCACCGCTGCGCGAAGCGTCGACGCGCGACGAGCGTCTTCCTCGGCAGGCTGGACGATCCGAGCTAAGATTGTAGCGGAAACGGCACCCCATCGTTCGACGCCCGAACCCAGCTTTCCTCACGCTTCGGAGTTCTCCGCACCATGCCCCAGCCTGTCATTCTCGCTGCCAAGCGGACACCCGTCGGCAAGTTCCTCGGCGGTTTCAGCCGCGTGTCCAGCCCGCAGCTCGGAGCGTTCGTGATCGAGGCCGTGCTCGATCAGATCCCGGGGAGCCGGGAGCAGATCGATGAGTGCATCATGGGGTGCGTGCTCCAGGCGGGCCTCGGCCAGAATCCGGCGCGACAGGCCGGGCTCAAGGCCGGTCTGTCCGACACGCTGAACGCTCAGACCGTGAACAAGGTGTGCGGTTCCGGACTGCAGGCGGTGATGCTCGCCGCCCAGTCGATCAAAGCGGGTGACAACGACATCGTGTTGGCCGGCGGATTCGAGAACATGTCGAGGGCGCCGCATCTGGCGAACGTCCGAATGGGCTTGAAGTTCGGCGACGGCGATCTGCTCGATCACATGATGCACGACGGGCTGACGTGCCCGTTCGAGTCCTGGGCGATGGGCAAGGCCGCAGAGTACATCGCCGATGCCCGCAGCATTTCACGGGAGGAGCAGGATCGCTTTGCGGCGCAATCGCACCAGCGGGCCGCGGCGGCGACGGACGCCGGCTCGTTCAAGTCTGAGATGATCGAGCTGGAGGGACACCCGGATCCACCAGAAGTTTTCGGTGGCGGCGGATGAGGGGATCCGGCCCGACTCGACCGCCAAGACGCTGGCCGGATTGCGACCAGCCTTCTCCGAGGACGGAACGGTCACCGCGGGCAACGCCTCGCAGATCAGCGACGGTGCCGCCGCCCTGCTCGTCGCCTCGGAGGAGGGGGCGAGCCGGCTCGGCGTTGCGCCGGTCGCTCGGATCGTCGACTACTACACGTCCGGAGTAGCCCCGAAGGAGATCTTCCACGCACCAGCGATCGGCATCCAGGCCCTGCTGGACCGCAGCGGCCTGAGCGTCGAGGACATCGACCTCTTCGAACTCAACGAGGCGTTCGCGGCCCAGGTGCTGGCCAACATCAAGGAGGTCGGAATCCCCGAGGACCGGCTCAACATCTGCGGAGGCGGCATCGCACTGGGCCACCCGATCGGCGCCTCCGGGGCCAGAGTCCTGACCACCCTCCTGCACCAGATGGTCCGAACCGATGCGCACCGGGGCATTGCCAGCCTCTGCCTCGGGGGCGGTAACTCGGTCAACATGCTCGTGGAGCGGAACTGAGGACTCAGCCACCGCGTGCCTTGCCGGTCCTCCTGCCTGCGCCGATCGCGCCCGTCAGGTCGAGGCGGCGCGCCGGGCGGTCCTGGTGCTTCTCGCTCAACTGAGCACGAGCGAACGTCGATATCCGGGACATGCGCGAGCGTGGCAGCAGGGCATCCTATCGGACCAACGTTCGGAGCAGGCGCCGAGCGTTCACGCTCGTGGAGGTCCTGGTCGTCGTCGTCATCCTCGCCATCCTGGCGGGCATCGCGATTCCCACCTACATCGACTTCAGCGACGAGGCGAGGGCGGCGGCCGACAACGCGTCTTTGGGCGGCATCAGAACCTCGCTGGTCACGGTGTACATGTACCACCGGCGGTACGACTCACCGTCGGGCGAGTGGATCTCGTCGGTCAACGACATTCCCAGCGTGATGATGACCGGCAGCCTACCCGCGGGGATGAGCATCGTGGGCCCAAACCTGATTGACCAGCGAGGCAATCTCTACACGCTGAATCCCGAGACGGCTACGCAACCAGCGCGAATCGAGATCGTGCCCTGACGAGAGCGGTACCGGATCGCGCGCAGCCATCTCCGCTGATCTCACGGCCCTTCCCCTTCCGGCACGCCGATGTCCTCGGCCCAGAGCCCGGGTTTCTCCGACTGCAGCTGCTCCATGAGCTGCACGCACCGGGCGTCGTCGAGCACGAGCACCTCGATGCCGTGGTCTTTCATCCACTGCTCAGCGCCGAGGAACGTGCGGTGCTCACCCACGATGACCCTCGGGATCCGCAGAAGCACCGCGGTGCCCGCACACATTGGGCAGGGGCTCAACGTCGAGACGAGGGTCATGCTCGAGAAATCCCGGCGCCGGCCGGCGCTGCGGATGCACTCGACCTCCGCGTGGGCGGTGGGATCGTTCGATTGGACGCGGCGGTTGTGGCCGCGGGCGACGATTTCGCCTTGCGAGTCGACCAGCACCGCCCCGATCGGGATCCCCCCTTCGGACCAGGACTTTTCCGCCTGCTCGATCGCGGCGCCGAGCCACCGGGAATAGGATCGCTCGTCCATTGGCGTACTGTAGGGCATGGCGGCACCGTCCGTTTCCCCGCTCCGCGGTGCGCCGCCTCTCGCTTTCAGGAGCGCGTTCCGATGCCAGAAATCGCCGCCTCTGCGACGCGTGTGATCCGCTCGGGAATGGCGTGTCTGGACACCTCCGGCAATCCCCGCATCCCGTTGCTCATGCAGCTGGTCGGGGCGCTGAGCCGCGCCCAAGAGCCGCGCGACGTGATCCGGACCTTCGCCACGGGAGTGCAGGACATCTTCGGACCCCGCGGATACGTGTCGCTCTCGACCCGCGGCCTGGCGCCCGGGGAGTACCGCATCACCCGCCTGCTGCCGAACGCCACACCCGAGGCGATTGCCAACGTCGACTCCTGGAAGGATCGCGAGTCGATGCCGGTTCACCGCGGCGGCTTCTTTGGCGAGCTCATCCGCAGCGCCTATCCCGAGATCATCCACCACTTCTACCTTCGGGACGACCCCGTGGTGGGTGATGCGCTCGCCGAGATCGGCTCGATCATGGCGATCCCGCTCTTCGACGATGGCGAGCCGGTCAACTGGGCCATCTCACTGCGCAAGGAGCCCGACGGCTTTTGCGTGAACGACCTGGAAGAGTGGATCCTCCGGTCCAACCTGGTCGGCGGAACGGTCAAGAACACGGTAATGGCCAAGCAGCTGCGCGCTGCCAACGAGGCCATTCACCGCGAGGTCGATCAGATCGCCTCCATCCAGAGGACCCTGCTGCCGCAGAAGATGCCGCGCATCAGCGGCGTGCGCCTGGCGGCAAGCTACGAGACCTTCGATCGCGCAGGCGGCGACTACTACGACTTCTTTCCCGCCCACCCGCTCGGACCAAGCGGCGAGCCCGATCCCGACGGCTGCTGGGGCATCCTCATCGCCGACGCCTCTGGGCATGGGCCGGCGGCCGCGGTCGTCATGGCGATGGTGCACGCGCTCGTTCACGCCTATCCCCGCTGTCCCGACGGGCCGGCGGAGGTGCTGGAACACCTGAACCGTCATCTCAACGCGAAGCGGATCGAGCGCTCCTTCGTGACGGCGTTCCTGGCCTTCTACGATCCGCGCACGCGCACGCTCGTCTATGCCCGCGCCGGTCACAACCCGCCCCTGCTGCTGAAGCGGAACGAACATGGAGGGGAGTGGTGCATGGAGCGCCTGGACGGCGTGGGCAACATCCCGCTGGGCGTTCTGGATGACGTCACCTTCGACGAGTGCTCGCGACAGCTCGAACCTGCGCAGACGGTGGTCTTCTACACCGACGGCATCACAGAAGCCCGGGGCGCGGGAGGCCACATGTTCGGTATCGAAGGGATCGAGCAGTCGCTCACGGTTTGCACCGGTGAGCCGGATTGCGCGATCAGCCACATCACGAGCTCCCTGCAGCAACACCAGGGCAGCGTCCGACCGGATGACGATCAGACCACGGTGGTCATGAGGGTGGATGCCGTCCGTTGAGGTGCGTCGGACTGCGCGGGGCGGTTACGCCTTGGAGGGCTGAAAGAGACCGACGTAGTAGTCGACCGTCTCGTCGAGGCCGTCGTCGAACGAGCGCAGCGGCTCGTAGCCCAGCAAGGCGCGGGCAGCTTCGATGCTCGCGTGGCTGTGCATGATCTCCCCGACCCGCGGCGGTGCCGTGCGGTAGGTGGGTTCGACGCCGATCTTCCGGGCCATCGCCTTCAGCAGATCCAGCAGGGGCTGACCGTGCCCGGTCGCGACGTTGACCGCCTGACCCTCGAGGGCACGGCTCGTGCTGGCCGCGAGCAGGTTGGCAAGGACCGCGTTGTCCACGTGGGTGAAGTCGCGGGTCTGCGAGCCGTCACCGAAGACGGTCGGCGGCGTGCCGTTGCACATGGCCTCGGCGAAGAGCGGGATCACCGCCGCATAGGGCGAGTCGGGTCGCTGACGGGGCCCGAAGATGTTGAAGTATCGCAGGCTGATCGTGCCCATCGGATAGCAGTTGGCGTACGCGCGCATCATCTGCTCCCCGGCGGCCTTCGTGGCGGCATAGGGGGAGAGCGAATCGGGAACCATCTGCTCGATCTTGGGCAGTTCGGGCTGGTCTCCGTACACGCTGCTGGAAGAGGAGAAGATCACCCGCGACGTGCCCGCGTCGCGAGCGGCCTCGAGCACCCGGACCGTTCCGGTGGCGTTGATGCGCTGATAGAGCTCCGGATCCTCCACGCTGTGGGGAACGGAGGCGATGGCGGCAAGATGGAAGATGACCTGCGTATCCGCCGCTGCCCGAGCGACGTCCGCCGGCTCGAGTATGGAGCCGTGCACGAAGTCGATGCGGTTTCGAATCTCGCTCAGGTTCTCGACGCGACCGTGAGACAGGTCATCGAGGACCACGACCTGTGCTCCATGGCGGACCAGTGCATCACAGAGGTGAGAGCCGATGAAGCCCGCTCCGCCGGTCACACAGACCCGTCGCTTGGCGAACGCTGACTCGAACTGGCGCTGGTGCTTCATGGCAGGTGGTCTCCTCGTGTCGCGCTATCGCGGAGGCGATTTCGGGGCTCCGGCGATGCTGCCCTCGATCGGTGGAATGTACGACGGCGGATCGGGTTCGACGGGGATCCGCCAGACACGAGTATCGGACACCAGCCATCCCTTCATCAGGTCGCGCCGGAAAGAGACGGTGACCAGCCCGTACAGACCGTCGGAACGGGGATAGATGACGTCCACCTCCGCCTCGATGCCGCGGGCCCGGACGCTCTTCACCTCGTAGGCGGGCTGGGCCGGATCCTGCTGCGGCCGTCCGATTCCCAGTCGCTGGCTGACCTCCAGGAAGACCTCCGGGGGCGTTCCCGGCGGCAGGTTGTAGTAGAAGAACTCCGCCGAGGTATCGCCGTACGTGCTGTGCGTGAACCAGATCCCCTCCGCCATCAGGCTGGGGAAGGGCTCCATCAGCGGCGTGGTGAGCTTGCCGCCTTCCTCGATCGGAGGATAGGTCGCCAAGGGGGCGCAGCCAGACAGGGCGGCTCCCAGCACGATTCCCACCCAGGTTCTCATGCTCATGCCACCCCTCATCCCACGCCTCATCCCACGAAGTCGTGCCTCGATCATCCAGCGGCTCCTTGCTTGCCGTGCTGATGCTCACGGGCGGGCTGCTCAACGGAGCGAGCCGCGCCGGCCATCCGGAGCCGTGGCACCAGGGGCGGGCGTGCACGAGGCGGTCGGCCGTCGCGAGAGCATCCCGGCGGAGAGTCTAGCAGGTCGCTCTTCCCAGAGGGGTGACCGTGGATAACCTGGTGATTCGACGCCCGCGCCGCGCGATCGGCGCGGACCGCGACCAGTCGCGTTGCCCGATGCGCGCTGACCAATTCGCCGCCGGGCTGCGGCGGCGGTGCTTGAAGAGCGGCACCCGCTGATTCGGCGCAACGTCGAGTCTTCCAGCGCCGTCGTGATCTTCGCAACACGCCGCGCTCGAGCCGCTCGTGTCCCCCTGCGTCTCCATTCGAAGATCATGAACGATCTCGTCGATCGCGTCGTGGCGGACCTCGTCGATCGTGCGCTGAGTATGGACGTGCGGTCCGTTCGATTGGAGGAGTTCCGCGCTTCGAATGGAGTGAGACGGAGCGCGTTGAGGTTGCGCTCATCAGCGCACTGGCGAGGCGTTCGGAGCCGAACCGCTCTATCATGACCGAATGACCTCCTGGCCCGAAGCGCTGATCGGTCTGCTCCTGGGCGGTGTGGTTGGGGCGGCCTTGACCTGGGCCATCTGCACGATTCGCCGTCGCCGCAGTGATGTCGATTCCGCCCAGGTGGCGGTGCGCGTGGCTCTGCTTCAGGAACAGATCGACGATGCGGAGCAGGAGGCCGAGGCGCACCGGGTGGAGCTCGAGCACGTGCGAACGCGCGCCGAAGCGGCCGAAGTTCACGTGGCCCGGCTCGGTGAACAGCTCAAGAACAACGAGCAGCAGGCGCAGCAGTTCGAAGAGGCCCGTCAACGACTCCTCGACACCTTCAAGGCGGCTGGCGCCGACGTGCTCAAGGCCAACAGCCAGCAGTTCCTGCAGCTGGCTGCGACGTCCTTCCAGGGCCTGCTGGGCGAGGCCCGGGGCGAGGTGGAGAAGAAGCGGCAGGCGATCGAAACCCTTGTCCAGCCGATCAAGGAGATGCTCGAGAAGCAGAACAAGACGCTCTCCGACATCGAAACGAAGCGCGCGGCCGACAAGAGCGGCCTCGTCGAGCAGTTCCGGGCCATCACCGCTGCCCACGAGAAGCTCGGGACCGAGACCGGCCGTCTGGTATCGGCCCTGCGCCGGCCGGAGCAACGCGGTCGCTGGGGCGAGATGCAGCTGCGGAATGTCGTGGAGTTGGCGGGCATGACCCGCCACTGCGACTTCGTCGAACAGCCGAGCACCCGAAGCGAAGACGGCGTGTCGAGGCCCGACATGATCGTCCGGTTGCCGGGGGGCGGGGTGATCGTCGTTGACGCTAAGGTCGCGCTTGACGCCTACCTCGATTCGATCGAGCCCGACGCGGATCGCACATCGCTGCTCGGTCGGCACGAGCGACAGGTCGCGCAGCACGCCAAGGCGCTCTCGAGCAAGCGGTACTGGGATCAGTTCGAGCGGACGCCCAAGATCGTGGTGATGTTCATGCCGCTGGAGGCGGCGCTGGTCGCGGCTCTGGAAGTCAATCCGGATCTGCACGCCGATGCCATGAAGAACAATGTGCTGCTGGCCACCCCCACGCTGCTGGTGGCGCTCCTGCGGGCCACGGCATTCGGCTGGCAGCAGGAGGATGTGGCCGCGAACGCTCGGGAGATCGCCAGCGTCGGGCGCGAGCTCTACGACCGGCTTGCGAAGTTCGTGGAGAACTTCGAGAAGGTTGGACAGAACCTCGAGCGGGCCAGCCGCTCCTACAACGCCGCGCTGGGATCGCTGGAAGCGCGCCTGCTGCCGAGCGCGAGAGATCTGAAGCACTTGCACGTGACGACGGAGCGAGAGATCCGCCAGCCGCCGAGGCTGAACGTCGACGTGCGACCCATCAGCGCCGGAGAGCTCAAGCCGGTGTCAGAGGAAGCGACCCCGGCGAGCTAGTGCTAGTGGCGTTTCCAGTTCAAGAAACTGGTGGACTGGAAAGGGCACTAGCCTTGTCGTCGTCGCCCCGGACCGGACGGGCGGTCCTCAGTCGAATCGGCGGCGACCTCTTGCTCCGGCCGGCCGCGCCTCTCGATTCGTGAGAGGACCTCGTTGTCCTGCGGTTTCCGTGTCAACACCGGCTGCCCCTCGTCGAGTCCGTCGAGGATCTCCACGAAGAGTTCGGACGTGCGCCCGGTGGTCACCGCGTGCTGATGGAAGCCGGACCCCTCGGGGATGTAGACGAACGAGATCCGTCCCTCACGGAACAGGGACTGAATGGGGACGAACAGCGCATCCTCGACCTGCTCGACGAAGATCTTCGCCTTGACCCGCATGGAGGGCTTCAGCCCCTCGTCGGTGTCGTCGAGGAGGATGCGCACCGTGTAGTTGCGCCGGTTCGGGTCCCGCCAGCCGCCGGACTCCGCCAGCACGCCGATGCTGAGCACCTTCCCGCCGAGCGGCCGATCAGAGGCGGCGTCGGGGATGACCAGCGCTCGCTGATCGGGCTTGACGAGGCCGCTGAGCGCCTCGTTGACTTTGACCTCGGCCACCATCTGCGAGGTGTCGGGAAGCGCGATCACCTGCTCGTTGCGGGAGAGCTCGGTGCCGACCTGTGGCGCCGTGTCGTCACCCCGTCCGCGCGACTCCAGGCTTGACGCGTAGACCACCAGCCCGTCGGAGGGGGCGAGCACCGTGCAGTACGCCAGCTGATTCTCCAGCTTCGTCAGTCGCTCCTTGGCGCTGCTCAACCGGTACGTCTTGCTGTCCACTTCGCTGCGGTTCTGGCGCACTTCGGCCTCGAAGCGCTGGATGATTCGATCCTTCTCCGCGATTGCCTGGTCGAGGTCCGACTGCTTCTGCGCCTCGTCCGTCAGCGACGTGTACTTCTCGTAGACCTCCTTCTCGAGCTTGCCCTTCTCGAGCTTGGCCTTCGCCTCGATCATGGCGATTTCGTCGCCCTTGAGTTCGTCGTAGCTGATGAAGTTCTGCTCCTGCAGCCGCTTCGAGTCTTCGTACCGTTCCTGCAGCCGGTCGTAGTTCAGCTGCGCCGTCTCGACGGCCAGCGCGAGCTCCTGGCGCTTGGACACGGCATCCCCCTCCTGCCACGCCTTCAGCGAGAGCTCTGCGAGCATCACCTGGAGGTCGGCCTTGTCCAGCGCCGCTTCCTGCTCCTTGATCTTGATCTCCAGATTCGCGTTCGCTGCGATGAGCGCGTTCTCCGCCGAGTTCACTTCGTCCTGCGCGTCGGCGATCTTGTTGCGGATGTCCTCGTCGTTCAGCTTGAGCAGCACGTCTCCAGCCTTGACCGTCACTCCCTCGCCGATGATCTCGGTGATCACCGCGCGGGTCTCGAGACGATTCCGGATCTCGACCATTTCCAGGGCGGTCAGTTCGCCGGAAGCAGGAACGGTGATCTCGAAGTTGCCGCGCTTGGCGAGGAAGAGCTCGGTCGAGTCCGAGCCCTGCTCCTCCGATCGATCCCCGCGCCACGCCATGGCGCCGACCACGGCGAGCGCGAGCACCACGATGATCGCGAGAATGACCAGGGACGTCGTCAGTCCGGTCCTCGCGGGCGCGATCGGCCGCGCGGCTCGAACCTGAGTCCGAATTCGAATTGAGCGAGGCGGGTCGGGCGGGCTTCCGGCTGAAGACGCGATCATCGGAACCTCCTCGACCTCGTGGTCGGTAGACTCAACGATAGGCGGCGGCCGGGAAGCGATCGAGAAGTCGCTCATTCGGCGATGGTGGGCAGCAGCTGCCCGTCGGGATCGACGCGGAACTGCCCGGTCTCCAGAAGGTACGCCAGGATTGCCACCTGAACGTCGCGCTGGGCCGCATCGCGATCATCCAGCGCGCGAAGGTACTGCTCGACGGCGTCGGAGCGATCTCGGGCGCTGGCCCGATCGGGCGCCGCCTCGATGCTCGCGCGACGCAGCTTGGCGATCTCGATGTTCTGATCCTGCAGTTGGAGGCTGAAGGTCGAGCGATCGATCTGGCGAAGGGCCGTTCGGACTTGGACGGCGATCGTGTCGCGGAACTCCTCGTACGAGCGGATCGCTCGCTCCAGCGCGATCTGGGTCTCCCGCAGTTGGTACCGCTCGTTCTGCCGGTCCAGCGGCAGACCGTAGGTGATGCCGGTGGTGAACTCGGTGTCGCCGGCATCGAACTGGAGGCCGGCGTGATCCAAGTCCCGGTCGGTGGGAATGGTCACGCTGGCGAAGAGATCCAGATCCGCCTCCAGATCGTTCATCGCGTTGTTGACCTGCCGCTGCGAGTCGTCGACCTGGTCCCGTGTGTTCTGCAGATCGAGCCGGTAGTCGAGGGCGACGCGCACGGATTCATCCATGTCCAGCGGGGGCAGGGGAAGATCGAGCTCCGTCGGATCGATGATCAGCGGCATCTCGGACGGCATGCCGATGCGCACCTTGAAGCGATCGACCGCGAGCCGGAACTGCTCGAGCTGGCTGTTGAGCCGATCGATCGCGAACAGCTTGTCCTGGGCGGCCAGCGCCGCTTCGAAGGGCGGCTGCCGTCCGGCATCCACCAAGGCCAGCTCGCGCCGCTCGATCTCCTCCAGGTCCTGCACCTGCCGCTCCGAGTTGGCGATGCCCTGCATGCGCACGACCAGATCGAGGAAGTCCCTCGAGATCTCGAAACAGAATTCGCGACGGAATCGCTCGAAGCTCCGCGCACCGTAGATCAGATCCCGGCTGGCCTGGATCAGATCCTCCTGAGCCACGAGCCCTGCGCCGCGCAGCAGCGGAACGTCGGCGCGAAGGATGATCGCCGCGGACTGGACGTCCTCCCCCGCCACGCGCTGGTTGAGATCCTGCGTGGCGGCCACCAGGGCGCGAGCCGACACTTCGCCTCCGTAGGGCAGCCGTTGCGTGACGCGGAACTCGTTGACCAGCTGGAGTGCGGTATCGAAGGTGCCGCTGGTCGCCGAAGCCGTCGATCGAGGCGGTGACCTCATCGAAGAAGCGCGGTCCCCAGATGTGCTGTTGCGTCAGCAGCTGCAAGGCGGCGAGCATGTAGCTCTCCTCCGCGAACTGGAACTCCCGGCTGCTTCGGGTCGCATAGGCCAGCGCGGCGTGAAGGTCCATCCGCAAAGCGTCCTCCGGCATCTGGCGGTACTGCTGGAGTCGGTTGAGCACGTCGATCGCTTCATCGCGAGGCGGGCGGATCAGCTCCTGCACCGTCGGGTTCTCCGTGGGCAGCCACTTGGCGGTGATTTCAGGGCCGCGCCCGAACCGAACGCCTGCCACCTCGATGCTGGGCGCCGGAGCCTGATCCGGCGGCCCCAGATCGGCGCTGGTTTCGGAGAGCATCGCGTCGACTCGCCGGTCGACCCCGGCGAGCGAGGATTCGTTGCATCCCTGCAGTCCGATAAGCAGGATCCCCAGAACCACGAGGTGGCCCAGGGTGCACAGCGACGGCAGGGGCGTGGGCACAGGCAAAGTCAAGGGCGGACTCAATGGCCTTCAAGACCCATCGACGCAAACCAGGTCCTCGGAACGCGCGGATGGAAAGCGGTAGTGATACCAATTCGCCGCGGTTTCCGTTGCAGGTTCACGCCAGCGGTGACGACTGGGGCTCGGTCGAGTACAACAAGCGGTTTCGGTCGCCGGTTCCGTCGCCGACGGCGGCGGCGAGGAAGATCCGACATGCCCACCGTCAAGTTCAACCCTCAGAGCTTCGCCATCGATGGCCGAAGGACCTGGATCGTCGGTGCATCGATGCACTACGCCAGGAGCCCGGTCGAGTCCTGGGCGGAGCTCATCCAGGCGGTCCGGCAAGCCGGCTTCAACACGATTCAGACCGCCTGCCCCTGGATGCTCCACGAGCCGCGCCGGGGGAAGTTCGATTTCGAGGGCGGGTCGAATGTCCGCCGCTTCATCGAAGCGTGCGGCGCGGCGGACCTGCGGGTGGTGATCGGGCTGGGTCCCTTCATCGGCCAGGGCTACGCCGGGGGCGGCCTTCCGGGCTGGCTCAACGATCTGCCGGGCATCGCCCTGCGGGAGGCCAACGAGGTCTTCCTGGAGCACGCGGGCCGATACTTGAGACGCCTCGTCACCGAAATCGCCGATCTGCAGGTGACGGCCGGCGGTCCGATCCTGCTCGTCCAGAGCGAACACGCCTGGAACTGTGCGAATCCGGAGCAGGCGGAGCGCTACCTGGGCGAGATCGCCCGGATCATGCGGGAGAACGGCGTCGCGGTCCCCATCATCAACGCGAACGATCTCTGGGTCGAGTCGAGCGACACGATCGACACCTGGCGGGGCCGCTCGAACCTCCTCCGCAACGTGCGGCAGCTGCGGATCGTCCAGGACGACGCGCCACGAGTGGTTACGGGATTCAGGCCGACCGAAGAGGTGGCGTGGGGCGATCGCATCGATACGGAGCGTCATCCCGAGCAGGTCCTGAAGGGGATGGCGGAGATCCTGGCCGCGGGCGGCCAGCCGGTGGTCTGTCCCTTCCACGGCGGGACGAACTTCGGGTTCCTCGCCGGGAGGCTTCCGGGCGCATCGGCGCGCTGGCCACCACCGCGGCGGCCCCTGGCGCCCCGCTGGGAGAGGCAGGGGCGAAGACCGACCTCTACCGCGCCGTGCGTCGCCTGGCTCATTTCGCGAGCCACTTCGGCTACGTCTTCGCCGATCTGGATCCCGACTACCAGCCCGTCACGCTCGACCCGGATCAGGCGGAGCTGGGCGGCGGCGGAACCCGCGGTCCAATGGTGTCGACCGTTCCGCTTCGAGGAGGACAGGGACGGATCGTCTTCGTCTTCGCCGACCGCCGTTCGCGACAAGCCGTCCTGCTGCTCGACGATGGCGTGCAGATGCCCATCCATCTTGGTGATCAGCTGGTGGGGTGGTACGTGCTGAACGTCGATCTTCGCGGTCAGGGGCGGCTCGACTACGCCAACCTCTGTCCGTTCGCCATGGTTGGACGATCAACCGTGGTGCTTCAGGGGCCTGAGAAGTTCCCGGTTCGTCTCTCGATGGCCGGTTCGTCCTTCGAAGCGCAGGTGCCCACGGGCAAGAAGCCCCTGGTCTTCGAGCACAAGGGCATCACGTTCGTCGTCTGCAACCAGACGCAGATCGATGCCACGTACCACGACGACGAGACCGTGTACGTCGGCATCGACGGCTTCGACCGCGATGGCGAGCCGGTTCCCGCGGCGGGCTTCGGCCCGGCCACGGTGATCGGCGCCGACGGGCAGGTGTCCGCGCTGCGCTCTTCCACAAAGCGTGCGGGCGGCGGCCGATCGACCTCCAGGCAACGCGGCAAGGGGGCCTCGTCGAGGTCCGAGATCGAGCTCGAGCCCTTCGAGACCGGCGAGGTTCTGGACAAGGTCACGGGTGAGTCGCCACGGTACGCCAGCCTGGATGGGCCGCAGACGCTCGCGGCCTGCGGAGCGAGCGATGGATTCGGGTGGTATCGGATCGAAACGCGGGTGACGCGCACCGGCAAGCGGCTCTGCCATCTGCCCAAGGCCGGCGACCGCGTCCACCTCTACGTCGACGGCGAGTTCAAGCATCTCTTCGGCCTCGGGCCCGATGCCGAGCCCGGACCCTTCGAGCTTCACCTCACAAAGGGATCCCGGACGATCGTCGCGCTGGTCGAGAACATGGGCCGCTTCAGCGACGGCAACGATCTGCTCACGCACCAGGGGCTGTTCGACCACCTGTACGAGGTGAAGGGGATGCGCTCGGTCAAGCCCAAGCGAGTGTCGGCCGACCCCGTCGACCCGTTCCGGCTTCGCGGCTTCATCAGCGATCTGTCCCGCAGCCAGCCGAGCGATACCGAGCAGCTCAGCTGGACGTTCACCCACGCCCGGAAGACGCCGGTGCTCGTTGACGTGTGCGGGGCCGCAGCCTCCGGAACGCTGATCCTGAACGACGTGCCGGTGGCGTATTGCGCCGGAGCGAGCGGAGGTCTGATCACCCGGGTCATGCTCGACCCGCCGTCGATGGAGACGTTTCGCCGAGGCAAGAACGTCTTGCGTTCGCGCCGGATCCGCACCAGCCGGACGCGTTGAGCGACGTCGCGAAGCACACGACGCTCTACGAGTGCGTGTCGGCGATTACCGCCACGGGAACCTGGTCCTTCGCGAAGTGGGAGGCGCCCGCCGCCGCTCATTTTCAGACGCTCAATCGCACCGAGCTACGCCGGCTCAAGGGCAAGCCGTGCTGGTGGCGAACGAAGTTCACGCTGAGTGCGGATGAGTCGCTGCCGATCTGGCTTCAGACCGCTGGGCTCAGCAAGGGGCAGGTGTACGTCAACGGCCAGAATCTCGGGCGGTACTTCACGGCTCGCGCCGACGGGCGGGCGGTTGGTCCTCAGACCAGCCTGCTGATCCCCCGCGGCTATTGCTCGGTGGAGGAGTCGAACCAGCTGCTGATCTTCGACGAGAACGGGTTCGACCCGTCCAAGGTGAAGCTGGTCATGGCGGACACGGGCGACTTCGAGGGCTGAGGCTGCTCGAAGGCAGGGTGCCCTCCGGGCACGAGTCCCTGTCGATCCAAGTTCACCGATCGCAGGCCAGCCCGCGGATTGCCCCGCTCCGCTGCCTTAACGCGATCGCCTGGAGAGCGGTGAGAAAGTGACGGTTCCGTCCTTTGTTCCGCCAGAAGTCGCGACACACTGTGACGGGAGAGATTGCATGAGCCCGCCACCACTGCCCAGCGCAATCTGGCTGACCGGAATCACTCAGCTGCTCGAAGAGCATCACCTGGTGGTGTTGTCCGATGATTCGGTGCGACGGGCTGACTTCGGCCGCGCCTTGTGCCGTCATCTCGAAGAGCTCTCCTTCACCCAGGTCATCCGCATCGACGGGGGACAGACCACCGACTTCGACGCGTTCAACCGGGCGATCCTGCCTTCGCTCCGTCGCACCCCCGGACCGGTGGCGGACATGCCCGGCCTGATCGATCACCTCCGGGAGCGCCCCGGCGGCATTCGGCAGCGATACATCGTCTGGAGCGATGCAGGTGAGATGCTCGAGCGGGACGTCCCGCTCTTCGGCCGGCTGGTCAACGCGATCATGGCGGTGGCGGTCGAGCACGAGCACCTCTCCGACGAGCTGCTGCTCGTCCAGCGCCTGGTCGTGACCGGCGCCTCGAAACTCGGCGCCTACGCGGAGGAGGAACAGGGCCAGCTCCACCGCTGGATGACTCGCGCCGATGGCCTCGACTCCGAAGAGATCGCTCGCTGCGTTTCTCATCCACCGGTGCTGACGCTCCGTCTCGACGGATGAGCGGACTTTCGAACGGGCGGCCAGGGCTTCCCGTACACTGTTCGCCATGCCTCGGGAGCACGAGCGGTATCCGAACCTGCGCGTCTTCGAGCATCCGCTCATCCAGCAGAAGCTCGTGCTGAGCCGGGACGTGCGGACCCGCCCGGCCGAGTTCCGGCGATTGCTCAATCAGATCGCGGGACTGATGACCTTCCAGGTCAGCCGCGACTTCGCCACGACCGAAGTGCAAGTGCAGACGCCGCTGGAGAGCGCGACGGGCATCATGCTCCGCGACCCCGTGACCCTCGTCCCCATTCTCCGGGCCGGCATCGGAATGACCGACGGCATCCTGTCGATGATGCCCGAAGCGCGGGTCGGCCACATCGGCATCTACCGCGATGAGTCGTCGCTGGAGCCGGTCGCCTACTACGCCAAGTTCCCGCCGGACATGGCGAAGGGACCGGTGCTTCTTGTGGATCCGATGCTGGCGACCGGTGGATCGGCGGTGCACGCCGTCAACACGCTGCGCGAGCGGGGCTGCGGTGACATCAGGCTGATCTGCCTCGTCTGCGCTCCGCAGGGCGTCGAGCGGATGCTCCAGCACCATCCCGATGTTCTCATCTACACGGCGAGTCTGGACCGTGGGCTCGATCGGCGAGGGTATATTCTCCCGGGACTGGGCGATGCGGGAGATCGGATCTTCGGGACTCAGTAGGGCACTGGAGGGACCCAACGCGGCAGCCAGGTCGGAGGTCAGGATGGCGGAGTTCAAGAACACCCTCTTCGAGCGACCCGGCGGCTATGCGATGCCCAAGGGCGCCACGCAGGTGCAGCGCGAGATGGCCGTCGCGTTGACGCAGGCGGACATTCGACTGCTCGGCGACACGGTGCCGACGCACGAGGCAGCGCCCGTTCGAGCGCCTCGCACCGGCATTCGCCGTCGATGCGCCAGACACCCGCGTCTACGTGGGCGATTGCCGCGATGTCCTGGCCAATCTGCCGGAGCGCGGCGAGGTCGATCTGATCTTCGCCGATCCTCCCTTCAACTGGGATGTGCCGTACGACGAGTGGCATGACGGCATGCCGCGGGCCGAGTACGAGCGGTTCACCTTCGACTGGCTCGACGGCTGCGTGGACGCGCTGGCCCCGCACGGAAGCCTCTGGGTGAACATTCCCGACGACACCGCGGCGGAGGTGGTCGTGCACCTGAAGCGGCGCGGCCTCGACGATGATCAACTGGTGCGTCTGGCACTTCCGCTTCGGCCAGAACCGGCAGACTTCGTTCATCATGAGCAAGGTGCACGCGCTGTACTTCGCGAAGAATCCGGACGACCGACGATGGAATCCCGAGGCCGTCCTCGAGCCTTCCGATCGGGCCAGCATCTACGGCGACCCGCGGACGATGGCCAAGGCGCGATCACAAGGGGTTGCGGGTGCCGATGGACGTCTGGTACGGCAAGTACTGGGGACGCATCCAGGGCAACAACAAGGAGCGCCGGCGATCAGCATCACAACCAGATTCCCGAGTCGTATCTCGAGCGGGTGATCCTCTCGTGCTCGAACGAGGGCGACCTCGTGCTCGATCCGTTCCTGGGCAGCGGAACGACCGGCACGGTGGCCCGAACCTACGGTCGTCGCTCGATCGGAATCGAGTACTCGCAGGCGAACGCGACGAGCGCGTGGGATCGGATTCGTCAACGTCGGCATGATCCGCCCGGGAGCAGCGCTCGGCCAGTCTTCGGCAATCTTCGAGAATCGTCGGCGCCAGGGCGATCCGAGCGTCCCGTCGCCATAGCGGTCGGATGGGTCAACTCACCAGTTCAGCAGCACGATCAGCAGATCGTCCGTGTCGACGACGTCATCACCGTTGAGGTCGGCGGGACAGCGCCGTGGACCAGGGCAGGGCCCCCACGTCACGATGATCTCGAGCAGATCGAGGATGTCGACGTGACCGTCGAAGTTGGCGTCTCCCGGATGCCGGCGCAGGTGATGGACGAGGAAGTCGACCATGATCGCGTCGACCTCGGGACCCAGATCTTCGTGGTTCTTGCCGGGAACCTCGAGGTAATCGACCGGGACGCCGGCGCTCTCCAGGGCAGTGACGAGCTTGATGGACTGAATCATCGAGACCTGCGTGTCGACGGTGCCGTGGGCGATCATGAAGGGAGGATCATCGATCCCGACGTGGCTGATGGGGTTGGCCAGCCGCAAGAGCTCGCGCAGCTGCGGATACGGTGCCTCCGGATTGTCCAGGTTGGCCAACACGTCGCCGAGCCCCTGGCCCGGCTGATCCCAATCGATGAGGTACGAGATGACCGACGTTTCGTCGTCGTGGTTGATTCCGCCGGGCGGGAAGATCCGGTCCGACGTGATGTGCATGAGATCGGTTGGGCCGTAGAAGTCGGCGACGACGTCCACGGCGGAGGAGTACTCGAGGTTGCCTCCGACGGTGCCCTCCAGTTCGGGAACGCCGGCGGAGGTTCCCAGCAGGGCGACCAGATGCCCGCCGGCGGACTCGCCCACGGCGCCGAACGCGCTGCTGTCGAGACCGAACTCGTCGGCGTGAGCGCGGAGCCAGCGAACCGCTCCCTTGACGTCGTGGATCTGCGCGGGGAACGGCATGTACTGCGAGAACCGGTAGTTGACGCTGGCGAGCGCGATGCCCCGCGCCGGGATCCCGGTCAGGAAGTCGGGGACGGCCGCCTTGTCGCCGGCGAGCCATCCGCCACCGTGGACGTAGATCAGCAGCGGCACCGGCCCGTCGGCTGACTCCGGTAGATAGAGGTCGAGCCGCTGAGGCCGCTCTTCCGGCAGCTTCGGCGCGTTGTACACCAGATCGGCGTAGGTTGGTTCGAGCGGAACCTGAGCGCTCGCGTGAACGTTCAGGAGCAGGAGAGGAGTGAGAACCAGCAGGCGACGGATCTCGCGTAATCGCATGTCTCGATGCTCCGCAGGGGTCGGTGGACTATGCGCCGGCACGGCGAGGTGGCAAGACAGAGAAGCGGAGTTCCGCGAGGAGAAGCGCGTAGCGTTCCGATCCCACGAGCGCGCCCGATAAGACCCCCCCACCTCTCCCCCCGGAGAGGGTGCAGCGAGCCGGGTGAGGGAGGACTGCGTCGCGCGTCGGCCGCGCAGCTTATCGGCGCTTCGCTCGCGGGCCTCCGTCGCCCACGTCGCGCGACGGTCGAGCGTCAAGGGGCTGCGCTCCTCAACTGGGCCGCAGCGACGACGTGCTCCCTCACCTGGCTCGTCCCCGCAGCGAAGCGGGGACGAGCCGTCCTCTCCCGGCGGGAGAGGACTCTGTCTGTATGCTGGCCCCCATGCCTACCTGGTCGGTTGACCTCCGCGATGCCTCTGCCGTTGTCCAGCTGCTGGAGGACGCGGCCGCGGGGTTGCGTTCTTCGCCCTTTCGCCGCCACTGTGTGGAGCGCCTGCCGGCGCGGGGGCGGCTGCTGGCCACGGGCGACCTGCACGACAACTCGATTCACCTGAACAAGGTGCTCACGCTTGCCGGTCTGGACGAATCGCCCGAGAACCACGTGGTGCTGCACGAGCTGATCCACGGCGACATGCTGATCAACGGCATGGACTTCAGCCACCGGATGCTCGCCCGCGTCGCGGAGCTGGTGGTCCGTCATCCGGGACAGGTACATCCGCTCCTGGCGAATCACGAACTGTCCCAGATGACGGGCCGGGGCGTCAGCAAGGGTGCGGGCAATAGCGTCGTGCTCTTCGACGAAGCCCTCGAGTACGTCTACGGATCGCACTGGGGAGAGGTCGAAGAAGCGATCAAGGCGTTCGTCGCGGCGATGCCCATCGCCCTGCTCAGCGACTCAGGCCTGCTGTGCGCCACTCCCTGCCCAACGACTTGAAGCGGTTCGACGTCAATCTCTTCGATCGGGAGCTCCGCGACGAGGACTATCGCGGTCCCGTCGGCTCGGCGTACCTCATGGTCTGGGGACGCGTGTACACCGAGGAACTCGTCGAGACGTTATCCCGCCAATGGGGCGTCAAGCTCTTCTGCGTCGGCCACCAGCACGTCGAGATGGGAATCGAGCTGCGCTGCCGGCGGGTGATCGTGCTCAACACCGACCACCAGCGAGCGACGGTGCTGCGACTCGATCTCGCCGCGCTGCCTTCGCCCGAAGAGGCCTTGATGTCCGCCATACCGCTCATTGCCGTCACGGAACATTGATCGCCACGGAGTCCAGACAGCTCGTGAGCTCCGCAATCGCCTTGCGGTTCGTCTCGTCGGTCGCGCGAATCTCCAGCTTGTTCTCGGAACTCGCGTCGGCGAACACGATCACGAGGATGAGTCCTTCGTGCTGATCCGTCGCCATCGTGAATCGGCTGACCTGGGCGAGGTTGATCCAGCGCGTCTCGCCGTCGTTGGTCGAAATCTTGACGTAATGCATGCAGCGTGCTCCTGATCGACGGGCGTCGGTCGTTCATGCGGTCTTGGTGATCCGGCGGTTCGGCTGGCGAAGGAGGGTTCATGTGCCGGCGAGCAGGGGAAGAATCACCGCGTACGCCAGAATGGTAACCAGCGCCACGCCGATGAGGTTGAGCCAGAAGCCCGCCTTGCACATCTGGGGAATGGTGAGGTATCCGGAGCCGAAGACGATGGCGTTGGGTGGCGTAGCCACCGGCATCATGAAGGCGCAACTGGCGGCGATCGCCGCCGGTATCAGAAGGAGCAGCGGATCGATCCCCAGCGAAGGCGCGAGTCCCGCGAGGATGGGCAGGAGCGTCGCGGTGGTGGCGGTGTTGGACGTGAGCTCCGTGAGGAAGATGACCCCGGCCGTGACGGCGATCACGATCAGCACACCGGGGAGGGCGCCGAGGAACTGGGCCTGACCGCCGATGAAGTCCGCCACGCCGTAGCGGGTGACCGCCGCGGCCAGACTGAGTCCACCTCCGAAGAGAATCAGCACCCCCCACGGCAGCCGGCGGGTCATCTCCCAGCTCATCACGAACTGCCCCGTGCGCAGATCGACCGGAATGGCGAACAGGAGCAGGCCCGCGATGATCGCGATCCCGGGATCCGTCAAGCCGCCGAGCGGCCGGTGTCCGCCGATGGTGATGTCGATCAGGAGCGGGCGGAAGATCCAGCTGAGGGCCGCGATCATGAAGACGACGAACGTCGCCCACTCGCCGACGCTCATCCGGCCCAGCGCGGCCAGTTCGTCTCGGATCAACTGGTCGCCGCCCGGCAACGGTTCCCGGCGAAGCGGGTAGAGGACGCTGGTGAGCAGCAGCCACGTCAGCGGCAGGAAGACGACCACGAGCGGAAGGCCGATGCCCAGCCAGCGCACGAACGTGATCTCCAGTCCGTACGTCGTCTGAAGGAAGCCGGCGAGCAGAACGTTGGGGGGCGTCCCGATGAGCGTGCCGATACCGCCGATCGAGGCCGCGTAGGCAATGCCCAGCAGCAGGCAGATCGGCAGGTTGTCGCGCCTCGAACCGGACTCCGTCTCATGCTCCTTCACCACGCCGATCACGCTGAGCGCAATCGGGAGCATCATGACCGTCGTCGCGGTGTTGGACACCCACATGCTCATCACCGCGGTGATGGCCATGAAGCCGCCGACCATGTTTCGCGGCCGAGTCCCCACGAAGCGAAGGGTGGTGAGGGCGATGCGACGGTGCAGCCCCCACCGCTCCATGGAGAGCGCCAGCAGGAACCCCCCCAGGAAGAGCGCGATGAACTGATTGGCGTACGGAGCGGTGGCGGCGATGATCGCTTCAGAGGGGCGGGGGAATGCTCCCGCGGTGACCAGCGGCAGGACCGCGATCGGCAGCAGCGCGGTGGCCGAGACGTCGACCGCCTCGGTCAGCCACCAGACCGCCATCCAGACCATCAGCGCGAGCGTCGCTCGCCCGGCGGAACCGAACGAGACGGCAATGTCCTCGCCGCCGACCTGACGGATCAACTCCGGCATCGGTATCAGGGCGTAGCACAGCGATGGCGAGGCGCGGTCCGGCGACAAGGCCGATCCATTTCGTGCGCTGCCGCCCTCGAGCCGTATCGTCGCTCATGCGACAGTACTGTACCGACCGGTGGCTCGCCCGCGACGATGCTGGTGAGGAGTGCGGACTGGTCGTCTGAGTCAGAACGCGCCGCGTCGGCGCGAGGAGCTCAACGGATCAGCGCCCTCGCACCTCGACCGGATCCCACGCGCCGTTCCCGCTCGATCGCCAGCGGAACAGCCAGGTGCGACCGGTAATGCGATCCACCAGGAAGAGCGCCTCGGGGTTGTTGAAGGTCGCCCGCTGCAACTCCAGGTAGCCCGAGGTCGAACCTTTCACCGGCGGAACCTTGAGCTCCCAGGTCTGCGTGATGCCCGGATTGCTGAGGTTTCCGCTGAGCTGGTACACCGCGCCGGTGACCGTATCCAGCAGGCCGATCGAGGTTCCGAAGCTGATGATCTGGGCAGCAGGCAGAACCAAGCGCTGATCCGCCGCGCCACCGACGAGCTGACCGGCGCGGTCGCCGGCGCCCATGGTGAACAGGGCGGCGACGGCGATGACACACAGCAGTGCGACCGAGGCCACGTGACGACTGCGTGACCAACGAACGAGTCTCTTCTTCATGTTCTTTCTCCATTGCACAGAATGCCGCGAAGCTTGCCCATCAGGCAGGAAGCCGGAGGGCGGACCACTCGATGACGTGGTATCGCGCGGACCTGGTCAACGGTACGGGTCTTCCCGCGGGAATGCGAGCGAAAAAGGCTCCGCCCCGCGGCCTCACGCGAGGATCGCGCCGGTGAGAAGATGGATAGGATCGTCGGTGGAAGGAGCAGTTCCGAAGGTAGCGCTGGCAATCGAGACCTCGCAGCGCGGCGGAGGCGTTGCGCTTCGCGCCGGCAGCGAGGTGGAGGTCGAGATGCTGCGCTGCGGCGCTCGCCACGACGACGATCTTCTTCCGGCCATCGACCGCCTGCTGGGGCGGCGCGGGATCGTCCCCCGACAGCTGGAGGTGATCGGCGTCTCGGTGGGGCCGGGAGGATTCACGGGTCTGCGCATCGCCGTTTCGACCGCGAAGATGCTGGGAGAAGTGATCGGCGCACCGTTGGTGTCGATCCCGACGGCGCTCGTCGTGGCGGAGCGCTTTCGCCGGCAGCGCGTCATGACCGGTCAGATCATCGTCGGGTTGGCCGCGAAGGCCGAACGGTTCTGGGCGACGCGCCTTCACCTTCTCGGACCCGAGGGAGAACTGGGCTGGCGCACCATCGGGACGCCGGGTCTGGTGGGAACGGGCGAACTCGACCTCGACGGCGTGCACGCGGTGATCGCCGATCAGTACCTGCCGGAGTGGGCGGCTTCGCTCTGCGCGGAACGAGGGATCGAGGTCGCGCCTCCGCATTTCGACCCGGCGGCAGCGCTTGCCGTGACCGACGAGTTGCACGCCGCCGGTCAGATCACCGATCCACTTCGCCTGAGCCCGCTGTATCCGCGGCCGCCCACGGCGGTGCTCCTCGCCAAGCAGGCGGCCGCCGCGAAGTGAACGAACCGCCGGCCAGCAGCGCACGCAGTCGCGTCAACGCTGGGTGATGGGCTGAGCGTCCGAGATCACCGGTCCAATAACGGCCCGCGCCGCCACTGTGTGCGGCATGTGATCATTGCGCGACTGACGGAAGCGTGGCGACGTGGGCAACCGTGAAGTCCACGGATGCCCCGACCGATCACAAGCTCGGCAACGAAGTCCAATTGCGCATGGTTGCGCGGCTGGAATCCCAACGTCCGGGAGGGTTCGTCATGGGAAAGAACAACGGCTCCAAATCCTGGGCCGAGAAGCAGGTCTTCACGACCGGCGAAGCGGCGGAGATCTGCAAGGTCTCGCAGCAGACGATCATCCGTTGTTTCGACAGCGGACGGCTGAACGGGTTCCGGGTTCCGGGCTCCCGATTTCGCCGCATTCCTCGCGCCGAACTGCTGCGATTCATGAAGGCCAACGAGATCCCGACCGAGACGCTGGAGAGCGCCGAGAAGCGGGTGCTGGTGGTGG
The DNA here is from genome assembly GCA_963697235.1 of uncultured Planctomycetota bacterium. GTDB lineage: Bacteria > Planctomycetota > Phycisphaerae > Phycisphaerales > SM1A02 > CAVONJ01. The sequence continues at coordinate 209,979 of CAVONJ010000005.1, forward strand.
ACGACGATCGAGAGATCATCGATCTCTTCGTGGATGTCCTGGGCAAGGACGATCGGTTCAACCTCAAGACCGCAGGCACCGGATACGACGCCGGGCTGCTCACGGAGCAGTTCCGACCTCACATCGTGCTGCTGGACTACATGCTGCCCGACATCAACGGGAACCTGGTGTGCGAGCGCATCAGGGCCAATCCCGAACTGAAGGACACGAAGATCATCATCGTCTCCGGCGTCGTGAATCAGTCGGAGATCGATGCCCTGAAGGCGAGCGGCGCCGACGACTTCTTCAAGAAGCCGTTCAACATCGAGAAGCTGATCGATCGGATGTGCGAGCTGCTGGAGGTCTGACGCGACGGGGATCTGACGCCCATGTCCGTTTCCGCCAACACGTCCGCCGACCCCGATCTCGTGCAGCGCATGGAGTTGCTGCTCCACCAGCTGGACGTTCTACCCACGCTGAGCACCGTGGCCGTGCGACTTGCTGGAGCAATGCGCCGGCGAGGGTTTCCGGCGGGAAGAAGTCGTTCCGCTGATCGCTTCCGATCCGGCGCTGGCAAGCACGGTGCTCACGATGTGCCGGCACACTATCCCTGGCCGGTGCGGGCGGATCACGACGATCGCGCAGGCGGTCGACTCCCTGGGTGTGGAAGCGGTCCGCGGGGCGGTCCTCTCGACGCCGGTGCTGGAGATCGACGACACGTTCGACAGCCCGGGTGGCGAACGACTGCCCGACGAGCCGCTCTTCCGCCGGGAGGCGTTCTGGCAGCACAGTGTGGCGGTTGCGGTGCTGTGCGGAAGTTTGGCGCAGCGCACCGCTCTGCGGCAGGTGATCGATCCCGACGAAGCGTCGCTTGCGGGCCTGCTCCACGACTTGGGGGCCCTGGCTCTGCACGTCCTCATGCCGGCGACCTTCGATCGGGCGTGCGGTCTGGTCGAGAGCACGGGCATGATCTTCGATCGCGCCTGCCAGCACGTTCTCGGACTGACGACCCACTCCGCGGGACGTCGTCTGGCCGAACACTGGCGATTGCCTCATCTCGTGGGCGACGTGCTCTGGCTCCACGGTCAGCCGTCCGCTTCCCTGCCCGACCTGCCCCACCGGTCACTGATCGAGCTGGTCACCCTCGCGGACGCGGCATGCCGCGGGGCGTACGTGTCCCCCGCGGGACATCTCGCCCGTGGCGAGGATCTGGGGGAGCTGGCCCGGCCATTGGGCCTGAGCGTCTCGGAGGTCGAACGCGCGGTGGCGGAGCTGCCAGGGCAGGTCGAAGCGCGGATCGCCGCGCTGGGGCTCACCCGGCGGGTCAAAACCGAGCGGTTGCTGCGCGCCCTGAGTTCCTCCGGTCAGACCCTGGGCCGGCTTCACCGCCGGTCCCGTCGGCAGGCCGGCCACGCCGGCGCTGGGCGCGAGCCCTCCAGGCGGTCACCCGATTCCACGACACGGCCGCCCCGGGCGGCTCGCTCGTCTCCACCCTGGGCAAGGTGGTCCGCTCCGCCCACGAGATGCTGGGCGGGAGCTGCTTCGGCATGCTCTACCAGCCGCGCAACGATGCGCCGTGCCAGATCATGCGCTTCGCCTGCGACGGTCGGCTGCTTCGGAGCGTCCTCGTCGATCTGGGACCGCTCGGAACCAATGGAATCCCGGACCTGGCCGACCAGGTGCAGGTCTCGATGCAGGCGCTCTCGCTCTTTCCCTGGCTGGCGGAGCACTTCCAGCGGGCAGAGGATCGGCAGCAACTGCGCCTCCTGCCGCTTCGATGTGACTGGGGCGTGCATGCGGTGCTGATCCACGATGCGCCCGTCGATGGGGTGACCGATCGCCTTCAGCTGGAGGCCCTCAGCCGCACGTGGGCGGCTACGGTGACCGCGGCGGCGCACCACGCCGGCGCTAAGAAGGTGGGCGAACAGCTGGCGGAATCGAATCGCGCCCTGATCGAGACGCGCGACGCGCTGAGCCGGCGGGAGAAGCTGGCGAGCCTCGGGGAGATCGCCGCCGGCGCCGCGCACGAGATGAACAACCCGCTCACCGTCATCTCCGGTCGAGCGCAGCTGCTGGCGAACCGGCTCGAGCAAACGGACCTGCAGATGATGGCGCAGCAGATCGTCGAGCAGTCGCATCGGCTCAGCGACATGATCTCGAGCCTGCGGTCCTTCGCCGAGCCCATCGAAACGAACCGCGAACCGATCGATCTTCAGGAGATGTTGAACGAGGAAACCTCTCGACTCTTCCACGATCAGGCCGACTCGGTTGACATGGAAGTTATTGTGGATCAGGAAGTTCCCACCGTCTGCATCGATCGGGACAAAGTGGGCCGCGCGCTTCGCGCGTTGCTGCAAAACGCGGTGGAGTCAGAGGGAACTCGTCATATTCAAGTACGTGTTCAAATCAGCCCCCTTGATGACCGATTGCAGATACTGGTTGTGGACGACGGAATGGGTCTCACGAAGCACGCTTTGGCGCATGCGTTCGACCCGTTCTTCAGCGCAAAGACCGCCGGGCGGCAGCCGGGCCTTGGACTGGCTCACGCCCGTCGGTTGATCGAGGCCCACGGAGGGCGGATCACGCTGGAGAACGCGCCCACCCGCGGAGCAGTTGCCACCATCTGGTTGGCGGACTGGCGGGAGGGATCGGTTGAAGCTCGCCGCGTGGCTTGAGCCCCTTTCCGCCACCAGGGGTCTCCGTCGCGGGAAGGAGACCAGGAGTCGAACAGGGAGCAGGTCCACGATGGAATCACTTGACCGCGAACTCGCCAAGGCGCTGGCCGAGCACCCGCCCGCGAAGGGGCCCGCCCGACTGCTCCTCGTCTGCCAATCGGCGCCGTACCTGAGCTCGTTGCAGCGGGCCATCGACGGCGTGGGACACCGCTGCGTGACGGTACAGGACATCGCGGCGGCGCGAGCGGCCATCGCCCGACGTCGTTTCGACGCGGTGCTGCTGGATCCGGTGCTCGGCGACGGATCGGGTGTGGACCTGCTGGCGCTGATCCAGAAGACGGCCCCGTCCACCAAGACCATCATCCTCGTCGAAGCTGCGGCGCCGGCGCTCATCATCGATGCGACGCGCCGCGGCGCCGTCGACTTCATCGACATGCAGATCGCATCCCACGGAGAGATCCTGCAGCGGATCGACGCGGCCGTGCTCCGGGCTCGCGTCGATCAGCAGCGCGAGCAGCGGCTCGATCCGTCTCAAGCGCATCTGCGAGGAGCTCAACGTTGCGCGGCAGGAAGTCTCACGACAGGTCGACGTCCTCTGCAACGATCTGGCGCTGGCCTACCAGGACATCTCGACGCAGATGAGCGAGCTGGCCATGGAGACCGAGTTCAAGACGCTGATCAAGCAGGAGCTCGACGTCGAAGATCTGCTGCGCACGACACTCGAGTATCTGCTGGCGCAGACCGGGCCCACGAACGCGGCGGTCTTCCTGGCCGACCAGTACGACAATTTCGGGCTCGGCGCGTACGTCAACTACGACTGTCCGCGCGAGAGCATCTCCGTGCTGCTCGAACATCTCTGTCAGGCCGTGTGCCCGCAGATGAGCGGCGAGCTGGAGATCGTGTCCTTCGACGATGCCCGTGAGTTCGCGGAGTGGATCGGCGTCGATGCGGCGTTCCTCGGCGACTCGGAGGTGCTGGCCTTCTCCTGCCACCACCGTGGCGACTGCCTGGCCGTCGTGGTGCTCTTCCGAAGCAAGAAGGATCCGTTCGACGTGAACCTCGCCTCGACGATCGACCTGCTGCGCACGGCATTCGCCGAGCAGCTGGCGAACGTGATCCGAGTCCACCATCGCGCCGCCCCGACGTGGCCGGAGGACGAGCAGCCGCACGACGACGAGCACGACTACAACGACGACTACGGCTTCGGCTTCGGCGGAGGCGTTGCCGCCTGAACGGGCTGCCCGTGCCACGACGCTGGTGTCAATCGGCGCTGCGGTATTGGCGTCCGCGCGTCTTTCGCTCGGCCGAGACGGGTGGCGGGCCGCCGAGGACCCGAACGTTCGGCGTGCCGATCAGCTCGCGCAGCTGTTGAAGCAGAGGCGGCGTCGCGACGGCCTGGAGGCGGCTGCAGCGAAGCGAGATTCGCTTGCCCTGCGTCTGGACACACACGACCACGGTGGCGGGGCGGCCATCCTCGATCGTCCGCGCGGCATGGGCGTTCTTGAGGACGCCAGCGACCATCTGCATCCGGTCGCGGATCGACTCCCCGGTGGGATCGGAGCGGAACTCGAGCTGAATCTCCCCCGCCAGATGCTGCGCGGCGCGCTCGATCGGCTGGACGTCTTCGACGATCAGCTGGGCCTCGCCTTGTCGTCGGTCCACCGAGCCCATGAGCACCACCACCGCGCCCTCCTGGAGCTGCGGAGCACAGCGGGCGAACACCGATGAGAAGACGACGCCTTCCAGCGACCCGGACTTGTCCTGCACGGTGACCATGGCCATCTTCTGGCCGGCGCTCCGGCCGCGGCGAGCCACGGTCAAGCGCACGCGGCTGAGGATCCCCGCCACCGTGACGCTTCGATCCTGCGGCAGCGAGGCGATCGACGCCGTCGAGCCGCTGCAGAACGACCGGACCGTCGGCTCGTGATCATCCAGAGGATGTCCGGAGACGTGGAATCCCAGCACGTGCTTTTCGTTCTCGAGCGTGGTCATTCGATCCCAGGCCGGGACGCGGGGCAGGTGCATGACCGGCGGCGGTGGCGCCGCACCGGCCGGCGCAGCGTCGCCGAAGATCGACAGCTGCCCGCAGCGCCGATCCTCGGCCGCCGTCTGGCCGGCCGCGAGCGCATCGTCGATTCCCGCGACGACGCGCGGCCCGGTTCTCGATGCCGTGCACCGAGTCGAACGCACCGCACTTGACCAGCGCTTCCATCGTCGCCTTGTTCACCAGCCGACTGCTCAGCCGCTCGCAGCAGTCGAAGAGCGAGCGGAAGTCGCCCTCGCTTCGCCGCTCTTCGATGATCGCTGTCGATCGCGCTCTTCCCGACGCCCTTGATCGCGCCGAGCCCGAAGCGCACGTGCCCGTGCCAGGCGTCGCGCGGCTCGTCCTCGTCGAACACGACGGCGAAGTCGCGCTCGGAGCGATTGATGTCCGGCGGCCGGACCTCGACGCCGACGTGCGGCCTGCTCGGGCGTGGAGTCGGGAAACTCGATCTGCTGGCACTCTTCGAGGTACGGCACCCAGTCCTCGATCTTGCGGGCAGCGCTCTCGTAGGTCAGCAGCGCGGCCATGTACTGGTTCGGGAAGTACGTCTTCAGGTACGCGGTCTGGTAGGCGATGATCGCGTAGCCCGTCGAGTGCGACTTGTTGAAGCCGTAGCCGGCGAACTTCAGGATGAGATCGAAGAGCTCGTTCGCCCTCGCGCTCGCTCACGCCCTTGTTCTTCGCGCCCCTCGATGAAGCTGCGGCCGCACCGCGTCGATGACCTTGTGCTTCTTCTTGCTGATCGCCTTGATCAGCGTGTACGCCTCGCGGAGCGGGATGTCGCCCAGGCCGTGGACGATCTGCATCACCTGCTCCTGGTAGACCATGATGCCGTAGGTCTCGCGCGGTGTACTGCGTCGACGATCGGGTGGACCTTGGGCACCGGCTGACGGCCGTGCTTGCGCTGGCAGTAGTCGGGGATGAGGTCCATCGGACCGGGACGGAAGAGCGCGTTGGCGGCGATGAGGTCCTCGAGCCGGTCGGGCTTCATCTGCAGCAGCAGCTTGCGCATGCCGCCGGATTCGAACTGGAAGATGCCCGCCGTGTCGCCGCGGCGGAAGAGGGCCGAGCACGCGCGGGTCGTCGCATGAGAGCCGGTCGAGATCGAGCGGATGCGGCCCCTCGCCCTCGCGCCGCCCGACCGCGTCCCAGATCGGCCGCCTCGGGCAGGGTCTCGCGGATGAGGTGCCCGCACGCTCGATGGTGGAGAGCGTGCGCAGGCCGAGGAAGTCCATCTTGAGCAGGCCGACGCGCTCGCACGTCGGGCCGTCCCACTGCGTGACGATGTCGTCGCTGCCGCTGGTCTTGCAGAGCGGGACGATGTTCTCGAGCGGCTGCGTCGCGATCGACGACGCCGGCCGCGTGCACGCCGGCGTGGCGGGCGTGATCCTCCAGCGCTCGGGCGGTGTCGACGACCTGCTGCACCACGGCATCCGCTTCGTACTGCGCCTTGAGGTCCGGCTCCTTCTGGAGCGCCGCGTCGAGCGTGATGTTCAGCTCTTCGGCACCAGGTTCGCCAGCCGCTGCCCCTCGGCCGGCGGAAGCCCCATCACCCGCGCGACGTCCTTGATCGCGGCGCTGGCCTTCAGGCGGCCGAACGTGATGATCTGCGCGACGTGGCCGTACTTCTGGCGGACGTAGTTGATGACCTCGGCCCGACCGTCCTGGCAGATGTCGATGTCGATGTCGGGGTACTCGCGCGCGGTCGGGATCGGTGAAGCGCTCGAAGAGCAGGCCGTACCGCACCGGGCACGCGTTGGAGAGGCCCAGCACGTAGCCGACCATCGTGCCCACGCCCGAGCCGCGGGCGTTGGCGGGGATGCCGCGCTGCCGCGCCCAGTTCACGAAGTCCCAGACGATCAGGAAGTACGCGCTGATGAGCTTGTCGGCGAGGATCTGCAGCTCGCGATCGAGCCGGGCGCGAATCGCCTCGGTGACGCCGTCGGTGCCGTAGCGCCAGACGAGACCGGCTTCGCACAGATCGCGCAGCGCCCGGTCGCATTCCGCTCGGACCTCTTCGGCGCTGCTCTTCGACTCGAGCTGCGCGTCGTAGGGAACCAGCTCGAAGCGGGCGCAGTACGACTTGAACCACGCCGTCGCGTCGCCGCCCTCGTAGCGGGGAGGCTGGCCGGGATGCTTGATCCTGACCATCGGCGCGTGGCTGGCGTCGAGGTCGAGCTCGACGTGGCAGCGCTCGCGCGATCCGCACGGTGTTCTCGATCGCTTCCGGCAGATCGGCGAACAGGTCGGCCATCTCCTCCGGCGATTTGAGGTAGAGGTCCCGCGAATAGTGCAGCCGCGACGGATCGTTCTTCATCTTCCCCATCGAGATGCAGCAGAGGCTGTCGTGGGCGTCGTAGTCCGTCGCGCGCAGGTAGTGCACGTCGTTGTCGGCCACGAGCGGCAGATCGAGCTCGCGGGCCAGCCGGATCAGGTGCGGGTTGATCCGCTGCTGCTCCAGGACGTCGTGCCGCTGCAGCTCGACGAAGAAGCAGGGCTCGCCCCGCTCGTTGGGGCCGAACGTCTCCGCGTGCCACCGCGCCTCCTCGACCGCCTTCTGGAAGTCGGCCTCGTTCTTCCGCTGCTCGTACTGCACGAGGTGATGAGCGATCGAGCTGCCGAGGTGACCGTTGATGGCGATCAGCCCCTCGCCCCACTGGGCCAGGGTCGAGCGGTCCATGCGGGGGCTGTAGTAGAAGCCGTTCAGATAGGAGTCCGAGGAGAGCTTGAGCAGATTGCGCCAGCCCTCATTGGTTTCCGCGAGCAGCACGAGGTGGAATCCGCCGGCGCTGGCGGTGCCGGGCGTCCGCTCGAAGCGATCACCGGGCGCGACGTACGCTTCGATTCCCAGGATCGGCTTGACGCCGGCAGCGCGGGCCGTGCGGTAGAACTCGACGGCGCCGAAGAGGTTGCCGTGATCGGTGACGGCCACCGCGTCCATGCCCAGCTCGGCCACCCGATCGATCAGGCGGCCGATGCGGTTGCCGCCGTCGAGGAGCGAGTACTCGGTGTGCAGGTGCAGGTGGACGAACTGCGCGCGGGCCGGTGCGGCGGCGCCGTTCGATGCGGCGGCGCGAATCGGTTCCACTGGCGGGGCGCCGGCCGCCGCGGATCGGCGCCGGGTCGGAGCGGAAGCGGTGGTCTGAACATCCATGGTCATGGGCCGTGACAATCCGTTGTGCTGCACCGAGATGTCGAGGGCGATTCCGGGGCGATTCCGGGGTGATTCCGGGGGAACCGATTCCGGGGGCACCGATTCCGCATCCTATCGCCGCGGCGAGGGAGGGCCCGGGCAATTGTCAGGAAGTCCCGGGAATTCCGCCGGCCGCGCCGGCGAACCCGGGTGGTGGGACGGCGTACCATGCAGGACACTCCCATGGATTTCCGCCGCGTCATGTTCGAATCCGCCAGCAGCGGGCACCGTCAGGTGCTCGAGGGCTGGCAGGCGGTCAGCGCCCAGCCGGCGTGGGTGAACCGGATCGCCCTGACCGCGTTGCTGCTGATGATCCTGGTCGTGGCCATTCCCATCGTCCTGCTCGTGCTCTGTGCGATGCTGGTCATGATCGTGGTCTTCGCCGTGCTGGCCCTCGGGTACCGTTTGGCTGGCCGCGTTCGCCAGTGGCTGCCCCGCCGTGACGGCCGCTCGAACGTCCGCGTGATCGGCGTGACGCGGCATCCGCCCGACGCGTGACGTCACGTCGCCATCATGTCGCCGGCGCCGTCTCCTCGTCGATCAAAGCCAGCCACGCCTCGCGTAGGCGTCGCGTGATCGGCCCGACCTGACCATCGCCGATCGTCTCTCCCTCGACGGCGGTGACGGGGAGGATGCCCCAGCTGGAGTTGGTGAGGAAGACCTCATCTGCCGCGAGGACATTCTCGATGGTGAGCAGTTCCCTGGCCACCTGGATGCCTTCGGCGTCGCCAAGCGCGGCAGACGGCCGCCCGCGTCACGCCGGGCAGGACGGCGGAGGGAATCGCGCCGGGTTCCTCCTCTCCGCGGGCGATCGGTGTGAGCACGCCGCCGTCCTTCACGAGGAAGGCATTGCTGACCGACCCGCAGGTCAGGTGATTGGTCACCGAGAACCAGAGGGCTTCGGCGGCGCCGCGAGCTCCCGCCTGCTGCAGGGCCAGGATGCGGGGCCAGTAGTTGAGCGTCTTGTGACCGGCCATGGGATGGAAGGGGTTGTCCCGCCCGTCGGCGACAGTGACCCGCACGCCCTGCTCGAAGAACGCGGGCGGATACTCGGTCGGCGGCTGCGCGACGATGAGCAGGGTCGGTTCGTTCCGCCCTGCGCCGGTGCTCTGCAGCAGGTTGAGGTCGCCGCCGGTGAGCGTGAGGCGAATGCGGGCGGCGTCGAAGCCGTTGCGATCGATCGTGTGCTGGACCGCTTCCTGCAGGGGCTCGATGTGCAGAGACTCGGACAGCAGCAAGATTCGGGCCGACTCCTCCAGCCGCCGCAGGTGGGCCTTCGGGCGGAAGACGCGACTGTTGCGCGCGAGCATCGTCTCGAAGAGACCGACCGCATGCTGAAAGCCCGCGTCGAAGATCGAGACCGTGGCCTGATCGCGGTCCACGAACTTGCCGTTGAGCCAGACTTCCATCGTTCCTCCGGTGGCCGCACTCCTCGGTGGCCAGAGTCACGTCACCGCGTGGTTCCCAGTGAGCCGCCGCGCTTCGGGCCCTTCATCGGGGAGGAAGTACCCAATCACGCGGACCTTGTCGAGCAGCGTACGACCGTTGTTTTGGTGGACGATTCGCAGGCCCAGCCTTGCCCGTCCCTCGACCATGATCACCGCGGTGTGCGTCGCCGTTCCGTCGCCGTAGCGATCGGTGTCACCAGGACGGACGTCCACCACCGCCGACTGGTTGTTCGCAAGCAGATCGGAGCGCAGCATCCGCAGCGATCCGCCCAGCCCAGGTGGCAGCAGTGGTTCCGCGGCGCTCAGCGCTCCGGTGTCCGGATCGCCTTCCGCCCCGGGCTGCACGAGCAGCAGGACGAAGGAGCGAATGTCGGACATCCGCCGCATCTCCTTCTGCGAGGCCCACCAGCCGACCAGCGCTGCCGCCGCGAGAATGATGAGCGGCATGAACCATCGTCGAGAGGACCGGCGGGGCAGCATGAAGGGCGATCATATGAGCAAAGGACGGAGCGACAAAGCGATCGACCGCGCCGCCGCGGCTTGCGCGAGGAACACCCAGGCGCCCGATCCATCGATCAGGTGGCGATCGGATGGCGACGGATCGTGCTCGGATGCGGCGAACCCTCAATCGATCTCATCCGCGTAGAGCACGTACTGCGTCGACGATGAGAACGGTCGATCCAGGGCCATGCTGATGGTCGACGTGAACGGATAGGGCACGTCGGGTCGGGCGTTGTTGATCTGCACCGTTTCGTGACCCACCTGGTTGCCGTCCTCGTCGAAGAAGGCGATGGCCACGCCGATGTTGCGCACCTCGTCGGCGGCGCTCACCACGCTTCCCGAGATGGTCATGCTGGAGAAGTCGATGCGCGTCGCCGGATAGAGCCGCAGATAGTTCCCGAAGCCCGGGTTGTAGGCGATGCGGGTGGCGGTGGCATCCACGGATGGATAGGAGTACGCCATCTGGCTGATGTAGACGTCAAGCCCGAGCGGCGCAAAGCCGCGCTCGCGGTAGGAGGCCAGTCGCCGCGCTTCCGCCTGTTGCCGCTCGCGTCGCTCCCGGGCGAGGCGCATGCGTTCGCGGCGGTCGGCCTTCTCGATCTCCCGCTGCTCCCGCGCCGCTTCGACCGCCTTGCGCCGGGCCTCGGCTTCCGCCGCTTCCCGCACCGCGCGGTACTGCTGGAAGTCCTGGCCGTACTGGCGGTTGTCCTCGATGAACTGGCGGAGTTCATCCCGCTCCCGAGTCGCGTTGGACGCCTCCAGCCGCGCCGCGGCCAGGGCCAGCCGCAGCTCGTCGATCTCCTGCTTCTGAAGCTCGATCTCGGTGAGCAGCATCTCGAGGTCATCGGCGCCCGCCGCCAGAGTCATCGAGGCAGCGCTGCGGCCCAGCTCGGGCACGTCCGGCAGCGCCAGCAGCGTCAGCAGCGCCAGGGCGGCCATCGCCATTGGCCTGGGACGAAATCACGCGTCGAATCTGCGGTCGAGTCATGGCCTCGGCTCCTTCCAGCGGCGTTGCTCGGGGACCGCCGTCAATCATCAAGGATGAAGAATGACACGCCGTCCAGTCCCGGAATTCCACTGTGGATTTCGAGGCCGCGGCTACTCCGGCGAGCTGGCCCGCAGTTCCTTCGCCCGCTCGACCACGGCGGCGGGATCCTCGGCGAGCGGCTCGAGCTGGTAGTGCCACTCCACCTCGCTGTGCAGCTCGGCGGGAATCATCTCGCTCACCAGATCCGGGCCGAGCAGATCCCACCAGGGCGGGTTGGCGTCCCCGAACGTCGTGAGCGGCTCGTAGCCCTCCAGCTCCAGGCGGACGCTGTACTGACCGTAGTGCAGGAAATCGACCTGCGCCGGGGTCCGCCCGATCTCCCGGTCGTTCAGCCAGAGCAGGGCTCCGGCAGGCTCGGTGGTGATGGCGAGGGTCCGCCGCACGCAGCCGCCGGCGAGGACCGCGACAAGAGCGAGCGTCAGCGCCATGACGAGGACTCGGACCACCGCGGTCCAGTGTACCCGCAGGAGCGGTCGGGCGGTGAGGGGTGCGTCAGCTCAGTCGATGGACCGGCGGGCGGCGCCGCTGCCCACGGGCTCGGGGGACGGCTCGATCGGGCGGCGATCGTCGAACTCGTCTCCGCGGAAGGTCGAAGCGAGATAGGCCTCGCGCACCACCGGGTCGTTGATGATCTCGCGGGGCGTTCCATCGCGCAGGTTGCGCCCCTGGTGGATGATGTGGGCTCGATCGCAGATCCGCAGAGTCTGCTGCACATTGTGGTCGGTGACCAGCATCGCGAGCCCCTCGGCTGCGAGCTTGCGCACCTCGGCCTGGAGTTCCTCCACCGTGTGCGGATCGACGGCGGCAAAGGGCTCGTCCAGCAGGAGCAGCTTGGGCCGGGTGATGAGGGCCCGGGCGATCTCCAGCCGCCGGCGCTCGCCGCCGCTGCAGGTGCGGGCGAACTCGCGCGACTTGTGCTCGAGCCCGAACTGCTTCAGCAGCTCGGCGGCCCGCTGCCGCCGCGCGATTCGGCTCATCCGCTGGGTCTCCAGGATGGCGATGAGGTTGTCCCACACCGTCATCCGCTGGAAGACGCTGGGTTCCTGACTCAGGTACCCCATGCCCCGGCGGGCGTGCTTGTACATCGCCAGCGTGGTCACGTCCTTGCCGAAGAAGGTCACGCGACCCGCTTCGGGCGTGATCATGCCGATCGTCATTCGGAACGTCGTGGTCTTGCCGGCGCCGTTTCGCCCCAGCAGGCCCACCACTTCACCCGCGTTGATCTCGAGGCTGACGCCGTCGACGACCCGCCGGTCGCCGTAGCTCTTCACCAGTTTCTCCGCCGTGAGCAGCGCCATGTGGTGTGAGTTTAGTCTCACTGCACCAGTCGCAGGGTCAGCGGGTATCGATACCGCTCCCCCCGGCTCGCGGCGACCGCGGCCAGAATGCAGAAGACGAGATTGACCACCCAGACGGCCGGCAGCAGCACGCACCCGGCGGAGCGGACATCGCGAAGCTCAATCGCCATGGATGCGGCCGCGATGCAGTTGGCGATGGCCATCGTGATCTGGAAGTTGAGCGCTTCCTTGCCCTGATCGTCGACGAAGGGCGAGGTGTCCTTCTTGACCAGCCAGATGACCAGGGCCCCGACGAACCAGGTGAAGATGCCCAGCAGATGCGCAAGCATTGCCAGCGTGCGGTCATCCGGGCTGGCCTCGCCCGTGCTGCCCGGCGGGCTCGGCGTGGACGTTGGCGGCGGCGGTGGCGGACTCGGCGGAAGATCTCCGCTCCCGGAGGGTGGTTGCGGCTCGTTCATGTCGGCGCATAGTGCCTCAAACGGCCGGCGGAGACAAGAAGCGGAAGGTCATGGGATAGCGGAAGTACTCGCCCTTGCTTGCAGCCATCGCCCCCCGCACGTTGCTGACCACGATCGTCACGTACCAGATCACCAGCGCCAGCCAGCCGATGATGGGGATCAGGATGAGCGTACAGCTGAGGATCAGGCCGGTGATCATCATGTTGAGAACCTCGCGCCCGTGGTCGTTGTTGAACGCCGACTGCTCCCGGCGGATGAGCCAGATGATCAGCGGCGCGACGAAGGCGAGCGGCCCCAGGAAGAAGCTGGACAGGGGTGCCAGGTGCATGACGACGCTGTAGTTCCGGTCCGATTCGCCCAGCGACGGCGTGCGCAGCCGCACGGGGGCCGCCCGACCGGCGCTGGGGTCGGCGAGGTCGATCTGGCGTGAATTCGAGAGCAGGCCCGGCATGGTGGCGCTCATGGGGAAGTCCTCCAGCCGTTGTTGGGAAGAGGACCCGGGGCAGTTTCAGGTTCGGTCGCCAATCGACTCCTCGGCCTCGTCCTGCGGCGCGTCTCCCGCGTTCTCTTCGGGAGTCCCTTCCGGTTCCGAGGCGGGCTTGATGAGCTTCGCCTGCTCGTCCCACTGGTCAGGGTACCGCTCGGAGGCGAGCTTGCCGACGATCAGATGCGTGTTCCGCTGGACGTAGTCATCCAACTTCACTCTCGCGCCGTCGCGATGGACGACCTGAGCGACGGACTTCGCCATCCAGCGGCTCATGTCGATGTCCGCGATGTCCTGGGCGGACCAGGATCCCGCAGGGGTCGTGAGCGTGCCGTCGTCGTCCAGGCGGTAGCCCTGCTTGCGGGCGGCGTGGATCATCCAGAAGCAGTACGGCGCGCCGAAGATGCTCAGGATGAAGAGCCAGCTGACCAGCCGGTCGTACTTCGCGGGTGGATCGGGGGTCTCTCCGCCCGGAGTCAGCTCCGACATCTCCTGCGTCAGGGCGTCGTACGTTTCGGCGTCCGCGGGGCTCAGCGTCTGCCCCTGGCCCACGGCCGCGTTGAAGCTGTCGAGCTGGGCGGTGACCTCATCGAAGCGCTTCACCGTGCGCTCCTTGCTCGGGATCTTCACCCAGAGGTCGTACGCTCCCCAGATCGCGAAGACGACGGAGAGCACGCCCACGATGATCAGGCGAATCGAATAGTGCTTGGCGACGGTGGTCTCGATGGCCATGGGATGGGAGGGGTTCCTTCGCGGATACCTTACTGTGCCGATGGCGTTGCGTGTTGCGCGGGAGAGGGGAAGCGACGCAGAACGCAACCGGGGTTCAGTCCCCCCGATGTCGAGCGAATTCCGCCGCCGCCCAGGCGTAGGGCGTGAGCCGGGAGTGGGACCACCGCTCGTCGGCGCCGGCGACCCCCCGCTCGATGAGGGCCGCGTTGATGGACGTGCCATCTTCGAGGTCGAGATGGGCAAGGAGGCGGCCCTGGTCGTCTCGCGTTCGCCGGGGCTCGAGCCACAGCGTGACGCAGCGCCCCTCGATGAACCGGGCAAGTTGGCTCGCCGCCGCGTCTGCCACCGCCGGAACCGCCACCCCCCAGAGGCGCACGGCGGTGGCGGGAGCGTCCGCGATCTCGTCCCGCCGGTCGATGAGGACGGTTCGGCCATCGAGCACGTCAAGCACCGCGAAGGTCTGTGCCTGGTAGTGGTCGAGGTCGCGGTTTCGTCGAACGAGAAGGCAGCCGTGGTGATCGAGGATGGCGAGTGGGATGAGGGCGGCGAGCATGGCGATGCGCGGCCAGCGGCGCGTGAGGTCTCGGAGCGGGTCGTTGCGCATTCATGGGGAGAACGGAGATGGGGCGGGGGATGGGGGTGGTTTGGGGTGGTTTGTCTTGGTCTGGGGGTGGCGCAACTGGCGCCTGTTCTTGTCGAGGGCGTGTGCGAACACGTTCGCGCTGTTCCGGGGGTTGCGCAACTGGCGCCGCCTCCATGCGGCTGGTCTTGTGAAGTTCTTCGGGTTGGTGCGCGGCTTGAGGTCTTGTTGCGGCGCCGCCGCATCCGTGCGGCTCGACCATCGTCGGTCCGGCGTGGCTCATACGCGCCCGCATCGTGCGGGCTGCGGCATCCTGCCGCCTCGGTTCTCGCTGTGAACCACCACACGGTCGGCGGCGTCCTGCCGCCGACCTTCAATGCCGGGTGGGAACGGGCGCGTTGCAGACCACGCCAAACGGGCCGGGAAGCCGCGACGCTAGGAACCGCGACCGACGCCGGCTCTTGTCGAAGGCGTGCGCGAACACGCTTCGGGTGGTCCGTGGGTGGCGGGGCCGACGCCGCCTCCTGCGGCTCGGTTCTGGGTGGTCTCAGGTTGGGTGCGCGGCTTGAGGTCTTGTTGCGGCGCCGCCGCATCCGTGCGGCTCGACCATCGTCGGTCCGGCGTGGCTCATACGCGCCCGCATCGTGCGGGCTTCCCTGTGACTGGTCCTGCGGTGGTCGTTTCTATTCATGTGCGGCCCGTCCGGGCCGCAGAGGCTTTGCAATCGCCGGCGGCGTCCTGCCGCCTCGGTTCTCGCTGCGAACCACCACACGGTCGGCGGCATCCATGCCGCCGACCTTCAATGCCGGGTGGGAACGGCGCGCGTTGTAGACGACGCCAAACGGGCCGGGAAGCCGCGACGCTAGGAACCGCGACCGACGCCGGCTCTTGTCGAAGGCGTGCGCGAACACGCTTCGGGTGGTCCGTGGGTGGCGGGGCCGACGCCGCCTCCTGCGGCTCGGTTCTGGGTGGTCTCAGGTCGGGTGCGCGGCTTGAGATCTTGTTGTGGCGTCGCCGCCTCCATGCGGCTCGACCATCGTGGGTCCGGCGTTGCTCATACGCGCCCGCATCGTGCGGGCTGCCCTGTGACTGGTCCTGCGGTGGTTGTTTCTATTCATGTGCGGCCCATCCGGGCCGCAGAGGCTCTGCAATCGCCGGCGGCATCCTGCCGCCTCGGTTCTCGCTGCGTACCACCAATCGGTCAGCGGCATCCATGCCGCCGACCTTCAATGCCGGATGGGAACGGGTTGCTTTGGTTCTGGACGCGTGATCAACGCAGGTGTCGGCGCAACGTGCGCAAGGCCCCGTCCGCGCCATCGTCGGCAGAGGAAGCTCCGGCGGCATGGATGCCGCCGGAGCGTTCATGTTCGCGCGAGACGCGAGCCTGCAGGACGCAGGCGGATTCGCAAGTCCCGCGGGCCGGAGGCCCGCTATAGACAAGCCATACCCACGCCGGAATTTCCAAAGGCGAGCCCGCACGAAGCGGGCGGATTTTGGTGCGCCGGAACAACACGGGTCGAGCCGCAGGGATGCGGCGACGCCGCAACAAGATTTAGCGCCGCGCCCCCAACCTGAGACCACCCAGAACCGAGCCGCAGGATGCGGCGCCGGCCGCGCCACCCCCGGAACTCCCCAACCGTGTTCGCGCACGCCCTGACAAGAACAGCGCCGTCCGCGCCATCGTCGGCAGAGGAAGCTCCGGCGGCATGGATGCCGCCGGAGCGTTCATGTTCGCGCGAGACGCGAGCCTGCAGGACGCAGGCGGATTTGCAAGTCCCGCGGGCCGGAGGCCCGCTATAGACAAGCCATACCCACGCCGGAATCTCCAAAGGCGAGCCCGCACGAAGCGGGCGGATTTTGCGTGCGCCGGAACAACACGGGTCGAGCCGCAGGGATGCGGCGACGCCGCAACAAGATTTCGCGCCGCGCCCCCAACCTGAGACCACCCAGAACCGAGCCGCAGGATGCGGCGCCGGCCGCGCCACCCCCGGAACTCCCCAACCGTGTTCGCGCACGCCCTGACAAGAACAGCCCCGTCCGCGCCATCGTCGGCAGAGGAAGCTCCGGCGGCATGGATGCCGCCGGAGCGTTCATGTTCGCGCGAGACGCGAGCCTGCAGGACGCAGGCGGATTTGCAAGTCCCGCGGGCCGGAGGCCCGCTATAGACAAGCCATACCCACGCCGGAATCTCCAAAGGCGAGCCCGCACGAAGCGGGCGGATTTTGGTGCGCCGGAACAACACGGGTCGAGCCGCAGGGATGCGGCGACGCCGCAACAAGATCTCAAGCCGCGCCCCCAACCTGAGACCACCCAGAACCGAGCCGCAGGATGCGGCGCCGGCCGCGCCACCCCCGGAACTCCCCAACCGTGTTCGCGCACGCCCTGACAAGAACAGCGCCGTCCGCGCCACCGTCGGCAGAGGAAGCTCCGGCGGCATGGATGCTGCCGGAGCGTTCGTGTTTGCACGAGACGCGAGCCTGCAGGACGCAGGCGGATTTGCAAGTCCCGCGGGCCGGAGGCCCGCTATAGACAAGCCATACCCACGCCGGAATCTCCAAAGGCGAGCCCGCACGAAGCGGGCGGATTTTGGTGCGCCGGAACAACACGGGTCGAGCCGCAGGGATGCGGCGACGCCGCAACAAGATCTCAAGCCGCGCCCCCAACCTGAGACCACCCAGAACCGAGCCGCAGGATGCGGCGCCGGCCGCGCCACCCCCGGAACTCCCCAACCGTGTTCGCGCACGCCCTCCACAAGAACAGCCCCGTCCGCGCCACCGTCGGCAGATGAAGCTCCGGCGGCATGGATGCTGCCGGAGCGTTCGTGTTTGCACGAGACGCGAGCCTGCAGGACGCAGGCGGACTTGCAAGTCCCGCGGGAGGGGAGGCCCGCTATGACCAAGCCCGTCCCACCCCCGAACATCCACAGGCGAGCCCGCACGAAGCGGGCGGATTTTGGTGCGCCGGAACAACACGGGTCGAGCCGCAGGGATGCGGCGACGCCGCAACAAGATCTCAAGCCGCGCCCCCAACCTCAGACCATCCAGAACCGAGCCGCAGGAGGCGGCGTCGGCCGCGCCACCCCTGGAACTCCCCAAGTGCCCTACCCCTCCTTACCAACCAACAAACACGCCTCCACCAGCGCATCATGCAATCGCTCATGCTCGGGCAGCGCGTTGAGGCGATCGAGGAGAGCCTCGACTCTCTTCACCGCTTCCTTTTCTGGATCGACGCTCTCGAGGCCGCAATCGCCCAGCTCCTGCAGCGCGTAGGCGAACCACTCGAGGTCGGGCGCATTGATGTCGTCCGGAGGATCGATCTTCGTGCGGAGGGTCGTGCCGGGACAGATCGCTACGACGGGGAGGAGTCGCAGCTGGGTGATCGGCTCGACGCACACGACCGCGATCGAGATCTCCTGCTCCAGCGCCTGGAGTCGAAGCCGGCGGGCGTCGGCGCCGACCTGGGGTGGTCGCACGAGATAGCAGCCCGGCTCGATCGCGATGTTTTCTTCGACGGGCTCGTCGACCACGGTCACGCGTCCAATCGCCATCGCTTGGGCAAGCCGGCCCATCCGAGCGTCCCTCAGGAGGGGCACGAGGCTCGCCATGTACTCGAAGTCCTTCGTCGACTGGGCCAGGCCGACGCCCTTGAACGCGTGGCGCTCGGCGGCGAAATAGGCCTGCTTGTTCAGCGCCTGCAGCGCCTTTTCCCTCAGCTCATCGAGCTTCTTGTGCCCACCGGTTACCGGCATGTTGGTCCGTCCTCTTGCTCGACGATCCGCTGCAGGTAGGCGAGAAGCTCCTGCCACTGCTGCACGACGCCCTGCAGCTCGTACTGCAGCGTGTCCGCCAGGGCCACCGGGTCCTTCGCCCGCAGGGCGTCGGCGACATCGCGCGAGCTGCTGGCCAAGGGCGTCGATGATGCTCGGAACCGAAGCACCTCCCACGGTCATCTCGTCCAGCTTCAGATCGAGCGCCTGCGCGCTCATGGCAATCACCTGCCGTAGCTCGTCCCAGGTTCGCAGCGCCTCGCCCAGACGTTCCATACCCTCGGGCAGCCGATCTGCTTCGATGAGCTCGGCCGCCTCGCGCTGCGCATCATCGATGCCGGTCAGGGCTTCGCTCGCGTCGGCCAGCGTCTGGCCGACCAGGATCCTGGGTTCAGCGGAGGTCAGGCGCACCTCCTGCGGCTGCACGAGGGCTTCGCCGTGCGGGGTGCCGGGCGGCGCATCCGACCACGGAGCGCCGTCGACCTGGACTTCGACGATGAGTCGACCATTCTGCTCGGCGAGGGCGGCACCGGCGGCAATCGCCTGGTCCACGGAGCGCGCCTGCACATCGCATTCCCGGTCGTCCAAGAGGACTCGCATGGGGACTCTCCCGTGCCGCCCAAGGCGCGGCGTGTCGAGACTTATCGGCCAGCTGACGAAGCATATCAAGCGAGAACGAGCGGAAATCGTCTTGCGGACCTGGTTCGGGTGATCGGTGGGTGGCGGGGCCGGCGCCGCATCCATACGGCTTGGTCTCGTGAAGTTCTTTGGGCTGGTGCGCGGCTTGAGGTCTTGTTGCAGCGTCGCCGCCTCCTGCGGCTCGACCCTCGCTGGTCCGACGTTGCTCGTACGCGCCCGCATCCATGCGGGCTGCCCTGTGGCCGTTCCGGCGTGGGACGGGCTTGGTCATAGCGGCCCTCCGGGCCGCGGGAACGTGCTATCCGTCTGCATCCTGCAGGCTCGCGTCTCGCGCAAACACCAACGCTTCCCGCGGCCTCCTGCCGCGGGAGCTTGACCTGCCGGCGGCTTCGCGGCCATCGCCTGTTTCTACTGCCCGCGCCGCCAGCCCTACGCCGGCACCACGCCCATGATCACGTCGGCGAGGACCTGGTTGCCGGTGCTCAGTCGTACGGCGCCATCGGGGACGATCTCGGCCACGACCGGGACCGCAGTGGCAACGAGGACCAATCCCTGCTGCGGGCCTTCGGCGTCCTTGAAGAGGGCGGTGATCAGGTCGATCACCAGATGAAGATCCGCCGGGCCGCAGAGCAGCGGGTCGCGCGTGTTCAGCTTGACGGTCGCGGCGGCATCCACTTCCTGCCAGTGCTCGTTGTCGGCCAGGCTGAAGGCCACGGCGTCGAAGATGTTGCGCCACTTGCCTACCGGGACGAGCACCATGTCGACAAGGTTGAGCCGATGGACGACTTGCTCGATCAGCTTCGGCAACTTCTCGATCGTCGTGTGGATGACCTTCGCGCCTTCAGCCGGTTCAGCTCTGCTCTCATCAACGCAGAGGTGGAAGCGCACGACGCCTTCCTGATCGGGCAGCGTGACGCAGCTCTGTCCTTCGCCGTGGGAGACTTCCTCGAAGCCCTGGTCGGCGAATGCGTCAGCGACCTCGATCTTGTCGACGAACTCCAACCTCAAGCACTCCAGCCCACGTCCTGCGCGGTACGCGGGCGAATCTCCAAGCGCGAGCCGGCGGTTTGCCGCCATGCTCTATCGGGATGTACTGTACCCTACAATCGGTCGATGTGACACAAACATCAAGGCCATCCGGCTGGTGCCGAAGGCCAGTCGAAGGTCTCGTCTTCCTCCCCGACCCGGGCGCCTCGTCCGGCGGCCAACCCCCTCTCCCGGGGGCGACCAATGCGCACCATTCTCTTCATCTGCACCGGGAACACCTGCCGAAGCCCCATGGCCGAAGCGCTCGCCCGAAAATGGATCGCCGAGCAGAACCCGGACGAATTCGGTGATCTCTTCGTGGCGTCGGCGGGGGTCGGCGCGATCGACGGCCTACCGACGACGCCGGAAACCCTGCGCGCGCTCGCCAAGTTTGGCGTCGAGGAGTTCCGAGGCTCGTCCAAGCGGCTGACGCGCGAGATGATCCAGAAGGCGGACCTCGTGCTGTGCATGACCGGGGGACAGGTCGATCTGGCCGCCGAGCTCGTGCACGAGGATCCCCACGACCTGGCCAAGGTGCAGCGGGTCGATCCCGACCACGATCTGGAGGATCCGATCGGGCTCGGCCAGGAGGTCTACGACGCGCTGGCCGGCAAGCTCGCCCGTCTCATTCCCCGGCGGCTGCGCGAGGTGCTCGTTCCATGAAGATCGCCATCGGCTCGGACCATCGCGGAGATGCGCTCGCCGCGGCGCTGGCGGAGCACCTGCGTCTGGCCGGCCACGACGTGAGCGTGCTCGGCGTGGGCAACGGCGAGACGAGCGACTATCCCGACCGCGCGTACGTGGTCGGCCAGGCGGTCGGCTCCGGTCGAGCGGAGCGCGGGCATTCTGGTGTGCGGCTCGGGCATTGGGATGGCCATCGCCGCGAACAAGATGCCCGGCGTCCGGGCGGCGGTCGTGGAAGGTCGCTACGACGCGGAGATGAGCCGCCGCCACAACGACGCCAACGTCCTGTGCTTGAGCGCCGACCGGACCGAAGCGACGGAGATCACTGGCATCACCGATCTCTGGATCGGCACCGAGTTCGAAGGCGGCCGCCACCAGCGGCGCGTGAACAAGATCGCGGCGATCGAGCGCGGCGAGGATCCGCGGTCGGTCATGGCCGAAGCGGCTCGCGACTGAGTTCGGCGTTCAGCCGAACGCTACGTTTGGACCGAAACCGCTCTAGCCAATCGCCGAGCGTGCCGCGGGCTGCGCTGCGTCTTACTTGCCGTACCCCATCGCCCACTCGGTCAGCAGCCGCACGCCGTAGCCCGTCGGCCCCTGCACGAAGAGGTCGGTGTCGCTGTCGACCGTGCTGGTTCCCGCGATGTCGAGATGCGCCCAGGGGATCTTCGATCGACGAAGTAGCTCAGGAACGCCGCGCCCTGGATCGGATGACCGTCGCGCTTCGGTCCGGAGTTCCAGAGGTCCGCGTGCTTCGCCCGCATGAAGTCGCGGTGCTCGCTCCCAGAGCGGCAGGCGCCAGACGCGCTCGCCGGTCGTCTCCGACGCCGCCTCGAGCCGTGTGCGCAGCGGCGTCGTCGTTGCAGAAGAGCCCGGCGCACCACGAGCCGAGGGCGACGACGACGCCGCCGGTGAGCGTGGCGGCGTCGACGATCGCGGTCGGCTTGAGCTTGTCGCACGCGTACGCGAGCGCGTCGGCGAGCACGAGCCGCCCCTCGGCGTCGGTGTTCGTCACCTCGACCGCGACGCCGTTGTACATCGTGATGATGTCGTCGGGCCGGTAGGCGTCGCCCGCGACCATGTTCTCCGCGGTGGGCAGCAGGGCCGACGACGTGGACCGGGAGCTTGAGCGTCGCGATGCGCCTGCATCGCGCCGAGCACGATCATGCCGCCGCTACTTGTCGTACTTCATCCCCTTCATGCCGTTGGAGATCTTGAGCGAGTAGCCGCCGGTGTCGTAGGTGATCGTCTTGCCGACGAGCGCGAGCTTGACGCCCTTGGCGGCCGCGGCGATGCGGGCGGGCTTGTGCTCGAGGATGATCAGGCACGGCTTGTGCGCGGAGCGCGGCCGACGTTGACGAGGCCGCCCATGCCGAGCTTCTGCGCTCGCTCGAAGTCGATGACCCGACACGCAAGCCCAGCTTGCGGGCCAGCCGATCGAGCTTCCTTCGCGATCCACGTGGGATTGCAGATGTTCGGCGGCGTCGCCGCGAAGCGGCGGGCCGTCGTTGGTGCAGTCGGCGAGGGCGAGCCCGTGCTCGAGTCCCTTGCGGCAGCCGGCGTCGGCGGTCACGAGCGACGAGCGCCGGCCTTGGGCTTGCTGCGCTTGGTCGCGCTGCCGTCGAAGAAGTCGACGCGCCAGTTGGCGAGGCCGATGCCTTCGCCGACGCAGCGTCCGACGAGATCGGCCTTCATGGACTTGGGCGCGATGCTCTCGGCGATCATGAGGGCGGCCGACTTGGCGTTCATCCGGTCGAGCTGGCGGACCAGACGGCCGCCGACGTTCCGAAGGGTGTCGGGCTTGAGCTCGCCTTCCTTGCCGAGTCCGACGAGCATGCGGCCGGATCCGGCGGTGGTGGTCTCGCCCGGATCGGCGAGGAAGCCGGGGGTCGTGCGGGCTTCGTCGGCGGCGTCGCGATCGGCCTTCTTCAGGCCGGCGGCGAGCTTCTTCTGGTCGGCGAAGACGCCGACGACGGTCACGTCGGGCTTGCCGGTCCCGACACGGATGGTCTTGTACAAGTTGCCTCTCCTTGTGCTGGAGCAGTCTCAGTCCAACCGGAGCGTCCGGAGCTGGCTGCGGCGGCGCGTGGCTTTGTCGGGCTGCATCGGCGGCAGAGAAAGCCGCCTGCTTCGCCCTCCGCGCCACGTTTGCCTCGCCGACGCTCCAAACGCTCCGTTTGGACTGAAACCGCTCGGGGGGCAGTGTAGCGGAGGGGGAACGTGGGTTGTTGCTGGTGGGGATGGTTTGGTTCGACCGCTTGGGACAGGCACCACTTTCCTCGGGGCGCGAGTTGCCGTTCGGTGGGTTGTGTGCCGGAAAGTGGAGCCAGTCCCGGCGCTCGGCCGTCACTACCATGGGGTGATGACCGCTGCCGCGCGCATGATCGATGCCAATGCGAACCGGGCCCGCGAGGCGCTGCGGGTGATGGAGGACGTTGCCCGCTTCGCGCTGGACGATTCGGGCCTGACCGCCGACCTGAAGTCGCTGCGCCATGACCTGCGGGCGGCGCTCGAGCGCCTTCCCCCCGGCTGGCTCGAGGCGGGGCGCGATACGCCGGGCGACGTCGGGACGGCGATCACCGCCGAGCGCGAGCATGCGCGGGCGGGCGTCGCGGACGTGGCGATTGCCGCCGGCAAGCGGCTGAGCGAAGCTCTGCGGGTGATCGAAGAGGTCGGCAAGATCACCCTCGATCCGTCGCTCGCCCGGGCCGTCGAAGCGCTGCGCTACCGCAGCTACGAGCTCGACCGGCGTCTCAATCAGGCCGTGCGCAGCGGGCAGGCGCAACAGTGGCGGGTGTGCGTGCTGCTCACCGAGTCGCTCTGCCGCCATCCGTGGCGCGACGTGGTCGAAGCCGCGCTGGCCGGCGGGGCGGACTGCATCCAGCTTCGCGAGAAGGACCTGCCCGGTCGGGCGCTGATCGAGCGGGCGGCGTGGATCATCGAGCGGGCTCGGCCCGCGGGGAGCGCCGTGATCGTCAACGACCGGCTCGACGTCGCCCTGGCCAGCGGCGCGGACGGGGTGCACGTCGGTCAGGAGGATCTCTCGGTGGCGCAGGTGCGAGCGGTGTGCGGCCGGGCGCTGCTCGTGGGCGTGAGCACGCACGACCGGAAGGAGGCGGAGGCCGCGGTGCGGGCCGGCGCCGACTACTGCGGCGTCGGGGCGATGTTCGCGTCGCCGCTGAAGCCGCAGCGCCCGCCCTCGGGACCGGATTACCTGCGCTGGTTCATCGCGACGTACCCGGCGGTTCCCCACCTGGCGATCGGGGGCATCACCCCGGAGAACCTCGAGCCGCTGCTCTCCGCGGGCGTGCGGGGCGTGGCGGTCAGCACCGCAGTGTGCGCTGCCGAAGATCCGGGTCGGGTCGTGGCGGAGCTGACGAGCGCGATCGAGCGGGGCGGTGTCGAGCGAATCAGCGAAGCGCTGCGAGGATCGTGATGCGGGCGGCGGCGCGGTCTGAGAGGAGCGTCCACGGAATCGTGCCGCCCCCTGCCCTTGCCCCTGCCCGTGCCCATGCCCTCGGCATCCCCTTCGCCTTCGCCTTCGCCTTTGCACGTCAGCCCGCCAGGATGTCGGGACGGGCAAGGGCAAGGGCAAGGGCAAGGGCAGGACAAGGGCAGGGGCAAGGGCAGGCCTTAGCGCCCAACGAGTCCACCGCCGCGCGGTGATGCATCACTTGTCGGTCTTGGTCGCTTCCCAGGGCACGTCGGGAACGCCGGCGGTGCGGTTGGCGCCGCGGGCGAGGGCGAAGAGCAGATCCCCCACCCGGTTCAGGTAGACGATCGTCTGCTGGTTGATCGGTTCGTCCCGCTGCAGGGTGATCACGCGGCGCTCGGCGCGGCGACAGACGGCGCGGGCCATGTGCAGGCGGGCGGCGAGCTCCGTGCCGCCGGGAAGGACGAAGCGGGTGAGCGGCGCGTTCTGTCCGTCGATCTCGTCGATCCAGCGCTCGACCTCTTCGGCGTGCTGGGCCTGGAGGCGCGGGACGGATGACTCGTGCGGCGTGCCGAAGGGCGTGGCGAGATCGGCGCCGAGATCGAAGAGGCGCGACTGGAGATGTCGGAAGATCTCGCGCAGCCGGCACCTGGAATGGATCGTCCCCGACGCACGCGACCGCCGCGAATCCGAGGAACGCGTTGAACTCATCGACGGTGCCGTAGGCGCGGACCCGCAGGTGGTCCTTCTCGACGCGGTCGCCACCGAAGAGTCCGGTGGTGCCGTCGTCGCCGCTGCGGGTGTAGAGCTTCATGGGCAGGAAGGAAGTGGCACGGTCGGACCGCGACCGGGAGGCATGAGAGGGACGCACGAGACGCATGTGGGCACGAGACACAGATAGCGGGAAAGCCTACTCCAGCGCGGCAGCGCCGGCGATGATCTCCATGAGTTCCGTCGTGATCTGCGTCTGACGCGCCCGGTTGAACCGTCGGCGGAGCGAGCGGCCGAGCTCCTTGGCGTTCTCCGTGGCGGCCTTCATCGCAACCATGCGCATGAGCTGTTCGCTCACGACGGCGTCGTTGAACGCCTGGAAGAGGCTGGTCTTCACCGACATGGGCAGGAGGGCGGCGAGGAGCTCTTCGCTCGACGGGCTGAACTCGTACAGCGGCTTCTTGCCTCCGCTCGCTCGCTTCTGCCTTCATCGCTTCGACGGAGGGTGGTTCCAGCGGAAGGAGCTGGACGACCTGCGCCTGCTGCCGAGTGGCGGAGATGAAGTTGGTGTAGATGACGCGGACGGCGTCGTAGGCCCCGGTCGTGAAGTCGTCCATGAAGTGCTGGGCGATCTTCTCGACCTCTTCGTAGCGGGGCTTGTCGCCGATGGTGTAGCGCTCGTCGATCGTGATCCCGTGGAACTTGAAGAAGCCGGTGGCCTTCTTCCCCGAAATCTCGAGCGAGAACGACTTCCCGCTGCTCATGAGGCCGCGCCCATGCCGGATGGCCAGGCGCAGGAGGTTCTGGTTGTACGCCCCGCAGAGCCCGCGGTCGGAGGAGATGACCAGGAGCAGCTCCCGGTTCACCGGCTGCTCGGGGGCCCGGAGGAGGGGATTGTCGATGTCCCCCGCCGCGGCCGCGACCTGGGCGACGAGCTGCCGGACCTTCTGGGTGTACGGCTTGGTCCCTTGCGGCACGCTGCATCGCGTTCGTGAACTTGGCGGTGGCAATCATCTGCATCGTCTTGGTGATGCGCTGGATGTTGCGCACGGCCACCATTCGCTTCTTGATCGCGCGGATGTGTGCCATGAGGGTGGGTAGTGTAGTGGCTCAGGGGGGAGGGGCCAAGGGGGCGCGGGGGGCGGGAGCGGGTGGTCCCGGGAGCCGGGCGGCGAGAGAACGGCGGACGAGTGACGGAGGGTCGGGCCCGGCCTTGAATCCCGTCCAGTAACCGGGCCACGCGAGAAGCTGGGCCGAGTGTGCGGCTCATCCCTGGCCGAGAGAAGCCCAATGAGCCCCTTCCCGACGCTTCGCGCTGCACGTTCACCCGAACGCGTGACATGGTTGACACACGCATCGAGTTGATCACGGTCCCCTGTTCCTCGTGACCACAAGAGAGCCCCCGGCCGTTTCCCCGGGGGTTCTCGGGTTTTTGGGGGGTCGGGTCAGGGGATCACGAGTGGGGACTCGAACACGATGTATCCGACCTGTTCGGTGGTGTGACTGCGTTCGGCATCGCCGATCTGATCTTCGTCGATGGAGAGGAAGAGCGTCGTGGTCGGTGGCGAGGGTGCTGCCGTGCACCTGAGCCCAGCCGCCGTCGCGTCCGTCGACGCCGGCCATGGTGGTGATCAGCGATCGACGGGGTGCGAGTCGAACGGCGCAGTCGAACGGAGTAGCTGTACGGCGGACCGTGTGCTCTACGCCGCGCACGGTATCAGGACCGAGCGATGGCCTCGAACTCGACTCCACCGATGGTGCCGTGGCCGGCCTCGAAGACGATGAAGCCGATGAGTCTCGTCGTCGCGGGTGATGCCGATGTCCTGGCAGACGCGTCTTGCCCGGTTCGCAACGTCGGTGGCTGAAGGCGGGTTGTCTCGAATGCTGCCTCGACACCAGAAGACCGACCAGCGGGGATCGTTCTCGCTCATCACCTGACCGAGGATCACGGGGTTGGTGTAGCTCTGGCCGTAGGTCTGGGTTTCACCCACCCAGACCGTCGGACCGGATCGGTCACCGTCGAGGTGTACAGCTGAGCCTCGCACGTGATTCCGTCGACGATCCAGACGCCTTCCTCCATGACCAGGTAGCTGACGTTCTCCGCCACCACGGGCTCGTCGGAGGGATTCTGCAGACGAACGTCGAAGCTGTTCGCGGTGACGTTGCTGACCCGGGTGACCACGGGGATGGTGTTGTTGGCGTACTGGATCGTGCAGACCACGACGGGGCTGACGTAGGTGTTGGCGAGTGAGACGGTCACCGGCGGTGCCGCCGACGGTCACCGATCCCGCTTCCATGACGATCTGGCACTCATCGGGGATGCCGTCGAGGTCCAGATCGTCGCTGGTGCCGTCGGTGATGTCGCAGGAGTCGGGAATGCCGTTGCCGTTGCAGTCCGGCTCCCCGGCGCAGGCGTCGCCGATGCCGTCGCCGTCGCAGTCCTCCTGGCCGGGGTTGATGGTCAGGAGGCAGTTGTCGACGCAGTCGGGAACGCCGTCGCCGTCGGTGTCGGTCTCGGGAGACACCGCAGCCGCAGAGGCCGGGGTCGATCTTGTCCGGATCATCGGGACAGCCGTCGATGCAGTCGGGCGTGCCGTCGCCGTCCGTGTCGGTCATCGGGCACGCCGCAGCCACAGACGCCGGGCGCGATCTTGTTCGGATCGTCTGGGCAGCCGTCGTTGCAATCGGGCGTCCCGTCGCTGTCGGTGTCACGTCGGGACGCCGCAGCCGCAGAGCCGGGTGCGATCTTGGTCGGATCGTCCGGACAGGCGTCGTTGCAGTCAGGCGTGCCGTCGCTGTCGTGTCATCATCAGGCACGCCGCAGCCGCAGACACCCGGGTCGATCTTGTTCGGGTCGTTGGGACAGCCGTCGTTGCAGTCGGGCGTTCCGTCGCTGTCGGTATCAGTGTCGGGCACACCGCAGCCGCAGACGCCCGGATCGATCTTGTTCGGATCGTCGGGACAGCCGTCGATGCAGTCGGGCGTTCCGTCGCCGTCCGTGTCCGTGGCGTCATCGATGACGCCGCATCCGCAGAGTCCAGGATCGATCTTGTCCGGATCATCCGGGCAGCCGTCGTTGCAGTCGGGCGTGCCGTCACCGTCGGTGTCCTCGTCGGGCACGCCGCAGCCGCAGTCGCCAGGATCGATCTTGTTCGGGTCATTCGGACAGCCGTCACACTCATCGGGAACGCCGTCCTCATCCTGGTCACCGCTGCGTGCCGTCCGCGATGTCGCAGGAGTCCTCGCGACCATTGCCGTTGCAATCGGTGATCGGACCGCGGCACGCAGTTCCCAGCAGGGTCGCACGTCTCGATGCCGTTGCATGGGTCGCCATCGTCACAGTCCGCCATCGTTCTGGCACTCGGGATACATGAATGCTGGAGCCGAACACGATGTACCCGACCTGTTCGGTGGTGTGACTGCGTTCGGCATCGCCGAATCTGATCTTCGTCGATGGAGAGGAAGAGCGTCGTGTTGGTGGCGAGGGTGCTGCCGTGCACCTGGGCCCAGCCGCCGTCGCGTCCGTCGACGCCGGCCATGGTCGTGACCACGATCGACGGGGTGCGAGTCGAACGGCGAGATCGAACGGAGTAGTTGAATGGCGGACCGTTCGTCTACGCCGCGTCACGGTGTCAGGACCGAGCGATCGCCTCGAACTCGACTCCGCCGATGGTGCCGTGGCCCGCCTCGAACACGATGAAGCCGATGAGTCTCGTCGTTGCGGGTGATGCCGATGTCCTCGCAGACGCGTCTTCCCGGTCTGCAGGTCGATGGCTGAAGGCGGATCCTCTCGAATGCTGCCTCGACACCAGAAGACCGACCAGCGGGGATCGTTCTCGCTCATCACCTGACCGAGGATCACGGGGTTGGTGTAGCTCTGGCGGTAGTGTCTGGGCTTCACCCACCCAGACCTCGAACCGGTCGGTCACCGTCGAGGTGTACAGCTGAGCCTCGCACGTGATTCCGTCGACGATCCAGACGCCTTCCTCCATGACCAGGTAGCTGACGTTCTCCGCCACCACGGAGCTGCCGGAGGGATTCTGCAGACGAACGTCGAAGCTGTTCGCGGTGACGTTGCTGACCCGGGTGACCACGGGGATCGTGTTGTTGGCGTACTGGATCGTGCAGACCACGACGGGGCTGACGTAGGTGTTGGCGAGTGACACGGTCGTCGCGGTGCCGCCGACGGTTACCGAGCCCGCTTCCATGACGATCTGGCACTCATCGGGGATGCCGTCCAGGTCCAGATCGTCACTGGTGCCGTCGGTGATGTCGCAGGAGTCGGGGATGCCGTTGCCGTTGCAGTCCGGCTCGCCGGCGCAGGCATCGCCGATGCCGTCGCCGTCGCAGTCCTCCTGGCCGGGGTTGCTGGTCAGGAGGCAGTTGTCCACGCAGTCGGGAACGCCGTCGCCGTCGGTGTCGGTCTCAGGGATCCCGCAGCCGCAGAGACCCGGGTCGATCTTGTCGGGATCATCGGGGCAGCCGTCGATGCAGTCGGGCGTTCCGTCGCCGTCCGTATCGGCGTCCAGAGCGCCGCAGCCGCAGGCGCCGGGCTGGTCTTGTTCGGGTCGGCTGGACAGCCGTCGTTGCAGTCGGGCGTTCCGTCGCTGTCGGTGTCAGTGTCCGCGACGCCGCAGCCACAGAGCCCGGGCTCGATCTTGTTCGGGTCGTCCGGACAGGCGTCGTTGCAGTCGGGTGTTCCGTCGCTGTCCGTGTCCGTGTCAGGAATGCCGCAGCCGCAGGTTCCAGGGTCGATCTTGTTCGGATCATCAGGACAGCCATCGGTGCAGTCCGGTGAGCCGTCGCCGTCCGTGTCGTCATCGGGGATGCCGCAGCCGCAGAGGCCGGGGATGACCTTGTTCGGGTCTTCGGGGCAGGCGTCATTGCAGTCAGGCGTGCCGTCGCTGTCCGTGTCGGTGTCGGGTATCCCGCAACCGCAGAGACCGGGGGCGATCTTCGCCGGATCGTTCGGGCAGCCGTCGTTGCAGTCGGGCGTGCCGTCGCTGTCGCTGTCGGTATCAGGCACACCGCAGCCGCAGGCACCCGGATCAGTCTTCGTCGGGATCGTCGGGACATCCGTCGTTGCAGTCGGGCGTGCCGTCGCTGTCGGTGTCCGTATCGGCCACGCCGCAGCCGCAGGCACCCGGATCGATCTTCGCGGGATCATCTGGACACCCGTCGTTGCAATCAGGCGTTCCGTCGCTGTCGGTGTCCGTATCGGGCACGCCGCATCCGCAGAGCGCCCGGCTCGATCTTCGTCGGGTCGTCCGGACACTCGTCGTTGCAGTCGGGCGTGCCGTCGCTGTCGGTGTCATCGTCAGGCACACCGCATCCGCAGGTTCCGGGATCGATCTTGGTCGGATCGTCAGGGCAGCCATCGATGCAGTCCGGCGTTCCGTCGCTGTCGGTGTCCACATCCGGCACGCCACATCCGCACACGCCGGGATCGATCTTCGTCGGATCATCCGGGCAACCGTCGTTGCAGTCGGGCGTGCCGTCGCCGTCGGTGTCGACGTCGGCGACGCCGCATCCGCAGATTCCCGGGTCGATCTTGTCCGGGTCGTCCGGACAGCCGTCGTTGCAGTCCAGTGTTCCGTCGCCGTCGCTGTCGATGTCGGCCACACCGCAGCCGCACACACCCGGCTCGATCTTCGTGGGATCATCCGGACACCCGTCGTTGCAATCAGGCGTGCCGTCGCTGTCCGTGTCCGTATCGGGCACGCCGCATCCGCAGAGGCCCGGCTCGATCTTCGTCGGGTCGTCAGGGCACTCGTCGTTGCAGTCGGGTGTGCCGTCGCTGTCGGTGTCATCGTCAGGCACACCGCATCCGCAGACTCCGGGATCGACCTTGGTCGGATCGTCCGGGCAATCATCGATGCAGTCGGGCGTTCCGTCGCTGTCGGTGTCCGCATCCGGCACGCCGCAACCGCAGACGCCGGGGTCGATCTTCGTCGGATCATCCGGACAGCCGTCGTTGCAGTCGGGTGTGCCGTCGCTGTCGGTGTCGACGTCGGCCACGCCGCATCCGCAGATTCCGGGGTCGATCTTGTCCGGGTCGTCCGGGCACCCGTCGTTGCAGTCGAGCGTGCCATCGCTGTCCGTGTCAGTGTCCGGCACGCCGCAGCCGCACACGCCCGGATCGATCTTGTCCGGGTCGTTCGGACAGCCGTCGTTGCAATCGAGCGTGCCGTCGCTGTCGGAGTCGTCATCGGGTACGCCGCATCCGCACACGCCCGGCGCGGTCTTGTTCGAGTCGTTCGGGCACCCGTCGTTGCAGTCCGGCGTTCCGTCGCTGTCGGAATCGGTATCCGGGCACGCCGCAGCCGCACGCGCCGGGGTCGATCTTGTCCGGATCATCCGGACACCCGTCGCACAGGTCGGCCACGCCGTCGCCGTCGCTGTCGGTGCAGTTGGTCAGCCCCCCCTGGTACGCGCCGAAGGCCATCGTGCACTCGGGCTCCGAGGTCACCAGACACAGGTCACCCGGCAGACAGCACGCCCCGCTGCAGGGGTGGTTCGCGCAGCTGCTTCCGTCGCCCTGGTACTGGCCCCCGAGCTGGAAGCAGTCGGCGGCGGTCTCGAGGCTGCACGCGCCGCCGATGCAGCACGCGCCGAGCTCTCCGACGCACGTCAGCTCGAGCGAGCCCGTGCCCGACTCGGTGTTCGACCAGCCGCCAACCCGAATCAGGTAGACCTCGCCCTGGTTCACGAAGAGGTCGATGGTGCTGGAGTACGGCGATTCGGTGCCGCAGCCGTTGATCAGATCATCATCGTTGCACGCGACCCGACTGCCGAGCAGACCGGCCGGATCGCAGTCGATCGAATCCACGTCGGGATACGGGCCGTAGATCACCAGATCGGTGTCGTAGTCGGGGTCGCCGAGACCGTGAATGTCGTCGCACGTCGTCGCGGTCAGGATGCCGGTGCAGGTGGCCTCGTAGGTGAACCAGATGTCGTTCCAGGTCTGGTTCTGTCCGTTGTCGTTGCACTCCCCCACCGGGTTCGGCGGTCCGTCGGTGCTCGCGGTTTCCGTGGTGTAGAGCTCCGCGCCGTCGCCGAGACCGTCGTTGAAGGGCGTCGCGTCGATGCAGTCGTCGTTGGGAATCGTGCACGGGTTCGGCGCGCAGGTCGTGCCGTCACCTTGGTACGCACCGCCGAGATTCTGGCACGCCGCCGGCGTCTCGATCGTGCAGAAGCCTCCGAGGCAGCACGCGCCGACGATGCTCGGGCCCGCGCACGACACGTCCAGCCACCCCGTGCCCGAATCATCGTTCGACCAGCCGCCGACCCGGATCAGATAGAACTCGCCCTGGATCGCCTCGATCTCGACCGTGCTGGAGAAGGGCTGGCTGATGCCACACGGGTTGACCAGATCATCATCGTTGCACCCGGCCAGATTCGAGACCAGGCTCGTCTCGTCGCAGTCGATCGACGCCGCATCGGCGTAGGGACCGTAGACGACCAGATCGGTGTCGTAGCCGGGTCGCCCCAGGCCGTGCACGTCATCGCACGTGGTCACGGTCAGGGTGCCCGTGCAGGTCGCCTGGTACGTGTACCAGATGTCGTGCCAGGTCTGGTTCTCTCCGTTGTCGTTGCACTCGCCCACCGGGTTCGCCGGCCCGTCGGTTCCTGCCCCGGACGTGTCGTAGAACTCCGCGCCATCGCCGGCGCCGCCGTTGAAGGGGGCCGCATTGCCGCACAGGTCGTTGAGTGGCGCGGCCGCCGCGGCGAGCGCCTGCAGGTCGAACCCGAGCGTGAGCAGCTCATCGAGGGGGACCACCACCGTCTTGCCTTGCAGGAGAAGCGACAGGGCGGTGTCGTATCGCCATTGCGACTGCTCCCGATACGTCCAGGACGACCACAGGGCTCCATCCGCATGCCTGGTGATCAGGTGATACGTCGTCGCCCCCAGGGCATTGAGCTCCGCCTCCGTGATGTAGATGGAGGGATTGGGCTCGACCACCGTCGTCCAATACCGCTCCTCGGCCGCCACGTCGTAGCCGTGCTTCGGAACGTCCATTCGAAGCGGCACCGCCTCGATGATCGTCGCCATGCCTTGCGAGCCGAGATACGAGATCGTGTCGATCATCCCGGCGAGGGGCATCGGCGAGCTGTTGTCGAAGCCGACCGCTTTGAACCGGAACGAAACGAGCTCGTCGAACCAGACCTGTCGCTGCGCAGGATCGCAGTGCGCGGGCACGGGGTCCCAGATATAGGGCACACCGGTGACGGACATCCCCTCGTAGCAGCGAGGGATTCCGATGTACCCGACCATGCGAATCGAGTGGCTGTTGAAGAAGGGAGCCAGCTCGGAGTAATCGACGAGCCCGGGCAAGTGGTCCCTGGCCAGCTGCATCTCTTCGAAGTACATGTCGCCGAAGATGCCGGGCCGATACTCGATTCCCGCGGGGCTCGGGTACTCCGGGCCCAGGGCACCGTCGACGTTGTCCCAGATCCCCCCTGGATTGTGAACCCACCAGTCAAAGGTGGGACCGATCGCATTGATGACCGGGACCATTCTGTTTTGGATGTACGAAGTCCACCCGTTGGCCGGGGTCCAGACGTTAACCGAGACACGAGCCGGCGGGTTGTACCCGATGTTGTTCGGCCCCACCGTCGAATGCCCGACCGACTGGAAGTGCAGCAGGCGCTTGGGCCGGAAGTTCAGCCGCGGAGAGAAGTCCAGGTAATCGGGAATGCCGTCATTGTCGACGTCGCCGGTGCCCTCGATCAGATCGGAGATGCCGTCGTTGTCCGAGTCGCCGTCGAGGTAGTTGGGCACACCGTCGCCGTCCGGATCGTCGGTGCCCTCCACACCGTCGCCGATGCCATCGCCGTCGGAGTCTTCATCGAGGTAGTTGGGATCGCCGTCGCCGTCGGGATCCTCGGTTCCCTCGTCGCAGTTGGAGAGGCCGTCACCGTCGGAATCGCCAAAGACGAGCGACTCGTACGCGCCGATGTCGATTCGGCACTGGGCGAGACGAAGATCGCCGCCGAAGTCCGTCTCCAGACCGTCCCAGAGGACCGACGGATCGCCGGCATCGATGAGGGGCGAGGCGTCGAGCAGTCGGTAGTCGCCATCCACCCAGAGATCATCCCGAAGATCTTCGGGCGTTCCGTTGAGGTCGTCCCAGAAGCCGGGATCGACGAACATCGGGTCCGTCGAGAACTCCCCCGCCGGACAGAGCACGATCGACGGCGCGTAATCGCCTTCTTCATTGGCCCAGACGTCGTTGAAGCAAATGGCCGGTGTGCTGGAGTTCTGGAAGACGCCGACGACGCCGCGATTGTCGGTGATGATGTTGTTGATGACCGTGGGCGACGCTGCGCTCATCGAGAGGCCGGAACCGCCCGCGGCAGCGAAGTTGCCGGCGATGACATTGTTGCGAATGAGCGGCGCCGATTCCGGTGGACAGGAGAAGACGTCGATACCGCCACCGCTGAAGCTCTCGACCCAGTTGCCGGTGATGATGTTGTTCAGGATCTCCGCCGTCGACGAGGTTCCGATCTTGATTCCACCGCCTGAATGCGCGGCGTCATTCTCGATCACCAGGTTTCGCTCGAAGAGCGCATCGCTCCCCGAGAGGTAGATGCCGCCGCCGATCTCGCACTGGTTGTGGATGATGACGTTCTGGCGAATCGTCGGTGACGCGTCCTTGCAGAAGATGCCGCCTCCGGCGAGCAGCGACAGGTCGAGCTTGCCGGTCCCGCCGGTGATGGTGAAGCCGGCCAGCACCGCGTCGCGGGTCTCGCCGTTCTCGAAGGTCACGGTGGGACCGTCGACGGTTTCCGGATCCTGATCGATGTCGCCGTCGATGATGGTCGCATCGACCACGAGCGGATCGTCGGGATCGCTGCTGCGCACGACGATGTTGCGGCCGCCGAAGTCGATCGTCTCGTGATACGTGCCCGGGGCGACGACGACCTCGTCGCCGTCGAAGGCCATGTCGATGCCGGCCTGGATCGTCGGGGCGTCGCCGGGGACGTTGATGGTGACGGTGGTCTGGGGAACTGCTGGGAAGAGCAGCGCGATTATCGCGATGATCGTCGAAACGAATCGGCCCCAGATCCCCATGGCGTGGCCTACCCCTTCATCTCAATCCAAGGCACGGTCATTTGCCCAGGACACCGGCCCGCACACCTGACGTGACGCGTACAGGGTACCTCCGCCTGCGAATCCTCGCCATCGAAGAGGTCACGGGGACGACAGGATGCCGGAACGCGTCTTGCGCTATCGCCCCGCCGAGCTCAGCCGATCACGAGCCCGTCGAACGCCAGGGCCATCCCCTCCGGGAGCCGGGGATCGAGCTCCGCGTGGCAAATGTCGTGCGTCATGTGTGTGAAAAAGGTCTGCTGGGCGTCGATCCGCTCCGCCGTCTCCACCGCCTGCTCCACGGTGAGGTGCGTGGGGTGATGGCGGTAGCGGAGCATGTCGAGGACGAGCGTCCGCAGCCCGCGCAGCAGCGGCCAGGAGTGCGGAGGAATCGCGGAGACGTCCGTGCAGTAGGCCAGCGGCAGCGGCGCCGGCTGGTGCGCCGCCACGTCGCCCTGCTCGTCGAGGGCTTCGAGACGGAAACCGAGCACGGGCAGGCGGCCGTGCAGCAGCTCGATGGGCTGGAAGCGCAGACCAAAGCAATCGACGGGGCGCTGCGGATTGAT
The DNA here is from genome assembly GCA_963697235.1 of uncultured Planctomycetota bacterium. Lineage (GTDB taxonomy): Bacteria > Planctomycetota > Phycisphaerae > Phycisphaerales > SM1A02 > CAVONJ01. Next base: position 245,337 of record CAVONJ010000005.1, read on the forward strand.
GATCGAGGGAATGAGCGTCGCGACGAACGAGTCGTTGACGTTCCGATCCTTGTGGAAGATGTGGCGGTAGACCCGGTGCAGGTGGTCCATCGTGTGCTCGTCGGCGTAGACGGTGATCGGCACCTTCATGAGCGCGTTGAAGCGGCGCACTTCGTCGAGGCCGAAGGTGTGATCGACGTGGTTGTGGGTATAGAGGATGCCGTCGCAGCGGCGCAGCTGGTGGCGGAGGGCCTGCAGGCGAAGGTCGGGCGACGTATCGATCAGGATCACCCGCTCCTGCCCGCCGCGATCGGTGAACATCACGCACGCGCCGCTGCGCGTGCGGCAATCGCGCGGGTCGCTCGAGTGGCACACCGCGCAGTCGCATCCGATGACCGGAACGCCCGCCGAGGTCCCCGACCCGAGAATCATGAACTGAACACCAGAGATCATCGGTCTGTAAGTCTACGCCACGCTCGTAGGATGCATGAAATGCACCACGAATGACCCGCACCTCACGCACTCCGCGGTGCATTGCATGCACCCTACGCGACCCCCACGCTATAACTCACCCC
>CAVONJ010000006.1:0-727777 GCA_963697235.1 uncultured Planctomycetota bacterium
AAATGTTTTTTCTTTTGAGGATATTGGTCTTAAACATCATATTGTTCTGAGGAAGCCTATTATTTTAGCGGATTTTTTATCGGAGATTAAGGGTGGTATTTTGGGAGATAAAATCTTTGCTCTGATAGATGGTAATATTTATTGTGAGCTAAGATCAAGCTTTTCAAAAAAAAATGGAGAAATAATCAAATTATCCCACATTGAAAATATGATATTGAGAAATATTCTATTATCTAAAGATTTTTACATTTCAAAAGACTCTTTACAAAAAGACGTATGGAAATACTCAAAAAACGCTGAAACTACTACAATTGAGCAAAATATGAATAAACTGCGTAATGCCCTTTCAAATAAGCTTTTGAGCCCTTACCTAGATGGCTTATAAATTGTGTGCAGAAAAAATACATTAAAAAAACTATTTTTTTTCTAGAAGTATGATATTATCCCCTGTTATACTACCCCAAATTTTGAGGATATGATGCTTATCAATTATCTGAAACATAGGTCTTTTCAAACAATTTTAGTGATTGCAATTTATTCTGCAATAGCAAGATTTTTACCTGATGATGTACATAGATTATTTTATTCTATAAGTTTATTTATCAAAGATGTTCTGGTTTTGATGATGCCTGTTACTGTGCTCGCTTTCATCGCCTATACTATAAGTTCTTTTAAGAACAAGGCTCTTGTATTTGTTTTAATTTTATTGGTCTTTGAATTTCTATCAAACCTCCTAAGCGTATGGTATGCGATTGGATCCGGATTTCTGGTAAGTACAGAATTTGCAAGTTTTGAGATAATTGAGCTGGAAAGTGAGTTTGGCCCTTTATGGAGACTGGCTTTTTCTAAGCCCGCCTGGTGGGGTGCTGACAAAGGAAGCTTTTTAGGATTGGCTTTGGGGACGACCGAACCTCGCCGACGACAGCGACGCGGGGATCTGACTGGCCACTCCTCCGATCCCTCCCGACCGGACTCCGGCCCGGGCCCGGACGGCGGTCTTGATGCCGACGAAGTATTGACATATCGCAATATGACGATATATTGATCCAGACGGGTGCCGTATGAAACGAACGACCTCTGCGACAGCTCGACCACCCAGACTCGATCGCACGCTCCTGGATCTCGCGGCCCTCGCCGAAGCGGCAGAGTGCCTGCGCACGCTCGCTCATCCCCACCGGCTTCGCATCGTGCAGATGCTCCTGCGCGATGACTACACCGTGGGCGAGCTGGCCGAGGCGTGCGAGATACCGAGCCACATGGCCTCGGAGCATCTGCGCCGATGCGCGCGACCGGGGTCTGCTCTCGAGCGAGCGCGAGGGTCGGAAGATCTACTACCAGGTCGCCGAGGAGGGTTTGGCGAGCATCATGCAGTGCGTGGAAAGGCGTTTCGGCGGCACGTCGCGCCGGCGTTGAACGCGCCGAACGCACCATCGCTTCGGCCCGGGCCGACGTATCTGGAGAGTCGGAATCAAGGAGCAAACCACCATGAGATCACCGTTGACACTCCCCCGCTGGTCGCCTTACGTCGTCGGCGCCGGCATCGGCGTGCTGTCCTGGCTCACCTTCGCGACGATGGGCAAGGCCCTCGGCACCTCGACCACGATGGTTCAGGCGGCCGGCGGGCTCGAGCGTTTGGTCGCGCCAGCGCACGTCGCGGAGAACGCATACTTCGCGAAGTATCTCGGGACGGCCGCGGATCCCAAGCCGCTCATCGAGTGGCAGTTCGCCCTGGTCATCATGCTCATCCTCGGCGCGTTCGTCGCCGCCCGTCTCGCCGGATCGACGTTCCGCGAGCAGATCCCGGCTCTCTGGAGCTGGCGCTTCGGTCCGTCGACGGCATTCCGCTGGGCCGGGGCATTCGCCGGCGGCGCGGTCCTCTTGTTCGGGGCCCGGCTCGCCGGCGGATGCACGTCCGGGCACGCCATTTCCGGCGGACTCCAGCTGGCGGTCTCTTCCTGGGTCTTCCTGCTGGCGATGTTCGCCTCCGGCGTCGCCACCGCATTCGTCATGTACGGCAGAAGGGGGCAGAGCCATGTTTGAGAATCTCTTCGCCGATCCCCGGACGCTGCTCCTCGGAGGCCTCACCGGCTTCCTGTTCGGTTTCCTCCTGCAGAAGGGCGGCGTCACCCGCTTCAACGTCATCCTGGGCCAGTTCCTCCTCAAGGACTTCACGGTGCTGAAGGTCATGCTCACGGCGATGGTCGTGGGCGGCGGCGGCATCTTCGGCATGCGAGCGCTGGGCATGGACGTGCCGCTGCACATCAAGAATGCGACGCTGCTAGGCAACGCCCTCGGCGGCATCGTCTTCGGCGTGGGCATGGCGATCCTCGGGTACTGCCCGGGCACGGGCGTCGCCGCTCTGGGCGATGGCTCCCGCCACGCGCTGCCCGGTGTGCTGGGCATGGTGGCCGGCGCCGCCGTCTACGCCGAGGCGTACCCGTGGATGCACTCCCATGTGCTCGGCGTCGGCGACCTCGGCAAGGCCACGATGGACTCGGTCACCGGCCTCTCTCCGTGGTGGTTCATCCTGGCCCTGGCCGCGCTCGCCACCGTGGGCTTCTTCGCCCTGGAACGCTGGGAACACCGCCGGCACGGAGCGGCGTGAAGAAAGGAATCAGTGACATGAAGATCAGCACACTCTTGCTTGCCACTGGCGTCGCGGCCACGACCGTCCTGAGCGCCGACAGCCTTGCGATCTCGTTCCACTCGCTTGCGGATGCGGTGCGGGCGCACGGCCATTGTTCGAAGGTCGACTCGAAGCTCGATCCGGCGACCCGGACCGCTCTGATCGAAGCGCTGCAGGACGAGCGCAAGGCGCAGCAGCGCTACGCCGCCGTCATGGAACGGTTCGGCGAGGTTCTGCCCCTTCGCCAATGTCATCCGGGCGGAAGAGCGCCACGAATCGCACCTGCTCCAGCTCTTCGAGGCCTACGAAGTCGACGTGCCGCCCCGTACGCCGAAGGCAACGGAGCCTGCCGTGCCCGCGACGTTCACCGCAGCGTGCCAAGACGCCGCGCGTCTCGAGATCGAAAACGTCGCGATGTACGATCGCTTCCTCGAGTTCATCGATCAGCCCGACATTCGCAACACCATGCAGCGGCTCCGGGCGGCCTCGCTGGAGCGCCATCTGCCTGCCTTCGAGCGGGCCGCGGGGCGTGGAGGGCAGGGACGATCTGGCGAATCCGGACCTCGCGCGGGACAGGGACGATTCCAGGGACAGGGACAAGGCCCAGGACGCGGCGGACCCGGCTGCTGCGGTGGCAGACGGTGATCGGTGCAGTCTGCGCGCCGGCGTCACGTCGATTCGGGCGCAGCGCCTCACCGCTGACTATCGTACCGGGGGCGATGAACTCGACCGGGAGGCGTGACGGTGCGCGATACAATCAGAGTGCGATTCGTCTTCGCTCTTGTTTCGGTGCTCTTCAGCTGCTTTGTCCGTGGTGACCGCCTGCGAGCAGCCACTCGAGCCGCCGGCTCCGCCGTCTTCTGCGAAACCCCCGTCTGCGAACACCACCACCACCACCACCACGACCGCGCCGCAGTTCCAGCCACCTGAGCCACCGGGCGCGGCGGAGCGGGCGGCCGAGCGCGCGACGATGGTCGAGCAGCAGATCGCCAAGCCCTTCGATTATCGACGGCGCATCGAGAGCCCGTCGGTCCTGCGCGCGATGTCCACCGTTCCCCGCCACGCATTCGTGCCGGCGAGATCTGCAGACCGTGCGTACGACGACACGCCGCTGCCCATCGGCCACGGCCAGACGATCTCGCAGCCGTACGTCGTGGCGCTGATGACCGAGCTGCTGGAGCTGACGCCGGAGTCGAAGGTGCTCGAGATCGGCACCGGCTCGGGCTACCAGGCCGCGGTCCTGGCGCAGCTGACACCGCACGTCTTTTCCATCGAGATCGTCGAGCCGCTTGCGACACAGGGCGAACGGGCGCTGCGCGAGCAGGGCTATGACGAGAGTGCGCTGCCGGCACGGCGACGGATACTTCGGCTGGACGGAGGAAGCGCCGTTCGACGCGATCATCGTCACCTGCGCGTCCGGCCACCTGCCGCCGCCGCTGTGGGAGCAGCTCAAGCCCGGCGGCCGCATCGCGATTCCGATCGGCGGCCCCTACGAGATGCAGCGACTCGTGGTGATCCACAAGCAGGAGGACGGCAAGCCGCCGCTCGGAGACCATCACCAGCGTGCGCTTCGTTCCCATGACCCGTCAGGATCAATGACCCGCGGTCCAGCCAGCAGCGACGGCCTCCGGTCGCGGCGTGCTGTGGCTGGTCTTCTGGGTCTCCGCCGCCGTGCTCGCATTCGAGATCGTGCTGATGCGCCTGCTGCTCGTCGCGAGCTGGCATCACTTCGCCTTTCTCGTGATCAGCATCGCGCTGCTCGGCTTCGGCGCCAGCGGGACCCTGCTGACGCTCCTTCGGAAGCAGGTAACGGCGCACCGCCACGGCGTGCTGCTCGTGACGGCGCTCGCCACCGCGCTGTCCATGCCGCTTTGCACGGCGCTCGCCCAGCTGGTTCCCGTCGAGGCCCGGCTCGTTCCCGCACTGCTGCTCCGGCAGGGCTCCGCGTGGATCCTGTGCTGGTTCCTGCTCACGGTTCCCTTTCTTCTCGGCGCCGCGCTGCATCGGCGCCGCCCTCATGGACGCTGGCCAGCGGATCGCCGCCACCTACGGGAGCAACATGCTCGGCAGCGCCGTCGGCGCTGCCGTGGCGCCTGCGGTGACGCTTCTGATTCGCCCCGAGCTGCTTCCCGCGGCGATGGCGGCGCCGGCCCTGCTGGGCGTCGCGGGACTGCTCGTCCGCGGCTTCGACCGTCGAAGCGCGGTTGCAGCGCTCGCCCTGGTCGCCATCGGTCTCGGGCTGTCGCTTCAGCCCATCGCGCTGCGTCCCGATCCGTACAAGTACGCGCGTACCTGAACCGGCTCATCGAGCAGGGATCGGCGGAGCGCCTCGTGCGCGGCTACGGTCCGCGAGCGCTGATCGAGGCGTACCGCAGCGACGCGCTGCACGACCTGCCCTTCCTGGGTCCGGGCGTTGCCCCGCCGAGCATGACCGCGATCACGTTCGACGGACACTGGGCGGGCTCGCTGCTTCACGTGCGACAGCGCGACGAGGCGGCGGCCGTCGATCAGACGCTCATGGCCGCGGCGTACGAGCTCGCCCCGCCCTGCTCCGCGCGTCGCGCTGCTGGGAGAGATTGGCGGCAGCAACATCTGGTTGGCGGTGCGGGGTGGCGCATCGCGCCATCGACGTCGTCCAGCCCGATCCGTCGCTGCCGCCGCTCTTGCGGGGAGCGCTGCGGGACGCGGGCGGCAACGTGCTGGACGTGCCCGTCGTGGTGGCCGTGATCGCGGAGCCCCGCCATCATCTCGATCACGGCGCCGATCGGTACGACCTCATCCAGCTCGTGGCACTCGAGGGTTCCGCCGCGGGCTCCGGAGGGGTCGGCGGTCTTGGCGAAGATCACCTGATGACCGTCCAAGGAGTCGGCGCCGCGCTGCGGCGGCTTACCGACGACGGGATTCTCTTCGTCTGCCGCGGCATGCAGGAGCCGCCGCGCGACAACCTGAAGGTGTTCGCCACCTTCATCGAGGCGCTGCGGCGAGCGGGTGTCGAGGATCCGCAGCGTCATCTCGTGATCGTTCGCGACTTCCTCGGCGTGTGCACGCTCCTCAAGGCCACGCCGTGGAGCACCGCCCAGATCCAGGCGGTGCGAGCACTCTGCTCGCGGCGCCAGCTGACGCCGGTCTGGTTCGAGGGCATCCAGCCGCAGGAGCTCAACCAGCCGGACGCGCTGCCGCCCCCGCCGCAGGGCCAGGGCGACTGGTACCACCACGCGGCCATGCGGCTCTTCCATCCGGACACGGCGCGGCGCTTCATCGACGACTACCCGTTCGACATCCGCCCCCCGACCGACGACCGACCGTTCTTCTTCGACTTCTGCCGGCTGCGCCTCGATCCGGGCGCTGCGCGAGAGCTACGGCGAACTGTGGCTGACGCGCGTCGAGCTGGCCTTTCTCGTTCGTGCTGGTCGCGCTCGGTCGCATCACCATCATCGGCGCCGCGCTGACGGTCCTTCCCCTCTGGGGACTGCCCCGGTCCGAGCGCGGCGGCGCGAGCATGCCGATCGCGTCGTATTTCGCAGCCATCGGCCTGGCCTATCTGACGCTCGAGATGACGTGCCTCTCCCGTCTCACCCACCTGATCGGTGATCCCGTGACCACCGCCGCGGTGACCATCTCGGGGTTTCTGCTCTTCTCGGGCCTTGGATGCCTGACCGCGCAGCGCCGGCCGACGGGGCGTGCGCAGACACCGCTGGCTCCTGCTGGCGCTCGCCGCCACCGGGGCGCTCGTCCTGCTCGGCCTGCAAGTCATTCCGGTGATGGCTGGCGGACTGCCCACGATCGCGCACTCCGCCGTCGCCCTGCTTGCCATCGCTCCGCTCGCGTACCTCATGGGCTTCCCGATGCCGCTCGCGCTCCAGCGCCTGGAAGCCGCCGCGCCCGCAGCAATTCCCTGGGCGTGGGCGGTGAACGGCTTCGCGTCCGTGCTCGCCGCCCCGCTCGCCATCGCCACCGGCATGACGATCGGCTACACGGCGGCAGCGCTGGCCGCCATCGCTCTGTACGCTGCGGCCGCCTTCGTTCAGCAGAGGCTCCCGCCGCGAACGGCGTCACAGGTCGACTCGTCGCCGTGAGTCACGCCCAGTCGGGTGGTATACTCGATCCCGATGCTCGAGGCTTGCGACAAGGCGGCTCAGGTGTTGCACACGTTTGCGGACGTGCGGCTTGCCTATCTGTTCGGATCACTTGCGCGGGGGAGCTCCGCCCGTCGAGCGACGTCGACGTCGCCGTGCTGGCGAGACCAGATCTGACGCTGGATCGATACGGCGAGATCCGCGATGCGCTCGCGGCAGCACTCGATCGACACGTCGACCTGGTCGACCTGGCCAAGGCCCCACCCCTCCTCGTGCGGAAGGTGATCGGCAATGGTCGCGTGCTTGTCTGTCGCTCCGAGCGCGAGCAGGCTGAGTTCGAGATGCGAGCCATGGCCAGATACCTCGATACGCGGCACCTCCGCGAATTGCAATACGCCTATCTGTGCGCAAGGATCGAGGAACGGCGTGCCAGCTGATGTTGACATCGTGCGGCGCAAGCTGCTGCAGATCGAGCAGGCGCTGGGGCGGCTGCGGGTGGATGCCGGTGACCGCAGAGCAATTGCGCCGCGATCTTCTTCTTCAATGGGCGGTCGAACGAGGTCTTCACATTGCGGCGGAGGCACTCTTCGATACGGGCAGCCACATACTGTCCGGTGAGTTTCGTGAATGCGTGGACGACGAGTATGGCCACGTTGCGCCGCGGCTGGCGGTGCGCGACGTCATCAGCAGCACCACCGCTGATCGGCTTCGGAGCCTGGCCGGATTCCGCAACATCCTCGTGCACGACTATGCCGACGTCGATCTCGAGAAGGTCGTCGCCGCGCTTGGACGTCTCGACGACACGGAGGCGTTCGTCGCCGATGTGCAGGCGCGGCTCGGTCGCCGTTAGGACTGACGCGCGTGGGGACTGCACGGTACGATCAAGTTCTGCCGTTGAGAGGCTCCGGCCTTGCAAATGGCCCAGGGCGATCTGCTTGCTCGCAGACGTGTCAGTGAAGACCAGGCTCCCTCGAGCGATCATCCATGAACGAAGTCACGAAGACGCTTGACATTCGACGAATCGCCGTGATCGGGGGCGGTGGCCTGATGGGCCACGGCATCGTTCTGGCATGCCTCACCGCGGCCCCCGATGCCGAGGTCTGGCTCGTCTCGCGGCGCCAGGAGTCGCTCGAGCATGGCATGACGCTCCTGACGCGCGGGCCCTTCGGCCTGGACGGACTCGTCAAGAAGGGCACCCTCTCCGAGCAGACGCGCGGGGAGCGGCTCGCACGCGTGCATCCGACGCTCGATCTCGCAGTCGCAGTCCGAGAGGCGCAGCTCATCGTCGAAACCGTGCCCGAAGTGCTCAGTGCCAAGCACGCGGTCCTGGCGGAAGCAGAGGCTGCGGCACCCAATCAAGCAATCATCGCGACGAATACGTCATCGATCATGATCGCAGAGATTGCAAGCGTGCTCGCACGGCCGGAGCGGGTGGTCGGCACCCACTGGTTCTATCCGGCCAACGTCATGCCGCTGGTCGAGGTCGCCCGCGGCGAGCAGACCGCGGAGTGGGCCGTCGATGCGACGGTGAGCTTCCTAACCCACCTGGGCAAGAAGCCGGTCGTCGTCAACGATGCACCGGGCTTCTTCACGACCCGCTTCGTCAACTTATTCATCGCTGAGGCCATGCGCTGCGTCGAACAGGGCATCTGTGGAATCGCTGAGGTCGACGAGATGGTGAAGACCGGTCTCGGCTGGCCGATGGGCGTCTTCGAACTCCTCGACAAGACCGCGATGTTCGATTCCTGGTACCACGCGCAGGAGTACCTGCACGAGAAGCTCGGCGAGCGCTGGGCGATTCCGCCGATCGCGCAGCGCGTCTTCAGCGAGGGATACCGCGGAGCGCCGTCGCTCAAGCCCGGCAGCCGCGGCGGGTGGTACGAGTACTTCAGCGCAACTTCACGGGGAGATCGACATGAATGAGGTGGTGGTCGTGGAAGCGTGCCGGACCGCGCAGGGCCGATTTGGCGGCACCCTGCGCGACGTTCCCGCGCATCACCTGGCGACGCATGTGATTCGGGAGTCAGTGCGTCGTTCCGGCATCGACCCGAAGCACATCGATGGCGTCGTCATGGGACAGGTGTACCAGAGTTCGGAGGCGATGAACATCGCGCGGTATTGCGCCCTGGAAGCGGACCTTCCCTTCTCCGCCAACAGCTACTCGGTAAACGCCGCGTGCTGCTCGGCGCTCGAAGCGGTCAACTGCGCCGCACGCGACATCATGATCGGCGAGGCCGAGGTACTAATCGGCGCCGGCGTGGAGAACATGAGCGCCGCGCCTTACCGCGTGACCGGCCATCGCTGGGGTACGCGCCGCGGACACTCGGAGATTATCGACCAGTTCGAAGAATCCACGTGGACGGTATCAACCGAACGCTTCGGTCCATTCAACATGGGCATGGCGGGCGATCGCATCGCGAGCGAATACGCGATCTCGCGCGAGGCCCAGGACGAGTATGCGCTGCGCTCCCAGCAATACGCTCTTCAGTCGATCGATCGGGGCCACTTCAAGGCGGAGGTCGTTCCGATCAACGCGACGACGCGCAGTGGCCCGGTGGAATTCGCCGTCGACGAGACCCCTCGCCGCGATATGTCTCGCGAGTCGCTCGCACAGCTCGAACCCGCGTTCCAGCGAGGCGGGACCGTCACCGCCGGCAACGCGTCCAAGGTCGGTGACGGTGCCGCGGCGGTGCTGCTGATGTCGCGTCGCAAGGCGGACCAGCTGGGGATGGACGCGCTCGCGACGATTCGCAGCATGGCCCGGGTTGGCGTCGATCCCCGTCTCCTTTGCATGAGCCCCGCACCCGCGGCAAATCTCGCCCTGACCCGCGCGAAGCTGCGCCCGGAGGAGATCGGCTGGTGGGAGATCAACGAGGCTTTCGCGTCCGTGGTCATCGCGTCCGTGCAGGAGATCGGCATCGGGCTGGATCGCGTGAACCTGGCCGGTGGCGCCATCGCACTCGGGCACCCCGTGGGCAGCAGCGGTTGCCGGGCGCTCGTCACGATGGTTCATGCGATGCGCCGCGAAGGCATCCGCTACGGCTGCTGCACGATCGGCGGCGGCGGCGGCATTGCGACGGCGGCCGTGCTCGAACGCTGTTGATTGTTCTGCTGCTTCGCACCAACATCGTCGCGAGGATGAGTAAGGCCCATGACCGCCGCCCCCTTGGCGCCTCTGCGGGTAGGCAGCGTGGGATCACCCTGAAGTTTCGCTCCAATTCACGGCGACCGTGATCAGATCGACCACATCGACCTCGTCGTCTCCCGTGACGTCGGCCGGACAGTCGCAATGGCCCCAGTTCTCGAGGACGAGGACGAGGTCCTGCTGGTTGACGGCGCCATCCTCGTTGACGTCGACCGGATCGAAGTTGAACGTCTCCTGCATGAACACACCCGGGGAGCCGTCGATCACGTACGTCAGGTTGACCAGGCCGTCCATGTGCGTGGTTTGGGGAAGGGTGAACTGCCCGATGAAGACGAGGCCTTCTTCGTCGGCGTGGGTGTAGGCGTCGTCCGGCGTCCGGTACCAGACCCCGTTCTGCGTGGCCAGCCCGCTCGTCCCCCAAGGCAATCCAGACGGACTGCCCGACGGGAAGAAGGGCGACAGTTGCGTCGGGTTCTCGTCGGAGTCGAGGACGAGGTTGCCGATCGAGACGTAGCTGTCCCATTGCAGCGTGGGAAACACCTTCAGCAGATCCGCGTCCATCTCGACGTCCTGTCCCTCGGGGTGTTGGAAGAAACCGCCGCTGGGGGCGATGTCCAGCGGCCCGTACGTCGGACTGCCGAAGACGGACGTCACCTGGTTTCCCACGCCGATGTTCACATGGACCCGCCAGGCGGTCATCGCTCCAAATCCCTCGAGATCGACGTTGAAGCCCTTCGCGACGAAGATTCCGCTGGTCTTGATGAAGTCGAACTCCTGCGCCGTCACGCGCTGACCGCAGCACGCTGTTACCCCGACGACCGCGATCGTGGCTACTGTTCTTCGGTTCATGGTGGTGTCCTCGTCTGAAAGGGAGGCGCACGCCAGACGTGCTGTGGAGATGACCGGAACAGCGGTCCATGTCCAGAGTTCGCTCAACCTCTTCCGACCGGCAATCCGCCAACTCGGCAACCCGCTGCTCCGCAAGAAGGTACGCCGACGATCGTGATCCCCTGCGCAGCGAGGCAAAAAGAGCTTCGATGTCGGAGCGAACCCGCACTCGCGAGGCCCGATTTCGCTCGAGCAATGATTGCGGGAAGATTCGGGACAGCCTCGCGTTTTCCCACCTGCGGGAAGAGCCGAGGCTGTCCGTACTTTCCGGAGGTTGCTTGCCACTGTTCCGTTCGGCCCGATCTGGCCGTCGAAGTCAACTCGCCTGACGATCGACCGCGCGATGTGGCCGAGAAGGTCCGAGCATGGCTCACGGCCGGTTCCCGCCTGGTCTGGGTCGTCGATCCGCTGTCACGCACGACCACTGTTGATCAGACCGGAGAGATGTCGCGCTGTCTCGCCGACTACGAAGAGCTGCGAGGCGATGATGTCGTGCCCGGATTCGTGCTGCGCGTGGGGGAGGTGTTCAACTGACGAGCAGTCCGCCTCAGCCGACAGACGCACGCGCGATCACGCACAATTCGAAGAGCAAGGAAGGATCCATCGGCACGACCGGCTACCATCTCGCTTTGGGAGGTACGCGCCATGTCCGAACATCGAGTGACGGTTTCCTGGGACCGCGGCGGCCGGGACTTCACCTACGAGACCTACAGCAGAGATCACACCTGGTCGTTCGAGGGTGGCACAACCGTCGCGGCCTCGGCGGCGCCGGCGTATAAAGGTAACGCTGATCTCGTCGACCCCGAGGAGGCCTTCGTCGCGTCGCTGTCGAGCTGCCACATGCTGACGTTTCTGGCGCTGGCGACCAAGAAGCGGCTCGTCGTCGAGCGCTACACCGACCGGGCGGTCGGGGTCCTCGAGAAGAACGAGGACGGGAGGCTCGCCGTCACGCGTGTGGTCCTGCGGCCCGAGATCGAGTTCGGCGGCGACCGCCGGCCGACGCCTGCGGATCTCGCCGAGCTGCACGAGAAGGCCCACGACCACTGCTTCATCGCCAACTCCGTGAAGACGGAGGTCACGGTCGAGCAGGCGGCTGCGGCCCATCCCTGACGCCGAATGCGCTGATCAGAAGCTCTCGGTAGTCGAACCGCTGCGCCTGTTGCGCAGCCGGCGTTCGACGCTGTCCTCCCTCACCCGCTCGCTTTGCTCGCCCACCTCTCCCGGGAGGGAGAGGTGATGGAGGCGGGGCGTCAGTTCGGCATCTCGAGGAACCCGACGATGGCGATCACCTTCGCGGCGACCAGCGATCGACCTGCTCGCACGGAACACTTCGCCTTCGTGTTCCACGACTACACGATCTCCGCCTGGGCTTCACGGATCCATCCGGTCGTACCGTTGGGCAGCGCGATGTGGAGCCATCCGCCGCGCCGCTCGATCAGTGTGAACTCAGCGCCCTCATGCAGCGGCTCTTCGAACTGAGGCGCAAAGCCCTCGCCGTTGCCCTTGCGGACCGTGACCTCATCGACCATGACCACGCCGGCGACCTTGACCGGACCGAGCCACAGGTCGGCCGCCACCGAACCCCCCACCACCAGCCACAGCACCAGGCTCGCGAGCGCGGGAATGCGCCACCAGGCGCCTGGCTTGAAGCGCGCCGCCAGGAGGATCAGCCAGAAGAGCACATAGGCGGCGGCGAAGACGACGAAGCGGCTCGTCATCGACGTGTGCCGGTGCCAGGTGAGTAATGCGTCGGTCAGCGCCCGCTGGCCGGAGGCGGGAACCTGGCTGCGGCAGAGCGAGCGCGCATAGTCGAGGTTGCTGGTCAGCCGCTCATCACCGCTCATGTACGTCTCGGCGCGGCGGTAGTTCAGAATCGCTCGGCCCAAGTCCCCGATTTGCAGATACGCATTGGCGAGGTTGTAGAAGAGCGGACCATTTCGAAGACCCTCGTCGACGAGCAGCTGGAAGCGCTCGGCGGCGGACTGGAATTCCGCTCTCGCCTTCTCCCGGCTCGTCGGAAGCAGGGCCATTCCGCGGTCGAACGCATCCTGTGCTTCGCCCAGAACCTGGCGGCGCTGCTCCTGCGAGAGGTCCGGCGCGCCGAGCAGCGGCCTGGTCCAGAACGCCATGATCACGACACTCACGATGATTGCGATGACCAGGGGGTCCAGCAGCGCGGGACGGGAGCGCACTTCCATCACAATCGCTCCCGTTCGAGGCGCTTGATGCACGCCTCGCTGCGACCCAGCAGATCGTTGCTGCCCCCGCCGGAACCACCGGCATAGCGGTGGTGCTCGCACTCGTACAGCAGCGTCTGCACCTCTCCGACGAGCTCAGCACGCACGCCTTGCTTGCGGAGGACGGCGAGGACATCCGTGGCGGTCTCCGCACCCGCCGGCAGATTGCAGCGATCGGCGACGAAGCCGATCACCGCGGCGCCGATCTTCTCCGGCTGCTCGTCGCTTCCCGCCCGCCGTGCAGCGGCCAGCCGCTGGCGCGCCCTGCTTCCGGCCCGCCTCTGCCTCGCGAAACCGACGTCACCGCGCAGCCGGCGCACTCGGCGCTGCGTCACCGCGGTGACGAGGAACAGCAACGGCGGTGCCGCCAGCATCGCTGCCATCCACCACTGGGGCTCGAACCGCGCCTGCCTGAGCAGCAGCTGGGGCTCGACGACGTTGGCGAGCAGACCGCCGGTCACGAGCGTGAGCTCCTTCGGACCGCCGGGAGCGACCTGGGCGGCGGACACGACGTCGCTGAGGGCCACCGTGCTCGCCGCACGAACCGCGATCTCGATCGGCTCGGTCGCGACCGTCTCGTACGCTTCCTGCTTCGGATCGAAGTACACGAACGGAATGGCGGGAATCTGATCGACGTGCTCGTCCACCGCGCGGATCGTCTGGGTAAAACGCTTTGTGCGTCCCTCCACCTCGCCCGCCAACGGATCGCTCGGCAGCCGGAATCGCTCGGTCAGCGGCTTGATCTCGAGCAGCGGAGGAGGCTGAAGCAGGTCGAGGCGTGTGCCGTCCGCGGTGAGATCGGTGACGGAGAGCACGACGGTGATGGGATCACCGACCGCGACATCGGTGGGCGTGGCCGAAAGCTCGACACCAAACTGGCCGACCGCGCCGCTGAAGCCCGGCGGCCGACCGTCCTGAGGCGGCGTCTTGACGAGCACCGGGGGCGGCGCCGCGGTGACCCGCACCGGTCGGGTGTCGACGATGCGAAGCTCCTCATTGAAGAAGCTCCGGTTTCGGCCCAGACGGGTCGGGTAGATGACGGTCACGGCGACCTCGCCGGGATCGAGCGGCCCCGCCTGCTCGGGCCAGATCTTGACCGGAATCTCGTAGAGAAAGTAGCTGCCGCGCTCCCCGTTCTCCAGATCCCGCAGGACCTCGCGTCCGCGCGGGCGTCGGCGCTCAGCTGCCCACTGCGCAAGCGTCTCGGCGAACTCCCCCCACTCGCAGAGCTGATCATCGACCCGGCTCCACATCTCCCGCTCGTTGAGTCGGACCGAATACGTCGAGTCGCGATAGGGCTTGATCCAGATCTGCAGGGTCAGGTCCAGCGACTCGCCGAGATAGATGCTCTCCCGATCGCTCGTCACCTCCACGAACAGGAGGTCGCCAGAGTCGGACTTGACCACCGCGATGTCGATGGGCCGGCTCGAGTGGAGCTTGCCATCAGCGCGGACGGAGATCGGCGGGATGGTCAGCGTCCCCGGCGCCTTCGGCACGATGCGAAACGTGAGGGTCACGGTGACCGTCCGCGTCACCCGGCCGTTGATGATCTGCGTGAACTCCTGCCGGCTCTGGCCGGGGACCGGCTCGACGGTCGCCCCTTCGATCTCGGGAATCTCCGGGGGGTCGAACTCCTCGGCGTTCTCGATCTCGACCTTCAGCTCGACCGGAAGCCCGACCGAGGTCTCCCGCGACGAGACGCTCACCGTGACGTCAGCCGCGTGCGCAGCCGGAGCAGCGAAGAGGAGCACGAGGGCAAGCATGGACGTCCAGCAACGCCAGTGAAGCGCCGTGATGGGCGGCGGTCGTTCGCCCCGTTCAAGCTGGCCCGATCGTGTCGTGCTCATCGCGCCCTCATCACCAGTCCTTCGCGACCGGTGGCGATTTGCTCTGTTCTCGGCGGGCCAGCTCCTCACGCCGGGCCCGCTCCTTGTCCCGCACCATCTGCAGCAGGCGCTCCGCCTCTTCACGCTTCATCGGCGGAGGCTGGTTCGCTGAGCCCTCCTGGGCCGCTCCGGCGGGCTGCTGGTCCTGCGGCTGCTCCTGTTGCTGCTGCTGCTCCGGTGGCGACGGCTGTTGCTGCTCCTTCTCCTCTTCGTCACGCTGCTCTTGATCCTGTTGCTGCTGCTGGTCCTGCTGATCCTGCTGTTGTTGCTGACCCTGCTGTTGCTGGTCCCGCTGCTGGTCCTGCTGTTGTTGCTGATCCTGCTGTTGCTGGTCCTGTTGCTGCTGGTCCTGCTGTTGCTGGTCCTGCTGCTCTTGCTGGTCCTGCTGCTGGTCTTGTTGCTGTTGCTGGTCCTGCTTCTCCTGATCCTGGTTCTGCTCCTGATCCTGTTTCTGCTGCTGATCCTGGTTCTGCTGCTCGGACATCTGCTTCTGCATCTCTTCCAGCTGCTTGAGCATGCGGTAGGCCAGCTCGCCGTTGACCTTGGCATCTTCATCGAGCGGATCGGCGTCGATGGCTTCGCGGTAGCGTTGCAGCGCGTCCTGCAGCCGCTCGGTGGCGTTCTCCAGCTGACTCGATGCAGCGGACGGGTCACCCTGGCTGCCCTGCATCGCGGCCTTCGACAGAGCGTAGGCAGAGTTGCCAAGGTTGTAGAGGCTGCGGAACCGAAGCCCCTGATCGTTGGCCAGATCCAGCGCCCGGTTGAACGATTCGGCGGCGCCATCGAAGTCGCCGAGCCGATACTTCGCGACCCCAAGATCGTACGGAATCTGCGGCGACATGGGCGCCTGCTCAGCGAGCAGACGGTAGAGCGCCGCCGCCTCTTCGAAGTCGCCGCGTTCCGCGGCCGCCGTCGCCTGCTCGACCAGCCCCGGATCCGCAGTCTGCGCTACGGCCGCCCCGCTCAGGGCGACCACCGCAAGAACGATGGCGATTCCTGCTCTCGATTGGATGCCCCTCATCATCGCGCTCATGCCGGCACCTCCAGCGCCGCCCGCGAATGTCGGCGGCGATCGCTCATCAGCGAATCGATGAGCAGCAACACCAGAGCAAAGGTCGCGAACCACTGATACCGCGCATGGTAGCGCTGGATTCGCGTCGTTCCGAACTGGCGCTTGCTGGCGGGGGCGATCCGCTCCCGGTAGATCGAGCCCATGTCCAGGTTGGCAGTCCCGGCAGGAATGTACGCGCCTCCGGCGGCGAGGGCCATCTCCCGCAGCGCGCGGGAGTCCAGCCTCGACCAGACCTCCTGCCCCTCGTACATCAGGTAGCGCTGCCCGGACTCGCCGATCGGGATCCGCGCGCCCTCCTCCTCATCGCCGAGACCAACGGTGAACACGCGGATGCCCTGCTCTTCGAACAGCTTCCGCGCGGCCTCGAGCGGGTAGCTTCCATGGTCCTCTCCGTCGGAGAAGAGAATGACGGCCTTGTAGTCCTTGATCTGATCGGTGAACGACGAACCGGCCACGCGCAGGGCGTCACCCAGGAGCGATCCGCCCCGCGCCGCCTGCTGCGGCCCCACCTGCTCCAGCGAGAGACGCAGCGCGCCGTAGTCGACGGTCAATGGGCAGGCCAAGGCACCGGAGCCCGCCGCGGTGATCAGGCCGACGCGATCGCCGCCGAGCTCTTCGATCAAGTCTTGGATGTACTGCTTCGCCCGCTCCAGCCGATTGGGTTTCGCGTCCTCGGCGAGCATGGAGCGAGAGACATCGAGCACGATGAGGATGTCGATGCCCTGCTGCTGCACCTCCTCCTCGGTCTTTCCCCAGCGGGGATCGAGCAGGCTGAAGGTCAGCAGCAGCATCGCGGCCGCGACGAGGACGAGCCGGACGTACCGGCGGACCACGCTCATGCCCGGGACCAGACGGCCGATGAGCGCCGCCGAAGCAAATCGCTGGAGGCGTCGGCGCTGGACATGCAACCCGATCACCATGATGACCAGCGCGACGACGACCAACCAAAGCCAGTGCAGCGCCTCCAGGTTGTTGAACTTGAGCTCGTTCATGGTCAGGGCAGCGTCCGAAATCGCGTGAAGCCCAGGAAGATCTCGAAAGCCAGCAAGCTCAGCACGATCGCCAGCAGCGGCGGCAGCGCGACCCCGCCGACCCGGCCCGGCTCGACCGCCAGCTCCGTGTACTGCGTATAGCGGCGCTGCTCGATGTCCGTCCGTTCCAGCTCGTCGATGCGCGCGTAGATCTGCTCGAGCGAGCCCGTGTCGGTGGCCCGGAAGTACTCACCGCCGGTGATCTTGGCAATCTCTCGCAGCGTGTCCTCATCGATGCTGACCGGAACATTGCGGTAGAACGTGTTGCCGAAGGGATCCTGGACGGGAACCGGGGCGGTCGCGTTGTCAGTACCGGCTCCGATCGTGTAGACCTTGATGCCGTATGTCGCCGCCATGCGGGCCGCGGTGAGCGGATCGATGTCGCCGACGTTGCTCTCTCCGTCGGTCAGCAAGATGATCACCTTGCTCTTGATGGCGTTGGCCTGCAGGTCCGAACGCTGCCCAAGGCTCTGCAGCCGCTCCACGCCCAGAGCGAGCGCATCGCCGATCGCCGTACCGTCCTCCTCTCGCTCGGTGACGAATTGCGTCTGATCGACCGCGTTGATCAGGTGATCCTGATCCAGCGTCAGCGGGCAAAGGCTGTCCGCGAAGCGAGCGAAGGCAATGAGGCCGATGAGATCGTCAGGTCGCCCGGGCAGAATGCTGCCCCCGGAGACGAACTCGCGCACGACCTGCTTCACGGCTTGAAGCCGATTGGCCGGTCGACCCTCGATCTGAAAGTCCATCGCCCGCATGCTTCCGGAGCGGTCGACGATCAACTCGATCGCGACTCCCTCGGTGAAGATCCGGGTCTGCTCGTCCGCCAGTTGGGGGCGGGCGAGACAGATGAACAACAGCACGAACGCTGCCGTGCGCAGCACGGGCACGATCCAGCGGCGCGCACGGCCCAGGTGTCGGCCCACCGCAACCAGGGCGTCGGTCGACGAGAACGCCACCGCCGCCTGTCGGCGCCGTGCGACCCATCGCCACCAGAGCAGCGGAACGACCAGCAGCCCCAGCAGCCACCAGATCGAAGGATGGTGGAAGCTCATGCCGCCACCTCCGCGGGCCGGTCCGCCGCCCGCTCGCGCGCGGCGTCCGCCCGAATCGCGGTCTGCTCCACGAACGCCTGGGCTGTCCGCAACGCGGCGTCGCACTCGGTGCTCGGCGGCCGGTGGAGCGCAAACTTCACGAGGTCGGCAGAGCGCAGGAAGTCGGCCAGCAGATGCTGGTGCGCGTCGTTGAGCACCGGATGGGAGCGCATCTCGCGGATGAACTCCTCCGTCGTGCGCTCCGGGGCCATCAGGCCGAAGCGGCGCTCGGTGTACCCCCGCACGATGTCGCTCAGGGCGAAGAAGAACTCGTGCAGCTGGTTCTGCTCCACCAGGCGGTGCGCGGCCAGCCGGTCCAGCTGCTCTCGGGCCCAGAGATGGGCCGGAACCGCAGGTGCGATGACCGGCGCCGCGAGGCGTCGTCGCCGCCACCAGAGGAGCACGCAGCGGGCACCACGCAGCAGGGCGACGAACACGAGTGCCGCGATCCGCAGCAGCGACTGCCACGACCATGGCTCGCCCGGCACCGGCACGAAGCCCTTGATGTCCCGCGGCTCGACCGCGGCCAGCGCTTCCGCTCCGATATCGGCGCCGAGCAGGGAGCGGCACGGGAACCGCCATCGGGTCGAGGGTGATCTCGCCTTCAATCGGATCCTTCCCCGCCTCCCGGCGATCGACGAAACCCACCGTGAGCGAGGGGATCTCCACGTCACCGGTCTCGAACGTGTTGAGACGGTACGTGGATCGCCAGAGCCGCCGGTTCTGCTCGGGAATGTCCGGAGGCGTGCGCCGGTCGCGAACGTCGAAGGCGCCGAGCTGTTCACCGATCTGAGGCATCTCGATGTCGACGCCCGCTTCTGCGAGCACCTCGATGACCAGGGTGCCCTGCTCGCCTGTGGTGAGCTCGCCCGGCGTCAAACGCATCGAGACCGTCACCGGCCCCCGCTCGCGCGTCTGCTCGCGCGGCGGCGCGGCGGCCGTCGCCGTCGCCGACTCGGGCGACGATGTGCGCGAGCACCCCGGAACCGCCAAGACCAGGGCGCCGATGCAGGTGCACAGGAGGGCGCCGAGCCATCCCCTGTGGAACCACCCGCGCAAACAAGGGAAAAGGGTGGACGGTCCTCCAGCCATTGGTCAGAGTCTCGCCTCCCGTTCCCGAAAGAAACGCGTGAGCGGATCGACGAACGACTCGCCGGTGTCGACCTCGAAGACCGTCGATCCTGTACCGCGCCGTTGCCGTTCGTCGCTCGACTCGGGCCGTCTCGGGCTGAGTTCCTCGTAGCGCCGCCGCCAGCCGGCGCTGGTCGTGTCGACGACGAGCGCTCCGTCCGGTCTCGTTGTCCACGAGCTCGACGCAGGCCCACGCGGGGCATCTCTCGCTCCCGCTCGTCGCCGACCCGACGAGGATCAGGTCGTGCCGGCGCCGCGCGATCCGCAGGCGCGCTCGTAACCCTCGTCCTGGAAGTCGCTGATCAGGAATACTACCGCCCGGCGCGCATGATCCGGTTGAGGTGTCCATGGCCTCCGCGATCGTTCGTGCCCCGCCCGTCCGGCTCGAAGGCGAGCAGCTCGCGGATGACCCGCAGCACGTGCGCCGTGCCCTTGCGCGGCGGGACGAACTTCTCGACCCGGTCGGTGAAGCAGAGCAGCCCGACCTTGTCGTTGTTCTTGATCGCCGAGAAGGCCAGCGTCGCGCCGAGCTCGGCGACGAGCTCGCGCTTGAGCTGGTCGGTGCGAGCCGAAACTCCTGCGAGCGGCTCATGTCCACCACCAGCATCACCGTCAGCTCGCGCTCCTCCGCGAAGCATCTTGACGAACGGCTCGCCGTACCGGGCGGTGACGTTCCAGTCGATGAGGCGCACGTCGTCGCCGATCTGGTACTGCCGCACCTCCTCGAACTCCATCCCCCGGCCCTTGAAGGCGGAGTGGTACTGCCCGGCCAGCACGTCGTTCACCAGTCGCGACGTGCGGATCTCGATCCGTCGGATCTTCTTGAGCAGCTCTTTGGGAATCATGGCTGGGGCCCGGGACCGGCAGCGGTGCGGCAACGTTCAACCGAGGTTCGCTCACGGCACGGGCACATGGTCGAGGATGGTCTGAACGACGTCCTCCGAGGTCTTCTCTTCCGCCTCCGCCTCGTAGGTGAGGATGACCCGGTGGCGCAGCACGTCCATGGCCACGTCCTTGACGTCCTGCGGAACGACGTAGCCGCGGCCGTCGAGGAAGGCGTTCGCCTTGGCCGCGATGCGTCAGGAAGATCGTGGCCCGCGGCGAGGCGCCGTACTGGATCAGCTCCGCCAGCCCGGGGTCGAAGCGGTGCCGGATCGCGCGTCGCGAAGACCAGATCGACGATGTAGTCCTTGATCTTCTCGTCGATGTAGATCTCGTCGACCACCGCGCGGGCGGCGTCGATCGCGGCCGGCTCCATGACCGGCTCGATCGCGTGCTTGACGTGCGTGCGCGCCATGCGGTCGAGGATCTCCCGCTCCTCCTCGCGGCTGGGATAGCGCACGATGAGCTTGAGCATGAACCGGTCGACCTGGGCCTCGGGCAGCGGGTAGGTTCCCTCCTGCTCGATCGGGTTCTGCGTGGCCAGCACCAGGAACGGATCGTCGAGGCGGAAGGTCTCCTCGCCGATCGTGACCTGCCGCTCCTGCATCGCCTCCAGCAGGGCGCTCTGCACCTTGGCGGGCGCGCGGTTGATCTCGTCGGCCAGGATGATGTTGGCGAAGATCGGCCCCTTCTGCACGACGAAGCGGCCGTCCTGCGGCTGGTAGATCAGCGTGCCGATGAGGTCCGCCGGCAGCAGGTCCGGCGTGAACTGGATCCGCTGGAAGCCGGTGTGGATGCCGGCCGGCCAGGCAGGAGACCGCCGTGGTCTTGGCCAGGCCCGGCACGCCCTCGATCAGCAGGTGGCCGTTGGCCAGCAGCCCGATCAGCATGCCGTGCAGCAGGTCGTCCTGGCCGACGATCACGCGGTGCATCTGCTCGCCTGGAGCTGGCGGAACGGCTCGCTGGCCGCCTCGACCTTCTCGCCGATCTGCTTGACGTCGAGCTGGCCGGTCGAGGTCGGGGGGTTGCTTGTCATGGGTGTCATCATCTCAGCAGTCTCCTCGAGCGATTCTGTACGGCGAAACCGATGAGGACGTTCGGCACGGATCGAATGTGAATCATGAACGATGGGACGCCGGGGGCCGGGGAATCGCTCACGAAGCTATGGCCGAGCGCCTCCGCTCCTCAAGCCGCTGGCGCGCCCGCCTCCGAAATTGTCCCGAACCGCCCCCCGACGCCGGCTCACTTCTGCACGATCGTGAGTTCGCGGTCGACGGCGCCGAGATCCGCGCTGCCCATCGATCGGATCGTCCCGTCCGGCCAGGTGACGTCATCCCGTCGATGCGGTCGCTCTGGCCCAGGCCGAAGGTCACGGGCAGCTCGACCTGGCTGAGATAGCTGCGGGTCGGCATCACCTGGCCGGCGCTGGGTGACGCCGCCGGCGGTCAGCTCGATCCAGGCTCCGATCGCGTCGCGATTCCCGGGAGCGGCCGACGAGCCGCACGCGCAGCCAGTGGTGGCCAAGCTGCTGGTCGTTGCGCAGGAGCAGGGGCGGGCCGGCCGGTCTGCGTGAGCAGCACGTCGAGGTCACCGTCGCCGTCGATGTCCGCGTAGGTCGGCGCCGCGGCCGACGATCGGCTCGGCGAGATCGCCCACGGTCCGCTCGTGCGGCACCTGCGACGAAGCGTGGCGCCGGCGTCCGCGCCGCAGTTCCAGAAGCAGCTGCGCCGGCTGCCGGTAGTGCTGGCTGGGCTGCACCTGGTTGATCTCCTCTTCGAGATGACCGTTGGCCTGCAGCAGGTCGAGCCGGCCGTCGAGATCGGCGTCGAAGAAGAACAGTCCGAAGCTCAGGACCGTGCCGGCTCGGCGAGCCGACGCCCTCGACGATGGCGTCGTCGGAGAACTGCAGCGACTGTCCCTGCTTCACGTAGAAGCGAGGTCATCTCGTTCGCGAAGTTGCCGATCGCCGACCGCCACGTCGAGATCGTTGCGGAAGTGAGCCGCGTCGATCGCCCATCGCCCCCGTGGCCTGCCCCATACCGTCGAAGGCCACGCCGGAGCCCGGGCCGATGTCCCTCGAACGTCCCGTCGCCCGGTTGTCGAACAGGAAGTTCTGCGTCGTGTCGTTGGCGACGATCAGCGTCGAGGTAGCCGTCGCCGTCGAGGTCGATCGGAAGGACGCCAGCGACTTGCCCACGGGCAGGCCGGTGGCGGGGTTGTGATCTGGATACCCGCTGCCGCCGAGACGTCGGTGAAGGTGCCGTCGCCGTCGTTGCGGTACAGCAGGGAGTGGGCGCCCTTGAAGTTGGTCGGCGGCCCGTAGGCGCGATCGCGGCCGTTGAGCGTGTAGTTCAGCTCCAGATCGATGTCGCTCGACCACTGCACGTAGCTGCGCGACGAAGAGATCGAGGTCGCCGTCGCCGGTCGTCGTCGAAGAAGGCGGCGCTCGTACTCCACTGCTCTTCGGGACCGGCCACGCCCGCCTCCGCCGTCACGTCCACGAAGCTCCCGCCGTCGTTCCGCAGCAGACGGTTCGGACCGACCGCGGTGACGAAGAGGTCGACGTCGCCAGTCGCCGTCGTAGTCGCCGCACGCCACGCCCATGCCGTAACAGCTGAAGCCGCCGAGCCCGGACTCCTCGGTCACGTCATCGAAGCGTCCCGCGGCCGTCGTTGCGGTAGAGCGCCGATGATCGCGCGGGCGTCGCCGGGATCGTCCCAGGGCCACGCCCGGCCGTTGACGAGAAAGAGGTCCTGATCGCCGTCGCCGTCGTCGTCGAAGAACGCGGCGCCGCCGCCCATCGACTCCGGCAGCATCCTCTCCCCGGTCGCGCCGTTCGACGTGCACGAAGTCGGATTCCCGCCTCCTCGGTCACATCGGTGAAGGGCAGCGCCGGCACTTCCGTCGGTGCGTCGGGCAGGCCGCTGATGGATCCGGGGTCCTTGACGAGGACCTCGGCCACTTCTTCGCGTCCCCGGGAGAACCACAGGACGCCGGCGACCACGACGCCGATGGCCGCCAAGACGACCAGCGACCACCTGAACGCGTGGGCGATGACGAGCGTCGTCCGCCGGGCACGGACTCGAGCTCAGTGCCGGTCGGCGAGGGTGGTTTCTCGTGAGGCATTCGCCTCATCGCGTCGCTCGCGGGACGGCGGTTCCGGCCGCGGTCGGTCGCCGTCGCGGCCCGTCGCGCTGCAGATCGTAGATGACCACGGCTTCCGCCGCGCGGTTCGCGGCGGGATAGCTTCATTCGGGCCGCGGCGATGGCCTGGTCGCGGGCGTTGTCGTCCGGCTTGTACTTCGCGTGATCCCGGGCGTGAACCTGAGCCTGCGCGTTCATCGCCAAGCTCCGTGTACACGAGCTTGAGCCCGTAGTGGGCGGCGAGATTCTCCGGGTCGAGCACGAGCGAGCGCTGCTAGAAGTCTCGCCGCGTCTTTCAGCAGCTGCTGGCGTCGCGCCGCCGCGTCCGCGCCGCGCTCCTGCTTCGCACGCAAGTAGAGCGTGCTCGCCAGCTCGTTCAGCAGCCGGTAGTCCTTGGAGAAGTCAAACCCACGCCCGATGGCCTGTGCGAATCCGCCTTCGAGGATCTGCTCGAAGTTAGCGATCGCCTCGTCAAGGCGGCCGTTCTGCTTGTTGGCCAGGCCGCTCAGCCAGAGCACGGTCCACTCGTCGGCCGGAGGATCGGTCGCCGTCGCCCGGCGCAAGGCGGCTGGCGCCTCCTCGGCCACCTCACCCTCCTTGAGATAGACGCGGGCGAGGTTGAGCGGTCCTTCCGGTCGCCCCAGGGACTCGACCTGCGTGAACGCCTCTTCGGCGCCGCGAAGCTCGCCCCGTCCCGCCTTGCGGAGCAGTCCGATGCCGTAGTCGTTCCACCGCTGCCAAAGAGGAATCTCGCAGAGCTGGCTCGGCACCGGATCGTTCCCGCCAACCACCGGGAAGGTCACCTCGTCGACGGCCATCGTAGTGATCGGCAGGTCGTTGCCGGCGAACGCGTCCCCTTGGACAGTGCCGCATGTACGTCGTGTCGAACTTCCGGTAGAGCAACGACACGGTGATCGTCACCGGGTCGGTCGTCTCCGGCGGCACCTGCAACCGGTAGTGCAGGACGTCAGCGGCGCCAGGCGGGATCTGGTTGTTGTACAGCGGGATGAAGATGTCTTGCGCGTTGCGACGGTCGATTCGATTGCCGTCCCGGTCGAGGACGAACGCGTTGACGAAGTGCGACCAGGGGTCGACTTCGCCGCTGTCCGGATCCCGGCTGCCGCTGCGCCCGATGATTCGATCACCGCTCTTCGCCACCGACCTCCACCCACAGCTCGTTGGAGTCCGCGGTGCCTTCGGTCAGCAGGTGCCCCAGCTTCAGCGTACGGATCACAACTTCCAGCAGATAGGTCGCGCCCGGCTGCAGCGAGGGAAGTTCCGGTCGCAGCGGTGCGAGCAGCGACCCGTCGATGCGCCCTTCCTCGCGCACACCGAAGAGGTCGACGCGCACGATGTCTTGCAGAAACGACTGGTGGGCAGCGATTGCCTCCTCGGCATCCGGCATCTCCGCGAGCACGGGGATCGCGGTGTTCGCGGAAGGGAAGAGATGGTCGTGCACCGCCAGCCGCTCACCAACCGCCGGTGGGGCATTCTCGTAGCGACGCGCTCCAAAGTCATCGGACGCCATCAGCGGCATGTGACAGCCGTTGCAACTGCTCTCCGCCTTCGGGGGTAGTAGAAACTGGCGACTCCGTGACCGGAGACACCGCTGAGGAGGAAGGAGTCGTAGTGATTCTGGCCCCGAAGCCACTTGTAGTCGTTGAGCTCCGGCGGCAGATGGACCTTGTGGCAGGTCCCGCAGAACTCGGCGCTGCGGTGCAGCGGCTTCAAAAAGGTCGCCTTGTGAAACTCCGGCTTGGCCTTGACGAGCTGGCGGTTGATCCATTTCAGGAACGGATTCTCGCTGAAGGTGAACGGATAGTGCACCGGCTCGTCGATGGTGTAGTCGGCGTTGCCGCGAACCGTATTGATGTGAGAGATGCTGTGGCAGACAGTGCAGGTCACGCCCGCCTGCGCCGTAGGATCCTGACGCAGATCGAACGCCGGATCGTCGAAGCGGGGATCGTCGAACGTCGCCGCTGAAGAAGGGCACCGGATCGTGACATCCGGCGCAGAACCGGGATCCCTGCACATTGCCGTCGCGCTCCATCAGCGCCTCTCGCGTCTGCTTCACGCTGAAGAGGTAGGGCGGGTTGTTGAACGAGCTGAACCGGTGCACGCTGCTGGACCAGCGGTGATGGACGTCGGCATGGCACTCCCGGCAGTACTCGTCGTTCTTGAGCACGGAGGCGGGGATGAAGTTGCCGCTGGAGGTCCGGGCGAGCGACGGGAAGAAATACTGTTCGCCGCTGGCCGGACCGACTGCACCCCACGCGCGGGGATCCTGCATCTGCAGCACGAGCATGATCCCCGCGAAGGCCGCAGCCACGGCCCCCCAGGTGAGACCGACCTTCCAGCGGAGCCGCCGTCCAGCCAATCGGTGCAGCACGAAGAGCCAGATCGCCACCAGCGGGCTCAGGACGTGGATCCAGTAGCCCGCCGACCGCACCGCGGGGTCCTTCACCTGGAGCGACACGCCGAGGAGATCGACGCGCGTGAGGAGGAACCCGGTGCCCAGCAGCGCCAGCGCGACGAAGAAGCGCGTAGCCGGCGCGGATCGCCCGCTTGTTCGGCCGATTGCGGGCATTGCGAATGTGGAAGATCCCGAAGACGATCACCGGCAGGACGATGAGCAACCCCAGGACCAGGTGGAGCAGGAACATCCACTGGTAGGTGTAATTCTGGTACTGGGGACCCGCGACCGTGACGGTCACCAGGTAGACCGAGTTGACCACGAGGACCGCGAAGAGCGCAAACACCACGGCCAGCAGCTTCTTGAGCCGCGGACCGACGACGGGAACGTAGCGGCGACGCGCCGTCGGGGCTCCGGCTGCCTCAGCCATCGGTTGTGCTCGCGTCGTCGACATCGCTGCTCTTCTGCCGTTCGGCCCGATCAGTACCCGGCTTGAAATCGCGTGTTGAACTGACGGTGCAGACGCTCCCGGGCGGCCGTGGATTCGCCCGGAAGCGGCTCTATCGTCTCCCCATCACGGGTATAGAGGTCCATGTCCTTGCACCATCCCTCCGCCTCGAGAACGAATCGCCGCGACCAGCCGGCCGGAAGCGGATCGAGCGCCGCCCCGAACTCCAGATGCACCTCTTCACCCGGCCCGGCGATCACCAGCGCCTGATCCGCCTCCTCCATCAGGGGCGTGACGTCACCGAACCTCGTGTAGAAGCCTGACTGGTGCCGAGTGTCCCAGAGGGGCCTTCGACGGTCGTAATCGTAGTCAGGCCGGTGCTGCGGCAACGGCGGACGGTGGGGAAAGCCGGTTCTTCGAAGCTCGGCCGAGCGCAGCGGAAGCTCCGTTCGCTTCGCCGAGGGACATGACTCGACCACCGCGACGGCCAGGAAGTCCCAGTAGATCTCCTGGTTGGTGGTGAGGCGAAGCTCGGTGGTTCCCGGCGGCAGCTCGCCAAGCGGAACCGACATCGTCCGCGGCATGCCCGCCGGATAGCCAAACTGCTCTCGGACCAGACGCCAGCGACCATCCGCGCCCTTCGCTTCGATGCTCGGCGCCCGATAGTCCGCCCCGGCCTGCCACGCGCTGAACATGGTCTGCGAGTAGGGATACTCGATCCACCCCTCGGCCACCAGGAGCAGCTCGCCGCCGAGCTCGCTCAGGTTCTGATCGAACGAGAGCGTCAGCACGTGCTCGCCGGTCAGCCGTCCGATGAAGCGATGATCGAGCGGTCCCGGCGGCGCGGCCACCAGGTCGGCGCGGTCCACTGCGTCGGTGACGACCTCGCCGCGCTCGTTGACCGCGCGGACCGGCACGACGGAGCGCTCAACGAAGCGCGGCTCGCCGGTCGGGGAAGGTCCCAGGATCGCGAAGCGCTCGTCCAGCACCATCGACCAGCCCGGCGGCAGGTCGTACGCCACGAGCCGCGCTGCATCGAGGTACATCGCCTCTTCCATCGGCTCCCCGATCTTGATCGGGAAGCGACCGGCACGGGCCCGTGGCACACCCGGCGGAAAGAGGAAGCGCTCCCACGGCCGCGGCTCGCCGTACTCGCCGGGGCCGACGGCGAACCCGATGCCGCCGACGCCGAGGATGTCGCTCACGAAACGAAACCGCTCTCCGTCGAAGGCGAACAGCACCGGGCAGCTGGAGAGCTGGCGCTGCGTCTCGGTGATCTCGTGCAGCCGGCCGGCGTCGAGCTCGATTTCGCTCTGGAAGACGCCGTCCGACCAGTCGATCGCCACGAAGTCGACGCGCGGTTCACCACCAAGCCCGATCGCCAGCGGCTGCAGGCTCTGCCCCGGTCCGGAGTCCTCGCGCAGGGTATTCGCCATGATCCATGTCGAACCGGCGCGAGCCGCGGCGTACGTGCCGATCCCGGACGCGTTGGAGCGCATCGAGTTGCCAGCATCCTTCTGACCCGCGAACGAGAGACCGAGGAACGGGAAGCGCCCCGGTCCCGGATCCCAGATCACCGGAGCCTTGCCGTTCCGCACGGCGACCAGCGCCGGTCCTCGCGCCGGATCGAACAGTGCGGCGCCCAGACCTCGTCCCGACTCTTCGGCGGTGAAGATCGCCTGCGGGGTTGCGCCTTGCGGCGCATCGAAGGCCCGCCACTGACATCCGTCGCTCACGAGCAGCTCCGCTCGCCCGTCACCGTTCACATCGGCGAGGAGCAGCTTCGGATGCGCGCACGCCGGCGCCTCACCGAGCGCCGTCCAGGAGAAAGTCGCCGCCCACTGTCCGTCGTCATCCACGTCGAAGCGACTGACCTCGCCCTCGTCGCCCAGCCCGTAGATCTCGGGCCGGCCGTCCCCGTTCAGATCGCCGGCCACCGCAGCCCGGAGCGGCGCCGAATCAGCGCGTCGAATGCGGGCGCGGGTCGATACGTCCAGAGCCGATCGTTCAGGTACACCTCATTGGGCGCGTCATCGTTGAGCACGATGAGATCGACATCCCGATCGCCGTCCAGATCTGCGACCAGGACCTGCAGCGAGCGGCGGTCACCACCGGAGATTCCCTGGCGCCGGCCAGCGGGCGGAAGGTCCCGTCGAGGTTGTTGCTCCACAGCTCGTTGGGGCCATTCGCGTTGACGCAGAAGATGTCCAGGTCGCCGTCGTGGTCGGCGTCGAAGATTGCTCCGTCGACGGTCTCCTCCCCACCGCCGGCGACTCCCGCCGCGCTCGTGATCTCCTCCCAGGTGCCCGAAGCTGCGCTGGCTCCACAGTTGATTGGAGCCGCTGCGACACAGATAGGCATCGGTCAGCCCGTCGTTGTCGATGTCTCCCCAGAGCACGGCGTTGACGTCGGCCACCGCGGACAACGGATGATCCGCGACCGGCTCGAACGAGCCCGATCCGTTGTTCAGGAGCAAGACGCTGCCGTCCGCGCCGCCGCGCTGGACGGCCCGAGTAAGAAAGAGATCGAGCGCGCCGTCGCCGTTGACGTCGCAGACGGTCACGCCCGCGGGTCGCCCGGAACTCGGCGTCCACTGGGGTGCGCCAGCCGCCGCGTTCTCCAGCGGCAGCGCCCGGAGCGGCTCGAATACCGCCCCGCTCGGCGGCCGAGCGGAGGACGGCTCAGAGAGGTCGACGGCCATGGCCATGCCCTTCTGACCCATCCTCGTGTACACGAACTGCACGAGCGAAGCGCGGGGATTGTCGGCCAGCCGCGTGAAGGTCTCCATCATCTTCGCCGCGTCCTCGCTGCGCCGAAGGCGCTGGTACGCCTGGGCGAGCGCGTAGTACGCGCTGCGTAGATAGGGGTCGCGCTGCAGCGACCGCTCGTACCACGCGACGGCCTCGTCGTACGCCTGAGTCTGCGCAAGACACTGGCCGACGTAGTAGGCGGCGTAGGCGTCGGAAGGATCTGCGTCCGCCACCTTCCGAAAGTTCTCGAGCGCAGCCTGTGGCGACTCGAGGTAGAGGCGCAGAAGCCCAGAGCAGTAGTTGGCCCGGAGGTGATCGGGGTCCGCCTCGAGCACCCGGCTCAGCTCGCTCAGCGCGACGTCGTTGTCGCCCTCCTGCTGGCGATTGAGCAGCGCGATGGCCAGATTGACGCGGGCGTCGAGCCAGTCGGGATAGGTATCGACGAGCGTCTGAAACTGCTCCCGCGCCCGTCGTAGTCGTACTGGCCGAGCAGTCCGACTCCCCGGTTGTTCTGCTCGATGGCGAGCGCGCCGGGACTGGGCGGCAGGCGCAGCCCGAAGCGCATCACGAGCAGCGCGGCCGCGACGAGCACGGCGAGCACGATCAGGAATCCGATGGTCTTCTTGTTCATGACGAGGAATCCAGTCGGCTCTTCGCGGCGGCGATGCGCTGGCCGATCCCCTCCGCGCTGATCGGATGATCGCCCGCCGCCGCCGGATCGAGCCAACTCCGATTCTGGTACGTGTGCAGTTCACTGCGCAGGTGACCGCGCATGTCGTGGCCGCGCCTCCGTGCACGCTCGAAGCGAAGGGCGCCGATGTCCACGGCGCAACGACGACCTTCTCGCCGGGTCCCGGGTCCGCCTGCGCGAGAATGCGGCCGTCGTAGTCGACGATCATGCTTCCGCCCGGCCAGCTGAAGGGCGGGTATCCCTCCAGGCTCGCCCCCTGATTGGACGCGACGACGAAGACGGTGTTCTCCGCGGCGCGGGCGCGATTGAAGAGCGTCCA
Organism: uncultured Planctomycetota bacterium; assembly: GCA_963697235.1. Classification (GTDB taxonomy): domain Bacteria; phylum Planctomycetota; class Phycisphaerae; order Phycisphaerales; family SM1A02; genus CAVONJ01. Next base: position 29,831 of record CAVONJ010000006.1, read on the forward strand.
CCAGTCGAGCGGCGCGGTCGCGCCCCAGGGATCCATGTATGCTGACACGCGGATGATGACCTCAGCACCATTGAAGGCGATCTGGCGGATGGTCTCCGGGAAGCACCAGTCGTAGCAGATCGCGACCCCGAGGCGCCCGAGTTCGGTCTCTACGACCGGGAATGGATCCTCGCGGTACTCCGCGATGTCGTGCGGGCTGGCGTGCAGCTCCCAGGGAATCCACGGATTGACCTTGCGGTACTTCGACAGAACACCCTCCGGACCAACAAGGGCCGTGGTGTTGAACACGGCCTCCGGATGGGACGGATCGACCTCGATGAACGAACCGGTCTGGATGTAGCAGCCGTACTTGCGAGCGAGCGCCGCATACCGATCGGTGTGCTCGTTGGGGACGGGAACCGCGAGCCGCTCCCGCAGCTTCTTGACGCTGTCGTAGATCGGCGCGGCGTGCGCGAACTCCGGGAACACGAGCAGACGGACGTCGAAGAAGGGCTCGTAGCCGACGATCGTGTGCTCGAGCATGTCGCACATCCGCGTCGTCCGCTCCGCGATCTGCCTGCGCTCGGTCGGGCACGCGAAGGCGGTCTGGCACGCGGCGACGTAGTAGGGTTGGCTCACTGATCTCTTCCTCGGTCGAAGGCAATCATGCAGACGCGTGCGATCCCAGCCTCCACGATATCCTGATTGCCTGCGTACCGACCCCCCCGTACCATCGTGGCCATGAAGAAGGCGGTGCCCATCATCGCGATGGCCGCGGTTCTGGCGGTCGGCGGCATCGTCTGGTGGCGTGGTGGCGGAACGCGTACGGTGCCCGATCCGCCCCCGTTCACGCCCAGCGAACAGCAGGATCAGCAGATCGTCGAGGTCATCCAGACGGCCCGCGCCGCCGCGGTCGCGGAACCCGGCAATGGTGCCAAGCGGGCAGCGCTGGCCATGGTGCTGCACGGCAACGATCTGCTCGAGCTGGCCGAACAGACGTACGTCCAGGCACTGGCGCTGGACCCCGATCAGGCGAGATGGTGGTATCAGCTCGCCAAGGTGCAGGCCGCGCGCGGCGCACTCGACGAGGCGATGGCGTCCCTGGACCGGGCCGAATCGCTCGAGCCTGCCTACGCCCCGATTCACTGGCGCCGCGGCTACTGGCTGCTCGATCTCGGCCGTCTGGAGGAGGCGAGCGCCGCCTTCAATCGAGCCTTGTCGATCAGCCCCACCGAGCCCGCCGCCCGGGTCGGCCTGGCGCGATCGAAGCTCCTGGCGGGTCGGAACGAGGAGGCCATCGCCGTCCTCGAGCCGATCGTTCAGGACCTCCCGCAGGTGGGGTATCTCCACCAGCTGCTTGCCTCCGCCTATGCGCCTCCGGCCGCTTTCCGGAAGCCGCGGCCCAGTCGTCCCTCGCGGACGGCGTGCCGCCCAATTGGCGGGACAGCTGGTCGGATGAAGTCAGCCAGTATCGAACCGGCTATTTGGCCAGCTTCCAGCAAGCCGACCAGCTTTCGGCCGCGGGACGGATCGACGATGCCATCGCGCTCCTCCAGCGGCTGCGCGAATCCCATCCCGAAGACTCGATGGCCTGCGCGAAGCTCGGTGAGGCGTACCTCGAGAATCAGGATCTCGATCGCGCCAGCGGATGCTCGAACAAGCGATCCGCCTGGACGAGCGGAACTACGCGGCGCTCCTGCACCTGGCCAACGTCTATCGACAGAAGAACGACACGTCGCGAGCGCTGACCTACATCGACCGTTCACTCGAGGTCAACCCGTCATTCGGCCCAGCGTACCGGCTCAAGGCCGATCTGCTCGTTCCACGCCGCGAATGGGCGGAGGTGGAGCAGGCGCTGGCCGCCGCGATTCGGTACGGCGGAGGATCGCTGCAAACGCACGTCGACCTCGCCACGGTGCAATACCAACTCGGCCGGCGCGATGAAGCCACGGCGACGCTGCAGCGCGTTCTCTCGCAGGATCCGGCCAACGTGCGGGCGCTGCTGGTCCTGGCCCAGATCCGCGGTGAGCTGGGCGATTTTCAGAATGCCGAGTCGCTCCTTGCCCGCGCACGAGGATCCGGCCCAATGACCCGGCGGTGCGCTCGACGGCCCAGCGGATCCGGCAACTCCAGGAAGGAACGGTCGAACAGCCATGATGATGATGGCCACACCATCGCGAACGCTCGAGATCATCGGCGCCGCGACGCTCCTGCTGGCCGTCGCGTGCGTTTCCGGGTGCGACGCTCCCGAACCGGACGCCGCCACCGGAGTCGCTGGGGGGACGGCGACGGGACCGCCCTGGTTCGAGGATGTCGCCGCCGATCGGGGCGTGGACTTCGTGTGGCAGTCCGGCCACGAGGAGCGCTTCCTGATGCCCGAATGCGTCGGCGGCGGCGGCGCGCTCTTCGACATGGACGGCGACGGTGATCTCGATGTGTATCTCGTGCAGGGCGGGAGCCTCACCGGCGCCCGCGAGGACAACCCGCCGAACCGCCTCTTTCGCAACGAGGGCGACGGGACCTTCGTCGACGTGACCGAAGGCAGCGGCGCGGATGATCGCGGGTACGGCATGGGCGTCGCCTGCGGTGATTACGACAACGACGGAGACGTCGACCTCTATGTCACCAACTACGGCCCGAACGTCCTGCTTCGCAACGACGGCGAGGGTCGGTTCACCGACGTCACCGCGGCCGCGGGCGTGGGCAACGCCGACTGGGGTACGAGCGTTGCCTTCATCGACAACGATCGGGACGGCGATCTCGATCTCTTCGTGCTCAACTACGTCAACTGGTCGGTGGATACTGAGCTGATTTGCTACAGCGGTGCGGGCGTCGTGGATTACTGCCTGCCGACCAACTACAACGCCCCCGCCCGGGACGTCTTCTACCGCAACAATGGCGACGGGACCTTCACCGAGGCGACGGAGGCGGTGGGCATGACCGGCGCCGTTGCCACCGGTCTGGGCGTCGTGTCCGGCGACTTCAATGGCGACGGCTGGCTCGATCTGTTCGTGGCCAACGACACGATGCCCGATCAGCTCTGGTACAACCGGCGGGACGGGACGTTCTTCGAATTTGGAATGACCGTCGGAGCCGCCCTCGATCTGGAAGGCAAGGCCAAGGCGGGCATGGGGGTCACCGCCGCAGACATCGACGACGATCAGGATCTGGACCTGCTCGTCTGCAACCTCGCCACCGAATCGGATTCCTTCCACCTGAACCAGGGCCAGTTCTTCAGCGATCAGACCATCCTGTCGGGCCTGAGCGCGCACACCCGGCGCTTCACCCGATTCGGCGTCGGCTGGGTCGACTTCGACAACGACGGCTACCTCGATCTCTACCAGGCCAACGGCCGCGTGCAGTTGGCCACCGAGCGGTATCGGGCGGACGACGGGTACGCGGAGCCCAACTCGCTGCTGCGCGGCCGGCCGGGACTGCGCTTCGAGCCAGTTTCGCCCCAGGGCGGGACGCGCGAGGAACTCATCCTGACGAGCCGCGCCGCCGTCTTCGGAGACATCGACAACGACGGCGGCATGGACGTGCTGCTGGTCAATCGGGACGGGCCGGCGGCGCTCCTGAGGAACGTGGTGCCGAACCGCGGTCATTTCGTGACGCTTCGGCTGCTGGACTCGCGCGGTCGGGATGCGCTGGGGGCGGTGGTCGATCTGCGAACGAACGATCGATCACTGCGGCGCGAAGTGCGAACGACCTACAGCTTTCTCGCGAGCAACGATCCTCGCGTGCACTTTGGTCTGGGCGACTGGCTGGGGCCGGTCACCGTGACCGTGACCTGGCCCGACGGGTCGGTCGAGCGATTCGTCGATCTCCCGGTCGATGCGTTCCACACGCTACGCCAGGGCGGCGGAAGCGGAGCAACCGGCTGAGGTCATCACGGCATCAAGCGCCGATCACGCCGATCAGGCCCGGACCTGGTGTCCAACGTCCGCCTTGAGCAGACGCTCCCCCTGCTCGGGGGTCAGCGACCCCTCGGCGATATAGGCAGCGATCTCGCGACGGCTTCGCTCCTGTGCGGCGGTCATGATCACCGAAGTCACCGCCTTGATGAGGATCGTCGTGAGGAAGCAGAATCCGATCAGAGCCGGCACGAAGTTCTGGCTCACGGTCTCCAGCAGCTGGGTCATCTCGGTTCCTCCGGCGCTCCGGCGCAGTCCTGGGGAGAATCAGGTTGATGGGAGGGCCGGCCCCCGGGTTTCAGGCACCCCTCGTACGATCACCTCAACCATATGATCGAAGCGGGTCGCTGGCACCTCCCCGGTACCGGGAAGCGCGAGCGTCCAACGGCCGACGGGACCCTTCGACGCTGCACACGTGCACCCGGTTGCGGGTGACCTGATTCCTGGAACAATACGTCTTGCCCGCGGCCTTCCTGCTGACGCGGCTTCCGCTTCGGGCCGGAGGGGAGAGAGAGAGAACCGATGGACGCTCTGGCCCTCCCATTGCTGGCGTATTACGCGGCGGTGATCTTGGTGCTTTGCATCTACGGGACCCACCGCTACTGGATCGTGCTCGTCTATCTGCGGGATCGCCACCTGACCGCGAATCGCCCGGCTCCCGACGAGCTTCGCAGCCTTCCGCCGGTCACGGTCCAGCTGCCGATGTTCAACGAGCCGGCCGTGGTCGAGCGCGTGATCGAGGCCGCCGGCCGCTTCGACTATCCGCGGGATCGACTGCAGATCCAGGTCCTGGACGACTCGACCGACGAGACTCCGACCCTGGCCCGACGGTGCTGCCGCCGGCTGGCCGAGCGGGGGCTCGACGTCAAGTACGTGCATCGCTCGAACCGGGAGGGATTCAAGGCCGGTGCGCTGGCTGCGGCAATGGACTCGGCCAGCGGCGAGTTCATCGCGGTGTTCGACGCCGACTTCGTGCCGCCGCCCGACTTCCTTCGCCGAACGATTCACCACTTCACCGATCCCGCATCGGCATGGTGCAGACGCGCTGGGGTCATCTCAACCGCACGACTCGATGCTCACCGAAGTGCAGGCGATGTCGCTCGACGCCCACTTCGTCATCGAGCAACTGGCGCGAGCGGAGAGCGGCCGGTGGTTCAACTTCAACGGCACCGCGGGAATCTGGCGGCGTCAGTGCATCGACGAGGCGGGCGGCTGGCAGCACGACACGCTGACCGAGGACACCGATCTGTCGTACCGCGCCCAGCTGGCGGGCTGGCGATTCCGCTACCTGCCCCACGTGATCTGCCCGGCCGAGATTCCCCCGACCGTCGGGGCCCTCATGACACAGCAGCACCGCTGGAACAAGGGCCTGATCCAGACTGCGATCAAGCTGCTGCCGCGCATCCTGAAGAGCGAAGCGCCGCTGAAGACGAAGATCGAAGCGTGGTTCCATCTCACCTCGCCGGTGCCATACGTCTTCATCCTGCTGCTGTCGCTCCTGGTGATCCCCGCGATGTTCGTCTCCCTGCCCCTCGACGGCGTCCGACAATCGCTGGCCTTCGGCATCGGTCTGGCCTGCCTGGGTCTGGGCACTCTGGCCGCCTGCGTCTTCTATCTCGTCTCCCAGAAGGCGCAGGGCTTCAGCGTCTGGCGCACGATCGCCCACCTCCCGGCGCTGATGGCCGTGGGGATCGGCATCAGCGTGACCAACACCAGGGCGGTTCTCGAGGCGCTCTTCGGCGTGCGGAGCCCCTTCGTGCGCACACCCAAGTACGACCATGGGGAGCGGAGCGCGACGGATCCCGCCGTGGCCGCGGCACGGCGTCGATGGCGCGTTCCGCAGGGCGTTCCCGAGTTGGTGTTGGGACTGCTGATGCTGCTGGGCGCGGTCGTCGCCAGCCTCCAGCCCGTGTCCTTGGTGGGGGTCCCCTTCCTTCTCCTCTTCGCGTGGGGGTTCTTGCTCATCGGCGTGCCGCTGACCTGGGAGCGAGTCAAGGAGCGCAAGCTGCCGGCGCTGGCTGCGGTCGCCGGGTCGCCCCGCGTGACGGCGGCGAAAGAGTGAGACGGATGCGGCTTCCGCCCGTCGTCACCGCCAGCTGCCAAATCTCGATTTTTCTTCGCTCGGTCGGCGAAGGGGCCCTTGCCCCAAGATCGTGGGGAGGTCTCCGCCGCTGCCCCTGGGGGTTGGGTAGACGGCCACTCCGGACCGCCGTTAGGGGCGTAGGTCACCTTTGGTTATCCCATGCATCGGTGCCTCGACGCTGACCGATGGGTGCTCCTGCGATTGACCGCAAGGAGGGCACGACCGTGGACAAGATCACACTCATCGACAGCATCCGACAGATCAACTGCTCGGCTCGACCCGACTGGCTGAGCGGCTTCGACGCGCCGGCCCTTCGGCTCTACCTGGATCACCTTCGGATGACGCTGGAGCCGCGCGGGCGCGGACATGGCTGGATCCGGCGCGGCGATACGCCGGCGATCGTCACCCGCCGTCCGTTGCTGTAGTCCGTGAAGAGGAGCGGTCCGATCAGCGCTCGGACTGCTGCTTGAGTCCCAGCACCTGGTCCAGACGCCGCTTGAGCAGCCTCACCCGCAACAGCGACTTGACCCGGGTGATGAGCTCGAGCTTGTTCACGGGCTTGGTGAGGAAGTCATCGGTCCCGCACTCGACCGCCCGTTCGAAGTCCCCCACTTCGTTGAGGGCCGTCACCATGATCACGACGACGTCGCGCGTGTCAGGGTTCGCCTTGATCTTCTGGCAGAGTTCGAATCCGGACATTCGCGGCATCATGACGTCCAGGAGGACGAGATCCGGACAGGAGGCGTCGATCGCCCGCGCCGCCTCGAGCCCATCGGTCGCCGTGCGAATGGTGCAGGGCAGCGCTTCCAGATACGCCTGCATCAGCTCAAGATTCTGCTGATTGTCATCGACGAGCAGAACGGACGCATCGGCCAGGTCGATCTCCATATCGATGACCTCCTGCGGAACCTGGCTCGTTGCGGGTCCATCACTCATTGTGGTCACCCATCATGGTCACCCGTCCTGATCAGGGGCGATCGACTCGAGGCACGCTCTCAGCCAAAGCAACGGGTCCTTGCGCTCTTCGGAACCGGCGTCAACTCGCCGACTCAACCCGTGCCCAACCGGCCGGATCACCAAAGATCTCGACTCGGACGTCGGAGGCCCGGCTCGGGTCAACTCAGCGAGGCGGCGGCGAGCGCCCGAACGTCTTCGGGATCATCGACGTCTTGCCAGAGGGAGAGCCGTTGCACGCTCAAGCTGGCCTCGCTCGCCCGCTGCACGGTCTGATCGTACACAGAAGCGGTTCCCCAGTCGATTCTGCGCAGCAGCTCGGGCCGATACGCCCGAGCGGCCAGAGTCCAGTAGCCGCCGTCACGAGTGGGGCCGATGGCGACATCGTGCTCCTGGAGCGCCGCGCCGATCTCATCGATCGTCTCGTCCGGCACGTCCGGACAGTCGATCCCGAAGAACGCCACCGGACCAGCGCCGGCGAGGGTCCGCCAGACGCGATCGAGGCGCTGTCCCAGATTCCCGTCTCCCTGATCCACGTGATCGATCCGATCGCCCTGATCGATCGTGCCAAGCTCCGTCAGATCCAGCTCCGAAAGCAGCTGCGGTCCGCACCCGTCGGGGCTGACCGCCAGCACGATCCGCCCTCGCTCCATCAGTCGGCAGACGGTGCAGCGCATCATGGCCCTCGCGATTTCGGCTGCCTGCCTGGGCGAGAAGTACCGACCGATGAGCCGGGTCTTGACTCGACCGGAGATCGGCTGCTTGACGAACACGATGAAGATCGGAGTTGTGCTCAATGCTGCTCGCCCACCTTACCTCGGGGGGCGACTCGGGACCGGGAAGGGATGGCAACAGCGTCGGCCGGTCGGCGCCCCGGCGAATCGCCGCCCCGACAAGAAAACCAAACCGGTGCGCGCCTGACGATAGCCCCGATTGGCTCTCCGACTCCGGAGAGATGCAAAGGGAATGAGAAGAGGCTTAATCCGTAAGTATGCCCAAGACAACGACTTATAACAGGTCGTCGTGGGAGGACCGTTTCAATCGCCCCACGGTCAAGCAGCTTCGCAGCGGACTTTCGTCCGATGAGCGTCAGCTCTTCGACGCGCTCCTCAAGAAGCTGCTCGAGCTCGACGGCGTGGAAGAGGGCCTCGCCTGGTACGGCGAGAGCTGGAAGTGGACGATCGAGCTGCACACGAAGCTCAGCGACGAACCACTGGCGGTGATCGTCCCCTGCCCGGGGGACCTTCAGCTGGCGGTTCCGCTCGACGCGAAGTTCACCAGATCCCTGTCGGTCAAGCGGATGAAGCGCGCCGTCCGCGACGGCCTCGAGCTCGCCCAGGAACCGTTCGACGCCCGGTGGGGCATCTGGTCAGTCCAGGCCAAGAGCCTGCTGGAGGACCTTCGGCATCTGGTTGAGCTGAAGCTGCGGCACTTGGCAAAGGCGGCGGGCTGACGCGTGGCAAAGGCGGCGGGCTGACGCGTGGCAAAGGCGGCGGGCTGACGCGTGGCAAAGCAGCCGGGCTGACGCGTGGCGAAGGCCGCGAACTGCCTCTCAACTCCCCGCTGCATCGCGTGCGACGAGGGGCACACTTCATCACTTCACCCACCGACCCGACCGGTATCGGGGCCGAGTGGGGTCGACGTCCAGGGTCTCGGCAAGCCGGAGCGGGTCGATCTCGACCAGCGGCATCCCAGCCCCCACGAGCAGGTCGCTCGACCACGATCGATCTTCGCCGGCAAGCAACGCCTGCTCGTGTCGGAGCATGGCGCTGATCTCGTCCGGCGAGAGCCGCGGCCGCTGATCCCCGGTGCGGTAGAGCCGGCAGTCTTCGAGGAAACGATTGACGCCACCGATGAGCAACTGATCCTGCGACTGGAGAAGCTCCATCGCCCCCGGCCGGCGCAGCGATGCGAGCGCGGCTGCCCTGTCCCCTCCGGTAGAGGCTGAAGGCTTGGGAGACCGCCGCCAGCGCGACCGCGCTCGGACGCTCGGACGAGGTCAGCGTCTCTTCTGCTGGCACGACTTCATCGTCGGCGAGCAGGCGGGCGAGCGCTCGAAGTCTGCGCTTCACGTGCTCCTGCCGCGACAGATCCGCCAGGCCCAGGCAGGCGCTCCGGCCCAGCCTCGGTGTATCGAGGACGCCGGCCAGGGCATAGAGGTGGGCGGCGAGCGCGAGCAATTCCTCGTCGGCCTCGGCATCGACGATCTCCTCGGCCAGTTCGAGATACGCCAATGGTCGCTCCGGCTCGAGCGCCTCGAGACGGTCCGACCAGCGATCATTCGGCTCGCGGACCTCGCTCGTGGCGCCGCCGAGGAGCTGCGGGATGAGCACGGTAGTGACGGCGCCGATTCGAAGCGCCCAGCGCGGGATCATCACGGCGTTTCCTCCGCAAGCGGATCACGATTCGCTTCGACCAAGCGCAGGTCCCAGAGTCGGGCCAGCAGCAGCTCCGCCTCCACCGCCTGCTCCAGCACGCGATCCAGACGATCGCGCCGGCGCGAGGAGTCCTGCAGCAGTGCCCGAACCTCGGCTCCCAGCGCCGGCTGCTCCGCCACGGTGATGTACGCGAGCAATTCCGCGATCGCCAGCTGGCGGGCCACGAAACGCTGAATCGGTCCTTCCGCCAGCTCCATGCGGATCTGGTGGCGACGGGTCAGTCCGGGAAGATCATCTGGGATCGGTGATCCCGCCATCACGAGCGCTGCCGTGCTCTGCCAGTACTCCTGCACCTGCGCCGCCGCGTCACCTGGCGTCAGAAGGCCCCCGCTTGGAGACACGGGCTGGCGGCGAAGCACGGCGAGTCGAGCTCGGTACAGGTCGGCCAGCTTGGCCGCCTGCTCGTCGACGAGGCTCGTGGCGAGCGGCCGCAGTGCGAGGACATGCTCGAGCAGTGCGAGTCGAGCGTCGACGAACCAGCTCGCCGATCGGACCGATGGCAACAACCGGCCAGTCACCTGACCGATGAACTCACTCAGTCGCGCGTTGATCGGCGCGTCGGGAAGCTGATCGAGCAGCTCCATCGCCACGGTGGGACCGGAAGAGAAGAACTCACTCGTCACCGACTGGGCCAGCGATCGAATCTCCGCCGGGCTTCCGCGGTACGCTTCACGCACGAGCGCGGCCGCGTCGAGCGGTCCCAGGTCGCTGCCCGCGCTGCTGCGGAGGGCGCGCAACCGATCGAGTTGCTCGTCCGTCGAGCGCCGCGGCTGGTCGTAGTCACCGGACCACTGTCCGTCGGGTCCAATGGCCTGACCGGGGCGCCGAGACCGCCGACTCCCTGGTGGATTGCCCGCCGGAGCCGCCGTGCCGACCGCCGACTCGGCGCTGCGCTCCAATCGACCGACGATCATCTCGATCGCTTGGGCCGCCTCGTCCGCATGCTGCGTCGAAAGTTGACAGGCCGCCGCATTGAGACGCGCGACGAGTGTCAGCCGCTCCATCAGCGACTCCGATTGATCCTCGTTCATCGGAGCCCGCCGCAGCTCGTCCTCTGCGTCGCGCCACGCGGCGAGCACCGCGCCGTCGACGGCGATGCCCCGCCCCCGCGCCAGCTCGGCTCCCGCGGAGGGGCGGGCCACCGCCTCCCAGCGGTGCTCGATGAGGTCGGCCATACGGCGCCGCAGTCGCTCGTCGGCGCGGTGATCCACCACGAATTCGGGGCCGAACCAGGGCGTCTTGTCGTTGCCGGCCAGACAGCTGGTCAACACCCAGAGGTCGCTCGAGGTGATCAGCGGATCGTTGAAGAGAGCGATCATTCGCTGCCGAGCCACCTCGCTGTTGGTCATGTCGATGGTCTGCAGAATCCGCCCGAGCAGGTCGAGGCTTGGGCCGGCCCGCGACAGATCCGGACCGGTGGCGAGGAGCTGCCGCGCCACCTCCATCAACACCGCATCGAATCGAGCGCCGCCGCCCAGCTCCCGCTCGGCAGCGAACCACAGTTCCCACTGGTCGAACGTCTCTTCGTCGAACGTCGTCGTACGAATCAGATGCGGAATCTCCCCCGACAGCCACGCGCCGGCCGCGCCGCGAAATGAGTAGCGGTTCAGCCCCGGCAGCATGATCTCCAGCTGGGATCTCGCCCGCTCGACCACCAGCGGTGGCAGGCTCGGATTGGCGACGATGGCCCCGAGCGTTCCCGCCTTCCACGCGCCGCGCCAGAGGTCGAGCGGCCGACCTGAATTGCCCAACGGCGCGATGAGGCCTTCGAGGAGCCGATCCATCACAGGGGGCGCGTCCGCCGCAACGTACAGGACGTCGAAGATCGCCTTCTGGATTGCTTCGCCGGTGCTGGGCTCGACGAGCACCCAGCCCGCGCCGATCGTGCGCACCGAATCTTCCCAGCCGCGGTAATCGGCGAGGGACGCTTCGGCAGAAACGGTCAGCTTCCGCGATAGGCGGTCGAGCTGCTCGGGAAGCTGGAGACATCGGTCCGCCGCCTCAGTCGCCTCGATCGGAAGCGCGTTGCCCTGGAACGTGGGAAACCGCTGGAAGCGCAGCGGCGGCACGGCTTCGCCGACCGCTTCCTGTCCCGCCGGCGGGACGGGCGGCGCCGTCGTGGATGAGTCAGCCGGCGACTCCGCTCTCGCTGTCGGCGAGCGCTCGCCGGCCAACTCCGTGCGCTTGGCCGTCGGGAGGAGCATCGCGAGCAGGAGGATGCCGGCGAGCACGGTGATGGCGGCGAAGATCGCCGACAAGCGCAATCGCGCGCCCGGACGCTCCGCATCGAACTGTCGGCCGAGCTGCTCGAGGAGCGCGGTGCGGGGGCCCGCATCCGAAGACATCTTCGCCGGCGGCTCTGCCATGCGATCCCGTCCCGCGGTGATGTCGGTCACCCCCAGCCGCGGTCCGCCCGACTTGGCGTATTCGCTGAGCCCCGTCACCACTTTGAGCAGCCCCTGCACCGTGATCCCGTACGCGGACGCCAGCGCAACCAGTCGAGATCGCGCCTGGGCGTTCCATCCCCGGCTGCTGACGAGCACGGCGAGCACCTGCTGATCGAAGGATGTCAAACGAATGGCGGGCCGCGCCGGTCGCCGCGCCCCCGCCGGCGGCGCGAGCGGCGGCCGTACCGGCGCGTCCGCCCGAGGCGGAACGGGCGGGGCCGACGGCGTCGGCGGAATCGGTGGGGTCGGTGACGTCAGTCCCTTGGGCGCGTCCAGATCCTTCGGCCGCGCTGGCAACGGGATGCGCGGCGCGGGCGTCGAGCCCGCCTTGAGGGCCTCGGCCGCCGCCAGCAGGTGCTGACGCGCGACGCGAGCCTCGAAGCTGCGGGCGTCCGGGTGGTCGTCGATCATGGCCAGCCGGTGGGCGAGGGCCGCGTCCACCTGAGCCGCAGTCCAGTGGCTGGATGTGAGACCCAGGAGCTGCTCCGGCGCTGCCGACTCCTTGACCCCCAGGAAGCGCTCGACCGGCGGCAGGGTCACGGCGTCGTCTCCCGTCTGCTGTCACCGCGACCGCTCGAAAGCGCGTCGATCTGCCGGTCCAAGGCCTTCATGCGCGGTCCCCACGGTTCCGGACCGTAGTCGGGATTGAGCTGCCGGTACTGGTCCATGACCGCGCGGGCTCGTTCGGCGTCGATGCCCGCGAGAATCGAGATCAGCTTGAACTTCGCCTCGTACCAGGCGTCGCTTCCGGTCTCGCTGCCCGCGACGAGGCGGCGCCAGGCGTCGAGGGCCTGGCGGGGATCTCCGAAGCGCTCGGCAAGCACGGCGGTCGATCGCAGGAAGCGCGCGTTGTCGGGTCGAGCGGGCAGCAGCGTGTCGGCGTACAGGGCCAGCGCCCGCGCCCCCCGCTCCGCGTCTCCACTGCGTTCCCACAGGCGCTGGCTCGCCTCCGCCACCGCGGCGTAGTACCCCACGACCTCGTTTCCACGCGCGGCCGCATCGCGGCCCTCGAACTCGGTGAGCATGCGCTCACCGTAGCGCACGACGTACTCCAGTCCCTGTGCTTCGGCGCTGCTGTCCGGCTGGCTCGCCTGCCAGAGGTCATGGGCGAAGGCGAACATCCTCTTCGAGGCGAGCCGGGCCCAGACCGAAGAACGGTCGCGATCCCAGAGCCGGTCGGCGATGCTGGCCGCCGCCTCCGGCTCACCCGTCAGCAGCAGCAATCGCACTTCGCGCTCGTCGAGTTCGTCGCGGTACGGTGTCAGATCGACCGCGCCGTCGCGCTGGAGGCCGTCCAGCAGAACGAGGATCTGCTGCGTGACCACGTGGCGCTCGATCCCGGAAGCCAGCGCTACCTCCAGCAGGCGCCGACACCGGATCAAGAGCCGCTGCCGATCCAGCTCGGAAGCAGCGGCAATCGTCGCAGCGTCTTCGAGCACCATCGGAGCGGCGACGGCAAGGTAGCGGTTGCCGAAACCGATCCGGTCTTCACCCTGGCCATCGCGAAAGAGCTGATAGAGCATGTCCGCGGCGCGGAGTCGGCCCTCGCGGTGGACCTCGCTGTTCGGAGGAATCGCCAGGAGCAGATCGATCTGCTCCTCGGTCGCCTGCTCGGACGCGATCGCCTGCCGCAGGATGAGCTTCGGCGCGTGGACGCTGGCGGGGTACTCCTCCAGGAACCGCTGGGTCAGTTCGCGCTGCTCGAGACGGAGCGACTCACTGCCACCGGCGCGGTTGAGTCGATCGAGGCAGACGATGGCCATCCACAGCGCATCGGCGGCTTCGTCCGAGACCAGGCTCGCGGCCGCCTGTTCGAATGCGCGGCGAGCCTCGAGCAGATCGCTTCGGAAGTACAGACACCACGCGATGAGGCGCCGGCTCGCGGCCGATGCCTCTGGATAGGCGGTGGCGTCGGGCTCCAGCAGCGATCGTTGCAGCAGCTCGAGCGCCTGGGCGTACATCGCCCTGATCTTCGGATCGGTCGTCGGCTGATCGCCCTCGTGTTGACGCTGCGCCTCGTGGTAGGCGAGGACGCCATTGACGTACTGCAGGGCGAAGCCCGAATCGCCCAGCGCTTCCGGGCCGTATCGCGCGGCGAGATCCAGGATCTGCTGCAGCTCGCTTCGGGAGGCGAGCTCGGTCACCGCCAGATCCACCAGCGGCCGCGCCTGGGAGTCATCGCGAGCCAGTTCCAGAGACTGCACGGCGATCAATCGCAGCCATTGAAGCGGGATGGTATCGCCACTCCGTCGGTACGCCTCGAGGACGCTCAGGGCCGAGCGAGGGTCGTCGTTCTCGAGGTAGATCACGATCTTCCAGATCGGCGCCTGCGCCCGTAGCGGCTCGAAGGTGCGCTCATTCTCCAGCAGCTCCACCCACGCGATGGCGGTCGGAGTGGACGCGGTCATGCTCTTGCAGAGCGCCAGGCCGAGAATCGACCGGGCGACGGCCTCCAAGCCGCGCAGATCGACCGAAACATCCTCGGGGTTGACGAACGGCTGCTCCGGATCGAGCAGCTCGGCAAACAGCTGCTGGGCGATCTTCGCATTGTCGGGTCGTTCGTGGAGCCACGATTGGTAGTAGAGGGCCCACGCCCGAAGGAAGGCGCACTGGGCCGCGAGGCCCTTGAGACGATCAACATCCTCCGCCAGCGCCACCGCCTCGCTTCCGCTCGATCGCGAAAGCCGACGGTCCAGCACCTCGATGTCCTCTTGGATCTGCTGATCGAGCTGGTGGAGGTCGGGCAGGATGTCGGTCAAGGCGCGCTTGGCGGCGCTCAATTCTTCGGGCGTGCTCAGCCGGAGCCGGTGATTCTCCGCGGTTCGCTCCGCCGCGCGGTAGGTCGCGCGCAGCAGCGCCAGACGCAGCCCGGCCACGCTGCTCTCGGGAGCCACCGTGAGCAGCTGCCGACTCCGCTGTTCGATGTCCCTCCGCCGCACGGGATCATCAACCTGCTCCAGCAGCGCCGCGTACAGGCCGGCCAGCCGGATGATGAGCTGTTCGCGCTCCTCCGGACCGGCCGCCTCCAACTGGTTCTCCAGATGCAGCGACAGCAGCTGTCTGAGCCCGTGCTCTTCGAGATAGTCGGCAACCTCGTCCGCCGGAGCGAGTCCGGTCCCACAGAGCAGCAGCGCGGCGACGATGAACCCGGCCCGTAGTCCCCCGAGCCTGCGCCCGGCGGAGCCGCGCGCGTCGAAGAGGAAACCGCTCGTGCCGTTTCCGGTCCACCAGCGAGAAACTCTCGAACTGAAGAGGGCACTACCGCGCCGGAACATACGTCACCTGATCGAATCCCGCGTCGCGCGCGACCTGGATCGCAGCGACCGCGAAACCCACTGGAACCTGGTCATGCACGTTGATGAACACCCCTTCGGACTTCGGCAGGGGTTCCAGGGCCGCTTGCAGCGCCGCGCGGTCGATCAACGTGCGGCTGCCAAGGCGATAGACGGGGCCGCTTTCCTCAGGCAGCACCTCGATCACCTGGGGCTGGAAGTCGCTCGCCGCTCCCGCACGCTGCTCGCGCTGCGTCTGCAGGGTCGGACTGAGCTTGTCCTCGGGCGGAGCGATGATGCGGGTCACCATGAAGTAGATCAGCAGTAGAAAGGTGACGTCGATCATGGCGGCCAGGTCGAGCGTGATCCGCGTGAATCCACTCCGCCGTTTTCGCCACTTGACCGACATCAGCGCGGCACCTCGGTGGCGACGCGGGCGACGCCGACGCCCAGCGTCTGCAGTCGGGACACGACCTCGTTGAGTTGCGTGGAGTCTGCCCGCCGATCGGCGCGAATCAACAGCCTGGTCACCTCGCTGCCCTTCGACTGCTGGCGGGCGGTCTCCTCGTTCACGAGATCGCTCAGCTCATCCACCGTGACCGTCTGGGAGGCCACGATGATATCGCCGTCCACGGTCAGGTTGATGACCAGCCCCGCTTCCGCCGCCTCCTCTTCCTGCTCCCCAGCCTCGAGTGGAAGATCGAGGTAGGCCCGGGTCTGCGCGACGAACTGCGCGGTGGTCATGAAGAAGATGATGAGCAGAAAGACCACGTCGATCATCGGCGTGATCTCGAGCGCGATCATTCGCGTGACCTGACGGCGATTGCGGCTCATGGAGCCGCCTGTCCTGCGCGCGCTGGACGCGGCAGCGGCCCCACGGCGGGAGGCCGCACGCTGCCCTGCACCGACTCCAGATGCAGCGTCAGACGCTCGATCTCCATCGCCGCCTCAGCGGCAAACGCGTCGATGCGATTGCGGAAGAACGTGAAGAGCGCGATGCAGGGAATGGCCAGGATCAGGCCCATCAGCGTGGTCACGAGGGCCAGACTGATGTTCGCGGCCATCTCTTCGTGATTCGAGCCGGCCGAGCGGGAGAGTGAATCGAAGGCGCCGATCATGCCGAGCACCGTGCCGAGCAAGCCAAGCAGCGGCGCGATCGATCCGATCACGCCGAGCGCATCGGTCGAGCGGTAGAGGCGGGCGGTCTGCTCCTCGCCGGCTTCCTCGATCGCGTTCTTGAACTCGAACGCGCCGAACGCGGACTTCTGGATACCGAGCGAGACCAGCGGCCATGATGCGGGTGAGATAGGAGTCGTGCTCGGGATCGAGTGCAGTACTCCAGGCCGCCCGCGACGTCGCCCCGCGCGAGCAGCTGATCGAGCTCCTCGAGCTGAGCGGGCGGAATGAGGCGCTTCGACGCAACTGCACGAGGTGCATGACGATCAGTGCGAACGCGACAACGCTGAGGCCGACGATGATGTAGCCGATGACGCCGCCGCGCTGGATCGTCTCGAACCAGGAGGCACCGGCCTCGGCGTCGACGGTGGCCACGAGATCCAGCAAGCGAAGGAAGTTCATGGACGATCCTTGTTCAAGGCTTGGGTCCGGGTCGAGTCGTATGACGCGGATGAATCGAGCTCGTCGGGCAGGAAGCGGGCGAAGCGGTCGGCGAGATCCTGGCGAAGCGAGGCGGCGCCAGCTTCCTCGTGCAAAGCCAGCAGCGCCTGGATCATGCGGTGCAGCGCCAGCGCCGCGAGATGGGGCTGCGGTCCTGCCGAAGGTCGCCGGCAAGTAAGCGAGTTGAAGAAGACCTTCCTCCTGTCGGCCGACGCCCGACTCCGAGAGCAGAGAGATCCCCACCGCATAGCGGGCCCACGCTCGTGCCCACTCCGGGAGCTGGCTCATCGAGTTCGTCAGCGCCCGCCGGGCCGATTGACGCCGTGACGCGTCCTCGTCGCCGCACTGGATGACCGCGACGAGGAAGGCGACCCCGCCGTCGTCGACATCGTCGGGCGCCGCGGCCTCGGCCGACTTCCCCCGAGCACGGCGCAGCGACGAAAGATAACACCGTCGAAACGCCTCGATCACCTCGTCCCCCCGCGCGTCGTACGACTCGAGGTCGCTGTCGAGCTTGTCGAGCCCGCGAGCTGGTCCCCATGCGGGGGGAACGCGAGTGCACAGGAGGAAGTCGGGATCCAGCGTCGGCGCGAGCATCGAATAGCTACTGGTGGTCACCCCCGCTCGCCGCAGCCGGGCGACCTCGAGCGCCGGAATGACCGAGCCGATCACTTCACCGCGGGCCAGCCGGCAGCGGAGCAATCCCTCCGCGACCACCAGCGCCGTCTCGTGCGTGCGCTGCTGGTAGCTCGCCCACAATCGCTCGAACAGCGGCTCGGCGAGCGCCGCGTCGTGCCGCTCCAGCCGGCTTCGCGCTCGCCACAGATCGACGGCCGTTCGCAGCAACTGCGGCAGACGCGGGTCGTCCTCGCGCCCTTCGACCGCGCCACTCGATCCCAGGGCACCTCGTGCACCGCGCCCAAGTCGCTCCGCAGCGTCACTCCCGAGTCGTCGAGCGACACGATCTCCCCTTCGAGCAACGGCTCCGTGCCCCGGCGCTCGATCGAGTCGGCCCGGGCGACGTCGGCCAGTCCAGCCGACGGAAGGGCCATGATGAGGATGACGAGGATGATGAGGACGATGAGGATGTTGATCAGGGAACGAACAGGCAAGACCTCTACTCCGAGGGGACGAACCGATACGCCCCGCCGCTCTCCTTGGCGATTCTCTTGAGCAACTCCTGGCTGCTCTCATCGCCGAAGGCGATGGTATTGACAACGACTGGCCGACTACGACTGTTGAGGGCGGCCACGATGTCCGCGGATTCCGCGGGGATCTCCCCATCGGTCAGGAAGAATACGACATCGGGTCGAACATCCAGATTGAACACCATGGCCAGGGCCGTCTCCGGCCGTGTTCCACCTTCGGGCGTGACCTGCTCCAGCCAGCGGATCAGCGTGCGAATCGCCCCCGGGCGAGCGCGGCTCCACCCCCGCTGCATTGGCGGCACCTCCGGCTCAGAACGGAAGAGGACGACGTAGAAATGCGCGAAGTCGGGCAGCGCGCTGATCGATCGCCCCAGCTCCCGCATCGCCGTCGGGAGTTTCCGCCCCTGTCGCATCGAACCGGAGATGTCGACGACATAGGCGAACCGCGTGCCCTGGGAGGCGATGCCGAAGAAGCTCGTGCCGGCCGCGCCGCCTTCCAGCCCCTGGATTCCCCCGTCGCCTCCTCCCGCGCCGCCCAGCGACGGCAACGCGCCGCTGCTGCTGGTCATCTCGAGTTCCGGGGCCGGCGTGGTCGCGTCCAGCGCCGGCTCGCTCTCGAGGAGCAGATCCTCGACCGCTTCGACCGACTCGGGCACGAGATCCGCAAACTCCAGATCCTGCAGCTCCGAGAGCTCCTCCTCCTGAACGATGGCGAACTCATAGCTCACGGGCTGAGGTCGCGTTCCTCCCCGGGCGGGCCGGTGAATGATGGTGAGCAGCAGCATGAGGATGATGTCGGCGCACAGCGAGAGCGCCACGCCCAGCAGGAGCAGCTGGCGACGGCGCTGGCGCGTCTGCTGCTCGCGCTGCGACTCCATCTCGCGAATGACCTGCTGAAGCTGCTCGACTTCTGCCCGGAGCGGTTCCCGCGACCCTGGTTGTGACCGCTGCTCACTCACCATCTCTTGAAGCATACGACCGGGGCGAGGCTTGGTTCCGGACGGAGAGACGACCCCTGTGGGAGAAACCCTCGAAATCTCCCCCCATCCGGCGAGGACCGCTTGACCGCTCTGGCCGGAGCCGGTCCAATTCGAGACGCTCCACCGGCGAGCCAGCGAAGACGACCCGCCGAACACGAACGGCCGAAGACCACCATGCCCGACTCCACCGCGCCACGATTTCGCCGCGTGATCCTCAAGATCAGCGGCGAGAGTTTCGCCCGGCCACGGCAGTTCGGAATCGAAGCCGAGGAATTGGACACGATCGCGCAGCAGATCGTACAGGCGTCGTCCAGCGGCTGCGAGCTGGCGGTGGTCGTCGGCGGCGGCAATCTCATGCGGGGAGCAGCGCTGGCCTCGACGAGCAGGATCAACCAGTCGACTGCGGACTACATGGGCATGCTGGCCACCGTGATCAACGGGCTCGCGCTCAAGGAGTCGCTGGAGAATCTGGGGCAGCCGGCCCGACTGATGTCGGCCATCGACATCCCGGCCGTGGCCGAGCCCTTCATCCGTGGCCGAGCGCTGCGTCATCTGGAGAAGGGACGTGTGCTCGTGCTCGTGGCCGGAACCGGCAACCCCTATTTCACGACCGACACCTGCGCCGCCCTGCGAGGGGCCGAGCTCAACGCCGACGTGCTGCTCAAGGCCACCAAGGTCGATGGGGTGTACACGTCCGACCCCAACCACGACCCCACGGCGACGCGATTCGATCAGCTCACCTTCAACGAGGCGCTCGCCAGGCAGCTGGGCGTGATGGATCTCACCGCCCTCACGATGTGCATGGAGCATCAGCTTCCGGTCATCGTCTTCGACTTCAAGACCCCGGGCAACATCCGGCGCGTCGTCCTGGGCGATCGGATCGGGACGCTCGTGACCGTCGACTGACTGCCCGGCTGACGGTGGCACGGCCTCCGACGGGCGCGACCCCCCCGTCCTGCTCACGTCCAATTGCTATCATTCGCTCCGCCGAGGCGCCGGAGCGGCGATCAGTTGGAGCGAACGATGAATCTGGATGCCATTGTCACGTCGTGCCGTCAGAAGATGGACAGGTCCGAGGAGTACCTCGAGAAGGAGCTGCGAGGGATTCGCACGGGACGGGCGACCACCGCCCTGATCGACTACCTGAAGATCAGCTACTACGGCAACCCGACCGACCTCCGGGAGCTGGCCGCGGTCAGCGTTCCCGAGCCCACGCAGCTGCTGGTGAAACCGTTCGATCCGTCCGTCAAGCACGAGATCGTGAAGGTGCTGGAGAGCAGCGACCTCGGGTTCAATCCCCAAGTCGACGGCCAGACGATCCGGATCGCCGTGCCGCCTCCCTCCGCCGAGCGCCGCAAGCAGCTGGTCGGGCAAGTCAAGAAGATGGCGGAAGACGCCAAGGTCGCCCTTCGCAACGAGCGGCGGGATGCGATGAAGCTCATCGATCAGCTCGTCAAGGACAAGGACACGCAGGTCTCCGAAGATCAGGGCCATGATGCCAAGGATCAGGTGGAGAAGCTCACCAAGAAGCACATCGAGATGATCGAAGGCTTGATCGAGAAGAAGGTTGCCGAAGTGATGGAAGTGTGACGGTTCGCGCCGTCTCCTGCCTGCTGCTCTGCCTACTGCTGGTCGCGGCGTCGCCCGCTCCGCTGCCCGTCGTCTTCGTCGATCGCGACAACGTTCAGATCACGCAGAGCTGCACGGTCCGATTGGCTGCATTCCCCATCCCCGACCGCGACGGCAACGGGGTGGTGCAGATCCACGGCGAAGGCATCGAGGTCGATTTCGGTGGCGGCCGCCTGCGCGGGGCGGAGCTGGACGTCGCGCCCGATCGGTACGAAGGCATCGGGGTCACCATCGACGGCCGCTCCAACGCCGTGCGCAATCTCGCTGTCTCTGGCTTTCGGATCGGCGTGAACGCGAAGGGGGCGGACGGGCTGACCGTCGAAGACGCTGATCTCTCGGACAACTTCCGCCAGCGCCTGCGTTCAACCACGAGAGCAGAGGACCAGGCGGACTGGCTCTGGCCGCACGAGAACGACGAACAGCAATGGCTGCAGCGCTACGGCGCTGCCCTCGCCATCAGGCAGAGCGACCAGGTCACCGTGCGCCGGGTGCGGGTGCGCGATGGCCAGAATGGGATCGTCCTCGATCGCGTCACCGGGTCTTCCATCTACGACAACGACTGCTCGTTCCTCTCCGGCTGGGGCCTGGCCCTCTGGCGCAGCAGCGGCAACACCATTTGTCGCAACGCCTTCGACTTCTGCATCCGGGGATACAGCCATGGCGTGTACAACCGAGGCCAGGATTCGGCAGGAATCCTCCTCTTCGAGCAGTGCACGGACAACGTCGTGGCGGAGAACTCCGCGACGCACGGAGGTGACGGTCTGTTCGCCTTCGCGGGCGCGCAATGCGCTGGGCCAGGCCGGTTCGCAACACGACGCGGCGTGGTACCAACGCCGTGGCAACAACGACAACCTCTTCGCGAAGAACGACTTCTCGTACGCGGCAGCGCACGGCCTGGAGCTCACGTTCAGCTTCGGCAACCGCATTCTCGACAACCGATTCGTCGGCAACGCGATCTGCGGGATCTGGGGCGGGTACTCGAGCGAGACGCTCATTCAGGGCAACACCTTCGAAGACAACGGCGCGATGGGATACGGAGCCGAGCGCGGGGGGATCAACATCGAGCACGGCCGGGACAACCGGATTCTGGACAACGACTTTGCCCGCAACGCGTGCGGCGTCCGCTTGTGGTGGGATCAGGATAACGGCCTCTCGGCGCTGCCCTGGACGAAGGCCAACGGTGACGACTCCGAGAACAACCTGATCGCAAGGAACCGCTTTCGCGAAGAGTGTCTCGCCATCGAGCTTCGCGAGGACCATCGCACGATGCTGCAGGGCAACTCCTTTCTCGCCGTCGAGCGGGACGTGGACGCCGACCAGCGAAGTCAGGCGGGCCTGGTGGTCCTCGAGGCGGCGGACGAAGAGCCGGAAGCGCCGGACGCGGACAGGGAACCACGAGCGCTGCCGGGCGTCTCGCGGCCGGTCGGAGCGCGATCGCACGTGCGAGGACGGGAGCACATCGTCCTCACCGAGTGGGGTCCCTGGGATCACCGCGCGCCGATGATTCGATGGCTTGGCCCCGGTTCATCCGGGCCGGGAGCGACGTACGAGTTCCGCGGACGCGAGCCGATCGACGCGGCGCGTCCGGTTCCGGAAGATGCGGCAATCTCCGTCGACGTCGGACCTCCGGACTCCGGTCGGCAGCTGGTGACGATCCGGGGGCCGGCGTCTCCGGGCGTCTATCCGTACCGCTGCTCGGTCACCGCGGGCTCCTTCCGCTCCCAGATCACCGGAACATTGATCAACACCCTCTGGACGATCCACGTCTTCCCCTGGTCCGAAGATCCGCGAGACGACGAGGCGGCTTGGCGCCGCGCGGCCGAGTCCGCGCTGTCCGCGCGCTCGCCGCACTTGCTGTCTGGAGTACGGCTCGGGGGGACCGAGCCAGATCGAGCTCTCGGAAGCCATCACCCAGGCGGACATACCCGTCGACCGATTCGGCACGATCGCCACGACGACGCTCGACTTCCCCCGCGGATTCTGGGAAGTGCGCACCCGCTCCGACGACGGCATCCGTCTCTGGATGGACGACGAGCTGGTCATCGACGACTGGTCGTGGCATCCGCCGCGCGAGCACCGCTACGACTTCGAGGTCACGGTCGAACGGCAGCGCATCGAGATTCGCGTCGAGCACTTCGAGATCGACGGCTTTGCGGTGCTGGAGGTCGAGTTCGTGGAACGGCAGCCGCACGGACGTTCGCAGCAGTAGGCTCATGAACGAATCCGGGCTCAGCGCCCGTCTCGTGTCCTTCACACGCCCGGTCGCTCGACC
Source organism: uncultured Planctomycetota bacterium (assembly GCA_963697235.1). Classification (GTDB taxonomy): domain Bacteria; phylum Planctomycetota; class Phycisphaerae; order Phycisphaerales; family SM1A02; genus CAVONJ01. Next base: position 52,564 of record CAVONJ010000006.1, read on the forward strand.
GCGTGCTCACCGAAGACCTTCCGCCGTCGCGCGGGCGGAATGTCCATCTGCTGCCGGTACTTCACCACGGTGCGGCGAGCGATCTCGATCCCCTGTTTCTTCAGCTCCGCAGCGAGCGCCTCGTCGCTCAGCGGGTGGGACTTGTCCTCGTTCTCGATGATCTCCTTGAGCGTCGCCTTGACCGCCTCCCAGCTCATGTCCCGCCCGGAATCCGTTTCGCGTCCGCCGGAGAAGAACCGACGCAGCGGCACCAGACCCTGCGGCGTCTGCAGCCACTTGTCGGCCACCGCGCGGCTCACCGTGCCCACGTGGATGCCCAGCTGGTCGGCCACGTCGATCATCGGCAGGGGCTTGAGATGCTGGGGGCCGTGATCGAAGAAGTCCCGCTGCCGCGCGAGGACCACGTTGACGACGCGCATCAACGTGTTGTTTCGCTGTCCGATGGAGTCGATCAGCCACATGGCATTGCGCACGGAGTTTCCGGCGAACTCCCGTGCGGCCTTTTCCTGCGCCCGGTCCTTCGCCATCTCCTGGTACCGCCGCGAGATGCGCAGGGACGGAAACATGTTCGTGCTCAGACTCGCGACGTACGCATCGAGCTGATCGTCATACTCGACGATGACGTCCGGGATGATCGGCGGCACGTCCTCGTCCACCAGCTCCCGCCCCGGGCGAAGCTTGAGGAGCCGCATCTGGTCCATCGCCTGCTGCACGTCGTCGACCGACAGCCCGGTCTTCTGAGCGATCTTGGGCACGCGGTTCTGAAGCAGGTCGTCGAAGTGGTGCTCGATGATCGTGCGGACGACACTCCAGTCTTCGGCGCCCGGCTCGGACGCCAGCATGTCGATCTGCAGGAGCAGGCACTCCTTGATGTCGCGGGCCGCGATACCGGGCGGATCCAGCCAGAACTGCACCTCGCGCAGCGCCCGCTCCAAGAAGGGCATCGTCAGCTCGACGCCAGGGATGTTCCGGTTCTGATCGAGAATCGTCTCGAGATCCGCCCCGAGGAGGCCGTCGTTGTCGACGTACGCGATGATCCGCTCCCCCACCGCGGCGATGTCGGGTTCGACCTCCGCGAAGGTCCACTGGTTGAGGAGCTGCTCGGTCAGGCCCTCCCCCCGGGCCGCCACGTTCGCCATGGCGTCCATCTTCCGATCCCGCTCACCGGCAAGCCGGCTCGACTGCCGGCGCGAGGAATACTCGTTGTCGTAGACCTCGCCGTAGGCCGCTTCCATGTCGCTCAGACGCTCGAAGTCGTCCGAGCTGTTCTGTTCCCCGACGACCAGCTCCCGCTCTCCGGCGGTCTCCTCGCCGTCGCGCGGCTCGACCTGCGGACCGTCCTCGGTCTCCGTCTCGGCCCCCGGCTCCACCTGTTCCAGCGCGACGTTCGATTCCAGCTCCTGCTCGATGCGCTCCTGCAGAGCGAGCATCGGCATCTGCAGAATCTCCATGGACTGGATCATCCGCGGCGCCAGCTTCATGTGCTGGCCGAGACGCATCTGTTGGCTGGTGTCGAATCGCATCATGGTTGGACATCCGCCGCGGAACGAACGTGGGCACGGCGCAGCCGAATCATCGTATCGGACTGACGCCTCCGACGAATGGAGCACAATCTCGGATCGATCAACAGGTGGGCACGATGACCTGTTCAGGGCGTTGGCTCGTCCATCGACTGCCGACCTTGGATCGCATCCATGAGGACCGCCTTGGAGACGTACTCGAGCTGCGAGCCCGCCGGCAAGCCTCTCGCCAGACGAGTGACCCGCACGCCACGGGAGCGCAACTGCTCGGAGAGATAGAGCGCGGTACTGTCACCCTCCAGATCGGGGTTCAGGCCCAGAATGACCTCGCGCACCGCGATCCCCCGGCAATTGGAAGAGGGATCATCGATCCGCCGCAGCAGGTCCGCGATGGTGAGATCCTCAGGCTCGACTCCCCCGAGCGGATCGATCCGACCCGTGAGCACGTGGTAGACACCGCGGTACGTACCGGTCTGCTCGAGGCTGATCAGGTCCTTGGGTTGCTCAACCACCAGGATCGTGGCGGCGTCGCGCGCCGCATCTGCGCAGATTCCGCAGGGATCCTGCGAGGTCAGGTTCGAGCAGATCCGGCAGTGGCGGATCTTCTGCTTGATGTCGAGGATGGCCTGGCTCAAGCGGTGCGCTTCGTCCGGCTTGGACTTGAGCAGGTGAAATGCGATCCGCTCGGCGCTGCGCCGACCGATTCCCGGCAGCCGGGTGAACTCCTCGATCAACCGCTCGATGGGTTCGTGCGGCGAACCTCGACCAGTGTCGCCTGTCATGGGCAATGGTAGTTCCCTGAGTTGACGTGGATGTGGGTCACGGCGTCAGCAGCCCGCCCAGAACGCCCGGAGGAAGCGGAAGCCCCAGCTCCCGCGCCACCGACGCGAACTCCTGCTCCGCCATCTGGCGAGCCTTCTCAATGGCGGAGTTGACGGCGCCGGCGACCAGGTCTTCGGCCATCGCCCGGTCGTCGGCGTTGCCCGGATCGACGAGCCCGGCGAGCAGAACCTGATCGACCTGGAGCGAAACGACCTGCAGCTGACCGTTCACGGTCACGCGGACCGCGCCGCCACCGGTCTCCGCCTCACAGCTCAAGTCAGCCAGGCGACGCTTCATCTCCTCCATCCGGGCCTTCAGACGTGGGAGGTCCTTCATCAGGCCGGCCATGCCGGCCAGCCCCTTCAAGTCAAACATGGCGCGGCTCCTCGGTTTCGGGGGCATCCTTCACGTCGATGATCGTGGCGTCGAACAGCTCCATGGCCTCCGCGACGACCGGGATCGAGGCGGCCTCGTCAAGCGATCCCTCGGGAAGCTCGGGCCGGGCTCCTGAGCGGGCCGCCGCGGCGTCGATCTCAACGCGCACCTGCCGGTCCGTCGCCCGTCGGATGAGCTCCGCGATCTGTTCGCCCTGGGTGGCGAGGAAGCGGGCCATCGGCGCGCCGGTTTCGATCACCGACAGCTTGACGGTGCGCCCTTCGAGCCCGTCGAAGTGCAGGTGCTCGATCCTCGCCTGATCGCTCTTGGACCGAGCGGCGAATCGCTGCACCGTCGGCCAGAGCTCCGTGTCCGCGAGCGCCGCGGCGGGCTTGACCTCGGACAGACGCTCCGCCGCGGGCACGGCCGCGCGGAGCGGCGCGGTTTCAGGTCGCGGTGGATTCAGCGGACGCTCGACTGCTTTTTTTTTTCCGGCCGCCGGCACGGAGCGGTCGCCGTCGGACGCCGGCGCCACCGGCGGTCGGGACTCCGCGCCGTCGAGCAGCGCGGCGATGTCGGCCAGGTGGTGGCTCAGGCAGAGTCGGACGATGGCCGCATCGAACAGCGCGCGGCCGGTCGACGAGCCGCGAGCGCTGCGGGCCACCGCGTCGCACAGCGCGATCATGTGCACGAGTCCCGGCGCATCGAACTGCGCGGCCTGGGTCTGCGCGGCGTGCCGCCCTTCGGCCGAAATTTCCAGCAGGTCCGTCTCCGCACCGCAAACTGCCATGATCATCAAGCGCCGCAGGTGCTCGGTGAGCAGCTCGAGCGCCTGCTCGACGGTGATCCCCGAGGCCAGCAGCTGATCCGCTCGCTCCAACGCAGCAGCCGCGTCGCCCTCGGCGACGGCATCGACCAGTGTGGAGACGAGGGTGTGGTCGGGGACGCCGATCATCTGCTCCAACAGCTCGATGGTGAGCCGCGGCTCACCGGAGGCGAGCAATCGATCGAGCAGACTCAGCGCATCGCGCATTGATCCGTTGCCGAGCCGGGCCACCTCGCTCACCACCTCCTCGTCGGCCTCGATGCCTTCCTGTTCGAGCAGGTGGCGCAGGTGCTCGGCGATTCGGACGGAGGCGAGCGGTCGAAAGTCGAACCGCTGGCAGCGGCTCTGAATCGTCGCGGGCACCTTGTGCGGCTCGGTCGTGCACAGGATGAACTTCACGTGGGCGGGCGGCTCCTCCATCGTCTTGAGCAAGGCGTTGAACGCCTCCCGCGTCAGCATGTGCACTTCGTCGATGATGTAGATCTTGTATCGGCAGCGGGTCGGCGAGAGCCCTGCGCCGGCGATCAGCTCCCGGGCTTCCTCGACGCCGCGGTTGGAGGCGCCGTCGATCTCGATCACGTCCAGATCGTCGCCGCGCAGGATGGCGTCGCCGATCTGCTCGGCCTGCTCGAGTTCAGGAGCGACGTTCAGGGCCTTGGCGAAGATGCGGGCCATCGACGTCTTGCCCACACCGCGCGTCCCGCAGAACAGATAGGCGTGCGCGGTGCGGTCGCCCGCGATGGCGTTCTGCAGAGTGCGGGCGATCGGCTCCTGTCCGACGATCTCGTCGAAGTTCCGAGATCGATAACGACGGGCAAGGACGGTGTAGCTCACGAGCGATCCTGCTGAATCCGGGCGGAAGGGAAGACGGCCAGGACACCAATGGCTCGGACGACGCCGCTTATGGCTGCTGCGGTCAAGCCCTGACCAGGTTCGCGGGCCCTCCGACCAATGGGCCCGGCCGTCTCCCCTGCCGCCGTGCCGTGGATCTTAGCTCGGATTCCTCATGAAGCGAACCGACCGACCGGCTTCGCTCGAGCCTCGATGCATCGAGAGAATCCGCATTCGTCTCGATCGAACGCTCGCGCGTTCGGCGTGCCGCGCGGGTGCGTGGCGCTCGTCGCTCCGGCGAGCGGTTGCGGCGAGCGTGGTACACTTCGTTGGACATGGACGAGACCCTTCCGGGCGGCACCGCGCCGCCGCAGACCAACGCACCCGAGGCCAAACCACGGGGACCGAGCACCCCGCCGCCGTCGGTGCGAACCCAGCAGGAGGTCCGATCGCAGAAGCTGCTGCTCCTGGTGGTGCGGCTGCTGTTCCTCGTCCTGCTCGTGACGGTCACGCTCCTCACCATCGCCAGCACGGCAAACCGACCGGAGGAGTTCGAGTTCACCACGGTGCTCGGGCTCTTCATCGGATCAGCCGCGGTGGGAATCATCGTGCTGCTGCTCGACGCGATGACGCCGAACAAGCGGCTGTCGTCAGTCGTCGGCGTCTACCTCGGCGTCTGCGTGGGCCTGATCGGTGCGCTGGCCATCGGCGCCCTCATCGACGTGGTGGCCGAGGCGTGGGACCTGAACCAGGGGATGGGGCGGCTCTATTTGGGGCTGGGAAAATTCGTCATCGCGATCGTGCTCTGCTACCTGGCGGTCTCCGTCGTCCTCACGACCAAGGACGACTTTCGCCTGGTCATTCCGTACGTCGAGTTCTCCAAGCAGATTCGCGGCATCCGTCCGATGGCCGTCGACACGTCCGTCCTGATCGATGGGCGGATCGAGACCGTGAGCCAGACCGGTTTCATGGACGCGTCCCTGGTCGTGCCCCAGTTCGTGATCGACGAGCTGCAGGCGCTGGCGGATTCCGGAGACAAGCTCAAGCGAGCGCGGGGTCGACGCGGACTCACCGTGCTTGGCAAGCTCCAGGAGAACCCCTACCTGGACATCTCGATCGACGACACCGATCCCGCGGGGCGTTCCGTGGACCGGAAGCTGATCCAGCTCGCCGCGGACCAGAACATGCGCGTGCTGACCACCGATTACAACCTCAACAAGGTGGCCCAGATCCACGGCGTCGACGTGCTCAACTTCAATGACCTGGCCAACGGCCTCAAGAGCTCCGCCATTCCGGGCGAGCGACTGGAGGTCGAGGTGGTGAAGCGCGGCGAGGCGCAGAATCAGGGCGTCGGCTACATGCCCGACGGAACGATGGTCGTCGTGGAGAACGGTGCCGAGCGGGTCGGACGGCTGGTGACGATCAGCGTCACCAACACGCTGCAGACCAGCGCGGGGCGGATGATCTTCGGACGGCTGTTGGAAGAGGACGACGTCGATGATCGGCCCTCGGTCGAGCAGATGAGCCGCGCCGCCACCGGTCAGCCCCGTCACATCGATCGTCCCGAGCCCGCGCCGGTGCCCCGCGCGGCGGCGGCTCGGCGCAATCCGCGCCGCAGCCGCTGAGCCGAATGGGCCCCCGGCGGACGTCATCCCGCCTGTCAAGCCACTTCCCACTCAGGGCACCTCACCGCGGAGAGCGGGCGATCATGTTCGGCGAGTGGAGTCAGAGAATTACCGCCCTTGCCTTGCCCTTGCCCGTGCCTCGCTCTTTCCGCCGATGAGCAGCCGGGCAAGGGCAGCAAGGGCCGCCGGACTGAGGCAGCAACGGCGACTCAGGCTGGGTCCGCGGCCCGTTCCGGGGCGATCTGCTCCAGAAGGCTCCTGCGCTCTCCCCGAGCGCGTCGATCAGCGGGCCCAGGTGCTTCTCGTAGTGTTTCCAGCGACCGACGGACTCGCGGTAGACGGGCCGGTTGACCTGGTCGAAGCTGAGGGTCATCACCGCGCGGCCCGAGGCGTAGAACTTCAGGCAGCGGTCGTCCCAGTCCAGGCCGCAGAACTGAACGAGCCTCTGGCTCACCGGCGCCGGATCGTTGACCAGCTGCTCGTAGACCACCGTGGTCATGGACAGCGGCAGGACCTGACGCCAGTGTTCGAGCAGCCGTTCCATCTGCCGGTAAGCGAGCCCCAGGTGACGAAGGTGGCAGACGTAGCCGAAGCGGCGGGCCACGATGGGGTTCAGGTAGCACGAGATACAGGTGTCCAACGGATCCCGCTGGCAGACGATGGTCCGCGCCCCCGGAAGCAGGAGCGAGATCAGGCCCAGGTGCTCCGCGTTGTCCAACGTCTTGTCGATGATTCGGCGGGCGCGGGGCGAGAAGGATTGCAGGTGCGAGCGGTAGGCCCGCCCGAGCACCGTGGCGCGCTGCGGCGTCAGATCTTCGAGACACATGGGATAGGGCTCGAAGGAGCTGAGCTCCATCTGCAGCGCACCGACCAGCTGCGGCAGGTGGATGAGTTCTCCCGCCCCGTGCATCAGCGGGTGGGCGTCGAGAATCTGTTCGACCAGGGTCGTGCCCGAGCGCGGCAGCCCGGCGATGAAGACGGGCACGTCGCTGCGCACCGAGGACACCGAAAGCCGCGGGAGGCTCGCCGCGGAGAAGACCTCCATCTGGTGCCTGATCTGCTCCCGGAACGCGGCCGGGTCGAAGGGCGGAGGGTCGATCTCATTGGCTTCGCGGGCGGCGGCGAAGGCGCGGTCGTACTCGCCCGCCGCGTCGCAGATCTTCGCCAGCGTGTAAAGCATCCCCTGCCGTTCCGATGGCGTTCGATCCGTCCGATCGAGCTGGCCGCCCAGATAGTCGAGGGCCGCGCCCGCGGGGCCGTGCTGCGACGTCAAGCGCGCGTACAGGCTGGCGGTCGACGCGGGCTCGGTGCCGGCGGTGATCAGCGGCTCGAGCAGGGCCTGCGCCGCTTCCGCCTCTCCGAGACGCTCGAGCGACAGCGCCTTGGCGTGGATCGCGGAAACGGAGCCCGGACTCTCTCGGAGCACACGATCGAAGCGGGCCACCGCCTCGCGAGCCCGGCCCAGCTGGAGCAAGGTTCGGCCGAGATAGAACTGCACGCGCGGCTCCTTCGGCCGCGCCGCCTCGCACTTCTCGAGGCGCCGCAGCGCATCATCGAAGTCACCCTGTTCCAGGGCCACGCGACCCATCAGCTCCTGCGCCGCCAGGTCGGTCCGCTGCCGCTTGAGAAGGTCCTCGCAGATCGCGTGCGCCTCCGCCGGGCGTCCCGCGGCCAGCGCCTTCTCCGCCCGGGCCAGCGCACTGGACCTGGCGAGGGATGGAGCGGCCGGAGTGCTGGCCTGCTTGCTGTTGTTGTGCGACGGAACGCTTCACCGGTCTCATTCCCACTCGATCGTCGCGGGCGGCTTGCTGGAGATGTCGTACACGACTCGATTGACGCCTCGCACCTCGTTGATGATGCGGTTGCTGATCGTGGCGAGTACGTCGTAGGGAATGCGGGCCCAGTCCGCGGTCATGAAGTCCTGCGTCTCCACCGCCCGGATCGCGACCGTCGGTCTCGTAGGTACGGTCGTCGCCCATGACGCCGACGCGTCTGCACCGGCAGCAGCACCGCGAAGACCTGATCCGTCGATCCGGTAGAGGTTGTTGGCGATGATCTCTTCGAGCAGGATCTCGTCGCAGTCGCGCAGCAGAGTCCAGCCTCACCTCGGTGACCTCTCCGACCACGCGAACGGCCAGCCCGGGTCCCGGGAAGGGATGGCGCCAGACGATGTGGGGCGGCAGGCCAAGGACCTCGCCGAGCTGCCGCACCTCGTCCTTGAACAGGCTCGCGCAACGGCTCGATCAGCTCGAAGCCCAGGTCCTCCGGCAGACCGCCGACGTTGTGGTGCAGCTTGATGTTGGCGGACGTGCCCGCGTGACCGTGGCCCGATTCGATGACGTCGGGATAGAGCGTGCCCTGGGCGAGGAAACGCGCACGCCGTCCGGAACGATCCTTCGCCGCTTCCCGGAACACCTCGATGAACTCGTGACCGATTCGCCGGCGCTTCTCCTGCGGATCCGTCACGCCGACGAGGACGTCGAGAAAGTCGGCGGGAGGCGTCGATCACCCGCAGGTCGATGTCGAAGTGGTCGCGGAAGGTCGTCTCCACCAGCGCCCGCTCGTTCTTGCGCAGCAGTCCGTTGTCCACGAAGATGCACGTGAGCTGGTCGCCCAGAGCGCGGGCCAGCAGGGCCGCCACCACCGAGGAGTCCACGCCTCCGCTCAACCCGCAGATGATCCGCGACCGGCCCACCCGCTCCTTCACCCGCGCGCACTCGTCTTCGAGGAAGTCGGTCATGCGCCACGTGCCGGTGCAGTGGCAGACGTCGTAGAGGAAGTTGCGGAGTATGTCCACGCCGTGTGGCGTGTGCGTCACCTCCGGGTGGAACTGCACGCCGAAGAACGGGAGTGTCTTGTGCCGAACCACGGCGTACGGGCAGGTCTCGGTGGAGGCGAGGCGATCGAACGCCTCGTCCAAGCCCATCACTTGATCCCCGTGGGACATCCACACGGTGGTGACCTGCGGGATGCTCGCCAGCAGTGGCCCCGGGGGCTGCTCGATGTGCAGTCGCGCCCGGCCGTATTCGCGGGCCCGCGTCTGGCTCACGTCGCAGCCGAGCAGCCAGCAGCCCATCTGCATGCCGTAGCAGATGCCGAGCACCGGCACGCCCAGGTCGAAGATCGCCCGGTCGCAGCGAGGCGCCCCCGGCTCCTGAATGCTGGCGGGACTGCCGGAGAGGATCACGCCCTTGCAGCCGAGGGACCGGATCGTCTCCGGAGGCGTGTCCGGGGCGAGCAGAATGCTGAACGCTCCCGCCTCACGGACCCGGCGGGCGATCAGCTGCGCGAACTGGCTGCCGAAGTCGAGGATCGCAATCACCTCGGCCCGAGCCGGCACTTGCGGAATTCGGTGCCGCTCGTCCGGCGGCGCTGGCGTCATGGGAGGCATCTTACGTGAGTCAGGCGGAGTCGGTCATCGATTGCCGGCGATCGACCTCCCGAGTGGCCTTTGCCCCCGTCATCCGGTGGCCGTATCCTTCGTCCTGAATGTGTATCCGTTCCCGCGTTGTGCCGATGGTGCTGATGCTGGGAAGTCGCCTGCTGCAGCGCCGTGCGGGCCCGGGGACCAACCCCGCGGCTTCCACGCCGCGGACCCGGCCGCCAAGATGGAGGCAATCGTCGAAGCGACCAACCAGCAGGACCGAGCCGCAACCATGCAGATCATCGAACAGCTCGATTCGGACGATCCTGCGGTGCGTCTGGCGGCCATCAGCGCCCTGGAACGAGCGACCGGACAGACGCTGGGGTACGACTTCGCCGATGCGCCTCGCCAGCGCAGCGCCGCGGTGAGCCGATGGGTGGAATGGGCGCGAACCGCGCCGCCGATGCTCGAACATCTTGGTCAACCTCCGCATGGGGATTTCGAGGAAGCAGTTGGGCATGACACAGCAGCACGGTGACCCCGAGATCAGGCTGGAGATGGCCAGCAAGCCCCGACTGCTTGCGGCAGCCCGGGCCATGGTCGGCAACGTGGCCCAGCGCCTCGGCTTCACCGAAGTCCAGTGCGGCCAGATCAGCCTTGCGGTCGACGAAGCGCTGTGCAACATCATCAAACATGGCTACGATCGCCGCTCGGACGGGAAGATCTGGATCAGCATCTGGGCGTTGACCAACGGACGAGGGAGCATGAAGATCGTCTTGGAGGATCGAGCCAAGCAAGTCGAACCCGAAAGCATCCGTTCCCGTGATCTCGAGGACATCCGTCCGGGAGGCCTCGGCGTCTTCATCATTCGTGAGGTGATGGACGAGGTCACCTACGAGCGGCGGAGGTCTGGTGGCATGCGGCTGACACTCGTCAAGCACCTTGCCGTTGCGGAGGGCGACGGCGCCGGGACGCACCCGTCGGCGGTCGCTGCCGCAGAAAGCGAGACCGGCGATGAGTGACCACGGACAGATCGAAGTCCTGGTGCATACGAGCGGCGATGCCACGATCCTCCGACCTCGCGGGGAGGTCGACCTCAGCAGCGCCGGATCACTCCGACGTCGCATCGGCGAAGCCCAGGCCGTCCGACCGCCGCGCCTGATCATCGACCTGGTCGACGTGCCCTACATGGACAGCTCCGGCGTGGCGACTCTGGTTGAGGCCATGCAGGTGGCGCGGCGCACGGGCGGCAAGCTCATCCTCTGCTGTCTGCGAGAGAAGGTGCGTTCGGTCTTCGAGATCGCCCGCCTGGACATGGTGTTCACGATCGTCGATTCTCCAGACGAGGCGATGGCGATTTAGTCGGCATCAAGCGCGACGGAACCGGCGTCACGATCGCGCATTTTCGAGGACGGCCCCGTGCCGAGCACCGCTGAACCGACGAAACAGAGCCTGCTGATTCGAGGCCTTGCTCAGTGGGGCAGCCTGTGGAACGGCACGTTCGCCCTGATCGGCGGCGTCTCCTACCTGATTCGGGACGTCGTCACCTGGACGTGGCGGAGCGCGACGCACCGTCGCGTGCGCTTCGGTCGAACGGCCCTGATCAGCCAGATCGTGCGCATCGGGGTGAGGTCGATCGGCATCGTGATGCTGGTGTGCGCCTGCATCGGCTTCATCCTCGCCCTGCAGATGGAGCCACCGCTGGCCGACTTCGGCCAGACCGACAAGATCGCCAACATCGTCGGCGTGGCTGTCCTGCGCGAGCTGGGTCCCCTCATCGCCGCCATCGTGCTGACCGGATTCGCCGGCGCCTCGATTTCCGCCGAGCTGGGGACCATGGTGGTCGGCGAGGAGATCGAGGCCCTGGAGGCCCACGCCCTCAATCCGATTCGTTTCCTGGTCGTCCCGCGGGTCATCGCGACCGTCTTGAGCCTGATCCTGCTCACGGTGATCGGCAATCTCACCGCGATCTTCTTCGGCGGCGTGATGACGGTCTTCTTCCTGGACGTTCCCTACGAGCTCTACAAGGCCAACACGCTCAGCCAGGTGGTGCTGTCGGACCTGCTGACCGGTCTGATCAAGGCTGGCGTGTTCGGTCTGATTCTGAGCTCGATCGCCTGCTACAACGGCCTGAAGGTGACCGGCGGCGCGGCCGGCGTGGGCAAGGCCACCACCGACACCGTCGTGCAGACCGTGGTGTCGGTGATCCTCGCGGACCTTCTGTTCACGACGCTCTTCTACCAGCTGGGCTGGGCGTGATCGGATGACATCAGGGCGCCTCGGCCGCGTGCGGCGCTCCACCGGCGGTGACCTTCGAGTCGGGTGTGAGCTGGTACATCGTGCCGAGGAAGCCCTTCTCGGTGGACTGCAGGGCCCACACCGCCGAGCCCATCTTGACGTCCGGCACGTGCCCGCCGCCCAACTCGCCCACCAGTGAGCGATCGACGCTGCGGCTGTAGCCCCACGCGACGACGTCCTTCAGCGGTTCGAGAACCTTCACTGATCCGATGAACGCGACGTCGTCCGCCAGCGAACCACCGGGAGCCGCAGCATCGGACTCCATGGCCAGTCGCACGACCGCTTCCGGTCCCATGAAGAGGAAGTGCTCGCCCACGCCGATCGTCTGATCCTCGGGCATCGCGATCGGCAGCATCCCCGGGGCTCCGAAGGCCATTTCGTCCGGCGCGACCATCGTGTAGAGATCGCGCCCGTCGAGGACCTTCTTCTCCATGCCCTGGCCGCGTGCGTACTCGGCGAACGCGGACGCGAACTGATCCCGCTGTCGGTAGTCAACCGCGGTCAGGCCGTGCGAGTCCGACCCACCGCCGGTGCTCTGGACGAAGTGGACCTCTGAACCCAGCGACGAGAGCAGCGGCTGCACGCTGCGCTGCATGTCGTTCCACTCCTGTCCCATCTGGGCCATCAGCATGGGGTTGCTTTGCAGGAGCCGCTGCATCATCGGCAGCATGCGGTCGAACTGCATGCTCAGCGAAGCATAGCTCAGGACATCGGCCTTCACGAAGCTCGGCGGCACGCGCCGGGTCAGCGGCGCACTCATCAGCGAGGGAATCCCCTGCTTGCCGGCCGGCATGTCGAAGAACACCCGGTGCTCGATCGCGGAGTCCGCGGCCGCGAGGTTGACGCCATAGCCCATGCCCCGGACATCACCGAACGCCGCCCGCAGCATGGGGGTGAACATCATCGCCATGCCCATTGGATCGATGACGCTGGTGAGATCCAGCATGTTCGCGGTCAGCGCCACGGCGTATCCGTCGGTGGCGCCCAGCTCGCCCACCACGCGCTGAAAATTCGGGTTATCCGCCAGAACCGGTTCACCCTCGCCGTTCTGGCGCTTCAGCACGCCAACGAGAGCGCCCAAGTCCGAGCTCAGAAGAAGCGAGCTGCCGGACCTGACCAGGTGCAGCGTCTGAATGTGTCCGAGCAGGTCGCCCGGGCTGGGCATCATGCCGAAAGGGCCGCCGTCCGGATCACCGAAATCCATCTCCTCGTCGAGATCCACCTCGGCGTGCGGAAGGTCGACCGAGTAGACCGTGTGATCGAGCAGCTCCCGCTTGAGCAGCTTCACCTTCCCGCCCTCACGCGCTCGCTCGAGCGAGGAGTCGATCCAGCGCTCGGCGGCGGGCGCCTGCTCGCCGTAGTCGGCCAGGGCGATGAAGGCGGGCTCCGGAAGCCCCAGCTCCTGGTTCATGATCGTGAAGACCGCCATACCCACGGCGCCCTCGGGGCGGGGGATCCCCGGTTGCTTCGGGTCGGCCTTCAGCTGCTCCAGCATGTCATGCATCTCTTCCGGGAAGAGGTCCATGCCCGCTTCCGGAAGCTGATCCTGGCCCGCGCTCCAGAGATCGCCCAGCGGCGTGTGCTCGGCCCGCCGCACGGTCTCGCTCAGGTTGGAAATGCTCCAGACGAGCACGCTGTTGCGGGGAGCGATGGTTTCGATGGTCGGCCCCGCCAGGGCGGAGCCCGTGCAGGCCAGTGCGGCCAGTGCGGCGAGCAGCTTCATGGTGATTCCTTCCTCGCATCGGGTGATGCACCAGACGGCGGCGCCTCGGGACAAGCCCCGATTGCCGGCACCGCCGGGTCACCCGAGCGGCAATTGTAGACCTCGGCTTCAACGAGGCCGATCTTCAGCGATCGTCGAGGGATCGGTACGGGACTGCGTGGGGACCCGTGTACGCGCAGCGGGGCCGAATGAGCTTGTTGTCCTCCAGCTGCTCCATGCAGTGTCCAACCCAGCCGGCCATACGGCTCATGGCGAAGATGGGGGTGAACAGGTCGATGTCCAGCCCGAGCGCGCTGTAGGTGGTCGCGGAGTAGAAGTCGACGTTGGCGTGAATCCCCCGGGCGGCCACCGCCTCCTCCATGAGCGATTCGATCCGCCGGCTCATATCGAAGAGCAGTTCGTGTCCGGTGTCCTCCGCCAGCTGCCCGGCGAGGGTCTTGAGGTACGTGGCCCGGGGGTCGAGCGCCTTGTACACCCGGTGACCGAAGCCCATCACCTTCTCCTTGCGCTCCAGCTTTCCGCTGACGTACGCCTCGACGTTCTCCATCGAGCCGATCTCTTCCAGCATCCGCATCACCGCTTCGTTGGCGCCGCCGTGCAGGGGACCCTTCAGCGCGCCGATGGCGCTGGTGATCGCAGAATAGAGATCGCTCAACGTGGAGACGGTCACGAGCGCGGCGAACGTGGAGGCGTTGAAGCCGTGGTCGGCATGCAGGATCAGGCAGGCATCGAAGGCCCGCGCCATGGTGGGTGTCGGCGGCTCGCCGTTGAGCATCGTCAGGAAGCTGCCGGCGATCGACTGTTCCGGGTCCGGCTCATGAAGACTCCGCCCCTTGCGACGACGGTCGAAGTTGGCGATCAGCGTCGGCGTCCGGGCCAGCAGCGCGATCGCCTTCCGCCGATTGGCCTCCGGGGTTTGGTCATCCGCCTGCGGATCATGCAAGGCCAGCGCCGAGACCATCGTGCGGAGGGCATGCATGGGCAGCGTGCGCTCGCGGGAAGCTGTCCGATGAGATCCCACAGCCCAGCCGGAACGGGATAGGCCGCGCGGATCTCGTTCGTGAACGCATCGAGCTCTGATCGTGTTGGCAGGGCCCGATTCCAGAGCAGGTAGACGACCTCTTCGAAGCTCGATTCGCGGGCCAGGACGTCGATGTCGATGCCGACGTATTCCAGAATCCCCTTGGCGCCGTCGATGTAGGACATCTGCGACTCGGCGGCGATGGTGTTCGCCAGTCCCTTGTCGAGCACGGGAGTCGGGAGTGCAGAGGCCATCGAAGCTCCTTCCCTGCGGTGGCCGTTCGGCGCGCCGACGCAGGTGCCCAAGGCCATGGACGTGCTCACCGACCTGCTCGGCCACCGGGACGCGGAAGGGCCCGACGCGCGACCGGTCGGATTCTCACTGGTCTTCGTATGCCGAGACCGCGGAAGGATCCGGAGTCGCAGACCACCCGCCAGGGGCGGCAGATGGTACGGTCTGCCGCCAGTGCGAGCAATGCATCGGACGCCGATGCGACCGCACCGCAGGGCGAACCCCTTCCGAACCTATTCATGAGCCTTCTGCTGCAAACGTCTCAGCTGCTCTTGCGAGCAGTTTCATGAGGACTCCGGGCCAATCCATGCTGCTCCAAGGTCACCTGCTCTTCGACGCCGCACAGCGTCCCGTGCCCGGCTGGCTCGAGATCTCCAGCGGCCGCATCGCGGCGCTGGGCGAAGGGAAGCCTCCATCGGCGCCGGACCTGGGCGGGCCGACAGCCGTCATCTGTCCTGCGTTCATCGACGCCCATCTCCATCTCCCGCAGTTCACCGCCATCGGCATCGACGGACTCGAACTCTTGCCCTGGCTGGAGCGGGCCATCTATCCCGCAGAGGAACGATGGGCCGATCCAAGTGTGGCGCGGCGAGATCTTCGCCTCGCGTACACGCGATTGCTGGAGGTCGGCACGGTGGGATTCGCGGGCTATCTCACCAGCCACACGCACGCCACGAACGCGCTGCGCGACCTTGCCGAGGAGGTGCCGCTCCGCGCCATCGCGGGTCAGGTGCTGATGGACCGCAACGCCCCGATCCCGCTCATCGACCAGACGATTTCGCCGTTGATCTCCTCCCCGGACGGACGGATGACGGCCAGCGTCAATCCCCGGTTCGCCATCGCCTGCAGCGACACGCTGCTCGCTCGCGCCGGAGCGTCCGTCACTGACCAGACGTTCGTTCAAACGCACCTCGCGGAGTCGGCGGACGAGTGCAAGGCGGTGGCCCGGCTCTTCCCGGATGATCCGACCTACACCGCCGTGTACGACCGGCATGGTCTGCTCACGCCGCGAACGCTGCTCGCCCACTGCCTTCACCTCGGTGAGCCGGAGTGGTCCCTGATCTCGGCGCGGCGGGCGGTCGTCGTGCACTGCCCCGGTGCGAACACGTTCTTGCGTTCGGGCCTGTTCGATCTGCGATCGGCGCGGGAGCACGGGATCCGCCTGGCGCTCGGATCGGACGTCGCGGCTGGTCCCGATCTGGCCATGCCCCGCGTGGCGCGGGCCATGATCGAAGTGGCCAAATTGCGCCTCTCACGCTCGACTCCCGCGCCGTCGTCCCCAGCCCCGCCGAGGCATGGCAGCTGATCACGAGCGGGAACGCAGAGGCCCTGGGCACGCCGAGCGGCTCGCGACTGGCCGAGGGGGCGGACGCCGATCTGCTTGTGCTCGAGCTGCCCTTCGAGCTCGACGAGCACCTGATCGGCAGATTGCTCTACACCTGGCGCAACGAGTACATCCGACATCGTCTGGTGGCGGGCCGATCGGTGGACGGGAAGCGAATCGGGCGAATGAGCGACTGAGTGGGAAGAAACAACCCAGCGGTGCAGCGCCACCGCATCGTTCGCGGCGGCGGCTCTACACTACACGACATGCTGTTTCCCTTGAGCACCGATCGGCCGTCGAAGCGGCGCCCCGTCATCACCGAGGGGCTGATCGTGCTGAACCTGACGATCTACCTGCTCGGGCTGATCGGGCAGTTCGCGGGGTGGCTGAAGCCCGACACCCTGGCCAACCTCGGACACTTCGATCCGGAGCACTTCAAGGTCTGGCAGCTGGTGAGCTACCAGTTCCTGCACGACCCGAGCAGCTTCCTGCACGTCGCCTTCAACATGCTCTTCCTCTGGGTGTTCGGAGCCCCGGTCGAAGATCGCTTGGGACGCCCGGGCTTTCTCGCCTTCTACCTCGTCGGGGGAGCGGCCGCGGGCCTGGGTCACCTGCTGGCAAGCCCCGCTCCGGTCATCGGAGCCAGCGGGTCGGTGGCCGCCGTGACGGGCGCGTTCCTCGCGCTCTTCCCCCGAAGCCGCATCAAGGTAGTGCTCGTCTTCTTCCTGATCGGCGTGTATGTCATTCCGAGCATCTGGTTCATCGGCTTCTTCTTCGTCGTCGATTTCCTCCGCCAGACCAGCGCGCTGCTCGGCCACCGTGAGGGAAACGTCGCCTATATGGCGCACCTGGCCGGTTACGTGTACGGGTTCACGGTGGGGTTTACCCTGCTGGCCACCGGACTGCTCAAACACGAGGACTTCGACATCTTCTACCTGTTCAAGCAAGCGCGCCGCCGTGCCGCGTTTCGTGCGGCGACCCGTCACACCGCCGCCGGCCCGTGGGAGTCAGCGCCGAGCGACACCGGACGGCGGCTCGCTCGACAGGGACCGACCACGCTGACCGCAGCGCAGCAGGAGCAGTCGGCACTGCGCACGGAGATCGGACGCCTGCTGGAGCAGCACGACCTTCCAGCCGCCGCCGCCCGCTTCCGCAGTCTCCTCCGGCAGCCCGATAACGCCGTGCTCAGCGAGCCGCGCCTCCTGGACGTCGCCAACCAGCTCTTCTCGGAGCAGGACTGGAACAACGCCGCCGCCGCCTACGAGCTGCTCTTGAAGCACTACCCCACCGGACATCGCCACAGTGAAGTGCGGCTCCTGCTCGCCCTGACCCTCACCCGCCATCTGAATCAACCGGCACGGGCTCGGGAACTCCTCGAGCAATGCCTGCCCAAGCTTCCCGATCAGGATCAAACGGCCCTCGCGCACCAGCTGCTCGAAGAGCTGGACGCGGCGACGACGAGGTAGTCCGGTCCCCCGCTCGGCAGAGGGAACGTTCACCGCGGAGGGCCACGGAGGGCCGCGGAGAGAAGAATGGCACGGAGGGCCGCGGAGGGCCGCGGAGGAGGGAATCGAGGGTGTGCTCTTCGAGTCGCTCCCTTCGTGTCGCGGACAGCCGCGCCGCACGAGGCCTGAACGAACGAACCTCACCGATCCCTTCATCGCGCAGCGCGCCCCTCCGCGCTGCATCCTCCGCTCGAACGCGTGACCGCGCGCACGACCGCCGATCTCGCGGCCGGAATTCCAAGCTCCATCGCTTCTGCGGTACAGTGTCACCACTCGCGCGGAGGTCGCCATGCACGCCGTCACGCCCATTCACCGCACGCGAGTGAAGATCTGCGGCGTGACCTCCACGGCGGCCGCGGCCGCGGCGGTGGCGGCCGGCGCGGATGCGATCGGCCTCGTGGCGGTCCCCGCCTCCCCTCGGTTCGTCGACGAGGAGACGATCCGCGCCGTCCGGTCCTGCGTTCCCCCATTCGTGCAGATCGTCGCGGTGTACCGCGATCCTACGCCGGAGCAGATCGACGGTGTCCGCTTCCACTTTGGCGATCGCGTGCAGCTCCACGGCCGTGAGGATGAAGCGCTCGTGGCCCACGCGGCCCGGCGGTGCGGACGCGTCATCCGCGCCCTGGCCTTCGACCCTGTCGCCATCCGTCGCTGGAACCGGTGTGGGGACGTCGACGCGCTGCTCATCGATGGTCCGGAGGGCGGCTCGGGGCGAGGCTTCGATCACGACGCGCTCGCGGCGCTACTGCCGGCGATCGACAAGCCGGTCATCCTGGCCGGCGGCCTCGACCCGGACAACGTCGCCGATGCGATCCGCGCGCTCCGTCCGTTCGCGGTGGACGTGAGCAGCGGTGTCGAATCGGCACCCGGCGTCAAGGATCCGGAGCGGATCGAGGCGTTCTGCCGCGCGGTGCGCGAGGCGGACGCAGAGGGCGCCGGCTGAGAAACAAGCGCCGGCCGAGTCATCACCTCACTCTGACAGCGCCCCGTCTGCCGCGAGCGCTTCCGCCTCCGCGGTTCGACCGGCCTGTTCGAGCATGGCGCGATAGACCTCGAGGATCTTCTGGCGATCGGGATCATCACGCGGCTGCATCCTCACCAATGACCAAGCCGAGGAGATGGCCCCCAGTCCAGACAGCGGTTCCTGCTCGTTGCGAAGCTCGCCGGTGAGCAGCAGCAGAGCGGCCCGGCTGCTCGCGAGGCGAAGGCTTTTGTAGAGGTCCCCGCCCCGTCCCGCCCAGGCGATCGCCTCCTCGTTGTTGCCCACCGCGCGGTACGCTCGAGCCAGTCCCCCCGCCGCCATGGCCTTTCCCCAGGTGTCGTGCAGCGCGCTGGCCAACTCATAGGACGAGCGGAATCGGTCCAGTGCCCGCGCCGGGTCGGTTTCCATCAGCTCCCGCCCCTCCCGGTACTCCCGCTGACCGAGACGGAAGTTCTGCTGCTCCTTCGGGCTCCAGCTGGCGAAGCTCGCGGCATAGTCCGCGAAGACGTCGTCGTCGAGGGCGACGCTGGCCAGCTCGCCGAAGAGCACGCCGGTGCGGAACGACTCCTGCGCCGTCTCCCCGTCCTTCCCCTCTTCGATCATCTTCAGCCCTCCCTCGAGGTACCCGTCCACGAACGACAGCACCTGCGTCGGGTGGCGCCGAAATGTCTGGACGATCAGCACGTCGTCCCCATCCTGGAGCATCTGTTCGAGGCGCGAACTCGTCACCGCGTCGTCGACCACGACGCCGGACAAGACAACCAAGAGCAGTGGCAATCCCATCATCGCTACTTCCTTCCGGGCTCTGTTTCCTGCTTCTTCTTCATCACCAGCCGGATTCCCTCGATCCGCAGGTCGCGGTCGACGGCCTTGACCATGTCGTACAGCGTCAGCGCGGCGACGCTCACCGCCGTCAGCGCCTCCATCTCCACGCCGGTGCGGGCGGTGATGGACGCGCGGGCCTCGATGCGCAATCGCTGCGGATCGCTTCGCTCGAAGTCGACCGAGACCGCATCGAGGGGCAGCGCGTGGCAGAGTGGAATCAGCTCGTCGCACTTCTTCGCGGCCAGGATGCCCGCGACACGGGCCGCGGCCAGCGCCTCGCCCTTGGGCAGGTGGCCCGCTTCCAGACGGTCGAGTGTCTCCGCGGCGGCGCAGAAGAATCCTTCGGCCACTGCTTCGCGATGGACTTCCGGCTTGCCACCGACGTCCACCATACGCACGGCGCCTGCCTCATCGAGATGCGTCAGCTCGCGTCGCGACATCGCCGCCATCGTACACGACGTCTCCTGCCGCGATGGTGGTCGCGATGGCGGGCGGGGCGTGTATCCAGTCCGCGCCGAAGGGGTCGCGATCGAAGATCACCAGGTCGCCCCACGCCCCGGGACGGATCACGCCCGAGCCCTCCATGCCCAGCGCATGCGCGGCCCCCGCCGTGTACGCGGCGAGCGCCTCATCCACCGTGAGGTTCTCTTCCGGCAGGAAGAGCTCGCCACTGCACGTGAGGCCGGTCACCGCCGCCCGGATCCCGGCCAGCGGATCGCACGAGACGACCGGCCAGTCGGAGCCGAAGGCCAGCCGGACTCCGGCGCGAAGCAGCGTGCGGAAGGCGAACGATCCCTTCATCCGCTGCGGACCCAGACGCGCCTGCACGAAGACGCCGTCTTCGGCCTTGTGCAGCGGTTGCATGCTGGCGAGGATCCCCTTCATCCGCGGCACGTCGACCGAGGCGATGTGCTGCGCGTGCTCGATCCGCGGCCGGACCCGAGGATCGACGGCCCTCGCGGCGTCGAGGGCCAGGCGCACCGCCTCGTCGCCGATGGCGTGCATCGCGGGGGAGAGTTCCGCCGCAGCGACGGCCCGCGCCCAATCGACCAGGTGGCCTTCCGCCGCCAGTTCCACGAGAGCGCCCCGCTGGTCGGGCGCGTCGCCGTAGGGCTCGAGCATCCGCGCCGAGCGCGATCCCAGTGTGCCATCCACGAAGGCCTTGTACCCAACCACGGCCAGACGCTCGTCATTGGTGAAGTCGCGACCGAAGCCGACGTCAAGCGGCCAGTGGCGGTCCAGGAGCGTGATGCGACAGCGCAGCGTGAGGCGCTCCCGCAGGGGAACGAACACCTCTTCGACCTGCCGCTGATACTCCATCGAGCCGACTGCGGTCAGACCCAGGCGAAGAGCGAGAGACTGGGCAGCGAGCAGCGCTTCCCGGCGCCGCTGCACGGTCGGCTCGGGAATCAGCGGATTGATCAGCTGCCACGCGGCCGCCTCGATGAAGAGACCCGTCGGCGTGCCGGTGACCGCGTCGCGAACGATCCATCCGCCGGGAGGACACGTCGAGGCATCACACATCGCCAGCACGCGCTCGTTGACCAGCACCGCATGAAGATCGCTGCGATGGCACACGACGGGACGGTCGCCGGCAACAGCCAACCATGACGCATCGGGGAGTGCCGTGTCCGTCCAGTTCTCGTTGGACCATCCGTGGGCGACGATCCACTCGCCTTCGGGCAGCCGCCGGTGCCACTGCTCGATGACCGCCTCGAACTCCTCACGGCCGCGCACGCCCGACAGGTCGGGCTGGGTGAGCGCGAGGCCCCCGAGCAGCAGATGCAGGTGCGCATCGATCAGGCCGGGCGCCACGGTTCGGCCCCGGGCATCGATCACCGGGCCGCGCTCTTCACCGCCGGAGCCCTCATGGTCGACCGCGACGATCCGCCCGCGTGCGATCGAGAGAGTCCGGGCCCACGGTCGATCGGGCCGGCCGGTCCAGATCCTGGCATTGTGAACGCGCAGATCGCCGCCCATGGCGGCCGAATCCTACCGCCGATGTGGCCCTCGCCTCTGGGTCGATCGACCGCCCGCTCTTTCCTACCATGCCCGCATGACGAATCAACGCCACCATCGACGTCCTCGACCTTCGTTGACGGTGTCTTGCGCCGTCGTTGCGCTGTTCGCCGCCGGCCTGGCCGGCTGCGACAAGGCCGCCCCGCCCAGCATGGGCGACGCCTCGCCGCAGCGGACGGCCGCGACGCCTTCGCCGCCAACCACCGCTCCGTCGGGATCCGGATCCACGACCTCGCTGCCGCCGAACGCGGGGCCGCCGGCCACTGGCCCCGCAGCCCCTGACGCTCCCACTGATCCCACCGTGGCCAGCTTCCTCGGACTGACGGCGCCCAAGCCCGCCGAGTGGCAGTGGAGGCCCCCGGACAGCGCCATGCGGGCCGCCAACTACACGGTGCCCGGACCGGGCGGTCCAGCGGAGCTGATCGTCTTCTACTTCGGCCCCAACATGGGCGGATCGAAGGAAGCCAACATCTCGCGCTGGGCAGGCCAGTTTCGCTCCGCCGACGGCGGTGCGGTCGAGCCGATCCTCGAGGACATCGTCGTGGACGAAATGGGGGTCACCACCGTCGAGCTCGTCGGCGATTATCGGGGCATGACCGACACCTTCGAGTCCGACCAGACGTTCCTGGCCGCGATCGTCGATGCCCACGTCGGAAACGTCTACATCCGATTCGTTGGTCCGACCGAGACGATCGAGCAGAACCGCGAGGCATTCATGACGATGATCAAGGGACTGAAGCAGGATCTGGAATTCTGATGATCGGACGCCGACCTTGCGCCCTCGGTTCGGGGCGGCGAGGCGGTACAACGACCGCCGTGATTCACCGCGGGACGCTGGGCGGCGTGCTGCTCAAAAAGGGGAGGGAGCGAGCATGGATCGAATTCGACGCCGTCTTTCGAAGTCCGGATCTCCGGTCATCGGCCGACCGAACGACTCGCACGCCGGTCGACTCTGCGTGCTCTGGGCTTTGCTTGCCGCCCTGGGGACGGCCTCGGCGCACGCTCGAGAGGGGGCGACTGCTTCGACGGATCGGTATCCCGACGAGTGGTACTACTACAACGCGCAGAATCCCTCTGTCCAGAGGGTGCGGCAAGCTCGAGGGACAGCCGGCACCGACCCTGCATGTCGCCGACTGGATCGGCGAGGCGCAGGATCTGGACAAGCTGCGGGGGAAGGTGGTAGTCGTCGACTTCTGGGGGAATTGGTGCGGGCCCTGCATGAAGGCGATCCCCAAGACAAACGAACTTGCGAAGATGCTACCGCGATCAGGGACTCGTGGTGATGGGCATCCACAGCTCGCGCGGCGCCGAGGGCTTCGCTCGCGCTGTCAAGCAGATGCAGATCTCCTACCCCAGCGCCGTCGACCAGAACAACGCCTCGGCCACGGCGTGGCGCGTGGGCTTCTGGCCGACGTACGCGATCATCGATCGCCAGGGAGTGGTCCGGGCGATCGGTATCAAGCCCGAGCATGTCGAAGACGCCGTGGTGAGCCTGCTGGGCGACAAGGCTGCGACGCCGCTGGAGAAGAATCCACAGTCAGTGGTCGAGAATGCGCGGCCTCCGGTCGACAATGCGCAGCGTGCGGTCGAGGCGCCTGCCGTTCGTCCGGGCGACGCCCTACCCGTCCAGTGGCTGGAGGGATCGGCCGACAAGCGCCGCCGATTCGACCGGATGCTCGCCTCCGACAAGGCGCCGACGGTGGCGTCCGGGACGTGGCTGAATTCCGAGCCGTTGACGCTCGAAGACCTGCGGGGCAAGGTGGTGCTGCTGGACTTCTGGGCAACGTGGTGCGGTCCCTGCATCAGGTCGGTCCCGAAGGTCAATCTTCTGCAGGCGAAGTACGGCGATCAGGGGCTGGTGGTCATCGGCGTCTGCCACCAGCAGGGCATGGAGAAGATGGGCCAGGTCGCGCAGCAGCACGCGATCGAGTACCCGATCTGCGCCGATGAGCACGGCGCGATGGGTCGAAGCTATCAGGTCGACAGCTATCCCGATTACTACCTGATCGATCGCACCGGCCGATTGCGCATCGCCGACTGCAACAACGCCACGGTCGAGCAGGCGATCCAGATGCTGCTCGCGGAGGGTGAGACCTCCGTCACGCCCTGATCAGTCCATCAGCGCACTGCGCGCACGCGCGATTTCAGCTGGCGGTGACGGGCGTGAAGGCCGTACCGCTCTCGACGTAGAAGTTGACGAGCCGGCCCGGCTGGAGCACATCGACGGCCTGCTCTTCCTGCCAGTTCACCCAAATGGGGATGGCCGCATCGACGAGCACGCGGCGCTCGTCCTCACGGACCAGAAGCACCGTGCCCGCGACGATGCGGGGAGCGCCATAGACCGGCTCGATGAAGCGGCCACCACCGGCGGCCGCATGAATGCGCAGCGCCCGTGCCGTCACGGTACCGCGGATCCGCTTGCCGGGAGGCGTGTCGATATCGGCCGCGGGGACGGTCGGAACGAGGGCGAGCTCGTAGTCAGTCCCCGGAACGGTGAGCACCATCCGATCCTCGCTCACCGACTTCAAGATCAAGACCGCAATCCCCTCGGCTTCGTGGACGGGCGTGGGCATGTCGTTTCGCTCCTGACTTGACGGGTCGGACCCAGTATACGTGGCGCGACGGGGTCACGAGCGCTGCGACCGATCGCGATGACCGGCGGTGAGGGTCGAATGATCGCAGTCCGTGCGAGTTTTCAACGGGCTGCCAGATAGTTCGCCAGGAGGTTCGGACCGACATCGGTCAGGAAGCTCTCCGGGTGGAACTGGACGCCTTCCATCGGGTGCTCGGTGGATCCCGGTCCCACCCAGCGCAGACCCATGATCTCCTCCTCCTCGGTCCACGCGCTGATCTCGAACGCGTCGGTCACCGTCGCCCGCTCGACGATCAGCGAGTGATACCGGGTCGCCGTAAAGGGGTTCGGCAGCCCGCGATAGATGCCTCGTTCATCGTGGAAGATCTCCGAGGTCTTGCCGTGCATGATCCGATCGTGACGGCGCACCGTCATGCCGTGCACGGCGGCGATGGTCTGGTGGCCGAGGCAGACGCCCAGGATCGGAATCCGTCCGCGGAAGTGCTCGATGAGCTCGCTGCAGACACCAGTCTCCCGCGGCGTGCAGGGACCGGGAGAGATGATCAGCTGCCGAGGCGCCATCTCGATCGCCTCCTTCAGCGTGATCTCATCGTTGCGAACGACGGTCATCAGGATCGATGCGTCCAGCTCGCCGATCCGCTGCACGAGGTTGTAGGTGAACGAGTCGTAGTTGTCGACGAGCAGCAGCACGGGCGGATTGTAGGAACGCGCAACGGCGCCGCCGGACGGACTGCCCTAGCCCGCTACGCGGCGGTGCGCTTCGTCCCCGCCACGCCGTCGAGGGTCACCAGGAAGAGATCGGCGGTGATCGGATAGGGAAGCCGCTTGAAGTCCATCTCGACGCGCTTGGTCAGGCGGCTGACGAAGTCGTCGGGGCCTGCGGAAAGGGCCAGGAACATGTCGCGGGCAGGCGTGGCCACGTAGAAGTCGCCCTTGAGCTCCGGCGCCAGTCGATCGTGCAAGGTCGAGAGGAGCAGCCGCGCCGCGTCGTATCCATCCTGGGCGGAGACGATGGCGGCCCGCCCTCCTTCGACCGACTCCACGAGCTGGATCTTGAGGTCGGGGTTGTACCGGGCCAGGTTCTCCCGGGCGATCGTGTCCAGATCGTCGAGCTGAAGACCCCAGCGCACGATCTGCTCGACCGTGATGCTCACCGTCATCTGAGGCATGTCGATCACGAACACGATCACCGTGTCGTTGACGAAGGGCACGTGGGCCACCTGCTCGCTGTCGAGGTGGCGGAAGATCGAGAGCGGTTGAATGCGGGGCATGATCCGGGGCTTGGCCACGGACAGCGGGAGCGGAACGGAGCTCAGGGAGTCACCCTCGAGCAGACGCTCCAAATAGGTCTCGACGATCTCGACGCCCCGGTCGGGCTCGCAACGGACCATCCGATAGAGATTCTCGAGACCCAGATGCTTGCCGTTGAGCACGAGGTCCATCGGTCCTGCGAGGTCCACCGAGCGATCGGGGAACTGGCGCTTCAGGATTCGGGCGACTTGCTCGCCGAAGGCTTCCGGTTCTCGAGGCATGTGCGTCATTGGCACGTCCAGGTCCATCGCCCCCGTTTGGCTGGGGGACACAGCGGGAGATCGTAGGCTTCGGCGAATTCTGGCTCTGGCCGAATGAGTGGGGTGCTGGATTGGCAAGAATGCTCCCGCCTGTATCGGTCAGGGAGGGTCGCTGTCGTGCGGCTTTTGTTCCGACTGGAGGGGCATCACCCCACCGCGTCCGAGAGGCGATACCCTACCCTCGCTCATGGTCGATACCTGCACGATCGGTTCCGTCGTCATCGGTCCCGGGCAGCCGCTCGTGGTCATCGCCGGTCCGTGCGTCCTGGAGGACCACGCCACGAACTTGCGCATCGGGCGCACGATGAGCAGATCCTGCGCGGAGCTTGGTCTTCCGTACATCTTCAAGGCCAGCTTCGACAAGGCGAATCGCTCGAGCATTCGCTCGCCGCGCGGCCCGGGCCTGGCACGAGGGCTGCGCGAACTGCAACAACTGCGCGACGAGCTTGGGATTCCCGTGACCACCGACGTTCACGAGCCGGGCCAGGCGGCACCCGCGGCAGAGGTGGTTGACCTGCTTCAGATTCCCGCGTTCCTCGTGCGGCAAACCGATCTCCTTGACGCGTGCGGGCGCACCGGACGGGCCGTCAATGCGAAGAAGGGCCAGTTCATGGCTCCGTCCGAAATGCGCCACGTGATCACCAAGCTCCGCGAGGCGGGGATGCGATCAGGTCATGCTGACCGAGCGGGGGACGTTCTTTGGCTACCACCGACTCGTCAACGACTTCATCGGACTGGGCGATCTCATGGAGCTCGGGCCCCCGGTGTGCTTCGACGTCACGCATTCGACGCAGCTGCCGGGTGGCGAGGGGGAGACGACCGCCGGCCGACCGGAGCGGGCGGCGATTCTGGCCCGGGCCGCGGTCGCCTCGGGCGTCCACGCCGTCTTCATCGAGTGCCATCCCGAGCCCGCTCGCGCCCTGTCTGATCGCAGCACCGTGCAGCCGCTCGAGCAGGTGCCATCGTTGCTCGCCGAGCTGGCGGCCCTTCGGAGCACCATGCGGTGTTCGACCGGGTGAGAATCTCGAACTGGTCCACCGAGCCGGCCCCCCGTAATATCCTTGAGTCATGATGAAGTGCGACCTCTGTAGCAAACCGGCCGTTGTGCACGAGGTAACCGTCAAGGGCGGGGTCAAGAAGGAAATACATCTCTGCGAGGAACATGCTCGCAAGAGCGGCATCTCGATGCCGCATCCCCAGCCGCTCAACCAGCTCCTGACCCAATTCGTCATCTCCCAGTCCGGAAGCCGCGTGCAAGCAGTCAAGACGACCTGTCCAACGTGTGACCTCAGCTTCGCGCAGTTTCGGCAGAAGGGCCTGGTCGGCTGCCCGGACTGCTACGAGGTGTTCGAGAAGTACCTCGTCCCCCTGATCGAGCGGGCCCAGAACGGCGCGGTCCACCACGTGGGCAAGACACCCCGTCGATCGGGTGCCTCGATCGACCGCCAGCTTCAGATCCAGCACTTGTTGCGCGAGCTCGACAACGCCGTCGCGGCCGAGCAGTACGAGCGGGCCGCGGATCTGCGGGATCAGCTGGAATTGCTCAAGCACGAACCCGAGCGGAAGAGCCGCGCCTGCGACTGAGCGGCATCGGCACCGAACCATGGAGCTTCGATCGGACATCCCCTGGAGCGACGAACTGGGCCCCGACCATCACGTGGTGGTTCGGTGTCGCGTTCGGCTGGCGCGCAATCTGGCCGGATTCCCGTTCGTCAGTCGCGCGAGTGATCGGGAGCGCGAAGAGATCATGCGGCTGACCCGCGCGGCGCTCCTGGACGACCGTCTGGCCAAGGGCATGATGTGGGTCGATCTGAAGAAATCGACGAAGCTGGACCGCGGCCTGCTCGTTGAGCGACATCTCATCTCCGCTCATCACGCCGAGAGCGACATCGGTCGGGGCGTGGCCATCGCCGGCGACGAGACGCTGAGCGTCATGGTGAACGAGGAGGATCACCTCCGAATCCAGATCCTGTCCCCGGGACTCCAACTGGATCGCGCGTTCACCCGCCTCGACGAAGCCGACGACCTCATCGAATCACGACTGGAGTACGCGTTCAGCCCGCGCTGGGGCTACCTGACCGCCTGCCCCACGAACGTCGGGACGGGAATCCGCTTCTCGGTCATGCTTCACCTGCCCGCCCTGAAGCTGACGAACGAGCTCGACCGGGTGCGGCGCGCGGCCAAGGATCTGCATCTGGCGGTCCGCGGCTACTACGGGGAGGGCTCGGAATCCACGGGGGACTTCTATCAGATCAGCAATCAGGTCACCCTCGGAAGGACCGAAGCCGAGCTGCTTGACGAATTCCAGGCCGTGATCCTTCCCCGCATCATCGACTACGAACACAAGGCGCGGCGGATCCTGCTGCAGCGCAGCACGATGATTCTCGACGATCGCACGCACCGGTCGCTCGCCCTGCTGCGCGCGGCCCGCCTGCTGGGGAAGGATGAGGCGATGAAGCTGCTGAGTCGCGTGCGGTTGGGCGTGTGTGTCGGCCGTCTTCCCGAGGTCGAGCTGGCCACGGTCAACCGGCTCTTCCTGCAGGTCCAGCCTGCCCATCTGCAGCTGCACGCCGGCTCTGCGCTCTCGCCCGAGCAGCTGCGCGAGGTGCGGGCAACCATCGTGCGCACCGCCCTGACGAAGTGAGGCGCTGGCAAAGTGAGACGCCGACGAGTGTGGGACGGCATCCGCTCTTTCCCCGGACGGTGGAGCCGCGCCGCGCACGGCGGCGAGCGCAGCACGTGCCCCCCGGCTCAACTCAGAGCGACACACCGATCGTCGGCGGCCTGCGCGAACTCGAAGTCCATCGACGTCAGGCCTCCGACGTCACTTGTGGTGAGCGTCAGCGTCACCTTCTGGGAGCGGATGAGGATGTCGGGATAATGTCCGAGCTCTTCCGCCAGATCAGCAATGCGGCGAACGAACTTCATCGACCGGCTGAAGTCCTTGAAGCGGAAGGTCCGCTGGAGCGTCTCCCCGTTGAGTGACCATTCGGGGAACTCCTCGAGCATTCGCTGGATCTCTTCTTGTTCCAGCTTCTCCATGGCATTCTCTGTGGGGGGACGATCCATGGGCTTGTCCCAGGGGCGGGCTCTGCAGGCGCTCGGCATCCAGCCTGACACCGGGCGTCCACTATACCGCCAGGCCCGTCAATGACCAACTCCGTGTCCCGTCTGGCCCCGTCGCCCACCGGCGCCCTGCACCTGGGCAATGCCCGCACGTTCCTCGTGAATTCGGCGCTTGCCCGCAATCACGATTGGACGCTCCTGATGCGACTGGAAGATCTCGACGGCCCGCGCAACAAGCCCGGCGCCGGCGAAGAATCTCTGGACGTTCTGGCGTGGCTGGGCATCGACTTCGACGGAGCACTGCTGCGCCAGTCCGAGGATCTCGAGCCCTATCGAAGCGCCATGCGCCGACTGGTCGCCGATCGACGCGTCTACTCGTGCGACCTGACTCGTCGGGACATCGCGCAGGCCGCCTCCGCGCCCCATCGGGGCGATCAGGAGCCGCACTATCCGGCAGCATGGCGGCCGACTGAGGCTGATCGATACCGCTTCGACCGCACGGACACCAATTACCGCTTTCTCGTGGATCCGGTCAGCATCACCATCCGGGATGAGGTGCTCGGAGCAAGCGTCCACCGGCCACACGAAGAGATCGGCGACTTCGTCATCTGGACGAAGGGCGGTGCGCCGGCATATCAGCTTGCCGTCGTCGTCGACGACGCGCGGCAGAGCGTGACGGACGTGGTGCGCGGCGAGGACCTGCTTCCGTCCGCGGCTCGGCAGGAATTGCTGTATGCTGCCCTCGGCGTGTCACCGCCGCGCTGGTGGCACCTGCCCCTGGTCGTTGGTCCCGACGGTCGTCGGCTGGCCAAGCGCCACGGCGACACACGCGTCGCCGCCTACCGGCAATCGGGCGTGCCCGCCTCCCGGATCGTGGGTCTGATCGCTTGGTGGTGCGGCAGCGTCGGGCGACGGGAGGAGATGAGCGCGGAGGAATTTCGCGCGGCGCTCGATCTCAGTCGCTTGCCGCGCGATCCCGTGACCTTCACACAGGACGATCATCGATGGCTGCTCGGCAACTTGTGAGGCGCGGCCCGTTCCGAGAGCCGTTTCCAATTCGGAAGTTTCGCGCTGGCGGACTGGACGGAGTACTCGCTCTTCTGCTCGCGCTCGGTGGCTGCGCCGGCTCCGAGGACCGAGCCGGCCAGGAGACGGTCGTCATTGCCGGCCGGACGTTCCACCTGGAGCTTGCCGCCGATCCGGCTTCGCGGGAGCAGGGCCTGATGTACCGGGAGTCGATTCCCGAGGACGGCGGCATGCTCTTCGTCTTCCCCGCCGCGCGGCCTCAATCGTTCTGGATGGGGAACTGCCTGGTCGACATGGACATCATCTTCCTTGACTCGCAGGCGCGGGTCACCGCGATGCACGACATGAAGGCGGAGCCACCTCGAGGCGACAGCGAAAGTGAGGCAGCTTATCGGGCCCGAATGCCCGGCTACTCGAGCGTCTACCCCGCCCAGTTCGCCATCGAGCTGCAGGACGGCTGGCTGGAGCGCCTCGGCCTGCAGGTTGAAGACAAGATCCCCTTGGACGTGGACCGACTCAAGCGGGTGGCTCGCTAGACCGATGTGCTCACGAGGCGGAACGGGAGCGCAGCCTGAGCGCTATCAGGTCGGCCGCGGCGTGCATGAGCGGGTTCAAGATCATCATCACGTCGTTCCACCATGAGCACCCACGTGCAGAAGGGTTGATGCGCCAGCTGATTGCGGAGTGGCCGCTGGAGCCACCTCCGACGATCGTCCCGCGCTGTGCCGGAAGCGTGGAGCGGGAGGAGCTGGACTCTGCAGATGCCCTGGTGATCCTCACCGACGGCCAGAGCGACTCAGAGTCGCTGTCGGCCCTGATCGCGCTGCTGCAGGAGACGACGACGGCGTTGCTCGCCATACCCGATGAGCAGCCGTCGTCGATCGGGCTCTTCGAGTACGCCGAGGCGATGGTCCTCCCCAGGGACACGGAGCCGAGACTGCTCGCCGCCGCGCTCGCCGGCCTGTGCCACCGCCAGCGGGAAATCCACCGCTTGTCGAGCGAGATGGCGCTGATGCAGCGGCATCAGGGCGGACTTCGAAGCCAGATGGCGAAGGTCCACGACGAGCTGCAGCTGGCGGCGATGGTGCAGCGGGAGTTCCTGCCGCGCGAGCTGCCTGTCCTTCCCGGATTGGAACTCGCGGCGATGTGGCGGCCCGCCCACTACGTCTCCGGAGATCTCTACGACGCAGTGCGCCTCGACGAGGAGCACGTGGGACTCTTCATCGCCGACTCGATCGGCCACGGCGTCCCCGCGGCGCTGATGACCATGATCATCTGCCGTTCGCTGATGGTGAAGGAGGTCTCGGGGCACGACTATCGGATCATCCCCCCCTCCGAAGTCCTCTCGCGTCTCAATCTGGACATGATCCAGCGGCAGGGTCAAACGACTCGATTCGCCACTGCCGTGTACGCGGTCGTCAACTGCCGGACCCGGGAGATGACGATCGCGGGCGCCGGACATCCACCGCCACTGTTACTGCGCGGTGACGGATCGACGGAGCAGTTGACGACCCCGGGAGGACTGCTGGGCATCTTCGAAGACGAGCGCTTCGAACAGGTCGAGGTGATCCTGCACCGCGAGGACCGGCTGATCCTCTATTCCGACGGCTTCGAGCAGGCCTTCCCCGCGAGCGGCGGTGATGGGTACGAGCGCCGACTGCCGACGACGCGCTACCTCGAGGAGTTCGAGCAGCTGCGGTCGGCGAGCACACCGCAGGAGATGATCACGCGCATCCGCACGAGGTTGGACGGGCAGAGCGGATCGCTCCACCAGGCCGATGATCTGACGATGCTCTGTCTGCTCTCGTGCCCGCCGGCGGACCAGCCATCCAAGCCGACCGTCGCTAGCGCCGCAGCGTCAGCGCAAGGCGCTGGAAACGTTGCATCTCTCCAGCATCATCAGAATCAGAGTTCAACGGCCGGCAATCGAACCGCGGCGGGCCACGGAGGGTCGCGGAGGGCGAGACGTACCTGTATTCCGCCGGGTGAGACAGACTGAGCTCGAACTGGGAATGCCGAGCCGATCCGTCCGGCTGTGAGACGCCGTCTGAACTGCCCGTGCTGCAGGGAATCGCTGGCGCTGCTCAACCGAGTCGATCTTCTCCGACCGCGCCACGGCATCCTGCGTGGCTGACGTCAACCGTCCCTCCGCGGCCCTCCGCGGTGAATCCCCCCCTGCCGTTTCGTCGCGCAGCGGAGACGGCGACATCACGACTTCGACGACGTCTCCCGCGTCTCCAGCCAGTGCACGACGGCCTTCACCAGGTAGTCCGTCTCCAGATTGACGCGCTGCCCCTCCCGCAGACGCCCCAAGGTCGTTAAGCGCAACGTCGTCGGGATGAGTGCCACCTCGAAGCCCTCGGCATTGAGATTGGCCACCGTCAGCGACACGCCCTCGACCGCGATCGAGCCCTTGTCGACGATGGAGGCTCGCAATCCCGGCGGCGGTTCGATCGATACCCGCCACTCCGCCGCGCTCGAGTGAACGCGACGCACGATGCCCACGCCGTCGATGTGCCCTTGCACGATGTGGCCGCTGAGCAGGGTCGTGGGCGTGACCGCCCGTTCCAGGTTGACCGCATCGCCGGCCCGAAGCTCGCCGAGGGCGGTGACCGCCAGCGTCTGTCGGATCACATCGAACTGGAGAACGCCGGCGTCAACCCTCCCGGAGTCACGCCCGGTCGCGGTGAGACAACAGCCGTTCACCGCAATGGAATCGCCTGCTCGGACCGGCTCTGACCACGCGCCAGCCTCGACACAGAGGACCTGGCCGGATTCATTCGGCTGGAGATCCCCAATCGTCCCGAGGTGCTGGATGATGCCGGTGAACATGAGCGGATGCCGGTGAGCGAGGCCACGGGGTGGCAGATCCGGCCCGGTGTCCTGATCAGGTTCACTGTACGCCTTCTTGACGATCCCGGACAGGACCCGGATACTGCGCGGTTCTGGTCATTTGGATAGGAGAGCGCGCCAGCATGAAGGATTTCCGCCAAGCGATGTTCGCCACCGCGCCGTGGGGCGGCCGCGAGCTGCTCGGCGCCGCGTGGATCGCCGTCCTGGTGTTCTCTTTCGGCTGGTCACTCGCCGGTTGCCAGAGCAGTCAGTCCAGCAGCGCATCCGCGACGAGCACAAGCTCCCGATCATCCCGATCATCCGGATCATCTCGGATCATCTGGATCATCTGGATCATCCGGATCATCCGGATCTGCGGGCTACGGCGACTTGGAGCAGCAGTACGTCGTCGGGCCCGAGGCGGCGCGGAGGCTGGGGTACCGCATCGACTGGCAGGCGCTGTCGCCGAACGCCCCAGCGGTCCCGCTGAAGCAAGTCAGCCCGCAGGGGGACTCGGTCTTCCTGCTCGACGACGAGAACTACCTCACGCGGCTGTCGAGGAAGGACGGTCAGCGGCTCTGGCGTCTTTCCGTGGCTCGTCCAGGTGAAGAAGTGCTCGGCGTGACATCCATCCCCGGTTCGAACGAGATCTTCGTGATGAGCGCCGGGTCCGTCCTGGCGCTCGATGCGCTCTCGGGCTCACTGGTCGGACGGCAGACCCTGGAGAAGATCGCCAACACCGCGCCGACCCTCCGATCCCCCTACCTCATCTACGGCGGCCGAAACGGGCAGCTCTGCTGGCATTCGTACACGCTCGCATTCAACTGGCGGTCGTATCAGGTGTCCCGTTCGATCACGGTGCAGCCGGTCATCGAAGGCGATGCAGTGGCGGTGGTCGGCACTGACGGAAGGATCATGGTGCTCAGCGCCTCGCAGGCCACCCAGTTCTGGAGCAAGAAGCTGCTCGACGAGGTGGTTGCCGCGCCGGTGATCAACAAGGGCGTGCTCTATGTGGCCGCCACCGATCAGTACCTCTACGCGCTCGATCTCCGGTCGGGCAGAACCCTCTGGAGCAAGCTGACGACGAGCCCGCTCACCGATTCCCCCATGGTGATCGACGAGCGGGTGTATCAGCAGATTCCGGGAGAAGGGCTCACCTGCTTCGATGTGCTGCCGCTCGACAAACCTGGCGGTGAGATCTACTGGCAGGCCGCCACCGTGCGGGGGAACGTCCTGACCCGGCACCGACGGGATCTGCTCGTCTGGGACGAGGGCGCGCGCCGCCTGACGCTGGTCAACGCGGCGGACGGCGAAGTCATCGACTCGACGGAGGTGCCGCAGGCGCGGCATGTGATGGCGACCGCCACGACCGAAGGGAACCTCCTCGCCTACGCGGACGATGCACGCGTCATTCGTTTGCTGCCTCGCAACTGATCCTGCCCCTGCGACGGCAAGGGCCCCCGCCTGCGCCTTCCCTCATGCCCGACCTCGTTCCCATCCGCCGAGCCCTCATCTCCGTCAGCGACAAGACCGATCTGGTTCCCTTCGCGAAGGGGCTGGCGAGCTTCGGCGTCGAGCTCATCTCGACCGGCGGCACCGCCAGTGCGCTGCGGGAGGCCGGACTGCGGGTGATCGGAGTCGAGGAAGTCACCGGACTGCCCGAGATGATGGACGGGCGGGTGAAGACGCTGCATCCGGCCATTCACGGCGGACTGCTTGCTCGTCGCGACCTACCGGGTCACCTCGAGGCGATGCGGCAACACGGAATCACGCCGATTGATCTGGTGTGCGTCAACCTCTACCCGTTCGAGCAGACCATCCGCCTGGACGGCGTCAGTCCCGAAGAAGCCATCGAGAACATCGACATCGGCGGGCCTGCCATCCTCCGCTCTTCGGCCAAGAATCATGAGTTCGTGACCGCCGTCACGTCCGCTGATCAGTACGATCGAGTGATCAACGAAATGCGGGTCCACGAGGGAGCGACCTCCATCGAGCTGCGTCGCGAGCTGGCGGCCGCGGCATTTGCACGCACCGCGGAGTACGACACGACCATCAGCGCGTGGATGGGATCGCGACACGCGGCGAGCTTCCCCGAGATGCTCCGTCTGACCTTCGCCAAGGCAAGCGATCTGCGGTACGGCGAGAACCCCCATCAACAGGCTGCGGTCTACGCCGATCCGGCGTGCGACGAGCCGAACGTCGTCGCCGCCCGCACGCTGCATGGCAAGCCGCTGAGCTACAACAACCTCCTGGACGCCGCCGCGGCGCCTGGAGCTGGTCGAGGATCTCCAGGATCTGTTCGCCGAAGAGACCGCCGCCGTCGTCGTCAAGCACACCAACCCCTGCGGCGCCGCGATCGCCGCGTCCGCCTCCACCGCCTTCGAACGGGCGTACTGCGGCCGATCCCCGGGCGGCGTACGGCGGCGTGCTCGCGATGGGACGATCGATCGATCTGCCGCTGGCCCGCACCATCGCCGAGGGCGGTCGGTTCCTGGAAGTGATCGTCGCGACTGACTTCAGCCGGGAAGCGGTCTCCGTGCTGAGCCAGCGCTGGCCTGACGCCCGCATGCTGGCCACAGGCTCGGGTCCCGCTCCCGCGACCCGGTCGCTCAGCTTTCGTTCGATCGTGGGCGGGCTGCTCGTCCAAGATCGCGACCGCAAGCCCGCCAACACCGACACCTGGCAGAGGGCGGCCGGCCCCGATCCGAGCGAATCGACGATCCGCGATGCCGCGTTCACGGCGACGGTGGTGAAGCACCTGAAGTCGAACGCAGTGGCCATCGGCGCCGACCGGCGACTGCTCGGCGGCGGCCCGGGACAGGTCGATCGGGTTGGCGCGTGCCGCCTTGCGATCGAACGGGCCGGCTCGCGCATTCAGGAGATGAACCGGGCGGGTCATGCCGTGGTCGCCGCGTCCGACGCGTTCTTTCCGTTCCCCGACGGACCGCTGCTCCTGATCGAGGCGGGCATCGCCTGCATCGTGCAGCCCGGGGGATCGAAGCGCGATGAAGAGACCCTCGCCCTCTGCGAAGAACGTGGCGTCTCGTGTCTGCTGACCGGCGTGCGCCACTTCCGGCACTAGAGCCTGCAGGGACTCGGTGCCGGGTCAATCGATGGAACTTCGGTGATGGCGAAAGGTAGCAAGTGGCTGACCACGGACTCCTCGGGCCAATCGCGCTGCTGGTGGTGCGGCGTTGATCCGCTCTATCTCGAATACCACGATCGGGAGTGGGGCTGGCCGGTCGCGGATGATGCCAGGCTCTTCGAGAAGATCTGCCTGGAGGGCTTCCAGTGCGGTCTGAGCTGGCTCACAATCTTGCGCAAACGCCCCCGGTTCCGCGAGGTCTTCCTAGGCTTCGATCCCCAGCGGGTTGTGCGGATGACCGAGCGAGATGTCACGCGGCTGGTGGAGGATTCGGGCATCGTGCGTCATCGTGGAAAGATCCTCTCGACGATCAACAATGCAGCGCGGGCGATCGAACTCACCGAAGAGTTCGGCTCCCTCGCATCCTTCCTCTGGCAGTTCGCCGAACCGCCGGGCGCCCGCCGCGTCCCCCGATCGGGCGACGACGTCCCGTCGAGCACGCCGCAGTCGGTGGCGCTGAGCCGCGATCTCAAACGGCGTGGCTGGTCGTTCGTCGGTCCCACCACCGTGCACGCGTTCATGCAGGCGGTCGGCATGACGAACGATCACCTGCAGGGATGTCACATCCGGCCGGCGGTCGCCGCGGCCCAGGACAGCTTCACGCGAGCACGTTGACGCACCCAGCCGATAACCGGCGGCCTCCGCTCCGTGCGGCCGAGAGGGCGGCCGGCTCGTGAAAGTTCGGTTTGCAGCGTTGCTCTCGCTCGGCCCTATTGTCTACTATCGATGGAATCCGTGGGTCCCAGGAGGTCAGGATGACTGCACTCTCAGCTGTCCTGGACGAGAAAGTCCTCGTTCTCAATCGTTTCTACACCGCCATTCGGGTCGTCAGCGCCCGAAGGGCCTTCGTCATGCTGTGCAAGCGGGCCGCGGAGGTCATCGCGGTCGAGGACGGTCAGTATCTCAACTACGACTTCGACTCTTGGGTCGCCATCGCCCAGCTCCAGAAGGAGTTCGAACCCGACAATCACTCCTGGGTCTCCACGCCGCGATTCGAGATCGCCATTCCCAAGATCATCCGCCTGTATACCTACGACCGGCTCCCCCGACAGCAGGTGAAGCTGAACCGTCGCAACTTGTACGCGCGGGACAACAACCAGTGCCAGTACTGCGGTCGTCACTTCCCGACCCGCGAGCTGACGCTCGATCACGTCGTGCCGCGCGTTCAGGGCGGTGAACACACCTGGGACAACCTCGTGTGCGCGTGCGTGCGCTGCAACGCCAAGAAGGGCGGCCGAACGCCGAGCCAGGCCAATATCAAGCTCATTCGCCGGCCCTTCCGGCCCAAGCGGAACCCCGTGGTCACGCTGCGCCTAGGCCACCAGAAGTACCAGTCCTGGAAGGCATTCCTGAACGATGCGTACTGGACGGTCGAACTGCGAGACTGAGCGCGCGAGGGTGGGTGCATGCAATGCAGCATGCACTCCTGAATGCAATCACCATAGAAACCGTGTCAGCGTGCGCACGTCACAGCGCAGTCGACCCCTACGACGCTCCGATGCTCACTTCGACCGGCTGCGCCTGCGGACGGTAGTTGGGGCTGACCGCGATCTCCAGCGGCAGACGCTTCCCGTCGCCGTCAAAGGGAATGTTGTCCTGGTCGATAATGCGCTGAATGGCCATCACGCCTTCCAGCAGCATCTCCGGCCGCGGTGGACACCCCGGCACATACACGTCGACCGGAATGAACTGATCGACGCCCTGGACGACTGCATAGGTGTCGAAGACCCCGCCGGTGGACGCGCACGCGCCCATCGAAATGACCCATTTCGGCTCGGTCATCTGCAGGTAGATGCGCTGCAAGACCGGCAGCATCTTCACCGAGACTCGACCGGCGACGATCATCAGATCGGCCTGCCGGGGACTGAATCGCATCACCTCCGCGCCAAACCGCGAGAGGTCATACCGACTGCACGCGGTAGCCATGAGTTCAATACCGCAGCACGCCGTCGCGAAGGGCATCGGCCAGATGCTCGAACGCCGAGCCCAGTTCATGAGCCGCTCGAGCTGGGTCGTCAGTACATTGTCGACCGGCAGGACCGCTTCAATACCCATCGGACCACCTCCCGAAATCGCCCGCTCCGAGCACGGGCGTGCAATCTGTCTCAGCGGAGATCATCGTCGTCCAGATGTGTTCGACGATGGCTCATCCTCCAGATTCGGCTCGCAGCCGACTCTGTCACTGCAGTCGCTTAGGATAGACGCACGGCACGCTCTTCGCCAAACGGAGCAGCGCTTATCGGCCCGGCACGCTCGGTCGGTCGCCGCGAGCGAACCGCACGACTCCACCAGCCCGTGAACCTTCGCTCGCCAATGGCCAGCGGGCGAGGTCCGACTGGCGGTCCGTCGCGAATCGGCCGAGGGCCGAGGAGTGATTCCGCCTTCGTGCGACACTCGTGGGGACGACCGATCTCGACCGCTGCCCGAGGTCTGCGTCTGCTTGCTCGGGGCGGTGATTCTCTGTCTCGCCCTGACCGGACCGACGGTCATGGGGCCGCGATCGAGCTACGCCGAGGCACCTGTCGATCTGTCCACGGACTCGGACGCATACCGCACGGCGCGGCGAAATCTGCCGGACCGCTTCGTGGCCTTCGAGACGGGTCACTACGTCGTCCTCTCCGATGCCGGCTCCTCCTGGACGACCGACCAGGGCGAGCTGCTCGAGCGGGCATTCCACCAGTTCCATCGCTTCTGCGGAAGGATGGGTCTCTCGCCGGCACCGCTGCGGCACAAGCTGGTCGCGGTCGCGTTCGAGGACCGGGCGGACTACCGCCAGTTCGCGCACGTCTTCGATCAGGTGGAGAATCCCGACCTCTCCGGGTACTACTCACCCCGCGACGACCGCGTCGTCTTCTACAACGTCGAGACCAACCCCTCGGTCACCGAGGCGCGAAGCAAGCTGGACCAGATGCAGGCCGAGATCAGGCTGCTCGACGCGAGGGTTCACCAAGCGGCGCGTTCCGGTCAGACGGATGAGGCGCAGGCCCTTCGCGACATGCACGCGCAGTACCGCCGTCACGTGGCCCTGCAGCGGGACCGCATCGACGCCTTCTCGTCCCAGACGAGCATCGCGACCAACGTTCACGAAGCAGTGCACCAGCTCATGTTTCACACCGGCCTGCAGTCCGCGCAGGTTCGCTATCCGCTCTGGATCAGCGAAGGACTGGCCACGGCCTTCGAGACCGATGCGCCACGAGGAGCCTTCGGACCCGATCATGTCTATCCGCCGCGCCGAGAGCAGTTCGAAGAATTGCTGGATGAGCAATCCCTGCTCCCTCTGCGCTCGCTCCTCACGATTGTCGACTTGCAGTCCGCGGGCACGGATCTGACGCGCGTGGTCTACCACCAGAGCTACGCGCTGGTGACCTGGATGAGCCGCTTCCGCCAGACGGAGCTGCGCTGCTACCTGGAGGCGATGAGGCAGGAACCCGCGGGTCCGGTCGACCCTGACCGCACCCTGGACCTCTTCGAGGCGTGCTTCGGCGACATCGGGCAACTCGAGCGCGCCTGGCTGGCCGCGGAGCGGTAGAACCCGGGTAGACCCGGGACAGCCTCGACTCCTCTCAATCCCGGGAAAGCCGAGGCTGTCCCGGGTTTCTCACGACGCCGTCAGGGAGCCCAGCTTCACACCGGAGGCCAGCGACTTCTGCGCGGCGCGGAGCCGCTGCACGAGCTCCGAGCTCATGCCGCCGCCGACCTGGACCAGCTCCATGCCCACGTCGATGATGTCGCCGGCCGCGATCTGCTCGGGGGGGCGGGCCAGCGTCACGACCTTCTCGTCATGCTCCAAGGGATGCAGGAAGCCGCGCGCGATGAGGTGATCGATCATCGTGTGCACGGTCGCCTCGGGGATGCCCGTCGCTTCCGCGAGTCCGCGGGCCGTCGAGGGCTGGCCGGACTGGAACCGATCGACGACCACCTCCATCAGGAGCACCACGGAAGCGGGATCCACGAGACCGGTGGGCTCCTGCCGATTCTCGATCTCGCGCGGACTCCGGCCGCCGAGGCTCTGCAGGATCGCGCTGACCTCGAGCCCGAAGAGGACGACCACCCACATGAGGTAGACCCAGAACATGAAGAGCGGCACGAAACCGAGCGAGCCGTAGAGATGACGCAGGGAGACCGCGTTCGCGAAGTAGGCGCCGAGGCTGCGGCGCCCGATCTCGACGAGAATCGCGGTCACGAACGAGCCGGCCAGGACGGCGCTGAGCGAGACGGTGGTGTTGGGAACCAGCTTGTACAGCAGCATGATCAGCAACCAGAGCACGACGAAGTTCCAGACCAGCGGAGCCACCGCCAGAGATCCACTGCCACGTGCTGACCGTCTCGACCAAGCTCGTGAACTTCGCGTTCATGAAGACAGTCAGGCCGATCGCCAGCGGCGCCAGCGTGAGGACGGTCCAGTAGATCGGCAGCCGGCGGGTCCAGGAGCGGCCGGCCGGAGCGCGGTAGATGGTGTTGAAGCTGTTCTCGATCGTCGCCATGAGGCCGACGGCCGAGTAGATGAGCACCGCCAGTCCCACCCAGCCGATCGCGGTCAGGTTGATGTTCTGAGCTTCCGAGGCCAAGTTCATGAGGAACTGCGATCCTGACACGCGCTCGGCCCCCTCGACGGACACGGCGACCTTGTCGAGGCCCACGGCGATCAGCCCCTCTTCGAGCGCTTCAAAGAACTGATCCGTGCCCCGGAACGCGCGGACCAGCACCGTCCCGACCACGAGCACCGGAATGAGGCCAAAGAGCGTCCGAAACGCCAGCGCGGCGGCCATCTGGTTCGCCTTGTCCTGGCGCAGCTGCCGCGTGCCATAGCGGAAGAGATCCCGGCTGAAGCTGGCCGATCGGTGCCAGCGGCTCAGCTCGCGGCGGGATTCATTGACCAGGCTTGCTAGCCTCTCCGACCAGGCGGTGGGTGACATGGCTCGTCCCTTATCGGCAATTCTGCGACGGCGGCTCGGGTGCAATCCGCGGCGGCGGCGGTCACCGGAAGAATCACCCCTCGGCGGCCGCAGCGCCGGCCGGGCCGCAACGCCGGACATACGATAGCCCCATGCACCACCACCTTCCGGGTCATGATTTCGACGATGCCACCCGTGGTCCTCGCCTTCACAAGGTACTCGCCGATGCCGGCGTCGCTTCGCGGCGCGACTGCGAGGCGCTCATCGCCAGCGGTGCGGTCGCGGTCAACGGACACACGGTGCGCGCTCTGCCCGCCTGGGTCGACCCGGCGCGGGATCACATCACGGTGGAGGGGCGTCCGGTCCGCACCCACGCGCCGCTGATCTACGTGATGCTGAACAAGCCGCGCGGCGTGATCTGCACCAACGACGATCCAGAGGGACGCCGGCGGGCCGTCGATCTGATCCCCCACTCCCGACGCTTCCGCCTGTATCCGGTCGGTCGACTCGACATGGACAGCGCGGGGCTGCTGGTGCTGACGAACGACGGCGACCTGGCCAACCGCCTGACGCATCCGCGGCACGGCATGCACAAGGTGTACGAGGTCACCGTGGAGGGCGCTCTGGATCCGCCGGCGGTGCAGAAGCTCGAGTCGGGGCTCTTCCTGCATGACCGTCGCCGCAAGACCGCGTCCCGCACGGCGCCGTCAAGGCTCACGCTGATCAAGCGGGACCGCAATCGCACCACGCTGCGGATGGAGCTTCGCGAAGGTCGCAACCGCCAGATCCGGCGAATGATGGCCCAGGCTGGTCATCCGGTCGTGCGTCTCCGCCGGATCCAGATGGGGCCGCTGAAGCTGCTGGGCCTGAAGCCCGGGCAATGGCGCGAGCTGCTCCCGCAGGAGCTCGCCGCACTGGAGCGAGCAGCGCCCGCCGAGCGCCGCCCACGAAGCCGTCCCCGGGTCTGATCGCGCACGCGGCTCACTCGTTGGCTGATCCGGTGACCTCGTCGCGCTCACCAATCGCGTCGAGTTCGATGACCAGCGCCTCATCGAGGTGTTCGTTCAAATGCAGTTCGATCGGACCGTCGAGCTGGTCCTGCTGGACCAGCAGCCGGCGCAAGCGAACGAGCTCGAGCGTGGCGAGGAAGAGACCGATGCGCTGAATCCGGTTTTGCCCGGAGAAGGTCTCCTGAAGGGTCAGGCGATGTCCCTCCGCACGATCGAGGCGGTCCAGCAGATCCTCCTGGTAGAGGGCCAGGGGCGTGTCGTCGACCTCGACCCGGTGATCGCCGATCCGGCTGAAGTCGATGGACGCCATGATCCGCTCGTACGCGCCGGACAGATCGAGCAGGTGAACGTCCTCAAGATCGAGCTCCGGCGGCTCCCCGGTCTCTCGAGCCGCCCGCCCGCCCCGATCGGGTCGCGCTGCGAATCGCTGAGCGAACTCCAGGCGTCTGGCGTCGAGTGCTTCGGCGGCCACGCGATACCGCTGGTAGGCCAGGAGCTGCTGAATCAGCTCGAAACGGGGATCGGCAACGTTGATCTCCCCCCCGCGCCCCCCGCGCCGTCCTCGGCGTCCGCCTCGGCGGCATCCGCCGGCATCAGCGTGCGCGACTTGATCTCGATCAACGAGGCCGCCATGAGCAGGAACTCCCCCGCCACGTCGATGTCCACCTCGTTGAGCTGGTGGAGGAAGGCGAGGTACTGGTCGGTGATCTCCGCGATCGGAATGTCGTGAACGTCGACCTCGGCTCGGCGGATCAGGTAGAGCAGCAGGTCCAGTGGACCACAGAAGGCGTCGACGGAAACGAGGTATTCATCCTGCAGGGGCATATGGGGGATTCCTCGGGCGTCCGGGGTCCCGTGTCATGAATAATCCAGCATACAATCGCCGCGTCGCCGAACGCCACGAGCCCGACCGCGGATATCGTACTCCTTCATGGGCCGAACCCCCGCATCCCGCCCGATCGCCGAAGCGCCCTCGGCCGCAGAAGCGGCGTTCCTTCGCGACGCGCTGCTCGCGGAATCCGACGCGATCCGGACCGTCGCCACTCGGGTGGACGAGGTCGAACGGGGCCGCTGGACGGCGGCGATCGACCTGCTCGAGGCGTGTGCCGGACACGTGGTCGTCGCCGGCATGGGCAAGTCGGGACTGATCGGGGCCAAGATCTCGGCGACCTTCTCCAGTCTCGGCCAGCCGTCGAACGTCCTGCATCCCGCCGAGGCGATGCACGGCGATCTCGGTCGGGTGCGGCGCGGCGACGTGGTCATGCTGCTGAGCTGCTCCGGCAACACCGACGAGATCATCGATCTCGCCGCCGTGCTGCACGCCGACCGTGTTCCGCGTCTGGGAATCTCCTGCAGCGGCTCCTCCAAGCTCGCCGAGCTGTGCGACGTCCACCTCAGCCTGGGCGACATCGCCGAAGCCTGCCCACTCAACCTCGCCCCGACGGCCTCGACGACGGCCATGATGGCGGTCGGCGATGCGCTCGCCCTGGCCCTCGCCCGTCGCCGCAACTTCAGCGAGACCGACTTCCGCAAGCACCATCCGGGCGGCATGCTCGGCGTCGGCCTTCGCAAGATCACGCAGGCCCTTCGCTTCCAGGTCGGGGTGAACCTGCCGGTGATCTCGGCCGAGGTCACCGTGGCCCAGGCGCTGGAACAGGTGGAAGGAACCCGCCGAGCCGGAGCGATCGTCCTGGTCGATCCGGAGGGGCGTCTGGCCGGCATCTTCACCGATGCGGATTTTCGCCGCCTCATGCGCCGCGATCCGGACGGCATGTCCCGGCCGATGCGCGAGGTCATGACCCGCCACCCGCGTCACCTGACCACCGAACACCTGGTCC
The DNA here is from genome assembly GCA_963697235.1 of uncultured Planctomycetota bacterium. Lineage (GTDB taxonomy): Bacteria > Planctomycetota > Phycisphaerae > Phycisphaerales > SM1A02 > CAVONJ01. The sequence continues at coordinate 95,891 of CAVONJ010000006.1, forward strand.
GCGACGCCGTTCGTCTCATGCGCGAGAACCGACTGGACGAGGTGCCGGTCATCGATCGCGACGGAATGCCCGTCGGGCTGGTGGACGTGCAGGATCTCATCGCGATGAAGGTCGTGAGCGAGTGAGGTTCCTCGGCCGATATCCCCCGGAGTGACCTGGCAGCAGTTGAAGAGTGCTTCGTCAGCTGAGCACCATCACTTTCTTCCTGGCAGCGTCGCCGAACTGTTTTCCCTGTCCTTCTCGGGCCCTCTCCCGCCATGTCGATCGTCGTTGCCGTCAGAAAGAATGGTCGCACGGTCATCGCCGCCGATTCGCTCACCAGCTTCGGAGATTCGCAGCGCATCCCGTCCGCCAACTCCACGACCGCGAAGGTCCAGCGGGTCGGAGACTCGCTCATGGGAAGCACGGGATGGGCCGTCTACGACAACATCCTCGACAGCTTCCTGGCGACTCGACCCGGACCAGACCTGAGCTTCGAGCGTCCCATCTTCGAGTTCTTCCTTGATCTCTGGAAGGCGCTGCACGAGCGGTACACGTTCGTGAACGACCAGCCCCACGAGAAGGATTCCCCCTTCGGCGATCTCGACAGCTCGTTCCTCATCGCCAGTCAGAACGGCATCTTCAAGGTCTCGCACGACCTGGACGTCTGTCGGTTCGAGCAGTACTACGCCATCGGATCCGGATCGGAGTACGCCCTCGGCGCGCTGTACAACCTCTACGAACTGAGCCAGAATCCCGACGAGATCGCCCAACGGGCGGTGCACACCGCCATGCAGTTCGACGTGCACTGCGGCGGCGAGATCACGACGTGGCTCTCCGGACCCGTCATGAGCGGGTCGGCACCGCGCTCGGGTTCGTCTCGATGACCGACATCCCGCACACGACATCCGCTGCTCTGCCTCGACGTGGACGGCGTCCTCACCGACGGCAGCATCGATCTCGACGATCACGGCGTGGAGACCAAGCGGTTCTTCGTGCGCGACGGGACCGGCCTGAGCATCTGGATGCGTCTCGGCTACGAGGCGGCGGTCATCACCGGACGCAGCGGCATGGCGGTCGAGCACCGGGCGACCGAGCTGAACATTCACCACGTGATCCAGGGTTCGAACAACAAGGCCGCGTCGTTCGGCGAGCTGCTCGCCGAACTGGGGCTGCGCGCCTCGCAGGCCGCAGTCATCGGCGATGATCTGCCCGATCTGCCGATGATGAAGCTGGCCGGGTATGCTATCGCCGTCGCCGATGCGGTTGCCGAGATCCGAGCGGTGGCGGAGTTCGTGACCGTCCGACCGGGCGGCCGCGGCGCCGTTCGAGAAGCGGTGGAACACCTGCTTCGCGCTCAGGACCGCTGGCCCGAAGCGCTGGCCCTGTTCGGAGAGAACCGATGACCGAGGCGCCTCTCCCGATCGAACCGCCGCCGATTCGAACGCACCGCCTCGGATCCTGGGTCCTGGTGGCGCTGGGCATCGGCCTCGTGCCGCTTCTGATCTTCCTCGCGATCAGGCTGGACGAGAGCGCGCCACGCGCGCCGCAGGACACCGAAACGCCGGCGATCATCGAGCTGATCGCGCCCCGCTCGCTGACCGAAGCGCAGATCGCCGAAGCGCAGGTCGCCACGGATTTCCCCGATTCGACCGAGGCGCGGGCGGGATGGATCCAGGTCGTCGATCAGGAGACCGGCACCCTCGCGCAGCGCTACCGATTCGAGCGATTGGATCCCAACCCACCAGGACGGCCTGAGGGCTGGTTTCACATGGAACAGCCGCAAGCGGAGATTCACCTGGCCCGCGGCCGCATCATCACGCTGACCGGCGATGAGGCCGAGGCACGAGCACCCAACCAGGCCCTCGAGAGCGGATCGATCTCGGGCCACGTCTCGGTCCGGCTCTTCGAGGCGAGCGAACGGGGGCCCGCGGATCCCACCCGCGACGAGCCTTCCCTCCACATGCAAACCGAGGAGGCGTGGTTCGACAGCGTCCTGGGCGAGGTGCGCTGCCCCGGCGCGGTGCGTGTGGACTCACCCACGGCGGAGCTTGCGGGGACGGGGGTGACGCTCCAGTTCAACGATCGGGACAACCGGATCCAGCTGCTTCGCTTCGACTCCCTCGATTACGTGCGACTGCAGACCCAGGACACGGCCGTGGCGGAGCCGGCGCCGCCCGAGCCTGGGCCGACGGCGGCCCCTTCGCGCTCGGCGACCGCGCCGACCCCAGACGCGTCCCCCGGCGCGGCACCAGAGCCGGACTACTACCTGCTCACGCTGCGCGAGAACGTCGTGGTCCGGCAAGGCCAGGCCCCGGCGGAGCGACAGATCACTGGAGATGAGCTCACGATCGTCTTCAGCAGCGAGGGAACCACGATCAAGCAGACCCCGACGAAGTCAGCCAGCGCCCCGGCGACCTCCGCATCGCGCTGGGAGTCGGTCGCACGCCTGGCGGTGGCCAGCGTGCAGACGAGCACCGCTCCCGCCAGGCCGGAGCCGGGCCCGGGCGAAGCGGTCATCACGTGCAGCGGCGAGGTGACCATGGTGCCGCTCCCGACGACGATCGATCCTCCAGCGTCCCCGAAGGACGCGGTCATCACCATGCGGGGACGCACCGTTCGGCTGACTGATTCGGAACAGCAAGCCGGGGTCGAGTGCCGCATGCTCGTGTACCACAGCCTGGACCGAATGGTGCGCATGGAGGGAACGGAGATCGATCCGCTGGCCATCACGCTCCGCGAAGGTCGAGCGACCGGCCGCCGTTTCTGGGTTGATCTGGACAGCGCGACCGGTGGCTTCACCGGCCCGGGCGAGCTGATCCTGACCGGCTCCTCCGTCGACTCACCGCCGACCGACGGTCACGGGGCCGAGATCCGCTGGGCGAAGGCGGTCAACCTCACCTTCGATCCGGCCGGAGAGGGCAGAACGAGCTGGCAGCTCGCGCACGGCACTGTTCGAAGAGGCCGTCCGGGTGGTCAGCGACGATCTCGATCTCACTGCGGAATCGATGACCGTGCGACTGAGCGACGGCGCCGCGGGCGAAATCGAATCGATTGAGGCCAGCGGCGCCGTGCGCGTGGTGTCTCGCAGCGATCAGCGCACCTTGGGCGGCGAACGCCTGACACTGCTGCTGGACAAGAGCGCGTCGGGACGGATTCTGCCGACGGAGCTGCGTATGAAGGGCGACGTGCAGGCGGAGTCGTCCGCACTCACGCTCTGGTCCGAAGAGCTCTTGGTCCACTTCGTCGAGGTCGAGGAGAACGAGCAGGAGAGCGAGGCGGGAATCGAGCCGCGAGCGAGCGCCCGCGTGGAGACGATCACGGCCGACAGAGCGGTCCAGGTCAAGTTCGCGGAAGGCGCCAGAGCGTTCGGGGAGCATCTGGTCGTCGATGCACTGGCGGAACGCGCCACGCCGAGCGCGCCGGATCTGCTGCTCGTGCACGATCAATCCGTCATCGACGGCGGCACGAGCGTCGAATTGGACGGTCCGGCGAAGACCGGCCGGTGGCCGGGCGGAGGACGCTTCCGCTCGTTCACCCACGCGCTGCTTGCCGAAGCGCCCGGCAGGCTCGAACGACCGATGTTCGACGACGCCTTCGACCAGCCGCAGATCGACGTGAGCTGGGGCGTCTCGATGGTCTTCGATCAAACCGTCAATGATGGCGCCGGCGCGGTGGATCTCTTCGGCGACGTGGTAGCCGTCACCCGGCAGTCGCCGCGGGAGCGCAGCACGATGGAAGGGCAGCAGCTCACGCTCGAGTTCGTGATGTCTCCCGAGGTCGAAACGCCGAGCGCCGAGCCCTCCGCGACCTCGATCGGCGACGGCGGCTCGAGCGACTCAGGAACGGGCCTCGGGCTGGGCGGGCCCGGAGGCGAAGGCGAGCGCACGCTCGCCCGCCTCGTCGCGAGGGACGGCGCGCGGCTCGAGAGCCGGACGTGGTCGAGCGAAGAGCAGTCGACGAAGCCCCGGGTCTTCTACGTCGCCGGCGAACAGGTGGAGTACGACGCGCTGGGCTCCAGCGCAACCGTGCTCGGGGACGGCACGCTGCTCATCCGCGATGAAGAGACCGAGGCCGCCGCGGAGTCCACATCGAGGGCGCCCTTCTCCGCCAAGGGGATCACGATGTTCCGGTTCCAGGACCGGCTGCATTTGCACCGCCTCGCGGGCGATGAGTACGAGCTGACCATGAGCGGCGACGTCAGCGGTTCGCACAAGGGGCTGGACGGCACGACCTCGACGATGACCGGGCAACGGCTGGAAGTCGAGGCGCGGCTCGGCGTCGAGTCCGACCCCTCGCTGACCAGCGGGCTGGAGTTCGGCGGGCAAATCGACTTGAAACGAATGCGAATGCTCGACCGGGTCTACATTCGCACGCCGGAGCGACGCGTCGAATGCGACGAGCTCGACTACGACGTCCGCCGCGGGGAAGCGCTGCTCCGAGCCTATCCCGGACGAACGATCTCGATGCTGACGACGAGCCAGGGCAGAAGCGTGAGCGCCGAGGCCGAGGCCATCACCTGGGATCTGCTGACGCGACACGATCCGGGTCGTCGATCCGACGGTCACGCAGCGGCAGTAGGGCGCCCGGTCAGCTTCAACCGCTCATCGATTCATCCATTCGTTCAAGCGGCGGCGCGCCCTCGCCCAGTCACCGCAGATCGTGCGATCCGAAGCGCCGACGGCGAGACTGAGGATTCACCTGTCAGGCGAGGCTACGATCGTGCCCCGGAGGGACAGTCCGGCGAGTGACCCGTTGACGGGTCCCGCTCATGGACCCAATTCAAGGGCGAGAGCCACCACGAATGCCGACCGGGCGTTGGTGGCCCCTCCACCCTTGCCCAGCCCAGAATGGAACAGGTGCCATGGCCTTGACGATGAAAACCACGACCGCCCTCTTGGAGGCGTTGCACGATCCGGCCTGCGAGCAGGTCTGGCAGGAGTTCGACGGTCGCTATCGACCCGTGATCATCGCCCTGGCGCTTCACCTTGGTCTCCGCCATGACGAGGCCAGCGAGGTCGCCCAGGAGACGCTCTCCCAGTTCGTGCGGGACTACCTCGCAGGACGGTACGACCGCGGGCGAGGGCGCCTGCGTTCCTGGATCCTGGGCATCGCCCGCCATCGAATCTTGGACGTGCAGCGCCACCGGCAGCGCCGGCGCAACTGGCTTGCGCGTCGGCGGTGCTCGAGGTTCCCGACGAGGCGCGGCTGACCCGCATCTGGCAGGTCGAGAGTGAGCGGATCATCCTCCAGCGGGCGCTGAGCGAACTCCGCGAGAGGACTGCGCACGAGCCCACGCACGATGCACGCGTTCGAGCTGTTCGCCCTGCGCGGCCTTCCCGCCACCGAAGTGAGCAGACAGTGCGAGATGGAGGTCGCCGAGGTCTACCGGATCAAGAACCGCCTGACCCGGCGCCTGCGCGAGATCGTGGGGGAGCTGACCGAAGCCTTCGAGGAGACGCCGTGAGGAGATGAAGGAGTGATCGGGAGTCTTGACGCGGTGAAGAACCGCCCTAACCAGAGACCGCCGACCCCCCTTCTTGGCCTCAGCAAAAGCACAGCCCCCCGCCTCGAGGCGGGGAGCCATGCATCCTGTCCGTTCGTTGGGGAGAGACGTCGGGACGAGACGTCTCAGTGACACGGTCCCCAGCTGGTGATCACGGCCACGAGGTCCAGGACGTCCACGACCTGGTCGCCGTTGGTGTCCGCGGGACAGCCCGGGCATGGACCCCAGGATGAGATCACCGCGATCAGGTCACTGACGTCGACCTCAAAGTCGTACGTGACGTCCGCCGGGCAGACGACGGTCGTGGTTTCCTCGGTGATGGTGATCGTGTCGATGTCAGCAGCCAGCATTCGCAGGCTCCGGACCTCAAGGACTTCCTCGGCCGGGTTCTCGGCGAGAATGCGGATCTCGTCGCCCATCACCGTCCCGCTCACTCCACCTTCGGAAAAGGTGAACGCCTGGGAGGAGTGCCAGTGCATGCAGTTGCACCCCGTCCTGATGACGTTGTTCGGGTTGACGAAAATGAACGGGTCGCGGCAAGCGTCGAAGTCAATTGGGATACCCATCGCGCCCACCGGGCCCGTGTACCCGCTCAAGACCGTCATCAGGCTGCCGGCGTTGTACACCTCGACGCGCTGGGTGGTCGAGCCGATGTCGGAGTAGTCCGGCATCAGTTCGACTGCGTCGCCGGTCACTTTCGTGACGGTCAGCGTGCCCACCGGCTGGTCGTTGGCGGTTCCGACGCGGCCCCTGGTGCTGAACCGCATGAAGGCCCCCTCCGGAGCCGTTCCGTCCGGATCGACCTCATTCCACCTGACGGTGACTGTGGCGGGGGCCCGTTGCCCGTTGTGCAGGACGACGCCGTCCAATCCGCTGGCCCCGATGCTGGAGATGATGATGTGGCCGTCCTGGCCCGTGAGTCGGGCGTCGCCCCGACCCTCGTGGCCGTTGCCGAATTGACCGAGTTGCCGCGACCAGACGGTCAGCGTCTCCGAGGGGATGTTGGCGGCGCGGAGGGCGACGGTGGAGACGCTCTCGACCTCCTGGGGAATGTCGATCGCGGTGATGTCGAGCATCCAGCCTTGGACCATGAGGCCGCTGGGCATCCTGACGCTCATCGCGTTGGCGTCCGAAATCGGGATACCGATGCACACAGTGATGTCGGAATGTCCGTAGTTGTTGGCCGACAATGGGTAGACGTAACGAACCCTGTTGATCCTGACCACATTCGCTATTGCCTGCGGGTCGTAGGTCTCGCTGTGGACGATCGCACCGCTTGCGTCGTGCAGGTCGAGCCGGAACTGCGAGGCTCCGAGGGTCGAAGCGTCGGGCGTGAGGTCGAACCAGCCGGGCTCGACGATCTCGGCCCGCAGCGTACCGAGCGAACTGCCCGCCACGCCGCCGTAGCGGCCAGTGCTCTCCAGTGAGACGAGCGTGCCCATCGGCAGCACGTCGGCATCGAGTTCGTCGATCTCCATCCGGAGGCTCTCGGCCTCGCCGATGTACGTTCGGATTCCGTCCTGCCCGGACGAGCCGATGTTGCTGATGATCAGTTCGCCGTCGGTGCCGAGGTCGAGAACGGCGGCGCCGAGCGCCGACGTGGCCAGGCCCTGGACGTTCACCGCCTGGCACTCATCGGGGATCCCGTCAGTGTTCTCGTCGAAGCTGGTGCCGGCGAGAATGTCGATGATGTCGTCCGTATTGTTCCCGTTGCAGTCGAAGCCGCTGAGGAGGATCTCCTGGATCGTCGGGTTGAAGCTGCAGGCGCCGAAGGTCGTGACGGTACACCAGGTGGGATCGCCGACGGGCCGCACCTTCAGCACGAAGTCGTTGTCGGCGTCGAGGATGAGTTGGGCGGTCCCGGGAGGGTAGAGGTTCGGCGCGGCGGAGGCGACGATGGACGGACAGTCGACGTTGTCGTTGATGCTCGTGGCGAAGACACTGGCAATGTCGAGAGCAGTGCCCGTCGAGCCGGGGTAGATGGCAGTCACGTCGGGGAAAGCCAAGGTCGGCGAGCAGATGGCCCACTCCCATGGAGCGCCGGTCCCTGTGCCGACGATGGCGAACGCCTTCATCGTCGGACTGCCCGACGGGCAGCATTGCGTGGAGGGGGAGATGGTCTCGTCGATGAGGGCCAGGAGGGTGTCGCGGTTGTCGGCGTACTCGACACAGCGGTCCATGGTCGGGGTGTCCTTCAGGAAGAACTGGAAGGCGGGTACGCCGAGGATCCCATGGAACCAGTCGATCATGGTGCCGCTGGCCTTGTCATAGGGCGGCGTCAAGCCCTGGTACGTGAGGTAGTCATCGAGGGTGCCGACGAAATCGGCCGGGCCCATCCACTGGGAGGCCGCGGCGGTGGCCTGGGCATCCAGGCAGCCGGTCGCCGTGCCGCAGCTGCTGTCGCCGTAGGAGTAGGCGATCGCCCCGGCGTAGCTCGTGGCGCCGAAGACATCCCCGCCGAACCGGCAGTCGATGAGGCCGGCGATGTTGCCATGGTCCAGGGCGAAGCCTCGCAGGGCGCTCGTCTCGCTCTGGCTGAAGGCAGCCGTGCCGCGGTAGATGTTCGAGCACGGTTCGGGGCTCGAGCCAGGGCCGCCCCAGCACGGATCCCAGTTCCGGTCGAGATTGACACCGACGCAGGGGCTGCCCTGGTTGTCGAATCTGTCCTTCACCCAGAGGCGGTCGCCGGGGGTACCCCAAGTCCACTCGTATCCGTCCGGGTTGACGACCGGGATGAGGATGACCTCGACGTTGTCGAGGAGGCTCGTGATCTGCGGATTGATGCCGTAGCCGTTGATCAAGTCAGCCGCGAGGTTCATGACGAGATCGACGCCCTGCCACTGACTGCCCACGATACCGCCGGTGACCAGGATGGCGGGCTTGCCGGCGAAGGGGTTCGGGTTGATGCTCAGATACTCGAGGGTGCGGCCTTCGTAGCTCTGCCCGTAGCTTCCCACAGACGTACCGCTCGAGCCCGCCACCAGCATTTCCATGCGGGCGATCACTTCGTCATATGTATTGTCACCGCAAGGGGAGTAGGCGGCGGAGGCCGTTCCGCACGTGGCGGCGATGGCCAGTGCAGCCGCGGCTCCTGCGCCCTTGAACGTTGCGAGGCTCATCATGCTGATCTCCATGTCCTGTGTGTTGAGAAGAGTGGGACCCGCCAGACGTCTGGCGATGAGGCCCAACCAGAGCGGTGCGGACACACCGCCGTGATCTCGCAGACAAAATCAAAAGGAATGGAATGGGGTCGCGCCGGGGCTCCGGGGCCCCCGAAACGCGTCGCGCCTCGGCTACTCGCGGGTCATGCGCCGATCGCCTCCCTCGATGACCCGCGTCGCCCACTGCCGAAGGGAGGCGGCCGCAACCGGCTCGCCGCTCGTCGCCTCGAGGCGCCGTGCCTGGTCATCGAGGTTGCCGGCGATGTGGCGGTCGAAGTAGCTCAAATCCCACATGCCCACGATCGTGTCGGAGCTTCCCGCGACGAGGGTGCGTCCGTCACCGCTGAAGTCGACGGTGAAGACCATCTCGCCGGGCTCATCGAAGGTCAGCAGGCAATCACCCGAGGCCGCGTCCCACACCTTGACCACGCCGCCGCGACCGCCGGTGGCAAGCAAGCCGTCATGGCTGAACGCGATGCAGAAGATCTCATCCTGATGCTCGGCGAGGACGGCGGTGCAAACGGCGCGTCGCGGGTCCCACAGCTTGACCAGCGCGTCCCTGCCTCCGGAGGCGAGCGTCCGCCCGTCGGGGCTGAATCGGACGACCCGTGCGCCGCCAGCGTGCGCCTCCACCGTCGCGCACTGGCCGGTGCGCCAGCGCCAGAATCGGATCGTGCCGTCCATGCCGGCCGAAGCGATCATCTCCGGATCGGTCGGACAGAAGCGAGCGGAGGGAACGCGGCCGGTGTGGCCTCGCAGCACCTGGACGAGCTGGCCAGAGTGCAGGTCCCACACGCGAATCGTGCCATTGTCGCCGGGCACAACGCCAAAGCGGCCATCCGGGCTGACGTCGATCGTATTGACACCATCCTGCTGGCCGGCGTCGATCGAAGCCACCACCTCCCACGTGTCGGTCCTCCAGAGACGCAGCCGGCCGTCGCGGCTCCCCGTGGCCAGCACGGGACCCGTCCGCGGTAAACGCGATCGACGACACGCCCGGTAGGTCGCGATGGATGACGGGCGATCCGAGCGACGTGAGGCTCCAGATCATCAACTCCCCCGGGCTCGCGGACACCAACGTCGAGTCGTCGGTCGGGCTGAAGAGGGCCGCGTGAACGCTCGTCGAGTGCGCACGCAACGCCGTGTAGTGCGGATGCGGCGCGACATCCCAGAACTTCACCGCCCCTTCCATGTCAGCCGTGGCGACGGTCGGGCGATCACCCGCGATCGCCAGACACCACGGAGCATCCCGGTGACCGACGAAACTCGCCTGCAGCTTTCCGGCGACCACATCCCAGAGTCGGACGGTCAGGTCCGTCGCCGTCGAGCTGATATACCGACCGTCGGGACTGAAGCGAATCGACAGCACGCGGCCGTCGTGGGCGTAGCGCAACACGGGCTCGAGCCCCGCGTCGAACTGCCAGTCCATGACGTTCGCCGAGTGTGCGAAGACCAGCGAGCGTCCGTCCGGGGCAAAGGCAGGCGCGGTCGAAGCTCGATCCGGAGGAGGTCGTCTCGGCGAGCTGCCGCTGGGTGCTGACGTCCCAGACTCGGCAGCGCTTGATGCCTTGGGCGTCGCCGTCGGTGCAAGTCGCGACGCGCATTCCGTCCGAGGAAAGCGCGATCGAGGAGATCGAGCTGTCGTGGGCCTGCCATTGGCCTCGACACCTGCCGTCGACCGTATCCCAGAGGCGAATCACGCCGTCGGGTGATCCCGCGGCAACCAGCGCCCCGCTGCAGTCCAGGTCCACGGTCGATGACGAGGTGCTGTCGAACCCGGCGAGAGGCCCGCTCGCGATCCGGGTCGCCTGCCGCCAGTCCCAGCGCTCGACCGTGCCGTCGTCCCCGACGGCCACCAGGATCTCCGCCTGTGGCAGGAACCGGAGGGCAGCGGGCACGCCAGCCACGGACAGCTCGGCAACCAGCTCGTTGGACTCGATCCGCCAGACCGTGATCGGCCCCTCCCCACCGACCGCCACGAAGCGGCCGGTCTGGTCCATATCCATGACGGCGCACGCGCTCGGTGCGGTCTCCACCGTCCCCCGGCAGGCATTGCGGGCATACCACTCCCAGAGCGCCCAGTACGTGTCGGTCGGTCCCGGCTGGCGGTGACTCTTGGCGAGTGGAGCCCCAGTGAGGTGCAGCTCCCACAGCCTCGCCTCGCCGACGTGCGATCCCTCGGTCAGGGCCAGCGCGCGGGCGTGCTCGAGGCGGCTGGCCCAGAGCGCGGCGTTGGCCGCGTCGCGCTGAACGGCCATGTTCCGCGCCTGGATCGTCATGACGACCGCCAGGACCGTCAGGAGCACGATCAGCGCGGCCGCGATGGCCACCGGTGCACGATGGCGGCGCATCGTCTTGCGGAGGATGTACCAGGTGCTGTCGCGTTTCGCGTCGATCGGCTCGTGGGCGAGGTACCGCCGGACGTCGGCGACCAGGGCGCCGGCGAAGGCGTAGCGACGGGCGGGGTCCCTGGCCAGGGCCTTGAGGATGATCGTCTCCAGCTCATCGCCGAGCCCGGGCAGGTGCTTCGACGGCGGCGTCGGATCGCCGTCCGTGATCCTGGCGACCAGATCCGGCACCGAGCCGTCGGTGCGGAAGGGCAGCTCGCCGGTGAGTAGCTCGTAGAGGAGCCCACCCAGGGCGTACACATCGGTGCGGGTGTCCACCGCGGCCGGATCGCCGCTCATCTGCTCGGGCGCGGCATACGCGAAGGTCCCCATGATCTCGCCCGTGACCGTCACGGTGGCCAATTCCCGACCCATCGTGCGGGCGAGGCCGAAGTCGACGACCTGAGGAGCGTCGCCGCGATCGATGAGGATGTTGCCGGGCTTGAGATCGCGATGCACGACACCGTGCTCGTGGGCGTACCCGATCGCGTCGCAGATCTTGACGAAGAGCTCGAGCTTCGTTCGGATCGTCGCTGGATCCCCCGCCGAGCCTCGCGGAAACCGGCGTTCCGCCCACCGGTCCAGCGGCTTGCCGTCGATGAACTCCATGACGTACGCGATCCGGTCCCCCAGCAACTCGCTCGTCTGGTAGAGCGTGACGATGTTCGGATGACGCAAGCCGGCGATGATCTCGATCTCCCGCTCGAATCGCTGACGCTGGCGAGGCGTCGAGAAGACGCCCTGCAGCAGGGCCTTGATGGCCACGAAGCGGTGGGCCTCGAGGTCGTAGGCCTTGTAGACGACGCCCTGGCCGCCCCGGTGCAGCTCGCCGAGGATCTCGAAGCCGGGGATCGCGTCGCCCGAGAGCAGACTTGCCTCCGGCGTTCCTCGCGCGTCGGCAGCGGCCGAGGCAACCCGCCGGAGGAACCGGTCATCTTCGTCCAACGCGTCGAGGGCCGCGGCACACGCTGCACAGCCCTCGACATGACGGGCGATCGCGTCGTCCCCGCCCCGATCCTTGGCCCAGAGCTCCAGGTACTCGTTTGGCGGGCAGGTCCGCTCGGTGGCATGCATAGGTGGGGCTCCGGCCGGGCACGCTGATGGCGGCCGGAGGGCAGGCTCCGATCAGCCGATGCCGTTGAGGGCCTCGGGTCATGGATTCTTCGATCGCTTCGATCCCCCTCGCTCTGAGGGGGGCGACCAGCTCTATACGAAGACCGATCGGACGAGATTGCCCCGCCTCCCAAGAAACGTCAAATGACGTCTTTTGGGGTGGGTAGGCAAGAAGGCGGCCACCACAGCCAGACGGCTTCGTCAGCTACGCATGACCACGAACGGGCCATCCCCGGACCGTCCCGCTGTGGCGGAATCCTGAGTGAGCCGTGGAATACGCGTCTATGTCAGCGCCGGGTTCTTCTGCTAGGCTTTTGTGACGTCTATTTGCGATGAGACGCCTTCATCGATGAATCGTCGGCCACGTGTCGCCTGGACCAGGCATTGCGGGGGGGATGGTCTACCCCTCAAAGGCAGGACAGAGAATGTTCCGTCACCCAACCCGGTTGCTCACACTGCTCGTTGCCTGCGGATCCATGTCGGTCTCTGCCCAAGTGATCGATCGGTTTCCGTCGCATGACCCGAGGCCTCACGAGCGTGTTCTGATCATGCAAGATGACGCGCCGAGGATAGGCGACGAGTCCCTGGGCTCGAATGCGGCGGCCGCCGTGGGCGTGCCGGATCTTCCTGACTGTAATGTCCAGTGCAATTACTGCAACGGCGAGGGAATCGATCCGGCGACCGGGGGCACGCTCGATTGCCGGGTTGCGCAGGTCGCCCAGTTCGATTGCGCCACGCCATACTGGGCCGAGGCCGCTGATGATTTCATGATCCCCGGAAGACCTCAGGACGCCTGCGTCGTCACGCGGGTGACGTTCTGGGTCACCTACATCAATGGGGGTCCGCCTCCACAGGGGGTGCGTGGTGCGTTCATCACGATCTACGAAGATGGTGGTGGTGTACCGGGCGGTCTGCCCGATCTCGAAAGCGTGTCGTGCGATCTGTCGGCCGGTCCAGACTTCGGCGCGCACGTCGGCGCGATCCTGGGGCAGGAGATCGTCCCACCGGATCAGATCACGATCTTCGACGTCAGCGACAGCTTCCCCAAACTCGGCACTGACAACAGCGGTAACGTCGTTCCCGGGTCCGTCGAGCGATGGGACGTCGAGCTCACCCAAGGGATCACCGTGCCCCGGGGCACGCCCCTGTGGCTGGGGGTCGCACCGTCGCACATCACGCCACCGCAGTCGGCGGTGCTGCTGGCCAACACCAACTCCCGCTACCGCGCGCACCGATCACTCGATGGCGGCGACTGGACTCCGATATTCGGGAACATCAACGGCTGTCCCAACGAGGATTCGGTGATCGGCGACTTCACCGATATCGCCTTCGTGATCGGGTCGGAGTCGCTTCCTCCGCAGTGCTGTGAGGATTGCGGCCTGATCGACGGAGCGGTGGACATCCACGACCTCGATGAGCTGATTCAGCAGTGGGGCGCGAGCGGATCCTGCGACTGCGTTGCCGATGGCGAGGTCGATGTCGAGGACTTGGTGGCGATGATCCTCGCCTGGGGACCGTGCTTCGAGACTCCGGTCAACGACCAGTGCGATGGCACCATCGACCTGGGCGCCTTCACCGGCGAGATCGAGATCGACCTCAAAGCCGCCACCCCCTCCCCCCTCGGTCCGGTGTGCACGGATTCCGGCGGCGACGTCTGGTACTGCATCGAAGCGAACTGCTTCGGTCTGATCAAGGTGAGGACGACGATCAACGTCTATGTCGAGATCTACGAAGGATGCGGGTGCCCGCCGAATCTGCCCGCTGCCGGCTGCGGCCGAGGGCAGACGGGCGCCCAGGTGCTCGTGGCGCCTGGGCAGACGTACACCATTCGCCTCGTCAACGATCAGGGATTGCCCGACGACTACTCGTTGAAGGGCGTGATGACGATCAGCTGCGGCGCCACCAGCGACTGCGCCCACGCCACCCGCCTGCCGATCGGGGAGACCGCCGACGACGACTCCTGCTCGAGCTTCGGTCCCCTCGAGCGCCGCCCTGCGGCAACCAGGCCGGGCAGATCGAGTCAGGCTACTGGTACATCGTCCAGGGCAACGGCACCGAGTTGACGGCGACCCTCACCGCACTGGAGGGGGACGATCTGGCGATCAGCGTCTTCTGCGGCGCCTGCGACGATCTGGACAACGCCACGTGCATCGGCGCCTGCAGCACGGTCGCCGGTGAGCCATGCCAAACGGGCGACTCGCCGCCGTCAGGGTCGGTGAGCTGGTGCTCGCGCGAGTTCGACGAGTACCTGATCGTCATCCATGCGTGGGAGACCCCGAAGGCGTGCGGTCCCTACGAGTTGAGGGTCACCGCCGGTGCCCAGTGCGATCCCGCCACCGCCCCCGTGTGTCCCGGGATCAACGAGATATGCCTCAACGCCGAGGAGAGCTCGTGCCAGCTACCGTCCAATATGGCCCAGGCCATTGGATTCGCCAGCGACCGCGCGGTCGGAGCACTCGTGGCCGATCGGTTCCTGACCGGTCCCGAGGGGCTGACCTTCGACGAGATCTGCTGGTGGGGCCTCTACGCGAACGTGGGCGGCGCACCAACGGACTGCTCGGGAGCGGCGCCACCCGACGACTACCGCGTGCGCGTGCTTGCCGACCGCGCCGGCCTGCCAGGAGCGGAGCTCTTCAGCTACACGATCGCCCCCGGCGATCTAGCGAAGGCGGCTCGTGATTCCGTTGACATCTTCGCGATCTTCAGCTTCTCGGCCCCGGTGCCGTCAACGACACTCGCCGCCGATACGTGCTATTGGCTGGAGATCTCCAATGACCTCGACGGCGCCTGCCGGTGGTTCTGGAAGTCGGGATTCGGCGGCGACGAGGAATACGGCGCAGACGGACAATCCCGACGGAACGTACGAGGAGGGCGATCTCTACCCCTTCTACGACCTGTCCTGGTGCCTGGCCGCATCGAGCGGCGAGGCGCTCGTGCTCGGCGACCCGAACGACTGCCAGAGCACCGGCCGCTGCTGCGACGACGGAGACTGCGTGTTGCAACTCGTCGATGAGGCGACGTGCCAGGCGGTCTACGGCGAGTGGCGACGCGGCGAGGTGTGCTCGGACTTCACGTGCCCTGCTGCCGCGTGCACCGGCGATTCGGTGTTTCAGCAGCGACCCTACGACGATGGCGAGGACGGGGTGGCGTTCGCGATGTCGGATCAGGAGCGTTCAACGCGGCGCTACGACGACTTCGTTCCGAACGAAGACCGCGCCGGCGACGTGACCGTCACCTGGCACGCCGTGCAGCTGGACCTCATCGATGGTGTCGGGTTCATCTCACTCTGCGACGAGACCAGCGAGACGACCTGGCAGGTCAACATCTACGCGGACGATCGCGGCGAGCCCGGCGCGCTCCTGTGCGGCGTCGACGCGGCGGGGCTGATCCTCGGCGCGGGCGACACGTACTTCGGGATCCTCACGCCGAAGGATCCGGGCATCCCCTCGACCATCTGGCAGGTGACCATCCCCGACTGTCCGGTCCTCGAGGCCGGCACGCGATATTGGCTTTCGATCATGGCGGACAACGATCCACCGGTGTCCGACTGTGTCACCGGGTGCTGTCTCAACCTGATCGTGGAATCGCCCGAGGGGAACGGGACCTCGCGGGTCGAGGACGTCGGAGCCGGATCGATCGCCCCGAGCGACGCCGATCTCAACTTCTGCGTCAACGGCACTGCGACTGCCGCGCCTTGACGATGACGTGGAGCTGCGAGGGTTCCCCCGGCCTTTCGTCGGGGGGATTCTGAATTGCGCGGGGTTCTCCTATCGTCGAGATCGACGCAAGGCTCGGAAACCGCGCCGGATGCGCGACCCTCACGTGCGCACGACCTGAGCATGGTGTGCGCGAACCAAATCGCCCCCTCCGTCGAACGGAGGGGGCGGAAGTTGTGCGCACCGCATCCTGGCGGTTCGAGGACAACCGTACGGAGCGGGGCACAATCTGTACACGGGGATCTCACCCCGTTCGTGATGCAAGCGTGCACACGACACCTGCAGGATGAGGGCGCGGATCGTCTCAATCGCGGTGCGCAAGTCGACGCGTTCCCCATATTCGGGAGTGACCGACGATCGCGCGAGCGCGCACATGCGGCAGACCGGCAGGACAAACAGAAGAAAATTCTCATTTGTCCTGCGAGATTGGTGGGTGGACCAACGCATTCCTCTCGAACGGCGATTTGCCGCGTGACCTCAGGAGCTTCTTCAAATGCGTGTTCGCACTGACCGACCAATGACCCTCATCTCCCGCGGCCTCTGGGCGGCGGGTCGGCTGGCGGCGCTGGGAGCAGCCGTGGTGCTCACCGGCAACAGCCTCGCCGGTCCGTTCGATTTGAACGCGTTCCACGACGCGCCATACATCAACGCGTACCTTGTCGATCTAACCAGCCAGGCACCGGATTCCTTCAACAGGTCGGCCGCGACGACCGACATCGCGACGGGGCTGGCCGACCCGATCCGCGTCCTCCATCTGGGCACGGGCGGCGGCCCGAAGCCGGCAGTCCTCATCACCGCAGGGCAATACGCCAACGAGTGGCTGAGCACCTCGGCGACGCTGGTGATCGCCGACCGCCTGCTCAACGGCACCGACGCCGATGCCGTCCACTGCATGCTCAACTACGACTTCTACATCGTGCCGCTGACGAATCCGGCGGGCTACCAGTACAGCCGCACGACCACCTCCTGGACGAGGAACGATCCCGCCAACGGCGACCCCTGCGGCGCGATCGCACTTGATCGGAACTGGAGCGTGGGCTGGGACGGCGCCAACACCGATACGTGCTCGAGCGATTATCCCGGCACGGCGCCGATGACCGCGTACGAGGTCGACGCCCTCTCGACGTACATCGCCGCTCTGCCGAATCTCCTCCTCCACCTCGACCTCCGCAGCCGGCCCGCCGACGGCACCGCGCCGCCCCTCGGCGCCTGGATCGCCACGCCGTGGGGCCGTAGCTCGTGCGCGCTGCCCGACGCGGCGATCCTCGACTACCTGGCCAACGTCTTTCGGTCTGCGTTGACAAGCACCTACGGGACGACGATGGACACCGGCGAGCTGCGCGATCTACGCCGCCGCCGGCCTGGGCGCCGTGCCCGGATCGATCATCGACTGGACCTACGGTGATCAGGAGGCCTGGGCCTTCCAGGTGCGCTCGGATCGGAGCCACGACGCTACGCAGATCGCGCCGCTGGGGACGGAGATCTTCGCAGGAATGAATCTGATGATCTTTGGCGGGCTGGACGATGGTGGATGGACGGTGACGACCGGCCCCGCCCCTTGCATCTGCCCGTCCTTCGCCGGCACCGGAACCAACTCCTACGTCATCATGGGCCCGGGCATCGGTATACCCTGGTCGTGGTGCATCAGCTCCAACAATGCCTCCTTCGACAGCGTCTCTGGCACGGTGGCCGGCGTTACCGGCACCAGCGCTGACGTCGCCGCCGCCTTTGCGAGCAGCATCAACGCCGCCGCCGGTGCCTGCCTCGGCCCGATCCTCTCCAGCGCCGCTCCGATCGGTACGCCACCATTCGCCGGCTCGCTCCAGATCTACATGAACGGCCACACCAACTTCACTCTCGAGGTCGGCCCGGCCGGGACGCCCTGTGGTGATTCCGCCATGTGCGCGGTGATCCTCAGCGACGCCCCCTGCTCGTTCAACCCCACGATCCAGCAGGTCGCGCTGACGAACGAAGATTGCAACGAGAACAACATCGATGACGCGGTGGACATCGCCACCGGCGCCAGCGCCGACAACAACGGCAACGGCATCCCCGACGACTGTGAAGTGCTCTGCCTGGCCGACATCGACGGAAGCGGCGTGGTCGACGTCAGCGACTTGATCGCGGTGATCTCGTCCTGGGGTCCATGCTCGGGCTGCCCGGCGGACACCAACGGCGACCAGGTCGTGGACGTCCTGGACCTCGTGGCCGTGATCACCAGCTGGGGACAGTGTCACTGATCCGGGTCCCTGACTCAGTCCCCATGCCGTCCTTCCTTCTGTCCTCAACGAGTCGACAGGACGCGCAGCTCCCCGCCTCCAGGCGGGGAGCTGTGTTGCGCCGGCCATTCAGGCTAGTGGTCTGACTCAGAAGCTCATTACCACCTCGCCGGCCCTCGACGCCGCTGGCTGTGTTGCCGCTCCTCGGAATACCAGAAGTATGCCGTCGTCACGGCGCCTTGCCAGCGACGTCGATGTCGCGCCGATATGTCAACGAACTTCTGAGTCAGACCGGAAGTAGCTAGATCGTCGTTACCCGCGCGTTCGCGTACTGATCGCTAATGACTATGGAAGGCCTGACCCCATCCCAACTTGACCCCATCCCAACTCGAGCACCATCACTAGCTCGACTCGCGCTCGAGTACGTTGTACGACTCGCGCTCGCCGCGGCCGCGCAGCGGGTAGTCCTTGCGCAGCGGGTGGGCGGGATAGTCCTTCCACATCAGGATGCGGCGAAGGTCGGGGTGGTTGCGGAAGCGGATTCCGAACATGTCGTACACCTCCCGCTCCGGCCACTCCGCACCCAGCCAGATGTCGGTGACCGAGTCCAGCTCGAGCGCCGGGTCGGGCTCGATGCCCGAGGTGTCGATGGAGGGATCGAGGAACGTCTTGAGCGCCAACCGCAGATCGTTGGCGTGGCTGAGCAGGAGATAGACCACCGCGAAACGGCCGGGCATCTCGGAGGGGTAGCCGAGGTAGTCGATGCCGAGCACGTTGCTGAGGAAGTTGTAATCGCAGCGGGGATCCTCGCGCAGGAACCACGCGACGCGGTGGACGACCTTCGGCGGCGCGATGAGCGAGGTCATGCCGCGGAACTCGGTCGCCTGGAAGCGGACATCCGGGAAAGCGGCCTTGACCAACGGCAGCGTGGGATGATCGAGGTGGGGAACGGACATGGCGAAGTCCTCGAAGTGCTCTTGATCAGTCGGCGTGGGAACGGAAGACGCAGCGATCTATTCGACCCGATCTGCCCGGGGCGCACAAGCCCGCGCGGGCCCGTCCGCGGCCCGAACGATCGGCGTGCCCGGCGGAACGAATCGCCCGATCAGTTCGAGCAGCAGTTCGGCCGGGAGCGGGATCGATCCCGGATCCTGCGCGTCCACCTGCGCGCGGCGCTCTCCAAGAGCACCAGGTCCGCCCGCGGCCCGAGCGTCTCGAAGATGCGGACCAGGTGATCTTCGACGTCGTCCTGCATCTCCGGCTCCAGAAGATCACCCGGGCAGAGCGCGAGCCCGAAGGGCTCGTCGGGGTGGCCGGCCAGGAAGCGAACGCACGAGGGGGTATCGCTCAGCACATGGCGCCGGTGCGGACGGAAGCAGACGCGCACCGCGCTGCCTCGAGGCGGGGTCGAAGCGCGGCGCAGCATCGCTCGAGGGCCTCGTGTCCCGGCGTCAGCCAGGTCGGCGGATGCGCCGCGAACAGGTCCTCGGACAGACGTCCCCGACCACATGACGATCAGCGGCGCCGGACGATCGGCCAGCGCGGGCATCTGGCCGCGCAGCGGGTTGCCGTCCCACCACCAGGCGAGCGGCGTTCCGCCGTCGACCGAACGGATCAGCCCGGTATCCGGGTCGAGCGAGGCGAGGGTGTTCGTATCTTCTTGCATCGGTCGGCCTTGGAATTCAGGTCGTGAGTCTACGCTGGAGTGGAGGGCTCAGATCACCGCGTGCTCTGGTTCTGCTCCGCCTCGGTCAGGTGCTGGCGGGCCTCCGCGTAATCCGGATCGATGGCCAGCGCCTGGCGGAAGTGTTCGATCGCCGGCTGCGTTGCTCCGGTGGCGAGGAACACGCGTCCGAGCGCGTTGTGCAGCACGGCGTTCTTTGGATCGATCGCCAGGGCCTGCTCCAGCTGCGCGATCGCCTCTCCAAAGTCCCCCTGCTGGGTCCGGATGGCCGCGAGGAAGGCGTGCGGCCTGACGTCCTGCGCCTGCAGCGCCAGCGCCCGCTCGTACTGCTCGATCGCCTCGGGAAACGCGCCCTGCAGACGACGGATCGTACCCAGGACGATGTGGGCATCGCCGATCTGCGCACCGAGCTTCAGCACCTCCTGGATCTGCGCTTCCGCCTCCGCCAGGCGGCCCTGCTTCACGAGGACTTCGGCCAGGCTCGTGCGCATCAGGGGGTTCTCTGGTTGCAAGGCGACCGCTCGCTCGTACTGGACGATCGCCTTCTCGAGCTGCCCTTGTAGCTCGTACACCAGGGCCACGCAGAAGTGCGCCGGCGCGTGATCGGGCTCCAGCTCCAGGGCCCGGAGCCCGTGGCGCAGGGCTTGGTCGTACTGGCCAACGACCTGCAGCGAGCCGGCCAGCGCGGTGTGCAGCAGGTAGTCATCGGGCGACCGCTCCAGACGATGACGTGCATCCGCGATCGCCAGCAGCTGGGCGTCGCGGTCATCCCGAACGCGGAGTTGAAGATAGAGGTGCGCCATCTCGTCGGTCGTGCGGTTGCCGCTGACCACCCGCCGGGGCGGATCGTTCGGATTGCGCGGGTTGGACGCCGAGTTGTCGTACGTCCACCGCATCGTGATCGCGCTGCCCGCCGGCAGCAGCACGGGTTCGGCGTAGCGGTACGAATCCTGCCAGTTGAAGTCCCAGTCATCGATGCGGATCAACCACCGCGTGCTGCCGTCCGGAAGCGTGGCGAAGGCGTCGATTGACTTGCCCAGGTAGTGCGCGTGCGGGTACACGCGTTCGACCCACCCGTCCACGGGAAGGACGAAGCGCTCGGTCGCTTCGTAATCGCTCGCTCCGGCGGGGATGTCGAGGTCCGCCTTCAAGTACAGCGTGACGGTGCGGTCGGGCCGACGCGGTCGCTCGCCGAAGAAGAGTCCGACGGATGGCTGAATCCGCTCCGCCTTACCGCTCGGGAGCATGTGCAGTTGGAGCACGAGGTCGGTTCCGGGATCCAGACGCCAGGGCAGATCGCCCTCTCCGGCGTCCGCCGCCTTGCCGGGCGTCCAACCGAGGAAGTGCCCATCGGGGGCGTGGCCGTAGATCGAGTCCATGCCCTCGTACCCGGGCTCCGCGTCCTGCGCGTCGAGCTGACTGGCGCCGCCCTGGGAGTCGACCATGACGATGGCGTGGTGGACGACCTGCTTTCGTCCCGGGTGCAGCTCGACGGCCCGAACGTAGCGAGGGCTCGAAACCGGAATCGGCAGCACGAAGTTGCGGAAGTCGTCCGCCCCGTCGGCAGGAAGCACATACGGCTCCGGCAGCGTCAGGACTAGATCGGGCTCGCCCAGCTGCCATCCTTCCGACCACGTCGGCGATGCGGGAAGATCCGCCGGATCGCCTTCGAGAGCGCCTTGCTCGGCCCACTGCCTGAACAGCTCGATCTGCTCCAGCGAGAGGCGCCGCTGGCCCACGAAGTCGCCGTAGCCCGGCTCGGGTAACCAGGGCGGCATGAAGCCGCTGTGCGTCACGGTCGCGATCTGGCTCGTCCGGCGGCGCACGTCGTCAAAGGTCAGCAGAGGAAACGGACCCGCGCCCCGCGGCCGGTGGCACGCGGCGCAGTGCGTGAAGACGATCGACGCGATGTCCCGGCTGAAGGTCACCGGGCGAGCGACCGCGGTCGGCGACACCGGCGGGATGTCGGCGGTCCCGCAGCTCGTGCACGCCAGGGCGGTCAGGGCCAGGACGATCGAGCACAAGGCGCCGTGCAGGGACCGGCTCACGGCGGCTGCCTCGGAAGGTCGACGATGAAGCAGCCGACCGCCTTGGTGCGCGACGCGACGATTGGCTCGCCGGCGAGTGCCGCCTCGATCGCATCCTCGAGATCATGCCGGGTCGCGGCGACTCTCGCCTGACCGAGGTCGGCGTACCGATCGTCGATCCGGCCCCGGTAGAGCAAGCGGCGCCCCGGACCGTAGACCACGGCCTCCGGCGTCACCGTTGCCCCCGCACGATCCACCAGCTCGTGACCGGGATCGCGCAGGGCGGCACACGTCAAGCCGTACTGCCGCTGGTGCTCGCGGATCTGCGGCCCCGTTGTGTCGGGATCTGGATAGACCAGCCAGAAATCCACGCCGCGACCAGCGAACTTCCCGGTGAGCCGTCCGATCTCCGGAGCGTAGCGGTTGGAGATGGGACAGTCCGTCCGCGTGAACATGAGAACGACCAGCGGCGCGGCGCTCTGGAGTGGGTCGACGACGCGCCCCGCGAGATCGACCACGGCGGAGGTTTGCTCCGCATCTTCGCCGCAACCAATCACGACCATCGCGAGCAGCAGGGAGATGGTCACCGTGAGAGTTCGCGGCATCGCACACATCAGCTCGTGGTGCAGGTCAGAGATTCGTTGACAGCTCGGCTCGACATCGCCGTTGCTCGCAAGGCATCGCGAAGTTCGGCGACGCTGCCAGGGCGGAAGTGATCGTGCTCGACGGTGATCTGAACGGGCTGCTCACCCTGGTCTGTGGATCCCAGATCAGCTTGTGCAGCTGGATCTGGAGCCGGACGGGCAGTCCATCGCGCAGGATCCACTCGGCCAGCTCGCGCAGCGGCAGTGCCGGAGCGCCTGAGATCGCGTCGCCCGGCGGCTGCTCGACGACCGGCGAGAGCAACACGGCGTGGCATCGTTCAGTCAGGCGGTGCTGCGCGATGATCGACTTCGCCCAGTCGTAGTCGGCGCGGTCGACGATGACGAACTTGATTTCGTCGTCGGTTCGGAGCAGATCGACATTCTCCCAGCGGTTGCGCTGCGACTCACCGCTCCCGGGGGTCTTGAGGTCGAGGATCCGGATGGCCCTGGGATCGCACGCACTGATGTCGCACGCACCAGAGGTCTCGATGAGCACCGTCCTTCCCCGATCGCAGAGCCGCGTGATCAGATCATGCACGGCCGGCTGCAGCAGCGGCTCACCGCCGGTGATCTCGACCAGTGAGCCCGGCCAGCGCTCGACCTCCTCCATGATCTCATCCACGGTTCGAGAGCGGCCCTCCCGGAACGCGTACTCGGTGTCGCAGTAGTGGCAGCGCAGATGGCACCCCGCCAGGCGAACGAAGACGCACGGGCGACCCGCCCAGGTGGATTCGCCCTGGATGGAGAAGAAGATCTCGTTGATCTTGAGGGTCGCAGCCATGGACCGGCAATGAAACCACCCAGGCCCGTTCGAGTCAAAGCCGTGCCGTGCCTCGATCATTCCGGCGTTGTATCGACCCAGGAGGGTGGTCCGGGTCCTGGTCGAGCGCATCATCCAGGACGGGTCGAGAGCCTGAGCGGCCGCTGGGCAACGCCGGACACGGACGAGCCGGCATCTTCGATCGTGCGCACCAGCTCCGCAAGGTTGGTCAGCCGGTCGTCGAAACGAACGGTGATCAGAGAGTCGCTCGGCACGTACGTCACCTGGTGTACACCGCGGATCACTTCGAGGATGCGCCAGGATGCCGCCCTGGCGGGGGGCTCGGTCCTCTCGAAGGTGGATGATGGCGGTGTACGTCCTGCTCATGACACCATGATGTCCGATGTTCGCTTGCCCACAGGTTCGCCGTCGGCACTGGTCCGCCGACGCGGAGAACATCCGCGCCGCTCGAGACTGACCTCCCCCACCCGCTCGCACCGCCCGGCATCACTACCATGCCACAGAACGGCAAAAAGGCCAAGGCGGCTCGCGTCCTTCAGGACGCTCTCGCGCGCAAACCACTGGCCACGCGAGGCTAACAGAAATCGGCCAGCATGTGGGATATCGTCTTCGAGTTCATCGCGAAGTCACTGGGGAGTCGGTATACTCCCGCGTTTTACAGCCCAGGTGGCGGAATTGGCAGACGCGCCAGCTTGAGGTGCTGGTGGGAGTAAAATCCCGTGGAGGTTCGAGTCCTCTCCTGGGCATTGCACGCTCGAGCGATGAGCGGAAGGTGAGAGAAGACAGAGAGGCCGAATCAGATAGGAAAGACGAGACCGCCGAGCATCGAGGGTCAAAAGAATAAAGGGGCGGATCCCACGTGCGGGTCCGCCCCTCTTCATTCGGTCGGTCTCTGGTTCGCCGTTGCCGATCAGGGCGAGCAATCGCCCCAGGCCACGATCACCATCACCAGATCGCCGACGTCGACGATGCCGCTGCCGTCGAGATCAGCCGCCGCGTCGTCCGTCCCCCAGGCCACGATCAGGGCGACCAGATCCTGCACGTCGATGATCATGTTTCCGTCCAGGTCGGCCGGGCAGGAGGGCTCCGCATCGCAGTTGTACGAGCGCAGCTCGACGCCGTCGACACCAGCTTCTACGACGGAACCCGAACCGAGATCGGAGGCCGTGAAGCGGATGCGGAACTGATCGTTGAGTTCGAAGCCCGACAGCTCCGTCAGGTCGAACTGCTTGAAGAACCAGCCGCCGCTCACCTCGGAACCGCCGGGTCCGACCGTTTCGAGGTTCGTCCACGACTGGCCTCCGTCATCGGAGACCTCCACGGTGAACACGTCTTGGAAGGGTGAATCACCGAACGAGTTGGAGTACCAGCGGGAATACGTGATGTACGGTGACGAGACCGTCGCGTCCATCGGCGGCGAGGTCAGCGTCGTGCTACCGCCATCGACGTCGGTGTTGCCATCGGCGTTGTTGGTGAGATAGCACTGACCGGAGCCGTCGGCGTCGGTGGGCGGATCGCCGCGATCACCCCCGCCCACGGGCACGCCTCGTTCCCATGCTCCGTCGTCGAGGCCGGCGGAGTTCTGCACCGTCCATCCCTGATCACTCTCGAAGTCGTCGTCGAAGGTGCTGGTGCTGCTCGTCGCCGCCACCGCGGAAAACACGCTGGCCGGCGCATCGTTGGGCCACGTGAGCGTCTGCCCACTGGTCGTCTCCGCACTGAAGTAGAAGCGCGTGCTCGTGCCACATCCGAACTCGGGGAAGGTCGCCTGATACTCGTTGGTGACCAGCTCCTGCATGGGAATCTCGGTGAAGGGGGCGCCGTCCGCGGTGCTGAGGTGCAGCACGCCGGTCCCCGGCTCCGCCGTCCCCGTCACGTCGACCACGTTCACGCGGATCGTGGCATCGCCGAAGGGCGAGATGAGCTCGGCACGCCGTCGGGCAGGAAGAAGGTGATCGGCGCCACCTCGGCGCGTCCATGTTGTGGGCCGCGAAGCCGACGCTGATCTCGCCGTAGTGGGGCGTTCCGTCAAGGATGTTGTCGTTGTCGTCATCCAGCGTCAGGTAGTCGATCGTGATCGAGGGATCGATGCTGGAGCCGTTGTGCAGGAAGATCGAGTTGATGGCCAGCGACGAGAGAATGTCGCGGTAGGTTGCCGGGTTCGTAGCGGCCAGCTCGTTCCGCACGCTCCAGACGCAGCCCGAGATGGTGTTGCCGCACGCGTGCACCTCGCTGCCGCAGGTCGAGCAGCCCGACTGCTGATACTGGCAATCGTTGTCGGCGTTGCGAAGGGACGCGTTGCAATCGCCGAAGAAGCCCAGGCCGAGACGGGAATCGTCCAGCAGCAGCACGGACATCACGTCCCCCATGCCTTCGCCGTACGCCCCCTGGCCGCTGCCGCCGGCAGCGACGAGATGGTGTCCGTACTCGTGGTAGATGACGGAAGACCAGGCGGTGTTTGGATTCCCGCCGCCGGACTGGCAGAAGTTGATCGACTGTTCGCCCGGGCTGTACCAGGCGTTGCCGGGGCACAGGCCGCCGACGTTGTTGGCAGTGACGGGGAAGCCGCCGTTGTTGAGCGTCGGGTAGTCGGGGTTGTACTGGAGCGTGTAGTCGCGCACGACGTTGGCGTGCACGTACCCGTTCACCTGGGCCCGGGTCCCCTCGTCGAAGTTGAAGGCGTTGAAGATCATCTCCGCCGTGGCCGGCAGGTCGAGCGTCGTCGACACCGTGGTGTCCTCGCCGTTCTGGTTGAAGACGTCGAACCAGAGGCCGCGGAGCATCGCTTCCACCACGGCCGAACTGTTCGGCGAGGTAATGGGAAAGAGGAATTCGCCGTTGACATCGGTGTAGGTGACCTGTCCGCCGCTGGTCACCTCCAGAGTAGGGCAGCGGCAGGACGGGTTCTTCTTCGCACTGCTCGGCGCCGATGCCTTCGGTGGCGCGGCCGTCGATGTTGCCCGCAATCTCGCCGCCTCCGAAACAGATCAGGTATTCCTCGTACAGCAGCTCGCCGGTCTGGGCGTCGGTCACCAGCAGCCACTCATCGACGCCGTCGACGACATAGGTCTCATTGGCCAGCCTCGGCGCCGCCTCCTGCTCGTCGACGCCCGCGAAGATGACCAGCCGGGTGCCGGTGACCTCCGACTCGGCCCCATAGCGGGCCTGAACTGCGGCCGCGATCCCCTGATCGTCGATGGCGATCGGCCCGGCCGGGTTCACCTGGAACGGACCGAGGTCGCGAAGATCGGCGGAGGCCAAGACCAGCGGAAAACCGGGCTCGTTGCGCACGAGCATCGTGAGCTTGGAGCGGAAGACCGGTACGCCGCTCCGCACCTGCGTGTAGTTGAACGCAGTGAACTTGTAGGTGCCCGTTGCCGGCTCGAAGACGAGCGGCTGCACGTGCTGGCCTCCGGAAAGGGGCGGCGCATCATCCAGGTCGACGACCGGCACGCCGAAGATGCCGGAGTGATTCGCGATGAACTGCTCGACGCTCTCCTCGGCGCTCGCACCGGTGGAAAAGGCTTTGCCGTACACGCGAGCGATCCGTCCGTGCTCCCAGTGCAGCGCGGTGCCTGGCCGGGACTGGAGGAAGTGCTCGATCTGTCCCGAGGTCGTGATCTGCTCTGGCGCCGGGCCGTGTTCCGGGTCGACGAGCTGCCCGAATGCCGTGACGGCCAGACAGATCGCAGCCCCAGCGCCGACGATGGTGAGGGATCGGGGGTCGTGCCTCTGCATTGTTGCTCCCTTTGCTTGGATGACCTGGAGCGCAGGCAGGTTCCGAAATGGCGGACGTGTGACTCGCCTGCACCGAGGAGAAATGGGGTTCCGACGACCATTGTCGCGGCCGCGGTTGAAGTTACAAGAAAAGAGTACGGGCAAAATCAACCTCCGGCTCCTCCCCGTTTCGGCCCAAGAGCAGGTTGATCCCCGATCGGTGCGGCACGCGTTGACCCGCCAGGATGGATGTTCCGACCCCCTGGCCATGTTGTGTCGCGCCCCGGGCCTGCCTATCTTCTCCCCTGCTCGCACACCGCCATGACCGCCAAGAAGAAGTCACGAGAGAAGAGCCCGAGCAACGAGCCCACGATCGTCAACCGCCGGGCTCGTCACGAGTTCTTCGTCGAGGACACGCTCGAGTGTGGGATCGAGCTCACGGGAACCGAGGTGAAGGCCGTTCGGGCCGGGAAGGTCAGTCTGGCGGAGGGCTTCGCTCGAGCAACCGCGGAACCGCTCGAGCTGACGCTCCTCGGCGTGCACATCGCCGAGTATCCCCCCGCCGGCCCTCACCGGCAGCACGCGCCGACCCGTCCGCGGCGTCTGCTCGCCCACCGCCGCGAGATACGCAAGCTGGCTGATCGCACTCGGGAGCGAGGGACAACGCTCGTCCCGCTCAAGCTCTATTTCGTCCGGGGCCGGGCCAAGATCCTGATCGGCGTCGCTCGAGGCCGGCAGAAGGCGGACAAACGGCAGAAGCTCGACCACCGCGAAGCGCGGCGGGAGATCGACCGCGCCATGCAACGCGGATAGAGCAAACCCGGAAACTCGGGACCGCCTCGGGTTTCCCGAATCCGGCAAAGAGTCGAGGCTGTCCCGACTCTTCTTGATTCAGGGGCTCGGCACGCGAATGACGCCGCCGCGCTGATCATCCCGGATGCCCCGGATGCACTCGAGCACGACGCTCGCCACTTCGGCGGGATCGAGGGTCTTCTCCGGCGGAAGTGCCTCCTCCGAGAAGAGGTGGCGGAGCATCGGCGTCTCCACGGCGCCGGGAGCCACCGAGAAGGCGCGGATTCCAAGATCACTTCCTTCCTGGTGAATCGAACGGGTCAGGCTCTCGAGCGCGGCCTTGGCAGCGGCGTAGACACCAAGACCGGGGAAGGGATCGAGCGTGGCCATCGAGCTGACGTTGACGATGCACCCGCTCCGCTGCCGACGCAGGGCGGGCCAGGCGCGGGCAACGAGATAGAACGGCCCGAACGTGTTGATCGCGAAGCTCTGGAAGAGCAGATCCTCGCTGCTCTCTTCGAGGGGTGAGAGTGCCGCGAAACCCGCGTTGTTGACGATCACATCGACTCGCCCCCATTGCGCGATGGTGAGATCGACGAGCGAGCGGGCTTGCTCCGCATCCGAGATGTCGGCCGGCTCGACGAGCATCTCCGGCGCCGCCGCCATCTGCTCGACGATGGCGTCCATGGTCCGCTGCAGCTTGCTTTCGGAACGGCCGACGAGCGTGATCCGATAGCCGTCCGCAGCCAGCATCTGACAAACCTCGGCGCCGATCCCGGATCCGGCGCCCGTCACGATGGCGACGGGGGGCACGGTCATGAAGGCAGCAATCTTCCCGGCAAAGGTCGTGATGATCAAGGACGAAGCACGCTCCGCTTTGTCGCTGCCCGCCTCTCGTCGTAGCATGTCCCTGCCAGCGCGCTGGCGTGCTCACGAGATCGCTCATGGCCAAGGATCGGATCATCTCCCCGGCCGCCCAGCTCACCGACGATCCCGTCGCGATGTCCGCGCTGCGACCGCGCTCGCTGGACACCTATATCGGTCAACCGGATCTGGTGGAGAAACTCGGGATCGCGCTCGAGGCGGTCAAGCAGCGCGGCGAACCGCTCGAACACCTGCTGCTCTACGGGCCCCCGGGGCTGGGCAAGACCACGCTCGCTCACCTGATCGCGGGAGAGATGGAGACACGGGCATACATCACGAGCGGCCCTGCGCTCACGAAGGGCGGCGACCTGGTCGGGACGCTCACCAAGATGCAGGCGAACGACGTCCTCTTCATCGATGAGATCCACCGGCTGCCGGTGGCGGTCGAAGAGTACATCTACCAGGCCATGGAGGCCTTCAAGATCGATTTCACGCTCGACTCGGGGCTGCATGCCCGCGTCATCACGTATCAGCTCAAGCCATTCACGCTGATCGGAGCGACGACCCGCCCCGGACTGCTCACCGGGGCATTGCGCAGCCGATTCGGCATCCGCCATCACTTCCGTTTCTATCCAATCGACGACCTGATCCGTATCCTCGACCGCGCCGCGGGCCTGCTGCACATGCCCTCCGCGCCCGAGACGGCGATGCTGGCCATCGCCCGTCGAAGCCGCGGAACACCACGCGTCGCCTTGCGTCTGCTGCGACGAGTCCGGGACTTCTCGCAGGTGCGGGCGGCGGGACGGATCGACGAGGGGGTGATCGACGAGGCCCTCGCCCTGGAGGGAGTCGATCACCTGGGCCTGGATGATCTCGATCGCCGCTATCTTCGAACGATCGCCCAGGTCTACCGCGGCGGGCCCGTGGGGGTCGAGGCGATCGCCGCAACAGTCGGTGAGGATGCCGGCACGCTCGAAGATGTGGTGGAGCCGTTCCTGCTGCAAACCGGCTTCCTCGCCAGGACTCGCCAGGGCCGGCAGCTGACCGCGGCCGCGCTGGACTACCTCGGAATCAGCCTCGCCGAGCTCGAATCGGAGTCGCTGTTCAGCGGGAATCGGTGATTCTCTCCGACGATCGCCTGCCCATGGACGCTGCCCAGCCCCGCCCGGACGAAGGACTCCCCCGTGCTCGACGCTTGGATTCCCTCGACGAGGGGCCAAAAGTGTGAAACCGGCGCGATGTTCCGGCCGAAACCAATGGTTGGTGAGAGCCCATCCCCTGACAGACACCGAACACCAAATGTGACTTCGTTTCGATGTTGATAGGTTCTGGGCTTGCCCATTTCGGTTTTGTTCGGATAGAGTAAATGAACTGTCAGCCGGCCGCATCGGGCGATGCATATTGGGGCATCGCTCACGCGTGGATCTAGAACGGGCCTTGGCCGGTCATTTCTTCCTGGCCCGTTGGCGCTCGATCGGGAGTGCGTGGCGAACACAACACCACGTTATTCCCAACGCACGTCGCGCTCAGAGCTCGGTCGTACTCTGCGATCGAAATCCACAGAGCTCATCGTGCAGAAAGGAACTTGCACATGACGTCACGAAACAGAGGATTCACGATCATCGAGCTGTTGGTGGTGGTTTCCATCATCGCACTGCTCGTCGGCATTCTGTTGCCGGCGATCGGCAAGGCGCGCGACAACGCCAGGCTGACCCAGTCGCAGACCAACATGCGACAGATGGGCCAGGCCAATGCGACCTATGCCGCCGAGTGGAGCGACCGTCAGTTCACCTGCGTCGACGACAACATCTCCCGCTACGGCAATAGCCCCGCAACCGCCGTGCCCAACTACAACGCCGTCAACGGCGAGCACCCGCCCATCATCCTCGGCTGGGGCGCCGGCTCCAACGGCGGCAACGCCCTCTGGGGTTACTGGATGGACTACGCGGGCAACTACCCCCTGCTGGAGCCGATCGATTTCAGCGACGGCTTCGGCTGGTTCCGCATCCCCAACATGAAGCAGTTCGCCGACTACCTCAACGGTAAGTTCGTCGATCCCATCTTCTACGCCCCCAAGGACACCGTGGTGTACAACCTGCTCGAAGATTGCATGGACACCCCGGCTGAGTTCGTCGACTGCGTCGGCTCGAGCGCCAACGTGCTCTGGTCGAGCTACTGCTGGTCGCCGGCCGCCCTGTACAACCCCGAGGTGCTTTCGCACGAGGGCTTCCAGAATCCCTGGTCGCTGCCCGCCGGTCTTCGCGTTCCCGCGATGGGTCAGGCCCGCTACGCCGACCTGAAGACGCACATGCTCGAGCACCACTGGCTGCAGAATCGCCGCGCGGACTGCAACCTGAACTGGGCCGGCCAGGGCACCTACGACGGCTGCGAACCCTACTACTTCAATCACGCCTGGGAGTCCGTCCCCGTCACCCTGTTCTTCGACGGCCACGTCGAGGGCATGGGCGTCCGCGAAGCGGAGCGGGCCGACAAGCGGCTCATGGTCCAGACCGGCAATGACTTCGGCACCTGGAGACGGGACGCGATGGACAACGGCTACTTCATCGATCAGGGCTACGACTGGGCCAACACCAGCTTCCACATCCTGACCACCGACGGCATCCTTGGTCGGGACAAGCTCGGGAACTAAGTCATAGCGCTCGTACGGCGACTGCCTTGGGCGCTCCGTACGGCCCTCCGGGCCGACACTCGCTCTGGTGCTGACTGGGGCGATGGCAGAGATTTGACCAAGGGCCGCGTGTTCGCACGCGGCCCTTGCTATTGCGCTCCGTACGGCCCTCCGGGCCGACATCTCGCTCTGGTGCTGACTGGGGTGAGGCGGAGAGTTGATCGAGGGTCGCGTGTTCGGACGCGGCCCTTTCGTTTCGGGCCGCTCCGTACCCTGCTTCCGGACCGACCTCGCTCGGCCGGTCCGATTCTCCGACCGCCCGTCTTCGCGAGATATCGGTCGGTTCCTGCGTGTTTTTGGCTCGCGGCAGGGTACATTGAAGGAGAGCGCGGACCGCCGGGTACCTCATTTCTTCTCCCGGTACGGCAACAACGTGGGATCAACCCCACGTCCGCAGAAAGGACAACCGGATGCGCAAGCGAGATCAGCTGAGTCAGGGATTCACCATCATCGAGCTGCTTGTCGTCGTTTCGATCATCGCTTTGCTCGTCGGCATCCTTCTGCCCGCCATCGGCAAGGCCAGGGACAATGCCCGTCTCACGCAGTCGCAGACCAATCTGCGTCAGCTCGGCCAGGCCAACGCGGCCTACGCCACGGAGTGGGGCGATCGCCATTTCACGGTCGTGGATGACAACCTCTCTCGATACGGCAACAGCCCCGCGACGGCCGTGCCCAACTACAACGGCGTCAACGGCGAACATCCGCCCATCATCCTCGGCTGGGGCGCCGGTTCCAACGGCGGCAACGCCCTCTGGGGATACTGGATGAACTTCGCCGGCAACTACTCGCTGCTGCAGCCGATCGATTTCAACGACGGCTTCGGCTGGTTCCGCATCCCCAACATGCGGCAGTTTTCCCAGTACCTCAACGGAAAGTTCATGGACCCGATCTTCTATGCGCCCAAGGACACGGTCGTGTGGAACCTCCTCGAGCCCTGCCTCGAGTCGCCCGCCGAGTACGTCGTGAGCACCGAGTGCACCCACGTTCAGGGGCAGGCGCTCTGGTCCAGCTACTGCTGGTCCCCTGCCGCTCTGTACAGCCCCGACGTGCTCTCGCATGAGGGGTTTACGAATCCCTGGACCCTGCCCGCCGGCCTTCGCGTTCCCGCGATGGGACAGGCGCGCTACGCGGACCTGAAGACACACATGCTCGAGCACCACTGGCTCCAGGGACGCCGGGCGGACTGCAACCTGAACTGGGCCGGTACCGGCACCTACGACGGCTGCGAGCCCTACTACTTCAATCACGCCTGGGAGTCCGTCCCCGTCACCCTCTTCTACGACGGCCACGTCGAGGGCATGGGCGTCCGCGAGGCGGAGCGGGCCGACAAACGCCTCATGGTCCAGACCGGCAACGACTTCGGCACCTGGAGTCGGGACGCGATGGACAATGGCTACTTCATCGATCAGGGCTACGACTGGGCCAACACCAGCTTCCACATCCTGACCACCGACGGCATCCTTGGTCGGGACAAGCTCGGGAATTAGTTGTAGCGCTCCGTACGGCGACTGGCTTTAGCGCTCCGTACGGCCCTCCGGGCCGACACTCGCTCTGGTGGCGGTGGCATTGGACATCCTCTCCCTCCGGGAGAGGACGGCTCGTCCCCGCGCCTTCCCGCGGGGACGAGCCAGGTGAGGGCGATTCCACGTCGTGTGTCGGTTGCATGCACGGCTCGTCCGGGCCCGTCAGTCACACTGCGCCCGCAATCGCCGTGACACAACTCAGTTGCGCCGCCAGCCTCGCGTATCGGAAGACGCCGCGACTATCGTGTGATCGCGCCGTCCCGTATGCTCTGAAGTTCCCGGTAGCACCGCGATCGATCCGCTACTAACCTGGCCGTTGCTGAGTACGAGTCCTCCTCCCATGCCCCCTCACGAACACCTCCGTCTCGAGTCGCTGACCGTGCACGGCGGCCAGGCGCCGGATCCCCTGACCGGTGCCGTGATGCCGCCCATCAGCCTTGCGTCCACGTACGCGCAGCCGTCACCCGGCCAACACAAGGGGTTCGCCTACGCCCGCGGTCAGAATCCAACGCGCTATGCCCTCGAGCGGTGCATCGCGCTGCTCGAGGGTTCGACACTGAGTGAGTCCGATGACCGGACCTTCGGGGGATTCGCCTTTGCCTCCGGGATGGCCGCCATCGCCACGGCGCTCGATCTGCTTGATAGCGGCGATCACATCATTGCCAACGACGATCTCTACGGCGGCACGTATCGCCTGCTGACACGAGTGCGAGAGCGATCGCAGGGGCTCTCGATCACCTACCTCGACATGACCGATCCCGATCGCGTCGAGGAGGCGGTCACCGACAAGACGCGGATGATCTGGGTGGAATCACCCACCAATCCGCTGCTGAAGCTGACCGATCTCGCGGCGATTGCCGAGATCGGCAAGCGCCACGAACTGCTGACGGTGTGCGACAACACGTTCGCGACGTCAATCCTGCAGCGTCCGATCGAACTCGGCTTCGATCTCGTGATGCACTCGGCCACGAAGTACCTCGGCGGCCACAGCGACGTCATCGCCGGCCTGCTCGTCACCAGCCGCAAGGACCTCGCGGACGAGCTGCGCTTCCTGCAGAATTCGATCGGCGCCATCCTCGGTCCCTTCGAGTCGTACATGACGCTGCGGGGCATGAAGACGCTGGCCCTGCGAATGCGGCAGCACTGCGCATCCGCCCAGCGGCTCGCGAAATGGCTCGAGGCGCATCCGAAGGTTGCCAAGGTCGCCTATCCCTGCCTGCCCAGCCACCCCCAGCACGAGCTCGCCGAGCGACAGATGCGGATCGACGGCCATTCGACGGGCGGCGGGATGATCACGATGTGGCTCGAGGGAGGGCTCACAGAAGCGCGGCGATTCCTGGAGAACGTCCGCCTCTTCACGCTCGCCGAGTCGCTGGGGGGCGTGGAGTCGTTGATCGAGCACCCGGCCATCATGACGCACGCCTCGGTGCCGCCGGAGACACGAGCGAAACTGGGCATCAGCGACAGCTTGATCCGTATCTCCGTCGGCATCGAGAACGTGGAAGACCTGACCGAGGATCTCGAGCGCGCCCTGGCAGCTTGTTAGGCGCATGCGCGACCAACCCGAACCGCCCATTCATCGCCCATGCTTCAACTCGACTACGCGAACTGCTTGAGCCCTCGTGTCGGCGACGCTGGTCTGGATCCCCGGCAGTTCGACGCGGCCGAGTCGATGCTGACGGGGCTCACCGGGCAGCTCGAATCGAGCCGGGGACAGGGCTGGGAGCGGTGGCGCATGCTCCCCTTCGATCCGCTGCGCACCCAGCATCTGGATGCGATTCGCGAAGTGGTCAGACGATTCGAGGGCAGCACGGAGAACCTCGTCGTCCTCGGCATCGGCGGCAGCGCCCTTGGGAACATCGCGCTGCAGGCGGCGCTCAATCCTCTGACCTACAACCTGATGCCGGCGGACATGCGTGCCGGACCTCGGCTCTTCGTTCTCGACAACGTCGATCCCCACCTGGTTCACCAGACTCTGCAGGAAGTGCGCCGCGCTGATCCGGATCTGGCCCATACCTGCGTCAACGTGATCAGCAAGTCTGGCGAGACCGCGGAGACGGCGGCCCAGTTCCTGATCACCCGCTCGATGTTGAAGGCGGCCCGCGGCGAACGGTACGCCGAACAGATCGTGGCCATCACCGATCCGGCCAAGGGCACCATGCGGGCCATCTGTGATGCCGAGGGATACGCCACGCTGCCCGTTCCCGACGGCGTCGGCGGGCGCTTCAGCGTCCTCTCTCCGGTCGGTCTCTTCAGCGCGGCGATGTGCGGCATCGACATCGAAGAACTGCTCAACGGCGCGGCGGCCATGGACGACGCGTGTCGCCGTTCATCGCCTCTCGAAAACCCGGCGGCCCTGCTCGCGTTCCTGCTGATCGAGCACCTTCGACGCGGTCGGGGCAACCACGTCCTCATGGCGTACAGCAATCAGCTCTACGCTCTGGCGGACTGGTTCCGGCAGCTCTGGGCGGAATCGCTCGGCAAGCGGCTGAGCCGGGACGGACGAGAGATCTTCGCCGGCGGCACGCCGATCAAGGCGCTGGGCACGACCGATCAGCACAGTCAGGTCCAGCTCTACCGTGAAGGACCGGACGACAAGGTCATTGGACTCCTGGAGGTCGCCCAGTTCGATGACGACCTGGCCGTTCCGGCCGACGTCGAGGTCGAGGCCCTTCGCTACCTTGCCGGCCGCAGCCTGGCCGCGCTGCTCGCGGCGGAGAAGCGAGCCACGGAGTACGCGCTGGTGGAGAGCCGGCGCCCCAACTTCACGATCACCTTCCCCCGCCTCGACGCGTACCACGTCGGCCAGTTCATCCAGCTCTGGGAGATCACGACCGCCTACGCGGGTCTGCTGCTCGACGTCGACGCCTACGACCAGCCCGCGGTCGAAACCGGCAAGGTCGCGACCTTCGGGTTGATGGGACGCCCCGGTTACGAGCAGTGGAAGGACACGGTGGACGAAGTGCTGGCGCCGCGCGCGTACGTGGTGTGAACCGCAGCTCTGACTCTTCTCCCGGGGGAGACGCCGTCCTCCCTCACCCGGCTCGCGGCGCGAGCCGACCTCTCCCGGGGGGAGAGGTGGAGAAAAGACAACGCGGCGGTCCGGGGACCGCCGCGTTGCTGTTCACGGAGAAAGAAAGGAGCGCTCAGGCTTATCCGAGCAGCTGGAGCACTGCCTGCGGCTGGGCGTTGGCCAGCGCCAGGGCCTGCGTCGCCGCCTGTCCGAGGATCTGCTGCCGCGTCAGGTTCGCGGTCTCCTCGGCGAAGTCGGTGTCGCGGATCTGCGACTCGGCCGCCGCCACGTTCTCGAGCGTGACGCCGAGGTTGCTGATCGTCGACTGCACGACGTTCCGCTGGAAGGCGCCGAGCCGACCTCGCTGGGCGGCGACCTGCTTGATGGCCGTGTCCACGATGGTCTGGGCCTTTGTCAGGTCGCCGTTGATGACGTTCGCGGTGCCGCCCGACTTCAAGGCCGAGAGGAAGCCGTCGGTATTGTCGCCGAGGTTACCGGTCGTGACCGTCTCGATGCCGAGCGACACCTTGCCGGCCAGGTTGACGGTCGGCGAGAGGTTGAAGTTGGCACCGCCGCCAGTGATCTGGAAATTCGACGTTCCCGGTTCGTGTTCAGCGAGCTGGTCGCGTCGATCTCGACCGTCACGTCGAGATCCGTCGTTCGCGACCCGAGCCTTCAGGCCGTCCGTAGTGGCCTGACTGCCGTTGATCAGGACGATGGCGTCGCGCCCGTCGTCCTTGAGGTTGTTCGTGTCGACCGTCCCCAGTGCCGACCCGCAATTTGTCGACGCCCTCGTCGCCCTCGAGCACCTTGACCCGGACGAACTGCGAGGAGCCGATATCCGGTCGACACGCAGCTCGCACCGAGCTCGTCCCGGCGGCCGCCGCCGAGACGCCGAGCGAATCGTTGAAGGTGTTGATCGCGGTGATGATGTTCGCCTGGGTCGTGCCGGAGGCGAACGTGAACTGCTGCACGCCGTCGTTGCCGGTGATCTCGAGCGTGAGCGAGCCGTTGCCGCCGTTGTCAGAGCAGCGTTGCCGCTGAGATGGAAGAAGACCGCGCCGGTCTGGGCGGACTGCGTGACGTCGATGGTGACGTCGATGTAGGCACCGGCGTCGTCGCTCAGCCGGGCCGCGTTCACCTTCAGGTCGGTGATCTCCGCCGCCACGTTGGAGGTCGTGTAGTCGAAGTTGCCGTTGAGCAGCTTCAGACCGTTGAAGCTCGTGGCGTTCGCGATCCGGTCGATCGTCTGCAGGATCGAGTCGATCTGCAGCTGGTTCGCTTCCTTCTCCTCCGTGGAGATGCCCGCCTCGTTGGCGGTCTCACCGACGAGCGACTGAAGCTCGACCAGGAGCGTTGTTGATCTCCTGCAGACCGCCCTCGGCGACGTTCACCACCTGCTCCGCCCGCTCGCCGTTGCTGATGGCGGCGGAGATGGCGGCCTTCTCGGCCCGCAGGTTCTCGCTGGCGATCAGGCCGGCGGGATCGTCCTCGCCGCGGTTGATCCGCAGACCGGTGCTGAGACGCTCGAGGCTTGTCGTCAGCCCCTGGTTCTGCGTCTCCAGCACCCGCTGCGCCAGCATCGATACGACATTGGTGCTGATTCGAGTCATGGTGTCCTCCGTGAACACGCCCCCCGCCACCGCCAGGTGGCATCGACGGTCCGTTTGGTTCCTGAGTGGCGCTGACTATTGCTCCTGGGCCCGTGTCACAGTTGCCCGCGGACCTGGATGCCCCAACCGTTGATCTCCCGCTCCGCTGCGAGGACGCCTGTATCCGCCGCGGGGGCCGGCGCGGTGAACAAGGCAACAACGGGACTATCGGCCCGGGGTTGAGCGCTCTTCAGTGGGCTTAAGAAAACCTGAAACTCAACCGCGTCCAAAGGCCGCTCAGGCCGGGCCTTATCGGACGACCGCACCGTCGATTCGCCAACGCCACCGCCTGACACTCGGTCAAGCGGCGGCGAACGAGGGCGACGGCGCCCGACTCCGTTGCGTTCACACCTCAGCCGAGCAGCGCCAGTACGTTCTGCGCCGAGGAGTTCGCGGTGGCCAGGACGGATGTTCCTGCCTGGGTCAGGATCTGGGCGCGAGTCGAGCGCGGTGGTCTCCTCCGCGAAGTCGGCGTCGCGGATCTTCGACTCGCTCGCGGTGATGTTCTCCAGACCGACCTGGAGGGATCGGATGTTCGTCTCGACCGTGTTCCGCTCGAAGGCGCCAAGGCGTCCTCGCAGGACCGAGATCTCGTCGATCGCGCATCTCGATGATCGCGGCCGTTCGTTGCGGACTCCCGGTCAGCAGGTCGTTCGCGCCGCCGGTCAGGATCGAGTCGAGGAACTGCCGTTCATCCGCCCCGAAGCTCGTTCCGCCGAGTCGGCTGGCCGCGATCGAGCGGATGCCGAAGCCCACCTGCTGCGTTGGATTGATCGAGGGGCCGATCTGGAAGGTGGCTCCGCCGCCGGTGATGTCGAAGTTCGCGGGACACGCCGATCGTCTGGGCGAATACCTCGCTGAGGTCGAGCTCCAGGCCCAGGGTCGGCGTCTTCAGCGAGACGTCGAGCCCCCGTCCCGTGGCCAGGACGCCGTTGACGATCGCGGTGACGTCGCGACCCTCGTCCCGCTGCGTCGCGTTGCCGCCCTGCTGGTCGAAGACGGCGAAGAAGTCGCCACCCTGGCCGATCTTGCGGACCGAGACGAACGCGTCGCTCCCGTATCCGACCGAGTTGAACGTCAGGCCGCTGGTCTGGTCGCCGGCATTGACCAGCGATGCGCTGACGCCGGTCGAATCCTCGCAGCGTGTTGACGGCCGCGACCACGCCGCTCAGGGCGGTACCGGAGACGAAGGAGAGCGTCTGCACGCCCAGCGTACCGGCGATCTCGATGGTGACGCTGCTCAGCAGCGCGCCGGAGACCCCGCGGTGTTGCCGGAGAGGAAGAGCGACGCCGTCTGCGCCGAGCTGATGACCTCGACCGAGACCGGACGGCTCGTGCTGTTTCCGAACTCGACGTTGAACAGATCGACGGCCGCAGATGGCGCTCGTGGGGACGCCGGAGGTCAGGTACTCGAGCGATCCGTTGAGCAACTGCAGGCCCGCGAAGCTCGCGGTGTTGGAGATGCGGGTGATCGACTCGATGGCGCTGTCGATCTGGAGCTGGTTCGCCTCGATCTCCTCCTGGCTGAGCGCCGCCGGTGTTGGCCGCCTCGATGACCAGCCCCTTGACGGAGTTGAGCAGGTCGCCACCTCGGCCAGGTAGCCCTCGGTCGTCGCGATCACCGAGCTGGCCCGCTCGGAGTTGCTGATCGCCTGATCGAGTCCGCTCAGCTCCGTTCGCAGACGCTCCGAGACGATCAGCCCGGCCGGATCGTCGGCACCGCGATTGATGCGGAGACCGGTCGAGAGCCGCTGCAGCCGGACGCCCAGGTCCGTGTTGGTGCGGGCCAGGTTGTTCCGGGCGATCAGCGACGAGATGTTGGTGTTGATTCTAGCCATGGCAATCCTCCTTGATTGAGGCTAGCCCTCTCTGACGGACCCAGCGTGCCCTCGGATTCCCCGCTCGAGTCGCCTGCATGAATGACAGCGCCGTTCACATCCATCTGCATGACTCCTACGCACTCTGGCGCGGTTCCGACGACGGTGCGTGCTTCAGCTTGGTGGTGGCGGTCAGCGATGACGGCCGGGCTCCTGGCGGCAGCCCCTCCGGCCGAACGGTCACGAACTCGCCACCGCGAACGTGCGCCGCCTTCTCGTTCTCCCTCTTGATCTCGTCGTACACCTCCTTGCGGTGTACGGGAACGGAATTGGGCGCCTTGATGCCCAGACGAACCTTGTCACCGCGGATGTCGACGACGGTCAGCTCGATGTCGTCTCCGATCATGATCGTCTCGTCGCGCTGACGTGAGAGCACCAGCATGGCTCGGCTCCTTCCTCTATGCTGTTCTGTCAGGGCATCCGTGCCCCGAGTTCCTTCAATCAGACGCTGCACCCGACCCCGCACCTGCGGCGGGCGCGCCGGTTGGCACTCGCGTTCGTCACGCCGACGCGGCGTGCACGCGCTCGCCGAGCTGGATGATCTCGTGTCGCGTCGTCCACCGCTTGTCGGCCATCACCAGCTGCATGCCCGTGCGGCTTCGTACATTGATGACCAGCGGTCCCTGCAGGTTGGCGGTCAGCATGTCGTCGTACCGGTTGACGATGACAAGCACCTGCGCTTCTTCCGGGGTCGTGAGCGCCAGCTCCTCCATCTGCTCCCGTCGGATCGTCGCCTGGTAGTCCGGGACCCACAGCGTCGGATCGCTGACGACGAAGGCCAGCTCCGGCGCGTCGATGGACTGCAGCCAGAAGAAGATCGCCCTCTTCGTCGGGCTGCAGCAGGGCATAGCGGGTGAAGTTCGAGAATCCCAGGAGCCCCGCGGGGAAGGTGATGATGCGAGACTCATCCATCTCGACGTTGCCGAATCGGGTTGTGTTGACGTTCATCAATGCGCTCCATGAAGCCGGCCAATCCTGGTGCTTCTCATCCTCGACTCCAAGGATGAGCGACCTCCTGTCGTTCAGAGCGCCCGTCCGGCCGTGGGAGCGGGCCCGCTCCGTCTCTTCACTACCTCAAAAAGTCGAGCAGGCTGAGCGACGTGACTTGGCTGGCCGTCGTCAGGCCGGCCTGCAGCTGCTGCTGCAGGGTGGCGAAACGGATGGCCGCCTCGGTGAAATCCAGATCCTGCACTTCGCTTCGCAAGGCGATCTCCTGCAATCTCAGGTCCTCCTCCCGGCTCACCGCGTCGCTCACTCGTCGGCTTCGAACTCCGATGTTCGCTCGGGCGCTCGCCAGGCGGGTCATGTCCGCTTCGAGCTGCTGTGTCGCAAGCGAGATGCCACGCTCGTCATCCCCCTGCAAGGCATCGCGAAGGGCGATCAGATGGCTGAAGACGCTGTCGACGGCAACGGTTGCGCGATCCGCACCGAGCAATGTTGCGCCGTCCGTTGATCCCAGGATGCCCAGCTGCTCCGCAGCCCGCGACTGATTCAGCGCGGCTATCGTCGTGGTCGTTCCCGCGGTCGTGTCGGTCAGGGCGATGCCGTTGCCGTCGGGGGCCAGTCCGGCCTCGAACTCGCCCGGCACCAGAATCCCCGCCGCCGTCGCCGCTGCGTTGGTCAGGTCGAGCACGTCCTGAACCGTCGCCGCCCCGGCGAGATCCACGCTGAATCGGCGACCGTCCTTGAGGATGACCTCGAAGTCGAGGTCTCGCGCCGGGTCGGGAACGCCGGAGACCGGATCGACGTTGCCGCTGACGATCTCGACGCCCAGCCCGTGGTTGAAGTCCGCCAGCGCGGTGGTGCCGGTCAACGAGCGCACGCCCAGATCGCGGGCCGTCGTGCCGCCGCCGACCTCGCCCACGCTCATCTCCGAACCAGAGAGCTCGTTGATGAAGTTCAGTCGATCGCCGCCCGCGGCGATCTCGACGCGGATGCCGAGGTCGAGTCCTTCGACGGCGTTGACGATGTCCTGCACGGTCTGCGCCGAGGAGAGATCGAGGTCCCGGGTCTGCCCGCCATTGCTCAGGCGGATGGTGCCCAGCGGCAGGGCGAGCCCGGACAGCGCGGTCAGCGGCGTGAGCGGCGTGAGCTGAGCATCGAGGTCGACGCCGGCCAGCCCGGCCAGCGGACCGAAGGTGCCGGTGAGTCCCAGATCCGACGCGGTGGCTTCGCCGCCCAGGTCGCTGATCGTGACCGTGCTGCCGAAGCTTGGGTCGATCCGCAGCGCGTGACCGCCCGCATCGATCTGCACGGTGGCGCCCGGATCAACGCTCTGGATGGCGGACTGCAGCGCGTCGATCACGTCCTGCACGCGATCGGCGCCGGTCAGATCGACGGTCAGCGCGGTACCGTCGACGTCCACGGCAATCGAGCCGAGTCGAATCCCGGCGCCGATCGCGCCGTTCAGGTCGACCAGTCGAGTCTCGGGCGTGAGCTGCGGGTTGAGATCCCGATCTCCCGACACCCTGGCGCTCAGGGCCCCAAAGACGTCCTCACCCGCGCTGGTGATGGCGATCGCCCGGCTCAGACCGAGGTCGGTCACCAGCCCTTCGCCCGTTCCCTCGTAGCGAAGGCCGTTGTGCAGCTCGGTCAGGGGCGGAGCGCCGGTGGCGCTGCCGCCGAAGAGGTGGATGTCCTGGAACTCACGGTTGGCGATCGCGGTCAGCTCCTGCAGCATCGCGTCGATGACCGTGGCCTGGTTGGCCCGGATCTCGGGGTCGCTGCCGATGCCGATCTGGCTGAGCCCGATGCCGTGGGCCTCGAGCACGAGGTTGGACGCATCGCTCACGGCCGCGTCGCCGGTGTCGAGCACCGCCTGGGCGTGCCCGAGGTTTCGCAGACGCTGGTCGCGGCGCTCGATCGTGTCGTCGAGCACGGAGATGGCGCTCGTGGCGACCGCGTCGTCCGAGGGCCGATTCACCGCCTGACCGCTCGCCAGCTGCGCCTGCAGCCGGAGCAGGTTGCGGTTCGTGTTCTGGATCGAAGCGAGCATGGTCTGCGACGCGAGGAGCGTCGGGACACGCGTGATCGTGCTGGGAAGAGACGTCATGGTGTTTGATCAGGCAAGGGTGATGGGATTCGGCGATGACCGAGGCGCTTCAACGATGCCTCAGCGGGAAATGGACAGCAAGGTCTGAATGGTCTCGTCGATGACCTGGATGAACCGAGCGGCGGCCTGGAACTGGCGCTGGAACGTGAGCAGGTCGATTGCCTCCTCGTCCAGCGACACGCCGGAGACGGACTGCATCTGCGCCGAGAGCGACTCGCGGACCAACGCGGTTGCCTCGATCGAATCGTTCGCGGCGTTCGTCGTGATCGCGAGCTGGTTCACCGCGCTCTGCCAGTACTCCCGAAGGCTGCTGCCGCCGAGCGAGGAGAGCTTCTGCTCCTGGAGCTGCGCGATGGCCAGGGCGGTGTCGTTGGATCCGGCGACGTGACCGCCGCCCGCGCTCGAGCAGCTCGGGGTTGTCGCGGAGCAGCGCGTTCACCTCGATGTCCCCCGGTCCGGAGCCGGAGAAGAAGGTGTTGACGCCCAGCGCGGCGAGGGCGCCGCTGCTGTCGTCCGAGAAGCTGATCTCGAAACCCGGCGGCGCGTCCAGCTGCAGCCGGTTGCCCGGGCCCTTGCTCGCGGTGAGCGATCCGGGGCCGAACTCGGCGTTGATCTGACCAATAAGGTCGTCCAGCGACATCGCGTCGCCGTCCACCGTGATCTGGTGGGCGGTGCGGGTGCCCGATCCCAGGTGGGTCAGATGGACGAAGAAGCTGCCGTTCTCGATGCGAAAGGGAAGCCCTGCGGCAACGGCGTTGAGATTCGCCGTCGAATCGGCAATCGTGAACTCCCCCTCCACCGAGCCGCGGCCGACCTGCCCCTGCCCTTGTGCGTGCAGGCGGTTGACCTCGAAGATGAGCTGCTCGGTGAAGGTGTCCAGCGTGTCGATCGCGCCGTTGATGGCTGACTCCCGCTCGCGCAGGATGCCCCCGAGCCGGCCCGAGTTGACGGTGAGGTTCGTGCCGTCGTCCCGCACGCGCAGGCTGACCTCGATCGCTCCGTCGATCGTCTCCGTACGCAGCTCCATGCCGCGGGACTGCCCAGCGAGCACGACCGGAGTCGAGCCGATGAAGACATCGGCGACGCCGCTGGTCTGCTCGACCACCGACACCTCCACGTACCCGGCCAGCTCG
This sequence comes from uncultured Planctomycetota bacterium, assembly GCA_963697235.1. Lineage (GTDB taxonomy): Bacteria > Planctomycetota > Phycisphaerae > Phycisphaerales > SM1A02 > CAVONJ01. The sequence continues at coordinate 139,420 of CAVONJ010000006.1, forward strand.
TCGATCAGGGCGTCGCGCCGGTCGCGCAGGGCGGCGGCCTCCCCGACCCCCGCTTCGGTCTGCGCGATCTGCAGGTTGATCGCCCCGATCTGGTCGAGCAGCTGGTTCACCCGCACGACCGCGTCGCTCAGCGCGGCGCCGGTCTGTTCCTGCAGGACGCCGTAGTCACCATGCAGGGTCGCGATGCGGTTGGCGAGGTTCTGCCCCTCCTGAACCACGAGCGAGCGGATCGCCGTGTCCTGCGGGTTGTTGGCCAGCTCGGAGAAGCTGTTGAAGAAGCTGCTGAGCAGGCTGGAGAGATCGTTGTCGGTGAGCTCGTTCTGAAGCGACTCGAGGCTGGCGAGGAATCCCTGCCCGGCCAGCGCCGCGTTCTCCTGGCTGATCGCGTCGCGCAAGCGGGCCTGCAGCGCGGTGTCGACCTCGCGGCGGATGTCGAACACCTGCACGCCGCGGCCGACGGAAATGCCCCGGCCCAGCGGCTCGTCGGGCAGCGCCGCCAGGTGGACCGTGCGGCGGCTGTATCCCTCCGTCGCGGCGTTGGCCATGTTGTGGCCGGCGTTCTGGAGTCCGACCTGGCTGCTCAGCAGAGCGCTTTGACCGACTTGGAGCGCACCGTTCAGGCTCATTGGTCACCGTCCCTTCGTCAGCTCTTGAGATCGACGTTCGACTGGAGTTGGGCCCCGGCGCACAGATCGCCGCGGCGGCCGTACACGCCGGCGCGGCTGAGGGCCGAGTGCATCGTCATCATCAGTCCGTTGAGATGCTGTCCGAGCGCCTCGGTCGCCGTGCGCACGATCGAGCTCTCGCGCCGGATGCTCTGCATGGTCTCCCGCAGCGCGCTGGCGGTGTCGAGGAGCTGGCGGCGCTCGGGCTCGGGAGCGATCGCCGCCAGGTCCGTGACGGTCACCGCCTGCCCGCCCGGCGCGTCTCCACCGGTCATCGATGCCGACAGGCCCGCGAGCAGCTGCTGTCGTCGCTGCTCCAGGTCGGCCAGGCGCTGGAGCACGGACTGCTCCTGCTCACACGTCGCACAGACCGCGGCCGCGTCTGCGACGGCGATCGCCTTGCGCTTCGCGCCGGCGCACTGCAGCAGCGTCCGGTGACACGCCAGTTGCTCGTCCAGCAGACGTACCAGATCGGTAGCACGGCGCTCGTGGTATTCCGCCCGTCGTTCGTCATTGGCTGACCTCCAGCGTCTCCGAAGTGCCCGGCCCGGCGGATCCTCGCGCCGTCAGGCGATCGAGGACCAGATCGATCAGGGGGAAGTTCGCCCGCTTCGTGATGCCGTCGGCAACCGCCTGATCGAGCAGCGGCCCGAAGCGCTTCTCCGCCGGACCAGGCGCCAGAGGGCCGCCGTCCAGGAAGGGGCTCTCCCGCAGCGACTGCAGGATCGGCATGATGAAGGCAGAGCCCACGAACTGCTCGGCGGCCTCGCGCGGACTCGGCTCGGTCCGCACGTTGGTGGGCCGCACGGCGTCCTCGAGCACCCGCCGGAAGCTCGTTCCGCGCGGCGCCGCGACCGACGGGAGACCGGCCCCGCTCCACGGCAGGGGTTGGTTCAGCGCGCTGACATTCATTGGTTGACGATCTCCGCGTGGAGCTTGCCGCTTCGCTTGAGTTCGTACACGATGGCGATCTGGTCGGACACGGAGATGTTGAGCTGATCGAAGGCCTGCAGCAGGTCGGCAAGCCGAGTGGCGCTGCGCCGTCCCCGCTCGGTCGTGTTCATCTCCGCCCAGCGTCGAACACGCACCGCGGGCTGATCCGGCGTGGGTTCCGGCTCGGGGGTGATGCTGGCGATCGACAGCCCTTTGTGGGTGATGAGCACCGGTCCGACCTGCACGTCGCCGGTCACGAGGATGATGCCTTGGCGTTCGTTGATCACCACCCGGGCTTCGGTCTGGATCAGCGATGGATCGACGGGAACCGTGAGCAGCGTGGCGATGAAGCCCGCCGGCTGCGGTCGCGCCGGCTGGGGAATGGTCACGCGGATGTTCTTGGCATCCTCCACCACCGCCAGGTCGGGATAGCCGTCCAAGGCGAACTCGTCGTTGATGACGCCCGCGATCATGTTCGCCACCGGGAAGCCCGCGTACTGATCGTCGAGCACCAGCGTGATCGTGCCGGCGGCCGTCACGGGATTGGTGCGGATGTCCGTGACCATCTGTCCGCCGCCGCGCACGCGTCCCGTGCGCGGGTTCTCCCCCTCGAGCACGATCTGGCCGTTGGCGAAGGCCATCGGCGCCAGATCCTGTGCCCCGGGCAGCGGAACGCGGAGCGGGCTCATCACGAGCTCTCCCCCGCTCAGGCTCGTCGCGTTGAAGAGACAGCTGACGGTGACGTCTCGCCGGTCACCCGAGCGGGCACCGGTGGGTGGAATCTCCATCGTCACCTGCACGATTGCGTACGCGTCGGCCTTCGCCAGCTCTTCGAGGCTGCCCACGGGATCGCCGAGGTTGGCCAGGAGCTGGGCGTAGGGTCGCGCCGCCACGAGCGAGTCCTTCGAACGATCTCCGGTTCCGTCGAGGCCGATCACGATGCCCAGGCCGATCAACGTGTTTTGCTCGTGCCCCTTGATGCGCACGAGTTCCTGGATCGTCGTGGCGCCGGCGTTCTTTGCGCAGAGCGCAACGATGAGCGCCGCCAGGACCGACTGAAGTTGCCGTGTTCGCCTGCTCATCGGGTGGACCTCCTGTCTCCGTTCGCGGACAGGACCACTCGTTGCAAATGGCACGCCAGTCGGCCGGCCATACAATTCGGGCCGTGACGGGCACTGGACAGCCGAGCGCAGCGCGAGTCGACGAAGCGGCGCTCTTCTTCGGCCTGGCGGCGACCGCAACGCTGGTGGCATGGTGCTCCGGCTGGACCGCGCCCGGCTTCGCGCACGGCGGCTGGGCGCTCCTGTGGACGCTCGTCACGTCGCTGCCCCTCACGCTGCTCTGGCTGCTGTCCGCCCTCGGGCTGGGCTGGCCGCTACGGCACTGGCTGGCGCCGCGAGCGGCGCCGGCGGGCCTGGTACAGATCGTTCTGGGATGCAGCGGGCTGCTGTGGCTGGACGCCGCGGCGGGACGGTTCGGCGGCCTGACCACCGGCGTCTGGATCATCACGGCGGTGGGAGTCTTGCTGCTCGTCGCCCAGGCGTGGCGGGCGCGGCGGGGCGGCGCACCGCCCAGGCGTCGGCGCGACGCCACCGTGGCTCATCTGGATGGCGGCGCCGTCGCTCGCCGTTCTGCTCATCGCCGCCTGCTCTGCTCCCGGCTGGCTCTGGTCGGCGGAGTTCGACGGCTACGATGCGCTGAGCTACCACCTGGAGCTGCCCCGCGAGTGGCTCGCACGAGAGCACGTCTCCGGTCTGCGCCACAACGTCTATAGCTTCCTGCCCAACTACGTCGAGGCGGCGTACGCGCACCTGGCCGTCTTCCGGCGGGACGCGGTCCTGGCGGGCGAAGCGTGTCAGCTGCTGCACGCCGCCTTCTCGATCCTGACCGCGCTCACCACTGGCGCCTTGGCGACTCGCCACCTCGGCCGCATGGGCGGCGCCGTCGCCGCCGTGATCGTGCTGACAACGCCGTGGGTCGTCGTCGTCGGCTCGATGGCGTACGACGAGATGGCGGTGAGCCTGCTGCTCGCCGGCGGACTGCTTATCCTGGACGATGAGCATTTTGCGTTCGGCCGGGGCGGCGCGGCGATCGGCTGGGTAGCGGGCATCGCCACCGGAGCGAAGCTGACCAGCGCCGGACTCGCCGCGCTGCCGCTGGTCGCGCTCCTGTTGCTCAGAACGGCGCACTGCCGCGGTCCGCGCGCACCGCTCCTGGCTGGAGCCGCAGCCGGAGCCGCGGCGCTGCTCGCGCTGTCACCGTGGCTGTTGGGGAATCTCCTGCGGACGGGCAACCCGCTCTTTCCCTTCGCGGGCGCGCTCCTCGGATACGGACACTGGACGGCGGAGCAAGCGGCGATCTGGTCGGCAGGACACGGCAGCGGTCAGGGTGCCGCGGGACGCCTCCTCGCAGCGTGGAATCAGCTGCTGCGCTTCGGTCTCGGATCGAGACCCGACGGTATGGGGACCTGGCAGCCGCTCTGGTCCGTGCTTCCCTGGCTCGCGCTGCTATCGCTGCCGTTCGGTCTGCGTGCTCCGCGCTTCCGCCGCTGGTCGAGCCGACTCGCGCTCGTGCTCGGCCTCCAGGCGTCGTTCTGGCTCTTCTTCACGCATCTGCAGTCGCGCTTCATGATTCCCGCGGTGGTCCCGGCGGCGCTGGCGGTCGGTCTCGGATCGCAGCTGATCCTCGACTCGCTCGTCAACCACGCAAGATGGCGCGTCCTCTTCGAAGTGTTCCTGGGCGGCGCATTGCTCGTCTCCGCCGTCCTGCCGGTCGCGATCTTCCGGGAGGAGCGCTCCGGTGCTCCGGCCGCCATGATCGGGGGCGCCGATCTGCGCCGCGGCGATCGGCTGACCGAGTCACAGCGAAGCGAGCTCGAAGACCGCTGGCCGGAGATCTTCGTCAACTACAGATTGCCGCAGGGCGCTCGCGTGCTCATGGTTGGCGAGGCGGCACCGCTCTACTACCAGGGCTCATTCGACTACCAGACCACCTGGGACCGGGGACCGCTCTCCCGCATCATGCGCGAACAGCCAGACGATCCCGCGGCGTGGATGCAGTCGCTGCGGAGAGCGGGATACACGCACCTGCTCGTCAACCGCGTCATGCTCGAGATCTGGGAGCACGAGGGGTGGAACGATCCGCTGATCACCGCCGCACGGGTCATCGGGGCAGCCGAAGCGCACGCCCGCACGCTGCAGACTTTCCCCGGGGGCACCACGATCTACGCGCTCGGTGACGACGCCGCGTACCTCTGAAGAGACGACGTCGACTCTAGACGCCGTTGGCAACAGGCTGAAGCTCAGCCCTCAGCCGTCCGCGGTCGTCGAGCAGCTCGTGCAGGCGAGCGGCCAGCTGCGGCGGGGCGCAGTGGCCATCGGCCATCAACGAGACCGACGTCGATCAGATCGACCAGATGGACCTGGTCCTTGCGACGGAACGATGTCAGCTTCTCCGGAGCATTCGAGGTCCAGAAGATCGGAAGCGTCGTCGCCTCCGGTTCGCTCACGTCGGGCACGGCAGCAGGTATTCGGAGCGAGTCGGTCATCGGCGACCAAGATGGGAACCGCGTCGCGGCCATCGCATCCCGACTCGTCGAGGATCATCTTCATCCCGCTGAATGCCGCGCACGTAACCCGACGCCTTCCCGCGCACGCTGGTGAATTCGTCGGAAGATCTTCACGACGCGCAAGGATGTCCAGCGGCAGCAGGAAGTCGATTCGAACGAAGCTGCCTGCGTCGACCAGCGTGTTCACCCCGGGCATCGGATCGGCGCTCGCGATCGAGCGACCTCGTACGCGGCCGCCTGCCGGTGGGATCGATGGCGAGCGAGCGAACGAGCCGGCGGACGTGCTCGACGCCCGGATCATCCTCCGGCCGAGACGTCGCCGTACGTCGTGCGACATCTCGACATTCTACCCAGAGTCGCTGGTCGAGAGCAGGCTGCCGCGAAGGCACTGAGCATCCGCCGCGGTCCGAACGCATCGGCGGTCGTGACGCGGAGATCCTCGAGACTCCAGCAGCAGCCACCAGGATCGGAAGCTCGAGGCTGAACTTCAGGGAAAGAACTCCTTCAGCCGCAGACGCTCCAGAGCAAGACCCACGCGCTCCTGTTCACTCGCCAGGCCGCTGGGACGCGCTTCGGGCGGCGCGTGCTCGGCGATGTTCCCGAGGAGTTGGAGCGCTTCCTCGTACGCCTGCACCCGCTCACCGTGGCCAAGCTCAGGATCGGCGCCGCGCCCGGCCAGCTCGAGCGCGGTGCGGAATGACAGGGTCCACTCGTTCGGTGCCGCCAGGTCGGTGGTCGCTTCACCTGCAGCCACGTCGTCCTCGGAATCCTCGGAGGTTGGCGCCGGCGGAGCGGCGTCATCCACGGCGGGCGACTCGCTCGCGTTGGTCGGCGCTTCCGACCCGCTGCCCGCCGGCGGTTCGAGCCGAGGAACGCGAAGCTCGGTGGACGGGATCGATCGTGGCGTCGCGCTGATCCAGGATCGAATCTGCGTCACGGTCAGCGCCGCTACGCCGAGCACGGCCACGATGCACAGCCACCTGAGCAGTCGAATCGTCCGCGCCTGGTGCGTCACGCGCCGCTGCAACGCCCGGGTCGTCTGGCTTTCGAACCTCGTCTCCGTGTGGGCCAGCACTCCGGGGGGCGGGGCGTCCGCCGCGGTTGCGGTCGCGACCATCGCCACACCCGCCACATCGGACTCGGTCGCGGCCAGGACAGCGCTGCGCCCGCCGCGAGATGGGTGCAGCAGCTCTTCGTCGGTGGCGAAGCTCGAGAGGCCGCGCGTTCCGGTCGCCGCGGCGGCCACGGAGACGCGGTCGGACTCACGATCGAAGGCCGGCGCTTCCCACGGCAGTGGTCGCACCTCGGGCAGACCGAGGTCGTTGCGGTCGAGGTAGGCACCGAAGGTTGCGCCGCACTTCGCGCAGCCGTGGTCGCGCGGGTCCACGGACGTGCCGCAGTGGTGACAGTACCCCAGCAGGTGCGAAACGCCCGGCACCCGCTTGGCGACCGTCCAGAACTGACCCGTGGTCGGTCCGCGCATGACGGTCAGTCTCGTGATCTGTCCCCGTTCGATCAGCGCCACGAGCGTCTCGTAGCTGCATCCGGGCTGGAACGGCCGTTCCGGGTTGCGCACGAACCAGGGTCCCATGGCGTTGTGCGTCGCCTGTCGGCTCAAGGGCTCGAAGTAGCCTCCGCACGCCTGGCATCGATTGCCGGGTCGCTGGGTCTCGCCGCAGTAGGGGCAGATCACGGCCTTGGCACTGGTCATGCTTCGGCCTCGAGTGGTTCCGCGACGCGGGGCGGCGCGGGTTGGCGAAAGGGGTTCGTCATGAGATGCTTCACGGTTGGGTATGGCCGGAGGGCCGAATCCTGCGGTCCTCGTCCTGGGCCCGTTGTCTTTGGTGCTGCCAAGGAGTCGGATCGATGGCCCGGAGGGCGGACGTGATGTCGAACGAGCGCCTCCCCGCTCTGCCAGCCTACCGTGCGAGCAGAACCAGGGGAAGGATCCATCTCGGCGCCCCGATGCTCTTCCTGCTTCTCCTGTACGGATGCGGGAGCGGGCCGGATTGGTCGACTTCTCCAGGAGCGGCCGCACTGGGTTCGCCCACGACGATCGGCTCCGACCAGCGACCGGCCGCGCTGCTCGACGGGACGAGGCCGGTGACCTGGGGGCAGCTGCGGCCGATCCTCGCCGAACTCGGCGGCGGTCAGGCCCTCGAAGAGGCCATCCTCGACGTCAAGCTCGCGCAGTTGCTGGAGGAGGCCGATCTCGCGCTCGGACCGGACGATGTGCAGCGCGAGGAGCGATTGCTCCTGGACAACCTCGACGTCGACCCGAACCGAGCGGTCCGCCTGCTCAACGAGCTCCGCGCCCGCCAGGGCCTGGGCGACGTGCGCGTACGGCGCCTTGCTGCGGCGCAACGCCTCGCTGCGGATGCTCATCCAGGAGGACGTGGAGGTGACCCCCGAGGCGGTCGAGCACATGTTCCAGCTGCTGTACGGTCCGAGGCGGCAGGCACGGCTGATGACCCTCCCAACGTTGGTCGAAGCGGAGCAGGCGATCGCCGAGGTCAACGCAGGCGCGGCGTTCGGCACGGTGGCGACGAATCGATCGACCGACTCCAGCGCGGCCCGCGGCGGTCTGCTGGAGCCGATCAGCTCCGTCGATCCCCGATATCCGCGCTCGCTGCGCCAGCAGCTGTGGCTGCTCCGCCCCGGCGAGCTCTCGCCGCCGATTCCCCTGGGCAGTCAGTTCGCGGTCCTGCGCTCGAGCGAGAGATCACGGCCGAGTCCATCGAGCGGGACGACGTGATCGAGCTGGTCCAGGCTCGGGCCCGCATCTTCCAGGAGCGTCTGGCGATGGATCGACTGGCTCGCACCCTGCTCGGGGAGAGCGACGTGGTCATCCTCGACGAAGCGCTCTACGGCAGCTGGCAACGCTGGAGAGGTCAGGGGGCGCGATAGCCCGCATTTCTCACCAACATCGTCGCGAGGGTGGGTAGGACGTTCGCTGGCAAGGCGATGAGGCCATCGAGGCGGAGACGGCTTGTCATGCCTTCGGCGCCCCGATGTGCCGAAAGCGACGCCGCCAGCGGGCCCAAACTACGGACAGTCACACAGCCGCAGCAGATGGTGGTCAGAAGTCCGGGCTAGGACGGGCCGGCTGAACCTTCAGGTGCGCATGAACGTCCAGCGACCGATGGCCAGTGGAACCAGAAGGATGACCGGCAAGAAGACGCCGAGCGCGGGCGAGATGCCGGGGAGGGCCATGGTCATGCCCAGGGAAGCGCCCATGAGCGTTGGCAGGGCCAATCCTGCGCAGAGCAGGGCTTGCCGCATGAGGTTGGCCGGCTCTCGCAGCAGGAAGTAGGGCAGCGCAGCGGCGAGCACGAGCAGATTGACGAACACCATCGCGAACCGCGCATACCGGTAGCGCAGAAGCATGGCGAGGTCGACCGCCCGTGACGACTCGATCAGCTCCCCGATCTGCCGCAAACTGAGCATTCCCGCATACTCGGAGCGGCGGCGCATGATGAGGGTCTTGGGATCCAGATCGGTTGGATAGAAGTCGATCGACTCGCGCCAGGACGTTTCGGAGTTTCGTTCCTCGGCTGGACGAAGGCTGACCGCCACGCCGTCCTCCAGCTGCCAGCCGCGCCGCGCTTCATCCCACGTCGCTCGCGCGGCGGTGATCCGTCGCCGCGTGCGCCCGCCTCGTCGCGCTCGAGGATCGTCACGTCGATGAACTCCGACGTGTCGGGGTGGAAGGTCGGCGATTGAAAGAGATTCTTGCTTCCGTCCTTCGTGAAACGCACCGGAAACTCCTCGATGGTCTGCCGGCCGGCGTTGCCGTGCGAGCGCAGGAGCAGCGGCGCGACCCGGTGCAGAAGCAGTTCCTGGTTCGCCACCTGGACCAGGCTGATCAGCAGCACCGCGGCGACGAAGGGCAGGGCCAGCCGCTTCAGGCTCACGCCCGAGGCAAGCAGCGCCACGAGCTCCTTCTGGCGGTGCATCTGCGCCAGGGTGAACGCCATCGCGCCGATGGCGACGACCCCGTGGAGGTAGGCGTAGAGCAGGAGGATCCGCGGCGCTTCGAAGTCGACGATCAGAGCCAGCAGCACCGCCAGGCTCCGCACCGCGCCGGCCCCCTCCTCGGTCCGCGCCTGCGCCGACTTGACGTACTCATCGAGGTTGATGATCACCTCGATTCCCGCGGCGAAGAGGAACAACAGGCAGAACAGGAGCAGGAAGTTGCCGAAGAAGCGCTTCAAGATGTACCGGTCGATGATCTTCATGAACGAGCAGTCAACACGGCGGCGCCGGTCAATGCCGAGCCAGCCGCAAGTACGCGATTCCCAGCAGGCAGGCGACGGCCGCGTTGCCCGACCAGAGCACGATCAGCCCGCCCGCGCGATCGGTGCGGAACATCTGGTCGCCGCTGGTGATCAGAATGAGATTGAGCAGCGAGGGCAGGAACGCCCAGAGGTAGACGGTGAGCGGAAGGCTTCCGCGCAGCAGCATGGCCAGCGTTGCGCCCAGCAGCAGCAGCAGCGGCGCCGTCACGCAGAGCGCGTAGCGGTGATTCAGTCGGCCGGCGATCTCGAGATCCAGACGGTGCAGCGCCGTCTCGAGGCGGTCGATCCGCTTTTCGATCGGCTGGTCGTCCGCGCCCACCTCGCTGGCCATGGCCAGCAACTCGCGGCTCGAGAGGTGGGTGAGGTCTCGGTCCTCCGTCTCGGGCACCACCAGGCTGGGAATTGCGAGCCGCGCTCGCTGGTTCGGCGAGCCGCCGCTGCCCACGTCCGAAACCTCGCAGTCGCTCAGCTCCAGGTCGAAGACGGGATTGCTCAGTGTCTTCGAAGAGAGCCGCTGGAAGGTCACTTCGGGCGCACGGTACAGGCGGATCGGCCGGTCGCCCAGCAGCTCCACGACCTCCACCGTGCCGCCCTCGGCCGGCACGAATCGCTGCCAGCGCACGCCTTCGGCCCTGACGACGTAGACGCGCTGCTCCGGTCCCAGCTGGCGCAACTCGACCTCGCCACGATCCTCGAGCTGCTCGTCGAGAAAGGAGAAGACCAGCTGATCGCGCAGCGTGGCGGCGAGATCCTCCCGCGCCCTCCGCACCTTGCCGAATTCATCGGGCGACGCGCGAAGCCGCAGCAACTGCAGGTGGCTCATGGTCGATGTGTCGTCCGTGATCGCATCGGGAATCACGATGGGTCGATCGGGGCGGATCTCTTCGGTCTGGATGAGCTGGCCGTTGCTGCTGTTGTACGCCACCGTGTCGGCGAGGGCCAGCGTGAGGAGCGTGCGGCCTTCGCGGCGGTAGATGTCGATCGTCGCCTGGCCGGCGGTGACGTCGGTGACGATCTTCCCGTCCTCGTCCAGCTCCGCTGCGGCCACCTGGAAGAGACGCAAACGCGTGTCCGCGTTGACGTCGGCGGGGTGCTGCTGCACCACCAGATCCTCGGCGTAGATTTGGAGGTCGCCGATCTGGAACGGCTCGCCGCGCTTGACCGACACCTGGAAGACATCGGTGATGTCGGCGGTCATCGTGCGGTGCATCACGGTCCAAATCCGGGGAACGGCCCACTGGGTGAGCCCGACCATGAAGAGGGTGATCGCCACCCCCATCACCACCACGGCCCGCAGGATGCGCCAGTAGCTGACCCCGCTCGTCGAGAGCGCGAGCACCTCGTTGTCGCTGGTCAGTCGGTGAAAGAGCACGGTCGAGGCGAACCCGGCCGCGAAGGGCAGCGCGAACTGCATCATCGGCACGGTCGCGAGCGCGATGTACTTGGCCACCTGCGGGGCCGTCAGCAGCTGGTCCTCGGCGAGCGGCCTGATCGCCGCCCCGAACGCGATCACCGTCACCAGGATCAGCGTCGTGAGCAACATGAGGCGCAGCAGATCCCACAGGATGTACCGATCCATCATCACCATGGGGTGCGTCCTACTTCAGCCCGTACTCCTTCAGCTTCCGGTAGAGCGTCCGCTCGCCGATGCCCAGCAGCTTGCGCCGCCTGCTCGCGGTTGCCGCCGGTCATCGCCAGCGTCTGGCGGATCGCCTCCTTCTCGAGCTTGTCGAGCCCGACGCCGGCGAGGCTGCCGCCATCCCGTGACGACCGTCGCCGTCCGCCGGCCCGGATCTCCTCGGGAACGTGACGCACGTCGATCGTCGGGCCGTCGCACATCACGACGCATCTTCTGCACGACGTTGAGCAGCTCGCGCACGTTGCCCGGCCAGTCGTAGTCGATCAGGCGGGCCATCGCCGGCTCGGTGATCGTCGGCAGCGGTCGCTCCAGCTCCGCGGCGTACCGGCCGATGAAGTGGTGGACGAGCCGCGGAATGTCCTCGCGACGCTCGCGCAGCGGCGGCACGTCGATCTCCGCGCCGTTGATGCGGAAGTAGAGGTCCTCGCGGAACTGCCCCTCGCCGATCAGCACCTTGAGGTCGCGGTTGGTGGCCGCTGACGAACCGCACGTCGGTCTTCCGCGGCTCGTTGGAGCCGAGCCGCACGACCTCGCCCGTCTCCAGGACGCGCAGCAGCTTCGCCTGCATGTTCAGCGGCATGTCGCCGATCTCGTCGAGGAACAGCGTGCCCCCGTCGGCGTACTCGAAGACGCCCTCGCGGTCGCGCTCGGCGCCGGTGAACGCACCGCGCACGTGGCCGAAGAGCTGGTCCTCGAGCAGCGTCTCGCTCTGCCCGGCGGCGTTGAACGTCACGTAGCGTTGCTCGGCCCGCTTGGAGTGCTGGTGGATCGCCGCGGCGATCAGCTCCTTGCCCGTGCCCGATTCGCCCGTGATCAGGACGGGGATGTTGCTCGGGGCGACCTGCTGGATCGTCGGCGATCACCTGCCGCATCGCCGCCGACTCGCCGATGATCCCCTCGAAGCCGTACGCCGCGTCGAGCTGGCCCTTGAGCGTCGCGTTCTGGTGGCGCAGCAGCACGGTCTCCGCCGCCCGGTTGACGAGGTTGCGGAAGACCTCGAGGTCCAGCGGCTTCTCGATGAAGTCGTACGCCCCGCCCTGGAGGGCCGCCTTCGCCGTCGGGCACGTCGCCGTGGGCGGTGACCATGATCGTCTCGGCCTCGGGCTGGTGCTGCTTGGCCAGCTCGAGCACCCGCAGGCCCGCGGTCTCGCTCTCCATGACCAGATCGGTGACGATCACGTCGAAGCTGCCGTGCCGCAGCTCCTCCTCGGCCTCGGCCAGGCTGTGCACGATCGTGCAGACGTGACCCGGCTTGCGCAGGGCCTCCGGCCATGACCTCGGCGTGCTCGACCTCGTCGTCGACGATCAGCACCTGGGCGTGCAGGGTGGTTCTGTCCGGGACATGATGGCCGGATTGTAGTCGGCACGGGTCCGCCATCGGGAGCAGCGCGCTCGGGGCCGGCCCGCCAGCGCCGGTCCCGAGCGTCCTGGGCCGGCTCCGCCGTCCGATTGCGGAGCCCGGCTCGGGCTCGTGACCGATAGAATCTGTTCGATGACCATCGATGCGGCCTGTGCATCCCGTCACCGATCCTCGGCGAAACCTCAGCTCGACGGCGCCCGGACCTCGCGGCGATCCGGCGACGCGACGGCGGATTCCGGCGGAATCACGTTCACTTCGTCGGCATCGGCGGCTGCGGCATGAGCGGGCTCGCCCGCATGCTGCACCGGGGCTGGGCGCGATCTGCACGGGCTCCGATCGACGCCGAGCCGGCCTGACCGACGCGCTGCGAGCCGAGGGGCATCCCGGTGCAGCACGACCAGCGGCACGGCGTCGCCTGCCCGAGCGCTGCGACCTCGTGATCGCCTCCGCCGCGATCAGGCCCGACCATCCGGAGCTGCTCGACGCCCGGCCCGCGGGATGCGAGTCGATCGAGCTACGCCGAGGCGCTCGGCCGCGTGCAGGCGGACGCACCGGCGTCTCGATCGCGGCACGCACGGCAAGAGCACGACCACCGCCATGCTCTGCCACATCGCTGCGTCAGCTGCGGGCTCGACCCGAGCTTCATCGTCGGCGCGACCTGTCGCCCAGATCGGCGGCGGCAGCCGCACCGGCGGCCCGCGGATTCCGCCCGGCGCCGCTGCGCCGGGGACCGCCCGGCGTGCTCGTCGCCGAGGCGTGCGAGTTCAACCGCTCGTTCCACCACCACCACCCGGTGCTCGCGCTCATCAACAACATCGAGGAGGACCACCTCGACGTCTACGGCTCGCTCGACGCGATCGTCGAGGCGTTCGCCGGCTTCGCCCGGCTGCTCCCGCCCGCCGCCGAGCGGCGGCACGGCTGCTCATCGCCCACGAAGGCGCCCACCGCCGGGAGGTCACGGCCGGGCTCTGCGTGCGCCGGTCGAGACGTTCGGCTTCAATCCCGGCCGCCGACTACCAGGTGGTCACGATCCGCGGCAGCGCCGCGTCGGCACGCTCCAGGCACGGCGGCGTGGCTCGGCAGCTGGACCAACGCAGATGCCCGGCGAGCACAACGCGCTCAACTGCGGCCGCGGCCGGCCATCCTCGCGCAGCCTGCTCGGCGCCGATGGGAACGGATCGCCGCCGCCCTGAGCTCGTTCGCGGGACTCGATCGCCGCATGCAGCGGCTCGGGTCGCGGACGTTGCCCCGCGGTCGACGGCGGCGCGGTCATCGGTGTACGACGACTACGGCCACCATCCGACCGAGATGCGAGAAGACGCTGCGGCGCATCCGGGCCGCGGAGCAGCCCAAGCGGCTGATCTGCGTCTTCCAGCCCCACCAGCACAGCCGCACGCGGTTCCTGCTGGAGCAGTTCGCCCAGCAGCTTCTCGGCCGCCGACGTGGTGATCGTCCCGCACATCTACTTCGTGCGCGACTCGGAGATCGAGCGACAGCGGGTCAGCGCCGACGACCTCGTGGACCGGCTGCGGCAGCGGGGCGTGACCGCGATGCACCTCTACCCGTTCGAGGCGATCGTCGAGCAGCTGCGAGGTGATGTGCCGCGACGGCGACCTGCTCGTGATCATGGGCGCGGCCGGTCGCCGTCGGGCCGGATCGCGACCGCCGTTCCTGTCGAGCGACGCATCGGCATCGCCGAGACTGAGCGCCGCCATGACGCGAGCCGGCGCCTCCAGCCTGTTCGCCGATCTCGACGTCGAGGTCGCCACCGACGCCCCCCTCGGCGCCATGACCTGGTACGGCATCGGCGGCCGCGCCGACCTGCTGATCTCGCCCCGCTCGCGTGAAGGCGCTGCAGACGCTGGTCCACCGCTGTCACCGCTCGGACACGCCGCTGCGCGTCCTGGGACAGGGCGCCAACCTGCTCGTCGCCGACGATGGCGTGGACGGGGTGATCGTGCGGCTCGACCACGAGGCTTCAAGGCGGTCAAGTACAACGCCGAGGGCGAGATCGGCGCCGATGCGGGCCATGGCCGGCGCCGATCTCGCCCGCACGGTCATGGAGACCGTCGCAGCGCGGTCTCGACGGCTTGATCCAGATGGCGGGCATCCCCGCGTCGATCGGCGGTGCGATACGCATGAACGCCGGCGGCGCGTTCGGGTGCATCGGCGACGCCGTGCAGAGCGTCACCTGCCTCACGCCGCGGCGGCGAGCTCGTCACCTATCCGGCCAGCGAGCTGCGGTTCGAGTACCGCGAGCACGAACATCCCCGACCCGATCATCGTCAGGCGCCGTCTTCGACCTGACCGCGGGCGATCCGCATCGCGATCCGGCAGCGTCTCAAGGAGATCTTCGCGTACAAGAAGAGCACTCGCAGCCGCTGGCCGAGCACTCCGCCGGCTGTGCGTTCAAGAACCCGATCGATCCGGTCACCGAGAAGCGTGTCTCGGCCGGCCGCTCATCGACGAGGCGGGGCTCAAGGGACGGACCGTCGGCGGCGCCACCGTGTCGAGCCGCGCACGCGAACTTCATCATCACCCAGCCCGGCGCCACCGCGCAGGACGTGCTGTCGCTCATGGAGCTGATCCGTGCGACGGTGTTCGATCACTGCGGGCTCGAGCTGGAGCGAGAAGTCGTCGTGTGGCGCCGTGGCGATATCGAAGCCGAGGCCCAGGCGAAGGAACACCGAGTGAACGAGTCGCGGCGAACGGACGAGCTCGATGTCCACTCTGACGATCGCCTGCGACCCTCAGTGCTCGTTCTCATGGGCGGACCGGACGCCGAGCGGCAGGTCAGCCTGATGTCGGGTCGCGAGGTGGCCGCAGCCCTGCGCCGCTGCGGCGCGCTTCGACGTGATCGAGGCGGTGATCGATCGGCCCGGGGCCGAGGCGCTCGGCGGAGCTGGCGGGAGACGCCGTCTTTCCCGTGCTGCACGGCCAGTGGGGCGAAGGCGGCGGTCTGCAGCGGGAGCTGGAGCGACTGGAGCGTCCGTACGTCGGTCGCCGGTCCGCGAGCCGCGGCACTGGCGATGGACAAGCTGGCGAGCAAGTCGCGGCTGATCGAGCTGGGATTCGCCACGCCCCGGCGCGGATCCTGCTTCCGGACGAGCCGTGCGATCTGGATCCGCCGCTCGTCCTCAAGCCGGTGGACGACGGCTCGTCCGTCGACCTGGCGGTCTGCACGACCGACGCGGAGATCGCCGCGGCCCGGGAGCGACTCCACCCGCGCCGCGGCCGACTTCTCGCCGAGCGCTTCGTGGCCGGTCGGGAGATCACGGTCGGCATCCTGATCGATCGAACGCTGCCGCTGGTCGAGATCGTTCCTGCGGAGGGACTGCTACGACTACGCGGCCAAGTACGAGCGCGACGACACGCGCTACGTGATCGATCCGCCACTGCCGGCCGGGCTGGCCGATCGCTGCCGCGTCGCCGCGATGGCAGCGTTCCGAGCCCTCGGCTGCCGCGATCTGGCCCGGGTCGACTTCATCGTCGATGAGCGGGAGGCGTGGTTCCTCGAGATCAACACGATGCCGGGGTTCACGACCCATTCGCTGGTCCCGATGGCGGCGGCGGCCGAGGGAATGCTCCTGCCCGACCTCTGCCGGATCCTGGTGGAGCACGCCCTTCGCCGAAGCCAGAGGACCGCGGCCGACCGCTGATTCTCAAGGCGACCCGCAGGCCGGCGCCGATGTCAGGAGGCGGAGGGGTGCCGCACCGCGCGGTGCCGCAGAAAGAGAGCCGATGGCCCGAACCACGAAGAAGCGATCTTCGGCCCGCCGCTCACCGTGGGCCTGGGTGCGAGGTCTGCCCTGGCCGCGTATCCGCCGCGCTACCACCACGCTGATCTGGATGCTCTTTCTCGCCGCGCTCGTGACCGCGTGGATCATGGGGGTACCGAGCCTGCAGCGATACGCGTCGGCGCGGAACATCCCGGAAGCGATCGAGGTCCGCTTTCGCGGTGCGCCCGCGTGGGTGAACGGAGAGCTGAGCGCGGAGCTCGTCAGCACGGCCGCCGGCCAGATGAGCGGCGACCCGTTCGACCGCGGGGACCTGATCGCCGTCCGGCGGGCGCTGCTGGAGACCGGGTGGTTCGATCAGATCCGGCAGGTTCGCCGCGTGCGGAGCGATCTGGTCGAGGTCGATGCGCTCTTTCTCGAGCCGTGCGCGGTCGTTCGCGACCAGGCGGGCGATCACCTCGTCGATCAGCAGGGGCGGCTGCTTCCTCGCACCGCGCCGATCGGCCATGCGTCGCGCTTCCGCTTCATCGACGGCGCCCAGGAGCCCAGACCACCGCGCCCCGGCGTGGCGTGGCCGGGAGCAGGACGTCCGCGCGGCGCTGCAGCTCAATCGACTGATCGACTCCCGCCCCTGGCGCTCGCAAGTCGTGGGCATCGACATCGCCCGCTTCCGACAGAACCGCGGCCTCTCCTTGATCACCGATCGGGGCCAGCGAATCCTCTGGGGCCGCCCGCCGGGCGAAGAAGCGCAGGGCGAAGTGACCGTCGAGCGCAAGCTGTACTACCTCGACTACCCGTACGAGCACTTCGGTCACATCGACAGCGGGTACGACGGCGACCTGGACATCACGGACCCTCGGGGTGTCTTCGGGCGGTAGCCGGCTGGCTCTCCCCCCCTGCCCCCTGCCCCTGCCCCTCCCCCTGCCCCTGCCCCTGCCCCTGCCCCTGCCCCTGCCCCTGCCCCTGCCCCTGCCCCTGCCCCTGCCCCTGCCCTCAGCCGGTCAAGGCTGCGACGACATGAACGCGGTGACGCTCGTGGCGAAGTCTTCGAAATCGACCAAGCCGCTGGTCAGATCGTCGTAGAGGCGTCCATGATCGACGTCGAGGTAGTCGTGCACCAGGATGTTTCGGAGACCCGCGATGCCCGCCATCCGCTCGACCAGCTCCGCGGGCACGATGCCCGCGCGGCCCAGCTCGGGTACGACCTGCTCATAGCTCGCCGGCGTCGCGAGCCCCTGGTCGGCGATGATGTGCGTGCCGATATCGAGCACCGACTGAATGGCGAGCTGGAGGCACCGCTCGGCCTTGAGGTAGAGGTCCTCATCCGCGATGAACCGCTCCCGCCCCGCGGAGAGGATGTCCGCGAGCCGACGAGCGTTCGTGCGGAGGCGCGGCCAGCCGGTGCGAGATCACGTCCCGGTCAACCATAGAACCGGCCTTCAGTGATGGCTCGCTGCTGAATGCGCTCGTGCAGACGCCGGAGGTACACCGTGTCGAGATCGCGGCGGATGACGTCGATCTCGAATCGCTTCCGTCGGTCCTCGTCACGGCAGAGGATGACCCGTCGGTCTCGGATCGCCCGCGCCGCCAGGGCGGGCGATGCCTCGTCGAGGAGAATGACCTGCACGACGGTGCCACCGGCACACCGCGACAGCTCCTCGCTCAGACGTGCCCGGTAGCGCAACCGGTTGGGGGGCTCCTGGGCAAGCAATATG
Source organism: uncultured Planctomycetota bacterium (assembly GCA_963697235.1). GTDB lineage: Bacteria > Planctomycetota > Phycisphaerae > Phycisphaerales > SM1A02 > CAVONJ01. The sequence continues at coordinate 157,335 of CAVONJ010000006.1, forward strand.
CCGACGTCGATGTCGCTCAGCGTCGAACGGCGGCCGCGGGCCGCGGAGCCGAAGAGGTAGGCGACCGCGATCTCATCATGATGGTGCTCCAGACCACGGGAGAGTCGATCGATCAGCTCCTGCATCGCGCCGATCATATCCTGGTCATCGGCTTCCTGGCGTACGATGGCTTCATGCGCGCTTCCTCACGTCCGCTGGTGCTGCCGCGGGGGCTCATCTTTCTCGCCTCGCTCTGGCTGGTCGGCTCCTGGCTGATCACCATCGGCCTGCGCACGCCGATCCAGCCGGTTTCCGCGAGCTACACGCCGTCCGTCAGGATGATGCTGCTGTGCGTAATGATCGGGCTGATGATCGGCTGGCCGCTGCTTCGTCTCTCGCAGCGGGGCGTCGCCCGTCCGGCGGGGCAGACGATTCTCGACCTGGTGGTCTTGCTGGCGCTGACCCAGGTTGTCGTGTGGCCGCTGCGTCTGGTCACGCCATGGTCGATCTGCGCGCACCGCGGCGATCGACCTCACGATGATGAGCTGGGTCATCCTCGCCGGCGCCATCGTCGCCTCTGCGGTCGGATCCGAGCGCGCCGGCGTGCGCAGCCTGGCCATGCTCGCCTGCCTGGGACTCTGTCTCCTGGGACCCGCTGTGGCCTCGGTGGGAGCGACCACTGGGGTCGACGCCTCGACGTTGATCGGCTTGAGTCCGCTGATGGCCGTGCACACGCTGGGCGAAGGAGGTGGAGCGCAGCCCCTGGCCGATCAGTGGCGCTGGATCACGTTCCTCGCCTTCGGCACGTGTGCGGTGTGGATCGTGCTGCTGCTGTCCTCGCTCTTCATTCCGGCCCGTGCCGAACAGCTCGAGAGCTGATCTGGTGCAGGTCTCTCGCTCCCCCGGGTGCATGTCGCGCCCGGTCGCCCGGTTGAACGGCCCGTCCTCATGTTCCTTCAGGTCGATACCGCTGCGTGGTCGCTGCTCCCCTTGCTGCTCTCGCTCGGCGCCATAGCGATGGATTTCACGACCAAGATCGGGATCATCTCGGTCATCCTGGTTCGAGGTCGCGGCCGGGCAAGCTCACGGCTGACGTGGATCGTCGTCATTCTCGCGGTTCCCCTGCTCGGCTTCCTGCTCTACCTGCTCGTCGGGGAAATCCGACTCGGCCGGCGCCGCACGAGCCGGCACCGATTGATCGTCGATCGCGTCGAGAACGCGATGCTGCGCCACACGAGCCGAGCGTCCGCCGCGCCGGCCATCCTTCCCGAAGCGTACCGCCAGCTGGCGCTGCTCGGGGAGACCGTCGGACACAACCGCGCCAAGAGCGGGAACGAGCTGGAGCTGATCGGCGACACCGATCAATTCATCGACGCCCTCGTCCGGGACATCGACGTGGCCGAGCTTCACTGTCATCTGCTCTTCTACATCTACCTCGCGGACGGAAGCGGCCCGCGCGTGGCGGATGCGCTGATGCGAGCGGCCGCTCGAGGCGTCGAGTGCCGAGTGCTCATCGATGCCGTCGGCTCCAAGTCGCTGGCCCGCTCGAATCTGCGGCGAGCAATGGAACGGGCGGGCGTCAGGGTCGTGGAGTCACTCCCCGCCCGCGCTCTGCGCATGCTCTTCGCCCGTGTCGACCTGCGCAATCACCGCAAGCTCGTGGTGATCGACGGATGCATCGGCTACGTGGGGAGCCAGAACGTCGCGGACGCCGACTTCGCCCCCAAGCCTCGCTTTGCGCCGTGGATCGACACGATGGTGCGGGTGGCTGGTCCCGCGGTCCACGATCTCCAGATTCTCTTCGTCGAGGATTGGTTCCTCGACACCGACGAGTCGCTGGAGGAGCTGCTGACCATTCATCCGCTGCCCTGCTGCGACGGCATGCCGGTCCAGATCATGGGCACCGGTCCGGGGCCCGACGGCGAGGCCATGCGCAAGCTCTTCCACACGGCCATCAATCTCGCGCGAGAAGAGGTGATCGTGACGACCCCCTACTTCGTTCCGGACGACGCCACGGCCACCGCCATCCGCACGGCAGCCCGCCGCGGGGTCGAGACCTTGATCGTCGTGCCCGCTCGCAACGACTCCCCGCTCGTGGCCGCGGCCAGCCGCGGCCTCTACGAGAGCCTGCTCGCCGCGGGGGTGACGATCTACGAATTCCAGGGCGGGCTGCTGCATGCCAAGACGTTGACCCTGGACCGCAACGTGGCCATGGTGGGCAGCGCAGAATCTGGACCGGCGCAGCTTCGAGCTCAACTTCGAGACGAGCATGATGGTGTACGACAGCGATTTCGCAAGCCAGCTGCGCGTCCTGCAGCGTTCGTACATCGAGCGATCCCGCCCGGTCAGCGCCGCGTCATGGAGCCGCCGGCGATGGCCCCGGCGTCTCGTGCAGAATGCAGCGATCACCTTGAGTCCGCTTCTCTGAATCGAGGGTCGAACGCGGCGAGCGGTATGGTATCCTGTACTCCTTCGGGTCCGCCCGTCGTTCCGCTCCCACACCGATGAAGGGTGGCGGAAGGATGGCGGGGGATAGCGGATAGTGCGGCCGGGAACAGGTGGCCGTCCCTGTACCCCTCAGTCCGGGTTCGACAACGCATGACCAGCTCCACGCCGCCGCCTGATCCAATCTCCGAAGAGGCGCTGCGCCGGTTCTCCGAGCTCGTCGAGAGTGCTGGGGTCAAGCGCTTCGCCATGAATCTCGGGCTCTCCACCCGCCAGGTCAACCGTATTCTCTCTGGCACCCAGACCAACCCGGTCGAACGGCTGCTTCGCTCTCTGCAGAGCGCCACGCCGGAAGTTGGCGATCGGGTCCTCGACTACGTCTGCCAGGAGATGGGCGGACACTTCGTCCGCCACGAGTCCTTCGATGAGGCCACGGTGAACGCGGTGCGCGAATGCGCCGAAGCGATTGCGGCGATCAGCGACGGCCACATCTCCAAGATGGACGTCCGGGAGATCCGTGAAGCGATCAGCGCGCTGTCGGGGCTGATCATGTCGATTCGGGATTCCTCGGGAAAGGGCTAGATGATCGACACCGACCAATACCGCGTTCGGCCCGGTGCGCGGGTCGAACTCTCGAACTTCGATCCTGCCGACAGCGGCGGCTTGAAGCGGAGCGATGTCCGAAAGGAGATCGGCACGCTCGGCAAGCGGCTCGACCAGTTGCAGGAGCTCATGTACGCCGAGGGAAAGCACTCGGTCCTCGTCGTGCTGCAGGCGATGGACGCCGGCGGCAAGGACAGCACGATTCGCTCCGTCTTCGGCGTGCTCAATCCGCAGGGATGCCGGGTCGCGAACTTCAGGGCGCCCTCGACGCTCGAACTCAGCCACGACTACCTCTGGCGAATCCACCAGCAGGTCCCGCCGCGCGGCTATATCGGTGTGTTCAACCGCTCGCACTACGAGGACGTGCTGATCGTTCGGGTGAAGGACTTCGTGCCGCCCGAGCGCTGGAAGCGCCGCTACGAGCACATCAATGCCTTCGAGAAGCTGCTCGCGGATGAAGGAGTCACCATCCGCAAGTTCTACCTGCACATTTCAAAGGACTATCAGAAGAAGCGACTCCAGCGCCGTCTGGAGAAGCCGGACAAGCATTGGAAGTTCAACCCCGAGGATCTCAAGGAGCGGGACCGCTGGGACGACTACAGGTACGCCTTCGAAGACGCGCTGAGCAAGTGCTCGACGGCCTATGCGCCGTGGTACGTCATTCCCGCGGAGAACCGCTGGTATCGCAATCTTCTGATCTCCCGGATCATGGTGGACACGCTCGATTCGTTGAACATGCGATACCCCGCGATCGAGTTCGATCCTGCGACGATCGTCATCGAGTGATGGTCCGCGCACGAGGTTGACCGCAGATGCACCGCGGGTGGTGGCGGTCTGCGGTCGGATCACGGACGGCAACGGGACCACTCAGGGCGGTTCGCCCCGGCTTGAACAACGAGCCACAGCTGGTTTCCAGAGGAAATTGACCGCGGGCCCGGTGCGGCGGATATGCTGTTTATTGACGCGCAGACGGGCAAGTCGATGCGCAGCTACGGGGATAGCGACATGGGCGACGGTACGGACGCCAGTCCTCCGCGCTCCGGGGAGCCGGAGACGCTGGATCTGGTGGGAACGCCGAGGAACGAATCAGGATTCGAGTTCGTCACCGGCGCCCGAGCAGGAGACGATTGCCCCCGGCGTTCAGCGGGAAGAGGAGACCATCGCGCCCGCGGGGCCTTCCTCGCCGGCGGACGACGCGACGATCATCCCCGGTGCCGTGCCGGGTCCCGATTCCGCGACGCTCCCAGCGGGCGGGGCGAAGCCGGGATGGGGCTTCGAGCAGCTGCGCCGCCAACCGGCATTGCCGGACCGCATCGGCCACTACCGCATCAAGCGGGTCATCGCCTCCGGCGGCATGGGCACCGTCTACGAGGCGGTGCAGGAGCAGCCGCGGCGCACCGTCGCCCTCAAGGTGATCAAGGCGGGCATCACCTCGCGGTCCGCCCTGCGACGCTTCGAGTACGAGTCGCAGAGGTCCTCGCCCGTCTGCGGCACCCGGGCATCGCCCAGGTCTACGAGGCCGGCACGCACGACGACGGCAGCGGCGGCGTGCCCCTACTTCGCGATGGAGTACGTCCCGGACGCGCGGATCCTCACCGAGTACGCCGAGACGCGCCAGGCTCACTCGACCCGCGAGCGGCTCGAGCTGTTCGTCGAGGTCTGCGACGCCGTCCACCACGGCCACCAGAAGGGGATCATCCACCGCGACCTCAAGCCGGCGAACATCCTCGTCGACTCCCACGGGCCAGCCGAAGATCATCGACTTCGGCGTCGCCCGCGCCACCGACTCGGACATGGCCGTCACCACGCTGCAGACGGAGGTGGGCGAGCTCGTCGGCACCGTGCAGTACATGAGCCCGGAGCAGTGCGAGGCCGACCCGCACGACCTCGACACCCGCAGCGACGTCTACGCCCTGGGCATGGTGCTCTACGAGCTGCTCTCGGGCTAGCTCCCCTACGACGTCTCGCAACGTCGGGCTCTTCGAGGCGACGCGGGTCATCCGCGAGACCCGGCCGACGCCGCTCGGCGCCGATCAACTCCGAGCTCAAGGGCGACATCGAGACGATCGACCCTCAAGGCGCTGGAGAAGGAGCGCGACCGGCGCTACCAGTCGGCGGCTCGAGCTCGCGGCCGACATCCGCCGCTACCTGAGCAGCGAGCCGATCCTGGCCCGTCCGCCGAGCGTCGTCTACCAGCTGAGCCGCTTCGCCAAGCGCAACAAGCCGGTGGTTGCGGGCATTGCCGGCGTGGTGGCGGCGCTGATCTTTGCTTTCGTGGGCATCACTTACTTCCTCATCCAGGCCCGCCGGGAAGCGACCACCGCCAACGCGATCGTCGGTTACTTCCAGGACATGTTCAACAAGCTCGATCCGCGCGGCGGCGACGGGCCGCGCAACGCACGGGTGGCGGACCTGCTGGACGACGTCGCGAAGGACGTTCAGCTCCGCCTGAACGACGAGCCTGAAGTGCAGGCGGCGCTCCGCTGGTCCGTCGGCAACGGCTACCGGGCCTTGACCATGTACGACAAGGCGGAGACGCAGCTCCGCGCCGCTTTGGCGCTGCAGCGGCAGACAATGGGGAAGTCGGCTCCCGAAATCGCCCAGACGCTGGAAGACCTCTCCGCCGTGCTCTACTTCACGGGCTCGCTGGCCGAGTCGGAGTCGCTCCAGCGCGAAGCCCTGGAGATCCGGCGGAAGATCTTCGGCAACCAGCACGAGGAGGTGGCCAGCAGCCTGAACTACCTGGCTGCGGTCCTTGATCGACAGGGTCGGCACGAAGAAGCGGAGACGTACTTCCGGCAAGCCCTTGACATGCGGCAGCGGCTCCTCGCCGATCACGAGCAGGACGACGATGCTCGCAAGGAGATGCGGGAAATGGTCGCCCGCAGCATGAACAACCTGGCGACCTGCCTCCGCAATGAGGAGCGCTACCGTGAAGCGGAACAGCTGCACCGAGAGTCGGTCATCATCGTCCAGGAGCTGCACGGCCCCGATCACATCGACGTGGCTCGCGGCCTGAGCAACATCGCACGCTGCCTGGTCGCGCGCAACCGACTGCACGAGGCGGAACCGTTGCTGCGTCAGTCCCTCGATATCAAGCTGAAGAAACTGCTCCCCGATGACGCGTCCGTCGCACTCTCCAACTACTACCTCGCCGACCTTCTGCACCGACTGGGACGGGACGAGGAAGCGGAGCCGTTCGCACGGGAAGCCCTGCAGGTGACGCGGAAGCGCTTCACCCCGCCGCATTTTCGGATTATCGAATGTACGGCGCTGCAGGCGGAGATCCTGAGCGCCATGGGCGATGAGAGCGCGGCGGAGCAGGCGTGGCGGGATCTGGTCGAGCTTCGACGCCTGGCGTCGCCCCGCCGGCAGCAAGGATCTCGCCGCCGCGCGAGGCCATCTCGGCGACTGCCTCGCCCGGCAGGGACGCTACGAAGAGGCGGAACCGCTTCTCCTGGAGAGCTATCAGGCACTCGAAGAGGATCCCGCGGCGACCGCGGAAGTGCGAGACGATGCCCTTGATCGGATGATCGCGTTCTACGAGTCGTGGGATCGCCCCGAGACCGCGCAGCGCTACCGCGAGCGGCTGACTGGCGCGGGTGTCGGCAGCGAACGGTAGAAACGAAGAAATCCTCTTTCTCTCTCCCGGGAGAGGACGGATCGTCCCCGCGCCTGCTCGCGGGGACGGGCCAGGTGAGGGCGATCCCACACCCACCGTCGGTAACGGGCAGAGCCGACGCACTGTTCGACAGTGCGGCGAGCGATGGGCGATCGAGAGGGGTCGATGGTCAACTTGCTGCGCGGCCGACGGTGGACGCACTCCTCCCTCACCCGGCTCGCTGTGCGAGCCGACCTCTGGGAGAGAGGTGGGAGGGTCGCTTCGTGCATCACTTGGACTAGAATGGCCGCTTGACCATCATCAACGGTCTCAGGGCTTCTGGAAGGGAGTGAAGAATGCGGCGATTCCTGGTGTGCTGTGGGTTGGCTTTGGGGCTATCTCTGGGGGCCTGGTCCGGTCAGGCGCCGGCCGGCGTCTGCGGCGAGTCGACGGGGCCGGACTTGTTCGGTGCCAGCGTGGGGGACATCTCTCCGATCCTCAATTGGGGAACGGTGGGCGAGATCAACGGCTACAGCTTCTCGTCCAACGTCTGCAATGTCGGTGACGCGCCGCTGCCAGTGGAGCCGTACACCAACAACCATCCCGTCTTCACGATGAACATGTACCGGCTCATGAACGGCCGATTCGAGCAGATCGGCATGAGCTGGGTCAAGCACATGTGGGGCGCGGCCACAGCGGAATACTGCTGCAGCTGCGCAGGCTCCGCCGGACAACACGGTGCTCGGAGTCGGCTGTTCGGATGCCTATGGCGCCGGCACGAACGGATACCAGCAGGGCTCCTCGAAGGGGTACTCGGGGCTGGGACCGCGATCCGACGTCAATCCAGTGACCGGCGTGTTCCCATTCCCCTACACGACCCAGGGCGTCGCCGGTGACGCGATCTACAAGCGACTGCAGGTGCACAACGACGATCTGAACCCCTCGCTGAACGGTTCGGCGGTCTACCTCGCCGAGGAGCACTTCGTCGGACCGTTCGATTCGGCCGCCCACAACTGGTACAACAACGTCGCTTACCGGCCCTTCCAGATCGACGGTTTCTCCGACGGTGGATACCAGCTCAGCTTCGTGGAAGACTCGCGAGGCGGCGTGCCGGCGATCACCGAATGGGCGGCACTGCAGCCTTCCGTGACCCTGCAGAACATCGATGTTCCCGATGACGGCCGCTTCATCCTCGGCTACGACTGCACGGACAACGGCAACGGGACGTGGCACTACGAGTTCGCGCATCTACAACATGAACTCGAACCGCGCCGCGTGGCAGTTCAGCATCCCCAATGCTCCGGGTGTGATCGTGTCGAACATCGGCTTCCATGACGTGGACTATCACTCGGGTGAGATCTACGACAGCACTGACTGGAACGCGACGGTATCCTCCAACGACGTGACCTGGTCAGCTCAGCCGTTCGCTGAGAACAGCAACGCGAACTGCGCTGCGGTGGGCGACCGTCTACAACTTCCGCTTCGACGCGAACGCCCCGCCGCAAGCCAGTGATCGCGACCATCGGCCTCTTCCTCCCGGGCTCACCGACTTCGATCGCGACCGTGGCGTGCGGTCCGGACGTTCCGTCCGTCACCGGTGACGTCAATGGCGATGCGGTGGTCAACGTGGCGGACCTCGTCGAGGTGATCGACCAGTGGGGCACTTGCCCGCCGCCTCCGACCGGCTGTCCGGCCGATCTGGACGGAAGCGGGAGGTCGACGTCACGGACCTGCTGCTGGTCATCACCAACTGGTCGTGATCGACCCCATTCTCGAAAGAGGCCCCGTTTGGCTGACTTGCCAGCCAGCGTGATGACCGAGCTTCAGTCCCTCGCCTGAGCGCGCAGGCATCCGGCGAAACTGGGAGGCTTGGATGCAGCGCCGTGCTGCGTCAAGGACTACCGAACCCCGAAGGAGGCGCAGCCGTTCCGCGAGTTGAGCTGCGAGGTGCTGCAAGGCAGTCGCGAGATCGTGGAGCTGGAGGACGGCTACCGTCTCGTCTACCCCGCGAACGATCGGTGGCGTCGCACGCTCACGGAATTCGTCGCGCACGTTCGGGAGCAGTTCGAGTGGCTGGACTTCGAGCTCGACGAGGCTCCGGGGCGAATCGCAGCTGAGCATTCGGGGTGAGCACGGAGCCAAGAGCTGGATTCGGGAGCTCAAGGGGCTCACGACCGTCCTCGAGGGCATGGCAACACCGCGAGCGGTGTGGCTCCGCCGCTTCCGCGCCGGCCACCAGCTTCGCGAGAACGCTCCCCGACTTCCTCATCATCGGAGCGCCGAGATCGGGGACCTCCACCATGTTCACCTTGCTCGCGCAGCACCCGAGCGTCGCGGCGGCCTTCACGAAGGAGGTTGCATTCTTCAACGTCAATTACCATCGCGGGCCGCGCTGGTATCACCGGCACTTTCCGTCGGTCGCCGCCAGGCGTCGCTATCGCCGGAACACCGGCACCTTCAAGACCTTCGAAGCGACACCGACCTACTTGAACCATCCCCATGGCGCCCAGCAGATCAAGAGCCTGGTCCCCGACGCCAGGCTGGTCGTGCTCCTCCGCAATCCCGTCGATCGGGCCTACTCCCATTATCACCTCAGCCGCCGAATCGGATACGAGAAACTGAGCTTCGAGGAGGCGATCGATGCCGAGCCGGCGCGAATCGCCGGTGAGCGGGAGAAGATGGCTGCCGATGAGCGGTATCACAGCTTCCCCCTCGGCTATCTGGCCTACGTCACGATGGGCCAGTACGCGGAGCAGCTTCAGCGGTGGATGGAGGTCTTCCCCCGCGAGCAGTTCCATGATCCTCATGGACCAGGCAGCTCAGCCAGGACCAGAACAAGGCCTACCAGCAGACGCTCCGCTTCGTGGGTTTGCCTGAGTTCCAATCGCCCTCGACCCATCGGGTCTTTGCGCAGCCGACAACCACCGATGTGCCCAGCGACCCGACGAAGATTGCAGGAGCACTTCCGTCCTCACAATGAGCAGTTGAAGGAACTGCTCGGGGCGCGATCCGGGTTGGGACGAACGGCCAGGTGGCCTTCAGGACTGACCGGCAAAGGCGAGGCGCTCCGATCTCCGATGCGGCACGCAACCGCGATCCGAGTCCGCTCGGCGAGGTGGCACGCTCCCGACGAAGGCCCTTCCGGCCGATCCAAGCGTCTCCGAGGCCTCAGATTCATGCCCCGCCCCCAGCGGCCTCGGCTGCCATAAGTCCCTACCGGGACGAACCTTACTCCGAGAGGCCGGGCGCTGGCGGGAAAACTTGATCGCAGTTCGCCATGTCGAGGCTGTTGCTTTCCGGTCACCGTCCTGTATTCTGGTGTCTTGGGCGATGCTCGCGCTGATCGCATCGACTCCCAGACCAGGTGGCGAGCCGCAGAGTCCAGAGAGAAAGACGTTACAAGACAGTCATACCGGTGCATCCAGACGGGGCACCGCGTTGAACCAGGAGGATGAAGGAACATGAAGTACACCGGAAACCTGCCGGCGGTCTGCGCGACCGCCCTGGCTGTGAGTCTCGGCGATGTCGTTGCGGCTGACGTGCTGTACGACAACGGTCCAGTGATCACCAATCCCGGGGGCGGCTTCGACGGGGCGGATCTCAGCATCGTGCAGTATTCGATCGGGTTGTTGCTCAACGGCTTTGACGGACGGATCGCCGACGAATTCACGGTGTCCAACCCCAAGGGATGGACGATCGACACGATTGCGTTCTACGCCTATCAGCCGGGATCGACGACCAACTCGACGATCACCGCGGTGAATCTCCGGATCTGGGATGGTCCGCCCGCCGCGGCGGGCAGCACGGTCGTGTGGGGCGATACGACGACCAACGTTCTCCAGAGCACGGTGTGGTCGGGAGCGTACCGGGCCCCCGAGACCTCGCCTCTCTCGACATTCCGGCCGCTCATGACCAATGTCGTGGCCGTCGGGACCGAGCTGGCTCAAGGCACCTACTGGCTCGACTGGGGGACCGAGGGTTCGCTCGACTCGGGGACCTGGGCACCGCCGATCACCGTGCTCGGCGCTGCCTCGACCGGCAACGGGCTGAGGTCGCTGGACGGTGGCGCATCCTATTTCCAAGCCATCGACTTTCCGAACAGAACCCCTCAGGGATTCCCGTTCGTGATCGAGGGAAGTGCACCGGGCGACGTCTGCGCAGGTGATACGAATGACGATGGTGTTGTCGACGTCACCGATCTGATCAATGTCATCAGCACCTGGGGCACCGACGGCCAGGGACCGGGATTCGATGCGGACCTGAACGGCGACGGGATCGTCGACGTCGTCGACCTCGTCCAGGTCATCACCGGATGGGGGTCCTGTCCCCTCACGGTGCTCACCCGCGCCTGCTGCTCCGAGAATGGTGAGACGTGTATCGAGTTGACGGAACTCGACTGTGCCACCAGCGGCGGGGTCATCCAGCCTGCCGAGACGACCTGCGCCGAGCTCGTCTGCGAAGATCTGAGCGGGGCGTGCTGCCTCGGCGCTGGCGCGTGCGAAATCCTGATCCCCTCGGCGTGTTATGCTGCCGGCGGTTTCAACAACGGCGCGGCGACGAACTGCGCCGGAGATCTTTGCGCACCCGAAGCCAACGACCAGTGCGTCGAACGCGTTCAGCCTGGACGTGAGCGGCGGAGCGGTCACGGTCGTCGGCCGAACGATCAATGCCGCCGCTGATCTCGAGGCATTCGCCTGCCCGCCTACGAACACCGTTGATGCGCCGGGCAACTGGTACTCGGTGGTGGGTACCGGGACGACGATCACCGCCAGTCTGTGCGAGGGCACGAACTACGACTCCAAGCTTCACGTCTACTGCGGGAGCAGCTGCAGTGACTTGCTCTGTTTGACCGGTGACGATGACGGTTGCGGGCTCATGGCCGGACCGTCGGTGGTCGAGTGGTGCTCGGAGGTGGGACAGAACTACTACATCTTCGTGAGCGGCTGGAACGGCGCCACCGGCGACTATCAGCTGGTGGTCACGCCGGGAGGGGCAGCGTGCGGGCAGCCGACTCCCTGCCAGCAGTGAGAGAGGCACGGGTCATCATGAGCCGTCTGCTGCAAACCTAGCGCCCTTTGACAGAGGTGAGATCGGCCACTTGCGCAGGAGGCGCAATGGACCAGTTTGTTCGACCGTCCGTGACCATCTCGACGCTCGTGACGACGGCGATCATTGGGCTGCCGGCGTCCTTGGCGCCGCCGGTGCCTGCGCCGGTGATGTCAATGGTGACGCGTCAGTCGACGTCACCGACCTCGTGCAGTTGATCGGCGCATGGGGCCCGTGCTGCTGCGTGTGCATCGGATTTCAACGGCGACGGGAACGTGGACGTCGTCGATCTCGTGGCCCTGATCAACGGGTGGGGCCCCTGCCCGTTCGAGTGCCCGGTACCGTTCGCCGACTCGGAGATCCAGCAGATCGGTCTCGAGGCGCTCGGACCTGGCGGCGGTCTAACGCTGCCGGTCGCCCTCTACGAGCGCATTGTGAGCGATGTGCTCACGATCCGGAGCGACTTCGGCCTGGAAGGGTATCTGCACACCTGCCAGTGGGTCGGTCGCGAGATGCTCGTCGGCATCGACCCCGCCGGCCCGCTCGAGAACTACCTGGCCCTGAACAGCTTCTACGGCGCCACGGTGCTCAACTCGTGGTTGGGCGGAACGATCGTGCATCTCGGCTTCGAGTGCGACATGAACATGCCCGCGCTCAGCGCGCTCTACGAGGCCGAGAGCGAGGTCAACTACGCGGAACCCAACGGAATCGTCGGCGGCTCGTCGAGTCACTGGCTGCCCACCGCGTTGAATGCGGATGTCTGGCAGTGGTTCGTCATCATCGGCTTCTTCGACTGCTTCGACGGATGTGACTGCACGAAGACGTTCACGTTCCACAGTACGGCGGACGGCACCGTGACGCTGGTCGGCGAAACGGGTGTGGTCGGTCCCCCGTACTGCCCGAACCAGATCCCCGGCCCGCCCGGACCGGATGTGGTCGAGGACTGGGAGTCGCTCTGCAACTACTGAAGCGACTCAACCGACACCGCCGTGCCTGACTGGCCGCCTGCCTTCGGCCCTCCGCGCCACACTTGCTGAGATTCCCCACGAACGGTGGACACACAAGTGCTTTCCGCCGGCCGGTCATCCCTTCGAACTCGGCAGTGCTGACGTATCCCAGCGCTGACTGTCCTTCGTCTTGGGCCGAGACGCCCGTTGAATCTTGGACTTCAGGCCCATGCCGCACATCAGAGCGGCCACTGTGTTGACGCAGCATTCGATACCGCGTCGGATGAGCTCGAAGTGGATGCGTGGACTTCCGTCAACGCCTCGGCTCTCCTCGAATACACTGCCGGTCCTCCTGCTCGACTGAGAGCGGCCGGGACTTCGGCTCCACGCCGACCTCTCGCTTCTTCCTCAGCCATCCGATCAGCGTCCAGTATCGAATCCCCAGGTCAGCCGCAACCGCGAGCCGGCGTCCCGTCCTCCACCAACGCGACTGCTTCTCGCTCGCACTCGTCCGAATACGACACTCCATCCGTGAACGGCCGCACTATGCCCTCCCGATTGTGTGTCCACCATTCGGGGGGAGACTCACGAGCGAAAGATCGACCATCGCGTTATCGCGATCCCGCGCAGCGTTGCTGCGTAGACAGGTTCATCTCGGGGGGAGGTTGAGGATCGCCTCCACCCAGTCGGGGACTCCGTCGTCGTCGCTGTCGGGGTCGAGGAAATTCGGCGTGCCGTCGCCGTCGAGGTCGCAGTCCCACGGCGAGCGGGGACCCCGCACGATCCCGCTGAGACCTACAGCCTCGGGTTGCCGGTTACCGCACTCCACGGCATCCGGGATGCCGTCACCGTCGCTGTCGAGATCGAGGAAGTTCGGCACCTGGTCGCCGTCGGCGTCACCCGCACCCTCGATCTCGTCGGGGATACCGTCGCCGTCGCTGTCATCGTCCATGTAGTTGTCGATGCCATCGCCGTCCGCATCGCAGTCGGGGCCGAAGGTCGCGGCGTCGAGCAGGTTGCCGCTCGACCCGCCGTTCATGGACATCCACATGCATCGAGTTGTCGTCTGCTCCGGGTTCGTCACCTCGTACACGCCTTCGTAGACAACCCACGCCGAATTGTCGGTGGTGACTTCGATGACCGACTGCATGTCGTAACCGGGGCGGCCGATGCAGAGCGAAATCGTCTCCGGGCCGTTGCGTCCCCGGTGCGCAAAACGCCATCGCAATTGGGCGCCGACTTGCGTGGCGACATCCTGGTACAGACCGCCACCGCTGCCAGTCCCGTTGAGTTCGCAGAACTGCTCTCCCTCGAACGCGGGTACGCCGAGGAATCCGGATGTCCAGATCTCGACCAAGTTGTCTGGGGATGTCGTCTGCCACCCTTCGACGTCACCGGCATCGAGGTACGTCCATGTCTGCGGGTGCACGGCGGTATTCTCGAACCCGCCGTTGGCGACGAACGTGCCGGAGGCCTGCGGACACTCGACGAGGTCGGGGATGCCATCGCCGTCACTATCGATGGCAGCGACGGGTGGGAACACCTCGCAGTCGTTCTCGACAACCAGGCGCACGTTGACCTTGTAGCTGCGATGCAGCCCCGTGTAGGGCGAGACCGCGAGTCCCGCATTCGTCACGGCGATCGCCTCGCCGAGCGCGATCGAGGGGGTGTCGCGATCCGCGACGAAGCCGCCCGCGGCGGGGATCAGCGGGGCCGGCAAGAGCGCCCAGATCTCGTCGGCGCTCCCGTTCACAACCGCGGGGATCATCGTGCCCTCGCCCCAGCCGCTGCCGTCGGCGAAGCTGTCCATGAAGCCGACGGTCACCGTCTCCCAGGGGGCCAACATAATCGTCGGCACGACGTCGTCGACGAACGGGAAGACGTTCTGTCCGGCCCCGTACTCCGCGCTCGTGCGCGTCTGTCCGATAGCCACGACGGTGAAGTCGTTGTCGCCGTCGATGCGGACGAGGAACGGAGTGATCGGGTTCGCGGGGCTGCGCGCGTAGAAGCTGAAGTCCTCGATGCGCAGCACGAGGTCCGAGCCGGTCGTGTTGGTGAAGGCCGCCGACTCATTCACGTAGAGACTCGGATGGTGCGCATCCAGGAACGGCGCGTCTTCAGAGGTGTCGTTACCGATCATCTCGTCCACGACCGGCAGGCTCTCGATCCATTCCCCCATCACGGCCGCCGCCTCGTCGTCGATGCGCCCGCGGGCGATCGGGGGCATCGCGCAGCATCCCTCCTCGCTGATGAGTCGCAGGTGCATCAATGAACGGTCGAGGTCGGCGGGACGCACGATCCGCGCCCCAGTGATGCCCAAATCGTTGCGCACGCCACCGCAGACGATCCCCTGATCGAACAGCGACGTCGTGAGCCGGGCATCGAAGAATGCCTGCGCGTTCCCCGGCTGATGGCAGTGCGCGCAGTTGCTGTCAATGTACGACCGCGTCCGGAATTCGAGTGTCGCCGAAGGGTCGTCGAGTGCCGCGGAGGTGAGCACACCGTCAAGCGCCGCCTCGTCGAGCCCGGCTGGCAAGAAACCGAGCGTGCTCAGCATCTCGATCTGATTCACAGTCTCACCGCCGGGGTACGTGTACGGGCCATTGAGCTGTCGCGTGCGCACGCCCAGCACCGAGCCCGCATTGGCCTTGTGGCAGAGCCCGCACTGGTTGGCGGCTGGATAGAGATAGGTGAAGGTCTCCCCGTCGATCGTGAGCTCCTCCTCCCCACCGTTCGCGAGCAGATCCGCGTCCGACCCGTCCGGCCGCCACTTGTAGGTCGCACCGTACCACCCCTCGTAGGCGTGTACGAAGACACGCGTCTCGAGCGGATGCCCGTCCGGATGGGCAAAGTGCTTGGCGAGCACCGTCCCGACGGGGAAAGTCCACGATCCCGTTTCGCTGTAGCCGATCAATTCGTCCGGTGAATCCGGAACGCCGTCGTTCGGGATTGCGATCCAGCGCATCTTGATCGTCCCCGCCGTCCAGAGCGGCGCGTTGACCGTATACGGGATGAACCCGGGTGCGGGAGTCAGGGTTTCGTTGTCGTCGAACACACCGGTGGCCGAGATCGTGTCCGGCATGATCGGTCCATCAGCGTGTGGCGGCACCATGCGGTAGATCATGCCCGTGCCCTGAGCACCCATCTTCATGAGCAACAGCTCGCCCTGCGTGTCGACGCCGAACGATGCGAGCCCCGAGAACAGGCTGCCGGGCACCTGGGTGACCGCGGTGAGGCCGAGGAGCGTACCGGCGTTCTCCTGCAGCGCCCATACCGCTCCGCTGCCGTTGTCCCCAAAGAGGTACTTGCCGTACAGCCCGGGAAACAACGTGCCGCGGTACACGACTCCGCCGATGACGCAGTTTCCGATAGCGTTCCCGTGCGGGTATTCGATGATCGGCCCCCGGCTGACGCCGATGAGCGGGGTCGGCGGTTCCCCGGCGCCCGGAACCGTACCCTCCTTGAACGCCCACTGGAAGTTCAACCCGGGCTGGTTCATCAGGTCGACTTCTTCGCGGCTGTCCTGCCCGACGTCGCCGATCCAGAACTGGTCCGTCATCGCGTCATAGGCGAGCCGATGCGGGTTGCGCAGTCCGATAGCGTAGAACTCCTCGAGCACTCCACCGTCGGGATCCTGCCACGGGTTGGTGTTCGGGACGTAGTACCCCTGCGTATACGAGACCTCGTAGCTCGGAGGGACGTTGTCGCTGCTGGGTTGGCGACGGATGGCATGGCTGATCGGCTCGCCCAGCATGTCGACGTCGATGCGCCAGACACCCGAGCGGAAGCGATCGTCGATCCTCTGCGTGTGCTGGATGGCCGCGCTCCCCTGCGTGCCCTCGTCGCCCACCGTGATGTAGAGGAACCCGTCGCCACCGAATGCCATACCACCGCCGTCGTGTCCGGCCGCGGTGTCGAACTGCTGGATCATGATCAGCTCGCTCGACGGATCGAAGCTCGAACCATCCCACGTGAATCTCGCGACGCGATCGTAGTACGGATCGGTGCGGACGCCGGTGGGGTTGTGCAGGTAGTAGGTGTAGACGTAGTCGTTGCCGGTGCCCTCGCCAAACTCGGGATGCAGTACGAACGTCTGCATACCCCCGTGCTTGGTATTCGGTCCCGCCCAGTCGTAGTACCACGCGCGATCGGTGATATCGAGCACGAGCTCCCGCGTCTCCGCCGTGTCGGAATCGAGGACGCGATAGATGCGCCCTGCCATCTCCCCGACGAGCAGGTCCGCGCCGCCGGGAAACGGCACCGCGACAATGGGCGACTCCCAGTCAAGGCTGGGGAACGCTTCGGCGAGGACGCCGCTGCCCATGAACGGCGAAGAGCTCGGGAACCTGCCATTGACGAAAGGACCGATTGGCTCCGGTCCGATCGGAGGGGATCCGGCGACCACTGACGCCGTCACGGCGGCAACCGCCAGCAAGGACGCAAACCACACCTGACTGCTCATCTGGTTCCTCCACTTCTCCTACCCAGCGGCACGAGGATAGGCCGACCATGGCACAGATTCCCGCGCGGCAGACCCTGCAGGACCGGACCTCGGACGAAGTCGCTCGTCGGGCCGGTTCAGGTCCGGGCCAACATTATACTGAGCGGTGCGGATCGTCCCGGAGGGCGAAACGGGGGTATGGACGCTCTCCCGACCAGGGTCACCTCGCGTTGGCACCGCTGACGAGGGTCCGAAGCATGAAGAGGTCCGATACGATCCCGGCCCAGAGGGCGCTGCGTGTCTCGGAGTTCACGACCGCGCCGAAGCGTCAAACGCAGCCGATGGACTGGGACGTGGCGTTCGACGCGCTGCGAGCTTCGCCCGATGACGGCTCGGTCGTGAGCATGATCTGTCTCGGGACCATGGGCCGTTGGGGAAACACGTGCCTGCAGTACCTCTTCCTCCGGGCGTTCGCCCTGGAATACGGGCTCCGGGTCCAGACCCCCCCGTGGCTCGGTGAACAACTCTTCGATCTCAACGACGAGCGGGTCGTCGCCTGGTCTCCCAACGTGGTGCTCGATTGCGCCAGCCAGATCTACGGCCACGCGGCCCTCTTCTGGGTCGCCACCGACATTCGGATGGATCGAGCCGCGACGCTTCGCGCAAGGCACCGTCGCGTCTATGCGCTTCGGGACGACGATGCGATCAGATCCGATGCTCCGCCCCTGCCGTTTCGGAACCTAGATCTCGAAGGTCTCTTCTTCGTTCACACACGCCACCTCGCGCCCCACCGCCAGGCGCTGCGCTCGTGCTTGCGACCGATCCGGCCGGTACAACAGTGCCTCGACACAGCACTGTCGCGGCTTCGTTCGCGAGGGGAGACGATCGTCGGGATTCATGTACGGCTTGGTGACCTCAAAGGCCGGATCGGGTTCAAGGGTTTCGAGTACGTAGCTCCGGCCCTCGTGTACCGCCGTTGGCTGGAACGAGTTTGGCCGACGCTGAATCACCCAGTGCTCTTCCTTGCCACGGACACGCCGGACGTGGTTGGGGACTGGTTCTCGGAGTTCGGTCCTGTTACATCACGGGAACTCGGCGCCGAAATGCCGGACGGCATCGACATAGAGAACTTGCCACAGGTGCACAAACAGCGGGATCTCGCGTTCTTTCCAGACTGGTACTTGCTGACCCAGTGCGATCACGTCGCGATCTCGAACAGCACGTTTTCGTTCTCCGCATGCATGTTCAACGAGCGTGCGGGGCAGTTTGTCCGTCCCTCCCCAGAATCTGGTGAACTCGAGCCCTTCGATCCGTGGGATGCCGAGCCGCTCCAGTTCTTCTCTCCCTCACCGTGGATCCCGATCGAGCTGTACCGCCGCGTGCGAGCCGAGTACCGCGTCAGACGGATGCGGAGCCTACCTCGACTCCTGCTCGAAGCGCTGCGGTTCTACCGTCTGATCCTCCGTCACCGGAAGGCTGTCCTCCGATTCTACCGAGATCGGCGCAGCGTACGCACGACACTCCTCTCGCCAGCCTTCTACCTTGCCTCCAGACGTCGATACGACGCCTGATCGAAGTGGCCAACCCCGAGCATGGTCCACTGGAATTCACGAGGATGGATGCGGAGTAGCCGCGGCGTCAAACCAGTGCAGGCCTTCGGCCGGCCGCCGAGGACCTGGATTCGAGCCAACGCCTCTGGTACCTTTTGACGCGGCCGGGTGCGCAGCGCGGTGAGGGGAGAGTGTTCCATCAAGACCGTGGATGACGAACTCGCACTCGGAGTCGCCAGCCCGGTGGTCATGCCCTGGTTCTGGCGGCGGGCAGCCCAACCTCTGGGCGACATGCACCGGATCGCCCTGCGCCGCATCCGACTTACGCGGCAGGGTGTTCGTGCGAGGATCGTCGACACGGCGCGGCTTCTGGCCTGGCCGCTCCGTGCGGTGGTCGGCAGCCTGAGTCAAGCGGGTCAGGCCGCCCGTCTAGCTCCCAAGAGAGAGCGACCCTTGCGTTGGTTCGGGAAGATCGCGGCGTCTGCGCTCACCAACAACGTCCCGCCCAATGAATGGTGTCGATGCGGACTGTTCCATGTCGCCAACGGCGAGGCGTCTGCGGCCTACCTCCTGAACTGGGAGTGGCGTATGCTCGCCGGAACGGTTCAGCCGATCACCGATGAGCTGTACGCCATCAACTACAAGGACCGATTCTACGAACACTGTCTACAACATGACCTGCCGATTCCGCCGACGATTGGATTCTTCGACGCGGATCGCGAGGACCGGTGGTTGATCCCTTCCCAGCGGCTTCCGAAGCAGAGTCTCTTTGCGAAGCCGATTGTCGCGCGCATGGAGCCGGGGCGGCGCGATACGGCTTCGAGGTCGAAGTCGACAAATGGACGAATGGAGTCGATCAGATCGACGAGAATGAACTCTTGCAGCGCTGCCGGGAGTCTCGGTCCGTGCTCCAAATCGAGCTGCGAAACGATGATTGGTTCGCAGGGATCGCGCCGTCGGCCTTCGCAACGATCCGCGTGGTGACGCTCGCCTGGCCCAAGAGCCACCACACCATCCTCTGCGCGTTCGTGAAGCTGCCCGTCGGGGGCATGATCGTTGACAACTTCGGGGCGGGAGGACTCATCGCGAGTGTCGACATTGAGACGGGCCAGCTGGGGCGCACGTTCTTCGAAGCAGTCGAGAGAGGTACGGTCAGCAACCATCCGGACACCGGCGCACGCATCGAGGGGCTGGAGCTTCGCGGTTGGAGGGAAGCGTTGGCGCTGGCCCGCCTCGCCCACACGACGCTGCCGACCCTTCGCGTGGTTGGGTGGGATATTGGGATCACGGATCACGGCGCCGTCATCGTCGAAGCGAATCCATACTGGTGCGCCCGTGCCGTGCAGCGAGTCCTCGCGAAGGGCCTCGGGGAGACGCAGTTCGTCGACTGGTATTGGAGTTGGAGACGCTCTGGAGCCGAGGCAGCGGGGACACTTCAGGCTAGCCCGCAGTTCTCACCACCCGAGAGCCGCTCCACTCCTCGAGTAACTCGGTGAGATCGGTGACGCCGACCTCGCCGTCGCCGTCGAGATCCTCGGGGCACTTCGAACACGTTCCCCAGGCAGCGAGGAGCAGCGTCAGGTCGGTCAAGCCGACGAGGTGATCGCCGTCGATATCCGCCCCCGCCCCTGCGAGTCCGAACACGATCGTCACGGCCCGCTGCGTTCGGTCCACCGCCGCGGCGGCAACGGCGAATCCGGTGCATGGACTACGGTCGACGAGCAGTAGACCGCCCTGCATCGTGAGATCGTCGTGCGCGATGGGACCAGCGAACGGCGTGGTCCGAAGGAGGACGACGTTGGCCACCAAGCGGTACTGGCGGCCGAGCTCGAGCGGCACGTCGACGGTGAAGCGAAGCCGCCTGTTGCGCACCGAGCTGACCGTGCCGCCGTCCAGTTCCAGAACGACACACGGCGTCGCGGGGTCGGTGACGTCCCATAACAGGATGTTCCCCGTCGACTCGGGACAGCCCGTCGCGAGAGCACCATCGACCACGATCTCCTTGATGAGCACGCGCCGGTGTGCGCCCTCGTGTCAAACGCCACTCCCGCCCACGTTTCGCCATCGACTGCGCGGATCGGTGCGATCCCCGTGAGCGGATCGGCCACTGCAAGGCTGCCTCCGGCGACGGTGAGACGCGGCGTGCGGCCCGACGGCTTCACGTTCGTCCCGTCGACGACGACGCGACCGGAGCGGAAGATCGTAATCTCTCGCTCCGCAAGCTCAGCGAGATTCAGGTCGCCCAGCGCCTTGTTGACGTGCTTGTCGACGCGCCAGGGCCCCTGCGACGGCAAGCTCGGGAAGTCGGCGATGATATCGAATCGAAGGTCCTCATTCGGGTCGGCGGGAACCGGGTCGGCGGGAAGTCCAAAGTGCAGCGTGTATTCGCTCTGGTTCAGGTAGCCGTGACCACTCGCGACGAATGCCTTGCGTCGGCGCCGGATCGGATCACCGACGATGTCGATCTCGACGGACGCGCCGAATTCGGTCTCGGTTCCACCCGGCGCTCCATCCGAGTCGCGCACGCAACGGATGCGGAGCGAGCGGCGCGCCGACGGGTCCGTCGCATCTGAGTACAGGACGTTGTCGTAGAAGCGACCCACTTCAGACCAGTTGCCGAGCGCACAGTCCAGATCGCCATCCTTGTCCCAATCGCCCCACGCCGGTGTTGCGAACATCCGATGCGCGAGGGGGATTGACGTTGGGGCGGTCTCGAAGAAGCGCTGACCGGTCTCGATGAGCATGTTTCGGCGGAAGACCTGTTGCGTCGTGTAGTCGATGTCTCCGTCGTTGTCCCAGTCCGCCGTGGACAGGCCGACGTCGAGTCCTTGGAATGGATCCTCGACGATCAGACCGGGATAGAAGAACGTACCGTCGCCGGCGTTTTCCCAGATGATCGCGCCCGCCTCCGGGTAGATCGCCGCCAGGTCGTAGTCACCGTCGAGGTCGTAGTCGAAGAACGCGACCCCCTGATCCTTGAGGTCGAGGATGATGCCGGACGCGCCCTGCTCCATGGCCGCGAACTGCGGCGAGCCGAGCGTCGACACGTTCTGGTACAGGATCGCGTTGCTGAACAGGTCCAAGTCGCCGTCGAGATCGACATCGGCGAACTGCGCGCCCTCCGGGCGCGGCATGGAGATGTCGTTTCGGACACCGACCTCTACGGCGGCCTCTGTGAAGCGGTAGACGCCCAGTTCACCGGGGCCGAGATTCTCGAGGAATAAGTTGCCGGGGCTGTCGAGCACGCCCGGTGCGTACGCTGGCATGAACAGATCGAGATCGAGGTCGCCGTCGACATCCCCCCAACAGAATGTCTCCGCCTGCAGGTTGCAGAGCGAGGTATCGACGATCGCCGTCGAAACGTCCTCGAATTGCCCATCGCCCGTATTCAGAAGCAGGTGGCTGCACTCATCGAACGGGCATGGCTGGAACGGCGTGCAGACATTGCGCCCCTCGGTCGCGACGTCCGGCAAGCCGTCTTCGTTCCAGTCGGCAAACGATGCACCGAAGCGGAGGGCGGGCATCGTGAGGACATCACTCAGGTCTGACGCGAGCACCCAGTCGGTGCCGTCGACGTTGCGCCAGAGCAGCGCGGCCTGAGGGACGAACACGTCGATCCAGCCGTCCGCGTCGAAGTCACCGAAGGCGATTCCGTTCGTGTCACCGAAGTCCAGTCCGCTCGGCCACGCAGGGCTGGACCACAACTCCAACGGAACGTCGCCGCCACCACGCGCGGTCGCCGTCAGAATCGCGAGCAGGCACCCGGCAGGCACGAACCGATCGACGCGTCTTCTTCGTCCCATCCGGCCTCCTCCGGCGTCCGGATGGCCGGCCCTCCCGGCCGGTTCCTCCTGACGCACCGATGGTAGATCCAGCGACTGATCGGGTCGAGCCTCTGACCAGGAGGGATTCGAGGCAGGGCGCCCAAGCTGACTCGACGGCGCCGGAGCGGCTGTCGCCACGGCAACAGCACCACCGTCGAAGTCACCGGATCGGGTGCCGGGAATTTCCGGCTGTTCGGTTGCGGGATTAGAGTCTGGGGATCACGCTGAGGCGTCTCTGCCGCGGCAGGACCCGCACACGAAAGGGATGGACCAAGAATGTCATCGAACAGCCGAACGATCGTCTTGTGTTCCTCACTGCTGGGCCTGACGGCCTCGCTCACGTCCTCGGCGCTGGGAGGCAACGCGAGCTTCACGATCATCACGAACGCGGGTGGCTCGATGGACATCACGCCTGACGGCACGACCGTCGTCGGCTGGGGAAACAGCGGTGCCTTCCGCTGGACCAAGGCGGATGGACTTGCATGGCTGCTCGGCGGCACCAATGCGGTCGCGATCTCGGACGACGGGTCGGTGATTCTCGGCAACGCGAACGACAACAGCGGGATCGAGAATGCTGCGCTGTGGACCACCGGCGGCTGGAGCCTGCTTGGCGGTACCGGACCGACCGGGTGCGACTTCAATCAGAGCAGCGGCTATGGCCTCTCTGCCGACGGTCTGGTGGCGGTCGGTCTTGGATGGGATGGTTGTGATGCCCGCGCGTTCCGATGGACCGCCGCGACCGGCATGGTCGAGCTGGAGGACAGCGGCGGCTATGCCAGCCGCGCCAACGCGGTCTCGGGGAACGGCGAAATCGTTGGTGGCTGGGACCCTACCAACGGAGGTGCGTGGCAGGCATCGGTCTGGTTCCCCGACGGCTCGCAGCAGATCATCTCCGATCCCTGGGGCGAGGTCGGCGGCATCAACGACGACGGCACCGTCATCGGCGGCTACATCCCGTCGGGCGCCTTCCTCTGGTCACCGGGCGGTGAGCTTCAGGAGCTTGGGCACCTGACCGGCAGTCCCTTGGGCGCGACGACGTGTGTCCAGGCCATCACTCCCGACGGCGGCGTGGCCGTCGGCTATGACGACGGGCTTGGGTTCCGCGCTTTCATCTGGACCAGCACCGAGGGCATGCGGAATCTGAAGACCGTGCTCCAGCAGGCCGGCGCCGTCATCCCGCAGTCGCCGAATACCGGAGCTCCCCTCACGCTGGGCGGCGCCACGGGAATCTCCAACGATGGCAACGTCATCTGCGGATGGGCGTGGGGCGAGCATCCGCTGTTCGACCGCGTCTCGTGGATCGCGACGCTCGAGTCGCCGACCGAGTGCCCCGCCGACGCCAACGGCGACCAGGTCGTGGACGTGCAGGATCTGATCGCGGTCATCAACGCCTGGGGTCCCTGCCCGAACGGGTGCGATGCAGACTCCAATGGCGACTTGGTCATCGACGTGATCGATCTGATCGCAGTGATCAGCGGTTGGGGACCGTGCTCGTAAGCGATCAGGATCGTGCAAAGAAAGAGGAAACGGGTCACTCTGACCGGCAGCAGGTCACGGGTTCCGGAGGCGTTCGCATGACAACGATCCCGCACTCCGGCTGCACGACCCGGGGGGTACCGAGTGCCGTGTCCAGTCCACCAGCTTCCGATGACGGCCGGCACCGGCGCGTGGTGTGGCGACGCCTCCAAACGCTACGTTTGGACTGGAACCGCTCTAGCCCCAGGATAAGCGAGTAGGTACAGCGCCGGCGCAGGAGAAAAGGCCTTCTGCCCGTGGTATATGTGCGTTTATCACGACGGCACAACCACTGGCAGGGAGGCCTTTCAGGTGAACGATTCTACTCGATCTCGACGCCGCCGACAGAGGACCCGACGCCCACGCACCGCGACGATCCGCCGGCATGAGAATCAGCAGATGCTGTGGCCGAGTCGCGAGCGATCCGGACCAGTGTTCTGTCAGCGGCAGGTGAGACTGGAACGTCAGGGGCGCGGTGAGATCACCATGTACGGCGGGCTGTCCTTGGCCCACGAACTGGTGATGGAGCTGAGCCTGGACCGTGATCTCAACAGTTCATTGAGCCTGCTGCGGCGTCACCTGCCGTACTTCGAATCCGATCATGTCTTGACCCATGTGTACAACCTCTATGTGGGCGGCGGCTGCATCGAGGACATCGGACACTTCCAGCACAGCGAGGCCATCAAGCACTTGGTGGGCGGCTGCCGCATCCCCGATCCAACGACGGCCGGGGACTTCCTCCGACGCTTCAAGCGTTCCGACCTCAAGACGCTGCAAACCGTGATCGACGATGGTCGGGAGCGTGTCTGGCGGCAGCTGCCCAAGAAGCGCCGGGCGACTGCAACGATCGACGTCGACTCGACCATCAAGGAGGTCTATGGGGAATGTAAGGAAGGGGCTGACTTCTCCTACACCGGCAAGTGGTCCTACCACCCGCTGTTGATTACGCTCTCGGAGACGAACGAGCCGCTGCGGACGATCAACCGTCCCGGCAACAGCGGCAGCGCCGATGGAGCGGCAGAGGCGCTGAGGGAGCTGCTGCCGAGGGTGAATCGACACTTCGGCCAGGTGCTTGTCCGAGGCGACAGCCAGTTCTCAACACGGCCGATGATCGCCGCGTGTCGAGAGCACGAGGTGATGTTCGCGTTCGTCACGCCTGCCTACAAGACGCTAATCGAGCGGGCCGAATCGCTGCCCAGAACGGCCTGGAAGCCCTTCTCGACGGATCGGCAACAGGAACCCGATCGCCTGCGGGCAACCAAGTCGACCCGTCGGAAGCGGACGCGGCATCGGCGTCGGAAAGCTCGTCGCCGTGGATACAAGAACCTGAGCACGGCTCGAGAATGGGTCGCGGAGTTCGACTACCACCTACCGCAGGAGTCACGTTGGCACCACCTTGGGCTGACCGGAGCGCAGTTCCGCGTCGTTGTGCGATGTCAGCGTATCGAAGTTAGCGAAGGCCAAAAGCGACTCTACGACGAATACCGCTACTCCTTCTTCACCACCAACATTCCACGCGGCCGCATGACCGCCGCCGAAGTCGTTCGCTTCACGTACGGACGCTGCGACCAGGAGAACATCATCGAGCAGCTCAAGAACGGGATCGCCGCTCTGCGGATGCCGACCGGAGGGCTGTTGGCCAACAACGCGTTCATGCTCATGGGTCAGCTCGCATGGTCTCTCCGTTCCTGGTTATCCCTCCTGGCCCTCCCAAGAGAGACCCTGCGTTGGGAGTGGAGCTGGTTCCGACATGCCTTCGTCTACATCGCCGCACGGATCACGCAGCACGCTCGTCGATCCGTCGTCTACGTGACCAGTTCACACCGCTTCGTCGACCATCTGATCGTCGCTTCGGAGCGTCTTCGCTGCTTCGAGTTCCGCTGATCCTTGCCAAAACGCAGGGAAGAGAAGTCGATGCAGGGCGCGATCGATGCGCGCACGGAGACGCAAGAACCTCCACTAACACCCTCCCGACTCCCGGGTTCGTCTCCGGATGCACATCTGCGGCCGCGACCGCCCGCACCGATCAAGATCAGGGGCAACTTATCGACCAAATCCCCCGCCATGAGCTGCACACTCGCTTATCTTGGGTCTAGCACGTCCCCCAGGCAGCGAGCAGCGCAATGAGATCCGCGACGTCAACATCCCCGTCATCGTCGACGTCGCCGCCCGTCGAGCCGTCGCCGCCCCACGCGCCGATCAGGATCACCAGATCGGTGACATCGACTGCCCCCGACCTGTCGAAGTCAGACGGACAGCCAGCTGATCGCTCGTAGGCACCCATGTCGACCACGGGCGGATCACCGACGCCAGTGTCCGCGGTGCTCGGGTCGTCGACGAAGCGCGGATTCCCGTCGAGGTCGGTGGTGATGTCGCCGGGGACGGCGGTGTTGTCTCCGGCATCGATGCACGGTGAGCGGCCGGAAAGGCGGTAGTCGTTGTCGAGCAACGTGCCCGCCAGCCCGTCGGGGCCGCTCGGGTCGACGAACAGTGGATCGCCGTCGAGGTTGCCCGCGCCCGGCCAGCCGCCCTGCACGTCGCTATAGGTGACCGTCGTCGATGCGCCGAAGAGGTCGGTGATCTCCAACGGCGTGTTACCCCACACGATGCAGTTCGTCAGAGCCGGATTGCTAGCGTCGCGATTGAAGATGCCGCCAGTGTCTCCGAACGGCTCGCCCGCGTTTTGGACGAACGTGCAGTTGATCACCGCCGGACTGCTGTCACGACTGTACATTCCGCCGCCACCGCCGAAGCCGCCGCCCTCGGCCTCATTTCCGATGAAGGCGACGTTGATCAAGGTCGGGTCGCTGCACATGTTGAACATCCCGCCGCCCGCGCCGAAGAGATCGAAGATCCGGAGCGCGCGGTTTTGGATGAAGATGCAGTCGACAACCTGGGGGCTGCTCTCGCGGTTGTACATGCCGCCGCCCGACAACGATGTGTTGCCGCTGAACGTACAAGCGATGACGAGCGGATTGCTGGACTCGTTGTACATGCCGCCCCCCTCCGAACCGACGCTGTTGTCGAGGAACAGGCAGTGCATGACGGTCGGGCTGCTCCCGACGTTTCGCATGCCACCACCGGCGAGCGGGTCGCTTCCGCCGGTGATCGTGAAACCGCTCAAAACCGTCTCCGGACCCTCGCCGCCGACGCAACGGACCACGCTGTCGCCGGATTCGGCGCCGTCGATGATCGTGGCTGCGACGATCGCAGGGTCGGTCGGATCGGTGCTGCGGAGCGTCAGCGCCTTGCCGACGAAGTCAATCGCCTCGTTGTACACCCCCGCCGCCACGATCACTTCGCCCCCATTCGCGACCGCGTCGATGCCTCCCTGAATGGTCGGCTGATCGCCCGGCACGTTGACGACCGATGGCGGACCGGCGAAGCACAGGGGGGCGACGATCATGGTCGCGAATGTGATCAGACAATCGCGCATTGGCCTTCTGCCGTCAAAGGGGGTGCTGCACACAGTATACCTACTGCACTTGACCCCTGTCGGTGCAGCGACATAGCAAGCGATGAACTCGCTGGTGCGCCGAGCGCGGACTTAGCCGACGAGCTCGTCGTGGACGTGGGCGGTCTGATCGCGGTGGGAGCGGTGTCCCGCAACCATCCCGGGCGTGTCACGCTCGGTGCACCTGCTCGGTTGTCACCGCCGCGGGCGAGCGATACGGTATGCAATTATGATGGCGATTACGTTCCGAAGCTTGTCGACGCTGCTCCGCGCCGCCGTCCTCGTCGTCTTCTCCGCCGGCTGCTCGTCGTCTGGACCGCAGTTGAGCGGATTCGGCATTGGTGGCACACGCGTGGTCAGCGTCGGCGACATCGTTGAACTGCGGCTTCCTCTGCGTGAAAACGGGAGCCGTGAATGGCGGGTGACGTCGTACGACTCGTTCTACCTGTCGATCGCGTCACGTCCGGAGTTCATCACCGGTGCCAACGGCAAGCCCGAGCTGCTCATCCGGGCGCGGGCGAGGACGCCGGGCGAGACCCGGGTCGAAGTGTCAGAAGTAGGTGCGACGAACGGCCCCCCGCAGCGCGTGGAGTTCAATGTGAGAATACTCCAGTAGCTTCCCGCCGGCTGGACGGCCGGGCATCGTTCTCGGATCCTCGTGCAGAGAGCGCGAGATCGACCTTGGTCGCCCGCGCCGCGCTCGTCACGGACAGCCGCTCCAGCCCAGGATCACCGCGTTGAGGTCGCTCACGTTGACCTTGCCGTCGGGCGAGCTGCCGAGCGGCGAGCCCGTCACGTCGCCACCGTTGGCCGAGCCGTCGGTACCCCAGTCGAGAACGACATTGGTCAGGTTGCCGACGTTGACCTGCCCGTCGCCGTCGGTGTCCCCGGGGCAGCCGACTCGGATCGGTTGGAATTCGTACGAGCCCATGTCGACGATCGGCGGGTTGCCGGGACCACTGTCTGCGGTGTCCGGATCATCGACGAAACGCGGGTCGCCGACGGTGGTCGTGCCGGCGGGCACCGCGGTGTCGGCGGCGGCGTCGATGCACGGGGATCCCGCCTGCAAGGTGTTCGTCACCGTGTGACTCGAGCCGCCGCCGTTGAACGCGATCCCGCCGGCGTTGCCGCTGAACTGACAGCAAGTGATCTCGAGCGATCCGAAGACGCTGTCGATGGCGCGGGCGTCGTTGTCGGCGAACACCGAATTTGAGATGATCGACTCGCTGTTGAAGCAGGACAGGCCACCACCGGCGCCGCGCTGTTGGCGAAGAAGACGCACGTCGAGATGAACGGGCCCTTGCCCCTGCCCCTGCCCTCAAAGGAACGGCTGGTCCGCGATGTGACTGCGCCCTTGGGCAAGGGCAAGGGTAGTCAGAGGTGCGCGTGACCGAACACCATTCGCTCCTACGGACACGATCCCCACTGGATGAGCATTGCCATCAAATCCTCGACGCCGACCACACCATCGCCGGTGAGATCGGAGACGCAGTCCACGCAGGGGCCCCACTGCCCGAGCAGGAGCGTGAGGTCGGAAGGTGTCACCTGGCCGTCCCCATCGGCATCCGCCGCGCAGCCGGACTGTGCCGGGAAGACGTTTGGTGCAACCACGACCCAATCGGGATAGCTGTCGGCAAGAGCCAGATCGGGCGAACCATTGCCGTCGAAGTCGGCTAAGGCCACCGCAGCGGCTTCCCAGGCCATCGTCCTGTGATGGACCACCAGGAATTCGCCATTCTCGTTCACGAGCACGGTGAAGGTGTGATCCCCATTGGCGACGACCAGATCGCAGTCATTGTCGCCGTCGAGGTCGCCGGCGGTCACATCCCGCGCGCCCACCCGGCCCGCGAACGAGCCGCTTTCGAGGAATGATCCATCGCCCGCGTTCGAGAGTATGGTGATCGCGCCGTCGTCCTCGCTCACGACCGCCAAGTCCGCAGCCCCATTGCGGTCGTAGTCCCCCACCGCGATCGAACAGGGCCGGAGGCCCACGCCATACGTCTGATCCAGGCTGAATACCCCAGTGCCGTTGTTGCGAAGGACGGCGGCAGTATTCTCCGATCGACTGACCACGGCCAGGTCGAGGTCGCCATCCCCATCGAGGTCACGGAGCGCACCGGACCAGGGGATCGGGACAGCGGCATACATCACCGCCGCGGCGAACGTGCCGTCACCATGGTTGGCCAGGACCGACACTTCGTCCCCGAACTCATGCCCGACGACGGCATCCAGGTCCCCGTCGCCGTCGACGTCACCCAGAGCGATGAACACCGGCAAGATCCAGGTACTGAAGGCTTGCTCCGGTGCGAACGTGCCGTCGCCGTTGCCCAGCAGCACCGAGATCGAAGCGCTGTTGCGATTGGCCACCACCAGGTCCAGCTTCCGGTCGCCATTGACGTCAGCCGTCGCGATGTCGTGTGGCGCGCTCCCACCGGGTACCCGGTGATCGGGTTGGGCGGAGCACCGGGCACGGTGGGCGGCCCGAACAAGCCGTCCCCCTCGTTGAGCAGGATGGAGACGTCGTCAGTGTCCGGGTTCGCTGTCGCCAGATCGAGGGCGAGGTCGCCGTTGAAGTCCCCGGCCACCAGGGCCACGGGTCCTGCATTCAGCCAGATGCCATCCCCCACGTCGTACGCTTGTTCTGACTTGTAGACTCCCGCTCCATTATTGACGAGGATGGAAACGTACCCGTATTCAGCCGTCTGGTTCGACACGGCCAGATCGTCCAGCCCATCGCCATTGATGTCACCCACGGCGATTTGCATGGCCTCTCCCGACTCGTCGTTCATGTCAGTCACGTAGAAGTTGAAAGTGAACAGCACGCCGTTGGCGATGTCGGCGCACAAGTCGTCCCACTCGACAGTGCAGCAGTACGAGTCGACGCCACACACGGTCTGTTGACAACCCGAATCGCCACAGCCCGGAGTGCCATTGGCCTCACAGCAGTCGCCACCGGCGTTGGCACACCCGCCGCACGCCGGTCCATCGTTCAGCATCACCCTTGCGCCATGCCCGGCGACCACGACCAGATCACTATCACCATCCTGATCGACGTCGGAGAGACTCACGTCGCTGGGCCAATACCCCACGTTCAGATACTGGTTGGCATTGACGGTGCCGTCACCGAAATAGCCTCCGCCCCGGTTGTAGAGCACTGCCGCAGAAAGGCCATCGCCGTTGGTGGCGACCATGTCCGGCTTGCCGTCACCGTTGATGTCACCGATCGCCACCGCGGACGGTCCCGGGCCGATCACGTGCTGCGACCCGTAGGCAAGAGCCGCCGTGCCGTCGTTGAGGAGCAGCACAAGATCGCCCCAGCCTTCCGGCGTGACCGCGGTGGTCCGGATGACCGCAACATCGAGGTCGCCATCGCCATCGACGTCACCGGCGGCGAGGTCGGAGAGCTCGTTTCCCACCGTGACCACCCTCGGCGATCCCAGCGATTCGCCGTTGTTGAGATACACCCAGACCTCGCCGGCGATCGTCGCCGCCACCGCCACGTCCGCTTCATCATCGCCATTGAAGTCGCCGACGACGATCGGACCCGCGCCTTCTCCGCTTGGCAGGGTCATGGGGCTCTTAGGCCACCGGCGCCGTCGTTCAGCAGGACGATCAGGTCGCCAGTGGTGATGAGCACGTCGAGGATCGAGTCACCATTCACATCGCCCATGACCACGTCCTGGGGCCCCGCACCGATCTCGTAGGTGACCTCATCGGCGAATTGCCCGCGATCGCTCAGCCGGACCGCGATCGTGGTTCCCCGCGATCCCGCGACCACGAGATCCTGCGTGCCGTCGCCATTGAGATCTCCGATCGCAATGACTTCGGCCACCTCATCGCTGACATAGAACGACTGTTCGAAGAAGACCTGCGCGATCGCGGGATGGACGGCCAGGAACAGAGCGCCCAGCACCATGGACGGTGTGGCGAACGAACGGATTTCAGGAGATCTTCGCATCGTGTTACGTCAAGCCTCTGTGGGGATCTGTGGGGAGTGCAAGTAGAGAGGGCAATCGAAGACCGCCCGAAGACGCTGCGCAGCGGTCCTTCTCTTCCTCCCATCCTGATCGGATCCGGAAGGCTGGCAGCCTCACTGCGCGGCTTTGCCGGTCAAGGCCGATCAGGGATCAGGGGGGAGCGTCGAACAGTCGTAGGGGGTGCCAAAGTCATAGGAGCCCGACTGGATGTCCTGGAGCACGACGGAGCCATCGCCAGGTGAGATGAACTGATAGATCGTGTAGCACTGGCATGCTTCCGCACTCCAATCGCACAGCATCCCCTGCCACCACGGCACGACCACGGTCCATTCAATGGCGTCGCCTCCGATTGCTGTCGGATGGAAGCCGGGGGCTGCGAGCGGTAATTGAGTGTAGCCGTTAGGCTCGGCGCAACTGACGTTCGCGATTGGCTCGAAGATCTGGGCTGCCGCGGGGATGTTGACGGGCTGCGGAAACTCGATGAGCTCGATCGCCCCGTCGAACCAGGACTCGGTGATCTCGGCCCCGTAATAGTCGATGGTCTCCAGATACGCATCTTGCGGCAGGCTGGTATCGATGCAGACCAGCATTTCCTTGGGCACCCAGTCGCCGAAGTGCGGACCGCCGACGATCTCGGGGCGAATCTCCTGGATCGCGGCGATGTCATGGTCCATTCGGTCGTAGACGACCCGGGAGACGGTCAGCGGCCCAGTCGGTCCGACGAACTCGATGCCGACCTGGTTCGCGAGTTCGTTCGGGTAGTCGGGGTACTGGAAGCCGCACGTTCCCCAGGCACCCAGCAGCCGGATCAGATCGTTGACCGCCACCTGGTCGTCGCCGTTCAGGTCCGCGGCACAGCCCGGACAGCTCCCCCATTGACCGATGAGCATGATCAGATCACCCACGTCGGTAGCGCCGTTGTCATCGAGATCAGTCGTGCAGCCACCTGCATGGACTTGACCAACTGGAATCGACAATGCGACTCCTGCCATGACCATCGCCAGCGAGGAGCATCGAGACATGGAGCTCTCCTTACTTGGTTCTCAGTGAGCAGACGTGCCCTGGGGACGGGCGAGACGGAAGACGCTTCCCTTCCCCGTCATCCGAACGATGTGTCCCCGCAGTTTCAGGGATACTTCCAGTTTATTGATATTCAGCGGATGTCAAGAACAAAAGAAGGAGCTGTTTCGGGTACGAAGGGCGCGCCTGGTCTGGTTCGATGTTTGTGAATTCTGTCACAAACCATCGATATTGAGCGCGCTATAGAGGATTGTCGCGCTTCGAGGAAGCCGGAACCGAGACCCGAGGCGGCCGAACCTCGCTCGCGCAGGGTCATCGACACGCGCCAGGACTGGGGCCAAGGCGAGGCGATTGTGCTTGCGAGCGGAAGGGGTAGCCCCCACACCTCGCTCGTCGCCCCGGCCGCAGGGGGCGACGAGCGTTCCTTTCGCCGAAGGCGGAGGGGACAGCCCTCGCTCCAAAACGAACTCGTCTGTCCGCTACGACCAGTTCGCCAAAACCGACAGCAGGTCCTGTACGTCGACGGCGCCGTTCCCGTCGAAGTCCTCTGGGCAGGGCGCCCCACACGGTCCCCACGCCCCCAGCACCTGCAGGAGATCCGTGACGTTGACGAAGAAGTCGCCGTTGAGGTCGCCGGCGATGCTGAGCTGTCCCACGAACACGCTGTCGGCGGTCACGTTGTACGCGACGTTTTCGTATCCGCCCGGCCACAGCACGCGCACCTCGTCGATGATCGTGAACGGACCGAGGCCGAAGTGCAGTTCGTGCGGACGACCCGCCAGATAGCTTCCGCCGCCGATCATCTCCTGGATCAGCGTCTGCCCGCCCACCGTCATCATGACCGCGCGCCGATGCCATCGCGGTTCACCGGTCCTCCGCCGACGAGCTTGACCGTGATCCAATGGCCGGGGGGCGTGGTCTCATTGTGCAGGAAGTTCACCGGCGCGTCCATGTTGGTCACCAGCAGGTCCTGAAGACCGTCCCGGTCGGCATCGAAGGCAATTGCCGCCCGCGAGTCGCCGACGACGTCCGCTCCCGTCCCCGAGAGCTCGACGAAGTTGCCCGTCGTGAAGTCGGCGAAGAGGAAGCAGCGCAGATCGGTGAGCGCCTGTGCCACGGCCGCGGGCTGCGAGACGGCGATGAACTCGTCGAAACCGTTCACCACGAAGAGCTTGGCGAAACCGCCGTTGTTCACATCGATCCACTCGGTGCCCCAGCCCCAGCCGGTGTTGAAGACGCCCCGTGGGGACGCCTCATCTACGAACGCGAGCGTTCCGGTCTCAGCGAGCTGATTGACCATCAGGGTGTTGCCGCCCCAGAGACCGGTCGGATGCGTGGCGTTGGCCGTGAAGAAGTCGAGATCACCGTCATGGTCGAAGTCGCACACGCTCGCGCCCATGTCGGTGCCGACATGAACGGTCCCCACCTGGGCGCTCGCTTCAACGAACACGCCTCCGTCGTTCCGGTAGAAGACGTCCGCGTACCCGTCCACGGCCACGTACAGATCCGGATCGCCGTCGTTGTCGAAGTCCACGAACAGCGGCGTGAAGCTGTTGGTCTCCAGGAGACCGAGACCGACCGCCTCGGTAACGTCCTCGAACTGGAAGTCGCCGAGATTGCGGTAGAGACGATTGTGGCCGGGAAGATACGTGAAGCCCGCGGCCTGCCGGGACCCCCAATTGGTGACGTACACGTCGAGCAGACCGTCCTGGTCGTAGTCCACCACGCCCAGACCACCCTTGATGAAGCCGACCGGCGTGAACCCCGATCCATCCGTCACATCGGAGAAGGAGCCGTCGCCCTCGTTGCGGTAGATCGCCGACGGCGGATGGACGCCGGTCTCGTCGCTGTCGTTGGCGAGGATCAGGTCCCGCCAGCCGTCATTGTTCAGATCCGCGAACTGGGCGACCCGACTCAGGCCGAGGTTGCCGATCCCCGCGGCCGACGTGACGTCGATGAACTGCAGCTCGCCGGTGTCGAGCTGGTTCTGGAAGAGCACGTTCGGGTGCCCGAGACCGCCGAGCAGGTAGACGTCGAGATCACCATCATTGTCGTAGTCTTCGACGGCAGCTCCATTGCCCATGTTTCGCTGGATGATGTCAACGCTGAATTGCAAGCCCGGGGGAAGATCGCTGAGATCGAACGCGGAGCCATACTCGGTGGTGAACTGAAGACCACTGGAGCCCGCGACATCGCTGAACGACACCTCGGCACTCGCAACTGCGGTGATTGAATTGACGATCAACAGCGTCCCCACCCACAGACCCGTTCGAATCACACTGACACCAGTACACATCGCGCGTCTCCTTCTGTCTTGACAGTCATACGACTCTGGTTGCAATCTCTCGTCCATCATGACTTCCTGCGGGCTGCGCTGCTCGGCAGCAGCCGCCCCAGTGCCGAAAGCATACGGCGTGGGCCCGACGGCGTCTGCTTGGCGGCGCCGTTTGAAGACCGCTCGGCGAGCGCCTGCTCGTACAGCCCTGCAATCTGTCCAAGGCTCTGCATGATCAGCTGGGCCACGCCCACCTGCACGCCGGTTCGCTCCTCCATTCTCCGCACCACATCGATCGTCAGCAGTGAGTGCCCGCCGAGATCGAAGAAGTTGTCGTCCACACCGATTGCCTCGACGCCCAGGACCTCCTGCCACACTTCGGCGAGCATCATCTGCATCGGCGTCGTCGGTGGCGCCGCCGACGCTCCGCCGGAGAGTTCGGGGCTGGGCAGGGCCTTTCGATCCACCTTGCCGCTGCTGGTCAACGGCAGCGAGGCCAGCTCTACCAGGGCCGAGGGGAGCATGTATTCCGGCAAGGTCCGGGCGAGGAACTGACGCAGCTCGCCGGCGGCGGGCACGGTCGAGTCGCGTGGGACCACGTAGGCCACGAGTCGCCGGTCGCCGGGCTGATCCTCACGAACGATCGCCACCGAATGGGCAATCCCCGGGTGACTCTGCAAGGTGGCCTCGATCTCGCTCAGCTCGATGCGGTATCCGCGGAGCTTGACCTGATGATCCTGACGCCCGAGGAAGGACAGGCAATCGTTCGCGTCGAGCCGGACGAGGTCTCCGGTGCGGTAGATCCGCGCGTGCGGCTTGGCGTCCATGGAAGTGGCGACGAAGCGCTCGGCGGTCAGCTCAGGTTGCCCGAGGTACCCGAAGGCCAAGCCGTCGCCGCCAATGCACAGCTCACCCACCGCGCCGGGGGGCACCGGATGACCGCTGGGGTCGAGCACGTAGAGCCGGGTGTTGGCGATCGGCCCGCCGATCGTGACCGGTCGGGAGCCGGGCTCGATGCGGGCGCCGGCGGCGTAGACCGTCGCCTCGGTCGGTCCGTAGAGGTTCCACAGCTCACCGCCTCGATCGAGCAGCGCATCGGCCAGCGCCCGCGACAGGGCCTCGCCGCCGCAAAGCATCTTCAGGTCGCGACGTCCAGTCCACCCGGACTGGATCAGGAGCTGCCAGGTGGCGGGAGTGGCCTGCATGACGGTGACCTCGTGCCGCTCCAACTGCTGCTGGAGGGCGCGGCCGTCGAGCACGATCTCGGCGGAAGCGATCACGACCGTCCCGCCGCACACCAGCGGCAGCAGGAGCTCGACCACCGACATGTCGAACGAGAACGCGGTGATGGCCAGGAGCACATCGCGCGGCCCGAAGCCCGGTTCCCGGCGCATCGCCTCGAGCAGGTTGACGACGCCACGGTGTCCGATCTGGACACCCTTGGGCCGGCCCGTCGATCCGGAGGTGTAGATGACGTAGGCCAGGTGATCACCGCCCACCGCGGACGTCGAGTCGAGAGGCGGCTCGTCCGCGAGAGGCCACTCGTCGTCGACGCAGATCTTCTGGCCATCGAACGAGGGCAGGGAGGACACGAGTGCCCGCTGTGTCACCACCATCTTCGCTCGGGTGTCCTGAAGCATGAAGTCGAGACGCGCCTCCGGCAGCGTTACGTCCAGCGGCACGTAGGCGCCACCGGCCTTGAAGATCCCCAGCATGCCGACCAGCAGGTCGACCGAGCGGTCCACGCACAGACCGACCAGCGTGTTCGGAAGGGCGCCATGCTGCCTGAGCGCGGACGCCAGCCGATTCGCCCGATCGTCGAGTTGGCGGTACGTGAGCGAGCAATCGCCGGACCGCACCGCAATCGCCTCGGGCGTCCGCGCCGCCTGGGCTTCGAACTGCTCGTGCACGGCCTGGTCCCGCGGATACGGTTGGGTCGTGTCGTTCCAGTCCACCAGCAACCGATGCCACTGATCCGCGGTGAGCCGAGGGAGTTCCGAGATCTTGCGATCGGGGGCTTCCGTCGCCGTCTGGAGCAGCAGCCCGAACTGGTCGAGCATCCGCTGGATCGTGATCGGCTCGAAGAGTTCGGTCTGGTAGTTGAACTGGATGAGCAACCCCTCGGCGTAACGGCACGCCGTGGTCTCCAGGTCGAACCGCACTGAGTTCGACTGGGCCTCGGCGAGGCTGAACTGCACGCCGCCCGCCTGCCACGCCGCCGATCCGCGCTTGCCCTGCTGTACGTCGAGGATCACCTGGTAGAGCGGGTTGCGGCTCAGGTCGCGATCCGGATGCATCTCTTCGACGAGCTTCTCGAAGGGCAGATCCTGACGATCGAAGGCGGCCAGGCACCCATCGCGCACCCGTCCCAGCAGCTCGCGGAAGGTCGGATCGCCGGAACAGTCCGTGCGCAGCACCAGCGTGTTGATAAAGCAGCCGATGAGACCCTCGATCTCGCGGCGGTTCCGGTTGGCAATCGGTGCCCCGACGACGATGTCCTCCTGACCGCTGTAGCGCTGCAGAACGACCGCGAGGGCGGCGAGCACGCCCATGAACAGCGATGCTCCCTCATCGGCGCAGAGTCCGTCCAGCGCCTCGGCGAGCGGCGAAGGCAGGAGGATCGACGCCCGCGCTCCCTCGTGACCCGGCTGCGGAGGACGGGCGCGGTCGGTGGGCAGCTCCAGCACCGGCAATGAGTCCAGGTGCTGGCGCCAATAGCCCAGCAGCTCATCGAGGGCGGGCCCCTCGAGTCGTTCGCGCTGCAGGACAGCGAAGTCACCGTACTGAATCGGCAACGACGGCAGGCGCGCCGGCCGGCTGGCCGCGAACGCGTCGTACAGCTCCGTCAGCTCGCGACACAGCACCTTCATCGACCAGCCGTCGAAGACGAGATGGTGGATGACGAGCAGCAGAGTGTGCTCATCCTTCGACACAGAGATCAGATGAGCGCGGAACAGCGGCCCCTCGACCAGATCGAAGGGGCGCCGGATGAGCTCCCGCGTCAGGCGATCCAGATCCGCCTGACACTGCGTGGTCGGTGAAGGTCCCGGATCGGACGCTGAATCAGGGCGTGGATCGCTCGGCAGATCGAGGCACTCGAGCAGCGCCGGCTGCGGGGCATGGATCACCTGGACCGGCTCGCGGGACTCCGGATCGAACTGGAAGGACGTCCGCAGCGACTCGTGGCGGAGGATCAGCGCGTCCAGGGCCTCCTGGAGCAGGCGCCGGTCGAGCGAACCGCGCAACCGCATCATCGGACAGGAGTGGTAGAACCAGCTCTCCCGCACCAATTGACAGACGAACCACAGCCGCCGCTGCGCATAGGAGGTCGGGCACACCCGTGGCTTGCCCTGGCGTCGCTCGAGCAGCTGTCCGAGCAGCGCTCGTCGCTCCTCCGCGGAGAGCGGCGGCGGCGACCCGTCACCGCGATCGATCGACAGCTGGGTGGTCGGGTCGCTCATGATCGGTCCGATTCCTCCTGGAGGAGCTTGTTCAACAACCGATCAACCTCTTCTTCCGAGAGACTGCTGACGTCGTCGTGATACAGTCCCGCATCAGCTCGCGTGATCCGATCCGCGCTCGATCGCTTCGCGTCATTGTCGTCTTCACCGACCGGAGCGCTGGCCGGCTCGATCAGCGCGGCCAGTTTCGACACCGTGGGGTTGTCGAAGATCACCCGCAGCGAGAGACCGGCGCGCGGGTAGCGCCCCTTCAATCGGTTGAGCAGCTGGGTCGCCAGCAGCGAGTGCCCGCCCAGCTCGAAGAAGTCGTCGTGCGCGCCGACCTCGTCGATCCCGAAGAGAGCACGCCACATATCCGCCACCATCCGCTCCAGCTCGGTCTCGGGCGCCGCGTACGCGCTGGAGACGTTCGGCGCGGATAGGCGTGGTGCGCCGTCGCTGCATCACCATCGCGGTCGCGCTCGTCAAGGGATGTCGCCGCTTCGACGGCCGGTCCGGCCAGCACCGACCACAGGTCGATCTCCGAGACCAGCACCTGCGGCTCCGGTGCGTGGGCGAGGATGCGCCGGAACACCTCCACCCCCTCGCGATCGGAGATTCCCTGGCTCGTCGCGAGCGGCTGGCCTGCGGCCCTGACCGCCATTCCCGATTCGCGCCAGCGGTTCCAGTTGATCGAGACCGTGAACGTCCCCGTGTGCGCGGCGAACCGGCGCGCGAAGGCGTCGAGATAGGCATTGGCCGCGGCGTAGTCGACGACGCCCGGGAACCCCTTGACCGCATTCAGCGAGGAGCACAGCACCAGGAAGTCGAGGTCCATGTCGGGGACCAGTGCTTCGAGCACGGCCGCGCCGTGCACCTTCGGGCGAAGGACAGAGAGCGCTTGCTCCCGCTCCTTCAGAAGGATCACCCCGCTGCCGGGAACACCGGCGGCGTGGATGACGCCGTTGATCGGGCCGAATCGCTCCCTCGCTGACTTGACGACGGTGCGCATCTGATCGAGATCGCCGACGTCCGCCTGCACGACCATGACCTGCGCTCCCGTCGCCTCACACGCCTCCACGAACCGGATCCTCCTGCTCAGCTCATCTGCTTCGCCGTGCTCGGCGAGGTGCGCCGCCCAGCTTGCGCGATGGGGCACGCGGTTCGGCTGGTGAGCACGAGCCGAGCCTGAAGAGCGCCGGCCAGCTCGCGGGCGAGGGCCATGCCCATGCCGCCGAAAGCCCCCGTGATCAGGTAGGTGCCGCCGCGGCGCAGTCGCGGATGAAGGTCTTCCGCGACTTCCGGCAGATGCACCGGCGCAAACGCCTCCACCCAGCGCCGACCGCCGCGATACGCGACCACCGGATCCTCCGCGCTGGAGAGAAGCTCGCCGACGAGCATTGTCAGCCGCGGATCGTCGGGGGACGTCAGCTCGTCCGCCGACACATCGATGTTGCGGCAGACGCAGTTGGGGAACTCCAGGCCGATCACCCGGCACGGTCCGAGGACGGTGGCCGCTTCGGCGCGCACCATCTCATCGCCGGTGACTTCGTGGATCCGGTCGGTCACCGCGGTGATCCGGATCGGCGCCACGACCTCGGACTCGCCCAGCGCCTGGGCAAGGGAAAGGAGGCTGAAGAAGCCGAGATCCTGGCCCCGTTCGTTGTCGTCCGGCCGCTGCGCGTTGTCCGGCGCCAGCGTCCAGAGGTGCAGGATCTCGCGGGGGATCAGCGCTCGCTGATTCAGATCGGCGATGAGCTGGTCGTAGTGTTCGCGGCACGCCGGGTCGATGGCGTAACCGTTTGCCGTCTTCGCGAAGGTCGGGCCGATCGTCACCACGATGACGTGGCGATCGCCGCGTGCGAGCCCCTCCGAGATCCACGATCCCAGCGTCGAGCCGTCGCTGAACACCAGCCAGCACCTGCCGTTCGCCTTCGAGGTGCCATCCGCCTTCGGGGGGCGCTGCGTCGGCGTTCGCCGCCACACGCGGACGTAGAACCAGTCGGCGATGTCCTTGCGGGTGCGGGCGCCGCCGGCACGCTCGGTCCGGCGTTCCACCCAGTAGCGTTGCCGCTCCAGCGGATAGGTCGGCAGCGCCACCCGGCGCCGCTGCTGCCCTGCGTGGAATCGGAACCAGTCGACGGAAACGCCGCTCGTCCACAGCCGGCCGAGCGCCGACATCAGGACCGCGAGGTCGTTCTCCTGCTTCTGCGGGTGGCGAAGCGAGGAGACGACCGCCCGGTCGCGATTGCAGCTCGGGTGCTGCCGGGAGAGTGACCCCAGCACCTGCCCGGGGCCGACCTCCAGCAGCACGTGATTCGGGTTCTTCAGGATCTTCTCGATCCCGTCGGCAAACCGGACCGCTTCGCGAATATGCCGGCCCCAGGAGGCGCGGGTCCTTGACCTGCGCCTCGGTGATCCACGTGCCGGTGACGTTGGAGGGGTAGGGAATCCGCGGCGGCTTGAACGTGATCTCTTGCGCCAGCTCCACGAACGGCTCCACCGCCGCGTCCATCAGGCCGGAATGGAACGCGTGCGAGGTGTGGAGCCGACGGCCTTCGATTCCCGATGCCGCCAGGTCCCGCTCGAAGGCGGTGATGTCTTCCGCCGCGCCCGACACGACGCAGAGCGCCGGCGCATTCACCGTCGCGAGCCACAACCCCTCGCGATCAGCCAGACGCGCCCGCAGCTCATCTTCGGGCAGCGGCACCGCCAGCATCACCCCTTCCGGCATCTGCTCCATCAGCCGGCCGCGGGCCGCCACCAGGTGGAGCGCGTCCTCCAGCTCCAGAACGCCCGACACGCACGCCGCGACGAACTCGCCGATGCTGTGGCCGATGCACGCCGCCGGCTCCACCCCCCACGACCGCCAGAGCTGGGCGAGGGCGTACTCGACGACGAATAGCGCCGGCTGAGCGACGGATGTTCGCGCCAGTCGCAGCGCGGCCTCGCCGTCATCGCCATCATCGCCGTCCGGATAGAGGACCGCCCGCAGATCGAAGTCCAGATGCGGCTCGAGCTTGGCCAGACACGTGTCGACGGTGTCGCGGAACACCGGCTCGCTGTCGTACAGATCGCGCGCCATGTTCACGTACTGGGCACCCTGGCCGGGGAACATGAACACCACGGGGTGATCCGTCGCCGGCGTCTTCCGCGTCCACACCCGATCGGAGGTTTCCCCCTGCAACCCGGCCACCGCCTCCGCGGCGTTGCGGCAGAGCACTGCCCGTCGATGCTCGAACTCCCTTCGACCGACCTGCAGCGTGAAGGCCGCATCGGCGAGGTCGACCATCTCTTGCTTCTGGAAGTGACGAGCCAGATCGGCGGCGGCGGCGTCGAGCGCAGCGGGCGTTCGCGCCGAGAGCGTGAGCAGCTGCCACGGGCGGGACGGGCCGGAGGGTGGCAGCGGCGGCGCCTCTTCGAGCACGACGTGGGCGTTGGTGCCTCCCATACCGAAGGAGCTCACCGCCGCTCGCCGCGGGGTCGTCCCAGTGCGCTTCCACTCACGGCACTCGCCGTTCACGAAGAAGGGGCTGCGTTCGAAGTCGATCTCGGATTGGGCCGCTGGTAGTGCAGGGTGGGCGGGATCCTGCCGTGCTTGACGGCGAGCGCCGCCTTGATCAGACCGGCGGCGCCGGCGGCATCGTTCGTGTGGCCGAGGTTCGACTTGATCGAGCCGAGGGCGCAGAACTGCGTGCGGCTGGTCCGCTCGCGGAAGACCCTGGTCAGGGCCGCGACCTCGATCGGATCGCCCAGCGCGGTGCCGGTGCCGTGGGCCTCGACGAAGCCGATCGTGTCCGGATCGACGCCCGCGGTCGCCTGCGCCAGGGCGATCACCTCTGCCTGCCCCTCGACGCTCGGCGCGGTGTAGCCGACCTTCCGCGAGCCGTCGTTGTTGATCGCCGTGCCGCGGATCACCGCGTGGATCTGGTCGCCGTCCGCGACCGCGTCGTCGAGCCGCTTGAGCACGACCACGGCCACGCCGTTTCCGCTCACCGTGCCCTTGGCTTCGGCGTCGAACGCCCGGCAGTGGCCGTCGGGCGATCGAATCCCGCCCTCCTGGTAGAGGTAGCCCTGCAGGACCGGAACCGTCACCGTCGAGCCCCCGGCCATCGCCATGTCGCACTGGTGATCGAGGAGGCTTCGACACGCCACGTGAACCGCGACCAGCGACGTCGAGCAGGCCGTCTGCACGTTCATGGCCGGCCCGCGGAGGTTGAGCTTGTAGGAGACGCGGGTGGCCAGGAAGTCCTTGTCGGCGGCAATGAGTGCCTGCGTACCGCCGGCGGCGAGGAGGAGTTCGGGATGTGACCGCAGGTTGTCGAGGTACGTATTCATCGACGCGCCCGCGTAGACGCCGATGAGCCCGGGGTAGCGATGCGGATCGTAGCCAGCGGTCTCCAGCGCCTCGTAGGCGCACTCGAGGAAGAGCCGGTGCTGCGGATCGATCAGCTCGGCTTCCCGGGGGTTGAAGTCGAAGAACTGCGCGTCGAAGAGCTCGACGTCGTCGATGATCCCACGGGCCTTGACGTAGTTGGGGTTGGCGATGATCGCCTCGTCGACGCCCGCCTCCTTCAGCTCCTCGTCGGTGAAGAAGCGAATGCCCTCGACCCCAGCGCACAGGTTGTCCCACAGCGCCGGAACGCTCCGCGCTCCGGGGAAGCGACCCACCATCGCGACCACCGCGATGGAGTTTTCTGCGGTGCCGCTCCGGCGACGAACGCGGATGTCGGAGTCCCGCTGGAGAGCTGCCTCCCGGGGAGCGTCCTCGTGCAGTCGCTGCGCCAGCGCCGCAATGGTCGGATACTGGAACAGGTCGGTGACGTTCAGATCGCACTCCACCTCCTCCATCAGCCGGCGGTGCACCTGGAGCAGACGCAGCGAGTGACCCCCCAGATCGAAGAAGTTGTCGCGCACTCCCACCTGATCCAGACCGAGCACGTCGCACCAGATCGCGGCCAGGCGCTCTTCGAGCTCGCTCTGCGGAGCGACGTAGGCGCCTTCTCGGGAGAGATCGCCGCTGGGCGCCGGGAGCGCTCGCCGATCGACTTTGCCGTTAGGGTTCAGCGGCAGCGCATCGAGGAAGACGAACGCCGAGGGAACCATGTACTCCGGAAGCGTCCGCCGCAGGTGGCGCGCAGCGAGTCGGCGGAGGCATCTGCTCCGCCTTCACTCACCAGATACGCAACGAGGCGCTTCTCGCCGGGCTCGTCCTCCCGGCACACCACGACGCCGTGCTTCAGCGCGGCGACCTGCTGCAGGGCCGACTCGATCTCCCCCAGCTCGATCCGGAAGCCGCGCAGCTTGATCTGCGTGTCGATGCGCCCGATGAACTCGATGTCGCCGTCCGATCGCTGCCGGACCAGGTCGCCGGTGCGGTACAGGCGGTCGTTCGGACCGTCGCTGAAGGGATGCTCGACGAACCGCGCCACCGTGAGCTCCGGATCGTTCAGATATCCGCGGGCCAGGCCGTCACCCCCCACGTACAGCTCGCCGGTCGCGCCGTCGGGAACCGGCTGGCGGCGGTCGTCGAGCACGTACGCGGTGCTATTCGCAATCGGACGCCCGATGGGGACGGTCCGGGCGTCCTCCGTCACCGCGTCCACCTGGTACCACGTCGAGAAGGTCGTGTTCTCGGTCGGTCCGTACACGTGCAGCAGACGATGCGGCGGGTCTTGCGCCAGCACCGAGCGGACGCGGCCTGGATCGACCGCCTCGCCGCCGAAGAGCAGGCAGCGGAGCGGCGCGAAGATGCCCGGCGACTCGACCGCGAGCTGGTTGAACAGGGCCGTCGTGACGAAGAGGACCGTGATCCCGTGCTGCTCGATGGCCCGCGCCAAGCGGGGCGGCGAGAGCGTCACGTCCGGTCCCAGACCGATGACCTGCGCGCCGTTGAGCAGCCCGCCCCAGATCTCGAAGGTCGCCGCGTCGAAGGAGGCATTGGCCGCCTGGGCGATGCGG
Source organism: uncultured Planctomycetota bacterium (assembly GCA_963697235.1). Classification (GTDB taxonomy): domain Bacteria; phylum Planctomycetota; class Phycisphaerae; order Phycisphaerales; family SM1A02; genus CAVONJ01. The sequence goes on from CAVONJ010000006.1 coordinate 201,413, forward strand.
TCCGAGGCATTCAGCTGCACATAGTCCGTGTTGATCACCAGACGGACGATCGCCCGGTGCGGCACGCACACGCCCTTGGGGCGACCGGTGGAGCCGGACGTGTAGATGACGTACGCCAGGTCCTGCGCCGTCACCCCGGAATCCGGATCGTCCGTCGGCTCGCTCGCGATGGTCGGCCAGTCGCGGTCGAGGCAGATCGGCTCGCAGCCCTGATCCTGATCAGCCAGGTGATCGGGAAGCTGTTCGAGCCACTGTTCGTGGGTGAGCACGAGGGATGCGCCGGCGTCCTGAAGCATCGACGCGAGACGCGAGGCCGGATGCTCGGGATCCAGCGGCACGTACACGCCGCCGGCCTTGAGAATGCCCAGCATCGCGACGATCAGGTCGACGCCGCGCTCGACGCAGACTGCCACCAGCGTTCCCGGCGCGACGCCGCGACGCCGCAGACCATGGGCCAGCTGGTTGGCTCGTTCGTTGAGCTGCCGGTAGGTCATCGACTGCTCGCCGTAGAGCAGCGCGACGGCGTCCGGCGTTCTCGCCGCCTGGGCCGCGAAGAGCTCGTGCACCGTGCGGTCGCGGGGGAATTCCCTGACCGTCTCATTCCACCGCACGATCGCCCGGTGTCGCTCCGCCGCGTCCAGCATCGCCAGCTCGTCGAGCAGAGCGTCGGGGGTCTCGATCATCGATTCCAGGAGCGACCGGAAGTGAGCGAGCAGTTGTGTCACCGTCGCGTCATCGAAGAAGCGCCGGTCGTACCGCAGCTCGAGGGCGAGCTCCCGCCCCGGACGCACGACCGCGGCGAGCGGATAGTTCGCGAATGAGACGTCCTGGGCGTTCTCGATACCCAGCCCCCAGTCGCCCTGCCGGCTACTCCGGGCTCCGGCCGGGAAGTTCTCGAACACGAAGATGCTGTCGAACAGCCGTCCGTGTCCCTGGCCGGGACCGTACTGCTGGATCTCGTACAGCGGGCTGTAGTCGAATCGCTGCAGCTCGAGCTGCCGGCTCTGAATCCGCTGGAGCCAATCCTGCAGCGGCTCGTCCTCGGTAGCGACGCGCAGCGGCAGCGTGTTGATGAACATGCCGAGCGTGCGCTCGACATCCGGCAGCTCGGCCGGTCGGCCCGCCACCGTCACCCCGAAGAGCACGTCGCGCTGACCGCTGTGCCGGGCCAGCATGAGCGCCCAGGCGCCCAGGACGACGGTGTTCAGCGTCAGGTGCCGGTGCCGCGCCAGCGACTTGAGCCGTTCGGTGGTGTCGGCCGGAAGCGCGGTCGAAGTGATAGAGCCGGCCGCCGGCTCGTGGAGACCGCGACCGGCGCCCTGCCGCATCGGGAGCGGCGTCGGATCGTACCAGCCGGCCAGCTGTTCGCGCCAGTATGCCTCCGCCTCGTTCCGGTCCTGCCGCTGCAGCCAGCGAAGGTACGAGAAGTACGGCGGGCCCGGCTCCAGCGCGACCTGCTTCCCGTCCCGCTCCGCGCGGTACGCCTGGAAGACGTCGCGGATGAGCAGCGGCAGCGACCACCCGTCGAGCAGGACGTGGTGATGGGTCCAGATGAAGCGAGCGCGGTCATCGCCGATCCGGATGACCCGAAACCGCATCAACGGCGGCTCCTCGAGCTCGATACCCTCCCGTCGTTCGGCTTGAAGAGACGCGGCCAGCTCCGTCTCGATGGCTGCCGCGTCCCGCTGCCGCCAATCTTCCTCCGTCCACCGAACCTCCGCGCGGCGGCACACCACCTGGTGGAGATGCCGGGCGGCGCCGACCACCACCGCGGTGCGGAGCGCCGCGTGGAGATCGGTGACCCGCTGCCACGCGCGGCGCATCGCCGCGAGATCGACGTCGCCGACCAGCGTGAACGCCATCTGGGTGACGTACGCCGCCGAATCCGGCTCGGAGAGGCTGTGGTAGATCATCCCCTCCTGCACCGGCGAGAGGGTGGCGAGGTCTTCGATGTTCTCGGCGGTGTACCGCGCTTCGATCCGATCCAGCTCGTCCTGCGTGAGCCGGGCCAGCGGGAAGTCCGAGGGGGTGGAGCCGCGGCTCTGCGGTGCGGTGCAGTGCGCGATCAGACCGCGGAGCTCGGCGAAGAATCGCTGCGACAGCTTCTCGATCGTCGCCGCCTCGTGCACCTGGCCGTTGTAGACGAAGTTGACGCGCAGACGGCCGTGGCTCGACCACCGCGGTCACATCCAGCAGCGTGCGGCGCGGGTTGAGCGGGCTGACGGGCGGACCCGCGGATTCCGGAGCCGGGGCGAAGCGTGCGCGGTCCCCGTACATCTGGTCGAACTGCCCGAGGTAGTTGAACGTGATCTCGCCCGGCGCTGCATCCCTGAGCGGGGCAGTCGCCTGATCGTCCCTCGGTGTCAGGTAGCGGAGGATGCCATATCCGATTCCGCGGCGGGGAATCGATCGCAGCTGCTCCTTGATCGCCTTGAGCGATGCGCCCGGCCGCGACCCTTCGGCGACCGTCAGGCGCACCGGATAGACCGCGGTAAACCAGCCAACGGTGCGCGAGCAATCGACCGTGGCGAAGATGTCCTCGCGACCGTGCCCTTCCAGGTCGATCCGCGTGGACCGCGATCCGGTCCAGGACGCGATCGTCTCGGCGAGCGCGGTGAGCAAGACGTCATTGATCTGCGTGCGGTACGCCCTCGGCACGTCCTGAAGAAGCGCCGTCGTCTCGGCGTCGTCCAGCGATGCCGCGTGAACGGCGACGTTGGCGGCAACGAGGTCTTGATCCGTCGGCTGCCGGTCGCGCGGCAGCGGCCGATCCGCGGCGCGCACGACCTCCAGCCAGTGCGCGAGCTCGGCGCGCTTCTTCCGATCGGGCGTGCTCGGCCAGGTGCTCGGCCCACGCCTTGAACGACGTCGTCTTGGGCGGAAGCTGGACCGCGCGACCATCTTCGAGCTGCTCGCAGGCCCGGTGCAGATCATCCAGCAGGATCCGCCAAGAGACTCCGTCGACGGCCGCGTGGTGGATGACGATGAGCAGTCGGTCCGGCTCCTCGTCGCCCAGATGGAACTGCGCCACGCGCAGGAGCGGACCGTGCGTGAGATCCAGACTCGCCTGCAGCTCGGCGGCCCGCGCCTCCAGCGCGGCCCGTCGCGCGCCATCGGGCTGGCGGCTGAGATCCTCGTGCGTGAACGGCACCGGATCACCCGGACCGACGATCGTCTGCGCCCAGCCGGCGCCGCCCGCGTCCTCCGTTTGATCGAACCGCAGCCGCAGCGCGTCATGGTGCTCGAGCAGGGCGGCGACCGCCGCCTCCAGGACTTCCGGACGCACGGGACGAGGCAGCTCGAGCAGCATCGCGTGGTTGTAATGGCCCGGCACGACGGGTGCCTGCTCGAAGAAGCGGTGCTCGATCGGCGTGAGCGGGAACGATCCGGTGACCAGCCCCTGCTCCGCAGCGATCGCCGGCGCCCTCGATGCCACCCGGGACAGCTGCGCGATCGTGGGATGCTCGAAGAGATCACGAGGCGTCAGACGCAGCCCCGCCTGGTTGGCCCGCGAGATGATCTGGATGCTCAGGATCGACTCGCCGCCGAGCTCGAAGAAATCATCGTTGACGCCGACCGAAGCGACCCGAAGCACCTCGGACCAGATGCCGCGCCAGCGTCGCCTCGGCATCGGTGCGCGGCGGCTGGTAGTCCGCGCTTGAATCGGGCGGGGCGTCATCCGGCGCGGGCAGCGCCTGCCGGTCGAGCTTGCCGTTCGGAGTCAGCGGGATCCGCTCGAGCAGCAGGAACGACCCGGGAACCATGTGGTCCGGCAACTCCTGCTTGAGGAAGAGACGCACTTCGGCCGGCGAGGGTGCGGTCGCCGCGCTGGCCGTGAAGTACGCAACGAGCCGCTTGTCGCCGCTCGGCGCCTCCCGCACGATCACCGCAGCGGCGCCGACGCTCGGATGCCGCTCCAGCGTCGCCCGGATCTCCCCCAATTCCACGCGATAGCCGCGCAGCTTGACCTGATCGTCTCTCCGGCCCATGAACAGCACGTGGCCATCGGCGGTGTACCGGGCGAGATCGCCGGTTCGGTAGAGTCGGGCGCCGGCGCGATTCACGAACGAATCGCGGATGAACTTCTCCGCCGTCAGCTCGGGCCGGTCGAGATAGCCGCGGGCGACGCTCCGGCCGCCGATGTGCAATTCGCCGATCGCGCCGACGGGCGCCGGCTCGCCCCCGGGCCCCAGGATGTACACCTGCGTGTTGGCGATGGGACGACCGATCGGCGGGGCCAGCGGGAACCGCGCGCGGTCCGTCGGCTGAAGCCGGTGCGTGAGCACGCCCACCGTGGTTTCGGTCGGCCCGTAGTGGTTCACCACCGCGCAGCCCGGGGCGAGCGCCCACACCCGCTCGATCAGTTCCCACGGACACAACTCGCCGCCGACGACGAGCAGCGATCGCGGCAGGACGTCCGCCGGTCGGCTGGCTGCGGACAGCAAGGCCTCGAGGTGCGAGGGCACGATCTTGATGCAGTCGATTCGGTGCTCGCGCATCGCGGCCGCGAACGCGTCCGCGTCGCCGATGCACCGCTCGCGCATGACGTGGAGCGCTCCGCCGCTGCAGAGCGCGGCAAACACGACGGTGTTGCCCAGATCAGCGGCGATGGTCGAGACCGTGGCGCAGCGGGCATCGTCGGGCAGGTCGAGCACCGGCAGGATGCCGTGGACGTAGTTGGCCAGCTGCCGGTGCTCGATCTCGACGCCCTTGCTCCGGCCTGTCGAACCGGAGGTGTAGATCACGTACGCGAGCTGATCGGACGCAATGGCGGGGAGCGGCGTCGTCCGCTGCTCGTCCGCTTGCGTCCAATGGACGTCCCCGTCACTGCCCCCGTCACTGTCCATCGTCACGACGGTGTCGACGCCCGGCGGCAACGCGCCGAGGAGGGACAACTGGGTGATCACGATCCGGCAGCCCGAGTCCTCCAGCATGAAGGCCAGCCGATCGCGCGGACTGGTGGGATCGAGCGGCACGTAGGCCGCACCGGCCTTCATTGCGCCGAACAGCCCGATGATCGTCTCGGGCGATCGTTCGAGGAAGATCGCGACCCGGTCCTCGGCGCGCACGCCCAGGCCGATCAGGTGACGGGCGAGACGATCGGTCTCCGCGGACAGCTCGCGATAGGTCATCGGCCGATGTTCGTCGATCAGCGCCGCGCTTCCGGCCGGCGACGAGCCTGCATCTCCAGGAGCTCCGTCACGCACGGCGGCATCGCCGGCTCCCGCTCCGTGGCATTCCACTCGACGATCACCTCGTGCCGCTCGTCGGCGTCCATCGGCGCAAGCTGGGTGATCGGAACGCCGGGCGTCCCGCAGATCCCCTTCAGGAGCGTGACGTAATGCCGTCCCAGCCGCTGCACGGTCTCCGGCCGGAAGAGGTCGGTGCTGTACTCCAGCTTGCCGATCAACCGCCCCCGGTCCTCGTAGCAATGCAGCGTCAAGTCGAACTTGGCGATCTCCAGACTCGTGTCCATCGACTTCAGCTGCAGTGGCCCGAGCGTCTGCGTGTACTGCTGGAGATTGAAGTGATTGAACAGGACCTGGAAGAGCGGATTGCGGCTGAAGTCGCGCTCCGGCTGGACCTCTTCGACGATGCGCTCGAACGGCACCTCCTGATGTTCGAAGGCATCCAGCATGGTCCGGCGCACCCGATCCAGCAGCTCCCGAAAGCTCGGCGCACCGGAACAGTCGGTGCGGAGGACGAGCGTGTTCACGAAGAAGCCGATCAGCGGCTCCACCTCCTGCCGGCCCCGCCCGGCGATCGGCGTGCCCACCACGACGTCCTCCTGACCGGTGGTCCGGGACATGAGGGCGGCGAACGCGGCCAGGAGCACTTGGAACAGCGTGGCGTGCTCGCGCTGCGCCAGCTCCTGCAGCTGCTTGTAGACGTCGGCGTCGAAGCGAACCCACTGCGATCCTCCGCGGTGGGACGGAGCCCTCGGACGGGGAGCATCGGTGGGCAGCTCCAGCGTCGACAGATCGCCGCCGAGCTGTTGTTTCCAGTACCGCAGATCGCGATCGAGTCGTCCGTCTTCGAGCCGGTCGCGCTGCCACTGCGCGTAGTCGACGTACTGCACGGGCAGCTCCGTCAGCGGTGACGGCCCTCCCTGCTCGCTGTGATCGAGGAAGTGTGCATAGAACTCGCCCAGCTCCTTGAAGAACACGCCCATCGACCAGCCGTCGGAGATGATGTGGTGCATGCAGACGTGCAGCACGTGGTCCTCGGGCCCGAGCCGGAACAGCTCCGTTCGCAGCAGCGGCCCGCGGCTCAGATCGAAGGGACGGAGCGCCGCCTCGTGCGCGAGACGGACGGCCGTGGTCAGGCGCTCCGACTCCGACAGCGATTCGAGCGACTGGGGAGCGAGCTGCGCGTCAAGCGCCAGGTCGGGCGCGATGACCACCGCGGGCTCGCCATCCTCGGTGGGAAAGGAGCAGCGCAGCGTCTCGTGACGGCGGATGACCGCGTTGACGGCGTGGCCGAGCGCACCGGCGTCGAGGGGACCGTGCAGCCGAACGGTGGCCGGAACGTTGTAAGCGAGATTGCCCGGGTTGACCTGCTCGATGAACCACAGCCGCCGCTGGCCGAACGACAGCGGCAGTCGTCCCGTGCGCGGAACGGGAACGATCGCCACGTCCCCGCTTCCCTCGCGGTGGCGGTTGAGCAGATCGATCAGATCCTCGCGACACGCCGCGATGTGAGCCCGCAGCTCGTCGGTCAGCGCGCCTTCGGCGCGTCGTACCGGATGTGGCCGTTCTCACACCACAGCCTGATGTCACGCCGCTTGAATTCCGCAAGGAGCTGCGCTGCGGTCATAGCACCCCTCCCTCTCGGCTCGCTCCGTCGATCACCGCTTGGGGATCCGGCGCGCCCTGCCCCACCCAGGCCAGCCCATCGATCGACTCGGACAGACCGGCGACGGTCGGGGTGTCGAACAGCTGCCGCACCTCCAGCTCGACGCCGAAGTGCTCCCTCGCCCGGGAGATCACCTGCGTCGCGAGCAGCGAATGACCGCCCAGGTCGAAGAAGTTGTCGTCGCGCCCGACGTTCTCGACGCCCAGAAGCTCCGACCAGACCTTCGCGAGCTGCCGCTCGGTTGGTGTGCAAGGGGCGACGTACGTCCCGCGTCGCTGGTTGAGATACCACTCCGGCTCCGGAAGCCGACGACGATCGACCTTTCCGTTGGCGGTCATCGGCAGCGACTGAAGCATGACGAACGCCGAGGGAATCATGTACTTGGGCAGGATCCGCTCCAGCGATTCGCGAAGCTGGGGCGCGAGCTGCCGGGTCATCTTCGCCTGCAGCGGGTGATTGGCGTAGGTCGTCCACGGCCGCGGATCCAGGCGCGGCGGAGGGAAGGCGGCGCCGGACGCTGCACCATCCCGCGGGAAGAACCGCACGTCGAACGCGCTGCCCTCCCGTCGGCCGGCACCGCTTACCGCAACGTGACGCGACTGCGATTCCCCGGCGGCCACCAGCTCAGCCGGGTCGATGCCGGCGCCGGAGAACCGCTGGGCGAGGTCGCGTCTCAGCGCCCCGACCCGCCCGTTGGTTCCGTTCAGGAGCGCCTGAGCGGCGGCGAGGTCCGCGATGGTGCCGCGCGTTGGGGACTCCGTGGATACCGAACCCTTGTTGCGGATCCTGCTCCAGTCGTTCGCGAACCGACTGCACCGTCAGGCGGTCGGCGTCCCAGTCCAGCCACGGACACGCCGGCTCGGTCTGTTCCGATTCGACGTCGAGCGTGACCTCGTAGCGGAACTTGGTGAGCTCGTTGAGGTCGCGGCTGCGCTTGGGCTCGATACGGACGCCGCTGATCCGCGGCAGGTGCTTGCGCAGGGCGAAGAAGAACGCCGGATCGACGACCAGCTCCTCCTCCTGAACGAGCCGCTGACGCACCCGCTGTTGCAGCTCGTCCACGGCGAGCTCGTCTTCGGCCTGTGCGAGCTGCACGGAGGCGTGGTACGCCTCGAGCAGCCGCATGTCGCGCACGTCGCCGATGTAGACGCGACCGCCGGGGGCGGTGCACGCCACGGCGCCTTCGATCACCTCGAGCAGATACTCGATGCTCGGGAAGTACTGGATCACCGAGTTCAGGATCACCGTGTCGAAGGACTCGGGTTCGAGACCCTCGAAATCGTCGGCAAGCCGGCGCTGCAGTTGCACCTTGGAAGCCAGACCATCGATGCGATCCAGATGACCGGCGATGTGGTCGAGGGCGACCTGGGAGAAGTCCGTGCCGAGGTATGAGTCGCAGTGCGGCGCGACGCGGAAGAGCAGCAGCCCGGTGCCGCAGCCGATCTCCAGGACGCGCCGCGGCTTCCCGCGGCGGATCCGGTCCACCGTCTCGTTCACCCAGTTTCGCATCTGCTCGGCCGGAATCGGCTCCCCGGTGTAGCTGCTGTTCCAGCCGGTGATGTTGAAGGTGGGATCGTCCTCCCCGTTGCGTCGCCCGTACGTGGAGTCGTACAGCGTCTGCCACTGCGTGACGAGCGTCTCCGCCTCGGCCCGCGCGCCCTCCTCATCGGGAACCAGGTAGCCGACGAGCCTTCGATCGGAGTCACCCTCGTCGCGCACCGTCACCACCGACTCCCGCACCCAGGGATGGGCGTTGAGGCCCGACTCGATCTCGCCCAGCTCGATCCGGTAGCCGCGGACCTTGACCTGCTCGTCGTTGCGGCCGAGGTACTCGATGTCGCCGTCGACCAGGTACCGCCCGACGTCTCCCGTGCGGTAGAGCCGAGCATCCGGCTCGGGGCGGAAGGGATCGGCGATGAACCGCTCGGCGGTGAGCTCCGGCCGATCGAGGTAGCCGCGGGCCACGCCTGCCCCGCCGACGTACATCTCGCCCGGCACGCCGATCGGCACCGGCTGCCGGTGCGCGGTCGAGGACGTAGACCTGAAGATCGGGAATCGGCCGACCGATCACGCTGCCCGCCGCCGCCTCGAGATCGCGGCGGCTCAGCGGACGGTAGGTCACGTGCACGGTCGTCTCGGTGATGCCGTACATGTTCACCAGCTGCGGCTGCTGATCGCCGTGGCGCTCGAACCACGGCGCAGACTGTGCAGCTCGAGCGCCTCGCCGCCGAAGATCACGAAGCGCAGCGCCAGCCGGCGATCCTCGCCCAGCGCCTCCTCGGCCCGCATCAGCTGCCGGAATGCCGACGGCGTCTGGTTGAGGACCGTGACCTGCTCGCGATCCAGCAGCTCGTAGAAGTCCTCCGGCGAGCGGCTCACCCAGTACGGCACCACGACCAGTCGACCGCCGTAGAGGAGCGCTCCCCAGATCTCCCAGACCGAGAAGTCGAACGCGCTGGAGTGGAACAGGGTCCACACGTCCTCCGCGCCGAAGCGGAACCACGCCTCGGTGGCCGTGAACAGCCGGCCGACCGTGCGGTGCTCGACCAGCACGCCCTTGGGCGTGCCGGTCGAGCCGGAGGTGTAGATCACGTACGCCACGTTGTCGGGCGTCGCGATCGGCTCCGGGTTCTCGTCGCTCTCGGCGTCGATCGCGGAGCGGTCGGCGTCGAGGCAGACGACCGTCGCGTCGTGATCGGGCAGCTTCTCGAGCTGGCTGCTCTCGGTCACGAGCACGCCGATCCGGGTGTCCCGGAGAATGAACGCGATGCGCTCGGACGGGTTGGCGAGGTCCAGCGGCACGTAGCCGCCGCCCGCCTTCAGGATGCCCAGGATCCCGACCACCAGATCGAGGTTGCGATCGAGCGACAGACCGACGAGCACGTCGGGGCCCACACCGAGGGCCCGCAGCCGGTGAGCCAGCTGATTGGCGCGGCGGTTGAGCTGGTCGTAGGTCAGCTGCTGCTCCTCGAACACCACCGCCACCGCGTCGGGCGTGCGCTGCACCTGACGCTCGAACCGCTCGTGCAGGCACTCGGTGACCGGAAAGGCGACCGATGGGTCGTTCCACTCCTCCAGCAGCAGGCGCCGCTCGTCATCAGGCAGAAGCTTCAGCTGCCCGACGGGCGTCTCCGGCTCGGCGACGATCGACTCGAGCAGCAGACGGAAGTGTCGCGCCAGCCGCTGGATCGTCTCCTGATCGAAGAGGTCGGTGTTGAAGCAGAAGCCGCCGCCCACGCCGGCGGGCGCCTCCTGGAGGTGCAGCTCCAGGTCGAATCGCGTCGCCACCGCGCGCCCCTGGAACGGCTCGATGTCCACTCCGGGGAGCTGCAAGGGCTCCCGCGAGGCGTTCTGCAGCGCGAACACGACCTGGAACAGCGGGTTGCGACTCTGGTCGCGCTCCGGCTGCAGCTCGTCCACCAGCCGCTCGAAGGGAAGGTCCTGATGTTCGTAGGCCTCCAGCGCCGTCTGCTGCACGCGCTGCAGGAGCTCGACGAAGCTCGGCTCACCCGACAGGTCGGTGCGCAGCACGAGGCTGTTGACGAAGAAGCCGATGAGGTTCTCGACCTCGCTGCGGGTCCGGTTGGCGATCGGTGAGCCGACCACGATGTCCGGCTGGCCGCTCCATCGCGCGAGCAGCACTTTGAAGGCCGCCATCATCGTCATCGCCAGGGTCACGCCCCGGCGCTGGCTGAGCACGCGGAGCGATCGGGCCAGCTCCGGGGGTAGATCGAACCGCACCGCGCCGCCGCGGTAGGTCATCAGCGCCGGTCGCGGTCGATCGGTGGGCAGGTCGAGGCGCTCCAGCCCGTCGAGCTTCTCGCTTCCAGTAGCGCAGCTGTCGATCGACCACGTCGCCCTGGAGCCACTCGCTCTGCCACCGGGAGAAGTCCGCGTACTGAACCGGCAGCTCCGGCAGCACCGCGCTCACGCCGGCGGAGAGCTCGCGGTAGAGCGCGAACAGCTCGTGGTTGAAGACGCCGATCGACCAGCCGTCGAAGACGATGTGATGGATGGAGAGGAAGAGCAGGTGCTCGTCCTCGCCGAGCCGGACGAGTGTGACTCGGAACAGCGGCCCCTGGGCCAGGTCGAACGGCTTCAGCGCTTCCTCGGCGTAGAGTCGCTGCGCCTCCTCCTCACGAGCCGCCTCGGAGCGCCCGCTCAGATCGATCGTCCGGATGGGCAACGGCAGCGCGGGCAGGATTCTCTGGACGGCCTTCCCGTTCACGGCGGGAAAGCAAGTCCGCAGTGCCTCGTGACGGGCGACGATCCGGTTCAGGCTCTCTTCCAGCGCGGCGCATTCAGCGCTCCCCGCAGGCGGAACGCCCAGGGCATGTTGTACGCGGCGCCGCTGCCGAGCTGATCGAGGAACCAGAGCCGCTGCTGCGCGAACGACAGCGGAAGCTCGTGATCCCGCGGCACCGCGGTCAGCGGCGAGGGCTCGGCGCGGTCGGGTTCCCGGTTCACGAGCGTCCTGAGCTCGGCGATCGTCGGATGATCGAACACGTCGCGGAGTGCGCACCTCGGTGCGCAGGGCGTCGCGCATGCGGGACACGAGCTGGGTCACCATCAGCGAGTGACCGCCGAGCTCGAAGAAGTTGTCGTGCACACCGGGCGCGGTCACGCCCAGCACGTCGGTCCAGATCGAGGCGAGCACGTCCTCCACGCCATCGCGCGGCGCGACGTAGGCGGCTCGTTGCTCGAGCGGGGCGAAACGCTCCGCGAGCAGCGCGCGGCGATCGACCTTGCCCGAAGGCGTCAGCGGCAGGCTGGGCAGACACACGAACGCCGAGGGCACCATGTACTCCGGCAGCCGCTGGGATGCGAAGGAGCGCAGCGCGTCCTGCTCCGGCCGTCGGTCCTCGTCGGCCACCACGTAGCCGATCAAACGGCGGTCGCCGGGCCGGTCCTCCCGCACCACCGCTGCGGCCTCCCGCACGGCCGGATGCTCCAGCAGCACCGACTCGACCTCGCCGGGCTCGACGCGGTAGCCGCGGAGCTTCACCTGGTGATCCGCCCGCCCGAGGAACTCGATGGTCCCGTCGGAGAGGTAGCGGCCCAGGTCCCCGGTGCGGTAGCGTCGTTCGCTCTTTCCATCGCCGTGCGGATCGGACGTGAACCGCTGCGTCGTCAGCGCCTGGTCGTTGAGGTAGCCGCGAGCGACCGCCCGCCCACCGATGAAGAGCTCGCCCGGCACGCCAATCGGCACCGGTTCGCCTGAACGATCCAGCAGGTACAGCCGCGTGTTGGCGATCGGCCGACCGATCGGTGGCAGCGTCGGCCACCGCTCCGGCGGGCCGGTGCAGGTGTATGAGGAGACGACGTGACATTCGGTCGGACCGTACTGATTGCAGAGCGTGCAGTCGTCCAGACGCTGGAAGAGCTTGATCAACGCCGGAGTGACCTGAAGCTGCTCGCCGGCGGAGATCACCTCGCGCAGGCCGCTCGGCACGAGGTCCGTGCGGTCGGCGGTCTCCGCGAGCTGCTGGAGCGCGATGAACGGCATGAACACCCTCGCGACCGACCGGTCCTCCAACAGCCGCAGCAACGCCTCGGGATCGCGGCGCACCGTCTCGTCGATGAGACAGAGCGTGCCGCCGGCAGCGAGCGTGGCGAAGATCTCCTGGCAGGAGACGTCGAAGCTGAACGGCGCAAACTGCAACGTCCGCTCGCCGGCGCCGACCTTCGATTCTCTGAGCTGCCAGTGCATGAGGTTGACCAGCGGCGCATGCGGCATCGCGACGCCCTTGGGCCGGCCGGTCGAACCGGACGTGAAGAGGACGTAGAGCAGGTGCTCCGGGGTCACCGCGGACGGCGGACGCGTCGCGGGCCGCGCGGCGATCGTCGCGGCGTCGCGGTCGAGCCGAATCACCGTCGGTGTCGCGGGCAGCGTCTGAAGGTCAGGCAGGGCCGCGGCAGCCGCGTCGTGGGTGATCACCACCGGCACGGCGGCATCGGCCAGCATGTACGAGAGGCGTTCCGGCGGATAGCCGGGGTCGAGGGGCACGTACGCCCCGCCGGCCTTGAGGATCCCCAGCACCCCCACCACCATGTCCAGCGATCGCTCGCACACAGATGCCCACCGGGACGTCGGGGCCGACGCCCAGCGCCTGCAGGTGGTGAGCCAGGCGATTGGCCCGCTCCTCGAGTGCTCCGTACGTCAGTTGCTCGGACCCAAACTCCACCGCCGTCGCGGCCGGCCGCTGATCCGCCTGCGCCTCGACGAGCTGGTGCATGCATCGATCGGTGGGGAATGCCTGCGCCGTCTCGTTCCACTCCACCAGAATCTGCCGCCGCTGCGCGTCATCGAGCACCATGAGTTGCGCACAGCGGTGCGTCGGCATGCTCAGTCATCCGCTGCAGCAGACGTTCGAGGTCGCCGATCATCCGCTCGATCGTCGATCGCTCGAACCGGTCGGCGTCACACGTCACACGGAGCTGCATCCGCTGCGCCGGCTGCACCAGGAGCATGAGCGGGAAGCCGGTCCGGTCGAACGGCGGCGTGAGGTCGACCTTCAGCCCGTCGCGTAGGGCATCGGTCAATCCAACCACCCGGTAGTTCTCGAACACGAAGAGGGTCTCGAAGAGCGGAACGCCCGCCGGAACGTCGCTCAACCGCTGGACCTCCCACAGCGGGCTGTGCTCATGCCGCTGGCGCTCGACCTGATCCTGCTGCAGCGCCTGCAGCCACCGCGTGGTCGATTCGCGATCGTCGACTCTCACCCGCAGGGGCAGGGTGTTGACGAACATGCCCACCATGCGGTCGACGCCCTCCAGCGAGTCCGGACGGCCGGACACCACCGTGCCGAAGAGCACGTCCTCCTCGTTGGCGTAGCGGGAGAGCAGCAGCGCCCACGCCCCCTGCATCAAGGTGTTGACAGTGACGCGTGCGGCGGCGGCGGTGTTGCGCAGCGCGTCAGTCAGCTCGGTCGAGAACCGGACCGAATGCTCCTCGTAGTTCGAGACGTCGCGACCGATCCGATCCCGGCGATCGCCGCCGATCGGGGTCGGCACGGTGAATCCCTGCAGCGTGCGCTTCCAGTACGCTTCGGCGCCCGACGCATCCTGCCGGCGCAGCCAGCTGATGTACTCGCGGAAGGGCGGGACCGGAGGCAGGTCGGGCGCGTGCCCCTGCAGGAGCGACTCGTAAGTCTTCAACAGATCGCGGATGACGATGGCCCCGCTCCAGCCGTCGAGCACGATGTGGTGCAGCGTCCAGATGAACTCGTACCGTCGCTCGTCCAGTCGAACGAGGGCCAGCCGGTTCAGCGACGGTTCGCTGAGCTGAAAGCCCTGACGGCGGCTGCGTTCCAGGAACGAGTGGATCCACGCCTGCTGCTCCTCCGCCGATTGTTCGGAGCAGTCGTGCTCGGCCCAGGGCAGCTCCACCTCGCGCCGGATGACCTGGACCGGGTCCTTCCGTCCGGTGCCGAGGACCGATGTTCGCAGCGCGGTGAATCGCCGGAACATGTGCGTCCACGCCTGCCGAAACAGGGCCGCGTCGAGCGGCTCCAGCGTCAGTCGGATCTGCTCCAGATACACCCCAGACTCCGGCTGGCTGAGGGTGTGGAACATCATTCCCCGCTGCATGGGGGAGAGCGGATACAGATCCTCGATGTTCTTCCGTTCCATGTCTTACTCGCTCCCGCCCTCGACCTCGGCCAGCAGGTCGTCCAGCTCCTCCTGCGACACGTTCAGTTCGGCGAAGTCCGACGGCGTGTACTCGCCGCCGCCGCGCGCTGTGCAATGCTCGATCAACTCCTCCAGGGTCCCGATGAAGTCACGCGCCACCGCGGCGATCGTCTCACGGCGGTGGAATCCCGGACAGTAGGTCCAGCTGACGCTGAGCCGCTGGTCGGTCACCGCCCCGTTGATCTCCAGCAGATGGTCCCGCTTGTTCTGCGGCCCGCGACCGGGGCCGATCGGAATCCCGGATCGCTGGAAGGCCGCATCCCGTCCCCACGTCCGATCGAGCTGACCCAGGTAGTTGAAGCTCACCTGGGCTTGCGGACAGCGGCGCAGCCGATCCGCGATCGACACGTCCCGGCAAAGGTAGCGTAGCAGCCCGTAGCCGATGCCGTCATTGGGCACGCTTCGCAGATGCTCCTTGAGCGACTTGAGCGCCAAACGGGGGGTCCACGGTCCCGGCAGCTCCAAGAGCACGGGGTGAATCGAGGTGAACCACCCAACCGTTCGCGAGAGGTCCACCCCGTCGAACTGCCTGGCCCGACCGTGACCCTCGAGATCGACCAGTAGTCTTGGATGTCCGGTCCATCTGGCGAAAGCGCGAGTCAACGCGGTCAGCAGCACGTCGTTGATCCGGGTGCCGTAGATCGCAGGCACCTCCTGGAGCAGCTCTCGGGTCCTCACTTCGCTCAGCCCAACTGACACCACCTCGGCGCTGCTCACGATGTTGCTCCCCGCGTCGGGGAGACCGGCATCCACCGGCAGCGGGGTGACCGTGTCCCAGGGCTGGTCGAGCCAGAACGCCGCTTCCTGCTTCAGGGCGGAGCCCTGCGCGTACGCTTCCAGGGTGCGCGCCGATTGCGCAATCGACGTGGTGCGGGCGGGGAGTCGCACCGGCTCCCCGGATCCCTGCTGCCGGAGTACCCGCTCCAGATCCTCGAGCAAGATGCGCCACGAGACGCCGTCCACCGACAGGTGGTGAATCGCCAGGAACAATCGATCGCACCCCTCGTCATCGGCGGTGAACAGGCCAGCGCGGAGGATCGGACCATGGGCGAGGTCGAGGCTCGACTGCATTCGGCGGCACTGCGCCTCGATGAACGCCGGGCGCTCCGCGGCGGGCATCGAGCTCAGCTCGAACCGCTCGAGCGGCACCGACGCACCCGGCTCGACGACGCGCTGATGCCAGCCGTCCTCTTCGAGGTGGAAACGCGATCGCAACGCGTCGTGGTGGGCAATCAGTTGATCGAGCGCCGTCTGCAGGTGCTCCGGGTCGAGCGACGGTCGCCGCTCGAAGAGCACCGCCTGGTTGAAATGATGTCGCTGCGCCTGCTCCTGCTCGAAGAACCAGTGCTGGATTGGCGTCAATCCGACCTCCCCCACCACCGGTCCCCGATCGACGTCAGAGCCGGCTGACGAAGAACCCGGCGCTGCCACGGCGGCAAGCTCCGCCACCGTCTGGTGCTGGAACATGTCCCGGGCGGTGATGTGCCACCCGGACTCCCGAGCGGCGGCAACGACCTGCACGCTCTGAATCGAGTCACCGCCCAGCTCGAAGAAGTTGTCGTGGATCCCCACCTGTCCCAGGTTGAGCACCTGCGCCCACACCTGGACCAGCGCCTGCTCCGCCGCGGTGCGCGGCGCCGTGTAGGCGGCGGCCAGATCAGAACGCATGGTGTCCGGGATCGGCAGGCGCCGCCGATCGATCTTGCCGCTGGGCGAGAGCGGCAGCTGCTCGAGCAGGACGAACGACGCGGGCACCATGTACTCCGGCAGTGCGCGGCGGACGTGCTCGCGCAGATCCGGCACCAGCTGCCGCAACAGACGGCTGCGGAGCGGGTTGTTGGTCAGCTCGCTGAGGTCGGCGGACGGACTCGGCGGCGCGAGAGCGGCCACTGGTGCGGCGGCGAGGGCCTGTTGCGGCGCCGCCACACCGGCCGGGCGCAGCACGGCGTCATAGCTGCCGTCGCGCCGCCCCGCGGCCCAGCTGATGGTGACTGCACACCCGAGCGCCTCCCCAAGCGTCACCAGTGAAGCCGGATCGACGCCCGGCGTCTCCTGGAGCCTTGCCTCGACGGCGCTGCGCAGGTCGGCAACGGTCTCGAAGTGCTCGTGTTCGAGCAGCGCACAAGCCAGGGCGTGTCGTTGCGTTCGCGCGTTGGGCACGGCGGCGATACCCACGTCGCCGCCGGGGTGTTCGCGGAGCCGGGCCTCCAACGACGCGAGCGTGAGCTCGTCCCGCTGCCAATCGAGCCACTGCGTCGGCGGCGGGACCGGCGGATCGCCGCCGATGTGCAAGATGACGTCATAGCGGAAGCGGCTGAGCTCGTTGTCGTACGAACCGTGCTTGGTGAGCACTTCGATCGCGGTGATGCGCGGCACGCGATGCGTGAGCGCGAAGAAGAACGCGGGATCCACCACGAGCTCCTGGTCCTGGTTGAGGTGGTGCGCGATCCGCTGCCGCAGCCGGTCGACCTCGAGTGTCGGCTCCGCCGTCTCCAGCTGCACCGACGCGTGAAACGCGTGAAGGAGCGGCAGACTGCGCACGTCGCCCACGACGATCCGGCCGCGCTCCGCGATCCGCGACGCCGCGCCCTCCAGCACGGTGGCGAGGTACTCGGGGCCCGGGAAGTACTGCACCACCGAGTTGATGACGATCGTGTCGAACGTCTCCGCCGGAACGAGGTCGAGCTCGTCGGCCCTCGCCTGATGGAGCGCGACGACTTGGGCCGCGTCATCAGGCAGGGCCTTCAGCTGGGCCGCCACGTAGTCGAGGGCCGCCGGAGAGAAGTCGGTGCCGACGTAGCGCGAACAGTGCGGGGCCACGCGGAAGAGCAGCAGACCCGCGCCGCAGCCGATTTCCAGCACCCGGTCCGGACCGGTTTCCAGGATCCGCTCCACCGTCCGGTCGACCCACTGCCGCATCTGATCCTCGGGCAACGGCTCACCGGTGTAGCTGCTGTTCCAGCCGGCAATGTTGAACGTCTGCTCGGCCGGCGCCGAAGCCTCCCCGTAGGTGTGCTCGTAGAGCGACTGCCAGTGCGACACGAGTCCCGTCTGCCACGCGCCGTCGGCGAGCGTTCCGCCGGCCTCCGCCGAAGCGGCGTCGACCACGTAGGCGACGAGGCGCCGATCGCCGGGCGTGTCCTCGCGCACCAGCGCCACCGCCTCGCGCACGGCCGGATGCTTCTCGAGCACCGCTTCGATCTCCCCCAGCTCGATCCGGTAGCCGCGCAGCTTCACCTGGTGGTCGATCCGGCCGAGGAACTGCACCGTTCCGTCCGCGCGATCAGCGCACCAGGTCCCCGGTCTTGTAGAGCCGCTCCCCTTCTCGGAACGGGTGGGGAATGAAGCGCTCCGCGGTCAGCGCCGGGCGGCGGTGGTATCCTCGGGCCAGCCCCACCCCGCCGATGTGCAGCTCGCCGGGAACGCCCACCGGAACCGGTTGCAGCCGGTCATCGAGCACGTAGATCTGCGTGTTGCCGATCGGGCGACCGATGTGGACCGGCTCGCCGGCCTGCAGCTCCGCCATCGTCGCCCAGATCGTGGTCTCGGTCGGACCGTAGAGGTTGAAGAAGCGCCGTCCGGGCGCCCACCGGGTCACCAGCTCACCCGAGCACGCCTCGCCCGCCACCGTGATCGTGGTCAGCGCCGGGAGCGCCGCCTCCGGCAGCGCCGCCAGCGCGGTGGGCGGCAGGGTGACGATCGAGATCGCGTGACGGCGGAGGAACTCCAGCAGCTCCGGCCCCGGCTGCAGCTCCGCCTTGGTGCCCAAGTACAGACACGCCCCCTTCGGCAACACCATCATGACCTCGAAGGTCGACGCGTCGAAGCTGAGCGACGAGAACTGCAGGACGCGGCTCTCGGGCCGCACGTCGAACGCGCACCGCTGCTCCTCGGAGAGGCTGCACAAGCCGCAGTGGCGCAGCAGCGCCGCCTTGGGGCGACCGGTCGATCCAGAGGTATAGATGACGTACGCCAGGTCGTCCGGCGTGGTGGCCAGCGCTGGGTTCTCCTTCGGCGCTCGCTCGATCCTCGGCGCGTCGTCGTCTACACACAGCGTCCGTCCGCGAAACGGCGGCAACGACTCGAGCAGGCGCACCTGGGTCACGAGCACGGGAGCGTCGGAATCCTCGAGCATGAACGACACCCGGTGGCTGGGGTACGCCGGATCGATGGGTACGTACGCGCCGCCGGCCTTCAGGATCCCCAGCAGACCGATGATCATCTCCGGACATCGCTCGACGCAGAGCCCGACGAGCGTGCCTCGGGTCACGCCCATGTCGAGCAGCGTGTGGGCGAGCTGATTGGCCGCTTCGTTGAGCGCTCCGTAGGTCAGCCGTCGATCACCGAACACGACCGCCGGAGCGTTCGGGGTCTCGGCGGCCCGATCTTCGATCAGCTCGTGGATGCAGCGGTCATGGGCGTACGGCGCAGTCGGTCCGGTTCAGCTCGACCAGCAGGTGCTGCTGCTCTTGATCGCTGAGCAGCGACAGGGTGTCGATCGGCACCGTCGGGTCGGCGGTCACCTCGTGCAGGATGCGCAGGTAGTGGTCGATCATCCGCTCGATCGTCGCCGCGTCGAAGAGGTCCGTGTTGTAGACGAGCCGACCGAGCAGCCGCCCGCGCAGCTCGAAGAAGTGCAGCTCAATGTCGGTCCGCGTGACCGTCACGTCACTCGGAAAACTGCGGAACCCGGTCTCGGCGGCCAGGAAGGTCGCGGCCCCGGCGTCTCGACGGTTGTCGCGAGGCCGTCCTGCGTCTGCATCGCGAAGACGACCTGGAAGAGCGGATTGTGGCCCAAGTCGCGTTCCGGATCGATCTCCTCCACGAGCCGTTCGAACGGTAGGTCCTGGTGGTCGTAGGCCTCGACCGCCACCTGCTGGAGCCGCTGCAGCACCGTCTCGAACGTCGGGTTGCCCGAGCAATCCGTCCGCAGCACCAGGCTGTTGACGAAGAACCCGATCAAGTTCTCCAGCTCGGTCCGGGTGCGACCGGCGATCGGCGAACCGACAACGATGTCGCTTTGCCCGGTGTAGCGCCAGGAGGACCTTGAACGCCGCGAGCATGGTCATCGCGGTCGTCGCGCCGTGGGCGCGAGTGAGGTTCCGGATCGCCTGGTACAGCTCGTCGGAGATCAGTATCTGACGCGACGCGCCGCTGAAGGTCTGCACCGCCGGTCGCGGTCGATCGGTGGGCAGGTCGAGCACCGGCAGCTCGCCGCTCAGCTGCGTCGTCCAGTACTCGAGCTGGGGCCGGAGCAGCTCATCGTCCAACCAGCGGTTCTGCCAAACGGCGAAGTCGGCGTACTGCACCGGAAGCGGAAGCACCTGTGGCTCCTCGCCGTCGCGCAGTGCCCGGTAGCGCTCGGCGATCTCCCGGCCCAGCAGTTGCAGGGACAAGCCATCGCAGATGATGTGGTGGATGGTCACGATGAGAGCATCGCCGCCCTCCATGCGGACCAGCATCGCGCGCAGCAGCGGGCCGCGGGCGAGATCGAAGGGGCGCTGGAGGTCCTCGCCCACCAGGCGATTGGTCTCCGCTTCGGCCTCCTCCGGCGCCGCGTGCGCGAGGTTCACGACCTGCAGCGGAACTTCCGGGGTCGACGCGATCCGCTGGTGGGGATGCCCACCTTCATCGGGGAATGACGTCCGCAGGATCTCGTGATGGCCGGCGAGGTCATGGAGCGATCGATGGAGTAGTCGCTCGTCAAGGCGATCCCGGTACCGCAGCGAGAGCACGATGTTGTACGCCGCCCCTGCTCCGAGCTGATCGAGGAACCAGAGCCGGCGCTGCGCGAACGAGAGCGGCAGCCGCTGGTCGCGGGACACCGGCTCCACCGCAGGCAACGGCAACACGGCGCCCTCGACCGCACGCGCCACCTCGATCCGCTCGGCCAGCCCGGCCACCGTCGAGGATTCGAACACCGCGCTGAGCGGCAGCTCGACCTCGAACCGCGTTCGGAGTCGCGACACGAGACGGGTCGCCAGGAGCGAGTGCCCGCCGAGTTCGAAGAAGTCGTCCTCCGCGCCAACGTTCGGATGGCGGAGCACCTCGGCGAACACCGCTGCCACGGCCGCCTCCACCGGGCTGCGCGGCGCCACTGTCTTGCCTTCGCGCATCGGCTCGGGGCTGATCGCCGCCAGCTTCCGCCGGTCGATCTTCCCCGCCGGCGACAGCGGCATCGCATCCAGTCGCACGTACACGCCCGGGATCATGTACTCCGGCAGCGTTCGGGCCAGGTGCGCGCGAAGCTCCTTCGGCGCCACCTGGGAGCCACCGACCACGTACGCCACCAGCCGACCGTCGCTTGCACCATCCCCCTCCAGCAGCACCGCCGCCTGCTCCACCGACGGATGCTCCAGCAGCGCCGTCTCGATCTCCCCCAGCTCGATCCGGAAGCCGCGCAGCTTCACCTGGTGGTCCACCCGACCCAGGAACTGCAGGTGGCCCGCACTGTCGTAACGCACCCGATCGCCGGTGCGGTACAGCCGATCCCCCGTCGACGACTCCCCGAACGGATCCGCAATGAACCGCTCGGCGGTGAGCGCCGGTCGGTTCAGGTAACCCCGGGCCACCCCCACCCCGCCGATCCACAGCTCTCCCACCGCGCCGTCCGGTACCGGCTCCAGGGACTCATCCAGCACGTACAGCTGCGTCCCCGCGATCGGACCACCGATCGAGATCCGGCCTGAGCTCGGCTCCACCTGGGTCGTCGCCGACCAGATCGTCGTCTCCGTCGGACCGTACATGTTCCACAGCTCACCACCGCGCTCCAGCAGCGCATCGGCCAGCGGTCGCGGCAACGCTTCGCCGCCGCAGAGCATCTTGATCGGCCGCGGCGGCGACCAGTCGGTCTGGATCAAGAGCTGCCACGTCGCTGGCGTCGCCTGCATCACCGTGATCTCGTGTTCTTCCAACAGACGCTGCAGCGACTGTCCATCCGCGGCCGCCGCCGAGTTCGCGATCACCACCCGACCGCCCACCACCAGCGGAAGCAGCAGCTCCAGCACCGCGATGTCGAACGAGAGCGTCGTGACCGCCAGCAGCACATCGTCGCCGCGCAGGCCCGGCTCCTGCGCCATCGACTGCAGGAAGTTGACCACCCCGCGGTGGAGCACCTCCACCCCCTTGGGACGGCCCGTCGAGCCGGAGGTGTAGATCACGTACGCCACGTCGTCCGCGCCGATCCTGGACGCCGGCGGATCCTCCGGCTGCCGGCGCAGCGTCGGGTCGTTCAGGTCGATCAGCGGCATCGCCTGCTCGTCCACGTGCGCGGCGAGCACCGGGGTCCGCTCCAGCACCGCGGCGGTCGTCACCACCGCCGAGAGTCCGGCGTCCTGGATCATGTACTCCAGCCGTCGCTCCGGCAGCGCCGGGTCCAGCGGCACGTAGGCCGCGCCGGCCTTCTGCACGCCCAGCAGACCGACCACCATGGCCGGCGAGCGGTCGACGCACAGGCCCACCCGGCTTCCCCGCCCCACGCCCAGCTGCCGCAGGCGGTGGGCGAGCTGATTGGACTGCGTCTCCACCTGCCGGTAGGTCAGCGCGCCTCCCGTGCCCACCACCGCGACCGCCTCCGAGCATGAGTCGACGACGCCGCCAAGCAGCTCGGGTACGGTGAGATCGCTCGTGCCATGAGAATCCGGGGCGGCGGCGGATCGGCTGCGGTGGAGCAATTCCGCCCGTTCGAGCGGATCCATGATCGGCAACTCATCGATGCCCTGATCCGGCGCTTTTCCGATCGCTTCCAGGAGCGTGTGATAGTGCCGCGCGAACCGCTCGACCGTCAGGTCGTCGAAGAGGTCTCGGCTGTAGAGGAAGCCGGTGACCAGCCCCGCCGGCGAGTCAGCCACGTCCAGCTCGAGATCGAAGTGGGTCGTCGTCATGGCATGCTGGAAGGGGCTCGTGCGCAGACCGTCGAGATGCAGCGACTGCCCAGTCGACGGCTCGGGTTCGCAGTGCGTCGGGTCGATGTTGAGCTGCGCGAAGAAGACCTGGAAGATCGGGTTGCGGCTCAGATCGCGCTGCGGCTGCAGCGCGTTGACCAGCATCTCGAACGGAAGCATCTGGTGGGCGTAGGCCTCGAGCGCCGTGTTCCGCATCTGCCGGAGCAGCGAGCGGAAGGTCGGGCGCCGGACAGATCGCCGCGGAGCACGAGCGAGTTGGAGAAGAAGCCGATCAAGCCTTCGACCTCGGGGCGGTCCCGATTGGCCACCGGTGTCCCAACCACGATGTCATGCTGCCCCGAATACCGGTGGAGCAGCGTCTGGAAGGCGGCCAGAGTCACCATGAACAGGCTGGCATGCTCCTCACGGGCGAGCTTCTTGAGGTTCAGCAGCACCGAACTCGGCACGACCGAGCGGTAGCGCCCGCCGGCCAGGCTCTGCACCGCGGGCCGAGGCCGGTCGGTGGGAAGATCGAGCGTCTGCGCACCGGCCAGCATGCCCTTCCACCACGAGAGGTGATGCTCGAGCGCTGGTCCATCCAAGTGGCGGCGCTGCCAGGCGGCGTAGTCGGCGTACTGCACGTTCAGCGGCGCCAGCGGTGACGGCTGCCCGTCCTTGAACGCGCGGTAGAGCGCCGCCAGCTCGCGATGCAGCACGTTCATCGACCAGCCGTCGGTGGCGATGTGATGCAGCGTCAACAGCAGGACGTGGTCCTGCTCGGCCAGCTGGAGAAGCCGGGCGCGAATGAGCGGCCCGCGAGAGAGATCGAAGGGCGTTCGGGTGTCCGCCGTCGCCCGCTCACGGGCCAGCTCCTCCCGCTCTTCGGGCGTGCCGTCCAGACGCTCGACCTCCAGCGGCATGTCGATGCGGTCGAGAACCACCTGCCGTGGTTCGCCGTCAACCGACGGGAAGCACGTTCGCAGCGCCTCGTGACGATCGAGGATCGCGCCGAGCGCCCGGCGCAGCGCCGTGACGTCCAGCGGTCCCGTAAGGCGAAGGGGATGCGGAACGTTGTAGGACACCTCGCCCGGCGAGAGCTGGTCCAGGAACCAGAGACGCTCCTGCGCGAAGGAGAGGGGAATCGGGCCCGACCGCGAGACCCGGCGCATGGCCGTCTCGCCGTTCTGGGGGCCGTGCACCTTGAGCAACTCGAGCAGCTCCTGCTTGTGCTGCGAGAGCATCCCCAGCAATTCGTCGGTCAGCACACCGCGGGCGGCGTTGACCCGCAGACGATCGCCGTCGGCCGTCACCTGGACGCCCAGTTCGCGCAGGCGGGAGATGAGTTCGAGCGCGCTCATAGCTCGATCTCCTCCCGGTCGCCGCCTGGCGACGGCGCCGGCATCCTGGTCGCCTGCAGGGTCTCGATTGTCGCCGCGAGCTCGGCGATCGTCGGGTGATCGAAGAGGCACTTGAGCGGCAGCTCGACCCCAAGATCCTCGCGGATCCGGCTGGCCACCCGCATCGCGATCAGCGAGTGACCGCCGAGCTCGAAGAAATTCTCGCGCACCGAGACGTGCTGGAGCCGCAAGGTGTCCGACCAGATGGCGGCCAGGGCGTGCTCGGTCGGCGTCGACGGAACCACGGGCGCGCGCTCGGGGCTGCCGACTCCGGCATCGGCAGCGCCCGGCGTTCCACCTTGCCGTTGGCGCTGAGGGGCAGGCTGTCCAAGACCACGAACGCCGAGGGCACCATGTGCTGAGGCACCGTCTCCAGGAGCTGACGGCGCACGTCGTCAACCGAGAGCGCACCGTCAGCAGCCACGATGTACGCCACCAGCCGCTTGTCGCCCGGCGTGTCCTCCCGGCACAGCACCACCGCCGATTTGATCTCGTCACAGGCCAGGAGCGCCGACTCGATCTCGCCCAACTCGATGCGGAAGCCGCGCAGCTTGACCTGGTGGTCGCGGCGACCGAGGAACTCGATGACGCCGCCGGCCGTCCATCGCGCCAGGTCGCCGCTGCGGTACATCCGGCCGCCCCCCGCCCGCTGCTGTGCGCGGAACGGATCGGGCAGGAACTTCTGGGCGGTGAGGGCGGGGTCGTTGAGGTAACCCCGCGCCACGCCGTCGCCGCCGGTGTAGAGCTCGCCTGGTACTCCGATCGGAACCGGCTCTAGGCGCGCATCGAGGATGTACACCCGCGTGGCCGCGACCGGTTCACCGATCGGGACCGATCCGTCGATCTCGGTGCCGGCGCTCATCACATGGCAGCAGGTGAACGTCGTGTTCTCAGTCGGACCGTACCCGTTGATCAACCGCTGGTCAGAGCTCATCGCCGCGAGCGCACGCTCGACATGAGATGGCGAGAGCGTCTCGCCGCCCGCCAGGAGCTGGCGCACCTGCACGAGCCGAGGCAGCTGGCCGTCGACCATCTGATGAAACATCGCCGCCGTCAGCCACAGCGTGGTGATCCCGTGCGCTTCGATCGCGAGGCCGAGCTCCTCGAGCGTGGGAATGGTCGGCGGCATGACCACGAGCCGCGCGCCATTGAGCAGCGCGCCCAGATCTCGAGAGTCGACGCGTCGAACGAGATCGGCGCGAACTGCAGAAGCACCTCATCGCGGCCAAGGTCGACATAGTTCGTGCTCCTGACCAGTCGAACGACGCCCCGGTGCGGCACGCACACGCCCTTGGGGGATCCGGTGGAGCCCGAGGTGTACATGACGTAGGCCAGATCGTCCGAGCTCGTGAGCGGTTCGAGATTGCCGTCCGGCGACTTCGGAATGGCCGGTCCATCGTCATCGAGCCGAACCACGGTCCCCTGGTAGTCGGGCAGTTTCGCCACCAGCGGCACATTGGTCAGGAGCACCGGCGGCGCCGTGTCCTGCACCATGAGATCCAGACGCCGTCCCGGGTAGGACGGATCGAGCGGGACGTAGGTGCCGCCCGCCTTCAGGACGCCCAGCAGTCCCACGACCATCTCGAGCGAGCGTTCGAGGCAGACCCCGACCATCGTCGCGCGTCCGACACCCAGTGTGCGGAGGTGACGGGCCAGCTGATTGGCCCGCGCGTTCAGTTCGCCGTAGCTGAGCTGCCGCTCGCCGAACGAGACGGCAACCGCGCCCGGCGTTCGAGCCGCCTGGGCCTCGAAGAGCTCGGGGATCGTCGCCTCGTGCGGCGTGTCGCTCGTCTCCCCCGCCCAGTCGGTGAGCAGCGCTCGGCGCTCCGCCTCGTCCAGCAGGTCGATCTCGCGCAGACGGCGCCGTGGATTGGCCGCGATCGTCTCCAGGATCCGCAGGTAGTGATCGATCATCCGCTGCGCTACCTTGCGCCCCACCGTGCGCCCGTCGGTCAGGAACTGAATGCCCAGCTGCTCACCGGGCTTGGCCAGCATCGTGACCGCGTAGTTCGTTGAGTAGCTTGCTTGCGTGCGCTCGATGGACAGGGCGGATTGAGCGTCTTCCCCGCCGGCCCGGCGCGGCCAGGGGTAGTTCTCGAACACGATGAGCGTGTCGAAGAGCGCTTCGCCCGGGGGCAGCTGAGACCAGCGCTGCACGTCGGCAAGGGACGCGTAGTCGAAAGCGCGGGACTCCACTTGGTCGACCTGCAACCGCTGGAGCCACGGGATGAGCTCCGCGTCGGCGTCCACCCGCACGCGCGAGGGCAACGTGTTGATGAACAGGCCCACCATCGATTCGACGCCCGGCAGCGTCGCCGGCCGCCCGGATTGCGTGGCTCCGTAGACGACATCGTCCGTGCCGCAGTACCGGCTCAGCAACAGCGCCCACGCGCCGTGGATGATGGTGCCCATGGTCACGCGATGCTGGCGGGTGATCGCCTCGAGCGCAGCGGTCGCATCCTTCGAGAGGCGAGTTTCGCAGGACAAGACCTCTTCGGGCGCAGAGCACCGGTCAAACGGGAGCGCCGTTGGCCCGTCGACGCCCTCCAGCGTGCGCTGCCAGTAGTCTCGTGCTGCCGCGGAGTCCTGACGGCGCATCCACTCGATGAAGCTGCCGTACGGATGCGCCGGGGCCAACGTCGCTGCCCGACTCGCGCAACATGACGTGTAGAGTTCGAGCACCTCCCCGACCACCAGGGGCGTGGACCAGCCGTCGATGAGCGCGTGGTGGATCGTCCAGATGAATTCGTGGAGGCCATCGGCAAGACGCACCAGGGCCAGCCTCATGAGCGGAGGAGACTCGAGCGAGAACCCACGCTCGCGATCCTCGCGCAAGTAGGTCGCGAGCCGCCGCTCCTGCTCGTCGGGGGCAACGCCTCGCCAATCCTCGTTGTGCCACGGCAACGCCACGTCCTTCAGCACGATCTGAAGCGGCTCGCTCCCCTCGTCCATCGCAAAGAGGGTGCGGAGCACGGCGTGCCGGCGCGCAACTTCGCGCCAAGCGTGCTGGAAGGCCCCGACGTCGAGGTCACCCCGCAGACGGAACGCGATCTGCGACGTGTACACGCCCGACTCAGGGGCCAGCAGGCTGTGAAAAACGAGGCCCTGCTGCATCGGCGAAAGCGGGTAGATCGCCTCGATCTGCGGCTTCGCCGCCGGCTGGGTGGTGGTGCTGCCGGTCATTGGGTGTCCCCTCTGACCCGCGCGACGAGCCGGTCGAGTGCCGATTGATCGAGCCCCGCCATCGGGAAGTCCGAGGGCGTGTAACGACTGGACTCAGCGCTCCCGCAATGCTCCGTGATCTCGAGCAGTGCCGAGGTGAACCGCGCCGCGATGCGATCAATGGTCTCGCGGCGATGGTGATTGCGGGAGTACCCCCATTCTGCCTGAAGACGCCCCCCGATGACGCGCGCGTTGATCTCCAGCAGCGCGGGCGCCCGTTGCGCGGGCTGCGGGCCGGACCCGAGCGCAGTGGCGCGGGACGGAACAGCCCGCCTCCGCCCACCACCTGGTCGAACTGCCCGAGGTAATTGAAGCTGATCTCCGGAGCCTCCATCTGATGCAACTCGCGCACCGCCGCCGCGCGAGGATGCAGGTGGGCGAGCAAGCCGAAGCCGATTCCGCGCCGCGGGACGGCGCGCAGCTGCTCCTTGACCGTCCTCAGCATCGCGCCGGGCTCGCCCGCGCCATCGAGATCGACGCGAACGGGGAAGAAGGACGTGAACCAGCCGACGGTGCGCGAGAGATCGGCGCCGGCGACGACGTCCTCACGGCCGTGCCCTTCCAGTTCGACGACGACGCTGTTGCGACCCGTCCACTCGCTCAACGAGCGGGCCAGTGCGGCCAACAGGACGTCGTTGATCTGCGTGTTGTAGACGTGGGGCACGTCCTGGAGGATCGCCCGGGTCTGGTGCTCGTCGAACACGCAGGAGACGGTCTCGGCCGCTTCGACCAGGTTGGGCCCCAGGTCGTGATCGCGCGGCACGAGGGCATCGCAGCGCCGCGCGACGTCTGTCCAGAACTCCAACTCCTCGTCGAAGTCGCCCGCCGCCACGGCCCGCTGGAGTCCGAGGGCCCAGTGACGGAATGACGAGGTCTTCGGGGGGAAGGTCAGCGGCTGACACGCTTCGAGCTGCGCAGCGCGCGCTGGAGATCTTCGAGCAAGATGCGCCACGAGACGCCGTCCACGACGAGGTGGTGAATCACCGCCAGCATCCACGGCGGAGCCGAGGGTCCGCGGTCGAAGAAGACGACTCGGACGAGCGGACCGTTCTGCAGATCCAGACTCGACTGCGCGGTCGCGGCCGAGTGCTCGACGCGGCGCTGCACCTCGTCGGGGCCGAGCCCGTCGAGCTGGACGACTTCGAAGGCCACGCCGTCCGATGGTGCCGAGATCTCCTGTCGCCATTCAGCGCCGTCGCGCCGGTACCGCATCCGCAGACCATCGTGGTGCGCAAGGAGCGACGTCCATGCCGCGCGGAGCACCTCCGGATCCAGCGGGCGAGAGAGCTCCAGCAGCACCGACTGGTTGTAATGGTGCGGCTCCGGCCACTCCCATTCGAAGAAGGCACGCTGCACCGGCGTCAATGGGACTGCGCCGGTGACCGTCCCCTGCTCCGCCGGAAGGGCTGCCGATTCCGCGGATGCCGCTACCGCGGCCAGCTCCTCGATCGTCTGGTGCTTGAACATGAGCTGGGGCGAAATCTGCACGCCGGCGTCGCGCGCTCGCGAGACGACCTGGATCGAGAGGATGGAGTCACCACCCAGCTCAAAGAAGTTCTCGCGGACGCCGATCCGGTTGAGACCCAGAACCTCGGACCAAATGGTCACCAGCTGCCGCTCGATCACCGTGCGCGGCGCGACGTAGGCCCCGCGAGAGAGGGAGAGGGATCGATCCGGCGCCGGCAGCGCGGCTCGATCGATCTTTCCATTCGGCGTCAACGGAAGCGCGTTCAGCACGACGAACGCAGAGGGAACCATGTACGCCGGCAAGCTCGATTCGAGGTGCTCTCGCACGCGCGGCGTCAACTGACGCGTCATCTTGGCCGCCACCGGGAGGTTCGCGTAGGCATCCCAGGCTCGCTCGCGCACGCTGGGCGTGGGAATAACGATCTCGCCGGCAGCGATCGGCGCACCGACCAGCAGCGCATCGAAGCGGCCCTCCGCGTCCGTCTCGGCCCAGCTCAAGGTCACCGTATACTCCAACTCCTCGCCCAGCCGCTGGATCGCCTCCGGGTCGACCGCCCCGTGAGCGGCCTGGGCCACCTCGGATCGAAGCGAAGAGGCCAGACGCTCCCCCCGCGCTCGAATGAGCTGCGCACCCAGCACATCGCCCTGCGTTCTTGCGTTGGGAATGCCCCGCAACGCGAGCATCGGCGGGGCATGCTCGCGAAGCATGGTGCCAATGGCGTCGAGGGTCAGACCTCGCTCCTCCCAATTCAACCAGCCGAGATCCTCGTCCGCACTCGTCTTCTCCCCGATGTGGAGACGCACGTCGTACCGGAACTTCGTCAGCTCGTTGGAGGCGTCGCCGCGTTTGGGAAGGATCTCCACCCGCCCGATGCGATCGGATTGCTGAGCCAGCGCCAGGAAGAGCGCCGGATCGACGACGAGCTCCTCCTCCTGGCCCATCCGCTCCCGCGCGGTTCGCGAGCTCCGACGCGGTCGTCTCTGCCGGCGCCTGGTGCAGCTGCACCGAAGCGTGGAACACCTCCAGCAGCGGCAGACTCCTCACGTCTCCCACGAACACGACGCCGCCGTCACGTGTCGATCGGACAGCCTTCTCCAACACGCCGAGCAGGTACTCGACGCTCGGGAAGTACTGGATCACCGAGTTGAGGATCACCGTGTCGAAGGACTGCTCTTCCAGCCCATGGAAGTCATCCGCCAGCCGAGCCTCCAAGGACACCGACGAGGCCAAGCCCTGGTCCTCGAGGTATCCCTTGACGTAGTCCAACGACCGGGACGACAGGTCGGTGCCCACGTACGACTCGCACTCCGGGGCGACGCGGAAGAGCAGCAGCCCCGTTCCGCAGCCAATCTCCAAAACGCGTCGCGGCCGATCGAGCTGGATCCGCTCGACCGTTCGTTCCACCCACTCCCGCATCTGCTCCGCCGGTATGGGCTCACCGGTGTAGCTGCTGTTCCAGCCGTGCGTGTTGAACGTCGGGTCCTGCGCGGCGTCCATCCCGGTGTACACCTCGCCCCACAACGCCTGCCATTGATCGACGTGCTGGCGTTCCTGCCCTGCCATCGCGGACTCCTCCGCGACGAGGTACGCCACCAGACGCCCGTCTTCGTTCTCGCTCTCCCGGAAGGTGACCACCGCCTCGCGGATCCAGTCGAGCGCCGCGAGCTTCGTCTCGATTTCGCCCAGTTCGATCCGGTATCCCCGAAGCTTGACCTGATGATCCAGGCGACCGAGCAGCTTGATGCTCCCGTCCGACTGATACCGAGCAAGATCGCCGGTGCGGTAGAGACGCGCCCCCGGGACTTGCCCGAACGGATCGGGCACGAATCGTTCCGCCGTGAGCTCCGGTCGCGCGAAGTAGCCGCGCGCCACGCCCGCTCCACCGATGTACAGCTCGCCCGCAACGCCCGGCGGCACGGGCTCGATCGCTCGATCGACAATGTACACCTGCTCGTTGGCAAGCGGCCGACCGATCGTCTCCGCCCCGTTCCGCTCCCGCAGCACGCCCGTCGAGTAGGTCGTCGTCTCCGATGGACCGTACAGATCGAAGACGCGCTTCACCCCCGATGCGTAGACCTTGTCGACCAGCTCCCGTCGCAGCGGCTCACCCGCCAGGTTCACCGTCTGCACCGACGACGGAAGCGCCCGCTGCCGCAGCAATGCTGCGACCGCCGACGGAACGGTGTTGATCAGCCTGACCTGATCCTTGCACGCCAGCTCCGGAAGCGCCAATGCGTTTTCTGCCAGGATCACCGTTCCGCCCCAACTCAACGGACCGAAGAGTTCGAAGATCGAGAGGTCGAAGCAGATCGACGTTGACGCCAACACCGCCCGCAGTTCCTCGTCGTCGAAGACGTCTCGCACCCAGTAGAGCAGGTTGGCGGCGCTGGCGTGGGCGATCGCCACGCCCTTCGGCCGACCCGTCGATCCCGACGTGTAGATGAGATACGCCAAGTTGCTCGGCCACACGGGCCGCTCCGGATTTCTCGACGGTGCGGCGCTGATGCTCGGCCGGTCTCGATCAAGACAGATCACGTCGGCGTCGTGCGCTGGGAGCTTCTCGAGCAGGTCCGCCTGCGTCACCAGCCACTGCGCCCCGGAGTCGCGCACGATGAACTCCAGACGATCCTGTGGATAGGCGGGATCGAGCGGCACATAGGCGCCGCCCGCCTTCAGGATCCCGAGGATCCCAGCCACCAAATCGAGGTTCCGCTCAAGGCAGATCCCCACCATCGACTCCGGACCGACGCCGCGCTCGCACAGCGTATGCGCGATCTGGTTGGCTCGCGCGTTCAGCGCTCCGTACGTCAGCTGTTCCGAGTCGCAGATCAACGCCACCCTGTCGGGCGTCCGCTGCGCTTGTGCTTCCACCAGCGTGTGCATGCAGTCGTCGCGCGGGCGAGCAACCGTCGGGCCGCGGGACAGCTCAAGGACCGCATCGCGCTCCGCGTCGTTCAGCAAAGGCAGCCGAGAGATTGGCTGATCAGGATCGGCAAGGGCGCCGCGCAGCAGCATCTCGAGATGGCGCAACATCCGCCGGATCGTGGTCGCCTCGAAGAGATCAGTGCTGTAGTTGACCTGGATTCGGAACTCCTCCCAGTTCCGGATTGCACTGAATTCCAGATCAAAGCGGGCGATGTGCGACTCAATCTGCTCGCCCTTCACCTCCAAGCCAGCGAGCTCAGGTGAAGGCAGAGGTGCGGAGGCCGACCGCAGATCGAACGTGACTTGAAAGAGCGGGTTGCGGCTGATGTCGCGCCGCGGGTCTATCTCATCCACGAGCTTCTCGAACGGCAGATCCTGGTGCTCGAACGCCTCGAGGGAGACGTTGCGGACCTGCGTCAGGAGGGTTCGGAAGGACGGGTCACCCGACAGATCGAAACGCAACACGAGACTGTTGACGAAGAACCCGATGAGCTCCTCGAGTTCCGGTCGGTTCCGGTTGGCGATCGGCGTGCCGATGACGATGTCGTCCTTCCCACCGTAGCGCTGAAGCAGGATCGCCACCGCGGAGAGCGTCGTGGCGTACAGCGTCGCGCCGTGGCTCCGCCCTAGCGCCTCGAGCGCCTCGGCGAACGACACGGGAAGCGTGACGTGCTCTCGCGCCCCCTGGAAGCTGGGTAACGCCGGTCGCGGGTGATCGGTCGGCAGCTCGAGGGTCGGCAGCGCGTTCAATCGCTCACGCCAGTAACCAAGGTGACGATCGAGCGTCTCTCCCCGCAGGTGACGGCGTTGCCACTCGGCGAAGTCGGCGTACTGGATGGGTAACGGCGCGAGCGGCGACTCGTGGCCATCCGCGTAGGCGTCGTACAACACCGCGAACTCTCGGCGCAGGACCTCGTTGGACCAACCGTCGAAGACGGCGTGATGAAAGACCAGGAGCAGCATGTGCCGTCCATCGGAGAGGCGAGTGAGACGAACCCGATACAGCGGGCACTGGGTCAGATCGAAGGGTGCCCGGATGAAGTCGGCGGCCCTTGCCTTCGCCTCCTCCTCCTGCCGCTCCGGTGCCACCTCCTGGAGGTCCAGCACGTCAATGGCAACCGGCCGGTGCTCCTCGATCACCTGCACCGGCTCGCCGCGATCGGGGTCCAACCGGAAAGACGTGCACAACGACTCGTGGCGCCTGACGATCTCGTCGAGGCTGCGCTGCAAGGCGTTTCGATCGAGCGGGCCCTCAAGCTGGAGGTAGACCGCCGAGTTGTAGAACCAGCTATCTGGGACCAGCTCGCACAGAAACCAGAGACGGAATTGCGCGAAGGATACCGGGTGCACGCGGGAGCGAGGTCGTCGCTCCCGGAGCAGTCGTGCGAGCAGTTCCCGCCGCTCCGACGCGGAAAGCTCGGCGCCCGCCGCGCCGGCGGTGCGCCCGCTGGGATGTCCTGAAGGTGGGCTACTCATGGTTCTCTTCCGCAACTCGTGCCGTTTCTGGCTGGAGCGTCTAGATTCGGATCTCCTCTCGCTCGCCGGTCGGCGCCGGACCATTCGGTTGCCTGGTGGAACGCAGCGCGTCGACAACCGTCGCCAACTCGGCGACCGTTGGCTGGTCGAAGAGCGATTTCAACGTCAGCTCCACCTCCATCTGCTGCCGCACCCGACTGACGACCCGTGTCGCCACCAGGGAATGACCGCCGAGGTCGTAGAAGAAGTCATCGCGAACCCCAACCCGCTCGACCTGCAGCACCTCGGCCCAGATCGTTGCCAGAGCCTGCTCGGTTGCGGTCCGAGGCGGCGCGTATGCCACGGCGGCTCCGGACCGGTCATCCGGCTCCGGCAGCGCCCGGCGGTCCACCTTGCCGTTGCGGTTCAGCGGCAGTGATTCGAGGAACACGATCGACGCGGGGATCATGTACTCCGGCAAACGTTCGCGCAGGCGCGAGCGGATCGACTCGGCGGTGCTTCTATCCGCGCTCACGACGTACGCCACGAGACGCTTCTCGCCCGGCTCTTCCTCCCGGCACACGACCACCGCGCAGCGCACGAGCTCCCCGTCCACCAGCGCCGCCTCGATCTCGCCCGGTTCGATGCGGTAGCCGCGGATCTTCACCTGGTGATCGCGGCGGCCCAGGAACTCGATCGCTCCGTCCGCCCGCCACCGCGCCAGGTCGCCGGTTCGATACATCCTCGAGCCGCCAACACCGCAGAACGGATCCGGCACGAATCGCTCCGCCGTGAGCGCCGCATCGTTCAGGTAGCACCGGGCCACGCCGTCTCCACCCGCATACAGCTCGCCCGGCACGCCGACCGGAACCGGCTCCAGCGCGCGATCAAGGATGTACACGCTCGTGTTGGCGATGGGTCGACCGATTGGGACCGAACGGCCGAGCTTCTCGTCCCGCTGCATCGGGTGACAGCAGGTAAACGTCGTATTCTCCGTCGGACCGTACCCGTTGATCAGCCGCCGCTGGTCATCGAGCGTCTCCAGGAACCGGCGCACGTGAGAGACCGAGAGCGACTCACCCCCTGCCAGAAGCTGGCGCACGCCGGCCAGCGATTCGAGGTGATCGTCCACCAGCTGGTTGAACAGCGCCGCCGTCAGCCACAGCGTGGTGATCCCGCGGCTCTCAATGAACTGACCTAGCTCCTCCAGCGTCGGCACATGCGGCGGGAAGATGACCAGCTTCGCCCCGTTCAGGAGGCTGCCCCAGAGCTCCAGCGTCGAAGCGTCAAAGGAGACCGGCGCGAACTGCAGAACGACCTCCTGCGGCCCGAGGTGCGCGAAGTTCGTGTTCCGAACCAACCGCACCACATTCCGGTGCTCCACGCACACACCCTTCGGCGTGCCCGTCGAGCCCGAGGTGTACATCACGTAGGCCAGGCTCCTCGCCGTGGCGTCCACCTGCGGAGGACCACCAGGTTGTTCGGCGATGGTCGGCCAGTCCGCGTCCAGGCGGACGACCTGGCCCTCGAAGTCGGACAGAATGCCGAGCAGGCTCCCCTGGGTCAGCAGAACACGGGCTCCGGTATCGGCCACCATGAAGTCCAGCCGTTGACGAGGCGCCTCGGGGTCCAGCGGAACGTACGCCGCACCCGCCTTCAGGATGCCCAGGATCCCCACCACCAGCTCCACCGAGCGTTCCGCGCAGATCGCCACCCGCGACTCGTGCCCAACGCCGATCGACCGAAGGTGGTGCGCCAGTTGGTTCGCCCGCTCGTTCAGCTCCGCGTAGCTCAGCTGACAATCGTCAAAGACGACTGCCGTTGCGTCCGGCGTGCGCGCCACCTGCTCCGAGAACAGCTCGTGCACGCAGCGGTCGCGCGGAAAGACCGTCGCGCGCCGGACCATCGCTCCAGCAGCCGTCGTCGCTCTTCGCGGCAGACCAACTCGATCGCGCGCAGCGGCCGATCCGCATCCGCTGCGATCGCCTCGAGCACATGAACATAGTGACCGGCCAATCGCTCCACGCTCTCTCGGGAGAGTGACTGGCCATCGGTGAACAGCTCCACGTCGAGCGTTGGCCCCGGCTTGACCACCACCGTGAGCGGGTAGTTGGTCTCGCAGAACCACTCCCGCAGCTGAAGGTCGAGACCGCGCCCGGCTCGACCGCGTTCCCCTGCAGGTTCAGGGCTCCGCCACGGGTAGTTCTCGAACACCAGGATCGTCTGGAACAGCGGCTGTCCTGGGGCGAGATCCGCCCATCGATGCACGTCCACCAGGGACGCGTAGTCGTAGCTCCTCGCCTCAGCCTGCTGCGCCTGGAGTCGCTTCATCCACGGGATCATCTGTACACTTGGATCAACGTGAACCCGAG
This sequence comes from uncultured Planctomycetota bacterium, assembly GCA_963697235.1. Lineage (GTDB taxonomy): Bacteria > Planctomycetota > Phycisphaerae > Phycisphaerales > SM1A02 > CAVONJ01. The sequence continues at coordinate 236,682 of CAVONJ010000006.1, forward strand.
CGGGCAGCGTGTTCATGAACAGACCCACCATCGACTCGATACCGGGCAGGGTCGCGGACCGCCCGGCCTGGGTCGCGCCGTACACGACGTCGCGCTCGCCGCTGTACCGGCTGAGGAGCAACGCCCACGCGCCGTGGACGATCGTGTTGAGCGTGAGCTGTTCATCGCGGGCCAGCTGCTGCAACGCGGCCGTTGCCGCACCGGACAGGGTGATCTGAACCCGCTGAGGCAAGGCCTCAGGCTCGGCGCCGTCCGCCGACACGTCGGTCTCGGGAGACGGCTCGTCGAAGGGGAGTCCCGTTGGACCTTCCATGCCGGCCAGCGCGCTCGTCCAGTATCGCTCCGCCGCGGCGTGATCCTGTTCGCCGAGCCACTCGATGAATCGCTCGTACCGCATGGTCGGCTCGAGCGCGGGGTCTTGGCGATCGCAGTACGACTCGTAGCACCTGAACACCTCGTCGATGAGGATCGGGATCGACCACCCGTCGGTCAGGGCATGGTGGCGCGTCCACACCAGCTCGTGCGTCGTGTCGCCGAGGCGGAGGAGCGTCAGCCGCATGAGCGGCGCTCGGTCGAGTAGGAAGGGACGGAATCGGTCGGCGCGGAGGTAGGCCTCGAGGCGACGCTCCTGCTCGACGGGTGCGCATGCGCGCCAGTCCTCCCGGTGCCAGCGAGCCGTGACCTCGTGGAGGACCACCTGGAGCGGCTCGGTCGCAGCGTCCATCACGAAGAAGGTGCGCAGCACCGCATGGCGACTGATGACCTCTTCCCAGGCCCGCTCGAGCGCTGCCTCGTCCAGCGCTCCGCGGCACCGGAAGCTGATCTGCGTGGCGTAGACGCCCGGGGCGAGCAGGCTGTGAAAGACCAGTCCCTGCTGCACGGGCGACATCGGGTAGATCGCCTCGATGCGCTGCCTCCGGATCGCAGGCCCGTCATCGGTGCGCTCCCTCCCGAGCATCTGGTCGTGGCAGACCCGGGAGACGAGATCGTCAAGCGCTGACTGGTCGAGCTTCGCGAGCGGGAAGTCCGATGGCGTGTACCCACCGGCGTCCGGTCGACGGCCATGCGCGATGATCTCCTCGAGGCCGGCAGTGATCTGCTCGCCCAGCCGCTGGATGGTCTGGTCGCGGTGACGATTGCGGCTGTAGATCAGCTCGAGCCGCAGTCGGCCACCCACGACTTGTCCCTCGACTTCGAGCTGGGCGCCACGACCGTTCCTCGGGCTGCTCTCCGGACCGGCGGGTTCGGGGGCCCGAGTGAATAAGGCCCGACCGCCCATCACCTGATCGAGCTGGCCCAGATAGTTGAAGCGCAGATCGGGACGCTTCATCTCCCGCAGCGCACGCACGCGCTCGCAATCCGGATGCAGGTTGGCCAGCAGCCCGAAGCCGGCGCCGCGCCGGGGAACCGCCCGCAGCTGCTCCTTGACCTGCTTGATCGCGGCGCCGAGATCCGACGGGTCATCGATGCGGAGCCCGACCGGAAACACCGACGTGAACCAACCAACCGTCCGCGAGACGTCAGCGCCGGGGAGAAGTTCCTCCCGGCCGTGACCTTCCAGCTCGATGGTCACCTCGGCACGGCCGGTCCACCGGACAATGGCCCGGCCCAGGGCGGTCAGCAGCACATCGTTGATCTGGGTGTTGTAGAGCCCAGCGACATCCCGAAGCAACGCTCCGGTCTGGGTCTCGTCGAGCTCGAGCGTGACCGAACCGCTCGTCTCGAGAAGGTCGGGGCCGAGATCGTGGTCGACCGGAAGGTCGCCCCTTGCCTGCTCGGCAACCTGTTGCCAGTAGTCTAGCTCACCATCGAGTCCTCCATTCGACACCAGCTCGATCAGACCGGTGGCCCACTGCCGGAACGACCAGGTCTTGGGCGGCAGCTCCACCGTCCCGCCGGCTTCGAGCTGCGCGCACGCACGCTCGAGATCCTCCAGAAGGATCCGCCACGAGACACCGTCGACGATCAAGTGGTGGATCGCGATGAACAGTCGAGGCAGTTCGGAGGATCCGAGATCGAAGTAGACCACCTGCACGAGCGGGCCGCGCTCGAGATCAAAGCCCGCCTGCACGGCCTCGGTCGTTGCGGCCATCGCCCGGCGCTGTTCGCTCTGGTGGAGGTGGCCCAGGCGGATCACGTCGAAGGGCACGTCAGCCGAGGGCGGTTCGACGTGCTGCTGCCACCCCGTCCCTTTCCAGCGGTACCGCATCCGCAGCGCGTCGTGATGCTCGAGCAGCGCCGCAAACGCGGCCTGCACGACGTCCGCCGCGATGCGACGGGTCAGGACGAGCATCTCCGCCTGGTTGTAATGGTGCGGATCGCGCCACTTCCGGGCGAAGAACGAGCGCTGGATTGCCGTAAGCGGCACACTCCCGGTCACCGGCCCCCGCTCGGCGGGCACGCGCGGCGTCGCCTCCCGCGCCGCAGCCGCCAGCTCGGCGATCGTCTGGTGCTTGAACAGGTCCTGCGGCGTGAGTTGAAGCCCGGCCTCGCGGGCGAGAGAGACCACTTGGATCGAGAGGATCGAATCGCCACCGAGCGAGAAGAAGCTCTCGTCGATGCTGATCGATTCGATGTCGAGCACCTGCGCCCAGATGTCCGCGAGCACGCGCTCGACGCGGTGACGCGGCGCTCGCGTCGAACGCTGGCCAGCCGGACGATCGCTCGGCGCCGGCAATGCCCGGCGGTTCACCTTCCCGCTGGAGGTGAGCGGCATCCGGTCGAGCCGCACGAGCGACGCCGGCACCATGTACTGAGGCAGCCTCGCCCTGAGCCGCTCGGTCAGCTCATCGACCAAAGCAGCACCGCCGTCGGTCTCGACGTAGCCGATCAGCCGAGCGCGCCCGGGCTGCTCTTCCCGCGCCAGCACGACCGCATTTCGCACCGCCGGATGGTCGCAGAGCACGGCCTCGATCTCACCCAGCTCGATGCGATACCCGCGCAGCTTCACCTGGTGGTCGAGGCGCCCAAGGAACTCGATGGTGCCGTCCGGTCGGAGGCGGACCCGGTCGCCGGTCCGGTAGAGCCGGGCGCCGGGCTGATCGGAGAACGGGTGTGGGACGAAGCGATCCGCAGTGGCGAGCGGATCGTTGAGGTATCCGCGGGCCAGGGCCAGGCCCCCGACGTGCAGCTCGCCGGTGCTTCCGGCGGGCATCGGGGCCATGCGAGCGTCGAGCACGTAGCACTGCACGTTGTCGATTGGGCGGCCGATGGGCACCGTTCCCGGAACCTCGCGGCCCGGCTCGTGCATCGTCACGTCGACGGTGGCTTCCGTGGGACCGTACAGGTTGCACAAGGTCGCGCCGAGCACCTCGCGGAACCGCTCGGCGAGTCTGACCGGCAGCGCCTCGCCGCCGGAGAAGACATAGCGGAGGCTCGTGCAGCGGGCGAAGTCCGGATGGTCCAGCAGCACGCGGAGCAGCGACGGGACCAGCTTGAGCGCGGTCACCCCGTGCCGCCGCATCGTCGCGATCAGCTGCTCCGGATCGCCGTGGGCCGCGGGATCGGCCAGGACGAGCCGCGCCCGGCGACCAGCGGCGCCAAGAGCTCCCAGATCGACGCGTCGAACGTGTTCTGCGTCCGCTGCAGGACGGCATCGTCGCGGCCAAGCGGGAATGACCGCTGCGACCAGGCGAGGAAGTTCGTCAGCGCCCGGTGCTCGATCATCACGCCCTTGGGACGCCCGGTCGAGCCCGAGGTGTGTATGACGTAGGCGAGGTCGGAGCCGGTCACGCGGCGGCGCGGAGGCTCCGTCCCGGAGTGGTCAATGGCCGTGTCCTGCCGATCGATGCACAGCACGGGAGCCCCATCATCCAGACCCCGGGGAAGACGGGACCGCAGCGGTGACTCGGTCAGCAGAATTCGCGGACGAACGTCGTCAAGAAGTTGGGCGAGACGCGCCTCGGGATCGTCCGGACTCAGCGGGACGTAGACAGCGCCCGCCTTGAGGATCGCGAGGATCGCCGTCACCAGATCGATGCCGCGGTGCATGCAGCAACCGACGAGGGCTCCACGGTCAACGCCGAGATCGATCAGCCGGCACGCCAGCTGGTTGCTGCGGCGGTCGAGCTCGGCGTAGGTGAGCTGCCGGTCAGCGGACACGAGGGCGACCTGGCCGGGCGTCCGGGCGGCCTGGGCTTCGAACTGGCGGTGAACACACCGCTCGCCGGGCATTGCGACCGTCGTGTCGTTTAGCGTCACGAGCAGTCGATGCTGCTCCTCGTCGCTCATCAGACGCAGTTCAGCCACCGGCGTGTTCGGCGCTGCCACCGCGCTTTCAAGCAGGCTGACCAAGCAACCCGCCAGGCCCTCAGCGGTGGAGCGTCGGAAGAGACGGGCGTCGTACACGATTCGCCCGGAGAGCTCCTCGGCCGACTCGTGCACGTGCAAGGCCAGATCGAAGCGAGCGGTGACCGACTCGGGAACGATGGGTCGGATCTCGAGCCCGGTCGGGTCAGCATCGATCCGGACCGGCGCAATCGAGTCGTTCTCCATCACGAAGACGACCTGGAACAGCGGGTTGCGGCTGAGGTCCCGGTCCGGCTGCAAGTCATCCACGACCCGTTCGAACGGAACGTCCTGATGGTCATAGGCGTGCAGCGCCGTGTGCCGGGTACGCGCCAGGAGCTCGGCGAACGTCGGATTGCCCCCGTGATCAGTTCGCATGACGAGGCTGTCAACGAAGAACCCGATGAGGTTCTCCAGCTCGTGGTGATTGCGATTGGCAACCGCCGAGCCGATCACGATGTCGTCCTGACCGGTGTGCCGATGCAGCAACGCGGTGAAGACCGTCTGCATGGTCATCGCCATCGTCACCCCTTGTCGCCGGTTCAGGGCGCGGAGCTGCTCGAGCAGGGTGTCCGGAACGACGAAGTCGACGCAGCCGCCCTCGTGGGTCGGCTCAGCGGCTCGTGGAAAGTCGGTGGGCAGATCCAGCGACGAGAGATCGGCCAGCTGCGCTCGCCAGTACTGCAGCTGCAACTCCATCGCCTCACTGTCGAGGCGCTGCTGTTGCCACAGCGTGTAATCGCCGTACTGGACGGGCACCTCGGACAGCGAGGCCGGCGCGCCGCCGCGCTCGGCGACATAGAGCTGGAGCAGGTCGCGGCGGAGCACTTCCAGCGACCAGGCGTCGCTCACGATGTGGTGTACACAGAGCAGCAGCCAGTGCTCGTCCGGACCCAGTGTGACCAGGGTGGCGCGGAAGACCGGACCACCGGCGAGATCGAACGGCGTTTGCATCTCCGCCGTGACCAGCCGTTGCGCCTGGTGCAGCGCGTCCTCGCTCCGCATCGAGGAGCGGTCGACTCGCTGAGGGCCAAAACCACCGGGTGGGTCCACCACCTGCACGGGCGTACCGCCGGCGGCGGGGAATCGCGGTACGCAGGCTTTCGTGTCGATCGACGAGGCCACGCAGCGCCCGCTCCATCGCAGCGCCGTCGAGTTCGCCGTGAAACCGCCAGCCACAGAACAGGTTGTACGCGCTCCCGGCCCCCACCTGGTCGAGAAACCAGAGCCGCTGCTGACCGGAGGACAGCGGCAGCGCAAGATGGTCGCGCGGGTACGGCCTTGGTCGCGACGCCGACGATCGGCGCCCGGTCTTGAGGGCCGACTGGACGACCGCGCCCAGCGCCGCCACCGTCGGGTGCTCAAAGACCGCGCTGACCGGCAGCTCGACCTCGAGCACGTCGCGAATCCGCGAGACCAGCTGAATCGCCAGGAGCGAGTGCCCGCCGAGTTCGAAGAAGTCGTCCTCCGCGCAACGTTCGGATGGCGGAGCACCTCGGCGAACACCGCTGCCACGGCCGCCTCCACCGGGCTGCGCGGCGCCACTGTCTTGCCTTCGCGCATCGGCTCGGGGCTGATCGCCGCCAGCTTCCGCCGGTCGATCTTCCCCGCCGGCGACAGCGGCATCGCATCCAGTCGCACGTACACGCCCGGGATCATGTACTCCGGCAGCGTTCGGGCCAGGTGCGCCGAAGCTCCTTCGGCGCCACCTGGGAGCCACCGACCACGTACGCCACCAGCCGACCGTCGCTTGCACCATCCCCCTCCAGCAGCACCGCCGCCTGCTCCACCGACGGATGCTCCAGCAGCGCCGTCTCGATCTCCCCCAGCTCGATCCGGAAGCCGCGCAGCTTCACCTGGTGGTCCACCCGACCCAGGAACTGCAGGTGGCCCGCACTGTCGTAACGCACCCGATCGCCGGTGCGGTACAGCCGATCCCCCGTCGACGACTCCCCGAACGGATCCGCAATGAACCGCTCGGCGGTGAGCGCCGGTCGGTTCAGGTAACCCCGGGCCACCCCCACCCCGCCGATCCACAGCTCTCCCACCGCGCCGTCCGGTACCGGCTCCAGGGACTCATCCAGCACGTACAGCTGCGTCCCCGCGATCGGACCACCGATCGAGATCCGGCCTGAGCTCGGCTCCACCTGGGTCGTCGCCGACCAGATCGTCGTCTCCGTCGGACCGTACATGTTCCACAGCTCACCACCGCGCTCCAGCAGCGCATCGGCCAGCGGTCGCGGCAACGCTTCGCCGCCGCAGAGCATCTTGATCGGCCGCGGCGGCGACCAGTCGGTCTGGATCAAGAGCTGCCACGTCGCTGGCGTCGCCTGCATCACCGTGATCTCGTGTTCTTCCAACAGACGCTGCAGCGACTGTCCATCCGCGGCCGCCGCCGAGTTCGCGATCACCACCCGACCGCCCACCACCAGCGGAAGCAGCAGCTCCAGCACCGCGATGTCGAACGAGAGCGTCGTGACCGCCAGCAGCACGTCGGAGCGGCTCAGGCCCGGCTCCTGCGCCATCGAACGCAGGAAGTTGACCACCCCGCGGTGGAGCACCTCCACCCCCTTGGGACGGCCCGTCGAGCCGGAGGTGTAGATCACGTACGCCACGTCGTCCGCGCCGATCGTGGACGCCGGCGGATCCTCCGGCTGCCGGCGCAGCGTCGGGTCGTTCAGGTCGATCAGCGGCATCGCCTGCTCGTCCACGTGCGCGGCGAGCACCGGGGTCCGCTCCAGCACCGCGGCGGTCGTCACCACCGCCGAGAGTCCGGCGTCCTGGATCATGTACTCCAGCCGTCGCTCCGGCAGCGCCGGGTCCAGCGGCACGTAGGCCGCGCCGGCCTTCTGCACGCCCAGCAGACCGACCACCATGGCCGGCGAGCGGTCGACGCACAGGCCCACCCGGCTTCCCCGCCCAACGCCCAGCTGCCGGAGGCGGTGGGCGAGCTGATTGGACTGCGTCTCCACCTGCCGGTAGGTCAGCGCGCCTCCCGTGCCCACCACCGCGACCGCCTCCGAGCATGAGTCGACGACGCCGCTCACCAGTTCCGGCACCGTCAGCTCGCACGACACTCCTGCGCCGAAATATCGCCCGCGTGCAGCAGACGCGCTTGCTCGACGTCGGCAAGTCGGCGGCGGTCGATCTTGCCATGCGCGGTGAGTGGAAGCGACTCGACGGCGACGACGGCGCTGGGGATCATGGCTTCGGGCAGCCGCTGTTGAAGGAAGTCGATCAGGTCGGACGGGACCGGCACCGCCCCCAGGCGAGCGGTCACGAAGGCCACCAGGCGATGTTCCCCGCCGGGCCCCGCGGGCGCCGCCACCACCGCCGCCCCAGCCACGCTCGAATGTCGCTGGAGCGCCATTTCGATCTCGCCCGGCTCGATCCACGTGCCGCGCACCTTCACCTGGTTGTCCACGCGCCCGAGAAACTCGAGATTGCCGTCCGGGCGGAACCGGCCCAGGTCGCCCGTGCGATAGAGCCGATGGCCCGGATCGTCACTGAACGGGTTGGGGATGAACCGCTCCGCCGTCAGCTCCGCCTGGCCGAGGTACCCCAGGGCCAGACAGTCGCCGCCGATGTAGAGCTCGCCGGGCGTTCCGACGGGAAGCAGGGCTAGGTCATCGTCCAGCGGGTAGATCTGAACATTGTCCACCGGTCGGCCGATGGGAACCGCCTCCAGCTCGCCGCCTTGGGGCACCGTCCAGCTGGTCGCGTCGATTGTGGCCTCGGTCGGCCCGTACAGGTTGTGCAGCTCTGCCTTCAGACACTGGTGGAAGCGGGACGCCAAGTCCGGATCGAGCCGCTCGCCGCCGACGAAGACCCGACGGAGCGACGTGCACGTCGCCAGGTCGGGGTGCTCGAGGAGCACCTGCAGGAGGGTTGGCACGAGCTGCAGGATCGTCACCTCGTGCTGCCGGATCAGCGCGATCATCTCCCCCGGATCGCGGTGCGTGTCGCGCCGGCCCATCACCAGCCTCGCGCCGGCGAGGAGGGCGCGTAGAACTCCCACACCGACGCGTCGAAGGTCGCGGGGGTCTTCTGGAGCACCGCGTCCGCCGGCGCGAGGGGGAAGACCCGCTGCATCCAGGACATGTGGTTGGTCAGGGCGGTGCGGATCACGACGCCCTCGGGCTCTCCGGTGGAACCGGAGTTGAAGATCACGTACGCCGGGTGTCCGGCATCGGCGGCGATCGCAGGACGGCTCGGCGACTCGCGGTCGATCCGATCCCGATCGGCATCGACGCGGAGCACATCGGCTTCGCCGGCGGGCAGTGCCTCTTCCAATGAACGCTGGGTGACGATGACCGCCGGGTCGGTCTGCTGGAGGATCGACTGCAGTCGTGGCGCCGGCTCGCGCGGGTCCAGCGGGACGTAGGCCGCGCCCACCTTGAGCGCCGCGAGCATCGCCTGAGGCCACGCGGCGCCGCGGTGCAGGAAGATCGCTACCCGCGACCCGCAGCCGGCCCCGGCCCGGCACAGCGCGTGGGCGAGACGATTCGCTCTCGCATCGAGCTGCCGGTACGTGACGGGACCGAGGTCGTCGACCAGCGCCGTCGCATCCGGCGTGCGGTCGACCTGCGCCTCCACCAACTCGTGCACACAGGCCGCGCGCGGGTAATCGACGGCCGGACCGCTTGCCAGTTCGAGCACCTGGTCACGCCAGTTGATCGGCGCACGGTGTGCCCACCTCCACTTCGTCTTCCCTGAGAAGACCACTACAGTCGTCCCGTTCCTCTCCCGCTCCGGCACATCCCCGAGGCCATGCGGACAGAATCACCAGGGCTCGGCCAGAGGTCCGCACCCCGCGGTCCGATCCGCAAGCCGAGCTAGCCCTCGGTGCGGAGAAGAAGGAGGCGCCAATCTCCCTCCCGATTCTCCACGGTCTCCCTTCCATGTACGACGCCTCAGCATACCTCTGCAATCACCCGTCCCGCAAGCGAATTCGGGCGGAAGGTCAGCCATGTGGCCACCGGCCACAATCCTCGTTCACTCCTTGTCGTCACGGTTCCCATGGGTGGAATTCGGTGATATCGTCGGAGCGGGCAGCGTCTCCGGTGTGCATGGTGCCGCCCATCGCCGTTCCGCTCGTGATGCGGTTCCGTTGGGTACTTCCGGCGGCGAGGAGGCCACGGGGACTCCGGCCGACCGCCGGGAAGCGAGGAGAGAAGAGTGAGCCGCCACGCCTGCTGCGCGAATTCGCGGTCTGCCTTGCGAAGCGGCGTGACGCCGGGCTACTTCGAATCGGGCGGAGCGAAGATCTTCGGCTGCTACCATCCGCCGGCGGGGAACACGGTTCGGGACAGCGGCGTGGTGGTGTGCCAACCAGCCGTGCACGAATACATCTGGTGCCACCGCGCGTGCCGCATGCTGGCCGGACAGCTCGCCCAGGTCGGTTTTCACGTGTTGCGATTCGACTACCGCGGAAGCGGCGACTCCGATGGCGAGAGCGCGGATGCGCGGCTGCAGGACTGGGTGGAGGACGTGAATGCGGCGGCGGACCACCTCGAGCAGCGTTTCGCCGTCCGCCAGCTGAATCTGGTCGGCTTGCGGCTGGGCGCCACGCTGGCGGCGGTGGCGGGAGCTGGCCGGCGCCGCGTGCATCGAATGGTGCTCTGGCAGCCGGTGGTCAGCGGCTCGGACTTCCTCGAGCAGCTCGATCGCGCCCATCGGGGATACGAGGAGGCGACCGGTCAGCGCAGCGCAGACGGCGTTCGGGAAGACGGATGGCGAGGGTGTCGAGGCACTCGGATTCGATCTCGGCCAGGCGATGGTCGAGGACCTCGCCCGGCTGGACCTGCCGCAGGCCCTGACCCGGGCCCCCGCGGAACACGCGCTCCTGCTGGCCAATGTCGAGGAGGGGGATGCCGGCGTCCCGCACCGGGATCTCCGCGACCGTCTTCAGGCGCTGGCCGTCCGCGTCGAGGAGCAGCACTGCCCGGATCCGAAGATCTGGCTGGCGGAGCCCTACAAGATGTTCATGCCCCGACGATCCATCAACCTGATCCAGACATGGTTCGCATCGCAACGTCACCTGACCGACCACGCTCGACCGCTGGGCATGACCCAGCCGCTGGTGGGCATCGTCACCGAGCCGACGCGTTGCCGTCGTTCCGTCGGTGCCCGCGTTCATCCTGTCCAACTCGGGAATCGTGCATCGAGTGGGACCGGGCCGGCTGTACGTCAAGATCGCCCGAAGCCTCGCCGCCGCCGACCACCTGGTGGCGAGGATCGACCACAGCGGGATCGGCGACAGCGATCCGCGGCAGGACGGCCTGCCGTACTACCAGAGCGCCGTCGCCGAGATCCGCGAGGTCATGAACGATCTGGCCAGCAACCACGGGACACCGCGATTCGCGGTGCTGGGACTCTGTTCGGGAGCGGAAGTCGCCCTCCGCGCCGCGTGCGATGATGACCGCGTGGTCGGCGTGGTGCTCATCAACGGCGGCGGCCAGACGGTGAGCGGCGCCATGAACCAACATGTCCTGAACCAAGACTGGGCTCGCAACTACTGGCGGCGATCCTTCTTCAGGCCCCGGCAGCTGGTGGCGAGCGGTCACCGGACGCATTCAGTATCGCTTGCTGGCCAGGTGCTCGGCCGGCAGGTGCGCCACTTGCTCGGACCACCAGCGAGGTGATCTCGGCGGCCGACGTCCATGCGAGTCGTATCCGATCGCTGATCGATCGCGGCGTTCGGGTGCTCATCGTCTGCTCGGAGGGGGATCACGCCCTTGCCATCCAACGCCTTTGGCTTGACCGGCAGCGCGGCGCTTTCGGCCCGATCCGACCGACTGACGCTCGAGGTGATTCCGAACACCGATCACACGTTCACCTTTCTGAGGAATCAGCGCGATCTGATCGGCGTGATCGAGCGGTGGGCCGCCAGCGGCGGATGGACCGATCATCGCTCCGGCGTGGAGGCGGCGTCCCGCCAATGACCCGCCTCGCCTTGACCCTCGTGCTCGCGGCGTCGCTGCTGCTGCCGTCGAGGATCGGCCTCGGTCAGACCCAGACCGATGCTCCCGCGGCGCCCGGGATCGAAGGCCCGGCAGAGCCCCCCACCGCCCTGGACCTGGCCCACCTCGATTACACGCTCGACGGGATCGACCTCTTTCGATCTTCGGCGTTCTACAACCCGCGGACGCCCTTTGGCGCTAGCGCCTACCACGCCATCGATGACCATGACGCCGCCCGGCTGTTCGGCGCCTTCTCCTGGGAGATCAGCCAATCCACCGATCTGGAGTCCTTCCGGCAACGGCTGGAACAGCGTCGCACGGCCGTCGAGTGGCTCGCCCGGACCCACGAGAAGCTCATCATCTCCATCAACTACATGCCGAGCTGGCTCAGCCGCTCGGCGAGCCAGCACCCGGTCGAGGGGTTCTACGAGGAGCGGAACACGCACGGTCCGCGCGACTGGGACGCGTGGAGCGCCGTCGTCGGCGCGCTCGTGCAGCTTCTACGGGCAGTTCGATGGCGTGCAGATGTACTACGAGATCTGGAACGAACCGGACATCCACTACTGGCAGGAGGACATCGACGCCTATTTGAAGCTCTACGAGAAGACGGTCGACGGCGATCCGGGCCGCCGATCCCCGGGCGAAGGTGGGCGGCGCCGCCGTCAGTTCGTGGCGGGGACGCGTCAAGCACAGCCCCGATCGCGACCCCCTCACCTTCGAGCTGATCCGCTTCGCCAGACAGCACGAGCTGCCGCTGGACTTCATCTCCTGGCACGACTTCACCGGCTCCAAAGCGTCGGTCCAGGCCGCGGTGGAGGCGTACCGATCCGCGCTGAAGGACGCGGAATACGAGCCGGAACCGGAGTTCGTGGTGTCGGAGTGGAACGTCGGAGCCGGAGCTGCGGGGCAGCGCCGTACCAGGCGGCCATGATGGCGGATCTGATGCTCGCGTTCCATGCAGCACGGCATCGACGTCCAGACCGTCGCAGCGTGGGAGAACTGGCACCCCGATCCCGATCCCGGGGCATACGGGCTCATCACGCAGGGCGGACTGCTCACGCCGGCGTACCACCTGCACGTCGCGTTCCACGAACTCGCCCGCGACAGCAAGGGGCTCGCGACGGTCTTTCACACCAGCGCGCACGCCCTATGAGGGAGGACGACGCATTCTGGTGTCGCGGAAGGCCGATCGCCGGTACCAGCTGGCCATCTGGGACATCGGTTTCGATCCGCCAACAGCGGCGGCCGTCCAGCAGCTCCTGGACGCTGGTCTGACGCGAGAGGAACTGGCACGATACGGCGGCATTCCCGGCATCACCGCGGCAATCGCAACGGGTCGGGCTCGCGATCCACGACACCATGAGTTGCTGCAGGCGGCACAGGCGGTGTCCTTGCATCACCGCATTCGGCTTCGGCCGGTGCGTCTGGAGTTTTCAGGCTGCGCGCGGGTCGAGGTCGTCTCCGCCGTGGCGATCAAGCGCGATCGTCGGGAGGTGTCGGTGATCGTCGAGGGGAATCTGCTGACTGTCGATCTGGAGAAGTTCGAAGTGCTGTTTCTGGACATCGAGGTTGAGGCCGCCCTGAACCGCGAGCCGGGGCCCGGAGACCACGATGATCGGTAGATCGATCGACCGCCGGTTCGACGAGCAGCCGGTCATGCAGGCCAGTCAACATGAAATGCCCGGCGCGAGGAAGAGCAAATGAGGTGGCCACTGAGCCCCATCTACCTGCTCGCCGACAGCGAGATGCTCTTCTGGAAGGGCGACGACGGATTCTCGATCCCGACCGCGATCGGCGAGCAGATCGATACCGCGCCGCCTTCGGCGGCGTACATCGGGGCGTCCAACGACGACGCCCCGGAGTTCTACTCGATCTTCGAGGCGGCCATGGATGCCGCCGGAATCGAGCAACGGCGCATGATCACATCCCGCTACACGGCGATGGACGACATCTGCCTGAGCAGCGCCGATTTGATCCTCCTGGCTGGTGGCGACGTCGCCCGGGGGTGGAGCGTTCTGGATTCGACGGGGATGCGCGACGTCATCATCCGGCGCTGACTACGCCGGGGCGGTGCTCATCGGCGTCTCCGCCGGCGCCGTCCAACTCGGCCTCCGGGGGTTCCGTAGCGCTGAGCCTTCGGAGGCGGACTGCTTTGAAACCATGGGGCTGACTCCCTTCATCGTCGATGTCCACGACGAGGCGGCCGAGTGGCAACGGCTCAAGCGGGTGGTCCAGACGGCCGTCTCGGGTGAGCGGGGAATCGGCATTCCAAAGGGCGCTGGCCTGATCTGGCACCCGGATCACTCGCTACAGCCCTTGCGAGCGCCCCTCGGTGGAGATCACCGCGAAGGACGACACGCTGACCACCTCGCTCCTGTTTCCTGACGACACAGGGCCGGGCGAGGACGGCACCGTCCGCTGATGTGTTATCACGCGTGCGGCGAGCGCCTCCCGGGCACGTCAAACCCACCAGAGTGAACGAGATCCAGGCACGAATGAAGCGACTGAACAAGTCCCTCGGTGAGTCTTGACGATCTCTCGAGCTCCTCTATAGTGCGCCTGAGGTCGAGGCCTACTTGGTGGCGACTGCACCACTCTGCGCCCAACATCTCTCTCTCCACGCAAACGCCCGCCTTCCTCAGTCCAATGGAGTATCAACGTGCGCATCAATCCTCTCTCAGCGATGGCCGTCGCCCTGAGTCTCGCCGCGGCAAGCACAGCAATGGGCGAGATCTACTACCTGGAGCTCGTCGGCCCGATCGACGTGGAGGTCGATGACCCCTTCGGCGCTCAGATCGGCGACGAGCTGACCGTGCGCTACACCTTCGATGACTCGGTGATCACCGAGCAGGTGTTCGTGGACTGGCTCCCCGGTGAACCATATCTCGCCGGGAACGCCTACCAGATGGTGGACGTCGACATCTGGCTGAACGGTCAGCTCATCATTGACGAGCTCTCGAGCAATGACGCGTCGCTGCTGCTGTACAACGAATACCCGGGTGCCGACGGTTTCGAGACGGGACCGGGCGCCGTCCTGGTCGAAGGCGGCACGATCGCGGTGTCGTCCAACATGGGGACGACGGCCGAGTGGCTGGTGTCGCTCGACCCCGCCGAGAACATCGGCATCACGAACTGGGAGGAGCTGACTCCCGGGGGAGGCTACCACTACGGCACCGCAGTCCAGACGGGATCGTGGATCATCCGCTTCTTCCCCAAGACCTATGAGATCGGGCCGAATCCAGCGGACCTCAACGGCGACGGACTGGTCAACGTCACCGACCTGGTCGCAATCATCACGAACTGGGGCCCATGCGGCGATCCCTGCCTCGCCGACATAAACGGCGATGGTCAGGTCAACGTGACCGATCTCATCGCAGTCATCACAGCCTGGAGCTGAATGAAGGAGTCCGGCCAGACCCGTTCCGGCCCCGGAGGGCACATTGTCTTGTGAGCGGGTTCTGTGACCGAAACGGTCCGGGAGTGACCTGCCCCAAGGGCGCGCGCAGCAGATCACGAAGGTCGCGCGGGCAACTCGTAGCGCAGCACGGCCACGGACGGAATCGGCGGGTAGCGCATCACGAATCGATATCCCTTGAAGCGCGATCGGTCCCATGCCATTCGATCGAAGACGGTCCGGAACAGCTCGGGATAGCGTGGAAACAGCGGGGTTGCCACCACGCTGAGGCCATTTCCAAGCTGCTGCACTCGTTCAAGAATGGGCAAGAGATTTCGACGATCTTCGTCCGGGAGCGGGTACTCGTCGCCACCGTTGATTCGACTGTAGATCTGAATCTCCGGCGGCATGTCGAATGGAAGCTGCTCATGGACGAACAGATCGAACAACAAGGCCTCCGTCGGTGCGGTCAGCCGCACTGGATGTCCGCCGAAGGAGTTCGACTCATCGCGATAGCATGACAGCACGCCTCGGCTCATGAAGCCGAGCAGGTACGACAAGGCAGCCGTATTGCCCACCGGCCCTTCGCCCAGCGCATACTGCACGCCATCGGCTTGACGCACGGCCCTGATCTCGGGCAGTGGCGACGAGCAGAACTCCGGGACAAAAGGCACGTCCTCGCCCGCGATGGATGAGTCGAGCGGCTGATTGATGTCGGCTGCAGTGACGAGCGACCCGTCGTCATTACAAATCCGGCTTCTGAACAACGGCCAGCTCGCGGTGGGCCGCAGCCGTCGAAAACCGAGCATGCCTCCCACCGACACCAGGTCCAACATGCTCTCCGCGTTGGCGCTGGGGGCGATGAAGTGCGAGGAGACGCGGACCCGCGCCTGCACGCCGAAGGTCGCGCTGTTGCCCTGAAACGCGAGCTTGCGACTGGTCTCGCGGAGCTCGGCATCGTCGTCGACCATGCTCGATAGCATGAGGTCGAGGGTTGTTCGGTCACCGCAGTGGATCTCGACCATCGAGTCGAATGCACCCACCGCCCTACGCACGCGCTCCATCTCGACTCCCGATGCTCCCGCCTTCTTGAAGCTGCGCAGCAGGATGTCGATCCCAGGTCGCCCGGGCAGATGCTGGGCGATCGAGATGACCTCCGTGGCGTTGACGATCTTCGCCACTTTCCAGGTCAGGTTCTTGTTCAAGTTGAATTGGCGAGCAAGCTCCTGGGGACGAGTCGGATCCGCCCCAAGCGAGGCCAGCAGTTGCGTCAGCGCTCCCCGGATGTCCTGAAGAGTTTGTCTGAGATGCTCCTCGAACTGCGGCGGCGAAGAAGGATCATCGGTCGTCGCAATCGGTTTCGTCAGTCTGGCTCGCACAGTTACTTCCTCTGTCACTTTTCGTCCATCTGAATCATGATCGCGGGTGGAGCGCGTAGCGCAGGACGGCGACCGTCAAGACGGGCGGATATCGCATGAGGAACCGGTAGCCCCGAAAGGCCTGTGCCTTCCAACCCAGACGGTCAAGGGCTTTCCCGATCATCTCCGGATATGTGGGAATCAATGGAGTTGGTATCACCGTCAATCCGTTGCCGAGTTCCTGCACCGATTCCAGGACCGGCAGGACATCGCGGTCGCACTGCGATAGCGGAAGATCTTTGCTTCCGGCAAGTCGCGTGTGAATTGAGGCCCGCGGCATTTCGAACGAGAGATCTTCGTGTAAGAACAGGTCGAATACCAACGCTTCGCTGGGAGCGGTGATCGGGGCCAAATGAGCGCCAACGACATTCGTCTCGTCGCGATAACGCGAGAATGCCGCTCGCGTGACGAATCCGAGGATGCAGGTGATGGCGGCGGTGTTGCCGACCGGGCCCTCGCACAATTCATAGAGCAGACCATCGGATTCGGAGATTGCCTGGATCTTCGGCAACGGCGATGAGCAAAAGTCGGCCAGGAACGGAACCTCGTCACCGGCAATCGTCGGATCAAGCGGCTCTGGTTTGACTCTGACCTCGCTGCCATCGTCGTTGCGGATGTGCGATCGGTAGAAGGGGCAGGTGGCGGCCGGCCGGAGCCGACGGTGGTCGATCACCCCTCCGATGGACGCGACATCGAGCCTTTCCCGGTCGACGCCGCTGGGACCGACAACGTGCGTGGCGAGGCGAACCCGGGATTGGACACCCCAAATCGCACTGTTCCCCTGAAACGCCAGCTTACGGCTGGTCTCCCGAAGCTCGACGTTGTCACGCACCCTGCTCGAGATCATGAGATCGAGGGTGGCCCGGTCGCCACAGTGCATCACCACCATGTCCTCGAATTCCTGCATGGCCGTGCTGACCTGCTGCAAGGCGGCTTTCGGCGCCCCTTGCTCAGCCATGGTGCGGAGCAGGATGCTCAGCCCCGGTCGTCCCGGCAGATGCTGGATGATCGAGACGAGCCCGGTGGAGTTGATGATCTTCGTCAGCTTCCATGTTAGGTTTTTGTTAAGTCCGAACCGCCGGGCGAGGTCCTGGGGACTCTGGGGATCGGCACCGACCGACGCAACGAGCTCGGTGAGGGCCCCCCGAATCCCCTGGAGCACCTGCTTCAGATGATCCTCGAATCGGGGCGGGGCGCTGATCGAAGGTCGAGCAATCCCACGACGTGCCGGGTCGGTCTTGAGCTCCGTCATCGCGGACATTAGATACCCCACTTCCAAGTATCGAAATGAAGTTTTGTGAATTTTCCCCAGGGAAACTTGCAGAGAGTTCCCAGGTGACTTAGCTTGCCGGCGCGGATTGTAGTGCAACTCCTCGATGAGAAGACGCGCAGCAGTGGGTTCTTACCCAATCTGAGCAGAACTCATGGTTTCACTTCTGGTTCCCGCCCTTGACGCCCAGTCCGGTCTGGCTTCGTGGAGCCTCTCAGCTGATCGACAACCGTGCATGCGATGAAGGCGACGATCGGGTCCATGTTCCGAATCGGCTATCGATCGTCCGGCACAACAGCGATGGCTCGTGAGACCGCCGGCGCCCCATCCCTTCGAACAAGGAGGTCTCGTTGAATCAGCAAACGTACGGCCCTCGTCTCCTGGTCGCGCTCCTGGCTCCGGCGCTCGGCGACCGCCGCTTTGGCTGGCGAGCCGCCATGCAACACCATCACCTTCGGCAACCCCGAGTTCGACGCCGGCACCGGCGCCCGCGCAGTCGCCCTGGGCGATCTGAACGGCGACGGCCTCCTCGATGCCGTCGTCACCAACGAGCAGGATGACACGATCTCGGTGCTCTTCGCCAACGGTCCGTTGTCGTTCGCTCCGCAGGTCACCTATCCGGCCCAGTTTCCGAAGGATCTCGTGCTCGATGATGTCGACGGCGACGGCCGCCTCGATGTCCTCGTCGTCAACGCGAACTTCGGCGGCGCCCTCTTGCTGTTCGAGAACAACGGCGACGGCACCCTCAGCGGACCATCCACAATCCCCGCCGGCACCCGACCCTGGAGCGTCGCCCTCGGCGACCTCGACGGCGACGGCGACCGTGACGCGGTCACCGCCGACGTGGTGGACAGCAGTGTCTCCGTCCTGCTCAGCAACGGCGACGGCACCTTCGGTGCCGCCATGAGCTTCGCCACCGGCCCGGACACCCGCGCCGTGGCTCTGGGCGACTTCAACGGCGACGGCAGCCTGGATATCGCCGCCACGAGCTGGGCCAACGACAACGTCGCCGTGCTCATCGGGAACGGCAGCGGCGGCTTCGGCCTGCCCACTACCTTCGCTGCCGGCGATTCGCCCTCGGCCATCGCCGCCGGCGATTTCGACGGCGACGGCGACGTCGATCTGGCCACGACCAACTACTTCGGCAATGACTTCACGATCCTGCTCAACAACGGCAACGCCACCTTCGCCGCGCCCGTGAGCTACCCCGACGGAACGGGGCGGTCACTGGACATCGCCATCGGCGACATCGAGGGCGACGGCGACCTGGACCTGGTGGCCGCGCAACCAGAACAGCGAGAACGCTGCCGGCCCTGATCAACAACGGTGACGGCACGTTCGCGGCCGCTACCTACGCCGCCGCCGGAGCATCGCCCAACGGCGTCGCCCTGGGCGACCTCACTGGCGATGGCATCCTCGACCTGGCCATCTCCAACTTCTTCGGCTACGACATCTCACTCGCCGCCGGGCGCGCCGATGGCAGCTTCTCCGCCAACGTCGCGTACCCCACGCACAGCGGTCCCCGCAGTGTCGCCATCGCCGACTTCAACGGCGACGGCATCCTCGACATCGCCACGGCCAACTACAGCGGCGATCCCGACATCGACTACATGCAGAACGGCGACACGACCGTCTCCATCCTGTTCGGAACCGGCGACAACGCCTACGCCGACGCCGTCCACTCCACGATCGCCTCGCCGACGGTCCTGTGCGACGTCCTCGTCGGCAGTGCGCAGGCCATCACCTCCGGCGACATCGATGGAGACGGTGACATCGATCTGGCCTTCGCCCACGACTACTGGGGGTGGAACGCCTCCGTCAAGCTCAACAACGGCGACGGCACCTTCGGTCCAACCATCGGCTACGGCCACCGCATGGAGCAGTTCCCCTGCAACTACGACCAGGGTGACATCGACTACCCGATCATCACCAACGACGTCGCGCTGGGAGATCTGGACGGTGATGGCGACCCCGACATGGTGGCCGGCGGCCTGCACCTCTCGGTCATGATGAACAACGGCAACGGCACCTTTGCCGACGAGGTCGCCTACGAGGAGTCCGTGAACTTCACGTCGCTCGTTCTCGCCGACCTCGACGGTGACGACGACCTCGACGTCGTGCTGGCCGAGGCCAACATCGACGTGTACCTGAACGACGGCACCGGCGCCCTGACGTTCGAAGGCACCTACGACGCCGGGCCCACCCCTGACTCCGTCGACGTCGGCGACGTGGACAACGACGGGGACCTGGACGTGGTCGTCCCCAACCGCTTCGGCGAGTCGACTCCGGGCTGGGACGCCTACACCTTCACGCTGCTCCTCAACACTGGCTCGACCGGGCCGATGTTCGAAACCGGCCCCTCGTACCCGGCCGACGAGCGCCCGCTGACATGCTCGGTTCGCGGACCTGGATGACGACGGCGACCTGGACGTGGTCGTCGCCAACGGGGTCGGCGACAACGTCTCGGTCGTCGCTGAACGAAGGCGGGCTCGTCGTTCGGCGAGCCTCGCTTCTTCGGTGCCGGGGACGGGTGCTGGTTCCTGGAGTTGACGGATCTCGACGGCGACGGCGACCAGGACATCGTCACCGCCGACTATCTCGCCGACACCGTGACCGTCCTCATCAACGAGTGCCAGTTCATCGACAGTGGACTGCCCGGCCGACATCGACGGCAGCAGCAACGTCGATGTCGGCGACCTGGTGGCGATCATCGTCGCCTGGGGCGACGGCCCCGGCAGCCCCGCGGACATCGACGGCAGCGGTGCCGTCGACGTCGGCGATCTCGTGGCCGTCATCGTCGCCTGGGGACCGTGCCCGAGCGAGTGACCATCAATTGCACCGGCGGCGCCCGTATGCGGCGCCGCCGGTCGTTCTTTCACTTCCGATTCAGGAGACGAGCGTGAAACGACAATTCGCACAATTCGTCGTGTGACAGCTGCGACGCAACTCCGACCCCGCCGCTTCCGACTTCTCGGAGACACTGGCGGGGTTGACTCTCATTGGCACCGCTTCGCCGGCTGAGCCGCTGTGACGCCATCACCTTTGGCAACCCCGAGTTCGACGCCGGTACCGGCGCCCAAAGCGTCGCGCTCGGCGACCTCGACGGCGACGGCCTCCTCGATGCCGTCGTCACCAACGAGCAGGACGACACCATCTCGGTGCTCTTCGCCAACGGTTCGTTGTCGTTCGCTCCGCAGGTCACCTATCCGGCCGAGTCTCCCAAGGACCTCGTGCTCGATGATGTCGACGGCGACGGCGACCTCGATGTCCTCGTCGTCAACGCCAGCTTCGACGGATCGCTGTCGCTGCTCCAGAACAACGGCGACGGCACCCTCAGCGGACCATCGACAATCCCCGCCGGCACCCGACCCTGGAGCGTCGCCCTCGGCGACCTGGACGGCGACGGCGACCGCGACGCGGTCACCGCCGATATCGTGGATGACAGCGTCTCCGTCCTGCTCAGCAACGGCGACGGCACCTTCGGTGCCGCCATGAGCTTCGCCACCGGTCCGGACACCCGGGCCGTGGCCTGGGCGACTTCAACGGCGACGGCAGCCTGGATATCGCCGCCACGAGCTGGGCCAACGACAACGTCGCCGTGCTCATCGGGAATGGAAGCGGCGGCTTCGGCCTGCCCACTACGTTCGCTGCCGGCGATTCGCCCTCGGCCATCGCCGCCGGCGATTTCGACGGCGACGGCGACGTCGATCTGGCAACGACCAACTACTTCGGCAACGACTTCACGATCATGCTCAACAACGGCAACGCCACCTTCGCCGCGCCCGTGAGCTACCCCGACGGCACCGGGCGGTCGCTGGACATCGCCATCGGCGACATCGAAGGCGACGGCGACCTGGACCTGGTCGCCGCCAACCAGACCAGCGAGAGCTTCTCGGCCCTGGTCAACAACGGTGACGGCACGTTCACGGCCTCCACCTACGCCGCCGCCGGAGCATCGCCCAACGGCGTCGCCCTCGGCGACCTGACTGGCGACGGCATCCTCGATCTGGCCGTTGCCAACTTCTTCGGCTACGACATCTCGCTGGCGACCGGGAAGTCAGACGGTACCTTCGTCGCCAACCATCGCTACGAGGCGCGCGGTGGGCCCCGCGAAGTGGCCGTGGCCGATTTCAACGGCGACGGCTTCCTCGACATCTGCGCTCCGGCGACCCGACTTCCTACGGCAGCGAGGACCAGCTCTCCGTCCTCCCGGGCAACGGGGACGGCACCTATGCCGACTCCGCTCAACTTCGCATATCTCTATGGGGCCACACGTGGGTTGCGGGGTCTTGGTGGGCAACGTCATGGCCATCGCCGCCGGTGATCTCGACGGCGACGGCGACATCGACCTCGCATTCGCTCACGACTTCTGGGGGTACAACGCGTCCGTCAAGCTCAACAATGGCGACGGCACCTTTGGTCCGACCATGGGCTACGGCCACCGGATGGAGCATCCTCGCCTTGCGAGGGCGTCGACGACTACCCGATCATCGCCAGCGACGTAAACCTTGCCGATCTCGACGGCGACGGCGATCTGGACATGGTCGCCGGCGGCGAGCACCTCTCGGTCATGATGAACAACGGCGGCGGTACCTTCGCCGCCGAGGTCGACTACGGCCCAGTTGTCACGCACTCGATCGAGATTGCCGACGTGGACGCCGACGGCGATCCGGACCTCGTCTACGCCAACCTCTTAGGCCCCATGTCCGTACTGCCCAACAACGGGGACGGCACGTTCGACCTGGCGAGCGAAGGACTCTACGACGCCGGAATCAGCCTGAACGCCATTGCCCTGGGAGATCTGGACGGCGACGGTGATCTCGATGCCGCCGCGGCCAACTGGTTCAGCGGCGATGAGACCGGAACGAACTTCGCCACCCTGCTCGAGAACGACGGCACGGGCGTGTTCAGTCAGGTCACCACGATCGGGGCCGACGATCGCTGCCGCTACGTCGGATCTGGCAGACTTCGACGGTGACGGCGACCTGGACGTGGCCGTCTCCAACAACGTCGGCGACAACGTCTCGGTCAATCTCAACGACGGCGGCTGGTCATTCACCGACCCCAGGTTCTTCGGGACCGGCGATGGGAACTGGACACTGGCGATCGCCGACCTCGACGGCGACGGCGATCCGGACATCGTCACCGCCGACTATCTCAACGACACCGTGACCGTGCTTCTCAACGAGTGCCTGGTCATCGACAACTGCCCGGCCGACATCGACGGTAACAACAACGTCGATGTCGGTGACCTGGTGGCGATCATCGTGCGCCTGGGGCGACGGTCCCGGTAACCCCGCGGACATCGACGGCAGTGGTGCCGTCGACGTCGGCGACCTGGTGGCCGTCATCGTCGCCTGGGGACCGTGTCCGAGCAAGTGACTTGCCGTTCACGGCGGGAGGCACCACTTGATGGTGTCTCCCGCCGCCGGGCAATGATGCGGGAACTCAATCTCTATTCGCACGCTCCCCAGCTCAATACGATCGCCACCAGATCGGTTACATCAACGACCCCGTCGTCATTCGTGTCGGCAGGACAGAACTCCGCGGGACAGACACCCCATGCCACAATGAGCGAGACGAGATCATTGACGTCCACGATGTCGTCAGCGTTGATGTCGCCCGGGCACTCCGGGCATCCCTGGCCAGGGATGGGAACACTCTTGGGATCGGCGGGATTCGAACAGGCATCACGCTCGTCGCGATCGAAGAAGCCGTCCTGGTCTCGATCCACGCCGATCCGAATCTCCGAGCCGATCGGCACCAGCGTATAGGTCAGTTCCGCCCCTGGTGCCGCCACCGCATCGAGCTGAGCGAGGGTGAATATCTCGTCGGCGCGATCGGATTGGAAGGTGCCGCTCCCAAGGAAGTAGAAGCCTCGCTGTTCACCGTTCACAGGTCCCTTGACCGTCATCGCGACCTCGCCCTGTCCTGCGGTTTCAAGCAACTCGTCTCGAAGAGCCACCTGCTCCGGATTCGTCCCGTCAATCGTCGCTTGAACGCCGACGCCGGCATGGGTGTCGGTCGACATGCTGAACACGAAGGCGGTGACATCAATCAGCTGCTCCGGCGTGAGCATGCCGCTCCCCAGGTCCGCAAAGCCCAAACCCCCGTCGTGGAAGATTCCGAATCCACTATTGTTCGACGAGGATGCTCGCGAGAAGCCCGTTTTCTCGTATGCGCTTCTGATATGGGGCACATTCATCTGCTGGCCAGGATGCGGGAAGACGAATGAGGCCGTGCCGAGAGGCAGTACGTGGCAACTGTTACATTTGGCGCTCCCGAGAACCGGCGCCGTTGTGTACACCAGCTCTCCCGCCACCGGGTTCCCACCACTCGGAAGGCTGGATCGCAAGGAGCCGTCGATGTTGCGGTAGGGATTCGGCGGATTGGTCAGCGACGCGACGAACGCGGTGAGCTCGCCCATCTCCTCTCCGGTGAGCTCCTCCGCTCCCATCAGCGACACGAAGGCGGGATTGAAATCGGCCAGACTCGCCCTGTCGCCTCGCCAGTGGAAGGGCTCCGTTCCAATGATGCCCATCAGAGATTGCGTGACCATCGGTCCTTTCATGGGGTGCCAATCCTCGCACTCGCCAGCACAGCCCTGATCGAACAGGTGCATCTCGCCGCTTGGATCGCCCAGGTCCCACGCGATCCCATCCGTCCGAGCGTCAACATGACACGAGGCGCACGAGGCCTGCCCCAATCCAGACGTCTCATGGGTGCCGTACAGATGCCGACGTCCGAGCCGAATGCTTGGAGGCGTGGGATCGAAGAAGCCGACACGGTCGAGCTCCGTCGACGCGTTGATGTCGATGATCGAGATGCTACCCTCGAACCGGTTGAGTACATACAGCCGATCTGCCCTCAGGGCCAGGCCGGTCGGTCCCTCACCAACGTCGATACGGACGGACGAGCCGTCCTGAAAGAAGACGCCAACGTTGTTGGAACCCATGCCGCTGACGAAGAAGCGGTCTGCCGACGGGGACCAGACGACTCCACGCGGATCACCAATCGATTGGTTACGCACCTCTTGGGGTACAGTGGGTGTCGAGTAGTCCAAGTGCTGGTTGAGGTCGAACGTAAAAAGTGGCGTAGCGCTTCCGGGTACCAGAGCCGCGCCCCCGACCCTGACGAATGTCCCGCGAACGTTCGGCTCGAACCGAGTGAGGTTCGTCGGCAGCGTGCCAACCACGAGCACTCCGCCCGCCGCGTTGACCGCCAGGCTCATGTTGAGGTTCAGCACGTCGGTCACATATGACACGCTGAGCGAATTGGTATCGATGACGGCAATGTCATGGCCATGAACGTCCCACGGCACCGCGGCAGACCAATCGGCACCGCTCTCGTCGCGCCAGCTTCCGTCCGGCTGCTTCTGCACGATTAGGGAGGTTTGCGGCGGCGTGGGCAGTGCAGGGTTGATGGGAGGCGAGAATCCGTTGCCCGCGTTTGGAGGTGGGTTCGGGCTCAAGGGATAGGGACTCAGCGTTGACGACACGAATTCTCGGAGAACAATGCTGGTCTTGTTTCCCGATTCGAATATTGCGGCATACACCCTTTGCCCATCCGTGGCCAGCGCCCGCGGATCCTCACCTTCGATCGGTATCACGGTCGGATCTGCCGAGAGGTCATCGGGATCGAAGACACGCACCTCATTCAGCTGTGACACGGTTACAAAGGCGCGAAGCGGATTCCCCGCAAAGATCACGTCAGCCGGCTCGTCACCCGTGGCGATCGTCGCGCGAACCGTCAGCGCATCCAGATCGACCACACTGATCGAGTCGGAGATGTGGTTGACGACCCATGCCTCATGATCCGAACGAGCTCGGACCGAGATTGGATCGAGGCCGACAGGAACGGATCCGATCGGCAGCAGCGAGTCCCCGTCGATGGCCATTACCTCGAGTCGATTGTCCGCGGTGTTCACGATCAGAAGCTTGCCGCCACCGGGCGTCGCGTCCAGTGGATGAACGTGGGGGCTCTCAAAGTTCACGAACGGCGAAGGGACGAGAGCAGCGGCGAGAAGGACACGCGGATGCCGAGAGCTCGTCCAGCATTTCTACGTCGATCGGCAGCACACCCACATGGTGCGACAACTCTGATTGGGCAAGAACGATGCCTCCACACGAAACCATCACCATCGGTATCAGCCACGACGCGCGCAAATTACTCATTGATCCACTCCTTGACTACCTTGGAACTCTTGATGCCGATCCCTCCTTCCCGCGGATACGAGCAATCATGTCCACCATACGTGCCGCCAGGCGCTGCTTGCGGCGCGGTGGAGGTACGTTGGAAGCGAGGGCCTGGTCATACTGAGCGGCGACTGCCTTCAGTGTCTTGATGAAATAGGACTCCAGTCCGATGCGCACGCCCAGCCGTTGCTCCGTCCGGCGCAGTGCCGTCATAATGAGCATCGAGTGTCCCCCCAAATCCAGGAAGTTGTCATCGATGCCGATCTTCTCGACGCCGAGCACGTCCGACCAAATCTCACACAGGACCCGCTCCGTCTGCGTTCGTGGAGCGACGTGCGACTTCCCACTCTCTGGTCGTCCCGGTCGTGGCAGGGCCCGCTGGTCGATCTTCCCGTTCGGCGTCAACGGCCACGCTTGCATCGTCACCAGGGCCCACGGCAGCATGTAGGCGGGCAGACGCTCGCCCAGCCATTCGCGCAGCGCGGCGGGCTCCGGTCCGTCGCTCCCTGCCGGGACGATGTACGCCACCAAGCCGGGCTCTCCCGACGGCCCGTCCTGCACAACGGCGAACGCTTCCCGCACATCCGGATGAGCCTCAAGAGCGTACTCGATCTCGCCCAGCTCGATCCGGAAACCTCGGATCTTTACCTGGTGATCCATCCGCCCCTTGAACTCAATGCTCCCATCGGTGTCGTACCGGGCAATATCTCCAGTTCGATAGAGCCGGGCTCCGGATTTCATGGCAAACGGATCGGGCACGAACCGCTCCGCCGTCAGGTCGGAACGACCGTGGTATCCCGCGCCACCTGGATACCACCGATCAGCAACTCTCCCGGGATCCCGATCGGCACCGGTTGAAATTTCTTGTCGACCACGTAGATCTGGGTGTTGGCCACCGGTCGTCCGATCGGCACCGAACCGCTCCGCGGTGCACCCGGCGGCACGCGGTAGATGCTGACGCCGACCACGGTCTCCGTCGGGCCGTACTCGTTCACGAGCGTGCTCCGGACGCCCGAACCCTCCCAGAGCGCGACGTGCCTAGCGGTGAGAGCCTCGCCACCGATCACGAGGGTGCCGATCCCCGCCCGCTCGTCCGCCGAGAGCTCCTGGCTCAGGAGCTCGACATGTGCCGGCGTGATCTTGAGGAGATCGACGCGTGGCACACCGCGCACCGCAGCCGCCAGTGCCTCGACCCCCGGCGCATCCGGCACGAGGTGCGCGGTGCCGCCGACCACCAGCGGCCCAAGCAGGCTTGTGACAGTCAGGTCGAAACTGATCGACGAGTGCACGAGCGAGACGCACCCCGCCTCGAGCCCGTAGGCGTCGGTGCTCCACGCGAGATAGTTGCTCAGCCCCGCGTGCGTCACGCACACGCCCTTTGGCCGACCGGTGGAGCCTGAGGTGTAGATGACATACGCCAGGTTCCCGGGCCCGCTGCAAGGCAACGGCGCGTCTGCCGACGATCTCGCGATCACCGACCACGCCGCGTCGAGACTGATCACGCCAGCGTCGACGTCCGCGAATGTATCCGCGTCCTCCTGCCGCGTCAGCACGAGTGAAGCCCCCGCATCGTTGACCACGAGCGCCCGCCGCTGCGCCGGATGGCTGGGATCGATCGGCACGTACGCCCCGCCGGCCTTGAGAATGCCCAGAAGACCGATGACCATCTCCAGCGACCGCTCGACGCAGATCCCGACTCGACTCTCCGCCCCGACCCTGCGTGCGATCAGGGCATGCGCCAGCTGATTCGCGCGAGCGTCCAGCTCGCGGTAGGTCAGGCTCGCTCCGTTGAACGCCACCGCGAGGTGATCGGGGGTCCGCTCAACCTGTGCCTCGAAGAGCTCGTGAACACACTTGTCGGATGGAAATGAACGGCTTGTCCGGTTCCACACATCCACGACCTGACACCGTTCCTCGTCATCCAGGAGAGGCAACTCCAACAGTCGAGCGTCGGGATCCGCCACGATCGCTTCCAGCAGCATTGCATAGTGGTCAGCCATGCGCTCGATCGTCGAGGCGTTGAACAGATCGGTGTTGTAGCTGAACGACGCGTAGAGGCCGTTCCGGATCTCGCCAACCTGCAACTCCAGGTCGAAGCGAGTCGTCGTCACCGTGCCCAGATCAAATGGTTTCACGAGCAACCCCGGCAGCTTCAGCGGTTCTCCAGGTGTGTTCTGCACACTGAACGTGACTTGGAAGATCGGGTTCTGGCTCAGATCGCGCTCAGGATCGAGCTCTTCAACCAGACGCTCGAACGGAAAGTCCTGGTGGTCGTATGCCGCCAGCGAGGAGTCACGCTCCCGGCGGAGCAACTCCACGAACGTCGGATTGCCGGCCAGATCTACACGCAGCGCCAGCGTGTTCACGAAGAACCCGATCAGGTTCTCGATCTCCTTCCGATTCCGGTTCGCGATGGGTGAGCCCAGGACGATGTCTTCCTGGCCCGTGTAACGCGAGAGCAGCACCCTGAACGCCGCCATCAGCGTGATCGCCGGCGTCACGCCATGCGCCCGGCTCAGCCGCTTGATCGACTCGTACACCTCCAACCCGATCGAGAAGCGGTGCCCGCTGCCGGCATAGGTCTGGACCGCCGGACGAGGATGATCTGTCGGCAGATCCAGTCGTGGTGCACCACCCAGACGGTCCTTCCAGTACGCCAGCTGCCTCTCGAACACCTCCCCTTGCAGCCAGGCGCGCTGCCAGTGCGCGAAATCCGCGTACTGGATCGGGAGCTCGGCCAGCTCGGGCTCATCACCTCGAATGAAGGCCCGGTAGCTCTCCATCAGCTCCCTGGTCAACACGCCCATTGACCAGCCGTCGGTCGCGATGTGATGCATCGTCAGCAGCAGCACGTGGTCTTCCGCATCGAGCTCGAGGAGCCTGGCGCGGAGGACCGGACCCGTCGCCAGATCGAACGACTCCATGGCCTCGTCACGCGCCCGCCGGCGCGCCGCCTCCATACGCTCGTCTTCGTCGAAACCGTTGAGATCTTCGACCGGCATCGGGATGTGGAGGGTTGGAGCGATCCGCTGTACCGGACCATCATCCGTCTCCTCGAACGTCGTGCGCAGCACCTCATGCCGCTCGACCACCGTGTCCAGGCTCTCCCGCAACGCCTCGATGTCGAGCTCGCCCCGAAGACGCA
Source organism: uncultured Planctomycetota bacterium (assembly GCA_963697235.1). Taxonomy (GTDB): domain Bacteria; phylum Planctomycetota; class Phycisphaerae; order Phycisphaerales; family SM1A02; genus CAVONJ01. The sequence goes on from CAVONJ010000006.1 coordinate 265,353, forward strand.
TGGTCATCGGAATGTTGTATCCGGGGCCGGTGCCCAGCCGGTCCAGGAACCACAACCGTTGCTGAGCGAACGAGAGCGGCAGCGGTTCGTCCCGGTCGACAGGATCGATCGGTCTCTCCACGACATCCGCGTCGTGGGCCCGACGGAGGAACTCCAGAATTTCCAGCTTCCTTGACCGGAGTTCGCTTAGCAGATACGGAGTCAAAGACCCCGGCGGAGCCTCATAACGAAGTGAATCAACACCCTCGATCCACAGCCGAATCTCTCGTTCGCGCAAATCGGACAGGAACTCACTCGTCGTCATATCAGCCCCGTATCCAGCCCCTGTTCGGGAGTCGCAATCGCCGGCGATCTGGCCGCCCACTTGAGATTCTGGATCTCCCTTGCCAATCCAACGATCGTCGGGTACTCGAACAGCTCCTTGAGAGGAAGAGCAAGGTGAAACAACTTCCGGATGCGACTGGCAACCTTCGTAGCGAGCAGTGAGTGTCCCCCCAGCTCGAAGAAGTCGTCTTCAACACCGACTCGCTCGACGCCGAGCACCTCTGACCAGATCTCGCAGAGAATCTGCTCGGTTTCCGTCTGAGGGGGAACGTACGATCGACTCTGAGGCGGCTCCGGTCGTGGCAGCGCGGGGCGGTCGATCTTGCCGTTTGGCGTCAGTGGCAATGACCCCATGGTGATGAATGCCCACGGCACCATGTACTCGGGTAGCCGTCCGCGCAACCAATCGCGCAACCCGGCATGGTCGAAGTCTTCCCCGCTCCCCGCCGGGACGATGTACGCCACCAGCCCTGGCTCTCCCGACGGCCCGCCCTGCACAACGGCGACCGCTTCCCGCACATCCGGATGATCCTGCAGGGCCGACTCGATCTCACCCAGCTCGATTCGGTATCCCCGAAGCTTGACCTGGTGATCCACGCGCCCCAGCAGCTTGATGTTCCCGTCGGGCAGGTAACGAGCGAGGTCGCCGGTGCGATAGAGACGCGCTCCGGTGACCCGCCCGAACGGATCGGGAACGAATCGCTCCGCCGTCAGCTCCGGTCGCGCAGAGTAGCCGCGCGCCACGCCCGCCCCGCCGATGTACAGCTCGCCGGCAACTCCCGGCGGTACAGGCTCCATGTCCCGATCGACGATGTACACCTGCTCGTTGGCGAGCGGTCGGCCGATCGTCTCCGATCCAGCTCTCTCCCTCAGCACGCCCGTCGAATAGGTCGTCGTCTCCGAAGGACCGTACAGGTCGAAGACCCGGGCAACCGCCGATCCGTACACCTCGTCGACCAGCTCGCGTCGAAGAGGCTCACCCGCCAGGTTCACCGTCTGCACCGATGGCGGAATCGCCCGCTGCCGCAGCAGCTCCGCGACCACAGACGGCACGGTGTTGATCAACCGCACCTGATCTTTGCACGCCAGATCCGGAAGCCCCATCGCGTTTTCCGCCAGGATCACCGTGCCGCCCCAGCTCAACGGAACGAAGAGCTCGAAGACCGAGAGATCGAAGCAGATTGACGTTGACGCCAACACACCACGGAGCGCCTCGTCCTCGAAGACGCCGCGCGCCCAATGGATCAGGTTCGCGGCGCTGGCGTGTTCGATCGCCACGCCCTTCGGCCGCCCCGTCGATCCCGACGTATAGATCAGGTACGCCAAGTTGCCCGGCCGCACCACCGGTTCCGGATTCGTCGACGACGCGGCGCCGATGTTCGGTCGGTCCCGATCGAGACAAATCACCTCGGCCTCGTGCTCCGGCAGCCTCTGGAGCAGGTCTTCCTGGGTGAGCAGCCACTGCGCCCAGGAGTCGCGAACGATGAACCCCAGGCGATCCTCGGGATAGCCCGGATCCATCGGCACGTAAGCACCGCCCGCCTTCAGGATCCCGAGGATCCCGGCCACCATGTCGAGGTTCCGCTCGATGCAGATCCCCACCATGGACTCCGGACCGACTCCGCGCTCACGCAGCGTGTGCGCGATCTGGTTGGCCCGCCTGTTCAGCTCTCCGAACGTCAGTTGCTCCGAATCGCAGATCACCGCCACGTGATCGGGCGTCCGCTCCACTTGCGCCTCGAACAGCTCGTGGATGCACCGATCCCGCGGATACGCCTCGTCCGTCTCGTTCCACTCCTCAACCAACTGCCGACGCTCGTCCTCGCTCAGCATCGACAGCGACGACAGCCGAGCATCTGGATCCGCCGCGACCGCCTCCAGCAGCCGCTCGTAGTGCGTGGCCATGCGCTCCATCGTCGACGCGTCGAAGAGATCGACGTTGTAGACGAACGTTGCGACAAGTCGATCCGCGTCCTCGCGCAGATAGACCTCCATGTCGAAACGCGCCGTCAACTCCTTGCTGGGCACGAACGGCGTCACGGTGAGCCCGGACAATGAGAACGGCTTGGAGGCCACGTTCTGAACCGCGATGAGTACTTGGAACAGAGGGTTCTGGGTCAGATCACGCTCCAGGTCCAACTCATCGACCAGACGCTCGAACGGAAAGTCCTGGTGGTCGTAAGCCGTGAGCGATGAATCACGCTCCCGGCGGAGCAGCTCCGCGAACGTCGGATTGCCGGCCAGATCTACACGTAGCGCCAGCGTGTTCACGAAGAACCCGATCAGGTTCTCGATCTCCTTCCGATTCCGGTTCGCGATGGGTGAGCCCAGGACGATGTCTTCCTGGCCCGTGTAACGCGAGAGCAGCACCCTGAACGCCGCCATCAGCGTGATCGCCGGCGTCACGCCATGGGCCCGGCTCAGCCGCTTGATCGACTCGTACACCTCCGACCCGATCGAAAAGCTGTGCGCACGACCGGCATAGGTCTGGATCGCCGGTCGAGGATGATCCGTCGGCAGATTCAGTCGTTGTGCATTGCCCAGACGCTCCTTCCAGTACGCCAGTTGCCTCTCGAACGCGTCTCCCTGCAGCCAGGCGCGCTGCCAGTGCGCAAATCCGCGTACTGGATCGGGAGATCGGCCAACTCGGGCTCGTCGCCTCGAATGAAGGCCTTGTAGCTTTCCATCAGTTCCCTGGTCAACAAACCCATTGACCAGCCGTCGGTCGCGATGTGATGCATCGTCAGCAGCAGCACGTGATCTTCCGCATCAAGCTCGAGGAGCCTGGCGCGCAGGACCGGCCCCGTCGCCAGATCGAACGGCTCCATCGTCTCGTCACGCGCCCGCTGGCGCGCCGCCTCCAGTCGCTCGTCCTCATCGAGACCGCGGAGATCTTCAACCGGCATCGCGATGTCCAGAGACGGGGCGATTCGCTGCACCGGTCCTTCATCCAACTCCTCGAACGTCGTACGCAGTGCCTCATGCCGCTCGACCACCGTAGCCAGGCTCCGTTGCAACGCGTCGACGTTGAGCTCACCTCGGAGACGCAGGGTGATCGGCACGTTGTATGCGGAGCCCGCGCCAAGCTGATCCAGGAACCAGAGTCGTTGCTGGGCGAATGAGAGGGGCAGCGGCTGGTCCCGCGATATCCGCGCCAGGGGGAAAGCGTCCTCGGTTTCGTGCTCGCTCGCCAGCCGATCGATCACCTCCGCGAGCAGCAGCGGCGTCGCGTGATCGAAGAACTGCGTCAGCGGAAGCTCTACCTTCCACACGTCCCGAATCCTGCTCACGACCTGCGTTGCCAGGAGCGAATGACCACCCAGCGTGAAGAAGTTCTCGCCGATACCGATCCTGTCGATGCCCAGGACCTCCGACCAGATGCTTGCCACTTGCCTCTCGGTGGCCGTGCGCAGGCGCCACGTACGTTCCGCGCGACTGCGAGAAGAACCACTCCGGATCCGGGAGCGCCTTGCGATCCACCTTGCCGTTCGGCGTCAGTGGCAGCGACTCCAGCATCACGAACGCCGAGGGAATCATGTACTCCGGCAGGCGCGTCTCCAGGTGACCTCTCAATTGCGGGGTGAGCTGGCGCGTCATCTTCGCCTGCACCGGGCTGTTCGCATACGCCGCCCAGGGCTGCTCCCGAATCGCCGGTGTCGGCAGCATCGCCGTCCCCGGAGCCCCGCGCCTCACCAGGAGTGCGTTGAAATGTCCCTCCTCGTCGATATCCGCCCAGCTCAGGGTGGCCTGGTAGCCCAGACTCTCTGCCAGGGCCCAGATCGATTCGGGGTCCACAGCCGCGGCAACGGCCGCCGTCGACTGCAACCGCAATGCCGACGCCGTTTGCGCACCTTCCTGCCGGATGAGCCGGGCCACCAGCGCGTCACCACGGGTCCTCGCGTTGGGAATACCCCGGAGCGCCATCACCTCCGGTGCCTGCTCTTCGAGCGTCGATCGAAGCGACTCCAGGGTCAGCCCGCCCTGCTCCCAATCAAGCCAATGCGGCGCCTCGTCCGATCCTCTTTCTGCTCCGATGTGGAGGCGAACATCGTAGCGGAACTTCGTGAGCTCGTTCACACCACGGCCTCGCTTGGGCAGAATCTCGACGTGGGCGATCCGATTACAGCGCTGCTTCAGCGCCAGGAACAGCGCCGGATCAACGACTAACTCCTCTTCCTGAGCCAGCCGCTCCCGCGTCCGCCGCGCTAGCTCGGACGCCTCCGTGTCCTCCGATGCCTGGTACAGCTGCACCGATGCGTGGTAGGCCTCCAGCAGGGGAAGGCTTCGTACATCGCCCACGAACACGACGCCGCCGTCTCGCGTTGCCCGTACCGCGCCTTCCAGAACCCGGACCAGGTAGTCCACTTCTGGGAAGTACTGCGTGACCGAGTTCACCACGACCGCATCGAACGCTTCCGGCTCAATGCCGTCGAACTCATCGGCCAGCTGGCGTCGGAGCGACACCTTGCCGTCCAACCCTGACTCTTTCAAGTGCCCGCTGACGTAGTCCAGCACGGTCTGCGAGAAGTCCGTTCCCAAGTAGGCCTCGCAGTGCGGCGCAACCCGGAACAAGAGCAGACCGGTGCCGCAGCCGAGTTCGAGGATCCGGCGAGGAGCGTTCGCGCTGATCCGATCCACCGTCTGCTCGACCCATTCCTGCATCTCCTCCGCCGGAATTGGCTCGCCGGTGTAGCTGCTGTTCCATCCGATGATGTTGAAGGTCGGGTCGGGCCGCTCGCCTGAGCGTCCGTATGTGTCTTCGTACAGTGATTGCCACTGATCGACGTGCATCCCCGCCTGCTCGTCGGTCGCCTCGCGCTGCGGAACCACGTAAGCCACAATCCGCCGATCGGTCATCTCCCCATCACGCGCCGTCAGGACCGCAATGGAGTCCGCGACCGCCTCGTGATCGTTGAGAACCGATTCGATCTCACCGAGCTCCACCCGGTACCCTCGAATCTTCACCTGCCAGTCGCCACGGCCCATGAACTCGATCGTCCCGTCCGCGAGATATCGCGCCAGATCGCCGGTGCGGTAGAGGCGCTCTCCCGGCTCTGCCGAAAACGGATTCGGCACGAATCTCTCGGCCGTCAGCCGCGCGTCGTTGTGATACCCAACCGACAGGCCATCACCGCCGATGCAGAGCTCGCCGGGCAGTCCCACGGGGACCGGCTCCATCACTCCGTCCACCAGGTACACGCGTGTGTTGGCGATCGGGCGACCGATCGGCACCGTCCGACCCACCTCGTCGCCGGGCCGCATCACATGGCAGCACGTGAACGTGGTGTTCTCCGTCGGGCCGTATCCATTGACCAGACGATGACCCGCCGGGAGCGACTCCAACAGGCGACGCACGTGCTTCACCGACAACGCGTCGCCACCCGCCAGCACCTGCTTGACGCCGCGGAGCGTGTCGAGTTCGGCATCGACCATCTGATGGAAGAGCGCCGCCGTCAGCCAGAGCGTCGTGATCCCCTCTGTCCTGATGACGTGCCCCAGTTCCTGCAGCGAGGGTGTCTGGGATGGGAAAACGACCAGCTTCGATCCGTGCAGCAGGCTCCCCCAGAGCTCCAACGTGGATGCGTCGAACGAGATGGGGGCGAACTGGAGGTACACCTCATCCGGACCGAACTCCACGAAGTCCGTGCCTCGAACCAGCCGCACGATGCTCCGGTGGCGAATGCACGTGCCCTTGGGCCGGCCCGTCGAGCCCGACGTGTACATGACATACGCGAGGTCATCGGGATGACTCGAACAGTTGGGTGACTGCTCCGATTCGCTCTTGATGCGGTTCCAAACCTCTTCGAGACAGATCGTGCGTCCTCCCAGCTCTGGAAGTCCTTTGATTCCCTTCCCCGTGAGAAGCATGCTGGCGCCGGAATCCTTCAACATGAACGAGAGTCGGGACTCGGGATACTCCGGATCCAGCGGCACGTAGGCACCACCGGTCTTGAGGATCCCAAGAATCGCCACGATCGTCTCGAGGCTTCGTTCGGCTGCCAGCGCCACCATCGTGCGCGGGCCAACGCCCTGACTCATCAGGTAGTGGGCCATCTGGTTCGCGCGGCGGTCGAGCTGCCCGTACGTCAGTTGCTCCGAATCGAAGACGACAGCCGTTCGCTCTGGCGTCCGTTCCGCCTGCTCTTGGAACAGCTCATGGACGGACCGATCCCGCGGATACTCCGCATCCGTGTTGTTCCACCCCTCCACGATTTGACGACGTTCGGATGCCTCGAGGAACGGCAGGTCCGAGAGACACGCCTCCGGACTCGCGGCCACTGCCTCCAGAAGCCGCTGATAGTGACGACCCAGCTGCTCGGCCAACGCCGGCGAGATTCGATCCTTGCGGTACGTCATGCGACAGTTGAGTCTGCGTTGAACGCTGACCTCGACGAGGAGCGGATAGCCAATCCGCGAGAGCTGGTGTCCAACCTGGATCTTCTGCTCGCGCCACGCCGCAGGTGCCCCTCGAGTTGGGAGATTCTGGAACGCGAACAAGATCTCGAAGAGCGGCACTCCTCCCGGAAGCTCGCTCCATTGCTGAACTTTCCAGAGCGGGGTGTGCAGGTGCTGCTGCTGCTCGATCTGCTGATCGTGCAGCTCCCGGAGGAACTGCGGGAGCGGTAGTTCGCGTCCCAGCTTCATGCGAACCGGAAGCGTGTTGACGAACAGACCGACAATCCCCTCCACGCCCGGCAAGTCCGAAGGACGACCATTCCGAGTCGTCCCCACCACCACGTCGTCCTGACGCGTATAGCGGCTCGTCAGGAGGCCGAATAGCGCCAGCGTAACCGTGTTGAGGGTCACCCGCAGCGGTATTGCCAGCTCGCGGAGCCGGTCCGTCGTCTCCTCGGACATTTCGAACACGCACTTGCCGTACTCGGCGACCTCCGGCCTCTCGTCGCCCTGGGTACCAATGATGTTCGGCGTCTCGAATCCCGCCAGCAGCTTGCGCCAGTAGGACTCGGCCTGCCGCATGTCTCGCGCCTGCATCCACTCGATGTAGCGCCGGTACGGCTGCGCCGGCTCGAATTCTGGTCGCTGCCCCTGCCGCGCCGCGGCGTAGCTCCGCAAGAACTCGCCCAGGACCAGCTGTCCGCTCCACCCATCGAGAACCGTATGGAAGAACGTCCACAGGCACAGGTGGGTCCGGTCGTCGAGCTGCACGAGCGATACCCGCATGGGCACCGGACTGTCCAATCGAAGACTGCGCGATTCCTCGACCAGGTGCTCTTGGATCCACTTCGACCTCTGCTCCCCGCTTAACGTCCGAATGTCGTTCCGGACGACAGGCACCGTCGTCCCGCGTCGGACCAGCTGCACCGGATCCTCGTCCCCCATACTCACAATCGAGGTCCGGAGCACCGGATGGCGATCCATCACCAGCTGCCAGGCATCCAGGAGCGCCGCCTCGTCGAGATCCTCGATCTTCAGATGCATCTGCTCGACGTACACGCCCGCGTTCGGTTCACGCAGTCTGTGATAGACCATCCCCAATTGCATCGGAGAGAGCGCCCAGATGTCCTCGATCTCCTCGCGCGGGCACCGCGTCGCCAGGTCGTCCAGGAACTGCTGGCTCACAGTGGCCAGAGGGAAGTCGCAGGGCGTGAACCCGCCGACACCCGGCGCCGTGCAGTGGTCGATCAGCCCCCTCAACGAGGCTTCGAATCGCTCGGCCAGCGTCGCGATCATCTCCCGCGAGTGCACGGACGGGCTGTAGATGAAGTGCAGCTGCAGCCGTCCATTCGCGATGCCGCCCAGCACGTCAACGAGATGCGGCCGCTTGTTTCTGCGCCGAGCAACCGACCGGGTCGCTCGGTCGCGGTACCGAAGAGCGATCGCGACGGCTCCTGTCCGTCCTTGACGGCGTGCCCCTGGTAGAGCAGGCTCACTTCTGCCTCGGGCAGACCGCGCAGTACTTCCGCGGTATCACCGCGCAGGGTAGCGCAGCATCCCGTATCCGACGCCACGCCCCGGAACCCGACGCACCTGCTCCTTCACCGCCTTCACGGTCGCGCCGGGATCCTCCCCACTGGATGCTGCCTCCGGCAACTCGAGCACCAAGGGGTACATCGCAGCAAACCAGCCGACCGTGCGGCTGTGATCGATGTCCTCGAAGAGGTCCTCGCGCCCGTGACCCTCCACGTTGATGAGCGCCGCTGCCCCTCCGGTCCAGTCACAGAGCGCTTCGGCCACGGCGGCCAGCAGGACCTCGACGATCTGCGTGTTGTACGCCTTGGGCACTTGCGTGAGGAGGCGCCTTGTTTGCTCCTCGTCCAGCTGCGATGTCACCCGCTCCACGTCTCCCCAGGTGCTTCGACCCGCTCGGTCGGTCACCGGCGTCTTCGCCACCTTTTCCCAGGGCAGGCCGAGCCAGTATTCGAACTCCTGCCCCATCTCTTCTGTTTGCGCATGCTCCTCCAGGCGCGTGGCCCACGCCTGGAAGGAGCTCCCTTTCGGAGGCAGCTCAACGGGCTCGTTGCGCATGAGCTGGCCGCAGACTCGCTCGAGGTCATCCCGGAGAATCCGCCACGACACCAGATCCACCGCCAGATGATGGATGATCATCAGCAGCCGCTGGCCGCGATCCTCGCCCAGGTCAAAGAGCGCGACGCGGACGATCGGGCCGTTCGCCGGATCCAGACTCCTCTGCAGGCCGTCGGCTCTCTCCTTGAGGGCCACTGACTGCTCCATCGCGCCGAGATTCGAGAGGTCGACATACTCGAACGGTACGTCCTCGCCTGGTTCCTCCAGAAACTGACGCCACGTCTCCCCCGCTCGGCGCACTCGCAAGCGCAGCGCATCGTGATGCTCAATGAGTCTCCTGACCGCCTCGGCGCACACGCGCTCGCCCACCCGCTCGTTCAATACGAGCATGATCGCCTGGTTGAAGTGCTCGGGCTCTTCCAGGTCCTGGTCGAGGAGCCACCACTGGATGGGCGTGAGCGGAACGTCGCCCGTAATCACCCCCTGCTCCGCTTCGATCTTCGGCGCCGATCCTGCCTCCATCGCAAGCAACGCGATCGTCTGGTACTCGAACATTTGCGTCGCGTTCAGAACGATCCCCGCGTCGCCGGCGCGGCTCACCACCTGGATGCTCAGGATCGAATCCCCGCCGAGTTCGAAGAAGTTGTCGTGGATCCCCACTCGATCCAGACCCAGGACCTCACCCCAGATCCGGGCAAGCTCCGATTCCACCGGGTTTCTCGGAGCCACGAAGTCGGCCTGGACCTCCAGCCGGACACCATCCGGGTCCGGCAGCGCTAACCGATCGACCTTGCCGCTGGGGGTCAACGGAAGCTCATCGAGCAGCATGAACTTCGACGGCATCATGTATTCCGGTAGCCGCTTCTCCACGCGCTCGCGCAACTCCGGCACCACGTCCCTGGTGATCCGACTCCGCAGCGGGTTGTTGCTGTAGGACGCCCAATCGCGCCGCGCGGCGTGCTGCTCCGGAGCGGCAGGGATCACCTGGCGACCGCTCTGATTGCCGTCGCGCAGGGCGACTGCGTCGAACAGGCCGGCCTTGTCGCTGGACGGGACCAAGAGCTCCACCCGATAGCCATGCGCTCCGGCGATGGTCTCCAGCCATTGAGGATCGACTGCGGCGGGGGCTGCGGCTACTTCCTGACGCAGGAATTGGACGGTCTCCGGCCCACGGTCTTCGGTCAGGAGCTCGAGCGTACGAACGGCCTCGACCACCCGAGCATTGACCATTTGCCCCAAATAGATGCTGTCAGCGCCACTGACTAAGCGCCGCGCTCGATACGCTCCTGGTCGAGCCGTCCGTCGTCGCCGACGACTCGCTGGTCGATCGTCCGCGGCGCCTCCTCGACATCGAGATGGAGGATCACGTCGTACCGGAACTGCGTCAGCTCGTTCCGGGAGCGGCCGTGCTTGAGCAGCACCTCCACGCGCCCGACTCGATCGATCTGCTCCCGCATCGCGCGGAAGAACTCGGGATCGATGACCAGCTCCCCCTCCAGGCTCCTCCGGTCACGCAGCTTTCGCTTCAGTTCCTCCGTCATCAGCGACGAATCGGCGTGGTGCAGCTCGACCGCGGCGTGGAACGCCTCGAGCAGTGGCAGGCTCCGCACGTCGCCGATGAAGATCTTCCCCCCCGGCCCGGTCGCCTCCGCCGCCCCTTCCAGCACGCGGAGCACCGCCTCGATGCTGGGGAGATACTGGACGACGGAGTTGATCACCACGGTGTCGACTGATCCTGGGTCGATGCCGCTAAAGTCGTCCGCGAGCCGTCGAGAGAGATCCACCCTCCCGCTCAGATCATCCCAGGCGCGGGCCCGTCTGATCTGCCGGAGCGCCGACTCCGAGAAGTCCGTACCCAGGTAGTGCTCGCACTCCGGCGCCAGCCGATGCAGCAGCAACCCCGTGCCACAACCGATCTCCAGCACGCGGCGCGGCCGGCATGATCGGATGCGATCCACCGTGGTGGCCACCCACTCCTCCATTTCCTCCTCGGGAATCGCCTCGCCGGTATAGCTGCTGTTCCAGCCCTTGATGTTGAAGGTCGCGTCGTGGTCCTCATCCGCGTGCTCGTGCAGTGAGTCATAGAGTGTCTGCCACGCTTCGACGTGCGAAGCGGCCTCATTCTGCAGGGCTTTGGTGTCGACCGTGAAGTAGGCCACAAGAGATTTCGACACCTGCGGGACCGTCCCGCCGGATGTCTTCGAGGACACGATCCCGTCGCGGAACAGCTCCTGGTAAAAGGAGTTGGTCCTGAATCCTTGGGCGGCATGGTGTGCGGTGTAGTCGAACCCGACCGGGCCTCCGTGCGCCCGGCGCACCTCGCCCGCCACCCGGTACTCCTGGTTCAAACCGTTGGCGTGCAGCGATCGGATGATCTCCGCTTGAATGACGTCACCACGGGCCACGTCGATGGGCGGATGGAAGACCGGCAGGAACACCGGCAACCAGCAGTACTCGTGATCGAGAATGTCGATGATCTCGCCCGGCATCGTCGACAACCGCATCCACACGAGGAAACCGTTCAGCGTGCAATCTTCGACGATCGGCAGCTCGACTCGATGTCGCTCCTCCAGCTCGTTGATTCGAGTGAAATCAAGATCCTCGAAGGCACCGGCGACCGAAGCCAGATTGCTCTTGCTGACGTTCTTCAGACAGAGCCGAAGATCGAATTCCCGCCCGATCTGCTCGAACACGCGCTGGACGTAGTACGCGCCCGTTTCGTTGAATCGCGGGTTGGCCACGAACTCCTCCGGAAGCGACACCCCCGCGATCATCGTGGTGCTCCGATCGGGAATCATGATGCCGCCCGGCTTCATCAGGCGCGAAACGTCGTTGATGATGCTCGCCGCCCCCTCGGCCCCACCGATCGCGCCCACGATCTCCGAAACACAGACATCGACGGGCTCGGGAAGCTCGAGCGACCTCGCGTCACCATGAACGAGCTGAATGCGATCCTCGAGGCCAAGACGAGCAATAGTCGCCTTCGCCTTCTCGTACGATTCGTCGAGGATCTCGACGGCGTACACCTTCTTCGCACCGGCTTCGACGCTGAATCGGGCGAGAATCGCGTCGGCACCGGTTCCGATGTCGAGCACGATCTTGTCCTTGACGTACGCATCGATGGCCCGCCGATAGCTTTCGTTTCGACGCTCGTCATGCGTCATCGCGTAGTAGAGCAGGTCGTCGTAGACGAAGAACTCCGCCACGGACGGCCACAGCTCGATCGCCGACTTCGACGTCGCGGCGCCACGCCGATCGCCGCCGCCGTCCAGCACTCGTTCCTTGGCCACAACAACGATGTCGCGAACCGCCGGACACTCGCGCAGCACGGCCTCGATTTCGCCCGGCTCGATGCGGAATCCACGCACCTTCACCTGCTCGTCCCGTCGGCCCGCATATTCGATGGACCCATCGCCGCGGAACCTGGCCAGATCACCCGTCCGATACAGGCGAGGACTCGCCGCATCTGCGAACGGGTTCTCGATGAAGGAGGCCGCAGTTAGCTCGGGCCGATTGTGGTAACCCCGGGCAAGCCCGGCCCCGCCTATGTAGAGGTCGCCGACAACGCCGATGGGAACGGGCTGTCTCGACGCATCGAGAATGTAGACCAGGACATTGTCCATCGGCCGACCGATCGACGGCGGGCGGTCGTCCGAAGGGTCACAGACGCCGATCGTGGCGCAGACGGTTGCCTCGGTGGGGCCGTAGGCATTCAGGAATCGACGCTTGACGCCCCAGCGCTTCACCAACTGCTCCGAACACGCTTCCCCGGCGCTCACGAGCGTTTCGAGGTCGGGAAGCTCGGCATCTGGCATGGCGTTCAGAACCGACGGGGGCAAGGTGGCAACCGTGATCCGCTCCTCCTCCAGCCACCGGACGAACTCCGGCCCCGGCACCATGTCCCTTTGCGACGCCATGCTCAGCGTCGCGCCGGCGACCAGCGCGGTGAAGATCTCTGAGACCGACGCGTCGAAGCTGATGGCGGCGAACTGAAGAAGCCGGCTGTCCGGCGTGATGCTGAACGCGTCGATCTGCGCTGTCACCAGGTTGCAGAGCCCGCGGTGCTCCAGGAGCACTCCCTTGGGCCGCCCCGTCGACCCCGACGTGTAGATGAGGTAGGCCAGGTTCGTCGGGGCCGCTCCACACGGCAGCGCCGTCGCGGGAGCCTCCTCGAACCGTGGATCAGGTTTGTCCAGGCACAGAATCTCCGCCGGCCCGTTGGGAATCTCGCTCCGGAACTTCTCCTGGGCCAGAATCACGCGGACGCCGGAATCCTCAACCATGAACGCGAGTCGGTCGCTCGGATAGCTCGGATCGAGCGGCACGTAGGCACCGCCCGCCTTCAGAATGGCCAGCAGGCCAACGATCATCTCCGGGCCGCGCTCGGCTGCTAGCCCGACCAGGACGTCGGGACCGACTCCATTCCGCGCAGCACGTGGGCCACCCGATTGGCTCGCGTATCGAGCTGGCCGTAGGTCAGGGTCTCACCGCCGCAGCGCACCGCGACCGCCTCGGGGGCCGCGGCCACCCGCGCCTCGACGAGCTGGTGTATGCACAGGTCGTCGGGGTATGGAATGCGCCGATCGATTCCAGTCGACGAGTACCTGCTTCCGTTCGTGTTCGCCCAGCAGCGGCAGCTGAGAAAGGCGAGCCGTGGGATTCGCGACGATTCCCTGCAGCAGCGTCTCGAACTGTCCCACCATCCGATCGACCGTCGCTGCATCGAAGAGATCCGTGTTGAAGAGCGCGTGGACCGCAAAGCGCGTTGGAGACTCCAGGACCTGCCATTCCAAGTCGAATCGGATCGCCCGCGTCTGGTTTCCGCTTCCAGCCGGCTTCATCTTCAGATTGGAGAGTTGAGCGACTCGCCGGGCGCATTCTGCATCGCATAGGCCACCTGGAAGATCGGGTGGCGGCTGGTGATCCCTCGCCGGAGCGAGTTCCCCCACCAACATTCTCGAACGGCAGGTCCTGGTGCTCGTACGCCTCCATCGCCGTCCGCTGAACTCGATCGAGGAACTCGAGGAAGGTGGGATCACCCGAGGCATCACTGCGAATGACGAGGCTGTTCACGAAGAATCCGATCAAGTCCTCCGCGGCGGTGTCGGTACGGTTGGCGATCCCCGTCCCGACCGACGATGTCCTCTTGCCCGGTGTAGCGGGACAGAAGGACCTGGAATGCCGCCAGCATGGCGATGGCAGGCGTCGTGTTGTGCTTTCGTGCCAACGAGCGAATCGCGTCCGAGAGTGCCGGCGTCAACACATGTTGCGTGAACGAACCCGTATAGGTCTGCATCGGCGGCCGGGGGCGATCGGTCGGTAAGTTCAGGATCGGCAGGTCATCGCCGAGCCGCCTCTTCCAGTACTGAAGCTGCGTGTCGACAACGTCGCCGCTCAGCGACTGCTGCTGCTCAGAGACTGAAGTCGGCGTATTGGACGGGCAGCTGGCAGTGGCGAGAGCGGCCGCTACTGAAGGCGTCGTAGAGTAGACGCAACTCCCGATTGAAGACGCCACGCGACCAGCCGTCGGTCGTGATGTGGCGGACGCCAGCAGCAGGAGGTGCTCATCATCGCGCAGCTCGAGCAGACCGATCGCAGCAGCGGTCCCTGCGCCAGATCGAAAGGCTTCCGCATCTGAAGGTCGGTGATCCGATCCACTTCAGCGGCGCGAGACGTTTCGTTGAATCCACGAGCATCGACTATCTCCAGCGGTGGATCAAGTGCGGCTCGACGACCTGGCACGGGATGACTGTTTGGGAAGGCAGACGAGCGCGGGTCGACTCGTGGCGATGGACGATCTCGGCCAGACTTCGGCGGCAGCGCATCGATGTCAAGACGCCCTTCGATCTCCATCGCGTCGAGCGTGTTGTACGCCGGCGACTGCGGATCGAGCTGCTGCAGGAACCAGAGACGCTGCTGGGCAAAGGAGAGCGGCACCACGTCGGGCCGTGGCTGGGGGACTAGGGGCGGCCGCGACAGGGCCCCGGTCTGAGACGACTTCTTGAGGAGTCGAAGGAGGTCCTCCTTGTTGGACGCCAGCTCCTCTCGCAACTCCTCGGTCAGCGTGCCGCTGCGTGCTCCGATCCGCAGATCATCGCCGTCGCACCAAACTCTGACGTCCAGCTCGCGAAGCCTATTCAGCAGTTCGGCGACTGTCATACCGTCGTCTCCTCCCAATCATCAAGGGTTGTTTCTTCTTTCCCTTCCAGCACCACCGCAGAGACTCGATGAACCGGGCGAGGCCGGCAACCGTGGGATTCTCAAAGATCTGCCGCACGGGAATTTCAACCTGCAAGAGATCTCTTGCTCGCGCCGTGACCTGTGTCGCCAGAAGCGAGTGACCGTTGAGCTCGAAGAAGTTGTCGTGGATGCCGACTCGCTCCAGACGCAGCACGTCGGCCCAGATCTGCACCAGGCACTCCTCCACCGGATTCCGTGGAGCCACGTAATCGCCCGCCAGACCGGAGCGAAGAAGATTTGGATCAGGCAACGCACGCCGATCAAGTTTGCCGCTGGGCGTGTGTGGCATCGTGTCGAGCATGATGAACGTGGCCGGTACCATGTATTCCGGAAGCCGGTCGCTCAGGAACTCGCGCAGGCGCGGTGCAAGCTTTCGAGTCAACCGCCCTCGCAACGGATCGTTTGCATAAGCAGTCCCGGGCTGCTTTGGCGTCTGTGGGGCGGGGAACGATGGCACTGTGAGCAGATTGTCGATCGGCCCGTGACAACGCCACAGCACCGCATCCATCATGGACTGGTCACCGTGAAGCGAGTAGTTCACCTCAGTTGCGTAGCCCTCCGCCGCCGCCAGTGATCGCAGCGATTCCGGATCGACCCCCTCTCCTTTCTCTTCCATCGCCCTGTTCCAGTCGGCAACGGTATCCGACTGCCGATCGTCGGCTAGAGATGAAAGGAACATCGAGACTTGACGAATTCGTGAATTCGGCACGCGCGCGAATCCGATCGCCTCTGGTCGCTCCCCCAAGAGACGCCTGACGCCCTTCAGATCGCCTGCGACCTCTGACCAGTCCACCCAGCGCTCAACCTCGACGGGCGCCTTCACCGGATTGATGTGCAGGATCACGTCGTATCGGAATCGCGTCAGCTCATTGTGGTGTAGACCGTGCTTCAGAAGCACCTGAACCCGGCCAATCCGCGGCATGACCGCTCGCAGCGCATGGAAGAAGTCGGGATCGAGCAGCAGTTCGGGCTCGAGATCCGTCCGCGCACGAATGTCTCGTTCCAGTTCTGCGAGCCGGCGCGTACCGTTGGATCGATACAGCTCCACCGACGTGTGGAAGGCGCTCAGCAGACGCAGGTTTCGCACGTCACCCACGAAGATTCTGCCGCCTTCCACCGTCGCTTCGACCGCGCCCTCCAGCACCCGCATCAAGTACAACGCGCTTGGCAAGTATTGAACGACGGAGTTGATCACCACCGTGTCGACCGACCTCGCCTGGATGCCGCGAAAGTCGTCAGCGGTCCTCGCCAACAACTCGACCTGTTCGAGATTCCGTGACGCAACCGCCTTCCCGAGGTGACCGAGAACCATCTCCGAGAAGTCAGTACCGACGTATCGCTCACAGTCGGCTGCCAGTCGATGCAGCAGCAGGCCGCTGCCACAGCCGATCTCAAGCACGCGTCGTGGACGGCACGCGCGTATCCGCGCAACCGTGGCGTCCACCCACTCTTCCATCTCCTCAGCCGGCAGCGGCTCCCCGGTGTAGCTGCTATTCCATCCGACCGTGTTGAAGACTTCGTCGACGGCTGAGTCTACTTGATCGTACGTGAGCTTGTTGTAGAGCGTCTTCCACTCTTCTACATGCTCCTGCTCGACCACCGCCTGCTCATCGATGAGTTGGGAATCCGAATCAGTCACGACGTATGCAACGAGACGGGCCGATTCGCCGCCCGCATCCCAGAGCGCAAGTGCCGCATCGGTGACCGCGGGATGCTGGAGTAGCGTGCTCTCGATCTCACCGAGCTCGATTCGATAGCCGCGAATCTTCACTTGGTGATCGACACGGCCGACGAACTCCAGAATCCCATCGTCACGACGCAGCACCAGATCGCCGGTTCGATACAGCCGTTGCCCCGTCATTCCAAACGTGTCGGGAACAAAGCGCTCCGCGGTCAGGTCGGGACGATCACAGTAGCCTCGTCCAATCGCCGCTCCACCGAGATAGAGTTCTCCGGGAACTCCCACCGGAGCAGGCTGCCCGCAACGATCGAGCACATACGCCCTCACGTTGTCGATCGGCCGCCCGATCGGCACGGTCCCCGTGGCGCGTTTCTCCCAATTGAGGATCCACTGTGTAGGCCGTCGCGTCGATGGTCGCCTCGGTCGGACCGTAAAGATTGTGCACGCTCGCACCCAATCGCGAGCGACAGCGCTGGGCTAGTTCCAGACTCAGCGCTTCGCCTCCGCAGAATACGCGACGCAGAGTCTTGCACTCCGTGACGCCTGGATCGTCCAGGAGCACTCTCAACACTGACGGAACGAGTTGCAACGTTGTCACACCATGACGCTGGATTGCCGCGATCATGTCCTCCGGCGATCGATGTGCGTCCGGCGCCGCTACGGCCAGCCTCGCCCCAGAAAGCAGTGGGGCGTAGAACTCCCACACCGATGCATCGAAAGAGAATGGTGTCTTCTGGAGGACGCAGTCTTCGTGCTGAAGCGGAAAGGCCCTGGCCATCCAGAGCATGTGATTCGTGAGTGCCCGGTGCGGAATCATCACCCCCTTCGGCGTCCCGGAGGAACCAGACGTAAAGAGCACATACGCCAGCCCCTCTATCGACGCTGCGCGATCGGGCGGTGTCGTCAGTCCATGTGCTCCGTGTAAACTCGCCTCGTCCAAACACTTGAGCGTGCGGCCGTCGCCGGGTAGCCGTTCAAGGAGATCCGAGGTTGTCAGCACCAAGGACACCGACGCATCATCGAGCATCCGAGCGAGTCGCGGCAGGGGCAGCTCTGGGTCTAGCGGGACGTAGGCGGCGCCGGTCTTGAGGATGCCCAACATCCCGATCACCATGTCGATCGAGCGTCTCATGCACAGGCCAACTCTCGCCTCAGGCGCAGCCCCTGCATCAATGAGCTCATGCGCGAGGCGGTTCGTTCGAGCCTCCAGCTCCGCGTAGGTCAGGCGTGTGTGACCGTCTTCGACCGCCACCGTGTCCGGAGTTCGAGCCGCCTGTTCGGTGACCAACTCATGCACACGGCGCTCGGGATACGGTTGATGCGTCCGGTTCGACTCGGTGACCAGCATGTGCAGCTCCGAGTCCCCCAGCAGCGGCAGCTCGGAGAGTCGCGACGCCGGTGAGGCCATGGCGCCTTCCAGAAGCGTCTGGTAGTGCACCGCCATGCGCTCGATCGTCGAGGCATTGAACAGGTCTGCATTGAAGACGAAACTGATCGTGAAGGAGTCCTGCAGTTGGTACAGATACGCCTCGAGATCGAATCGGGTCGTCGAGATATCGATGTCGAATGACTCAGCCACCACGTTGGGGAAGGACGACTTACCGAACGGTGTGTTCTGAACCGCAAACGTGACTTGGAATAGCGGGTTCTGAGAAAGATCTCGCTCGGGATCCAGCTCTTCCACCAGTCGCTCGAATGGGAGATCCTGATGGTCGTATGCTCCGATCGATGATTCACCCTCGCGGGCCAGAAGCGCCTCGAACGTCGGATCGCCCGACAGGTCGACGCGCAGCGCGAGGCTGTTCACGAAGAAGCCCACCAGATTCTCGATCTCACTGCGATTGCGATTCGCGATAGGAGAACCCAACACGATGTCGTCCTGACTCGTGTATCGCGAGAGCAGCACCCGAAACGCGGCCATGAGCACGATCGCCGGCGTGACTCCCTGCCGGCGGCTCGTGGCCTGGACCGACTCGTACACCGAGTCGGGCAGCTTGAACCTGTGTCGTTCGGCACGGTACGTCTGAACGGCCGGCCGTGGCCGATCCGTGGGGAATTCGAGCCTGGGCGGACCGTCGCCCAGACGTTCCCGCCAGTAGGCGATCTGCCGGTGCAGCTCCTCCCCTTGGAACCAGTTGCGCTGCCATTGGGCAAAGTCGGCATATTGGATCGACAACTCGGGCAGCTCCGGATCAACTCCTTGCTGGAAGGCTCGGTAACACGCCGTCATGTCCCGCATCAGCACGCCCAACGACCAGGCATCGCTCACGATGTGATGCGTCGTGAGGACGAGCACGTGATCGTCGGCATGCAGACGCAGGATCCTGGCCCGCACGAGCGGCCCCCGAGCGAGATCGAAGAGCCTCTGGGCTTCTTCACTGGCGCGTCGCTGCGCCGCCTCGATCCGATCCTCTTCATCAACGCCGCCGAGGTCTTCGAGAGGAATCGGGAGATCGATGCTCGAGGCGATGCGCTGCCACGGCCCCTGATCGGACGACGCAAACGTGGTTCTCAGCACCTCGTGCCGATCGACCACCGCCGAGATGCTCTGTCTCAGGAGGTCGACGTCGAGACCGCCGCGCAGACGGACGGCCATCGGCATGTTGTACGCTGAACCTGCCCCGAGCTGATCGAGGAACCAGAGGCGCTGCTGGGCGAAGGACAGGGGCAAGCGCGCCTCTCGCGAAACCCGCACGAGAGGAACCACGTCCGCCGACGGCCGAACGCCCCACAAGCGGTCGATCACCATGGCCAGCGCCGCCACCGTGGGATCCTCGAAGAAGTCGATGAACGGCAGCTCGACCTTGAAATCATCACGCACGCGGCTCGCGACTCGAGTCGCGAGCAGCGAGTGACCACCCAGCTCGAAGAAGTTGTCGTGAACGCCAATTCGCTCGACCTCGAGCACCTCCGACCAGATCTCACAGAGCGTCTTCTCCGTCCGAGTCCGAGGCGCCATGAACGAATCGCTACCTTGGAGTTGTTCCGGTCGCGGCAGCGCGCGCCGGTCGATCTTCCCATTCGGCGTCAACGGCCACGATGGCACCGTCACCACCGCGGACGGAACCATGTAGCTCGGCAGCCGATCCCCCAGCCATTCGCGAGGCGCGTCGGCGCGACCTCTTCGCCCTCGGCCGGAATCACATACACGACCAGCTGCTTGGCACCCGACCCCCCCTCGCGACACAGCGCCACCGCCTCCTGAACCGTTGCGTGCTCCGCCAGCGTCGCCTCGATCTCGCCCAGCTCGATCCGGTACCCACGGAGCTTCACTTGGTGATCCACCCGCCCCAGGAATCGCAGCTCGCCCCCGGGCTCGTACCGAACCACGTCGCCCGTCCGGTACAGGCGACCCGATCCCGACTTCCCCCACGGATCCGGGACAAACCGCTCCGCCGTCAGCTCGGGCCGATCGAGATAGCCTCGCGCGACACCGTCTCCGCCGATGTACAGCTCCCCCGGAACACCCACCGGAACCGGCTCCAGATGGCGGTCCAGAACGTACAGCTGCGTGTTCGCGATCGGTCGGCCCAGCGTCACCCGCCCATCGGCCGACTGCACGCGCGACACCGACGACCAGATCGTCGTCTCCGTCGGACCGTACATGTTCCAGAGCTCTGCGCCGCGTCCCACGAGCTCGCTCGCCAGCGACCACGGCAGCGCTTCGCCTCCGCAGAGCATCTTCAGTTTCGCGTCGCCTCCCCAGCCCGCCTCCAACAGCATCTGCCACGTCGCCGGCGTCGCCTGCATCACCGTGACGCGATGGTCCTTCAGCGCCTGCAGCAGCCGATATCCGTCCGTCACCTCCTCACGCGACGCGATCACCACACGGCCACCAACCAGCAGCGGCAGGAAGAGCTCCAGCCCCGCGATGTCGAACGAGAGCGTCGTCACCGCCAGCAGCACGTCGTCCGCCGTCAGGCCCGGCCGCTCGCGCATCGTCTCCAGGAAATTCACGACATTCCGGTGATCGATCTGCACGCCCTTCGGGCGACCCGTCGAGCCCGATGTATAGATCACGTACGCCAGGTGGTCCGACCACGTTCTCGGCTCCAGATTGCCTGGATCATCTCCGCCCGTCAGATCCAGATCGTCCAGGTACACACGCTGCTGATCCGCCGACGGCAGCATCTGCTCCAGAGAACGCTCCGTCAGCAGCAGCCTCGCCCCCGCGTCCTCCAGGATCATCTCCAGACGAGCGGCCGGGTGCGACGGATCCAGCGGCACGTACGCGCCGCCCGCCTTCAGGATCCCCAGCACGCCCACCAGCATCGCCACCCCGCGCTCGACGCAAATCGCCACCCGCGTCTCGGGCCCAGCCCCGGACTCGCGCAGCCGCGCCGCCAGACGATTCGCCCGGCCGTTCAGCTCCGCGTACGTCACTTCCTCCGAACCACACGCCACCGCCACCCGCCCCGGCGTCCGATCGACCTGAGCCTCGATCAACTCGTGGAGGCAACGATCACGTGGATACTCCGAGTCGGTCTCGTTCCACTCCTCCAGGATCCGATGACGTTCGGCCGGATCGAGCAGAGAGAGGTCCGAAAGCCGCGTCTGCGGAGTCGCGGCCACTGCCTCCAGAAGACGCTGGTAGTGACGCGCCAACTGCTCCGCCAGCGCCGGCGAGATTCGATCCTGGCGGTACGTCAGCCGACCGCCGAGGCGATCCTGAACGCCGACCTCGACCATCAACGGATAGCCCGATCGCGACAGCCCGTGCTCCACACGCATGCCGCGGTCTTTCGCTGCTTGCCGCGCCTGGCGGTCCACCGGGTAGTTCTCGAACACGAAGAGGTTCTCGAAGAGAGGTACGCCACCCGGGACCTCGCTCCATTGCTGCACTTGCCACAGCGGCGTGTGCTCGAACTCTCGCTGTTCCGCCTGTTCGGCCTGCAGATCGCGCAGCCACGTCTCCAGCAACGCGCTCCCGGCGACCCGCATCCGAACCGGAAGCGTGTTGATGAACAGGCCCACGATGGACTCGACACCGGAGAGATCCGGCGGACGACCTGACCTGGTCGTCCCCAACACGACGTCCTCTTCACCGCTGTAGCGGCTCAGCAACAGGCCGAATGCTCCCAGAGCCAGCGTGTTCAGCGTCACGCCGCACGAGCGGGCGCACTCCTGGAGTCTGGTTGTCGTCTCTGCGGACAGGCGGAACGCGCATTGCCCGTAGTCCGATGCCTGGCCTGCCGCCGCCTCCTCTTTTCCGCCGACGATCGTCGGCGTCTCGAAGCCGCGTAGCAACTCTCGCCAATAGGCTTCCGCCTGTTTGGAATCCTGCTCGTGCAGCCACTGGATGTAGGACCGGTAGGGCGGTACCGGCTCCAGCTCTAGCTGCTCATCACCTCGATTCGCCGCGTAGAACCGCAGCACGTCTCCCACGACCAGCGGCAGACTCCACCCGTCCAGCGCGACGTGGTGGAACGTCCACAGGCACTGGTGCTCTCGATCGCCCGTGCGCACCAGCGACACCCGCATCGGCGCGGGACCTGTCAGTCCAAGGCGCCGTCGCTCGTCCGCAGTATGTTGCTCCAACCACGCCACCCGCTCCTGCTGCGTCTTCGACCGGACGTCGTGACGTGAGACCCCCACTTCGGCGTGACGCCGAACCACCTGGACCGGCTCGTCCGCATCAAGTCGCGCGAGCGAGGTCCGAAGCACCGGGTGGCGATCAACTACCTGCTGCCATGCCCGCACCAGCGCCTCTTCATCGACATCCGTCATCTTCAGGCAAATCTGCTCGACGTAGACGGTTGAGGATGGCTCCCGCAGGCAGAGGAACACGATGCCCTGCTGCAGCGGCGACAGACCGTAGAGGTCCTCGATCTCCTCGCGGCCCCACGCCCGCACCAGGTCATCGAGTTCTCTCTGGCCAATGCGCAGCCAGTGGAAAGTCCGACGGTGTGCATCCCCCAACCCCCGGCGATGTGCAGTGGGAGAGAAGACGCCGCAGCGATGACATGAAACGCTCGGCCACGGCCTCTACCGTCGCACGGTCGTGCAGCGCGGAGCTGTACTTCCATTGCATGCGCAGCCGACCGTCGGCGACGGCGCCGCTGACGTCCAGCACATGCGCCCGTCGATCACGCGGATCCTGCAAAGGACCCACGGACTCCGGCGCCGATCCGAACAGAGACGACCCGCCGAACATCCCACTGAGCTGGCCCAGATAGTTGAAGCTCACCTCCGCCGTCGGCAGCGATGCCAGGCGCCGACGCGCTGCTCCCTCCGACCGGAGGTGCCGCGCGAGTCCGTATCCGATCCCGCCTACGGGAATATCGCGGAGCTGCTCCTTGATCGCCTTCAACGCCTGGCCTGGATCCGTTCCGCCGCCAGCCGCGCCCTCGAAACCCACCACGGCCGGGACGATCGTCGTGAACCAGCCCACGGTGCGAGAGACATCAAGCTCCTCGAATAGCTCCTCTCGTCCGTGTCCTTCGAGGTTCACCAGGAGCCAGTCGTGGCGCGTCCATGGGGCCAGCGCCTCTGACCAGCGCCGTCATCAAGACGTCGTTGATCCGGGTGTTGTACGCCTGCGGCACATCCTTGAGCAGACGCGAGGTCTCCAGCGCCTCCAGGGAGGCCGTCACGACTTCTTCCGTCTGCCCTGTATTCTGCCCCGACCCGTGATCGACAGGGATCTGTCCCACCCGCTCCCACGGCCGCCCGACCCAGTAGTCCTCTTCCTCACCGATCGCTTCGGAATCCGCGTACTCCTCGAGGCGACGCGCCCAGCGCTGGAACGAGCACGTCTTCTCGGGAAGTGCGACGGCCTCCCCCTCGTCCAGTTGTTCGCATGCCCGCTGCAGGTCCTCCAAGACAATCCGCCAGGAGACACCGTCCACCACGAGGTGATGGATCACGATCAGCAGCCGGCTCTCTTCGCCAGCCCCCAGATCGAACAGGACCGCTCGGAACAACGGACTGCTTGCCAGGTCGAAGCTCGCTTGCAGCTCGCTCGCCTTCTGCTCGATGACCTCACCGCGCTGTGACGCCTCGAGGTCCGACAGATCGACCACCTGGAAGGGCACCGTCTCGTCCAGGGGAGCGTGCTCCTGACACCACTTCCCGTCCTCGTTCCGCATGAAGTCGCAGTCGCAGCGCATCGTGGTGTGACAGGAGGTGCTTGATCGCTTCCTCGAGCACCGGAACCCTCACCGGACGGCGCAAGGTCATAAGCACCGCCTGGTTGAAGTGATGCGGCTTCGTCAGCTGCTGCTCGAAGAACCAGTGCTGGACCGGTGTCAACGGCAGCGATCCCGTCACTTCCCCCTGCTCGGCCTCGACCACCGTACGCAGACCCACGTCAGCCGCCAGCTCGCGAATCGTCTGGCGTTGGAACATCTGCTTCGCACTGAGACCAAGCCCGTGCCGATTCGCCCGGGCCACGATCTGGATGATCAGAATCGAGTCGCCGCCCAGTTGGAAGAAGTTGTCATCGATGCCGATCTTCTCGACGCCGAGCACCTGCGACCAGATCTCGCACAGCATCCGCTCCGACGACGTGCGCGGAGCGACGTGCGACGCGTCGCTTTCGGGTCGCTCCGGTCGCGGCAGTGACCGCCGGTCGATCTTGCCGCTCGCAGTCAGCGGCAGCGACGGCATCATCACGTATGCCCAGGGAACCATGTAACCGGGCAGACGCTCGCCCAACCAGGGAGCGCAGCGCCTCTGGCTCCGGTTCCTCGCTTCCCGCCGAAACGACGTACGCCACGAGCCCGGTCTCTCCCGATTGACCCTCCTGCACGACCACCACCGCCTCACGCACGTCTGGATGATCGTGCAAGGACGTCTCGATCTCACCCAGTTCGATTCGGAACCCACGGATCTTCACCTGGTGATCCATCCGCCCGATGAACTCGACGGTCCCATCGGCTCCGTACCGGGCGAGATCTCCCGTGCGGTACAGCCGAGAACCGGACTGGCGTGCGAACGGATCGGGCACGAACCGCTCCGCCGTCAGGTCGGGACGGTCGTGGTATCCTCGCGCCACCTGGATTCCGCCGATCAGCAGCTCGCCCGGCGCCCCGATCGGCACCGGCTCGAATCTCCCGTCCACCACGTAGATCTGCGTGTTGGCGATCGGGCGCCCGATCGGAACCGAGCGAGCGCCGTCCGTGCGCCGGCACGCCCACGACGTCACGTCGATGGCCGCCTCCGTCGGCCCATACAGGTTGTGAAGCCGCGCTTCCAGACGGGCGAAGAAACGCTCCTGCAGGTCCAGCGGCAGCGCTTCCCCGCTGCAGAAGACATGCTTCAGGCACCGCGCGGGTTCGAGATCATCCACCTCGAGAAACGCCCGCAGCATCGACGGCACAAAGTGCGCATGGTCACGTTCTGCTCGCGCATCAGCTCGAGCAGATACACAGGATCGCGATGGCCTTGCGGCTCGGCCATCACCAGACCCGCTCCATTGAGCAGCGGCCAGTGGAACTCCCACCCCGACACGTCAAAGCTGAACGGCGTCTTCTGCAGCACGCGATCCGACTCCTCCAGCCCGTACGCCTCCTGCATCCACATCAGCCGGTTGCACAGCGCCCGGTGGATGGTCGTCACTCCCTTGGGCCGACCGGTCGAGCCTGACGTGTAGATCACGTATGCCAGGTTGTCTGCCAAGGCCCGCCGCGACGGTCGACCGCGCTCACCGCGCGCGATCGACTCCCACTCCGAGTCCAGACACAATGCCGGAGGATGATCGGGCGGCAGCTCTTCGAGCAGTCGCTCTTGCGTGAGCAGCACCGGCGTGCGTGCATCCTCGATCATGAAGGCCAGTCGTTGTTTCGGATAATCCGGATCGAGTGGAACGTACGCCCCGCCAGCCTTGAGAATGCCCAGAAGACCGATCACCATCTCCAGCGATCGCTCTACGAAGAGCCCCACTCGAGTCTCCGCCCCGATCCCACGTGCGATCAAGGCGTGCGCCAGCTGATTCGCGCGAGCATCCAACTCGCGGTAGCTCAGATGCTCGCCGTTGAACACGACCGCCAGCTGATCCGGCGTGCGGTCCACCTGCGATTCGAAGAATTCGTGAAGGCACTGGTCCGATGGATAGGAGCGGCCGGTCTTGTTCCAGATCTCCACCGCTTGACGCCGTTCCGTGTCGCTCAGCAACGGCAATTCCGACAGTCGAGCATCCGGCGCCGCCACGATCGCTTCCAGCAGCCGCTCGTAGTGCGCCACCATGCGCTCGATCGTTGGGGCGTCAAAGAGATCGACGTTGTAGATGAAGTGCACGGACAGCCCTCCGCGCGATTCCAGGACGTGCACTTCGAGATCGAATCGTGTTGTCGTTGTCCCTTCGTCAACTGACGTTGCGACCACCCCGGGCAGTGACAGCGGGGCCTTGGGCGCGTTTAGGACAGCGAAGAGCACCTCGAACAGGGGATTCCGGCTCAGGTTGCGTTCAGGCTCCAGTTCTTCCACGAGACACTCGAATGGAAGATCCTGATTGTCGTACGCGGCCAACGAAGCCTCTCGCTCGCGACGCAGCAGTTCGCCGAACGTCGGGTCGCCGGAGCAATCGACCCGCAACACCAGGATATTGACGAAGAAACCGATCAGGCCCTCGATCTCCCTCCGGTTCCTGTTGGCAATTGGTGATCCCAGGACAATGTCGTCCTGATTGGTGTAGCGGAGGAGCAGGACGCGCAGTGCCGCGGCGAGGACCATGGCGGGCGTCACCTCGTACTCCCGACCGACTTGCCTGAGCGGAGAATAGACCGACTCCGGCAGATTCAGCGCGCACTGTCGGCCCTCGTAAGTCTGCACGGCGGGACGCGACCGGTCCGTCGGCAGGTTCAACTGCACGAGCTGCTTGGGGAGCCGCGATCTCCATTGCGCCACGAGCTCTTTCAGTCTTTCGCCCTGGAGCCAACTTCGCTGCCACGCTGCGAAATCCGCATACTGGACGGGCAACTCGGGTACATCCGGCACACCACCGAGGACGAAGGCCCGGTAGTGCTCGGTGAGTCTGCGCATCAGGACCGCCAGCGACCATCCATCGGTCACGATGTGATGCAGCGTCAGGATCAGCACATGATTGGCAGGATCGAAGCGAAGCAGCTTCGATCGTAACAGCGGCCCCCGCTCCAGATCGAAGAGACCACGAGCCTCCTCATGGATCCGTCGTAGCGCGACTCCCAGTTGATCGACCTCCTCGACATCGGCGATCTCTTCTACGATCAGCGGTACGGTGAGCGTCGGAGCGATGTGCTGCACCGGGCGATCGTCGTGAAGCAAGAACGTCGTCCTCAGGATCTCGTGCCGATCGACGATGGCGGCGACGCTCCGTCGCAATGCCTCGACGTCGAGATCACCGCGCAGGCGGAAGGCCATCGGCATGTTGAAGCCCCAGCCCGCCTCGAGCTGATCGAGGAACCACAGACGCTGCTGGGCGAACGAGAGCGGCATCGCGCCATCTCGGGGCAACGGTACCAACGGCGGCTTGCGAAGCGCACGGTCGGGTCGAGCCCTCCGAAGCTGCTTCAGAACGTCTTGCTTGTGGGCGGCGAGCTGGGCCCGCAGCTGATCAGTCAATGCGCCTTTGGGACCACGCGTACGCAGCCGATCGCCATCGACCTCCAGCTCGATGCCTCGCTCATGGAGCTCCAGGAGCAGTTCGACGACCGTCATACTTCGATCTCCTCCCAGTCATCACTCTGCACGTGTCCGCGTGAGGGCTCCAGCGCGCCCCGGAGCGACTGGACGTACTCCGCCATGGCGGCGACCGTCTGGCGCTCGAAGAGCTCGCTGATCAGAATCTCCAGATCGAACGCCTCGTAGATCCGGCTCAGCGCCTGTGTGGCGAGCAGCGAGTGCCCACCCAGCTCGAAGAAGTTGTCGTGCACACCGGGGGCCGTCACACCCAGGAGATCCGACCAGATCTCGCACAGCCGCTCCTCGATCGTGTTGCGCGGGGCCACGTACTCGCCGCTCAGACCTGATCCGTCCGGCGCAGGGAGCGATCGTCGATCGACCTTGCCGTTCGGCGTGACCGGTAGGTCCTCCAGGACGAGCAGCGCGGCCGGCACCATGTACTCGGGCAGCCGCTCCTGCAGGAAGCGCCGGATTTCGGTCTCAGTGACGGTCTGATCCGCCTCCTCGACCACGTACAGCACCAGGTTGCGATGACCGGGCCGATCTTCCCGCACCAAGGCGACCGCTTGTCGGACGGTCGGATGACTCATCGCTATCGCCTCGATCTCGCCCAACTCGATCCGGTACCCGCGCAGCTTGACCTGATGATCGGCTCGACCCAGGAACTCGATCTCCCCGTTTGGCCGGTAGCGAGCGAGGTCGCCCGTCCGGTACAACCGCGCACCTGCGCTTCGCCGAAGGGGTCCGGAACGAATCGCTCTGCGGTCAAGTCCGGAGCGCTGACGTAGCCCCGCCCCACCGCCTCGCCTCCGATGAACAGCTCGCCCGTGGCCCCGAACGGAACGGGCTGACCACCCGGGTCGAGCAGGTAGATCCGCGTGTTGTTGATCGGCCGGCCCACGGTGGGAAGCGCCGGCCAGGCGTCAGCCGGCGCCTTCAGAGTCGAAGCGCCGTCACCACGTGGGTCTCGGCCGGGCCGTACTCGTTGCACAGCACGCAATCGGGCAGCTTCTTGAAGAACGACACGAGGGAACTCGTGATCTGCAGGGGCTCACCGGCGGAGATGACCAGCCGCAGGCTCCGGGGAACGAGGCCGATCTGCTCAGCGACTTCCGCCAGCTGTCGCAGCCCCACGTAGGGCATGAAGATCCTTGTCACGGACTGGGCGTCGAGAAAACGGACCAGGGCCGCCGCGTCGAGCCGCAGCAATTCGGGGATCATGAGTACCGTTCCCCCGCAGCTCAGCGTGGCGAAGATGTCGAGGAAGTGCTGATCGAAGGCCAGCGTGCCGAACTGCACTGTCCGCGCCTCGGAACCCGGAGGTGACACCTGCCTCTGCCATTCCAACAGGTTGACCAGCACCCCGTGGTGCACGCCGACGCCCTTCGGCCTCCCGGTCGAGCCGGAGGTGTGGAGAACATAGGCCAGATCGTCAGGGCTGACCGGACGACCGGGATCGTCGACGGGGCCCGCGGCGATCGTGGGCCAGTCGCGGTCCAGACACACGACCCGCGCCGTGTCACCGGGCAAGTTGGGCAGAAGATCCTCCTGCGTCAGCACCACCGACGCGCCGCAGTTCGTCAGCATGTACGCCAGCCGCTCGTGCGGATGGGTCGGGTCCAACGGAACATAGGCACCGCCCGCCTTGAGCACGCCGAGGAAAGCAGCGACGACCATCTCGCTCCGCTCCAGCAGAACGGCGACCGCTGTATCGGGCTCCACCCCATGCTGGAGCAGGTGGTGCGCGACCTGGTTGGCCCGCTCGTTGAGCTGGCGGTAGCTGAGCACCGTATCTCCGAACGTGACGGCAACGGCCTCCGGCGTCTTGCGCGTCTGCTGCTCGCACAGTTGGTGGATGCACTGCGTCCGGTCCCGCGGTTGCGCCGTGTCGTTCATCTGCACGACGACGCGGTACCGCTCGTCTTCCGACAGCATCTCCAGGTCGGACACACGCGACTGGGGATCATCCGCGATTGACTGCAGGAGCCTGCGATAATGCTCGGCCAGCTGTTGCACCATCGAGGCCGCGAAGCGGTCCCTTTGATAGGTGAGCCGGCCGCGCAGGCCGCGCTGCGGCACGATCTCAAACATCAGCGGATAGCCCGTCCTCGACAGACGGTGCTTCATGCGGATCTTCCGATTCCTCCATCCTTCCACCGCGCCACGATCCACCGGGTAGTTCTCGAAGACGAAGAGGGTCTCGAACAGTGGCACACCGGCCGGAACCTCGCTCCACTGCTGGATCTGCCAGAGCGGGGTGTGCTCGTACTCCATCTGCTCCGCCTGTCGCTTCTGCAACGCCTCCAGCCACGTCTTCAGCGACGAGGCCGTCCCGGCCCGCATGCCGCACGGGCAGCGTGTTGATGAACACCCCCACCATCTCCTCCACGCCCGGCAGATCGCCCGGCCGGCCGGACACCGTCGCCCCCACGACGACGTCCTGTTCTCCGCTGTACCGGCTCAAGAGCAGCCCGCACGCGCCCAAGGTGATCGTGTTGAGCGTGATGCCCCACGATCTCGCCAGGGCCTGCAGGCGATCCAACGTCTCCTCCGGCAATTCGAACCAGCACTCCCCGTGATCGGGCTCGTCTGGATCGACTTGCGTCCGGTCAGCGCCGATGACCGTCGGCGTCACGAAGTCGCTCAGCTGATCCCGCCAATACGACTCCGCCGCAGCAAGATCCTGGCGTTGGAGCCAGGCGATGTACTCGCGGTACGGCCGCGGCGCCGGCCAGGCAAGCTCCTCCCCGCGGCAACCGGCGTCGTACTGCCGAAAGACCTCCGCGAGGACCCGCATCTTGCTCCAACCGTCAAGGGCGACGTGGTGATGGGTCCAGAGGCAGTCGGTGCGTCCCGGCCCCCGACGGATCAGGGCCAAGCGCATCGGCAGCCCGCTCAGGTCCAGGCCGCGGCGCCGGTCCTCATCCTGGTATTGCTCCATCCACGCCGTCTGTTGCTTGCCATCGAGATCACCCAGGTCATGATGGGTGACCGGCACGTTCACGTGCCGACGCACGAGCTGAATCGCCTCACTGTCGCCACCTTGGATGAACGACGTCCGCAGCGCCGCGTGACGGGCCGTTACCCGCTGCCACGCCTCGAGGAGCGTCTCCTCATCCAGATCGCTCGCCTCCAGCCAGACCTGCTGCACGTACATTCCAGCCGAAGGACTCTGCCGACTGTGGTACATCATCCCCTGCTGCATGGGAGCGAGGGCGTACAGGTCCTCGATCTGCTCGCGACCGAACTGTGTCTCCAGTCGATCCAGCTGCGTCTGATCGATCCGCGCGGCCGGGAAGTCCGATGGCGTAAAGCCTCCCGCCTCCTTGGAGACGCAGTGTGCAATCAGCTGGCGGAGTGATTCGACGAATCGCTTCGCCAGGCGCTCGACCGTCTCGGGTTCGTGCACGGCCGGGCTGTACGCCCAGTGCAGGTGCAGCCGCCCATCCATCACGCGACCGGTGATGTCCAGCAGGTGCGTTCGGCGATGCCGCGGGCTCGTGAGCGGCCCGGCCGACTCGTCCGCCCGATCGAACATCGATCGCTCGTCATGAAGTTGATCGAAACGGCCGAGATAGTTGAAGCGCACCTGAGGCTGCGGAATTCGCGCAAGTCGCTCCGCCGACTCCTCTCCCGCCAGGAAGCGCAAGATTCCATAGCTCAGCCCGCCCGGCGGCACGGCGCGGAGCTGCTCCTTCACCGATTTGAGTGCCGTCGCCGGGTCATCCGACTCGTCGACGCGCAGGACGACGGGGAACAGTGACGTGAACCACCCTACGGTGCGGGAGACATCCGCATCCCCGGGCAGACCGTCGCGCCCGTGCCCCTCGAGATCCACCAACACGCTGCGGTGCCCGGTCCAACCCTCGAAGGCGAGGGTCAGCGCCGTGAGCAGCACATCGTTGATCTGCGTGTTGTAGGCGCTTGGCACGTCCTGCAGCAGGCGTCGGGTGTCGGCTTCCGACAACTCCACCGAGACATGCTGGCTGCCCCCAGCCACGTTGGCGCCGCCGGGATGGTCGCACGGGATCTCCGAGCTCTCCGGCCAGGGCATCTCGAGCCATCGCTCCAGCTGCTCCGAAGCGGTTTCGGAGTTCACGAACTCATGGAGACGATGCGACCAATCGCGAAACGACATCGTCTTCGACGCAAGCCGAACGGCGTTGCCGGCTCTCAGCTGCTGGCACGCCAGCTGGAAGTCCTCGAGCAGAATCCGCCATGACACGGCGTCGACCGCCAGATGGTGAATCGCGATGCACAAACGCTGCGGCTCGCTCTCTCCGCACTTGATGAGCGCGGCACGGAGCAGCGGCCCCGCTGTCAAGCTCAGACTCGCCTGCAGTCGTTCCGTCGTCTGAGCGAATCTGTTCGCCCGCTCCTCGGATGTCAACGAGCCGGAGAGGTCGACCACGTCGAGAGGAACGTCTCCGCCCGGCGGCACGATGTGCTGACGCCACTGCCCGCTCTCTTGGGCGTATCGCAGTCGAAGTGCATCGTGATGAGCGAGGAGCGCGGCGAGCGCCTCCTCACACATCTGCGGGGACACATCCTCGCGTAGCTGCAGCATGGTCGCCTGATTGAAGTGGTCAGGCTCCGGTTGCTGTTGCTCGAGGAACCAGAGTTGAATCGGTGTGAGCGGAACCTCCCCCACGACCGGTCCCTGCTCGGCCACAACATTCGGCCTGGAGCCAACGACCGCCGCCAGCTCCGCAAGCGTCCGGTGCTCGAACACGAGCCTGGGGGTCAGCTGCAGACCCGCATTGTTGGCCGCCGCAACGAGCTGGAGACTGAGAATCGAGTCTCCGCCCAACCGGAAGAAGTCGTCCCCGGCACCGACGCGATCCACGTTGAGCACGTCGGACCAGATCTGCGCCAGTTTCTTTTGCTGCATCGTCCGGGGCGCCACGTAGTCCGCGGATCCCCGCGACTCGTCAGGCTCCGGCAGCGCACGGCGATCCACCTTGCCGCTCGGCGTGAGGGGAAACCGCTCGAGTATGGTGATCGTCGGAGGCACCATGTGCTCGGGGAGCTGATCACGCAGCCAGGTCTGCAGTGCCTCGGTTACCTGAGCAGGGCGGGATCGCCCGTTGCGGTTCTGAAGGTCGATCTCCGCGGGGTCCTCGAGTACGACGTATGTGGCGAGGCGTTGATCACCTCCCCCGCTCTCCCGGACCATCGTCGTCGCATGCTGTACGGCCGGATGCCCGGACAGCACAGAGTCGATCTCGCCCAACTCGACGCGGTGGCCATGAATCTTGACCTGCTGGTCCGCGCGGTCCAGGAACTGAATATCTCCCTCGCGCAAACCGAACCCGATCGCCGGTTCGATAGAGACGACCGCCGGGTCGCGATCCGAACGCATCGGGCACGAAGCGCTCGGCCGTGATGTCGGGCCGACTCTGGTAACCTCGGCTGACGCTCTGCCCGCCGATGTAGAGTTCTCCGGTGACGCCGGTCGGTACCGGCTGTCCGGACCGATCCAGCACATAGGCCTGGGTGTTCCCGATCGGCCGGCCGATGGGTACGGAGACCGGAAAGCGCTTCTGGTCGCCAGGGCGCAGCCGATGCGTGAGTACGCCGACCGTGGTTTCCGTCGGCCCGTAGTGGTTCACCAACGAGCAGCCCGGGGCAAGTGCCCACACCCGCTCGACCAACTCCCACGGGCACGCCTCGCCGCCGAGGACGAGCAGAGAGCGGGGCGGGACGTCCGCGGGGTTTTGCGCGGCGGCGAGTAGCGCCTTGAGGTGCGAGGGCACGAGCTTGACGCAGTCGATCGACCGCTCTTTGACGTAGGTTGCAAACGCGTCTCCGTCCAGCACCTGATCGTCAGAGAGCACATGCATCTCGCCCCCCGAACACAGGGCTCCGTACAGGCACGTGTTTCCGAGGTCGGCACTGACGCGGGACGCGGTCACGAAGCTCGCTGGTTGCGGCAGATCCAAGATGGGCAGAATGCCTCGAAGGTAGTTGAGCAGCTGCCCATGCTCGACCTCGACACCCTTTGGTACGCCCGTGGAGCCCGAGGTATGGAGCACATAGGCGAGATTCGCCGGCCCGATCTGGAGGACGAGATTCCCATCTTCCTCTCTCGCAATCTCAGGCGACGAGAGGTCGAGGATGCGAGATGCCTGCCGGGGAAAGCCTCCCCCATCGAACCTGGACCGATGAGCACCGAGACACCAGCCCCTTCGAGGATCAGCTGGTTGCGTTTCGGCGGACTCGCAGGATCCACCGGAACGTACGCCGCTCCTGCCTTCAGGACACCCAGGATTCCGGTCACCGTCTGCGCGGAGCGGTGAGCCACGACCCCGACGCGACTTTCCGGTCCGATTCCAATCGACCGCAGATACCGCGCGATCTGATTGGCCCGCGAGTTCAACGTGCGATACGACAGTGTCTCCTGCGCATCGACGAGCGCCGTGGCATCTGGATTTCGCACAACCTCCGCTTCGAAGAGCTCGTGCACGCACCGGGTCGGGGGGTACTCGATGGCCGTCTTGTTCCATTCGACGACGATCCGCCGAGTCTCGGCCTCCTCCAGCAACGGCACCTGCGACACCCGCAGTTGCGGATTGTTGACCACCGCACTCAACACACGTTCGTAGAGCTGGGCCAATCGCTCGATCGACGTGGCGTCGAAGAGATCAACGGCATAGATGAAGCTAACGACGAGCCCATTCGGCGTTTCCCAGGCAAGGGCCGACAGGTCAAACCGCGAACTGGCGACACCGATGGGGAAGCGATCGCACTCGAGCTCGGGCAGAGAGAGTGGGTCGACCGGTGCGTTCTGCAGGGTGAAGCTGACCTGGAAGATCGGATTCTCACCCAAGCCGCGCTCCGGACTCAGCTCCTCGACCAGCTGCTCGAACGGCAGGTCCTGATGGTCATAGGCGCCCAGCGACGATTCGCGTTCACGCCGTAAGACTTCCTCGAACGTCGGGTCGCCGGCGAGATCCACGCGCATCACGAGGCTGTTGACAAAGCATCCAACGAGATTCTCGATGTCGCTCCGATTGCGGTTGGCGATAGTCGTGCCCAGGACGATGTCCTGCTGGCCGCTGTACCGTGACAACAGGACTCGAAACGCCGCCATCAGGGCGATTGCCGACGTGATCCCCTGAGCTCGAGCAAGGGTCTTGACCGCTTCGTAGGTGGACGCCGGAATCAACGCCTCGTGGCGGCCGCCTTCAAAGGTCTGCACGGCGGGTCGCGGCCGATCCACGGGCAACTCGAGACGCGGAAGCTCTCCTCCCAGGCGTTCCTTCCAATAGGCCCGCTGCTGATCCAGCTTCTCAGCCTGAAGCCGGCCGCGTTGCCAGAGAGCGAAGTCTGCATATTGGACGGTGAGGTCAGGGAGGGTTGGCCGGCTTTGTGTCAGCAACGCCCGGTAGGACACGGAGAGTTCCCGCAGGAGTATGCCCACGGACCAGCCGTCTCCGGCAATGTGGTGCAGGACGAGGACGAGGACGTGGTCACTTGAATCGAGCTTGAACAGGGTGGTGCGGAACACCGGACCACGAACCAGATCGAACGGGCGACGCACCTCCTCCCGGGCTCGACGCCGCGCCTCTTCTTCTCGTTGCTCAAGAGGCAGGTCAGTGAGGTCCTCGAAGGAGAGCGATAGGTCGCCGCTCGGGGAGACGACCTGCATCGGCTTCCCCTTCGGACAGATGAACGTGGTGCGCAGCACTTCGTGCCGTTGGACGATCTCGGCGAGGCTGCTCTTGAGCGCCTCGACGTCCAGCGCACCGCGAAGACGAAACGCCGCCGGCATGTTGTAGGCCCACCCCGCACCCAGCCGATCCAGGAACCACAATCGCTGCTGGGCGAAGCTCAGCGGCAGCGGCTGGTCGCGTGCAACCGGGGCGATGGGGATCTCCGGCACGTCGAGACGGACCCGATGCAGGTACGCCAGAATCTCCGGCTTCCGCTTCCGCAGTTCAGTCAGCAGATCCGGCGTCAGCGCCCCCGGTGGGCCTTCGTAGTTCAGTGAGTCACCACCGTCGGCCCAGAGTCGGATACTCCGTTCCCGCAACCTGGACAGGAACTCCGTGGTGTTCATAGTGATCCCTTCTCCATCTCCTCAAGAGGCAAGCCCGTCGCGGCCGGAACCTGCGCGGCCCACCGGAGCGTTTCGATCTCTTCCGCCAGCCCCGCGATGGTCGGGCTCTCGAACAAGCTCTGAAGCGGCAACTCGACGTGAACCGTCCGGCGAAGCCGGCTGGCAATCTGGGTCGCGAGCAGCGAGTGCCCACCCAGCTCGAAGAAGTCATCCTCGACGCCGATGCGTTCGACCCCCAGGACCTCCGACCAGATCTCCACCAGCTGCGCCTCCAGCGGCGTCCGCGGCGGGACGTATCGGCTGCGCGACTGGCTGGAGTACAAGTGCGGCTCCGGCAGCGCCTTGCGGTCCACCTTCCCGTTCGGCGTCAGCGGCAGCGTCTCCAGCATCACGAACGCCGAAGGAATCATGTACTCCGGAAGATGCAAGGACAGGTGCTCACGCAGCTTCGGCGCCAGCTGACGGGTCATCTTCGCCTGCAGCGGGCTGTTGGCGTACTTGCTCCACGGCTGGACCCGCAGACGCGGGACCGGCATCGACTGACCCTGATCCGCGTCGTGCCGCACCAGAAGGGCGTCGTACCGGCCGTCTGGCTCGCCACGCAACCAGCTCAGCTCCACCCGGTACGGCAGCTCCTCCCCCAGCGACCACACCGCCTCGGGATCCAATCCTCCCGCTCCCTTCACCGACGAGCGAAGCTCCTCCGCCGTCTCCTCCACACCAGAACTCAGACGCTCCAACACACGCGCGTCCGCTGCCGTCCTCGCGTTGGGGATCCCTCGCAGACCAACCACCGCCGGACGGCTCACCGACAGCTGCTCGCGCAACCCCGACATCGTCAGGCCGCTGCTCGACCACTCCTGCCAGCTCACCTCCGGCAACTCCGCCTCGGCCCCCTCGACGTGCAGCACAACCTCGTAGCGGAACTTCGTCAGCTCGTTGCTCGACCGCCCACGCTTCGGACGGATCTCCACGTGGCTCACCCGCTCCAGACGCTCCCCCAGCGCCACGAAGAACGCCGGGTCGATCGCCAGCTCCTCCTCCTGCGCCACACGCTCCTGCACCCGACGATGAAGACGCGATGACGACAGATCATCACCCGCCTGGTGCAGCTGCACCGACGCGTGGTACGCCTCCAGCAGCGGAAGGCTCCGAACGTCACCAACGAACACCACACCACCCGCCGCCGTCACCTCCACCGCACCTTCCAGGACGCGCAGCAAGTAGTCGATA
Source organism: uncultured Planctomycetota bacterium (assembly GCA_963697235.1). Classification (GTDB taxonomy): domain Bacteria; phylum Planctomycetota; class Phycisphaerae; order Phycisphaerales; family SM1A02; genus CAVONJ01. The sequence goes on from CAVONJ010000006.1 coordinate 301,979, forward strand.
CCCGGGAAGTACTGCACCACCGAGTTCAGGATCACCGTGTCGAACGAGCCAGGCTCCACGCCTTCCAAGTCCTCCGCCTCACGCCGGTGCACCTGCACCTTCGATCCCAGGTTGAGCGCGCCGTTCAGGTGCCGGCTCACGTAATCCACCGCCTGCTGCGAGAAGTCCATACCCACGTAACGACGGCAATGCGGCGCCACACGGAACAGCAGCAGGCCGCTCCCGCAACCGAGCTCCAGAACACGCTGTGGGTTCCTCGACAGGATCCCCTCTACCGTCCGATCCACCCACTCACGCATCTGCTCGGCGGGGATCGGCTCTCCCGTGTAGCTGCTGTTCCACCCCGTGATGTTGAACGTCGGATCCGTGTCCTCAGCCGCCTCTCGCCCGTACGTCTCCTCGTACAGCGAGCGCCACTGCTCGACGTGCTCTCCCCGCTCACGGTCCGACGTCTCCGGCTGAGGGCACACGTACGCCACCAGATCTCGCTCGCCCGACTGACCCTCGTGGGCCATCACCACCGCTTCCTGAACCTGAGCGTGCGACGCCAACGCCACCTCGATCTCACCCAGCTCGATCCGGAACCCCCGCACCTTCACCTGGTGGTCCACCCGACCCAAGAACTCCATGCGACCGTCTGGCCGGTACCGCGCCAGGTCGCCGCTGCGGTACAGACGACCTCCGGCACCGTGCGCGTACGGATCCGGCACGAACCGCTCCGCCGTCAGCTCCGCTCGACCAAGGTAGCCACGCGCCAACCCCACCCCGCCGATGCACAGCTCACCCGGAGCCCCGATCGGCACCGGCTCACCATGAACGTCCAGGATGTGCACCTTCGTGTTCCCGATCGGTCGGCCGATGTGCGGAACGCTTCCGTCAGCAAACAGCTCCGCCATCGTCGACCAGATCGTCGCTTCCGTCGGACCGTACAGGTTGAAGAACCGCCGTCCCGGCGCCCAACGACTCACCAGCTCCGCTCCGCACGCCTCACCCGCCACCGTGATCGTCGCCAGATCAGACAGATCTCCCACCGGCAACGCACCCAGCGCCGAGGGCGGCAGCGTCACGATCGACACACGATGACGAGCCAGGAACTCCAGCAGCTCCGGACCTGGCATCAGCGCCATCCGGTCACCCAGGATCAGCGTCCCTCCCTTGGGCAACGCCATCACCACCTCGAACGTCGACGCGTCGAAGCTCAGCGATGAGAACTGCAGCACCCGGCTTCCAGGGCCCACCCCAAACGACCGCCCCTGCTCCGCCGACAGGCTGCACAACCCACGGTGCGACAGCAACGCCGCCTTCGGCTTCCCCGTCGAGCCCGACGTGTAGATCACGTACGCCAGGTTCTCCGGACACGTCACACATGGCGGGTTCGACGACGGCAACGACGCCCACGACTCCTCACGATCCACGCACACCACTTCCGCACCATGCCCAGGAAGCTCCGGCAGCAGGTGTGTCTGCGTCAAAAGCACCGGCGCCCGGCAGTCCGAGAGCATGAACGACAGACGGTCACGAGGGTACGTCGGGTCCAGCGGAACGTACGCACCACCCGCCTTCAGGATCGCCAGAAGACCCACCACCAGCTCCGGGCTCCGATCCACGCACAGACCCACCAGCGTCTCCGGACCAACCCCCCGCGAACGAAGATGGTGCGCCAGCCGGTTCGCTCGCTCGTTCAGCTCTCCGTAGCTCAGCTCCTGCTCCCCGCACACCACCGCCCTCGTCGACGGAGACGACGATGCCTGAGCCTCGAACAGCTCATGAACACACGCGTCCTGCGCGTACGACGCTTCCGTCCGGTTCCACCCGAACAGAACCTCCTGACGCTCCTCCTCGCTCAGCAACGGCAGCGACGACAGACGCGATCCAGGATTCGCAACGATCCCCTCCAGCAACGACACGTAGTGACCAGACATCCGCTCGATCGTCGAACTGTCGAACAGGTCGGTGTTGTAGGCAAAACGGGCGAGCAGTCCTTCGGTCAGGTCCCACAGATGCAGCTCGAGATCGACACGCGTTCGGGACACGCTCTTCTCGATCACGCTGACCGTGAGCCCCTCCAGCTTCAGCGGCTTCAGCGGCGCGTTCTGCGAGGCAAACGCCACTTGAAACAGCGGATTCCGGCTCAAGTCCCGCTCCGGATTCAGCTCCTCCACGAGCTTCTCGAACGGAAGATCCTGATGCTCGTAGGCGTCCAGCGCCTGGGCGTGCATGGTGCGCAGGAACTCGGAGAAGGAGGGATCGCCCGATGCGTCGCTGCGCAGAACCAAGCTGTTGACGAAGAAGCCGATCAGCGGCTCGATCTGCTGGCGGTTCCGGTTGGCGACGGGGAGCCCGACGACGATGTCCTCCTGGCCCGTATATCGCATGAGCAGGACCTTGAACGCGGCCAGCAGCGTCGAGGAAAGGGTGACATTCTCCGCGCGGCTCAGTTCTTCCAGAGCCGCCCCCAGCCGCCGGGGTAGACGCGTCGACAGGCGGGCCGCCTCGAACGTCTGCACGTTCGGGCGAGGACGATCTGTCGGTAGCTGCAGCGTCGGCGCATTGGCGAGCTTCCGCTCCCAGTACGAGAGCTGCTGACTTAGGGTCTCGCCGCTAAGCCACTGCCGCTGCCACGCGGCGAAGTCAACGTACCGGATCCCCAGCTCCGGAAGCGGGGACGACCGACCGGCCGAGTACGCCTCGTACAGCGAACCGAGTTCCCGATACAGCACGCCGGCGGACCAGCCATCGAAGGCAATGTGATGCGTCGTAAGAAGCAGCACATGCTCCTCGGGGGTCAGCCGCAGCAGACGAGCTCGGATCAGCGGCCCCCGGGCCAAGTCGAATGGCAGCCCTACCTCTCGATCAGCGAGCCGTGTCACCTCTGCTTCACGGTCTTCCTTGCGGAGGTCACGCAGGTCCACAAGGGACAGGGGCAGCGCCCCGGGTGGGGCAGTCACGGGAACCGGCTCACCGTTGACCGAAGCGATCGTCGTTCGCAGCGTTTCGTGACGTTGGACGATCTCTCCGAGGCTGCGCTCGAGGGCCGCGACATCAAGATGACCCGTCAGCCGCAGCGACAGCGGCACGTTGTAGGCCGTCAATCCCGGCTGCAGCTGATCGAGGAACCAGAGCCGCTGCTGGGCGAAGGACAGCACCGGCTCATCGTGGCATGAGAGCCGCGGAATCTCCTCTCGTGCCGAGGCCGAGACGCCTCCTCCTCCCGTCCACTTCGCAAGAAGCGCCTGCTTGGCAGGCGACAATCGCGACCGGCGCGCGGCCAGCTCGTTGGACGTCAGGGCTGTTGATTCTCCTTCAGACATGATCGTCAGATACGATCACCGCGGCGCACCACGGCGGCCACACCCCCTCGCAGGTGCACCATTTTGACGAGAGTACCGCGGTTCGAACGCCGGCTTATGACGACGGTTGACTTTCCGCTGCCTCCATGCGCTTCCGCAAGCTGAGCGGGCGCATGTCCGTCCACACTTCCTTGATGTAAGCCAGGCACTCGTCCTTCGGACCGGTCTTGCCCACGGCCGTCCAGCCCTTGGGCAAGTCCCGGTGCTCGGGCCAGATCGAGTACTGCTCTTCGTGGTTCATAACGACCGTGTAGATCGTGCGGTCTTCCTGCCCTGATTCCACTTCAACTTCCTCCTTCTTAACTCTTTATGCCGCAGGGGTGATGGTCTTCAGATCACGCCTGAACAGCGTACAGCGACAGCCACTTGCCCGTCATTCAAAAGCGCACCGCACCCCTGCTTGAGTGCTTGCCCCTTCTCATGCGCGATCGTGCGCAGCCTCGCCCACACGAACCAAGAGAGGAAGTTGCGTCCCATTTGGGGTCTTCCGAGGTCCTCCCATGCGAGACCCCGCATTGTAACCGCGGGCGACTGGAAGTGGGCAACTTGGGCAACTGGACAGCCACTGCAGGCCCCTGAAAGTGAGCCACCTCTGTGCTCGACGAGCGTCCCTCGATCGACCGAGTCCGGCCTCGCGCCTCAGGTGAGCCCGGCCCACCAAGTCCCGGCTCGGACATGGCAACGACGAGAAGCACCCCATTGGGTCACCAAAATGGGTCATGGCACAGGACCTAATCCCTGAATCAGCAAATAGTTAGCCCGCATTTCTCACCAGCGTGCGTCGGAGGGCGGAGCAGGCGAGTGGATTGAAGACGCTCAGGCGAGGACGGACGGTCACCGACGCGAGGACTGGCAAGTCCCCCAGCCGATGATCACCGCGTTCAGATCGCTGACATTCACGATCCCGTCCGGCGGGCCACCGAAAACCGGCCCCGCGACGTCGCCGCCGTGAGCCGTACCATCGCTGCCCCAGTCGAGGATGACGCTGTTGAGATCGCGGACATCGACGGCGCCGTCGCCATTCGTATCGCCGGGGCACGTGGGTTCGCAGGCGTTGAGCAAGATCGAGACGTTGCCGCCATCCTCGTTGGCGACAGCCATGTCCAGGCACTGGCTGCCACCCAGATCGTCCAGGGCAACGAACTTCGGCGCGTTGCCCGCGCCGTACGCCACAGGCGATTCGAACGTGCCGTCCCCGTTGTTCAGCAGTATCTGGACGTCGTCGCTCTGGCCGTTGGCGACCGCAAGATCAAGGTCCAGATCACCGTCCAGATCGCCCGCCGCCAGCCACGAGGGCGAGACACCGGCGCCGTACACGACCTGGGGCGAAACGTGCCGTCCCCTTGGTTGAGCAAGACCGAAACATCGGCGCTCGACGCATTGACGACGGCGAGATCCAGGTCCACGTCGCCATCCAGGTCGCCCAGCGCCATTGAGACTGGGATCGCGCCGACGCCATGGGTCAGGTCTGTGAAAGGTGCCGTTGCCGTTGTTGAACAGCACGGCCACGGTGTTGTCGAATGCGTTGGCAACGGCGAGATCCAGGTCACGGTCGCCGTCCAGATCACCGGTGACGACTGATGTCGGTCCGTGACCGGCGTCGTAGATCGTGCCCGGCGCGAACGTCCCGTCGCCGTTGTTGAGCAGCACCGAGATGTTGTCGCTTCCGGCGTTGGCGACGGCGAGATCCTGATCCGCATCACCGTCGAGGTCGGCCAGCGCCACCGCCGCCGGGAGGTCGCCGGCGTCGTAGATTACGCCCGGCGCGAACGTGCCATCTCCGTTGTTCAGAAGCACCGACACGTTCGGCGCCCCCGTAGTTGGCGGTTGCGAGGTCTAGATCCTGGTCGCCGTCGAGGTCGCCCGCTACGACCGACTGCGGTTCCGTACCGGCGGGGAAGGTCACCTGAGGGGCAAAGGTCCCATCCCCGTTGTTGAGCAGGACCGACACGTTGTTGTCCTGAGCATTGGCGACGGCAAGGTCCGCGTCCTGATCCCCGTCGAGGTCGCCCGTCGCCACCGAGGATGGGGAGTCGCCGGTAGCGAAGGTGACATCCGAGGAGAGCGTACCATCCCCGATGTTGAGCAGCACGGAGACGTCCTTGCTCAACCAATTGGCGACGGCAAGGTCCGCGTCCTGATCGCCATTCAGATCTCCAACCGCCACCGACAGTGGAAAGGTCCCGGCGTTGTAGGTTGCCTGCGGGGCGAACGTTCCATCCCCATCGTTCAGCAGCACTGATACATTCCCGCCAGCCCCGTTGCCGACAGCGAGGTCCAGGTTCTGATCGCCGTCCAAGTCGCCCACCGCCACCGACCGCGTCGCCGGCGTCGTAGATGACCTGTGGGGCAAACGTGCCATCCCCGTTGTTTAGAAGCACTGAGACGTCATCGCTGTCTGCGTTGGCCACGGCAAGATCCGCGTCCAGGTCTCCGTCCAGATCGCCCAGGGCGATCGACTCCGGAGCGTCACCGACACCGTACGTCGCGCGCAGGGCGAACACGCCGTCTCCGTCGTTGAGCAGCACCGAGATGTTGTCGCCGAAGAGGTTGGCGACCGCCAGGTCAAGGTCCAGATCACCGTCGAGGTCACCCACAGCCAACGACTCGGGGCCTGTACCGGCGCCGTAGGCTATATGCGGGGCAAAGCAGCCATCTCCGGCGTTGAGCAGCACTGAGACGTCGTTGCTGCCGGGATTGGCAACGGCGAGGTCGAGATCCAGGTCGCCGTCCAAATCGCCAACCACCACCGACCAGGCGCGACACCGGCGCCGTAGGTCACCTGCGGGGCAAACGTCCCATCCCCGTTGTTCAGCAGCACCGAGACGTCGTTGTCGAACCCGTTGGCAACGGCGAGGTCCAGGTCCAGGTCGCCGTCCAGATCACCCATCGCCACGGAGCGCGGAGTGCTACCGGCGGCGTACGTCACCTGCGGCGCGAAGGTGCCGCTTCCGTTGTTGATCAGCACCGAGACATCCCCACTGTCGCCGTTCGCAACGGCGAGATCGAGGTCCAAATCGCCATCCAGATCGCCCACCGCCACCGACCAGGGAAGCTCGCCTGCTGCGAACTCCGGATTGCCGAACAGCGGGTGCGTATACGCCTCTCCTGCGTCGGAGGGCAGACTCACCGCCGCCGCAAGGACCGCCGGGATCATCCGACCAATTCGCGTGGAACGACCGCCCGGCGCAAAGCTCTTGGAAAGTCGTGCGTCCTCCTGGCGATCGGAGGGGTTCCCGTCCCTGGCCATTGATTTCGAATATGGGGTGCGCACGACCAATCTCCGATTCCAGCGATCACCCCAGTGTCCTCGCTCGAGGAGACCGCAGCGGGGGCTCACCACCATTGATCAGATCGTTGCATCTGCATGCGTGAGGAAGGCTCCATTCGCAATCGGCGTCGGCGCCGTGCAGTCATGCGCACAGAGGAACTCCGGCCGCGGTTCTGCCACCGGTACGGGCGCATTCGCGACGCTGTTGTAGGTCAAGATGATCAATTCGCGATCGAACGGTGAGATGTTCGGAACCGATCCGTGCGCCGAGTTGGGATGGAACAGCAACACCGACCCGGCCGGCCCCTTGGGCGCGACGATACCATGCTGCTTCACCAGTCTGGCGATCGTCTTGCGGTCGAGCGAGTACTTCAGATCCGCGCTGACGTTGGCAACCCATGCCGGCGCGTCGGCCGCGCTCTTGCTTTGGGCCGCGACCGCGACCGTCCCCTCCTGCTGCGATCGGGGAATGAGGTAGAGCGGTCCGTTGAACTCGTTCACCTCGTCACCGAAGATGACGATGTTGACGAGATCCGGCGCAGGCACGCCGTCTTCCTGCTGCCAGAAGATGTAGTCCTGGTGCCACTGCCAGACGTCACCGCCGAATGCAGCTTTGATGTTGATCTTGAACTGATGAATGTACACATCCCCGCCGAGGATCTGCTGAGCCGGCTCGAGTAATCGCGGAGATCGCACCAGGCGGCTGAAGAAGTCGCTGTCGAAATGGCACCCGTGGAGGGCGCGAACCGTCTGCCCATCGTTCTCGAGGACGCGACCGGGCGAGTCGACATCCCGCAAGAGCTGCACCTCGGTGCGAATTGCATCCATTTCCTCCGGCGAAAACGCCCTATCGATGAGCAACCACCCCTCCGTCCGGTAGTGCTCGAGCTGTTTAGTCGACAGATTCATTGTGATTTTCCTTCTCCCCACGGTTCCGGTCTGCAACGATGCGAGCGGCCGAGCGGTGATACAGGACTGAACGGTCCACTTTGTGCAAAGGACTCCTCTGCGGTGCACGGGCTCGCCAGAGAGGACTATACCTCGGCGGTCGGACTCGATACAGGATCATGATCTGGCCTCGTCGCGCCGTTCGAGCTGGTCGCGGCGAGCCTCACCGCCTCCTGCTCCGTCATCTGCTCGAGCTGCTCGAGCAGTCGCCGCTCGATCACCCCCGCCAGCTGGCCGATCGTCGAGGACTCGAAGAGCGATCGCACCGAGAGCTCGAGCGGCAACACGCGACGCAGCCGTGACAGGACCTGGGTGATGAGCAGCGAATGCCCACCCAGCTCGAAGAAGTCATCCTCGACGCCGATGCGTTCGACCCCCAGGACCTCCGACCAGATCTCCACCAGCTGCGCCTCCAGCGGCGTCCGCGGCGGGACGTATCGGCTGCGCGACTGGCTGGAGTACAAGTGCGGCTCCGGCAGCGCCTTGCGGTCCACCTTCCCGTTCGGCGTCAGCGGCAGCGTCTCCAGCATCACGAACGCCGAAGGAATCATGTACTCCGGAAGATGCAAGGACAGGTGCTCACGCAGCTTCGGCGCCAGCTGACGGGTCATCTTCGCCTGCAGCGGGCTGTTGGCGTACTTGCTCCACGGCTGGACCCGCAGACGCGGGACCGGCATCGACTGACCCTGATCCGCGTCGTGCCGCACCAGAAGGGCGTCGTACCGGCCGTCTGGCTCGCCACGCAACCAGCTCAGCTCCACCCGGTACGGCAGCTCCTCCCCCAGCGACCACACCGCCTCGGGATCCAATCCTCCCGCTCCCTTCACCGACGAGCGAAGCTCCTCCGCCGTCTCCTCCACACCAGAACTCAGACGCTCCAACACACGCGCGTCCGCTGCCGTCCTCGCGTTGGGGATCCCTCGCAGACCAACCACCGCCGGACGGCTCACCGACAGCTGCTCGCGCAACCCCGACATCGTCAGGCCGCTGCTCGACCACTCCTGCCAGCTCACCTCCGGCAACTCCGCCTCGGCCCCCTCGACGTGCAGCACAACCTCGTAGCGGAACTTCGTCAGCTCGTTGCTCGACCGCCCACGCTTCGGACGGATCTCCACGTGGCTCACCCGCTCCAGACGCTCCCCCAGCGCCACGAAGAACGCCGGGTCGATCGCCAGCTCCTCCTCCTGCGCCACACGCTCCTGCACCCGACGATGAAGACGCGATGACGACAGATCATCACCCGCCTGGTGCAGCTGCACCGACGCGTGGTACGCCTCCAGCAGCGGAAGGCTCCGAACGTCACCAACGAACACCACACCACCCGCCGCCGTCACCTCCACCGCACCTTCCAGGACGCGCAGCAAGTAGTCGATACCCGGGAAGTACTGCACCACCGAGTTCAGGATCACCGTGTCGAACGAGCCAGGCTCCACGCCTTCCAAGTCCTCCGCCTCACGCCGGTGCACCTGCACCTTCGATCCCAGGTCGAGCGCGCCGTTCAGGTGCCGGCTCACGTAATCCACCGCCTGCTGCGAGAAGTCCATACCCACGTAACGACGGCAATGCGGCGCCACACGGAACAGCAGCAGGCCGCTCCCGCAACCGAGCTCCAGAACACGCTGTGGGTTCCTCGACAGGATCCCCTCTACCGTCCGATCCACCCACTCACGCATCTGCTCGGCGGGGATCGGCTCTCCCGTGTAGCTGCTGTTCCACCCCGTGATGTTGAACGTCGGATCCGTGTCCTCAGCCGCCTCTCGCCCGTACGTCTCCTCGTACAGCGAGCGCCACTGCTCGACGTGCTCTCCCCGCTCGCGGTCCGACGTCTCCGGCTGAGGGCACACGTACGCCACCAGATCTCGCTCGCCCGACTGACCCTCGTGGGCCATCACCACCGCTTCCTGAACCTGAGCGTGCGACGCCAACGCCACCTCGATCTCACCCAGCTCGATCCGGAAACCCCGCACCTTCACCTGGTGGTCCACCCGACCCAAGAACTCCATGCGACCGTCTGGCCGGTACCGCGCCAGGTCGCCGCTGCGGTACAGACGACCTCCGGCACCGTGCGGCGTACGGATCCGGCACGAACCGCTCCGCCGTCAGCTCCGCTCGACCAAGGTAGCCACGCGCCAACCCCACCCCGCCGATGCACAGCTCACCCGGAGCCCCGATCGGCACCGGCTCACCATGAACGTCCAGGATGTGCACCTTCGTGTTCCCGATCGGTCGGCCGATGTGCGGAACGCTTCCGTCAGCAAACAGCTCCGCCATCGTCGACCAGATCGTCGCTTCCGTCGGACCGTACAGGTTGAAGAACCGCCGTCCCGCGCCCAACGACTCACCAGCTCCGCTCCGCACGCCTCACCCGCCACCGTGATCGTCGCCAGATCAGACAGATCTCCCACCGGCAACGCACCCAGCGCCGAGGGCGGCAGCGTCACGATCGACACACGATGACGAGCCAGGAACTCCAGCAGCTCCGGACCTGGCATCAGCGCCATCCGGTCACCCAGGATCAGCGTCCCTCCCTTGGGCAACGCCATCACCACCTCGAACGTCGACGCGTCGAAGCTCAGCGATGAGAACTGCAGCACCCGGCTTCCAGGGCCCACCCCAAACGACCGCCCCTGCTCCGCCGACAGGCTGCACAACCCACGGTGCGACAGCAACGCCGCCTTCGGCTTCCCCGTCGAGCCCGACGTGTAGATCACGTACGCCAGGTTCTCCGGACACGTCACACATGGCGGGTTCGACGACGGCAACGACGCCCACGACTCCTCACGATCCACGCACACCACTTCCGCACCATGCCCAGGAAGCTCCGGCAGCAGGTGTGTCTGCGTCAAAAGCACCGGCGCCCGGCAGTCCGAGAGCATGAACGACAGACGGTCACGAGGGTACGTCGGGTCCAGCGGAACGTACGCACCACCCGCCTTCAGGATCGCCAGAAGACCCACCACCAGCTCCGGGCTCCGATCCACGCACAGACCCACCAGCGTCTCCGGACCAACCCCCCGCGAACGAAGATGGTGCGCCAGCCGGTTCGCTCGCTCGTTCAGCTCTCCGTAGCTCAGCTCCTGCTCCCCGCACACCACCGCCCTCGTCGACGGAGACGACGATGCCTGAGCCTCGAACAGCTCATGAACACACGCGTCCTGCGCGTACGACGCTTCCGTCCGGTTCCACCCGAACAGAACCTCCTGACGCTCCTCCTCGCTCAGCAACGGCAGCGACGACAGACGCGATCCAGGATTCGCAACGATCCCCTCCAGCAACGACACGTAGTGACCAGACATCCGCTCGATCGTCGAACTGTCGAACAGGTCCGTGTTGTAGATGAAGCGCATCTGCACATCGCCGTCGCCCTGCTCCCAGACATGCAGCTCGAGATCGACCCGCGTCGTCGCGAGGCCCCGCTCGATGCTCACGTCCAGGCCTTCGAGCTCCAGCGCTTCGGCGCGGGGGTTCTGCTGCATGAAGGCGACCTGGAAGAGCGGGTTGTGACTGATCTGACGCTCCGGGTTCAGTTCTTCGACCAACATCTCGAAGGGCAGTTCCTGGTGGTCGTACGCATCCAGCGTGACCCGCTCGACACGATGCAGGAGCTCGGTGAAGGCGGGATCGCCGGACAGATCTGTGCGCAGGACCAGGCTGTTGGCGAAGAAGCCGATCAGGTCCTGCACCTCGCTTCGGGTCCGATTCGCGATGGGCGATCCGACGACGATGTCGTCCTGGCCGGTGTAGCGGCCGAGCAGCGTCTTGAAGGCCGCCATGAGCGTCGTGGACAGCGTCACGCCCTCCCGCCGGCCGAGCGCCCTCACCTCCTCGGCCAGCCGCGGCGTGAGGAACCGCACGAGACGGTCTCCATTGAAACTCTGGATCTTCGGCCGCGGCCGATCGGTCGGAAGCAGCAGCGTGGAAGCGCCCTCAAGCCTCTCCTCCCAATACGCGACCTGCCTCCGCAGGACCTCCCCGCTGAACCACTGTCGCTGCCAGCGGGCGAAGTCCGCATACTGGACCGGCAGGTCCGGCAGATCGACCTCGGTGCCGGTGGCGGCGGCCCGATAGTGACGGCTCAGGTCTCTCTGGAGCACACCCATCGACCATCCGTCCGAGATGATGTGATGGAGCGTGATCAGCAGCTCGTGCTCCTGCTCGCCCAGCCGAACCAGCGTGAACCGGGCAACCGGCCCCCGCGCGATGTCGAACGGTCGGTGGGCGTCCTCGTCCATGATCCGCCGCAGTTCGCACTCTCGCTCGCGCTCCGGCGCGTCGCGCAGATCGATCACTGCCAACGATGCATCAGCGTCAGGAGAGATTTCCTGAGAGGGCGTTCCATCCCTCTCGACAAAGCGGGTGCGGAGTGTCTCGTGACGTTGCCGAACCCGCTCGAGACTCCGCTCGAGAGCGGGACGATCCAGATCTCCCGTCAAACGCGCCGCCAAACGCATGTTGTAGGCCGAGCCGGCTCCAAAATGATCCAGGAACCAGAGCCGCTGCTGCGCAAAGGACAGCGGGAGATCCGCGTCCCGCGACATTGGGATCAGCGGCGGCGCTTGAGCTTCGCCCGAGAACCGCCGCGCGTCCCGCAGGAACTCGATGATCTCCGACTTGCGGTCCCGCAGCGCGGCACCAAGCTCGGGAGTCAACACTCCCGACGGCGCACTGTAGCGAAGCTGGTCACCCTCCAACTGAAGGCGGATTCCAAGTCGTTGTGCTTCCGAGATCAGCCCGATGGCATTCATCTCTCCCCCACTGGATAATGCCCCGTATCACCGACCTTGCCCCGGCGTTCACGCCAGGCTCTCCCATGCGGGGTCGGTGCCCTCCGACCCAATCCTAGCGACAACGCCACTAGCGCCAACGCCCTGTGTCCGACACTTGCCCGGTGTCCCCTCCTTTTGGAGGGGTCCCTGGAAGGTCCCGCCGCACTCTCGGCCCAGCCGGGAAGCGGCCACCCCGTACCGTCGTTCGTCACGAGGCACGAGTAGCTCCTGCTGGGGGGACCGAGTCTCAGTTCTCCATCGCCGCGACCTGGCACTCCGTTATACTGCCTTCTTCCAAGGAGGAATCCGCCGGCTGCACGTGCCCGGCGGTGGACCGAACCGAGTCCGATCCTGCCGTGCAGGCGGGATCGAGCTACCAATAGATACCAGGGTAGGGAAGGAAGCGCGATGTCAAGCAACACCGAGACTGCTCGGAAAATCGTCGAGATTGAGGCGGCGGCGTCTACAGAAGAGAACCTACGGCAGGATGACCGGATTAGCGTGCCCTGGACGTCGTCGATCACCGAGATCGGCGAGAGCGTGCTCCGCACGCACGGCGTCGATCAGCGCGAGATGATTCGAGAATTCTCCTACGAGGAGATGCTGTTCTTCGTGATCCAGGGGCACCGCCCGAGCCCCGGCCAGCTCAAGGTGCTGCGCGGCCTTCTGGTCTCTTTCGTCAGCCACGGGATCACCAGCCAGAGCACGCTGGCCGTGATGCTCGCGGCCGACACGCGGGCGGAGTTCGTGAATGCTCTGATCAGCGGGTTCTCGGCGGGGTTCGGTCCCTATCACCTCGGCGCGCTCCGGCCGGCAATGGTCGACCTCCAGAGGCTCAGCGGCCTTACCCCCGACGCCATCCGCCAGGAAATCGAGGAACGCTGTGCCAAGGGTGAGCGCGTCAAGGGATTCGGGCACCGCTACCACCGGCAGGACCCGAGGGCCGATGAGGTGATCAAGCTGGCGCAGGATCAAGGGGTGGCCGGTCCGCACATCAAGGCCGCGTTGTGCGCACAGGAGGTCGTGTACGAGCGCAAGGGCATTCTGCTCAACCTCGACGGCGCAGGCGGTGCGGTGATGCTTGATCTCGGATTCGCGCCAGAGATCGGTCCGCTGTTCACGATCGTCGGTCGCAGTCCGATGCTCGCCGCCGTCTACCTGGAACGGATGGCGGAGCGCCCAGACCGTTCCAGCGAATCGAGGTTGCAGACGTGTACGACAACAAGCGTCCCCTGTCCCGCGGTGATGCGACGATCGATCGGGAATGAGGTCGGATGGCCGACGGCGCTTGGTCATCGGCAGATCGAACAATCAAGGATCCACGGTACGAGAGTGCACCGGTGGAAGATCGATCACCACCGGCGGGACGCCGGGCCCGACACGCCAGCATGCCAAGGATGAGACATGGACACTGAGAAACCCCTGGCGGGAAAGACCGCGCTCGTCACCGGTTCCGGACAGAACATCGGGCGGGCCATCGCGCTGATGCTGGCCGATGCGGGGGCTGACATTGTGGTCAACGGACTGCGAAACAAGGCCAGCGTCGACACCGTCGTCGGTGAGGTCGAGGAGAAGGGCGTCCGTGCCGTGGGCATCATGTGCGACGTTTCGGATGCGGCTCAGGTCGAGACCATGGTTCGAAAGGCGGCCGAGGAGCTCGGGAGCGTCGACATCTGTGTGAGCAACGTCGGTCTTCGACCCCACAGCCCGTTCGAGTCGATTACCGTGGAGGAGTGGGATTCGATCATTCGAACCAACCTGAGTTCGGCGTTCTACGTGGCCCGCTGTGTGGTCCCCCTCATGAAGGCGAAGGGCTGGGGCCGTTTCGTTCACATCTCCGGCTACTGCGGGTTCACGGGACACGTGACCAACCGGGCCCACAATGTCGCCTGCAAGGCGGGGCTCCACGCATTCAGCAAGGCGATTGGCCGGGAGATGGGCCCCTACGGCATCACCGCCAACACGGTCGTCCCCGGGGCAATCGACACGGATCGCGACTGGAGCCAGTACCCGCAGGTCAATGTCAGGGGCATCGCGATGCGCATCCCCGTGCGGCGTTGGGGCGTGGCCGACGAGATCGCGCAGGCGTGTCTCTACCTGTGCGGCCCCAACAGCGGCTTCGTCAACGGCCAGGCCATCCATCTCAACGGCGGGGAGTTCATGTTCTGAGACCCGGATTCTCCCGGGCATATCGATGAGCCGACCGCTGGAAGGGATCCGCGTTCTCGACCTGTCTCGTGTCCTGGCCGGACCGTACTGCACCATGTGCCTCGCCGATCTCGGGGCTGACGTGATCAAGGTCGAACGCCCCGGCCGGGGCGACGACACGCGCCAGTGGGGGCCGCCGTTCGTCGGAGGCGAAAGCGCCTATTTCCTGTGCTGCAACCGCAACAAGCGCAGCCTGACTCTTGATCTCAAGTGCGACCAAGGACGCTGCGTCGCCCGGCAGCTCATCGCGGCCAGTGACGTCCTCGTCGAGAACTTCCGCCCCGGCACGATGGAACGTCTCGGCTTGGGGTATGACGAGCTGGTGCGGCAGAACGACAGGTTGGTCTACTGCAGCATTACCGGCTTCGGACAGAGCGGTCCTCGCAGCGATGAGCCGGGCTACGACATCCTGATCCAAGGGATCTCCGGGCTGATGAGCATCACCGGGGAGCCCGACGGCGTGCCGATGAAAGTGGGCGTCGCCGTCACCGACATCAACGCCGGCCTGACCGCGACCAGTGCAATTCTGGCCGCCCTCTTTTTGCGAGAGCGAACCGGCGGTGGCGAGCGCATCGACATCTCGCTGATGGACTGTGCGGTGGCGTCTCTGGCCAACATCGCGGCGAGTTTCCTGCTCACCGGCGAGAACCCCCCGAGGCATGGCAACGCGCATCCGAACATCGTGCCCTACCAAGCGTTTGCGACCGCGGACCAGCCGGTGATCGTCGCGGTCGGCAACGATCGACAGTGGCTGGCCTTGTGCCAAGCCCTGGACTGTCCCGAACTCGCGGCGGACGCGAGGTTCGCCTCGAACGCGAGCCGGGTTCAACACCGGTCCGAGATCACCACGCGACTACAGGAGGTGCTCGCCAGACTACCGGCGGCCGAGTGCCTTCAGCGTCTTCGGCGCGCTGGTGTTCCGGGTGGCCCGGTCCACGATCTCGAAGGGGTCTTCCGGGAGCCACAGATCAGGGCCCGGGACATGGTCCTCAACGTCGATCACCCCGCCGCCGGGGTCATCTCGCTGGTCAACACCGCCTTTCGGTTCGGATCCACGAATGTTCAGGATCGCTCTGTGCCGCCACCGTCGCTGGGCCAACACAACGTCGCCATACTTCAGCAGCTGGGATACTCTGCCGCAGAGATCGCAGGCCTCCGAGACGACGGGGTCATCTAAGAGAGAACGAAACGAGACCGTCATGACTGTTCACGGCGTCGACTTCTACCAGCTCAGCGACCTGTTGGCCCCCGAGGAGCGCATGCGGAGGGATCGGGTTCGCGCGTGGGTCGACGAGCGATTCCTGCCCGTCGTGGTCGAGCACTTCCGTCGCGGTACGTTCCCCCTCGAGCTCGTTCCCGAGATGGGCGAGCTGGGTTGCTTCGGCGCTCACATCAAGGGGTACGGCTGCCCCGGTCTCGGCAGCGTCTCCTACGGGCTGATCATGCAGGAGCTCGAGCGCGGCGACAGCGGCTTGCGCACGTTCGCTTCGGTCCAAGGGGCGCTGGCGATGGCCGCGATTCACCGCTTCGGGTCCGAAGCGCAGAAGGAACGCTGGCTGCCGGCCATGGTGCGCGGAGAGAAGATCGGCTGCTTCGGTCTGAGCGAACCCGGGGCGGGCTCCGATCCCGCCGGCATGACGACGACGGCCCGACGGACCAGCTCGGGCTACGTCATCGACGGCGCGAAGATGTGGATCGGCAACGGGAGTCTGGCAGACGTCGCCGTGGTGTGGGCGAAGCTCTCGGGCGAACTCGAGGAGGAGAGCCGGGGCGACGGCGGCGCCTCGATCCGCGGGTTCCTGATCGAACGGGGGACACCCGGTTTCGCCGCGGAGGACATCGAGGGCAAGCTTTCGCTTCGCGCCGCGCGCACGTCGCGGCTTTCGTTCGAGGGGTGTGAGGTGGGCGAAGACAGCTTCCTGCCCCACACCGACGGTTTGAAGTCAGCTCTGCACTGTCTCAACCACGCGCGCTACGGCATCGCCTGGGGGGCGGTGGGCGCCGCCGCCGCCTGCTACGAGGAGGCCCAGACCTACGCACGGCAGCGCCGCCAGTTCGGCCGCCCTCTCGCGAGCTTTCAGCTCGTTCAAGCCAAGCTGGCTCGAATGCTGGGCGACGTCACCCGGGCCCAGCTCGTGGCCTTCCGCCTAGCCCAGCTCAAGGACGCCAACCGCGTCACGCCGGCCCAGATCTCCATGGCCAAGATGGGCAACGTCGCCATCGCCCAGGAAACGGCCCGGACCGCTCGCGACATCTTAGGGGGCGTCGGCATTCTCGATGAGCACCAGTGCTTTCGCCACATGGTCAACCTGGAGAGCGTCGCCACGTACGAGGGGACAAGCGACATCCACCTGCTCATCCAGGGCCGCGAGATCACGGGGATGGGGGCGTTTCAGTCGTGAGAATCCAGATGATTCCCAGCAGCTACGACGGGTCACATGATCCCCAGCTGACGATGACTTCGACCAGATCGATTATTGCAATCTCGCCGGCGTCGGGCACGCTTGCCGGATCGGCCGGGTCGGCGCAGGCGTCGACCTCATCGCGATCGAAGAAGCTGTCCCCATCCCGATCGACGCCGATGCGAACCTCCGATCCCTTGGGCACCACGGTATAGGTCAACTCCGCACCCGGTCCTGCAAGGATGTCGAGCTCGGCGACCGTGCGAACTTCGTCATACCGATCAGACTGGAGCAGACCGTTCGGAAGCAAAAAGACGAGGGCGAGTACCAGGGAAGCCGCTCGCATGTTTGCAACTCCTATCCCCCTCGAGCCAGAGCGCGTCCCACCCGTGCGGGCGAAGCGTAGCACTTGATACGAACTGGCCAAGCGTGGTCTCCTCGAAGGGGTCGCGAAGGCGATCGAGCCGCTCGCAGGGCGAGCGTCGGTGAGGGCGTCAAATGATTCCCACCAGGTTCTCCGCCTGCCAGTTCGCCACGGCCCACTCGTGATCAGGATCGATGAGCTTCTCCGATCCGAGCAGCTCCGTGTAGAAGCGTCGAACCTCCTCGATCCCAATCACCCTCCGGTCGGCGTCCCGTCGCTCACCCTCGATGATCGCCATCGACGCCGGATTCCGCTCCGAGTGGTATTCGCCCGGCAGTTCGTACGGCATTGGGAGCTTCCCCCCGCCGGCGATGCCGGGGATCTCTCGAACCACTTCCCGCGTGGCGAACGGCTGGTCCGTGCCGCCTTTCGCGCTCTCTGTCCCCTCCGGCGCAAACGCGGTGATCCCATACAGGTCCGGATCGTTGTGCACGAGGATGAATCCGGCATCGTAGAACGCCTTCGTGACCGTCCTGGGCCAGTTCCGGGTCAAGTTGCCCCACCCCTCGATCATGAAGAGTTTGATGCCTCCCGTTCCCCGCAGGAGCTGGCGGGCCAACTGGAGCGTGAACCGCAGACTGGGAGGCGAGAACTCACAGATCGCGTGATTGCAGGTGACGACGTCGAACTCCGGGAAGGAATCCGGGGTGATGGCCACATACTCCCACCAGGGGATGTGCAGAGCGCCGCCTTCGACGAGGGCCGGTGAGGCATCCGCCCGCGCCAGGTCCTGCACTCGTCCACCGGTTACGAAGTTCCATAGGCGGTTCTGATGCAAGTAGAGCCCTTGCGAAATGTCCGTCGCCGCATACGCGTACCCCTCGCGCAGCAGCATCGCTCCGAGAAATCCGTTTCCGGGTCCGACCTCCAGGACGCGGACCGGTCGCGAGCCGTAGAGATACCGCAGATGTCGGGTCAGGTAGGCGGCCCGGATGGTCGTGTAGGCCGAGTGAGAAGAGCGCGAGTAGAACCTCTGCCCATACTCCATCACGTCCGTGGCCAGAACGCGGCACCAGCCGAATTCTTCCTCCGTAAGCATCCCTCCCGGTCTTGAGAGTTCATACGCCGTCCGGGGCGTGGACATCGAATCGATGTACTTCCAGAGGTCCGCCTCATCGGTGACCCGGGTCTGGTAGCCAGCGTCATCGAAGAACACGGGCTGGAACGAAGCGATGAGCGGGAGGGGGAACTTTCTGACGGCCCTCTCCTGGGCCCGCGCGTATTCCTCGATGGTGAGGAAGTTGGCCTCTAGCTTGCTCTCGTGGATCGATGTCATGGGACTGCTCCTTCTCCGCTCATACTAATGCCTGCCAATTTACCGTGGCGACCTCTCTCCGCTCATTATCAGAGAACGAGAGTCTGCAGGATCGAGTCCAGATCCTCCGAAAGCCTCCGCAACACAAGCTCGCGACAGCTCAGGATGAAGAAGTGATCACCGGGGAACGTCTGCACCGTACAGGGCCCGGTCGTATGTTGTCGCCACAACTCCAGCGCCTCCCGATCGACATGCTCGTCGTGCAGACCGCCGTACACTGAGATCGGGCAACCGAGGGGAGGCGCGTCGCGAAAGGCGTAGGTCTCACAGAGCGTGAAGTCCGCTCGGACGACCGGCAGCACGAGGTCTAGCAGCTCAGGGTTTTCAAAGACTTCCGCGGGAGTGCCGTTCAGATCCCGCAGCTTTTCTATGAACTCGGCGCGGGGGAGGTGGTGAATGGGAGGCATCGCGTCGGGCAGATGGGGAGCCCGGTGGGCGGAGGCAAAGAGATGCGTCGGCTCCGCGCGCCGCCGGTCACGGAGGCGTCGAGCGACCTCGAAGCCGACCAGGGCCCCCATGCTGTGACCGAAGATGGCGAACGGATCATGGCAGCGTGGTTCCAGGGCCTCCACGATCGCATTTGCCAGCGGATCCAGCTGTGAGAAGTTGTCCTCGCGGATGCGCCGCTCACGACCCGGCAGCTGGAACGCCCAGACCTCGACCGCTTGCGGCAGACTCGCAGCCCAGTCCCGGAAGATCCAGGAACCTCCCCCCGCAAAGGGGAGACAGAACAGCCGGAGACGACACGCAGGTCTCGGGTGGTGGCAGAGCAGCCAGGGGCCGGCGAGACGCGTTCGGGTCGAAGTCCTCACCGGCTAGAGCACCCCCTGGTCCGCGGGCTCGCCGTCGGTACTCTCCACCGGCTGATCGACTGACGACCCGGCCCAGAGCGTCGCATCAACCAGCTGGGCCAGCTGCCCGACCGTGGGCGCCTCCATGATCCGGTTCATCGGCAGCTCGATGTCGAAGGCATCGCGAAGACGCGAGACGAGCAGTGTGGCCGTCAGCGACTGACCACCCATCTCGAACAGATCGTCGTGGATGCCGATCGGGCTTACGCCCAACAGCGCCGAGCAGAGCTCAGCCACTCTCTCCTCCGTCGGCGTGCTCGGCGGAACGAACGACACGGCGAGGATCGGACGACTGCCGTCAGGCTCTGGCAGCGCCTGGCGGTCGACTTTGCCGTTGGCGTTCAGCGGGATCGAGTCCATGATCACGAACTGGGCAGGAACCATGTGTGGCCGCAGCTGGCCGAGCAGATCGTGGCGGAGGTCGCTCACGGTGACTCCCGCCGCCGGGTCCAGCACCACGTACGCCACGAGATTCACCTCGCCGCCTGGCGCATCGCTGCGAGCGATCACCACCCGGTCGCGCACGGCCGGGAGCAGACCCAGCGCCGCCTCGACTTCGCCGAGTTCCACCCGCATCCCGCGGATCTGAACTTGGCCATCGCTGCGGCCCAGCAGCTCGATCGTGCCGTCTTGAAGGAAGCGGCCCAGGTCTCCCGTGCGGTACAGTCGCAGCGAAGGGCCGGCGACCTCACCATCGTCGCCGATCTCTGCGAAGGGATTGGGGACGAAGCGCTCGGCCGTGAGATCGGATCGGCCGACGTACCCTCGCGCGAGCCCCCGCCCGCCGACATGGATCTCCCCCGATCGCGCCCTCGCCGACTGGCCGTTGCTGGTCGTCCAGCAGGTAAATGTTGGTGCCAGCGGGCAGCCCGGCCGTCGGCGAAAGACGATCCTCGTCCGGGCGGCAGTCCCAGTACATGGCCATCGGCACCTCAGAGGCTCCATAGAAGGCATGCAGCTTCGCGTGGGGCAGACGCTGGAAGAAGCGCCGTTGCAGATCGACGGGAAGGGCCTCGCCGGTACACATCACGTGCCGGAGCGATGGGCATGACTCCAACCCGGGCTCTTCCAGGAACACGCGCAGCATCGATGGCGCGAAGTTGATGGCCTGGACCTCGTGCCGGCGAATCAGATCGAGCAGATAGACGCAGTCCTGATTGCCGCCCGGACGCGCGACGACCATGCACCCACCCGTCGTGAGGGGGCAGAAGTACTCGCGAACCAGGCGATTGAATCCGATCGACGTCTTTAGAATGTGCCGGGAACCCGGCAGCGCCGGATAGTGCGCCTGCGTCCACTGCATCCGTTCCGCCCGCGCGCCGTGCGTCGAAACGACTCCCTTCGGCTGACCCGTCGAGCCGGAGGTGTAGAAGACGAACGCGGCGTTCTCGAAGTCGATGTCCACCTCCGGGTTGGTGGACGGTCCGTCATCCAGCGCGTCCAGTCCCACCGTCAGCACTTGAGCATGGCCCGCCGCCAACCGGGGCCGGAGCGGCGGCTGCGTCAGGATCACGGAAAGCGCGACATCCTCCGCCACGTACGACAGCCAGGTATCCGGATAGGATGGCTCGAGCGGAACACACGCCCCCCCGGCCTTGAGGACCGCCAGGATCGAGACGACCAACTCCAGCGACCGATCCATGAAGATGCCCACTGGAGTCTCGGGCGTGACGCCCAGCTCGCACAGCTGGTGCGCAAGGCGGTTGGCGCGCCGGTCGAGGTCGCCGTAGGTCAGCCGATCGCCCTCGAAGATGGCCGCGACGTCGCGGGGACATTCACCGGCCTGCATCTCGATGAGCTGGTGCAACCACGGGTGCGCTCGCGTTGAGGGCGGACGCGGCCGATGATGGTGATGATGTTGTTCTTTCTTCTCTCATGCCGGCTCAGAGTATAGTGACGCCTACGGCGTACACACACATGTCTTTCGACGTTCGGATTTTCGCCGACCCCGTTCACCCGAATCGGCCCGCGAATGAGACGCCGCAAGATCAAATTCGACAAGCACTTATCGCACGTCTTCGAGCTCGTAAATTGGTTGCGGATCGGGACTCAACTGTTGCCACCGATGGGCACCGGCGGTACGGTGCGGCTGGTGTTTGGTGAAGTACGCAGCGGCGGGAACGTGGCACGATCGCGACTCACTCCGTCCCGTTGAGCGCGCGAGCCCCATGGCCAGAGAGGGAGAACACCGTGCACTTCAGTCTCTTCTTCTTTTCCTCGCGTTGGCCGGACGATCCGGGTGACCACTACAAGCTGTTCCGCGACAGCGTCCAGTTCGCCGACACGCACGGCTTCGAGGCGATCTGGACACCCGAGCGACACTTCGATCCGTTTGGCGGGCTCTTTCCAAATCCGGCGGTGACCGGAGCCGCCGCGGCCATGATGACGGAGCGAGTCGGCATTCGTGCGGGCAGCGTCGTCATCCCACTCCAGGACCCGATCCGCGTCGCCGAGGAGTGGTCCGTCGTCGACAACCTGTCGCACGGACGAGTGGGCGTCTCCTTCGCCTCGGGCTGGAACGTCAACGACTTCGTGTTGTCTCCTCAGAATTACACGGATCGCAAGACCCTCATGTACGACGGCATCGAGGTCGTGCGCAAGCTCTGGCGCGGTGAGCCGGTCCGGCGGCCGAACGGCGCGGAGCGGGACGTCGACATCCACATCTACCCGAGACCGGTGCAGCCCGAGATCCCGATCTGGCTGACCGCCCAGTCCGACCGCACGTGCGTGAAGGCGGGTGAGATGGGCACGCGTCTGCTCACCAACATGAATCATCACGATATGGACGAGCTCCCCCGGAAGATCAAGGCGTACACCCAGTCGCTCGCTCAACACGGTCTGTCGGACCGGAAGCACGTAACCCTGATGGTACACACCTTCATCGGAGACGAGGCGGCCATCCACACCACGGCCAAGCCGGCGTACGCTGAGTACGTCCGCACGCATATGGACCTTCAATCCCAGCGGGCCATGGGCTACGGCGCGAAGCTGAATGCCACCGAGGAAGAGATCAGGTTCATCGTGGCCCGGGCCGTGGATCGGATGATCCACAAGGTCGGGCTGATCGGCACGCCGGAGCAGTGTCTGGAGCAGGCTAGACGCTTTCAGCAGGTGGGTGTGGACGAAATCGCCTGCTTGATCGACTTCGGGGCGGATGCCGAGGCCATCATGTCAAGCCTCGAGCACGTCATCGAACTTCGAAGGTCGCTTGACGCCTCGTCGCAAGATCCGGGTGGTCCCGGCGCACCTGCAGCAGCATTGACACCAGCGGCAGAGCCGTCACCTCCTGCCGCCGCATCCTCAGAGCGATCATCTCCGCCGGGTCGCGGTGGGTGACGCACCGGGCCATGACCAGCCTCACCGCGGCAAGGAGCGGGGCGCGGAACGCCCACACCGACGCGTCGAAGGTTGCGGTAGTCCTCTGGAGCGCCGCGTCCGCCTCATCGAGCGGGAAGTGAGTCACGGCCGAGGGTTCGCCCCGGGTCGGATCCGTGATATTCTCAGGAGCTGGGGACGCCTGGCGCCGGATCTCGCGCTGCCGGCTGCCGCCCACTCGGAAGGGAGGAGACCAGAAGTGAGCCGTCACGCCTGCCGCGACAATTCGCAGTCTGCTTTGCGAAGCGGCGTGACACCGGGATACTTCGAATCGGCTGGGAAGAGGATCTTCGGCTGCTACCATCCGCCGCTGGGGAACACGGTTCGGGGCACTGGTATTGTCGTGTGTCAGCCGTCGGGGCATGAGTACCTCTGGTGCCACCGCGCCTGCCGCATGCTTGCCGGGCAGCTCGCCCGACGCGGCTTTCCCATCTTGCGATTCGACTACGGCGGAAGCGGAGACTCCGATGGCGACAGCGGGGGTGCGCGGCTGCAGGGCTGGGTGGACGACGTGCTCGCGGCAACTAGGCACCTCAAGCAACTCTCTGGCGTCCAGCGACTGAATCTGGTGGGCCTCCGGCTCGGCGCGAGACGCTCGCAGCATTGGCGGGAGCCCGCCGACCCGTGCACCGGCTCGTGCTCTGGCAGCCGGTGGTCAGCGGCGCGGTCTTTCTCCAGGAGCTCGAGCAGGTCCACCGGCGGTACGAGCAGGCGACCGGTCATCTCAGCGAACCGGGACCGCATGAGATCGATGGCGATGGTGTGGAGGTGCTCGGCTTCCACCTCGGCCAAGCCATGGTCGAGGACCTCGCCGGGCTGGATCTGATCATGGCCCTCACCGGACCACCCGCTGAGCACGCACTCCTGATCACCAACGCCGAGGCACCCAACGATAACTCTCCCGCTCACCTGGAGTTGCGGAAACGTCTCCAGACGCTGGCCGTCCGCGTGGAGGACCAGCACTGCCCGGACCCGGAGGTCTGGCTCGCCGAGCCGTACAAGATGTTCATGCCGCGTCAATCCATCAACCTGATTCTCTCATGGTTCGCATCGCAACAGCCCTGACCGACCACGCACGACAGCTCGGCATGACCCAGCCGCTGGTGGGCATCGTCACCGAGCCGGCGCCTACAGCCGACCCGGCGTTGCCCGCGTTCATCCTGTCCAACTCAGGGATGCTGCACCGAGTGGGCCCGAGCCGGCTCTACGTCAAGATCGCCCGCCGCCTCGCCGCCGCCGGCCACCTGGTGGCTCGATCGACCACAGCGGGATCGGCGACAGCGATGCGCGGCAGAACGAGCTGCCGTACTACGATGGCGCGGTCGCCGAGATCAGAGAGGTCATGGACGACCTGGCCGACCGCTACGGGAGATCGCGATTCGTGATCCTGGGGCTCTGCTCGGCGCGGAGGTCGCCCTTCTCGCGGCATCCGCCGACGACCGAGTGGTCGGCGCGGTGCTCATCAACGGCGGCGGGCAGACGGTAAGCAGCACCATGACCCGGCACGCCCTGAACCAGGATTGGGCCCGCAGCTACTGGCGGCGATCCCTCCTGAGCCCCGGCAGCTGGTGGCGGGCGGTCAGCGGACGGACTCAGTATCGCCTGCTGGCTCGCGTGCTGGGCCGACAGCTGCGCACCCTGCTGGGCCCCTCCAAAGAAGTGACCTCAGCGGCCGATGTCGTTGCGAGCCAGATTCGATTGCTGGTCGATCGCGGTGTGCGTCTGTTGTTCGTCTGCTCGGAGGGGGATCACGCCATCACCCTCCATCAGCTCTGGCTGCGCCGGCATCGCGACACGGTGGCTCGATCCGGCCGGTTCGCACTCGAGGTGATTCCAAACACCGATCACACCTTCACCTTTCTCAGAAATCAGCGTGATCTGCTCGAAGTGGTCAGCGGGTGGGCCGCCGGCGGGGAATGGACCGACCAGCGCTCCGCTGTGGAGACGGTGTTGAACCAATGACACGTCTGCTCAACGACTGGCCCTGATCTTCCTGCTTTCGGCATCATTGCTTTTGATGATGGGCCATGGTCAGCTCCCCGATGAAGCCCGGGAGTGCCGTCTCGGTGGAGCCGCCCCCCCGTCATCGGCCTCGAGGTCGAGGTGGCCCTGGAAGCGAAAGCCGGGATCGGAAAGGACGACGATGCGTAGGACGATCGACCGCTGGTTCGTCGCTCAGCGCGCGGGCGGACACGCCCGGCTGCGCTTGTTCTGCTTGCCCTTTGCCGGCGGCGGCGCGCAGGCCTATCGGACTGGAATACGGCGCTCGGACCCGACGTGGAGGTGTGCGCCATCAGGTTGCCCGGGCGTGAGAGCCGGCTCGCGGAGCCCGCGTTCGAACAGATGGAGCCGCTGGTCGACGCGCTCACCGACGCGGTGCTCCCGCGGCTCGATCTGCCGTTCGTCATCTTCGGCCACAGCATGGCGCTCTGACCGGGTTCGAGCTGACCCGTCGGCTCCGCGAGCGCGGGGTCGATGGTCCGCTGCACCTGATCGTCTCTGGTCGCTTTGCGCCGCAGTTGCCCGATCCGGATCCGCCGATCCACACGCTGCCGGATGACCAGTTCTGTCGACGAGGTGCGACGGCTGGAGGGCACACCGAACGAGTTCTTCGAAACGCCCGAACTTCGGGAGCTGCTGCTGCCGATGCTCCGCGCGGATTTCACGATCTGCGAGACCTACCGCTACCGTCCCGAGCCCTCGCTGGCCTGCCCCATCTCCGCCTACGGCGGACTGTCGGACTGGACCGTCGATCGCAAGCAGCTGGAGGCGTGGCGGGAGCAGACGGCCGGCGCGTTCGCCCTGCGGATGTTTCCGGGCGATCACTTCTTCATTCAGTCCGCGCACCGGCAGGTCATGCAGGCCCTCCATCGCGAATTGCTTCAGCATGTCGTCTGAGCGATGGACGGTCACCGATTCGACGCCCCAGCTGGGCCCGGAGGAGATCCACGTCTGGCAGGCGATGCTGAACCTGGAATCGACGTGCCGACAGCGGCTCGAGCCGATCCTCGCCCCGGCGGAGCGGCGGCGCGCTGCGCGATATCGTTTCGACCGGGACCGGAACTGGTACGTCGCGCGCCGAGGCCTGCTCCGGACGCTCCTTGGCCGCTATCTCGAGGTCCCCGCGGAGGAGGTCGAGCTTCGGGAGCTGGACCACGGCAAGCCGGTGCTTGCCGGCGCGCTGGCGGAAAGCGACGTCCACTTCAACCTCTCCCACTCCAGCGGTGTGGCCCTGTACGCGTTCACGCGAGGCGCGGAGGTCGGGATCGACGTCGAGCGGATCGATCCTCGGCGGGCCGACCCGAACGTCGCCGGCCGGTTCTTTGCCCCTGGCGAAATCCGGGCGCTGCGGGCGCTGACCGACGGCGACTGGATCCGCGGCTTCTTCGAGTGCTGGACGAGGAAGGAGGCGTTCGTCAAGGCGGTCGGACAGGGGCTCTCGTACCCGCTCGATGCGTTCGAAGTCTCGGTGACCCCCGGTGCGCCCGCGCGTCTCCTCAGCCTGCGCGACACCGCGGAGCCAGCGGCGCAGTGGAGCATGACCGCGTTGGAGGTCACCGAGGACTTCTGCGGCGCGGTGGTGGTCAAGGGACCGGAGCGAGCGGTGCGGTGCTGGCGGCTGGCCTGAGGGACGGGAGTGTATTGATCCCCGCCCTGACTCTGGTAGACTGGTCAGTTCGCCGGGAGGGGAGAGGAAGATGGGGCGAACGTCGGAGCAACCTGAGGGTGTGCGCGGGCTCAACCGGACGATGACCGTTCCTCGATCGGTCGCCTTCCGGTTCGTCCATCCTTCCCATCGCCAAATGGCGGCAGCTTCATCATGAGGGAGCTGACGCAAGGTCCTGGTGCGATCTCGCGCATTCTGGGGACGCCGCTGCGCATCGATCTCCCGGAAACGGCAGCGCCATCCGATTCCTCGGCGCGGGCACCGAGGTCCATCGGCGCGGTGAAGGCGGTGGTCTTGGCCGGCGGCCCCGGAACGGCGACCTTCAAGCTGGCCGACCGCTATCCCAAGCTCGCGTTCCCCATGGCCGACGGGCGGCCACTGCTTGTCCACCTGTTGCGGACCCTGACGGATCTCGGGGTGACGGACGTGGCTCTGCTGCTCTCCAAGCCCGCGGTTGGCAACGAGAGACTCCTGGATCTGCTGCAACAGCACGTCGATCCGGAACTCTCGGTCAGCACCTTCTTCGACAATGGCCTGCGAGGAACGGCCGGGGCACTGAAGCACCTGACCTCGTTCATCGGCTCCTCGCGCTTTCTGGTGGTCAACTCCAATCTCTGGCTGGACGGGCTCGATCTCCGAGCCGTGATCGAGCAGCACCGCCGAAGCGACGCGATCGCCACCGTCGTGGTCGAGGAGGTCCGATCGGCGGACCCCGACCTGGGATACCTCTCGGTCACCGACGGAGGCGACATCGAGAGCGTGAAGGTGCCGCACCGCTCGCAGATCACCGGACATCCGATGCGGGTGACCGGCGTCTACCTCTTCGAGCCCAGCGTCATCAACGCCATCGATGCTCAGGGGTACGCGGACATCAAGGAGCAGCTGCTGCCGCGGCTGGCCGAGGCGGGCGGTCGGGTGCAGACGTACCTGCTCGAACATTCGGTCCCCCGAATCAACGATCTCTGCGGGTACCGCAATCTGAATCGAAGCTTGCTGCGAGATCTGGTCGAGGCGAGCGGGCACGAGGCGAGCGAGTACTTCGGCGGCGTGTGCGTCGGTCGCGGTTCAACGGTCTCTCCAAACGCGTACATTCTGGGCCCGGTCATGATCGGCGATGATTGCGTGATCGAAGACGGCGCGCAGATCATCGGCCCGACCGTCATCTGCGATCGCACATCGATCGGTCCGCGGGTGCTCGTGCGTGAATCGTTCATCTGGCCCGGTTGCACGGTGATGACGCGGGCGAAGATCATCCACAGCCTGATCACCGAGTCGTGCACGATCGCCGAGAATGAGCTGATCGACAACGCGGTGATCGTCGCAGGAGAGCGTCACCGGGGCGAGACCGAGTCGGACGGTTCGTCGAACGGCTCGTCGAACGGCCACGGTGCATCGGTTCGCACCCTCGCTCGCCGCCCCGCCCGCCGACGCCGGCAACTCCATCGGATGGGATACCGGTGCTCGAAGCGATCGCTCGACCTGTCGAGCAGCGCGGCGGGCCTGCTTCTCTTGGCGCCGCTCTTCCTCGTGATCGCCGCGTTGATCAAGCTGGACTCGCGGGGTCCGGTGTACTTCCGGCAGCGTCGCTGCGGACGGGATGGTCGCCCGTTCACGATGATCAAGTTCCGCACGATGTCCGCCGACGCCGAGACGCGCAAGAGCGATCTCACGGCGCAGAACGAGGTCGCCGGTCCGATGTTCAAGATGAAGAACGATCCGCGGGTGACACGGATCGGCAATGCTGCTGCGCCGGACCAGCCTCGACGAGCTCCCGCAGCTGTGGAACGTGCTGAAGGGAGAGATGAGCCTGGTCGGACCCCGCCCGCTGGAGATGGAGGAGATGAACTGGTCCCCGAAGTGGCGTGATCTGCGGCTGCAGGTCAAGCCGGGGATCACCGGGCTCTGGCAGGTGTACGGCCGTGACGACGCAGGGTTCGAACCCTGGATCGAGCATGACATCGGCTACGTCAGAAACCAGTCGCTTCCTGCTCGACCTGCGCGTCCTGGCGAAGACGCTGGTGACCGCACTCAAGCGCTGACACGCGAAGCGGGAAGCGGTATCATCGATCGAATCACATGAGGGTCGACACACGATCGGCGAGATGTTCAGGCGCGTTTCCGCGCCGCCCGGCACCAGTCCGCCGCCCGGCGTCGTGGTCGGGGATGCTGCTTCACGATCGCCGCCTCGCTCTCGGTCGGCTTCGCGGGCTGCAACAAGCCCGCTGCGGAGCCCGGCGTGCTCGCGGCCGACCCCAACCTGCAGTTCCTGGATCCGTCCTTGCAGCTCAGCGAGGTCGAGCTGGGGCCTGGGGATCAGATCGATATCCAGGTGTTCCGTCAGCCAGAACTGAGTCGAGCGGTCGAGATCCCGCGGTCGGGCGTGATCTTCCTCCCGCTGGCCGGGGAGATCGACACTCGGGGAACGACGGTCTCCTCGCTCCGGCAACTGATCACCACGGCCTACGACCCCTTCGTGGTCGATCCCCAGGTCACGATCAACGTCACCGTGCAGCGGAGCCAGCGGGTGCTGGTGCTGGGCGAGGTGCTTGCGGTCGGGCGTGTACAACCTCACGCGACCGACCGACGCGTTGACCCTGATCGCGGAAGCCGGCGGCTTCACCCTGACCGGCGCGAAGGATGCCGTCTACCTCCACCGTCTCGAGAACGGCGAGCCGGTGCAGCGGGTGCTCAACATGGATCTGCTCCTGAACGACGGGGCCTTCGAGAACAACCCGCTGGTCGAGCCGGGGGACATCATCTACGTGCCGCCGAGTGTGTTCGCCAAGGCAGACCGGTTCGCTCGTCACGTCTCGACGTGGCTGACGCCCGTCCTCCTGACGCAGAACGCGATCCTCAACAGCCAGGCCATCAACCGGGGCCTCGGTCTCAGCGGCGGATCGAACGTCATCATTGGTGGGCAGTGATCACGACCAACCCAGCCCGGGTCGGCATCGATGCCGCGTGATCCGGTGTGGCCAGGGGAGTGATTGGACGCGTGCTTCGAACCGTGGTGAGAGCGCTCTATCGCTCGCTGCTCCCGACCCGGGCGAAGCAGACGCTCCGTCAGTGGGTGCTGTTCGACGAGCCCGACCGTCCGCCTCGAGTCATCGAGCGGTTCGATCTTCGCTCGGTGCTCGTGCTGGCGCCGCACATGGATGACGAGGTCGTGGGGTGCGGAGGCACGATCCGGCGCCACGTGCTCGCCGGCAGCGCCGTGACGATCGTCTTCATGACCGATGGACGCCGCGGTGATCCAGATCTGTATCGCCGGCCGGAGCTGAGCGCTGCGGCGATCGACGAGGCGGAGCAGCGGCTCGTCGAGCGTCGAAAGCAGGAGTCGGCGGCCGCGGCGAAGATCCTCGGCGCCCAGGACCTGATCTTTCTCGACGGACCGGACGGGGCGCTGGAGGTCACCACGGAGATCCTCGAGCAACTGACCGAGATCATCCGGCGCACCGACCCGGAGGTCATCTACCTCCCATCGGTGTTCGACGCGCACGCCGATCACTGGGCGACCAACCGGATCCTCGACCGCTGCCTGCGGCGTGCCGCCGACTCTTCGACGATCATCCGCGGCTACGAGGTGTGGACGCCCCTGCTCGTGAACTGCATCGCCAACATCGACGACGTGGTGAATGAGAAGGAACAGGCGTTGAACCAATTCGCCAGTCAGCTTCCCCACCTGGACGTGGTCAACGCCTCGTTGGGGCTGGGCCGATATCGCGCGATCTTCGCGGGCGATCGGCGCGGATTTGCCGAGGCGTTTCACGAGTGCACCGCCGCGGCGTACGGTCAGTTGATGGACCGCTTCTCGGCCAAGCGATGAAGGTACTGCTCGTTCATGACAAAGACCTCCGCCCGATTCAGACGCCGGGGCGCCGGGGGCGCCGAGGGCGCGGGGGGCGGGGTCTGCAGCGAGGACGTCGGCGGGCTGGCGGTGTACGTCGCGCATCTCGCCCAGGGCCTCCGCGCGATCGGGTGGGAGACCGCCGCGATCAGGTTCTGCAACGATACGGCGCGGGAGCAGTCGGTCGAGGGGCGCACGAGCTCACCGCCTTCCGATATCACCTGCGCTGGTCGGTGCTCCGGCAGTTGGACCGGATCATCGAGCAGGAAGATCCCGACGTCATCCACCTGCAATCGATGCCGACGCTGCATCCGCTGCTCCTGCGCCGACTGCTGCGGACCCGACCGGTGGTGTGGACGTTCCACGACGTGAGCCCGGTGTGCTTCTGGGGCACGCGGCTCAAGCGGCCGGAGGGGATCCTCTGTACGCAGCGGATGGGATTTCGGTGCGTCACGGGTGGTTGCTTCCGCCCGGGAGCGAGCGGCGGTCTGACCGGCGATCTGCTCCGCGTCCTCAGCCATCCCCTGACCCTCCGGGACTACGCGAGAGTGACGACGGTGCTTTCGCCGAGCCAGTATCTGGCACGACTGCTTGCGGCGCACGGAATCGACGAACGTCGGATCGAGACGGTGCCGCTCTTCTCGCGGTTCCAGCCGGAGCCCCCACCCCCGCCCGAGGTCGAGTCGGAGACGTTGACGACCCGGGCGCGCGACGGCGCGCCGTCGATCCTCTTCGTCGGACGGCTGACCCGGGAGAAGGGAATCCTCGAGCTGCTTCGGTCGCTGGCCATGCTCAACGCGACGGCGTGGTCGCTTCGGATCATCGGCGCCGGCCCCCTGCGGCTCCGAAGCGGAGGGACTGGTCCACCGCACTGGCCTGGCGGATCGGGTCACGTTCCTGGGGGAGGCCGGAGCGACGAGCTTGGCCGATGCGTACCGAGCCTGCCACCTCGTGGTCATGCCGTCGATCGCTCCCGAGTCGTTCGGGCTCGTGGGCGTCGAGGCGATGTCCTTCGGGAAGCCCGTGGTCGCGTTCGCCGCCGGCGGCATCACCGAATGGCTCGAGGACGGGGTCACCGGCCTGCTGGCCGATCACCGCGATGTCGAGCACCTGGCCCGACAGCTCCGACGCCTCATCGTCAGCCGGGAGCTCCGCGAGCAATACGGGGCGGCCGGATACGAGCGGCTCCTGCCCAGATTCACACTCGACCGGCATCTGCAGCGGGTGACGGCCGTGTACGCCTCGGCGATCGCCGTGGATGGATCAGCCGACGTCGATGAGACCCCAGCGTAGCGCCAGAGCCGTTTCGCCATCTCCCCAATTTGAAAAGCGGGCGTAATTCGTGGCCGAAAATCGCGCATCGCCGGTCTGAAACCCGGCCTCGCACACTACATTGGGGTCGCGCGAGGGGAGGTCCGGTGGTTCAGATCTGTACTGAAGCTGGTGATTCGGAGCCGAGGGTCCACCAGGCGAGTCCACTGTCGAGAGGGCAGGCGGCGACGACGCCGCGACGGACTCCCGCCCCGGCCGACGTGAACGAGCGGGAGGCGGCGGCGAACGCCAACGGGGATGCGCGTCCCCGACTCCTCATCATCACGCCCCTGGACATCGACAAGCTCCTCAACAACCTGGAGCACCACCGCATCGATCACTACCGCAAGCACGGCTATCAGGTCACCGTCGTCTACAAGACCATGAACCAGTCGTTGCGGTTGGGCGATCTGCTCCGCAACACGTTCTTGTGCTCGATCCGCGAGCGCCGGACAAGCGACGTGCGGCTGATCGCCGTCGATCCGCCGTTCAACTACTTCGCCGGGCTCGGCCAGAATGCCCAGTCGGCCGTCGCCGGGGATACCGCTCTTCGGGGAGGGCGACCGTCGATGCGGGTGCGGCTGATCCGGCTGCTTTCCCCGCTCTCCGTGCTTCGCGATGTGTTCACCACGCCCTTCCTGTGTCTGGCCGTTCTGCTGCGCGTTCGCGATCGCGCCGACGTCGCTCTTGGCTTCGGACCGTGGGGCGGTCTCGCCGGACTGCTGCTCCGGAAGCTCGGTCGCGTCGACACCCTGGTGTACGAGGATCGAGACTACGAACCGGGTTTGGTCCCCGACCGGTTTCGGCAGTGGTACACGGCCGCGGTGGAGCGGCTGGGCATCAATCGCGCCGACCTGGCGATCTCGATCAGCCAGATGCTCTCCGATCGGCGCCGGCAGGAGCTGGCCCGGACCACGGAGGTGATCCCCAGCGGCGTCGATTGGGCGAGGTTCGCCGCGACGCGCGCCGCGGTCACTCCCCATCGGTCGTTGATCTACGTCGGCAACGTCATTGGCTGGAGCGGGCTCGAGCACGCCATCCTCGCGCTGCGACAGGTGCGAGCGGTCCATCCTGACGCGACGCTGACCGTCGTGGGCACCGGCGTGCCCAACTACGTGAAGCAACTGCGTCGGCTCGCCGCGGAGCAGCTTCCGGAGGGGGCGGTGCGCTTCCTGGGGCACCAGGATCCGAAGGAACTTCCCCACCTGCTCGACGACGCTCGCATCGGCCTGGCGAACGCCGAGCCGGTCCCCTTTCGACGTTACGCCACGCCGCTGAAGGTCCTGGAGTACATGGCGGCCGGCCTCCCCGTCATCGCGACCGAGCACACCGAGGCGGGCATCATCGTGCGCCGAACCGAAAGCGGCCAGGTGATTCCCTATGACGTACACGCGCTGGCCGATGCCGTGCTCCGTCTCCTCGGCGACGAAGCGCTCTTCGAGGCGCAGCGAAGGAACGCGATCCACCACAGCCGGGAGTACGACTGGGAGCGGCTGCTGACGCGAGAGCAGCAGCTGATTGCGGAGCACGTGAGGAAATGACGGGGATGACGCCACAACGCGAGCTGCGAATCGGCATCGACGTTCGCGACCTGCTCGTCGCTCAGCCGACCGGCGTGGAGCGGGTGGTGTATCACTTCCTCGATTCGCTCTCCCGCGTCGGCGACCTCGGCCACCGGTACGTGCTGTTCGCCGACCGCGAAGCGACCCCGGCGGACGCTTTGCCGAAGCTGCCGGGCGAGATCGTCATCGAACCGGTCCGTTCCCCCGCCTCCAGAGACTCGCCGACGCGTGGATCATGCTGCAGATGAGGCGCTGCATCGCCGAGCATCGGCTCGACGCCTTCCTGACCCTCAACAGCAAGCTCCCGCTGACCCGAACCCCCTGCTTCACCACGATTCACGGCCTCGAGTGGCACCACTGCCCCGCCGATTTCGGCCGGATTGAACGGCTCAAGCAATGGTTCTGGTTCCAGCTCTGTTCGCGCCGCAGCGCCGGGATCGTCACGTTCGCCGAGAACACCGCGCGGGACGTTCGCGCGATTCGACCTCGCTGTTCGATTCCAATCTGCATCGCGCCCGAGGGCGCCGACCACCGGTTCCGGCGGATCGGCGAGGAGGAGACTTCGGCGGAGGCGCTTCGCACCTGCGGCGTCTGCACGCCCTTCGTGCTATCGGTGTGCTCGCTCGAATCGCGCAAGAACCTCGACGGGCTCGTCCGCGCCTTCGCCATCGCCTGCGCCGAGCACGATTTGAAGCACCAGCTGGTCCTGGTGGGCCGTCCCGGTCCCGCGTCCGCGCGGATCGAAGCGATGGTTGCCGAGCGCGGGCTCGAGGACCGCGTGCGGGTGACCGGCTACGTGAGCGATGACGTTCTCGTCCAGCTCTACAACCAGACCGACCTCTTCGTCTATCCCTCGAGGTACGAGGGATTCGGACTGCCCGTCCTCGAGGCGATGGCCTGCGGTGCTCCGGTGGTGACCTCCAGGCGCGGCTCGCTCGCGGAGGTCGGCGGGGATGCGGTCGCGTTGGTCGATCCGGATGACGACCGCGACATCGCCACCGCCATCGCCGGTGCGCTGCAGGATGCCGAGGCGCGAGCGTCGATGCGGGCGAAGGGGCTGCGACGGGCCGCTCGCTTCTCCTGGGACGGGATGACGAGATCGATCGTGCGGTTCATCGATGATCGGCTCCGCGGACTGGAAGCGGCGCCCCTGTCAGAGGCCTGCGCCCGTGGGCCCTTCCCGCGGCGGGACCGGCCGAGCACCGGCGGAGCTGAAGAAGAGGACGCATGCCACCCGCCACCGACACCACCTCGAGACCGATCGCGCCCGACCATCGTGCGATGAGCAAGGACGCGGCCCCCCTGCGCGTCTGTCTGGTCTCCTCGAACCTCCACGCGGTTCCCCCGAAGACGTACGGCGCGGTCGAGATCCAGATGATGGAGCAGGCCCGGGGCCTGGCGTCGCTCGGGCACGAGGTCCACGTGATCACGGTCGGCGATGAAGCGCCCGTCGCGTGCGCCGATGCGATCGTCTTCCATCGCCTCGGTCCGGCCTACGAAGATCGGGGCGGCCGAAGGCTGGGTGGCCTGGTCACCGAGCAGCTGCGATTCGGGCTCCGCGCCAAGCAGCTCATCCGACGACTGCAGCCGGATGTCGTTCACTATCACGCGCGATACCCGTGTCTCATGGCGGTGACCGGCCCCGACGCACTGACCAGTCGATTCCCCGTGCTGTACCACGCCCACACCTGGAAGCGGGCCGCGGGGATGGCGTACCCCCGGCTGAGCTCGCGTCACGCGGCCTACGTCGTGGGCTCGCACGTCGACAAGCTGGTCACGCAGCGGTGTCACCACGTCATCGCCATCAGCGAGTTCGTCCGGGAGCTGGTGGTGACGAGCACCGGCGTACCGGCCGAGAAGACGTCACTCGTGACGAACGTGCTCGACACCGAGGTCTTCCGACGGCAGAACGTCACCCGACGGCCGCGCGAGATCCTCTTCGTCGGACGCGTCGCCGAGGAGAAGGGCGTCCATGTGCTGATCGAAGCGATGGCGGAGGTGACCAGGCGGGCTCCCCAGGCCACGTTGAACATCGTGGGACCGCACTCCGACGGGACGGAGCGCGGCGGCTACCGGCGCCGGTGCGAGGAGCTCGTCACAAGACTGAACCTGACCGACCGCGTGCGCTTCACCGGAACGGTGGCCAACCGCGATCTTCCCGTCCTGTTCTCCCAGAGCCGCATGCTCGTGGTCCCCTCGCTGTGGGAAGGGCTGGGCCTGGTCATCTTGGAGGCCATGGCCTGCGGATGTCCCGTCGTCGGCAGCCGGACGGGGGGCATCCCTGAGCTCATCGATGAAGGTGTGACCGGTCGACTCGTGCCGCCGGGCGCCGTGGAGGCCTGGGCCGCGGCGATCGCCGATCTCCTCGAGGACGA
This sequence comes from uncultured Planctomycetota bacterium, assembly GCA_963697235.1. GTDB lineage: Bacteria > Planctomycetota > Phycisphaerae > Phycisphaerales > SM1A02 > CAVONJ01. The sequence continues at coordinate 337,651 of CAVONJ010000006.1, forward strand.
CCAGGTGGCCGAGACCGCTGCCTCTGCGGGACCGGCGCGGATCGCGCTGAACCACACCTGGCTGGCCATGCGCGATCGGCTCGACGAGGTGTACCGGCACGTCATCGCCGCCGCCGCGCGGGCAGGAGCGGAACGGTGACGCGGAGAAACCCTGATCAACCGATGGCACGCGCCTCTGAGGAGCGCCGCGATGCCGCATCTCGCCGACCGCTTCGCGTGCTGCTGCTGCTGACGAGCACCGCGGGCGGCGCGGGGCTGCAGAACTACCTGATCGCCAAGCACCTGTCCCGCGCTGACTTCGATCTGACCATCGCCTTCGGGCCGGGATACCCACTGGACGCTGAGTATGCCAAGCTCGACGTGCCCTGCATCCACTTGAGCATGTCGAGACGGATCGCCCCCCTGACCAATGTTCGGGGGTTCTTCCAGATCCGGCGCCTGCTCGAGCAGGGTCGCTTCGACATCGTGTGCACGTCCTGCTCGATCGCCGGTCTCATGGGCCGCGTGGCGGCCGCGTTGACGCATGTCCCGGTCGTCGATCCACGTCATTCACGTCTACGCGTCCCAGCCCCATCAGCATCCGGCCAAGCGCTGGGTGTACCGCTGGATCGAGCGGCGACTGGATGCGCTGACCACCGGCTACGTCGCGGTGTCCAACGCAGCGGCGACGTACGGCATCGAGACGGGGATCATGTCCGCCGACAAGGTGGAGGTGATATTCAACTCGATCGAGTCGGTCGAGCGGCGCCGTCGGCCGCGGGCGGAGATTCGGAGCGAACTCGGTCTGCACGAGGACGCGCCGGTCATCGGCACCGTCGGTCGGTGCGAGCGACAGAAGGGCATGCGGCACTTCCTGGAGGCGGCGGCGATCGTGCGTCGCCGGCGCCCGGAGGTCGAGTTCCTGGTCGTCGGCGAAGGACCGCTGCAAGACCGAACTGCAAGCGCTCGCACATCGACTGGGCATCGCTGAGGCGGTGCGGTTCACCGGATGGCGGGACGATGTGCCGGACCTGCTGGGGGCGATGGACGTCTTCTGCCTCGCGTCACTCTGGGAAACCTTCGGCCTGGCGCTGGCCGAAGCGATGGACGCGGCCCTTCCCGTGGTGGCGAGCGACGTCGATGGCATTCCGGAAGTGGTGATCGAGGGCGAGACGGGACGTGCTGGTTCCACCCGGCGACGCCGCGGCGCTGGCCGGTGCGCTGGAACTGCTGCTGGACCGACCGGAGGAGGCTCGGAGGATGGGCGAAGCAGGCAAGCGGCGGTTGCGAGAGACCTTCTCCGTGGACATGATGGTGCAGCGGTACGAGCAGCTCTTTCGCCGACTGGCCGAGGCTCGGCGCGAAGGGTTGGATCCGTCTTCACCGGCGGGTACGTCTTGACTGGAAGCTCCCGCTTCACCGAAACGGGAGCAGTCTGCGATCGGAGCGGAGTCCATGGCCGTCGCGTCTGATCTGAGGGGCCAGGAACCGGCCAGCGCAGGGATCACCGTCCTTCGGTCCGGTGCGGTGTATCTCCTCGCCGCCCTGCTCGGTCTCGCGGCGGGGACGGCCGTGGCCTTCGACCACGTGGTGAGCCTCCTCGATCCGATCCGGGAGTACGGCCGACAGTTCCCCTACCTGCTCACGGTCGCCGTCGCCGGCACGGTGGTCATCCTCGTTGCGCTGATCCTGAGCGGACCGCTGCTCTTTCGCAAACGGTACGCAGCCTGGCTGGTGATGCTCCTGGTGTCCGGCGCGGTCGGCGGCGTCAACCTCGGGCCGCTGGACCTGACCGACCTGGCAATCTTGGCGGGCATCGCGCATCTGGCTCGCCACCGCGCTGGTGGAACGACATCCGATCCGCATCCCATTGCCCCTGCTCTTCGCCGTCATGCTGCTGATCGCCTGCTCGCTGGCATCGATCGTCAACGGAGGATTCGGCAGCTTCCTCTCCCAGCGCACCTTCATCAACAAGTGCGTTCTTCTTCTGGCGATCACGAGCATCGCTGGCCACCACCGATCTGTCCGGGTTCGCGGCCAAGCTGCTCGTCCGCCCTGGCGGTGGCGTCGGCGATCCTCGCCATCGGCGGTCTGATCGCTCTACTTCTCAACGGGGATCACGTTCACCGCCGAGGATCTTGCCACCTACCAGTACAAGGACACCCCGCTGGGCGTCCTGCCGCGGGCGACGGCGCTGATGCCGACCACGCAGAGCCTCGCCCACCTCCTCCTGCTGGGGTTGAGTCTCCTGCTGTTCATCCCCGTCCGACCGGTCGCTTCGCTTCGTCGGGGTTGGTCTCATCTGCGTCGCGATCTCCGTCACGTTCAGCACGGGCGCAGTCATCGCCATGGCGGTGGTTCTCGCGATCTGGCCGTTCCTGCGATGGCCAGAGCGAACCTTCCACTTCCTCGCGTCCTGATCGCGCTCGCCGCCGTCGCGTACTTCTCCGGCGCGGTCGGTTGGATCTACCGACACGATCCTGGTTCCCCTCGGGGCCAAGGGCGCGCTGGACCGGGTCGGTTACCTGCAGGCCGGCTTCGAGACGATCCGGGAGCATCCGGTGTTCGGAATCGGCCTCAAGCAGATTGGGCGATCGCTCCCCACGGTGATTCACAACGCCTACGTTCAGCTGACCGCCGAGCTGGGCATCTTCGCCGGCGTGCTGTTCACCGGCCTGGTTGCTCTCCCTCGCCATCGGGGCGTGGCATGCGGCCTACCGGCGCACGACGGGATCGCAGCAGATGGTCATGAAGGGGTTGTTCCTCGGCATGATCGCCCTCGCGGTGCACTTCTGCTCCGAGCCGTTCTATGACAATTACCTGTCTTGGGCGTTCCTCGGCATCGTCGCGGGTGCGATCGCAGGCCTGCCTCGATCTTCGGCGCCTCGATCCTGGAGATGGTCATGACAAGCCTGAATGGACCGGTTCGGCAGCCGGCACCGACGATCGATGACTACTGGATTGCCATCTACCGGCGTGCGGGCCTCATCATTCTGGTCGCCCTGGTGTCTGCGGTGGCCTGCGGCATCGTCAGCCGCATGATGACACCGCAGTACGAGGCGAAAGCGGTCTTCTACGTCCCTCAGGATGCCCATGCCGTCGTCGGCATCGAGGTCGGCGCGCGTCTTCCCTCGGGCCTGCAGGATCATGCCCGGGCGTTCGCGGAGATCCTCCAGCACGTGGACGCCTGGCGGGCGGTCCAGAGCCGATTTCCCGCAGAAGCCCATCAGTCGATTCCGACGCGACGTCGATCTCGTCGTGTCGCGCGAGAGCACCATCGAGGTGTACGTCCGCGATCGCGATCCGGAGCTCGCCGCAGCGATCGCCAACGCGATGATCGACTACTTCAACGAGTTCAACCGGGACATCCTCGTCGGCGATCTCGAACACTCGATCGCGAGCATTGGGAGCGAACTCGATCTCAAGGACGAGGAGATCGCCGAGGCGATCCAGTCGCAGGGCGCGTACCTGGAAGAGCACGAGATCTCTTCGTTGGCCACGCGGGGGGCGGGGCTCGAACAGACCCGGCTCGACCTCGAAGCGTCGCTTCGCGATGCCAAGATTGTCGCAGGCATCGATCGATGATCGCATCGCCAGCCTCCAGGAGCAGCTGGACGAGGAAGCGGGAGTCGTACACGAGCGGTGAGATCGTGGTCCAAAGCTCGACGCTCACCGGGCTCGAGCAGTCGCTGGCGTCCCTGGAGGTGCAGCTGACCGGCAGCCGGGCCGAGCTGGCCAGCGAGCATCCGCAGGTCAAGGCACTGGAACGCCAGGTCGCCGAGGCGGAGGCGATGATCACGGCCGAGGAAGCCAGGCTCGTTCGGAGCAAGGACAAACCGGCGTCCTGCACGCACAGCTCAGGCTGCAGCTCGCCGGACTCTCCGCCGACCGGGCGGCGGCGGACACCCGGATCATCGGCCTGGAGGAGGCGATCACCCGCACGGACGCTGCAGATCCGCGAGATGCCGCAGCTGGTGACGGACATCGCGCTTCAGGAGTGAAGAGATCGCAAACCTCCGCAACCAGCGGCGGTACATGGACAACATCCGAAACACGATGATCACCAAGAGTTCTCGATCTTCGAGAGACCGCGGTCGTGATCGAGGCGGCGGTGCCGCCGACCTCGCCCGCGTACCCCATCATCCCGCTGAACATCGCGGTCGCCGGCATGCTCGGACTTGATCGTCGGCATCATGTACGCCCTGATCTTGGAGCACGGGAAGGAAAGGCGGCGAAACAAGAAACTGAAGAACCTGGAGATCGAGCGATGGGCCGAGTCGCTGGTGACCACCTCGGGAGGCGCGAGGACATGAGCGATTCGGAGTATCAATTCGATGGTGAAGGCGACTTACGCGAACGCCTGCTGCGGTCGGAGCATCTGCGGGCGCTGGAGGCCTTCGAGGCCCAACTTCGAAGCCAGAAGCTGGTGCCGGACTCCAGGAAGCTACTTGCACGGCGATTCGAGATCCTCCTTCAGATCATGTGCGCCGGAGCCATCGGATTGTTCGTGGCGATGTTCACGCTTGCTGATGAACTTCATCGTCTTCACCAAGATCCTGCACTTTTGATCCGCGATGCCGTCGACCTCCGTGCAAGATGATCAGTGTGACCAGCGGGGGAGGCACTTCCGGTACCGGCGACCCAAGGCATCAATGCAACCTCGTCCCCGAAAGAGCGCACTGCCCCCCGAGACTCGGCAGCGGATCGTCGAGTGGCGGGATGCGCTTCGATCCGAACTCGAAGATCTTGCCGACCGCCGTGGCAAGCTCCTCTACGATGGCGAGTGGCTCACGCCGAAGCAGGTAAAGTGGCACAAATGGCGGCTGCGCTGGCGGAGCATGCGCATGATCTTCATCACGCTCCTCTTCTGCGCCGGAGTGGTCCTGATGACCGTCATCCTGTGGTGGATGATGATCATGATGGGAGCGTACGTGGGTTAGAGCAGCTCCACTCAATTCGTAGCATCCGGAGCTGGCTGCGCCTTCGCGTGGCTTCGTCGGGCTGCATCGACGGCATGGCAAGCCGCCTGCTTCGCCCTCCTCGCCACACTCGGCTCGCCGACGCTCCAGACGCTACGAAACGAGTGCAACCGCTCTAGCCCGCGTCGTCACTACGGCGGTGACCCCCAGCCGTAGTCCTCGCCGAGGAACTCCCAGAGCCGCTCGTTGTGCGGTCGGTAGAAGTCGGCGAGCCGCTCGCGGATCGATGCGTCCATCGGCGGGTAGGGGAACGTGTTGAGCGCACCGAAATGCTGCGGGGTGTGCGCCGGCAGATCGAGAAACTCCAACACCCGACCGTAGGTGTGCGTCCGGTCGGATTGCAGCTTTCGGCTGGAGAGGATCAGGAGCTGCTCCCTGGGAAAGACCTCGGTCCACCGCCGCAGGTGCTCGACGTAGATGCCGCCCGTCAGGTAGGCGTGGTGGTGCAGCAGTCGGCTGAAGTAGCGATCGTCGCTCAACACCCGCTTCCGCTCGCGTTCCACCTCGCGCTCCTCCCTCGCGATCGCCTCTTCGAAGCTCAGCTGCTCCTCGCCGGACCGGACCTTCAGCTGGTAGAGCGAGTAGGCCCGCTGAACGGGGTCGCGCAGGATGGCGATCAACCGAACCGCCGGCGCGACGGCGTGAATTCGCTCCGGAGTTCGCGGGTGCTCCAGATAGGTCGGGCTGGCCTCGCCCGTGATCACCTTTCGGCCGGCCGCCCGGTGCCGCATCCGGTTCAAACGGGTCGGAAAGTGGGCTCGATAGCGTGACATTCCGCGAGCGTAATCGCGGTCGAAGAAGAAGAGCTCCTTCTTGGAGGTTGGGATCACCAGCGGATGCTGCAGCAGGTAGTAGTACAGCGACGTCGTCCCGCTCTTGGACGTACCAATGATGATGAAGTCAGGGTGGACCCGCAGCCTGTTCGTCAGCACTCGCCAGCGCCAGCTCAAGGCGGACGCGATCGGGCGACGCCGATAGGTGTTCGGCCGGGCCTGCGCCGCCCGGCGAAAGAGCTCCTTCGTGCCGGGCGGTCCGGCGATCCGAAGCCAGCTCAGATCCTCGGCGTCGTGGGAGGCGGACCGAACCTGGAAGTCGAACTGCGGCCAGGCGTCCCGCAGCCGCTGCAGCGTCTGATCTCCCACCTGGCCCTTTGCAAAGCCCAGCTCGATCGCATCGTCCAGCTCCTCGATCCGGCGGGATCGAGTGAACACCTCACCCATCAATCGGCGCCGAAGCTCGGCCAGCGCGGCGGCCCGCGCTGCTGGATCGGGTGCCGTATCCGGATTCCGCTCGTCCACCTTCGTCCTCCGCGATCTGTCTGGACGACGCTTCGCCCGACCCGCTCGCTCCATCACCCAGTCAGCCCTGTTATGATGATACGAACTCCCAGACCGAGCGACGGAGTGCAAGGCGAGACGGAGGATCGGGTTTCAGGAGGTCACGTGATGGTGCAGGAGCGGGAAGATACGACCCGGTACCAGGTCGTGCTCAATGGGGAGGAGCAGTACTCGATTTGGCCTGTGGATCGCGAGATCCCCAAGGGCTGGAGCGGGACTGGGAAGACCGGATCGAAGCAGGAGTGCCTCGATCACATCGGCGAGGTGTGGACGGACATGACGCCCAAGAGCTTGCGCGGCCACGCGCCAGGTTGATTCAGGGGAGCAGCCCGCCAAGCCGGGACCTCAGATCAGTCCGTCGTCGCGTCGCCGCAGCACCGACCATGGCTCCTCGGCGGATTCATCAACAACGGTGTCCTGCTGCACGCTGCGAAGCGGGGCGGCGAGGTCCTCCATCTGCATTGCGACCATCTGCCGGAAGCGGCCGTTGCCCTCCATGAGCCGCCGGTGGGTGCCCTCTTCGATGATCTTCCCCTGCTCGAGCACCACGATGCGATCCGCGTGGACGACGGTGCTGAGTCGGTGGGCGATGATGAAGCTCGTGCGGCCGCGCATGAGCACGGCGAGGCTCTCCTGAATCAGTCGCTCGCTCTCGCTGTCGAGGTTGCTGGTGGCCTCATCGAGAATCAGGATCCGTGGATTGACGAGGAGCGCCCGCGCGACGGCGATCCGCTGCCGCTGGCCACCGCTGAGCTTGACCCCCCGCTCGCCGATCACGGTGTCGTATCCCTTGTCAAGACCCATGATGAAGCCGTGGGCGTTGGCCTGCCGGGCAACCGTCTGGACCTCCTCGGCGGTCGCCTCGGTCCGCGCGTAGCCGATGTTCTCCGCCACTGTTCCGTCGAAGAGGAAGATGTCCTGCTCGACGATGCCCAGGAGCCGGCGGTAGCTCTCCACGTCGATCTCGCGCAGGTCGCGCCCGTCGAGTTCGATGACTCCGGAGGTCGGATCGTAGAAGCGGGCGACCAGGTTGCAGAGGGTGGTCTTGCCGGCGCCGCTGGTTCCAACCAGGGCGACGATATCGCCCGGCGACACCTCGAGGTTGATGTTCGTCAGCACCGGGTCGCTGGAGCCGGGATAGATGAAACTCACCTCCTTCAGTGCGATGCCCCCCGCCACCGCCGAGGGCTTGACTCGAACCGCCGGCGCGGACTCGGCACGCATGAACTCGGTCGGCTCATGAAGCAGATCGAGCACCCGATCCAGACCGGCCAAGCTGTTCTGGAACCCGGTGGCGCTGTTCGCGAGCGCCGCCATGGGTTCGAGCAGCCACGCCAGGTAGAGCAGGAACATCACCAGCTCACCGGTGGTCAGCTCACCCGCGAGCACGCGCGTGCCGCCGTACCACAACAGCGCCGCGGAGGCGGCGGGGATCAGCACCGACCAGAGGACATCGACACCGCGCGACCACCACCATGCGGCCAGCTCCTGGCGGATCATCAGGTGGTTGTTGCGGATGAACCGGGCGTTCTCGCTTCGCTGGCGGCCGAAGCTGCGCACCACCCGCATCCCACCGAACGCCTCGGCAGCGTGCCCGTCGATGTACTGACGGCTAACCCGAATGTCACGCCACAGAGGACGCACCCGGGCCACCCAGGTGCGGTGCGTGTAGTAGACGACGGGAAGCAGCAGCAGGGATCCCACCAGCAGGCGCCAGTCGATCACCGCGAGGATCACCAACGATCCCGACAAGCGCACGATCGCCCGCCACGGGGTGAACAGCATGCTGAAGACGAGCTCGCCCACGCCGCCGGCATCCTCGCGCAGCACGCTGGCCACTCCGCCCGATTTCAGCTCATAGACCCGGTGCAACGGCAGCCGAACAGCGTGCGCGAAGAGCCGCCTGCGAACGTGCGCCTGCAGTCGCTTGCCCACGAGCACGGCGAGCCACTGGCCAAAGGTGAGGATCGTCACGGCGCATACGGTCGTGATCACCAGGAGTATCGCAATCGCCGCGAGCAGTCGTCTCGGGTCCGAGGGCAAGTGCAGCACGTCGATGAGGAAGATCGGCAGCGGCTTGTCGCCGAGCACGTTGTCGAAGACGAGCTTGGCCGCATAGGGCGGCGCGAGCTTCAGGACGGTGGCCACGGTCAGCATGCCCAGGGCGATCGCGAGCTTCAACCGATGCCCGCGGAGCAGCGAGTAGAAAGCGGCGCACAGCTGAAAGAAACTGCGTTGATGCCCGCCCGGGCGACCGGTCTTGGCATCGGCAGCCGCCGTCCCCCGGGTTCCCTCGGTGCGGTGGTCCCTGGCGTCGCGTTTGTAGCTCCGATACTGGGAGCTGCTGAGCTTTGGTCGGAAAGCCATGGGTGGTCACGGGAGGACTGAGGGCGGAATGGAACAAAGTAGCAGCGAGGAGAAGGGGCGACAACGCTTTTCCAGAACTCCGCTCATTCCGTGGTTGGCGAATTCCGAAACTCCTCTCCTCCCGGGAGAGGACGGTTCGTCCCCGAGCCTGCTCGTGGGGACGAGCCAGGTGAGGGAGATCTCTCGTCGTGTGCCGCGTGCGAGCATGAGCCATGTGCGTTCGGATTGACGCGCTGCACCGGCACCCCAGAGTGCTCCGCCTTGGTCAGATCGACTTGCGCGGCCGACCGTCCACCACTCCTCCCTCACCCGGCTCGCGGCGCGAGCCGACCTCTCCCGGGGGGAGAGGTGTGTTGGTCAAGGGCCGCCGCCTGCGATCGGGTCGCAGCGGATGGCCGCGCTGTGCGGTTCTCTGCCTAGTCCGATCAGACTCGTGCCGCCCACCGCGCGGCGCACGCCGTCGTCATAGCGCAAGTGCGTCGCGATCACGCCCAGCAGCGACACCGCGGTCGCGGTCTGTCCGCAATCGACCGCTCCCGCCACGCCGTCGATGCGGGCCCGTCCCCTGTCGGTCTGCAGGTTGCTCACCAGGAAGTGGTTGCCGACGTTCACATACACGCTGAGCAGTGACTGGTCCCAGCAGGTGATGCAACGATCGAGACCGGTGAGCTGCGTTTCGTCTTCGTTCCAGATCGTGAAGCTCGCCTTCGTGGTGACCGGGCCGCCGCCTTCCTGGCGCAGGTCCGCGCGAACAGGATGGAGCGTGAGCTCGGTGTCCAGGGTTACCACGCTCTCGTACTGACCGCCTCCGCCGGAGAGGGCCGTTGAACCTGCAGCGAAGAACCCCATCTGCAGCTGCGCGAATCCCGGCACGTACTCCACGCCGTCGAGATCGAGCTCACCGAACGGCGGTTCGAGCACGCTCCCAGGCGCGCGGTCCTGCGCATCCTGGAAGGCCCACGCCCGGTATTCCCACGCGGTGCCGCTGCGGTAGTCGACGATGGTCGCCTCGCCCTGCAAGTGATTCCAGCTGATCTCTCGCTCCTGCGCGTCGACCGCCCACGCGTACACGAAGCCGCGCAATACGCGGTCGGCGCTGCCATCAGGATCCGGCCGCCCCGGCGTCGCCCCGCCCGCCGCCGGATCGAGAACCGTGAAGGGCGGCAGCGCCGCACCACTCGGTCCGGGCTGGCCGCTCGCCGCCGACCAGTAGGTCGGCTGATTGCGAGTCAGGGTGATGCCCGTGTCGACCCAGTTCCATCCAGGATGGAGGCGTGCGGCCGGCTCGTCGAGCGGCGCGTCGCCGTTGATGAAGAAGAGCTTGATCGCCACCTCGCCCGGCCAGTCGTTCGTCAGGCCGAGGAACGTGTCTCGGACGAGCCTGCCCTGGGCGTCCCAGCGCAACTCGACGCGCGAAAGCACCAGCAAGCTGCCCTTCTCGCTTCCGCTCACGCGATCCGCGCCGAGCACGACCGGAGCGGGAGGTCCTGGGCACGTGCTGCCCGCGCCCGGTAGTCGCCTCCCTCGCTGGCGCACTGCACTTCCAGGCTGATCTCACATCCGCCCCCCGGAAGCACACACGCTCCGGTGGGCACCGAAGACGCGTAGCACGCTCCCTGCAGCGCGATGACGTACGCGCCGCGCACGGCGCCTTCGCCGTTCAGCGCGTCCTGACCGCTGCCGGCCGGCTCGAGCCCGCTCCCGCACTCGATGCCGTCGCCAAGATAGCGCCCGCGCTGGGCTGCGCACTGCGCTTCGGTGGCGAACAGACACGTGCCGCGCCGCTTGCCGCGCAGGAGGATGCAGGCGCCGGTGGCGGACGACGCCTCGTCGGCCCATCCGGTCAGCAGCGCCGCTCCGCCGCTTCCGTCACCACCCGACACCTCGTCGATTGCTTCGAACGAGAAGAGCGGCCCCTCCGCGCTGACCGGCTGCCTCGGCGCGGCGGTGATCGCCAGCAGATAGAGACCCTGGTGGATCACCGCCGCGCCGGTGTCGTCGGTCGCCCGGTCGCCGAGCACCGCGCCGCGCAGATCAGCGCGACCGCGAATCCACGGCGTGGCGCTGCCGAGCAGGGCGCGACCCTCGAGATCGAAGAGAAAGAGACGCGAGTCGAACGTCGCGAAGCCCTCGCCGGAGGCGGTGCTTGCCGAGAATCGGGCCGGATCATCGATGCAGATCAGGTAGATGTCTTCGAGATCGTCCTCCGGCGGTGCAGCGCCCGGCCCGAGCAATCCGAGCGAACCCTGCAGCAGGCCCCGGATCGAGGTGAGCGCACCGTCCCCCACCGTGGCCTGCGCGGTGTTCGCCACGCTGCCGGCGTCGCCGCCGAAGTCGACCTCGCTCCATTCCGATGCCATGGTCATCGCGCTGCTCACGAGCAGCGCGATGAGCGAGGCCACCACCGCCGGGCCGATGGGCACTCGAGCGTGAGCCGGGGAGCGCTGTGGTGCTCGTTCAGGGGGAGCGGAAAGGGGATCGTGCATCGGAGCCGTTTCGGGATGAAGACCAGACGGAATCGCAACGCGACCTCCTGACTTCGTCCCCTTGACCCCCCGTCTGTGTCCCTTCGTACTTCCTCAAGAAGATTCCGGGGCGGACCGATGTCACTATCGGATCTTCTTCCACTCCCTCCATGGCTGACGCCTCACTCACGATCGCACCGGACCTCCGGGATGCTCCGGACACGCCGGACACCCCGGACACCCCGGAGATCCCGACGGCTCCGGCCGTCGCGGCGGAGCCGTGGAATCCGTACCGTCCATATCGGACCACGCTGCTCGGCGCTGTTCGCGTGCGCGAACTGAGTCAGCTGCGGCCGCACCGCGTGGTGCTCGACACCGTGCGCTGCTGGTCGCTCATGCTCGCGGCGTGGACTGCGGTGGCCGCGTGGACCACCTGGTGGATGGTGGCGCTGGCGATTCCGATCATTGGAACGCAGTACTACGCGCTCTTCATCATCGGTCACGATGGCATGCACCGGCGTCTCTTCAACCGGCTCGCCGTCAACGACCTCTTCACCGATTGCCTGCTGCTCGGGCCCATCGGGGCGATCACCCGCATCAACAACCGCAACCATCTGGCGCACCACCGTCACCTCTCGACCGAGCTCGATCCCGACCGGCACAAGCATGGCTCGTACAACAAGGACACTCGGCCCAAGTATCTCGTCTTTCTGAGCGGGCTGGCCACACTCTACCCGGCGGTGAAGAACGTCTTCTTCCCCCAGCCCGATCCGGGCGCTGGCAAAGCCCCATCGCCCGCGCAAGCGGCCCGCCGCTACCGCGGGCGAGATCTGCTCATCCTGGTGGGCTGGCAGGCGCTGCTGATCGGCGGGCTGACCGCGGCGATCGGCTGGTGGGCGTTTCCGCTGCTCTGGCTGCTCCCCTGCTTCCTCTTCATGTATCTCGCCGATCTCTTCCGCTCGTTCATGGAGCACTCGCACCCCGAGCCCGACGAGCAGGCCGATGCCCACCGCCTGATCACGTACACGAGCAACCGGTTCGAGCGGCTGCTGTTCGCGCCGATGAACATGAACTACCACACGGCGCATCACCTCTGGCCCTCGATCCCCTACTACAACCTGCCTCGCGCGGATCGCGAGATCCAAGAGCATGACGATCTCGACGGTCTTCACTGGCGGGGCTCCTACCTGCACTATCTGTGGACCTATTTCTTGGCCCTGCCGCTCCCCCGGCCACGGCACCGGAGCCATACGCACCAATCGACCGGACGGCGATCGACGATCGACTTCGCGACGGTCTCGACAGGCGTGTCGACCGTTGACGCCGTCGCTCCGGCGTCCGTGCCCGCGGAACAGGGGCGCCTCGCCCCCGCGTGGCTCCGGACGCCGCCGCCCTTCGACACGGAGGAACTGCCGATGGTCGCGGTCGTTCCCGTGCCCGAGTGCCCGGTGTGCGGTCAGCGCGAGGCGGCGGAGCACGCGCTGGGGTTCGACTACGAGTACCGCACGTGCCGCAACTGCTGGCGCTTCATGCGATGCATCGATTGCGGTCACGTTCGGCTCGATCCGCGGCCGGCGGCCAGCGCGCTACCGGTCATCTATCCGTCCGACTACTACGCATACCACTACGAGTCGAGGATCAACCCGCTGGCCGTCCGTGCCAAGCGCTGGCTCGACCGCCGCAAGATGCGCGGCGTGCTTCGCGCCGGCGCCAGGCGGCCGCGCACCTATCTCGATATCGGCTGCGGCACCGGGCGCTTCCTTCGGCTCATGCACGACTGGGGACTGCCGAAGGAGCGCCTGCTCGGCATCGAGCTCGACCCGAACGTCGTGGAACGCCTGCAGCAGGAGGGCTACCAAGCGCTCTCCTGCCGCATCGAAGCGTGCGAAGCAATCGAAGAGCAGTCGCTGGACCTCGTCACGATGTTCCACGTCATCGAGCACGTCGAAGATCCCGGGGCGGTGGTGGAGAAGGTCGCCCGGTGGCTCCGCCCCGGGGGAATCCTGGCCGTCGAGACGCCCAACCTGGACAGCCAGGATGCCCGCGTCTTCGCGGATTCCTTCTGGGGCGGCTACCACATCCCCCGCCACTTCCACCTCTTCTGTCCGTCGAGTCTTGAGCGGCTCTGCCGGGACCGCGGATTGCGTGTGGAGCGTGTGTCGCACCAGCCCGGCCACTCGTTCTGGATGTACTCCTTCCAGCATCGCCTGCGCTACGGCGCAACGCCGCATCCGCGCCTGGCCCGATTCTTCGATCCCTTCCAGAGCCTGCCGCCGCTGGCGCTGTTCACGCTCTACGACACGATCCGCGCCCGGCTCGGATGCCGCACGTCGTCGATGCTCATGGTGCTCAAGAAGCGGTGAGCGGCACGCGCCGCTTGCGGCCCGCGAACCACAGCTTGCCCCAGCCGACCTTCCTTCGCACGGGCTCGAAGAATCGCTCGATCGAAGCGGTGATTGCCGCGGGATGCGCGAGCCACCGCTCGTACGTCTCGCGCTCGTGCTCGATCATCGTGGCCAGCGCGTCGAGGCGTGGCGAGAGCCGCCGCGTGGAGGGATGCGTGCACGCGCGGTGTACGAGCGCCAGGAACGGCGTCATCCACGGTTCCACCACCGCCAGGTGCCCGCCGCTCCGGAGCACGCGGTGCGCTTCGCGCAGGACCTGCAGGAGATCGTCCGGCAGCTCGGGCAGATGGTGCAGACCGCCCTGGACGATGAGCAGGTCCTTCGACTGATCATCCAGCGGGAGCGCGCGGCAGTCGGCCACGATGACGCGAGCGTCGCCCTGGTAGTCGGCGAGCAGCGTCGGCGAGAGGTCCACGCCCTCGAGCCGCGTGAAGCCCAGCTGAGCGAGGGCGATCAAGCCGTTGCCCCGTCCGCAGAAGAGCTCGACCACCTCGGCGTACCGCGAGAACTGATCGACACCGAGCCAGCGCAGCCGGCGGAGGAATTCGCGCACCTCTTCGTGCGGCGTCTCGAACCGCTGGTAGGCGCGCTCCCACTCCGTCGCGACGGGCGTCGGGGCGGTACGGGACCGAGTCCGTTCATCGACCGCGGCACGGTCGAGCACCTGGGGGCTGCTCATGGGCCTTCCTCCGACTGACCGGACGCGACCGTGAGGCGCGCCGCGAAGTGGAGCGACCGTTCGAACAGCAGATGGAGGGGCCAGGCATAGAGCCCCAGGCGATCCCGCCACCGCTCGACGTGAAGTCCGAGCGACCGGAACGCCTCTCCCCACTGTTCGGTCCGCCAGTAGGTGTACGGCAGGGGCACGCCGTATCGCCGGTTTCCCACGCGGTCCATGAAACGAAGCGTCGGACCGGCAAGGAACCCTTCCCGCAAGTGATCCTTGACCACCACCGCGCGTCGAGCGACGCGGGCGGCTTCGCGAAGGAGCACGATTGGATCGTTCGTATGGTGCAGCACGTCGATGAGCATGACGGCGTCGTGGCTGCGATCGGCGTAGGGAAGCGTCAGGCCGTCGAAGCGGCGCACGTCGATCCGCGCCCGGGCCGCTCGATGACGTCGAGTCCGATGACGGTGAGCTCCGGTCGATGCCGGAGCAGCAGCGCGTCGATGACGCCATCGCCGCAGCCGACGTCGAGCACCGTGCGGCAAGCGGCCGGGAGCAGCGCCGCCAGATGGCCGGCGAGCACCGTGGCCCGCCGATTCTGCACGACGCTCTCGTGCAGCGCGTCGATCGCGCTTGCGCGGCGGGGCAACGAAGTACCGACCTGGTCCGCGGCGCCGGCCGGACCCAGTCGCGCACCGGTCAGGCGCGAGGTTGTCGCTGCCTCGGTGGTGGACTCTTCGGTGATCGCGTGCTGCGTTCCGATCATGAGACGATCCGCGCTCAGCCGCCTTCCCGTTCGCCCCGCAGGGAGCCCGCGCGAGCGACCAGCTGCACCTTCCAGATCTCGACGACGCGCATGAGGACGCTGTTGATGATCGCCTGGGAGGCGAGCAGGATGCCGAACGCCCCCACGATGGCTCGCGACCAGTGCATGGTGACCTGAAGCGTGGTCACGTACTCGAAGACCGCCGGCCAGAGCAGGACCAGCGAGGACAGGACGATGACCGCCACGAAGATTCGCAGGATCCAGCCCGAGAAGAGGGACGCAAGCACCGTCGGCCAGAACGAGTCGTGGGCGCACCGCCGCGGACCGAAGGTGGCCATGCGAGTAGCGAGGGCCGCCCCGCCCAGGAGCTGGTACCCGACCGATCCGAGCAGGCCGCAGACGAGGAAGCGGTAGATCATCCACTCTTCGACTCGCGTGTTGTGCAGATAGAACTCGACCGGATAGGCGGCCAGCGCGATGCCCACGAGCAGGCAGCAGGTGAAGCCGATGAGGAAGAGACGCTCGGGCTGGTAGCAGAGCACGCCGTCCACGATCGTCCGGAAGAATCGCACCCCATCGGCGAGCACGCTGAGCTTGCTCGTGCCCACACGCTCGTCGTAGCGCATGGGAATCTCGGTGACGCGCAAGCCGTTCAGCACCGCGCGGGCGCTCATCGATGGCGTGAAGTGGAGTCCGTCGGGCAGGGGATACAGCGCCTCGAGGGACGAACGCTTCATCACCCGCATGCCGCTGGCCGTGTCCGTGATCCACCGACCGCAGAGGAACCCGAGCAGGACCGCGAAGACACGGTTGCCCAGCCGGCGCACTCGGGGCATCTTGGAGTCCGGCCCCAGGCGCGAGCCAAGCACGATGTCCGCATCCTCCTCCAGGGCAATGCGGCACATCTCGCCGAAGTAGTGCGGATCACAGGTGCCGTCGGCGTCGAGGAACCCCACGAGCGAACCATGGCCCTGCCGGAAGCCTTCCTTGATCGCCGCCCCGTAGCCGCGGTTCTTCTCGAAGACGATGACCTTGACGTCGTCGAAGAGGGCGGCGATCTCCGCCGTCCGGTCGGTCGATCCGTCGCTAACGACGATGATCTCGACCGACGCGAGACGCGCGGCCGCCTTGATCTCTTCGATTGCCTCGAGGCACCGGGTGATCGTGTCGCCGATCGCCTGCTCCTCGTTGAGCGCCGGGACGACGATGGTCAGCGACGGCGCTGCGAGCGACGCTCTGGAAGAAGCAATAGTCTCGATCGCGTGCTGCGGCATGTTCGGCGCTCGCCCCCTGCCGCGGTCTTATCGGCCATCGGACGCGCGGCGTTGAGTGAATGCGGGAGAAGGAGTGCGGTCCGCGCGGGCCCGCGTCAGCGTTCCGTCCCGCCGGTCGCGGTTCGCATCGGCGTCCCGCGGCGGTAGAGGCGGAGCGGGAATGAATCGGTCGGGCCGTCCTTGCCGAAGAGCAGCGCATCGAGATCTTCGAACCCCTTCGCCCCGTGCAGCTTCTCATCCGCCTCCGAGCGCCGCTTCACCACGATCAGATTGGCGCCCGCCGCCATGAAATCGCGAGGATCGGCTTCCCACACGTTGCCCAGATGAGGCAGGTCGTTCAGGTAGGCGATGAGCATCGCCTCCTTGGCACCGCCGGCAATCGTGCCGTGAACGCCCCGCTCCTTCATGAGCTCGGCCAGCTGCATCCAGGGCGGCACGGCCGGTCCCGAGGCGCAGGAGCACCGCCGCGTCCCGTACCACAGGCGCGGAGAAGGAGAGGGCGATGACGCTGAGCGCGATCACCCGGCCCGGATTCGGACCGAAGTCATCCTTCGCCGTCAGCTGCGTGACGACGCCCAAGGCCACGGTGAGCAGGAACGGGATCGTCACGTAGTAGTAGCGCGGCACCGAGGCGTAGATCGGCAGATAGACAACACAGACGGCGAACACGCCCAGCGCGGCCAGCCGCCAGCGCTGATCACGAAAGTTGACCGACCAGGGCGCGTGCACAAGAAAGCCGATCAGCAGCAGGAGCGGACCGAGCCGCAACCAGTCCCACCGGCTCACGAGATTGAGGATGGCGTATGAATTGTCCCGGATGATCTGCAGCTGGTGCACCAGGTTGTCGCGGCTGGCAAGCGGCGACCACGATGGATACGGGAGCTCCGAGGGGTCCTCCCACACCGTGATCCGGCCGGGCTCGGGCCTGAGGAACGACGTCGTGAACGGGTGGCCGCGGGGCCGGTCGCCGGGGCCCATGTATGCGTGCGCGATCGCAGCGGTGGTCGAGAAGACCGGCCGACTGTACTTCTGGGAGATCAGACCGATCCACGGTCCGGCCGTAATGACGAATGCGAACATGGTCACGACTGCCCTGCCGATGACCGCGCGCCGCTTGCCCCGCTGATAGAGGAGCTCGCAGCACACGAGCGCGACCAGCAGCGCACAGAAGACAGGCAGGGCGACGGCCTTGGCGAGGTACGCCAGGCCGAAGACGATCCCCGCCGCCCAGGGCGTCGCGCGGCGGTTCAGCCACGAGCGGGAGAGCAGGAAACTCGCTCCGAGGCAGATCAGCCCGGCCACGAGCAGATCGGGAGTGATCGAGATGGCGGACAGCGACGCGCCGATGACCGCGGCGCAGAGCGCTCCCACCGCGACTGCCGCGGGCGGCAGCTCGAGGCGGCGGAACAGCGAGATGCTGCCGAGAAGAAAGACCACGGCAGAGAGGCCCATGACCAGCCGCGCCGCGTACAGCGGATGGGGCACGATGCCCACCAACGGCGCCATCAGCCAGCTCAGCATCGGCCCCCAGTAGCCGTTGACCATGAGATGCGTCTGCCAGCTGGCGTAGTAGGAGGCGATGCGGAGGTACGCGACGCCGTCTTCGGAGATCTGCCAGCGGTTGTTCCACCCCAGAAGGGCGATGAGCGCAATCTGCGCTGCGAAGATGATCGCGAGGAGCGGGATCAGCGAGCGCGGCGGCGCAGACCGGGCGAAGTCCGGCGGGGCGAAGGATGGACGGGCAGCCTCCGGGGCTGGATCGAATCCGGGTCGAGAATGACTGCCTGCACTGCTCATGCCAACGAGGGCTTATCGGCCAGCCGAGGTCGCGGCTCCTGTTCCCTTTGGCGGAATCCGCTAGCCCGGATTATTCATGAAGCGGGGGGGTGCGTCGCCAGAAGTCGATTCAGCTAAAGACGTTACGATCCATTTCCGGTCCGAGGAGCCCAGCGCCCCACCAGCGCGGCAAGCCGATTGCGTGAGCGTTCGGGCGAGACGAAGGCATATCCACTCGATACGTCGAGGCTCGAACGAGCGATCACGCAATCGGATCGCCCGCTGGCCGGTTCGCTTCATGAATAATCCGGGCTAGACTCTGGGTGAGTCCGCGCTGCGGCGGTGAACAGTGATTCCAGGCAGCACCATGTCGAACCCCGAACAGTCCCAGAAGAATCGAGATCGTCCGCCCGGCAAACTCAAGGGCGCCGCGGGAGATGCGTCCCTGGAAGAAGATCCTGATCGCCGCGGCGATCCTCGTCATGCTCCTGGGCGCCGGCGGCTACGCCTATGCGATCTATCGCGGCGACCCCTTGACCGGCGCGGAACCGGCGACGACCCCAGGGACGACGGGCGAAGGCCTTGCGCTCCAGCAGGGCTTCCTCCCCGGCCAGTCGACGAGCGCCGACGGAAGCCCCATCGAGAGGGCGGAGTCAGCGCTGGAAGCGTACTCCCCCGCCCTCTTCAAGCTCGGCTTCAGCTTCTTCGCGGGCTTCTGCATGGGATTCGCGGCGCGAACCTTCTTCAGGATCTCGCTGGCCATCATCGGCGTCGGCTTGCTCGTGCTCTTCGGTCTCCAGTACGCCGGTCTCATCGACGTCAACTGGAGCGCGTGGGAATCGCACTACCAGACCATCACCGCCTGGCTCACCGAGCAGACCGCCAGCTTCCGCGACTTCATCAGCGGCTACCTGCCCTCGACTGCCTCGGCAGGATTCGGCCTGATCGCCGGCTTCAAGAAGTAAGCGGCGGCGCGCTGCGAGCCACGATTCTGGGCGCGACGGCAAAAAGCGGGGTCGTCTTTCGATAGACCGCGCTCGCCGGATCTGCTAATCAACGAGTACCGCAGGGTGTTTTCCGCGCCGCGACGCGGCCGTCCCTTCGAGACCGCGTCGCGTCCGAAGGAGGTGGGCCATGCATGCACCAGGCCGTATGCGGTGGTGGGCGGTGCTGTTGCCGCTCTTCGCCGTTCTCTTGTGTGCAGACCGGTTTGCGCAGCCTCAGACGAGGTCACGCTCACGGGTCTGGCGAGTCTGCTCAACCCCGGCCAGAACGATCTCGATCATCCCAGGTCAACGCCGCCACCGAATCCCAACCCGGGCCAGATTGCCCAGGTTGACTGGGTGAAGGAGTCCTCGGCCTCGCTGACCTTCAACCGCAAGACGGGCACGGTCGCCGGCCAGCTCAAGCTGGTCTTCTTCCTGGAGGGGACGAGAGGGCTCTACGACACCCACACCTCCAAGGAGGACCGATTCGTCGAGGTCAACCTGACCGGAAGCTTCGATCCCGATGTGCTGGAGCGCGCCTCGGGACGGCAGATCTCGTCGGGCTCGTGCTCGTCTTGCGGCCGCGGCGCTCGCCCCGGCGGCCGTCTGCACCAACGCAAGCTCACCCAGCGCGGCACTACTCCAACCAGCGGGCCGGACCAGCGGGAACGTGAAGAAGGGGCGCGAGACTATTCGAACTCGAGCTTGGTGAGCATCACCGTCGTGCCCTTCACCTCGCCCGAGACGATCGCTTCCGCCGAGTCCTCGCAGAGCCCGTGATCGTGGAGGTCGACGTCGATGCCCTTGACCAGCATGGGCGTGCCGTCCACCATCACGGCGGTCTGGCAGGAGTCGACTCCCGGCATGCTGTAGATGCAGAGCGCGCAGCCCACCTCGACCTTCTGATCCTTGAGCGACGCCACCGTGACGCTTGGCGCCGCAGAAGCGCCGCCTGCGGGCTGGGTGGCCGGCGCGGCCGTCGGCTTCTTCTCGGCTCCACTTTCGCTCTTCGTGGAACATCCTGCGACGACGAGGGCCGCACACGTGATCAAGACCGAACTCGCGAATCGCATGGAAGTCTCCTCTGCTGTTTGACAGACGGCCTCAGTATAGCGTCGCCGGAGCTGCCACCTTCGACGCCGGCATTCTCAAGGCGCGGCTCGCGCGCGTCAGCTCCGCTGAAGCAGTGCGTACAATCCGACCTCGCAGCCCCGTGGGAGAGTCCCAATGCGTACCCTGATCGCCGCCGCCTGGATCCTCGGCGGCGTCCTCCTCGCCATGCCGCCGGTGCCGATCGCGATGGTGACTCCTGACCTCGCCGACGGCTTCGAGGCCGATGCCGTGGGCACCGTGCCCCAAGGGTGGTTCGTTCCGGAAGCGGTACGGCAGGCGGGGACGATCGTCGAGATCACCGAACTCGATCCTGCGGAGGGACGACGCTGCGTGCGAATCCTCAAGCGGGGCACGACGCTCTTCGGCAACCTGATGCAGTCGTTCGACGCCACGCCCTACCGCGGCATGCGGGTGCGGTTCCGAGCCTCGGTCCGGACGGAGGATCGTGCGCAGCTCTGGATGCGAGTCGATCGCGCGGATGCGCGCCCCGGGTTCTTCGACAACATGGCCGACCGACCCATCCGGAGCCCGACGTGGAAGGACTTCGAGATCGTCGGCGACATCGATGAGGACGCGCAGGCCATCAACATCGGCATCATCGTCCCGGGGACGGGCACCGCGTGGCTGGATTCGGTGCGATTCCAGATCATCGGCGAGTCCGGCGCGGGCAACGAGGCGCCCCGACCGCTCGAGCAGCGCGGCCTGGTCAACCTGCTCGCCTTCGCGCGGCTGCTCGGCTACGTCCGGCACTTCCATCCGAGCGATGGCGCGTTCAAGACGGATTGGGAACGATTCGCGATCGGGGGCATCAAGTTCGTCGAGGACGCCCCGGATGATCAGACGCTCGCCGCGCGAGTGCGAGCGCTCTTCGCGCCGATCGCACCGACCGTCGAGATCAGCCTCGAGCCGCTCGAACTCGAAGCGGTCCCCCTGCCGCGGCTCCCCGGGGCGAACAGCGCGCTGCACTGGGAGCACCTGGGGTTCGGCCAGGCGGCTGCCGCGCGCCCGGGACAGTCGATCTATTCCAGCCGCCGCGTCCGCGTCCCGCTGGACAAGGCACCGGTGGACGACGGCCTCGGCCCGGCACCCGGCGCATCGATCGTGCGTGATCTCGGCGGGATCTGGTGCCGCGTGCCCATCGCGGTCTACGCCGACGACGACGGGACCCTCCCGCCCTTCCGAGGCGAGGACGGTCTGCCATGGGATACCCCCGAGGGATGGGCGCCCAGCTACAACGACCGCGCGACCCGGCTCGCGGCGATCATCCTGGCGTGGAACGTTTTCCAGCACTTCTACCCCTACTTCGACGTCGTCGATACCGACTGGGAGCTCGTGCTGCCCGCGTCGTTGAAGCAGGCTGCCGAGGATGCCGACGGCGACGCGTTCACGGTGACCCTGGAGCAGTTCGTCGCGCAGCTGCACGACGGACACGGTCGAGTCATCTCGTCCTCCCGCGCCGCGCCCTACCGGCTTCCCGTCGAGCTGGAGTGGGTAGGCGAGCAGCTCGTGATCAGCGAGGTCTACGCCATGGACGAGCCGGGCGGTCCCCATCAGGGCGACATCGTGCTCACCATCGACGGGCGACCCATCGCGGAATGGTGGGCGGAATTGCAGGCCCGCATCTCTTCGGCCACCGAGCAGTGGACGAGGTACCGCGCCCGGCAGGAGCTGATTCGACGAGTGGACGGGCAGCCGGTGCGTTTGGAGCTGCAGCGTGCAGGCGGCGAGCGCGTCGCCGTCGCGGTCCAGCCGCTCCTCGATCGACCCGACCTGCGCGAGGCGAGACCGCGGAAGGTGGCTCGACTCGAGCCGGACATCTGGTACGTCGATCTCGATCGCATCACCGACGCGGATTTCACCGCCGCCCTGCCCGATCTCGAGCAGGCTCGTGGCATCGTCTTCGATTTGCGCGGGTATCCGAGCCAGCTCTCGGTGCTCGTGCTGGCCCACCTCATCGACGAACCAGTCACGTGCGCAGTGGCATGTCCCGAGGATCCTCTATCCAGATCGCGAGCGAATGGAGTTCCAGTTCTCCAACTGGCAGGTGATGCCGCAGGCGCCACGGCTGACCGGCCGCTGCGCGTTCATCACCGATGGGCGAGCGATCAGCTACGCCGAGACGTACCTCGGGATCGTCGAACACTACCGCCTCGCCGAGATCGTGGGCGGCGCCACCGCCGGCACCAACGGCAATGTCAATCCCGTTCGTCTGCCGGGCGGAGCGGTCATCGCGTGGACCGGCATGAAGGTGCTCAAGCACGACGGCAGTCGGCACCACGGCGTTGGCATCCTGCCCACGGTTCCCGCGCAGCGCACGATCGAGGGCATTGCGGAGGGGCGGGACGAGCTGCTCGAGAAGGCCATCGAGGTGGTCAAGGGGATTCCCGCCGGTCGCAGCGAGCCGGCCCGCGAGTGAGGGAGCGTCCATTGAACGAACCCGTAGCCAAACTCTCTTACGTCCACCGGGGCGGTGACACGCCGCTTCTTGGCGACACGATCGATGCGTTCCTCGCGGGCGTCATCGCGCGTTTTCCGGAGCGGGACGCGCTGGTCGGCATACCGCAGGGCGCGCGATTGACCTACCGCCAGCTCGACGAACAGACCGATCGGCTGGCGCGGGGGCTTCTGAGCCTGGGGGTGGAGGCCGGCGACCGGGTGGGCATCTGGTCGACCGACAACGTCGAATGGGTGCTCCTGCAGCTGGCCACCGCCCGTGTCGGCGCGGTGCTCGTCAACATCAACCCTTCCTTCCGCACGGGCGAGCTACGCCACGCGCTGCGGCAGGCGAAGGTTCAAACCCTCGTGCTCATCCCCGCCTTTCGCTCATCCCACTACGACCAGATGGTGATGGAGGTGTGTCCGGAAGCCGAGCACAGCGAACCGGACGCCTTTCGCGCGGCCGAGCTTCCCGACCTGCGGCACCTGGTGATCTTCGATCCGCTCGGTCCCGACGAGAGGAGCCGGCCCGCGCCGGCCTTTCGCACGCTCACCGAGGTGATGGACGGCGGCGCGGCGATCGAGGACGCCCGCCTCGAGGATCGGCGGCGAGCGATCGATCCCGACGATCCGATCAACATCCAGTTCACGTCGGGGACGACCGGAGCGCCCAAGGCGGTCGTGCTCACCCATCACAGCCTGCTCAACAACGGGTTCTTCGCAGGCCGGGCGATGCGCTTCAGCGAGTCCGATCGCCTGTGCGTTCCAGTCCCCTTCTATCACTGCTTCGGCATGGTGGTCGCGAATCTCGCGTGTCTGACGCACGGTGCCGCGATCGTCATCCCCGCCGATCACTTCGAAGCGGGGGCGACGCTTGCCGCGATTCAGAATGAACGCTGCACGGCAGTGCACGGCGTGCCGACCATGTTCGTCGCGGAGCTGGAGCACCCGGAGTTCGAACGGTTCGACCTCTCCAGCCTGCGCACGGGCATCATGGCCGGAGCGCCGTGCCCGCCCGAACTCGTGCGGCGGGTCATGGAGGACATGGGCTGCCGGGAGATTCTGATCGGCTACGGACAGACGGAGGCCTCGCCGCTCACCCACCTGACGCACGCAGAGGATTCGCTCGAGCGGCGCACGGAGACGGTCGGCACGAACCTCCCCCACCAGGAGGTCAAGATCATCGATCCTGCGACTGGCGCGAGCGTGCCGTTCGGCGCGACCGGCGAAGTGTGTTTTCGCGGCTACCACGTCATGCGCGGCTACTTCGGACAGGAGCAGGAGACCAGAGCCGCGATCGACGAGCGGGGCTGGCTCCATTCAGGCGACCTCGGCCAGCTGGACGAGGACGGCTACTTGCGCATCACCGGCCGACTCAAGGACATGATCATTCGCGGCGGGGAGAACATCTATCCCGCGGAAGTCGAAGCCTTCTACTACGAGCACCCGAAGGTCGCGCAGATCGCCGTGTTCGGCGTGCCCGACGCGCGACTCGGCGAGCGGGTGGGCGCCTGGATCAAGCTCCACGAAGGCCAGCACGCGGATCCCGAGGAGTTCCGCCAGTTCGGTCGCGAGCGCATCGCCCACTACAAGGTGCCCGAACGGATCTGGTTCGTCGAGGAGTTTCCGATGACGGTGACGGGCAAGATCCAGAAGTACCGGATTCGGGAGATCGTGTCGCAGGCGATGGAGCGGGAGCAACACCTCGCGTGCCAAGGGAGGTGATGTCGGCGGTCATGGGCTACGATTCCGTCACGGATGCCGAGCACGAGCTTCGAATTCGAGAACTATCTGGACGAGCTTGGGCCTTCGAAGTTCGTCCACCTGTACGACCCGCACTCGGCGCTTCGAGCCATCGTCGTGGTGGACAACACCGCGTGCGGCCCCTCGATCGGGGGGGTCCGCATGGCGGCGGACGTCTCCGGCGACGAGGTCTTTCGCCTGGCGCGCGCGATGACCCTGAAGAACGCCGCGGCGGGGCTCCCCCACGGCGGGGGAAAGTCAGGCATCGTGGCCGATCCCCGAACTGCGAACAAGGAACAGCTGATCAGAGCGTTCGGGTGCGCCATCGCGACGCTCGTGGACTACATCCCCGGTCCAGACATGGGTACCGACGAAGCGTGCATGGCCTACCTCCAGGACGAGATCGGCCGCTCGGTCGGACTGCCGAGCGTTCTGGGCGGCATTCCGCTCGATGAGATCGGCGCCACCGGTTTCGGGCTTGCCCGCTGCGCCGAGGTGGCGGCGCCGTTCGCGCAGCTCGTCCTCGACGGCGCCTCCATGGCGGTCGAGGGATTCGGCAACGTCGGGCGACACGCCGCCCGCTTCCTCGAAGAGCTCGGTGTCAGACTCATCGCCGCCAGCGACAGCCGCGGAGCGATTCACCGGCCGGAGGGGATTCCCGTCGCCGACCTGATCGCGGCCAAGCAGGAGACGGGAAGCGTGACCGGCTACCGCGGCGCCCGGCAAATACCGCTCGCGGACCTCTTCTCGGTCCCTTGCGACATCCTCATTCCCGCGGCGCGTCCAGACTGTATCCACGGCGGCAATGCCGCTTCCATCAAGGCACGGCTGATCCTGCAGGGAGCAAACATCCCGGCAACCGCGGAGGCCGAAAAGACATTGCACGAGCGCGGCGTGATCAACGTACCTGACTTCATCGCCAACGCGGGCGGCGTCATCTGCGCCTCGGTCGAGTACCACGGCGGCAACGAGAGCGACGCATTCGCCCAGATTGCGGACAAGATTCGCCGCAATTCCAGCGAAGTGTTGGAGCGGAGCACGCGCACGGGCGTCCTCCCCCGTGAGGCGGCGATTCACCTTGCCCGCGAACGGGTGAAGGCAGCGATGGCGTACCGCAGCTAACGGAACACGAGCGAGATCGCTATGATGTTCGATGTCGGGCCTGGACCGTGTTTCCCGGGAGCGAAGGTTCGGCGACAGGAGTGACGAGAGCGACGATGAGCAAGATCTACGATTTTGAAGAAGCGAGCTGGCGGGACGATAGAATCACGTCCGAGGAAGTTGATCACCTCAAGGATCTCATCCGGCAGGCGAAGGCACATGACGTGGAAGCCAAGCAGGACGAGGCGGACCTGATCGAGCTCTCCCGAGGGGAAGCCAAGGACATGATCGAAGAGCTTCAGCTGCGGTTGGAAGAATTCCGCCAGCGCTGAGCAGGACGAGACCGAGCGAATTAGCGTGCAGTGGATCGAGCGGCGCCGACGCCGTGTTTGTGTGTTTGCGTTCAGATGTGCTTTAAAATGTCAAGGAAACTGGTCATGAATACGAATCGCAATGGTTTTCGCATGGGTTTGATCCTGGGAGCGAGCCTCGGCCTCGGCGGCCTGGCGCTCATCGGCATGGCTTCGCAGAGCGGCGTCGAGTCGCTCCAGATCACGCAGAGCACTGACGGACGCACGGCCTACCTCTGGCGCGTGGAGACGGGCGGCATCGAGTTCATCGACTCCGCCACGGCCACCGGTGGCGTCGCACCGAACATGGATCAGATTCGCCCCGACACGCCCGCCAACGCCCAAGAGGCGCAGAGCATGCTTGACCGCGCCACGCAGTACATCAAGGACGGCAAGCTCGATCAGGCGGAGCAGCTGCTCACCAAGCTCGAGGGGATGGATGGATTGTCCTCGTCGATGCAATCCAAGATCAAGAGTGCGCGGCAGCTCCTGGATGCCGCCAATCTCGGGCAGGGCATGCCGAGCAAGCTGCCCACGGTTCCCGGGTTCCCCAAGTAGGACCGGTTGAAGACCCCACCGGAGAGCTGGGACGGGTTCACTTTGCCGGCGGTGCGTTGGAGGAGATGCACGCGAGCAAGGGGACCCGTCCTTTGTCATGTCACAGGGCTGTCATGTCACAGGGCGGAAGTGATCGTGCTCAGGGGACTAGAGCGGTTCCAGTCCAAACGTAGCGTTTGGTGCGTCGGCGAGGCAAGTGTGGCGCGGAGGGCGAAGCAGGCGGCTTGCCATGCCGTCGATGCAGCCCGACAAAGCCACGCGCAGCCGCAGCCAGCTCCGGACGCTACGTTTGGACTGGGGCTGCTCTAGAAGCGGCCCTACCGCTGATCGGGCGGTGGAGGAGGCCCCGCATGCCAGTGCTGGTGCGGTGTGTGGTAGTGCCGGTCGGTGACCGGGTCGTATTGCCACGGCGTCGGATTGACGATGCCCGGCGGCGGATCGACGCGATCGGATTGCACTGGGCTGACCAGCGTGTTCACATCGACGCCGGCCGGCGGCGGACCGGAATGCCAGTGACCGTGACCAGGATCGAAGTGCCGGTCGGTGGCCTCGTCGTACTGCCACGGCGTCGGATTCGGAATGTAGGGCGGCGGCTCCACACCATCGCCGCGGACCGAAGGCGGCGGTCCGGAGTGCCAGTGAGCATGGTCGGGGTGCCAGTGGCGATTGGCGACCGGATCGTATTCCCACGCCGCGGGCGTCTTCGTCTTCTGCTCGATTTCCGGCGTGAAAACGCTGCTCAGCGCAATCGCCGCGAGGGCGCCAGTCGCCACGACGAGAAGACCGATCGTCAACACCTGCCGCGCGCTGATGCCGGTCGTCTCAGTCTTCGGCACCGTTCCATGGGTCCGGCGATCTCCCGGCGTTCGCTGTGCCATCTCGTTCCTCTCGTCTTCCGTCGTCTGGTTTCCGGAGCACCTGCCGGCCCGCGCCGTGCCGTGAATTCATCATCAGCCCTCGAAGGACGCTGAGCAAGACAAAAGAGACGCATCATCCCCGAAGATCACTCGCCCGATCCCCAGGCGAGGATCACCGCGATCAGGTCGTTGACCTCGACGGCGCCGCTCGCATCGAGATCAGCCGGGCACGGCGATGCCGCGCACGGCCCCCAGCCGAGAATCACCTGGATCAGATCGCTCACGTCGACGACGCCGTCGTCGTTGAGATCCTCCGGCCGCAGCTGGGCGAAGGCGATGCTGCGCGGCGTGTCGAGCGCTCCGCCGGTGAAGGTCTGGACGTACTGACCGGAGCCGTCGAACTCGACCAGCTGGTCGTCATAGAACGACGAGACAGAACAGATGTCCGCGGTCGTCGAAGGCCACGCCCTGCGGACCGGTGAGATCGGGGTGCGTGAGCTGACCGAGATAGGTGCCCTGCGTATCGAACAGCGCGATGTTGTGAGAGCCGCCTCCGGCCACGTAGAGCGTTCCAGCGTGGTCGATGGCGATTCCCATGGGACTCGCGAGACCCCCGCCCGTAAAGCTGAACAGGAACGATTCGTCGCCATCGAACTTGATCACACTTCCGGTGAAGGCGCTTGCGACGTACATCGATCCGCTCTGGTCGAACGCGATGCAGTTGGGACCGTTGAGACCACCTCCGGTGAACGTGCGCTGGTAATTCCCCTCCGGATCGAAGACCACGACGTGGTCGTTCACGAAGCTGCAGGCATAGAGCAACCCATCGGCGCTCAGGGCCATGCCCGTGGGCTCGTCAAGCTGTGGATGAGTGAAGACCTCGAGCAGATTCTCCTGGCCGTCAAAGATGTAGATCTCGTCGCTCAGCTGGCTGGCCACGTACATCCGGCCCTCCGGACCGAAGACGATGCCGCGCGGGCCATCGAGCCCCGGAGCGGAGAAACTGCGTACATACGCCCCGGACCCATCGAAGACCGCCACGGCATCGCCCCCGAAGTTGCTGACGTACATGACCCCAGTGTTCGCGGGCGGAAGATCACCCCTGGCCGCGGTGCCGGTGGCGAGAATCAGCATCGCGCTCGCTGTGGTTCTGACCATCGCATGGTCCTCCCGTGTGCCGATTTGAAGACGCGAGCATTGTACCGGGATGACGAATGGTCGGCAGCGAACGAGGAACCCGTGCGCCAGTCATGATCAGCGGATCAGCTCTGGCATCCGGCGGAGCTTCAGTGCCAGACACACCACGTTGAACTCGCCGGTGACCTTCGAGAGCCCCCGCAGACTGAACTGCCGGAACCGAGCCCGCGATTCCTCTCCGCGCCTTCGGTCCGATAGTGACCGTGCTCCTGGCTCGCTGGCGGAACCCACATTGACCCGAGCGCTTTCCCGTGGGCTTCGCGTCGGACTTGTCCGTATGATGGCACGCTCGGCGACGGCCACCGTTCCTGATCCAGGCTGCCGCGACCAGGGAATCGAAGTCGGATTGGAAGGGAGAAGCACCATGACGACCGCACGCGGCGGCGCTGGCCTCATCAGATTCTGTTCGTGCCTTCTGTTCGCGATCCTGACCGCAACCGCCGTCTACGCCCAACCGGTGAACGACGACTGCGCCGATGCGATCGACATCGGCGACGGAAACTACGCCGGCACGACCATCAACGCGACCATCGACGGCAGCGGACTCTGCGGGTCGTCGTCGTCCAGTCCGGACGTGTGGTACCGGTACACGGCGGCTCTGGACGGACTGCTCTCGGTCCAGACCTGCGGCTCCGGATACGACACGGTGCTCGGCCTCTGGACCGACTGCCCCGGTCTCGGCACCGAGATCTTCGTGCAACGACGACTCCTGCGGCCTGCAGTCGGCGATCTCCGCTCCGGTTGCCACCGGACAAGTGCTGTACATCCGCGTCTCCGGCTTCAACGGCGCAACCGGCAACTTCACCCTCGATGTCCAGACCCTCGATCCCGGCGACATCACCGGTGCGGACGTGATCTACTCCGACGTCCCGTCCATCACTTTCTGGGGGACGAACGGAATCGTGCGCGCGTATTCGCTCGGAAGCTCCACCTGCAACATCGGTGACACCAACCTGACTTGGGGCAGCACCTCACCACTGCTCGCGATGAACGCGTATCGCTTGTACGACGGACGACTCATGCAGATCGGCATGTCCTGGGTGAAGAACGGCACGGTCGCGGCGGCGAACGATGGTTGCGGCGTGCCCTGCAACGGCCAGAACGGCAGCGTTCTCGGCGCCGGTTGTCGCGACGTCTACAGCTCCGGGTTCAACGGGATCCAGGGCATCCTGGGGCCGCGGTCGCAGGTGAATCCCTTCACGGGCGCGTACCCAGGGCCATCGGGAGGTGACGGTCTTTCGACATTCAAGCGGCTGCAGATCCACTCTGATGATCTGACGCAAGAGGGCGCGCTCTACTTCGTCGAAGGTCAGTACATAGCCGCGGACGATGCGCTTGCGAACAACGATTTCAACAACGCCTCGTACAAGCAAGTGCAGGTGCAGGGCGTGAACAGCGAACTCGTCCCGGTCGGTCCGATGTACACGCTGGTTCCCGCCATCTATGCCTGGGCGGATCACGGCCTGGGCATCGGCATGCCGGATCACACGGTGCAGATCATCGAGGTGGACGTGCCGGAGGAGGGGCGGTTTCACATCGCAGTCAAGGTCACGGAGCTCGAGGCCGGCGGCTGGCGCTACGACTACGCCATCCGCAATCTCAACTCCCATCGCGCTGCCGCTTCCTTCAGCGTTCCCGTGCCGTCGGGAAGTGCCGTCACCAACATCGGCTTCCACGATGTCGACTACCACTCTGGCGAGCCATACGACAACACCGACTGGAACGACGCGGTCGAAGACGGCTTCGTCACCTGGTCCAGTCCGGAGTCCTTCGAGCAGAATCCCGACAGCAATGCGCTGCGCTGGGGCACGATGTACAACTTCTGGTTCGATACCGATGCCGCGCCGGTGAAAGGAGAGGCGAGCATCGCGCTCTTCCGGCCGGGCAAGCCCGAGGCCGTCACGGCTGCGGTCCTGGTGCCGGGAGCGACGGGCGGGTGCCCCGCCGATGTCAACGGGGACGGCGCGGTCAACGTGACCGATCTCGTGATGCTGATCACGAGCTGGGGTCCCTGTTTGGCCATACCGGAATGCCCTGCCGACATCAACGGCGATCAGACGGTCGACGTGACCGATCTCGTGACGCTGATCACCAGCTGGGGACCGTGCTGAGATTCGATTCACACCGAGGCTTCTCGGATTCACCGAAGACTTCCGCAGTCCAATTCACCGCGGAGGGCCGCGGAGGATCGGATCGGTGAGGCCATCGAGACGGAGACGGCTTGTCATACCTTCGACGCCTCGATGTGCCGAAGGCGATGCCGCCAGCGGGGCGTTCTACGCAGCCGCAGCAGATGGTGGTGAGAAATGCGGGCTAGGTCTGCGGCCCTCCGCGGTGAACCGACTCCAACAGGTGTCGCCCCTCTCCAGCTACAATGCGCCGTTCATGTCGATCTTCAATGAGTTCGTCAGGCCGATCGCGATTGATTTCCGTCGCGCTCTTCGCCCGCTCATTGGTTTCGCGATCCTGTTCGGTGTCCTGCAGGCGACCGTGCTCACGCCGGCGCTCTGGTGGGGGCTGAACAGACTCATCGCCACGCGCGGCACGTACGCGATCAGCAACGACGCAATCACCGGTTTTCTGCTCTCTCCGGTGGGGCTGCTCCTCGTGACCGCGGCGGGAGCCGTGTTCCTGGCCATTCTGTTCGGGCAGAAGTGCGGAGTGCTCCTGCTCGGGACCGGACGGATGCGTGCCCTCGGCGCGCTGCTGAAGATCGCCCACAACTTTCCGCGGCTGATCCGACTTGGCTTCCTCCACTTCATCTTGACAGCGCTGGCCTGCCTCCCCGGTACCGCCCTGATCATCGTCATGTGGCTGCTCTTCTTCTCCGATCATGACATCAACTACTACCTGGCCACGATGCCGCCGGCGTTCCGCATTGGATTGCTCGTCGCCGGTGGCGCTCCTGCTCGTCAACCTGCTCATTGCCGGGCTGCTCTACGTGCGCTGGTGCCTCTCGCTGCCGCTGCTCATGTACAAAGGCCGCGGCGCTCGGCAATCGCTCCGCGGCAGCGCGACGCTGACCAGAGGATCTTCCTGGCGAATTGTCCTGCTCCTGGGCGGCTGGCTGCTCTTCATGTTCCTCCTGGGCAGCGTGCTCACGATTGGACTCAACCTGCTGGCCCGGTGGGTGACCGGAATGACCGGCGACAATCTGACGGCGGTCTTGTTCCTCACCGGCGGATACCTGATCATTCAGGTGGCCCTGGCCACCGTGATCGCGTTCGTCTGGTTCAACGTTCACTGCCTCCTGATCAACCGTCTCTACGTCTCGGCGTGCGAGCGGCAGGGCGCGCCTGTGCCCGAGGCCTCCCTCCGATCGCCCGAAGAGCGAATCCACGAGGCGCAGCAGCGCACGATCTGGCTGACCGTGGCGGCGGTCGTGGCGGTGCTCGCGGGTCCAACGCTGTTCGCCGCCTTTCAGTTCCTGCGGGAGCTGGAGTCGGCGGTCGACCGACCGGTCACCGTCACCGCCCACCGTGGCAGCTCCCGCGAGGCGCCAGAGAACTCGCTCAGCGCCATCGAGAAGGCGATTCAGGCGCAGGCGGATCTTGCGGAGATCGATGTCCAGGAGACGCGGGACGGAACCATCGTCGTCCTGCACGACACCGACCTCATGCGGATCGCGGGCCTGCCGAAGAAGATCTGGGACCTCGACTACGCGGAGATCGAGACGCTGGACGCAGGCAGCTGGTTCTCTCCCGAGTTCGCGGGCGAGAAGATCCCCACGTTGCAGGAGGTAATCGCCATCGCCCGCGGTCGGATCAAGCTCAACATCGAGCTGAAGTTCCACGGGCACGAGCAGCGCTTCGTCGAACGGTTCGTCGAGATCATCGAGGAGGAGGGATTCGAGGCGGAGTGCGTCGTCACGTCGCTCAACGAAGCGGGCCTGGCCGAGGCGAAGCAGCTGGACGATCGACTCGAAGTCGGCTTCATCGTCGGGGCCGCGATCGGCAACCTGCTGCGGATTCCCGCCGATTTCCTGAGCCTGGAGATGCGATTGGTGGACAAGCGTCTGGTCGACCAGCTTCACGGCCAGGAGAGGGGCGTGCACGTCTGGACGGTGAACAGCCCCAACGACATGCACAAGATGATCTCGATCGGGGTCGACAGCCTGATCACCGACGAGCCCCGGACCGCGGTGGAGGTGGTCCGGCAATTTCGCAAGATGAGCCCGGCGCAGCGGCTGCTGCTGGAGTTCAAGAACCAGTTTCTGGAGTGAGGCGAGGGATCATTCGTCCAAGAGGGCGGCGTCCGCCGCAAGGTCCTCGCTGACCAGCCGCGCGATCGACTCCAGAAGCACCTCCCGTGGGAACGCCGAGCGATTGATGGTGGTGGCGGCGATGAGCGGCATGTCGCGGTTGAACGCGAGGGCGAGCGCCCAGTGGTCGCAGTTGGCGAATCCCAGGAGCTTGCTCCCCGGAATGATCGCATCCGAGAAGACTGGCTGTCGTTCCGGGGATCGACCTTGGCGAGCTTCTTGTAGCAACACGGACAGGGCGACGAGCGCGCCGAACAGTCCTTCCCATCGCTTGCTTGTCGCGCTCCGCTTGATCACGCTTCACTCCGTCTTCATGGATTCATCAAGCCCCCCTTCGCCCGGGCTCGCCGCCAGGACCGGCAGGAGCTTACCGCGGAGGGCCGCGGAGGGCCACGGAGTGATACATCGGGGAGGAGGTTGGTCGTCGCGATGCAAGAATCGGACGGACTGAGTCGCCCGCTCTCGTCCCGGTCAGAATCGCTCCGACACCAGAGCGTGCCATGCGGCATCTCACCTCGTTCTGCGCGCTCTTCCCCTCTCCGCGCCCTCCGCGGCCCTCCGCGGTGAGTTTCAGCGCTCCGGACCTCCGGCGACTGATCGCCCTACCGCGACCCTCTCCAAAGCACGCGCACCGCGATGATCATGAGCAGGATCCCGACGAAGAATCCGACGCCGAGCTTCACCATCATCCAGAAGATCCGGTTGGCCGATTGATCGACCCTGGATTCGATGATCACCTCCAGATCGACGAGCGTCTCCTTCCGCTGCTTGTCAATCGAATCGAGCATCTTGCCCAGCAGCCTGTTCGTCTCCTCGAAGATCGCCACGCGCTCTCCGCCGACCTGCTCGAAACCGTACTTCGTCAACTCCTGCAGGCTTTCGAACGACTCGACGCGCTGCCGGTCGATGTCCTGGAACATGGCGACGCGCATGGCATCGATCTGTTCGAGCGTCTCGACGCGCTGCGTGTCGATGTCGCGGAGGATCGCCTCCCGCTCCTGCCGCAGCGCGTTCACGATGGCGATCCGCTCCTCCCGCACGCCCTGCATGATCGCCCGGCGCTGCTCGTCGACGAGTCCGGGGATCTGGTCGAGCAGCACCTGGAGCCGGTCGATCCCCGCGAGGAGCGTTTCCCCGTCGAGCTCGCCGAGCTTCTGGTCGACGACCATGAGCGAGCGCATCACGATCTGCCCCGGCAGCTGCATCTGCAGGGCCTCGATGCGATTGCTGATGTCGGCCATGCCCTCCTCCATCGTCTCGGTCATGGCCAAGAAGCCGCCATCCCGCTGCGGCAGGAGGCGAGCCACAAGCGTTGCCGTGGAACTCCGCGACAGCGACCGGCCGGTGGCGGGGTTCTCGACCGCCCATTGCTCGACCACCGCTCTCCCCTTTCCCGTGGGCACCTCGACGAGGGAGGCGGCCAGCGCCGCAAAGCGATCTTGCATCCGGCGATAGAAGGCGACGACCACGGGCTGTCGGGCGCCGAAGACATCGCGACCGTCACCCTCCTCGTAGTACTCCCGAACTTGGGCGGTCAATCCCCAGAGATCGACGAGGCCGGCCAGCGGATCGCCCAGGAAGGTCGCGAACGAAGCCTCCTCGCCGACTCTGATCACCATCATCAGGGCGGCTCGGCGGACCGACGGATCCGTCGTGTCAATGTACAGGTCGTACCCGAGATCCTCGGTCTCGAGAATGAAGCGGTAGGCCGCATCGCGCAACTGCGCCTTCAGCTCCAGCTCGGTGACCTTCGCCCCGGGAAGCGTCGAAAGCAATCCCTTCGGCTTCGACCCGGCGCAACCGGAGAGAAAGGCCGGCAGGCAGAGCAGGAGAAGTCGAAGTGCCAGCGCCCGCTGCGTCGTTCGAGCCCCCATGCGGCCTTGCCGGAGTCCACGGATTTCGCGCGGCGACGACCTGTCCATCGCGGTCAGTGTACGGGAGGGCCGCGTCGGCGGCGCCTCTCGCGGAGCGGCTCAGGTGCACGGCCCCCAGGAGGTGATCACCGCGACCAGGTCGAGCACGTCGACGACGTCGTCGCCGTTCGTGTCGGCCGGATGACCGGGGTTGGGCCCCCACCCACCGATCACGGCGATCAGATCCGATACGTCGACCACGCCGTCGAGCGTGATGTCGCCGGGTGCGCACTGGATCACGACCGAACCCTCTTCGCCGGCGAAGTTCGTCGGCGAGTTGATGCCGCTCGTGCCGTCCCGGTTCAGTGAGTTGACACCGTCGACCGGAACCTGCCCGGCGCCGTACGTCCAGGTCGCCGCGGCGTAGAACCAGTACGTCAGCGTGTCGCCGTTGATCGAGAAGAGACCCGGCTCGATGATGTAGTCGGGCGTCGGCGCGCCGGGCAGATCGGCGAAGGACTGGGTGGCGAGCAGCAGGTGCTTGTTCGCAGTGCAGTTGTTGCAGGGCAGGTTCGCGGGAAAGACGTAGCTGTTGCCGGTGGCGGCGCTGCTGATGTCCTTGTTGCCTAACGCCGTCTCGTTGGCCGCGCCGCAGCACTCCTTCAGCTCGATGAACTGGATGGTTCCATCCGCGTTGCTGAAGATCTCATTGAACCGCCACAGGTGAGAGGCCGCCTGGGCTGGCGCGGCAAGGAACAACACTCCGCTGATCATGGCGGCAGCAATGAGGATAGACTTGTTCGACATCTTGGCGACCCTCCCTGTTTCAGTTTGAATGGAAGGCAGTATACCGGCAGACAGGGTGGAATCGACCGAATTCTCTCACCCATCCGGGTCCGGATACGAGCGGTCGCAGCGCGGGCAGCGGCTGTGGGTGAACACCGCCAGCCCGCACATCTCGCACCGCCGCGAGGCTTCGACCGCACGGAGCAGGTTGGCGTATGCTCGGGCGGCAAGCCGGTACGCCTCGGTTGTTGTGTAAGCCGTGTTGCCGACGATTCCGATGGCGCACGTCGGGCACCAGCCGCATCTGCCGTAGAGCGAGCGGCAGGTGGGGCAGCTCAGGACGGGCAGGTCGATGAACTGTCCGCACGCGATGGCATACGACAGCCGCGATGCATAGAGCTGCCCATCGACGAAGCCGATATCGCACGTCTCGCAGAAGCCATCGCGATCAAGCTCGCTTCGGCACGTAGGACAATCGATGGACTGCGGATCGATGACGTGGCCGTGCGCATCGATCTGCTCGAATAGCATCGCCGACTCGATCCTGACCGCGGCAACATGGCCCACCCCGCAACGTCCGCACCAGCCGCCGGTGGCCCGGGCTACGTCGCAGACGCAGGGACCGTTGACGTCGGCTTCGTGAGGATGGGCGGTCAGCGGCATGAGCGAGGACGTGGCCCCGTGCTCGTGATCCCCGTGCTCGTGATCCGTGTGCTCGTGCTCGCCGTGCTCATCGTGGGCGTGCCCGTGCTCATCCCCGTGCGAAGAACCGCCGGCCTCGAGCTCCTCGAGGACATGTTCGGTTCGTCGGGGATCGAACCACGGCTGCACGGAGACGATGCGCCCCTGCCCATCCAGCACGTACGCGCGGTTGGGAACACCCCGGAACGCTTCGGCCGCCGAGTCGCGCAAGTCGTCTACGACGATTGGCACCCGGATGCCAAACGCGTCTCGCGCCGCAGTCGCTCGCGCGAGCCGCTCGGCGAAGGAACGATGACGCGGCACGTCGATGCCCGCCGCGGCGTTGGCGGGAATCGCCGGTGGTGAGTCGCTCGCGTGCGCTTCGCGGGTGTAAACGACGAGCCAGCGGATACCCTCGCCGTACTCCCGCTGGAGTGCATTCATCGTGTCCACGTTGCGGCGGAAGATCGGACTCGTCGAGCTGCCGAAGACCAGCACGACCGGCCGGCCCCGCAGATCCTCCAGCCGCACGACGCGCCCGTCCAGGTCGACCAGGTCCAGCGCCGGAGTCGGATCACCGACGCGGGGCGCCGTGTCGGCCGCCACCGGCGGCTCCGGCGCCGTCTGGCCCTTCGCTCCCACGAGGAGGCCGCCGAGGATGATCCCGATCACGGCGAGTCGTCGCATTCCGTTGCACATCATCCTCGAGCATACCGGCGGATCCCGACATGGGCGCCGCCAAGTCACGGATCAAAGGCCCGCCGCGCCGAGCTCGCCCCCGCCCCCGCCCCCGCCCCCGCCCCCGCCCTTGCCCTTGCCCTTGCCCTTGCCCTCCCGACGAAGGCTGCTTGACCGCGGAGGGCCGCGGAGGGCCACGGAGTGGAGAGATTCACGGTGAGAAGCGACCCGACCACTGAGCGTCATCGCGATGACCAGCCCGTTCGCTGGCGATCGGTTCCAACGTCCGAGGATGCGTGACGACAACCGGACGACAACCGCGTTGCCCATCACCGCCTGATCCTTCACTCCGTGGCCCTCCGTGGCCCTCCGCGGTGAGTTGTCCGTTCCTCCCCTGTCAGACCGCGGGATCTCACCAATCGCAATTCACGGCCTACCGACCTTCACCGCCAACCCCGTTTCGCCGATGGCAACGGGGCGTCTTTCGACGGCCGCGAGATGCCGCGCGATCGCGGCGGGGGCACCATGAGCGAGACAGGACCGGGAGCCGCGATGGCGGAGCGGACACCGTCCGATAGCGAGCGCAACGGCGATCTTCGGGTGCTCGTCGTCGCGCGCAGCCCGGTGGTGCGCGGTTCCTTTCGTCGGATCCTGATGGAGGCGGGCTACCAGGTGCAGGAGTGCCTGGACGCCGTCGACGGATCGGACACGATCGACCGGTGGCCGCCGGACGTGATCATCCTGAGCTGCGGCGACGGCGGCAGTGGCGGCGTCACCTGGGCGACCCAGCTCAAGGCCAGTCTGTTCACGGCCAGCATTCCCATCGTGATGTACGTGCCGGACGGCGATCCGCTGCTCATTGCCGCGGGTCTCGACGCCGGATTCGACGAGGTCCTCTCAGGCGGCGTGGATGCGAGTCAGCTGCTCCTGCGCGTCCGGTCGATGGTGTCGCTGCGGAAGCACCGCACGCAGGTTCGCGAGTTGCGGGCGCTGCGGGGCGAGCAAGCGCGGATGTGGAACGCGCTCCTGGACTTCTCCCGTCAGATCGGGGACGTCCAGGAGCTCGAGCCGCTCCTGGAGTCGATCGTGCACACCGCCGCGCAGATGACCTGCAGCCGACGGGTCTCGCTGATGCTGCCGGATGAGAGTCAGGAGCATCTGAGGATCGCCAAGGCCATCGGCCTGAGCGAAGAAATGGCGGCACAGGTCCGCGTGCCGATCGGAGGTTCCATCGCCGGTCAGGCCTTCGCGTCCGGCGAGGCGGTGATGTCCCTCGGGGAAACGACGCCGCTCGAGCCCGTGAAGGCGTATCCGGGCGAATCGTTCGTCAGCATGCCGATCATCTCCAACCATCTCAACGTTTCCCACCAGCGGGTTGGCGTGCTCAACGTCACCCACCGTTACGGCGATCAGCCCTTCCAGCCCTGGGAGCTCGAGTTCGTCGACCTCCTGGGCACCATGGCCGGCTCGGCCATCGACGACATCCTCTCTCGCCGCACGCGCGAATCGCTGCTCAAGCTGGAGCGAGACCTGCAGGTGGCGCGCAAGATCCAGCAGAGCACCTTCCCCAACCGACTCCCCACCCTTCCGGGCTTCGAGATCAGCGCTTCGAGCGAACCGGCGGACGAGACCGGCGGCGACTCCTATGACGTCATCGGATACCGCGGTGATCCGGGGCGGTCGCCGATCCTGGTCACCGAGGGGATCGCCGATCGCGCGGTGCTCTTGCTGGCCGATGCGACGGGACACGGGATCGGCCCGGCCCTGTCGGTCACCCAAGTGCGGTCCATGCTGCGCATGGCAGTGCGGATGAACCCCGATCTGGTCAGCATCGCCGCACACATGAACGAGCAGCTGTGCGCGGATCTTCCCGGCGGGCGCTTCATCACGGTTTGGCTCGGCGAGCTGAACGCGCGGAACCGGACCCTCACCTCCTTCAGCGCCGGCCAGGGCCCCTTGGTCCACTACCACGCTGCATCCGGGACCGCACACCTGCTTCCAGCCGACACGCTGCCCATGGGCATCGTTCCCGATCTGCCGATCACGCTCTCCGATCCCATTGCACTGGAGCCGGGCGACGTCTTCGCCGTGATCTCCGACGGTTTCACCGAGACTGGCGGCAATCAGTTCGGCGTCGATCGGGTGTGCGACGTGCTGACCACCAATGCTGACGAGACCGCCAGCGATCTGCTCGGCGCCCTGCGCCAATCGGTGATCGCGTTCACGGGGGGCCGTCCCGCCGACGACGATCGCACCGCCCTCGTGCTCAAGAGAAAAGCGACCGTCTGAACGATCAGGCTGGCAGCCGGTTGATGGCGTGCGTCATCAGATCAGTGCGATGCGCTTCGTTCTGGCAGCGCCGACGAACCGGCGGTCCATCGTGTTCGAGGACAGGCGACCTGGTTCTTTCAACGGGCTGCGAGGGTCTTGACCATGAGCAGACAGGGGTTTGCTTCGGACCACAGGGTCGGAAACTCTTCCAGCGGAGAGAAGCCCATCGCGCCGTAGAACGCGCGGGTGCGGGCGTAGCTCTCGTCGGCACGGGAGGGGCTGACCGTCTTGACCTGCAGGTAGAGGCAGCCGCGAGCGCCGAGCCAGGTCTCCGCGGCGTCGAGCAGT
Organism: uncultured Planctomycetota bacterium; assembly: GCA_963697235.1. Classification (GTDB taxonomy): domain Bacteria; phylum Planctomycetota; class Phycisphaerae; order Phycisphaerales; family SM1A02; genus CAVONJ01. The sequence goes on from CAVONJ010000006.1 coordinate 376,885, forward strand.
GCCCGTCCCAGACCCTGGCGATGTCGATCTCTCGCCACGGCCATGACGTGGATCTCCGCCGATTCCGGAAAGTGCTCGCGCACCGAGAGGAAGCCGACGATCTCGCCGTCCGCACTGGCCAGGAAGGTCGGCAGACGCTGGACGTCGTTCACATACTGCTGCAGGGCACTCTCGATGCCGAACCACTCGGGCACGGACCGGAGGATCCGCTCACACGCTGGCGCCGGTCCGGGGTCGGGGCCGACGATGGTCAGGTTCTCTTCCATGCGCGCTGCCCCATCAGACGTGGTCATGGCGGGCTCGGCCCCGCTTCGAGGTCATGGGAAGGTCCGACCCATCAGGTCGATGAGTCGAGCCAGGGTGCTCGTCAGGGACGGATGCGACTCCTCGAAATGCCAGGTCGATTCCTCCAGCCGCTGGATGAGCGTTCGCGACTCATCGGGATGGGCTCGCTCGGAGCGGAGGAGCAGATCGCGAATGTCCTCGATGAGGGAGCGGAGGAGCGTCTGCGCATCCTCGCTGACCGCATCCGCCTTCTGCAGCTCGGCGTGGAGCTGCTCGAGCACTTCCTTGAGCTGCCTCGTCGGCATGGTCACCTCGTCTGGGCCTCGGCAATCGGCGACACGATACCTGATCGGCGCCCATTTGACGCGGAATCGGCGCGGTCGACAACCGTATGATCCAAGCTGCGCGTGACGACCCAATCGCGACCGGCTGGGTGAACTCGGGCAAAGTTGACTTTCCCAGCCCCGCCCCTGACAGTACCGCTCGTCGATCACCCCTGACCGCCCCAAGACCACCGCGTCTCGAGAATGGAACGCTCCATGCTGACCTTCGTCACCCAGGCTCTCTTCAAGCAGCATCAGGTCGGTTCGATCGCACCCTCGTCCCGCTGGCTGGCCCGGGCGATGACCAAGCCCGTGAGAGAATCGCGGGGTACGAAGCGGGTGCTCGAGGTGGGCCCTGGAACCGGGGCGTTCACCGGTCACCTGCTTGATCTGCTCCGGCCGGGCGATGCGCTGCACCTGGTCGAGTGCAATCCCGCTTTTTGCCAGGCGCTGGAGAACCGGCTGCTGGCGCCGTTCCGGCAGTCCAATCCCGACATCGAGGTGGTCCTGCACCAGTCCACGATCGAGGAAGCCCCCCTGGAAGGCCAGTTCGACTTCGTCGTCTGCTCGTTGCCATTCAAGATCATCGAGCCAGCGGTCGTGCGGGCGATCTTCCGGCGCATGATGAGATTCCTGTCGAAGGGCGGCCAGCTGACGTATTTCGAATACGCGGGTATTGCAGCGATCAAGGCGCCGCTGATCAGCCACCGGGCCCGGCGCCAGCTCAGCCGCGTCCAGGCAATCTCCCGAACGCTTCCGCGCCGGCATGACTCCTCGCGCACGCTGGTGTGGCTGAACATCCTTCCCGCCTTCGCGGTTCGTCTGGGTGACCGCCGGGCGCGCCACGGGGTGCGCAATGAAGGACCGGCCGTGGGCCAGCCGCTCGCCCAGACTGGTCGATGATCAGCGCGCTCGCGCGTGTTCGACCGCGCTGATCAGGGCAAGGGCAGGGGCAAGGGCACGGGCAAGGGGAGGAACGAACACTCACCGCGGAGTGCCGCGGAGGGCCGCGGAGTGAAGGATCAGAGGGTGATGGGGGCGGCGCTGTCGTCGTCATGTGAGGTCATCGTCGGACGTTGGAACCGGTTGGCAGCGAACGGGCTGGGCATCGCGATGATGCTCATGCGGTCGGGTCGGTTCTCAACCCGAGTCTCTCCGCTCCGTGGTCCTCCGTCGTTCTCCGTGGCCCTCCGTGGTTATTAGCCTTCGTCGGGAGGGCAGGGGCACGGGCAACGAGAGCTTCTCCCCAGGAAGGGCCGCACGTCCGACCGGGCCGATTCTGCGATCCCATGTCTGATCAGGTGGCCAAGTCCCGAACGCGCGTCCTGGACCCGATCGACCGGGCGTCCGAGATTCTGTTCGGACTGATCATGGCCCTGACCTTCACCTGCTCACTCAGCGTGGCCGAGGCCGGCCAGGCCGAAGTCAAGACGATGCTGCTGGGGGCGATTGGGTGCAACCTGGCCTGGGGTGTGATCGATGCCATGTTCTACCTGATGGGCCAGCTGGCGGAGCAGGGCAGAGGGATCAGAACTCTGCGCGCCGTGTACGAGACCGATCCGCAGACGGGACAACAGCTGATCGCTGACGCCATGCCGTCGGTGATCGCATCCACCATGCAACCGAGTGAGCTGGAATCGATTCGCCAACGCCTCATTGCCCAGCCTGAACCGCCGGCATCTGCGCATCTGACCGCCAAGGACCGCTGGGGCGCTGTCGCGGTGTGCCTTCTCGTGTTCTTCTCGACGTTCCCGTTGGTGATTCCATTCCTGCTCACGTCGAATGTCCTCCTGGCCCTGCGCCTGTCCAACGGCGTCGCCACGGTGCTGCTGTTCATCGCCGGCTACCAGCTTGCCCTTGCCGCTGGACGCCGCCCCTGGGTGATGGGGATCTCCATGGTCATCGTCGGCGCCCTGATGGTGAGTCTCTGCATCGCGCTCGGCGGCTGAACGGTCAGCGCGGGGGCGGCGCAGGCTCCGCGGACGTCAGACGTCTCCGACCGACGCCGCCAGCCGGGCCAGGCTTGCGCGGAAGGCCTCGTGTCCCTGCACGAGCTCGACATAGCGCTGCTCGCGCGGTGCTCCCTTGGCCCGCATCAAGGCGACCAGCGTTCGGCGGTTCGTGGGCGAAAGGTCCTCGAGCCCGGGCAGCAACGCCGCGAGGAGACTGAGTCGATCGAACGCCTGCCGTTCGGAGGGAGACCATCGGCGCCGATCGCCGGGTGCGAGAAGCTTCGACACGCGGCGCTGCGCCGAGCGCTCGGCCCGCTCCCGATCTCCATCGAACCGCTCGCCGATCGCGCGGGTGATGGCCAATCCGAGCCTGCTCAGATCGAGCGGCTGATCCTTCTTCCGGTCGAGGCGCCAGACGAGCTTGCTGCGGGTCAGCCGTCGCAGCAGGCGGGCCGGCGTTCGCAGGGTGCGATCGGCGCTGATCCGCGCGAACTCGGCCGCCGCTTCCTCGGCCAGCTCCCCGTCGCTCGGACGAAACCCCAGCCGGTAGTAGAACCAGAACGCGCCCGAGCGGATGCCTTCGGCGTTCCCCGCCCCGAACTGGTACGGGTCGACCAGGAAATGGCGAACGCCGTACTGCCGGTGGTAGACGCGTAGAACCTGGGCGAAGAGCAGCGCCGATTCTCCTCCGCGAAAGGCGTCGAAGATGTTCACCCCGATCTCCGCCCGTCGGTCGAACACCCAGCCGCCGCCGTATCCGACCGGCACCCGGTTGCGGGCAATGACGTAACCGAAGAAGCTCTCGATGGGCAGGCGCCGTTCCGGCCTCATGCCGAAGAGGGCGACGTCGACGCCTCGGTCCAGCCGCAGCAACGTCACCTCTTCGGGATTGGCGAAGACGAGCGGATCGCTCTCACGGCGCCGCGCGAAGCAGGCCGCCTGCGCCGATTCGATCATGGCCATTGCCGCCGATCCCTTCAACGGCGGGCTCGGCGGCAGCGATCGGCGCAGCTCGCGCCGCAGATCGACGCGGCGGCGCAGCGGCCCGCGCTGCCCATGGAGCGGCCGCGGGGGAAAGCGGGCAGACGTCGTCGAAACGCCCGGCGCATCGAGCGACCAGCGCACGAGCAGTCGCAACGATTCGAAGACGTAGTCGAGGGCCGGCGGCGAACAGCCCAGCCGGGGAAGGTGCTCGAGGAGCCAGGCGAGATCACTCCCGGCAGCGTCGCCGCGGGCATGACGGAACCACGTCTGCGTGTTCTGTCCCTCGCGGTGCAGCGCGTCCCGTTCCACGCTGGAGAGGAGCGCGGGAAGGAGCTCTTCGAGCGCGGTGCCGGCGCTTCCGCGACGCCAAACCAGATCGATCCGATCCGGAAAGCGCCGGACGAGCCAGCGCAGCGTGTCGAAGGCGAAGCTGCACTCGACGAGGGTGTTCGCGATGCCGCTGTTCTTGAGGTCGAGCGCCGCCGCGGCTCCCGCCACCCGCTGCAGCTCGTCATCGACCGCCGCCGCGACGGTGCGGTCGTCCGGGTAGGCGGCGAGGAAGAGGAGCAGCTCGTGATAGCGAGTCACGCGAGCGGCGGACGTCAATCGGCAGGCGGCGCAGCGGCGCAGCAGCGCCAGCTTGCTGGCGCGGCGCTCGGGCCGAAGTGATTGCGGATCTCGTAGAGCGAGTCGAGCAGCGCCGCCGTCAGCACGGGGCATCCCCCCCGCCCTCCAGCACCGCCCGCTGCAGGGCCATGAGCTCGCCGATTCCCCGGCCGGCCAGCTCCAGCAGCGTGTCGAGCTGACCGCGGCCGAGCGTGCCCTGTTCGCCCGTGGCCTGGATCTCGACGAACTCGCCGAGGTGATTCATGGCGACGTTCATGTCCACCTCCGCCGCTACGTCCAGCTCGTAGTCGAGATCCAGCCAGGCGTCGCCCGCGACGATGCCCGCGCTGATCGCCGCCACGGGGCCCCGGATCGGATCGGCGGCGAGCTGGCCGCGTTCCCGGGCTGCGCAGTGCGCGGGCGAGCGCGACGAAGGCTCCAGTGATCGACGCCGTTCTCGTCCCGCCGTCGGCGACCAGGACGTCGCAGTCACAGGTGACCAGGAGGCCGGGCATCTTCTCCAGATCAACCGCGGCCCGCAGCGCCCGACCGATCATCCGCTGAATCTCAGTACCCCGGCTGTCCAGCCCGCGCTTCTTCCGCTGGGGCGTGGACCCGGGAAGCATGGCGTACTCCGCCGTCACCCACCCGCGGCTCGCCTCGCCGCTCTCCCGGTCGATGAGCCATGCCGGGACTTCGTCCGCGATGCTCGCGGTGCAAAGCACCCGCGTGGTGCCTTGGCTGATCACCACGCAGCCTTCGGCGGCGCTCGGAAAGGGGTCGATCGCGGTCGGGCGGAGCGCGTTGCGATTTCGGGGCGGCGGGCTGTTCACCCCCGCGGTTGTAGCACCACGGCGCAGCCGCCGCAATCGAGCCGTCGCGTGATGCGCGTCGTCTGTCCATGCACGACCCCTTGCCCTTGCCCGTGCCCGTGCCCCTGCCCTTGCCCTTGCCCTTGCCCCTGCGGTTGCCGTCATCCCTCGTGGTCCACTCACCACGGAGGGCCGCGGAGGGCCGCGGAGATGAGACGTCGAGGCAGAGACCGAGCGTCCCGTTGGTCGACCACTCGGTGAGGAGTCGGCAAGACTGCTTCCGGTCTCCGAGGGCCGCGTGGCGGCGTGCTAATTCAAACCTCTGTGACACTCCGCGGTTCTCCGTGGCCCTCCGCGGTGAAAGGACCGCCACAGGTGCGAGTGAGGGCACGGGCACGGGCAAGGGCGGGAGCCGACTGACACATCGATTCGATGGTGCGCTCGGAGGGCGTACCATGGTCCGCCGTGCGACTGACCATCCGCTGGAAGCTCCTGCTCGCGATCGCCCTGCCGATCATGTTCGTATATGCGGTCATGATCCTCGGGGTGCTCACCCACCTGCAGCGTCAGGCGCGTCAGGCGGTCGAGGCGCGGATGGTCGAATCCGCCCATCGGTACGCGGCGTCCTTCGACGGCACGCTGCGGGAACTCGCCCAGATCGCCCGATCGACGGCCAGCGTGCTCGAGATCGGGCCGGCGCTGAATGCTGAACAGCTGGACGCTCTGCTGCGGGCGAAGGTTGCCGACAACCCGCTCTGCTTCGGCGCCGCGATCGCCTTCGCACCCTTCGCCTTCGAGCCGGAGCGCGAGCTCTTCTGCCCCTACGCGTACCGACAGGAAGGCGCGATCGAGTCGATCGACATTTCGGCCGACGCGTACGACTACACCGATCCGCAGTGGGAGTGGTATCGTCGGCCGAAGGAGAGCGGCGAGTCGGGGTGGACCGCCCCCTATTTCGACGAGGGCGCCGGCAACATCCTCATGAGCACCTACGCCGTTCCGTTCTTCCGCGATGGGCGGTTCCGGGGCGTGACCACCGTGGACATTGCCCTGGAGCCCATGCGCCGCGCCGTTGGCGTCAGCTTCCCGTCCAACGTCGAGTTCTTCGTGATCACGAGGGATGGGCAGTACGTCTACCACCCTGATTCGAACATGATCATGAAGAGCGGCATCTATACGCAGACCGAGGGGCAGGACGACGCTGATCGCCGTCAACTCGGAGACGCGATGACCGGGGGCGGCTCCGGCGTGCGCACCGTGGGCTCGTCGGCCGGACCCCAATGGGTCGTGTACGCCCCCATCCCCTCGCCCGGCTGGAGCATCGCGGCCCAGATCTCCGCGTCCGAGGCGCTGGCTCCGATTCGCGCCGAAGTGGCCTGGCTCGCGTCGGTGCTGGGGGCGACGCTGCTGTTGATCGCTCTCTGCATCTGGATGGCCTCGACCTGGATCACCCGCCCCCTCGCCCGGCTGAGCGGCGCGGTCCGGGCCGTGGCCGTCGGCGACCTCGACGCCGAGGCGCCGGATGAAGATCGCAGCGACGAGATCGGCGAGCTCTCCCGAAACTTCAACCAGATGCGGAGCGACCTGAAGTCGCTCATCGAGCGGCGGACCAACGAGCAGGCCGCCAGCCGCGATGCCATCATCTTCTCCCTCGCCAAGCTGGCGGAGTCGCGGGACAACGAGACCGGCAAGCACCTGGAGCGCATCTGCCGCTACGTTGAGGTCATCGCCCGGGAGATGGCCCGGGACCGGCCGGAGATCGACGAGCACTGGATCCGGACGATCACCCTGACCGCCGCGCTGCACGACGTGGGCAAGGTGGGCATTCCGGATGCCGTCCTGCGCAAGCCGGGCAAGCTCACCGACGACGAGTACGCGATCATCAAGAAGCACACGACGATCGGCGGCGACACGCTGCTGGCCATCAAGCAGCACTACGGTGACGACACGTTCCTTCGCACCGCAACCGAGATCGCCTTCGCCCACCATGAGCGGTGGGACGGCCGGGGCTATCCGTTCGGCCTCGCCGAGGATGACATCGCTCTCTCGGCGCGGATCGTGTCCGTCGCAGACGTGTACGACGCGCTGACCAGCAAGCGGGTCTACAAGCCCGGCATGTCGCACGAAGAGGCGGCCCGGCTGATCTTCGAAGGATCCGGCACCCAATTCGATCCCGCGGTGGTCGATGTCTTCCGGCGGGTGGAGGAACGCATCCGTGCCGCGAATGCGGAGCTGCGCGACGAGTGACGGCGGGCCTGATCTCCCAACGCTTCAGCCTCCTCGGGACCTCGCCGGCCGCGCTACTCGGGCAACCACTCCACTGGCCCCGCAGAACGGGAAAACCGCCCCCTTGTTCAGCGGCCGCCGAAGCGGCATCATGACGTGCCCGCGTCTCGCTGCGAGCGCGGTGGCTATTGCAGTCTGCACAGGAGGCCCGCATGACAGGCACCTACACGACCATCGACGGGAACGAGGCGTGCGCTGCCGTCGCGTACCAGACCAGCGAGGTGCTGGCCATCTATCCGATCACGCCGGCTTCGCCGATGGGTGAGCTGGCCGACGCGTGGTCCGCAGCGGGGCACAAGAACATCTTCGGCACCGTGCCCGAAGTCATCGAGATGCAGAGCGAGGGCGGAGCCGCCGGCGCGGTGCACGGCGCGCTGCAGAGCGGCGCCCTGACCAGCACGTTCACCGCCTCCCAGGGCCTGCTGCTCATGGTGCCCAACATGTTCAAGATCGCCGGAGAGCTGACCTCGACGGTGTTCCATATCGCGGCCCGCGCCGTCGCCACCCACGCGCTGTCGATCTTCGGTGATCACAGCGACGTGATGGCCGCCCGATCGACGGGCTGGGCGATGCTCTTCTCGAGCTCGGTTCAGGAAGCGCACGATCTGGCTCTCATTGCACACGCGGCCACGCTGCGCTCCCGAATCCCGTTCCTGCACATCTTCGACGGGTTCCGGACCTCGCACGAGGTCAACAAGATCCAGTCGCTCGAGCCCGAACAGATCCGGGCGATGATCGACGAATCGCTCGTGCACGAGCACCGTCGCCGCGGGCTCGATCCGGAACATCCGGTGCTGCGCGGCTCGGCCCAGAACCCGGACGTCTTCTTCCAGGCGCGGGAAGCGGTCAACCCCTTCTATCTCGCCGCGCCCGGACTGGTCCAGGAGGCCATGGACGAGTTCGCGGTGATCGCGGGCCGCGCCTACCACCTCTTCGACTATCACGGCCACCCGGACGCGGAGCGGGTGCTGGTCCTGGCGGGATCGGGCCTCGGGGCGGCGGAGGAAGCCGTCGATGCGCTGATCGCCGCGGGGGAGAAGGTCGGTCTGGTCAAGGTGCGCCTCTTCCGGCCGTTCTCGGGCGAGGCCCTCATCCGCGCGCTGCCGACCACGACGCGGCGCATCGCCGTGCTGGATCGGACCAAGGAGCCAGGAGCGATCGGCGAACCGCTCTACCAGGACGTGCTCACCGCGCTGGCCGAGCAGTGGCCCGCCGGCGATGCGCTGCCGCGCGTGTGCGGGGGCCGCTTCGGCCTGTCGTCGAAGGAGTTCACGCCCGCGATGGCCGTGGCGGTCTTCCGCGAGCTCGGCGCTCCTGAACCGCGGCGCCACTTCACGGTCGGGATCGTGGACGACGTGACCGGAATGAGCTTGACTTGGGATCGCTCGTTCAGCACGGAACGCGAGGACGAGGTGCGGGCGCTCTTCTACGGACTGGGGAGCGACGGCACGGTCGGCGCGAACAAGAACTCGGTGAAGATCGTCGGCGAACACACCGACCTGCACGCGCAGGGATACTTCGTCTACGACTCCCGCAAGGCGGGCGCGGTGACGATCTCACATCTGCGCTTCGGTCCCCGGCCGATCCGCTCCACGTACCTGATCGATCGCGCGAACTTCGTGGCCTGCCACCAGTTCCACTTCCTCTCGCGCATGGACGTTCTCGAAAAAGCCGAGCCGGGCGCGACCTTCCTGCTCAACAGCCCCTACGGACCGGACACAGTCTGGGACCATCTGCCAGTGGAGGTGCAGGAGCAGATCATCGAGAAGGGATTGCGGCTCTTCGTGATCGACGCGGATCATCTCGCCAAGGACGCTGGTCTCGGCGGCCGCATCAACACCGTGATGCAGCCGTGCTTCTTCGCCCTCGCCGGCGTGCTGCCGCGGGAGGAAGCGATCGCCCGCATCAAGGAGTCGATCGAAGCGACCTACGGCAAGCGCGGTCGAGACCGTGGTGGACCGGAACCTCGAAGCGGTGGACCGGGCGGTCGAATCGCTCCGAGAGGTGACGATTCCCAAGCGGGCGACTTCGGCCGTGCACCGGGAGCCGCTCGTGCCGGACGACGCCCCCGACTTCGTGCAGCGGGTCACCGGCCTGATGATCGCGGGGCACGGCGACCTGCTGCCGGTCAGCGCCATGCCCGTGGACGGGACGTTCCCAACCGGCACCGCGAAGTACGAGAGGCGGAGCATCGCGAGGGAGATTCCGATCTGGGATCCCGAGATCTGCATCGAGTGCGGCCTGTGCGCGCTGGCGTGTCCGCACGCCGCCATCCGCACGAAGGTCTACGATCCGCTGCCGAATGGCGAGACGCCGGCCGGCTTCAAGTCCAGGAGCTGGAAGGGCAAGGACTTCCCCGGCAAGGCAGCTCACCATCCAGGTCGCCCCCGACGACTGCACCGGCTGCGGCATCTGCGTCGAGATCTGCCCCGCCCGCAGCAAGGAGGAAGCCCGTCACAAGTCGCTCAACATGGAACCCAAGGGCGAGCATCTTCAGCAGGAGCGCGAGCACTTCGAGTTCTTCCTGTCGCTTCCCGAGATCGATCGCCGGCAGGTCAAGCTCGAACACGATCAACGGCTCCCAGCTCCTCCAGCCGCTCTTCGAGTTCTCCGGCGCGCTGCGCCGGCTGCGGCGAGACGCCGTATCTCAAGCTGCTGACGCAGCTCTTCGGCGACCGGATGGTCGTCGCCAACGCGACCGGCTGCTCTTCGATCTACGGCGGCAATCTCCCGACGACGCCCTGGTCGTGCAACGAGCAGGGCCGCGGGCCCTGCGTGGTCCAACTCGCTGTTCGAGGACAACGCCGAGTTCGGACTCGGCATGCGCCTGGCGATCGACCAGAAGACCGCAGTACGCCAGGCGCCTGCTGCCCTCCTTCGCCGGCCGTCCTCGGAGCGACGCTGGTCGAGGAGCTGCTGTCGGCCGCTCAGAACGACGAAGCGTCCATCGAGCAGCAGCGGGCGCGGGTGGAGCGGCTCAAGGCAGCGCTGGCGAAGCACGAGTCGCCGCGAGGCCCTCGACCTGCTCTCGGTAGCGGACGCCCTCGTGCGGCGCAGCGTCTGGATCGTCGGCGGCGACGGCTGGGCGTACGACATCGGCTTCGGCGGGCTCGATCACGTGCTCGCGTCCGGGCGCGACGTCAACATCCTCGTGCTCGACACCGAGGTCTACTCGAACACCGGCGGCCAGGCCTCCAAGTCGACGCCGCGGGCGGCGATCGCCAAGTTCGCCTCGAGCGGGAAGCCGATCGGCAAGAAGGACCTCGGCATGCTCGCGATGGCCTACGGCAACGTCGTACGTCGCCCAGGTCGCCATGGGCGGCAATCCGCAGCAGACCGTGCGCAGCTTCCTCGAGGCGGAGTCCTACCGCGGGCCGTCGCTCATCATCGCCTACAGCCACTGCATCGCCCACGGCATCGACATGTCGACCGCGCATGCACCATCAGAAGGAGGCGGTCGACTGCGGCTACTGGCCGCTCTACCACTACGATCCGAGGCGGGCCCACGTCGGCGACCATCCGCTGCGCGTCGACAGCCGCAAGCCGAAGCGCCCCTTCAAGACTTCGCTGCCAAGGAAGCACGCTACGCCATGCTCGCGCGGGCGAACCCGGATCGGGCCGCTCATCTGATGGACCTCGCTCAACGAGACATCGACGAGCGCTGGCACCTCTACGAGCAGATGGCGGGCGTCGAGCGGACCGTGCCCGAACAGGAGATCGAGCCGGATGACCGCGATCTGAACACGAGCTACCTCGGCCTGCAGCTCGAAACCCGATCGTCATCTCGGCGTGCCCGCTCACCGAAGACATCGACACGCTGCGGCGGCTCGAGGATGCGGGAGCCGCAGCGGCGGTGTTCCCCTCACTCTTCGAGGAGCAGATCGAGCACGAGGAGCTCAACCAGGCGTGGCTGTACGAGTTCGGCACCGAGTCGTTCGCCGAGTCGCTCACGTATCTTCCCGAGCTGAACGACTACAACGTCGGGACCGAAGAAGTACCTGCGTCGGCTCGAGGAGGCTCGCCGCGCGGTATCGATTCCGGTCATCGGCAGCCTCAACGGCGTCTCGAACGGCGGGTGGATGCGCTACGCCCGAGCGCGATCCAGGACGCCGGCGCCGATGCGCCTTCGAGCTGAACGTCTACGTCGTCGCCGCCGACTTCGATCACACGGCAGCGCAGGTGGAGGAGCAGTACCTCGAGCTCGTCGCCGAGGTGCGATCGGCGATCACGATTCCGCTGGCGGTCAAGGTCGCGCCCTTCTTCAGCGCCTTTGCCAACATGGCCCGCCGCCTCGTCGAAGCCGGCGCCGACGGCCTGGTGCTCTTCAACCGCTTCGTCTATCCGGACATCGATCTCGACGCGCTGCAGGTCGTGCCCCGCCTGGTGCTCAGCCGCCGGTCGAGTCGCGGCTGCCGCTCATGTGGATCGCCCTGCTTCGAGGACGGCTGGCGACGTCGCTCGCCGCGACCAGCGGCGTGCACGGGCCCGACGAGGTCATCAAGCTGCTGCTGGTCGGCGCGGACGTCACGATGACCGCCTCCGGCGCTCTACCAGAACGGGCCGGGGCACCTGACCACGTTGCTCGAGGGCCTCCGAACCTGGATGGAGGAACGCGAGTACGAATCGGTCGAACAGATGAAGGGCAGCATGAGCCAGGAGCACTGCCCGGAGCCCGGCGCCTTCGAACGGGTCAACTACATGAAGACGCTGACGTCGTACGGACGCCCGTGGTGAGAACGCTCCGCAATCCTCTCCCCCCGGGAGAGGACGGCGAGCGAAGCGAGCCAGGTGAGGGTACCCGGTCGTCAACAGGCGCCCGCCGCCGATGGGTCACTTCGGGAACAGCAACTGGACCTGGAGCCGGAGCGTCCACTCCGGCCCGACATCGGGGTTGACGACGTTCCAGTACGCCTGCAGCGAGCAGTTCACCGGCTGCTTCCCGATCCTGAACACCCTCCCGGCGCCGCCGCCGAGCGGTACGAGCCACTTGTTGTCGCTGTCCGCCTTCCAGTTGGCGGTGATGATCGGAGCGCTGGTGAGATACCAGCCGTCTTCCATGTTGTAGTTGACGAACGGCTGAACCAGCATCGCGTTGACGTCGTTGCGGCCGGAGCCGGCGAATGACCAGACGTTCTGGACGAGCGCCCCCGCCACCCACGGTCCTTCGATGCGAAGTGCGACGACCGAGGGACCGGCCGTCCACTTGCGGGCTCCAAGGCTCTCGTCCGTCGAGGTGGGGAACTGGAAGACGGGCCCCGCGCCCACGATCCATCCGCCCACGGGCTTCTTTGGCGAGAAGAACGCCGTGAACTGGATGTCGCCCAGACCAAAGACGTCGCCGACGCCCGGCGCGATCTCGGGCTGATAGATGAGGGGCACGATCGTTCGGGTGATGACGTTCCAGTCGTCGTTGAGCGAGAAGGGAAGGACCGGCTGGATGTTCAGCACGTTCTGAGTGCCGTTGTCCGACCCGTAGTTGAAGCCGGTGTTGTTCTGAAACGGCAAGCTGATCAGATCGGCCACCGGATTCTGCGCCTTCTTGGCGAGTTCCCCAGCGCTCTGGTCGGACGGCGCCGCCCCCGGTGCTCCCGCGCCGGGGCGTCCTCACTCATGAACCCCAGGGAGAAATCCAGGCGGGTCGGCAGCGTGGACTCCGGATCGTCCAGCCAAGCTCGGCGAGTCCCGTCCACCGCGCCGCCGTCCTCGAGCAAATTGACCTGTGGCGCCGGCAGGCCCCTCTCCCAGTCGATCGGCTGGAACCGAGCGTACGGGCTCACGTCCACCGGACAGCCATCACCGTCCGCCGCCGCGACGGGGAGAGCGACGGACGTGATCACGACGAGCGAGGCGATGGTGCCACGAGCGATGGCGGGAATGTGTTCTTCTCCGATGGTGCTCATGCCAAGGTCTCGCCAACGCTACAACTTCGAAGCCCCGAACGTATCCCCCTGCGACATATCCCCGCTCTCCAGTCCGCGCAAGAACCAGCGCGCCCGCTGTTCGGACGTGCCGTGGGTGAACGAATCGGGCACCACGTACCCTTGCGACTGCATCTGGATGCGGTCGTCACCGATCGCCGAGGCGGCGCGCAGCGCTTCTTCGACGTCACCGGTTTCGAGCACGTTCCACGTCTGCTGGGCATGATGGGCCCAGACGCCGGCGAAGAAATCCGCCTGGAGCTCCATCCGCACCGACAGGTCGTTGTATTCCGCCTCGCTCACCCGGCCGCGCATCGCCTGGACCTGATCGGAGATGCCCAGGATCTTCTGAACGTGATGGCCGATCTCATGGGCGATCACGTACGCCTGGGCGAAGTCCCCAGGCGCCCCGAAGCGTCGGCTGAGTTCCTCATAGAAGGACAGGTCGATGTACACCTTCTCGTCGGCCGGGCAGTAGAAGGGCCCGGAGGCGGCGCTGGCGAAGCCACACGCCGAGCGCACCTGGCCGCTGAAGAGCACGAGCGTCGGCTCGCGGTAGGCCTTGCCATTTTCGCGAAGGAGCGCCGACCACACCTCTTCGGTATCCGCGAGCACGACCCCGACGAACTGGGACAGCTCATCCTGTGGCGCGTCGGCGGCGTCTCCCCCGCCGGAGGTCGAGGTCGAGGTCGACGTTGCCGGGAGATTCTGAAGCACCGCCATGGGGTTGCCGCCGAGCAGGTAGACGAGCAGCGCCAGGATCAGCACCCCGGCGCCGCCACCGACCGCCATGCGCGGACCCATGGATCGGCGATCTTCGATGTTCGTACTCTGCCGTCGTCCCTTCCAGCGCATGAAACGATCCTCCGGGTCGGCCGGCCGGAGTGGTCTAGATCACCCGGGCGGACTCGGGCTGACAGCATACCAAACGGTAAGATCGCGGAGCCTCTCGCCGGCTCCTTTGCGGCCGATCAAGAAGCGAGGCGAAACACGGCGGATTCCCGCGGTCAGCGGCTCGCTCGATGCCCCCGTCGGAGGCGATCAGCGACCGAACGGGCCGGCAGCGTGCTCTCATGTACGAGACCTTCGATCACACCGCGGACGTCGGGATCCGGATCCGGGCCGACACGCTGAGCGCGCTCTTCGCAGACGCCGGTCGCGGTCTCTTCTCGCTGATCGTCGAGAATCTCGCGGACGTCCGGCCGGTAAACGAGATCCACTTCACGGTCGAGGGCGACGACCCGGCGCTGCTCCTCTTCGACTGGCTCGCGGAGTTGCTATACGTCTTCGAGACGCGGCACGTGCTGCTGGTTGACTTCACCGTCGCGCTGAGCGGGCGGGGACTCAGCGCCACCGGGCGGGGAGAACCGTACGATCCGGCGCGTCACCAGCTTGATCACGAAGTCAAGGCGATCACCTACCATGGCCTGGATGTGCGCGAGGTGGATCAGGGCTGGGAAGGCGTGGTGATCGTGGACATCTGAGCGGTCCCGATCGGTCCCGATCGCTCACGACCAAACCGGTGTCTCGAGGAGGTTCCACATGCCTCAGATCGAGTTCAACGGACCGCTGGAGCGGGTCGACGACTGCTGCTGGCGGATTCCCAAGAGCTACAAGCCGGGCATGCGGGTCGACGGGCTGATCTTCGCCGACGAGCGGCTGATCGAGCAGATCCGCAGCGACCAGGCGCCGGAGCAGGTGGCCAACGTCGCCTTCCTGCCCGGCATCCAGACGGCCAGCCTGGCCATGCCCGACATCCACTGGGGCTACGGCTTCTGCATCGGCGGCGTCTGCGCCACCGATCCCGGCCGAGGGCGGCGTGATCTCGCCCGGCGGCGTCGGCTACGACATCAACTGCGGCGTGCGGCTGGTGCGCACCAACCTCACCGATCGACGACGTGCGAGCCGCAGCTCGAGCCGCTGATCGAGCAGCTCTGTCCGCAACGATTCCCGCCGGCGTCGGGCAGGGCGGGCCGTACCGCTTCGACCGCGAGCGAGCTGCGCCGACCTGATGGCCGAGGGCGTCGCGCTTCCTGCGCAGCCGCGGGCTGGCCACCGACCGGCGACCTCGAGCACACCGAGGCCGGCGGCTGCCTCGACGGCGCCGAGCCCGGACGTGCGTCAGCGACCGCGCCCTCGAGCGCGGCGCCGACCAGTGCGGCACGCTCGGCTCGGGCAACCACTTCCTCGAGGTGCAGGTCGTCGACGAGATCTTCGACGAGCGAGGCCGCCGCGGCGATGGGCCTCGAGCCGAGGACAGGTCTGCGTGATGATCCACTCCGGCTCGCGCGGGCTGGGCTACCAGGTCTGCGACGACGCGCTGCGGACGCTGCGCGACGTGCCGGCGAAGTACGGCATCGAGCTGCCCGACCGGCAGCTGGCCTGCGCCCCGGTCGACAGCCCCGAGGGGCAGCAGCTACCTCGGCGCGATGCGCGCCGCGGCCAACTTCGCCTGGTGCAACCGGCAGCTGCTGATGTGGCAGACGCGCGAGGTCTTCGCCGAGTTCTTCGGCCGCACCTGGGAGTCGCTGCGGCATGAACCTGGTCTACGACGTGGCCCACAACATCGCCAAGATCGAGGAGCACGCGGTCGACGGCCAGCCGCGAAGACGGTCTGCGTCCACCGCAAGGGCGCGACGCGGGCGTTTCCCGCCGGGCACCCCGAAGTGCCCCGCCGCTACCGCGCGATCGGCCAGCCGGTGATCATCCCCGGCGACATGGGCCGGGCGAGCTGGGTGCTGGTCGGGCAGCCGGGGAGCATGGAGCAGACCTTCGGCACCACCTGCCACGGCGCCGGCCGGGCGATGAGCCGCACCGCCGCCGTCAAGCACGCCCAGGGCCGCCGCATCGACCAGCGAGCTGGCCGAGCACGGCGTCGATCGCCCGGTGCCGCAGCTGGAAGGGGCTCGCCGAGGAGCAGCCGGCCGCCTACAAGGACGTCGACCTGGTCGTCGACGTCGTGCACCGCGCCGGGCTGTCGCAGGAAGGTCGCCCGCCTGCGGCCGATCGGCGTGATCAAGGGATAGGGCGGGGCGCTGGTGTGGATTCCGTTGGCGTTGCCAACGATCGACGCAGTCTTCCGCCACGCGGCTCGCCGCGCTGGACTGCGCCTACGCGGCGTCGGCGCTCTCGCTTCGCAATGCGGCGTGGATGTTGCCCAGCAGCTCGTGGAGTGAGAAGGGCTTGTGCATGAGCGCAAAGGCGTTGTGCTCCTTCGCTTCGAGCTCCACCTTGCGCGACGGGTCGTGCGTCATGTAGATCACGGGGGTCAGTGCCAGCTCCGGGTGCTTCCGAACGCGCTCGTGCACGCTGAAGCCGTCGCCGGCCGGCATGTGCACGTCCAGCACGAGGAGGTCGGGGCAGTCCTTCACCGCGAATTCGAGCGCCTGGTAGCCGTCCTCGACACAGAGCACGGCGAATCCGTGCTGGTGCAGGAACTTGCCCAGCGTCTCGCGGAAGCTCGCATCGTCCTCGGCCACCAGAATGGTCTTCGTTTCCACCGTCGCGCCTCCTTTGGCTCGATCCTCGCCTGCGAGAGCGCACCTGGATTACCAGGGCGGGAACCTGCGCTTCCTTCACAACGCTATCGGAGGGCCCGGCGCCGGACTTGACTCCAATTCTCGGGGGGGCGGCTGCTTCGCGGTTCCAGCGTGCCATCCGTCCTGGCTCCATGGAGACGGGTGGCGCGCCCCGGCTGCTCTCTGCATCGAGGGCGCATCCACGTCCGGAAACCCACCGAGCAACCGGCTCCGGCCGCGCCTATCATCGGGACGGTCGGGCATCCACCCGTCAGTCGTCCGGGAGTTCGAGCTGACCAGCTCGATCAGGCCTTCAACCCCTTTCCTCCACCCGCTGCCCCGTGCTTGCACCCGGCAGCGGGCTTTCGCAGCACTGCATCGCTGCATCGATCTCGCGCCGGTGCCGATCAGACGCGATCCGTCGCACTCGCCTTCAACCGGTCAGGTGCGCTTCGGCATCGAATTCTTCGAGGTGCATCATCGCCGTCTCCGCCCACGGGCTCTGCCGGTCGAGGCGGAGATAGGCTTCCCAGTGCGTACGCGCCTCGCCCCGCAAGCCTGCCTCGGTGCAGCACAGCGCCAGGTTGTAATGCGCATCGGCGTAGTCGGGAGCAAGAGCGAGTGCAGTCCGCAGACTGTCCAGCGCTGCGGGCAGACGGTCGAGCTCCTGCTGAACATCCGCGAGGTTGTACCACGCGACCGCGAGAGAAGGATCCTGAGCGACCGCCATCTGCAAGTGCTCTTCCGCGGCCTCGAGGCGTCCGCTCTCGCGCAGGACGTTGGCGAGATTGAAGTGCGCCTCGGGAAAGTGCGGGCGCAGACGCAAGGCGCAGCGATACCCATCCGCGGCTTCGTCGAATGCTCCGTTCTCTTCCTTCGCGTGCCCGTACTCGAGCCACTCGTCCGCCGACCAGTGATCTTGCTCGCGGGGCAAGGCGAGCGCGCTCTCCGGAGGGTCCAGGGCATCGAGCGCGGCGGCACAACCGAAGTTGAGCACGAGCTGACCATCGGGCGACACGAGCGTCTCGCCCCGTTCGGCGAGGAGCAGGCCGGCGTCTTCGACGATCTTGAGCTGCGCCAGTGGCCGGTCGGTACCGGGCAGCACCCGGCTCAACCCCCGGATGGTGGCGGCGATGACCTTCGGCTTGATCCCGTGGCCGATCAGTTCGACGATCGTGCGAAGCGAGACCAAGTCCTGGAAGTCGTAGCGATCGCCGTGCGAGCGGATCAGTCCAAGATGCTCCCATCGCCGAAGCGTTCCAGGTGCAAGGGCGAGCAGTTCACAGACCTGATCGAACGAGAAGCTCTTCGCCTCCGTTGCCGGACGCTGCTGCAGACCCGCCATCTCGAGGAAGACCTCCTCGGAGACGATGCGGATGTGCGATCCGCTGGCGTTCAGCTCCTCCGCGCGGCGCAGGCTGCGGCTGACCGAACCGTCGGCGAGCACCGGCCAGCCCCCCATACCGACTACGAGCAGCGACGTGCGCCGGGAGACCGACGTGCTCGGCTGTCCACCCGTCCGGCGCACGACCTCCCACGCCTCGCGGCGACTCATGGACGCCAGCTTGCCGGTGAACACGACGCGGGCCAGCAGTCCCGCCCCAACGGATGCCGTGGAAGAGGCTGATGCCATGACCCAGCGATGATACCTCCGCCTCAGCTGCGGCTCTGGTCCGCGATCGAGCCCGCTCTCCCCGCGCGCCGTCTGTGGACAACCTGCCACCGGGGAGGAGTTGCGTCCGCGGCGAGGAACGGGGTGGATTCCCCGTTCCCGCCGGGAGCGGAGCGGGCGACAATGAATGAGGTAGAATCGCTGCCCCCCGAGCACGCAGGAAGGAAACCGCGATGACCGTCACCGGAAGCAAGCGACTGTGCGTCAAGGACGTCATGAGCCACAATCCGATCTCGATCGGGGCGGGGGACAGCGTCCGTGAGCTGGCGAGGATTCTCGATTCCAATGAGATCTCGGGCGTGCCCGTCGTCGATGGCCAGGACCGGCTCATCGGGATCGTTTCCAAGACCGATCTCCTCCATCGGCTCCTCGAAGGGCCCCTGGGATCGCGTCCTGGCACCTCATTCGAGCAGATGGCGGAGGGCCTCGCCACGGGAACCGATTTCGACCTCTCCAGCCTCGGAACAGTCGAAGAGTTCATGAGCACCGACGTGATCTCCGCCGTTCCCGGCCAGCCCGTCTCGGACGCGGCCCACAAGATGGCGGGCAACGGCGTGCACCGTGTGGTCGTCGTGGACGAGGGCAATCACCCCATCGGCATGGTCACGGCGCTGGACGTACTCCGCGTCTTTCCGAAGTGAGCGACGCGGCGCGGTCCGTCACCCCTTCCCGTTGGAGAGGTGGCCCTGCTGGCCATGGGAAGCACGCCCCGCTCTCCCTCACGGGCGTGGCAGTGCGCCGCCGATGTGCGCCTGCAGGCCGGCCGGGCGCCGACTCTTCATGAAGACCGGCGAACTGATCGAAGCGCTGTCTCGTCCCCAGGCGTATCCCCATCCGGTTGAGCGGATCGAATTTCGGCAGACGCACATCTCCCTGCTCTTTTTCGCGGGAGATCGGGTCTACAAGATCAAGAAGCCGATCCGCCTGAACTTCCTCGACTACTCCACGCTCGCCCGGCGGAAGCACTTCTGCGAGGAGGAGGTCCGCCTGAATCGTCGGCTCGCCGCGGACATCTACCTGGGGGTCGTGACCATCGGCCGAAGCGCGGACCGACACGTGCAGATCGGAGGGCCGGGTGACCCAATCGAGTATGCGGTCGAGATGGTGAGACTCCCCGAAGAATCGATGCTGGAGACGCAGCTGACCCGGGGCGAGATCGACAATCGGCTGCTCAACGACATCGTCGACGTGCTCCACCTCTTTCATGCGCGGGCAGCCACCGGCCCGGACGTCGATCCGTTCGGCGCTCTGGACGCCGTGCAGAAGAAGGTGCTGGACAATCTGCAGGAGGTCGCGGCGCTCACGGCTGCTTCCAGGGCTCGGGCCGGCGACACGACGGCCCCCTCGCCTGCCCTGCTCGAACACCTCGTGGAGTGGGCACAGCGTTTCGTGCTCGATCGGGCGGCGCTGCTCGAAGCCCGGGTGGCGGCGGGACGAATCCGGGAGGGACACGGCGATTTGCATTGCGGCAACATCTGCGTCTTCGGTCCCCAGCGACAGGTGATCATCTACGACTGCATCGAGTTCTCCCGTGCCTTTCGCTGTCAGGACGTCGCCTCCGAGATCGCATTCCTCGCCATGGATCTCGACCGGCGCGGCTATCGAGGATTCGCACTACCTCGCCCAGCGCTACGCGGAGATCACACGCGACCCAGATCTGCTCCAGCTTCTGGGCTTCTACAAGTCGCACTTCGCCGCCGTGCGCGCAAGGTTGCGCTGCTCGAGGCGGCCGATCGAGCCCGTCCTGCTCCGGAGCGCACCGCGCTCCACCGCCAGGCCTTGGACCTGCTCCACCTGGCCGCGTCCTACACCCTGCCGCCGGTGTTGATCGTGATGTGCGGTCTGCCCGGCAGTGGTAAGAGTTGGGCGGCCCGCCATCTGGCCAAGCCCTTTGAAGCCGTCGTCCTTCGCAGCGATGTGATTCGGAAGCGGCTGGCCGGCCTGGATCCGCTCGATCGCGCTGCGAAGGGCCAAGATCAGGGGATCTATTCGCCGAACTTCACGCAGCGGACATACGACGCGCTGCGCGACGAAGCGCAGGGCTGGCTCGAGCGCGGCCGCTCCGTGATCGTCGATGCCACGTTCGCACGCCAGGCGTGGCGTGATCGCTTCGTGTCGCTCGCCACGGCGCTCGGTACGCCGTCGCTGCTGGTCTTCTTGCGAGCCGACGAGGCCCTGACTGAGCGCCGTCTGCGGGCACGGGCGAAGAACGAGCAGGAAGTCTCCGACGCGGACCTCGCGGTCTTCCGAGCGGCCCGGTTGACGTTCGAAGAGCCGGACGAGATCCCGGAGAGGCAGCGGCTTGATCTCGTCGGCGAGGGCGCGCCGAAGAGCTCGTCTCGGCGGCCATCGAGCGCCTGATCGACTTGTCGTCGCACCCGTGACGGGCTGCTCGCACCGCGCGAGCCCGGGCCGGCAGGGCGCCGCGATCAGCCGGTGAGACGAAGTCCATCGCCACCCGGGCGTTGGCCGCGCTTCCGGGCGGCCCGAGCCGCCCAGTCGAGTTCCTCGAGGGCTCGGTCGAGGTCTCCCGAGAGAATCGGCGTGTGGGCCAGATCGAAGATCTGCACGCCGAGTTCGTGCACTCGGTCCTCCACTACGCGGCAGAATGCGACCAGCCCGGCGAGGTACTGCGCCTCGCCGTTCAGCTCGAGGTAGATCTCGACCAGATCCCCCCGCTGAAGCGGATCACCGCTCAGCAGCCCGATGCCGCCCGTGGAGATGCTCCGCACCCAGGCGTCGGCGCTCTGGAGCTGACCGGTGGATGCATCGAGATAGCGCATCATGCACGGCGTGGCCAGCGGCTTGCGCTCCTGCTTCCGGACGCTGGCAAACCGAGCACTCGACTGCTTCTCGAGCGCAATGGCCAGGCGCTGCAGTTGCTCGATCGTCACCGGTGCCGGCTCCCGCCGATCGCCGGAATTCGGATCGATCGTGGCGGGGCGCACACCCTCGCTGGCAACGATCGTGTGTACGGTCTCGGGCTGCGCCATCGAGCGCAGGCACGCCCGATCCTTGCCGGCGCGCTTGGCCACGTACATGAGCTCGTCGGCGAGATCGAAGAGCTCCTGAGCGGACTGCGCGGTGGAGACCTGGCTCCAGAGCACACCCAGGCTGCAGGTGATGCGCCCGGAATGCCCACGCTCGAGAACTCGATCTGGCGAATCGCGTTCAGGACGCGCACCGCCTGCCGACGGATCTGGACTTCGTCGACGCCGGACAGAACGGCGATGAACTCCTCACCGCCGTAGCGACCGACCGCTGACCCCTCCGGCAACGTCTCCTGCAGCGCGGCGGACACCCGGCGCAAGACTTCGTCGCCGACCGAGTGGCCCAGTCGATCGTTGATCAGCTTGAAGTCGTCGATGTCGAAGAACATCACGCCGAGCGCGCCAGCCGCGCCGTGCTGCTCCTCGAGCATCGCTCCGGCCGCATCAAGGAGAGCCCGCCGGTTGAGCAAGCCGGTCAAGGGATCCTGGGCCGCCTGCTCGCGGTACTGACCAAGGGCCTTGCGCAGCGTCAACTGCTCACCCAGGACCTCGTCCCGCTCGGCTTCGACCTGCCGCACCCGCTCTTCCGCACGCTCGGCTTCCTGGCGCAGCTGACGGTTGGCGTCCGCCATCAGATCGGTGATGTCCCGATCCTTCGACAGCGGAAGCTCGAACAGTTCCGCCCGGCTGTGGTAGGCAGCGACGCTGTTGAGGAAGCACTCCTCGATCTGCCGATCGGTGAGCAGCAGCTCCTCGCGGGCGAATGCCAACAGCGAGTGATGCTCCGGAATCTTGGTCTGCTCGCCCGACAGACTCAGCGATCCGATGAAGTAGCTGATCGCGTCGAGCACCTCGGACTCCTTCCGACGGGTGCCGATTCGGCTGCGCCGGTGGTGCGCCGACAGCGGTGCGCTGATCTCTTCGGGCAGGTGCCACAGCTCGCAGAGGGCCGTGATGGCATCGACGTGATTGAAACGAAAGCTCTTCCGCTCGGCCGCGTAGAAGCTCGCCGGAGACAGATCGGCGCCCCGGTACAGACTGGCGTAGGTCTCCCCGATGAGCTGAACGAGCACGGGGATCCCGCAGTCCTGGAGGAGACCGATCAGAAAGGCCTCGTCGGCGACCTCGGGCGCAGACGCGAGCGACTTCCCGAGCCAGACAGCCGCGCAGCACGGACTGTTGCCAGAACCCGGTCAGATCGAAGGCGCAGGGACCAAGGCGATCCAGATGGCCGACCAGCTCGAAGCCCAGCACCGTCAACCGGAGTTGGCGCAGCCCGATCACCGTGATCGCCCGCTGGATCGTGGTCACCGCGCACCGCTGGCCGTAGACCGAGGCGTTGGCCATCTTGAGCAGTCGTGCCGCAAGCGCGGGATCCGCCTCGATCAGCCGGGCGAACTGGTCCCCCGACGAGTTGGGGTCTCCGATGAGCTTGATGATCTGAGCCGCGACGCCCGGACTGCTCGGGAGCTTCGCCCGCTCGAAGAGCTGAGCCAGCTCGGATCGCAGCGCAGTCATCTTGTCGGTGGATTCGGTCATGCGACGATGTCTGGCCCCTTCCGGGACGCTTGCGGAACGAGACGTTCGTCGATCATCGGCAAGACGAGCGGTGACGGTGAGCGCAGGGCGCCCAAGGCGGCCGAAGAAGTTGCACCGGTCTCGCCCGCATTCTCGCTGCGGGCTGACGACGATGACGAATCACGGCCCTCGAGGGGCTCCGAACGGACTATCGGACCCCGCCGTGTGCGTCGATCAACCCATGCGCCCGCTCGAGCTCGGCCGTGATCGCCTGATCGCTCGCGGTCAGGATCGGCCGATCGGAGCGCTGGAATTGCTGGATCACGATGTCGTGCGCGGTCCCGTCGGCCGTGCGGCAGTCGGTCACCAGACCGGCGAGATAGAGCTTGCGCCCGCCCAACTCGATCGCGATCTCGACGACGTCCCCGCGCACGAGCGGACGGTGCATCACGAGACCGAGACCCTCGGCGGAGATCGACCAGACCAGCGCCTGCTCGACGCACATCTCGTTGGAGAAGCTGTTGAGGCATCGAAGCGCGCACGGCACGAGCAGCCACTGCTGACCGTTTGGCGGCCTGCCGCTCGTCGACTGCTCCCGTTCCTGCAGCCGAACCGCCGCGTGGCGCAGATCTTCGGGTACGGTGGTCCGACGCTCCGAACCGGGCGGTCGCTCGTCCCTGGACGAAGCGGAAGGCCGTTGTTCGTCGCCGATCGGCTCCAATCCCGCGACGGAAATCGCGCGGAAGCAGCAGTGGTCCTTGCCGCCCCGCTTCGCGACGTACATCAGCTTGTCCGCCTCCGAGATCAGCGACCGCGCGGCGGGCGCCGCGTGCAGTCGACACCACACGGCGCCAAGACTCGCGGTGATCGGTCCGGGAAGCCGCACCCCTTCCGGCTGGGCGGCGCGAATGGCCGCCAGAAGCCTCTCGGCGTGCTCCCGCGCGTCCTCTTCCGACAGGTCGGGAACGATGGCGATGAACTCCTCGCCGCCGTAGCGGCCCGCGATGCCGATCGCTCCCACCGCGCTGCCGACCGCCAGGGCGACGGCCTTGAGCACCTCGTCTCCCGCGTGATGGCCGAACGTGTCGTTGATCGTCTTGAAGTTGTCCACGTCCAGGAACATCACCGTCACCGTGCTCTGGTTCTCGTGAACCCGATGAATGCACGCGGCTGCTGCGTCCAGCACCGCGCGGCGGTTCAGCAGCCCGGTGAGCGGGTCCCGGGCGGCCTGCTCACGGTACTGACCGAGCGCGCTGCGCAGCGTGACCTGCTCGTCCAGGACCTGATCGCGGTCTGCCTCGACCGCTCGGATCCGATCCTCGCTCTCCGCAGCCTGCCGCTGCAGATGTCGGTTGGCGACGACCAGCAGCTCGGTGACGTCCAGATCGTCAGACAGGTCCTCCTGGACCATCTGAGAGAGCTGCGAGTACGACTCCCGGGAGGTCGCCAGGCACTCGCGCAAGGCCTTCTCATCGAGGTGCAGGTCCTCGCGCAAGTACGCAAGGACGGATGGTTCGATCGGCACGTCGTCCCGATCGCCATCGAAGCCGCAGGAGCCGACGAGATAGCTCACGCCGCAGAGCTTCGCTTCTTCGGGAGACCGAGCGCCGAGACGAACGCGTTTGTGATGGGTCGCGAGCGGAGTCGCGATGGTCTCCGGCAGCTGCCACATGGAGGCCAGAGCGGCAATGGCGTCGACATGCGTGTACGGGAAGTGCTTCCGCTCCGCCGCGTAGAACGCGGCGGGTCGGGTGTGCTCGTGGCGGAAGCACTCCGCGTAGTCCCGGCCCAGGGCCTGCACGAGCGGCAGGACGCCGCAATCCTGGAGCAGCCCGACCAGGAATGCCTCCTCCGCAAGCGAGGGCACCACCTTGAGGGCGACCTCACGGGCCAACGACGCGCGGAACACCGCCTGCTGCCAGAACGTGCGCAGACAGAAGGACGCGGCGCCGAGGCGGTCGAGGTGGCTGACCAGCTCGAATCCCAGCGCGACGACGCGAAGCTGCCCGAGGCCGATGACGGTCACCGACCGCTGGATCGTCGTCACCTTCTGCCGCTGCGCGTAGCGTGCGGAATTGGCCATCTTGAGCAGACGCGCCGCGAGTGCGGGATCCGCTTCGATCAGCTGGGCGAACTGCTGAGCGGTCGAGTAGGGATCGTCGATGAGACCGAGGATCTTCTTGGCGATCGCCGGGCTGCTCGGGAGCTTAGCGCTCTGGAAGAGCGTCTGCAGCTCATCCCGCAGTTTCTCGTGACGATCGGGTGCTGCCTGCATGTCGATACCGCCGACCTTCCTGAAGGATCCCCCGGACCATCGGTCCTGCCCCGGAGGATGTTGGAGCAACCGGAACCCGCCGCTGACGGAACGTCTCCCGGAGCAGCCGGTGATCGCTCCGCCGCCGGGCGCACGGGATCACGCGGTCAGCGGGCGAAGGCTGGGCCGCTCGTCCACGTTGGAGCTGCGCCCGAGGTACGGGTCGTCTTCGTCATCCTCCAGGAAGCCCTTGGAGCGACCGAGTCGACTGGAGATCAGCGCGAAGAGCACGAGGATCACCGCGACGGCCCCACCGAACGTCAAGCTGGCGTGAAAGAGCCGCTCGTCCTCGATGGGAATCGGGTTGATCCACGAGAAGCGGAGAATGCCGTCTTCCTTGCGTCCGGTCAGCTCGATTCCGGGCATCTCCTGCTTGCCTTGCTCCAGCTGCCGGTTGGACGCCGATTCGACCGTGGTCGCGATCACGTCCAAGATCGTCTGGGCCTGCTCGGCGTCTTGTGAGGCCAGGGAGAGCGTGAGCACGCCGGCTCGCGCGTCGTCGATGACCACTTGGTCGGTCAGCAGCTGCCCGACCGCCTTGGCTGAGCGGAACGGCTCGATGAGGCGCTCGGCCATCCGATCGGCGAGCGACATCTGGAAGTCCTCGTTGAAGAGCAAGCCCTCGTGCCAGTGCTGCCACGCGGCCAGTGCTTCGGCAGTCGGGGGAGTGCTGCCCATCGGCTTCGCTTCCAGGTTGACGCTCGTGGTCATGGTCGCCGGGAAGAAGTGATCGGCGGCAAGCCAGCTGCCGACGGCGGTCAGCGCCAGCGTGATCGCGAGCGCGGCCAGGGTCAGGGCGGCGCACGGTCGCGCCCAGCGGCGGATCATCTTCCGCTCCACCTGGCGAAGATGCTTGCGAGCCTCTTCGACCTGGGCCTGCTGCCTGCGCAGCAACTGGAGATCGTCGGCGCTCCGAATCGCTTCCTGCTTCGACGCCTTGACCTTCTGCGCCTGCTCCTTGAGCTGCTGCTGCCACTGTCGGAGCTTCTCTTCGTGCTCCTGGAGCTCCTTCGCATGCTGCTCGAGTCGCTCGCTTTCGGCGGTCACGGCATGCGCACCATCCGTTCCGACCGACTCCGTCTGCAAGTCCTGGATCCGCTGCGCGAGCTGCTCCCGCTCCGCTTCCATGCTCCGGATGCGCTCCTGCTGATCGTCGAGCCGCTCCCGCTGCTTCTGCAGTTGCGTCTCCCCCGCGGCCGCATGCGCCTCGAGCGCGCGCAGCTCGCTGCGAAGCTGTTCGAGCTGCACCTGGGCTTCGGCGACGTCACCGTTACTCGCGGACGGAGCGGTCGACGCAGCCTCGAGCGCTTCCGTCAACTCGCGGATGCGGCCCTCCGCGTCGGACAGACTCCGAGACAGACGCTCGATCTCCTCCTGCTGCTCGGCTCCATCATTGGCGCCCGCGGCGAGGTTGGGCACGGCGCTCAAGCGCTGCGAGAACTCGGCGAGCTTCAACGTGGCCAGCTGCAGCTGCTGGCGGGACTCCGACAGCTCCCGTTCCAAGCGGCGCAGCTCCGCGTCACTGTTCGCATCGTCCGTTTCGTGCCGACTCGACTGCTCGAGCTGGTCGCGCTGCCGCTGCAGGTCCTGAAATCCTACATCCAGCTCCCGCTGACGCTGATCCAGCGCCGCCGACCGCTCAGCGAGCGACGCCATCTCCTGCGACTGAAGCTCCTCGAGATTGCGCAGCTGGTCGAACTGATCTTCGACGCCAGCTAGAATCTTCATCACGTCCTCGCCGGCGTCGGCCAGGGACTCGGTTTCCTGCTCGCCTCCCGAAGACACCATCGCCTCCGCTTCGGTGTCCGGCGTGGCCTCACTTGACGGCTGCTGCTCCTGGTCGTGCATCGGTTCCCCTCGCTACCGATCGATCGTCGGCCCCCCCTTCGGGACGAGCCCGCAACTGTCACACTCGCTTTGGGATCGACGAGTCCCAAGCGGGACGGCCCGTGTTGGGCAGATTGTGCGTGAAGCTGTGCGGGATGATCGGGCCTGCTCCGCCCATCCGCCGCGTCGACGACACGACGACACGAGCCGGAGACGGCGAGCGCGAGGGATATCAACCGCGACGAGGTCCGACCGAGCAGTCGTCCTTCAACGTGTCTTGCGAGATCCGATCTGCTCCTCCAGGAAGCCAGCGACCCGTTCGTAGAAGAGCAGGCGATTCTCGAGCTTGGCGAAGCCGTGGCCTTCGTCCGGAAAGAAGATCAGCTCAGGATCGTACCCGCGCTTCTGAAGGCCCACCGCCAGCTGCATCGCCTCGCCGATCGGAACCCGCGGATCGTTGAGGCCGTGGGCGATGAGCATGGGCACCTTGATCTCGTCGATGCGGTTGATGGGCGAGATCGACTCGAGGAACTCAGGATCGCTGAGCGGACCGTACTCGACCTCTCTGAGCTTGCGCCGATAATCCTTGGTCTGTTCGAGGAACGTCTTGAAGTTGACGACGCCGACCACGTCGACCGACGCGCCGAAGACGTCGGCCCCCTCGATCACCGTCGCCACCGCCATGAAGCCGCCGTAGCTGCCGCCGTACGCGGCGATCTCGCCCGGTCGAGCGTACCCGCGCTGCACCAGCCACCGGGCTGCTTCCACACCATCCCGCACTGAGTCCCACCGCTGCTTGTAGTTGTCGAGCATCTGGAAATCGCTGCCGTACCCGGTGGAGCCGCGCACGTTCGGCTGCATCACGCCGAATCCCCGGCCGAGCAGGTATTGGACGGTGCGGCTGAAATTGGGACGGGATTGCCCCTCCGGACCTCCGTGGAAGATGATCACGAAGGGAATGGGCGTGCCCGGCCGATACCCCGGCGGCGTGTACAGGAAGGCGGGAATCTCAAGACCGTCGAACGAGGCGTACGTGATCAGCTCGGGCAGCGTGAACGACGCAAGATCGATGCCCTGATCATCGACGACCGTCAGCGCCCTCGGGGCGCTGCTCCCGTCGAGCTCGTAGGCGTAGGCCAGTCCCGGCGTGCGGGCACTCTCCAGCATCCACGTCACCGTGCGGTCGCGGATGTCGACGCTGCTCACCAGGCCTCGATCCATCGCAGGCAACGACACCTCCGTGAAATCGGGCAACTGGTACAGACGCATGGAGCCGTAGCCGCCTTCGTTGTAGGTCACCGCGGCCAGCGTTCGCTGCCGGTTGATGGCTCCGCTCTCGATCGGGTAGGGATCGAGATCGGGAAAGGGCTTGAAGAAGCGGCCGGTCTTCGGATTCGTGACGAACATCCGGCGAATCCCTTCCTCCATGTCGGAGAGAACGATCACCTGCTCGCCATCCGGCAGGTAGGCGCCGGGCCAGTTGAACACGCCGTCGGCAATGTTCAGGCTGGACAGTTCGCCGGTCTCGGCAACGAGCTCGTAGGCATTGGCCAGCGATGCCGACTGATAATTTGCCACGAGCAGCCGTGAGCCGTCGGCGGTCACGTCGAGCGCCTCCCAGTAGCCGGGCTGCGACAGGAGCTTGCTCGAGCTTCCGGTCTTCAAGTCGTACCGGTAGAGATGGAAGTCCGACGCGCTCTCGTCGTTCGCCGAGTAGATGAACCCGGAGCTATCGTCCAGCCACCGCTGGAAACCGTAGACGACCTCGGGGTTGCGGAAGATGTCGTTGATCGCTCCCGTCGCGCTGTCGAGCCGGAACAGATCGTTCTGCTCGCTTCCACCGATGGCGGCCGAAATGACGATCGTCGATCCGTCCGGAGACAGCTCGTAACTATTGATGCCGTCCTGGAAATCGGTCAGCTTGGTCATCGGGGCATCGATCGGCGCTCCCGCATCGCGCCGGTAGAGCTGATTGATGCCGTCCGGCCAGTCGACGACGTAGAGCGTGCCGTCCGGCGCCAGGGTGGGGCTTCCCGGGCTGCGGATCTTCATGAACTGAGCGATCGAGGGCAACGACTTCGACGCCGGCCTGGATGTCTGCGCCGAGACCTCTGAGACGTTCGCGAGGCTGGTCAGGGCGACGGTCGCTGCGAGGAGACGAACGGTGAGGCTCGACATGGTCTGCTCCTTGCGTTCGGTGCGTGTGGCGCGTTCGCGTTTGGTCGTAGAGAATAGCGGTGGCGGCTCCCTTGGAACAGGAAACCACCTTGTTTCACAGGGTTTCACCCCTTCACATCGGCGCCTACGTCAGGTGTCGCTCTGCGAGGCCCGGTCAGCTACACTGGCGGCATGGAAGCAGCCTCACGAAGACGATCCATGTTCGTCCCTGCTCTCGGGGTGGCGGCAGGATGGCTGTTGCTGACGGGAGCGGGCGGATGCGCAACGGATGTTCCTCACGCATCCTCGAGCTCCTCCATCGGGGAACCGGCTCGGGCTACTGACCTGACGCCTCCTCCCCCACCGCCGCGCGTGCGATCGCTGGACCGCTCGTTCCTGGTCGTCAACGATCCCGTCGATCCGGCGCCGGCGCTGGTCGTCAGGTCGGCGCGGGAGACGCTGGCCAGCGCTGGTGGTACGCTCGCCTTCAGCCCCGAGACCTGCGATCTGCTCATCGTGTGTCGCGAGCGGCTGCAGGACGGCGAGCCATCGACTCGTTCCTCCTACGCCTATACGCGAGCGACGTCGCTCGACCCGGCAGCCCTGACCCTCACGACTCCCCCGTCCCCAGAAGTCTGGGACATGGACCAGGATGATCCGGACGCTCGTCGTCTGGCCACGGTGGAGATCGTTCTCGATCGCTGGGATTCGGAAGCAGGAAGCTGGCGGATCCTGCGCGAGATCATGATCCGAATCGGGAAGCAAGGAGTGGACGGTTCAGAATTCAGTCGCGCCGAGCTGCTGGCGCTCTGGGAAGTCATGGAGGACTGGGCGTCGTACTATGCTGCCCAGCCCTCGACTTGATTCACGGCCGTCTCCGGCTCTACATTCGGCATACTCGGTGGCCTGGGATCACCTGGCGTGGTCTGAGCTGGCCTTGGATCCACGCGGGCCGGCACGATAGATACCGCTGCGGAGTAGACGATGACGGGTAGGCCCTGGACACACCGCGGACCACGACCCAACCGTCGTGCGGTCGTTCGGGCACTGCGAACGCCCGCACGCCCTCCGGGGACTGGACGGACGGTGTTTGCCGTCGCGTTGCTGCTCCTGGCCGAAGCGTTGACCGGCTGCGCCGCCGGCCCGACCAATCCCTCGTTCCCTCTCGATGTGAGCCTCGCGCGAGAGGCGCTCAGCGAGATGGAGAGCAACCCGAGAATGCTGCCGCGACCGGTCGTCATCATGGGCGGCTGGGCCGACCCCGGCTTCTGCACGTCCGCTCTCCGGCAGGCGCTGCAGCGCATGGCCGATCATCCGCAGATCCTCACGCTGTCCTTCGCGTTCGCCGGATCATTCGAAGACTGCCGGCAGAAGGTGATCGACGCCATCGACCGGGCATTCCCCTCCCTCGATCCCGAATGGACGACCGAGGTTGACGTCGTCGCGTTTTCGATGGGCGGTCTGGTGGCGCGATACGCGGCGCAAGAAGAGACGGGATCGCGCCGCCTGCGGGTGGCCAACCTCTACACGATCTCGACGCCCCACCGAGGCGCCGAGATGGCCCGCTGGGCGAACCTGGATCCCATCGCCCGCGAGATGCAGGTGGACTCGACGTTCGTTACGCAGCTGAACCAGGCGGACTCGTGCTGCGACTACGAGATGTACCCGTATGTTCGCCTCGGCGACGTCGTCGTCGGCTGCGAAAACGCCGCGCCGCCGGACCAGACGCCGTGGTGGGTGCCGAACATGCCGCTCCAGCTCGCCCACCTGAGCGCTCCTCACGATCCGCGTATTCTCGCCGACATCATGCGTCGGCTCAGATCGGAGCGCCCGTTCGCCACCGAGCCGCGCACGCCGATTCCCACGGCCGATTGATGAGGTCGGCTGAACGATGTGTTGCCCCGGACCCGCGGCTTTCCCGTGTCCTAGAGGCGCAGGCCCTGGCTTGGCCCAACTCCGTCGCCCGAAAGAGCGCTTCGTCTTGGCCGCGGCTCAGATCTCACCTCCAATTGGGAAACACGAACCCCACCCGAGGATGACCTCGATCAGGTCCTCCACGTCCACCACGCCGTTGCCGGTGAGATCCGCGGGGCATTCCTCGCAGGCCCCCCACCCGATCATGACCTCCTCGAGATCCTGCCCGTCGACCTGTCCCTCGCCAGTCACGTCCGTGGGACATGGACATTCGTCGGCCACACCATCGTCGTCTGCATCTGGACTGGCTCCGGTCGCAATGTCGCACAGATCGAGCTGGCCGTTCCCATTGCAATCGGAGATGCCGGTAAACACATACAGCGCGCCTGCATTGCCATCGGCGGCGTGGCTGCTGGTCACCAGCAGCGAGCCGCTCGGCGCCGTGCGCCACCCGAACACGCCGTATATTCCTAGAGGTTCCGATGAGGCCAAGCTGGCCTCCTGCAGCCACGCCGCACCGTCGTACCTGAAGACATAGGCCGAGCCCGGCCCGACCGTGAACTCGTGAGCGCCCACGACAATCACGTTTCCTTCAATCGTCACGGCGCCTCCCGAACTCATCTTCCGCGTTCGATCTCATCGCGGTGAGCTTGGCCTCCTCGACCCACTCGCGTCCATCGAAGCGAAAGACGTACGCGGATCCGGATGAACTGCCGCCATCGTCATCGTGTGGTGAGCCGGCCACCACCATATCGCCGTCAATTGTGACAGATGAACCGAACCAGTCGTTCGCGGCGACATCGGCCGGGACCAGCTTCTTCTCTTCATTCCATACGGAGCCATCGAAGCGGTAGATGTAGACAGCGCCGCTGTGCAGCGCTCCTTCGTCAGCCCACCGGGCTCCGATGACGACCACGTCACCGTCGATGGCGGCAGCATTCCCGAAGGCATCGATCGGCTGTCCATCCGAGGGGACCAGCTTGGCCTCTTCGGTCCACGCCTCGCCGTCGAAGCGGAAGACATAGGCCGATCCGATGTCGTCATCGCCACCGGCCGTGACCACGGCCACGTCGCCGCAGAGTGCCACCGCATCGCCAAAATGATCGTGAGGCGCGGCGTCCCCCGCGGTGAGCTTGGACTGCTCGACCCACTTCCCGCCAACACGACGGAAAACGTATGCCGAGCCCGAGTCATCGATCTCGCCTTGCAGCGTGACCTCATCGTCACGGGGCGCGCCGACCAGGACGAGCGCTCCGTCGATCGTGACGGCAGCACTGAAGGCATCGTTCGGCTGTCCATCCGACGCCCTGAGCGTTGTCTCCTGAATCCAGCGATGCCCGACCAGGCGAAAGACGGGGGCATACTCGCCGTAGCTGCCCGCTTCGTGATAGTGCCCCCCGATCACGAAGTTCCCGCTGATCGCGATCGTGCTGCCGAACTTGATGTTCTCGGTGTTTTCGATCGGAACGAGCTTCACGTGCTCGGTGGCCTCGCACTGTCCGGCGCCTGCGTCACGATCGACGCGCTGAGCATGAGGGCTGCGATCACCCGAGCTGCCATGACTGGCTACCCCATCTCCTGGTCAGGTTTCATTCGACCGGCGTACCTCCCGCGCAGGGTCCAAAGGTGTCGATGCTCAGCTCGGCAATTCCGAATTCGTCACCGAAACCTCCCACCGCAATGAGATACTCCTGCCCGGGCTCCGAACACCAGAACACGTTCGAGAGCAGCGGGTCGGTGAAACAGGTAATGTCGTCATCGTTGCCGGCGACACAGACCAGGTCTCCGCAGTCGCCGGTCCACACCTGGATCTTGGTATCGAATCCGAGCTCGGTTCCCGGGTTACAGGTCGATGCCTGCAGGTCATTGCCGTCACCGATCACGCGGTACCAGACTGCCTGATTGACGTTGTTCGTGCCGCAGAAGTCCGTTGACTGCGGGTCGTCGGTCGCGTTGGTGGTGTTCACGATGACCGAGGCTCCGATCTGGAGCGGGGCGGCATCGGCGCACTCGTCGTTCGCGGGAGCCGGCACACAGGGATTCGGCTGACACGTCGAGCCCGACCCCTGCGACACACCGCCGATGCCCCGCAACAGAGCGGATCGAGCAGCTCACACGTCGAATCCCCCAGACAGCACGCTTGCGGAGATCCGCACACCTCACCCGGGGAGGGCGTGCCGCCGGCGGTGCTGCAGCCGTCCTCAGAGAGCTCATTGCAGCTGCCATCGGGCAGACAGCAGGCGGCCGTCGCCTCGGGGCAAGGGCCCCAGCCGTTGATGACGGCGATGAGGTCGCCGACGTCGACAATTCCGCTCCCGTTGATGTCGCCGCTGTTGCCGGAACCATCCGTCCCCCAATCGACGATGACGGCCACCAGATCGAGGACGTCGACGACGCCGCTGGCGTTGGTATCGCCAGGACACTGCGCCAAGCCTCGCTCGTTCAAGAGGATGGCCACGTTGTCTCCGGCTCCATTGCAGACCGCGAAATCCAAGGCACCATCGCTGTTGAGATCAGCAATGACGGCATCCTGCGGCCCGTTGCCGACGAAGAGACCGATCTCGTCGGCGAAGGTTCCATCGCCGTTGTTTAGGAGGATCGAAACGTCGTCGTCAGGATTATTGGCCGCCAGCAGGTCGAGATCACCATCGCCATCCAGATCGCCCGCTTCCATGACGTCCTGACCGCTGCCAAGGGCATACGAGACCGGTTCGCCGAACATCCCACTTCCGTCGTTCAGGAAGATATCTGCAACATCACCGCGCCGCACTGCCAGATCGACATCGCCATCTCCGTCATAATCATTGAGGAGACATTGGCGCGGCGCGTCAGACGGAGTCAAGACCGGTTCTGACAGCGTGCCATCACCATTGTTCTGAAACAACGCCCAGCTATCGCTATTGGACACGACGACATCCAAGTCAGCGTCCGAATCGATATCGCCGATCGAGACGAAGGCCGGAAAGAGACCCATGGTCGAATACGTCTGGGATTCTGAGAAGATGGCACCACCGTCATTGAAGAGCACGGTGACATCACCCGGCTCGCCATAGAAACCGGCGCTCGTGACGACCAGATCGGGATCCCGATCGCCATTCATGTCGCCGACCGCTATCGACAGCGGCTCTACGCCGACTGGCCAGGAGGACTCGAAGGTGAACGTACCATTGCCATTGTTCAGGAGAATTCTGACACTGCCCAACCAATAGTCGCCAATGATGATCTCGAGGTCACCATCGTCATCGAGGTCCCCCGTGCAGATTGCCGTTGGAGTCACGGTTGAGACAACGACGGGAGCTGACAGCGCACCGTCACCACTGTTGAACAGAATTCGCACTTGGTCGTTTGGACAGCAACTCGCGACGACGATATCGATCGCCCCATCGCCGTTCAGATCGCCGGCGGCGATTCGAAACGCGCCCGGATCCGCGTAGAACTGCGGCTCGGCAAAATCGATCTGGGCAGCTGCGATCGCGGCATGAACGCAGACGTTCAACACCGTGACGAGCAAGATCGTCGATTCCTGGCTGCGCCTTGTTCTCACCGCAATTCCTCCTCGTAGGCTGATCCTCTCTCGATAGCGAGCGAGTTACTCGCACAGCGACTGATTCAAGAGTGGCGCGCTGGTATCAGTACTCCCCATCACAGATCGAACCATCTCCCTCGGCGGGCTCCTGCACGCCGTTTCCACAGCAGAACCGGCCGGCAGGTGGTCCGTTCTGCTTTCCCTCGCAATCGCCGCAGGTCTCGCAGTCCTCGCCCGGGTCGCACCATCCGTCGTTGTTGCAGTTTCCTGGAGGCGGTGGCGGTGGCGGTGGCGGTGGCGACCCGGCGACGCGTACCGCTACAAACGGCATCGCGCTTGGCCCCGACGCGCCGATGAACAACTTCTCAGCAACGCCGGAAGAAATCCGCACCGCCCATCCCCACTTGCTGCCGTTGTGCTCGCTGGTCCAGTACGGAAGGTCCAGGTAGAAGTCTCCTTGCTCGTCCGGGTACACCGGGTTATCAGCATCGTCATTGAATTCCCATGAAAAGTGCCCCTCAGCGCCGTTGGCGATGACGGCCTGAAGCTCCTCGATCGTGGGAAGCCGCCAATCGGAGTACCCCGCTTCCGTCGAGTCCTCTGCGAAGCCCATCGCGGATTGCCAGTACCAGCCATTGCCTCCTTCACCGAGGTTCCTGCTACTCCAAACTAGTCCGGTTGCGGCGTCCTTGCACCCGCCATCCGCGGTCATGAACGAGCCGTCCTCGACCGCGCAGATGTGCCCGGCCGTGCTGCTCGCCATCGGCGCGCTCGCGTCCTCACAGGGGCCCATGACCAGGATGACCTCGACCAGGTCGTTCGCATCGACTGTCCGGTCCCCCGTCAGGTCGGCGGCGCAGTCGCTGCACGGCCCCCACTGCGAGATGACCTCGACCAGGTCGCGAACGTCGATGATCGCGTCGCGCACCAGGTCGGCCGAACACCCGGGTGGGGAGAGCCCCGGTTCATCCTGCGCCGCCGTCGCCGTCGGCGAGACGGTGTTCAACGAGTACATGAGAACGGGTCCGGCCAGCACGGCGCCAACGCCGAGGGCCACGTATCGCTGTACCTTGCTCATGTCCTTGTCCTTTCTGCAAGTCCGGCGGCTTCGCGTCGACTCGCGCGCTCTCCGACAGCGCATCGCCGCAGCTGTCCGCCAGGAAGAGATGCGCAAGAGACCACCACATGGGGCATGATCGCATCTATGTTCGTAAGGCGTTCGTATGTCCACGGACCTGTCGCGGCTGCGCGCCTGTTGAAGTCCACAGCCATCGGTCGGGAGCTCGATCCAAACCCATGCCGCCACTAGGGGAGCTGCGCTACTTCGCGGGCCCGGACGTTCTCAAGACAACCGATGATCAACCTAAAAGCGCGGGCAGGATGTCCATTGCAGCGCCAATGAGTGCATCGGCATCCTCCTCGGGGATCTGGTTCCCCCTTTGCGCTTCCACCGCGCTCATGAACGCCATGATCCTGTTGAAGGCGCTGCCGTTGTTGTTCTCGTTGAAGTCTTCCAGCGCTTGCTGCGCCCCGAGGAGCTTCGCGTCGAGACTATTCGCGATTCCGTGATTGAGATTCATCGACGCAACCTGACCGATGAGCTCCTCGATCATGTGCTGTGCCGGATGGGGGATTGAGTGACCAATTGCGAATGGTGAGAATGAGCTGGTCAATCCGCACACTTCATTGTTGTCAGTATCCACGGGCGATGAGGTGATGTTCTGCCAGCTATTACCGTCGAAGTGCATCAGCTGAAGCGCCTGCTCCTGATCGATGGAAAGACCCGAATCGTCATAGGCAAGGCAGACCTGAGTCTGGCCAGAGACTTGAGCGTTGGTCTCGATGTTGTAGTAAATGCCAAGGAACTCGAAGTTGGCCAGATCGGGACCCGGATTGGTCGCGCTCGTGGTGACGGTCGTCGCACCGGCCGCCAAGACATGGGAGAATGTAATGTCAAGGCCGGGTTCCGGCTGGACCAGAACTCCATCGCCCATCGGCGTATCCAGCGGTGATGGTTCCATCCATACGGAGAAGTCCAAGTAGATCCCGGGCTCGGCAAAATTGACGCCATCTAACGTAAACGGATATGTGTACCACAGATGAGTTGTGCCGATCTCCACCTCGGTAGAGGTACCGTAATAATAAAAGCCCGGGGCGAGGTCCAGCACCATCCAGACGTCCTTTGGCAGCTCTATCGGAGGTGTCACTTCGACGCGAACCGCATGGACAGCAGACCCTTCAATCTCCACCGGAGGCAGTGGCTCCTCCACGAACACCGACACCGGAACGGTGGCGATGATGCTGGAGCTCGCAAGGTGACCGAGGTCACCGGCCTGACGCCCGCCATCATTGGGGTCGTTTGTATAGAAGACCACATTGAGGTCGTTTTGGCCCTCTGCCAGTCGCACTGTGAATTCGAAGAACGTCATGTTGCCGCCGCGCAGCATGTGCAAATCAGAACCGATCTTGCCAAGCGAGATCCCGGAGGCGTACCGCGTGTTGATGTTGCGATACACCACTGTGCCCGTCGGTGACGGTCCGATCTCTGTTACCGGGGGGGATGGTTGTGGTTGTGCCAAGGCTGTTGGAGCAGCAATTAATACCAAGCTGATCAGACTGTGTCGCAATCGTGCCATGGTCCGTTACTCCTGTGCTTGTGTTGCCTCTTACTTTGGGGTTGATTGGACATGCGCAGAGCTGAGACGACAGGGGCAGGAGAGTGAGGTCTCATTCGTAGCACACGCGGACATGTCGCTGAGAGCAGGCATATGACGAGACTCGTGGGCCAGATCGACGCCTCCTGTAGCAACTCCACCGATGGCCGTGCGCGTCACTGCATCACCAGCAGGTCGATGATCAGCTCCAGATCGGCAGCAACCCCCGCCTGCTCTGGGGACTCATCCATCCAATCCGTGGGCGGTGACTGCCCATCCACCCTCTCGAGTACCGACTGAAGAACCGCGATCGCCGCATTGAAGTGACCATCCGCAATGGCGTTAGCGGCGCTAGAACACCGTGTTCCCAAGGAATTGCGCCGTCCGGCGTTCGCGTTGTCGTTCGGCCCGTTGAATAGCGAGAGGTCCAGCTCTTGGATGGACAGGCACAGGAGTCGCGTCGCTTCCTCCAGCACTTCACCGAACTCGTCAGGCGTGAGCGGATCGTGATCAATCTGGTCTGGCACACCGTCTCCGTCCGTATCGGCATTGCAGGGATCGGTGCCAGCAGCGATTTCCTGTCCGTCGAGCACCGTATCGTCATCCGAATCGGCATCCGTCGGATCGGGACAATCGCCGAGCTCACCGAACCTCGACTCACCCGAATGAAAGGCGATGTCCGCAATGATGTCCGTCAGATTCGACATGTTGGCGACGAAGTTCACGTCAACGGAATAGTCGAATCCCGCGGCCATCGGCGGCATGACATCGACCTCAAGGGGCAAGGCCCCACGAAGGGCTTCGAACTGGGCGACGGTAAAGACGGAGAACCGGAATGCGGTGTTGCCAACATCGTCGAGGTTCTCGTCGGCAAGACCAGCGCGCGTGGTCGCGATTGCAGCGATGATGCCGATCGGCAGCACGATCCATCGGCTCGTGGCGATCATGATGAGACCTCCCGTGACTGCTGATCCGGCCTAGATGGGGTGACGACGCCCTTCACCTTGCTCATGTTTCTGTCCTTTGCTGTTTGCACCCCATTTCGCTCGTGGCCTGTCGGCGCCACGCGCGCACATCGCCGTGCGCGGCCGACCTGTGAGACGTAGATGCGCAAGGGACAAGCCTACGGGGCATGACGGCATCGATGTTCGTATGACGTTAGTATCTCAACCGACGGGACTTGGATGTGCTCAGGTGGATTCGAGGGCCGCCGGACCCCAGCTCGATCCAAAGACGAGTACCATGCCGCGGTAAAGGGACTTCGCCATGGACAGGACGACCGTCGGAGCGGCGCAGACCACGGTGGAGCGCAGCCAGCGCCAGGACGCGGAAAGCCTCTTCCTGCAGGTCTACGACGATCTGCGTTCGCTTGCGGACCGATTCATGCGTCATGAGCGGCGCAATCACACGCTCGACGGCACCGCCGTCGTCCACGAGGCGTACCTTCGGCTCCTCGATCAGAAGCAGATCGAATGGCGGGGGCGGAGCGAGTTCTTCGCGATCGCGGCCCGGGTGATACGGCAGATCCTCATCGAGCACGCCAGGAAGCACGCCGCGGTCAAGCGCGGGGGCGGAGCCCATCGGTGCGGGTTCCCTGCGGAGATCCCGGACGAAGCGGACTCCTCAGCGGTCGATCTGCTGGCGCTCGACGAAGCGCTCTCCCGACTGGCTCGGCTGAGCGAGCGCCAGAGTCAGATCGTCGAGCTGCGCTACTTCGCCGGCCTGGGCGTGGCGGACGTCGCCCGGATCCTCGGCGTGTGTCCGCGAACGGTCAAGGGAGAATGGCAGGTGGCCCGGGCGTGGCTCCGCGGCCAGCTCGACGCTTGACCTCGTTTCTTGGATCTCCTTTGCCCCTCCCGGCCCCCGCTTGCGCATCTCTGACACCCGCCGGAGTTCGAGTCAGATGGCGGATGAGAATCACGATCGCGTCTCACGGATCTTCCAGGCGGTTGTCGACCTGGACGAGAAGGAACGGTCGTGCGCGCTCGAGGAACTGTGCGCGGGCGACCCGGAGGTGCGCGACACCGTCGAGCGGCTTCTAGACGAAGACGCACGGGCGGGTGGGTTCCTGGAGCGCCCGGCCCTCGGAACGAGCTTCGGCCTGAAGCCGTCGTCCGAACCGGGGACTCCGATCTCCACCGTGACGCACTCTGAGCGCATCGGTCACTTCAAGATCTTGGAGGTGCTCGGCGAGGGCGGGATGGGCGTTGTGTACCTGGCGGAGCAAGAGAGTCCGCACCGCACCGTCGCGCTCAAGGTCATTCGCGCCGGACTAACCTCAACGCGGATGCTGCGGCGCTTCGAGCATGAGGCCGAAGTCCTGGCCCGCCTGCATCACCCGGGAATCGCCCAGATCTACGAAGCCGGCACGGCGGACACCGGCCTGGGCGTGCAGCCGTTCTTCGCGATGGAGTACATTCAGGGGCCCTCTCTGACGAGCTACGTCCAGTCCGCGAACCTCGGCGTCCGCGAACGCCTCCAGCTCATCCAGCAGGTCTGCGACGCGGTTCAGCACGCTCATCAGAATGGCGTCATCCATCGCGATCTCAAGCCGGGCAACATCGTGGTGGACGAATCGGGACACCCGCGCATCCTGGATTTTGGCGTCGCCCGCGCCATCGACTCAGACCTGGCGACGACCACGCTGCGCACGCTGGCCGGGCAGCTCGTGGGCACGGTGCCCTACATGAGCCCGGAACAGACGCTGGGCGTCGCCGCGCAGCTCGACACTCGCTCGGACGTGTACACGCTGGGCGTGCTCACGTTCGAGTTGCTCGCGGGGCGCCTGCCGTACGACTTCGGCGACAAGCCGATTCCTGAAATACTCCCCCTCATCCGCGATGTGGATCCGATCCCCCTCGGATCGATCGACCGGACGCTGCGCGGTGACCTCGAAACGATCACGGCCAAGGCGCTCGAGAAGGATCCGGAGCGACGATACCAATCAGCGTCCGATCTCGCGGCAGACATCGGGCGGTTCTTGCGCAACGAGCCGATCATGGCTCGCCCTCCGAGCCGCATGTATCTCGTCCGCCAATTCGCCCGCCGAAACCGCGGTGCGGTCGTCGGCGCGGCCTTCGTGCTGCTCGCGCTGATCCTGGGAACCGCCGCCACGACCTGGCAGGCATTCAACGCCACCGAGCAGCGCAACCGTGCTGCCGCGGCGGAAGCGCGGGCCCAGAAGCGTTTCGATCAGGTGAGGGCCTTGGCCAACACCTTCATCTTCGACATCCACGACAAGATCGTGGAACTGCCCGGCTCGACCGAGGCGCGGAAGCTCCTGCTCGACACCGCAGTGAACTACCTGGACTCGCTCGCCGTCGATGCGAAGGACGATCCCGCACTGCAACGAGAGATCGCCGAGGGGTATCTGCGCGTCGGTCGTGTGCTGGGCAATACGGGATCGGCCAACCTTGGCGATACCGCGGGAGCGCTGGCCAGCTTTCGCAAGGCGCTGACGATCGACCAGGCGCTGGCCGGTCAAGCGCCACGCGACCAGGCCGCCCTGGACCTGGCCGAATCGCATCAGAAGGTGGCCCAGATGCTCCAGGTCACGGGAGACCTGGCCGGGGCATTGGAGGAGTACAAGGCAACGCTGGAACTCGCGAGGTCGGTCGCCGCTGTGGATCCTTCGTCGATGCAAGCGCTGCGTCTCTGCGCGGGGACGCTCGTTCAATTGTCCGCCGTGCAGATGCTCGGTGGACGTATGGACGAAGCCCTGCAATTCGCCCAGGAGTCCGTCGTGGCGAGCGAAGCGGTCTGCACCGCTGATTCCTCTAACGACGCTCAGGAGAGACTGAGCCGCAGCTACTTTCAGCTTGGCAGAGTGCAGGAGCACGTTGGACAGGCCGGTGCCGCGCTGCAGAGCTTCGAGTCCTCGACCGCAATCGCGCAGCGGCTGTGCGATGCGAACCCACACCACGTCAGCCGTCTGCGGTTCCTCTGCATCAGCCACATGTCGCTCGGGGATCTGCTCAACATTGTCGGCCGAACCGAAGAGGCCCTCACCCACCACGGCAAGGCTCTGGATGTGACCTTGGCTCTCCTGGAAGCCGATCCCAACGACTGGCGAGCCCGGCAGGATCTTGGCTTCTCGTACGAACGGATCGGCACGTCGCACTCTCGGCAGGGGGACATGACCAGAGCGCTCGAGGCGTTCCAGCAAGGGCTCGATGCGCGAGCGGCCGTCGTGGAACACGATCCGAACGACGCCGTGGCCATCCAGCTCCTCGGGATTAGCAACATCCAGGTCGGTGATGCGCACCTCGACCTGGGTAACCACGAGCAAGCTCGGCAGATGTACCGCACGGCGCTTGGACACGCGGAGGGGCTCGTAAACCAGGACCCCAAGGACGGCTACGCCATGAACTTGCTGATCTCCTCACTCGAGGGGCTCAGCAAGGTCGAAATCGCCAGCGCTGACTTCGAGGCGTGCGAACGGTATGCCCGGAGAATGCTGCAGCTGGCCGATCGGCAGTTCGCTTCCGATCCCGATGACGTCGAGTGGACCGCGCTCCGCGGCTCGGCCCATGAATTCCTCGGCACGTCCGAACAGAATCGCGGCAATCGCGACGAGGCTCTGGATCACCTGCAGACGGCGCTGACGATCCGCCTCGCCTGGGTCGACAAGGACCCGGAGAGCGAGCGTGCGAAGCTCGATCTGATCAAGAGCTACGACGCGCTTGGCGATTTCTACGCCGTGGCCAGCGAAGACCCTCTCAACGCAGCGGCCCAGTACCGAGAGGGTATCGAGATGCGCCTGGCGCTCGCCAAGTCCGCGGCGAAGCCCGTCCCGGAACGTCTGGCCCTGCTGCGCAAGGCCCTGGCCGTGGGTGGGCGCGGTGTAAAGTCATTTGAGCATCGAAGTGTGGCTACAACGACACAGGAGGCCAAGCAATCGCTGATCGTCATGACGGAACTGACGGACACCTGCCGCACGGCGATCGCCGACCTCGAATCGTCGCCCTGAAGGTTCTGAGTCGGGTCAGCCGGCGCGTTTCATGCGTCCTACGGCGCGCGTGGGACGCTTGATCGCCAGGTCGTGACTCGTTTGAAGATTGACCCAGAACTCAGGTGTCGTGCCGAAGGCTTCGGCCAGGAGCCACGCCGTCTCCGGTGTCACGCCGCGCTTGCCGCGAACGATCTCGTTGATGCGCTGGATCGGAACGCCAATGTGCTCGGCGAGCGCAACCTGAGTGATGTGGAGAGGCGACAAGAACTCCTCGAGGAGGATCTCGCCGGGATGTGTCGGGATGCGTTTCGAGGGAATCATCGGTGATAGTCCACGATTCTGACTTCGGTTGCTTCGCCGGGTTTCCAGCAAAAGACCACTCTCCATTGATCATCGATTCGGATGTTCGGCTCCGCCTCACGCGGGGACGAGGAGCGGGAGCACGACCGCGGCGGCCAGCGTGAGCGCGGCGAGCGTTGCTGCACCCACTTCCCTCCAGCCGGAGACACCGAGAGGACGCAGCAGCGAAAAGTAGGCGAAGAGATAGGCGATGGCCGCCAGGATCAGCAGCGCCGCTTCGAGGATCGGCTGCGCCGACCAGTGCAGCAGCCGGTCGGCCACCGTGGTGAACCGGTTGTAGCGGACGCGGCCCCTCTGCGCTCCGTCCACGAAGAGCCGGGTCTCGGGGATCGTGCACACGGCCACGGCCGTCTGCACGTGCTCCGGAGTCAGGCAGGCGGATGTTTCGAGCTGCGGCTGCAGTCCGTTCTCGCCCGCGACGGCGTTGCGTACCCGCAGCACGAGCCGTCCCGCTGATTGGGCCACCGTGAGGTTGCGGTACCAGGGGCTGAAGGAGAAGCCCACGATTCGCGCCGGCCCGACGGCGTCGAGATCGCGGGCGCGAAAGCGGAGGACGATGCTCAGCGCCCGCGCGCAAGATGCGCTCGTAGAGCGCTCCCGGCGGGTCGTCGGTCGTGAGTAGGCTCGCGTCCTCGATGCTCAGTCCGCCGTTTTCGCCCACCGTCGGCGTGCCCGAGCGGACCACCAAGTCGAGCGGCACCTCCGAATCGCGAACGGGGCGGATCCGCTGCACCGCGCCATGGTCGACCTCCATCGACGCCGCGTCGAAGACGTACCGCAGCAGCGGTCGACCGGGCGGTGGCGGCGCCCCGACCTCGGAACAGGCGGCCGCCTCCTCCGGCGGCAAGGCCCGGTCGTACAGCGCCAGCTCGAAGAGCTCGCCGAACCAGGGACGATCGCCGGAACGCTCGTTGGCAACGAGAAACGGATAGCTCCGCTTCCAGTTCGACCAGCTCTGTTCGAGCGGCAATGACAGGAAGACCACCAGCGCGGTCAGCGCGCCGATGGCCACGATCAGAACGAGCGGCGAGCGGAAGGCCGCGACGAAACGTCTCAGGCGGGCGGAGCGATCGAGCATCAGGCCGATCTCGAATCCGCCCGCGATGCCCAGGAGATTGACCAGCACGTCGAGCCACGACACGATTCGGGTGACGACGACCTGGGCCATCTCCGCCGCGACGGTCAGCAGAAGGGCGGCTCCGACCGCGATGACGAAGCGCCGCTTCGATCCGCGCGGCAGCCCATGGATCAGAAGACCGATCGGCACGAAGAGGCTGAAGTGGGCGACCCAGCGGGCCAGCTCCAGCCAGGACCAGTCTGCCCTGATCGTGGGATCCGGAAGCAGCGCCGCGGCCGATCGCGGCCAGCGGAAGTCCAGCGGCAGCAGGATCAGAATCGCAAACACGATCGTGTAGAGCGACAGCAGCAGGGCTCTTCGCCGCGCAGCAGCACTTCCGCGGGCAGGCGTCAACGCGCGTTCCGCGCCACCGCGCCGCACGAGCTGTTCCAGTTCACGATGACGAGCACCAGGTCCTGGACGTCGATGGCTCCGTCGCCGTTGAGGTCGGCCGCCCCGCCGGATCGTCCCCAGGCCACGATGACCTCGATCAGATCCTGCACGTCGACGGTCCCGCTTCCATCGGCATCCCCCGGACAGTTCGGCGCGTTCTCGCACCCATCGGGCACGCCGTTGCCGTCAGCGTCGAGCACGATTCCGCGCGATGTCGCAGTCGTCCGGCAGCAGATTCTGGTTGCAGTCGATCGACGACGGGGGACGGATGTCGAAGCCGGTTGGGCTGGCGATGTCCTGATCGAGCACGTAGAACGTTCGCATGAAGAGTCCAGTCTCACGGTCGTAGCTGTGAATGGCCGCATTGCCGAGGTGGGAGCTGACGAAGACCAGGCTCCCGTCGACGCTGAGACGCAGATGCCACGGCTCCGCCAGCGCCCAGAAGCCCGAGCTCAAGCCACCACGATCGAATCGGCCGAGGAACGACCCGTCTTCACCGTCATACCGGAGAACGGCATCGCTCCCGGAGCTGGCCACGAGCAGATCGCCGTCCGGCAGCACGAGCAGGCCCCGCGGAAGCGTGAGCCCCCCGGCGCCAGATGCCACGACCTCGCCGAGCGGCGCCCCCGTGCGGCTGTCGAACCGAAGGACCCGATCATCGCCGGTCGTGACGAGCAGGTTGCCGTCGAGATCGAATGACAGACCGAAGGGCGCACCGAGCCCCCCGCTATCGGCGGCGACGGCCGCCCCGAGAAAGGCGCCGGTCGCACCGTCGAACTCGAG
This sequence comes from uncultured Planctomycetota bacterium, assembly GCA_963697235.1. Classification (GTDB taxonomy): domain Bacteria; phylum Planctomycetota; class Phycisphaerae; order Phycisphaerales; family SM1A02; genus CAVONJ01. The sequence continues at coordinate 421,745 of CAVONJ010000006.1, forward strand.
AATGCTGTCGGTGCCACGGCTGGCCACCAACAGGGATCCCCCAGGCCTGAAGAGCAGACCCGCCGGCTCGTTCAAGCCGCCGCTGCCGGCCGGTACGAACTCGCCGAGGTACGCCCCGCTGTCCGGGTCGAAGCTCGCCACCGCATTGGTCGCGGCGCTGCTCACGTACACCAGGCCGTCCGGCCCGATAATCAGATCCTGGATGTCACCGATGGCGCCGTCATCGGACGTTCGCACGGGGGCACCGCTGCGAGCGTGGAACTCGACGATCGACGGGCGATCGCTTCCCGCCACCCAGAGATTGAGGCCGCCGCCGAGCTCGGTCAGGTCGTCGATGCCGTTCCCGTTGCAGTCCTGGCAGGCGTCGAGCACCCCGTTGCGGTCGACGTCCAGATTCATCTGCCCCTGAATCTCGTTGATGTCCGCGATGCCGTTGTCATTGCAGTCCTCTTCGCACTCATCGGGAATGCCATTGCCGTACAGATCCTCGCTGCCCCCAAAAGCGAGGTCGACCGAGTCGGGAACGCCGTTGCCATTGCAGTCCGGCTCGCAGTCGTCGGGGATACCGTTGCCGTTCACGTCGGCGCTCCGGCCGCTCTCGATGTCCGAAGAATCGAGAACACCGTTGCCGTTGCAGTCCTCGCATTCGTCCGGCACGCCGTTGCCATTGCGGTCCGTGCTCATGCCCAGGCCAAACTCGAACGCGTCGGCGATGCCGTTCTCGTTGCAGTCGACGATGAGGCAACCCTGGGAGGCGAGGAACGACTCCACCACGTCCTGGATCTGCGTGTGGAATCGAAAGTCGATGTTGCTGACACCGCCCGAGGTGGTGTGACAGTAGCTCATCACCGTGCCCCGCTGGGCCACGCCGAAGGCACACGCGTCGATGCCATAATCGTGGGTGTGGAAGGTCCCGCAGTTGTGACCGAGCTCGTGAGCGCTCACGATGAGATCCCAGTTTCCCGAACCGGGCGAGGCCGGATCGTCGAAGCTCCCGAGCAGGTAGCCGGCGACCGAGTAGGCCAGTGGTCCGCACACCGCCTGCACCCACGCCACGCCACCGTAGGGAAGATCTCGCCGCCCCGTGAGCAGCTGCGCGGCATCGCGGTCGACCTTCTGCATCGTTTCGTCCCAGTGATCGCGAAACGGGATGAGGGGATCCGGCTCGTTGAAGAGATCCTCCGGCTGATCCCAGAGACGCAGAAAGGTCAGCTCGAGACGTACGCCGACGTCGCGAAGATAGAGATCGCTCACTGCACCGTAGAGTGCGGTGGCGTAGGCCGCGGCCGAGTCGAGGTCACCGAACAGTTCGAAGAAGTCGAAGTCGCTGTCCGCGGCGATCGTCAGGAGCCGCGGGCCGCCGAAATCGGCACCGGCAACGGATCCCTCGGACAGGGAGAGATCGCCAGGACTCTGGACCCCGCAGATCTCGTCCATCGGCGGTGGGGCGAAACGGCGAACGTCGGACAGCGTGAGCGAACCGGTGAGGAGCCCGCGCTGCGGACCACTCGCGCTGCCGAAGACGTACCGCGACCGGCCGGAGCCCAGATCGATCGATCCGAGCATTCCCCCGCTCGGACAGAGCAAGGTAGACGCGGGAGTCCGGCTGACCAGAGACCGAGCCGCGCAGAAGTACGAGCGAGTGCGGATCGAAGTCGAGCGGCCGGTCCTCGCCCCCCGGACGGCCGACGACAAAGCGGGTGTGCGGCGCGGTGACGTGGAACCGCTCGACCTCGAGCTCGACCCCCGGTCCCGGTTCGATCCGGCCACCGGGCTCGAGCGGAAACGGTGCGATCAAGATCCGCCCTTCGGTCCGGCGCAGCGCCACCAGCGCCTCCGGATCGAGCGAGAGCGTCTGCTCGCCCGCCGGCGACACGCTCGCTCCGGAAGAGCACCAGCCCCCCACGCTGCAGTTCGTTCCGGGGCGCGTCTCGCCTGTTCCCATCCGCCTCACCGTCGGAACCAGAGCAGCGACGACGCTGCCAGTGCCAACCGCGCTCTTCCCGGCAGAATCCGCATGGTCAATCTCCTCTCGTCGCCTGGCGTCAGGTCCGCGGCGACTCGTGCTTCGCCGTCTCCGTCGATGGTGAGCGCGGCGCTTCTCGAGGTCCTTCTTCTTCGTCCTGCAACATGCCGCACGCCCGGCGTTTCGAGATCGTCGAATTGACCGGAGCGGGCCGCCCAGATGAAGGCGACGAGTGCTCCCGCCACGACCAGGAGCGCGATCGGAAACACGATGAAGATGACGGACATCGCTGATGGTAGCAGGAGAGCGTGTGAAGGGGCCTCGCCCCTTGCCTCTGTCGCTGCCTTGCCATTGACCTTGCCCGTGCCCTTGCCCCCCCCGTTGACCGTGGCGGGCAGGGGCACGGGCATGGGCAGGGGAGTCAGAGGGAAGCGGCGCGGCGCGGGACGAAGCGAGCGGTCATCCAAAGGTCCGGGAACGGAACGAGAGCGTCATCACTGTGAGCGAGCTCAGCGGCATCAGCACGGCCGCGATCAGCGGGTTGATCATTCCGGTCACGGCCAGGCTGGCGCCGATGGCGTTGTAGGCCAGCGAGATCAGGAGGTTGCGTCGGATGACGACCATCACGCGATGCCCGCCCTGCACGAGCTCGACCAACGGCTTCAGCCCCGGCGCCGTGAGGAAGACGTCGGCCGCGCTCAGGCTCGCTTCGGCGCCGCCGCGCACCGCCACGCCCACTGTCGCCGCCGCGAGGGCCGCTGCGTCGTTCACGCCGTCGCCGACCATCATGACCGGTCGCCGTCGCGCTTCGGACCGCACGAGTTCGTGCTTCTCCTCGGGCGTCACCCCGCCGCGCCAATCCTTCTCGGCGATGCCGAGTTGTTGCGCCACCGCCTTGACCACCTCGGGATGATCGCCGGAGAGCACCGACACGGTCCAGCCCAGCTGGCGAAGCACGGCGATGGACGAGGCGGCATCGGGCTCGAGCGGATCACCGAAGCCCGCCACCGCTTCGACCTGCTCGTCGGCAGCGACGAAGACCGGTGTGTGGGCCGCGCGGACCAGCGCCGACTCGATATCCGATGCCCAACGCGGCACGTCGATCTGGTGCTGCGTCAAGTACGGCGGGAGCCGACCAACAGCCGCGTCTCGCCGACCAGACCCGCCACGCCGCTTCCCCCGACCTGGACCTGCCGAGCCTCCGGCAACGCGTGATCACTTGCCAGCGCTTCGACGAAGCGCGGGCGACGGGATGCGCGGAGTTTGTTTCGAGTGCCGCCACCAGCGGCTTGACTCCCTCCGCACCATGCCATTCGACCAGCGACATCCTGCCCTGGGTGAGCGTTCCGGTCTTGTCCATGATGAGCAGACCCGGCCGACTCAGGCGCTCGACGGTCTCGCCGCCCTTGATGAGAATCCCTCGTCGCGTTGCGTGTCCGATTCCCGCCATGATGGCCAGCGGCGTCGCCAGACCAAGCGCGCATGGGCACGTCACGATGAGCAGGGACAATGCGTTGCTGAGCGCCCGCTCGTGTCCCCTCGGCCACCAGAACGCCGCCGTCACCGCGGCCAGCAGCAGGACCGCGATGACGAAGTAGCCCGCCACGCGGTCGGCCAGCTGCACGATCGGGGCCCGCTCCGCCGCGCACCGCCTCGACGAGCGCATCAAGCGCCCCACCCGCGTCTCCTCCCCCGTGCTGTTGACGCGAACGAGCAGGCGGGCGCCGAGGTTGACCGTGCCGGCGTGCACCAGATCGCCGGCGCCGACCGCGACCGGTCGCGACTCACCGGTGAGCAAAGAGAGATCGAGATTGCTGGCGCCTTCGATGACCTCGCCATCGACCGGCACGGAGTCGCCGCCCCGAACCTCGACCCGCTCGCCCGCAGTAAGCGCCTCCAGCGGCACCTCCCGCACGACGTCGCCCTCGACCAGCCGCGCCGTGCTCGGGGCCAGGGCAAAGAGCATCTCCACGGCGTCGAAGCCCGCCCGCTGCTGCCGGAGCTGGATCCAGCGTCCGCTGAGCAGCAGGAAGATCAGGACCGCGATCGAATCGAAGTAGACTTCCCCGCTGCCGCGGACGGTGTTGACCGCGCTGAAGAGGAAACCCGCCGCGATGCCGAGGGCAATCGGAACGTCCATCGACACCGTTCCGGTTCGCAGCGCCGCCCACGCGCTGCGGAAGAAGACCGCGCCGGGCCAGCACACCGAGATCAGCGTCAGCGCCAGGCTCGCGGAACGAAAGAGCAGGAAATAGGGCCGTTCGATCCCGTGGAACATGCCGCCGTAGAGCGCGAAGGCGACGACCATCACGTTCGCCGCGATCGCCCCGGCCACCGCGATGCGGATGAGCGCCGCCCGATCTTCCGCTCGGCGCGCCTCCCGCATGGTCCGACCGCGACAGGGATGAGGCGGATACCCGAACCCATCGAGCTGGCGGGCGATTCGCGAGAGATGAACACGGCGGTGATCCCAGACGACGGTGGCCACGCGGCGTCCGATGTCGAGACGGACCTCGACCACGCCGGACAGCAGATGCGGAAGGCGCTCGATCAGCCACACGCAGGCGCTGCAGTGAACGCCCTCGAGGTAGAGCTCGATGCGGGAGAGCTCTTCGCCGAGCGATTGCGCGTAGAGCGAGCGAAACGCGGGATCGTCCCAGGCTTCGTAGCCCTTGCCGGTCACGAGGGCCGGCTGGGCGGTACCGGATGCCGACTCCCGCAGCGCGTAGTAGCGGTCGAGGCCGCACTGGTGGATGGCTTCATACACCGCGGCACAGCCCGGACAGCAGAACTGGTGATCCCGTTCGGGCTCGAACCGCCCGGCGGGAACCGGCAGACCACAGTGGGTGCACGCTGCCGCGCGAGCCCGCGGCTCGTCAGTGACCACCTCTTTGCCGGCGCTGGCGGGCATCCTCGCTCATTCGCCCTTCTTCTCGCAGCAGGGCATCGCGGCATGATCGAGGGCCCTCACCGCGTCGATCCGATCCGCGCGCGTCGCGTCCATCGACGGCGCGGCGGCGCGAAGGGAATCGGCGTAGGCGGGAACACTCAGCCGACCGAACACCGTCACCACGCCGATCACCACGAGCGCCAGTGCGGTCATCGCGGGAACGTGCCGGCGCAGGGGCCCGGCGATCTGCTGCAGCCCGACCCCGAGGATGACCAGGATGGGAACGGTTCCCGCCCAGAAGAACGCCATGGTCAGCGCTCCCAAGGCTGCGCTCCCCGTGCCCGCGGCGGTGATCACGAAGGCGTACAGCCAGCCACAAGGCAGGAATCCCGTCAGCAGGCCGATGATGCCGGCCCGGACGAGCGGGGGTCGACCGGACGCCGCCCGCAGGCCGCTGGAGAAGAGACGATGCAAGCGCTCCGGGAGCTTCCAGCAACCGAGGTTCACGCCGTTCAGCGCGAGCAGCACCGCGAGGCCCATGATGATCATCAAGGCCCCGGCGCCCATCGCGGCGACGCGCTGCAGGCCGAGCACGGAGCCGCTGAGATCGATGGCCGCGCCCAGAGCTCCGCTGGCCGCACCCAGCGCCGCATAGGTGATCAGCCGCCCGCCGTTGTACGCCAGGTGCAGGTGCCAACGGCGGCGCGCAGCGACAAGGCCCGTATCGACGCCCACGCAGAGCGCGACCACGCCGCCGCACATTCCCGCGCAGTGCAGCGAACCGATGAGGCTGGCCACGAAGACGGTCACGAGCAGGGCGCTCACGACGACGCTCCAACGCTGCGGTCGAAGCCGCAGCGAAGCACTTCCTCGCCCCGGCGCACGACCGCCTTCACCTTCCAGAATCCAGGGCGCTGCATGGGTATCGCGCCCGCGTATCGCCCCGGCTCGACTTCCACGAGATCGGTCTGGAACACGGTCGCCGCGCTGGCCTTGTGGAAGGCCTGCACCGTCGCCGCAGCGCCGGCCACCGGCGTGTCATCCACGTCGAGCACGCGAAGCTCGATCATCGCCGCCCCGTTCGTCTCGTCGAGCGAGCGCACCTCGAGGTTGGCCGTCCACGCCACCGGAAGCTCCACCGCATTCTGACTCCGGTACGAGGCGTCCACCGAGAAGGATGGGTCGTTGGCGGCGTAGAAGAAGAGCGACGCGTGCACGACCACCATCATCGCCACGAGGAAGATCAACAGGCCCGGCCACAGCAACTTCTTCACGTCTCACCTCCGCCTGGTTCGCCGCGTCGGGAGTTCGAGCCCCACGGACCCTGGAGACGATAGGGCTTCTGCCGGGAGAATCCCGCATCATCCGAAATCCGGAGCGTGACCTTCGCCTGGCCCCGCTCGAAACTCCCCGCGGGGGCGATGAGCGAGACGCCGACGGTGACGGTCTCACCTCCGTCGACGGTCACCGGCGCGTCGTGCACGAGCAGTCGGACGCCGGGCAGGCCCTCCACCTCGAAGTCGTAGTCGCGCGGCGCTTCCGTCCGATTGACCACCTTGATACGCACGTCGTTCTGAATCTCGCCCGTGCTCAAGGTGACGTACGGCCGTCCACCGGCGCGGAGCACGGTGACGTCGGCCGACTGGCGCGTGAGCAGAACGGTGAGGAACGCCGAGACGATCACAATCAGCAGGAGCGGGTAGATGATGACCCGCGGACGAAGGATTCGACGCCCCTGCGCTGCGAGCGCCGCTTGCGATGTGTACCGGATCAGACCGCGCGGACGGTTGATCTTCTCCATCACCGCATCGCAGGCGTCGATGCACTGGCGCAGCCGATGCACTCCATCTGCAGTCCCTCGCGAATGTCGATGCCCGTGGGGCAGGTGATCACGCACAGCTGGCAGTCGATGCAGTCGCCCGGCTTGACCTGGGCCGCGTCGTCCTGCGCCCTTCTGGCGGCGCAGGCGTCCCCGCGGCTCGCCCCGCCGTTCGTCGTAGCTGATGATCATGGAGTTCCGGTCGAGCATGACCGACTGGAAGCGGCCGTACGGACACGCGACGATGCAGGTCTGCTCGCGAAAGAAGCAGAAGTCGAACATCATCAGTCCGGTCGTGGCGGCGACGACGAGGAAGGCGGTCGGGTGCTCGAACGGCGACTGCCGCATCCACAGGAAGAGTCGATCGACGCCCACGAAGTAGGCGAGAAAGGTATGCGCCAGGAAGAGCGAGATGAGAAGGTACACCGCGTACTTGGCGACCTTGCGCACGCCTCGGGCTCCCCCTCCCCCCCGTCGCCGGGTATCTGGATTGCCGTCGAACAGCCGTTCGATCGGTCGGTAGACGAACTCCATGTAGACGGTCTGGGGACACGCCCAGCCGCACCAGAGACGCCCGAAGAGCGCGGTGATCAGAAAGACCGTGACGAACACGGCCGCCACGAACAGCATCAGCAGCAGCGTATCGGTGGGCAGGAACGTCGTGCCGAAGAACGTGAACCGCCGAGCGGGCAGATCGATGAGAATGCTCTGCTTGCCGTTGATCGAGATCCACGGCAGCGCCGTGAACAGCAGGATGAGCCCGTACGCCGCGATGCGCCGCCAGCGCAGGAACCGGCCCTCGGAGAGCTTGGGGTAGAGCCACCGCCGCGTCCCGTCGCGGTTGAGCGTCGAGAGGACTCGGTCCTGTGCCGTGGGGGCGGTGCTCATCTGGCGCTCGCCACGTGCTCCGCCGAATCACCGTCGTGGATCGAAGTTCCCAAGGCCGCGGACTGTTCCGCTTGCGGTGTGTCGACGGCGGGCGCGGGAGCTGGCTCGGGCCACGGCGGAATGGCACTGCCTTCGGGGGCCTTGGGATTCGGCGGATTGGACCCGCGCAGCGAAGCGACGTAGGCAGCGAGAAGAATGCGCTGCGGCTCGCGCAGTCGCCGCTCCCAAGCCGCCATCGCAGTCCCCGTCACGCCATTGGTGATCACGTTGTAGATGTCCGAAGGCTTCTTGACGTTCTTCCAGAATTCGTCGGTGAGATTCGGCCCGATGTTGCCTCCGCCATCCGGGCGGTGGCACTGCGCGCAGTTGCCGGTGAACATGCCGGCCATGGCCGTCATCATGTCCTTGTCGTGCGTCAGTCGAACGATCGTCGCATCGTCGGCCTCTTGGATGCCCAGCCGCTGCAGCTGATTCTCGTAGTACGAGGCGATTTGAGACTCGTACTTGTCGTAGACAGTGGGCGTGGCCGTTCCCATGTGGTAGTAGAAGATGTACGCGGCGGAGAAGATGATGCTGACCACGAACAGCCATTTCCACCAGCCGGGGAGCGGGTTGTCGTACTCGCGAATCCCGTCGTAGTCGTGATCGAACAGCTTGTCGTACTCGGGTTGTCCGGGAGTTTGTGCCATTGTCGTCTTGCCTTCCGTCAATCCGTCTGTGGTTCGTCCGATGCCTTCGCGGTGCCGTCGGTCGATGCGGTTTCTTGACGCGGGGTCATCACCGCCTGATCGTCGAGCGGAATCTGAGCCGCCTTCTTGAACGCCCCGGGCCGGGCCAGCAGAACATAGAACACGATTCCGAGGAAGACCACGAAGAAGATCATCATTGCGACTTCGATCCAGAACGTGGTCTCGCCGAGCATCAGCATGACATGAGCATCGGTTTGCCTCATCGCCTCGCTCCGCCTACCGACTCGCGACCGCTTCGGGAGCGGCCGACTCTTCTTCCGGCGTTCTGTACAGGTCGGTCCCCAGTCGCTGCAAGTAGGCGACCAGGGCCATGACCTGCGAGGTCTCCCAGTGCGGGTCGACCGACTCGGCGCCGTCCTGGGTGATGATCTCCTGGAGCATCGCGCTCGCCTGCTCCCGCGCAAGCTGCTCGGCGTTGGCCACCTCTTCATCCGAGTAGGGAACGCCGACCATCCGCATGGCCCGAAGCTTCGCGGGAATGCCGGCGAAGTCGAGCTCGGTCTCCGCCAGGAAAGGATAGTTCGGCATGATCGATCCTTGGGTCAGGGACCGTGGCGCGATGAGATGCCGAATCTGCCAGCCGTTGGAGTATTTGCCGCCCACCCGCGCGATGTCCGGCCCGATCCGTCGCGAGCCCCACTGGAAGGGATGGTCGTAAACGAACTCGCCACCGTGGCTGTACTCGCCGTAGCGCTCGGTCTCCGCAAAGAGGGGCCGGATCATCTGGGAGTGACAGTTGTAGCAGCCGTTGGAGACGTAGATGTCGCGCCCGGCCAGCTCCAGCGGCGTGTATGGCTCCACGGTGGCGATGGTCTTGACGTTCGACTTGATCACGAACGTCGGGATGATCTCGAACAGTGACGCCGCGGCGACCGCGATGATCGTCCAGACGGTGAACTTGAGCGGGAGCCGTTCCCAATTCCGATGCCAGTTCATCTGGGCGATGCGATCGAGCGTGTGCGCGAACTGCGTGACGCTCGCACCCTCCAGACGCGAGGGCGGGAGCGGCGCATCGACGTACTGGGGGCTGAGGGGCGGTGCGTGATGCACGGGTACGTCGTACTTGGCCGGACGCGCCTTCCAGGTCATGACGAGGTTGACGGCACAGAAGAGCGTTCCCAGCAGGTACAGCGAGCCACCGAGCACGCGGACCCAGTAGAAGGGCATGAGCCGAATCACGGTCTCGACGAAGTCGGGATAGGCGAGCAGCCCCTGCGAGTCGAACGCCCGCCACATGAGCCCTTGCGTGATGCCCGCGACGTAGATGGGGATGATGTAGAGCAGGATGCCGATCGTGGCGACCCAGAAGTGACTGGCCATCAGCTTCTTGCTCCACAAGGGAGCTTGATAGAGTCTCGGCATCATCCAATAGATCATGCCGAAGGTCATGAAACCGACCCATCCCAAAGCGCCGGCGTGCACGTGGGCGATCGTCCAGTCGGTGTAGTGCGAGAGGGCGTTGACGCTCTTGATCGAGAGCATCGGCCCCTCGAATGTCGACATGCCGTAAAAGGTGACGCCCACGACGAAGAACTTCAGGATGGGATCCTCGGCGACCTTCTGCCAGGCGCCCCGGAGGGTGAGCAGACCGTTGATCATTCCGCCCCAGGAAGGCATCCAGAGCATCAGAGAGAAGAGCATGCCGAGCGTGGCCGCCCACTGGGGCAGAGCCGTGTAGTGCAAATGATGCGGACCGGCCCAGATGTAGATGAAGACGAGCGACCAGAAGTGAATGATCGAGAGCCGATATGAGAAGATCGGTCGGTCGGCGGCCTTGGGCAGGAAGTAGTACATGAGGCCGAGGAAGGGCGTGGTCAGGAAGAAGGCCACTGCGTTGTGGCCATACCACCACTGCATGAACGCGTCCTGCACGCCCGCGTAGATCGGATAGCTGCGGAGCCACGCGGATGGCACAACCAGGTTGTTGAAGACGTGCAGCACGGTGATCGCGACGATCGTCGCGATGTAGAACCAGAGCGCGACGTAGATGTGCCGCTCGCGCCGCTGCTTGAGCGTGGCGAAGAAGTTGAAGGCGAAGACGAGCCAGACGACCGCGATGGCGATGTCGATCGGCCACTCCAGCTCCGCGTACTCCTTGCTCTGAGAGAAGCCCAGCGGGAGCGTGATCGCCGCCGAAACGATGATCGCCTGCCACCCCCAGAAGTGAATGCGGCTCAAGACGTCCGAGTACATCCTGGTCTTGAGCAGCCGCTGCGTCGAGTAGTACACGGCCGCGAAGATCGCATTGCCGGCGAACGCGAAGATCACCGCGTTCGTGTGCAACGGACGCAAGCGACCGAAGGTCAGCCAGGGCTGATCGAGGAAGGCCAGCGTCGATGGATCGAGCCCGAGCGCCGGTATCACCATCTCCAGGGCCACGATGATGCCGACCAGCATGCCAACCGCGCCCCAGAGCACGGTGGCGACCGTGAATTTTCGGACAATGTCATCGTCGTAAGTGAAGGCCTCGAGCCGCTCGTTGCCCGAGGTCGGCAGGGACGTCTCCATGGGTCAAGAACTCCTGGAAGTCGCGTGTGCTGATACTCGTTGGATTCCTCGCCGCGAGTCGGGGACGGACGACTGGTGGCCTTCCGCCGGCTGATCGCGAATTCCGAGCAGCGTATCGGCCAGAAAAGAGAAATCCAGAGCAGGAAGTCTTGAATTATCGAATTCGGAGGATAAATTTCTCTTCGTCCAGGCCAGGCTTCCTGGCGTCATTCGGCTGCGCCGGTTCTCCGGGGTGCGTGCTGCCGCGACATGTCGCCGATACCGCGTTCTTGTCGAATCAGGTTGAGTCATGTCGCGGCATGTCGCGGCATGTCGAGTGATGCATGGTCTGGACGCGAAGTCGCAGCGGGGCCTCATCCTTCCGTGAGGCTCTGGTGCAACACCCATTCCCCTGGGATCCCGCGGGAGAGCGACGGGTTCATGTACGGAAAGCGCACGGAAACGGCGGTGGCGGCTTTGAGCCGTCTGGCCCAGGTGTACGACGGGGGCCGAACGAAGCTCTCGGCGAGCGACATCGCCGATGATTGCCGGCTGCAGCGCCCTTTCGTGGCCAAGGTCCTCACCAATCTCTCGCAGGCCGGTCTGGTGCGCGGATCGCCGGGTCCCGGCGGTGGCTACGCGCTGACTCGCGACCCCACCACCATCACCCTCTACGACGTCTTCCGTCTCTTCGAGCGAGAAGACTGCGGGATCGAGGGCCTGCTCCACTCGGGTCGGCTCGCACTCGAGGACAATCGCGGCCTGCGGGAGAACCTGTCGCGTCTTAAAGTGGCGCTCGACCGGCTCTTGCACGACACGACCTTCGCCTCGGCGCAGATGGTCGCGACGGAGCCGCCCGGCGAGTGAGCGGCTTGTGGTCTGACTCAGAAGTTCATTACCATCTCGCCGGCCCTCGACGCCGCTGGCTGTGTTGCCGCTCCTCGGAATACCAGAAGTATGCCGTCGTCACGGCGCCTTGCCAGCAACGTCGATGTCGCGCCGATATGTCAACGAACTTCTGAGTCACACCACTAGGAGCGCAGAAACCGCCGGAACTGCCGGGCGGCCGCCGGCCTGTCGCGGCAGTCCATCAGTGGTGCCCCTTCCTTTCCTGCAGTGCCTGCATTTCCGAAAAGTAGGGGCGAATGACGGAGGAGGTCGACTGCTTGAAGGACTCGTAGGGGCCGTCAAAGAACACGGCGCCGTGATGCAGCATGACGATGCGCGGCTCGAGGCGCTGAAGCAGATCCTTGTCGTGCGTGATGATGACGCTGGTGCGCGGGATCAACGACTTGCCGCGGCCAGCGTGCGTTGCGGCGATGAGATCGTGGATCTGCGCGGCGTGGTGCGGATCCAGCCCGGTCGTCGGCTCATCGTAGAAGATCAGCAAGGGGTTCATGGCGATCGCCCGTGCGACCGCGACCCGCTTGGCCATGCCGCCGGAGAGCTCTTCGCGGTCCTTCGACAGCACCGTCTTGGGATCCAGCCCCACGGCTTCGACCGCGGCTCGCACCTGCGGCGCGATGGCCTCCTCCTCCTGCCGCTGGACCTCCCGCAGCCACAGGGCAATGTTCTCGTACACCGTCCCGGAGAACAGCGCATTGCGCTGGAAGACCACGGCCCAGTGCACGCGGATGCGGTCCATCCCCTCTTCATCAAGCGTCGCGAGGTCGGTGAGCGGTGCCCCTTCCGTCTCGTGATCGGCAACCAGCACCCGTCCACGATCCGGCTGCAGGAGGCCGATGATGTGATCGAGCAGCACCGTCTTGCCGCATCCGGAACCTCCCACGATGGCCACGATGTTGCCGCGATCGATCACGAGATCGATGCCGCAGAGCACTTCGTTTTCCCCGAAGGACTTGTGCAGATCCTCGACCCGAATCTCGGGTGGCGCCCCATCGTCGGAGACGTGATCCTCGGGCGGAGCAACCGGGGAGGTCATGGTGCGGTCCGCCGCCCGCGTGCCGGGTATGCGGCTCGGAAAGACGCTCGCTTCGCCTTGCTCTTCTTCGCTTTGGCCGGACGGCGCACGGTCGGTCGCAGTCCCTGCTCCTGATACGCGACGCGAAACACCTCGAAGGTCGTGTTGTGCAGAATCTCGCCCACCGCCTTCTGCACGCTGACCAGCTTCTCGTGCAGCGGACAAGGATCTCCAAGGCCGCAGACCCCGCCGCCGAACGGACATACGTCGCTCTCGTCCTCTCGCTCGAAGAGTTGAAAGACCTCGTGGACGCGGATCTTCTTTGGCGGCCGAGACAGAACGAAACCACCCCCCGGCCCCCGGGTTCCGGCAATGAGGCCGGCCCTGGACAGCGTCGTCAACACCTTCGAGACATAGGGCTGCTGCAATCCGCGGAGCGCGCGATCTGCTCTGCCGAAAGTCGGGTCTGTCCCCCGTCGTAGACCTCGGCCAGCCGGCTTATCGCGGCGATCGCCGTCTCCGTCGCCTTGCCGTACATCGTTGCTTCTCGCTGCGGCCATGCCCGCTGTTCGGAGATCGACCGGTCACCGACCTTATCGAGCGGCGGCCAGAATTCAAGACCGACCGGTCTTTTGTTCGACTTCGCGGCAGACGACCCCGGACGTCAGTGCTCGTACCCTTGCGCGACTTCGCCAGGCATGCAATAATTCGCCGCTACTTCGCTGGGAGGGCCCGCGATCAGCAAACGACCATGACCGACCCGCTCGCCAACCAGACCGCAGCGTCCTTTCCAGCCTTGCCCGCTGGTAGCGCCGGTTGTCCAAGCTGCGGGGCGATCGGACTCGATCTCTTCTACGACCTGCGAGAGATCCCGGTCCACAGCTGCGTGCTGACCTCGAGCCGGAAAGAGGCGCTGGACTTCCCGACCGGGGATCTGGTGCTTGGCGTTTGCCCGCGGTGCGGCTTCATCACCAACACCGCGTACGACGCCCACAAGACGGACTACGCCCACGACTACGAGGAGACGCAGGGCTTCTCGCCGACCTTCAATGCCTTCGCCAGGACGCTGGCCGCCCGCCTGGCGGAGCGCCACGATCTCCGCAAGAGGCTGGTCCTCGAGATCGGCTGCGGGAGGGGTGAGTTTCTGGCCCTGCTCTGCGAGCTGGCCAACTGCCGGGGCATCGGGATCGATCCGGCCTGGCGACCGCATCGCCTCGAGAGCCCCGCGCTCTCCCGCATCGAGTTCGTCCCCGAGGTCTACGACGAGCGGTACGCCCACCTCGAGGCCGATCTCGTCGTGTGCCGACATACGCTCGAGCACATCGCTCCCGTCGGGCAGTTTCTCAAGCAGCTTCGTGCCGCGATTGGTGAGCGCAAGGAGGCGGTCGTGTTCTTCGAGGTGCCCGACGTCATGCGAGTGCTGCGGGAAGGCGCCTTCTGGGATCTCTACTACGAGCATTGCAGCTTGTTCACCGCCGGTTCGCTTGCCCGGCTGTTCCGGTCCGGCGGGTTCAAAGTTCGAGAGCTGGAGCTGGTCTTCGAGGGGCAATACCTCGTCCTGACCGCGGTGCCCGGCGGGGATTCCGACCAACTGCCATTGGAAGATGACCTGGCGGAACTGCTCCGGCAGGTCAGATCGTTCCCCGAAACCTGCCGGGCGACCTTGCAGCGCTGGCAGCGTTATCTTGACGATGGCGTCAAGCGCGGCGAGCGGATGGTGCTCTGGGGATCGGGCTCCAAGGCGGCAGGCTTCCTGACCACGCTGCGGTGCTCCCAGTCGATCCGGCACGTCGTGGACATCAACCCACACAAGCAGGGGAAGTTCCTTCCGGGAACCGGACAGGAGATCGTCGCGCCGGATTTCCTGACCGGCTTCCGTCCGGACCGGGTCATCGTCATGAATCCCATCTACCTCGACGAGATCGGCCAGGATCTCTCCCGCATGAACCTCACGCCGGATCTGGTGGCGATCTAGGTGGATCGCTACGACGTGGCCATCATCGGCGGAGGGATCGTGGGCGTCTCCACGGCCCGCGCCCTGCTGTCGGCACACCGCATCGACCTCGTCCTGCTGGAAGCGGAAGACCGGCTGGCTGCCCATCAGAGCGGTCACAACAGTGGGGTCATCCATGCTGGGCTGTACTATCGCCCTGGCTCCCAGAAGGCGCGCTTGTGCGCCGAGGGACGAGAAGCGATGTACGCCTACTGCCTGGAGCGAGGCATCGCCCACGAACGGTGTGGGAAGCTCATCCTGGCGACCAGCGAAGCGGAACTTCCGGCGCTGAACGAGCTGCAGCGCCGGGGCGAGGCAAACGGGATCGGGGGAATCGAACGCCTCACGCCGGAACAGATCGTGGAGCACGAGCCTCACGCGGTCGGGATCGCCGGGCTGCACGTTCCAGTGACCGGGATCGTCGACTACGCCGCGGTGACCAGGGCGATGGCGAAGGACGTTCAGGATCTCGGTGGCGCAATCCGCACCGGGGGCCGCGTGATCTCGGCCGAGCGGGACGGTGACGGGTTCGTGCTGCAGACGTTCGGCGGTGAGGTTCGCGTCTCGGGGCTCATCAACTGCGCCGGCCTCCATGCAGACCGACTGGCCCGGATGTGCGGCGTCGATCCGCAGTGCCGCATCATTCCCTTTCGAGGCGAGTACTTCCGGCTGGCCGCGGCCCGTGCTTCCCTCGTGCGGAACCTCATCTATCCCGTGCCCGATCCCAGGTTCCCCTTCCTCGGTGTGCACTTGACGAGGATGATCGGCGGCGGCGTGGAGGCCGGTCCCAATGCGGTGCTCGCGCTCGCCCGGCACGGCTACAGCAAATGGAGCGTCCGACCCGCCGATGCCTGGGAAACGCTTTGCTATCCGGGGTTCCGCCGACTGGCTCGGACGTACTGGCGAACCGGTGCCGCGGAGATGTGGAGGTCGTTCAGCAAAGCGGCGTTCGCGCGATCGCTGCAGCGCCTGGTTCCAGCACTGCGGAGCAGTGACCTTCAGCCCGGCGGGGCCGGCGTGCGAGCACAGGCCGTCGATCCCAACGGCTCGCTCGTCGATGACTTTCGAATCATCGACCTCCCCGGCATGGTCCATGTCATCAACGCGCCTTCTCCCGCGGCCACGGCCTCGCTGGCGATCGGCCGGCTCATCGCAGAGCGTGCTGCTCAGCGCATGGGGCTCGAACGGAACAAAAAAGCGACGGGGTGATTCACCGGCGAGTGATCCTGGCTAACCCGCATTTCTCACCACCATCTGCTGCGGCTGTCTAGACCGCCCGCTGACGGCGTCGCTTTCGGCACATCGAGGCGTCGAAGGCATGACAAGCCGTCTCCGCCTCGATGGCCTCATCTCCTTGCCAGCGACCGGTCTACCCACCCTCGCGACGATGTTGGTGAGAAATGTGGGCTAAACCGGCGCAAAAGAGCCGGCCGGTGCGCGATGCGCACCGGCCGGTCATTCTCCCACTTCGGCATGGGCGTGCCGGTTTCGGAATTCAGGGGGCGCGAAGATACACGCGCTGCTGCGGCTTGTTGATCTCCTCCTGGCGGACCCTCGAAGAACGCACGTCGAACATCACCATGAAGAGATCCCGCGCGTCCACATGGCCGTCGCGATTCACATCCGCCGCTGGATCGTTGGCGACCCAGGCGTTCAGCACCCAAAGCACGTCGCATGCGTTGATCACACCATCATGATTCACATCGCACTGAGCCGCGTGGACAGGCGGCGAAGCGATAAACATCGCCACGACGATCAGGACAATCGTCCCGGCACCCCAACCGACTCTCTTGTGATTCGAACTCGACCCCCTCACGATACACCCCAATCTCGCTGACGATTATAGGTCGTGCGCTGCCCTGTAGATGCACGAATTCGGTGAGAACGGCGCTCACTGATACGTTTCCGATCGCGCATCGCTCCTCTGTCTTCGGCCGAAGACGGAGCGGTCGTGCAATCAGCTGTCGGCTCGGCGCAAGATCGCCGTTATCGGCAACGCGCCGACAGCGGCGCGCACTGCAATTGCCCTTGGCGATCTTCTCCAGCTTCGCTGAATTACCAGCGGCCTGGTCCTGGCCTCCCCGGACCACCGGGTGCGCCCGATCCGGGAATGCGCCACGGCTCGCCAGGACCACGATGCTCAGGACGGCCCTCCGGATGGTTCTCGCGAAGCCACTCCCGCAGCGCGGTCCGCTCTTCGGGATCCAGCACGCCGTCACCGTCGGCGTCGAACTGCTCCAGATGCTCCTGGCGGCGCTGTTCGCGCTCCTGCCGATGCTGCTCGATGAACTCACGGGCCGCCTGCTCTTCGCTTTCATCGAGACGGCCGTCGCCGTTCGCGTCAAATCGCTCGAGGAGCCGGTGGTGAGGACCGGGCGGCCCTTGCCGCATATGGTGGGAGAGCGCCTGGCATTGCTCGGGCGACAGGACGCCCAAGAACTCGCGGAACCTCAGGCCCGAGGCCTGTCGCCGCTGTTCGTGCAACTCCGCCTGCCGGGCAACGATCGATCGCACCCGCTCCAGGTCAGGCTCGTTCCGGCCCAGCTCCTCGAGCAGTTCCTGCTCGGAGAGAGCCAGCGCGTCTCCGTAGACCTCCAGGTCTTCCTTCAGGCCGGATCGGAGCTGCTTGAAGATCGTCCGCTGCCCGTCGTCCAGGTTCAGCTCTTCCGTTACGCGACGAGCAACCTGGTCCGCTTCACTTGCGAGTTCACCCTGCGCTCGGGCCTGCAGATACCCAAGCCCGAAGAAGACGTTGAACAGGAGCGAGATGGCCAGAACCAGCCAGAAGAGGTAGCGGATCATGACGATCTCTCCGCCAATGCCAGCGCAAAGAACTCCTCTTCCGAATCGCTCCCGTCGCTCGACAGCACACCGAAGGACATCTCGGAGACCAGGTCTGGCGCTGCTTCCTGCTGAACCGCGCAGGACTTCTGTCCCGCCTGGTAGCCCAGCACGCAGATGACCACCGACGCCGCGGCCGCGAGCGACCACCGCGCCGCCTCGACCCACCAGGCCCTCGACCGCCGGGCGAGCCGGTGGCTGACCGCGTGCCTCGCTCCGTGCCGCCCGAGCACCAGGCCCTTCGCCTCGGCGAGCAGCCGATCCGGCACCGCTCTCTCCTCGGCTGGCCCCTCAGCCAAGAGCGCCCGGATCTCCCTGAGATCGGACAGGCACAACGAGCAGAGGGCCAAATGGGACTCGATCGCGTCTCGAAGGAGTCCGTCCGCGCGCCCGTCCACATACGACGCCAGCTGCTGCTCGGTCAAACAGCCTCCCGGGTCCTGGGCGTGGCGGCTGAGGCGGCTCCAGAGGTGCCGGTCATCCGGGTTGTACGGTTCGAACGAGCTCATGGATTTCCTTCCAAATCTATACGACGGTCGCACTCGGGCCATCCCCACCTTTCAGCTGGTTGGTTCCTCCGGGCCCACTTCCGAGGAACATCCTCCGACTCCTTCGCCCTTTGCCGCGAGGTGGCTTCGGAGCCGGCTGAGAGCCTTGTGCTTGGTGCTCCTGATGGTCTGTTCATCGACGCCAATCGTCCTCGCAGCCTCCGCGACCGTCATGTCCTCGTCGAAGAGCATGTGGAGCACCACCCGCTGCCGCGCCGTCAGCAGGTGGAGTGGCAGAGGATCAGGCTCCCGCGGGCCCTTCCGGCTCGCTGGGGGATCGACATTCCCCAGCGGAACCGTGGCTCCGCGACGCTTTCGAAGCTGATCGATGGTCACGCTTCGGGCCACGATCGTCAGCCAGGTCGAGAGCGAGGCCCGGCTCGGATCGAAGGAGCGCAAGAGACGGCAGTCATCCTTGATCAGACGGACGAAGACTTCCTGAACCGCATCGCTCACGTCATCCGCCTTGCCGCTGGAGCCACCGCCCATCGTCCGCCTGACGGAGGCGAAGATGATCCCCGAATTGCGATCGACGAAGTCGTCCCAGGCCATCTTGTCGCCGCTGATGCAGCCTCGAAGATCGATGTCCATGACCGAGGTGGCGCTCCGGAAGCTCCGGTGGTGGCCGGTGGAGACGCCGGCACGCGGGGCACGACGGCGCCGGAAAGCGGCTCATTCGACGCACCGAGGACCGCACTCGACCCCCGGCGGAGCCTACTGATCGCCCGGGAAACGCACACATCGTCCCCATGATGCCGAAGTCTGCAGCGTGCTGACAGAAATCCCAGCCGCCGCGGGGATGGACGGGCCGGTCTCACCGTATCCTCGTCATCCGGCTCTTCTCGAGCGCCGGGTGACTATCCCAAAGGAGCGTGCGATGAGACGACGTCCGACGATCCGGCTGACAAGGCATCCCGTGACCGCGCTGCTGATGGCCGTCGGGGTGATCGCGCTGGTGGCGCCTCCCGCGTCGGCCCAGCCGCAGAACGATGGTGGCCCGGGCGGCCCTCCGCGTGAGCGCGGCGACCGCCTCGATCGTCAAGGGCCCCGGAGGTCCCGGAGGTCCGGGTGGTCCCGGCGGCTTCGACCGCGGTGGACGCGGCGGTCGCGGCGGCATGCGCGGCGGTGGCCCGGGCGGCTTCGGTCAGTTTTTGCAGCCGGAGTTCTACCGGCGGGACATGCCCTTCTTCGTCGACGAGCTGGCCCTCGACAAGAGCCAGCAATCGATCGTGGAGGTGCTCCTCCTCGACTATGAATCGGCGTTCACCGAGGCCTCCGAGCTGATGCGAGAGCGCTTCTCGGAGTTGAGACCGCAACGCCAGGACGACGAGGCGATGCGTGCCCAGCGCGACGAGGTGCGAGGACAGATGCGCGAACTGCGGGACGAGATCCGGCTGCTCCGGGAATTCGCCCCGCCCGGCGAAGAGCTCGATCCTCAGGATATGGAGCGGGTCCAAAAGCGCATGGACGAGCTTCGCTCGCGCATGATGGAGTTGCGTCCTCCGATGCCCGAGGGAGCAGAACTGGAGCAGCTCAGCGAATCCATCCAGAAGCTGTCCGAGGAATGGAGGCTGATTCGCAACGGGCTGAAGAGCGACTTCCTGGCGAGTCTCCAGGCCATCATCAACGAGAATCAGATGGAGCGCTGGTCGGACTTCGACCGCACGCTGCGCCGGTACAAGAGCCTGCCCTCCGGGCGGCTCTCGGGCGAGTCGGTCGACCTGAACAAGCTGCTTCGCGACCTCGAGCTCACCGAAGAGCAGCAGTGGGCGGTCCAGGACCTGCTCGAGGCCTACGACCTCGATCTGGACCGGGCCCTCGTGACCCGCGACGAGCACTTCGAGTCCAGCCGGCAGGAGCTGATCCGAGCAATGATGAATCGCGATCCGGAGCAAGCCTCCGCCATCATGGCCCGCGAGGCCGAGCTTCGCACGCAGGTGCGCGACATCAACGACCGCAGCGTCGAACTCTTCGCCACCGTGCTGGGTGAAGAGAATCCTTCCCTTGCGGAGGAGCTCCGCGCGGCGTACCGACTGGAGGCCTATCCGCGCATCTTCGGCCCCAACCAGCTCCAGCGCGCCTTCGACGTGGCCAAGGACATCGACGGCCTCGACCCCGAGGTGCTGGGCGCCATCGTCGAACTCGAGGCCGTCTACCTGGACGAGCTGCAGCGCCAGAACCTGCACCTCCAGGAGCTCGTCCGAGCCGAAGAGCCCAATCAGGGCCGCGAGCGATTGCGATTCATGACCGGCCAGGGCCGACCCGACCGCGACCGCGCCGCCAATCCGATGCAGGAGGCCTTCGGCGCGCGGCGAGACTTCAACCAGAGCTACCGACAGCGGCTCGAAGCGCTGCTCTCACCCGAGCAGGTCGCCCTGCTTCCCTCCGATTCCTTCGGCAGTGGCGACCGCAACCGACGCGGAGGACCGTGGGGTCAGCGTGGCGGCGGCGATCAGGCGGGCGCGGACCGGAGGCAGGAGATGATGCAGCGATTCGACACGAACGGCGACGGTGAGATCAGCCCCGAAGAACGAGAAGCAGCGCGAGATGCGATTCGCCAGCAGTTCGGCGGCGGCGACCAGCCATAGGCCGATTCAGTTCACTAGCACAACGCAGAACGGCCGACGCAGCCGCCCTTCGTTCGCGACGCAGCCTCGGAAGCGAATCTCGCAATCGAACCCATCGCACTCGCCAATCGGAGACCCCATGAAGCGAGTCACAGGCATTGGCGGCATCTTCTTCAAAGCCAAGGACGCCGCCGCATTGCAGGCTTGGTACAAGCGGCACCTTGGCATAGATGTCCAGGAGTGGGGCGGTACGGCATTCAGTTGGACCGACGCCGAAGGCAAGCCAGTCGGCGGCACGACCATCTGGTCAATCGGGCCTACCGAAGGAGAGCTCTTCGCGCCAAGCAAAGCGACCTTCATGGTCAACTATCGAGTCGATGACGTCCACGCATTGGTCAAGGTCCTGAAGCAGGAAGGTTGCAACGTACTCGACAAGATCGACGAATCTGAGTACGGCAAGTTCGCCTGGGTTATCGATCCGGAGGGCAACAAGGTCGAGTTGTGGCAACCTCCAACAGGGCAATGAACGCTCGGCACTCGCACGATCTGCGATAATGGCCCCGCCTCACACGGGTGCGCACGGGTCAGCGATCATGACGCGGTCGGCAATCTGGGCCTATCCAATCTTCTTCTGCTCGGGCCTTGCGGGCCTCGGCTATCAGATCGTCTGGACCCGAATGTTCGCCGTCGGGTTGGGACACGAGATGCCAAGCCTGCTCGCGGTGGTTGCTGCGTTCTTCGGCGGGCTCAGCCTCGGCGCGTGGGGGCTCGATCGCGTCGTCAGCTCCAGTGCGGTCCCCGGCCGGTGGTATGCGCTGGCGGAGGTCGTCATCGGACTCTGGGCGCTCGTCACGCTCGCGATGATACCGCTCCTCAATCGTGTGACTCCGGCGCTCATCGGGCTGACCAGCTCTCCCTATCGCCATTGGTTCTTCGCCTTCGCCATTCCCTTCGTGGGATTGCTGCCGGCGACCGCGGCCATGGGCACCACCTTTCCCGCGATGGAGCGGCTCGTCGCGCGCCTGCGTCGCAGCGGAACCACCGTGGCCGGACTGTACGCGACCAACACCGCCGGTGCGCTGGCCGGTGTCGTCCTGACCACCTTCCTGATTGCCCCGGCGCTCGGATACTCACGGACGCTCGGGCTGTTCGCAACGATCAGCATCGTCTGTGGCGTCGCCGTGGTCTGGGGACCGGCGCGCGGCGAGCGGGAGCGCGGCGAGGTCGAGCACGTGATCATCGACCATCCGAGCAACCGCCGACTCACCGCGACGCTCTTCCTCACCGGCCTGCTGGGCATTGGCTACGAGGTCCTGTGCGTGCGGGTCATGAGCCAGGTGCTCGAGAACACCGTGTACAGCTACGCCTCGGCGCTCTGCATCTATCTTGTCGGAACAACGATCGGCGCCGTGCTATACCAGCGGTTCTCGAAGAAGAGCGTCTTCGCCGCGCCGCTCATCTGGCTGTTCCAGCTGCTCTGCCTCTCCTGCCTCTTCGGCGTCCTCGTGCTCCGGGACAGCGGCACCATCTATGAAGGATGGCGGACGAGACTGGGGGCCGGCGTGCTCGGGTCGGTGGCCGCGGAGATGGTGCTGGCGCTGCTCGTCTTCCTCATGCCGACCATGATCATGGGGGCGACTTTCAGTCACCTGGCTCAGGTGGCGCGGCATGCACGAGGCGGTGTCGGCCGGGCCCTCGGCGTGAACACGCTCGGCTCGGCGCTGGCCCCGCTGCTCCTGGGCGTGATGGTGCTGCCGCACCTGGGCACCAAGTGGTCGCTCTGCGCGGTGGCGCTCGGCTATCTGACGCTGATTCCCCCGCGTGAGATTCGGGTGCACCGAGTCCTTCCCACGGCGCTCGTCGCGATCATCCTCGTCGCTCTGCCCGCCGACCTGGTTCTCGTCGAAGCGCCGACCGGTTCGCGGGTCATCGCCTATCGCGAAGGGGTGATGGCCGCGGTCGCGGTCACCGAGGACCAGGAGCAGCAGCGCCTGCTCAAGGTCAACAACCGCTTCGCCATGGGCGGCACGGTCCACTCGTTCGCCGATCGTCGGCAGGCCCACATCCCGCTGCTCCTGCATCCGTCCCCCCACCGGGTTCTCTTTCTCGGTCTGGGATCGGGAATCACCGCGGGCGCGGCGACCGAGCACGAGGGCGTCGAGCCGGTCGGCGTCGAATTGCTTCCCGAAGTGATGGAGCTTCTGCCGTACTTCGAGCCGGCCAATCGTCTGGATCGCTTCGACGCGCCGCGGAACCTCCTCGTCGCGGACGCCCGACGTTACGTGCGGGCAAGCGAAGACCGCTTCGATGTCATCGTCGCCGACCTCTTTCATCCGGCTCGCGACGGCGCCGGAGCGCTCTACACGCAGGAGCACTTCGAAGCCATCCGAAAGCGGCTGGCCGAGGGCGGCCTCTTCTGCCAGTGGCTGCCCCTCTACCAGCTCGACTTGGAGACGATACGGCTCATCGTGCGCACCTTCGTGTCGGTCTTTCCCCACACGTCGGGGTACATCGCGCACTTCAACGTCGAGACGCCGATGCTGGGGCTCATCGGTTCGATGGAACAGCGTCGCTATCCCGCCGACTGGTACGCGCAGCGGGTCGGCGACGACGTCCAATTGCAGCGGGTGCTGGATGAGGTCGCGTTGAGCAACGAGCTCACCCTCTTCGGCTGCCTGCTGGCCGACGATGCTGCCTTGCGCGACTTCGCGGGCGACGGTCCCCTCAACACCGACGACCAGCCGCGGGTCATGTTCGACGCCCCTCGCTTCACGTACCGCAAGGAGGCGCCCGACTCCGGTCGGCTCCAAGCGCTGCTCGAAATGTGGAGTCCCGTCGCCGTCGACCTCTTCGACCAGGGTGAGACCGGAGGCGTGCTCCAGACGGTCCGGCTGCACAACTACCTCGCCGCTCGGGACATCTATCTGTCCGGCGCCATCGCGGCCAGCGAGGGCCGCGCGATGGACGCCGTCGATCTCTACGTCCAGAGCGCTGCAACCAGCCCTGACTTCAGGACTGCCTATGCCGTGTGCCTCAAGGAAGCGCTGGACCGGCAGATCCAAGATCCCGACGCCGCCCGCCGGATCCTCCTGGCGCTGCAGAGCGCCAACCCCGCCGATCCTCGCGCCGGCCAGTACCTGGCGCGGCTCCGACGAGGCGATGGCGGTCGATCAGGACTGGGGAAGTGAATCGGCCGCGGGCAGCGCAGGCCCCCCGCCGGGTACGATTCGTCACCGAATGACGGCGCTTCCGGATTGCCATGTGGTCGGGCCCCCGCAACATCTCCACCGCGATGATGCGCGCGTGGGAGTCGAGGGGCGATGCCTTCGTCTGTGACGAACCGCTCTATGCGCATTACCTGCAGCAGACGGCCGTGGCCCATCCCGGGAGCGGCCGAGGTGATCCTGCACCACGAGACCGACTGGCGGAAGGTCATCGACTGGCTCACCGGGCCGGTGCCGGACTCAAAGGCGATCTTCTATCAGAAGCACATGGCCCACCACGTGCTCCCGACCATCGGGCGGGCGTGGCTCGATCGGGTGACCAGCTGCTTTCTCATCCGGGAACCGAAGGCCATGCTCGCTTCGCTGATCCAGGTGACACCGGACCCCGGGCTCGCCGACACCGGGCTGCCGCAGCAGCTCGAGCTCTTCCGGCTCGTTCGCGAGCGGACCGGTCGCGTGCCGCCGGTGCTCGACGCCCGGGATGTGCTGACCGACCCGCGCAGCGCGCTGAGCCGGCTGTGCACGGCGCTCGAGGTTCCTTTCACCGAGCGGATGCTTTCCTGGGCGCCGGGTCTCCGTCCCACCGACGGCGTCTGGGCCCGGCACTGGTATGGCGCGGTCGAGCGGTCGAGCGGCTTTCGTCCCTTCTCACCGCGGCCGGTCGAGCTGCCGCTGCGCTGCAATGGACCTTCTTCGCGAGAGCGAAGCGATCTACGAGCAGCTCGCGGAACACCGTATGACAGGACATTGATCGCCATGCGCCAGCAGTTCTTCGAACGCAACCGGAACATCGTCGTGAACATCGACGGCACGCTCGTGCACCGCGACCAGGCCGGCGTGAGCCCCTTCGACTCGACCGTGCAGAACGGAGACGGCGTCTGGGAAGGGCTGCGCGTCTACGACGGACGGATCTTCCGACTGCGCGAGCACCTTCATCGTCTGCGTCGCTCCGCGCACGCCCTGGCGTACGAGGGCATTCCCGATGACGAAGAGATCGTCGAGCAGATCAAGCGCACGCTGGCTGCCAACGACATGCGGCACGACGTGCACGTCCGGCTGACCCTCTCGCGCGGCGTCAAGTTCACGAGCGGCCTCGATCCGCGGCTGAACACGTCGGGGTGCTCGCTCTTCGTTCTCGCCGAGCACAAGCCGCCCGTCTATGACAAGTCGGGCGTACGGCTCATCACCGCCGGCCACCGCCGGCCCTCTCCCGACGTGCTCGACCAGAAGATCCACAGTTGCAACCAGCTCACGTCCGTCCTGGCCAAGCTCGAGGCCAATGCGGCCGGCGCGGACGACGCGCTCATGCTCGATCCCCGACGGGTTCGTGGCGGAGACCAACGCGACGCACCTCTTCCTCGTCGACGGAGAGCGAGTGCGCACGCCCAGGACCGTCGCCTGTCCCGAGGGCATCACGCGAGCCGCGGTCCTGGAGCTGTGCGGGAGACACGAGATTCCCAATGGAGATCGCAGACCTGACCCTGGGCGAGGTCTACCGCGCCGAGGAGAGTGTTCTGCACGGGCACGATGGGCGAGATCGCGGCCGTGATCGAGGTGGACGGACGAACGATCGGCAGCGGCGGGATCGGACCGATCACCGAGCGACTCGGTCGGCTCTTCTCGGAGCTCACCGCCCAGGAGGGCGAGCCGGTGGTGTGACGGAGGGCGGCGCGATGGTGCACGCGGCGGCTGACGTCGCACGAGGCAACAAGAGGCTCCCCTTCGCTCGGATTGTCCGCTACAGTGCAAGAGCTCCTTCGGAGCCTGGCCATGCGTCACCGCAAGAACTCATCTCGATTGCGATCCGGCACGCGCGGATGGGCGATTCCGGCGCTGGTCGGACTGCTCGCGGTCGCCGCCGGAATGAGCGATGCAGCACCGCCTCCCGCTCCGTCGCCGGCGACACCCCCGGCGCCCCGGCGCCCTCCGCCCCCCTGGAGACGCGGTCGCCGCTCGAAGTGATCGTCACGGGAACCGCCCGCTCCCTGACGATGGTCCCGATCTCCGGTGGTGACGGCGTCGCATCCTTCTGGATCTCGAGCCGCGAGATCACGTGGGACCTGTACGACATCTTCGTGTACGGGCTCGACGAGCCGAGCGGCGCCGACCGAGGCGGACGCGATCACCCGTCCCAGCAAGCCCTACATCTCGATGGACCGCGGATTCGGACACGCCGGGTATCCGGCGATCTCCATGTCGTTCAAGAATGCCAAGCAGTTCTGCGAATGGCTCTCGCAGAAGACCCACCGCCACTGCCGACTCCCCACCGCTCAGGAGTGGCGGCACGCGTGCGGCCTTTCGCGGATCGATCCCGCCGACCACGGCGGACCACGCCTGGTCGGCGGAGACCGCCGATCACACGACCCAGCCCGTCGGCTCGAAGCAGCCCGATGCGCTGGGCCTCTTCGACCTGCTGGGCAACGCAGCGGAGTGGTGCGTCGACGAGAAGGGCGAACCGATCGCCCTCGGAGGCTCGTACCAGAGATCCCGGTGACGAACTCGGATGCGACGCGCGGCGTCCGTCCTTCGCCCGAGTGGAACGCCAGCGATCCCCAGTTCCCCAAGAGCATCGTGGTGGTATGCCGACGCCGGCTTCGTGGGCCTTCGCGTCGTCTGCGAAGACCCAGGAGTGAGGAGGACAGTCCGTGAGCGAACAGACTCGACACACCGGCGGGAACCTTCCCGAAACGGCGGAACACGGGACCGCGACCATCTCGCGGCGGCAGTTCGTGAAGAGCACCACGGCCGTTCTGTCGGCGGGCGCGATGATCGCACCAGCGTTCGGTCGGCGAAACAGCCCGATGAGATCAGGGTCGGACTGATCGGCTGCGGCGGTCGCGGCACCGGTGCCGCCGCTCAGGCGCTCGATGCCGATCCCGGCGTCGTGCTGTTCGCCATGGGCGACATGTTCGAAGACCGCCTTGCTCCCAGTCTGGAGAACCTGCAGGGCCATGCGCCGTCGCGCGTGCAGGTGCCGCCCGAGCGGCGCTTCACGGGCTTCGACGCCTACCAGAAGGTCATCGACAGCGATGTCGATGTGGTGCTGCTCGCCACACCGCCGCATTTCCGCCCTGCGCATCTGAGCGCGGCCGTCAAGTCGGGCAAGCACGTCTTCTGCGAGAAGCCGATGGCGGTCGACGCGCCGGGGGTGCTCACCGTGCTGGAGGCGTCCGACCTGGCCAGGCAACGGGAGCTGTCGCTCGTCTCCGGTTTCTGCTGGCGATACAGCACGCCCGAGCGCACGACGTACCAGCGCATCCACGATGGAGCCATCGGCGATGTGACTGCCGCGCACGTGACCTATCACACTGGTCCGCTGCGCCAGTATCCGCGGCAGCCGGAGTGGAGCGACATGGAATGGCAGCTTCGCAACTGGTGGCACTTCACCTGGCTCTCGGGCGACCACATCGTGGAGCAGGCGTGCCACAGCATCGACAAGATCAACTGGGCCATGGACGGGGTCATGCCGAGCAAGGCCACCGCTCTGGGCGGACGCGGGGTTCGCTCAGGCGCGGAATCGGGCAATGTCTACGACCACTTCACGGTCATCTACGAGTACGACAACGGAGCGCGCTGCTTCCTCACGTGCCGCCAACAGCCCAACTGCGCCAACGACAACACCGACTACATCATCGGCACCAAGGGGACGTGCTACGTCAACGGCTGGGCACCGACGCACGTCATCAAGGGAGAGAATCCCTGGCGGTATCCCACCGATGGCCCGCGACCCAACATGTACCAGGTGGAGCACGATGAACTGTTCGCCTCGATCCGCAGCCGCCAGCCGATCAACGACGGGCCGTGGATGTCCAACAGCACGATGATGGCCATCATGGGCCGTCTCGCCGCGTACACCGGGCAGACGATCACCTGGGACCAGGCGATGGGCTCGCAAGAGGACCTGACGCCGGCGGCCTACGAGTTCGGCGACCTGCCGATGCCTGCGATCGCCGAGCCCGGCACGACGCGCTTCGTTTGAACCGTTCGGCAAGAGCAGCAGCGCTGCTTCGTCCCCCCACGTAAGAGAATTCCCATGACTCCCGTCGAGAATCCGCAGCCCGGCGTCGTCACGCGACGCGAGTTCGTCAGGATGGCCGGCTCGGTCGTCGCGGCGGCCCCCTTCGCCGCGGCGTCGCTCGCCCCCGCCGCCGCTCGCCGCGCCGATGGCGAACTCACGATCGGCGTCGTGGGGTGCGGGGGACGCGGAACCGGCGCCGCGGCCAATGCGCTGGAAGCCTCGGAGAATACGCGCATCGTCGCCCTCGCCGACGTCTTCCAGGACCAGCTCGATCAGTGCCGCCAGAACCTCCAGTCGATGGGCGACCGGGCCACGGTTGCGGACGGGCGGTGCTACGTGGGCTTCGACGCGTACCAGGCACTGATCGACAGCGACCTCGACATCGTGATCCTCGCGACACCGCCCCACTTTCGACCCGCCCACTTCAGAGCAGCCGTCGAGGCAGGGAAGCACGTGTTCATGGAGAAGCCGGTGGCCGTCGATCCTCCCGGCGTCCGGACCGTGCTTCAAGCCGCGGATCTCGCGGACGAGAAGAAGCTTTGCGTCGTCGCAGGCACCCAGCGCCGTCACGAGACGAGCTACATCGAGGCGATGGAACGCCTGCACCGCGGCGACATCGGCAACATCATCGCGGCCCGCTGCTTCTGGAACATGGGCGGGCTCTGGATGAAGGAGCGGCAGCAGGACTGGTCGGACATGGAGTGGCAGCTTCGCAACTGGCTGTACTTCACGTGGCTCTCCGGCGACCACATCGTCGAGCAGCATGTGCACAACCTCGACGTCATCAACTGGGCCATGGGAACGCACCCGATCAAGGCGCTGGGCGTGGGCGGGCGGCAGGCGCGAACCGACCCGAATTACGGGCACATCTTCGATCACTTCGCGATCGAGTACGAGTATCCCGACGATCGGTTCCTGCTCAGCATGTGCCGACAGATGGACGGCTGCCCCTCGCGGGTGGAAGAGCTCATCAACGGATGCGACGGCAAGCTGCTCGTCCGCCCGGGACGGGCGACGATGTACGGCGAGAACCCCTGGCGATTCTCCGGCCGCAACGTCAATCCCTACGTGCAGGAGCACCGCGATCTCCACGAGGCGATCGAACACGGACCTCGCGTCAACGAAGGGCGGCAAGTCGCCGAGTCGACGCTGACGGCCATCATGGGGCGTATGTCCGCGTACACCGGCCAGGAGGTCACGTGGGAGCAGGCCCTCGAGAGCAAACTCGATCTCACCCCGCCGGTCTACGAATTCGGTCCGCTGCCCGAGACGCCGGTGGCCATCCCCGGACGGACCCCCCTGACGTGAAGATGACCTGAGCTTCCCATGCGCGACGTGACTTTCTCGAACGGACGGTTCCCGCGATGGCCGTGGCGTCAGCGGGCGTCACCCGCGCCCTCGGGCAGCAATCGCCCTCCGCGGCGCCGTCCGCCTCGTCCTCGACCTCGCCTCGCTTCAAACTCCACTACGCGCCGCACTTCGGACATGTTCCGCCACAGCGCCGGTGACGACCCACTCGAACAGCTGCGGTTCATCGCGGATCAGGGCTTCACCGCCCTCGAGGACAACGGCATGCAGCGGCGCACGCCGGAGCAGCAGAAGGCCATCGCTCGGGAGATGGAACGGCTCGATCTGAAGATGGGCGTCTTCGTCGCCCACGCCGACTTCGGCAGCGTCACCTTCGCTTCGGACTCCAGCGACATGCGCGACCGCCTCGCCGGCGAGATGCGTCAGGCGGTCGAGACCGCCCGAGCGGGTCAACGCGACCTGGTGCACGGTCGTCCCCGGCCGCTACGACCAGCGCCTCGCCTGGGACTACCAGACCGCCAACGTGATCGAGAACCTCAAGCGACTGCGCCGCGATCTGCGAGCCCGCGGGACTGGTCATGGTGCTCGAGCCGCTGAATCCCGTACCGCGATCATCCGGGTCTCTTCCTGACTCGCATTCCGCAGGCGTACCTGATCTGCCGCGCCGTCGACAGCCCGTCGTGCAAGATCCTCGACGATCTGTACCACCAGCAGATCACCGAGGGCAACCTGATTCCCAACCTCGATTCGGCGTGGGAGGAGATCGCCTACATCCAGGTCGGGCGACAATCCCGGCCGGAACGAGCCGACGACCGGCGAGATCAACTACCGCAACGTCTTCGCGCACCTGACGAGCAAGGGTTTACGCGGGCATCGTCGGCATGGAGCACGGCAACGAGCGGGAGCGGCGTCGAGGGCGAGCGGGCGGTGATCGAGGCGTACCGGTGGTGCGACGGCGAGGCATGAGCCCGCCGCGAGCCCACCGCGCGCTGAGGCACCTGATCATTGGCGTGCTCGGACTGGGGCTGGGGCTCGGACCCCGCACGCTCGGTCAGGACGAGGGACCGCAGCGCTACGAGTTCACCGAAGTCCTGATGGGCGTGCAGGCGCGGATCGTGCTCTACGCTCCCGAGGAGTCACTCGCCCGAGCCGCGGCCCGCGCCGCCTTCGACCGCATCGCGCAACTCGACCGGGTGATGAGCGACTATCGGCCGGACAGCGAGGCGATGCGGGCAAGCCGGTCGGTCGGACCGACGCGCATCAGCGAAGATCTCTTCCGCGTACTGCACCGTGCGAACGAGATCGCCGTCGCCAGCGACGGCGCCTTCGATGTGACGGTGGGGCCGCTGGTCCAGCTCTGGCGGGACGCCATCCGGCGCGGCATCTTGCCGGACGCGCAGACGCTCGCGCAAGCCCGGCAGCGCACGGGATGGCGCTGGCTCGTGCTGGACGCGTCCGGTCCCTCCCTTGATCTGCGGCAACCAGGCATGCGGCTGGACTTCGGAGGCATCGGCAAGGGTTTCGCCGCCGACGAAGCGGTGTCGACGCTGGGCAAGCTGGGTATCCCGAGCTGTCTCATCGATCTCGGTGGCGACATCACGCTCGGTGAGCCGCCGCCGGGCCAGGGCGGCTGGCGCGTGCGCCTCGGCGAGGATGCGACACGCGAGCCGCTCGTGCTCTCCCGCGCAGCGGTGGCCACCTCCGGCGACACCGAGCAGTTCGTGGAGATCGACGGGCAGCGCTACTCGCACCTGCTGGATCCGCGCAGCGGTCTCGGTCTGACCGATCGATCGCAGGTCACGGTGATTGCGAAGGACGGCGCCACCGCCGATGCCCTGGCGACCGCGGTCAGCGTGCTGGGTCCCGAGCAGGGACTCGCGCTGGTCCGCGCGTTCGAGGGCAGCGCCATGGTCGAGCGCACCGCCGGCGGGACGAAGAGCCACCGCGAGAGCCCCGGTTTCCCGGCCCCCTTCGGCGAGGGGAATCCGACCCCTGAGCCGACCGTCGCGATGGTCACGACGGACGGGCGATCTGACCTGCAGGAGCTCGACCCCATGGCGAATATGGATCGGGCAGGACCGGAGAGCGACGAGCAACGGATGGCATGGTGGCGCGAGGCCCGTTTCGGACTGTTCATCCACTGGGGGCTCTACGCCGATCCCCGCCGGCGAAGTGGAAGGACCAGACGCAACCACGGCGAGTGGATCTGCACTACCGCGCAGATCCCGGTCGAGAAGTACGAGCAGTTCCTCGGGCAATTCAACCCGGTGCGCTTCGACGCGGACGTTGGGTGCAGATCGGCGAAGGACGCGGGGATGAAGTACATCGTCATCACCAGCAAGCACCACGACGGCTTCTGCCTCTTCGATTCCAAGCAGACCGACTACGACGTCATGGCGACGCCCTTTCGAGCGGGACATCATGAAGGAGCTGGCCGCGGCGTGCCGTCGCGAGGGACTGCGCATCGGCTGGTACCACTCGATCATGGACTGGCACCACCCCGACTACCTGCCGCGGCGCGAGCTGGGAGCAGCGTTCGGCCGAGGGCGCCGACTTCGACGCGCTACCTGCGCCACCTGCACGAACAGGTCACGGAGCTGCTCACGCAACTACGGCGACATCGGCGTCATGTGGTTCGACGGCGAATGGGAGAGCGACCTGGACGCACGAGCAGGGGCAGGCGCTGTACGACCTGTGCCGCGCGCTGCAGCCGACGTGATCGTCAACAACCGCGTCGACATAGGGCCGCGCCGGCATGGCGGGACTGACCAAGGACGGGTCGATACGCCGGCGACTTCGGCACGCCCGAGCAGGAGATTCCCGCCACCGGTCTTCCCGGGGTCGACTGGGAAACCTGCATGACGATGAACGACCACTGGGGGTACAACCGGAACGACGCGAACTGGAAATCGGCGGAGGAGCTGATCCGCATGCTCGTCGACATCGCCTCCAAGGGCGGCAATCTTCCTGCTGAACGTCGGTCCGACGGCCGAGGGCGAATTCCCACAACCGATGCGTCGAGCGACTTGCAGGCGATGGGCCGATGGATGCGACGTCAACGGCGAGGCGATCTACGGCACCGAGGCGAGTCCCTTCCGAGAGTTGCCCTGGGGACGGTGCACGGTTCGCGCGGCTTCCGGATCGAACGCGGCTCTACCTGCACGTCTTCGACTGGCCCGTTGATGGCGTGCTGCGCGTGTCCGGGCTCGGCAACGACGTGAACGAGGCCTCCCTGCTCGCGGCGACCCAGACGCCGCTGGCGATCGCCCAGGATGTGGCGGAACTCCGCATCACCCTTCCCGCGAGCCCGCCCGATCCGCTCTGTTCGGTTGTCGTCCTGGAGATCGAGGGGCGGCCCGTGGTGTACGAGGCGCCGACCATCCGCGCCGCGTCGCCCATCTTCGTCGATCCGCTCGAGGTGGAGCTGACGGGACGCTCCGAGACCCTCGAGTACCGGTACACGATCGACGGAAGCGAGCCCACCGCGACCTCGAGCCGCTACGACGGCCCCTTCTTCATCGACGACACGGCGGTGCTCAAGGCCCGCGCGTTCCACCGCGGCCGAGCGGTCAGCGCGGTGTCGGCAGCCCAGTTCACGCGCGTCACACCGATCGCTCCGGTCACGGCCGACGACGTGCAGCCGGGGCTGATCTGCGAGACGTACACCGGCACCTGGGATCGACTGCCGGACGTCGAGGCGCTGGAGCCGGCGCAGCGCGAGATCGTCGCCGGCGTCGTCCTGCCGCCCGGACCGCGCCAGGAGTTTATCGCCCGCCGCTTTCGCGGCTTCATCACCGTGCCCGACGCACAGGTGTACGTGTTCTCCCTGACCTCGGACGACGGCTCGCGCCTCAGCGTGGCCGAACAGTCAATCATCGACAACGACGGGCTGCACGGCGCACAGGAGCGCCAGGGCGTGATCGCGCTGAGCGCCGGGCTGCACGCCATTCTCGTCGAGTACTTCAACAAGACCGGCGGCGCCGAGCTCATTCTCCGCTGCGCCCGATCGGCGAAGAGCCGACGGAGATCCCGCCCACGAGATTCCGTTACGCGCCGGACCGGTGATTCTGGGAGTCCTCCCGACACTGCGTTCATCGGCACCGGCTGCCACAGGCGGTGATCCGAGTTTGGCGACGGGTCACTTCTGCGGCGGTCGAAGGTCGCGGTTCTTGAAATAGGCGCCGCGCCAGTCGAACGCCTCGGATCGAGCTGCTGCCGGCCTCGTTTGTGCGTCTTGTCCGCCGCGGGGCAGGATCAGGACGGCGTTGTACGGCGCGGGGCAGACATACTGGCACACGCCGCAGCCCGTGCACGTCTCGCAGTTGACGACGGGTCGACCGTTGATCACCGAGATCGCATCCTCCACCGGACATCGTTCGCTGCACACCGTACAGGTCGAACCGTTGTAGGCAAGGCAGTACGGGGTCCGAATGCTCGCCGTTCCCATGCTCAACGGCGCCTCCGCAGTCAGCACCGCGGGCTCGCACGCCGCAATGCACGGCGTGTCGAGGCACATCACACACGGCGAAGACATGGGATCGATCATCGGGGTTCCGGCCGAGGCTCCATACCGGGTATCCGCCAGAGTGATCGCATTCACCGGACACGCGTCGATGCAATCGCCGCATCGCGTGCAACCGGCGAGGAAGTCCGGCTCATCCACCGCGCCGGGCGGGCGGTGAACCAGCGGGAGGCTGCCGCCGGGGGTTCCTCGGGATGGACTGCGGTCCAAATCAGGCGCCGCGCGAGGGGCGTCAGTGGCACCACCGACATCATCAATGCGGCCGGCAAAGCGGCCGAGCAGCATGTCTCGGCGGGAGATTGGCACCTCACCCCGCATCAGTCATGAGGCTCCGTTGACGCCGGTTCCGCCTTGTCTTCAGGTTGACGAAGCAGGGTCGCGCCACCCGAGAAGAATGGCGAAGTCTGGTCCAGGGAGGCGGCGGGCGCGTGGCACTGCAGACAGCTGCCGCGTTCCGGATGATCGATGGCCAAACCAGGGTACGCCTCGGAAGCGTGACAACTCAGGCAGTCCGTGCGCATGAAGGTCGTGTGCGGCATCACGGGCGGAGCGTGCGTCCACGGTCGCTCGCTCCCCGCCGGCGCCTCGGCTCCCCTGAACGCGTTCTCGATCGGCGGCGCTGGGTGCAGCTCGAGATTCTGCCGTTCCACATGACACTGCATGCAGTTGATCAGATGAGGATGACTCAGCGGCGGACCGACCCGATCGCCGAGATGGATTCCCTCGGCGTGGCAGTCCAGGCAGCTCTTGGTCTTGATGAAGTTGCGGGAGTGAGGCATCACGGGCGGTGCACCGTCGTAGGCCCGCAACGCCGCCCGCTGTTGCAACGTCTCATCCCGAGACACCGGGCGGGCGGCGACGAGGAGACGCCGCCGAAGCGGCCTGGAGTATCGGGGCGTCGCCCCTGAGAGCAATCGGACCTCCGTCGGCCGATCCAAAGCTCCCTGAAGTCGACCCAGCTCGAGCAGCATCGCGCGGATTGCCTCCCGTCTTCTCTCGTCGTCATTCGCCCCATTCGTTGCTTGGGGGCTGACGTCATGGGCATTCGATTGTTGAGCGTCAGCGCACTGGGTCTCTTGCTGCTGCTCCTGAGACCTCACCGGAATCGGACTCGTGATCATCACCGCCAGAAAGACGGCGAATCGCAATCTCATGTCCCACCTCGCGACATGCTCTTGCTGACCTTGACCGCGCACTTCTTGTAGTCCGGCTGCTTCGAGAACGGATCGACCGCGTCGAGCGTCAGCTCGTTGATGAGCAGTCGTCTCGTCGAAGAACGGGACGAACACGGTGCCCCGGGGCGGCTCGCCCCGCCCGTCGATCCAGGCCGGCAGCTCGAGCCGACCCCGCCGGGTCTCGCAGCACGACGAGCTCGCCGGTGCGCGACGCCGAGCTCGCTGGCGTCTTCCCGGTTCATCTCGACGTAGGCCCCCGGCATCGCCCGCCGCAGCTGCGGGATCCGCCTGGTCATCGTGCCGGTGTGCCAGTGCTCGAGCACGCGGCCGGTGCAGAGCCAGAACGGGTACTCGGCGTCCGGCACCTCGGCGGGCGACTCGTAGGGGCGGAACCAGATCTGCGCGCGGTCGTCCTTGGTGGTCGAGTGGTAGAACTGGATTCCTCGTCCCTCCTCGACGTACGGATCGTCGAACTCGGCGAAGCGGAAGCGGTCTCGCGCCACCGACCGTCGGCCTGCTCGCACCACCGGCCAGCGC
Source organism: uncultured Planctomycetota bacterium (assembly GCA_963697235.1). Classification (GTDB taxonomy): domain Bacteria; phylum Planctomycetota; class Phycisphaerae; order Phycisphaerales; family SM1A02; genus CAVONJ01. Next base: position 457,198 of record CAVONJ010000006.1, read on the forward strand.
AGGCCGCGCGCCTCGACGTACTCGTCGTACGGCGCGAGGTCCTTGTGCTTCAGGCGGGTGAACGGGCGGTACTCTTCGAAGAGCGCCTCGTCGACGTTGACGTCGTAGTAGTGCTCCCACTCCCAGATCGGCACCGGCTCGCCCGCCGTCGTCGGTCGACGTCGAAGAGGAACCGGCCGTCCTTGTCCCTCATGCCCTCGATGGCCCAGCTCGAGGAGCCGGCGCGCGACGGCGATCGTCTGCCAGCAGTCGTCGCGCGCCTCGCCGGGCGGATCGACCATCTTGAACCACTGCTGCGTGCGGCGCTCGGAGTTGCCGAAGATGCCGTTCTTCTCGACCCACATCGCCGAGGGCAGGACGAGGTCGGCCAGCTCGCGTCGTGGCGGTCGGGTAGACGTCGGAGACGATGAGGAACTTGTCCTCGAGCTGCTGCTTCTCGGTCGAACAGCTTGGTCGAGGTTGGGCAGCGTCTGACCCGGGTTGGTCACCTGGACCCAGATGGTGTCGATGTCGCCGCCCTGGCCGTGGGCGTGCAGAACTGCTCCCACATCTCGACGGTGTGGTAGCCGGGCTTGGGATTGATCCGGCCCGCGGGCAGGTTCCAGAGCTCCTCGCACTGCGTGCGATGCTCGGCGTTGGCCACGACGCGGCCGCCGGGCAGCGCGTGGGCGAGCGTGCCGACCTCGCGGACCGTGCCGCAGGCCGAGGGCTGGCCGGTCAGGCTCGTCGGCGCGTCGCCGGGCCGGCCGAAGTGCCCGCTGAGCAGGTGGATGCCGTGGACCAGCGTGTTGATCGCCGTGCCGCGGGTGTGCTGGTTCATCGCCCATGCACCAGAGGCTGGTGATCCGCAGGTCGCGGCGGCCGAAGAGATCGGCGAGCATCCGGATCTCGTCCGCCGGCACGCCCGAGAGCTCCTCGACGTGCTCCGGCGTGTACGGCTCGAGCAGCTGCGCGGTACTCCTCGAACGAGCATCGGCTTGCCGAGCAGCGCGGGCGGATCGGCGTCCTCGCGGAAGCTGCAGTAGCTTCTCGACGAAACGCCTGGTCGTAGGTGCCGTTCTCGAGCAGCAGGTGCGCGATGCCGTTGGCGATGGCCAGGTCGCCGTGCGGCTTGAACTCGAGGTAGTGATCGGCGAGGTCGGTGGTGCGCGTGCGCCGCGTGCCGATGTCGATGAGCGATCACCTTCTCGCCGCGCGAGCGCCGATCGATGCACGCGCGAGAACAGCACCGGGTGCATCTCGGCCGGGTTGTTGCCCCAGCATGATCGAGCACGTCGCAGCGATCGAGGTCGTCGTAGCAGCCGGCCGGCTCGTCGACGCCGTAGGTGGCGAGGAAGCCGGTGACCGCCGAGGCCATGCACAGCCGGGCGTTGGGGTCGATGTGGTTGTTGCCGAGCCCGCCCTTCATGAACTTCTGCGCCGCGTAGCCCTCGGGGATCGTCCACTGGCCGCTGCCGTAGAAGGCGAAGCCGCGTCGGGTCGCGCCTGGATCGCGCTCGGCGATGATGTCGATCGCCTCGTCCCAGGCGATCGGGTCCGAGCTCGCCGTTGCGTCGCGCAGCAGCGGCGTCGGTCAGCCGGTCCTTGCCGTAGAGCGCCGGCCCGACGTGGTAGCCCTTGACGCAGAGCAGCCCCTTGTTGACGTCCGCCCGCTGGTCGCCCTCGATCGCGACGACCCGGCCGTTCTCCACGCCGACCAGCACGTGGCAGCCGGTGCCGCAGAAGCGACACGGCGCCTTGTCCCAGGTCAGACCGGGCCGCTCGTCGAGGATCGGCAGCAGGGTCGCCGCGACACCTCGGCTCTGGGGCCGCAAGGCCGCGGCCGTGGCAGCGGTCATCGCGGCAGTCTTCATGAAGGACCTTCGATCGACGGACATGGTCTAGGACTCCCTGTTCATGAGCACGGGCCCGGATCAGCTCGATTGGGGGGGCACGAGTCGATGTCGGAGAAGTCCACGCTGATCACCTCGATCATCGCAACCCCCGGTTGACGCTCCAGCCACTGCAACTGTCGTTTGCTCTCGCGGTGGTCTTCAGTCTCGAGCACGGCGGGCACCCGCTGCGGCGTTCCCGCTGACCCGAGGGTGAGCAAGCGGTTGCCCGCGAGCCGGCGCAGCGCGTCCGCATCCCCTGGTTGGTTGAGCACGATCACCAGACCGGTCACCGGCATGCGGTTTCCTCCGCTCCGCGCCTCTCTTCTCCGCTCCTGCTCCGGATCATACTGCAATGTCGACATTCCGCGGCTCTTGAGTTCACCGGAAGAAGGGGGCCGGAATTCCCATTTTTGGGGTCTGACCGCAGATGAAGAGGCCATTGCACCGATCATCGATTACATGGTCTCCCTTCACCGCCAGGAGATTCACACGATGTGCGCTCGATTCGTGTTCGTCTTCGTCATGCTGGCCTCGTTCCGAGTCGCGACAGCGCAGACCCCCGAGCAACCGGCGGAGGAGCCGCCGGTCGAGGCTTCCCCTGTGGACGGCGAGACCTCCGAGCCGGAGCCGGAGCCCCGGGCGGTCAAGCTGCCCGCCTACCAAACGCTGCCCCAAAACGAGAATTGGTCGGTCCTGCGGCAGATACCTGAGTCCGAACGCACCGATTTCTGGGACCCGATCAAGTACATCCCGCTGACCAAGGATGGTTCGACCTGGTTGAGCTTCGGCGGCTCAACGCGGTTCCGCCTGGAGTCCTGGTGGAACTTCAACTTCGGGGCCGCGCCGCCGGACGTGGACACCGACGACACGTTCTTGCTCTGGCGGCTGCTGCTCCACGCCGACCTGCACGTCGGCGAACACGTTCGGGTGTTCGCGGAGGGCATCACCGCGCAGTCCACGGATCGCACGCTGCTTGGGGGGAACACGTTCCTGAACATCAACGCGCTCGACCTCCAGCAAGGGTTCCTCGATCTCGAGCTGCCGCTGGGCCCGGACGCGACGGTTGTCCTCCGGGGCGGGAGACAGGAGCTGCTCTTCGCGCGCAACGACTGGTGAGCCCCCTCCCTTGGGCAAACACCATGCGCAAGTGGGACGGAGGAAGCGCGATCTTCGACGTGGCCGACTGGCACATCCACGGCTTCTACACGCAGTTCGTTCCGGTACAGAAGTACGAGTTCGACACGCCCAACGACGATCTGAAGTTCTACGGCGTGTATGCCACCTACAGACCCCCCAGCTGGCCGACCGCGCTGGATCTGTATTACCTTGGCTACGACCAGCAGCCGTCGTTCTACAACGGAACCTCGGGCCGCGAGAAGCGACAGACGATGGGCGGGCGGCTGTACGGCAATGTTGCGAAGACCGCCCTGGCCTTCGACGTCGAGGGAGCGTACCAGTTTGGCGAGGTCGGCTCGAACGACATCGACGCCTTCATGGTCACCGGCGTGGTCTCCTACACGGTTGCCGACTGGGGGGGCACGCCGAAGTTCGAAGTCGGCGCTGGATACGCCAGCGGCGATCAAGAACCGGGCGGCGACGTGCAAACGTTCAATCAGCTGTTCCCCCTGGGGCACAAGTACCTCGGCTACATCGACACGATCGGACGCCAGAATATCATCGACGTCCACGGGGGCGTTACGTTCATGCCGATCGACCGGATGACCATTGGCGTCGACGGCCACTACTTCTGGCGCGCGCAGGTGGAGGATGCGCTGTACAACGCCGGCGGCGTTCCGATTCGAGCCGGAGCTCCCGGAACCTCTCGAAACGTGGGAGCCGAACTCGACCTCACGTTGCAATACAAGTTCGATCGCCACCTGACGGGGCTGCTCGGCTACAGCCACTTCTTCACCAGCACGTTCATCGAGCAAACCGGTCCGGCCGACGATATCGACTTCCTTTACGTGCAGTTTGAATATACCTTCTGAGCCGGGCCGCACAGGGAGTAGACCGAGGTGTTCAACGACGAGCGGATGCCGACGGAACGGCGCGACGATCGGGCGGATTCGATCGTCGGGTACCTGATTCCGCCTGTGTTCCTCGCGTTGGCTGTGGTATTCCTCTGGGGAACCCGCGGGTCGGACGTCTCCGCTTCGACGCGGGCGATCGTCGACCGAGCTGATATCTCCAGTCAGCCGCTCCGCATCCCGATGACCGATCCACCGATGATCAAGGTGGGCGGATACATGAAGAAGTGCTCCGAGTGCCACGCCCTCTTCTCTTCTCCGGGGGAGCGTCCGCTGCCGCTCAACCAGCACCGCGACATCGTGCAGGCGCACGGCATGGGCGATCGTTGCTACAACTGTCACGATCGGGAAGAACGCGGCCGGTTCGCCCTTCCTGGCGGTGAGACGATTCCCTTCGGCGACGTGTCCCGTCTCTGTGCCACGTGTCACGGCACGACCTACCGGGACTGGGAGTTGGGCATGCATGGCCGCACGAGCGGATCGTGGAACCCGGCCAGCGGCGAACAGATGCGATTGACCTGCTCTGAGTGCCACGACCCGCACGCGCCGGCCTTCGGCCTGATGATGTCGTTGCCGGGACCGGAGACGCTTCGCATGGGCAATGAGGTCTCATCAGCCCATTCTTTGTCACGGGTGAAACGCAATCCGCTGCGGCAGTGGTCGAGCGGTGACCAATCGATCGATTCTCACGGTGACGGGGAGGCCGAGTGATGCAGCTGCCCATACTCGAGAAGCCTGCAGGCAGCAGCTGCGGATGTCTGAATTCGGCCGCTCCGCCCCGGCGGGGCGCGACCCGGCGCAGTTTCCTCCGCACCGCGACCGCGATGACCGGCGGTCTGGTCGCCCTGGGGGCGGCGTTGAGCCCGCTCCGGCGGCTCGGGGGAGAAGAGGACGACACCTTCGCGAAGTTCTTTCAGAAGCACTACAAGGAGATGACGCCGCGCCGAGCTGCGATGCCGCACTCGAGCGCATCCGGACGCGGTCGAGCAGCGCTACGACGTCTGCCACGGTCACCGCGCCGCCACCACTGGACGGCGTCGAGTTCGTCTACGCGCTGAACCTGAGCCGCTGCATCGGCTGCCGCAAGTGCGTGCACGCCTGCGTCGCGGAGAACAACCAGAGCCGCGATCCCGGAGATCCAGTACATCCGCGTGCTCGAGATGCCGCAGCGGCACGCATCGACCTCGAGCAGGGCAACCACCACTACGACCGGCGACGGTGCCGGACAAGGACCACTACTACATGCCGGTGCAGTGCCACCAGTGCGCGCAACCCGCCCTGCGTGAAGGTCTGCCCGGTCGAGGCGACCTGGCAGGAGCCGGACGGCATCACGGTGATCGACTACGACTGGTGCATCGGCTGCCGCTACTGCGAGGCGGCCTGCCCCTACTGGGCGCGGCGCTTCAACTTCACCGAGCCGCACGATTCCCGACGGACGAGCTCAACCCGGACATGTCCTACCTCTCCAACCGGCCGCGGCCGCAAGGGCGTGATGGAGAAGTGCACCTTCTGCCTGCACCGCACCCGCGACGGGCCGGCTGCCGGCCTGCCTGGAGGTCTGCCCGACCGGCGCCCGCAAGTTCGGCAACGTGCTCGATCCCGAACAGCGAGGTGTCGCAGATCCTCCAGCACCAAGCGCGTCTTCGTGCTCAAGGAGGAGGTCGGGACGCTGCCGCGCTTCTTCTACTACTTCGACGAGCGATACCCCGGTACCGCGAGCCGGCGGATCCGGGACCGACCGGAGGCGAGGGACATGAAGGACTACCTCCGGTTCCTCTGGCGCTGCTTCCGGCTCAGCTTCGTCGGCGACTGGCGCTACCACGCTCTGGATGCTGCTGCTGACCGTGCGTCGCCCTGCTCGGCCTCAACGCCTACTGCACAGCAGCTCGTCGACGGCCTCGGCCACGACCGGCATGACCGACCAGGTGTCCTGGGGCCTCTACATCGCCAACTTCACCTTCCTGGTCGGGCGTGGCGGCCGCGGCGGTGATGCTGGTGATCCCCGTCTACATCTACCGCAACGAGGCAGCTGCACGATCTGGTGATCTTCGGCGAGCTGCTGGCGGTCGCGGCGATCGTCATGTGCCTGCTGTTCGTCACGGTGGACCTCGGGCGGCCGGACCGCTTCATGCACCTGCTCTGGCGGTTCAACTTCCCGCATCTCGATGCTGACCTGGGACGTGATCGTGCTGAACGGCTACCTGCTGCTGAACCTGCACATCTCCGGCTACCTGCTCTACTGCGCCTACCGCGGGCGCCAGCCGCGCCAAGGCGTTCTACATCCCGTTCGTCTTCATCGCGATCGTCTGGGCGATCAGCATCCACACCGTGACCGCGTTCCTGTACGTCGGGCCTCGGCGGCCGGCCGTTCTGGAACTCGGCGATCATCGCGCCGCGCTTCCTCGCCTCGGCGTTCGCCGCCGGCCCGGCGTTCATCATCCTCACGCTCCAGGTCATCCGACCGGTTCACCGGCTACCACGTGCCGCGACGAGGCGCTGCTCACGCTGCGCCAGATCGTGCACCGTCGCGCTGACCATCAACATGTTCCTGCTGGGCAGCGAGCTGTTCACCGAGTTCTACACCGACTCCGCGCACATCGCCTCGACGCGACTACCTGTACTTCGGGCTGCACGGCCGACACGCCCTGGTGCCGTGGATCTGGACCGCGGTGGCGTTCAACACCATGGCGCTGGTCCTGCTCTATCTGCCCGCTCGCCCGCAGCCTCGGCTGTCTGAACATCGCCTGCGTCCTGCTGATCGTCGGCATCTGGATCGAGAAGGGCATGGGCCTGATCGTCCCCGCCTTCATCCCGTCGCCGCTGGGCGAGATCGTCGAGTACATGCCGACCCTCAACGAGATGCTGGTCTGCCTCGGCATCTGGGCGTTCGGCCTGCTTGCTCTACACGATCCTCGTGCGGATCACCGTCCCAGTGCTCTCCGGCCGGCTGACGGCACGACCGGGACTTCGACATCGTCACTCGAAACCTGCCGTCGGCAGGAGCCGAACAGGAGGCACTGCAATGAAACCCTTGGTTCCCACCGTGGCCGTGACCGTGATCGGCGTCGGCTTGGTCGGTCTCGTCGCGAGTGCATTCGGTCCGTGGGCGGTGCCAGTGCTTGCCGCTCGGCCGCGCCGTCCACCGCCGCCGCCTCCGCCCGGCGGCGCCTTCGGCCTGCCAGAACTCAGCGCGGACTCCAAGGAGTGCATCGACTGCCACAAGAAGGAGAGCCCGGCGCTCTACCAGCAGTGGGGCGATCCAGCAAGCACTTCCGGGCCAACGTCGGCTGCTACGAGTGCCACGCCGCCGACGAGGGCGACCCCGACGCGTTCCTCCACTACGACCAGTTCGATCGCGACCATCGTCAGCCCCGAAGGACTGCGCCCGCTGCCACTCGCAAGGAGGTCGAGGAGTTCGCCGGCTCGCACCACTCCAAGGCCGGCCGCATCCTCGGCTCGCTCGACAACGTGCTCGCCGAGGTCGTCGAGGGCAACCGCGGGCTTGGTGACCGCCGGGCTTCCCCGACGGGCAACTCCGCGGCCGCGGTCAACGGCTGCTGGCAGTGCCACGGCTCCGAGGTGAAGGTGCTCGCCGAGCGGCAAGCTCGACCCGGCCACCTGGCCGAACACCGGCATCGGCCGGATCAACCCGGACGGCTCCGAGGGCTCCTGCACCGCCTGCCACACCCGGCACACGTTCTCCGCGGCCCAGGCGCGCCACCCCGACACCTGCGGCAAGTGCCACATGGGCCCCGACCACCCGCAGAAGGAGATCTACGAGGAGTCCAAGCACGGCATCGCCTTCTTCGCCAACCAGCGACAAGATGAACCTGGACATCGCCGAAGTGGATCGTCGGCGAGGACTACTCGGCCGCGCCGACCTGCGCGACCTGCCACATGTCGGCCACGCCGCAACCAGCCGGTCACCCACGACATCGGCATGCGCATCAGCTGGAACAACCGGCCCGGCGGTCTCGGTCCGGCCCGAGGTCTCCGACGCCAAGATGGGCCTGCCCGGGCAAGGACGTCGCCTGGGAGACGCGCCGCGCCAACATGAAGGACGTCTGCCTGAACTGCCACAACACGCAGTGGGTCGACAACTTCTACGTCCAGTACGACGGCCTGATCGAGCTCTACAACGAGAAGTTCGCCAAGCCCGGCCTGGCGCTCTACGCAGCTGGCCAAGCCGCTGCTGAAGCCGGTCGAGTTCGGCAACAAGATCGACTTCACCTGGTTCGAGATCTGGCACCACGAGGGCCGCCGCGCCCGCCACGGCGCCTCGATGATGGGGCCGGACTACACGCACTGGCACGGCACCTACGAGGTCGCCAAGCACTTCTACAGCGAGTTCGTCCCCGAGCTGGAGGAGCTGGTCGAGAGGGCATGGCGTCCGGCGATCCGGAGAAGGTCGCGGCCGCCGAGGCGCTGCAGAACAAGCTCGAGGAGGTCCTGAAGAGCGACGACCACAAGTGGTATCTCGGCAAGATGTCGCCGGAAGAGGCGGCCGCCCGCAAGAAGGCAGCGGAGGAGTTCAGCGCAAGGTACGAGAAGTAAGTGACCGCGGAATCAACCGACCACGTGCGAACGACCGGGCTCGGGGCCGAAGCGTCGACTTCGTCTCGGGCCCCGGACCCGGAAATCACACCAGAGGCGGCCCAGCGCCTCTTCCTGGATCATCTGGTGACCAAGGCAACCGCGGCGCGCATCAAGTACGGACTGTACATCGATACCGACACGATCCTCCAGATGCTCGAGGATCGGTCAGTGGTGCGCTATCCGACGTCACTGCATCTCGAAGCCGGTCCCCTGCAGCCGGACGAGTTCGCCTTCGCCCAACCGTTGGGCTTCCATCCGTCCGACGGCTACGCCCTGTGCCTGCATCCCTTCTTCGCCGGCCAACGCGAAATCTGGCCGTTGCTGATCGCCTATCACATCCCGGTGATCAACTACGGGAGCATCGTGGACGCCGACGGGGCAGAGCTGTTTGGTGCAACCCTGCTGGGATTGGAGCAGCAGGCGTACTACCAGGCATTGTGTGAGCTGACGGATAGCATCGGATAGCGAGTCAGGGCGTGACGCGGGGGCGATGTCGCCCGGTCCACACCGCTGCACACCGGTTGGCCAGAGCCAGCCCGGTTTCCCCCTGCGAGATTGCACCACGCGCTACGAAGAGGGCCACCGCACGCCGAGCTGTTCCTCGAGCGCGTCGATGAACGCCGCTTGCGCCGGCTTGATCTTCCGCCGGGCCGCTGCGGCATCGAAAAAGATCGCTCGGTCGAGCTCGGGGAACTCCTGGTGCTCGCCGGAACGGGGCGGCCACTCCATGCTGAACGTGTTGCTCGCGATCGGCTGATCATCGGGGTGGTCGCCCTCGAAGGCCCAGCCGTGAACGATCTTGCCGCCGCGCTGCTGAATCGCCCCGAGGGGGAGGAATGGTCCGCGGGGCTCGATTCCGGTCTCCTCCTGGAACTCGCGGCATGCGGTGCGCAGCAGGTCGTCCCGGCCCTCGACCTCCCCCTTGGGAATCGTCCACGCGCCATCGTCCTTCGCCAGGAAGTACGGGCCGCCCGGATGGCCGAGGAGGACTTCCAGCCGGCCGTGGCGGCGGCGATACATGAGCAGTCCCGCGCTGACGCGCGATCGGCCGGCAACCTTCCGGCCGCCATCCTTCCCCGACTTCGTCCCTTCCTTCTTCTTGTTCTTCCGCACCCGGCTCATGTCAGGCTGGTCATTCTACCGGCCGCGACGATCGTCCCGTCCTTCGCACACTCGGCCTTCTTCCGGTGATTGCCTCCTTCCACGCTTGGTCACCCAGGAGCACCGTGATACGATCAGATTCGATGAGCAAGTCGGTCACGCCGGAATCTCCGAGCACCGATCGCGTCCATCTGGATGTCAGTCATCCGATCTGGAATCACTTCTTTCTCGTCGCGCCGCTCATCGTCGTTGGCACGCGGGAGGAAGACGGTCGCTTCGACCTTGCCGCCAAGCACATGGCGATGCCGATGGGGTGGGAGAACTACTTCGGCTTCGTCTGCACGCCCGACCATGGCACGTACCACAACGTTCGGCGTGAGCAGTGTTTCACCATCAGCTTTCCGCGACCGGATCAAGTGCTCGCCACCAGTCTGACCGCGGCGCCTCGCTGCGGCGTTGATTCCAAACCCTCTCTCGCCGCCCTGCGCACCTTCCCCGCCTCCACCGTTGAAGGCGTCCTGCTGGAGGATGCCTACCTCTACCTGGAGTGCCGGCTGGATCGCATCGTCGACGGGTTCGGTCGGAACAGTCTCATCGTCGGCGAGATCGTCGCCGCGCAGGCCGATCGGTGGGCGCTGCGGGTCGCGGATCGGGACGAGCAGGATGTGATCGCCAAGGTTCCCCTGCTCGTCTATCTGGCGCCGGGCCGGTGGGCGAAAGTGGACCAGTCCTTCTCCTTTCCGTTTCACGCCGGGTTCAAGCGGTGACGACGCCGCCCATGGTCAGCGAAACCTCGGCTCGAGCGATGCTCGCTTGGTTGCATGATCGTCAGGACGAAATGATCGACCTGCTCGTTCGGCTGGTCGAAGCAGAGTCGCCTTCGCTCGTGCCCGAAGCGCAAGGGCCGGTGCAGGAGATCCTCATCCACGAGCTCGAGTCGCGCGGCTTGCGCGTGCGACGCATTCCAGGCGAGGCGACGGGCGATCACCTGCTGGCGGTCCCCGCGGGCCGCGAACACCATGGCGCCGTCCAGCTGCTCCTGGGCCACTGCGACACGGTATGGCCGCTTGGAACACTCGCGTCGATGCCGATCACGCGTTCGGATGAACGGCTCGAGGGACCCGGCGTCTACGACATGAAGGCCGGCCTGGTGCACATCCTCTTCGCGATCGATGCGGTCAGGGCACTTGGCGCTCCGCTCACCGTCACCCCCATCATCTTCATCAACTCCGACGAAGAGATTGGCAGCCACAGCTCTTCGCCGACCATCATTCGTCTGGCTCGAATCGCGAATCGGGTCTTCGTCATGGAGCCGTCCCTCGGTCGACGCGGATTGCTGAAGACGGCCCGCAAGGGGGTGGGACGCTTCACCGTCACGGTCAACGGCCGCGCTGCGCACGCCGGGCTGGATCCGGAGCGGGGGGCGAGCGCCATCCTCGAGCTCTCCCACGCCATTCAGAAGCTCTTTCAGCTCAACGATCCCGAACGGGGCGTCACCGTGAACGTGGGCACGATCGAGGGTGGCCTGCGCCCCAACGTGATCGCCCCCAGGAGCAGCGCCACCGCGGACGTCAGGGTGCTCCACGGCGAGGACGTCGAGGCCGTGGAACAAGCAATCCGCGGCCTGCGCCCGACGACGCCCGGCACCGAGATCCTGGTCACTGGTCACTTCGGCCGCCCACCCATGGAACGCACGCCGGGCAACCAGAGGCTCTGGCAATGCGCGCTGCACGCCGCCTCGGAGCTTGGTCTCTCGCTCGAAGAAGGAACGGCAGGCGGCGGTTCGGACGGTAACTTCACGAGCTTGTACGCGCCGACCCTCGACGGTCTGGGAGCGGTCGGAGACGGCGCACACGCTCCGGACGAATTCATCGAGCTGCGCCCGATGCCGGAGCGGATCGCACTGCTCGCACGGCTGTTGCTCGATCCACCCTTGGCGGAGTCGTAAGGCGGAACGGCGTCGCTGGCCTTCGCTTGGGAACATCCCGTCTCGTTCGGACCGGAAGCGGTTGTTGTGGAATTGAACGAGCGGTACAGTGCTTTCGATTGGGCGCTCGCGGTCCTCACTTCCAGGCTGGGACACGATGGGGCAGCACGGAGTCACCAACCACGTCGATCCCGATCAGCTCCGGCTCTTCACGCAGCGCGTGCTCCGTGATCTGCGGGCGCTCGAGCGCATGATCGACGAGGGCATGATCGAGACCGAAACGCGCCGCATCGGCATGGAGCAGGAGCTCATGCTCGTCGATCGTGGCCAGCGGCCGGCCATGACCTCGATGGAGATCCTGGAGCGGATCGACGACGAGCACTTCACGACCGAACTCGCCCGCTTCAATCTCGAAGCCAACCTTCCCCCGCTGGAATTCACCGGCGACTGCCTGCGGCGCATGGAGCAGACGGTATCGGAACTGCTCGGGAAGCTGCGGAAGGTCGCGGCGGAACTGGGCACCGACGTGCTCCTGACCGGCATCCTCCCCACGATCCGCCAGACCGATCTGGACATGGCGAACATGGCCCCGGTGCCCCGCTATTTCGCCCTCAACGCTGGATTGCGCTACTTGCGGGGAAGCGAGTTCGACTTGCGGGTCAGCGGCATCGACGAGATCAACATCAAGCACGATTCGGTCATGCTCGAGGCCTGCAACACCAGTTGTCAGGTTCACCTCCAGGTGTCACCTGAGGAGTTCGCCCAGTACTACAACATCGCTCAGGTGGCGGTCGCACCCATCCTGGCCGTCGCCTCCAACTCGCCCTTCCTGTTCGGCAAGCGGTTGTGGCACGAGACCCGGATCGCGGTCTTCGAGCAGTCGATCGACACGCGTCTGCCCGCCCATCACGTTCAGGAGCGCCGGGCGCGAGTGAGCTTCGGATCCCGGTGGATCGACCGATCCATTCTCGAGATCTACGAGGAGGACATCGCCCGCTTTCGGGTTTTCCTCGGCACCGACGAGGACGAGGATCCATTCGAGATCATCGATCAGGGACGAGTCCCCAAGCTCAGGGCGCTCACGATCCACAACAGCACCGTGTGGCGCTGGAACCGTCCGTGCTACGGCGTCTTCGACGGCCGACCGCATCTGCGCATCGAGAATCGGGTGCTGCCTTCCGGCCCCACGATCCTTGACGAAATCGCCAACGGGGCCTTCTGGTTCGGTTTGGTCTCCGGTCTCGCCGCGGAACACGAGGACATTCGATCGCTGATCAAATTCGACGCGGCTCGCTCCAACTTCGCGGCAGCCGCCCACCGCGGACTGGACTCCCAGCTGGTCTGGCTCGACGGCCGCAAGCATCCGGCCGGACAGCTCATTCTCGACGTCCTGCTCCCCATCGCCAGGCGCGGTCTGCAACATCGCGAAATCGACACGGAGGACATCGACCGCTACCTGTCAGTGATCGAGAGCCGCGCTGCCAGCGGTCAGACCGGAGCGGACTGGATGCTTCGTTCGTACTCCGAGATGCACGAGCAGGGAACGCAGTTCCAGCGCCTTCGAGCCCTGGTTGCTGCCATGCTCGATCGCGAGAAGCAAGGAAACCCAGTCCACGAGTGGTCAACCGCGAAGCTCAGCGAGGCGGGAGACTGGAAGCACAACTTCCAGCGCGTCGGCCAGTACATGACCACCGATCTCTTCACCGTCCACGAGGACGAGGTCATCGATCTGATCACGAACGTCATGGCCTGGCGCAATATCCGGCATGTTCCGGTCGAGGACGACGACCATCGCCTCGTGGGGCTCGTGTCCTATCGCTCGCTCATGAACTTTCTCGCCCGCGAGCTTCCGCACCACTCGGGCCACGGCGTTCCCGTCAGCAAGATCATGCAGAGCAATCCCCCCATCGCCACGCCCAACACGCCGACCCTCGAGGCCATCGAGCTCATGCGCAAGGAGAACGTGGCTTGCCTCCCGATCGTCCAGGACGGCCGACTCGTGGGGATCGTGAGCGAACACGACTTCATGAACATCGCCGCTCATCTCCTGGAAGAGGATGATCTGAGCGATCCGCGTACATGCCCCCCATCGGGTGGTAGCGCCTGACCGAGAAGGCGGGTCGTCGTGGAGTGTGTCTGCGGGAACAGGGTCGACCCTGCCAGTGCTTGTCAGACTTCGCTACCCGGCGCCCGGTGCGGGACGAACACCAGCCGTTGCGATTGCTCGGCTTCGCGGATCGCCTCCTGTACCGTGGCGTACAGCACCTCTTGGCTGCCGATGGCCTGATCAACTTGGTCCAACTGTGCTTCGGGGACGCGCGAGAAGCTTCCGTCCGCCCGAATCGTGCGACCCTTGACCCGGTCGTTGAACGTGGTCTTGAGCACGGTGATCAGCCGCTCCCGGGCATGCCGGTCCTCGACGGGGACGAAGAGCTCGAGACGGCGGTCGAGGTTGCGCGGCATCCAGTCGGCACTCGAAATGAAGACCCGGTCGTCCCCGCCGTGGCGGAAGTAGAAGATTCGACTGTGCTCAAGGAATCGATCGACGATGCTGACCACCGTGATGTTGTCGCTCAGACCTGAGAGCCCTGGGCGCAGGCAGCAGATTCCTCGCACGACGAGCTGGATCTTCACCCCCGCTTGCGAAGCGGCGTAGAGCGCGTCGATGACCTCCGGATCGACCAGGGAGTTGAACTTGGCCATGATGTGGCTCTTGTGTCCCTGACGACGGTGTGCAATCTCCGAGCTGATGAGCTCCAGCAACTTCTCTCGCAGGCCGATGGGAGCTGCCTCGATCTTCAGGAACTCCTGCACCCGGGTGTAGCCGTTGACGGTGTTGAAGAAAGTCGTGGCGTCGGCACCAAGCTCCGGACGCGAGGACATGTAGCTGACGTCAGTGTAGAGCCTTGCGGTGCTCTCGTTGTAGTTTCCCGTGCCGTAGTGGACGTAGCGACAGATCCCTTGCGGCTCGCGCCTGACGATCACGACGACCTTTGCGTGGATCTTGAATCCCTTCACGCCGTAAATCACCTGAACCGAGGCTCGCTCCAGCTCCCGGGCCCATTCGATGTTGCGCGCTTCGTCGAAACGGGCGCGGAGCTCGATGACGGCAGTCACGTACTTCCCCTGCTCGGCGGCCCGCTTGAGGGCGGCGACGATGGGGCTCTTACCACTGGTTCGGTAGAGGACCATCTTGATGGACAGAACGTCAGGATCGTCAGCCGCTTCCTGAATCAGTCGGACGACGGGCTCGAAGCTCTCGAATGGGTGGTACAGCAGCAGATCCCGTTCGGAGAGGATCTCGAACATGCTCTGCTTGGGATCAACGTCCGGCGAGGGAAGGGGCGGCATCGGCCGGAACTTGAGCTCGTCGAAGCCCGAGAGATCGGAGAGCTGCATGAACGCCGAGAGCTCGAGCGGTCCGGGAACGTCGTACACGTAGTCGTTCTCGACGTCGAGACAGCGCTGAAGGAACGACCGCAGCACGGTCGAGGCGCTCGATGCGAGCTCTAGGCGCACGCAGTCGCTCTCGCTTCGCGCGATGAGCACCTGCATCATCTCCTTCAGCAGATCGGGCGCGAGGTCTTCCCGGACGCCCAGATCGGCGTTGCGAGAAATACGAAACGGAACGCCCTCGATGGCTTCTTCGCCCGGGAAGTAGCGATCGAGGTACATGCCGATCAGGTCTTCGATCAGCATGCAGCAATAGCCCCCTTCGGAGGGAAGCGTGATGAAACGGGGCATCGACCGGCCCAGCGGCAGGATGGTGAAGCGAGGCTCCTCGTCAGCAGACGCCGGGGTCAGGCGAATGCACAGGTTGAGCGACAGATTCGCCACGAGGGGGAAGTCCGTGGCGCCGGAGACGGCCATGGGGCTCGCGATCGGATAGATCTCGTTGGCGAATGCCTGCTCGGCAATCCGGGCCTGCCGCTCGGTCAGCTCGGCGGGACGGACCAGAACGATGCGCCGGTGCGCAAGGGCGGGCTGCAGGTGCTCCAGATAGCACGTGTATTGGTCTTCGATCATCCGGTGCGTGCGAAGACTAATCGCCTCCAGCTGCTGCGCGGGCGTCAGTCCGGCGGGATCGGTCTTCTGGTGCCCCTGCTCCGCCAGCGTCTGGAGGCCCCCGACCCGAACCATGAAGAACTCGTCGAGATTTGAGCCGGTGATCGCCAGGAACTTGAGCCGTTCCAGCAGTGGAACACGCGCGTCCCATGCTTCATCCAGCACGCGCTGATTGAACTCCAACCAGCTGAGCTCCCGATTGATGAACCGTGATGCACTCTCGGCGGTGCTCATCGCTTTCCAAGCTCCTGGTCCCGCTTTCGCAGCTGGATCTGCAGGCCGAAGATGTCCTCGAAGAAGGTTCCCCGTTGCTTGAGTGCCAGTTGCTCCAGAGAGAGATCGTCTACATGGGGTACGGTGATGACCAGCCTCCCGTTGGTTCGGACGCATTCGATGTCGTCGATCCGCTGGCTCATGGAGCGGTCCAGGGCATCCGCAACCCGCAGGATCGCCGCCATCTTGGAAACGGCGAGGCGGCTGTCCGGATCGAGCGAGACATAGCCCTCGTGCGTCGGTCGTGGAGAGGCGCGCCGGTGATACCGGGCAGTCAGCGCCACGAGCAGCGTATCCCTGCGACCCAGCCCGAAGAGCTCGCCGTTGAGAATCAGGTACATCGAGTGCTTGTGGTGGCTTCGATTGCTGATGAAATGGCCACTGTCATGGAGGAGAGTCGCGATGTAGAGCAGCAGTTCGAAGCGGGGATCCAGCCGATGCTCATCCTGCAGGGCCCGGAAGAGCACCTGACTCAGCTTCGCCGTGTGCAGGGCGTGGGCTTCGTCGAAATGGAACTTCCGGCCCAGTTCGAGGGCGGAGCGGATGATCTGGCTCCGGAACGTCTCGGTCCAGGCGCCCCCCACCGACATCTCCTTGAGCAGCCCATCCCGCAGCGTGGTCTTGGAGATCAGGATGTGCTCGAGTTCGAGAATCTTCGCGAACTGCAGGTACGCCAGCAGGGTGGGGCCGACGGTCTCAGCCTCGGGGAACGTGAGATGGAACTTCTTGACCAGCTCGTCGGTCGATGAGGCGAGAATCTGCTCCGTGAAGCGCTCCAGCTCCGCGACGGGAAGCGCGGCAACACGACTGGTGCTCCAGTCGGGGAGCATCTGCTGAGCCGCGAATCGCATGTCGCTACCTAACGCCATCATCTCGAGTCGGGGGTCCCGCGGGATGTCGCGCCCCACCTGCTCGGCCGTACGACGGATCTGACTCCTCATGATCTTGTGGAAGTTCGCGGTCGAGGAGCGGTGCGCTTCGAGCGACTTGCGCAGCCTCAGCGATCCCAATCGATACGTGTGAGAGAAGGTCACCTGCCGCTCCTCGATCATGAGGAACTCGGTGCTTCCCCCGCCAACCTCGGTGATCAGCAGGCGAGCGGCAGCCAATTGAGGCTCCGCATCCAGCAGCGGATCGATGGCGAGAAACGTGAGCCGATTGACCTCGGCGTCGTCGATGACCTCAACATTCAAGTCGGTGGCGATGTAGAATCGGTCGAGGACCGCCAGCCGATTCTCCGCCTCCCGGACCGCCGAGGTGGCGACGACACGCACGTCGCTGGTCTTGTTGATGCCATACTCATCCAGAATGCGCCGGTAGCTCTTGAGCGCCTGCACGCACTCCTCGATCGTGGCCTTCTCGATCTTGCCTTTCGTGAACGTATCCTTCCCCAGATTGACCGGCTGGGTGAGGATCTCCAGAACGTCCAGAACACCGCTCTCGTCGATCTGGGCGACCTTCATGCGGATGGACGTGGTGCCGATGTCGATGACCGCGACAGGGCGAGATCTGGCCGCGGTCTCTTCGCGCGGGTTGCGAGACGCGCTTTCTCGCGATGCCAGTGGCCTCATCAACGGTTTGCTCCTCTCTTGTCGCGTCGAGACGGACGTGTACGGGTGGCCATGATAGTCGAAGGAAGAGGTCCTCTCTTCCTCCGGGAGAGGACGGCTCGTCCCCGCGCTCGCTCGCGGGGACGGGCCAGGTGAGGGCGATCCCACACCCACCGTCGGTGACGGGCAGAGCCGGTGCGCGCTGTGCGATAGTGATGCGAGCGATGCGCGATCGAGAGCGGTCGATGGTCAAGCTGCTGCACAGCCGACGGTAGACGCAGTTCTCCCTCACCCGGCTCGCTGTGCGAGCCGACCTCTCCCGGGGGGAGAGGTGAGTGGGGATGGGCGGCTGGGCTTATACGGTTTCTACCGCCCCGACTCGTCGGGTGTCCGCGACCGCATGCAGGAGTCCATCCTGATCGATCCCCGCGAGTTGAACGGCTCCGAAATACATATGCGGCTCGTCGAAGGGTCGGACGATGAATCCCGACTCCGAGAGCAGCGAGATGTCCACGCCCGGTTCACACTGCACGCGCAGACCGTCATGCCAGCGCTCGACGTGCAGTCGAGGAGCGGTGACCGCGGCCGCGAACGACCTTCCACCAAGCGCGTACTGAATCCAGGTCTGCGCAATGGCGGTGGTGATTCGACTTGCCCCTGGAGAGCCCAGGCCCAGGCAGCGGCCATCGGTGTGACGGGCCACGGTCGGAGCCATGTTCGAGACGAGCCTGGATCCCGGACTCGACACGTCAAAACCCGCCGGGTGGAGTTCCGGCTCGCCCAGACCATTGCCGCAGGCGATTCCGGTCGCGGGAATGGTCACGCCCGCCCCGTAGCCCATGCTCATGCTGACCGCGACGATGTCTCCGTTCTTCGTCGCCACCGAGAAATGCGTCGTGTGGTTGGAGCGCAGGGTGGGCGCGAGCTCGGCGAGCACCTGATCGGCACCGAGAATCGCCTGCAAATCGGCCAGCGCCTCCGGGTCCGATCGGCCATCCCGAAGACGAATGAGCTGCACCTGCGCCTGCGCATTGCGGAGTGCCCCTTCCGCCAGCGACGACTCCGCCGTCCATCCGCGCTCCAGCAGACGGATGAGGGCCGCCACGGCCGATCCGCCCGCCGCCGGCGCCGGGTTGAGGGACAGCTGGAATCCCCCCGACCTCAACGACAGCGGCGATCGGACGACCGCCTTGTACGCGGCGAGGTCCTCGCGAGTCACCAGACCTCCCTGATCCGCCATGTCCGCAGCGAATGCAGCGGCCGGATCGCCTTCATAGAAGACGCGAGCTCCTTCCCGGGCGATCAACTCGAGCGTCTCCGCAAGACCCGCGATGTGCACCATCTCGCCTTCCTGCAGCAAGCGACCGGCCTCGGTAAAGAAGCACCGCCGGCTTGCCTCCTGCTGTTTGAACACGATCTCACCGGCCACGTTCAACCAGCGAGCTGCGGTGCCGCCCAGGCGGAACCCGTCGCGCGCCAGCTCAAAGGCGGGCGCCACGATCTGCGACCAGGGCAGCGAGCCGCGGCGCTGCCAGGCCAGCTCGATCGCCGCCAGCGCCCCGGGGACCGCCACCGAGCCGTGGCCGACGAGCACATCCACGCCGTCTCCATACGGCAGATGCACTTCTCGACTACGCCCGGGCCGACGGGCCGAGCAGCCGAGGCCAGGCACGACATCGGCACCGTCGTACAACTCCGGCGGACCGTCGGCCAGACTGACCAGAATGAAGGCCGATCCACCGAGCGAACAGAGCAGGACCTCCGCGACCGATGCGGTGAGCGCCGCCGCGGTCGCGATGTCCACCGCGTTGCCCCCCTCGGCGGCGATGCGGGTGCCGGCGGCGGCCGTGTAGGAAGAGGCCGCGGCGATCGTAGCGCGGGCTTGAGGGGGCATATGGGCAAACAGTGTACCGAGACCGGACTGGCAGGCCGGAAACACTTCCGGCTTGGCACGGCCGCCGCCATCACTGGGACTTTTCGTGCCGTCCCCAGCGCGACGGCCGGTACACTGGCTGCATGGCGGCGCCGACATGCAACGGACTCCTGTGGACGCTCGTGGGACTGCTCGCTCCGGGTGTGCTTCGTGCCTGATGTCCGGCGAGGACGCTCTGCCCCGGTACGGGCTGCACGCCGGCCAGCATCTGATCTACGAAGGCGGTGAGGTCGTTGAGAGCGGCTCCTCCCGCCTCGGCGTCGATCGGCGCACCGAACTCTGGATCGTGGACAGCCGGACGCCCGGTAGCACGCGGGCGATCGTTCGCCAGCGACATGTTCGCTTCAGCGAACGCGGCGGTGTTCGCACCGAGCAGCCGGAGGCGCATCGATCTGTACGTCGTCGATCTGACGCCCGACGGGACCATTCCTCAGCGGTCCGATGACTCCTTCGGGGTGCTCGATCGGGTTCTTCCTGAGCTGCCGAAGAACGAGACGGAGCTGCAGGAAGGATGGGAGTTCACCGGCGTCGACGTCCATCACCGGTGCCGGGCAGCACCGACCACGGAGGCTGGCCGCTTCACGTTCCTGATCGAACAAAGCAGCCACATGATGACGCTGAACGGCTTCGCCGCGACATTCACCTATGACCTGGATCGCGATCGCGGCGTGATCACGGCGATTCGGGCCTCACACCGCGTGCGCGGCCGCGAAGCGCGGACGACCGACGAGCAGCTGATCGAGCTTGGACAGCTGGATGCCGAAACGCTCGCCCGCCTGAGCGGCGATGTCGATGTCGCCGTCGAGGCGGAGCGTCACTACCAGGCGAAGATCAACGCAGCGCTGACCGGCGATGCGCCGGCGGAGGGACCCGCCCGCCTGGCCGAAGCGCTGCAGGAGCTGACCGAAGCGCGGCAACTGCTCTCGAGCGACCTCTTCCGGGATTACGTCGATCGGATCATTCGCACCCATCACGCGTCGGAGGCCAGCTACGCGCAGCGCCTGCGAGCCCAGGAGCGCGTGATCGGCCAGCCGGCGCCGGCGTGGACATTCGACGATCTCGAGGGCACCGCACACCGGCTGAGCGACTACCGAGGCCAGGTGGTGGTGCTCGACTTCTGGTACCGGGCATGTGGCTGGTGCATTCGGTCCATGCCGCAGGTCCAGGCGGTGGCACGGCGCTTTGCCGACCGACCGGTCGCAGTCCTGGGCATGAACGTCGACCGGAACGTCAGCGATGCTCGCGCGGTGGTCGAGCAGCTTGGAATCACGACGACGACCATCCGGGCGGACCAAAGCATCGCCCAGGCGTACGGCGTGCGCGGCTACCCCACGCTGTTCGTGGTGGACCAGAGCGGAAACATGCGCCTGGTTCACGTCGGCTATTCCACGACGCTCGAAGAAGAGCTCGCCCAGCTCATCGAACGCCTGCTCGACGGGTAGGGTGCATGCAATGCACCACGCGCCGGCAGTGCGCAGGCAATGCATGACGAGCGACCTGGATCATCTCTTGGAATGGTGCATTGCATGCGCCTAGCACCCCGACTGACTGCTTCATCTTCTTCGTGATCGACTGGCGCAGGTCCGAAGAAGTCGCGCCAGGGATCGTCCTTCAGCTGCTCGAGCCGGTCCGGCACCGTGCGCACGGTGAGATCTTCCGGCATGAGCTCGGGCGAGAGCTCGTCCCAGCTCAATGGCGTCGAGACGCACGCGCCGACCGCGCCCGAGTGGAGTACGGCGCGACGGTGGTCGCCCCCCGGTGGTTCCGCAGGTAATCGACGTAGATGCGATTGCGGCGCAGCGACTTGGTCGAGGTGGCCACGAAGTTGCGCGGAGCGATCCGCACGAGGTCCGTCGCCACGGCGCGCGCGAACGCCTTCACGTCGTCCCAGCTGGATCGACGCACGAGGGGGATCAGGAGGTGAATGCCCTTGCCGCCTGACGTCTTCACGAAGCTTCGCAGGCCGATCCGATCGAGGTAGCCGTGGAGAAAGCGAGCGCTTTCGACGACGTCCTCCCACCCGATACCCGGCCCCGGATCGAGATCGAAGACCAGCTCGTCCGGTCGCTCGAGGTCGTCGGCGCGACATCCCCACGTGTGGATCTCGAGCACGCCCATCTGAACGAGCGAGAGCAGCCCGGTGAGATCGTCGATCAGGAGGTACGGCACGCGTGTGTCATCCGGGGGCTCATCGGGAGTGTCGTTCTGGGCGTCGTCGCCACCCGCGCCGATCCCGCGGATCGCATCGGGGAATCCCTCGCCGACACTTCGCTGAAAGAACGAATCGCCGGCCAGGCCGAGCGGGCAGCGGACCAGGCTGAGCGGTCGTCGAGTCACGTGCGGTAGGACGCGGTCGGCGATCTTCCGGTAGTACTCCGCCACGTCTAGCTTGGTAACGTTGTCCTCGGGATAGACCGTGCGCTGCGGATGGGAGAGGCGCACGCCGTCCACGCAGCGCATCGTCCGGGCGCTGGGCGCTCGAACGACCTTCGCCGCCGCTCTCGTCCGCTCGCCGGCCACCTGCTCGGGCCGTTCGAGAACGACCTTCGCCGCCGACTTGTCCTTGCGCACGCCGCGGAAGACGGCGTGGCGCAGCAGTCCTTCTTCGGTCATGCCGCTGAACTCCACCTCGACGACCAGATCCGGGCGCACCCACTGCACCGAGCGCTCGTCCGGATCGGCCTGCGGGTTCTCGAAGGGCGGTGACGAAGCGAAGCGCTCGCGCAGCTGGCGATGAAGGTCGCCGAGCGAACGATCGCTGAATCCTGCTCCCACGCGGCCGCAGTAGATGAGATGCCCCCGTTCGTCGTAGTAGCCCAGCAGCAGCGCGCCGAACCCGGTGCGCGAACCGGAGGGCGCGGTGAACCCCCCCACCACGAACTCCTGCCGACGCGTGCACTTGACCTTGAGCCAGCTCGCCGAGCGCCGTGCTTCGTACCGGGAGTTCGCTCGCTTGGAGATGATCCCCTCCAGCCCGGCCCGGCACGCTTCGCGGAAGACCGTGGGACCCTTGCCCACGATGTGATCGGAGAACTGCACGGTCGGCGCCGCGGCGGGAGCGGCACGCAGCACGGAGTGCAGGAATTGCTTGCGTTGCAGGAGCGGGACCTTCGTGAGGTCGAATCCCTGGGCGAAGGGGAGATCGAAGAGGAAGTAGGTGAAGGCAGGACGCCGCGCCCGCGGAAAGCGTTCTGGAGCGCCTGGAACTTCGAGCGACCCTCGGCGTCGAGGACCACCACCTCGCCGTCGAGTGTCGCGCTGGTCAGCGGCAGGTGCGCCATGGCCGCTGCGACCGAAGGAAAACGCTCCGTCCAGTCGTGACCGTTCCGGGTGAGCAGCTGAACCTGGCCGCGGTCGATCCGGCAGAGCAGCCGGTATCCATCCAGCTTGATCTCGTGCAGCCAGGCGTCGCCGGACGGCGCTTCCTTGACCAAGCTCGCCAGCTGCGGTGCCAGTTGCGCGGGCAGCTTCGCCCGCACTGCGCCGGGAAGCGAGGAAGGGTCCGGCGCGGACGGGGACGGCGCCGTGCGCTTTCCTTCGGGGCGGCCCTGCGCTCTGTTCTCGTGCCGCGCTCGGGATGGCCTCCGCGTGACCGTCGTTCCAGACGGCCTTCGGATCGGCCGCAATCTCGTCCATGGATCGACCGCTCAGCGCGCTGCGCGGCTCCTCCGCGAGGACGTTGTACGCGCGGACGGAACGGGACTGCTCGTCCTTCTTCTTGATGAGAAGCCAGTTCCGTTCGCCATCCGACATCCGAACCAGGACCCACGACCCCCGAAGCTTCTCGCCGTTGAGTCGGAACTTGAGATCGCCGTGCGCGTACCCCGCGTGTGGATCACCGATCGGTTCCCACGTCCCGCGATCCCACACCATGACCGTTCCGCCGCCGTACTGCCCTGCGGGGATGATCCCCTCGAACGAAGCGTATTCGAGCGGATGGTCCTCGACGTGCACGGCAAGCGGCCGTTGACCGGGATCCAGACTCGGTCCCTTCGGCACGGCCCAGCTCTTGAGGACGCCATCGAGCTCCAGACGAAAGTCGTAGTGCAAATTGCGAGCCGCGTGTTTCTGCACGACGAAGAGGAGATCCGAGCCGGTGCTTGGTTCGGCCTCGCCGCGCGGCTCTCGGCTGCGCTCGAAGTCGCGCTGCGCCGGTATTCGTCGAGCTTGTCGTTCGGGGGAGTTCGGTCCCGTGCCTTCGCCATCGGGTGTCCTGGTGTTCCGAGGCCGAATCAAGTTGGATCAGGGTCGGATCAGGGCCAGATCGTGCTCAGAACATGGTCGGAGGATGTTCGGATAGGTCCGGCACGTCCGCTGCCGGTTATCTCCAGGAAAACTGGGGCAAACGCCGCAGCCGTCCAGATATAGTAGAGGTTCGAGTCAGCCGTCGTGCGGCGCCGAGACCACGGCGCGTGGAGACGGCGGTGAGGGCGGCAGTCGGCGCGGCCACGGGATGTCCAGCTGACGCGGAGGAGAACCACGATGCCACCACGGGCCATGTGGACCGGTCAGCTGCGTCTTTCGTTGGTGAGCTTCGGCGTTCGGCTCTACGCCGGCACCGAAAGTGCCGCGCGGGTCTCGATGAATCAGTTGCACAAGGACTGTCACCAGCGGCTGCGCAATCAGCTGATCTGTCCCGTGCACGGACCGGTCGGTCGTGACGAGATCGAGAAGGGGTACGAGTACGAGAAGGACAAGTACGTCATCATCGACCAATCCGACCTCGACTCCATCAAGCTCAAGAGCAGCAAGACCATCGAGCTGGTGCAGTTCGTGGACCCGGCGGAGATCGAGCCGATCTACGTCAACGTCGCCGTACTACCTGGGACCGGATGGACCGGTGGCCGAACAGGCCTTCCGCGTGATACGCGAGGCGATGCACCGATCGAAGCTCGTCGGCATCGGCGAGGTCGTGCTCCATGGGCGGGAGCAGATCGTGGCGCTCCAGGTCAGCGGGGGCGGGTTCCTCCTCACGACGCTCCGCTATGCCTCGGAAGTGCGCCAGAGCGAACAGGTCCTGGGTTCGATCGAGAACGGTTCGATCGACGAGTCGCAGGTCGAGCTGGCCCAGAGCATCATGCAGAGCAAGGTCGGGCAATTCGACGCCGCGGCCTACCACGATCGCTACCAAGAGGCCTTCGTCCAGGTCATCAAGGCGAAGATCGAAGGCGCACCACCGATCCTGGTGCAGGAGGATGAGACCCCAACCGCCTACAACTTCCTCGACGCGCTGCGGGAGAGCGTTGCCCAGTCCGAGGCAACGGCACCCGCCAAGGCCAGCAGCAAGCGGAAGAAGACGGTCGGCAAGAAGCCCGCGGCCAAGAGCATCTCACCCGCGAAGAAGAAGACGAAGCGATCGGGAGCGTAGCCTCGGAGACTTCTCAGCGCGCCAGAGGAGGGACTCACCGCGGTGAAGGGGCAGGTCGAGGCAGCCGGCCTTCAAGGAGCGGTGTTCGAGGTGACGAGCTTGGTTCCGGCGGTCATAATGATGACCACCGGAGGCCGCTATACCGATGCGTTCGACGAACAGTTCGACTCGATCTGCTTGGCTCGGGCGGCTGGCCGCCTCGATCGCGATCGCGCTGTCCGGACTGGCCGGTGCGGCGCGACGGATGGGCGCGCCATCGGGCGACACCGAATCACCCTTCCGCGTGCTCGTCTTCAGCAAGACCGCCGGGTACCGCCACGCGTCGATTCCAGACGGCATTGCCGCCGTGCAGAAGCTCGGACGGGAACACGGCTTCGAAGTAATCGCCACCGAGGACCCCGAGAGGTTTACCGACGAGTCACTGTCCGCCTGCGCGGTCGTCGTCTTCCTCAGCACGACCGGCGACGTGCTCGACGACACCCAGCAGTCGGCCTTCGAGCGCTTCGTTCAACGCGGTGGCGGCTTCGTCGGCATCCACGCGGCCAGCGACACCGAGTATGACTGGCCGTGGTTCGGCCGCCTCGTCGGGGCGTACTTCCTGGGTCATCCTGCGATCCAGGGGGCGACGGTGCTCGTCGTCGACCGGAGCCATCCGTCGACAGCCCATCTCCCGGAACGGTGGCCGCGCCGGGACGAGTGGTACGACTACCGGGAGAATCCCCGTTCCCGCGTGCGCGTGCTGGCCCTCCTGGACGAGCGCAGCTACGAAGGCGGCCGGATGGGTGAAGACCATCCCATCGCGTGGTGCCATCTCTACGACGGCGGTCGCTCGTGGTACACCGGCGGCGGTCACACGAGCGAGAGCTTCACGGAGGAGGCGTTCCTGCAACATCTGCTGGGCGGCATCCTCTGGACCGCGGGGCGCCTCGACGGCAGCGCGAACGCCACCACGAAACCCTCGCCGAGTCCGGCGGTCGGCGCGGGCGACGCGACCGCGCCCCGGCCCAAGCAGCAACGTCCCTGACGCGCGCTGCTCAGCCGGAATCCGGTTCTGTCACCTGCCCTTCGACACCTGACGCCCAAGTTCAGAACATCGTCCCTTCGGGGGGATGAACGGTGATCGCCGCCCGTAGAGCTTCCAGTCCCAATCAGATGACAACGAGACTCTTCAGGAGAATGCCATGAAATCGCTTTGCCTTGCCGCCCTGACCGCCGCCCTCTTCGCCATGCCCACGCTGGCCCAGGAGCGTCCTCCCGGACCCCCGAGCGCGCCTCGCCTCGGACCACCCGCCCGCCCGCAGCCGCTCAGCCCAGCGCAGGCCGAAACGGCCTGGACGATCGAAGCCAGCGGTGTCGCCCGGGAGCTTGCTCTCCAGTCTGAGCAGGCGGAACAGCTTGCCGCCGCTTACAAGCAGGCGAGGAAGAGCCTGCACGAGGCCGCCGAGTCGATGCGACCAGAACGCCCCGAGCGTCCCGAAGGAGGCGAGCCGGGAGAGCGCGGCGGCCGCGGCCGATTCCGCGGCGACCGCCCTGACGCCGGCGCCCGGATGGAGCTTCTCGAGAGCGAGCGAGCGAAGCTGCACGCGGCCCTTTCGCAGTTCCTCGGTGCGGAGCAGGTCGAGCAGGCCATGGTTCCCCTCGGTGCGTTCAGCCCGCAGTGGGATCGCATGGTGCTCGCGATCAGCGACATGAAACTCGACACCGAACGGAGCGAAGCGGCGCTCAAGAGCATTCAGCAGTATGTCGTCGCTCTCGGCGCGCTGCGCGGTAACCCGGATCGGCAGACCTCCCGTCAGCAGCTGCTCGCGGCTCGAGAGACGCTTCGAGACGGCCTGGCCTTGGTGCTCACCGAAGAGCAGATGAAGAGCTTGCAACCGGCGATGCGCTCGGGACGCCGGGGTGGATTCGGCGGCCGCGGCGGCGAGAGTCCGGCCGACATGCTCGCCACGCTGGACGCGAACGGTGACGGCAAGATCGAGAAGAGCGAAGTGCCCGAGCGGATGCAGGAGCGCCTCTTCGAGCGATTCGACGCCAACGGTGACGGTGTGATCGTCCTGGAAGAACTAGAGATCATGGGCGACGGGGGCCCGCCCGACCGACCGCTGCCCCTCGAGCTCTGAGCCCGACGGGTCAACACGCACTGATCTCTCGAACGGCACGGCCCTCATCTCCGGATGGGGGCCGTGGTCGTTCGTGGGATCCGAGCGCGACAGCTTCCCTGCCCCTGCCCTTGCCCTTGCCCTTGCCCCTGCCCCTGCCCCTGCCCCTGCCCCTGCCCCTGCCCCTGCCCCTGCCCCTGCCCTTGCCCTTGCCCCTGCCCTTGCCCTTGCCCCTGCCCGACGTCCGCCGCCGCACTGTCTACCGCTGTCAGCTCCAGCGCCAAGGGCAAGGGCAAGAGCGAGAACCAGAGCAGGATCACGGCAGGCACGCGGAATTCCACGATGATCCGCGCCACTCCTGCCGCCATCCGTTCATAGTGCGGTCAACCCGGACATCACGCTCCTCAGACCATGCTGCAGTCGGTAGACTGCGAGCAGTGTTCGCTCGAGCACCCCGCGCAGGGAGTCGTCCGAATA
Organism: uncultured Planctomycetota bacterium; assembly: GCA_963697235.1. Classification (GTDB taxonomy): domain Bacteria; phylum Planctomycetota; class Phycisphaerae; order Phycisphaerales; family SM1A02; genus CAVONJ01. Next base: position 484,488 of record CAVONJ010000006.1, read on the forward strand.
ATGCCACCGTCCATGTCACGCGAGGTCAAGACAGCGGAGGCGGCGGCCGCGACGAAGCTCCGCGTCACCGGCACGTGCCACGTGCTGTTCGCGTACGACGTCGGCTTCGCCCTGGATCTCGCGGAGGCCGAACGACGGCTCAGCGGATCGGATCGACCCCTCGTGCGACGCCGGCGCGGGGCGCCGACGTGGTTCCAGTACGAGCCCGCCCCGCTTCGAGTGAGTTATCACGCGGATCCCATCGCCATCGATTCGTTCACGACAGAGGGCACCGTCACCGCAACCGTGTTCGATTTCGGTGCCGCATCAGTCGCGTTTCGAATCCCCTTCGATCTCGCGCTGTCCGACCTGGTCCCGCTTGCCGGCCACCTGTATGACAGTCAGGTTCTGCTGCGGGAGTCGCGCCGCCACGTCGAATCGCTGCTTGGCTCGCTGGGTCCAGCCGTGCAGCGACCGCATATCAGCGACTTCTATGAGGACTATGTCATCTACTGCGTGAATCGTTGGCAGCCGGCCGATCCCGCCGGACGGATCGCGGATGTTCACCGCCGTACCGTGGCCGCGCTCCTTCAGGCGGAGGACGGACCGCTCTCCGAGCAGCAGGTCACCGAGTCCCTCGCGGCTCAGGTCACCTTCAGCCCGGATGATCTGGCCATTGTCGACTGGAATGCGGCCCTGCTTCTGGACGCCGATCCAGAGGATGGTCTCGCCCTTCTCGAATTCGCCAATCTGGAGCTGCTCGAGATGCGCTATCTCGACAACCAGCTCGACCATCTGGTCGAGCAGTCGCACGCGATCATCTCGAGGCAAGAGTCGCGACGACTGTGGGCAGTCGGACCCAGCGCTGCCGATCTGCGACGCCTCGGCGAGATTCGCGCCGATGCATCCCTGCTCATCGAGGGTTTGCACAACGCTTTCAAGCTCGTCGGCGATCAGTACCTTGCCCGCCTGCACCGCAGCGTCGCCCAGAAGCTCCACCTGGCGGAGTGGGACGCGAGCGTCAACCGGAAGCTGTCCACGGTGGACAGCATCTACGGCATGATCACCCAGTACCAGACGACCCGCCGACTGGAGATCCTGGAGATCATCATCATCGTCCTGATCGCCGTTTCGATCGTGATCCCCTTCATCCCCGGTCTCGCACACTGAGCAGCCCGCTGAAGAAGAGGATTGCCCCCTGAGCAACGGGCTGCTACGAGCCCGGATCGCGCACCAAGTCACATCACCTTCACAAGGAGCAACCCAATGACCGAAACAGCCTCACGCACGAGTGAATGCGCCGAGATGGGCGCCCTCGCCGACGCCCACAAGAAGTTCGAGCCCTTCGTGGGCACCTTCCGCGCCGAGGTCACGATGTGGATGGGTCCCGGCGAGCCGATGGTCATGACGGGCGTGATGAAGAACTCGCTCGATCTGGGCGGACGGTATCTTCGACAGGACTACACGGGCGATCAGATGGACGGTCCGTTTCCCCATTTCGAAGGGCACGGGTTCTGGGGCTACAACACCGTGATCCACAAGTACGAAGGATTCTGGATCGACAGCGCCTCCACCTTCATGATGACCGAGACGGGCGGAGTCGACGCATCGGGAAAGGTCTGGACCATGGTGAGCGAGATCATCAACCCGGAAACCCACAAGCCAATGAAGAAGAAGTCCGTCATCACCCTGAAGGATCGCGACCATCACACGATGGAGTCGTACTTCGAGGGCCCCGACGGCAAGATGACGAAAACGATGGCGATCACCTACGAACGCCAGCGCTGAATGGCGCAGGCAGCGCGGCCGATTCTCGATCGTGCCCGTCAACCGTCCCCTTCGAGCTCCTCGACCGTTCGCGGCCAGTCCTGCTTGAGGAGCCGAGACAGCGATCGGTCGGCGAGGATCCGACCGCCGGTCTGGCAGCGGGGACAGTAGTTCGTCTCGTTCTCCGCGTAGACGATGCGCTGCACCGGAGCGCCGCAGATCCGGGCACGGCTGGCCGAAGCGCCCGTGCACTGCCATCTCGGGCCGGAAGGCGGTCACGTCGCCGGGACCGGGGAAGCCGTCGCCGAACTGGTCTTGCAGTCGCTCGATCCACTCCTGGAGCGTTGATCGAGTCGCGTCAAAGAGTCGGTGCACGGCCGCGTCGTCCAGGCGCTGGGTCAGGGTGACCGGTGACAGCCTCGCGCGGTGCAGGATCTCATCCGAATAGGCATTGCCGATGCCGCTGAAGAGCCGCGGATCGGCAAGCGCCCGCTTGAGCGTGCGGTTCTCGAGCCGCAACCGCTGGCGGAAGTTCGCCAGCGGCGCGGTCAGCACGTCCAGCCCGCCCCGATCGAACTGCCGCAGCGCGGCGCGCGCCGCGCACCAGGTGCAGGGAAGCGCGCTTGCGGGTTCCCGCTTCCGTGAGCAGGAGCGTTCCTTCGGAAAAGCACAGCGCGGCCAGCGCGATCTTGGGCGGCCGTGCCGTCCCCTGACGCGCGGCGTGGGCCTTCCAGCGCAGGCGCCCGGCGATCATGAGATGAATGACGAGGAAGAGATCGCCCTCCAGCCCGAACACGAGCCGCTTGCCGAGATGGCGAAGCTCCCGGATGGTCCTGCCCTCGGCTTCCTCGATCGGTGGTTCGACCGATCGCAGCACGAACGGGCTGATGATGGAGATCCGCTCGAGCCGCCGATCGAGGATCGCGCGGCGCCAGGCAGTGCAGGTAGAGCAGGATGTCGGGAAGTTCGGGCATGAAAGGGGAGACACCCGAAGAACAGCGAGTGGGTGTTACGTTGTGCTCGTGGCGTGGCAGATGAACGGCGATGATTCGCGATCCGTCCTCTGCCGGTAGCGGCGGCGGATGATCTCGACAATCTCCTCGGCTCGGCGACTCCTGACGAGGTGTACGGTGCAGCCGCCGAACCCCCCGCCGGTCATGCGGCTCCCGTAGACGCCGCGCGGCTCGCCGATGTCGCGACCGATCGCCACCAGCGTGTCGAGCTCGGGGCAGCTTACCTCGGCGTTGTCGCGAAGCGAATCGTGGGATGCGTCCATGAGCGCACCCAACCGTGGCCACGGCGCACTCTGCCATCGCCTCGAACGCCGCCCGCGTCCGTTCGATCTCGCCAACGACGTGATGGGCCCGGCGGTACTCGACTTCGTCGAGTCGCTCCTGCGCTGCGTCGAGTTGCGCGATCGTGACGTCCCGCAGTTCGCGCACGCCGAGCGCTCTTGCGGCGGCGGAGCACTCTGCTCGCGTTCGTGCGTAGGCACCATCGGCGAGGTCGCGTCTGATCCCACTGTCGACGATCAGGACACTCACGTCGGGGTCGTCGAACGGGATCCAGCGGACTTCGAGCGAGCGACAGTCCAGAAGCAGCGCGCAGCCGAGTCGTGCCGCCGCGCATGTGAACTGGTCCATGATGCCGCACGGCACGCCGGCGTAGCGCTGTTCGGCCCGCTGACAGAGCTCAGCCTTCTCCAACAGCTCGAACGGACGAGCGGTCACAACTTCGACGAGCGTGGCGGTCGCCACTTCGAGGGCGGCGCTGCTCGCGAGCCCAGCGCCGATCGGCACGGTGGACTCAATCCACGCGTCGAGATCGCTCAGAGCGCGTCCGGCTCTGCGCCGCGAGCTCGATCACGCCGAAGACGGAGCGGGACCAGGCCGGCAGCATCGGCGGTCGAATCTTCACCGACCCGGAATTCGAGATCGCCTTCGATCAGGCCGCTGGCGATTCGAGTCATCCCCGCCCGGCCCGTTCCCGAGGTCGGCGCCGCGGCGATCGCGGTGAAGCGATCGATGGCCATAGGCAATACGAAGCCGCCGTTGTAGTCGGTGTGATCACCGATGAGGTTCACTCGGCCGGGGGCGGCGGCCACCCAGATCGGCTCCCGGCCGTACCGCTGCGAGAATCGGCGCCGAGCCTCCTGCTCCACGTCGAATCGCGCTCGAGCGTGCGGCCGGGTCGACATCCGAAGATCGTAGCGGACGGTCGAAGCACTCATCCCTCACCCGGCTCGCTTTGCTCGCCACCCTTCCCCGGAGGGAGAGGGATTTGGGGGGGGTCGGCGACTACAGTGGTCCCATGAATCGACCGTGCTCCGCCTCTTCTGCCGTGACAGCCATCCTTCTCGTCCTCGCCGCACTGTCGATCGCGTCCGCTGTCGGTGCCGAGCCGGCAGGTGATGGCGATCGACAGTGGCCACGCGAATTCCCGCTGGCCGACGGCCGGACGCTGCTGGTCTACCAGCCGCAGATCGAAGCCTGGCCGGACTTCAAGTCTCTCGAAGCGCTGTCCGCCATCGCCCTGGAGACACCCGGTGAAGAGCAGCCGACGTACGGGGCGCTTCGACTGGGCATGGCCACGGTCACCGACTTCCAGAGCCGGCAGGTCGTGCTCCAGGACGTCACCGTCAGCGAGTGGTCGTTTCCGAGCCTCGACGAAGAAGCCGAGGCCACGACCGCCAAGCTCATTCAGGACGTCTTTCCGTCCGGTCCGTTCACCGTATCGCTGGATCAGATGCTGGCCGACGTCGATCGACTGCAGGAGCAGCGGCGAGAAACCGAGCTGAAACACGAGCCTCCGACCCTGCGCGTAAGCCGCAAGCGGGCCATGCTCGTGCTCATCGACGGTGAACCCATGACCGAGCCCGTTCCGGGCACGGAGCTGCTGATGGTCATCAACACGCCGTCATACCTCTTCAAGCAAGCGAGGTACAAGCAGTTCTACCTCGTGTGCGGCGAGAGCTGGCTCACCAGCGGCAACCTGCAGGATCGCTGGCTCGCGGACAACAACCTGACCGATGAGTTCCGCAAGCTCCCCGGCGGTCCGGAGTGGCAAGGGGTCAAGGCGCGCGTCCCCGGAAAGCTCCTCTCTCTCGATCAGGTGCCGGAGGTCTTCGTGGTGCCGCCACAGACCGAGTTGCTCGCCCTCCAGGGTGAGCCGCGGCTCGCCCCGATCGATGACACGAATCTGTCCTACGTTCTGAACACCGAGAGCGACGTGTTCATGAACAATGGTGATGGCCAGTATTATCTGCTCATCTCCGGCCGCTGGTACCGAGCACCGGGCATCGACAGTCCGCTGCGCTTCTGCACGAACGACCTGCCGGAGGACTTCGCTCGCATTCCGCCCGATCACACCTGCGGGCGCGTCCGATTCTGCGTTCCCGGGACCCCGGAAGCCAAGGAAGCGGTGATCACCGCCCACATCCCCCGCACGATCAGGGTCAAGCGGGCCGGGACGACGCTGGACGTCTCCTTCATCGGCAGCCCGCGTTTCGAGCCCATCGAAGGAACCGGCGTCGAGTATGCGGTCAACACGAGCCTGGATGTCTTCCGGGTGGATGGTCGTTCTCTGGCCTGTCACGATGCGATCTGGTACGAGGCCGCGACGCCGGCAGGTCCCTGGTCGGTCTGCGACGCCGTTCCCGCATCGATCTATGCGATTCCACCGAGCAGCCCGAAGTACCGCGTGACCTACGTCTCAGTCGACGAGAGCGATGCGGACTCGGTCGTCTACGCCTACACGCCCGGCTATCTCGGCACGTACGTGTCGGACGGTGTGGTGGTGTACGGCACCGGCACTGCGTACACGCTGCCCCGCGAATACTACCTTCACTACTTCCAGCACGCGGAGCTGCACCGCAACGACTTCCTGGGATCGCTACAGACCTTTGGCGGTGGGTACTACTACGACCAGCTCGCCGGCCGATTCCAGCGCAGTCCGGCCGTACGGACGCACGGCGCTTCCGGTGTCCAGTCAAGTGGGGTGCAGCTCGCGTGGTCGAGCCCAGCGGTGACCGTCGTGCCCTACGGCGCACTCACTGCTACCCCTGCTGCGATCGAGCCAATCGGCGCGGTACGGCAGAACGCCCCCGATATCTACGCGGGTCCAGACGGCAACGTCTATCAGCGAAGGGGTCGCTCGTGGCACTACTACGCAGGCGACAACTGGGCGCCGGTGAGCTGGGCGGGGCCCGCCTATCCACCCCGGCGCAGCCTCGATACCGACGCGATGAGCTGGACCCGCAAGCCGCCAACCCAGCGCGGCCTCGAAGGCGACCAGCGCTCCCGAGGCCTGAGCGCCAACCGCTACATGAACTACCGCGACAGCTACGGCAACCGGACGAGGTGAGCGAGTACAATTCCGCCCGTGGCAAGTCGGCGAGGCGCGCGAGCTGAGCCGCGGTCTTGCGCTTGAGCGGAATCACCACCTGATCTGCTCTTGCGATCCGAGATGACCCGGACTTCGAGCGGACGTTTCGATTCCCTGCTGGATCGAGCTCTGTCGTGACTCTGCGATCCACGATAGCGTTGATACGACTCCACCGGAACCATGTACTGCGCGGCGCGGCGACCCGCATGCGACATTCGCAATCGCGATTCGGCCGACCGGACTTGCCCGATTTGCCCGCATGACCGTGCATCCTAGTCCGCCGGCGTCTCGAGGCAGTCGCTCGATTCGACGCCGTGATACAATGTTCGACACTGACACAGGAGTGCAGAACCATGACCACGACCAGTACCATCTCCGCCGCTGACTGCCGCACCACCGTGCTGCCGCCCATCAATCTGATGAAGTGGGTGCAGGAGAACCGCGATCAGCTCAAGCCACCGGTTGGCAACAAGTACCTCTACGACGGGGAGGGCTTCTTCGTCATGGTCATCGGCGGACCGAACGCCCGCAATGACTTTCACATGACCAACTCGGAGGAGTACTTCTACCAGGTGAAGGGCGACATCGTGGTGCGCATCATCGAGGACGGACACATCAAGGACGTGCCGGTGCGGGAGGGCGAGACCTTCTTCATCCCCGGCGGTGTTCCCCACGCGCCGACGCGCCCACCCAACACGATCGGCGTCGTCGTCGAACTTCGGCGACCGGCTGGAGAGACCGAGCACCAGCAGTTCTACTGCGAGAAGTGCCACCACCTCGTCTACGACAAGGAGTTCGACTGCAAGGACATCGTCGAGCACTTCGCGCAGTCGATGGAGGAGTTCTGGGCGGATCCCAAGCTCAGCACGTGCCCCAACTGCGGAACCCGGGTCCCGAAGCCGACGCCGATCAAGCGCATCGTATTCGAGCCGAAGGTGGTCATCGAGCGGGAGTGACGCGGCGCTGAGTCGCAACGCAGCACGTAGTGAACGACGGATTCCCGGGAGGCGAGCGCCGGCCGTGTGAGGCACGTTGGCACGAACGGCAGGTTGCGCAGCCGGCACGCTGCGGCATCCATTTCGACGCCGGAATCGAGCGGAGAGCAGCGGTGCGGATTCAGGAGCTCATCACCATCCTCGGTGGACGGCCGCTGCTGCCGGACCCCCTGCCCGAAGATCCGATGACGATTCTCGCCGGCTGGTTCGACGAGGCGCACCGGGCGAAGCAGGTCCCCAATCCCAATGCCATGCTCCTGGCCACCTCGTCTCCCGAGGGACTGCCCTCCGCCCGAGTGGTCCTGTGCAAGTCGCTCGAGGCCGACCGTGGGGCCCTCGTCTTCTACACGAACTATGAGAGCCAGAAGGGTCGCGAGCTGGAGGCCAATCCCCGGGCGTGCGCCGTCTTTCACTGGGATCACGCCGAGCGGCAGGTTCGAGTTACCGGACACGTGGAACGAACCAGCGCCGAACAGAGCGACGCCTACTTCGCCACCCGCCCCCTGCTCGCAAGACTGGGCGCGTGGGCGAGCCACCAGTCCCAGCCACTGCCAGTCCGGCGCGATCTGATCCACCAGGCGCGAGCCATCGCGAAGCGCTTCGATGTCGGACTGACCGATCTGCTGCGCGAGCGTGCTGCCCCAGAGATTCCCCGGCCCCCGAACTGGGGCGGCTTCCGCCTCTGGGCCGAGCGGGTCGAGCTGTGGGCCGGCGGGAACGGACGGCTGCACGACCGCGCGGTGTGGACGCGTGCGGTGGTGCCTGACGGTGATTCCGGTGACCTCTCACCGGCATCCTGGAGCAAGGGGCATCGAACCAGACTGCAGCCTTGATCGACGACTCTCCTACGCGCCATCCGACCCTGTTGCTCCAGTTTCCTGAAGATCACGTGGGGCGCGGTTGCGCTACCCTCGGTTATGATGAATTTCGCCCTCGAATCGCACTGCCGTCTCATTGGGTGAATCGGCGTTCGCCGCGTGCGATTCGGTGCCCGATTGCCGTCCCACTCCTGATCACAGGGAGGAGCCGCATGCCGGTCGCGACTGGTCGCCTTCATCAACAGCTTCTGGGGCGCATGCTGCTCTTCGTCGTCCTTCCGACCGCACTCGTGCTCATCCTCGTGGTGACACTTGCCGCATGGGCTGGGTTCGAGAGCCGGAGACGAGCGAGCGAAGAGACGCTGCGACTCGAAACGACGCTGGTCGCCGAAGAGATCGAGAGCCTGAACCGGGACGCTGCGGTCAGCGCTCAGCGAATGGCCGAAGCGCAGACGGCGGGGATGTTCGGAGACCGTTCGGCCTCGATCGAGTACGCGCGCCTCGTTCTCGAGAGCTCTCCCAACTTCACCGGAGCGTACTTCGGCTACGAACCGGATGCGGATGGGCAAGACCAGAAGAGCCTGGGCGTCCTGCCGAAGCAGGCCATGGACGAGACCGGCCGCTTCATTCCCTACTGGTTCATCGCCCCCGCGAAGGGGAACCGGATTGAGCTGGAGCCGCTTGTCGACATGGAGAGCAGCCTCTACTACGCCGGTGCGAGGGAGGCATTCGAACGGACGAAACAACCGGCTGTGTTCGTGACCGAACCCTACGTCTACCAGGGCAAGATGATCGTCGAACAGGTGTATCCGATCGTGATCGACGGAGCCTTCGCGGGCATTGCCGGCATCGATCGGGCGCTCGCCAGCGTCGAAGAGTATCTTCGAAGACATTCGGTCGCAGAGGGAGCAGACGCCTTCCTGATCAGTTCCCGAGGCAAGTTCATCGCGGCAACGACGGATCCCGCTGGAGACATGGCGGAGAACAGCAATCAGCTCAAGACCCGCGTGGTCGCGGATACGAGATACGGCGGCATCATGGGGGATCTGGTCGCGGGAAAGCAGAGCCTGGTCCTTGACGAGGACCCGATCGACGGAGAGCGCTACTACTTCGCGTCGGCGCGCACGCCCACGGGCGGCTGGACCATCGTGCTCCGGCGATCCGAGAGCGAAATCCTCGCTCCCATCTACGCGCAGCTCCGGTTCGGGGTCGGCGCGCTGCTGCTGGGGCTAGCCCTGGTGTGCGGGTTGATCATCCTCAACACCGTGCAGGTCAGCCGGCGTGTGAGGCTGGCGCTCGAAGCCGCCGATCGGGTGGCCCGAGGCGACCTCACCCAGAAGATCGAGGTCGGACGAAGTCACGACGAGACGGGCGTGCTGCTCCGCGCCGTCCAAACGATGACTGACAACCTCAACTCACTCGTGAGCGGTGTCAAGCAGGCGAGCATTCAGATCAATTCGACGGCCACGGAGCTCACGGCGACGAGTCGGGAGCAGGAGTCCGTCGTGAACACCTTCGGTTCTTCGGCCAATCAGATCGCCGCGGCGGTCAAGGAGATCTCCTGCACCGGATCCGAGCTCGTGCGAACGATGGACGACGTGAGCCGCGTTGCCAACGACACCGCGCACCTGGCCAGCGATGGACAGGAAGCCCTGCGGCACATGGAGGGCTCGATGCTCCAGCTGGACGAGGCGACGAACTCCATTGCCGACAAGCTGGCGGTCATCAACGAGAAGGCGTCGAACATCACGAGCGTCGTGACCACCATCACGAAAGTGGCGGACCAGACCAACCTGCTCTCGGTCAACGCGGCGATCGAGGCGGAGAAGGCGGGCGAGTACGGCGTCGGATTCCTGGTCGTCGCACGCGAGATCCGCCGTCTCGCTGATCAGACGGCAGCCGCGACGCTCAACATCGAGCAGATGGTCCGCGACATGGAGTCCGCGGTCAGCGCCGGCGTCATGGAGATGGACCGCTTCTCCGACCAGGTGCGACAGAGCGTCAAGGAGACAGCGAAGGTCGCGCAACAGCTCGAAGGCATCATCGAGCAGGTCAACACCAATTCCGCCAGCTTCGAGCGGGTCAACGAGGGAATGCAGAGCCAGTCGCAAGGCGCCGAGCAGATCAGTGAGGCCATGGGACAGTTGACCACCGGCGCGAAGCAGACGGCCGAGGCGACCCGCGAATTCGCTCACGCCGCCGAAGACCTGCAGAACTCCATCGCCTCGCTGAAGTCCTCGATCGCCTCCTTCCAGCTGAGGTCATAGCCGGTGCGCGTGCTGACCTGGACCGCCTCCGAACGAATCTACGCCATCGACACGCATCGCGTGGTCGAAGTGGTTCCGATGGTCGAGGTTCGTCCGCTCGATCACGTCCAAGACTGGATCAGAGGCTTGATGAATTTCCGCGGCCGCCTGATCCCGCTGCTGGACGCCAAGGCGCTCCTCGGCGGCCCGATCGTGGAGCCGAGGCGTTCGAGCCGCATCATCGTCGCACAGCTCGTTGCGGATGATCGATCGAGCCTGCTCGGCCTGCTCGTCGAGAAGGTCGGGAACGTCCAGGAACTCGAGTTCTCGGGCGACACCTCTCATCCCGGATTGGCCAATCCGCAGACGGAGCATCTGGGACCGCTGGCGCTGGTCGAAGGCCAGGCCATTCAGCTCCTTGATCCACAGAAGATCCTGGATGGGGAGCAGCGCGAGCTCCTCTTCGGCCGCGCGCAGGGCGTCGAAGCATGAGCACCGACGCCATTCGAAACTGGCTGATCCGCCATACCGAGATCGAACCGTCGCTGCTCGAAGATCCGGCGCTGCAGCGCATCGTGGAAGAGCGCCTCCGCCGACTGCAACTGTCCGATGGCAACGCCTACCTCGAGCAGCTGGCTCAGTCACCCGCGGAAGTGGAACGGTTGGTCGCAAGCATCGCCGTGCCCGAGTCGTGGTTCTTCCGCTATCCCGCCTCCTTTGCGTTGCTCGCAGAGCATCTCTCAGCCGTACTGGTTCGCGCCGACGACGTCGTCGACCCTGCGCATGCTCAGCCTCGCCTGCGCGAGCGGTGAAGAAGCGTGCTCGATGGCCATGACGGCGCTGCATGCCGGCTGGCCGGCAGACCGCGTGACCGTCGATGCCGTCGATCTCGACCGCGACTTGATCACCGTGGCCCGCTCCGGTCGCTACCGCGGCGCTTCCCTTCGCAGCGAACTTCCTGACTGGGCCCGAAAGCACGTGCTGAGCGCCAGTGGCGAGGTTCGCGTCGCTCCGCCGATCCTTGCCATGATCAGGTATCACCACGGCGACGTGTTCCACAGCGAAGGGCTCGACCTCCGCCCGCCGTACGAGGCGGTCTTTTGCCGCAACCTGCTCATCTACGTGAGAACGTCGGCTCGCCTCCGGCTGGCGGAGCGGCTCGCCGAATGGGTCGCGCCGGACGGGCTGCTCTTCGTCGGTCACGCCGAGCGGACGGAACTCTTCGCAGGCGGCTTCACGCCGCAGCCCGCGCCGCACGCCTTTGCCCTGCGACGCTCCGTCGGCGCGGCGCCGTCCCCGGCGGTCGGGGTGAAGAGAGCGGCACGGCGTGTTCCTCCGATGCTCGCCGCGCCGGCGCCCGCACCGAAGATGAAGAGTCGTGCGACGCTCTCGCCCACGACACCTGCCTCGCCTGGGTCGTTGACGCTCGCCGACGCCCGTGATCTCGCCGATCGCGGTCAGATCCAGCCCGCGCTGCTGGCCGCCCGCGCCGTCCTCTCTCGCGAGGGGCCGACGCCCGCCACCCTGGAGCTTCTGGGCACCGTTCAGCTGGCCGCCGGAGCGCTGGAAGCGGCTCGCGAGAGCTTGCGCAAGGCGATCTACCTTGCACCTGAGCACGAGAGCGCGCTGCTTCAGCTGGCCCTCATCAGCGAACGCCTCGGTCATCATGCCGAGGCGACCCGCTACCGTCTCCGGGCGGAGCGCATCCACCAGCGGAACGAACAGTTCGAGAAGAGAGACCGTGACCGCTGATATCGATTCTCATTTCGAAGAGCGACTGGAGCTGAGCGCTCTGGACCGCCTTCTCGATCGGCCGCTCGACGCCGAAGACCTCCGCGCGCAGACGAGGCAGGTGTCGCAGCCGGTGACGGAGAAGGCATGATCTCACTGAGAGCGCGCTCTTGTTCACCGTCGGGGCGGATCTCCTCGCGCTGCGCACGAGGGATGTGGTCCGGGTCGCACGCTCAGTGCGCATCCATCGGATCCCCCACCGCTCGAACGCGATCATCCTCGGACTGGGCAACATCGAAGGCGAATTGACGCTGTGCGCCAGCCTCGCCGAACTCCTTGGACTGTCCCACTCGCCCGAGAAGTCGCCGGAGTCAGCTGCGTCCGGAGCCTCTGGCTCCGCGAGCAAGGACCGGACGCCGATGACGCGGCGTCTCGTCGTCATCGGCCACGTGGGGAACCACTGGGCATGCCCCGTCGAAGGTATGCGCGGTGTCGCGCAGTTCGATCAGGGCGATCTCCACCCGCCTCCGCTGACCGTGGAGCGAGCGCTCGGTCACTTCAGCGAAGCGCTGCTGGAGGTCGATGAGACGACAGGCCGCGCTGCTCGACGTACGAGCGGCTTCTGGCCGGGTTCAAGGCGGCGCTGTCATGAGCGGGCTGAGCGACTTCTCGCTGTTCGAGCTCTTCAAGGCCGAAGCGGAAGGCAACTGCGCCGTGCTGAACGCGGGCCTGCTCGGCATCGAGGCGAATCCAGAAGATCTCGCGCAGGTCGAGCCGCTGATGCGAGCCGCACACTCGATCAAAGGCGCGGCTCGGATCATCGGGCTGGACCTGATCGTCACGTTGGCCCACGCCATGGAGGACTGCCTGGTCGCCGTGCAGAAGGGAAAAGAGATACTCACCTCGGGGCGCGTCGATCAGCTGCTGCGAGGGAACGGACGTGCTCGAACAGATCAGCAAGCTCTCGGAAGACGAGTTTCCCGCCTGGTCGGAAGCGCAGACAGCAGCCGTCCAGGAGCTGACGGAGCAGCTGCGGAGCTCGCCGCCGGCGGCCGCCGCGGCGCCGGAGACTGCGCGAGCGCCGGAACCGCTGACGCCCGTAGGCGAAGTCGCCGCGCCTGTGACTGCTGCGGAAGTCGCGAACGAGCTGGTGCGGCCGGAGTCGATCGCGCCCAAAGGCGAGAGATCGGTCGCGCCGAAAGGCGCGAAGTCGGCCGCGCCGAAAGGCTCGGAGTCGGCCGATCGACAGAAGCAGGAGAAGCCAGCCGAGACCGCCACCGTTCCGGTGGACGGCGAGCGCCTGAATCGGATGATGCAGCTGGCGAGCGAGGGGATGATCGCCTCGCGTCGATTCGCCGCTCTGCAGCGCGTGCTAACCCGACTGCGTGAAGTCAACGAGCAGCTTGGCAAGACCGCCAAACGACAGGACGGCAGGCGCGGTGCTCGCGGACTCCTTCCGCAGGATCTGCAGGACTTGCGGCGTCACCACGCCTCGGCGGTACGGCTCCTGGACGAGCTCACGCTCGACCTCGAGAGAGCGGCGTGGCGAACGGAGCGGCTGTCGACCGAGCTGTACGACGTGGTGCTGAGCAGCCGCATGCGACCGTTCGCCGAAGGCGTGCGGGCGTTCCCGCGGACGGTGCGAGACTTGTCGCGACAGCTGGGAAAGAAGGTTCAGCTTCGGATCATCGGCGAGGCGGTCTCAGTCGACCGCGACATCCTCCGCAAGCTCGAGGCGCCGCTCAACCACATCATCAGGAACTGTCTCGACCACGGAATCGAAACGCCGGCGGAACGCGAGGCGGCCGGGAAACCCGAACAGGGCACGGTGATCATCGAGGCACGGCACCACGCGGGCATGCTCACGATCGAGGTGCGGGACGACGGGCGGGGAATCGATCCCGAACGGATCCGACGAAGGGTGGTCGAACGAGGGCTGGTGGACGGAGCGATGGCCGCCAATCTCTCCGAGGCGGAGCTGCTGGACTTTCTCTTCCTTCCGGGATTCTCGACCGCCGCCAAGGTCACGGAAGTCTCCGGTCGCGGCGTCGGGCTGGACGTGGTCCAGTCGATGGTCCATGAGGTCGGCGGCACCGTGCGCATCGATTCCACGCCCGGGCAGTCGACACTGTTCCACTTTCGTCTGCCCGTCACGCTCTCCGTGGTTCGCGCCGCCCTCGCGCACATCGCGGGAGAGCCGTACGCCTTTCCGCTGTCGCGCTTGGTCCGGCTCGTCCGGCTCGGACGGGAGGAGATCGAGCCGGTGGAAGGCCGCCAGCAGTTTCAGCTCGACGGTGAGTCGGTCGGCCTGGTGAACGCGGCCGAGGTGCTGGGCCTGGAGCACGTTCTCCCAAGCTCGGAACGGGTGAACGTTCTGGTCATCGGTCAGGGTGGACAGCTCTGCGGCCTGGTCGTCGACCGGTTCGGCGGTGAGCAGGACCTGGTCGTGCGCCCGCTCGATCCGAATCTCGGGCGCGTGGCCCACGTCTCCTCGGCGGCGCTGCTGGACAACGGCGATCCGATCCTCATCATCGATGTCGATGACATCTTCCAGAGCGTCCAGATTCTGCTCGGCGAAGGCCGATTGCGCGGAATGAGAAGCGTCGACGCCGACAACGTAGCCGGGCGAAAGCCACGCGTGCTGGTGGTCGACGACTCCATCACCGTGCGCGAGGTCGAGCGGCAGTTGCTGACCCGGCACGGCTTCGATGTCGATGTCGCCGTCGATGGACGGGATGGCTGGAACGCGCTGTCGACGTCATCCTACGATCTGCTCGTCACCGATATCGACATGCCGCGCATGAACGGAATCGAACTGATCCGCACGCTTCGCCGCGATCCGCGGTACAAGGAGCTGCCGGTCATCATCGTCTCCTACAAGGATCGCGAGGAAGATCGGATGCTGGGACTGGAGGTCGGAGCCAACGCGTATCTGACGAAGGGCAGCTTCCACGACGAATCGCTCGTGACGATGGTCACGGACCTGATCGGAGATCCCACAGTGAGGATCGCACTGGTCAACGATCTCAAGATGGCGCTGATTGCGCTGCAACGGGTCATCGAGTCGATTCCGGGAGCGCGGATCGCATGGACGGCCGCGGACGGCGCCCAGGCACTCGATCGCTGTCGCGCTGACACGCCCGACCTCATCCTGATGGACATGATCATGCCGGTGATGGACGGCGTGGAAGCGACTCGTCTGATCATGAAGGAATGTCCCTGCCCGATCGTGGTGGTGACCGCGACGGTGACCGGCAACGCCAATCTCGTCTACGAAGCGCTCGGACACGGCGCCCTCGACGCGGTGAACACGCCGGTCCTGGGAACCGGGGGCGATCTGTCGGGGGCCGATGATCTGATCAGGAAGATCCGCGTCGTGGAACGCCTTCAGAAGGCTTCTGCCGACGGAAATCAACGCTTTGCGGATGTTGCGGCGTCACCGCGATCGATGGCGAACACGATGCCCCCGCTGGTCGCGATCGGCGCCTCGACCGGCGGGCCCCAGGCACTGGTCAGGATCCTCTCCGACTTGCCGCATCCGCTTCTCTGGGCCATCGTCATCGTGCAGCACATCGATCCGGTGTTTGCGCCCGGCCTCGCCAAGTGGCTCGCTGAGGAGACGAGCCTTGACGTCGAAGTCGCCCATCCTGGCGAACCCTATGCGATGGGGACCGTCGCCGTCGCGAACACGGACGATCACCTTGTCGTTGATCGCAACGGCCGGTACCGGCATGTCAAGGAACCGGCGGAGCAGGTCTATCGACCGTCGGTGGACGTCTTCTTCCACTCGCTGCTTCAAGCGGGCGTCGCGCCCGCCGTGGCCGTTCTGCTGACCGGCATGGGACGCGACGGAGCCGCCGGACTGCTCGCCCTGCGGCGCGCGGGCTGGCACACGATCGCGCAGGATCGAGCCACGAGCGTGGTGTGGGGAATGCCCGGCGCCGCGGTCGAGCTGCGAAGCGGCGACCGAGACGCTGCCCCTCCAATCGATCGGTGCGGTCATCGCCCACCGCATGCAATCCCTGAGTACCTGATGCAAGGAACGAACCCATGACCGGAGTCGACACCACCGTCTCGAAGCACCGCCCATCGGAGCATGGCGTGATCGTGCTGCTGGTGGACGATCAGGCCATGATCGGCGAGGCAGTACGACGCATGCTCGCCCCGCAGGAAGACATCGCCTTCCACTACTGCCAGGATCCCAAGCAGGCGCTGGCGAAGGCCATTGAGCTTCAGCCCACGGTGATCCTCCAGGACCTCATCATGCCCGACATCGATGGTCTGGACCTCGTGCGGGAGTACCGCGCTCAGGAAGAGACGAAGCTGACGCCGCTGATCGTTCTGAGCACGAAGGAAGAAGCGGACACGAAGGCCGAAGCGTTCGCCCGCGGCGCCAACGACTACCTGGTCAAGCTGCCGGATCCGGTCGAGCTGATCGCGCGCATCCGCTACCACTCGCGCGGCTACGTCGCCCTGCTCGAGCGCAACGAGGCGTACGACGCGCTTGGCACGGAGCGAGAAGGCGCTGCAGGACGAACTGGCGAAGGCGGCGGCCTATGTACGATCGTTGTTGCCGCCGCCGGCGCTGAGGCGCCGATCAAGGTGGAGTGGCAGTTCATTCCGTCCGCCTCGCTCGGCGGCGACGCCTTCGACTACCAGTGGCTCGACGACGATCATCTCTCGTTCTACCTGCTCGACGTGTGCGGGCACGGTGTCGGACCGGCGCTGCTTTCGATCTCCGTCGTGAATCTGCTCCGGTCGCGATCCCTTCCGGATACCGACTTCATGAATCCGACCGAGGTGGTCTCAGCGCTGAACGGCGCGTTCCAAATGGTTCAGCACAACGGAATGTTCTTCACCATCTGGTACGGCGTGTACAGTCAAAGCCGCCGGGAGATCACGTACGCCGGCGCGGGTCATCCGCCGGCGCTGCTGATCCGCACGGAGGGCGAGAACGCGGGAATGCAAGAGCTCGAGTCCGACGGCTTGATCGTCGGCGTGACGCCGGAATCAGATTTTCCGTCCAGCACCTGTCCAGTCCATCCCGGGGACCGTCTCTATCTCTACAGCGACGGGGTCTTCGAGATCCAGCAGCGGAGCGGCTCGATGTGGGGGTTCAGGGATTTCCTCGAGTTCATGGCTCGCCCGAGCCAGAGTCGGACATCGAAGATCGAGGACCTCCTCACCCTGACGCGCACGCTCCAGGGAAGCGATGCCTTCGGCGACGACTTCTCGATGATCGAGCAGCGGGACGGCTCGATGTGGGGATTCAGGGACTTCCTCCAGTCTCATGGCCCGCCCCGCCCAGAGTCAGAACTCGAAGATCGAGGACCTCCTCGCTCTGACGCGCACGCTGCAAGGAAGCGATGCCTTCGGTGACGACTTCTCCATGATTGAGGTCAGGTTCTAGCCCCCCAATTGGCCAGGCACATCTGCGGATTTCCACTTCACACGGGGTGGCCATCTTCCTTCAGGCAGCAGCAAAGATGCCTGGCCACTTTCCGTCCTCTCATCATCTGGCATCATCTGGCCGTCATCTCATCATCATCTGGCCAGGCACTTTTCTCATCGGCTCTTGCCCCTTCTCCAACCGGTCTCCGTGCTTCAAGGGCAGGGACACTCACCTTGGAGAAGGAGCCGCACATGGCCATCCCGCGTTCCAGAATCGTGGATCCCGAGCAGCCTGGCGTCTATCACTGCATTAGCCGGTGCGTTCGTCGCGCCCACCTCTGCGGCGGCGCGGCCAAGCATCGTCGATGGTGGATTCGCAGACGTCTGCGGACACTCACCCGCATCTTCGCCATCGACGCCTTGTCCTACGCCGTCATGGACAATCACCTCCACTCAGTACTCTGGACCGACCCGGAGCGGGTCAGGACCTGGTCCGACCAGGAGGTCGCGGACCGGTGGCTGCGGCTCTTCCCTCCTCCCGAAGGGGTCACGGTAAGCGAGCGACGAGCTCAGCTCCTCGCCGATCCGCCGCTCCTGAAGGTGCTCCGCCGCCGGCTGTGCGATCTGGGCTGGTTCCACAAGGCCCTCAAGGAGCCGCTGGCTCGCATCGCCAATCGGGAGGACGGCGTGACCGGAGCCTTCTGGGAGGGACGATTCAAGTGCATCCGGGTGCTCGATGACCAGGGCGTCCTGACCACCTGCATCTACAACGACCTCAACCTCATCCGAGCCGGTCTGGCTGAGACGCCGGAAACGTCCGAGCTCACGGGCGTTTGGGAGCGGATTCGATGGCGCGACATCGTGAGTCGGCTCCAGCGGCTGCGGCGCCAGTGCTCTCTCCGAGTCGATCGAGGTGCTCGAGGAGTCGAACGCCCGAGTCGCGGACCGTCGTTGGCTCGTCCCGTTCGATCCGCCGGTGGCTGGAATCGGGAACCAGCAGCGAACGCTCCTTCGGCATCGGCGTCGACGCCTACATCACGCTGGTCGATCAGGTTGGCCGATTGGTTCGTCCAGACAAGCGTGGCGCCATCCCCGCAGAAGTTCCGCCAATCATCGAGCGACTTGGCATGCAGCTGTCGACCCTGGTCGAGGCGGCTCGCACTCCGCGGCTGTGGGGAACAGCAATTGGTAGTCCGCCGGCTTTGGCCGCCGAGGCAGCGCGTCGGGGCACGACCCGAGTGATTTACGCGCTACGGACGGGTTGAGAAGCCGCAGAATCCTTGCTCGATTCACGAATGATGCTGCACGAGGCTAACCAGGTGACCTCATGCTGTCCTGGCGCTGCCGCTTCAACTATCGTTGAATCTTGATCGCTCACAATGCCCACGACGGGCGTCTCCACGGCCCTGCCCATCCAATCTGCGGCCAATCTGTCCAAACGCAGGATCATCTCAAGATGCGGGTTGAAGAGAATCAAATGTGCCTGGCCACTTTGCGGCCGTGGCCACTTTGCGGCCGCCACTTTGCGGCCCCCGGGCAGCAACGCTCCTGCTCCGAGAGATCATGCTCTACCCGGATCCGCGGGAGATCTGCGGGCAGCTTCCGACGACCGTTGCGTCGGGAGTGCCCTTGGACCTGCGTCGGCTCCGTATCCGTCTCCTCCGATCCTGATTCGAGGACCTCCTCTGCGAAGAAACGCAACTGGCTCGCGTCGATCCGCTCGGCGCTCGGGCCGAAGCGCTGACGAAGCATAACTTGAAGACGGTGTTCGAGGTGACGCACCTGCACCACGAGATCACCGATGATCTCGTGGCACGTCTCCACATCCTTCGGGAGGTTCTTCGCGTCGGGCTGGTCCGCCGTCCTTGGCATCATGCGGAACATCTTGAATGACGTTCCCACATCGCGCAAGTGGATAACTCGTGAATTGCAAGAACTTTTTTCGTCGCGTGATCACACCGCGTGACGCGCGTACCGCCGCTCGCGTCGCACGCTCCGAAGATCCACGCCGTCCAGCAGCATCATCAAATCGGATGCCCTGATCTCGACCCGGCGACTCCGTTCGGTCACAACGGACGGGAACTTGAACGCTCCCTTCTCGAGCCGTTTGTACCAACACGCGTAGCCGTCGCGATCCCAGTACAAGATCTTCACCCGATCTCGTCGACGGTTGCGGAACACGAACAGGTGGCCCGAGAGTGGATCCTCACCAATGACCTCGCCAACCATCGCCGCCAGGCCGTCGAACCCGCGACGCATATCCGTCACCTCCAGGCACAGGAAGATGCGGACCGACGCCGGAAGGCTCAGCATGCCGTCGCCTTCCTCGCCGCCACGAAGATCTCGGCCAGGCGATCTGCGTCCACGGACGACGGGACACGCAGCACCAGCTGATCACCCAGACTCAGTTCCAGCCAGGGCTCTGCCCTGACCTCGACCTGCACGAACTGCTGTCGGTGCTCGCTCTCGCTCGAGTTCTTGCCCAAGCTCTTGCTCTGTCCGTCACGGCGACGCAGCTCTCGACGCCAGCCGTAGAACGTGTGCTGGTTCAGCTCACGGGCCTGACAGAACGCCCTCGCCGACTTCCCACTCGCTTCCCACTCCGCCATCAACGCTCGCCAACGTCGCTCTCGCTCCGGATCTCGCTTGCCCATGCTTCGCTCCTGTTACGGGAGCGGGCATCGTCCTCGATCATCGGCGGCGCGCGAAGATGAGGTTGGCCGGGTTGGCCGGTGTTGGCCGGAACGGCGAACCCGGCGAACACGGCGAACCCCCTCAGCAGTGCGGTACCAATGCGGTACAAAACAGCGGCGGGTGGTCGGATCGCTTGGCTCCCGAGATCAGGGCCACCCAATCACCCGGAGTCTCTCTTGAACGACCGTTAGGTCCAGTTCGCGACGACTTCAAGAAGATCATCCAGCGTGACGAGGCCATCTCCATTAAGTTAATGTCCGCAGAGACGTCGTTGCTGCCCCACGCAAGAACGACCGCGATAAGGTCCAGGACATCGACTACGCCATCACCATTGACATCAGGTGGCCTCACTTTTGGGGCCCCAAAGTGGAGGTCATCGATGTTGACCTGGTCATCCACCCAGTCTGAAATGACAGCAGCATCGAATGGTTCGGTCGACACAAGACCAGCAAAGTTGCCGACTCCGCCAACTGAGAAGTTGCCACTGGTATAAGCAAGTTGGCCTTCCGAAAACAACTCGACGCGCAACGCACCAGGGAAGTCTGCCGCAATCCAGAACTGCGGGCATAAGAACTCGAGATGAATGGCCTCATTGCCATCGAGGCCCCAGCTATCCGATGGGAAGATGGTGCCTCGGTCCAGGTATGTTGTCGTCGCCATCCGAAAAGAGCAGACCGAGCTCGGCAAACTGGTCAGTGATGAAGGTGTTATCATTGAATCCAGTAAACCCGATTGTCACAAAGTCGTTTGCCGTGGCGACCCACTCATCCTTGTCGGTGAACTCGACCACATCGGCGACACCAGGCGGAACTGACCCGAAGAGAAGCACTGCGCCGATCCATAAGTACTTGAACCAGTTCCGCCCCATCTCTTTGATCACATCTAATCTCCATTGCAAATGCGGTACCCTCGCCGGCCGGTCTCTCAGTGTCGGCCTGTGCCGAACGGATCCGATCGCTCGTCAGACTCCACGCGCATCCACACTCCGGACACGTGGTCTCCCCATCGCCATCATCGGGCTCGAGACCCTGCAGATCGTAGCCACAATGGGGACAGCACTGGTTCTTCGTCAGCACGGCGACTACGCGTGCAAGCCTTCGCCGCCTGGCCCGAATCCAGAAAACGACGCCCACGCTCCACATGCTGAGAAATGTCAGATTCGCCGGATCGACTACCGCGGCCATCCCGTCGTGGATGACCCCGTCGATGAGCTTGACGACGAAGATGATCGAGCAGAGCACCGCACCGATGGCCAGTACCCACAGCGTGCTCCTTGATCGAGATCTCAGTCCGGTTCCCGCCTCCACCTCTTCGAGGATCAGTCGCAGTTTGTCGGCGGCGATCACATCGCGACGGTTCGTCAGTCGAAGCTGAAGCGGATCCAGAGGCGTCACCCTTCGCCCACGGGCATCGCGGACGAGACCCGATCTCGTTGGCGGTTCTTCGAGACCGAGTCTCGTCGTCTTCGTATTCGTGGTCCGCGGACACCTCCTTGGTAGGAGCAACCGCGCTGTCCCAAGAATCCCGCAGGCCACGAGCATCTCGCCGATCGAGTCACAGCCTGCCTCTTCCCACTATTCCAGCACGTGGATGTTTCGCTTGCGGCACATTTCCTTGAGGATCTTCGGCCAGACCGTCACGCTCACCTCGCCAAGATGAGCCTTCCGCAGCAGCAGCATCAGCGTTCGGGACTGGCCGATGCCGCCGCCGATGCTGAGCGGAATCTCGTCGTTCATGATCGCCTGGTGGTACGGCAGCTTCAGGAAGTCCAGCTGGCCCGTCATCTCCAGCTGTAGTCTGAGCGTCTCCTTCGTCACGCGGATCCCCATCGAGGTGAGCTCGTGTCGCCGACGCGTCACGGGATTCCACACGAGGATGTCACCGTTCAGCCCGTGCATCGGTCGACCGTCCGCCGATTTCGTCTCGGTCACCCAGTCGTCGTAGTCCGCCGCCCGCATCTCGTGGGGGTAGCCGTCCTGCAATGTCCAGCCGATTCCATAGATGAAGATGGCGGGCTCCTCCTGGAGAATCGCCGTCTCCCGCTGCTTGCGCGGCAGATCGGGATAGCGATCGAGCAGGTCCTCCGCGTGGATGAAGGAGAGCTCCTTCGGCAAGCTGGGATAACGGCCGGTGCGCAACGCCGGGAACATATCCTGCACGCACTGCTCCGCCCCCGTGATCACCTTCCAGATTCGCTGCACGACATCCGTGAGGAACTCGAGATTCCGCTGCTTCTCCTCGATCACCAGCTCCCAGTCCCACTGATCGACATAGGCGCTGTGATCGTGATCCAGGAAGTAATCCTTTCGGACCGCGCACATGTCCGTACAGATCCCCTCGCCGACGCCCAAACCAAACTGCTGTAAAGCCACGCGCTTCCACTTCGTGGCAGCCTGAACGACCTGGGCATCGATCGGATGCTTGTCGTAATCGTTCGAGATGTGGAACTGCACCGGCGTTCGCGAGCCATCGCGATCGAGATAGTCATTGACACCACTCTCGACGTCCACGATGAGCGGCGCCGTAACCATCATGAGATTCAGCTCACGGCAGAGGTTGTCCTCGATGTAGCGCTTGGCCGCGAAGATGGCCTCCTGCGTTTCCCGGGGATCGAGCAGCGGCTCATAATCACTCGGAAGGATCCTCTCGATCTCCTCATAGGTTCCAATGCCGGGGCCGGCGAGATCTGCGGTCTTGCTGGTCATGGTTCGCTCCTCAGGATGTCTCGAATCAGTCGCCGTAATAGCCGCCCATTCGGGCCCATGCAATGGGGTGATGTTCCCGTTTCTCCCGTCCGCCGGTGTTTCTTCGCCGCCGCGCAGTCCCCAGGGGATGTCATTTACCGAGCACCGCGGGAGTTCAACGCTGCCAGCGTCGATGGACCCCGCCCGAGACCCGCGATATTCTGGCCGCCGCCGGAAGACGATCGCTCGCTCTTCTTGATTCGCGGTCGGCGGAGCCCCTGGGCATGATCAAGGCAGTTGGCGAGTTCCTGAAGACGACGCGGCTCGGCGGCCTCTTCGTCCTGCTGCCCGTCCTCCTTCTCTACCTCGGAGATGCATCGCGCGTCCTCAGTCACTGGGGCGTCGGCGCACAGGCTCTTCGCAGCCCGGACTGAAAAGCCGATGATCACGCCGCGTCTTCGACCGCGCCTGGAGATGACCGTTCCGCTGACGCCGGCCGAGATTCAACGGCGGGTCGACCAGCAGCTTCGTGAGCCCGACTGCCCGTGCCGCGGACTCGCCACGGATCGCCAGATCGATCTGCGCATCAGGGAGGCCGAGCGGCACTTCTGGTCTCCGCAGCTCACGGTCCTCGTCTCTCCCGATGGGGACGGCAGCCGACTCACCGGACATTTCGGCCCCAACGCCGAGCTCTGGACGATGTTCATGGCGTGCTACGGATTCGTCGTTCTCTCGGCCATCGCGGGGCTCTTCTTCGGGATCTCGCAACTCGTCATTCGAGAGACGCCCTGGGCGCTGTGGTCGATTCCCATCGCCGTCGTGCTCGTCGTCCTGATCTACGCTGCGGCCGGTGTCGGGCAGCGCCTCGGCCAGAGCCAGACCGAGGTCCTCCACGACGTACTCGACCACGCCACCCGGCGAGAGCAGCCCGTCCCCCGATCGACTGACCAAGAACACTGATCAGTCGTACGCCGCGGACACCGGCACGCGCGAGCCGCTGGACATGTCGATGTTCGTGCGCATCCTGAAGTCGGTCCGGGAGCGCTGCCGCTGCGCGTAGTAGAACTTGAGTTCGTATTGCTGGCCGTCGATCAGACCCAGACGGTCCATCTGCACGAACTGGAGCGTTCCGGGAATCACGCCACCCAGATCCATCGCCAACTCGCCACCGACGAAGAGCCAGGCGTCATCGCTGCCCTGAAACTCGAAGAACTGGCCGCCGCACTGCGCGTAGACGAAGCGAGCCTTGATCTCGTACGTGAAGTAGTGATTGTGGTCCTCGCCCTCGTTGCCGAAGCCCTGGTCGTCGATCGGGTGAAAGTCGTTCGTCGCGTACTCGTACACACCATATCCGTCATCGAGGAGTGTGATGGAATGGGCCGCCGCGACGTTGGTACCGAGCACTGCCCGGAACCACTGATCGAAGCTCTCCGCCGAGCTCACGCCCGCGCTGCCCTCGACATCCCCCGCCGTGCCGGCCGTGTCGCCCATCGCAGCGCCGCACAGTGTCGTGATCGACCCGTTCGTGACGAGGTCCCCAGGATTGCTTCCCAGTCCAAGAACCACTACCAGGTCCTGAAAGTCTGCCGACGATGAGTTGCCGTTGTTGCCGAGCTCGAACAGGTAGATGATCTCGTTCTGATCGAGGCGCATCCTGCCGCTGGCGGCATCGACGTAGTCGGCAACGTACGTCGCCACCGAGTCCTGCTGATAGAGCCCGCGGATGTCCGGCACGGGATCGCCGTCGCGCAGCACCTTGATCTGCGGACCCATCTCCAGCGTGCTGGCCGTCATTCGCTGGTCCCAGCCTGTGTCAACGCACTCGCTGGCTGGTGCGCCATTCTTCATCCAGCTGCTGCCGTCGACCGAGATCACCGTCCCCGAGGGGAAGGTTTGGGGAACGATCCATGAGCGGGGATTGCTCCCGTTGGAGTTGCATGTGACCTCCTGGATGTCGTTCAGGTTGCCCGCGACGGGATGCAAGTAGCCACCGAAGGGCTCGAAGATCTGGTCGCCCACGTGCAGTCGCATGGTGACCGGCCGGTGGTACCCGTTCGAGGCCGTCTGGATGGCGGCGCCGACGACCGTGGCCTTCACCGCGAAGGCTTCACCGGGAATGACATCCTGATCGACGATCTGAAAGTCGATCGCCCCGTCTCCCCCCGTCTGGAAGAGGTGCGGGGCGATCGGTCGCGACTCCGCGTCGCGCCACTCCGAAGCAACCTTGAAACCCCGACCGGACGACTGCTCACTCGTGCCGAACTGGGCGTTGGTCGCATAGGTCGCGTAGATCGAGGGGCGCTCAGTGGTGGCGGCATCGGACGTCCCCCACGTACTCGGGTAGCCCTTGCTGCCGGCGTCGAAGCTCTTGTACCGGGTCTTCCCGCCACCGGGATCCATGGCGATTGCCTGATTGCCATCGGTCAGGGCCAGGGAGAGCCAGTACGGTCCGGCCACGACCGGGGTGTCCGGAAGCGAGAGCGTCAACCAGCCCATCGTCTTGCTGCTCTCTTCCGCGAAGGTCTCCGCGAGCAGACTCCCTGGCTCTCCATCGGCGTCCGCATAGACCGCATAGCGAACGTCCTTGTCCTTGTTCCCGACATACGCGGTGATGCTCAGCAGCACACCGTCCTCGGGAATGGTTACGCTCGTGGCGATCTGCTGCTTCTCGACGTGGTCGCGCAGGGTGGAGGACGCGGTGTCGTAGCCCACGATCGAATCGGTCGACTCGGCGCCGACTTGCGGACTGATGGTGGCGAAGATCGAAACCCGCCGGTTATTGACAGCAGTGGACTCTCCCCACTGGGCGAGGAATCCATCCTTCGCGGCGCTGTGTTCGCACGCGCGAGTCACACCGCCGAGGTTCGAGTAGGCGTACTGCTGTTTGCTGTTCTCGAAAGACAGTGCCAGCCAGTAGGATCCGGCATCGAGCCTCGTGTCAGGCAGGTCGATGGTCAGCCACTGGGCTGACTTGGCCGACTTCTGTGCTGCCGTGGCCACGATGAGTTGCGCCGGCTCCCCGCCCCAATCAGCGTAGACGGCATAGCGAACGAGCTTGTCGTCGTTCCCGACGAACGCCGTGATGCCAGTCACCGTTACGGGCTGAGGAAGCGTCACCAGCGTCGCAATCTGCGTCTTGGCGACGTCACCCTGGCGGGCGTCGAAGATCTGGTCGTGGCCGAGGGGACCGGTGAACGGCTCCTCGGCCGAACCTTCCGCCGAACCCTCGGACGCGCCCTCCCCGGCGCCGACGAAGATCGGTCGGCCTGCGGCGCCCAGTTGCGGAGCCACATTGCCAGCGTAGTGGCCGTATCCACCCGGGGAATCACGTTGAAGTCCGGGTGGGCGCTCTTGAAGTCGTAGATCGTGCCGGTCAGCCGGATCGCCTTCGGCTGCGCTTCGGCCTCCACGACTCCCGGCCTCGTCGAGATGAGGTCCGGCACGACGAAGCCCAGGCCGACAATGGCGCCCAGGAAGACGAACGTCAGAAGGTTTCGGAGCCGTTGCCCGTTCTTTGACATGAGGTGCTCCTGGCCAGACGAGGTCATCGCCTGGGCATCGAGGGGGCTGAACTGCCCGAGCGAAGCGCTGACTCCTGAGGATCGGCCGAGCACCCATCCAGTGTTGCCTCGATCACGCTCGAACTTCGTCAAACGGTGCAGGTTCTGACATCTGGGCAAGACCTATCTCCCCGTTTGCCCGGCCCCGTTCGAGATCTGCGCCACATCCGATATCATCCGGCGACACCGGTCGACTCCTTCCCTTCTTCGGAACCACCATGTCCGACGAACCCCTCATCGCCGTCTTCGTCGATTACGAGAACCTGGCCCTCGGCGTCACGGAGAACGAGGGCGGAGGGTTCCAGATCGATCTGGTGCTCAAGCGCCTGCTCGAAAAGGGGCGCATCGTCTTCAAGCGGGCGTACTGCGACTGGAGCCACTACCAGGACGCGGTGCGCGACCTGCACATGAACGGCATCGAGCTGATCGACATTCCCCGGACGCGTTGGAGCGGCAAGAACAGCGCCGACATCCACATGGTCGTGGACGCGATCGACCTCTGCTACGCCAAGCAGCACATCGACATCTTCGCCCTGCTCTCGGGCGACAGCGACTTTTCGCCCCTGGTCTCCAAGCTCAAGGAGAACAACAAGCGGGTCATCGGCTGTGGCGTCAAGAAGTCGACGTCCGATCTGCTCATCGCCGGGTGTGACGAGTTCATCTATTACGACGATCTCATTCGCGCCGCGCAGAAGGTCGCCAAGACCCGCAAGAAAGCCGCTAAACCAGCGGACAAGAAGCAGGAGGCAATGGACCGGCTGCTGGAGATCGTCCGCTCGCTCGAGGTGGATTACGACCCGCTGTGGGGTTCGCTCATCAAACAGACGATTCGCCGCGTCTATCCAGGGTTCAACGAGAGCTACTACGGATACAAGTCCTTCTCCGATCTCCTGCAGGACGCCCAGTCGAGACAGCTCATCAATCTGGAGTATGACAAGAGCCGTGGCAACTACTCGGTGCGGTTGCGGGCGGAGTGAGAGACTGCCTCAGAACTCTCGCGTGAACACGCGCTCATTCCCCGGGGACCGCGACCATGACTCGCTGCAACAATGCTCAACTCGCCGTTCTTCTGGCTCTGCTTCTCTGTGGCTGCGCTACGTACAGCCGGCCCCGTGAGGTATCGCTCGAGTTCAAGGAGTGCGCCGAGACACAGAGCGACAACGAGGTTCGCGTCTCCGCCGTGCTGCTGAGCGCCGCCGAGAGCAGTCAGTTCTTCAACGCGACGATGACGAGCAACGGAATCCAGCCCATTTGGCTCGAGATCGAGAACGGCAGCGACGAACGGCTGATCCTCACGCCGCTTGGGCTCGATCCCGACTACTTCGGACCGGGCGAAGCCGCGTACCGCACGCGCCGCTTCGGTGAGCAGCAGTCGAATGACAAGCTCCGCTACTTCTTGGAGAACCACATCCCCCTGCGCATTCCTGCCCAGACCACCGTCTCCGGCTTCGCCTACACCAACTTCGACCCGGGGGCCAAGGCCTTCTCGGCCAGACTGATCGGAGATCAACGCAGCTACGATTTCGACTTCGTGCAGCTGGTCCCTGGATTCAAGGCCGACTTCTTGGCCGCGATCATCTCTGATGAGGATGTGGAGGAAAAGACTGATCTCGACCTCGACGGACTGCGGGCTTATCTCGCGGGGTTCACCTGCTGCGTCTTAGGCGGTGACAAGGAGACTCCCGGCGACCCGGCGAATCTTGTCATTGTGGGGCCGCCAAGGCATGTCTTGAGCACGTTGGTCCGCCAGGGCTGGGACCTCACGGAAACGATCCGCCTGGACTCGAGTCTGCAGACCGCCTTCTCATCCATCTTCGGCTCCAGATACCGCACTTCACCGATCTCCGCGCTCTACCTCTTCGGCCGCCCGCAAGATGCCGGCCTACAAAAGGCACGGAGCACAGTCGACGAGCGGAACCACATGCGGCTCTGGGAGGCGCCGGTCACGTTCGAGGGAGTCCCGGTCTGGGTCGGCCAGATCAGTCGTGACATCGGAGTCAAGTTCTCGAGCAAGACGCTGGTCACCCATAAGGTCGACCCGATGGTCGACGAAGCCCGCCTCTACGTGTTGTTCGACCTGCTTGCGTCAGGATACGTCGATCGCGCAGGCTTCGTCACGGGGGTCGGTCTCGCATCGATCGACGCGCCCCGCTACAACTACACAGGCGATCCCTACTTCACAGACGGGCTTCGTGTCGTCGTGATTCTCAACGAGACCCAAGTCCAACTTGACAATGTCGAATTCCTGCCATGGGAACAAGTGCCGAGCATGTCCGAGACGGTGCCCCGACTCGAGCCGCAGAACTCGCCGTAAACCCCTCTCCTGCGCGCCGGCTGTGAATTGCCGCCTATTGCTCCCCGGGGCCATGTCCCAACGCCTCCATCGCTTCGAGCAACATCGGCACGTACACGTACCCCGGCCCGCCCTGCATCGTTACCACCACACCCGCCATCTCGATCACCTGCTCCCGCGTCGCGCCGGCGTGCAGAGCCTTTTCGAGGTGCGAGTACACGCAGATTTCGCAGCGCAGGGCCATCCCGATCGCCACGGCGATGAGCTCCTTTTCTCGCACCGACAGCGCTCCCTCGCCCATCAGCTTCTGAAACATCGGACCGAAGGCACGCCCGATCTCCGGGGCCTGTTGCTTCATGCTCGCGATAGCCTCGGGCCAGTGACGGTAGTGCGACTTCGCGTCTTCGATCATCGTGGATTACCTTCGTTGTGGAATGGGAGCGGTTCGTATCGAGAGCACCTGGCTCGCCAGGAACCCGGGCTCACGTCGTGCGACCGGACGAGGGCGCGCGGTTCCAGGGCATCAGGGACAAGAGCGTCGCCATGCCGCACCAGCCCGTCGCGCCAGTCAGGAAGAGGCCGCCGCCGACCAGCCCGCAGAGGAGCAGCCACCAGGGCGACACGAACGCGCCCAGGACCGCGCCGACGAGGACGAGCGTGCCTGCCGTCATCTGCACCTGACGGAGCACGTCGATCTTCGGCGCGCCCGCGCTCCGCGCCGTGGCGAGGCCCGAGCGCTTCCACGCCTCGATGCCGCCGGCCAGATGGTAGAGCTCCTGCTCGGGATGCCGACGGAAGCGCTCCGCCGCGTCGAGCGAACGGCGCCCCGACCGGCAGTGAAACACGACGCGCTTCGAGGGAGGAAGCTCGTACAAGTCCGTCGGATCGAACTTCGACATCGCCTTGTGCAGCGACGGCTCGATGCGTTCGGCCCGTCTCTCGAAGTCCTCTCGCACGTCGACGAGCACCGCTTCGCCGCTCTCGAGCCACCGCTCCAGTGTCTGGGGATCGACGTCGATCACCGACACCGATTCCTTGGTCTGTACATTGGTCATGATCTGGTCCTCGCTTCGCACGTCATGCTGTTCATTTGGCCTCTGGTTCGGTGCCGTTGCTGTACCAACGACAGCTGGCGAGCCGTCCCTCCGCCGTCCCGTTCTGCACCGCCTGGACCGGCTCGAAGGGCTTGTCTTGTTGTCATCGTACACGCCCACCGCACACGCGGCACGAGCCATGAGCGTTTCGGGGAGATCGACGCGCCGTCGCCCAAC
Organism: uncultured Planctomycetota bacterium; assembly: GCA_963697235.1. Lineage (GTDB taxonomy): Bacteria > Planctomycetota > Phycisphaerae > Phycisphaerales > SM1A02 > CAVONJ01. The sequence continues at coordinate 514,300 of CAVONJ010000006.1, forward strand.
GGCGTACCATCTTGCCGATTGAGAACCCGGGCAGCGATGAAGGCAGATCGAATCTTCGAAACCGTGCTCTACGCCAGCGATCTCGAAGCCGCCGAGCGCTTCTACGTGTCGGTGCTCGGCCTGGAGGTGATCGATCGCGGCTCGCTGGCCGTCGTCCTCCGCTGCGGTCAGGGGGTGCTGCTCATCTTCGATCCGCAGAAGGCCGCTGCCGCCGGCCGAGCCGTTCCCTCGCACGGCGCGACAGGCCCCGGCCACGTCGCCTTTCCACTGGAGGAGTCGAGTGCACCGGCCTGGAGGCAACACCTGGCTCGATGTGGCGTCGAGATCGAGATGGAGGTCGACTGGCCGCAAGGGGGCCGTTCGATCTACTTCCGTGATCCCGCGGGCAACAGCCTCGAGCTCGCTCCGCCGATGCTCTGGGGATGATCAGGCGGTTATCCTCGATCCGACTCCATGCAGCCAGACAAGTCGGTTGCCCGCAGGGCGCGTCGATTCGTCCTATCATGCGACCCGAAGAGCCGATTCGGGAGCTCATGGTCGAGTTCCCCCGCGAATGGCGCGAAGATTCCGCCGGTCCGAGCGAAGATGCCATGACGCACCAGAGTGCTCTCTCGATGCTCGACCATCTTCAGCTGCCGGACTTCTTCTCGCACCGCCGCGTCTCCGCCCTGGTCGGCTCCCGGACGACGGAATCGCTCGTCGCGTCCGTCTCGAGTGAAGAGGAGTGCCGGCAGGCCCTGGCCTTCGCACGAGGAAACGGTCTGTCCATCTGCCCGCGGGGCAGCGGTCACAGCTACGGCGACCTCGCCCTCAACGATCGGCAGCTGCTCCTCGACACGACGACGATGAATCGCATCCTCGAGTTCGATGAGCACACCGGCCGCATCGTCGTCGAACCCGGCGTCAAGATCATCGACATCTACAAGCGGGCTCACCACCACCGGTTCACACTGCCCGCCAGCCCCACCGAAGCAACCATCACCGTCGCCGGCGCCATTTCTGCCAACGTGAATGGGAAGGACTCGTGGCGGTTGGGCAACTTCGGCGATCAGGTGCTGAGCCTCAAGCTCCTGACCGCAGCCGGGGAGACGATCACGATCGATCGTGATCGCGACCGAGCTCTCTTCCTGGCCGTCGTCGGCGGTCTCGGACTTCTCGGAATCATCCTCGAAGCGACGCTTCAGCTCCAGCGCATTCCCTCGCCCTTTCTGGAGATCTCACGGCTTCCGGTGCACGATCTCGAAGAGCTCTTCCAGAATCTGGAGCAGGTCGAAGCGACGAGCGACTTCGCCGTCGTCTGGCTCGACGTCTGTGCGCGGGGGAAGCGACTGGGTCGCGGCGTCATTCACGCCACGAAATGGGTGCAGCGCGACGCCACGCCGGAACAGCTTCGCGAGGAAGTCGCCTCGGGCCTCGCACGCCTGGTCGTTCGGCGCCGTCAGGCCCTGGCGCTGTACGGCGCGGTCGGTTCGCTGATCTCCGTGCTCCTCCACGCTCAGAAGAGAACGGTGAGCTTCTTCAACCGTTTGTACTTCGCGTACTCGAAGGTCAGGCGATCATTGGGATCCTCGGACAACGTCGAGAAGTTCTTGCGCTACAACTTCGATACGAGCTTTACCGTGCCCCCCGCGGCGACGGTGTGCGGCCCGCTGGGATTTGCGGTTCAGCTCTCGGTCTCGCGGGATCACGCGCGGCAGGCCATCCGGGAGGTGATCGAGATCTGCCAGAGCATGTGCTGCCCGCCGGTCACGACGATCATGCGGCTGCACCGGCGCGACGAGCACCTGATCTCGTTCTCTGAGGATGGATACAGCCTCAACTTCGAGTTCCATCTGAAGCCGCGGCACCTGGAGAGAATGGGCCGCTACCTGGACCAGCTCCTCGATTGCGTCATCCGGAACCACGGCCGCGTCCACCTGGCCAAGGAGATGGTCCTCAGCCGGGAGCAGTTCCAGAAGATCTACCCCGAGTACCGGCAGTTCCTCGAATCCAAGCAGCGGCTCGATCCCGAAGAACTCTTCTCGTCCGATCTGTACCGACGGCTCATCCGCACCGAAGACGGTGCGGCGGTCGGCCCCGGCCGGGCGAGCGAACGGGTCCCCGTCTCCATCCGGTGAGCACCGCGTGAGGATCACTCGAGAACCAGATCAGTGATCGCACCAGGAGTCTCCCGTGACGTCTGGCGACGCGCCCGAAGTTGACGCCCATCCGGCGGAGCGCACGGCCGGGCTGAGAGTCGCGGTGATCGGTGGCGGGATCGCTGGCCTCAGCAGCGCCCGCGTGCTCCGCGAGCAGGGCGTCGAGGTCACGGTGTTCGACAAGGGACGAGGGTTCGGCGGACGCCTCTCCACTCGGCGGGTGGAACTCGAGCAGGCTTCACCGGATCATCATCTCGTTCTTCTCGATCACGGCGCTCCCTTCTTCACCGTCCGCGATGATCGCTTCGCTCGCGTCGTTCACTCGTGGACCGCGTCGGGCATCGCCGCCGCTTGGCACGCACAACGCTCGAAAGTGACGGCGGGCAGCGTGGCTTCCACGGCGCCTGGTCCTCCGCTCTTCGTCGGCGTGCCCCGCTCGAGCGCGATCTGCGCTCATCTCGGCCGCGATCTCGACGTTCGCTTCAACGCGCCGGCGGCGGGCGTGCGTCATCGAGGCGGCCACTGGTGGCTGGACTTCGATGGTCTTGGTCCGCAGGGCCCGTGGGACGCGGTGGTCCTGGCGATTCCCGCGCCGCAAGCGATCACGGTGATCGGGGGCGCCTCCGCCACGATCGCCGGCGCGCTCAACCGGATCGTCTACGCACCGCAGTGGACGGGGCTCTGTGTCATCGGCGCGGAGCCGAAGCTGGACGCCGACGTGATCGAGTTCGGAGATCACCCAGTCCTCGCCCTGCTGGTCCGGAACGATCGCAAGCCGGGCCGCACGAGCACCCCGAGGCGCTCCACCTGGGTGGCGTACGCCCGCCCGGATTGGTCAGCAGCCAATCTCGAGCGAGAGAAGGAGGCCATTGCGGAGGAGCTGTTCGACCACCTCGCCGAGCTGCTGGGGATTCGCGAGTCGTCCCGGCTCTGGACGACCGCGCACCGCTGGCGATTCGCACGGGTCGAGACCGCGATCGACGATCGCTGCGCTCCTGATCCGGAGCAGTCGATCGTCGCGTGCGGCGACGGGTTCGGCGGTAACGACGTCGAGTCGGCATTCCTGAGTGGTCAGGCCGCGGCCGAACGGGTGCTCTCCTTTCAGCGCGAGTGAATCGGAGGGACTCACCTTCGACGAATCCCCGGCATGACTCATGTCGGCTCGTGAACTTCACTGACCGGTGCGTCGCCAGAGAGCGCACGAAGAAGGGCGCGCCCGATCGAAGATCGAGCACGCCCTCTGGAGGAAAGAGTCCTTCGCTGCTCGCCCGGACTAGTCGGCTTTCTTGAGGACGATGAACAGCGCGCGTCCCTGGCGGCTGATCTTCAACAGCAGCCCCTTGTCGGCATTTCGGGCAGCCGCTGAGAGCTCAGCGGCGGAGGTCACCGGCTGGCGACCGGCCTCGAGAATGATGTCCTCGGGCCGCAATCCCGCCTCGGCCGCCAATGAGCCAGGCTGGACTTCCGTGACGATCAGGCCCGTGGTTCCACTGACACCCAGCTGCTCGGCAAGCTCCGCAGTCATCGGCTGCACCCGCAGCCCCAGCGTGCCGCCTCCGGCGTCGGCAGCGGGCGCCGACATGGCCAGCTCCGCCTGTCCGGGGCGCTCGCCGAGCGTGACATCGAGCGTCCGGGTCGAGCCGCCCCGCTCGACGGTCACCGAGACTCGCTCGCCGGGCTCATGCTCAGCAATCGTGTTCACGAGCTCTCTGGGTGAGGAAACGACCCGGTGGTCCACGCGGGTGATGATGTCACCCGCTTCGAGTCCCGCCTTGGCGGCCGGGGTATCCGACACGACGTCGGAGACGAGCGCGCCGTGCGTGTCCTCGTGTCCGAACGACGAGGCCAGCTCCGACGTGAGCGGCTGGATCGAGACACCGAGCCATCCGCGTGCAACACGCCCATCGTCGATCAGGGAGTCGGCGACGTGCATCGCCAGGTTGGACGGAATGGCGAAGCCGATGCCGATGCTGCCGCCCGACGACGAGCGGATCGCGGAGTTGATTCCGACGACCTCGCCGTGCAGGTTGATGAGCGGTCCACCCGAGTTGCCCGGGTTGATCGCCGCGTCGGTCTGAATGAAATCTTCGTAGGTGCTCAGACCGAGTTCGCCACGACCCTTCGCGCTCACCACACCAGCGGTGACCGTGTGGTCGAGGCCGAACGGATTGCCGACAGCGACGACCCAGTCACCGGGCTGCAGCTGATCGGAGTCGCCGATCCGAGCGGCCGGCAGACCGTCTGCATCGACTCGAATCACGGCCAGATCGCTTTCCGGGTCGTTTCCGATCACGCTGGCCGCGTACTCGCGACCGTCGTCGAAACGCACCATGACCTCATCCGCACCGTCGACGACGTGGTTGTTGGTCAGGATGTAGCCGTCCTCGCGGATGATGACGCCGGAGCCCTGTCCACGGCGCTCGGGCATGGGCATCGGCTGGGCACCGGGGGGCATGCCACCACCCTCGCCGAAGAAGCGGCGAAACAGCTCCTCCGCACCGGGAGGCATCGACTGCCCGGGCTGCTGACCGCGGTTGAGCGCGGGTGCCACATCCGGCTTGTCGACGGTCGTGATGTTCACCACCGACGGAGAAATGGCACCGGTCGCGCTTCGGAACGCGTTCGACAGCGAATCGGCGAACGCGATCGAGGCCGACGGCGGCTCAGCGGTTCCCGGCTGCTTCGATCCGGCACCCAGGGAAACGGCGACGCCGGTTGCAAGAGCAATGGCCGCGGTCAGGGGCAGGACGGCATGTCGCCGGTACGTGCCTGCGTTGATGGTCGTCATTGTGTGTTCCTTGTCTCGAGTGATCGGGGGGATGCCTCTGCAAGGCCCGCGCGCTCAGTCGATCGGTAGTACGAGAAGCGGCGGGTCGGGTTCGCAAATAGTGGGCTCGCTCGGTTCGCACCTGGACAGGGAGGGGCCAAGTCACTACCCGGGAGGGGTATCCAGCGGCCGGGAGGTCCCCCGCGTGTGACCCCAGCACCTGGCATGGCCGAATGACCTGTAAGGCCTCGGGGGAGAGGTCGCTCGGAGTCGTCGGATCAGGCACTCTGCGGAGGCGTGGCGGTTCCTTGCCAAGGGCGTGGGACAATCACACCCGGCCCTCGACTCGATCCGTGCCGGTGCGGGACCGATCTGCCCCCGCCCAGCCGGAATCGGTGGTACGCTGCGCGGCCACCACTTGACGGAGCACTGGACATGAACATCAAGGATCTGCTGCGACACAACATCAAGTTCACCCACAGCATCACCAAGGCATACCTCGATGACCTCAGTGAGCAGGAGATGCTGGTCCGGGCGGTGCCCGGCTCCAACCACATCGCGTGGCAGCTCGGCCATCTGATCGCCTCGGAGCGATCGCTGCTTGAGGCGATCGGAGCCAAGGTTCCGGACCTGCCTCAAGGCTTTGCCGAAACCCATGGCAAGGGCAACACCGCCAGCGACGATCCGAAGCAGTTCCTGAAGAAGGCCGACTACTTCAAGCTCATGGACCAGATGCACGAGGCGGCCGGGGCGGCGATCGACACGGTGAGCGAAACCGACCTTGACAAGCCGACGCCCGAGAACATCCGAAAGTTCTTCCCCAACGTCGGTTCGGTCCTGCTCATGGCCGGATCGCACGAGATGATGCACTCGGGGCAGATCGCGGCCATCCGGCGCAAGCTCGGCAAGCCCGTCGTCATCTAGCGCTAGCCGCCCGCTGAAGACGTGCTTCGCCAGACGAGCGCGATTCTCTTCGTTCTCTAGCCGCGTCGACGAACTGACGCATATTCCACCGATGTCCCTGGGTTCGGTGACGTTGCCAGGGCGGAAGTGATCGTGCTCAGGTGGCGATCTGACTCTCTCAACGGGCTGCGGGCCCGCAGGGTTGCGCGTCCGCCAGCGTCCGCTGCTCTCTACTTCTCGCCGGGCGCCGGGGACCGACGGCCCGCTGTTCCTGCGCCGCACAAGAGCAGCAGGCATAGCGCAAGAGGTTGGCCAATCGGGGTGAGTGACGACCAGGGGCGTCAGTTCACCCCCGGGGCGACGTCGATCGCTAACGAAGGTCGCCGTGCGCGTACTGACAGCGCCTGGCGTGGCCTTCTGAGTAGCTCACGACAGGAGAGGTCGATCCGGGCAAGAAGCAGGCGGGTCAGGCTTGTGGACATCCCTCCGTCACTGCGGGCAAAGAGCAGGCCTCAGGAAATGTGCCTCAGGAAATGTGCCTGGCCAATTCCTCCGTGGCCAATTCCTCCGTGCGCCGCAACGTGGCCAATTCCTCCGTGCGCCGCAAGATGTGCCTGGCCAGTTTGAGCCTTGGCCAGTTTGAGCCCCTCTGGCCAGTTTGAGCCCTTCTGGCCAGTTTGAGCCCCTGTCAGTTTGAGCCCCGAGCCGCGGGCTCGATGCTCGACAAACCGTGCTCGAACCCGGACGGAGCGAATGTGCCTGGCCAATCCCTCCTCACGAACCCGGACGGAGCGAATGTGCCTGGCCAATCCCTCTCCCTCAAATCCCTCTCGGCCAATCCCTCTCCGGATGGCGAATGTGCCTGGCCAATCCCTCTTCCCGTGCTCGAACCCGGACGGAGCGATGTGCCTGGCCAATCCCTCCTCCCGGACGGAGCGAATGTGCCTGGCCAATCCCTCTGGCCAATCCCGTCGTCCGGACGGAGCGAATGTGCCTGGCCAATCCTCTCCTGCAGCCAATCCCTCGATGGCCAATCCCTCGTAGCCCGTTTGATCACTCACTCGACCGCACGTTCGATCCAGTCGGCGATCGCGTTGGCTTCGTGCGGGAGCCACCAGAAGAGAAGCAGATGCCCGAAGAACGGATAGCTCCAGCGCTCCGGCCGACCCAGGCGTTCATAGAGAAGGTCACCGAGCTCTGCCGGAATGAACGCGTCTTGTCGCGATTGAAGCATGAGCACGGGCCGATTTCGCAAGCTATCGGCGGCGGCGTAGGGGTCGAGCTTCGATTGCGCAAGGTACAGCTCGTAGAGCCGCCCCACTTGAGCCGCGTCAACCGGACCAACGGGGTGCAATGAGATCGGGCGGTGCGATCGGTCCCTCTCGTCCGTGATCTGTATGTGACCGAGAATGCGAAGCAGGTTCGCTCCGCCTGCAATGAGCACAGCCGCTCGGAAGCGCCTCGAGTTCCATGCCACCGTACCCGGGAGTACGAGCGCGCCAAGGCTACACCCGATGATCGCGGTCCGATCCTGAGGAATGTCCGGTCGTGCCTCGACCAGGTAATCGAGCATCGCCTCCACGCTGATCGCCCATTCCGCCACCAGGTCGTCGACGTATTTGGCGACCTTCTTGGCGACGTCATCATTCCCCATTCCGCGTTGAAACACCACGAAGTGCGCTTCCTCTTCAAAGGTGAACAACGGTACGCGGCAACCGACCACGGCCCAGCCCCGATCCACCATGGCACGGGTCAACGCTCGCTCCTGAGGTGAGAAGTCGACAACGCTCGAGAGCTGGACGATCAGGCCGACAGGATCCCTATCGATCGGCTCGTGGAACGTGAAATCCATGATCCGAACCAGTGGAGCGTTCGCGATGAGCGCCTCATCAGGCTGCGCTTCGAGGTCGGCAAACTGGTCCGGTTTCCAGCAAGTCGACATGAAGCGGAACCGCTGGTGCGGCGTGAACTCTTCCTGACGCCACTCCTCGTTCTCCGGGCCGGTGACCTCAGTGAGGACACCAAGACCTCTGGCTCCGAGGTAACGCACGTTGCCGTCGTCCTGACCCGCACGACCGACGAGCATCTCGAGGCCGCGCTTTCGGCTCTGTTCAGTCTCGGGACTTCGATCTGCTTCGGGACGATCCGCGACGCGCTGCAGCGATTCAACCTGACGATAGGGATTCGGCAAATCCGCGGCCGGGGTGATGACCAGCGTCGTCGCATCGAACCGGTCCGGTGCCGCTGGCGTGCGTACCACGCACCCCGCCGCGAGGATTAGGCTCATGCCAACACCAGCGCAGGCGAAGAGGTGCTCCCGTCTCGTCTCACGCAGCATCACCAGTTCTCGCTCCGGGGGGCCAAGATGTCCGCCCGTTCTTCGTCCGCATGGCCTATCGGTTCAGGTACTCATCGTCCAATCTGCTTGTCCAGAGACATCGAAGAGCCTTCCCCGAGAACTCGCCCGGGCCTGCGGCCAACGGTCTGGACGACTCGCTCAACACACTGGCGGCAGCCCGAGGACGAAGCCCCCCCGCTGCACAGCTCCGGGACGGACGCTACATGGACCTCTGGGAACGGATGACGACAAGGCACGCATCCCCATCCCGTCTTCTGCTCAGACCTCGCACCGCGGTCAGGGCGACGCAGGTGATCCCGCCCAGCTCGAGCAGCCAGTTCATGCGAATGCCGAAGAAGTCCCACCCAAGGAAGAGGTCGACGTGGTGGAATGAGGCAGCCCGGATCACGACGAAGCAAAGCAGCACCGCCAGTCCCGCCAATCCGATCCATTGATGCCGCCAGAGGCCGCGCAGGAACCAGGCTGCGATCATCAAGACGGCGACCCCGCCGCCGGCCATCGCGACGATGAAGATCTGCTGGACGGTGCGACGCTGCTCGTACCAGCCCTGGTCCTGTGCAAGCCGCTTGCCCACGGAAGTGAACCACGACTGGAGATCGAGCTGTTTGTTGATGCCCAGGCCGATGAAGAGCAGGGCCAGGATCCACCAGAGGACCCGATGTCTCCGGTTCCAGACCGCAGGCAAGCGCCGATCGCCACGCCACGCATAGAGTCCGCAGAGCACGGCGGTCACCATGTAGGCAATCACGGTGCTCCAGCCCATCGGCGTCGGGTCGCCGATTCCCGGCGTCCACCGGCCATCGGTTGTCTCGGCCAGAATGGCTGACATGGCCAGAATGATCATGGTGTGTGCTCCGGGCGTACTGTACATCCTGCCTGGAAATCGACGTGCCGGCGCGCGTCGCGTGAACGCCGGGCCAGCCGCTGTCACCCGCCACACTGGGGCGACCCCGGCTCGCTCCGCGAGGCGTCCTGAACCCATGTCGTCACCAATCCAGCGAACGACAACCGTCTTCGTCAGACCGGCCCGGGAGGAGGATGCCGAATCGATCGTCGAGCTGCTGAACGCGATCATCCAGTGCGGGACGTACACGATCATGACCGAGCAGGTGTCCGTGTCGGACCAGATCGAATTCATCCGGGAGAGTCCCTCGCGCGGAGTGTACAACGTGGCAGTCGATCGCCAGAGTCAGATGGTCGTCGGGTGCCAGGATGTGCTGCGAGCGTCGAGGGAAAGAGCCCTCGCCCACGTGGGCGAGATCAGCACGTTCGTCGCGCTGGATCTCCGCCGACGCGGGATCGGCCAAAGCCTCTGCAAGGCGACGTTCGAAACGGCCAGGTTGTGGGGCTTTCGCAAGCTCATGGCCGCGGTCAGGGCGGACAACCCGGATGCCCTCGCCTTCTACCGGGGCCAGGGTTTCGCGATCATTGGAACGGCGCGGGCCCACGCCTGCGTTCGCGGCCGGTACATTGACGAGATCCTGATGGAGCGGCCGATTGCCACCGAGCAGCAGCGCGCTGGTCCGGCCAGTGGCGCCGAGCCGGTTCGGCATTCTTGAACATGAAGGACTCACGCCATGGTCGAGAAGGACCAGCAAGCCGAAGGATCGAACGACCCAGTCGCGAGGATGGCCTCCGCCCGCCACGAGTTTGGCGAGCACGGAGGGGTGAATCCGTCCATCGAGGCAAGCACAACGTTCACGGTGCTCGCCGCGGAGACGATGCCCCACATCTTCCGGGGCGAGCGTGGCCCCTTCTCCCTCGAACCGGGCGGCGACACCGAGGGGTGCTATCTCTATGGCCGGCACTTCAATCCGACCGTCTTCACCCTCGGGCGGTTCCTCGCGGCACTCGAGGGCACTGAGGCAGGATACGCGACAGCCTCGGGCATGAGCGCGATCGCGTGCACACTGCTGGCCATCTGCGATGCGGGTGATCGGATCGTCGCCAGCAACACGATCTACGGCGGCACGTTTGCGCTGCTCAACGAGTTTCTGCCGCAGAAGGCGGGCATCGGAACGACCTTCGTTCCAGTCGGTGACCATGATGCGATCGCATCGGCGCTTGCACGCACGAACGCCAAGGTTCTCTATGTCGAATCCATCGCGAATCCGACCCTTGAGGTCGCCGACCTCTCCATGCTGGCCGACCTGGCTCATCGATCGGGTGCCAAGCTCGTCGTGGACAACACCTTCTCGCCCGTGATTCTGTGTCCTGCTTCCCATGGCGCTGATGTCGTCGTGCACAGCCTCACGAAGTTCATCAGCGGCGCCTCCGACATCATCGCGGGCGCGGTCTGCGCGTCGACGGATTTCATCAGCGGGCTCATGGATCTGCATTCGGGACCGATCATGCTCCTCGGGCCGACCATGGACCCGAAGATTGCGCACGAGCTGACGCTGCGTTTGCCACACCTCGGCCTGCGCATGCGAGAACACGGGCGCCGCGCGCTGGCGTGCGCGGAGCGACTGGAGTCCATCGGCGCCACGGTGCGCTACCCCGGTCTTCCCTCCCACCCGACTCACGATCTGCTCGAGCGCCTCGCGACACCCGGCTACGGTGCCGGCGGACTGCTGACCCTGGACCTCGGGACCATCGAGCGAGCCAATCGGTTCATGGAGATTCTTCAGAATGAGTACTCGTTCGGCTTCATGGCGGTCAGCCTCGGCTACTTCGAAACGCTGATGAGCGCCTCGGGCAGCTCGACCTCGAGCGAGCTGACCGCCGAGGCACAGGATGCCGCCGGGATCACACCCGGGCTCGTCCGCATGAGCATCGGGCTGACGGGGCACCTCGATGATCGACTCGCTCAGCTGGAGGATGCCTATCGGAGGGCCCAGCGAGAGACGCACCTTCAGCCGCAGGGACTTGCCGGGCGGTCGGCGGTCTAACCTCGTTTGGATTCCTCAGCATGACAGAACCTCAGTACGACCGCGCAGTCCCTCATTTCGCCCCCTGGCGCGATCGCCTTCACGAAATCATCTTCGAGGCTGATACTCCTGCGGGGAAGACGTTCGACGTCTCGCTCATCGTCGCGATCTTCGCTTCCGTGGCCGTCGTCATCCTGAGCACACTACCAGCAGCGAACAATGAGCCCTACCGGACGCTCTTCCTGGCGCTCGAGTGGATGTTCACGGGACTCTTCACCGTCGAATACCTCCTCCGGCTGATCGTCGTTCGGCGGCCCCTGCGCTATGCGACTTCGTTCTTCGGCATCATCGATCTGCTCTCCATCCTCCCCGCCTTCATCGGGCTGATCGTGCCCGGCGGCGAACGACTTCTGGTCGTGCGAACGCTTCGATTGCTGCGTATCTTCCGAGTCTTCAAGCTGACTCGCTATCTCTCCGAGGCCACGGCCTTGCGGCACGCGCTCTACGAAAGCCGGCACAAAATCGCCGTGTTCATCACGACCGTCTTGATCGTCGTGCTCATCTCCAGTGCGCTGATGCACATCGTGGAAGGCAACGCTGGTAACGAGGCGTTCGATTCGATGCCGAGCGCGATGTACTGGGCGATCATCACGATGACCACCGTCGGCTACGGCGACATCACGCCGATCACGGTGATCGGCAAGACGACCACCGCCGTGCTCGTTCTTGTGGGCTACTCGATGATCATCGTTCCCACGGGAATCCTCACCGCCGAGATGGCGGGAAAGGTCCGAGCCGCAATCACGACCCGGGCCTGCCCGTCGTGCATGGCGGAGGGACATGACCGCGATGCGGTCTACTGCAAGCGCTGTGGCGATCCGCTCGATCCGGAGCAGACCGCCGGCGCCGGGCATCAGGAAGGAGCGTGATCGATGTCCTCCCCGTTGACCGGCGTTCTACACGCGGATTCTCGGCATTCGGCTGGTCAAGACAACCGTCAACTTCGACGATTCCATCACCTACCAGTGACCTGGACGCGGAGATTCCTTACACTGCCCACCCGGTGGCAGCGGATCGTCAATCGATTGACCGGCTCCACGGTGATTGGCGAAGAGCTCGGCCGCGTAGGAGAGATGCAATGAGATCGACACGCCTCGTCCCCACCATGATCTGCTTGCTCGTCCTTGGCACGATCGCCGGCTGCGACGCGCCGCGCGACCAGGGCGCCGCTGGTCTTGCCGTCGAGCAGTTTCAGGTAACGGTCACCAGCGGCGACAAGGCCGGTTACCAGAGTCTGTTCAATGAGCCCCAGTCCGTTTCGGCCGCCATTGACACTGTCTTCGAGACGCTTCAGGTCTGGCTCCCCTACCACCGAGCCATGCTGAAGGCGTACAAAATGGACGGCTTCGAGAACAAGCCATGGATGAGCGAGTCCCAGGTCGCGCACGGCAGCGACACCGAGGGCTACGTCACGATTCCGCCGTTCAAGTTTCCGTTCTACCTCTCGAAGGTCGAGAAGGGCTGGCGGTTCGACAGTCAACGGACCTTCGCTGACCTGCCTGATGTCGTCGGCACCTGCAATCAGATTCAGACCGCATCGCGGCAGTTGCTCCCCAAAGTTGGTCAGCCGGACACGAGCTTCGATGAGCTGCAGCAACAGTACCTCGCCATCATCGCCGCCGGCCCATGAGCGCCCCGCAACAGCACGCAGTCCGCTGCCGGATCTTGAACTCTCGGTCGGCCGGTCCTCGTGCCCAGCTCTGATGCCCTGACGCACGTGATGGCGGAGATGGCCGTGTCGAGCCTACGGACGCGCGGTGCCTCAGCCATCGTCCTGCAATGCTCGCCGCCTCGACCGCCGCACGAGCAGGGCCATCGAGACGGCAAACGCCAGGACCACCGCCAGCGCGACCGCATTCGTTCCATCGTCGTTCGCAACGCCAGTCAGCAGCGGCGTCGGCCTGTTCGAGAACGCGTGAAGCAGCACGCAGAGCCACAGGTTCCGGGTGCCCAGGTAGATCACCGCGAACACGATTCCTGCAGCGAGCAGCAGCCCCTGGTCGACAAGAACGGAGCCGATCGACGTGTACGCACCTCCCATCAGACGATTCGGCACATGGGAGATCGCGAAGATGCCCTGCGTCAGCAGCACCGCGAGCAACCATGTCCTTGCCGACGGTGCTGCGAGGTCTCCCTCCGGCGATCTGGCTCGCGCAGACCACCACGTTCCCTGCACGAGCAGGAAGCCGCGGAAGAACGTCTCCTCGTACAGCGCGTTGCCGAAGACCTGTCCGATCAGCCGGCCGCTCGTCCAGAGGGCCGCACTCATGATCCACTGGTCGGAGAATCCGATCGGCTGACCTGCCAGAGCAGCCGCCAGCGCGATCGCACCCTGGGCACCGAGCCAGGTGGCCAGCGCCACCCCAACCGCGACTGTCACAGCGCGCCACCCTGGCCGCAGTCCAAGGTCGCGGGCGCGCAGTCCGCCGACCAACATGATCACGCCGAGTACGTTGACCGCGAGCATCAACAGGTTGGCGGACAGCGTGGTCGACACCAGTCCCTGGGTCCCCAGCGCGAGCGGTCGGAACACGCGCAGCGGGAACAGCACCTGGTTCACCACCACGGAGAGGCCGATCTGAACGACCAGCGCAAGCAAGATCACCTGCGGCGGCACGAGGCGCGTTGCGGTCGCGAGCGCTCCGCCGCGTTGCACGTGCCTCATCCTGGAAGGCGCTCCTGACATTTCAAAGCTCACGTCTCGCCGATCGCCAGTCCCGATCGAGCGCCCCCAAGCCAGGAGACCGCGCGGGACCCCTCACGCTGCCGAAGAAGGTACAGTGAGCGGACATTTGCAGCGAGCGCGAACCTGCTGACGGGCCGCGCGTCCAGTGAGTTGCAGTGCCGAAGAGTCATCATCAAGGAGCCCCCCTTTGCTCTCGATCTTCCACCGGTGGCTGATGGCGCCTCCGCTGACGGCTGCTTCCATCGGGTGTGTGTTGAGCTCGCTGATCTGGTCGGCTCATCCTGCCCATGCCCAGTCTACGCCACGTGCACTGTTCCTCCGCGGGCCCCTGGTCATCACACCAGCGCTCAGCGTGCTCGCCCGAACTCACGATGCCGAATCGCGCACCGTGCAGGAGTCGCAACCATCGACGTCCGTGACCGTGCCCGCCGGACGCGAGACGCTCCCCGCGGGTGTTTCGGTCTGGAAGAAGCTCGATACCGAACCCTACCGTGGCAAGCAGGACGACATCTTCTTCATCAACCCGAGCACCGGCTGGTACGTCAATGGCGCAGGCAAGATCTTCAAGACGACCGACGCTGGCACGACCTGGGTCGAGAAGGTGCACAAGCCGGGAACCTACTTCCGTTGCATCGCCTTCGTCGATGAGCGGCTCGGATTCGCCGGCAACATCGGACCGGGCTACTTTCCCAATGTCACCGACTCCGTGCCGCTCTACCGCACCGTGGATGGCGGCGAGACCTGGACGCCCGTCACGACCATCGACGGCCCGCCGGTCGTCGGGCTCTGCGCCTGGAGGTTCTCCACGAGCAGTACATCAACGCGGGTAACCTCGATATGCGCACGCGAATCACTGGCGTCGGGCGCGTCGGTGGACCCGCCGCGATGATCTTCACCGATGACCTCGGCACGACCTGGTCGCAGGTCGACGTCGGCGCAGACGCGGCGATGGCCTTCGACGTCCACTTCTTCGACCGCGCTCACGGCGTGATCGCCGCCAGCTCCAACGCCGATGTCGCCAGCGCCCACGCGCTCATCCTCACGACCGCCGACGGCGGAACGACCTGGACCAGAGCCTTCGAGACGAACCGTCCGTACGAGATCACCTGGAAGATCTCCTTTCCCACGCGCGATACTGGCTATGTCACGATCCAGTCCTACGACCCCGATCCGCGCGCGTCGCGGCGCTCTCTCGCCAAGACCACCGACGGTGGCCAAACCTGGTTCGAGATTCCGCTCGTCGACGACCATGCCGTTCGCCAGTTCGGCATCGCGTTCATCGACGCGGACCGCGGCTGGGTGGGCGCGATGCCCGGCGGGTTCGAGACGTCCGACGGCGGACGCTCCTGGCAGCGCACGGAGTTCGGCAACGCCGTCAACAAGATCCGGGTGCTGCGCGATCGCTCGACGATCCTGCTCTACGCGATTGGGGTGGATGTCCACACGCTGGCAATCGAGATCGAACCGGCTCAGTAGACCGAGCGAAGAGGCGACGAGTTGCACCATGTCTGCTTCATCAGACCAGCGTCCGACAACGCTCGATCAAGTGCTGGACGACGCGTGGCGCCTTCTGGTCAGCGGCGTCAACGACCGGCGACACGGCTTCCATCTTCCGGTTCTCGCTACGACTGACGAGGACGGAGCCGCGGACGCCCGGACCGTCGTGCTGCGCACCGTCGATCAAGAGCGGCGAACGATCGCGTGCCACTCAGACGCGAGATCGCCAAAGCTCATCAATCTGAAGGAGCGATCGTGGGCGGCCTGGGTCTTCTACGATGCGGGAGCCCGCGTACAAGTTCGAGCAGCGGGCCCCACGACCATCACGGCCGTGCAGGAGTCGCGCAGGCGAAAGTAGCGTGGGAGCACACGACCCCCAGCGGCCGCCGTTGCTATCTCGCGCCGCGTTCGCCATCGATCCCTAGCGACGGGCCGTCGGCGAACCTTCCGCCCGAGTTGCTCACGCGGGAACCCTCGCTGGAAGAGTCGGAGCGTGGGGCGGACCACTTCCGGCTCGTGACGACAGCGCTGGTGCGTCTCGAGTGGTTGCGGTTGCGTCACGATGGCCACCTCCGGGCCCGATTCTGCTGGCCGGGTGGGGATCAGGTGCACGCGACCTGGCTGGAACCGTGACCGCACCAACCAGATTCGTCGCTTCCGGATGGCGGATTCCCGGGCTGGACTCACCTGATATCATGCCGCCCCCGGGGTGAGCAACCCCCACACATCATCACTTTGAACGAGACGTCCATGTCCGCACAGTACCACTGGGAACCGCAACCTCGAGCACAGGCCATCATCGATCGTTTCATCGAGCGATTCCTCGCCGGCTGCTCGAAGTCGCGTCTGCTTGCCGACCGCATGCGGGAAGAGACGTCGACCCGCTTCCTCGACTGGATCGACTACTTCCGCGTACCCGAAGACGAAGAGGTGATCTTCGAGCTGGTCGAGGCCGGCTTCCGTCACGCTCCCGCTCCCGGCGCGTCGCAGCGTTACGTCCACGACGGTGCGCTCTTTCCACAGGTCGTGCTGGGCGATGGTCCGCTTCGCCGCGTGGGCGTCAAGGTCGACTGGGTGAGCGACTTCATGGCAACGTGGCAGGTGCCGAACGACTCACCGATCAGCGGTGAGCCCTTCTCGCCACTCCGCCGCGGAACAGCCTTTCGCGGTGACAACACGGAGCTGATCGCGGTCGAGCGACACGGCTACCTCGGCTTCACGGATCTGCCCGCGGATCCGCGCCATTCGATCGCGGGCATGCGTCACCTGGAGAGCTTCCGCCGGCGCCGTCGCGACTGGCCGACGGACGAGCAGGGCTTCGAGCACGTTCACGCGCTCGTTGATGCGGCCATCGATGACCTCACGACAACGGAGCGCACCCATTCGGGCGTTCACACGGCGTGTGATCTCTTCTTCCGCGCAGAGCGGGATTTCTGGGAACGTCGCAATGCCGCAGCGCGGTGGCAGAGGGTGCGTCAAGACCGTCTCGGGCTGGGCTGGGCAAATCACGACCACCACACGTTTCGTTGCTCTCGCGAGCACTTTCGGAGTCTGATCCGTCTGCTGGAGAAGCTGGGTTTCTGCTGTCGGGAGCGATTCTACGCGGGCGAGGAGGCGGGGTGGGGCGCGCAGGTGCTGGAGCAGCCGGTGACGGGCATCGTCGTCTTCGCGGACGTGGATCTTTCGCCGGAGGAGATGGCGGGCGATTTCGCACACGACCCGCTGCAGCCGCGGGATCAGCTCGGCACGGTGGGGCTGTGGGTCGGCCTCCACGGGGAGAGCATCCTCCAGGCGGGGATGCATCACCTGGAATGCCAGTTCGACCACGCTCGGCTCACGGCAGATCTGGAGGCGGCCGGTCACAGGGTGATGGATCGGTTCACGTCGTTCGATTTCCTGAAGCAGGCGTTCACCGCCGGAGAGATCTGGGGTGTGAGCGAGAAGCGGCTCGCGCGTCTTCTTGCGAGCGGCGCGATCACCGAGGCGGAAGCAACGACGTTCAAGACGCGAGGCGCGGTTGGCTCGCACCTGGAGAATCTAGAGCGGAACGACGGCTACAAGGGCTTCAACCAGCACGGCGTGAGCGACATCATCAGGCGGACTGATGCGCGTTTGACGACGTATGAAGCATTGGCGTAGTCCTCTGAGCGGTCAACGATCCGACGGTCATCATCGTCACGCAGCCGCATGAGCTTCGCCAATGCCTGAACGCACTGCCCGCTCATGGCCCGCGAACTGGCCGTGGTTCGGCATCTCGATGGTCATCGTGCTGGCCACCGTCGGGCTGATCACCGGCACGCACAGCGCTCCGCTGGCGGAGAACGTCCGCGAATGGACTGGTTTCGGCGCCGGGCACCTTTGGTCGTTGGCATGGCATCGCGCGTTCTTGTCGGTGTTCTTCACCGCAGGCGGTGCGTCATTCTGGGCTTCGATCGTGATGCTGGCGCTCTGTGTGACCGCGCTCGAACTGCGCGCTGGAACGACAGCCGCGGCCCTCGCTTTCTGGCTTGCGCACCTGGCGACCTTGCTCGTCATCTCCTTGCTCGTGGCCTTCCCGTTGCACGCGATGGGATCCGCCCTCGGACGAAGCTTCGTCATCGAGAACGCGGTGGGCCCGTCGGCAGGCTACTACGGTTGCCTCGGCACCTTCGTGGCGACGATGCGACGCCCACCGAGCCGCTGGGGCGCCGCCGTGATCATTCTGCTCATCCTCGTCGCTCGCTGCGGCTTGTCTCTTGGCGATCTTGGTACCCAAGACGCGCCGTTCCACGCCGCTCTCGCCCACCTGGTGGCCTTACCGATCGGCCTGTTGCTGGCGGGCCCCCTCCTCGCGCCTCGAATGCCGAAGGCGGCCCGATGATCGGCGGAGAGCGCTGCGTTGACGCCGGTCCAGTTGCCTGGCCGCTGCCTGACATTTGCAGCGCTAACGAATTCTTTGAAGTAACGCGGCGCCTCGGAGCAACAGTCATGCCATCTGCGAAGTTGGAGCGGAATCAGGCTGTTCTGGCCTGCCTGGATCAGACCATGAGCTGCGAACTGAATCACGTGGCACAAAACGGGGAAACGACCGGAGAGAACAAGGCGGCGACCAGGCGCATACTGACTGCATTGAGGATGGCACTCCGAACACGGCGATGTGCCGGCGAGGCCTCCCACGAGAAATCAGCGAAAGGAGTTCACAATGCGGTACGCACGGAGAGTGGATTTCAACATCAAGAGTGGACAGGAAAAGGAGTTCACGAAAGTCTTCGAGAGCAAGGTCGTTCCGATGCTCCAGAAGCAGAAGGGATTTCAGGACGAATTGGTGCTCACAGCCGGCCACCAGGTGACCGCGATCAGCATCTGGGATACGCGCCTCAATGCCGAGAGCTATGACAAGACGGCATACCCCAAGGTGCTCGAATCCATCAAGCCCCTGATCGAGGGCAACCCCAAGATGCAGCCTTGTGACGTGACGTACATGACGCATCACGCTGTCGTGTAGTCACCTTCGGGTTCGAACGAATGGGGCCTCCCCCCGGCTGATCGCCGACGGGGCGGGCCCCACTCGCCGAATCGGCAAAAGATCGCATCGGTCGCGGGAGATCGTTTGTCGCCGCGCGGTTCATGGGTCGCCGAAAAGGATGTGTACGCAGCGCGGACAGAATCATGCGGACTCGTGGACCGCGAACCTCGTTCCCCGCGTGATGACTGATTGGAGCCGAGACTCACTCGCGCCGGACGAGTCGAAACCCGATCGTCCCCATACCGGCGGACTTCTCCCGAATCAGCACGCGCCCGTTGTAGGTGATGGTCCACGCCCTCCGGTCATCTTGGGTATCGGCCGTCCACCAGTAGATGACTTCGCTTCGCGGGTTCCACAACGGCGTTTCCTTGTTCGGTTGCACGCGGTACTCGGCCCGGCCCGCGGCGGGGTTCCACACGCCTCCGGCATTCCGGCCGCGGCGTACGAGCGACCGCACTGCCTCGTCCATCGTGGGCAGGCGCCAGAATTGCTGCGGTGACGCCTCGATCGCCAAGCCGTCATGCGACAAGTGCGCGGCGATGTCGACGGCCTGATCCCATGTCGTACCACGTCCCCACCCCGGCCCTTCCGGTGCCCAGTTGAGCGTCACGTCATTGCCCACGATGGTCCGCTCCCCCCGATTGCCGTCGTCGACGCGGGTGACCACGAGATATGCCGGGTACGCCCCGCTCACGACCGCGACCAGCGCTGGCGCACCCACGGTCAGGAGCATGGCCCAACGGCGCGGCGCTGCCCGCCCGCACCACCAGAGGGCGATCAGCAAGCCGCTCGCGCCCGTCATCACCAATCCGACGAGCAGATCGCCCTGGGCGAGCCGCTGCGGTACGTTCCACCACCACCAGAACCAGCAGGTGAAGACGAGAATGATCGCCGCCCCGATTCGCGGCCAGCGGATTCCAACCAGCCCGAGCGCGACGAAGATCACGGCTGGCGCAAGATACGGAGTCGACCAGCCGACGTTGCTCAGCCAGGTCGAATGCCACCACCCCTCATGAAACGCCTCGATCGCGCCCCAATACGCCCACAGGCACGCCGTTGCCAGGTTGAGCGTGACAGCCGTCCACCCGAGGAGCAGCCGCCAGCGCGCCGGTGATGCGTCGAAGGCTGCGAGCGCGAGCATGTGTGAAACACGACGCATCAAGCTCCGGGTGCACGAGGGCGTTCGACGAATGTCGCTGCGGACGCGATTAACGAAGGCCTGACCCCATTCTCTCGTGCACCCCCAAGCTTACGAGCATGCTCGGCACACGACCACCCGGTCCGCGGAGAACGGCCTGCTCTGCGAGCCCGACAGAAGCGACAGGAATCGCGACGTAGGGTGCATGCATGCAATGCACCGTGAGCGGCGCCGGAAGTTCATGGTGCATCGCATGCACCCTACGAGTACAGCGGAGCGAAGTGCAAACCGCGCCATTCCGGTTTGCCACAGTCGCATCGGATGCCTCCGGAGGGTGGGTCCTGCATCTTCGATTGTGCGCCGGTCGATCGACGCGGTACGATTGCGGCTCCATGCCGAAGCATGGGGGGCTACGCAACACGTGACTCTGCAGGATGCCGCATGCCGCCCCCATCTCCGGTCTCTATGACCAGGCGAGCCGAGCCGCCCGGCTCGGGCTCCTTGTCAACGTCGGACTGGCCGCCGTCAAACTGGTGGCCGGGATCCTGGGCCATTCCATCGCGCTGATCGCCGATGCGGTGAACTCGATCGGCGACGGGCTGACCTCGTCGGTCATCATCTATGGGCTCGGGGTGGCGCAGCGCCCCGCCGACGCCGAGCATCCGTACGGGCACAGCCGCGCCGAATCCGTGGCCGCGCTGAGTGTCGCCGTGCTGATCGCCACCTCGGCGATCGCCCTGGCGATCGAGACACTTCGCGGCTTCGGCGCGTGGCATCCCATCCCACCGCTGTGGACCCTCTGGATCGCCGCCGCCAATGTTGTGATCAAGGAGTCACTGTACCGGTACAAGCGACGAGTCGCCGAGCGCACCGGCTCCCAGGCGCTCGTGGCCGGGGCGTGGGATCATCGGAGCGATGCCTTGTGCTCGGCGGCCGTCCTCGTCGGCCTCGGCATCGTCCGCTATGGCGGCGCCAAGTTCATCTGGGCGGACGAGGTTGCGGCGCTCGTCGTCGTCGTGTTCATCCTCGTGTCGTCGATCGAGCTCTACCGAGGAAACGCCTCTCAGCTTCTGGACGAGCAGTGCAACAAGGCAGTGCTCGACATGATCCGGAGGCTCGCCGAGGCGACTCCCGGCGTGGTTCGCGTGGAGCAGATCCGGGCTCGACGATCGGGCATCGAGGCTCTCGTGGACATTCACATCGAGGTCGATGGAGCGCTGAGCGTTGATGCCGGTCACCGGATTGCGCACGACGTGCAGGAGCGACTCGTCAATGGAGTCACACAGGTCGCGGCCGTGCTGGTGCACGTCGAGCCGGCGCGATGATCGGCCACGAAGACAGGGGGACGTGAGGGCTCGGGCGGCTTCAGGCCCCCCTGCGGAGAAAGCGCTCACTCTGCAGTCGTGGGTCACTCCACGATCTATCTAGTTCGCAACCGAGGCCGGATTCACGAACGACGGTACGAATGGCGCCACGAAGTGCATGTTCGCGCCGAACGGCTCGATGAACGGCTGCGGGTGGCCCTGCTGCCCCGACATGCCAGCGTGTGCGGCTTGCGCCGACGCCGGCACTAGGCTCCGCTGCAGCGCGTGAAGGGTCGGCAGGCCGCGCCGCGCGCCCGGCGCGAAGGCGTAGGGAGTGCACATCGACCTGATCATGTTGAAGAGCATTCCGACGCGCAGGTGGTTGCGCCCGCTGAATCCCGCAAACCAGGGATGGTGGGCGAGCAGCAGCGCCGCGAGTCCTGCGACATGGGGCGCCGCCACCGATGAGCCTGATTGTGGCTCGAATCCGCCATGAGGAACCATCGAGATGATCCCGACGCCCGGCGTGCACACCGCAACCTCGGGACCGAAGCAGGTGAAGGTCAGCGAGTACACCCCATCCGGCGCAACCTGGAAGGTCGCGGAAGGCCTCGGAGGGCTCACGTGACCTGGACTCGGTCGTGCTCCACGTCACACACTTCCATCCGTCGTGTGGAGCAGGTCTCCGATGTCCGTCGTGAGTCCGGCGCTCCCGACGATCCACGTTTCGGTCTCCGACATCATGCAGATGCCCGGCAAGTCGAACCACGTGGGCCGCATTGGTATCCTCCACCTCGGTCCGAATCGGGTCGAACGAGGTCTGGAGCCCATGTCCGGGTACTGAGTTGAGTTCCGTCTTGCCCGGGGCACCGCGTCCATGGGTGCCCTCGCCTTCGTTTCTGGTGCCGACGACACGGAATCGTACTCGAGGCGTCGTCCGCCGGGATTGAGACCGATGCTGATCACCGCCGGCTCCTTGGTCTCTCAGCTCCAGTTCAGAATGACCATCAAGAGGTCGTTCACGTTCACCGTGCCGCTGCCGTCCGCGTCGCCGGGGCACGGGGCGGGTGGATCGGGGCATTGCCCCCACGCGAGGATGACCTCGACCAGGTCGCTCACGTCGATGGTCCCGTCACCGTTGACGTCGCCGGGAGTCGACGTGCTCACCGTCAGGACCGCGATGCCGCGGCTGACGCAGCTCATCCACAGCTCGTAGCCGCCGGGGATCACGCGAACTTCGAGGTCCTCGATCTGCGCGTGCGGCAGGCCGCCCCACTGCGGCTGCCCGCCGGGCGGCGCGGGGAACACGCCGACGTTGGTTCCGTCGTACCAGCACAGCCCGCGCTGCGCGGTGAGGTAGTCGCTGTCGTACTGCATCCACACCCGCCCGTCGGGCGTCACGGCGAGCGGTCGAACGAACTGACCCGGGAGTGGCCAGCCCTGGTCGTAGCGGAGCATGGAATAGCCACCCGTGCCGGCGTCGAGCCGGATCAGGCCGCCGCCCGTCCCGCCGGCTCCGTACTGCACCGTGCACCCGACCCACGCGACGCCATCGGCATCGGGGGCGACACCCGAGAGCTGATCGCTCACGATGGTGAGTTCCGGGAAGTCGGCGACGGTGCGCGAGAAGTTGTAGGCGCCGCCGTCGGTTCGCATGACCTGGTAGCCCGTTTGGGTCCACACCGTCCCGGGTTGCGTCGGATCCGGCCTGATCTCGGCGCCCCAGCCGACGATGGGCACCGAGGTCCAGCCGCTCCCGTCGTGGTAGCTGAGGTTGAAGTACTCACCGAGGGCCCACAGCCGGCCCAAGGAGTCCTCGCACATCCGCTGCGCACCGCCGGAGGCGAGCAGTGTCTCGAACCCCGCGCCCGTCCACTCGTGGATGCCGTAGAGCCAGTTGAGCGGCGAGACCGCGACGTGCCCGTTCGAGGGCCGGTAGGCGAGCGCCTGGCAGGAGTCGTTGGGGAACGGCCATTCGTAGCCGAGCCCGTACGTGGCCTGGTTCCACCCGGTCCAGCGCGTCCCGTCGAACCGCACCATTCCGCCGATGCCGGGAGCGGCATTGGCCCCGGTGTAGACGTCGCCAGTTGACGGGGTCGATCGTGAGGTCGCGGTTGAAGGTGTCGTAGTTGCCGGTATTGGTGATGCGGTAGCGCTGCCACTGGCCGGTCTGCGCGTCCCGCCGCGCGGCCCCGCCCACCCCGCAGATCCAGATGTTGCCCGCGGCATCGATGTCGACGGAGTAGGTGTAGGCTCCGGGCGCCACTGCCCGAGGCTCACCCAGGTCGATCCGTTGAACTGAAAGACCGTGCCGTTGCCGTCCACGAGCAGCGCCCGGCCGTCCCCGTAGGCGGTGAAGGCCCAGATGTCGAACGTCAAACCGTAGTACGGCTCCGGCGGCGTGACCCAGGTGCCGTCGGACCGGCGGTAGTCGAGGCTGTCGAAGTCGCCTGGTGTCGTGCTCCGCAGCGCCCAGAAGTTCCCGGTCTCGTCGACGCAATCCTTGCCCGGCATCCCGACCACTTCGTCCGGCTCGTCGAAGGGAAACACGACGTCGATGACCGTCCATTGCTGCGTGTCGCTGTCGAACACGAAGGTGTAGTCCTGGAACGGCGGTCGCGTCGAGGACCAGACCAGGTACCCGCCCGTCGCCTTGGGCTGGACGGACATGAACTCATTACCGAGGGACCATTGCGTCCAGGCGTCGGTCGCCGGATCGTAGCGCACGATCCCGTTGTTCACGAACCACATCGTGCCGTCCGGCGCGCGGTCGATGTCCCAGACGAAATCGTCGATGAGCGCCGAGTTACCGGGGCCGTAGTGGGTGAGCGAGCTCGCCCCGATCGCCGGGTCGAACGTGAGCGCGCCGCGCCAGGTCCCGATCCACAGCTTGCCGTCGGCGTCGGGAACGATGTCGCGGACTCGCGTGGTCCCCGTGTCGTCGGGATGCCCGATGACCGGGTAGTCGACGTTGGAGTAGTTGACCCAGCGGTTCTCGGCCTGGACGAACTTCGCGAAGCCCCCTTCCTCGAAGAACGGATCGTAGCCGCCGATGTACGGGTCGCCGTCCGGCGCGACCCAGAGCGCCTCGCAGTAGTCGCCCTGGATGCCGGTGTTCCCGAGGCGGTAATAGCGCCAGGAGTATTCCGCCGATTGCCCGGCCAGTGCCGGCGCAGCGGCCAGGCTTGCGATGACCAGCGACACTGCGCGGCGTTTACGGCTCGTAGTCGATCTATTCTCGCACATTTTCACTCTCTCCACACCTGGCTCACCCCCAGTTGGCCAGCAGGATGATCAGGTCGGTGACGTCGACCTGGCAGTCGTCGTCGAAGTCGGCCGCGCACGACGGCGGGCACGGCCCCGGACATGGGCCCCACTCGGCAATCAACCCCACGAGGTCGACGACGTTCACGATCCCGTCGCGGTCGACGTCGCCCGCCGGAGTGGGCACGGCGACGACGGTCACGCAGGCGGAGAACTCGCTGGTGTTGCCGGTGGCATCCTGCGCGGCGGTGGCGGTGATCACCGAGCCGGCCGGGGTGCCCACGGGGAGCGTGGCCGAGAAGGCCGCGTTGCCGGCGCCGTCGGTGGTCACGGTCGTGGCGCCCAGGTAGGTCGTGCCCTGGCCGTAGCCGGTGGGATCGCAGGTCGGGCTGGCAAAGAACTCGAGGGTGAACGCCTGGTTGGCGAGGCTGTTGAGGGAGCCTTGGATGGTGGTGCCGGAGCCGGTGCGCGTCGGCCGAGGTCAGCACGGGGAAGTTCTGCAGTCCGTTGCCTCCGGTGTCGCCATCGCCGGGGTCGTTGAGCGGTCACGCCGTACTGGAATCCGGGCGTCACCAGATCGATGCCGATGTCGCCGTTGTCGTGGATCGAGTTGCCGGAGATGCGGACTCCGGAGAACGTGTTGGCCACGCTGATGCCCGCGACCAGGTGCCCCGCGATCTCGTTGCCTTCTCCCGGCGCCGAGCCACCGATCACGACGTTCTGGACACCGCTCCGGTAGTCAACCAGTGCAACGTCTCGATCCCGGTGATGCTGCCCAGCACCGGCTCGATCGATGGCGTTCAACCCGATCTTGTTGCCGACGATCGAGACGCCGCAGCCGGATCCATCGATGCGGATCGCCGCTCCGATTGGTACGCCGGGGACTGAGGAGGGACGGCCCACGCGAGGATCCCCGGCGATCCGGTTGTTGCGGATGGTCGTGTCGTGGTTCTCGCCATCGAAGTCAGGATCCCGGCGATCGAGGCGGGGTGGCCCTGCTCCATGCCGTCGGGCGTGGTCCCGATCTGGTTGTTCTCGACGACCGTGTCGATCGCGTCGACGATCTGCACCGCGAAGCCGCCGGGGAAGCCCTCGCTGTTCCAGGTGCCCGTACCGATGATGTAATTGCGATCGGCCGGGGTCGGCCCGCCGATCCGGTTGTTCACGGCCGGGAAGCCACCGGCCACATAGCCGTAGAGGCGCACCGCTGAACGTGTTGCCCACGACGACGTTGTCGCTCGATTGGTCGATGTGGAGATAAGCCGGCCCGTGTTGTCCTTCACCAGGTTGCCGGGCTGCCCGAGCCTCCGAAGCCGCCGTAGAGATGGATGCTCATCGCGCTGTTGTTCTCGACAACGCAGTTGGACTCCGTCGACCCAGACCGCGGTGCCGTGCAAGCCGGTGACCGTGCAGTCGTCGGCGTTGACGATAGATCTCCGTCAGGAACTGGACCTCCCACCCGTCCGGGTTGGTGTCGCCCGTGAAGGCCGTCTGCGTCGTGCCGTCGATCGTCACTTCGTCGTTGGCGCCCATGTTGGGCACCCAGCCGAAGATCACTGCTCGACCGGGGTAGTACTCCGGTCAAGGTGCGTCCATTCGCTGGTCGGGATGGCGAAGCCGATCGTCTGCCGGCCGGGCGTGTTGTTGGAGGCGATCATCGCTTCGCCGAAGGAGATGTGGCCGTCCGGCCCGGGAAGATCGGCGACGGTCGCCGTGTCCGGTGACATCGAAGATGCTCGCATCCTCGATGTCGACCGTGATCGTTTGTCCCGAAGCAAAAGAGCCCGTCGTTCCGAGAACGGCTACGATTGCAGCCAACACCAGCGCCGCACGCCCGCTGGGCAGGAACGTCACACACACCGGGACTTCTCCCCTCGCTTTACAGGGTCGTGCTGAATGGCAGGTCATGACTGATTCCTCTCGAACCGTGAAATGAGTTTCATCCCCAGCTGTTGATCACTGAAAACAGATCATCGACATTGGCTGCTTCGCCGTCCTCAGGAGCGGCCGCCCCATCATCCCCAGTTGACCAGCAGGATGAGCAGATCGGTGACGTCGACCTGGCAATCGTCGTCGAAATCGGCGGCGCACGAAGGCAGGCACGGCCCCGGACACGGCCCCCAGGACGTCAGCAGCCCCAGAAGGTCGAGAACGTCCACGCTCCCGTCGCCATCGACGTCGCCTGGCATCGGCGTCGTCCCCAGCAGCTCCTCCGCAAGAGTGAAGCTCGTGATCCCGTCTGCCAAAGTCCAGGAGCCCACGCACCAGACACTGCAATCCCCGACGATCTCCATCCCGCCGATGCGGATGACGTAGGTCGCACCCGGGACTGCGGCCGGAACCTCGGTCCACGCGCTCCCATCCCAGTGCCAGAACCCGTTCCACCCCGACGCCCAGAGGTCATTCGGACCCACGGCGGCGAGCGAGCCCCCGGAGTTGGGAGGCGGTTGGACGACGCTCCACTCGGTGCCGTCCCAGTGCATCAGCATGACGCCGGTGAGCTGACCGCCGCCGATCGCCCACACGTCATTCGGTCCAGTGGCCACCACATCGTCCAAGCCGCTTTGCGAGACACCCTCGATCGGGCTGTAGACATGCGACCAGCTCGTCCCGTCCCAGTGGTAGGTGACTCCCCGAAAGACATCGGCAACATTGGAGTAGTTCCCCACGGCCCAGACATCGTTGGCGGAGATCGCCACGACATCTCGCAGCCAGTGGGTCTTGTTGGAGACGCTGGGAACATCCACCTCGGTCCAGCTCGAACCGTCCCAGTGGACGGCGAGCGGCACCGAGATTGCACCGGCGCCGAAGCCGTTGGCCAGGCCCACCGCCCAGATGTCATCGGGGGTCAGCGCATCCACCTCATACAAGAGACCACCGCGGTCCGCGAAGGGATACACCGTCTGCGGCTGCAGCGTCACCGTATCGACGTAGTCCCAGGAGCCGTCCCGCCAGCGCAGCACGAGCGGGCGGTTGTCGGTGGGATACCCCGTGAAGACCTTCCCGACGACCCAGACATCCCCGTTGGAGGCTTCCTCGACACCCTCGGTCTCGGGCAGCGCACCCAAGAAAGCGGTGTCCGGCAGCTCAGTGTCACTCCATGTCGTCCCGTTCCACCGCAGGGCCAATGGGCCAAAGACACCCGAAACGTCTCGCCAGAGTCCGACAGCCCAGGCATCGTCGGAGGACAGAGCGGTCACCGCCGTGAGCCGGTTCACGCGGTCACCGGTATTCGGCGTTGGCACGGACTGCCAGCCCCCGCACGGAGGCGCGGCTTCGGTCGTAACGGGCAGGAGCATCAGGGCAACGAGAGGCGCCCATCCCGCCCGAGCCCCAGTCAACCCCTGATGCGTTGTGGTCCGCTGAATCGACATCTGAATCCTCCTCATGTGACGGGGTTCGCCTGAACACGTCAGGAA
Source organism: uncultured Planctomycetota bacterium (assembly GCA_963697235.1). Taxonomy (GTDB): domain Bacteria; phylum Planctomycetota; class Phycisphaerae; order Phycisphaerales; family SM1A02; genus CAVONJ01. The sequence goes on from CAVONJ010000006.1 coordinate 542,210, forward strand.
CCGCACACTTCTCGCCGTACCCGCAAAGTCCGCTCAACCCACCATGAGAGGGCGTCGCTGATCCTCTCGGGGACCGGTCGATTCATCTACGCGCCCCGGCCCTGCGTTAAGGCGAGGTGAGCTCCAGCCGCGGGAATACAGGAATGCGCTGGTTTTCCTTCCGGAACGCTTCCCGCCGGTCACAGAGACGGGCCGATGCACGTCGAGGAGCCCGGGGGGGCATGCGTTGCTCAGCCGGGTCGAGTGCCACGACCCCTCTCATGAAACGCCTCGATCGCGCCCCAATACGCCCACAGGCAAGCAGTCGCAACGTTGGTCTGCGTCAGCCTCGACGCGGTGGTGACGTTTCTCGTGCAGGGCATCCACCCCAGAACCTCGGGGGAGGCCGAGCGAGCGCACCGGGACACGCGCCTGGCCGTACTCGCCTGGACGATGGGGCTTGTCCTGCTGATGATCCTGATCGTGATCAAGAGCCTGAACGAAAGTCGGCCCGCCCGCGATGCCAGACAGCGAAAGAGCTTCGTGCTCGCGACCGGGGGCAACGAGTCAGGTTTCAACCGTCCGAGTCGAGCCAACGGACCTTGCCGGTGGACAGGTCGTACACCGCACCGACGACCTTCAGATCACCCGACGCGACCAGTCCGGAGAGGACGTCGCTGCGGTTGGTGATGTCGAGTACGGTCAGCCGAACATTCTCTTCAATGACCCGGTTCACGTACCCGGTGTCCTTTGACGTGCGTCCGCCCTGACCAACCGGAACCGCCTCCACAGCGGGCTCGATGCCCTGAAGCAACGTGGTCAGATTGCCGAGTTCAACCCGGTCGATTGCTCCCTTCACGGCACCGCACGACGTGTGACCCAGCACCACGATGACCTTGGCGCCGGCGACCCTTGTTCCGAACTCCATGCCGCCGAGCTGGTCGACGTCCTCGATGTTACCAGCCACTCGTGCTACGAAGATGTCGCCGATGCCCTGATCGAAGATAAGTTCGGGCGTGACCCGGGAATCCACGCAGCTGAGCACGATCGCCTTCGGGTACTGGCCGGCGGCGGTCTCCTCGGCCTGGGCCAACCAGTCGCGAGGTGTTGTGTTCCCACTCACAAACCGCTCGTTGCCGGCACGAAGGTCCGCGACAACGTCATCCGGCGTCATTGCCTGCTGCCCAGACTTCGTCATGACGGCGTCGCGGGAATGGACGGACGTAGCGCAGCCAGGGACGAGGGCGAGCGACGCGACGGCGGTGACAACGAGGGACAGCCCGAACAGCAGTTTGGAGTCCATCATGATCGTTACCCGACTCGAAGAATTTGCCGAATGTCCTCGCTCTGCATCGGCCAGCACCTCCACAGCGACTGGGAGTGGAGGAGCGAGGGATTGAGGATTTCCGTACTTGAGAAAGTCCGGCATGGCGATCTCAACGTTCGGACAGCGACCGTCCCGACGACACCGTGAAGGCCGGCCAAATACCGGCCTTGACCCGGATCCTAGCGTCAAGCGCCGACGTTGCCGAGCGAAGGGCAGGCGGCAATTGCCGCAGTGCTCGTCGGAGCCGCAGGAGGCTGAGCAGACCGGCGGCATGCAGCGTCATCGTCGTCTCCGCCGCCTCGAGCGACCACGGCCGGCCGTCAAGCGTCCCCGCCAGACGGCCGACCAGCGTCAGTTTGGGCGGCTGCCCGTGTCTTTCGTGCGGATCTTGACAGTGCCGTTCATGGCCCACTCCGCGTGCTCCGCCGTGGATCCGGTACCGCTCGGAATCTTGATGCGCATGTCGGAAAACTCGTACGAGATTTCGGCGTTCCGACCGGTCAGGCGGTCGTAGAGGCCAATCGCGAGGTCGGGCCATGAGTTGGTATGGACAGTTTCAGCCATCGTCAGGTTCTCCTTGGGTGCCATTCGGCACTCGAGCGTCTTCGGAGCTCCATTCGATTCGGATTCAGAGACGCTGAAACTGCGGCGAAAGGGAGAGCGTCACCGCTGTCGCACAGCTGGCCGCTCAGCTCCGGCCGCCGCGCACTTCTTCGAGCAGAACTTAACGCGCTCCCAGTCTCGCTCCCACTTCTTTCGCCATGCGAACTCCCGGTTGCAGTGGGAGCAGACTCTGGCGGGCAGGTGATGGTTGGGCACGGAAGGGTCCTTACGAGGCTGTTTCGGTCGAGTGGTACGGTGCCCTCTGATGCCACGCACTTGACGAAGACAACAGAGCGCTCCCGGCTCGCCATGGTCTTCGATGGCCAGCTCGATCTGGATGCCGCGTCCGACTCGAGGACCGCGGGAACACCGGCACCTCCGATCGGGAAGTCGCCCGGGCTCTTGGTTGCTCTTGCTCCGCCGAAGCGCTCATCGGATTGGATCGTTCGGAATGTCGAGCGGATCCGGCTACGACCAGTTGGAGAGGACGAACAGCAGATCCGCCACGTCGACCACGAGATCTCCATTCAGGTCAGCCGAACAGCCCTGTCCCGCTGAACAGCCCCCCCACGCGCCGAGCACGTTGATGAGGTCCTGGGTATCCACGATCTGGTCGCCGTTCACGTCGCCCGGAATCGGCACCCCTGCGCCCATCACGATCGCCTCCCCGGGGTTCGTCTCGTACGCGAAGTCGAGGAGGTACATGCCGGTGACGCCCCCGCCGTTGCGCAGTCGAATCCAACCGTAGTAGAACTGGCCATTGCGAGACATCGCGCACGCCGGCGAAGCGCTCGGTCCCCACCGTTGCCCACGCGCCCTGGATACCACCGCCGGCCGATTGGAAGATCGTGAGGCTCGCCTCGTTGCGCATGGTGTCGCCGGCGCCGACCACCTCGCCCGGGTCATAGCCGGTCGTAAAGAACCCGGCGTAGTCGCTGCCGACGGCGTTGGGTCCGTAGATCTGCGTCGGACCGACCGCGACGGACGACCCGTAGCTGGTGACGTTGCCGTAGTAGAGCATGAAGTCGTTCGTCCCGTCGCCGTCGAGATCGACGTACCGCGGGCTCGCGGTGACGATCACGTCCGCAGGGTCGGTGTACACCACCGACGGGTAGACGCTCTCGGCTCCGATCGACAGGACGCCGATCACGATCGTTGCTCGTACGAGTTGCATCATGAGATTGTGCTCCAAAGGCGCCGGGGCCATGGGACGCGCCGGCGCATCGCTGTTCGAGAACTCTGTGACTCCTGAATGGATCGATTGTCGCGGCCACCATGCTCGGAGATCAGCGAGAACGACGTCATGGGCTGGCCGCGAATATGTCGGTCCGTGGTACTGAAGGCCCGGCAGCGGCAACGGGGGTCGTGATTGCCCTGGCCAGGTGGATTCATGCGATCTTCATGCGAGGGTCTCCCCTATTTGCGGTCATCTCAAGTGCGTCGGCATCTTCGATGGTCAACGGTGGCGCGAGCGCCGGCCCCACCGCGACATCATCCGCACGAACCCCAGTTTGCCAGCACGGCGAGGAGGTCGGCGACGTCCACGAGGCCGTCGCCGTCCAGATCTTGAGGACAGCTCGAGTCGCAGGTACCCCAGCTCTCGAGGACCTGAAGGAGGTCCAGAACATCGACGGCGCCGCTGCCGTCAAGGTCGGCGCTGCACGGCGGTGCGCACGCGTTGGGAAGCACGAGGGCGTAGTCCGCGGCCAGGAACGAGATCACGCCATCGCCGTCGCCGTCGCCGTCAAGGTCGCCGATGGCGGCGAAGAACGGTGCGTTGCCCGTCGCGATGAGGGTCAGCGTGAAGGCGCCCGTTCCCATGTTGGTCATCAGCGTCACGCTATCGCCCAGCGTGTTCGGCACGATGGCATCGATGTCGCCATCTCCGTCGACGTCGCCCGCTCCCATGTGCGAGGGTCGGAGTCCGGTGGTATACGGTCCACCGCCGCCGCCGCCGCTGTAGAAGAAGCGCACGTCGTAGTGATTGGAGATCGCGATGTCGTCGACGCCGTCGCCGTCGAAGTCCGCCAGGGTAACTGATTTGGGATACTGGCCGGCGTACAGGTCGGCGAGTCGCGTGAACGTGCCGTCGCCGTTGCCGTGAAATCGGCTGGCGGAGTGGCCGGCCGTGTTGGCGGTCACGGCATCCAGCTGGCCGTCACCGTCGATGTCGCCGAGCGCGATGCTGTTGCTTCCGACGTCCGACACGTAGTAGACCGGATCGGCAAGGTTTCCCGCGCCATCGTTGATGAGTACGGCGATCGCGCTGAGCTGATATCCCGCGTACTCGACGCTGGCCACGACGTCGATGTCGCCGTCGCCATCGATGTCGCCGACGTCGGCCGAGCGAGGCTCGGAGTGATTCGCGTCGAATGCATGCATGACGGTGCGCTCCGAACGTGCCGTCACCCTGATTGAAGAGCACGTTGACGCCGTAGTTCACCCAGTGGTCCAGACCGTAGTTGAACGTGCCGAGCTCGGCGGTCACGAGGTCAAGATGACCATCGCCGTTCAGATCGCCCATGGCCATCGAGTTGGGTGAGACGCCGCACGAATAGAACACCGGTGCGCCGAAGCTTCCGTCGCCGAGGTTGAGCACGACGTGCACGCCTTCGAAACCGTGGTACTGAATGCCGCTGGTGAGCATGGCGTTGGACACGGCCATGTCGTTGTCACCGTCACCATCGAGATCGCCAAGCGCGACGGCGATGGGCGCCTGCCCGGTCGCGACGCTGAGCGGCTCGAGCGGAAATGGGTTGCAGGACTGGGCGGACGTGAGCTGAGACGTGGCGATCAAGGCCAGAACCGCTTCAAGAACGGAGAATGACTTCATCAGGTATTGCTCTCCAATCAAGGAATGAGGGGATAGGAATGAGGGACAGATCTATTTTGGCAAGAGGGGGGACAGATCTGGCAAATGGATCTGTCCCCATTTCTCCCCTATGGACACTCGCCCCAGTTCAACAGAATCGTCAGCAAGTCTTCGAGGCGCACCTCACCGTCCCCGTCGACATCGCCCGAGCAACCGCTGCACGGTCCCCACGTGGACAGCACGGCCAGGAGGTCGGAGACGTCCACCGCGCCGCTGCCGTCCAGGTCGCCGGTGCACACGTCGCCGCTCAACTGGAGTGCGCGGTTTCCCGCAAGGCTGAAGTACATGTGCAGTCCGCGCGACCACCAGAAGGTCGAGCCCGCCCCCTCCCCCTGCGCCCACGCCCAGGTCGCCGACGGCATCGGTGTCAGCCCCACGACGGACACGAAGTAGCGCGTGTCCTTCTCGAATGAGATCGGCAAGGTCAGATCCACGGTGAATTCGTACAGCCCGCCGCCGACGCTCTGTACAGCCGGCACGGGGAAGTACTCCTCGGCGATGGGGCCCGATCCCTCACCGAAGATGTCCGGCTGCTTCGCGATCGTGTTCGGATCCTGATTGAAGAACAACACCTCGAAGCCAAGAGGCGGCATGGCCTGTCCCCACCAGCGCACACGCGTGACGGTCGCGGCCTGCGTGAGCATGAAGTCCTCCCACGCCTGGCTGTCCAGGTCCGAGTCGTTCTCTCCGGTGGGATCCACCCAGAAGGACGATGTCCGGAGCGTGCCGCCGCCCGGCATCATCGGCTGCGTGAACACGGGCGTCTGACCGACGGCCGTGCCGGCCAGACAAGTCGCTGCAGCCATCGCGACGATCGCAAGCGAGGTCAGAGGGGTCTTCATGAATTCTCCTCGAGGGGCGATGATGCGGGGAACGAGACAGGCCGCGGCCCTCGAACACCGACCGCCGGCGATCTGCGCACGAGTATCGGTTACCGGAGAGGATGCGAATGCCGGGGCCGGTTGGACTTCGGCCCCTTTCCTGCCGGGAAAAGCCCGGCAGGAACGCGCTCGGCGGGAATCGGCGAGCGGATCGCAGGCCGATCAGATGATGCCCATCTCGATCGCCAGCCGGACCATGTCGGCGCGCTCCTTGAGGCCGAGCTTCCGCATCAGGCGGGCGCGGTAGGACTCCACGGTCTTGATGCTCAGTCCGATCTCTTCGGCGATCTGCCGGCTCGTATAGCCGCGAGCGACCTGGCGTAGCACCTCCCGCTCTCGCTCGCTGAGCACGTCCAGCGGCGACCTGTCTACGGGCGACGACTCGGGCGAGAGAATCGACTCGAGCGTGGCCGCGTCCCCCACGTCGACGAACACGCGTCCTTTGGCCACGGCGCGGATCGCTGCGATCAGCTCCGTGTCCGCCGCGCTCTTGTTGACGTAGCCCGCTGCACCCATCGCGATCGCGCTGCGCACATAGGCCGGATCGTCATGCATGGTCACGACGATGACCCGGGCCCCCGGTGCCGCGGCCCGCAGCCGCTCCACGGAAGCCACGCCCGAAGGTCCGGGCATGGTCAGGTCGAGCGTGATGATCTGTGGCTTGACCTTCGCAGCGATATCGATCGCCTCCAACAACGTTCCGGCCTCGCCCACGACCGCGAGATCGCGCTGCGCCTCGACAGTCATCCGGAGTCCCTTGCGAACCATGGCATGATCGTCCACGATGAGGACGGTCGTGCGGTTGGTATCGCCCTCGCTCATACTGGAAGCCTCGCGTGAAGCGTCGTGCCCCCTGCCGGTGACGACGTGAAGCGGAACGCGCCGCCAAGAAGCGTGACCCGCTCCCGCAGGCCGGCGAGGCCCAGGCCGGAGCTCGGCGCGATCTCGCGTTCCGCATCGCGCGGCATGCCTTGGCCGTTGTCGTTGACGCGAACCTCGAGCCAATCATCGTCCCGGTGGATCTCCACACGGAGACACGTCGCACCGGAGTGCCGGACGGCGTTCGTCAGCGCCTCCTGGACGAACCGGTACGCGGCGATCTCGATCTCCGGTTCGAGCCGCGCGGTGCGGAGACAGATGTCCCGAACGATCTCGACCGAGGCGGCAGTTGCCACGTCCGCGCACAGGCGATCGACGGCCGGGGCGAGACCGAAGTCGGTCAGCACGGCCGGGGAGAGCCCCCGCGCCATTCGCCGCGTCGCGTCGATCGCCCCGACAGCCATGTCGTGGATGCCCTCCGCTCTGGTTCGTGCCTGCTCGAGCGTGTCCGAGTCTGCAATCGATCGAAGGCCGAGCAGGATCGAGGTCTGCGCCTGCCCAAGCTCGTCATGCAGGTCGCGAGCGATCCTCGCTCGCTCTTCCTCCTGGATGGTGAGCGCGCGGGCGAGGAGCGCCCCCCGCTCAGTCACGAGCGAGCGCAGCGGGCTCACGACGAGGAGCCAGAGCACGGGGGTCAGCGTCGCGACCAGCACAACCGCGTCAAGCAGCGCGTAGACGAGGTCGTTCCGCGACTCCGGGGCCACAGCCGCCGCGAGGAGGACCATGATGGCGGACTCCGTGGCGAAGACCACCGTCAGTATCAAGAGGAGCACTCGGATCGGGGAGACGGCTTCCGGGTGGCGGCTGGTCAAGTGTCGTGTGGCCATGGGGTCCGGCTCACCGTGTGGGTTCTGGTGCTCGGTTCAGTGTATCGCTGCCACCTCAACTCGGCGGTCGGGCGCGACGATCGGCCACGAAAACAGGGGGACCTGGGAGCTCGGGCTGCTCCAGGTCCCCCTGCGGAGAAAACGCTCGCTCTCAGCGCGTGACGGTCACTCCATGATCTGGTGCCCTTTCCAGTCCATTCCACCAGTTTCGCGCTGACGGGCGGCACCGGCGCGTGGCTTTGTCGGGCTGCATCGGCGGCATGGCAAGCCGCCTGCTTCGCCATCCGCGCCACGCATTGGCGCCGCCGCGCCAACGCGAAACTCTTGCACTGGAAACGCCACTAGTTCGCAACCGAGGCCGGATTCACGAACGGTGGCATGAACGGTGCCACGAACTGTCCATTCGTACCGAATGGTTCCGCGAACGGCTGCGGGTGGCCCAGCTGCCCCGACATGCCGTATGCAGTCTGTGCCGACGAGGGCATGAGGCTTTGCTGCAGCGCGTGAAGGGTCGGCAGGCCGGTGCCCGCGCGCCGGCGCGAAGGCATAGGGAATGCACATCGACCTGATCATGTTGAAGAGCACTCCGACCCGCAGATGGTTGCGCCCGCTGAATCCCGCAAACCAGGGATGGTGGGCGAGCAGCAGCGCCGCGAGTCCCGTGACATGGGGCGCCGCCACCGATGAGCCTGACTGCGGCTCGAATCCGCCATGAGGAACCGTCGAGATGATTCCAACGCCGGGCGCGCACACCGCAACTTCGGGACCGAAGCAGGTGAAGGTCGGCGAGTACACGCCATCCGGCGCAACCTGGCCCGGGAGAACCGTGGTCCGCTCCCAGGTCTTCGGCGGATACTCATTGAACCGCCCGATCGCCGACACCGCCAGCGTCCATGGAGACGAAGCGGGGTATTGCACCGCCCGTCCCGTGCTCCCGGCCGCGACGATGCAAGCGATGCCGTTGAGCACGCACTCTTCGAGCATCTGCTCGACCGCCAACGAGGGCTTGTCGCAGCCGAGGCTGATGTTCACCACATCGATCTTGCGCTCGATGCACAAGTCGAGGGCCTCGATAAGCGTACTATACCGTCCGCCCGGGAAGACCTTGATGATGTGGACCTCGGCACCCGGCGCGAAGCCGCGCAGGGACGAGCCCGACTCGGTCTGCGCAGATGGTGCCCGCACAGTGTGTTCCATGTCCGATGTGGTCTTCGCACCAGGTCACGGGATCCTGGCCGTTAGCGAGGTCGACGCCCTTCTGGACGTGCTTGAGCAGCGGGTGACGGTTGTCGGCGCCCGAGTCGATGATGGCGATCTTCACGCCCTTGCCCGTGAGCCGGCGGTCCAGCCGATCGAGACCCATGAGCTGCGCACCCCAGCCGTAGCTGTACTGCTCGGGGAATCCCTTGATGCTTTCCTCGAGCGACGCCAGCCTGATGGTGTTGATTCCAGATTCCGACAGCTCCGGGTCCGGAAGAAACCTGCTCCAGTGGTTGCACTCGGCGGATACGAAGACCGACTTCGGCCGGTCACCGGGAAAGGCGTAGAGCTCCAGCGAGAGCTCGCCCTTGGCGTCGGTCCTTCCCTGCACGGGAATGCCTTCGCCGCACAGCGTGACCGTCGCATCCTTCAGCGGCCGTTCGGCGTCGCCCAGCACCTTGAACCTGATCGTTCGCGGTTTGATTCCACTGGGCGCCTTCCAGGTGACGGTCTCGGGAGGCTCCTTGACGGCCGCCGCGGGCTCACCGAAGCCCAGCGGCGCGTCCTCCTCGACGATGAGGTTGGGCGGGGCACTCTGCCTGAGCATCTCCGCCTGGTCTTCGGCGAGCTTGACGACGTAGAGGTCGGTTGCCTCGTCCGCCCCGACGGCGAACGTCGCCGGAACGCGATGCGGCTGGATGACGCGCTCCACCTCGATCCCCGGGATCGACTTGACGAGCCCTCGCAGATGAGCGGCAGACATCGGCCTGATCCCGGCGGTCGCCGGGGCCATGCCGCGCCGTGACGCGATGATGTATCGCCTCTTGCCGCCGTCGAGCGGCACGGTTGCGCCTGTCGACGGCGAGCCCGAGGATTGATTCTGTGTAGCCATTTCGTGTTTTTCTCCGTTGTAGCTGAGCACTCGTTCCACCCGGCGGTGCGCCGCGAGGGCGGATCATCGAACGTTCACGGCGTGCGTCGCTACGCGCAGGCCCCGACGGCGCAGAACGGCGTCATCGATGCGGACGGAACCGAGTACTCGAACCCGGCGCCAAACGGGTTTCCGGTGACGCCCTCAATCACACCCGGATTGGAGTAGGCCGCCGGGTTCTGATAGGCGAACGGGCGGCCCGTCATCGTGGTCGCGCCCGACGGTTGCATCAGGTTGAGGGGTCCGAAGTTGGGAACGCCGATGTTTTGGATGGGTACGCCGAGCCGGCCGCCCAGGCCGCCGTTCACGTTCATCCCGGTGTACGGCGTGGTCTGTCGATTGAAGCCGATTGGGGACACGTACTGAGTGGGCGGGGTGTAGCCGGCAGTCGGCCACGGCCCATTCGGGATCCATCCGCCCTGGGTCATGTACTGAGGTGCAACCGGGAAGGTCGAGGTCGCGCCGAAGATCGGAGACGCATTGAACTGCGAGTACGGAAGCTGCGCGTTGATCGTTGGCACCGACTGGATGCCCGGCACACCGAAGCCGATCGGCATTGCGCCGTTGCACGCCCAGTTGCACATCGAGGGAGTGGTCGGATAGGGCGTGGAGGATTGCCATGTTCCGTTCGCCGTCCAAGCGCTCTGGGGCAGCGGCTGGAACTGCGCAACTGGCTGGACTTGCGCGACTGGCTGGAACTGCGCGACTGGCTGGAACTGCGCGACTGGCTGGAACTGGGGCACCGGACCGCCGATCGGCATCGAGCTCCAGGGCATCCACGACTGGTACGGCGGGTACCACGTGCTTCCAGAAGTCGGGCCATAGAGGTTGTTCGCGACCGGCGCCTGAGGCACGACCTGCGACGTGTAGGGGAAGGTCCCGTAGAACCCACTTCCTCCCAGCGGATTCGTGAACGGCACCGGCGTCGGGTAGGAACTCGTCGGATACCCATACGCGTTGAAGGGAGTGGTCTGCGGCATCGCCAGATAGGGGTTTCCCCCGACGGCGGCCGCGTAGCTACCGAACGCCGGGTACGGCATGCCCTGGGCGAACGTTCCCATGGGTGAGAATGGAACTGAGTACATCGTCGTAAGCTCCTTAAGAAGGGGAGAAGAGTGAGACGTGTCAGGAGTCTGGCCGAACGACTTCAGCCAAGACGCACGGATACTGCTCCGCGGCGACATGACCGCGTGAAACCGACTCTCCCCGTCCGTTTCGTTGTGGAGATTCCGACTTCTCCTTGAATGCCGCCGCCCCTGTCTCGACGGCCGATTTTTGCGCCTTCGCAGGCGCTGGCGCTATCGGCTCAATGGAAGGGAGACGTGAATACTTGGCGTACTCATTTTGGGTGCCATCGAATCGTTGCGAACTTCCGCTTCCGTTGGGCGCCGACCGTGCTGAGCCGGCAGTGGTTGGGCCCGGCAGTGACCTCAGGATGCGGTCCTTGGTTCCGGCAGAGCGGTACGATGCGTGCTGATGCCCCGCTCGCCGAAAGCCCTTTTGCTCGCTCTCGGCCAAAGAGCCACGCCGGTCCCGACTCGCCATCGTCTTCGGAGACCAGCTCGACCCGGACGCCGCGCTCATCCGCTCGCTCGGACCTGAGGACGCCGTCCTCATGATGGAAGTGACGGCGGAGTCATGTCATGTGCCCAGCCACGGGCAACGGACAGTGCTCTTCCTCTCGGCGATGCGACACTTCGCCGAGGCTTTGATACAGAGGGGGTTACGAACGGCGGCCGTTCGAGTTCGAGGGGGCGATCAGCAAGCTGACTGTCTCGCTGGATTGACCGCTCGCCGCCTCATGATCGCGCCGAACTCAACCCGAGTCTCGTGGTATCGACAACGGCACATGCCGGGTGACCGATCGATCCTGGAACGCGCATTCCGACGCAGCCCGTCCCTTGTCGCTAGGGCAGCGTGAGCGCGGGCCCCGCGCTCGGTCCCGAGCGACGAGTCAGGTTTCAACCGGCCGAGTCGAGCCAACGGACCTTGCCGGTGGACAGGTCATACACCGCACCGACGACCTTCAGATCACCCGACGCGACCAGTCCGGAGAGGACATCGCTGCGGTTGGTGATGTCAAGCACGGTCAGCCGAACATTCTCTTCAACGACCCGGTCCACGTACCCGGTGTCCTTTGAGGTGCGTCCGCCCTGACCAACCGGAACCGCCTCCACAGCGGGCTCGATGCCCTGAAGCAAAGTGGTCAGATTGCCGAGTTCCACCCGGTCGATTGCTCCTTTCACGGCACCGCACGACGTGTGACCAAGCACCACGATGACCTTGGCGCCGGCGACCCTTGTTCCGAACTCCATGCCGCCGAGCTGGTCGACGTCCTCGATGTTACCAGCCACTCGTGCTACGAAGATGTCGCCGATGCCCTGATCGAAGATCAGTTCCGGCGTGACCCGGGAATCCACGCAGCTGAGCACGATCGCCTTCGGGTACTGGCCGGCGGCGGTCTCCTCGGCCTGGGCCAACCAGTCGCGAGGTGTTGCGTTCCCACTCACAAACCGCTCGTTGCCGGCACGAAGGTCCGCGACAACGTCATCCGGCGTCATTGCCTGCTGCCCAGACTTCGTCATGACGGCATCGCGGGAATGGACGGCGGAGGCGCAGCCAGAGCCCAGGATGAGCGACGCGATTACGTTGACAATGAGGGACAGTCTGAACAGCGACTTGAAGTGCATGTTGATCATCACCTGAAATGAAGTGTCTGTAGAAAAGCCGCGCTCTGCGTCGGCCTAGACCCCCCCAGTAACCGGTTGCGGACCAGCCAGAACTGAGATGAGCCATGCTAACGGACGACCGGCTGGAAATCAAAGACTGGCCACCAATGAGTTCAACGACATGGTGTTGGCGGGCCAAATCCCGGACTTGACGCGGATTCGAGCGTCAAGCGTTCCATCTCCGCGAACTCGTACGTGATCTCGGCGTTTCGGCCGGTCAAGCGGTCGTAGAGACCAATTGCAAGGTCAGGCCGTGAGTTGGTTTGGACAGAATCAGTCATCGTCAGGATCTCCTGGTTCGACTCGGGACGGATGCGATTTCGGAGCTCCCGCCGATTCGGATTCCGAATCTCCGAAGTCCAGTGTCGCCATGCGAACTCGCGCTTGCGGTGGGAGCAGACCTTCGCGGGCAGGTGATGGTTCGGCACTGAGGCATCCTCGTGAGGCAGTTGTGAGTTCAGCAGAGCGGTACGATGCGTGCTGATGCCCCGCTCGCCCAAAGCCTCTTCCACGCTCTCGGCCAAAGAGCCACGCCGGTCCCGACTCGCCATCGTCTTCGGAGACCAGCTCGACCCGGACGCCGCGCTCATCCGCTCGCTCGGACCTGAGGACGCCGTCCTCATGATGGAAGTGACGGCGGAATCACGGCATGTGCCCAGCCACGTGCAGCGGACAGTGCTCTTCCTCTCGGCGATGCGGCACTTCGCCGAGGCTTTGATACAGAGAGGGTTAGGAGTCCGATACGTCCGGCTCGAGGACCCCGAGAACACCGGCACCTTCGAGGGAGAAGTCGGCCGGGCAGCCGCCGATCTCCAACCATCCGAGATCCTCTGCACGCAACCGGGCGAGTGGCGCGTGCTGGCGATGCTCGTGAGGGTCAGCGACGCGCTGGGAATTCCCCTGCGCATTCTGCCCGACGAACATTTCCTCACGACTCCCGAAGAGTTCGGGGCATTCGCCGAGGGACGTCGTTCTCTGACGATGGAGTTCTTCTACCGCCAGCAGCGCCGGCGCACGGGCTTTCTCATGGAAGGCAAGGGCAAGAGCGCGAAGCCCACCGGCGGTGTGTGGAACTTCGACAAGAAGAACCGGCGGCCCTTCGGCAAGGAGGGACCGAAGCCGCTGCCGCGACCGCCGCTGCGGTTCGAGCCCGACGAGACGACCCGCGCCGTCATGGAGGCGGTCGAGCGGCTACTCCCCGACCTGCCTGGCCGCATCGAGTCGTTCGGCTGGCCCGTGACCCGTGATCAGGCCCTCGAAGCGCTCGATGACTTCGTGAGCCACCGCCTCGCGCAATTCGGCCCGTTCGAGGACGCGATGTGGACGAGCGAGCCGACGCTCTACCACTCCACGCTCTCCAGTGCACTCAACCTCAAGCTGCTCAACCCGCGTGAGTGCTGCGAACGCGCCATCGCGGCCTTCCAGGCGGACCAGGCTCCGCTGCAGTCCGTGGAGGCCTTCGTGCGCCAGATCATCGGCTGGCGCGAGTTCATTCGAGGCGTGTACTGGCTCGAAGGATCGGACTACGCCGAGCGCAACTCGCTGGAGCAACACGGCGAGCTCCCCTCCTTCTATTGGACCGGCGATACCGACATGGCGTGCATGACGGCGTGCATCAGCCAGGTGCTCGACAGTGGCTACGGCCACCACATCCAGCGTCTGATGGTCACTGGCAACTTCGCACTCATCAGCGGCGTGCACCCGCGGGCGGTGAGCGACTGGTATCTGGGCATGTTCGTGGACGGTGTGGACTGGGTCACGCTTCCGAATGCCCTCGGCATGGTCATGCACGCCGACCGACGTGCCGGCGCGGCCAAGGGCGTCACCGGCCTGGTGGGCACCAAGCCGTACGCGGCGAGCGGGCAGTACGTCAAGCGCATGAGCAACTACTGCACCGGTTGCCGCTACGACCCCGCGGAGCGCAGCGGCCCGGCGGCGTGCCCGATCACCGTCTTCTACTGGGACTTTCTGATCCGAAACCGGGAGCGGTTGGCCGCGAATCAGCGGATGACCATGATCCTCAAGAACGTGGACCGCATGAACGCCGAGGCGCGGACGCAGATCACGATCGACGCTGCGCTGCTCCGCCGCAACCTTGGGATCGACAAGACGCCCGCCCGATGACACGTCCAGGGCCATCTGGTCGGCGCCATTCGCGTCGCTGGTCAAGACCAGCAGAATGTCCCGTGAGAAAGCGTAGACCCTGGAACTACAAGGAGGAGAGCGCGATGAGCAACGAACAGGTGGCACCTGAGACGAAAGGTGTCACGGTAAAGTTACTTGCCACGGTTGACCTCGGTCCTGAGATCGAGGGCATGGCGGGGCGTCAACTTCGGATGCGTCTGGTGACCATCGAGCCTGGAGGCGTCTTCGGCCCGATTCACAACCATAGAGACAGACCAGGCACCGTCTACGTCCTGCAAGGAACGATCACTGACCATCGAAATGGAGTCGCTACGGACTATGGGCCGGAGCTGGGCTGGCCCGAGGATAGGAACACCACACACTGGCTTGAGAACAGAGGAACGATTCCGGCGGTGGAGATCTCAGTCGACATCGTCAGGCAAGAGTAAGCTCAGGACCGACATCGAACACGGTCGGGCCTCGCACGCGGCTCAACCGGACGGAAGCGCCCGCACATGAGAGAAGTTCGCTCTTCCGTGGCCATGAGCCTGAACGGACACATCGTCGGTCCGCGCGGTGAGAACACTGGCATGCCAAGGCCGTTTTCCAAGCGAGGCGGACGGGACTCGAACCCGCAACCACCGGATCGACAGGCACTTATGGTGCTCCGAGGATCCCCTTGTGCTGCTCCAGAATGGCGGCTTCTGACGTGCCAGAGGGGTTCAGCGCACGCAAGTCTGCGTACAGTTTCAGGCCAGTCTCGCCCCAGTCTGCGCATTTCGCGCGCATTTGAACGACCACCGGATCAGCTCATCCGGTGGTCTGTTCTGACGACCGTTGGCACTCGCCCATGAGCGCCGTGCGTCGCCTTGGTCGCGGAGGCGACACCCGCGCCTCGCCGACAGAACGCTGGCCGAGGCGATCAGGCCTCGGCCAGCGAAGTCTCTTTGTCGCAAATCAGACGCGGTCAGGGAAGACTCGCACCGATCGTGATGCGCCCGGTAGTCGCGACGCACTAAGGTTCACTTGGCGTTCTTCTCCTTCAGTCCCGGCCAGTTCTGGTTCGCCTTCGCGACGTTCCCGGCGAATTCAGCATCGAACTTGATGCGGATGGTCGGGTTGAGGTTGAAGTAGAGTTTTCCGTCTCGAACCTGGGCCGTGGAGATGTCGACGGGCAGGAGCTTGTTGATCGAGACTCCGTAGGCGCAGAACCCGCCAAACTGCGGAACGTACATGTCCGGGTCTGCGGCGAACATCGCCTTGTTCTCCTCGGTTGAGAAGAAGTATGTGGCTCCCTGATAGGTGTGGGTGATGAACGGAGAGCCGTTCACGGCCGTCGAGCCGGAGAAGAACGCGACCGTGTCGTACCCGCTGACGGCCACGTTGCTCGCGCCAGACACGTTGACTAGCTGACCGGCGGCGTCGGATGATCGTGGTCACGGCCTCCGCGGTGCTCCACACGTCGCTGGCGATCATCCGGTAGTTCACGAAGGCCGCCTCGTAGCCATCGAATCCCGGGACTTTCGCGGCGGCCGTCGCATCCGCGACGACCACAACGTTGAAGCCCTCTTCGATCAGTTCCCGCATGTGCGATTCGACGCACAGGTTCGCCGACATGCCGGCGAGCACGACCTGGGTGATGCCCGCCTTGCGAAGCTGGAGCACGAGGTCATTTGATTCGGGACCGAAGACCTTGTGCGGGCTGGTGACGATCGTCTTGCCGTCGTTGATGTACGGCTTGTAGTGCTCAAGCCAGTCCGCGCCAGAGCCCTCGAACCCGGTCACGTCCAGCGCGCCCTTGCGATCGAACATGCCGATCTTGTGCATCAGCGCTTCGAGGGCTCCCTCGAACTTCCACTGGTGGTCGTGGTGGTAGTAGTAGTGCGGGCTGACGAAGATGGGGACACCGGCGCTCTTGGCCGTCTTGAACAGGCTGTCGATGTTCTCGACCGTGTTGTTCTCGGTCACGCTCTGACCGACGACGCCCCACGCGACGCCCTTGGGGTTCAGGAAGTCGTTCTGCGGATCGGTGACCACCACCGCGAACTGTCCCTTGATGAGCGTCATGCCGGGCCGAGGGATGGGTGCGTCCTTTCGCGGGCCGTTGATGTAGTGAACGTGCGGTTCAGCATCCTGAGCAAACGCTGTCTGGCCCAGCAGCGTGCTGGCGGTGAGGGCCGGCGAGGTACGCGACAGAAGCGAGGGTGCGAGAATTGAGTCTCATGTGCAGTCTTCTTCTTGGTTGATCGAGTCTGGTTGGTGGGATGGCAGCAGGGAACCAGGAGCGAAGTCCGGGACGATGTGGCGTGTCGGGAGCGGCGGCTGCCTCCGTGCCAGGAACCATCTACTTCACGCCTTCCAGCCCGCCGTGTGCCACGGGACGCGGACCGGCGCATCCCAATGGAACCTCCTTTCCACTTCGGCAATCGGAACGTCGTTGATGCTGGCCTCGCGCCGTCGCATGAGACCCGCCTCGTCGAACTCCCAGAGCTCGTTGCCGTAGCTGCGGAACCACTGACCCGCGTCGTCGTGCCATTCGTACTGGAACCGTACGGCGATCCGGTTGTCGGAGAACGCCCAGAGATCCTTGATGAGCCGGTAGTCTTGCTCTCGCTCCCACTTGCCGCGGAGGAACGCCTTGATCTGTTCCCGGCCCTGGACGAACTCGGCGCGATTGCGCCACTGGCTATCAGGCGTAGTACGCCAGCGACACCCGCTCGGCATCCCGGCTGTTCCACGCGTCCTCGGCCGCACGCACCTTTCGCAGCGCCGACTCTCGCGTGAACGGTGGCGTGTTGACGGGGGTCAGGGGAGTGGCGGGTGCGGACATTGGCGTGACTCCGGGGTAAGGGGTGTGATCTGAAATGTCTCTGGTCGCTTTCGCCACCAGAGGCGTGCTTGGGTGGGAGTGCGGCTCGCCGCCGCAGGGCTGCCGCTCGTTCCGACGAGACAGACGATCCACACCACGCTCAGCCGTGGTAGTAGCGTTCCTTGGTGACCTTGCCGGCCTTCCACTCGGTGCGGACGACCTGCTCCAGGCTGATCGTGTCGCCGGTCTTGAGCTTCACGCTCAGCACCGCGTCGTAGAAGCTCACGTCGCCGTCGACCGCGACGCTTCCGATCTTGTAGCTGACGAAGCCGACGATGCCGAGCGTCTCCCGGAACTTGGCGAGCCGGTCGATGGCGGCCTGCTTTCCGACGACCGGCGCGTCGTTGCCCTCCTGGGTCACGACATCGTCGGCGAAGTACTGCTGCTGGCCCTCGGTCATCTTGCCTTGCTGGAGCATGCCGAGCATTTCTGTGAGCGTGGAGCGTGTATCGGTGTTCATGGTTGCTTCCTTTCATGGAGTGCGGGTTGGTCTCGCCGCCGACGGAATCGTCCGCCGCGTCTCGCGCGACCAGAGTTGGTTGGAACGATCTCGAGAGTCATGGAGTCAGCGGGCGAGGCAATGAGTGGTCACCGCGCTGCGGCGTGGCTGTGTGCCTCCACGCGGGGGAAGTCGACATCGACGTCGAACGCCCGGTTGAAGAAGTTGGTGAAGAAGTTCAAGGCGACGGCGGCGACGATCTCGGCGATCTCAGCGTCGCTGAATCCCGCCGACGCGGACCGCCTTGATGTCGCGTTCGCTGACTCCGCCGCGGCGATCGATGACGGCTTGAGCGAACGTGAGGGCGGCAAGGGTGCGGGGATCGGACGATTCAAGGTGGCGAGCGCCGTCGATCTGCGCCTGATTGAGCCCGACCATCTTGCCGAGGGCCGAGTGGGCCGAGAGGCAATAGGTGCAGGCGTTGCTCTCGGCGGTCAAGAGCGCGATCTGCTCGCGGATCTGGGCGGAGAGCTTGGCCGTGCCGAAGTGCGCCGTTGAACTGCACCCAGGACTGCAGGACCGCGGGCGAGTTGGCCATGACCTTGGCCATGTTGGGCACCATGCCCAGCCCCTTCTGCAGGGCGGCGAAGATGTCCTTGTTGCTGCCGGTGGCGGATTCGACGGTCTGGATCGGAAGACGTGACATGTGAAAACTCCTTCGTTCGCGCTGGTGCGACACCTGCATCACACGGAACACCCGTCGATGGCAGCCGCGCGTGGTTGATGAATCAAGGGCCGTGTCGGTCGCTGGCACTTGGCTTGACTGGAAGAGCCGGCGATCAGATCACTTTGGGGCCGTGTCCTGCATGAACGTGCGGATCTTCTCCGCGATGACGCCGCCCTTCTCTTCGAGGGCGAAGTGGCCCGGTGTCCAGCAGGTTGAAGTCGAGGTTCTTGAGATCGCGCTTGTACGGCTCGGCGCCCTCGGCGGGGAAGATGAAGTCGTTCTTGCCCCACACGATCAGCGTCGGCGGCTGATGCGTGCGGAAGTACTCCTGCCACTTGGGGTAGAGCGGCGGGTTCGTGCCGTAGCTCATGAACAGAGCCAGCTGGATGTCCTTGTTGCCGGGGCGATCCAGCCCGGCCTGATCGAGCGTCCAGGTGTCGGGGCTCGATCGGTCGAGGGGTCCTTGACGCCGTGCGTCCACTGCCACTTGGTGGCGCCGATCTCAAAGAACGGCGTCAGTGCGGCCTCGTTCTCGGCGGACTGCTCCTTCCAGTACGCCTTGAACGGCACCCAGAAGTCCCGCAGCCCCTCCTCGTAGGCGTTGCCGTTCTGAATGATGAGACCGGTGATACGCTCGGGGTGGGCGCTGGCGATGCGGAACCCGATGGGTGCGCCGTAGTCCTGCACGTACAGAGCGAACGCTCTCGCGCCGACGGCTTCGGTGAACTCGTCGACGACCTTCGCCAGGTTGTCGAAGCTGTACTCGAACTCGGATGGGCTCGGCATCGAGCTGTTGCCGAACCCGGGGTAGTCGGGGGCGATGACGCGGAACTTGTCCGCCAGCGCGGGGATGAGGTTGCGGAACATGTGCGACGAGGTGGGGAATCCGTGCAGCAGCAGGATGACCGGGGCGTCCTTCGGGCCCGCCTCGCGGTAGAAGATCTCCAGGCCGTCGACCTTCACGGTCTGGTAGCGGACGCTGAACGTCGGAACGGCCGAGGGCGCTGACGGTCGCTTCGGCGTGGAGTGCAGCGGGTTGCGAGCCTGGATCAAGCCCCCGTCGACAAGGGCCGATCGCCGGCGGCGGTGATGAGCGTGGCAACGACGAGCTGGGCGATTCATCTGGATTCTCCTTTGGGACTGGCAGGTGATTGGTCTTCGACTCAGCAGAACCAAGACAACGACCATGCCATCGCGGCGAGAGTCCATAAAGCCATTAACCGAACAGGCTTTAGACGATCGATCCGCCACCAGACGCCGGATACGACATTTCGTGAGTCACGAAATGTCGTGTACGATCTCCGACATGTTCGTGACCTCTCTCCTTCCGATCGAGCGGATGCGCGGCCGGCTGCCGTTCGCTCCATCACGAGGAATCCCGATGGGCGACCCGCCCGAAGATCGGCTCACCGCCCATCGCCAGACGGCTCACCAAGAGCGAGCTCAACGAACTTGCTGCTCAGGTGTGCCGGCGAGGGCATCTACTGCATCGATCAGGAGGGACGCACCACATATCTCAACCCCGCCGGCGAGAGCCATCCTCGGGTGGAAGGCCGACGACTTCGTCGGGACGTTCTCCGCACCAGCTCATCCACCACACCCACCCGGACGGCTCGGCATACGCCGTCGCACGACTGCCCCATCTACGCGGCGTTCCATGACGGCAAAGTGCATCACGTGGACGACGAGGTGTTCTGGCGCAGGGACGGCACCTCGTTTCCGGTGGAATACAGCAGCACGCCGATCATCGGCGATCACGGCGAGCTGCTCGGCGCGGTGGTGACGTTTCGGGACATCAGCGAGAGACGTGCGGCCGAAGCCGAGGTCGCGCGGCTCAAGCGCAACAACGAGCTGGTCCTCGCCTCCGCGGGCGAGGGAATCTACGGGCTCGACGCCAGAGGAATGCACCACGTTCTGCAACCCCGCCGCGGCGGCGATGCTGGGGTGGAGCGTTGAGGAGATGCTGGGCAAGCCGCAGCACGACCTCATTCATCACACCAAGCCCGACGGCTCGCCCTACCGCTGGGACGGACTGCCCCATCTGCGCGGCGATCACCGAAGGGCTGGTGCGCCGCGAGGATCGCGAGGTCTTCTGGCGCAAGGACGGCTCGAGCTTCCCGGTCGAGTACGTCAGCACGCCTGTCCGCGATGAGGGCGGCAAGCTCATCGGCGCCGTCGTCACGTTCAACGACATTTCTGAACGCAAGAAGCGGGAAGAGGCACTGCGCAACGCCCTCGCGGAGGTGGAGCAGCTCAAGGAGCGGCTCCAGGCCGAAAACCTGTACCTGCGACAGGAGATCAAGGTCAGCCACAACTTCGAGGAGATCATCGGACAGGGCCCGGCGATGACCAAGGCCAAGCGGCTCATCGAGCAGGTGGCGGCCACCGACGCCACGGTGCTCATTCTCGGCGAGACCGGCGTGGGCAAGGAGCTGTTTGCCCGTGCCATCCACAACCTGAGCTGGCGGCGAGAACGGCCGCTCATCAAGGTGAACTGTGCGGCCCTCCCTTCCTCGCTCATCGAGAGCGAGCTGTTCGGGCACGAGAAGGGCGCGTTCACCGGCGCAACCACACGACGGGCCGGGCGCTTCGAGCTGGCCAACGGCGGCACGATGTTCCTCGACGAGATCGGCGAGCTCCCGCTCGAGCTGCAGGCGAAGCTCCTCCGGGTGATCCAGGAAGGCGAGTTCGAGCGGCTTGGCGGCTCGCAGACGATCAGCACGGACATCCGGATCGTCGCGGCGACGCACCGTGATCTGAGCAAGATGATCCTCGCCGGGGCGTTCCGAGAGGATCTGTTCTATCGCCTCAACGTGTTCCCCGTGAGTGTGCCGGCATTGCGCGATCGTCGGGAAGACATTCCCCAGCTGGTCACGCACTTCGTTCGCAAGTTCGCCAAGCAGCAGGGCAAGACCATCGAGAGCGTTCCGGACCATGTACAGTCGGCGCTGCGGGAGTATGGGTGGCCGGGCAACATCCGAGAGCTTGAGAACGTCATCGAGCGAGCGGTGATCCTTTCCAACCACGGCACGCTCCGCATCGATGGTGCGATCGCTGTCCACGAGCCCAACTCGCCGCATGCGGAGGGTGCCGAATCCCCGGGCCCCGATCGCCGCACCCTGGAACAGGTCGAACGGACGCACATCCTCAACGTCCTCAAGCAAACCTCCGGGCGGATCGCGGGCGAACACGGCGCGGCGGTGATTCTGGATCTGCATCCCAACACGCTTCGCTCGCGCATGCAGAAGCTCGGAATCGTGAAGGCGGAATCTCGCTGAGCTCCCGACGACACCCTGTGAACGAAGCGGCGGTCGAAGGTCGGCCGTTGACCACCGGATCAGCGATCCTGTGGTCAAGCCGCGGTCGTGAGGCAGGATCGCCGTTCTTCCCCGCACCGCCCCCGAGCAGACTGCGGCATTGCGCGCTGAATCGCGCGAACTGAGGCGACACTCGCACCCAACTGGCCAGAACACCGCCGAGATCAAAAATGATAAGCCCCTGTCTAACAGGGGCTTACGAAGCGAGGCGGACGGGACTCGAACCCGCAACCACCGGATCGACAGTCCATCGGGCGAACCGGGTAAGGGTTGCCCGGCTCGCGACTTGCGCGAGGCGGTCGCGGACGGAGCAGCGCCGAGAGCAGCGCGGCCGCGCGACCGGGACCTCGAGGCCGTGATCGCCGCCTGGCCGCGACTGCCCGAGCCGATCTACGCAGCCATCATGGCCATGCTCGAGGCCACCGTGGGGGCGTCGTCATCACCGATCCACGCTGGGTGACGGCTGTCCATGAGGCCGGCCACATCGTCGCGACCCGAGTGCTCGGCGGTCGGTCGGTCGGCGCGGTCCTGTTCTCCGCCGGCGGGGCGCGGCCTACGTCGGCGAGCTCGGCGCGTTCGAGAATGCTCTGATGACCGCCTGCGGGCCGGCCGCCGAGTGCCTGGCCGAGCTGCACGGCCCGCCGGATGTCGCCGACCGCGGCGACGACCTGCCCGTCGCCGAGACCATCGACCGCGATGCCGCTGTGGACCTGCGGGCCGATCTCGGGCCGAGCGACGACCGGCGCATCGCGGAGTGGGCGATCACCGGTTGCGAGGCGGAGCCGGACCGGTGGGCGAGGCGGCACGCGTGGATCCATCGAGAAGCCGACCTGCTCGTCAGACGTCACGAGCGCGCGATCCTGGCGGTCGCGACGGAGTTGTACGCCCGCGGCGTCGCGGGTCCATCCCTGGCGATAGAGGGGTTGTAGTCGCGCGGTACCTCGCGGATGTCGGCCGCTGGGCGACCGCGCCCGATCTCCGTCCGGGTGACACAACTGCCCGTCTAATGACGCAAGGTGACACAACGAAATCGCGTTGTGTCACCCCGCAAGTGCTGCCTCGGTTGGCGGTTGCGCTTCGGGTGACGCAGATGACACAACTCCCCGAAGAGTTCGCAACGCGCGTGCGCTGCGCCGCGCATGCGGACTCTCTGGAAGAGCGTCACCTGTGTCACCTTGCGTCACCTGGGAGCGCGAGGCGAGACCGGTGATGGTTCCTTCCCGGCGATGAATCGACCTCGACGGACGAGCCTGTTCCCGCGCACCGCGGGCGTCGTGGACGCGGCGTGAGCCGCGCGGCCGAGATACCCTTCTCGGATGCCGACCGAGTCCGCGACCTGCATCTACTGCGGCGACTCCTTCGATCCGTCCGCTGGCGAGGGTGACCATGTGCTCTCGCGCGGATTCGGCGATTTCGACGGCACGATCATCTTCCGGCGCGCGTCGCCGGGTGCAATAGCAAGCTGAGCCCGCTTGAGGAGGAGCTCCTGCGTACAGCGCCCGAAGCCATATCGCAGGTTCGCGGGTGCTGCCAAGAATCGCCGCGGAAAGCCGGTCGGCTGGCAAGCGGCGTCGGGCGTGCCCGCTCCCCGCTTCGTGATCAAACACGCGGATCATGACGAGTTGATCGAGGGCGACCCGTCAATCGGAGGCCAGTCGCAGCCCGTGGACCACCTCGCCGTTGTGCTGAAGGACGGCCGGAACGTGCACATTCGGCTCTTCCCGTCGATGTCCGCCGATGCGCTGCGCCGAAAGCTCCAGCAACAGTCAATCGCTGATGACGAGATCGCGTGCATGTATTGGCATGCAGATGATGAGAATACCGAGAAGTTCCAGGCTCTGCTGAAGGAGGTTTGGCCGGACCATCGTCATGAGGAGGGACCAGCCACGCCCGCTGGAACGCATCGCGTGCCCGTTCGGATCGAGTGCCGCTTCACGGTGAAGTACTATCGCGCGGTCGCGAAGATCGCGTTCCACTACTTCCTCGCGAGTTCGCGGTGCGGCTTCACCGGGCACGAGGGGTGCTTCGAGCCGATCCGCTCGTTCATCATGGACGGCGGCCAACACGAGCCATTCTTCGAGAATCAGAAGCCGAAGATCATGATGCCCGTCGGGAAGCTCCCGGACGGAACGGCACTACTCCCCGCCCGCTGGATGCACATGCTGTGCTGCGTTGAGTCGTTGGAATCGGTGGTGGTTGGCGTCTACACGTTGTTCGGGCCGGAGCGTCCGCCATTGCCCCACTTCGTCACCGTGCTTCACCGTCCGGGAGCGATCGTCGTACCTGAACACCAATACGGTCACGCGTATATCCACGGCAAGCCAGAGCTCGGTGATACACGTGAGGCCTTCGTCGATCCGATTCAAATGGGTCGGCTCAACTGACTCCTATGGTCGGCGAGCACCGCCCAGAGCGCGCAGCAGCTCGGCGTTCGACTTCCGGCGGTACTCGAGGGCAACATCGAGCGGAGTGCGGCCTTCGCGGTCTTTTGCATTGACGTCGGCTCTATGCTCGACGAGCGCCTTGATGATCTCGGCGTTGTCACGCCACGTCGCGGCCGTGTGGAGATAGGTCTCTCCGCTTCGCTCTCGGAGATTCGGGTCGGCCCCGTGCTCCAGGAGGATGCGGACGGCCTCGGCATAGCCATTGCCGACCGCATACAGCATCGGACGCTGCCCGTTGTGGTCGATCCCATCGACATTGGTGATCGGCGCGAGCCTGCGGATCTGCTTGACCTCGTTGGTGATGCAGAAGCTGCCAAGTGCCTTGATGTTGTGCTGCTCTGGCGACCTGTCGAGACGCCACATGTCGATAGTCTTCTGGTACGCGCTCTGCCGGCCCCATGTTAAAGGGGACTTGATCGCCGCTCGGCCGGACCGAGCCGCGCGGGCGGGCATCGTGGCGATGGAGCAGGCGACGAGGGGAGTCGGCTGAGTCTGCCGGCGCCCCCCGCCCGATCGCAGCCATCATGTTGCACGACCGATGCCCAGACCGTACCAGTACGCGACCAGCGCCGCGAATGCTTCGGCCACGGTGCCCGGAGCGATGCCCGTCTCTGCGGCCATCGCCGGGAACTCCTCTTCCCACGCACCCGGAGGTGGCGGCAGGTCTTCGGGGAGAGGATGCCCCGCTCGGCGCTCGAACGTCTGACGCAGCGCTTCGCGCACCGCGCTCGGTTCGAGCCCGCCGCGTTCGATGAGGAGCACCAGATCGACGAGGTCCCGTGACCGCGTGTTCTCGCGGTCCGACCAGGGAAACGTGTACGCGTGGATCTTCTCGGCGAACTGCTGCGCCTTCGGGACCGCCCGAGCGCCGCGCTGGCGCGACGCCGGCGAACGCGAGGAGGTCATCACACGTGAGCACCTCTGCGTCACCGACCACGGCGTCACCGAACCCGACGTCGATGTGGAACCGCGCGAAGTCTCGCCCAGCCATCCGCGCCATGACCGGGAACACGCCGCCTCCCCCCGGCGCCACCTGGATCTCGCTCCGCGCCGGCTGGATGATGAACTCGAAGAAATCGCCAAGATCTCGGCCGGCCGCAGACTGAAGCTCCTCGTGAACCTCGTCCAGGCGTCGGCGAAGCCGCGCAGGCTGCACTGGGTCGCCGATGGTCAGATCGACATCCCGCGTCGTCCTCGCCTTGGGTCGGAAGCGGAGCTCCATCGCGTACCCGCCCTTGAGCAGCCAGGGCGGATCGTCACCATCAAAGAGCCGCGCGAGCAGCCGCTCGATGGCCACCTTCAGCCGAAGCCCCTGAATCTGCACGCCACGCTCCTGCGCGATGTTGCGGAGACGCGCTTCGAGCGCCTGGCGGAACGCCGCGGCGTTGGGGTAACTCTTGGTCACTCACGCCTCCCCCGACTTCCGGCGAGACCGATCGCGACGCTGCGCGAGAAGGTGTGACGACGCCGACTTGCGGATCAGGCCGCGGGCCGTCGCATCCTTCACAGCTCGTTCGAACTGCTCCCGCGGCATGCTCGGGTCGCCGGCGAGGTCCTCGAGCGTCCGCAGCGGTGTCGTCACGATGAACACTGCGAACTCGCGGTAGTCCGCGCTGGCCAGCGCCCCCTTGTGCAGCACGCACCCCTTCGGGGGCCGCTTGCGGAACGACTTCGGCACGGTCATGTGGACCTTGGTCGGGATGAACTCGGCCAGGTCGTGGAGGGCAAGCGCGGTCTGGTGCGAGAAGACGGCCTGCGGCCGATCGTCGCGCCCCCGACTCCAGAACCAAAGCCGGATGAGGTCGTCGTGCTCCGAGAGCGGGAGCGGTCGGGATGCGGTACAGCCCCCGCCCGACCCGCTCGAAGTTCCCCTTCGAGAGGTGGTAGCTCAGGTGCGGGTAGTCGTACCCTGCCCCCTCCGCCTGGGCCGCGGTGAAATATCCTCCCTGGGAGGCCGCGAGGGCGGTCAGGGAGCGGAGAGCCGCCTTGGTGTCCCGATAGGGCATCGCACAAACCTTCAAATATTTTGAAGGTATATGCAGCACGCCGCGGCCGTCAAGTGGCCTCCAGCAACCGGGACCGCGGCGGCCCGGGTGGCTTGGTCGCGATGGTGCAGGCGGCCGCCGCGTGCCATTGAGCGGCACGGGTCCTCCCGGGCGATCGATCCCAGGTGACGCCCGTGGGAACAGCACCCAGGGGAGACAGACTCTCTTTCGCTGTCCGGTCCGGTTGTTCTGCCGCTCGCTGACCCTCGATGTGGTGGGTACAATGGCCGCGCCATACGACATATTGAACCATCACGCGGTCACGATCGCTTTGCCGATAACCCTAGTGAACTATGCCCAGCCGGCCACACATCTCGGCTCCCGATCTCGCGTCCCTCCGCGAAGCGGTCACCGATCAGACACCTATCAGTCAGTGGGCTCACCCACACCTTCTATCGGTATCCAGCGCGTTTCTCGCCGACCTTTGTTCGGGCATGCGTTGAGAGCTTCACCAGGCCCGGCGATCTGGTCCTGGATCCGTACATACGGCTCGGCGAGCTGCGATCGCTCACGAGGCGCTCGTTCGACCTCGACGCCGATCCGCCCACCGTCACGGTCGAAGCGGCGTATTCGAAGCACCGTCGGCGCGATGTGCAACCGATGCGGCGCGACATCGCCGAGGCCCTGCGTCGGCTCGTCGAGTCCAAGCCGAAGGGCCCGGCCTGCCGCGCGAGATGGGCAAGGTGATCGCCAAGGACCTCGAGGCCGCCGGCATCGACGTGAGCGACGGCGACGGGCGCGTCGTGGACTTCCACGCGCTGCGGCACACGTTCATCACGCGGATGGCGCGGTCGGGCGTCACGCCAAAGGTCGCGCAGGCGCTGGCCCGGCACTCGACGATCACGCTGACGATGGACCGGTACGCCCACGTCGCCCTGGCCGACACGTCGCGCACCCTGGCGGCACTGCCGTCGATCCCCACGGCGGACGAGACGCCGGGCGAGATCGAGGCCCAACACGTCGCCGCCACCGGCACGGACGGCCCGATCGGGGCCATCGGCCAAGCCGACGCAACCGACGCGACACGGGCAAACGTGGTGGCCCACGGCGGCGACCAAAAGCAGCGCCCAGAGCAGCGCGCCGGGACCACGCCGGGCCATTCCACGCCAACGCCTGTCACGACGCCCGCCGGTGGCTCCAGAAATGGGACGGCCGCAACCGTTGGCACTGCTACCGTTTGCGCACGACAAGACCCCGCAGAACGGGGTCTTGTGCCGGGTGAATCAAGCGAGGCGGACGGGACTCGAACCCGCAACCACCGGATCGACAGGATCTTGGCCAGGCGCCATGACTGGATCCCGGGCGGCTCTCCCGTCGACTCCCACTTGTTGGGATCCCAGCGACGACTTTCTAAGGCGTACGCCAGTAGGGCTTCAATTGGGCGCCGATGTAAGCGCACTCACCGATGTCGAAGGGTCGCTCGTACCCGGTGAACGCTGCCACGTCGTCGGCTCCCGATCACTTCACCAGCTCGATGTCGCCCGGTCGCCGGCGGCACCGTGGCCGTTCACGGACGGTTGCCCTTCGTTGACGATCCGTTCGTAGCCTCGACTACGAGTTCGAGATCGCCGGGCATCCATGTTCTATCAAACCACTCCTCCATCGGACCGTAGAGGCGCAACAGGATGCTGTAGCCCTTGCCGGGCATGGTCTGGATCCAGTTGCCTTCGTGACCTCCCGGCGGGGTCGGGCCGAACCAGATCGTGTAGGAACCGTCGGCATTCGGCTTCAAGGATGGACTCTTGCTATCGAGACCGCCTGACTTCTGGTCTGTCTCCAGCACCGATCGGGTCTGGTTGTCATAGACCATGAAGGACCAGAAATCCTTGGCGGGAACGGGGCCGGGCAAGGTGCAGGTGTAGGTCTTGCCGCCGTCGAGGTAGCGGCCTTCCGAATCATGAGCGCCGATCTCATAAGCGGAACCGGTGCCGACCGCTGGCTTGGCCATCGCCGGGGTGATGGCGGTCGCGTAATAGTGGAACATGATGCGGTCATCGAGCGCCAGTTCGCCATTGTTCATGAACTCGTGGCTGCCACCCGTGAAGCAGGAATACCACTGGCGCTTGCCCGGGTAGAAATACGCGCTCTCGTAGCGGGGCCGGAAGGTGATCGACCGCGCCGTGGCGTTGCCGATGGCCACACCCTCGGTGAGGATCTTCTTCATCCGGGCGTCCGGAGCGAACGGCTTGCCCTTCTTGATGCCGATCGCGGCGAACTGGCCGACGAGCTCGGGGTTGAAGGCATCGGCGGGCTCATACTGGATCACCGCGTTCAGCTCCTCCCAGTAGCCATAGTCGTTCGCGTGGATCGTGTTGATCTTGGCGCCCGAGGCGTTGACCACTCGCCCCTTGGGTGGATTATCGATCCTCGAAAGCGGGAAGATGCGAAACTCGGTCCTCAGGCCCAAGGTCGCCGCTTCCAGGTCGCCGTCCGAGACCAACGCGCGCAGGAACATCCAGTTGCGGTAGGTAGGGGTCTTCACGACGCGATAGCCATCGGGAAGCTCGCCGTTGTAGTCGGGACCGACAAAGACGTACTTGCCGCCCTTGCCCTGGTTCGGGCCCGTTGCCCCGAGGTCGGTCACCCAGCGGAAGAACGCATCATCCACCGCGCCCACAAGGCGCCCCGCCGGGACTTCCACGATGGCGGGCTCATCCTTCACGTTGATCTCGGCAAAGGCGTAGGGCGTGGTCGTCTGCGGCGTCAGGAGGAGGCTCCGTGCGTCGTAGAGATCTTCCCACAACACCAAGTCGCCAGGTTCCGCGCCAGCCTGCTTGAGGCCTTCCAGCATCGCGTAGATGGAGGCGGCCGGGATGCCATTGAGAAACGCGTCGACGGAGCGGGATAGGTCGAGGAAGTCATAAGTCTTCTTGACCGTCGCTTCGCTGGGCATGCCGTCCCTGAACTCCAGTTCGCCGAGGAGTTCGGTATGCACCTTTTCGGGCGTGATCAGGCTCGATGGCACATCGGCCTTGTATTTGGGAATCTGAGCCAAAGCTCCAGTGGTTGCGAATCCCACCACGCCGACGAGTGCGGCGGCGAGGGAGCTTTGTGTATGTGATAGTTTGCATAACTACCGTTGCCTTTCTTGATTCTTTCATACGGTCAATTGACCAGCTCGATCTCGCCCGGCCGCCAGGTCTTGTCGAACCAGGGCTCGAGCGGTCCGTAGAGGCGGAGGAGCGGCGAACCAACCCTTGCCGGGAACCGTCTCGATCCAGTTCTGCCTCCTTGCCCGCTGGCGGCCTGGGGCCGAAGTAGAGATCGATCGAGCCATCGCCGTTCGCAATCATCTGGTGGCGTTCGCTGTTCTTCGCCGGAAACGGCTGCCCGGTCTGCAACTGGGACCGCGTCTGCGGGTCGTAGACGACGATGGACCAGAAGTCCTTCGCCGGGACGTCGGCGGGGATTTTCAGTCGGTATTGCTTGCTGCCATCCAGGTAGTTGCCGTCCTCGTCCGTGTAGGCGAGAGCGTATTGCGATCCCTTGCCCACCATCTTCTTGACCATCGCCGGCGTGTTGACCGTGGCCATGTAGAAAAAGTACGTGCGGGCATCCAGGTACCGTCCGCCCTTGCCGCCGTCTCTGAGCCATTCGTGGCTTCCGCCGATGAAGCCCGTACACCACGCACTGTCCGGGTAGATGTGCGTGTCCGGCATCCGAGGCCGCAGCCAGATAGAACGGGCGGTCGCATTGCCGACGGCGACGGCATCCGTCAGGATCTTCTTCATCCGCTCGTCGGGCGTGAACGGCTCGCCCTTCTGGATGCCGATCGAGGCGTACAGTCCGCGCAGTTCGGGATCGAGCATCGCGACGGGCTCTCGTTCAATGACGGTGTGCAGTTCCTCGTAGAACTCGAAGCTGTTGGCGTGGATCGTGTTGAACGGCTTCTCCGAACCGCTGATGAACTTCATCCGCGGTGGGTTCCCGGCGTCCTTCAGGGGGTAGACGCGCAGACCGTTCTTGAACATGGCGGTCGCCGCCTCGGGCTTCCCCTCGACGAGGAAGCCACGGAGGATCAACCAGTTGGCGTAGCTGGCCGATCTGGCGACCCAGTACGTCTCGCCCTTGATGACAGCCTCCATGCCGCCCTCCGGCGGGTGGATGTCGCGCTCGTCGTCAGGGGGCAGGATCAGGTACTTGCCGCCCGCTCCGGCATCGGGGCCGGGGATGCCCATGTCCACGACGAAGCGGAAGAAGGCGTCGTTGACGGTGCCGGGGCCGCACTTCGGCGGGATCTCGATCACCGTCGCACCATCGCGTTCGAGGTCCAGGAACAGCGACGCGTACACGGTGTCGGTGTTGCCCGTGAGGAACAGCGGGGCCGAGTCCATGAGACGGTCGAAAATCACGCAGTGGTGCGGCTGCGTGGCGCCGAGGCTCGCCTGCCCCAGGCGAATACCCTCGATCGACGTCGCCGGGATGCCGTTGAGAAAGGCCTCAACACCGCGAAGGAAATCGAGGTTGTCGTAGCACATCTCAACCGTGTCTTCGTCCGGCATACCGTCGAAGAACTCGAGCGTCCCGATGCGCGTCTCGACGCGGTCCGGCGTGGTGATGGACTCGGGGATGTCCGTCGTCATCTTCATCTTCGGCGGCTGCGCACCGTCAGACTGAGCGAGCAGCTTCGGACCCCATCCCCAAAAACAAGCGACCACGAGCGTTGTTCCGCTTCGTCTCATTCGAAGCTCCTTCTCATTCCTTCTTGAGGCATGGGGCTATACAGGGCGCCAACCCAGATTCGGTGCAACGTGTCCAGGATCACCTGCGGATCTCCTTGCGGCCGGCGCCGAACTCTGCGATCAGCACCGCGCCATCGAGCGACGTTGAGCGCGTGTGACGTTCTTCGTGCGTCCAGCGAGCGATCAACGATGCCGTCGTGCTGCTGGATCTTGATGTGTGCCTCCACGGCGTCGTCCCAGCGCCCATGAACGCCGCCCACGCTTACTCCAGACGCTCGTCCAACGGGGCAGCATCGCTGACCGCGCGGAGAATCGGCCCGTGATCAACACAGGTCTGGATCACCCCGGCCAGCGCCTCTCGCAACGCCGCGACCGGCTCTCCCTCCCCGCTGATCCACGGATTCGCAGTCCCGTGCATCACGACCTCGACCTCGTGCAGCAGCTGCACGATGAGGTCGTGGAGGTCGTCGAAGTACTGGTAGAACGCCGGCCGGCTGAGCGTCGTGCCCGCCATGAGCTCAGCCACGGTCAGGTCGCGGAAAGGTCGCTCCCAGAGAAACCGAACCACACTCTCCACAATCTCCCGCCGAGCTTCGCCTGGAGAATGCCGCCGCGCCCGCTTGCGTTCAAGCGGTTGCCGGGACCGAGATATGCTGCGAGACACTGACATCGTGTCAGAACCTAATGACGCCGCGTCAGTAAAGCAACTCGCCCGCATGTGCTACATGCCGGCTTGCTTGCCTGTCAGAGGGCTCCCGTCTCAGCCGGGCCAGGTGATGTGAGAAGGAAGAACCACAATCGCACCAAGAACGGGCGACTTGCAGAGCGCACACTGGAGCGCGCACCATTCCATCTTGGGCTAGATCGCCGCACCCCAAAGAACGATAAGCCCCTGCATTGCAGGGGCTTACGAAGCGAGGCGGACGGGACTCGAACCCGCAACCACCGGATCGACAGTCCGGTACTCTAACCAATTGAGCTACCGCCCCAGGTGCGTGTTGTCGGCTCGATCGGGCTCGTCGAATTCAGGGCCCGGGCGAGCAGGATAATGTAGCACCCGGGGGGGTGCGGTCAAGCGAGGCAGCGCGGCCTGGCCCGCACGGGCACGGGCCTTCCCGACGGGCGATGAAGTATCGCGGCTGGCAGTTCGCCTGGCCTCCCCGGCGGCTTCCGACGCTTTGAGTCGCCGGTCTTGTGACTGGCGCCGCTCCACCGCCGGGCCGGTAGACTCTCCGTTCCGGAGAACCGCGTCGCGCCGACCGTCGATCGCGGACGCGCCCGGTCGATCCTGCAGATCAGCCGCCGACCACGCGGCTGATCGACCCGCGACAGACGACTTCAGAGGAAGGAGATGACGCTTCGATGCTGACACCGGAAGACGACCAGCCCCGAACGACGCCCGCGACACGCCCGGGCCTTGCAGCGATCTGGTCTTCGTCGGTTTCAACCGCCGCGTGGCGGCCCTCGACCGCTACAGCGGGGAAGTGGTGTGGGACTGGAAGGCGCCCCAGGGCTCCGGCTTCGTTTCGCTCCTCCTCGACGGCGATCGACTCATCGCCGCGGTCAGCGGCTACATCTACTGCCTCGACCCCATCTTCGGACAGCAGGTGTGGGAGAACCCGATGAAGGGCTACGGGCTGGGCATCACCAGCATCGCGTCGCGTGCACGGCTCCACGTCGATCGACCCCGCGGCTGCCAAGAAGCAGCAGGAAGCGCAGGCGGCGGCCGCAGCGGCGGCGGCCGCTGAGCTGGTGATCATCGAACGAGTGACGGGTGATCGGGACATCGGATGGTCGGTCGCGGATGCTCGGTTGACAGGTTGTCCGGTCGCGCGACCTGCGTCGCGGACCTGCCTGACGACGCTGTCCTACTTCGCGTCGATCCAGTTCTCCGACCACGCCGTCTCGACGACGAGCGCCACCTTCAGCTCCATCGCCGACTCCATGCGCTCGACGACGAAGTCGCGCAGCGCCTCGACCTGCGCCTCCGTCGACCTCGAACACGAGCTCGTCGTGGATCTGCAGGACCATCGTCGCCTCCGGGAAGCGCTCCGGCAGCGCGCCGGTGCAGGTCGATCATCGCGAGCTTGATGAGGTCCGCGGCCGAGCCCTGCACGACCGTGTTGATCGCCATGCGCTCGCCGAGCGCCCGCTGCTGCGGGTGGCGGGCCGTGATCTGCGGAATCGCGCGCCGGCGGCCGAGGATCGTCTCGACGTAGCCCTGCGATCCGCCGCCATGCGCACGCACTCGCCGAGGAACTGATCGATGCGGCGCGAAGCGGGCCTTGTAGTCGTCGATGATCTTCGCCGCCTGCTCGACGGAGACGCCGGGCCCCGAGCCGGCGGGCCAGGCCGAACGGCGTGATGCCGTAGACGATGCCGAAGTTCACCATCTTGGCCGAGTTGCGCTGGCGCGGCGGTGACGTCGCTTCGGGTCGACGCCGAAGACCTCCGCCGCGACCGCGGTGTGGATGTCGGTGCCGCTGGCGGAAGGCCTCGATGAGCGCGGGATCGTCCGAGAGGTGCGCGAGCAGACGCAGCTCGATCTGCGAGTAGTCGGCGGTGAGCAGCACGTTCCCCGGCTCGGCCTTGAACGCGCGGCGGATCTCGCGGCCGACGTCGGTGCGGATCGGGATGTTCTGGAGGTTCGGGTCGGAGCTGCTCAGCCGCCCGGTCGCGGCGACGGTCTGGTTGAACGACGCGTGCACGCGGCCCGTCTCCGGGTTGATCGCCTCGCCCAGCGCGATGAGGTAGGTGTTCGACGAGCTTCGTGAGCTGGCGGTACTCGACGATCAGCGCCGGCAGCGGCGAACGCGATCGTCGGGATCGGCGCTGAGCCGCTCGAGCACCTCCAGGTCGGTCGACGG
Source organism: uncultured Planctomycetota bacterium (assembly GCA_963697235.1). Classification (GTDB taxonomy): domain Bacteria; phylum Planctomycetota; class Phycisphaerae; order Phycisphaerales; family SM1A02; genus CAVONJ01. The sequence continues at coordinate 575,952 of CAVONJ010000006.1, forward strand.
ACCGGTCTTGCCTCGCCGCTGCACCGGCAGGCCCAGGCCCGGCGGATCGGCGTCCGGACGGTTGAAGAGCGCGGCGGCGAGCTGCTTGGGCGAGTCGGGATTGAAGGGGTGCGGCGCGTGCGTCCTGAATCGCCTTGCAGCAGCTCCTCGATGCGCCCGGCGAGCTGGTGCCGCTGCCGCTCGCAGCTCGTCGGGATCGACGCGGATGCCGTTGAACTCCAGCTCCGCGAGCACCGTCGACCAGCGGCATCTCGACCTCGTCGAAGAGCGCGACGCAGCCCGAGGCCTCGAGAGCTGCTCGGCGAAGAGCCGCTGCAGACGCAAGCGTGATGTCGGCGTCCTCGGCGGCGTACGTCACCGCCTGCTCGAGCGGCACGTCGGCGAACGAGCTGCTGCGCGCTTGCCCTTGCCGATCAGGTCCGTCGAGCGGAATGCACGGGTGGTCGAGCAGCGCGAGCGCCAGCACGTCGAGCTTGTGGCTCGGAGCGGGTGGCGTCGACGACGTAGCTGGCGATCATCGTGTCGAAGGCCACGCCCGGACTCGCACGCCGTGCGCGACGCAGCACGTTGAGGTCGTACTTGAGGTTGTGGCCGATCTTCCTGATCGACGCGTCCTCGAGCACCGGACCGCAGCCGGCCGCATCACCGTCGGCCGTGTCGAGGTGGCTCGTCTGCTGCGGCGAGCGAGTCGGAACGTAGCACGCCGTGCCCGGCTCGAGGCAGATCGAGATGCCGCACAGGTTCGCGCGCATCGGGTCGAGCGCTGTCGGCCTCGGTGTCGATCGAGACCGCGCCGCCGCGCGGATGTCGACGATCAGCGCGTCGAGGTCTTCCGCGGTCGTGATGGCCCGGTAGTCGCCGCGCTCGACGTCGGTCCGCCAGGCTGGCGGAGCCGGCGCGGCCGCCGCGAAGAGCGAGTCCGGAATCGCCTCCGCTTCGTCGTCCGCTCCGTTGCTCGTCCGGGTGCACGAGCAGCCCTGCAGGTCGTCCTGTGGCGCTTGAAGCCGAGCTCCCGGAACGTGCTCAGAAGCTGCTGCACGGGCAGCTGCGCCGGTTCGAACGCGAGCGCGCTCCAGCTCGAAGTCGACGTCGACGTCGTCCTTCAGGCGCACGAGCTGCAGGTTGCGGGGCAGATCGCTGCGCGGCCGCCTCGATGTTCTCCCGCTGCTTGCCCTTGATCTCATCGAGATGAGCGAGCAGGTTCTCGATCGAGCCGTACTTGAGGATGAGCTTCGCCGCGGTCTTCGGACCGATGCCCGGGACGCCGGGGATGTTGTCCACGGTGTCGCCCATCAGGGCGAGGATGTCGACCACCTGCTCGGGCGTGACGCCCTCGGTCTTGAAGATGTCGGCCGCGGTCACGGCCTGGTCCGTGTGCACGTCGAAGAGCTCGACGCTGCTCGTCGAGCAGCTGGGCGAGGTCCTTGTCCTTGGAGACGATGCGGATGTCGAGGTCCGGATGCGCCTTGCGCAGTCGGCGCACGATCGTCGCGATGACGTCGTCGGCCTCGACGCCCTCTTCGCCCAGCACCGGCACGTGCATCTGGTCCAGGACCTCGAGGCAGCGCTCGACCTGCGGGTGGAAGTCGTCCGGCGCCTCCTCGCCGCTGCGCCTTGTACTCGGCAGTAGATCTGCGAGCGGAACGATTCCTTGTCGCCGCTCACGTCGATGGCCACGGCCAGGTAGTCCGGGGCGTACTCGCGCATCACCTTGAGGAGCATGCCGACGAAGCCGAACGTCAGGTTCGTCGGCTCCTTGGTGACGGGACTGCTCATCGCCGAGCGGATCGCGTAGTACGCGCGGAAGAACTGCGCGTGGCCGTCGATGAGGTAGAGCGTCTTCGTCTTCTTCGACTTCACCGTCGGCGTGCTCTTGGATGGGTCGATCGTCTTCGCCATGGCCCTCGATCGGGGCGGAGCGCACGGCGCACAGAGCACGCCGGGATCCCGGAGCCCGCGTTACGTTCGTTCGTGCGACGACGCGACTCCGCCACCGCGCCGGTCCCGAATCACCTGGCCGTGCAGCTCGCGCAGCACCTGCAGGTACGGCTCGGTGGGCTTCTTGTCCCGCCGCCGCATCACCTCCACGGCGGTCTCGAGGAACTTCTCCAGCCGGTGGATCTGTTCGCCCCGGTCGGTGATCCAGGCAAAGCGGCGGATCGTCGTCGGCGTCAGACCCGAACACGCGATCATCGCGCCCGTGCCCACCACCGTGCCCGTCGCCAGTCGCGTCCCGATGGCGAACTTCGCATGGTCGCCGACGATCGCGCCCAGGAACTGGGTTCCCGTGCGGTGCTTCGGCTCGCCCGGCTCGATTCGCATCGAGACCTCGCCGTACGTGTTCAACAGATTCGAGTTGTTGGTGCCCGCGCCGAAGTTGACCCATTTGCCGATCCAGCTGTCACCCAAGTACCCCTCGTGGGTCTTGTTGGAGAAACCCTGGAAGATGGTCGCCCCGACCTCGCCGCCCACCTTGCACCGGTGCCCGATGACCGTGTTCGACCGGATGACGGCGCGGTCCATGACCATCGCTCCCCGTCCGACGGAGCACGGGCCGCACAGGATCGCTCCGGGACGGATCACCGCGCTCTCGTGAACGATGACCGGCCCATTCATGACGTCGAATACGACGCCCGGGAAGATCATCGCCGAGCGATGGATCTCGATCGGATGGCGACCGACGACCGCCGCCTCCTCGCCCAGCACTTTCGCATCGAGAATCCGCGTGCTCAGGATGTCCTGCGCGATCGTCTGCTCCATGAGGGCCAGCACGTCCCACGGATATCGGTAGAGCAGACGCTGCTCGTGCTCGCGAACGGCGACCCGTTCGTGCAGCTGACTCCGGCTGAGCAGATACTCCGCGTCGGCGTGGCGAAGCAGCGCCGCCACGACGTCGCCGGTCGATCGTTCGATCAGCGCTTCGCCGACTTCGAGCTGAAGCTCGGGATCGGGCATCCCCCATCGCCCGTTCACGCAATAGACCAACTCGTCCCCCGGCAGCTCGTTGAGCGGCGCGTCGGCCCGCTGGCGCAGCAGCTCGACCTTCTCGGGAGCGACCCAGTACCCGGCGAGCGACTTGGGGCGGTGGGCCGCGATCCGACCCGCGGTCGTGAACATGCCGGTTCGCACTTCGAACGACGCCCGCAGATCGGTCATCGGGCCGAGCTGACCGTGTCCGTCATCGAAGATGATCATGCGCGGGTTCATGGTCGTGCCACCTCGATCGTCCTCGTACCGCTGTCGCTCACTTCCAGGTTCGACGCCGATCGGTCGCGTGCTGGAAACCCCAGAGCCTCAGCGTCTGCATCAGGATCCAGCCCACCGGAATCGCCAGCAGACCGGAGTACACCGCCATCCCGAATCGCCGAAGCAGCTCGACGAACGGCTGGAATTCGACTGCCGAACCGAACCACGAGCGGATCGTCGGCAGCGCTACCTCGACAATGGCCGAGGCAGCGCAGAACATCATCGTCAGCACCGCGAGCGTGAGCAACCGCCGGCGGAAGACCATCGTACGAACCTGCAGGACGAGAAAGGTGCCAAAGCAGTACCCCAGCGCGAGGGGACCAATCAGGAGCCCCGAGGCCCGCGGCAGGGCCAGATCCATGAAGAGACCCAGGCCCCAGGCCGCCCAGAGGGCCGTCGTGCGCGGGGCGAACAGGGCGACGAACACGAGGAGCACCGAGACGAGACTCGGATAGAGGTCGCCCAGCGCGTGCAGGGTGACCAGGTTGCGGATCGGGCTGGTCTCGATCGCCACCGCGAAGATCGCCACGATTACGAAGACGATCCACTTCATGGCTGATCCTCTGCGGGGCGATCCGTGGTGCGGTCGCGCCGCTCGATGACGAGGGTCACCGACGAAAGCCGGTGGAGCAGGTGCCGCGGCCGCACCACGATCTCGTTCCGCAGCGGCTGTTCGTCCTTGCGGGTGACGGAGCTGACGATGCCGATGATCATCGCCTGCGCCGTCTGCGGCCAGGCGGAGTCGGCGAGGATGACGGTGTCACCCTCGGCGATCACCTCGTTCTGGTCGGCGTCGGCGGTGAACGTGTCGTCACCGGTGGCCGTGAGCTGGATGACCGGCGCTTCGTCCACGGGCAGATCGGGTCGCTCGGCGCTGAGCACGCGAGCGAGCATGAACCCGCTCGCGGGGCTGACGATCGGAACCAGAACGCTCCTCACGGCAGAGACCTCCGTGACCCGGCCAATCAGGTGCACGCCGTCGATCACGGCGATCGAGCCCACCGTGACGCCGGCCCGCGCTCCGCGATTGAGCTCCGCCTCGCGCTGCGGCGACCGCGCGTTCTGCGCGGTGATGGTTGCCTGCATCGGGGTCACGGGAACGGCAAAGCGGCTCACCGGCAGTTGCTGAATCTGTTCGAGCTGCTCTTCGAGCTCGCGGATTCGAAGCTCCGCCGCGCGGTACCGCTGGCGCCAGATCTCCTTCTCTTGGTAGATCGAGTCGAGCGATTCATCCGTCACGCCCGGCTCGAACGTCCCCTCCGAGGGACGCAACCAGCCGGCGAGTCGAGCAGCGCCGTCCCGCAGCGGCGTGAGCGGGAAGTTCACGATGTCTGTGACGTCTTGCAGCGCCGCCAGCCACGAATTCGGCAGCAGCGCCACCACGAGCGTGAGCAGGAGCGCGATGGGCAGAGGCCTTCTGGGCGCGGGGTGAGTCTCGAATCATGGCGAGCGGGCGGGCGGCGCATCATGCGATCGGACGGCCTTTCGCGTCGAGGGCCCTTGAAGCGGCGGGTCTTCACCTCTCCACCGCCGGTGATCGAATCGTCCCTCAGTACTCATCCATGTCCGACTCGAGCGTCGCCTTCCACTCCTCGAGGTTCTCGAGGTAGATGCTCGTGCCGCGGGCGACGCAGGTCATGCGGGTCGTCGGCGATGCGCACGTCGAGGCCCGTGGCGTTCGCGAACACCACGTCGATGCCCCGGAGCAGCGCTCCGCCGCCGACCAGGCAGATGCCGTTGTCCACGAGGTCGGCGGCCAGCTCGGGCTCGGCCCGCTCGAGCGTACGCGTCACCGCCTCGACGATCTGCGCTCGAGCGGCTCCTGCAGCGCCTCGCGGATCTCGTCGCTGGTGACGACCGTCTTGCGGGGCAGGCCCGAGATCATGTCGCGGCCGCGGACGTCCATCGTCTCGCGGCTCCCCGACCGGCGCCGCGGAGCCGATCTCGATCTTGATCCGCTCCGCGGTCTGCTCGCCGATCGTGAGGTTGTAGGCCTTCTTCATGTGGTTGATGATCGCCTCGTCCATGTCGTCGCCGGCGACGCGGATCGACTCGCAGGTGGCGATGTCCGCCAGCGACATGATGGCCACCTCGGTCGTGCCGCCGCCGATGTCGACGATCATCGATGCGGTCGGCTCGACGATCGGCAAGCCCGGCGCCGATGCCCGCGGCCATCGGCTCCTCGACCAGGTACACGCGGCGGGCCCCGGCCCGCTCGGCCGAGTCGAGCACGGCCCGCTTCTCGACCGCGGTGATGCCCGAGGGAACCGCGATGACCACGCGCGGGCCCGACGATGCGGCCGTCGCCCGTTCACCTTGCGGATGAAGTAGCTCAGCATCGCCTCGGTGATCTCGAAGTCGCTGATCACGCCGTCCTTCGAGCGGGCGGATGGCGCTGATCGATCCGGGCGTCTTGCCGAGCATCTCCTTGGCCGACCAGCCGACGGCGTTGCCGTTGTTGAGCACCTTGTTCGTGCCCCGCTTGACCGCCACGACGGACGGCTCGTTGAGGACGATGCCCTCACCCCGCACGCACACGAGCGTGTTGCAGGTGCCCAGGTCGATCCCCATGTCGACGCTGAACCAGGACAAGAAACGGTCCAGAATCACCGTGCAGCACTCCGCCAGAAGGGGACCCGAGTCCCTCCAACCCCCACCGATGTGTTCGACGCGACTGGATCATACGGCAAGTGCGCCGTTCGTGGGGCTCGGCGGCGCGCATGCTTCTTCGGAAGGACGAACACGATCGCGTTGCCGCACGCAACGCCGCGACGAAGATGCCGACGAACACGAAGACGAGGAACGCGCTCGAGTCACATCGTGACGAGAAGGCGCTCGAACCGGTGGCGGCTCGTTGCCGTCTCGAATTCGAGAATTGGACGCTAGTGCTGGCGAGGCGGGCTGAGAACGGCAGCTACTTGCTGACCAGGGTCAGCACGCCGCCGTTCCTCCCGTCAACCGCGGAGTGATCGATGTTCCGCTTGACGAGAAGGAAGATCCCCGCGGCCAGGACGAGGAAGGCGACGGTGAGGAGACCGGTGTAGACGTCGATGTCGCCGCCGGCTCGTCGGACAGGACCAGTGAATTGGCTCATGCCTGCTCTCCGTCAGACGGGCGCCCGAAGAGGGTCCCGAACCTGCCCAAGTCGTGCCGCACCCGTCCTCAGTTCTGTCCCACCCGGGCGTACGCCGTATCTCCGACCTCGACCGTTCGCCCCTGGAGTTGGTTCTCCATCATGACGATGCCCGTGGACCGGTTCACGTCAACGGTGAGGATGCGCAGCTTGCCCTTGAACGAGCCGCCTCGCGCGACGTTCAGAATCCAGTTCGGCCGGATGCCGTCCAGCGATCCGGCGTCGACCTCGGCCAGCGTCTGGTTCGGATCCCGCCGCACATTGATGATCGTGGTGTCGAGGTTGATGGAGGGGGCGATACCGGCACCCTCGGCGCCGAAGACGCCGACCCGGACGTTCTCCTCCTGCGGGTTGAAGCCCATGGCGATGGCCTCTCCCAGCTGGGTCGTTGCCTGGGCCAGCTCGTCCTTGACGCGCTGGAGCTCTTCCTGAAGAGCGCGGCGGGCCTGCACCGCGACCTCCAGCTGCCCGTTGACGTCGCGCAGGGCGTCGTCGAGTTCGATCTTCTGTCGCTCGAGGGCGAGCACGCTCGTGCGCAGCGTCCGCACCTCGTTGACGAGGCTGCTGGTGACGTCCTGCGAGACCTTGTTCGCCGCGGACAGCGTGACCAGCGAGGCTCCGTTCTCCGCCTGCATCATCTGGGACGCGGCGACCTCAGACTCCAACTGACGCAGACCGGCCTGTGCTTCCACCGCCTGGCGGGCGAGATCCGATCGCGCCTGATCCATCTCGTTGAGCTGCGACTGGAGCGTCGCGATCTCGGCAGCGTGACCGGCTTCGACCTCCCGCAGCGTCGCCGAGGCGGCTCCCATCTCGGCCTTGACCTGGTCGTACATCGTCTTGTAGCTGTTCTCGTTGTAGGCGTAGACCACCACCAGCGGAACGATCATGACCGCCAGCAGGGAGACGAGGACGACGAAGATCTTGGTCAGGACATGCACGATCAGACCCTCTGCTCAAGGACTCCAAGTTCGAAGACGACGGCCAAAGCCCGCCTGACGCTGCCATGCCCCGTTCCGGCGGCAAGTCGTTGGACCGCCACGGCTGACGGCCGGTCTCCTTCGACCGGTTCCACCGGCCAGACCTTTACGCGGGCCCGACCTTTCAACGGCCGATGGTGCGCCTGGCCCGCGTCTCGAGCATCGGCACGGGTTCGAGAGACCGAGCCGAGGTGGTAAATCACGCCCGCGCAAGCGCATACGGCCGCCATTTGCCTTGTACCCTGGGCCAAGATTCGTGTCAATAGCCCGACCGGTTCCGGTGAGGTCGCGTCGAACGCCCGAGATCGACCTGGACAACGCTTATTCGGACCTTGCCTCGCACGGCCAGCCAGCTCAGGCACAGCGCTCAGGCGGTGATCCGGACGATGGCGGCAGCCGCCGCGACCTGCACGAGCGGGCTCGTGTCGCCCATCATCACCGAGAGCGTGGGCAAGGCGCCGGACTGGCGCACGGCGCCGAGCGTCATCGCTGCCTGAGCTCGAAGCTCTTCCCGTTCGCTCGTCACGAACTGCAGTGGGACGGACATCGATGCCTGCGATGGATCGATCTCCGCCAACGCGGCCACCGCCGCCATGCGGACTTCCGGCGATTGCTGTCGTTCCCCGGTCCGCATGGCCAGATCGTTGAGGTTGTTGACCACGCGACCGTCGTTCAGGTGCGCCGAGATCTGGCAGGCCAGGGCCGTCAGCTCGCCTTGCTCGGGTGGGGCGAACAGGGCGGCGCGGATTCCCTGGATCTCCTCCTCGTCCCCCAGCTTCACCAACGCCTCGGCGATCTGCATGTCGACCAGACGCATCCGCGCGACCGGCGTTCGCTGCAGACCTTGCCCCTTGGCCTGACGAAGCATGGGCGCCGCCGAGCGATTGCCGAGGTCGCCCAGGATCATCGCCGCGTTGGCCTTCACCTCCGGCTCTTCGCTCCGCAGCATCTCGCCAAGCGGAGCGAGGCTCACCTGGATGCCGTTGCGATACAGGGCGTAGATGGCCGCCGCCCGGACGGAGTCTGACGGATCGCGAAGCAGCGGTTCCGCCAGGCGGGCCACCGACTTGAGCTGGTCGCGACCGATGACCATGGCGGTCACGAAACGCACGCCACGGTTGTCGTCCACGAGGCCACGGCCCGCGACCTCGGCGAGGTAGCGCGGCGCGTACTGCATCCCCTCGATCGCGTTCGCCCGCAGCAGCGCGCTCTGGGAGTCCATCGCCTGCCAGAGCAGATCGATGGCCGCCGCCCGCAGCTCAGGACCGTTGAGCGTTGTCTCCGCGACGGGGAAACTCGGCAGCGGCTCGAGCTCGAGCGGCGCCTCGCCGGGCGACCGGCCCAGAATCGAAGCTTCCTTCGTGCTCCACAGTTCGCTCGTTCCGCCTCCGGGTGGACTGCTCGCCAGCGGCGGCTTGCTCGTACAGCCGCCGAGCATGCTGCACAACAGCAGGACGATGCCCGCGATCCGGGCGGGGCCAGTCGGTCGATGCCGGTCTCCGTGGTCTCGATTCATCGTGTCGATCCGGTCGCGGCGCTCCGCCGGAAGCTCCAGGCCAGCAGGGCCGCGGTGAACAAGAGACATCCCCATCCCCACCCGTCGCCCACGGTTCCGTAGAGCGTCTGTCGGCGATCGAGGGTGAGCCGGGCCTCCAGGACTCCACTCCTCCTTGCTTCTCCATATCGTCCCTCGCCGAGGGAAGCGATCACTCTTCCCAGGGAATCGACGGCCACGCTCTGGCCCGTGTTGACCGCCCGCGCGAGCGGGACCCGGTTCTCGATGCACCGGAAGCGGGCGATCTGGTTGTGCTCGCGGCGCGTCGCATCGGAGCGCCCGAACCACCCGTCGTTGCTGAGATTGACCAGCAGGTCGGCCTGCTTCCGGCCGCGATCGTAGACCATCCGCCTGCACACACGACCGACCGTGTCTTCGTAGCAGATCGGCGTGCCCAGAACGAACGACCCCTCGCTCGTCTCGAGCACGAGCCGGCGCAGGACCGGGTTGGCATCCAACGAGAAGGACATGCCCTGAGCCCCCAGAGCGAGCAGCTTCTCTTCCAGCCAGGGCCACGCGGAGATGTAGGGCATGGTCTCGCCGAACGGGGTCAGCTGGTACTTGTCGTAGCGCTGAAAGGGCGGCGAACCCTGGATGAGGTACGCGCTGTTGTACTGGTGCTCCGGAACGAGCTGGACGCTGCCCTCGGTCTCCACGAGCGCTGCGTCGACCCACGCCGGACTTCCCACCAGGATCGGAACGCCCAGCTCCGCGCTGAGCTCGGTCAGGACCTCGCCCCACCGGTAGAGATGGGCCTGCGCGCTCGCCGAATCGCTTGATCTGCTCGATCGTCCCCGGCTCCAGCCCGAAGCCGGGGAGCATGGTCTCCGGCCAGACGATGAGATCGATCGGGGATTGCGCCGCGGGCAGCGCGTCCCGGGTCATGTTCAGGAACCGAGGCACGTCTTCCTGCTGCTGTTCGATCGTCCAGCCGACCTTGTTGTCCTGCGGCAGGTTGGTCTGAATCAGCAGCAGCGTCGGACCCGGCGCGAGCGGCGCCGTCTGCCCGAGCCGGTACGCACCGTAGAGGATGTTCGCGATCCAGATCAGGACCACGAGCGCCACCAGCGAGCCGGCTCGCCGGTTCGCCGGAAGGCCGCGAAGGAGCCCCAGGTCGAGGACCGCGCCCGCCGCCAACGCGACGAGAAAGCCGATCAGATAGGCGCCGAAGAGATCCGCCGACTGCACGAGCAGCGGCACGTCGATCAGCGGTTGCCCGAGCTCGTGCCACGCATAGCCGTGGAACACGACCTCGCCCCGCAGGAACTCGACCGCGACCCACACCACGGGCAGCAACACCGTCATCGGAAGGGGCAGCGTCCGGGCCAGCCGCCTGATCAGCCACACGAAGAGCGCCGTGTACAGCGACAAGAAGAGTGCCAGCACCACGTACCCGGGCGCGGTGACGTCGAACATCCACCAGTTCAGCCAGAGCCAGAGCAGCACCTGAGCTCCGTACGCGGCGCCGATGGCCAGCGCACCGCGGCGGGCCGCCACCGCCATCCAGGTCAATGGAACCAGAGCGAGAAAGGACAGGGGCCACAGCGCGAACGGTTCGAAGGCCAGCGCGAGCAGGAGCGCGTACGAGCCGGCCAGCGCCAACGTCGCCGCCGGTCCCACCGACGCCGCGCCGCGCTCACCTGCCGGCATAGTCGATCATGCTGCTGATCTCGCTCCGCAGTTCGTACCGGGGCACGACGCGATCGACGAAGCCGCACTTCAGCAGGAACTCGGAGCGCTGGAAGCCGCTCGGGCAGCTCCTGCCGGATCGTCTGCTGGATGACCCGCGGTCCGGCGAACCCGATGAGCGCCTTGGGCTCGGCGAGAATGACGTCGCCGAGCATCGCGAAGCTGGCCGTGACGCCGCCGGTGGTCGGATCGGTGAGCACGCTGATGAAGATGCCCCCCAACTCATCGAGCCGGGCCAGAGCGGCGGCCGTCTTGGCCATCTGCAGGAGCGAGAAGCCGGACTCCATCATTCGCGCCCCGCCGGAAGCGCTGACCACCACCAGCGGCAGGCGCGCGATCGCCGGCCATCTCGATCGCCCGTGTGATCTTCTCGCCGACGACCGATCCCATCGATCCGCCCAGGAAGCGAGAAGTCCATGACGGCGAGGATCACCTTGCGGCCCTTGATGAAGGCAGTCCCCGTGCGCACTGCTTCGTTCTGGTGCGTTCGCTGGCGAGCGGCGGCGACTCGCTCGGGATACGCCTTGAGATCGACGAAGTGCAGCGGGTCCGCCGAGGTGAGTTCGTCTCCGAAGGGCTCGAAGGTCTCCGGATCGGTCAGTTGATGGATTCGCTGTTCCCCGGTCACGCGGAAGTGGTGCTGGCACTCCGGACATACCCACAGATTGTTCTCGACCGAGCGGCGAAACAGGATTGCACTGCACTCCGGGCAGCGGATCCACAGTCCTTCCGGCACCGCCTTCTTGCCCTTGGGGGCCAGTTCCACGCTATCCCAACCTCGTACCGGAATCTGCGACATGGTTCGTTCTCGTCAATCGGCCGCTACGGGGAACCTCTACGCTCGCGACGGGATGGCCGCAGCCGCTTCGTCATCCAGCCATTGAACCATCGGACCGGTGAGTGCATATCGCTCCACTCGCGGACGATCCTGCAGGAATGTCCAGAAGTCCCGGCTCGGCCGATCCGCGAGCCAGCAGCGCATGAATCCGAGCCCAAGGGAGTGAAGCGCCACCGCCACCTCTTCGCCCTTGCTGCGGCGGAGCAACCTGGCGACCGCGCCGAGCACTCGCGCCCGCGCCTCGGCGACGTCTTCGCCCTCGGGTGGAGAGAGGGAAAACGGCTCGTCGTGCCACTGCTTGTACCGCTTCGGGTATCGGTCGGCGAACACCTGCTCGGTCAGGCCCTCCAGCAGACCGAGGTCCGGATCCGCCAGATCGGGAACCGCCTTCGTCTTGACGCGGTGCGCCGAGGCCACCATCCGCGCCGTCTCGGTGGCCGCTTCGTCCGGGGGATGGTGGATCGGACCGAGGTTGGTCGATGGCATCCGACTGACCGCCGCCGCGACGGCCGTTCGACCGCTCTCGCTCAGGGGAAGATCGGTCGAGCCGTGGAGGCGGTGGTCCTGATCCCAGGTGGTCTCGCCACAGCTGATCAGACAGAGCAGAATGCAGTTCCGACGCGTGGGCACTTAGGCGCTCCGTGAAACTCTCGAGAATCCGCGCAGCCGCTCGATGGCCTGACCGTAGTCGTCTTCACCGAAGATGGCCGAGGCGGCGACGAGCACGTCGCATCCCGCCTCGCGGCACGCATCCGCGTTGCTCGCGTTGACACCGCCGTCGATCTCGAGCCGCTGATCGTCGCGCAGTCGATGGCGCAGTGCACGGGCCTTGACCAGCACCGGCTCGATGAAGCGCTGACCGGCAAAGCCCGGGTGGACACTCATGACCAGAATCAGCTCCACATGCTTCAGCCACGGCTCCACCGAGGAAAGCGACGTCGAGGGGTTGATGGCCAGTCCGGCGGACATTCCCGCGCCGTGAATCTTCTCGACCAGCGGCAGCGGCTCGGGCACGGCTTCGATGTGAAAGGAAAGGTGGCTGGCACCCGCGGCGGCGAATGGTTCCACGAAGTGCTGCGGTTCGGTGACCATCAGATGAACATCGAACGCCGCTTCGGGCAGCGCAGTGGCGCAGTGAGCGGCACAGCGCTGGTCCCATCGTCAGGTTGGGCACGAAGTGACCGTCCATCACATCCAGGTGAATGAGATCGGCACCGGCATCCAGCACCGCCTGGCATTCCGCGCCGAGCCGGCTGAAATCAGCCGCGAGGATCGAGGGCGCCACCAGCGGGAGCGCGACCGGGTCGGTGATGGGATTCCGAGTGGGCATGAGTGAGATCAGCGGAGAAGAGCCACCGGTGAGAACGGGGGAAGAGAACGCGACCCTCGAATCCCCCGATTCCCCTCTGCTGATCGAGCGGGCGAAGCAGCCCGCCGGAGGCAACCCCATCGTACACCGGAGCGGTCTGGATCGATCGGGCGGACCGGCCGGAGGGCAGGGAACCCCGACCGCACCTCAACGAGCGTCTTCCAACGCCTCCTGGTAGGACTTGAGGGCCCGCCGGTACTCGGCCTTGTGCTTCGGACTGGCCACGAAGTAGGCTCGCTTCTGTGTCTCCACGGCCTCGGCGATCTGCCCCTGGTTGAACTGGACCATCGCCATCGTGGCGAGGATCGACGGATCACTGGCTCCCGCCAGCTGTCGCGCGGCCTGCGCCGCCTCGAGAGCCAGGTCCATGTTTCGCGCTGATGGTTCGATGTTCGGCTCGCTCACGATCTTCCGCGCGAGCATCGCCATGGCCTGGGCGTCGTCGGTGAAGTACTCGCCCATGAGCTTGCTCCGCGCATAGGCGTATGCCTCGGTCGGGTCGTTCATGTCGACGAGCAGCATGCCGAACTGCTCAAGCGCGATCTCGGCGAACACGGTCGGATTGAGGGCGATGACCTCGTCGTAATGGTGACGGGCCATCCGCCAGTTGCGCATCTTGCGGGCCGAACGGGCAGCCTTCAACATGGGCTCCGCTTCCTTCTCGAGCTTGGGGTCGAATCGCCCCTGCAGCACGCGCTCGAGCGTCATCTGGAACTCGTCGTCGAGCGGATGACCGATGAATGCGATCTTCCCCGAGCGATCGACGATGAAGGCTGCGGGAATCCCCTGGAGCCCAGCCGCGTTCATCCACGCCCGCTTGGTGGCGGAGCGGCGATCGACGGCCACCGTGTACTTCATCTGATCGGCCTGACCGGTCACGAACGGACGAACGACATCCGCCTCCTCGTCGCTGACGCCGATGATCGTCAAGCCCTGGTCCGAATACGTCTCCTGCAACTCGGTGAGGTGAGGAATCGACTTGCGGCACGGAGCGCACCACGTGGCCCAGAACTCAACGACGTAGACCTTGCCGCTCTCGATCGTGGTCGCTTCACCCTTGACCCACTGGTCGACATCGATGCCGGGGGCGGCGTCACCGACTTGCAGCTTGTTTCGCTGCCCGTGCGCTGCGAGGGTCACCGCCAGGGCAGTGAGAAGTCCGAGCGAGGTCGTGAGCTTCATAGAGAATCCTCTTTCTTTCGATTCCGGACGCAGAGTCAACCAAAGTCTCGATGACATCGTACCGCTGCCGCCCAACGGGAGCCAGAGAATGATCCTGAGAGAGGGCCTGGCACCAGGAACTCCCGGCGCGAGGCCGCCATTCCTACCGGGTAGGGGCTGCCTGTCAGAGATGCTGGATCGGGGCGAAGCGGCTCACGCCTCGTCCAGGAGCTCCACGCTGCGGAAGCTCTTGCCTTCCAGCAGCTCGAGACTGGCCCCACCGCCGGTAGAAACATGGGAAACATGCTCACTCAGGCCGCACGCTTCGACCGCCGCCGCGCTGTCGCCACCCCCGACCACGCTGACCGCGCCAGCCGCAGTCGCCTGGACGATCGCGGCCGCGACCTCGCGGGTTCCCACGTCAAAGGGGGGAATCTCGAAGACGCCGAGCGGTCCGTTCCAGACGATCGTCCGTGCCTCCCGCAGCGCGGCGCAGTATCGGGACGTGGTCTTGGGACCGATGTCCAGGCCCATCCATCCCTGTTCGATGGCGCCGTTGAACACCTTGACCGGCGTACCGACCTCGAGCGCCTGCCCGCACACGTGGTCGGTGGGGAGCAGAATCGAGGTGGATCCCGATGCCGCGGCCTGGAGAATGGACGCCGCCTCTGCCTCCATGTCCCGCTCCACCCGGCTGGAACCGACGCCGATCCCCTGCGCCGCGAGGAAGGTGTAGGCCATTGCCCCGCCCACGAAGATCTGGTCGACGCGCCCCAGCAGGTTGCGAATCGCGCCGAGCTTGTCGGAGACCTTCGCGCCGCCGAGCACGGCCGCGAAGGGATGCGCCGGATGCTCGAGCGTCTCCTTCAGGTACGTCAGCTCCCGCTGCAGGAGGAAGCCCGCCACCCGGGGCTTCCCCGCCATCGCTTCCGGCACCGCGACCATCGAAGCGTCGTTGCGGTGCGCGGTGCCGAAGGCGTCGTTGCAATAGATGTCTCCGTACGCCGCGAGCGCGGCGGCGAAGCTCCCATCGCCCTTCTTCTCCCCGGCGGCGAAGCGCAGGTTCTCGAGCAGGATGATCTCCCCGCTGCCGAGGCTGGCCACGGCGGCGCTGCTCGTCGCATCCACGCAGTCCTTCGAGGGGAATTGCACCGGTCGTCCCACCAGCTCTTCGAGTCGGCGGGCCGCCGGCCTCAGCGAGTACGGAGCTTCGAACCCCTTGCCCGCCGGGCGGCCGCAATGGCTCATGAGAATGAGCCGACCGCCCCGATCCACGACCGACCGGATGCTCGGCAGGGCCATCCGGATGCGCCGGTCGTCGACGATCTCACCCACTTCGTTCATCGGGACATTGAAGTCGACTCGCATGAGCACGCGTCGTCCCTTGACGTCGACCTGATCGATGATCCGCTTGGCCATGGTGCGTCTGATCCTCCGTTGCTGCGGTCGCCCGGATCATACCGGGGAGCGAGGGCTCCCGTTCCACGCACAGGTGCCGGCCGTCAGCGCGAGACTGGCGGACTGGAAAGGGCACGAGTGAACAAGCGTGATCTGAGCGTGCGTCTTGTTCGGCGCACAAAAAATGCCTGCCTTGCAGTATAAACGGGCTGTAACCACACAAGTCCGTCTTCATGCAAGGAGGCATTTCAGATGACTCGAAGTAGAGCACGGAAGCTCGCGAATCGCAAGCGGCGGATCATGCACCGGCTCCGGCCGCGGCAGTGGAAGGCCCGGGAAACGCCGATGCTGCGGGGGAAGAACGTCCACTACGACGTAGCGGAGCGGAGCCGGGGGCTGGCCGTCGGCGGGATCGGGGCCATGCACGATCTGGCCCGGCAGATGGGGTTCATCGAATCCCTCGACAAGCACTTGAAGTTGTTGAAGGTGCACCTCCCGTACCACGAATCGGATCACGTGCTGAACCTCGCGTACAACATGCTCTGTGGCGGCACCGGCTGGAGGACATCGAGCTGCGGCGCAACGACGAGGTGTACCTCGACGCGTTGGGCACCGAGCGGATCCCTGACCCCACGACGGCCGGCGACTTCTGCCGACGGTTCGAGGAGCCGGATGTCGTCGACCTGATGGACGCGATCAACGCAACGCGGCTGAGCGTCTGGCAAGCAGCCGGAGGAGTTCTTCGAGCAGGCGATCATCGACGTGGATGGCGTGATCATCTCGACGACCGGCGAATGCAAGGAGGGGATGGACATCTCCTACAACGGCACTTGGGGCTATCACCCGCTGCTCGTGTCGCTGGCGAACACGGGCGAGCCGCTGTTCCTGGTCAACCGCCCGGGCAACCGCCCGTCCAGGAAGGGGCGGCCCGTCGATCGACCGGCCATCGGACTGGTCTGTGAGGGCGGGATTCGAGCGATCGTGCTCCGCGGCGATACGGACTTCTCCCTGACCAGGGAACTCGATCGGTGGGACGAGAGCGGCGTGCCGTTCATCTTCGGCATTGACGCGACGCCGAATCTGATCGCGATCGCGGAGAGTCTGGAAAGAGCTGGTGGAAGCGACTTCAGCGGGCGGCGAGGTACGAGGTCAAGACGGATCCTCGGGAACGTCCCGAGAACGTCAAGGAGCGGATCGTCGTCGAGCGGGAGTTCGAGAACATCCAACTCTGCTCGGAAGACGTGGCCGAGTTCGAGTACACGCCGGGCCGGTGCCGGCAGGCGTATCGGATGGTCGTGGTGCGGAAGAACCGGTCGGTGCAGAAGGGTGAGGCCGATCTGTTCGACGAAATCCGCTACTTCTTCTACATCACGAACGACATCTCGACTGCGGCGGACGAGTGGTGTTCCTCGCCAACGACCGCTGCAACCAGGAGAACCTGATCGCCCAGCTCCGGAACGGCGTGAAGGCTCTGCGGATGCCGTCGGACAACCTGGACAGCAACTGGGCGTACATGGTGATGACGTCCCTGGCGTGGACCCTGAAGGCGTGGTTCGCGTTGCGGCTGCCGGAGAACGGCCGCTGGGGCGAAAAGCATCGGCGCAGAAGCAGGACGTGCTGCGGATGGAGTTCACACGTTCCTGAACGCCTTCATTCGGGTGCCCTGCCAGATCGTGAGGACCGGACGGAGGATCGTGTACCGCATCCTCGCGTGGAACCCATGGGTAGAGGTGCTGCTCCGGGGCGCCGACAACGTTCGCCTGCCGATGCGGTGTTGAATTACGCGAACTTGACGTCGGGGTAGGGAAGCCCCGATCCCCTGGTCCCGGGAAGAGAAGAGAAAGTGAGAGACCCGCGACCAGACGAATGAGAGCGACCCGCTCGAGCCGACACGGACGGCCGCTGCGGTCCCTCACGCCGTCGTTGAGCGAGGTCATCGGCTTCGTGACGACGTACAATCCTCGCTTGTTTTGGGACTAGGATGTTGGCGAACGTTCATGCAGCACCGACCGCAACCAATCGTGATCATCGTCGGCCCGACGGCCGCAGGGAAGACCGAGCTGGCGGTCGCCCTTGCCCAGCGCCTTCCTGGTGGCGGCGAGTGCATCTGCGCCGACTCGATGCAGGTCTACCGGGGGATGGATCTGGGCACCGCCAAGCCCACCGCGGCGCAGCGGGCGCTCGTTCCCCACCACCTGCTGGACATTGCCGACCCCGCGGACGGCTCCTTCAGCGTCGATAACTGGCTGAGCGAGGCCGAGCAGTGCATCGCCGCGATCCGGGAACGCGGATGCTGGCCGCTGGTGGTCGGAGGCACGAACCTCTACGTGCAAGCGCTGCTCAAGGGACTGTGCGACGGGCCGCCGCCGGACCCGGCCCTGCGGCTGCGTCTGCAACAGCTCGACGCGGCCGAGTTGCACCGCCGCCTGGAGCAGGTGGATCCTGGAGCGGCGAGCCGCATCCACCGCAACGACCGCAAGCGCGCCGTACGAGCCCTCGAGGTGCACGCCCGGACCGGCCAGCGGCTGAGCGAACTGCAGCAGGAATGGGCGGGCGACGGGCACCGCCCGGACGCCATCGTGGTCGGCCTGGAGTACGCCGCGGAGGACATCAATCGCCGGATCAACGCGCGGGTCCACTCGATGATCGAGTCGGGGCTCGTCGAGGAGGTCGCCGATCTCGAGCGACGGCGGCGGCTGGGCCTCCAGGCCCGCGAGGCCCTGGGCTACAAGCAGATCATCGAGCACCTGGAAGGATCGGTGAGCCTCTCCGAGGCGATCGAACAGATCAAGATCCGGACCCGCCGATTCGCGAAGCAGCAGCGAACTTGGCTCCGGCGATTTCGAGTCGTGGAGCGTTCCATCTGGCTCCCGGCGTCCGAGCTCTCGATGGAAGCACTTGTTCAACAAGCACTTAGATTGCTGATCGAACGCTCGAGCGCCGACGAAGCGGCGGGGGAATCGGGATCGGCAGCGCCCTCGCCTCCGACGAAGACGATTCCATCCTTTATTTGAAGTCACCTCCCGGTCCGCCATAGAGTCCGCATCCTCCGCCCCCCTCATGTCCCCCGTCCGATGAACCGATAGGCCGAACGATCATGGCACGCAAAGCACCATCCTCGAAGACTGGGGCGGGACGCGGAAGATCCAGAAAAGGCCAAGGCGGAGGCGAGTCGGGCACTGTCGACGCCGCGAACAAGCACCTGGTCATCGTCGAGTCGCCGGCCAAGGCCAAGACCATCAACCGGTATCTCGGCCCCGGCTTCGTGGTTCAGGCCTCGGTCGGACACGTGCGCGACCTGCCGACCAAGGCGCCGAAGGGATCGAAGCAGCCGGTACCGGGCGTCGACCTGGAGCACGACTTCGAGCCGACCTACGAGGTGCTCGCGGCCAAGAAGAAGATCGTCACCGAGCTGAAGAAGGTGGCCAAGCAGGCGGCGGACATCTGGTTCGCGACCGACCTCGACCGCGAGGGCGAGGCCATCGCCTGGCATCTGGCGCAGGTGCTCGGCGTCGAGACCGCCGACGCGAAGCGCGTCGTCTTCAACGCGATCACGCGCGAGGAGATCGAGCGGGCGTTCAACCATCCCCACTCCATCGACGAGTTCAAGGTCAACGCGCAGCAGGCTCGACGCATCCTCGACCGCATCGTCGGCTACCAGGTTTCGCCGTTGCTCTGGAAGAAGGTGGCCCGCGGCCTCAGCGCCGGTCGCGTGCAGTCCGTCGCCGTGCGCCTGGTCGTCGAGCGCGAGCGGGAGATCCGGGCCTTCGTCCCCGAGGAGTACTGGAAGGTCACCGGGCGGCTGAGCCTGGATCCGGCTCAAGCTCGCGAGCTGGCGAGCGCGTGGACCAAGTTCTGCACGACGGACGAGCAACCGACGGTCAAGGCGCAGAACGCGTGGCTGGCCGAGCACCGGTGCATCAAGGCCGAGCTCGTCGAGCTGGCCGGCGCGAAGTTCGCTCTCCGGGGCACTGGGGACGATCTCTCGGCGTCCGTGGAGGAGGTGGCCGACGCGGTCGGACTGCAACAGGTTCGGATCAACACCATCGAGAACGACCGGGGCAAGGGACCGGCTCGATTCGTCCGCACGGTCGAGGCATCGATCGATCCGGCGACCCGCTACCGCGTCAAGTCGGTGGAGACCAAGCGCACGACGTCGCGCCCGCCGGCCCCCTTCATCACCTCGACCCTGCAGATGGCCGCCTCGACCGCTCTCGGCTTCTCGACGGACCGCACGATGCGAGCGGCGCAGAGCCTGTACGAAGGCGTCGACGTGCCCGGCGAGGGACAGGTCGGCCTCATCACCTACATGCGAACCGACTCGACGCATCTCTCCGGGGAAGCGCTCGACACCGCTCGCGAGTTCATCGACAAGTCCTTCGGCGACGACTACCTGCCGGCGAAGCCGCTGTGTACGCTTCATCCAACAAGTCGGCGCAGGAAGCGCACGAGGCGATCCGTCCCACCGATGTGAGTCGACACCCCGATCGAATCGCTTCTGCGCTGACCGATGACCAGGCGAAGCTCTACCGCCTGATCTGGCGCCGGTTCGTCGCCTGCCAGATGACTCCCGCGCAGTGGGACTCGACGAGTGTCCTGCTCGAGCGCTCCGACCGGGACACCGGCGCGGTGTTCCGAGCCAGCGGCCGCGTGCTGGTCTTCGACGGGTTCTACCGCGTCACCGGCGTGCCGACGTCCAGCGATGAGCAGACGCTGCCGGAAGTCCGTCGAGACTCAGGAGCTTGCGCCCTTCGATCTCTCGACGGAGCAGGTGTTCACGAGCCCGCCGCCGCGCTACAGCGAGGCGTCGCTGGTCAAGACCCTCGAGACCGAGGGCATCGGCCGACCGTCGACCTACGCCCCGATCATCCAGGTGATTCAGAACCGCAACTACGTCGAGCAGGTCGATCGTCGCTTCTACGCGACCGACCTCGGCGAGGTCGTGACCGACAAGCTCATCGAGGGCTTCCCCCAGCTCATGGATCTCGGCTACACGCGGCGAATGGAAGAGGAGCTCGACAAGATCGAGGCGAAACACACGAACTGGAGGGAGATGCTGGCCAGTTTCTACGGCCCCTTCTCCGAGTCGCTCGAGCACGCGCACGAGACGATGGGCCACGCCAAGGCCGAGACCCAGCCGGCGCCGTACCAGTGCCCGAAGTGCGGCAGCCCCACGGTGTACCGCTTCGGCAAGAACGGTCGCTTCCTGTCCTGCGGTTCCTACCCGGACTGCGACTACGCGGCGCCGATCGATCGCGAAGGACGACCGATGCTGCCGGAGCAGGTCAATCTCGCCTGCCCCATCGACGGCTCGCCGATGATTCTGCGCACCGGCCGCTTCGGCAAGTTCATCGCGTCGGTGAATTACCCCGACGTCGACTTCGTCGTCAACCTCGACAAGAAAGAGCAAATCAAGTATCCCGGCCCAGCCGCCGGTGCTCACTGATCTGCTCTGCGAGAAGTGCGACTCGCCGCTCTACTTCCGTCGCGGGAAGCGCGGTCCGTGGCTCGGCTGCTCCAAGTTCCCGAAGTGTCGAGGCCGTCTTGCCTGGTCCAAGGTCGAGGAGCAGAAGCAGAAGGCGCTGCTCGCGGAGCTCGAGGCGCACGAGCGCGAGCATCCGCAGGTCGTATTGCACACCCTTGACGGCAAGGTCATTCCCGAAGGGACTCCCGTGGTCGATCTGATCATTCCGGGCGGGGTCCAGCAGCTGACCATCCACCCAGAGGCAGCGGCGCACAAGACGGAAGCGGCGTGATTGCGGGTAAGGCATTGCGCTAGGCGAATTCTCGGCAATCGGGGGAAATCACCTGTGCCTCGGGTGACCACACGCTACGATCAAAGCTGGAGGGCGTCTTCCGGGTAGAGGAGAGTCCTTTCATGGCGAGGATGCGAGCTCAGGACCGGCGACGCCAGTTGCTGGAGGTCGCAGCGGATCTCTTTGCGAAGCATGGCTATCGCGGCACGACCACGGCTCGGCTTGCCGAAGCGGCAGGAATCACGGAGCCGATTCTCTACCGCCACTTCGACAACAAGCTGGATCTCTTCGTCACCCTCATCGACGAAGTGGGCCGGGAGGTGTTGGAGACGTGGAAGCAGGCCCTCGACGGTGTCGAAGATCCGAGCAAGCGACTCGCAATTCTGCTGGCCAGCAATCCAGCGACCCATGCCAGAGGCAAGGGCATCTACCGCGTCATCTTCCAGGCGATGACCGAAGTGGAAGCTGATTCCACGGTGGTCAAGCCGCTGCGCAAGCACTTCGGCCGATTGCACGAGTTCATCACCGAGGAGCTGGAAGAACTCCAGGCGCTGGGCGCCGTGCGAGACGACCAGGACCCCGCGGTGCTCTCCTGGTTGCTCATGAACGTAGCGATCGGCTACGGCATGATCTCACCGCTGGGCATCCGCGGACAGAGCGAGCTCTTCGGCAAGGGCGGCATGCAGCGTCTGCTGGAACAGCTGGTGACGGTTTAGTCTCTTTAGCAGAAGTCACCACGCGTGGCCGCGCCTCACATCGGCGCTTCCGATGCGGCGGCTTGCCCTTCGCCGATCTCCAAGGCATCGACGCCGCGGACACCGGGCTTGAAGAATGCGATCAGCACGAGCGTGGACAAGAGCGCCACACCGGCCTGTGTCCACCAGAACGGCACGTAGTCTTGCGCCGTCGATCTGGAAGCGGTCGAAGATCTGGTTGTAGAAGCCTGCAAGAATCGGTCCCAGGCCGAGCATGATGATGCCGAACGCCGTCTGCGCGGAATGGCGGATGTCCGGCGGCGCGATCCGGTCCACGTAGATGTACGAACCGGCGAAGAAGCAACCGTAGCACAACCCGTGCAGCCCCTGGGCCACGGCGATCAGAGGTACCGAGTCGGTCGAGGCGAAGATGGCGAAGCGAAGGACGTAGGCCAGACCGCCCAGCGCGAGGACCCACTTGTAGCCGAGCCGCTTGATGAAGAGCGCCAGCAGGGCCAGGAAGACGAGTTCGCTCCACTGGCCGAGCGAGAGGATGAGCCCGGTCCACTTCAGCGGAATGTCGACCGCATCCGTGAGAAAGGGATTGACCCGGAAGAAGTACGCCGTGTGAATCATGGCGATGGGCAGTCCCACGAGCGTGATCACCAGCATGCCGGGGCTCTTGAGCAGCGCGAACGCGCGGGCCCAGGCCAGGGGATGCGCCTGATCGGGCTGGGGCGGCGTGCGCGGCAGGCAGACGAGCGCGAACAGCGCGTAGAGAATCCCCAGAGCGCCGGAGACGATCGAGCGCATCCGCCACCCTTCGGGTGTTCTCCACCGTGTCGAGTTCGCCGGAGGCCGTCACCGCGCTCAGCCACAGCAAGGGAAAGAGCGACGAAGCGACGATCCATCCCAACGTGCCCAGTGATCGGATGACCGGGAAGCGTCGCTCGGGATCGTCGACATTCTGCATCGCGATGCTGTTCGTCAGCGAGAGCGTGGGCATGTACAGCACCGAGTACAGAATTGAGAGCACGAGGAAGATCGGGAAGCTATGCACGAACGCCGTGACGATCTTGACGATGCCGCCGCCGATGAGCAGGAGCGCCAGCGCCGCGTTCGGCGTTCAGGTATCGATCCGCGACCTGACCAGCGATGAACGGAGCGGCCACCGCCCCGATGGCCCCGGCCAGGCCGAGGATCCAGCCGATCTGACCACCCGAGAAGCCAAGCCCTCCTTGCTCAGGAGATGCGAGCAGGTAATTCGGGAGCACGAGGAGCCAGACGCCCCACACCGCGTACTGGAGGAACATCATCGCCGACAGCCGAGTGCCGACCAGACCACCGGAGCCCGCATTGTCCATTGTCGATCCTCGCCGAAGACCGTGTGCCGATGCGCTGCTCGAAGCTGCGCACCAGCTTACCGCGGAGGGCAACGGAGAGCCGCGGATCACGAGCGGCCTGTTCTGGTCGCGCACGCGCTACCGTGTCCGATGACTGGTCCCCCTCCGGAAGCGCAGGGTCTGGGCCGAGCCATGTCTACCGCTGATCGCCGGTCGACCGATGGGTTCGCCGTCGCGCAGGCTCATGCCGAAGGTCACTCGCTCGAGCGCGCTGTCCCCTGGCTGAGGGCGAGACGGCGGCACATGCTGGCCAGGGCGCCGAGCTGCTCGACGCACTGGTCGAGTGCCATGTGTTCGTCGATGGCGGCCAGCGCACTGCGCCGCCGCCTCACCGAGGATCTCGTAGCCGTACCCGGCCGCCGAACCCTTGAGTTTGACGCAGGCCAGGCGGGCCTGGTCGATGTTCTGCTCGTTCAGCGCGGACTCCAGCTGTGCCGCCACCTTGTTCGCGTGCTCGATGAACTGCAGAAGCATCTCCACCAGTCCCTCCTTCCCGGCGATCGTGCTGTAGATGATGTCCTCGCTGGGCAGTGAGCCGTGATCCCGGAGGAGCTGCTGAAGCTGCGTATGGAGCTGCTCGGCCCGGAACGGTCGTATGAGAACCTGACCGGCTCCCGCGGCGGTGGCCAGGTCCCGCCGCACTTGATTCGTCTCGGCCGTGATTACCAGGACGGGACCGGCGAACTCAGCCTTTCGAAGCCGCTCGATGCTCTTGATCTCACCCTCGTCGGCCAGCGTCATCTCGATGACCGCGATGTCGAACCTGGCCTCTCGGCACGCCTTCAGCGCTTCGTCCATCGACCTGACCCGCATGAGGGTGACGCCCGTCGATTCGAGTTGATGAGTCATGAGATTGGCTTCGATGTCCGACGCCGCGACGTACAGCAGCGATCCCTTGAGATCTGCGGCGTCGGGCATGGCCTCCAGCCACCGGTCTCGACCGAGGAAGATGGTCGGATCCACGGTCTGATCGAACTTCACCCGCACCTCGTGCAGCACGCCCTCGATGTGCCGGCAACCCACCGCTCTTCCCGCGACCACCTGCTCTCCGCCTCCGGCGAGCTGCAGCATGAATCGGCAGTGGGTGGTCGGGTGGATGTAACCGCCATGGATGAAGGACATGCCGTTGGCGGAGAGGTTCCGCGTCAGGACCGTGAAGCGGGACATGCTCCGTCCTGGATGCTCGATGGTCACGACCACATCGTGCTGCCGGTACGGCCAGCGCTGCTCGCCCCTGCGATTCTTGTGGCTTGGACGCTCAGTCTCGGCGGCGGAGCTCACGCCCTCCAGCCGGCGAAAGAGCGCCTCTCGCTGCTGGTCGGTGAGGCGCACGAGGTTGAAATTCTGCCGCGGCTCGTTCACCCCATGCCCTTCCCGCATCCTTCGCGCAGAGAAGCTTGGAGTCGTCTCGAATCGCCGCGGGGATGAACCACGCCTGTCTGGTTTGCCGGCTATCGGACACGGGAACCAGCTACACGAGGAATAACCGCTAGACCCGTCGAGGTCGCCGAATTCCCCCGCGCCGGGCTCGAAGTCGTCCGGAGGACCATCTCGATCGCGATCTCCCGAACTCGCGAGGTCACTCCGCGCGCGACCGCGCTCGGGCCAGTTGGCCGGATCCTGCCCTCTCCCTACAATCCGCACCAATGGCCCATCGCGACACGACCCGTTCTGTCTCCGTCGGCGACGAGCGCACCGGAATCGTCCGCATCGGCGGCGACGCGCCGGTGTCCGTCCAGACGATGACCGCCGGCTACACCTACGACGTCGACGCGTGCGTCGCCGAGATCAACCGGCTCGCCGCCGCCGGGGCGGACATCGTCCGCGTGGCGGTGCCCGAGCGCAAGGACACCGCGGCCCTGCCGGAGATCCTCGACCAGACCCGCGTGCCGATCGTCGCCGACGTGCACTTCCACTACCAGCGGGCCCTCGAGGCGGTCGAGGCGGGCGTCCACAAGATCCGGCTCAACCCCGGCAACATCACCGATCGCGAGCAGGTCAACGCCGTGATCGACGCGTGCCGGGACGCGGGCATCCCCATCCGCGTCGGCGTCAACGAGGGCTCGATCGTCGAGCGCCGGGACAAGCAGAAGCGCATGGAGGAGCTCGGCAAGTTCTTCTCCGACCACCGGCACGGCCACCTCCTCGCCATCATGATCGCGAAGCTCGAGGAGTACCTCGAGATCTTCGAAGCGCAGGACTTCCACGACGTCGTGATCAGCGCCAAGTCGATGGACGCGACCCTCGTGATCGACGTCTACACGGAGATCGCCAGCCGGTTCGACTACCCGCTGCACCTGGGCGTGACCCACGCCGGGCCGAAGGAGACCGGCACCATCCGCAGCGTCGTGGCGCTCGGGACGCTGCTCGCCAACGGCATCGGCGACACCATCCGGATCAGCTACGCCAGCGATCCGGTGCTCGAGGTCGAGGACGGCCTGGAGATGCTGTACTGCCTCGGCCTGCGCGAGCGCCGCGGCGCCGAGCTGATCGCGTGCCCGACCTGCGGCCGGATCCAGGTCGACCTGTTCACGCTGGTGCAGGAGGTCGCAGGAGACGCTGGCGCAGGAGATCGACCTGCCGATCAAGGTGGCGGTCATGGGCTGCATCGTGAACGGCCCGGGCGAGGCCGAAGGGGCCGACGTCGCCGTCTTCGCCGGCGATCGGCGCGGCATCATCTACGTGCAGGGCGAGCGCGTCGCCAACGTGCCGGAGGAGGAGATCCTCGACCGGCTGCTGGAGGAGTGCCGGAAGTTCCAGGAGCGGGTGAGGCGCGGCGAGGCGAAGCTCGGCGAGAAGAAGGTCGAGATCGTCCCGCCGGATCCCATCGGCGAGCTGGGCAGCGGCCGGGCGAAGATCGCCGCGGGGCGCGTCGAACAGATATCGATCGGCGGTCAGACCCCCGGAACGCCCTAGCAGGGCGGGATGATCGTGCTCAGCCACCCCATCGTGGGCGTCGAATTGATCTCTTCACCGTCCGCAAATCCCTACGGCCACGGGTTTTGCGTTCTTCGGCGGGAACCCCGGTGGTATAGTTGCTAGTCGATCGACGCCGCCAAGGAGCGAAACATGGCAGGTTCACGCGGGGGGAAACGGGGCTTTACCATCGTCGAGCTGCTCGTCGTGATCGGCGTGATGGCCCTGCTGATGGGCCTTCTGCTGCCGGCGCTGAACGGCGTCAAGCGACGCTCGCACAAGTCGCAGGAGCTCAACAACCTACGGCAGCTCGGCCAGTCGTGGATGATCTACAGCAACAGCAACAAGGGCGCCGCGCTCCCCGGCTACCTGGAGCCAGACGTCCAGGAACGGTGGAAGGTGTCCTACGACTACCCAGATCGCTCCACGATTCCCCCCGCCCCGAGTTACAACGCCGGCGAACCCAACATCGCGGGTCCCTGGACGTGGCGAATTCTCCCCTATCTCGACTCCCTCCATTCGGTGCTGCATGGCTACCACGATGAGGTCGACGGCTCCATGCTCACGACGATCGCCGAGGCCGAGGAGTTCTCGCTCACGCCCGCCTTCGGCTACAACAGCTTCTACGTGGGCGGCTGGTGGGAGATGTCGACCGCAGGCTCCGGTCAGGTCCCTCGGCCGCGATACGCGGTCGACCTGGTCACCGGAAAGTCACGGAACGTGACCATTCGCAGCATCGGCACCATCCGCCGCTCAGAGGAGCTGGTCACTTTTTGCTCCTCCGCGCTTCGCGATCCGGGCACGTACAAGACGGTGCCGGACGATATCCCGGGATCCCATTACGTGTGCCCCTCGATTCTCGCGGGAGAAACGGTCTGGGGGCTCGCTGGATCGCAGGGCTCCAGCGGCGGCCAGATCGCCGCCCGCACCGGGGGCGACCCGTACACGATCGAGATCTTCGAGGCCGAGCCGGCGCCGATCGGTCGCTACACGAAGCAGGCCGCCGTGCTCTTCGCCGACGGCCACGTCGGCAATGAGAGCCCCGGTGCCCTCATCGATCAGCGTAAGTGGATCGATTCGGCCGATTCCGAGGACTACACGCACACGCCGTAGCAATCTTCGTCTAACGGCGGCGGGGAAACTGCTGCTTCAGAGCGCGGCGGATCATCACCCGCATTTGCTGCAGCTCGCTGGCGGAGATCGCGCTGCTGGTGAGATCGACCTCGATGGCCTTCAGCCACTCGGGAGCGGCGCTGATCGTCGGATCCGTTGCCGAGGCAAGAAGGGGACGATAACCAAGCTTCTCCGCAAGCTGCTGCTCGAAGTCGGGCATGTGAGCTGCACCGTAGAAGATCGCCACGCTGCCGATCTCGGGCTCCTCTTTGATGATCTGCCGCAAGTCCTCGATCGTCTTGCTGTTCCGCAAATCGACGATGACTTCGGAGAAGCCCTCCCCCATCTGCTCGAGCGATTGCTGCATGATGACGTCGTCTCCGAGCATTTCGATCATGGCCACCTTCAACGTGTCGGCAATCGCACCACCGAGGAACGCATCGGCCCAGCGGGTGAATCGCAGGATCATCTTGATGACCTGCGCCGGCATCGATGATCCGGCCAGCGTGCTCGAGAAGCCGATGAAGTCAATGCCCCGCGCCCGCAGCGCGCGGTTCAGCTGATCCATGGCCAGATCGCTGCATCTCCAATTGGGCTGCTGGTAGTCGATTGCCTCCAGCTGGAAGGCGAGGTCGAGGGCCTGCGCAAGCTGCGCCTGCAGGTTGTCTTCGCTTGCGCGCTGGAAGGGCTCGATGCGATCGTCGGAGGTGACGATCAGATCACCCGCCACTCCGATTCCGCCCAGTTCGCCGTCGGCGCCCAAGCTGATGAGGGTGAAGCGTCCCTCGCCGGCCGGCTGTTCGAGCGATTCCTGCTCGGGTGCTGGAGCCTGGACGGCGTATTGGATCGGTCGACTCCAGGCGTCCCGAGAGGCCGCTTCGTTCCATCCGGCAAGCCGTTGATCGAGGTCGGCAACGTAGGCAGTCAGCGCCTGCAGATCAGCCGGATAGGCGCCATGCTGCCGGCGATAGAGCTCGACCAGGCTGGCCACGAACGACATGGCGGCACGCGTGCTGTCGATTCGCGTCTCGTCGCTCTCTCCCTCGGCACCCGCGGCTCCGGCGGGAAGGACCGACTCGTAGAGCACGACGTCGAAACCGTCGAGGCGATCCTGCAGCTTCTCGTAGAAGGCCGCCTCGCCGAGATGAGCGACGGCGACCAGGGCGACCTCGGGCCCGCGGCCGTCAGCGGGGACGAATCGCCGCGTCGCGACTTCCAGGGCCACCCGCTGGTTGGCGTCCTCGACCACCCGCAAGTAGGACGACAGTGGCGCGCGTGGCGAGCCGTCATCCTCGGCTCGGGTCGGCGCGGTCAGAAGCACCAGCACGCTGCCGGCCAGCCATGCGGGCCATGCGGGAGAGCGCCGCGCGGCGGAGTGAAATACGCCTGACCCGGTTGATCGTCTCATCTCACCTTGCTCCTCGCTCTCGCTTCGATTGGTCGGCTCGCCGGGCGGGTCACCTCGCTCGCCATCTCCCGACGGGGCTCACCGTCCGTAAACGGCAGCCCTTGTTGGGCCGACGCGATGACCGATTCCAGATGACCCATGGCCCGCTCCGCCTGGCCGCGAAAGATCATGTAGGGAAACAGCGTGATGAGCGCCACCACAAGCCCAAGTGCGGTCGTCAGCAGCGCCTGGGCGATGCCGACCGAAACCGCCCGCGGATCGGTCAACGTGCTCTGCTGCCCCAACAGATTGAACGACTGAATGATGCCGATGACCGTGCCCAGGATCCCCAGCAGGGGTGCCGCGGTGATGGTCGTGGACAGCGTGACCATGAATCGATCCAGCTTCGGTCGCATCGCTTCCACGGCCTCGAGGGCCACGGCGTCGGTCGCCTGGACGTTGATCAGGCGACGCGCCACCTCTCCGTACGGGGATCGATCCTTGGCGATCAGGGCAAGGGCGCGTTCGCGGTCCCCTGCCCGCAGGGCTTCGTTCAGCCGGCCAAGCCGACGAACCCCGCCGGAACCGTTCACCGCCAGCCAAAACCAGGAGCGTTCGAAGATCAACGCGAGGCTGACGATGCTCAGGGCCAAGAGCGGCACCATGATCATCCCGCCGCGATGGATGAGCAGAGCCACCTGGTCGATCAGCCCGGCCTCCGCACCGCCGGTTCCGGTGGTCAGAATGAGCAGGCTCATCATTGCAAGGGGTCTCGGATCAGAGTCCCTCATGATAGCTCTCTGCGTACCGCCCGCCCGATGCGGTCCGCCCGTTCCCACGCGCGTGCTCACACGGTGCAATCGAAGCGGCGGCGGGGCGACGATCATGGCGTGGTTCGCGTTGGTGAGCAGAAGCCATGGCCCTCGCCCTACGGCGGGCCGCGATCGCTCGCAGAGTGACCGCAGAAGTCGTGGTTTGCCGATACAATCCCCATCATGCACTCGAGCGTCGCACCAGAGCTTGTGGGAGCTGAAAGTCGGGAGCGGGCGGCATCGGCCCTTGCCGCCTTGCGCGATTCGGCGATCCGGGTGGACGCAGCCCTGTCCGCGGAGCTCGACGCCGCGGGCCGGCGGTTCGACCTGCCGCCATCCCTCGGCGGAGCGATTGCCTACGGCGTGCTCGGCGGGGGAAAGCGCCTGCGACCGTCCCTGTGCCTGCTGAGCTGCGACGCCGTCGGAGGGACCGAGGAAGACGCGCTCCCAGCCGCGGTCGCCATCGAGCTGGTCCACTGCTTCAGCCTCGTGCACGACGACCTGCCGGCGATGGACGATGACGACTTGCGTCGCGGCACGTCCGACGCTGCACGTCAAGGCCGGAGAGGCGATGGCCATCCTCGCCGGCGACGCCATGCTTCCAATGGCCTTCGATCTGCTCGCCGGCGCTGCTCAGCTCCGGCCCGAGCATCGGCTCCGTCTCGTCCAGGAGCTGACTTCCGACACCGCTTTGATGATCGGCGGCCAGGTCTACGACACACTGGGCGGTTTTCCTCCAGAACTCAGCGATGAAGGTCGCCTCCGTTTGATCCACCACATGAAGACGGCGGCCCTGCTTCGATGCGCTTGCCGCATGGGGGGGATCTGCGGCGGTGCCACGGCGGATCACCTGGATGCGCTGACCGCCTACGGAGAGGCCATTGGCCTCATGTTCCAGATCGTCGACGATCTGCTGGATGTCACCCAATCCACCGAACACATCGGGAAAGCGACAGGTAAGGACGAGTCGGCCGGGAAGCTCACGTTCCCGGGACTTCTGGGGCTCGAGCCCTCCCGACAGGAGGTTGGTCGACTCTGCCGTCAGGCGCATGACGCCCTCCAGCCCCTGGGCAAGCCCGCCCAGCGGCTCCGTGACGTCTGCGATTACCTGGCGGTACGAACGCGCTAGGCTCTAGTCGAGGTCGGGCCGGCTCACTGAGGGATCCGTGGATCCTGCAAGACAAAGGGATGTGCTGCCATGCAACTCAAGCTCCTCCCCACCATCGGCTCTCCCGCCGATCTCAAGCGCCTGTCGATCGATCAGCTGCCGGACCTGGCGGCGGAGATTCGCCACGCGATCTGCCGGCAGATCATGAAGTCCGGCGGGCACTTCGCCCCCAACCTGGGCGTGGTCGAGCTGACGATCGCCCTGCACTACGTCTTCGACTTCGGCCACGACCGGCTGCTCTTCGACGTCGGCCACCAGTGCTATCCGCACAAGCTGCTCACCGGCCGCCTGCCGATGCTCGACCGGCTGCGCCAGCGGGGCGGCATGGCCGGCTTCCCCGATCCCCGCGAATCCGACTACGACCTCTTCGCGGTCGGACACGCCGGCACCGCCATCTCGACGGCCGTCGGCATGGCCCGCGGCGATCTGCTCAACGGCGAGGCGTTCGATCCCGAGACGAATCCCGACGGCCGTCGCGTGGTCGCGCTCGTCGGCGACGCGAGCATCGTCAACGGCGTGGCGATGGAGGGACTGAACAACGCCGGCACGCTCAAGCGCCAGTTCCTGGTCGTGCTCAACGACAACGGCATGTCGATCGCCAAGCCCCAGGGCGCCGTGGCCTCCTACTTCGATCGCGTTCGCGTGAACCGCGCCTACCAGCAGGTCAAGCGGGCGGCGAAGGACGTCGTGTCCCACCTGCCCGGCGGCTCGATCATCGGCGAGATGTATCACCGCCTGGGCGAGATCGCCAAGGACGCGATCGCGGAGGACACCTGGTTCGAGAAGTTCGGCCTGCTCACCGTCGGCCCGGTCGACGGGCACGACCTTCCGACCTTGATCGACATGCTCGTCGAGGTGAAGGACTTCGACCGCCCGATGGTGCTGCACGTGCACACGGTCAAGGGCAAGGGCTACGACTTCGCCGAGGGCGACGCCACGACGTTCCACTCGCCCAAGCCGTTCAAGGTCGAGGGCTGCCGGGTCGAGCTGAAGTCGGGCGGGCGGAGCTTCACCACGCGCCTTCGCCGACGCGATGATCGACCTGATGGAGCGGGACGAGCAGGTCGTCACGTGCACCGCCGCGATGCCCGACGGCACCGGCCTGAGCCAAGGTGCTGCCGCGATTCCCCGATCGCAGCTGGGACACCGGCATCTGCGAGTCGCACGCCATGGACATGATGGCGGGTCTCGCCAAGACCGGCTGGAAGCCGTTCTTCGCGGTCTACTCGACGTTCCTGCAGCGGGCGTTCGACCAGGTGTTCCAGGAGGTCGCCCTGCAGGGTCTGGCCGTGCGCCTGTGCCTCGACCGAGCCGGGCTGGTCGGCGGCGACGGCGCGGTGCACCACGGCTTCTGCGACATCAGCATCCTGCGGATCTTCCCGGATGCGGTGCTCCTCGCGGCGATGGACGAGCCGAGCCTGCGGGCCGCGCTGGAGTTCATGCGCGAATACGACCGGGGCCTCAGCGCGGTCCGCTACCCGCGCGAGCAACGTGAGCGAGCGCTTCGCGAACGAGGCGTGCCCGCCGTTCGAGCTGGGCAAGGCCCGCCCCCTCCTGGTGCACGGTGCGCCCGACGCGGCCATCCTGGCGTACGGCGATCATGGCCATCGAGGCGATGGACGCGGTCGATCACCTCGAACGGCGAGTACAAGATCAACGTCTACGACGCCCGGTTCGCCAAGCCGGTCGACATCGAGCTGGTCGCGGATCTCTTGCGCCGCAACATTCCGTGCTGACGGTCGAGGACCACGGAATCGAAGGAGGGTTCGGCTCGTGCGTCCTTGAAGCGTGCCACGAGCGAGGTCTCGACACGCGACTCCTGTCGCGGCTGGCCATCCCCTGCCGCTGGATCTACCAGGGCTCGCGCAGCGATCAGCTCGAGGAGGCCGGTCTGGATTCCAAGAGCATCGCGCGAACCATCCGATCGTTGCTGGACCGAAGCCGGGCGCCCTTGCCACCGGCGATCGTGTCGGTTACTGCCAAGAACCGCACGCGGGTCGCGCAGAAGCAGTAAGTGACGAACGACCAAAAATCCTCTTCCTCCGGGAGAGGACGGCTCGTCCCCGCGCCCGCTCGCGGGGACGGGCCAGGTGAGGGCGATTCCACGTCCCGCGTCGGCAACCGGCGCAACCCCTCTTCTCATTCTCTCTTGCGCTTGATCAACGGAGACGCCAGCGCAGCGACGCCGGGGCGCGTCGGTAAGCCGGCGACCGCGCAGCCGACGGTCGACGCAGTCCTCCCTCACCCGGCTCGCTACGCTCGCCGACCTCTCCCGAAGCGAGAAAAGGGTGACGGGGAATCAAGAATCCACGCTGACGCCTGTAAGCTGACCGGAACCGTCACGACCCGCTGGAGCGCTCATGAACCCACACGAGCCGGAAGCGCAGCGCGGCCGAACGTCCGCCCCACCTTCCTTCCGCCCGAATCCCCCAACGCGCCGCAGATCGGCTTGCTCGTGCTCAGCGACGGCTCGCGGGCAACGCTCTGGCGATCGCTTCCCGAGGACTCCGCGCGGGCAGCCAGGCTTCTCAGTCGGCTGCCGGAGGCGGAGCGGCGCGAGGTGTTCACGAGCCTCGACGTCGAGAGCGATGACCTGGCGGACTTCCTCTCCGACCTGGGCCGATCCGGCGGCGCGGAAGGGTACTTCGCGCGCGACGCTCGCTCCGACGCGGTGCTCGCCTTCGCCGGGCTGCGCTTCCACCCCGAGCATGGCGAGGCGTCCATCGCTCTGGCGGTGGATCCGTCGCTGCGCGGCAAGGGCCTGGCGAGCCTTCTGCTGGAGCGCCTGGCCCGGCTTGCGGTCCAGCGCGGCGTCGGCGTGCTCATCGGTGTAGCGCACAAGGACAACAGCTCGATCATCGCCCTGCTTCAGCGAAGCGGCTTCGAGTTCGAGCAGCAGCCGCAAGGCGATTACGTGCGCATGCGGCTGAACGCCCGATCGCCGGCGCTGGCCGAGGACCCGGACCGCCTGCAGGGACGCGTCTTCACCGCGGCGTCGCTTCGGCCGCTGCTTCATCCCCGGTCGGTCGCCGTCGTGGGCGCCTCCCGTGATCCCCGCGCCGTCGGACACCGCATCCTCCGATCGCTGCTGCGCGGCGAGTTCACCGGTCCGGTCTATCCAGTCAACCCGAAGGCGACGTCCGTGCACGCGGTGAAGGCCTATCCGTCGATGGCGGCGATCGGTGGACCCGTGGATCTGGCGGTCATCGCGGTGCCGGCGTCTGCCGTTGCCGAGGTCATCGAGGATTGCGCCGGCGCTGGCGTCAAGGCGCTCGTCGTCGTCACCGCGGGCTTCGCCGAGACCGGGGCCGAGGGCCGTGAGCGGCAGCAGCTGCTGCTCGAGCAGGTGCGCCGGCACGACATGCGCATGGTCGGCCCGAACTGCCTTGGCCTCATGCACACCGACCCCGCGGTCTCGCTGAACGCCTCCTTCGCGCCCGACATGCCCCCGGTCGGTCACCTTGCACTCTGCTCGCAGAGCGGGGCGCTGGGTGTCGCGATCATCGCGCTCGCCGCGCGACTGGAACTCGGGTTCTCGGCCTTCGTGAGCATCGGCAACAAGGCTGACGTCTCCGCCAACGACCTGCTCGAGTACTGGGAGGAGGACGAATCGATCTCGGCCGTGCTCCTCTACCTCGAGTCCTTCGGCAACCCTGCCCGGTTCGCGCGCATCGCCCGCCGCGTAGCGCGGCGCAAGCCGGTGATCGCGGTCAAGGCGGGCGCACCGAGGCGGGCAGCCGGGCGGCGAGCTCGCACACCGCGGCGCTGGCCTCGACCGACGTCGCGGTCGAGGGGCTCTTCCGGCAGACGGGCATCGTCAGGGCAGGCTCGCTGGAGGAGATGTTCGGCATCGCCCGGGTCCTCAGCGAGCAGCCGCTACCGCAGGGACGGCGGGTCGCGGTCGTCACCAACTCCGGTGGTCCCGCCATCCTGTGCGTCGACGCCCTGGTGGGGCACGGCCTGGAGGTGGCGCCGCTCTCCGACGCAACGCAGGCGGCGCTGCGGGAGTTCCTGCCGGCGGCGGCGGCAACGGGCAATCCCGTCGACATGATCGCGTCGGCGGGACCCGCCGAATACCGGCGAGCGGTCGAGTGCGTGCTGGCCGCTCCCGAGGCGGATGCGCTGGTCGTCATCTACACGCCGATCGGCACTGTGGCCGTCGAGGACATCCGCCGCGCCGTGATCGACGCGACCGCCGCGGCCCGCGATCGCGGCGCCGAGCAGAAGCCGGTGATCGCAAGCATCGTCGGCGAGGGCGTCGAGACGGGTAGCGCGAGCTGCGCCGGGGAGCGAGAGCGAATTCCGCTGCTCACCTTTCCCGAGCAGGCGGGCCGGATCCTCAGCCTCCTGGCCGATTATGCGGAGTGGCGGGCGTCCGATCCGGGCGTCTTCCCGGTCTTCGAGGACCAGGACCTGGAGCAGGCCCGCCGCGTCTGCCATGAGGCGCTGACGCAGCGCGGCCCCGGCTGGCTGTCCGCCCGGGAGTCGCGCCTCCTGCTCGAGGCCGCAGGCCTGCGGCTGGCACGAGGCGGGGTGGCCCGCTCCGCGCAGGAGGCCGTCGTGGTTGCCGGACAGATCGGCTACCCGGTAGCCGTGAAGCTCGCGTCCACCGCCATCTCGCACAAGACGGAGATCGGCGGCGTTGTGCTCGATCTCGACAACGACGAGGCCGTGCGCCAGGCGTACGAGCGCATCGCACAGCGCGTGCGCAAGACGCAGGGCGATCTCGAGGGCATGGAAGGGGTGCTCGTCCAGCCGATGCTGGGCGATGCCACGGAGGTGATGATCGGCGTCAACAGCGATCCCGTCTTCGGACCGGTGGTCGCCTTCGGCCTCGGCGGGATCCATGTCGAGATCCTCCGCGACGTCGTCTTCCGGGTAACGCCACTCACCGATCGCGACGCGCGGGAGATGGTTCACGGCATCCGCGGCTACCGGCTGCTGGAGGGCTATCGCGGCCATCCCGCCGCCGACGTCGTATCGCTCGAGGAGGCCGTCCTGCGCGTCTCGCTGCTCGTCGAGTCGGTACCGGCGATCAAGGAGCTCGACCTCAACCCGGTCTTCGCGCTGGAACCGGGGAAGGGCTACCGCGTCGCCGACGCGCGGATCAAGATCGCCAATCCGACCGACGCGAACACGCGACCGTGATGCAGAGAGAGAGCGCCTCCTCTCCCTCCTGGGAGAGGACGGCTCGTCCCCGCGCCTGCTCGCGAGGACGGGCCAGGTGAGGGCGATTCCACGTCGCGCGTCGGCAACCGGCGCGCTCCTTCTTTTGTTCTTTCTTTGCGATTGATCAACAGAGAAATCGCAGCGACGCCGTCGCGCGTCGGTAAACCAGCGACCGCGCAGCCGACGGTCGACGCAGTCCTCCCTCACCCGGTAGGGAGAGGTGACTCCTTCTCTGTCTCTCTCACAGCCCCAGGCGCGCGGACTCGTCGCGGATGGCGTCGATGCAGCGCTGCATGTGGTCGGTTGGATCGACACCGAGTTCCTCGATGCCGCGCTCGATGTCCGTCCGGCTGACCGCGGCTGCGAAAGCCTTGTCCTTCAGCTTCTTGCGCACTGACTTCACCGGCAGGTCGGCGATGCCGTCGGGCCGCACCTTGCTGCAGGCGACGATGAAGCCGGCAAGCTCGTCCACGGCGAAGAGCGCCCGGGCCATCGAGCTGGAACGAGCGACGCCGCTGTACTCCGCATGGCCGAGGATCGCGTCCAGGATCTCGTCGTCCACGTCCCCCCGCTGGCGGAGATGTTCGACGCCGATGAACGGATGCTCTTTGGCTGTCGGATGCTTCTCGTAGTCAAAGTCGTGGAGGAGACCCGCGATGACCCAGCGTTCCTCCTGCTCCGGCTCCAGCACCTGGGCGTAGGCGCCCATGCACGCCGCCACGGCCTCCATGTGAACCCGCAGCGCCTCGCTCGCGGTCCACTCCCGCATGAGCGATCTCGCTTCCTCGACGGTCATGGTTGGTGCGGCGGATGTCACGGCTGAAGAGGGACGAATACCCAGTCAAGAACCCAGACCTGCTCAGTGGTGCACGTCCTTCGCCAAGCCCTGATAGCGCCGGTCGACGGGCATCAGCAGCATGGCGATGGCCTCGAACAGCCGGCTGGAGAGCCTCTCGCAAGTCGGGTAATGCCTGGCGGTCTGCTGACGGAGCTGGTCCACGGTAACTCCGGCCTCGCGCATCGCGGCCGGTTCGTCCTCCGCCCAGACGTCGAGCGAGTCCTCTCGAATCTCCGGGTGGTACTGGAAACCGTACGTCCGCAGCCCCAGCGACCAGGTTTGGATCTTGCATCGCTCCGAGGAAGCGAGCACGCGCGCCCCAGGCGGCAGTTCGTTGACCTCTTCGCGATGCCAATGAGGCTGATACGAGCTCCAGGCGATTCCCGCATGCAGCGGATCCTCCCGCCCCACTGGTGAGAGCTTCACCGGATGCCACCCCAGCTCGATTCCGCCGTCGAGGGATCCCACCGAGCCGCCCAGCGCCCGGGCGAGGATCTGGCTCCCCAGGCAGAGACCGACGACCGGAAGGTCACCCTCCGCAGCGCGTCGCAGGTACTCCATCTCTCCGGTCAGCCATGGAAGCTGCTCGTCGTTCGCCGAGCTTCCGCCTCCGCACGTGATCACGCCGTCGACGTCGTCCAGATCGATGGGCAGCGGGTCACCGCGATGCAGCTTGATCACCCGCAAGCGGTGACCCAAGTCCCGCAGTACCTCGCCGAGCCGCAGCGAGCCGGTCAGTTCCGAATGTTCGAAGACCACGATCGCCATTCGTCGGCAGCGTAGAGGCAACCTGGTCCTGGATCAAGAGCGGGTGGGAACGCGGATCCGACCGTTGCCTGCCCGCGCCGGCGATTGCGTGTCTTCTCGGGCGGCGCGAACGATGGAGTCAGTCATGCCTGTTCCCGTGCCTGATCCCGTGCCTGTTCCCGTGCCTGTTCCCGTGCCCAATCATGCGCCCGATGATGATGGTCGCGTCATGACCATCCAGGTAGTCCTGCCGGAAGCCGACCCGGCTCGTCAGATCCAGGGCCCAGTCCAGCCAGGAGAGCGTGTCGAAGCGGCGGGCGGGCCAGAGATCGCGCTTCGTCATTTCCTTCGGGCACCGATCGGACAAGAAGTTGAAGATGACGCCCTTGGCCGCCGCCTCGAACGAGCGCTGCACGAGCGTTCGAGCGAGCGGCTCCTCCATCGTGTTCAGCGTGCCCGAGATGCAGATGTAATCGAAGGGCTCCCGTCGCAGGATCGCCGGGTGGGCCACGACATCAGCGGCCTCGAACCGAACGCGGCCTCGTTGCGGGTCGAGCGCTCGGCGCCCGGCGGATTCCACCATCGCCTCGATCGCATCGAGGCCAAGGTAGCCGGCGAAGTCCACCTGCCGCTCGAGCAGTCGCTGCGCGAAATCGCCTTGTCCACAGCCGACGTCGAGGATCGAGCACTGGTCGAATCCGGCCTGTTCGGCACTGCTCAAGTCGATCATCACGTCGAAGCGAAGCTGCTGAGCCTCGCGACTTCCCCAGAGCGTCGCCTCGAAGCTCGGACCGTGCCGCATGACCGCCTCGCGATAGGGATCGAGGTAGGCATCGCGATTGGTCGGCGCGGGAGTCATGAACGGAAGTCTATCCCCCTCCGTCGATACCGGTGGACCAGGTCGAGCGCCGCGAGCCGGTCGGGGCCGGCCTCTGCGCCGGTCGGTGCGCCAGCAGGAGGTCGCGGCCTACCATCACGATCGCGGCGCACTCACTTCTCGAAGCGGCTTCAGCCTGGTCAGGGCGTGCCGTACCCACTGGCGCCGAGACCGAGGAAATCGCACCATGGATCATTCAGGTCACTCAGATCATCCCGCCCCCCCGCCGCCCCCCGCGGGCTGGTCTCCAGCAACACCGGCCGGAAGTCGCCGCCCCCTCGTCCCCTGCCACCGCAGGTCGTGCAGATCGTGGCCAAGCGAGGTGGATTCTCGCGGGCCGTGGGCTTCGTGATCGGCCTGATGGTCTTCGGCATCGTGTTCCTGGTCGGTGTCACCACCGGCGTGATATCGATGTTGGAGGCGCCGACCCGGGGCACCGTGATTCTGCCGCAGCAGTATCGGGACGGATCGAGCTCCAACAGGGTCGCGGTGATTCCCGTGGAGGGCATCATCAACCAGAGTCAGGCGACGTTCGTTCGAGCCGCCGTCGAGCACATCCTCGACGATCGGTCCATCAAGGCGGTGGTTCTGCGCGTCGATTCGCCGGGCGGCGGGGTGACCGCTTCCGATCAGATCTGGTACCAGATCGGACGGCTCAAGAAGGCGAATCGTCCCGTGGTCGCGAGCTTCGGGGGCATCGCCGCCTCTGGAGGCTACTACGTGGCCTGCGACGCCGACGAGGTGGTCGCGGAAGAGACGACGATCACCGGCTCGATCGGTGTGATCGCCCAGGTCCTGACGATGGAAGGACTCATGAGCAAGGTGGGCGTGGAGCCGGTCACCCTCGTCGCAAGCGGTTCGCCGGAGAAGGACGTTGCCAACGACATCTTCCGCTCGTGGAACGAGAAGGACCGGGAGAAGATCATGACGATGCTCGACGCCGCGTACGACACGTTTCTGAGTCGCGTGGAGCAAGGCAGGGCGAACGCGGTCAAGGAACGCGGCACGGAGTCGGTCCGAGCCCTGGCGAACGGGTCGATATACACCGCCAGGCAGGCGGTCGAGAGCGGCCTCGTGGACACGATCGGCTACCTCGACGACGCAATCGCGGCGAGCGAGCGACTGGCGGGCCTGGCGACGGGTTCGGCCCGGGTGGAGATCATGCGCGAGCCGCCCGGCCTCTTCGGGACGATGCCGCTCGTCCAGAGCCTGGGAGCGGAGGCGACATCACGACTCGACGCCGAAGCCATCCGGACCCTGGTCCACGATCTGGGTTCGCCGCGGGTCATGTTCCTCATGCGATGAGCCGCGCGATCGTCGCTCTGCTGATGCTGACGCTGGTCCGCCCGGTCTTCGGCGCGGACACGATCGATCCTGATCGGCTCACAGACCAGCATGTCCGGCTCGCCATCTCGGCTCTCGTCGAGGAACTCTACCGAAGGAAGCAGCCCGAGCACTTCTGGGATCCAGCTGCGTGGACCTCCCAGCAGCACGGCAGCAGTCGGCAGAAGGGCGGCTACACGGCACTCGCCGTGCTGTCCCTGCTCTACACCGGTCAGTCCTACCAGGACCCTCGGCTCAAGGATGCCATCGCGTACCTGCAGAGCTGCCCGCTCGAGGGCACCTATGCGGTGGCCGTGCGCGCGCACGTGTGGGCAATGCTCGGCCAGAAATTCCTGCCCGACCTCGAGCGCGACGTGCGCTGGCTGATGCAGGCGTTCAGCAATACTGCTCCGGGCTGGGACTATGGCTCGAACCCCGAGACCAACCGCCAGGACAACTCGCTGCGGCAGTACGGCGCGCTGGGCCTGTGGGAGGCCGTCAAGCGCGGCGCCCGGATCGATCCGCGCTACTGGCAACGGCTCGAGCAAGCCTTCGTGGCGAGCCAGCAGCCCGACGGCGGCTGGAATTATCGGGGCGACGACGCGCCGCCGCGCGGATCGATGACCGCCGCCGGACTGACCGTGCTGTTCATCACGCAGGACCTGCTGCACTCATCGGACTACCTGGAGCCCGGTGCGCACCGGGAGACGCCGGCCGATCTCGCGTTGGCCAAGGGACTTCGTTGGATGGACGAGCACTTCTCCGCGACCACGCATCCAGGCCGGGACGCGAAGAAGGACTTCTACTACTACCTCTACGGCGTGGAGCGCGTGGGCCTGGCCAGCGGCTACAAGTTCTTCGGGGGGAAGGACTGGTACCGGCAGAGCGCCGCGGAGATCATCGGCCGGCTCTGTCAGTGGGATGCCGAGACCTCCACGCTCTCCGTCCGGAACGAGGTCACCCGCGACAGGCAGGACACCGAGGTCGTCAAGCAGATCGCCTTCGCCCTCATGTTCCTCAGCCGGGGACGGTCGGCGGTGGCGTTCAACAAGCTCGATGTGCCCGGGATGGCGTGGAACAATCGGCCGCGCGACGTCGCGAACCTGTGCGGCTGGATCAGCGGCATCCTGGAACCGACCGTCAACTGGCAAGTCGTCTCCATCGAGACCGAGCCCGACTCGTGGCTGGACGCACCGATTCTCTACCTCGCCTCTCACGAGGCCCTGCCCTTCGTCCCAACACAAGAGCAGCCGCGGCGATCCGCAGCGCAGTCGCCGGACGACGAGCGGGATCAGACCGATGTCCAGGACCAACCGACCGCCGCGGCGACTCTCTCCCGAGTTGACGCGGCTCAGGCACTACCTCGACCTCGGCGGCCTGCTGTTCGCGGTGAACGAAGGGAAGAGCTCCCGATTTGCCGACTCGGTGCGCCGACTGGGAACGCTGCTCTATCCGCAGTACGTCTGGCGACCACTGCCCGACGATCACTGGGTCTACACGATCCACCGACCCGTACGCGGTCGCAAGCCGAAGTTCGAAGCGCTCTCCAACGGCGTGCGGGAGCTCATCGTGCTGGCGCCGGGGCCTGACCTGGCGCGCGCCTTCCAGTCCCGCGACGAAGATCGCGAGAACGACTTCCACACCGTCGCGAACCTCTACTTCTACGCCTCCGAGATGACGCGTCAGCAACCGCGCCTCGCCCGACCAGTGCGCCGTCCGCGAGTCGGCGCCGCCGCCGGCCCCGGAAGATCACCTGACCGTCGTTCGCGCCCGCTACCAGGGCAACTGGAACCCAGAACCGGAGGCCCTGCCCCTCCTGGCGGAATTCCTCCGCGCACAGCGGGGCATCGACGTCCGGATCGAAGATCACCCGCTCGACCACCTCGACGACGCTGACGCCGCCACCGGGCCTGGTCACGGTGAGCGGGACCACGGCGCACGAGTTCATCGCCGCGGCAGCGAGAAGCGATGGCGAAGTACGTCGAGCGTGGCGGCGTCGTTCTCTTCGAGACGCCGGGCGGTCAGGGCGAATTCACCGCGTCCGCCGAAGCGATGGCCGAGTCCGTCTTCGGACAGGCCCCGCAGTCGATCAATTCGAGCCGAATCGTGACCGGTGAAGGATTGCCGAAGGGCCAGCGCCTCGCGCGCATCGGCTACCGGCCCTTCGCCGTCCAGCAGTTCGGCATCGGCGAGACGGCACCCCGACTCCTCGGCATCGCACCCGACGGCCAGATCGCCACGCGTGCTGTTCAGCCGGGAGGATCTCAGCCAGGCGCTCCTGGATCAGCCGTGCTGGGGGGTGCTCGGCTACCAGCCGGACAGCGCCCGAGAGCTGATGGCGAACATCGTGGAGCATGCGCTGCTGCTTTCGAGTCCCGCGTCGCCGGACCGGGCGGAGCAGCCGGGTGATGACTCAGAACTGTTTCGAGGTATCAGTCCGGTGACAGTTCGCCGTAACCGGCGAACGTTCGCCGTACGGTTACGCAATCCAGGCGCCGCTTCCAGTTTCCAGTCAATCCGTGCGTTCGACTGCGAAAGAGGGTGAGCCGGTCTTCGGCCGATCGCTCGCCGCGCGAGAAGCTGCTCTGTCGAAGCACGGTGACGGTGCCCAGCGGCTCGAGCTCCGGTGCGTTCCGCTTCGGCGTGACGACGTAGAAGATCGTCTCGTTGCCGACGTGCTTGCCGACGTCCTTCGGCTCCCAGACGCCGACCACCGGAACGCGGCTCACGAAGATGTGGCGGGCGATCTCTTCACCCCCGGTCGAGATGAGCAGCGACCCCGGAGGCATCGCCTCGTGCAGCGTCGTGAGGAACTCGTAATCGGGTCGGCGGTCATCGCGCTTGCCGAGCACGCCAACCTTCACGACGATCACACACGCGATGATCGACAGCGCGGCCACGATGAAGACGGCCCGCGGTCTAGCCCGCAACGAGCAGACGCCGGCGGCGGCCGCTGGCGAGGGCGCCGATGATCCCGAGCAGCGCGATGTCGGTTCGCATTGCCGGAAGACGCTGGCCGACGAAGAAGCCCGCAGCGAGCAGCGCCGG
This sequence comes from uncultured Planctomycetota bacterium, assembly GCA_963697235.1. Classification (GTDB taxonomy): domain Bacteria; phylum Planctomycetota; class Phycisphaerae; order Phycisphaerales; family SM1A02; genus CAVONJ01. The sequence goes on from CAVONJ010000006.1 coordinate 618,573, forward strand.
CGCGATCAGCAGGACGAGCAACCACGCAACGAACCTGGAATCTCGCCTCCGCTGCTGGATCTCCTTCCCCATCGCGAGGATGCCCATCGTCGTGACGGCGGTGAACGCGGGGAGGCAGTGGATGAGGTAGTGGTGGTGCTTGCCGTGTGACAGCGACAGCACGAAGATCGGAAGCAGTCCCCACAGCCACAGGAAACGGTCCGCCGAATCGCGCTGCTGCCAGCCCCGTCGCAGTGACGGAACCGCGCCTTTGAGCGTGGCGAGCGTCCAGGGGAGCAACTGGTAGGGAACCGTCGACAGGTAGTACCACCACGGCTGACCGAAACCCAGTGTTCCCGCCGCCCGGCCGAAGGTGTGCTCAAGCCACAGATCGAGCGCCCAGGGTTCCCGCGCGATGACCAGCACCGGCCACGTCCCCGCGATCACCAGAGCGAGCAGGAAGCCCCGAGGCGACCACAGTCGTCGCCATGCGGTGCGGTCCCGTTGCCAGAGCAGCCACGCACCGGCCGGCACGAGTACCATCGCGGCGCCGAAGAGCGGCCCCTTGCTCAGATTGGTCAGGCCGATCAGCGCCAGAACACGACGGCGAGCGTTCGCGGTCGAGGCGAGGGAGCCGGCAGGCCGATCCCCTGCAGACGCACGAAGACCACGACCGCCGCCACGACGTTCAGGGCCAGCAGCATGTCCGCCTCGGCCAGCCGCGCGTAGGCCATCAAGTACCAACTCGTGCACTGCACGATGCCGGCGATGAGCCCGGCGGCCTCCCCCATCCAGACGCCGATGAGCCAGGCCATCAAGAACACGACCCCCGCTCCCGCCAGCATGGAGGGAACGCGAACCGCCCAGTGCGAGTACGGGCTCGACAGGGCGAGGCAGCCGGCCGCGAGCCAGTGCAGCAGCGGCGGCTTCTCCAGCCATGGGACGTCGCCGATCTTGGGAACGAGCCAGTCGCCATCCTCCAGCATCTGCCTGCGCGCCACCCGCGACATCCATCTCGTGACTGGTCACCACCCCGGACCCGCCGAGGTTCACGCTCAGGACGAGGACACAGGTGCACGAGAGCAGAAGCCAGCTGCGAAGGGAGAGCGGTGACGTCATGACGGTGCTCGAGCCGTTTCCTGTTCGAGCGTCTCGCGCTGCCCGTCAGCGCGAAACTGGTGGACTGGAGACTGCACGAGAGCTTCCTCCTTCGCGCGGCTCAATTCGAACCGCCTGCCGGCGAGCGCCCATCGCCATGCTCGCCGTTCGTTTCGACTTCGAGCTCGGCCCACAGGACCGGGTGGTCGGACGCGTCGTTGGTCACGTATTCGGCGGCGAGGGGGCGAAGCCCTCGCACGATGATCCAGTCGATGCGCCGATCGGGGAGTTCCTCGATCGCCGCCCCCGCCTCCGTCACCCCCGGCGTGTCGAGCAGGGCCCGGAGCGTCGGATCGTCCGGCTCCGTATTGAGATCACCCAGCAGAACCGCCGGCTCGCGCAGCGACAGGAAGAGATCGACGATGAGCTTGAGCTGCATCTCGCGCTCGAGACCGCGATCGAGGTGCGTCGCGAGCACCCGCACGGATCGGTCGCCGACGGTCACGCTGGTCAGTATGGCGTTGCGGTACTTGCGACCCTGGTTGCCGGGGAGGAGAAGCCGCTGACACGGACCCAGGGCAACGCGGGAGAGCAGCCCGTTGCCGAAGTGCTCGTGCCACCAGCGCCGCTCGGTCGGCGCGAAGAGCCAGGCCATGCCGAGCAGTTCGCCGAGCGTTTCGGCTTGCGAGGCGCCGCCGAAATCGCCGTCCACTTCGTTGAGCGCGATCAGATCGCAGCCGCGCAGTAGAGCGGCGGTGCGCTGCAGATCGACCCGGTCATCAGTCCCCTTGCCGCGGTGGATGTTGAACGTCGCCAGTCGGAAAGGTCCCGGAGGAAGCGCTTCGACCTCAACGAGCCCCTGCAGAGTGCTCTCTTGTCGCGGCGCACTCGGTGTCCGTCGCTCGCCGTGCCAGATCGTGATCACCGCCGCCACGGCGACGGCCAGGAGCACGGCCGTCCGCACGGAGACGTGTCGGCGCGCTCGGCGTGGCTCCGACGAGGGACCGGTTGGAGATATGGCCTTGCCGTTGCCGATCGCTGAAGCCGCCGCTTGGATCAGTGGAGATGCACGCGCCGCTGCGCCTATCGAGGAACGAGCGGAGGCGGGGCGAACGACGGAGCATAGCCGTGCCGCGCCCGGATCCGCAAGCCGGTTCGCCCGCCGGCCGGGTCGGCCTGGGCGTCATCCGGGTGTCGGCTCCGAGATTCGCGGCTTCCGCCACTGCTCAGCCCGCACCCGGCTCGCGGCGGAGAGCGCTGTCGAGTTGATCGGTGGAGAGCGAGCTGCCCGCGGCAGAAGTCGCCGATCGCCTCCAGGAAGCGCGCTCCGAAGTCGGCGAGCTTCTTCTCGCCCACGCCATGCACGCTGCGCAGGGTCAGCTCGTCCGTCGGCTTCACCCGAGCCATGTCGCGCAGCGTCCGGTCGCTGAAGACGACGTACGCGGGAACCGCGCGATCGCGAGCGATCTCCTGTCGCAGCGAGCGCAGGTGTTCGAAGAGATCGCGATCGACGCCTTCCCACGACTCGACCGCCGTTCTCGTCTTCCGCACCGGACCGCTCTTGGGCTCGATCAGACGCACTTCGCGCTCGCCGCGAAGGACTTCGAGCGATTCGCCGGTGAGCCTGAGCACCGGGCGATCACCGGCCGTGCGCTCGCAGAAGATCCTGATCGACCAGTTGGTAGACGAGATTGGTGAGCGTCTTCTCCGGCACCTCGCGCAGCAGCCCGTAGGTGCTGAGTTGATCGTGCCCCGGATCGAGTCACGTTCTCCGAAGCGGCGCCGCGCAGCACGTCGATCACGTGTCCGACCCCGAAGCGCTGCTGCGAGACGGGCGACGCAGGAGAGGATCTTCTGGGCGATCGACCGTCGACTCCGGCATGCCCTCGACCTCGTCCAGGCAGACGTCGCACGCGCCGCAGTTCTCCGGCTCGTAGGTTCTGGCCGAAGTACCTGACGAGGGCCCGGTGGCGGCACTGCAGCGTGCCGCACAGCCCCTGCATGTGCGCGCAGGCAGCTCGCAGCTGGACTTGCGGCGCCCACGGCGCCTGACTCGTCGGCCTCGGCCGGCCTCGACCGCTCGATCAAGACCCTGCCAGCGCAGGACGTCGGCCGCGGAGTAGAGCAGCACGCACTCGGCCTCCAGCCCGTCGCGACCGGCGCGGCCGGTCTCCTGCTGGTAGTGCTCGATCGACTTCGGCATCGCGGCGTGGATCACGCAGCGCACGTCGCTGCGGTCGATGCCCATCCCGAAGGCGACCGTGGCGACGACCACGTCGAGCCGCTCGCTCCGCGAACGCCTCCTGCGTCTCGACGCCGCTCGCCGGCCGCGAGGCCGGCGTGGTAGGCGGCCGCGTCGACGCCGTCGCGCCTGGAGCACCGCGGCCAGCGCCTCGGTCTCCTTGCGGCTGATGCAGTAGACGATCACGGCCTCGCGCGGATGGCGCCGGACACGTCGAGCGACCTGGCGCGTACGAGGTCGACCCGCGGCAGGATCCGGTAGGTGAGGTTCGGCCGGTCGAAGCGGCCGACGAGCACGCCGCGGATCGCGCAGACCGAGCTGCTCGACGATGTCCTGCCGCACGCGCGGCGTGGCGGTGGCGGTGAACGCGTGCACGCTGGCCTCGGGGAACCGCTGCTTCGAGCGTCGCGAGCTGGCGGTACTCCGGCCGGAAGTCGTGCCCCCAGTGGCTGATGCAGTGCGCCTCGTCGATGGCGAACGCGCGGACCTGCATGCGTGCGTCCAGCAGCGACTGGAACGCCGGCATCACGAGTCGCTCGGGCGAGACGAAGAGCAGCCGGCACCGTCCCCGGCCTGCAGCCCCTCGAGCACCGCGCGCCGCTCCTCGGCGTTCCAGGCCGCTGTGCAGCGCCGCCGGCCGGATAGCCGCACGCGCGCAGCCCGTCGACCTGGTCCTTCATCAGCGAGATCAGCGGCGAGACGACCACGTCCGTGCGCTCCGGCCACGACCGGCGGCACCTGGTAGCAGAGCGACTTGCCGCCGCCGGTGGGCATCACGACGCAGCGAGTCGCGCTGCGTCGAGCCCGGCGACGATCGCCTCCTCCTGGAGCGGCCGCAGCGCGTCGAAGCCCCAGAACCGCCTGACCGTCTCCACCACGCGGGGAGTCAGTGTGGACGGCCGTGAACCCCTCGTCTCGGACATGGGGTCAGTGTACGGCGGTTCTCGAGTCGGCGGTGACTCCGCGCGCCCCCACTGGCAGTCCACGCCGTCCGGAGAACTCTCATCCGCACGCACGCTTGATTCACGCGAGGGCGGCGGTCCAGGGGCAATGAATGAATGACGTGGTGCCGAAGTCGAGGCGCCCGTCCCGGTCGCTTCCCCGGCAGCCCGGCGAGAATGGTCGTGCTCAGCTGGTGATCTGACTTCTTCAACGGGCTAGGAGACGGCGGAAGGGAATGCGCCGCACTCAGGACAGCGCATCGCGCTGGCTCGCAGGTCGTAGCCGCAGCGATTGCAGTGACCGTCACCGGGAGGCCGCGGCAGGAACAGGCGCTGGGGCACGTACAGCAGGGTCATGTACACGAGCAGGACGATGTTCAGCACGACCCCCTGCAGCAGCGTGGTCGCGAGGATGGACAGGAAGGTGCCGTCGCGCATGAGTTCGCCCTGCCGGATCGCATCGATCACGCCGACGCTGAGCACGCCGCAGAGCAGGTCCAGGTAGAGACCGACCGGGAACGCGACGGAAAGGGCCAGCCGGGTGATGTAGCCGATGCGGAGCGTTCGGCGCACGAACGGGCGCCGCTTGAATCGAAGGGCCGGCTCGCTCGCGGCGATCAGGGCGTAGCCCAGGATGAACGTGGCGACACCGATGATCATCGCGGCGACGTGCGGCAGATCGGTCCCGAAGGACAGTCCGCACATGAAGCTCGGGGCCGCGCTGATCGTGCAGATGGCGGTCCAGATGAGCAGCTGTCGGCGGAACCGCACTGGCCACGGCGCCGGCAGCCCCGGTCGCACGGCTTCCCGCGGTCGGGGCTCGGTCGGCGGGGACTCGGGAAGCGGCACGTCCGGCCTTGACGGCGGGGTGACGGCAGTCGAAGCGCTCATCCCTCCATCCTCGGCTGGTTCGACCCTCCCTTCCAGCGGGAGACGGCCCGGCCTCTGCGGCGTTGATCGAAGGTCACGGTCAACGCGATCGGGCGATCTTTCCGAACTGGGGGCAGAGAACGCAGGCCGACTGGCGTCAAACGTCGTCCTTGATCTCCTGCAGTCGCGCGACCGCCTTCTTGTCCAGATCGGCGATGTCCTGCAGGGTTGCAGAGACCTCGCTCATCAATTTCGTCGACTCGGCTCCCGTTGCCGACGAGAGTTCTTCCATCGCCTGCTGAGCCATCTGGACCTTGTCGTCCATCTCATCGACGAGGTCGCTGAACTGCTGGTCCTTCATGAAGTCCCGGGCCATCGTCAACGCCTGGAGCTTCTTGGCGTGGGCGTCGAGCTGCTTCTTGAAACCGGCGACTTCCTGATCCGCCGCCGACGGCGTCGCGTTCACCTGGTCCGCGGGCGGGCTGGCCGGCTTGGTCGTGACCGGCGGCGCGGCCGGGGCGCTGGCTTGGCGCGGGGGTCGTTGCGGGAGCGGGCGCGGCGGCCGGCGCGAGTCTTGGTCGGAGCGGACGGCGGCGCGGCCGCCTTCGTGACCGGAGGTGCGGGTGGCGAGGGTTCCTGCTTCTTGCTGCACGCAGTCATCAGGAGCGCTATGGCGCACGACAGGGAGAGGATTCGGTTCGTGGACATGGTTCGTGCTTTCGTCAGGGGTCAGGGGAAGGCGCGTTGAGGGATGAACGCTCGGACCGATCTGGACTTTTCCTCGTCACTCCTCGCGAACGCCGGCTTTGCTCGCGTAGCGCTGGTCAAGCTGAAGAAGGGCGGCGGGATCGTTGCCGGCCATGCCGAGCAGGGTCACGGCCTCATCGCACCAGGCCTCCTCTTCGACTTGCTCCTCGATGAACCAGTGCAGCAAGACCTGCGCGGCGTAGTCGTTGAGATCGACGGCCAGCTTGTACATCGCGTGAATCGAGGCGGTGTTGGATTTCTCCCGGTCGTAGGCGGCGCGGAAGACCGAGAGCGGCGAATCGTACGCGCCGCTCGGCGCTGCGATGTCGGCAAAGTGCACGGCCCCGCCCCGGTCCAGGAGATGATCGAAGATCTTCATGGCGTGCACGCTCTCTTCATCGGCCTGCTTCCGCATGTAGGCCGCGAATCCCGCGAAGTTGCGCTCCGAGAAGTACGCGGACATGGCCAGGTAATCCTGCGCGGCGGACTGCTCCCAGTTGAGCTGCTTGTTCAGCCCAGCTTCCATCTCCGGCTTCATCATGGTTGCTCCCTTCATCGCCGGGGCGGTGCGTCGTCCGCACCGTCCGGCCCGAATCCATAGCCTCCCCCGTTCCACCACGCAGAACCTCGTCACGGAGGGCCGTACAAGATACCAGGTCGCTGCCCCTGCACAACGCGACCACGGAACGACGCCATCGGTCACGGCGTGCGGCCTCCAACGGTCAGCTCGGCCATCTGGACGGGCGAGGCAGCCAGCCGATCGACGCCGAGGACCGCTCCCGTGCGGCGATCGACGCGCCCGAACTGCAGCACGCCGGTCGGGACAGCTCTGGACGCACGCCGAGCAGCGCACGCACTCCGGATCTTCCATCGGGCAGCCCCTTGTTGGCGAAGTTCATCACGTCGATGCCCTGGTGGCAGACGCTCGTGCAGACGTTGCAGGAGATGCACTTCTTCTTGTCCGCGATGATGCGGAACTGGCTGAAGCGCGCGTAGATGTGCATCAGCGCCGCAAGCGGGCAGGCGAAGCGGCACCAGACGCGGCCCGAGAACCAGAAGTAGAAGGCCGACGCCGAAGATGCCCGCCCAGAGCAGGTCGACGAACCACGCGTAGTTCAGGTAGGTCAACGGGAACGGCAGATTCTGGTAGCTCGTGTCCTTGCCGAAGAGACCGGCCATGTAGATCGAGTCGATCGCGTGCCGGAAGCCGGTCCCGCGCCGGCGCGATCCAGCGCGACGATCCGCAGCAGCAGCAGGAGCACGGCGAACACCAGGAAGACCTGCCCGAGCATGTTGACACGATTCCACACCGGGCCGTGCGGCATCTTCTGGCGGTGCGCGTCGCCCATCGTCTCGGCGAGCGCGCCGCACGAGCAGATCCAGCCGCAGTACGCGCCCTTGCCCCACGCGCCAGATCGAGCAGCGGGATGATCACGAACGTCTGCACGAAGCCGATCGACCAGCCACGCCCACAGCGGCTGCTGCGTGAAGACGTTCCAGATCATCAGCGGCCACGCGAGGATGAACCCGACGGAGCGCCAGTACTCGCGGCCGTGCTCGTCCCATTCGGTCGCCGGAAAGAGCGCGTTCGGCGATGCTCCGCGCCCGCCCCGCCGTCGAACCAGCCGTTGTGCCCCATCCACGGCAGGATCGATGTAGGGCAAGCAGGAAGAGCGGAATGCACTGGATCGCCGTGAGCGTGATCGTCTGCACGCTTCACGTACGGCGTGCGCCGCCGGCGGATGCGGCCGATCCCGAAGATCGACGATGCAGACGCAGTACGCCAGCGAGTAGTAGAAGCTCGGCGTCTGCATCGACAGCATGGTCGTGCCGAGGAGGGTCGCCGGCTTGGCCGGATCGCCGATGTTGAAGGGAAAGAGGTGGTTCGCCTTGAACCAGGCGTTGACCGGAATCCCGCGTCCGACTTCCAGTGGTAGAGGAAGACGCAGAAGAGGACGAACGCGATGAACGCGATCCACGTTGATCGGCCTCCACTCGCCCCGGATCCGTACGCCGCAGCGGCGGAAGAAGTCGAGCGGCGCCTCCCGTCCGATCATGGCGAAGACCACGTCGTTCGGCAGCATCTCGTCCTGCCCGTCGTTGGTGACGACGACCTCTTCTCGTCGATCCCCTTGACCTTCGACGCCATCATCAGACGGACCGACCCCGGCCCGCGGAAGCGCTCGAGGAACTTGCCCGAAGCGGTCGTGATCCGCTCCTCGTCGGCTCCTCGACCGCGACGTCGGCGAGCGGATCGTCCGCGAGCCTCGTGATGGCGTCGACGTTGTCCGGCTTCGGCCGCGAGAACTCCGGCTTGCGGTACGACAGCGTGACGAACCCGCCGCACTTCGCGATCGCGATCGCCGTCTCGAGGGCGCTGTCGCCGCCGCCGACGACAGCACGTGCTTGTCTGCGGAACTCCTTCGGGTCGTGCAGGCGGTTGGAGACCTTGTCGAGATCCTCACCGGGCACGCCGAGCTTGCGGAAGTTGCCGGAACGGCCGATGCCGACGATCACGCGGTGGGCGGTGACCGACTCGCCGCCGGCGATCACGACCTCGAGCAGGCCGCCGCGGCGCCGCACCTCCTCGACGCGGGTCGTCTCGGATCGCGATCGTGCTCGCGCACGAACGCCTTGAGCTCGTCGACCAGCCCTTCCTTCACCTCGGGCTCCGGACCGAACTGCAGATCGCCGGCCGGCGTCATGTCGGTCGGATAGGTGTAGATCGGTTTCCCCTTCGGGAAGTTCACGACGGTCGAGAACGGCTCGGAGGCCTCGAAGAGCTCGACATCGAGGCCAGCCCGGCGGGCTTCCGCCGCCGCCGCACGCCGGAGACGCCGGCACCGACGACGATCAGGTCGAGCACGCCCGTTCGCTGACGCCGCGCGGCGAACGCCGGGTCGGCGAGGATCGTCTGCACCGCCCGCGCCCCGGTGTCGGAGGAGAACTTGAGCAGCGGAATCCCGGTCAGGTCACCGACGACGTAGAGGCCCGGCACGTTCGTCGAGCCGTCGGCATCGACCACCGGCAGCTTCTCGACCGTGCCCGCCGGCCAGTGGGTGTGCAGCCACCGGATGTACCTGCGTATCGGACCAGGCATGCGCTCTCCTTGGGAGCGTTCAGCTCAGGGCGACTTCGGCTGGTTGGCAAGATCGTTCAGCCGCCAGTCATACTCCAGCCACTCGATGGAGGGACTCTTGTCGGCGGCCAGCGCCGACTTCAGGGGCGGAGCTGTAGTGCGCGGCGAAGTCCAGCACCGATCCGGACGCCTGCACGAAGTCGTCTCCGTACCACAGGTAGAGGCGCGTCAGCCACACGCGGTTCTTCTCGGGGTCGAAGCGGAACCAGCGATCGTGCTCGTGAACGTACTTCGACTGCTCCTCCAGCTGCTGGTCGATCCGATCCGACTGGTACGCTTCGCTGCGCAGGATCGGACAGCCCACCGCCGCGCAGACGAGCGCAAAGTGGATCCGCGGTTCCTTGAACTTCGGACGGATCTGTTCGTGCTCGATCTGATTGAGGCTGTAGGTCTTGCCTCCCAATGACCAGCGCACCTGATCCCACGGTTCGTCGAGATCGCGGATCGACTTCAAGGCGCCGTCGTTGAAATGCTCGAGGATCAGGCGAAGCGTGAAAGCGTTGTACGCATTGATCAGCAGCGCAAGCTTCTCGTCGCGACCGAGCTGGTCGAACGGTGCGGTTGCGAGCATCGCCAGATAGGCATCGAGCTCGGCGACATCCCGTTGCAGGCCGTGGTAGTCGACTGCACCTGCGGCCTTGACGTGGGCGTGAAGCAGCGCATCGAAACGAGCGTGATCGATGCGCGGTCCCTCCGCGCTGACTTGGTACGCTTCGCGCATGGTCACCGCGGGAGGCCCGAAGATGCCGAGCAACATCCGCTCGAGGGCGGCTGAGTTGACGTACGCGTAGGCGGCGGCTCCGACCAGCGCAACGGCCAGCCCCGCCAGAGTCACGATCCGCCACGAGAATCGCGGGACCTTCGTCGATCGACTCGTTGAGTCGGGCAGCATGGAGTTCTCCTGTCCGGTGTCGAGCGCCAACCGCCGGTACTGTACGGCCAACCGCGAAGCGCGGTCCGAGAGCGAACCGTAGGGTCGCACGGCCTATTCCTGGCGGCGCTGCTCCGGCGGATCGATGGTCGCGACCGGCGCCGCGCGATAGATTCGGCGGGCCTGCGCTCCTTTCCCCTTCCCTGAGAGGATTGCCATGCGGCGGACGCTCTGGTTCTCTTCGATCCTGGCCACGATCGCGCTGGCGATCGGTCTGTCCTGGTGGGCGGTTCCCCTCTGGAAGGACCACCTGGCGCTGCAGGCGATCGTCGATCTGGATCCGATTCGCCGCGCCGAGGGTTGGCAGCGATTGAGCGCCGTGCTGCCATCGGAGTCGTCATCGGCGGCGCGGCTGCTCGATCGCATCAGCCGCCAGCTCGCCCTCGCGCCGGACGAAGCGCTGCTCGACGGCGCCGATCGCCTGCAGGCGCTCGGTCTCTGGGGATTCGACCGGCAACCCGTCAATCTGATGCTGCGCGAGCTCACCATCCGGGCGGGCCGGCCCGATCTCGTCGAAGCGAGCAGCGCCGCCCAATCCTTGCAACACTGTCCACTCTCGATCGAGCTCCCACCGCTCCGTCCCGTCCTGACGGCTCTCCTGGACCGCGACGAGCCCGAAGTCCGCCTTGCCGCGCTTCGTGCGGCGTTGCGCTGGGCCGGTCCAGAGCAGGCCGCGGATCTCGCCCGGATTCCGGTTCGCGAGGATGATCTGCCGTCGCGGCGTCGACTGGTTCTGGCCCTGGCCGTTTCGGACGACCCGCTCGCCGGCGTTGGAGCGATCGAGCAGCGTCTCCAACGGGTCGAGCCCGCCGACGGAACTTCTCGAGGCGCAGCTGCTGCTGCAGATTCGCGCTCAGCCGGAGGACCTTGGTCCGCTGCTCGACGTGCCCTCGGAGCGTCTGCGGTCGGTCGCCCTTCCCGCGATTCTCCGCTACGCGACCGACCCTCGCGCAGCGGCGCTGCTCCGGGAGGAGGCGCAGACCGGCGATCCTGCGGCCCAGGTGGCGCTGCAGATCCTCGATCCGAAGCTCGACCAGGAGCAGTCGAGGTTCGTCGCGACGGACCCCCGCGAGCCGCCGTGGCGCCGCCGTCTTGCCGCCTGGCGCTGGGACGAGATCCCAAGCGGAACCGTGGAAGCGATCCTGGCACTTCCTCCGGCCGATCCCGACGGCATGGTCTACGCGGCCGTGCTGCTCGCCGAGCGTCATCTGAGCCGCGGTCGCGCCTCGGAGCTCGCCGACTCATGGATCCGCAGCTTCGACGATGATCAAAAGCGGGCCGGCGCGCTGCTTGCGGCCGTGCTCGGCGAGCACGCCGACCTGCTCGCAGAGGCATACGAGGCGGAGGACATCGGCGCGGTTCGGACGACGCAGCGTCTGGCGCTGCACGCCCTGGGTCGGCCCGTCCCCGGCGATGACCCGATCGAGTTCGCCTACCGCGCGCTCGCGGCGCCGTCCGGCGACTTCAAGCCCGATGTGCTGATGGCGCTCTTGATCGCCGGTCACGCGCCCGCCACCGAACGGCTCGCGGCGGCGCCGCCGGCCGATCCTGAGCTCTACGGCGACTCGATCCGCCAGCGCATCTGGCTCATCGAGCGTTTCGTTCCGGTGTGGTATCGACGACTGGGCCGGCCCATCGGCGCGGATCTGCCGTCGATCCGTCTCTACCTGGACGCGCTGTGGGCGCTGAGCGAACTCTCGCAGCGCCGACTGACCTTCGACGCGGTGACGCGAACCTATTCGCTCGCTCCGACGGCCGCAGCCGGCACTCCGCCGCGCTGATAGAAGGACTCGACATCGCTGCGTCGCCGACCGATCAAGACCAGCGTGTCCGAAGGGGCCTGCAGGTCCTGGTCCATGACGGCGGTGAAGCGTCGCGTGGCGTGCAGCTGCATGACCAGCTCGTTCGCCAGGTACCCGTGTAGCGCATCGTGATCGGCATCATTCAGCGTCCGCCGTCGCCGCGTGAGGATGAGGACCAGACCGTGTTCATCGAGAACGCGGTGCGCTTCCTTCAGCAGTCCCACGGGATTGGGGTGGAACTCCAGGACTCCCAGGAGCAGGATCAGGTCCGCCGAACCATCTTCGGCAGGCAGTCCGGACGGTCCGGACTGGAGGGCGTAGCGCGGCGGATGGGCGTAGGTCTCCGAAGCGGCCACCGTCCGGGCGAGCTCGATCAAGTTCGGATCGGCATCGACACCCGTGCAGTGCAGTCCCTCGCCCGCCAGCAGGTGGCAGAGCAGCCCGCTGCCACAGCCCACCTGAAGGACGCGCGGCCCCGGTTCGAGGCGCCGCTGAACCCGCTGCACCAGTTGCTGCCGAAACTGCACCGCTTCCCGGAAGGCGTGATCCTGGGCGAATCGCGACCACTCGCTGGCCCGGATATCGATCTGACCGTCGCGGCGCGGCGGCCAGGGAGCACCGGGGCCGAAGAACCGCGCGTTCCAGAGCAGGGGCGTTCCGGCGTAGCGCTCCGCCACCACCGCCAGATCCGCCGCGAGACGATCGAAGCCCCACTTGTCGGCGAAGACGTTCAGCGCCGTGTCGACGCCCGCCCCCGAGTCGGCCGCCGTGGCCCGCGGATTCCGATCGGCGTGGGCGTGCGTGAACTCGATCACCGGAATGAACCAGGTCCTCCAGCCGGCGAGCCTCGCCCGCAAGCCGAAGTCGACCGTCTGGCCGCGCAGGAAACGCTCGTCGTAGCCTCCAAGATCCTCCCACACCTTTCTGCGGTGGCCGTAGAAGCAGCCCATCACGTGATCCACTTCGAGGCTGCGGGAGATGAGGCGCCGGCGCTGCTCCCTGCGCGATGTGATGGTGTCCGCGAGGATGCAGGATCCAGCAGCCGGCAGAGTGGATCTTCCCGTCCAGCCCGAGCTGCTTGGGGCCGACGACGCCCAGATCGGGAGGGCCCTCCTCGAAGGCTTGGCACAGACGCTCGGCCCACCGGGGCGTGTGTATGACGATGTCCCCGTCGAGTCGACAGCAGATGTCGCCCCTGGCCATCTCCGTCAGCCGGTTGGCCACGATGCTCAACACGCCGCAGTGCGGCAGCTCCAACAGCGAGCAGAATCGCTCCCCGCGGCGCGGTCCTCCCGGCCAGCGGCGTTCGGACCACGTCCGGCAGGTGGCCAGCGAGTCGTCGGTGGAGCCGTCGTCGGCGACCAGGATCTCCAACGGCGTCGGGTCGTCGATCAGCGTGTCCAGCAGCGACTGGAAGAGGTCGGCGATGAAGTCCCGGCTCCCGGAGCGAGAACTCTGCCGACCGTTGTTGAAGTTGGGAATGAGGATCGATAGCGCAGGAGAAGCCATGACCTCCACTATCGACGCGATGGCCGGCACCCGTCGAATCTCGCCCTGACCCGTGGCGAGCCGCCAGTTGAAGTTGCGCGTTCCCCGTGCGGAGGGAAGGTCAGGGGCAAGGGCTCTTGCCCCTGACCCTGTTGCCCGTGAGTTGCCCCACGTCCGCGAGGAGAAGAGAAACCGCGGAGGACCACGGAGGGCCGCGGAGGAAGGCATGGGTGAGTCGACGAGCTGGTGATCGGCGTCCGCGCGAAGCATTCCTCTCCGCGCCCTCCGCGGTTCTCCGCGGTGCTCCGCGCTTCATCGTTCGTCCACAGTTCATCGTGAAGGGCAAGGGCAGGGGCAAGGGCACGGGCAAGGGCCGGGAGAGGCACGGGGGCAGGTCGCGACTTGTCGCACTTGGCGCGGCGGCCGATGATGTGACGATGACGAGCCCGAAACAGAAGGCGCCGCGGGAGTTCCATCCGGCCCTGCGGGTGGTGATGATGCCCCGGGACGCCAACCAGTACGGCTCGATCTTCGGCGGCGTCATCCTGTCCTACATCGATCAATCGGGGTTCATTGAAGCCCGCAAACACGGCAACCACCGGTGGGTCACGGCATCGATCGAGACGGTGAACTTCCACGCTCCCGTGGAGGTCGGCGACGTCGTCAACTTCCTGACCGCCACCGAGCGCACGGGAACGACATCGGTCCGAGTTCGGGTGCGGGTCGAGGCAGAGCGCTACGCGACCGAGGAGCTTGCCGCGGTGACCGAAGCGACGCTGACCATGGTGGCGGTCGATGGCGAAGGACATCCCATTCCCTTCCGAAGTCCCCCGAGCGTCGAACCGCCGCGGCGCGGAGTAAGGTCTTGAGGCGGCTGCGCCTCGCCGCCCTCATCAGCGGAGGCGGTCGAACGCTGCTCAACCTCGCCGATCGAATCGACGCCGGCGAGGTGCACGCGACGATCGAGCTGGTCGTCGCCCACCGGACCGACATCCCCGGGGTCCACCGAGCGTGCGAGCGCGGCCTGCCGGTTCGGATCATCGCGCCTGAAGCGCACGACACGGAGTCGTCCCTGCAGGACGCCATCACGGCGCGGCTGCTCGAACTTGAGATCGACCTGGTCTGCCTCTGCGGATATCTGCGCTGGCTCCGCGTCGATCCTCCCTTCGCAGGCCGCGTCATCAACATCCATCCGGCGCTGCTGCCTGAGTTCGGCGGAAAGGGGATGTACGGTCACCACGTTCACCGCGCCGTGCTGGATTCCGGTCGCACGCAATCCGGCTGCACCGTGCACGTCGTCGACGAGCACTACGACCACGGTCCCACGATCCTGCAGCGGACCTGTCCCGTGCTGCCGAGCGACACGGTGAAGACGCTGGCAGCGCGGGTCTTCGAGCAGGAGTGCATCGCGTACCCGCAGGCGATCGAGCTATTCGCCCAGGATCGCGTGCGGGTGGAGGGGGAACGGGTCGAGATCCTCCCGACGCGGGATGGCTCGTGACGCGGCGACGGTGCCAGGGCGGGAATGATCGTGCTCAGAGGGCACTCTGACTTGCTCACGGGCTGCTAGGATTGCACGATGCGCCGGTACTCTTTGCCTCTGCTCCTGCTGCTGCTTCTGTTCCCCCTTGGGGGCGGAGCCGTGGTCCGCGGCCAGGAGTCGATTCCCAGCATCGACGAAGAGCGTGCGATCTTCGGGGCCTTCAGCCGCGGGGAGCATGCCCGCGCCGTCGAACTCATCGAGCAGTTCCTCCGCCACTCTCCCGACAGCCCGGCGATGCTCTACAACGCCGCCTGCGGGTGCAGCCTGCTCGGACGACGTGACGACGCGGTGGCCTACCTGCTGCGCGCGATCGAGGCCGGGTTCACCGATTTCGACCTGCTTCGCAGCGATCCGGACCTGGAGGCCATCCGGGATCACGAGACCTACACGGCGATCGTCGAGGCCGTCCGGCGCGTGTCGAGCACCCGGGCCGAGGCGGCCCAGGAACGGTGGCGAGCAGCGTACGGGGATCGCGCGTACCGCTACGAACGGGACGAGACGCGTCATCTGACCTACGCCACGGCTCTGGACGAGGTGTCGCACAAGGAAATGCGACGGATGCTCGAGCGCCAGGCCGATCAAGCCATCGCGTCGTTGTTCGGAGAGCCGCCTGCCTACGACGTCCTGATCGCGGTGCCGACGCCAGAGCACGCCCGCCAGCTGCTGTCGGGCGGCCAGGCGGGGGTGAGCGGTGATCAGATCGGCGGCATCTACGAGCACGGGCGACGGCGGCTCGTGGCGCGAGAGACCGGGGTCTCGCTGCGACACGAGTTCATCCACGCCCTGCACTACGGACACATGGAGCGCTTGGGCCAGCAGCATCCGCTCTGGATCCAGGAAGGCCTCGCGAGTCTGTACGAGGACTACGAGCTGGAAGAGGACGGCGCCATCCGCTTTCTTCCCAACCGTCGCGACAACATCATGAAGCAGCGGATCAGGAGCGGTCTGGCGATGAAATGGCGTGACCTCTTCGCGCTGCCCACGACGCGGTTCATGTCACAGGCGGGAGCGCTCTACCCTCAGGTCCGATCGATGTTCGAGTTCCTGGCCGCCGAACAGAAGCTGGAGCGGTGGTACCGCGTCTACATCGATCAGTTCGACGGCGATCCCACGGGTGCGAAGGCGTTCGAGCTGGTCTTCGACCAGCCAATCGAGGACGTCGAGCGAGCCTGGCGAACATGGGTGAGGAGCCGGCCGCTCGTCGACATGGAGATCGACTACGGCGACGCGTCGCTCGGGATCGAGACCGAGCTCCGCGGAAGCAACGATGGCGTGCTCATCACCCGAGTGATCCCGGGCTCGGCGGCATCGCGGGCGCGGCTTCGACGCGGCGATGTCATCGTCGCGGTCGAGGATCGGCCCACGCGATCCTTCGACGAGCTTCGTTCGGTGCTCGCCGGGAAGGCGGTGGGCGATCGGGTTCGCGTGCGATTCCGCCGGGGCGGCGACTATGACACGACGATCGTCACGCTGACGCCGCTGGCTGCCGCGGGCGTCTTCCGCCCTTGATCGGCATTTGCTGGGCCCCGGGGCGGCCCCTACACTGCGACGCGCACGCACCGATGGTTGCCTGGCTCTCTCCCAGCCGCGAGGGACGTCCCTCGGGTGCGCGGACCCGCCGATGAGTGATCCGCCACATCGCACCTTCTCCTCCGACTTCCGGCAATTCTTCTTGCGCGGGCTGGTGGTGCTGCTCCCTTCCGTGCTGACGCTCTGGATCGTCGTCAAGGCCTATCAGTTCGTCGACAACACGATCGCCGAACCCATCAATCGCGGCGTCCGTCTCGCGCTGGTCAACGGCGCCGTCGTCTGGGCCCCGCTGCGCGAGGCCTTCGATCCCACGACGGAGTCCTTGGAGGCGGAGCGGAAGTCGTTGATCGAAGCGGGAAATCCCGTACCGGAAGCGGAGGTCCTCCGGGCCCGCTTGCGGCGGGAGAACATCTCCACGTGGTGGTCGAGCCGATGGTACATGGATCTCATCGGCCTCTTCGTTGCCATCATCGTCGTGTACGTGGCCGGGCGGCTGCTCGGAGGGTTCTTCGGCCGCCAGATCTACCGGCGGGTCGAAAGCATCATCACGACGCTGCCCGTCTTCAAGCAGGTCTATCCCTATGTCAAGCAGATCGTCGATTTCCTGTTCAGCGATGACCAGCCGATCAAGTTCAACCGCGTGGTGGCCGTGGAGTATCCCCGGCGGGGCATCTGGTCCGTCGGGTTCCTGACCGGGAACACCATGCGCTCCATCGCAGGCCGATCCGGGGAGTCAGTGACCGTCTTCATCCCCAGCTCCCCGACCCCCTTCACTGGATACACGATCACGGTCGCTCGCGAAGACATGGTGGAGTTGCCGATCTCAGTCGAAGAGGCGATACGCTTCACGGTGAGCGGCGGTGTCTTGGTACCGGAGCATCAGATCATCAAAGACCCGATCCAGCCCCAGGCCCTCTCAGCCACGCCCCGGGGGCTGATTCCGATCGCCAAGGCACCCGCGCAGGCGGCAGCCAAGAAGGACCTGGGCCCGGAGGCCCACTCGGCCGGACCGGACGAGGCAGATGACGACGTACCGCGCAAGAGCGTGGGGTGACGGAGACCGAGGACCTGGAGGCGCAATGCACATCAAGATCAGTAGCAAACACATGACCCTGACTCCCGCAATCGAGGAGTACGCCACCAAGAAGCTGGAGAAGTTCGACCGCTACTTCGACCGGATCCAGCAGGTGGAAGCGGTGATTGACAAGTCGAAAAACGGCTACACTATCGAGATCATCACTGAAGTGGAGCGTCACGATCCGTTCGTCGCGACCAGCACTCATGAAGATCTGTACGCGTGCATCGATCTGGGGATCGACCGCTCGGTCCGGCAACTGAGCGATCACAAGAGCAAGCTGCGGGACAACAAGCACTCTCCATCCCCCCGGGCATCCTCCCGGACATCCCCCCGTGGAAACGAGCCATGAAGCTTCTGGACATCGTCGTCGAAAAGGCCGTCATCCCTGATCTCAAGGCCGGCGATCGGGACCATGCCATCACGGAGATCATCGACGCGCTGGTCGAGGCGGGAGCACTGAACAGCGAGCTTC
This sequence comes from uncultured Planctomycetota bacterium, assembly GCA_963697235.1. GTDB lineage: Bacteria > Planctomycetota > Phycisphaerae > Phycisphaerales > SM1A02 > CAVONJ01. Next base: position 636,433 of record CAVONJ010000006.1, read on the forward strand.
GTGACGAGTTCATCAAGTCCATCATCAAGCGAGAGAACCGGGGGTCGACGGGCTTCGGCCACGGGGTGGCGGTTCCGCATGTGAAGCATCCGGCCATCGAGCAAATGGCGGTCGCCATTGCCGTGAGCAAGTCCGGTGTGGAGTTCAATGCGCTGGACAGTCAGCCGGTCTACTCGATCTTCCTCCTGCTGAGTCCAGAGGAGCGACCCGAGGACCATCTGGACGCCATGGAGGCCATCTTCGGGAACCTGAGCCAGGAGACCTTCCGACGATTCCTGCGTCAGGCCAACACCGTCCAGGACATCCTGACGCTGTTGGAGGAGGCGGATTCCAAGGCGGCAGTTCGATAATCGAGCGAGCTCCCGACCCAAGCTCCGGTACGAGGGAGGTGAACCGGCCTGCCCACCTTGGGAAACCTTGCCTTGTCAAAGACAGTCTCGGAAACTGTGACCATCGTCAACCGTCTCGGCCTTCACGCCAGACCGGCGATGATGTTCGTCGAGACCGCCTCCAAGCACCACTCGCAGATCAGCGTGTGCCGGACCGATCACGCCGAGCGCGTGGACGGCAAGTCCATCATGCAGATGATGATGCTGGCCGCGACGAAGGGAACTGAGATCAGAATCTGCGCCGAGGGCGAAGACGCCGAGCGGGCGATTGCGGAACTGGTCGCGCTGATCCGTTCGAAGTTCAACGAGGAGTGAGCGGCGGGCGAGCCCGGATTTCTCACCAGCATCGTCGCGAGGGTGCGTAGACCGTTCACTGGCAAGGAGATGAGGCCATCGAGGCGGGAGACGGCTTGTCATGCCTTCGACGCCTCGATGGGCCGAAAGCGACGCCGCCAGCGGGCGGTCTACACAGCCGCCGCAGATGGTGGTGAGAAATCCGGACTAGCCGATCTGCTCCGCCTTCGGCTCCCGTTGCATCAGCGACCGGATAGCGTCCACCGGCGCCAGCCCCTCGAAGAGGATACGGAAGACCGCGGCCGTGATCGGCATCTCGACCCCGTGGCGGTCCGCCAGCATGGTCACGGAGCGGGTCGTGGGCACGCCTTCGACCACCGACACGGTCGACTCGAGTATGGAGGACAGGGACTCACCTCGACCGAGCCGCTCTCCGCAGGAGCGGTTCCTGCTGTGGGGGCTGAAGCATGTGGTCGCGAGGTCGCCAACGCCGGCCACGCCAAAGAACGTCTCCACCGCCGCGCCCATCGCCGCGCCGAGTCGGGAAATCTCGGCTAGGCCGCGGGCCAGCAACGCGCTCTTGGCGTTGTAGCCGACCTCCAGACCGTCCACCATGCCCGCGGCCAGAGCGATCACGTTCTTGGTCGCGCCGGCCACCTCGACCCCAACTAGATCGCCGTGCCGGTAGACCCGCAGCCACGGCACATTGAAGAGATCCTGCACCCGCTGAGCGAGTAGCGGGTCCTCGGACGCAGCAACCATCGTGGCCGGCAGCCGCCGGGCCAACTCGCGGGCGATGGTCGGTCCGGACAATGCGCAGAGGGGATCGGTGCGCGGTGCCCTCCCTGCCGCAGGGTCGCGGCGATCACATCGGTCGGCGTCCGCAGCGTCTCGTTCTCGATGCCTTTCGAGACGCAGACGACCGGCGTGCCTGAGGGAATGTGTCGGGCGATCTTCTCCCATACCGACGCGATGAACTGGGTGGGGATGGCGTTGACCACCAACGTGGCGTCCCCCAGCGCGACGGTCGCCTCGGGATCGACCTCGACCGTGTCGGGGAGTCGAAAGCCGGGAAGCCGGCGCTCCGAACGGCGGCTGGCCGCCAACGCCTCGACCTCCGCGGGAAACGGCCCCCACAGGCGAACGGTGACCGGTTGCTCCGACAGAGCGTCGGCCAGAACCAGGCCCATCTGACCATCACCCAGAATCGTCACCCGCTCGCGTCGATCCGCCATACCATGCCTCCGGCTCGAACCGGCCCACCCCGCATCCCGTGGTGAACTTCTCGGTTGGGCCCGCCGTATGACGGTGTCGGCCCTTCGTCACCGGCGACCGCTGTTACCTCCGGTCGCCTCCCCCTCCCGACGGAAGATACCCATGTCCGAGCTCAGTGTCGCCGGCGCCCCGGAAGAGGATCTGAAACTCAGGGAATCAATGGACAGCGCCGAGACGCTCGAGCGCCGGCTCTTCGTCGCTCTGGCCGGCGGCGTGCTGCTGGCCGTCTCCTGGATCGCGAGCCTGGTGGGCAAGCACCCGGAAGTCGCCCAGCTCCCCGCCGCGGTCGGCGGCGATCATCCTCGTCATTCCGCTGCTCTCCGGCGCGTGGCGGGAGATCAACCGGGGCCGTCCGTCGAGCGACTCGCTCGCGATCGCTGGCGGTGATCGCCGCCTTCGTCTCGGGCCAGTACCTCGCCGCGGGCTTCCTGGCCCTCTTCCTCTGGATGGCCAACCTCATCCTGAGCCGAACGGCGTGGGGAGCTCAGCGGGCCATCCGCGATCTCATCGACCTGACGCCCGACGTCGCGCGGCTCGTCGAGGCGAGTCAGGAGCGCGAGGTGCCGCTGGCGCAGAGTCGAGATCGGCCAGGTCGTGCGCGTCCGCCCCGGCGAGAACCTGCCCGTCGACGGCCGCGTGATCGCCGGCACAGAGCAACATCAACCAGGCCTCGCTGACCGGCGAGGCCCTGCCGATCCAGGCCGGGCGTCGGCACCGACGTCTACGCCGGCACGACCAACCTGACCGGCCAGATCGACATCGAGGTCACCGCGGTCGCCGGCGAGACGACGATCGGCAAGGTCGAGGCGCTCATCCGCGAGGCGGAGTCGGCCAAGACCGAGCGGCAGGAGCTCATCGAGCAGCTGGCCAGCTACTACGTTCCCGTCGTGCTCATGGTCGCCGGCCTCGTCTGGTTCTTCACCTCGAAGAGCGCCAAGCCGAAGGACGACGCGGCGATCCGCGCCATCACGGTGCTCGTCGTCACCTGCCCCGGGGCTCTGCTCATCTCGCACCCCACCGCGATGGTCGCCGCGTTCGCCGCGGCGGCGCGGCTCGGGCATCATGATCAAGCAGACCAAGCACGCTCGAGGCCGCCGCGAACATCGACACGGTCGTGCTCGACAAGACCGGCACGCTCACGACCGGCAAGTTCGCGGTGAGCCGGCTCGTGCCGGCCGAGGGCGTCGAGGGCGCCGACGCTGCTCCAGGCCGCCACCGACGGCGAGCAGAGCTCCAACCACCCGCTGGCGCGTTCGATCCTGGAGACGGCCCAGCAGGCGCGGATCAAGCCGAACCCCATCACCGGCTACGAGGAGGTGCACGGCCGCGGCGTTCTGGCGCATCGCGACGGCGAGCGGGCGATCTCTACGTCGGGTCGATCCGACTGGCTGATCGAGGTGAACCCCGTCCATCGCCGACGAGCGTGCGCTCGGTGGAGCAGAAGATCGAGGGCATGTCGGGCGTCCACGTGATGCAGGACGGCCGCTACCTCGGCGCCGTCGGTCTCGAGGACCAGCCTTCGACGCAACGCGCCATGAGGTCGTCGACCGGATGCCGCCATCTGGGCGTGCGCCGCGATCTGCATCTTCACCGGCGATCGGCTCTCGGTGGCCAAGCGCGTCGGCCAGGCCGTCGGCGTCGACGCCATCGAGGCCGAGTGCCTGCCCGAGGAGAAGCACGACGAGCTCAAGTACCTCCTGTCGCAAGGGGCACCGCACGCTGGTCGTCGGCGACGGCATCAACGACGGCCCGATCCTCGCCACGGCCGACGTCGGCGTCGCCATGGGGCTCTCCGGCTCGGACATCGCGACCAACTCCGCAGGCGTCGCGCTGATGAACGACGACCTGCGCCACGTCCCGTTCCTGCTGGAGCTGGCCCGCAAGGCCCGCAACATCGTGGCCCAGAACATCGCCGCGTCCCTCGGTCTGGCCGTCATCGGCCTCGCCTTGGCGGCGACGGGCGACGATCAACATCTGGCTGGCTCCGGTCCTCTACGCGATTGGTTACATCCTCGTGATCTTCAACAGCCTGCGCCTGGTCCGCTTCGGCGAGGAATTCACGGAGATCGAGGAGGCCAAGCGCCGACTCGAGGCGACCCGGCCGATCAAGCCCGATCGGGCCGCGCGGCGGCCGGCGCCGGCGTAGGGTGAGAGGATCTTGCACGCTGGCTGAGTCCTTGGCGATTCACTTTAACCCAATGAATCGAAAGGCTTTGCGCGGCAACACCGGTGCTGACCGACTCGCACGGGCCGAAACTCCGACCGCTGGATTCCGAACACCGTCCCTATCGTGGGAAGGGCACTCGGGGATCTGCGGGAGGTGACCCATGCACTGGCTGGCCTGCGAAGACATGGTGATCGAGCTCTTCGGTCGCGAGGGGTTCATTCTCTCGGCGATCACCGCGATGGGGTGCTTCGTCGCCATCGTTTCGATCGTGGCGGGAGCGGTCGGCGGGATCCTCAAGACCAGAGCTCGGGAGAACAGCCGCCGGGAGTTGGCGGCCTATGTGGCCGAGGGGTCGATCCAAGCCGAGGAGGCGGTGGCGATTCTCAATGCAGGCTCGGATGCTGGGAGAAGTCGTCGGATCTGACGGACGCGAGTGACAGGCCGCGCCGCTCTTTCCCGGGCAACAAACCGCCCACACACCGAGGAGGACCAGCGATGAATGATTTCCCACCCCAGCTCCTTGAAATGCCCGGACTGCTCTTCATGCTGATGGCCGCGGTCGGAGTGATCTCGATCCTGTCGGGCGCGGTGACCACGATCCTGGTCAATCGGCAGAACGAGCGGACTCGACGAGAGATCGCCGCCTACGTCGCCGAAGGCTCGATCGAGCCGGACCAGGCGGTGGCCCTGCTCGAGGTGGGACGCCCGGCCGGGAAGTCATGCAGGGCCCGTGGACGATCGGCGGAGCGAGCGCTCGCGAGCTGACGACCCGGTCTTCCTCCCGAAGCGATCGCGACCGCGCTCCCGCTCGCGCGGCCCGCTTCAAGCGACCGTCACGCTCGTATCCAGGTACACGTCCTGAATCGCGTTGAGCAGACCGACGCCTTCGTCCATCGGCCGCTGGAAGGCCTTGCGCCCGCTGATCAGGCCCATGCCCCCCGGCCCGCTTGTTGATCACCGCGGTGCGCACCGCCTCGGCGAAGTCGTTGCTTGCCGGACGCCCCGCCGGAGTTGATCAGGCCGCAGCGGCCCATGTAGCAGTTCATCACCTGGTAGCGGCAGAGATCGATCGGATGATCGCTCGCCAGGTCGCTGTACATGCGCTCGTCGAACTTGCCGTAAGCTGGACTTGCCCGGCGTTCAGCGCCTGGTAACCGCCGTTGTTCTCCGGCAGCTTCTGCTTGATGATGTCCGCCTGGATCGTCACCCCGAGGTGATTCGCCTGACCGGTGAGATCGGCGGAGACGTGATAGTCGGTGCCGTCCACCTTGAAGCCGCTGTTCCGCAGGTAGCACCAGAGGATGGTGGCCATGCCGAGCTCATGGGCGTGAGCGAAGGCGTCCGCGATCTCCTGGATCTGCCGGCGGGATTCTGGTCAGAGCCGAAGTAGATCGTGGCTCCGACCGCGGTCGCGCCGAGGTTCCACGCCTCCTCGACGGTGCCGAAGAGCACCTGGTCGTACGCGTTCGGATACGTCAGCAGCTCGTTGTGGTTGAGCTTGACGATGAACGGGATCCGGTGGCAGTACTTCCGCGCGACCGAGCCGAGCACGCCGAAGGTCGTCGCGACCGCGTTGCACCCGCCCTCGATGGCCAGCTTGACGATGTTCTCGCCGTCGAAGTAGATGGGGTTCTTCGCGAAGGAGGCACCGCCGGAGTGCTCGATGCCCTGGTCGACGGGCAGGATGGAGAGGTAGCCGGTGCCGCCCAGGCGACCGTGATCGAAGAGGTTCTGGAGTGACCGCAGGACCTGCGGGTTCCGGTCGCTGTTCGCCCATACGCGGTCGACGAAGTCCGGTCCGGGCACGTGCAGGTGACTCTTGTCCACCTTGGCCTGGAAGCTGAGCAGCTTGTCCGCGTCGGCTCCGAGGTACTCCTGAATTCGGGAAGCGGCTGTCATCGTGGGCATCGCAAGATCCTCGAAGGAAGTGGTGTGTCCATCATAACGAGCACGGCGCCGGGACCAATGGCAAACGAGCCAGCGGGAGGCGACGTCGGGCCGGCGATCACGAGTCGGGAGACTTCCTGCGGGACTGCATCTCCACCACCTTCGTCTGCCCAGGCACGATCCCGAGATCGTGGATCTCGAAGACGTAGTTGTCCTGGTCCTTGATGCGGTAGACGTATTTGACCGGCTTGTCATGCTCTCCGGTAAGGAATTCGTCCATCGTGCCATAGAAGGTGAAGACCGTACCGGTCTGGTCGGCCAGCCCCTCGGCGGTGTACATCGCGGTGCTGTTGCTGTCGACCCACGCCATGACGTACTTCTTCTTGAAGTTGTCGTAGCCCAACAGACCCATCCCCTCGAAGGGCATGCCCATCATCGAGCCGTGCATCTCGCTCTGCAGAAAGCGGCCGCCGAGGATCCACCTGTCGGTGGAAGTGCCTTCCGATTCCTCGGGGGGATCGGTGGGGCTCATCCACAGCCGGGTCGTGACGTCCCAGCTCCCAACGAAGCGATCCAGCTTCCGGTGGGCGGCGCCGGGCGTCGATATCTCCTTCCACATGGCCATCATCTCCTCGCCCTCGGGCGGCGCTTCGCGCACGCCCTCCTGGGAAACGACCTGCGAGGTCACGAGGGCGGAAGCCGCCCCGAGGACGAAGGCACCGAGGAGTGCGCGGCGAGTCATGATCTTCCTTTCCAGAGCGCTGATCGAAACGTCGTAGCAAGACGGTGCCATTGTGCCGGCGCAGCGAGTTCGAAACAACCGGCGGCGCGCCGGAGACCGGACGAACCCGCGCGTCAGTACCCGACGGCCTGACCGTCGCGGCGCTGATCGCTGGCGCCGAAGTAGCCGTGCTCGAGGCAGTAGATCGCCTGCCCACCGCCGTACTGGACGGTCTTCCTCGGCACGATCTCGACATTGTGGCCGCGCTGCCGAAGCTCCTCGTACACCTGCAGATCGAAGCCAGCTTCGATCCCCACCCGCAAACCCTCGAAGACCTGCCAGCGCGGTGCATCCAGCGCGGCCTGTGGATTCTGCTGGTAGTCCGCGAGACGGACCAGGACCTGGGCGTGCCCCTGCGGCTGCATGTATCCGCCCATCACCCCGAAGCTCATGAGCGGCTCATCGCCTTGCGTGACGAAGCCCGGAATGATCGTGTGGTACGGGCGCTTGCCGCCTGCCGCCTGGTTCGCGTGTCCGGGTTCGAGGGCGAAGCACGCACCGCGATTCTGCAGCGCGATGCCCGTGCCGGGCACGACGATGCCCGAGCCGAAGCCGGTGTAGTTGGACTGGATGTAGGACACCATCATGCCCTGATCGTCGGCCGCGGCGAGGTAGACGGTGCCGCCGGGCTTGGGCGTTCCAAACGCCGCGTCGCTCGCCCGGACCGGATCGATCAGGCGGGCCCGCTCGGCGAGGTAGGCCTCGTCCAGGAGCATCTCCGCGGTCACCGTCATCCAGTCCGGATCGGCGATGTAGCGATGGCCGTCGGCGAACGCGAGCTTCATCGCCTCGATCTGCAGGTGCAGGCTCTGAGCGGTGTCGAGACCGGCGCCGGCGAGGTCGAACTGCTTCAGCACGCCCAGCGCCAGCAAGGCCACGAGCCCCTGCCCGTTCGGAGGGATCTCGTGCAACCGCAGTTCCCGGTAGTCAATCGACAGGGGCCGCACCCACTGCGGCTCGTGCGCCGCCAGGTCGTCCTTCGTGATGAGTCCGCCGCCCTGCGCCGCATGTTCCGCAATGCGCTCCGCAAGCTCACCTCGGTAGAAGTCCGCGCCGTGGCTCGCGGCGATCTGCTCCAGCGTCTTCGCGTGCGCGAGGCTGCGGAATCGTTCTCCGGCTCGCGGCGGCCGGCCGTCGGGACAGAACGTCTCGAGGAAGGACGGGAAGTCGCGGTAGCGATCGGCCGCCAAGGCCCAGGAGTATGCGGTCTGGCGAGAGACGGCAAAGCCCTCGCGGGCGTACCCGATGGCCGGCTCGAAGAGCGTAGCGAACGGCAGCGCGCCGAAGCGCGAGCTGAGCTCGCTCCACGCCGAGACCGCTCCGGGCACCGTGACGCCGTCCCAGCCGAGTGGATCGACCGACTCGCGACCCGCGAACCGCTCGAGCGTCAGCGCCGCGGGCGACCGACCCGATGCGTTCAACGCGTGCAGTCCGCCGCCGGCCCACACGATGGCGAAGGCATCGGAGCCGATTCCGTTCGACGTTGGCTCGACGACGGTGAGCGTGATCGCCGCGGCGAGCGCCGCGTCGACGGCGTTGCCCCCCTGCTGCAGCATGCGCAATCCGGCCTGGGCCGCAAGGGGCTGAGACGTGGCGACGATGTTCTTCGCCAGAACCGCTTCGCGCTGTGATGGATAGGGCAGGGACCAGTCGAAGTCGCGCATCGTAGGTATCGTACGGGAAGTGCACGAGGGCCGGGGCGCCGGAGGAGGTCAGTCAACGATGAACACGGGAACGGTCGAGGCCATCTTCATAACCGAGACCCCGGCGGCGCCGATGCGCTCGGTCACGGAGGTGAGGGCCATCGCGGGCATTGGACTGGAAGGCGATCGGCTGGCGAGGGCCGAAACAGCGGTCGATCCGCATCGGCAGATCACGCTCATCGAGGCGGAAGCGATCGAGGCCGTGAACCGGGACGACGGCGTGACCCTGTCGCCTGACGAAACCCGCCGAAACCTCGTGACCCGCAACGTCCCCCTCAATCACCTGGTGGGGCGGCAGTTCACGGTCGGGGAGGTGACGCTTCGGGGCATCCGACTGTGCGAGCCCTGCGCGCACCTGGAGCGGCTGACCCGGACCGGTGTGCGCAGCGCCCTGATTCACCGCGGCGGTCTGCGCTCGGAGATTCTCAGTGGCGGCGTGCTGCGGGTCGGTGATCCGGTCACCGAGCTCTGACTTCGTCGGTGGAAGTGAGGAAAGAGAAGCCGCCATTTCCACATGGACGTGATGCAACAGCGCCGGTGGCATTCCGCCGTGGTGTTGCTCCGCACGCTTCCCTCATGTCTCTCCCGGTTGCTCGCCGATAGAACGGCGGGCGGTCCTCAGGGAGAGCCGGACTGTGAGCACACCTCTTCAGCCGAGGATCAACCAATCCGGGGTCATCCCCTATCGATTCGTGAGCGGTCAGCTCCAGATCAAGATCATCAGCTCGCGCGACGGCAAGCGGTGGGGCGTCCCCAAGGGGAACCTCGGGCGCGGATTGCAGCCGGATGAGTCCGCGGCCCGCGAGGCCTACGAGGAAGCCGGACTGCTCGGCGCCATTCGACCGGAGCCGGTCGGTCACTTCATCTACGAGAAGCGCGGAACCCCTCGCGTCGTGCAGCTGTATGCGATGACCGTGACCTCGATCCTGCCGCGCTGGCCCGAGATGGACGAACGGCAACGCCTGTGGCTCGACCTGCACGAAGCGGTCCAGCGGATTTCGCGCGACGATCTCGCGCGGCACGTCGAGTCGTTGCCCGCTCTGCTTCCGCGACTGCCGAAGCCGGTCATCGTCTATCGACCGGAGATTCGCGCATCAGCGTGAGTGATCCAACCACCGCACAGCACCACGTCGCCCTGGTAGCACACGACCGCTTGTCCCGGTGCCACCGCAAACTGCGGCTCGTCGAATTGCACCACGAGACCGGTCTCACCCGCCGCACGCACGCGCGCCGGCACCGCATCAGCGTTGGAACGGATCTGGGCATCACAGCGGATCCACGCTCCATCCGGCGGCCCGAGCAGCCAGTTCGCTTCTTCGGCACGGCACCCGCTCGCGAGCAGATCGCGCTTCTCCCCCACCCTGACCGTGTTGGTGAGCGCGTTCTTCTCGATGACGTAGAGCGGATGCCCAAGCGCCACCCCCAGGCCGCGGCGCTGCCCGACCGTGTAGTGCTGATGACCGGGGTGCTCGCCCAGCACGCGACCTTCGTGATCGACGATGGCGCCCGGTTCGACGCGCTCGGGCGTGCGCCGCTTGACCAAACCGGCGTAGTCCTGATCGGGGACGAAGCAGATCTCTTGCGAATCGGGCTTGTCGAACACCGGGAGATCCAGTTCGGCCGCCATCTCTCGCACCCGTGACTTCCGGAACTCACCGATCGGCAACCGCATGCGCGGCAGCCGATCCCGCGGGACTCCGAAGAGGACGTAGCTCTGGTCCTTGCCGCGGTCCAGCCCTCGCAGCAGACGGGGGCCCGGCCCGATGCGCGCATAGTGCCCGGAAGCAACGGCGTCCGCACCGATCTGCGCCGCGTAGTCGTGCAGCTTGCCGAACTTCAGCCAGTCGTTGCAGCGCACGCACGGGTTGGGCGTCCGCCCGGCGTTGTACTCGTCGACGAAGTACTCGATGATCCGCCCGAAGTCCCTCTTGAAATTGCACACATAGAGTGGGACATCCAGCTTGGAAGCCACGAGTCGGGCATCCGCGGCGTCGTTGATCGAACAGCACCCTTGGTGACCGACTCGGGCGCGAGCCGGGTCGCAGGAGACGCCCTGTCCATCGACGAGCTGCAGTTCCTCGAGGGGCTCACCGGGCGAGCCGAGTCGCATGAAACAGCCGATGACCTCGTGGCCCTCGCGCTTCAGCAGTGCCGCGGCGACCGAGGAGTCGACACCGCCCGACATCGCGACCAGCACCCTCTGCTTCCGAGCCGACACTGGTAGACCTCAGGTGGTGAGGGAACGAACGAGTCGAGGCCGCACCACCTGAGGCCCCCTTTCAAACCGTGCGTGCGGATTTCCCGCACACGGCTTACCGATGGTCTTCTCACGCAGCATACGGACCTCCGGGATAGCGGATCGTACCCAGCAACCTGAACAGACCGTGATCCTCGACGAAGCGGCGGTGGGGCCAGTCACTCCCTCGGAACGGACGACTCCCTGGACGCCACCTGCGTTGCCCGCCCCGGCGGGCGAGCAGCTTGAGCAGGCGACGCCAGACGAAGCCGTCGATCGCGTTGAACTTGTCAGACGCGTTCCCCGTTCGGAAGTACATGCACCAGCCTCGCAGCACCGGGTTCAGAAGACGGATCACCTCTCGGATGTCCTTCATCTTCGCCCAACGCCGACGCGAGGTCAGACGCCGGATCTTTGCACGGAGCGCGTTCATCGCACGAAGGGAAGGCCACCGGAACAGGTAGCACTTCCCCGTGAAGTGTGAGCGCACGATCCGCAGATGGCAGCCGAGGAACTCGAAGCCTTCTTTGCCAAGACCCAGCACGACCAGACGCGTCTTCTCCGGATGCAGCTCCAGACGCAGCAGCTCCATGATCCCGCCGATCTGACGACGAGCCTCCTCGGCCTGATCGCGTGTCCGGCACAGAACGACGAAGTCGTCGGCGTACCGAACCAGCTTGCCGAGATGAGGGCACGTCGTTTCCCAGACCTGATCGAGTTCATCGAGGTACACGTTGGCCAGCAGCGGTGAGATCACGCCGCCTTGCGGAGTACCCGCAACCGACGAACGCACCACGCCGTCCTCCATGACGCCCGCCTCGAGCCACTTCCGGATCAGCTTCAGCACACGCCGGTCCGAGATGCGCCGCGCGACCTTCTCCATCAGACGATCGTGATCGATCGCGTCGAAGAAGCCCTTGATGTCAGCGTCGACAACGTGATAGTGCCCACGACCGCCGGTCAGCCGGATCTGCTCCAGCGCCTGCGTCGCGTTTCGCTTCGGACGGAATCCGTAACTACAGTCGCGGAAGTCCGCCTCGAAGATCGGCTCGATCACCAGCTTGGCCGCCATCTGCACGACCCGGTCCCGAACCGCCGGGATGCCGAGCGGCCGTTGCCGCCCGTCGCTCTTCGGGATGTACGTCCGCCGAACCGGTCGCGGTCGATACGTCCCTTCACGGAGAGCGTCTTGCAGTTCCCGGAGGAACGGCTCGACGCCCTGCTGCTCGATCTCGGCGAGCGTCTGCCCGTCGATCCCGGCAGCCCCTTTGTTGCTGCGCACACGACCCCACGCTTCCAGCAGAACGTCACTCCGCCAGATCCGGTCGTACAACGCGTGGAACCGTCGCTCCCGATTGCCCTTGGCCGCTGTGAAGAGCCGACGCTGGAGTTCTCGCACTTTGTCGATGGGGTGATTGGGTCGCTTCACGACCATGCCCTCACGCTTACCTCCACACGTTCGGCGTGACCAAAGCAGGGTCCCTTCCCTCGACCGGGTTTCTCGCCCGGCGTCAGCAGTACTATGGACCCCTCGGACTCCCTCCCGATCTGGTCGCACTTCGCCGTCGGCTTATAGCGACCGCTTCGGCCGGACGTCGGCCACCGGGTAGGGCCTCTCCTGTTCCGCATCAGGCTGTCTCTGCGTGCCGGCCTCCCTACCCCGAGAGCGTCCTGCATCGTTCCGGATCCAGATGCAGTCTGTTGCCTTCGCCGTGGCATGAGCGGCTCGGCCGGCTCTCCCTTTCGGGTTCCTATCTCACGGGGCTGCAAGGTTCGCTTCACGCTCGGCCCGCAGATTCGCTCCCCGTACACGCGACGTACATCACGCGCCGGGCCTTTGACACTCCACTCACACGCCGGGATCTCGCCCGTCGCGCGGAGTCTGCTACACGGCCCTCCGGCGGCTACCGCGACGGGACTCTCACCCGCAAGTCTGATGCAGCATGGATCGACCCCGCAAGCGGAGCACGATCCGTCAGGACGTACCATGGGCCGATTCTACGCCGAGGATTCCGGACGCGCGTGCCGCGCGCAACACGTGACCGCCTGCGTCATCGAGTAGACTGGTCGGAGTGAGCGATGCCTCTTCTTCGACCGACCGTGCCTTGATCTACGCGGGCATCGACGAGGCAGGGTACGGACCCATGCTGGGGCCCCTGTGCGTCGGACTGACGGTGTTCGCGGTGGACCGCCACGATCCCTCCGAGGGAGCGCCCGATCTGTGGAAGCGGCTGAACCAGGCGGTGTGCCGGCGCCGCGGCGATCGCCGGGGCCGCCTGGCGGTCGAAGACTCCAAGAAGCTCAAGGGCGTTGCCGGCACCAGGAGCCATCCGCTGCTTCATCTGGAGCTTGGTGTTCTGGCGTTTCTCGCGACCCTCGACTCGGCCGCGGCGAGCGACGAATCCTACTTCGAACGGGTCGTGGGGGTCGCGCCGGACGCGCCGTGGTACGCCTCCCGCACCCCCTTGCCGCTTGCGGTGGATGGGGGTCAGCTGCAGATCGCGGGCAGCCGCCTCAGCCGGGTCCTGGCCGCCACGGGCGTGCAGTGCCTGGACCTGCGCTGCGAGGCCATCGATGCCGGCGAGTTCAATCGGCTCGTCGGCCTGATGGGTAAGAAATCATCCGTCAACCTCGCCGCGGCACTGCGGCTGGTCGATTCGGTCTGGCAGCGATGGTCGGGAGCGCAGCCGCGGGTGGTCGTCGACCGCCAGGGAGGACGGACGCACTATCGAGAGGAGCTCCAGACGGCCTTCCCCGAAGCCCACATCAGGATCGTCGCCGAGTCGGAGACCGTCAGCCGATACATCCTGACCAGGGACGGATCGGCCTTGACGATCAGCTTCCTCTGCGAGGCGGAGTCCCGTCACTTCCCCGTCGCTCTGGCCTCGATGGTGGCCAAGTACACGCGGGAGCTCTTCATGGTCAGGCTCAACCGCTACTTCCAGGACCATCTGCCGGAGCTGAAGCCCACCGCGGGCTACGTCACTGACGCTCGGCGATACCTGTCTGAGATTGACGCCCTGGTCCGGCGGCTCGAACTGCCGCGCCGCCGGCTGGTGAGGGAGGTCTGAAGTCCACGGGTCGATCAAGGGGACGACCATTGACACTGCTCGCCCTCAGGGTACACTGAGGGGTTGTCCTATTGGACGAACGTGGCAATTGAGCGGCCTCCGGCGGGGATCGACCCGCCGCAACGGAAGGAGTGAACCGTTGCCTGATGAAGATGAGGACGCCCGCTTGCGATCGCCGGTCCCCTGACCCCGACGCAAGTCGGGTCTGATTCGCCTGACCCCGACGCGAGTCGGGGCTGATTCGAAGGGACCGAAGGACCTCCGCGCACGGGAGTCACCACCGGTAGTGTTCACCGGATGGCGAACCCGGCTCAGTCGAAGGTCAATTCGGCCGATAAAAATTGCTTCTTCCCTCCGGCTTCGGTGCGCCTGGCCGCGAAGGATGTGGACCTCGTATTTGTCTCCTCCGGTCGGTTGCACCATCGCCGGAGCACTTTGGCGTATCGCCAATCATCCTCCTGCAGAAAGCACCCTGAGCCATGTCCCTCGATCTCAACAGAGTTCGAAACATCGGCATCTGCGCCCACATCGACGCCGGCAAGACCACCGTCACCGAGCGCATCCTGTTCTACACCGGCAAGAGCTACAAGATGGGCGAGGTGCACGAAGGCACCGCGACCATGGACTTCCTCGCGGAGGAGCAGGAGCGCGGCATCACGATCCAGTCCGCCGCGACGACCTGCCCGTGGGAGTACCACGGCGACGACGTACAAGATCAACCTGATCGACACGCCCGGCCACGTCGACTTCACGATCGAGGTCGAGCGATCGCTGCGCGTGCTCGACGGCGCGGTCGCGGTGTTCGACGGCAAGGAAGGCGTCGAGGCGCAGTCCGAGACCGTGTGGCGCCAGGCCGACCGCTACAAGGTCCCCCGTCTGTGCTTCATCAACAAGATGGACAAGATCGGCGCGGACTTCGAGTTCAGCTTCGAATCGATCAAGGAGCGGCTCGGCGCGAACCCGATCGCCGTGCAGATTCCCATCGGCGCGTCCGAGACGTTCGAGGGCATCATCGACCTGGTCGAGATGAAGGCGTACTACTTCGACGCCGGCGAGCTCGGCGCGATCGTCGAGGAGCGGGAGATCCCCGACGACGATGCAGGAGATGGCCGAGCTGTACCGGCACGAACTGGTCGAGAAGGCCGCGGAACTCGACGACGCCCTGATGGAGCAGTACCTCGAGGACGAGTCGGCCATCACGCCAGACGCAGATCAAGGCCGCCGTCCGCCAGGGCACGATCGCCCGCAGTGCACTCCCGTCTTCTGCGGCGCTGCCCTCAAGAACATCGGCGTCCAGCGCGCTGCTCAACGGCGTCATCGACTACCTGCCCAATCCCGACCGAGGTCCCGAGCGTCGAGGGCATCGACCCGCGCGACAAGCGAGAAGAAGCTCACCCGGCCGCACACGCAGTGACGCCCCGTTCTCGGCGCTCGTCTTCAAGGTCGTCTCCGACACGCACGGCGACCTGACCTACGTCCGCATCTACTCCGGCCAGCTCGCGAAGGGCGTCGCGCGTCCTCAACCCGAACAACGACAAGAAGGAGAACGTCGTCCCGCATCTTCGAGATGCACGCCAAGGACCGCCAGTCCGCTCGAGGTCGCCGAGGCCGGCCAGATCGTCGCCGTGATCGGCCTCAAGCACTCGTTGACCGGCGACACGCTCTGCGATCCGGCCCACGCCGATCGTCCTCGAGCGCATGGACTTCCCCGAGCCGGTGATCTCGATGTCGATCGAGCCCAACACGAACGACGACAAGAAGAAGCTCGGCGACGCGCTCGACGACCATCCGCCGCGAGGATCCCTCGTTCCGCACCAACTACAACGAGGAGACCGGCGAGACGATCATCGCCGGCATGGGCGAGCTGCACCTGGAGATCGTCAAGAACAAGCTGCTGCGCGACATGAAGATCGGCGTCCAGGTCGGCACGCCGCGCGTGAGCTACCGCGAGACGATCACCGGCACGGCGCAGAACGTCCGCGGCAAGTTCGTCAAGCAGACCGGCGGTCGCGGCCAGTACGGCGACGCCATCGTCAACGTCGTGCCCGATCACGCGCGGCCGAGGCCGAGGCGGAAGACCTCGAGCATGACCGAACGGCGATCGTCTTCGTCGATCAAGATCAGCCAGCGGCGTGATCCCGCGGGAGTACATCCCCTCGGTCGAAGACGGGCGTTCGCATCGGCGGCCGACGTCCGGCATCCTCGGCGGGTATCCCGTCGTCAACATCAAGGTCGAGCTGGTCGACGGCTCGTACCACGAGGTCGACTCCATCGCAGATCGCCTTCGAGCAGGCCGGCGCCTGGCCTTCCGCGAGGCGTGCACCCAGGCCGGCCTCGCCCTGCTCGAGCCGATCATGAAGGTCACGGTCATGACGCCGGACGAGTTCTTCGGCACCGTCACGCGGCGACCTCGCCAGCCGCCGCGGTCAGATCATCGACTCGGAGCTGCGCGGCAATCGTGCGCGTGATCACCGCCGAGGTGCCGCTCTCCGAGATGTTCGGCTACACCACGGTGCTTCGCGGCATGACCCAGGGCCGGGCCACCAGCACCATGGAGCCCGCCGAGTACCGGCTCGATGCCCGATCGGCTCCGGGACGAAGTGCTCGCCAAGACCTAACCCGGATTATTCATGAAGCGATCCGGGCAGCGGGCGATCCGATTGCGTGACCGCTCGTTCGAGCCTCGACGTATCGAGTGGAAGTGCCTTCGTCTCGCCCGAACGCTCACGCAATCGGCTTGCCGCGCTGGTGGACGGCGTTCGGCGCTCCTCGGACCGAAAATGGATCGTAACGTCCTAGGCTGCATCGACTTCTGGCGACGCACCGGCCCGCTTCATGAATGATCCGGGCTAAGAGGCGTCGTTCGGCTCACCGGGAGATTATGAGGCACGGCGCACGGCTTGACGGTGGTCGTTGCGCGAAGACCGGTCCATTCTGCGATTCGGCCGTGTCCGGCCCCGGCCTGTCCTGAATGAGCAACCTCGGGACCCTCCGTCCCGGTATTCTCAGGGGTGCTCTGCCGAAGAAGTCGACGAGTCCCGGAGTGTGTTCTGGTATCCTCCGAGCCGCCCGTGCACGTTCTTCGACGGGCTGCGCCAGTGGTGGGCTCCTCCGCGCCTCCCCGACTTGAGGAACCCTCATGCAGATCGTCGCGCCGCACGCTGCTTACGAGGATGAACCGATCATCCCCCTCCAGGAGTCGGCGCGGCACGGCCTGATCATCCTCTGCATCCTCTACCTGATCTTCGGGATCTTCGACGGGATCTCGTTCATGGGAGGCGACCTCGCCGATCTTCGCGCAGGTCGCCACCGCAGAGGTCGAGTTCGCCGAACTGCCCAATACCGAAGAAGCTCAGTCACAGGGGGCCCAGCACCTCACCCAAGCGACGTCGGCCCTTCGACGCGGCCAGATCAGGGCCGCAGGACTCGGGTTGGGGCTGCTCATCGTCGCGTACTTTCTTCTGTTCCAGCGGAAACGGGTCCGCACGCGGCAGGAGGCGATCTCTGCGGCCACGATGATGATCGTGCTGGTGGGCGCGGTCCTTCTCGCTTCCCGTCTGGTGCTACAAACCGTGCTGCCCAACCTGGGCTTCCGCGGGCTGCTCGATCTCTTCGTTCTGCACTTCCTCGCCAGTCTCGTGCTTCCCTGGCGCCCTCGGGAGTCGGTCCTTCCCTTCGCCCTGCTGCTGTTGATCTGGGCGGTGACCTTCCTGGTTCCCCACGCCACCGACTGGCTGATCCTCGACCGGGTGGTGGTCGCAATCGCGAGCCCGGTCATCCTCGTGCCGGGGATCCTCATCTCGGCCTGGCGCTGGCGGCGGCGCGAGGAAGACGCCGAACGCCTTCGCCTCGGCGAGCAGGTTCGGAACATCGGGGGCGAGCTATCCCGGCGCGCATCGTGCACGACGCGATGTTCCCAAGGCCGTTCGATCTCGGACACGTCGCCTTCGACTACGACTATCGACCGATTGCGGAGATCGGGGGCGATTACGTGCACGTCCACCTGTGCCCGGGAACGGGGCGGATTCGCGCTCACCGTGCTCGACGTCGCCGGGCATGGCCTCGCCGCCGCGCTGACGGTCAATCGCCTCTTCGGCGAGCTGGAGCGAATCCTCGCAGAAGACTCCGACGCCGAGCCGGCGCAGATCATGGAGCTGCTCAACCGCTACATCAACCTGACCATGGCCGCGCACAGCATGTATGCCACCGGTCTGTGCATCGCGCTGGATCCCGCCACCGGCGAGACGACCTGGGTCAACGCCGGCCACCCTCCCGCTCTGGTCCGCAAGGCAGACGGGCGGGTGCTCGATCTGGCCACCACGACGATCCTACTGGGCGCGGTGACGTACGCAGAGTTCGAGTCCGAGCAGCAGTCGACCAAGCTCGATCCCGGCGACGTCATCATCACCTACACCGACGGCGCGTTCGAGGCCCGCAACGCCGCCGGCGTTCGATTCGGCCTGCCCGCGATCCGCAAGACCGCGCAATTCAGCCCACCGCCCCGCGACTGGAGCAAGTTCATCACCAGCGCGGTCAGCCAGCACCACGGAGGACACGCCGAGGACGACGTGCTGGTGGCGTCGCTGCAGCTGCGCAGCTTGCGCCTGGGCGAGCTCTACGCGGAAGAGCCGGCCACTCGGCAGCAGACGCCGCCCAAGGAACAAGCGGTTCCCGCTGTCCCGCGGACGGAGTAGTCGGGCGGCCCGTATCATCCGACCTCATGTCGGCCGATGACCGAAGTGACCGCAGGTATCTCGCGCACGCCGCTCGCCTTGCCGTGCGCGGACACGGCGGGGCGGAGCCGAACCCCATGGTCGGCTGCGTCATCGTCGATCCGAACGGACGGGTCGTGGGCGAGGGGTACCACCGGCGCTGCGGCGGTCCGCACGCGGAGATCAACGCGTTGCGCCGGGCCGGCGCCGCCGCGCACGGCGCCACCGCCTTCGTCACGCTCGAACCGTGCAACCACACCGGGCGCACCGGCCCCTGCAGCGAGGCGCTCATCGATGCAGGAATCGCTCGCGTGGTCATCGGCCAGCGGGACCGGAGCACCCCCGCCGCCGGAGGCATCGACCGCCTTCGTCAGGCGGGCGTGACCGTTACCGTTGATGAGGCGTGCTCCTTCGCCCGGTCGGTCAGCGAGCCCTTCCGCTACCGGCAGGAGCACGGCCTGCCCTGGGTGATCGCCAAGTGGGCGCAGACGATCGACGGCCGGATCGCCACCCGCTCCGGCGAGAGCCAGTGGATCAGCGGGCCGCGAAGCCGCGCGCTGGTCCACCGACAGCGCGGCCGCGTCGACGTCGTGCTCACCGGCATCGGCACCGTGCTGGCGGACGATCCCCTGCTCACCGCTCGCGGCGTGCGGCGACGGCGCGTGCGCACCGGGTCATCGTGGACCCGGCCTTGCAGATTCCACTGCACGCGAAGCTCGTGCGCACGATCGACGAAGCGCCCACGAGCGTGGCGTGTGCGGAGACTGCGTTTGGCGCCGAAGGCGAGAAGGCCTCTGCTCTGCAGGCGGCGGGAGTGGAGATCCTGGGCTTCCCCGCGCAGGGGACAGAAATTCGCCTCGAGTCCTTGCTGCGCCTACTCGTCGCGCGATACGGAACGAGCACCATCCTCGTCGAAGCGGGCCCAGGCCTGCTCGGCCGCCTCTTCGCCGCGCGGCTGGTCAACGAAGCGTGGGTCTTCGTGGGACCGAAGATCCTGGGCGACGAGCGCACCGTTCCCGCCGTGCGCGGTCTTGACGCCCCCCGTCTGTCCGATGCCCGCGGACTCGAGCTGATCGCCGTTCACCGAAGGGGACCGGACGTCCTGATGCGGTACCGCGCTGCGACGCCCTCTTGCCGGTCCTAATGACTCGCCGCCTCGGCCGGCCGCTTCTCGAGAACGACGATCATCGACCGGCTGAATAGAAGCGGCCGCGAGTTAATCCGGTCGTAGATTTCGTCTCGCTGCGCTGCGGTCACGCGCATCAAACGGGACACGCGAAGACGCCACGCCCACGGCCGACCGAGCAGGTAACGCGCAGCTGGGGGTCAGGCCTTCATCAGTCATTTGTCATTGATGGCGGGCTTGTTCGAATCGTGCACCAGGAACCTCGCAGCTGGGGGTCAGGCCTTCATCAGTCATTTGTCATTGATGGCGGGCTTGTTCGAATCGTGCACCAGGAACCTGGTGACAGATGAAGGCCTGACCCCAGGCATCACCTTCGGGGGGTGGCGGGGCCGGCGCCGCATCCATGCGGCTGGTCTTGTGAAGTGCTTGGGGCTGGTGCGCGGCTTGAGTCGTTGTTGGAGCGTCGCCGCCTCCTGCGGCTCGACCATCGTCGGTCCGGCGTGGCTCATACGCGCCGCATCGTGCGGGCTTCCCTGTGGCTGGTCCGGCGGTGGCCGTTTCCATTCATGTGCGGCCCATCCGGGCCGCAGAGGCTTTGCATCGCCGGCGGCATCCATGCCGCCTCGATTCTCGCTGCGAACCACCACACGGTCGGCGGCGTCCTTGCCGCCGACCTTCAGTGCCGGATGGGAACGCAATCGGGGGTCAGGCCTTCATCAGTCATTTGTCATTGATGGCGGGCTTGTTCGAATCGTGCACCAGGAAACTGGTGATAGATGAAGGCCTGACCCCAGGCATCACCCCGGGCCAGGGGGTCGTCTGGGACCTCAGCGTGGCCGTGGCCGCGACGTGCGTGAGCGCCAGCCCGCAACTGCTCGGCACACTGGGAGCGAGCAACTGGAGCCGTGGCATTGCCGTCAACGACACGGACCCGCCGACGATCGTCGGGTTCTCTGGCGGCGTCTCCTCGTGCCAGCCATGCCCGACCGACCTGATGACCGAGGCAACCGTGCGGTCGTTGCGCGTGTTTGGGATGGGCAGCCGCAGCCGGTGGCCCTCCTGCCGGCCTGCGACCCCGGCAGCCTGGTGCGAGGGCTCAATGACGCGGCCACGCCCGTGGGCCAGTCGCACTCGTCCGTGGTGACCGGCCCGTGTAGCGTCCAGTATTGCGGGGCCGAGCACGATGCGGTTGCTTGGAGTGACGCGGTGAACCAGAGCGAGGCCGTCCCGATGATGGACATCGGCACGATGCAGCAGCCGCGCGACTCCGACTGCCGCGCGATCAACAACGTCGGAGATGGCCAGGTGGTGGGATGGGGCTTCACGGGCGAAGACCAGTTCGACTGCAAGCAGCACGCGCTGCTCTGGAACTCGCCGTCGGCGACGGAGGTGCCCCAGGATCTTGGAGCGGGACTGCCCGACGAGTCCTGGGCTGAAGGCCTGAACAATGCCACGCCCCATCCGCTCGTCGTCGGGTTGAACCTCGACTTGCAGCGAGCGCTGATCTGGGAGCACGATGGCGCCGGCTGGACCGCGAGCGAACTCGACGATCGCGTCGGCTGCGCCGGCGAGGACATACGGCTCAAGCAAGCCCACGACATCAACGACGACGGCTGGATCGTGGCCTGGGGGGTCGATGACTCCCAGTTCGGTGACGAGGCGTACCACCTGTACGTGCTCGCGCCGTACGAATCGCTGACCTGTGCGGCGGACATCGACGGGAGCGGCACGGTGGAGGTGATGGACCTGCTTGCGGTCATCGTCGGTTGGACCGACGCGTGCGACTCGGTGGTCGGCTGCCTCGCGGACACGAACGGCGATTGCGCCGTGGATGTGACCGATCTGATCGCGGTGATCAGCGGGTGGGGTGTGTGCCCGGGCAGCAGCGAGCCGGCACCAGCCAGCCTGCAGACCGAGATCGAAGACGCCGGTCTTCTCTATCCCCAGGATTGGGACTACTTCACGGCCCACGTCGATGAGCACACGTTCCGCTGCTGGATGGAGCACTATCTGATGGACTGCAATCCCTGTCTGGGCCACAATTGTGGAGGTCCCGACCCCTACAGCCCGAACCGGCACTGAGGAGAAGGAGGAGCAACGATGTCTATGTTGACCAGCCGAAGTGGACGAAACGCGCTGCCAGAGGCGCAGCGCCGTCGGCGAATTCGCGTGGCGAGAGCCCGACCGGTCGCTGCCATGGTGCTCTCACTCGTTGCGGCCACGCCGGCATTGGGTGGCGTGGTGGTGCTCGAAGACAGAGAAGCCTGGATGGAGGCGGCGGGCTCGTTCACCACCATCGACTTCACGGGCTATCCCCGCGGGACGATCGTCACCGATCAATACGAGGACCTGGGCATCACCTTCGGACCGTTCCAGATGTACGTTCAGCAGACATCGTCAGCCTTCCCAAGCGACGGCTTCGGCCTCTCGGGCGTGGGCAACTCGCCGATCGGCTTCTCCTTCTTCGAGCCGCAGACGTGGGTTGGCGTTGATTACCCGGGCGGTGCCCAAATCGAGCTTTACAGTCAGGGCGAGCTCATCTACCAGTCGGGGTTCTATCTGCCTCCGGGCGATTCCAACTTCCTCGGCGTCCTCTCGCCAGCCCCCTTCGATATGGTCATCGTCAGGTGTCCAGCCGGCGCCGGCCAAGCCAACATCGACAACCTCTACTTCGGGGTACCGGCGCCCAGCGCCTTGTCGATTCTGGGGATGGCGCTCTGGCGGCGCCGCGGGAGAAGAAGAGCTTCGTGTTGAAGGCAACGGCGTGCGCAACGATGTTCGTCTTGGATCACGACACTCCGAACGTGCGACCCGGGCCGCTAACGGCGCGCTGCGCGACCGTTCGGCTGTCCGTGGGTCCGGCCGCTCCTGGCGGCTGTCGTCTACGTTGCCGCGGCGGCACCAGCGGTGGCCGACGTGGTCATCCTCGAAGACCGGGAAGCCTGGATGGCGGAGGCGGGCTCGTTCACCACCATCGACTTCACGGGCTATCCCCACGGGACGATCGTCACCGATCAGTACGAGGACCTGGGCATCACCTTCGGACCGTTCCAGATGTACGTTCAGCAGACATCGTCAGCCTTCCCAAGCGACGGCTTCGGCCTCTCGGGCGTGGGCAACTCGCCGATCGGCTTCTCCTTCTTCGAGCCGCAGACGTGGGTTGGCGTTGATTACCCGGGCGCCGTTCAGTTGGAGCTCTACAGTCAGGGCGAGCTGATCTACCAGTCGGGGTTCTATCTTCCTCCGGGCGACTCCAACTTCCTCGGTCTCCTCTCGCCAGCCCCCTTCGACATGGTGATCGTCAGGAATCCAACGCGCGGTGGCCAAGGCAACATCGACAACCTCTACTTCGGCAGTGCGGGAGGAGGATCCGACGTGAACGGCGACGGTGTGGTCGACGTGCTTGACCTCATCGCGGTACTCCTCGCCTGGGGTACCGACGATTCCGCTGCGGATGTCAACAACGATGGCGTTGTTGATGTTGCAGACCTGATAGAGGTCACGTCGAAATGGAGTTGACCGTGTTCGTGAAGCATGTCTTCATTCTTGGCCTGTTGATGCTTCTTCCCGTGCGAGCGGTCACCGCCGATGTGCAGGCGTTCACGGACAAGGACGAGTGGATAGAAGCGGTGGGTGATTTCGCCTTCATCGACTTCGTGGGCATTCCGAATGGCACAGACGTCACTGATCAGTACGAGGAGCTTGGAGTAGTCTTCGACCCGAACGTGAATGTCATCTTTGAGCACCCCATCTTCCCCGATGGTTTTGGGTTGATTGGTTCGCAGCTCTTTCCTATCTCCTTCAGCCTCTTAGAGCCACAGAACTGGATTGCCGTCGACTTCCCAGGAATGGTCCAGTTCCAGTTGTTTCTCGGGGACAAGCTCGTATGTGAGTCAGAGTTGTTTTTCGCCTTCGGTGGGAACATTGCATTCGCCGGTATTGTGTCCAGTACGCCGTTCGACAGGGTGATCATCCAGGACCCAACGGACTTGAATGTGGGCATCGACAATCTGTACGTCGGCGTTCTCGAGAGCGGACCGGATGTGAACGGGGATGGCACCGTTGACGTCCAAGACCTGATCGCTGTTCTTCTCGCGTGGGGAACAGCGGACCGGGCTGCGGATGTCACCAACGATGGCATTGTCGATGTTGCGGACCTGATCGAGGTCATTTCCAACTGGAGCTGACGGCAGGTCGTCACCCTCGTCCGCCGGCGAAGCAACGCCGAACATGGCTGAGAGCTCCGCCTCGAAACTGCACGCTTGACGGCTCCCCTGCCGAGATGAGATTGAGGTCACATAACGTCCTTAATACGACAGCGCTACACCGAATCACGGCCGTAAGCTGATTCTCGTGCCGAGATCCGACGACGGCGTGCGATGATCGTGATTGCGACGGGATCATCCTGAAGTGCTTCAATCGAGCGCAGGTGATATCGACCACGCACATGCGAGTACACGAACCAAAGCGAGATCGACGAGCGCCGGAATCGACGGCCTCGCTACGAAGTGTTGTTCGCCGCCGCTCGGGCTCGCCGTCGTGCGGTCCTCTTCCGGCTTTCGTATGACTCGGCGTTACGACGTTGATAGTACGCGCACTGGAAGATCAGTCTCCGCAACATCGTGCCTTGGCGATACATGGCCGCCGTCGAAATTGCATGCACAACTCTCGCCACTTGCTCGAACGTGATCTGCGGATTTTTCCCCCCGAAGCCGGTTTGTCTCACACGTCAGGATGTACATCGCGATTCGTGCGCAGAGCCAGTGTCGAATGAGGCTCGTGTAGGTTCGGATCTCGAAATCACCGAAGCCGGTCTCCTGCTTGGCGCGTTCGAACCACTTCTCGACCTGCCATCGGGAGAACGCAACCCGGAGCATCTGGATCGGCGTTGTTCGGGCTGGGGCGTTGCTGACGAAGTACTTGGTCTCTTCGGTCGCGGGGTTCCTGGCAATCATCAACCAGTACTTCCGCTCCGTCGGATACGAACGACCACTGCCCTCGTTGATGACCAGATGAACGCGAGCACGCTTTATCTCCCAGACGATCGCGCCGCGTGTCACGTCCTTGATCTTGATGCGCTGCCACTCCTGCTGCGTGAACGCAGGGCTGTGTCGACACACGTTGTCCACTCGCTTTGAAGCGTGTGCCGGGTTGAGCGACTGCCAGTGCGGCAGCTTGGTCCAGCATCGGAAGTTCGTTCTGACTTCGCCGATGGCGAGAAGATTCAGTTCGTCGAGTTCGAACCAGAACGGCGGAATCTGACCGTAGTCCTCATCGAACGTCATCCACTTGAACTGAACGCCGTTGGCCATCGCCCGCTTGATCTGTTCGGCCGCGATCTTCCATTTCGGCCGGTAGACCAGGTCATCAGGGATGCCGGCTCTCTCGCAACGCTCGCGATCGTCACTCCAGCTCTCAGGAAGAAAGAGGTCACTCGCGACGACGCACGTGAACGGGTCACGCTTGTTGTCATCGACGTAGAGCAGATGCTGTCCCACGACGCAGTTCTCGACCTTCCCGGACTCGCCGCACCATTGACGTTTCACACCTGGCGTCTTGTCTCCGGACTTTGCGTGCGACGACGCGTCGATGACACCAATGGCGCCGTCACATCCATGCTCATCGGCGACCGCTAATTGCAGGATCTGTTCTGCACGGGTATGATCCCACGCGAAGAACGCGAGGAACTCCTGCATCGTTCGCACCGGCCTGTTGAGGGCGAGCGCGATCGCCTCGATGTTCTTCCGATTCAACGTCATCGTGAGACCGGTGACGAAGTCGTTGAAGTGATCTCGACTCTCCCGGCGCTTGAAGCACCGATCAAAGCGACTCAGATGCGCAGCGATAGCGGGCGCCAGCGATTCGATCTGATCACCAGTCATGTGGGACTCTCCAGGATGAACTGAAGAGACCTATCGGTCTTTGACGCTTCTTCTCTTGAGCAGAACTAGCGCTGTCGTATTAATGTGACCTCGTTGGCCTCGAGTCGGGGCCGATCCTCGGACGATTCTGTCGGGTCGCGGTTCGGTCAAGTGGTCCGACCGAGCGACGTTCCGTCAAGGGCGCGCTGGACGCCCCGCTGATCGAAGGCCACCCACAGTCTCCGCGGCCCTCCGCGGCCCTCCGCGGCCCTCCGCGGTGAATCCTCTTTGCCGAGGGGGTACGACAGGGGCAGGGGCAAGGGCAAGGGCAAGGGCAAGGGCAAAGGCGAGGACGAGAACGCTCGCGCCTCAGCCGCTCGTCTCGCCCTTCAGGCCGTAGTCTTCCGCGCAATCGCAGCTCCATCGACGCGGGGAAGACGCGCAGCACGCGGTCGCCGTTCTCGAAGGCCCACGCGTTGTTCTCCGGATCGCGCGCGATGCGGACCGTGTCGAGCGGGCGTTCGTCGAACCCGATCAGGATGACCATGCCCTGCTCCATCTCGCGCGGGAAGTCCTGGATGGAGATACCGGTCGCCCGAAGCTCGGTGAGCTCGTGCAGCAGCTCCTCCGGATAGCTCGCTGGAACCTCTTGGAGTCCGAAGTCCGGCGCCCGCCACCGCTCGAGGTCGCGCTCCAGGCGCAGCTCGTCACCGTCCGTGCGAATGACCATCGCCTTGACATCCGCGGGGAGCACGCCGCTCGCCGTCGGATCGGCCAGCTGCACGGGCGTGCGGAAGAGCGCCGCCAGCGATTCGGCGGACAAGCGGAAGACGCTCGCCCCGCCCTCCATCATCGCGAACCGATCCTGCGTCCCGCCGATCCTGCTTCCGATCAGCAGACGAGTGGTCACCGGCGTGCGAACGATCTCGCCGTCCTCCTCACGCACGAGCGTGCCGGTCAGCGCCAGCGATCCCGCCGGAGGCACGAGCCCGAACTGCGAGAGGTCGCTCGGCTCATCGACCATGAACCCGCTGCTTCGCACCTTGGAGAGATTCTGCAGCAGCTCGTCTCGCGCTACCGGATCCACGCGGGTTCGCACCGGCTCCACGAGATCCCACCGCCGGCCGGTGCGCACGAGCACCGTGCGGCCCTCGCTCGTCACGAGCTCCAGCCGATCGCTGTCCGCGCCGGCCGACGGGAAGAGGCGCCGGTCGCGCCATTCCTTGCTCTCCATCTCGATGGCCCGATCGTGCAGCAGCGTCCCGACCACGTACACGCGAGGATCGCCGTCGAGCTGCAGGTAGGCGCGGCCCGCGATCCCCCATCGCCCGAGCGAGAGCGTCCGGTGACCCTCCGGCCAGCGGTAGTCCACCGTGGCCAGCGGCGGATCGAGACCGAGCTCGGCGAGCGAGAACTCCGCGCCGAGGTTCTCAGGCTCGATGGTCTCGATCACCTGCAGGTCCAGCGCGAGCGCCGCAAGCTGCTGGATCGAGAAGGGGTCCATCGGATGAGGAAAGGGCTTCACCTGCCGCCACGGCGGATCGCCCGAGGCGTGGACGAAGACCATGGCCGGCGCATCGCCGCGGCGCAGCGTGATCTCGGACAGCTCCTGCAGCGGCAGCTCGTCCGGCTGGAGCAGCGGCCGCCACTGTCCGGCGACGGCGCCGTCCGCCTCGCCGGTGCGGCGCTCCGAGAGCGCGACCAACCCGACCCCGAGCAGAGCCAGCACGACCACGATGATGGTTTGGGTCCAGCGCACGCGGTCACCTCCGTCGCCACGCCCAGGTGCCGAGCCCGAGTAGCAGCGCGGCGCCGGGCAGGAGCGCCATGCTGATGATCATCCATCGCTGACGCACCGCGGCGGTGATCCCCACCAGCCGCGACACCTCCTGGCTCGCCGGACTGGGCGCGATCAGCTCCTCTCGTCCCGCCAACCAGGCGATCGCCGCCTGCATGAATTCGAAGTTGGCCGGATAGCGCAGCGCGTACCGCTCGCCCCCGATGTTCTCCGCCACGTCGGCGAGGTAACTCAGCATCCAACCGCCGCTGCCCACGAGCACGAGGCGCTGCGTTCCTCGCTCAACCGGATTCGGACGCTCGGCGGCCACCGCAATGACCAGCGGCGCGCTCAACCGGCGTTCGACCGGCGGCGGCTCGATCTGTTCGACCGGCGCGTTCCAGCGCGATTCGAGCCAGCGCTCGCCTCCGGGCTCCACCTGGACCAGGACCTCGCGCGACACGTCGCCCGGATCGCCCTCGACCAGCTCGATCGCCACCGGCAGCGCGAAGTAGGAGGCGCTGTCCTTCGACCGCGCGGGAGATCGGGTGATCGAGCGGGTAGCTGGTCAGCGTCTGGCCGCGCTCGATGGCGCGCTCGTCCTCCCCCACCGCGACCGCCTCGTACAGCACGGCGGAGGTGTCGACGCGGAGGTGGAAGGGCAAGGCGAGATCCGCCCACGCATCGGGCAGCCGGAGCCGGTGGCGCAGACTGGGATAGACGCTCAGGAGCACCGGTTCGCCCTCGTCGATGAGCTGCTTCACGGTGTCCGTCAGCAGCTGTTCCTCCTGGCTCGGGTCGCGCCCCTGGCGCTGCGGCGGCGGAATCGGAACCCACACCACCGGCTGACCATCGGCCGGCTTCGGGCGCTCCGTGCGATGGACGATCCACTCGCGGACATCGAAGCGGGCCGCCTTCAGGTTGGAGGCCACGCCCGCGAGGTCCACGTTCCGCTCCTCCGGTGCGAGCAGCGAGCGCGCCTCCGCATGGACGAACACGACCATCGGCATGTGCTCGGTGAGCAGCGATCGGATGGTCGAGGCGATGAGCTGTTCGCCGCGGAAGCGGCGGTCGAAGGTCACGCCGCCGCCCGCCACCTGCTGGACGTTCGACTTCGGGAAGAGCGCCTCCGAAGACACGACGGCGGCCCGGCTCGGTCCAGCGATGATCGCGGCCTCCCCGCTCTGGAGCGCCCGCGCGATGTCCGACAGCTCCAGCGGTGGCAGGTGGCGCAGCGGGTCGGCGACCTCCACCAGTCGCCGCGCGAGTCGTTCGAAGCGGCGCCCGGAG
Organism: uncultured Planctomycetota bacterium; assembly: GCA_963697235.1. GTDB lineage: Bacteria > Planctomycetota > Phycisphaerae > Phycisphaerales > SM1A02 > CAVONJ01. The sequence continues at coordinate 665,002 of CAVONJ010000006.1, forward strand.
TCGGCAATCACATCGCGCACCTCGGCGGGGGGAAGCGGCGTGTGCGGCCACTGCTCGAACATCCGGGTGACGTCGTCGAGCTCCTGCGCCCAGTGACCAAGGGTGCCGGCGAGGATGCTGCGCGCCGTCTCGTAATCGGGCAGCGGCCGCCGGTCGTCGATCCGCCTCGCCTTGATCACCTCCTCCCGCACCGAGTCCGCCTGCTGCGACCAGAGCACGAGCATCTGCGCTCGGCTCGCCAGTGCCTCGTAGAGGGGCGACTCGGCGGGCAGGGTCTGGGCGAGCTGCTGAAGAACGCCTGCCTGCTGCTGGCTGAAGAGATGAAGCTCGTCGAAGGCCGCCAGACCGGCATCGAGCGCCGCATCGTATTGCGCCACGAGATCGCCGTAGATCCCCCGCAAGTCGGCGATCAGGGCCTCCAGCCCCCGCACCGAGCGAGGGTCGCTCGGATCGAGCCGCAGGACGGTCAGCTTCGGCGACGCCTCGGTGAAGCGACGCAGGACCTCTTCGGTCTGACGGCGCAGCGCCCGATCCGCCTCGTCTTCGACCATGACCAGCGCGATCTTCCAATCGCCTTCCAGCGAGCCGAGCAGCTGGCGCGTCTGCGGACTCAGGGAGTACGCGCGCGTCTTCGTCGCATCGATCTCCTGACGCATCGATCGCTGCTGGGCGAAGTAGATGACCACCGCCGCAATCACCAAGAGTCCCGTCACGTGGGCCGCGATGAGCACGGCCTGCTGCGTGCGCTGCCACCAGGTTGATTTGAACTTCGTGCCGCTCATCGCCACCGCCTCGCCTGTAGCGCAAAGATCGAGATCAGAATGAAGAGCGTTGTCAGCGTCAGGAAGAAGACGACGTTGGACGTGTCGAGCAGCCCGATGGTGAAGTCGCTCAGGCGCAGCTGCGGATCGATCGCGAAGAGCACGGCGTTCAGCGGTTCGCCCGTCAGAGCCGGCAGCAGCTTCGCGCCCAGGCCAAGCGTGAGCCAGAAGAACATCGCCATCAGGAAGGCGACCGGCTGACTGCTGGTGAGCGTCGAGGCGAGAATGCCGCTGGCGAGGTACGCGCTGCCGGCCAGCAGCAGTCCCAGGTAGCCGCAGAAGATCTCGCCGTAGTCGGGCCGGCCGTGCAGCTCGAGCGCCGGCAGGTAGAGCAGGGTCGGCAGGAGCATGAGCACGAGCAGGCCCATCGCGCCGAAGAACTTCCCGAGCACGACCTCCCGCTCCCGGACCGGCGCTGTCATCAGCGCCTCGTACGTGCCCAGACGGTATTCCTCGCTGAAGAGCCGCATGGTGACCGCGGGTGCGATGAAGGCGAGCAGCCACGTTCCGCCGCTGAAGACCGCCCGCAACGAAGCGAGTTCCCCGTCACCGAAGACCACCAGGCTGAAGAGGGCGCCGCTGACCAGCAGGAAGAGGGCGACGATGATGTAGCCACCCGGCGAGAGGAAGTACGCCCGCAGCTCGCGACCGGCAATGGCCATCGTGCGGCTCACGCGACGGGCTCCGGCACCGGCGGGTTCGAGGACGATGGTTCGCGACGGTGGCCACCGGCGTCGGTCGCCGCGACATTGACGCCCTCACCCGCAGTCAGCTGCACGAACAGATGCTCCAGCGACGGCGCTTTGCGCCGCAGCTCCCGCAGCGGGATACCCAGCGCCTGAACGCTCCGGCCGATGGCTTCCCGAAGGTCGCCCGCGCTCGGGCGGGCGGTGAGGGTCAGTCGCTCCCAGCCGTCCTGGAGAGGCAGTCGCTGCACCCGCTGCACGTCCGGCAGCTCCGCCAGGACGCGAGCCGCGCCCTCGTCGCGCACTTCCAGGATGTAGGCGTGGTGGGCGGCGGCGGACTGCCGAAGCTGTTCGATCGTGCCGTCGGCCCGAATGCGCCCCTGGGCGATCATGATCACGCGCCCGCAGGTCAATTCCACTTCCGGCAGGATGTGACTGGAGAGGATGACGGTGTGCTCCCCCGCCAGGTCGCGGATCAGGTGGCGCACCTCCATGACCTGGGCGGGATCGAGACCGACCGTCGGTTCGTCCAGGATCACGACGGGAGGATCGTGCAGCAGCGCCGCGGCCAGTCCGACCCGCTGCCGGTATCCCTTGGAGAGCTGCTGGATCGGACGGCGCCGAACCGACTCCAGCCGGCAGCTCTGGATCACCCGCGGCATCGCGGTCTTCCGCTGGGAGCGGGGCAGACCGAACAGCCGGCCCCGAAAGTGCAGGAACTCCTCGACCCGCATTTCGGTGTAGAGCGGAGCCGATTCGGGCAGATAGCCGATCCGGCGACGAACCTGAAGGGAGTCTCGGACCACGTCCAGCCCGTCCACCGTGACCGATCCGGCGCTGGGCAGCAGGTAGCTGCTCATCATCCGGATCGTCGTAGTCTTTCCAGCCCCATTCGGCCCGAGGAGTCCCACGATCTCGCCGCGCTGGATCTCGAATTCGAGCGAATCTACAGCGCGAATGTTGCCGAAGCTCCTCGAGAGGCCCTTTGCCGTGATCATGAGCGACACGTCTTCTTCACGAGATCCTTCTTCCGGAGACCATCCCGGCACCCATTCCGGAGATCGCGTCGCCGGGCCGCGCACATCCTGCGTCGCCGTCACACTCGATCCCGACCAGCGCCGGCGAGGTCGATTCTTCGGGTACCCGTGGCTTTGTCAAGGGATCGCTCCCAGTGGTCCGATCCACCACAGTCGCGAAGAATCATCCGAACGGCAGTTGTCGACAGTTCCTTCGCTCCGGGGCGGATTCGAGACCCGTTCGCCGCTGAATCGCCCATGACCTCGACTCGCGTACGGCTGATTCTCCTCAAAGGTGCCTCCGAACCCGACTGGGCCTCGGACGATACCCCGGGGTCCTTCAAATCGGCGTTCGAGATCATCGAGGTTGAGAATGTCGAGCGGGCGCGCCGGCTCCTGAAGGAATCGCCGCCGGGTTCGGTCTTGGTGACCCCCGAGCTCGCCCTCGCGCTGGGAGAGGTCCCGGCACCTTCGGCGTCCGGACCCAGCGACGCCCTGCTTCGGCACATCGGCGAGGGCCTGGGAATCGTCGACGACCAGGGGCGTCTGATCTGGAGCGACGATCGGCTCGACGCGTGCGATGAACCGCTGAAGCGGTCCGTCGTGGACTGCTGCGGAAAAGCCATCGAGCTGATGAACCGGATCTCGAACGCGGGCCTGGCCGCCGGCAGTCGCAAGTTCGCCTTCTCCGGCGGCAACCAGCGCTACTACGAACTCACCGTCTCTCCCGCGTCGGTCGACCCATCCGCGCCACAGCGTGTGACCGAGGTCGTCGGCGTGCTGTGGGACGTCACCGAGAGCCGCCTGCTCCAGCAGAAGATCAACGCCATCGACTCGGCCGGTTCGGAGCTGATGCGCATCGAAGCCGAGTCGATCAGCACGCTGAACATGGCTGAACGCCTGAGGCTGCTGGAGGAGAAGATCGTCCAGTACGCGCACGACCTGCTCCAATTCGACAACTTCGAGATCCGCCTCCTGGATCGAGTTTCGAACCGGCTGGAGCTGGTGGTGGCGGTGGGAATCAGCCCCCTGAAGATCGGGGAGGTCATCCACGCGGAGCTGGAGGGCAACGGGATCTCCGGCTACGTGGCGTGCACGGGGCAGAGCTACATCTGCCCGAACGTCCGGCGCGATCCGCTCTACCGAGAAGGTCTGGACAACGCCGCCAGCTCGCTCACCGTTCCCCTGCGGCTGCACGACGAAATCATCGGCGTCTTCAACGTCGAGTCGAATACGCTGGCCGCGTTCGATGAGGATGACCTCAGGTTCGCCGAGATCTTTGGTCGGTACGTCGCCATGGCCATGCACATCCTGGATCTGCTGGTCGTCGAGCGCTATACGACGAACGAGGAGGTCTCGGAGAACGTTCTGGCCGAGCTCAGCGTGCCCATCGACGAAGTTGCACAGCGCGTCGAGGCACTCCTGAAGTCAACGACCGGTGACGAGCACCTCACCGCCGAACTCATCGGCATCCACAAGGCGGCCGCCCAGATTCGGCGCCGCATGGAGGCCAGTCGCCGCGGTCCGAGGACCATCTACGGAGCGGAGCAGGAACTCCAGCGTCATGAAACCGATCCGCTGATGGTGGATCGCAGGATCCTCATCGCGGACAACGAGCCGGAGATTCGAGAGACCATGCAGCGGATCCTGGCAGCGCGGTTGCGACGTGACGGTCTGCGGAAGCGGCGCCGAGACCATCGCCACGATTGAAGATTCACAGCGAAGCGGACGCCCCTTCGAGCTGGTGATCAGCGACATTCGAATGCCCGACCGGAACGGATACGAGGTGTTCAGGGCCACCCGGCAGTCGAGCAAGGACACCCCGGTCATCCTGATGACCGGATTCGGCTACGACCCCCACCACTGCATCATCCGCGCGAGTCAGGAGGGCCTGCACTCCTTGCTCTTCAAGCCCTTCAAGGCAAGCCAGCTCATCGACGAGGTCACCAAGGCCCTGCGATGTGCGAGCTGAGGCAGCAGCGGTGATCTGACTTCCTCAATAACGGGCTGCGATCAGGTGATCGCTCGCTCGGCGACGAGCACGCGCCAGAACCCCTCGTGATCCTTGAGGACGGTGCCGTTCCGAAGGTCCGGCTGACGCCGCACCAGCTCCAGAACCGGGTCCCGGTGACGGTCGGCGATTTCGATGGCCAGCAGGCCGCCCGGCGCGAGGAACCGGCTGGCGGCAGCGATCAGCGGCGCAATCACAGACAGGCCGTCCGCACCGCCGTACCAGGCGGTTCGAGGCACGTGGCTCCGGACCGACTCGTCCATCGCCGCGATCTCGTCATCCGGAATGTAGGGCGGATTCGCGCACAGCGCATCGAAGCGGCCCGCTCGCTCGGTCGGGTCCGCCAACGGTTCCACCCCCGAGCCCAGCCGGAACTCGATGCGCGCTTCGACGCCGTGACGCTGGGCGTTGGCGCGAGCCAGCTCCAAGGCCTCGGGCAGGATATCGGTGGCCACCACCCGGGCCCGCGGCAACTGCGCGGCCAGGGACACCGCGATGCACCCGGTTCCAGTTCCAATGTCTGCGAGCAGCGGACCCTGACCTGGCGAGGCTCCGGATGAGGCCGTGGATGGCCGGGAGGGAGCCGGATCGTCAAGCGATTCTGGCGATCGGACGGTCTCGCCCCGCTCCCGGAACCGCTGGAGCACGTGATCGACCAGGGCCTCAGTGCTCGGCTGAGGGATCAGCGTGCACGAACCAACCCGAAAGCTGCGAAAGTAGAAGGACGCCTGGCCGGTCAGGTACTGCACCGGCTCCCCGCCGCCAGCCCGGGCCACCAGGCCGCGCAGGGTCGCAAGCTCCGCCGGACTGGCCGGCCGGTCGACCTCCATGTAGAGCCGCAGGCGGGGACAGGCCAGCACATGGGCCAGCAGCATCTCGGCCACGACCCTGGGCGAATCGATGCGTCGCTGCTGGAAATAGCCGCTCATCCAGGCGAGCAGACGACGCGTCGTCCACGGGGCGTCGTCCATCGGCGGCGTGGTCGACGGCGTGGTCGACGGCATCCGGAACCATCCGTGGCGGCGCGGGGTGAGCGGGCGGACATCGAGCGATTGTATCGGCTTCCGCGATCAGCCTGCATTCCTCGCCGACATCGTCGCGAGGGTAGTTGCGGCAGATGGTCATGAGAAACGGGCTCGTGCCCCTGGTCCGCTGACGGAAACACGATAGCATCTGAACGACGTCGCTTTGACGAACAGGTCTGATCAGAGCAGAATTTCGGGCCCGACAAGCGAAGTGGCCGATCCGGGAACTTGCTGGTTGCAGCTGGTCTGTGGCGGCTGCCCCACTGTCCGATCGAAGGATCCATCGAATGCACGTGCTCATGCTGGGATGGGAGTTCCCGCCGTTCATCACGGGCGGATTGGGAACGGCGTGCCACGGCCTGACCAAAGCGCTGGATCGTCGAGGGATCAAGGTCACCTTCGTTCTTCCTCAGGCCATCGAAGGTGAACACTCCGAACACGTGACGCTGCTCGCGCCGCGCAAGATCACGGCGGAGGGAGTGAGCCAGCAGGAAGCGGAGGAGGTCGAATGGGTCACGGTCGTGGAGCGGGGCGAGCCGATCCGACGCCGGCGGTGCGCGACCCAGCGAGAGAAGGGCATCCGATTCCTCGGCATTGCCACGCCGCTGGTCCATCCCTACCAGCGTGAGGCGGGCGAAGGTCCGGTGGGCCGATGGCAAGGCGTCCTCACCGAGCGCGAACGGACGACCGAGACCATCGAGACCGCCGAGGGTGAGGCGCGGAAGGTGGTGGTCGAGACCTCCGTTGCTCACGGTGCCGGCGGTCAGGTCCCCGATTACAGCCACAACCTCTTGGACCAGGTGGCCCGCTACGCCCGCTTCTGCGTCGCTGCGACCCGCGGCCTCGGCTTCGACGTCATCCACGCGCACGATTGGATGACCTATCCGGCCGGACTGTGGATCGCACGCGCCTCGGGCAAACCGCTCGTCGTGCATGTGCACTCCACCGAGTTCGATCGATCGGGGATGGCGGTGAATCCGCTCATCTACGACCTCGAGCGACGGGGCATGCACGGAGCGATGACCGTCGTCGCGGTGAGCCAGCTCACCAAGGGTGTCGTCGTGCGCCGATACGGCGTCCCCGACCGAAAGGTGGAGGTCGTCTACAACGGTGTCGACCTGGAGCCGAGCAAGGTCGGCATCACTGGAATCCGCAGCAAGGACAAGATCGTCCTCTACTTCGGCCGCATCACCTTCCAGAAGGGGCCCGAGTACTTCATCGCCGCCGCGAAGCGGGTCCTCGAGGTCATGGACAACGTCAAGTTCGTCGTGGCCGGTTCCGGGGATATGGCAAGCCGGATGATCGAGATGGCCGCGGAGCTGGGCATCGGGCACAAGGTCTTGTTCACGGGTTTCCTGCGCGGCAACGACATCAAGCGGGTGTTCAACCTCGCCGACCTCTATGTCATGCCGTCGGTCTCCGAACCGTTCGGAATCGCGCCGCTCGAAGCGATGGGGCATGATGTTCCCGCGCTGATCAGCAAGACCTCCGGCGTGAGCGAAGTGCTCACGCACGCCCTCAAGGTCGACTTCTGGAACATCGACGACATGGCCGACAAGATCATCGCGGTGCTGCGCCACCCGCCGCTCAGCCATGAGCTGCGCCGGCACGGGGCCTTCGAGGCGCGTCGGCTGACCTGGGATGGAGCGGCGCTGCGCTGCGAGCAGATCTACCAGCGGGCCATCCGGGGCATGACCCGCGTCGATCACCCGCCCGTGGGCGCTTCCTGATCGAAGTCTGGCGGTTCCTTGGGGGGAGCCGAGACCGGGCAGTGGAAGTCAATCTGGCCGGGATTGGCAAGTCCGGGGGATTTGCACCACAATACCGCCACGCCCGCGCTACCCTTCCGCCGTCGTTCCAGCGAACGGCCTCACGCAACGCCGTCACCCGCCATCAAGTCGAGGAATCGTCATGAAGACCCTCCCGCTTTCAGTCCAGAGATTGTCCGCCGCGCGACTCTTGGTCCTCACCCTCTGGCTGAGCCCGCTGCTGATCACCGGCCCCGCGCCCGGCCAGGACGCCTGTGCCCCGTCCGACGTCAACGCCGACCTCATCGTCGACGTCCAGGATCTGATCGAGGTCATCGAAGGCTGGGGCCCCGGCGGAGCGGCCGATGTGAACGGGGACGGAGCCGTGGACGTGAGTGATCTCATCGAGGTCATCGGCTGCTGGAACGCCGCGATCACGCCCTCGGTGCCGAAGGTCGGCGTCAATGTCGATGACGTGGCCGACTACAAGGGGATCGTCTTCAACGATCTCATGAAGCAATCGCGCGAGTGGTGGTCGGCGAACGCCAGCCTGACCGGTCCCTTCAACACCGGGTACGCCGACCTAGCGATCGGCGAGGACGACTGGCCGGCAGTCGAGATCCCCTTCGATCCCGACGGAGACGGTCCCGCTGAGCCACAGACCCTCTTCACGATCCTCGTCGTTGACGTCTACTGGGGCTCGGGCGGCCCCTACGCCGCCCCTGGTGATCCCTCGACGCCGATCGACACGACTGACGCGGTGCGCTATCCGGTTGGCGACTACACGATCCTGTTCGACGGGCAGGGCGTTGTCCGGATGGACGGCGGCGGTTCGACTCCGCAGCTGTACACGGGGCCCGGGCCGCACACGTTCACGGTGGTCGATCCCAGCAATCAGGTCCTGATCCTGCGGATCCTCGAGTCCAGCGGTGCCGATCCGGTGCGCAACGTCCGCGTGCTGCTCCCGGGATACGTCGACGACGAGAATCAGAATCCCCACGGCCCCTTCTACACGCCGTACGTGGAGTTGCTCTCGCACTTCAACGTCGCTCGCTTCATGCCCATGCAGCGGACGAACAACTACGCCTGCTCGAACGGACTGAATCCGCGTGATCCGGCGTGCGTGCAGTCGTGGGACGATCGTCCGCTCACCAGCGCTCGCACCCAGGCCACCCCCAAGGGCGTGGCCCTGGAGTACATGATCCAGCTCGCGAACGAAGCAGACGTCGACCCGTGGTTCGTCGTGCCCCACGCGGCGGACGATGACTACGCCCAGCAGATGGCCGCGATGATCGCGGCGAATCTCGAGCCGGAGCGCACGCTCTACATCGAGTATTCCAACGAGGTGTGGAACCCCCTCTACGACGCCTACCACTACGCCAGCGCGCTGGGCAATGAGCTGGGGGTCCCGTTTGCGGCGAGCCAGGGGTGGTACGCGCGCCGATCCCTCGAGCTCTTCTGCATCTTCAGGGACGCCGGTTTCGACGAGGATCGCCTCGTCACCGTCATCTCCGGACAGGCCAACAATCCCTTCATCGGACAGATCACGTTCGAGTACATGCAGGACGACAACGTCGCGCCCAATCCGTGCGGCGTCCAGGTCGACACGTACGGCATCGGACACTACTTCAACGCGAACGACGAGTTCGCCTACGAACCGGGCGACACCGTCGATGACGTCATCGACAAGATCAACCTCACGATCGATCAGGGCCGCTACTTCATTCGGGCGGTCGAGAATCAGAAGATTGCGAGCAGCTTCGGCGTTCGGCTGATCGCGTACGAGGGTGGTCAGGGCCTCGTGGACTCCAACCAGGTCGTGCACCAGATCTTTGCTGCCGTCAACCGCGACCCCCGCATCAAGGAGGTCTATCTGCACGCCATGGACAAGTGGCAGGAAGTGACCGACGGCGACCTCTACATGTACCTCTCGCTCTGCACGCGAATGGACTTCTCAGGCTTCTGGGGCCACGTGGAGTACATCGATCAGCAGCCCTACGTCGTCGACGCCGACGGGCTTCGCCCGTACAAGCTGGAGGCCATCCTGGAGATGACGGGCCAGGGGCCCTGATCCCGCTGTTCTGCGTTCTGCTGACCTGTCCCGCGCCGCACAGTTCCCCATCATGCGCATCGCCCTGGCCACCTGCGCCAACCTGCCCGAGTGGGAAGTCGATGACCGCCCGCTGCACGAGGCGTTTTCTCGACTGGGCGTGGATGCGCCTCTCGTGGTGTGGGACGACCCGCGCCGACTGGGCCGCGTTCGACGGCTGCCTCATTCGGACCACCTGGGATTACCCGGAGCGGCGCGATCGAATTCGTGCGGTGGGCCGAGCGGGTGGAAGCGGCCACCTGCCTGCTCAACCCCGCTGCAATCGTCCGCTGGAACACGCACAAGAGCTACCTTCGGGACCTGGAGGAACAGGGCGTGCCCGTGGTGCCGACGGTGTGGCTGAAGCGATCGAGCGTTGCCGACCTCGCCGCGCTTACCGCCGAGCGCGGCTGGTCGAAGGGATTCCTCAAGCCGGCGGTCGGCTCGACCGCCCGCGACACGATGCGCTTCACCTGCACGCCGTCCGAGCTGCGAGTCCGCCCAGGCCCATCTCGATCGGCTGCTCGAAGGCGAGGACGCGCTGCTCCAGCCGTATCTGCCCAGCGTCGAAGAGCAGGGAGAGCTGTCCGCCATCTTCATCGAGGGTGAGCTGACCCATGCCGTCCGCAAGACACCGGTTGCGGGCGACTACCGGGTGCAAGACGACTTTGGCGCACGGGACGAGCCGGTCTCCCTGGCGCCGCAGGAGCGCACCCTGGCCGTGCGCATCCTCGGACTGATCGACCCGCCGCCCACCTACGCACGCGCCGACTTCCTCCGTGACCCGGGAGGCAACCTCTGCCTCACGGAGCTCGAACTGGTCGAGCCGTCGCTCTTCTTCCGCCACGCCGCGCACGCGGCCGAGCGGCTGGCCCGGGCGGTCTGCGATCGGCTCGAGCGAGCGAGCCTCTAGCTCTAGCCCGCATTTCTCACCACCATCTGCTGCGGCTGTGTAGACCGCCCGCTGGCGGTGTCGCTTTCGGCACATCGATGCGTCGAAGGCATGACAAGCCGTCTCCGCCTCGATGGCCTCATCTCCTTGCCAGCGAACGGTCTACCCACCCTCGCGACGATGTTGGTGAGAAACGCGGGCTAGTAGAGAACTGGAAACGGTACTGGCCGCTTGGTCCTGCTCTATACTTGGCCCCGTCGTCCCCTCCTCTTCCAACATGCCTTCTGCAGGTCCGTCCCGCCATGGCACTCTTCACCCGGTCCAAAGCCGCGGATGCACGGCGCCGCGTCGACACCCCGCCCGAAACGCCAAGCGAAGGCGGCGTGGCCATCGATCCGGTCGACCCGGTTCTCGAAGCGCAGCTTCAGGAGCTCGGTCGCGCGTTCCTGGAGCAGTCGCGGAAGCACCGCGTCGGTCTGCTCTCGACCGCGTTCTGGTCGGACAAGCTCATGGACTGGGCCATGAAGGACGAGGCCTTCAAGGTCCAGCTCTTCCGCTTCGTCGACACGTTCCCGATGCTGACGCACGCCCGAGCAGGTGCACGACCACCTCGTGGACTACCTCACGCAGCCGGGCGTGACGCTGCCGCCCGGGCATGGACATGGGCCTCAAGGCGGGCGGGCTGGCCAAGGGCGCGATGAGCGAAGACCATCGCCGGACGCAGATCACCGGCATGGCGGAGAAGTTCATCGCCGGCACCGACGCCGCCTCCGCGCTGCCGACGCTCGAGAAGCTCTGGTAGCGCGGCATCGCCTTCTCCGTCGACCTGCTCGGCGAGGCGTGCGTGAGCGACGCCGAGGCGCGAGGCGTACCAGCGCGAAGTACCTCGACCTCGTCGACAACCTGCCCGCGGCGGTCGGCGCGCTGGCCGGCGAACCCGCGGCTCGAGCGCGACCACCTCGGCCCGATCCCCCGCACGAACGTCTCGATCAAGATCAGCTCGCTCAACGCCCGCACCGATCCGATCGACGTCGACGGCTCGATCCGCGGGCTCATGGACGCGCGTCCGCCCGATCCTCGAGGCGGCCGCCCGCAACAACGTGCTGATCAACTTCGACATGGAGCAGTTCGCGCTCAAGGACCTCACGCTCGAGCTCTTCATGCGCTGCTGCGAGGCGATCGACTTCCCCGCCGGCCTCGCCATGCAGGCGTACCTGCGCAGCGGCGACGACGACGCCCGCCGGCTCATCGAGTGGGCCAAGCGCACCGGCCGCCAGGTCACCGTGCGGCTGGTCAAGGGCGCCTACTGGGACTACGAGACGATCCACGCCGAGCAGATGGGCTGGCCGGTTCCGGTCTGGAGCCGCAAGACGCGACACCGACGCCTGCTTCGAGCGCATGACCCGGCAGTTCATCGCGGCGATGCCCCGCTCCGCGGGCGAAGGCGGCGTCAAGCTCGCGCTCGGCTCGCACAACATCCGCTCGATCGCCTGCGCGCTGGCGCCTGCTGGAGAAGCACGACCTGCCGCCGTCGGCGCTCGAGCTGCAGATGCTCCACGGCATGGCCGACGAGCTGAAGGCGCGCCGCGGTCGAGCGGGGCCTGCGCCTGCGCGAGTACGTGCCGGTCGGCGAGATGATCCCCGGCATGGCGTACCTCGTGCGCCGGCTGCTCGAGAACACGTCGAACGAGTCGTGGCTGCGGGCCGGCTTCCTCGACAAGGCCTCGCCGCGAGCGCTGCTCGCTTCGCCCGCACCGTCGCTTCGCGACGCGATCCCGGCGTGCAGCGCATCGCGCAAGCGCCCGAGCGGCACCAGCTCGTCTCCCGCCGTGCCCGGCGTCGGCGACGGGCGGCCGTTCTTCACCGAGCCGCTCCGCGACTTCGCCGACGCCGCGCAGCAGCGCCGCGTTTCGCCGAGGCGATCGAGGCCGCGTCGCGTGCCCGACGGTCGGCAACGACGCCACGGTCGAGCAGGCCGAGCGGCCGTCGATCGCGCGGCACGCGCGCGTTCCCGGCGTGGCGCGACGACGACCCGCCGCGTGCGGGCCGAACGTCCTCGTCACGCGCCGCCCAGCTCATGCGCGACCGCCGCGACGAGCTGTCCGGCGTCGTCATCCGCGAGGCGGGCAAGCCGTGGCGCGAGGCGGACGCCGACGTCTGCGAGGCGATCGACTTCTGCGAGTACTACGCCCGCATGGCCGTTGCCCTCTTCGAGCCGCAGCGGCTGGGCCACTTCGTCGGCGAGCTCGACCAGCAGTGTGTACCAGCCGCGCGGCGTGGCCGTGGTGATCAGCCCGTGGAACTTCCCGCTGGCGATCTGCTGCGGCATGACCGTCGCCGCGCTGGTCACCGGCAACACGGTGGTCGTCAAGCCGGCGGAGCAGACGCCCGGCATCGCCCGGCTGCTCTGCGAGATCCTCTGGCAGGCGGGCGTGCCGCGCGACGTGCTGCACTTCCTGCCCGGCCCGGGCGAGACCGTCGGCGCGGCGCTCGTGCGCGATCCGCGCGTCGCGCTGATCGCCTTCACCGGCTCCAAGGCGGTCGGCCTGGACATCATCCAGGCCGCCGGCGTGACGCCCGACCGGCCAGCCCTTCGTCAAGAAGGTCATCTGCGAGATGGGCGGCAAGAACGCCATCATCGTCGACGCCTCGGCCGACCTCGACGAGGCGGTGCTCGGCGTCCGCGCAGAGCGCCTTCGGCTACCAGGGGCAGAAGTGCTCGGCGTGCAGCCGCGGCGATCGTGGTGGAGAGCGCCCACGATCAGTTCCTGACGCGGCTCGTCGAGATCGACCCGCTCGCTCGTGATCGGCGATCCGCTGCGATCCGGGCACCGACGTCGGGCCCGGTGATCGACGCGGAGGCGGCGGAGAAGATCCGCGCGTACATCGAGATCGGCACGCAGGAAGGCACGCTCGAGATCGCGGTCGACGTGCCGCCGGGCCTCGAGCAGCGAGTGGGCAAGCCCTTCGTCGGCCCGCACGTCTTCTCCGGAATCCGCCCGGAGCACCGTCTCGCCAACGAGGAGATCTTCGGCCCGGTGCTCGCGGTGATGCGGGCCCACGACTTCGACGAGGCGCTGCGCGTGGCCAACGCGAACGGCGTACAAGCTCACCGGCGGCGTCTTCAGCCGCAAGCCCTCGCACCTCGAGCGCGCCCGCCGCGAGTTCCGCGTCGGCAACCTCTACCTCAACCGCGGCATGCACCGGCGCCCTGGTCGGCCGCCAGCCCTTCGGCGGCTTCGGCCTGCTCGGGCATCGGCACCAAGGCCGGCGGCAGCGACTACCTGCTGCAGTTCGTCGAGCCGCGGGCCATCGTGCGAGAACACGATGCGGCGCGGCTTCGCCCCGGGTCTGTAGGGACTCCCGAACCCGTGCCCTTGCCCTTGCCCATGCCCGCGGCAGATGCAGGGGCAAAGGCACGCGCAGAGCGCAGCGCTCAGCCTGCGCGATCCAGGAGCCGGTACTGCACCGCTTCGGCGACGTGCGGCACCTGGACCGCATCGGATTCGTCCAGGTCGGCGATCGTTCGGGCGATGCGGCGGATCTTGTCGTAGGCGCGGGCGCTCAGGCCCAGTTCGGTGAGGGCCTGGCCGAGGAGCGCTTGGCCCGACTCGTCGAGACCCGCGTACTGATCGAGCCGCGCGCCCCGAAGCTCGGCGTTGATCAGTGGCCCCTGCCGGCGTCGTTGCCGCGCGCGAGTGACGAGCACCCGATCGCGAAGCTGCGCCGTGCTCGTACCGGGTCGGCCTGAGGCCAGCTGGCGGAAGGGAACGGCGGGCACCTCGATGTGGATGTCGATTCGATCGATGAGCGGACGGGAGAGCCGGGCGAGGTAGTGCTCCATGGCACGCTGTCCCACCTCATCTCCTGACTGATCCCCCCGGGCTGTGGGGTTCAGCGCGGCGACAAGCATGAAGCGCGCCGGAAACACGGCGGAGCCGCGGGAGCGGGCAATGGTCACCTGACCGTCTTCGAGGGGCTGGCGCAAGGTCTCCAGCACCTGCCGACTGAATTCCGGCAGCTCGTCCAGGAAGAGCACGCCGCGGTGCGCGAGGCTGACGTCACCGGGCCGTGGGATCGATCCTCCGCCGATGATGGCGGCGGCCGAGGCGGTGTGATGCGGCGCGCGAATCGGTCGGCGCAGGATCAGCGGTTGTCCAGGGGGGATCTGCCCGACGCTCGAATAGATGCACGTGGTCTCCAGCACCTCGTCCCGAGACAGCGGAGGCAAGATGCCGCCCAGCGCTTTGGCCAGCATCGACTTGCCCGTGCCGGGCGGGCCGATCATGACGATGTTGTGGCCGCCGGCGGCCGCGATGGTGAGGGCCCGCTTCGCTGCTTCCTGACCTCGGATCTCGCCGAAGTCGACTTGTGGCTCCGCGTCTCGGATGAGCGAATCGACGTCGAGCGGCGGCTCGGGTTCGATTCGGCACCGGCCGTTGAGCAGACAGACGACCTCGCTCAGCGATCCGACGCCGAGCACCTCGATCGAATCCACCGCCGCCGCTTCGGACGCGTTGCCGGCGGGAACGATGACCCCCCGCAGCCCGAGCTGCCTGGCCAGGAGCCCGAGGCTGATCACGCCCTTGACCGGACGCACCCGACCATCCAGAGCCAGTTCCCCCGCCAGCAGGTACCGCTCGAGCGGAGGAGCGTCCTCGCCGAGCCAGAGCGTGCCGTCCGCTTGCAGAAGAGCGACTGCGATGGGCAGGTCATAGACAGGCCCCTCCTTCGGGATGTCCGCCGGAGCGAGGTTGATCGTGATCCGCTTCAGCGGGTACCGGAAGCCGCTGTTCACGATGGCGGTGCGGACTCGCTCCACCGACTCCCGCACCGCCGTGTCCGGAAGACCGACGACGGTCGTTCGAGGCATGCCCGATGGACTGAGATCGACTTCAACCTCGCAACGGCGGGCCGTGATTCCCTGGAGCACGAACGCGTTGACCCGGCTGACGGCGGAGGCGGACGCGGGCGCGGGACCTGCGCCTGCCGGTCTCGGCATCGCCTTCGAAACCGGGGAGATCGTCGAAGCCCACACCCTGAACACGAGAAAGAGATGGCCGAGAGGCAATCCCGTACTTGCCAGCGGGCCCTGATTCAGAAGCGCGGCACGAAGTCCCTGGGCTCGCCGTCGGCGTAGTCCCAGATCGTGATCGGAAGACTCTGGACGCCCCACTCCAGCGCCGCCTCGTGGCTCGGGAACAGCACGTCCAGGCGATGCCCCTTGATCCGACCTCCGCGATCGAGCACGGGAACGATCTCGCCCTGGTCGTAGCCCGGAATCGAGATCAACGAACCGAACGGCAGCAGCTTGGTGTCCGCGGCCACCAACTTCATGCCGTTCGTGTCGACGGGATACCCGCTGGCGGTGATGCCGTCCGCGAACCGCCCGCACGAGCGCCAATCTGGGCTGTACGCGGTCACCCGCATCCAGACCACGCCGACGGGGTGGACTCGCCGGCCGTTGAACCAGTGTTCCCGCTCTCGCGTGGACTTCACCGCAGCCGGCGTTTCCGATGGCACGATCAGCGGCGTGGTCGGCCGGGGGGGATTCTCCATCAGGCTGACGACGTTGAGCGGCATGAGCAGCTCGCTGCGACGATTCGCGTGCGCGTGCAGCAGTCCGAACACAAGCGCTGTGCACAGAACGAGCGCGATCAGCGCGAGCGGATGGTGCCCGAGGCTGCGTCGAAGTGTTCGAATCTGCTGCACCATGAAATGGTCCGCGACCGCGACCGCAACCGCGACCTGGGAGTTCGCCGACGCTTCAGCCCCGGATGCGAAACCCTATCCACCTGCATCAAACCCTCGCAAGGGCGCGAATCGATTCGAACCACCTGTGGATAAGCTGTCGTCTGTGCCGGCAAGCAAACCCGGGACAGCCTCGCTCTTTCCAATCCCGGCAAAACTGGAGGCTGTTCCGGTCTCTCGAGAGCGGTTTCAGTCCAAACGGAGCGTTTGGAGCGTCGGCGAGGCCAGCGTGGCGCGGAGGGCCAAGCAGGCGGCTTGTCATGACGCCGATGCAGCCCGACAAAGCCCGTTTGGACCGAGGCTGCTCTAGACTCTGGACCATGAGCCTGCTGGAGATCCTCGAGCTGGTGGTCGTGGGGCTCGCCGCGGGCGTCCTGGGCGGGTTGCTCGGCATCGGCGGTTCGATCCTGATGATTCCGGCCCTCGGCCTGATCCTGGGTCTCGATCAGCATCTGGCCCAGGCGTCGGCCATGATCGTGAACGTCTTCGTGGCCATCCCCGCCCTGCTGCGGCATCGGCGGGCGGGAGCGGTTCGCTGGGACGTCTTCTGGCGCATGCTCCCCGCAGCCCTGCTCTTCATCCTGATCGGAGTCGAGGCGAGCAACCGGTTCGAGGGTCGCTTCCTGCACCGCGTCTTTGGCGTCTTCCTGCTCTACGTCATCCTCGTGAACGTGCACCGGCTGATCCGCCGGGCCGCCGAACCTCCGGCCCATGAGCAGCGGCCGGGGTGGATCACGGCGGGGCCAGTCGGGGCGATCATGGGATTTGCCGCCGGCTTGCTCGGCATCGGCGGCGGCGGGATCGCCGTGCCGATGCTGCAGCGCATCTGCAACCTGCCATTGCGACAGTGCATTGCCACGAGCACCGCCGTCATGTGCATCACCGCCGGTGTCGGCGCCGCCCGGAAGAACATGTCGCTCAGCGCGCTCACCGCCGCCGACGGTGCGCCGCTGGGGCTGAGCGCGGATCAGAGCCTCGTGATCGCGGCCTGCCTCGCCCCCACCGCCCTCCTTGGCGGATTCCTCGGAGCGCACCTCACCCATGCCCTCCCGCTGAAGTGGATCCGAATCGCGTTCATCCTGCTGATGGCGTGGGCCAGCATGAACATGCTGCTGGGGCGGTAGTCGTCTAGCCCGCATTTCTCACCACGATCTGCTGCGGCTGTGTAGACCGCCCGCTGGCGGCGTCGCTTTCGGCACGTCGAGGCTCCGAAGGCATGACAAGCCGTCTCCGCCTCGACGGCCTCATCTCCTTGCAAACGAACGTTCTACGCACCCTCGCGACGATGTTGGTGAGAAATGCGGGCGAGCGGCCAAAGCGGGCGCGACGGCACATCTTTTGTATGCCGAGTGGCGAAGACACTCGAACGCGAGGCGAACTCGCGGCGGGTGGCACATATCGTTCCCTACCACACTTGCTTGCATAGGACGACTCGACCTCCCATGACCGCGTTCGTCAACAACATCAAGACCGCCCTGCTCCTCGGCGCACTCTTCGGACTGCTCATTTGGGTCGGCTCCTTCTGGGGCCGGGAAGGCATGATCTTCGGCGGCTTCCTGGCCGTGATCATGAACTTCGGCGCGTGGTTCTTCTCCGACAAGATCGCGATTTCGTCCATGCGGGGCGTGGAGGCGAACGAGCAGTCCGCGCCGGAGCTGTACGGCATCGTCCGCACGCTGGCCCAGCGGGCCGGTCTGCCGATGCCCCGCGTGTACGTCTGCCCGCAGGAGGCGCCGAACGCCTTCGCCACGGGTCGCAATCCGCGTCACGCGGCCGTCGCCGTCACCCAGGGGGCGCTGCGGCTGCTGAATCGGGAGGAGCTGACGGGGGTCATCGGTCACGAGCTCGCCCACGTGAGGAATCGCGACACGCTGACCTCGACGATCGCCGCGACCGTCGCCGGCGTCTTCAGCATGCTCGCGTATTCGGCGATGTGGTTCGGCGGCGGCAACCGGCAGGGCGGCCATCCGCTTGCCGGTCTGGCCGTGGTCCTGCTTGGGTCGCTGGGGGCGGCGCTGATCAAGGCGATGATCAGCCGCTCGCGCGAATTCGTCGCGGACGCGAACGGGGCGGAGTTCGCCGGCTCGCCGCAGGGGCTGGTCTCGGCGCTTCGGAAGCTCGAGTTGGTCGCCCGTCAAGTTCCGATGCAGAACCCCAACCCCGCCATGAACAACATGTTCATCGTCGAGCCGTTCCTGGGACGGACGCTGACGAACCTCTTCGCGAGCCACCCGCCGACCGAGAAGCGCATCGCGGCGCTGCTGCAGGCCAGGTGAAGCGCAGATCACCGCGTGAAACCAAGATTCACCGCGGAGGGCCGCGGAGAACCGCGGAGAGGAAGCGTTTGGTGTCGAGCGAATCAGGTCGGGCTGGATGGGAAGGACTCATCTCGTAGCGGGCCGCGGGTCGCTGACTGACGCAACTCGTTGAGTGGGCCCGGCTTCAGGGATCTTCCAATTCCTCCGTGGCCCTCCGTGGCCCTCCGCGGTTCGTCTCCTTGGACTCACCTGGCGTTCGAACGCTCCACGACTCGTCCGGTCGCTCCCAGTACGGCTCGTCACCGGGCCCCGGCGCGGGGTAGCGCCCGCCGCTCGACCGCCGAAGGTCTTCCCGCAGCTCCAGCCGCATCGTCTCGATCGTCCGGCGCAGCCGCTCCAGCGCCTGCTCGGGTCCGTCGCACATCAGCTCGTCATACTCGATGGCCGGCGCGGCCTTGACGGCGATGCGCCCCGTCCCTTTCGGTCCAGAGCCTCCCCGTGGCCAAATGTCGTAGGCGCCTTCGAGCGCGACCGGAACCGCCCGCGCTCGACTTCGCTTGAGCAGCAGCAGGACGCCGTTCTTGAACGGCCACATCGAGCCATCGGGCGTCCGTGTACCCTCCGGGAACATGAAGATGCATCGGCCCAGCTTCAACTGCTCCAGCGCGACCTTGAACGCCGCCTTGTCTCCGCCCGATTCCCGGTCGAGCGGGATCGTTCCCACGGCGGACGTGAAGAGCGAGAAGATCCGTGAGCGATACAGCGTCGAGCGGGCGATCGAGATGAACGGTCGATCGTGCACGAGCACGCCCACGATGAGCGGATCGAAGTGCGACTGGTGATTGACCACGTAGACCAGCGGCCCCTCGCGCGGCACGTTCTCTTCGCCGATCAGCTTGATTCGATACTGCAGCTTCAGCCAGAGCCAGATCGTCGTGCGGACGACGTCCCAAATCAGAAACAGCCAGAGCCGGTTGCACCCCGGCACCCGCCGCTGGGCTTGCAGCATTCTCATGACGGCTTGAATCCGGCCTCGGGGAGACGTTCCCGGCTGATGGATTCCATCAGGTCGATCACCTCGCTGGCGGAGCGCTCGCCGGTGTCGACGACGATCGCTCCCTCGGGGCGGACCAGCGGGCTATCCCGCCGCGTGGCATCGAGCTGGTCGCGCCGTCGGATGTCGTCGATGACCTGCTGGTCGTCGATCTCCTGGCCGGCGGAGACGAGCTGAGCGGCCCGTCTCCTCGCCCGGACCGAGACGTCGGCGTCCAGATAGAATCGCAGCGACGCGTCGGGAAAGACCACCGAGCCCTGGTCGCGTCCTTCGCTGATCAGGCGTGGATGGCGCTCGGCGATCCGCCGCTGTTGCGCGACGAGTACGCGGCGAACGTCCTGCTGAGCGGCGACCACCGACACGCTCGCACTGACTTCAAGTCCTCTGATCTGGCGGCTCACGTCCCGATCGCCAAGCATGACCTTCGGCGGCCGGTAGGTCCAGTCGAAGTGCAAGTCCGCCTCGAGCAGCGTGCCGGCGATCGCCGGGCCGTCGTTCGGGGCCAGACCCTCCTGCAGGGCGAGGAACGCCGCAGCGCGGTACATCGCGCCGGTGTCCAAGAAGTCCAGGCCCAGACGGCGAGCCAGGCCGTAGGCCACGGTCGACTTTCCGGTTCCCGCGGGACCATCGATCGTGATGATCACGGTGGGTTTCGTGTTCTTCAGGGGCGCGCCCGGCATACCGGCCTCACTTGCCTTGACTCTCCAGCGGCTCGCTCTCGGATTCGATGGCGGTCTGCAGAATCTCCCGGGCTCTTGTGATGTTCTCGACCGGATCTCCCCGGCCGACGAAGTCGATCGCCACCGTGTTGACGAAGCCCACGCTGCGAATGGCGTGGATGCAGTCCGTAAGATCGTAGCCCTTGTGCTCCCCGTTCTTGCCGAATCCCGCGATCGTGGCCTGCACCGCCCCGGCGTAGGGCGCCAGCTTTCGCAGGGCGTCCACCGGATCGCCGCAGGAGGCGGCGTGCGCGAACGTCGGGAGCGAGCCGATGCGGAAGCCGCCGATGGCCTTGATCAGATCGGTGAGCCGCTCCGGCGTTGCCGTCAGGCCCTTCCCGGGGAGGAGCAGGAGATTGAGCTCGAGGCGCTCGACGCGGGGCATGATCGACTTGATCTCCTCGGCGATCCGCTCGAGGTTCTCATCCGAGTCCTCGGTGTCGCACTGGACGGCCACCGCATTGCAGCCGAGGCGGTGGGCCGCCACCGCCAGACGCTCGGTGCGATCACAGGCCGATGCGCGGTCCTTGGCTCGGGGACTGCCCAGCGACAGCGGCTGATCCTCGATGAGGATCAGGCAGGGGCAGCCCGCCTTGTCCGCTCGATCGCGTAGCGTGTCCATCTGGTCCAGCGACCAGCCGCTGAGCATCGATGCGGGAAGCGTCAATCCCAGAAGCTCGAGCTCGCGGATCGCGAACCGGGGCAGGTCCATCGGATCGAGCGGGGAGTCGCTGTCGCTCGACATCATGTGCTTCAGCGATCCGGCGTACAACGTCAGGAGCATGCTCATGAAAGGTCCTCGCCCTGCATCTGGATCCCGGACACGCGTGCCGGCGAGTCTACCGATCCGGAACCCCGTCGCAAGGCAGGCCGCGATCGCCTCCGTTGGCCGCCGCACCGCGCAGCAGCGACGAGCGCGGTGCCGCGCCGTTCCACACCATTGAGCACTCGCGGGCGCGCGGGAAAGAGAAAACGCCGACCACGAGGGTCGACGTTTTCCGGAGGGGAGAAAGATCCGTACGATGTGCCGTGTTCCCGGACTCGACAATAGTAAGATATCGTTGATACGCGCTTGGCAATCGAATTCAGACGGATATTTTGCCCAGATTGCCACCTTTCTCGACGAACGCCAGCCCGCGACAATCCATGCCGGGGAGCACGCTTCCGATAACCGTGGGCTGCCGTGGGTGGCCTTGTTCTCTTCGTGGCCAGGCTTATCATGCCCCCCTCACCCCTTCGATGGAGACCGCGAGCCGATGGCGAGCCCCAAGGACTGCCGGTTTACCGAGTCGCACGAGTGGTTCTCGCCTGAAGGCGACGTCGTCACCGTCGGCATCACCAGGTACGCCGCCGATGAGCTGACGGACATCACCTACGTCGAGATGAAGCCGCCCGGCACCACCGTCGATGCCGGCGAGTCCCTCGGCGAGGTCGAGTCGGTGAAGACCACGAGCGACGTCTACGCTGCGGTCGGCGGCGAGATCGTCGAGGTCAATGCAATCGGTGGTCGACGATCCCTCGCTGCTCAACCGCGATCCGTTCGTGCAGGTTGGCTGGTCAAGATACGCACGGCCGACCATCCGCCGCTCGAGGCGCTCATGGATCAGCCGACGTACGACCAGCAGTCACCCGGTCGAGCAGTAGCGGGTGGGCATCCGGCCGGGCCTGCGGACTCTCCTCGGATTCTCCGCCGATCATCCGCCTGTGCGCGTCGAGAAGAGCTATGCGACTCGGCGCGGCAGCGGATCCAGGCCTTGCGGGGCGTTGATCTGCGAGATCCAGACGCCGGGCTTCTACGCGATCATGGGGCCGTCCGGCAGCGGCAAGAGCACGCTGCTGCATCTGATGGGCGGGCTCGATCGACCCGACGCGGGCACGATCGAGGTCGCCGGCGAGCGGATCGATCGATCTGGACGAGTCGCAGCTGACGCTCTTCCGGCGACACCGCGATCGGCATCGTCTTCCAGCAGTACAACCTGATCTCGACGCTGACCGCGCTCGACAACGTGACGCTGCCCGCCCTGCTCGATCGAATGCCCGCGCCGAAACGGGACAAGCGAGGCCGGGCGCTCCTCGAGGCGCTCGGCCTCGGCCGACCGCATGGACCATCGGCCCGATGCCCTTTCCGGCGGCGAACAGCAGCGAGTGGCCATCGCCCGGGCCCTGCTTCTTCGAGCCTGCCGTCGCTGCTCGCCGACGAGCCGACGGGCAACCTCGACTCGACGACCGCCGAACAGCTGTGGTCACTGCTTCGCGACCTCGCAGAGCAGCGTAGCATCACGCTCATCATGGTCACCCATGAGCCGAGTGCCGCGGTGCACTGTCACCGGGTCTTCCGTCTGCGAGACGGCCGAATCGACGACTCCTTCGTGGTGGATGGAATGGATGTGGCCGAGCTGGCGACTCGCGTACAACGAACTGGCGGCTAAGCCCGGACGCACCGGCTTGATGATCGCGGCGGTGACGCTCGCTGCCAGCGTGGTGGCCGCGGTCACGAGCGCCATCGGCTCGTTCCAGGTCAGTCTCGAAGACGGCATCGTCAAGGTGGTGGGCGCGGCCGATGCCCGCGTCGTTCACCAGTTCAACGGCTGGATCGACGGCACCTGGCTCGAGACCATCCGGGGTTGGGACGAGGTCGATCGGGCGGCCGGTCACCTCTACGCCAACATCACGCTGTCGCTCTCGGAGCCTCCGAAGCACGACGGTTCCGAGCCGGTCGGGTCGGTCCCCGTCACCGCACTCGGAGCCGACTTGCAGCTGGAATCGCAGTTTCGCACGATCGAGATGGTGGACGGACGGATGCCGCTGGAACCGGGCGAGATCATCATCGATCCGCTCACCGCGGAGCAGCTCCACGCGTCCATCGGCGACCTCGTGCGAGCGGAAGGACCCGGCGAAGCGCAGGAGCTTCGCATCGTCGGCATCTACGACCGCCAGAAGCTGGGGTTCCTGCAGCGACCGCTGATCCGCATGGACCTCTCGGCGCTGGCCCGTCTGGCCAATCGGGTCAACCTGGTCTCGAGCATCGCGATCAAGCTCCGGCCGAACAGGGACATCGAGGCGTTCTGTCGGCGGCACGGGACGGAGCTGCCGGCGGTGCTGTCGCTGGAACCGGCGGAGATGCTCCGGAGCGGCTTCGATCGAAGGGTCCGGGCGAGCCGCCTCGGCATGATCCTGGGCACCGTCCTGACGTTCCTCTGCGCGTCGTTCATCATCGTGACCGCCATGACCACCGGGGTCACCGAGCGGCAGCGGCAGATGGCGGTCCTCCGCTGCATCGGGGCCGAGCGTCGCCAGCTCTTCGAAGCGCAGCTGCTCGTCGGCGGTGCGGTGGGATTGGGCGGAGCGGTGCTCGGTCCCCCGCTGGGACTGGCCGTCTCAGCGGTGCTGGTCTGGTTCTTTCGGGAGCTTCTTCCCGCCGGGTTCCATCCCGTGCGCCTCGGCATCATTCTGGCGGGCGGCGGGGCGATGATCGCGGGGCTCCTGGGCGGCGTGTATCCGGCCTTCCTGGCCAGCCGCGTCTCGCCGTTGCAGGCGATGACCCAGCGCGGACATCCTCCTCGGCCGAGCGGCCCGTTGGTCTTCGAGCGCGCTCGGACTGCTGTGCATCGGGGCTCAGCTCGCGCTCCTGCTCCTCCCCGACTCGAACGCGCGGTTCTGGTGCGTACGTGTGGGCCGGCATGCCCGCGCTGCACCTGGGCTATTTCCTGCTCTCGGTGCCCATCGTCCTGCTGGTCGCCCGCGCGCTCGGTCCACTGCTGTCGATCGCCCTGGGCATTCCCCGCCAGATGCTCCAGCGGTCCGTGGCCGCGACGCCCTATCGCATCGGGCTGACCGCCGGCGCGCTGATGGTGGGCATGTCCATCCTCGTGGGCAACTGGTCGGTCGACCCAGTCGCTCCGGGAGGACTGGATCTCGAACATCCGCTTCGCGGACGGATTCGCGGTGCACCGCAGCGGCATGGACCGGCAAGCCCAGCAGCGCATCGCGGCGCTGCCGTTCGTGAAGGGCATCTGCCCCATCGGACAGGTGCCGGTGCAGATCAAGGACCGGCAGGTCTTCGGAGTCAAGGAGCTCACGCCGCCGTACGTCATCTGCGTCGGCTTCGATCCCGAGCAGTTCCTCAAGATGAACTCGGTCGAATGGATCCAGGGCGATCCCGAGACGGCGATGCCGCGGCTCCGCCAAGGCGATGCAATCCTCGTCGCCGACCGATTCCTCACCGCCCGCGGGCTGGGCGTCGGCGACACGCTCACGCTGGGGGGCAAGGACGTCAACCACGAGTACGAGATCGTCGGCGTCGTCAGCTCCGCGGGCCTCGACATCGCGACCGCAGCTCTTCGGCGTGCGCAACGTCTACAGCGAGTACACGATCAGCTGCGTGTTCATGGACTTCGACACGGTCATCGCGCACTACGACAATTCCGACGCCTACATCATCCAGCTGAAGCTGAGCGACGACATCAGCGACGAAGCGGCGATCGAGCAGGTGCAGGCCGCCGCTCCCGGATCACTGTTCTTCAGCGGACGGTGGATCAGAGAGACGATCGATCAGCTCGCGGACGCGGGGCTGGCCGTGCAGAGCAGCATCGCCTTCTCCGCCCTGCGTGCTGGCCTCGATCGCCGTGGGCAACGTGATCCTCGCCAACATCCGCGGTCGCCGATTCGAGTACGGCGTGATGCGGGCCGTCGGCGCCAGCCGAGGCACCGTCGCCCGCGCCATCATCGGCGAGGCGATGCTGCTCGCGGCGGCCGCGGCGGTGACGGGAACGGCGCTGGGCATGCACCTCGCCTGGGTGGGCACCTTGCAGTACCGCGACCTGCTGGGGCTGAAGGTCTCCGCTTCGTTTCCGCTCGGGCCGACGGCGTTGGGGCTGCTCGTGCTCTTCGGGCTCACCTTGCTCGCCGCGCTGCCCGGCGTCCTGAGCATGATTCGCCCGCGACCGGCTCTGCTGGTGGTGGGCGGCCGGTCGGTCTAGACGCCATTCGTGATGCAGCGTCAGCGGGTCTGCCGCAGAGTCCACGGCAAGTGAGCGACATCGCGACGCGGATACGATCGAATGCCAGGCCGACCGGTTCCAGCTGGTCAGCGAGTTCCAGCCCACGGGCGACCAGCCCGAGGCGATCGAGGCGCTCGTCGAGGGCGTTCGGTCAGATCGGCGCTACCAGACGCTGCTCGGCGCGACCGGCACGGGCAAGACGTTCACGATGGCCAACGTCATCGACGCAGGTGCAGCAAGCCGACGCTCATCATCAGCCACAACAAGACGCTCGCCGCGCAGCTCTACGAGGAGATGCAGGAGCTGTTCCCGCAGCAACGCGGTCAGCTACTTCGTCAGCTACTACGACTACTACCAGCCCGAGGCGTACATCCCGCAGCGCGACATCTACATCGAGAAGGACGCCTCGCGGAACGACGATCTCGACCGGCTGCGCCTGGCCGCGACCAGCCAACCTGCTCTCGCGCGACGACGTCATCATCGTCGCGTCGGTCAGCTGCATCTTCGGCCTCGGCTCGCCGGCGACGTACGGCGAGCGCGTGCATCGCTCTGAGCACCGGGCAGACGCGTCGATCGCCGCCAGCTGCTGCTGCGCTCTCAGCGACATGCAGTACACGCGGAACGACATCGACTTCAAGCGCGGCACGTTCCGCGTGCGCGGCGACGTGATCGAGGTCCATCCCGCCTACGAGCAGTTCGCGGTCCGCATCGAGCTCTTCGGCGACGAGGTCGAGCGGCTCGAGCTCGATCAACCCGACCACCGGCGAGGTGCTGGCGGAAGAGAGCGCAGGTCTTCATCTTCCCCGCCGTGCACTACGTCATGCCCGAGGACCGGATGGAGGCGGCGCTCGCGAGCATCCGCGACGAGCTCGACGCGCGCGTGATCGAGCTGCGGCAGCGAGGGCAAGCTGCTCGAGGCCCAGCGCCTGCTCGCCCGCACGAAGTACGACCTGGAGATGATCGAGGAGGTCGGCTACTGCTCGGGCATCGAGAACTACTCCGCGCCACCTCGACGGCCGGCCGCCCGGCGCCGCGCCCGTACTCCCTGCTCGACTACTTCCGCCACGTGCCCGGACCGCGAGCCGCGACGACTGGCTCGTGCTTCATCGACGAGTCGCACGTGACGATCCCGCAGATCCGCGCGATGTACAACGGCGACCGCAGCCGCAAGCAGGTGCTCGTCGACCACGGCTTCCGCCTGCCCAGCGCGCTGGACAACCGCCCGCTGACCTTCGAGGAGTTCGAGGCGATCGTGCCGCAGGTCGTGTACGTCTCGGCGACGCCGGGCCCGTACGAGCTCGAGCAGTCCGGCGGCGACGTCGTCGAGCAGGTCATCCGCCCGACCGGCCTGCTCGATCCGACGATCGAGGTCCGGCCCGCCCGCGGGCAGGTCGCCGACCTGCTCGAGCAGTGCCAGGAGCGCGCCGAACGACGGCGAGCGCGTGCTCGTCACCGCGCTCACCAAGCGCCTGGCCGAGGATCTGACGCAACTACCTGCACGAGCAGGGCTTGCGCGTGCGCTACCTGCACAGCGAGATCGACACGCTCGAGCGGCTCGAGATCCTGCGCGAGCTGCGCGAGGGCAAGTTCGACGTGCTCGTCGGCGTGAACCTGCTGCGCGAGGGGCTCGACCTGCCGGAGGTCTCGCTGGTGTGCATCCTCGACGCCGACAAGACGGGCTTCCTGCGCAGCGAGACGAGCCTGATCCAGACGCATGGGCCGCGCCGCGCGGAACGTCAACGCGCGCGTGATCATGTACGCCGACGCGATGACGCCGCAGATGCAGGCGGCGATCGACGAGACCGAGCGCCGGCGGACGCAGGCAGGTCGCGTACAACGCGGAGCACGGCATCACGCCCGACGACGATCCAGCAAGGCGATCCGCCGCGGCATCGAGCAGGAGCTGCAGGCGCGACGAACGGCGCGAGCAGGCCGTCGCGCCCGCGGACGACGAGACGAGCTACGACCGCGACGAGCTCATCGCGCAAGCTCGAGGCGCGAGATGCTCGAGGCGGCGAAGCGGCTGGAGTTCGAGAAGGCCGCGACGCTGCGCGACCAGATCGCCGAGCTCCAGTCGATGCCCGAGTACGGCGCCGGGCACCGTGAAGCTGAGCAAGGTCCCCGCGCCCCAAAGCCAAGCCAGGCGAGGCCCGCTCGAGGGCGGGAATGACGGGCCGCAAGAAGACGAAGTCGAAGCGGAGCTAGTACTAGCTTCCTCTCCCCGCGGGAGAGGACGGCGAGCGCAGCGAGCCAGGTGAGGGAGAACGGCGAGGGTCGTCGGTGCGCACAGCCCCGGTGGGCGCGGCCACTCAAGCGTTGCCAGATGTGCAACAGCCACACTACTTTCCAGGCCCACAGGCGGCGACGCTCTCCCTCTCCCGGAGGAGAGGAGTTTGTCGGCCCTCACCCCGGCCGTCCCCCGGACGGAGAGTGGGTTGGCGTGGGACGCTCCGCGAGCACTCTGTCGCCGATGTCGTCGGCGGAAGAAGCGCGCCATCGAAGTGAATTCGCTCGCACGCCGCGTTCGCCAGGTCGCGGGCGGTCTGGAGGTCTTCGGCGAGCGCCGTGACACCGAGCACGCGGCCGCCGTTGGTGACGAGCTGGCCTTGATCGTTCCTCGCGGTGCCGGCGTGGAAGACCACGACCTCGCGGCCGTCGCCGCCGAGTGCCTCCGCCTCGTCGATCCCGGTGATCAGACGACCCTGGCGTACCGTCCGGGATAGCCCGCGCTGCACATCACCACGCAGCAGGCGACGCGGGGATCGAAGGCCACCTGGACGTCGTCCAGGGACCCCGTGCAGACCGACCACAGCAGCTCGACCAGGTCACCTTGCAGCCGGACCATGAGCGGCTGGCACTCCGGGTCGCCGAAGCGGCAGTTGAACTCCAGCACCTTCGGACCCGCGGGGGTGAGCATGAGCCCTGCGTACAGCACGCCGCAGTAGTCGATGCCCTCTCGTCGCAGGGCATCGATCGTCGGCACGAGAATCTCCCGCTCGACGGTCGCCAGCATGTGCGGCTCGAGCACGGGCGTGGGGCAGTAGGCGCCCATGCCGCCGGTGTTGGGGCCGGTGTCGCCTTCGCCAACTTGCTTGTGATCCTGACACGGATCCAGTGTCCAGAGGGTCCGACCGTCGACGAGGGCGAGGACGCTGACCTCCTGGCCGCTGAGCCGCTCCTCGATGAGCACGGTGCTTCCGGCGTCGCCGAACTCACCGGCGATCATCAGTCGGTCGATCGCCTGTCGGGCTTCGGCGGCGGTCTCGCACACGAAGACGCCCTTGCCCGCGGCGAGGCCGGTCGCCTTGACCACGCAGCCGGTCTCTCGAGTCTCAGCGTACCCGCGGGCGGACTCCACGTCGGTGAAGACGCGGGCGTCGGCGGTGGGAACGGCGGCCTGCCGCATCAGCTTCTTCGCGAACGCCTTGTCCGACTCGAGACGAGCGGCCGCCCGGGTCGGACCGAACACGCGACACCGCTCCGTCGCCAGCGCGTCGGCGATCCCCGCGGCCAGTGGAGCCTCCGGACCGACAATCACCAGGTCGATGCCCTCTGACTCGACACCAGCGCTGCATGCGGAAGACGTTCTTGAGGTCCATCGGGAACGGACAGGGCGTCCCGAGCTCGAGGAGACCCGCGTTGGCGGGCTCGCGTCGAGCCAGAGGGATCCGAGACGCGGCGACTGTCGCAGCTTCCACGCGAGCGCATGCTCGCGTCCGCCGCCCCCGATGAGCAGCACGTTGCAGGAGGACGGACAGACCGTGGCGCGTGCCATGGCGTCCAGTGTATCCGGGAGCGGTCAACGTGGCGGACTGTACGCCAATACCGCTCGTTTGCTTCAGGCGACCGAAGATGCAACCGATTGACTCCTTCGTGCGAATTCTCCCGATTAGCGGTCTCTCCTCCATGTCCTCTGCCAGCCAGTCTTCCAGCATCGAGATGGTCGGCACCAACGCACCGCCCGGACTCCTCGAGGCGGAGTGGCTTGACGGCTGCGTCGACTGCATCCGCCTGCGTGGCTCTTGCCTGCACGCGGTCGACGACGGTCCCCCGCCCCATCAGCTTGAACCGAACGGTCCGTCCCAGCCCAGCGTTGCGGCGTAGGCGAACTCGACGGTCGACGCACTCCTCGCAGACCAAAGAGAACTCCTCTCCGCCCGGGAGAGGACGGCTCGTTCCCGCGCCTGCTCGCGGGGACGCGCCAGGTGAGGGAGATTCGACGTCGCGTACCGGCGACAAGCCAACGCGCCAGGCATGCTTGGCAGTACAGATGGCACGGCGCTGTCCCAGCGCGGCCTGATGGTGCGCACCCGGCCGACGGTCGACGCAATCCTCCCTCACCCGGCAGCCGACGGTAGACGCAATCCTCCCTCACCCGGCTCGCTGCGCTCGCCACCCTCTCCCAGGGGAGAGGGGTTTTAGGGGGTCTGCGCACACGTTCTGGAGACGCCGCATCACGGCCGAGACGGTCTCGATCGCTTCGTCGATCTCGGCCGCCGTCGTAAACCGGGAGAGGCTGAAGCGGGTGGAACCGTAGGCGAGCGGTGCGGGAATGCCCATCGCCAGCAGCACAGCCGAGGGTTCGATGGATCCGGAGGAGCATGCGGCGCCGGCCGAAGCGCAGAGCCCGCGCTCGGAAAGCAGCATGAGGATCGCTTCCGCCTCCAGCCCCGGGACGCCGATGGTGCTCGTATTCCAGAGACGCTCGGCCGAGGCGCTGTGCGCGACCGACCCGGGCACGGCCGCCAGCACGCCCGACTCGAAGCGGTCGCGAAGGCCCGCCAGGTCGCCACGATCGTCGCCGACCAGCCAACGGCGTGCCTGCGCTGCGGCGACGCCGAAGCCGACGATTCCCGCAACGTGCTCCGTGCCAGCGCGCCGCTGACGCTCCTGCGGGCCGCCCAGAATCTGCGGCTCCACCCGAACGCCGCGCCGTACATAGAGGGCGCCGATGCCTTTCGGCCCGTGGAACTTGTGAGCGGAGAACGTCAGGAGATCGATCGGAAGCGAGCTCACGTCGGTGGGCATCTTCCCGACCCACTGCGTCGCATCGGTGTGGAAGCGGACGCCGGCCCGGTGACAGAGTTCGCCGAGCGCCTCGACGGGCTGGATCGCGCCGGTCTCGTTGTTCGCCCACATGACCGAGACGAGCGCGATGGACTCGGCCTCCTGCTCCAGCAGCGACGCAAGCTGCTCGACTGCGACGGCACCCGACGACCCGGCGTCCAGCCATCGCACGGGAACGCCGCCCCGCTCCAGATGTTCCACCCACTCCCGGATCGCACTGTGCTCGATGCGGGAGGTGACGATGGTTCGGCGATGTGGCTGACACCCGAGGCTGCCCAGCAGCGCCAGGCCCGCCGACTCGGTTCCGCCGGACGTGAAGATGATCTCGCGCGGCTGGCCGCCGATCAGTCGCGCGACCGATTCGCGGGCGAGCTCGACCCGCTGCCGGGCGGCCTGACCGGGACGATGAACGCTGGATGGATTGGCCCAGTAGATCTCCTGGATCTCGCGCATCGCCACGACCACCTCCTCAAGCGGTCGCGTGGTTGCGTTGTTGTCGAGGTAGACGCCGTTCATGTCGGGAATGGTAGGTCGAGGAGCACGGCGCTCCGCTGCCGGAGGACCATGGGAACGTGATGGACCACCCGGTACACCACCGCTCGGGTCGGGGCTGTGGCGACGCGCGAGCGATTCGGACCTGTCCGAACCCGCAGATGTCAGAGAGGCGGCTATCCCTGTCCGGCTCGCGGGGGCAATCCCGCCGTCACGGCTGGCGGTGCTGGCTGTTCGGTGACGCGGGTGGCCATGATGCCGCGGAGGCGCCAGAGGAGGAACGCGGCGCCGACGAGCATCAGGACGCCGCACACGAAGAAGATGTGGTGCGGTTTGGTGAACAGCGGCCGGATGAGCCAGTAGATGATCGATGCTGCGGCGAGGAACGAGAACGAGATCGCGTTGGCGGTGCCGAGGAAGCGCCCGCGCTCTTCATCGGGAGCAAGGTGCTGAAGCAGGGCCTGCAGCGGAATGATGTAAGCGCCGGCAAAGAGACCCGCCCCGAAGACCAGTCCCCCCACCACCGCGACGGACTGGGCGTTGAAGGCGAGCAGCAGGAAGAAGATCGAGATGCCTATCGCACCGACGGGAACGAGGCGGGGCTCGATGTGGTGCCCCGAGATGAGTCCGGCGAGCACACTTCCAAGTCCAATGCCGATGCCCAGGATGCCGAGCAGCTGACCCGCCGCAGCCCGGTCGATGCCGAGCACGATGGTGTACTCGGGGACGATGAGCAGCGCGAGTCCGGCCAGCAGGTAGAAGTAGCCCCAGGCGAGGGCCACCAGCAGGAGCGGACCCTTGGCCATGTCTCGGATAGCGGCGGCGTAGCTCGCCACCGGATTGAGCTGATAGCGGAGCGAGGGATCACCGGCCGGCAGCGGCGGCAGGAAGAGAGCGCTCGACCAGCCCGGCGATCGCGATCGCCACCAGCGCGGCGCCGGGAAGCCAGAGCACCCCCGTAACCGACGTGCCGTCGACGGCGGGCTGCGGCGAATAGCGATCGGTGAGGAAGCCCGCCAGGACGGTGCCCGCGATGACCGCGATGTTGGTCATCATGTTGATCGCCCCGTTGGCCCGACTGAGATCGCGATGCCCCACGAGCTCGGGAATCATCCCGTACTTCGCCGGCCCGAACCAGGCGCTCTGGCAGGCGAGCAGGAGCATGGCCAGCAGTGTCAACCAGAGATTCTGGCTCCAGAACCCGAAGAGCCCGACGATCGCGATCGGCACCTCGATGATCTTGACCAGCACGCAGACGTAGCGCTTGCTGTTGCGGTCGGCGAACTGACCGGCGTAGCCGGAGAGCAGAATGAACGGAAGGAACATGCAGAGGGAAACGATCCCCTGACCGCCCTGACCGAGGCGCCCCCGCCAGAGGCCATCGACCACCGCAAAGACCAGGATCGTCTTGAGGATGTTGTCGTTGGCAGCCCCCAGAAACTGAGTGACGACCAGAGAGAAGAACCGCTTCAGGAGATTGCTGCGCAACGCGTTGCTCTCGTGGTGTGACTCAGAAGTTCGTTGACATATCGCGACATCGACGTTGCTGGCAACGCCCTGACGACGGCATACTTCTGGTATTCCGAGGAGCGGCAACACAGCCAGCGGCGTCGAGGGCCGGCGAGATGGTAATGAACTTCTGGTCAGACGACGAGCCCGGATTTCTCACCACCATCTGCTGCGGCTGTGTAGAACGTCCGCTGGCGGCGTCGCTTTCGGCACATCGAGGCTCCGAAGGCATGACAAGCCGTCTCCGCCTCGATGGCCTCATCTCCTTGCCAGCGAACGCTCTACCCATCCTCGCGACGATGTTGGTGACAAATACGGGCTAGCCCCGGGTAGGCCGCCGACCCGTCATCTCGCGCAGGACACGACACTCCCCACGACCTCGAAGCAGCGGAGTTATCGAGCAGAACGAGGATCAAAGAGCGCCCGAGCGTGACACACACGGAAGACCGTCTCGAGCAATGCGGCTGAGAGGAGTCGAACCTCCACGGGATATTACTCCCACTAGAACCTGAATCTAGCGCGTCTGCCAATTCCGCCACAGCCGCGGGGACATTGGTGGCACGATGGTAGCTCCATGTCGTGCAAGATCAACCGATCCCAGACACGAGAGCACCCTCGACGATCGGCGACGGAGGATGCGGAGCCTCGTCGACCAGTCACGGAGTCAGACCACCTGGTCATCGCCTGGTCATCGCCTGGTCATCGCCTGGTCGTCTTCTGGCGAGGTCACCTGCTGGCATCACCGTCCAAGACGATCGACTCTGCCCTTGGCAGCCCGTTGAAAAATCTGACTCCTTCAACGGACTGCTGGGGCGGCGCCACGGGTAACGGGTTACTCGTCGCCGTCCGAATCGGCTGCGGCGTCGGCGATCGGACCGGCCCCCGCACTCGGACTTACGACGCCCCGCTTGACCAGTAGCTCCTGCCGAACTTCAGCGAAGAGGTCGGGGTTCTCACGGAGGAATCGTTTGGCGTTCTCCCGGCCCTGTCCAAGCCGGATCTCACCGAAGCTGAACCAGGCACCGGACTTCTGCACGACATTGTCCTCGACGGCGAGATCCAGCAGGTCGCCCGAGGTGCTGATTCCCTCGTCGAACATGATGTCGAACTCGGCATCGCGGAACGGAGGAGCGATCTTGTTCTTGACCACCCGCGCCCGAACGCGATTACCGACATTCTGATCGCCGTCCTTGATTCCCCCGATGCGCCGGATGTCGATGCGCACCGACGCATAGAACTTGAGTGCGCGACCGCCCGGCGTCGTCTCGGGCGATCCGAACATCACGCCGATCTTCTCGCGCAGCTGGTTGATGAAGACCACGACCGTGTTCGACTTGGAAATGGCCCCCGTCAGCTTCCGCAGCGCCTGGCTCATCAGCCGGGCCTGCAGACCCACGTGCGTGTCGCCCATCTCTCCCTCGATCTCCGCCCGCGGAATGAGGGCGGCCACCGAGTCGATCACCACCACGTCGACCGCGTTGGAGCGGACCAGCAGCTCGCAGATCTCCAGTGCCTGCTCACCGGTGTCCGGCTGGGAGACGAGCATCTCCTCGAGATCGACGCCCAGACGCTTGGCCCAGGAGGGATCGAGCGCATGCTCTGCGTCGATGAACGCCGCCACCCCACCGCCGCGCTGGGCGTTGGCCACCACCGTCAGGGCCAGGGTGGTCTTGCCGGACGATTCGGGGCCGAAGATCTCGATGACCCGTCCTCGGGGGACGCCACGGCCGCCGAGCGCCAGATCGAGGCTGATCGTCCCGGTCGAGATGCCGGGCACGACGTGCAGCGGATCCCCATCCAGCCGCATGATGGATCCCTTGCCGAATGCCTTGTCGATCTGGGCCAGAGCCCGCTCCAGGGCTTGAAGACGTCCCTTGTCCTCGGTGATGACGTTGGCCATGTCGTTCTTGCCTCTGCCCGATTTGGCCATCTTCGCGACTCCGTTCTCAGCTGTTTTCACCATATCTGGCCCCTTGTCTCTGGTCAATGTTCGGTGTTTGACAGGATGACAAGGAGATCGGACCTGTCAAGGCCTGTTCGGTACATTTTAGGATATTCACACAGGATGACTCCGCCCACGTAGGCAACGCCATCGCG
Source organism: uncultured Planctomycetota bacterium (assembly GCA_963697235.1). GTDB lineage: Bacteria > Planctomycetota > Phycisphaerae > Phycisphaerales > SM1A02 > CAVONJ01. The sequence goes on from CAVONJ010000006.1 coordinate 699,237, forward strand.
CGCCGACCGCCAGGAGACGCTCTTGAACATCTCACGGCCATGATGGGCAGAGGGGGCGAAGGAAAGAGCGGATTTGGCCGCTCGCTCGACTTCAGGTGGAGGCGTACTGCGAGACGCGGTGGGCCGAAGAGATGCTGGTCAGCTTCCGGCGCACCGGCTCCTCGACCTCCAGGAACTCCAGGCCGAGTTCCCGCTTGGTCAGCCCGCGGCGCTTGGACCAGGCGATGCGGGCTTTGACCGTCACGTCGCCTTCGCTGCTCTTGATGCACACCTCGAAGTCGCCCTTCGGAACCCGACCGGCCAGCACCCGCATGCCCCCGGCGGAGAGATCGATCACCACGCCCAGGTCGCTGCGGAGCCCTTCCTGGTAGCGCCGCCCGTACTTGCGTCGGGAGCCCTTGCCCGATCTGGCCCCGCCGGCCGGACAGGAGGCGCCGCTTCGCCGATCGATGTGCACGATGAACTGCTCAGGCATGTCGCGGAGATCGACACTCTCCCCCGACCGGGAGAGTCTTGGGTCCGCATGCGACGCCGATCGGCTGAGGCGCGGAGGAATCATGACGGTCGTGACGATCGCGCGGGTCCGAGAGCACTTCTTCAACGGGCTGCCAGTGGCGTTTCCAGTTCAAGAGTCTCGCGCTGGCGTGGCGGCGCCAATGCGTGGCGCGGAGGGCGAAGCAGGCGGCTTGCCATGCCGCCGATGCAGCCCGACAAAGCCACGCGCCGGTGCCGGCCGTCAGCGCGAAACTGGTGACTGGAAAGGGCACTGGCTAGGGCACGTGCTCGATCGGCAGCTCCAGCAACGACTCCATCAGCTTCTGCCCCTCCGCCGGCGATCCGCCTTCGACCACGAAGACTTCTTGGCCCCGCCGCTGCACACGACCGTGGCCAAGCTGCGGGTCGCCACAGTCGTAGATGGAGACATCATCCGGCGTACCCGCCTGCGCTTCGAGCTTCGGATACTTGGCCGAAAGCATGGAGCGGTAGGCCTCGTAGAACTCCTGTGCATCCTTCTCGGTATCCCAGGTCGTGGCGAGCACGATCAGCACGCGCCCATCGCGATGGCGGTAGGCGTGGTAGATGTCGCCATCCCAACCGCGTGCGGCCTCCTTCGCGGCCGACGCTGGGACCCCGAAGTTCTGAAGCAGCCCGGAGAGATAGAACTCCCCGTGGATGGCAGCGTCGATTCGACTCCATCCCGAATCGGTGAGCACGGTCAGTGCTGGCAGCTCGATCCGCGTGGGATCGTCCCGCTCCGCCAAGTACTTCTCCGGATAGATCGTCTGCTCCGTGCTGATCGGCGGATTCTCGAGGGCGGCGGCCACCGCGTCCCATCCCCCGTCGTGCCGCAGACTCATTGTGAAGTACGCCCCCTTCATGTACGCCGCATAGAGCGGGTGAAGGAAGTAGGGAGGGATCTTGTCCATCTCGGCGACGGCCTTCGCGATCGGGTTGTCCTCGCCTTCCCCCAGCATTGGAAGCGTCTGTTGCTTGGTCAGCTCCACCAGCTGGTCGATGTCCATGTCGGCCATCATCTTGAACTGGAATGACTCAGTCTGAGGATTGCCGCTCAGATCCATCCCCATGAGGTTCTTGACCTGCCAGAGCGTGTGCACGTACGTCGCTTCGCCCTCGATCAAGGTGCGCAAGGCGAGCAGCTGATCGTCGTTCCGCTCGCCACTGTGAAAGCCCTCCTCCACCTTGGCGGTCATCGCTTCGAGATCGAAGTACTGATCCTGGAGAGCGTGCACGAGCTCGTGCGCCGCGATGGTCTCGAGTGCTTCCTCCGGCAGATCCACCATGAGGTAGAAGAACGTGCCAGTGCCGGGATCGTAGTAGGCGCCAGCCTGACTCTGCAGCGCTCGCGCAGCTCCTTGTCGATGTCGATGGGCTTCGTCAGCATGCCCAGTCGGAGCAGCCCCTGCTCCATGCCCTCCCGTCGTTCCGGCGGGAAGTACTTCTCGATCTCGCGGTCGATGTACTCGCCCCATTCCTCCAGCGACTGCTGCCGAGCCGGCACGTCCTTCTTGAAGGGCTGCCCGCGAAGCTCGGTCAGCGACTTCTTGATCTTCACCAGATCAGGCAAGCGAGCGCCAGCCGGCGATTGCGTCCCGGTGGGCTGAGTCGTCGAGGGCGCCGTCGTCTGTGCGCAGACGCCCGCCGAGAGCGCGCCTGCGAGCGCCGGCAGCAGGATCATCCCGGTCCGTCTTCCACTCGTTCGTCGATCAACCATGGCCATCCTCTCCGATTACAGTTGTACCGCGATTGCTTGCCTCGGTTGCCGCGGCTCCGCAGCAGCGGCGTTGCTCGGGCTGCCCGTGGTGTGGGCCAGAAGTTCGTTGACATATCGGCGCGACATCGGCGGTGGCGGCAAGGCGTCGCGACGAAGGCATACTCCTGGTACGAGGAGCGACAACAGAGCCACCAGCGTCGAGGGTCGGTGAGATGGTAGTGAACTTCTGACTCACACCACGAGCTCAGTAGTTGGGCGTCGGAGCCCGGAATTGCTCCAGGTCCACCGTGCGGAACCAATCGATGGTTCTCTGCAAGCCCTCGCGCAGGGAGACGGTCGGCGCCCAATCCAGCACGCGCCGCGCGAGCGTGATGTCGGGGCGACGCTGGGTGGGATCGTCCTCCGGCCGCGCCCGGCTCTGTCGAATCCGACCTCCTCCCGCCGTCAGCTCGACGACCAACTCCGCCAGCTCTCGAATCGTGAACTCTTCCGGATTCCCGAGGTTGACGGGACCGCTCACCTCGTCGGGGGCGTCCATCATCTTCAGGAGCCCGTCGATCAGATCGTCGACGTAACAGAATGAACGGGTCTGCGACCCGTCGCCGTACAGGCTCAGATCTTCGCCCGAAAGAGCCTGCCGGATGAAGTTGCTGACGACCCGGCCGTCGTACGGGTGCATTCTCGGGCCGTACGTGTTGAAGATTCGAACCACACGGATGTTGACGCGGTTCTGGCGGTGGTAGTCGAACATGAGCGTTTCTGCCGCCCGCTTGCCCTCGTCGTAGCAGGCGCGGGGTCCGATGGGGTTGACGTTCCCCCAGTAGGTCTCAGGCTGCGGATGGACGGACGGGTCACCGTACACCTCGCTGGTCGAGGCGTGGAGGATCTTCGCAGAGACCCGCTTGGCCAGGCCCAGCATGTTGATCGCCCCCATCACCGACGTCTTCGTGGTCTTGATCGGGTTGTACTGGTAGTGACCGGGTGCGGCCGGACAGGCCAGGTTGAAGATCTCGTCGACCTCGAGCATGAGCGGGTGCGTGACGTCGTGGCGGATCAGCTCGAAGTTGGGCCGTCCGAGCAGATGGGCGATGTTGGACTTCTGGCTCGTGAAGAAGTTGTCGACGCAGATGACGTCCTCGCCCCGCTCGACGAGTCGATCGCAGAGGTGCGAGCCGAGGAACCCGGCTCCGCCGGTGACGAGGATGCGCTTGATCATCGGGGGTCTCGTGAAAGGAAGGGAGAGGCGGGCCGCGCCCGCTCGCTCCCACGGACGGGACAGGTCCGGCCGCAATCGGAGGCACAACGATAGTCGATTCGCGGCGCTGGTGCCGGGGGGCGTCGTCCGCCGAGCCGGGTTGTGAAACTGGTCGCCGGGGGGCACGATGTCGACGTGGTGCACCGCGCAGCGAGGGAACGACGGGTGGTCGGCGTCATGACCGGCACGAGCCTCGACGGCATCGACGTCGCGCTTGGGATCGTCACCGGACATGGTCTGGAAGTGCGGATGCGCTTCCTCCAGCATCAGAGCGGCGCACTGCAGACGCTGGTCAACGGGCTCCGCGACGCAGCGGAGCAGCGGCCGCTGACCGCGGAGCGGCTGGCGACGCTCTCCTGGCAGCTCGGCGAGCTGTACGCCGCGCGAATCGAGTCTGCGCTCGCCGGGGACGCTCAGCCCGATCTCATCGCGGTGCACGGCCAGACGGTCTTCCACCGGCCGCCGGTCAGCTGGCAGCTGGTCAACCCGGCCCCTATCGCCGAGCGATTCGGGTGTCCCGTGGTTGGCGACCTTCGACAGGCCGATCTGGCTGCGGGCGGAAGCGGCGCCCCGATCACGCCAATGGCCGACTGGGTGCTGTTTCGCAATGAGGCGCGGCGGCGAGCGATCGTCAATCTCGGAGGCTTCTGCAACATGACGCTGCTCCCGGCGGCAGGCGGGGACGATCAGCTCTTGCGCATCGAGGGCTTCGACCTGTGTGCGTGCAACCACGTCCTGGACGCGGTCGCGCGGGAGGCGCTGCACCAGCCATTCGACCGGGACGGCGCGGCGGCACGAGCTGGTGCTGAGCGACCGGAGTTAGTCACCGACCTGCAGCGGCTGCTCCGCGGACAGCGAGCCGCGGGCCGCTCGCTGGGCAGCGGCGACGAGCTGATCGATTGGGTGCGCCGCCGTCTGGACCGCCATCTGCCCGAGGACCTGGCAAGGAGCGCGGTCTGCGCGATCGCGGCGACGATCGCGGAAGCGACCCAAGCCGCGGAGGTGGATGAGCTCGTGCTGGCCGGAGGCGGTGCCCTCAATCTCACGCTCCGCGAGCAGATCGAGGAACGAAGCGAGTGTGCCGTGATCGACAGCGGCCAGCTCGGCGTCCCGGTACAGGCGCGGGAAGCCCTGTGCATGGCGATTCTCGGCGCGCTCTGCGCGGACGGCATTCCCATCACGCTTCCCCAGGTAACGGGCTGCCGGCCGCCGGCGCCGCTCTCCGGCGTGTGGTGGGGTCCACGCGGGTGAGGTTGGGGGGTGCGGCTTGAGGTCTTGTTGCGGCGACGCCGCATCCATGCGGCTCGACCATCGTCGGTCCGACGTGGCTCATACGCGCCCGCATCGTGCGGGCTGCCCTGTGACTGGTCCGGCGGTGGCCATTTCTATTCATGTGCGACCCGTCCGGGCCGCAGAGGCTTTTCATTCGCCGGCGGCTTCCTGCCGCCTCGGTTCTCGCTGCGAACCACCACACGGTCGGCGGCGTCCTGCCGCCGACCTTCAGTGCCGGATGGGAACGGGTTGTGCTGCGGGCGGGCCTCTGGTGTGGTCGAGCGTCGCGCGGCTGACGCCCGCTCTTGTCGAGGGCTGCGCGAACACGGTGGCACTGTTCCGGGGGTTGCGAACTCGCGCCGCATCCATGCGGCTGGGTCCCGGTTGGTCTCAGGTTGGGTGCGCGGCTTGAGGTCTTGTTGCAGCGTCGCCGCATCCATGCGGCTCGACCATCGTCGGTCCGACGTTGCTCATACGCGCCCGCTTCCTGCGGGCTGCCCTGGGACTGGTCCGGCGGTGGCCGTTTCCATTTATGTGCGGCCCGTCCGGGCCGCAGAGGGTTGCGCATTGCCGGCGGCATCCTGCCGCCTCAGTTCTCGCTGCGTACCACCACTCGGTCGGCGGCGTCCTGCCGCCGACCTTCAATGCCTGATGGGAACGGCCTGTGCTGCAAGAGGCGCCGTTGGCGTTCGCTTGCGCGATGCCTCCATTGACTCCGGCCGCGCAACCGTCGGCAGGTCAAGCTCCCGCGGCAGGAGGCCGCGGGAGCGTTAGTGTTTGCGAATGGCGGGAGCCGGCAGCGACTGTCTCGTTTGTCAAGCGAGTTTCAGATTGTCGTTACACATTCTGTTCCGGGAGCGTCTGGGAGGGGGCTCGTTCGGAGCCAGCAGGCTGGCCGGCGCCCTGCCGTCTCCTTCACGTCACCGCCCCGGCTTCGTGAGGGCGGCGAAGTGAAGGAGACAGCAGAGCTTGATCGAACCTCCTCTGCAGGTAGTCGCGACTTCTGGCGTTCAGAATCACCAGAAGCTTGCGCATGCACGCCACCAAGGCAACCTTCTTGCATTTGCCTGTCGCTTGAAGGCGGTGGTAGCACTCGCGAATCTTCGGATTGTGCTTCGTGGCTACGAGCGTGGCCATGTACAAACACGAACGCACACTCGCTCGACCACCGCAGATCGAACGCGTACCTCGCTTCTGGCCACTGTCCCGGTTCATCGGCGCCACACCGACGATCGCTGCGATCTCTTGGCGTGAGACCCTGCCCAGTTCCGGCAGCTCCAGAATCAAGGTGCGCACGGTGGCCGGACCAACGCCAGACTCTTCTCGCAGAACAGCAGCATGGGCCATCCACTCGTCATTCTGAGCCATCCGCTCATCAAGGAGCTTCTCGATGGCACTTTGCTCGTCCTTGAGGAAGGCAAGGACCGCGGCAATGCTCGATTTTGCAGCCATTTCTAGAGTCTGGCGGCGCCGGCAGCTCTCCATGCTCTGCATGTCAACCAACTGCTGGCGTCGGGCCAGGAGATCTCGCAGGGCGATCAGATCAGCATCCGGGAGCTGGCGGACCGGCGGCTTCATCACTTCCCCGTATTCGACGAGCGTGAGCGCGTCGATCGCATCCGTCTTCGCCAGGCGGCCGCGGGCGCGGGCGAAGTTTCGAACCTGACGGGGGTTGATGCGAACCACGGTCAGTCCCGCACTCATGAGTTCCAACATGATGACGCGTTCGTACCCACCGGTCGCTTCGAGAACGACCAAGTCGACTCGAGCTGCCTTGAGTCTTCGGATGAGCTTCTCACGACCATCCGGCCCCGAGTCGAACCGCTGAACAGAACGACTCCCACTGATGGCGAGATCAAACTGAGACTTGGAAACATCAATGCCTGCGGTACAATTGTTCATGAGACCCTTCCTTGCGAATGCGGGCTTGCGACTGCAGCGGCCCCAGCGACTGTTCGGGAGGCTCAATCAAGCTGGTCGGGATCTTGCTGCCGGACGGTTGCAGGACAACCTAGGATGCCACGATCACGCGATCAGCTGCCCGTGACCGATTACGCCGGTCGCGGGCGTTTCTATTTGATGGGCTCTTTGTTCCAGATACAAGGATTGCCGGCAGGTCTGAGCGGCGTCGGACCGACGAGGGTCGAGCCGCACGAGGTGGCGACGCTGCAACAAAACCTCAAGCCGCGCACCACCCCAAAGAACTTCACAAGACCAGCCGCATGGATGCGGCGACGGACCCGCAACCCCCGAACGCCCAACGCGTGTTCGCGAACCCCCTTCGACACTCCCAAGACGCATTCGCACGACTCCCCGACAACAGCACCCCGCGGATCGCAGCCGTCACCCTACACCCCGTACAGCGGCCGCAGCTTGCCGTCGAGGTGGCGCAGGAGCGGATCGGCCTCGAGGGGGCGTCCGGTCACGTGCTCGCAGAGCTCGGCCGCGCGATAGCGCCGGCCCTCAGCGTGAATGTTCTTGTTCAGCCAAGCCTTGAGAGCACCGAACTCGCCGCGCTCGAACTGCTGGTGCAGATCCGGAATGTCCTCCATCGCCTTCTCGAAGAACTGGGCGCAGTAGAGGTTGCCGAGCGTGTAGGTCGGGAAGTATCCCATCGAGCACATCGACCAGTGGATGTCCTGGAGGCACCCCTTGGCGTCGTTGGGAACGATCAGCCCAAGGTACTCCTTGTACTTCTGGTTCCACGCGTCGGGAATGTCGGCGACCTCGAGCTCCTGGGACAGGATGGCGCGCTCGATCTCGAAGCGCACCATGATGTGCATGTTGTAGGTCGCCTCGTCGGCTTCGACCCGAATGAAGTCGGGCTTGACGATGTTGGCGCCGCCGTACACCTGATCCAGCGTCAGGCCGTGCACCGCCGAACCGAAGAACTCCTTGAGCTTCGGGAAGCACCACGTCCAGAACGCTCGCGAGCGACCGACCTGGTTCTCCCACATGCGGCTCTGGCTCTCGTGGATGCCCAGCGACACCGAATCGCCCATCGGCTCCCCAATGTGCTGCGCCGGAAGCCCCTGCTCGTAGATGCCGTGACCCGCTTCGTGCATCGTGGAGCCGAGGGCGTCGTTCAGCTCGGTCGGCCGGAAGCGCGTGGTCAAGCGGACGTCGAAGCAGTGCGTGCCGCTGCAGAAGGGATGCGTGGAGGTGTCCAGCCGCCCAGCGTCGAAGTCGAATCCGATCTGCTCGCAGACGAATCGGGCGAATCGCTGCTGCTGCTCGATGGGCAGCGCGAGCTCGTTGAAGGCGTTGCTTGGCGGCGTGCCTTGACCCAGCAGGTCATCGAGCAGCCCCTGCAGTCGATCGCGCAGCGGCGTGAAGACCGACTCGATGTCCTTCGCGGTGCAGCCTGGCTCGTAGTCTTCGGCGAGCGCATTCCATGGCTCGCCGCCCTTGGCCCAGCCGTAGCATCGAGGCCTTGCGCCGCAGCAGGTCGACGATCTGCTCGAGGTGGGGCCGGAACTTGTTGAAGTCCGCCTCGCGCCGCGCCTCCGCCCAGACGTGCTGCGACAGGCTGGTCAGCCGGGCTTCCTCCTCGACGAGACTGGCGGGAAGCCTGGTCTGCCGGTCGTAGCTTCGTCGCAACTCGCGCAGGTTGACCGCTGAGACGGAGCGAGGATCCCCGGTGAGATCGGCGTCCGCCTCGCAGACCAAGAGCAGCTCCTCCACCGCGGGATCGGTCACCTGCTCATGGTGCAATCGAGCCAACAGCGAGAGCTGCCGACTGCGGAAGTCGATCCCCTTCTTGGGCATCATCACTTCCTGATCCCAGTGAATGAGGTTGGCGCTGGCCTGCAGAAGCTGGGCCTCCCGCGTCCGATTCATCAGCCGGTCATAGGCGCTCTTGCCGATCAAAGTCGACCGCGCGGTGGTCGTCGTGCTCATGGGATTGTCCTCCGGGGGCTCTTGTCGAACCATCATACATAGCGGATGGAGGGAAGCGCTCCGGCGTCCACCGCGGCCGCGGTTGTGTGGCGCCCAACGTGACAACCGTCGATCCGAGCGGCAGGGCGCGGCAGACATCGTGCGGGGAGAACAAAAACAAACGCACCCCGACGAGATCGGGGTGCGTTTTCGAGAGGGTGTGAAGAATTAGGATGCGTCAGGTCGTCACTTCGGCGTGCTCTCGCTCTTCGTGACCGATTCGATGAGCTTGCGGACTGCTTCACCGCGGGGGTCGGTGCGCTTCTTGGCGAGATCCATGGCGCCCTGGCCGCGGCTGTCCTTGGCGTTCAGGTTCGCACCGGCGTCGATGAGGGCCTGGATCATCTCCGGGGTCGCGCCGGACGCTTCGCAGGCGATCAGCAGCGGCGTCTTGCCGGTTCCGTCCACCGCCTCCAGCTTCGCGCCGGCCGCGACGAGCACCTTGATGTTCTCCGCGTTGTTGGCCACGCCACCGGTACGAGCGGCGTGCATGAGCGGCGTCAACCCGTGCGTCATGTCCTCTGCCTCCAGGTTGGCACCGGCATCGATCAGCGCCTTCACGGAGGCCGTCTCGCCAAAGCCAGAAGCCCAGATGAGCGGGGTGAACCCCGTGGGAGCACCGGCCACTTCCAAGTCGGAGCCAGCCTTGATGAGCAGTCCCACGCTCTCGGCATCACCGAAGCCGGAGGCCCAGGACAGAGCTGAAGAACCAACCAGATCGCGCGGCGTGAGGGAGGCGCCGGAGTCCAGCAGGGCCTGAACCGCCTCGGGGTGCTTCATCTGGGCCGCGGTCATGAGCGGTGTCCGGCCGACCTTGTCCGTGGCATCGACGTCCGCGCCGCGCTTGAGGAGGGCCTGGATCATCTCGACGTTACCGTACTTGGCAGCCAGCGCTACGAGCGAGGCACCGGAACGATCGGTCTCATTGATGTCGACCTTCTTCGCGTCGATCTCCTCGATGATCGAATCGACCTTGCCCTGCTTGATCGATCGCTCGATGGCGAAGATGGAGAGCGGGGCGTCGGACTTGTCGCTCAGGCTAATTTGGTCATCGGTCAGCTTCGAGCGGTCCACGGGAGGCGTGCGGGGCACGCTGACGTTGAGGGCGACGGACTCGGTCTTCGGGTGATCCACATAGAAGTTCAGCCGACGGGCACTGCCGAGCTCTTTCCACTTCTCCCAGTCCAGGTACACCACATGCTCTTCGAGCGCCTCCTTGCCGAACGCCTCGGGCGCAAGCACCTCGGGGGTCATCTTGGTGACGTGGAACGCCACACCGTCGGTCGACCGAATAACCAAACGGCCATCGGTCTGCTTCTCGGGATCGATGGTCATCGGCTCGATAGAGACGAAGGCAACCGCCTCGCCTTGAACCTGGACGTCCATCGTCTGCGTCTCGTTGAAGATCAGCGTGACCTTCTTGCTCAGCTTCCGAGGGGACTGACCACCCTTGAGCGAGACCTCGACCTCCACCTCCTCGTTGGGCTGGAGATTCCGGCCGTTGGGACAGTTGGTCGTCGTGCAGCCGCACGAGGTCTTGCACTGGGTCAGGAGAACTGCCTCAGTGCCGGTGTTGACCAGCTTGATCTTGCCATGTCCGGTGTCACCGGTGGGGATCACGCCGAGGTCGAGGACCATCGGCGTCACCTTGACAGGGAACGTCTCGGGATCAATCGGCGTCTGATTGGCCAGTGCCTTCTTCCTCGCCTCGAGCGCCTCCCGAGCCCGCTGCGCCCGATCCGCGGCGTCCTGATCGACCGGCTTCTCAGTCAGACTCTCCGCCTTGGTCAGCTCCATCGGCTTCGCCGGCTCGACCTTTGGTTCGGTCTTGGTCTCGCTCTTGGTTTCGTTCTTGGCAACTTCCGGGGCGACAGCCGCGGGCTTCACCGCCTCGGACGTGACGGTCTTGCTGACCGTCGAGGCCGTCGCCTCCACGTCAGGCCTATCACAACCGGGAAGGATGACAACAGCCGCCGTGAGAGCCACCAGGGCCGGGATCAATCGAATTGGGCTTACCAGCATGACGTCTCCACCTATGCTCGAGCTCGTGAATGGTTGATTTCGGTTCCTTGCGGCCCCGTCTGGAACAAGCCTGGCAAGAGCTTGGGACCGACGTGACCCACTCCCGCTTGGCGAAATGCCATGGGGCCTGCCCCACCACCGGGCAGTCCATCGAAGAAATCCGAACGCCCCCTCGCGGAAAGTATTGCCCGTGAAAAGCACATTCGTCACCTATCTCCTCTGGCTGCTCGGAGGCTTCGGGATTCTGGGACTCCACCGCTTCTACCTCGGTCGGTGGGTCTCGGGTCTAATCTGGCTGTTCACCGGGGGGCTGCTCCTGATTGGAGCCCTGATCGACCTGGTCCTGATCCCCAGCATGGTGAAGGTCGAGAACCTCTCCGCGCAGATCCTGGCCGCCGCCAACCGGCCCTAGTCTGGCTGGCCCGTTGAACCGGAGCGATCCGACTTGTTGGCGCCGCCGGCAGGTCCGGTATGCTCCTGCGGCCCGAACAGCCCGGAATCACCTGACATGGCCGACATCGACGCTCTGCCTGACCACATCCGCCGGCCCGACATGCGACCGGTCCAGCCCGTCCCCGTGATGAAGGATGGCCAGCAGCTGTTCGCGCTGCGCGACCCGGGCATGTACAACAAGCAGACCATGGTCGTGCCGCCACAGGCGCTCATGGTGCTCCAGCAGTTCCGGGGAGAGCAGTCGATCGACGAGATCGCCCGGCAGTTCCGCGGGGACGTCCAACAGTTCGTCCAGCTTGCCCAGACGCTGGACGGCGTGGGCTTGCTGTGGGGTCCGACCTTCGACAAGCTCGAGTCGGATCTCAAATCTTCGCTTGAAGAGCGCGGCGCGTTCGCTGCAGGCGCCTCGGCATCGATGGGACAGGATGACGACACGTGTCGCCGTCGGATCGAGTCCTATTTCGAACAGACCGAAGACCCCGAACTCGACGCACGGCCCGTCGGAATCATCGCGCCGCATCTGGATTACGACCGCGGCTGGCCGAACTACGCAGCGGCGTACTACCTTCTTCGAAGCGGCGCCCCGCCCGACCGCGTGATCGTCCTCGGGACCAACCACTTTGGCGTAGGCGACGGGGTCGTGCTCACCGAGTTCGGATTCGAAAGCCCCATGGGGCGCTGTCCGTGCGACAGCGAGATCGTCGGCAGGCTGCAAGAGAAGTTGGGCCCGAATCTGATCGTCGATCAGCTCGACCACGTAGGCGAACACTCGATCCAGCTTCAGCTGCCATGGCTCCAGTACTGTTTCGGCAACGTGCCGATCGTCGCGGCGCTCATCCCCGATCCACTCGTGCCCATGATCGAGAATGACGGCAAGCGAATCGAGGGCCCGGCATTTGTGCAAGCACTGACCGAGGTGCTGGACGATGTAGGCGGCCTCACGCAGTTCATCGCGTCCAGCGATCTCAGTCATGTTGGGCCACAATTCGGTGAGCCTCGACCCGTGGACGAGCAGCGGCGTCTGGAGGTCGAGCAGCACGACCGAGAGATGCTCGGCAAGTTCATGACTGGTGATGCCGAAGACATCCTCGCCGCCATGCGGTGGAACAAGAACTCCACGCGCTGGTGCAGCCTCGGCAACATGACCGCAGCCCTTCAGCTCGCGCGACCTTCGACGATCGAGCTGATCGACTATCGACAAGCCTTCGACGAGCGCGGCATCGCGATGGTGAGCAGCGCTGCGCTGGTGATGTATTGAAGACCAAGCGTCCTGAGGCGGAGCAGCCGGCCCCTCGGTTCGAATTGCCCACACCCTGGCGCACTCACCTCCCATGATCGCCGTTGTCCAGCGGGTGACTCGAGCCTCCGTCCGTGTCGAACATCCACTCCATCACGCAGCAATCGGCCCCGGCCTCTGCGTACTGCTTGGGGTCGCGACGAACGACGGACCGTCGGAAGCCGACTGGATGGCGAAGAAGCTGGCGCAACTACGCGTCTTTCGCGATGACGAGAACCGGATGAACCGCTCGATTCAGGAGATTGGCGGTCAAGTCCTTCTCGTCAGTCAGTTCACTCTTCTTGGCGACTGCCGGAAGGGCAACCGCCCGAGCTTCGTCGGCGCGGCCGAGCCGGAAGTGGGCGAACGGCTCTACGAGCGCGTGCGCGAGCGGCTGGAACACGAACACGGTGTGACGGTCAAGACCGGCCGCTTCGGCGCCATGATGCAGGTCGAGTTGGTCAACGACGGCCCGGTGACATTGATCCTCGATCGCTGAGCCGGCGTACGAGGGGGCGCAAGAAAAAGAGCCCGTCGCCTAGGTGTGGTGCGAAGCGGGCTCCTTGTGGGGGGCTCAGTGTTGGATCACTTTGCTATTCGATTCGGGGCCAGCGGCGGTTCCGGTTCCCGGGCGTTAAATCGGCGAAGGGTGCGCTACTGGAACGACCTTGGACCCCCGCAAAGCACGTAAGTCATTGTAAATAAGATATTTGCGTACTTTGACCGGGGTCTTCAACGGTCTTTGGAACGCTCGGAGAGCTTCTTCAGGACCGCCTGCATATCGGACCAGACCTTCTTCCGGGTGTCGGGGGTGTAGTTCCGAAGCAGGTACGCGGGATGGAAGGTGGGCATGATCGGCACCTTCAGGTTGCTATCCGGATCCTCGAGGATCCCCCACTGACCGCGCAGCCTCGTGATGCCCTCATCGGTTCGGAGAAGGAACTTGGCCGCCGGTCCTCCGAGAGCGACGATGACGCGCGGACGGATGATCCGGATCTGCTTCATCAGGAACGGAGCGCACGCCTCCACCTCATGCAGGAGTGGTGTGCGGTTGTTCGGCGGCCGGCTCTTCAGGATGTTCGCGATGTAGACCTGCGAACGATCGAGTCCCATGGCGGCGATGATCTCATCGAGCTTCTGTCCCGCGCGACCCACGAACGGACGGCCGGTGCGATCCTCTTGCTCCCCCGGCGCCTCTCCGATGAACATCAGATCGGCGTTCGGATCGCCTTCGCCAAAGACCGTGCGCGTGTGCGCAGTCGCGGACGTGCAGTGCGGACAGCCGGCGTCGTGATTTTCTTGGAGCACCGCGAGAGCGCGGACAGTGTCGTCGGCGACCGCCTCATGGTCACCCGTTGCCTCGTGGCTCTGGTCGATCACGCGTGCATGACCAAGCCGCGTGATCGGGACGAAGTCGACGCCGAAGTGCACCCCGGTGCGCAGCTCCTGCCGGGCAACTCCCATCAGGCGATCGCGATCCTTGCTCGACATCGGAGCAGTGTACGGGCGCACCGAACGGTGGACAAAACGGCCAGTGCAATGGCGGCCGGAGCGGTGGACAGACCGTGGCTCATCAGCCTCCTCGAGAGTCCTCGCGGGCCGAGCGCGCCAGCCACTCGGCGGCCGAGCGCGCCCGCTCCCTGATCAGCGGCACCTGATCGTGATGAGCCAGCTGCGCGACGACCGGGAGCAGCGTCATCGCCCGGACCCGGCGGGAGACCCAGATCGCGCTGATCCGGTGCATCGACCGCTCGTCGTGCAGCATCCGCCTCAGCAGGCGGACGCCGGAATCGCCGCGATGCCGCAGCAGTGAGCGAATGGCATCGGCCCGCGGCCGATTGGCCTCTTCGGTCTCGGCGAAGACCTCGATGTCCACGAGTCGCGATTGATCCGTCTTTCCCATCGCCTCGATCGCGTTGGCGCGAACCCGAGGATCGGCGTGCTCGATTGCCGTGAGCAGCGGTGACAACTCGTTGCGAGAGACCGAGCGGTGCCGGTAGGCATCGCCGAGGGCCGCCACCGCCGCGGAGGCAATCTGCGATTCGGGACTGCGAGCCGCGGCGCTCAGGCAGGGAACCAGAAGGCGCGCAACCGCCAGCCGGCGGCTGAGGGCCAGAGCCGCGAGCGTCGGCCGTGCTTCACCGCACTCGATGAATTCGGCCATGACAGCAAGGAACGATTGCGGCTCAGTGTTCAGCAGGAGGCGGCGCTGGCCAACTGCTCGAGGGGAGGCAGAAGGAGCCAGTGCTCCCTGAACGAGCGAATCTCTGCGCGGGCAAGGGCTCGGCGGCCCGCGTCGACGATCGATGCGTGTCGGCTGGTCAGGGCTCGCTCCGCTGCTTCCCGCGGCACGCCGCCGAGGCGATCAATCAGGAGGTCGACCGCGAGGCGCGCCACCGATTCGCTCTTGTCCTGCACGAACTCCGCTCCGTTCACGGAGGAGGTGCAGCCACGGACCAGTTCCGTGATCGCGTGCGCACGGCCTCGGATGTCGGGCAGGCGTTTGAGCTCGGTGAGCTTCTGCGTCTTCACCGGCGGTGCAAGCGGCAGGGCAGCGACGTACCGGGGAAGGGCGGCCTGCGCGCGTGGAGAGAGGGCGAGGGCATCCGGCAAGCGAGGCAGGGCCGGTGCGTGTCGGCCCATTCGCTTGAGCGCGGCGGCTCGCGATGGAATCAGCAACAGGTGCCCGCGGGCGAGCACTGATCTCCAGGGTTCGGCGCCATCGAGCCGCTGCAAGCCGCGGAGCGCCGCCCGCCCCATGATGGGTGTGCCGATCCAATACAGGAGGTGGCGCTGGACCAGGGGCTGACCGGTCTGCTCGGCGAGCCGGTGGAGATCCAGGACGACCGGTTCCTCCGGATCTTCGATGATCGCCCGCAGCCGAGGCCCCGGTCGATCCAGACCAAGCGCGAGCGCGAGCAGAAGGGACGAGCCGCGGTGGCGGCGACTCAGACGCGCCGCGCTGCGCCAGTGCGAGGTCCAGGAGGTCCGCCGTGCGCGCGATCCGTGGCCCAGCGGCCGAACGGGCCCCGGTGAGCGAGCGTCTGTTCGAAGAGCGCTGCGCGGCGCGTTCGGCCAGTTCGAGGTCGTCGTCGTCCAGGGAATCGGCGATCAGAGGCAGAAGGGCCGGATCGACGAAACGCCCCGCGGCGAAGGGATCGCCGGACCTCGCGGGGTGATGGGCACGCCGAAGCACCCGGGCGAGCGCCCTCTCGCACCTGGCGGCCAGGACTGTCCAAGCCACGTTGCCCAGCCCGCGAAGTTGCTCGATGCCGCGGCCCGGGGCCGTCAACCGGCCGGTGCGGATCCGAGGAGTCAGGACAGGTCTCGGCAACGCACCGAGCCGAGGCGGTCCGACGTCGCGCTGCGGGCGGGACGTTAAGTCTGGGCATTCGCGCGAATCTCGGGGACGATGACGCTGCACACGCGACCGGGGCACCTCAGCTCGTCCTATTATCGGCCAAGCGGTTGAGGCCGCATGATTGGGGAAAATTTAGGAGTTTTGGGTTGCCTTTGAGCTTTAAAAAGCAACAATTCGGGCCTGCCAGGGACCGGCGTGGCTTGGCTCTTGTGTAGGGAGGTGAGAGTGCAACCGGGGGACGAAAGGCTCGCGTTGGCAGAGTCTTAGGCGAAGGAATCCGAATGAGCATCTCATCCAAAGCAGCTTCAAGCCTCCAGGCGTACAACCTCCTCCTCTACCGAAATGCGCTCCACCCCGAGTTCTTCGGGATCGAGGGCCGTCGACGGATTGCCCACGGCGACTACGAGTTTGAGGCGTGGGTCTTCCGAGGCGGCCATGCCCTGCGGTTCGAATACGCGGGCTTCTGTCTCACCGAGATCGTGACGGAGCATATGGAGAACCTCCCTGAGCGGGGCCTGGTGACGGTCCTCCCTTGCGCGGGCGAGAAGGATCACGACCAGGAGTTCGCCGAGCGGATCCTCTACATGGCCTCGATGCAGACCGAGATGCTGTCGGATCATCTCTACCTCGGCACCTACAAGGAACTGATGGACCACAGCCGGCAGTGTGGCGGCCTGTGCACGTCCTGGACCGACGAACTCGATCGTCCCAACCTCTCGCTTCTCGACTTCCAGCGGTACCGGGACCAGGTGCACGTGCAGGCCTATCACCTGCGGAGCGACTGTGGTCTGGTCCTGAGGTCGCAGTCGATCTTCCAGATCAAGGAAGACTGAGCACCGGATCGATCCGGCCGGCGAGCCCGTACTGGAGTCGGGCTGCGGCGGAATCCCGCCCCCCAGGCCTCTCGTTGGCGCCGCTCGTGGAATCAGCATGGCGTCGCCCGATCTGCCGGTTGACGCACCTACGTCGTTCGTTCACGCCGCTGTGGTATCAGGTGCTTGGCCCGAGGGGGTCAGGGTGCCTGGTGTCATGCCGGGCAGCCAGATCTCTTCCGGAGCTTGTCCGTCGCACGCTTGCCGCATCAGCAGGTAGAGCCTGGTCGACGAGGCGAAGTAGTACGAGAAGACATAGGCAGGAACGAGGCAGAGGACGATCGTCTGCCAGAAGCCGCAGAGGTTCGCCGTCCATCGCTCGCTGGCGGTCGGGTAGAACACGACGGGCCCGCGGGCCGTCAGATCGAAGAGCCGTGCCTGGCCCAGTGCGCTCAGCCCGGTTCGCTCGCCCGCCCAGGCGCTGAACAGGATCGCCGTCCCGTTCAGGAGCACCAGCGCGAAGACGCTGACCAGAGCAAATCCCAGCGCCAGGCCCACGATGCCCACGAAGGCGTAGCCGATACGGTGAAGCGGACGGTTGAGCACATACGCGTACGCTCGCTGCTGGGCATCGGGGGCATCGCAATTCTCGCAGGCGACCGCCGGGATCAACATCGACACCCCCGCGAGGTAGCCCAGAAGCAGAAAAGTCACCGCGCCGCCCAGGAGCAGGGCCGGCGCGTACGCCACGCCGCCCAGCAGCTCGAGCACCCAGGGCAAGCGGCCGAAGAGGCCGAGCACGAGGATGAGCAGCGCGACGAGCCCGGCCATGAGCAGAGGCAGGATCGGCGCGAAGACCAGGTGTATCCAGTTTGCGAGCGAAAAGTCGAGGGATTGCCGGATCGACAGCCGTTCCTGCCGCGCTCGCAGGCAGGCGGCCATGCGGCAGAGCGCTCCCCACCAAGCGACGCCACGACCAAAAAGATCGCGCCGTAGATGAAGCAGAACCACCGGTCGTAACGCCAGAGCGCCATCGGAAGGCGCACGAAGAGATCCGCCACCCCGTCGAACACCTCGACGCTGCGAAACGCGAGGAGACCGCGGATCACCTTGTTGAAGCCATCGGAAACGTGTCGAACGGTTGCTTCGAAGGTCCCGCGGGGGCGAAGGCGATCGACCTCGGCAAGAGCCTGGAGCGCCGCGGTCTCGTCAACCGCCGCCGCGTCGTCGTCGCCGCCGCCCTCTTGCCGCCGGTAGTGCGCCAGCTGGAGGTCGTTGAAGGCGTCTCTGGCGCTCACCGGCTCCGCGACCGGCGAGTCGAGAGAGATTTCTCCGGTTCCGAACTTCAACATGGCTCGTTGGATCGCCTGCTGCGCCTGCTCGCGCTGCTGCTCCGTGCAGGCGCCGGCGAGCAGTCCGCCCGGAGCGATCCGCGGCGATTGAATTCCGTCGTAGAGACGACCGGCGGTCATGAGCGCGGTGACCATGACCAGTCCGATCACGAGTCGAGGCGGCTGCAGTGCCGAGGTCACCGCCCGCAGGATCTGCGGGAAGTGAAAGATCTCGCTGAACTCGATTCCGTCGACGATGATGCGCTGCTTCGGTTCGGGCACTTGGCAGTCTCCGCGGTGGTCGCGCCGCCTTCCTCGTGTTCTCGCCGCGTCGCCCTCCACGGAGACGCAGGCGGCGGGTCTCCGTGCTCCGGGTTTGCTCAGAGGGATCACACCTCGGGCGACGCTTCGGCGAGATTCCCGGCGCGATTGCGCGGTCCGTCTGGGCCGCACCCCCGGTGCTACGATGCTACCACTGCGTCAGGTCTCGCACCACGCGGCGCCGGCGGCGCACCGTGATCACGGCGTGTTTCGCCCCCTTTCTGTGCGGGCGCCGGTGCCGTTTCGTGCCGTGGGTGCTATGGTTGGAGGAACCGGCGGCTTGTTCGCCGCGGCCCCCAGAGCAGAATCGGATCATCAAGGAGTCGAACCATGGCCTTTACTCTCCCGGCTCTCCCGTACGGCTACGCGGCGCTCGAGCCCTCGATCGACGCCCGCACGATGGAGATCCATCACACGAAGCACCACAACGGCTACGTGACCAACCTGAACACCGCAATCTCCGGGCACGCCGATCTGGAAGCGATGTCGATCGTGGATCTGTGCACGAACCTGAACAAGGTGCCGAAGGACATCAGGACCGCAATACGCAACAACGGCGGCGGCCACTTCAACCACAGCCTCTTCTGGACGGTCATGGCCCCCGCCGGCAAGGGTGGCGGCGGCGCGCCGACGGCGATCTCTCGCACGCGATCAGCAGCGAGTTCGGCTCGTTCGACGAGTTCAAGGAGAAGTTCGCCAAAGCGGCCGCGACCCGCTTCGGCTCCGGCTGGGCGTGGCTGGGAATCAAGGCCGACGGCGCCATCTGCATCTGCTCGACCCCCAACCAGGACAATCCGCTGATGAAGGACATGGTCGACTGCCCGTGCCACCCCATTCTGGGGCTGGACGTGTGGGAGCACGCCTACTACCTGAACTACCAGAACCGCCGGCCGGACTACATCGCGGCGTGGTGGAACGTGGTCAACTGGTCGGCGGTCGCGGAGCGGTTCGCCAAGGCGAAGGCCACGGCGAAGGTGTAAGGCAAATCAGAGCCGGTCTGGCCCACGCTCGCGAGGGCTTTGGCGGGCGACGGTCGGCCCATTGCTCGGCGCGACGAGCGGAGCGAAGAGGTCGAAGCCACCGACAACAAGGCATGCAGAACGAACGGAGCCCGGTGCCAGCGCACCGGGCTCTTGTTTCAATCCGTTTGTCGGCACCTGTGACCAGCTCCGCCGCGGTCCGGACGAAGCCGTCACTCGCGGCCGAGTGATTACGACTTCTTCTTGCGACCCTTGAAGTAGTCGCCCGCGAACTTCTTCTGGAACTTCTCGACCCGGCCGGCAGTATCCACGAAGCTCTTCTGGCCGGTATAAAAAGGATGCGACCCCGACCAGATCTCGACGTTGAGCTCGGGCACCGTGGCGCCCACGCTCATGACTTGCTCGCCCCGGTAGAACACCTTGGCTTCGGGGTAGTACTTGGGGTGAATGTCTTCCTTCATCGCGCTGACTCCGTCTGGCCGATTGGTCACGTGGTTGCCTGGTCACCGGGCCCCACCCGGCGGAACCGCGTAGTCTAGGCGGGAACGGGAAAACCGCAACCCGCCCTGGTTGACCGCGGCGGGTTTGCCGATATTCTCACGGCTGTGCGGCCCAAGAGCCGTCAAGTCCCCTGTAGCTCAATTGGTAGAGCGAGCGGCTGTTAACCGCTAGGTTGCTGGTTCGAGTCCAGCCGGGGGAGCTTTCCAGGCCCGTGTCCAAGCGACGCGGGCCTGTCGGTTTACAGGGGGACCGCCGCGAAGTCGTACCCGAATCGGCCCTTGGGCCAACGTCGCGGGAGGTTGGCCGCGTCGCTGGCGCTCTCGCGCTTGGGTGACCGGTCGGGAACCCCGAAGCGAACCCCGCGATTGCGACCCCACTCGCGCCCCGACTCTCGCGCGACGGGAGAGAGTCCGGGCTCTCGGTTTACAGGAGGGTCGGGTTCGGGGTCCCCGCTCCAGAAGTGTTTGGGCCGAACCATTCTGGCCGCAAGATCCCATCATCTGGCATGCCGAGCGCGAGGTCGAGATGGCTTGAACTCCCCGTCCCGGGATCTCCATGACCTGAGGAAACGCTTTAGCGTGCGGCCATCTCGATCGCGGAACGGGTCAAGTATGTGACTCATGGGCCGAGCAGCCCGACTGTCGTCCGCACCTGTGGAGCCCGCGACCCATGGCCCGCGATCCACTCCTCTTATTCGCACTCCTCGGAATCTGTAGATGAACGCCGCGAGCATCCTCGAGCTGCGTTCGCGGCCGATCGTTTCGAGAACGGAGACGATGATCGCCTTGGCCCGCTCACGTCGCGGGCACTTCGTCCAGACGCCCTTGATGAACAGCGCCACGATGAATCGGTTGTGTGGATTCGATAGCGCTACGTCACACACGACGCGGAGGAGCGCCGCGCCTGGTCCACGGTCTGTCTTCCAGTCTGCCGCATCCAGCACAGAAACCATTTCGGCGGCAGATAACCGGGTGAACGCGTATCCGCGATCTAGAAGTCGGGCGAGTACCTGCCCGTAAGTGCCCTCACTGATTCGTGAACGGTCCATTGCGGCACAGAAGACGGCTTGTGACCAGACCGTGCGGACGCCAGCACCGAGTTCAGTCAAGAGGCGTTGCAGCCCGAGATCGTCCGTCCACAGGGCGCACCTCGTTTGATGGCCAGAGCGACAGCATCCGTCGAAGTGTGATCCAGAAGCTCTTCCAACCTGGCTCTGAGTTCGTTGGGGAGATCCAGCGTGGCCTCACCACCGACAACTTCGCAGTGAGAATGGATGAACTGAATCACACTCTCGATCCGCGCAACCTCCTGCGCAATCTCCTCGGGCGACGACTCCAGGAAGAAGAGCTTGCCACGGTGAAGCCCGATGGTCCCTCGGGGAGTTCGAGCGACTTCCGGCCTCAAGCGACAGCTCTCGCAGCTCATCGAGCACCGCTTGCGGCACGATGAGCTTGAGACCAAGTGCTGGCAATTCAGCGAGCACGCCGAGCGCGAGCGCACCGGCAAGGACGGTTCCGTCGAGGACGAGCTCAGTGCAATCTCTGACCACGGCCAATGCCGTTGGCCATCTGGCCGCATCCCCATCGTCCGCGCGTACCCCCATTGTTCGGTCTGAAGCGAGATACCGCACGAGATCGAATACGCGGCGACCCAGCATCGACGCGAACGTTGCGATCGGGAGGCGATTCTCCCTGTACATGGACTCCAGCAGCTCACGATGGCGCTCCTGCCGCTGCAGCTCACCATACATCTCGCCGAGCTTCTCCTCGATCGGCGCGTCCGGAAGCGATGCTGATGGTGCGGAGAATCGTCGAAACGCCGGTGTGTCCGGGAAGTTCTCCTCGTAACGCTCCATCACGTCATGGACCCGTCGGAGGATTCGGTTCTCCACCCCAAGGATCTCGTACTGATGTCCCAGATACTCGAACTTGTCGCCTTTGGAGCGACCCCACATGCCCCGCACGAACTCGTGCGTGCTTGGGAACTCGCTTCGTGACGCCGCGGGATCTGGTGCGGACTCGACATACACCCAGCGCGGCTGTTCGTCGTGCCTGCGAACGTAGACCGCGGCGCCGTCCGCGACTCGCTGATGTCGCTCAATTGTCAGCGGAGTCGCCGAGGGATCGAACACGCATGCGACGAGGGCACGGTGCGAGTCTGGGTGCTCGGGGAATCGGCGGTATACGGAGTATGCAACTTCGAGCGATCGCTCGGGAGCAGGTCCACGGCGGAGGACGAAGACAAGTGCGGCACCTTCGCCCGGGTGCAGTATTTCAGACACGGTTGGCAGCCGCGACTCGTCGAAGACCGCGAGATCGTGATTGCCATCGCGCAGGGCGAGTACAGACAGGTGCAGAACGGCGTGTCGGTCGTTCGGGTGCTTCGCCACCCAATCCGCGAGGAGCGACGTCGCTCGCGCTACCTCCCGCGATGCCGCAAGCACTTCGACCTCGACCTCAAGATGACGCCGTGTCGTGCGGCCGGCTGCTCGAACGCCAGCGCACACGTCGAGCACTGTCCGCCATTCCCCAGCAAAGTACGCCGAACGCACGAGGTGAATCGTGTCCGAACCGGCATCATCTGGAGGAATCACCGACTTCCACAGTCGGACTGCTTCCGAATGCAGGCCGCAGTCTTGAGTGAGCAGAGCAGCCTCGCGACGATCGAACCACGAGGCGTCTTCGCCGAGCGCTCGCACCGCGGCTTCCGCAATCTTGGTTGCCTCCTCACGAGACCCCGCTTGCAGGTGGGCCCTCGCAAGCAGCGCCGAGCGTTGATACTCGGGTATGGCGCCTTCGGCCACACCGGTCACTATGTCCGGTCCGTCCGCAGCCCGCCCCTGCTCGTAGCACACACGCAGCGCCATCCTGACGACGTCTGCTCGGTGAGTTGCAGGAGTTACGCTTCCGAGACGAACGCACAGCTGCTCCACCTCGGCACGAGCTTGCTCCAGGTCGCCCTCTGCACGCCTTCGCAGCCGCAGCATAACGGTCGCAAGGCACACTTGATCTGTCCATTCGCCAGCTGATGGAAGCGACGAGAGCGCGGCGATGCACGCGTCGAAGTCTGGCTGCGTTTCCGCCTCCATCGCGAATGCCAGGGCTATGACCGGTTCAGTCGGATCGAGGCGGAAGGCCTCGCGCAGGTCGTCATTCGCTTCTGCATCGCGCCCAAGGAATCGCCTCGTCACCGACCGATTGAAGTGAAGCCCGGCAAGTCTGCCTGCAGGGTCCATTGTGCCCACGGAATTGATGGCCCGAGAAATGGCTGCTTCCGCCTCGACAAAATGGTCTGGGCGCTCGGGATCAATCCACGGTCGGCGTGGAAGGTTATGAACCGGCGTTCTGAGGTGACAATCGCCGCCCCCAGCATCGCGAGCGCGTCCGGCCAGTCCGGCGAGGCCGCGACGGGCGCGAGCATGGTGCACGTGCGCGTCGAGTTCTCCACAGCGCGCCGCGAGATCGGAGAGTGCGTGCGCGACCTCGGGATCGGTACGGACAGCCGCGGGAACGGCTGCCTCGACTGCCCGAAAGTCTGCGCCATGATCGTGCGCTCGGACCCAGAGGGACCATGCACGCGCAAAGGTGGGATCGGTGCGCACAACTCGGTAGCCAAGCGTTTCGTCTCTGCGAGGTCTCCGCTGAGGAGCGCCCAACAGTTCAATGCCCTTGGCGTCTCGGCTGTCGCGAAAATGTCCAACTGCCCGCAGATAGGCCTGCGAGGCCAGAATCGCCTCACCTTTGGAGTACAGGGCGTTGCCAGTGTTGGCCTCCAGTCGGTACCGCTGCTTGGCCGTGAGAGCGTCGGCTACTCGGGTCCCGGATCGCTTCGTATTCCGCGATCGCGTCGTCCGGTAGCCCACGAGCAATGGAGCTTGAAACACGGCATCGATCTCACGATCAACGTCCGTCGCGCCGCCCGCCGCCGGCGTCATGGAGCGGCACAGTGACACTGCGTCTCTTTACAAGGTCGGGAAGCCGCTCCAAGGCTGCCTTCTGCAGATCGGGATCGTCACCCAACAGCTCATTGACTAGTTCCTGAAGGGCCGTCGCCGGAACTAACCCGTTCTTGGCCGTGTACGAGTCGACGTGGCGCGAAGCTGCTCAAGGAGGCTCCACAGACCAGAGAAGTCGCCCGATGTGTTGTTGAAATACACCGGTTCGATGCCTTGCAATCGCCGGAGATTCGTGGCTTCGATTCGCTCGGAATTTGCATCGGGAGGTGCAGCAAGGATTGCGAAGTGCCTCGGTCCCGACGGCTGCAGGCTCGCCTCGACCGCCCGCAGGATGTACTTGAACGCTTCATCGGCTAGGCTGAACCCGACAAAGACCACCCGCTGCCCAACCAAGAACTCGCGGAGAAAATCCTTGTACCGCTGCTCGTGGTGATACGCGCTGGTCGTAATCCTCCTTGCAGAGAACGATGCTCTGGGGTCGACCATTCGAGCCGTGAAGGTGCACGTATGAACGGGCGCCTCCTATGGCGGTCTGCCGCTGCCTCAGCTCAGAGAGCCTCTCCCACTCGTCGGCATCGAAACTGCTCGCCACCGAACCGTGCACCTTGCGGTGTGCCGACTGCAGCACTCCGTCATAATTGGTGGTGAGGACGTGACGGAACGGCATTGCCACCAGGGATTCGTGTGCCGTGTCATGCGGTGGTGTTTGCGGCGCGAAGGTGTCACGGAGAATTCGGTGATACTCATCCGGCCCCAGGATCTGCTTGTACGTGCTCGCACGTAGGAGCCCGTCAACGCCCTCCACTGCCCTGACCTTGACCTCATCCAGTGTTCGCGCTGCCGTCTCAAGCTCGGCGAGAAGTCCGTTCCATGCGGGGTAACCAACCTTCCGGCTGCTTCCCGCGCCCACAAACAGCACCGCGCCACCCGCAATCGCCTCTACCAGCGAGCTGTAGGTTTGTTCGCGAATCGGGCGCGTGCTGTAGAGACGGGATCAGTCGCCACGCTTCCTCCCGGACTTGGCGTCCAAGTAACTGGGCCGAACAGTCACGGTTGGTTGCCCCCGAGAAACATCGAACGCCCGCCATCCAGGGACATACGCAGTAGGGCGGCCTTGAAGAGCCTCCCGTGGGTCGGGTCCGGAGGGTGAAGCAACTCGTGCACGATCACGAACTCCCGGAAGTCTGCTTCCTGCTCCACGAGATCTATCGCGAGCGTGATTGTCCCACGTGATGTGCACGATCCCCACTTTCGGCTCATCTCCTGTATGCGAACCACTCTTGGATTGACACGGAGTTTGATCGCCCAGGCATGCGTCCGACGACGCAGGTCGTCTACGGGATACAGCGACGATCTCATGCATCGTCCTCCGGCACCAGGTGCGCATGACGACGCCGACAACCTGTGCACGAGCGTCGTTGTCGAGCTTGAGGACCGCCGGGTACAGACCGGCACGGAGCCTGCGACGCTCCTCGGGGTTGACAGCGGCGTTCGGGAAGCGGGCGAGCAGCTTGTCAGCCTCGGCGGCGACCGCCTTCGGATCGATGTCGGCAGCCTTGAGACCTTCGTCGTCGCGGAGCACCCGAAAACACACCGAATGCCTTCACCGACAACCCGCTCTCGCGGGCGGCCTCCATGGCCGAGTCCTTCTCAGAAGCCAACGCGGCCAGTCGGTCCATCGCCGCGAGCCCCGTCGTTGTTCGATCCTCAAGGTCCTTGAGGATCCGCTCCGCGCGATCCCTCAGCGGTTGGAGAACAGCAGCAGCGTCCGGATTCTCCTCCATCTCCTTGTTCAAGCCTCGGACTAGGTTGAAGACCTTTCCCTCGTCGGGGCCGCTGTCCTTCCGGAGAGATTCCAGCGTCTTCACATCGAAGGTCACCGACTTCGTTAACCGACCGAGACCCTCCTGAATCGCGCTATCCTGAATGAGCTTCTCGGTCTTCCGTGCCAAGTCCGCGGCGAAGTCGACCGTGTCGGCATAGGCGTTCCTCACTGCCGCGTACAACTGCGAGAGCCGCTTGTAGGTCTCGATGTGGTCGCGAAGTTCAGGCGATGGCGAGAGGATCTCCCACAATGCCTCGGTTTCCTTGAACGCCTCGAAGAACGCCTTCCGAGCCTCGGGATCGAGGAATCGACCGAACACCAGACGCTCCAACCGCTCATCCGCGCTGCCGCCCTCGCCAGCGTCGAGGTAATCAGTCTGTGCCTCCACGATGCGCTTCTGGAAATCCTTGAGCAGTACGTCCAGATCCTCGATGACGCCGCTCACATCGCCCGAGTCGAAACGAAGGGCCTTGTTCAGTTCGCGCAGCACGCCGACGAAGTCCACGATCAACCCGACCCGTTTCCGTATGCCGCGTTCGTCCTCATACGGTCGGTTCGCCCGCGCGATGGCCTGCAGCAGCACGTGGTCCCGCATGGGCTTGTCGAGGTACATGCAACGGCGGGGCGTGCCTCATCCCCGGCGCGCTGGAGAACTGCCCGCCGCGGCGGGCGGCCGTGCCCATGCTCCATCCCGATTCCCGAGGACGTCGTCGTCGAGCTGCGGGCCGAGCGCACGTTCCAGGCCGAGACGCGATTCGTCTTCGAGGCGCTGAACCCGATCGTGCTCTGTGACATGGACGTTCCGGAGTGGTGGTATGGCTGATCCCGGACAACAGCACGCACGATCGATCGCCGGCGCGAGGCTGAGCGCGCCAAGTACGTGAGGCTCGCGGCCGAGCGTCGAGGGATACGGCGGCGACGAACCACGGTCGCCATGCCTACGCGACGGTGATCGCGTGGCAGCCGCGGTTCGTCGTGGACTTCGGCTGCGGCGACAACGCGTTCATCCGCGCAGCTCCGCCGACGCGGCATCGATGGCCTCGGGATCGACTTCGCCAACGACGACGCGGACATCGTCGCGGCGATGCACTGCGTGCCGCTTGCCGGCGGCATCGCCGATGTCGTGACGCTCGTTCGACGCGCTCGAGCACCTGCTGCCTGAGGACGTCGATCCGGTGCTCACGGAGATGCGGCGCATCGGGCGCCCGGGCGGCCACTTCATCTTCTCGATCTCCACCCGGCCGAGCCGGATCACGGTGGACGGCGAGAACCTCCATCCGACCGTTCGGCCGCAGGACTGGTGGATCGATCGGATCGTCGCGCGTCGGCCAGGTCGAGTCGGTCGGCGCGCGAGGACGCTACATCACAGGGACGTGGCATGCGTGATCATGACGGCGACATCGCGGCGCTGCAGGCGGGCCTGCATCTGAGGCGACCGGCGCAAGAGCGGCCTGCGCCTCTACACGACGGACTTCGACAGCGTCTCGCTGTCCGACTTCTATCGCGGTCGCCAGGCGTTCCTCGTCCTGTCCGGGCCGTCGCTCGCGGAGCACGACCTGTCGCTGCTCGAACGCGCGCGGCATCGTGACGATGGGCGTCAACAACTCCTGGTCGGTCCACCGCCCGACGCTCTGGACCTGCGTCGACTCGCCCGGCCGCTTCATCGACACCGGCTGGAAGGACCCGGGCATCCTGAAGTTCGTGCCCGATGTCGGCATGGAACGGGCGGCTCCGCATTCAGAAGCCGAACGGCACGATGAAGCCGAGCGCCTTCCGCGTGAAGCAGATGCCTTCCGTCCTGCTCTACCGGCGCGGCGAGCACTTCGATCACCGCCGCTTCCTCGACGAGGACACGGTCTGCTGGGGCAACAACGGCGCGACGAAGGACTCGCTCGGCATCAAGGGCAAGCGGTCGGTGATGCTCGTGGCGCTGCGGCTCCTGCACTACCTCGGGTTCCGGACGGTGTACCTGGTCGGCGCCGACTTCAAGATGGCCGACGACCGGAAGTACGCCTTCGACGAGTCGCGGACCAACGCGGCGATCCGTCACAACAACGTGCTCTACGAGTCGCTCAACCAGCGCTTCGAGGCGATGCGCGACTACTTCAAGCGGTCGAGGTTCACCGTCCTGAACTGCACGCCGGACAGCGGGCTGACCGCGTTCGATCACGTGCCGTTCGAGGAGGCGATCCGGAAGGCCTCGGCCGAGTGCGGCAAGCCGGTGAACACGAAGGGCTGGTACTCATGACCACCGAAGGACCGAAGTACTTCCTCTATATACCGGTGTGGGCGACGACCCAGCAGCCGCCCGGCAGCGGCACGTCCAGCCTGAGCAGCAGCGAGAGCCCCAGCTCGAGCGAGACGGACACGCCGGCAACGCCGAGCTCGACCGAAACCGCGTCGAGCTCGACGGAGAGCAGCACCGAGACCGCGACGCCATCGAGCAGCCCGTCGAGCTCGTCCATGAGCAGCACCGAAGGCACACCATCTTCCAGTGGAGGCGGTGGAACGTCTGGAGGTGGGACATCAGGTGGCGGTGGAACGTCTGGTGGCGGAGGCACGTCCGGCGGCGGCGGTACTTCCGGAGGTGGTGGCACGTCCGGCAGCTGGAGGAAGCTCATCAGGCAGCAGTGCCAGCTCGACCGAGGGCACCCCGTCCACGTCGGGGAGCATGTCATCGGCGAGCAGCTCATCGCAGAGCAGCAGTAGTTCGTCCGCGTCGAGTAGCGGCTCCATCCGGCAGCGGAAGTAGCTCGTCGGGAAGCGGGAGCGGGTCTGGCAGCGGCAGCGGAAGCGGCAGCAGTTCCAGCAACTGCCTGCTTTACGGCACGCTCGTCACCATGGCCGACGGTCGGCGCGTGCCGATCGAGTCGCTCGCGCCTGGAGACATGGTCCGATCGTCCTTCGGTTCCGGGCCTTCAGACCGACGTCCCGTTCCGTGCGCAGTACGAGTGGCTCTCGTCGTGGGGGCTCGAGGGCACGACGCTTCGTGACGCGCGGGTGTC
>CAVONJ010000007.1:0-13477 GCA_963697235.1 uncultured Planctomycetota bacterium
TGTACGCCTGCATCTCCGGCGCCATCTCCTCGTGCTGCATCGCCTTCTCCTGCGGCAACTCGCCACCGAGCTCACGCCCATGGGCGCGCCAGACGACCCGCCGCGAAGGCGACCGCACCGACACCCACCACCGTCCAAAGCACTCTGCTCCTGATCATCGCGCATACCCCTATATGCTGTTTGCGAAACCGGCACCAAGCCCATCACGAGGACTGTGCCTGCCGCCCCATAGTCTACCGCGTTCTGGAGGGCTCCCTCAAGAGCAGGCCACAATGCTCCGGCGGCATCGTTTCGACGCGAAGGCGTTGGGGCACAACGGGTTGCGCACAGCCCGAACCGGATTTTGGATCACGAGCCGATCAAGACCTCGTCAGCGGGCTGTCAAACCGAGCACTGCGAGAATCAGTTCAGAGCTGCGCGGAAAGGGAGACCGGGGCGTTCTCGTGGGCGGTTGGAACGCCGGGCAGTTCGTTGGTGTGGTACTCCACGCCGACCTGCGAGTACTTCAGACCGTGCGAGGAGGATGACGACGACCGTTTCCGGGGACCGATCGTCCCCGCCTCTCGAAGCTTGCGCAGACCGGCCAGCGCGACGCCGGAGTTCGGGCACACCGCGACGCCGGCGCGGTCGGCGTCGGCCTTGGCCTCCATGAGCTCCGCCTCGTTCACACGCTCGACGACCCCGTCGAACCGTGCGACCACCCGCGCCGCCTTGGCGTGGCTCACCGGGTCGCCGATGCGGATCGCGCCGCCAGTGGGCCCGGCGGTGACCGTCGCGCTCTCGGAACCCGCGCTCCCAGCTCCGGAAGAACGGGTCCGCCGCCTGCGACCTGCACGCCGGCGATGCGCGGCAGGCGGTCGATGAGCCCGAGCTGGCGCCTCTCCGAGCCCCTTGCCGAGGGCGCTGATGTTGCCGGCGTTGCCCACGGGGATGACGAACCAGTCCGGCGGCCCCAGCCGAGCTGCGTGGCACGACCTCGATGCCGATGGCTCTTCTGCCCCTCGATGCGGAACGGGTTCATCGAGTTGAGCAGGTAGACCGCGGTGTCGGGCGAGGCCTGCTGCACGAGCCCGCATGCAGCCGTCGAAGTCGGTGTCGAGCGCGAGCGTCCGCGCGCCGTACGGCGATCGGCTGGGCGAGCTGCTCGGGGCTGACCTTGCTCGCGGGGCAGCACCACCACCGCGTGCATCGCCGGGGCCGGCGCGCGTAGGCGGCCATCGCCGCCGAGGTGTCGCCGGTCGAGGCGCAGGCGCCACGCGGCACGCCGAGGTGCCGCGCCCAGGAGACGCCGGCGGTCATCCCGCGGTCCTTGAAGGAGAGCGTCGGGTTCTCGCCCTCGTGCTTGAGGTAGACGCCTCGATGCCGAAGAGCTTCGAGAGCTGGCGTCCGGTAGAGCGGCGTGTTGCCCTCGGCACGGGAGACGATTCGCTCGGGGGCAGGTCGGGCAGGATCAGCTCGTGGTAGCGCCAGACGCCCGACACGTAGGGCTGCTCGCGCAGCCGGGCGCGTCGAAGAGCTGCCGGAGATCGGGGTACGCTCGCTGCGCTCCAGGTCGTGGCGGACCTCGAG
Source organism: uncultured Planctomycetota bacterium (assembly GCA_963697235.1). GTDB lineage: Bacteria > Planctomycetota > Phycisphaerae > Phycisphaerales > SM1A02 > CAVONJ01. The sequence goes on from CAVONJ010000007.1 coordinate 1,570, forward strand.
CAGTGCCGCAGTCGCAGGGGTAGCGGATCGGTCGCGTCGTGGACGGCGCCGCAGCCGACGCACCGAAGGTGGGTCAGCCCGCGCTCATCGGTCGTGCCTCCTTCCGCGCCGAGCGGCTCACGGCGACGGTACAGGCGACGCCCCTGGCGGCGAACGCCCGGCATCGCCCCCGCCGCGTCCCGCCGCCCGGCCTCGGGTGCGGTCATCGCGAAGAGCGTCGGGCCGGAGCCGCTGATGCCCGCCCCAATCGCGCCGGCCTCGAGGGCCCGGTCGCGGGCGTCGGGACCGCCCGGAATCCGCGGGCGCGACCCGGCTCGACCACGCGGTCACGCAGTCCGCGGCGGGCGAGGTCGGCGTCGCCACGCACGAGGGCGAGCACGAGCGCCGCGGCACAGGCCCAGTTGGCGGCCGCGTCTCGAGGGGCACGTGCGCCGGCAAGCCGGCGCGCATGGCGGGTCGGATGTCGATAGCGGGGGTGACGACGGCGACGCACCACGAGGGCGGCGTCTCGAGCCGTGCCACCTCGGGCACGCTGCCGGCCGCGCCGGGCAGCACGATCGTGAATCCGCCGCATCAGCGACGGCGCGACGTTGTCGGGGGCATCGCCGCTCGCCACCGTTTCACCGTCGAGGGCCGCGTCCAGCACGCGCATGTCATCGAAGGACTCGCCGGTCTCCTGCTCGAGCAGGTGCATCGCCGCGACGGCGCGGCCACGGCGCTGGAGGCGCTGCTCCCCAGACCCGAGCAGGGCGGCAGCCCCTTGGTCAGCGCAGCTCCAGACCGACCCCGGTGGCATGCGGCGGCGATCCGGCCCAGATGGCGGCCGCCGCGACGGCCGCGGTATTCCGTTCGGCATCGGTCGGCAGCAGGCCGCCGTCGCCCTCGATCGCGCGCTCACCACGACACCCGGCTCGTCGCTCAGTCTCGTCCGGACCACATCGCCAGGTGATTCCAGCGCAAAGCCGAAGCAGTCGAAGCCGGGACCAACGTTCGAGACCGTCGCGGGCGCGAAGACCTCCAACCAGTCGTCGTGCGTGGGCTCTTCGCTCGCGCGGCTCATGCGCCTCTCGCCGCTCGGTCTCGGGTTCGGTTCACATTGGTCATGGTCATGCACGGCCTGAGGGCCGCCATCATGGGCTGGCGCGGCGTCGCGGAACACGACCGCGGGCGGCCAGGCCTCAGGAACAGGACCAGTCTACCGTCGTTCCGAGGTGGCGACCGTCGCTCGCGCGTCGGATGCATGAAATGCACGAATGTGCGACGCTCGGCCTCGGTTCGCGGTGCATTGCAGTGCCCATGGCCCTGTGCTCGCCGTCAGAGATGGAACATCCAACGGCCAGCCTCGTTGCGATACAGGGTGAACCGCTGATCGCCATCGAGCGGGAAGACGGCCTGGGATCCGTCGCTGGTGATGGTCGGATCGATCGTGGAGACCCGGGCAGCGATTCGACGATGCCGGGCCCTCTCTTCTCGAGCATCTCGATGAGCTTGAGGCGATCCGATTCGTTCCGGAACTTGTGCGCCTCGCCATAGAAGTCATCCACGTAGGTGCCCCAGTCGCCTGCCTCGGCGGCTTCAAGCATGGCACGCACCGTGGCCTTCGGCGTGAGCGTGGTCGTGCCGCCTTTGAGGTCCGCCGCGTGCGCGCGGTGTCGCGGGGGCGACCGGTGCGGAGACCTCCCGCGCGGCCTGGACAGCGGATGGTGCGGTCGCGCTCCCGCATCCCACGAGAGCGAGAAAGGGCAGAACAACGAGTGCGGTAACGCATCGTGAACCTCCCGGCGCATGCGAATCTTGATCGAGTTGCTACGAGCTGGCGATCGAGCGTCACCGCCACGTACCACCGCCGCGTTGAACAATTGTCGGAAGAATCCGGCTTGAGATTGAGCAGCGAATCGCGATTCGCACTGCGTCCGCTGCCGGCGAGAGCGTCAGCGCCCGGCCGGTGCGGCGCCCGTGCCACCCGGTGGCGAATCGACCGGCAGCGTCGGCTGTTTCGGCTCATCCCCCAATGATGCCGCATACTGATCCCGAAACGGTCAGCGGACAGCGCCGCAACGACGGGACCGAGGATGAGCCCGACCGGCCCGAAATAGAACAGGCCGCCGAGCGTGCCGAGCAGGACCATCAGGCTGGGCAGCTCCGCCTTGCTCCCCACCAGACGCGGCCGCAGGAAGTTGTCGATCGTTCCCACGAGGATTGCACACCAGAGCAAGAGCCCGATCGCCGCCATGAACCGACCTTCCAGCGCCAGGACGATCGCTGCGGGAAACCAAATGATGCCGTCCCGATGCCCGGAATGAACGACATGACCACCATGATCGCGGTCCAGAACATCGCCCCGTGGATGCCGACCACGGCGAACGCCACGCCCGCCAGCCCGGCCTGGATCATCCCGATCACGACGGCACCGAACAGTGTTGCCTGAGCGACCGTCGTGAACGTCCTCAAGGTGCGATGCTTCTCGTTCTCGGAGAGCGGCACGTAGCGAAAGATCCGCACGGGGAGTTCCGGACCGGCGAGCAAGAACTGGAACATCGCGTAGAAGAAGACGAACAGAAGCAGGAAGAACCGGGCGGTTCCTTCGGTCGCTCTGGCCAGACTACCACCGACGATCTGCGCAAGCTTCTGAGCAAGCTCGCCAATCTTTGAGGATCTGGCTCTTGTAGGGTGCGAGATGTTCGGCAAACGGGAGCTTCTCGAAGAGTCGATCGATCGCTCCGGGATTCTCGAGGCGCTCCTTGACCCAGGTCGCGGCCAACTTGCCGATCTCCACGGCTTGTCCGGTGACGAGGCCGAGGAAGATGAATGCTGGGACGACCACACAGAGAAGGATCAGGACGACCGTGACCGTCGCCGCGAGTGTCCGTCGGCCCCGGAGCCACCCGACCATTCGGGTGTAGAACGGATGGATCAGAGCCGCGAAGATCGCGGCCAGGAGCACCGTGACCACGAAGTCCTGGATCATCCGGAAGAAGAGGATGGAGATCGCGACCGCCAGGATGAGCAGGAACGTCCCGTGCAGCTTCCGCGCCTGCCTGGTCAGCGTTCATCACGTCCCATTCTTCCGCGCGCCGCTCCCGGTGCCGCTGAAGCAGTGCGCGTATCACCGGCAGGATGACGGGGAGGATCGTGGCAGGAGCTCGACCTCGATGCTTGCTCCTCCCGACTCGTGCGAGCTTGCGGCGAGCGCCCGCTCTTCCCCGTGCGCATTGCGCCGAGGACTCCGAACAGTCGACGCCCGCCCACCATCACCGGCTTGACCGGGTTGGACTCTTGCAGGGCCCGGACCTCGAGCCGCATCCGCTCGCGATGATCGGCAATCTGCTGGATCAACAGCTGCTTCCGGTGTTCCGTCTCTCTCACGGCTCCCTCCCGGTCAGGGCATGCGGCCCTTCTTCAGCTCCTCGAGCGTCGTCGCGAACGGATGCGGGCGGTCTTGGACAGCCAGCGGATCACAACGCCGACCACAATGGTGATCACAAAGTAGAAGGCGGACAGAGCGATCGCGAGGGCGGTCCGGTGCGTGTTCCAGAAGAGGACGAACAGAAGCACATTGAGGCACAGGAATGCCATGAAGGCAGACAGGAAAGCCACCTGCACGAGCGCGACGAGAATGAGCAGCCGTCGCTTGTCCTCGTGGAGTTCGTTCGACAGCAGTTCGATGCGGTATTCCATCCCCTGCCAGGTCAATGCGGACACCCGCTTCAGCGAATCGACGAAGTGCATGTCTTCCTGGTCCTTCATGTCCTTCAAAGCGGCTTCAACGGCGGCTCAGGAGCATGCGCCAGGATGAACCCCGCCGCTGCGGCGATACCCAAGGTCGCCAGTGGATGCTCGCGGACGAGTTCCTCGAGTCCGTCGAGCTGCTCGCCGAGTTCACTCTCGAGATTATCCGCGAGCGTGTCGCCGATCTCCGCGTCGTCCGCAACCACGTTCTTGGCCTTCTCGGTCATCAGGACTCCTCGCCGTTTTACGGATCATGGCCTGCGGTGCCGCCCGGAACAAGGGGGGCCGCTCCAACCCAGACTGCTCAGCGTATCAGGAACTCCAGTCAGACCTCGCTGTCCATTCGTCGATCCCGGGCCGAAGCCGAAGCCGGGGCGGGCATCCTCGGAAGGGTAGACCGCTGTCATTGCAGGCGGAACCGCCGGTGAACGCCGCCGAACTCCCGGCCAGCCCGCCGGCTCGCATCCCGTCTGGCCGGAGGGGGGAGGGGTGGCCCGTCGGCTCCGGAGCGAGGAACCGGTGGCGGCCCGACACACCGGCTCTGCGGAGCGCGGGCCTGACCGAATTTTCCTTTGCTTTGTTCAGCAGTGCGCGGTTACATACGCACGGTAATTCGGGCCATCTCGCGAACAAGGGGTCTTGTCATGAAGGTCTCCAGCGTCGTCGCCCATCGCGTCGGTGGGCTGGTCGGTTCGTTCGTCCTCTCGCTCCTCGCCATCTCCCCGGGCGCTACCGCGGCGATCGAGGTCAGCGTCACCGCCAGCCCGAACCCGTGCTGCCGGGCGAAACGCTGGACGTCGAGATCACCGTGACCAACGACGGGCTGACGGATCGGAACGACGTCTCGGTCATCCTCGACTACCCCGCGGGTCTGGCGCAGCTCTTCGAGGTCTGGTTCGACGGCGACTGCCTGTCCACGGCGTGTGAGCCCGGCGAGCTGGTCACGTTCACGATCCCCACGCTCGCCGCAGGCAAGGGACGGACGTTCTCATTGCCGCCGCGGGTGCTCACCACCGCGACGGACGGAACGATCATCCCGTTCGACGTCGACGTGTTCGACGACGCGGTGCTGCAGGCGTCGGCGTCGACGAGCGTCACCGTCGATGTCGACCGCGGTCTGGAGCTGGCCCTCGAAGAGAGCCGCGATCCGGTGACCCCCGGCGGCCTGCTCACGTACCAGTTGACCTACGGCCTGCTGGAGACCAGCGCCGGCGCCGCGGGCGTCACGCTCAGCCTGCCGTTGCCCGCCGGAACCAGCTTCGTCTCCGCCAGCGGCGGCGGCAGCGAGTCCGGCGGCACCGTGCAGTGGTCGCTCGGGAGTCTCGATCCGGCGCGAGCGGCGAGCAGCAGGTGACGGTGGCCATCGATGGGGGGCTTGATCTCGGCTCGATCCTCGTTGCGCGAGGCGCTCCTGCAGGACGGCGCGGCGAACACCGCGCGCTATGAGGCAACGACCCGCGTTGAGGCGCCAGCCGGCCTGACGCTGGTCATGACCGCCAGCCCCGATCCCGTCCAACCCGGCGAGACCATGGATGTCGAGCTCACCGTCACCAACACCGACGCGCTCGAACGAACCGGCGTCGTGCTCAAGCTGGACTTTCCCGATCACATCGAGCAACTCTTCGAAGTGTGGTTCGACGGCGACTGCCCGTCCACCGCGTGCGAGACGCCGGAGCGGGCGGTCTTCACCATCGGCACGCTCGCCGCAGGCGCGGGCGTCACGTTCTCCGTTCCCGCCCAGGTGCTGGTGAACACGCCTGACGGCACGGTCATCTCGCTGGAAGCAGAAGTCGCCGACAACTCCGGCGCGTTCGTCGACGGAGGCACCGGCTTTGCGGTCGATGGTGCGCGGTCTGGAACTGGCGCTCGAAGAGGACCGCGATCCGGTGATCCCCGGCGGCCTGCTGACTTACGACCTGACCTACGGTCTGCTGGAGAGCAGCCCCGGCGCCGCGGGCGTCACGCTCAGCTTGCCGCTACCTCCCGGCACGAGCTTCGTCTCCGCGAGCGACGGCGGCGCCGAATCCAGCGGCACCGTGCAGTGGTCGCTCGGGGGTCTCAATCCGGGCGCGAGCGGCGAGCGGCAGGTCACGGTAGCGGTCGATGCTGGCCTCGATCCCGGCTCGACGCTCCTCGCCGAGGCGGTCCTTCAGGACCTGTCGAACAACACGGCCCGCTATGAGGCGACAACTCGCGTTCAGGAGCCCAGCGATCTGACGCTGGTCATGACCGCCAGCCCCGATCCCGCCCAACCCGGCGAGACCATGGATGTCGAGCTCACCGTCACCAACACCGACGCGCTCGACCACACCGGCGTCGTGCTCACGCTGGACTTTCCCGATCACATCGAGCAGCTCTTCGAGGTGTGGTTCGACGGCGACTGCCCCTCCACGGCCTGCGAGACACAGGAACGCGCGCTCTTCAACATCGGCACGCTCGCCGCGGGCACGGGCATCACCTTCTCGGTTCCCGCCCAGGTGCTGCCGAACACGGCGGACGGCACGGTCATCGCGCTGGAAGCCGAGGTCACCGACAACTCCGGCGTCTTCGTCGACGGCGGGACGAGCTTTGCGGTCGATAGTGCTCGTGGTCTGGAGCTGGCCCTCGAAGAGGACCGCGACCCGGTGACCCCCGGCGGCCTGCTCACCTACCACGTGACCTACGGCCTGCTGGAGAATGGCCCCGGCGCCGCGGGCGTCACGCTCAACTTGCCGTTGCCTGCCGGCACGAGCTTTGTCTCCGCGAGCGACGGCGGCGTCGAATCCGGCGGCGTCGTGCAATGGTCGTTGGGGAGTCTCAATCCCGGCGCGAGCGGCGAGCGGCAGGTCACGGTGACGGTCGATGCGGGGCTCGATCCCGGCTCGACGCTCCTCGCTCAGGCGCTCCTCCAGGACATGACGAACGAGACGGCTCGCTATCAGGCGACCACCCGTGTCCAGGAGCCCGTCGGTCTGATGCTGGTCATGACCGCCAGCCCCGATCCCGTCCAAACGGGCGAGACGATGGATGTCGAACTCACCGTCACCAACACCGATGCGCTCGCCCGTACCGGCGTCGTGCTCACGCTGGACTTTCCCGATCACATCGAGCAGCTCTTCGAGGTGTGGTTCGACGGGAACTGCCCCTCCACCGCTTGCGAGACCCAGGAGCGTGCCATCTTCACCATCGGCACGCTCGCCGCGGGCGCCGGCATCACCTATTCAATCCCCGCCCAGGTGCTGCCCAACACGCTGGACGGCACCGTCATCGCCATGGAAGCAGAGGTCACCGACAACTCCGGCGACTTCGTCGATGGCGGAACGAGCTTTGCGGTGGCCGATGCGCGGGTGCTGGATCTCGCGGTCACCGAATTCGATCCGGCGGTTCCTGGTTGCACCTTGACCTACTCGTTGACCTACGGCGCGTTCGCGACGGGGCCAGGCGCCCCTGACGCCACGCTCGAATTCAGATTGCCGGCGCAGACGACGTTCGAGTCGGCGACCAACGGCGGCGTGCTCGACGGCGACGTCGTTGCGTGGGACCTCGGGAGCCTCAATCCCGGCTCCGGCGGCGAGCGGCGCGTGACGGTCGCGGTCGGGGCAGGACTCGTCCCCGGGACGATCCTCACCGGCGAAGCGCGTTTCACCGACCGCTCACTGGTCCAGAACGAAGTCCGCGGCGATGCAGCGACGAGGGTTGCCGCGCAGTCACCGCTGAACGTGCGCGTCGCGATCTCCCCCGAACCTGCGCCGCCGGGGCAGACGCTGGCCCTCCTGCTGTCGGTGACCAACACGAGCGGTCTCACGCAGAGCGACGTGGAGCTGCTCCTGGAGTTCCCCGATCATGTTGCGCAGCTCTTCGACAGCCTGTTCGGCGGCGACTGTCCGTCAACCGCCTGTGAGACCCAGGAGCGGGCGGTCTTCCTCGTGCCGACGCTGGCGCCCGGTCAGACCGTGAACTTCCCCGTGCCGCCGGTCATTCCGGCGAACACGGTGGCCGGCACCGTCGTCCGGTTCGACGCCTTTGCGAGCGACAGCAGCGGCGCGCAGAGCGCCGACTCCGAGGCGTTCATGGTCGGAACCAGTTTCGACGCCGCCGATGCGGGCGACGTCAACGGTGACGGACAGGTCAACGTCGGCGACCTGATCCAGATCATCGTGAACTGGGGCCCCTGCAGCGACGGATGCCCCGGCTGCCCGGCCGACCTGAATCTGGACGGGATCGTGAACGTGTCGGATCTGATCGAGGTGATCGTGAACTGGTCCGCGTGACGAAGTGCTTCGGTAAAGACGAGGAGTGACCCATGAGGTTCCGCATCGGATCGGCAGCCGCAGCCGCGGCGGCGTGTCTCGTCACGATGGCTGGAGCGCAGACACTCACCGAGGAGTTCACGCAGGACTACGCCCTGCTCGACCTCGGCTCGGTCGAAACCCTGCCCACGCCGTACGGTGGGTTGACATTCCTGGCTGGCGATCCGGACACCTTGCTGCTCGGCGGCTCGGCCGCCAACCTCACCGGGGCGATCTATGCCGTGCCGCTGGAACGAGGCTGCACCGGCCATGTCGTCGGGTTCGCGGGACCGCCCGTGCTCTTCGCCACGGCCCCTCGAATCGACGGCGGGCTCGCGTACGGGCCGGACGGCGTGCTGTTCTTCACGCAATACCCGTTCAACCAACTCGGACAGATCAGACCCGGCAGCAGTCAGCCCGACAAGACCATCGACCTCACCGCGCTGGGTGTCTCATCATCGGTCGGCACGCTCCAGTTCACTCCGCCGGGTTACGCAGGTGCCGGCAGCTTGAAGTTGGCGTCTTTCAATGCCAGCAACTTCTACGACGCCGAGCTCGTCCCGGATGGCGCTGGCACGTTCGACCTCGCCAACGTCACGCTGACCGTCAACACGGGCGGCGGACCCGAGGGGCTCGTCTACGTCGATGAATCCAGTCCGCAGCTCAGCGCCGATTCGGTGCTCATCTCCATGTTCACCCTCGGCTCCGTGGTCGCCTACGAGGCGGACGCCAATGGCGATCCGGTCCTGGGAACCAACCGTCCCTTCATCACCGGCCTCACCGGCGCCGAGGGGGCCGCGATCGATCCCCTGACCGGTGATTTTCTGTTCTCGACCTACGGCGGCGGCAACCGCGTGATCGTGGTGCGAGGCTTCGTCGATCCCTGCCGTGCTGACTTCGCGCCGGACGGCGGCGACGGCAACACCGGCGTGAACGACCTGCTTGCGCTGCTCGGCGCCTGGGGAGAGTCATGCGTCGAGCAGGACATCAACGAGGACACCGTGGTGAATGTGCTCGACCTGCTGACCCTGCTTTCACTCTGGGGTCCGTGCGAGTGACATCGACGTGGAGACGGCAACCAGGCGGATCGAGCGTCTCTGATTCCTCGACGTGTCAGTGAAGGTCATGGGCACTGTTCCACCGATCACCGGGGTCGCCGAGATCGTTCTGAACGTGCGCGATCTGCCGACGATGCGGGCCTTCTACCGCAAGGTCCTTGGCTTCGACGTGCTGAGCGAGGCGTGCCACGAGACGGACGCGGCGCCCGATCCGGCGGGCGAAGCGACGATCTCATTCCTGATCATCAAAGAACTCGACTCTCCGCTGGGTCGGCACGGTCATCCACAGCTTTTCGTGCTGATCGACTACCGGCGTCACGTCTTTGCACGGAAGCGATTCGCCGGGCACGAGCCCACGCGGTCGACGCTCAATCATCTGGCGTTCGAGATTCCACCGGAGAGCTTCGATGCGCACCGGGGTCGTCTGGAGTCTCTCGGCCTCACGCCACGCGTCGTCACCTTTCCTGCGATGTCGGCCAAGGCCCTCTTCTTCGAAGACCCCGAAGGCAACACGTTGGAGCTGATCTGCCATGCGCCCGCGATCGGAGCCGGCGACGCGCCTGGTGATGACTCGTCACGGGGCATGGGCGGAGCGGAGTAGGACCGTACGGTCTTGCTCGACCACACCAGTTCGGCGCCCCGCCCGAACTCCTATTCTTCTCTCATGCATTGGACCCGCTGGATCATCCTCGCCCTCGTCCTCCTCAACGCCGGCTGGATGGTGTTCGACGGATCTCGCGCGATGATCATTGGGGACTACGTGACGCCGAAGAGCGGCCGCCATGCCGGCCAGCTCGGCCCCTGGTCGAAAGTCGTTGAGACCATCGGCATCCCACCGCGATCGACGGCGATGAAATCCGCCTTCGTGATCTACGGACTGCTCTTCATCGCGATGACCGTTGCGTTCGTCCTTGGAGCGCCGTGGGCGCGGACGGGACTGATCGTCGTCGCCGCGCTCGGGCTCTGGCATCTTCCCTTTGGCACGCTGATCAATCTCATCGTGCTCGGCTTGGTGCTCGTTGGGGGCGTTCGCAGATGACGTTGGGCGGGAGCGGCGCAAGCGGGGCCGGCGCTTGCTTTTGTCGAGGGGGCGTGCGAAGACGTTGGCACTTCCGGGGGTTGCGAACCGGCGCCGCATCCATGCGGCTTGGTCCCGGTTGTTCTGAGGTTCGGGGCGCGGCTTGAGGTCTTGTTACAGCGTCGCCGCATCCATGCGGCTCGACCCTCGTCGGTCCGGCGTTGCTCATACGCGCCCGCATCGTGCGGGCTGCCCTGTGACTGGTCCGGCGGTGGCCATTTCTATTCATGTGCGACCCGTCCGGGACGCAGAGGCTTTGCATTCGCCGGCGGCTTCCTGCCGCCTCGGTTCTCGCTGCGAACCACCACACGGTCGGCGGCGTCCTGCCGCCGACCTTCAGTGCCGGATGGGAACGGGATGTGCTGCGGGCTGGCGCTTGTTGTTGTCGAGAAGTGCGCAGCTGACGCCCGTTCTTTTGGGGGCGTGCGCGAACACGGTGGCGCTGTTTCAGGGGTTGCGCAACTGGCGCCGCATCCATGCGGCTTGGTCCCGGTTGTTCTGAAGTTCGGAGCGCGGCGTGAGGTCTTGTTGCAGCGCCGCCGCATCCATGCGGCTCGACCATCGCCGGTCCAACGTTGCTGATAGCGCGCCCGCTTCCTGCGGGCTCCCCTGTGGCTGTTCTCGCGATGGTCGCTTCCATTTATGTGCGGCCCATCCGGGCCGCAGAAACTTTGCAATCACCGGCGGCATCCATGCCGCCTCGGTTCTCGCTGCGAACACCACACGGCCGACGGCATCCATGCCGTCGGCCTTCAGTGCCGGATGGGAACAGCCCGCGTTGCAAGAGGCGCCGTTGACGTTCGCTTGCGCGCGCGACGCCCCCATGGCGCCGGCCGCGCAATCGCCGGCAGGTCAAGCTCCCGCGGCAGGAGGCCGCGGGAGCGTTGGTCTTTGCGCGTGACGCGAGCCGGCATGGATGCCGGCGGGTTTGCAAAGCCCGCGGGCCGAAGGCCCGCCATAACCAAGCCCGACCCACGTCGGAACTTCCACTGGCGAGCCGGCAGGACTGCCGGCGGGTCTGAGCGGCGTCGGACCGGCGAGGGTCGAGCCGCAGGAGGCGGCGACGCCACAACAAGACCTCACGCCGCGCACCAACCCCAAGAACTTGCCAAGACCAGCCGCATGGATGCGGCGACGGCTGCGCAACCCCCGAACGCCCCACGCGCAGTTGCGCGCCACTCCCCCGACAATCCCAGACGCGTTCCCACCACGCCCCGACAACAACAACCCCCGGCTGCACCGCCCGGCAGGTCAAAGCTCCCGCGGCAGGAGGCCGCGGGAGCGTTGGTGTTTTCGCGCGTGACGCGAGCCGGCATGGATGCCGGCGGGTTTGCAAAGCCCGCGGGAGGGGAGGCCCGCCATAGCCAAGCCCGACCCACGTCGGAACTTCCCCAGGCGAGCCGGCAGGACTGCCAGGCGGGTAGGACCACGCCGGACCGGCGATGGTCGAGCCGCAGGAGGCGGCGACGCCGCAACAACACCTCAGGCCGCACACCAACCCCAAGAACTTTCCAAGACCAGCCGCATGGATGCGGCGACGGCCCGGAAAACCCCCCGAACGACCAACGCGCATTTGCGCACACCCCTGACAAAGGGGACAGATCTTTTTTGGTGCCTTCCCCCCAAACGGAAAAATGGATCTGTCCCCCTTTTCCCCCAATCTTCGTGGCCCATTCGGCCCGGTAGAATGACCGAAATCCATGAAGCCGAGGAGACGAGGAGACAACGATGTCGCCTGCGAAGAAGACCGTCGTCGAGACCGTGAACGTGCCGGA
>CAVONJ010000008.1:0-36868 GCA_963697235.1 uncultured Planctomycetota bacterium
CCGATCGCTCTCGTCGCCCGACAGCCGGACCGACATGCCCACGGTGCCGACGACTTCGCCGACGGCGCCTCGCTTGGGCTCGATCAGCACCGCGTACTGGGGGTCGTCGGTCTCGTACGTGAACGTGACGCTGATGCCCAGCTGCGCATCCCGGGGGCGAGGAGCGGCTCGGAGGCGGGCTCGTCGATCCCGAAGACGTCGCGGTAGAAGTCTCCGATGTGGCAGTTCAGATAGCTGTCGGCGATGTCCATCCCGCAGTTGCCGACCAGTCGCAGGTCGCGATCGGTCTCCCACAGGGTCACCCCCATGGTCTGCAGCATCGCTTCCAAATGCGTGAGTTGCTCCTCCGCATGCCTGCATCGGACGCGCTGTTCGACGATCTCTTTGGCCAACACACTGAAGGTGGATTCCATGGCGTATCTCCGGGGTTCCGGACCAAGCATCGAATCGGACGTGCTTATCGGCAAGCGGAGAGAGCGGCGCCGGCGCGGAAGATTCCGAACAACCGCGAGACGGCGCAGATGGATTACCCAGACCATCCAGGCGTGGCAGGTCCCTCCGCAATTCGCTTCTGTTGCAGCGATTCGGCTTCAGGAGGTCGGCCTGGTCATCGCGTCGGCGTCGAGCAGCTTCTCGAGCTGCTTCGGCGTGAGCAGCTTGTGCTCCAGCACGTACTCGCGCACCGTCTGACCGCTGGCGAACGCGTCCTTGGCGACTCGGCCGCGGCGTCGTAGCCGATCTCCGGCGCCAGCGCCGTGCACATCATCAGGCTCTGCTCGACCATCCGGGTGGCGATCTCCCGGTTGACCTGCAAGCCGTCGATGCACCGGTCGACGAACATGGTCGACGCGTTGGCGAGCAGGGTGATCGATGCGATCAGGTTGTCCGCCATCACCGGCATGGCGACGTTCAGCTCCAGCAGCGAGCCGACGCCGCCGAGCCCGCCGATGGTGATGGTCGCGTCGTTGCCGATGACCTGGGCAGGCCACCTGCATGACCGACTCGCAGATCACCGGATTCACCTTGCCGGGCATGATCGAGGAACCGGGCTGGGTGGCGGGCAGCGACAGCTCGAAGAGGCCGCACCGCGGGCCGGAGCCGAGCAAGCGGATGTCGTTGGCGATCTTCGAGAGGCTCACCGCGATCGTCTTCAGCTCGCCGGAGGCCTCCACGACGCAGTCGTGGGTGGCCTGGGCCTCGAAGTGGTTGGCGGCCTCCTCGAAGTCGATGCCGGTGCGCGGTCGAGAGCGTGGCGAGCCACCATCGCTGCCGAAGCTCGGATGGGTGTTGATGCCCGTGCCGACCGCGGTGCCGCCGATCGGGCAGATTCTCCGCCAGGCGCACCATCGCCCGCTCGCGCACGGCGCACGCCGTACTCGGCCTGCGCGGCGTAGCCGGAGAACTCCTGGCCGAGGCGGATCGGCGTGGCGTCCATGAGGTGGGTGCGGCCGATCTTGACGATGTCGTCCCACTCCTGCGCCTTGCGCGTCGAGGGCCTGGGCGAGTCCTTGCAGGCCGGCACAGGCTGCAGTTGATCGTGACCGACTACGGCCGCCGCGACGTGCATCGCGGTCGGGAAGGTGTCGTTGGAGGACTGGCCCATGTTGACGTGGTCGTTGGGGTGGACCGGCTCCTGCGCCCGATCGTGCTTGCCCGCCGCGCGGCACGCGAGGTTGGCGATCACCTCGTTGGCGTTCATGTTCGTGGAGGTGCCGGAGCCGGTCTGGAAGACGTCGATGGGGAAGTGCTCCATCACCGCCGCCGCGCCGTCGCCGAGCTCGGTGGGCTCCCCGTCCAGGCCGTCGATGATCTCACTGCACGCCTCGACGATGAGGCGGCCGCGCTTCTGGTCGAGCTTCTTCAGCTCGACGTTCGCTTCGGCGCACGCCTGCTTGAGCAGCGCGAAGGCGTGAATGACCGCGGCGGCACCGGGCGCCCCGACACCGGGAAGTTCAACACCGCCCGCTGCGTGGTCGCGCCGTAGAGCACGTGCGCGGGCACCGTCATTTCGCCCATCGAATCCCGCTCGATCCTCGTTTGCGTGGTCGCCGCCGCGACCTTCTTCGTTTTCTTCGTCTTTGTCTTGGTCATGAACCAAGAGTGTACCGCGGCGATAATCAACTGTCCGCACACGGCATTGGGCTCCCTCCTCACAACCACCTGATTCGGAGTGACCGCGGAGTGCCACGGAGGGGCGCGGAGGAGTGATCTCGCTGGTCAGGGCTCGGTGCAGGATTCCCTTGCAAAGCATCGAACATCGAAGTTGGGCAGCTGCCGGCTGGCGGATGATGGGTGGGTCGGGATTCCGAACTCGACCGCCCTTTGCCAAAGACCTTCAATCTTCCCCCCTCCGTGGCCCTCCGCGATCCTCCGCGACTCTCCGTGTCAGCTCCCGTCCGACGGGCTTCCATCAACCACGATCGAGGATTGCGGGGACGAGCGTTCCCGCCGAACCAAGCAGCTCGACGTCGGCCAGACGGCTGGCGGCGCTGGGATTGGTGTTCACCACGATGATCCGCGCTCCGGCGTCGCGGGCCAGATCGATCAGCCCCGCCGCCGGATGGACCACGGCGCTCGTCCCGATGACCAGGAGCGCGTCGGCCTGCCGGCACGCCGCCGCCGCGCTCGTCAGAGTCTCGACCGCAGCGGCTCGCCGAACCAGACCACCGCGGGACGCATCGGCTCGCCGCAGCGCGGGCAGGCGCAGTTCGGTGGAGGCGAACGGGTCGACGATCGCTTCGAAGCCACAGTTACTGTGACAGCGGTCGCGGGCCAGCGTGCCGTGCAGGTGAATGACCTGGTCCTCCGCCGCACCCGCCCGTTCCAGCAGATCATCGACGTTCTGGGTGACGTTGACGAGGTCCGTGCGGGCCGCGAGGGCGTGGTGGGCGGGGTTGGGCTTGGCCCGGGCCGCGCTCACCCGGCGCCAGGCGTACCACTGGAGCACGAGCTGTGGGTTGGCGGCGAAGCCCTCGGGGGAGGCAAGCTCCGCGGGGTCGTATCGGCTCCAGAGACCGCCAGTGGCCGCGTCGCGGAACGTGGGGACGCCGGATTCAGCGCTGAGCCCTGCGCCGGAGAAGCAGACGACGCGACCGGCGTCCGCGACGATCTGCCGCGCGAGCTGGATTTCTTCCGCGACCGTCACTTGAGAAGGCCGGCGGCCTTTGTGGGCGCCATCGCGCCCGCACCGGCGCCCCGAATGGGAAGGGGCCGGTGCCGGTTGACGCATCGGCGCGGGCAGCGCCGCGCAAGCCGCATCGAATCTGTTCCGCGCTTCGCCGACGAGCTGATCGGCGAAACGGCGTTTGATCTCATCGCGCAGCGCGACCGCTGCCTCCGCGTCACGGTCGACGAGCACTTCGAGCACCTCGATCCAGGAGAGCAGCGCGTTGTCCAAGGCCGCCGCCGCTTCGAATTCGCCGGATTGCACGCTGCCCGAAGTCGCAGCGTTCGGAGCGCGGCGTTCCCCTCGGGTTCGCCAAGCTGCTCGAGCACATCCAAGGCGCCGCCCGGCGTCCCCCGATTCCAGCAGAACGACGGCCAAGCGCAGATGCGCAGCTCCTTCTGCACGGGAGTCATGGCGGAATCCGGCGGCACGCTGACGGCGAGCGTCAGCACGTCGCGGCGACAGCGCGGCGGTGGCTGGCTTCGTCTCCTGCAGAAGATCGTCGATCGCGAGCAGCTCGTCCGGCTGCAGTGTCTCGCACAGACCGAGCACGGTCTCGGCCCAGAGCTGGCGGTGCCCGTCGGGTGGGACGAGCTGAACGGCAGCGCGGAGGCTGGCCATGTTGCGAGGGCCGCTCGTGATGGCGAGCAGCGCGTAGGGGTAGATTGACTCGTTGGCCGCTCGCTCAACGAGCGGTCGACGGGCACCACGACGGGCGAATCCCTCGGCGACCGCCTCGCGGGCCACGGGATCCTCGCCGTCCAGAAGCGGGGTCAGCCGGAGCAGATCGTCCTCGTCGCCGATCAGCGCGAGCGCCTTGAGAATCTCGCCGGTGCGTGTGTCGGCGCCGACGTTGCGCGACAGCGCGGTCCGGAGCGTCTCGCGCACCTCGGGCAGACGGTCTTCGGGCAGGGGAACGGTGGTGGCGAGACCCCACAGGGCCTCGGCGGCGATCGGTGCGGTCGCGGAATCCCCCAGCCAGCGTTCGATGGCCGGCAGTGCTGCCGGCGCAGGCCGCCGCGCGAGGATGGTCAGGAATCCGGTCACGACTTCCGGATCGCTCTCCGTCGCCAACCGGTCCGCGATGCGCTCGGTGACGTGAGCATAGGCCAGCTCATCGAGCAGGCGAGCCGCCTGGATGCGCAGCGCCGGCTCCTCGTCTGCGAGCCGCTCGACGAGCAGCTCCTGGAGGGGCTCGGGAATCGACACCGTGTCACGAAGCAGTCGTTCAATCCGGCCCACCGCGAACGCCCGCACCACCGCAAGCTCATCGTCGAGCAAGGCGGGGAGGGAGATGAGCTGATCTTCGTAGCCCAGGGCCGGGAAGAGATCGCGATAGGTGGCGTGCAGGCGCTGTTCGAGTCGCTCGTTGCGCCGTCGTTGCCGGTCGAGTTGGCTCTGCAGATCCGCCAGGTGATCGGTCAGCTGATTCACCTGCCGCGCGAGCCACTCCTCCGAGCTCAGATCACGCGCGGTCTCCCACCATTGCCGCCACCGACCATGGTTCTGTCCGTATCCCAAGCCCGTGAGACGATCCAGGGCAAGGCAGGCGGCTTCCTGGATCTCCGGTGGCTCGGATGCCGCAGGATCCAGGAGTCCGACCAGGATCGCGGCTGCGGCCCGGTTCCGAAAGACGCTCATGGCCTGCACGCACGCGAGGCGCTCCTCGAGCGGCAACGTCGTATCCACGGCCTGCCTCGAGAGGAGGTCCAAGCCGCGCTCGTCGTACCGGGCGATCACGCGCCAGAGCACCGGGAGCACCTCGGGCGGCGCCCCCCGAAGGGCCGACACCGCAGGTTCGAGGAGACCCTCGACCGGCGCCGGCGCCGCGTCCATGGCGCCGACGATGGCGGTCATGACCGGCGCGGCTCCACTCTCGAGCCCCTGAGTCAGAACATCGATTGACTGGGGCGTGGCCATCGCGATGAGTTCTTCCGCGGCCCCACGACGGGTGGAGACGTCGATGTCGCTCGATGGGTTGAGGAGCGTCGGTCCGAAGACCTGGAGCTGTCGGTCCTGGCGGCTCCGTCGGCGGAGGTGTCTCGTCCGGTTGGACCAGTGGCGCGGCAAGCTCGCTCACCGCCCCGGTCGCCACGATCGCGGTGTCGAACGGCCGTCGCGCCTCCGGCAGGCTTGCCGAGCAGCCGACCGCTCCTACCATCGTCAAAACCAGCGTGATTGCGAACGTCGCATCAAGATCGGGTCGAGTTGGGAAGACGAACGCCGCAGTGGACATGGTCGCAGGTGCTTGAGACACTACACTAGAAGGTTTGATCCATCGTATCGTCCAGACCCCGGGGTCGCCGGTAGCCAAATCGCCCAGTCCTCGCTCGACATCGAACACGAACCTCGACGCTCCGTAGAGGTGTCCACATGAACGACTGGCAGGAAGCTGAATCACACGCTGATCGGGCTCTGGAGTGGTTCGAGCGCGGCCGATGGGCCGAGGCGGAGGCCGAGTTGCGGAAGGCGATCCACCTCAACCCGGATCAGCCAGAGTGGCACTTCAACCTCGGCCTGACCCTCGAGGCCGCGGGCCGGGAGTCGGAAGCCCTTGCCAGCTACGAGCACGCCAGCGGCCTGATGCCCGGTCAGGTCGAGCCGCTCGTGGCGGGGGGGATGGTCGCCAATCGTCTCGGGCAGTACCGGCGGGCGATCGAGTTCTTCCAGGCCGCCCTGAAGCAGGATCGAACCGTCGAGATGGCCTACGCCAATCTCATGGAGAGCTATCTTCGACTGGGTGATCACGACGAGGTCGAGGCGACGTTCTATCTCGCTCAGCACGAGATGCCCGATCCGAGCGCCCACTGTTTGGCGGTGATGGCGGAGAGTCTTGATCCGCCGTCACGAGCACAAGCGGGCGGAGTGGTGCCTGCGCGAGGCGATCCGCTTGGAGCCGAACATGCCACGCTTGAGGGCGCGGCTGGGCACCGTGCTGGCCGCCACCCAGCGACCGCAACGGGCGCTGCAGTTCTTTCTCCGGGATCTCCGCGACGACCCGGGCAACGTCGACACGCTGCTGGATTACGGTGAGCTGCTGCTCGAGCTTGGTCGGCTGCCCGAAGCCTCCGAGAAGTTCCGCCGGGTTCTCGAGCTCGAGCCGGCCAACGTCGACGCCCACCATCGCCTGGGCCGGATTGCGCTCGCGGCGCGTCGATACGAGCAGGCCACGCTGGAATTCGAACTCGTTCTCAAGCTGGATCCGGAGTACCCGCACATTCGGCTCGACGTTGCCGAGTCGCTGCTGCGTCGGGAGCGGCGGCGCGAGGCCCGCCGTCAACTCCAGTTCGAGCTCGATCGGCTGCGGAGCGTCGCCGAGGCACCGGACGGCGATGAGGAGGGGGAGGAAGCGACCAACGCCCTGCCGCATACCCAGGCCGCGTACTACCGACGTTTCGGTGAGCTGCTTCTGGAAGCCGGCCGTCCGCGGTCTGCGGCGTTGGTGTTCCGCTCCGCCGTTGCCCTCGTCGGAAACGACGCCGATCTCTACCGCAGCCTGGCCCTGTCCTGTTTTCGCGCCGGCGATCTGGAGGGTGGAGTCGCAGCGAGCCGGCGAGTGGTGCGTCTGGATCCCGACTGCATTCGGTCGATCCACAACCTGGCGCTCGCCGCCCTCGACCGCGGACAGCTACAGGTGGCCGGCGGCTGGATCGGCCGCGGAATGGCCAGCGACCGTCACGACGTCGGCATCCGACGACTTCGCATGCGCCTCTGGTTTGCGCTGCTGCGGCGATCCCTGGCACGGCTCGTGGGACTCGCCGCTCGCTAGAGCTGCGCGTGGCTTTGTCGGGCCGCATCGCAAGCCGCCTGCTTCGCTCTCCGCGCTCGACTTGCCGCGCCGACGCTCCAAACGCTGCGCTTTGGACTGAAACCGCTCCAAAGAGTCAGCATCGCACGCGAAGCACTCTTCTCCGTGTACGGGCCGCGAGCTGTCCGCTCAGACCGTCGCGCTGGTGTAGGGCAGCAAGGCCATGAAGCGGGCGCGCTTGATGGCGGTCGAGATCATGCGCTGGTCGCGGGCCGTGACACCCAGTCGCTTGCGGGAGTAGATCTTGCCGTTGGGCGTCATCAGTCGTCGAAGATCATCCGCGGCCTTGTAGTCGACATAGGCCTTCCCGCCGTTGCCGACTCTGATGTAGCCGGGCCGCTGATTGCTGCTGCGATCGTCGTAGCTCATGGTGTACCAACCTCGTCGTGGATGCTCTTGGGCAGGGCAGCCCCCCGCCTTCGGGAGAGGGGCGACGAACCCCGTAGGCTACCAACATGAGGGTGGGAATCAAGGCGCCCCGGAGCCCACCCCTCCTGGAAGGGGCAAGAACGCTGGTGAGGGCCACAGCGCGGCTGATTTGTCGATTCGCCGGCCTGAGGATGCGAACCTTACCCGACCTTCGGGCGTATGAGAGGGCAAGTTCCTCCTTTCTTCTCCTCCTACCGCCGATCGGATTCGTGACGCTTCCCCCCCCACGCGTCGCGGCCGGTCGGCGGTGCTTTTGGCCTTCCATGACTCGCTGCGACTCGGGCGAGGACCCGCCCTCGAGCCGGCGGTGAGGACGGCGTCGATCGGTCGGCGATATGCTCTTCGACCGTATGGCTCGACCCCGCATCGGCATCACGACCGACGTTGCCGAAGATCGCTACCGCGTGGGTCGCGCGTATGCCGACCTGGTCGCGCAGAACGGGGGATGTGCGCTGCTGCTGCCGGCCCATCCCGAGGCTGCGTGCGACTACCTCGAGATCTGCCAGGCCTTCATCCTGACCGGCGGAGACGATCCGCGTATGGAGCAGTGGGGGGTTCGAACCCACCCGAAGGCCACGCCCATGGATGCCCGGCGTCAGGCCTTCGAAGTCACGCTGCTCGAGCGGCTGGAGGAGCAGCCGGAAGTTCCGGTGCTGGGCATTTGCCTGGGCATGCAGCTCATGGCGCTGCAGTCAGGAGGAGAGCTCGATCAGCATCTCCCCGACCGCCTGTCGACGGCGGCGATGCACTGGGGCAAGGTCGAACATGACGTCGAAGGCGCGCTGGGCCGGGGTCGCGTGCACAGTCACCACCGCCAGGCCGTGACCGATCCCGGATCACTGGAGGTCGTCGCGGTCGCGCCCGACGGCGTCGTCGAGGCCGTCCGAGCCCGGGACCGGCGCTACTACTTGGGTGTTCAGTGGCATGCGGAACGAACGGGCGATGCCCGGCTCGGGATCGACCTCATCCGGCAGCTGATCGCGGCGGCCAGCTGATTGACCGCGAATCGCTCCGGCGGGCGAGCCTCTGTCCGCGCCTCACTTCACCGTCGGAAGCCACGCGGCCAGCAGATCGATCGCCGCCTGCAGGTCCTTCTTGTGAACGGACTCGGTGACTGTGTGAATGTAGCGCGTGCCGCAGACGACCGCGGCCGTCTTCGCGCCGGCGCCGGAGCGCTGGATGGCGGCGCCGTCCTGTCCGCCGCGGGGCAGGATGCAGCGCTGGAAGGGGATCTTGTGCTTCCCGGCGAGGCGACAGAGATCCTGCGCCAGCTCCCGGTCCGCGATCATCGAGGAGTCCTGGATCATGATGCCGACCCCTTCGCCCTGTCCGGTCACCCGCATCGTGTCCGGAACCCCTGGCGTATCGCAGGCGAGCGTCGTATCGAGCCCGATTCCGACGTCGGCGGCAACCGCGTTGGCCGCCGTCGTCGCGCCGCGAAGGCCGACCTCCTCCTGAACGGTGAATGCGACATAGATGTCGGCGGCATGACCAGCGGCCTTGGCACCGCTCGTCATCTTGCGAATCGCCTCGATGGCGACGAAGCAGGCGATGCGGTTGTCCAGGGCCTTGGACACGACGGTATTGGGCTGTTCGAAAAAGGGCTCGTCCATGACCACGAAGTCGCCGATCTTGACCGCCTTCTTCACGGCGTCCGCATCCATGCCGAGATCGATGAAGAACTCCTCGAGCTCCGGCACCTTCTTGCGGTCTTCGGGCGTGGCGATGTGCACAGGCTTGCCGCCGGCGTTCATCACCGCGCGAAAGTCGTCCTTCTCGGCACACACGAGCACTCGGCGGGAGAAGAGGTTGCGGGTGTCGAAGCCGCCCGCGGCGTTGATCCACAGGAAGCCCCGGTCGTCGATGTGCTTCACGAAGAAGCCGATCTCGTCCATGTGCGCCGCGATCAGCACGCGCGTGGGCGTTTGTCCCTTCCGAGTCGAGGTCGACCTGCGGATGCAGATGAGCGATCCCATCGAGTCCGTGCGGGTTTCGTCGAAGAGGTCCTTGGTCTCCTTCTCGATCAGCGCCCGCACCCGCTCTTCGCGACCAGGCACGCCGGGGACCTCACAGAGACGCTTCAGGAGCTTGATGTTCATGGTGTGTCTTCCGGTTCAGATCGGAGTTCGCGCACGTTCCGAGCGGGTTGTCGAGACCATGCCACCTCGTCGCCACCTCGTCAACGCCCTGCCAAGGTCGCGAGGCATCCGGGCTATCATGCCCATCATGGTCCAGGACCCAGCGCTCCGCAAATGCCTCGATGACTACCGTGACGCCGACCTGGCCGCTCGCCGCCGGCAGATCCAGGAGGGCGCGCGTCCCGGCGCAGAATCCGCGCCGCCCCAAGGGAGCGAGATCGAGTACCTGCCCTACGGTGCGACGGACGAGAAGCCAGCCGTCGCGTGCGAACTGCTCGCAACGCTCGGCAGCGTGGAGAGCGAGTACGCGGCATTTTCCCGCGGCGCGGGCGTGTTTCCCAGTTCGCATCGCGGCACGCTGGTGGTGACCGGAGCTGCCCGCGGGGAGTTCCTGAACCGGATGGTGACGCAGGAGCTCAAGGGGATCTCGGCCGGCGACGTCCGACCGGCGTTCTGGCTGAACCGCAAGGGTCGCATCGACGCCGATCTGCTGCTGATCGAACTCGGCGAGCGAATGTTGATCGACGTCGACGTTCACCAGGCCGCCTCCGCTGCGGAGAGCCTGGCCGCGTTCATCTTCAGCGAGGACGTCGAGATCCGGGAGATCACGGACCAGCAGGCGAGGCTGGCCGTGCACGGTCGTCTGGCCCTCAACGCGGTGGGTGTCGCCGCCGGCCTCGCGGCGCTCGAACTCGCGGACCGACAGGCGCGAACGATCTCCATCGCAGGTCATTCGGTGGTCGCGGCGAGGCGGGATCAGGTCGGGGATGTCGGCGTCGAGATCTTCACTCCGGTCGAAGCCGGGCCGGCGGTCCTGCGCGCGCTGCTCGAGAGCGACCGCGACGTCGGAAGCAATCGTCGGCGCGTGCGCCCGGTCGGCTGGTACGCGTACAACATCGCGCGCATCGAGGCGGGGACTCCGCTCTTCAACGTCGACTTTGGCCCGACCAATCTGCCGCACGAGACCGGCGTGCTGGCGGACCGGGTGAGCTTCACCAAGGGCTGCTACCTCGGGCAGGAGGTGGTCGCGCGTATGCAGAGCCTCGGGCGGCCCAAGCAGGAGCTGGTCGGGCTTCGGATGCAGCGCGATCTGTTGCCGGTCGCGGGGTCGCAGATCTTCCAGAAGACCGAGCAGGGGATGGGGCCGCAGATCGGCGTCATCACCTCCAGCACCCTGAGCCCGATGTTCGGCGCCGCTCCGATCGGCTTCGGCATGATCAAGTCAACCCAGGCGCAGCACGGCAATCGGGTGCTGGTCAATGCCGAAGGCGAGCAGACCGACGCCGTGGTCGGACCGCTGCGATTCTGGCCTCCCCGAGAATCCGCGACGTGATCGAGCGTCTCCCCTCCATTCAGTTCGCGGTTGCCGAGCCCGAGTCGATCTTTCACGATGTCGGCGGCTTCGAGGTCCTCCTGCTCGCGGTGGGAGGCGTGCTGACCCTCGTGCTGATCAGCCTGTTCGTGATCTTCATCCTCCGCGCGGAGCGTCAAGGCAGCGATCGAAGACCGCCGGGGAAGCGGGAGACGTGACGAGCGTGATCAGGATCACCGAGGTTGGACCGCGAGACGGGCTGCAGAACGAGTCGCAGCTGCTCGATGTGGACGACAAGGTCCGCTTCATCGACCTGCTCGGCGCGGCCGGCGCAGCGGAGATCGAGGTCTCGAGCTTCGTGAGTCCGCGCTGGGTTCCGCAGCTTGCCGATGCCGAGGAAGTCTTCCGGCGCATCCGGCGCCGAGAGGGCGTGGTCTACTCCGCCCTGGTTCCCAACGAGCGGGGGATGGAGCGGGCCCTGGCCGCCGAGGTCGACAAGATCGCCGTCTTCACGGCTGCGAGCGAGACGTTCTCCGTGCGCAACACGAACGCAACGATCGACCAGACGTTGGAGCGTTTCGCTCCGGTCATTGACCGCGCCAGGGCCGCGCGATTGCCCGTGCGCGGCTACGTGAGCTGCGCGGTCGCATGCCCGTACGACGGGCCGGTCGCTCCAACCCGGGTCAGGGAGGTTGCGGAGCGGCTTCTCGCTCTGGGCGTCGACGAGATCGATCTCGGTGACACGATTGGCGTGGCCGGACCGCGCGACATCGAAGCGCTCTATGAAGGTCTCGAGGGCGTGCTCGCTCCGGCACAGACGACGCTGCACCTGCACGACACGCGAGGGACGGCCCTCGCGTGCGCGCTGCGCGCCCTCCAGCTGGGGGTCAAGAGCTTCGATGCGTCCTGCGGCGGGCTCGGCGGCTGTCCCTTTGCGCCAGGCGCCGCGGGCAACCTGGCAACCGAAGATCTCTGCTACCTGCTGAACACGATGGGGCTGGAGTGCGGCATCGATCTTCCCGCTCAGCTTCTGGCTGCCGCGCACATCGCCGCCGTGCTCGGCCGGCGCCTGCCCGGTCGCGTCGTCAACGCCGAAGCCGCGGCGCGTGAGCGCTGCTGAGCACAAGATAGGGTGTCGAAACGGTAGGGTGCATGAAATGCACCACGTGAGCAACGTGCGAGGTCCATCACGGTGCATTGCATGCACCCTACATTCGCCGTGCTGAACGCACGATCAGGCGGCAACCTTCGAGGGTTCTTCGGCCGGCGCCGGCGCGACGACTGGTTCTGGCAGCGGGAAGGTGGCCAGCGGCTTGGAGGCCAGCCTGAACGTCCGGCCGTGGGCGAGGATTCGGAAGACGTTGAGCGAATCGCCCTCCAGCGCGACGGCCCGCGGCGCGCTGGGCGGCCCGAAGCAGCCGGTATTGATGATCGTCCGCTCGCCTCGCTGCGTGATTCCTGCGCGGTGCGTGTGACCGAGCAGGATGAAGCTCGCGCCAGGCGCGAAACGATTGGCGAATGCCGATGCGAGCGCTGGTACGCGCGACCAGTAGTGCAGCACCTGGAGGAACACCCATGGGCGATAGAGCGGGGTGGGGATCTTGAGGAACCGCTCGTGGCGGCGCTGCCACTCCGCGAAAGACGCGAGCTGGGTGGCCCCGAGCCGCACGAGCAGCTCATCATCGATCATCGCTTGGAGTTCCCTGGACGCCTTCTCGTGCGCGGCCCTGATGCGGCGGGACGCCGAGGACCACGGTGCGATGGCCGGATGGAGCGCGTCGCCGTGCGTGACGAAGATGTGTCCGTCCGCCAGCTCCAGGTGCGCGATGTCGCTGAGAAAGGAGTCGTGATTGCCCGACACCAGTGTCAGATCGACATTCTGGCTCGCGCAGCGATCTCGGAGTTCCCGGACCTGCCGCCGCGCTTCCTCGCCGTACTGCGGATGGTGGATCTCCGCCACGTCGCCGTTGACGATCAACCGATCGAAGTCCGCCCACAGCGGCTGCAGCGCGGCCGCAGAACGGGCCGAGCAGAACGGCCGTCCAAGGTGCGTGTCCGAAATGATGAGTGTGCGGTGCTCCATGAGACCACGGTATCGGTGGGCGGGGCCGCGCGCTGAACCGCGGAGGGAGCCGTGACGCTGGTGCTCTCTTCTCTTCCCGGTGCGATCGATACCCCAGAAGATTATCGGAAGGATTTTCGGCTCGTGCAATCCGCTTCGCATCCGAGGCCGATTCGCAGGCATGGCCGATTCACTCGTCCCGACCAACTCCCCGACCAGAGTCCGGACCGATGGTCATCGCGTTCTTGCCGCGCCGCTTGCTCTGCAGAGCCCGCTCATCGGCGCACTCCAGCAGCTGCTGTGGCGTCATGCCGTCCCAGGGGAAGGTCGCGA
The DNA here is from genome assembly GCA_963697235.1 of uncultured Planctomycetota bacterium. Taxonomy (GTDB): domain Bacteria; phylum Planctomycetota; class Phycisphaerae; order Phycisphaerales; family SM1A02; genus CAVONJ01. The sequence goes on from CAVONJ010000008.1 coordinate 13,249, forward strand.
GGCCTGCGGACACGCTGAGGTTGCCGGGAGCCTCGAGCCCGAGCTTGGGAAAGCGCATCTGACAGATCTGGTCTTGGAATCGGCGGGCAATCTGCTCCGGGGAGGAGGGATGCTGCGAGCCGAGCGCACGCGGTCCGCCGAGGTCGGCGAAGATCACCGCGAACTCATCGCCGCCTATCCGGCACACGCGATCACCCCGGCGGATGACCGAAGTCAGCAACCGAACGGTTTCGGCCAGCACGACGTCGCCCGCCGCGTGACCATAGTCATCGTTGTAGCGCTTGAAGTCATCGATATCGAAGACCATGACCGAGATTTGCTGGCGCACCTCTGCCGCCTGGCGCAGCGTCACGGTAAGGAAGGAATCGAAGAAGCGACGATTCCAGGCGCTGGTCAGATCATCCTGATACGCCATGCGCCGGAACTCGTTGTAGGAGCGGTCGAGCGACAGCCATCGCGCCAGCCACTCCGCCCATGGCGAGAGCTGTTCGCGCGTGGCCGAGGCGCAGGTCAGGCGACCATAGCAGTGTTCGGAGGACTCGACCTTGACCTGATTCGGATCGGATGCCTCGTCCTCGGACAGCAACCGCACATCGGACCAGCCGGTCTGCTGAGCGATCAGTCGCAGCGCAAGATCTCGCAGCGCTCCGGGATGAGCAAGCACCCGGTCCACCAGATCGACATCGCCGAGGCGCGCCTGATCGTCCGGCAAGTCAGCCGTCGCCGATCCTCCGACCGATCCCGGCAGCGAGTCGTCGGCGAGTTCGAGTCGCTCCTCCAGAACCAGTTCGTCCAACTCGGCAGGCAGCTCCGTGACGGTCGGCGACTCGGGGATCGGGGGCGTGGAGGTTGGCGGCGCAGGAGGCGCGGCGGCCGAAGCGTTCGGCCGCGGCTTTGGGCGTGCTTCGGTCTCGCTCGTCGCGACGGGGCCTGGGAGCGGCGCTTCGCCGAGAAGCTGAAGCAGACGATGGCCTTCTTCCGGGAGCCGCACCGTCGCGTCGAACGTGGCGGTGTCGCCCGCCGCGACGCCGTTGAAGCGCAGGTCGTGGTTCGTGAGCAGCACCACCTTGACCGAGGGATCCACCTGCCTGATCGCGTCGGCCGCGCTCGCGGAGATCGAGTCCAGGGCTTCGCGAGGGATGAGCACCAGTTCGATCGGCTCTCGGGCCGTGGCGATCGTGACCTCCCCCAGGGCATCGAAGATGTTGGAAACCTGGAAGATCGCGCGGGGCAAGGGCGGCAGTTCAGTGCCGGGAGCAGGACCGACGATCAGCACCCGGCCTCGGGCGGATCGGGAATGGCGGTGGTCAGGGCCGGCGTGTTGATGTGATTCGACGTTCATCTTCTCCCGCTCAGCTGTCCCCGGCCGTTCCTCTTAGAAGCATGGCCAGCTCTTCCGCCGTCACCGAATCCTCACCTTCATGGCGACCATCGTGCTCGCGATCGGTTCGCCGGTCGGACACGGCGGGATCCGGTGACTCATCCAATTCGCTCGATGCGATGGCTCGAACCGGGTCCGCCTCGTCACTACCCGCCACTCTCGTGAGGCCGTCCTCGGTGAATGCATAGATAGAAGTCTGCCGCAAATAGGTGCTCGCGGCGCGAAGGAACTGAGCGCCGTGCGCCGAGGAGGCGGGATGCACGACCACCAGAGCGATGGAGGCCTCCGGCTCGCCGCTGGCCAGGGCCCGCGAGGCCGCGACCTTCTCGCGAAGGCAGATCTCGGCCATGGCCATGACCGGATCGTGCCGCAGCTCCAGCTCCCATCCTCGCCACATCGCTTCCTGCCGAATCGCCGCATCGACGTCGCCACGATCAGGGGTCACAACCAGGCAGGTCTTTGCTTTGCGCATGTCACAGTGGTCCGGTAACCAGAAGACCCCACTCTTTGGAGCACTCTCTCCTTGCCCAAGTGTTGCATTCTACGGCGCCGATGCACATGAACCAGCCGGCTTTTTTTCGCGCGCCGCGATTCCTTCATCGACCAAGAACCAGTCGCGCAATTTCGAGCGCTGCATCGGCTCTGGAGCGGTCACGCAGGAGGACCGCTCGCATCTGCTGACGCCGCTGATCATCCGCCATGATCTCCGCCAGGACAGGCCCGACGCAGCGGAGGTTCTCGGCGGGATCGATCAGGTCGGCAGCCAGCGCGGCGCCGCCCGAGTCGACGAGCGGTTTGGCGTTGAAGCGCTGGTGCTGGTCGCGGTGGAACGGATAGGGCAGAAAGAGCGTCGGGACGGCGTTCAGACGCCGCTTCGGCCACGGAGCTGGCACCGGCTCGGCTCACCGCGAGATTCGCCGCCCCCCAGGCCAGGTCCATTCGATCGCTGAACGGTGCGACGACGGCAGCGATGTCGTGTGCGGCATAGAGCTCCCGGAGGTCGACCTCGGCGTCCGCGCCGCACAGATGACAGATCTGCCAGCCGTGGAGCCAATCACGCCGACTGCGAACCACCGCGACCAGCAACTCGTTGATCGTGCCGGCCCCCTGCGAGCCACCCACTACCAGCAGCGTGTTCCGATCCGGATCCAGTCCGAGCGCCTGCCGGCAGGTGGCGGCGTCGGCGGTCGCGATGGCGCCCCTCCGCACGGGCATGCCCACGATCCGCTCCGCGAAGCCCGGATGCGTGGGCAGCGGAATCGCCGTGAGCACTCGATCGCAGCGCCGGGCCATCCACCGGTTGGCCTTGCCGGGCGGGGCATCGAGGTTGACCAGCGTGACCGAAATCCCCAATCGGCGGGCTGCGTGAACGGCGGGCGCCGCGACGAATCCGCCCATCGCGACCACGTGGCTGACCTGCTCACGGTGGAGCAGGCTCTGAATCGTCTTGCAACTCCTCCAGTAGCCCCTGCCGAACGCGAGCGCCGCCCCGGGTCGCCACGAAAAGGGAGCCGAGTCGACGGGAAACCGCTCGGCGCCCGCCGCTTCGAGAATCCGCCGGTCGATCGCTCGATTCGAACAGAGGAAGATCGATCGCGTATGCGGGGCGAGCTGGCTGATCCGCTCGGCAATGGCCAGGCCGGGATAGATGTGACCTCCCGAACCCCCGCCGGCCAGTGCGATGGTGAGTTCAAGCGGACGCTCCGCAAGGTCCTTCGCCATGGGAATGGAGGATAGCGAGCGGTTCGCGTTCTCCTGCTCCGTCACGCGAGTCGAAGCCGACCCCAGGTGCGCGGCACCGGTTCGGCCGTCTCGAAACGATCGGCGCGGCGGTCGATGGAGACGAGCAGCCCCAGGCAGAACGCGGTGAGCACCCAGCCCGTGCCGCCGGAAGAGATCAGCGGCAGGGCGATGCCCTTGGTGGGACCGCAGCCGGTGACGACCAGCATGTTGATCAGCGCTTGCAGGGCGATCGTGAGGACGATGCCCAGCCCCAGCAGCCGCTGAAAGGGGCTGTGCACCCGTCGCACGACGGCCAGTCCGGCCATGGCGAGCCCGATGTACAGGAAGATCACGAGACCGGCACCACCACACCCATCTCTTCGCACACGATGGCGAAGATGAAATCGGTTGTGTCTTCGGGCAGATAGCCGAACTTCTGGATGCTGTTACCGAGCCCCCGGCCGGCCAACCCTCCGCCGGACACGGCGGCCATTGACTGGATCATGTGGTAGCCGCTGCCCTGCGCGTCGCCGAAGGGATCGAGGAAGGCCCGAAGCCGTTCGATTCGATAGGGGCTCTGGAAGAGCGCGGCCGTGAATCCAAGGGCGGCCACCGGGGCGAGAAGGATCGCGTGCCAGAGCTTCGCCCCGCCGGCGATGAGCATGGCCACGCTGATCGCGGCGATCAGGACGGCGGTGCCGAGATCCTCGGTGGCGATTAGCGCGCAGATCACGCCGACGACGGCCATCGGGGCGAGGAATCCCGGGAGCAGCGTGCCGATCCGCTCCGGCCGCGACGCGGCATACGCCCCGATCGCGACGACCAGGCCCCACTTGGCAAGTTCGCTGGGCTGGAATCCGATCGGTCCCAGATCGATCCAGCGGCGCACCCGTTGACCTCGCGACCAACGCCCGGAACGTGGACGAGCAGGAGGAGGATGATCGCGCCGATCACGATCCAGGGAATCGGCGAGCGCCAACCCCGAGCGTGCAGACGCGAGGGCACCGCGACAGTCGACCCGAAGGCGAGCATCGCCAGGGCCAGCAGCGCAAAGCGTGCCGGCCGGCCCGTGAGGAGACCATCGAGCGTGAGCGCTCGCTCGGCGCCGATCGAGAGTCCCGCCGAGGTGACCATCACGACCCCGATCCCGAGCAGGGCGGTCGTCGTGAGGATCAGCACCTGTCCAGGCCGCACCATGCAACACGCTATCGGCAGAGCGATGCGAGCGAGAAGAAAACCGCGCACACCACCCTTACCTCTCCCCCCGGGAGAGGTCGGCGAGCGAAGCGAGCCGGGTGAGGGAGGACAGCGTCAGCCGTCGGCCGCGAGCCCGATCTGCAATGACGCTTCGCTGTCCGCGCCACATGCTTGATGGCCGACCTGCATCAGCAATGCTCGTTTCCGGCACGCGACGCACGTCTCCCTCACCTGGCTCGTCCCCGCGAGCAGACGCGGGAACGAGCCGTCCTCTCCCGGCGGGAGAGGATTGTCCTCCGCGCTAGAGCCCGGCACCCACCGGAGGAGTGTCGGTACGCGAACGGGATGGCCGAGGAGCATCAGCAATGCTCGTTTCCGGCACGCGACGCACGTCTCCCTCACCTGGCTCGTCCCCGCGAGCAGACGCGGGAACGAGCCGTCCTCTCCCGGCGGGAGAGGATTGTCCTCCGCGCTAGAGCCCGGCACCCACCGGAGGAGTGTCGGTACGCGAACGGGATGGCCGAGGAGCATCAGCAATGCTCGTTTCCGGCACGCGACGCACGTCTCCCTCACCTGGCTCGTCCCCGCGAGCAGACGCGGGAACGAGCCGTCCTCTCCCGGCGGGAGAGGATGTCCTCCGCGCGCTAAGCCCGGCACCCACCGGAGCGAGTGTCGGTACGCGAACGGGATGGCCGAGGAGCATCAGCAATGCTCGTTTCCGGCACGCGACGCACGTCTCCCTCACCTGGCTCGTCCCCGCGAGCAGACGCGGGAACGAGCCGTCCTCTCCCGGCGGGAGAGGATTGTCCTCCGCGCTAGAGCCCGGCGCCCACAGAGCAGCCCAGCGCGGGAGCGAGTGTGCGCCGAAGGGCGCTGCGGAGCGCTACAGAGAGACGCTATGGGAGGTATTCAGCCGGACCGAGCACACCCATCCGCACGCTGCTGACGGGCAGGGGTTCGATCGCCGGTGCTGTTTGTGCCCAGGTCAGGGATTGACGCTGTGAGCACCCCGCGGCGACGCTGAGAAGCAAGACGAGGGCCCCCAGGTTCAGCCGCTGGCAGGGAAGCTTGTTCTGTGCTGGTTCCACGATCTTGAGCATCTCCTGGCCGTCACCGTGTTCCATCACATCGGTGACAGGTCTGGCAACGCGCGGATTCCCAACGGGCTGCCATGGTAGCGACCCGGCGCCCGACGTGCCCGGGAAAGACGCCCCGTCTTCTAGACGGTGGATCCTCCTCCGCCGGTCCCGGATCCTTCTCCAAGTCCCCTACTTCGGACGATTGGGCCGTCGTTCTGGAGGGAATACATCGGTCGAAGTGGCCCGGCAGATAACCGCACAGCCGCATTGCTACCATGATTTCTGAACATGGCAGTGCTTCTCACCACAAGTCTTCGGCCACGCGGCGTGGTCTACCTCGAGACCTTCGGCTGCCAGATGAACGAGCTCGACAGCGAGCTGGTTCAAGGCCACCTCGCCGCCCTTGGATACCGATTCTCGCCCAGCATCGAGGCCGCCGACGTCATCCTCTACAACACTTGCTCGGTCCGGGAACAGGCGGAGAACAAGGCCTTGAGTCGGATCGGTCAGGTCGGCTTGTGGAAAACCAGTGGACGGCGCGTGGTTCTCGGCGTCATCGGATGCATGGCCGAGCGGATGGGGCCGGAACTTCTGCGTCGTTTTCCCCAGGTCGACCTGCTTTGCGGGCCGGGCGAGCTGGACAAGCTGCCCCTGCTTCTCGACAACGCCATGACGGCGGAGGCCGTCGAGCTGTCCGACCGGATGGCCCTGCAGGGCAACCGGAATCGCCGGACCGCGACGCTTTCCGCGGCCCAGGACAACCTCGAGCTGCTCGATCTCTCCCGGGCCTTCGATCCCGACCGCGCTTCCGCCGGCGGCCGAGCGCGTACGTCAGGATCACGCGCGGCTGCAACAAGTTCTGCACGTACTGCGTGGTGCCGAACACCCGCGGGGCGGAGGTCCACCGGCCTTCGGACGCTGTCGTCGACGAGTGCAAGGCACTGGCCGATCGGGGGGTGATCGAGGTCACGCTGCTCGGGCAGACGGTGAATCACTACTACTACGTGCAGGGGGGCGCAGTTGGAGCAGGGGGTGTCGAGACGGCTCAGATCGGGCCCGGCGCCGCGGCGTTCACCAACGGGAACGGCGATGCCGCCGCTGGGCACCATCACGATGATCGGGTGTGCCGCTTCTGCGGACCTGCTTCACCGCATTCACGACGAGGTTCCGGCGATCAAGCGGTTGCGGTTCGTCACGAGCTATCCGCGGGACTTCGGCGACGACATGCTGGAGGTGATGGCGGCGTCGCCGCGGATCTGCCGCTACCTCCACGTGCCGGCGCAGTCCGGCTCGAACCGCGTGCTCAAGCGGATGAACCGGGGCTACACCCGGGAGGTCTATCTCGAGTTCATCGAACCGCGCCACGTTCCTGCTTACCGGACGTCTGCATCGCCGGCGACATCATCGTCGGCTTTCCCGACGGAGACCGATGAGGACTTCGAGGAGACGCTGACGCTCGTGGAACAGGTCCGATTCAAGAACAACTTCATCTTCAAGTACTCGCCCCGTCCGGGAACGGCGGCGATGAGCCGCCTGGTCGACGATGTTCCGGATCTCGTCAAGCGGAGCCGGAATCACCGGGTCCTGGAACTGCAGGCCCGGATTGGTGCCGAAGTTCATCGCGCGTACGTCGGCCAGGTGGTCGAGGTCTTCGTCGAGCAAATCAGTCGAAAGTCGCCGAGGGGGCGGGGAAACGTCGAACTCGGATGGGAGCCACCCGCCGTCCAGATGTCCGGTCGCACGAGCGGAGACTTGATTGCCGTGTTCGACGTGCCTGCCGAACTCGAGGCGGAGCGGTTGATCGGCTCGCTGGTCTCGGTGCGGGTTTCCGGCTCCGGACCGCTTCTTCTTTCCGGATTGCTGATCGGGCACGAGATTGTTCGGGACCCGGGCAACAAGGGTCGCATCCCGGAGGGTGTTTCCAGCGATCATCTCGCTGGGCAGGCCTGATCGTGACGTGATGTAACCCCAGCTCTCCGCGACAGTTGGTCGTTCTGGGACGCCGGCGGTGCGGAGTGGAGTGATGCCGCTGGGGCCGGAAAAAGCACCCGAATAATGCCGTGGGAAGGGGGGCCAAATGACTTGCCCAGATTAAAAAGTGGCCGAAAGTCGGGGGTTTGCGTCTTGACTCCCCAGCGCGTCGCTGTATCTTCGGGGCGGAAGTAAAGGACGGGTAGAGCTGCATCGACTGCTGCAGCCTTGAAGTTCTGTGCACAGTTAATCAGAGGCTCAAGAAGAAAGGTCCCTACGTATGAAAGTAAAAACCCTGTCAATGATGGCGGCTCTCGGTGGGTCGCTCGTTCTCGGAGTGTCGGCGGACGCCGGCCAGGTCTCCCAGGTCAGCGGCATGTTCGTTGGTGTGGGCGAGGTCGTCGATATCGGCGGCACGCTCTACAACAGCTGGCTGGTCTATGCCACTGGCTTCGATCAAGTGACCTCGGTGTTCGGTGACATGAACAGCCCGCTGTCCATCTCGAGCAGCCAGGGTGGCTTCTACCAGGATGGCCTGGGCAGTGACACGGAGCCCTCGCAGGCGTTCGTGAACCTGTTCCCCTCGCTGGGATACGACAGCTACGTCACGATCGGCGCTGAGTATCAGCAGGCGGGTGACCCCCTGACGCAGCTTTCGCCGAACTTCCCCTCCGGAAGCCCCGGTGGAGCCCCCTGGGGAACTGGCCCGCTCGAGACGATGAACGGTGCTTGGTTCCGGACTCCGGACAGCCCCTTCACCTTCGCTCAGGTTTGCCCCATCTGTGGTGCTGAGACCGTTCTGATCGGTCGCTTCACCGTCGAGGATGGCGCCCGTCTCGACGGCACCGTCAACCTCGCGTGGGTCAACGGCGGACAGTCCGGCACCTCTTCGGGCCTGACGTTCAACTTCGTGGTTCCCTCGCCTGGTGCTCTGGCGCTGCTCGGCATCGCCGGCCTGACGGGAACTCGTCGTCGCCGTCGCGCCTGAGAGACCCCGTACGACGAGCCTTTGATCTTTCAAGGCTCGCAGTCTGAAACCAAACGTGTCGCGGCGATGCCGCGACACGTTTTTTCTTAACGAGACTCCTCTCCCTCCGGGAGAGGACCGGCTCGCCCCCGTCCCCCGCGGGGGCGAGCCAGGTGAGGGTCCCCGGAAGTTCCGAGGCGCAACTCGCCGCCGGCGCCCCGTCCTCTCCCTCCGGGAGAGGACGGTTCGTCCCCGCCCTTCCGGCGGGGACGAACCAGGTGAGGGTCCCCGGAAGTTCCGAGGCGCAACTCGCCGGCGGGGACGAACCAGGTGAGGGTCCCCGGAAGTTCCGAGGCGCAACTCGCCGCCGCGCAAAGCCTACTTCGGGCCCCCTCACCCGGCTCGCTGCGCTCGCCGACCTCTCCCAGGGGGAGAGGATGGGCCTGCCATCAAACCACCTTCACCCCGTACCCCATCGAGCGCAGCGCCCCGCCGACACGCTCCCGGTGTTCCCCCTGCACCTGAATCACGCCCTCGGCGACGCTTCCGCCGGCGCCGCAGAGGGTTCTCAGCCGCCGCGCAATCGACTCCAAATCCGACGCGACCGGATCCAGGCCCGTCACCGTCGTGACGATCTTTCCCTTTCGTCGCTTCTCGAGCCGGACCACCGCGGTCTGGTCCTGCGGGCGCAGGACGCGCCCGAGGTATCGCGAGGACACGTGCAGGCGCTGAGCGGCTGCCCGCACACTTCGCAGGTGACGGGGCGCTCGCAACGGGGTGCCATCAAAGAGTCCGGGCACGGTGCACAGCGTAGGACGAGGCGGCTGGAGAGACCACGATCGCGTCGTTCAAGACGACGTGACGTCTCTCAGTTCATCCCTTGACCAACTGCTCATTGGTCGGGAAGCGCTCGAGCGCTCCCAGCAGCTGCTCGATCTGCATCGGCGGCGGCATGTTCATCAGGCGGCGGCGCAGCGCGGTGACGGTCTTGAGGGTCTGCTCGTCGAGCAGCAGGTGCTCCTTGCGCGTGCCTGACGCCGCGAGGTTGATGGCCGGGAAGAGACGCTGCTCGGCGATCGAGCGGTCGAGGATGAGCTCCATGTTGCCGGTGCCCTTGAACTCCTCGAAGATGATCTGGTCCGCACGGGAGCCGGTGTCGACGAGGCAGGACGCGATGATCGTGAGCGAGCCGCCTTCTTCGACACGGCGAGCGGCGCCGAACATCTGCTTTGGGAATCTCCAGCGCTCGCGAGTCGAGTCCGCCGGACATCGTGCGGCCACGGCTTCCGAACCTTCGTGAGTTGTTGAAGGCCCGGCCGAGACGGGTCAGGGAGTCGAGCAGCACGACGACGTCCCGGCCCGCTTCGAGCATACGCTTCGCTCGCTCGATGGCGAGCATGCCCAGCGCGATGTGCCGGTCGATGTCCTGGTCGTTCGAGGAGGCGAGCACCTGGGCGGGCACGTTGCGCTTGAAGTCGGTGACCTCCTCCGGTCGCTCGTCGATGAGCAGAGCCACGAGCTCGACCTCGGGGTGGTTGTGCTTGATGCCGAAGGCGATGTTCTGGAGCAGGATGGTCTTGCCGGCCTTGGGCGGGGTGACGATGAGCCCGCGCGTGCCGTATCCGATCGGGCAGAAGAGGTCGATCAGGCGACAGGCGGGCGGACACCCCGGATACTCGAGGCTCATCCGCGGGGCCGGATCGAGCGGCGTCAGCTCTTCGAAGGGCTTACGAGCCGGCGTACTGGTCCGGACGTCAGGCCCTCGATCTTCAGCACGTCCTGGACCGTGGCTCGGGCCGGGCGTGACGACCGCCCGCGTCGCCGTCGCGGCTTCTTGCTCACGACGTTCACCGTCAACCGCTGCCCCTGGCGCAGCGAGAATCGCTCGGTCAGATCGAGCGGGACGATGGGATCATCCTGGCTCTCCACCAGCCCGTCATCGAATTGTCGGATGCGGCCCTCGGTGCTGTCGTGCAGTTCGAGAATTCCGCTCAGGGTTTGCATGCCAAGATCAGGTGATTGGGCTTCGAGCAGGGAACTCATGGACTCGGTCGCTCCGAGCGGGGGAGGGCGTCAGATCATCGCCAGGCTTCGAATGGCCGCCCCCCGGTCGCAACGACATCCGAGGTTCGGCTTTCCCCCAAAGGTGCTTGTGGTCGTTCTTCGCGGGTCACTCGCTGGCCCGCCTCGCCCGCCATGCTGAGAACGCCTGAAGATGCACGACAATGCACAGTGAAACGGCGTGCAGACAGCACAATCGTCGAGTTGCTTGCTGGCAGATGCTGGCGAGGCCGCAGCCGACTGCAGCCATCCCACCGGGTTTCAGTAGATCAGGTCCAGCGCGTCGTGTCAAGCGTTCGGCTGGACACCTCGCGTGTGGTTTCGTTCAACGCAGGTCGCTCGGCCACAGCCGGGAATCAACCTTCCCGCGTGTCGCGGTGCCCGATGCCGCCCGAGTGGTATCGGCTCAGCCGCCCGTTCGCTTCAGACTCTTGACCCCGGTTCTTCATCTGCCTTCTGCTGCGAGAGGATCTGAGCCGCTCTCGCGAGGAAGTCCATGGAGAATCCGGGTTCGCCATTCCCCGATCGCTGACGAGGATCATTCACAGAGGGCGACGGCGAGTTCCGCCGCGAGCCGAGCGTTCTGTTCCAGCAGTCCGACGTTGGCGGCCATCGACCGGCGCGATGTGCGCTCGGCCACGCGGGTCAGCAAGTATGGCGTGAGCGCCTTGCCTCGGACGCCCGCCCGTCCTGCGTCGGCGACGGCCGTGGAGACGACCGCCTCTACCTCCTTCTGCTGCAGAGCCAGTGATTCCGGCGCCGCCTGCGCCACGACCACCGCGCCCGGCTGGGCCAGCCGTTGCCACCGGACATGGCAGAGTCTGGCGATCTCCCGAACGTCATCGATCCGGTGGGGACAGCGCAGCTCGTCGCTTCCCCGACTGTAGAACTGCGGGAAGCGGTCCGTCCGGTACCCGATGACCGTCACGCCCAGTGACTCCAGCACCTCCAGCGTCGCGGCGACGTCCAGCACCGACTTCGCACCGGCCGTGACCACGGCACACGAGGAGCGAGCCAGCTGACGCAGATCGGCGGACACGTCCGGTCGTTCGGTCCATCCGCGATGAACCCCGCCGATGCCTCCGGTCGCAAAGGTGGAGATGGGCTCCTCTCCGGCGAGTCCGCACGCCAGTAGCGTGGCGGACACGGTCGTTCCCGCGGTCACTCCCGCCGTCAGCGCGGCGGCGAGATCGGACGACGAGACCTTTCCCGCCCGCTCGTCCCCAGCCAGCGCGATCAGGGACTCATCATCGAGACCGATCCGCAGCACGCCCTGCACGACCGCAATGAGCGCGGGCACCGCCCCGCAGTCCCGGACCGCGGCAGACATGAGCCTGGCTGTTTGCAGGTTGGCGGGGATGGAATCGTCCCACGCTCCGCTCGTGGCGAGCGATCCGCAATCACGAGGAAGCCCGCACGTCACGACCGCCGACTCGAGCGCCACGACTGGCCGCCGCTGGAACAGCGCCTGGGCGACCTCCTCGTCGACTCGAATCGTGGTCATGCTCGTCGGTCCGCCCGCTGTGGACGAACGGGGGACCCGGCGTCTCTCCCGTGCCGTTCAAAACATGATGGTAATTTCGATCGGTTGACGATACAACTGCGGCGGCGCTTCGTTCGAGGCGCTGCAACTCCTCTCCGCGATTGAGTCAGGATGCCGGCACCGCAGGGCGCCGCCCGTTATGACCGAACCGAGCGTCATTGAAGTCAACCTGTCCGCAGTCGATGGCAACATGCGCCTCCTTCGGCGGATCATCGGTCCCGAGTGCGGGATCTGTCCCATCGTCAAGGCCGATGCGTACGGCCTGGGCGCGGTTCGCATCAGCCGTCGGCTGGAAGCGGCCGGGGCGACGATGCTGGCCGTCTACGCTCCCGCGCAGGCGGCCGAGCTCTTTGCGGCGGCGGTCAGCGCTCCGGTCCTGGTCCTGATGCCGGTGCGGGCAGTCGAACGGACGGACGGCTTGTACCGGCCGCTGATCTGCGGACGGTTGCACCTTTCGGTGCACGGCGGCGATCACGTCGAGGATCTCATCCGCATGTCCGATCGATTCGGCGCGAGGTTGCCGGTGCACCTCTGCGTGGATACGGGCATGTGCCGCGAAGGGTGTGGCGTCGATGAAGCACCGCGGATTCTCGCCCGCATCGCCAGCGAGCCCCGGCTGATGCTCGCCGGCATCTTCACGCACTTCGCCAGCGCCGACCGGGACGAGGCCTTCACGCGCACGCAGCTGGAGCGACTCGAGCGCATCGTCTCCGGCAGCCGACGGCTGATTCCGCCATCGTGCGTCGTTCATGCCGGCAACACCTTCGCCACGTTCCGCCACCATCGCTATCACAAGTCGATGGTGCGGGTCGGCCTGGCGTGGGCGGGATACGGTCTGGAGCTGATGCGCGGCAAACGGGCCGAGCCGGGCACCTCGCTCCAGCCAACGGTCACGTGGACGAGCCGGCTCATCCAGATCAAGCGTGTGGAGGCGGGCGATGGGGTCGGCTACGGACAGACCTGGACCGCGCGCCGCGAGAGCCGCATCGGAGTCATTCCCGTCGGCTACGCAGATGGCTACCCGATCGCCCTGAGCGGCGCCGAACACCGCCTCGAACCCGCCCAGGTGGCGGTCATCGTCGATACGCCCGAGGGAGAAGTCCGCGGATACGCTCCAGTGGTCGGCGCGGTGAGCATGGAGCAAATCACCGTCGACCTGACGGACTTGATGGCGGAAGGGGCGCCGACCGCGATGAGGCTCGGCGTCGGAACCGTCGTCGAGCTGGTGTCCCCCGACCCCGAAGCCCCAAATCACCTGCCGAGAATCGCCGCGCAGGCGGGGACGCTGCCCCACGTCATGCTCTGCGGTCTGAGTCCGCGGATCAGGCGGGTGTACCACGACGTCGGTTCGCTGATCCACACGATCCCCGCTCCGGCGGCGGTGGCGGGCTGAGCCCGGGGCGGCGGAGGGGCCGGGCATGGGTCGGCGGGCTTGAGAGAGGCTGGAACACGGTGCTACACTGCCGACCTGGGCCACGCCGTGAGCGGCGAAGGGAGGGGATCGAGCACGATGCGATTTGCGACGCTCTTTTGTGCGTTCGCGCTCAGCGTGCTGTTGTCGTATGCGGAGGCGCGGTCTGAAGGCTCGGTGAAGGCCGAGGTCGTCACCACCGCTCCGACGTTGCCGACGTTTCTAACGCAGGCGCCCGGAGATGCCGAGCGGTTCTTCTTTACCGAGCGGCATGGTCAGATCCGAATTCTGATGGATGGCGAGGTGCTGCCAACGCCGTTCGTGGATCTGACGTCGGTCGTGAACAGCAGCGTGGGTGAAGGGACGCTGGGCAGTCTCGCCTTTCACCCCGATTACCAGAGCAATGGGCTGTTCTACGTCGTGTACACGAACCTCGATGGTGACAGCGTGCTGGCGGAACTCACCGTGACGGCGGACCCCAGCGTCGCGGACTTCGCCAGCCTGCGGGTGTTGCTGACGATCACAGAACCCGGACCCGTCCACAACATCGGCTGGATTGGATTCGGACCCGACGGCTTTCTCTACATGGCGAAGGGCGACGGGGGCTTCCCGACATCGGGAGAACTGGCGCAGGACATCGAGTCGCTGTTCGGCAAGATCCTTCGGATCGATCCGTGCAACGACGATTTTCCCGACGATCCCGAGTGCCACTACGCGATTCCGCCGAGCAATCCGTTCGTCGGCACGGCCGGGCGAGACGAGATCTGGGCGCTGGGGCTGCGCAACCCGTGGCGGTGCAGTTTCGACCGCCTCACGGGCGACCTTTGGATCGCCGACGTCGGCTGGGAGTCATGGGAGGAGATCAACTTCCAGCCGTCGGGGAGCGCCGGCGGTGAGAACTACGGGTGGAACTGCAAGGAGGCGCTGAGCTGCTGCCCTGTTGCCGTTTCCGCGTGCGCGTGCCGCGATCCGGCGCTCATCGATCCCGTGTACGACTACGACCATGACACCGGCTGCGCCGTTGTCGGCGGGTACGTGTATCGCGGCAGCGCGCTTCCAAGGCTGCAGGGGATGTACCTCTTCGCCGATCTCTGTTCGAAGATGGTCTGGGCCTACGACATCTCGAACGATACGGTCGTGCACGTGGTCGATCTCGACAGGATGCCGTTGTCGTTCGGCGAAGACCGGGAGGGTGAGCTGTACGTCCTGACGACTCACGATATCCGCAAGCTCGTGTTCTTCGATTGCAACGGCAACGGAGTTCCTGACGAGCAGGACATCGCCGACCTGACAAGCCTCGACTGCAACCTGGACACGATTCCCGACGAGTGCCAGACGAACGACTGCAATCAGAACTCGATTCCCGACGATTGTGACATCGCCGCCGGAACGAGCGCCGATGACGACGGCAACGGCGTTCCCGATGAATGCGACGTGCAAGCGGATATCGATGGCAACGGCATGGTCGGCGTTAGCGACCTGCTGATCCTGCTGCTTGGGTGGGGGCCCTGTCCCGCACCGCCAGCCGGGTGCCCCGCCGATCTCAACGGCGACGGCATTGTGGGCGTGAACGACCTCCTTCGCGTGCTCGGCAGCTGGGGTTAGCAGCCGGGCTGCTAGACTTGGTCCGACGTGCCCGCTCCATCATCGATGTTCGATGCGCTGATCGTTGGCGGCGGCCCCGCCGGGGCCGTCACGGCGCGTGCGCCTGGCCCGGCGGGGCTGGCGGGTGGGGCTGGCGGAGAAGGAGCCGCGATCTCGGTCCAAAACCTGCGGCCATTGTCTCACGCCGCGCGCCATCGCTCTGCTCCACCGCGAAGGCCTGCTTCCGGCCGTGGAGGCGATTTGCATCGGACGGACGACTGAGGTGCGCGTGCACCACGAGCGGTGGGGGAGCGTGCCGTAGCGCCGCACCGACTTCCGGGGGTTGGCGCCGAAGGTCTGCTCGTCGAGCGATGCCGGTTCGACCAGGTGCTTCTGGACCGCGCCGAGAGCGCCGGCACCGCGGTCTGGTCCAACTCGGCAGCGACCGTCGAGCGCGTGGACGACGACTCGGTCCTGGTCGCGGTCAGCGACGGGGAGGGGAGGAGCACTGTTCGGAGCCGGATCGTGATCGGCGCCGACGGTCTGGGCAGTCGCGTGGCGCGGCGACTGGGGCTGGCCGACCGCGGCGCGTCGGGGCGCCGCTTCGGATTCTCTTCGAGTTCCCCGCTCCCGGCAACTTGGACCTTGCCGAGGGGGTCATCGAGCTCTACCTGCAGGACCGGGGCTACCTCGGCGTGGTGCGACACGGCGCCCACCGGCTTCATGTGGCGGCGCTCGTCGCGCCCCGCGGCGTTGCGGTCTCGCGAGATCCTGCCGCGTTCGCGCGATCGATGGCCGAGCGGTTCGATCGGCTCACCTTCCTCCGGGATCTCGAGCCGCAGTCGATGGAGGGCTTCTCGGCCGCCGGGCCGATGCCCTGGAGGCCGAACCGGGTGGCGAACCGCGCGGGAGCATCGTGGGCGACGCGGCGGGCTACGTCGAGCCCTTCACGGGAGAGGGAATGGCGTGGGCTCTGGAAGGTGCGGTCCTCCTGAGCGAGCGTCTCATCGCCGCCGGCCCGCGGGGCTGGGATGAGCGGGCGGCCGATCGCTACGGGCGAGCGTACCGGACGACGATTCGCCGGCAGCAACGGTGGTGCCGCCTGCTGACGACGATCCTGCGGCACCCGGTGCCGCGAGCCCTCGTCTTCCTGTCGGCTCGCGAGCATCCGGGGCTCGCCCGCGGGCTGGCGTCCCAGGTGGTGGCCTCGTGACTCCGCTGGCGGGCCGGCGACGACCGCGGGCCGCGACGCAGCGCTCGGTCCTCGGCATCCCCGCGGATCCGCGGCCCGCCCTGCTGGGCCTCGGCACCGCGGTGCCGGGCCCTCCGCGCGATCAGGCGGTCATGGCGGAGATGCTGATCGACCTGTGCGGGCTCGCGGAGCCGGCGGCCGAGCGTGTCCGCCGCATCGCCGCGTCCAGCGGCATCAAGTCCCGGCATGTCGCCGTCGAGCCGGAGGAGGTCATCGACCTGGGGACCGGCGCTCGGATGCAGCGCTACGAAGTCGCTCGCTCCCGAACTGGCCACCGCCGCTGCGCGGCGGGCCCTGACCAGCAGCGGCGTGAATCCCGGGCAGGTGACCGACCTGATCGTCGTGTCCTGCACCGGGTTCTCCGCCCCCGGGCTCGACGTGCAACTGATCCGTTCGCTCGATCTGCAATCCAGCGCACACCGCACGATGATCGGCTACATGGGCTGCTACGGGGGCATCATCGGAGTGCGCGCGGCGGCGGCCGCGTGCGGATCCGGTGCGGGCCGGGTGGCCCTGGTCGTCTGCCTGGAGCTGTGCTCATTGCACGTCCGGCGCGATACCGGTCTGCAGAATCAGATCGCGTCGCTGCTCTTTGCCGACGGCGCGGCGGCGGCGGTGGTCGGCGTGCGCGGGACGCGGGCGAACGGGTGAACAGAGCGTCTCGCTCGGGCGAATCGGTCAGAGTCGAAGTCGAATCGTAGCGAACAGCATGGAACACATGAGCTGGCGCATGACCGACGCGGGCTTTGCGATGACGCTTTCTCGGGACGTTCCTGCGCTGCTGCGAGCGTCGCTCGCGTCGTTCTTCGACCGTGGGGAGAGTCCTCGACCGTCGAGTTTCGTCATTCATCCCGGCGGCCCCGGACATCCTGAGCGCCGCCGACGAAGCGCTGGGACCTGCGGGGCGGCAAGGGTCTGCACGCCTCGCGCGCCGTGCTCGAGCGATTCGGCAACATGTCTTCGGGCACCGTGCTCGTCGTCCTGGCGGAGGCGCTGCGGTGCGGCGAACCGCTGCCGGCTCTGCTCATGGCCTTCGGGCCGGGGCTCTCCATCGAAAGCATTGCCCTGCGACCCGGACCCGGGCTGACCGGGCAAGGTGTGCGCATCCGATAACCAGCCCCGGTCGTGCCGGCACGAAAGTCGAAATGACTTTTCCATCGCGGATCGCTCCGCCGACCGATACGGGGGGCGGAGCGTGGAGTTCGGGAAGCTAGCAGTACTCCTCGAGGGACCTCCCACCGGGCCGACCCACCTGAGCTACGAGCTTCCCGAACTCCGCGCTCCATCGATTCGCGCATCGTGCCTCATGCTCCTGCGACCGCGGTCCGCCGAAAGCGGGCCGCGGTCGCGGCGCTGGCGACCTGGTCCCTCGCCTCGGCGCCGAATCCGGATTCACCACGGAGGGGGCGGAGGGCCGCGGAGAGAGAAGGAGTCCTCGGCGCTGGACCGCTCGGATCTTGGCCGAGCTGAGGGCGTTCGACCGCGTCCTGCGCCAACCGAGTCAAGTCCGGGCCTGTTCGCCGACAAGCCAGCGCGGCCCTCGGCCACTCCGTGCCTTCTCCGCGTTCTCCGCGGCCCTCCGCGGTTGATCTTCCGGTCGAGCACGGCGGGAGACCGCATCGGCGCTCGGGGTCGTCGGCGTGCGGCGTCCGGCGATTGCTACGATTGTCGGATGTCAAGCGTCTCGGACATGGCGACGTCCGTCGCGACCCGAACCGGGATCGGCGTGGTCGGGTTCCTCAACACGCTGCCGCTCATCGATGGTCTCGAGATGCTCGAGAACATCGTCCTGCGCCGCTCCGTGCCGAGTCTGCTCCTGAACCAGCTCGTGAGCGGCGAGGTCGACCTGGCGCTGTGCTCGTCCATCGACTACCAGCGGTCGCCCACACCCCTGATGATGGTGCCGGTGGGCCTTCTTGGCTGCCGGGGCGCCACGATGACGGTTCGGCTGTACGCCCAGCGGCCGATCGAGGAGATCACGCACCGTCTACTGTGACACCGACAGCCACACATCCGTGGCCCTGTTGCAGATCCTGCTGCGGGAGATGTACGGTCTTCAGCCGCGTTTGATCGACTACGAAGCGCGGGAGCACGTTGCCGAGAATCGTCCGCTGCCCTGGCCGGAAGCCATGCTCCTGATCGGCGACAAGGTCGTGAGCGACTCTCCCCCGGCCATTCGCTATCCGACGCAACTGGACCTTGGCGAACTCTGGTTCCGCCACACGGGACGCCCATTCGTGTTTGCCGCGTGGATGGCCCGGAAGGGGGAGGATCATCGGGCCGTGGTCACGGCGGCTCGGGCCCTCGACCGCCAGCGCCGGCTCAACGCGCTGCGCATCGACTCCATCATCAGCCGTCATGCCCGCGGTCACGGCTGGCCTGAAGATCTGGCGCGCACCTACTCGAGCAAGCGGCTGGTCTACCGCTTCGGCGATGAGGAGCGAGCGGCGATGGAGTGCTTCTTCGACAAGGCCCACGAGCACCGGCTGATCGATGCGGTCCGCACGATCGAGCTGCTGGACTCGAGCTCGTGGTGTGATTCTGAATCACACCACCAGGATCCTGCATGACGCAGCTCGCCCCTCGGGCGTCCCGGTGAGCCGATGACACGTCGTAACTCAGGCTGCAGGACCAGTCATGCCTCGGGTTCCCCGCTTTCAGACCGCCGCCATCAGCGACCTCTGCCGACAGTTGCGGTACGCGCCGCCCGAGACGAAGTGCCGCGAGATGGATGCGGCCGAGCAGCTCGCCCTGGACATCGATCCGCGACTCAACTACCCGGAAGACTTCGTGATCTTCCGCGTGACCGGATACCGACCCGACCGGAACAGAGAACCGGTGACGCTCGTGGGCGAGGCGGTTCTTCCCGATCTGGTCAATCTGGTCCAGCATCTCAGCTACAGCGTCGACCTGCCGAGGGACTATCGCGACCGGCAACCGCTGTCGCTCGAGGAGGTCCGGCGGCAGCTCAGCATCGCCCCGAAGACGCTGCAGCGATACCGTCGCCAAGGTCTCGTGTGCCACTATGTCTGCAGTCCAGACGGAACGAAGCGTTTGGTGTGCTTCCGGGATGCGCTCGACCGCTTCGTGCAGGCCCACCGCGGGAAGGTCGAGCGGGCCGCTGCCTTCAGTCGGGTCGACGATCAGATGCAGGGTCGCATCATCGAGGACGCCCGCGCGCTGCGAGGGAGCGAACATCTCTCCCTCAACCAGGTCGCCCAGCGCCTCTCCGCTGGACTTGGCCGATCACACGAGACGGTTCGGGCCGTGCTTCGCCGCCACGACCGGCGGGGGAATGATCCCATCTTCTCGGAGCAGGGGCCGCTGACCGCGCGGGATCGCGCGATCATGTACCGCGCGTGGCGCATCGGCGTGCCGATTGCCGCCCTCGCTCGGCGCTTCGCGAAGACGACGCCGACGATCCACCGGGCCATCAATCGAGGTCGCGCAGAGCGACTGACCTCGCTCGAATTGCGCTGGGTGGAGTTGCCGACGTTCGAGCGGCCCGACGCGGAGCAGGTGATCCTCGCTTCGCCCGCAGCCGTCTGCGGGCTGTCGGATCCGCTTGGCGATGACCTGCTGGAGCTGCTCCAGCGTCTCCGCGTCCGCGAGCGCGATGAACGAAGATCTCGAGGATGCGCTGGTCGCGGCGTACAACCTCCTGAAGCGTCGGGCCGCGCATCGCCTTGGCGAACTTCCCGTGCACCCCGGAGCGGGACTTCTCGACGACATCGAGACCGACCTGCGGTGGGCGGCGCGGCTCAAACGCCGTCTGGTGTTCCTGGCGCTGCCCGTCGCCGTGCGCACGATCGAACTGAACCTGAGCCGCCACCTGCAGGAGGAACCCCGAGAGTCCATCCGGCGTTTGATGGACGTCGCCCTGACGATCGTCTCCTCGACCCTGGAGACCGTCGATCCGGCCCGGGGGCGGAGGCTGGAGCGAATGGCCGGATTCGCCATGGACCGCGCGCTGGCCACCGGGGCCGGCCTGCGGCCCGTCGGCCGCGCGGCAGCGCGTCATCAGACCGGCCTGCGTCTGGGCGAAGACGCCAGGCGATTCTGTCCGTGGCAAACGTGGCTCGACCTTCGCGCGGATCTCATTCCGCATCTGGACGGGTTGCCGCCGACCTCTCGCGAACTGGTGTGCCGGCACTACGGATTGGACGACGCTCCGCCGGAGTCCGCCGACCACTTGTCCAGGCGGCTTGGACGGCAGCGCTCCGCAATCTCGGCAACCCTGCGGTCGTCGATCCGCCAGCTGCGCGTGATCGCTCGCGAGGCAAGCCGTGCCTCGTCGTGAGTCCGTTTCCGCGCGGAAGGTGAACTCAGCGCTTCGAGAACTGGAATCGCTTGCGGGCGCCGGGCTGACCGTACTTCTTCCGCTCGACCCGTCGCGGGTCACGGGTGAGGAAGTTGCCGTCGCGGAGAATCGACTCGAGCGACGGATCGTAGCGCTTCAGCGCTCGACCGAGCCCCAGCACGATCGCCCCGGCTTGGCCGGAGAAGCCGCCCCCGTGGACATTGACGTAGACGTCCACGCTGCCCGCGGTGTTGGTCTTCTTCAGAACGTGGAACAGGTCGTTGCGGTCCCGCTCTTCCTTGAAGTACTCGGCATGGGACCGCTTGTTGACGACGAACTTGCCGTCGCCCGGCCGAATTCGAACGCGGGCGACCGCGCTCTTTCTCGTCCCGTACCCCACCACCAGTGACCGTCGGGCGGCGTGCGCCGTGCTGCGGAAGCCGTGGGAGCGGGGCCGCGGCGACCGGGGCCGGCGATGCACTCGACAGACCTCCAGCCGGCGCCGAAGCGGTGGCGGGGGTCTCGGTCGGCTGCGGATCGGGCTGGTCGGCGGTAGGCGAGGAGGATTCTTGTTCGGTCATTGCGGTTCTAACGGGGTCTGGTTGACGGTGCCTGATTGGCAGGATCTGCTTGGCGTGGCCTGCTCGAGCAGGCCTGCGAAACGCACTTCACACGATCTTGGGAAGAGGCGTCGGCTGCTGTGCCTGATGGGGATGATCGGTTCCGGCGTAGACCTTGAGCTTCTTGAGCATCTGTCGGCCCAGTCTGGTCTTCGGCAGCATCCGGCGAACCGACTCCTCGATGACCACTTCGGGGCGCCGCTTCAGCAACGAGCCGTAGCTCTCCGCCTTGAGGCCGCCGGGGTAGTCACTGAAGCGAAGGCGGTGCTTGTGCTCCGCCTTGCGGCCGGTCAGGACCACCTTCGCCGCGTTGGTCACCACGACGTAGTCGCCGCAGTCGACGTGCGGCGTGTATTCTGGGCGGTGCTTGCCCATCAGCACGGTGGCGATGCGGGTCGACACGCGGCCCAGCACCTGGCCGTCAAGATCGACGACATGCCAGCGGGGCTGGATTTCTTGCGACTTGGCGAAATAGGTCTGGCGGGGCATGGGAGTTCGAGCCTCAAAAGCGAACAGAGCAGGATAACCGGGGCCTCGACGCTGTCAAGGCGGCCTCGACCCTCTTCCCGTGTCAGGTTCGGGCGGCTTGGTGCTCGGCACGGACCGATGAATAATGCGTCCCCCAACCCGGGATGCTGCGCTGCTGAATCTCGCCCCGCTCCCCCATTGCACGAAAGCTCGCCCATGGACCCACTGGACCGGCCCGAATCTCCCGGCCCCCGCCAAGACGCTCTTCCCGGGGGACAGATCGAGCTCACCATGCCGCCGGACGACGACTCGGCGCCCGGGACGGTCCCCCCTGCTCCGCGCCGCTACACCGCTCTGGCGTGGGGGGTCATCATCGTCCTCTGCGCGGTGATGGTGCTCATTCATCAG
Organism: uncultured Planctomycetota bacterium; assembly: GCA_963697235.1. Taxonomy (GTDB): domain Bacteria; phylum Planctomycetota; class Phycisphaerae; order Phycisphaerales; family SM1A02; genus CAVONJ01. The sequence goes on from CAVONJ010000008.1 coordinate 35,213, forward strand.
GGTCGTCAGGAGGCTCCTGCGCCGGGCGAGAGCGACGAGGACACGCTCGGCCTCATGCTCATGGAGATGCAGGCGAAGTACATCATCTACACGGCCCATCTTCAGGGCGGAGGCGATCTGCTCTACCAGAGCGCCGTGCAGATCGATACCGGGACGATCGGCCAGCGCCGCGATTCGTGGTGCTGGCCGGCGAGCTGAAGGGCCCGGAGGAGGGCGACTCGGCGGCTCGATCAGCTCGAGGAGCTGATTCGAGAGCAGCGGGGCGATCCGGTGCCGCGCGGTTCGAGATGACGCCGGAGCAGCTCCGCGTGCAGGGGATCCTCCGTGCGCTCTAACGACGAAGAGCAATCGGCGGACACAGAGCAAGGCGAGGCAGCGAGCGGCGACGTGCTCCCGCGACCGGATCGGATCGATGCAGACGATCGCACCTTTCTGGTGGACCAGCTCGGCTGGTTCGGTGAGCTGGCCCTGGCCCCCGCTGGCACAAGCGATCAGGCGGCGCGGGAGCAGGTGCTGGAGCCGGCCCATCGCATCTTCGCGGTGCTCCTCGGCGCCATGATCGGCTTGTGCACGCTCGGGTTCTTCGGCTTCGTCGGCCTCATTCTGCGTGGTCCTGATTGCTGACCGGTCGGCTCCGGAGCCGGCTTCAGGTGTCCGGGAGTGATCACGGAATCTACGCCGAGACGTTCGCGCTCTGGCTTCTGGTGCTTCCTGCTGTTCCAGCTGTTCGCCGGCGCTGGTGGGATCGGTCTGGCCGGACCTGGTCCTGCCGAGCGCGTTCGTCGCGCTTCTTTCTGAGCCTGTCCGCGCTGTATTGGCCGTCGGTCCGGGGCATCTCCTGGGTCCGTCGCGCGGCAGGACATCGGCTGGACCTGGGGACCGACGCCGGCCCGCGAGCCGCTGCTCGGTATCGCCGGCTACGCGATGGGGCTGCCGCTTCTGGCCGTCGGGCGTCGGTATCACGCTGGTGTTCGTCCTCGTGCAGCAGGCGACCTCGGGTGCAGGACCGACGTTCGGTCCCAGTGGCGGGCCGGCCCATCCGATCGTCGAGCAGCTCGGCGGTGCCGGCGTGGGCTCCGAAGGTGATGGTGCTCCTGCTGGCGGCCGTGGCCGCGCCCGTCGTCGAGGAGACGATGTTCCGAGGCGTCCTCTACCGAGCACCTTGCGCGACGCGACGCGCATCGCTCGGGCTGCTGCTGAGCATTCTGGTCAGCGCCACGGTCAACGCCTTCGTCTTCGCGGTCATCCATCCCCAGGGATGGGTGGCGATTCCCGCCCTGATGAGCCTGGCCTACGCCTTCACCCTGATGCGGGAGTGGCGAGGCACGGTCATCCCCTCGATGATCATGCACGCGGTGTCCAACGGCCTGGTGATGACGCTGCTCATCCTGCGCGAAGCGGCAGCTGAGCCAGCGAGCCGCCGGCGAGTTCGGACAGCAGCCGCAGGCAATCGCGGCGCGTAGCGGTCCCGGCATCGATCTCTCCCCGACTTGGGGGGATTCGCTGGCCCGAGGCGTTGGCTTCGTCGATACTGGGTGTCGGGGTCGTGGTTCCGGAATGACCCGCCGCGGAAGGGCATCGGCGAACCGACGCAGCGCGCGTCAATCGTGCTGATCGTGCTCCTGGCGAAGCAGCCTCTGCTCGGCGACGCTGCCG
>CAVONJ010000009.1:0-256355 GCA_963697235.1 uncultured Planctomycetota bacterium
CGGACGGACGCCGCTCAGACCCGCCGGCAGTCCTGCCGGCTCGCCTTTGGAAGTTCCGGCGTGGGTACGGGCTTGGTTATGGCGGGCCTGCGGCCCGCGGAACTTGCAAGTCCGCCGGCATCCTGCCGGCTCCCCGTCACGCGCGGAAGCGCCGACGCTCCGCGGCGCACCTGCGCACAGGCAGCTTCGAGCTGGCCGACGATCGCCGCGGCCTGGCGCTGCTTGCCTTTGTCGGGGACGTTCGTGAACACGCTGCGGGATTGTCGGTGGAGGCTGTCGAACGCGTGTTGGTCGTTCGGGGGGGTTGTGGGTCGGCGCCGTGCATCCATGCGGCTGGTCTTGTGAAGTTCTTTGGTTTGGTGCGGCTTGAGGTCTTGTTGCCCGCGTCGCCGCCTCCTGCGGCTCGACCCTCGTGGGTCCGGCGTTGCTCAGACCCGCCGGCAGTCCTGCCGGCTCGCCTTTGGAAGTTCCGGCGTGGGATGGGCTTGGTTATAGCGGGCCTCCGGCCCGCGGGCTGCGCGAATCCGCCGGCATCCATGCCGGCTCCCGTCACGCGCGGAACACCAACGCTCCCGCGGCGTCCTGCCGCGGGAGCTTGACGTGCCGGGGGGTCGCGGGCGGGGCTTGCTGTTGTCGGGGAGGTTCGCGAACACGCTTGGGATTGTCGGGGGGGTGCGCAACGCGTGTTGGTCGTTCGGGGGGTTGTGGGGCGTGCCGCATCCATGCGGCTGGTCTTGTGAAGTTCTTGGGGTTGGTGGGTGGCTTGAGGTCTTGTTGCCGCGTCGCCGCCTCCTGCGGCTCGACCCTCGTCGGTCCGGCGTCGCTCAGACCCGCCGGCAGTCCTGCCGGCTCGCCTGGGGAAGTTCCGGCGTGGGTTGGGCTTGGTCATAGCGGGCCTCCGGCCCGCGGGCTGCGCGAATCCGCCGGCATCCATGCCGGCTCCCGTCACGCGCAAACACCGACGCTCCCGCGGCGTCGTGCCGCGGGAGCTTGACCTGCCGGGGGTTGCGCGGGCGGGGCTTGCTGTTGTCGGGGAGGTTCGCGAACACGCTTGGGATTGTCGGGGGGGTGCGCGACACGCGCGTTGGTCGTTCGATGGGTTGCGGGGCGTCGCCGCATCCATGCGGCTGGTCTTGAGAAGTTCTTTGAGTTGGTGCGCGGCTTGAGGTGTTGTTGCTGCGTCGCCGCCTCCTGCGGCTCGACCCTCGTCGGACGGACGCCGCTCAGACCCGCCGGCAGTCCTGCCGGCTCCCCTGTGGAAGTTCCGGCGTGGGATGGGCTTGGTCATAGCGGGCCTCCGGCCCGCGGGCTGCGCGAATCCGCCGGCATCCATGCCGGCTCCCGTCACGCGCAAACACCGACGCTCCCGCGGCCTCCTGCCGCGGGAGCTTGACGTGCCGGGGGTTGCGCGGGCGGGGCTTGCTGTTGTCGGGGAGGTTCGCGAACACGCTTGGGATTGTCGGGGGGGTGCGCAACGCGCGTTGGTCGTTCGATGGGTTGCGGGGCGTCGCCGCGTCCATGCGGCTGGTCTTGTGAAGTTCTTTGGGTTGGTGCGCGGCTTGAGGTGTTGTTGCGGCGTCGCCGCCTCCTGCGGCTCGACCCTCGTGGGTCCGGCGTTGCTCAGACCCGCCGGCAGTCCTGCCGGCTCGCCTGTGGAAGTTCCGGCGTGGGATGGGCTTGGTCATAGCGGGCCTCCGGCCCGCGGGCTGCGCGAATCCGCCGGCATCCATGCCGGCTCCCGTCACGCGCAAACACCAACGCTCCCGCGGCGTCCTGCCGCGGGAGCTTGACGTGCCGACGATTGCGCGGCCGGCGCAATGGAGGCGTCGCGCGCGCAATCGAGCGCCATCGGGCCACTCTTGCAACGAAGGCCGTTCCCATCCGGCACTGAAGGTCGGCGGCAAGGATGCCGCCGACCGTGTGGTGTTCGCAGCGAGAACCGAGGCGGCATGGATGCCGCCGGCAATGCGCAACCCTCTGCGGCCCGGATGGGCCGCACATGAATAGAAACGACCATCGCAAGACCAGCCACAGGGGAGCCCGCACGATGCGGGCGGCTCTGAGCAACGTCGGACCGACGAGGGTCGAGCCGCATGGATGCGGCGGTGCCGCAACAAGACCTCAAGTTGCGCCACCCAACCGCAGACCAGTCAGGACCCAGCCGCATGGATGCGGCGCCGGCTGCGCAACCCGCGGACCACCCGAAACGTGTTCGCGCACGCCTTCGACAAGAGCCGGCGGCGGCCGCCGCAGCAACCCTCTGCGGCCCGGATGGGCCGCACATGAATAGAAACGACCATCGCAGGACCAGCCACAGGGGAGCCCGCACGAAGCGGGCGGCTCTGAGCAACGTCGGACCGACGAGGGTCGAGCCGCATGGATGCGGCGGCGCTACAACAAGACCTCAAGCTGCGCACCCAACCTCAGACCAACCAGGACCCAGCCGCATGGATGCGGCGCCCGTTGCGCAACCCTCGGAAGAGCGCCGACGCGTGTTCGCGCACCCCCTCGACAACAACAAGCCCCAGCCACGCACTCCTCGACGACAACAGAGCGGCCGCGCAACCCCGTGAACGAAACAAGCGTGTTCGCGCACCCTCGCCAAGACCCGGCGTCCAGCCGCGCAAGTGAAACCCTCCGCGGCCATTTGGCCGCGGAGGGAGCAATCGCCTCAGATCAGGGGAAGAAGCAGTTCACATCCCAGTCGCTAATGACCGTGACGAGATCGGTCACATCGACCACGCCGTCGTTGTTCGTGTCCGCAGGACACGCTGTGCACGGTCCCCAGGAGATGATCAGCTCCACCAGGTCATTCACTTCGACACAGCCGTTGCCGTTGACGTCGGCGGGGCGGCACGCAATTGAGCGGCAGCGGCTCGTTCATGACGTCGTAGCTCGCGGCGGTGGTGCCGGTCGTGGACTGGCGGCGCTGGATGGCGCCATTGGTCAGCGAGCCGGCGCAGTCGCCTGACCACTTGCCGACCGATTCGGCCAGCGCCTTGCGGGTCCCGTGAGGGTTCACGCCCCAGACATACGAAGTCGACCATGAAGGTGCCGGTGCCGAAGTCGAGCAGGGTGCCGATATCGCGGTAGAGAATCACTTCTCCGCCGCTGTCCTGATCGATGAAGACGCCCGGCCAGGCGATGGTCGCGTAGCCTCCGGCGGGCACGACGGTGCCCGAAGCCACGACTCGCAGGTCGACGTAGGTGAATGGCGAGCAGAGCCAGAAGTTTTCGACGCCCAGGTCGATATCGGCGTCGGTGTCGTTGTACAGCACGATGCTGTCGCCGGGGTTGATTTCGGCGAGGACCATTGGCGTGGGCAAGCCAGTCTCGTCATCAACCGGGATGAGCTTCGGACAGGGATCCGGAGCGATGGGGCAGTTGGTCGATGCACAGCTGGTGGTGGCGCCCACCGGAAGACCGCTCATCGACTCGCAGTCGAAGCCGGTCGTATCGAGGCACGTTCCATCCAGGAAGCAGCACGCCTGGATCAGACAGTTCTCGGCCCGGCTGACACAAAGGCCGTCCCAGAATGAATCACAGCAGAACTGATCGAGCTCGCACACGAGCGTGCAGCACGCTGGATCGTCGCAGCCGGGTGTTGCATTCACCTCGAAGCAGCTTCCCGTACCCGGGCACCCTTCGCTTGGACAGACCGTGGTGCTGCAGATGGAGAGGTTGCCCTGAGAGGCACCACCGGCCGCACTGCATGCTGCGATCGAAAGATTCTGGCACGAGCCGTCGGCGAAGCAGCACGCTTCGGTGCTCGGCGGTGGGGCGCAGAGATCGTCGAGGCCGTCCTTGTTGGAGTCTCCGAGGCAGGCCGAACCATCGCCGAAGTACGATCCGCCGGCACCGGTGCAATCCGCCTCCGTTTGGATCGAGCACGTGTCGTTTGCCGCACAGCACGCGCCGGTTCCCGGTGGGGGCAGGCAGAGGTCGTCGAAGCCGTCCTTGTTGGAGTCACCGAGGCAGACGGAGTCGTCGCCGAAGTAGCTTCCACCGGCAGCGAGGCAATCTGCTTCGGTCTGGGTCGAGCACGTGTTGTCCGTGGCGCAGCACGCTCCGGTCGGGGTGACGCAGAGATCGTCGAAGCCGTCAGCGTTGGAGTCACCGAGGCAGACGGAGTCGTCGCCGAAGTACGATCCACCGGCTCCGGTGCAATCGGTCTCGGTCTGGATGGAGCAGGTGCCGTCCGTAGCGCAGCACGCTCCGGTCGGGGTGACGCAGAGATCGTCGAAGCCGTCATCGTTGGAGTCACCGAGGCAGACGGAGTCGTCGCCAAAGTACGATCCACCGGCTCCGGTGCAATCGGTCTCGGTCTGGATGGAGCAGGTGCCGTCCGTAGCGCAGCACGCTCCGGTCGGGGTGACGCAGAGATCGTCGAAGCCGTCATCGTTGGAGTCACCGAGGCAGACGGAGTCGTCGCCGAAGTACGATCCACCGGCTCCGGTGCAATCGGCCTCGGTCTGGATGGAGCACGTGTCGTCGACAGCGCAGCACGCGCCGGTCGCTCCACCGCCTGGCGTGCAGTTCAAGGGAGAGGGCGGCGCTGTGACGCTGTAATCGGCCGCCGTCGTGCCAGTGGTCGACGCGAGCCGGGAGATGGCTCCGTTTGTCAGCGCGGATTGGCAGCCCCCGGACCACTTGCCGACCGACTCGGCGATGACCTTGACGCTCAGGTGGGGATTGACTCCCCAGCACACGAAGTCGACGATCAAGCTTCCGACGAAGAAGCTGGAGGGTCCGGTCACGTCCCGATAGAGGGCGATCTCGCCGCCGTTGACGGAGTCGACGAAGCCGGGCGGGAAGGGGATCGTGGCGTAGCCGCCGGCAGGAACGACGACGCTCGGTGCGAACACGCGCAAGTCGACGCTCGTGGGCCGCGAGAAGAGCCAGAAGTTCTGGGTGCCGAGCGAGATGTCTGCGCCCGTGTTGTTGTAGAGCTCGATGAAGTTGGCTGGCGCGATTTCCGAGAGGATGAGCGGCGTGGGCAAACCCGTGCCGTCATCCAGAGGGGTGAGCGGAGGGCAGCTGCCGGCCTGTGCCGATGAGGTTGCCCCACAGAGCGCGCAGACCGCCACCGCGATCGCGGACAAGAGTCGCTTGGATTTCATGCATCTTCTCCCAGTATCCCAAATGCAGCCCCACCTGTCTCCACCTTCCAGGTTCCCGATCGTGGACCGGGAGGGAAAGTCAATCGATTGCAATGGCAATCCTTGCGTCTGTCAAGTGAGAAAGTCAGGAGAGTGTCCGATTTGCAGTGCCAACTCCACGGCTGCACTGATGCAGGCCAGTTGGAGGGGCGAATCTGCCTCGCTTCTCTGCGTATTCCTCCGTTTCTCGATGCGGAGAGTCACCGCCCCATCTCGTTTCTGCACTCGATACACTTCCTTCATGATGACCGCGTTCCTCGCTACCACGATCGTCTCGGTTCGTGACGGAAAGCGTGTCGCGGTCGCCGGCGATGGTCAGGTATCTCTCGGCAACACGGTGGCCAAGGTCGACGCCGTCAAGGTCAGGAAGCTCGAGGGCGTGGGGGTCGAGGGCAGGGGCGTCCTCGTGGGATTCGCCGGCGCGGCGGCTGACGCGTTCGCCCTTCTGGAACGATTCGAAGCGAAGCTCAAGGAGTCTCCCACGAACCTGATGCGGGCCTCGATCGAGCTGGCCAAGTTCTGGCGCACCGACCGTGCGCTGCGACGCCTGGAGTCCCTCCTGATCGTGGCAGATGCCCGTTGCACGTTGATGCTCTCGGGCCAGGGAGACGTGATCGATCCCCCCGACGGCATCTGCGCCATTGGTTCGGGCGGGCCGTACGCTCTGGCTGCCGCGCGAGCCCTGCGCCGTCACACCGATCTCGCTCCAGCAGAGGTGGCGCCGAGGCCCTCTGCGTTGCGGGTGAAATCTGCGTCTACACCAACACGAACGTCACGGTCGTGGCTCTCGAAGAAGGCGGCTGACAGCAGTCGTGCTCCTCGTGCCTCCGCACGGCAAGGGCGCGCGCATCAATCAGCGCTCCGGTTCGAGTCGCGATGATCGTCCTTCTTCTTGCGGTACTCCAGGCGGCGGCGGGCGTACTCCTCCGGGGCAACCGGAAGATCGGGCTCCTCGCCGCTCTTCCACTGCTCGTGCAGCTTCTCGAGGAAGGGGACGCACCACTGGCAGCCGGTGCCCGCGCTCAGGCACTCGCTGATCTGCGAGGCCACCGTGGGTTGCTCCCGGTTCATGAAGTTGACGATCTTGCGCAGGCTGACGCGGAAGCAGAGGCAGACATGATCGTCGGATTGCATCGTTCGTTCTCGAGCCTCGCCTCGTTCTCAGCTCGCCTTCAAGCGACGGACGTCACACCCAGACCTGGCAGATCAGATGGGGCTCCTTGAGCTTTCCGGTCAGGATGCCCACCGTCGAGTTGACGAACTTCACCTCGTACTGGGGGTGAGCGTCGAGCCACTCATTGATGCTCTGATCCATGTAGCGCAGCGCGTCGTCGGTCAGCTTGGTGTGGAAGGTCTTCACGTGAATGGCCCCGGTGCCGGTGGTGTTCGGCGTCCGGGACCAGTCCTCCTCGTGGCGCTTCTTCTGTCCGAGGGCTCGGATCTCCGGCGTCTGACCCGTGGGACCGCTCGGCTGGGCCACCGGAAGGGGTGCGTCGTCGGGTTGTCTTCCCACGGGGCGCTGGAACGTCGGTTGAGAGTGCTGGATCCGGCCACCCCCGATCGATGGCGGTCGCTCTGGTGGCCGGGGCGTCTCCTGATCCATGGTTGCTGCTCCGCAATGAGAATCCAGGTTCCTGCATGATACTGGAATCATCCAAACGGAAGGACAGCCCCCTTCAACGGACTGCTCGGGCGAGGGATTCGACTTGCCATTGGGTCCCGCCTCGACGGATTAGGCGAATCCGCTGGACGCGGGTGACCGCTGCCCCGTCGTGCCACACAAGGAGGAACGCCCAGTGGTCACCCTGGCACTGCATGGCCTCGATGCGGCCGGCGCTGAGCCGTTCAACGTGACCGCGGTTCCCGGAGATCGGCCCTTCGTAGGTCAAATACGCGCGTCGATGGTCGGCAATGCGCTCAGCCGGCAGCGACTCTCCCGCTTCCAACTCGTCGATCCGCCGCGAAAGACGAAAGGTCACGAGATCGGCCTCGGCCTGGGGATCGAGATCGAGCATCCAGTCCACGTGCCAGGATCCGTCCAGCTGCTCATGCCGCAGCTGAACCGTCTGAGGCGTCTTCGCCGTCATCATCCGTCATGCTAGAGGGGTCAGGGCATCCTGGTGGAGCGCTGGCGGATCGCCGCTCGAGGGGAGGCGCGCCTCCGTCTTTGCCCCTCGGCCGCCCCCCCGTATCATGGCCGCTCCATCAGGATCAGAGAGGACCGAGTCATGCGAAGCAACGTGGTGCCATGGACGCTCTTGGTTTGCACGACCGTGGTGCTGTTCGGTTGTACGAGATCGACCGCGACCCACGTGCTGCGCGAACGGGGCGAACGGGCCCTGCTGGCCGGCAACTACCAGCAGGCTGCCGTCGAATTCGAAGAGGTGACCAGCAGATACCCGGGTGACTGGCAGGCGCAGTACATGCTCGGCCGTGCCTATCTCGACCTGGGACGGCCCGCCGATGCGCGCCGCGCACTGGAAGTGGCCCACTCCCTGAAGCCGAGGAATGCGGAGGTGGCGGAGGCGCTCGCCGAAGCGATCTACCAGCAGGGCGATGAGACTCGGCTGTTCATTTTCCTCCGGGAGCAGACGGAGACGACGCAATCGGTCCGGTCCTATCTCCTGCTCGCCAAGTATGCCATGGCAAGCGGGGATGCGGACAGCGCGAAGGTCGCGTTGGAGACCGCCATCGTCATCGACAACGGACAGACCGTAGAACCCTATCTCGAAGCAGCGACCTTCGCGGAGCGTCTCGGCGATCCGGATCTGGCTGTTCGCCGCCTTCGCCAGGCGTACGGCATCGATCCCCAATCGCAGCAGGTCAACGAGCGGCTGATCGCACTGGGTGAGGTTCCAGGACTCACGCTCGTGCTGCCGCCCGGGCGGTGATGAGCACGCCCTCCATCGTCGCAGCGCTGGCGACGCTGAGCGATCTGGCGAGGCTCCGCATCCTGCGGCTGCTCGACCGGCAGGAGCTCAGCGTTGGCGAGCTGGGTCGGGCCCTGCAGCTGCCGCAGTCGACGGTCAGTCGCCACCTCAAGATGTTGCACGACGGCGGTTGGCTGAGCCGGCGCGTCGAGGGGACCGCCAGCTTCTACCGCCTGGTGCGCCAAGACCTTCCGCGCGGCTTCGAAGAGCTCTGGACAATGGCCCTCCGTCAGCTTGGCAGCTCGCCGACCACGGACGAAGACGATCGCCGCTTGGCCGAGGTGCTGACGGAGCGGATGACGGACAGCCGCTCCTACTTCGGTCGGGTCGGCGGCGAATGGGATCATGTGCGTCGGGAGCTCTTCGGAACGGAGTTCACCGCCGAAGCCATGCTGAGCCTGCTGTTCGGCGACTGGGTGATTGCCGATCTGGGATGCGGCACGGGCAACGCGAGCGAACTCCTTGCGCCGTTGGTCAAGCGGGTAATCGCGGTCGACCGGGAGCCCGCGATGCTCGAAGCGGCCCGCCAGCGCCTTGCGGGATTGTCCAGCATCGAATTCCGGCTCGGCGACCTGCTCCAGCTGCCGATCGACGACGGCGAGGTCGACGTGACGGCGGTCGTGCTGGTCCTGCACCACCTTGAAGCGCCGCTCGCCGCCGTGCAGGAGATGGCCCGGGTGCTGTGCCCCGGCGGGACGGCGCTGATCGTCGACATGACCAGCCATGATCGCGAGTCCTATCGGTACACGATGGGGCACCGACACCTCGGTTTCTCCAAGGAGCAAGTCCAGGCATGGGCCGTCAGCACCGGACTCACGATGGGACGCTACCGTCTGCTCCGCCCGGACACGACGGCCAAGGGACCGGGTCTCTTCGCAGCGACGCTCAGAAAGCGATAGAGCACTCAGGTTCCACCCGCCACCTGCTCGTGGTGCTCGACCGGCTCGATGCGCGGGAAGAGCGCGATCTTGTCAACCGCCGTGCCAGGCTCGAGCCGGCCCCAGGCGGTGAGCTCCCGCAGCCTGCCTTCCTGCGGATCGACGTTCGAACCGAGGGCGTCCCACACGCGACCCATGGCCCCGGGCATGACCGCCCAGAGGAGAAGGGAGGCGATGCGCAACGTCTCGAGACACTGATAGAGAATGGCCTCGACATCCTCGCTTCGCGCGGGATCCTTCGCCAGCTTGAACGGTGCGGTGTCGTTGATGAACCGGTCGACGTCACGGACGAGCTGCATCGCCGCTCCGATTGACGTGCCAAGGTCCAGCTTCTCCATCGCGTCGAACGATCGCTCCACTGCCGACGCGGTCAGCGAAGGCCAGTTGCGCTCGTCGATGACCCGATCCGATCGACGCGGCGCGGCGCCGCCGCAATACTTGCCGGTCATCGCAGTCACCCGGCTGACGCAGTTTCCGAGCGTGTTGACGAGATCGGTCGTGTACGTCTCGTGGAAGCGCGCCGCGCGGAAGTCCGAGTCGGTCGCTCCGAGGGGACCCTGCACCGCCAGGTAGTAGCGCCACATGTCGTGGCCGTAGTGCTCCAGGTAGTTCCCGATCACCGGCAGATCGATGGCGTTGCCGAGGCTCTTCGACATCTTCTGTCCCTCACTGATCCACCAGCTGTGACAGTAGATGTGGCGCGGCAGCGGCAGCTTCAGCGCCATGAGGACAGCCGGCCAGATGACCGCGTGGAACCAGAGGATGTCCTTCGCGATGACGTGGTAGTCGGCCGGCCAGAAGCGGGCCAGGTCGGTCTCTCGCTGTTCCTTGGGATCACCGAGGTTCAGGGCGGTGATGTAGTTCATCAGCGCGTCGATCCAGACGTAGATCACGTGATCCGGATCGCCGGGCATCTTGATGCCCCAGCTGAAGTTGGTGCGGCTGATGGGAACGTCCTGCAGTCCCAGACGCAGCCTGCCGAGCACTTCATTCCGCCGCGATTCGGGGCAGACGAAGTCGGGCTGATCCCTGAACACCTCTTCAAGCCGTTGCTGATAGTCGCTCAGGCGGAAGTAGTAGTTCTTCTCTTTGGCCCGAACGAGCGGGCGCCGGTCTATCGGGGACTTGAACTCCAGGTCCTTGGCTGTCGTGTCCGTGTAGTACTCCTCCTGTCCCTCGTCGTACCACCCTTCGAACTCGCCCAGGTAGACTGCGTCGGTCTGCAGCAACCGGCTGACAAGCGCTTCGACCTGACGCTCATGGTCTTCCTCCGAGGTGCGGATGAAGCGGTCGAACGTGAAGCCGAGCATGGCCATGACCCGCCGAAACTCCGCCGAATTCTGATCCGCCAGCTGCTGCGGTGTGATGCCCCGCTCTCGGGCGGATTTCTCGACTTTCATGCCGTGCTCGTCCGTACCGGTCAGAAAGAAGACGTCCCGTCCGGCGAAGCGCATGAACCTCGCCCAGATGTCACAGACGGTCGTCGTGTAGACGTGACCGAGGTGCGGCTTGTCGTTGACGTAGTAGATGGGCGTGGTGATGTAGGCGGTCTGACTGGACATGCGGTGCGATTGTACGAGGGATCGACCACTCGGGAGGGCCTGTGGAGGCTCCCGCGCTGCGGAGTTGCCTCTGCTTCGGGGATGGCCGAAGATGATCTCGTCCCGAGAGGTCAAGGGCCAAGGAACGTGCGTCTTTGGATCGCGCCCAGTTCGAGCAACTCGCGCTGCAGCATCTCGATGCCGTCTACCGGATGGCCATGCAGTTGGCGCGCCATCCCGAAGAAGCCTCGGATCTCGTTCAGGAGACGTACCTGAAGGCGCTTCGGGTTGCTGACCGCTTCGAGGAACGCGGCGGCGGGATCCGTCCTTGGCTCTTCAAGATCTTGCACAACGTGTTCTACACACGGATCGCCAAGGCGCGGCGGGAGCCGACCTCGGTCGAGGAGGTCTCCGGCGCCGACACGACCGAGCCCGGTCCCGATCAGCCGATCCCCGCCTGGAACCTGGCCAGCCTCCAGTGGGACCACGTCGACGGCCGCCTCAAGCAGGCCATCGAACAGCTGCGACCGGAATATCGGACCGTCCTCCTGTTGTGGGGCGTCGAAGGCTTGAAGTACCGGGAGATCGCGGCTATCCAGGACGTGCCCATCGGAACCGTGATGAGCAGGCTGCACCGGGCGCGGAGCATTCTGAGCCAACAATTGCAGGATTTGGCCGAAGAAACGGGACGCTTCGGCAGTTAGCCAAGCCTGTGCCGATCAGAGCATGAGCAGCCGAACCGGCACGGTACAAAGGACTCGTCGAGAACCATGTCCGGCCCAGCCACAAGAGTGATTCGCGCCTACGTCGACGAGGAGCTCGCGCGCGACGAGCGCCTGGAGTTCGAGGTGCGATTGCGAGAGGATCCTTCGCTCGTCCAGCAGGTTCAGTTCGAGCGCGAGCTGCGTCTGGCCGTGGCGCGGGTCTTGGAGGGCGCGGCCCCTCAGGAACTCACAGAACGCCTCCGAGATGTCCTCCGCGACGAGCCGGCGGTGGCGGGGTCGTTGCCCCTGTCCTCGACGCCTCGTCGCTGGTTCGACGCCCCTCGCCGGGCCAGTCTCTTCTACATCGCTGCGTCGCTTGCGGTGGTGGCGGGTGCCGTCGCTTTCGGCATCCTCGGTCCCCGCATCGATTCGGTCGGCCGTTTCCCGGTGCCCCAGTTCAGGGCCGAGACCGCCGTCTTCGCATCCGAAGAGCATAATCGCTCGGCCTCGATGGTCCTCTCATCGAGTCGTCCCGAAGAGAAGTCCGATCGGGAGACGACGGCCCAGCAGCTGATCCGTGCGGGGCTTGATCCGGCGCTGGCCAGTATGGACTTGAGCCAAGCGGGCTACCGGGTCTACGGTCTGTGCGATTGCCAGCTTCCCAGCGCCGGCCGCTCCAGCCATCTTCTCTTCCGGCGGATCGATCCACTGCGGTCGCCTGCCATGGCGAGCCTTTTCATCTTCCAGGATCAGGAGATGACCGATTCGATGCCCGTCGGGCAATGGATCGTGTGCGACGGAGGATCCCGGTGCTCGCACTTGGTGCTTCGGATGACCGATGGCCGACAGATCTACCTGCTGGTCTGCTGCGACGAGCGGGATCTCGAGTCGGTGGCGCAGGAGGTCGGGCGGGCCTTGCCGTAAGTGGGCGACGCTGATTGCGGCTGCTCGGCCCCTTGATCGACTACGATTCTCCCAGAGGGTGTCGTCTTCCGCGACCACCTGCACGATGAACTGATGGCGAGGATCGACCATGGCCAATCGAAGAGCTCATCTCGTTCTGGGTTTGGACTTGGGTTTGGGTTTGGCCGTTGCCATGCTTGCGGGCGCGATACCGGAAGCTGCCGGACAGGACGCGCTGGGCGCGGGCAACGTCCTCGACGCCAACCCGCTGGTGGGGAGCGGCAGGGGCAACGTCGTGCGACCCTCCCAGAACTACCAGGTTCGCAACTTGCTGGTCACCGGTGACGTGCCGGCTGGTCGGGAATTTCGAGAGTCGGTTGGCTATCTCGCGCCGGGCGACTTCGCCGGCACCACCGGTCAGGACGACACCTTCCGCTTTCGCGCTGGCAGCGCCCTTTCGGCGCCGAACTTCATCCGGTTCGGGCAGACCGCGCAACAGGTGAGGTTCGGCAGCGACCTGGCCGACCTGTCCTACCATCGCGCGGACGCGTCCTCGCTGCCTCCGTCCGTTTCCCAGCGCCCTGGAGCCACCTATGGGCTGCTGCCCGGACAGATCCAGGTCGACCGCCTCATCCAGACGAACGTGAGCACGGAAAAGGTGAGATCCTCCGTCGAGCCGCAGATCGTCGGATCGGGTGTTGGCCGCGATGGGCAGCCGATGCTGATCCGGGCATCCAGCCTCCGGGGAGTGACCTTCATTCCGATGCAGCAGGAACCGCAGTTCATCGGGTTGACCGAGTACGACATGCTCCGGCTCCGCGAAGACCAGGCCAAGGGTCGCGAAATCTCGCAGCCCGGATCGCCCTTCAGGCTCGACTTCGAATCCCTCAGCCCTGGTGCCGCACTTCGAGAGCCCATCATCTTGAGCCAGCCCGCCGAGCCGGCGCCGCAGACGCGAATTCGAACTTCGGAGGTGGACGAGGCCTACCGATCGATCGTCACGGAGATCGCGAGTCGCTACGCCCAGGTCGAGGATGAGCCGACGGCGGAAGCTGAGCCGGACGCCATGCAGCAGCTTGATGAGGAGTTTGGTCGCCTTCGCAACGAACTCGAGGGAACCGAACAGCCCGATTCGGAGGAGAGCACGCCTGCCGAGTCCAAGGAAGACGAGGGGGCCGGACGCTCCGGTCTGCTTCCCCTGAAGAAGGGGGATGACGACGACGAACCTCGACCACCCCTGGATGCGAAGGTCGACCTCAAGAAGTTCGGCATCATTCTCCGACACGGCCAGCGCGTCGATCAGCTGGCGAGCGAAGATCAGGGGCGCTTCAACGAGCTGCTGCGATCCGCGGAAGCGGGGCTGCGGGATGGCGAATACTTCTGGGCCGAGCGCCGGTTCCTTCGCGCGCTGCGTTTCACGCCCGGCCATCCGCTGGCCACTGCAGGTCTTGGTCACGCCCAGCTGGGCGCCGGCTTGTACGGATCGGCCAGCATGACGCTGCGGAGCCTCTTCATTCACCAGCCGGAGATGATCGACGTCAGATACGGCCAGGCCCTGCTGCCCAACCGGGTGCAGCTGATGAGAGTGGTCGATGAACTGCAGGCCCGATCGAAGGCCGCCGATCGGCAGGTCGACGACGGGTTCCTTCTGGCGTATATCGGCCATCAGCTGGAAGACCGGGCGTTGGTTGAAGCGGGCCTTCAGCTGATTCAGGAGATGGCGCCTGATGATCCGCTGCTGTCACTCCTGCGGGAGGTCTGGCTTGGCGCGGATTGACCGGACGTCCTCCCGGAGCTCCTGACGGGCTTCTCTCGGACGCGAGCGGGCGGGCTTCAGAGCGTGGCGGAACCTCGCCGATGATCAGGAGGGGCCTCGGTCATCGCCCGATGATCGCGACTCACTTCTCATGAGCACCTTCGGCGGATCGCCAATCAACACCTCCCTGCTCCAGGCTGCGCAAGCCCAGCAGGTGGCGAGCAAGGACCGGGATCGGTCCCGCGCTGCGGATGATCGGGGGCGGCGCTACCAGGATCTGGTCGACCTGCGGGTCGCCGGGGTCGAGAGCGCCGATGCGGTTCGTCAGCTTCCGCAGAATGACTCTGAGCAGGCGGAGGACGAGCACCGATCGTCCCGGGACCCCGGTGAGCCGGAACGACCGCACATCGACCTGACCGCGTGACGAGCCGGCGAGTCGGCAATCCACCAATTCATCGGATTCTGGCGTCTCTCGGGCCGAGGGCGCGTTCGCCAGAACATGGATAGGAGGAGCTCTCCCGAGTCCGGAAGAGTCGAGGCTGTCCCGGGCTCTGCTCGGCGGGTTGAGTTTTCAGAAATTTCTGAAAATCAACCAATACCTCGTGCCGCCGCCGCCCTATTCTGCCCAGTCAAAGAGGGCCTTGTCATGCGGCACCGGAGAACTCCGCCACCAGCATCAGAAGCAGCACGTGCTCCAGCACCAGAATCGCCGAGCTTCCAAGCGGCGGGTGATCGCACGCTCGAAGAAGCGCAGCGACGTTTCATCGGTCTGTGGGGGCAGATGGGCTCGAGCTGGGGCATCCCTCGAACGATGGCCGAAGTCCATGCGCTGCTCTACATCACGAGCCGCCCGATGAACACCGACGAGATCATGGAGCGTCTGGGCATCAGTCGAGGCAACGCCTCGATGTCATTGCGCTCGCTCGTGGAGTGGGGCATCATCTACCGCGAGCACGTTCGTGGCGATCGGAAGGAGTACTTCACCGCGGAGCAGGACGTCTGGAAGCTCTTCCGGACGGTGTTGCGCGAGCGCAAGAAGAGGGAGATCGATCCTGTCATCGAATCGCTTCACGCCTGTCGCGATCTCACCTCCCCCACCGTCGATCGGGCCGCCGGACCGGATCTCCGATCGCTCAAGCGGCACAACGACCGGCTGGATCGACTGATCGAGTTCATGCACCTGATCGAGTTCATCAGCCACCGCTTCATCAGCCCTTCGGGACAGGGGCTGCAGAAGGCGGCCAAGCTGCTGTCCAAGGCGTCTTGAGGCAAAGTCGAGTGACGATCGCGAAGCAGAACACCGCCAGCGTTCGCCTCTGCGATGTCGATCGGAGGTGGTTGCTCAAGTGGTGCGGACTGGTCACGTGCTGGACCGACGGCTTGGGAACCGGATTGGGCGGTGAACTCCGCCAGGGTAATGTCGCGCTGGTCATCGTTCTGGAGCCAGTGGGGCATGATCGGGCGGCGATCGAGGCGTGGGTCGAGCTTCCCGGGCAGCGGCGGTCGATCCTCGCCCCGCACGTGATTCCCGTGTCGATCAACCTCGACGGAACGCTGCTTCACATCGACTGCCCGCTGGTGTCCGTCTCACTGGAGCTGGCCGAGAATCGCCTGCTGTACGCGAGGACCCCGCTTCTGGCGCGGGCCGGCTTCCGCGCCGGAAGCGCAGATCCGCCGACGGCCGAGCTCCTTCCCGTCGCGTCTGAGGATGCCCGGAGCCGTCGGCAGGTCGGCACCTAACCCGCATTTCTCACCACCATCTGCTGCGGCTGTGTAGACCGCCCGCTGACGGCGTCGCTTTCGGCACATCGAGGCGTCGAAGGCATGACAAGCCGTCTTCGCCTCGATGGCCTCATCTCCTTGCCAGCGAACGGTCTACGCACCCTCGCGACGATGTTGGTGAGAAATCCGGGCTAACGGATCAGTGCTCTCAATCGAGCGGTGCTTCGGCGTCGATCGCGAGTTCTTCCAGCGTCTGCATCGCGTGCCGGGCGTGGGGAATCACGATCGAGCCGCCGACCACGAGCGCGACGTTGATTGCGTCGACCAGCTCCTCGTTTCGGTACCCCGCCTTCACACACTGCTCGAGGTGGTAGTCGATGCAGTCGTTGCACCGCAACACCATCGAGGCGACGAGACCGAGCAGCTCTTTCGTCCGGCCGGACAGCGCACCCTCCTCGTAGGCGGCGCTGTCCAGTCGAAGGAACCGCTTGACGCCGACGTGACTGACGCTCATCAAGCGGGCTTGGCCGGCCGCTCTCGCCTCACGGAACCGGTCGATCTGCCTTGGCTTCATGCTGGATGTCCTTTGCGTGTCGGGCCACGGAGCGACCCGCGGGCTCATCCC
This sequence comes from uncultured Planctomycetota bacterium, assembly GCA_963697235.1. Lineage (GTDB taxonomy): Bacteria > Planctomycetota > Phycisphaerae > Phycisphaerales > SM1A02 > CAVONJ01. The sequence continues at coordinate 16,279 of CAVONJ010000009.1, forward strand.
GCCCCGTGATCGCCGAGGCGATGGGTTGCGACGCTGCAGGAACCGCCATCCTCGCCAGTGCGGTCAACCCCCCGCGGACCTTGTCACCAACCTTCACCAAGACCTCGACCCGATCCGGGTCGGGGAGGATCAACTCGGTCGTCGAGCCAAAGCGGATCATGCCGAACTTCTCTCCGCGCGTCACGCGATCTCCAACCTGGAGCGGACACACGATCCGGCGGGCGATCTTGCCCGAAACCTGACGCACACCGAAGGTGGGTCCGTTCGGGAGGCGGAGGGTGAGCAGGTTGGACTCGTTCAGCGCCGCCGATTCTTCGGTCCGGGCGTCGAAGAAGCGGCCGGGGGTGTAACGGATCGCCACGACCTCGCCGTCGAGTGGAGCCCGATTGACATGCACGTTGAGCACGCTCAGGAACAGTCGGATGATCAGAGCCGGCCCGTCCGTCGCTTCGTGCTGGTCGACGCGGCAGATGGCGCTCACGGTTCCGTCGGCGGGACTCAGCGCTGTGCCGCACGCGCGCAGTCAGGGAGCCGGCGGATCGGATCGCGGAAGAACCACGCGACGGCGATCCACACGAGCCCCAGCAGCGGCAGCGCCCACCACCACTGCTGCCAAACGCTCAACGCGGCGAGCGCCGCAAGCGCCGCGAAGATGGGCAGCCACGTGCTCAAGCCGTATCGAGTCAGCAGCATGTTGTGCGGGCTAGACTCGCGCGACGAGTCCCGCGCCGCTGTGGCGCGGCGGGAAGGCCGACAGGCAAAGGGAAAACGCCGCGCCGTGAATGCACCGGTCGAGGCCACGCGAGGAGGGCGATACTCATTCCGTCGCTTTCCCGATCAGCAGGCCGATCACGCCCAGCAGGATGGTCCCGCCGAGTAGCGCGCCGCTCCAGATCAGGAGGGTGTTGCTGCTGCTGGCCATCTTCATGGCCAGCGCCGGCGTTGCGCCAAAGATGCCGACGACCACCACGATCGCGGCACACACCAACGCGGCCAGGGCGCCGATCATCAGGCCGGCGCCGAGGCCGGAGCCGCTTCCGTCGTAGCTCTCGATCATCATCGGCACGGCGGCGGTCCCGATGCCCGAGGCGATCTGCTCGCCCGGACTCTCCGCGCCCGGCGGCCTCGAACAGCCCCGAGGCGTTGGCCGGGATCTCGATGTTCTCGTCGCCCGAGTAGACCTCCTCGAGCAGCTCCGCGCCGAGGGACGTGTCGTCGGACTCCCGTGTCAGATCCAGCAGACCGCGAGCCGGAGCCGACCGACTCGAGACTCAGCTCTTCCTCGATCCTCGCCCGGCTCGGGGACGAACACGCCGCCGCTCGTCTGCTCCGAGGACTCCTCGAGCCCATGATCGGTGTCGAACACGGAGATGCCCGTGCTCTCCCGGCTCTCCTCGAGCCCGATCGACGAGTCGTCCTGTCCAAGCCCGAAGCCCGACAGCTCGAGCCCAGATCCACCGGCGGTGTCTTCGAGCTCGAGATGGACGTCGCCCGTATCCTCATCGCCCGCGGCGAGCAGGTCGATCTGGTCCACCTTGAACATCAGCTTGTCGCGATCGCGGAACTCCTGGATCTGGCCGCTGCGCGCCATCTCCTTGACGTCATCCTCGGTCTTGTCCAGCTTCGCTGCGACCTCTTCGAACGTGTAGAACATCTTGGCCATGGCCGACTCCCTCAGTGCTTCGATGCGGTGGCAAGGGTGAATAGAGGCGAAGTGCCAGCGACCAGGACAGAGGCGTCGAGCCTGCCGGCTCTTCATCCCGGGCGAATCACCAAAGCCCGACCCGTACGCTAGCCGCTTCGGCACATTCGATCAATATGTTGTTCTCGATCGCGTCCCGTCAGCGGACCTTGTGGCTGGCCGCGACGCCACCTTCGCCTCGGTCACTCGACTGGCAGCAGCGGAATCACGACCCGAATGAGCAGCCCCAGGACGATGGCGAGGACCGCCATGGCCAGAACGATCTGGGTGGTCATCACGAGGACCTGCCGCCAGAAGTGATCGAGCCGAGGTAGCCGCAGGGCCTTGTAGATCATCGAGATGCCGACAGAGAGGGGGATCAGCAGCAGATACCACCACTCCTGAAGGGCGTTCATCGGCTCGAGGAACGGAAGGTACGCCAGCATCATGCTTCCGAGGACCTTCCTCGAGAAGCCCCGGCATGGTTCAGCGCATCGAGAATGACCACCGCGTTCATTAGGCCGGCCAGGGCAATGTAGAGCGTGCCGATCTCGTTGACGCGGCCCAGGCTCGTGCTTCGGAGTTGTCGTTGTACCTGCGGTTCGCGATCCCGGAAGGCCTCCCGCCATGCCTGGTCGGAGATCCAGTCTTCGGGAATCCGCTCGAGGAGCGTTCGATTGGCGATGTCGGCGACGAAGGCGATCGGGCCACAGAGGCCCTGGGCAATGAACCACAGGTGATCCCGCTGCCGGTCCACGACGTCGAGGCCTCCGATGAGGAGACCCGAGAAGAACAAGAAGAGCACGCCGGCCATGATCAGCAGGCCGCGACGGCGCTCACCCAGGCTGATGTGGCCCAACCCCGGCCAGAGCCAGGCGAGCACCGCGGCCCAGGGCGAGAACATCGGGGGTGTGTTACCGGGTGTTTCAGGGGACATGGAGCTCAGGTCGGATGTGTGGGACCGAGAACAGTCCCCCAGCGTAGGGTGGGAGTGGGTCGAGTGCGGACGGTCTGCCGATCCGTCATTCAGCCGAGGACCGGAATCGACGAGATGAATCGTAGTGTATCTTCTCCTGCCATCCCATCGCTGATCGGAGTGTCCGATGTCCAAGACTTCAAAGACCGAGCCCGAGGCCGCGACCAGAGGTGCGGAGCGACGCGAATCAGTCGTCGATCGCCGCGCCGGACTGGATCGACGGGGCAACGCGACCGCCGGCACGAGTTCGAATCTCGAACGGCGTCGAGGCCCGGGTCGGCACCGGACGGACTTCACGCGGGCGGCGGAAGAGGGCGAGATGACCCAGGAACAGTTCCTGTTCATCCTGGCCATCGACACCTTCAAGCGAGTGAATGGCAAGACGTTCCCCAGCTGGACGGACGTGCTGGAGGTGATCCGCAAGCTTGGCTACCGCAAGACCATGCCGACCGAGCTCAATCTCGGTGACCGCGCCGAGGACTGGACCGAGCGGGCCGATGCGCCGAGCGGCGTGAGCAAGCCGGCGGACGAGGATGACGAGTGAACACGGGCCGCCCACGGTCCCGGACGAGACCGCCGCTTAGCCTCTACGCATCCGCGCGACGATATTGGTCAGGAATGCGGCGAACGTGAGGAGTGCGGGTTCGGCACGTCGCACCTGCCCTGATCAGCTGCTCTCGTAGAACTCCGCATTGATCTGAAGGTACTTGTGCCATTCCTCCGGAAGGTCCTCCTCGGGGAAGATCGCCTGGACGGGGCACTCGTCCACGCACAGCCCGCAGTCGATGCAGGTCTCGGGGTCGATGTACAGCATCTCGAACTTCTCGAACTCCCCTTCGTCCTTCGTCGGATGGATGCAGTCGACGGGGCAGACGTCGACGCAGGCGGTGTCCTTCGTGCCAATGCAGGGTTCAGCAATCACGTGAGTCATGGTCAGATTCCTCGTCCGGGCTGGTTCCCAGCGCTGTGCCGGCCGCATTGTAGCGGCATCGATCGACCCCGGATCCACGCCGGTCGGATGGAGATCTCCGTGCTCGGGCACATCCATCCGCCGCGGGAGATCGCGATCGAACGTGGTCGCTCAGCGCGACGAAAAAGGCCGGCGTGAACGCCGGCCTCGTGGTTCCGCTGAGCGGTCGGATGTTCACCGCCGCCGAGTGGCCTTCTTGCGAGTGGCCTTCTTCTTGGTCGTGGCCTTCTTCCTCGTGGCCTTCTTGCGAGTGGCCTTCTTCTTGCGGGTGGCCTTCTTGCGAGTGGCCTTCTTGCGAGTGGCCTTCTTGCGAGTGGCCTCTTCTTGCGGGTGGCCTTCTTGCGAGTGGCCTTCTTGCGGGTGGCCTTCTTCTTGCGGGTGGCCTTCTTGCGGGTGGCCTTCTTACGAGTGGCCTTCTTGCGAGTGACCTTCTTCTTGGTCGTTGCCTTCTTTCGAGTGGCCTTCTTTCGGGCGGTCCTCTTCTTCGTGGCGCGTTTCTTGGCCATTGGTATGACCTCCTGTTTACGTGTTGTGTCGGAGCAAACAGCGTAAAAGATGCTTGGCGGAACGTCCGCCGCCATAATTTTTACCTCTATCGGACTCAGATTGGAAGTCTCTTGACAGAAATAGTCTGTCGGCGACCGCCAAGGAGCGAGGCGCTCATGATCAGACTGGCTGTTCACGGTGCGGCGGGAAAGATGGGACGCCGCGTCTGCGCACTCGCGATGAGCGACGATCGTTTCGAGCTGCTCGAGTCATTCGATCGCTCTGCTACATCGTCTTGCAGCGCCCGCGGTGATGAATCTCGAGCCGCGGAAGTCGAAGGCATCATCGACTTCTCATCGGATTCCGGCGCACAGCAGGCGGCCCGGATCGCGGCTCGCTGCAACGCGGCGCTGCTCGTGGGAACGACCGGCCTCTCGGCTCAGACCCTCGGCATTCTGGACGATCTGGCCCGATCGACGCCGGTCATGATCGCCCCGAACACGTCGCGTGGCGTTGCCGTGATGAACTACCTGGTGGCCGAGGCAGCGCGGCTTCTCGGCGAGCGATACCAGATCGATCTGGTCGAGCAGCACCACCGGTTCAAGCGCGATGCGCCCTCGGGGACCGCCCTGCGTCTGCTCGAGACGCTCGCTGCGCGGGCCGGGATCAAGGTCGCTCCCGACCGCGTCCACTGCATTCGGGCCGGAGACATCATCGGTGAGCACGAGATCCAGTTTGCGGGGCAGGGTGAGCGTTTGCGAATTGCTCATTGCGCCGGCGATCGGGATCTCTTCGCCGCCGGGGCCCTTGACGCGATGGCTTGGCTTCACGATCGTCCGCCCGGCTCTTATCGCCTCGAGCAGGCCCTGAATCTGTCCGATACCCCGCCCGCTCCATGAAGGATCAGGGCCGGGGCCCGGCCGGTCTGCTCCGCTGAATTTCGTCGAAGGCCGTCAGCGCGTGGCGCCGGGGTCACGAGTCCGGGGCCTGGTCATCCGGGCCGTCATCGGCGGACTTGAGCGAGGCCTCGTTCACGTACTCGTAGAGCTGGCGGGCCTCGTCCTCACCCGCCGTTCGTCCGACGCGGGCTCGCACGATGCCGCGATAGCCGTTGTACCAGAAGCGAGCAGCGTTGGAATCGAACACCGCCCAGTTGCGCGGGTGATCGAGATCCCGTTCATCGAGCTCGGCGAGCTCGACCCAGGGATGCGACGGTCCCAGGAGCGGGTTCCTCGGGACATCGCCAGCGAACCAGTGCGGGTCGATCGTCGTGGGGTACCCACGCTCGTTCAAGGAGCCCTCGCGCAGCGCCCCGCGGACGTTGATCTCCCTCTGGAACCGCCGGACTTCGTCGCGGACGAAGTTCCTCTGCTTCTGCTGGTCGTATTCTCGGTAGGCCAACATCGCGGCGCCGCCGAGCAGGCCGGCGATCATCAGGGCGAGCACGATGTTGGTCAGCCATCTCATGAAGTGATCGAGCGGAAGCCCCTTGTCCTCGACGGCCCGCCGAGGAGACGCCCGGATAATCAACGGAATAAAACGCGCGGAGCGTGAGGCCAATCCTGGCCTCACGCGCGCGAGCACGGTCAAGTTCTGCCGGTCATGCCGACTGGGCAGACCCGAGGCGGCCCCTCTGTATCATGGGACTCGTGGATCGCCCGCACGCTTCACCAGGAGACTCGACGATGGACGACATTCAGTGCATTCAGCTTGACTGCGGTGCGGTGCTCGTCGCCGAGCCGATCCCAAACGTCGCCTCCGCCGCGGTCAACTGGCTTCTCCCCGTGGGATCGGCTGGCGATCCGGAGGATGGCGATGGCCTCTCGGTTCTGCTGAGCGAGCTCATCTTCCGCGGCGCGGGCGGTTTGAGCAGCCGGGAGCTGAGCGATGCCTTCGACCGCCTCGGAGCGAGCCGTTCGGCGTCCGCCAACATCCACCACCTGCGCATCAGTGCCGTCGCCCTTGGTGACAGGATCGGGCCCACGATGGAACTGATCAAAATGATGGTGCTGGAGCCGGCGCTGCCGGAGACGGCGCTGGACGCGGTGCGCAGCCTCTGCATCCAATCGCTCGATGCGCTCGAAGACGACCCGCAGCGGCAGGTCATGCTGCTCGTGCGGCAGCACCACCTCCCGCCCCCCTTCAACCGGCATGGCTACGGCCAACGCTCCGTTCTCGAATCGACCGGCATCGAGGAGATTCGAGCGTCGTGGCACACCCGGTGCAGGCCGCGGCCGACGATCATCTCTGCGGCGGGCGCGATCAATCCACTGGCGCTGGCCGATCAGTTGAACCGTCTGCTCGAGGGTTGGAGCGGCGAGCATCCGGATCCGACCGAGCTGGCTCCGCCCGCCCGTGGTCAAGTCCACCTGGAGCAGGAGACCGCTCAGGTCCACGTCGGGGTCGCCTACGACGCGCCGTCGGAGCCCGACGAACGGTCGATGCTCGAGCGCCTCGCGACGGCGGTGCTGAGTGGCGGCACCAGCGCGAGGCTCTTCACCGAGGTGCGGCAGCGCCGATCACTCTGCTACAGCGTAAACGCCTCGTACCGCCCCGACCGCGATCGCGGCATGATCATGCTCTACGCGGGCACCACGCCAGAGCGGGCCCAGCAAACACTGGACGTCTGCCTGGAGGAGATCAATCGACTACGCCAGGGTGTGACCGAGGAGGAGCTGTCGCGAGCCGTGACCGGCCTCAAGAGCCATCTGGTCATGCAGGGCGAATCGACGTCCGCCCGGGCCGCAGCCATTGCGGCGGACTGCTTCCGCCTTGGTCGACCGCGATCGCTCCGGCAGCTGATCGACGCGGTCGATGCGATCTCCTTCGATGCGCTCGATGCGTACGTGCGCGACCGCGAGATGGGGCAGGTCACCATCGCGTCGATCGGCTCCGTGCCTCTTCACACGGCACTGCCCACCGGAGGGTAGAGCGGTTCAGATGGAAGACGGCCTCCAGGAGCGCCTGTTCAGTCCATACGTCGCGTCTCGAACGTCGGCGAGGCAAGTGTGCCGCGGAGGGCCAAGCAGGCGGCTTGCTCGCAGTCCTCACCACCATCTGCTGCGGCGGTGTAGACCGCCCGCTGGCGGCGTCGCTTTCGGCAGGCTCCTCATGCCACTTCGGCCAGTCGCCCCCTCCCACTTGCTACACTTCAGCCCATGGCTCGTCTGACTCATCTCCCCCGGCCCGGTGAACGCGTGCGCAGTCGTGCAGCAGATGCCTCATCGCGACCAGACCTGGACCAATACGCTCGAGGGCGTGATCACGCGATTGCAGCAGAGCAAGACCGGTTCGTGGTTCGCGCACTCCAAGGACGACCACCTCTGGCTCGATCGGATGGAGTTGCGACTGGACGACGGCGAGCTGGTCATCCTCAACCTCGATCAGTACACGGTGATCGAGCCGGTGGACGCCGCTCGCGCACCGGGCGAGAGCTGACCGAGCCGGCGAACACCATGAAGACCGGACCTATCGCCGGAGGACAGGGGAATCGAAGCGATGATGTCCCGTTCCGCCGAGAGGCTCGTGCCGTTCTCCCCGAGGTACGCGCTCCGCAGCAGGCCTCGCGCCGGCAGCGGTGCCCCGCCCGTACTCAGCTTGAAGAGATAGGTCGAGGTCACCACGTCGAAATGGTTCTTGTTGACGTCCGTCGGACGAAGGTCGATCTCCCACGCCTTGATCATGGTTCCCGCGTCATCGTCCACCAGCTCCAGGCGCAAATCGCCGAAGCTCCGGGACGTGACGCCGTCGCGGTCGGTGAACTCGATCCGGGCTTCGATCATGAGCTGCCCGGAGGCGGGATCCTGCATGATCCGAGTCAGCGGATGGACGCGCATCGCTTGCGGCCAATAGGGCCAGGCAACGCCGTTGCTCGCGCTCGGTGGCGGCTGCTGCGTCGGTGGCGCGCCGCTCTGGCATCCCAGTGGCCCGGCCAGAAGCAGCACCGCAAGGAGTCCGAAACGGAGGCGGGTCATGCGTTGAGGATACTCGCCTCCCGCACAGGCGAACAGCGAGCTCGAGGCCAGGAACGACCCGTACGAGCAGGTCGGCCGATACACCGCGCGGGCAAGAGCAGTCTCAGTCCAACCGTAGCGTCCGGAGCTGGCTGCGGCTGCGCGTGGCTCTGTCGGGCTGCATCGGCGGCGTAGCAAGCCGCCTGCTTCGCCCTCCGCGCCCCACTCGTCTCGCCGACGCTCCAAACGCTCCGTTTGGACTGAAACCGCTCTAGAATCCCGCCCGTCCCATGAGGCGATCGGGCGACAAGGAGAACGGAATGAACGCACTGAGATCGGCTCGTTGTCTCGCGCTGGCCGCCATCGCCTCGTGGGCGCCGACCACCACGACCTTCGCGCAGCGAGAGCCGGTCAACGGCATGCGCCCGGCGGACCTCCGCGCCCACGCGCTGGTCGACGCCACGGTCGTGGTGGCACCGGGTCAAGTGCTCGAGCATGCGACCATCGTGATCAGGGACGGGATCATCGAGGCGGTCGGCGAGGAGCTGGAGCCGCCCAAGGACGCTCGCGTCCGCAGCGCCGCGGGACTCCGGGTGTATCCCGGGCTCATCGATCCGGCCGTGCTCGTCGAGGTCGAGAAGGAGCCGGAGAGCCTGGGCGATCACTGGAATCCCCGCGTGCATCCGCAGATCTCGCTGGCGGCCCGCGCGGTGCCAGAGGCGTCCCGGCGTTCCGCCCTGCGATCGAGCGGGTTCACGGCCGCGGCGGTCTATCCGAAGGACGGGATCTTTCGAGGTTCGGGCGTCGTGGTCGCGCTCGCCGATGAGCCCGAGTACGTGCTGGCCTATCTCGAACGAGGGCCGATGGGGATGGGCTTCGATTATGGCGGTGGCTGGTCGAACGCGACCTATCCCGGTTCGCTCATGGGTGCCATGGCGCTGATTCGTCAGACGATTCGGGACGTGCGCTGGCACGAGCAATGTCTGACCGTCTACGCCGAGTTTCCCGAGGGCAACGAACCTCCGATCCGTGCCGACGCCCTGATCGCGTTGCAGGATGTGGCCGCCCGGCGGCAGCCGGTGTGCTTCGAGGTCGACAGCGAGTACGACGCGCTGCGGGCCGCAGGTCTCGCCCGGGAGCTCGGTCTCGACGTGATGCTGCTCGGCAGCGGCCGGGAGTTCTGCCGGCTGGACGAGGTCACGGCGCAGGACGTGCCGCTCATCATTCCGCTCGACTACCCCGAGCGGCCCGCCATCGACAGCCTCGCGACCGCCGAGCGAGTCACGCTGCGGGAGATGATGATCTGGGAACAGCGCCGACGAACCCGCGTCGCCTGGTGGATGCTGGCGCGACCGTCGCGCTGACGACGCATCGGCTCAAGAAGACCAGTGACTTTCTTCCCCGGCTGGAGCAGGCCATCAAGCACGGGCTGAGCGAGGACGCGGCGCTGGCGGCGCTGACGACGACGCCGGCCGAGATGCTCGGGCTCGACGAGGTCATGGGAACGATCGAGCCGGGCAAGGTCGCGAATCTGGTGGTGGTCGACGGCTCGCTGTTCGAGAAGAAGGGCAAGATTCGCGACGTGTGGGTCAACGGTCGACGGTACGAGATTTCGAAGGAGCCGGAGATCAAGATGGTGTCGTCCGGGCTGCTCAAGACTGACCTTGGCTCCGAGTACCGCGTGAAGATCGACACGACCAAGGGCTCGCTCGTCCTTCACCGCGGCGATGAGCGGCTGAAGGCCAAGAAGATGCTCGTGCAGCAGGACCAGGTCTCTTTCCTGATCAGCGGCGAGCCCTTCGATGCAAGCGGCTTCGTGCTCTTCAGCGGGGCGATCACGGACGGCGTCCTGTCGGGAACGGGCATGCTTCCGAACGGCCAGCGGTTCGGGTTCACGCTCGAGACCGTCGAGGACGACGAGGATGCCGGCGAGGATGAAGGCGACGAGCAGGTGGTTGCCGCCGGCATCACATCCGACAAGGTGGACACACCATCCGAGTCGATCAACGGGGACGTGGTGACCGGGCGCTGGGAGATCTCGCTCTCGCTCGAGGAGTCCGAAGAGCCGGTGCCCGGCTCGCTCACCCTGGAGCTCGGGCCCGACGGCGTGGTCACCGGGGTCGGCGACGCGCTGGAATCGTCCGTGCAGCTGAACGACGGGCGGTACGATCCGGTCACCGGTCGCCTGCAGTTCGCCTTCGACCTCGGAACGGGAACGCCCTCGAGGCTCGAAGCGAAGATCGACCGGGACCTCATCGACGGCACCGTCTCCGGCGACACCATCGCGGGCACCTTCTCCGGGAGCCGTGTCGGTTCGGGCGGCGACCAGACCGCGGCCGCGGAAGACGACGCGACGGACCTGCCGCCGGAAGAGCTCGATCTGCCCATCGGTGCCTACGGACTGCTCGCTCCTCCGCAACCGCAGGACGTGCTCATCGAAAATGCCACGATCTGGACGTGCGGTCCGCAGGGCGATCGTGGAGAACGGATTCCTGCTCGTTCGGGACGGCAAGGTCGTTTCGGTGTCCACCGAGGCGCCGGAGCATGTCGACGCGATTCGCATCGACGCCACCGGCAAGCACGTCACGCCCGGCCTGATCGACTGCCACAGCCACACCGGCATCGACGGCGGCGTCAACGAGTGCGACGCAGGCCAACACCGCCGAGGTGCGCATCGGCGACGTCGATCGATCCCGACGACATCAACTGGTACCGCCAGCTCGCCGGCGGCCTGACCGCGGCCAACCAGCTGCACGGCTCGGCCAACCCGATCGGCGGCCAGAACTCGGTCGTCAAGATTCGCTGGGGCGGCACGGCCGAGGACTTCCGCATCGCCGGATGCGATCGCCGGCATCAAGTTCGCGCTCGGCGAGAACGTCAAGCGCATCCACGAACCGCTACCCGAACACCCGCATGGGCGTCGAGACGTTCATCCGCGACGCCTTCACCGCCGCCGTCGACGTACGCGCGCAGAGCTGGCAGCGCTACCGAGTCGCTGCCCACGCGAGGAGCGGACGCGCACCATGCCGCCGCGCCGCGACCTGGAGCTCGACGCGCTCGTCGAGATCCTCGAGCGGCGAGCGCCTCGTCCACTGCCACAGCTACCGGCAGGACGAGATCCTCATGCTCATCCGCGTGGCCGACGAGTTCGGCTTCACGATCGGCACGTTCCAGCACGTGCTCGAGGGCTACAAGGTCGCCGACGCGATCGCCGCGCACGGCGCGGGGGCGAGCTCGTTCAGCGACTGGTGGGCGTACAAGGTCGAGGTCATGGACGCGATTCCCTACAACGGGGCGCTCATGACCGAGGTCGGCGTGGTCGTCGTCGTTCAACTCCGACTCGAGCGAGCTCGCCCGGCGCATGAACACGGAGGCGGCGAAGGCGGTGCGCTACGGCGGGCTCGCGCCGGCAGGAGGCGCTCAAGTTCGTGACGCTCAACCCGGCGCGGCAGCTGCGGATCGACCATCGCACGGGCTCGCTCGAAGTCGGGCAAGGACGCGGACTTCGTCATCTGGTCCGGCGATCCGCTGAGCACCTACGCGCGGTGCGAGCAGACCTGGATCGAGGGGGCGCGCTACTTCTCGCTCGAGCGGGACCGGGAGCTGCGGGAGCGCGATCCGGGCGGAGCGTCAGCGGCTGATCCAGAAGATGCTGACCTCGGCCAACGGCAAACCACGGCGACAGCCGGACAAGCCGGAGAGGATGACGCGCCTTCGGCGAAGGAGACACCGCCGACGCCGACGGAGCGGGGCCGGCGTCTCTGCGCGAATGCTCGAGGCGAGCGTCGCGCGTGGATGGAGGAGCAGGTTCGACTCGGGAACGATCCGGACGAGATCCGCCCGGGCGATGTGCGTGCAACGACGACCGTGGTGGCTCTGGATGACAGGAGGCGGAGGAGTGGATCGATGACGACGCAGACAGAGCCGCAGCGAAACGTCTCGATGGAGCGGCGCGACGGCGCACCTGTATCGCGCTGAGCCTGGGAATCGCGGCGGCCGCGTCGGCGCAGTCGCGCCAGGTCCCGGCGCCGCCGCAGGACGGCCCGATCGTCATTCACTCCGCGACGATTCACCCCGTCAGCGGGCGCGCCGCTCGAATACGGCTACGTGGTATTCGACGACGGGTCGTCATCACGCACGTGGGCACGGGGCAAGCCACCGCGCGTGCCGGCGCCGAGATGATCGATGCGACCGGGCTGCACGTCTACCCGGGTCTGATCGCGCCGAGCACCGATCTCGGGCCTCACCGAGGTCGGCGCGGTCGACGTCACCAAGGACCACACCGAGTTCGGCAGCGTCGACGCCCGAGGTGCGGGCGGCGGTTGCGGTCAATCCGGATTCGCGATCTCATTCCGGTGGCGCAGGGCCAACGGGATCCTCACCGCCCTGGTCTGCCTCGCGGCGGCCTCGTGTCCGGCCGCGGCTCCCTGCTCCGTCTGGACGGCTGGACGTGGGAGGACATGACGATCGACGCGGATGCCGGGCTCGTCGTCAGCTGGCCGCGCACTGAGCCCATCACGGCCCGGTGGATGCAGAAGAGCGAAGACGAGCAGCGCAAGGAGATCGCGAAGGACCTCGAGCGCATCGAGCAGCTCTTCGACGAGGCCGCGGCGTACCTGCAGGCGATCGATGCCGATCCCATCGATGGAGCCGGACCTTCGCTACGAAGCGATGCGCCCGGTCCTCAGCGGGGAACGGCCAGTCTTCGTGCGGGCCTCCTCGACAGGGACAGATCGAGTCGGCGGTGGCCTGGGGGCAGCGCCGCAATCTCCACGTCGTCATCGTCGGCGGCTCGCAGGCCGACCACGTGATTCCGCTGCTCAAGAAGCACGACATTCCGGTGATCATCGGTGGACTGCACCGGCTGCCAAGCCGGCGCGACGCGGCCTACGACGAAACGTTCGCATTGCCGGCGACGCTGCTACGAGGCGGGCGTCCGCTTCTGCATCGCCTCCGGTGCGGAAGCCGCCCACGAGCGAAACCTCAACCACGTCGCAGCGACCGCGGCCGCCTACGGGTTGCCCCGCGAAGAGGCCCTGAAGGCGGTCACCGTGAACGCCGCCCAGATCCTCGGCCTCGGGCCCTCATTCGGGAAGATCGAGCCGGGCAGCCCGGCCACGCTGATCGTCACCGATGGGCGATCCGCTCCAGATCACCACCGAGACGGTGATCGCGTACATCGACGGCCGGCGTCTCGATCTGGGCAGCCGTCACAAGAGCCTCTACGAGAAGTATCGCCAGAAGTACATTCAGCTTGGGATCCTGGGGGAGGATCCCGGTGGCGGCGAGTGAGCATGCGACCGCCTCGTCGTGCGCGTCTCCCCCATCGGCTGGGTGCCGGATGGGAGGCTCCTCGCTGGCCGCGGACTCAGGGCTCGTTGAGCTCCTTCAGGAGTCGATCGATCGCCAGGTTGAGCCGTTCGTCGGTGTCATACCGACCGTCGTTGATCGCATCTCGCGCCGCTTGCACGCGGTCGACGCGAACTTCCGGGAGTCCTCGCAGCTGGTCGAGAAACCGGGCACGGTCGGAGAGATCGACTTGATCGGAGGCAATTGGTTGGAGGGGTCGGGTCTGAAGCATGCCGTTCTGAGTAGTTCCAGGAGGAGGGATTCGATTGGGCGGTCCGACGGGTCCATTTCCGCCGGTCGGAAACCCAATGGACGAGACTTCGGGCATTACAGGAGTGCTCCTTCAGGGTCACGGAGGCGTCACATTCTGAACCCCCCTCTTCCTGCGGTGGCGGATTGCAGGATTCGATCTGCGGGCCTTCCAGTCGTGTCATCGTCGCATTGCTCGGCGGCGCTTGAACTTTCGATTTTGGGGTGCTGGAGGCCGTAGGATACCCCGTTATGCGGTGCACCGAATCCCTCCTCGAACCGATATCCGCTCGGCCCGAAACCCTCTTCAGTGGCCGATTCCGGGGGCCGCTGTTCGCCCTCATGGTCGCGCTGCTGGCGTCCTGCCAGGGGGCCGGATCCGCGAGGTCGACGGGTGCCACATCCCCCCCGTCGCCGTCTTCGGCGGAGCCCTCGATCGCGCTCGAGGATGCCACCGCCGCCCCGAGCGAGAATTGGGACAACATCGGCATCACCTGGATGCCCTCCGCGTCCCCACCGGCGTCGACTGGCTCACCAGCGCAAGCGTCAACTCGAGCACCGGCTCGACCGATCGCGCGCCGTCCCAGTGCGGTGGACGAGCCGACGGGGCCGGCCTGGATGCTCGTGCTCCGCACCTTTACCGGCGAAGGCAGCGAATCCGCCGCGGCCGCGATGGCCAGCCAGCTCCCCCGATTCGACCCGAGGCTTGCCGCGACGCGGGTGCACACGACCCCCCGCGGCTCGATGCTGGTCTTCGGTCGATACTCCGGGCCGGACGATCCCAGGGTCCCCTCCGATCGGGACTGGGTCAAGAGTCTGGCGCTCAACGGCCAGCTGCTCTTTCCGCGGGTCATGCTCAGCCGCATCAATCTGGGCGGGCCGACGAGCCAGTTCGCGCTGCGGTCGGTGCGCCAGCAGTACCCCAACGTGGATCCGCTGTACACGCTGGAGATCGGAGTCTGGGGTGTCTTCGACGGCAACCTGTCGCTGGAGGAGGTGCAGCGCAAGGCCGAGGCGCAGGTGCAGAAGCTGCGAACCCAGGGTGAGCTGGCGTTCGTCCACCACGACTTCGACCGGGAGATGTCGATGATCACGGTGGGGCTCTTCGACTCCCGGGCGATCAACGCCCAAAGCGGCCTGCTCAGCGACGAGGTGGAGGAGGCGATGCGTCGCTATCCGACCTATTCGGTGAACGGCGAGCCGCTTCTGGAGCCGATCGATCCGAGGCGGCCGTCGCTGGGGACGCAGGCCAAGAAGCCAGTGCTGGTCGAGGTGCCGAGGTAGAGCGGTTTCGGTCACATCGCCGAGGGATGCCAGATCGTCTTGATCTCGGTGAAGGGCTCGATGGTCCAGGGCGATTCGCACAGCGGTTCGTCGTACCACTGCGCAGGGCTGCGATCGACGACGGTGACCCGCTTCACGTTCTCGGCGGCGCCGCGCTCGAGCCGCTGCCGCTGATCCGCGGTCACGCCCGCGGCGCTGATGGCGCTGACCTCGCGGTGATCCGCCAGATGCGGCACGAGCTCGTCCCGGCGTCCCGTGAGCAGGTTGACTGCGCCGCCGGGCACGTCGGAGGTGGCGCACACCTCGGCGAAGAGCGCGGCGGGAATCGGCTGTTCGTCACCGGCGATGATGACGAGCGCGTTGCCCGCGCAGAGCGGCGGCGCACAGCAGCGACACGAGCGCGAGCAGCGGCGGACGATCGGGGCACACCACCCCCACCACGCCCGTGGGCTCGGTGGTCGAGAAGTTGTAGTACGGACCGGCGACGGGGTTCTCGCCACCCAGCACCTGGACGAACTTGTCCGCCCACCCGCTGAAGCACACCAGGCGATCGATCGACGCCTCCACCTCGCGCCGCGCGTCGCGGCGCGTCACCCCCTGCGTCGCGGCGAGGACTGCGGCAAAGTCTTCGCGGCGGCCTTCCAGCATCTCCGCCATGCGGTAGAGCACCTGACCGCGGTTGTAGCCTGTCGCCTCGGCCCATCCGGGCTGCGCGCTCCGGGCAGCCTCGACGGCGTCTCGCAGGTCCTTGCGCGAAGCATGGCACACGTGGGCGAGCACCGCGCCTTTCGAGTCGAGGACCGGCAACGACCGGCCCGACTCGGTTCGGGGGAACTTCCCGGCGATGAAGAGCTTATACGTCTTGGTCACGGTCACCCGGGGCATGCGCGCCTCGCTCCACTCGTCGCTGGTGACGAATGGTAGTCGATGGTTGCGGTCGACGGTGGGCCGAGCCGTTGCTGCATGCGGCAGCTCTGGACGTGGGGGGTCCGAGGGACGTGGGTCGAGCGCCGCGTGTGGTCGGGGGATGGCGCGGTGCCTGGCGCGCTACCGAACGGCCACTCGCGGCGCCCGACCCGCCACCCACCGGCCAACTACAACGACCGACCCGCCACCAAATGAATCGCAAACTCAGAGCCGCACGTACGCCCGCAGCCCGTGGCGTCCGCCTTCGCGGCCGAAGCCTGATTCCTTGTAGCCGCCGAAGGGCGAGGCAGCGTCGAACTTGTTGAAGGTGTTGCACCAGACCACGCCGGCCTTCAGCCCCCGCGCGACCTCGAAGATCTTGCTGCCCTTGTCGGTCCAGACGCCGGCCGCGAGGCCGTAGGGCGTGTTGTTCGCGCGCTCCAGCGCCTCGTCGGGCGTGCGGAAGCTCATGACCGCGAGCACCGGGCCGAAGATCTCCTCGCGCGCGATCGTGTGGCTGGGCTGCACGTTCGTGAAGAAGCAGGGCCGGCACCAGTAGCCGCGCGCGGGGAGGCGCCGCTCATCGCGCCGTTGACCTCGTGCAGCGCGGCCCCCTCGCGCCGGCCGACCTCGAGCAGGTGATCGATCTTGTCGAGCTGCGCCCGCGAGTTGATCGCGCCGACGTCGGTGTTCTTGTCGAGCGGGTCGCCCACCCGCAGCGATGCCATCCGCTCGCTGAGCTTCGCGATGACCTCGTCCAGGATCGACTCCTGCACGAAGAGCCGGCTGCCCGCGCAGCAGACGTGGCCCTGGTTGAAGTAGATGCCGGCGATGATGCCCTCGACCGCCTGGTCGATCGCCGCGTCGTCGAAGACGATGTTCGGGCTCTTGCCGCCGAGTTCGAGCGTGAGCCGCTTGCCGGTTCCCGCAATGGCGCGCGCGATCAGCTTGCCGACCTCGGTCGAGCCGGTGAAGGCGATCTTCTCGACCCCGGGATGGCTGACGAGCGCCGCTCCAGCGTCGCCGGCCCCGGTGACGATGTTGACGACGCCCGGCGGCAGCTCGATCTCCTGCAGGATCTCGCGCCAGGCGCAGCGCCGTCAGCGGCGTCGTCTCCGCGGGCTTGAGCACGCAGGTGTTGCCGCACGCCAGCGCGGCGCGAGCTTCCACGCCGCCATCAGGAGCGGGAAGTTCCACGGGATGATCTGGCCGCAGACGCCGACCGGGCGCGGCTCGCGACCGGGAAAGGCGTACCGAGCTTGTCCGCCCAGCCCGCGTGATAGAAGAAGTGCTGCGCGACCAGCGGCAGGTCGACGTCGCGCGACTCCTTGATGGGCTTGCCGCCGTCCATCGTCTCGAGCACCGCCAGCTCGCGGGCCTGCTCCTGGATCCGGCGCGCGATCCGGAAGAGGTACTTGGCCCGCTCGCGCGGCTTGAGGCGCGACCAGCGCGGCAGCGCCGCCTTCGCGGCCTCGACGGCGGCGTCGACATCCGCGTCACCAGCTTCGGCCACCTCGGCCAGCGGCTCCTCGGTCGCGGGATTGATGGTCTCGAAGTAGCGACCGGAAGCGGGAGGAACGAAACGGCCGTCGATGAAGAGGTCATACCGGGGATCGATCTTGACCGGCACTCGCTCGGGCGCGGGGCTGTAGTCGAACTGCCAGTTGGACGCCGGTGCTTCGTCGATCAGCCGCTCGCCCTCGCTCGAAGTCGACATGGAACGATCATACCACCTCGCTTCCGGGCCCCTGCCCTTGCCCCGCTGCCCCTGCCCCTGCCCCTTCCGCGTCGAACGGGGCGGGTCCATGGGCGCGAGGAAGGGCAAGGGCAGGGGCAAGGGCAAGGAAGGGCAAGGGCACGGGCAAAGCAGCACGCTTGTGTTCAGCCCTCCGAGAAGTCGAACGCCGCCATGTAATGACCAGTCTCCTGCTTCAGGATCTGGCGCAGCACATCGTTGAGCAGGCTCGAGGCGCCGAAGCGGAAGAGGCGCGGCGCGAGCCACTCCGGTCCCAGCGTCTCCTTGACCATGACCAGATAGTGCAGCGCCTGCTTGGCCGTGCGGATTCCGCCGGCGGGCTTCATCCCGATCCGCACGCCCGTCGCGCGATGGTGATCGCGGATCGCTTCGAGCATGACCAGCGTCGTCGGCATCGTCGCCGCGGGACTCACCTTGCCGGTCGAGGTCTTGATGAAGACCTCGCCGTCGCGCACTGGTCCCGCGGACTCCGCGGCCTCGATCGCCAGATCGCTTGCTTCGCGGATCGCGTCGTAGGTGCCCAGCTCGCCCGTCTCGAGGATGATCTTGAGGTGCGCCTCGCCGCAGGCGATCCTCGTCTGCCGGATTTCCTCCGCCACCTGCTCGAAGCGGCCCGCGAGGAAGTGCGCCCCGGTTGATGACCATGTCGATCTCGTCGGCGCCGTCGGAGACCGCGATCCGCACGTCCTCGAGGCGCACCTCCAGCGGATACTGGCCGCTCGGAAAGCCGGTGGCCACCGAGGCGACGGCCACGGAGGATCCGCGAGCGCCTTGCGAGCTTCGCTCACCAGCGCCGGGTAGACGCAGATCGCCGCGACGGAGGGGATCGGTGGATCGATCGGCCGCTCGTACGGGCTGATCGCCTTGCGGCACAGCGACCGCACCTTCTCCGGCGAGTCCTTGCCCTCCAGGGTGGTCAGATCGAGCATGGAGACGACGACCCGCAGCGCCTCGCGCTTGGCGCTGGTCTTGATCGAGCGCCGCGTGAAGGACGCGGCCCGCTGCTCGAGCATGACGGCATCGACGGGGTGGCGTCGCATGAACAGAGTGTACGACCGACTCCGGATCGCGAACGGCCCGAGGCGTCAAGGGTCAGTCGCGAACGGGCTCGATCATGTTGAGGATGCGAAGCAGCTCCGCCACCGACCACGCCTGGGCGGGGCAGCCGGAGGGGCGCTGCGGCGAGTCGCCGTCGTAGACCTCCGCGACCTGCCCGAGCCCGCCGCGATCGAGATCCTCCAGCAGCGGCTGGATCATCCCCCGCACCTCGGCCTTCGCCTCGGCGCTGAAGTCGTTGACCCGGAGCCACGCTTCCGCAAAGGGTCCCAGGAGCCACGGCCACACCGTGCCCTGGTGGTAGGCCGCGTCGCGCTGCATGAGGTCGCCCTCGTAGCGTCCCTTGTAGGCTGGATCCTCCGGCGAGAGCGTGCGCAGACCGGCCGGCGTGAGCAGATGCGCCTTGACCGCTGCCACCACGCCCTGCTGCTGCTCCTTCGTGAGCGGCGAGCGGGGCAGGCTCACGGCGAAGATCTGGTTCGGACGCAGTGTGCTGTCGGGTGCCCAGCCGCCGTCGACGGGCATGAGCACGTCGTGGCAGCACTCTTGCTGAGGCCACCAGAATGCCTCGCGGAACGCGTGTTTGACCGTTTCGGCCTGCGCCTCGAGCTGGGCCTGGTCCCTTTGATCAGCGGTCATCTCCGAGAGCGCGAGCAGCGCGTTGTACCACAGCGCGTTGATCTCGACCGCCTTGCCGTGACGCGGCGTGAACGTGATGCCGTCACGCTTCGCGTCCATCCACGTGAGCTGGGTCGATGGATCTCCGGCCGCGATCAGGCCGTCGTCCGTTTGGTGGATGCCGAAGTCCGTGCCGTCCCTGAACGCCTCCACGATCGAGCGGCACGCCGCGAGCAGCTCCCCCACGTCCGGCCAGTCGTCGCGCTCCAGCAGCTGGCGCACGCCGTGAACGAACCAGAGGCTGGCGTCGACGCTGTTGTACTCCGGCGTTCCGCCGTCATCGGCAAAGCGATTGGGAACGAGACCGTGGTGCACGTGCCGCGCGAACGTGTGCAGGACGGAGCGGGCCTCCTCGAGCCGGCCGGATTCGAGCAGCAGGCCTGGCAAGCTGATCATCGAATCGCGGCCCCAGTCGGCGAACCAGGGATAGCCGGCAATGATCGTGGACCAGGCGTCCTCGCCGCGCCGGCGGGTGACGACGAACTGCCGGGCCGCGATCGCCAGGCGCTCCCGGCGGGCGCGGCGGCGCCGAAGGGGCGGGAAGCGCGATCGCATCGAGCGGCGCGAAGGTCGCGGGTGCGGGACGCTCCTGGTCGATCAACGTCGCTTCGAGCCAGACGCCGACTGGTCCGCCCCCTGGCGGGACCGACAGGCACAACTGGCCCGGTGACCACAGCGACTCGTGCCAGGGCAGGCCGCGAGCCCGCTCCGCCGTGTACGCGAAGTCGTACCACCACTGCGGATCGAGCGCCCAGTCGCCATCCGAGGCGGTGACCCGGAGGATTGCCTCGTCGCGCCGGATCAGCAGGGCCTCCCCATCCAACTCGACCGACGGTGCGGGCTCCGACGCCTCGCTCAGCCCGTGGAAGCTCCGAAGGGGTGTGAGCGGCCTGATGGTGAGTCTGGCCGGTCCGTCGACACCCTCGAGCCGATACCCGATCGCAACGCGATTCTCTCCTTGGGTGAGCCGCACGAGCTTCGTGACCCGCGCGGCGCCGAGGCGATACACCCAGCCGACCAGCTCGTGATCAGGATCGAAATGGAACGCTTCGATGTGCCGCCACCCGTCCGGATGCAGCGCGGGCTCATCACCGAATCCCTGGCTCCAGACGTCGAATCGTTCCCCGTCCAGCGACAACTCTTCCGCCACACTGTGCAGGGCGAGGATGCGGCGCACCGGCGGCGACAGCGACCCGATGAGCAGGCCGTGGTAACGGCGGGTGTTGACCCCCGACGGGGTTCCCATGGCGAAGCCGCCCAGGCCGTTGGTCAGCAGCCACTCCTCATCCAGCCGGGCGTGCGGTTCGTCAGCGCGCTCCACCGGACGGGATGTCGAGATGGAGGGAGAGAACGAAGTCATGACCGAAACGAAGCGGACCGCGCCCCCGACGCGCCCTCTATAAGGGTCAGGAGGAGGCCGTCACATTCGATGATCAGCGACGAGCGCCGTTGAAGAGTTGCTCGAGCGGACCGCCGTCGCGAAGCAGGATCTGTTTCTTCTGGGCATTCTCGATCTCGTAGACGAGGAGCACCTGGTCCCGGCTGTCGATCAGGTACAGCAGCTCATACGGGGGGTTGCCGCCCTTCCCCGAGTCCGTGGTCATCATGACGTACGGGTCCTTGACACCGGCCATCTCGCCGTAGGCGGGGTTGGACGGCAGTCGACCGGCCTGCACGATGACGAGCCCGGCGAGCACGAAGGCGGAGGCCCAGAGGGCCATCCCGGTGGTGTCTATTCTGGTGATGCGCTTCATCGGGTCTCTCGTTCAGTTGCCTGGTCGACGAGTGAGAGCCGCCGCCGTGTCCGCGGCGACGTTCCGGTAGCCGAGTGGTTCGAGCACGCTCAAGCTGTAGTTGTAGGTGACCGCCATCATCTCCTGGTTGACGGTGTCGAGGATGTACACCGCAGAACTCCCCGATCCCTGGACGCCGCCGCCGACCATGAGATACTCGCCGCGCGGACGGCGCTGCGCCTCGGCCATCGACCCGAAGGTGACGGCGGCCAGAACCAGCAGCAGCACGGCGTTGAGGGCGATCGGACCTCGAAGGGCGGACCAACGCGACCGGTCGGTTCCAATCTGACGTCGCTTCATGGGAGATCCTTTCCAGGCCTCCGAAGAGGCGGGACGGCCGGAACTCGTCCCAGAGCCATTCCCAAAGATCCCAAACTAGTCCTGGTGACTGCGTTTGGAAGGCATCAGGCTGATGGTCACGACTGCCGCCACCAGGAGCAGCATGAGGCCAAAGCCGATCCAGACGGGCTGCGAGCGGGAGAGCGTCGGCGCGGGGGCGCCGCGTCCTGGGCGAAGGTCACGGCGGGCCAAAGAGAAACCACCGCGATCGTCACTCCGCCACTCATCCGCTTCAGCAACTTGATCAACGACATGGCCACTGCAGCATATGACCGCCCCCGACGCCCCGCAAGCCTCTCGAGCGATCCGAACGCGAGCGATCCAAACGGGGAGCTGGGCACGGTAGCCTGGACGGCGGGCGGGCGAGGATCCGTCAGATTCTTCACTGAGGAGGCGTCACGGACGCAGCGCCGAGGAGTCCTTGGCGCCCAGCGTCTGATAGATCTGCCTCGTCGCGTCGGAGCGGTTGAGCGTGTAGAAGTGGATCCCGTGGACGCCGTGGTCGATGAGATCGCGGCACTGCTCGGTGGCCCAGTGGACGCCCGCTCGCTGCACCGCTTCCGGATCGTCCTGACAGCGGTGGATCATCTTCTGCAGGGAGGCGGGGAAGAGCGTGCCGCCCGCCAGCTCCGCCATGCGCTTCATGCTGGCGATCGACGTGATGGGCATGATGCCGGCGACGAGCGGCACCTGGATGCCGACGAGCCGGCAGCGCTCGCACCAGTCGTAGAAGACGCGGTTGTCGAAGAACATCTGGGTGCAGACGTAGTCGGCGCCGGCGTCGACCTTGGCCTGCAGATGGTCCATGTGGGTAAGGCAGTTGGGCGTCTCCGGATGACCCTCGGGAAAACCCGCCACGCCGATCCCGAAGCCCCGATCGCCGGCCCCGTCATTGAAGGCCTGGATGAACCGCACCAGGTCGATCGCGTGCTGGAAACGATCGTCCTCCCGGCGGTAGTCGCCACGATCGCGCGGCACGTCGCCGCGGAGGGCCATGATGTTGCTGACGCCAGCTTCAGCGTACCGCTCGAGAATCTCACACACTTCCGGTTCCTGGTGACACACACAGGTCAGATGGGGAACGGGATCGAGATTCGTCTCCTTGATCAGCCGGACGACGAGCTGGTGCGTGTGCTGGCGGGTCGAGCCGCCTGCCCCGTAGGTCACGGAGACGAACGACGGCGTGAGCGCCTCGAACTCGGCGATCCGATCGAAGAGCTCTTCCCAGGTTGCCTCGGTCCGCGGCGGGAAGAACTCGAAGCTGAAGGTGGTCGTGTCCCGCCGGAAGATGTCGGTGATCTTCATGACGGCAGTATGGTATCGCTCCCCCGCACGCGCCGGTGGAGGCGACCTCGATCGCTTCCACCGGCCCGTTCACGCCGCGGTTCAGCGCCGGAGGGAACGGAAGGGCGTGCTACACTCTCGCCAGCAGGATGATCCCGTCATGCCCGATCGCGCCAGGATCCCTCGTCCGACCGTCAAGCGATTGAGCCTCTACTTGCGCGAGCTCGAGGCCAAGGCGGAACATGCGCAGGAGACGATCAGCTCCAAGGAGCTTGGCGAAGTGCTGGGTCTGACCGACGCTCAGGTCCGCAAGGATCTGGCGTGCTTCGGCCAGTTCGGCCATCCCGGCATTGGGTATCGGATCTCGGAGCTCACGACCGAGCTCCGCCGAATCCTCGGCACCGACCGCCGCTGGAACGCGGCCATCGTCGGAGCGGGGAACATCGGCCGGGCCCTCATGCCCTACGGTCGATTCCAGAGGAAGGGCTTCGACATCGTCGCGATCTTCGATTGCGACCAGGCGGTGATCGGGACCGCGGTCGCCGGTCATCGCGTGCGGCCGATGAGCGACCTGCAGCCGCTGATTCAGGAGCGAGACATCAAGATCGGCATCGTCGCGGTTCCCGCCGACCACGCCCAGGACGTCGCCAATCGGCTCATCGCGGCGGGCGTTCTGGGAATTCTGAACTTCGCGCCGATCCGCCTGGACGTGCACGATGCGGTGAGCGTGGTGAGCGTCGATTTCTCGCTCTCGCTCGAACAGCTGGCCTTCCAGATCTCGCTTGGTCTCACCGGATCCCTGGAGGATGAGCTGCCCGCGCGTCCGAACCGTTGAACTGACCTCCTGACGCGGCAAGCATCGAGACGTCGAAGATCTCGACAGGTTCGACGGGGAAATCGACCGCGGAGGGCCACGGAAAATCACAGGGTCGGCGTTGAAGTGAGTCGCGACAGGCGAGGGAGGACACTCGATCTCGTCAGCGTTGACCTGATCGGCAGCTCGATGGTTTGGCCAAGCTGGTCCGCGGAGGTCCTGACCTGATTCCGGTGGAATCGGTCGACCGAACTCACGTAAGTCGACGCCGAGTCGATCCGCGCCTGCCGCGACATTCACCTCTCCGCGGCCCTCCGCGGTGAATCTGGCTCGCCGTGATTCGAGATGAGACCGATCCTTGGTCTCGGTCTCCGATTCACCCGGCCGGTGGTGTTGCTTCCTGTTCGCCTTGGCCGAAGATGGCGGTGCCGATACGAACCACGTTTGCTCCGCAATCGATCGCCACCTCGAAGTCGTTCGACATGCCCATCGACAGGATGTCGAAGCGCTCGCCGCCGAGCCCCGATCGTCGGATGTCTTCGAAGTACTCCCGGCAGAGCTGGAAGGGCTGGCGGGTCTCCTGCGGATCCTCCACGAAGGGTGCGATGCACATCAGGCCGCGCGGCCGCAGGTTCATCATCGTGTCGATCTGCTCCACGAGGTGGCGCGCTGCCGCCGGGGCCACGCCGTGCTTGCTCTTCTCGCCCGACGTGTTGACCTCGACGAGCACCTCGACGGGCTCGGTGAGCTTGCTGGCGGCAGCCTGGATCTCCTCCGCCAGCCGCAACGAGTCGACGGAATGGATGAGCCGCACGCGGCCCAGGATCTTGCGGACCTTGTTGCGCTGCAGCGATCCGATCATGTGCCAGCGAACCGACTGCGGAACGTCCTGGCCCCGCTCACTGGTCAATCGCCGATGACGCTGGAGGAACTCGTCGACCTGGGCCGCGCGCTGGATGAGATGCTGCACGCGATTCTCGCCGAAGTCCACGTGGCCGAGCTCGATCAGTTCGCGAATCTGATCGATCGAGGCGTTCTTCGTGACGGCCACGAGGATGATGTCTTCGGGGCGCTGACCTGCCCGCCGGGCGGCATCGGCGATTCGATCCTTGACCGATCGATAGCGCTCGACGAGCGCACCGTCCAGTTGTTCGCTCACACGCTCCATGCAGAGAGGATACGGGCCTCCCGGCGGCATCACAACCGGCAGTCGCCGCCATGGTCGCCTCATGCCCAGGCGATCATGGCCGCCATTCGGCGAAGATTCAGGGCCGCAGACCAGATCGAATTCACCAGCGTTCCACGCCCCCAAATCGGCAGACTCCTAGACTGATCGCATGAGCACGATCGATTCCACGCCGCGCCCCGTCGTCCTCATCATCCGAGACGGCTGGGGCGAGAACCCCAACCCCGACCACGACGCGATTCAACGCGATCGCTCTCGCCGAGACGCCGGTCGACGACGCGCTGCGGCGGCAGTGGCCACGCACGCTGGTCACGACCTGTGGTGAGGACGTGGGCCTGCCGGTCGGCACCATGGGCAACTCCGAGGTGGGGCACCAGAACATCGGAGCGGGACGCGTGGTCGATCAGGAGGTCATGCGGATCACGCGGAGCATCCGGAGCGGGGATTTCTTCACGAATCGCGCCCTGCTCGGAGCCTTCGAGCACGCGCGTCAGCATGGCGGGAATGTCCATCTGCTCGGTCTGGTGAGCGACGGGCAGGTGCACAGCGATCTCGAGCATCTTCTGGCACTGATCGACCTGGCTCACCGGCGAGAGTTTCCCCGCAGATCGCCTCTTCATCGACGTCATCACCGACGGTCGGGACACGGCGCCGACGGGCGGCGTGCGCTACGTGCAGCGTTTGCAGCAGAAGCTCGACGAGACGGGGATCGGTCGAATCGCCTCGGTCACGGGTCGCTACTACGCGATGGACCGGGACCATCGGTGGGACCGCGTGGCCCTCGCCTACCGGTGCCTCACCGGTCTGGGGACCGGAGCGGAGCCGCGCCGATCGAACAGCGCGAACGAGGCGATCGAGGCGTACTACCGGCAGCCGACCGAAGCTCAGCGGAGCGGTGACGAGTTCATCGTGCCGACGCGGATCGGCGGTCTGCCGACGATCGGCGCGGGCGACGGCGTGATCTTCTTCAACTTCCGCGGCGATCGGCCGCGGGAGATCACGAAGGCGTTCGTGCTTCCGGACGAGGAATGGGCCGCCGTCAAGGGAGGTGGATTCGATCGCGGGGACCGGCTGCAGGACCTCTACTTCTGCACGATGACCGGCTACGAGCAGGATCTGCCCGTCACGGCCATTGCCTTCGAACGGCCACCGAAGATGGTGAACATCCTCGGCCAGGTCATCGCCGATGCCGGGCTCAGCCAGTTCCGCTGCGCGGAGACCGAGAAGTACCCGCACGTGACGTTCTTCTTCAACGACTACCGCGAGGAGCCCTTCGAGGGCGAGCACCGGGTACTCGTGCCGAGCCCGCGCGACGTGAGCACGTACGACCAGAAGCCCGAGATGTCGGCCGCGGACGTGTGCGCGGCCGTGCTCGCGCGGCTGGAGTGACGAGGCCTGCGAGTCCGCTGATCGTCGTGAACTTCGCGAACCCCGACATGGTCGGCCACACCGGGAATCTCGATGCGGTCATCAAGGCGGTGGAGACGATCGACGGGTGCGTCGGAAGGATCGTGGACGCCACGCTCGCCCGCGGCGGCAGTCGGTGATCACCGCCGACCACGGCAACGCCGAGCAGATGTGGGATCCGGTGCACGACTGCCCGCACACGGCGCACACGACCTACGACGTCCCGCTGTTCGTCGTGGGCGAACCGTTTCGCGGGCAAGATCTCCGCCGCGGCGGTCGTCTGGCGGACATCGCACCGACGCTTCTGGCGATGCTCGGGATCGAGCAGCCGAGCGAGATGACCGGGACTCCGTTCGTGCAGCCGGTGGCCGCACAGCCGTCGGGTGCACCGTGATCTGCGACGTCAAGCCACGCCGCATGGATGTGGGCTACTGCCGCTCCCCCATCATCCGATCGATGGCCTCCAGACGCTGCAGGTGCTGGGGGCGATCGGGCTCGAGGAGGGTCAAGGCGGCGATGTGCTTGCGGGCCGTGGTCAGGTCGCGGTTCTCGATGGCGAGGGCTGCGGCAAGCTCGCGGTCGGCCGCGCTGTACGGGTTGATGTGCAGCGCTCGCGTCGCCTTCTCGAGAGCAAGTGAGCGTTCGCCCTGGGCGCGGTAGAGCTTGCTGAGCTTGACCGCGTAGACCGGACTCTTGTCCTCGAGCTGATCGAGCCGCTCGAGATGTTCAATCGCCCGTTCTGGCGTGTCGCTTGCAAGCCAGATCTCCGCCAGCTTCTTGTGGGGAAGCGGATCCACAGGTCGCAGCGAGGCGTACCGCTCGAGCTCGGGAACGAGTGAGCGGGGATCGCCATCGCCGGCGCTCAGGTGCCGCCGCAGCTGCAGCTCGACCAGGTCAGGATGATCGGGATACTGCTCGAGCCACTCGTCGAGGCGCTCTTCCGTGACGGAGATCGGCGGTCGCACGAGCTCGGGCCATTCGGAGGCCTTGAGGGCTCGCGTGCGCGGGCTCGCCGGACGACCGATCTCATCGGTGAGCCGACTGACGATGGCATCGAGCCGCGCCTGCTGGCTGGCCCGCATCACCACGCTCAACTCGGGATCCGACCAGCGCAGCGAGTCCGTCAGCTCGATCATGCTGGGTCGCGCATCGAGCCCCCAGGCCTTGACCTGTTCGCCAGCCCACTCGTGGAAGCCCTCGAAGAACGCCTCGCGGCTCACCCCCAGCGCCAGTGGAATCGCCTCTCGCTCGCGATCGCCCTGGAAGTATCGATCGAGCAGGCGAATGAGCGCGGAGCTCGCCGAAGCGCTCGTCCATGTACTGCACCATCCAGTGTCCCTGCGCATAGGCCTTGGATCGATCCCCCGGCTGCTTGGGGCGGATGAAGGCCCACTTGATCTCATCCAGATCGAAGAGCGTGCCCTCCTGGTACGCGCGGGCGAGCATGACGCACGTGTCGTAGTCGCGCGGCGCTTCTCCATGCTGACCGCCGCCGCTTCCGTGAGCCAGTGCGGAATGCGGTTGCGGGTCTGGGCGAGCGTGACCGTGTGGGTGTACTCGTGCTGAATGACGCGCGGCCAGTCGAAGAGCCCGAGGTGTTCGCTCATTCGACCTTCGCGGGGCACCTCCAGGGCGATCACCGGCCCGGTACACGCGGCGACGGTGTGGATCCACGGCATGCCGGTGATGCGCACCGCGAAGCGACGGTGGTCGGGCATCACCTCGATGGTCGTCTTCTGCGGCGGCTCGAAATCGAAGCGGGATGACACGGTCGCGTGGATCTCTTCGAGCTTCTCGGGCATCATGGTCGACCAGCACCTCGTCGATGCCGGGCTGATACCGGATGATGAAGTGCTCGGTCTCCACCTCCTTGTAGGCGGCCATCTCCTCCAGCAGGAAGAAGCTGTTGGCGGCGCGCTTGTTGAAGGGATCGAGCTCGATCACCCGCTGGAGCACTGCTCTCGCCTTGGCTTCACGGCCGGATTGCAGCTCCATCAGGCCCAGTTCGATCTGCGGCTGCGGCCACGCCGGCTGTCGGCGAATCGCCTCTTCCAGAATCTCCGCCGCCGCCTCGTATTGCCGCTGCAGGGAGAGGTGGCGTCCCACGACCGCATACGGTCGCGCGCTGCCGGGCGAGAGCTGATCGCACGTGGCCAGCGCCTCTCGCATCGACGGCTCGTCGTAGGTGAGCGCCCGGCCGGCGGCCACGAGGTCCCGCGCAGGCCGGAATCGAGGGAGCCGTTCGGTGAGCGGGGCGAGGACGGCCAGCGCATCGTCCGGGTCGTCCTGGATGAGACGCGATTCGGCGTGCAGAAGGATGGCAAGGGGGTGCTCGGGATTCTGCCGCCGCAAGGCGCTGATGGCGACGGCGGCCGAGCTGAAGTCGAATCGGTTGAGCGCAAGGCGCCCGAGCTCGTACCACGCTTCCGAGCAGCGCGGGTTGAGGCGCAGCGTTTCGTGAATCGTGGCGATCGCCTCCGGCTCGTTGTCCTTGTCGATCAGCAGCTGCGCTTCGGCGAGGGTCGCCGGCCAGTAGAGCCGGTCGAGCTGTTGGCGGGCTCGACCCAGCTGCTTCATCATCGCCTGGTAGTCCCGCGCTGGCTGTCCTTCGAGACGAGCTCGGACCAGCATGGCGCCCACCGCAGCGGTCAGATCCGCCGCGTCGTCAGTTGCTTCGAGTCGGGCGACGGCGCGCTCGGCGGCGCGGATGGCCGGCTCTCGGTTGCCAAGCAGCTCCTGCGCCTCGGCGGTGATTCGAATCGCGGGCAGCGAGTCGTCTCCCTGGAGCAGCTCCAGCGCCGCCTCCATCTCACCCTGGCGGAAGAGCGCCTCGGCCCGTGTGATCGAAGGAACAAGGGGGTCGCTCAGCGACGGATTGCCGAAATCCCACGCCTCGAGCGCAACTTGAGCTTCGTGCGCGGGGGAGAGCAAGTCGCGCTGGTCCCACACGCCATGGAAGATCCGTCGCTGACTGCGCTCCTCTTCGGTGAGCCACTCGGCGTCGATTGCGGCCTTCGCGACCGGAGTCAACTCGAAGCTCTCGGGGACGAGCGGGGTCTGGGCGTCCTGTGCCGTCGCGGCCGAGGCTACGGCCAGGCACGACAGCGCGAGCAACGCCGACTGCACGATGTTCCTTCGCCTTCGCTTGCTCATGATCGCGTCAACTGTAGGCGCTCGGCCCGTGTCGTTATCGACGAAGAACGAGCTTGACCGCAGTGGCAGCAGGATGTGCGGCGCGAACCGTTCGAGATGGCAGCGACGGACTTCTCGGACCCCGAGTTCGCCCGGGCTCGCAGCCCGATGAAAGAGTCAGATCACCTGGCGACGCACTTCTTCACCGGGCTGCTACGGCCCCTGCCAGGCCCGTGTGCTGACCGTCCACTCACGCGGATCCGGGTCTTCGATGCTCAGCTTGGCCAGCTCTTCGGGAGTCAGCACGGGATTGCGCACGGGATCGCTCAGACGCACGGTCTTGATGTTGCCGTTGGTCTGGAGCAGGCGAATGCCCACCGGCAGGAGTGTGGATCGGTCATAGAAGATCTCGACCCGCTCGTCGTCCTTGGCCTCCTCCGTTCCGGGCTTGGGGATGAGCAGTAGGCCATCCAACTCGAACTTCTCAACCAGCGCAGAGAGCGGGCCTTCCGGCAGCGCGTTCAACGGCGAGACGTCGAATCGGGCCAGCACTTCCTCCTTCGGCTGCCCCACCGGCAAGGGAAAGGGACCCTCGCCGAGCTTGAGCGGATCCAGATGTCGTCCCGGCGGAACGATCTGCTGCTTGGTGAACGTCTTCTGCTCTTCGTCGATCTCCGCTAGCCACTGGCCGTCGAAGACGAAGTGCTTCAGTCGGTCCGTGCGGCGGTTGTTGACGATGAGCGCGTCGAAGAGCACCGCGAAGCGCTTGGTGCCGGTGGCCGGATCGACGGCGTAGATGAGTTCGCCCAGGCGGATCTCGCGCCGCGCGAGCAGATCGTTGAAGATCTCGTAGTAAACGTTCGCGGTGAAGCCGCGCAGATCGGCGGCGCTGGTCTCCAGTCGATCGAGCAGCGCCTCGGTCGGATCGACCGTCACGGATTCAGGTGGTGTCGCGGTGGGCGTCGGGATGATCGCCGGGATCGGTGGGGTCGGTGGATCGTCGGCGCGGATCGGGATCTCATAGTCGATGCTGATCGACTGCGTCGTGGGTTGCGTCGCCGGCTCGGGTTCGTCCTGCGATTCGCTCGTCTTTGCAAGCGTCTCGATGACGGGCGGCGGCGGTGGTGGTGGACTCGTGGCGGCCGGACGTTCTGGTTCGATCGGCGCGGCGGAGAGCGCAACCGGCCGCGGAGTGTCTTCGGTCGGCGCGGTCGCATCACGAGGCGCCGCCGCGCTGGTCTCGGGCTCCGCGGCAGGACATCCCGAAAGAGGCAGGACCAGCGCCACTGCCGCCAGCGCAGGACACGTGCCACGGGGAGACGCGGGGGGGCTTGGTCTCAGTCGCTCTTCGTTGCCCGCTCGGCGCTGGCGTCGCGCTCGAGCATCTTCTCGACCGATTCAACGGCATCGGCAAGCACCTTTCTGGCATGATCCAGCCGGGAGTCGTTCGCAGCCAGGGAAAGAGCGACACGAGCCTTCCTGATCGCCTTCCGCTTCGAGGATCGATCGTTCGTGTCGGCCAGGTTGTCATAGACGTCGGCGAGCTTGATCAGCCGCGCCGCCCATGGCGCTGCGGCGAGCTGCGCAGTGTAGGCAGCTTCGCGCTCCGCTTCGATCAGGCGCGTGTCCTTGGTGAGGGCCGCCACGAGGTCGGCCACCTCCGGTCCGAAGGCCTCGAGGATGTCGTCGTACACGACGTTGCAGTCTTCGATCGTGTCGTGAAGCAGAGCGGCGGCGAGAATCGTCGGATCGGTGCAGTCGAAGAGGCACGCGACGGTCAGCGCCACCCGCGTCGGATGGGCCGCGTAGGGCGTCCGGCCGTCCTTGCGGATCTGGCTGGCGTGGGCGCGAGCGGCGAACGACGCGGCGGACTGCCAGAGCGCCGGCATGTCCACTGGTCGAGGAGGGCCCGTGTTTCGCCCTGGTTCATTCATGAGCGCTGCTCGGTCGAGGCCCGTTCCACGAGCACGAGGCAATGCACCTCGATCGCCCGGCCCTCCCCCACCGCGTCGACGCCCTCGTGCGTCTTGCCCTTGACGTTGAGGCGAGACCGGTCGCACCCGAGGATGCGAGCGAGGTTGTCGATGAGGCGTTCCTTGATGGGCCCGATGCGGGGTCGCTCGCAGATCACGGTGGCGTCGAGGTTGACGAGCGCGTAGCCGGCTTCTCGCAGCGCGTCGGCCGCGGCGCGAAGGAAGATCTCCGAATCGGCACCGGCATGGCGGGGATCGGTGTCCGGGAAGAGCTGACCGATGTCGGCGTGGCCGACCGCGCCGAGCAGCGCATCGGTGACCGCGTGGAAGAGGACGTCGCCGTCGGAGTGTCCGACCGGGCCCACCGCGCCTCCGAGTGGCAAGCCGCCCAGAACCAGCGGTCGTCCCGCCCCTGCCGGCGCGAGCGGTTCGAGGCGGTGCAGGTCGTAGCCGTGTCCGATGCGGCAGTGGGAGGCGGAGGAAGAGCTCATCGTCGCTCATGCTACTTTCTGGTGGGAACTCCGCCGGGGCGACGATGAGGGAGCGATGGCGTCCCTCACCCCCTCCAGACCGATCTCGATCAGCGCACCGAGTCCGATCCCGGCCTGGTCGCTGGACCGGACGACGCCGCAGGTCGTCTTCGTTCGGTGTACGGGCGGCGCCGAGCCGAAGCCGCAGGACTGGCGATCGCGCCTGGCCGCGGCGCTGCTCGCCATCCCCAGCGCCGCGGCGGTCGGGCGCGGCGGCTGCGACCGGATGGATCGATTGCCTCCGTAGGGGAGTTCCTCGTTCATCCCAAGGGACTGCACCACCTGGGCCGGGGCATGAACAGCCAGTGCTACCGCTTCCCGGAGGAGGTCGATGCCATCGGCGGCGGCGTCCTGGCGGTCGATGCGGCGGGCTTCGCGGCGGTCGACGGCGAGGCGGTCCTGGAACGCCGCGGCCGACGCATGGGCCCGATCGAGCTCTGCCTGGAGCTGCGCCGCCGCGGGGGCCGGATCATCGCGATGCCCGACGTCACGGTGCTCGAGAGCGAAGCCGAACAAGACACCGAGACTGGCCAGGCACTTTCGCGGTCGGAGCGGGAGGGATTCCGCGACCGCTTCGGTTTCGATCCGCTGGCTCCCGATCTCGAGGAGGTGCGGCGCCGCCACCCTCGTTCCGGGCTGCTCTGGAACGTCCGGCTGCACGGACCGCCGCTTCCCTTCGAGAAGTACGATCGGCGCGGATCGATGCACTGGCAGGCCTACCAACAGGTCGAGGTCTACCGAAAGCGGGCGGACCACCTCACCGGCCTCGTCCAGCGTCTCAGCGAAGGTGCGCGGGTGCTCGATCTGGGCTGCGGCGACGGGCTGTTCAGCCATCTTCTCGCCCGGCAGGGTCTGGAAGTGGTCGGATTGGATCCCGAGATCGCGGCCATCGAGCAGGCCACCGAGACCGTTGGTCGAGAGACCTACGCCGGGCCGAAACCGGTCTTCCAGCGGGGCGAGGGCAGCGCAATTCCGGCCCCCGATGCGTCGTTTGGGACGGTGGCGATGTTCGACGTCATCGAGCATCTGCCCAACCCAGTTCCCGTGCTGCAGGAGTGCCGACGGGTTCTCGCGCCGGGCGGCAGGCTGGTCCTGAGCACTCCGGCGTGGCAGTACCAGGCGTGGTCCGATCCCGTGTACCACGTCTGCGAGTTCACGATGGACGAGCTCGTCGCCTTGCTGACCGCCGCCACTGATCTCCGGATCACCGACACCGGACGCATTGGCGGCGTCTACCGCGATTTGGTCGTGGTGGCCCGCCGGGATGACCGATAAATCCGTGGTGGCTTCCGGAGATTCCTCCAACTTCCATGGGGCGATGTTCGATAAGAAGCGAGGAGTCCAGGTCCCGCACAGCGCCGACGTGTTGCGCCGGTGCGGTGATCAGGACGGCGGACGGTGATGGAGTTCTCGAGATGAGCCGATTCGGCGCGTACACGGCCGTGTTTCTCGCCCTCTGCCTGTTGGAAGGGTGCTACACGCCCGGCGGCGGGTGGTACCCCAAATCGGGAGGGGCGGTGACCTTCTATTCCTACGAGACCCGCCCGACGACGATTCAGCTGATCGATCTGCGAACCGGCGAGTCCTTCTTCACGATGGACCTCGAGCCCGGCAAGCAACTCACGTTCGACTTTCAGAAGGACAAGGGCGACGACCCCGTGTTGACCCCCGACCTGATGCGCTGGCAGGTGTGGCCAATCGGCACCACGACCGGCACCCTTACCAACTCGCTGACCGTGCCTTCGGCGGACGACAGACGCGTCGATGTCTTCTACCGCGAGGGCATCGAGTTCCGGACCGCGCCGCCGGATCGCGCTCTGCGCGTCGACGAGATGGTGGACCGGCCCGACTGGTGGACCCCCGAGGGCGGGGAGATGCCGCCCGACACCCGCGGCCTGACCAACTACGATCGATGAATAGCGCTCCGTAGCGGCCTTCGGCCGCACACTCGCTTTGGTGACGGGCGTGGAGCTTTTTGAGTTCCGGGGTGGCCGCACGCTCGCACTGGTGACGACCGTGGAGTTCTTGAGTCCCGGGGTGGTCGGCTACCATACAACGCCATTACCAGAGAGAGGAGCCTGGAGCCCCATGAGCATCCTGCAGCAGCATGCCGGTGCCGGCAAGCCCACGATCGATCCCGAGACGGTCACCATCTCCGGCTACGCGGTCGATCGGCGGTACGGGCCGCAGACCGTGCTCAATGCTGATCCCGAAGACTCGAACCGGCCTCATCCTCGCATCGGAGAGCCGGGGCAGTTCCCGTACACGCGCGGGCTGTACCCGAGGGCATGTACCGCGAGCGGCTCTGGACCATGCGCCAGTTCGCGGGCTTCGGCTCCGCCGACGACACGAACCGCGCGGTTCAAGTACCTGCTCGAGAACGCCCAAGGGCACGAAGGCCAACACCGGTCTCTCGACCGCGTTCGACCTGCCCACGCTGATGGGCCGCGACAGCGACGATCCCGCTCTCTGCCGGCGAGGTCGGCCGGTGCGGCGTGGCGATCGACACGATCGAGGACATGCACCGGCTCTACGCCGACATCCCGATCGACGAGGTGACCGTCAGCCAGACCATCAACGGGCCGGCGGCGGTGATCTGGGCGATGTACCTGGCGATGGCCCGGCAGCGCGGCATTCGACTGGACGCAAGCTCGGCGGCACGCTCCAGAACGACATCCTCAAGGAGTTCCACTCGCAGAACGAGTTCATCTATCCGCCGGAGGCCTCGGTGAAGCTGGTCGTCGACACGATCGAGTTCGCCAGCCGCAGCACGTGCCGCGGTGGAACAGCGTGTCGATCAGCGGCTACCACATCCGCGAGGCGGGATCGACCGCGACGCAGGAGCTGGCCTTCACGCTGCGCGACGGCATGGAGTACGTCGAGGCGTGCCTGCGAGCGCGGCCTCGACATCGACGCGTTCGCGCCGCGGCTCAGCTTCTTCTTCAACAGCCACAACGAGTTCTTCGAGGAGATCTGCAAGCTCCGCGCCGCCCGCCGCATCTGGGCCGCACGTGATGCGCGACCGCTACGGCGCCAAGAACGAGCGCTCGTGGTGGATGCGCACGCACGTGCAGACCGCCGGCTGCTCGCTGACCGAGCAGCAGCCGCTGAACAACATCGTCCGCGTCGCCTACCAGGCGATGGCCGGCGTGCTCGGCGGCTGCCAGATCGCTGCACACCGACTCGATGGACGAGACCCTCGGCCTGCCGACCGAGACGGCGGTCCGCGTCGCCCTGCGCACGCAGCAGATCCTCGCCCACGAGACCGGCGTGCACCGCACCGTCGATCCGCTGGGCGGCTCCTGGTTCGTCGAGGCGCTGACCGACCAGATGGAAGCAGGACGCCGATGGACATCATCAGCGAGATCGACGACATGGGCGGCGTCGTCGACGGCATCCACAAGGGCTACTTCCGGCGGGCCGATCGCCGAGGCGAGCTACCGCTTCGGCCAGGAGATGGAGGCGGGCGATCGCATCATCGTCGGCGTGAACGCCTACGCGGACGGCAACGAGGAGCAGCCAGGTCGAGATCCTCCAGATCTCCGCACGAGGTCGAGGTCGAGCAGTGCGAGCGGCTGGCGGAGTTCAAGAAGAAGCGGGACCGCGATCAGGTCCAGCGGGCGCTGGAGCGATTCGAACCGCGGCCCGAGCCGATCGAGAACACGATGCCCGCGCTCGTCGATGCGGCCCTGGCCGGTGGCACGCTCGGCGAGATGGTGCAGGCCCTGGCCGACGTGTACGGGCGGTACACCAGCGGGCCGGAGTGGTAGACGGCGCATCACCGCCCGATGGCGGCCCGGCAGCGCGAACGATCATGCAGGCCGGCGTGCTCTTTCAGCCGGGTCCTGTGCTCGAGCGGCCGCTTCGGATGACGGAGTGGCCAATTCCCCGGCCCGGCGCCGGTGAGGTGCTCATCCGGATTCGCGCGTGCGGTGTCTGCCGCACCGATCTTCACGTCGTCGAGGGAGAGCTCGCGGTCCGCAAGAGCCCGGTCGTGCCCGGTCACCAGATCGTGGGCGAGATCGTGGCTACCGCCGAGGACGTCAGTGAACCGTCGATCGGAGCGCGGGTCGGCGTCGCGTGGCTGCACCACACGTGCGGACGTTGCCCATACTGCAGGAGCGGTCGCGAGAACCTCTGCACCGACGCGCAGTTCACCGGCTGGACCCACGACGGCGGCTTTGCGGAGTACGTGACCGCGCCGGCGAGCTTCATCTATCCCCTGCCGCAGGGCCTTTCGGACCTGCAGGTCGCCCCCCTCTTGTGCGCGGGCATCATTGGCTACCGGTGTCTTCGGCAGTGCGCCATCGAGCACTGGGCGGGGGCGAGACTCGGACTCTACGGCTTCGGCGCCGCGGGACACATTGCCATCCAGATCGCGCGAGCCCGGGGCGCGTCGGTCTACGTCTGCACGCGCGACCGCGATCGCCATCAGCGGCTCGCCGAAGAGCTCGGCGCCGCCTGGGTGGGCGGGACGGTGGATCCGCCGCCGGTGAAGCTGGATGCGGCGATCGTCTTCGCCCCCGCGGGCGAGATCGTGCCCGCGGCGCTGCGGGCCCTCGACCGCGGCGGCCGATTGATCCTCGGGGGCATCCACATGTCGCCCATTCCCTCGATCGACTACGAGGACCTCTACTGGGAGCGGGTCGTTCGCTCGGTCGCCAACAACACGCGCGAGGACGGTGCGGCCTTCTTGGAGGAAGCGGCCCGCGTGGGCGTTCGGACGTCCGTCCAGGCGTTCCCTCTCGCGCAGGTCAACGACGCGCTCATCGCCCTCAAGCACGACGCGATCAAAGGCGCCGCAGTGCTGACGATGACGGCCGGCTCGTGATCAGCGTCAGAACGCGCTGAGCGTCCAGGCCGCCGGTCGAGCTTCCCGTACACTACGGCCATGGCCGCAACGAGCCACAAGTTCCAGGCGCCAAAGGGCACGCGCGACTTCTATCCCCCGGAGATGGCCGTGCGCCGCCACTTGGAGGGCGTCTGGCGGCAGTCCTCGGTGGCGCACGGATTCGAGGAGATGGACGGGCCGACGTTCGAGCACCTGGAGCTGTACACGGTCAAGAGCGGGCCGGGAATCGTCAGCGAGCTGTTCAGCTTCCGCCGCGCCGGTGGCGACACGGATTACGCGCTGCGGCCCGAGTTCACGCCCACGCTGGCGCGAATGGTCGCCGCCCGCGGTGCGCAGCTTCCCAAGCCGATCAAGTGGTTCTCGATCCCCACGCACTTTCGGGCCGAGCGCCGCAGCGCGGACGCCTGCGCGAGTTCGTGCAGTGGAACGTCGATCTGCTCGGCGAGCCGTCGATCTGGGCCGATATCGAGATCATCGCGGTGGCGGCCGACATGCTCAGGCGAATCGGCCTGACGCCGGCGGAGGTGCAGATCAGGATCAGCGATCGTTCATTCATCCACGCCGCGCTGACCCAAGCGGGGATTCCCGAAGATCGGTGGGAAGCGACCATCGAGCTGATCGACCGCCACGATCGATTGCCGAAGGAAGAGCTCTCGCGCCAGAGCGAGGCGCTGGGCGTTGCGGGCTTCATGGAGAAGGTCACCGACGCGCAGCGTCTGCGCATTCCCTTCGCGCGGCTGCTGGAACCGGCGGTCCAGACCGATCACCCGTTCGAGGCGATGGCCGCATCCGCATTTCGCGAGCTCGGCGAGGGACTGCGGACGGTCGACCTGCTGGACTGGTGCGAGTTCGACTTCTCGATCGTGCGGGGGCTGGCCTACTACACGGGGACGGTCTTCGAGATCCACGAGGTCACCGGCCAGGAGCGGGCCATCGCCGGCGGCGGACGCTACGACAATCTGGTGGAGCTCTTCGGCGGTCCGCCGACGCCCGCCGTGGGATTCGCGATGGGCGATGTGGTGATTCGCCTGGTGCTGGAGGATCGGGGACTGCTCGATCTGGCGGAGAGCTACGTGCCGCGCCCGGACGCCTTCGTGATCAATGCGCGGGAGGAAGGGCCGGAAGTGCACCTCCTGCCCCTCGTGGCGTCGTTGCGCCGCCAGGGATTCCACGCTCGCCACAGCTACCGCTCGACGCGCAATCTCGGCAAGCTGCTGGGCGATGCTGACAAGGTTCGGTCCCGTTTCGCGATCATCCTCGGGCAGGAGCTTGCGTCGGGCGTGGTCCTGCTCAAAGATCTGGCTTCGGGCGAGCAGGAGGAGGTCGCGCTGACGGAGATCACCGAGGCGCTTGCCGCCCGACTCGCCGCCCGCGCATGAGGTGCTCCATGAGGAATCCATGTCGTTCGTTGAGGCATCCGGCTTCCGCGTTGCTCATTCTCGCAGTCGGCGGTGCGCTCGGTTCCGGAGGTACCGCCGCACCGCCAGAAGCACCGACCACCCGGCCCCAGTCGATCGATCCCGGGCCCTCGCCGACCCTGGGCGCTCCGGCGCCGTCGACGGGTAGCAGGCCCATCGTGCGCTTCGACGGTGAGGCGTGGACGGGCTGGCGACAGCGGGATGGCCAGTCGAGCGCGTGGATCGTGCAGCCCGACGGCTCGGTGCTCGTGCACGGGGGCGACGCCATCTCCGAGGCGAGCTTCGGCGACTTCCAGCTGCATCTGGAGTTTCGCTGTCCGCCGCTGCCGGACAAGACGGGCCAGGCGAAGGGCAACTCCGGCGTCTACCTGCACGGTCGCTACGAGGTGCAGGTGCTCGACACGTTCGGTCTGTCCCCGGCCGACAGCGGCTGCGGCGGCATCTACTCGGTGGCCGCGCCGCTCGTCGAAGCCTCGCGCCCCGGCGGTTCGTGGCAGACCTACGACATCATCTTCCGCGCTCCGCGACTGGACGACACCGGCGCGGTGCTCGAGCCGGCCCGCGTCACCGTGCTCCAGAACGGCACCGTGATCCACAACAATCTCGAGCTTCCGCGCGCCACTCCCGGCGGGCTGGACCAAGAGATCGCAGCGACCGGGCCCCTCCTTCTTCAGGATCACGGCGATGCGGTCCGGTATCGGAACATCTGGATCCGAGCGCTGTGAGTCGCGTTCGGCCGGTTCGCCCGGGCCTGCCGTCATTCCACCCCTCGAACAGTCTGGTGCCCCTCCTTTCATGCGATTGCTCGCCATAACCGCGGTCGGGATGGAGGGTGACGCGATCCGTCCGGCGTTCCCCGGACGACTCGTGGTCGGTGGCATCGGGCGAACGAACGCGGCGTCCGCGACGACCGAGGCCATCATCAGGCACGGACCCTTCGACGCGGTGATCAGCGTGGGGCTCGCCGGCGCCCTGCCGGGCTGCGAGCTGTCCATCGGCCAGACGCTTGTCGCTTCGAGCTGCATCTATGCGGAAGAGGGCCTGATCGGTCCGGGGGGCTTTGCGGATGTTTCGGGCCTGGGCTTCACGCTCGGCGACTTCCCAGGCAACGCGGTGCCGGTCGACGAAGGACTGCTCGAGACGCTGGGCGCCGCCTTCCCACTCGGTCCGATTGCCACCGTGGCCAGCTGCTCCGGTACCGATGCGGCGGCCGCCGAGGTGGTCCGGCGGACCGGTGCGATGGCGGAAGCCATGGAGGGAGCGGCGGTCGTGCACGCCGCCCGTCGTCTCGGACAGAAGGCGATCGAAGTGCGTGTGATCAGCAACACGACGGGCGATCGGGCCCGCCAGCAATGGGATCTCGAGGGCGCCCTGCGGTCGCTTCGTGCCGCCGTCGCATCCTCGGTGGAGCTGCTCACCCGCAGCATCCGGCGGGGTGCGCTCGACTGATCCGCGTTGATCGACGTTATCGGCCTCTGGTCCGCAGCCAGACCGCGCGACCGTCAGCAACCGGTTGTTCTGATTCTTCATGCTCGGATGACCCGCTCAACCCGCGACGGCCGTGCGTCGATGGACGAGGTGGCGGCGCCGCTGTTTTCGGTCGTCGAAGTTGGTGGAGGCGCGACGATGGGTCTATCGATGTTCTCTAGCTCCTCATCCCCGATCGCGATCGACTTTGGCACGTCGTCGTTGAAGCTGCTGCAGATCGGGCTGGGAGAAGAGACGAGCCTGCTCGCGGCTGCGGAGATCCCCGTCCCGGACTCCATTCGCCTGGATCAGCAGCGCCGTCTCGATTTCTATGCGGCCGAGCTGCCCAAGGCCCTCCGACGGGGACGATTCAAAGGCAAGCGGGCCCTCTGCGTGGTCCCCAGCGGACAGACCCTGGTTCAGCACATGCAGCTGATGCCGGTCGACGGCGTCGGTCTGGACGAGCTGATCAAGGGTCAGTTGCAGATGCAGATGGGATGCGCGCCGAAGAGCATCATCGTCCGGTGGAACGAAGTGGCGGACATTCACCGCAACGGCGAGGCCAAGAAAGAAGTCATCTGCTTCGCCGTGTCGCGAGAGAACGTCATGAAGTATGTCGATCTCCTGAAGAAGTGCAGGCTTCAGCCGGTCGGCATCCACACCGAGTCGTTGGCGATGGTACGGGCATTCGATCACCTGAACCGGCGGACCGAAGACAGCGAAGTGACGACGCTCTACGTGGACATCGGCTGGAGCGGCACGCGAGTGGCCATCGCCCACGGCCGGGAGATTCGCTTTGCGCGTTTCATCCCCATCGGAGGTCGGCAGTTCGATCAGTTCATCGCCAAGACCCTGCAATTGCGATCTCGCCAGCGCTCGAGCCCATCGGCTCGCTCTCCAACCCAAGCGCGCCGGCAAGTCCGAAGAAGCCGCCGAACTGCCGGAAGGCATGGCGGTGATGAAGGCGGCCATGGCCGAGGCGAACCGCGAGCGCCAGGCCCGCACGCAGGGCGGGACGGCCACGATGTCCGAGCGCCGGATGGGCATGGTGCCCAAGGAGCTGCGCCACGAGGTCAACCCGAACGATCCACCGGGGAAGCCGGCGGGAGTCGATCTGACCGAGCTGCTCGAGACGATGGCCGACGAGCTGTCGATGGGCCTGCGCTACCACCGGGCGCTCTTCCCGAATCGGCCCATCAACCGAATGATCTTCCTGGGCGGCGAGGCCCGGCAGACTTGGCTCTGCCAGCACCTCATCTGCGAGCTGCGGCTTCCGGCTCAGCTGGGCGACCCGCTGGCCCGACTTCGTCAACAAGAATCAATCAAGACTCCAGGTTTATCGCTCGATGAACCGCAACCGGGGTGGGCCGTCGCCTGCGGACTGGCCATTGCCCCGACCGACCTCTAAGGACCACGCGGCATGAGCAATCAGACATTTCTGCCCGAAGATTATCTGGCCCAGAAGGCCGAGCGGCGCACCAATCTCGTCTGCCTCACGCTCTTCGTGGTGGTGATGCTTGGCCGTGGTCGGCGCATTCCTGGTGACGAATCAACAGTGGACGAAGATCAAGCAGGAGCAGCAGGCCATCAACATCCAGTTCGAGCGAGCCGCGGATCAGATCACCAAGCTCAACGAGCTGGAGGAGCAGAAGCAGGACATGATCAACAAGGCGGAGTTGGCGGCGGCTCTCGTGGAGCGGGTGCCGCGCTCGATCCTCCTGGCGGAGCTGATCAACCGCATGCCGCCACGACTCGGTTTGCTGGAGCTGCATCTCAGCAGTGATCGAATCAAGCCGGTGCGCGGCACGGTCGAACGCGGTGGTCTCGGCACCCTCGATGCTCCGCAGCGGGCGAGGACGAAGGAAGAAGCGATGGCCGAAGCCCGCAAGCTGGAGCCGCCGAAGTACGACGTGGTGATCGAGATGGTTGGCGTAGCGCCGACCGATCTGGAGGTGTCGAGCTACAAGGGCGATCTGGCCAGCTACGCACTCCTTGACGAGGTCGAGCTGCTCTACACCGAGGAGAAGGAGCTGGAGGGTCGTCGCATCCGCGAATTCCGAATCCGGGCCCGGCTGGATCCGGACGCTGACGTGCGTCAGGTCAAGCCGCTCGTCGTGCCCCGCACCATCAAGAATCCGATGCTGGACACCGTACAGCACGGCAACGCGCCGGTGAGCGGACCGCGTTCGGTGGTCCAAGGCGTCGAGCAGAAAGAAAGGGGCGATTGAGCATGCGCTTCGGATTCCGTGAACTGATTTTCTTCGTCGTGCTCTTGGCGGTTCCGCTCGCCTCGTACCTGTACGTGTTCAAGCCGCGTAATGCGGAGATCAAGCAGGCGGAGGTCGAGGTCGAGATCAAGAAGGAGCGCCTGCAGAAGCTCGAGCAGGTGGCCGCCACGATCGACGACCTGGAGCTCGCGATCGAGCGAGGTCGACAGTCGATCGAGATGATCGAAGCGAAGCTGCCTTCCAAGATGGAGGAGGAAGTGATCCTCGAGCAGGTGTGGCGGCTGGCAGAGAAGAACGGCCTGATCGTGAAGTCGTTCCATCCGGAGAAGTCGGTTTCGGCCGCGCTCTATATGGAAACGCCGCTCAAGATCGTGATGGAAGGGCAGTTCGACGGCTTCTACGAATTCGAGCTGCAGCTGGAGAGCCTGCCGCGCATCACGCGAATCCACAACATGAAGCTGGAGCGGCTGGTCTCGTCGGATCCGAAGGGGCAGGGCGTCAAGCCCGGGTCGATGCGGGCCGAGTTCACCCTCAGCATCTTCTTCGAGTCCGAAGTCGCAGGCTCATAGCAAGGGAGTGGTACCTTGAAATCCAATGATCTCAGCACCCCGGGATTCTCGGGGGAAATCACTGAGGCTGGTCCGATCGAGTCGGGACAGACCATGCCACTGGGCGTCGGGAACTTCGACGAGGATGTCGCTCTCGATCCGCTTGTCGGGTGGGGAGACGAAGAAGAAGATCGACACCGGCTCCCTGCTGATCGTCGTCGTCATTCTGGTCGCCGTCGGCGGGCTCTTTTCCATGCGTACGCTGGCCCGAATCGCCATGCCTGCTCCCCTCGATCCCGAGAAGGAGAAGCTCCTCAATGAGTACGACCCTTCGAAGATCTCGTCGATCGAGAGCGGGGTGTGGAACGATCTCAAGAGCGACTTCACGCTGAGTCACGTGCCATTGGACGGCGTGTCCCGCAATCCGTTCATCATCTGGGAGCCCGAGGAACCTGTCGCCATCGACACCCGCGATCCACTCGCGGACAATCAGAAGATCTGGGAGCAGAAGCGGGAGGAGCGACAGAAGTTCCTTGAAGCGCAGAGCAAGCGGTTCGTCCTGCAGATGGTCCTGCTCGGTGCTCGCCCGCTGGCCAACATGAACGACCAGATCGTGCGCGTTGGCGAGACGATCAAGCTGGACGAGAACTCTCCGGAG
Source organism: uncultured Planctomycetota bacterium (assembly GCA_963697235.1). GTDB lineage: Bacteria > Planctomycetota > Phycisphaerae > Phycisphaerales > SM1A02 > CAVONJ01. Next base: position 59,252 of record CAVONJ010000009.1, read on the forward strand.
TTCCGCGTCGCGGCCATTCGAGCCGACTCCGTCAAGCTGGTCACGGAGGACGAGTCCTACGAGCTCGTGTTCGAGGCAACGATCGTGCTGCTTCGCGATCGGTGAATCGAAGTGTGACGGGGGTCGGGGGCGAGCAAGCAGGAGACCGTGGGACGGAATGACGGGACGGGCAGCTGATTGGAGGGGTTCGCGTGGCGAAATCTGATTTCGACGAGGTGTTCCGTCAGCTCGGAGACGAGAATCCGGATGCGCCCGAGGAGCCGGATGGCTCCTCGCTGCTGCCACCTGCATCCGGTGCGATGTTCATGCGGAAGGACCCGCGGGAGTCTCCAACGCCCCCGGATCTGTCCGGGCGGCGCGGTCTTGGCGAAGAAGTGCAACTGCCGGCGATCGTCAACGATCACGATCCGACGCGGCTTCGGCCCTCTGACGCCCTGACGACGTTGGGCTGCAGAGCAATTCGACGGAGATCGTGCAGACCTTCGATCTCGGCGAGACGCTCGTCCAGCGCGGTGTCATCTCGGCCGAGCAGCTGGCCACCGCGAAGCGAGTCATCCGGCAGACACCCGGCAAGCGACTCGCCGAAGCACTCATCGAGATGGGCGTCGACGAACCCTCCGTCCAGGAGGCCGTCGCCTACATCGCCAACTTGCCTTTCGAGCGGATCGACCTGGACTCCGACACGGGATTCGACCGCCGGGCGCTGAACAAGCTCGGGATCGACTTCTGCAAGCACAGTCTCGTCCTGCCGTTGCGGCACGAAGGACGACGGCTGATCGTGGGGACGGTGAATCCCGATGACGTCTTCCTTCTGGATGACGTGAAGCGCCGCCTTGGCGTTCACTCGATCAAGCACGTGCTCGTCGCCGGTCACGACATACGCGGCGTGCTCGAGTTGCTGACCGAGAAGGAGAGCGACGATTACGACGTCGATGAGATCCTCTCCAACGTCGACGAGGATGACGTCGAGGTCCTGAAGGAGAGCGCGGAAGACACGGGGATCGAGGATGCGGAATCCTCGCCGGTGGTGCGGTACGTCAACCACATCATCCAGACGGCGCTGAAGGAGGGAGCGTCGGACATCCACATCGAACCCGACGAGAAGACGCTTCGGGTGCGATTCCGCATCGATGGCATCCTCTACGAGATGATGACGCCTCCCCGCAAGATGCACGCCGCGCTGACCTCGCGCATCAAGATCATGGCGAATCTGGACATCGCCGAACGGCGGCTTCCGCAGGACGGTCGGATTCGCGTGACGGTGCTCGGCCGCAAGATCGATCTTCGCGTATCCACCCTCCCCACTCCCAAGGGAGAGAAGACGGTCATGCGTATTCTCGATACGCGATCCGTCAACGTGTCCCTGGAGCAGCTCGGATTCAGCTCCGAGATGCTGAACCTGTGGAAGAAGCAGATCGACCAGCCCCACGGGATCATCCTGGTCACAGGACCCACCGGCTCCGGAAAGACGACGACGCTCTATGCGTCGATTCGCCAGATGGACCTCGGTCGGCTCAACATCTCGACGGTCGAGGATCCGGTGGAGTACAACCTGAGCGCCATCACCCAGATCCAGACGCACGAGCGGATTGGCATGACCTTCGCGGCGGCGCTCAAGGCCCTGCTGCGACAGGACCCTGACGTCATCATGCTCGGCGAAATCCGTGATCTGGAGACCGCGACGATTGCGATCCAGGCGGCCCTGACCGGTCACCTCGTGCTGTCCACGCTCCACACCAATGATGCGCCATCCTCGATCACCCGACTGATCAACATCGGTATCGAACCCTTCCTCATCGGAGCCGCGGTCAACGGCGTCGTGGCGCAGCGCCTGGTGCGGCGGATCTGCTCGAACTGCGTCGAGGACGTCCCCGTGAGCGAAGAGATCGGGGAGTTCCTCAGGATGCACGGTCTCACCGTCGGAACGGTGGCCGAAGGTGCCGGATGTGCGCAGTGCCGTGAAAGCGGCTATAGCGGTCGTGTCGGTCTGTACGAGCTGCTGATTCTCGACGATCACACGCGAGACGCCATCGCGAGGAGTCCGAACGTGACCGAGTTCCGGCGGACCTGCTGCGAACGCGGCATGAAGACGCTGCGGGAGGACGGCTTCGAGAAGGTGGCCGACGGGCTGACCACCGTGCAGGAGGTCCTTCGGGTGACGGAAGCGACGATCTAGCCCGCATTTCTCACCACCATCTGCTGCGGCTGTGTAGAACGCCCGCTGGCGGCGTCGCTTTCGGCACATCGAGGCTCCGAAGGCATGACAAGCCGTCTCCGCCTCGATGGCCTCATCTCCTTGCCAGCGAACGGTCTACCCACCCTCGCGACGATGTTGGTGGGAAATGCGGGCTAGCAGCCTCCGCCTTCGCTGGCCTCGGCTGCCGCGTTGAAGAAGTGCTTCGCCGGATGAGTGCGACGCTGCCAGGGCGAGAATGGGCGTGCTCAGCTGCTGATCTGACTTCTTCAACGGGCTGTTCGGTGGACCACTCGTCAGCGCCGAGCGGGATCAGGCCGCCGGGCGTGGTCTGGTGCGTCACTCCATCGCGCTGATGAACAGTTCCGCGGAGTCGCGCTGAGCTCTGTGTGTCGGTTCCGGTGTATTCTGCACGATGCCGTTCACCACCCGGTACGGCGGCAGATCCTCGACCGTGTACTGAATCCGATGACGACCACGAAAGGTCGCGGACGGTACGAACCGAAGGTACGCGGCCTTCGGGTGCGCGACATCGTCGCCGCGATTGAAGACCGTGACCGTCCCGAATGGCAGGATGATCTCGTCCGGCGCCCCGTCGGCGTCATCGATCTCCTGACCGGCAACGCTTGCGAATCGCAGAAGGTCTCCGTCGGGATCTTCGTCGTTGGCAAGTGCGTCGATGACCACTTCCCTGTCGGCGAAGACGCTCGTCACGTCATCCGCGGCGATCGGCCGATGATTGACCTCGTACGCGAGGATGCCGCCGGATGGATTGTTCTGGCCTCCAAATGGAACGAAGATCATGCCGTCCGCGACGACGGTTCCGCCGTTCATGCTCGCGTGGTGGGGCTTGCTCAATCCAAGGTCGAAGACTTCGTTCAGATCGGGAGTCTGGTCGGTCTGGAGCACAGTCCCGTCGAGGGCGTCGAGCACGAACAGCTGGCCGGAGGAGGTCGCGACGAAGACGAGATCCTCGGTGGCCGTGACATGCCGCAGGGACGCGCCGGCGCAGCTCGACGAATTCCCGGTTGTGGGGGAAGTGCCACTTCGAGCGGCCGCTCGCCGCGTCCAGGCGCGTAGACCTTCACACGCATTCCGGTGGCGGGATCACCGTCCTCGCTCACGTCTTCGACATCGGCCCAGAACGCAGGGCTGAAGGTCGCGAAGAACGCGTTCGGATAGAGACCCGTCTCCAGGGAGGTGCCGAACTGGGCATCGGAGAAGCCGTCGTCGATGCCTTCGAAGCCGGCGACGTAGATCACCCCGTCGGCGACCGCGGCGCCGCCCTGGATCCCGCCGATGCCCGTCCGCTTGCTGATCCGACGCTGCCACACCGTCTCGCCGGTGTCGCGATCCACGACGCGGAAGAGGCCGCCCTTGCTGCCGGCCGCCACGAGATCGCGTTTTCGGCCGCGGCACGCGGGCCGAGAAGAGCACCGGAGGAGCGAGTACGTCCGCGTCGCGCGGTCCGTACGGCCCGTTCGGGCCAGTGCCGACCGGTTCGTTGAGGTCGAAGACGTCACCCGAGTGGAGTTGATTCGTCCAGACGAAGCGCCGGTCTCGAGATCGATCGCAAAGATCGAATCGCTGCGATCGACGTACCCCTGCGGCGCCAGGGAAGAATCGGGATAGCCCCGATACGGGGCGGAGGTGTTCTGTCCGGTTCCGCCGATCACGTACCCGCGCTCCAGATCGATCGCCAGTCCCGAGCCGGCCGAGACGCCCGTGCCGAAGGGCTTCCCGGTGACGGGATCGGGATCGATCGTGGGCGTCCGCCACGCCTCGACGGGGTGAGCGGGGTCGGTGACGTCGTAGGCGATGACCAGACCGGTCTCGCCATCGCCGAAGACCGCATCGTTCACGATCACGTTGACGCTGACGACCAGGACCGTGCGGTCATCGTCGACGACGATCACGGGATCGCCGAGCACCGAGGAGACCGGCCGGTCAGGAACGAGGACGAGCGGATCGACTTCCGGCGTCGAAGGGTCCAGGTCGACCTCCCCGCCGCCTGCGCTCTGAAGGAGATGAACCTGGCCGTACACCGACCCGATCAGCCAGACATGTTCGTCGGTGACGATCGGCGCGGTGTAGTACAGTTCTCGGGCGTATCGGCGGATCCCGGCAGCGAAGTCCGGATCGACGAGCGTCGTGGTCCAGTGCTTTGAGGGATCGAGGATGAGCCCCGTCCTCGCATCGCGGGCGAAGACCGTCCCCAGCGCGTCCACGCAATAGATGGTTCCGTCGCGAACGATCGGTGAGCCGATGACGCCGACGACCGGCGAGGGGAAGACCAGCCCCAGCGCCGATTCCAGTGCAAACCCGCTCGGCGCCGGATCTGCGACGAGCGTGTCGTCGTTGAACGTCTCCCACGCGCTCCGCAGATACTTGACGTTAAGGGTGTTCACGCGCTTCGGTCGGTGCGTAGTTCGAATTGTGTTGATCATGAGCGTAGAGCGGCCAGCCCGTACCAAGCGCCGCGGCGGAACCGACCTGAAGTGCAATTGCAGCTACGGCGCATGCAGTTGTGGAATGCATGGTGATGCTCCTGTCATTTCGCTAGTTCAAATGCGGTGCCGGACCAAGATGGGGCGTCGACCGGCACATTCACTTGGTCGCACGATTGCACTGCGCCCGCTTACAAGGAAACCATGAGAATCCTCGACGGCGAGACGGTCACGGTCCACTCGTCCAGCGCAGGCACGGATTCGCTCGCCCGCCTGATCGCGGTCGCCGTTCGGCGCTAGCCCGCATTTCTCACCAACATCGTCGCGAGGGTGGGTAGACCGTTCGCTGGCAAGGAGATGAGGCCATCGAGGCGGAGACGGCTTGTCATGCCTTCGACGCCTCGATGTGTCGAAAGCGACGCCGTCAGCGGGCGGTCTACACAGCCGCAGCAGATGGTGGTGAGAAGTGCGGGCTACCGCCAGAAGGCGGTGATCGAAAGCACCAGCCAGAGCACGATGGCGATGCCGACCTTGCTCGTGGTGCCCACAACGCGGCCGATGGTGGCGCCGAGGGCTGGCTTCATCGAGCTGCGCAGCGATCGCTGCTCCGCCGTCAGTTCGCCAAGGACCGCCCCCACGAACGTGCCGAGTATGGCCCCCAGCAGCGACCCGAAGATCGGCAGGAAGAAGAAGAGCGGCGTGAAGACGAAGATGCCCGCAATGCCGCCGATCAGCGCGCCGACCATGCCTCGCGTGCTCGCGCCGCCGTGCCGCGCCCCCAGGACCCCGGCGAAGAACTCGATGAGCTCGCTGACCGCAGCCAGGACCACCGCGGCAACGAGGATCTGCCAGCCGAAGGTCCATTCGCGCGGATCGGCGAGATAGAAGCGGTCGAGGTACTCGATCAGTCCCGCCAGCGCCAGCATGATCCAGATCCCGGGAAGCTGCAGCGCCACCAGGACCACGCAGCCCGCTCCGCACAGGAAGAAGAGCCCGGCGACGATGTAGGAAAGCCAATCCACTCGTTCGCCCGGCTACCGAATGAACCGAAGCCGCCCGAAGTCGGGAACGACCGGCACGCCGTTCTCGCTGATGCGAAAGGGCGCCGGGAAGTACACGACCCACGCCTTGCCGATGAGCAGGCTCCGGTGGACCACGAATGGCGTCGGATCGACCTGCTCGGCGACGAGGGGATGCGGGTTGCCCCAGAGCCGGCCATCGAGCGAGGCCTGGCTGTTGTCGCCCAGCATGAAATAGTGGTCGGGTCCCAGCACCGCGGGTTTGCTCGGCGCGGTGGCGATGGCGGGCGTGCCGTACTCGACCAACTTCTCGAAGCCCCGCGAGGTCGGATTCTCCGAGGCCTTGCGGTCGATCACCCCCGTTCGGTAGTAGAGGTCACGGGAGGTCGCCACACGGTGCAGCGTGATCGGGGATCCGCGGAATCGCCACTCCAGCTTGGGGAGCGGCAATCCGCGGCTGGCGACCTTGTCCGCATCCACGAGTTGATCGATGCCAGTGTCGTACTTCAATCGCTGTTCGGCCGACCAGTCGTAGTCGAGCGAGGCGATGCGATCACCATTCACGAGCAGCGACAAGTTCTGGTCGACGTGCCAGAACTCGACGTCGAGGATGCCTCCGTCGTCGGGGAGATCGAAGGTTGCCGAGACGGTGGCGGACCACGCGTCGGCCGGCTCCGCTTCGGGGCGCATTCGCACCTGTGCGGTGCCCTGCCCCGCTGGCCCCCCCGAGATCACGAACTGAAGGACGTGGCTCCGGCAGGTGATCTGGAACGTGCTCTCCATCGACTCGAAGCGATCGGCCTCGATGCCCGCTCGAACCCGCAGATCTGAAACCGGGAACAACTTGCGGCTTTGGCCGCCCAGCGAGTCGTAGCTCGTCCAGTCATCGAGCATGCGGATGTCGCTGTCCCATCGAAGCGTGGTCGGCTCGATGCTTTCGGTGTGGTAGGCACGGCCGCTGGTGTCCCAGCCCGCGCCCTGCCACGGTGGTCCGGCGTAGGGTCGGGGGAGGCGGTCGGGCTGAATCGGCACATAGTCGCTGTCGTCCACCGCCTGCCAGACCGCCAACTGAACGTGCGCCGGCTTTCGCTGGATGCGGTAATCAGCCAGCGTCGTTCCGTCCTGGTTCGGAGCCGCGAAGACATCGCCATCGAGCAGCAGGAGTTTTTCGTTCGGCAGACCGATCAGGCGCTTGATGTAGTTGGCCGACTTGCCGTCGGGGTCGGTGGGGTTCTTGAAGACCACGACGTCGAATCGGTGCGGCGGGAAGAAGGGATAGAGGCACTTGAGCACGAGAATCCGATCGCCCATGCGCGGCCGCACCTCTCCTTGCGTGACGCCGGACCCGGGGAAGCCTGGCCCGAGCATCGGGTCAGGTATTCTCGCGAGCGAGGGTGTATTGCCGTTTGCGTCGATGCCGACCGGGAAGCGGTCACCGGTCTGCGGGGAGTGGAGCAGCACGTGCTGGCCGAGCAAGGTCGGCGCCATGGACCCGGTGGGAATCACGAATCCTTCGGTCACGAACCCCCGGAAGGTCATCGCCAGAACGAACGCGACGATGAGCGACTGCAGGCTCTCGATGACCGTGTTCTCGTGGCGCACCGTGCTGGCGCCGACAGGGGCGGGCGGGGAGGCCATGTCGGGGATGGTAGACGGTTTCTTCCCGGGATGGGCGCGCTCGACGGCCACCGCGCGTCACTCGCCTTCGCCCGATCCTGACTCCGAACCGGGTCGACGCTTGCGCCGTCGGCGCCGCCGCTTCGACTTGGGTGCGCCGCCGCCCGGTTCCGCCGGAGCCCGCGGGCCGGCCTTCTCCTGGGCTTCTGCCCGCTGCGCTTTCTCCCGGAAGGCATCCTGCTGCTGGCCCTTGCCGCGGCGCCGCTTGCGCCGTCCACGCTTGGGCCTCTCCGACCCCTCCTTCGGCGCCGCCGTCTCATCCCCTCCGTCCTCTTCGCCCACTCGCCGGGCGACCTTGTCCGGAGACATGCCGCGCAGCGGATCGGGAAGACGGGCCGGCGCGGGCTCCAGATCGGGTCGGGGGCAGCTGTCTGGATCCATCAGCTCTTCGACGGGGACGGCGATCTCCCGCCCATCTGACTCGAGTCGCACCAACACCAGCTGCACGAGGATCCTGGAATCGACGACCTTCCCAGGTCCCTCGCTCGTGCCGACGCGCTTGTTGCGCGGGGGTAGTTTGGCCTTGAGCTCCTTGTACGTCTGGTCCTCGTAGCGCAGGCAGCACATCAGACGGCCGCAGCGACCGGAGATCTTGAGCGGGTCGAGCGTTGCCTTCTGCACCTTGGCCGATCTCATCGAGACCGGCTTGAGCACCTTCAGGAAGTTCTGGCAGCAGCAGTGCTGGCCGCACCGCTCGTAATCAGCGACCAGGCGAGCCTCGTCGCGAGCGCCCACCTGCCGCATCTCGATGCGCGTGCGAAACGTGCCGGCCAGCTGCTTGACCATCTCGCGAAAGTCGATCCGCTGCTCGGACATGTAGTACAGCGTGAGCACCTCGCCGCCCAGGATGGGCTCGACCTCGACGAGCTTCATGTCGAGGCCGCGCCTCGGCGATCAGCTGCTTGATCTCCTTGATGTAGCGGGGCTTTTCGCTGTTGAGCTCCGCCTGCCTGTTCAGGTCCTCGACGGTGGCCACCCGCAGGATCCGGCCGTTCGTGTAGAACGGGTAGTCCTTCCCGCCGGAGTTCTCGATGTACTCCAGCATCTCCCGCCGGCTCACCGACTTGCTGCATCCGGCGTTCTCGCACGTCGTGGTGAGCATGTCCACCAGCTCCGTGCCGCGGTGCGTTCGGGACACGAGCTTGGTTCCGCAGCCGGGTCGCGCGTCGCCGTCGTACTTGTATTCGCCGATGAGCTTGAGATAGCCGAAGCGCACCACGATGCTCTTGGGCGGCTCGAGGCGCTGGTAGATCTCTTGATCGGTCAGCGCGTCACGGTGACGGGGATCGGCATCCGCTTCGAAGACGGGCAGGGGCGTAATCGACATGAGAGAAACTCGCGCGTCTGGCCGACCGCTCGCATGGAAGCGGGTCGGTCGAGGAACTCGGTCTGTCGTCAGGGGGTTCTATGGAGCCGGCTCCCTCCTGACCGCGGAAGCCGGTTGCAGACGCGAGCAATCGGCTCATGGTAGAGCAGGCGGAACTGAATGTGGAGCCCGCGGGCGAAGGAAACTGCGGTGGCCGGTCCGTATCCCCCGCATCAGCGCTTCAGCTACGCTCGAGGGCGTCGGCCTGGCGACCATGCTGCTTGAGCGTCTCCAGGTCGATGCGCTTCCGCTTGCGGAACAAGAGCCGGATGGGCACCTCGCTGAAGGGCAACTCGTCGCGGAGGCGGTTGAGCAGGTATCGCTCGTATTGACCGTGGAAGATCTTCGGATCGTTGACCACCAGGACGATGGTCGGCGGGTGCGTGCTGACCTGCGTCGCGAAGAGGAGCTTCGCCTGCGTACCGAGCCGAGACGAGGGCCCGCGCCGCTGCAGAATCTCCTCGACGACCCGGTTCAGCTCGCCGGTTCCCACTCGGTGGCCGGCCTGCTGGTAGAGATTGAACGCCATCGCCACCAGGTCCCGAAGTCCTTCGGTGCGAGCGGCGCTGATGAAGACGATGGGGGCATAGTCGAGCCCGCGCAGCTGCTCGGTGAGATAGTCGAGGTACGCTTCGGGAGGCGTCTTGTTTGCGTCGACCAGGTCCCACTTGTTGACCACGATCACCGTGGGCTTGAAGAGGTCCTGGAGGGCCTGGGTCAACTTCTGATCGACCTGGGAGACCTCTTCGGTGGCATCGATGAGCAGCATCACCACGTCGGCCCGGCGAACCGCCTGCAGCATGCGCTCGGCGGCGTAATACTCGACGCTGTCCGCGTAGCTCTTGCGCTTGCGTACTCCTGCCGTATCGATGGCGAGCATGCGGTGCCCCTCGATCTCGAAGCGGACGTCGATGGCGTCTCGCGTCGTGCCGGCAATCTCGGAGACGATCACCCTCGGCTCTCCGGCCAGGGCGTTGATCAGCGTGGACTTCCCCGCATTTCGCTTGCCGACGATGGCGATCTTGACCTCCGGCTCCCCCTCCGCCTCGCCGCGGCTCTCGCCCGCCCGCTCGTAGAGCGTTTCCAGAAGGTGTCGCTCCCCGAATCCGTTGGTCGCCGACACGCAGACCGGCGGCCCGAAGCCGAGTCGAGCGACCTCGGCGCCGTGGGCCATCCAGCTCTCGCCGTCGACCTTGTTGGCCACCGGGATCACCCGGTCCGTGGCGCCGCGCTGCCGTAGGATCCGGGCCACCGTCTCGTCCAGGCTCGTCACGCCGACCTGGGCATCGATCACCAGCAAGATGAGCTGCGATTGCTCGATGGCCGTGGCGATCTGACTTTCGATCTCGGCCGTCAGCGCCCCAAGGTCGGCGCCGATCTCGTTGAGCTGCTTGCCTTCCGCGGTGTAGACCCCGTACCCGCCGGTATCGACGATCTCGACGAACTTCGAAGGGTGGTCGGGGGCATGGCGGGGCGGATCCAGGATGAGCAGCGCCGAAACGCGGTCCCGAGTGACCCCGGGCGTCGGATCGACGATGGAGATCCGCTCGCGCACGAGCCGGTTGAGCAAGCTCGACTTCCCGACGTTGGGCCGTCCGACGATGGCGATCTTGGAGAGTGTCACGAGGCGATTCTAGCCCGCACGTCTCACCACCATCTGCTGCGGTCGCGTAGACCGCCCGCTGGCGGCGTCGCTTTCGACCCATCGAGGCGTCGAAGGCATGACAAGCCGTCTCCGCCTCGATGGTCTCATCTCCTTGCCAGCGAACGGTCTACGCACCCTCGCGACGATGTTGGTGAGAAGTGCGGGCTAGCGCCGAGGTCCAGCGGCACCATGGCTGTCAGATGAAAGACGGCGCGAGAGATTCCGCGCTTCACCACGGAGGGCCGCGGAGGAGCGCGGAGGAGGGAGACGCGATCTGATCGAATTCCGACTTCGCCCGAAACCCGAAGCTCGATCAACGACGAGCTGGTCACCGGTCCCCCTCCGCGGCCCTCCGCGGTCGGTCCGGACGAGCGTCAGACGGTCTTCCTTGAACTGAGCTTCTCACAGCGTGTTCCAGTACGGTCGCTGGATCGCCCGCACCTGTTGGATCACTTGCGCCGCCGCTGGGCCGGGCTCCTCGGCGGGGATGAGTCGCGGCGGTGCGCCCAGCGATCGGACGCACGCCACGACGCTCGCGGCCAGGCCGGTCAGGTCGTATCCGCCTTCGAGGACGAGGGCGAGACGCCCTCCGGCGTGGCGAAGTGCCACCTGCCGGACGAGGTCGAGCAGGATCACGAAACCCGCTTCGGTCAGACGCATGCGTCCCAGGGGATCGCGGAGGTGCGCATCGAAGCCGGCCGAGACGAGGACCAGCTGCGGCCGGTAGAGGTCGGCGATCGGGAGCAGCAGCTGCTGATAGACGGCAGCGAAGTCCCGGTCATCGCAGCCGGCCGGCAGCGGAACATTGACCGTGAAGCCCTTGCCGGCGCCGCTGCCGACCTCGCCGGCGGCGCCGGTGCCGGGGTACTCGGGCCACTGGTGGCTGCTGAAGAACAGCACGTCCGGCCGGTCGAAGAAGATGGTCTGCGTGCCATTGCCGTGGTGCAGATCGAAGTCGACGATGAGCACCCGCTCGCAGCCCAGGGCCGCGCGGGCGTGTGCGGCGGCGATCGCGATGTTGTTGAGATAGCAGAACCCCATCGCGCGGGCGGGCTCGGCGTGGTGGCCAGGCGGCCTCACCAGCGCCAAGGCGTTGGCAGCGCAGCCCTTCGAAGACCGCGTCCGCCGCCTGGACCGCAGCTCCCGCGGCGAGCAGCGCGGCCTCCACCGTCGCCGACGAAGCGCACGTGTCCGCGTCGAAGCGGTGGGAACGGCCGCAAATCGAGAGCAGCAGATCGAGGTGCGCTTCGGCGTGCACGGCCAGGATCTGTTGGCGGCTGGCGGGCTCGGGAGTCACCCAGGTGACGTCGCGGAGATCAGACGCGGCACGCAGCGCGCTGCGGATGCTCGTCAGCCGTTCGGGGCGCTCCGGGTGACCGGGCCCGGCGTCGTGGGCCAGCATCATCTCGTCGTAGAAGAGTTGGATTGCGTTCGTCATGGCGCGGCGTCTCGGAGTGTACGTGGGCCGTTTCGCGTTACACTGCTCCGGTATGAACGGCGGCTCCAAACCGTATCGCCGAGCCCAATCGAAATCACCGGAGCGGTCGGGAGGACTGCTGCTGGTGATCTCCGGCCCCTCCGGCGTCGGCAAGACGAGCATCATCCGGGAGGTGACCGCTCGATTGGGAGCCAGCTTCAGCGTGTCGGCAACGACCCGGCGTCGCGCCGAAGGGGAGGTCGAAGGACGGGACTACTTCTTCCTGAGTCCGGCGCAATTCCAGCAAATGATCGAGCGCGACGAGTTCCTCGAGCACGCCCACGTCTTCGGGAAGGATTGGTACGGCACGCCCCGCGCCGGTCGACGCGGCCCTCGAACGCGGCGAACTGCTCATTCTCGACATCGACGTCCAGGGGGCGATGCAGATCCGGCACTCCCTCCCCGAGGCGATGATGCTCTTCGTCCTGGCCCCGAGCGATGAAGAGCTGTTGCGGCGCCTGCGGACTCGCGGCCGCGAAGACGAATCGATCATCCAGCGACGGTTTGCGGAGGCCAAGCGGGAGATCGAGCTCGCCCGATCCAGCGGGATCTACGACGAGCTGATCGTCAACCGGGACCTGGACAAGACGATCGAGGAGGTCTGCGAGCGGATCGAGCGCCGCCGTGCGGTCGTGCGTTGACCGACCGCCAACGGCAAATGAATGGATCCGCGCCACCCTTCACGCCGGAAGGTAGGACGGGGCACGCGTGGGCGCGCAGCCGGGTGGACCGAGCATGATCAGGATGTCCGAGCATTGCGGAAACCAACGGCGGCGTCGTGCAATCGCCGTCCCATGGATGGCGCTGGGCGGCGCGATGGCGTCGGCGCTCCTGGCGGGTCAGCCTCGCACCGCTGCCGGCCAGCCGATCGAGATTGCCGTGAAGCGACCGCTCGCCATTCGCGGCGGCGTGATGATGGTGCCGATCCAGGGACCGAGCAACGGCGCGCAGTGGCCGCTGTCGCTCGATCTCATCCTCGAAGATGGTCGAACCTTGCCGGGGCGGATCGTGTGGCTGATGCCTGGTCCCTTGCCGGCGGAGCGAGGCTGGACCGATGATCCGCGTCAGCTCCTCGTCCACGCCGAGCCACCGGAGGGGCAGGCCGGGGCGGCGAACCTGCTCGTGCGGCTGCCCGAGAATGGTCGCGGGCGGATCGCACTGGGTCGCCAGACGATCGAGCCGGTCTGGGTGGACGCTCCAGCCGCACCAGGGCCTCCCCACAACGTCCCGCTCGAACTCGAGTTCCGTCCCGACCGCCCGGATCCCGAATCACCTTTCGCCTACTGGCGCTGGGCGCTCCTGGCCGAGCGTTTGGGATCGGAGACGCCGCCGACCGACTCGTACGGGGAGCTCGGATCGCTCATCGCCGAGCACTACGCCGATCTCTGGCGCCTCGGCCTCGAACGGCTGGCCGCGGAGGACCCGCCGCTGGCCGAGCGCTGTCGCCAGGTGCTCACGAGCGTCGGGAGCGATCGGGCCATCACCTTCGCCACCTGGGTGGCGGCGCCGACGCGCACGTCGGATCTTCTGGCCGTCTTGCTCGATCAGAATCTGCGGGGGCAGCGCCTGCGCGAGTCGGTGCAGTTCTGGCTGGACGGCATCGATCCCGTCTTGATCTGGCTGGAGTCGGCGGGCGGCGAGCGCGTCGAGCTGGCGGTCGTCAATCGCACGAACGAGACGCTGATCGCGCGGCTCACCTGGCCCGGCGGGGATGAGATCCCCATCGCCGTCGAGCTGCTTCCGCGGGCGCTCACGCCGGTCACCGTCGATCGACCTTTGCTCGAGGTCGGCGCATCGCAGTTGCTCCACGCCCCTGCGGCGCGATCCGACGTCCTCCAGATCGAGGTGGCGAAGCGACGGTATCAGCTCTCGCTCGGAACGCCGTATGCGCCCGCCGCGCCGCCCGCCGCGTTCGTGCATCGACTCCACCCCTCGATGACCCTCGCCGAGGTGGAGGCGGGACAGCCGCGCCCGGTGCCCGATGCGATGGCCACCTTCGTTCACCTGCGCCGGCGCGGCGGCCAATGGGAGGTGTTCTTCGAATGTCGGCGTCCGGAAGGCGAACGTGTTTCGCCCGTGGCCGCACCGATCCGCCTGCCCAGCGCGCCCGATGACGAAGCCACGACCGTCGGCATCGAGGCCGTCACGCTGATCCTGGGGCCCGAGGTCGATCCGTCCATCAGTGCCAGCGACGACACCATCTACGTGGTCGTTCCGGAGAGCGGCTCGTACGAGTACCGGGGTGGACGCCCGGGAACCCCCGAGGTGAGCCGGCGGTCCTTTGCCGATCGGTGGTACTGCCGCATCGTGCTTCCGGACTCCTGGCTGCCCGAAGCACCAGGCTCGGTCGTGTTGCTGGGCTGCTCCCGGACGCACGGCGGTGGTGCGGGGTTCGAGGTCGCTCCGGCGAATGCCACGCCATGGCGGGCCGTGACGGGACGAGCGGCCATCGACCTGAGTCAATGGAGCGATCTTCCCACCTTCGCCACGCCGCCGTTCGACTAGCCCGGATTTCTCACCACCATCTGCTGCGGCTGCGTAGAACGCCCGCTGGCGGCGTCGCTTTCGACACATCGAGGCGTCGAAGGCATAACAAGCCGTCTCCGCCTCGATGGCCTCATCTCCTTGCCAGCGAACGTTCTACGCACCCTCGCGACGATGTTGGTGAGAAATCCGGGCTAGATGATTCTGCTCCATTCCTCGCGGGAATCGGCTGTGACCATCCTACGGTACTGCCGGCGAGGGGCCGGTCGCCCCATTCGCCAGCCCGTGTTGCGAGCGAGACGCCTTGGCCGAGAGCACGAATCCATTTACCGAGTCCCGCTCGTCCCTCGCCGGCGCGGGGCGTCCGAGCGCATCAGGCCTCGACGCCCCGTTCGCCGTCGACCTGGTCCACCGCCTGCGGTTCACTGAAGACGCCTTTCGCGTGGACAATCCCGTCCTCCGCGACGTGCTGCCGGTCACGAGTCGGGGTCCGAACCGGCTGCTCGTCTTCGTCGACCGCGGCTGCGCCGAAGCGTGGCCCGATCTCGCCGAACAGGTGGTGCTCTACGCACAAGCCCACCGCGATCGTCTCGTGCTGGCCGGATCGATCAACACCGTGTCCGGCGGCGAGGCGGCGAAGAACGATCGGTCGGTCTACGAGTTGGCCATCGAGGCGATCCACGACGCGGGTCTGTGCCGGCAGTCGTTCGTCGTGGCGATCGGCGGTGGGGCGGTGCTCGACGCGGTGGGTTTCGCCGCCGCGACGGCCCACCGCGGGGTCCGGCTCATTCGCCTTCCGAGCACGACGCTGGCCCAGGCGGACGGGGGGCTCGGCGTCAAGAACGGCATCAATGCCTTCGGCAAGAAGAACTTCCTGGGCACCTTTGCTACGCCCTGGGCGGTCATCAACGACCGCGGCCTGCTGCGCACGCTGTCGGATGCGGATTTCCGCTGCGGCTTCAGCGAGGCGATCAAGGTCGGCCTCATCAAGGACGCGGCGCTCTTCCACCTGGTGGCGCGGGAAGCGGGCCGTGTCGTCGCCCGGGACGAAACGGTGACCGATCCCATCATCCGGCGTTCGGCGGAGCTCCATCTTCAGCACATCGTCGCCCGCGGTGACCCGTTCGAGCTGACCGAGTCGCGGCCGCTCGATTTCGGACACTGGTCTGCCCACAAGCTCGAACAGATGACCGGCTTCTCGTTGCGTCACGGCGAGTCGGTGGCGATCGGCGTGGCCCTCGACGTGGTGTATTCCTCGCTGCTCGGGCTGTTGAGCGAGGCGACTGCGGAGTCGATCCTGCGCTGCTTGCACGAGCTGGGATTCGATTTGCACCATCCAGTCATGGCGGAGTCCTCCGTGTTGTTGGAGGGTCTCAATGAATTTCGGGAGCACCTGGGAGGAGAACTGACGATCGTCCTCCTTCGCGACATCGGCGAGCCGGTCGACGTGCACGAGATGGACGGAGCGCTGGTGGCGCGGGCGGTCGAGCGGTTGGCGCGGTGGAGTGCGTAGTTTCTTGGCGCGGCGCAGGTGCGCGAAGGCGCGTGGGAAGTTCGGTGGGTTGCGGGGCCGTCGCCGCATCCATGCGGCTGGTTTTGAGAAGTTCTTTGGGTTGGTGCGCGGCTTGAGTTGTTGTTGTGACGTCGCCGCCTCCTGCGGCTCGACCCTCGCCGGTCCGGCGTTGCTCAGACCCGCCGGCAATCCTGCCGGCTCACCAGTGGAAGTTCCGGCGTGGGTTGGGCTTGGTCATGGCGGGCCTCCGGCCCGCGGGCTTTGCAAACCCGCCGGCATCCATGCCGGCTCGCGTCACGCGCAAACACCAACGCTCCCGCGGCGTCCTGCCGCGGGAGCTTGACCTGCCGACGGCTGCGCGGCCGGAGTCAATGGAGGCATCGCGCAAGCGAACGCCAACGGCGCCTCTTGCAGCACAGGCCGTTCCCATCCGGCACTGAAGGCCGACGGCATGGATGCCGTCGGCCGTGTGGTGTTCGCAGCGAGAACCGAGGCGGCATGGATGCCGCCGGTGATTGCAAAGTTTCTGCGGCCCGGATGGGCCGCACATAAATGGAAGCGACCATCGCGAGAACAGCCACAGGGGAGCCCGCAGGAAGCGGGCGCGTATGAGCAACGTTGGACCGGCGATGGTCGAGCCGCATGGATGCGGCGGCGCTGTAACAAGACCTCAAGCCGCGCACCCAACCTGAGACCAACCAGGACCAAGCCGCATGGATGCGGCGCCAGTGCGCAACCCCCGGAACAGCGTTACCATGTTCGCGCAAGCCCTCGACAAGAACAGGCGTCAGCCGCGCACTTCTCGACAACACCAAGCGCTAGCCCGTAGCGCAACCCGTTCCCATCCGGCACTGAAGATCGGCGGCAGGACGCCGCCGACCGGGTGGTGGTACGCAGCGAGAACCGAGGCGGCAGGATGCCGCCGGCGATGCAAAGCCTCTGCGGCCCGGACGGGCCGCACATAGATGGAAACAACCACCGCCGGACCGGTCCCAGGGCAGCCCGCAGGAAGCGGGCGCGTATGAGCCACGCCGGACCGGCGATGGTCGAGCCGCATGGATGCGGCGGCGCTGTAACAAGACCTCAAGCCGCGCACCCAACCTGAGACCAACCAGGACCAAGCCGCATGGATGCGGCGCCAGTTCGCAACCCCCGGAACATCGTTACCATGTTCGCGCAAGCCCTCGACAAGAACAGGCGTCAGCCGCGCACTTCTCGACAACACCAAGCGCTAGCCCGTAGCGCAACCCGTTCCCATCCGGCACTGAAGGTCGGCGGCAGGACGCCGCCGACCGGGTGGTGGTACGCAGCGAGAACCGAGGCGGCAGGATGCCGCCGGCGATGCAAAGCCTCTGCGGCCCGGACGGGCCGCACATAGATAGAAACGGCCACCGCCAGACCAGCCACAGGGAAGCCCGCAGGAAGCGGGCGCGTATGAGCAACGCCAGACCGACGATGGTCGAGCCGCATGGATGCGGCGACGCTACAACAAGACCTCAAGCCGCGCCCCCAACCTCAGACCAACCAGGACGGAGCCGCAGGATGCGGCGCCCGTCCGCAACCCCCGGAGCGCCCAGCCGCGTTCGCGCACCCCCCACGGCACCCCCAATCGCGTTTGCACCGCATCCCTCCAACACTCCCTACAATCGCCCCCATGACCTCCCCCACGTCGTCCTGTCCACTGGTGCGCTCCCAAGTGGTCGATCGCTACTTCTTGGAGCACCGCGCCAAACTGCTCGACATCGCGGCGTTCCTCGACCGGGTCGACCGAGCAGGCGCCGACGCCGCCGTTGACACCGAGGATTTCCGTCTCGTCGCGCTGCGCCAGGCGCTCGAAGTCCTGCTCGACGGACAACCCGCGCGGCGCGGCGCGTGCTCGAGGTCTTCAGCGACCCGACGACCGAACCCATTCCCTCCGCCGGCGGGCTCAAGGGCGCACTCGGCGCGTGGCCCGGCGACCGTGGCGGGTGCGGAGGCGGCGCGAGGTGAGCTACATCGACCCGCACATCCACATGGTCTCGCGAACCACCGACGACTATGAGCGGATGGCCCTTGCCGGCTGTGTGGCCGTCACCGAACCAGCGTTCTGGGCCGGGTTCGACCGCAGCTCGGCAGAGGGATTCCACGACTACTTCCGCCAGCTGACCGAGTTCGAGCCCCGGCGCGCCGCCCAGTACGGCATCCGTCACTTCACGTGGTTGTGCATCAATCCCAAGGAGGCGGAGGACGCTCACTTCGCCCGCGAGGTGATGGCGATGATCCCCTCGTTCCTGTCGCGCCCCACCGTGCTCGGCATCGGGGAGATCGGTCTCAACAAGAACAGCCGCAACGAGCTGGTCATCTTCGAAGAGCACCTCGAGATTGCCGCCGCGCACGATCAACTCGTGCTCGTGCACACCCCCCACCTCGAAGACAAGCTCAAGGGAACCCGGCTCATCATCGACGCGATCCGCAACAACGGGCGCATCGATCCCGGGCGTGTGCTCATCGATCACGTAGAAGAGCACACCGTGCAGATCGTTCTCGACGGCGGCTTCTGGGCGGGCATGACCCTCTATCCCGAAACCAAGTGCACGCCGCAGCGAGCGGCGGACATCATCGAGATGTACGGACAGGAGCGGATCTGGATCAACTCGGCCGGTGACTGGGGGCACAGCGACCCGCTGGCCGTGCCCAAGGCGAGGCAGGAGATGGCCCGGCGCGGGCACGGGTTGGACACGATTCAGAAGATCTCCTTCGACAACCCCCATCGCTTCCTGAGCCAGTGTGACAAGTTCGCGATCGATGGATGACCGCCAGGGCGCCCGGGAGCGATCACCGCGCCGGCTCGCCTACTGCACGAACGTGCACGCGGGAGAATCACTCGTCGAGACGCGGGCCAACCTGGAACGGCACGCCCTGGCGGTCAAGCGAGACCTCGCGCCGAATGAACCGCTCGGAGTCGGACTCTGGCTCTCGGCTCGCGCCGTGCGCGAGCTTCTCTCCACGAACGGAACCGGCGCATTTGCTCGCTGGCTGTGCGAGCAGGGGCTCGAGGTGTTCACGCTCAACGGATTTCCCTTCGGTGACTTTCACCGCCCGGTCGTGAAGCATCTGGTCTACGAGCCGCACTGGGGACACCCCGATCGCCTCGCGTACACCCTCGACCTCGTGCGCATGCTCGCGGAGCTGCTGCCTGCGGGCGGCGAGGGGAGCATCTCCACCCTCCCGATCGGCTGGCGGCCCAGCGTCCGGGCGGACGCCGTCCAGGAAGCCGCGGCGCAGCAGATCCTGAAAGCGGTCGAGGCGATGGCTGCTCTCGCTAAGCAGGGCGGCCCGCTCATTCACCTCGACCTGGAGCCCGAGCCCGGTTGTCTGCTCGAGCGAAGCGCGGATGTCGTCGAGTTCTTCGAGCGGTGGCTTCTGCCGCTCGAGGACCGAACCACACTGCTCCGGCATCTGCGGGTCTGCCATGACGTCTGTCACGCCGCGGTCATGTTCGAAGATCAGGAAGACATCCTGCGGCGCTACGACGCGGCGGGTCTCTCCATCGGCAAGGTGCAGATCTCCAGCGCGGTCGAGGCGAGGTTCGATGGTCTCTCGCCCGGGCAGCGCCACAAGGCCCTCGAGCAGCTGCGCGGGTTCGCGGAGCCTCGATACCTTCACCAGACCGTCATACGGCTCGAGGCTGAGCGCAGAGCGGATCGCTTCTACCCGGACCTGCCGCTGGCGCTGCAGTCAGCAGCGCCGCCGGGAATCCCCTGCGGTCACTGGCGCGTGCATTTCCACGTACCGATATTCGCGAAGGACCTCGGCCTCCTGCAGACGACGCGCTCGGAGATCACGCGGTGCCTCGAGCTGCTTGGCCCCCGCCTCGACGTGCACCATTACGAAGTCGAGACCTACGCCTGGTCGGTCCTTCCCGCGGCGATGTACGGCGGCGAATTGGCCGCGGGAATCGCCCGCGAGCTGCGCTGGCTGCGCGATCACGTCGCGCCGGAGTTCTTCGCGTGACCGTCGATCGGCGCACCATCGCGGGATACGCGCGCCTGGCCCGCATCTCCAACCTTCCGACGTGCGTCACCAACGCGCTCGTCGGCGTCGCGGCCGGCAGCGATCGAGGGCCACTCGACGGGACGGTGATGCTCGCGATGATCGCGGCCGTCTCGCTGCTCTACGTCGCGGGAATGGGGCTCAACGACCTGCTCGATGCGGAGATCGACCGAACCGAGCGCCCCACCGCCCCATCCCGAGCGGTGTCGTGACACGGCGCGGCGCGGCCTGGTTCACCGGGATCTGCCTGACGCTGGGCGTGGGCACGATCGCCTGGCTTGGGTTCGGTGCCCTCGTCTTCGGCTTGGCCCTGGCGGGCTGCATCGTGCTCTACGACGTCGTTCACCACCGGACGTCGGCGTCGGTCCTTCTCATGGGCGCGTGCCGGGCCCTCGTGTACCTCACCGCAGCAGCCGCGGCGTCGTCTCCCGGGCTTCACATCGCGACCGCAGCGTGGCTTGCGGGCGCGATGGGCGGTTACGTAACGCTCTTGAGCGTCGTGGCCCGCGTCGAGGCGTCGGGTGGGCTCAGCGCGGCGCGTTTCTCTGCGGCGTGGCTACTCCCCATCGTGGCGCTCAGTCCGGCGCTCGCGATCAGACCCGCGATGTCCGGAGCGGCACTGGCCGGCGGCGCGCTCGTGGTGGCGTGGCTGGTGCTCTCGCTGCGCCACCTGCGATCCAAGCCGCCGCGTATCGGATTGGCAGTGATGGCGTGGCTGGCCGGCATCTGTTTGATCGACGGCTACTTCCTGCTGCTGCTCGATCGGCCGCTGCCGGGCCTCATTGCTGCGGGCTGCTTTGTGCTCACGATCCTGGGCCATCGCCGGATTGCGGGAACGTGAGGTGCGTTCGCGGATATCGCTGTTCGTTCGCATACGCTTCTTCATGCACCCGACCGCCGTCATCAACGTCGTTGGCTTGAGCCGATCGCTCATCGGTCCGTCCACGCCGCACCTGGCGGCGCTAGCGGAGCGCGGTCGCGTGCATCGGCTCAAGCCCATGTTGCCGGCCGTTACCTGCAGCGTGCAGAGCAGCATGCTGACCGGTCTGCCGCCGCGCGAGCACGGCATCGTCGGCAACGGGTGGTACGACCGCGATCTCGCGGAGGTGCACTTCTGGAAGCAGTCGAACCGGCTCGTTCACGGCGAGAAGATCTGGGAGACGGCGCGGCAGTCGCGACCCCTCGTTCACCTGCGCGGTCCTGTTCTGGTGGTTCAACATGTATTCCGGTGCCGACGTCTCGGTGACGCCGCGGCCGATCTACCGGGCGGACGGTCGGAAGATCCCCGACTGCTACACCACGCCGCCCGAGCTGCGCGAGCGGCTTCAGACGCAGCTGGGCAGGTTTCCCCTCTTCAACTTCTGGGGACCGGCGTCGTCGATCGTTTCGAGCCGCTGGATCGCGGAAGCAAGTCGGATCGTGTTCGAGCACCACCGCCCGACCCTATCGCTCATCTATCTGCCCCACCTCGACTACGACCTGCAGAGGTTGGGTCCCGGCCATCCCGCACTGGCCGATGCGCTGCGCGACATCGACGAGGTGGTTGGTGGTCTCATCGACTTCTTCGAAGCCCGGAATGTCCGCCTCATCATCCTCAGCGAGTACGGCATCGAGGCGGTGAGCGGGGACGTGCCGATCAACCGGAGACTGCGCGAAGCAGGCGGCTGCAGGTCCGGGAGGAGATGGGCGGCGAGCTGCTCGACGCCGGGGCGAGCGACGCCTTTGCCGTGGCCGATCACCAGGTGGCGCACGTCTACGTCAAGGCGCCGCACGTCAAACGCATTGCGTCGCTCTGCCGCGAACTCAAGGGCGTCGAGCGCAGTTCTCGACCGGCAGGAACAGGCGGCTTTCGGTCTGGATCATCCGCGGGCGGGCGAGCTCGTGCTCGTCGCGGCGCGGGGGCGCTGGTTCAGCTATCCCTACTGGCTCGACGATCGCAGGGCGCCGGACTTCGCGCGGACCGTGGACATCCACCGCAAGCCGGGCTACGACCCGCTCGAGCTCCTTCTCGACCCGGCTCGACCGCTCATTCGCCTCCGTCTGGCGGGCAAGCTGCTTCGCAAGGCGCTCGGTTTCCGCGGGCTGCTGGACGTCATTCCGCTCGATTCGTCCCTCGTTCGGGGCTCGCACGGACGCGTGGGCGTGGACCCAGACCTGCAACCAGTGCTCATCACCTCCGCCGCGAGGGGGCTGGACGCGGAGGAGCTCCCGTGCACCGCGGTTCGTGACCTGGTGCTCGAGGAGGTGTTCGGACATGGGTAGGGTGCATGCAATGCACGATGAACTTTCGGCGCCGCTGAATTCCCGCGCTGCTCTCGGTGCATTTCATGCACCCTACGAGCACCGCTCCGCTTCGCGATCACCACGTCATCGTTCGGTCCATCCAGGTCCGATCCGTCACCATGCGCGTTCCGCACGGCGGCTTCCAATGACGCGGCGACGAAGCCGCCGAGACCCTCGGTATAGGGCATCGATCGGCAGTCGGCCACCCGCTTGAACTTCTCGATCAGCTCTCCCACTCGGTGCGACCAGTCCAGCGCTTCGCTGAGAGACGCTCGCATTCCGGTCTGTGCCGACGGTGTCCGCTCAATGACCGCTTCGAGCTCCTGGGTGATGACGCCCAGCGGACCGCTCAGGTGATCGCATGTTTCTTTCAGCGACGTGAGCGTGACTCGGAGCCGCTCCGCTTCGATCAGGCGCTCGATGCTGCGCTTCATGTGGAGACACATCCTGATTCGCGCGAGCAGGACGGGAATGTTCACCGGTTTCGACACGTAGTCGTTGGCCCCTGCCTCCAATCCGGCCACCACGTCCTCCGAATCCACCTTGGCCGACACGAGGATCACCGGTAGTTGGTCCGGACTCGCTCGACGTCTGATCCAGCCGAGCACCTCCAGCCCGCTCATGTCGGGCATGGCCACGTCGAGCAGGATGAGATCCGGTAGATCACCGTCCAGACGGCTCAAACAGGCAGGCCCGTCGTGCGCGGTCTCCACGCAGTATCCGCGTGCCCCCAGCGTCCGTACGAGCAGATCACGACTGAGCGGTTCGTCCTCGACGATCAGGATCGATGCCTCGCTGACCATGTCAAGCGCCCCACTGCACGCACCGGTCCGGTCCGGATGCGCCGCACGAGTTGCGGCGCACCACGCACACCGGCTCTGTCGGAACCTCCCGCAATCGGACCACCCCCAAGCGGTCGGGCCGATGACGTGCAATCGTCAAATCAGGCAGCATTGTCGCCTCGAATCCCGGCGGTGACAACTGCACGCGAACCGCATTACGCATCTTCATCGCTCTTCACCGGAGGCGATGTCGACTCGGGTCTTCGGTGATCGATCGTCGGTGACTCGGCGGGAAGCAGCACGGTGAACGTCGAACCCTTGTCGATCTCGCTGGTCGCGCTGATCTTGCCGCCCATCAGCTCGCAGAACTTCTTGGTGATGGCCAGGCCGAGACCGGTTCCGCCATACTTGCGGGTGGTGGAGGCATCGGCCTGAGCGAACTCGTCGAAGACGATCCTCAGCTGCTTGGGAGTCATGCCGATTCCCGTGTCGCTGATCTCGAAGCGCACCCACTCCTTGCCCTCGATCGCTTCTCTCTTCACCGTGATGTCGATGCGTCCCTCGTGCGTGAACTTGCAGGCGTTGGAGAGCAGGTTGAAGAGAATCTGTCGAGTGCGGGTGAGGTCGGCGTGGATCGTGCCGGGATCCTCCCCGCCGTGGATGATCAGCGTGTTGCCGTTCTCCTTCACCAGCGGCTCCACCGTCCCCGCCACCTCGTCGATCACCGTCTTGACGGAGAACTGCTGCGGTTCGAGCTCGATGCGCCCTGCCTCGATCTTGGAAAGGTCGAGCACCTCGTTGATGAGGTTGAGCAGGTGCTGTCCCGCGTCATGGATGCGCTTGAGATCGGGAAGGAACCGGTGCTGCCCCGCTTCTTGCGCTTCCTGTTGAAGCAGATAGCTGTAGCCCATGATGGCGTTGAGCGGGGTCCTCAGCTCGTGGCTCATGTTCGCCAGGAACTGAGTCTTCGCCCGATTGGCCGCTTCGGCCGCGTCCTTGGCCTTCTGCAGCGCCCGTTCCACCCGCTTGCGGCTCGTGATGTCGCGCGCTGCTGCATACAAGGTCGTTTCCCCCGGTTCCGGCGCGGGGCAGCTCCAACTGAGCCAGTGGTAGCTGCCGTCCTTGGCGCGGTAGCGATTCTCGAAGTGCACCGTGTCCTGTCCCTCGCCCAGCTTCTTCGCCTCCAAGATGGTTGTGGCTCGATCGTCCGGGTGCACGAAGTCGAGGAAGGGCCGCGCCATCAGCTCTTCTTCCGAGAAGCCGAGAACGCGGGTCCACGCGGGGTTGACGCGCTTGAAGTAGCCGTTCGTGTCGGCGATGCACAACAGGTTGAGGGACATGTTGAAGAAGCGATCGCGCTCGGCCGTTCGCTTGACGACCAGCTCTTCGATCCGTCGCGTCCGCCCGACGAGCAGGTGCAGCCACCCGGCAAGGAGTCCGGTGATCAGCAGACCCGCGATGAGCGCGCCGATCGGCCAGCGCGTGCCTTGGCCGGACAGATACCGGCTGCTCGGCGAACACGTGACGGTCCATTCGCGACCTCCCACGTCGAGCCGGCCCGTGTACCGAATCGTTCCCTTCCCGTTCTCGTTGGGGCGCTCGCCCGTCAGCTCCGGCGGAACGTCGCTCGCCTCAACCGGCGTCCCATCCGTCGCCCGGTGGACCGAGAGCGGCTCGTTGCCAGCGTCGGCGCTCTCGTCGCGAAGAACCAGGTCGATGCCCAGGGCATTGAGCTCCGGCACCGCCGCCTCGATCAGATCTTGCAGATGAAGGATCGCCGCGACCCATCCCCGGAGCAGTTCCGGTCGCTGCCTTGGCACCGGCGAGTCCTCCTGGTTGGGATAGATCGGTGCGAAGAGGACGACTCCCGCCCCTCCCGCGGCCACGTCCTTGATCTGACCGGTGGCGCACACCTTGCCAGTCACTCTCGCCCGCTCCATGGTCTCGCGGCAGGCGGCCGAAGAGGCATGATCGAAACCCAAGAGTGGCTCGTTGCCGGAGAAGGGCTCGACGAAGTGGGCGGGGCACCAGGAGGGTCTTGCGCCGGCCGGCTGAGGCTCGCTCTGCGAATCGAGCTCGGTAATGCGGTAGGTGGCGTAGCCCTCGCGCCGCGTGTCGCTCTCGTGCTGCTCCCGTTCGCCGGCTCGAACCAGCGGGATCCACTCCAGTGCCTGAATACCCGGATGGCGCGCGAGCAGCGGCGCGGTGAACGCGGCGAACTCGTCGCGGTCCACGGCCTGGGATCCGGCGTAGAACGCAACCAGGGCGTAGATCACGTCCAGATCGGCGCTGAGCTTACGATCGATTACCCGGATGCGGTCAGCCGCCTCGAACTGGAACTGCGCGACGCTGATTCGACTCTCGCGTACCCGCAGCGCCTCATACACGCTGATCGTCGCCAACACGCCGATGGCACCGACGAGAACGACGAACAGACGCCGTCGCCGCTGGAGGCGCGAGTTGCTTGGAGCCGGCGACGGTCGGGTTGGCGGTGGTAGGGGCATGCTGGAATTCGTTCAGATCGTCCCGCGCTCGGCCTGGCAGCGGCATCGAACGGGAATGGAGCCACCGTGGGCGGGCCATCGTCCCGCGCACGGCGATCACACCTCCACCAGTCCCTCCGCGATGGCGTAGCGGACCAATTCGGTGCGATCGCTGATTCCCAGCTTCCTCATGATCGACTTGCGATGATTGTCGACGGTGTTGGGGCTGCGGTTCAGTTCTTGAGCAATGGCGGTGCGAGACATTCCCCGCGCGATCATGCGCAGGATCTGACGCTCGCGCGCGGTGAGGAGCGAGAGTTTGGACCGAGTCGTCGCGTGCCGGCCGACTGCGTGACGATCGTGGGGATGGGAGCGGCAGGCGACCCCGGCGCCGAAACAAGGCTCGCCGTGCATCACGCTGCGTATCCCGGCGACCACCGCGTCGGGTGAGTCGCTCTTGGAGAGGTATCCCCAGGCGCCCGCCTCGAACGCCCTGTCGATGTAATGATCGCGCACGTACGCGCTCAGCAGGATCGTGCGCACCTGCGGGCATTGCTCACTCAGCTCGGCCAGCGCTTCGAACGTATCGGCCCCGGGCATGTCGATGTCGAGCACCACGATCTGGGCGC
The DNA here is from genome assembly GCA_963697235.1 of uncultured Planctomycetota bacterium. GTDB lineage: Bacteria > Planctomycetota > Phycisphaerae > Phycisphaerales > SM1A02 > CAVONJ01. The sequence goes on from CAVONJ010000009.1 coordinate 85,283, forward strand.
CGCTCCGCCGGACCTCTCTCACCAGGTCGTCGGCGCGATCCAGCCATCCGACCACCCGAAGGTCCGGCTCGAACTCGAGGCGGGCGGTGAGACCAGCCACCACGAACGCATGGTCGTCGACGCAGAGAATGCGGGTCGGCTCTTCGCTCATTCCCTTACGATCCTCGCTTCGGGAGCATGGCCTCGGCAACCGCTTGGCGAATCGCCTGGAAGCGATGGGTCTCGGGCACCACCGTTGCGCCGATGGCCGGCCAGCCATCGTCCGCTGCGCCCATCGCCAGCACTCGGCTCTCGGGCTGGCTGTGCAGGAATCGCTCCGCGGTCTTCAGGTTCTCGGGGATCGCGTCGGTGATCCAGAGCCGGCACGGTCCCGGATCACCCTTCGGGGCCCGCCTCACCTGATAGCCGCCCGAGCGCAGAAGGCCCGAGATCCAGGCGGCTTGCCGCTCGTCTCGCAGCGAAATCGTGGCGAAGTCGCCACACGACTGCGTTGCCGGCGCAGTCGCGGCAGGTGATTTGGCGGCCGTGGGCAGGGTGATCACCACCGTCGTTCCCCGGCCCGGCGCCGAGTCGATGTTCACGGTGCCCTGCGCGGCGGTGACGACGGTATGAACCAGGGACAGACCCAGACCGGTGGACAGCCGGCGCTTCTTGGTCGTGAAGAAGGGATCGAATGCCCGTCGGAGGGTCTCCTCGTCCATGCCCATCCCCTGGTCGGTAACAGACAGCCGAACGGGCCCCTGCCGACGAACGAGCCTCATCGTCACGCGGACCTCCCCGCCTTCAGGCATGGCTTCCGCGGCGTTCACCACCAGGTTGAGGATCGCCTGGGTGAGCGCATGCGGCGCGACGAGGACCGGAGGTAGAGCACGGCGCAGATCGGCTCGGAGGGTGACGCCGCTGGGCAAGACGGACGTCAGCAGCGGCCGGACTTGGCGCCACCACGAATGCAGCTGGGTTGGGCCGCTCGAAGAGTCGGCATCGTCCGGATCCAGTGCGAAGAGCCGAAGCGCGTCGGTCAGTTGCTGGAGATATTCCACCGATTGGTTGATGGAGTGGAGCATCTCGCGCCACGAGGCGGGCGCAGCGCCGATGTCCAGAGCGTCCAGGCGGCAGCGCAGGGGAAACAGGACGTTGTTCATGTCATGCCCCAGTCCCGCGGTGAGCGTTCCGATCGCGGCGAGCCGATCGGACACTCGGAGCCGCTCGTTGGACTCCCGTCAGCGCTGCCGTGCGTTCAGCCACGAGCGTCTCAAGCTGTTCGCGGTGTCGTGTGAGCTCGGCTTCCGTCTCGCGCCGCTCCGTGATGTCGATGCAGCATCCGATGTAGCCCACGAACTCACCGTCGGCACCGAGGCGCGGCGTGCCGGTCACCAGCATCCACCGATACCGCCCGTCGTGCCGCCGAAGCCGATACTCCTGGCGGAATGCCTCCCGCGTGGCGAATGCCGCGCGAACGCCCTCCGATCCTGCGCGATCGTCTTCGTGCAGGCCTTGCAACCAGCCGAACCCGAGTTCGTGATCGAGTGTTCGACCGGTGAATTCCAGCCACGGCTTGTTGACGTAGGTACATCCCAGGTCGGGCCCCGCCATCCAGATCAGAACCGGGGCGGTGTCGGCCAGCGTGCGGAAGCGCCGCTCGTTCTCTCGCACGGCTGCGGTGCGCCGTCGCAATGATTCGTTCAAGGCGCTGAGCTGCTCGTACAGGCGGACCTTCGCGATCGCGGCCGCCGCCCGATTCGCCAGCGCGGCCATGAAGTCGAGATCGTCCTGGGAGTACGCGCGGGGACGATGGTCCAGCGCGTAGAGAACGCCGCTCGCCCCCCCGTCGCTGAGCAGCGGAACGCCCGCGTACGCCTGGATTCCGAACGCGTCGAGCATCGGGTTGGCCCCGAAGGGATCGTCGTCGACGTTCGAGACCGTCAGTGGTCTGCCGTGATCAAGGATCCACCGCGTCGCCCCACCCCTGCGCCGCACACGCGCTGCGGCGTCCGCCGAGTTCTGCCCAGGTATGGTGGAAGCGCTGATCTCGAACGAGCCGCGCGCGGATTCTGGAGCACGACGCTGGCGTCGCTGCATGGAGTCAATTCCTGGCAGAGCCGCACGATCCGCTCGAGCAATGCCTGCAACTCCTGCGGCTCGCTGATGACCAGCTCGACCTGGGCCAGCGCCGCCTGGCGGCGATACTGATGTTCGAGCCGCTGCCTGTCTTCGCCAAGCGCGGCCTCGATTTGCTTGCGACGGGAGATCTCCCGGAACGTCATCATCGCGCCAACGATCGCGCCCTGTTCATCGTGGATCGGGCTGCCGCTCGCGGTGATCCAGACGCCTGACGGCGCCTCCTCAGCGCGAACGCAGAGCTCTCGCTCGGTGTCACAGTCGTCCCGAAGGGCGTTATAGAGCGGGAGCTCGAGAACCGGGCAGCGGGTGACCAAGTCGCGCTCGAAGATCGTCAGCGACTCGGCGTCCTCGGGCCAGGTCCGGTCGACCACCTCCCCCAGGATCCGTCGGGCCGACTGGTTGACGGCGATCAGGCGGCCTGCTTCATCGCAGGCCAGCAGTCCATGCGGAAGACCGTCGATGAGCAGTCGATCCAGGCCGGCGCGTCGAGCAATCGCGACGCGGCTCGTTCCGCCCTGCTGCAGTGCTGACCGCGACATGCCACACTACCCCCTGTTCGGCGCCGCGCCCTCCCGTTGTCCGCCGGCCGGTCTTGCCTCAGTCGATACGCACCGTCGATTGCAAGCAGTCGAAGAAGCGATCATCGCGGCTTCTGGCGGGCCAGTCATCGAAGACGATGCTACCGGCTCGGCTCCGGCCTCCACCAGGGGTCGGCAGCGGCGAGCCGAGAGCCGAGGGTGCGCCGACAAGTCGTCGTAAGTCCGTTGTCACGCGGCGATTGGGGTCGAATTCGGGGGCCAATTTGGTCCCGTTTAGCTATATACAAGAGCACGGCCGTACCGCCTAATCCACGTCGTTCCGTCGGTGCTACGAGTCGAGTTCCCGGCGCGACGGGAGATTCCAGAAGTCGATCTCCCCGGGGAGCATGTTGGACGTTGGGCCGAGTCGACCCGACGACCGACGGGCAGGTGAGGAGTTCATCGCAGTTCGGTGCGGATCGATGCCTCCCATCCCGTACCTACCCCCGTAAGGGCTCCGCGCTCCCACTTCGGTGTGGAGCGCGGATGCCCCTTCTCGAGCGGTGGCGCGGGCCTGACCGCCCGGGTCGATTTTCGGCTCCCTGGTCACCGCGAATCGACATTTTGTCCTGAATCTGTTAAACCGTGCCCCTCCGTCATGTCGTGACGGACCTGGCGAATCAAGAGAAAACCCGTTCTGCTTCAAGGAGACACACAATGAACTAGGCAGAAGATGGCAAGCATCTTGCTGGTCTTCGCCCTTGCGGGGGTGACTTTGACCGCGTGCACCACGCAACAGCGATCGAGGACTTCATCGAATACACCGGCCATGGTGACCGGAGTGGAGGGACAGCCCGACATGGGGCCCCGGCCACGGCCCCGGCTCCCGTGCGCGCTGGAGCGTGGCCGTCGCGTCAATCGACCGCCACCACGGAATGGGTGCACTTTGCCGATCCGACCGGCGACCCGAGGACGAGCGCTCTGGGCGTCGAGGTCGGTCGGCCTCGAGAGTTGCGGGCGAACCAGCCCATGGAAGCCGAGCTGATCATCACCAACCTGACGGACCAGGAGGTCAACAACGTCATGGTCCTCCACAAGCACAGTGGCAACCTGCAATGGACCAGCGCGACTCCCGAGGGCAAGGCCGAGAACGGTGCGTATGCGTGGTTCTTCGACTCGATCGGTCCGCGGCAGGTCAAGACGATCAAGGCCACCGGCATGTCCCCCAGCGAGGGAGTCGTCAATGGGTGCACGACCGTCACCTACGACATCGGAGTCTGCAGCAGCACGAGAGTGACCCAGCCGAAGCTTCGGCTGGTCAAGACCGGCCCCGCCGAGGTCATGGCGTGTGACGACATCGTGTACCAGTTCGAGGTCACGAACACCGGCACCGGAACGCTCTACGAACGTCAAGGTCACCGATCCCCTGCCCGCGGGCCTGGCCACTCCGGATGGTCAGCGCACGGTCGAGATGATGGTGAACTCGCTGGCCGCGGGCCAGAGTCGCCAGCTGACCACGCGCGTCCGGGCCGCCCGGGCCGGGTCGCTACGAGAACAAGGCGACGGCGAGCGCCGACGGCGTGACCGCCGAGTCCGGCATGGTGGCCACGGTCGTGCGCCAGCCGGTGCTCACGATCACCAAGAAGTGCATGAACGCGACCACCTACGTGGGTCGTCCGCTCAACTACCAGATCACCGTGACCAACACCGGCGACGGTGCCGCCAACGAGACGGTCATCGAGGACGTCATTCCGAGCGGAGCCGCCTTCACCAGCGCCAGCGACGGCGGCCGTGCGGTCGGCGGCAAGGCGACGTGGAACCTCGGTACGCTCGCCCCGAAGGCCTCGAAGACCGTTGAGCTCACGCTGCAGCCCAACGCTGTCGGGACCTACCGGAACACGGCTTCGGTGCGGGCCGCGTGTGCCGACATGGTGACGGACGCGTGCGAGACCAACGTGACCGGCATCCCGGCCATCCTGCTCGAGGTGATCGACCTCGAGGACCCGGACGAGGTGGGAACCGACGAGACCTACGTGATCACCGTGACCAACCAGGGCTCGGCCCCGGACACCAACATCACGGTCGCGGTCACGCTCGAGCCGAACCAAGTGTTCGTCAGCGCGACCGGCACGACGCCCGCGCAGGGCTCCGGCCAGAACATCCTGCTGACGGCAGTCAAGACGCTCGGCGCCAAGCAGATCGCCCAGTGGAGGGTGGTCGTCAAGAACCTGAAGCCCGGCGACGTCCGCTTCAAGGCGGTGATGAACAGCGATCAGCTGACCCGTCCCGTGGAGGAAACCGAGGCGACGCGTATCTATGAGTGATCGATGATGTGGAGGGGCGCCGGACCGCCGGCGTCCCTTTCGAACAACCGACGGCACGGCGGGAGACCGTCGTGCCGTTTTTCGACCCAGGGGCTCGAGGCCGGCCACGCCGGCGACGAGAGGGACGACCATGACCTCCGGAAGCACTTCGGTCGCGTGCGCCGTCCGGGTCTGCTCGCGGCTTCGCGGGTGGCGGGACCATCTCCTGGCGGGATCGCTGTCGATCCTCGTCCTCGCGACGTCCTCGCCGCTGCTCACCTCCTGCCGGAGCGTCTACTACAGCACGATGGAGTCGCTTGGGCGGCACAAACGGGACTTGCTTGTCTCACGCGTCGAGGCGGCTCGCGACGATCAGGAGGAAGCCAAGGAGCAGTTCCAGTCGGCGCTCGAACAGTTCACCTCGGTCGTCACCTTGGACGAGGGGACGAGCAACCTGAAGGCGCAGTACGACAAGCTGAACGGAGAGCTCCAGCGCTGCGAAGGCAAGGCGGAGGACGTTCGAGAGCGCATCGACTCCATCGAGACAGTCGCCGGCGATCTCTTCAAGGAATGGCAGGGCGAGCTGGAGCAGTACTCCAACCAGGACCTGCGGCGCCGCAGCGAAGAGCAACTTGAGAAGACAGAGCTGCGCTACGAGCAGCTCATCGGCGCGATGCACCGCGCCGAGGCGAAGATGGAACCGGTGCTCGTTGCGTTTCGCGACCAGGTCCTGTTCATCAAGCACAACCTCAACGCCCAGGCCATCGCATCGCTGCAGGGCGAGGTCGTGACCCTCGAATCGGACATCGGCGACCTTGTCAAGGAGATGGAGGCGGCCATCGTCGAGGCCAACGCCTTCATCTCGACGATGGGCGAAGCATAGGCGACAGTCACAGCGGACTCGGGGCAAGACGTCGACGACGAGAAGACGACAACCAATCAGGCGTTCCGGCTGCCAGGGGCGGGACCGCATTTCGGCCGGCTGAGAGAGCCCGGACACAATCCATCAAAGGAGTTCGAACCATGGGTCTGGTCAAGGAATTCAAAGAATTCGCGATGCGCGGCAACGTCATGGACATGGCCATCGGCATCATCATCGGTGCGGCGTTCGGCAAGATCGTCGGCTCCCTGGTCAACGATGTGATGATGCCGCCGATCGGCAAACTGATGGGTGGCATGGACTTCTCCAACCTCTTTATCGAACTCGGCGGGGGAGACTATCCCTCACTGGCCGCCGCCCAGGCCGCCGGGGCCGCGACGCTGAACTACGGCCTGTTCATCAACGCCGTGATCAACTTCCTGATCGTCGCGATCGCGATCTTCGCGGTGATCAAGCTCATGAACGCGGCCAAGCGGAAAGAGGAAGCGGCGCCGCCGCCCGCTCCGCCCAAGCAGGAAGTCCTTCTGGAAGAGATCCGCGACCTGATGAAGGCCCGCGGGTGAACTGACCTGCGGCTCGAGTCGGGGTGCCGGGGCCCCTCGCGCCCGCATCGGACCCGAAGCGTCGAATCTGAATCGCAAGCTGAAACCACGAGGAGACAACGATGGCATACAAGATCGAGACGATCGAAGGCATCGGCCCCGCGTTCGCGACCAAGCTCGCGGGATCCAACATCAAGACCACCGAGGACCTTCTGAAGCTCTGCTGCGAAGCGAAGGGACGGAAGACGATCAGCGAGAGCACGGGCGTAAGCGAGAAGCTCCTGCTCAAATGGGCGAACATGGCGGACCTGATGCGCATCCCCGGAATCGGCGGCGAGTTCGCCGAGCTCCTGGAGGCCGCTGGCGTGGACACCATCAAAGAGCTCCGCACCCGCAAGTCGGACGCGCTGGCGAGCAAGATGAAGGAGATCAACACGACGAAGAAGCTGACTCGGCAGGTTCCCTCCGCGTCAGTGGTGGAGGGCTGGGTGGCGAAGGCCAAGGAGCTTCAGCCGACGATCAGCCACTAGTGGTGTGAGTCAGAAGGACGTCACACAACCGTATCCAATCGAAGACCTGAGGAAAGGACAGATCTCATGCGATTGATGAGAGCAGAATTACCGGCGGTCGGCGTCATGTTGCGGGAGTTGTTCCTCATCGGCAGCATCCTGCTCCCGACGGGAGCTGCCATGGCGAACACCGCGGTGATCCTTCCCGTCGACTTGGCCACCTATGCGCAGGTGGAGCCGATTGCGCCCGGCGCGCTCCAGGATCCCGCCCCCGCCCCGGCGCCACCGGCGGAGCCCGAAGAGGAGAAGGAGTGGGTGTCGCGGTTCGATCTGGGACTCAACGGCTCCAGCGGAAACACCGAGAACTTCGGTCTCTTCATCCGGGTGTCCTCGAAGCGCGAAGTCGAGACCATGCGAACGCTGCTCTCCGCGGCCTATCTGCTGGGGTACGCCGACGGCGACAAGAACGAGAACAACGCGGTGATCAGCCTTCGCAACGATTGGCTCATCCCGGACTCGCCCTGGTTCTTCTATCTCGAATCTCGGTTCGAGTACGACCAGTTCCAGGACTGGGAGTACCGGCTCGGTCTGCACGGCGGCATCGGGTACCAGTTCATCGACACCGAGCCGCTCAAGTTCGCGATGCGGGCCGGTGCGGGCTTCAGCAAGGAGTGGAAGTCGCCGGATCAGCCGTTCACCCCCGAAGGCAACATCGGTGCCGACCTGATCTGGAAGATCAGCGAACGGCAGAACCTGGAGTTCCACACGGACTACTATCCAGCGTTCAATGACATCAAGAATTTCCGCACGTGGACCACGCTCGACTGGTCATACCTCCTGGATGACAAGACCAACATGAGCTTGAATGCCGGCCTCCGTCACCAGTATCAAGCGCAGGTGGCATCTGGATTCAAGCGAAACGACCTCACCGTCATCGTCGCCCTGGGATTCGATTTCTGAACGCGACCTGCGGGCGAGCGCGGGGGCAGCCCCGGGACAGCCGGGTGCCCCCTCGCTTTTTGGGCTGATCGCATGCAGCAGCACGACGTGGCCATCGTCGGCGCGGGACCCATCGGCATCGAGCTGGCCATCGCGCTGCGGCGCCTTGATTTCGACGTGGTCCATTTCGAGGGGGGGCAGATCGGCCAGACGATGTACCTCTGGCCGCCGGGCACTCGCTGGTTCAGTTCGCCCGAGCGCATCGCCATCGCCGGAGTTCCGATCCAGTCTGCAACCCAGTCCAAGTGCACGCGCGAGGAATACCTGGCCTATCTTCGCACCGTGGTCCTGCACTTCGATCTGAAGATCCGGACCTTCGAACGCGTGACCGAGTTGCGCACCGCCGGCGAGGAATTCATACTGACCAGCGAGACGCTGACTGGACGCACCGGCCGATGTCGTGCGCGCCATGTCGTGCTCGCCACCGGCGGCACGGCCCGGCCGAATCAACTCGGCATCCCCGGAGAGGATCTTCTGCACGCCAGCCACCATCTGGAAGACCCCCACCGCTACTTCGGACGGCAGGTCGTCGTGATCGGCGGCCGCAACTCGGCGGTGGAGGCCGCCCTCCGCTGCCACCATGCCGGAGCCCGGGTTGCGATCTGCTACCGCGGCGAGCAGCTCCCCAGCGGCGTCAAGTACTGGCTGCGTCCGGAAATCGAGCACCTCATTGCGACGGGAGCGATCGGCGGGCATTTCCTGACCACGCCGCTGGAGATCACCGCCGACGCGGTCACGTTACGCCGGCTCGACGAGGACTCGGCGTTGTCGTTACCGGCCGACTTCGTGCTGCTGATGACCGGCTACGTGGCGGACATGGAGCTGTTTGCGCAAACGGGGGTCGAGCTCGACGGCGAGCGGCAGGTGCCCTCGTTCGACCCGCAGACGATGGAGACCGACGTGCCTCGCCTCTTCGTGGCGGGTACGGCGACAGCGGGGACTCAGCGATCGGGCGTGCGAGTATTCCTCGAGAACTGTCACGTGCACGTGGATCGCATCGTCGCCGCGTTGGTCGGCTCGGTGCCCCCGCCAACGCCCGTGCCACTCCAGCTTCCCGAGGCGTGACTCGAAGTCCGCTCCGGAGATCGGCTGAATTCGCTGTTGTGACTTGGTTTCCGATCCACCTTGGACGGGCGCCGTCGATCGCCCGCTCGCGCGTGTCGCTCGATTTCTTTGATTTGGCAGCGAGCAACTCAAGTCACGCCGCAGAATCCCGATAACCCTACTAGCCCCGTCAGTCGACTGGGTTACTCAAACGGGATGAAGTCTGGCGTTCAGACTCAACGATGTGATTCGCGCAAGCTTCTGCATCTGGAGACTCTAGAAATGAGCACCGAGACCATGAACAAGAGCACTGGCAACTTCACCGGCACCGTGACCTGCACCATCCCCTGGGAGCAGATCAACGAGTGTGGCGCGTACGTTTGCAACTGGAGCGGCCACCTGCTTCGCGTGCCGGAAGACGGCATCGCTCCCGGTCGTTCGCCGCTCCTGACCCTGGTCGGCAACCAGCCGCTGTTCGTCACCAAAATCAGCGATGATCCCTATGTGACGATCACCAAGGCTCGTCTGCTCGCCTGCAACTGCGACGTCAACGTCAACTTCTGAGCCTCGATTCCAACTCGAATCGAATCAGGCGGAGCGCCATGCTCCGCCTTTTCCACTTTTGACGGGTTGGTCGTCGACTCGAGACGGCGACGTTTCACTCGAGGGGGTGCGCGAACACGCTTGTCTTGGTCTGGGGTTGGCGTGCCGTTCTTGTCGGGGGGAGCGAACACGCTTGTTTCCGTCGGGGGTCGCGGCTTGCACCCGTTCTTGTCGAGGGGGCGAGCGAACACTTGGCGCTGTTCCGGGGTTTGCGCAACTGGCGCCGCATCCTGCGGCTGGGTCCTGGCTGGTCTGAGGTTGGGTGCGCGGCTTGAGGTCTTGTTGGAGCGTCGCCGCCTCCCTGCGGCTCGACCCTCGCCGGTCTGACGTTGCTCAGACCCGCCGGCAATCCTGCCGGCTCCCCTGTGGCCGGTCGTGCGGTGGTTGTCTCCATTCATGTGCGGCCCGTCCGGGCCGCAGAGGGTTGCGCATTGCCGGCGGCATCCATGCCGCCTCGGTTCTCGCTGCGAACACCACACGCCCGACGGCATCCATGCCGTCGGCCTTCAGTGCCGGATGGGAACGGCCTGATTTGGTCGGGGGCGCTAGATTCATCGCTGGTGTCGGCTGCGCCGTGCGCAACGCTCCGGCCGCGCAACCGTCGGCAGAGGAAGCTCCGGCGGCATGGATGCCGCCGAAGCGTTCGTGTTTGCGCGAGACGCGAGCCTGCAGGATGCAGGCGGAATAGCACGATCCCGCGGCCCGGAGGGCCGCTATAGACAAGCCCAACCCACGCCGGAACGTCCACAGGCGAGCCCGCACGAAGCGGGCGGGTTCTGAGTGCGCCGGAACAACACGGATCGAGCCGCAGGGATGCGGCGACGCCGCAACAAGACCTGAAGCCGCGCCCCCAACCTCAGATCACCCAGAACCGAGCCGCAGGATGCGGCGCCGTCCGCGCCACCCCCAGGCCTTCCCAAGCGTGTTCTCGCACGCCAGAACGTTCACGGGCGAGCCCGCACGAAGCGGGCGGGTCGTGGTGCGCCGGAATCAAGCGGGTCGAGCCGCAGGATGCAGCGGCGGCCGCAACAAGGCCTTATGGCCGGTTCGGCCGGGCGAATCGTGGACGATCAACGTCCGGGCGGTACCATGATCGAACGGCCGACGAATGGCGATTCCGGGGATTGGTGCATGCTGTCGCGGCCGACGGTGCAACGAAGAGGAGGCCATCGGCCATGACCAGCGATCACGACAAGTCCAAGGCGAGTGAGGTCTCCGCGGGCGATCCTCTGGACGGTGTCACGCGACGGTCGTTCATCCAGACCCTGGGACTGTCCGCCGCGGCCACCAGCGCGTTCAAGCCGCTTGCAAGGGGCGCTGCTCCGGCCGCCCAGGGGAGGGACCAAGTGCCGATTCTGGGACCGGGCATGATCCGAGTCGCGCTCCGGGTGAACGGTGCGGAGCAGGAGCTCCAGATCGATCCGTCGACGACGCTCCTGGAAGCCCTCCGTCTCGATCTCGACCTGACCGGCACGAAGGAAGTCTGCGACCGCGGCGCATGCGGCGGCTGCTCCGTGCTCGTGGACGGCGTCCTGACCGCGTCGTGCATGATGCTGGCGGTCGACGCGATCGGCACGGAGGTGACGACGATCGAGGGCTTCGCCCGCGGTGACGATCTCGACCCGATCCAGCGAGCATTCATCCGGCAGGACGCGCTCCAGTGTGGATTCTGCACGCCCGGACTGATCGTGGCGACGCGGGCGCTGCTCGAGAAGACGCCGAAGCCATCCCTCGAACAGATCAAGAGCGGCCTGGCCGGCAACTTGTGCCGGTGCGGTGCGTACACGAACGTCTTCAACGCCGTGCTCGAAGCATCAGGCCAGCGTGTCCCGATCGACGGAGAGGAGCAGTCGCCGTGACCAGGCCCCAAGAACACATCCCAACCGCGATGCCGACGGACAACAGACCGCGGAACCGGCAGGCATCGCTCAACGACGACACGTCGCGCCTGGATGCCGTCAGCAAGGTGACCGGTCGCGCGAAGTACGGTCGAGACGTGTACCTGCCCCGCTCGCTCTTCGTCGGCTTCGTTCGCTGTCCGTACGGCTCGGCCGAGCTGGAAGCCATCGACGTGGAAGCGGCCAAGGAGGTGCCCGGCGTCATCGAGGTGACGATGACCGACGAGGAAGGCACGTATCACGGTCAGACCGTCGGCTACATCGTCGCGGAGTCGAAGCCCGCCCTGCAGCGATCGATGCGAGCGGCAGCGCCGCGATGGAAGCGCCGCGAGGTGAAGACGACCATCGCCGACGGCGCCGGCGAGCCGCCGGCGATCGAAGACGCGGTGCGCGAAGCGCTCGACGCGGGCCGATCACGTGCTCGAGGCGACGTACTCGACGCCGGTGCAGACGCATTCGGCGCTCGAGACGCACGGTGTCGTCGTCGATCACCGCGGTGACGCCGCGACGGTCTACGCATCGACGCAGGGCACGTTCTCGGTGCGGGACGGCATTGGCGAAGCGCTGGGTCTGTCCAGCTCGAACTACGAGGTGCAGTGCGAGTACGTCGGCGGCGGATTCGGCGCGAAGTTCGGCCCCGGCAAGGAAGGTCTCGTCGCGGCGGAAGTCGCCCGGCGATACGCAACGGCCGGTCTATCTCTTTCGCGATCGCGCCGAAGAGCATCTCGACACCGGCAACCGGCCGTCGAGCCGCACGTGGGTCCGGGTCGGTTTCTCGAAGGACGGAACGCCCGTGGCCGCCCGGATTCACTCCTGGGGCGGCGTCGGCGTCGCGCAGAACGGCGGCGGCGTGCGCTTTCCATCGGACCGGTACGAGCTCGGTCTCGTCCAGAAGACGCACGAGGATGTCAGCTTCAACGGCGGCGCGCCGCGGGCCATGCGGGCGCCGGGGTGGCCGCAAGGCGCCTTCGCCGAGGAGCTGATGCTCGACGAGATCGCGACCCTCGCGGGCGTCGATCCGCGTGGAGCTGCGCCTGCGACTGGACGTCGACGCGGATCGACGCGCGATGTACCAGCTCGGCGCCGAGCTCATCGGCTGGACGCGGCGGCATCCGACGGGCGCGCAGACCTCGACGCTCCGCCGCGGCTTCGGCGTCGGCTCGACGAGCTGGCCGAAGATCCCCGCGCAAGCCGAAGCCGAGGTCGTCGTGAACCGCGACGGCTCGGTGGAGGCGCGCACCGGAACGCAGGACATTGGCACACGGACAGCGCACGGTCATGGGCGTGATCGCGGCCGAGAAGCTCGGCGTCCCGCTGCATTTCGTGCAGGTCAAGATCGGAAGCTCCTCGTTGCCGGTCGGTCCAGCCTCCGGCGGATCGGTCACCGCGCCGAACACCGCACCGGCGATGATGGCGGCCGCCGTGGACGCGCGCGGAAGGTGCTCGAGATCGTTGCTCGCCAGCGCGGCGTCGACGCGAGCGAACTCGACATCGTCGACGGGTACGTACTCCAACGGACCCAGCCGCTGATGGACTGGGAGGAAGCGTGCCGGGGCCTGCCTGCGGATGGCGTGACCGGCCGCGGCAGCACGCGGACCTCCGGTGACTATCGCGGCGAGGGCCACTCCAACGGCGTGCAATTCGTCGAGCTGGAGGTCGACGCGGAGACCGGCGTGGTCCGCGTCGAGCGGGTGGTCGCGATTCAGGCGTGCGGCCAGATCGTCGTCCGCAAGACGGCGGAGAGCCAGATCATCGGCGGCGTGATCCAGGGCATCAGCTACGCGCTCTTCGAGGACAAGATCCTCGATCGCAACGTCGGCGCGATGGTCAACCCGAACCTGGAGATGTACAAGATTCTCGGCACGGTCGACATGCCGAAGATCGAGCCCATTCTGTGGACGAAGGGTCAGACCGGCGTGCGCTCGCTCGGCGAGCCGCCGACGATTCCGACGTCCGGCGCGATGGCCTGCGCGGTCTACAACGCCATCGGAGCGCCGGTGCGGAGCCTGCCGATGACGCCCGACAAGGTGCTGGCCGCGCTGGAAGGAGGTGCGGCGTGAACCCCTTCGCATTGCTCAGCCGACGACGTTCGAACAGGCGGGCGTGCTGCTGACCGACCGCCGTTTCGCGCTTCCCGTATTGAAGGCCGGCGGCATGGACCTCCTCGATCACCTCAAGGAAGGGCTGATCGAGCCGGATCTGCTCATCAACATCAAGCGTATCGGGGCGACTCCCGGCGCCGGCGTCAGTCACGACCCGGCGACGGGCACCCTCAAGATCGAGGCGATGACGACGTTGACCGAGATCGCCGAATCGCCGCTCTTCGGAAGCACGCGCCGGTCGTCACGCAGGCCGTCGAGCAGCGCCGCGACGCCCCAGGTGCGCAACGTCGCCACGGCCGCGGGCAACCTCCTGCAGCGGCCGCGCTGCTGGTACTACCGCAACGAGCAGTTCAACTGCCTCAAGAAGGGCGGCTTCACCTGCTTCGCGGTCGAGGGCGAGAACCAGTATCACGCGATCTTCGGCGACGGTCCGTGCCACATCGTCCATCCGTCCAATCTCGCGCTGGCCCTCTTCGTGTGCGACGGGAGGGTGCACGTGACCGGCGGCAAGCGGGACGAGGTGGCGCTGATCGACTTCTTTCACATGCCCGATCGGGCATCGCGAGAAGAGACGACCTCGGCCGCGAGGAGATCATCACGCACATCTCCCTGAGAGCCGCGCCGAACAGCGGCTTCTACGCGATCAAGGAGAAGCAGTCGTTCGACTGGCCGCTGGTGATGGCGGCCGCATCCTTGATCATTGAAGATTCGACGATTGGAAGGGCTCGCGTCTGTGCCGGCGCCGTGGCACCGATTCCCTGGAGGTTGCCCGACGTGGACGAAGGCGCTGATCGGCGTGCGACTCGACGACGACGAGCGGCTCAGGAATGCGTGCACGCTGGCGGTCGAGGGTGCGAAGCCGCTCTCCGACAACGCCTACAAGGTGAAGCTGCTGCCCGTTGCCGTGCGCCGCGCGGTGCTGCGGGCGGCGGGCCGCCCCGAGATGGAGGCGTGACGATGGAAGACACACGACCGGTTCGACTCGAGCGGAGCTGCCTGCACCTGCGGCACAAGCTCATGTACGTCGACGAGCGGCAGCGCGTGCCAGGCTGGGTGGACGACTCCTCCGACACGAGGGTGTTCTTCTGCGTCAAGACGCAGGAGTCGCTCGGGCCCGACCGTCAGCCCGTTGATCCCCGTCTCTGCACGCCCGATCGAAACTGCTTCTGCTCTGCGGGGCAGAATGTCCCGTCCTCGCCGGACGCTCGTGAATCGGTGGCATGAGCGAGTCGCTCCCCGATCTGCTGCGCCAGGCCATGACCCTGCAGCGGCAGGGTCGCACGGTGACCGCGTGTCTCCTGGTGCGGGCCCGGGGCTCGACGCCCCAGTCGGCCGGCGCGCTGATGCTCGTCGATGACGCGTCTGGAATCTACGGCACGATCGGCGGTGGATGCGTCGAGGCGGAGGTGCGGCAGCAGGCCTTCACGATGCTGGGCGCGGACCGGACCGGCCTGCTGCAGTTCAAACTCGACCACGATTACGGCTGGGACGACGGCCTGATCTGCGGCGGATCGATCGAGATCGCGGTGGGACGGCTGCCGAAGCCGGAGCAGCTGGAGGGAATCATCGCGTGCATCGAGGAGCGTCGCGAGACTGCGCTCGAGATCGAGGTGGATCTCGAGGGGAGACCGGCGCGGTTTCGGCTGCGGCTGCCGCCCCGTGAGCGACTCTTGATCGCAGGCGCGGGTCACATCGGGCTGGCCCTCACGCGCCTCGCCCTGCTTCTGGACTTCGAGGTGACGGTCTTCGACGATCGCGTCGACCTGCTCGATCGGATCTCCCAGGAGGGCGCGCCGGTGCGAGGCGGGGCCCATTGCCGAGTGTCTCGCTGCGACGCCCATCGACGGCAACACGTTTTGCCTGATTGCCACGCGTGGTCATCGTCACGATGCGCAGGCTCTCGGCGCTGTCCTCGGACGCGGCGCCCGGTTCATCGGCATGATCGGCAGCCGCCGGAAGGTCAAGGTCATTCGCGACGATCTGTTCGCGCGGGGGGCATCGGCCGAGCAGCTCGATCAGGTCAAGTCCCCTGTCGGCTTGGACATTGGCAGCGTGTCCGTCCAGGAGATCGCCCTGTCGATCGCCGCGCAGCTCGTCCAGGTTCGCCGGGAGACCGCGGTGGGAGCCGTCGAGGGACCGGAGCCGGTCGCTGAATCGAGCGAAGCGCGGGCCGTCGCTGCCCGCGCCGACGGCGCTGAGACGTGAGCCGTCGCGGCCCTGCCCCGGCCGCCCTGGTCGGCGTCCTTCTCGCCGCCGGACGCGGACGACGACTGGGAGGTCGCAAGCAGCTGCTGCCGTGGCGCACGGCAGACGGCGAGGGGCCGCTCGTCGCTGCGGCGTTCGACGCCGTCGCGGAAGCGTGTGATTCGATGTTGGTGGTCGTCGGCCATGAGGCCGATGCGGTGATCGAGGCGTTGGGAGCGCGGGTCTTCGATGTCGTTCGCGGAGCACCGAACGCGGAGATGATGGATTCAATTCGCGCCGGCCTCGTCGCGGTCAGCTCGCGCCATCCCGGCGCATCGATTCTGCTTCAACCGGCGGATCACCCGGGCGTGTCTCCCGCCACGATCAGCGCGCTGCTCGTGATTCATCTCGCTCATCCTGATCGGGCCGTCATGCCCGAGCACGAGGGCGCGGAGGTCATCCGGTGATCATCCCGCCCGATGTCGTCGACCGCGTGCTTGCCGCTCGCATCGAAGGTGGGCTTCGCCGCTACTGGCTCGATCACGCTGAGCAGTGCAAGCGTGTCGCCGTCGACGATCCAGGCGTGATTCGCGACGTTGATACGCCGGCGGACCTGCTGGGGGGTGAGTGGGGCGAGGGTGGGTGAACGCGCTCGTCTCGGCCTGGGGGTTGCGCGGCTGGCGCCGGCTTTGTCGAGGGGTGGGCGAACACGCTTGTTTCGGTCTGGGGGTTGCGAACTGGCGCCGCATCCATGCGGCTTGGCCTTGCTTGTTCTGAGGTTGGGTGCGCGGCGTGAGGTCTTGTTGGAGCGTCGCCGCCTCCATGCGGCTCGACCCTCGTCGGTCCGGCGTTGCTCATACGCGCCCGCATCGTGCGGGCTGCCCTGTGACTGGTCCTGCGGTGGTTGTTTCTATCTATGTGCGGCCCGTCCGGGCCGCAGGGGATTGCGCAAATCCGCCGGCATCCATGCCGGCTCGGTTCTCGCTGCGTACCACCACACGGTCGGCGGCATCCATGCCGCCGACCTTCAGCGCCGGATGTAAACGGCCTGCTTTGGTTCCGGGCGCGTGATCACTGCAGGTATCGGCGCGCCGTGCGCAAGCGCCGGCCGCGCAACCGTCGGCAGAGAAAGCTCCGGCGGCATGGATGCCGCCGGAGCGTTCGCGTTCGCGCGAGACGGGAGCCTGCAGGATGCAGGCGGAATGGCACGATCTCGCGGCCCGGAGGGCCGCTATAGACAAGCCTTACCCACGCCGGAACGTCCACAGGCGAGCCCGCACGAAGCGGGCGGGTTCTGGTGCGCCGGAACAACACAGGTCGAGCCGCAGGGATGCGGCGACGCCGCAACAAGACCTGAAGCCGCGCACCCAACCTCAGACCATCCAGAACCGAGCCGCAGGATGCGGCGCCCGCCGCGCAACCCCCGGAACTCCCGAGGCGTGTTTGCGCGCCCCTTCGACAAGAGCACGCTCCGGCCGCGCAACCGTCGGCAGAGAAAGCTCCGGCGGCATGGATGCCGCCGGAGCGTTCGCGTTCGCGCGAGACGGGAGCCTGCAGGATGCAGGCGGAATGGCACGATCTCGCGGCCCGGAGGGCCGCTATAGACAAGCCTTACCCACGCCGGAACGTCCACAGGCGAGCCCGCACGAAGCGGGCGGGTTCTGGTGCGCCGGAACAACACGGGTCGAGCCGCAGGGATGCGGCGACGCCGCAACAAGACCTGAAGCCGCGCACCCAACCTCAGACCATCCAGAACCGAGCCGCAGGATGCGGCGCCGGCCGCGCAACCCCCGGAACTCCCGAGGCGTGTTCGCGCACCCCTTCGACAAGAGCACGCTCCGGCCGCGCAACCGTCGGCAGAGAAAGCTCCGGCGGCATGGATGCCGCCGGAGCGTTCGCGTTCGCGCGAGACGGGAGCCTGCAGGATGCAGGCGGAATGGCACGATCCCGCGGCCCGGAGGGCCGCCATAGACAAGCCTTACCCACGCCGGAACGTCCACAGGTGAGCCCGCACGAAGCGGGCGGGTTCTGGTGCGCCGGAACAACACGGGTCGAGCCGCAGGGATGCGGCGACGCCGCAACAAGACCTGAAGCCGCGCCCCCAACCTCAGACCATCCAGAACCGAGCCGCAGGATGCGGCGCCCGCCGCGCAACCCCCGGAACTCCCGAGGCGTGTTCGCGCACCTCTTCGACAAGAGCAAGCCCGGTCCGCGCAACCCCCGGCAGGTCAAAGCTCCGGCGGCATGGATGCCGCCGGAGCGTTCGCGTTCGCGCGAGACGGGAGCCTGCAGGATGCAGGCGGAATAGCACGATCCCGCGGCCCGGAGGGCCGCTATAGACAAGCCTTACCCACGCCGGAACGTCCACAGGCGAGCCCGCACGAAGCGGGCGGGTTCTGGTGCGCCGGAACAACACAGGTCGAGCCGCAGGGATGCGGCGACGCCGCAACAAGACCTGAAGCCGCGCACCCAACCTCAGACCATCCAGAACCGAGCCGCAGGATGCGGCGCCCGCCGCGCGACCCCCGGAACTCCCGAGGCGTGTTCGCGCACCTCTTCGACAAGAGCAAGCCCGGTCCGCGCAACCCCCGGGCGGCATGGATGCCGCCGGAGCGTTCGCGTTCGCGCGAGACGCGAGCCTGCAGGATGCAGGCGGAATAGCACGATCCCGCGGCCCGGAGGGCCGCCATAGACAAGCCCAACCCACGCCGGAACGTCCACAGGCGAGCCCGCACGAAGCGGGCGGGTTCTGGTGCGCCGGAACAACACGGGTCGAGCCGCAGGGATGCGGCGACGCCGCAACAAGACCTGAAGCCGCGCACCCAACCTCAGACCATCCAGAACCGAGCCGCAGGATGCGGCGCCGGCCGCGCGACCCCCGGAACTCCCGAGACGTGTTCGCACGCCCCTTCGACAAAATGGCTCGTCACCGCGATGCCATCAAGAGTCAGACCTCCTGATGAGGGCGTTCGCACCTCGCGACCAGCCCGAGCAGGGGTGGTGATCGGGTGATGTTCGTATCGGCGGAAAAACCACCGTCCTGAGGAGCGTGTGCACGCGGGTTTCGTAGGATGGCCGCGGAGGGCACGCGATGACCAATCACAGTTTGACGCTGAGCAGTGGGTTTGCGGTCGTTGGAATCTTGACGACTTCAGGACTGGGTAACGTCTACGTCGCAGGAGTCGATGGTCTGGAGACGATCTACGGCGGAATCCTCGGAGAGTTCTTTCACGAAGCAGAGTACGACTTCGGAACGACGTTCTCGTCCGTGGAATCAGCTTCCCTTCATCTCATCGGTGTCACCGACGAGCCGGGATCGATCCTGACGTTCACGGCCGAGCTCGACGGGATGGCATCGGACGCCGTCGCCCTGGTCAGCGATGGCTCGTTCGACGTCACGCTGCGTCTGCCGGTCGGCCCGGACGTCTTGGACGGTCAGGGGACCATCGGATTGACCCTGGATACGTCCGGGTGCTGCGACCTCTCTTCATCGGTCACCAGCGCCGAGCTCGTCTTCGACGCCGCTCCCTTCTGCGCCGGCGACACGAATGCCGATCAACTGGTCAACGTGACCGACCTGATCAACGTCATCAGCGACTGGGGCACGTCGGGGCGCAAGCACGGCGGTGATGTCACCGGCGACGGAGTCGTCAACATCGGGGATCTGATCGCGGTCATCGTCGGATGGGGTGAATGTCTGCCGCCTCTTGGACGCTGCTGCTTCGCGGGAATCGTCGCCCCGCCGCCATACATCTGTGAAGTGACGACGGAAGCGACGTGCGCCTCGCTGCTCGACAGCTTCTGGGAGGAAGGTCTGACCTGCGATGATCCGTGCGAGCCTCTGGGCCGTTGCTGCTTCGTGGGCATTGTCTTCCCACCGTATCTCTGTGAGGTGACGACGGAGACGGAGTGCGCGAACTTCGTCGGAAGCTTCTGGACGAAGGGGTTGACCTGCGAGGATCCGTGCGAGCCGCTGGGCCGTTGCTGCTTCGTGGGCATCATCTTCCCGCCGTACCTCTGCGAGGTGACGACGGAGACGGAGTGCGCGAACTTCGTCGGAAGCTTCTGGACTGAAGGGTTGACGTGTGATGATCAGTGCGAGGAGCCGTAGAAACTGCTGGCCGCGGGTTTGACAGACGCGGATAGGCGCTGATCGCCGCTCGCTGGCAATGCGGCGAGTCCGGGCCACCCCCGCAAGTACTAACCGTCTCACGAACAAGGGGCGGAAGCAACTGACCGCGACACCGCCCAATGGAAGATGCTCGCGGCCCAAGTCGCATCATCGACGCCGACTGGGTGCTCTGGCCTCCCGCGCCGCGCGTGCCGCATCCACCTGACTCCAGTGAGTCGTGAACGCCGCGCCTGGCATGTGGTCCATTTCACGTGCGCCGCTCCGGCCACAGCCAGGCAGCGCCGCGCACACCGCTCGAGTCACCGTGCGCATTCCGCCGCAGCGGCGTGTCGACGCGGTCGGAGAAGACGTAGCGGCGCCACCGCTCCGGGACGCGGTCGTAGAGGCGATCGATGTTCGACACGCCGCCGCCCAGAACGATGACATCCGGGTCGAGGATGTTGATCACCGTGGCCAGGGCGCGGGCGAGCCGGTCTTCGTAGCGAGTGAGCACGGCCGCCGCGCCGGCGTCGCCGCGCTCTGCCAGCCGGACGATCTCGGGTGGCGCCGCGCGGCGATTCGACCTGCTTTCGAAGTCGCGCTCGAGGGCGGGGCCGGACAGGAAGGTCTCGATGCAGCCGGATTGCCCGCAGTAGCACGGCGGACCGGGTCGCTCGTCGTCCTCGGGCCACGGCATGGGGTTGTGCCCCCACTCTCCGGCAATCGCGTTGCGGCCGGCCAGCGCGCGGCCATGCACGACGACGCCCCCGCCGACGCCCGTTCCGAGGATGACCGCCGAAGACCACGGCGTCGCCCGCCGCCGCGCCGTCGGTTGCTTCTGAGAGCGCGAAGCAGTTGGCGTCGTTCGCCAGACGCACCGGTCGGCCGAGTGCCTCGGCAAGATCGCGGTGAAGGGGACGACCGTTCAGCCACACCGAGTTGGCGTTCTTGATCAAGCCCGTCGCGGGAGCGATGGCTCCCGGCGTTCCGATGCCGACGGAGCCCCGCTGCCCGGTCTGCCGCTCGATCTCGTCGACCAGATGGCGAATCGCCTCGATCGTGGCCTCGTAGCCGGGCGGCGTGGCCACGCGTTGCCGCACGAGATCGTGTCCCGCCGCATCGATGGCGATGGCTTCGATCTTCGTGCCGCCAAGGTCGATGCCGATGCGCATGGCGAGAGAGACGAGAGACGAAGATGTAGGTCAGGAGAGATCCGCGCCCTTGCTGCGGTAATAGTCGCCGAGCTCCGTTCGCATCGGCTTCGCGAACTTCTCGGCCATGCTCTGCGCCGACAGCCGGGTTCCGCTGTTGGCTTGCTCGCCATCCCGCTGCTCGAGATAGGATCGGTAGTCGGCGTCGTACTGCTCGATCAGATCGAGCATCGATCGATCATCGGGGTACTCTCCCTCGAAGAGGACGGCCCCTCCCGGCAGCCGTGGACGGGCCATCGGCTCTTCCGCCGGCGCCGACGCACAGTCCATACAGCGGGTACACGCCCTCCGGGATCTTCAGGATTCGATCCACCTCGGACAGTTGATTGCGAAGGCCCCCGATGTAGCAGATCCCGTAGCCCATCGACTCAAATGCCAGCGCAAAATTCTGGGCGAAGAGGCTGGCGTCGATGACGGCAACCAGGAAGCCTTCGAACGCCGCCCGGTAGATTTGGCCGGCAGATTCGCAGAGCAGCCGATGTCGTCGCGTGTCGCCGCAGATGACGAAGAACGAGCCGCACCGAGCCACCTTGTCCTGTGGGCCGGTCAGCGCCGCCAGCTCAAGGCGGTGCTGCTGATCGGTCACGTGAATGACGCAGTAGGCCTGGACGGCGGAGCTGGTCGAAGCCGCCTGACCCGCATCGACCGCCGCCGCGATGTGTTCAGCGGAGACCGGCTCCTCGCGGTAGCGACGGATCGAACGATGGGAGAGCATGAGCGACACGAGATCGTTCACCGCCGCATCATCCCGCGATATTTGCAGTCGATCATCTTGGCGCATGCCGCTTCGCAGAGATCGAGGTGCATCAGTTGTACCCGCCCCGCTGCGGCGTCACTCGATAGGCGGGTGGCGTGACGTGATAGGTCGGGCCAATCGGCGTACCACTGCTCGAAAAACCGACGGAGGCCGGCGCAGCCCACCGGTTGTAGCTGCCCGCGGCCGAGTACTGCGGGCGCGAGGGAGTTGTACCTGGGGTTGTAACTGTAGCCTCCAAAGGAGTTCACCCGGTACGGCGAGTTGCCGTACCGATTGTAGTTGTACTGGTTTCGCAGCACTGTCGACGAGCGGGTCTGCGTGTTGTACCCGGCGCTGCCCAGTTGCAGGCTGGCATCGAGCGCATGGCCGCCGGATCCCACGAGTACCTGGGCGAAGCTCGAGGTCAGCACGAATCCGATGAGGAGCATGGCGAAGACGAGCCCCGCCATCGTTCGCCACGGTTGACGTTTCCTGGTCGCTGCGGTGCGAATCATCGCTTGACCTCCAGAAGTTCGACGTCGATGAGCACCGTCTCGTTGGGCCCGACCACCGGCGGTTTGCCGCCGCGCCCGAAGGCCAGCGCCGGCGGCACCGCCACCTGCCAGCGATCTCCCACCTTCATCATCTGCAGGATGATCGTCCCGCCTTCGATGATATCGTTCACCTTGAATTCGACGCCTTCGCCGGAGTTGACCTCGCGGCCATCGACCAGCGTGCCGCGGAAGTTGACGATGACCGAGTCGTCGAGCTTGGGAGAAGGCCCGGTTCCGGTCTGCAGGACCTTGTACTGGATTCCATTGGGGAGCGTGGTGACCCCCGGCTCTTTCCCATGCATCTCCATGTACGCTTCGCTGCGGGCCTGATTCCGGTCGTAGAGCGCCTTGAAGTTCGGATCCTCTTGGAGGAGTCGATCGACGGTACGCTCCTGCATGATCTGGTGCACGGCCTGCAGCACCTCTTCGAGTCGCTTGGGATCCATCTTCGGCTCGTTGGCATTCAGACCGTCGATGAAGCCCTGGCCCACCAGATCCATCTTGGCGTCGATCCCGTCGGCAGCGATGCCCTCGCGCACCTCACCGCCGAGGAAGAAGCCGACGCCATAGCTGAACTCATCGACATCTGGGATCTCCTTGCCGTTCGTCTGTGCGGGCTGGGCCCAGCCAGTGCTCACAAACATCACCCCAAGGCCGCACATCAAACCCAGGAGCAGGAACCAGACCGATCGCATCGATGAACCTTTCAGTGAACTTCTCGATCCCCTGCTGCCACGCCGGCGCATGGAGAGCAGTCATTCTAAGTCGCTGATCGCCCGCCGGCGTCGCACTCTGGGCTCTGGAATGAAGAATCTCCCCCCCGTCGTCCCAATCGCGGCTCTCGCCGCCGTCATCACTCCCGCTCCCGGTTGTACCACGCGTGGATCCGCGTTGGCTGCAACCCGAGCCGCTCGGCTGCAAGAAGACCAAGGTCGAGCAGGCTCTGCCGGATCGGCCCGTGGCGGACGAACCGGCGTGGGCTGGTGACCACGGTGGCGGGAGCCAATCGGAGCTTTCCGATGCCGCGAAGCGACCGGCAGAAGACGACATCCTCGAGCAGTGGCACTTCGGGAAAGCCGCCGACCTGCTCGAACACGGAGCGCCGTACGAAGATGCCCTGGTCGCCGAAGTAGCTGCGCGTCAACTCGTAGCGCATTCGGTTGATGAGGCTAAGCGCGCCGAGCCGGATGCGCATCCACCTGGGAACCTCGCCTCGATTCCACGCCATTCGGAAGGCGCCGCCGACCACACGCTGGTCAGCAAGGACCTCGGTGATCAGTCGATCCCAATCGGGCGGCGGTGCGGAGTCGGCGTGCAGGAACCACAGCGCTTCGATGTGGGGTTCGTTCTCGATCGCCCACGCCGCGCCGGCGTTCATCGCCGACGCACGGTTTCGGAGTTGCGGCCCGCGGATGACGGCCGCACCCGCCTCTTCCGCGAGCCGCGCGGTTCGGTCGGTGCTTCCGCAGTCGGCGACGATGACCGCCGACGATTGGCCGTGTTCGTGGAGTGCGGCCAGCGTGCTCGGGAGCCTCCGCTCTTCACAGTACGTTGGGATGACGACCGCGATCCGCACGCTTCGGCCCCTCACCGAGCCGCCGCGAGCACCGGGCTGCGAACGCTCGAATCGTTGATCGACCAGTCGTAGGGGAGCCACTGTGCGGCGCCGCTCGCAAGGGCCTCGAGGGCAAGGGTTCGGCGTGCATCGTTCGCTGGAACATACCGATCGACCACCCCGGCGAGACCTCCCCAGTCGTCGAAGTCCGGCAGGTACCACATGAAGATCTGCGAGAACCGCACCGTGCCGTCAGCGTCGATCACCAGCCCGTCGGATCCCGCTTCGAGCCAGCGCCGTCCCTGCTCGTCGAGCTGTTCGTCGAGACGGGGACCCTCGAAAGGCTCATTCAGCAGCGGCGGACAGCTGACGGCGCCGCAGACCAGCGCGAAGTGGATGCGCGGATCCCGAAATGTGGGTCGGATCACACTCTGTTCGAGCGTGTTGAGTGACATCCACGTTGCGTCCACCCGCCACTGGGGGACCATGAACCACAGCAGGTTGACGGACCGGTCGCGGTCGTCTTCGCCGGCACCCCCGTTGAGCCACTGGCGAAGCATCAGTGCGTTGTAGGTGTTGAGATAGAACGCCAGCTTGTCCTGCGCGGTCGGAAACTGCTCGGGATCGTACCTCGGTCCGAGCCGCGCCGCGGCGTCCAGGTAGATGTCGAGCGGCGGCTGGAACGACTCGCGGAGTGCGCGGTAGTCGACCAGGCCGTCTCGCACGGTTCCCGCCAGCACCTGCCGCCAGGGCTCGACGTCGTAGACCGCCAGGCGGTCCTGTTCCGCGACCGTCACGCGGTGACAGCCTGCGCCAGCCGCTCCGACGCTCAGAAGCAGTGCGCCGACCATCAACGATCTCATCCAGAAACCAGACCACCGATCCGTCATTTCGTGCATTCCTTCGATCACCGTCGTCCGCCGGGAGCACAACGGTACTCTCATCAACTACAGCCGGTCCACGCAGAGAATCGTGACATCATCGGTTCTCGAGGGTCCACCGCAGTGGCCGATCAGGAGATCGTGCAGGCGACGTACGACCTCCGGAGCGCCCGATGACCGATCGAGGAGGATGTCCACGACCGGAGCGAGTCCAAGCTGTTCGCCGTGTGAATCCATGGCTTCCGTAAGACCGTCGGTCGCGAGCAGAAGACGGTCGCCACTGTGGAGCACGACGATGCTTTCTCGCTCCTGCTCCGTGCTCTCGAGCATGATGCCCAGCGGCGGTTGGTGCGATTCGAGATGTTGCAGATGTCCGCCGCTGGCCAGCAGAGCCGGGCCATGTCCGTAGTTGGCGAAGGTGAGGGTGCCGTCCTTGCTGAGGACGCCGAAGAAGAGCGTGATGAATCGACCGCCGGTCAGGTCCTCGACCATGAGGTGGGCGAGGCGATCGACCAGGTTGCCCGGTGACAGGTCGGCCATGCTCATGCCGCGCAGCGCAGAACGGCAGGTGGCCATGAGCAACGATGGTCCCAGGCCATGGCCGGAGACGTCCGCGACCACCAGAGCCAGTCGACCATCATCGATCGGGAATGCATCGTAGTAGTCGCCGCCGGTGGCGTCGCAAGGAATCGACTCCGCCGCGATCCGGTATCCCTCGAAGTCCGGAAGCTCCTTGGGAAAGAACCCCGCCTGAATCATGCGCACCACGTCCAGCTGCCTGGAGATCGCGTTCAGCGTCTGTCCGAGATCCTGAAGCTCGTCATTGGTCTGGAGTTCGACGCGATGAGCGAAATCCCGCCGACCGAGGGCCAGCATGCCTTCGCGAATCTTGAAGATCGGACGGATGACCAGCCTCTGCAGGACCCATGAGCTCAGGAGGGCGGAGGTGATCAGCGCGATCGCACCCAAGAGGATCGAGAGACGCGTGTAGTACCGGAACTCACGCGTGTAGATCTCCGAGTCCTTGTCGACCTCGAGCAGGCCGACGATCTCGCCGGAAGAATCCCGAATGGGCGCATACGCCGAGATCCATTCGCCGTACTCGTCCGGGTAGAGATCGGAGGCGGTGACCGTGCCAGCCCGAAGCACGGGCACCATGGCCTGCTGCCGCGGATACGGCTCGCCGATGAAGAGCTCATCGAT
This sequence comes from uncultured Planctomycetota bacterium, assembly GCA_963697235.1. Lineage (GTDB taxonomy): Bacteria > Planctomycetota > Phycisphaerae > Phycisphaerales > SM1A02 > CAVONJ01. The sequence goes on from CAVONJ010000009.1 coordinate 111,237, forward strand.
CGGATTGAGCATGACCGCGAATCGCATCTGGTCCCCGTCGGGATACAGCGTGTAGATGTGGGTGAGGGCGATGTTGTTGGCGATCTGCACCCGTGCGAGCTGCTCGCGGAGTGTCTGGAACGCCTCCGAGTCAGCGTCGGTACCGTCGCGTATCTGGCGGTGTAGATCGCCGTTGATCGAGAGCGCTGCGGTTGCGGCGATCGCCTTGAGCTCGTTCTGCATGTTCAGAACGACCTGATCATGCATCGCCTTCCACGCCGGCACCGTCAGCACGAGCACCGAGAGGACCAGAACGCACCCGAAGATGAGCAGAAGCTTCTGAGTGAGCCGCATTGGCGGTCTGCCAGGGGTCGGCGCATCGTACCCAGAGTGGAGCGTCGCCGCAGCCGGGAGCCGTTCGTCGACGGCGGCGCGAACGAATTCCGCCCGTCGGGCAATTGCAGTGCCGTACAATGGGCCTTTCTCTCGCCTCGAAGGAGGGACATCGATGGCCGATCTCCACGATCCTTGGCTGATAGCGGTGTGGCCGGGTATGGGCAACGTCGCCATCGGCGCGGGTGCCTATCTCGTCGACAAGCTGGGAGCGGAGCTGGTTCATGAGCTGCCCTCCCGTCACCTCTTCGATCTGCAGCAGGTCGAGATCAAGGGTGGCCTGGTCAAGGCCCGGCGCTTTCCGCGGTCTCTGTTCTTCGAGTGGAAGGATCCGGCGAGTCGCCAGGACGTGCTCATCTTCATTGGTGAGGGTCAGCCATCGACCGGCGGGTACGGGTTCTGTCACAAGCTGCTGGACTATGCCATGCAACGTGGCGTGAAACGCTTGTTCACGTTCGCGGCCATGGCGACGCAGCTGCATCCGTCGCAGCCCCCGCGGGTCTTCGGCGTCGCCACGGACAGCGATGGTCTGAAGGGCATGGAAGCGCTGGACGTCGAGATCCTGCAGGAGGGGCAGATCAGCGGGCTCAACGGCGTGCTGCTGGCCGCCGGCGCCGAGCGGGGAATCCCGGGCGCCTGTCTGCTCGGAGAGCTGCCCTTCTTCGCGGTCGGCGTACCGAATCCCAGGGCATCCCAGGCGGCGTTGGAGGTCTTCACCGCGCTGGCCGGCATCGAGGTCGACTTCACCGCGATGTCCAAGCAGGCGAAGGCGGTCGAGAAAGGTCTGCTCGAGCTGCTGGAGAAGATGAAGGAGGCGTCACGCCAGCAGTCCGAGGGCGGCGAAGAGGGCTTCACCGTGCCGGAATTTGCGGCCCAGGATGAGAAGGAGGAGAAGGAGGAGGCGACGAAGGAGCCCAGCCTCGACTATGCCACGCGTCGGCGCATCGAAGCGATGTTCGAGGACGCGGGTCAGGATCGCAGCCGGGCCTTTCAACTCAAGGAGGAGCTGGATCGGCTGGGTGTCTTCGGGCAGTACGAAGATCGCTTCCTCGACCTGTTCAAGAAGGCGGATTGAGATGCGCAGTGCGCTTCAGAGTCGGCGCGATCGGGCATCGTGCTTCGTTCCGGCGCCGTTCGCTGCGCTGCTCATCGGTGTCTCGGTGGTTGCGGCCGAAGCGCCACAGGTCGTCTCAACCAACCCGGCTCGTGGCAGCGCCGCTGTCGATCCGTGCTGACTGAGCTGGAGGTGTCGTTCGACCGCGACATGTCAAAGGACAGCTTCTCCTGGACGGGCGGTGGCCCGAGCTTTCCTCGCACGAGCGGTTCGCCGCGTTGGACCGACCCGCGGACCTGCGTTCTGCCGGTCGTGCTCGAGCCCGATCGGGTGTATTCCCTCGGCATCAACGGCGGCCGCTTCACGGGCTTCCGCGATCTTCAGGGGCGTCCGGCCGAACCCTACCCGCTGATCTTCCGCACGTCGGGTGAGCATCCGCTCCCGACCTTCTCCCACGAGGAGACGCTCGCTGCAGTCGCGGAGCTGCGAGCAGCGATCGAGTCGAACTACAGCTATCGCGACCGGCTTGGGCTCGACTGGAACGCGCTCTTTCGCGAGCACCGTCCGGCGATGGAGTCCACGAACGACGCGCTGTCGTTCGCCGTGGCGGCGTGGGATCTGCTGCGCTCGGCGCAGGACCAGCACATTGCGGTCCGCGTGGACGGCGTGGATCTGGTCGTTCCCGCTCCGCGGGCGGAGGCCAACTTCAACGGAAAGCAGCTCAGCCGATTGGTGCCGAACCTCAGAAAGGAGAACGAGGCGGTCATTACGGGACAGTTCGACGACGGTATCGGCTACCTGCTGATCACGACCTGGGCGAAGGAGGCGGCGAACGATCTCGTGGCAGCACAGGGTGCACTGACCCGCTTCGCCGCGCCCCGGGGCTGATCATTGACGTGCGACCCAACGGTGGCGGCGACGAGTCGCAGGCCCGCCGCGTCGCGGGACGGTTCGTGGAAGCGTCCGTGGTCTACGCACAGCAGGCGGTCTGCGATCCGGACGCCGCGGGCGGGTTCACCCCGGTGCGCTCGCGAACGCTCATCCCCAACGACCAAGGACCGACCGTGCAGGCGCCGGTTTGCGTCCTCATGGGGCCGCTGAACATGAGCAGCTGCGAGGCGTTTCTCCTCATGATGCGACAGGTCGAGTCGAGCACGTTGATCGGCGCCCGGTCCTGCGGAAGTTCGGGCAATCCCCAGCCTCACACGCTGTCGAACGGGGTCGTGGTGATGCTGCCCTCCTGGAAGGCGATGGATGCGAAGGGCAGCGTCTTCGAAGGGGTGGGCCTCATGCCCGATGTGTTGGTCGAGACGACTGGCAGAGACTTCCAGAGCGGCGATCCGGTGCTCGAGCGCGCGCTGCAGCAGCTTCGGTGAGTGCGATCGGATGACGAGGGAGTGGCGGGCCGCTCGGATTTGCCGCGCCGCCGACCGGCTTCGATGTCAGATCGGATCGGCCGCGCTCCAGATCTGGCCTCGCCAGTAGACGCGACGGCCCTCGCGCTGGATCGTGATGTAGCTCGGCAGGTTGCCGCCGTAGACCTCGTCGATGGCCGCGACGTCCTCCTCCGTCATCGGGAAGTGCGTGGTCGGCCGCTCCATGGCGTTGACCACCTTCTTGAAGGCCGATCGAGCCGCCTCGAGGATCTTGTCGGAATCGGAGAGATCGATGGCGATCGCGAAGTAGACGATGCCCCCCGGTGCGAGGTACTTCGGCGCTTGGCGGATCATCTCGACGACGACCTCGGTGCCGTCCGCTCCGCCGGTGGGAACTTCCGCGGAGTACCAGCCGAGTGCCCGCGCGACCGGGTCGGCGATTCCCGAGACATCCGCGACGATGACGTCGGCCTTGACGTTCTTCAACTCGGGCTCCGACTCGAACGGCTCGAAGAAGAGCCCCTCGTAGACACGAATCGTCTCTTGGAGCCCGTACTTGGCGACGTTCCACCTGGCGAGCTCACAGTGCATGGGAACGGGGTCGACTGCGTAGACCTCGCCCGCGCCCTTCATGGCCGCGGCCAGCGCGAGCGGTCCGACGCCGGCCCCGATGTCGAACACGACGTCGCCCTCTTTGATCTTCATGGTGCGCAAAGCGGACCGTCGTCGGATTGGGGAGGAACGCTCCCTCGGTGATGTAGAGCTCGAGAGGTGGATCGAAGACCTTGATGGTGATCGTCGAGATGGGAAGGCCGTCGCTTGTCGTGTGCACGCTACTCTTCCTCGGAAGATGATCTCGTGATCCGGCCGCGACTGGAACGGGCTCCTCGTCGATCGAAGAAGATGCGCCGTGCCATCGGTGCGGGCTGGCCTTCGCTGCGTAGTCGGACGGCAACATTTTAGGACAATTGTCGCCGTTCTGGGCCTCGCCGGAGTGTCTGAGGAGCACGAACCGCGGACGTGCATGGCGCTGGGGACGCTCGAGGTCCCTGCCTCTGCATTCGAATTCGCCCGCCGTCGCGACGAATGCGGCCAGTTCGCCCGCGTGTTCCTTCACCGCGGCGACGCCGAAGAGATCCGCCCGAAGCAACCGCAAGAGAAGGGTGGCTCGGGATACGTGGGCTGCGGCGGTGTGCTCCTGGTCGATCGTAACGCGAGACCGCCGTCACGACGCTGCGGGCGATCGTCGGGCGAGAGGACCCGAACGGGCGTGACGGCCGATCCCGCGTCTGTCCTCTCGCGCGGTCAGCGGCTCCAATCCAAAGGGCTCCTGAGGGCAGCTGAGAGGGCTGCTGAGTGCCCTTCCGATCTCCGCGGCTTATTGGGCCGAGCGTCGGCGGCCGTCTCGGCCCGAGCCTCGCAGCCGAAGAAGAGCCGAAGAAGTGCCTGTCCAACTTTGGGTGTCCAACTTTGGGATGCCCTGGCCTTCGGCACCTTCTCTCGTGACTCCGCACAGGTGCCGGTCCGAATCTCGGTGGGTGTCCTATCTCGGGGGCCCGGGGCCCAAAGTGGCTGTCCAATCTCGGCCCCAATCTCGGCCTAATCTCGGGCCCGCCGGTCTCCCCGAAAGGTGCCTGTCCAATCTCGGCGTGTCCAATCTCGGCGCAATCTCGGCGGTCCAATCTCGGCGCGGCATCTCGGCGCCTGTCCAGGTCGGTGCCCGGGGCGGGGGCCGCGTGGTCCTCTCCCAGGCCATCTCAGGCCGCGGAGTGGGCCTGAGCCCCCCGCTCGCTTTGGTTGTCGCTGGGCATTTGGGTGCCTTGGAGGTTTTGGGGGTTCCGATGACACCACGCCGCCGTTAGAATGGGCAAAGTAGGAGGCTCTGGATGATCCGCTCCTGCGATGGTGCCTGATCCGGCCGGCGTCCCAACGCCCAAGTCCATCGAGCGCAGCGTCCCTCCAGCGTTTCCCAGGCAGGTCGATTCCGGCTTGCCGGTTCCCGGTCTCGTTCCGGGACAGAGAAGAAGGAGTTTGACCATGAGGTACGCAGCGGCGTTTGCAGCGGTCGGTTGCCTGATGACGGTGGATCTCGAGGCGGGGGTGATCGAGGTCCCGGGTACGGCGCCGTCGATCCAAGAGGCAGTCGAGATGGCGAGCAGCGGCGACGAGATCATGGTCGCGGCGGGAACCTACCTGGGCCCCGTCGACTTCCTCGGGAAGGCCATCGTCCTCCGCAGCGCAGAGGGCGCATCCCGCACGATCATCGACGCGCTGGGCGAGGGCTCCGCCGTGACCTGTGCAAACGGGGAGGGTCCGCTCACGGTGTTGGGCGGGTTCACGATCAGGGGTGGAAACAGCGCGAGCGGGGGCGGCATGAAGAACATGGCCAGCAGCCCGACCGTGATCGACTGCATCTTCCGGAGCAATATCGCCGATCAGGGCGGCGGCATGTACAACGACAACGCCAGCCCCACGGTGATCAACTGCCTGTTCACAGGCAACGTCGCGACCGATCTGGACAGCCGCGGCGGCGGTATGCACAACTCGATCGGAAGCAATCCGACCGTGATCAACTGTACGTTCGCGGCGAACATCGCAGCAGTGGGCGGCGGCATCGCCAACGTGCTCTTCAGCAGCCCGACCGTGACCAACTGCATCATCTGGAGCAACGAAGGCGCCTCCGCCATCTCCAGTGATGCGTCGTCGGCAGAACCGACGGTGCGATACTGCGACGTCGAGGGCGGCTTCGCGGGAGAGGGGAACATCGATGTCGATCCACAGTTCGTCGATCCGGCCGGCGGCGACTTTCGTCTCCAGAGCGGATCGGCGTGCGTGGACGCCGGAGAGAATGCGGCGGTGCCGGCCGAAGTGTCCTTTGATCTCGACGGGCTTGACCGCTTCGTCGATGATCCGCTCGCCTCGAACACCGGAGCGGGAACGCCCCCCCTTGTCGATCTCGGTGCGTACGAACGGCAGGTTCTTCCGGGCGATGCTGACGGCAACGGCGTTATCGATCAGACGGATCTGTTGGTGCTCATGGAAACCTGGGGCGACTGTCCCAAGTCGCTGGACTCGTGTCTCGCCGATGTGAACGGTGATGGCGTGATCGACGTCAACGACCTCACCGCGCTCCTGCTGCTCTGGGATTGACCATTCGCAGAATCGATCAGGCGCGGGCTCGACGCTTCAACTGCTGGCGCTGGATGGCCATGCTGATGCGCTGGAGCCCCTTCTGCAGCTGTTTGCCGGATTCCGAGTCGGTCGAAGCCAGGAACCCATAGCGAGAGGTCTGGTCGCCAAGGTCTTTGATGCTCTGCACCACGCCATTGCCGGAGAACGAGTCACCCTCGAAGTGCAACGTGACCGCAACCTGTTCACCGATGACATAGGTCCGCCCGGCGATGGCCGAGAATCCCATAGCGCTCACGTCGGTCAGCGGGCATGACTTCTCAGGACCGATTCCGACGATCAGGTTGGCCATCACCGTGACGACGCGATAGAACTGTCGGGACTCGGCGGAGACCGGTTCGCCTGACGTCCGGAACCCCACGAGGAGGTCATCTTCTTCGATCAGAACCGCGGTGACCTGCGCCAGCTGCTTCACGAACTCACGATTGAGCTCGTAGTAGACGAAGATCACCTGATCCGCGGTGAGCTCGAAGCCGGGCTCTTGCAGTCGGGCGGTCAGGTGCTCGCTGGCGTCGACCAATTTCGCAGCGTGGAGGACACGCCGCTCCGACTCCTCTGGCCGTTGGACGAAGATCTCCGAATCAACCTGCAGCATGGACTGGTCCTCGAGTCAGGATCTCTCTGCGAAATCGATATCGGTCTTCTCGGCCTGTTCGCCACGCCGCCTCAGCGAAATCCAGAATCGGATCAAGAACCAGTCGCGGCAGGGGAGACGATCTCCCTCCTCTCCCGGAGGAGGAATGGGTGGGTCAGATCCGCTTTCCGCCTCTCCTCCTCTCAAGGAGACCTGTCCCCTCATCACCCATCTCGCCTGACGCGGACGACCACAAATGGGGTCGAATCCCCCTGGTCTGGCTGACCTGCTTCGCGCATGCTGGAGATATGTCCTACCGGTCTCTCCAACACGCAAACCGGGTCTACGAGTTCACGGTCTTTGGGGTGCTGATCGGTGCTTTCCTGGTCGCGATGCTCCTGATGTTCGTCCATCCGACCGGCGCGATCACGATCTTCTGGATCGGACTGATCCTGCTCGCGATCACGGTCGTCGTCGAGCGGGTCGTCCGTCAGATTCAGCGATCGACGGCCAGGAAGGCTCTGCGGGCGCAGGTGTGCCCGAACTGCGATGCCAGGATCTCCCAGGATCAGAACGATGGAACCAAATGGCAATGCCAGGCCTGCGGTTCGATCTTCCTGGAGAACGGCGCTGAGCAGCCTCCCAGTCTGTGAGTTCGTCAGAACCCATCGTCTCGGCGCTTCGTCCGCTCCGGTCGTCCGGGCGGTGGTGCGCCGAAGACGCCGCGCCGGCGGCGAACGCTGATTGAGACCGGCGCCTGCCCCCGCCACTCCTCATCCGGTCGATCAATGCGATGGACGCATCGCGCCGAGCAGTGCCGGAAGCACGATGAGCGTGCCGAAGAGCACGAAGAGAATGCCGAGCGTGAGCAGCTGGCCGAGACTCGCGAGACCCGGATGCGCGGACAGCGAAAGCGCTCCGAATCCGGCGATGGTCGTGATCGCGCTGTAGAAGACGGCCCTGCTCGTGCTCGTAAAGAGCAAGTGACCGTGTCCCAAGTCGGCCCGATAGCGGGCGACGATGTGAATGCCGCCGTCGACGCCCATGCCCATCAGGAGTGGAATGGCGATCACGTTCGCGAAGTTGAACGGCAGATCCGCCAGGACGGTTGCCGCCCCCAAGAGCAGCGTGGATAGAAGCACGGGCACGAGAACCAGGATCGTGGCGCGAATGCTGTGGAGAACGATCAGGAGCAGCAGGCTGATGGCGATCAGGGCCGTCACCAGCGCTTGACGGAACGATGCGATCACCGCATCCGCAGCAGCCAGGTTGATGACCGGCGCGCCCGTGGCTTCCGGTGCGACGGCGACGACGGCCGCAGTGAACGCGCGGAGCGACTCGGGATCGATCAGGCTCGTGGTCGGGAACACGGCCAGTCGGTTGGTGCCGTTGGCGCTCCTCCACCGGCGCACGATCACCGGGGGCAGCGTTTCCAGGCTCACCGGCCCCGCTTTGAGGGCCGACTGGAGCTGCGTGAGCGTGGCGGGGAAGGCGCCGACCCAGGCCTGTTCGAGGCGCTCGAGGAAGGCGCGTCGGCCCGTCTCGTCGAGCTGATCCAGATGCTCCAGGGCGTCGCGAACGCCGGCGCCGAGGAGTGCTGCACTCTGCCCCAAATCCGTATCGCGCTGCGCCGCCCGGTCGAGCGCAGCAAGCAACAGACGCAGCGCCTCCGCCCGTTGTTCAGCGTCAATCGATCCGGATCCACCGTTCGACCACGATTCGGGCCCGAGCATCAGCGACAGGTCATCGATCAGCTGCAGCTTCTCTTCCTGCTCCGCGGGCACGAAGTCGCTGAGCCCGACAACCCGGTCCACCACCTCGAGCGAGGCCAGAGCCGCGTGGAGATTGGCCAGGCGAGCCTCGTCTTGCTCCAGCATGACGATGTGCCAGGGAGAAGCCGATCCGTGCTCGATCAGATCGGTCAGCGTCGCCACCGACTCGCTTGCGGGATCGCGCAGGTTGAGGGGATTGAGATCGAACCGGACCTGGGTCAGCAGCGGCAGACTGGCGATCGCGAGAAGCGCGGCGGCGATCACGACGGTGCGCGGGTGGTGCGACGGCCAGTCGATCAGCCGTGGCACGATCCGGTCGGACGGGGCACGGCTCGGCGCTCCCATCCGCGACAACAGCGCAGGGAGCACGGTCAGCGTGACGAAGACGCTGATGATCATCCCGGTCCCCGCAATGATCCCGAGCTCCGAGACGCCGAGGAAGGACGTCGGGACGAACGCGAAGAACGCGATCGACGTCGTGAGCGCACACATGGTGATGGATGCCCCGACGTCCGCCGCCGCGGCCCGGATGGCTGCGTCGCGACCGTGGCCGCGACCGACGAGTTCCTGAAAACGCAGGCAGAGATGAATCGCGAAGTCGATACCGAGTCCGATATAGAGGACGCCGAACGCGACCGAGATGAGGTTGAGATAACCGACGGCCATGGCCGCGAACGCCGCCGTCCAGATGACGCCGACGAGTAAGGTGAGCAGAGACGCAACCATCATCCGGACAGAACGCAGGCCGAGGTAGAGGACGACGGCCACCAGCAGGAAGGCCAGTGCCGTGCTGAGCCCGGCGCCGCGACTCATCAGTAGCAATTCCTCGTATCGCAGCGCGACGGTGCCGGTGATACGCAGGCGCAGTCCCATGGTCTGCATCGATCTGCAGCTCGCGGGCGATCTCACGAATGCGCTGCATGGCCGGCTGTGCCGCCAACAGTGAGCGATAGTCGAGCTGTGGGCGAGCGATGACGACGGCGCGCCGCTCGTCCTCCGTGGATCCTTCGCCATTGATCAGCTCCTGCCAGGAGACGGATCGCATCGCGCCCTGGAGCGTCGCGTCGAGCGCTTCCCGTTCGGCGCGAAGCAGCCGCTCGATCTCGGCGCTCGAGCCCTCGAGCTCATCGGCGTCCAGGACCTCGATGAGCACGGCGGAGAGGCCGCGGAGGTTGTCCTCGCGGGCGAGCCGCCCGAGAAGAGGCTGTACCCGGGCCAGCCGCTCGCTCAGCTGGCGAAGCTCTTCGAGATCCACATAGAGGAGCGCATGCTCGTCGAGGAACTGGTTTCCCTGCGCCTCGTACGCGTCCTCGAAGATCTCGGTCTCGCCGGCCAGTCGCTCTGCCATCGCCCGTCCGGCCGCCTTCACGAGCTCCGGCGTCGAGCCGTCGATCACGAGCAGCAGCGTGTCGGTCTCGTGGGGAAAATCCGCGCGATAGGCGGCATCGGTGCGGCAGAAGGGCAGATCGGGCGAGAACATCTCGACGACGTCGGTGTGCACGCCAAGATGGCGGGCGGCATATACGCCTGCGGCCGCCGTGATGACGAGCGTGGCCGCAAGCACCCATGGCGCGAATCGCTCCGCCGCGCCGACCCAGGGCAGCAGGACGCGAGCGGGATGCCATCTCCTCCGGGTCTTCATGCTCATCGCGGCCTCTTGCCGCGGACGTCTGGACCAATCGCCCGCGGCTCGGCAGACCGCCCAAGGCGTGCTTCGCCGCCAGAGTGCGATGCTCTGGTGATCGTGCTCAGATGGTGACCTGACACTGAGAGGGACTGTTGCGTCGGACCGGTGCCGCGATCCGCCGCGCGATCGTCACGCGGCGTCGGAAGGCAGCGCCGCGACCTTCTCCTGCAGCTTCGCAAGAAGGACCTCGAATCCGTCCTTCTCCATGATGCTCTCGTACTCGGCACGCTTGACGGCCAGATCGCTCACCCCATCGGCCACGACGTTGGCGATGAGCCAGCGGCCGCTTCGCTGGATCAGCACGTAGTCGAGCTGGACCGGATCCTTGTCCGGACGGATCAGCTGCGTGCGGATGAGCATGCTCCCTCGCTTCAGCGGGCGTTCTTCGACCAGCTCGAAGCGCTGGCCGGAATAGAGATCGAACTTGTCGGCGTAGGTTGCAACGCTGAGTTGCCGGAAGGTCGCCGAGAAGCGTCTCTTCTGATCATCATTGAGCTGATCCCAGTACTTCTTCATCACGGCTTGGGCGATGAAATCCAGGTCATGGGTGGTCGCGATCACTGGATCCAACTCTTCACACCGCTCGGCGAAGGGAACGCGAGGTCCGTCCTTCATCGCCGAGAGCAAAGCGTCTTGGAGGCGGGCGATGACCTGTGCGGGCGTTGCCGCCGGCGGCGACGCGGCCTCTTCCTGCATGTGGGCCCACCCCACGGACGATCCCAGCGAGATCACGGCGAGAGCGAGGCAAATCGAGCTGATGATCGAGCCTTTGGACATACATTCTCTCCCGGATCAAGAAACGGTGGTGTCGGGCGCGGACAGTCGTGGGGCGCGGTGACCGGCGAGCGTCGTGATGATGCCGGGCACCGAATCCTCCAGCAAACCTCGCTCCCGCAGCGCCTGCCGACGCTCGCCGAGGACGAAACGCTGCCGGTACCGAAGGAACCGCTCGTCGACCTCGTCGGGATTGGACCCGAACATCTCGAGCGTGTAGACGTGACGGGGTCGCAAGTTGCGCGGCGAGCGGCGCAGATGCTCGCGCATCCTTGCCAAGACGGCGGCAGAGAGCTCCAATTCAAAATACTCATAGATGCGGTCGACGACCTGGAGCGGGTCGCGTACGAGATCCTCGTATCGTACGTCGAAGAATCGACCGCCGCCGATCGCCGGATCGCGCCGTGCTTCTTCCGCCTGCTCGATGCCGCGCGACCATCGCTGCAGCACTTCTCGTCCGATGGCCTTGGGGTCGATGCGATCGCTGAACGCCCCGCGAAGGGTGGCCAGCAGGCTTGCGACGGAGGCCAGAACCTCCCGCGGCTCCCGGTGTGTCTGGATGATCATCGCGTCGGGATACGTCTGGACGAGCGAGCGAAGGGCAAAGAGATGATCGGGCGCCTTGAGCACCCACCGCGCCGCAGGAGAGCGCCACTGCAGATGTTGAAGGAACTGCCGGTGCAGCTGGTACGCTGGGCTCATGTCCTGCTGCTCCAGCCACCGGGCGTAGGAAGGCGTCCAGTACATCGTCTCGAAGACCGGGCTCAAGAACGAGTGGCTGGTGATGTCGATGCACTCTTGGGGAAGTCGGGCCTGGACGGCATGGATGGCATTGAATTGCGGTGCCAATCGGTTCACCCAGCGAACCTGGCGCTCCGCAATCGCAATCCGCCGATCGACAGTGCTGGTGGCGGCGCGGTCAGGTGCCGGGCACGGGTGAAGGGTCTCCCAGACCGCGCGGAGCCCGACTGGACGGATCCTGCGAGAGCAGGCCGTGAAGGAACGAGGTGCCCGAACGGGGCAGGCCGGTGATGAAGATGACCGGGTGGACCCGCGTCTCGTCAAGTCCGGGAGTGCGACGCCGCTCATCCTCCATCCGCAGCCGGTTGGCGAGGAGCCGAAAGATCTGCGTCCGGGCGACGATGCGGCCGACGAACGTCAACGATGCATCCCGCACGAGCGACTCGACGAGCATCGCCAGCGGCTCGTCGAAGTCGCCCGGGCCGAAGTCGCGTAGTCCGCTCCGCCGGCACGCCAGCTCGATCAGCTGATCCTGGTCGATTCGCGCGGGAGCAATGCCGACCTGGCCGAGCGCTCTGGCTGCGGCGTTGATGAGCCCGATCGGGCGGGGCGAGGTGCGTCTTGGCTGGTATGTTGAAGAGGACGTCAGGGGCATGGTCCTTGAGGGCCGATCGCTGAAGAGCGGAGATTGTAGACGTTCGTGAGGAGGATGAGACCGCCCGGGCTCGATAAGGTAGCCGAAGTTGCGGTCTCCGGCCGATTTCGACACTGTCAGGGCCGTTGGGAGTTCCCGTCCATGAACATCGACGCACTGACGCTTCCCACTTTGACCAAGATGCGAATACCCACCCGAGGCCGTCTGGCTCTCCTGCTGGTCGGGATCGTTAGCCTGACGGCCTGCAGTGGGAACGGCCCAAAGCAGGACCCCTGGGAGAGCGTGAACCGGTTCTTCTTCGCCTTCAACGACGTTCTCGACCGCACGGTCGGCGGACCGCTGTCCGAACTGTATGTCCTGATTCTGCCCGCACCCGTGCGCCAAGGGCTTCACAACGCCTTCGACAACGTCGGGTACTTGAACGTGATCGTGAACGACTTCCTGCAGGGCAAGGTCGACCAGGGATTCCAGGACTGCGGACGTATGCTCGTGAACAGCACGCTCGGACTTGCCGGCATCCTGGATGTCGCCACCCCCATGGGGCTCGAGCGTCACGAAGAGGATTTTGGACAGACGCTGGCCCTCTGGGGCGTGCAGCAAGGCCCGTACCTCGTGTTGCCCTTCCTTGGACCATCGACGACACGCGACATCTGGTCCGTTCCCGTCGCGATCGGCACGAACCCGCTGTTCTACTTCAACTTCGGGACCGCGGTTCTCGTCGTCGGCGGGTTCAAGGCCATCGACGGCCGCGCCGAAGCCGAGCCGCAGCTGCGCCAGGTCAGGGAATCGGCGCTGGATCCATACGTCTTCATCCGGGAGGGGTTCCTCGCCCGCCGGGAGTTCCTGGTCCACGACGGTGAGCTGCCGCCCTCCCAGGATGATGATCTCTACGAGGACTTCCTCGACTTCGAGCCGGACGAACTGGATGTCGCGCCGTCGGCGGAGGAAGAGGGGGTGGAGATGTCGGAGGAGCCGGAGCCGTGAAGCCAGGTGAGCCGACGGTTGACGCAGTCCTCCCTCACCCGGCTCGCTGCGCTCGCCGACCTCTCCCGGAGGCAGAGGTGAGTGATCGGAACTCCTCTCCCACCGGGAGAGGACGGTTCGTCCCCGCGTCTTCTCGCGGGGAGGAGCCAGGTGAGGGAGCCCGTCGTCGCGTGTGGGTGAGCAGGAAGGCGGTCTGCATTGGATCAGCGCACCGGTTCGGCTCCGCGGCGCTCGGTCGTCACGGCCGACGGTTGACGCAGTCCTCCCTCACCCGGCTCGCTTCGCTCGCCGACCTCTCCCGGAGGGAGAGGTGGGGTGTACTTGGTATGCTCTTGTCTCAATCAGGGAGCGACTGCGATGGCCCAAGGAAACCTGTCACTGCCCCAGGTTCGCGGTTTTGGGCAGACCTCGCGCCGGGATCGGTGGTGGTTGCTGCCTTCCGCCATCTTCGTCGGGCTCGCCGCCTTCATCATCTATGCGACGTGGGCGGCCTTGCAAAACGGCCACTACTTCTACGCCGGCGGTGGAGCTCACTACCTCTCGCCGTTCTACTCGCCGCTGCTCTGGGACGTGCCTGGTCTCGATTCCGGTCATGCGTGGTTCGGCTCCAAGCCGCAGTGGTGGCCGGTGGTGCTGCCGTTCTTCCCGGCCTTCTACATCCTCTGGGGCCCCGGGGGAATGCGGTTCACGTGCTACTACTATCGCGGCGCGTACTACAAGGCGTTCTGGGCCGATCCACCCAACTGCGCCGTCGGCGAGCCGCGCAAGGGCTACCGGGGTGAGCACGCGTTTCCCGCTCATCATGCAGAACATCCACCGGTACTTCTTCTATCCGGCGTGCCTCTTCATCTTCTTCCTGTTCCACGACGCGTGGCATGCCATGCGGTTCACCGGCGACGACGGGCAGCTCCACTTCGGGATCGGCGTGGGCACGATCGTTCTGACTCTCAATGCGATCCTGCTGGCGGGATACACCTTCGGTTGCCACTGCATGCGTCATCTCATCGGCGGCCGACACGACTCGCTCGCCCGCCGGCCGGTGCAGCGGGCGTGCTACGACTGCGTGAGCTGTCCTCAATCGCCGGCACATGGCCTGGGCGTGGACGAGCCTGGTCTTCGTCGGATTCACCGACGTCTACGTGAGGCTGTGCTCGATGGGCATCTGGACCGATTGGAGGATCCTCTAGTGGCGTTTCCAGTTCAAGAGTTTCGCGGACTGGAAACGGCACTCGTGCCGGTTCCAGTCCGCCCGTCTCCTGAATTCGAAGCGGCCCTCGCATGACCGGCTACGCGATTCACGAGCACGACGTGCTGGTCATCGGCGCGGGCGGCGCGGGCCTGCGGGCCGCCATCGAGGCGTCCGCCGGCGGACGTCTCGGTCGGCGCTCGTCTGCAAGTCGCTGCTCGGCAAGGCGCACACCGTCATGGCCGAGGGCGGCATCGCGGCTGCGCTGGCCAACGTCGACGCCCGGGACAATTGGCGCGTGCACTTCGCCGACACCATGCGCGGCGGCCAGTACCTCAACAACTGGCGCATGGCCGAGCTGCACGCCCAGGAGGCGCCGGATCGCGTTCGCGAGCTGGAGGCGTGGGGCGCCGTGATGGATCGCACCGGCGATGGCCGCATCCTGCAGCGCAACTTCGGCGGCCACAAGTATCCACGACTCGCGCACGTCGGCGATCGCACCGGTTTGGAGATGATCCGCACGCTCCAGGATCACGGCATCCACCAGGGCATCGACGTCTTCATGGAGACGACCGTCGTGCCGCCTGCTCAAGGACGGTTCGCGCGTCGTCGGCGCGGTTGGATACGAGCGGGAGCGCGGACGCTTCCTTCTGTTCCGGGCCAGGGCGGTCGTGCTCGCCACGGGCGGCATCGGGCGCGCGTACCGGATCACCTCCAACAGCTGGGAGTACACGGGCGATGGTCATGCCCTCGCCTACGACGCCGGCGCGGAGCTCGTGGACATGGAGTTCGTGCAGTTCCATCCCACCGGCATGGTCTGGCCGCCGAGCGTCCGCGGCATTCTCGTGACCGAGGGTGTGCGCGGCGAAGGAGGCGTGCTGAAGAATGCCAGCGGCCGCCGGTTCATGTTCGACGACATTCCCGAGCTCTACCGGAATCAGACGGCCGACACGCCGGAGGAAGGCTGGCAGTACGTCATCGGCGATAAGGAAGCCCGCCGTCCGCCGGAGCTGCTGACGCGGGATCACGTTGCCCGCTGCATCGTGCGCGAGGTCAAGGAAGGGCGAGGCTCGCCCCACGGCGGCGTCTTCCTGGACATCGCCTGGATCGGCGAGAAGATCCCCAAGGCCGACGCGCACATCAAGAAGAAGCTGCCGAGCATGTACCACCAGTTCAAGGAGCTGGCGGGCGTCGACATCACGCGGGAACCGATGGAGGTCGGTCCCACCACCCATTACGTCATGGGCGGCATCCGCGTGGACGGCGACACCCAGATGTCGACCGTGCCGGGCCTGTTCGCGGCGGGCGAGTGCGCCGGCGGACTGCACGGCGCCAACCGTCTGGGCGGCAATTCGCTCTCCGACCTGCTCGTCTTCGGGAAGCGGGCGGGCGAGCATGCCGCAGCGTACGCAAGAGAGCATCCGGTCTGGTGCCGTCGAGGAGGCGCAGGTCGACGCGATCATCCGCGCGTGCTCTGACGCCGCTCGAGCGGGACGGCAGCGGGCGAGAACCCCTACGCCGTGATGCACGATCTGCAGGCGATGATGCAGGACCAGGTCGGCATCGTGCGCATCGACGCCGAGATGAGCCGTGCGCTCGAAGGAATCGCGGCGCTGCGAGAGCGAGCATGCGCACGTCGTCGCCCCCGGGAATCGGGAGTACAACAACGGCTGGCACACCTGCCTCGATCTTCCCAATCTCCTGACCATCGCCGAGGCGATCACGCGAGCGGGCGATCGATCGCAAGGAGAGCCGCGGCGCTCACTTTCGCGAGGACCATCCAGCCAAGGACGAGGCGCTGGCCTCCCACAACACGATCCTCCGGAAGGGAGACAGCGGCGACATGGAGCTGTCACGCCGCGACATTGCCCCGCTGCCGGATCATCTCAAGCAGATCATTCAGGAGATGCAGTAGCCGGCGGAGCGACAAGCTCGGCCGGTCGGGAGATCGCGCATGGCGAAGGCGACGTTCAGAATCTGGCGCGGCGAGCGGGACAAGGCGCCTACCAGGATCACTCGACGGAGGTCTCCGAGGGCATGGTCGTCCTGGACGCGGTGCACGACATCCAGGCGCAGCAGGCGCCCGATCTGGCGGTGCGCTGGAACTGCAAGGCCGGCAAGTGCGGCTCCTGCTCGGCCGAGATCAACGGTGCGCCGCGTCTCATGTGCATGACGCGCCTTGACTCGCTGCCGCTGGAGGAGCCGGTCACGATCGAACCGATGAGGGCCTTTCCGCACATCCGCGATCTCGTGACCGACGTCTCCTGGAACTACCGGGTCAAGAAGAAGATCAAGCCCTTTCATCCTCGCCCGCCCGATGCTCCAGACGGCACGTGGCGCATGGACCAGCGGGACGTCGAGCGGGTTCAGGAGTACCGCAAGTGCATCGAGTGCTTCCTCTGCCAGGACGTCTGTCACGTCCTGCGCGAGCACCACAAGCACGAAGAGTTCATCGGTCCTCGGTTCCTGGTCTACACCGCCGCCCTCGAGATGCATCCGCTCGACACCGAGGATCGGCTGGCCGATCTCAAGAAGTCCCAGGGAATCGGCTTCTGCAACATCACCAAGTGCTGCACCCGCGTCTGTCCGGAGCACATCACGATCACCGACAACGCCATCATCCCGCTGAAGGAGCGCGTGGTCGGAGAGTTCTATGATCCCCTCGCCAAGCTCTTCCGCATCTTCCGTCCCCGCGAGTCCGGGGCCAAGGGGACCGATTCGGCGTGAGCGGTGATTCGCTCAGTCTCCAATCCCCCACTTCTCGACGTTCCAACATGTTCCAACTCAAGACCATCCACCCTGACGCGATCGACCGGGCCCTCGTCCAAGGTCGAGCGCTACCGGCTGCTGAACGAGCCGCGCGAAGCCGAGAGCATCTGCCGAGACATTCTCGGCGTCGTGCCCGACCATCAGGAGGCGCTCGTGGGCCTGCTCCTGTCCATCACCGATCAGTTCGGTCGACAGCCGGACGCTCGACCGGGCGAGGCGCGTGAAATCCTGGCGAAACTCGAGAACGACTATGCCCGCGCGTACTACGCGGGCGTGATCGCGGAGCGGTGGGGCAAGGCTCGCTTCGCGGGCGGGCGATCCGGGCCACGTGGCGTACCAGTGGTTCGCCGAGGCCATGAGCTGCTACGAGAAGGCGGAGCAGCTCAGCCCGCCGGGCAATGACGACGCGATCCTGCGCTGGAACACCTGCGCTCGCATTCTCGAGCGCACTCCGCAGATCAGACCACGGCCGGAAGAAGAGCCGCTCGAGCACGGCTTCCACGACATCATGCCGCAGGCGTGACGGTGACCGTCACCGTTTTCGTCACCGATCGCTCGCCGTCTCGCACAGGTAGAGCTCGGTGCCGTCGGGATCGGCGAAGAACGCGAGCTTGATCGGTCCGTCGTCGAGGACGACGCGCCCGTCGACCGTGCGGAATTGCACGCCGCGATCGCGAAGCGTCTCGACGACCCGCTCGATCGGACCATCGACCTCGAGGCCGATCTGGATGCAGCCTGGCGTGCCCGGCGCGGGTGAGTTCTTCCCCGGCGGATGAAGGCCGATCGCGAGGCCCTGTCCCACGTCGACCATCGCGAAGTGCTCGCCGGCGCGGTACCGCAACGGGAGGCCGAGCGTCTCGGTGTAGAAACGCACCGACGCGTCGAGATTCGACACGAACACGGTGGGGCTTCCACCGCGAATGAGCGAGGCGGTTGCGGACTTCGGATTCATGGTGATGCTCCTGCGACGAGATGCGGGCGCGATTGTAGAGCATTCCCAGAGGGTTACCAATACACGATGGCCACGACCGTCGTCAGGGGGATCAGTAGCCCGACCACCGTCGCGGAGAGGGCGACGGCCCAGGCGTGCTCCATCCGGAGGTAGTGCCGCACGGCGGCGCGCCACCACAGGAGCGTCGCCAGGGATAGGAAGATGACCGCGAGCGCATGCAGCGCATTGGGAGGTCCGATCGGACCACCGGGACTTGACAGTGAAGCCCACCGCGACAAGGAGCAGGGCGAGGAAGGGAATGGCACTGCTGTGCAGCGTCACCCGTGCGATGTGCCGCCACCGAACCTTGGCCCGGCGACGCGACTGCGGAAGAACCACGAAGACCATCATGACCGTGATCGGTGTGACTAGAATCGGCAGCCAGAGCGGCCAGGTCAGCAGCCACTGCATCCAGAACTCGATTGGAGGCGTGCCCGGAAAGGTGCGGATCGTGCCGTCGGGTAGCGAATAGGAGTAGCCGCCGGCCGATCGCTGGGAGAACGGCCGAAGCAGACTGTGGAAGACAACCTCCCCTGCCGTCACTGAGCTGGTGGTCCGGGAGGCCATGCGCTGATGCAATTGCAGAGCTTGCCGTATCGTGCTCGAATAGACCGGGAGCAGGAGGATCAGCATGAGCGTCGCCCCGTACTCCAGCAGGCGCTGCCAGCGCACCGGCTGGTGCATGCCGATCGACTTCCAGTAGTGGACCGGTCGAAGCGCCCGCACGACAGACCCAAGCACCTGCGCGGGCCACGCCCGAATCGGTTGCCGCGCTCCACGACCCATCGCGGCAGCGCATAGCTCGGATGGAGCACATCGCGCCAGGGTAAGGGACAGCCCACACTCGGTGCACACTCCGGTCATCGGGCACTGATCGACCCAGGCGGAGACGACTCCTTGTAGGTCGTAATCGCAGCGGGGACAGGTGATCGGCGCGGCCACGACGGTACTCTGCGCTCGGCTCCTCCCGACGGTTGCCGATCAGCGCGAGCTGTCTTCGTTCGTCAGACAGGCCAAGTTCACGCCATTGCAGTCGACGTCGCTCGGATCGATGCCGGCGATGCACGCATCCCGGTAGGCCTTGTTCAGCATGTCCAGCAGGTTTCCCGGAAGGCCGGTGTTGATCTGATTGATCTCGACGTCGTTCTGACCCGTCAGGAACCACCTCTGCTCGCCGCCGTACATCATCAGCTCGAGCGGGACCCTGGCGTACTGGCACATCTCGAGGCGAAACGGCTCGCCCACCATCTTCTCCGTGCCGCCGTCGAGGTAGTAGGCGGCCAGCTCGACCTTCTTGTCGGGCGTCTTGCTGAAGAGATAGAAGTAGTACACGTCCGCCGTCGTCGGCGAGGTGTTGTGGGTGTAGACGACGACCTCCGTGCCCCGGGCGCCTCCGATCGTGCGGTGGGAGAGGATGAAGGGCAGATGGAGGAGGGAGAGGAAGTCGCTCACGCCGGTGCTCGCCGCCTTGAGCAGGAGCACTTCCGTCACTTGCGACTCGGCCAGAGGCTCAAGTGAATCAGGCGGGCCGGCGAGGATCTCCCGGATGAGTTCGCTCGTCTCCAGCCGCACGTATCGCTGCCACGCTTCGGTCGCCCCCGCCACCCACGGCGCCGGCTCGCTTGGCTCTTCGCATCCCAGCACCAGCGGTGTCCAGGGACTCAAAGCCGCTCTCGGAACGGACTCAAAGAGATGATCGGAGAGGCGTCGAAACTCTCCGTCGGTCATCCTGACTTCGCGGCGCAGCTGCTGAAGGACCGCAGGGAGAAAGCGGGCGGGGTCTTCGAGCGTCAGCCGCATGACGTCGGCCGCGGTCAGGGTGAGTTGCTCCAGCTCGCTCACCGGCTTCTCGATCTTGAGATACGCGTAGCCCTCGATCAGGTCGACGCTCTTGGCGATCTGCTTGACATGGGAACCGTCCTCGTACGCACTCTCGTTCCGTGGTGACGGAGCGATAGGTGGCCCACTTGTCTGTCTGCTTCTTGTTGGGCCACGCACCGTGTACCTGCGAAATGACGTAGTCGACGTTGCGGTACTCGTCCGCACCGATTGCGTTGAGGATTCTCCGCTCCACATTGCCCTGAAGATGCACGAGACCGAGCGATCCCACTTGCGTCTCCGGACCATAGACATCAGTCAAGAATGCCGATGCTTCCCGGACGGGACCGACCGCAGTCGCCATCATGACGATCGCGAACAGAAAGACGAAGAGTTACTCTCACCATGGCTCGACGCACCTTTCTTCAGTGGGTTCGCCAGGCGCGCTGGCCGTGCGCGCCGGCGGTACGGGGTGGTCGGGCTGCCCAGTACGCGAGCGCCGCCACGACCATCGCAGCAATCGCGCCAGGCACCGGATAGTGGAGCGTACCATTGAGCCGGCGAACACTCCAGCAGATCGCCAGCACCACCACGACGCCGAGGAGCGTGCCGAGCGTGAGGGCAAACGTGGCGCAAGTGATCCTCCAGAAGACATCCTGATGACGGTGCATGGGGCTCATTCGCCGTCGGACCGACCACACAGCGAAGGCGGCGACCAGCGCGCCCAGCGCGGTCATTGGAACGTTCCACCAGGTGGCTAGGCGCGAGGGATGGTGCTGGATCAGTGACTGGATCGCCGCGATGTGCACAACCGCCCCCATCACATTGTTGACGGTATTGTCTCTCTCCAGGTCTCGGATAAGGACGACCTTCCCGTTCACCCTCGCCCGCAGCGTGTCGGAAGCGGCCGTCCAGAAGTCCGTGTAGCCGAGCGTGGACGCCCGCAGCGCTTCTGGCGAGGGGAGCTGCAGGTTGTAGTACCAAAGCACATCACCCGACTGAAATCCTTGGCCCGCAGAATCAGCCGGTTCCCGGTCCTTGGAATTGGATGGCTCGATCCAATCCTCCCGAACGGTTTCGCGCCGATCCGGTCGATCACCGACAAAGTGCCGAACGAGAATGCGATCGTCCACGACCTCGAAGGTGTGATATGTGGCAGGTGAGACGAACGCGGCAAAGGCAGTCGCAGCCAGAGATGGCAGAGGTTCGATGCCTTCGCGTTCAATGAGCAGATCCAGCCAATAGAGCTTTGAATCCGTCGTTGAAACCGACCGTCAGTCCGCCCCACAAGGGCTCGGCACTCCAGATGGTGGGGCTCATGTTCGGTCGGCCGTCCTTCCACTCCCAAGTCCCCACACCGAGCACGACCGGCGTACCGGCAGCCTGAGCGGATCGGATCGCCGCGGCCAGTTTCTCGTCGACTTCCGGCGCCGTCGATTCAGAAGGGAAGTAGACGTCAAACACGATGACGCCGGCGCCGGCCTCGACCAGACGGGGAATGAGCGCCGTGTGCATTGGCCGATACGATTCTCTGCTGCCCACGAGCGGCTCGAAAGCCTCGAGGTCCGCGGCCCCCCGGAGGGTCTCGGCGGTAGAGCTGTCGAATCCGACGACCGCAACATTGGGAAGCGAGTTGAGCGCAGCGAGCGACAGTCGCGGCGTCGGTAGCAGAGATCCGTACCAGGAGAGCGGCGCGGGCCAGAGCGTCATGATCGGCGTGGCCAGGAGGGTACCGATCACGGTAGCGACGAAGACGATGGTGGTCAGGATGAGCGTTGCCCAGAGCTTCGGCCGGTTCGACTGCAACGAGAAGTAGCTCTTCACCACACCGCGGACTTCCAGCGCGTCATCGATCGCCTGACAGAGCTCACCGGCATTCTCGTAGCGGCGATCCGGATCGGGATCCAGGCAGCGCTGGAGTGATGGCTCTCGAGCGTCGTGTACAGCTCGGGCGCCTCGTCTCTGAGCTCGGGTGCAGCGACTCTCCAGGGATCGGGGCGGCGCGCTCACGGCCTCCCGGCGCAGCGCGGGCGACGCGCCGGAGAGCAGATCGAACGGACTCGCCTCGGCGATCAGCCAGTAGAGCACGGCTCCGAGCGACCAGACGTCGGAGCGCTTGTCGATGCGGTCCACGTCCCGATCGAGGTGCTCGGGACTCATGAACGCAGGCGTGCCGGCGACGCGTTCGACGAACCAGCCGAGCACTGGTCGGGCCAGGCCGAAGTCGGTCAGGAAGGCCTTGCCGCTCCTTGTCGACGAGCAGATTCTCGGGTTTGATGTCCAGATGGAGATTGCCGTGCTCGTGCACGTACGCGACGGCGGCGCAGACGTCGCGAAACAAGCTCAGCCGCGCACGGGTGTCCAGATGGTGTTCGGTCGCGTACGTCGTGATTGCCGCGGCGCCCGACACGTAGTCCATGACCACGTAGGGCGCGCGGTGTCCGCGTCCGTCGTCGTAGAGCCCCGCATCGATGACGCTGATGATGTGGTCATGCCGCATGTTGACCAGGAGTTTGAACTCCCGGGCGAGCTCGTCGTGGTCGCTTTCGTCGTAGGTGCGCTTGAGAACGATCTTGACGGCCGCCCGACGTCCGTGCCGCTCGTGCTGGGCCATCCAGACCTCGCCCATCCCCCCGCGGCCGATCCGCTTCCGGAGCACATAGCCCCCGATGGTGTCGCCCGGCGAGAGGGTGACTTCAGCGTCCGCTCCCGCATCGTCGAGAATCTCATGCGACGACGAATCGGGCGAGGTCGGATCAGTCGGTTCCGATGCATCGGCGCCGGTGTCCATCGACCGCATTGTAACCCGGATTTGGGTGTAGGCACGCTTCGGGCGTCCTGGGGGATGCGCGGCCGGCACTCATGGCGCGTCGGATGCGTGCAATGCAATGCACCATGACTCCGGCGCCACTCACCTATTGGGGAGTCACGCAAACGCGTCTGGGATTGTCGATGGAGGTGCGCGAACGTGCTTTGGTCGTTCGGTGGGTTGCGGGGCCGTCGCCGCATCCATGCGGCTTGGTTTGGGATGTTCTTGGGGTTGGTGCGTGGCTTGAGGTGTTGTTGCGGCGTCGCCGCCTCCTGCGGCTCGACCCTCGTCGGACGGACGCCGCTCAGACCCGCCGGCAATCCTTGTATCTGGAACAAAGAGCCCATCAAATAGAAACGCCCGCGACCGGCGTAATCGGTCACGGGCAGCTGATCGCGTGATCGTGGCATCCTAGGTTGTCCTGCAACCGTCCGGCAGCAAGATCCCGACCAGCTTGATTGAGCCTCCCGAACAGTCGCTGGGGCCGCTGCAGTCGCAAGCCCGCATTCGCAAGGAAGGGTCTCATGAACAATTGTACCGCAGGCATTGATGTTTCCAAGTCTCAGTTTGATCTCGCCATCAGTGGGAGTCGTTCTGTTGAGCGGTTCGACTCCGGGCCGGATGGACGTGAGAAGCTCATCCGAAGACTCAAGGCAGCTCGAGTCGACTTGGTCGTTCTCGAAGCGACGGGTGGGTACGAACGCGTCATCATGTTGGAACTCATGAGTGCGGGACTGACCGTGGTTCGCATCAACCCCCGTCAGGTTCGAAACTTCGCCCGCGCCCGCGGCCGCCTGGCGAAGACGGATGCCATCGACGCGCTCACGCTCGTCGAATACGGGGAAGTGATGAAGCCGCCGGTCCGCCAGCTCCCGAATGCTGATCTGATCGCTCTGCGAGATCTCCTGGCCCGACGCCAGCAGCTGGTTGACATGCAGAGCATGGAGAGCTGCCGACGCCGCCAGACGCTAGAAATGGCTGCGAAATCGAGCATTGCCGCGGTCCTTGCCTTCCTCAAGGAAGAGCAAAGTGCCATCGAGAAGCTCCTTGATGAGCGGATGGCTCAGAATGACGAGTGGATGGCCCATGCCGCTGTTCTGCGAGAAGAATCTGGCGTTGGTCCGGCCACCGTGCGCACCTTGATTCTGGAGCTGCCGGAACTGGGCAGGGTCTCACGCCAAGAGATCGCAGCGATCGTCGGCGTGGCGCCGATGAACCGGGACAGTGGCCAAAAGCGAGGCACCCGTTCGATCTGCGGTGGTCGAGCGAGTGTGCGTTCGTGTTTGTACATGGCCACGCTCGTAGCCACGAAGCACAATCCGAAGATTCGCGAGTGCTACCACCGCCTTCAAGCGACAGGCAAATGCAAGAAGGTTGCCTTGGTGGCGTGCATGCGCAAGCTTCTGGTGATTCTGAACGCCAGAAGTCGCGACTACCTGCAGAGGAGGTTCGATCAAGCTCTGCTGTCTCCTTCACTTCGCCGCCCTCACGAAGCCGGGGCGGTGACGTGAAGGAGACGGCAGGGCGCCGGCCAGCCTGCTGGCTCCGAACGAGCCCCCTCCCAGACGCTCCCGGAGTAGAAACGTGTAACGACAATCTGAAACTCGCTTGACAAACGAGACAGTCGCTGCCGGCTCCCCTGTGGAAGTTCCGACGTGGGATGGGCTTGGTTATAGCGGGCCTCCCCTCCCGCGGGACTTGCACGTCCGCCGGCATCCTGCCGGCTCGCGTCATTCGCAAACACCAACGCTCCCGCGGCGTCCTGCCGCGGGAGCTTGACGTGCCGACGATTGCGCGGCCGGCGCCAATGGAGGCGTCGCGCGCGCAATCGAACGCCAACGGCGCTTCTTGCAACGCAGGCCGTTCCCATCCGGCACTGAAGGCCGACGGCATGGATGCCGTCGGCCGTGTGGTGTTCGCGGCGAGAACCGAGGCGGCATGGATGCCGCCGGCAATGCGCAAGCCTCTGCGGCCCGGATGGGCCGCACATGAATAGAAGCGGCCATCGCAGGAACCTTCACGGGGGAGCCCGCACGATGCGGGCGCGTCTGAGCAACGTCGGACCGACGATGGTCGAGCCGCATGGATGCGGCGGCGCTACAACAAGACCGCAAGCCGCGCACCCAACCTCAGACCAACCAGGACCGAGCCGCATGGATGCGGCGCCGGCTGCGCAACCCGCGGACCACCCCAAGCGTGTTCGCGCACCCCCTCGACAACGACAAGCCCCAGCCGCGCACGACCACTCAACGTCCGCGACAGGACGCTGCCGACCGAAGGCAAAACCAACGCTCCCGCGGCCTCCTGCCGCGGGAGCTTGACCTACCGACGGTTGCGCGGGCCGGGGTCGGCTTGCGCTCAGGGGCAGGCGGCCCCAGGCATTGAGCAGCGTGATCAGGTCGGTCACGGCGACCTGGCCGTCGTCGTCGAGATCGGTCGGGCAGGTATCGATCGGCTGATACTCGTACGCGCCCATGTCGATCGCGCCGGTGGCGAGGGCGAAACCCGCGTTTGCGGTGGCCGCATCGTCGACCGCGCGGACCTGACCGTCGAGGTCCAGCGCGGGGCCGCTGTAGGCGACGGTGTTGCCGGCGTCGATGCACGGTGATCCCGAGGTCAGCCGATAGTTGCCGCCACCTGCATCAGCGAAGAGTGGTGGTGCGCTGATGTTTCCAGTTCCGACGAATCCATCCTCGACGTCGGAGTAGGTCACGATGGTCGTCCCTGCGCCGGCGATGTCGTTGGGCGAACTGCCGCCCACGATGCAGCTGACGAGCGTCGCATTGGAGTTCGGCCCGTTGGCCACACCGCCGCCGCCTGCGCTCGATGTGTTGCCATAGATCGTGGAATTCGTCACGGTCAGGAACGAGTCCTGGGCCTGGCGGATGCCGCCGCCGGAGCCACCCGTTGCCTCGTTGTTGGTGACGAGGGCGTTGGCGATGAGCACAGTGTTGGCGCGCCGGTGGCGTTCTCGATGAACATTCCGCCTCCCGCGATGCTGGTGTTGTCGGTGACCTCGACATTGCCCAGGACCGCGCTGCGATATTCGATGTAGAGTCCGCCCCCCTTGTCGTTCGACTCATTGTCGTCGAATTTCGTATTCACGATCATGAGAGGGTCGCCCAAGACACCGCCGCTCGCATAGAGGCCGCCGCCCCGTCCGAGCGCGTTGCCGATGGCGGTGTTGCGCCGGAAGACGCTGTCCGCAATGACCAGGGTTGCATTGCCGCCGACGTGCAGTCCGCCGCCGTAGGCGTTTGCTCCGGTGACTGCATTGTCTCGGAAGAGTGATTGCGTGATCGTGACGCTCCCGGCGGCGATCAGAATGCCACCGCCAGCATTGATGGTCGCATTGTTGCGGACGATGGAGTCGCTGATGGCGAGTGACACTCCGTTCATGAACATGCCGCCGCTGTTCGAGCACTCCTCGATGATGCAATTCTGAATGGACGCGCTGGCGTCCGCATTGATCTCGACGCCGCGAAGCGCGTCGCGGATCTTGAAGCTGCGCACGACGGAATCGGTGTCGGCGCCGACGAGAGACACGGCGATGCCGGTGCCGTCGATGGTGCACAGTGCTGGATCCTCCGATGCACTCCGGAGGGTGATGCTCTTGTTGTTGATGCTGACATCGGTGTTGTAGATTCCATCCGCGACGATGACCTCGTCGCCGTCCACGGCGGCGTCAACGGCGTCCTGGATCGTCGGGTAGTCCACCGGCACGGTCAGCGTTCCGGCGTGCGCCATCTCCAGGCCGAGCATGAGCGGCAGTGCCGCGCTGGCGAGACGTCTGTGGGTGGTGTCGAGAGTTCTGCACATGGTGTTCTCCTCTGGCGAGTGTGCCCAAGTGGGGGCGGGGTTCCCGCCCTTGCCGGCGACGGGGATTTGGGGCAGCAGACAATCCGCTGCCTCGCCATGGACTGCGGAATCGGGACCGGGACTCCCAGGCCGGATCTCAAAAAACCTCATTCTTGGGAGCGAGAGCGGGGCCAAGTCCAGGTCGGCCGGTAGTTTGCCTATCTTCACAGGTCGGTGGGCGGTGAATATACTTCTTGTTCGATTGAGGAGCCGCGCGAGCGGAAGTGGGGACGGCCCGCGCATCGTCTCGTGAGTCGTGCCACGGACATCTTGCTTCGCATCGAACGTGTCGATGATTCCGCTGCGGCGGAACTGTTGCCGCTGGTCTATGAGGAACTGCGCCGCCTTGCGGGAAGCTACATGGACCGCGAGCGTCCTGGACACACCCTCCAGCCAACCGCGTTGATTCACGAGGCCTATCTGAAGCTCATCGCCGGCGACGAGGCCTTTCAAAGCCGGAGCCACTTTGTGGGTGTGGCCGCTCATGCCATGCGTCAGGTGCTGGTCGACCATGCGCGACGCCACAAGGCGGACAAGCGCGGCGGCGATTGGATGCGCGTCACGCTTGATCGTGCCGAGGCGAGCGTCACGGTATCGCCTGAGGAGTTGCTGTCGCTGCACGAGGCCATTCATCGGTTGGGCGAGAAGCAGGAACGGCTTGGACGGGTAGTCGAACTGCGGTATTTCGGCGGCTTGACGATCCGTGAGACGGCGGTGGTTCTGGGCGTCTCTCACACGACCGTGGAAGACGACTGGTCGCTTGCCAAGGCGTGGCTCGCCCGGGAGCTCTCGCGAGACTCATGAAAGACATCGATTTCTTGCGTGTTCGCGCAATCTTCCTCGCTGCCCGTGATCTGGACCACGTGGCTCGAATGGACGTGCTGCTTCGAGAGTGTGAGGCCGACGCGGCGCTTCGGGCCGAGGTCGAATCGCTTCTCTTCTACCATGACTCGGCGCGAGGACATGCCACGACGCCGGTGGTGGGCCATGCGGCACAACTGATCTTCGAAGCAGCTGAATCGGTGGACCAGCCGCTTCCGCGATCGTTTGGCGAATTCGAGCTGCTGGAGGTCATCGGAAGGGGCGGGATGGGCACGGTGTACCGAGCTCGTCAGCGTACGCCGGACCGCACCGTCGCCCTGAAGATGATTCGACCGGGAATGCTGTCGAGGACCATGCTGGGGCGATTCCGATACGAGGCGGATATTCTCGCCCGGCTCCACCACCCGGGTGTCGCGCAGATCTTCGAGGCAGGGACGGTGCAGTCCGGTGATGTCGAGCAACCGTATGTCGCCCTTGAACTCGTCTCGGGCCAGCCAGTCGACCGATACGCGACTGACCACCGTCTCGACGTCCGCGGGAAGGTGAACATTCTGATCATGGTGTGTGACGCTGTGCACCACGCCCATCAGAAAGGGGTGATTCACCGCGACCTCAAGCCTGCGAACATTCTCGTGAGTGCCGGCGGACAACCGAAAGTACTCGACTTTGGCGTCGCACGGTTGACTGATGCCGATGTCCGGGAGACGACGCTTCGAACCGACGTGGGACAACTCATCGGGACGCTGCCCTACATGAGTCCAGAACAGGTTTCGGGAGACACTCGCTGTCTGGACATCAGGTCGGACGTCTACGCGCTGGGCGTTCTCATCTTCGAGCTCCTCACGGGACGGCTGCCGTACGACCTGCACGAGAAGGCGCTTGCAGACGCGGCGATCACGATCAGGAACACGGAGCCCTTGCGTCTGAGCGCGATCATGCCCGCCCTGCGCGGTGATCTCGATACGATCATGGCCAAGACACTCGAGAAAGACCCCGCTCGTCGCTATCAGTCAGCGGCAGCGCTGGCTGAGGACCTGCGCCGCTACCTCGCCCATCAGCCGATCATCGCGCGGCCAGCGAGCGTGACCTACCAGATTCGTCTCTTCGCGCGACGACATCGGGCTCTTGTCGCTGCCGGGTGCTCGGCATCTCAGCGCTCGTCTTGGCCACGGGGATCAGCGTTGGCTCCGCCGTGCAGGCCCGACGGGCGGCCAGCCGCGAGGCAGCGCAGAGGAACATCGCAGTCCGAACGAACGAGCATCTTGAGCGCATGCTGACTTTGCCGGATCCACATCGCGCGGGTCCAGCGATGACGGTCGCGGAGATGCTCGATCTCATGACCCAGAGTCTAGACGGCGGGACGGAACTGCCCGAAGTCGAGGCGAGAGTGCGCAGCGCGATCGGACGGACGTACCTGAACTTGCGCCGGACGAACGATGCAACGGAGCAACTCGGCGGCGCAGTGGAGCTCTGGCGCACGATCGACCCGAGCGGGCTGCAAGTTGCTCAAACACTGGTCTCCCTCGGCACGGCGCGTCTTCAACTCGGCGACGGCGAGGGTGGGGAGTCGGCATATCGCGAGGCAATGTCCATTCTGGAAAGGTTGGGAGCATCGGATGATCTGGGCGTGCGATCCGACCTCGTGACGATGCTCCTGCGACGGGGGAAGTACGCGGAGGCGGAACCCATCGCTCGCGATCTCTTGCGTGCTGCTCGGCGGCAGGGGGATCCAGTCGTGATCATCGCCGAGCTTCGCCAGCTGACGCAAATCGATTCTGGTCTCGGCTTCCACGAAGAGGCTCTCGACAGTCTGGTGGAAGCGCGTGCACTAGCGGTGCGGCACCTTGACGAGACGCACCCCATGTACAACGGCGTGCTGCTCGATCTGAGCATCGCCCGACGAGCTCAGGGCGATCTGGAAGGAGCGCTCGAAGCGTCGCGGGAGGCGTACGAACTTGCTCAACGCGTTCGGAAGCCGGGCTCGTACGATTGGATGGTTTGCACGAACGTGCATCTCAGCGCGCTCGAAGCGCTCGATCGCCGTGATGAGATCGTCGACGTGCTCAGGCGTGCGCGGGAGTCGTTCCTGACCACATATGGTCCCGATCACCGGTTCGTTCGTGAGACGGACCGGCAGCTCGTCGATCTGCAGGAACGTTGGGCCCGGCAAGATGCCCAGTCCGTGCTCGGGAAGGGTGAGGAGATCATTGAGGTGCCCTTCGCCGCAGAGCCGAAGCCTTAGAGAAGCTTCAATCCAAACGTAGCGTCCGGAGCCGGCTGCGGCTGCGCGTAGCCTTGTCGGGCTGCATCGGCGGCATCGCAAGACTCGCCGACGCTCCAAACGCTACGTTCGAACTGAAACCGCTCTAGATCCGGGCTCTGCGCCGCATCCATGCTCTCAGGTATGCTCCCCATCATCATCGCCGGCAGGAGCGGGGTCCATCACGGCGGCCATTGACTTGGCCTCTGAGCGTGACTCAGCAGCTGGCTTCTCCCGGTCCTGCCTCGAAGAGCGGCCACCATTCGCGATGCGAACTTCGATCGGAGCCGGCAAGTGCAGGTCCCGCTGCGGGAATGGAATGTTGATCCCCGCCGCGTCGAAACGCTCCTTCACCTGACGGGTCAGGTCCCAGTAGACATCCCAGTAGTCTTCCGTACGGGTCCACGGTCGAGCGATGAGATTCACCGAGCTGTCCGCCAACTCGTGCACGCGCACGACCGGGGCGGGATCGGCGAGGACCTTCGGCTGCTTCTTGATCGCCTCCTCGATGACGCTCACCGCCTTGCTGATGTCGTCGGCGTAGCCGATGCCGAACGTGAGGTCGACGCGCCGTGTCTTCCGACCGGTCACGTTCGTGATCACGTTGTTCCAGATGGCGTTGTTCGGCACGATCAACGCCTGGTTGTCGACCGTCAGGATGCTCGTCGAGACCAGATTCATCGATTCGACCTTCCCGCTCACCCCGCCCGCACTGATGAAGTCGCCGATGTCGTAGGGGCGGTAGATCAGAATCAGGATGCCGCTGGCGAAGTTGCTGAGCGTGCCTTGAAGCGCAAGACCGAGGACCAGACCGGCCGCACCGATCGCCGCCAAGAGCGGCGTGATATTCACCCCCAACGCGCTGATCGCGATGACCAGACCGATCAGCAGCGTCGCGCGGCGCACGCCGCCGACCAGGAACTTCTTCAGCAACGACGATGCCTTGGGAATTCGATCCACGGCGGAGTCCATGACCGCTCCGAGGAATCGGCTTGCGAGCCAGAACAGCAGAAGCAGGCCGATGAACTTGAGGACGTTGAGCCCGATCTTCACGCCACCATCAGAACTGCGCAGCCACGCGATCGCTTGGGCATACAACACTGCCGGATCCGTCAAATTGAGCTTCTGTCCGGTGGCGCTCGCGATGTACTGTCGGTACTCGGAGATGTCACCGCCCCGCTTCTGCAACAACCGGAGCATCGCTTCGACGCGCTCGACGGTTGCGCGGACGACCTGCTGCTGCTCCGCCGAACGACGCGCCAGCTCCTGCCGCTGGGCATCGTCCTCGACCTGGGTCATCGCGATGTCCATGCGAATCCGTTCGCGGACCTGATTCTGTAGGATCGCGAGCCATCGCTGAACACGCTCATCGAGCTGCTCCTTCGTGAGCGGCTGCATCTCCAGCTCGAGCTCATCGAGTGGGATCGTCCACGGCTGTCGCGCTCGTGCACGGGAGGCAGCTCCCGAACGGTCGCGATGGCGGCAGCGATGCTCGCCGCCAGCTGGGCCTCCTGGAGATCTTTCGCTGACGCCTGCGCCGCCGGTGGTGCGACTTGCGGAGAGAGCCGTTCGACCTCTTTGACGTAGGCGATGTCTCCGGCGATGTCACCGCCCTTCGCCTTGAGGGCGTCGAGCACCACGTTGACGCGCGGTGTGATCTGATTCCTCGCCGCGAGAAGTTCGGTGACGCGGGCATCGATCTCCGATGTGTCGGCGTCCTCGTTGGCGTGAATGCGCAGCTGCTGCACGATGGCGATGGCCAGCCGGTTGGATGTTTCTCGGAGCCTGGCCATCTCGACATCAGCGAGCGAACGCAACTGTTCGGCTGTCAGCGGGGCGATCCAGATTCCAAGCTGGTTGGCGGACAACTGCTGGAGATCGTTCGGCTCTTCCGAAGGGCTCTCCTGCGCCGAGGCAGAGTTCGTGTAGAAGAACACGGGCACGCTGGTGATCAAGACCAGAATCAGCAGCACTCGTATAGCATCGAACTGTTTCATCTCGAGCTTCCTCCAATGGCGGGGGGCCATGATAGCCACATGATGAAGCGCGGTCTCAGTGGGACGCGCTCTCGGAACGCAGTCGAAGCTCCACGACCAGGATGTCATCTTCGGGCTCGGCGTCGCGACGCCGCTCGAGATGGCGTACGAGCTGACCGCAGAACGACCCTTCTTTGTTCAATCCCGCGATCATCCTGACCAGTCCATCGCGGCCCAGCTGGTGACCCGCGGCATCGGTCGCCTCGATGACGCCGTCGGTGACGGCAATCAGTCTGTCTTCTGGACAGAAGCGAGTCTCACGCGGAGCCGCGTCGAAGAGCTCACCCTCGAGCACGCCGAGCATGCACGTGGTCGACGGCAGTGGCTCGATCGCTCCGCCGGTTCGCGCGAGCAGAGCGTCGGGATGACCGGTGCTGGCCCAGCGGATGATCGCCTGCCCGACGCCGGAAGACTCAACCGTCAGACACAGGGCAGTGGCGAAGAGACGTTGGGACGCAAGGGAAGAGACGGCAAAGTGGTTCAGCCCGGAAATGACCTTGCCGGCATCTGGTGATACCGCACCTTGGACAAGGCGCTCGAGTTCGCCGTGAATGCGATTCACGGCGAGGGCGGCGGGCACGCCATGACCGGTGACGTCGAGAATCACGACCAGGATCGTCGAGGTCTCGGGATCAGTCGGACCAGTGAAGGTTCGGACGAAGAGGAAGTCGCCGCCAATGTGGTGAGCGGGCTGATAGCGGTAGTCGAGGTTGACCTGTCCGCTGGTGATCGGTTCGGGAAAGATCGCCTCGTGCACGCGTCTGGCCTCGGAAAGATCACGTGTGACATGCTCGTACCGCCGCGCGATCGCGCGCGATTGAAAACGCTCGACGAACGAACGGTGCCGCCACCATGAGAAGAGAAGGCCAGGCAGGCCGGCAAGCGGCGAGAGGACGATCAGCGTGAGCCGCGTTGGCAGGGACGCTCCGGGTTGGATGAGCACCCACAGCGCAAAGAGCACCAGCAAGGGAACGAGGGGACGCAATCCCTCGCGGGGAGACAGGTTGATCAGAACCGAAGCGATGACGTGCAGCAGGAGAACGGCCGTGAGCGAGGCGAGGCCCTGGGCGTAGATGGCCTGATCCGTAGCCTCGGGGGTCGCTCCGGAGATCAGGGAGGAATTGTCCATGAGCGGCGTGGAGACGATGCTGACCGCGCCCACGAGGCCGATCAGCCAGCAGATGATCCGTACGACCCGATCGCGCCGGACCGGCCCGTGAAGGAGCAGAACGATGGCGCCGACGTGCAGTGCGATATGCATGCCGTCCGCGACGAAGCCAATGGTGAGGTCGCGTGGCGTCTCAGTGGTCGTGGGATCCAGGGTGTCGTTGATGCCGACGCCAACACTGACACCGAGAATTGCCAGCGCAACGGCGCAATACCAGAGCGCGCGGCGGCGGAGCACGGCGGCGCGATGGCGTTCGTACTCGTGGACGAACGCAACCGGAATCGGGGTAACGTCAGACATCGGTGGAGTGCACGGTTGGCGCGAAGGCCGACATCCTACCGCCGGGGGGGGTCGCGAACACGCGTTGGTGGTTCGGTGGGACCACCCGAAGTGTGTTCGCGCCCCCCTTCGACGAAAGCCGGCGCGTTAGGCACCCGAGGCGCCCTTGCGCGATCCCACCACATCCGCAAACCGTCCTCGCTACACCCCCCGATTCGGAGGCGCCAGCCTCGCCTCCGGTGGCGACGCGAACGTCGAATCCAGTGGTGAGCGGCGCGACGTGCGGCCGTTGCCGAGATTGGCACTGCTGCGCCACATGGTGCGCGGCAGCATGCCGAGTCCGGCGATGGCCAGCTGGCTTCCTGCGAAGACCAGGAGCCAGAAGCTGACCGAGTCGGTGAAGCCGTAGGAGTGGAGCCCCACGCCGAGCTGGTTCACGCCGAACCACGACCAGGCCGTGACGATGCCTCCAAGCACGCTCAGCACCGCGATGCCGCGCGTCTTGATCATGGCCCCCCACCGCGCGTGCAGGATCAGGGCATTCCAGAGCACGATCATCAAGGCGCCGTTCTCCTTGGGATCCCAGCCCCAGAACCGCCCCCACGAGTCATCCGCCCACAGCCCGCCGAGCACCGTGCCGAGGAAGCTCAGCAAGAGTGCGAATGAGACCACGCCGTAGATCATCCGGCTGAACGTCTTCTCGGCGGTGGCGTCGAGTGAACGACTGAGGACACCTCGCAGGATGTACAGCGCCGACAGGCCTCCGGCCAGGAACGTCGCGGAGTATCCGAAATTGATGATGATGACGTGCGTGGCCAGCCAGAACTTGGTGTCGAGCACGGCCTGCATCATCTCCAACGTGTCGCCATCGCCAGCGAGGAAGTGGGCGATGAGCAAGGTCATGGCGCCGATGATCGCCGACATGAGATTGCCCACGCCGATCGGGTAGATCCGTTCGATGAAGAGCCCGACCAGAACGCAGCCCCAGCCGATGAAGATGGCGGTGCCGTACAGATTCGTGATCGGCGGGTACCCGGAGATGTACACGCGAGCCGCCATGGCCAGCGTGTGGACGACGAAGGTCGTCGTGAGCAACCAGAACGCAGTTCGGCGCAGCACGTCGGACCAACCCAACCACGAGAGACAGCTGATCAGGAAGGCCAGCACGTAGAGAACGGCGCAGCGGTAGAACGGTGCGAAGTTGTTGAAGGCCGATTCGGCGCGCAGCACGGTGACGAAATCCGGCTGAGCGCCGGTCAGCTGCGGCTGCAGTTCGGCCAGGTACCGGTTGAATTCACTGGGATCGCCCTCCCTCCAGGCGGCGATCAGTCCGGTCATCGATCGCACGGCGGGATTCATGTTGCGGGTCATTGCTCCTTCGAGCACCGCGCGAAGCATGGGCTGCCAGGACTCCGTTCGCTCATCGCCGCCGGGTATCGCGTGCGGCAAGGAGAATCTCTCGAGGCGGTCCAAGTTCGCCATCGCTGCGTTCAGGCTCTCCTGCGGATTGTTGCCGAGGCTGGGAACCTGGTAGATGTCGGAGAGGACGCGGTACAAGGCGACCCGCTGGTAGAGCTCGAGTACGGCGCTGTCATAGGCATCCCGCTCGTTGATGTCGAGCATGCTCGCCGCCGCTGCCTGCTGTTCCAGGGCTGGAAGACGCGGCTCCAGCTCGCTGAAGGCGTACCGGTATCGCTGTCGTCGTTCCAGTCCGAGCTCCGTGAGGAGCTGTTCGTTGTAGATCCGGAAGATCTGGTAGTCCCGGGCCGCGGGCGCGTTGGAAATGACGTCGAGCAGCCACTCGATCGCCGGTCGCGACCGGCCCTCCTGGTCACGGAACGTCTGCCGATCGGAGATGACCGTGAGGCTGTTGCGAGCGAGCGTGTCGTACGGCTTGATCCGCCCCTGGTAGACCACGGGAAGCTGGCCGAACTCGTGCACCCGGAAGCCCGAGGCGAGGTCGCGTGGCGGAACGGCGGCGGCGAGCAGCCACGCCACCGTCAGGACGGTCACGATGAGCGGAACGTATCGGCTCACCTTGTTCATCGCATCCTTCATTGCACCCTCCTCCGTCGAAGGAAACCGATGAGGTTGATGCCCATGTGCGTTGCCATGCCCACGCCCACGATCATGCACGACACGTACGGGATCATCCAGCCTCTGTTTCGCACGACCTGCAAGATCGTCAGGTTCTTACCCGGCTCGAACGAAGACTGGTAGAACGTCTCGCCCGCGTAGCGGAGCGGGTTGTTCATCCAGATCTTTACGGTGCGATCGACGCCCCTTCCGTGATCGACCAAGCGGACCAAGGACGAGAAGTTCTTGGGCTTCTCCGTACCGACGTACTTGTCGTGACGGAATTCGAGGAGCTCGATCTCGTACGGCTTGTACGTCCGGCCGAAACGGAGCGTGATGTCATACGACTTGTCGCCAACCTCGACGATCTGCCGCTCCAGGGCCGTTCCGATCAGCCACGGTGTCGCGAGGTAGGTGCCGAGCGATCGCCCGGTTTCCTTCTCGGTGAGGGCCACGTACACGGCGGGCATATCGAGCGTCTGCTCTCGATCGGTACCGCTGACCTCGGGCTCCTCGACGGCCAAGGCCACCAGACCGGCTCCACGCGTGGCCGGGTTGGGCGCATTCGGCGCCTGGCTTGCGTTACCGACGCGCGAGTTCCGCATATAGCGGATCACCTCGATGTCGAACGGGAGCTGTGCGTCATCGATCGTCCCGCCCCGCATGAGCCGCCGCACCGGGATGACGGTGACCTCATCGAACGCCGAATCGGTCCGGTCGATGAACGCCAGCTCCATCGATCGCATGTGCTCGACGAAGTTGACCGACTCGCCGGCGTTGATCCGCATGCGCCCTTCGACGGCGAAGAGTCCCGTGACGAACTCCGAGACGAGCAGCAGAATGATTCCGGAGTGGAGCAGCACGATGCCCGCCCGTCGGCCGAACACCATGACGCAGCCGAGCATCAGCACGAGCGCTGCCCCGCCGCCCTTGCCGAGCCGGAGCAGTACCCGCCAGAACGCGGCATTCTCCGTGGTGGCGATTTCCTGGCTGAACACGCCGGCAATGATCAGCCCGACCAGAACCGCGCCCGCAGCCAGCACGAGGAGTCCCAGTTGCAGCCTCGGCCCGTTCGCGCGCACCTTGAATCGGACCAGATGGGCCGACACCACGTTGAGCAGGAGCAGACCGGCGATGAGCCAGCCGCCCGGAAACCAGAAGGCGCCGGGCACGTCCCATTTGCGGGGGAAGAAGATCCCCAGTTCGATTCTCGTGAACGCGCAGCGGAAGTACTCGTCGACGACCGTCCAGATGCCCTTGTCGATCTGGGCCACCGTTCCGGCGAGCACGAGGAAGGTGGACATCGCCAACAGCACCACGGTGAGCTTGAGAGAAGCCCACGGTGCGAGAAATCGCTTCATCGACTCATTCATTCGGCCTCCCGCTGAAATCAAAGGATCCCACGAATGCCTCGAATGCGCTACGCTGATTCGCGACGAGCGGATCCGGCCCCGTCAGCTTGAAGAACCAGGTCATCGACGGACCCGTCCACACGACGCCCAGCGTGTGCCGTTCCGGCCCAACGATGTCAACGAGGTCGCCCGGTGTGCCGTCGATGTCGATGGACAAGGGCGGCGTATCGGCCAAGTTCGCGATGGGACCAAGGCCGACCTGCCTACGCCAACGGTTGATGTTGGCGAGCAGATCCTGGTTGCCGCCGAGCGGCGTGATCGTGAAGGACGCTTCCTGTCCGCCGTCGGTGACGGTGAAGGAGATCAGCGACATGGGCTTCGGGTCCGCATCGACGGACCAGCCGGCGGGAAGGACCTCCCAAGTCGGCAGGGCGCCGCCGCCTCCGCGTCCGGCCACCGGTGGCGCGGACGACGGGGGCATCGACGCGGCGGGAGCGCCTGAGAAACGCACCGATTCGCACAGCGCCAGGAATGCATCGCGGTGCTGCTGAAGGACCGCCTGCGTTCCGATCGTCTTGATGAACCACGTGCTCGGCCCGGCCGGGAAGATGGCGGCGAGCATCCTCGGCGCTTCCCCCTCGCCCCCGGGCTCGGCCGGCCCGATGAGATCAACCATGATCCCGCGAGCCCCGCGAGCCCCGCGAGCCGTGATCGGCATGACGTCTTGGGCCAGCTGCTCTTCACTCGCCGACGGCAGGCCGACCTGGCCGCGCCAGCGGTTGATATTGGCCCCGAGTCCGCCGGCGGCCCCACCCAACACGGTGATGGCCACGTCGATCGCCTCAGCGCCGTCGCCGCCCTGCAGCGTGGCGAACCGCATCTCGTTCGGGTTGGGATTCGTGCTCCACCCCTCCGGCAGGTCCCATTCCAGCACCCCCGTGGGAGCGCCGCCGGGGTTCATGAGATCGGCGTCAACGGGCCCCGGAGGCTCCTCCTTGGCGACGCGGTAGGTCCGGATCTCTTCGCCATATCGGACGTCACAGCCGCCGACGCCGACGGCGACGAGGACCATCGCGGCCGAGGCCAATCGGGGCATTCGTTGGTTGTCCGTCCGTCGTCCGATCACCAGCCGTCTCCATGTCGGGGCGGGATTGTAGTCCACTGAATGCCGCTGGTTCACGAGGCTCCGAGGGGGTTTCGGCTTCGGCGGCGGCTCTGATCTCGAAGAAGTGGAACGACGATCGATCGCGGTTCGCTCTATTATGCTCCAGGAGTCGAAACATGACCGCCGTCCGAACACTGAAAGTCGTCTTTGCAGGACTTGCAATCGTCACCGTCGCCCTCGCTTCAATGGGCCCGGCCGCGCCCATCCCGCAGCAGGAGCGGCGTCCGACGGGGCCGGTGGCCCCGGAGTCGTGTGTCATGTGTCACGCGGACGTGACGGCCCACGAGGCCGTGCACGGTCCGGTGGTGGTCAACGCCTGCTCGGCGTGTCATCAAGTGGAGAGCGCCGAGGCGCATACCTTCAAGCTCGCCCGCGAAGGTCAGCAGCTCTGTACCTTCTGCCACGACATCGATCTGGCCAGTGCGAACTTCGTCCACGAGCCGCTCAAGACGGGCGATTGCACCGGCTGTCACGATCCGCACGGCGGACCTGATCACCTCATGCTCAAGGCCGCCTCCGTCGATGGGCTCTGCCACACGTGCCACGGCGACGTCGTCGGAGGACGGAACAACGTCCACGGCCCCGTTGCCGCCGGCGCGTGCTCGGTCTGCCACCGGGCGCACTCGTCTCAGTTCCCCGGCCTGCTCTCGGCGCCGGGTCCGCAGCTCTGCCTGAGCTGTCACGTGTCGACCGCCACGCAGTTGGAGACGATGCGGGTGATTCACGGTCCTGCCCTCACGGATTGCCAGGCGTGCCACGATCCACACGCCTCTGATCACGTCATGATCCTCCGCGAGGAGCCCGAGGCGCTGTGTCTGACCTGCCACGAGTCGATCCGCCATACGGTGGAGACGGCGACCACGCAGCACGCGGCGGTGACGACGCAGCGCGGGTGCCTCAATTGCCACGACCCGCACGCGAGCGACTATCCGCAGGTGCTCACCCACAAGATGACCACGCTCTGCTACGAGTGCCACAACAAGGAGATCGATCTTCCCGACGGTCACAAGCTCGCGAACATCGAAGCGGTGATCGAAGGCGCCACCAGCCCGCATGGTCCCGTCGCCCAGGGCAACTGCGCTGCGTGTCATCAGATCCACGGCGGCGACAATTTCCGCCTGCTCATCAAGGAGTATCCGCCGGAGTTCTACGCCCCCTTCGCGGAAGAGAGCTACGCCCTGTGCTTCAGCTGCCACGACAAGCAACTCGTGTACGATCCGAACACGACGACCCTGACCAATTTCCGCAACGGGGAGGAGAACCTGCACTACCTCCACGTCAACCGCGAAACGAAGGGCCGGACTTGCCGAGCCTGTCACGAGACCCACGCGAGCAATCTGCCGAAGCACATTCGCGACTCGGTGCCCTTCGGCACCGGTGGCTGGAAGCTGCCCATCGGCTACGAGAAGACGGAGTCCGGCGGCAGCTGCGCTCCCGGGTGCCACAAGCCCTACGGCTACGACCGGATCGAGCCGGTGACCTATCCAGACGATGGCGGGAAGGCGATCTGGCCCAAGGAAGCGTCATCGGGCTCGACCGGCACGGGGCTGCCCTGAGGCCAGCCTCCAGAATCAACGACCGCGGAGGGCCGCAGAGGGCTCGGAGGATCGGGTCGCGGCCGTCACTATCCGGCGCCGGGTGCAGTGACGCAGAGCATGGTGGATTCGATTGGCCCCTCCGGCGGAGTGCTGGCCTCATGACCTCGTGCGAATGGTTTCGCC
This sequence comes from uncultured Planctomycetota bacterium, assembly GCA_963697235.1. Taxonomy (GTDB): domain Bacteria; phylum Planctomycetota; class Phycisphaerae; order Phycisphaerales; family SM1A02; genus CAVONJ01. The sequence continues at coordinate 150,725 of CAVONJ010000009.1, forward strand.
ATCCACGTGCTCGAGCATCCGTTCGTGTGGACAACGCACCGCTCCGCGCTCCGCGGCCCTCCGCGGTGAGTCGAACTTGACGGGAGCGTGTGCGTCTCCGGGGGCGCCAGGAGTCAGCGAGCATCACGCCGGCTCTTTCAACAGACGCTTCAACGCCTCCTTGAAGTGCATGATCGCCGCTGACTGATCGCCCTGATGTTCCTTGATCAGGCCCAGGTAGTAGTGCGTGCGCACCGGATCGGGATTGAGCAGCAGCGCTTCACCCAGCAGCCGCTCGGCGTCGTCGAACCGGCCCTGGCGATACAGGATGATGCCGGACTCGAGCTTCAAGCGTCGATTGCCGGGATCGACGGCCGAGACCTTCGCCACGAGCACTTCGGCTTCGTCCAGCCGCTTCTGCTCGGTGAGCAGCGCAGCCAGGTCCAGCAGGGCATCGGTGTTCTCGGCGTCGAGTTCCAGCGCCGCTCGAAGCTCATTTTCGGCATCCGGAAGGAGTCCGTTCTCGCGAAGCAGCCGCGCGGCGGCCCGGTGACGGGCGACCTTCTCGGGGAGACCGTGCTGGAACTGCTTGAACGAGAGCTGTTTCTCCAGCTCCGCATCGTCGATCAGACCCAGGGCGTGCTGCACGTGCGCGCCGAGCACGTGCTCGTAATCGGATTTGTACGAGGACATGACGAGGGCCAGACGGTCATCCCGATCGATGATGATGGTGGTCGGGAGCACGAAGACGCCGAGCGCTCCGTACACCTCGCGGCCGGCGTCCAAGCCCAGTGGTTCGTGGATGCCGAGCCGGTCGCGCTGCTGGCGGAAGAACCCGACCTGCGTGGCATCGGCGGTCAGGAAGATGACCTTCAGATCCTGGTTCCGCAGCTCCCGACCGAGGGCGCTGGCCGCCTGGACGGCCCGCTCCGAGCTCTGTTGCTCGGCGGCGACGTAGACGAGCACGACGACCTTGCCGTGAAGCTCCGAGCTCTTGAGCTCATCGCCGGCCAGCGTCGGCACGGTGAACGGCGGCACGTCCTGGCCCACCTTGACGTTGCGAAGCTCGTCCGCCGCGGCCGCGGAGACGAGAACGAGAACAGCCAGGCCGATAGTCCGTTGGCGGAGTCTCATCGCATTGCTCCTCGAGGACGGGGTCCTCTGCTCATTGGCTCTTCTTCGGTAGCGGATTGACCTCGATCCGGCTGTAGCTCATCGGCTTGTGACAGCCCGGAGCGCAGCTGCCCCCGGTGTCCGTCTTGCGGAAGCCAATCGGCAGTGCCCAACCGGACCCTTCGAACGGGACGGCATCCGCGATCTGCGAGGGCTGGTTGCTGCCGTGCATCTCGTGGCACGCTCGGCAGGTCCGTCCCTTCTGCTCTCGGTTGACGTGGACATAGTGCAGGTTCAGATCGCCGTCGCGGAAATCGGTCAGCGCCGTCGTTCGCTCGTCTGTCACGAGCGCACTCTCGTGACACTCGAAGCAGAGTGCGTACTGCTTGAGATCGAAGGATGAGTAGAACGCCTCCGTGAAGTTCTGCCGCAGCAGACGGGAGTGGCTCGACCCGTGAATGTTGTGACAGGCCGAACAGTTGCCCGATTCGACCGGCCCGTGCAGGAACTTGCGCCCGCGGATGCTCGCGGTCATGTCCGGAATCGTGCGCCCGTCATTGGCCGTGATCGGATTGTCGTGACACTGCAGGCAGAGCACGTCCTGGCGGTCCTTCAGCAAATTCGGCCAGCTCGAGACGTGGGCGTCGTGGCAGTTGGCGCACTGCGAGTTCATCGTCAGGGCGCCGTGGGGCGACTCCGCGCCTTCGATCATCTGCTCGATGTCGGTGTGGCACGCCAGGCAGGTCTGATCGATCGGTTGCTTCAGCACCGCGGGAAAGTCCGAGCCGTGAGGCCGGTGGCAGATCTGGCAATCTTGACCCGCCGGCGCATGAATCTGCTTCGCGCTGGCCATCGCCGCGTGCATCTCATCGTGGCAGAGGTAGCAGTGATTCGCGCCTTCGCCTCCGCGGAGGAGATGGACGAAATCCGATTCATGCGGATCGTGACAGGCAGTGCATTCGCCGCTGCCGAATGGTCCGTGCGGATGGGAGAAGCTCTCCGGAGGATGACAGTCGGCGCAGAGGCTCGCCACTGGCGCCCTGAGCAGCGAGCCGTTCTGGGACGCGTGCGGGTCGTGGCACAGCACGCAGGCGGACTCGACGAGGACTGCACCGTGCTCGTGAACCTTCTGGCCGACCACCGACTGGTGGCAGTACGTGCAGCCGGCCTGTCCGGGTCGCTTGAGCGGAAACACGTGCCCGCCCTGATCTTCTTCATGACAGATCGAGCAGCTCTCGTTGGCCAGCAACACCCCATGCACGAAGGGCTCCGCTCCGAACGAGCTGTGACAGCCGGAACTCGTGCACGAAGTACCCGGAGCCAGTGGCTCGGTGGGACGCGGAGCCTGCGCCGCGACCTGCGCGGTCTGCACCGCGACCAACGGCGCCCCGGTTGGCTGTACCGCGACCCGCTCGGCTTCCGCACGATCCGGCTTCTTCTCTGAACAACCGGCGCCAGCGTTCAAACCGGCAGCGGTCAGGGCGAACCAGCCGGCGAGATTCACCATCTCCCTCTTCACGGGTGATTGCCTCCCAGCAGGTACATCCCCATGGCGTAGAAGATGAGCAGGAGCAGGACCGTTCCGATGCCGAATGCCAGGAAGCCCAGCGGATGCATGACCCGCTTCCACTGCGGCCACTCGTCGGCGACGCGGACCGAGTCGAGCTCGCCGGCCGCCTCCAGTCGTTCAATCCACCGCTTTCGTTCGTGCTCCAGCTCTGCGCGGCTGATGCGTCCCGAGAAGATGACCGGGTCGAGCGGAAACTTCTCGGGACGGAAGTGCACGTTGAAGAAGTGGAAGGTGAAGATGAAGCCGGCGGCCAGAAGCGCCTCGTCGCTGTGGACAATGATGGCCACGTTGATGACCCAGCCCGGCAGGACCGTGGTGACCGTTTCGGGAATCCAGAGGATGAGACCGCTGAATCCGATGATGAACATCCCCCAGAAGACGGCGAAGTAGTCGAACTTCTCCCAGTAGGTCCAGCGATCGAACTGCGGGCGCACGCCGCGACCGAAGAACCACTTGACATGAGCCCACCAGTCGCGGACGTCGGTCCAGGTCGGAATCAGCATGTCGGGACCACACGCCACCTTGACGAACTGCAGCAGGCTGAAGCGTCCGGTCTTGGGATGGCGGTACCGCTGACGGTTGCGAATCGCGGTCCGAACCAGACTGGCCAGGTGCGCGCCGAAGGTCAGCGTGATGACCACGGCCGCGATCCGGTGGAGCGTTCCCGCAACCTCCAGGCCGCCGACGAAGCGCACCATCCAGCCCGCCCACGGTGCATCGTAGAACTTGAGCGGCATGCCGGTGGCGACGAGGGCGAGGAAGCTGGTCACGAGCAGACCGTGCAAGAGGCGATCGAAGGGACGGAAGCGCACGAACTGCTCCCGATCTTTCTGGATGAGCGCTCTTCGTGCGCGGAACGCCTTCGGGTCGCGGAAGTACAGGACGGCGACGCGAAGCAGCCACAGCGCCGTGTGCAGGCCAAAGAAGATGAACACGCCCACGATGAGCGCCGTCATGAAGACGAACGTCCAGTACAGGGCGGGGTAGTTCTCGCGATCCTTGTGGTCGGCGTGGGCCAGATAGCCGGCAAAGTTCGCATTCGCCTTCGGGTGGCATCTCCGGCAAGTCTGTACCCGGTTCTCGGGAGACAGCCAGCTGTCCGGATCGTCAGCGGGCAGGATGTCGTGGTGTCCGTGGCAGTCGTAGCACGCCGCGACCCCAGGCTGGCCGAGAGCGATGGCCTTGCCGTGGAAGGTCTCGCGATAGCGCGCGAGCCGATCGGCGTGGCACTGCGCCGCAACTGGCGTCGCTCTGCAGCTTGAACGCGATCTCCCCGGGATTGATGATCTCGTGAGCCGAGTGACAGCTCGTGCAGACCGGGCGGCTGCCTTGGCCGGATTCAGGAAGTCGCCCGTGGACACTCTGCCGGAAGGCCTCGTCGGAACCCGTGTGACAAGGTCCCGCAGGTCTCCGGAATGTGGCTCCGGTTGACCTTGGACATCGGGTCTTCGGAGGGGCGGATGTCATGGACGCCGTGACAGTCGTTGCAGGACGGAGCGGCCAGCAGCCCCTGGATGATGAGCGCATGACCGTGCAAACTGTCGAGATAGTGCAGGGATGCCAGCGGCTGGTGGACCCCCTCCTGCTCCATGAGCACCGTGTTCGAATGGCAGCCGGCGCAGGTGAACGGCAGCTGCCGCTTGTGCGTTCGCGACTGCGGGTTGATGCTCGAGAGCATGTCGTGAGCACCGTGGCAGTCGCTGCAGGTGGCCGCGTTCGCGCTGCCGTGGCCGTGCACGCTCGACGTGTACTCCTGTTGCTCGGCGGGGTGACACTGGTCACATCGCGGCGGCGCCGCGCGAGCCGCATGAGGGAGGTCGTGGCAGTCGGGATGACACGCAGTACAGGCGATGTTCGCGTGCACGGACGATCGGTAGATGCGATCGTAGTCGATGTAGAGCCCGGGCCGCATCGGCGGCTCTTCACTGAGGTCGCCGTCGCCTCCCCTGACCATGAGCCGGCGGTCTTCCGGCTTCAGATTCAAGATGTGCAGCTGGCCATGGCACTCCAAACACCGCTGGTTCTCGGTGTCGGTGGACCTCTGGGCGAGTGCGGACGATCCGGTGCCCAGGAGCGCGATCAGAGCGACCCCCAAGGCCAGGAGGGTGAGCCGCGAATTCCGGTACCGATGCCAGTCGAGCCCGTGCATACCTCGCCGACGATGGTAGCTTCGAGTCGGCCACTGCGAACGAGCCAAACGAGGAGATTTCCGACCCGCGGCCTTTCCCAGATCCAGCCGCGGAGATCTTAAGCTGTGGCATGCGAAGAATCGCTTCGTTCCTTCGCATGATCTCGGTCAGCAGGATCGCCACCGCGGGGGCGGTCCTGACGACGACCGGCATCCTGGCCGAACTGCTGCTGCTGCTCGGTGAGCTCCTCGTCTTCGAGAGCCACCCGTACATCGGCATCGTCACCTACGTGCTGTTCCCCGGCTTGATCACCCTGGGTCTGGTGCTCATCCCGGTCGGCATCACGCTGCGGCTGCGCAAGGCCCACTCCGGCTTCTCGCTCGCCGCGATCGAGCGGCTGGCCGAGGCTCGCGGCATCAGCGTGGGCCATGTCGGCCAGATCATCATCACGCTGACGCTCCTCAACCTCGTGATCTTCTCGCTCGTCGGGTACCGGGCGTTTCACTACACCGAGTCGGTCGCGTTCTGCGGGCAGGTCTGCCACGAGGTCATGCATCCGGAATTCACGACCTATTCGCGCTCGCCGCACTCCCAGATCGCCTGCGTCCACTGCCACATCGGCCCCGGCGCCGGATGGTTCGTCAAGTCCAAGCTCAGCGGAGCGCGGCAGCTGCTGGCCGTGGCGTTCGATACCTACTCGCGGCCGATCCAGACCCCGGTCCACAATCTGCGACCGGCCCGCGAGGTCTGCGAGGTGTGTCACCGTCCCGAGATCTTCCACGGCAACCTGGTCAAGGTGAATCAGCATTTCGAGCCCGATGAGAAGAACACCCGCACGTACACGGTGCTCAACCTGCGGGTGGGCGGCGGGGACGAAGCGGGACGCCAGCGCACGGCATCCACTGGCACGTCAGCAAGAAACACCAGCTTCACTACTACGCGACCGACGAGAAGAGGCAGAACATCGTCTGGGTCGAGGAGGTGAACGAAGACGGCACGCGGCGCGTGTGGCGCACTCCCGACTACACCGAAGAGCGACCGAAGGAAGAGCACATCCGGACGATGGACTGCGTGGACTGCCACAACCGTCCGACCCACATCTATCTCGGTCCGGATGAGGCCCTCGACCAGTGGATGGCGACGGAACAGATCGACTCGAGCATTCCGTGGATCCGCAAGCTCGCCATTGAAGTCATCACGCCGCCCTACGCGACGACCGAGGAGGCGATGGAGGGCATCGCGAGGCTGCCTGAGCTGTACAAGGAGCGGTATCCAGAGCACTGGGCGGAATACGAGGCGAAGGTCCGCGAGACCGTGCCGGCGCTCCAAGACATCCACCGCGCGTTCGTCTTTCCATCGATGAACATCCAGTGGCATACCTACAACTCGAACATCGGTCATGCCACGCAGTACAACCAAGCGTGCTTCCGATGCCACAACGGCGTGCTTCGTGACGATACTGACGAGTCGATCACCCTCGATTGCACCAGCTGTCACTACATCCTGGCCAATCGGGAAACCGACCCCCGCATCCTGGATCGGCTCGGGCAACGGTGAGGTGACGAAGCCAGGCTCAGCGGTCGGATTGTCGTGCAGAGGCTCGAGGATTCTCGCGCGGTCGCGGACCAGTGCCGGGGTCAGGAACGCGTGCCGGTAGTAGACGAGCAGCCCCGCGAAGGCCAGAAGCATCAGCGCGGCCAGCCCGCCCACGATCGCCTGCCGCCGCTGCGCCTGCCGAAGCCGCGCGATCATCTCGTGCGTCGCGACCGTGCGATCGACCGTGAGCCGGATCTCGCCCACGAAATTGTTGATCTCGAGCATGTCGAAGCTGTGGAAGACCTGGCGGAGCTGCGACCGCACCTGCTTGGCGTTCTGATGCAGCCGCTGCAGTTCGAGGTTGTGATAGCCCCATCGCTCGAGTTCGTCATAGCAGTCGGCGGCCGTGCTGATCTGCTCTTCCGTGTCCTCCAGGAGTTCCTTGATTCGCTTCACGGAGTTCATCGTCGAGGCGACATGGCAGGGGCTGCACCGCCCGCCCTCGGCACGTCCGCGCGTGTCGATGATGTCGAGGCTCGGCTCCACGATGGCGTGGGATCCCTCGACCGTGGCAGTAGAGGCACGTCGGATCGCCGAACTCGCCGTGCGGGCTGCCGAGATGACTCCGCTTGATGTCCGCGTGGCACTTGCCGCAGAAGTACGACACGGACCGCCCTCGCACCGCGCTGACGAACCCTCCCTCGGGCTGATGCATGAACAGGAATTCGGGATCGCGCTGCAGGTGGGCCGCCTGCTTCCACGCCTCTTCCGATGCGAATTGCTCCCGACGGACGCTGGCGTTCCCGCCGTGACAGGCGTCGCACGTCACCCCCGAGTCGTGGTGCCTGCTTCGGGCCCATTCGAGGTCGACGATCTCGCTCGAGCGGCCCGGGCAGGTCCCGGTGGCACTGGATGCAGGCATTGTCGGCGAAGCGTTCCGGATCGTCATCGCCGAGGGCGAGGCCCGGCGTTCGCCAAGGCGATCGCGACCGCGATCACCGCGATGGACGCGTGAGCATTCATGGCGTGTGAGACTCCGACCCGTCCGCGGGCGACGGTCCGAGCTCGCGCCGGATCGTCTTTCGTTCGTGGGCGATGAGGACGTAGAACACGATGAGGCTCAGGCCGGTCATGATGAAGAAGAGCGGCCGGTGGCGAAAGTACGCCAGCGGTGAGATCAGGGTCTCCCCGCCCTCGCCGTGCGTTTCCGGCCAGCCGCCCCAGATCGTGAAGCCGAGGGCGACCAGGATCACTGCGGTCACGCCGATGCGGTAGCCCCACGCCGGCCGCTGCTGGGCCCTCCGGCGGTACCAGAACGGCAGCACGGCGATCACCGCGACCAGCACGCCCTGGCTGACCACCCCCAGCGTCTTGCCGCTGATGCCGATGAGCTGCGTCGGCATGGTCTTCAAGTACTGATACGACGCCAGGAAGTACCACTCCGGCTTGATGCCGACCGGCGTGGCGCCTTGCGGATTTGCCGGCTCCTCGTGGTGGATGACGCCGTGCAGACCGGCAGCGTCGAGGACCTGCGGCAGGATGACCAGGAGCATGATGACCGCGAGCGTGCAGAGCACGGAGACGCTCATCTTCAGGAGCTCGTTGGGCCAGAAGGGCTCCAGCTGATCGGTCTGGTACTGCTTTCGGTAGTCGACGGCCATGATCGGTCGATCTCCGGGCGGCTGATTACAAGGGGCGCGAGATCCCCGTGCGGCGGATCATCACGAAGTGGAGTCCCATGAAGGCGCTGATGATGGCGGGCAAGACCCAGATGTGCAGCGAAAAGAAGAAGCCCAGCGTCTCGCCGCTGATGTTGTCGCCGCGCCGCGCCCATCGGACGATATCGTGACCGATCAGCGGCACGCCTCCGGGGATCTCGGTGCCGACCTTCGCGCCCCAATAGCTCAGTTGGGTCCACGGCAGCAGATAGCCGGTGAACGCCAGTCCCAGGGTCAGCGTGAACAGCACGACGCCGCTGATCCAGTGGAGCTCGCGCGGACTGCGGAAGATCTTGTAGTACGCCACCCGCGCCATGTGCATCATCACGAGCACGATCATCAGGTTGGCGGTCACGGCGTGAATCCGCTGCACGAGCCATCCCATCGGGACATTGGACTTGATGAACGTCACGCTGTCCCAAGCCAGATCGGGCGTCGGCTTGTAGTACATGAGCAACAGCATCCCGGTGAACACCATGACCAGGAAACACAGGAACGAGAGGCCGCCGAAGCACCCCGCCCAGCTCAGTGTGCAGGGGACCAGCTTCTTCGTGAGGTTCTTCTCGACCAGCGGCGTGATGTCGAACCGCTCGTCGAACCACGACCAGACTCTGTCCACCACTCGGTACATCAGCATCGCACCTCAGGTCAGGATGATCTTCCCGTTCTCGACGGCGAAGGGAATCTTCTGGAGCGGCTCATTCACGGGTCCGCTGATCACCGCGCCGTCGGCGTCGAACTCCGCGCCGTGACAAGGACAGCGGAATCGGTTCTCCGCTCCGCTCCAGATCACGTTGCATCCAAGATGGGTGCAGGCGGCGCTCAACACGACCGGTCCCTCCGGCCGGGAGAGCACGATGAGCTCCTGGCCGCGTCGGTCCACGTACTCGGCCTGCCCGGGGATCAGCTTGTCCAGCGCCACCTCGATCGGTCGATCCCCCGCGGGGCGCTTCGGAAAGCCCAGGAAGGTGATCACCGGGAATCCCACCGCGGCGGCCGAGCAGACCGTCATGCCGCCGATGCAGGCCTTGCAGAAGGTCCGCCGCTTGTCGTGGAAGGTCGATTCATTCTGGTTCATCGTTCAGATTTCCGGGGATGAGGTTCCAGGATTCGCGCCGAGCCATGAGCAGCTCCGACGCCTTGCGGAAGGCGGCGATCGCGTCATCAGTCTCAGCGCGCTGCTGGTGGATCAGCCCGAGCAGGTAGTACGCGCGCGGCTCCTCGGGGTCAGCCTGCAGAACGCCGAGGACGACGTCACGGGCGTCAGCGAGCTCATCTCCGCCCCGGAGCGTCTGGACATATGCCAGTCCCAAGGACGCTTCCACCGATTTCGGATCGGTGTCCATGGCTGTCCGGAACGCCGCCTCGGCGCGGGCGAGATCACTCTTCCGGAGCATGAGCATGGCAAGCCCGAGCTGGGCTGGGGCATACTTCGGCGCCAGACCGAGCGCCTCGGCGTATTTCTCCTCGGCCATGGCGTCGAGACCGCGTCGGGCGAGCTGGCGGGCCAGGCTGGAGATGCGAGCCGCCTTGACCTGGGACTCGTCGATCGACTCCTCCGCGGGATGCAGCAGTTGTTCGAATCGTTCCGCGCTCATCTCCCCGGACGCCACCTTCACGGCGTCGGCCACGATGTCCTTGAGCCGCGCGGTGTATCCAGGCACCGCATGCACGACCCGCCCCTCGCCGTTGATGATGACGACGCTGGGCATGACGGAGACGCGGTAATCACCGTAGGCCTTCCGCGTCACGTCGTGGAGGATCGTCGGTGGAAGCGACTGGTCTTTCGCCGCATCGGCTTTCAACTGCTCGATCGGCGCGTCCTGCGCGATGACGAGCGCGCTCGCGACAGCATGATCTGACAGGGCCTCCGACTCGAGCACGCTGCGGATCTCGCCGCACGCGCGCAGCGTGCGCTCGTGGTAGAGCTCGCCGAAGATGAGCACGAGCGGCCGTCCGTGGGCGGATTCGAGCGTGAACCGCTGACCCGCGAGGGTGTCGAGGGCGATCGGGGGCGGCACCTGGCCGCTCTTGAGATGGGTGACCCCCAAGGCGGGCCCGCCGGACAGGGCCAGCAGAAACAGCACGCCGGCGGCGAGCTTCAGCGCGATTGGGCGGGCGAACGGCGCCGTCATGGTCGGTCCCCTTCGGGCCGGAGAATCTGCGGCGCTGCCGGCATCCCCGGTTCCCGCTGCCGCTGATAGGTCTTGCTCACATGGCAGCCGGGCGCGCAGCTTCCGCCCGTCTCCGTCTGCTCGTATCGGATTTCCAGGGCCCAACCGCTGCTGCCGAAGGGCACCGAATCGCGAATGTGGAACGGGTGGCTCGAGGCGTGCACCTCGTGACACGCCCGGCAGGTTCGTCCCTTCTGCCGATTCACGTGAAGCCAGTGCAGGTTCTCGTTGCCATCGCGAAAGCCGGTCACGCCGGTGCCCTGCTGCTCCTGCACCATCTGAGGGAGATGGCATTCGAAGCAGAGCGCGTAGCGTGACGGCTCGTACGGCGCGTAGAACTCTGGTGGATAGGCCAGCCGCAGCAGTTTCGGCTCGTTCGACGCATGCGGGAGATGACAGGTCGTGCACGCTCCCTCTCGAATCGGTCCGTGGTGCTCAGGATTGTCCCGCAGCAGCGCCGCCATGTTCGTCAGCTCTCGCCCGTCCGAGACCGCCACCGCCCGGTCATGGCAGCTCAGGCACTCTTCGATCTCCTCGCGCCGTTGCAGCGCCGGAAAGGCCGAATAATGGGCGGCGTGGCACGACAGACAGCCCCCTTCCTGCGTCACGGCGCCGTGTACGACGGGCGAGCTGTTCATGGCCAGAAGCGTGTCTTCGTGGCAGCGCTGGCACAGCTGGGGCGCATCCTCGTGCAACTGGAATCGCACGTTGGAGGAGTGGGCGTCGTGGCACGAGAGACAGTCGCCCTCAACCGGTTCGTGCACGTAGCGGTCTCGTTCGGGCACACGCTGCATCTCGACATGGCATCCCAGGCAGAGCTGGACGGGCGGCGCGGTGAGCAGCGAAGGATTCCAGGAAGAATGGGGTTCGTGGCAGAGGATGCAGGCTCCGGTGGCCACCGGCCCGTGCACGAACGCATCGGTGAGGTTCTCGTCTTCATGGTGGCAGCTCAGGCAGAGCCCCTGCGTCGGATCGGCCACGAGCATCGCCACGTGATCCGAGCCGTGCGGATCGTGACAACCCGTGCAGTTCCCCTGATGCACCGGCGCATGCGAATACGTCCGCTCTGGCATGGGGTGGCACGTGGTGCACAGCGTCAAGGCGTCCTGGGCGAGGACGAACTGGTGGCTGGCGGGATCGCTCTCGACGTGACACGCCTCGCACTTCTGCTGAGCGACCGGACCGTGCACGACTCGGTGCTCGATGATGCTGCCGTGGCAGTTCTCCGTGATGCAGCTGGTGACCGGGCCGCGCGGCTTGTCCTGGTTGCGGGCAAGGCCGGTCACCGCCGCCGCGAGGCAGACAATCACTCCGATGCCGATGGCGCCTTGCAGTTGCTGTGGGGTCGAGCGTGCCATGAGCATTCAGCGCTCCTCGCCGCGTTCGGGCCGCACCGGCCCGAAATCGGCGCTTTCCGCGCGCTTCGGACGGCACCCAGATCGAATGTACCCGAGCGCATCCCGGCCGAACCACGGGGATTTCGCCCCGTTTTTCCTGGATCCGCGCCTTCACCCGGGAGGCGATGGAGGGAGCGTGCAGAGCGACCGCAACAGCGGACGCGGCATGGGAGCCGGTGACGCCAAAGCGGATGATCGGGTGGGCATGCTGATCCGCTCCGCCGGCCGGAGTGGCCCGCATGATTGCCGCCCCGTTGTCCCTGGGATTGACTGGGGAGGTGCGGCGATGCGTGGGGTGGTCGAGGGGTTGTAGTGCCGTCGCCGCATCCATGCGGGCTGGTCTTGTGAAGTTCTTTGGTCTGGCGCGCGGCTTGAGGTGTTGTTGCGGCGTCGCCGCCTCCTGCGGCTCGACCCTCGTCGGACGGACGCCGCTCAGACCCGCCGGCAGTCCTGCCGGCTCGCCTAAGGAAGCTCCGGCGTGGGATGGGCTTGGTCATGGCGGGCCTCCGGCCCGCGGGCTTTGCAAGTACTGCGCGTCGAAGGCGGCCGCCTATTCCATCACCAGGCGCCGCGTCCCTGCTCGAGAAGCAGGGTACGACCGTCCTCAGCGTGCACCCGGGCCCGATCGCCACGGATATGGCAAAGAACGCCGGACTGATGGAAATGGCCGACCCCCCGGCCGTGGTGGGCGAGGGAATCGTCGCGGCGCCGAGGCCGGTGACTACCACTTGTTCCCCGACACGATGGCGAAGCAGATCGGCGGAGCGTACGCAAGCTTCGCGCAGAACGTCGTGGAGGTGGAGATGGCGGTGGCGTAGGTTGAGGCGAGGGGTGCGAGGGCGAGTGGGAAGTTCGGTGGGTTGCGGGGCCGTCGCCGCATCCATGCGGCTGGTCTTGTGAAGTTCTTTGGTCTGGTGCGCGGCTTGAGGTGTTGTTGCGGCGTCGCCGCCTCCTGCGGCTCGACCCTCGTCGGACGGACACCGCTCAGACCCGCCGGCAGTCCTGCCGGCTCGCCTAAGGAAGCTCCGGCGTGGGTATGGGCTTGTCATGGCGGGCCTCCGGCCCGCGGGCTTTGCAAACCCGCCGGCATCCATGCCGGCTCCCGTCACGCGCAAACACCAACGCTCCCGCGGCTTCCTGCCGCGGGAGCTTGACCTGCCGACGATTGCGCGACTGGCGGTTACGATTCGTAGGGTGCATGCAATGCACCATGACTTCCGGCGCCGCTCTCCTGTTGGAGCGTCGTGCAAATGCGCTTGGGATTGACGGGGAGGTGCGCGAACACGCTTGGGATGGTCGACGGGTTGCAGGACCGTCGCCGCATCCATGCGGCTGGTCTTGGGAAGTTCTTTGGGTTGGTGGGCGGCTCGAGTTGTTGTTGCAGCGTCGCCGCCTCGTGCGGCTCGACCCTCGTTGGACGGCGTCGCTCAGACCCGCCGGCAGTCCTGCCGGCTCGCCTGGGGAAGTTCCGGCGTGGGTCGCTCTGGTCATGTGCGGCCCATCCGGCCCGCAGAGGCTTTGCAAAACCGCCGGCATCCATGCCGGCTCGCGTCACGCGCAAACACCAACGCTCCGGCGGCATCCATGCCGCCGGAGCTTCATCTGCCGGGGGTGGCGCGACCGGCGCCAATGGGGGCGGCGCGCGCAAGCGAGCGCCAACGGCGCAGTCTTGCAGCGCAGGCCGTTCCCATCCGGCATTGAAGGTCGGCGGCATGGATGGGGGCCGGACCGTGTGGTAGTTCGCAGCGAGAACCGAGGCGGCAGGAAGCCGCCGGCGATTGCAAAGCCCCTGCGGCCCGGACGGGCCGCACATGAATAGAAACGGCCACCGCCGGACCAGCCACAGGGCAGCCCGCACGATGCGGGCGCGTATGAGCAACGTCGGACCGGCGATGGTCGAGCCGCATGGATGCGGCGGCGCGACAACAACATCTCAATCCGCGCACCCAACCCCAGACCAACCAGCATCCAGCCGCATGGATGCGGCGCGGCCGCGCCACCCAACGAACTCCCACGCGTGTTCGCGCCACCTCTTTGATTCGCACCCCCGCGAAAGCCGCAGACACCCCGCCCCACCAAGCGACGATTCGCCGCCTCAAGCCCGCTCCTAAACATCGAGAAGACAGCAACTTGCGTGACCTGCCTCGATCCGTCGAGCGCGCCAGACACCGCCTGCTCTGAGATTCATGCCGAAAATCATGGAAAGGCAACAGGAACTTCATTACCGTGCGGATTGTCAGGTCCGCGGACCGGTCTCGCGAGGCGAGTCCTCGCCGGAAGCGGGAGAGCATGTCTGTTCGAGGTCAGTGTCGGCCTCGTTCGCCTGATGCTACAGAGGCCACTGGAGGAGGAATCAAGACCGATGCGAGTCTCAACGATCACTTTGGCGACAATCGTCGTCGCGGGCACGAGTTCAGCGGCAATCGCTGACTACACGGTCACGCAGTCATCGTCGCAGACGATGTACGCCGGCCATTCCATCACCTTCGATGAGCCCGGTCTTCCGATTGGCGTGGGCACCGATCCGCTCACCTTCTTTCAGGCCACCGACGGCATCGTTATCACGAGCAACAACCCGCCTTTCCTCGTCATCGATGACTGGGACGCCCTCGACGGCGTCGCCGGCGGGACCGGCACCGGCAATTCGATCCAAGGCGGCTTCGGCATTCGCCTGAACTTCGACACGCCCATCGTCGAGCTCGACTTCCAAGGCTGGGCGCCGGGAAGCCCAGCGCCGCCATTTGGCGGAATCAACGTCTTCCTCTTCCTGGGCGGCAACCAGGTCGGTACGTACAGCGGAATCTCGCCGTTCGCCACTGACTTCGACTCGTGGTTCAACATCGTGGCGACCGGAGGCGACACGTTCGACGAGATCGTCTTCTTCAATGGCGCGTTCAACTCGTTCAGCTCGTACATGGACAACATCAGCTGGAACGTTCCGGCACCGGGCGCCCTGGCGCTACTCGGTCTCGCCGGTCTGTGCGGATCCCGTCGTCGCCGGGCGTGATTGCAAGACTCCGGCGACAGGACCGATTTGATCTTGGTCGACTGCGAGCGATGCGATCGCGGGACGAAGAGGCTGAGGCCCCCGTCCGCGATCGCGTTTTTGTGACCGAATGCCCCTCTCCTCCAAAGTCAGGATGGAAGCCATGAACCGACCCAAATCGAATGCACTTCTCTTCTCGTGTACACCACTGCTCTTCGCAGCCGCGGCCTCTGCGCAGTGGGCAACCTTCCAGCCGATCCCAGACACCGCGTACGCCTTGGACATGTCCCCGGACGGACGCTTCATCGTCGGTGAGCAGGATCTGGACGGGGACGGCTTCCCGGACGGCCCCTACCTGCTGGACAGGGCGAACGGCAACCTGATGATCATGTCCCTGCCGAGCCCGGGGATTGCTGCAACCGCAGTCTCCGACGACGGCAGCGTCGTGCTTGGATGCATGCCGAACATCCCCGACGGCCAGAACAATGAGGTCGCCGGAATCTGGACGGCCGCCAATGGCTGGCAAAGCCTCGGCTACCTGCCGGATGCCCTCTCCTGCCCGAGCCGGAGCAACGGCTACGAGCTCTCCGGCGACGGAACGATCGCGGTCGGTCTCTCCTGGGACGGTTGCAGCGGGCGCGGCTTCTGGTGGTCGCAAGCCACCGGCATGCTGGAGCTCGAACCGCTCGCCAACGGAGGGAATCGCGCCTCGGTCGTGTCGTCGGACGGAACCGTCATTGGCGGCTTCGCCCAGGGCAGCTCCAACCGCACGCCCGCCATGTGGGACGGAGTCACGACTGACGGCATGCTGCTCGACCCGCCCAGCGGCAATATCGTGGGCGAGGTTCAGGGCATCAGCGACGACGGCACCATTCTTCTGGGTAACTGGGCCGGTGATGCGTACCGGTATACGGAGAAGGGCGGCGTCGAGATCCTGGGGCAGGGATCAATCGCACCGTCCTGGACCGGAATCGCGACCGACATCGCCAACAGCGGTACGATCGTTGGTTTCGATGTCCTTCAACAAGCGCGTCGTGCCTGGATTCAGCCCGGCGGCGAGGGTGATCTCTTGGCGCTCAAGCAGTGGGTCATCGATCACGGTGGCACGGTGCCCGCGAACTACCAGCTCGGTATCTGCACGAGGATCTCTGTCGACGGCCGTTCCATCATCGGGCACGACTTCTTCGCCGGCGCGTGGCTGATCACGATCTGCTTCGGCGACACGAACGGCGATGGCGTCGTCAACGTCACCGATCTCGTCAACGTCATCAATGCCTGGGGCACCGACGGACAAGGCGATGGCTTCGACGCGGATCTCAACGACGATGGTGAGGTGAACGTCCTCGATCTTATCCAGGTGATCAGCGAGTGGGGTGACTGCCAGTAAGAGGCCAGAGCTTCCCCTGGGAAGAATGCGTCGACAAGTGCCGGACGTGGGTGATTCCCATGTCCGGTTTTTTCGTCGAGCAGTGCTCTTGTCGAGGGGGTGCGCGAACACGCCTGGGGGGTTCCGGGGGTTGCGCGGCCGGCGCCGCATCCTGCGGCTCGGTCCTGGTTCTTCTGAGGTTGGGTGCGCGGCGTGAGGTCTTGTTGCAGCGTCGCCGCATCCTTGCGGCTCGACCCGTTTGTTCCGGGGCCACCAAAACCGCCCGCATCGTGCGGGCTCGCCTGTGAATGTTCCGGCGTGGGATGGGCTTGGCTATAGCGGGCCTCCGGCCCGCGGGAACGTGCTATTCCGCCTGCATCCTGCAGGCTCGCGTCTCGCGCGAACACGAACGCTCCGACGGCATCCATGCCGCCGGAGCTTGAACTGCCGAAGCGTGCGTGGTTGCGCATCAGTTGAGGCACTGCAGGCCAACATTGAGCCGGAAGGTACCGAGCGTGCCGTTGTAGCCGGAAACGCGGACGTAGTAGTACCCCGGACTCGCCGCGGACGGCAGCGACACGAGCGACTTGCGCGGCAGGCCGTTGAGCTGGCACGGCACAAGGGTCGAATCGTCGTTGCACTCGATCAGGTTCAGCCCGGTGTCGCAGTCGCCGGAATAGAGCGCGAGAATCGTGTCGAAATCGGTCACGGGGTCGCACGTGTTGACCGAGCCGATCACTTGGCCGCCGCAGCCGATCTGGAACTTGTACCAGACATCGGCGCCGTCGGCAGCGGCGTGCACGGCGCCTGGGCGACGATCGTGCCCGGCGTGAAGTTGCTCGCCGGGAAGTTGTTTCCGATCACCGACAGCGCGTTCGACGAGGTGACCGTTCCCAGGTCGATGGCGTTGAAGCACTCGTCGCCGTTGACGAACGCGGTCTCGTACAGCGTGCCGGATCCTGACGCGCCGCCGAAGCCGCCGACCCGCACCATGTAGCACGAGGACGCGCTCAGCTGGAACCGCACTCGGGATGCGAGGGTCCACGGTCCGCTCCCGATGTCGTCGTTGCACGCGATGAGTGTTCCGGACTGTCCGGGGCAGGCGCAGCCGTTGACCCCGTTGAAGCGATAGACGGCGATCTTGGTGTCGAACTCACTGCCGCATGAGTCGATCTGCTCCAGGTAGCTGGCGGCGAACACGGACGTCGAGAAGGTGTACCAGACGTCCTTGTGGATCTGCGGATCGTTGCAGCAGAATGCGCAGCCCGGTTCCGGCGCGCTGTCGGTCGTCGCGTTCGCCGTGCAGAAGGTCACGGTACCGTTGAGTGGGAGCGGGCTCGTACAGCTGTCGTTCGCGAGAGGCGGGCATTCCGTTCCCCATCCGAGGATGACCGTGACCAGGTCGCCGACGTCGACGACGCCGTCCTGGTTGATGTCGGACGACCCGCCGGCCGCGCCCCAGGAGACGATCACCTGCACCAAGTCGCCGACGTCGACCCCTCCCGATCCGTCCAGGTCGGCGGTGCAGGTCGCATCGCAGTTGCCGCCGCGCGCCATCGCGGTCCCGGCCGCCGCAAGCACGGTCGCGCCGGCGAGCAGCGCGAATGGTCGCCGAAACGCCGAAAACAGATGCGCGGGGCAATGCCGAGCCGGCCCGCCCGAGCGACGCGCAGAACGACAGACGAATCCACCAAGCATGGCCATGAAAGCCTCCAGCCTCGAGGCGGAGGCCGCGGCGGCTCACGATGCACTCTTCCGCCGACCGGCGACTGGTCGTTGTCCAGGCGTCGCGGGACAGGAGACATGAACCAGGGAAGACCAGCAGAAGTCGCTCGGGGCGAAGCGGCCGAACCGCAGGGCGGAGCCCGAGACGCTCCCGCTCTGAACCACGGGAGACACCCTCGAGGCGAACGCATCGAGTCTACGCCGCGCCCGGCGGTACGCAAGACGTGGCGCACGCTGTTTGGGACAACTCAGCGCAGCGGCTTCCTCAGCCTGCCGGCGTCCGCCTCCACAGGCGGGCGGTTTGCTGTCAGTCTCAGAGGCATCTCCGCCAAGGGACTCCAACCCGCATCCTGCAAGGCCGCTTCCAGTGCGCTTCCGCTGGCCACCAGAAGCCACTCGTGGCGGCGGCAGAGCTCCGCCGCCTGGGCGTGCGCTCACGTGCTCGGCCCTCACCGAGTATTGATCGCCATAGCGGTAACCCGCCTGCTCCGGCAGCGCCGTGAGATAACGCAGTGGACGGTGTCGCGCCAGCGAGAACAGGCAGGGCTGGGCCAAGTTGACATCGCAACACAGCAGCTCAACCTCCGCCGGAAGATGTCGGTCCCACTCCGCCACCGCTCGCGCGGACTCACCGTCCCGCGCCTGCTCGACCGGCGACCCCACCGCTCCCGCCAGGCTCAAGACCAGGCAGCTCAGAAGCGCCGTATCACCAACCACTCGCCACCAGCCCGGCGCGTCGACGGTCGCGCGCTGCACGCGCCACCCAAGCAACCCCAGCGCCGTCAGCAGCAGCAGGGAACTCCATCCCCACGCGGGAGTCAACGGCAGGGCCGGCACCTGCACGACCGACGCTCCTGCCAGAACCAACCCCGCCAAGGGGAGCAGGGGCAAGAGCGCCACAAGTCCCCGACGCAGCCAGCGCCGCAGCACCGGCAGCCACTGCGGCTCCGCCAACGCCCCCAGTCGCCACACGCTCAACAGCACGAGCAGGGGCAGCACCGGCAACAGGTAGCGCGCCTTGGTCAAGGGCATCGCACAGATCAACACGCAAAAGGCGAACGCCGCCTGGCGCCCGCCGCGCAGAATGCCGCCCCCGCGCCGGTCGGCGCCGCCCCCGCCGACGGACGCCCCGCCCAGATCACCAGGGCCAGCCACGGCAGCAGCGTCGCCAGGCCCGACAACACCCGCTCCAGGTACTTGCCCAACCTGAAGACCTTCCCGCCCTCGGGATTGGTGAACAGCCGCTGCCCCAGCTCGGTCTTCCACACCGCCCACATGCTCTCCCCCGCCGTCGGCACGCCCGCGCTCACCTCACCGGGCGCCGCCTGCCCCTGCTTCAAGGCCACCCAGGTGAAGAAGATCCCCAGCGTCAGCGCCACCCCCGCCCACAGGCCGGGGCGTTTCAGCTCCGCCCGCCCCTCGCCTGCGGCTCGCAACACACACACGCTCAGCAGCACGACAAGCAACAAGGCTGCCGGCCCCTTCAGCAACATCGCCAGCCCCATCCAGAGACCCGGCATCAGCCACAGCGCCCATGAACGCCGCCCGCTCAGAAAACTCCCCGTCCAGCTCAGCACCGCCAAACCGCACGCGCAGCCATAGGGACCGTCAATCGACGCCTCGCGGGTCTGATTCCAAAAGGCCAGACTCCCCAACAGGGCCAAGGCACCCAGCAGACGCTGCGCGCCCCCAGCCACTCGCCCCGTCCCACTCCCAACACCAGCACCAAGATCAGCAGTGCGACGGCTCCCGGCAGGCGCGACTCATCTCCGACTCGCCGAAACAACGGAAGCTCGCCGCAATCATCCAGTTGAACAAAGGCGGCTTGCGATCGTAGAGCTCCCCCGCAAGCATCGGCTGCAGCCACTCGCCCGTCACTTGCATCCCCTGCGCCGGAAACACCCGTCGCCCCTCGTTGAAACTGAGTTCCGAGACGCCCACGTTGACCAAATACACCGCCGCCCACGCGACGACCAGCACTGCTGCACGCCACGCTCTTGGTATCTCTTGCACCTTCATCTCACGCATTCCTTTGACTCGCAACAAGACAGCATAATCGGCCAAGCTCGAACATCTTGGTCGACCGCCAGGATGTCTTCATGAGTCCGGGCGATCTCCGTGAACCAGTCGTCCAATGCCGCGAGCCGTCCTGAGCGGACTTCGCAGCGCGTGGAAGCCGACCCCGATTCTGCGGCCGTTGACGTACACTGCGGCCGCCATGGCTGACACAGAGCTCCCGACCTTCGTCGCCCCGCTGCACCCCGTCATGCGGACCGTGGCGTACGCCGTGCCGATCGTGCTGCTGGCCGGTCTCCTGTTCACCTACCTCATCGCGCCGGACTTCTATATCCGGGTGGTGCTGGAGGAACAGAACCGCGAGCATCAGGTCGTCGAGATCATCACCTTCATCAGCGCGCTGCTGGCGGCGCCGCTGCTGTGGACCGCCGCCTGGCGGACGTGGCGCTCGGATCCCGGGCTGCGCCTCGGCGCCCTCGGGCTCGCGGTGGTCGGGCTGGCGGCCTTCTTCTTCGCGGGTGAGGAGATCAGCTGGGGGCAGACGTGGCTCGGCTGGAACACGCCGGACGAGCTGCGCGAGTACACCGTTGAGACGAACCTCCACAACATGCGCGACCTCGTGGTGAGCGTGCAGACCCTGGGCAGCGTCTTCCTCATGTTGGTCTTCTTCGCCATCCCACTCGGTTGGAGGCTCGACCGCAGCCACCGTTTCCTCCCCCGGAGCCTCGGTCCGATGGTGCCCGACGGCGCGGCGGTCTTCACGCTGGCCTGTGCGTTCGCGATCAAGGGCTTCAAGGACGTCATCCGCGTCGGCTTCGAGCACGCGCTGGAGACGGACTTCTATCACGATTTCCTCGAGCAGGCCAACGAGCAGAAGGAGATGCTCGTCGCCGTCGCCCTGCTCCTCTACGGCGTGCTTCGCCTCTTCGCCAGCCGAACCTGGAGCCGATCGTGACGGAGAGGATGGGACGGAAGGGATGCCAAGAATCGCCCCCACTTCTGGTCGGCTATCCTGAGCCCCCGCACGCTCAGTATCCTCTGTGAATGGGTGTGGACGGACTGCTCTTCAACGCGCCGGCAACGAGAGCGCGCGTCGACGGCCTCCTCGCGCGCTTGCAGGTCCCTGCGGGCGGTCGGGTGGTCGATGTCGGATGCGGGCGGGGCGAGATGCTCGCGATGCTGGCCGAAGCGGTGGGGGCGATCGGAACGGGAATCGATCCAGACGACGCCGAGATCGCTCTTGCCCGCGACCGACGACCATCAAGGGGCCGACTGCTCTGGCACTGCGCCAAGGTTGCGGACGTGACCGTCGAACCGAATTGCGATGCGGCCATCTGCGTGGGAGCCACCCATGCCTATGGCCCCCCCGGCGAGGCGCTGCCGCGGACGATCAAGGCGCTGAGCGGATACGTGCGAGCGGGCGGTCGTGTGCTGGTGGGTGAGGGATACTGGAAGCAGGAGCCGCTCGCTGCCTATCTGCAGGCAACGCAATTCGCGGCTTCCGATCTGCAGAGCCACGACGCCAACGCCGCGGCGGGGAACGGCGCCGGACTCACACTGCTTCACGCAGAAACCAGTTCCATTGAAGAGTGGGATCACTTCGAGGGGGCCTTTCTGCGAGCCGCCGAGCGTCGCCACGCTGAGTCGCCGCACGACACCGCCGCGATTGCGAACCTGAAGCACTGGCGGGCCTGGCACGATGCGTATCGAAAGTGGGGCCGCGAGACGCTTGGCTTCGGTTACTATGTATTCGAGAAGTGAACAAGACGCACGAGGCCGCGACCCCGTGTGGCCGGCGGGGTCGAACATGAACAAGCCGTTCCTCATCACGTTCACAGCCACACTGTTCGCGCTCGTCAATGCCATCGGCATGGTGCCGATCTTCATCGGCTACACGGCCGGCGAGAAGCGCGGCGTGCAGACGTGGTCGCGCTCTTGATCGCGGTAACCGCCGGCGTTCTGATGCTGATCGTTCTTCTCGCGGGCAGGGGCGTCCTCGATTTCCTCGGCGTCTCGCTGGAGGCGTTTCGCATCGCCGGAGGCGTTCTGCTGCTCCTCATTGGCATTTCCATGACCAGGGGTGATACAGGCAGCGGTGTGCGCGATGCCACGGAGCAGGCGCAGCTCACCAACCTTGCGATGGCTGAATCGGTCTATCGCGCCATCGTCGTTCCGATGGCGATGCCGTTGCTGGTCGGTCCTGGCGTGATTGCCTACATCATCCTTCATGCCAGCGAAGCGGAAGCGGCGAAGCAGGACGTCCACGTCCTGGACATCGGAGTCGGAATTGGCGTCGTCTCCCTTCTGTGTTTCGTCATCCTGTGGGGCGGCAGAGCCATCAAGCGGCTGCTGGGCGATGTCGGCCTGAACATTCTGACCCGTGTCATGGGCCTTCTGGTTGCCGCGATCGGCGTCCAGTTCATCGTGACGGGAACGACGCAAGTCTTCTTGACGACCATCGTGCCTGAGATGCACAAACTGCCGTAGCCCGCGGCGGTCAAGCGACTCGATGTTGCATTTGCCCACCTTCTGGGTCATGCTCTCTCGGGCCAGTTGCGCGGAGGGAGCGGGAGAGTGAACAGATGGCGGTCGACGAACTGGGACTTCGTGGTTATCGGGTGCGCTGTGACCACCGTCGTGTCAGCGGTGCACGCCGACGTGATCCAGGTGCCGGCCGATCACCTCACGATCCAATCTGCCATCGACGCCGCAACGGACGGGGACGAGATCGTGCTGGCGATGGGAACCTATCCGGAACAGATCGACTTCACCGGCAAGGCGATCACGGTGCGAAGTGTCGATCCCACGTTGCCGGAGGTCGTCGCCACGACGGTCATCGACGCGGGAGGCAAGGGCACCGCCGTCGCCCTGCGCACCGGCGAGGGACCGAGCGCGGTGCTCGATGGGATCACGATCACCGGCGGGTTCGGTGACTCGGGGGATGCGGGCGTGAATGGAGGCGGCCTGCACGTCATGGGCACCGCGCCGACAGTCAGCCGCTGCGTCTTCACCGGCAATACATCGGGGTATGGCGGCGGAGCGCTGCTCATCGAAGAAAGCACGCCGGTCTTCATCGACTGCACGTTCTATGCCAACAGCGCGGTCACGCGCGGGGCGCGGCGTACATCCGCTTCCTGAGCTGCCCGAGCTTCATCGACTGCCTGTTCCTCGAGAACACCTGCGAGCTCGTGGGCGGGGCGATGTTCAGCAGCACCTCTGACGTCGTGATCAGCGGATGCACCTTCCGTGGCAACACGGCGGGTGGGGCTCGGGGCGCGATTGAAAGCACGAGCTTCAGCTTTCCGAACATCGTGGCGACGCTGTTCGTGGACAACACGGTCACGGACGGCCCCGGAGGCGCGATCCACAACGCCGGGAACACCGCCGCAACGATCAGCGGATGCACCTTCAGCGCCAACACCGCCACGGTCGGAGGCGGCATGGCGAACGAGGTTGGTGGAGAGCCTCAGATCGCGGAGAGCACGTTCTGCGGCAACGCGCCTGATGCAATCGCCGGCGGGTACACCGACGGCGGTCGCAACGTCTTTGCCGACCGGTGTCCGTGCCCCGCTGACACCAATGGCGACGGAACGGTCGATGTCATCGACCTGGTTGCGGTCATCCTCGACTGGGGCAACGACGGAACCACCCGCGGCGCTGACGTCGTTCCCGACGGTGTCGTCGACGTCCTCGATCTCGTGGCGGTGGTCGTCGCCTGGGGCGAGTGCGACTGAAACCTGACATCAAGGCCGCTTCGACTCCTCGTCCCTTCAGCTGCACGGCCCCCAGCTCGTGATGACGAGCACGAGATCCTCGACGTTCACGACGCAGTCGCCGTTGACGTCGCCGCTGCAATCGCACGATCCGGTCGCGCAGCCCCAGCTCACGATGATCTCGATGAGGTCCTGCACGTCAACGGTACCGTCGCCGTCCAGGTCGCCGGCACACTCGCATGTGTCTGGAATGCCGTTGCCGTTGGCGTCGATCTCCGAAGGAACGAAGAGCTCGGCCTCGCGGTGATGAAGGTCGGCCGGTCACAGTGCAGTCCTCGATTGCTTCGGGTTCGGCGGGCTCTGGATGGCTGGTGCGCTTCTCATTCTGCTCTTCGGGCGGCGAGTGCCGAATCGCCATGTGGCGAAGGTCGCCGAGACAGTGATGAGGCAGGCTCGCATCAGAACGGCGTGAAGCGAAGCGTCGCTCCAATCGCCGCCGACGGCCCGATCCCGTTCGCCAGCGCAACCCCTTGTCAATCCGCGACCAAAGACAACGCCGCGCGGTCACGCGCGGCGTCAAGCGGCAATGCCCTGTGTAGGACTCGAACCTACGACCCGCTGATTAAGAGTCAGCTGCTCTGCCAACTGAGCTAACAGGGCTCGAAATCGAGCCTCAAGTCTAGCTGGCCGTGGCGGTCGGTCAACCGGGCCGGGAGGCCGCGGGTTGGTGGTGGACGGGCCGCGGGCTTGCGCTGTCATCCGGTTGGATCCTCGATCCACCGGCGGTAGCACGGGGCGCACAGGTAGACCGTCAGCCTTCGGTAGATCTGGTCCATCATCTCCCGCTCGGAGAGTTCGCTGGCGGAATCGACGATGTGATCGATCTCCTCCTCCAGAGTCCGCTCGAAGTCCTCCGTACGAAGATCGGGCGGCGAGGGATCCGCGAACGCCTCGATCCGGATGACGTAGAAGTTGCCCTTTCCCGGCGTCAGCAACGCGCCGCACCGGTGACAGAGGAGCCGCCAGGTCGAGGTGGACTCGAGATCGGTCATGGGGTTGGGATGGTAGCAGCGGCGCTTGGGGCGGTCGGGGTGCGCGGCTGGGGCCGGTTCTTGTCGGGGGGTGGTGGGAACGCGGTTGGGATGTTCGGAGAGGTGCGCGAATGCGCGTGGGAAGTCCGGTGGGTTGCGGGGCCGTCGCCGCATCCATGCGGCTGGTCTTGTGAAGTTCTTAGGTTTGGTGCGCGGCTTGAGGTCTTGTTGTGGCGTCGCCGCCTCCTGCGGCTCGACCCTCGTCGGACGGACGCCGCTCAGACCCGCCGGCAGTCCTGCCGGCTCGCCTGGGGAAGTTCCGGCGTGGGATGGGCTTGGTCATAGCGGGCCTCCGGCCCGCGGGCTGCGCGAATCCGCCGGCATCCATGCCGGCTCCCGTCAGGCGCAAACACCAACGCTCCCGCGGCCTCCTGCCGCGGGAGCTTGACGTGCCGACGGGTGCGCGGCCGGTGCTTGCCTTTGTCGGGGACGTTCGTGAACACGCTTGGGATTGTCGGTGGAGGTGCGCGAATGCGCGTTGGTCGTTCGATGGGTTGCGGGGCGTCGCCGCATCCATGCGGCTGGTCTTGTGAAGTTCTTTGGTTTGGTGCGCGGCTTGAGGTCTTGTTGTGGCGTCGCCGCCTCCTGCGGCTCGACCCTCGTCGGACGGACGCCGCTCAGACCCGCCGGCAGTCCTGCCGGCTCCCCTGTGGAAGTTCCGGCGTGGGATGGGCTTGGTCATAGCGGGCCTCCGGCCCGCGGGCTGCGCGAATCCGCCGGCATCCATGCCGGCTCGCGTCACGCGCAAACACCAACGCTCCCGCGGCGTCCTGCCGCGGGAGCTTGACGTGCCGACGATTGCGCGGCCGGCGCCAATGGAGGCGTCGCGCGCGCAATCGAGCGCCATCGGCGCCTCTTGCAACGAAGGCCGTTCCCATCCGGCACTGAAGGTCGGCGGCAAGGATGCCGCCGACCGTGTGGTGTTCGCAGCGAGAACCGAGGCGGCATGGATGCCGCCGGCAATGCGCGAACTCTCTGCGGCCCGGATGGGCCGCACATGAATAGAAACGACCATCGCAAGACCAGCCACAGGGGAGCCCGCACGAAGCGGGCGGCTCTGAGCAACGTCGGACCGACGAGGGTCGAGCCGCATGGATGCGGCGGCGCTGCAACAACGTCTCAAGCCGCGCACCCAACCTGAGACCAGCCACGCCCAAGCCGCATGGATGCGCGCGCAGCTGCGCAACCCCCCGAACAGTGCCACCGTGTTCGCGCAGCCCTCGACAAGAGCGGGCGTCACCCGCGCGACGCTCGACCACACCAGAGGCCCGCCCGGAGCGAAGGCCGTTCCCATCCGGCACTGAAGGTCGGCGGCAAGGATGCCGCCGACCGTGTGGTGTTCGCAGCGAGAACCGAGGCGGCATGGATGCCGCCGGCAATGCGCAACCCTCTGCGGCCCGGACGGGCCGCACATGAATAGAAACGGCCACCGCAGGAACAGCCACAGGGCAGCCCGCACGATGCGGGCGCGTATGAGCCACGTCGGACCGACGATGGTCGAGCCGCATGGATGCGGCGGTGCTACAACAAGACTACCGGCTGCGCACCCATCCCCTGAACCGCACCAGACCAAGCCGCATGGATGCGGCGCCAGTTGCGCAACCCCCGGAACAGAGCAAACGTGTTCGCGCACCCCCGCGACAGGAAAACCGTGTCCGCCCCCCACCACTCAAAACCGCAACGACAAATGCGCACCCAGCACCGGCGTCGCGTCGTAGTCCGCGGAGTTGATGCCGCGGCCGTCGGCGTCGATGAGCTTGAGTTCGCCGGCGGTGACGAGCGAAGCGAAGAGGTCGAAGCGGAAGTTCTTGCCGACCTTCTTGCCGAGCCGCAACCAGAGGGGGATCGAGGTGTCCTGTCCGACGCCGTCGGAGGCGATGCCGTCGTCGTCGAGCCTGAACTGGAGGTACTCGTAGCCGACGCCGGCGGCGAGCTCCCAATCGTCGGGCAGCTTGTAGATCAGCTCGAGGCCCTGCTGCTGGATGCCCAGGCCGCGGGTGACCAGCGTCCAGTCTTCGGCGATCTTCCAGTACAGGTCGAACACCGGATACCAGCGAGCGGTCTCCTCGAGGCGCGTGTTCGCGCCGAAGCCGATGCCGATGCGCAGGTCCTCACCGAACTTGTAGCTGAACCCGGCGATGCCGCCGGCGATGAAGCTGTCGTTGAAGTCGGTGCCGTTCTCCCACGCCCAGTTCATGTAGGGGCCACCCCACAGTTCCCAGTCGTTCGACGGTCGGTGCCGGAAGATGGCGCCGGCGGTGATGAACCCGATGTCGCCCCAGGGGTCCTTGCCCCCCAGGCCCGTGAACCCGTTGAACTGGTAATCGATGTCCTGCCCGGCGCCGGCGATCGTGACGTCAGTGTCCAGATCGATCTGGATGCGAAGCTCCACGCTGCCGCCGTAGCGATTCTCTTGGAGCGAGCCGCCTCCGCTGATGTCGGATGAAAAGAGGTGGCTGTAGCCGCCCGTGAACTTCAGGGACCAGGCCGTGCTCTTCCCGGTGGCGGCCATCGCCAGGACGTCGCCCTGTTCCTCGACAACGGGCGGGCCCTGCTGAGCGCCTGCGGGGCCGCTCAGGGATAGGACGAACACGGTCAGGGCGGTGCACAGCCTCCTCGATGTCGATGTGACCATCGTTCGATCTCCTGCCGGGACACACGCCCCCTGCAGCGTTTCATCGGCGCATTCGGGCGCAATAGATCAGCCATTCCACGACCATCAGCGCTCCGGCGATCGCCACCAGCAACGGCCAGAGCGCCCGGGGAATCACCTCGCTCGCGCGGCTGGCCCTGATCGAGCGGGCGTTCACCACCAGCTCCTCCCGCGGCCGGATGTCCGTCTCCGTATCGCTCAAGAGTGAGACGGCCACCTGCTCGTTGGGTGAGGCGACGCCCCGGAGGTCGTAGAGACCGACCCGCTCGAGCGCCGGCAGGATTTGCGCTCGCCCGGGCTCGGCGCCGATGACCGCCTCCTGGGGGCCGGTGATCACGATCTGGTTCGCCCTCGGCGCTGCCCGCACCGTGATGGGATCGCCGGGCTGGAAGACCTGGCCGCTCTCACCGACGCCGGCGATCGTCAGGTGGTCGACCAGGTTGGCCATGAACACCGCGAAGCTCACCTGAAGAGGCCAGTTGCTGCGGGGGAGCTCGAAGCCCACCAGAACATGCTCGGCTCCACGCGATCGAACCGAGGCGATCACCGGTCCTTCCGTCCCGAAGGCCAGCGGCGTTGCCCCAGCCGGCAGCTGATAGGCGTCGAACCCTGCGTAGACCAGGTCGTCCAGCTCGACGTGCCGCATCAGCGGGTGATCGCGCTGCCAGCTGACCAGACGGTGCCCGTCCTCGCGACGCGGGCTGCCCACCGTGGTGATCCCGTTCGGCACCGCACCGAGCGTCAGCGTGGGCACGCCGGGCAAGCGGGATGGGCTCACCCGATCGAACACCACGAGGTCGTAGAGCGCGCCGGCGTCAAGCTCGCCTGGATCGAGCTGCCGGAATCGATCGACCGACATCACATCGAGCGAGCGGAGCTCCATCAGCTCGAGCACCTGCTTGACGAAAGGGTCGACCGGCTGGTCCCCGTGCACGAGGGCGATCCGGGCCCGACCCGGCTCGGGAAGCACCAGCACGGCCGAATCATCCACCGCAAGCTGATCGCGATGATCGTGCTCCAGGCTGATCACGGCCCGACCCGGCGCCTCGAGCGCGAAGGTCGCCGAGGCCTCGCCCAGTCCGCCGTCGTCCATCCCCGGAATCGTGAAGCGCCGGACGTCCTCGACCGCACCGTCGCGGCGCAGTGTGAGCACGCATGTGACAGGCTCCCGGCCGATCTGTACCAGACGGGCGAAGACGAGCACGGTGCCCGGATCTTCGAACTGGCGCCGGGCGCTGAAGGAGACGATGCCCACGTTGTCCAGGGCTGACCGTTGCTCCTCCCGGATTTGGGCAAACCGGAACTCGCCCGTCTGCAACACGAACCCGGTTGGCGCGCCAGGCGGCTCGACGCCGCCATCGGAGAGCAGGACGAGCTGCACGTCTTGCCCCTGCCCTTCGTCCGCGCTGCCCGAGAACGCCTCGGCCAGCTGGAGCGCCTCCTCGAGCCGGGCGGGACCATCGCTGGGTGCGATCCCCTCGATCGCTTCGAGGAGCAGCCGGCGCTGCGATTGAAACTCGCTGACCACCTGCGCGGAATCGGCGAAGGCAATGATCATCACCTCGGCGACCTCACCGCTCCGCCCCGCCTGTTCGACCAGCCGACGGGCGACTTCCTTCGCCGCGTCGAGCCGGTTCGTTCCGTCGGGACCCACCGTGCTCATCGACGCGCTGCGATCGATGATCAGCACCAGGCGCGAGGGCGATGTCGCCTGCGCTTCGACCACCGGCTGGCCGAGCGCGAGAAGCAGACAGAGCAGGATGAGCAGCTGCAGCAGCAGCAGGATCGAATAGCGAAGCCGTTGGAAGGGCACGTTGACTTGGAGGTCGTCGCGCACGCCCGGCCAGAGCAGCGTGCTTGGCACCCGGAGCATACGTCGCCGCAGCTTGAGGAAATACAGCAGCAGCAGCAGGGGAATCGCGAGCGCACCGGCGAGCAGCGCGGGCCATGGAGTCAGGAAGGTCATGGACTTGAATGCCGGACGTCCACGGGGGGACCCGAGCTAAACACCGCGACGGTTGCGGCTGCTAAACCGCTCCTGCGGTGACGTTCACCGGCAGCGTCTCCACGATGTTGGTCAGCACCTCATCGGGGGAAAGCCCTTCCGCTTCGCCCTCGAAGTTGAGCAGGACGCGGTGCCGCATCGCGGGCAGCACGATGGCCCTGATGTCCTCCGCCGAGACGTTGGCCCGTCCATCCAGGAGCGCCCGCACCTTGCCGGCCAGCACCAGCGCCTGGGCCGCGCGAGGCGAAGCGCCGAACCGAAGGAACTGGTTGACCATCGGTGTGGCCAGCTCGCCCTGCGGATGCGTCGCCAGCACCAGGCGAACAGCGTAATCCTGCACATGTGGAGCGATGATCAGACGCCGCACCAGCTGCTGGTATTCGAGGATCGTCGGACCATCGATCACCTGCTGAATGCGGGGCTGCTCGCCCGCCGTGGTTCGGTTGATGATCTCCGACAGCTGGTCCCGCGTTGAGTATCCGACCTGCAGCTTGAAGAAGAAACGATCGAGCTGGGCTTCGGGAAGCGGATACGTTCCTTCCTGCTCGATCGGGTTCTGCGTCGCCATCACGAAGAAGGGGCGGTCGAGCTGATGGGTCTCGCCGCCGACCGTGACCGACTTCTCCTGCATCGCTTCGAGCAGCGCCGACTGCGTCTTGGGTGTCGCGCGGTTGATCTCGTCGGCCAGGACGATCTGCGCGAAGATCGGTCCCTTGCGGAATTGGAACTGGCGCCCGGCTTCCGTTTCCACGACGATCGTCGTGCCCGTGACGTCTGCGGGCATCAGGTCCGGCGTGAACTGGATGCGGTTGAACTGCAGATGCAGCGCCTCGGAGAGCGAGCGGATCAGCAGCGTCTTGCCGAGTCCCGGCACGCCTTCGAGCAGCGCGTGGCCGCCGGCGAACAGGCAGATCAGCACGCCGTCGATGATCTCTTCGTGACCGACGATCGCTTTCTGGATCTCGGACTTCGTGGCCTCGTACCTCTCCCGGAACTGCGAAGCGGCCTGCTCGACCTGCGCGACGTCGGTTGCGGACATGCATATCTCCAGCTTGATGGCTGCGATGATTCCCCGAACGGGAGGACCAGGCCCCCGAATGGAATGATCAGGATAGTACGATCCGCTCGGGGAGTCTGCGGCGCGGGCGTGATCACCCGACACCGGCACCAGCCTGGAGGGCGGCCACTGGATTCACGGGGGCGCACGCGCCGTCCGAGGCTCGAGGGCCCAGTCCTCCCGGTTGGCGTCGTTGGCCCAGTGCCGCATGTCCTTGAATTGCTCTTCGCCCATGACGTCGACGTGCCCGTCCATAAAGGCGCTGACGGCCCGCCCTGCATATCGAAGCGAGACGAATCCGAAGGCGGAGGGCGCTCTCTCCGGGATTGAACGAATCGCTCCAACGGTTGCCATCTTCGGACTGCAAATAGGGCGAGAGGAGGCGATAGTTGCCTTCGTGTGTCCTCGGATCGAAGGGGTCTCCCCCGCCGCGGGCGGAAGCGAATACGAGCAATCGGTCGGCGTGTGAAACCTGGCTCGGGGTCGTGACGTAGAACTGTCCGAACACCTGCAGATTGATGGGGTCGAACGCCCCTTCCTGCGAGTTTCCGCCGACCCAGGTGGCGTTCAGCCCCAGCGACGGAAAGAGACTCACCCCGTACACGTAGGAGTCGTAGTCATCATCTTGCTGATACTGCTCCAGCAACTCCTGATTCTCGTTTGCGTACAGGGCTTGAAGCTCGTAGCTCAAGTACGGCGCGATACGCCACGGGTAGCGCACTCGTGCCGCCGGGCCGCGAATGTCGGTCAGCACGTCCACACCGATGCGGCGCCCCGAGGCGTCCAGCGCCGGCAGCTCGCTCCAGTACCCAGGAAGGACGCGGTCCCGGTTTCCATTCGCGTACATCTGGTAGGCGAGCATGAGCTGGCGAGCTGCCGACATCTCGGAGGTCTGAGAAGCGTTCTGGCGGACCGATCGCAGTGCGGGCAGGAGCAGGCCCATCAGCAGTCCGATTACGCCGATAACGACGAGCAGTTCGACGATCGTGAAGGCCGGCCGAGGGCTTCTGACAAGCAGGGGTGTTCTGGGGGTCTTGTTGGTCATGATCGTGTTTCCGCAACTGGTGTTTCGTGCTTTCCCCCGGATAGGATGCGGCTCTATCCTAGGTACGGCTCAGAGGCGCTTCAATCTCTGGAGTAGGTCGTTCGCCATGTGGATCTCACCACGCTTCCGCCATGTCTGTTGCGGCGGCGCCGTCGCCGCACTCTCGGTGCCGGCCGCAGCCGCCCTCGTGGACGTCATGTTCGAGAGTCCGACCCTCGATCGGTGGATGTACCCTTTCAACGCAACGCCGGGCTCCCGTGGCGAAGCCGCCATCTTCACCAGCCTGGACATCCCCGAGTTCGACCAGTTCGACGAGCGCGACGGCCAGGCCCTCTTCGGATTCGTCACCTCGCCAGAGATTCCCACGGACCTGCCGCTCTCGAACTACACCGTGACCTTCGCGCGGCTCATCGTCATGAACGAGGGTGACGAGAACTTCGTCTTCGATCCCACCTACGACTCGTATCGCACCCATCTGGATCCGGCCGATCCGGACTACCTGCCGGACGAGGATGTGGGGCGACCCCTGATCGTCTCCGGGGCGGGCTACCGAAACCAGTTCGTGGATGAGCCCTTCCCGGAGAACGGGCCCTTCGACAACGTCGCGGGCGAAGCACCGCGCACGCGCAACGTCTATCCGATCACCTACGTCGCATCGGGCATGGCGGTGGATATCTCCAACAACGTCGAAGATCGGATCGAGGTCACGCCCTTCGCGGTGGCCCAGATTCCGGATGTGGCGCCTGGGGATCCGGTTCCCAATCGCACCGACATGGAGTTCGTACTCGATGTGGACGACCCGAACATCCAGGCGTATCTGCAGGCGGCGTTCCAGCGCGGCCGCCTCGATCTGGTGGTCAGCTCGCTGCACTTCTCCGAGGTCTTCGGAAGCAACACGTATCCGACCCTCTACATGAAGGAGAACTTCGCCGTTCCGACCACCGCGAGCCCGGCCCGACTGGAGCTCACGGTGCAGATCGGCGACCAGCCGCCGCTGCCAGGCGACGTCGACGGCAACGGTATGGTGGACGTGCAGGATCTCGTGCTCGTGATCGTCAACTGGGGACCCTGTCCCGATGTCGGTCCCTGCACGGGGGACCTGGATCAGAACGGTTCTGTGGATGTTACCGATCTCGTGGAAGTCATAGTCAACTGGGGTACCGCCGCGTGACGCACTCGCGGGCAAGTCTCTGTCCTGACGTCACCCCACAACCGAAAGGAGAAGGAGAAACATGAACCGGAGGATCTTCGGCGCCGTGATCGGCGCACTGGCTCTGGCGGGAGGGGGAACCGAGGCCTTCGCGGGCGTTACGCCGTTCGAAGAGACGTTCGGCGCCGGCTCCGCGAATTGGGTGAACGGTCAGAGCGCACCCCTGGACTGGGTGACGAACGGCTCGGGCATCGACGGCCCGTACGTCAGCACGACGGCGAATTTTGCCAACCAGCTCGAGGGAGACCGGGTGACCATCTTCCGTGGCGACGCGGCGCTGGGGGCCAGCGGCGGCGCGTTCGTCGGCGACTGGCTGACCGCAGGGCTCGATGAGTTCAGCTTCTTCATCCGGCACGACTTCCAGAGCCCGCTCTTCTTCTTCGCGAGGTTTGCTTCACCGACGAACTTCCCGGGCACGGTGGGCATCAGCGTAACACCGGTGATGCCGAACACCTGGACGGAAATCACGATCGAGATCGATCCGAACAGCCCGTTCATCATTCCCGAAGGTCCTCCCGGCACGTTCGAGGCGACGTTCGGCAACATCGGCAACCTGCAGATCGGCCTCGAGGTTCCCGCCGCCCTGGCCGGATTCCCGGGGGACGTCAGATTCGATCTCGACAGCGTGGCCTCGATTCCCGCGCCGGGCACGTTGGCGGTTTTGGCGCTTGGGCTTGTTCGACGGCGCCGGCGTGAGGGGTTGCGGGCGGGGACGCGTAACTGTCGAAGAGGTGTGCGAACACGCCTGGGGATTCCGGGGGTTGCGGGGCCGTCGCCGCATCCATGCGGCTGGTTTTGAGAAGTTCTTGGGGTCTTGACCTGCCGACGATTGCGCGGCCGGAGCCTGCTCTTGTCGAGGGCGTGGGCGAACACGCTTAGGCAGTTCCGGGGGTTGCGCGGCCGTCGCCGCATCCTGCGGCTCGGTCTTGGTTGTTCTGGGGTTGGGTGCGCGGCGTGAGGTCTTGTTGCAGCGGCGCCGCATCCTTGCGGCTCGACCCGTTTGTTCCGGGGCACCAAGATCCGCCCGCATCGTGCGGGCTCGCCTGTGGACGTTCCGGCGTGGGATGGGCTTGGTCATAGCGGGCCTCCCCTCCCGCGGGCCTTGCAAAACCGCCGGCATCCATGCCGGCTCGCGTCACGCGCAAACACCAACGCTCGGGCCGCGGGAGCTTGACCTGCCGGGGGTTGCGCGGCCGGGGCGTGTGGAGGCGTCGCGCGCGCCATCGAACGTCAACGGCGCGTCTTGCAACGCAGGCCGTTCCCATCCGGCACTGAAGGTCGGCGGCAGGACGCCGCCGACCGTGTGGTGGTTCGCAGCAAGAACCGAGGCGGCATGGATGCCGCCGGCGATTGCAAAGCCTCTGCGGCCCGGACGGGCCGCACATGAATAGAAACGGCCACCGCCGGACCAGTCCCAGGGAAGCCCGCAGGAAGCGGGCGCGTATGAGCAACGTCGGACCGGCGATGGTCGAGCCGCAGGAGGCGGCGACGCCGCAACAAGACCTCAAGCCGCGCACCCAACCTGAGAACAACCGGGACCAAGCCGCATGGATGCGGCGTCAGTTGCGGCAACCCCCCGCGGGACCAACAGCGCGCACCGTTATCCGGCCTGAAGGTCGGCGGCGAGCAGCCCTCGACAAGAACACGGCGTCAGCCGCACGCAAAGCCCCTGCGGCCCGGACGGGCCGCACATAGATGGAAACGACCACCGCGAGACCAGCCACAGGGCAGCCCGCAGGAAGCGGGCGCGTATGAGCCACGCCGGACCGACGATGGTCGAGCCGCATGGATGCGGCGGCGCTGCAACAACATCTCAAGCTGCGCCCTCAACCTGAGACCACCAGGACCCAGCCGCATGGATGCGGCGAGGCTCTGCCACCCATCGACCGCCCGACGCGTGTTCGCGCACGCCTTCGACAAGAGCCGGCGCCGGCCGCGCCACCCGCCGACCGCCCACGCGTGTTCGCGCACCCCCCGGAATCCTCCCTACTCGTCTGCGCGGGCGATCTGCCAGTACTCCAACTCGATCGGGAGCCTGCCGGCCGAAGATCGTGACGAGGACACGGACCAGACCCTTGTCGGGCAGCACCTCGTCGACGGTGCCTTCGTAGTTCTCGAAGGGACCTTCCTTGATCGTGACGTGGTCGCCCTTCTGGAACTCCATCTTGACCGTGGGCGTCTCTTCGGGCATCCGCGAGTCGAAGAGCATCTTCTCGACCTCGTGCGGCGCCATCGGCGTCGGGCGGCCGGCGGTGCCGACGAAGTCGCCGACGCCCGGTGGTCTCCTTGATCAGGAAGAAGACGTCCTGGGGGATGCGGCCGTCGTCCTCGAGCTTCATCTCGACGAAGACGTAGCCCGGATAGAGCTTGGTCTCCGTGACCCGCGTCTTGCCGCCCTTGAGGGTCTTGGTCTTCTCGGTGGGCACCATGATCCGGCCGACGCGCTCTTCGAGGGCCTCGATCTGCACCTTGCGCAGCAGCGTCTCGCGGACGTAGTTCTCCTTGTTCGACGCCACGCGAAGGACGAACCAGTCCATGCCCGGGCGGTACGCCGGCAGGTCGACGGCGGGATCGAATGGGCGCTCCTCGTCCGCACCCTCGACGGTCGCCACCGGCTTGGCCTTGTCAGCGGGGATCGCTGCTCTTGCCGGATCGGGATGCCCGGGCGCCCGTTGCGGAGGTCGCGCCGCTAACCGTCGATGGTGAATCGTCCTGATGCATAGTGCTCTCGATTGCGAAGCTCATCTCGCGGATTCCAGTACGTTGATCCACATGAAGAACCGCTGGAAGAGAAGATCGCACGCGAAGCAGAGCAGCGCGACCAGGATGGTCAGGCCGATCACGATCCACGTCGAACCGAGGATCTCGCGCCGCGTCGACCAGTTGACCTTCTTCATCTCGCCCTCGGTCGCGATCATGAAGTCGACCACCCCGGGCTTGCGGCCGATGAGGAAGAAGCCCAGCACACCGAAGACAGCGCCGAAGATGACCGCGCCGACCGCGGAGATGTAGATCGGCTGCACGTTGCCGATCCGCACGGCCTTCAAGACATCCCAGATCCAGACGCAGCCCATCAGCACGATCATGCCCAGGCCGATGGCGGACATCAGTCGCGTCCAGTAGCCCTGGCCCTTCTTGTAGATGCCAGCATCCATGAGGGAAACCTTCCTGTGAACGGCGCTCACCCCCCGACAGCACCTGACGCGGTGTTCAGAAGCCGAGCATTCTGCAACACGCCAGGGGTGACTCGAACACCCAACCTGCGGATTTGGAATCCGCTGCTCTACCAATTGAGCTACTGGCGTTCGCGGCCCGAACGGTCTCGGGCGTGATCAGCCCATCGTCGATCTGGCCTACTTCCGCTTGATCTTATGCAGGGTGTGCTTTCGCAGCCGGGGGCTGTACTTCTTCACGCCATCCTTGATCTTCTCGTCGATGCCACCCTTGACGCGAATGCTCGTGCGGTAGTTCAGGTCACCGGACTCGCTGCACTGGAGCCATACGAACTCTCGATCTGCTGCTTTCTTGGCCATGGTGTCACGCCTTCTTTCAACGGAGCGACGGGCCCGGCGACCGTCCAGTCGAACGCCCTTCAAACAGCTGGACGACGCCGGGCCCGCTCGCTTGCTATCGATTCACTCTGCTCACTCGAGGATCTTCGTCACGACGCCGGAGCCGACCGTGCGGCCGCCTTCGCGAACGGCGAAGCGCAGGCCCTCCTCCATGGCGATGGGCTTGCCTTCGAGGTCGATCAGCATCTGGACGTTGTCGCCGGGCATGCACATCTCGGCGCCGCCCAGGAGGTCCAGCTTGCCGGTCACGTCGGTCGTGCGGAAGTAGAACTGCGGCTTGTATCCGGAGAAGAACGGCGTGTGACGGCCACCTTCTTCCTTCGTGAGCACGTACACCTCGGCCTCGAACTTGGTGTGCGGCGTGATCGAGCCGGGCTTGCAGAGCACCTGGCCGCGCTCGACATCGTCCTTCTCGATACCGCGGAGGAGGCATCCGACGTTGTCGCCGGCCATGCCGTCTTCGAGGATCTTGTTGAACATCTCGACGCCGGTGACCGTGGTCTTGCTGGTGGCTTCGGCAAGGCCGACGATCTCGACCGTCGTCGCCGACCTTGACCAGGCCGCGCTCGATACGACCGGTGACGACGGTGCCGCGACCCTTGATCGAGAACACGTCCTCGATGGGCATGAGGAAGGGCTTGTCGATCTCGCGGGTCGGCTCGGGGATGTAGCTGTCGCAGCGCATCCATCAGCTCGTCGATGGACTTGCAGACCGCGTCGTCCTTGCCCTCGGACTCCATCGCCTTCAGGGCGGAGCCGCGGATGATCGGGATCTCGTCGCCGGGGAAGTCGTACTGGCTGAGCAGCTCGCGGACTTCGAGCTCGACCAGCTCGAGCAGCTCCTCGTCGTCGACCGCATCGCACTTGTTCAGGAAGACGACGATCGCGCGGGCACGCCGACCTGGCGGGCCAGCAGGATGTGCTCGCGGGTCTGCGGCATCGGGCCGTCGGTGGCGGCGACCACCAGGATCGCGCCGTCCATCTGGGCGGCGCCGGTGATCATGTTCTTGACGTAGTCGGCGTGGCCGGGGCAGTCGACGTGGGCGTAATGCCGCGTGGCGGACTCGTACTCCTGGTGGCGAGGTGGCGATCGTGATGCCACGGGCCTTCTCTTCGGGAGCATTGTCGATCTGATCGAACTTCCGGGCCGAGCCCAGGCCCTTGCCGGCCTGGCGCATGGTGATGGCCGCGGTCAGCGTCGTCTTGCCATGGTCGATGTGACCGATGGTGCCGATGTTGACGTGCGGCTTCGTTGCGAACGAAGGTCTCCTTGGCCATCTGTATTTACTCCGTCAGGTGCAATCAGGTGCATGGCCGGATCCGCGCGGCGGTCCGGCACCGTTCCGGAATCCGCCGAACGTGGACCTTCCACATCTGGCGGGAAATCGTCTCTCCCTCCAAGCCATCCGCCACACGGCCCGGGCACCTCTCAGGCCCCGCGGCCCGCGAACGGTTCGGAAAGCCACCGACGGGACTCGAACCCGTGACCTCACCCTTACCAAGGGTGTGCTCTACCACTGAGCTACGGTGGCCGAATCAAGCGTGACCGAATCAGCAGGGCTCGGAACCCGGACGAGCCCATGGGCCCGACCAGTCGGCGACCACCGGCTCAGGCGAAGAAAAACCGCTCCGAACAGGGACGGAGCGACCGGAAGTGTAGCCGCTGCGGTCACCTCTGGCAAGCGCGGGTCCGACGGCTGATGTCGACCGGTTCCTATCGAACCGCCCGGGCCGTGTGCTCCGGGCGGTCGCGCGGATGGACCGCCCTCGGCGTCCAGTTCAGGCGCCGTGGTCGAGGTCCTTGCAGCCTTGATCGCACGGCCTGGTCTGCAGCTCGTTCGAGGTCGCGCCAGGTCGCCTCGGGACTCACGTGCCCATCCAGGAACAGCATGAGGCACAGGCCGTTGTAGCGGAAGTCCACCTC
Organism: uncultured Planctomycetota bacterium; assembly: GCA_963697235.1. Classification (GTDB taxonomy): domain Bacteria; phylum Planctomycetota; class Phycisphaerae; order Phycisphaerales; family SM1A02; genus CAVONJ01. The sequence goes on from CAVONJ010000009.1 coordinate 188,704, forward strand.
GCAGCGGATGAGGGTGTCCGGCGCCGCGGTCGCTGTCGAACGGCGCGGGGCTCGTCGGCAATCGTCTCGCCGGCGAAGGAGTCCACCAGGTACATCGAGCGGTCGGGGGCGCGCGATCTGCCCGTTCGTGTACCAGCGCCGCCGACGGGCACGGTGGGATCGGAGGGATCCGGCCGGGCGTCGAAGAAGTCGTTGGCGGCGAAGTAGCCGGGCTCGCCGGCTTCCTCGGCCCCGGGCCCGAACGGCGTGGGTAGGTCGCCAGGAGGCCGCCGGCCGTGACTCGCGTGTTCTCGGCGGATGAACGCAGCGGGTTGCTGTCGAAGTCGACGAACCGCTTCGTAGAACTCGGCATCCGGCGAGTCGTAGCGATACGTCGACACCGAGCCGCTGGAATCCTCGGCTCCGCCGAGGTCGTGGATCGTCCAGAGGATGTCGGTCCACGTCCCCTGGAGCTCGTCGCCGATGGTCACGGTGACCCGATCGCACCTTGCCCGTGTACGGGTTGTTCGAGTAGTCGAACTGGCTCGGGAGGATGAACTCGCGGTTGTCCGAGGAGTAGGCTTGCATCCAGATCCCGATCTGCCGCAGGCTGTTCATCGACTTGGCCATCTTCCCGGTCCCCCGCACGGCCGTCGAGCGCGGCCAGCAGAAAGCCCGAGAGCACCACGATCACACCGATGACCACCAGGATCTCGGTGATGGTGAACGCCCTGCTTGCCGGTGATGGCGAATGGCGCGGGGGCGAGACATCGTCATGGCAGGGCTCCCCAGACTAGAACCGGCGTCGAAACGGAATCGAGCGGGGCAAGCGGATAGGTCCCTGTGCCCCAACATCTTACACGACGACGGGGTGGCGCGGAGTGGCGACGCAACCCGGTGCCGATCCTATACGCATCCCCGGAACGGCCAGGTGCGGTCAGGTGTACGATTCCCGGGGCACGCTGTCCGGAGGGCGGACCGGGTCATCCGCGGCTCGACAGGTCGCGACGTCGAGGGGTTTCGACCCCCTGGCACCGCTCGGCGGCGTTCAGTTCAGGTTCATCGTCATCAGGAACTCGGCGTTGGACTTGGTCTTCGCGCAGCCGGCCGCGGAGCAGCTCCATCGCCTCGACCACGTTCATGTCCGAGACGACCTTGCGCAGGCGGACGACCAGCTCGAGCTCCTTCGGGTCCAGCAGCAGCTCCTCGCGGCGGGTGCCGGAGGCGGAGATGTCGATGGCCGGCCAGATGCGCTTCTCGACGAGCTTGCGGGTCAGGTGCAGCTCGGCGTTGCCGGTGCCCTTGAACTCCTCGAAGATCACCTCGTCCGCCTTGGAGCCGGTGTCCACGAGCGCGGTGCGCGATGATCGTCAGCGATCCGCCGTTCTCGATGTTGCGGGCGGAGCCGAAGAACTTCTTGGGCTTGATCAGCGCCTGCGTGTCGACGCCGCCGGTGCCGATCTTGCCGGTGTTCGGCATGGCGTTGTTGTAGCCGCGGGCGAGGCGGGTGATCGAGTCGAGCAGGATCACCACGTGCTCGCCGAACTCGACCATGCGCCGGGCCTTCTCGATGACCATCTCGGCCACCTGGATGTGGCGGATGCGCCTGCTCGTCGAAGGTGCTGGCGACGACCTCGACCGAGTCGGGCGTGTTGCGCCGGAAGTCCGTGACCTCCTCGGGCCGCTCGTCGATCAGCAGCACGATGACGTGCACGTCCGGGTGGTTCTGCGCGATCGCGTTGGTCGATCTGCTGCAGGATGACCGTCTTGCCGGTGCGCGGCGGGGCGACGATCAGCGCCCGCTGGCCGAAGCCGAGCGGCGTGACCAGGTCGATGACGCGCGTCTCGATGCCGTGCGGCCTCGGTCTCGAGGTGGATCCGCTCGTTCGGGTGCAGCGGCGTGAGGTTCTCGAAGGTCGGCAGGTCGTGCAGGAGCTTCGGGATCGCGCGCCGTTGACCTCCTCGACGCGCAGCAGGGCGAAGTAGGTCTCGGTCTCCTTGGGCGGGCGGATGAGGCCGCGGACGACCTGGCCCTTGCGCAGGCCGAAGCGCCGGATCTGCGACGGGCTGACGTAGACGTCGTCGGGCGACGCGATGTACGAGTACTCGGGGCTGCGGAGGAAGCCGTAGCCGTCGGGCAGGATCTCGAGCGTGCCCTCGCCGATCATCAGGCCCTGCTTGCGGGCGCGGGCGCTGAGGATCTCGAAGACGAGCTTCTGCTTGCGGCAGCGTGGCGAAGTCCTCGATCTTCTCCTTCTTGGCGAGCTTGCCGAGCTCGCTCGTCGTCATGTGCTGGAGCGCGGCGAGGTTGAGGTCGTCCTTCTTGGCCAGGTCGTACTTGCCCTGCAGCTCGTCCTCGAGCGCGGCGGCTTCGGCCTCCAGCTCCTCGTCGCTGGGCACCTCGCCCGGCTGGAGCGTCACGGTGATGACGGAGGGGCCGTTCGAGCTTGCTTGCGTCGACGGCGGGTCTTCTTGTTCGTAGCCATGATGGTGCTCATCTCCTGCTCCCGGATGACATGTGCGTGCTCGGGTACGAGGCTTGGCGACGTCGCACCGGGATCGGATTCGTTCGACGGACAGTGCACGTACGTCGGAGTCTTCGTGCGTGTGTCCTTGCAGGACGCGACGTCGAGAGGCGCGGACACTGTGTAACAGGGGTGCCGGAAGCGGTCAGCCAGCGTCATTGAATTCGGATCAGCAGGATTCGGCAGCCGTCCTTCGGTGTCGCTGGCCGATCGCTCCTGCGTGCGTGCGTCGCAGCACCTGCAACGACCGGCAGGATGGTCGGTCATCCCGAGGGGAGACTTCGGTGAGGCCGAGTGATCTCGATGATCCTGAGTGATCTCGCTCGAGGATCTGGCGGCACCCGCTCGACGAGAGCTTCGCAGGTCGCCGTTGTTCGTTAGTACATGATCGGCCCTCGATCGCTTCGCGTCAAGCGGCATCTGAGAATCTTCTCGGCGCGTGAGCTCGGCTTCGCTCCAGCCGCGGGACTCCGCCACGCGGCGGATCCGCAGCGCCCGGTCCGCGTCCACGAACAGGACGACGTCGCACTCGCGTCGAGTCCGACCTCGAAGAGGAGCGGCGCATCGATGACGAGCGCGACCGCGTCTGCCGGTGCGCGTGCGAAACACGCCTTCGCGTCGCGCCTCGATCCATGGATGCGACGAGCGCCTCGAGACGCTCCCGCTGCCCGCGATCGCTCGAAGACGATGGCGGCAACCTTGCTCCGATCGATCGCTCCGGACTCTCGTCCAGGATCTCGCGCCCCCACCAGTCGACGAGCTGACTTCGCGAATGTCCGGATCGCGCAGCGCCGCCCGCCCAGTCCTCGTCGGATCGCGACACGACACAGCCCGAGCTCGCTCGAGGATCGTCGGCGACCGCGGTCTTGCCGGAGCCGATGCCGCCGCAAGTCCGATGATCAGCGACGAGTCAGGGTTTCGATCTCATCCAGTCGCCAGCCCATCGAAGACCGAATCGCCACCTGGCAGCCATTCCGCCGGGTCGAAGAGCAGCTCGTCTGACGAGCGCTCCGCCATGGACCGCTGTCGGACTCGTCCGTTCGTTCCGGAGCGCCGTTCTGGTCCTGCATCGTCAACGGACACGCGAAGGCCCCTACTGGACTACCTCGACCAGGTCGTTCCCTCCGGTCCGTCCTTGATGCGCGATGCCCACGGCCAGCCAGCTCGTCACGGGCTCGGTCGGCCGCGGCCCAGTCGCGTTCTGATCGAGCGCGTCGTTCCGCTCGGCGATCTTTCGCTCGATCCACGCCGCGTCGAGCGTCTCGCCGATGCTCGCCATCGGACTCGAGGTCGAGCACGCCCAGCACCGAGTCCATCGGCCTCGAGCGCGTCCAGCTCGTCGGCGTAGGTCGGGTTGCCCGCGGCTCCCGACGCGGCGCCGATTCGGTCACGCGGTGCGCCGCTCGCCCCCTGGTTGAGGACGCCGATCGCGCCCGAGACGTTGAGGTCGCGCGCACAGCGCCCGCGTGAACGCGCGGCAGCGCTGCGGCGAGCGGCCCGCGGCCGGACTCGGGCAGCGGGCGATCGCGGTGCTGCTCGCGAGCCAGTCGCGCGAGCCGCACCCAGCGCTCGATCTGCCGCTGAGCGTCGGCGAGGCCCTGCATCGTGAAGTTGGCCTGGCCGCGGTAGTGGGTCTTGATGAGCTCGAAGCCGGATCGCCGCCGGCGTCGCGCCCGCGTCGAGCAGGTCGCCGCACGGTGAAGAAGTTGCCCTTGCTCTTGCTCATCTTCTCGCCCTCGACGATCAGGAAGCGGGTGTGGAACCAGTAGCGGGCGAAGAACGGCTCGCCGGACGCGCCGCAGGCCTGCGCGATCTCGCACTCGTGGTGCGGGAAGATGTTGTCCTCGCCGCCCGAGTGGATGTCGATCACGCCGTTCGTGTCGGTCGCCGAGCCGGTCGCATGCGCCATCACCGAGCACTCGAGGTGCCAGCCGGGATAGCCTTCGCCCCACGGGCTCGGCCAGCGCATCAGGTGCGTCGGGTCGGGCTTCCAGAGCATGAAGTCGGCCGGGTGCCGCTTGATCGCCTGCGTCGCCTCGATCGACGCGACCGCCCTCGCCCGAGCGGATCGCGGTCGGGCGTGTTGCCCGAGAGCTGGCCGTAGTCGGGGAAGGACTGAACGTCGAAGTACACCACGCCGTCGCCGGCGACGTAGGCGTGATCGGCCCGGAGGAGATCCTCGATCATCTCGATCATCTGGCGGGATGTACTGCGTCGGACGCGGCATGAGCGCCGGATCGTGCTCGACCTCGCGGGCGACCTTGAGTCCCAGGGTCCGCGCATCCTCGAGGAAGGCGTGCGCGTAGAAGTCGGCGATGGCGTAGGGATCGCCGGGATCGACGTCGGCCGCGTCGGCGGGCAGCTTGCCGGACTTCTTCGCCTCGAGCAAGCGCCGGGACGCCGCCTCCATCTTGTCCTCGCCCTCGCCGTCCGCCACGTCGTCCTCGGTCATGTGCCCGACGTCGGTGATGTTCATCACGTGGCGCACCTCGTAGCCGAGCAGCTCGAGCGTGCGCCGCATGACGTCGGCGTTCAGGAACGAGCGGAAGTTCCCGATGTGCGCGTAGTCGTAGACCGTCGGGTCCGCAGCTGTAGAAGGTCACCCGGCGGCCGTCGGGGTCGAGCGGATGGAAGTCCTCTTCCTGCTTGGTCAGGCTGTTGTGGAAGCGCAGCGTCATGGCGGGGGTGAACATACGGCGGCTCATGGGGACGGGCAAGGCGACCCGGCAGGCGACGCCGGTGTCGTGCACCCCTCCTTCACGGGCGGGGTTTGATCGGGTGAGCCGGCTCTCCGACGCAGATCTGCCCTTCCGGAAGGTCGTGAAAGGCGCTGGCGCGAGCGGCGAGCAGGCACCGGTCAGCAATCGTGACGCCTGGTCCGACGAAGGCGTCGGCGGCGATCCACACATCGGAGCCGATCGCGATCGGAGAGCGGACGATTCGCATGTCCGGCCGTTGGTAGGCGTGCGTACCAGCCACGATGTGGGCGTACTGACTGACGCGGGTTCGGTCGCCGATCCGCACCTCTCCCATGCAGTTGATGATCACCTGGTGGGCGATGACGACGTTCGCCCCCAGCCGCAGATTCCAGGGGAAGAGGATGCGGGCGGAGGGCGAGATTCGGACGGGACCTCTGATCTTGGCGCCGAAGAGACGCAGCAGCATGGCGCGCCATCCGTGCAGCGGCACGGGGCTGCACCGGAAGAGGACCGCCCACACGAGCGCCCAGACGGCCGCGGCCGCCCGCTCCGCGAGCGACTGCTCGAGGAAGACCCGCTGTCGCGGCTTGGCGACCTCGGTGAGCGAGGGTGGCGCCGTGGCCTGGGTGGTCATCGAAGCACCCGCTCCTTGACCGGCTTGGCGGGATTGCCCACGTAGACTTGGCGTTCCGGAAGTTCCTTGTAGGCGCTGGAGCGAGCCCCCACCACGCTCAGGTCGTGCACGTGAACGCCCGGACCGATGAATGCGTCGGCGCCCACCCAGACGTCCGAGCCGATCGTGACCGGCGTGCGGATGAGCTTGAAGGTGTGATCGGTGTAGTCGTGGGTGCCGGCGCACAGGTGCGCGTACTGGCTGACGATGGAGCGCTTGCCGATCTTGATCTTCCCGAGGCTGTAGAGGATCGCGTAGTCTCCGATCGTCGCGTCGTCGTCGACGTCGATCATCCACGGCACCTCGATGTTCACCGTGGGACGGATGGCGACCCCCTGCCCGATCTTCGCTCCGAAGCGGCGCAGGAGCCACGCCCGGAAGCCGTACCAGTTGTGGAAGCTCACGCGGAAGATCGGCTTGCCGATCAGCATCCAGAGGGCGCGGCCCAGCTTCTCCTTGAATGTCCACGGACTCGCTTCCGGCTGCATCTGCGTGGGGGGTTCGCCGTTGGGCGTCGGAGCGCCGGTGCGCATCAGCTCTGTCCGCATCGAGACCGTCGTCACCGGGTCCGCGCCTTCGGCGACCGCCAGCCCCTGGGCCGGAGGCTCGCTCTCGATCGGCAGATCCGCTCTGCCCTTGGCCCGAAGCGCTCGTGCCTCCCGCCGCAGCACCCTCAGCTTCAGCGCGACCATCGCGTCGTACATGCTGATGAAGCTGCAGAACTCCAGCCCGACGCGGCCGTCGAGGACACCCAGCCTGCAGGACGTACATGTAGAGGAATCGCCACAGCCACGGGCATCGGCACGTGGGGCAGCATGTACCGCTTGAGCCAGCGCCGCCGTCGCGTGGCGGCGGAGATGTTCGCCTCCTGGCCGTGCGTCGTCTCGTTGCGGCATCTCGCTCAGGAGCAGGCCCGCGCCTCGAGCGTCGAGTAGCGGTTGTGCTTGGCGACGTAGTGCTCGAGGCCGCGCCGATCGTCGTGGAGCATCGGCTCCTGGACGTAGCCGACGGGATCCTCGATCACGACGTGCTCGTGCACCTCGCGGTCCTCGTAGAAGCCCTTGCCGCGCTTGAAGAACCGGAGGTTCCAGCTCGGGAAGTAGCCGCAGTGCCGGATGGGCCGGCCGAGGAAGTACGTGAGCCGGTTGATGAAGAAGCCGTTCTCGTGCACCTCGTCCGACGGGGCGGCAGGCGATCTCGACGAGGCGCTGGCGCAGCGCCGTCGGTGATCACCTCGTCGGCGTCGATGATGAGGATCCACGGCGACTCGAAGGGCAGATTGCGCAGGCCCCAGTTCTTCTGCCGGGCGTATCCCTCCCAGTCGTGGTGCACGACCTCGGCGCCGCATCGACCGGGCGATGTCCTGCGTGCCGTCCGTCGAGCCGCTGTCGATGACGAAGATCTTGTTCGTCCACCCCTGCACCGCCGCCAGGCAGTGCGGCAGGTTCAGCGACTCGTTGTGCGTGATGACCATCACGTCGATCATGGCGTCGACGATGCTCGTCTTCTCGCCGGCGTTCCGACCTGCTCGGCCGATCGCCGCCTCGATCATCGCTCGCCGCAGTCGGCGGCCGTCAGATCGCCGCTTCCGCACCGGCCTGGCGCGGGCGTGCCGCATGGCGACCACCCACGTCGCGGCAGGTCCTTGAAGACGGACGATCGCGCCGCCCACCACCGTGCCGTCGCCGATGCTCACTCCCGGCGCCGACGAAGACGTCGGCGGCCAGCCAGCAGCGGCGGCCGATCGTGATCGGCTACCGGGCACGAGCGGATGATGAACGTCCTCGAAGTCGTGGGTGGCCCCGCACAGGTAGCTGTACTGGCTAACCGTCGTGTGATCACCCGATGGCGATCGTTCGACGCACGTAGACCTCGACGTCGTCGGCGATGCACGCGCACGCCGCCATTTCCAGATTGGAGGGCAGCCAGATCCGGGCCCGCGGATAGACCCGGGCGGTGGGATGGAGACGAGCACCGAAGCACCGAAGCAGCCAGTTTCGCCAGCGGTGGAAGACTCCGCGGTGAGGGCCGGAAGAGCAGCACGTACACCACCGCCCACAGGAAGCGGGCGAGGCGATTGCCCAGGGGCAGCGGGCTGTGTCGAGAGGCCATCGGCGCGTCGGCGGACATCACATCAATGAGCTCCGGGGCGTGGGCGGACCTGCTCAGGATCGTAAACCCATCGCCGGTAGTTCATCAGAAGCCGGAACTTTGCTGTTCGGCGCGGCTGCCCCCGGGTTCTGAGCGCTGGCGGACGTCCGGCCTCGTTCCGGTGAGCTCTTCGAGCAGCTCCCGCCACGCCCCGCACGCCGCCTCCCGATCGTACGCCCGGCAGAGGGCGGCTCGCGCCGCGGCCCCCTGCCGCGCCCGCTCCTGCGGGTGCAGGGCCAGGAATCGGATCGATTCGACGAGCCCCTCGACGTCGCCCTGCCTGACCACGGTGCCGCACTCGTGTTCGAGCAGCACGCGGGCGATCTCGCTCTCCGGGTGTCCGATGTAGATGGTCGGCCGGGCGGCGGCCATGATTCCAAAGAGCTTGCTCGGCACGATGCTGCCCTCCAGACCCTCGAGCAAGCTGACCAGGTGGACGTCGGCGCAGCTCAGCGACCGATCGAGACGCTCCCTCGGCTGATACGGTTCGCAGCGGCAGTTGCCGAGCCCATGCTCGGCGACGAATCGCTCGACGAGCGGCTTCTTCTTGCCTCCGCCCACGAAGAGAAACGCGATCCGGTCGTCATCGGCCAGCATGGCGGCGGCCTCGCACATGGTCGTGACGTCGTGGGCCAGGCCGAAGTTGCCCGAGTACATCACGACGAACTTGTCCTGCACCTTCCAGAGGGCGCGGTACGGATTCTCCTCCTCCGGTATCGGTCGTACCTCCGTCGGATCGCACCACACACCGATGAAGTGGACGTGGCCGGGATCGATTCCCTTGTCCAGCACGCGCTTCATCATGCACCGGCCCAGCACGACCACCCGGTCCGCGCGGCGCAAGACAGAACCGGTTCAGCGACTCGAAGAACCGGCAGGCCAGGGAGTCCTGGCGCATCACGCCGCAGCCCACCGGCACGTCCGGATAGAGATCCATCACCCAGTAGACGAAGCGGGAGCCGCGGAGCAGGCGAAGCAGCCATCCCACCAGCGCGATGAAGGGCGGCGTCGTGAAGCAGATGACGACATCAGGTCGGCGGACGGTGAGCGCCTTGACGGTCGCCGCGACGTAGAAGACCACGAAGTCGAGCAGCCGTGCCGGCAGGGATGCCTTGCCGAAGAAGCTGCGCCCGACTCGGTGGATCTCGATGTGGCCGAGGCTCTCGCGCCGAGACAGCGGCGCGCCCCGTTCGCCGTAGATCGAGCGAGAAGCGATGACATCCACCTCGTGACCGTGGCTCACCAGGTCCTCGGCGAGATCGTGAGCGAGCTGCGCCGTCGCGGCCACGTCGGGGTAGAACACCTGGTTGATGAGCAGGACGCGCATGGGTTGGATCGCTCAGCGCGCGGCCTCCACCATGGTCGAGCGATACCACTCGATCGTCCGGCGGAGGCCCTCCTCGAACCCCACCTGCGCCGTCCAGCCGAGGAGCTTCCGCGCGCGGTGTCGTGTCGAGGCAGCGGCGCGGCTGACCGTCGGGCTTGCGTGGGTCCCAGCGGATCTCGCCCGTCGAAGCCCGTGAGCCGGGCGATGAGCTCGACGAGGTCCTTGATGGTGATCTCCAGCCCGTGCCGAGGTTGACCGGCGTCGGCTCGTCGATCGCCTCCGCCGCGCGGAGCGATGCCCTCGGCCGCGTCCTCGACGTAGAGGAACTCGCGGCTCACGCCCGCCCGTGCCCCAGCAGACGATGTGGTCGTCGCCCCGGTCGCATGGCCTCCACGCACTTGCGGATGAGCGCGGGGATGACGTGCGAGGTCTCCAGGTCGAAGTTGTCGTGCGGACCGTAGAGGTTGACGGGCAGCACATAGACGCCCGCGAGCCCGTACTGCCGCTGGTAGCCGTCGAGCATCACCATGGCCGCCTTCTTGGCGATGCCGTACGGCGCGTTGGTCTCCTCGGGGTAGCCGTTCCAGAGGTCCTCCTCCTTGAAGGGCACCGGTGTGTAGTTGGGGTAGGCGCAGATGGTTCCCACCTGCACGAACTTCTCGAGGCGTCGATCCGCGCCTGCTCGATCAGGTGCAGGGCCATGGCCATGTTCGCGAAGAAGTAGCGGCCGGGATTGGCCCATGTTCGCCCCGATGCCGCCCACTTCCGCGGCGAGGTGGAGCACGACCTGCGGCCGCATGGTCGCGTACATCCGGGCGACCGTCCGCCTCGTGCGTGAGGTCGTACTCTGCCTGCCGGGGGACGAGGATCTCGCTGACACCCGCGCTCGGCGAGGCCTTCGGCAGACCACGCGGCCGAGGAATCCGGCCCCGCCGGTGACCACGACCCGCTTGCTCTTCAGATCCATCGACATCCAGCCTTCCTTTTACGAGGAGCGGTCGGGACCGGAAGGGCCGGCGCGGCACCGGTCCCCCCTTTCCGCCCGGCCGGCATACAGGGTATCGTCTACGTGGAGCGGGCATTCCGCTCGGATCCGCGGCTGGGCGGAACGCGGGTCGGCCAGGAGATACTCGGATCTCGGTCCCCGGGTTCACTCGCCCGCGGAGGAGGCCGATCGTTGAGCAGCCGAGCGGCGTCTCGTACAGGGAGAGCGGAATGGGCAACAGCGGACGGCGGGCATTGGTTACCGGAATCACCGGGCAGGACGGCAGCTATCTCACCGAGCTGCTGCTGGAGAAGGGCTACGAGGTGCACGGCATCATCCGCCGCTCGTCGACCTTCAACACCGATCGAATCGAGCACCTCTACCAGGATCCGCACGAGTCGGGCGCGCGGCTGTTCCTCCACTACGGCGACCTGACCGACGCCAACAGCCTCTCGGCGATCATCTCGCAGGGTGAAGCCGACCGAGGTGTACAACCTCGGCGCGCAGAGCCACGTGCGCGTGAGCTTCGACAGCCGATCTACACGGCGGACACGGTGGCGACCGGCGCGCCTCAAGCTTCTCGAGGCGGTCCGCGACTACCAGGACCAGTCCGGCTACCAGATCCGCTACTACCAGGCGAGCAGTTCGGAGATGTTCGGCAAGGTGCAGGAGGTGCCGCAGACCGAGAAGACGCCCTTCTACCCTCGCTCGCCGTACGGCGTCGCGAAGGTCTTCGCGCACTGGGCGACGATCAACTACCGCGAGGCGTACGACATGCACGCCAGCTGCGGCATCCTCTTCAACCACGAATCGCCCCGCCGCGGCGAGACATTCGTCACCCGCAAGATCACCCGCGCCGTCGGGCGCATCAAGCTGGGCATGCAGAAGAAGCTCTACCTCGGCAACCTCGACGCGAAGCGCGACTGGGGCTACGCCGGCGACTACGTCGAGGCGATGTGGCTCATGCTCCAGCAGGACGAGCCCGACGACTACGTGGTCGCGACGGGCGAGATGATCTCCGTCCGTCGGTTCTGCGAGCTGGCCTTCGGCCATGTCGACCTCGACTACAAGGACTTCGTCGAGATCGACCCGCGCTACTTCCGTCCGACGGAGGTCGATCAGCTCCTGGGCGATCCGACCAAGGCACGCCGGCAGCTCGGCTGGGAGCCGCGACGACCGTCGAGGAGCTCGCGCAGATCATGGTCGACGCGGACCTCGAGCTGGCCCGGCGCGAGAAGACGCTCCGCGACGCCGGCCACACGGTGTCCACGTCCGTCGGGTACGAGTGATCGGGCTCCTGTTCTAACGAACCGTGCGTCCCGCACGGTTCGTTACCCCCGTACGCTCACGCTGCCGCCGATCATGTCGGCGCCGCCGGGTCCATCATGGCGAGGAAACGGCGGCGCGGCGTCGGGCGTGCCGCGCATGGCGGCGGCGCTGACGTTTTCTCCGCTCAGTCGCTCCAGCGCCAGTCGCCAGGTCTCTCGCTCGTATTCGAGCAGCTTGAGCACCTCGTCGATCGCGGCGGGATCCCGCTGCGTCGAAGCGTGCACGAGCTTCATGTAGAGGTAGGTGTACAAGCTCGAGAGTCGGCTGCACAGCTCCGGATCGTGCGGTGGATCAAGAGCGTTGATGAGCTCCATCAGGATGGCCTGGCAGCGGGAGATTCCGTTGTACGCTGCTTCGAAGTCGCGATTCGTCAGGCCCTCCTGCCCCTGGCGAGCGAACTTGACGGCGCCGTCAAGCAGCATCATCCGCAGCTCGCCGGGCGTCGCGGTCAGGACCTTGGTGCGGAAGTAGGCGTTCGGGTTCGCGGCGCTCATGGTCGAGTTCATCGGCACGAAGAGCGAGCCAGACGAGCGGCCAAGCGACAAAGCGCGGCGGCGGGCGGGCGACGGTGCGGGTCGGTGGATCAAGCGAGCTGGCGCACCGACAGCGCAAGATTCGCCGACAGGGACTGCAGGGCGCTGCCCTGACCCTGGAGCGTCGCCAGGGCGGACTCCATCGCAGCGAACTGCGCTTCGAGACGGGCTCGCCGGGCGGCCAACTTCTGGTCGAACTGCTCGATCCGGTCGTTGATCAGCTTGATGCGGTCGTCGTAGCCCTTCTTGGCCAGGGAGAGGGTGCCGTTCACCGAGTCAGTCAGCGCGTTGGCGAGATCACCGAGCAGGTCGCCAAAGCCCCGGGCAAGCACGGATTGCGAGTCTTCCGGCACCGTGATCCCGGGAGCGATTTCCCGCGTCGTTCCTGCCGAGGCTTCGAAGGTGGCGAACAGCGCCTCGACGGCGTCCGGGTCCTCGGCGTACGCCTCACTGAACTTGGTCTCGTCGAAGGCGAGTTGTCCCTCGGCGGCGATCGTGATGCCGACCTGACTTAGGAATTGGAAGGAGCCGCTGACATTCTCGCCGCGCTGCTGCACGGCCCGGTAGAGCTCCTGTCGGACCCGCGCGACGACGGGGTTGCCGAGCAGCACGCCGCGCTGCTCGGTCTCGGCGTCGTAGGAATCGTACTGATCGATCGTCGAGACGATGCTGTTGAAAGTCTCGATGAACGACGTGATCGATGCCACGATCGTGCTCTGATCCCGCGCGACGTTCACGGTCACCGGTTCGTCGCTGGCCTGGTGAAGGTCGATGCTGACACCCTGCAGTACGTCGGTCAGGCTGTTGGCGCTGCTGGAGAGCAGGAAGCCGTCTTCGGGGTTGCTCGCGCCGAAGAACACCTTGGCATCCTGCCCCTGCGCAAGCGGCGTGAGTCCGAGATCGCCGCCACGAGCGTCGACGATCAATTCGCCCGCGGTGCCGGTGATCTGCGAGGTGAGATTCAGGCGGAACGGTTGGGGGCCCGAACCGGTATTGATGATCGTGGCGCTCGACCGGCGCACCGGCATCGTTGATCTTCGCGACGAGCTCGTCCAGCGTGTCGCTCGCGGTCACGTCGACGACCCGCTCGTACGATCCATCGATGAAGCCGCCGGCTACGGTGGACGATTCGCCGAGGATGTTCAGATCGCGTGCGGTCGTGCCGCTCACCGTCTCGATCTTGATCTGGGTGAAGGCCGTCTCTCCTTCGTCCAGCGATTCCTCGATGAGCAACCCGTCGCCGTTGTCGTTGACCCGGGCGTTGATGGCCAGGCCTCGCGAGTTGATCTCGGCGATGATGTCGTACAGGCTCGTCGAGTCGGTGCCGATGTTGACCTCGGCGCTCTGGCCGAGGCCGTCCGTGATGCGGAACGTGCCCGTTCCGATCCCCCGGCCGTAGTTCAGGTCGGCCAGGCGGCTCGACGCCGCGACGTAGCGCAGCTGCAGGTTCTGTCCCTCCACCGTGTCGCTGTCGACGTCCCCCTGGATCCCCAGACTAGCCGCTGCGTCACCGAGGATGCGCAGGTTCTGGGTGCCCCCGGAGGTGTCGGTAATCAGCAGGCCGTTGCCCGCCTGGTTCAAGGACGCGGTCACGTCGGTCGCTTCGGCGTTGATGCGGCTGATGATGTTCTGGATGCTCTGCTCGCCCGTGATGTCGATGACCGAGGATACGCCGGCGCGGTTGGTGATCTGGATGGTCGCCGTCCCGGAGTGGATCGGCTCGGTGTCCACGCCGACGACGAAGTCCACGGGCGCGTTGATCTCGATGCCGAGCTCGGTCGCGACGTTGGCTCCGTTGCGGTTCGTGATGCGCAGGTTGTCGGAGGTGCTTCCCGTCTGGTCATCGACGCGAAGCGACTGGCCTTCGATGCTCATCGTCACCGCACCTCCGGTGGCGGTGTTGACGGCGTCGATGAGATCCTGGACCGTCGTGAGGCCATCGAGCTCGACGTCGTGGTTCGTCCCGGTTCGATCCCGCAGCCGCATGTCGACCGAGCCGGGGTTGCCGTTGGTCGTGATGCCGCTGCCGTTGAACAGCTCTTCGAGCAAGGTCTGGCCGGTGAGCGTGGCCGGTGATCCGGGCTCGGGTAGTTCGCAGCCCTGCGCCGCCGTTGAGATTGCGCGACGAGCACCGAGCCGAGCGTGGCGATGAGGCGCTGACCGGTGATCGTTCCGCGTGGCCGAGGTCTGCTCGATGCCGAGCTGCGCAGCGGCAAAGTCGTTGATGCCGGGGATGGAACGGACGGTCGTGTCGCCCCCGCCGACGGTGTTGTCGGTGATCTCGAGGCTCACGCCGTCGCCGCCGATGGCGGCGACGACCCGACCGCCGTTCGCTGCCTCGGTCTCGTCCAGGGCGCTGTTGATGCGGTCGATGACCTGCTGCAGTGTGGTGGCGGGCGCCTGACTGATCGTGTTCGGGACGAGCTGGCCGTCGAAGGAGACGTCGTTGACGCCGTCCTCCTGGAGAATGCCGAGATCTTCGGCGGTATCGGTGCCGTTCGTGCCGGCCCCGAGCACCTTGAGCGGGCCCGTGCCCCCGGTGAGGTCGGTGACGGTGAAGCGGTCGCCATCGGCGGCGATCGACAGCGCGATCGCGCCGCCCGTCTGGCTGGAGATCCGGCTGATCAGGCTCCCCACCGTCGTCACCCCGGTGAGATCGACGTCGTGCTGGGTGCCGTTGCGGTCGACGAAGGCGATGTCCTGGTTGTCGCCGTCGCTGCTGATGGTGACGCCGGCGCCGTTGTTCAGTTCGGACAGGAGCGTCTCGGTGGTCATGGGGGCGTCGATGCGCCCGAGGTCGATCTGGAAGATCGCTCCGTCGCGCGTCTCGATCTCGAAATCCGCCACGTTGTCGCGGACGAGCACGCCATTGCCGTCGTTGAGCGATGCGAGCGTCGTCGTGCCTCCGAGAGAGTTGATGTCGCCGCCCGTCAACGTGTCACCGACGGCCGCGCCTTCGATGCCCAGGTCGGCGGCGGTCGTGTCGCCCAAGGCGCTGGTGACGCTGAGGGTGCCGTTCTGGCCGCTGAAGTCGGTGATGACCAGGTGATCCCCGTCCACGGTGGCGGTGACCGCTGCGATGCCGTTGCTGTTGATGCGCTGGAGGACCTCGTTGAGCGTGGTCACGTCGGTCAGGTCGATCTCCGCGTTGTTGCCGGCTCGATCGGTGATCAGCAGAACGCCGCGGTCGATCCCCGCGCCTCCGTTGAGATTCTCCAGATTCGTGTCGACGGCAAGACCGCCGCGCCCGAACTCGAAGCTGAGAGAGGACAGACCCACGGGCGAGAGATCCCGCGTGGCGAATCCGCGCGAGAGTTGCTGGCTGGTCGCCACCAGCTGCTTCACGATGAATTGGAACGTGCCCGGCTGCGCTGCGTCGAGGCGACGGCGGTGAGGATTTCCTCGTTGCTGCTCGTCGCAAGGTTCGACCGAAAGATGGAGTCCTTCCGGAATGCCTGGGCGCTGCTCTTGAGGGCGAGCAGCTTCGAGTTGATGTCCAGAAGCGCGGTCTGCTGGGTCTGTAGCGAAGCGAGCCGAGTCTGCAACGAGACCTTGCCGCGCGATTCGAGCGTGATCAGACTGTCGATGAGCGAGGCCGTGTCGATGCCGCTGATGAGGCCGATGCCCGTCGAAATGGAGCCCATTCGTGCGTCTCCGGCAGAGAAAATGATCAGGCCGCAAGCGGCAGGTCGCCGTCCTGCCGGCGCCAGGTCAGGTGTGTGACCTGGTCGCGCCGGAGTATCAGCAAATCGGATGCCCATGCGGCGAGCGTGCGCCGGAAGAGGGCCTGCGCCTGTCGGAGCGCAAGATCTGCTTCCTCACCGCGGGGTTGATCGAGGTGACGAGCCGATGGTCCGACGGTGTCCGCCGTGGGGCCGGTCGTGTTCCCGGTGGTGTTGCCGGTCGTATTCATGGTGATCGCCTTGTTCCGTTCCGCTGCGCAGTGCGCGGCGCATCGACAACGACCGCGCGGAGATCGCTCCGGTTCGCTTCATCGGTCGGAATCCGGGTTGACTTGCCCCGAGGCGCGAGAAATGCGAGCCGGGGGCGGAGGCAGCATCCAACGTCCGAGAACAACGACATCGGATGGCGAGGGCGCCGGAGGGCCGGATTCTGGCTGCTCGCAAGCCCGCGCGGGTCGTCTGGTCGGCCGTACAGCAGATACGTCGGGAGTCGCGGTTCAGTCGAGGGAGAAGCCGAGGCGATCGATCAGGCCTTCGAACTGCTCGCCGCTGTAGAACTCGATCACCATCTTGCCGGTCCCCTTCTTCCTGGCCGGCAAGACGCGGACTCTCGTACCGAGGTGCTCGCTCAATCGGCGATCGAGATCACCCAGGTGAGCTTGGCGGCCGCTCTTCGGTTCGGCGGTCGGGGTGGCGCCGGTCCCCTCGGCTTGGCGGAGGACTCGATTGGCCTCTCGCTCCGTGGTCCGGGCGGTCCAACCTTCGCGGACGGCCTTGTGAGCCAGGTCATTGCGGAGCTTTAAGTTAGTGACGGTTAGCAAAGCGCGTCCCTGCCCCAAACCGAGGGAACCTTCTCGAAGCAGTGCCTGGATTGGTTCGTCCAGCTCCAGCAGCCGCAGGTGATTGGTGACGCTGGAGCGATCCAGGCCGACCAGCTCCGCGATCGCCTGGTGGGTGAGATTGAACTGCTCGGCGAGCCGGCGGAACGCCTCGGCGCGCTCGATTGCATTGAGGTCCTCACGCTGGAGATTCTCGATGAGCGACCATTCGGCCGCCTGGCGGTCGTCGATGTCCCGAACGATGGCGGGAATTCGGTTGAGCCCGGCCTTGCGAGCGGCCCGCCATCGTCGCTCCCCCGCCACGAGCTCGTATCCGCCATCGAGTCGAGGTCTCACGACGATGGGCTGCATGACACCCGTCGTCTTGATCGAGGTCGCCAGCGAGTCGAGTGACCGCTCGTCAAAATGCTGGCGTGGCTGCCACGGGTTTGCTTGGATGTCGTCGACGGAGACTCGGAGCGGCTGGTCCGTGGGGGGTGCCTCCGTTCCACGGGCCGGCACATCCTCGCCTCTCCTGGGAGGCTCGACGCTGACTGGTGCGGTGATCAGACTTCCCAGACCCTTGCCAAGACGGCGCCGGAGCGGCTTGGTTGCATCCTTGCCTGCGGTCATTGGTGACTCCTTTCAATGGAACGAGGGTCGCCAAAGGGTAGCAGACATCGTTTGAGTCGTGTTCCACGTGGAACCTCCACGGCTCCTGAGGCTCCTCTGCCGTCTGCGACGCCGCCCCCGGGCGGCTTCCGCAGCCCCAGCAGAACGGTCAAGAGGACCGTGACGGGGGTCTGCGGCATATTACCGCCGCGCAGCTCACTGGCTCGCAAGACGGACATGTTCCACGTGGAACTACCGCATTGGCTTCGGCTTGAGTGGCCCGCCGGTCATGTCGATGAACCGCTCAGCCAGGGGCACCGGGGGATCGATGAGCCAGCAGCGACCGAAGACGGAGGGACCGACAACGGAGGTATCCGCTGCCGTGTCCCCGTCGGCGCTGGACGCCCTGGAGGAGCACCTGGCCCAGGCTCAGCGGTTGGCCATCATCGGGACGCTGGCGGCGGGTGTTGCGCACGAGATCAACAACATCCTCACGCCGGTTCTGTCATACGCCCATCTGGCCCGGTCACGGAGTGACGACGAGGACCTTCGGCGCAAGGCGTTCGACAAGATCATCGCTGGGGTCGAGTCCGCCTGCGAGGTTGCGCAAGCGATGTTGAACTTCTCGTCCGGTCAAGATGAGCAGGCGAGCGCCGAGGTGGGGGCGGCGCTCAAGGCGGCGCTCGGGTGCCTCGCTCGCGATCCTGCCAAGGATCGGATCGAGATGGACACGCGGATCGCCCCAGACACCTGGGTATCCATTCGTCCTCATGCGTTGCAGCAGGTCTTCTTGAACCTCATCATCAACGCCAGCCACGCCCTGCGGGGAAGGCCGGGCAGGATCACAGTGAGCGCCGAGGTCGGTCCGCAGGCGACCACACGGATTGAGGTCGCCGACAACGGTCCGGGCATCGCCCCGGAGGTCATCGAGCGGCTGTTCGATCCATTTGTTAGCACTCGCTCATCTAAGAGCGCCGACAGCGAGGCGGAGGCGGGGGGGTCGGGCCTTGGCCTCATGGTCACCAGGCATCTGATCGAGTCGGCGGGAGGCACGATCACCGCGGACTCATCCGCTGACAACGGCGCGCGATTTACGATCACGCTCCCCACCGCTGTCCGCGCGTGCCGCGTCTGACCGTCGCGAAGGACCGAATTGGCCGACCGTGACAGGGACCGAATTGGCCAGGGGCCGAATTGGCCAGGGGCCGAATTGGCCAGAGGGGCCGAATTGGCCAGAGGGACCGAATTGGCCAGGCACATTTAGGGGGGCCGAATTGGCCAGGGACATTTAGGACCGAATTGGCCAGGCACATGGCCAGGACCGAATTGGCAGGGACCGAATTGGCCAGGCACAGGTCGAGGTCAATCTGGCCGGACGCACTCCTGGCGAAGACCTTCGCCTGTGGAGTCGCCGGAGAAGTGCCTGGCCAAATCTCGAGGTGATCTCGAGGTGATATGGCATGGCCAATCTGGCAACGCGATCCGGCAACGCGGAAAAGTGCCTGGCCAATTTGTGCGGCAACGCGGAAAAGTGCCTGGCCAATTTGGCGATGCGCGGAGAAGTGCCTGGCCAATTTGGCGGGCTGCGGTCGTCGCAGAGAGAGGGGCCTGGCCAGTTTGCGCGGCAAAAGCTGCTTTCTGGCCAATCTGTGCGGCTGTGTAGAACGCCAAGTTGGCAGCGTCGCTTCCGGCGGTCGAGGTCGCAGGCGCAGCCGCTCGCGACGGCCTCATCTCCTTGCCAGCGAACGCTCTACCCATCCTCGCGACGATGTCGGCAAGAATTGCCGGCTCTAGTCGGTCAGCATGACCACCTGGTCGGGATCGACCGCCAGGTGCACCGTATCGCCAACCTTGGTGGTTCCGCGCGGGCTGAGCTCGAGCACCTTCACCGTGGTGCCTTCCCCCAAGTCGATCAGGTGCTGGGCCAGTTCCCCCAGGTAAATCGTCTGCAGACGCGTGCCCGATACGCCGTTGACCGCTGCTCTCTGCTCCACCAGTCGCCACGACTCCGGGCGGATCGAACAGGTGACGTTCCCTCCCCGGGGTGACTCCGCCAGGCCGCCGCTCGAGACCAGCGTTCCGGCCGAGGTCTCCAACTGCACCCCCGCATCGGAGACTCCCGTCACCTGAGCGGCCAGGAAATTGGTCTCGCCGAGGAAATCAGCCACGAAGCGGCACTGCGGCCGGTCGTAGAGGGCGTGTGGAGTTCCCACCTGCATCACCTTGCCGTCCCGGATCACGGCAATCGTGTCCGCCATCGACAGAGCTTCCTTCTGGTCGTGCGTCACGTAGACCGTCGTGATCCGAGATTCCGCGCAGATCCGCTTGATCTCGGATCGCATCTCCAGACGAAGCTTCGCATCCAGGTTGCTCAGCGGTTCATCGAGGAGAAGCACGGTTGGCTCGATGACCAAGGCGCGGGCGAGGGCCACTCGCTGCTGCTGTCCGCCCGAGAGCTCGTTGGGCTTGCGTCGTGCGTACGCCTGCATCTGCACGGCCCGCAACGCCGCCTCGCAGCGCGTCCGCCGCTCCGCTCCGCGCACCTTGCGGACATGCAATCCGTACGCGACGTTCTCCGCCACGGTCATGTGCGGCCAGAGAGCGTAGCTCTGAAACACCATCCCGGTGTTGCGACGGTTCGGTGGTAGATCGGTCACGACGCGATCACCGAAACGAATTCGTCCGTCGTTCGGACGGATGAAGCCGGCGATCATCCGCAAGAGCGTGGTCTTGCCGCAGCCGGAGGGACCGAGCAGGAAGAAGAGTTGTCCATCGCCAATCTCCAAATCGACCTGGTCAACTGCCGTGGTCCGGCCGAATCGCTTCGTGATGCCCTCGAGGGTGATCGCGGTCATGGGGGCGAAGAATAACAGGCGGCCGGCATGCGTGGCCTTGGTACCATGGTAGGTCGATGGATTCACTGGACCGGATCACGACGCTTCGCCGCTACCGCTGTCGCGGGGAGCGCGATGACTCGATCTCCCGGCTGGTCCGCTCCTTCGCCGAGACGGCCTCCCGTCGCCAGCGCCAGCTGGGGGAGTTGAGCGAGCTCTGGCAGGAGGTGATTCCCTGGTGCTCGCGGGGCGTACGTCGCTCGTTGGATTGCGCGGCGGAATCCTGGAGGTGCGAGTCGATTCTTCCTCGGTGCGATTCGAGCTCGATCGGCTGCTGCGCGGCGGCGCTCTGGAAGAGCTGCGGCGGCGCCACCGAGGATCGCTGCTGCGGATAAAGATCCGGATCGGGGAGAACGTGAGCGAAGCCCGCTCCCGCTGATCGACCAGGTCCCGAGCGGGCGAATTCTTCCCCGCCTGTTTTGCGCTTTGGGTCGTCATTCGCGGACGCTACGCTAGTGGCGGTTCCAGTTCGAGAACCGGTGGACTGGAGCGGTACGAGTCGCCACAAGAATGCGCCTTCACGTGTTGAGCGTCGAGGGTCTCCGAGAGCCAACGAATGAGCCAGTCAACGCTGCCCGCCTATGACCAGGCTTCCGCGCGGGGTTCCGCCGCGAAAGCGCCCGAGCAAGCCGGGCGATGGTCGGCCCCGCGGTCGTGGGCGAGTTCGTGGAGGAACTGGGCGCTCCTCGTCATCTTCATGTTCATCGCGCTCGAGAGCATCCTGCTG
This sequence comes from uncultured Planctomycetota bacterium, assembly GCA_963697235.1. Taxonomy (GTDB): domain Bacteria; phylum Planctomycetota; class Phycisphaerae; order Phycisphaerales; family SM1A02; genus CAVONJ01. The sequence continues at coordinate 209,639 of CAVONJ010000009.1, forward strand.
GCGCTCGTGCTGCAGGGCGCTGGTTGATCCTCTTTGCGCCTGGCCTGGTCTGCGCCGGCAAGGCCTGGGAGACCTGGCGAGAGATGCGAGGCGCGGAAGGGAGGCGATGGAACAACGCCGCCAAATGACCGTGCGCGCTCGCTCGATCTGCCCGTGGTCTCTCGAGAGCAGCTTCCGTCCAAACGTCGCGTCCGGAGCTGGCTGCGGCGGCGCGTGGCTTTGTGGGGCTGCATCGTCGGCATAGCAAGCCGCCTGCTTCGCCCTCCGCGCCACTCTTGCCTCGCCGACGCTCCAAACGCTACGAATTGACGATGGGCGCTCTAGTCACCCCTTCGATCGGCGTCCAGCCTCGCCACTTCCGGCGGAATGGCTCGGAGCTTGCCTTGGTGATCGACGCACGCCAGCGTGCTCGAGGCGGTGGCGAGGACGAGGTGATCGCGGCGCACGGTGTACTCGTGATCGAGCCGCACATTCGTCACGCGCGAAAGAATCGTTTCCAAGCTGAGCACGTCGTCGTAGCGGGCCGGCGCCTTGTACTTGATCCGCAAGTCCACGACGACCAGGAACACGCCAGCCTGCTCTAGATCGCGGTAGCTCAAGCCGGTGTCGCGCAGCGCTTCGGTGCGGCCCATCTCGAACCAGACCGGAAAGACCGCGTGATGAGCGACGCCCATGGGGTCGCACTCGCAGTAGCGCACGCGAATGGGCAGACGGTGGGGCGGAGGTTGAGAAGGTGAAGAGGACACTGGACGTTGGTGACCGGTGACCTTACCGCCGCCGACACCTCCGAGCAACGACGCGTTCTCACCACGAGCTACTTGCCGATGCAGAAGGAAGCGAAGACCCGGCCGAGCACATCGTCGGGAGTCTGCCGTCCGATGAGATCGCCCAGTTCGTCCAACCCGCTGCGCAGACAGGCCGCGACCAGCTCCGGATCGGAGACGGTGCGGCGTTCGCTCGACGCCTCCAGCAGGCGGAGCGCTTCGTCCAGGTCACTCTTTGCCGCGCGCAGCGAGGCCTCGTGGCGGGGCAGAAGCGCGGTAGCGTCAGCCGCAAGGCTCACCGCACGGTCTTGCAGACGCCGGCCGATGGCCGTCTTCAAGTCGCCCAGCCCGGATCCGGTGATCGACGAGACCATGACGGCTCCGGTCACGTGAGCCGTCGGCCGCAGGTCGCTCTTCGTGGACACGAGCAGCTCTTCGGGTCGGGTCGGCGGAATCGCAGCGCCGGCAGGGGTGCAGCGCACCACGAGATCGGCGCGCTCGACGGCGGCCCGGGCAGCCGACTGCATGGCCCGACCGAGCGCGTCCTCGCAATCCGCCGTCCCCGCGAGGTCGACGAGCATCACCTCGGCCGATCCGAGATCGGTCGGCACGTGCAGCGGTTCGACGATGACGTCCCGCGTCGTGCCGGCCGCGGCGGAGACCACGGCGCGCTCGTGCCCCAGCAACGCGTTGAAGAGCGACGACTTGCCTGCGTTGGGCGGTCCGACCACGACCACCCAGGGGATCGCCTCCAGTTGCTCCATGCCCACGGCGCGTTCGAGGAGCTGACCGATGCGCGACCGGATCCGCTCGACTCGCATCTGCAGCTCGCGCGGCTCGATGGCGACGACGTCCTCCTGGTCGGTGAAGTCGATGCCCGCTTCGACTCGCGCGAGCGCGTCGGCGAGCTCGTCGGCGAATGCACTTCCGAGCCGCCCCAGACTTCCCCTCCGCAGCTGTCCGGCGGCGCGCAGCTCCGCGTCCGATCGCGCGGCAATGGTGGCGGCGACGCCCTCGGCTTCAGTGAGCGAGAGCCGACCATTCGAAGAACGCGCGAGCGGTGAACTCGCCGGGCTCCGCGCGACGGACATCGAGTCCCCGCGCTCGCCCGGAGTCAATGACCGCGTCGATGATCCGCTCGATCAGGATCGGGTTTCCAGGCAGCTGGAGCTCGACGGTGTCTTCGCCGGTGTAGGAGCGGGGGGCGAGGTACGTCATCGCGAGCGCCGCCATCCCCGAGTGGCCGACGCGCAGCCGGCACGCCCGGACGCCGCGGCGAGGGAGTGCTTCCGGCCGCATTCCCTCGACGCTCCAGAGTTCTGCGAGCAGTGCGAACGCCTCCGGCCCGCTCACGCGGCACGCTCCGCGCACGGAGGCCCCAGGGGGCGTGATCGGAGCGAGGATGGTGGAAGCGCTGTGGAACACGCCATGCTCGACGCGAAGTGTGGCGGCGTCCTCCGCCGCGCGTCACCGCTTCTTCTTCTTGAACGACTTCTGCGGTCGGCTGCGCGCCTTCTGCTTTTCCTGCATCCGCTCGAGCGCGGACGCGTACGCTCGACCCATCGTGTCGCGCGGTTTCGTCTTCGTCTTCGAGTTCTTCTTGGGTGCCGGCGGTTTGTTCGCGAGCTCCTTGATGTGGTTGCGAACGTAGCGGCTCTCGAGAATGCCGATCGTGCTCGAGGTGAGGATGTACAGCGTGAGACCGGAGGGAGCGCTGTAGAGCATCAGCGGCATCATGCACCACCATCATCACCTTCATGATCTTCTGCTGCTGGATCTGCTCCTTGCGTCATGCGTCGGGATTGGGCGGCGGCGTCATGTACTTCTGCTGGAGGAAGAAGAGAATGCCCATGACCAGCGGCAGCAGGTTGATCGAGCTGTAGTCGAAGATGAAGCCGAAGTGGAAGAGCTGCGGTGTGTCGAAGAGCGGAAGAAGCGGTCGCGGGCTGGAGAGATCGGCGAGGAAGGGCCAGTTGTCGCCGGAGATCTTCTGGAAGATGCCGTAGAACGCCGGCTGTTGACGTATCTCGAAGGCGAAGTACAGCATCGCGTAGAGCGCGATCCAGATCGGCGTCTGCAGGAACATGGGCAGGCAGCCGAGGAACTGCAGCGGGTTGAGGCCCTTCTCCCGCATCAGCTGGAGCTGTTCCGCCTGGAACTTCTTCGGGTCGTCCTTGTACTTCTTCTGCAGCTTCTCGAGCTCGGGCTTGAGATCGCTCATCGTCTTGCTGAAGCCGTGCATGTTGATCTGGGCGCGCTTGGTGAGCGGATGCAGCAGCGTCCGCACGACGCAAACGAGCAGGACGATCGCGATGCCCCAGTCTCCCAGCAGCAGGTGGACCAGCGAGAGGAAGCGGATCAGGCCGTGGGCCAGCCACTGGAACGTGCAGATCGCGCAGCAGCTCGACATCTGGTAGAGCACCAGTTCGCCCATGCTCAGCGACTTGTAGGGCTGCTGGTTGTCCAGCAGCTTGCGGATCGAGCGGACCGGCGAACACGCCCATGTCGAACGAAGCAACGGCCGCTGCGGCAACGGTGGTCAGCGGACTGTAGAGCTGGGTGAAGATGACGGCCTCGGTGGCCTTGTTCTCGGTCGATCGATGGCCGATTCGCTCCACCACCTTCGTCAAGCTTCGGCCGCCGTTCTGAAGCTCATCGAGCACTGGGTGGATGGCCAGAGCGAAGTACCGATTCGTGCTCGCGAACCACGACAGCTCGTAACCGCGATCCAGGCTGGTCTTGTTGGGCCAGAGCGGATCGCCCAGCCTTCTTGAACACGTCCGCTCGCTCGATCAGGACGTTCTTCTCGGCGAGCACGATCTGTCGCGTCGGATCCCGTTGGGGCGAGAGGAGATACCCGAAGCGGAACCGTCGCCGATCGATGTAGGTCGAAGAGATGTCCGAGGGCAGATCCGAAGGTCCGTACTGCAGCCACTGGATCGTCAGCGCACGGGCCGTCAGATTCTGCACCGTCTGCCGCAGAGTCAGGTCGTTTCCCGTCCCCAGCTCGTACGTTCTGGTGACGCTCGCGATCGGTTGTCCCTGCTCGTTCACGATCTCGGTCTGGAAGGATCCGGCGCGATCTCCGTCCAGACCTCCCGGCGCTCGCCGGTTGCCTCGTCGAGGTCGTAGATCAGATGCACGAGCTGCTCGTCGATCAGAAGCGACTGGGCGGCGAGCACCGGAATCTCGAGTCCCGGTTGAATGGCCCTGGCGCGGCACAGCACGTAGCGCCATCGTTCGTCGGGCAGGGGGGGCACGTTCGTTTCGCCCCGCTCGATGGCGCGGTAGTGGGCATCCGCCTTGTTCTTGGCGTCGGCCGTGACCCACTGATCGCTGAATCGGATGTCCTCGATGCCGGCGCCGATGCGCGAGAACGTGAGCTGAAGGGTATCGATGCGCGGATCGAGCGAGCCCAGGGTCTGAAGCGGCGCTCCCGGTTCGCTGATGCCGCCGGCGGGAGCGCGAGCTCGAAGTCCCTGGAGCAGGCCCGGATCGTCGGGAAGCGTGGGAGCCGCAGCGTCGGCCTCGGTTGTCACCTCGGCGGGCACCACGGGGGCCCCTGCGGCCGGCTGCTCGGCCGGCTGCCGGCCGGCTGACGCTGACTCCACGGATGGGAGCGGCGGCGATTTCTTCGGCGGCGCGGAACACCATCGACAGCACCACGCCTGCGGCCATCGCCAGGACCACGAGCGGGATCAAGATGCGTCGCAGGCTGGGGCTCATGTCCGCACCGACCCGGCAACCAACGCGCTTCGGTCGCGGCGGATGATCACCGTGGCTCGCCCCTCATCGACCTTCACGCAGTCGCTCTCCGAGCCAGTCGCTGAGCTCCGGAACGGCAAAGATCTTCTGGACGACCGACTCGACATCGTACGGGATGCGGAAGAACTCCGACCTGATCCTCGCTGAGGACCGATGTAGCTCGCCCGCGGATCGAGGTCGCGTGGCTGACCGACGGAGCCGGGATTGATGATGGCCTTCTCGTGATCGTTGAGCTTGTAGACGCCTTCGAGGTCGTCGGGAGGATAGAAGTCCGGCTCGTCGGTGAAGACGCCGGGAACGTGCGTGTGTCCGACCAGGCAGTACTGTCCGACGCGCTCGAAGATCTGCTGCATCTTGACCGGAGAGTTGATCGCGTCCTCCGGAAAGAGGTACTCGTTGATCGGTCGCCGCGGCGTGCCGTGCACGCAGAGGAACCGTCGAAGGTGGTCCGGACGCGCAGGCGGCCCAGGAACTCCCAGCGCTGCTCGCGGCGTCGTCGGATCGGAATCCACCTCGAACTGTGCCCGCGTCCAGTAGGCGGCCTGCTCCGCGGCAAGGTTGAAGTTGGTCGGCTCGTAGAGCACGCCGAAGTCGTGGTTGCCCATGAGCGACCACTCGCACTGCTCCGCGATCAGGTCGACGCACTCGACCGGATTGGGACCGTAGCCGAGGATGTCGCCGAGGCAGATGATGCGGTCGACGTTGTTCGATTCGATGTGATCGAGCACCACGAGGAGTGCTTCCAGGTTCGCGTGGATGTCGCTGATCATCGCAGTGCGCACGAATCGCTCCGACGCTGGACACAAGGGCTCCGATGCTAGGGGGAGCCTCCGGCAACGTCAACGAGACGGAGCGGGGGCCGTTCCCGGGAATGACCCGACGGGGCGCGCCGCTCACCCCACGGAGGGCCCGTTACAATGCCGCCCGCAACTGACCAACCGTACAGAAGGAGAAGGCGTGCGTGGCTGAGACCAACCATTACGACCTGATCGTCATCGGAGGCGGTCCGGCGGGCTACGTCGGGGCCATCCGCGCCGCGCAGCTCGGGATGAAGACCGCGTGTGTCGAGCGCGACCGGCTCGGCGGCGTCTGCCTCAACTGGGGGTGCATTCCCAGCAAGGCCCTGCTTCACAACGCTGAGCTCTACCGGGAGGCTGTCGTCAACGGCGAGGAGTGGGGCTTCTCGATTCCAGGGACACCAGGTCGACTGGAAGCGGATCATCGGGCGCAGCCGGGGGATCACCGACAAGATCACCAAGGGCGTGGCGTTCCTGCTCAAGAAGAACAAGGTCGATTGCCACCAGGGTCATGCCCGGATCGTGTCCGGCCGCAGCGCCCACGGCCCGTGCCAGGTGGAGGTGCGCAAGCCGACCGGGGAACTACTACCACGGTTCCGGCGGCGACGGTCGAAGAGACGCTGACCGCGGACCACATCCTCATCGCCACCGGCGCCGCGCCCCGCGAACTCCCGTTCGCGCCATGTCGACGGCAAGACGATCATCAGCTCCTACGACGCGATGAACCTGCCCAAGCAGCCGAAGTCCATGCTCATCGTCGGCTCGGGAGCCATCGGCATGGAGTTCGCCTACTTCTACCACGCGTTCGGCACGGAGGTCACGGTGGTCGAGATGCTCGACCGGATCCTGCCCGTCGAGGATCGGGACATCTCCAAGCTCGCGCGAGCGGGTGTTCACCAAGCAGGGGATGAAGATCCACACCAGCCACACGGTCAAGGCGATCGAGAAGAAGAAGAAGCGGCGGTGGCGTCGTTGCCACGATCGTCGACGTGAACGACGAGTCGAAGACCTTTACGGTCGAAGCCGAGGTCGTCCTCGTGGCCGTCGGAGTCACCGCCCGTTTCGACGGGCTCTTCGACGAGAGCCTGGGTATCGAACTGGTCAAGGGTCACATCAAGACCGACTACCGGGACGTGGAGGAACCGACCTACCGGACGACGGTTCCCGGGATCTACGCGGTCGGGGACGTGATCGGCCCTCCCTGGCTCGCCCACAAGGCGATGGAGGAGGCCGTGACGTGCGTCGAGCGACTGGCCGGTCACCATACGCTCGGCATCGACTACAAGGCGATCCCGGGATGTACGTACTGCAACCCGCAGATCGCATCGATCGGTCTGACTGAGGATGCGGTCAAGGAGCAGGGCATCGACTACCAGGTCGGCACCTACAAGCTGCAGGCGCACGGAAAGGCGATCGCCATCGGAGCGACCGACGGCTTGGTGAAGATCATCACCTCCAAGCCGTACGGCGAGATTCTCGGGGCCCACATCTTTGGTGAAGATGCCTCGGAGCTGATCGCGGAGATCGCCGTCGCCATTCGGCTGGAAGCCACGGCCGAGGACCTGATCTCGACGATCCACGCCCATCCCACCATGCACGAGGCCGTGCACGAGGCGGCCCTGGCGACGGAGGGACGAGCGATCCACCAGTGACGGACGAGGTGATCTGACCCCGCGGGAACAGTGCGCAAGATCCTGTTGGCAAAGGGCTTAGAGCTCAACGTCGCCCCTCGGCCACGGATTTGCCTTCGGGGAGCTTCAGCGCATGCGGTATGATGACGATCGGAGCCGAGGGGGAAAGTCGGCGACCGGAGCAACCCCATGGCCGTGATCGAGTCCCTGGTTCAGACGACCCCCGAGCATTTCGAGAGCATCTATTCCCAAGCGGCCGGTGAGCCCGCCAGCATTCCCTGGGATCGCGGTCGGCCGCATCCGGCGCTCGTGAACTGGTTGAACGCCGTTGCGCCGTCGTTGATCCGCTGCGGGGCGCGGGTGGCGGTGGTGGGGTGCGGCCTTGGCCACGACGTGCGCGAGCTGATGCGCCGCGGTTACGAGGTGACGGCGTTCGACTGCAGTCCCACCGCGATCGAGTGGCGCAGCGCCTCGATTCCGCTCACGCCCACTGCTATGCGGTGGCCGATCTGTTTGCATTGCCTCCGCGCTGGCGTCACCGCTACGACCTGGTGGTCGAGATCCACACCATTCAGGCGCTGCGCCCGAACCTGCGGCCGCGCGCCGTTCGCGCCATCGGAGAGTTGCTCTCACTCCACGGACGGGTCCTGGTGATCTGCCGAGCCGGCCTGGAACCGGCCGCGCCCGACGCGGGGCCGCCCTGGCCCCTGACCGAGTTCGAGCTGCGCGAGGTGGCTGCGCTCTCCGGGCTCGTGCCGGACGGAGACATCAGCAGCTTCCACGATGACCAAGATCCCACCGTGCTGCGCATGCGGGCGCTCTTCAAGCGGGCGACCAGCGAGTCGACCGCGTGAACTCGCAGCCAACGGTTCACCGCGAAGCGACATTGCGTCAAGCGGCGTCGAGGGCCGGCGAAAGAGTGCTGAATTCCTGACTCAGGCTCCGCGCGGGCTCGCCCGTCGCCGAACGGGAAGCGTTCTATACTGGCGCCATGCCCATCCAGTTCAAGCAGACGACGCTCGCCAACGGTTTGGAAATCATCGCCGAGATTGATCCGCAGGCTCATACCTCGGCCATGGGTTTCTTCGTCAAGACCGGTGCCCGGGACGAAGACCGCGCGGTCATGGGGGTCAGCCACTTCCTCGAGCACATGATGTTCAAGGGCACGGAGCGCCGCAGTGCCGAAGACGTCGACCGCGACTTCGACGGGATCGGTGCCGACCACAACGCCTTTACCACGAGCGAGCTGACCGCGTTCTACGCGCATTGTCTCCCGGAACGGCTCTCGGAGGCCGGCGACATTCTCGCCGACATCCTCCGACCTGCCCTGCGCGAGGACGACTTCCTCCAGGAGAAGAAGGTGATCCTGGAAGAAATCGCCATGTACCGGGACCATCCCTTCTGGGTCTTGTACGAGCGCGCGATGGAGGTGTACTACGGTGCGCATTCCCTGGGCTATCGCGTCCTCGGCCTGCCCGAGACGATCACCGAACTGACGCGCGAGCAGATGCAGGCGTACTTCGACCAGCGTTACTCCGCGGACAACACCGTGGTCGCGCTGGCGGGACGGCTGGACTTCGATCGGACGGTGGCGGAGATCGAGTCTCGCTGCGGCCACTGGCAGCGGACGGCCGCGACCCGGTCGTTCGCACCGGTGAGGTTCGCTCCCCAGTCGTTCTCCGAGGTGTCCTCGACGGCGCACCAGCACTACGTGCTCGCCCTTTGCCCCGGTCCGCCGCTGGCCGACGATCGGCGCTATGCCGCGGCGATGCTCATGCAGATCCTGGGCGATTCGGAGGGATCGCGCCTCTACTGGGCGCTCATCGAGACCGGACTGGCTGACGAAGCGCAGGCGCAGTATCACGGCCGAGACGGCGTGGGGGAGATGCTCGTCTACGGTTGCTGCTCACCCGACCGGGCCGCGGAAGTCGAGTCGATCATGCACCGGGAGATCGGCGCCCTGGTCGACTCGCTGACCGAAGACGATCTCCTGCGCGTGCGCAGCAAGATCGCGACCGGCGTCACGCTGCAGGGTGAACTGCCCGCCGGACGCATGCGGCGGCTGGGGAACATCTGGACCTACCTGGGCGAATACCGCTCGCTGGAGTCCGAACTCGAGCGCATCGAGTCGGTTGGTCTGGAGGACCTGCGCCTGGTTGCCGGCGATTACCCGATGGATCAGCTGGTCATCGGTCACCTGACGGGAGAGGCGAGCTGACTCTCCATCGGCGGCACGCCGCAGGCTGGCCGATCAGATCGTGCCCATGCTCCACTTCAGCGATCGGGGCTCGGCGCCGATCAGCTCGCGGAAGTACGCGGCCAAGAGGCGATTGGCGCGATCGATGGTCGCGTCTGCAGCAGCCGGATCGATCTCGCCGCGCGCCGCGCTCCTGAGCAGCTCGATGGTTTCCCGGCGCACCCGCCAACGATCGCCGGCGCCATTGTCGGCAACGGTGCCGCCGGCGCGGGCGCTGAAGGCGAGGGTGGTGTGCTCCGGCAGAGGGCGACCGGTCTCGACATCGCGGTCGAGGGTCGGCCCGTAGCCCGTCTCGTGCAGAAGCAGCCACTGGAACCGGAGCAGCGTGCGGCCGATGGCCGGAAGGTCCGCGAGATCGCCCAGTGCCTGCACGAGCCCGTCGTAGACCGCCGGGTGGGGATCGTGCTCCGTGAGCATGTGCTGGATCAGATCGGCCAGGTACCAGCCGACCCGATTGGCCCCGAGGTTCGTCCGCAGGATCGAGAAGCGCTCCTCCAGATGCCACTGGGTGATGATGGCCAGATCCCGACCGGGCCTGACGATCGCGATGAGCCGACCGCGGGTGAGCACGTCGAGGCCGCCGGAGAAGGTGCCCTTGTCCCGCTTGGCCCCCTTGGCCAGCCCCCGCACGATGCCGTGATCCCGCGTCAGTAGGCTCACCGTCTGGGACGTCTCCGAGAAGTCCCAACGGCGAATGCAGATGGCGTCGTCCTGAATCGTGGGCATGAGTGTCCGCGAGCCAAGCATAGCCGGGGCGTCACCGGCAACGAGCCGATTCACCGCGGAGGGCCGCGGAGGGCCGCGGAGAAGTGGCGATCGGGAGAGAGCCCGCACGTGCGTTGGCGAGCGAACTTCAATGCCGGAGTCTGGCCAGTCGGCTTGGCAGCTCCTCCGCGGCCCTCCGCGGTGAGACATCCTTCGAGGGCTTCGGTCATGGTGGCGATGTTCGTGGCAGGGGCAAGGGCAAGGGCAGGGGCAAGGGCAAGGGCAGGGGCGATGCGCGGGGCGGCCGGGCGCGATTTGCGCGGGCCTGCCCGTATACTGCGTTCATGGCACGCACGGACGCCGCCACGATCGGGCCGCCCCGCATCATCGCGATGCTCAATCAGAAGGGCGGCGTCGGCAAGACCACCACCACGGTCAATCTAGGAGCCGGACTCGCGTCCGCGGGCCGGCGCGTCTGCCTGATCGATCTGGATCCGCAGGCCCATCTGACCCTCCATCTCGGGATCGATCCCGAGCGGATCGAGCACTCGGTCTACGACCTGATGATCGATCCGGACGTTCCGGCGTCCGCGGCCATCCTGAGTGCGCGGGACGGATTGGACGTGCTTCCGGCCGAGGTCGATCTGGCCGCGGCGGAGATCGAACTCGCTCACCATCCCCAGCGGCAGGCCATTCTCGAGGGCAAGTTCGCGCCCCTCCTCGCCCAATACGACTTCGTGCTCATCGACTGCCCGCCCAGCCTCGGGCTGCTCACGCTGAACGCCCTGACCTTGGCCCGCGAAGTCATCGTCCCCATGCAAGCGCACTTCCTGGCGCTCCAGGGCGTCGGGAAGCTGTTGGAGACGGTCGGGCTGGTCTGTCGATCCGTCAATCCCGATCTGGAGGTCAGCGGAATCGTCCTGTGCATGCACGAGGGACAGACCACGCTGGCCAAGGAGATCGTGGCCGACCTGGAGGGCTTCTTCGAGCAGTGCCGAGACGAAGCGGTGCCCTGGAAGCGGTGTCGTCTCCTGCGCCCGGCGATTCGCCGGAACATCAAGCTCGCCGAAGCACCGAGCTTCGGACAGACGATCTTCGATTACGCGCCGTGGTGTCCCGGGGCAATCGACTATCGGTTGCTTGCCGAAGGCGTGATCGCCGAATGGGAAGAGCGGCAGCGTGCGGCCGCCCCGGCGCCCTCGCGCCCGATGACGCCGCGAGCCACCAAGGCAACGACCGGCCGACCGCGTCGATCGAGGGCAAGCCCACGCTGATCGATGCGGAGGAGAATCGGCCCGCCGAGCAAGACGGAGAAGAGGGGAGCTGCCGCAGCATCGAGTCAACCGCGCCGATCGCTCCGCCACGGAGCGCGCCACTGCTCGCCCTGCCTTCGGCGCCCCAATTCGATCGCGGGGTGGGCGATGGACGCGAGCAACGCTGACTCCGATCAGGGAGAGGGTCAGAGATCGTGCCGGGCCGGGGGCCGGAACGCGGCCGCGCAGCGCCGCTGGCGTCTGCTCTTTCTGCTGTACGCGCTGGCGCTGACCATCGGCACCCACTGGCCCCGTCTGGAGCTGGGCTCGGAGAAGAATCCCGCCCCCGACAAGCTGCTTCACCTCTGCGCGTTCGCGGGTCTCGCCGTGCTGCTCTGGCGCACCGGGTGGATCCGCAGCACGCTGCTCTTCGCCGCCCTCGCCTTGTCGTGGGCCGCGCTGGACGAAGTGACGCAGGGCTTTCCTGGACTCGGTCGCGAGACGTCGTGGCAGGATCTGCTTGCCAGTTCGCTCGGTGTCGTGATCGCCGTCGCGCTGCGCTGGGCGCTGGCTCCCGTCGGCGGAGCCGCGAGCCGGGCGGTCGGCGCGTTTCACCGACAGGTGTTCGACCACCTGATCTTGAGCCCTCGCAACTGGCTCTACGCCATGATCGGCGCGGCAGTCGGCATGCTGACGATCGGGACGATGATGTTCATGATCGCGCGGTGGCTCATGGAGGCTTCGCTGTTCGATTCGCTGGTCCTGGGGGCCGTGAGCGGGACGATCGTGGGCGCCCACGTGGCGCTCGAAAAGCGGTGGCGAGATGAGTGCAAGCACGACGTGCGTCAGCGACCGTGTCGTCGCTGCGGAGTCCCCGGCGCGACCGACCCCGTCGACCAGGAGGGGCTCGTTCGCTGCGGGCAGTGCGCAGAGCGGCAGTGGATCGGGCAGTGGAGGGAGAAGCCGCAGCTGCCCCGCGCCGAACTGTTTCGCCTGCTCCGAAAGCCCGTCCTCGTCGCTGCCGCGCTGGGAGTCGGCCTGCTGCTCATCTTCATCGCTGCAGTCGCACTGCACCCGAGCGTGCCCCTGCTCGGCCCGTTGGGGCGGTGGTTCAACCGGCTCCCCGGCGGCTTGCGGATGGCGTTCGATCTCACGACGATTGCCCTGGTGCTCGCGGTGGGCCTACGCCTCTTCCGGCAATCGCTTGCCGCCCTGATGGATCGCCAGCACCTGGGGTGTCTGCGCTGCGGACACGATCTTCGCGCCACGCCGACGCAGGGCGGCACCGGTCACTGCGGCGAGTGCGGCACGGCATTCTTCGTCCCACCCCCGGGGCCATCTGCGGTCACGACATGAGCGAACCCGAACGATTCGAAACCCATGCCCGCAACGTCGCGCTCCTCACCCTGGTCAGCCGCGCGACTGGGCTCGTCCGCGACGCCACGCTCAGTCGCCTTTTCGGGGCCGGCGTCGTGATGGATGCCTTCTTCTTTGCATTCATGATCCCCAATCTCTTCCGACGCCTCTTCGGCGAGGGGGCTCTGGCTGCAGCGTTCCTGCCGGTCTACGCGCGGCTCGAGCGCGACGACCGCGCCGCGGCTCGGGCGCTTGCCTCGCTCACCGTCTCCGGGTTGATCGTGGTCTTGGGTCTCCTGGTCGTCGCCAGCGAGGCGGGACTTCTGCTCCTGGCTGATCGCGCGGAGCACTCGTCGCTCTCGCTGCGGCTGACGATGATCATGCTGCCATACATGCCGCTGGTGTGCACGGTCGCGATCCTCGGGGCCATGCTCCAGGTGCACGGGCGATTCGGCCCCACGGCGGCCGCGCCCATCGTGCTCAACCTGGCCATGATCGCCGCAGCGATCGGCGCCGCGGTGCTCTGGCCGGGTCAGGCGCGCGGCCGGCCGGCGGCGGTCGCTGCGGTCGCGGTGGCGGTCGTGGTGGCCGGCGTCCTGCAGCTGGCTTGGTCGCTCTGGGCGTTGCGCGAAGATCGCTGGTGGGCGCCGTGGCGGGACCGAGCGAGGGCCGCGAAGCCGATGCGTCAGATGCTTGCGCAGGCCCTCCCCATGATCGTGGGCCTCGGCGTGCTTCAGCTCAACACGTTCTTCGACGGTCTCATCGCGAGCTACCCCTCGACCATCGGTCCGCGCGTCTTCGGAATCGACTATCCGCTGACCGAGGGAGCGATGTCCGCGATCAGCTACGCGCAGCGGCTCTACCAGTTTCCGCTGGGGGTCTTCGGCATTGCGGTGGCCACGGCCATCTTCCCGTCGCTGGTCCGGCAGTGGAGCACACCGAAGCGTTTCACCGACGTGCTGCAGCGCGGACTGCGTCTGGTGGTCTTCATCGGCCTTCCCGCTTCCGCCGGGCTCATCCTCGTGCGGGATCTGCTGGTCAGCGTTATCCTGGAAGGCGGCGCCTTCACGGCGGCCGATGCGGGGACGGTGAGCTTCGTCCTCTTCGGGTACGCCGCGTCGGTGTGGGCCTATTCGATGGTGCAGGTGTTGACGAGGGCGTTCTACGCCACTGGCGACACCCGTACGCCAGTGGGGGTGGCGGTTCGAGTGGTCGTCCTCAACCTCCTGCTCAACGTCACGCTGATCTGGACGCCGCTGCGGGAAGCTGGACTCGCGTGGTCGACTGCGATCTGCGCCGTCGTTCAGGTGGCGCTGCTGCTCCGTCGGCTGAGGGGTACTATCGGCCCGCTGCTCGACCGCTCGGTCCTGAGCAGCTGGGCCAAGAGCCTGGCGTGCACGCTGGCGATGCTGTTCGTCGTCGCCTTGTTCGCCGTGGGCTTGCCGCGCCCGGAGGGGTGGTTCGCCACGCTGCTGCAGCTTCTCTTCGCCGTCGGCGTCGGCGGCGCGGTCGTGGCGCTGGTCGCGATCCTTCTGAGGATGCCCGAACTTCGTTGGGCGTTGGGACGAGCGGCCGCGGAGGTGTCATAGGGTGGATGCGAGGCGGTGCGCGAATGCGCGTTGGGTGGTCGATGGGATGCGGGGCCGTCGCCGCATCCATGCGGCTGGTCTTGAGAAGTTCTTGGGGTTGGTGCGCGGCTTGAGTTGTTGTTGTGGCGTCGCCGCCTCCTGCGGCTCGACCCTCTCCGGTCCGACGCCGCTCAGACCCGCCGGCTTCGTGCCGGCTCGCCAGTGGAAGTTCCGGCGTGGGACGGGCTTGGTTATGGCGGGCCTCCGGCCCGCGGGCTTTGCAAAACCGCCGGCATCCATGCCGGCTCGCGTCACGCGCAAACACCAACGCTCCCGCGGCCTCCTGCCGCGGGAGCTTGACCTGCCGACGCTTGCGCGGCCGGCGCGAATGGAGGCGTCGCGCGCGCGACCGAACGCCAACGACGCATCTTGCAAAGCAGGCAGTTCCCATCCGGTACTGAAGGTCGGCGGCAAGGATGCCGCCGACCGTGTGGTGGTTCACAGCGAGAACCGAGGCGGCAGGAAGCCGCCGGCGAATGCGAAGCCTCTGCGGCCCGGACGGGCCGCACATAAATAGAAACGGCCACCGCCGGACCAGTCCCAGGGCAGCCCGCACGATGCGGGCGCGTATGAGCCACGTCGGGCCGACGATGGTCGAGCCGCATGGATGCGGCGGCGCTGCAACAAGACCTCAAGCCGCGCCCCAACCTCAGACCAACCGGGACCCAGCCGCATGGAGGCGGCGCCGGCCGCGCCACCCCCGGACCACCCGCAGCGTGTTCGCGCACCCGTTCAACAAGAGCCGGCGCCGGCCTGCAAACCAACCCGTTCCCACCCGGCACTGAAGGTCGGCGGCAGGACGCCGCCGACCGTGTGGTGGTTCACAGCGAGAACCGAGGCGGCAGGAAGCCGCCGGCGAATGCAAAGCCTCTGCGGCCCGGACGGGCCGCACATAAATAGAAACGGCCACCGCCGGACCAGTCCCAGGGCAGCCCGCACGATGCGGGCGCGTATGAGCCACGTCGGGCCGACGATGGTCGAGCCGCATGGATGCGGCGGCGCTGCAACAAGACCTCAAGCCGCGCCCCCAACCTCAGACCAACCGGGACCCAGCCGCATGGAGGCGGCGCCAGTTGCGCAAGCCCAGCAACAGCGCCACCGTGTTCGCGCACCCCCTCGACAACAACACGCCCCAACCGTGCACTTCTCAACGACAACAATCGCCGGCCTGCAAACCAACCCGTTCCCACCCGGCATTGAAGGTCGGCGGCAGGACGCCGCCGACCGTGTGGTGGTTCACAGCGAGAACCGAGGCGGCAGGAAGCCGCCGGCGAATGCAAAGCCCTCTGCGGCCCGGACGGGCCGCACATGAATAGAAGCGGCCACCGCCGGACCAGTCCCAGGGCAGCCCGCACGATGCGGGCGCGTATGAGCCACGTCGGGCCGACGATGGTCGAGCCGCATGGATGCGGCGGCGCTGCAACAACATCTCAAGCCGCGCACCCAACCTCAGACCAACCAGGACCAAGCCGCATGGATGCGGCGACAGTTGCGCAACCCCCGGAACAGTGCCACGCGTGTTCGCGCACGCCTTCGACAACAACCGGCGCCGGCTGCGCAACTCGCGGACCACAAGAAACGTGTTCGCGCACGCCTTCGACAATAACCGGCGCCGGCCGCGCAAGCCCGTGGCAGAAACACGCGTGTTCATGCACCACCTCGACGCGTTCGCGCCCGAAATCAGCTCCCCGCACGCCGCCAGCGATTCCCCTCGCGTTGCACCGGTCGGTACAGCGTGTCGCGCTCGACCGGGCGGAAGCCGGCCTCGGGAATCGCGCGGCGGAGATCCCACACGGTCGTCTCCTGGTGCGTTGCCGCGCCGCCCAGCTTGGTGATGTCGTACCACACGACCGTCCCGTCGAGATCGTCGGCGCCGTTCTGGAGCATGAACTGCGCCATGGGCGAGCGACTGCATGATCCAGAACGCCTTGACGTGCGGGAAGTTGTCGAGCATCAGGCGAGCGATGGCCAGCGTGCGCAGGTTCTCCAGGCCGGTGGGGCCGGGCAGGTATTCCAGCGCGCTGCGATCGGGATAGAACGGCAGAGGGATGATCGTCTGGAAGTACCCCGTAGCGCACTGCTCCGGCTGGGGCAGACGGGGGCCTGGATAGAGTTCGTCCGGTCCGGAGAGGACGACGGCCTCTGCGTCTTTGCCTTGGTGGTCTTCCCCCTTCGAACACGGCACGCCGTGATCTCGCGGCCCAGTCCCGAAGCGTCCGGTCCTGCTGCTCGCGGAGCAGAAGCAGGTGGTGAATCGCGCTCCTGCCATCGTTCGACGTGGCCGTAGAGAATCGTCGCGTTGCTGTTGATCCCCAGTTCGTGCGCCGCGCGGTGCACGTCGAGCCACTGGCCGGCTCTGATCTTGCCCTTGAACGCCTCGTCGTGGACGCGATCGTCGAAGACCTCTGCGCCGCCGCCGGGCAGGGAGCCCAATCCCGCCTCCTGGAGGTCGCGGAGCACGTCGCGCAAGCCCTCGAGGCCTCGCCGGCCTCGGCCCGAGATGCGAGCGAAGTGGACGATCTCGACCGCGGTGAACGCCTTGATGTGCAGGTGCGGCGCTTCCTCGCGGATCGCCTGCAGCATCGTGGTGTAGTACTCGAACGGCAGCCAGGGATGAAGCCCGCCGACGATGTGCAGCTTCGGTGGCGCCGCCATCGGCTGCTCGTCGCGCCTCCTCCTGGATCTGCTCGATCGAGTACTCGTACGCGCCCTCCTGGTCCTTCTTGCGGTAGAACGAGCAGAACGTACAGCTCAACGCGCAGACGTTCGAGTAGTTGATGTGCCGGTTGACGTTGTAGTAGGCGACGTCGCCGTGCAGCCGGCGCCGCACGAGGTCGGCCAGCTCGCAGACCGTCCAGAGATCGCGCGTCTCGTACAGCTGCATCCCCTCCCTCCCGGAGAGACGGCGGCCGTCGCGCACCTTCGCGGCGATCGTGGCCAGCGCCGTATCCACGCCGGGCGCGTGCTGAAAGCGGGGGGTCGAGGTCAGCATGGTCATGTCGGAACTCCGCGGCGTGGAAGACATGGTAGCCCACGATCCGATGGGGCCCAGCGGTTCTCGACCGCCGCGTGTCACGAGCGGGAGATCCGAGAGTAGGATGATGGTCGGATCGAGCTGCGAACCGACAGGCCCGCCGGGCGGCGGAGAGGCTTGTGCGATGAGCGAACCGCGGCAACAGCGGATCGACGAAATCTCCGGTCAGGCCAAACGGCTTGCCCCCGCGGATCGGGCGGCGTTCCTGAAGAGCGTCTGCGGCGACGACGCGGAACTCGCTCGCCAGGTGCAGGCGCGCCTGGATGGGGATCGGCGCGACCTGCAGCAGACGGCATCTGGGCATCTGGCCGACTCGCCCACGCCAGCTGCCATCGGCCGCACCACTCGGTCCCGCGCCCGATCACATCGGTCGCTACCGGATCATCCGCCGTATTGGCGCCGGTGGCATGGGCGTCGTCTACGAAGCGGAGCAGGAGCAGCCTCGCCGGACCGTCGCCCTCAAGGTGATTCATCCCGGTCTGGCCTCGGCGACGGCACTGCGCCGCTTCGAATTCGAAGCCGCGGTGCTCGCCCAGCTGCACCATCCCGGCATTGCGCAGATCTACGAGGCGGGCACGTTCGACACGGACGCCGGACGACAGCCCTACTTCGCCATGGAGCTGATCGACGGTCGCCCCATTGTCGAGTACGCGACCGTGAACAACCTCGACGCGCGACAGCGGCTGCTGCTGCTCGCTCGCGTGGCCGATGCCGTGCAGCATGCGCACCAGCGGGGGGTGATCCATCGCGATCTGAAGCCGGCCAACATCCTCGTGGCCGATGAGCACCGGACGTCGCGAATCCGGACCGCGGTGGATGAACGCGGTCGGACAGCCCAAGGTCCTCGACTTCGGCGTTGCCCGAACGACCGACGGAGACGTCAACGCGGTGACCATGCGCACGAGCCTGGGCGAGCTCGTCGGCACGCTGGCGTACATGAGCCCGGAACAGGCCGCCGGTTCGCCCGAGGAGCTGGACACGCGCAGCGACGTCTATGCGCTGGGCGTGCTGGCCTACGAGCTGCTCGGCGGACGGTCGCCGTACGATCTGCGCGACAAGCTCGTGCATGAAGCCGTGCGAATCATTCAACAGGAAGAGCCGCCGCCGCTCAGCGCGGTGCAGCGCGTGCTCGCCGGCGATGTCGAGACCATCGTCCGCAAGGCGATGGAGAAGGACCGGACCCGGCGCTACCAGTCCGCATCGGCGGTGTCGGCGGACATCTACCGCTATCTCAACGACGAGCCGATCTCGGCAAGGCCCCCGAGCGCCTTGTACCAGCTGCGCAAGTTCGCGAAGCGCCATCGCAGTCTGATCGTCGGTGGGGCGGCGGTGGCCGCGGCGCTCGTGCTGGGCACGGTGGTGTCCATTCTGTTCGCCGTGGGACAGGCGCGGGCTCGGGCGGACGCTGAGCATGCCGGCCTTGTCGCGGAGGCTCGCCGCGTCGAGGCCGAGCGACAGGCTTCGATCGCCGCGGCCGTCAACCAGTTCCTGAACGAGGATCTGCTCGCGGCCGCCGATCCGTCTGCCGAGGGGAGGGAGGTCACCGTCCTGGAGGTGCTCGACCTCGCGTCGGAGGAGCTCAGGGACCGATTCCCCGACGAGCCGCTCGTGCGAGCGTCGCTCCACTCGACGATCGGCCGGACGTACGAGAAGCTCGGAGAACTCGAGAACGCTCAGCCGCATCTGACCGAGGCTCTGCGTCTGCGCCGCGAGCTGCTCGGCGACGAGCACCCGGACACGCTGGAGTCCATGGACCGAGCTGGCGCGGTACCTCCGGCAGGTCGGCGAGGAGGATCAGGCCGAATCGCTGTACTCGGCAGGTGCTCGAGAAGCGCCGCCGACTGCTGGGTCCTTCCGACCGCCTGACCGTCGCGGCGATGCAGAACCTGGGCAGCTTGTATCGCGTCCGCGGGCGATACGCGGAAGCCCGGCCGATCATCGAGGAGGCGCTGGCCCTGGGACGGGCCAATCTCGAAGAGGACGACGTGCTTCTGTTGAACATCACGGAGAACCTGGCGGGTTTCTACAAGGATGTTGCGCAGTACGACCAGGCCATTCCGCTCTATGAGGAGACAGTGGCTGGCCGGCGGCGCCGCTCGTCCGACAAGCCGACGTTGCTGCGGTCGATGAACAACTTGGCCGTGGCCTATCGACGCGTGGGTCGGCTCCAGGACGCCCTGGCGCTCTACGAAGAAGCGCTGCGCGCTGCAGATCGAGTTGCTCACGGTCGAACATCCTTCGACGCTGGCGACGATGACCAACCTGGCCAGGCTTCATCAGCAGCTTGGTGACTTCGACGCCGCCGATGGTCTGTACGAGCAGGCGGTTCCCCTGAGCCGGAAGATCATGGGTGATTCGTTCTATGGCACCCATGTCACGATGCTCGGTCTCGCCGGCTTGCGCACCGAGCAGCAGCGCTTCGACGAGGCGGAGTCGTTGCTGCGAGAGGTGCTCGCGTTGCGCGACGGTCCCGAGCTGGCTGGACATCCCCTCACCCTGACCATTCGGAACAGTCTGGCCTACGCGCTCATGCGGCAGGGACGCCTCGAAGAGGCCCTGCCGATCCTCGAGCGGGCGATCGAGGATTCGAGGGAGCGACCGGGATACTGGATGACGGGGATCTATCTCGAGACGAAGGGCCGTCGCCCTGATGACGCTCGAACGGTACGAGGAGGCGGAGGCGGCGCTGCTCGAAGCCGAAGAGATCCTGTCGGTGTCGCCGGGGGAGGACAGCGCTGAATTCAAGGGTCTGGCCGGCACTTACATCGCGCTGTACGAGCAGTGGGGCCGTCCCGCGCAGGCGGAGGCGTGGCGTTCCGCGTGTTCCGGACGCACCGCCCCCGACTCCCCTGGGTCACTGAGGATTCTGCGCACCGGCAGCGCGTTGCCGTCCTCGCCACGCCGATCCCGCAGGCACTTTTTCTGGACCAACCAGACTGACCGGGAGACCTCGCCGGTCAATGTCGTGCTCGTGGCGCGGCGGCGCTTGAGCACGTCCCATACTCGGCCGATACCCAGAGACGCCGCGCGAGGGCGCACGGTCGGCTATCGGACGGTTCGTCCCCAGCCAGTGGTGTCGAAGGCGGTGGAGAAACGGGGAGCGGATGCAGGACCAGAACAACGCGATGCGTCAGCCGGAGACAAGCCCGCCGGAGCAGGACCGTGCCGGAGATCGAGCGCCGACGGGGTCGCAGCCGACCCAGGGCGATGGTCAGCTCGGCGACCAGCTGATGGCCATTCTGCAGGACGTGGAGCAGCAATTCGACAGGCTGGCGGTCGTGCAGACGGCGCAGACCTCGGAAGTGGAGAGTCTGGCTGAGCGGATCCAAGAGCTGAACAGGAAAGAACAGACGCTCGAGGAGCACGCAGGGCGTCTGCGCCAGCAGGGTGAGCATCTCGCGAGCGAATGGGCGCGGCTCGAGCAGGAGCGAGAGCGGCTCCACGAGTCGCTGGAGGCCGACCTGCAGGCAGCGCATGACCAGCGAGATCACGTGCAGAAGTCGCTTGCCGAGGAGCGGGCGACTTTGGAAGCAGAGGAGGCACGAACCGCGGAACAGCTGCGACGGGAGCGGCAGCAGCTCGAGCGGGTCCGTGAGGAACTCGAACAGCAGCGCCGCGAGTTGGACGCCCGCACGCAGGCAGCGAGTCACGGTGGGGAAGAAGCGCAGGAGCTAGCCCGCCGTCTGGAGCAAGCCGAGGCCAACGTGGGCGAGCTCATTCAGCAGCTCGAAGAGACCAATGGCAGGCTGCAACGGCGCGATCGAAGCGCTCGCCAAGGCGCTGCGGCGCAAGGAAGACCTGAAGGACCAGCTCGCCGAGCGCGAGCTGGAAATGGGCCGAGTCAAGGAGCACTGCGAGCAGACCGAGACCGAAGCACTCGAGCTGGCCCACGAGGCGGAGCAGGAGCGCGACGAACAGAGATCGCAGGTCGAACAGCTCCGGGGTCAGCATGAGCAGACGGTTCTGCAGCTGCAGGAGGCACAAGCGGCGCTCGACGTCGCTCGCCGCGAGGCCGAGACGCATCGCGACCAGGCGGACACGCTGACCGCCCAGCTGGCGGAGCGCGAGGAGGCAGCGAAGGCGCAGGAGTCCAGCCGGATCAATGCCGAAGAGCGCTCGGCCGCTCTCGACCTGCAGCTCGAAGCGGCAAGGCTCGAGATCGCGCAGCTCGGCGCCACTCTGGACGCGGCTCGCGCCGAGCGCGAGCAGAGCGAAGCGCTTCGGCCGGAGCTGGATGCGGCGCGATCGCGGCTCGAGGACCTGCAGCGCGAGCGGGACGCCCTAGCGGAGCAGATCGCCGGCCAGTGCGATGAGCTTGAAGCGCGCAAGGTGGATCTCGAGGGTGCGCGCGAGGAGCTGGTCGGTCTGCACGCGCAGGTGGACGAGCTTCGAGAGGAGCAGGCGGCGCGGGAGGAGCAGCGGATTGCCGCCGAGCGCCAGATCACGGCGCAGAGCAAGCAGCTCGAGCAGTTGACGCAGGAGCTGGCACAGCAGCAGACGCAGTTCGAGCAGCAGCGGCAGGAGTCTGGAGAAGCGCAGCATCGGATCGAAACCCTCCAGCACAAGCTGACCGAAACCCGGGCCGACGCCATGCGCATGGAGACGGAGCTGGAGTCCGCGCACACGCTGCTGGCCGACCGCGACGGAGAGGTCGAGCGATTGACGCAGCAGCTCGCGGATCAGCAGGAGCTCATCGAGCGACAGTCGGTCACGTCGGAGGAAGCGCAACTGCAGTCGGAGTCGCTCCGCTCGCGGCTGAAGGCGACGATGGAGGAATCGAAGCGCCTCGAGTCCGAGTTGGCCACGGCGTGCGAGGAGCTGGCCGGTCGGACGCAGGAAGCGACTGCTCTTCGGGAGCAGGTGGCCGCGCGCGAGGAGCTGATCAAGCAGCAGGAGAGCGCTCTCGCCGAGCATGCCGAAGCGCTGGTGAAACAGCGGCAGCAGATCGCCGACTCACAGCAGAAATTGGAGCTGGCCGGACAGAAGCTGGGCAAGTTCTCCGAGCTGCTCAAGGAGCAGGGGCCGAAGCTCGAGCGGGGGGCGGCGGCCATCGCCACGGCGCAGCAGCAGCGTCAGGAGATCGAGAGCCTCACGAAGCAGCTGGCGGAGGCCAAGCTGAGCGGCAACCTGGAGGAGCTGCGACGCAAGGATCAGCGGATTCGCGAGCTGACCGAGGCGCTGCATCAAGCCCGCGGACAGCGCGGCGATCAGACCAACGTCGCCGAGCTCGAGCTGCGCAATGGCGAGCTCACGGAGACGAACGACCGGCTTCGGCTGGATCTGGATCAGGCTCAGCTTGCGGCGGCCGAGAGCAAGCGACAGCTCGAGGAGTACGTCGCTCGAATCGGTTCGGCGCAGCAGCAGCAGGAGAACGCGCGCACCCGGTCCGAACTGGAGCGGGAGCAGCTGGAGCAGCGAATCGAGCGGCTGGAGAAGGAGCTGCGTCGCGCGAAATCGGAGGTTGCACGCAGGGCCGGAACGCCGGCGATCACGTCGGCCGGCGCGGACCAGGGTTCGGCGAAGCTCTTTGAACACGTGCAACGACGTCGCGAGCGTCTGGACCGAATTCGCAAGCGGCTGCAGAAGGAGCGCCGGGTGGCGACGGCGGCGATGGTGTCCGAAGATTCTCGCGCAGGAGGTCCGCCGACTCCGTCAGGAGCGGGTCCAGATGGACGAGGTGCGGCGCATGCTGGCCGCGACCGAGGGTCGGATGATCAAGAAGTGGGCGGCGCCGCGAGCCCTCATGAGCGTTTGCTGGCTCGTCATCCTGCTGATCCTCAACGGTATCGGAAGCTGGATTGCCGCGAACGTCCTCTTCGCGCCCACGCGGGCGGCGATCGTGACGATGGAGGCGACGCCCGGCAACGGCGAGCCGGTCACGGAGGACGCGCTCGCGCGGTGGCAGCAGTCGACCGTCGAGCTCCTCGGCGATACGCGCTTCCACGCGCAGATCGCCAAGCGCCTTCTGACCGGCGCCTCGACCAGTACCAGACCACCGAAGCAGTGACCGCGCGACTCACGGAATCCATGTCCGTCGATCAGTCCGAGCCCGACCGGGTGACGATCTCGCTGGCGGGGTCGGATCCCGACGAAACGCTGGCCGTGCTCGATGTGATTGCCTCAACGCTCGCGGCGGAATCGAAGTTCCAGGCGCGAAGCGCGGCGATCACCTGCGGGCCGGCGCAGTGAACGAGCGCAAGCAGGACGGTGTCGTCCGCTACGCGGCCCTGAATCCGGTTCCGATCGCCGACCACCGGCCGATGCGGGCCATCCAGGCCTTCGTGGCGTTCTCCGTCCTCAGCCTGCTCGTCGTCGGGGCCTTCTACCTCCGACTGATTCGAGCCAAGCGGCTGTTCGAAGAGGACGCTGCGGCCCTCAACGAGGTGTAGAAGCGCTGCGGCGTCTCACGCGGTTGGTCCGAGAGCGCTGACACTCTGGTCGGAGCTTGCGGGCGGCGCCGGTCGGCCGCGCGACCGCGAGGTGCTCTGGCCAATCCTGAGAAAGGAATCGGTCGATCGCGGAGATGGCGGGACGAGCGGCGCTGCGCTGCCCGGCCTCGCCGTGAGGAGGGAGGGCGATGACCACCAGCCCATTCAAGCTGACCGAGTCTGGTCGTGACGCGATTCACTTTCGATCCGGACGCCAGAGAAAGGGCGGGAAGTCCAGCGGAAGTCAGGAGCGGGATCGCCCGCCGGTCGAGCCGATGTTCGACGACGCCATCGCCGCCGTCGAATCCATGAGCCGCAAGATCAAGGACCTGGCGCGGGAGCTGAACTGCCTGGGCTATTTCGACGACGAGGACGACGATCGTCCGCGGGCGGCGTGAGCGCGATCCGGCCCCCAAATCCACTTGTTCGCCCGGGCGCCTTCGCCGCTCGGATGAACGCGACGCCGAGTCGAACCGACAGGGTCTCGATCACTCGCGGCCGGTCGGGTCGTCGCTTCCGTCCACGATTCGACGCGGTGGCGCTGCCGCCTGCTCCATCAGCGCACGCAGACGGCGAACGCGATAGTCGGCATCATTGGCGATCGTCGTCGCGGTGACGGGCGAACGGAGCCGCGGCCGTCGGTAGTGCCTCTCGGCAGCACCGTCCGTCTTGGCTGACGCCCGATCGGTGGCCGACAGCCGATCGGTGGCTGACAGCCGGGTGGACGTCGGATGCACGGGCGGCGCCTGCGTGGCGATTCGCTTCTCGATTCGGAACTCGGGGCCGGTGGCCGAGGATGGTCGTGGATCGACGCCCTCCTTCGGCGTGGCGTCCAGCTGCCCGATGTAGAACGTCGTGTCGGGAGGAACCATCGGAAGCGTGATCTGGCGGCGGCCCCTGTCGACGCTGAACTTCTGGTAGAGCGAGTGGGGGAACACGGCGTACAGGGCGCCGTCGACGCGCATCAGCCGTTCGCCGTCCGGGGTGGGGAAGACCTCCGAGAATCCCAGCGGGTGGCGCAGGTCCGTCTTCATGAGCCGCAGGCTGGTGGAGAGTACGTTGCGGTCGCCCACGTTCTGATCGACCGGCCGCAGCGACTCCATGGGAACTTCGGCGGGGCCGACTTGGGCGGCCGTGGTCGCGCCCACCGCCAGAACCACCAGGACGAGACGGGCAACGGTCATCGGCAGGAATGAGTCTCGCATCTCAGACGATCCTCGGCACGACGAGCAGTTCCCGTCCATTCATCCGGACGCTCTGGTCGCCGTCCGGTAATTCCCGGCCGATTCACAGTCTATTGCGCCGCCAGCCGACCTCCGTCGACGGGCAGGTTCACGCCGTTGACGTACTGCGCGGCAGGGGAGGCGAGGAATCCGACCACGGCCGCGATCTCCTCCGGCTTGCCCAGCCGGCCCGCGGGAATGCCGGCCACCGCCTGCGCTTCGACCTCCTCGGGCGTCACGCCCAGGCGGCTCGCCTTGCCGCGGAAGAGCTCCGCCAGCCGCTGCGTCGCTGTATAACCGGGCAGGATGTTGTTGACGGTGACGCCGAAGGGTCCCAGCTCGCTGGCAAGCGTCCGCGCCCAGTTGGCGACCGCGCCGCGGATCGTGTTGGAGACCCCCAGCCCCTTGATCGGCGTGACCACCGACGTCGAGATGATGTTGATGATGCGGCCGTAGCCGGCGCGACGCATGCCCGGGAGCACGGCCTGCACGAGCACTTGGCTGGCGAGGAGGTGACGGTTGAAGGCGGCCAGGAACTGTTCCGGAGCGGCTTCGAAGGCCGGTCCGGCCGCCGGACCGCCGCTGTTGTTCAGGAGGATCTCGATCTGCCCGCGGGCGGCGACATGCTCGGCCACCCGCTCCTGCAGCACGCGCCAGTCGTCGAAGTCAGCCGCGATGAACTCGTGCCGCTGATCGCGCGACCGGGGAAGCTCGTCGCGCATCACCGCCAGCGCGGTCTGGTCCCGCGCCACGAGCGTGACCGAGGCGCCGCGCTGCGCGAACTCGACGGCGCACGCCCGGCCGATTCCGCGTGTCGATCCGCACACCAGTGCCGTTTTGCCCTGAAGGGTCTGTTCCATCGTGGCGCCTCGTCGCCGGCCCCCATGGTGATCGCCGCCGGCGATTCAGCCTATCATCTTTTCTCATGAGCGCACCGAGGGTGATCTCCGTCAACCGCTCCTCCGGAGGCATTCCCAAGCGGCCGATCGAGCGCGGGCAGGTCACCGAGGCGGGGCTGCTCGGCGACGCTCACGATCACGAGAAGCACCGCACGCCCCTGCAGGCGATCAGCGTCATCGACATGGAAGATCTGGAGGACCTCGAGGCGGAGGGCTTCGACGTCTTTCCCGGAGCGACCGGAGAGAATCTGACCGTGCGCGGGCTGAGCGTGGACGAACTTGCCGTGGGCGACCGGCTGGAGCTCAGCGGAGGCACCCTGCTCGAGCTGTCCAAGCGCCGCCAGCCCTGCTACGTGCTGGATGCGATCGATCCCCGTTTGAAGACCGCGATCCGCAACCGGTGCGGGTTCTACGCGCGGGTGATCCGGGGCGGTGCCGTCGCGGCGGGCGAGACCGTGCGCGTGCTTCCGGTCGAGCGCCGCGAAGACGCGGCCGACGCCGGGCCGCCCATCCCCGCGGCCTCGGCGTGACCACCCGTGGATCGCCGACGCGAAACGCTTGACACGACACCATGGGGCCACGCCGGCGCCATCCTGATCGGGGGCCGCAGCCGGCGCATGGGCCGGAGCAAGCACGCCATCAGACTCGCCGAGGGCCGCACGATGCTGGAGTGTGTCGCCGACGCGATGTCCGCGATCTGTTCGCCGGTCGTGCTCGTGGGGGCGACCGAATCGCCTCCCGCCGGATGGGCGAGCGTCCCGGACCTGCGGCTCGACCAGGGACCGCTGGGCGGGATCGAAGCCCTGCTGGCCAGCGGTCTGGACGAGCACTATCTGATCTGCCCCTGCGATATGCCCCTCGTCACCACGTCGATGCTCGCGGCCCTGACCGTCTCGACGGAAGCGCACGGCACCGTGCTTCGAATCGAGGACGAGCCGCGACCCCGGCCGCTTCCCATTCGACTCTCGGCCGCGGCGCTGCCGCCGCTGCGCCGGCAGCTCGATGCCGGCCACCGCGCCGTGCATGAGCTGCTGGACGCGCTCGACCTGGAGATCGTGTCAGCGCCGCGCTCCTCGGCGCACGAGCTGCAGAACGTCAACACGCCGGAGGATCTTCGGCGCCTGAGCCCGGGTCGCTCATGAGCTTCATCGCGAGAGCGGCACCGAGACGTTTGTCGCAGAAGGTTCATTCGCCGGATGATTGCCCGGCGGCGAGGATCTCGATCGGCACGCTCTTGAAGACCGGCGTGCGCGAGCGGGCGTCCACCTCGGTCGGGACCAGCGTGTTCGCCTCGGGGAAGTACATGACCGCGTTGCCCTGCGGAATCGCGGCGGTTCTGACCCGCACGCCGGCCAGCGCACCGGCCGCGCTCTTCACCGTGACCTCCTGATCGATGCGGAGACCGCGCTCGGCGATGTCTTGCTCGTTCATCATCACGACGTCGCGGCGCTCCTGGCCGCGGTAGACGTCCTCGTCTTCGTAGACCACGGTGTTGAACTGGCCCTCGGAGCGCACGGTCATCAGTCGCAGCTGCCCGTGGCCCTCGCCCTGCAGCTCGGGCAGCTCGATCACGTGACAGTGGGCCCGGCCGTCCTCGGTGCGGGAAGCGTCGGCTCGTGCAGAGTCCGACCGCCGATCTGGAACTCCTGCCGGGTGCGATCGATCTCGCCGATCGCTTCGTAGCCCGGGATGATCTTGGCAATCGCGGCGCGGATGGTGGCGTGCTGTCGGAGCCCCGCGACGTCGACCGGCGCGTTCGGGCCGAGCACCGCCTCGGCAAGGGAAGCGATCACGTCGACCTCGCTGCGCGGTCCGGAGTGCCGGGCCGGGCCGCCGTCGCTCATCCGCACGTAGTTGAACATCGACTCCTGCGTGGTCGGCTGCGGCTCTTCGTCGCGGGCAAGGACGGGGAGGACGATCGTCTCCTGCCCGCGCCCCAGGCGTGGCCGGTGTTCAGCGTCGTGCTCAGGTAGACGACGGTGTCGATCTTCGCGAAGGCCGAGGCCGCGAAGGTCGAGTCCGGGCTGGCCCCGTACAGGTTGCCGCCGAGGCACCACGCGAAGCGCATGTCGCCGGCGGCCGCCGCTTCGAGACAGCGGAGCGTGTCGAGACCTTCGGTTCGGGGCAGCGTGATGCCGAAGACCTCCTCCATCCGCGCGGCGACACGCGGGCTTCAGCTTCGGCGTGACGCCCATCGATCCGATGCCCTGCACGTTGGAGTGGCCGCGCAGGGGAAGCAGGCCGCAGCCGGGCCGCCCGAGCATGCCGCGCAGCAGCGCGAGGTTGCCGATGGCCTGCACGTTCTGCACGCCGTGGGCGTGGTGCGTGAGACCCATCGCCCAGCAGAAGATCGTCCGCTGCGAATTCGCGTAGAGCTCGGCGATGCGCTCGATGCTCGACGCGCTCGACGCCGCTGCGCCGCTCGATCCCTTCGAACGACAGTCGCTGCAGATGATCGCGCAGGCGCTCCATCCCTCGGCGTGCTCGGCCAGGAACGACTCGTCGATGGCGCCCCGCTCCAGCACCGCTTTCGCGACGCCGCAGAGAAACGCCGCGTCGCCGCCGATGTGCGGCTGCACGTACTCGTCGGCGATCTTCGATCCGAAGACGAGGCTGCGAGCGTCCGAGGGAACCTTGAATCGAACCAGACCGATCTCCCGGAGCGGGTTCACGACGACGATCTTCCCGCCTCGGCGGCTGCAGGTCGATCAGCGAGCGCATGAGCCGGGGATGGTTGGAGGCCGGGTTGGCGCCGAGCAGGAAGATCAGGTCGCAGTGCTCGATGTCTTCGAGCTGCACCGTGGCCGTGCCCGAGCCGGTGATCGAGCTCAAGCCCACGCCGGAGGCCTGGTGGCAGTAGAAGGAGCAGTTGCTGACGTGATTGGTTCCGTAGAGCCGCGCGACCAACTGGTGGAGAAATCCCGCCTCGTTGGACGAGCGTCCGCTCAGGTAGAAGAAGGCGTTCGTCGGGATCCGTCTTCTGCAGCTTCGCGGCGATGCGCTCGAGCGCGTCCTCCCAGCTGATCGGACGATAGTGACTGTCCAGCGGTCCGGCGCAGAGCGGCTGGACGAGCCGTCCGGCCGCTTCGAGCTCGCGCGAGGAGAACCCGCGCAGCTTCTCCAGGCTGAAGTCGTCGAAGAAGTTGCGGTGCACCGCCCCCCCGAGGTCCGCGACCATCGCCTGGATCGACTTCTTGCACACCTCGGGATAGCGTCCGGCCTCGTTGACCATGCCGCCGCGCTGCCCGCCCATGCCCACCGCGCACGTCTTGCACGTGTTCGGCCGCCGCAGAGCCTTGTACAGCCGCCACAGTCCCCCCGCGCGGCGAGCCTTGGCGAAGGCGTACCAGACCGAGGGCCATCCTCCTCCTGCGGTGGGCTTCTTCATGGTGGGGATTGTACGGGCGGCCACCTCAGGGAACCGGTCGCGCCGGACGCGCGGGTGCCGTTCGCAGCAGGGTCAGCACCTGATCGACGTCCGTGTAGTCCCCGATCACGAGGGACGCGCCGGCGGCGCTGAGCTTCCGGGCTTCCTCACCGGCGCCCACCCCGATGAAGGCGAAGCCGACCCGCCGCGCCGCCCGCACGTCCCAGACGCCGTCGCCGACGAGCACGCATTCGGTGGCCTCGGGAAGTTCGTAGAGCGCCCGTGCGCGGTCCGCGGCGATTTCCAGGATGACCTCGCGCTGCGGCGCGTCCTCGGTCGTGGTCAGGGGCAGGCCGTCGATGGCGAGCCCCGCGCAGTGGATCTTGATCAGGGCCGACTCACGCCATGCGCCGGTGGCGATCGCGCATCTGAAGTCGGCGTGCGTTCGGAGCACGGCGAGGATCTCGGCCGCGCCCGCTACCGGACGGCACTGCTCGGGGTGCAGTCGCAATCGCCTCGTCGAGGAGTGCGACGAAGCGGCGGCGGACGGCGTCGATCTCGTGCGGGTCGGCGGGGCGGCCGTGACGCCGCTCGATGAGTTCAGTCGTGACGCCGACATCGGTGACGTCCCGGTACGTCGACCAGTCGGTGTCGATCTGTTCGATGTCGAGGATCTCGCGCACGGCGGCGAAGAAGACCTCGGTATCGAGCGTCATCGTCGTCGTGAGCGTTCCGTCGATGTCGAAGATGACCAGGCGCTTCATCGGGGAATCGCGTCCGAACGATCGGACGCCTTGGCTCGCCCGTCGATCTCGTTCTGGAGGACTGCCGCGAGATCTCGGATCGTTCGCCCACGCCTGGTCCACGTGATGCGCCTCGGTGTGGGTTTGTCCCACGCAGAAACGCAACGTGAAGCGGTCGGCCAGCCGCGTGTGCGTGAGGTAGAGCTTGCCAGAGCGGTTCAGCCGCTCGAGCAGCGTCTCGCTCGCCTCGTCGCCATCGCGATGGCGGAAGCACACCAGGTTGAGCGGCGGCGGGGTGGCGAGTTCGAGGTGGGGATCGTTGTCGACGCGCTCGGCGAAGCGCTGCGCCAAGCGACGTGCTTGCGCACGTGGCGCTGGAGCCCCTGCACACCGTAGTGGCGCATGACGAACCAGAGCTTGAGCGAGCGGAAGCGGCGGCCGAGCGGAACGTGCCAGTCGCGGTAGTCGAAGACCTCGCTCTGCTCCGAGGCGCTGTTGCGCAGGTATTCCGGCGTGATCTGCAGCGTGCGGATGAGGGCGGCGCGATCGGCGACGTAGAAGCAGTCGCAGTCGAAGTTCGTCAGCATCCACTTGTGAGGATTGAAGCAGTAGCTGTCGGCGTGCTCGAGACCGTCGTGGATGAAGCGGAACTCTGGGCAGAGGGCGGCGGTGCCGCTCATGGCTCCGTCCACGTGCAGCCAGACGTCGAACCGCCGGCAGATCTCGCCGATGACGCGAATTGGATCGAGACCGTTCGAGGAGGTCGTGCCCACGGTGGCGGAGACCAGGCACGGCGTGCGCCCGGCGCCGCGATCCGCGCTGATCGCGGCTTCGAGCGCGGCGGGATCCATCGCGAATCGCGAGTCGACCTCAATCAGCCGCAGGTTCTCGCGCCCGATGCCCGCGATCTTGACCGCCTTCTCGACCGCGGAGTGCGCCTGGTTCGAGGTGTAGACGGTGAACGGACGGTCGATGCCGTGGGCGTTGACCGCGAAATCGCTCGCCCGCTCCCGCGCGGCCAGCAGCGCACAGAGGATGGCGCTCGAGGCGGTGTCCTGGATCACGCCCCCGCCGGCCGCGGTGGAGCGGAACTTCCCGGGCAGGTCGAGGGCTTCGACGAGCCAGTCGAGCACCCGGGTCTCCAATTCCGTGCACGCGGGGCTCGTCGTCCACAGCATGCCCTGCACGCCCAGGCCCGCGCTGAGCAGCTCGCCCAAGATGGCGGGGCCGCTCACGTTGGCGGGGAAGAAGCCGAAGAAGTTCGGCGACTGCCAGTGGGTGAGTCCCGGCATGATGATCTCTTCGACGTCGCGCAGCACCCGCTCGAAGGGCTCTGGCCCGGCCGGCGGCGAGGCCGGCAGCTTGTCCATGACCTCGCCCGGTTGCAGCGGACAGAGAACCGGCAGCGACTCGACGCGCCGGTGGTAGTCGATGATCCAGTCGATCACGCGATAGCCGTAGCGGCGGAAGTCCTCATCGGACAGGTGATCGCCCGTGTGGACAGCGTGTTCGGAGCCCGATTCGGAGCCGGGATCGAGTCGTGGTTCGCCGCTGCGTTCGGACATGGTTCAGATGGTAGGGGAGGCCGGACGCCGGCGGCGGTCTGCGGTAGACTGTTGGACCTTCACGAAAGGCGGCACGATGGCGGAACAGACTCCCCGGACGATGGAAGATTTCCACCGTCACTTCGCTCGAACGCTCTTCAATCGAGTGTGGGAGCTTCTCGAGAAGCCGAAGCGGACGGCGGACGAGGAGGACGAGATCATCCACGCGGCCCACGCCTCGCGCTACCACTGGGGTGTGGTGGGCAAGCCGGTCAACAAGGCTCGCGGCGAATGGCAGGTCTCGCGGGTCTACTCGGTGCTCGGCTGGCCTTGCGCGGTGCACCACGCCCAACGGTGTCTGGAGATCTGCGAGAAGAACGGCATCGGCGGCTTCGACATCGCCGCGGCGTACGAGGCCCTCGCCCGCGCGCCACGCGGTCGCGGGGGATTCCGAACAGTCGCAGAAGTACCTCGCCCTCGGCCTGGAAGCCGCAGAGCACGTCACCGATGCCGAGGACCGGCAAGTCGTTCTCGACGATCTGCGATCGATCACCGGTGCCCCCGCGGCGCGAAGTCGGTTCGATGCGGATGAAGCGGACCGCGAAGGTGAAACCACCCCTTCTCCGCTTACCGGACCCCGAGCGAGGTACGTTCTTCGATGAAGCCGGCACCACAGGGGTGCCTTGGCTCGAACCTCTCGTTAGGATGAAAGGGCACGCCATGAAAACAGCCTTCTCTCTCTCTCTCTCTCTCTCTCTCTCTCTCTCTCTAGCGGGGAGCAGCTTGCTCTGGGGTGCTGCCGCTGCCTTCGCTCAAGCACCCGCCTACGAAGTGATCGACCTCGGTGAGCTTGGCTTCGATCCGGGGCTGGTCCTCCTGAGCGGTGACCGGCTCAAGTCGCGCGGCGCGTCCTTCCGCATCAACAATCATGGCGAGGTGGCCTTCTTCGCGGTCGAGAATGGCGTCGCGAAGGCGAAGGTCTGGCTGCCCCAGGCCAACTACGGCCTGCCCGCGGGTCTCTACGCCCTGCCGGCGACCCAGCCCAGCGCCGCGTATGACATCAACGACGACGGGATCGTCGTCGGCCAGCAGGATGGCGTCAGCAACATTCCGCAGGGTGGCGAGGAGGCCGTAGAATCCGTCGGCGACGCGGTACTGTGGGATCTCGGTAACAATCCGAGCAACTCGGCATGCGTGTTGGGCTCACTCGCGGGCACCTCCTGGAGTCGCGCGATCTCGGTGACCGAGCCGTCGGCATCCCAGCCGACACTCATCGTCTGCGCGACGTCGCAGGATGACGAGTGCGACCGATTCTGTGATGGAAATGGGTTTCCAGCGGTGTACCTCTGGTCCTACACCGTCGAGGTCACCGACTCTGGATCATGTCTGATCGGCTCGCCAATCAAGCTGAACACCGATCTCTGCGCTCGCGGCACGACCGCGATGGACATCGTGTACGACGGAAGCGGTGGCACGGATGAGCTGCTGATCGTCGGTCAGAATACCAATCGAACGATTCCGGAGCGTCATCCTGCCTCCTTGGTGAGATGGGGGACTGCGGAACCGCCTGGACTCCTCAACAGCCTCGTGTGGTCGATCCCGACACTGAACGGATCGCCGATTGATGATCTTGATGTAGGGACGCAGCTCAGAGACTCCTCGTGCCGCGGGGCGAACCTGCGACGGGCGCCTCGTCGGCTGGGCGATGGAACCCTTTGGCGGCTTGGGCTGTCGCCAACGCGCTGTCTACTGGGAGTCCAAGTTCGCGAGCGCGATTGACATCAGCAGCAGCACCGTGCCGCTTGCGGTCTTGGCTGGGCGGAGGCCATCAACGACGAACCCGCACCGAAGGTGGTGGGATGGAATGAGACGAACGACGACGCATGGCTCTGGCAGAACGAAGGCTCGCCATCGAACTGGTCCGGGAATCCTGTCGTGACTTTGGACGGCTGTACTGACGAGGACTGGGACTACGAGTTCGCCTGGGACGTGAACAACGACGGCTGGATCGTCGCCTCGGGATTGAAGACCGACCAGTCGGGAGACCCCATGCAGCATTTGTTCGTTCTGCGTCCCTACGAAGAGCCGGCTTGTCCGGCCGACTTCACCGGGCCCAGCGGTATTCCCGACGGTGTCGTGGACGTCAACGATCTCGTGGGCGTCATCAACCAGTGGGGAATCTGCGAGCTCGAGTGCACCGCCGACATCGACCGCAACTGCGTCGTCGATGTGACGGACCTCGTGGCCGTGAACACGAACTGGGGACCGTGTCCCGGCAGCAGCAGCAGCGCCATGGCATCGGGATCAATGCTCCAGACGCTCGTCGCGGCGGGCCTCAGTCCAGTCGATCTGGTGCTGTTCCTGACCAACATCCAGAACGAGAACTATCGCTGCTGGATGGCGCACTACCTGACCAGCTGCAACCCCTGTCTGGGCCACAGCTGTTCCGGTCCCGACCCGTACACGCCGCAAGTGCATTGACTCTGCAACCAATGGCCCGCCCGGGCGTTCTCAGCAACGCCCGGGTACGGGACTCGTCTCCAACCGTTGTTTCGTGTTCACCGACCGCAGATATGAGGAGCATCCTCGATGAGCCGAGAGAGAATGATCATGATGCAGATCGTGGTCGCCACGGTGGCGATAGCTGGTCTTGCACGATCCAGTCGCGCCGATGTGCTCAGCTTCACCGATGGCTGACGCGTGGATCGAGGCTGTTCGCGGCTTCTCCACGGTCGACTTCGTCGGGTTCGCCGGACGACTCCGAGGTGACCGATGAGTACGCCGACCTCGGCGTCCTGTTCACCCCTGGTGCGAACTTCGCTTCGGAGAGCCCGATTCTGGCCGGACGGCGGCGGGCTCCTCGGCAACGGCTTTGGCGACATCTCGTTCGAGTTCATCGAGCCACAGCTCTGGATTGCCGTTGACTATCCGGGGGAGGTCGGTTTCACCTTGCTCTTGGACGGCGAGCTGGTCTTCGAGACCGCGACGACGTTCGACGCCCCTTGGACTTGACAGTTCGCCTTCGCCGGCCTCGTCTCGACCGAGCCCTTCAACGAGGTCCTCATCTGGGACCCAGGGGACCAGGTCGTCATCGACAATCTCTACTTCGGCGTTCCCGCGCCGTCGGCGCTCATTTCAGTGATCCTGCTTCTCGGTGCTGCGGGACCGAGGCGGAGACGGGGGAGGCTTCGATTTCGGTCGTGACTCCGACCTGTTCATGGATCGGCGAAGAGAGGAAGACGATTGGGAGGGTTCATGAAATGAAGTGCACCATGAACGTCCGGCGCCCGCGCTGCCGATGGTTGGGCGGTCGAGGGTTGCTCCTGTCGGGGGGTGGTGCAAACGCGCTTGGGAGTGTCGATGGGGGTGCGCGAACGGGCGTTGGACGTTCGGTGGGTGGTGGAGCCGTCGCCGCATCCATGCGGCTGGTCTTGAGAAGTTCTTTGGGTTGGTGCGCGGTGTGAGGTGTTGTTGCGGCGTCGCCGCCTCCTGCGGCTCGCCCCTCGTTGGTCCGGCGTTTCTCAGACCCGCCGGCTTCCTGCCGGCTCGCCTGTGGAAGTTCCGGTGTGGGATGGGCTTGGTTATAGCGGCCCTCCGGGCCGCGGGCTTTGGAAAACCGCCGGCCTCCATGCCGGCTCGCGTTACGCGCAAACACCAACGCACCCGCGGCCTCCTGCCGCGGGAGCTTGACCTGCCGACGCTTGCGCGGCCGGCGCCGGTTGCGGCGGTTCGATGCATGCAATGAACCATGAACGTCCGGCGCCGCTCACGGTGCATTTCATGCACCGTTCGCCTGCGCGATGACGCGGAGTCGGCGGGCGCGTCAGAACCCAATTTCCATCGTCGCGTCCTCCATTACGTAGAGGCCGACCAGCCAGTTGTTGACGAGGTAGGGGTCGATCTTGAACTTGCCCTGCACCGAGCCGAAGGACGCGTAGTGGCCGTGCTGCAGATCGACGGGCGTTGCCAGCGTCACCTCGACCGCGTCATAGGGAGACGGTGGCACGCCGACGCAGCAGCCGTCCCACTGATTGAGCATGGCCAGCGCCTCCTTGATCGTCTGCGACGCCAGCGGGAACGCCAGGTATCCGGTGAGCTTGACGTAGGTCCCGTCGAACATCTGGATGCGTGCGGGGATCTCCATCTGTCCCGAGCGGGGACGGAAGGTCTGCGACGCCGAGACCAGAAGCTCCCACGTGAGGCGGTAGGGATCGTCCTTCGTTCCCGATCCGCCCACCACGAAGCGATCGTCGATCAGGCTCGTGCCGTCGTCCTGCCTGACGATCTTGACGGCGGTCTTGCCATCGGCCGGCGCATCGACCTCGACGTCATCTTCCGCAGCGGCGGGTGAGGAGGATGATTCCTCGACCGGCGCGTTGGCGTTCGGCGCATTGGCGTCCGGCGCGGCCGGCGCCTGAGCGGTCGCCGGCGGGGGCTGGCTCTGTTCTCTCCGCTGGTCCGCGGAGGCGATGAGCTCCGAGACCAGGGCCTCCATGGCTTCATCGACCGGCTCGTCCTGCGGCGTTGACGGGGCGACGCGCGCCGCCAGATCCATCCCGCTGTGGCTGACGATCGCCGGCGCGGGGTCGGTCGGTACGGTCGCTTCGGTTGGCGCCGGCGGCAGGTCGGCCCTTCGCTCGTCCTCACGGATCGGCGCGGCGCCCAGCTCGCGCGCTTCCGGATCGCGCGGCGCGTCGTTTGCCGGGACGTCCGCGAGTGGATTGGGTGCCACCGCCTGTGGAAGCGGCCCGCTCGAGTCGCCCCCGACAACGATGAGGCCCAGCGCCACGAGCGTCAGCAGCGCGAGAATGGACCAGAAGATCTTCATGGATCGATCGTAGCGGAGCCCATCACCCGAGGGGGCGCAGATTCCGGGCGACGGCCGTGCGGTACGCGGCCACGCCGGGAACCAGGCCCGCCAGCGAAGAAAGAGCGATCGTGGCCACGGCGACGGCCGCAATCGCGGTCAACGGTAGCTGTGGCTCGATGACCAGCCCGAGCCGGTCCTTCAGCACCACCGCGACGGCGATGGCCCCGAGGAACGCCAGCAGCACGCCCAGCACCGTGCCCGCGAGGCCGATGATTGCCGACTCGGTGACGATGAGGCCGAACACGCGGCGGCGGCTGCACCCCAGCACGCGAAGCACGGCGATCTGCCGCCGCCGCTGCTCCATCGAGTTGTACAGCGCGAGCATGATCGCGATTCCGCTGGAGATCATGACCACCGCGGCGAGGCCGAGAAAGATCTGATCGACGTTGGCGACGATCTTGAAGAGGTTGTCGATCTGCTGGACCGGAGACGCCACGGTCACCGACGGATCGCGGCGCAGCTGATCGAAGACTTGCTGCTGCGCGCCGGACATCATCGCGCCTTCGCGCGTCTTCACCCGCAGGTAGATGCCCGTGATGAGGCGGTCGTCATCCCGCAGATCCTCCGCGGTCGTCTCGTGAACCTCCGCCGATTCGCGAACGCGGCGGTCGTGCGCGTGGATGACCCACGCTGATTCGAGATCGGCGAAGAGGGCTCGGTCGTGCGGACCACCGGTGGGGTCGAGGATTCCGACGACGGTGAAGGGGAAGTCGCGATGGACGTGCGCCGCGCCCTCCGGCTCGTGCACGTGATCGCCTTGCGCGTCGGCACCGTCGGCATGGTCATGATCATGGTCGTGATCATGGTCATCGTCGTGCGCTTCATGCTCGACATCGCCCTGAACGTGATTCGTCGCGGCCGGCGCGGTGCCGGTCTCGTCACTCGTGCGGCCGTGGCCGTGGGCCAGATAGACGCGGTCGCCCAGCGTCAGCCCGGTGGCCTTCGCGGTCTCGGATCCGATCACGACCTGAAAGGGCTCGCCGTCGAGTTCGTGTCCGGCCTTGAACGACCACGGCGTTTCGACATCGGGCTGGTACTGCTCGAAGAACGCCGCGGTCGTGGCCAGCACCGGGAAGCCGCGGTAGCTGTCGCCGAGCTGGATGGGAATCGCGTACTCGAGGGGAAACGACCGCGCGATCTCTTCGTATTTGCTCCAGGGGATCGGCTGCCGCGGCGAGTTCGCGTAGAAGACTCCGTTGAGGACCGACTCGAGCGGGCTCGCGTCCCGGCTGACGAGCAGGTGCATGTTGCCCGAGCCGCGCTGGAACGCGCGGCGGCTCGAATCGCGCATGCTCAGGAGCACGAGCATCAGCCCGACGGCGGTGGCGACCATCAGGATCGTGACCACGGTGGAGAACGCCCGCGCGGTCAGGCTGCGACGGATCACGGTGAAGTCGGTCATGGCCATGGTCGTCGAGCCCTCCGGAGTGCCGATTATTTGGACTCGTGCGCCGCCGGGACTCGCGCTGCCGACGCCAGTTCCTCGAGGGCTGCCCGGCGTTCGAACCGCTCGATCATCGCCGGATCGTGGCTGACGCAGAGCAGCGCCGCCTGCTGCTCGAGGCACGTGCGCTGAATCAGCTCCATGGCGATCGCGGCGTTCTCCGGGTCGAGGCTCGCCGTCGGCTCATCGGCCAGGACGAGCACGGGATCGCAGACGACGGCGCGGGCCACGGCCACCCGCTGCTGCTGGCCGATGCTCATTTCGGTCGGTCGCGACGCGGGTTCGTCGATGCCCAGCTGGCGCAGCAGCTCGAGGGCTCGGGCGTGGTGCTCGCGCGGCGGGATGCTCGAGAACATCATGGCGGTCATGACGTTCTCGACGGCGCTGAAACCGTGCAGCAGGTTGAAGCTCTGGAAGATCATGCCGATCGTGCGACCGCGAAAGAGGTCGCGCTTCGCGCCGTGCAGCGTGTGGATCGCCGTGCCGTCGACGCCAATGTGGCCCTCCGTCGGATCGAGCAGCCCGCAGATCAGGTGCAGGAGCGTGCTCTTGCCGTGGCCCGATCGGGCGGTGAGCAGCAGCTGTTCGCCTCGGTCCAGCTGGAGCGGCGGGATGTCCACCACCCAGACGCCGTCTGCTCGCACGCCGGTCCTTCGGGTAGCGGAACTTCAGGTCGGTGATGCGCAGCGCGGGAGGCGTGATCCATGGCAGGCGTGGCGTGTTCACGCCGGCAGGTGCTCGAGCTGCTCCTGGACCTCGTCCATCAGACGCTTCATGCTCTGCGGCCCGAAGTCGAACTCGAGACCGGCGGCCTGGAAGAGCTCCGGGAGCGGGCGCGAGCCGCCGAGGGCGAGGGCGGACTTGTATCGCTCGCAGCGCCTCGTTGCGGTCGGTCGAGCGACCGGAGCCAGAGCTGCAGGGCGCCGAGCTGGGCGATGCCGTACTCGATGTAGTAGAACGGCACGCTGAAGAGGTGGAGCTGACGCTGCCAGGACTGTGCGCGGTACGGCTCCAGCCCGTCCCAGCTCACCGCGGCGCCGAAGCGATCGTCCAGCTCGAGCCAGTACTGCGTGCGCTCTTCGCGCGTGTGGTTCGGGTGCGTGTAGAGCCAGTGCTGGAACGCGTCGATCGTGGCGATCCAGGGGAGCAGCTCGGCGACATCCTCGAGGTGGTGGCGCTTGGCCCGGGCCGCCTCCTCCTCGTCGTAGAACTCGTCGAGATAGGGATAGGCGAGCATCTCCATGCCCATCGACGCGACCTCGGCGAACTCGATCGGGCTGTGGCGGTAGTGCAGCAGCGGATCGTGACGGCAGAGCATCGAGTGGAACGCGTGACCGGCCTCGTGCACCATCGTCTCCAGATCGCGCTGCAGGCCGGCCGCGTTCATGAAGATGAAGGTCGTTCGCGAGCGGTCTCGCTGGTACTGGTAGCCGCCGGGGGCCTTGCCCTTGCGCGACTCGAGATCGAGGCTCTCGCCCGTGCGCATCGCGTCGAAGAGCTTGCCCAGCGGCTCGTCCATCCGGTGGAAGAGCCGCGAGGTCTTGTCGACGAGCTCGTCGGCGCCGTCGAACGGTTGCAGCGGGCGGGCGACCCTTGACGTCGACCGGCAGGTCCCAGGGGCGCAGCGGATCCACGCCGAGGGCGGTCCGCCCGCTCGCGCGTGCAGCGCGCGGCAGACCGGCACGCAGACTTCTTCGGCCCCGCGTGGAACGCCTCGCAGTCCTCGGGCGTGTAGTCGAAGCGGTGCTTCTTCTTGAACATGTAGTCGCGGTAGTTGTCGAACCCGGCGTTGGCGGCGATCTGGCGCCGCAGCTCGATCATGCGGTCGAAGATCTCGGTCGATCGCGGTCGTGGTCCCGGTGCTGCCGCTCCGCGACGAGGCGCCACGCGGCCTCGCGCACCGAGCGGTCGGTCTTCTCCAGGTAGCGTCGCCATCTGCGGCAGCGTCTGCTCCTTGCCCGTCGAACTCGACGGTCATCGCGCCGCGGATCTCGCTGTACTGCTGGTCGAGCTTGGTCTCTTCGGTCTGCAGCGGGATGTTCTCCGGGCGGAAGAGCTCGACGTCGGCCCGCAGGTCGCGCAGCAGCACGCCGTAGCGCTCGCTGGTCGAGCGTCCGCGCCGCGGGCGAGTCCGACGATCTTGCGGTCGAGCTCGAAGCCGTCTTCCTTGAGCTTCGGCTCGACCTGCTCGACGAAGCGCAGGTACGCGGCCTTCGCCGGCTCGTCGTCGGTGTGGCAGGTCATCGCGATGTAGAGGTTCGCGTGCGGCCTTCGCTCGCCGCGGCGTCGAGCTCGCTGCGGTCGAGCAGCAGCTGCTCGAGGCCGTCGACGCTGTCGACGGCCCGTTCCTGGAGCAGGCGCGTAGAGCGGCTCGAGATGCTCCCAGCGGGACGCGTCGAGGTCGGCGGGAACGAAGTCGGTGGCGTCACGGTCGTCGTGCTCATGATCGATCCATCGAACGGGAGAGATTGAAAGGGCCGGCGACGGAGCGCGCCGAGGTGGAACCGTCGTACGTGGTGGCTTCGCTTGCGTCTCTGCCGGTGGCTCCGTACATGAGGAGCGAGCATCAGCCGCCAGCGCCACGCACATGGCGGCGTCGGCCACGTTGAAGATCCACGGATAGAGGTCGTCGCTGCCGCCGGGCCAGCGCCAGCCGAAGGGCAGGTCGGACTCCGGGGAAGAGCCAGCACATGTCCCGCACGACGCCGAACAGCGAGCCGGTCGTAGAGGTTGCCCATGGCGCCGCCGAGCAGCAGGGCGAGCGCGACGTGGAGCAGCCGGTCCCCGCGCCGGCTGCGCCAGAAGATCCGCGACACGATGACCGCGACCGCGGCTACCGCGACGACCACGAAGACCCATCGGCCTCCTTGACCGAGGCCGAAGGCGGCGCCGCGGTTCAGCGTGAGCTTGAGGCTGAGCAGCTTCGGCACGAGGACCACCGCCTCGTGCGGCGGGATGATGTCCGCGCTGCCGTTCTCGGCGCTCAGGGCGATCGGCTGATCGGCGACATGCCGGAAGGCCAGCGTCTTGGTGATCAGGTCGGCGGCCAGCACGAGCACCGCGAGCAGCAGGAAGCCTGCCACTGCGCGTGGGCATCGACCGGCGATGGTGGCTGCAGCGTCACTCGACATGGCTGGTCTCGCGGGAGCAGACGGCGGCGGCGGGCAGCTCCAGATCACGTTCGATCGACGCGGCCATGCGCCTCGGCGTGAAGCGGATCCTCGGCGAGGACGAAGAGGCACGAGCCGCTCCCGGTGAGATGCACCGGGCACTCGACCAGACGGGCGATCTCCGCCATCAAGGGCTTCAACTCCGGAGCGATCGCGAGGGCGGGTTCCAGCAGATCGTTGAAGAGCGTCTCCGGAGCGGGAAGGCCGGGTGCGGCGGAGGCGAGCGCTCGAACCGCATCCGGCCTCAGGTCCCGCGCCGGGAGCCGGTCGTACGCTTGGTACACGGCGGCCGTCGAGCAGGCGATCGGTGGCATGATGATGACCACGTCAAAGAGGGGTGCGTCGCCCAGTCGTCGGATCTGCTCGCCCACGCCCTCGACCATCGCGCTGCCGCGTGCGATCAGGTACGGCACGTCCGAGCCCAGACGGCCCCCGATCTCCGCCAGCTCTGCGCTGGACAGCCCCAGCTCGAAGAGCTCGTTCAACGCCAGGAGCATCGTTGCCGCGTCCGACGAGCCGCCTCCGAGGCCGCCGCCCACCGGGATCCGCTTCTCGAGCTTGAGCTGCACGGGCAGACGCCGCTCCACGTGTGCCTCGAGCGCAAGGTGAGCACGCACCGCGAGGTCGGTCGTGATCGACCAGTCGATCTCCGTTTGCCGCTTCGCCTCCGGATGCCAGAGGATGGCGTAGCGGGAGAGCCGGTCGGGCTCCAGACGCGTGACGAGCAGCTCGTCGCTCAGGTCGACGGTCACCATCCAGGAACAGATCGGATGGAGCCCCTGCCGTTCGGCGGTCCGACCGAGAGGGCCAGGTTCAGCTTGGCGGGAGCCGTCTTCAGGATCGTCGGGTGCTCCAGCATGGGAGGTGAAGGATACCCCTGGAGCGGGACGGGGGGCGTCACCCCGATGCACGATGGCTCGAGGTCATTCACCGCGGAGGGCCACGGAGGGCCACGGAGTGGCGCGGAGTGGCGCGGAGGGATGGGATCTGCGCCCTTGCAGACACGATCGCAGTCGACTCGGGACTGGTCGGTCGAACGCAACCGGATCACGTCGTGAGAAGTCCTGAGGCGCTCTGGGGATTGCCACGCCAATCGGGTCCTTCTCGACTTGAATGCCGTGCGAGGACCGAACCGCTCTTGACGCTCTCAACGTCTTCTCCGCGGCCCTCCGCGGCCCTCCGCGGTTGACCCTCCTCCTCGAGGCGCATGGCGCAAGGGCAGGGCCTGGACAAAGGCACGCCACCGGAATCTGCTCGAATCGCTCACGAACCGAGAGAGAATTGTCCAACGTCCGGCAGAACGGCGAAAGTCGTCTGCCCCCTGGACCGATAGCTCGATGAGCGTGCTGCGCCCCAAGACAAGAAGGGCTTATGACCAACGCCGATCCGCTGATTTCGCCGGTGCAGGGTGAACGCCGCGTCGAGCAACGGCTCCAGATGGCTCGCCCCTGCAAGATCTTCGAGCCTCGCGACCAGATCTATCTGGTGGGATCGACCGTCAATCTGTCGCCGCAGGGCTTGCTTCTGGAGATCAACCGGCCCCTTGAACTCAATCGGGGTGATCGGCTCCATCTCGCCGTGGCCCTCACCCGCCGGCAGGGCTTCTTCTGCCAGCACGAGATGGTCGAGGCCACGGTGCTCCGGTCGGCCGTGACCGTCGATGACCGCACCGTGGTCGGTCTGCGCCTCAGCGAGCCCCTGCACCTGTCCATCGAGTCCCGCCGGCCGTATCTGTACGCGGCGTGAACGAGAGCGAGCATTCGCTCACCGCTCGAGGTCGCTTTCGGCCCATCGAGGCTTCGAAGGCATGACAAGCCGTCTCCGACTCGATGGCCTCATCTCCTTGCCGGCGAACGTTCTACGCATCCTCAGTGGTGGCGAGCGGCTCGCGGCCGGCGCAGCGCCGAAGCCAGTTGATCGACCGCAGGACGGGCCGACGGCTGACAAGCCATCGCTCCAGCCGGTACTTGCCGGGGAAGTCCAGGAGGGTCACGCCGATCATGATCGTGAGGATGCCCTGCCCGGGCAGGACGAGCATCGCGATGCCCATGAGCACGAAGAGGTAGCCGAGCGCGTTCTTTCCGGTCAGCAGCACGGCGCAGGACAGCGTGGCGATGGGCCCACCGGACCGCGTGGCGCTCGCGGTGCGTGAAGTAATCGCGGGGAATCCGGACGACGAGCATCGGGACGATGACCAACGTGGCGAGAAACGTCGCCGCCGACAGGGCCGCCGCCCACCACACGAGGGTCCGGTGAGCGAAAATCCAGTCGGTCATGGCGGGAAGGCTCCCGGAGACGCCGCGGAGCAAGCGATTCCGGGGGGAGACGCCGGCGAATCCGGATCAAGACGGTCCTCAGTTGTTCACACGCTGTCAACCTGCCGCGCGGTCGAGCCGACCGAACGCCGCCCTGGTTCTCTTCCCGACGCGGTCGCGTCGCCACGGTGCGAATAGAATCGCGTTCACTTCCGCTGCGGTCGATCCCGCTTTCCTCGCCTCTGCGAGGAGACTCGCGCGGGCCGGCCCCGATCCTCAGGACCGACTCCGATGAGCAAGAATCAGGGAAAGACGCCGAAACGGCGCAAGCGACGACTCCTCAAGACCCTGGTGGTGCTCCTGCTGCTCGTCGTGGTCCTCGTGGGCATCGCGCCGCGCTGATCAACGCGGGGCTCGGGCGGGAGTTCATCCGATCCTCGATCGAGAAGCAAGTGAACGGCACCGTTCGGCTCGCCGGCCTGCATCTGGGCTGGCTCGGCCCGCAGTCGGTGAAAGGGTTACAGGTCGTGGATCGCGACGGCCGGACGGCGGTGGACGCC
Organism: uncultured Planctomycetota bacterium; assembly: GCA_963697235.1. Classification (GTDB taxonomy): domain Bacteria; phylum Planctomycetota; class Phycisphaerae; order Phycisphaerales; family SM1A02; genus CAVONJ01. The sequence continues at coordinate 253,332 of CAVONJ010000009.1, forward strand.
AACGTCGAGGTGAACGCAGGGCTCCTCAAGCTGGTCACGGGATCGCTGGCCCCCCTCGAGATCGTCGTTGGCGGTCGGGTCAAGGGCGAGATCCGCAAGGACGGCTCGATCTCGTTGACCGAGCTGGCCGTCACGCCGTCTCCCAAGTCGGGGCCGGCGGCTCCGAGCACGACGCCGGCGGCACCGGCGGCGATGCCGGACTTCGGGCCGATCAAGATCAGGCTGGACGATGTCGAGGTCGAGATCCACGATGCCGTCTCCGGTCGCGATTTGACGGTGCAACATCTGAACGGACAGTTCTCGTATGCGCCCGGGGGATCGACGCTGCTCAAGCTCCACGGGGACACGAAGTCCGGACTTCTGAACGGCTCGATCGACGTGGATGCCGAGTCCGTGTTCTTGTTCGATGAGAGCGAGGCGCTCGCGCCGGACAAGGCCACGCTGCGGGCGGAGCTCAAGCTCGCCTCGGTTCCCGTGCTCTACCAGGAAATCGACAGTCGCGTGGACCAACTGACCCTGAGCGCGACCAGTGAGAAGCTCACGGATGCCGTGGCGATCTCGCTCGATGCCGACGCGGTCGTCGGGAGCGCGGCGCCGAGTCGGCTCGAAGGGCGGCTCGTCGTCGACCAGCCGATGCTGCCGTCGGGAGCACTTCGCTCTCCCCCGATCGCGTGACCGGTTCGCTCAAGGGGCAGCGCGTGCCAAGCGCACTGCTGCAGGTCGCGCTCGCCGCAGCGGGGTTGGATGCGAATCGAGACATCGGCCCGGTGCTGGACATCGATTGCGCTTCGCCCCGGGACAGGTGCGCGACTTCACGCTGGCGCTGGTGGCGGAGAAGATCGACGTCGACGTGCGCGGCCGCATCGACACCGGGGACCGATCGATGGAGCTGACCCGCTCCCGCCTGGCGGCGACAGTGAGTCCGGGGCTCGTGGCGGCGTTGACGCCACTGCACATCGACGAGGCGACGCCACTGCTCGTGCTCATCGATCATGCCTCGCTTCCCGCCGATTTCGCAGGCGAAGGCGCCAGCCTCGGAAAAATCGCGATGCGAGTCGGCATTCAGCTCGACGGACCGGTCTCGGTGCGACGGGCGGAGACGGCGGAAGAGGGAACCGCGGCCACGGCACCACTGCTGGCCACGTTCGAGCAGATGGCGTGCCTGCTCGAGACGGAGGGACTGTCGCAGCACACCTCACGGGCTCGGGTCGTATCGACAGCGCGGCGCTGTCGCTCGACCAGCAGATCACGAGACTGCTGGACGTCGAGGGAAAGCTCACGCCGCTCGATGCGCGAGTCACGGGAACCAGCGGGCTGACCGGCCTGCGTGCGTCGACTCTCTCCCGGTTCCTTCCGGAGCGTGCGGCGGCGATCGAGTCACTGTTCGACAAGCCAATCGACTGCTCGCTGGCGTTCGGCGTGCGCAACGAGAGACAGACCGTCGAGGCGGTCGTCACCAAGAGCGGTCGCCCCGCGCCGATGCTTCAGGTGGCCGCTGTCGAAATGCCGGACTTCCTGCACGTCGAGACCGCGACGTTCCAGAACGACATGAACCCGGCGCTGTTCGAGGCGCTGCAGTCTGAGAAGGAGAAGACCGAACGGATCGTGCTTGATCGGCCGGCGGAGCTGCGGCTCGTTCTGCAGCCCTTCGATCTGCCCGGCAACCGCTCGAGCGGCTTCGAGATGCCGACGTCACCGCTTGCGGCGCGAGTCGAGGCGGACGAGATCGTCCTGAGCCAGGTGCCCGCGCTCGCACAGTCGATCGGGGCTCGTCAGTTCGCCGCCACGGTCTCGATCACGCTGCCGAAGGATGCGGACCCCGCCTACACGGTCACGGGTTCGACCGCGTCTTCGCGCAGTCGGCCGCCTCGCTCGGCACCTTGAACTTCGAGGCGTCCAGCGACGGAAGCCGCAGATCATCGATGCCCTCGGCGCACCTGGTGCTCGCCAACGTTCTGGTGGCTGGCTGGGAGCGCGTTGCTGGGAAAGGACGCCGGTTCGCTCTCCCGCTGGACGGGCGATGAGGGCGACCTGGAGATCGATGTGCAGCCGGTGGCGAAGGAGACGCGGGCGACCCTGAAGTCGGACTTCCCCGCCCTCTCCGGCACCGTGACCGCGACGATGGACGAGGAGGTCGTGCGGGTCGACTCGCAGGCGTTGGCGCTGCGGATCTCGGAGCAGTCGCTGGACGATTTCTTGCGCGGCGGCTCGCCCAAGGCAGGCACGGCGCCGCCGTCGTTCAAAGCGATGGCGCCGCTTCCGCTGACCGTCAGCCTGAGCGAGACCCAGCTCCCGCTGGCCATGCTCCGAGACGAGGCATTCGACCCGAGTCGCGCACAGGATCGATGTGAAGCTCCAGGGTGGCCCGTTGCGGCCGATTCTCTACCAGGACAAGGCGGAGTCGGCCTTGCAGAACATCAATGCGGCGCTGACGTCTTCCAACCTGGCCCAGGGCGTGGGCATCGTGATGACCGCCGAGTCTCGCTCTGGTAGCGACGCCGAGACCGGCACCGTCGATGTCACGGGCGCACTCTCGAATCTGCTGAGGGCACCACGGGAACGCTCGACACGACCAACGCGGCCCTCGAGCTCGACGCGAAGGTCGCCGGACTTCCGACCGGCATCGTCAACGCGCTCGCGGACTACCAGGGGCTGCTCGTCGACGCGCTGGACCCACGATCGACGCCGAGTTCAAGGCCGATCGCCTCAGCCGTACGTCCGGAACGCTCGACGCATCGATCCGCTCCGCGCCACGGCTCGCTCGTGGCGGCGGCGACTGCAGAAGACGACACGTTGCAGATGGCGGGCGATCGGTCCGGTCGCGACCAGCTCGAGCTCACGCCCTCGCTCGGCAAGCGATTGCTCTACAAGATTCACCCGATCTTTGCCGACATCCGGAGCACCGAGCAGCCGCTCAAGGCGACGATGACCAACGTGACGGCGCCGCTCGACGGCGACGTCAGCAAGCTGTCGGCGGATCTCGAGATCACCTTGGGGGCGATCGAGCTGGACAGCGGTTCAGCG
>CAVONJ010000010.1:0-223470 GCA_963697235.1 uncultured Planctomycetota bacterium
TTAGGATGGCGATCAGCCAGACCACCGGGACCCAGAACACGAGGGTGATCGCGAGCAGATCGATCACCAGTCGCACCTGTGGCGGCAGCAGTCTTCTCGGCAGGCTCATCCCGACCAGGATCGACTTCAGAATCCGCCCCGCCTTCGCCGCGGTCCGTCGGGACCTGGCTGCGGCGGGTGGCCGAACTGCGGTCGTGCTCGACGTCGGAAGCGGCTCCCTGAACATCGCCTCGAGCGCCGCGGCGACCTCCGGCGATGGCTCTTCCGCGAGCGCGGACTCCCGTTCAAACACGTCGAATGACTTCTGACCCGACGACGTGGCGGTCGGCTGGTCCCGAAGCGGCTCCTCGAGCGAAACGTCCGAGCGCAGGACCGTTGCGTCCTCAACCGTGTCCTGGACGAAGGCCGCCCGGGCCCCGAAGACCTCCGACAGCACGTCGGAGACCGACTCGAAATCGCCGAACAGCAAGTCCTCTTCCTCGTCGCCGCTTGGCGGCCGGCTCGGCGCCTCGGGGTCCGCTGCTGCAGCCGCCGCTGGCACGACCCTCGGCGCCGCCGCGTGACGGCCCTCCGGCGCTGCCCCGCGGCAATCGGCTCCAGCGCCGCGCGGATCTCCTGCAGCGAAGCGCCGAGTTCGGTCTCGGACTTCGCTTCCAGCTGATCGATCATCTCGAGGACGGACTCGATGGCCCCGAGCGTTCCGCCGGAGGCGTCCTCGGGCTCCGCGGATTCCGGTGGCGTCTGCGTCCGGACCGCCTGCTCTGACTCGTGTTCCACCGTCATCGAGCGATCACCTCCCGGTCCGAGCCCACACCCCTCCCCTTATCGGTCCGCAGCCGGAGCGGCTGGACAGTTTGGCGCTGGGAGGGGCCCCACCGATCTGGCGAAGCACGAGCTCAACGGCCTGCGCGAAGCACGAGGTTGTCCCGGTGGATGACCTCTTCGAAATCGACCCGCTCCAGGAGTTGGGCGATCTGATCAGAGCGTCGGCCTTTGATGCGCTCCAGCTCGTCGGCGGAGAAGTTGACGAGACCTCGGCCGATCTCGAGGCCGTCGGCGCTGACGATGCGCACCGGAGACCCCGGCTGAAAGCTGCCCATCACGGCGGTGATCCCGATGGCGAGCAGGCTCCGTCCCTGCTCCCGCAGCGCCCGCACCGCCCCCGCATCGATCTGCAAACTCCCCTGGGGATGATCGAAGAATGCGATCCACTGCTTGCGCCCGGCCATCTTCCGCTCCCCGGGCTCGAAGACCGTACCGAGGGTCTCACCGGCGAGGATCCGTGGCAGGACCTCCTCCGTGCGTCCGTTGGCCACGACGCACCATCCGCCGGCGCGGGTCATCATGTCCGCGGCTTCGATCTTGGTCCGCATGCCGCCCACCCCGACGCCGGTTCCCGAGCCGCCGGCCAGCGCGCGGATCTCGTCGGTGATCTCCGTCACCCGCGGCAGAAGGTGGCTGCTGCGATCCGGTCCCGCCATCAGGCCGTCGATGGACGAGAGCACGATGAGCGCGTCGGCGCGGACGAGCATCGACACCAGCGCCGAGAGCACGTCGTTGTCGCCGAACCTGATCTCCTCGACCGCCACCGTGTCGTTCTCGTTGACGATCGGTACCGCCTTGCAGCTCAGCAGGTGGCTCATCGTGTTGCGAGCGTTCAGGTGGCGCTGCCGCGAATGCAGGTCCGCATGGGAGAGCAGCACCTGCCCGATGGCCAGGCCGTGAACGGCGAAGAGCTGCCGGTAGAGACCGATCAGGCGCGCCTGACCGATGGCGGCGGCGGACTGCTGAGCGGGCAGGCTCACGGGCCGAGCCGAGAGGCCAAGGTCGTTGAGGCCGGCGGCGATCGCACCCGAAGAGACGCAGATGACCTCCTTGCCCGCCGCCCGAAGCCGAGCCATCTGATCGACCAGCCGCGCGATCTGATCTTCGTCGAGCTGGTGGCGCTCATCGACCAGAACACGGGAGCCGATCTTGATCACGACCCGCTTCACCGAAGCCACCCAGGCCCGTTGCGTCTCTGACTTCATGACGGAATGAACGTATCCTGAAGGAGGTCGGCTCGTCGCACCGGCCGGGAGGCCCACCGCGGTCCGCCGTCGACGAGCCGCTCATCGACCGTTCCGTGAGCATCCAGCAGCACATGACGGAGATGGCCGAGCGGGCGCGGATCGCCTCCTGCGACCTGGCCTTGCTCGATCCCTCGACGAAGGCGGAGGCCTTGCGGGCGATGGCCGACGCCCTCGACGCCGCCGCCCCCGCGATCACGACGGCCAACACCGAGGACCTCGCAGCGGCGCCGCCGAGTCTCAGCGAGGCGCTGCGCGATCGGCTTCGTCTCACGCCCGACCGCATCGCCGCGATGGCCCAAGGCGTTCGGCAGATCGCGGTCCTGCCCGATCCGGTCGGGCGAGAGCTGGCGGTCATCCATCGTCCGAACGGCCTGGTCATCAGGAAGGTCTCGGTGCCTCTGGGCGTCGTCGTGATGATCTACGAGTCGCGACCGAACGTCACCGCCGATGCGGCCGCCCTCTGCTTCAAGGCCGGCAACGCCGTCATCCTCCGCGGCGGCTCCGAAGCGCTGCGCAGCAACCAGGCCATCCTTCGGGCGATGGCCGCAGCCGGGGCGAGCCACGGCCTGCCCCCGAATGCCCTGCAGCTGGTGCCGGTCACCGACCGACAGGCCGTGCGGGAGCTCCTCCAGCTGGACCACCTCGTCGACCTGGTCATCCCCCGTGGCGGCGAGAGCCTCATTCGCGAGGTGGCGGACCACTCGCGCGTGCCGGTGATCAAGCACTACAAGGGGATCTGCCACGTCTACGTCGATCGGGACGCGGAACTGGAGATGGCGCAGCGCATCGCCGTCAACGCGAAGTGCCAGCGTCCGGGCGTCTGCAACGCGATGGAGACGCTGCTCGTGCACGAGGCCGTCGCGGAAGCCTTTCTGCCTCCCACGGCTGCCGCCCTGATCGCGCGGGGCGTGGAGCTGCGCGGTGATGAACGGACCTGCTCGCTGATCGGTGCGGCCGTCCCCGCGACCGAGGCGGACTGGTCCAGCGAGTATCTCGATCTGATCCTCTCCGTGCGGCGTGGTTCCCGATCTCGATGCCGCCATCGAGCACATCAACCGGTACGGTTCCCGCCACACCGACGTCATCGTGACCGAGAGCAGGGCCGCGGCTGAGCGCTTCGCCGGACGCGTCGATTCCGCCACCGTGTACGTCAATGCCTCAACCCGCTTCACCGACGGGTTCGAGTTCGGCATGGGCGCGGAGATCGGCATCAGCACCGACAAGCTGCACGCCCGCGGTCCCTGCGGCGCCGAGGAGCTCACCACCTACAAGTACCTCATCGAGGGCACGGGACAGGTGCGGGAATAGGGCTCGACGTGAGGGTGCCGGGAGGTCTGCGGCGCTTGGCACGCGGAGTGCTGGTGCTCCTCGATTGTCGGATGGCGAGGGGGAAGGGCAGGGGCAAGGGCAGGGGCAGGGGCAGGGGCAAGAGGGAATGGCAAGGGGGAAGGAGACGTACTTCGACGTTTTGCCGCCTCTTGGGGTGAGGCCGCTGCTCAGCGGCTGAGCCTGCCGAGGCGCAAGAAGTCGATCGGCTGCTTGGTTGCCCCGTCCATCACCAGGTCCGCGAGCACCTCGCCGATCACCGGCGCGAACTTGAAACCGTGGCCGCTGAAGCCGCACGCCAGATAGACCTGGGAATGGGAGGGGTGAACGTCGAGAACGAAATGGCCATCGGGTGTGTTCGTGTAGAGGCAGACGCTCATCGACAGCACCTCGCCGCTGGCATCGGGCAGATAGCGATCAAGGACCTCACGGAATGAGCGCTCGTCGCCAGGACCGATCGTCCGGTCCACGGTGTCGGGATCGGCGGCCATTCCCCCGCCGTGATGGGCGATCTTGAATCCCGGCCGTTCCGGACGAAGGGGAAAGCCGTAGTGCAGCGTGCCATCGGGGTGATCGATCGCCCAGACGGGAATCGCCTCGAGTCCGAACAGCTCCGGCTTTCGGGGCCACACCCAGCCGAACACCTGCCGTGTCACCGTCAGGGGTATGGCCAGTTCGCTCAGCAGCCGGCCGCTCCACGCTCCGCCGCAGAAGACGAGCTTCTCGGCACGGTACGTTCCGCGATCAGTGTGCACTTCCAGGCCTCGACCGTCCTCGTTCCACCGGACCACCCGCTCCTGCCCCCGCAAGTGCGCCCCGTGCCGGAGAGCGAGCTCCGCCGCGGCGGAGATGCACAATTCCGGAAACAGCATTCCCGCCCGTGACTCGTACACGCCGACATAGTCGTCGGGGACCGTGAACTGCGGATACCGGTGGTGAAGCTGCGTGCGGTCGAGCCGCTCGTGCGGCAGATCGTGCTCCGCGGCGGACCGCAGCGTGCCGGTGACGATGGCGCCGTCCGCGGCGCCGATGTAGATCCCCCCGGTGATTCGCAGCAGTGTCTGCCGGCTCTCCGCTTCGAGGGCTTCCCAAAGCTCGTAGCTCCGCCGCAGCAACGGCACGTAGTCGGGGTGCTCGAAATAGCACAGCCGGATCATGCGCGAGTCGCCGTGGGACGAGCCCAGGTCGTTGGGAATCGAGAATCGCTCGAGACCAAGGACCCTGACGCCGCGTCGGGCAAGGTGGTAACAGGCCGAAGATCCCATGGCGCCGACGCCGATCACGATGACCTCGAAGCTGTTCTCCTGGCTCACGCGTGTGATCCTCGCGCCGTCGGGGGCGCGGCCATTGTAGGGATCTGAGGCAAACCGCGAGTGAGCCGCGCGAGTCGCCGGAGTCGGAGGCGACGGTTATCGGCATCGATCGTCACCTCGCCTTGGACGCCGACGCGCCTCGTCCCGCCCAGACCGCGCGACCCGTTGGTTGCCCATCACCTTCGCGCCTTCCCGCTGGCTCCGCCCGCGCTCGGATTCGATCGTTCCGGGATGCTGCGCGACGTCACGCTGAGCCAGACGACCGGACCGACCGGACACCGGGAGCGCCGGACTTCGGACCGGGTCCCCTATCCGGCGGAGCTCGTCATCGTCTGGAATCACGACCTCGAATCGGCCGTGCGCTACCCGGTCCTCGACGCCAGCGACCGAGGCTTCCGCATCCGATCCTCGATGCCCCTCTCCGCAGGCACGACCGGCATCGCGCTTCGGCTGCTTCCGGAGGGGCATCCCCTCGACCGTTCCCTCGTCGTCATCTGGACGCGGCCGTGCCCCACCGGCGACGGTCACGAGGTCGGCCTGCGTCTCTTCTGACCTCCGGGAGCGGGGCCACGCACATTTTCGACCAGCTGCGAGATGGTCGTGGCGATCGGACGCATCCTGAGCTAAGTTCAATGCGTACCGGAGATTGAGGCAGCGGTCCCATCCGCTCACGTTTGGAGGCACCAGAGCATGTTTGCATATCGGCATTGCGCGGTACGACCGCGTGTCGTCGTCTTGACGTTCGCGTTGGTCGCGGCTGCGCTCCTCGGCTCGACGGAGGTCCGGGCACAGGAACCAAACCGTCACGCCGCCCTGTCGCAGGAGATCTCCGCGACGGCGGGGATCGACCCACGCGCGATCACGACGCTCGGCGTGCACGGCGTGCCTGGCATTCCTCAGATCGTCACCGTACCCATCGAGGGCGAGTGGTTCACGCTCTTCCTCGCGCCGAGCGAGGTTCGGTCGGCCGACTACCAGCTGCTCGTTCAGCTGGAGGATGGATCGTTGGTCCCCGCGCCCATCGGAGAGACGCGCACGATGCGCGGCTCGCTGCTCGAAGTGCCGGGAAGCCGCGCGGCGGGCTCGCTGCTCGAGGACGGGCTTCACGCAGTGATCGATCTCGATGGCCAACGGTACTGGATCGAGCCGGTGGATTCCTCGCTCGCTCATGCGTTGCCCGGTGACTATCTCCTCTACCGATCGGATGACGTGCAACCAGTGGAGGCAACCTGCGGAACGCAGGGAGACCTCATTGGCCCGGAGGTCATTCGCGGTGCGGGGCTCGGCGCCCCCTCCGCCGGAGCCGATGGCGGCGTCGCGGGCGGCACACCGTGCGTGGCCCAGCTCGCGTGCGATGCGGACTTCGAATACTACAACGACTACGGCACGGTGGCCGCGGTCGAGGCCCGCATCAACTCGGTCATCAACACCGTCAACTTGCAGTACGAATCGCAGATCGGCGTCACGCACGAGATCACCGCGATCATCGTCCGGAGCACCGAACCCGATCCGTACAGCTCTTCGAACGCGGAGACTCTGCTCAACCAGTTCCGCGACCACTGGCTGGGCAATCAGACGAGCATCCAGCGGGACGTCGCTCATCTCTTCACAGGCAAGGAGCTGAACGGCTCCACGATCGGCATCGCCTGGCTCGACGCCGTGTGCTCGAGCTTCGGCTACGGCGTCGTGCAGTCGGACTTCAACGGCAACTTCAGCTGCGCGACCGATCTCTCGGCTCACGAGCTCGGGCACAACTGGGGCGCATCGCACTGCTCCTGTCCCAGCTACACGATGAACCCGTCGATCACGTGCGCGAACAACTTCAACCCGACGCAGACCATCCCCTCGATCCTCTCGTACCGGAACTCCATCTCCTTCTGCCTGACCGGCACCTGTCCGACGCCCGGCGGCGGACCGGAGAATGACGATTGCGCGGACGCCATCCCGTTCAACGACGGCAACGGCGACGGCGCGATCCTCTTCAATACGAGCCAGGCCATCACGGACGGCCCGAGCACGCCCGCGGGCACCGCGGACTGCAACGACTCCGGCCAGCCTCAGACGCACAACGACATCTGGTACACGTTTACGGCCACCTGCACCGGCACGCTGACCGTCACCACCTGCAGCGATCTTCACGGCCTTCCCGACGCCAACTACGACACCGACCTGGTCGTCTACGGTCCCTATGCGAGCGTGGGAGCGATCAACTGCGGCGACGCGAACCTGCTGGCGAATTTCGCCGGATGCAACGATGACGATCCTGATCATCCGTGCGGCACGGCGAGTCCGTACGCCAGCACGGTCGAGATTCAGGGCGTCCTCCAGGGAGAGGTCTATCTCCTTCGCGTCGGCGGGTGGGGCCCGAGCGATGCCGGCTCCGGCTGGCTCAGCGTCAGCTGCGCTGGCGCCATCACCGGAGCCTGCTGCGTCAACGGCACGTGCTCCCTGCTGACTGCAGCCGATTGCGCGGCCGCCGGCGGTGCGTACCAGGGGGGCGACAGCAGCTGCAGCCCCAATCCGTGCTCGCAACCCGACGGCGCGTGCTGCTTCCCCCAGTTCGAAGGCGGCTGCGCGGACGTCGGTCAGGCCCTCTGCGAATCCGCGAACGGGACCTTCCTCGGTCCCGGCACGGTCTGTGGCATCGACAGCGACGGCGACTCTTCGCCCGACCTCTGTGACGGTTGCCCGAACGATCCCAACAAGTTCGCCCCCGGTGTGTGTGGCTGCGGCACCCCGGATGACGACAGCGACGGCGACGGGGTCCTCGATTGCAACGACAACTGCCCGAACGATCCGAACAAGACCGAACCGGGGCTCTGCGGCTGCGGCATCCCCGATGCTGACAGCGACGGAGATGGCGTTCTGGATTGCGACGACGGCTGCCCGAACGACATCGACAAGACCGAGCCCGGCGTTTGCGGCTGCGGCGTCCCCGACACCGACAGCGACGGCGACGGCGTCGCCGACTGCATCGACGGCTGCCCGAACGACATCGACAAGACCGAGCCCGGCGACTGCGGCTGCGGCGTCCCCGACACCGACAGCGACGGTGACGGCGTCGCCGACTGCAACGACGGCTGCCCGGACGACATCGACAAGACCGAGCCCGGCGACTGCGGTTGCGGCGTCCCGACACCGACAGCGACGGCGACGGCGTCGCCGGATTGCATCGACGGCTGCCCGGACGACATCGACAAGACCGAGCCCGGCGACTGCGGCTGCGGCGTCCCCGACACCGACAGCGACGGCGACGGCGTCGCCGACTGCAACGACGGCTGCCCGAACGACATCGACAAGACCGAGCCCGGCGACTGCGGCTGCGGCGTCCCCGACACCGACAGCGACGGCGACGGCGTCGCCGACTGCAACGACGGCTGCCCGGACGACATCGACAAGACCGAGCCCGGCGACTGCGGCTGCGGCGTCCCCGACACCGACAGCGACGGCGACGGCGTCGCGGACTGCATCGACGGCTGCCCGGACGACATCGACAAGACCGCGCCCGGCGACTGCGGCTGCGGCGTCCCCGACACCGACAGCGACGGCGACGGGTCGCCGGATTGCATCGACGGCTGCCCGGACGACATCGACAAGACCGCGCCCGGCGACTGCGGCTGCGGCGTTCCCGACACCGACAGCGACGGCGACGGCGTCGCGGACTGCATCGACGGCTGCCCGGACGACATCGACAAGACCGCGCCCGGCGACTGCGGCTGCGGCGTCCCCGACACCGACAGCGACGGCGACGGGTCGCCGGACTGCATCGACGGCTGCCCGGACGACATCGACAAGACCGAGCCCGGCGACTGCGGCTGCGGCGTCCCCGACACCGACAGCGACGGCGACGGCGTCGCGGACTGCATCGACAACTGCCCGAGTGACCCCAACAAGACCGAGCCCGGCAACGTGCGGCTGCGGGATCCCCGATACGGACAGCGACGGCGACGGCAACGCCGACTGCATCGACGGCTGCCCGGACGATCCCGACAAGACCGAGCCCGGCCACTGCGGCTGCGGCGCCCCCGACACCGACAGCGACGGCGACGGCATCGCCCGACTGCAACGACGGCTGCCCGGACGACATCGACAAGACCGAGCCCGGCGACTGCGGCTGCGGCGTCCCCGACACCGACAGCGACGGCGACGGCACGCCGGACTGCAACGACGGCTGCCCGGACGACATCGACAAGACCGAGCCCGGCGACTGCGGCTGCGGCGTCCCCGACACCGACAGCGACGGCGACGGCGTCGCCGATTGCAACGACGGCTGCCCGGACGACATCGACAAGACCGAACCCGGCGACTGCGGTTGCGGCGTCCCCGACACCGACAGCGACGGCGACGGCATCGCCGGATTGCAACGACGGCTGCCCGGACGACATCGACAAGACCGAGCCCGGCGACTGCGGCTGCGGCGTGCCCGACACCGACAGCGACGGCGACGGCATCGCCGACTGCATCGATCCCTGTCCGGGAGATCCCGATGATCTGTGCACGCTCGTTCAGGCCTGCTGCTCGAGCGACGGGTCGTGTCAAGATCTGCTGCCCGAAGAGTGCGCGAGCACCGGCAGCCAGGCCCAAGGTGAAGCGACCAGCTGCGACACGACGAGCTGCGTGCCCTTCGGCGCGTGCTGTATCGACGAGGAGTGCAGCGATCGGAGCGAGGCCGACTGCGTCGCGGGCGGCGGCGTCTACCAGGGTGACGGTAGTGCGTGCGCAACATCCGCGTGCACGCCGGCCAGCTGCGCGTTCGACCTCAACGGCGATCAGTTCATCGACGTTCAGGATCTTGTCGAGGTGATTACGAATTGGGGCCCGTGCGCGGGATGCCCGGCCGACGTCAACGGCGACGGTCTGGTCAACGTGGTGGAGCTCGTGGAGCTGATCTCAGCCTGGGGTGCGTGCCCGTAAATGACCGCGGGTGATTCACCTGTCGGAGCACTCTCCAACGCGGAACACCGTTGTCACGCACGGTCATTGAGCCGTCGGCCAAAGGGGCCGGGCTCGAAGAGGTGGATCGCCCCCGCGTCGAAGCCCACGCGGACCGGCTGCCCCGGATGCAGCGATTCCGTGGCTTGGACGCGGGCGACCAGTTTCGTTCCCTGCGCCGTCGTGACGTGCACGTCCATTCGATCTCCCAGCGGCTCGCAGACGGCGATTTCGGCCGCCAGCGTCGTGCCTCCCGCGGCGCCGTCGATGACCATCGCTTCGGGTCGGAGACCGAGCGTCACCGACTGATCGGCACGCTGGTCCATGTGGGCCAGCGGAATCTCCGCCCCCTTGCCGTCGTCGAACCACGTCGATCCGTCGCGGCGGATCAGCCGCCCCTCGATCAGGTTCATCGGCGGTGAGCCGACGAAGCCGGCGACGAAGCGATTGGCCGGTCGGTTGTAGACTTCCAGCGGAGGGCCGACCTGCTGCACGCGTCCCTCGCAGAGCACGACGACGCGATCGCCCAGGTTCATCGCCTCCTCCTGATCATGGGTGACGTGAATCGTGGTCGTCCGCAATCGTTGGTGGAGCGCCTTGAGCTCGGCCCGCATCTGCACCCGCAACGTCGCGTCAAGGTTGCTGAGCGGCTCATCGAAGAGGAAGCACGCCGGTTCCCGCACGATGGCCCGTCCGAGCGCGACGCGCTGCTGCTGTCCGCCACTGATGGCTCGCGGCTTGCGATCGAGCAGATCGGTGATGCCCAGCAGCCGGGCGACGCGGGCCACCCGCTGCTCGATCTCGGCCTTCTGGACCTTCCGCATCTGCAAGCCGAAGGCGAGGTTCTTGTACACGGTCATGTGCGGATAGAGGGCGTAGTTCTGGAACACCATCGCGACGTCGCGGTCCTTCGGTGGAATCCGGTTCACGATCCGCTCCCCGATGCGGATCGTGCCGTGGGAGACCTTCTCCAGTCCGGCCACCAGCCGCAGGATCGTGGACTTTCCGCACCCCGAAGGCCCGAGCAGAACCGCGAACTCGCCGTCGGCGATCGACAGGCTCAAATCGCGCACGGCCTGCACGCCACCGGGATAGGCCTTGTTCACTTGATCGAAGCAGACGGATGCCATGGAGGTCGACGCCGCAGACGCATGAACGCGGCGTTCGCAGACCGCCGGAGAACGCCACCCACCGCCGTCAGGTTACCATCTCTCCGTGCCCTGATCTGCTCGAACGCCCGGGGACGACGGAGTGACGCGCCCGCGTTCCGGACCCGATCGCATGAAGCTCGACGACGATCACGATCGATCGATCTCCCGCCGCGCGGCCCTCGGGCTGCTCGCGACGCTCGGCGCGGGTACACGATCTTCGGTCCTCGCGGCGGCAAGGCCGAAAGCGGCCGTCCCGTCGTGCTCGACTACTGGGAGAAGTGGACCGGGCACGAGGGCGAAGCAATGCTCGAGATCGTCGAGCGCTTCAACCGCGCCCAGGATCGCATCACCGTGCGCTACTTCGCAACCGCGAGCATCGAGCAGAAGGCGATGGTGGCGATCGCAGGCGGCAACCCGCCCGATGTCCTTGGTCTCTGGAGCTACAGTCTGCCTGCCTACGCAGAGAGCAACGCCCTCCTGGAGCTCGGGGACCTCAGCACGACGTACGGCCTGGACGAAGAGCACTACGCATCGGCCATCTGGCCCTTGCTGCACTTCGAGAATCGACGATGGGCCGCGGTCAACACCTGCGGCACCGTCGCCCTCTACTACGACCGCCGCGCGTTCCGCGATGCCGGCCTCGATCCCGATCGTCCGCCGGCCACGATCGAAGGCGCTGGAGGAACACGCTGATCGGCTGACCAGCTTCGGCCCGGGCGGCTCGATCACCAGGGCGGGATTCCTGCCGAACGAACCGGGATGGTGGTCCTGGGCGTGGGGCTATTCCTTTGGCGGCCGACTCTACGACCCGGCACAGGAACTGATCACCGCCGATGCGCCGGAGAACCGAGAGGCGTACCGGTGGGTGCAACGCTTTCCGGAACGCTACGGCACGGCAACGCTCAACCGTCTGCGATCGACCTTCGGCAACTACGCCTCGATGCAGCAGAGCTTCCTCGCCGGAAAGACGGCGATGCAGCTCCAGGGGCCCTGGCTGGCGAACATGCTCGAAGCGTTCGCGCCGCAGCTGGACTACGCGGCGGCGCCCTTCCCCGTCATCGGCGCGCTGGCGGATCCCCGGCATCCCTCCGGGATTCTCGAATGCGACATCCTGGTGATTCCCCGCGGCGCGCCGCATCCCGAAGCCGCCGTCGAGTTCCTCGCCTTCACCCAGCGGCAGGACAACGTCGAGCTGCTCAGCCTGCGTCACGCGAAGGGCTCGCCGCTGCGGTCCGTCTCCCCTTCGTTTCGCGAGCGACACCCCAACCGCGCCCTGGACGTGCACGATGCGATCCTTCGCAGTCCAGCCGTCTTCACCGCACCGCGGCTTCGGACGTGGCCCCAGTATCGCGATGAACTCAACGCGGGCTTTGATCGAATCTGGTCGCTCGCCGAGCCCGCTGACGCCGTGCTCGAGAGCGTGCAGCGACGGGCACAAGCCCAGTTGGATCACGCGCTTCGCCGGCGCAAACAGCGATCCCGCACATCATGAGGAAGAACCCGCAGCAGCGCGACCGCGTCGTCAAGCCGAGCGATCCCCGCTGGGTCGGCTGGCTGTGGATCAGCCCGTGGGCAGTCGGCTTCCTCCTCTTCCTCGCGTTCCCTCTGCTCGCGAGCTTCTACGTCAGCCTGACCGACTACCCGCTGCTCGAGCCTCCGCTCTTCATCGGGCCGGAGAACTACCGTCAGCTCGTGCGCGATCCGGTGTTCTGGCGATCCGTGGGCAACACGTTCTTCTACGCAGCGCTCTTCATCCCGCTGGCCACCGTGCTGAGCCTGCTGATCGCCGAAGCGCTTCGTCCTGCGTCGGCGCGGCGCCGTCTGGTGCCGGGCCGCGGTCTTCGTTCCCTCCCTCGTTCCGGTGGCCGCGTCGGCGATGATCTGGCTCTGGCTCTACAACGGCGAGCTCGGTCTGATCAACGGCGTGCTCGATCCGCTGCTCGCCCCGTTCGGCCGCGCGGGACCCAACTGGCTCGCCGATCAACGCTGGGCGATGATCGCCCTGGTCCTCATGAGCCTCTGGAGCATCGGCCCGGCGGTGGTCATCTACCTCGCGGCACTGCAGGGCGTGCCGGGTGAGCTCTACGAAGCGGCGGCCATCGACGGCGTGCCCGAGGCGCGCCGGTTCTGGCACATCACCCTGCCCATGATCTCGCCGGTCATTCTCTTCAACGTGGTGATCGCCATCATCAACGCCTCGCAGGTGTTCGCGGTGCCCTACATCATGACCGGCGGCGGCCCCGATCGCGCGACGTACTTCTACAGCATGTACCTCTACGACACGGCGTTTTCGTACGGACAGATGGGATACGCTTCGGCGCTGGCCTGGATCCAGCTGCTGCTCGTGCTGGGGGTGACGGTGATCACCCTGCGGCTGAGCCGCGGTCTCGTCTACTTCCGCACCGGCTGAAAGGAGCGGCGTGAGAACGCGACTGCACACGGCATGGCGATCGGTTCTTCTGATCGCGATCAGCACGCTCTTCGCCCTGCCTCTCGTGTGGATGGTGCTGACCTCCTTCAAGCCGGAGGAGCAGGTGATGAACCCCGGCGGGGGCTTGCTCCCAGAGCCCGCCGGCGACTGCGCTGCGCTTCGCGGCGAAGAACTACGGGGCGGTGCTGAGCGACGAGGTCGTGCAGTTTCCCGTCTATCTGCGCAACACCTTGCACGTGGCGATGCTGGCGGTGATTGGCGGCGTGATCTCGAGCGCGGTGGTGGCCTACGGGCTGGCCCGCGTGCACTGGTCCGGGCGGCGGATCGCGTTCCTGGTCGTGCTCGCCACCATGATGATCCCGTTTCCCGTGATCATGGTTCCGCTCTACATGCTCTTCCGTGAGCTGGGCTGGATCGGCTCGTTCAAGCCGCTCTGGGTGCCGGCGTGGTTCGGCAGTGCTTTCAGCATCTTCCTGCTCCGCCAGTTCTACCTCACGATTCCTCGCGACTTGGACGAAGCAGCCCGCATTGACGGATGCGGTCACCCGCGCATCTTCTGGCACATGATCGTTCCCCTGTCGCGACCGGCGCTCGCGGTCGTGGCGCTCTTTCAGTTCCTCTTCGTCTGGAACGACTTCCTCGCGCCGCTGGTCTTCCTGACCCACCGTGATCAGTACACGCTCGCCCTCGGACTGCACCTCTACCAGTCGCAGCAGGGAAGTACGCCCTGGAATCTCCTCATGGCGGCCAGCACGCTCTTCGTCGCTCCGGTCCTGCTGCTCTTTCTGCTCGCCCAGCGTGCCTTCCTCGAGGGAATTGCCACACAGGGCATCAAGGGATGAGGGATATCGGACCGGCCCGGCCCGTCTGTCCGGGGTCGGCAGTCGGGCTCAACACCGCGGTTCCATCGACCGATTGACTGCACAGGCGGCGGCCAGGCCGTGCCCAGGGTGCTGTGGTCGTCGACAGGGAGAGAAGGTGAATGTCCGACGTCTCGCTCGACACCGTTCTCGCCTGTCCCAGCCTTCCCTCACTGCCCTCCGTCGCGGTCGAAGTGCTGGAGCTCACGCGGGAAGAGAACGTCAAGCTGAGCGACATCGAACGGGTGGTCCAGAACGACCCGGCGCTCGTCGGCAAGATCCTCAAGACCGTCAACTCGAGCTACTACGGCCTGTCCAAGCCGTGTCCCACGATCGGGCGGGCGCTGACCTACCTCGGTCTCAACACCGTCAAGTCGCTCGTCCTGGGCTTCAGCCTGGTGGATCTGACCCGGCGGGACGGCGGAATCGACTTCGACGACTTCTGGCAGCGCTGTCTCTTCTCGGCCGCGGCCGCCCGGCGCATCGCGACGACGATCGGCAGCTGTGATCCGGAGGAGGCGTTCATCGCCGCGCTCATGCAGGACATCGGGATGCTTGCGCTCGAGCGCTCGCTGGGGCCGACCTACGGTGCGGTACTCGACGCCGCAGAAGGTGACCATGATCGACTGCCGAACGCCGAACGAGAGTCGCTTGGATTCGATCACGCGGAAGCGGGCGCACGGCTCGGCGAGCGCTGGCGACTTCCGGAGCAGCTGACCCTTCCCATCCGCCACCATCATGATCGTCGACCCCGACCCACCGCGCAGCAGACTCTGGTCGACGTGGTGGCGCTCGCCTACCACACCTGCAAGGTGATCCACGAGGATCCCCAGCGCGGCGGCCTCGCTCAGCTGGAGCGACAAGGCGAAGAGCAGCTCAGAGTGACCGGAGATGAGATCAGGGAGATTCTCATCAACACCGCGCAGGACGCTTCCGAGCTCTCGCGGTTGTTCAAGGTCTCCCTCGCGTCAGCTCCCAACATCACCGCGTTGCTCGCGGAGGCGGAGGATGCCCGGCTAGCCCATCATGTTCGCGTCCAGCGGGAAGCGGAGCAGTTGCTCCAGGCGAACGAGCGCCTCGCGGAACAGGCGCACACGGACGCGCTCACCCAGGTCGCGAACCGCAAGCGCTTCGACGAGTTCCTGGAGAGCAGCCTGGCAGACGCCCAGGGAAGCGGTGGACGCGTCGCCCTGATCATGGCCGACGCGGACAAGTTCAAGTCGTTCAACGACACTTACGGCCATCAGGCCGGGGACGCCGTGCTGGTGGAGCTGGCGCAGCGCTTCGAGAAGACGATGGGCGATCGCGGGCTCGTCTGCCGCTACGGGGGCGAGGAGTTCGCCGTGATCATGCCTGACGCCTCCCGCATCGACGCGGCGGAGGCGGCGGAGTCGCTGCGCCTCGCCGTCGCCTCGACGCCGATGGATCTCCGGGGATCCAAGGCCGGTGTGGATCAAGTCGACGTGACCTCGAGTTTCGGGGTTGCGGTGCACGAGCCAAGCACGGCGGCGGTGTTCAATTCACCCCGTATGCTCTTGCTCGCGGCGGACAAGGCCCTGTACGCCGCGAAGGAAGCGGGCCGGAACTGCGTCCGCGTGTTCCGCCTTCGGCCGCGCGTCGACGCGGCGTGAGCTCGTTGGGCGACGCCGCCAGCGGGCGGTCTACAGCGTCGCAGCAGATGGTGGTGAGGAATACGGGCGAGGGGCGAGACACGGGCAAACGAGCGGGCGGAGGCGTTCGCCGGTCAACCGGGCGGGCGAGATGACCGAAACAGAAGGAGCGGCGCCGTTCTCGGTCCCTCAGGAGGCCACTGCCCAATGTCCAAGATCAAGATCTGTCTGGCGGTCGCCGACGGCGGCCTGGCCGCGCTGATTCGCGCTCAGCTGAAGAGAAGCTGCCCCGGGGCGGAGGTGACGGTTGCGCGGACGGAGCCCGATCTGTTCGAACAGGTCGCGGCGTGGCGTCCTCACGCGGTCGTGCTGGAGGAGGACTTCGGGGAGATGAGTCCGGCCCGACTGATCGGCCAGATCATGCGGTCGTGCACGGGTCTGGCCGTCGTGCTCATCGCTGAGCGCTCACCGCTGCTCCCGGAGTCGCAGCAGATCGCCCCCGCGGCGGCGACGCAGCCGCACGCGCTGTGGCAGCGGATCGAAACGGCGCTCGAGCTCGCGCAGACCGCCGCAACGACGATCGGCGGGCGCTCCGAAATATCCGAGCGAGCCGCGCTGGAGCGGCGGCTGCTGTCGGGCGGAGCAACGAGCGACTCCTTAGCGCCCGTCACCTACCTCCTGCTCGAGGTGGACGAACGGGACCGCGGGTCCGGCCACCGCGACCCCGCGCTGGACGAGTTGCTCGTTCATGGCGTGGCGTCCGTTCTGCGCTCGAAGCTCCCGTCCGGTGCGATGACCGCCCGATGGGGGCAGCGGAGGTTTCTGGCGCTGTTCGAGCAGACCGGGCTGGCCGACGCCTGGATCTGGGCGGAGGGGGCGCGGCAGCGGATCGAGCAATCGCCGCTGAAGATAGGCGATCGCGAAATCGAACTGACGGCGTCGATCGGACTGGCCAGTCTCGCGGCGACCGATCTGGGCGTCGATGCGCTCGAACTGGCGGAGGCAGCTCTCGAGCTGGCGTCCGCTCAGGATGAGCACCGCATCTGCACGTGGGATTGGGTCGAGATCGATGCCATGCTCACCGCGGTCGCCGGTCAGCGCAATCTGGATCTGGAGCGCCGGCGTCACGAATTCCTGGCCCGCTGTGCGTACCTCCTTGGTCCCAACCAGCGACACCACGTCTCGGCACACTGCGCAGGTCAGCGACGTCGCCCGCCGCCTGGCCGATGTCCTCGAGCTGAGCGACGACGACATCGCGCGAATCCGAGTCGCGGGTCTACTGCACGACATCGGCAAGTGCGTGATCCCCGAGCAACTGCTGGCCAAGCCCAGTTCCCTATCGCTGCGCGAATGGATGATCATGGGCCAGCACGCAGCCATCGGCGCCGACATGGCTCGTCACCTCGGCGCGGACGAAGAGACGGCGCAGTGCGTACTCCACCACCACGCCCGCTTCGACGCGGAGCGAATCGGCGCACCGATCGGCGGGCGTATCCTCGCGGTGGCCGACGCCCTGGTAACGATGTCCTCGCCCCGGGTCTACGGCCGAACGCGTCCTGCGTACGAGTCGCTCGCCGAGCTCTCACGGGAGAGCGGCAGACAGTTCGATCCGATCGTCGTGGCGGCAGCCCTGCGCGTCGGCCCCGGCTTCCTGACTCGTGCGGCGTGAGTTCGGACGAACTCCTCGCGGCCTGTCAGCGCAGGCCTTCCCAAGTGCCCTCGGGGTCGGACTTCTGGAAGGCCGCGCGGATCGTGGCGACCGCCGCGTCCGGCAGCGGCCCCTTCGCGGCTGCGCGCAGGTTCGCGGCCGCGTGATCGGCGCGGGTCGTGCCGATGATCGCGGTGTGCACGCCCGGAATGCTGAGCGTGAACCGCAGCGCGATCTCCGCCCACGCCTCGGCCGGGTTCGCCGGCGCGTCGGGCAACTTGAGCTCTTCGAGCGTCAGCCCCATGGTTGCGAAGCGCTCGTGATAGGGCCTCGCGTAGTCGAGGTAGCGCTCGTACTGCTGCTCCTGTTTCTTCCATGCGCCGTTCGCGATGGGGCGCTTCGCCATGACCCCTACGCCGTTGCGGCCGGCGATCGGCAGGGCGAGATCGATGTTCCTCTGATCGCAGAGGCTGATCGAAGTCTGGAGCACCGCGATCTCGTCGAGACCGGCGGCATACGCCGCCTCCTCGTTGTCGCCGGAGTACCCAACGTACCGGATCTTGCCCGCGGAACGCGCCCGAGCAGCGCCCCCAGCGCTTCCCCCCGTTCGAGCACGTCGAGGTCGCAGGAATGCAGAAGCATGACGTCGATCCGATCGGTGGCCAGCCGCTGCAGCGACCGCTCCACGCTGGCGGTGACCAGTTCGGGTGACCACGCGGGTGCGCTGCACTCTTCGATGGAATGACCGCACTTGCTGATGAGCACGAAATCGTCGCGTCGGTGACCGATGGTCCGGCCGATCATTCCTTCCGAGCCGCGGTACATCGCCGCCGTGTCGATGACGTTGACGCCGTGGTCGAGCAGCAGCTCGAGCACCGCTCGGGCCGCGCTTTCTTCACTCTCCAGCAGCCCGATCGGCGCGCCGCCGAATCCCAGCGGTGAGACCTCGAGGCCTCCGGTGCGCCGACCGAACGGACGGCGCTCTTCCGTGGTGATGGTGGCGGCCATGACAGCGGCATGGTACCAGAGGGATCTCGCCCGATCACTCTGACCTTCGTTCCTCCGCTTCCATGTTCGACTGCCCTTCTCAGTGGCCGTCACCTGGGTGAAGTCGCGGCACTCGGGGCCGCCCTCTGCTGGGTGTTCACCTCGCTGGCCTTTGCCGCGGCAGGTCGTCGCGTGGGAGCGACGGCGGTCAATCTGACTCGACTCCTGTTGGCGGTCGTCGCGCTGGCGACGATCCATCGGCTCGCCTTCGGGCGCTGGATTCCCGATGCCGGACGGGACGACATCCTCTATCTCGCGCTGTCGGGTGTGATCGGCCTGGCCCTCGGCGATCAGCTGCTGTTCACGGCGCTCGTCGATGTCGGCCCACGAACGGCGACGCTGCTCATGACCCTCGCCCCGCCCCTGGCCGCCCTGCTGGCGTGGCCAACGCTCGGGGAGCCGGTGACCCCTCGCTCCGCGCTGGGCATTCTCATCACCGTGGCCGGAATCGCGTGGGTGGTCTTGGAGCGGTCGCCAAGCGGACGGCCTGCCGGGCAGGGCCATCGCCGTCGGGGCATCGCGTTCAGCTGCGGCGCCGCGCTGTGCCAGGCCTTGGGTCTCGTGCTCGCCAAGATCGGCCTTGGGCACTCCCGCCGCGCGATCACCGGCCACGTCGATCCCTGGTCGGCCACGCTCATCCGGATGACCTTCGCGGCGGTGGCGGTGGTGCTGGTCGCCACCGTGCTCCGCCGTGCGCTGCGGCGTTCCGGACCGGCAGCCTCGCCGGGCGCACCGCCCGCCTCGCACTGGCCGATCGCGCTGGGCCTGATTACGGTCGGCGCCATCTTCGGGCCGGTCCTGGGAGTCTGGTTCTCACTGGTCGCGGTCGACCTCGCGCCCACCGGCATTGCCGCCACACTGATGGCGATGAGCCCGATCTTCATTCTGCCCCTTGCCGTGTGGCTCGAGAAGGAGCACCTCACGTGGCGAGCGGTCACGGGGGCCATCCTGGCCGTGGCCGGCGTTGTGGTCCTGACCTCCTGATCGTGACTCCCGTTCTCATCTCTGCTTCACGAGTCGCCACACCACCAGGCCGCCGAGGATTGCCAGCAACGCGGTCAACGCGAGCCAGCCGATTGCACTGTTCATGAGTTAGCATTCCTTTCTGCGATTGCTCGCTTCGGATTCGCCCGGTTCGGCTGGCCCGGCGAATCCAAACGGATACCGTACTGCAGTTTCCCGGTCTGACACCCTCGCTCCGGCCCGGCGCACGCCGCCTCCACCCATGAGTACGCTCCTCACCGCACGTGATCTGACGAAGTCATATCCCTCGGGCACGCTGTTCGAGGAAGTCGCCATCCACATCAGCGACGGCGATCGCGTTGGCCTCATCGGTCCGAATGGGGCCGGCAAGTCGACGCTGCTGAAGATCCTCGCTGACATCGAGAAGCCCGATGCAGGGGAAGTGGTCCGGCGGCGTGGGCTCAGGCTCGTCTACATCGAGCAAGATGATCGGTTTCCCGATGGTGCGACGACGTTGTCGGCCGTGACCGCCGAGCTGGTGCACGATGACGAGGACCGCATCAACGTCGAGACCCGCGCGTCGATGGCGTTGTCGAAGCTCGGGTTCGTCGACTTCGATCGCCCGGTCGCCATGCTCTCCGGCGGCTGGCGGAAGCGCCTCTCCATCGCATGCGGGCTGAGCCACGAGCCAGATGTGCTCCTGCTCGATGAGCCGACCAACCACCTCGATCTGGAGGGCGTGCTCTGGCTCGAGAGCTTCGTGCGGCAGGCGCCGATGGCGATGATCTTCGTGACGCATGATCGCAAGTTCCTCGAGAACACGGCGAGTCGCATCATCGAGCTGTCACCGGCCTATCCTGGGGGCACGTTCGAATGCCGGGGCAACTACACCCAGTTCGTCCAGCGGAAGGAAGCCTTCCTGGACGCGCAGCTCGCCGCGCAGTCGATCCTTGCCAACAAGGTGCGCCGCGACACTGCATGGCTTCTGCAAGGAATCCAAGGCCGACAGACCCGCAACAAGACGCAAGTCGAGGCAGCGAGCGAACGGCGGGCCGAGCTGAAGGCGACGAAGGATCGCAACCTCGCACCCACGCGCACGACCACGATCGACTTTCAAGCGACCGACCGCAAGACGAAGCAGCTGCTCTCGCTGCACAACGTCTCGAAGACGATGGGCACCAAGCGTCTCTTCGATTCGCTCGAGCTCATGCTGACACCCGGCCAGCGCATCGGACTCCTGGGCGTCAACGGCGCCGGCAAGACCACGCTTCTTCGCCTCATGGCCGGCGAGCTGGAACCTGACTCGGGAACGATCAAGCGGGCCGCGGATTTGCGGGTCGTCACGTTCAGCCAGCACCGCGACACGCTCGTCCCGACGCGGACCCTGCAGCAGGCCCTGTGTCCCGTTGGCGACACGGTGTACTACCGCGGCCAGGCCGTGCACGTGACGGGATGGGCCAAGCGGTTCCTGTTCGAGGCGGATCAGCTTTCGACGTTCGTCGGCAATCTCTCGGGCGGAGAACAGGCGCGGGTGCTGATGGCCAACTTGATGCTCGAGCCGGCGGACGTGCTCCTGCTCGATGAGCCGACGAACGATCTCGACATTCCCTCGCTGGAGGTCCTCGAGCAGGCGCTGCTCGAGTTTCCCGGCGCCATCGTGCTCGTGACGCACGACCGCTTCATGCTCGAGCGCATCGCGACCAAGTACATTGGCCTCGACGACGCCGGCGGCGCGAAGGAATTCATGACCTACCAGCAGTGGAACGAAGCCCGAACGAAGCCGGCCTCGTCAACGGCCTCGAAGCGCACCGGCACGGCGAAGCAGCCGAAGTCGAAGTCTACGACCCGACGGCTGACCTTCAAGGAACAGCGCGAGTACGAAGGCATCGAGGAACGGATCCTCGAAGCAGAGGCCGAAGTCGAGCGGCTCGAGGCTGCGGTCGCCGATCCGGCGCTCACGTCCGACCACGTGCGTGCTGCGACGTTGTACAGTGCGCTGTCCGAGTCGCATGCCCGCGTCACCGAGCTCTACACGCGGTGGGCGGAGCTCGAAGCGGCCCGCTAGAAAGTCAGACTGCCCTCTGCGACCGGACATTCTTCTCATGCTCGTCCATCGTCGCAACTTCCTCGCTCCTTCTTCGAATGATCTGACGAGATGATCCGCACCACCGACCTTCGAGTGGATTACGACGGTGTCAACGCGGTGCGGGATCTGACCCTCTTCATCCCCACCGGCGAGGTCTTCGGTCTCATCGGTCCCAACGGTGCGGGGAAGACGAGCACGATCCGCGTGCTCGCCACGCTGCTCCAGCCCACCTATGGAGAGGCGATGGTGGCGGGCATCGACATCCTCGAGCAGCCGGATCGAGCCCATCGCATCCTGGGGTACATGCCCGACACGCCGCCGGTGTACGAAGATCTTCGATGCTGGGAGTTCCTCGATCTCTTCGCAGGAGCCTACTTCCTCGACCGGCGGGAGCGGCGGCGGCGGGTCGAGGAGTGCCTCGAGCAGGTCGATCTCGGGAGCAAGCGACGCATCCTGGCGGGAACCCTCTCGACCGGCATGCGGCAGCGGTTGACGCTGGCCAAGACGCTGCTCCCCGATCCTCAGGTGCTGTTGCTGGATGAGCCCGCCAGCGGCCTCGATCCGATCGCCAGGATCGAGATGCGCGACTTGCTGAAGAACTTGGCGCGCGGGGACGGACGGTGCTCATCTCCTCGCACATCCTGACCGAGCTCGCGACGTTCTGCGGTTCGATCGGGGTCATGGAGCAGGGACGGCTCGTGATCAGCGGGCGCATCGACGAGATCGTCCGCCGATTCGAGGGACGGAAGCGACTGATCGTCGAAATCCTGAACCCCGTGCCCACGACCGCCGACTGGCTGGCCGCGGTGGAGGGCGTCTCGGGCGTCATCGAAGTCGACGGCCGGTTCGAGTTCGACTTCGAGGGGAGCGACCAGCGTGTCGCGGAGCTTCTGCGCTTTCTGATTCAGGAGAAGGCGCCCGTCAAGGCGTTCTACGAGCGCAAGATGGGCGTGGAGGACATCCTCCTGAAGGTCGGCGCGAGGATGGTCTCGTGAGTGCGCTCCCTCGGGTGGGCATCGCGCTGGGCAATCCCATCATGCGCAAGTGCGCCCGCTCGCGCCTGCGACTTCGGCACATCCTGAGCTGGGGGACGATCACCGTCACGATCACCGGCTTCGTCTTCATGCTCGTCTACCTGACGGCGACCGAGCGGGGCATCACCGATACCGCCTCCGCCGCCAAGGCCACGCTGCTTCCGGTGATCATCATCCAGTCGATCATCATGATGCTCCTGGGCACGGGCAGCGTGGCGGGCGGACTCGCTCGCGAGCGCGAGAGCGGATTGCTCGACTACCACCGCATGACCCCGATGTCGCCGACGTCGAAGATCCTCGGCTTCCTGTTCGGCCTGCCCGTGCGGGAGTACTTCCTCTTCTCGCTGACCTTGCCCTTCATCGGGTTCGCGGTCGTCGTGGGGCAGTTCTCCCTCCTGACGCTCCTTCACTTCTACACGGTGTTCTTCACCTCGGTGTGGGTGTATCACCTGACCGGTCTCGTGGCGGGGATGGTCTCCTCCAAGCCCCGCTTCGCCTCGATCGTGGCCCAGGGCCTGGTGGTCGTGCTGTATCTGGTCTTGCCGCAGCTCGCGTTCGTCGGGCTGACTTTCTTCGAGTTCCTGACCATTCGCCCCACGCTCTACGGCATGGTGATGCAGGAGCTCGGCGCCGCCCAGCCCGGGCTCGACCAGGCCGCCGCCAGCGCGTTCTCCGAGCTCGCTCAGTACCGCGAGGTGCCCTTCTTCAACTGGCGTCTTCATCCGACCGTCTTCACGCTCCTCGTCCAGGGGTTCCTGATCTCGGCCATGTGGGTGATCATCTACCGGAAGTGGTGCGATCAGCACCGGCATCCCTTCTCGAAGGTGCATGCGCTGCTCTGCTACGGGATGACGATGTTCTTCCTGATCGGCAACCTGTGGCCCATCGTCGCCGACGAGACGATCTACGCGAAGCTGATCGGTCGGCTCGGCCTGCGTCCCGATCTCGTTGCGCCGCTGCAGATCCTCTTCTTGCTGCTGGAGATCCTGCTCGTGCTGTGCGGGTTCGTGTGCCTGCTCATGGTCCACCTCGTGACGCCATCCCAGGAGACGATGCTCAAGGGGTGGCGCCGCGCTCACAAGTACGGTCGGCGCCGACTGCCGTTCAATTCGGACGCGGCCTCCAGCTTGCCGGTGACCGTCGCGATGATCTTGCTCACCTTCATCGGCGGCCTCGTCCTCCTTCGGCGCACCCATCAGAGCGAGCGATTCTTCGAACAGCTGCCGCCGCTCTTGGCGGCGAGCGCGCCGCCGGTGCTCTTCGCGGCCATTCTGCTCTTCGTGCAGGCGTTGCGGGAGCGGTTCGGGGCGCGGATCTTCTCGGTCGGTCTCTTTCTGCTCTGGATGGTGCCGATGTTCACGTGCCTGGTCATGTTCGCGGCGTTCGAGGCGTGGGTGCCCGGCAGCTACGTCGCGCTGCCCTTTCCTCCGCTTTCCCTCGGGCTGTCGATCGGACACGCACTCGAAGAAACACGTCAGGTTGGCGGCGCCATGCCCTCGCTCCTGCCCCCGGATCTCGAGCCACACGCGGTGCCGATGGTCGTGATCAGCCTCGGCGCGTACATCGTGTCTGGCGCTGCTCATGCAGGGGGACGTGCGGCGCTGGAGGAAACGGCAGGCGGGCCGCGATTGAGTCGCGCGACGAAACTCCTCTCCCTCCCGGGAGAGGACGGCTCGTCCCCGCGCCTTCTCGCGGGGACGAGCCAGGTGAGGGAGATTTCGCGTTGCGCGTCGACACCGAGCCTGACCGTGCGCGCTCGATTGGTACGCAGGCGGTGCTGAGCTGGTCACGCGCCGATGGTGTTGCGCAGCCGACGGTGGACGCAGTCCTCCCTCACCCGGCTCGCTTCGCGAGCCGACCTCTCCCGGGGGAGAGGTGTCTTCTGTGCTTTGAGGTCGTCTTGTCATGTCATCGCCACGACCATGAGCGAGAATGCCGTCAGGTGCACCAGCCAGATGATGAGCGCCGTCCAGCGCTGCGCGATGACGGGCAGTCGCACGAAGCGGTAGCGGAAGCCGATGAGCACGAGCGCGGCAATGCCGCTCAGCCAGCCAAAGGCGTCGAGCCCGATGATCTGCAGTGGGATCGGGCCGGCTCCTCCAATCGTCGCGAAGATCATGGGAAGCACCAGCACGAGGGCGCAGATTCCCGAGAAGAGGCCCGGCGTCACCGCGGCGAGGAACCAGCCGAAGCCGAGCTTGGTGATTCCCACCGTGAGCACGAGCGCCTGGTGGCACTCCGGACACTCGGTTCGCTTGAGGTTGCGCAGGTTGTAGCGGCAGACGGGACAGAAGACGTCACGGTCGACCAGGAAGTCCAGCAGCCGCGCCGACTCTTCATCCGCGCGTGGCGCTGCCGGTTCGTTCTCTCTGCTGCTACCCCGCACGGCTGTTCCCCGCTCTCGCTTCACGAGGAGCCGGTGACGGAACCGTAGTACGTTCTGACGCGCTTGTTCGAGGCGTTGCCGCCGACAATGCCCAGATCGATGAGGGCGGCGATGATCACCACCGCCAGCCCGAAACCGGAGACGGAGCCGGCGGGCTCCATGTGCCAAGCCCACGCGTACGCGAGCGTGGTCAGCGGCATGAAGAAGAAGCCGAGCAGCGGCCAGAGAACCGTCTGACACGACTCGCCGATGTAGTCGCTGAAGAGCACGACGAGGATGATCACCACCCGCGGCATGAAGAGGGCGAAGATCCCGGCCAGGCACGACATGTCCGATAGTGTGCACCGGCGGGCCGCCGCCTGCAAGCAGGGCTCCCGCAAGGGGCCTGGTCTGATCCCAGGGGCAAAAAGCGGCGGCATTGCCCTCCGCGGGGCGGTATCATCGAGCCGGGAGAATCACATGACACCTCAAAATCGGAACCGAGCGACCATGTCTCATCCGCAGATCGATCATCGTGGGCGGTGCTCTCATCGCCGCATGCGTTCTGGCCTCGACGACCCTGCTGGCCGCGTGCAGCGACGAGGGATCGCCCGCCACCCTGACCACCACGAAGAGCGAAGCGCCGGCGAAGGGTTCCGCCGTCCCGCCCGCTCCGGAGCCAGTCGGTGCGGTTCCGGCGACCGCCACCGCAACGGGACCGCAGATCACCTTCGCCAATCTCACGCACGACTTCGGCGAGATCACCGACACCGACAAGTACCGCACGAGCTTCGACTTCACCAACACCGGCTCGGAGCGCTTGGTCATCCGCGAGGTCAAGGCGGCCTGCGGCTGCACGGTTCCAACGCTGGCGAAGACGGAGTACGCCCCCGGCGAGAAGGGGAAGATCGACATCGTCTTCGATCCCAAGGGCAAGCAGGACGAGACGCTCAAGTACATCAGCGTCTACACGAACGCGCCCGAAGACGTCGTCAAGCTGACCCTGAGGTCCGACATCCACCCGCTGCTCAAGTTCGAGCGGTTCTTCAGGATCGGCGAGATGACCATGCACGAGGAGCATCGCCATCGGCTGCCGGTCTTCTACACTGATCCCGACCTCCGGATCAACCGGATCGAGGTGCGCGACACGAACGGCGTGCACGGCCACATCACGGCCAAGGTCGCCGAGATGGGAGAGGTCGAGTCGACAAGCGACGATGGTCTGACCACGTACAAGGGCGAGATCGAGATCACTGTTCCCGCGGACAATCCCTGGGGCCTGCTCTACGGGACACGCGTGAACATGGACGTCTACGGCCGGCCGCGACCTGACGCCGATCCGGTCAGCTATACCTACGACGCCTTCCTCTCGGGCAGCGTGTACGGCGAGCTGCGCGCCGACGAGCCGATGATCTCGCTCAGCACGCTCGAGCCCAACAAGTCCTACGAGAAGTACTACACGATCCGCCGCCGAACCGGCCAGCCGTTCAATGTGCTGAGCGCCATCGTCACCGAGACTTCGCTGCCCGGCGTCCAGGTGCGGGTGGAGCCCGCCGGCTCAGCGGGCCAGAGCATCGTGGTCTCCGGCAACACGGGTGGCTTTCACGGCTCGTTCAAGGGCATGCTGGCGGTGGAGACCGACGTCCCCGGGGAAGAGTCGCTGACGATCCCGTTCGCGGGCCGCGTGCCCTAGCCCAATCAAACGAGTCGCGATCTCGAACGCCAAGCGGGCGGTCCCATCACAGGACCGCCCGCTTGCGTTTGATGCCTGCGTGATTCACGGCGGGTTCAGGATCCGGCCCCTTCGGTCTTCGGCCGGACGACGATGCTGAACGACGCATCGTCGCGGTAGTAGCGCCGGAACGCGTCCAGGACCTGCGGTCCGGTGAAGGCGGCGTAGGCTTCTCGAGCCGCAACCAAGTCGTCCAGATTCGTGCCCCGGTAGGTGAGATTGCCCAGGAAGAAGTTCCAGAACCGCGGATCCTTCATCTGCTCATCGAGCTGATTGTCGATCTGCTTCTTGGCGATCTCGATCTCCTCGTCGGTGGCGCCCTGCTCAGCGAACTGCTGGTACATCCCGGCGATGCGCTGCTGCAGCGCCGACGCCTTTCCGGGATCGGTCGGCGCTCCGGCCATGACCATGCTGTACCCCGGATACGTCGGATTCGGCGCTGACCGCGCTCCGATGCTGTAGACCAGCTGCTCCTGCTCGCGCAGCTCCTTGATCATGCGGGTCGAGAGGATCTGCGTGGCGAGATTGAGCAGACGGCGATCTTCGACCTCCGTCCAATCGGGACCGAAGAATCCGCTCTGCACGATCGCCATCGGCGTCTGGGTCTCGATCTCCAGCGATTCGACGAGCGGCCCGACCGGTCGATCCAGTCGCCGGAGCGCGGCGTTGGTCTGGCTGCTGATCCGTTCGCGCGGAGGCAGTGAGCCAAGGTAGCGGCACACCAGGTCCCGCGCCTGCTCCCAGGGCAGATCGCCAACCACGGACACCTCGATCGGCGCCTCGCGGATGATCCGCTCCAACCACGCCTGCGCCTTCTCGCGGGTGATTCGGTCCATTTCCTGCAACTCCATCGGCAGCAAGCGGACCTCGCCCGGCGGCGAGATCATCGCCGTGAACGCTTCGGCCACCACGCCTCCCGGCTGGAGCTTCCGCGCCTCGATCGCTTGTCGCTCCTGCTCCTGCCACTGACTGAGCGCGGCTTCCTCGATCAGCGGGTCGGTGAGCAACAGATACGCGAGCTGCATCCCGGTCTCGAGCTCCGCGGGCTTCCCGGAGACGAGCATGGTCAGCGCGTCCAGATCCGCGCCGCCCGCCACGCTCACCTTCGTGCCCACCATCAGGTCGCGAATGTCCGATGAGCTCAGTCGACTCGTGGCCGGCCGGCTCCACGCGAGGCTCGCCGCGGCGGTGATCCCGTGGTTCTCGGGAGTTTCCTCGATGGACCCGCCGGCGAGATTGATCGTGATCGTCGCCTGGTCCTTCCGATAGTCCATGAACCGGTAGTTGAGTCGCACGCCGTTGCTCAGCCAGGCGGAGGTCACCGCCGACCGGTCATGCTCGGTCTGATCGACCACTGTTCCCGGCTCCGGCAGCACCGCCATCAGCTCGCTCGGTCGCGCCGATTCGCCTTCCGCGTCCGGCGTGACGGCGAGCGATTCCTGGCCGAGGCTCACCAGCTCTGCCTCGGTGGGGACCGTCGCGTCGATCGGAAGCTCGACGATGAACGTGACCGCGGCCGGATCGTAGAGTTCGCGGAAGCGGGTCGAGATCTCTTCCGGCGTGATCGCGGGCAGCAGCCGCTGCATGATCTCGAGGCGCTGCGCTGCGGACAGATAGGGCTCCTCATCGGCGACGGCCTCCGTCACCTGGGCGACGATGGCCTGGGACGGCTGCGTTTCCTCGCGCTCGACGGCCCGCTCCAGACCGGCGATCAGCTGCTTCCTGACGTCGTCCAGCTCCCGCTCGGTAAAGCCGTGGAGGCGGGCCCGCTGCATCTCGACCGCCAGCTCCGCGAGCATGTCCCGCCAGCGCTGCGGATCGCCTTCGGCGCCGACCGCGATGAACCGGAACGAGTTGAACAGGTTGCCGAGGAAGGCCGAACCGCTGAGGAAGCTGACCTGGCCCTCGCTGATCTTGCGAGCGAGGCGCCGATTGAACGCCGCGACGGCCAGGTCCTCCACCTCCCGCTCCCGCATCAGCGCTTCGGTCGTCGTCGGCGGCGCCGGCTCGTCGATGCGCACGATGCTCACCGAGGCCTGCTTGAGCTCGGCGTCGGTGGCGACGATGGCCTGCGTGGTCTGGTATGGCTCGACCTGCGGATCCGCGTCCACCGGTCGCGGTACCCGAGGTCCGAACGAGAACTGACGCTCGATCGCCGGGACCACCGACTCGGGATCGATGTCGCCGACCACCACGAGCGTGATGTTCGAGGGAACGTACCAGTGGTGGTAGTAGTCGAGGAAGTCATCGCGATCGATGGTCTTGATCGACTCCTCGGTGCCGATGG
Organism: uncultured Planctomycetota bacterium; assembly: GCA_963697235.1. GTDB lineage: Bacteria > Planctomycetota > Phycisphaerae > Phycisphaerales > SM1A02 > CAVONJ01. Next base: position 28,858 of record CAVONJ010000010.1, read on the forward strand.
GCAGGCGTTCGCCGAAACGCGAGCCGGGCGAGATGCGCTCGAAGATGTACTCCTGCACGCGCTGTTCGGGACTCAGTCGGCTTCGCAGCTCTTCGAGGATCACTTCCCGCTCGTTGTCGATCGCGAGCGGATCCAGGCTGAGCCGACCCGCCACGTCGGCGAAGAAGAGGAGTCCCTGATCCAGCGTCTCCGGCTTGTTGTTGGGCAGCTCGAGGATGAAGCGGGTCTGATCGAAGCTGGTCATCGCGTTCTGGTGCTGCCCGAAGGTCAGCCCCATGGCCTCGAAGAAGCCGATCACGTCGTTCTTCTCAAAGTGCTCCGAACCGTTGAACGCCAGGTGCTCCAGGAAGTGAGCCAGCCCGCGCTGCTCATCGGTCTCGTTGATCGAGCCGGTGCTCACGTACATCCAGAGCATCACGCGGCCCGGCGGATTGTCGTGCTCGAGCACCGCGTAGTTGAGCCCGTTCTCCAGCTCGCCGGCGAGGAGCCCGGGATCGGTGGGGAGCGTCTGACCGGTGCTGATGACAACGGGAAGCAGGGCAAACAGAATGGGAATCGTGCGAAGGCGGATCGGGTTGTGCATTGTTCTCTCCGAAGGTGCTCGTCTCAGCATGGCTGTCGTCGCCGCGGCAGACGGATCAGCCGCGGGCGGTTCGTCTTGACTCACTGCAGTGGATTCGGCCGTTCCCGTGGCCGATGTGGGGCGGAGCAGCACCGCGACGGCGGGGGCATGAGGGCGAAACGTGCGCTCACTTGACTCGGCCGGTGAACAGGATCTGCACCTGCTCCTCGCCGGGAACGTCGGTGTTCACCGCCACCGTGCCGCGGACGAGGCCCCGGAAGGTCCCGGTGTTGCCGAAGATGACGATTTCGTAGGACGAAGGCTTCGTTTGCTCCCACCGCACCTCGACGCCCGGCAGCGTGCTCTCGGCCACGGTGGCGCCGGTCACGCGAAAGGGCTGTCCCGAGGTGCGCTCCAGCTGTACGGTTTCCTCGAAGTTCGTGTTCGCATCGAGGTTCCCGATGCCCACGGTCGAGGTGAAGGTGCGCTGCCGTCCCCGGCTCTGGTTCGACGCCCGCAGCTCGCCGAACAGGCTCCCCTGGATGTACATCTGATAGGGTTGATCGATGGGAGGAGCGGTGGAGAGCACACGGCCGTTGACGTCCATGAGGAGCTGCGTCGAGTAGAGCGTCCCCCACGGCGCATCCGCGGAGATCACGATCTCGACCTGCGCGAAGTACTTGTCCGGACTGTCGAAGAGCCGCGTGGTCTGGCCGGACTCGAGGAGCCGGGCGGTGATGTAGGGGCTGTTGACCTGCACCGACTTGAACTCGAGCTCGGGATCGTTGTACGAGAAGTTCACGACGGCCCGATGCTCCTTGTGGACCGGGATCTGCCCGAGCTGCAGGAACCGGCTCTGTAGACGAAGCAGAGGTGCGATCGTCGAGCTGAAGGTCAGCGTGACCACGCTCTCCGGCTCCGAGTTGGACACGACCTTGATGTTCTTGGTGGACGTGTCCTTCATCCCCTTGGGATCGAAGACCACCTCGATCGTGTCGCCCTCGCCCGGCTCGAATCGGTACTTGCTCAGCGTGGGAACCGTGCAGCCGCACCCCGGCTTGACCTGGGAGATGACCAGCGTGCCGGTTCCCGTATTGCGGAAGGGGAACGTGGTCGTGTACTTCTGCGTGTCCGTGATCCCGCCGAAGTCATAGTGCAGGTAATCGAAGGAGATGCGAGGCGTGCCGGACGTCGTGGCTTCGCGCCCGACTTGCACCCGGCGAACCGGGCGGCGGTGTCGCATTCGTCGGCGTGCCGTTCGAGGCGACTCCCGTCGCTGGCATGCCGTCGCCCGGCGTCGCAGGCCGGCGCGACGGGCGTCGTGCTGGCGCGTATCGCCGCCCTGTTCGCTACAGCCGGCAAGTCCCCACGGCAACCCGATCCCGAGCAGGGACGCCAGCAGTCCGGTCCGGCAGAACGCCCGCGCCGATCGAACAAGCCGGCGCGCGCAGGCAGCCCGTTGAAGACGTGCTTCACCAGGGTGATGTGACTTCCTTAACGGGCTGCCAAGGCGTAACGGGCTGCCAAGGATGGTTGCGACTCGGTGGATCGTGACGTCGAACATGGCCGGCTCTCCTCCGGGGGGTCTCCTCCGGGGCTCTTTCCGGGGTGACTACGCGAACAGTCCGCGAATCGGGCATCAATTCGAGAAAGAAGGGTAGGCGGCCGTCGGCCCTCACTCCTCCTGACCTTCCTGGCGGCCCATCCAACCCCAGACCATGAGGACCAGACCGGCGAGGCCGACGGTGAATCCCACCGCACTGCTCCAATCGCCCCCGTACGCGAGGAAGCCTCCTCCGGCCAGGAAGAGCACGAGCCCCACCAAAAGACGAATGCCGACTCTCTTCATGGCTCACGCCTTCCGCTGCGCCGCCGACCGGCCGTACGCCGAGATCGTGCAAGAAGGATCCGCGCGGCGGGCGGTGGGATCAACGACCACCGGCCCAGGAGACCGCCCCGGGGAGCTCCTTCACGAGGCCCTCCCGACGAAGGTAGGCATGGCAATCCATGCACTTGGAGGTCATCTGTATGTAATCGACCGAAACGGCCTCCAGATCCTGCTGGCGGGCGTGGTCGGCCATGTTGGACGTGATCTCGCGAAACTGATCGCTGAATACGACGTAGGCCACCGTCTCGTGCACCTGGAACTCAGACTGCTGGCTGAGCCAGGTCAACGCCTCGGCGTTCTGCTCGATCTGGAGGAAGTCGGCGAGCGCGATCCCCTCGAGCAGCGCGTGGGTGTGGGTGAGCTTCGCCTGCATCACGTTCTGCATGGCCTGGTTCTGCAGCGTCATCGTCGGCGCCGGCTGGTCCATGGGAACCGGTGCCGCCGACGCTCCGGGCTGGTCGGCCATGCCGACCTTGCCCTCGTACTTGGGCCCTTGCGTACAGCCGGCGGCAACGATGAGGCTCGCCACGAGGGCAGCGGTCGTGCGATCCATGAAGTGTTCTCCTGTCGAACTCAAGCGACCGCCCCTCCGCAACCAAGCCACTGCGCAGGATAGGCGAATGCACCCGCTTGGCAAGCGTCCTCCATCGACCCACAGCGACCTTGACCTACAATGCCCGCCGCCCGCTCCGGACCACGAACATCGACAATGCCCCGTTTCTGCAAGGCCCTCCCACTGCTGCTTCTCGTGGCGTCTCCGACGTTCGGCGGGCAGGTGATCTACGTCGATGACGAAGCGCCCCGAGGCGGCGACGGCGCCACCTGGTCGACGGCCTTCCGATTTCTCCAGGACGGACTCGCCGCCGCGGAGCGGACGAAAGCCCTCGCGATTCATGTGGCCCAGGGTCTGTACCGTCCCGACCGCAGCGAAGAGAGCCCGCAAGGGACGGGCGACCGTCAGACGAGTTTTCGAATCGAGACCGTGCCGTGGTTCGGCGGTTTCGCCGGATCGGGTGCGGCGAACCCCGACGAGCGCGATCCCGGACGCTTTCCGTCGATTCTGAGCGGCGACCTGGTGGGCGACGATGACGGCAGCTGCGAGGAGTCCGGCGCGGGAACCGGGCCGCTTCCCTGCCGGCAGGACAACAGCTTCACCGTGGTCACCGCGCTGCTGGTCGGCCCGGAGGCGCGCCTCGACGGCTTCGTCATCACCGGTGGCAGCGGCGGCGGCATCACGAACCTCTTCAGCGACGCGATCTACGCGAACTGCACCGTCCGCGAGAATCTGTCCGGTGGGTCGGGAGCGGGGATGATCACGATCAACGGAAGCCCGCAGCTCCTGAACTGCTCCTTCGAAGACAACTTCATCACCACCCTCCAGTTGAATACCGGAGGCGCCGGTCTCCGCTGCGAGGGCGGCAACCCCACGCTCATCAACTGCTCGTTCGAGGGGAACGCAGGCGGCATCTACGGCGGCGCCATTGATGTCCGCAGTGCGAATCCAGTGCTGGAAGGCTGCACGTTCCTGGGCAACTTCGCGCGTCTCGGCGGCGCGATGTACAACGAGCTGTCGGCGCCCTCGCTGAGCGGCTGCCAGTTCCTGAAGAACGCCACCGAGTCGCTCGACGATCTGACCGCTCGCGGCGGCGCGATCTACAACCAGAACTCGAGTCCGACTCTGGCGATGTGTCTGTTCGTCGGCAACACCGCGGACGGCGAGGGCGGCGCGGTCTTCAGCCGCGGCACGAGCGTTCCCTTCTTCGAGTTCTGCGACTTCATCGGCAACGTCGCCGGAATGGACGGCGGCGGAATCTTCGATGGCGGCCCAGGGCGCGACGTACGCGGACTGCTCCTTCACCGACAACCTCGCGCAGGGTTCTGGCGGCGGCGGCCAAGTCGAGCTGAGCGCGCCGACGTTCATCCGCTGCCAGTTCGAGGGCAACGACGCGGAGGAAGACGGAGGCGGGCTCGCGGCATTCGATTCGCTGACCACCGTGAGCGAGTGCGGCTTCCTGGGCAACGGCGCCGGGGACGATGGCGGCGGCGTGTTCGTCGAGAACGGCACGGCGCTGTTCGACCTGACCGCGTTCGACGGCAACACCGCAGCGGACGACGGCGGCGGCGCGGCAGTAGTCGACGCCGCACCGGATTTTGGACAGTGCACCTTCGTCGACAACGTGGCCGACGACGCCGGCGGCGGTCTTGTCGAGACCGAGTCCCTCGGCGAGTTCGACGCGTGCGTCTTCGAGGGCAATCAGGCCGACTTCGGGGGCGGTATCTTCAGCTCGATCAGCGACTCTGACTTCCTGGGATGCTCGTTCCACGAGAATGCCGCGCAGGAGAGCGGCGGCGGTCTCTGCATCTTCTTGTCCGATCCGCATTTGGTGACGTGCGCGGTGACCGGCAACACCGCCGGTGGTCTCGGCGGCGGGATCCACGCCTCTTCCTTCAGCGGAGCGCTCCTGGACCGCTGCACGTTCGACGACAACGCCGCCGTCGACGGCGGCGGCGCGCTCTGCAACCAGTTGGGCAGCAACACGACGATCATCGACTGCTCGCTGACGATCAACACGAGCCCAAACGTCGGCGGAGCGATCTACAATTTCGACTCGAGCCCCTGGATCGAGCGCTGCTCGTTCACGAGCAACGAGGCAGGCGATGGCGGCGGCGGCCTCTTCAACGCCGGAGCAAGCGAGCCGACGATCGTCGAGTGCACGTTCCTCCAGAACACCACCGTCCAGAAGGGCGGCGCGGTGCTCAACGATCAGAGCAGCCCCCTCTTCGATCGCTGCAACTTCCTCTTCAACGTGGCCAACCAGCAGGGCGGGGCGATCTACGACTTCGAATCCTCCCCGCTCCTGCGCGACTGCCTGTTCCGCTCCAACGGCGCCGGCTCCGGCGGCGCGCTGGCGAGCGAGCTCGCCACCGTACACGTTCACCGCGGCCGGTTCCTGGGCAACGCGGCATTCGGACAGCACGGCGGAGCCATCTTCGAGACCTCCGGCGACCTGCTGCTGGTCAACTGCCTCTTCAGCGGCAACCAGGCCGACGGCTCCGGCGGAGCTGCCTACCGCGCGGCGGGGACGGCTTCTGTCATCAACTGTTCGTTCAGCAACAACGCCGCGCTGGTCCAGGGCGGCGGCCTCTTCAGCGGCGCGGGCGCGGCGGAGGTGAGCAACGCCATCTTCTGGGGCAACCTGCCTGACCAGGTCGTCGACGGAGGGAGGGCCACGACGACCGTGCTCTTCAGCGACGTCGAGTTCGGCTGGACCGGCGCCGGAGCGATGAACATCGATCAGGACCCGGACTTCCTCGACGCGACCGGACCCGACGGACAGCTGGGCACCGAGGACGACGACCTGCGGCTGCGCGTCGAGCTCGCCCTGCATCGACGTGGGCGACAACGGCGCCCTGCCGCCCGGAACGGAGACCGATCTTGCCGGCCGCCCACGCGTCGTTGCGGGACCGGAGCGCGGGGCCGGCCCGATCGTCGACCTGGGGTCCTACGAATTCCAGACGTGTCCCGCGGACGTCGTTTCCGACGGCACGATCGACGTGCTCGATCTCATCGCGGTGATCAACAGCTGGGGCGCCAGGGAATCCGCAGCGGACATCGATGGCGACGGTGTGGTCGGCGTGACCGATCTGGTGCAGGTGATCCTGGGGTGGGGTTCCTGTCCATGAGAAGGGACCGATCAGTCGCGCGCGAGCGAACGACGGGTCACATGTTCAAAGGAGTGAGGCGGTGATGTGGACACGGTGGCTGGGTGCGGGCTGTCTGTGCGTCAGCAGTGCGGTCGCGGCCGACGAGCAGCGTGTGACGCCCGAGGCGTTCTTGGCCGCGAATCCGGGATGTCGCGTGCACCTGGATTCTGGTGGCGTCTCCCGCATCTACGGCGAACCGCTGGCCCGCGGCGCCGCGCCCCGCCGCAGTCTGCGCCAGAGCGCCGAATCCTTCCTCATCGCATACGCGCCTCTGCTGGGCGTCCAGCGGGACGAGCTCATCGAGCGCGGCCCGTTCCCCGGCGGTCAGCACGAGATACCGCTGATGTACGACCCGCAACAGGGGCGCTACCGATTCTCCTCGCTGCACTACGCACAGGCCGTCGAGGGCATTCCGGTCTTCCGATCGCGGCTCACGCTGCTGCTTCGCAACGAGCCGTCCCATCCCGTCGTACTGGCCGCGACGAACCTGCGCGAGCTCGGCGAGTACCGGCTGCCGGCCCCGGGGGTCGACGCCGCGGCGGTGCGCGACCGATTCCGGTCGACGCTGCCGCCCGAAACGACGCTTGGTCCGCCGCGCACGGTGATCTGGGCGGGGACACGCGAGGCGCCGGCGGCGCCGCGGCTCGCGGTCGAAGTCATCGTCCGGCAGGGTTCGCTCAACGATCCCGGATCGTTCGGACAGTGGCTGACGGTGATCGACGCCGATAGCGGGGCGACGCTGTATCAGGAGGACCAGGTCCTCTCCGCTGAGATCACGGGAAGTGTGAGCGGCATGGCCACGAGCGAGCTGGGCGCGGACTTCTGCGCCCCGAGGCACTCCTGCCGCTGCCCTACGCGCAGGTCGAGCTGGACGGCACGGTCGTCTTTGCCGATGCCCAGGGGCATTTCGCGATCCAGACCGGTGCGAGCGGACCACTGACGGTCACGTCGCTCATCGGCGGGCCGTATTTCCACGTCTTCAACGCCGCCGGAATCGGGAGCGTGCTGAGCACCGTGCTCACGCCGCCGGGACTCGTTCAGTTCGTGCACAACGGTGCGAACGCCTACGAGATGGAGCGCTCTCAGGTCAACGCCTACGTGCACGCGAACGTCGTGCGCGACTTCGTGCTCGCCGTGCACCCGGATTTTCCCGGCATCGCCGATCAGGCTGACTTCCCGATCAACGTCAACCTCAACGCCAACTGCAACGCCTTCTACGTCCCGGGCAGTCCATCCATCAACTTCTTCACGTCGGGCAACGGCTGTCCGAACACCGCCTACGACACGGTGGTCTACCACGAGTTCGGCCACCATCTGGTCAACATGGGCGGCAGCGGCCAGGGCGCCTACGGCGAGGGCATGAGCGACGTGATTGCCGTGCTGGTCACCGACCAGCCGGTCGTGGGCGCCGGCTGGCGCGGCGACTGCGAACAGTGGCTGCGCACCGCCGACAACGACTGCCAGTACAGCCCGCTCGATTGCACGAGCAATTGCGGCAGCGAGATCCACGCCTGCGGCCGGTTGCTCTCGGGAAGCATCTGGACCTTGCGCAACGCCCTGTTCGACGTCGATCCGACGAACGCCCACGCCCTGGTCACGGCCCTCGCGCTGAACAGCATCCTGCTCCACGAGGGCTCGAGCATCGGTCCGGACATCGCCATCGACTTCCTCGTCCTGGACGACGACAACGGGAACCTCTTGGACGGGACACCGCACTATCCGCAGATTGCCGCCGCCTTTGCCGCCCACGGCCTGGATCTGCCGGTGATCGATCCCATCGGCTTCTCCTTCCCGAACGGCCTGCCCGAACGGATTGCCCCCGCCGGCGGCAGCACGGTCCGCGTCGAGGTCGGCGGTCTGCTCGGGGCGCCACAACCTGGCACGGGCGTGTTCCACGTGAGCGTCGAGGGCCCGCTTGGTCCGTTCGTGGAAGTCCCGATGTTCGAGATTGAGCCGAACGTCTACGACGCCGTCTTCCCCGCCGCCGACTGCGGCAGCGAGGTGTCCTACTTCTTCAGCGCCGAGAGCGTCGGCGGCATCACGGTCACCCATCCCGCGTCCGTCCCCGCCGGCTCGTTCACCGCCGTCGCGGCGACCGGCGTTCAGCTCGCCTTCGCGGAGGACTTCGAAGCAGCGTCTGGATGGACGATCGAGAATGACGCCGGGCTGAGCGGCGGCGCGTGGCAGATCGGCGTCCCCGCGGGAGACGGGGACCGCGGCGATCCGCTGATCGACGGTGACGGATCGGGACAGTGCGCGCTGACCGGCAACGAGGCGGGCAACAGCGACGTCGATGGCGGCGCGACGATGCTCATCTCGCCGCCGCTGGACCTGCCGAACGGTCCCGCGTTCCTCTCATACGACCGCTGGTACTCGAACGGTGCGGGCAACAACCCCGGACAGGACGTCTTCCTCGTCCAGGTTTCCGCTGATGGCGGATCGACCTGGATGGACCTCGAAGTAGTCGGGCCGGCGGGCGTGGACACGGGCGGCGGATGGGTCCACCGGGACTCTCGAGTCGACGGCCTTCTCGCCGCCGGCCAGCCGCTGCGGATTCGCTTCGTCGCGTCAGACACGAACCCGCCGTCGATCGTCGAGGCGGCGGTGGACGGCGTGACCGTGCGCGTGTTCAGCTGCCAGGCGTGCGCCGGCGACGTTACCGGCGACGGCGAGGTCGACGTCGCGGATCTGCTGGCGGTGCTGCTGGCCTGGGGCGAGGTGGATTCACCCGCAGACGTCGACGGGAGCGGGCTCGTCGACGTGCTCGACCTGGTGACCCTGCTGCAGAGCTGGGGAGCGTGCACATGAACAACCTCTCCCTCTGGGAGAGGTCGGCGAGCGCAGCGAGCCGGGTGAGGGGCGGCGGGAGTCTGCGGGCGTGGTGCCCCCGGAGCGCTGCGCGAAACGTCATGCGCCACCGGCGACCTTGCACGCGCCGGGCACCCTCACCTGGCTCGTCCCCGCGGGGGGCGGGGACGAGCCGGTCCTCTCCCGGAGGGAGAGGTCGGCGAGCGCAGCGAGCCGGGTGAGGGGCGCGGGAGTCTGCGGGCGTGGTGCCCCGGAGCGCTGCGCGAAACGTCATGCGCGCACCGGCGCACTTGCACGCGCCGGGCACCCTCACCTGGCTCGTCCCCGCGGGGCGCGGGGACGAGCCGGTCCTCTCCCTTTGGGAGAGGTCGGCGAGCGCAGCGAGCCGGGTGAGGGGCGGCGGAAGTCTGCGGGCGTGGTTCCCCGGAGCGCGGCGCGAAACGTCATGCGCCACCGGCGACCTTGCACGCGCCGGGCACCCTCACCTGGCTCGTCCCCGCGGGGGGCGGGGACGAGCCGGTCCTCTCCCTCTGGGAGAGGTCGGCGAGCGCAGCGAGCCGGGTGAGGGGCGGCGGAAGTCTGCGGGCGCGGTTCTCCCGGAGCGCTGCGCGAAACGTCATGCGCCACCGGCGCACTTGCACGCGCCGGGCACCCTCACCTGGCTCGTCCCCGCGGGGGGCGGGGACGAGCCGGTCCTCTCCCTTTGGGAGAGGTCGGCGAGCGCAGCGAGCCGGGTGAGGGGCGGCGGGAGTCTGCGGGCGTGGTGCCCCGGAGCGCTGCGCGAAACGTCATGCGCCACCGGCGACTTTGCACGCGCCGGGCACCCTCACCTGGCTCGTCCCCGCAGGGGGGCGGGGACGAGCCGGTCCTCTCCCTCTGGGAGAGGTCGGCGAGCGCAGCGAGCCGGGTGAGGGGCGGCGGGAGTCTGCCGGGCGTGGTGCCCCGGAGCGCCTCGCGAAACGTCATGCGCCACCGGCGACCTTGCACGCACCGGGCACCCTCACCTGGCTCGTCCCCGCGGGGGGCGGGGACGAGCCGGTCCTCTCCCGCAGGGAGAGGAGTGGAGCCGAACTCAGCTTGTCGGCTGCAGCGCGAACTGTCGCGTGTACAGCGTGTGGTACCGCCCGCGGCGCTGCAGCAGTTGTTCGTGCTGCCCCTGCTCGATGATGCGGCCACCGTCGATGACCAGGATCACGTCGGCGGAGCGGATCGTCGACAGGCGGTGCGCGATCACCAGCGCGATTCGGCCTTGCAGCACGACCTCGATCGCCTGCTGAATCAGACGCTCGCTCTCCGTGTCCACCGACGAGGTCGCTTCGTCCATGATGAAGATCTGCGGATCGGCGAGCACGGCGCGGGCCAGCGAGATCAGCTGCCGCTGCCCGGTCGACAGGCGGCCGCCGCCTTCGCCGACCTCGCTCTCGTATCCGTCTTCGAGATCGAGAATGAACTCGTCCGCGTTCACCAGCTTCGCCGCGGCACGCACCTCTTCGTCGCTCGCCTCGAGACGCCCGTAGCGGATGTTCTCCGCGATCGTGCCCGAGAAGAGGTGCGGGCTCTGCAGCACCACGCCCAGGTTGGACTGGAGCCAGTGGAGGCTGCGGTCTCGGTAGTCCACGCCGTTGATGAGGATCTCGCCCTGCGTTGGCTCGTAGAAACGGCTGATCAGGCTCACGATCGTGCTCTTGCCGCCACCGGTGGGACCGACCAGAGCCACGGTCTGCCCCGTCGAAATCGTGAGGTTGAAGTCTTGAAGGATCGGCTCGCCCGGCTTGTACCAGAAACCCACCTTGCGGAACTCGATCGTCTCGATGCGCCGCTCGCCGCCGTCGAGAGCCACGTCACGGCGGGCGGGACGAGCCGCCTGCGCTGCGATCGCCTGCACCACCTCGGGCGAGTCCTTGATCTCCGGCTCGGTGTCGAGCAGGCTCTGCACCCGCTCCGCCGCCGCCTGCGCACTCTGCAGGTCGGTGAAGCGGCGGGCCAGCTCCTGGATGGGCATCGAGAAGAGCGCCGCGTACTGCATGAACGCCACCAGCGTTCCGAGCGAGAGCCCGGCGCCGAGGCCGAGGTCACTCTCCAACGACACGCCGCCCCGCCAGAGAGCCAGGCCGACGCCGACGCTGCCCAGGATGATCACGAGCGGCAGGTACGCGGCCGATTGCAGCACGTTCTGCATCGAGTAGCGGTACATGTCGCTCGAGAGCACCTGGAACTCTCGAGGTTCGCCGCTTCGCGCACGAGCGTCTTCGTCGTGCGCACGCCCATCATGCTCTCGTTGAAGTTGGCCGTGATCTGGGAGTTGGTCTTGCGCATGAGCCGCGAACTCTGGAGCAGCTTCCGCTGGAAGAAGACGCTCACGACCACGAGCGGCGGCACGATCAACATCACCGTCAGCGCGAGCGGCCAGTGCAGCAGGAGCATCGCCACCACGATGCCCACGATCGTGCAGCTGCCCCACACCAGATCGAGCACGAACCAGGGGATGAGCGACGACAGCTTGGAGCAGTCGGAGGTCAGACGCGTCATGAGCCAGCCCACCGGTCGTACGTCGTAGTACGAGAAGGAGAGCTCCTGCAGCCGGGCGAATGCGTCCCGGCGCAGGTCGTGGGCGACGCCGGTGGCGATCTGCCCGGCGAGCCGGATGAAGCACCAGACGCACGCCGCAAAGCCGATCATCAGGACCACGTACGCCCCGATGAGCGCGATGAGCCGAGCGCCGCGCCCCGCCGCCGTCGCCTCGTCGATCAGCCACGCCGTCACGAGCGGAAAGAGCACGTCGATGCCCGCCAGCACCATGCCGGCCACGCTCATCGAGATCAACTGACGGCGATACGGCAGCGCGTGTGCGAGGATGCGCCGCCACAGACGGAGATCCAGATGCCGCCCATGGTATTCGTCGTCTTGGAGCAGGTAGTCACCGCTCATCGGTCCACTCCGATCGCGCGCGGCCGATCCTCGCGGGATGGTGCGTCACTCGGGTCAAGCTCGCCGCCCTGCATCATCCAGAGCCGCCGGTACAGCCCTTCGACCCGCAGGAGTTCCTCGTGCGTTCCCGACTGCACGACCCGGCCGTGGTCGAGGACGACGATCCGGTCCGCGTGCATCAACGTGGACAGGCGATGCGCGATGACGATCGTCGTGTGACGACCGTGACGCTCGCGCAGCGCTCGAGGATCATCGCCTCGGTCTCGCTGTCGACCGCGCTCAGGGCATCGTCGAGCACGAGAATGGCCGGATCCTGCAGCAAGGCCCGGGCGAGCGCCACGCGCTGCCGCTGACCGCCGGAGAGCGTCACGCCGCGCTCGCCCACCAGCGTGTCGTAGCCTTCCGTGAACTCGAGGATCGACTCGTGCACGCACGCGGTGGTCGCCGCCTCGATCATCTGCTCTTCGCTGGCGCTGCCGTGGCCGAGCGTCAGGTTCTCGCGAAGCGACTTCGAGTACAGGAACGGCTCCTGCATCACGACCGCCATCTGCGAGCGCACCAACTTGCGGCCGAGCGTGCGCAGCTCGTGACCGTCGAGCCGGATCGAGCCCTCGTCGTAGTCGTAGAGCCGCAGCAGCAGGTTGACGATCGTCGACTTGCCGCAGCCGGATGGCCCGAGCACGGCCAGCGTCTCGCCCGGCTCCGCGCTGAACGACACGTCGTGGAGCACCGGAGAGCTCTCGTCGTGGCTGAAGCTCACGCGATCGAACACGATGCCCCCGGCCAGCTCGGCCCCCCTCCTGGATGAATCGATCGGCGCGGGTAGTTCCAGATCGCTCTCCCGCTCCACCTGGAGGATCTCCTGCAACCGGCCGAGGGCCACGGTGGCCTTGCCGAGGTCGGCGAGGATCCGTCCCATCATGCGCACCGGCCAGATGAACATCGTCGCCGCGGTCAGGAAGAAGTAGAACGCCCCGACCGCAAGCGACCCGTCGCCAGCAGGTACGCGCCGACGCCGACCACGAACCCCTTCTGCCCGAAGCACAGCAGGTCCGAACCGGACCAGAAACGCGCGAGCTCCACGAACAGCCGATAGTCCAGATCGCGTTGCGTGCGATTGACAACGGCGAGCTTCTCCTGCTCGAACTCCTGGCGCGCGAACGCCCGCACCACGCGGATGCCGGTCAGGTTCTCCTGGATCACGGTGCTCAACCGTCCTTCCGCTTCGTCCATCGCCTTGAACGCGGCCCGAATCCGCCGGAAGTAGATCAATGAGAAGCTCAGAATGAAGGGAATGAGCACGAGCGCCATCACCGTCATCCGCACGTCGATCGCGAGCATGAGCGGAATCGGCACCAGCAGCATGACCGCGGCCCGCCCGATCTCGACCACCTGCGTCGAGAGAAACGTCCGCAGCGTCTCGACGTCGGAGGTGCAGCGCTGGATCAGGTCGCCGGTCTGCGCCGTGTCGAAGTAGCTGCACGGCAGGTGCTGCAGATGGTCGTAGGCGCGATCGCGGACGCTGCGCACGATGCCTTCGCTGGCCGTCGCGGACCAGCGGCCACGGGCAAACGTGAAGAGACCCGCAATGCTGGTCAGCACCACCATCAGCAGGGCCGGCCACCAGAGGTTCCCGGCCAGGAACTCCCGGCCACCGAGCAGGCGCACACCCCAGACGGTCAGACGCGACTCGGGCGTCTCGCCGTCGGCGAGGAGGACCCCGTCGATGATGATCTGTGGAATGAGCGGGGCCAGATAGAGGAAGCACGTGGCCAGCAGCAGGGCCACGATCGCGGCACCGTAGCGCGCGCGATGACCCGCGGTCAGCGTCCAGATCGGTTTCAGTCGAGCAAACATCGGCAGCGACCTTTCGTGATCGACGAAGCCGCCCGCGCCGCGGCGGGTGTGCTCGCACCTCTGCGAATGGGGCACGAAAAAACCCGCTCTCGTCGGCGTGAGCGGGCATCTTGCGACAACAGTCAGCGCATACGTCACCCGCTCAGCTTGAATCTCCAGGGTCGCTGGTCGTGAACACGACCTGCATGACGACCGGAATGAGGTGGGTGAGTGAACGCATGCAAAGGCTCCTTGCGATGACCAAAGTACGGCGCCACGCTGGCGCAGGCAAGCCGCAATCCGAGAAATGGGGACAGATCTATTTACCTCATGGGAAACGGGGACAGATCCATTTGCCTCTCGTCTCCCAAGGACGAAGCGGGGACAGGGGAGGCAAATAGATCTGTCCCCGTTTCACTTGTCCCCGTTTCACTCCTCGCCGCACGCCGGATCGGGGACGCATCCCAGCCCCGCCTGGAAGTTGCGACCAGGACCGCAGTCGCAGCCGGGGATGATGGCGTCGCAGTCGGGGAACTGGCCGCAGAAGTAGTGACCGCAGGAGAGGGGATCCCAGGTTCCGTCGGTCATCTCGCACAGATGCTGCTCGCTGAACGGGGCGGGCCCCCACCCCTCGATCACCGCGATGAGGTCCAGGACGTCCACCACGCCGTCGCCGGTCGCGTCGGCGGGACAGCCCGGCGGGCACGGCCCCCAGCCGAGGACGACGGCGATGAGATCGAGCACGTCGACCACGCCGTCGCCGTTGACGTCGGAGTTGGCCACCACTTCGATCACGGCGGGGCCGCCGCCGGGCGGGCCGTCGATGTAATCGACGAGATACGCGGCGGGCGGCACGGGAATCGCAGGATCGGGGTCGATCCCCCAGAGTGTGTTCGTTCCGTCCGGAACGGCGTCGCCACCGGTATCCAGCGGCAGAAACGGACCGGTCGTGGAGAAGACGCCGTTGGACCCCCCGCTCCACACAGTGACGAAGTCGACGAGATAGAAGCCGAACCGATCGCCCGCCTGCGCTCCCGTCAGCTCGATGTCCACGCGGAAGATCGGCGCTGTCGGCGCGGCCCCGATGGTCGCGGGCCCCATCGCTCCGAACTCGAGGTACTGCACCTCCGGTCCGGCGAAGGCCTCGTCGAGATACGGCTCGAGCCAGCCGACATTGAAGGGATTGACCGGCGTTCCGACACGCCCTCGCATGCCGCTCACCGATCCCTGATGCTCATCCGGCGCTGGTGTGTGACCGAAGCCGAGCCCGCGGTCGATGCCGCCAAGGAATCCGAGACTCCACACGGAGCGCTGTCCGAGCGGATCGAAGATGTAGACCGCAACGTCCCTGACGATGTCCGTCCCCGCCGGAACGGAGATCGACGACTGGATCCCTGGCGCCACCGCATTCATGTCGACGATGACGATGACCGGCGTCTCGTCCTCGCCGCCGCCGCCGAACGCAGCCGGGCCGGAGCTCATCGTCAGGGCGACGGCCCAGGCGACGAATCCGGGCCACGGCAAGAAAGCACGGCGTTGGCACGCCGCTCTGCTCATCCACCGCTCCAATTCACGATGAGCGTGACCAGATCGGTCACGTCGACCACGCCGTTCAGATCCAGATCGTTCAGACAGCAGCTGCCGAGGGGCGTCGGGCACGGCCCCCAGTTCAGGATCAGCTCGATCAGGTCGAGCACATTGATCACCAGATCGCCATTGACATCGCCCAGGAGCACGAAGGGAATCACGACGCCGGGCGATTCGAACGCGCCCATGTCCACCACGACGGGGATTCCGCACCCCGTGTCTGGCACATCGGAGTCGCCGGTAAAGCGCGGGTTGCCTTCGACATCACTCGGGAGCAGCTCACCCGTCATGCCGTCGCCGTCCAGATCGACGCTGTCGAGGGGAACGCCCCAGTTGATGCCGCTGTCGATGCAGGGGGAGCCGGCGGAGAGCCGCAGACCCTCGGGACGGCCACCACCCACGAAGAGGGGATCGAGGTCGATGTTGCCGCCCTCGTCAAGGCCGGTCGCGGGGTCCCAGGCGTCGCCGCTTCCCCCCGAGGCGCGCACATCGCAGTGGCTCAGCCTCGCCTGTGCCTTGCCCACGCTGACGATCTCGCTGATCACCCCGATGGAGTTTCCCCACACGATGCAGTTGCGAAAGATCGGCGTGGCTGCACCGTCGTTGAAGATGCCGCCGCCCTCGCTCGTTGCGAAGTTCTGGCTGAACGTGCAGTTGGCAAACGTCGCGCTCCCCAGCCCCAGGTTGAGCACCGCACCCCCAGCGTCGATGCCGGTGTTGTCGAAGAAGACACAGTTGGCGAAGCTGGGGCTGCCATCGACGTTCGCGACGCCGCCACCGAGCACCGCGGAATTGTTGTCGAAGACGCAGCCGATGACGGTCGGGCTGCTTCCATCGTTCAACATGCCGCCACCGAGCGCTCCCTGACCACCGGTGATCGTGAATCCGATCAGCGAGGTCGCCGGCGTCTCTCTCGTCGCGCAGACGACCGTCGGGCTGGCGACGTTCTTGCCTGAGATCGACGTCACGCTCGGACCGAACTCGCTGCGGACGCTGATCGCCTTGCCGCCGAAGTCGATCACCTCGGGATAGTCACCCGGTCCGACGAGAACGACGTCCCCGTCCACGGCAAGGTCGATGCCGCCTTGAATCGTGTCGGCCTGCCCAGGCACGGAGATGACCGCGCCCCACGCGACGCGTCCGAACAGCCCCAGCCCGATGCGATGGCGATGGCGAATAGCCTGCGCATTCTCCCGGCCTCCTCGCTCCCCGAGTGTCCTCGAAAACTCCCTCGAACGCCCTATCTTACCAGTGGTCTGCATCCAAGCCTCATAGAAACCGGCGATCAGCGCGTCAGCAGACTGGCAGGTCGAGCGCTGGCAGGTCCCCCACCGCCGTTAGAATCGCTTTCATGCTGGCACCAAACCCGGTCACGACCACGATTCGATCCGCGAAGCGGGCCAACCAGATCCTGGTGGTGCTGGTCCGTCTGGGATTCGACGACCTGGTCCACGATCTCGGGCTCGTGAAGGTTCTGGACGAGGGGAGGCGAATGCTCGGGCGCGAGCGGCCGGCCGCCGAGATCAAGCGGCAGCCGCCGACGGTCCGCATCCGCCAGGCCATGGAGGAGCTGGGCCCGACCTTCATCAAGGTGGGACAGATCCTGAGCACGCGCCCGGACCTCGTGCCGAACGAATACGCCCAGGAGTTCGCCAAGCTGCAGAGCTCGGTTCCGCCGGTGCCGTGGAGCGAGATCAAGGCGGTGCTCGACGCGGAGTTTCCGGCGGGGATCGAGACGGTCTTCGCCCGAATCGAGCCCGAACCGCTTGCCGCGGCGTCGATGGCGCAGGTGCACCGCGCCGTGCTCACGAGCGGTCAAGAGGTGGTGGTGAAGGTCCTGCGTCCCGGGATCGCCGAGATCATCGAGTCGGATCTCGAGATCATGAAGGCCTTCGCGGAGCTGACGCGGAACTACTTCGTGCAGCGGGGATTCGATCCGGTCGCGGTGACCGATCAATTCGGCAAGGAGCTGCGGCGCGAGCTCGATCTCATGCTGGAGGGGCGCTCGACCGAGCGCATGGGCCGCGACTTCGCGGACAACGAGAACGTGACGTTCCCGAAGGTGTACTGGGAGGGCACGACCCGCTCCGTGTTGACGCTGGAAGAGATCCACGGCACGCTGCTGAACCAAGTCGACCCCCAAGCGCTCACCCGCGAGCAGCGGCACCGGATCGTGGCGAACGGCGCGGACGCGGTGTTTCGTCAGTGTCTGATCATCGGGTTCTTCCACGCCGATCCCCACCCCGGCAACATGTTCCTGCTGCCCGGAGAGCGGCTGTGCTTCATCGACTGCGGCATGACCGGGTATCTCGATCCGACGACGAGCGAAAAGCTCGCCGTGCTCGTCCACGCGGTCGTCGCCGGGGATCTCGAACAAGTGATCAAGGCGGCCATCCAGCTCGCCGGCGCGGATCCCGCCATGGCCAGCCAGCGCCAGTTCAGGGCGGACGTGTGGCGCTACATCGACAAGTTCCGAGTCGAGTCGATCTCGGAACTGCAGATGGGCCCCTTGCTCGGCGAGTTCTTCGACGTGTTGCGCGCGCACCACGTGCAGTGTCCGGCGGATCTGGTCCATCTGATCAAGGCCATCGGCACGATCGAGGGTGTGGCGGATGCGATCGCGCCGGACTTCGACCTGGTGACGTACGCGCGGCCCTACGTGGAGCAGCTGGTCAAGCGGCGATACGGGTTCGAGGCGCTCAAGCACCGCTTCGAGTCGGCGCTGATGGGCTACACCGACCTGGTCGAGCAGCTGCCCGGCAATCTCCAGGACATGTTCACGGCGATCCAGCAGAAGCGGCTGTCGCTGAACCTCGAGGTCAAGGGGCTCGAGCGTTTGACCCAGATCATCGACAGCGCGAGCCTGAACATCTCCTCGGCGCTGGTGATCGCGGCGCTGATCGTCGGTTCGTCGGTGCTCGTACTCGCCGGAGGCCGGGCCGACCAGCCGGGGTGGATCAACGTCTTCGCGGTCATCGGCTTCGTGCTGGCGGTCTTGATCATCGGCATGCGCTTGGTCGCGCACTACTTCGAATGGCGCCGCAAGTGACGTCAGACGCGGCGGCGGCCTTCGACGGCCGGGAGCGGGAGGCCTCGGCGGGGGTCGGCAGGCAGGCGCGACCGCTGGAATCCACGTCGAAGAGCGGCCGCGGCCACCGAACCTTGATCGGTGTGGGGTTTCGGCTATCCTCCTCGTTGTCCGGCATCGGCAGCCGACACGCCGACTGATCCGAGCGTCTCCGGCGCAGAGGTCGTCGAGGCGAGCGCCGCCGGAAGACATCCAAGAACCCCATGGGGCCGTAGCTCAGTTGGGAGAGCGCTTGCATGGCATGCAAGAGGTCGTCGGTTCAAGTCCGATCGGCTCCACTACACGTAACCCGCAGGCCGATCATGGCTTGCGGGTCTTGCGTTACATCTGGGACGGGCTCAATCCGGGGCTTCCGATTCGTCCTTTCCAGGAGAGCGTTGAATGGCTCCGTCAGGACGGGCATGTGTCGGTTCAAGTGACTGCATCAATCACAACTGCATCAATCACAGATGACTGATGAAGGCCTGACCCCGATTCTCCTTCTTGGAACCCATTATCTCGCGGGAGAGAATGGATCCCTTGTTCCCCCGCAGGCTTCTGGCCCCAGTTCAATCCGGAGATTCGAGTCCGTTTCCAAGGAGAGCGTCGAATCGCTCCTTCAGGGCGGGTATGTGCGCGCGTACCACGTCCCACACCAGCTCGTAGTCGACACCGAAGTAACCGTGGATGAGGCGGTCCCTCATTCCGGCCATGCTCCGCCAGTCGATGTCGGGGTGTTGCTGTCGGTATTCTTCCGGGATGTGCTTCGCCGCCTCGCCAATGATCTCGAGACTCCTCGCAAACGCGCGGCGCAAGTCTTCATTGGCCAGAAAGTCGCGGCGGTCCAGGTCCGCGCTGCGTCTCAGCAGGTACTCGACCTCATCCATGATGTGACGAAGGAACTCACGCGGCTCGAAGGACATCGGCGGCCTCGGCCAGGATGTGCGGCCCGATGTGCGGGCTGAGCCCTTCGGTCGTCACGAGATCGACTCGCGAGCCAAGGACGTGCTCGAGCAACTCGGCGAGATTGAGAAAACGATCAAAGGACTTCTCACCGGGGGCAAACTCGACGAGCATATCGATGTCGCCCCCGACCCGACCGGCGCCACGTGCCACTGAGCCGAAGAGCGCAAGGCGACGCACGCCCAGGGCGAGGATCCGCTCGCGGATTCCGCTGACACGATCGAACACCTGCTGTCTCGTCGGCGGTGAGGACATACTCGCGAGTATAGCCTCCACGGCGGGCGCTCACGCCCATCATGACGGCCTGGTGGCCCCCTTTTGGATTTCTCGTCACGGGAGCGGTGATCACGGTCGGCTTCGCTTCCGCCAACCTGGCTCCGAAGAGCCCACAGATCGATGAACATCTTCGCAGCCGCCACGGCCAGCAAGACCGCGCGAATCACCGTAACTATCCATAACAGAATCAGTTGTGATGATCCTTCGCATCAGCCAGGCATGGCATGCAAGAGGTCGTCGGTTCAAGTCCGATCGGCTCCATTCACTGGCCGGGAAATCGCGGCAGTCCAGGTCTGACCCATATCCCCGTGACAGGGCCGGTTTGCTTCGTGGCGGTTTCTCTACAAGTCCAGATCGTGCCAGCTCTTGGCCAGGAGGACGTTGCCGCGCAGGGCACCGATGAGCTCGGCGTACTGATCGAGCGGATGCGTGTCTTCCTTGCCCACGGCCAGGCCGACGAAGCTGACGCTCGAATACGCCGAGGTCTTCGCGATGACGTCGAGTGGTTTGTCATCGGAGACCAGAACGGTCACCTTTGCGGGTATGCGAAGGTCCTTCAGGACCGCCTCCGTCCCGGATCTCGCTTCATCCAGGCCGTTCGAATCGCGAATGATGCGCAGGACGCGAATCGTCGTGCTCCCGCCATTCGCGGTTCGTGTTCAGCAGATACGCGAGCGTGGCCATGAACGATCCGTTCTCCCGGGCGTACCACCACACATCGATCGTCGGCTGCAGTCGATCGATCGACTCGGGCTCCGCGGCCTCGAAGACGATGAGATTCCGCTCCAGCTCCAGGACACGGCGGATCGCGCCGGAGAAGCCTTCGCGCTTGAGCACGTCGTCGCTCCACCCGACCATGACGGTGTTGGGCTGGAACTCGCCGATGCCGGTCACCTGAAGCAGCGTCGCGACGCCGTGCTCGAAGTCGTCGGCGATGATCGTCTGCGGAACGGCCGACAGACCGTTTTCCCGCACGAACGAACGAAGTGCCGCCTGGATCTTTCGTTGCCGCGGAAGCAGATCCTCCCAGAGCCCGGTGATGATCTGGGCGAGGAAGAGGAACCCGCGTCCGGACTCCAGACCGTGCGCGAAACGCAGCATGTGCAGCCGCGACGTGGGGTTGCCCACGAGGACCAGCAGCACCGGACGCCAGTTGCGCAGGTGCTGCCGAGACGTCTCGAAGCGCAGCAGTCCGAGACGCATGATCGCGAACCACAGACCGCTTCGCATGTCCGACCAGCCCGCTCCGATACTGCGACTGGACACGGCCACGTAGATGCCCCCGATGATGACGCCGGCGACCACGGTCGCGGTCCCGTTGATCAGGAACATCACGGCGATGCACCCGGCACCACCGAGGAGGGACAGGAGCCAATGGGTGCGGAACGTCGGCCGGTAGCTCGGGTTGCCGACGAGGCGCTCGATGCCGGCCACGAGATTGACCGTCCCGTACGTCGCGAGGAAGAACATCGTGATCACCGGGGCGATGACGTCGAGGTCGCCGAGCAGGATGAACAGCGCGGCGATCGCGGCCGTCAGGAGAATGGCGACATGCGGCTCGGAACGTCCGAGACCGCGACCGAGGACGCGGGGCACGATCCCGTCGTCGGCGAGCGCCTTGAGCGTGCGCGGCGCCGCGGCCAGACTCGCCAGCGCGGAGGAGAGTGTCGCCGCCCAGAGTCCGACGTAGACCAAGGGCGGCACGCTGGCGATCTCCAGGAGGACGAGATTGTCCGTCTGGAGCGTCTGCCGATCCACGCTGCAGGCGAGCCAGAGCATGAGCAGCGCATAGATGACGAACGTCACGAGGATGGAGCTGATGGTTCCGAGCGGAATGCTCTTCGCGGGCGCCTTCAGATCGCCGGACATGCTCACGCCGGCCATGATCCCGGTCACCGCAGGAAAGAAGATGGCGAAGACGGTCCAGAATCCAACCTCCCCGGCGAAGGCACTGCCCAGCCGCTCTTCCAGGCCCGCAGAGAATCTGAACCCCGTGAAGATCGCAATGAGGGAGATGACCAGAAGGACGAGGATGACGTACTGGGCCCGGGCAACGACGGATGCGCCGAACCAGGTCACGACGATGAAGACGGTCAGCGCCGAGGCCGAGACGACGCGCTCATCCCAGGTCGGAACGAGCAGACGAAGCGACTCCGAGAAGCCGACCAGGTAGAACGTCACCGAGATCGCCTGAGCGAAGTAGAGCGGGATGCCGATGCTGCCGCCGACTTCCGGGCCGAGGCTGCGAGAGATCAGGAAGTACGCTCCCCCGGGACCGACGCGCGTGTTCGTCGAGACCGAGGACAGCGACAGCGCCGTCAAGATCGTGATGCACTTGGCAATGACGAGGATCAGCAGGGCGCCGAAGAGTCCGGCGTAGCCCACGACCCACCCCGTTCGCAGGAACATGATGACGCCGAGAATCGTCAGCACGTTCGGCACGAAGACGCCCCCGAACGTGCCGAGTGATCCGCGCTGTCCGGGGTCGCGTCCGTTGCCCATGCTGGGCATCTTAGTTGGCGGAGACGGGGGACGGGGCGGGGCGGCGGGGCGTGTGAGATCGCCACGCGCACCGACGAGATCATGTTCGAATCGGGCGCGGAGACGTTGGCTGGGTTCTCCGGTTGCCGGCGCTTGAAGGGCGCTCCGTCTCCGCCGATCGGCCGCGCGGATCGGGCCCGGGAAGAGCCCGGGACAACTTCGACTCGCGTCGACCCCGGATAGACTGGAGGCGGTGCCGGTCTTCCGCACGCCTCGAGTGTCCGTGCGATGGACACGAGTGGCCAGACGGTCGCGAGAACGACCGCGGCCGGTCGCGAGGCGGGGGATCGATCCGGGCTGAAGCCGCTCCGGGTGACGGCCGACTCGTTCCGAGCCGCATCGTCGGGACAAGCATCAGGGAAGGGCTCTCACAGTGACGAACATCACGCTCAATCAGGTCGGGAAGAAGGCGAAGGTCGCCACGTGGAGCCAGCTGCAGGATCGCGTGCCGGCGCACGCGCTCGTGGCCAATGTGGACCTCGTCATCATCCGGTACGACGATCAGGTCTCGGTCCTCTACGGTCGCTGCCATCACCGCGGCGCGCTCCTGGCCGACGGCAGCATCGAGGGTCCGAACCTGATCTGCGGCGTCCACCAGTGGGACTACCGCTACGACACCGGCATCAGCGAGTACAACAACGACGAGGCGCTCCACAAGTTCAGCGCGTGGATCGATCGCGATGTCGACGCCGTTTGGGTCGACGAAGAGCAGATCGCCGCCTGGGAGGCGGAGCATCCCCAGGCGTACCAACGCGACGAATACCTCGGTGCGTACCAAGACCTCCACGGCACGGACGAGGAGCCCGCCAACGCCTTCATCCAGGAGCTCGCGAAGAACGGGCTCGAGAAGTTCGGCCACCATGGGCCGTCGGCGGCGATGGGTGTCCCGAGACAGCAGCTGCCGACCTGGGACGATCTCCAGATCCTGACCGCCCAGCTCGCAACCAAGCCGCTGCTCGACGATGCGCCCGTCGCCACCACCGTGCACGATCGGCCCGCGGGCGATGCGACCGCTGGAGCTGAAGATCCCGCTGCTGGTGAGCGACATGTCGTTCGGAGCGCTCTCGAAGGAGGCGAAGATCGCCTGCTCGATGGGAGCCGAGCTGGCCGGCACCGGCATCTGCTCCGGCGAGGGCGGCATGCTGCCGGAGGAGCAGGAGGCGAACTCGCGGTACTTCTACGAGCTCGCGTCCGCGCGCTTCGGGTATTCGCTGGACAAGGTCGCGCCGCTGCCAGGCGTTCCATTTCAAGGGCGGCCAGGGCGCCAAGACCGGCACCGGCGGTCACCTGCCGGGCGCGAAGGTCGACGAGACCATCGCTCGCGTTCGCGGCATCGCGCCGGGCACGCCCGCGATCAGCCCGGCGACGTTCCCCGACCTGCACACGCCGCGTGATTTTCGCCGAGTCGCCGACGAGGTGCGCGAGGTCGCCGGCGGCATCCCGATCGGCTTCAAGCTCAGCGCCCAGCACATCGAGCGGGACATCGACTTCGCCCTCGAAGCCTCGGCCGACTACATCATCCTCGACGGGCGCGGCGGCGGCACCGGCGCGGCGCCGACGCTCTTCCGCGACAACATCTCCGTCCCGACGATTCCGGCCCTCGCCCGCGCCCGCCGCCACCTGGACCACGTCAGCCCGGACACGACGCTGATCATCACGGGCGGACTCCGCACGCCCGCGGACTTCGTCAAGGCCTTGGCCCTCGGCGCCGACGCGGTCGCGCTCTCCAACGCCGCGATTCAGGCGATCGGCTGCCTCGGCATGCGGGCGTGCAATTCGAACAACTGCCCGGTCGGCATCGCGACCCAGAAGGAGCATCTCCGGGCCCGGCTCATCATCGAGGAGTCGGCCGCGCGGCTCCGGCGGTTCTTCGAAGCGGCGACCGAGCTCATGTGCGTGCTCGCCCGCGCGTGCGGGCATGATCGGCTCGGCGCGTTCTGCCCGGATGACCTGACGAGCTGGAAGCGGCAGACCGCTGAGCTGGCTGGCATTCGGTTCGCCGGACCGGCACTGGGTGCACAATGATGAGAAAGCGAGATCAGATTCCCGCGCTTGGCATCATGCTGCTGAGCGCCATTGCGTCGGCTGGCAACGGCAGCGGGATCACCGCAGTCGAGCTGACCGAGGACGTTCAGGAGGTCGTGTCGATGGCCTTTGCGCCGGACGACTCCGATCGCCTCTTCGTCGTCGAACGAACCGGACGCATCAAGATCCTGCAGCTGTCGAACCGTTCCGTGCTGTCCGAGCCCTTTCTCGAGGTGACCGCGGTGAACCCCGGCATTCCTCGGGAAACCGGACTGCTTGATCTCAAGTTCGATCCGGACTTCGCCAACAACGGCTTCTTCTACGTGAGCTACACCGACGCGACGACCCTCGACGCCAGAATCGCCCGGTACAGCATCTCCGCCGATCCGAACATCGCCGATCCCGGCAGCGAAGTGGTTCTCAAGGTGGTTCCGATCGATCAGCTGGCCCACGTCGCAGGTCAGCTTCAATTCGGTCCGGATGGATACCTCTACTCCAGCGCCGGCGACGGCAGCACCGCAGCGGCCGCGGATCCCGACAACAACGCCCAGAACCTCGCCGCGCTGAACGGGAAGCTACTGCGTCTGGATCTCGACAGTCCGCCGGAGTACATCCCAAAGACGAACCCCTTCGTGTCCGACCCAACGGCGGCAGGAGAAGTCTGGGCCTACGGCCTTCGGAATCCCTGGCGATTCTCTTTCGACCGCTTGACGGGTGATCTCTACATCGCCGACGTCGGACGAGCGCTGCGCGAGGAGATCAACTTCCAGCCCGCTGCCAGTCCCGGCGGCGAGAACTACGGATGGAACTGCATGGAGGCGGAGCTCTGCACCGATCTGGTCTTTGCCGGCTGCACCTGCAGCGATCCGAGCCTCACGCTGCCCGTCCTGAGCATCGAGCACTCGCGCAACCCGTGCGACGCCGTCATCGGCGGCTACGTCTATCGGGGCGCCGCCATACCCGCGCTGCTCGGGCGGTACTTCTATGCAGACTATTGCCAGAACTACATCCGCAGCGCCGTCGTCGTGTCCGATGGTGAGCGTGGCTGGACGACGGTCGACGTGCAGGACCACAGCGAC
Source organism: uncultured Planctomycetota bacterium (assembly GCA_963697235.1). GTDB lineage: Bacteria > Planctomycetota > Phycisphaerae > Phycisphaerales > SM1A02 > CAVONJ01. The sequence continues at coordinate 54,123 of CAVONJ010000010.1, forward strand.
GTCTTGAATCCCGGCGGTCGCGCGCGCAATGGATCACGTCGTTCGCCGAGGACCCCGCGGGAGAGCTCTACTTCTGCGTGCGCGGATTTCAGGGTAGTCCGGCGGGCATCTTCAAGATTGCGCCGGCGGTTGATTGCAACGAGAACACCGTGCCCGACAACATCGACCTCGATCAGGGCGCCAGCAACGACTGCAACGGCAACTTCATCCCCGATGAGTGCGACATCGCCTCGGGCATCGCAACGGATGTGAACTTGGACGGAATCCCCGACGAGTGCCAGCGGCCCGGCGACGTTACCGGCGACGGCGTCGTCGATGTCTCCGATCTCTTGGAGGTGCTGCTGGCCTGGGGCCCCTGCCTCCCACCGCCCGATCGGTGCCTCGCCGACCTCGTGCCCGACGGGGTCGTCGACGTCGAAGACCTATTGGAGGTGATCCTGCACTGGTCGGCCTGATCTTCTCAGTCACCACGCACCGGTTGTTGACGGCGTCCGTAGATCACCCAGTAGATGAGGCCGACGAATCCGGAACCGCCGATGACATTGCCGATGGTCACCGGAATCAAGTTTGCCACGAGGAAGCTACGCCACGACAGCGCGGTGAGATCGTCCGGCACCGCCGCCTGCACGTCACCCAGCGCACCGACTGGCACCCAGCGGCCAGCCTCCATCGCCGATTTCAGCAGCAGACCGAGGGGTATGAAGTACATGTTTGCCACGCAGTGCTCGAACCCGCCGGCCACGAACGCGCTGATCGGGAAGATGATCGCCAGGATCTTGTCGCCGGTGCTGCGACAGGAGAAGCAGAGCCACACGGCCAGACAGACGAGGGCATTGCAGTAGATGCCGCGCACCAGTGCTTCTGTGAAGTCGAGTCGGCACTTCGCGTTGGCGACTGCCACGGCGGTGGTGCCGACCGCCGAATTGCCCATCTCGTGCTGGCCGGTCTTCACGATGAGCCACGCGGTGGCCGTCGCGCCGACAAGATTGCCGAGGTAGACGATCATCCAGTTTCGAAGGAGCCGGCCGATCGGCAGTTTCCCGCTGACGAAGGCCATGATCAGCAGGTTGTTGCCGGTGAAGAGTTCCGCTCCGGCGACGACCACGAGCACGAGGCCGAGGCAGAAGGTGACGCCCGCCACCACCCGTTGCAGCCCGAAGGGCACGACGTCGGCAGCACCGGTGACGGCGACGCTCGAGAACATCGCTCCCATGGCGATGAACTCGCCGGCGAGCACTGCCAGCAGGAACGTCGACCATGCGTCGAGACCGCCCTTCGCGGTACCGATGTCCTCGGCTCGCGCCGCGACCTGGGGTGGAAGCAGAGCATCGAAAGTGGATGTGTCCACGGCCGTGACCTCCTTGTTACCGGTGAAACCCGACATCAGGGACCGTCTCCAGAACAACCCGAAGAACCCGGGACAGCCTCCAGTTTTCCAGGGGTTGGCAAAGAGTCGGGGCTGTCCCGGGTTGACTCAGCCCAACTCTCACGTATTCTACATAATTATGGAATTACGCATCACCGCAACTGAATTGGCTCGAAGGCTGGGTGATGTCCTCGGGAAGATCCGATTCCGGGGAGATTCCTTCGTGATCGAGCGCAATGGCGAGCCCGTTGCAAGGATCGGTCCGATTCCTGTTCGGACCGCCGCGTCACTCAGCGAGGGATTGAGCAGTTGGCTCGAAGCTGCACCGGAGGATCCCTCCTTTGCCGACGACCTCGAGCGCATTCGGCGCGCCGACCAGCCCCCAGCGAACCCGTGGGACTAGTCATCGACACCAGCGCAATGGTGGCGGTCGAGCGATCGGCCGGTCGGCGGAAGCCGCTCACCGTGACCTTCGGCGATGAGCCGGCAGTGATCCCCGCGATCGTCTATGCCGAATTGTTAGTCGGGGTTCAGCTCGCCAACGACGCGCGACGAGCGGCCCACCGACAGGCCCAGATCGAGGCGATCGCGAGCCGCTGCCCGGTGGTCGACTTCGATCGAGAGATCGCCGTCCGGTGGGCTGAACTGTTCGCGACCTTGAGCCGCGCAGGCACGATGATTCCCGCCAACGATCTTGCGGTGGCCGCCACAGCACTTCATCTCGAATTCGGCGTCCTGGTCGGTCCCGGCGATGAGGCCCACTTCCGATCGGTGCCGGGACTCCGTTGTGAGCTCCTGAGCGTTTGATCCGACGCGCAGATGCATCGCCCTCAGCAAACCCGTGACAGCCTCCAGTTTTCCCGGAGTTGAGAAGAGTCGAGGCTGTCCCGGGTTCTTGCGGGTTCTTGAGTCATGCGAAGCAGAGGACTTGAACCAAGCGTTCATCCGCGCGAATGTCGTCATTGACGATGTTCCAGACGAACCGCCAGTGAAACAAGGCACCGGCGAAGACCATGAGGTGCCAGATCTCGTGAGCCTGCATGACGCCGGGAATCACCACGAACCAGCCCATGTACTCCATCACGCCGCCGATTGAATAGGCGGCGCCGCCGTAGAACAGCGGCGCCAGATGTGCGAAACCTCTTTGGTGGAGCACTGGAATCGCCGTGACGCCGACGGCCCAACCAAGACCGATGTACAACGACAGGCCCACCCATTCCGGGAGGTTCTCGAAGAACACCATCTTCACCGTGACGCACGCCGCCGTCACACACCAGACAATCACCAGCGGCACCCACCGTGCCCAGCCGCGAAAGATGATGCCGTGGGCTGCAGTAAACGTCCCTGCGATCAGCAGGAAGATCGCGCCGTGGTCGAGGCGCTCCAACACGCGACTCGCCGTTCCGCCGCGCACCATCATGTGGAAGCCCGTGCTCATCGACAGCAGGAACACGCACGACAGGGCGTACACCGTGAGGAAGGTGACCCTCGTGGTGTTCCCGCGACCGCGTTGGATGAGCTTCCAGCCGAGCACCACAAAGACGACCGTGGCCAGCAGGTGGCTGATCGCATTGAAGGGCTCGTAGAAGCCCGGAAGATGGTAGAGACCTAATCCGCCGGCCATGGCCAAGCAAGGTACCACGACTGCTTCGATATGACCGCTCTGGGACTCCGCTCGCCGTACATTGCATGCACGCTGGTCGCGCTCAGTTCCCCCCGCCCACCGGCGCATCGCCGTTCACGAAGTACATCTTCACGTGGACGGCACCCGGCCAGTCGTTGCCGAGGTTGATGAACGTGTCCTGCACCAGATTGCCGTTCTGATCCCAGCGAATCTCGACGTCCGAGAACATCAGCAAGCTCCCCTTCTCGCTGCCGCTGACGCGGTCCTGGCCGGAGGGATGCCGAGGGGCGCCGTGGGCGGCGCCGGTGTCGCGTGCTCGAACTGTGGCGCGGTCCCTGGGTTGACGAGGGTTGGTGGCAGGTCGGGGATGTCGTAGCGGATGGCGGCCACGCGCGGTTCAGTGCCCAGTCCGACGAGGTTCGTCCCCGCCGCGTCGAAGGTGCCGCCGCCGGAGAAGGACAGGTACTTGGCCGCGACACCGAGCAGCGGCGCCGCCTGCGCAGCCGGTCCGCAGTCGTTGATGCCGGCAATCCCGTCGATCCGGGCCCGCCCCTTGTCGGTTTGCAGGTTCTCGAGGAGGAACTGGTTGCCCGCGACCGCGTACAGGCTGAGTAGAGTCTGATCCCAGCAGGTGATGCAGCGGTGCAGGCTCGTCAGCTGCGTTTCGTCCTCGTTCCAGATCACGAAGTTGGCCTTGGTCGTCACGACCCCTTCGTTCTCCTGGCGCAGGTCCGCGGGCACCGGATGGAGAGTCAGACGGGTGTCGACGGTGACGGCGCCCGCGAAGGGGCCGCCGCCTCCGGTGAAGGCCATGGAGCCGGAGGCGAGGAAGTCGAGTTGAAGCTGGTCGTACGCCGGCGCGTACTCCACGCCATCCAGGTCGAGCTGACCGTAGGGCGGCAGGAGCAGGGTTCCGGCGGGACGGTTCTCCGCATCCTGGAACGACCAGGCGTTGTACTCCCACGCCGTGCCGTCGCGATAGTTGACGATGGTGGCGTTCCCATGCAGATGGTTCCAGCTCACCTCGCGATTCTGATAGTCCACCGCCCAAGCGTAGATGAACCCGCGCAACACGCGGTCGGTGGTTCCGTCGTCGGCGGGCCGTCCCGGACTGGTCGGGTCATTCGACGGATCGAGGATCGTGAATGGAGAAACCGCCGCGCCGCCCGGACCGGGCTGACCGGAGAAGGCCGACCAGTAGGCCGCCTGACTTCCGGTGAGGGAGATCACGAGGTCGGTCCAGTTCCAGCCGGGCTCCTGCGTTGTCTCAGGCGTCACGATCGAAAGGGCGGAGGTCAGCCAGATGAGCGACGCCGGGAGGTTTCCGGCAAAGGGACCAGACCCGGAATCCTCGGACAGCGCTTGGATGGTCAGGGAGTTGACGCCCGCGGCCACCGGAACCTCCACGCGCAGCGTGTCCCATTCGTTGCCGTCGTTGTTCATGAGCCGATCGACGAAGTCGGTCGTCACACCGTTGCTCGTCGTGACGCGAACGATCGAGGGACGACCGATCTGTCCCCCGGGCCCTTCGAGCGCGACACTGCCGAAGAAGTTCTCGAGGCTGGCGATTCGATCGACGGGCGCAGGGGCGAAATCGAACGTGACGGGGACCGTGGTGTCGAGCGACGGCGCGAAGTTGACGAACGCCGCATCGCTCCCATCCCTGATCTGGAGATCAGCGGTGTTGAGCCCATCGTCGAGTACGACCAGGATGCCTGCGCCGCAATCGGCGAATCCGAAATCGAGTCCGGAGACGGCAAGCAGGTTCTTCCCCGGTCCGAGCAGTGCAAGGTTCGTGATGTCCTGCCGGTACGTCGAGGTCCATCCGGTCACCGGAGAAGTGAAGAAGAGCGTCGGGCCGCCGATCCGATCACCCGTCACCGATGCGGTTCCGTTCAGCAGGATCGTGTCCGTCGGACCCTGTCCGGTCGCGCTCGTGTCGATGCCCTCCCAGTACAGAATGACCTGGGCGATGGCCTTTCCGCTGGGAATTGAGATCTCGATGTTCCCTGGCTGACCATCGCGCAACCCAACGCCAGCCGCGATGATCTGCGAACCCGGAGCGATCGACAGTCCGATCGGCGGGCCGAGCATCTCGGTGCCGTTCGCACACACCGCGGCCGTCGGAATCGAAACCGCCGCGACCAGCAGCCAACCGAATGCCAAAACGTGAATCCGGACCCCTGCCATGCCTCTCCCCTCCACGTCGAGACAGCAAGCAGCCGACGATTCGCCAGGCACGGTGCGGGCGACTGCCGACCCCTCCCCCAGTCCATCTGACGGCCATTAGGCACGACGGCGGCCTCGGTTGCAACCCGCAAGGGGCGATAATCCGAGCATTGCCGAGAAGGCGTACGTCACCCTGATTGCCTCGTTTGCCCAGCTTTCCAGACTCGCTGGTGAGAGTGGCGAGTAGTTCTGTCGAGGGCGTGCGCGAACACGCGTGTCTGGGGTTGCGCGGCCGGCGCCAGTTGCTGCCGAGGGGGTGCGCGAACAGGCTCTGGTCGTTCCGGGGGTGGCGCGTCGGGCGCCGCATCCATGCGGCTCGGTCCTGGTTGGTCTCAGGTTGGGGGCGCTGCTTGAGGTCTTGTTGTGGCGTCGCCGCCTCCTGCGGCTCGACCATCGTCGGTTCGGCGTTGCTCATACGCGCCCGCATCCTGCGGGCTGCCCTGTGACTGGTCCTGCGGTGGCCGCTTCTATTCATGTGCGGCCCGTCCGGGCCGCAGAGGCTTTGCACTCGCCGCCGGCATCCATGCCGGCTCGGTTCTCGCTGCGAGCTACCACTCGGTCGGCGGCATCCATGCCGCCGACCTTCAGCGCCGGATGGGAACGGCCTGCTTGGTTCCGGGCGCGTGATTACCGCAGGTGTCGACGCGCCGTGCGCAAGGCGCCGGCCGCGCCACCGTCGGCAGATGAAGCTCCGGCGGCATGGATGCCGCCGGAGCGTTCGTGTTCGCGAGTGACGCGAGCCTGCAGGATGCAGGCGGAAGAGCACGATCCCGCGGCCCGGAGGGCCGCTATAGACAAGTCATACCCACGCCAGAAATTCCACAGGGCAGCCCGCAGGATGCGGGCGCGTATGAGCAACGCCGGACCGACGAGGGTCGAGCCGCATGGAGGCGGCGACGCCGCAACAGGACCTCAAGCAGCGCACCCAACCGGAGATCAACCAAGGCCGAGCCGCAGGATGCGGCGCCGGTCGCATCACCCCCGGAACTCCGCAGGCCTGTTCGCGCACCCCCTCGACAAGTGCGCGGCGCCGGAAGCTCATGGTGCAGTGCATGCGCCATACGAGTCGCAACCAGCGCCGGCCGTACCCCTACTCCCCCCCACCCGTCGGTGCATCACCATTCACGAAGTAGAGCTGCACCTGCACGTCGGCGGGCCAGTCGTTGCTGATGTCGATGAACGTGTCCTGCACGACATTGCCCAGCGCATCCCAGCGGATCTCGACCTTCGAGAACATCAAGAGGCTTCCCTTCTCGCTGCCGCTAACGCGAGCCGAACTCACATCGCCCTCACCGAGCTGGGCGGTTGCTGGCGGCGCGAGCGGCTGCAGCGACCGCGACAGGCCGACAGGCTGAAGCTGATTCTGCCCTGGGTCCTGCAACGTGGGTGGACCGCCGCCTCCGCCGACGAGGTCGTAGCGGATGGCTGCGTCTCTCGGCTCGGTGCCCAAGCCGACCAAATTGCCGCCCGCGGAATCGAAGTGACCTCCGCTCGCAAAGGCGATGTGCTTCGCCGCCACGCCGAGCAACGACACAGCCTGCGCCTGAATTCCGCAGTCGTTGATGCCCGCGATCCCGTCGATCCGCGCCCGACCCTTGTCGGTCTGGAGGTTGGCGAGTAGGAAATGATTTCCGGCGGTCCTGTAGAAGCTCAGCAGCGTCTGGTCCCAACAGGAGATACATCGGTGTAGTCCGGTGAGCTGCGTCTCGTCCTCGTTCCAGATGACGAAGTTCGCCTTGGTGGTCACCGGACCGTTGCCCTCCTGACGGAAGTCGGCCTGCACCGGATGCAGGGTGAGACTGGTATCCAGGGAGATCGCGCTGGCAAACGGGCCGCCGCCGCCACTGAGCGCCGTCGAACCTGCGGCGAAGAAGTCGAATTGCAGCTGCGCGTATCCCGAGACGTACTCGCTGCCGTTGAGGTCGAGCTGGCCATAGGGCGAATCGAGAAGGCTGCCCGGCTGCCGATCCTGAGCGTCCTGGAATGCCCACGCGTTGTACTCCCACGACGTGCCGTCGCGGTAGTTCACGATGGTGACGTCACCCTTCAGGTGATTCCAGCTGATCTCTCGATTCTGATTGTCCACGGCCCACGCGTACATGAAGCCGCGCAGCACTCGGTCGGTCGACCCGTCCGTCGCCGGACGCCCGGGCGTGAGCGGATTGGACGAGGGATCCAGGATGGTGAATGGCGGCAGGGCGGCGCCGTCCGGCCCCGGTTGACCGGTCAGCGCGGACCAGTACGCGGGCTGGTTCTTGGTCAGATTGATCCCGACGTCCACCCAGTTCCAGCCGGGTTGTGACTCGGGCTCGGGCGATTCCACCGCCAACCCGCAAGCGAGCCAGACGAGCGATGCGGGCAGGTTGCCCGCGAAGGGGCCGGTGCCCGAATCCTGGGAGAGTGCCTGCACCGTGAGCGTCGTCGCACCGGCGGGAATGATGACCTCGTGCGAGAGCGAGTCCCACTCCGGTCCGTCGTTGTTGAAGAGGCTGTCGACGAGCTGCTCGACGATCACGCCATCGACCATGATGTTGATGACGGTTGGCCGTCCGAAGTTCCCGGACGGATCTTCCAGCGCGACGCTGGCGAAGAACATGTCGAGCGCCGCCACGCGCGGCGCCGTCGACGCCGGGAACGCGAAACTGACCGGAGCCGTCGTGTTGAGCGGCGGGGCGAAGTTGAAGAACGCCGCGTCGTTGCCGTCCCGCAGTTGCAAGATCGAATCGGCGCCCTCGTCGATCACCACCATCAGGCCCGCGCCGCAGTTCACGAATCCGAAGTCGAGACCGGAGACCGCAACGTCATTCGTACCGCCGGCAATCAGTCCGAGATTGGTGATGTCCTGCCGATACGTTGAGGTGTACCCGTCGACCGGCAAACTGAAGAAGAGCGTGGGACCACCGATCCGATCACCGGTGACCGAAATGCCGTTCACCAGGATCGTGTCGGTGTCGGCACTCGGAACGGTATCGAGCCCTTCCCAGTAGAGGATGACCTGCCTCACCGCGGCGCCTGGCGGAACGTCGAGACGGATTGTGCCCGGCTGCGCGTCCTTGAGCCCGACGCCGGCGATGAGGAAATCGGTCCCCGGCGCGAGCGTCAGCCCCAGCGGGGGGCCGAGCATCTCGGTGCCGTCGGCGTGAACCGCCGTCGTCATGAGCGCTACTGCAATCCAGGCTGTCCACGCGGCGGCCGTGGCCAGAAGCCCGTCCACGATCCTTCGGTGGGCGCAACCACCGACATCCGGGTACCGCAGTACCGCCGAATCATGTCTGCTCTTCACTTCTTCTTCTCCCCTCGTTTCGAAGCAGGAGCTTCCCATTCCAGGTCCTGCAACGCGCTCGATCCGAGCGACCTCCATTAACACCCGATAAGCGTTTGAATGCAACAGAAAAAGCGCGGACGTCACAGATCCGTCGGCGACATTCCAGCGCGCATGCGCCAGTGGCGCAGTGCAGACTGCGCCCACTTGCCATTCTGCCCAAACTACCTGTTTGCTCAGCGAGGCTTCAGCGCTCGTTCGACCGTCTGCTCGGTCCACCGGAGCTGCTGTGCTCCTTCGTCTTCGGGCGCGACCAGAGTCGGAGGACCGCCGCCGCCCCCGATCACGTCGTACAGGATCGCCGCCGCACGCGGCTCAGCGCCCATGCCCGTCAGATTGAGTCCACCGGCTGCGAAGCTTGTGCCGTTGCCGAACGTCAGCCGCTTTGCCGCCACGCCGAGCAGCGACACCGACTGGCTCGCGTCGAAGTACGGCGGCAGGAAGTCGCACACCTGGCTCGCGATGCCGTCGATGCGCGCCCGCCCCTTGTCCGTCTGCAGGTTGCTCATCAGGAAGTGGTTTCCGACCGGTGCATACAAGCTGAGCAGCGTCTGGTCCCAGCAGGTGATGCACCGGTGCAGTCCAGTGAACTGCGTCTCGTCCTCGTTCCAGATCACGAAGTTCGCCTTGGTGGTCACCGGACCGTTGGTCTCCTGTCGCAGGTCGGCCTGGATCGGATGCAACGTCAGGTCGGTATCCAGCGTGATCGTCGAGGCGAACGGACCGCCTCCTCCATCGAACGGACTCGAGCCGGCCGCATAGAAGTCCAGCTGCAACTGCGCGTAGCCCGCGACGTACTCGATGCCATCGAGATCCAGCTGACCGTACGGTGAGTTCAGCAGCGTGCCTGGCGGCAAGCCCTGCGCATCCTGGAACGACCACGCGTTGTACTCCCACGCGCTGCTGCCCCGGTAGTCGACGAGCGTCGCGTCACCCTTGAGGTGATTCCAGCTGATCTCCCGGTTCTGACTGTCCACCGCCCACGCGTACACGAAGCCGCGCAACACTCGATCGGTCGTGCCGTCCGACGCCGGGCGTCCCTGCGCCAGCGGATCATTGGAGGGATCGAGGATCGTGAATCGCGACACCGCGGCGCCGCCTGGCCCCGGCTGTCCGGTCAGGGCCGACCAGTACGCCGGCTGGTTCTTCGTCAGCCACGTGCCGACGTCGACCCAGTTCCATCCCGGATGGACAGCGCACGCCCGGCTCGTCCAGCGGAGGATCGCCGTTGACGAAGTACATTTGCACCTGGACGTCTTGCGGCCAGTCGTTCGCCATGTTCAGGAACGTGTCCTGGATCACGTTCCCCGCCGTGTCCCAGCGGATCTCCACCTTCGAGAAGATGAGCAAGCTGCCCTTCTCGCTGCCGCTGACACGATCCGCGCCGCTCAAACAGCCGTCGTCCGGTACGCCGCATCCGCAGATTCCCGGTTCGGTCTTGTCCGGATCGTCCGGGCATCCGTCCTCGCAGTCCGCCACGCCGTCCTCGTCGCTGTCGTCGTCCGGCACGCCACAGCCGCAGATGCCTGGTTCGGTCTTGTCCGGATCGTTCGGGCATCCGTCCTCGCAGTCGGCCACGCCATCCTCGTCGCTGTCGTCGTCCGGGACACCGCAGCCGCAGATCCCCGGCTCCGTCTTGTTCGGGTCGTTCGGACAGCCATCACAAACGTCGGCCGCGCCGTCGCCGTCACCGTCCGCGCAGCTCGTTTCGTCGCCTGCGTACGTCCCCCCCCCTGCGACGCACTCCATCATGGCGGTCACGGAGCAAGTCAGGTCCGCGCAGCACGCACCGGTCATCCCTGGCATCGAGATGACCACCGTCGCGCTGTCGCTCTCGGACAGTTCCTGCCCGGCGCTACCGGGCTGGCCGTTGTTGCCCCTCGCGATGGCGGTGTTCACGACGGTAGCTGACTGATCGAACGTGCGCAGGACTTGGGCCGTCGCCGATTCCCCGGCGGGCAGGTCGCCGGCGTCGCCCTGGCCGTCGAGATTGGGCAGTGGCGGGTCGAAGAGCACGAAGAAATCGTCGCCGGGAACGCCCGGCGTACCGTTGTCGTCGATGATCACGACATCGAAGAGGATCGCCGTTCCGGGATTGATGACGGTGTAGCAGTACCGGACCGTGTCGCCGGGAACCACCATGAGCAAATCGGCGTCGTCGACACCACACGCGCCGTCAGCCGTCGTCACGGTCTTCTGAAAGACGAGTTCAGGCGCGAGGCCGAAGAGGTCGTTCGTCCGTCCCTTCGCAGCTGGAGCAATCGACGCGAGCATCAGGCCGCAGCCGCCCAGCGCTGCGATCAGCCACCGGCGGACGTCCCTTCGGTACCCTTCAGTTGTACGTGCCACCCCTCGTCCCCCGGAAAAATTCGGCGCCGACAAACGGACAGATCCGCTCTCTTCTCGCCTCCCCGGTCCCATTACGCGCTGAACCGGCGCAAAATCAAGCCTCTTTGGCGGACTGCGCGAGGAACGGGGACACCCCTTGCCACTGCTTCTTGACGAGCGCAGTTCAGACTCTGCCCGCGCTTCCGCGCGGGTTCTTCGACAGCTTCCGCTTCGGGTCTACTTCGCCGCGGCCTCCTCGGCCCTGGAGCTCATTCCTGCTTGTAGCGCTTGATCGATCGATCGACCTGTTCGATCAGCCAGGGCAGAAGCTCCTGCGGCGTGGTCGGCTCTTCGAGCGTCAACGAGTCAGTTGCGTCTAGCGGCGGGTCACCGTTGATGAAGTACATCTGCACCTGGACGTCCGCGGGGAAGTCGTTGCTGATGTCCAGGAAGGTGTCCTGGACGACGTTTCCCAGCTCGTCCCAGCGGATCTCCACCTTCGAGAAGACGAGCAGGCTTCCCTTCTCCGAGCCGCTGACGCGATCCGGAGTTGCCGCAATGGACTCCGACATCATCATGTTCGAATCGGCCAACGAGAGTCCTCGTCCGCCCCGCGGCTGCAGCGCCGGTCGACCGCCTGAGTCGGGATCGACGAGCGTCGGAGGCGGACCGCTGCCCAGATCGTACTGAATCGCCGCCACCTGCGGCTCGATCCCCATCCCGATGAGATTCGTTCCGGCCGAGTCCAGGCGAGCGCCGGAAGCGAACGAGATGTGCTTGGCCGCGACGCCAAGCAGCGAAACGGAGACGCTCGAGTCTTCGAATGGCGGGAGGAAGTCGCACTGCTGGCTCGCGATGCCGTCGATCCTCGCCCGCCCCTTGTCAGTCTGAAGATTGGACAGGAGGAAGTGATTGTTGAAACCCGCGTACAAGCTGATCAGCGTCTGGTCCCAGCACGTGATGCATCGGTGCAGTCCGGTGAGCTGCGTCTCGTCCTCGTTCCAAATCACGAAGTTCGCCTTCGTGGTGATGGGACCGACGGTCTCCTGTCGCAGGTCGGCCACGATCGGGTGCAGAACCAGTTCGGTGTCCGTGACGAGGTCTCCAGCGAACGGGCCGCTGCCCCCGCTGAGCGCGCTCGATCCGGCTGCGTAGAAGTCCAGCTGGAGCTGCGCGAACCCCGGTACGTACTCGACGCCGTCGAGGTCGAGCTGACCCGGCGTGATACCCGTGTGCACGCCGTGCGCCACCGGAGCGACCACCTGGAACGCCCACGCGTTGTACTCCCACGCGGCACCATCGCGATAGTTCACGATCGTCGCGTCACCCTTGAGGTGATTCCAGCTGATCTCTCGATTGAAGGCATCAACGGCCCACGCATAGACGAATCCGCGCAGCACGCGATCCGTCGTGCCGTCCAGCGCGGGTCGACCCTGTTGGAGCGGATTCAGAGACGGATCCACGATCGTAAACGGCGACACCGCCGACCCACCCGGCCCCGGCTGTCCGGTGAGCGCCGACCAGTAGGCGGGCTGGTTCTTGGTCAGCATGACCCCGACATCGACCCAGTTCCATCCCGGATGGGCCCGCTCCGGCGGCTGCGGACAGGACACCGACGCGCAGTTGCTCTGATCCCCCTGGGGTTCGCCGCCCTGCGCGAGGCAAGCGGTCACGCTGACCATGACGCACGCGCCGTTGGGCAGGCAGCACGCCACCGCAGGTTCCGGACAGTTCGCCACGGCGCACTGGGTGAAGGCGCCCTGGTACGCTCCGCCCTGCGCCGCGCAGGCCGTCTGCGTGACTTCGATGCACGAGCCGTTCGCCAGGCAGCACGCACCGCTCGGCTGCGGGCACGAAACGCCTGCACACGATGTCGAGTCGCCCTGGTATCCGCCGCCCTGTCCCGCGCACGCGGCTTCGGTCGCCTCGATGCACGAGCCGTTCGCCAGACAGCACGCACCGCTCGGCTGCGGGCACGAGACGCCTGCACACGATGTCGAGTCGCCCTGGTATCCGCCGCCCTGTCCCGCGCACGCGGCTTCGGTCGCCTCGATGCACGAGCCGTTCGCCAGACAGCACGCACCGCTCGGCTGGGCGCACGAGACGCCTGCGCACGAGGTCGAGTCGCCCTGGTATCGCACCGCCCTGTCCAGCGCACGCGGCTTCGGTGACTTCGATGCACGAGCCGTTCGCCAGGCAGCACGCACCGCTCGGCTGTGGGCACGAGACGCCCGCGCACGATGTCGAGTTGCCCTGGTATCCGCCGCCCTGTCCAGCGCACGCGGCTTCGGTCACTTCGATGCACGAGCCGTTCGCCAGGCAGCACGCACCGCTCGGCTGTGGGCACGAGACGCCTGCACACGATGTCGAGTCGCCCTGGTATCCGCCGCCCTGTCCCGCGCACGCGGCTTCGGTCGCCTCGATGCACGAGCCGTTCGCCAGACAGCACGCACCGCTCGGCTGGGCGCACGAGACGCCTGCGCACGAGGTCGAGTCGCCCTGGTACGCACCGCCCTGTCCAGCGCACGCGGCCTCGGTCACTTCGATGCACGAGCCGTTCGCCAGGCAGCACGCACCGCTCGGCTGCGGGCACGAGACGCCTGCACACGAGGTCGAGTCGCCCTGGTATCCGCCGCCCTGTCCCACGCACGCGGCTTCGGTCGCCTCGATGCACGAGCCGTTCGCCAGGCAGCACGCACCGCTCGGCTGCGGGCACGAGACGCCCGCGCACGATGTCGAGTCGCCCTGGTATCCGCCGCCCTGTCCAGCGCACGCGGCTTCAGTGACTTCGATGCACGAGCCGTTCGCCAGGCAGCACGCACCGCTCGGCTGGGCGCACGACACAGCAGCGCAGGTCGTGTCCGTTCCCTGCCAGAGTCCGCCCTGAACGTCCTGGCAGTCGGAAAGCGTGCTACCGTCGACGCACGAACCGTCGGGCAAGCAGCACGCCCCGGTGACCAGACCGTACTGATACGTCACCATCACCGAGCCCTCGGCATGAAAGCCGGTGACCAGCAGAGCGAACGGGACCGTTCCTTCGAAGCTGAATCGGCCGTCGCCCTCGATGGTGGCGGTGAGCGTTCCCGGTCCGACGAAGACGTCGAGACCGGTGTTGATGATCTGCATGTCGCTGCCGGACATCGAGACGAATCCAAAGCTGCAGAAGTCCGGGCCGCTGAACAGCACGCCGTCATCGGGCTCGAGGATCGAACCGTTCGGACAGGCAAAGACCTGGTCGTAGCCCACGTCGACGCTCGAACCACCGAACAGCACCGAGAGGTTGCCCGTGGCACTCACCTCGGCCGGCTCGAGCGGCAGGTCAACGGAACGGTTCTCGAGCGACACATTCGCACCGATCAGCCCGTCGATGGCGATGGTCACTTGCTCGAGGACCCGCGTTCCCCCCATCGTGTCGAACTTCTCGAAGTCGATCTGGGCGCTGCCCGGCGAGAGCGGAAACGTAAACGTCTCCTGATAGACGTCCTGCGACGGCGCACCGGCATCGGCATCCGTTTCTGCCGTTGCAAGCACCGCAATCGCGCCCAGGCCGATGAGCCACGCTGTTGTTTGCGCGTTCACTTTCTTGACCCCCCGCTCGACACTCCGGAAGCCGGCGCTACCCGTCGTGACTCGACTCCGAGAACGACGGCAACCGCCGGTTGCTCCGGGTGCGAGTTTCTTCTCTTACCCCGGTTTCTTCCTTCTTCAATTAGGCGCATCTGCGGTTCCAACTGCAAGACAAATGTTTGATAATCGGCCGCGCTCCCGAGCGATCGTCGAGGCCCATTCGGCCCATGCTGCCCGATGTGATGACGGGACGATCGGGCGCTCGGTTATCGGAACGGTTGCCGTTTGCGGAGGGTGGCGCGATAGGAGCGTGCTGTTGTCGAGACGGTGCGCACACACGCGTGGGGTGGTCGAAGGGGTGCGCGAATACGCCTGGGATTGTCGAGGAGGTGTGCGAACACGCCTGGGATTGTCGAAGGGGTGCGCGAACACGCCTGGGGAGTTCCGGGAGTGGCACGGCCGGCGCCGGTTGCTGTCGCGGGCGTGCGCGAACTCGCGTGTCTCGGTCTGGGGATTGCGCGGCTGGCGTCGCATCCTGCGGCTCGGTCTTGGTTGGTCTCAGGTTGGGTGCGCGGCGTGAGGTCTCGTTGTAGCGTCGCCGCATCCATGCGGCTCGACCATCGTCGGTCCGGCGTGGCTCATACGCGCCCGCATCGTGCGGGCTGCCCTGTGAGGGTTCTTGCGGTGCCCGCTTCTATCTATGTGCGGCCCGTCCGGGCCGCAGAGGCTTTGCAATCGCCGGCGGCGTCCTGCCGCCTCGGTTCTCGCTGCGCAGCCACCAATCGGTCGACGGCATCCATGCCGCCGACCTTCAGCGCCGGATGTGAACGGGATGCTTTCAGGCGAGTTTGTATTGTCGTCGAGCGGGTGCGCGAACGCGCATGTCTCGGTCAAAGGATTGCGCGGCTGGCGCCGCATCCATGCGGCTCGGTCTTGGTTTGAGGCTCCCCACCGAAGGTGGACGCAGATTTGCCGTCAAGCACTCATCTCGAACTCGACCGGGCTGACGTATCCCAGGGCCGAGTGACGTCGTCTGCGATTGTAGAACAGTTCGATGTACTCAAAGATCGATCGACGAGCTTCCGCACGGGTGGCGTACCGTTCGTGATTGACCAGTTCCGTCTTCAGCGTGCCGAAGAAGCTCTCAACCATCGCGTTGTCCCAGCAATTGCCTTTACGGCTCATGCTTCCTGTGATGCGGTGTCGCGCCAGCATCGCCTGGTAGGCGTCACTGGCGTACTGAACTCCACGATCTGAGTGGTGAATCAGCCCGTCCAGGTTCGCTCCTGATCGCGTGCCAATCGCCATCTTGAGGGCGTCGAGTGTCAGCTCGGTTCGGAGATGATCAGCCATTGACCAGCCGATGACTCGGCGCAGAATGCAGGTCCAGGACCACCGCCAGGTAGAGCCAGCCTTCCTTTGTTGGGACGTACGTGATATCGACGCCCCACGCTTCGTTTGCATTGCTCCGTTCGAACGCCCGATCCAGTACGTTCTTGGCAATACGATGGCCGTGACGACTGTCCGTCGTCTTCGGCCGATATGTGCAGCTTCGTCTTCGATCGCAGGCCCATCTGCTGCATCAGGCTGGCGACCGTATTCACACAGCAGTCGATCCCACGGCTGACCAGCTCGAGGTGAATACGCGGACTTCCATACATCCCGCGGAATTCCTCGAATATCGCTCGGATCGATTCACACAACGAGGACCGCCTCGATCTCAGTCGGCTGGTCGGGCGCGATCGCCACGTGTAGTAGCCGCTCGTCGATACCTCCAGGACCTTGCACATCAGCCAGACCGGGTACATCTCCCGGTGCTGTTCAATGAATGCGAACCTCATTTCTCGTTGCTCGCGAAGAAGGCCGTCGCTTTTTTGAGAATCTCACGCTCCAGCCTCAGCCGACGATTCTCCTCGCGGAGCTGTCGATTCTCCTCTTCCACCGATAGCTTCCCCTCCGGTCGGCTTCCGGAACTGAGGAACTGCTTTCGCCAGCCGCGAACCGTCCACTCCGAGATGCCCAGGTCCGCCGCAACGCGACGAATCGACGCACCCTCCTCGATCAGCCGCAATGCTTCTCGCTTGAACTCATCTGAATATGTCTTTCGCATTCGGACACTCCATTCTTGAACGGCCTCATTATGCCGCCCTCGTTGGGTGTCCACCATCCGTGGGGAATCTCAGTTGGTCTCAGGTTGGGGCGCGGCTCGAGGTCTTGTTGCGGCGTCGCCGCCTCCTGCGGCTCGACCATCGTCGGTCCGGCGTGGCTCATACGCCGCCCGCTTCCTGCGGGCTGCCCTGTGGCCGTTCTCGCGGTGGCTGTTTCCATCTATGTGCGGCCCGTCCGGGCCGCAGGGGATTGTGCAAATCCGCCGGCATCCATGCCGGCTCGGTTCTCGCTGTGAGCCACCACTCGGTCAGCGGCATCCATGCCGCCGACCTTCAGCGCCGGATGTGAACGGCCTGCTTTGGTTCCGCGCGCGTGATCACCGCTGGTGTCGGCGCGCTGTACGCAAGGCGCCGGCCGCGCCACCGTCGGCAGGTCAAGCTCCGGCGGCATGGATGCCGCCGGAGCGTCGGTGTTTGCGCGAGACGCGAGCCTGCAGGATGCAGGCGGAAGAGCACGATCCCGCGGCCCGGAGGGCCGCCATAGACAAGCCCGACCCACGCCAGAACGTCCACAGGCGAGCCCGCACGATGCGGGCGGGTTCTAGTGCGCCGGAACAACACGGGTCGAGCCGCAGGGATGCGGCGACGCTACAACAAGACCTTACGCCGCGCCCCCAACCTCAGACCAACCAAGACCGAGCCGCAGGATGCGGCGCCAGCCGCGCCACCCATCGAACTCCCCAAGCGTGTTCGCGCACCCCTTCGACAAGAGCAAGCCCCCGCCGCGCAACCGTCGGCAGGTCAAGCTCCGGCGGCATGGATGCCGCCGGAGCGTCGGCGTGTGCGCGAGACGCGAGCCTGCAGGATGCAGGCGGAAGAGCACGATCCCGCGGCCCGGAGGGCCGCCATAGACAAGCCCGACCCACGCCAGAACGTCCACAGGCGAGCCCGCACGAAGCGGGCGGGTTTTGGTGCGCCGGAATCAAACGGGTCGAGCCGCATGGATGCGGCGACGCCGCACCAAGACCTCACGCCGCGCACCCAACCTCAGACCAAACAAGACCGAGCCGCAGGATGCGGCGCCAGCCGCGCAACCCATCGACCATCCCACGCGTGTTTGCGCACCCCCTCGACAAATGCGCGGCGCCGGAAGTCCATGGTGCATTGCATGCACCCTACCAGTCGCAACCGGCGCCGGCCGCGCAACCGCCTCACGCACTCCAGCGCCGGCGGCGGAGCGAGATCGCACCCAAGCCTGCCAGACCGAGGCCCAGCGCCGGAGGCAGCGGAATCACGACGCTGTCGAAGTCGTAGATCACGGTGACCGTTCCCTCGGCGCCGAAGTCGAGCACTTGCAGGAAGAAGTCGACCGGCGCGTTGAAGAGGAAGGCGCCGCTGGCGAAGATGTTCGCGTCGACGGTACCGTTGCCGATGAAGGGCGTCAGGCCGCTCGAAGCCGAGACCGACTGATTGCCGGCAGCGGACACTGCTCCGAAGTCGCAGAAGTCCTTTCCGACGCCGTAGACGCCGTCGAACGGGGCCAGGGCACCGCTCTCGCAGGTAAAGGTGTCTGCGTAGCCGATGTTGAAGTCCAGGAAGTTGAAGTCCACATCCAGCTGGCCATTGGCGGTCACCGCCGGATTCTGCAGCGTGGTCTTGGACAGGTTCTCGAGCGTGATGGAGGCACCAATCTGCGCATCGACGGCCAGCGTCACCTGGTTGAGAACGAGCGTGCCGCCCTGGTCGTCGAACTGATCGAACCCGATCGTCGTTCCGCCGGGTGAGAGCGAGAAGGCGAACGACTCCTGCTGCACGATGGTTGCGGCGTGGACTTGATGTACTCCGCACAAGGCGGTCACGCCGCTCAACGCCAGGAACCGGATGGACTTGATGTTGGACATTTCTTTCTCTCCCCGTCACGTAGTGCGAACCGCTCATTCCCGCTCCCAACGACAACTGCGACGTGGCCGCTGGAGCGGAGAGTGGTCGTTCTGGCAATAGGCACCATGGACGGGAGCGCGGCAACCGCCCGCAGGTGAATCCCCGGCGATGCGCGAGTGCAGAGCGCAGGCAGGATGCGCGGATTACCCAGAGCGCACCCACTCCGCGAACAGCGACCTTCAGCCGTTCGACGCTGTGTTCTCGGAATCGTGAGGCAGCGCGCGTGCCCGCGGGAGGATTATCGCCCCTCGGCAACACCGTCCAGAAGTGATCCTGAAACCGTGCGCCAGACCAGGATCATCTGCGGAATGACCGGCTCACTCGGTCCGGGAACGGTCTCGATGTTCAGACCGCTGGTCGCCACGACGTCCAGCACCTGATCCCCGTCGAAGTCCGCCAAAGCGATGCCGGGCGACTTGCGAAGCCCGGTCGACGGCAAGCCGCAATCGGCGAGATGCGCAAAGTGGCCCTTCCCGTCGCCCAGGAGCGCGAAGACGCCGCGTACGAAGCCGCCATCAGGCTTCAGCCGGCCCGCGACGACCAGATCCAGATGACCGTCGCGATCCAGGTCCCCCAGGCCGAGTCCCATTGCACCACCGCGCAGGTCCGGGAAGACGTCAGGGCTCTTGCGCCAGATTCCACCCGACTCCTGCAGATGGACTTCCGGGCCGTCGATCCAGTTGGCCACCGCGAGATCGGGCAAGCCGTCCTCGTTGAGATCGCCAACGGCCAGACCGTGGTACAAGCCGCCGACGACCGGCTCCGGCAGCCCGTCGGAGAATGAACTCCAACCGCCGGCGCCGTCGTTCAGCCACACGCGCGGACCTTCGCCGCGGCTGGCGACGACGTCCAGACGCCCGTCGAGATCGATGTCCGCGAGCCGGACGCGGTTGGCCCAGCCGCGGTGGGGAAGACCTTGCGAGCTCAACCTCCATTGACGAGCGGTCCCGTCGCCGAGATAGACGTCCATTCCGCCCTCGTCGCTGGCGCTGACCAGCAGATCGAGATTGCCATCACCGTTCACGTCACCGACGTCCAGATCCTCGGCCCCTTCGTAGATGGAGACTTCCGCCTCGCCGGCGACCGCGTCCTGCGGCGTGAAGTCGCGCAGCACCATCTCCCAGCGTCCCGTTCCGTCACCGAGGTAGATGAACACGCCGTTGCAGTGATCCGCCACCGCGATGTCGAGGTGGCCGTCGTTGTTCAGATCGCCGAACTCAAGACCGCCGCCACACGAAACGCTTCCCGGATCCAGGCCGGTCCACGACTCCCGCCAGTGACCGGTGCCATCGCCCAGCCACACGCGAGGACCGGGCTTGAGGCGAGGAAGGGCCGCCAGGTCGAGAAACCCGTCGCCGTTGACGTCGCCCAGAACCGGATCGCATTTCCACATGCCGTCTTCGGGCAGGCCTGCAGCGCTCAGAACGAACGTGACGGGCGGCGGCGCCGGCGCGGTTGCCGGCGGCGGCGGCTGAGCTTGCACGCCCGAGCCCTCGGTCGGCGGCTTGTCGCAAGCGGCGAGCAGAACGGTCAGCGCGACCGCGATGCGCGTTGCCCGCATCTGATCCAGACGAAGCCGAGGGCCATTCCGTCGCACGCGCGTCTCCAGACTACCCCGGTGGGTTGCTGAGATCCAAATACCACTGACCGTCCCGCTTCACCCATTGCTCGGTCATGACCAGCCGCTGTGGCGGCAACTTGCTCAAGCTGGGGTCGTCAATGCGGTGGGTCATGATCAACCGAATGCTGCCATGGTCTCCGATGACCTCCAGCCAGAGCAACTCGTACTCGAGAAACTGCAGCGGCAGATACTTGGGAACGCTGCGAGCTTCCGGATCATCCGGAAGATCGGCTGGATCGCACATCTCGTACAGCGCTTGCCAGTCTTGGGCGAGACGGACCGCCCACGACTCTTCGAAGCGCTGACGGAGGCGAGCTTCCTCGGGCAGATCCCGCTCCGCGGGCGCGGTTGGATACGACTCCAGCTGATCCGCCGGCACGGGGAACCACACTCCATCGACACGGCGCCACTTCTCCCAGCGGCTCACTTCCCGGGGCGGAAGATCCGGAAAACGCCGCATCGCAGTCTGGCAGGTCACCTCGACCCATCCGAACTCGCCATCGCTCACGCTCTCTCCCAGGCGAAATGAAGGATACCGGAACGGTTCCTCGTTCTCGGACCATTGGGCGAAGTCTGCCTCCGCAACCTCTTCTCCTTCGGGGAAGAGTTGGAATCGGTAGACGGTCGACCAGTCCTCCTCCTGGCGGGCCTGCCACAGCTGTTCGGCGCGATCGTGCAGCGACTCGGGAGGCGGCGGCTCGACTCGTGCTGCTTGAGGATCGGAGCCCTGCTCGCACCCGTTCAGCGATACGCAGATCAGGGCAAGAGCCATGAGCAGTTGACCGGCCACAGCCCACCCGCTGCACCGTTCATCCATCCGATCAATCTGGCGGTCTTCGCGGCGTCGCATCCTGCTTCCTTGAGCGCAGAGCACTCTCCCGGGTGAACATCGACCAATAAAAACGGGCGGTTCGGCAAAGAATCCGCCTCCGGCACCGCACGTCGGGATGACCAAAAAGAAGCGGGAGCAATGAGGAGCGAACTCCGCCATTGCTCCCGCCGTCAATCGGCGTTGCCGTTGCCCAAGTTACTTGCGCTTCTTGGTCGACAGGCTCTGCTCGATCACGTTCTCCACCCAGTCAAGGGTGTTGTCGACGCCATTGGGATCGATAAGCGTCGGGGGGCCACCGCCGCCGCCGACCAGGTCGTACTGGACCGTCGCGGACTGGGTGCCCATGCCGATCAGGTTCGTACCCGCGGCGGCGAAGCTCGCGCCGCGCCGAAGGTCAGCTGCTTCGCGGACACACCGAGGAGCGAGGCAGTCACGGTGCCGGGACCGCAGTCGTTGATTCCGGCCAGCCCGTCGATGCGGGCGCGGCCCTTGTCAGTCTGCAGGTTCGCCAGCAGGAAGTGATTGCCGACCGCGGCGTACAGGCTGAGCAGCTGCTGATCCCAGCAGGTGATGCAGCGATGCAGACCGGTCAGCTGAGTCTCGTCCTCGTTCCAGATCACGAAGTTCGCCTTGGTCTTCACCGGACCGTTGGTCTCCTGCCGGAGATCAGCGCTGACCGGATGAAGCGTCAGGTCGGTGTCCATCGTGACCGTGGTCGCGAAGGGACCGCCGCCGCCACTGAAGGCGGTGGAGCCGGCCGCGTAGAAGTCCAGCTGCAGCTGGTCGTAGCTGGAGACATACTCCACGCCGTCGAGGTCCAACCGACCGTACGGCTCGTGGAGCAAGGTGCCGGGATCGAGATCTTCAGCGCTCTGGAAGGCCCACGCGTTGTACTCCCATGCGGTGCTCTTCATGTAGTTGACGAGCGTCGCATCACCCTTGAGGTGGTTCCAGGAGATCTCGCGATTCTGGCTGTCCACCGCCCAAGCGTATACGAAGCCGCGAAGCACCCGGTCACCGGAGCCGTCGGTCGCCGGACGACCCTGGGTCAACGGATCATTCGAAGGATCCAGGATCGTGAAGCGCGACACGGCCGCGCCGCCGGGTCCTGGCTGGCCGGTCAGGGCCGACCAGTACGCTGGCTGGTTCTTGGTCAGCCAGGTTCCGACGTCAACCCAGTTCCAACCCGGGTGGTAGCGCACGCCCACCTCGTTGAACTCGGGATCGCCGTTGACGAAGTACATCTGAATCTGAACGTCCTGGGGCCAGTCGTTGGCGATGTCCAGGAACGTGTCCTGGATCACGTTGCCCAGTGCATCCCACCTGATCTCCACCTTCGAGAAGATCAGCAGGCTGCCCTTCTCGGTGGCGCTCACGCGATCCTGACCGGTGGTCTCCGATGCCTGAGCTGCGGCCGGCCAAAGCAAGGCCGCTCCAAGCCCCAATGCTGCTGTGGCGACAAGTCCTTGTCGTACCATTTCCGTACCTCCTACTTTCTTCTTTTCCCTCAATGAACTTTGTTTCCCGGGCTCGTCCGCACATCGAACGCGCCCGCCATTCTCAGACAGCCGAAGCTGCCATTCCCTCGATCCCTGAACAATTGCTCTGACCCCCGCTCCTTTCTTGTTCATGTGCTCTGCTTCCCCGAACGAACCAATCGAAACCGAAACGACACGGCCGAGCGCATCGTGCCCCGGCTCTTCTGCATTCGTGATGGACTGTGTTCCCCACTCCCCCGCTCGCAAGCAGTGTCAAGGTCGTCATGCGCCTCGTGCTGTCTCACTGCTCAGGACGACACGGACTTCAACGATCACTCCACGTTAGCGATAATGCGCTGCAATGCCAACGGTCAGGAAGTCAAAAACTGGTGTGGCGCGTCCGATTTTTTGTCACGCTTGAGCGCTGCAGAGCGCCCGGCCTGTGCATCTTCGCGCACCGAACTGACGACAAGAACTCGCGATTCCGAAACGGCGCACTCAGCTTGGAGAACTTGGTGAGACCAGCGGACTTACGACAGAGATCCGGCACGTCGTTCTTCACCGCAGTCATGTCAAGCCAGGCTCTTTACACAGTGTGGGCAAACACAACGACGCACTAAAAAGAGCGCGATGCCTGGAACCTGACGAGGGCGCAGAACGAAACGGAATTGACTTGTATCAAACGACTTGCGAGGTACCGTGAACACTTCAGACCGGCACTTTCGGTCTGGCGACGGCCCCTCGTGCGGTCGGGTTGGGAGGGTTCGGTGCTGATCCGACCGGCTCGACTCGATCCGCGTGCGACAGAAACCCTTCCGAGAAGGGGGCAATCGGGGGTGCCTTTCGGTGCTGGTGGGCGTTCGATTGGGCCCTGCCGCAAGGGGATCCGGGGAGCATGACACGATAGGAGGCGGGCCGGAGGGCCCGAAGTCCAAGAGATGCGCAAGGCAATCCACGCGTTCGTTCGTCTGTCAGTGCTCGTGCCGCTGCTACTTCAGCTGCGCGACGTATCGGCACAGAGTTGTCAATGGGAAGGCGTGAGCGGTGGCGGCGGTGACATCGAATCGCTGATCCTCTACCAGGGCGACCTGTATGCCGCTGGTCTGTTCACGCAGGCGGGAAACACGAGCGCGAATCACATCGCGCGCTGGGACGGTTTCAACTGGTTGTCGCTGGGCATGGGTCGCGACAACGTGGTCTACGCGACGACCATCTTCAACGGAGAGCTGATCACCGGCGGTCTCTTCACGAACGCGGGCGGTCTTCCGGCCAACAACGTCGCCCGGTGGAATGGCTCGGTGTGGGGGCCGCTCGGAGCCGGAATGAATTTCGGCGGTGTCAACGATCTGCTCGTCTACAACGGCGAACTCTACGCGGCCGGAAACTTCACGATGGCCGGTGGTGTCATGGCCAACCGGATTGCGAAATGGAACGGCACGACGTGGACGGCGTTGCTTGGTCCCGCCGCGCCCCCCAACAACAACGGGCTCAACAGCAGCGCGTCGGTTCTCGCCTTGTACAATGACGGCAACGGCACCGATCTGTACATCGGCGGGAACTTCGTGACCGCCGGCGGCATCGGCACGTGGCGCATTGCCCGCTGGGACGGCACCGGGTTCTCCAATCTCGGTTCAGGAGGCGTCCTCGGCATGGACGGCAACGTCCTGGCGCTGGCCGTCTTCAACGGCCAGCTCTATGCCGGCGGAAGCTTCACGAGCGCCGCGGGCGTTCCGGCGCACAACATCGCCCGCTGGAACGGATCCAGTTGGTCGGCGGTGGGCAACGGGATCGGCCTGAACGGTCGCGTCGATCACCTCACGGTGTTCAACGACGGCAGCGGCGCGGCGCTCTACGCCGGCGGCGCGTTCACCTCGGCTGATGGCGTGCCCACGTCGAGCCACCTCGCTCGATGGAATGGAACCAACTGGTCGGCAGTCGGCGGGGGCATGAACGGTCCCGTGCTCACGTCGGCGGCAGTCACCGGCGTCGCGGGCCTGGATTCCGGCCTGTACGTTGGCGGCTCCTTCACCGTGGCCGGCGGCACGTTCTCGCCGCCGGGCATCGATGCCTCCTGTCTGGCGCGCTGGGATGGACAGGCTTGGGCCGCCGTCGGCCAATGCACCGATGACTGCAATGACAACGGCGTTCCCGACGCCCAGGACATCGAAGACGGCGTAAGCGAAGACTGCAACCAGAACCTCGTTCCCGACGAGTGCGACATCGTGAACGGCTTCAGCGAGGACTGCAACGACAACGGCATTCCCGACGATTGCGAGAACTTCACCGACTGCAACTTCAACAGCATTCCCGACGAGTGCGAGACCGACTGCAACGGCAACGGCATTCCCGACGACTGCGAATCGTTTCCCGACTGCAACGACAACTTCGTTCCCGATGCGTGCGATATCGAGGACGGCGTGTCGGCAGACGACAACGGCAACGGTGTTCCCGACGAGTGCGAAGACGACTGCAACGGCAACGGCACGGCGGACGACCAGGACATCGCCAACGGTACGAGCCAGGATTGCAACCAGAATCAGATTCCGGACGAGTGCGATCTCGTGAACGGCACGGAGGATTGCAACGGCAACGGCGTGCCGGATGAGTGCGACATCACCATCGGCGGTGGCAGCACGGACCTCAACCAGAACGGGATCCCCGACGAGTGCGAGCCGGATTGCAACGACAACGGTCTGCCGGACTTCCTGGACATCCAGCTGCTGATCAGCCAGGACGCGAATCAGAACGGCATTCCCGATGAGTGCGAGCAGTGTGCCGGTGACGTCAACGGAGACGGTGTGGTCAACGTCACTGATCTCGTCGAAGTGATCGTCGCCTGGGGAGCGTGCACGGCGCCTTGTCCGGCCGACCTCAACGGGGACGGTCAGGTCAACGTCACTGATCTCGTCGAGCTCATCGTGAACTGGGGGACGTGCGGCTGATCGCCGGCGGAGCAGGTACCAGGGCGACCACGGCTGGTTCGCCCGGCTCGACGAGCAGCATTCCGATGAGTTCCCCATCGGCCCGGGCCACGACCGACGCGCCGTGCCAGGTTGGATCGATCGCGAGCGCGGGATCGACCTGCCACACGTCCGGTCCCGCGCTCAGTCGCGCCGCGGCAAGCGAGAGCGGCGCGGACGCCTGATCGCCGATCGCCACGGCGTCCTCCGGCTGCGCGGGTCGACGGGACCGGGTCAGCGGCCAGGGACGCCCCTCCGTCTGCACGGCCAACAACGCCAACCGCTCGTCGGCCCAGGACGGGCTCCTGGTGCAGCGAGACTTCGATGCCGGAGACCTCGAGGATCGCGGACTCCGCTTCCGCGCCGGGCTCCGGCTGCAGCAGATCCAATGGGCCGAGCAGGCCGCGATCAGTCTGCAACACCCATCCCTGACGCGATCGGTGCCCCTTGATCAGCCAGCCCTGCCGCCAGCCAACGGTGGCTCGCATGGGAACGGGCGGCGCCACGCCCGGCGGCAGCAGATCGCTGCCGATCACGGCCAACGGCTTCCAGGCGAGCCACTCCTCCTTCGATTCCGGAGCCATCGCGAATCGGTGCCCGGTCCGAACGGGCGGCGATCCACTCGGCGGCGTGGCGACGGCGATGCCTCCGGCCAGCAGCGTCTGCAACGAGTCGACTTCAAGGGAGATGCCGGTGATCCCCAGACTCGCTCGTGCGCCGCCCACCGCCCAGAACCTGCTCTCGCGCCGGATCAGCACCACGTACGGCTTCTCGATGTGCACGCGCACTCGACCGCGCCTCCATCGCTCGTGAGGCCGACCGAGAGAACCGTCCCGATGCGCACCATCCGGTAGAGCAGCAGCGCCACCGGTCGAAGCTCGCCGCGGCTGGGCGCTTCCAGGATGATCTCGAGGTCGCCGGGATGGATCTGCTCCACGAGGGGTGGCTCGCTCAACCCGATGAAATGGACCTGCCGCGGTCCACGATCCGGCAGCACCGCCAAATAGCGCGGCCCGACCAGCGTTTCCAGACCCGCCACCTGATCGAGGCCGAGCCGGGGACGAACCACCCAGAAGCGGCTTCCGGCCCGCGCGATCTCGTTCGCACGCTCGCGCAGGCTCACGCTGGCGATCACGTCCTGCAGATCGCTCGAGAGCTCGACCTCGCGCACCTCGCCGACCACGATGCCCCGGAACCGAACCGCATCGCCGGCCTGTAGACCATGCCCCTGGTCGAGGGTCACGGTGATGATCAACCCGCGCAGCGTCCAGGCGCGGTACACCAGCCACGCCGCCAGCACGACCACGGCCGCGGGCACGATCCACGCCAGCGAGAGTCGCCGCGGCTTGACCACGGCCACCGGCAGGGGCTTCCGGTCCGCCGAGTCCGCCGGCTGCTCCACACCGCCGGGCCGGATCTGATCGGTCATGGCTGACCGTCCCAGAGCTGATGCGGATCGAAGAACGCCGCCGCCAGCAGGCTGAGCACGACGCAGCCGGCGAAAGCCGTCGCTCCCGGACCCGGCTGCACGGCCACCAGATCGCCGATCTTGAGCGCGGCCACGAGGATGGCCACCAGGAGCACGTCGAGCATGCCCCAGCGACCCGTCCACTCGACGAGGTGATAGGTCAGCGCCTTGTGATGGTGCCGGAGCACGCCCGCTCCGCTCGAGAGCACGAGCAGCGCGAGTAGCTTCGCCAGGGGCACGAGCACCGAGCACACGAACAGCACCAGCCCCAACAGGATCTCGCCCGAAGCAAAGAGAGCGACGGTACCGCCCAGAATTCCTGCCTCGTGGTGGTGACCGAACTGCTCGATTCGCATCACCGGCAGGGTGACGGCGAGCGGGTAGAGGATGAGCGCTGCGGTCGCCAGGGCGGCGGTCCGGCTGCGGGAGCGGTGACCGGGACCCGACCGCAACCCCGTCCCGCAGCGGGCGCAGCACGCGCGGTGCTCCGGCGGCAGGTCGGGGAGCACCTGAGCCAGCCCGCAGCAGGGGCACGTGCGCAGCGTCTGCGAGATCTCGGCCATCGGCATCTTCGCGCGGATCTCGCTCACGAGCGCGTGTCTTCGTCCACGACCGGCGAAACCCTCTCCGACGGCGACTCCAACAGGTCCGCGATGAGCTCGAGACGGTGGCGCACGTAGTCCATCGATTCCGGCCGGTCATCGGGGCGGATCTGGACGCAGTCCAGGATTTGCTTGGAGAGCAGCGGATGAATGGTCGGGTCCTTCACGTGCGGCGGCACGGGGGGCTCGACCTGCGACGCGTCGAGGGCGCCGCTGTAGAGGTTGTGGGCCTTCTCGTCCGGCGGCGGCAGGGCGGTCGGAATCAGTTCGCCGACGAGCACCATGTACATCGTGGCCCCGAGGTTGTAGATGTCGGTTCGCGGCGTGATGGCCTGTCGGTGGGCCTGTTCGGGCGCCATGTAGCCGGGCGTCCCCTGAATCCGCTTCTTCACCGTCCCGATTCGGCACGCCTGTCCCAGATCGATGATCTTGACGTGGTCGTGCTCTTCCAGCATCACGTTGTGAGGCTTGATGTCCGCGTGGACGTACCCCCGGCCGTGCATGTGCGCCAGGGCGGAGGCGACCTCGACGAAGATCCTCACCGTCTTGGCCTTGCTCGCCGGAACCCGCTGCTCGAGCGGGATCCCATCGATCAACTCCATGAGCAGACTGACCGCCTGGACCCTGAACCGCTTCCGATGCCGGATCAGCCGGCTGATGGCGCGGATGTTGGGATGGTCCAACTTGGAGCCGACGTCGTACTCTTCTTCGACCTGCTCGATGAAGCGCTGATCGCGTTCACTGTGCTTCACGACGTGCTTGAGGGCGTACACCTGTTTGGTCTTGGGATCCTGGACCGCATAGAGCACGGAAGCGGCCCCCTCGCCGATCCTGGCCAGTACCCGGTAGCCGGCAATCTCCTTGACTTCGGTCATGCTGAGGTCATGGGTCAGACGGTGTACCAGCACGAGGCATCATGCGGGATCCAACTCATCCCCTTTGGACGGTGGAAGATAACGATTTTGAGGAGCCCGGGAACTGAGAGTGAAGGAGATGAGACCAGGAGCAGACGTTCCCGTCCGCCGAAGCGGTCGCGGGCGAAGCCGGATTGGCCCCGCGGTAGCGTATTCGGTCCCGGGATTCGTATCAATCCCGCAGGTGCGCCAGCTCCGCTTCGAACCGGGCCGTGGGGAAGAACCGGCCGGGGCTGGTCACCGTGGGAGCCAGATCGCGATGGAGCCAGACCGACTGATCCGCGATGTTCAGCTCCTGCTGCAGTCGTCGAACCAGGATCCCAAGGTGGCGGATCTGCCGCTCGGTGAATGGTCGCCGATCGCCATTGCCGATCAGGCAGATGCCGATCGACCGCTGATTGTGCTCGAGCGCTCTGTGGTCCGACCGTGTGAGCCCCGGGCAATTGCTGATTCCAGCGGTATCCGACGTGGACGACACCATCGCCAAGACCGTTGCCGTTGCCGATCAGGAAGTGGTACCCCAGACCCTGGTAGCCGAAGCCCACATGCTGCCGGTGGATGGACTCGGCGTCGCCGGCGGGCGCCCCCAGATGGTGGATGACGATGCCTGTCCAGCGGTCGCGGTCGAGCGGCGCCTCGATCTGGAAGACGGGGTCGAAGCCGCCCCCGTCGCCCGGAGACGATTGCAGGGGAATCGAGCTCAGGTTGGTCGCCAGGAAGCCGCCGGGTCGGTCGCCGTCACCAAGGGCCAAGAGCCCCACGACCAGCGTCATGGCAGCGACGAAGGTGCTCCACACGATCTTGGTGCGCCGCGTTGGTCGCGTCATTCGGATTTGTTTCTTCGTATTGCTGGCCAAAGCGCGATCAACCCGGCTGCGTCTTCACTTTCGCTATCGGAAGATGAGGTCGAAAAACATTGGATGAATGACAACTTTCGGGTGATGGTCGGGTGCGGTGCGTCACCAGGTCGCGACGATCGGTTCCGAGCGATCATTGAGGCTGCGACAACCTCGCTCGCAGAGCGGGGCGAGGATTGCCCAGCGCGTCCGGCTCCTCGAGCGGAGTGTACCGGTTGCGCATGCGATCGTACTTCTCATACTGCGTTCGCGCGACATCGGTGGGAAAAAGGGCCCGCTGACATCCCGCGATCCCGGCCGACAGGAGCAAGAGCACCGACCATCGTCCGACGATCGAACCGCGCATGGCCGCAGTATAGCCCTCCGATCAACGAAGCTCAGGGCGCATGGCCACGGCATGCTGCGCCGTCAGCGAGCGGCCGCTCTGGGCGTCTTCGAACGTCACTTGCACCACCAGCTCCTGCTCCGAGGCTCCAGGAGGCACCGCCAGCGGACACTCGATCGAGTAGTGCGTCCCGGTGATGCCGCTGCGGTACGCGTCCCGCACCTCTACGGGGTTCAGGGCACAGCGGCCCACCGTCATCGCGTCGGCGTCCGCCGGCAGGATGCCGCCACGACCGTCAGGTTACCCACCAGTGGTACGAAGCGCCCGCGGCCGTCGAGGGGGGTGAGGTAGAGACGAAGCAGATCGGGCGAGCCGTCATCGTCGCTGTCCACCGCGTGGCAAAGCCGGCTGAGCGTGATCTCCACCGGATGGGGGATGGCCGCGCGAACCTCTTCGCTGAGCGACCCGGACGTGGTCGCAGCGGCTTCCAGCTCCGCCTCCAGCTCGGCCACCCGACGCGTGAGCGCCGCATTCTCCGATTCCAGCTCCACAACCGAGGCCCGCAGGGCATCCCCCTCGGTCGCAAAATTCCGCTTGCCAAAACAGCCGCCGCCTGCGGCCACGGCGAGCAGCAGCGGGGACACGAGCAGGGAACGAGGAACCATCGCCAGAAGTGTACGAGATGGCGAGGAGATGGGTCCGACCGGAGCCCGCCATGGTCTGGGGCCGGGCGGACGAGTCCAATCGATGCCGTATCATGCACTGCTTCGCACCCCGATGGTCACCATGACTCCACCAGGCAGCCTGCAGCTCATTTCGATCGGCGGTCCCGAGAGCACGACCATCGATATTCCAGCGGATCGGGTGTTCACGATCGGGCGCTCGATGAAGTCCGATTTCAGCCTGGCTCCCGAGGCGGTCTCGCGTCAGCACGCCGCCGTCCAGTTTCGGGGCGGCCGATGGATTCTCACCGACCTGGAGAGCCGGCACGGGACCTTTCTCAATTCCCAGCAGCTGGTACCCCGCAAACCCGTCATCCTGGGTGATGGCGACGTGATCGGGTTCGGACCCTGCACCTACCGGGTATCACTGGGAGAGCGGTCGAGCACGTTCACCAGCACGATCGTCGAAGAGCCGGTCTCCTCGAGCATGCGGATCGAGCCAGTCGAGCGGGGGCAACTGGATCTCCTGGCCCGGCAGCGTCTGGATCTGCTCGTGGACTGCGCGGCTCAGATCCACGGAGCCACGGACGAGCAGGCGCTGGCCGCCGCGGTGCTCGAGTCGGCCCTGGCCGGCACCCGTTTCCACCACGCAGCGCTGCTTCGCCCCGCGGGCGGGGACGCCATCGAAGTGATCGCTCACAAGCAGCTCGACGGGCCTGCATCGACTGAACTGCAGTTCAGCCGTTCGCTGATCAGGAAGGCGGCGACGGGCCAGGTGGTCCGGCTGACCGAGGCCGCCGCTCAGATCCCCACGAGCATGAGCATTGCGGCCCTCGGCATCACCTCGGCGCTGTGCGCTCCATCACCCTCGGGAACGTCATCACCGGCTACCTCTACCTGGATGCGCGAGGCGATGCGCAGGGCGATGCGAAGCGGCCGCAGGACGCCGCGGGATTCTGCCAGGTGATCGCTCGGTTGTGCGGCCTGGCCCTCTCGAATCTCAAGCGCCAGGAGCTGGAGCGACGGCAGCTGGTGCTCGACGCGGACATTGCGGCCGCTCGGCAGGCGCAGCTCCTGATCGTGCCCGCCAGCGAGGGGGTCTGCGGACCGCTCCGCTACGCGATGCAGATGCGGCCGGGACATTTCGTGGCTGGCGATCTGTTCGACGTGATCCAGATCGACGAGGACCGCAGCGCCGTGTGCATCGGGGACGTGACGGGCGAAGGCGTGGGCGCCGCGGTGATCATGGCGGCGACGCAGGGCCATCTCCATGGCGCCCTGCTCCGATCGGGCGATCCTGCGGCCGCGGTGAACGACGCCAACCGGTACATCGCCAGCCGGACGGCCGCGAACAAGTTCGTCTCGCTCTGGGTGGGCGTCTTCGACGTGCGGCAGCAGCGGCTGACCTATGTCGACGCCGGCCACGGGTACTGGTATTTCACCGGAAGCACCCGACCGACGGAAGACGGCGGACGGGGCATTCCCGCGGGTATCGAATCTGACTACCACTA
This sequence comes from uncultured Planctomycetota bacterium, assembly GCA_963697235.1. Taxonomy (GTDB): domain Bacteria; phylum Planctomycetota; class Phycisphaerae; order Phycisphaerales; family SM1A02; genus CAVONJ01. Next base: position 85,838 of record CAVONJ010000010.1, read on the forward strand.
CGACTCCGCCGAGCTGCCGTTGGCCTGCGGCGACCGCGTGATCATGTACAGCGACGGCCTGGTGGAGCAGCGCTCACCGTCAGGAGAGCCCTTTGGTCAATCCCGCGTCGAACAGAGCGTGAGCACCAGCTCCAGCCCCAGCGAGGACATCGAGAGGATGATCACGTCCATCGAGTCCTTCGCGGGCCGCGCGGACTTCGACGACGACACGACCGTCGCCTCGGTCGAGGTCATGCGATGACCATCGCAGTCAGGAGCGCCGACGGCGGGCGACGCTGCCAGGGCGAAAATGATCTTCAGCGGGCTGCTAGGCCTTCGCCGGGAGGTTCTGCAGCACCTTGTCCACGAGGCCGTACTCCAGCATCTCATCGGCGGTGAGCCACTTGTTGCGCTCGCAGTCCTCGGCGATGCGCGAGAGCGGTTGCCCGGTGGTCTCGCTGTAGAGCTGGTAGATGGTGTCGCGAAGGCGCAGGATGTGCCTGGCCTCGATCTCGAGGTCGGTCGCCTGCCCCTCCATGACGCCGCCCAGGAGCGGCTGGTGCATGAGGTTCTCGGCGTGCGGCAGGGTGTACCGCTTGCCCTTGGTCCCGCAGGTTCCGATGACCGAGCCCATCGACGCCGCCTGTCCGATGATGTAGGTGGCCACGTCGCAGGGGATGAAGTTCATCGTGTCGATGATTCCCAGGCCGGCGCTGATCGCACCTCCGGGCGAGTTGACGTACAGGCTGATGTCCGCCTTGGAATCCTCGTTGGCGAGGAACAGCAGCTGCGCGATCACGAGATTGGCGACCTGGTCCATGACCGGACCGCCGAGAAAGATGATGCGATCGGTGAGGAGCCGGGAGTAGATGTCGTAGGCCCGCTCGCCGCGGCCGGTCTTCTCGATGACGATGGGAACTAGGGTCGACATGGGCCTCTGCCTGTAGATCGTTTGGTGCGGTGGGCTCCCGAGGACGCCCCCGGGAGCGAGGGGCCGGCGGCGCTCATTTCTTCTCCCCCTTCGGCTTGTCCTTCGAGGGCGTGAACACCTCGTCGACCAGGCCGTACGCCTTGGCCTCATCGGCGGTGAAGTACTTGTCCCTCTCACCGTCTTCGGCCACCTTCTCGATCGGCGTTCCCGTGTGCCTTGCGATGATCTCGTTCAGCGTCCGCTTGGCCTTGATGATCTGTTCCGCCTGGATTTGGATGTCGCTCGTCTGTCCGGTCACGCCGCCGTACGGCTGGTGGATCATGACCTTGGCGTGGGGCAGGATGTGCCGCCGCCCGGCGCGCCGGCGCAGAGCAGGACCGCTCCCCCGCAGTACGCCCGGCCGATGCAGTACGTCGCGACGTCGGAGGAGATGAACTGCATCGTGTCGTAGATCGCCAGCGTGTCGTCCACGCTGCCGCCCGGGCTGTTGATGTAGAAGTGGATGTCCTGGCCCCGCTTCTGATCCTCGAGGTAGAGCATCTGCATCATGACTCGGGCGCCGCAGGCGTGGTTGATGTCCCCGACCAGGAAGACCACGCGGTTCTCCAGCAGCAGCTCGTCGATCGGTCATCTCCCGCGTACGCTGGTACTGGACTGCCGCAGCGAGGTCGAGTGGCGGCGGCGAGCCGGGAAGGGGAAGCCGGGAAGTCCGTAGGGCGATCCGGGGGGCTGCGTCATTCCGGGAGGCGGGCCTGCGGAGAAACCGAAGTTGTGCATGTCTGATCGCGTCCTGAAAAGAATTGGGCGCATGATAGGGTGGATGCCGCCGACGGCAAGACCGGGCCCGAGCGACTGTTCACCCGCCGCCGTGCTCCGGCGACGACAGTGCCTTGAAGACGCGAGGCCAGTGCATGCTCGGCTCTTCCTCGGCTGCTTCCTCAGATGAGTTCACTCGAATCGCGTTTCGGGCATCGGCCTCGACGTCGGCCGCGGCAGCTTGGTATCCGCCGGATCCATCGACGCATAGTCGATGGGCAGCGTGATCCGAAAGCTCGCCCCTTCTCCCGGCGCCGACTCCGCCTCGATCCGTCCGCCGTGCTCCTCGACAATCTTGCGCGTCACGGCCAGCCCCAGGCCGGTGCCCCGCTGGCCCTTGCTCGAGCTGAACGCCTCGAAGAGCCGTGCCACCTGTGCCGGTGGAATGCCCGGCCCGTTGTCGGAGATCACGATTTCGATCTGCTGCTCGGCGGGCAAGTACTTGCTCTTGATGGTGACGACACCATGGCGACTCGGCAGCGCGTCCACCGCGTTGGTCAGCAGGTTCATCAGGGCCTGGTGAATTGCGTTGGCATCGATCGGGATGGGCGGCATGTGCTCGTCGAGGTCGAAGAGCACCGCAATCCGCTTCCGCTGGAGCTGCGGCTGAAGGAGATCGACCACTTCCTGGACCAGCGGCGCCAGCCGGGTGAGCTCGACGTCCAGCTGCGACGGGCGGGAATAGGTGAGCATGTTGAGCGTCAGCGCGTAGATCCGGTCGAGATTGCGGGCGAGGATGGGCCATCCCTCCTTGGCAAGCTCCAGATCGCCGCGATTCAGTGACAGCTCGACCGCATCCGCACCGCCCCGCAGCCCCTGGAGGATGTTCTTGATCGAGTGGCTGAGCGAGGCCACGGCCTCGCCCATGGCCGCCAGGCGCTCGGTCTGGAGCTTCGACTGCAGCCGACCGAGGCTGAGCAGGGCCAGACCGGTGTGCTGTCCGATCGCGTTCATCAGCCGCAGCTGCGACTCGTTGAAGGTGAAGTTGATGAGCGAGGAGTCGATGTGAATCACACCGTGCGCCTGCTGACCGGCCCGAATGGGGACACAGATCGCGGAGCGAATCCCGTAGTCGCGAACCGAATCGCCGGACCGGAATCGGCTGTCGTTCATCGCATTGGTCGACAGGATGCCCTCGCCCTTTTCGAGCGTGTGGTTGATGATCGTCCGGCTGACCGGGATCCGGCCTTCATCGACGTTCTTCGGACGCTGGCGATAACGCACGACGAGCGGTTCCAGTCGCTCCTCCCCCTCTTCCCGCACCAGCATGAAGCCGCGGTCGGGACGGAACTCCTCGAAGATGAGGTCCATGATCTTGTTCAGCATCTCGTCCCGATCGAAGGCCGAGGAGGTCAGCGCGGTCAGGTCGTAGATCACCCGCAGGTGGTCGAGGGCTGCCCGGATCGGATCCGGAGCGCCGAGGATCATCGAATCGTCGTTTGCCGCGAGCGTTCGCTCCACCGTGAGGTCGAACGCCTCGGGCGAGAGCAACTGCACCTGATCGTTCTTCGTCTCTTCTCCCGCACCCATGAACACCATCAGCGTCGAGCCGCACCGGATCTGATCGCCGGGCGAGAGGGCCACACGCCCGTCGATTCGCTGGCCGTTCAGGTAGGAACCGTTGGCGGAGTCCAGATCGCGCAGGTACCAGACTCCGTCGTCCGGCGTGAGTTCCGCATGGCGACGGCTGACCGTGGTATCGGTGATGAGCAGAGCCTCGGACGAGCGGCCGATGAGCTGCGGCTCGTTGGCCGGAAGCTCGAACCGCTTGCCCCGATCCGGCCCCTGCAGCACGTGTAGCATCAGCACGGCCGAACACTCCAGCGATCTCTTGCCCTCGGGCATGGTAGGAACCGCAGCGAAAACGCACGTGTTTCGCGTCGAGAGGTCACGCGACCCTTGCCCCTGTCCCTGCCCCTGCCCCTGCCCCTGCCCCTGCCCCTGCCCCTGCCCTTGCCCCTGCCCTTGCCCCTGCCCTTGCCCTTGCCCTTGCCCTCGCCCGACCCCGCCGGGCGCTGCCCGCTCCCGTATCATGGCGGCATGGCCCGTTCCCGTCGCAGCACGAGCTTTGAGCCCACGGCGCAGACGCCCGTGGTCTTGCTGCACGGGAAGGAGTCCTTCCTTATGCGCGAGCGGACCCGTCAGTTCGTCGAGGTTCTCGAATCGGAATGGGGGGAGATCGAGCGGTTCTCGTTCGACGGCGCCACGGTGGATCTGGCCACGGTGCTGGATGAGCTTCGCAGCTACGGACTCATGCAGCAGCACAAGCTGGTCATCCTGGACCGAGCGGATCAGTTCCTGAGTGGCCAGGAATCGAGACGGCGCGCGCTCGAGAACTACGTTTCCTCGCCAGTCGATCACGCGACCCTGCTGCTGCGGGCCGAGACGTGGCGTGCAGGCAATCTCGACAAGGCCATCGCCAAGGTGGGGCTGGTCTACAAGATCGAAGCCGTCGACGACGCCACCGCCGCCTCATGGTGCGTCCAACGCGTGAGCAAGCGCTACCAGGCAACACTCGATCGCACGGCGGCCGTTGCGCTCGTCACGCTGCTGGGACCGGATCTCGATCGGCTGGACTGCGAACTCGACAAGCTCGCGAACTTCGTCGGCGCCGCTGGACACATCGGTCAGGCGGAGATCATGGAGATGGTGGGCCTCAGCCGCGAGCAGCAGGCGTGGGTCATCCAGTCCGCCCTGGTGTCGGGCGATCCGGCGCACGCGGTGACGACACTGCGTCACCTGCTCGAGGTGTCCCGGCAGCCGGAGCAGCCCGTGAGCTGGGCGATCATCGACCTGGTCCGCAAGCTGCATGCCGCGAGCCGGCTCCTGAAGGAGGGGTGCCCGCCGGCCGTGGCGGCCCGGGAGCTCAAGCTCTGGGGGGACGCGCGTGATCAGGTGATCCGGGCCGCCGGTCGTTCCTCGCCCCATCGACTCGCGCAACTCTTGCTCGAATCAGTCGAATCCGACTGGAGGGCAAAGCGCGGTTTCGGCCGATGGGCCCGTAGTCTTGAAGGCTTGAGCGTCCTCGTGACCGATACCATCGGCACTCGGTAGCCCGTTCGAAGACCGCGCGGCGCTTCTCGCGCCCGATTCATTCGGCGGCCGTTGAGCGACCATGGCGTGCGCCATGCCGGCCGAAGTCGGCGACAGCTGCGCAACCGGGAGCGATCGCGGGCCAGGATGGCCGGAAGCAGGCAGGAGGCAATCATGCGATCGAGCATTGGACGGCCCGCCACGGCGGGCCTTGCTGGAATCCTGTGGTGCAGCGGATGTTCCGCGCCGCCGGTGGCGAGCGCCGGCCAGCTGGGACCCCGCCCGGCCGTCGAATCCAGCGCGAAGTTGCCGCCATCGAGTCCGACGACACCATCCGCCGGCATGACCACAGGGCGCCGGACGCCGCCCTTCCGCACCGCTCGCCGGACGAGCTAGCCCGTCTTGCCGAGCGGGATGTTCACGCCGCCGCGGGATGGAGGGACCCCCTGGCGGCAGCGAAGCCACCGAAGAACGACGGCAATCCTCGGTCACCGATCGATTGGAACGCGCCGCGCACCGCGGCTCCGGTGATGGCGAGCGCCAACCCCTCCGCGACGCCCAGCGCTCCCGACGTCGTGGAGTTCACGCCCGGCCCGCTCTTTCGAGTGCAAGACCCCGTCCCCGCAGTCGAGTCCGTTCCCGAGCCCGTCGGAACGACGCCCGCCGGCGTTGCCGAAGCGCTGGACAACGACCGGGTCGATGAGCTGCTCGTCGATCTCTCGCGAGAGCTCTACCAGCGGTCGACCTACGAACAGGTGCCACTGCGGGAGCTCTTCCTCATCGCAGCCCAGTCATTGATTCGGCCGGAGCGAGCGCTGTCGGTCGACGCCATCGAGGCGCTCACGCCGCAGGAGCGAGCCCTTCTCAACCACTTTCAGGCCTTCTTCCAGCAGCTCGGCCAGCGTCTCGACGGGGGAAGCGATCCCGACGAGGTCATCAGCGAAGAGGTGACCGCGCTGCGCAACGCGCTGATCGTGCCGCCGCGCTTCACCGTGGCATCGACGGCCCTCTGCTACGACGTCGGCGGCTTCGGCGACTACAAGGCCTTCGATCGCTCGAGTTTCCTCGCCCATTCCGAGCAGCAGCTGATCCTCTATCTCGAAGTGGAAGAGTTCACGAGCGAGCTCAACGAGAAGGGGCAGTGGGTCACGGAGCTCTCCCAGCAGCTGGTGATCTACAGCGATCGCGACGGCATCCCGGTGTGGACGGCGGAGTGGCAGCCGGCGGTCGACGTCAGCAAGAACCGGCGTCAGGACTTCTTCACCGTCCAGGTCATCACCTTGCCGAAGGCCCTGTCCGTCGGCCGCTACCAGCTGAAGATCCGACTGCGCGACGAGAAGAGCCAGGCGGAAGCTGAGACGGCTATCGAATTCGAAATGGTCGCGGACCCCAAGCTGGCGGCGCGGATGCCGTAGGCGCGGGTGGCGCTTGCTCTTGTCGGGGGGTGCGCGAACACGCCTGGGACTGTCGAGGGCGTGCGCGAACACGGTTGGGATTGTCGAGGGTGTGCGCGAACACGCCTGGGGCGCTCCGGGGGTTGCGCGGCCGGCGCCGCATCCTGCGGCTCGGTCTTGGTTGGTCTGAAGTTGGGTGCGCGGCGTGAGGTCTTGTTGCCGCGCCGCCGCATCCTTGCGGCTCGACCCGTGTTGTTCCGGCGCACCGAAATCCGCCCGCGTCGTGCGGGCTCGCCCGTGAATGTTCCGGCGTGGGTTCGGCTTGTCTATGGCGGCCCTCCGGGCCGCGGGATCGTGCTCTTCCGCCTGCATCCTGCAGGCTCGCGTCTCGCGCAAACACCGACGCTCCGGCGGCATCCATGCCGCCGGAGCTTGACCTGCCGACGGTTGCGCGGACGGTGCCGGTTGCGACTGGTTGGGTGGGGTGTGCCAACACGCCTGGGATTGCCGAGGGTGTGCGCGAACACGCCTGGGATGGTCGAGGGCGTGCGCGAACACGCCTGGGGAGTTCCGGGGGTTGCGGCCGGCGCCGCATCCTGCGGCTCGGTCTTGGTTGGTCTGAGGTTGGGTGCGCGGCGTGAGGTCTTGGTGCGGCGTCGCCGCATCCATGCGGCTCGACCCGTGTTGTTCCGGCGCACTAGAACCCGCCCGCATCGTGCGGGCTCGCCTGTGGACGTTCTGGCGTGGGTCGGGCTTGTCTATGGCGGCCCTCCGGGCCGCGGGATCGTGCTCTTCCGCCTGCATCCTGCAGGCTCGCGTCTCGCGCAAACACCGACGCTCCGGCGGCATCCATGCCGCCGGAGCTTGACCTGCCGACGGTTGCGCGGCGGGGGCTTGCTCTTGTCGAAGGGGTGCGCGAACACGCGTGGGGAGTTCGATGGGTGGCGCGGCCGGCGCCGCATCCTGCGGCTCGGTCTTGGTTGGTCTGAGGTTGGGTGCGCAGCGTGAGGTCTTGTTGCAGCGTCGCCGCATCCTTGCGGCTCGACCCGTGTTGTTCCGGCGCACCAGAATCCGCCCGCATCGTGCGGGCTCGCCTGTGGATGTTCTGGCGTGGGTTCGGCTTGTCTATGGCGGCCCTCCGGGCCGCGGGATCGTGCTCTTCCGCCTGCATCCTGCAGGCTCGCGTCGCGCGCAAACACCAACGCTCCGGCGGCATCCATGCCGCCGGAGCTTGACCTGCCGACGGTTGCGCGGCCGGCGCCTTGCATACAGCGCCGACACCAGCGGTGATCACGCGCGCGGAACCAAAGCAGGCCGTTCCCATCCGGCGCTGAAGGTCGGCGGCATGGATGCCGCTGACCGAGTGGTGGCTCACAGCGAGAACCGAGCCGGCATGGATGCCGGCGGATTTGCACAATCCCCTGCGGCCCGGACGGGCCGCACATAGATGGAAACAGCCACCGCGAGAACGGCCACAGGGCAGCCCGCAGGATGCGGGCGCGTATGAGCCACGCCGGACCGACGATGGTCGAGCCGCAGGAGGCGGCGACGCCGCAACAAGACCTCAAGTCGCGCACCCAACCTGAGATCAACCAAGACCGAGCCGCATGGATGCGGCGCCCGCCGCGCAACCCCAGGAACGCCCAGAGCGTGTTCGCGCACGCCCTAGACAATGACCGGCGCCGGCCCCCAAGCCCGGGCCGCACATAGATGGAAACAACGACCGCAAGAACCGTCCCAGGGCAGCCCGCAGGATGCGGGCGCGTATGAGCCACGCCGGACCGACGATGGTCGAGCCGCATGGAGGCGGCGACGCTGCAACAACACCTCACGCCGCGCACCCAACCTCAAAACACCCAATACCGAGCCGCAGGATGCGGCGCCGGTCGCACCACCCTCGGACTACCCGAATCGTGTTCGCGCACGCCTTCGACAAAGCAACGATGCAGCAAGAAAGAGAATCCACCGCGCGCCGATCCGCACCTCGCCCTTGGTTCAAGTGTCCGCCGAAGTCCGGGCCCGACCAACGACAAACGACCAACGACCGACGAACAAGGAGATCAATCATGCAACGCCTTCGCCTTTCCGCTCTGACGCTCATCACCTGCACCGCGCTGATGACCCCCATGCTTCTCGCCGACACGCCAACGCCCAGTTCCCCGCAGGATCAGCCGACGGTCGGCCCGGGGCAACCGACGACGCCGTCGACTCCCGGTAAGCCGAGCATCGGTCCGGCGCCGCAGCAGCCCACGTGGGGACCCGCCCCCGGCTACACGCCGCAGCTGACGCCGCGCTCGCCCAAGACAGGTGACACTCCGCAGCAACCCACGATCGGCGGGGCGCCGCAGGCGCCTTCGATCGGCGGAGCGCCGCAGCAGCCCTCGATTGGCCCCGCCGGGCAGAACCACGACATTGAGGCGGCGGCGAAGGATCCGTACTTGCCGCGCCACCAGGGTCTTGGCGACGCCGACTTCGACGGGGCAGTGGACGTGAACGACTTCCTGCTGGTCCTGTACAACTTCGGAAGCCGCTGCCAGTTCTCCCGCTGCCCCACCGACCTGAACGGGGACGGCATGACCGACATCCTCGATCTGCTCGAGGTGATGGACAACTGGGAGTAACGGAAGGCCCAATCGCGGGGATACTCTCGGCTTGATGCGAGCAGCCACCAGTCCTTGGACTGGTGGTTGTTTCGTTGCTCCCCCGCTACCCTACGCCCATGTCAATCCTCGTCCACGGAAGCACTCGGGTCATCTGCCAGGGCATCACCGGCTCAGCCGGCGCCTTCCACACCAAGGGATGCCTGGATTACGGCACGCGCATGGTGGGCGGCGTCACGCCGGGGAAGGGCGGGCAGCGCGATGGCAACGGCCTGCCGATCTTCAACACCGTCGCCGATGCGGTGGCCGCGACCGGTGCCGAGGCCACGCATGATCTTCGTCCCGCCGCCCTTCGCCGGCGACGCCATCCTCGAGGCCGCCGACGCCGGCATGCAGGTGATCTGCGCGATCACCGAGGGCATTCCCACCCAGGACATGATCCGGGTCAAGGCCCGCTTCGCGACTATCCCGGGGTCAGCCTGATCGGACCCAACTGCCCCGGCATCATCACGCCCGGCAACCGGGTGTCGGGAGCGGGAGCGGCGGCGCAGCTTCGAGGGCGGCTGCAAGATCGGGATCATGCCCGGCTACATCCACCTCTCGAAGAGCGATGCCGCCACGGGCAAGGCGGTCGGCATCATCAGCCGCTCCGGCACGCTGACGTACGAGGCGGTGTGGCAGTGCTCGCAACTCGGCATCGGACAGACCACGTGCGTCGGCATCGGCGGCGATCCGGTCAAGGGGCTGAACTTCATCGAGCTGCTGACGCTCTTCGAAGCCGATCCGCAGACCGACGGCGTCGTGATGATCGGCGAGATCGGCGGCTCCGACGAGACCGAACGCCGGCCACTGGATCAGCGAGAACATGACCAAGCCGGTCGTCGCCTTCATCGCCGGGCGCACCGCACCGCCCGGCAAGCGCATGGGCCACGCCGGCGCGATCATCGGCGGCGCCGACGACACGGCCCAGGCCAAGATCGACGCCCTGCGCCGGATGTGGCGTCCAGGTGGCGGAGAGCCCCGCGGAGATCGGCAAAGTCATGGCCGAAGCGCTCCAGGTCGAAGCCCTGGCATAGCGCCGCGCTCAGTACGCCACGTCGGTCGCCTTGCACAGGAATCTGACCAGCGGCGAGCCCGCGCGGCAGATCCCCGCAAAGTCCTCGAGAAAGCTCGCGCTCGTCACCGTCCTTTGCGTGAGCTTGCAGACGCCGACGAAGTCCTTGCGCTTCAGATCGTCCATGAACGGATGATCGGGCTCGTAGCCCTTGGGTGGACGGCGCAGTGAATCGCCCGCCAGTTGGAAGCGGCCCCTGAACTCTTCGGCGCGGATCACGCCGCTCCACGCCTTCGGATCCTGGGCGATGGCATCGCGGATCTTCCCGAGCGTCTCACGCTCCGGATGCCAGCTTCCCACGCCGACGAAGATCTCGCCGGGCTCGAGGTGCAGGTAGAAGCCCGGCGCGTGGGCGTCCTTGCCGGGCTCGTGGCGGAACTGGATCGCGGCGTGGGTCTTGTAGGGGCTCTTGTCCTTCGCTGAAGCGCACGTCCCGGTGGATGCGGAACAGCGAGCCGCCCGCTGGGTCGCGGATCGCGACGAGAGTGCGGGCTCACCGCGGGCGAGTTGCGGGCCGAAGTCGGCGATGAAGCGCAGCGCCGGCTGCCTGACGTGCTGTCTCGTAGCGCGTCCTTGTTCGCCTGAAACCAGTCACGGTCGTTGTTCGCGGCGAGGTCCTTGAGGAAGTCCGAAGAGGGCAGGTGTGAAATAGGTCTCCCGAGACATGGTGTGATCCTCTCCGTCGCGTGAACCCCTCACAGAGTACGGATTCTGGGAAATCCGGGGCAAGGAATCGGTCGCGGGAATGGCGCCGCACGAGCATGTTCGCGCACCCTTCGACAATCCCAAGCACTTTCGCGCCCTACTACTTCGACCTCGGCATCGACTCAGCTCCGGCAACGCTGTTCTACGACGGTCACGTCCGGCTGCTCCCCAACACCGAAGTACAGGCCTCGGATGAACAGATTCTGGCGCGAACCGGCGGTGTCGATGGACTCTGGAGTCGCGACACGCCGCTCGGACCGGACGGCTATTTCCTGCAGTCGGCCTTCGACAACGTCGTGAACGTCAGCCATCACGTGCTGACCACCGAAGGCATATTCGGTCGCGATACTCTGGGGCGAAGAACCAAACCGATTGCGCCGATCTCCGGCGGCCTTCATGGGCCAAACCACTTCCGGGCCCGAACCCGGGCACGCATTCCGACGTTCATCGAAGGAGTCATGCCATGATCTGGACACATCCGATCCAAGCCCTTGCCGGCGTCGCCGCCACCTCTCTCATCACAAGCGTTACGCTCGCCGGCGGAGTCGATCGCTTCTGAGTGCGAGACCGGCGGCCTCTTCATCGACGCAGGCTGCTGGCAGGACCAGTTCATCCCGAACGACGAGGACACGGCGATCTTCGACGTGGGCGGAGTCTATACCGTCGACTTCACGCAACCCGGCGGCGGAACTGCCTCCGTCGTCAACGATCGACTGCTGATTCGCTCGGGCGAGATCACGTTCAACCTGGAGATCAACAACTACCTCCTGATGAACCCCCAGTTTGCGATGCCGTCGATCGTCGTGGGAGATGATTCGCCCGTGAACACGATCTTGTCGGTCATCGGCGACGGGCTGTCGGGCAACACCGTGACCCTCGGTCGACTTCCCGGCTCGATGGGCACGCTGAACATTGAGTCCACCCCCCACCCAACGGGCACGGCGTCGTTGACGTCGCCGACCTGATCCTGGTCATCAATGAGTGGGGCGTCTGCCCCGTTCCGCCAGGTGACTGCGCCGGCGACGGCAACCAGGACGGCGTGGTGAACGTGCTGGACCTGCTGGGCGTGCTGCAGAATTGGAGCTAGGCAGAATTGACGACCGCGCCCGAATTCGTCATCCTGTTCGTCCCTGGGGACGCCGATCCCGGCCATCCCGCACTACGGCACCCTGCTTCTTCGAAGGAGATGAACATGATGCGTCTGGTCCTTTCCACGGCAGTCATCACGGGCCTTGCCCTTGCCGGCTGTGCCTCAGAGTCGCCGCCACCGCCGGTCAAGACCGGTTTCCTGTCCACCAACCGCAACCTCGTACAGATCGACCACAACAGCTGGAGGTACCTGGACCCCAACAACCGCCTTGCGCGATACAACAAGTTCATTGTCGATCCGGTGACGGTTGCCTTCCCCGAGGGATCCAAGGGGATGGACACGTCCTACGGCGACGTGCAGTTGGCCTGCAACTACATGCGCGACACGATCGTGGAGACGCTCTCCCGCAAGTACGAGGTCGTCGACAATGCGGCGGGCGATGTTGCCAAAGTCAAGATCGCTCTGACCGACGCGTACGATGCCGGTGGTCGCGTCGGAGTCGCCATGGAAGGCGAGCTCGTCGACTCCGTCAGTGACGTGCAGATCGGAGCGCTGGTCGAGTCTCAGATCGGCAAGAATTTGACCATCAACCGATTCTGGACCGAGAAAGACGCGACGAGGATCATGGATGACTGGGCGAATCGTCTGCTCGATGCGATCGACGCGGCGCATGCGAAGAACGGCTAACGGTCCCGCCCTCGGCGCCCTGGCTCGTCACCCGAGCCAAGGCGCCCGCGGGTGCGGCGCGAGCACCGCGTGGAGTTCTTCTACGACGAGATCGACGGCGACGTGATGATCCTGGCGGCGGACGGTGGCCTCAATCACCAGACCGCCGAGCAGTTCGTCCATGACATCGAGGCCCTCGTCGACGCCGGCCTGACCAAACTCATCGTCGACTGCAGCCGTCTCGAATACGTCTCGAGCTACGGCCTTGGCGTGCTGATCCGGCTCCACAAGAAGATGCAGGGTCATGGCGGCGACGTGAAGATCTGCGCCGTGCGCGGCTTTCTCGCGCAGGTCTTGGCCGCCACCCGCTTGAGCACGGTGTTCGAGATCTATCCCGATCTCAACCGCGCCCGTCTGGCTTTCCGGCCTGCCGCACCGAGTCCGTGAGCATCGCGTCGTCCGCACCGTTTGCCGGTGATCCCGGCGGTCTCCCGGGCAGCGCTTCAGCGAGCGACTGACGCAGCTTCTGACTGAACCGATCGAGCGCCTCGGACATCGTGAGGATGCGCTTCCGCAGCGTGCCGTAGTCGACCGCACGCGCGGGAAGGCCGGGCGCTGGAGAGAGCGCGTCAGCACTCGGAGACGATACTTCCGTCCGCTCCAGCGCACGATCCCTCGCAACAGTCGGCCCCGTCTCCTGGGGTGCGATCTCGACGCGAGACAGCGGTTCTGCGATGAGCGACTCGAGGTTGGCCGTCGCGAGCGACTCCTCGCCGAGACGAGCCAGCAGATCGAGCGCATGCCGAGCGGAGATCCGGTCGCTCCGAAGGTAGTACAGGGCGCCGAGCGCCAGCACCGTGTCGCAATCGAAGGCGATCTGCTTCAGCCGCTCGTGGTACTGCAGAATCGGCGCGTTGAACAGGGACGGATCGCGGTGCTCGGCCGCCAGAGCTCGAAGCGAGTCCGGATCGATCTGCAGGGATGCTCGAATACACTGCGCACCGGCGTCCAAATCGCGCAGCCCGGCGAGGGCCAGGGCGCAGCCGACCCGCGCCCTCCCGGACCGGGGCTCGTCCTCGACGTCTCGCGCGAAGAGCCAGAAGGCGTCTTCGTAGTCCTGGCTCGCGAGCAATCGCCACGCGCTGGCGTCCATGTGGATTCGAGGGACTGGATGTTCCGGGACTGGCCCGTTCGAGACCTCTTGGGCGGCACTGGCCGAACGTATGGACAGCAGGAGGAGGGCGAGCCCTGCTGCAGCGCCGCAGCGAGATGGTCCAGTGCCGCGCGTCATCGATCCGCTGCGTCCTCTCCCAGGGCCACAGCCGTCCCGGCGCCGCCCCGTCCTTCCCGTTTCGGATCTTCGCTCGGAACGCGACCGATGACCTGCAGGAGCTTGCGGTTGAATTGCTCCAGACGGTCCGAGACCTCCTTCATCTGACGGTGCAGCTTCGCGTAGTCGACCGAAGATGCAATGTCGCCGTTCGGTTCCTGGACCGGGACTTCGAAGGCCTCTGCCGGAGCCGGCTCGGTGACAGCCGTCGCGTCAATGGACCCATCCACCGGAGATTGGGCGAACGACGCCACGAGCAGCGAGGGCGGCGGAAGCGGTTCCGCCTCGCCAGCGTCGCCTTCCAACACCGGGACCTCCACCGTGGTCTCCGGCGCCGTACCGATCGCCGGCGTCACCTGAGGCAAGGGCGGGACCGTCGGCCATGTGCTTCGGAGCACAAGGACGACCGCACCGGCCGTGATGATCGCGGTCAGCGGAACGGCCACGAACACGATTGCAAGTGCGCTTCTCATGACGACTCGCCTTCCACGACACGCGTGATCTCAAAGCCAAGCGCCCCGTCGCTGATCGTGAATCGGCCGCCGAAACTCCGAATCCGTTCCATCGTCAACCCCTTCCGGAATGCCGCCTCCAGTTGCGCGGACTGCAGCAAGCGCTCGACCGACCGCGGCACGAGCACGGCGAGACGCTCCGGCCATCGGAGGCCGACCTCGTGACCGATCTGTTCGAAGGCGGGAACCCCATCGACGATTCGAAGGTTGTTCGAGAAGAGCAGCGCGGCTGAGGCGAACGGGCGGCGTTGCCACACTCCCTCGAACTGCTCCACTGCTTCGCTGATGATCGGCATGGCTCCTTCCGGCCCGTCCTGGAGCACGACGACCTTCATCTGGCCTGCCTCGAGAGTGCGATTCGCCGCTTGCGCCGTGCCCCAATCGATGCGCAGCTCAGGCGCCGACCGCCCCTCGCGCTCGCCGGCCAGATCGCCCTGTTCCGGCAGCGAGATCGGCGCCGGTTCGGCGGAACGAACGAGGCGCTGGCGTCGCGGGCGGGTTGCTCGGCTGATCGTCTTGCGGTGGAGTTGGCTCGGACACTCGCGTCGGTGGTGGTATCGCCGGCGGTGGCGGTGTCGCGGGCGGTGATGGAACCGGAGTCAATGGTGCGGGCGGCGCATCCTCGCTGGTCCGCGCTGGATTCTCCAGTGCCGTGGACGCCACGACCTCGACCTCCGGCACTTCGAGCGTCGCGAAGTCCGTCTCGATCACGCCGACGACCCCTTCGACGTGCTGCGGCCGGCGCACGCCTGGAATCAGCAAACAGAAGTGCACGACTGCAGAAAGGAGCAGTCCGACGAGGAATGGTCCACGAGCCATCGGTCACCTCTCCTGTTCGGCGCGATCTGGAGCGTCAGACGATGGCTCAGCGCCGAGCCGGACCGTCAGCCCAGCGCTCCTGAACGCAGACCAGACCGCCATGACCCGGTGGTGACTGACCTGCCGATTCGCCACGACAAGGACGATGATCTTGGATCGATCGATGGATCGAGCCAGCTCGTCAACCCGTTCCCAGCGCCGTCCGAGAGCCTGCACTCCGTCATCGGCGACCACCACCACGTCGACCGCCGTCTCTCGGAGCGACGAGACGGCGCCACCCCCGAGCCGCAACAGCTCGGTCTCCACGGCGCCGATCTGCACCGACTGCGTCAACAGCACCATCGTGCCCAGCAGCAGGATGAAGAGCACGTCGATGAAGCTGCGAAGGCTCAGCACGGTCGCGTCTCCGTGGCGCCGGTCGCCCAGTCGCACAGGTAGCCGGTCACGGAGGCGGCAATGCCGATCCCCAAACCGAAGATCGTCGTCACGCAGGCCATCGCCAGGCCTGCTCCCACCGCTTCCGAAGTCAATCGACCATCCATCAGGTGGAAGCTGCGGACGACGCCGACGACCGTGCCGAGCAGGCCGAGGCTGGGCGGCACGTCGGTGAAGAAGGGCAGCACGCGCCGGTGCCATGTCCGGCGAGGCAGGTCCAGTTGTCGTCGCAGCAGGCAATGGCTGATGCCAATCACCCAGACTCGTTCGATGAGCACGGCACCAAACAGGATCGAGCACGCGAAGAGCGGCCACATCAGCGCGCCGCCCAGAGAAAGGAACTCGCGAAACACCGCGGCCTCCCGTCTATTGATTCAGGAACGCTGTGAAGTCAAGCGAAGCGAGGAAGCGATACCCGTCCTGTCGCAGCTGTTCGATCGCTCGCTCGCGGCCGCGGACGAAGGCCCGCGCGATCTTCCGATCGGTTGGCGCGTTCGCGCCGCCCTCGACCGACTCGGCCTCCTCCGGCAGGGGAGGCACCGCGACGCCGTTCCGCGTGGCCAGGATCGCGAGTCGCAGCTCCATGAGATCGAGCTGGTCCTGCACCGAGACCTGCTCAGCGTGCACGACCACGGGCTCGCGTCCCTGCTTCATCAGGTCCGACGCCTGCCGGTCCAGTCCGTGCAGCTGCCGCGACAGCCGGTTGCGCTGCTGGACCAGCCGGTTGAACTCGGCCCGATCCTTCGCATCGAGCGTCTGAGCGCTCACGAAGTCGCCGAGTCCCACCGTGACCACGACGACTGAAATCACCACCGTCCACATCCATCGTCTGCTCGTCATTGCTTGGTTCCTCCACGTCCGGCCGTCTCGTCACCGGAGAGGCGAGCAATCCGCGAAGAGAGTTCGTAGTCTTCGTCGATCGGGATCAGGCCCTCTCCGCCCGTGAGCTCGCTCTGCAGCGGCTCGATCAGATCGAGCTGCGACTCGAGATCGATCATTCGACCCTCGAGCGCTTGTTCAACGGATTCGTTGAAGCCGGCCAGGCGCTGCTGGAGCTCGATCATGCTGTCAGCGAAGCCGGCCATGCCGGCGGCCTGTTCGCCCGTGCCGCGCACGACCTGGATCAGTCGGGCCGCGCCGTCCACGGTGTCCATGAGCGAGATGTACGCGCGCAGGTTGGACGAGGTGGCTTCGAACTGGGCAAAGAGCACTTCGCTTCCCATCATCACCTGCTGGTGCGCCAGCGCCGCTTCGTCGAGCACCTGCAGCACGCTCATCCACATCTTCCGCTGGTCGGGAGAGAGCTGGACGGCCATGGACCGGATCCGGGCGAGATTGCGCACGGTTCTGTACTGAGCGACCAGGCGCTTCTTCCGCAACGGATCCTGCTCCGCGGCGACGCGGCCCGCGAGGGTGTCCAGCGTCAGCTCGGTCTGTTCATCGAGCTCGGCCGGTTCGTCACCCTGCGCGGCCTGAACGGCGATGGCCAGGCGCGCTCGCACGCGGGCGATCTGCTCGGTGAGCACCTCCTGACCTTCCCACATCGGTGCGAGAACGGAGTCACGAACGGCCAGCACCACGTCCAGCGCCGCGGCGGCCTTCTGCACGGCCTCCTGCGTCTGGCCGCCATCGAGTAGCTGCTCCGCTTCTTCGATGCTCTTGACGAACAGCCGGAAGCTCTGGTCCATCTCGCGCTGAAGCGGATTGACCGAGCTCTCCATCGTGTCGACGACCTGTCCGAAGTCGTACCCCTCGAATCCGGGTCCCGCCGCCGACGGCTGGTCTTCTCGGGCACGTGCGGTCTCCGCCGGCGGCGCAGCGCTGCGGTTCTGACCGAAGGCCAGCGGCGCCGGCAGGAACAAGAGGAGGCCGATCACAAGGCGCTGCGAGCCAGGATGAATGCGCATCACGGAGCCTCACTTTCTTCGAGTTGTTGAGTCGGATCGGGGATGACCATGCCGACCAGCCTGGCCTTGCCCCGAACTTCTTCGCTGAGCTGCGGGTCCTCGATCTCCGCCCATTGCAGCTGGGCTTCGTCGGCCTGGCCGGCAAGCAACGCCTCGGCGCCTGTGATGAGTCTCTCGAGACCATCGACTTTCTGCTCTTCGCTGGGCCCCACGGCCCAGGCGGCCGCGTCATTCAGGTGCGACCTGGCCTGCACCAGGTCCCCAGCGTTGATCGCTTGGGTCGACAGCACCAGCTGCTCTTGGAACGACTGCCGGCGGGCCGCATCCTCCGTGATGCTCGTCTTGTAGGCCGACTGGCAACCGAACGACAGTGCCGCAGCGCTCAGCCATGGGAGCCAGCGACAGGTCACGACTCGTTTGCTCTTCATTGGTCCTGTTCCGTTTCGGGAAGCGCCGACCCACTGAAGGAGCCGGCAATGAACGACGAGGACCCGCGCCGCGAATCATGCATTCCGCAGCGTCACACGATTTCATCTTCAACGCCGGTCAAGCGTCGGTGACCTGCGACGATGCCCTGCCATCGCCACCGCTTGTTCGAAGAGTGATTCACCGCGGAGGGCCGCGGAGGACGGGCAGACGAGTGAGCGTCGTGCTGGTGCGGCTTCGATCGTGGGCGGGCGTGGCGAATCAGGTGAGTGTGACTCGGGACCGGCAACGACGTCCGGGCCGCATCGCGCACGAGGTTCTACTGATTCACGACCTTCTCTGTGGCCCTCCGCGGCCCTCCGCGGTTCATCTTCCGTTCGAAGGCTCCGAAGGACGCACGAACGGGCCGGTGCGCAGCGCGATCCCGCGGATCGATGGTGGCCCCTTCCAGCTCGAGCAGGAGCGCCTTTCGCCAGAGTCCGCCGCCGTAACCAGTCAGCCGACCATCGCGACCGATCACCCGGTGACAGGGCACGACGATGGCCAGCCGGTTCTCGCCGTTCGCCCGCCCCACTGCCCGCTGCGCACCGGGACGACCGATCGCCCGCGCGAGCTGGTCGTATGAGCACGTCTGACCGTAGGGAATGCGCTGCAGCCCCTGCCAGACCGACTCCTGGAAGGGCGTTCCCTGCGTGACCAGGGGCACGGTGAACTCTCGCCGCTCCTGCGCGAAGTATTCATCCAGCTCCGCCTTCAGCTGATCCAGATGGCGGTGACGCCCCGGTAGCGCGGCCGAACCAAACCGCCGGCGAAGGACCTCGATCTGTCGCTCCAGCGCCCGGCGATCGGCGAACTCCAGAAAGCACACGCCCTCGTCGGTCGCTCCGGCCACGAAGGGACCGATCGGCGTGTCCAGCCACTGCACGACCAGCGGACAGACTTCGCCGCTGCGCCGGGGATTGGCCGAAGAGGCGATGGAATGCTTCGCGGAAGCCGCTGGAGGAGGCAAAGCCGCTGTCTCCCCCGGCCGCATCGACGCGCCCACCCCGCCGCAGATGCGCCAGCGCGTCGCCGAGCCGACGGGCCCGCTGGTACGCGTGGAAGGTCATTCCGTAATGCGATTGGAAATACCGGCGAGCGCGAGCCGGATCGATGGAGAGCGCGCGGAGGTCCGCGTCCGCGATGCGCTGACCTGGGGCGCGCTCGATCCGCTCGAGCAGCAGACGAACCCAGTCCGGCGGCGTGCCGCTCCCGTCGAGAGGGCGGCAGCGCTGACACGGCCGGTATCCCGCCCGCAGCGCCGCGCGGGGATCGGGCATGAACTCGACGTTCTCGCGCCGGGGCTTGCGAGCCGGGCACGAGGGCCGGCAGAAGATCCCCGTCGTGCGCACCGCGGTGACGAACAGGCCGTCATACGAGCGGTCCCGTTCGAGGACCGCCCGCCACATCTCCCGTTCCTCGGGCATGGCTCGAGTCTGCATGTCGCCACCCTATCCCGAAGGCACGCTCGGGAACGCCGATTTTCGAGCGCTGAATCGAGAATCCCGAGGCTCCTCGCAATCCCGCCGCCTCGGGGGGGAAGGACGTGCAGAACGCCGGGGGCCGGTGAGGCCCAAGAAGAACAAGACCTCACCGGCCCGAGCTGCGTGCCGACTGCGGTTCGACGACTCACCGGAGTGTGTCGCGGCCGCGGATTCCGTCCGCGTGTCATGGAATGGCCTCCTTCTGGCACGAATCGAACTCACCACCAGTGCGCGGGACGACGGACGACGACGCTGCTGGACATGAGCACGTACGCCCTTTCCCGGCCTCGTCTGCGCGAATATGGAGAGGAAATTTGGGTTGCGACACCAGACCGCGTCTCTCACCAGCGTCGTCGCGAGGGTGCGTAAGAGGTTCGCTGGCAAGGAGATGAGGTCATCGAGGCGCAAGTCGGCACGTGGCAAGGACGCGACGCCTGCCGATTCCCGCACGCGGGGGCGTGGGCTCGATGGACAGCAACGAAAGAGACCGCGGCAGGCATCCCGGGATGCCTGCCGCGGGGGGCGTTCACTGGAGCTTCGAGGGCCGAGGACGCTGGAGTTGGTCTGCGTGGGCCTCGTGAGTTGGTGGTGCCGGGAGCTTGTGTCGTGGTTCAGATTCTGGTTCTTCCGGGCGCCATCAACTCGTCAACGCGTCATCCATGCCAAGGGAAGCTCGAGTTGCCAGAAGAACCAAGACTCGAGGTTCCTCGTCCCGCGCGCGAACACTGAGAAAATCGCAAGAGTCGCCCCGAATCGTTCCGGTCTCTGACCTGCTTCGACTCGACCACGATCTGATCTGCCGCAACCCGACGCCCACCCCTCCGCGTCCTCCGCGGCCCTCCGCGGCCCTCCGCGGTGAGTTCCGTCGAGGCAAGACAAGGGCGAGGGCGATTCAGCGGTCCAGAGACGCTGGTGACTGATCGCCGGCGATCGGACTGCCCGCCTCGGTGTCGATCCGCGGCGCCGGCCTCTGGTTCTCGATGAAGCGCTCGAAGAACTCGATGATCCGGTCGAGCCGATCCATCCGCTGCTTCGGATCGCCGGTGCGCGAGAGGTTGTGCCCCGCGCCCGGGTAGCGCACGTACTCGACCGGCCGGCCGAGCTCCTTGAGCGATCGGTAGAGCATCTCCGACTGCGCGACGCCGGTTCGGAGATCCTGGCTGCCGTGGATGATGAGCAACGGCGTGCGGATCCGGCTGACGTAGCTGATCGGGCTCTCTCGCTGCAGAATCGGGCGAATCCGTCCTTCCCAGGGGAATCCCCCCATGGCCCACTCCACCAGCCTCCAGGCGTTGCCTTCTCCGAAGAACGTGCCCAGGTCGTAGAGGCCCCGCTGCGCGACCGCTGCCTTGAACCGCTGATCGTTGCCGATGATCCAGGCGGTGAGGTATCCCGCGTAGCTTCCACCCGTGACGAGCAGGCGCTCGGGATCGATCCAGTCACTCAGCACGACCTGGTCGACCACGGCCAGCACGTCGCTCGCGGGACCCGCGCCCCAGTCCTGGAAGTTGGCCTTCTGGAACTGGTAGCCGTAGCCGCTCGAACCGCGCGGATTGCAGTACGCGACGCCATACCCCCAGCTGCAAAGGAGCTGGAACTCCAGCCACATCGTGGATTCGCCAGGCCCCCACATGCCGGCCGGGCCGCCGTGGATCTCGACGGCGAGCGGATAGCGCTGCCCCGGGTTCCGATCGGTGGGCTCCATCAGCCAGTACTGCACCGAGAGCCCGTCGGGCCGCTGCACCGATCCCTCCCTTGGCATCGAGAGCCGCTTGTTCGCAACCCAGGGATTCAGGTCGTCCACCTCGCGGTCACCGCGACCATCCCACACCCGCAGCGCGCACGGATTGGCGGGGGTGGTCACGGCGTAGACGAGCGTTCCACCGCCCACCGCAAACTCGTGCACGCCCGCGGGCAGCTCGTTCGTCGACTCGATCAGGGGAGCGGGTTCCAGCAGACCGGGGCTGATGGTCATCAGCGGAACGGCGCCGCGCGCGCGGTGCCGAAGATCAGGGCGGAGCGGGCAGGCAGCCACGCCAATTCGCGAACCGGCCCATCGAACGACTTGCGATCGGTGAGCCAGATCGGCCTCCGCTCTTCTCCCGCCGGGAGGGATCCCTTCAGGTCGATGACGCCCAGCTGAGGATGCCGGTAGGCCGGCTCGTCGATCTGCTTGGCGGTGAAGGCGAGCATCGAGCCATCCTGGCTGGGCCGCGGCGCGGCGAGGGCGAACCCCTCCACCCGCAGGAGCAGCCGGTCATTGGAGCCGTCGGAGTCGATCGACCACAACGACCGCTCGAGCGTTCGGTCGGGGTGCACTGCAGTGGGCTTCTGGGTGACGTAGACGATGCGGCCGCCCGTACCCAGGAACCGCGCCTCGAGATGATCGATTGCGTCATTGGTGATTCGCACCGGCGGTGCGCCGGGCGCGTCGACATCGATGAGCAGGAGCTGCACGAATCGCTCGTTGCGCCGGAGACTCTGCTCCTCCTGGAACGCCAGGCGATTGATGACGTAGGGATCGTGATTCGCCGCGTTGCGGTCAAGCCACGCTCTGATCTCTTCGCGATTGCCGCCCGGGCGCGGTGACGGCGTTGCCTGGTCGTTGTCGCCGGACCGACGGTCCTGCTCTCGATCGCGTCCCGGTCGCTCCGAAGGCCAGTTCGGGCGCTCCAGCTCGGTCAAGGGTACCGGCCCCGCCGCGAGGATCCGCTTTCCATCCGGCGACCAGATGGGGCGCGACGCTCCATGCTTGAGCTGCGTGATCTGACGCGCTTCGCCGCCGGCGAGATCCATGACCCAGATCTGCGCGATCTTCTTGCCATCCTCGTCCTTCGTCTCGCTCTCCCGCACGAACGCCAGCCGCCGACCGTCCGGAGCGAGGCTCGGCGCGGCGTCCCGGCGGCTGCCGAAGGTGAGCTGACGGGGGACCGCGCGGACATCGAGAAGGTCGATCGCGAAAAGATGCTCCCGGTTCTCGTAGCGCGTGTCGCCGTCCTCGGCTTCCCCGTCGGCGCCTGGCGCCGCCGGCTCCGAACCGACGGAACGCACGGAGAACACCGCCACCGACCCATCACGAGCCACATCGATGCTGCCGACGGAGCGAATCCGGAGCAGATCGGTTGTGACGATGGGCTCCTCGCCTGCCGCCGCGGCAGCCGCGGCAATCATCAGGACCGAGACGAGCACGCCGATTCGAAACACCATCTCCCCATGATAATCGACGGCGCTACGACTTCCGCCGCCGTGGCGAGCTGGGGGTCGACGCCCGGCAAACTCGTGATGGCCACAACGCAAGCCGGCGCCGGGAGCAGTCCCGACGCCGTACCGTGAGCCCGGTGGTGTTGCGGAAGCGGGCGTCTCAGGCGACCAGCTCGTCCAGCGCGCTCGCGAACTCTTCCTTGTTGGTCAGGCCGACGAACTTCTTCTGGATCTCGCCATCCTTGAAGAGGATGACGGTGGGAATCGCGCTGATGCCGTACTGGACGGAAATCTCGCGATTGCTGTCGGTGTCGACCTTGCCCACCTTCGCCTTGCCCGCGTACGCCTGGGCCACCTCGTCGATGGTCGGGGCCAGCATCCGGCATGGCTGGCACCACTCCGCCCAGAAGTCGACCAGAACCGGAACCGCCGACTGGAGGACCTCGGCCTTGAAGTTGCTGTCGTTGAACTCTTGAACGTGGTTGCTGGCCATGCCTCTCGACTCCTTGATCTGAAGAACAGCCGGATGGACTTGAATCGGCTAATAGTAGCAACGCCTGCCCCTCGCTCAACCGCTTCGGACGGCGGGCTCAGAGGACAATCTGACTTCTTCAACGGGCTGCCAGTGGTGTCGGCCAGAAGTTCGTTGACAGATCGGCGCGACCTCGGCGGTGCTGGCAAGGCGTCGCGAGGAAGGCATACGCCTTGTACTTGAAGGAGCGACAACACAGCCAGCGGCGTCGAGGGCCGGTGAGATGGTCATGAACTTCTGACTCACACCACAAGGCTGATGGCCGCCGCCACGGCGAGGGCTTGGCGGTGCTGCTCCACATCGTGCACGCGAAAGAGCCGCACGCCGGCCATCCAGTGGGCAACGCTCACCGCAATGGATCCCGCCACGCGCTGCTCTGGAGTCTCGATTCCGCTCGGCGCCCCGATGAAGCTCTTACGGCTCGCGGCGCTGAGCAGCGGATAGCCGAGCTCCTGCAATCGCGCGGTCTCGCGAATCAGCTGGAAGTTCTGCGGCACGGACTTGCCGAATCCAAGTCCCGGATCGAGCACGATGCAGGAGCGAGCGACGCCGGCCGATTCGGCGCGGCGCGCTCGCTCGGCCAGGTACGCTCGCACCTCCGCGGTGACGTCACCGTACGTCGGCAACCGCCGGTACTGATCGCTATACGACTCGTCCGTCGAGGGGCGAGGACGATGCATCAGGATCAGGCCGCACCCTCGAGCCGCCGCCAGCGCGAACATGGCGTGATCTTCCTCGCCGGCCGCAATGTCATTGATGATGTCCGCCCCGGCGTCGAGCGCTGCCCCGGCCACGGCTGACTGCGTCGTATCGATGGAGATGACGACGTCGCTCCGCGCTCTGATCTGCTCGATCACGCCGGCGGTGCGGCGGATCTGCTCTGCGACGGCGACGCGCGTGGCGCCGGGCGCGAGGATTCACCGCCCACGTCGATGATGGCGGCGCCTCGCCCGATCACCTCCATCGCGCGGTGGACCGCGGCCTCGTCGCTCACCCAGCGGCCGCCATCGGAGAAGCTGTCCGGTGTGACGTTGAGCACCGCCATCAGCTGTGCCCGATCGAGCGCGATCCGTCGATCGCCGCGGAGGTCCCAATGGTCGGGCTGAGAAGTCGATCGGGTCAAGGCGTGGCGCCGATGCGTGGTCGGTTGCGCGATGCAGGAAGATACCTGGAAGCGGCGCCCTCCGCGCCGGACCGCAGCCCGATCGCACGGCCGGCAGCCAACCGCTCTATCCTGAGGCGGTGACCGGAGTGACGCTCAACCTGATCGCGTGCGCGGCGATCCTCGCGGCCGCCGTCGGCGCAGCCGCGCTGCTCCGGTCCGCGAAGTGTCCGGGCGCTGCGGTTCTCGGCGGTTTGCTCGCGGGCATCCTGCTGGGACCGACGCTCTTCGGGCGCGTCCTTCCCGGGACCTACGAGCGGATGATGATCGGGGCCGTCGAGCTTCGCGAGTCGCGTGACTCCGTGGTACGCCGGCAGCAGACCGATCTCCTCGCGGCCGAGCAGCTGGAAGCCGGAGCGGAGGCCACGGCGGAGCTGGTGGCGCGACCACCGTGGCGAGGGCGAGCACGCGGAACGGCAGTGGGCGGAGGCGACGTGGCGTCACCAGCAGCCGTTGCGCCTCTTTGTGCTGGTGCTGACCGCCGTCACGCTGCTGCTCGGAGGCCCCGCCGGCGCCCGTCGCGGCCTGTTTCCGCCGTCCTGGCCCGCGGCCATGAGCATCGCGGGATGGGCCGCGGCCCTGCCCGGGGCCGTCGTGTTCGCGGTGTTCCACCGCCTTCTGCACTTCAGCGTGCCCGAGTCGGCCTTGGCCGCGGCCGGTGCCGCCATCGGCCCCTTCCTCCTCACCGCCGTCGATCGAGAGGCCGCTGAGCGGGCAGAGCTGGGGGGGGAGGCGCTCATCGAGCGGTCCGGACAGATTACGAGTGCGATCGCGCTGTCGATCGCGGCGGCAACGCTGGTCGTATTGCTTCGGCGGCACGGGCTTGTGGTACACGGCGCCGCTCGGCGCCCTGGTCGCCGGCTGGTTCCTTCCCCTGCAGCCTGGACCGCTCCTGCTCCCGCTCATCGATCGCGCTCTGGTCCCTGCGTTGGCCGCGACGGTCACGGTCAAGATCGACCTCTTCATCGACTTCGCGTTCTGGCCGCTGCTCACGCTCCTGCTGGTCAGCGGTGACGCCCGCTGGCTCGGGGCCACGGTGGGGGCGATCGTCGCCGGAGGGCGGACGTGGCTGCGAACGATGCGCCTCGTGATGGGCAGCATGGCGTGCGGACCGACGCAGCTGGCGGTCGCTGCTGTCGGTGTTCACGTTGGTGCGCTGCCGCCTTCGATCGCGCTGGCCCTTGCGGTTGGTGCGGTGATGATCGAGGTGACCTCGCCGCTTCGGCGATCCATGGCCCTGCAGCTCAGCGAGGCGGAGGATGAAATCGAGCGATTCAAAGAGGAGTGACGAGCTTCCAGTTGGAGCAACCGCCGGACTTGAGACGGAACGAACCGCTCGTCACTCGACCGTGACCGACTTTGCGAGGTTTCTCGGCTTGTCGACGTCCTTGCCCCTCAGCACCGCGGCGTGATACGCCAGGAGCTGAAGCGGTACCACCGTGAGCATCGGCTGGAGCGGCTCGGAGACGTCGGGCACGTAGAAGACCTCGCTGCAGTGTTTGTGAATCTGCTCGTCTCCCTCGGTGGCCACCGCGATGATCGTTCCCCCTCGGCTGCGAGCCTCCTCGATGTTGGAGAGGATCTTGTCGTACTGGCTGTTCCGCGTGGCGAGGAAGACCACCGGCATCCCCTCGTCGATCAGGGCGATGGGGCCGTGCTTCATCTCCGCCGCGGACATGCCCTCGGCGTGGATGTAGCTGATCTCCTTGAGCTTCAGGGCGCCTTCGAGGGCCACCGGGTAGTTGGGCCCCCGACCCAAAAAGAGCCAATTCTCGCGGTCGATGTACTTGGCGGTGGCTTCCTTGATCTCGCTCGAGAGCCCCAGCACCTTCTCCACGTGATCGGGGATGGTGTCGAGCTCCCGCAGGAGATCGGCGACGAAATCGGCCGAGAGGAAGCGTCGCCGTCCGATGTAGGTGGCCAGCATGGTCACGACCATCAGCTGGGCGAGGAACGCCTTGGTCGAGGCGACGCCAATCTCCGGACCGACGCGCAGGTAGACTCCCGCATCGGTCTCCCGGGCGATGGAGGATCCGACGACGTTGACGGCGCCCAGGGCCAGGGCGCCGCGTTGTTTCGCCTCACGCAGCGCTGCCAGCGTATCGGCCGTCTCTCCGGATTGGCTGATGGCGATGACCACCGTCCGATCCTCGATGATGGGATTGCGGTAGCGGAACTCGCTGGAGAAGTCGACCTCGGTGGGAATCTTGGCCAGATCCTCCATGAGGTACTCACCGATCATGGCCGCGTGCAGTGCCGTCCCCTGTCCGACCAGGACGATGCGACGAGCCTTCACCAGCTCCCGTGAGAACTCTGAGATTCCTCCGAGCACGACCTGCCCTTCGCGGTGATCGATGCGCCCCTTCATGCACAGACGCAAGGCCTGGGGCTGCTCGTAGATCTCCTTGAGCATGTAGTGCTCGTAGCCACCGAGATCGATCTGCCCCAAGTCGAACTCCAGCTCGAGCAGCTCCGGGGTGATCGGAATGTTGTCGACGGTCGTCGTGCGGAAGGAGTCTCGCGTCAGTCGCGCCACCGTGTAGTCATCGAGGGCAAAGGCCTGCGTGGTGTGGGCGACGATCGCGCTCGAGTCCGAGGCGACGATGTACTCGTCCTTGCCCACCCCCACCATGAGCGGCGATCCCTTGCGGGCGACCACCAGAACGTCCGGCTCCTCCTCGCAGATCACGGTGATTGCGTAGGCGCCGGTCACCTCGCGCAGGGCCGCCTGCACGGCCGCTTCGAGATCACCGTCGTACAGCTCGCCGATCAGATGAGCGAGCACCTCGGTGTCGGTCTCCGAGGCGAAGCGATGTCCCTTCTCCTCGAGATAGGTGCGGAGCACCGCGTAGTTCTCGATGATGCCGTTGTGGGCCACCGCGATGCCGTGCCCGGTCTTCGGATCGTCCCGGTGCGGATGGGCGTTGATCTCGCTGACCTCGCCGTGGGTCGCCCAGCGGGTGTGAGCCATGCCCAGCGTGCCTTCGAAGTTCGTGCGTCTGGAGAGCTCGTTCTCGAGCACCCGGACCCGGCCAACCGTCCGGGCGACCTGGAGCTTGTCGTTGAGAACGGCGACGCCCGCTGAGTCATACCCCCTGTACTCGAGGCGCTTGAGGCCCTCCAGCAGGATGGGAAGAGCGGACTTGTGACCGATATACGCGACGATTCCACACATCTGGGCATCCTCAGGAGAGGGGAGCAGTCGACAGCGGGACAATGGTACGCCACGACGGCGGAACCCGAATCGCCCATCCCTCAATCGGCCAGATTCTCCAGCGGATTCCGCATTGACGGGCCCGGAAGCCCCTTCAGCCGCACGAGAGCCGGTCACATCTCGTGCCGGCAGCATCAAAAGGAAGAGACGGCATTCCCTCGGCGAAGACCCTACGATTCGCCCGGTGGCCGACCTCTGGTCAGATCGTCGTCAACGAAACATCGAATCGGTAGAGCCTCTGGCCGTCCGCATGCGACCTCGCGCGCTGGACGAGGTGCTCGGGCAGGACCACTTCCTGGGACCGGGCTGCCTCCTGCGTCGGATGCTCGAGGCTGATCGGCTGACGTCGGTCATCTTCTGGGGCCCGCCGGGATCGGGGAAGACCACGCTGGCCGAGGTGATAGCGTTGCACACCGGCCGCCACGTCGAGCGTGGACACGCGGCGATGATGGGCGTCAAGGAAGTCCGCCGCATTCTCGAAGAAGCGGTCGTCCGACTCGAAGACGATGGGCGAAGGTCCGTCCTGATCCTGGACGAGATTCACCGCTTCGCGCGCAATCAGCAGGACGTGCTGCTCAAGGATGTGGAGCGCGGCCTGATCACCCTGATCGGCGCGACCACCGAAAACCCCTATTTCGCGGTGAACAGCGCGCTGCTCAGCCGCTCGACCGTCTTTCGGTTCCAGCCGCTTGGCCCCGCGGAGATCGAGCGACTCCTGCGGCGGGCGGTCGGCGATCCACGGGGGTTCGGATCGACGCCGATCGCACTGGAAGACGAAGCGCTACAGCTGTGGGCCAACCGCTGCGATGGTGACGCCCGCAAGGCGTTGAACGCGCTCGAGATCGCGGTGCTCAGCCAGGCGAGGGAGCCCTCGGAGCCGACCCGGACCGGGGGGGAGCCGATCCGAATCGACCTCGCGGTGGCCGAGCAGTCCGCGCAGGCCAAGGCGATCGTGTATGACGGTGCCGGCGATGAGCACTACGACGTCATCAGCGCCTTCATCAAGTCGATGCGCGGCTCTGACCCCGATGCGGCCATCTACTGGCTCGCCCGGATGCTCGAAGCGGGCGAGGATCCGCGGTTCATCGCGCGACGCATCGCGATCCTGGCCAGCGAGGACATCGGCAATGCCGATCCTTCGGCACTGACCGTCGCCGCTTCGGCGTGGGCGGTGGCGGAGCGGGTGGGCATGCCCGAATGCCAGCTGACGCTCGCTCAGGCCGCCATCTACATGGCCGCCGCGCCGAAGAGCAACGCCTCGGCGGCCGCGATCTGGTCGGCCATGAAGGAGGTCCGCGAGGGCCGCACGCATCCCGTTCCCGTTCATCTTCGCGATGCGCACTACCGCGGCGCGACCGAGCTCGGACACGGCGAAAACTACCAGTATCCCCACGACCATGCCGATGGGTTCGTGGCCCAGGATTATCTTGGTGTCGATCGCACCTACTACCGGCCGACCGAGCGAGGTTTCGAGGCGGAGATCCGAAAGCGTCTCGAACCGGACAAGCCCAGTGCGGGGCCCAGTGCAGACCGCCGGCAGATCACGCCTCTCGACAGCACGCCGACTTGACGATGGCCAACGCTCACCTGCCCTCCAAAGCCGACCTTCGGGCGCGGATTCGTCGCCTGCTCAAGGCCCTGCCGGCCCAGGAGCAGCAGTCCGCATCGGCTGCCGCCTGCGCGAACGTGCTCTCGCTCGACGCGGTGAAGCACGGGTCGGTGATCATGCTGTACATGCCGCTGGCCAACGAGGTCGATCTCACGCCCGCAGCGGTCCGTTGCTTCCAGATGGGCAAGACGGTCTGCGTGCCAAGCGTGGACTGGACCCGCAAGGACATGTCGGCCGTCGAAGTCTCATCCTTCGACGACGACATCATGGACATCGACGAGCACGGCCTGCGCTCTCCGCGGGAGAGCCGCCCCGTGCTGTCGCGGCAGATCGACGTGATCATCGTGCCCGGACTTGCCTTCGATCCGCGCGGCAATCGACTCGGGCGAGGCGGCGGGTACTACGACCGCTTCCTTCCGCGGCTCAGGCAGAACGCCGTCTCAGTCGGCCTGGCCTTCGATCAGCAGATCGTCGACGCGATCCCCGTCGACGATCGCGACGTGTCGGTGGACCTCGTCGTGACCGACCGCCGGATCGCGACCATCCGCACCGCGCCGTCGCGTCACCGATGAGGGGACCGCCGTCCGCTTGCGGATGGCGTGCGGGCGATTCCGCAGAGCGGCTCGTTGACAATTTGTTGGCGCCCGCAGAGCGGCGGCGAGTTCGTATGATGCCAGCAATCACGGAGGATCACCAGCCATGCTACCGAGCCAGTCGACCCGCATGCCCAGCCGCCGCCGCAACACCTTTCGCCGTCGCCGCTCCCGCCTGTTGCCGGCCGTCGTTGGCGTGCTGGTTCTGATTGCGGTCAGCGTCGGGCTCTGGCTTTCGTTCTCAGGCGCGCGAGAGCGCAGCGCGAAGCTGGATCCCAAACAGGGCGCCGATCCGTCGGCCCGATCGACAGCGCTCCCGCCGGCTGTTTCGACCGTCACCTCCCCACGACTGATCGAGTCGAACCGCGACGACCGAGCGCCCGAGAAGAAGCCAGTGACCCCGCCCGCCGCCTCGAAGCTGGACGAGACGCCGGTCAACCTCGCGACCGACGACGAAGGAGGAATCGAAGGCGACCCCAGCGTTGACCCCCGAGCCGCCGGCCGCGAAGACGCCCCGATTCGCCAGCGCGGAAGGTCGAACCGCCGCGAGCGCTCCCCGAGCCGGATCGGGCCGCGCCCGTCCGCACGACGCCGAAGCCGAGCAGCCTCGGGCCGCCGCCCGCCACCGTCGATCGACGTCGGCTCACCGATCGAGCAGCGACTCCAGCTCAGCCGGGAGCTTGCCCGCAACGGCAGCAACGGTGCTCGATCGGCGGCGCTGCGAACGGAGCTCACCGCGTTGAACGAGCGCGTGGTCTTCAGCCCCGAAGTCATTCGCGACGATCCGTTTGCGCTCGACTACGTCATTCAGCCGGGCGACTCGCTCGCCAAGATCACGAGACGGCTGTCACTGCAGGTCGACTGGCGGTTCCTGCAGCGCATCAACCGCATCGCCGAGCCCCACCGCATACGGTCCGGCCAGCGCATCAAGGTCATCACCGGTCCTTTCCACGTCGTCGTCGACCGGGCGGCGTACCGGATGGATGTCTACCTCGGCGAGGGCGACGACCGGGTCTACGTGCGCAGCTTCCCCGTCGGGCTGGGCGAGTACAACTCCACGCCCAGCGGCCGATTCCGCGTCGCCTCCGGGTCCAAGCTGATCGATCCGGAGTGGATCAACCCGCGCACACGGCAACGCTTCGCGCCCGAGGACCCCGACAATCCCATCGGCGAGCACTGGATCGGCCTGGTCGGCATCGACGAAGCCACCGAGGGCATGCTCGGTTACGGAATCCACGGCACGATCGAGCCCAAGAGCATCGGCTCGCAGTCCTCCATGGGCTGCATTCGAATGAACGAGGACGACGTCGCCATGCTGTACGAGATGCTGATCGAAGACGTGAGCACGGTCACGATCGAGTAGGGGAGCGCGCCCACGAACGGAGCCGGCCTGTGTCTGAGGGGGGCGCGGCCACGCGTGGGGGAGTTCGGTGGGTTGCGCGGCCGGCGCCGCATCCATGCGGCTGGGTCGTGGTTGTTCTCAGGTTGGGGGCGCGGCTTGAGGTCTTGGTGCAGCGTCGCCGCATCCATGCGGCTCGACCATCGTCGGTCCGACCTGGCTCAGACGCGCCCGCATCGTGCGGGCTGCCCTGTGGCTGGTCCGGCGGTGGCCGTTTCCATCTATGTGCGGCCCGTCCGGGCCGCAGGGGCTTTGCAATCGCCGGCGGCATCCTGCCGCCTCGGTTCTTGCTGCGAGCCACCACACGGTCGGCGGCGTCCTGCCGCCGACCTTCAGTGCCGGATGGGAACGGGTTGTGCTGCGGGCTGGGGCTTGGTGTTGTCGAGGAGTGCGCAGCTGGGGCCCGTTCTTGTCGAGAGCGTGCGCGAACACGGTGGCGCTGTTCCGGGGTGTGCGAACTGCGCCGCATCCTGCGGCTTGATCTTGGTAGGTCTCAGGTTCAGTGCGCGGCCTGAGGTCTTGTTGCGGCGTCGCCGCATCCATGCGGCTCGACCATCGCCGGTCCGACGTTGCTCATACGCGCCCGCTTCCTGCGGGCTCCCCTGTGGCCGTTCTTGCGGTGGCCGTTTCTATTCATGTGCGGCCCGTCCGGGCCGCAGAGGCTTTGCAATCGCCGGCGGCATCCTGCCGCCTCGGTTCTCGCTGCGAACCACCACACGGTCAGCGGCGTCCTGCCGCCGACCTTCAGTGCCGGATGGGAACGGGTTGTGCTGCGGGCTGGGGCTTGGTGTTGTCGAGGAGTGGCGCAGCTGGGGCCCGTTCTTGTCGAGAGCGTGCGCGAACACGGTGGCGCTGTTCCGGGGTGCGACTGGCGCCGCATCCATGCGGCTTGGTCTTGGTAGGTCTCAGGTTCAGTGGCGCGGCCTGAGATGTTGTTGCGGCGCCGCCGCATCCATGCGGCTCGACCATCGTCGGTCCGACGTGGCTCATAGCGCCCGCATCGTGCGGGCTGCCCTGTGGCTGGTCCGGCGGTGGCCGTTTCCATCTATGTGCGGCCCGTCCGGGCCGCAGGGGCTTTGCAATCGCCGGCGGCATCCTGCCGCCTCGGTTCTTGCTGCGAGCCACCACACGGTCGGCGGCGTCCTGCCGCCGACCTTCAGTGCCGGATGGGAACAGCCTGCTTTGGTTCCGGGCGCGTGATCACCGCAGGTGTCGGTGCGCCGTACGCACCCCCCGGCCGCGCCACCGTCGGCAGATGAAGCTCCGGCGGCATGGAGGCCGCCGGAGCGTTCGTGTTCGCGAGTGACGCGAGCCTGCAAGGATGCAGGCGGATTTGCAAGTCCCGCGGCCCGGAGGGCCGCTATGACCAAGCCATACCCACGCCGGAACGTCCACAAGCGAGCCCGCACGAAGCGGGCGGGTTCTGGTGCCCCGGAACAACACGGGTCGAGCCGCAGAGATGCGGCGACGCCGCAACAAGACCTCACGCCGCGCACCCAACCTCAGACCAACCAAGACCGAGTCGCAGGAGGCGGCGCCAGTTGCGCAATTCCCGGAACTCCCCATGCGTGTTCGCGCACCCCCCGGCAAGAGCGGGCCATTAGAACAGCAGCTGGAGTTGCGTTCGAATCACGATCTGCGGATTGGCGCCATCTGCCTCGGGGCGCCAGCCGGCGATGTTCGAATCCCAGTTGGGGTCGATCTTGGAGATGCCGAAGCCGATGTCCGTCGACCACTTCAGGTCCTGGCCGTCGATGTAGTAGTTCGCTCCGATGGTCAGCGCGCTGAGTGCGGCGAAGCTGTTGCCGTTGTACCGCCACCATCCGTACTCCCAGCGGGCGAACCCTTCCCACTTGGGCGTGAAGTAGTAGCCGCCCTCGAGCACCGCGCCGATGATGTTCGCGTTGATCGCAGCGGTGGGAACTCGGGCGGAGTCGACGTACTCGTAGATGATCGACGCAAAGAGGCTCGCCCCGCCGAACTGGACTGACACGTCGGCGGTGACTCCGCACCAGGTGGCCTCGTCGCGATCGATGAAGATGTTGGCGACGGGCACACCGTATTCACCCTGCTGGTAGAAGCCGGCGATGCCCAGCAGCACTCCGAACTCCTCTCCGATGGGGCTGGTGAACTGGCGGAACTGCTCCCAGGTCCCGGCGAAGAGATGTTCGTACCGGGCGGCGAAGGCGTACTCGGTATCCGGGCTCAAGGCGGGGAGGTTGTCGCCCCCATCCGGACCAATCTCGTTCGATCCGCCGCTGCCGGGATTCGTGCCAATCAGGTTGAAGCCGCCGATGCTGTCAGTGAAGCCATCGAAGTAGCCGACGCTGAACTTGTCGTAGTCGTTGAGATAGACCAGCTCCACGCCCTGCGAGCGGCCCAGGTTGAGATTCTCGTTGACCAGGGATCGCTCGACCGTGAGCTGGTACTGCGCTGGACACCAGCTCTTCACGGTTGAAGGGCACCTTGAACTGGCCCGCCCGGACGCTCCATTCGTTCGTCAGGCGGAAACGCATCCACGCGTCCTGGAGGAACTCCAGTCCGTCGATGATGTCCCGCTCGGTCCGGGTGACGTCGAGTCGGACCAGGTACTGGATGTCGGGACCGAAGACATTGCCGCTGAAGGTCAGCTTGGCCCGCGGGATCTCGAATCCCCATCGGTACTTGTCATCGTTGCTCTCCTGGTGGGTGTTCCAGATGAACCGGAACTGGAGCATACCGCTGATGTCCAGCTTGAAACGGCCGTCGGCGCTGGCCAGGAAGAAGCCGTTGCTCCAGCCAGCCGTCATCCCGTTGCCCAGGAGATTGGCCCTCGTGTCGGCGTCCGCGAGGACCTCGCCGACGAGATTCTTGATCTCGCGAGCTCGCTCCTCGGTGAGCCAGTTCTCGTCGGTCTCCGCCCGCAGCTCATCGATCTCATCCCGCAGCGTCGTGTTGTCGCTTCGCAGGGACTCGATTTCCTGCTTCATCTGTTGGAATCGCTCTTCCAGCGACGGCGCTGATTCGGTCGGATCCTCCTGTTGCCCGAGCGCAGCTCCGCTCAGGGCAGCGAGAATGGCCGGAACAAGCAGCCTGGTCGCGATCCGTTCCATGGAAGAGCTCTCCGTCGTCCTGACTTCTGGGAGCACGCCGGCGTTCCGATTCCGCATTCCGGCTCCCCGAGGGAGCGCGGCCAGCATCGGGAGCTGGCCCACCCACCGCCGTCTCGTCTTGGACATCATCGGCCGAATCGACGATCGGTCCGAAAACATCGAGCCTTGAGAGTTGATCAAGGATGGGGGCGACCTCTCTTTCCGGGGCCCCGCCGAGCGTGGGCGGACCAGAACGCGTTGAGGCTGTTCCGGGGGTTGGCGGCCGGTGCCGCATCCATGCGGCTGGGTCCTGGTTGATCTGAGGTCGGGTGGCGCAGCCCTGATTGTTGTTGAAGCGTCGCCGCCTCCATGCGGCTCGACCATCGCCGGTCCGGCGTTGCTCAGACGCGCCCACATCCTGTGGGCTGCCCTGTGGCCGTTCCGGCGCGGGCTGTTTCTGTTCATATGCGGCCCATCCGGGCCGCAGGGAATTGTGCAAAGCCGCCGGCATCCATGCCGGCTCGGTTCTCGCTGCGAACCACCACTCGGTCGGCGGCTTCCTGCCGCCGACCTTCAATGCCGGGTGGGAACGGCCTGCGTTGCAAGACGCGCCATTAGCGTTCGATTGCGCGCGACGCCTCCGTTGGCGCTGGCCCGCGCAATCGTCGGCAGGTCAAGCTCCCGCGGCAGGAGGCCGCGGGAGCGTTGGTGTTTGCGCGTGACGCGAGCCGGCATGGATGCCGGCGGTTTTGCAAAGCCTCTGCGGCCCGGATGGGCCGCACATGACTAGAAACGACCCACGCCAGAACTTCCCCAGGCGAGCCGGCAGGGATTGCCGGCGGGTCTGAGCAACGTCGGACCGACGAGGGTCGAGCCGCACGAGGCGGCGACGCCGCAACAAGACTTCAAGCCGCGCACCACCCCCAAGAACTTCCCAAGACCAGCCGCATGGATGCGGCATCGACCCCAAAGCCCCCCGACCACCCGAAGAGCATGCCCTTCCCCCTCACCCGGCTCGCTTCGCGTGCCGACCTCTCGGCCGACGATAGACGCAGTCCTCCCTCACCCGGCTCGCTTCGCGTGCCGACCTCTCGGCCGACGATAGACGCAGTCCTCCCTCACCCGACTCGCTTCGCGAGCCGACCTCTCCCGGAGGGAGAGGTTTGGGGAAAAAAGACAGCCGGCCCAACTGGGCCGGCTGTCTTTGGTGAACATGTCCCAACGGCGAAGCGCTTCAGATCAGAACAGGATCTGAACCTGAGTCCGGATCATGAACTGATCACCCGAACCTGAATCCTGTCGCCAGCCGGTGAGGCTGGAGGGGACGAACGCGTTCATCGGGTTGATCCCGTAACCAAGCTCGGTGGACCACTTCGCGTTGTGTCCGGCGAAGTACCGGTTGACGCCGACGGAGACGAGGCTGATGTCGTCCGCGCCGTTGATGTCGGTGTCCATGTACTCGTAGCGAGCGTAGAGCTCCCAGTCGTTGTCAAGGTAGTAGCCACCCTGGACGAGGAAACCGAAGGGCTGGGCACTACCGTTCGGGCTCACGAACGTGCGGCTCTCGTTATAGAAGAACGAGGCAAAGATGTTCCCGCCGCCGAACTCCCAGGAGATGTCGGCCGTGAACTGGGTGACGGCCCACTCCTGACCGCCGACACCGTCGGGCGGGAGCAGCTGACCGCCCTGCGGCTGCGTAATGGTGGCGGGCCCCGTACCCCACTCACCGTGCTGGTAGCGAATGGCGGCACCAATCATGAGCCCCTGCTCGCCGCCGGGAGGACTGGTAAAGTCCTCGAACTGCTCCCAGTTGCCCATGACCAGGAACTCGAAGCGGCCGGTGGCCGCGTACTCGACGTCCGGGGTTTCCCAGGTCGTTCCCGCCGAATAGGAACCGTTGTCGAAGCTGACGGCGGCCCGCCACTGATCCGTCTGGTACTCGCCCATGATGCCGGTGACGTATCCGGTCGTGTTGGCGTAGTTGAGCACCGAACGGTCGATGCCGAGCTGATACTGCGCTTCGACCAGGTCCTCACGGGAGAAGGGGCCCATGTACTGGCCCATCGTGACCTGGAAACCGTTGCCGTAGTTGTAGCCGACATAGCCGTTAGTGATGCCGACGCGGCTATCGTCCGTGGGGATGGCCGTGCCCGGCGCGACGAAGGATCCGGCGGGGTTCGCACCCACGCCCACGTTGATGTCGACCCGATAGAACCAATCGGGGTTGATCACGTGACCCGAAATCATGAACTTCGCTCGGGGTACGTCGAAGCCATACACGTCGTTGTCGGTCGGAGAATTGCGCTGGTGGCTGTACGTGAACCGCGCCTGCAAGAGCAGGTTGGCCCGCAGCATCCAGTTGCCGTCGGCACTGCTGAGGACAGCGCCATTGTCGTAGCCCGCGGTCATCCCGGATTGCATGAGACTGGCCCGCGTGTCGGCGTCGGCCAGAACATCGTGGACCAGACCGCGAATCTCCTCGGCCCGCTGCTCGGTGAGCCAGTTCTCATCCGACGCTGCGCGAAGCTCCGCAACCTCGGACTCGAGGTTGGAGATCTTGTCGAGCAGCTGTTCGGTCGAGACGTTGGAGGTGCTTTGTGCGACTGCTCCGCTCGAGCAGGTCAGTATGCCGGCACCAAAGGCGAGACTGACTCGCGACAAAAGTCCCATCTGTGTACTCCTTTTCTTTTTCTCTTGACTGTCCCGCTTCGCGAGACGAATGTTCACCCAGAACGTTCACCTAGTGGGGC
The DNA here is from genome assembly GCA_963697235.1 of uncultured Planctomycetota bacterium. GTDB lineage: Bacteria > Planctomycetota > Phycisphaerae > Phycisphaerales > SM1A02 > CAVONJ01. The sequence continues at coordinate 122,649 of CAVONJ010000010.1, forward strand.
CGCCGTTCCATGCGGCCCCAGACCTTCAACTGATGATTCGGCACGGTTCAATCGCGTTCAGACCGCCGTGCGCCGGTATCGTAACGTTAGCGATGGAACGTGCAATTCGAGCAAGCGATGGGAGGGATGTCGCGGCACGAAACACACTGATCCGGCCCATGACCCATACTCCTAAGTCGTTACCGGATAATTGTTTATGAACGAGCGTAGGAAGCCGAGCCCGTTATCAGGAATTCCTGAAAAATCCGAGAGAGCCGTTGTTGTCCTGACTTCCAGATATAAAGCCATCTGTAGTCGGCGATGCCAGAAGTCCTGTCGGGTTCATTGAGGCGCTCCTCGTGTCTTCCGGTGCGATGCCCTTGGCAACGGCACAGTCGCTGGTATCGGTTGTGACCCCGCCAAAAACGACCGGACCGCGGAGGTTCAGTCTGCGGGACGTTTTGGCTATCGGTCCACGGCGCCGCGTAGGACCCACATTTTTTTGCGTTCTCACCCTCCGCGGCGCGGCCAGATCGCGCCGGCGGAGGTCGATTCGCCGGCACATCACACGCGCACATTCCGCGCTTCGGCGTCGAAAACTACTGCCACGCAACACTTTACGATCGGCGCCAGCGTCCCGAGGAGCATCGCCCGCCTCTCGTCCAGATTCGCGGTGGACTTTGGAACAATCTGTGAAGATTTGACGACTGGCGGCCTTGGCCAGCGGGCCATCGAAAGCGCCCGCTTCGCTAGTGGCCTGACTCAGAAGTTCATTACCATCTCGCCGGCCCTCGACGCCGCTGGCTGTGTTGCCGCTCCTCGGAATACCAGAAGTATGCCGTCGTCACGGCGCCTTGCCAGCAACGTCGATGTCGCACCGATATGTCAACGAACTTCTGAGTCACATCACTAGTTTCGCTTGCTCGTGCGATTGCGTTCGGCCCTGGCGAGGATGACATCCGTCGCACAGTCGATCATCGTGTAGAGATCCACCTGATCGCAGTAGGCCAAGCCGTTCGCCCGCCACATCTCGCGGCGATCGGACGTGATCATGCCGAGCAGCGCTTCGTTGAGCGCCCCTGGCTGCAGGGAAGCGGGCATACCACGCCCGCGTCCGCCCGGAGCACATGCGAGGCGAAGCCGCATGCGGCGGTGGTCAGGACTGGCAGGCCGCAGACCATGGCTTCGATCAGCGCGTTGCCCGTGTTCTCGCTGTACGCCGAGTGCACCAGCAGGTCGGCGCTGTAGTAGAAGCGGGCGAGGTCCTCTCGCGGCCCGACGAAGATCACTTGGTCGCCGACGCTCAAGCGTCGGGCCATTCGAGCGAACGCGCGGAACTTCCCCTGCCCGACGACAATCAGCCGAGCCCCGCGCCTGGTCTCCGGCGGCAAGCTCGCCAGCGCCCGGATCGCGCGGTCCACTCCCTTGGTCCGAAAGCTCGATCCGACGCTGAGGATCATGGGATCCTCGGGGCCCAGCCCGAACTCCTGGCGCAGCTTCAGTCGCTCCCGTTCGCTCGGGGCGTGGGCGACCAGGCGGTTCCGGTCGATTCCCGGGGGCAGGCGGTGAAACCGGGATGGATCGGTGGCGTAGTAGCGGATGAACTTCTCCTGCTCCTCGTGGGCCGAGAGCAGGATGTCCGTATCTCGATCCTTATCGAAGACCTCCGCTTCCTGACGCAGGAACTCCCGGTACCGAGGCAGCCAGGTGCAGACCGACGGCTTGGTTCGCTCCAGGGCAGCCGCCAGGCAGGGATCGCCCGCGTAGTACACGTGCAGATCCGGCATCTTGTTCGATCCGACCACGCAGTCGTAGCCGCCGGGAGCGATCGCCTTGCGCAGGGCGAGGCTGAACTTGTGGTTCCGGCCGTGGTTCGTGAGCGCTCGCACCTTGAGCACCCGGACGTTCATGTCCTCCGGCTCCGGCCCCGTCCATTCGCTGGCGTAGAGATCGATCTCGTGCCCCCGGGCCGCGCACGCCTTGGCGATGCGCAGCATGTTCCGTTGCATGCCCCCAAAGGGAAAGTGCTTCACCACTGCGAAGGCCATACGGTATCGGGGCATGGCAATCCGGAATCCGTCGCGCTCCATAGTAGAGCGCCGTGGAAGCTTGGAAGCGATGGAGCCCTCCCCCACCCGCCGCGAGCCTCTGCAGCGGAACGGCAGGCTCCGCTCGAGCCCACTGTAACTCACCGAGGCGATCGCGTCCCCGAGCTCTCGGCACGGAGGACGAGGAAGGGCGACGGCGCAGCGATCGCGATCAGCACCGCGCCCGACCCCGCCGCGTTGGGCTCGCCCGTGGCTGCCTCGAGCTGAAGCTGCTCTACTGCAGCAGGTCGAGGGCCTCGCCAACCGTTCGCACGACCATGGCGCCATCCGGAGCGGAACGACCGCCGACCGGCACCACGAGCCGCTGGTAACCACGGCGCATCGCCTCCGTTGCTCGCTGCTCGAGTTGCCGGACTGGCCTGACCTCTCCGCCGAGTCCCACCTCGCCGACGACCGCCGTTCCCGCCGGCAGCGCGCGCCGCCGGTGCGCTCCGGCGATGGCCAGGGCCAGGGCCAGATCGGCCGCCGGCTCGAGGACGCGCAAACCGCCGACCGCCGAGACGAAGATGTCCTGGTCCGCCAGGCGCAGCCCGCCGTGCTGTTCCAGCACGGCAATCAGCATCGCGAGGCGGTTGCCGTCCAGACCTGACGTCCGCCGCTTGGCGGCACCGAGGAAGCCGGTCGCCGTGAGCGCTTGCAGTTCGACGAGCATCGAGCGGGTTCCGAGCAGCGCCGGGCAGATGACCGATCCGGGCAGCGGCGCCCGCTGCGGATCCAGCAGCGAGGAGGCGTCTTCCACCTCGCGCAGGCCCTGGCCGGTCATCTCGAAGAGCCCCACCTCCAGCGTCGTGCCGTAGCGGTTCTTGATTCCGCGGACGATGCGGTGGGCGTGGTCGCGATCGCCGTCGAAGGAGAGCACGGCGTCCACGAGGTGCTCCAGGAGCTTGGGTCCGGCCAGCTGGCCGTCCTTGGTGACGTGGCCGACGACCACCGTGGCCATCCCGGAGACCTTGGCCAGATAGACGAGCTCCGTACAGCAGCGGCGCAACTGTGAGACTGAGCCTGGTGCCGCATCGAGGTCGCTCCGGTAGATCATCTGGATCGAGTCGATGATGAGGAGCGCCGGCTGGATCCGCCCGGCCTGTTCGGCGATCCGAGCGAGGTTCGTGTCTGCGAGCACGTACAGATGCGAGAGATCGCCGGCCAGTCCGCTGCCGCGCTCCGGCTCGAACAGCCGCTCCGCTCGCAGACGCGTCTGGTACGCGGACTCCTCACTGGTGACGAAGAGGACGCGGCATTCGGGTCCGGCCATGCGGCCTGCCGCCTGCAACAGGAGTGTCGACTTACCAATGCCGGGATCGCCGCCCAGCAGAACGACCGAACCGGGCACGAAGCCGCCGCCCAGGACCCGGTCGAACTCGCTCAGTCCGCTCGGCAGGCGGGCGACGTTGGCGGACTCGATCTCGGGTAAGGGCGTGGCGAGCGGCGCTGCCTGCTGGACGCCCTCGCCCGGCTTGCTCCAGCTCTCCACGAGACTCGCATGAGGGGTGGCCAGCGGCTTGGGTTCGAGGAACTGCTCCAAACTGTCCCACGTCCCGCAGTCCGGGCACTTGCCCATCCAGCGCGGATGCACACTTCCGCACGAGCGGCAGAGGAATTGCGATTTCGTCTTGGTCATGGCAGTCGTCTCGGAGCGAGCGAGGAATGGGGAACGGAGACGGGCACCGGACCGACTGACGCGATCACTCGAGCGCCGACCAGTCGATCGGGATCCGGTGGTCGAGCACCGGGACGTCGACCGCTTCGAAGACCTCCACGTATTTTTGAGCCGCACCGGTGTTGAAGATCACGATCGTCTCGTCTCGACGGATCGAGCCGCGGTCGAGCTCCCGCGCCAGCACGTCGAAACAGATCGCCGATTCCGGGCAGAGGCAGATGCCTTCGGTCGCGCCGACGCGCCGCATCCAGGGCACGATGCTCGTCTCGGCACCCGCCACCGCGCGGCCGCCGGACTCCCGCACCGCATCGAGGATCATGAAGTCGCCCAGGGCGCGGGAACCCGCAGACCGGAGGCGATCGTGCGAGGGTCCCGGGGCGGCTCGCTGAACCGCTCCCCGCGATCGAAGGCGTCGACGATCGGCGCGCAACCGTCGGATTGGCACGCATACAGGCGGGGCAGCGTCGGGCTCGACAGCCAGCCGAGCTCGCGCAGCTCGTGGAACGCCTTCCACATGCCGATCAGCCCCGTCCCCCCGCCGGTCGGATAGAGGATCACGTCCGGAAGCGACCAGCCCAGCTGATCGGCGAGCTCCAACCCCATCGTCTTCTTGCCCTCGATGCGGTAGGGCTCGCGTAGGGTGCTGCAATCGAACCAGTCCATGACCTGGGCACCCTCGCGCACGATCTTTCCGCAGTCGGAGATCAAGCCGGGCACGAGGAAGCAGCGCGCGCCGTGCTGCACGGCCTCGCAGCGGTTGACCACCGGCGTATCGAGCGGCATGAAGACGTAGGACTCGAGCCCGGCCCGAGCCGCGTAGGCGGCGAGCGCGCCGCCGGCATTGCCCGCGGTCGGAACCGCGAGCCGCCGGAGACCCAGCTCGCGGGCCACGCTCACGGCCACCGCCATCCCCCGCGCCTTGAAGGATCCCGTGGGCAGGCGCGACTCGTCCTTGATCAGCAGCCGAGCAACCCCGAGCTCCCGTTCCACGCGCCGGCACTCGAGCAGCGGCGTCTCCCCCTCGCCGAGCGAGACGATGTTCGCCTCCGCTTCGATCGGTAGCAACGATCGGTACCGCCAGAGTCCCGCGGGTCTCCCGTTCAGGTCGTCACGCGAGAAATCACGGCCGATCGACTCCAGGTCGTAGCGCACCCAGAGGGGCCGGTCGCGGTGCGTGCGCTGAATCGTTCGCGCCGGAAGCCGAGTACCGTCCAAGGCCGACTCGAGATGGGTGACGTAGGAGTGGTTCATCGGGGGTGGACCGATCCTACCGACGGGGGAGAGCGGCTCAGCCGCTGCGCTTCATCCGATAGACCCACCGTCCGTAGGCGATGACCTGCCGGAATCGCTGCGAGCGCGACGGCATGGTCGACGGATCGGTGCCGAATGCGGTCTCCATTCGCCACTGCCAGTACGGCGAGCTGAGCCGAAATCGCGAGCGAATCAGCAGCCACAGAAGCTCCCACAGGCCGCCGATGGTCTCGAGCGCACGACGCACGGCGCCCATCATACGAAGAGACCGCGCCTCCCGGTCCGGCGCGGCAGCGGGCCCCCATCCCGAACGACTCAAAGCCATCTGCTGCGAAGAGCTCTGGCCCCGCTCGCGGCGGAGTTCGCGAATACCCCGCGCCATTTGCCATGGCCGCCGGGTCCCCCAACAATCGATGGCGGTCCAGCGCCGGCCGCCCGAAGAGAGGATCCCCTCGTGATCGCCCGTCTGCCCGTGCTCAACACCCAGGGATTTCGCACCCGCTTCTCGATGGAGCTGCGGTCGGCTCCCGCGATCAGCACGCTGCAGATCAACATCGGCTACGTCTGCAACCTGGCGTGCCGCCACTGCCACGTCGAGTCGTCCCCCGCCCGGCGCGCACCGGGCGACAACATGACGCGGGAGACGGCGGAACGGATCGTGGCGTGGACGCTGGATCAAGCATCCATCACGACCGTCGACATCACCGGCGGCAGCCCCGAGATGAACCCGAACTTCCGGTGGATGGTGGAGGCGTTCCACCGCAGCGGAAGACGGGTGATGGACCGCTGCAATCCCACGATCATCGGGTCCGTCGACCGCGAGAGCGGTGAGCGCTACGAGTGGATTCCCGAGTTCCTGGCCGCCCACGACGTGCAGGTGATCGCCTCGCTGCCGTGCTATCTCCAGGACAACGTCGATCACCAGCGCGGACGCGGCGCGTACGGCGACTCGATCGACGGTCTTCTCAAGCTGAATCAGGTGGGCTACGGAATCGACTCCCGGCTGCCGCTGAATCTGGTGTACAACCCCAACGGGCCGCATCTCCCGCCCGCGGAGGCGGGCCTGGAGGCGGACTACAAGCGGGAGCTGCGAAGTCGCTTCGGTCTCGAGTTCAACGGGCTGTGGACGATCACCAACATGCCGATTCGACGGTGGCGACACGAACTCGAGCGGCTGGGCAAGCTCGAAGCGTACATGGAGCTGCTCGTCAACGCGTTCAATCCCGCGACGATCGACGGTCTGATGTGCCGTCACCAGATCAGCGTCGACCCGGAGGGTCGCCTCTACGACTGCGACTTCAACCAGGCCCTGCAGCTCGCGACACCGGGTCTGAGCACGCGCCGGTTGTGGGAGGTTTCGGTGGACGAGCTGACGGATCGCATGATCGGCACCGACGACCACTGCTACGGCTGCACCGCCGGCGCGGGCAGCAGTTGCGGCGGCGAGATCGTCTGATCAGGACGGAGTTCGCGGGCGCGGCGCGGCGACGCGGTACCCCATCGGAAGGCGCCGGCCAAATCAAGTGTGGTGATTTGACTTGAGTTGTCGGGGGTTTCCTGCTTACATTGTGCAAAGCACGCGTTCGATCGGTCCGATACCGGTTCGAACCGATCGCTTCTCGCAGACGCCGGTCGAAGCTCCGACTCGATCGGCGTCTGTTCCTTTTCGCACAGCGCCGCGCCATCGCCGTTCGCCTCCTCGCGATCGACGCCGCGTTCAGCGCACGTTCAGCGCACGTTCAGCGCACGATCAGCGGCTGCTGCTTGGAACGTTTGGCGCCGCGGTGCGCCGGCGGCTGGCCCGGCTCCTGGAGCGGGCTGAAGCGGCTGCCGATCAGCCCGATCCGATGGTTCGGGCTGACCTGGCGGGGCAGGAGCGGACCGAGGAACCAGATGATCGCGAACGCGATCAGGGAGCCGATCCACATCAGGTCGGACCCAGCCGAAGAAGACGAAGAAGCTCGTGACACGAGGAGCAGGACCAGGGTCGCTGGGATCATGCTCCTCCCAGGCCAGACGCATGAGCTGGTCGAAGCGGAAGCGGGGAAGGGTCCATCGCACCATCATGGTGAGACAGATCAAGAGGAAGACCTTGCCGAACATGATGGCCACCTGGAGCAGGATCATGCCCAATCCGCCGACGACCGGGAGGTCCCACCCGGTCAGCGGGTTGAGCGACCAGCCGCCCAGGAACAGCACCGCGAAGAACGCGCTGCCCACGACGAGGTGGATGTACTCGCCCAGGAAGAAGAGGGCCCACTTCATCGAGGAGTACTCGGTGTGCCAGCCGCCCACCAGCTCCGCCTCGGCTTCGGCGAGGTCGAACGGAGCTCGGTTCGCCTCGGCGAGCATGCACACGTAGAAGATGAGCGCGGCGAGCGGCTGCTGGACGAGGTACCACTGACCTTCGAGCTGCTGCGGAACCAGCACGTCGGGACGAATCGTGCCCGCGGTCAGGATGACGCAGAGCAACGAGAGCCCCAGGGGAATCTCGTAGCTGACCATCTGGGCCGCGGCCCGCAAGGAGCCGAGGAACGAGAACTTGTTGTTCGACGCCCAGCCCCCGAGCACGACGCCGTACACGCCGAGTGAGCCGACGGCGATGAGGTAGATGATGCCGATGTTGACGTCCGCGGCGGTCAGCCTCACGAATCGTTCGGAGTCGGGCAGCGCCGCAGCCCCCAGCGCCTTGGCGAAGGGAATCTGGTGAAGGTCGAGGACGCCCCCCCAGGGGATGACGGCGAACCCGATCAGCGCCGACGACGGCGGTCATGCCGGGCGCCAGGATGAAGAGCGTCCGGTCTGCGCCCTTGGGCGTGTAGTCTTCCTTGATGAAGAGCTTCAGCCCGTCGGCCATCGGCTGCAGGAGCCCCAGCGGCCCCACGCGGTTCGGGCCGACGCGATCCTGGACCCACGCGGAGATCTTCCGCTCGAGCAGGATCAAGTACGCCGCCGCCCCGAGCAGCACGTGAACGAGCAGCACGATGACCACGAGCGACGTGATGAGCTGAGGCGTAATCCAAGCAGGCATGAGGGTGGACAGTGTAGCAAGCGGCAAGAGCGTTACACAATCACCGGCTGCGGCCCGTCCACCAGAACCCGCCGACCGCGCCGAGGTGCGGGAAGTAGTCCTGCATGGCGCTCACCGACCAGCCGCCCGCCCGCAGGGCGGCGATCGCCTGCACGGCGGCGCGGGCGCCGGTGATCGTCGTGATCATCGGGACGCCGAGCACGGACGGCCATCGCCCGGATCCGGCCCTCGTCGGTGTCGGCCGCCCTTGCGCGTGGGCGTGTTGATGATCAGCTGGATCTCGCCGTTGGCGATCTTGTCGAGGATGTTGGGCCGGGCGCCCTCGGAGATCTTCGGCAGCGGCTCCGTGTCGACGCTGTGCTCGCGCAGCAGCTCGTGCGTGCCCGCGGTCGTGAAGACCGTGAAGCCCATCGAGACGAGCGGCCGCGCGATCTCGACGCAGTGGGGCTTGTCGGAGTCGCGCACGGAGAGGAACACGTTGCCCTCGGTGGGCAGGATGCACGCCCGCGCCCATCTGCGCCTTGGCGAAGGCCATCGGCAGCGAGCGGTCCATGCCCATGACCTCGCCGGTCGAGCGCATCTCCGGGCCGAGGATCGACGTCGACGCCCGGGAAACGCTCGAACGGGAAGACCGGCTCCTTCACGCGCGTAGAAGCCCGTGTCGGGCACCTCGTCGACGCCAAGCTCCTCGAGCGACGCGCCCATCATCACCTTGGCGGCGAGCCGGGCCCACGGGACGCCCTTGGCCTTGGCGACGAACGGCACGGTGCGCGACGCGCGCGGGTTGACCTCGAGGATGTAGACCTCCTCGTCCTTGACCGCCATCTGCACGTTCATGAGGCCGCGCACGTCGAGGCGCTCGGCGAGCCGCCGGGCGTCGCTCCTTGATCGCGATCTGAGATGCGACGCGGGCAGCGAGAACGGCGGGATCGTGCACGTCGAGTCGCCGGAGTGGATGCCCGCCTCCTCGATGTGCTCCATGACGCCGCAGACCAGGGCCTGCGGCTCGGCCGTCGAGCAGCCGGCGCGGCGCCGCGTCCGGCGTCGAAGTCGGCGACGACGTCGACGTCGACCTCGATCGCCTCGGAGAGGAACCGGTCGATCAGGACCGGCGCGTCGGCCAGCTCGGAGACGTCGACCGCGGTCCGCATGTACCGCCGCAGCGGCGGCCTCGTCGAAGCACGTCTCCATGCCCCGGCCGCCGAGCACGTAGCTCGGGCGCACGAGCACCGGGTAGCCGATCGCGTCCGGCGATCGCGACCGCCTCCTCGAGCGAGTGGGCGATGCCGCTGGCCGGCTGCTCGAGCCCGAGCTCGTCGAGCATCGCCTTGAACCGGTCGCGGTCCTCGGCCAGGTCGATCGACGTCGAGGCTCGTGCCGATGAGCGGCACGCCGGCCGCGACGAGGCCGTGGGCGAGGTTCAGCGGCGTCTGTCCGCCGAACTGGACGATCGCGCCCGACGACCCCGCCCGAGCGGTCCGGCCACGTCGACGCCCGCCGCCGTTGAGCCGCTCGATGACGTTGAGCATGTCCTCGAGCGTGAGCGGCTCGAAGAACAGCAGGTCGCTCGTGTCGTAGTCGGTGCAGACCGTCTCGGGGTTGGAGTTGATCATCACCGACTCGAACCCCATCTCGCGACACGCGAACGACGCCTGGCAGCAGCAGTAGTCGAACTCGATGCCCTGCCCGATCCGGTTCGGGCCGCCGCCGAGGATGACGATCTTCGGCCGGTCGCTCACGCGGATCTCGTCGTCGCGGTGCACGGGCCGCCGCATGCACCGCCCCGTCGCTCACGCGACGCCACCGGCGGCTCGTAGGTCGAGTAGTAGTAGGGCGTCACCGCCTCGAACTCCGCGGCGCAGGTGTCGACGAGCTTGTAGACCGGCTCGATGCCCAGCCGCTTGCGGTGTCGCCGGACCTGCGAGGATCGTCTCCGTCGTGATGTCGCCGAGGTAGAGATTCGCCAGCTGCGGATCGGAGTACCCCAGCTGCTTGGCCCGGAAGAGCACGTCCGCCGGCACGTCCTCCAGCCGCTCGTACTCGCAGAGCTCGTCCTCGAACTCGCACGAGCTGCTGGATCTGATCGAGGAACCACGGATCGATCCGCGTGAGCTCGTGGATGCGCTCGAGCGTCCAGCCCATCTTGAAGGCGTAGCGGATGTAGTAGAGCCGGCCCTGGCTCGGCACGCTGAGCTTGCGGATCAGCGTCTCCTCGGCGATCGGCCACTCGATCGGCGAGCCGTCCGCGCCGAGTCCGTGGGGCGTCATCGCTCGCCTTCCCGTGAACCGCAGCCGCCGCCTCGACCGCCGCTTGGCCGCCAGCCACTTGTCGTTGCTTGTCGAGCCCGAGGCCGAAGCGCTTGACCTCCATCGAGCGGATCGACCTTCTGCAGCGCTCTCCTTGAACGTCGCGCCCGATGCTCATCGCCTCGCCGACGCGACTTCATCTGCGTGGTCAGCGTCTCGTCGGCCTCGGGGAACTTCTCGAAGGTCCAGCGCGGCATCTTGACCACGACGTAGTCGATGGTCGGCTCGAAGCAGGCGGATGTCGTGCCGGTGATGTCGTTGCGCAGCTCGTCCAGCGTGTAGCCCGACCGCCAGCTTGGCGGCGATCCGGGCGATCGGGAAGCCCGTGGCCTTCGACGCCAGCGCCGAGCTGCGGCTGACCCGCGGGTTCATCTCGACCACGACGATGTCACCGTCGTGCGGGATTCACCGCGAACTGCACGTTCGATCCGCCGGTCTCCACGCCGACCGCGCGGATGATCGCGATCGCCGCGTCGCGCATCCGCTGGTATTCCTTGTCGGTCAGGGTCATGATGGGGGCGACGGTGATCGAGTCGCCGGTGTGCACGCCCATCGGGATCGACGTTCTCGATGCCGCAGACGATGACGCAGTTGTCGTTGCGGTCGCGCACGACCTCGAGCTCGTACTCCTTCCAGCCGAGCACCGACTCGTCGATCTGGACCTGGCCGATCATCGACGCGTCCAGCCCGCGGCGCACGATGCTCCTCGAACTCCTCGCGGTTGTAGGCGATGCCGCCGCCGATGCCGCCGAGCGTGAACGCGGGACGGATGATCGCGGGCAGGCCGACCTCCTCGAGGAACGCGCGCGCCTCGTCCAGCGATCGTCACCGTCCGGGCCCGGGGCGTGCCGCAGCCCGACCGCCTCGCACGACCTGCCGGAACGATTCGCGGTCCTCGGCGCGGTCGATCACCTCGCGGGTGGCGCCGATCATCTCGACGCCGAACCTGTCGAGCACGCCTTCGATCGTGCAGCTGGCACGCGCAGTTCGAGCGCGGTCTGCCCGCCCAGCGTCGGCAGCAGCGCATCGATCGGCGTGCCCCGCTCGCGCCTCCTTCTGCGAGGATCTTCTCGACCGCCTCCGGCGTGATCGGCTCGATGTAGGTCCGATCCGAGAACGCCGGATCGGTCATGATCGTCGCGGGGTTCGAGTTGACGAGGACGACCCGGTACCCCTCCTCGCGCAGGGCCTTGCACGCCTGCGTGCCGGAGTAGTCGAACTCGCAGCCCTGCCCGATGACGATCGGGCCGGATCCGAGGATCAGGATGGTCTGAAGATCGTCTCGGCGCGGCATCACCAGGCTCTGAGAAGCGCAAACCCCATGCAGCGTACTCCCTGTCGGTTCCCCGCTCAATCCGGTCAGCGATTCTGGGCCCGGGGGATGCGGAACAGGCGGAACGAGCGGCGCAGAGCGCCCGCCCCGACCAGCCGATCGGGGAATGGAATCGGATCGCGCTCGGATTTAGGCGATACTTCGGGATCGGACGAGCATCGCCGCGGAGCGGGCCGTACCGGACCATGGACGACCGCGCTCAATGACGGGACTCAAGCTCATTCTGGTCCTCTCCTCCGTCTGGGTGGTGACGGTGCTGTTCTGCTGGTGGGTCGTCCTGCCGCTGCTCAGACGCGGTCCCGAAGGCGATCCCATCCTGGGTCTGCTCTGGTACGGCAATCGTCTCTTCTGTCGCCTCATCCACCGGCCGACGGTCCAGGGGCAGCTGATCGTCCGCCGCACCGCACGTCCGGGTGGGCTCGTGGTGGTGGCCAACCACACCGGATCCATCGATCCCTTCCTGATTCAGTCAGCGTGCCGCTTTCAGATCCGCTGGATGATGGCCCGCGACCAGATGATGCCCGCGCTCGACTGGCTTTGGCCCGAGCTGCGCTTCATTCCGGTCGCCCGTGACGGGAGTGATACCGCGCCGCTGCGACAGGCGATTCGCCACGTCCAGGAGGGCTGTGCCGTCGGGGTCTTCCCCGAGGGACGAATCGTGACGCCGCCGCGCGAAGTCTGGCCGTTCTACGCCGGCGTCGGACTCATCGTGGCCCGCACCCGAGCCCCGGTACTCCTCGTCTGGATCTCGGGGACGCCGGACACCAACGAGATCGCCAAGTCGCTCCTGACGCCGAGCCGCGCCCGGGTGGAGTTCGTCGATCTCATCGACTTCGGCGGCGAGCGGGACTCGGCGAAGATCACCCAGTCCCTTCGCCTTCGGCTGCGCGACGCGAGCGGCTGGCCGCTGAACAACAACCCCCCGGCGCCGCTCACGTCGATGGAGCAGCTTCAGCTGGGGTGAGTCGATTCGCCCCCTGCCCGCCTTCGCCTCCGGTAGGATGAAGCGATGATCAGTCGCATGGAAGGCGAGCTGACGGCAGTCGCCGACGGCAAGGTGGAGCTCGCCTGCCAGTCAATCTGTTACCAGATCCTGGTGCCGGCCAGCGATGTCGGCGGCCTGACTGCCCTCATCGGACAGTCGGTGCTCTTCCACACGCTGCACTACCTGGAATCGGCCGGACAGGGGGCGACCTTCATCCCGCGACTGGTCGGGTTCCGCACGCCGGAAGATCGCGCGTTCTTCGAACTGTTCACGACCGTCAAGGGCTTGGGCACGCGCCGGGCGCTGCGCGCCTGCAGCTGCCCTTCGCCGCCGTCGCCGAAGCGATCGCCGAGAAGGACATCGACGTGCTGGTCTCTCTGCCCGAGATCGGGAAGCGCACGGCGCAGACCATTGTCGCGGAGCTGGACGGCAAGGTCGACCGGTTCATCGAGTTCAAGCCCGAGGCGGCTGCGGTGGCGGGCACAAGCCCCTCCGGTCGGCCGAACCAGCTGATCGCCGACGCCGTGGCCGTGCTCGTCCAGCTGGGCGAGCCCAAGCTGCACGCGCGCCAGCTCGTCGACCGAGCGATGCGCACGGATCCCGCGATCGCGACCCCCGACGCCCTGGTCGCCGCCGCGTTCCGGCTCAAGGATGGGCCCTGACGACGGAGACTCCATGCGCTACGCGATGATCATGGCCGGAGGCAGTGGAACCCGGCTCTGGCCGATGAGTCGAATCGACCGCCCGAAGCAGCTGCTGCGGATCTTCAATGGGCGAAGCCTGCTCGAGCTGGCGTTCGAGCGGATCGAGGGCGTGGTTCCCAGCCACCACCGCATCATCTGCACCGGTGAGCGCTACCGCCCCCTCATCGAACCGATCATCCCCGACCTGCGCCCGGAGCAGATCCTGGGCGAGCCGATCGGCCGGGACACCGCCAACGCCATCGGCTTCACGGCGGCGGTGCTGAGCCGAAGGGATCCGCAAGCCGTGTTCGTCGTGCTCACGGCGGATCACTTGATCGAGCCGCGAGATGAGTTCCAGCGGCGGATCGAAACAGGCCTTCGGCTCGTGGAGGAGTCTCGCCAGCGATTCGTCACCTTCTTTCTCCGCCCGACCTATGCCGCGACCGGCTTCGGATACGTCGAGCGCAGCGAGCCGATCCCGGGCCACGAGGGCGCCTATAGGGCCCGCAGCTTCGTCGAGAAGCCGGAGCTCTCGGTCGCCCAGGAATACCTCCGGGCCGGAACGTTCGGCTGGAACAGCGGGATGTTCGTCTTCGAGGCGAAGGCCTACCTGGAAGCGCTGCAGCACTACCTTCCCGAGTCATACCGCGGACTCATGCAGATCGCCGAGGCCTGGGACGGCGAACAGGGTCGCGACGTGCTCGACCGCGTGTATCCCACCCTTCCCGTCAAGAAGGGCGCCGTGCCGACGAGCGTCGACTTCGCCGTGATGACGCCCGCTGCCGCCGACGCGCGCTGGCAGGTGTGCGCGGTGGAGATGAATCTCTCCTGGATCGACGTCGGCAGCTGGCCGAGCTTCGCAGAGACCGTCTCACCGGATGAGCACGGCAATCGCGATTCGACGAGGGCGGTCCACCTCGGCTCCCGGAACGTCCTGGCGGTCAGCGACGAGCCCGCTCACTTGATTACCACGATCGGCTGCGAAGATCTGATGATCATCCACACTGCAGACGCCACACTGGTCTGCCGCGCCGACCAGGCTCAGAAGGTCAAGGAGCTGGTGGACCTGGTCGAGGCGTCGCGGCGCTGAGCGCACGCCGCGGGCCAGCCCTAGACTCCCCCGTGCACTACCTCGCCATCGATCTCGGCGACCGGAGGACCGGCCTGGCGGTCGCGGACGACGAGACCGGGCTCGTCAGCCCCGCGGGCGTGCTGGAGATTCCGCGCGGTCCGCGACTGCTGGAGGCAATCATCGCGGAGATCGGGCGACACGCCCCGGCGGCCATCGTGGTCGGCCTGCCCCTGAACATGGACGGCACCGAAGGGGAACGATCGGTCATCGCCCGCGCCTTCGGCCGTCAGCTGGAAGACCGCGCGGCCCTGCCGGTGCACTACCAGGACGAGCGACTCACGAGCTACGCAGCCGACCAGGTGATGGCCCGCAGCGGACGGACCCATCGCCAGAAGAAGCAGCTGCGCAATGCGCTCGCCGCGGTCGAGGTGCTGCGAGATTTTCTAGCCCGCATTTCTCACCAACATCGTCGCGAGGGTGCGTAGAACGTTCGCTGGCAAGGAGATGAGGCCGTCGAGGCGGAGACGGCTTGTCATGCCTTCGAAGCCTCGATGTGCCGAAAGCGACGCCGACAGCGGGCGGTCTACACAGCCGCAGCAGATGGTGGTGAGAAATGCGGGCTAGGAGGCTCGGCGCAGCGGCCTGCGGGGTGACCGCGCCGCAGGATGCCGTGTGACCGTTCTCAATCGGACTTGATGAAGCTCAGGTGCATCTCCGCGTGGCGGCAGTGCATCTGAACCCACTGCTCGTGGCCCAATTCACCGAGCAGGGGGCTGGGATGGGTCATGCGCTCGCCGGCCTCGACCCGACCAACCGTGCGGCGGAGGTGATCGACGGCCTCGAGCCACGAGACCCGCTCCTTTGGCGCAAAACGAGCTCGGAGCGGGTTCGGGATCTTGAAGCCGGCTGGGAGCGGTCGATTCAGCGCCCGGCTCTTCATCAGCGCACCGAACCAACGGAGCGGAGCGGCGAGCTTCGCCTCGGGAAAGCCGTCGAGAGACGCGTCGATGAACGCGGCCACGTGGTCCACGACCTGGGCGGGGGTCCAGTTGCCCAACGCGCGGCGGTGTTCGCTTCGATCCAGCGCTTCGACGTCCGCAAGGATGTCGCCCAGGCGGCCGAAGCGAAGCGTTCTTCGGTCGGCGACGTGACGGGTGTTGATGGCAGTCCTTGGCATCGTCCAGTGTGCTCAGCCGACCGCGCCCTCGCAGGCCTCCGCGTCAAGGTACCACTTCAGCTCGCCGTTCAGGGGAGTGACGCCCAGAAGAGGGAGCGTGTCGATCGAATCTCGACATTCGATCAGGCGGCGGACCGCGAGCGCCCGCTGCGCCCCGTCGCCACCACCGCGACGAAGCGAGCGGCATTGATGAGCTCGAGCGTCATCGCCACGTGGCCGAGTTCCGGGTCGCTCGATTCACCGTCGATGAATCGCACCAGCCGCTGCTGGTCCGAGACGGGCCTTCCCTCATCGAGACGCCCCGCGATCGGTCCATCTTCGTCGGCGCTGAGCAGCACGTAATCGAGACGGTCGTGCCCCTTCTCCCGCCACGCCAGCGCTTCCTTCAGCCGCGACTCGTACTCGCTGTCCGCGGCGCGGGAAGCAACGGGAATTGGATGCACTTGATCCGGCGGAATGTCAGCGTGATCGACGATCGTCTCGCTGATCTGCCGGAAGCGGCTGCGCGGGTCGGCATCCGGAACGCAGCGCTCGTCCACCATCCAGAGATGGGTCCGTCGCCACGGGAGCACGCGATAGTTGGGATCGTACATCAGCCGGCAATAGAGTGGATCGAGGATCTCACCGCCGGACAGCGCCAGATGGAAGTCGCCGAAGCGGCGCACACAGTTGGCGGCGTGGGTGACGAGATCCGAAGCGATCCGGTCGATCAACTCGTCGCTGCTCGCGGCGGTGACCGCCTCGCCCGGGAGTTGTGGGGCCTTCGGCACTTCGCTCTCGAGCGCATATCGCTCGCCGCGTTCGAGCCGGGAAGGCGGAACGACCCGATCGCTCTCATCCGCTTTCTTCGACCGGCCCATGACCCACATAATACTCACGCGCTCGGGGCGGTGACGTTTCGATCGCAAGTCGTTCGGCGACATCGACGATGATCAGAGCGCGGAGTAGACTGACCCCTCTTCTTCGAAGGAGCCCGCGATGCGCACGATGACTCGAACCGCAATGCGTTCGACGCTGGTGCTCGCCCTGGTCGCCCTGGTCGGTACATCGACCGCAGCCCGCACGGCTCGCGCCAGCAGACCGTCGCCGACCCCGCCGGCTCGCTCTTTCAGCCTCCTCAGAAGCCGCTCGACGAGCGGGTGAACGGGGACAAGATCACCGAGTCCGATCTGCCGCCGTTGCCCGAACAGGTCATCCTGCCGATGCCGCCATCGCACCGGATTGCGACGGAGTTTGGGAAGTCGCCCATCAGCCCCGAGCACGAGCGACGGGCGCGGGAGGCGATCAGGCGAGGGCTCGCCGCGCTGCGGGCCAGCCAGAGCGAAAGCGGCGGATGGATGACCGACGTGCAGAGCGCCCCGACCGACAAGCCAGAAGAGGTTTCACCCATCGCGGTGGCGGTGACCGCGATGGCGGTCAAGGCCATGGCCCAGGCCGACGCGAGCGAGCTGGACTCCGATTCGATCGCGCGCGGGCTGCGGTTCGTGCAATCGACCCGCAAGCCGGATGGATCGTTCGAAGGCGGCGCCTTGAGCAACTACGTGACGTCGATCGTGGTGATGGCGCTGTCGACCGTCGATCACCCCGAGCTGCAGGACGACCGCACCGGCGCCGTGGCCTGGCTCCAGTCCGCGCAGTGGGATCAGAGCGAGGGTGTGAGCCCGCGCCAGGACTGGTTCGGCGGCGCTGGCTACGGCAAGCACGGCCGGCCGGATCTCTCCAATACGCAGACGATGCTCGACGCGCTCTACGACGCGGGGCTGAGTCCGGACGAGCCGGCGTTCCAACGGGCGCTGGCCTTCGTGTCGCGGACGCAGAACTTGAAGGAGACGAACCACGCCTCTTGGGCCGGCACAGATGGAGGCTTCGTCTACACGCCGGCCAACGGCGGCGAATCGATGGCCAGTGAGTACGCCGGCGAGGGGCGCTACGGAGAGGAGATCCCCGAGGGCCACATCCGCGGGCTGCGAAGCTACGGCTCGATGACCTACGCCGGCTTCAAGAGCATGCTCTACGCCGGGCTGTCCGCCGGTGACGTCCGCGTTCGCGCCGCGTTCGACTGGATTCGACGCCACTGGACCTTCGAGGAGAACCCAGGCCTCGGCACCCAGGGGCTCTACTACTACTACCACACGGTGGCTCGAGCCCTCTCCGTTTCCCAGCAAACGGTGATCACCGACGAGCAGGGAATCCAGCACAACTGGCGCGAGGAGCTGATCGACGCGCTGCTCGCCCGCCAAGAAGCGGACGGCTCGTGGACGAACGACTCGGACCGCTGGCTCGAGGGCAAAGCACCGCTCGCGACCACCTACGCGCTGCTCGCGCTGGAAGAGACACTCAAGCCGGTGACTCCCGGAGAGTGATCTGACCCTGCGTCCTCACCGCTCGCTGCCCCCCCCCGGTTCAAGGTCACCGCCTTCACGCCCCGATGGTGCTCGGCTGCCAAGCGATGATCCGGACACGGCGGGAGCCGTCGGAGCCGGGGTGGCCAGCCAGACCGTCTTCACCGCCAGCGGCGGACCGCACCCGGATTCTGGCATGTCGACGAATCGTGAAGAAATTCCTTGAACCGGTTCTGGGACCGCATTAGTTTCATATGAATGTTCATAGTCAATCTGCCCCTCCTGGCTCTCGCGACCGCCTCGTCACTCGGTCCCCAGAACGACGACTGCAGCTCGGCGATTCCTGTTCTCGTGCCCTCAGTGACCGCCGGCTCCACGGTGGGCGCGAGCAGTGATCCAGCCGCCGGTCCCGCGTGTGGGACCAGCATCACCGTGGGTGGCGTGTGGTATTCGGTCACCGGGACGGGCAACACCATCACGGCGACTACCTGTGCGCAGAATGCCGTCCAGCCGGGCAGTGCCGACTTCAATTCGAAGCTGAGCATCTTCTGCAACACCTGTGAGGCGCTGAGCTGCGTTGGCGGCAACGACAATGGGTGCGGCTTCTTCTTCCAGTCCACCGTCAGCTGGTGCTCGGAGGTCGGGGTCGAGTATCTCATCCTCGTCCACGGCGACGATGAGCAGGGCAATTTCGAGCTGTCCGTCTACGACGGCCCGTCATGCGACAACCCGCCCGATTGCACGCCTCCACCGACCGGTGCGTGCTGCTTTCCCGGCTTTACGTGCGTCGATGCGAGCGCGCTGGGCTGTGAAGATGCCGGCGGCGTATTCCAGGGTGAGGCGACGGAGTGCGCCACCTTCGACTGCCTGAGCGTGATCCCCCGGAACGACAGTTGCACTGGCGCCGAAGCGGTCGCGGTCCCCTCGGTGACGGAGGGCTCGACGCTCTTCGCGAGCGTCGATTCGGTCATCTTCTGCAACCTCTTCATCAACGCCCCGGGGGTCTGGTACACGGTGACCGGAACCGGGAGCACGATCACGGCGACGACGTGCAGCGGTGATCCGGTGCAGCCCGGGAGCGGCGATTTCGACACCCAGCTCACGGTCTACTGCGGCAGCTGCAACACGAGCAGCTGCTGTTCGCCGAACGGCGGAGCGGGATGTGACGATTCGACCTGCCAGGACCTGGTGTGCAGTGTCGATCTGTTCTGCTGCAACGTGTTCTGGGATGACATCTGCGTCTCGGAAGCGGTGGTTCTGTGTCCCGACCTGTGCCAGCCCGTGTACTGCGTGACGGACAACGATGACGAGTGCGAGACGGACTCCCTGCTCTCGACGGCGAGCTGGTGCTCGGAGGTGGGGCGGACCTACTACGTCTTGGTGACCGGGTTCAACGAGCAGACCGGCAACTTCGCCCTGTCCGTCTACGACGACGGCGCGGCGTGCGAGAACCCCGTGGACTGCGAGCCGTGCGTCTTCGAGTGCGCCCCCGGGAACACGGTGGAGGACGAGCCCAACTGCGGCATCCCCCAGGACACCACCAACGGCGGCTGCGACGCGCCGGTCGGTGCCCAGAGCAGCTGCTGCACGGCCCAGGCGACGGCGGGTTGCGACGACCCCGCCTGCACGCTGGTCATCTGCGGCATGGATTCCTTCTGCTGCGACACGCAGTGGGACCAGATCTGCGCCGCGACCGCGATCGAGCTCTGCGCGAGCTGTGCCAACCTCAGCTATCCGATGACACCGATCTCCTGCGGCGAGACGTACTGCTCGACTGCTGCCTCGAACGGATCCATGCGCGACGTCGACTGGTACAAGCTGGTGCTCGAAGAGGATGCGCTGGTCGAGGTGTCTGTGAAGACCAGCTTCCCGGCGATCTTCACGATCGACAACACCGGCGGCGTCGACACCTGCGCAGGACTGACCGAATTCGTCACCTTCGCGATCGCCCAGGCGTGCGAGCCGAGTTCGATCTTCGCGAACCTGTCGGCGGGCACGTGGTACATGGAGTTTGCACCGGCGAACTTCGACTTCCTCCCCTGCCCGACGGAGTACGAGTTCACGGTGACCTGCTCCCAGCCGGGGGCGTGCTGCTTTGCCGACGGCAGCTGCTTCCAGCGCGGCGAGTCGCAGTGCGCCGAGGAGGGCGGGACGTATCTCGGCTTCGGAACCGACTGCTTCGACCTGAATGGCGAGATCTCGAGCTCCACGAGCGCGCCGGAGCTGCCCATCCCCGACGGGGATCTCCAGGGCGTGAGCGATACGATCACGATCGATGACTCCCTGGTGATCGGGAAGCTGACCGTCGACCTCACCATCAACCACTCCTGGATCAGTGATCTGGTGGTCACGCTGACCCACGAGCCGACGCAGACGAGCGCCGTGCTCTGGCGCACCACGTGCGACGGGGCGCCGAACCTGGACGTGACGCTCGATGACGACGGCGGTGACGTGACCTGCGGCGCCCGACGGTCGGGGTCATCAATCCCCTGGACGCAAACGGCTCTCCGCTGAGCGTCTTCGAGGGGATCGACGCCAGCGGTGACTGGACGCTGCACGTCTACGACGCCACCACGCCCGATATCGGGACACTCGCGGAGTGGACGTTGAACTTCGAGACCGGGACGCCGGTTCCGTGCACGGCACCGACCGGACGATGCTGCCCCGGCTGTCCGGGCGACTGCGCCGACGGAAACGGCGTGGTCGACGTGACCGACCTCATTGCGGTCATCTCGGCGTGGGGCAGCAGCGGACCGTGTGACATCTTCCCAATCGGCGCTCCGGACGGCATCGTCGACGTGAACGACCTGATTCTGTTGCTGACACAGTGGGGACCGTGCCCGATGGACTGCTCCGTGACCACGAGCGCGGAGTGCGACCAGGTGAACGGGGAGTGGATCGAGGGGACTGACTGCACGAGCGATCCCTGCGGCCCGTGACGAACGGCATCCGCAGGTGCGCGACCCGAGATTGCTGCTCACGGCGGAGCCGGTAGTGGTTGTTGTGCGCAAGAGACCGGCCCCTCCATTCACGCCTCACGAATACCCCATCACCCCTCGCTCTGGAGGCTCGATCCTTATGTCGGTACGACCACTTCTCCTCGGTGCGTCCCTCAGCCTGGCGGTCACCACGCTCGCCTCGGCACAGCTCGTCAAGTTCGAACTCCTTGAGGAAACCTTCAGCGCCCTTGACCTCACGCCCGACGGACAACATGTCGTCGGTGTGCTCAGCAACGGCGGCGCCTTCCTCTGGTCCCGTGCGGCCGGGTACACGCCGCTCGGGGGCATCGCCGCTTTTGCCGTGTCCGACGATGGAACGGTCGTCTTGGGTTCGATCGACGACGGCGTCGCACCGCAAGACGTCGCGGCCATCTGGACCGCCGCAGATGGCTGGCAGAGTCTCGGGACGCTCGACGGGACCGGTACGACCTGCGGGAGCAGCAGCAGCAGCGGCTCCGAGCTCTCGGCCGATGGCAGTGTCGCTGTTGGGCTGGGCTATACCAATGTTTGTAGCGGCACCGGCTTCCGCTGGACGGCCGAGGAGGGGATGGTGCCTCTGGAATTCCTGGCGAACGGCTCCAACCGCGCGGCGGCGGTCTCGGGAGACGGGACGCTGATCGGCGGCTATGCCCAGGGAACCTTCAGGCGCACGCCCGCGATCTGGAGCGCGGACGGTTCGGGTCAGCTGCTCGATCCGCCCAACGGGGACGTCCAAGGTGAGGTGCGCGCCATCAGCGACGACGGCACGATCCTGCTCGGGGAGTGGGACCTCAAGGCCTTCAAATGGGTGGAGGGCCAGGAGATCGAGATCTTCGACACGGTCGTTGCCGGCTGGGCCGGCGCCGCAGTGGATATCGCGGACGACGGAACGATCATTGGCTACGACCGCCTGTCGCTCGGGGCCGTGGCGTGGATTCGACCCAACGGCGGGCCAGCGGTCGATCTTCGTTCGTACCTGCTGAGTCTGGGCACCGCTGGTGTGCCAGCCGCCCTCAACGTCACTCAGGCGATCAGCGCCAACGGCAACATCGTTCTCGGTTGGAACTACTTCGGCACCGGCTGGATCATCAACCTGTGCGCCGGACATCGACGGTGATGGCCAGGTGGCGGTCACCGATCTGGTGGCGATCATCGTGGCATGGGGAAGTGATGATGCAGCCGCCGACCTCAATGACGACGGAATCGTCGACGTGAGTGACCTGGTTGCCGTGATCGTGGCGTGGGGGCCGTGCCCTTACTAACACATCTCCGGTCCTTCCAAATCACAGTCCCTTTCAGAAAGTCACTCCTCATGACCAAGAACCGGATGCTCATTGGAATCTCGCTGAGCCTCGCCGCCACGAGCCTGGCCTCGGCACAGTTCGTCAGCTTCAAGTTCCTCGAGGACATGCATCTGCAGTCGATCTCACACCCGACGGGAGGTACGTCGTCGGTACCGCCACGTTTGCCAGCGGCGGCGGCGGCTACATCTGGTCGCGGGAAGGCGGATACACACTCATCGGAGGTTTCGGCGCGACTGCCGTGTCGGACGATGGGGCCGTCGTCCTCGGTCAGATCGACGACGGCGTCGCACCACAGGACGTCGCGGCCATCTGGACCGCCGAGGACGGCTGGCAGAGCCTCGGGACGCTTGACGGCACCGGTACGACGTGCGGAGGCAGCAGCGCCGGATACGAACTCTCGGCCGATGGCACGGTCGCCGTCGGACTGGGCTGGCGGGAGGTTTGTCAAGCCACCGCATTCCGTTGGACCGCCGAAGAAGGGATGGTGCCCATGGAGCTCCTCGCCAACGGAGGCAACCGCGCATCGACTGTCTCGGGAGACGGGACCGTGATCGGCGGCTTCGCCCAGGGAAGCTTCAGCCGCACGCCCGCGATCTGGAGCGCGGACGGCTCGGGTCAACTGCTCGATCCACCCAACGGCGACGTCCAAGGCGAGGTGTACGGCATCAGCGACGACGGCACGATCCTGCTCGGGGAGTGGGACCTCAAGGCCTTCAAGTTGGTGGAGGGCCAGGAGATCGAGATCTTCGACATGGTCGTTGCCGGCTGGGCCGGCGCCGCAGTGGATATCGCGGACGACGGAACGATCGTCGGCTTCGACCACCTGGGACTCGGGACCGTGGCGTGGATTCGACCGAACGGCGGTCCAGCGGTCAATCTTCGTTCCTACCTGGCGGATCTGGGCGTCAAGAACTTGCCACCGACGCTGGATTCTTGTCAGGCGATCAGCATGAACGGCAACATCATCATCGGTCACAACGTCTTCGCAAACGGGTGGATCGTGAACCTGTGCGTGCCCGACCTCAACCGCGACAACCAGGTGAACGTGACTGATCTGGTGGCGGTCATCGTGGCGTGGGGCACCGACGATGCGAACGCCGACCTCAATGAAGACGGCATCGTCGACGTGACGGATCTCGTCGGCGTGATCGTGGCGTGGGGGCCGTGCCCGTATTGACTGGTTGCGCCTGGTGGTGTGTGAGATGCCGGCTGACACGCCGCCGCGTCAACTTCGTCCGATCACAACCGATCTCTGGAGGATCGACCACATGACCGCCCGGCCCAGTCTGATTGCACTCTCGTTGAGCTTGGCCTGCACCGGCTTGGCGTCGGCGCAACTCGCCAAGTTCGAGTTCCTCGAAGGAACCTTCAACGCCCTGGATCTCTCGCCCGACGGGAAGCATGTCGTTGGTCTGCTCGCCAGCGGCGGCGGCCACTTCTGTCCCTAATCCTGGATGACATCGTTCTTTCTCAAACACAACCACATTGGATGTTCACTACTCATGACCGCAATGCACATGCTCGTTGGAATCTCGCTGAGCCTCGCCGCGACAAGCTTGGCTTCGGCTCAACTCGTCAAGTTCGAGTTTCTCGACCAGTCCCTCAGTGCCAATGACCTCACGCCCGACGGGAAGTACGTCGTCGGTGACGCCATCGGCGGCGGAGGGTACGTCTGGTCACGGGACGGCGGGTACACGCTCATCGGGGGTCTCGGCGCTGTGGCCGTGTCCGATGATGGAACCGTCGTCCTCGGAACGATCGACGACGGGGTCTGCGCCGCAAGACGTTGCGGCCATCTGGACCGCCGAAAGCGGATGGCAGAGTCTCGGGACGCTCGACGGCACCGGCACAAGCTGCGGCAGCAGCAGCAGCGCGTACGAGCTCTCGGCCGATGGCGGTGTCGCCGTCGGGTTGGGCTGGACGGATGTTTGTAACGCAAGCGGCTTCCGCTGGACGGCCGAGACGGGGATGGTCCCGCTGGAGCTCCTCGCGAACGGCGGCAACCGCGCGTCGGTCGTGTCGGGAGACGGGAACCTGATCGGCGGTTTCGCCCAGGGGAGCTTCAGCCGCACGCCGGCCATCTGGAGCGGCGACGGCTCGGGGCAGTTGCTCGATCCGCCCAACGGCGACGTCCTCGGTGAGGTGCACGGCATCAGCGATGACGGCACCATCCTGCTCGGGGAGTGGGACGGCAAGGCGTTCAAATTGGTCGAGGGCCAGGAGATCGAGATCTTCGACGCGGTCATCGCCGCCTGGGTCAATGCGGCGTACGACATCGCCGACGACGACACGATCGTGGGCTTCGATTACCAGGGGCTCAGCCGACAGGCGTGGATCCGGCCCAACGGAGGGCCTGCGGTCAATCTGCGTTCGTACCTGTTGGGTCTGGGCGCGACCGGGCTGCCGCCGGCGCTCGGGGTGTGTCAGGCGATCAGCGCCAACGGCAACATCATCATCGGACACAACTTCTTCGCGAACGGCTGGATCGTCAACCTGTGTGTGCCCGACATCGACGGTGATGGGCAGGTGGCGGTGACCGATCTGGTGGCGATCATCGTGGCGTGGGGGAGCGACGATGCGAGTGCCGACCTCAACGAGGACGGGATCGTCGACGTCAGCGATCTGGTTGGTGTCATTGTTGCGTGGGGGGCCTGTCCCTGATCCTGGATGACATCGTTCTTTCCCAATCACAACCACATTGGACATTCACTACTCATGACCGCAATGCACATGCTCGTTGGAATCTCGCTGAGCCTCGCCGCGACAAGCTTGGCTTCGGCTCAACTCGTCAAGTTCGAGTTTCTCGACCAGTCCTTCAATGCCAGTGACCTCACGCCCGACGGGAAACACGTCGTCGGTATGCTCGACGGCGGGGGTGGCTACCTTTGGTCCCAGGCAGACGGCTACACGGACCTCGGAGGCCTCGGCGCGGTGGCCGTATCCGACGATGGAACCATCATCCTCGGTTCGATCGCCGACGAGATGGCTATGGATTCGGTCGCCGCGATCTGGACCGCCGAAGACGGCTGGCAGAGTATTGGAACACTCGAGAACCCAGATGTGTGCGGGGGAGGACTGAGCAGCCCCTACGATCTTTCGGGCGATGGGAGCGTCGCCGTCGGGCTGGGGTGGCAGGATGGCTGCAACGCATACGCATTCCGCTGGACCCCGGGGAATGGCATGGTGGCGATGGAACTCCTCGGCGATGGCGCCAACCGTGCGTCAGCCGTCTCGGGGGACGGCAATCTGCTGGGCGGGTTCGCCCAGGGAAGTTTCGACCGCACGCCCGCGATCTGGAGCGCTGACGGTTCGGGTCAGTTGCTCGACCCGCCCAACGGCGATGTCCGCGGCGAGGTCGCCGGCATCAGCGACGACGGCACGACTCTGCTCGGGGAGTGGAACAACAAGGCGTTCAAGCTGGTCGAGGGCGAGGAGATCGAGCTCTTCGGCACGATCAACCGCGACTGGATCGGCACGGCGGTGGACATCGCGGACGACGGAACGATCGTGGGCTACGACCGCCTCCAGCTCGCGCTGCTGGCGTGGATCCGGCCCAACGGAGGACCCACAGTCAGTCTGCGTGAGTACCTGATGGAGCGAGGCGTCATGGAGCTGCCGCCAAATCTCGACGCGTGTCAAGCGATCAGCGCCAACGGCAACATCATCATCGGGACGAACGCCTTTGTCGGCGGCTGGATCGTCAACCTGTGCGTGCCCGACATCGACGGGGACGGGCAGGTGGCCGTGACCGATCTGGTCGCGATCATCGTGGCCTGGGGGACCGATGATCCGTCCGCCGATCTCAACGATGACGGCATCGTCGACGTGAGCGACTTGGTCGGGGTCATCGTGGCGTGGGGACCTTGCCCGTACTGATTGGTTCCGCTCGCGGCCAGCGCTTTCCCGCACCCGGCGAGACTCGCGCTGCCGGCCGACCTGAAGGACGGTCGCCCCGGAATCCGTCGATCCGACGCCTTCGCTCAGCGGGCAATCACAGCCGCCGGCACGTGATCGGCCGGGCGCTCTTCGACCTGGAGCAGACGACGCATCCACACGGCCAGCGCGGTGGCCGTGGCCAGGAGCACGGCGCCGCCCGCCTGGTGGGCCGTGGTCATGATCACTTCGCCAAGCGGAATGGTCGCTTCGTCGCGCCGCAGCATGACGACCGTCAGCGCCCCGATGCCCAGCACCAGCTGGACCGACACGAGGACGAGCACGGCCAGCCCCCACCGTTTGAGTGCCGGCTGCGCGTACAGGGTGCTCGCGCGTCCACCGGCGAAGACGGCCACGGTGATCACGACGGTCGCCATGAGAATGTGCATCCCAAGAGCGCTGTGGAGCAGCGCCTTGCCAAGTTCGGGATGGGCGTGCAGGTGGCGGTAGAGAGCGCCGAAGGACAGCTGCGCAACGAGCAGGCCGACGAGCAGCGTGGTCATGAAGCGGTCGGTCTTCGCCGTGCGACGAAGGCTCGGCGCCGAGGACCCGCGATAGGCGCTCGAGGCAACGACGGCCAGGGCCACCATCGTCGCGAACACGAGCTGGCCGAAGATGCCGTGGAGGATCGCAAGGACCAGACTCTGCTCGGTCACCCGCGTTCCCCCGAGCGTTCCCTGCACGATCACCGCCAGCAGAATGACCACGCCCAGCCAGCCCACCCAGCGCCGCGGCTCCACCCGCCAGAGCCGGACTGCGAGCAGGATCGCACTGAGCCCCACCAGCAGCCCCCACAAGCGGTGCGCATGCTCGGCGAACACGCCCTCGTCTTGCTGCATCAAGCGCAGCGGGAAGAGCAGAAGCGGATAGTCATTCGCTGTCAGCCAGCCTCGAACCGCAAGCCCCGCCTCCAGACCGGTGACGATGCCTCCCGCAATCAGCAGCAGGAGCGTCGTGAACGCGGTGACGAGCGCGAGAGCGCCGGTCCAATCGAACGCGACGGCCTCGCGCCGCCCTCCGGAGGAACCGAGCGCCGCACCAGCCCCGGCGAGCACCACCGCGGCGACGATGAAGCCGAGAATCCACCACAGCGCAGACAGGAATACCTCGCCCGGCTGACTCCCGCCGAGCAGGTTTCCCAGGATGAGCAGGTTGATCAGGCCGACGATGAGTCCGATCCGCCCCCCGCCGCCCCAGGACGCTCCGGCGAGCCGACCGGCCGCAAAGCCGCCCGCGAGAATCGTGCCCGCGGCCACGACCGCGAGCACCCACACCGACGCCGCGAATGCGGGCATGGCCAGCACGTAGAGCGCCGCCCACATGAAGACGGTGGTTCCAAGAGCGACCACCAGCACGTGCCCGGCAGCACCGGACGGGGAGGCTCGGTCGGACATCAGGGGTCGCTCCGTTGCCAGAGGGAGAAGGCAGGCATGGACCGCGCTTCCGGAGGCCGATAGTATGTGACGAAAATCACGAAGTCGACGCGTCCACCACTCCTCGGTCGAGCGATTCCCTTCCAGGAAGGACGAATCGCCTCCCTCTTCTGCACAGTCAACCCATGCCGGTCGCCCCGTCCCCAACTGACGTCTCTGCGGCCACCTCGATCGGCGCGATCTCGCCTGGTCTTCTGCGGTGCTATCTGCAGCTGACCAAGGCGAGACTGAGCTCGATGGTGGTGCTCAGCACCGCCGCCGGATTCCTGCTCGCCTCACCGGCGTCGCCCGACCTCTGGCGACTGCTCTGGACGGCAGTAGGCACCGCGCTCGTGGCGGGCAGCGCGAACACGCTGAACCAGATGCTGGAGGTCGATCGCGATCGGCGAATGCACCGCACCCGCTGCCGACCGCTGCCGTCCGGAGCCATCTCGCTGCGCCATGCGCTCGTCGTGGCGATCGCGCTGGCGTACGCCGGTCTCTCGCTGCTGGCCGCGGTGGTCAATCTCGGGGCCGCGGCGCTGGCGCTGCTCACGCTGCTCCTCTACGTCGTGCTCTACACGCCGCTCAAGACTCGAACGACCCTCAACACGTTGCTCGGCGCGGTGTGCGGCGCCATTCCACCCATGATCGGCTGGGTGGGCGCCTCCGGATCGCTCACGTGGGGAGCGTGGCTGCTGGCGGCATTGCTCTTCGTGTGGCAGCTGCCCCATTTCCTGTCCCTGGCGTGGCTCTACCGCGAGGACTACGCCCGCGGCGGTTTCATGATGCTGCCCAACGCCGATGCCGACGGCGTCCTCACCGGCCAGGTCGTCGCGTTCACCAGCTTCCCCCTCCTGCTGATCGGCATGCTGGGGTTGGTGACGGGGTTGGCGGGGTGGATCTTCTGCGTCTGCTCGCTGCTCCTGGGTACCTGGTTGCTTCGGCGCAGCCTGGCGTTCTGCGCCGCTCCGAATGATTTCGGCGCACGACGAGTGTTCAGGGCCAGCCTGGTCTACCTGGGCTTGCTGCTGTGCATTCTGGTCGCCGATCGCGGTCCTGGCGCCGCCATCGCGGTGACCCGGACGGACGGCGTCGAAGGCCTCGGGAGCAGCGCGGTGACCGCTGTGAGCCAACCGCCGCTCACGGGATCGATCGTCTCCCTGCCGTGAGCTGGATGACCGCCTACCCGCCGAGCTCCCGCCGCCTGATGACCTTCTGGGGAGGAGGCTGGGTCTTGGTGCTCGCCGGGGTCATCACCCTGGCCCTGGCCGTCTGGGCACTCCTGCCAGCCGTGATGCGCCTCAACGACCGACCGCTCGGCGACGGCCAAGACATCGAGACGTACGGGTTCGACCTGACCAATCTCGCCGTGCCCCGCAGCCTGGTCGTTCCCGCGATGCGGAACCGGGACATGGTCCATCCGATGGACGATCCACCCGTGCTAATCGGCGTCGAAGTGGCGCCGCTGCGTCCTGAGCTTGGCAAGTACCTCGTTCCGCTGGATCGCGTGGTCGGCATCGAACTCGACGGCGAGGCCAGGGCCTATCCGCTGTCCGTGCTCAACGTGCACGAGGTGATCCACGACACGCTCGGGGGGCGGCCGATTGCGGTGACCTACCACTGGCCGTGCGACAGCGTGATGGTGTTCGAGCGCTCGCTGGACGGGAAGGAGCTTTGGTTCGGCGTCAGCGGACTGGTCTACAACGGGAACATGCTGTTGTACGATCGAGCCTCGCCCGAGGCCGGAGCGGTCACGGGACCCTCGCGCAACGACGGTTCGGCGAGTCTCTGGTCCCAGTTGCTGGGGCGGGCGATCAGTGGACCGGCGGTTGGTCGTTCACTCGTGACGGTACCGGCGGTGCTGGTGAGCTGGGAGCAGTGGCTGAGCGATCATCCGGACACGACCGTCGTGGGCCGCCTCGCCTCGATGGCGAAGAAGCGGTACAACAAGGGCGATCCCGACGAGTACTTCCACCTGGGGAGGATCCTCTTCCCGATCGAGCCGCTGCCGCCGCCCGGCGGGCCGGCGGCGTTCGAGCGCGTGGTGGCCGTCACGGTCGGCGAAGAGCGACGCGTCTATCCGAACTCGTCGATCGAATCGCTCTGTCAGAAGTCGGGGCCGTGCTCGGTGGTGCAGGGTGGCACCGAGGTGATCTTCGACTTCGCGCCCGGCGCCGGCACGGTGGACGTGACCGCCGGCGATCCTTCCCTGCCCGTGCGAGCAGACTACGCGCTGTGGTTCGCGTGGCATGCGATGTTTCCCGCTGACCCGATGGGGGACATGCCGACGAGGGCGGCTTCGCCATGAGAACGACCCCCTCCAGAGTCGTTCGCACTCTTCTGGCCCTGCTCCTCCTGGCCGCGCTCTACGGCGGTAAGCACCTCTACGATCGGATGCAGGGTGGCACGGTTTCCGGCCGTCCGGCTGCCCAGCGATCCTCGTCATCCGCCACCGCGGTCGGCGCAGATGGCGCTGCAATCATCGCGGACGCCTTTGCCCGAGAGCGATCTGGGTTCATGGTGGAGGTGGACGGTGTCGTGGAGAAGACGCTTCCCGACGACCGGGAGGGATCGGCGCACCAGCGATTCATCATCCGCATGAGCGATGGTCATACCGTGCTGATCACCCACAACCTGGACCTGGCGCCTCGGGTGCCCCTACGCGAGGGGGACGCGGTCCAGGTTCTCGGTCAATACGAATGGAACGATCGGGGCGGTGTCCTGCACTGGACGCACCACGACCCGGAGGGGCGTCATGCCGAAGGGTGGATCGATCACCGCGGTCAGCGCTACGAGTAGGGGCACCGGTGAGGACACCATGACGCACGGTCGCAATTGGTCACTGCTCTGGCTTGCGCTCAGCGGAGCGTCGTTTCTCGGAAGCTGCTCGATGGCCAAGCGCCCGGTCCTCTATCCGAATCCGCATTTGAATAGTGTGGGACCCGCCGTCGCCCAAGCAGACATCGACGCGTGCCTGAAGCTCGCGGCGCAGTACCCCGGCCTCGCGGGCCCGGCAGGCCCGGCCGCGCGCAGCACGGCAACGGGCGCCGTCGGCGGCGCGGCCGTTGGCACCGCGGTCGGAGCGGTTCGGGGCAACGTGGGCACCACCGCCGCAGCCGGCGCGGCCGGAGGCGCTGCGGCGGGAGCCGCCAAGTCGCTGATCATCGATGTGCCCGACGAGGCCACCCGTCGCTTCGTCGAGCAGTGCCTGCGCGACAAGGGCTACCAGCCCATCGGCTGGCAGTGACGCCCTCACCACCTCTCCCGGTGCACCATCTGCTCGAGGGGCAAGCGCGTCTTCGTGGCGTGATCGGTGGCGGCGTAGCCCACCGTCGCCACCACGATGGGCACCATGGATCGCGGCGCACCGAGCGCCTTGCGAACCCGTCGGCCGTCGAAGCCCTCCATCGGACAGGTCGCCAATCCCGCCGCCTTCGCCGCGAGCATGAAGTTCATCGCGGCAAGGCAGACCTGCTTGGCCAACCAGTACTGGCGGTGCACAGCCGGGAAGCTCGGGATCGGTGCCACGAATGCGGCGAGCGGAATCAGCGTCGCCTTGACGAGCCAGCTCAACCCCAGCGGGCCGACGCCGAATGCCAGCGGGACATACCGGCGCAGCAGTCGTTCGTAGTCCGCATCGATGGCGCCGGCCGCGTGGTCCGCGCCCAGCACGGTCTCGAAGTTGCGGCTCGCCACCTCCCGATCGCCGAAGAAGACCACGGTGGCTGGCGCTTCGCCGACCTGCCGCTGGCCCATGCACGCTCGCTGCAGGGCAGACCGCTGCTGGGGCTGGGTCACGACGACCACGTGCGTCGGCTGCAGGTTGTAGCCGCTGGGCGCCCAGCGGGCCGCCTCGAGCAGCCGGTCCAGCACGCCCTCGGGCAGCGGATCGGGTCGGTAGTCCCGGGTGGCGCGCCGGGATCTCACCAGTTCCAGAAAGGAGTCGAGTTCGGTCGATTGATGAAGCTGCATCCCTTGCTACGGTAGCAGAGGTTGAACGGCGCTTCGTGGCCGAGATCGGCAACCCCGAGCGTCGGACGCGGCCGGACCGGAGCGTTCCATCAAGATCCGCCAGCTCATCCTCCGCTTGATGCTGTGGTCGCTCGGCCTTGCTGCCGCAGCCGGGATCATGGCCGCGCTGCTGGCGATCGACGAGGTCATGGTCCGGGTCATGTTCACCGGCCTCGCGGCAGCGGCGGCGGCGCTGCTCCTGCTGCTGCTCACGAAGCTCATCGACCGCGAGCGAACACGCCCCGCTGGGCTTCTCGGCATGTCGATCGTGATGGTCGAGTTCCTGCTGGCCCTCGGCCTGATCTGGATCCCCCTTGGTTCCGGCAGTCGCGTGGACGAGTCGATGGCGATGTCGATGCTCTTCGCGGGCATGGCCGGCATTGCCGACCGTCATCTACGCGGCCCTGCTCGGCGCACCCTCGACTCGGCTTGCCGGTTGGATTGGACTGTGCACGACGATCCTCGCCCTGGTCGGTGCTCCTGACCTACACGTGGCGGCTCTTTCCTGTGAATACCGGGAGCTGGTCGGGGTACTGGCCCTGGGCGGCAACCGGCTGGACGATCGGCGGCTTCGGCGCGCTGGCGAGCGTCGCCGTCCTCGGCACGGCGCGGTTCATTCGCCGTCTCTGGCGATGGGCCGGCGTGATCGCAATTGCGGTCGCGGCCGCGCTCGTCATCGTGGCCAGCTGGACTCCCCGGTGGTCGCCCCTGGAGGAGGAGCTGATCTGTCTCCTCTCGTCGCTGGGAGCGGTCGCAGCCCACGCCAACATGATGTGCCTTGCGCCGCTCAAGGGCCTGCAGCGCTGGGTGCGAGTGGCGGCGATTGCCAGCGGAGTCGCACTGGCCGTTTGCGTCAACGTTCTCGTCTTCTTCGAACGTGGGTTGATGGAGCCCCTCTTCCAGCGTTTCGCCGCGGCCTTCGGCATCGCCACCGGCTGCGCCACGGTGGCCGTCGTCGTGCTGGCCGCGTTGAACCGGCGCGGCGAGGTCGGGGTGCGAGCGGGGTCGCTCATGACGCTGAGCATCGTCTGTCCGCGCTGCCGGAAGAAGCAGGAGCTCGCGGTGGGCAAGTCGCGGTGCAGCGCGTGCAACCTCCGCTTCGACATCCGCGTCGAAGAGCCGCGCTGTCCGCAGTGCGAGTACCTGCTCTACCTGACCACCGGTGATCGCTGCCCGGAGTGCGGCGCAAGCATCGAGGCCGCGCCGTCCTGATCGGCGATTGACGATCGCGACGGCAGCCACGATAGTGCGCACGATCATTGGCGGGGACGATCGACGAGGTGGCATGAACGCAGACGGACCGACGAAGATAGCGCCGTTGGAGAACTTGCCGCGGGTCCAGACCGTGTGCCTCCTGGTGCTGACGGGAATCGCGGCTGGAGGCGCTCTCTACTGGCTGCGGCCGGTGATGCTCCCATTCGTGCTGGCTCTGCTGCTCGCCCTGGCCCTGACCCCACTCATCGACGTGCAGATGCGCTATCTCCGGGCCCCGCGATCCGTGGCCTTGCTGGCCACGCTGCTTCTGACCGCGCTCTTCCTCGGTCTCGTCTGGCTGCTCATTTCGATGTCCGTCGGGCAGATGACCAAGAACCTCGGCGCGTACCAGGAGCAGCTGGCGGCGCTCGTGCAGCGAGTTCAGGCGGCCCTCCCCGCCGAAGTCTTCGGCGAGAAGGTGGAAGGACCGCTCACCGCGAGCTCGCTTCTTCCCGAGGGGACCATTCGGGGTTTCTTGCTGGGCACGACCAACGCGATCATGGACATCCTGTCCAAGGGATTGCTCGTGCTGATCTTCGTCTTCTTCCTCCTGATCGGGAAGCGATCGAGCTCTCGGGTGAGCGATGTGTGGACGGAGGTGGAGGAGCGCGTCAAGCGCTATCTCGGGACGAAGGTGCTCACCTCGGGAGTCACCGGCATTCTGGTGGGCGTGACGCTGTCGCTGCTGGGCATCGATCTGGCACTGGTCTTCGGTGTCTTCGCGTTCCTGCTCAACTTCATTCCGAGCCTGGGCTCCCTCGTGGCGACGCTGTTGCCTCTGCCGGTGGTCCTGATGAGCCCGAACATCTCCACCACGGTCGCCATCCTGGCCATCGCCATCCCCGGCGCGATCCAGTTCGCGATCGGCAATTTCATCGAACCCCGCATCATGGGATACTCGCTCGACCTGCATCCGGTCGTCATCCTGCTCGCGCTGATCCTCTGGGGCATGCTCTGGGGCATCGTCGGCATGATCCTGGCCACGCCCATCACCGCGGTGATGAAGATCCTGTTCGAAAAGATGGAGATCACCGCCCCGATGGCCGACCTGCTCGCCGGTCGAATCAGATCGCGAGCAGGACCGCGATGAGAGAAGACGACATTCCCCACCCACCTCTCCCCCCGAGGAGAGGTCGGCGAGCGCAGCGAGCCGGGGTGAGGGAGGACTGCGAGGTCCGTCGGCTGCGCAAGACGATCGGCGCGTGATCAGCTCAGCGCGTCTGCGCGGCGATCGAGCACGAACCGATCAAGCACGCTACCGACACGCGACGTGGAATCGCCCTCACCTGGCCCGTCCCCGCGAGCAGACGCGGGGACGAACCGTCCTCTCCCGGGTGGGAGAGGAGTTTCTTCCTCCGTCACCTCTCCCTCCGGGAGAGGTCGGCGAGCGCAGCGAGCCGGGTGAGGGAGGACTGCGAGGTCCGTCGGCTGCGCAAGACGATGGGCGCGTGATCAGCTCAGCGCGTCTGCGCGTCGATCGAGCGCGGACCGATCAAGCTCGCTGCCGACACGCGACGTGGATTCGCCCTCACCTGGCCCGTCCCCGCGAGCAGACGCGGGGACGAACCGTCCTCTCCCGGGAGGAGAGGACTTCCAATTCGTCAGCGGTCCACGATCGCCAATTCCGCCACCGAGTCATCATCGAGCGGCTCGTCGAACTGCACGCCGATCTCCTTCAGGATGATGCCGACGTTGCGACACGCGCGCACCGTTCCGCGAATTCCGATGAGCTCGCCGTGGCGGGTGGGTAGGATCAGGTCGCAGTCGGCTCCGGGCTCGACTGCCTTGCTGTGCATGAACGCGATGCCACCGCGCGAGACATTGCGGGCCACGACATCGAACCGGCCAATGCTGCCGTCGTGCAGTCGAAAGGCTGCCTTGAGGTTGCCGTCACCACAGCTGAGCCGGGGATGCTTTCGACGCTCCAGACCTGTCATCGATGCTCCACTGAGAGGGCCCGCGCCGACGTCACGCTCACCGCCCGGTCGGTTCAAGCATACGATGGGCCGGTGCCGAAGGCACGCGATCATCGCCGGCGGAGCGGTTATCGGAGGCGCGCCAGGCGTCCAATTTACCAGGTCGCAGGAGACGCCCGCACTCGATCCTCACGGCTCGTTCCGCTCCGCGTCTCGCTTCTGTGGTACGCTCTGCCCGAGGTCCACGACCATGGCATGGCCCGGAGACGACACGGCGAGTCGACAGCTCTTCGCACACGTGCGTGTGGACGGGCACGTAGTGACCGCACGACTCGTCGGACCCAACATCGGCCAGCGGGAAGGACCGATCGTCGCACAGATGATCGAGTCGGAGCTCCAGTCGGCGAGCGGGAGCATCCGCCATGTGGTCCTGGACTTCTCCGACGTCACCTACATCAACAGCGCCGGGCTCGGCTCGTGCGTGACCATGCGCAATCAGGCGAAGGCTGAGGGCGCCCAGGTCGTGCTCTTCGGCCTGCGCGATGATCTGCGAGCGGTCTTCAAGATGACCCGCATGGACAAGATCTTCACGATCGCCGATGACGTGAAACGGCTGGCCAAGGCCGTCAAGAAGTGACGGCTGCTCGTGCCCTTTCCCGTCCACCAGCTTCTCGAACTGGAAACGGCTCTAGTCGTCTTCCCAGCGGTGGCCGCATTCCGGACAGGTGGTATGCTCCAGATGGAGCATGTCGTAGCCGCAACGCGTGCACTGGCCTTGCCGCATCCGTCGACTCTTCCTGGGCTCGTGCAACAAGAATGCGACGAGAGCTCCGGCAATGAGTAACAAGCAGATCAGCGCGATGAGGAAGATGAGCATGAGCAGGCACGAGGGACCGGGGAACGGGACGAGCGGATTGTAGAAGCGGCGCTTCGCTGGCCGTGATCGACCTGAGGGG
Organism: uncultured Planctomycetota bacterium; assembly: GCA_963697235.1. GTDB lineage: Bacteria > Planctomycetota > Phycisphaerae > Phycisphaerales > SM1A02 > CAVONJ01. The sequence continues at coordinate 158,341 of CAVONJ010000010.1, forward strand.
ATCATGAAGCTCGAGCACATCGACTGGACGATCTGGACGCCCAGGGAGCGGGCGACGCTGCTCTTCGTGATCCGCCACGAGCGCATCCTGCTGATCCGCAAGAAGCGAGGGCTCGGCGCCGGGAAGATCAACGGCCCCGGAGGTCGGATCGACGCCGGGGAAACGCCACTGGCGTGCGCGATTCGGGAAGTCCAGGAGGAGCTTGTAGTCACGCCGCAGGAGGTCTCGAAAGCGGGAGAGTTGCGCTTCCAGTTCCTCGACGGGCTGTCCATCCACGGCTACGTCTTTCGGGCCGAAGACTGCGACGGCGATCCGCAGGAGACCGAGGAGGCAGCGCCGATCTGGACGTCGATCGACGCGATTCCCTACGACCAGATGTGGGAGGACGACTCGATCTGGATGCCCCTGCTTCTGGAGCGACAGTACTTCGATGGCCGCTTCCTCTTCGATGGCGATCGGCTGCTCGCCCACGAGATCCAGGCTCGCTCAATCGGCGGCGCGATCGAGTGAAGGCAGAGTGATTCGGGGTATCATGATCCAGGACTCGTCGCGCCGCTCGAAGACGGAGAAGCATCATGGCGCTGTGGGGCAAGAAGCGGGAGAGCCAAACTCCTTCGATCGTCGTACTGTCGATTGCGGGCCAGGAGAACCGCCTGCCCCGTTACTCCTATCCGCTGGGACCGGGCGCCGACACGATCGGGCGCGGAGAGTCATGCACGATCCAGCTCACGGATCCCGAGATCTCGCGCGAGCACGTCTCGATCTGCTTTGACCTGAAGGCCGGAGGCTACGTCGCGGCGGATCTGCACAGCGCCAACGGAACCCTCGTCAACGGGGAGCGATTGGGCGCACCGAGAGTGTTGGAGGAGGGGGACCTCATCGACGTGGGGAACTCGCGCATGGTCTTCACGTACCGGAAAGTCGACGGCCAGCTGGCTGCCTTCCGGCACCTCAAGCGCCACGGCGAGCAGCACAAGGGGACGATGCTCGGGGGACAGCGATCGGAGGAAGCTCCGCTGGACGGAAGCTGACTGCGCACTGAGAGAGTGCTTTGAGCTGCTCAGCCGCAAGGAGCAGCAGGCGGCTCGATTAGAGGCCGACCTGGAGCAGGATGAAGAGCAGGAGCCAGACCCCGTCCAGGAAGTGCCAATACATGGCGCAGTAGTGGACGGCTCCGTGATCATCCGGCGTGTAGCGATCCCGCCGGGCGTTTCGCGTCACGATGCTCAGGGCCACCAGACCGCCGATCACGTGCAGCGCATGGACGCCGGTCAGCACGTAGAAGCCGCTCAGTGCGAACCTCGCGCCTTCGCCTTCTTCCGCCAGCGGGCCAAGCGCCTGCAGCCACGCCCACCATGCGAGCCCCTGCAGCAGCAAGAAGAGCACGCCGGCCACGAGCGTGGCGACCATAGACATCTTGAAGACCGCGCGATCGTCACGCCGAATGCTGACGAGGCCGAACTGGACGATTCCGCTGCTCAGGAGGAGCAGCGCCGTGCTCACCCAGAGCACCGGGGGGAGGGGCGGGAGATTCCGGGGCCAGCTGGAGCCGCTCAACCGGATGACGAGGAACCCAATGATGCTGGCCGCGAAGAGCATGGCCAGCGAGGCGAGCAGGAGCCGCATGCCGAACCGGCCCGCCGAGAACTCCTCCCCGCGGTCGGCAAAGGGCGTACGTTTGCCGTCGGCCAACGGAGCCGCGGCGCTCATTCGGTGCTCAGTTCGACCAGACGCTGCTGCACGTCCTTCGCATTCCCAGCGACCTTGTCGGACCGGTACTCGTAGGAATCCGTCAGGGTGAACGCGATGAAGAGCAGGACGAAGAACAGGGAGGCCACGAAGATGAAGCTGTTGAACGGCCGATCCCATCGCAGGTGCATGAAGATCAGGACGACCAGCGTCGCCTTGAGACCGGCGATGAGCAGCGCGACGAAGATGTTCGCCGGGCCGAAGTGGAATCGGGAGATCTCTACCGTGATGACGGTCAGGATCAGCAGCATCACGCCGGTAGCGACGAGCAGCTTGACCGGGACGACATGCCCGGGACCGTGGGACTCACCGTGCTCAGCGGTCGACGTTTCATGTGTCGGATGATTGGCCATGTTGTAGATGCCTAGTGGATGCCTCGTAGAGCGACTCATCGGTGCCTGGAACTGCGTACACCTGGCAGTCCGTTCAAGAAGTGCTTCGCCCTATGAGTGCGGGCTGCTAGATCAGATAGAAGAGCGGAAAGAGGAAGATCCAGATCAGATCGACCACGTGCCAGTACAGTCCCCCCAGATCGACCGGTGTGAAGTACTCCGAGCTGAACTTGCCGCGGGCGGTGTTGATGATCAGCCAAATGATGACGAGGCCGCCGAGGATGACATGGATGCCGTGGAGCCCGGTCATCATGAAGTAGATGTTGAAGAACATGTGGGCATTGGCCGGGCGGTTGGGATCCTGCAGCGGATGGACGACCTCCGAATGCTCGTTCGCGCCCGCGTCGTGCTCGCGCACCTCCTCCTCGATCACCCCGATCACCGAATCCTGATTCCCTTCGCCGCGCTGCGCCTCCATCTCCTGGAGCACCACGACGTTCAGTCCGGCCGGCGCATCGGACGGTGGTCCCACCGTCGACGTCTCGACCGGAAGCTCGCTCGGCAGTCCCAGATCGGAGGCGGTCGCCGCCGTGCGGCTCGTATCGATCGGCGTGGCAGTGATCCCCGCGACCCCCAGGGCCTCATCCCACGTCCCCGACTGATGCGGTCGCTCGTAGAACCGAATTCCCGGGAAGTACCCCTCGTGGAACTTGTGCGAGTACTCGAAGTACTTGATGACGAGAAAGCCCATCGCCCCCATCAGCGTCAGCACCAGACAGATGATCAGCTCCCGCCGACGATTCTGCTGGGCCATCGTCACGCCGATCGCCATGGTCAGGCTGCTCGCGATCAGGACGGCGGTGTTGATCGCGCCCAGCGTCGTGTCCAGGAACTGGCTGCCGAACCTGAACATGTCCGGGATTCATGAAGCGCCAGATCGCGTAGGCGCAGAACAGACCGCCGAAGAGGAGGATCTCCGTGGCGAGGAAGAGCCACATCCCGAGCTTGCCCGCTTCGAACTGCTGCTTCGGCGTCGACCAGTGGTGGGCGAGGAACTCAGGGTGGTCGTGGGAGTGGGCTTCGATCTGGGTCACTGATCACACTTCCTGCTAGGACTGTCGAAACGAACTGGCTCGCACGCAGCTGCACGGGCTCGCGAAGGTTCGAGCTCGCGTCTATGACGAGGTCGCCAGGGCGCCCGATCCGCGCCCGGCTTGATCTTGTATCCCTGCTCCGCCTCGTCCCACTCCAGGACGCTGAAGTCGTAGCAGTCGCCGACCGTGGGCGTGCTCGGCGAAGTTGTCGACGGCGGCGGCGAGCGCGCACTGCCACTCGAGGCTGCGACCGCCCCACGGGATTCGCCGGCGCCTTGGCTCCGCGATAGAGCGACCAGAGCAGGTAGCCGGCGGTGAGCAAGAAGCCGATCGCCATGATGTACGAGCCGATGCGTCGAGATGACGTGGAAGACGTGGTAGAAGTCGGTGCTGATCATGTTGCTGTAGTCGTCGTAGCGGCGGGGCATGCCCTGGCTGCCCAGCATGAACTGGGGGAAGAAGGTCACGTTGAAGCCGACGAAGACGAGGCCGCAGCCGATCCGGCCCAGGCTCTCGGTGTACATGCGACCGGTCATCTTCGGCCACCAGTGGTGCAGGCCGCCGATCATCGCGATCAGCGCCGAGCCCATCATCACGTAGTGGAAGTGGGCCACGACGAAGTACGTGTCGTGCAGGTGGATGTCGGTGGCGAGCGTGCCGAGGAGCAGGCCGGTCAGGCCGCCGATCGTGAAGATGAAGATGAACGACAGCGCGTAGAGCATCGGCGTGTTCAGGCTGATCGATCCCTTGTAGAGCGTCGCCAGCCAGTTGAAGACCTTGATCGCCGAGGGGATCGAGACGCTGAAGGTGATCGCGGAGAAGACGACGTTCATCAGCGGCGACTGGCCCGGAGGTGAACATGTGGTGTCCCCAGACCAGGAAGCCGAACATCGCGATCGCCACGGAGCTGAAGGCGATGAAGCGGTAGCCGAAGATGTGCTTGTGGCTGTGGACCGAGATCAGCTCGCTGATGATGCCCATCGCCGGCAGGATCATGATGTAGACGGCCGGGTGCGAGTAGAACCAGAAGAAGTGCTGGTAGAGCACCGGGTCGCCGCCCGAGCGCCGGGTCGAAGATGCCGATTCCGAACGACGCGCTCGACGATCAGCAGCAGCAGCGTGATCGCCAGCACCGGCGTCGCGAGCACCTGGATCACCGCGGTGGCGTAGATCGCCCAGAGGAAGAGCGGCATGCGGAACCAGGTCATTCCCGGCGGCCGCAGCCGGTGGATCGTGACGATGAAGTTCATGCCCGGTGAAGATCGAGCTGAAGCCGAGGATGAAGACGCCGGTGGTGGCCGCGATCACGCCGCCCATGGCCGAGTTCGGGTCGGTGCTGTACGGCGTGTAGAAGGTCCAGCCGGTGTCGAGGCCGCCCGTGATCAGGGCCAGCGACGAAGAAGACCGCGCCGATGACCCAGAGGTAGTAGCTGCAGAGGTTGAGCCGCGGGAAACGCGACGTCCTTCGCCCCCAGCATGATCGGCAGGACGAAGTTGCCCAGTGCGGCCGGGACCGAGGGGATGATGACCAGGAACACCATGATCGCGCCGTGCAGCGTGAACATCTGGTTGTAGGTGTCCTGCCCCATGATGGTCTCGCCGGGCGCGATCAGCTCGGTGCGCACGAGCAGAGCGGCGATGCCGCCGACGAAGAACGAGGCCAGAACGCTGATCAGGTACATGACGCCGATGCGCTTGTGGTCGAGCGTCATCGCCCACGAAAGAAACCCCTTCTGGATCGTCAGGTAGTTCGGCACCTCCACGGCGCCGAGGCCAGGGGCCGGCAGGTTGCTTGACGTATCGACGGTCGTCATCACTTTTCCCTCGCTGAAAGATCACAGTCGACGATGAGCTTGCCCTGCTCATCGACGTACTTGTAGGGGTCACGCAGGAACATGACCAGACCGAGAATCTCTCGATCCTTCAGCTGGCCCTGGAACGACGGCATCGCGCCCGAGAAGTTCGCCTTGATATCTTTCTGCGGGTTGAGAATCGACTGCCGGATGTAATCTTCGGGCCCCTCGTACGACTTCCCGGGACCCATCTTGTCCTTGAGCTGCGAGCCATCGATGAAAACGGTCTCCCCGGATTCAGTGCGCTCCCAGAGGCCCTTGAAGCTCGGTCCGGTTCGAGTCGAACCGTCGAGCGAATGACAGGACGTGCACCGGGCGTAGAGCCGGCTCGCGGCATAACAGGGCAGCTGATCGTCGCTGAGGTTCTTGACCAGATTGGCCTTCTCCGCGATGTACCCATCCCACTCCTCGGCGGGAATCACGTTCACCCGGGTGATCATCGTCGAGTGTTGCGTGCCGCAGTACTCAGCGCAGAAGAGATCGTACTGCTGCCGCTCCCCGGTGTCGTCGGCTTCGAACCACATGGTCCGCAGGCGACCGGGAACCACGTCCATCTTGACGCGGAACGCCGGAATGTACAGAGCGTGGAGCACATCGTTGGAGTTGAGGATGAGCTTGACTGGCCGACCGGCGGGAATGTCGAGTACGGCGTCGCTGGCGCCGTTGCGGTGCTGAAACGTCCAGTTCCACTTCTGGGCGGTCACGTACACCTCGTACGCACCGGTCGGGACCTGGCGCATGTCGATGTAGCCCCGCATGCCGATATAGAAGATCGCAATCACGAGGATGAGCGGGATGACCGTCCAGGTCACCTCCAGCACCGTGTGATGCGTGGGTCCACCCGTGGCGGCGACGTGTGTTCGGCGCCGGTAGCGGTACATGAAGTAGACCATGAAGATCACGATGCCCACGAAGAAGATCGCGCTGATCCAGGTGATGACGTCGAAGATCCAGTCGATGGCAGGCGCGAACGTGGAGGCGGCTTTAGGCATCCAGAACGAACGACCCCCGCCCGTCGAGGCCAGGACGTCGAAGAGACCCGATGTTGCCAGCTCGAAGATCGTCATTTGCTCCCTCCAAGAAGGGGTTGCCCCGCGTTCGATGCGAGTTCTTGCCCAGGCCGATCGGCCCGTCCCCGAATCTCGCGCAGCCAGAGGAAGCCGAGTCCCGCCACCAGCACGATCAACGTCAGAAGACCGCCCGACCGCATGAGCTTCCACGCAGCGACCTTGTAGCTGTTGGACTCCGGGTCGTACTGGAAGCACATGAAGAGGGCGATCTGATCGAGCGGGCTGCCGATCGAGCCCCGAGATGCCTCGACGAGCGCCAAGCGAAGGTCCTTGGGATTGAAGATCACATCGTCGAGGTAGAGCGAGATGCGCCCATCCGGTGTCAGGATCATGATCGTGGACGAATGCGCATACTCGCCGGTCTTCGGATCTCGGCGGTAGCCGTATCCCAGCGCATCAGTCGAGCGCCGTGATGCTCTCCTGACTGCCGGTCAGGAAGTGCCATCCCTCGGCCGCCGTCTCTCGTTTGTATTGCGTCATGTACGCCCGCTTCTTCACCTCGGCTAGCGCCGGCTCCTCGTCGGGATTGAAGCTGAAGGTGACGATGCGGAAGTCACGGCCCGCGGAGAGCTCCAGACCGTTGAGCCCGTCGACCAGACCGTTGAGGATCAGGCTGCAGAGCATCGGACAGCGGTAGTAGTTCGGGGTCATGATGACCGGCAGCTCGCCATCGAAGTACTCGGCCAGGGTCACGGTGCGCCCGGTCTCGTCCTTGAATTGGAGGTCGAGCGGGATCGACTCGCCGCGCCGATCGACGATTCCGACGCCCTGGAACTCGACCGGCTTCTGCTCCGCGGTCGTCTGACCGAGCAGTTCGCCGGCCAGCAACGCAGGGACCACCGTGACCGCCAGCAGCAGCGTTCGGCGAACCAATGGAATTGTTGCGGTCATCGTGTTCACTCGTTCATGTACCTCCGCCCCTCGAAGCCGGAGAACCCATTTCCACGACCACCTGCTGCATCGCTTCATCGATCGGAATCACGATGCGGCGGGAGGCGACCGTTCCCTCCTTGATCTCGACCTCCCAACGCGCCGGCCCCTCCAGCCTCGCCAGCTGCAACGCCTTCAATTCCTCGAGATCCAGAGCCTTCGTCTGGAGGACGTTGACCGCCGCCTCTTCGGTCTCCGTGTCGAAGAAGAGCGCCGTGACGCCCAGGACCACGACCACGAGCAACACCACGCCGATGAAGCCGATCAGCCAGGTCGGCCCGGGTGCCGGGTCCTCGTGATCACCTGGATTGTGCTCGTAGAAGTCGCTCATGGGTTGCTTCGCTGCTCCAATCTGTATTCGCTCGTGAGGTCTCTTCAGTGTCAGCCGACGGCCTTCGTGGCCGAAGTTAGACGTTCTCGAAGGCCAGCGACTCGGAAAGCCGCGGGTCCTGCATTGGAATCAGGGCGGCGCTGCCCAGGACGTGAACAGTCGCGGCGGTGTAGAGTCCGAGAAGACCGACCAGCCATGTGAGGTCGACGAAATGCGGCACGAAGCCGTAGACCTGTTCGTAGGTGACCTGCTCGGACGTATCCATCCCCAGGTGTTGCAGGGATTCGGCGGGAATGAAGCTGGTCTGGTAGATGCTCACGAGCTGCTCGTAGTTCATGGTCAGGTCCGTTTGCATCTTGGCCAGGAGATCCCCGGGGATCTGCGGGATGATTAGCCAGTAGAAGTCGACAAAGGCCATGAACAGCATCCACGCTGCCGCCGCCGCGAGCACCGGCTTGGTCCGCTTGCTGTGCCTCGAGACGAGGACCAGGAACGGAATGACGAAATGGCCGAACAACAGCAGCAAGCTCACCCCGTACCACCCGCCAAGAGACCGGACCAGGTACCAGACGGTTTCCTCCGGAAGGTTGCCGTACCAGATGAGCATGAACTGGCTGTAGGCGATGTACGCCCAGAACACGATCCCGAACGCGAAGAGGAACTTGCCCAAGTCCTGATAGTGCTCGAGCGTGACGACGCCCTGCAGCTTCCCGGCCCGCTGCAGGAAATAGACCGTGAGGATGACGACGGAGAAGAAGGCGGCCGAGCTTGCCGCGAAGAAGTAGACGCCGAAGATCGTGCTGAACCAGTGGGGCGAGAGCGACATCGCCCAGTCGATCGACGCCAGAGTGATGGTCAGGGCGAAGAGCAGGATGCCCACCGGCGCCATGCCGCTGCATGCGGTAGGTGTATTCGAGGTTTCCGTTCTGATCCTGGGCGACGGAGTTGCGGAGGAAGTACCGGGCAAGGAACGCCCAGATCCCCCAGAAGATCGCGGCCCGGACGAGCCAGAACTTCGCATTCAAGTACCCTTCCTTCCCTTGGAGCACGGAATCATCCGCGACGACCTCAGGAAGGTTCCACTCGAAGAGATGCGTCTTGCCGCTGAACAGCATCGCCAGCGCCACGGGAATGAAGAGCACCCAGAGCCACCGGAGGTGGCCGGCGAGCACCTCGAAGATGCGCCGCACGACGGTGCCCCATCCAGCGCGGGTGGCGAACAGGATCATCGTGAAGATCAGGCCGCCGAGCGAGATGGCCAGGACCACCCAGAACGCGACCAGGTACGCCCGGAAGAACCGATCAGGGGCCACCGAGCGGTACATCGCCAGGCTGAGCAGGACGCCGGCGATGCCGACGATGGCGGCAACGAGCCGGACGCGTCGTCCCGCGTCGCCCAGTTGCAGATTGTCGTTCGAGAGGTTGGCCATGATCAGGGAGTCCCTCAAGAGTCGCCGGGCAGGATGATTTCGACCTCGGGCAGGGCCTGGACGTCCGGAACGTCCTTCGGCTTGGCGTTCTGGGCCCGCTCCAGCGCCTTGACGTACGCGACGATCGCCCAGCGATCCTCGATCGGAATCTGCGCCGCATAGCCCGACATGTTGCGCACCCCGTTGGAGATCGTGTTGAAGATCTGACCCAGCGGCTGCGCCACGATCTGCTCTTCGTGCAGGCTCTTGGGCGCCACCCAGACGGTTCCGTTGCTGATACTGGGCGTGCTGAGCAGCTCCATCGCACGCTGGTGGACGATGCCGTCTCCGTAGCCAGCCAGGCCGTGGCAGACGGAGCAATAGATGTTGAATCGCTCCTGACCGCGCTGAAGAAGCGCCAGATCGACGTTCACCTGAGGGGGGAAGGAGGTTGCCCAGGCCTGGCCGTTGAGCCCCTTCTCGTAGTGATCGTCCTCCTCTTGGCCGCCTCCCTGTATGACCGAGGAGACTGCACCCGCGATCGGAGGTCGCATGGCCCGTCCGTCCCGGAAGAGGTCGATGTCGCCGAACTGGGGGCTGGCCTGCTGAGCCTTCAGCCGGTGCTGGTTGTCCATGTCCTGGACGAGGTGGATCCGCGGCTTCTCACTGGTCGTCGATCGGGCGCGGGCGATGAGCGCCGGCGGAATCAGCGCCAGGAAGATGACCACGATCACGGCGTAGACGATCGGCTTGGGTACCTGCATCATCAGTCCTCCAATGCCTCGATCGAGACCGGGTTCAGCGAGTTCAGGAAGACCTCCGCCTTGTCGCGGTAGAACAGAGGATCGCGGGCTTCGATGAGCAGGAAGAAGCGATCGTCGGTCACTCTCTGGAATCGCTTGCTCTTGAAGCACGGGTGGTAGAGCCGCGGCAGCCCATTGAGCAGGAGCATGAAGCCCACGCAGCCAAGTGACGAGAGCAGGATCGTCAGCTCGAACATCACCGGGATCCACGCGGGCAGGCTGTTCAGCGGCTTGCCGCTGATGAGGAAGTCGTAACCGCGAAGCATGATGCCGGGCAGGAAGAAGACATTGAACGACGAGGCGTTGGTGAACGCCTGGAGCACCAGGGCCACCGTTACGCCGGTCAGACCACCGCCGAGCACCAGCCAGGGCAGGATCGTCGGCCGGATGCCCATCGCCTTGTCCAGACCGTGAACCGGAAACGGCGTCATGCAGTCCCACCACCGGTACCCGGCGGCGCGGGTCTTCTCGGCGGCATGCATGATCTCCGCCGGCGTTTCGAACTCCGCGAGCAAGCCGAAGAGCCTCGTTCCGGTCTCGACCTGCTTCGGTTTCGCCGTGGTGGTCGTCGCAATGCCCGTCATGATCCGGCCTCCATCTCCCGCGCCGGCGGGTGAGCATGGGCATGGGGATCCGCCTGGGGCAGGATCGCCTTGATTTCCGCAATGGCCACCACCGGCAGGTAACGAATGAACAGCATGAACAGGGTCATGAACAAGCCGAAGCTGCCGATGAGCGTGCCGATGTCGACCCAGGTCGGCTTGAAGTACGCCCAGCTGCTGGGCACGTAGTCCTGCTCGAGGCTCAGGACGATCACGAATCGCTCGAACCACATGCCGACGTTGACCAGCAGGGAGGCGACGAACATCACCGGAATGCTGGTCCGGACTCTCTTGAACCAGAAGATCTGCGGCGTGATCACGTTGCACGTGACCATGATCCAGTACGCCCACCAGTGCTGGCCGAATGCTCGGTTGATGAAGGCGAACTGCTCGTACGGCGCCTGCGAGTACCAGGCGATGAAGAACTCGGTCATGTACGCGTAGCCGACCATCGAGCCGGTGAGCAGGATGATCTTGTTCATGTTCTCCAGGTGCCGCATCGTGATGAAGTCCTGCAGCCCCCAGATCTGCCGCGCGGGAATGGCCAGGGTCATCACCATGGCGAATCCGCTGAAGATCGCTCCGGCCACGAAGTAGGGCGGGAAGATCGTCGTATGCCAGCCGGGGAGCTGCGAGACCGCGAAGTCGAAGGACACGACCGAGTGGACCGAGAGCACGAGCGGCGTGGCAAGGGCGGCGAGCAGCAGGTACGCCCGCTCGTAGCGATGCCAGTGCCGGTTGCTGCCCCGCCAGCCCAGGGAGAAGAGGCCGTACGCGATGGCCTTGATCTTCGTCGTGGCGCGGTCGCGGAGCGTGGCCAGGTCAGGGATCAGGCCGACGTACCAGAACAGCAACGAGACGGTGAAGTACGTGCCGACGGCGAACACGTCCCAGAGCAGGGGACTTCGGAACTGCGGCCACATCTCCATTTGGTTCGGGATGGGGAAGATCCAGTAGATCACCCAAACCCGTCCGACGTGAATGCCCGGAAAGAGGCCCGCGCAGATGACCGCGAAGATCGTCATGGCCTCCGCGAAACGGTTGATTGCAGTACGCCACTTCTGCCGGAACAGAAAGAGGATGGCGGAGATCAGCGTGCCGGCGTGACCGATGCCGACCCAGAACACGAAGTTGACGATGGGGAAGCCCCACATCACCGGATTGTTGTTGCCCCAGATGCCCACGCCGGTCGCGAACAGATAGAGGATGAGCACACTCAGCATGCCGGTCAGGGCCGCGGAGATGCCGAGCGTCACGTACCAGGCCAGGGGCGGCTTGGGCGACTCGTTGACCTTGCAGACCTCTCTCGTCACCGAGTCGAACCAGTCCTGGTTGAGGACCAGCGGCGCCCGGCGCGTCGGATCGTCGAACGTGTTGTCGAAGACGATGGTGCTCATCCGTGGTGCCCCCCGCCGCTGTGGCCTTCGTCCTCATGAGCGTCGCCCGGCCGGTTCCAGACCTTGGCCAGATACGTCGTCCGCGGCTTGTTGTTGAGCTCTTCGAGCATCTGATAGGAGCGACCGCTGCGGCGCAGCTTTGACACCTCGCTCTGCGAGTCGTTCAAGTCGCCAAAGACGATGGCATTGGCGGGACACGCCTGCTGACACGCGGTGACGATGGTGCCATCGGCAATCGGAATCCTCGTATCCGCCCGACGGGGATCACCGGCCGGCAGCTTCACCCATTCGTTCTTCGCGTCGATCTTCGCCGTCTGGATCCGCTGCACGCAGTACGTGCACTTCTCCATGATTCCGCGCATTCGGACGGTGACCTCCGGATTGAACTGCATCTGCAGTAGCGGATCCGCCGCCGCCTGCTGCCGCTTGTAATAGCTCGCCTCGACCTCCAGCAGCACGCCCGGCCGTTCCCGGTAGGGCGGGCGCCGGTGCCAGTCGAAGTAGTTGAAGCGGCGTACCTTGTACGGGCAGTTGTTCGAGCAGTACCGCGTGCCGACGCAGCGGTTGTAGATCATCACGTTGAGCCCGCTCTTGTCGTGCACGGTCGCCGCCACCGGACAGACCTGTTCGCACGGTGCATTCTCGCACATCATGCAGGGGACAGGCTGCAGGGCGACGCTCCGGAGCCGCGAGACGTCTGGCCGGCTGGCGTCCGCTTCGCCAAAGGCGAAGTACCGGTCGATGCGCATCCAGTGCATCTCCCGACCCATGCTCACCTGCTCCTTGCCCACGATTGGGATGTTGTTCTCCGCCTGGCAGGCGACCACGCACGCGCTGCACCCCACGCACGCGTTCAGGTCGATCGACATGGCCCACGCATACTGGGCGCCCTCGAGGTTCGTCTCGTCCCAGAGCGAAAGGCGGTGTACGACGTGCGTCCGATGCCGCGCGAAGTCGGGATGTTCCTTGTATTCCGCCAGGGTGGCTTCGCGGAAGATCGAGGGGAGACGCTGCTGGAGGCCCTCGCCACCAACGGACTGCACGTCGATCGCATGGTGGTCCTGCGTCGTGGCCAGCTTGTAGTGACCGCGGATCTTCTGTGCGCCGGCTGTCCCGAATCCCGCCGCCTCGGCGGTTCGCAGCGGGTAGAAGTCGAAGCCCGATCCCCGGCAGACGAGACCTTCGAACTTCCGACCGTAGCCGAGGCGCAACGTCAGTGTTCCATCCGCCTGTCCGGGGACGACGATCACGGCGGTCTCGACCGACCGATCCCCCACCGTGATCCGGATCATGTCGCCGTTGTCGAGTCCGAGCGTCGACGCGGTTGCGGGGCTGCACTCCGCGGCGTTGTCCCAGGTGAGTTTGGTGATCGGATCGGGCAGCTCCTGGAGCCAGCCGTTGTTCGCGAATCGCCCGTCATACACGGAGTAGTCGGGAGCGAACACCACTTCCATCCCGCTCCGGTCTTCCCCCGCCCAGCGCTCATGCAGGACCGCCGCGGCCGCCGGCAGCGCCGCCGATCGAACGGCCGGCGTCTCCAGCGTGAAGGCGCTGCCGGGCAGCAGCCCGTCGTGCAGCGTTCTCCTCCACAGCCGCTCCGGATCGACCGCACCCGTCATCTCGGTGAACGATCGTCGGACGAGCTGCTCGCCGTCGGTCTGATCGTCCTTGGCCATGAACGCGAGCAACTCGATGGTGCTTCGCCCGTCGAACAGCGGCTGGATGAGCGGCTGCGCGATCGTCAGAGATCCGCCCCACGAACGACCATCGCCCCACGCTTCGAGGTAGTGGGCGCGATTGACATGCCAATCGCACAGGGTGCCGGTCTCGTCGAAATACTCGCCGAAGTGGACGGTGAGCTCCACGTTCTTCAGAAGCGCTGCGAAGTCCACGTCCGCCGGCGCGTCGTAGACCGGATTGCCGCCAATCGTCACCAACGTCTTCACCGTGCCGTCTGCCATCGCCTTCGCCAGGTCGCTCAGCGACTGCATCTGGCGGACCGCATCGGCCTGCGCCGTGTAGTTTACGGTCTTGCCTACATTGCGGAGCGCTGCGTTCATGAGGTGCGCAAGCAAGTGCACCTCTCCGGGCTGGCGGGGCCCCGCCATCACGACGCTCGCCCCCGGATGCGCTTGCAGATCGGCGAGGGCCGCCTCGAGGTGGGCCACGAGATCTGGTGTGAGCACCGCGGCCGCGGCCGGCTCCTCTTCGAGTTTCCGCAGCGAGGCCGCCCCCAGAATGCGTGCGGCCAGCCACGCGGCGACCAACACCACGTCGGCGCTGCGCACGGCGGAGCGCCAGTCTGCGTTGGCCCCGGTCAGAGTCAGCGGAGCCTCGAAGCAGTGCAGGCGGTTCATCGTCTCATCCCCGCGATCCACCTGCTCGGAGACACCGAGCCGACGACCGTTGGAGAAGTCGCGGATGTGCTTCACCGCGGCGCGATGACCGAAGAGGAAGTCGGCATCGAGCGACACGATGACCTTCGCTTCCTGCAACTCATACAGAGGGCGGTACGGCTTGCCGAACGCAAGCTCGGCGCCCGCAACCTCCTGGTCGTTGGCCAGTGGTTCGTACTCGTACCAGCGGGCCTGCGGAAATCGCTTCAGCAGCTTGTTCTTCAGGGCGATCTCGGTGGGCGAGCTGGTGGCTTCGCTCAGGACCGCCAGCCCCGCTCCCCGCGTGCGCTCATGCGTCTCGAGGCGCTGGCCCATCTCCTGTATGAACGCGCTCCAGCTGGAGAGCTCGCCGCCCTTGCGCACCGCGCGGCTGCGGTCGGGATCGTACAGACCAAGAACGCTCGCCTGATCGAACGCATCGGATCGACCGGCGTTGATCGGATGGTCGGGATTTCCGTCCACCTTGATCGGCCGACCGTCCATCGACGTGGCCAGTAGACCGCTCGTCACGCCATTCAGCGACACGGCGGTGGCGTAGTAGACGGGCTTGCCCGGAATCCGGCCGGCCGGCCGCTTTGCGTATGGCGCGATCTTCTCCTGAGGCCAGCGGCGGCAACCGCTCAGGCCCAAGCCCGCCAGGGCCATGGAAGCGGCCATGATCTTGAGGAAGTGCCGACGGGCCTCGGAGTCGAGCACGTCCGCCGCTCCCGCCGGGAACTCATGGTGCATGAACTCCCTGAACTCGGGGGTGTCGGCGATCTCATCAAGGCTGCGCCAGTACTGCCGCCCGGTTTTGGTCCTGTTGGTCATCGATGGCATGTAGAGCAGTCCTGCGAGGGATTGATCTGGTTGTACTCGCGCCAATGGGCGTGGTACGCCGCGAGTTCCTCATCGGTCCCGTCGAACGTCCACCCCAGGTTCGTGACCAGGGCCGGATCGCGGAGATGCGGCTCCGGATTGCGGTGACATTCCAGGCACCAGCCCATCGAAAGGGGCTCCTGCTGGCGCACCACCTCCATCCGGTCGATGCGGCCGTGGCAGGAGACGCAACTCACGCCGCGATTGATGTGAGCGGCATGGTTGAAGTACGCGTAATCGGGCAGATCGTGAACGCGGATCCACTCCACCGACCGCCCCGTGGTATAGCTCTGACGAAGCGGCTCGAGCTTCGCGCTCTCCTTGTGAATCTGCGTGTGGCAGTTCATGCAGGTCTGCGTCGGCGGGATCGCGGCATGGGCGGCGCGCTCGACGGTGTTGTGGCAGTAGCGACAGTCCATGCCCAGCTGACCGGCGTGCAGTTTGTGGCTGAAGGGCATCGGTTGAACCGGAGCATACCCAACGTCCGTGGTACGAGGGCTGAAGCCGTAGGCGACGATCAGCACGACGTAGAGTGGAGCAACCGCTCCCACGACCAGCGCCGTGGGCAGCAGCAGGTTGCTCCACTTCGGAAACACATAGTGGTAGCGACCCATAGTCTGTGCCTTTTTTCACAAAGTCCGGAGATGCTAGGTCATCAAGTGATCGTGTCAAGCCGTTGTTTCGCCCGCCAGCCCCACGATTCTCGGCAGAAACGCGTCGCCTCGGCCACTCGCTGGAGCGTGCCGCGCGCCGCGTCTCACCCGAAAGGAGCCCAAACACAGCGCAGCTGCCCGGCCTCCGGCCTCGACAACCGTCCGTTCGTTTGAGAACGCGAATCATGGCAAGCCGTGGCGTGCGCCGAAGCAGCTGGGACATGGTCACCTCGATGACCGCGATCCGTCCTTCGCGGGGGTTCGTGCGGATGATACAGAAACCCGGCGCGAGCGACACGAGCCTTGCGCCTCGCCGTCCGGCGCGAGCGATCGTCAGCCGGACGAGCGGCTGCGACCCTGGCCCGCGTCCTGGATGATCCGGATCAGCGCGAGTGGCGTCGGGGCATCGATCAAGCGGCGTCGCGTGTCGGGATCGATGACCAGACGCGAGATTTCCGCCAACGTCGCCAGGTGGCCTTCCGGATCACCATGCGGGCTGAGCAGAAGGAAGACCAGCCGCACGGGCTCGCCATCGTGGGCGCCAAACTCCAGCCCCTCGGGCAGGTGAGCAACTACGCACAGCCGCTCGTCGACCGCGCTGCTGTATGTGTGCGGGACGGCCACGCCGTGCCCGAGCGCTGTCGGGAAGGCGGACTCCCGGGCAAGCAGCTCCTCGACCGTCGGCTCCCTCGGCAGCCCCGGATGAACGCGGATCACACTCTCGACCAGGCTCTCGAAGAGCTCGCGCAGGTTCTTCGCCGTCAGGGTCACGACGAGCTCTGGACGCACGCTCCGGGCGAGATACTCTGCTTCCCGCTGCAGGAAGAGCACCCAGTCATCCTCGCCGGGCTCCCCGTCGGGCGCGCGACCGGCGTTGAGGATCAGCTGCCCGCCGCGTACCCAGATGATCGTGGTGGAGAGGTGCGCGGAGAGCGGCTCGGGGCCTCGCACTTCCCGCATCACCGCCTCGCCCCGCTGGAGCTCTCCGGAAAGCAGCGAAGGACGGGGCAGCCGCGGCCAGAGCACCCGGCCCGGCAGGTCGGATTGCCCCTGGTCCTCCGGATGATCCGCACTGCTCGGATCCCAGCGGAAGACGCGGTCGGATCCGACCACATTGCCCCAGATCTGGCACAGGCGCACATTGAGGTCCTCGTTGTCGGTCAGGGCCAGGACACTGCCGATTCCCTCGAGACCGGGCCGGCTCAGGAGAGCCGTCTCTCGCGCGTCGGCAACCAGTGCTTGGAGACCCTCCGTTTGCGCCTCTCTGATCGCGCGGGCGTTCGTATCGACCAGCACCGTCTGCAGGTCGGCGGCGCGGTTGATGAACCGCGCGACGCGTCGCGCGAATTGGTGACCGCCCACGATCAGCCAGCCGGTCGGCTCGGTCCGCTTCAGATTCAGGACCCGGGCGAGCGGTCCGGCCGTCAGCCCCTGCAGCACGATGGTGGCGATGATGACCGAGTAGGTGAATGTCTCGATGAAGCGAGGGTCCTGCACCGTCCCCACGCGTTCCAGGCTGATGGCGAAGAGCGAAGCCATGGACGCTGCCACGATCCCGCGTGGAGCCACCCAGGAGAGGAACAGACGCTCCCGGCGGCCCAGACCCAGCCCATGTGAGCACAGCGCGATGCTCAGCGGACGAAGCACGAAGATGACCACCGCCACCACCGCCGCACCGCGCAGACCGAAGCTCTCGAACTGCCCGAAGCTCAGCCGCGCCGCCAGCAAGATGAAGAGCGTGCCGATGAGCAAGTCCGTCAGCTCGGCCTTGAAGCGCCGCACCTGCTTCAGCCGTGCGCCGCCGGTCAAACCGAAGACGAAGCCCGCCACCGTGACGGCGAGGAGCCCCGCCTCCGACTGCACGGCCTCCGCCAATCCGAAGACCAGCACCGCGAAGCCGAGCGCGAAGACGTTGATGGTGTCTTCGGGCACCTGCTTCCGCCGCACGAGATAGGAGATCGACACGCCACCGACGACGCCCACGGCCAGCCCCCACGCCACCCGAATGCCGAGACTGAGCAGAGCCATCTGCCCCCTCTCCTGGGTGATCCATTCGAAGCAGAGCAGGGCGATGAAGACGCCGATCGGATCGATGAGGACCCCCTCCCAGTGCAGGATGCTGTGCAGCTTGGGCGCGAGGTTGATCCGCTTCAGCAACGGCGCGATGACCGTGGGGCCGGTCACGATGACCATGCTGGCCGCGATGATCGCGTATGACGGCTCGATATCGGCGATGAGCCAGATGGCCAGCGCGGTGCCGAACCAGGTGACCATCACCCCGATGCTCAGCAGCCGCCTGATCATCGTCGGCGCCGAGCGGAAGCCATCCAGCTCCAGGGTGAGCCCGCCCTCGAACAGAATCAGCCCGATGGAGAGCGCGACGATGACCTGCAGCCCGTCGCCCAGGCTGGAGGGATGAACCACGCCGAGAACGCCGGGCCCCAGCACCATGCCCCCGGCCAGAAGCAGCACCAGCCCCGGCAGGTTCAATCGCCGTGCGAGCACGATGAGCATGACCCCGGCCGCGATCGCGACCGAGATGGTCATCAACATCTGATGCGGCGCATCGGCAGCGGCGAACATCGGCGGATTGTACTGAGGAAGCGGCGGCTCGAACGCGCCGATGGTCGCATTCGTGCATTCACCGCGCCTCGGTTACGATCGCCCCCTCCCCCGCGTTGCGCATGACGCTTCCCCGAGCTCCGATGTTCGACACCCATTGTCATCTGACATTTCGCGACTTCCGGGGACGCGAGGCAGAAGTGCTGTCTGCGGCGCGGGCCGTCGGCGTGCGGGGCGTCATCACCGTCGCGACGACCGCCGATGACTGCGTGGCAGCGGCGAGGCTCGCCGACTGTCACGCCGGGGTGTGGTGCACGGCCGGCATTCATCCGCTCTACGCCGAAGCGTCGGTGGACTTCAGTGTCGTGCCGCGCCGCGGCGACGAACGATCGGTGCGTCGCCTGGGGCGAGCTGGGTCTGGACAACCATTACCCACAGCCGGCTCGCCCACTGCAAGACCGCGTGCTCAGCGATCAGCTCAAGGTCATCGAGGCGGCGTCCCGCGAAGGCGTGGTGAAGCCCGTCATCGTGCACTGCCGGGACGCATTCGACGAGCTGCTCGAGGTCTTCGCCGGCACCGCGCTCGATCCGTCGCGATTCGTGTTCCACTGCTTCACCGGAACCGCGGACGATGCGAAGAAGGTCCTCGACTTCGGAGCGTGGATCAGCTTCACCGGCGTGGTCACGTTCAAGAACGCACCGGAGGTGCGAGCAGCGGCAAAGCTCGTTCCCGCGGACCGGATCATGGTCGAGACCGATGCGCCGTACCTCAGCCCAGAGCCAGTACGGACCATGCGACCAAACGAGCCGAAGAACGTCGTCCACGTCGCGCGCCTCCTGGCGGAGCTTCGCGGGAGCGATCCGAGCGCGTTCGAGGCGCAGCTCGACGCCAACGCCGAGCGGTTCTTCGGCATCGAGTTGCAGCCGAGTGCCCTTTCCGGTCCACCAGTTTCGCGCTGACGGCCGGCGCGAAGCTCTCGAACTGGGAAGGGCACTGGTCGGTCAGCCGTTGCGGCGCCGACGTCGCACGGGGCGCAGCGCCAACCCAGCCAGGACGGCGAGAGCCCCCGGCGCGGGAATCGCCGTGGTCACGACCTCGATTCGGAAGGACTCGCCGACGCCGGCCTCGCTCAGGTGGAGCACCGGACCGAGCGACGCGCCCGCAAGTCCGGAATCGCCGAAGATGATGCCTTGCGGAACGTCCAGCTGCGCGGTCAGAGCGCCTTCGTCACCAAGCGAGACGTAGTGGAGTCCAGAGGTCTCGGTCGCGCTCAGGAACGCGTCGAGCTCTGCGACCCGCGTCGCCAGCACCTCGCTGCTCTCCCCCCAGTGGTTCGCGTTGGAACCGTCATAGCGATACTCCAGCTCCGCATCCGCGGTGAGTCCGGAGAACGTGAACAGATCGATGTCCGCGCCGCTGCTGGACGCGGTGTAGATGTTCGTTCCCGTATCGACGACCGACACGGCGATGAACGCCTCCTGCTGGAGCACGGTCATCACGCCGCCGAGATCGATATCGATCTGCAGCGCCTGATCGACCGGCGAGGACATGAAGGCGCCGAAAATCGCCGCTGGAGCCAGGCGTGTACGCGTAGCCGCCGGAGATGCGGTGCAGCGTTCCCAGATCGGTCACGGTCGTGGTCGCATCAGCGGCCTCGGCGCCGGATACGGTCGCCAGCAGCGCGGCGACACCAAGCGCAGTTCGAATGGACATGGCAGGCCTCTCTTCCCCTTCTTCCCCCCAAGAGCGGGTCGCGCAACATCTCCGCAGGTACCGCGCTACGGCGCGCCGCACCGGCTTCGAGAAGGGCTCGCAGAGGCCCTGGGGGGCAGGGCCTCCGCAAGTCCACGGAACGATCAGCGATGTCCACGCCCGGCGGCGCCGTTCCCCACGACGTGAGGAGGGCGAAGATCGAGAAGAAGTCGGTCCAGGGTCCGCCGGTCGCGGCCCGCGACAAGGCTGCCCTCGATCCGCACGACCGCAAGGATGGACGCCCATTCCCTTCGGCCGCCGCCTCGCGCCGGTTCGGGTCGCTCCGTTTGCGGAAGATGGGAAGGCGATTTGGACCGTGAGCCCAGGGACGATAAGTCGCCCGGCGCAAAGCGCGCGAGATACGATCGCGCCGTGCGGATCATCTCGCTCCAACCTGCGGCCACTGAGCTGCTCGCCCTCCTCGGGGCCGAGAACCTGCTCGTCGGCCGCAGCCACGCCTGCGATCATCCTCGCTCGATCACCCACCTCCCAGTCTTGACTGGGCCCCCGGTCCTCGTTCCGAGCGTGGCGGGGAACGATGGCGCGTCATCCTGCCCCCTCGACGAGCCGCGGCTCGAGGCACTCCGGCCTGATCTCATCGTCAGTTCCTCGCTCGGCGAAGTGCCGGTCGACGAGGGCCGGCTTCGAACGATCGCCGTGGGGATGAGCCCCATCCCCAAGGTGCTCAACCAGGATCCCCGCTCGATCGAGGCGGTCTACGAGGATCTGCTGGCGCTGGGCGAGGCCGTGGGGCGCGAAGCCCGGGCGGACGCCGCCCTCGTCGAGCTGCGCGACCGCTACTGGAGTGCGATCGACTACGTGAACCCGTACGTCGAGGGGCCGCAGGTCGCGTTCCTGACCTCGCTCAGCCCGTTGGGTGCCGGCGGCTGGTGGATCCCGCACCTCATCGAGTCCGCGGGCGGTCGGTGCGGGCTCAACGCGGCCGGACAGCCGCCCCGCGCGATCACGCCCGAGGATCTCGTGGCGTCGATGCCCGAGCGCCTGATCATCGGCCTCGGCGGAAGCGATCCGCTCGCAACAAGCCGCGCGCTCGAGGTGCTCGAGCGGAGCAACTGGTGGGGGGTGCTGCCCGCCGTGCTCGACGACGCGGTCGTGCTGGTCAAGAGCCCGCTGTTCGATCGTCCTGGCCCACGGCTCTTCGACGCCTTCCGCTGGCTGGTCGGCTGGCTCAACGATCGTCCGGAACTGGTTCCTCCGGACTTTCCCGTGAGAGCGGCGACCGCAGCGGCATGGTCGGCAACTCGTCGGGCGAGCGCAAGACCGGATCATTGATCGCCGTGCCTTCGCCCGCGAGCTCCAGCGGAAGCCGCAGCGACTGGTCGGGCGGAACGTCGACCTGGACGACGGCGCCTTCGGGAAGCGCCTCACCCTGCATGATCACCTCGACCTGCCCCTGCCACACGGCCGGACGGTGCTGCTTGTCGTTCCGGGGATTCTTCGGATGCCATCCGTCGAAGCTGATCGTGAAGCCCTCGGGCGCCACGAAAACCGGCGCGGGCGGCGGGCCGTCGTCGTGCTGTTCGAGGAAGAGCGTCGTGCGCGAGGTCTCGCCGTGCCGCACGCGCAGCTGCTCCCGCGTGGCCGAGAGCCGCTTCAGCTTCTTGCCGATGCCCTGGATGCGCAGCGTCTCCACCACCTCATGCCCGCCGCGATCCATGACCAGCTTGATCGTCGACTGCTTGAGCCCGCTGCCGGAGAGCTTGAGGCTCGCCGCGACCTGCAGATCCGCGCCAGGCTCGATCGTCGTGGCGCTCGGCTCGGCTGCTGTGCAGCCGCAGGACTTCGTCACGTTCGTGATCGAAAGCGTTTGCCCGCTCGCGTTGTGGAGGTGGAACGTGTGATTCGCCGTCGCGCTGATCGATTCGATCGGCACGACGCCGAAATCGTGCTCCCGTTCCCCCTCGAGCGGCGTCATCCCGGAGCGCAGCACGAGGATGGCGCCTCCCGCGAGCAGGACCACGCCCGCGGCCAGGGCGATCGAGATCCGATTGATCGTTGTCCGACGCATCGGAGCAGTAGCTTATCTCGTACGCCGCGTGCAGCCCAGAGTCCGCGACTCGACCCGCCGGTCAGTCGTCCGTGTTCAGGATTGCACCGCTCGACGATTCCGTCCGTCTTCTCTGGCGAGTCTGCCAAGGTGGCAGGCCCGGAGTGGCGACAGGGGCGTCACTGGCCGCCCGCGGGCGCTTCGCAAGGCATCCGCTTTGCCGAGTAGAAGACGACCTCTTTTGGGAGAATCAGCTCCATGCAACAGGATCGATTCACGACGATGGCCCAGAGCGCCCTGGCCGAGGCCCAATCGCTTGCCGTCAGCAAATCGAATTCGGAGCTCACACCCCTGCACCTGTTGACCGCTCTGCTGGACGAGAAGAGTGGGATCGCCCGCTCGATCTTCGCTCGGGCTGGGGTCAACGCGGATCAGGTGGTCCAGGTGGCCCGGAGCGAACTCAACCGACTTCCCACGGTGAGCGGCGGCGCGGGAATGCCGCAGCTGAGCCCCGCCATGGTCCAGGTGCTGACCGAAGCGGAGAAGGAGTCGAAGGCCCTTGGTGACGCGTACGTCTCGACCGAGCATCTCCTGCTCGCCCTCGCCGAGATCAAGTCGCAGGCCAAGGAGGTCCTGTCGGTCAATGGCCTGACCCGCAAGCGCCTGCTGGAGGCGATCAAAGGGCTGCGCAAGGCCTCCGGCGTCACGAGCGTCAGCGATCCGGGAGCCGAGTCCACCTACGAAGCGCTCAAGAAGTACGGCATCGATCTCAACGAGAAGGCGCAAGCCGGCAAGCTCGATCCGGTAATCGGCCGGGATGAAGAGATCCGCCGGTGCATGCAAGTCCTCAGTCGCCGCACCAAGAACAATCCGGTCCTCATCGGTGAGCCCGGCGTCGGCAAGACCGCGATCGCCGAAGGGCTCGCCCTTCGAATCGTCAACGGCGATTGCCCGGTCTCCATGCGCGACTCGCGACTCGTGGCCCTGGACGTCGGCCAGCTCCTCGCCGGAGCGAAGTTCCGCGGCGAATTCGAGGAGCGGCTGAAGGCCGTTCTGCGCGAGGTGACCTCCAGCGAAGGACGCATCATCCTCTTCATCGACGAGTTGCACACGATCGTGGGCGCCGGAGCCGCGGAAGGCGCGGTGTCCGCAGGCAATCTCCTCAAGCCCGCGCTGGCTCGCGGCGAGCTGCGGTGCATCGGCGCCACGACGCTTGACGAGTACCGCCAGCACATCGAGAAGGACGCCGCATTCGAGCGCCGCTTCCAGCCGATCTTCGTCGGCGAGACCACGGTCGAAGAGACGATCGCCATCATGCGCGGGCTGAAGCCGCGCTACGAAGCGCACCACGGCGTGCGCATCCTGGACAGCGCGCTGATCACGGCGGCCACGCTCAGCCACCGGTACATCGCCGACCGCTTCCTACCCGACAAGGCCATCGATCTGCTCGACGAGGCGTCATCGCGGCTACGCATCGAGAACGACTCGATGCCGGCGGAGCTGGACGAGCTGCGCCGCAAGATCATGCAGCTGGAGATCGAGCGGGAGGCGCTCAAGCTGGAGACCGACTCCGATTCGGCCCGGCGACTGCAGGCGGTGGAGCGGGAGCTGTCGGAGATCAGCGAGCGCAACCGCCAGCTCACCGCCCAGTGGGAGCAGGAGAAAGCGGAGCTCGACGAGGTCAAGGCGGTGAAGGAGCAGATCGACTCCAAGCACACCGAGCTCGAGCAGGCGCAGCGGCGCGGCGATCTCGAGACCGCCGCCCGGGTGCAGTACGGCGAGCTGCGCGACCTTGACGCCCGCCTGAAGGCGGCGGAGCAGAAGCTGGCTCAGCGCCGCGACGAGGGCAAGGCGCTGGCCCGGGAGGAAGTCGACGCGGAGCTGATTGCCGAAGTCGTCGCCCGCTGGACCGGCATTCCGGTCTCGCGAATGCTCGAAGGCGAGCGGGAGAAGCTGCTGCGCATGGAGGAGGAGCTGCGCGATCGAGTCGTCGGACAGGAGCACGCGGTGCACGCGGTCTCGGAGGCGGTGCGTCGCAACCGGGCGGGGCTCGGTGAGGGCAAGCGACCGATCGGCTCGTTCCTCTTCCTCGGCCCCACCGGCGTCGGCAAGACCGAGCTCTGCAAGGCGCTGGCCGAATTCCTCTTCGACACCGACGAGGCCATGGTGCGCATCGACATGAGCGAATTCATGGAGCAGCATGCCGTCGCGCGGCTCATCGGTGCGCCGCCCGGCTACATCGGGTACGAGGAGGGCGGCCGGCTCACGGAGGCGGTCCGCCGTCGTCCCTACTGCGTGATCCTCTTCGACGAGATGGAGAAGGCCCACCCCGACGTGTCCAACGTCCTGCTCCAGGTGCTGGACGACGGACGCCTCACCGATGGCCATGGCCGAACGGTGAACTTCCGGAACACGATCATCGTCATGACCAGCAACATCGGCTCACAGGCCATCCTCGAAATGAGCGAAGGCGGCGCGCTGGACATCGAGATCGAGGCCCGCATGACGGAGATGCTCAAGAGATCGTTGCGCCCGGAGCTGCTCAACCGCATCGACGAGACCGTGGTGTTCCATCAGCTCACGCGGGAGGACCTGGCGGAGATCGTCGAGATCCAGATCAAGAGCTTGCGCAGTCGCCTGGCGGACCGAGGCCTGTCCCTCGAGCTCTCGCCGGCCGCCTGCGAAGCGCTCGCTGCCGAAGGCTACGACCCGCAGTTCGGCGCCCGCCCCCTGAAGCGAGTGATCCAGCACCGGCTCGAGAATCCCATGGCGACGATGATCCTCTCTAGCGAGCTGGATCCCGGTGACACGGTCAAGGTGGACTACGAGCAGGAACGGTTGAAGCTGACCCGCGTCCCGGGAGTTCTCGAGGCGGAGGTCGTGCGGTGATCGTGAGGTCATCGCGACCGTGCCGAGCCATGATGTTCGACAGAGCAGTGCCGACGACTCGTTGTCCGGCCGCCGCAGCGATTGATGACCACGGATGAGAGGGAGATGCAGCATGAACCGGATTCAGGAACTGATCGGCGATCAGCTCGACGGAGCGTCGGGCGGCCACGATGGACCAAGCGTCGCGGCACCGCTCGATGATCTCGCGTTGCTCGATGCGTACTCCCGCACGGTCGTCGACGTCGCTCGATCGGTCAGCCCCTCGGTCGTCTTCCTCGAGGTGCACCGGCGCAGTCAGAACAAGCGGCGGGCGAGGGGAAGCGGATCCGGATTCATCTTCACCGACGATGGGTTCATCCTGACCAACAGCCATGTCGTGCACGGCGCGACCGCCATCATCGCGGTGCTCAACGACGGGCGGCGCGTGCCCGCCGAGATGGTCGGTGAGGATCCGCACACCGATCTGGCCGTCGTGCGGGTCCACGCGTCACAGCTGACCAAGGCGCAGCTGGGGCGGAGCAAGGACATCCAGGTAGGACAGCTCGCCGTGGCCATCGGCAATCCCTTCGGCTTCCAGTGCACGGTGACCGCGGGCGTGATCAGCGGACTCGCTCGTTCATTCCGCACCCGCACCGGGCGGCTCATCGACGACGTGGTCCAGACCGACGCAGCGCTGAACCCCGGCAACTCCGGCGGCCCGCTCGTGAACTCGCGCGGCGAGGTCATCGGCGTCAACACCGCCATCGTCCAGTCCGCGCAAGGTCTCTGCCTGGCCATTCCCGTCGATACCGTGCGCCTCGTGGCCACGCACCTCATCGCCTACGGCAAGGTCACCCGGAGCTTCATCGGCGTGGCGGGGCAGAACGTGGTGCTCCCCCACCGACTGGTGCGGGAGAAGGGGCTGCCCGCGCAGCGCGGCGTCCTGGCGGTGGCGGTCGAGCCGGACAGCCCGGCGGAGCAGGCCGGTCTGGAAGAGGGAGACGTGCTGCTGCGATTCGACGGCCGACCGATCACGGGCCTGGACGATCTGCACCGCGTGCTGACCGAAGAGCGGGTCGGCGGCGCCGACGATCCTGCAGGTGCTGCGCGGCCAGGAGCTCCGGGATCTCGTCGTGACGCCGATCAAGGACAAGCCGAGGTGACCCTGCCTGATCAGGTCTCGCTGTCCTCTTCGACGGCGCGGCGGGCGATCGGCGGCTCCAGCGGAAGCCTGCGGGCCAGGTCCATGAACGACTCGTAGTGGGCCCGCACCTCGATCAGGGAGTCGCCCGCGAACTTCTCGAGAAACGCGCGGCCGATCTCGAAGCCCACGACGTTCTCCATGACCACGCTCGCCGCGGGCACCGCGCAGACATCCGATCGCTCGTAGGCGCTGTGCTCGGCGGCCTTCGTGTTCAGGTCGACGCTGGGCAAGCCGCGCAAGAGCGTGCTGATCGGCTTCATCGCACCTCGGACGACGATCGGCATGCCGTTGGTCATTCCCCCCTCGAGACCGCCGGCGTTGTTCCGGGGACGCCGGAAGCCCAGCGCCGGCCCCTCGCGCCCGGCCGGGTCGAACTCGATGGGATCGTGCACGTCCGAGCCGCGATGACGCGATGCGTCGCGGCCCATGCCGATCTCCACCGCCTTGAACGCCTGGATGCCCATGACCGCCGCCGCCAGCCGCGCGTCGAGCTTCTGATCCCAGTGCACGCACGATCCCAGGCCAATGGGCAGATTGAACACGTGGACCTCGCAGAGCCCTCCGACCGTGTCCTGTTCGATCTTGGCCTGCCGGATGAGCTCGACCATTCGCTCGCTGGCCGCGCCATCGGGGCAGTAGACCGGCGACTCGTCCCGGGCCGTCGCGCTGCGCTTCGAGGCGCTGCGGGGACGGATGCACCAGGGCGTCGGCGTCCAGGATCGCCCGCACGAAACCGAATGTCTCGATGCCGAATTCGCGGAGCAGCAGTCGGGCGACGGCGCCCGCCGCGGTGCGAGCTGCCGTCTCTCGGGCGCTGGCCCGCTCGAGCGTCTCGCGACAGTCGGTCGTCAGCCACTTGACGGCGCCGGCCAGATCCGCATGGCCCGGACGCGGTCGATAGACCGGCGGCGTGCGCGCCGCATCGTCCAGCCGGCTGTCCCGATTGGGAATCTGCAACACGATCGGCCCGCCGGTGGTCTTCCCCTGCCGAACCCCGGCGAGCACGGTGGCCGCATCGGATTCGATCTTCTGCCGTCCTCCCCGGCCGTATCCACCCTGCCGTCGGCGCAGCTCGCCGTCGATGAATGACATGTCGAGCAGAAGGCCCGCCGGAAGCCCGTCGATCAGCACCGTCAGCGCCGGCCCGTGCGATTCCCCGGCGGTGCGATACGAAAGGAGCGGCATGGCTGGATCGTAGCGAGACGGGCGCTGCTCAGCGAGATGCGCCGGCGCGACGTGCCACGCAACGCGCGGATCAAACCCCTTGCCCTTGCCCTTGCCCGCCGCGCTCCGTGCTGCGGCCTCGAAGAGAAAGGCAAGGAGCAAAGGCAAAGGGCAAGGGCAAGGGCAGGGGCAAGGGCAAGGGCAGGGATGAATCCGTTGACGCGAAGCACGGGCGTCACTCGCCATCTTCATACCATACGGCCATGGAGAACCTCACCCCGCGACAGATCGTCGCCGAGCTCGACCGGTACATCATCGGCCAGCATCGGGCCAAGCGGGCGGTGGCGGTGGCGGTGCGCAACCGCTGGCGTCGCCAGCAGCTCGATCCGGAGATCGCACGGGAGGTCTCGCCGAAGAACATCATCATGATCGGTCCGACCGGCGTCGGAAAGACGGAGATCGCCCGGCGGTTGGCCACGCTCGTCAGCGCGCCCTTCATCAAGGTGGAAGCGTCGAAGTACACCGAGGTCGGCTACCACGGCCGCGACGTCGAATCGATGGTGCGGGACCTGCTGGAGCGGGCCATGGCCATGGTGCGGGCGGAGCAGGCCGAACGGGTTCGCGAGCGGGCGGAAGAGGCGGTCGAGTCTCGACTGGTGTCGATGCTCCTGGGCGAGGTGGAAGCCGCCCCGGCGCCGGCGCGGAACAGCGACGCCGGGGAGGAGTCGAGTCTGCGGGGCGACGGCGATGATCGGGAGCGGGTGCGCCAGCGCCTCCGGCAGAAGCTCCGCGAAGGACACTTCGAGGATCGGGAGATCGAGATCGTCACCCACGAGCGACAGGCGGGAGCGATCATCGGCATGATGGGACCTGACCAGTTCGATCCCTCGGTGACCTCGATGCTCGAGAATCTGATCCCCGAGCGGACGCAGCGGCGCCGCGTGACGGTGCCGCGGGCCCGATCGATCCTGCTGGAAGAGGAGACGGACAAGCTCATCGACAACGAGAAGTTGCGGGAGCAGGCCATTCGGCGCACCGAAGAGGTCGGCGTGATCTTCCTCGACGAGATCGACAAGATCGCCTCCCCCACCGACGGCAAGGCGGGCGGGGCCGACGTCAGCCGCCAGGGCGTGCAGCGCGACCTGCTGCCCATCGTCGAGGGATCGGCGGTCAACACGCGCCACGGCATCGTTCACACGGATCAGATCCTCTTCATCGCCGCGGGGGCGTTCCATTCAGCCTCCGTGAGCGACCTGATGCCGGAGCTGCAGGGGCGCTTCCCCATTCGCGTCGAGCTCGACGCGCTGACCAGGGACGACTTCCGCCGGATCCTCACTGAGCCGGACGTGGCACTGACCGTCCAGACGCAGGCGTTGCTGGCCACCGAAGGCCTCGAGATCCGATTCGAGCCAGAGTCGATCGACGCGATGGCGGAGCTGGCCGCGGAAGCCAACGGGCGACTCGAGAACATCGGCGCGCGACGGCTGATGACGGTCATGGAGTGCGTCTTCGAGCAGATCGCCTTCGACGCCCCGGATCTCGCGGCCCGCGGCGAACGCACGATCACGGTGACGGAGTCGTTCGTGCGCGAACGCCTCGCCGAGATCCTGGCCGACGAAGACCTGTCGCGATTCGTGCTGTGAGCGACCTGGGAGGCCCCGTACCTGCGCGGAGAGGTCGGATCGCAAAGCGCGTCGGGTGAGGGACGACTCGTGGACCCGGGAAGCGGCATCGACAGGTGTCGATTGCCGTCACTGGCGTCCGCTGACCGCACGGCGACCCACCGCCCGCTGGCAGCTCCCTTCCCCGTCCACGCCGCGGAATTGAACCGTCTCCGCCTGGAGGCTCTCAGACCGCACGACCCACCGCCGTCGCTCCTTCCCCGTCCACGCCCGGAACTGAATCGCCGCCTGTCCCGGAACATCGCCTCCCGCCCGCGAGCTTCCGCCGCTTCGATGAGCGGCGTGCGTCTCGGGGTGTACACGGTGTCGAAGACGGTCACCGACCCATCGAGCCGCTCCTCCTCCAGACCGAGCGCGGCAAGGGGCGACTGGGCGGGCGCCGGTCCGCCCTGCATGCCCACCGACGTGCAGTTGACGATCGCGTCCAGCGGCCCACTGCGCACTTCTTCGGCGGAGACGGCCGCAATCGGGAGCGCGGCGCTCCCGCGCTCCTGCAAGTCCCTGATGAGCGCCTCGGCTCGGGAGGGAGCTCGGTTGAGCACCTGCACCTGCGCTCCCGCGCGAGTGAGACCGACGATCACCGCGCGGGCGACGCCGCCCGCGCCCAGAACGACCACGCGGCGACCCGCGAGCGCCTCGATCGAAGGAGATCGCATATCGGTCCCCAGAGCCGCCGCGAGGACCTGCGCGGCCGCGGGCGCATCGCTGTTCAGGCACGACAGTGTGCCGTTCTCGTCGACGACGAGCGTGTTGGCCGCTCCGATCAGCTCGCACTCTTCCCCGGGCCGCCCCCCCTGTTCCTTCACGAAGCGCAGCACGTGCTCCTTGTGCGGGAGCGTGACGCTGGCGCCGGAGAAGTCGAGGCGCTCCTGAGCCAGCAGCGAGGACATCGTTGCCTTGAAGTGCTCATACTCCGGTGGAACGGGCAGGGGAAGGTAGACGCCATTATGCCCGACCGCCTCGAAGCCGAGGTTGTGCAGCGCGGGTCCGAGCGAGTGTTCGACCGGCCAGCCGACGACACCGTACACCTTGGTGCCTTCCGAGATGTTCGAAAAGCGGTAGAGGCGGCGGAGTGCTTCGAGCGTCGGCTGGCCGGGCGCCGTCGCCTCCTCTCCTTCCAGGCTCGCGAAGGTCAGCAGGCCGCCGAACTTCGGGGCGAGTACCCGGCTCATCAATCCGAAGCGCCCCATGCAGATCGCGATCATGGGCCGCGGCCGAACGCGCAGCAGATCGAACACCTCGAGGTTGTCGCGGAGCGAGCGGGCCTGCCAGGCGATCTTGATCACGCTGCACGCCTCGACCGCGGCCATCGCTTCGATCTTCGGCCACAGACCCGCCGGCCGGCCCTGGAAGTCGTGGACGGACAGGATGATCCCGCACTGCCGATCTCGATCCGACTGATCGATCGACCACCGGCCGACTCGCTCCGCCAGCCGCGGAGTCCGCTCGAAGGCCGCCAGCTCGAGATCGAGATACCGCGGAGGATGCTCGTCGAGGACGAGCCGCTCCAAAAGCTCGAGTCGCGCGGCCTCTTCACCCTCGTAGCGCCCTCCCTCCCACGTCGGACGGCACGTCACGATGCAGGGGCAGGGGCTTTCCCGCACCAGACGCGCCGCCGCTGCCGCCGCGCCGGACTCGGCGGCCAGCGCATCGATCCGCCACTCGATCATCTCCGCACCGCCCGCCGCCGCGCGGCCGCTGCGCTCGACGGCGGCGCTGACGCCATCGGCCCGGTCGACGAAGAGGGAGACGGCGAGCAGGGTCATCTCCCGCCGTAGGTACCGTGGGAATCAGCATCCGTCTAGCCCATCGAAGAACTTGAACGGCACCTCCCGCGGTCCCGGGAGACCTGGGCGTCCCGGCGACGCTCGGTTCGAAGTACCATGCCACCATGATCGATTCGCTGCTGGAACGCGCCATCTGCTTCCTGTACGCCAACACGACGGCCGATCTCCGCTTCGATGAGCATCTTCGCGGCTGCCGCTACGTGGTCGGACCACGCGGACGGCTGGTCATACCGGCGATGGTGGCCATGCTCACGGCCGTGGACACTGTGCTCTTCGTTCCCGAATGCGCTGAGGGCTCGATGGAGCTCCTGGTGACCCTCGAGCCGCTGGACGAGCACGGCCCCCATGGTGCGCTCACCGATCGGTGGCGGATCTACCACGGCGATCCGGAAGACGTTCGGTGGGCCGTCCTGGACATCGAGAGGCGCGGTTCGAAGATCGGATCATCGACGGCGAGGCGATGATGCGAGCGAACCCGCTGGCGCCCGAAGAATCCAAGCTGTGCCGGATGATGAACCAGGAGCATCGGGACGAGCTTCGCCGGCTCTGCCTGCACTTCGGCCGCAAGCAGGTGGAGGATCCGGTCATGGTGGGCATCGATCCACACGGCCTTCATGTCCGTCGCCGCTTCGACGTCGTGCGCGTGTCATTCTCCCGCACCGTCTCGGACGGCGAAGAGGCCAGGGCGGTGCTGGATGAGATGAGCCGCGCCGCGGCCGAAGCGGAAGCGAGATCCTGAACGAGGAGACGGCGTGACCGACCGGATCGTGATCACGCGACCGCTGCCCGGGGATCCGCTGCGCCGACTCGCCGACGCGGGACTGAAGAACGTCTGGATCAATCCCCGCGACGAGGCGCTCGAGCGCAGTGCGCTGCTCGAAGCGATCCGGGGCGCGCGCGGTGCTCGTGACGCCCGCGGACATGCGCGTCGATCGGGAGTTCTTCGACGCCGCGGGCGACCAGCTGGTCATCGTCAGCGCCTATGCGGTGGGCGTCGACAACATCGACGTGGAAGAGGCGGCGCGACGAGGCGTCGTGATCGGTCACACGCCGCACGCGGTCACCGAGCCCACGGCCGACGTCGCCTGGCTGCTCCTGTTGGCGGCGGCGCGGCGGGCCCGAGAGGGACTCGACGAGATCCGCTCCGGCGCGTGGAGCGGGGTCAAGCCGCTGGATCCGATGGGCCGGCGCATCGTCGGCCAGACGCTCTTCATCGTCGGCGCCGGCCGCATCGGCTACGCGACCGCCCGCCGCTCGATCGGATGGAACATGCGCGTGCTCTACCACGCCCGTTCCCGTCATCCCGAGTACGAGGCGCCGCCGATCAATGCGCGAGCCGCTTCGCTCGACGAGGGTCTGCGCGAGGCCGATTTCGTCAGCCTGCACACGCCGCTGACGCCGGAGACCCACCACCTGATCGGCGCCCGCGAGCTGGAACTGATGAAGCCCACCGCGGTGCTCGTCAACACCGCCCGCGGCGCCGTGGTCGACGAGGCCGCGCTCGCCGCCGCATTGGAGCGCGGCACGATCTTCGCCGCGGGCCTGGACGTCTACGAGCACGAACCGCAGGTGCATCCGAAGCTGAAGGAGCTCGAGAACGTCTTCCTGCTGCCCCACTGGGGAACGAGCACCCAGGAAGACCGGGAGTGGATGATGCAGATCGCGGTGGACAACGTGATCGCCGCCCTCCGGGGGCAGACGCCAGCGTTCGTCTACGCTGCGGCGCCGCGGCACGACGCACCCAACGTGCAAGCGTGATCCTCCCCTTCGCGGCCTGCGCCTCGCGCCGAGGGAGATGATCCCTGCCCATTCCTTTCCGCCTGTATGTGTCATCCTGCAGGTCCCTTGACTCACGGAGATGATCCTTCCGCGGCTCTCCGTGGCCCTCCGCGGTGCATTTTCGTGCGAGATCGTCTGGACGGGTGCACTGCGCCCCGTGGCGGCGCGGGCAAGGGACGCCTCAAGCGCCTCCGCGCATCGCCTTCTCAACGGCCGCGGCGCTCTTGGGAATCTTCGCCGAGAGGTTGCGGTGCCCTGTCTTGGTGACGAGCACGTCGTCCTCGATGCGGATGCCGAATCCCTCGTCCGGCAGATAGATCCCCGGTTCCACGGTGACGAGGTTGCCCTCCCGCAGCGGCCCGTCCGGCGAGACGTCGTGCGTGTCCAGGCCGAGGTGGTGACCGATCGAGTGAATGAACTTGTCGCCGAAGCCGGCCTTGCTGATGATGGCGCGGGCGACGCTGTCGACCTCCGCCAGCCTGACGCCTGGCTTGATCGCCTTGATCGCCGCCTCCTGCGCGCTCAGGACGACCTGGTAGACCTCCCGCTGCCGCTTGGAGAACCGACCGCTGGCCGGGATGGTCCGCGTGATGTCGGCGCCATAGCCGCCGAAGGCCGCGCCCGAGTCGATGCAAATGAGGTCGCTCTCCTCGATCGTCTGGTCGTTTGACCGGTAGTGCAGCACCGTGCTGTTGAGACCGGCGCCGACGATCGTTCCGAAGGCAGGGCCGCGCGATCCGTGCTCGCGGTAGGTGTGCTCGAGCCGTTCCTGGAGAACGAATTCGTTCAGACCCGCCACGCTCTCCTTCATCACCGCCTCGAAGCCGAGCGCCGTGATGTCGATCGCCTGCTGCACCATCGCGATCTCGGCCTTGGACTTCACGGCTCTCTGGTCCACCAGCTCCTCGCTGCGGTCGGCGATCTCCAGTCCGGGAAGACGTTCAAGCAGCTTGCGGAAGATCGCCAGATCCGGCGGAATCGGCTGGTCGTACGTTGCCGGCGGGTGGAGACAGGCCACGGAGCGGTGGCGCCGCACCGCTTCACTGAGCAAGCGGGGCAGCTGGTTCAGACGAAACACGGTCTTGATGCCGACCCGATCCCGCAGCGCCTGGCCGATCGAGAGCCGGTGACCGTCCCACTGCTCGAGCTCCGGATTCAACGGCCGGAGGAAGAGCACTTCGCGACGCGCGGGAACCGCGTGCACCGGGTCCAGCAGCAGCACCGCGCCGGGCTCATCGGTGATCCCCGTCAGGTATTCGAAGTGGCGGTGGGGACGGAA
The DNA here is from genome assembly GCA_963697235.1 of uncultured Planctomycetota bacterium. GTDB lineage: Bacteria > Planctomycetota > Phycisphaerae > Phycisphaerales > SM1A02 > CAVONJ01. The sequence continues at coordinate 191,904 of CAVONJ010000010.1, forward strand.
GTTCCCGTGGAGATGATCGGCGTGGTCTCCGGCGAAGACGAGCCCGACGGACTTGCGCAGGCCGGTGCGCAGCTTCTGGCGCCGCGTCGCAAACTCCGCGAGCGGAATGGTGGGAAGTGACATGCGCGAATCATAACCCGGATCATCCATGGACCGTCTCGCGAGCGCGGCTCAGAGACCTTCGCAGCGAGAGGCTGACGACCAATCCGGGATACCCGCCGGCGACCACACGTCACGCCGGCGAACGGCGCAACCCGCTGGCCGTCGCTTCGGGGCCGGCCGCCATCCGCTCGATCGCCAACGTGCTGCTCACGCCCGGCCGGTGGCCGAGCAGCCGCAGGTCGAGCCCCAGTTCGGACACCAGGTCGTACTCGTTCACTTCTTCGGGCCGATAGTCGCCGCCCTTCGCGTAGACGTCCGGGCGGATCGCCCGCAACAGCCGGTGCGCCGTCGGCTCCGGGAACGAGACGAGGTAGTCGACGCACTGAAGCTCCCCGAGCACTTCCAGTCGATCCTCCAGACAGTGGACCGGGCGGCCCTCGCCCTTCTGGGCTCGCACCTGCTCGTCGGTGTTCACCGCCACGATCAGCACGTCACCGAGACCCTTCGCCTCGCGCAGATACGCGACGTGCCCGGCGTGGAGCACGTCGAAGCAGCCGTTCGTGAAGACGACGCGCTGACCCGCCTCGCGATGAACCGCCAGCTCTACCAGAAGCTCCTCGATCGTGCGCACCTTCTCGCCCATCCGGCGGCTCATCCGCATGATCTCCCGCTGCACGGCCACCAGTGGAATGGGCTGGGCGCCGAAGACCTCGACCTCCAGGCCCGCGGCCGCGTTCGCGACCTGGACCGCATCGAACCAGTCCAGCCCATTCGCAATGGACGCGGCCAGAGCGGCGAGCACGGTATCGCCGGCGCCGGTCACGTCGTAGACGTGCCGAGCCACCGTGGGTACGAGCCGGGGCGACTGGCCTCGCTCCTGGAGCAACGCCCCGTGGCGATCGAGCGTCAAGATCACCGCGTCCAGATCGAGTCCGTCGAGGAGCTTGGCCGCCAGTCCTGCGTTGTGCAATTCCGAGGCATCGATGGGCGTATCCAAGCCGGTCGCCAGCTCCGCCTCGCTGCGGTTGGGCGTGATGGCGGTGGCGCCGCGATACTTCTCATATTCCTCGATGGCCGCGGGATCGACGAGCACCGGCTTGCCGGCGGCGCGGCACCGCCGAATGAGCTCCTGGCTCAGGGGCGGCGAGATCACGCCCTTGTCGTAGTCCTCGAGGCAGATGACGTCTGCCGTTTCGATCGCCGAACTCAGCCGCTCGAGCAACTCGCGCCGGCACTGTTCGTCGAGGGGTTCCCGGGATTCGATGTCCACGCGGAACATCTTCTGCGGGTGGCGATGCTGGGCCAGACCGATCATGCTGCGCTTGATCGTCGTCGGCCTCGAGGGATCGATCAGGATTCCCTCGACGCCACACCCCTGCTCGCTCAACGTCCTTCGCAGAACCTTGCCCTCGTGATCGGCGCCGACGACTCCATAGCACTGGACGGCACCCCCCAACGCGTAGAGGGAGGCGCGCGACGTGCGCGGCGCCGCCCGGCCGGTGATCGCTCCCGGTGGCGTGCAGCACTGGAACCGGGGCGTCAGGGCTCAGACGCTCGGCCGCGCCGTACAGGTGCTCGTCGAGCATGAAGTCGCCGACCACGAGCGCGGTGAAGGGACGGAAGCTCATGATGCGGTGGAGCAAGGTGGGCATGGCTGAGAACCCGGTCAGTGGCAGAGGGCTCGCCCCCAGTTGGACGGGAGAGGATCTCGACTGTCGAGCCGCTTCACGACGCTCGCCCGCGGATCATCATGCATGCGGTTTCGCGAGCGCCTCGTGGAGTCGCGAGCGGAGCGCGTCGCGTCCGGAGACGAACTCGAGCCTCAACTCGGGCACGACGATGGGCACGGGCCAACGCGACAAGTCTATCAGCTGGGCGAGCTTCACCCAATCCTTGCCGGTCACGACCATCGCCTGCACCTGCTCGCAGCGAGCGGACGCCACCGCGAGCGAGGCGAGGTCGAACCGAGCGTGATCTCGGGCAGGCAGGTCCACGGCCACCCTCGCGCCGGCCGCCTCGAGTTGCCGGCGCACATGGTCAGGCCGTCCAACGCCCAGGAGCGTGAGCACTCTTCGCCCCTGCAGCCAGCCCACATCGACTCTCTGCGGCTCGCCGGCACCTTGGTAGAGCCACAAGTGGACCCAGACGTGCCGGCACCAGGCGATTGGAGGCGCACCGTGATGAAGCCGAACAAGATCGGCCAGGCCGGTGTCGACCGCCTCGGCGTGCGTCATCACCACCGCATCGGCGCGAGCCAGCGCTTCCGGAGGCTCGCGCAGGTGACCGGCCGGAAGGAGCCGGTCACCGAAGGTGGCGGCCGTGGCGTCAATGAGCACCAGGTCGAGGTCCCGATCCAGCCGGCGGTGCTGAAACCCATCATCGAGCACGACCACGTCGATCTGCGGATGGTCCTTCAGATACGCGGTCAGCGCCGTAACGCGATCGGGATTCGCCACCACCGGAACGGTGGGAATGCGAACGGCGTATTCCGCCTGCTCGTCGCTCGGTTCCCCGGGGCGGGCGCCGTAGCCGCGCATGGCCACGATCGGATGGCGTCCTTCCCGGAGCAGATGCTCCGCGCACCAGGAGACCATCGGCGTCTTCCCCACGCCGCCGGTGGTCAGATTGCCGATCGAGATCACGGGCACCGACAAGCGCCGGGTTCGCTCGCCGTGCTCGTAGCGCGCAGTTGCGGTAAGCCACGACCCGGCCGTACAGGTACGAGGCGGGAATCGTCACCGGCTTCAGCACGCTCGGGAGGGGACCGCTCACGGCCGCTGCCCCTCGTTCGCCTCCCCGCCGATCTCCGGCGGCGACTGCTTCTCCTCCGATCGCTTTCGCTGCTCGTCCTGCAACGCGCGGTACACCATGACCGCGGCCTCGGCCACCGCCTCCTGGTGCTGCTCCTGGTGTATCCGGAAGCTGTTGAGGGCATCCACGATCGCGAGCACGACGAGGACGAGGACACCGATCAGCACCGCCGTCCACAGCACCGCGTACAGCCGGCCCTCGACCGCGGGATCGACGAAGCTGAGCGCCCTCACCATCAGCAGAATCAGGAGGGCCATCACGATCAGCGACGAGCACCGGATGCGCCGGCGGCTGACCGACCAGCACGCCCGAGGAGCGCCAATACCAGCCGATCGAAGCCAGCAAGACGGCGGCGAGCGGAACGGTGACCGCCCAGTGGACCTGTGCAGCCAGGATCATCGAAGCACGCCTCCGGCCATCAGCAATCGCCCCAGGCGAATGAGCGGCAGACCCATGACGGTCGCCGGATCGCCCTCGATGGCGATCGGCCATCCGGCGTCGACTCGCTCCGAGAGGTTGTATCCACCCGCCTTGCCCTGCCACGCGTCGGAGGCGACGTACGCTGCGAGCTCTCGCTCGGGTATCGGCCCGATCGCGACCCGAGTGCGATCGAAGAACAGGCAGCGCCGGCCACTGGCCAAGTCGAGGAGACAGACGCCGCTGATCGTGTCGTGCTCCGCCCCCTGCAGCAGCCGGAGCATGGCAGAGGCCTCGGCGGCGTCAGTGGGCTGTCCCAGAACGCGGCCCCCGATGGAGCAGACGGTGTCGGCTCCGAGCACCGTTCCCCGAGTGGCAGGATCGTGGTCGCGGCTCCCCCTCACGAGCTCCTCCGCGACCCAGCGGGCCTTCAGGTACGCCATGGCCATCGTCCACGCCTCGGCCGTGCGGTCGCCGGGGTGCAACCGGGCGTCGTCGATCTTCGGTACCCGCACTTCGAAGCTCACGTTGACGCTCGCCAGGAGCATCCGTCGGCGGGGCGATCCGCTGGCCAGCCAAAGCGGCGGCGCGACCGTCACGGAGCGGCTTCCTCGAATGGACCGCTGCGTTCGACGGCATGGCGGTTGACCTCGAGCATCGGAATCGCCGCAACCGACGAGCCGGCCCCCGGACGTTCTCGCTTGCCGCAGGACGGAAGCACCCGCTCGATGGCCGCAATGACCTCCTCGACTTCGATCAGCCGCATGAGGCGATCGCCGAGACTCTGGTCCTTGAAGTTGGTCTGTTCGCGGGCGGATGGACGGTACGCGCGGACGACCGCCTCCCGACGGCCGTACGGACCGACTCGCTCGGGATCCGTCGGACCGAAGAGCCCGACGCACGGCCGTTCGAGCCCGACCGCCATGTGCAGCGGCGCTGAGTCATTCGCCACCACGAGATCAGCGCCGGCGAGAATGGCCATGCCCTGCCCGATCGTCGTCTGCCCGGTCAGGTTGAGCAGGATGCGGCGATCCTCCGCCAGCGGCGCCACCTGCTCAACCTCGCTCGGCGCACCGATGACGATCACCCGCTCGAAGCCGTGCTGGCCAAGATGCCGCGTCAGCGCCTGCCACCGATCCAGCGGCCACCGTTTGCTCGCCCAGCGGCTGCTCGGCGCGAGGACCGCATACCGGCCTACGGGAACGTCCAGCTCTTGCCGCTTCGATCGCCACCAGGCGAGATCCTGCGGCCGGACGAAGAGACGCAGATCGCAGACCGGAGCGACGCCGATCGGTTCGAGGAGGCTGAGCATCTCATCCACCGTGTGCAGGCGCGGGGCCGGGCGGTGGCGAATCGTGTACCCAAACCAGCCCAACTCGCGGGCTCCGGCCAGTCCGACCCGGACGGGGCGCCGGTCATCAGGCTCATCAACCCCGATCGACCGAGCCCCTGACAGTCGATCACCAAGTCATAGCGGCGGCCACGCAGCGATCCCATCCAGTTCATGAGTTCTCGCGCCGCGCCGGACCGCTCCACCATCGGGCAAGGCGCCGCCGGGGGAAGGGAATGACCTCGGTCAGCCCCGGATGGCCCGAGACGGCATCGGTGAACTCCTCTTGGACCACCCAGTCGATCGCGGCCTCGGGAAACGCCGTCCGCAGGCTGACCAGCACCGGCACGGTGCGGCACACATCACCCAGGGCGCTCGGCCGGATGATGAGAACTCGTTTCGGCTGAGCCAGTCCGGTCATTCGCCGCTCAGAGTAGGAAGATGCACCCGGCGGGAGGGCCGCAGGGTAGGGAAACCACGGAATCGACGCCGTTCCCGCCTCCGCCGGTCCATGATACGTCCATCGGCGAGACGTCGATCGGGGGCCGGGACTCGACGACGCCGATCCGGCGGGGCGAGGCTCTTCCAGCGGGAACTCGGGCGGGATCGGCAACCGCAGGCGGTCCGCACGCGTAGCGATCCATTGTCGGCGGGGGGCCGGATGGGTATCGCATGTCATCAGAACGGGCATCCCGGAGGATCGAACGCGGCCGCCTCGGCGATATGCCGATGAAGTTGACAGAACCCTTCGAACAGGAACCTGGATTTGACAGCGATGATCGGGAGGGCAGAGTGGAGGCGAGAATCGCCGCAGCAGCACCCTCCCTGCACCCAAACGACTCCGGCGGGCACCATGACGTGAGCGATGTCCCCCTCTCAGATCGACCGTCCGACACCCGCGGTGCGGATGACGAGCCGTTGAGCTTGGCGGACACCGACAACGGCTCCACCGACAACGGCTCCACCGACGTGGTGCCTCCAGAATCGGATCCCAGGTCCGCGCGATCGCCTTCGGGCAACCGCTCCTCGCTCTCCGACTCGCTGGCGGATGAAGCGACGACCGGCGGATTCGACACGCTGCTCGGCAAGCTGGTGGTGACCACCGGTCTGGTGACGCAGGAAGAGATCGATCTCTGCAACTCACTTCTGCAGGAGTCGACGGATGAGAGCGGCGAGCCCCGCACGTTGTCGGATCTCCTGGTCGAGAACGACTTCGTCACCAGGCGGCAGCTTCGGCGCCTCAACAACGAGTTCGAGGCCAAGAAGTCGAGCCGGCAGATCCCCGGCTACCGGATCATCCGCAAGCTCGGCTCCGGCGCCATGGCGACGGTCTTCCTGGCTCGCCAGCTCAGCCTCGACCGCATCGTCGCGATCAAGGTGCTGCCCAAGAAGTTCTCCGACAACGAGAAGTTCATCGAGCGCTTCTACAAGGAAGGCAAGGCGGCCGCGAAGCTGAATCACCCGAACATCGTCGGCGCCTACGACGTCGGCAAGGCCGGCGAGCACCACTACTTCGTGATGGAGTACGTCGACGGCGAGACGGTCTACGACCGAATCGTGCCGCAAGAAGCGTGTCGAAGGAGCAGACGGCGATCAACATCGTCATCCAGGTCGCCAAGGCGCTCGAGCACGCCCACGAGCGAGGCTTCGTGCACCGCGACATCAAGCCCAAGAACATCATGATCTCGCAAGGACGGCACGGTGAAGCTGGCCGACCTGGGTCTCGCCCGCGCCATGAGCGACAAGGAGGCGGCGAAGGCCGAGGCCGGCCGGGCGTACGGCACGCCCGTACTACATCAGCCCCGAGCAGATCCGCGGCGAGCTCAACATCGGCCCGGCGGCGGACATCTACGGGCTCGGCGCCGACGTTCTACCACATGGTCACCGGCCGCGTGCCGTTCGAGGGCAAGAACCCCTCGGCCGTGATGCACAAGCACCTCAAGGAGGAGCTGGTGCCGCCGGACCACATCAACCCGCAGCTCTCCGCCGGCTGCGCGCAGGTCATCGAGATGATGATGGCCAAGAACGCCTCCGACCGCTATCGATCGGCGACCGACCTGCTTCAGGACCTCGAGCTGGTGGCGAAGGGCCAGCCGCCTCACTTCGCACACCGATCGCTGGACCTCTCGTCGGTGACTCCCGCCTTGACCGGTCCGGCGCCGATGCCCACCGTGGTTCCGCCGCAGCCGCGCTCCGGCCCGACCAGCAGCACGATGTTCATCGTGGTGCTGGTGGTCATGATCATCAGCCTGCTGATGAACGGTCTGCTCTTCCTGCTGCTGTTCTCCAGCTAACCCACCTTGCTCACCTGGCGAAGGTCCGGCCGGCCGACCTGCAACCGGCGGTGTCGGCTACCATTGCGGCCATGGAACTCTACATCGACACCGCAAACATCGACGAGATCCGCGAGGCGGCGGCCCTGGGCGTCCTGGACGGCGTCACCACCAATCCGAGCCTCGTGGCCAAGGAAGGCGTCGACTTCCACACCGCGTCTCGCGCGAGATCTGCGACGTGGTCGCGGGACCGGTCAGCGCCGAGGTCGTCGTCGACCGATCACGACGGCATGATCGCGGAGGCCGAGGTGCTGACGCGCATCGCGCCGAACATCGTGATCAAGCTCCCCTGCATCACCGAGGGGCTCAAGGCGTGCAAGACGCTCTCCGATCGCGACGTCCGGGTGAACATGACCCTGTGCTTCCAGCCGCTCCAGGCCCTGCTGGTGGCCAAGGCGGGCGCGTTCCTGGTCAGCCCGTTCGTCGGTCGCATCGACGACGTCGGCAGCGACGGCATGGAGCTGATCCAGCAGATCCGCCAGATCTACGACAACTACGGCTTCAAGACGAAGATCCTCGCGGCGTCGATCCGCCATCCGATGCATCTCGTGCAGGCGGCGATGATCGGCGCGGATGTCGCGACGGTGCCGTTCAAGGTCATCGAGCAGATGATGAAGCACCCGCTCACCGACGTCGGCCTGAAGCGATTCCTGGAGGACTGGAATCGGGCCGCCGCGGGCAAGAAGCAGCCGGCGATCGCCGCCCGCTGAAGGCGATCGCAGCCCCGCGAGAGGGGCAGATCACCCGAAGCACGCTTCGACGGGCCGTTGGCGACGCGCTCAATCGCCGTCGACCTCGACCACCATCTCCACTTCGACCGGAGCGCCCAACGGTAGCGCGATCGATCCGACCGCGGCACGGGCGTGCCGTCCCCGGTCGCCCAGCAGCTCGACGAGCAGGTCGCTGGCTCCGTTGGCCACCTTCGGCTGGTCGGTGAAACCGGGATCCGAGGCGATGAAGACGCCGAGCCGCACGATCCGGTGAATGCGATCGAGATCTCCGCCGAGCTCAGCGGCGACCACCGCCAGGCCGTTCAGGACGCACTGCCGCGCCGCCGCCTGGGCCTCCGAGAGGGAGACCTGAGAAGGGACTCGTCCCGACGCAATCAGCGCTCCGTCGGCAATCGGGATCTGCCCGCTGACGAAAATGAGCCGGCCGACCCGCACGGCCGGAACATAGGAGGCGACGGGACGCGGGGCCACGGGCAAAGTGAGCCCCATCTCCTGCAATCGCCTGAGGATATCGGCCATCGGAAGCTACTCCCTTTGCAGGGCTAGATTTAGGCGAGTGATGAAATTCGTCAAAAACTGGGAAAGCTGGAACTTGACTGAGCGCCATTGCGGATTATGCTGATGAACGATGGCTGATAATGCCATCAGACCGACGCGGTTCAATACCGACAGCATACCGCCCTCATTTGCCGGTACAACCGGCACATCATCCCGCCGCCGAGGTCGACATTCTGGATGTCCTCGAGATTCGAGGCGGGAAACGCGCTGACCCAATTCGCGCCCGGCACCTCCGATGAAATCCGACTGTCGTTGGATTCGGATGGTGACCTCTGGGCAAACGGCCGCTGCAGGCCTGAGGGTTGCGCTCCACGATCTGTAGGGACTCAGCTGGAATCTGCGTGATTCGGCGGAGTGGTCGATTTGGCCGAAGGGCCGGTCGACGACGGCAGGGCCCTCGTGATCATGGTGATGCTTCGACGCGGCGTGCGGTTTCGACCGGTCTTCCAGGATCGCCGGTCTCGACCGCCCGTGCCCCTCTCCTGAACTCGAAGATTGATCGACCCCTCGTCTTGAACCAGTGGGACGTGCTTTCCGGGGTCACGTCCCTCTGGATTTGCTTGGTTGGACCGTTTTCATTCATCTCTTATACGGAGACCCCAAACCATGTATCGAAGAGCCTTTACCCTCATCGAGCTGCTGGTGGTCATTGCGATCATCGCGCTGCTCATCGGCCTGCTCCTCCCGGCTCTGGCCAAGGCGCAGAAGAACGCCCGCTCCATGAAGGATCTCTCGCAGCTCAAGCAGATCCACCAGTCGGGTCTGGTCTTTGCGAACGAGAACCGGGACCGGATGCCCACCCCCGGTCTGATCAACCGGAAGATGGACATCTACGTCAACCAGCAGATCCCCGGCTCAGGCCCTGAGGATTTCGAGAAGAACACCTCGGCCGCCCTCTATTCCTGCATGATCGCCCAGGAGTACTTCAACCCGGACATCTGCATCGGTCCCACCGAGGTCAACCCGGTCGTCGAGGTCTACAAGGACTACAACTACGACGCGTACGATCCGTCCAGTGACACCTACTGGGACGGCGACTCGTCTGCCGAAGGCCAGCTCGACGTCGGCAGCCCCGGCGAGACGTTCCAGGCGGAGCTCGATTCGAGTGACTCGACGAGTGGCGTCTCGAACACGTCCTACTTCCACATGGCCCTGGTCGGCCAGCGCAAGAAGCTGTACTGGCGCAACAACCAGGACGCCGATCGCGTCGGTTTCGGAACCCGCGGGACGAAGGACGGCCTCCTCACGGGCGATGACTACGTGCGATCCCAGACCCTCCTGCTCCACGGCCCCAAGCGCGAGTGGCGCGGCAACATGGTCTTCATGGACAATCACGCCGAAGGCGTTCAGACCTTCTATCCCGGCAACATCTCGTACGAGCGGATGAACGACGCGACGACGGGCCTGGAGAAGGACAACGTCTTCGCTGCAGAGTTCAATGACTTCGACACCAGCAACAACCAGGCCTCGGCCGACGCGTTCCTGGTGATCACCAACGACATCATCGATGAGGACCGGTGCACGCCGCTCTACGATGAGCTGCTTCCCAACTGACCTGGGTCGTCACCACGTCGCCCTGCATCGTACTTCCATGAAAAACAAGAACACCTATCCGGAGTACCACACCATGAACCGCAAGCGTGGTTTCACACTCATCGAGTTGCTGGTGGTCATGGCGATCATCGCCCTGCTCGTCGGCCTGCTGCTGCCCGCGCTGGCCAAGGCCCGGGCCACCGCCAAGCTCACCAAGGACGGAACGCAGATCAAGCAGATTCATCAATCCTGGACGATCTGGGCACGAGAATTCGACGGCATCTTCCCCCTGCCGGGCCTCATCAAGCGGCAGGTCGATCCCGCCCTGGGCGTTCGCGTTCCAGGCCGCGGCAAGGAGGACACCAACCAGAACGATCACGCCAAGCTCTACTCGGCGTGCATCATGAACAACTACTTCAGCCCTGAGATCTGCGTCGGGTCGACCGAGGTCAGCGGTTTCATCACCGTCAAGGACGACTACAACTGGGAAGCCTACGACCCGACCCAGGAGCGATTCTGGGACGAGGGTTTCGAGGTGGACCTCAACGCCAACTGCAACGTGTCCTTCGGCACCATGCCGCTGGTCGGAACGCGGAAGAACCAGGAGTGGCGAGAGAGCCTCAACTCCCAGTTCCCCATGGTGGGCACCCGCGGCCCCGAGGGTGCTGACGACCCGAACCAGATGCTCGAGAACATGAAGGACTCGATCACCCGCGAACTCCACGGCAGCCGGAACGAGTGGCTCGGTCAGATCTGCTACAACGACAACCACGTCGCGCTCGCCAACGGCTTCTGGCCGGAGGGCATCACCTATCGGGAGAACGGGCAGTCGTTCCCGGACAACCTCTTCAACAACGACTCCGGATCGAGCAATGACGATCCCAACGGGACCGATGCGTGGCTGACCATCTGCGCGGCCGTCTTCGGACAGCAGGGTCAGGACCCAATGATCTTCCTCGAGTGGGATTGACCGGACCACGGGACCTCTCATCACCCCGACCATGCGTCGGCGTGACGACACGGTCGACCATGGCCGACCGCCTCGTGCGGTCGGCCATTTCTCTTTTTGGGTCACGCGGTGAATCTCGTCTTCCCGCCGATTCGGCGGACGGCCGTGCGGAGGTGATAGAGGCTCCGCCGCGCCCGCCGTCCGCAGCCATCATTCGCCATGTCCAGACCTATACTTCCCGGCTCATGATCGACCGTGCATTCGAGTCCTCGATGCCCTGCCGTCGTCTGTGGCGATTTGCGCTGCTCGCGCTGGGCATCCCGGTGTGCTCACTCCTCGCCGAACAAAGTGCGCCGCCGGCGAGCAATGCTGCTTCTGCCGTTGCCGCGGTGCCCGCATACCGGCAGGCCAATCAGGTCGCGGTCCTGACCGTGCAGGGCGAGATCGACACGCTCACACTCAAGTCACTGGAGCGCCGGGTGCGTCAGGCCGTCAAGGACGGCGCGGACGCCGTGGTGCTGGACATCGACACGCCGGGCGGCCGGCTGGACGCGACGCTGGACATCTGCCACCTGATCAAGACCGAATCGCCCGTCAACACCGTGGCCTGGATCAACCCGCAGGCCTTCTCCGCCGGCACGATCATCGCGCTGGCGTGCCGCGAGATCGTCGTCTCTCCCAACGCGACGTTCGGTGACGCCGCGCCCATCCAGGCCGGTCCCTTCGGCGTGGTCGGCATGAATGCGACGGAACGCGCCAAGGCGGAGTCGCCCATCCTCGAAGAGGTCATCGACTCCGCCCGCCGTCATCACTACGACGAGAATCTCGTCCAGGCGTTCATCAGCGTGGGCGTTGAGCTGTGGCTGATCGAGAACGTCCAGAGCGGTGAACGGGTGTTCGTCGATCGCGCGGAGTACGAGCGGGTGTTCGGCGAGGCCCCCCCCCGGGATCTGACGCCGGTGGCTCCGCCCGCCACCGACCGGCCGGTGCAACCGCGGTTCAACACCGCCCTGGCCCCCGAGGTCGCGGAGAGCGTCGACGCCGAAACGCGCCGGCAGCGGATCGAGTTCGCCCAATCGCTTCCCCCGGCCCGCAAGCCGCTCACCGAGGTGGACCGCGGACAGTGGAGACCCCTGCTTCAAGTCGTCGCCAACGATCGTCTGCTGACGGTCAAACCCGCGGAAGCGAAGTTCTACGGGCTGGCGCAGGCCACGATCGCCGACGACCAGCAGCTCAAGGCGCACTTCGGGGCGCAGACCATCCGCCGCTACGATCGCTCCTGGTCGGAGGTGATGGTCAAGATACTCACCCAACCGGTGGTGATGGGCGTGCTCATCGTCGTCTTCATCATCTGCCTCCTGATCGAGCTCTCGGCGCCCGGCCTGGGCGTGTTCGGGGCCACGGCCGCGGTCGCCCTGCTGTTGCTCATCGGCGCGCCGTTCCTGGCCGGGATGGCGCAGTGGTGGGACATCATGCTCATCCTGGTCGGTCTGCTCCTGGTGCTGCTCGAGCTCTTCGTCATCCCAGGATTCGGCGTGGCCGGTCTTGCGGGAGCCGCAGCACTGCTGGCGGGTCTGGTCGGCATCTTCGTGACGGGCGAGGTCACGTCGCAGGAGGGTCAAGGGGAGCTGGCCACCGGACTCATCACGACCCTCACCAGCCTCTTTGCCGCGGCCATCGGTATCTGGCTCGTGTCCCGGCAACTCAACTCGCTGCCCATCTTCGATCGGCTCATCCTGCGCACCGAGGTGGGCGATCGGGGTATTCCCAACCGCTCGCTGCTGCAAGCGATGGGACCGGGAGCCCGCCATGACATTCAGCCCGGAGACGTCGGAGTCGCCGTGACCGATCTGCGTCCGGCGGGGAGAGCCGAGTTCGGCGGTCGGCTGGTCGACGTAAAATCGGCGATGTCCTTCGTCGACCAAGGCACTTCGGTCCGCGTCGTCTCGGCCGGAAAGTTCGTCATTGAAGTGGAGGAAGCAGACGGATGATCCTCACGTTGGCCCAGTCGGCCGCCGCCAACGAAGCGTACCTGCTCTGGGGCTTCATCCTGGTGGCGATCACGTTCGTGCTTCTCTTCGTGGAGCTGCTCGTTCCCTCCGGAGGCCTGATCGGCGTCTTGAGCGGTGTGGCCGCAATCGGCTCGGTCGTTGCGTTCTTCAAGTACGACTCCACCTGGGGAATCGTGTCGGCGCTGCTCTACCTCATCCTGGGACCGATCGTCCTGGTCTTCTTCTTCAAGCTCTGGATCAGCTCGCCCCTGGCCAAACTGATGATCCTGGGTGGCAACGAGGCAGCGGCCGCGGCAGATGATTCCGAAGCCCTTGCGAAGTCCGAGCAGGAGCGTCGCGAGCGCCTGCACCAACTCCAGCAGCTCATCGGCGCCGAAGGCCTGGCGGTCACCGCCCTGCGACCGGTTGGCGTGGTGAAGATCAACGGACAGCGCGTGGACGCCCTCGCGGAGACCGGAACCATCGGTGCCAATACGGCCGTGGTGGTGACCGACGTCTATGACAACCAGGTGAAGGTGCGGCCGAAGTAGCGGCGGGCGCCGCCCCGATCGCCCTGCCATTGTGCTACCATCCTTCGTTCAGCAAGGGCGACTGGGCCCTGCTGCTCCACCGCATCAGCATCCGCTCAGGAAGGCCGTGACGTGAACAATCCCCTGCTGATTGGCGCCTTGATCGTTGCCGGCGTCATCGTCCTCATCATCCTCTTCATGATCGCTCAGTACGTGAGCCTCTGGTTCCAGGCGCTGCTCTCCGGCGCCCGGGTCCGACTGGTCGACCTGATCATGATGAAGCTTCCGGAAGGTCGATCCGCGGACGATCGTCATCAACCGCATCAGCGCCAAGAAGGCCGGGCTGGAGATCAGCACCGACTTCTTGGAATCGCACTACCTCGCCGGCGGACGCGTGACCAACGTCGTGCGGGCGATGATCGCCGCGGACAAGGCGAAGATCGACCTGCCCTGGTCGAGCGCGACCGCCATCGACCTGGCCGGCCGCGACATCCTCGACGCGGTCAAGACGTCGGTCGATCCCAAGGTGATCGACTGCCCACACCAGAGCTCGGCCAAGGGCACGATCGACGCGGTGGCCAAGGACGGCATTCAGCTCAAGGCCAAGGCCCGCGTGACGGTGCGAACGAACATCGCCCGGCTGGTCGGCGGCGCGACCGAGGAGACGATCATCGCCCGCGTCGGCGAGGGCATCGTCTCCACCATCGGCTCCGCCAACAGCCACAAGGCCGTGCTCGAGAACCCGGACAACATCTCCAAGACCGTGCTGGCCAAGGGTCTCGACGCCGGAACGGCGTTCGAGATCCTCTCGATCGACATCGCGGACGTCGACGTCGGCGAGAACATCGGCGCCAAGCTGCAGGCCGACCAGGCCGAGGCGGACAAGAAGCGCTTCCAGGCCGAGGCCGAGAAGCGCCGCGCGATGGCCGTGGCCCAGGAGGCGGAGTACGCGGCCGAGGCGCAGAAGAACCGGGCGCTGGTCGTCCTCGCCGAGGCCGAGATCCCGAAGGCCATGGCCGAGGCGTTCCGCAGCGGCAACCTGGGCATCATGGACTACTACCGCATGAAGAACGTCATGGCGGACACCAGCATGCGGCAGTCCATCGCCGGACAGGATCAGACCAGCGCCTGAGTGCGCGGAACGGTGGCGGTCGGTCCGTGGCCCCGTGAACCCTCGAAGGTCACACGATCCTGCGCCGACAAGTGACCGGGCAGCCTCTGGAGCGCCGAAACGTGAGCGATAGGACCAGGCTCCCGAGCGGCGAACCGCCAACGAATGAGGGCCCCGTCACGAGCCTGCTTGGCCGGCTGCCGCTCCGCAAGCTGATCGTGAACCTGATCGGCTTCCTGATCGGCGTAGCGCTCTTCGTCTGGATCGTCCGTCAAGCGCTGGCCGAAGGCGACTGGAGCCGCCTCCTGCATGCCAGCCCCTGGCTCGTGGTGATCCTTCTTGCCTCCACGCTCGTCAGCCTCCTGGCGAACGGGGCCATGTTCTGGGTGACGATTCAGCCCATCAAGCGTCTGGGCATGCTCGAGCTCCAGCAGGTGAATGCCGCCGCCGCCATGCTCAACTACGCGCCGCTGCGGCTGGGCGCGATGCTGCGGGTCGCCTACCACCTCAAGGTCGATCGGCTGAAGCTCCTTCAGATCACCGCGTGGTTCGCTCTGATCGCGTACCTGGTGGCGCTGACGGTCGGATCGTCTCTCGTGGCGACGCTCGTGCGCGACAGGCTCGACGTGGTCTGGGTGCTTCTGGTGGCCGGACAGATGATCCTGGGCGGCGCGGCGATTCGACTCCTAGTCGGTAACCCGCTGCTCGCTCGGTACACCATGGGCGTCGACCGAATGGTCACGGATCCCCGATCGCTGTGGGGGTCAGTGACGCTGCGCTGCATCGACCTGATGGCGTACGGAGGCCGCATGGCGGCGGCGGCGGCGATCCTCGGCATGGACCTTCCCGGCACCCATGTCGTGGTGCTCGCAGTCGTCGCCCTGGCCGCGGGACTGATTCCCTTCGGGCGCGTGGGGTTTCGCGAGGCGTGCGTCGCCCTCGCCGCACAGCGGCTGGGCATGCTCACCGATCAGGTCGAATCGGCGTGGGCGCAGCTGGCCCTCGTCGACTCCATGGGCGAGGCCCTCGTCTTCCTCCCGCTGGGACTGGCGGCCCTGCCCGGAGTGCGAGCGCGATGGCGGAATCGGGACCGAGGGTGAGTGGGCAGAATTCACCGCGGAGGACGCGGAGGGCCGCGGAGGCGGATTCGAGTGGGTGATGGAAACTTCCCGGCGCGTTCGTCGTACCTCCAGTCGATCAGTCGATCGCAGTCGACCGGCGCGCCGAGATGCAGCGTGGAGGTCGGCAGGCGATGTGCTTGGGATGCACGCGCTCGATCCAACCCGCCTCTCCGCGCTCTCTCCGCGCCGCTCCGCGGCCCTCCGCGGTGAATTGGACTACGCTCATGGTCGGACGCGCGGGAGGGCAGGGGCAGGGGCAGGGGGAACGGCCGGAGGGGCGTGGTCATCCGCACGACCGGCGCCGGAGGACCAACCCCCACCGCTTGCCGGTCAACGTGAGAATCCCAGGAGCACTCGCTTGAAAGTCGGCACGAAGAATCGGCAATTCCTCAGTGTGGCTCGACGCTCCTTCTTCCTGCTTCTGGCACTGCTCGTCACGGTGTCGGAGGCATCGGCGCAGGAGCGTGCCCCGGCCCCCACCACACGCCCTTCCGGAGAGGAACTTCTGGCGCAGGGGCAGGCCCTCATCCAAGAGGAGCGCTGGGCCGAAGCGATCGAGGTCTTCCGCACCCTCACCCGGCAGGAACCGGAGCAGGCCCAGGGGTGGTCGCTGCTCGGCTACTCCCTGCACGCCGCGGGCGACGTCGATCAAGCGCTCCCCTATCACCTCATGGCCGCCGAGTTTCCCGAGACCGCGCCGGCCGCGATGTACAACATCGCCTGCGTCTACGCGCGGCGCAACAAGAGCGATCAGGCCTTCGAGTGGCTGGACCGCGCGTGGGAGAAGGGGTTCCGGAACGCCAACGCCTACCGCCACGACCCCGACCTGAACACTTTGCGCGACGATCCGCGCTTCGCCCGGTTTGCGGCCAAGGGTCCGCCGCGGGCGCCGCGGCCGCGGGCACTCATCCGCGAGCCCGCGCCGGCCGCAGCGCGTCAACCGCAACCTCGGCCCGAGGTCACGACGATCGACCTGGGCGTTCTGCCGCCGGAGCGGCGCTTCGATTTCTGGCTCGGCGAGTGGAACGTCTCCTGGGATGGTGGAGCGGGCACCAACACGATCACGCGCATCCTGGAGGATCGAGTGATTCACGAGTCGTTCGAGGGTCGCATGACCGACGGCTCGATCCTCCAGGGGATCAGCGTCTCGACCTACGTGCCAGAGGACGGGCGATGGCACCAGACCTGGGTGGACAGCAGCGGCGGCTATCTCGACTTCGTCGGCGGGCTGAGCGACGACGCGATGATCTTCCGGCGACAAACGACGCGGGAGGGCAAGCCGATCGAACAGCGCATGGTCTTTTCGTCCATCACGAGGGAGGGCTTCGACTGGGTGTGGGAGCGCTCCGCGGACGGCGGCCTCACGTGGGAAGTCCTGTGGCGGATCCGCTACGAGCGAAAGGCCAGCATGCCCGAGGCGGCTGCGCCGTAGGGTGCATGCAATGCACCATGAAGTTCCGGCGCCGCGCGGTGCATTGCATGCACCCTACATTCTGCAGGTGCCCGCCCGTCCCCCGGTATACTCGACCCCCGACATGAACCTCCTGCTGATCGTCGGCGTGGGAGCGGTGCTGCTGCTCGTCGCGAGCCGGACCTATCCCTTCTGGATCGCGAAGGTCTTCGACCAGGACGATCGGAACCCGCCGCCGTCCGTGCGATACGCAGACGGCACCGACTACGTCCGAACGCCGAGCCAGGTGGTCTTCGCCCACCACTTCGCCTCCATCGCCGGCGCGGGACCCATCCTCGGACCGATTCTTGCGCTCACGTTCGGCTGGGGACCAGCGTGGCTGTGGATCGTCCTCGGCGGCATCTTCTACGGCGCCGTTCACGACATGACCTCGATGTTCGTCTCGGTGCGCGAGGGCGGGAAGACGATCGCGGAGATCGCCCGCCGGACGCTGGGAAACGCCGGCTATCTGCTCTTCGTCGCGTTCTTGCTGCTCGTGCTCTCGCTGGTCAACGCGATCTTTCTGAAGGCCTCGGCCGCGGCCCTCACCAGCGCCTACCCCCTCGATCTGCTCGGCGAGGGCGCCGACCGGTATCTGTGGACCTTCACCGACGAACGAGGCGTAATCAAGGCTCGCATCGGCGGCATCGCCACGACCTCGGTGGTGATCATGACCGTCGCGGCGCCGCTGCTGGGGTATCTCGTGATCAAGCGGCGCTGGCGCGGGCCGGCGGTCTTCTTGCTCGTGACGGCGATCTGCGTGAGCGGCGTGGCGGCGGGCTTCCGCTGGCCGGTCGCCCTGGGCGCGAACACGTGGATGACCATCCTCTGCATCTACGTCTTCGTTGCGTGCTGGATTCCGGTGTGGCTCGTCATTCAGCCGCGCGACTACATGAACGTCCAGATCCTCTACGGGGGCATGGCCCTCCTGCTGGCGGGAACCGTCGCCGCTGGCTTGAAGGGTGCGGAACCGCAGCTGGCGGTCGAATCAATCACCCGTTCCGGCCAACCGCTCTGGCCGGTGATGTTCATCACCATCGCCTGCGGGGCGATCAGCGGATTTCACAGCCTGGTGGCCACCGGCACCACGGTTCGCCAGATTCCAAGCGAGAGCGGCTGCCGGCGAGTCGGCTACAACGCGATGATCCTGGAGAGCTTCCTCGCGCTGCTGGTGCTCATGACCGTGGCCACGCAACTCTCCGTCGGCGAGTATGCGCTGATCGTGTACCCAGAGGGCGGCGGAGGGAATCCGATCCTCGCCTTCGCCCTGGCGTGCGGACGCCTGTTCGGCAACCTCGGTATTCCGCTGGCCGTCGGGTGCGTGCTGGGCATCCTCATCATCGAAGGCTTCCTCGTGACCACGCTGGACACGGCCGTGCGGCTGGCGCGATACCTCTTCGAAGAGCTGTGGAGCGCACTCTTCTCGAACCCGCCGAGCGGCGTCTTTGCGCATCCGCTGTTCAACACGACGTGCGCCGTGGCCATGATGCTGGCGTTCGCCCTGTCCAAGGACGCGTTCGCAGCGCTGTGGCCCTACTTCGGATCGGGCAACCAGCTCATCGGAGCGCTCGCCCTGACGACGGTCACCATCTGGCTACTCCAGCGGGGCAAACCCTTCTGGTTCACGGCCATTCCCGCGCTCTTCATGGTGGTCACCGCCATCACGGCCTTGGGCCTCTCGGTGAGGAACGAGCTGGCCAAGTCGGAGGAGGGCGGCCTCCGCTTCATCACCGCCGGTGGCGGGCTGCTGCTGCTGATGCTGGCTGGAGGATTCGTCCTGGTCGCGGCGGTACGAGTGTGGACGGCAGCGCGATTCGCAGTGCGGCAGCAGGTGGGCGGAATCGATCAACCCAGAGACTGATCGCTGCCGCTTCCGCGGCAGCGGGCGATGGTCGGCCCGAATCGCTCCTCTCACCGACGAATTGCGGGCAATCCGGTATGATGCCCGCCGGGGGAGAGCGCCTGATCGGAGACACCACACGATGTCCACGATGACCCCGACGGCGAGCAAGCCGGCCATTCTCGGTGGCCCGCCCGCGGTGACCTTGCCCCAGAAGGAAGCGAATCGCTGGCCGATCATCACGAACGAGGACGAGCAGGCGGTACTCGAAGTACTCCGCAGCGGCGAGCTGTCCGTCCATCCGATCGTCGAGGAACTGGAACGAGCGTACCGCAGTTGGCTGGGCGTCGAGCATGCGATCGCGCATTGCAACGGCACCTCCGCGATTCACGCCGCACTGCATGCGTTCGGGATCGGTCCCACCGACGAAGTGATCGTGCCCTCCGCCACCTGGTGGGCGAGCGTCATGCCGGTGTTGCACTGCGGGGGCATTCCCGTCTTTGCGGAAGCCGAGTCGGAGTGCATGGGGCTCGATCCGGATGACGTGGCGGCGAAGATCACCGACCGCACGCGGGCCATCGTGGTCGTTCACCTCTTCGGCATGCCGTCGAAGATGGCCGAATTGCGCCGCGTGGCCGATGCGCATCGGCTCCTGATCCTCGAAGATGCCTCGCATGCGCACGGGGCCAGCTACGACGGACGACCAGTCGGAACCCTTGCGGATGCTGCTGTCTTCAGCATGCAGGCCAACAAGCTCTGCCCCTCGGCCGAGGGCGGCATGTTCGTCACGAGTCGCGGCGACCTGGCCGAGAAGGTCGTGCGCTTCGGCCACTACGAGCGTCTGCTCGGGCTGGAGGGTTCGCCCAACCGACGCTTTGCGGCCACCGGCTTCGGCTTCAAGTTTCGAATGTCGCCCTTGAGCGCGGCGGTCGCGAACGTGCAGCTCCGACACCTCGCGGAGCGAAACGCCGTGCGCAATGCCAACTGCATCGAGCTGTCCCGGCGTCTGGAGGCGCTGGGCCTGCGCTGCTTCCTCGCTCCGGAAGGTACCGAACGCGTCTACTTCGAATTCCTCATCGGCTGCCCGGAAGAGACGGTCGGCGCCTCGGCACGCGCCGTCGCCAAGGCGCTCCAGGCGGAGGGGGCCCTGGTCGGAGCGCCTCGCTATCCGCTGCTGCACCAGCAGCCGGTCTTCACGGAGGGCGTCTGGGCAAAGATCGCACGGCTCGATCCCACCCGCCACGAGCTGCCCACCTACGATCCGGCCGCGCTGCCCCGGACCGTGGCCGGCAATGCCCGTCTTCTCAAGCTGCCGAGCTTCCCGCGGGCCGATCGCGCGCTGCTCGATCAGTACGCGCTGGCGTTCGAGAAGGTGATCGCCCACGCTTCGGATCTTCCGAGAGACTCGTGATGGATGATCGGGGACGGCCTGCGCCTCTGACTGCCGAAGAGATCGAACGACGATTCTCGAGCGTTCCCGTGCGGCTGACGCGACCGGCGATTCTCACGGGCATCAAAGCGATGGCCGTCGCGTGCCGCTGTGGCTGGGACGCGGTCGGCGCCGAGAAGTTGCTCGAGCTCGAGCCCCCTCTGGTGTTCGCCGCCAATCACGTCAGCCATCCGGACACGGCGGCCATCCTCGGTACGCTGCCGCGATCGATCCGCTCCCGCACCGCGGTCGCCGCCGCCCTCGACGTCTTCGGTCCTTCCGAAAAACGCCGCACACTTCGAAACGAGGGCCTTCAGTTGCTCGTGTCGGCCGGTTTTCATGCCTTCGCCTTCGACCGGCACGGGCCGCCGCTGCGATCGATCCGGACCAGCACGCAACTCATCAAGAACGGATGGAACTTGCTGATCTATCCGGAGGGAACCCGCAGTCGAACCGGGCAAATGGGACGCTTCAAGGCCGGCATCGGTGTGCTCGCGCGCTTCTCGGGTCGTCCGGTCGTGCCCATCTATGTCGACGGCGGTCGACGCGTGCTGCCCTACGGCGCCTTCCTGCCCCGCTCGGCGAGGATGACCGTGCATTACGGCCTGCCGCTGCACTACCTGGATGGCGAGTCACCAACCGACTTTGCCGAGCGGCTGCGTGAGGAGGTCTGTCACCTGCGGGACGGCGCGCCGCAGACGGCGACCCTTGCCGCCCCCGTCGAGGTCAAGACCGGCTCCCGGCTCGACGCTTCGGCCACGCGGCCTTTCGTCGGCTGATGGCGTGCGCGGCTCGATCCCCTTCGAGGTGCTGGTGATCCGCCGACCGGTGCCCCCTGTACAGTACGTATCGTGACGAACGATGTTGGAGAACTCGCCGCAGGCCTGACGGTCATCTCGCAAGGCTCGCTGCAGTGGCAGACCTTCGATTACCTGCTGCTAGCCACCATCCCGTTGCTGCTCATCGGCAGCGCTCTCTTCTCCGGCTCAGAGACCGCGCTCTTCGGGATGAGCGAGTCCGATCGTTTGCACTTTCGCCGCCGCCGGACGCTGATTGGACGCGCGGTCGAATTGCTGCTCAGCGACCGGCGCATGCTGCTGATCACCCTGATGCTCGGCAACATGACCGTCAACGCCCTCTATTTCGTCATCAGCTCCGTCCTCATCCTGCACAGCGGCGGCGAGGTGCTGATCGAAGGGACCATTGCGCTGCTTTCGCTGCTGGTCATCATCCTGTTCGGTGAGGTTCTCCCCAAGATGATCGCTACCTCGAGGCGGATCGGCGTGATCAGCGTCGTCGCACCGGTGCTGCTGGCGATCCACGAGGCGATTCTGCCCATCCGGATCTTCGTCGAGCGTCTTGTCGTCTCGCCCCTCAGTCGCCTGACGGCCCCGGCCGAAGCGCCGCCCCGTCTGGACGAAGAGGAACTCCAGGCGCTGCTCCAGATCTCTGGCGACCAGGGCGTCATCGATGCGGAAGAGCAGCGCATCCTCCGCGAGGTGTTCACGCTCAGCCGCCTGAAGGTGCGGGACGTGATGACGCCGCGAGTGCATATGGAAGCACTGGTCCGCACCGCCACTCGCGCCGACGTTCTGGAGATGACGCGACGCGAGCGATTCACCAAGCTTCCGGTGTACGGGGAGGATCTCGATGACATCCTGGGGATGCTGCACGTGAAACGCTACCTCCTCGATCCACGGTCGACGATCGAAGAGGCGATGACCCCGGTTCGGTTCGTCCCGCTGGTCATCACGCTCGATCAGCTGCTGGACGAATTCCGGCGCACGCACGAGCAGTCGGTCATCGTGGTCGACGAATTCGGAGGGACCGCCGGCATCGTTGCCATCCATGACCTCGTGGAGGAGCTCGTGGGCGAGATCGTGGGTGAGGACGAGATCGAAATCCGCTCGCCGCGACTCGTCGGTCTGAACTGCTGGGAGGTGAGCGGCGAGATGAGCGTGCACGACTGGGCGGAGGCCTTCGGCCAGCGTCTGATCTCCCCTGCCGTCTCCACGCTGGGCGGATTGATCATGCAGCGATTGGGGCGTGCTCCGACCGTCGGCGACAGCGTCGATCTCGGAAACGTCCGGATCGAGGTCGAGTCGGTCGTCCGCTCGCGCGTCGTGTCCGCGCTGATCACACTCGTGCCGCCGGGCTCCGATGAGTCGGAGCAGACGTCATGACCGCTGCCGATGCCCTCATCTTCGGTCTGATGACCCTGGTGGGCGTCTCGCTCAGCGCCATGTTCTCCGGCCTGGAGACCGGGCTCTATACGATCAACCGCGTGCGCCTGACCGTGCGAGCAGCGCACGGCGACCACGCGGCGGTCACTCTCCGCCGCATCCTCGCCCGACCCACGCGGATGCTCGCCACCATCCTGGTCGCCAACAACATCGCCAACTACCTCGCCAGCTTCGGCCTGGCGAAGATCCTCGATGCGACCGGCTTCTCGGCCGCGCAGACGATCATGCTGAACGTGGCGGTTCTCATCCCGCTGTTGTTCGTCTTCGGCGAGGTCCTCCCCAAGGACCTCTTCCGCACGCACACGGACCGCTGGTCGTACGCGTGTGCCGGCTTCTTGCGTGTGGTCTCGCTGGTGCTGACCTGGAGCGGACTGGTTCCGATCGTGCAGCAGTTCGGCGCGCTCGCCGAGCGTCTCTTGCGCGGTGACCAACAGCGCGAGCTGACGGCGCACAGCGCGTCAGCCGGTTGATCCAGGAGGGCGTCGGCGCGGGCGTGCTGAGCGAGGTGCAAACTTCGCTTGCCGATCGCTGCCTGGCCCTCCGGGACCAGACCGTGCGCGACGAGATGGTGGCGTGGAGCCGCGTCAAGACCGTCGCGGCCGACACCGACCCGAAGACACGGCTGCCGTTGCTCCGCAGCCTGACGTACAGTCGCTTCCCGGTGATCGACGGCAAAGGCGCACCGGTGGGCATCGTCGCCCTGATCGATCTGATCCTGAATCCGGATCAGCCTGCGTCCCAGCTGATGAGCCCGCCGCTCGTGGTCAGGCCGTCGCTCCCCGTGCGCGACGCTCTCCGCATCATGCGCGACCGCAAGACGACGATGGCTGTGGTGATGGAAGATGGGAACAAGACGCCGCTGGGACTGGTCACGCTAAAGGATCTGGTCGAGCCTCTGACGGGCCAGCTGGCGGTGTGGTGAGACAGGTGAATCAGCCGTCCTCTTGCGCAGCCGACGGTTGACGCAGTCCTCCCTCACCCGGCTCGCTCCGCTCGCCGACCTCTCCCGGGGGGAGAGGTGATTGGGGCACCTTCGTTTTGGCTGGCGTTCTTCTCCCTCATGCGTGAAGATGAGCACCATGCTGCATGCCATCATTCTCCTCGCCGCCGGTGCCGGACCCGTCTCCAACCCGGTCACGACCATCCTCACCCACGGCTACTCGCTGGACGGCACCAAGGGCGTCTGGCTCGAAGCCATGGGTGATGCGATCCTCGAGCGCGCCGGCGCCGGAGCCATCTTCAGGTACGACGAGACCCATGGAGACTGGACGCTCGTCTCCGGCGTGCCTGACGCCGCCGCGCCCGTGGTCATGATCCTGCGATGGGTGAACGACTTCGAGAAGGCAGGACCGAACTACCGCTTCGCCGAAGGCGCGGCCAACGCGCTGTCCGCCGCCCTGCGCTCGCCCCGATTGGTCGACGACACCGGCGCGCCGATCCCGTCCTTTCCGCTTCTCGAACAGCGCACCGTGCATTTCGTCGGCCACAGCCGCGGCGCCGTGGTCAACAGCGAGATCATGCGCCGACTGGCGATCGAGGGACTCGCGGTCGACCAGATGACCAGCCTCGATCCTCATCCAGTAAACGGCACGCTCGACTTTCCCGCGAACCCGGACTGGGGCGATCCCACCCCGCAGAAGTGGAACAACGTCGCCTTCGCCGACACGTACTGGCGAGCGGATGGCGGATTCCTGAACGCGGTCGATTTCGACGGCATCCCGCTGGCGAACACGCTGAACCAGGAGCTCGATGAATCAGTCTTGAACTGCTGCGGCTACAGCATGTCACACTCGGATGTGCATCTCTGGTACCACGGGACGATCGACCTTGGTCCCGACGCATTCGACGGCGAGCAGGCGGTGACCATGACCATGCGAAATACATGGTGGCCAAACGGCGGCGCGGACAGCGGCTACGTCTACTCGGCGATCGCGGGCGGAGTCGATCTGCGGCCGACGAACCAGCCTGCAGGCGCCTCGCCGGGCACCGTCGCCCCGATCTTCGGCGGCGACTTTCCCCAGAACAGCAGCACCGGGTGGCTCTACCACGGCGGTGCCGTGCAGGCCACGATCCTCACGGTGGCGGGACGTACGGCGGTGCAGCTCGGACCCGGCGCGGCCGATCACATCACGCACAACCGCGCTGTCGTGGAAGCGCGGTTCCGCACGTTGCGATTGCTTCACAACGTGACCGCGCCTGGCGGAGCGGACGAGCAGCTGGTGGTCGAGCTGATCGACCGTGACGGTGTGGTCTCCGAGATCGGGAGCGTTCCCACCGCGGCGGTCACCGCCGGGTGGGAGCAGGTCGACATACCCCTGGCCGATGAACTCCCCCGACCGGAGATCTACCAGCTTCGACTGCGCCGGACGGGGCCGAACGCTCCGGTGTCGGTGATCGCCATCGACGACCTGGCGTTCCTTCCCGCGCTGCCCGGAGATGTCACGAACGACGGCGCGATCAACGTGTCTGACCTGGTGGCACTGATCACGGCGTGGGGCCCGTGCCCCGAGCCGCCGGTGACTTGTCCCGCCGATCAGAACGGCGACGGCTTCGTCGACGTGCAGGATCTGATCACCGTGATCACCGCCTGGACACCATAAATCAGAACTCCTCTCCCGCGGGAGAGGACGGCTCGTCCCCGCGTCTGCTCGCGGGGACGAGCCAGGTGAGGGCGATCCCACACCCGCCGTCGCCAACGAACAAACCCCCTTCGCACTCGATCAACACAGACGAGCAATCGAGACGAGTCGGTGATCCCGCGGCCGACCACGCACGCGCTCCTCCCTCACCCGGCTCGCTCCGCGAGCCGACCGCTCCCGGAGGGAGAGGTGGTGCCGGTGAGGATGCACACATCCTTCAGCTCCGCTTCGACGCTCACTCGGCCCTGCCACGCGTTGAGCTTCGGCTCGATCGCCAGATCCAGCCGCATGCCGTGCGCGAGCTGCGGGGCGAGCTCGCCGGCGTTCCACCAGACGGCTCGCATGACCGAAGCGCCTGTCTCATCCGCAATGCGCAACGAGAGATGCCGGCCGTGCGAACCGATCGGACGCGGCGCCTCGACGAGCCGCACGCCTTGAACCCGCACGGTCGGCGGATCGTTCGCCCGCCCGAATGGGCCGAACCCGAGGATCTGCTGCACGGTGTGCCGTGAGAGCTCTTCGAGCCGTGCATCGCAGTCGATGCCGATCGTTCTCGTCAGCTGTTCGATCTCGATGTGGGCGTTCGCATGCTCGATCAGCGCGCGGGCGAAGACGTCCATCGAGCCCGTGAGCAGGCTGAGACCGGCCGCATGCTCGTGGCCACCGAAGGCCTCGAGCAGGTGCTGACACGACTCGAGAGCGCCGTAGATCGAGTAGCCTTCGATGGAGCGAGCTGATCCACGGCAGCGCTCGCCCTCGCGCGAAAGCAGCACCGCCGGTCGGGCAAATCGCTCCGCCAGGCGGGAGCAGACGATGCCGATGACGCCCGGGTGCCAGTCGTCCTGGGCGAGCACGATGATCCGGCAGTCCGGGCTGGTCATGCCCGCGGCTTCCGCAAGTTCGCTCGCCTCTTCGAAGATCGCCCGCTCGCGCTGCTGTCGTTCACCATTCATCCGCGTGAGCGAAGCGGCGATCTCCGCCGCTTCGTCCGGCGCTGCGTCGGTGAGCAGACGCACGGCCTCTCGCCCGTGTCCCATGCGTCCGCACGCGTTCAAGCGCGGAGCGAGCCGAAGCCGACCTTCTCCGAGTCGATGTCCTCCGCCGCAAGCCCGACGCCTCGATCAGCGCTCGCAGACCGACGAGCGGCGACTTCTTGATCCAGCGCAGACCGTAGCTCGCGATGATCCGATTCTCGCCCACGAGCGGCACGACGTCGGCGATCGTGCCCAGCGCCGCCAGCGGCAGCAGGTCGAGCAGCGTGCGCTGCAGCGCCTGGCCGACCCGCTCCGAGCCGCACCACGCGGTGGCGAAGCGCCAGGCGAGCTTGAAGGCGACGCCCGCACCGCACAGTTCGCCGAAGGGATACTCGCTCCCGGGCAGACGCGGGATGCACGATGGCCAGCGCGTCGGGCAGCGGCTGCGCCGTGCGCCCGGCGGCGTGGTGGTGGTCGGTGATGATGAGGTCGAGCCCGATCTCCCGGGCCACCCGCGCCGGCTCGACCGCGGTGATGCCGCAGTCGACTGAGATCACGAGATCCACGCCGTCTGGCCGCAGCTGCCGCAGCGCCTCGGCATTGAGCCCGTAGCCCTCTTCGAGCCGGTGGGGAACGTAGGTAACCAGCGCCGCGTCCGGCCGGATCGCCCGGATGAGATGAAAGAGGATCGCGGTGGCGGTCATGCCGTCGACGTCGTAGTCGCCGTAGATCGCAATGCGCTCGTCGCGCCGCAGCGCGTCGATGATCCGCTCCACGGCCCGATCGATCTGCGGAAGCAGTCCGGGATCAGCGAGATCGGTCAGGCGGGGGTGGCAGAACTGCTCCGCCGCGACCCGATCGGTCAGGCCGCGGGCCGCGAGGATGCGCTGCGACAGCGGCACGCGCCACTGAGCATCCGCGTCCGCGCACGAGCGGGCCCAGGAACTCATCACCCAGCGTCGCTTCAGACCCCGGAGGCGTGGCCAAGTGCTGTTGCTCTCCGCCGGGGTTACAACCGTTCCGCTGGTGGTCATGTCGGCGTCGTCCTGACTGAGTGACCGTCGCGGCCCGATTCCTCGCTATGGCAGGAAGTCGGACCCGCACCAGTACGGTACCGTGAGATGCAGTCGACGCCAACGACCGCGACGTCGTTTGCAGAAGCCCGGGGCCGGCTCTACTGTACGAATCCCGCTCAGTCCTCCACCATGGCCGATTCGCGTTACAAGGTGATGCTCCTCTTCGGCCCGCCAGGCGCCGGCAAGGGCACGCAGGGAAGGATCCTCGCCAGCATTCCGGGCCTGTATCACCTCGCCACCGGCGATATGTTCCGGTCTCTCGATCCGGCCTCTCCACTCGGCAAGCGAGTGACGGGCTACTCGTCGAAGGGCGAGCTCGTGCCGGACGATCTGACGATCGAGCTCTGGCAGCAACACTTACGCGACAAGATCGAGAGCAACGTCTTTCGTCCCGATCACGATCTGTTGATCCTCGACGGCATTCCTCGCAGCGCGGCTCAGGCCGAGGCCATGGACCTGTATCTCGACGTCCTGGCCATCCTTCACATCAGGCCCCCGAGCATCGAAGACATGGTGCAGCGGCTCAAGCGGCGGGCCATGCTCGAAGGGCGTCGTGACGACGCAGACGAAGCGGTGATCCGCCGGCGCTTCCAGGTGTACGAAGAGGAGACGGCACCGGTCCTCGGGCACTATCCCAAGGGAATCATCCGCGAGGTCTCGGCGGTGGGCGCGCCAATCCAGGTCCTCCAGCGCATCCTGGAGATCCTCGTGCCGACCTGTCTCGAGAAGTTCAGGAATCCGTTGAGCGGTTGAGCGACGCACGCTGGAATCTTCGCACAGCCTCGCCCAATAGAATGACCGCATGACCGAGGTCCTCACCGTGCGCGACGCCGCGCAAGCGATTCGGCGGGACCGTCGCCCTCGACGGCGCCGGCCTCGCTCTGCGCGCTGGCGAATGCCTCGGCCTGCTCGGTCCCAACGGCGCGGGGAAGACCACGCTCGTGCGCGCGATCTCGGGGTTCGTCACACTTGACAGCGGGGAGATCTCTCTGTTCGGCGAGACGCTCGAGCGGGCTGCCGGCTCCGCGGCGGCCGGCCGCCGCCGGCTTGGCGTCGTGCCGCAGGACATCGCGCTCTATCCACTGCTCACCGCGTGCGAGAACCTGTCGGCCTTCGCCGCGCTGCACGGCGTCGAGTCGCGTCTGCGGAAGGAGCGAGTCGCGTGGGCGCTCGAGTGGACCGGACTCGCCGAGCGCGCGGATGAGCCGTCGAAGCGGTTCTCCGGCGGTATGAAGCGACGCCTCAACATCGCCTGCGGCATCCTCCACCGCCCGGATGTGGTGCTGCTCGACGAACCGACCGTGGGCGTCGATCCGCAGAGCCGGCAGCGGATCTGGGAGATGCTCGAAGAGCTGCGCGGCCGGGGAGCATCGCTGTTGCTCACGACCCACCAGCTCGACGAGGCGCAGCGCGTGTGCGATCGCATCGTCATCATCGATCACGGCCGCGCGATCGCAGGCGGCACGCTGGAAGAGCTCGTCGCGCAGACGATCGGCTCGCAGCGGCGCGTGGCGGTGTGCCTGGACGGAGCGGGCGGAGCGCTGCCCGCGAACGCCGGTTTCACCGTCGAGGATGGCGTCATCCACTCCGATCTCGAGGATCTCGGCACCGAGCTTCCCGTGCTCGTCCAGCGCATCGCGGCAGCGGGTGGTCGGATCAGCGACGTGCGCATCGAGTCGCCGTCGCTGCAGTCGGTCTTCATTCACCTGACCGGACGGGAGCTGCGCGAGTGATCGGAACGCTGGTCAGGATCGGCTGGCTCAATCTCAAGCGCGATTACGTCGCGCTGGGATTGACGTTCGTGCTGCCCATCATCTTCTTCACGATCTTCGCCTCGATCTTCTCGGGCATGAGCGGCGGGGGCGACAGCGGTCCGAGCGCGATCAGGATCGTCGTCGCGGACGAAGACGACACCGCGGTGAGCCGGCGCTTCGCGCAGGCCATCTCGGAGCAGGCGGCGCTCGAGGTCGTGGCGCCGCCGGCCGGTGCGGACGGGGCTGATGACGGCGCGGCGACGCGGCCTCTGAGCCGCGAGAATGCGCAGCGCCTCGTGCGGTCCGGCGAGGGCGACATCCAGGCCGCGGTCGTCATTCCCGCCGGCTTCGCCGATCACTTCGGCAACTTCATGGATCCGGGCGAGCCGGTCGAGGTCATCTACGATGCCGCGAATCCCATCGCCCGGCACACCGTGAGCGGATTGCTGCAAGCCGCCGCGATGACGGCGGCGCCGGACGTCCTGATGGAACGGGGGCTGGGGTGGTTGGAGCGGTCCGGCGGGTCGCTCACGCCCGACCAGCAGGACGCGGTGGATTCCTTCCTGCCGTTCCTGCGCGGGCAGAAGCCGTGGGAAGAGCTGACGGGCGAGGCGGCCGAAGGCGGCGAACGTGACGATCCGGATGGCGGTGGCACTGGGACCGGGGCCGACGCTGGGGCCAACGACGGCGATACCAATGATGTCGACGGTTCCAACGGCGCCGGCAATGCCAAGGCCGAGAGCGATGACGGCTTCACGGGGTTCCTCCAAGTCAAGGCGACGAACGCCCGCGCGGCGAGCGGATCGGCAAACGGCGACTCGTTGCAATCGGTGGTCGCCTACTACGCCGCGGGCATCGGGGTCATGTTCCTGCTCTTCTCGATGGCCGGCGCCGGTGGATCGCTCCTGGAAGAAGAGGAACGCGGCACGCTGGAGCGCCTGCTCACGTCGAATCTGGGAATGACGACGCTGCTGCTGGGCAACTGGCTCTTCTTCGCGGCTCTGGGCGTCGTGCAGATCGCGATCATGTTCATCTGGGGATCGATCATCTTCGGCCGCCAGCTCGACCTGTGGACGGTCAACCACTTCTCCGGATTCGCGGTGATGACCGTGGTCACCGCCGCCGCCGCCGCCGCATTCGGCCTGGTCCTGGCCACGCTGTGCCGGAGCCGGGCGCAGCTGAGCGGCATCTCGACGATCGTCATCCTGATCATGTCGGCGGTGGGCGGGAGCATGGTGCCGCGGTTCGTGATGCCCGCCTTCATGAAGCACGCCTCGTTGTTCACCTTCAACGGATGGGCCCTCGACGGGTACCTCAAGGTGTTCTGGTACGACCAGCCGGGAGCCTCGCTGCTGCAGTCGCTCCTGAGTCTCGTGCCCCAGCTAGCGGTTCTGGCCGCCCTGACCGTTCTCTTTCTCGTGGTCGCGCGGGTTCTTGCCCGGCGCTGGGAAACGGCCTGAAGTGGTCGGCCCGTCCGGACGAACCTACCATCGGAAGCTGTCGTCACGCGGGCAATCCGATCGGCGACAGACAGGAACTGCGGTTCCTGCCTCTCTTTGACAACTGGGGCCGAATGGCATCGACCGGACAGGGAAGGCTTGACGCTGCGCGTCGTGGAGCATCCGTGCCACGTAAAAAGGATGCAAACTAATACTTGCCAACACCAGTATGCTCTTGCGGCCTAATAAGCTGCAACGGCACTCGCCTGACGCCCGATGGGGCGGGTGCTGAAGACATCGGGCTGGCTCCGACGGGCTGACAGGCCTCGAAGGAGCGAGACAACAGTCTGTCATGGCAAAGTGAAACGCCGTCGTTCGCGGTTCACCAAGCCGAGATCAAAGGAACGACTACACGCGTAGATGCGGCTTGCTGACTGTTTCGGCACGGGGGTTCGAATCCCCCCGGCTCCATTTTTTCCGCTCCGTACGGCCCTCCGGGCCGACACTCGCTTTCGTGCAATCGGCGGAATTGTTTCGCAACTGGCGGAAACGCGCGCGGGTTGGCCTCCTCGGGCTGAGGGTGACGAGAGCCAGGATCAGCCCACATCGGAAATGCCGGATGAAACAATAACTGCGGCCGAGATGCACTGGTCGCGGCGGATCGCCGGGCCTCCCACGTCTGGGCGAGCCCTCTCGTCGGCGGCCGGTCTTGGCGTGGGTGACGTTTCAGGTAACACCCGTCCGTGACGGCACCAAAAAAGGGGACTCGCGTTGTCACGCAAGTCCCTTCGATGCAATGAGTAGCGGGGGTAGGATTCGCTGCGCCCGGCTGCGCCGGGCTTCGCGGCGCCTTCGGCTCGCGTTGCTCCCCTCCGGCGTCGAACCACACGACCGGCGTCTGCTCGCTTCGCTCGCATCCGCGTCGTAGGTCGAATCCTACCCATGGGTCACTTGGTCGCCCGACGCTTACCGCGCATCAAAAAGGCCCCCGTCAATCTGACGGGGGCCGTAGTAGTGGGAGCGCAACCCTCTTCGGGACACGATTCTGCGACGCAATCAGCGAGACGAGTCGTGCTGCGACACCGGCAAATTCAGAGACTTCCGGTTATTGGCGCCCGATCCTCGTCGATGAGGGCCACGGGGAATGCCGTCAATCTCCGCCCGTGGCTCCGGACTGTCCCCGTTGCTGCCAAGAGTCACTCCAGC
>CAVONJ010000011.1:0-59565 GCA_963697235.1 uncultured Planctomycetota bacterium
CGAGGGTCGAGCCGCACGAGGCGGCGACGCCGCAACAACTCCTCAAGCCGCGCACCAACTCCCAGAACTTCACGAGACCAGCCGCATGGATGCGGCGACGTCCCGCAACCCTCGGACGCCCAACGCGCGTTCACGCACCCTCTCGACAGATGACAGACCCCGCTCACGTCGGGTTTCTCGAGCGCAGGATGTGCGCTCCGACCGAGGTGTGTTGGTCTCGGCGGGCAGCAGCCGATGCTCTCGGGTAGGCTGTCCGAGATGCCCATCACTCCCAGCTCCATCCCTCTGCACGTCGCCCGGGCCTACGGGCTCGAGGTGGCGCAACGCGCGGCTGCAGTGAAGGCCGTGCGAACCGCCGATCACGAATCGCTCGTCGCGGGCCGGGTGCCCGGTCAGGTTAGCTTCTTGCCCGACGCCGCCTCGACGGACCGGAGCGCGGGTCCGTACTCGCTGTACAATCGCGCCGCGGACAAGGTCGAGGTTGCGGTAGCCGTCCAGATCGGTCGGACCATCGACTTGACGGGCTGACGACCTTCGAAGCCCCACCAGACTCCTTGGCCAACGGCGGACCCTCCGATGAACCCAAATGACTTCGTGGCGTTCTACGGACAACGCCGAGCCTCAGCCATCATCCGCACCAGCGATGCGGAGACGGTGCGGGCGGCCATGGACGCGGCGGTGAGGGGCGGATTCGAGATCATCGAGTTCACCCTGACCACGCCTGAGGCGACATCGCTCATCGAAGAATTCTCGCAGCGACCGGGACTCGTCGTCGGAGCTGGAACCGTCCTCACGGCAGACGAGGCCCGCTCCGCGGTCGAGGCCGGTGCGCGCTTCCTCGTCTCGCCGGTCGTGGACGAGGTCGTCATCGAGACCGCCCTTGCACTCGGCGTCGCGGTCATGCCGGGGACGCAGACACCGACGGAGATGCTCCGCGCCCATCGGGCCGGCGCTCAGCTCCAGAAGCTCTTTCCCGGCGCCGGGGATCGGTCCGAAGTATGTCAAGGCCATTCTCGGACCGTTGCCGTTTCTTCGGATCGTCCCCACCAACGGCGTTCACGGGAACAACCTCACCGCGTACCTCAAGGCTGGAGCGCACGCCGTGGGGTTCGTGCAGGCCCTCTTCGATCCGCTCGACCTGAGCGAACGGGCCTTCGATCGCATTGAGCAACGGGCCCGCCGGCTGCTCGAGGCGGCGCGCTCCTCGCCCGTTCACGCCTCGGCGTGAACGAACGTCAGTATGACTTCGCCCAAACGACCCGCTGCTTGCTCGGCCGCCCGGTAAACGGGCACACGCCCGCTCCCTCATGCTCGTCCCGGATCGGAATGCAGCGGACGGTGACGCCCAGATCACTCTTGATCTGCTCCTCCACGGCTTGCTCGCCACACCAGTGCGTCATGGCGAAGCCACCGTGCGATTCGGGCTGCTCCATGTTCCGGGGCGTGAAGAACTCGTAGAACTCGTCCCGGCTGTCGATCGTGCGCGTGTGCTCATCGCGGTAGGCGGCGGCCCGCTCGAAGAGTGACTGCTGCATCTCGTCGAGAATGGATGCCACGCCGTCGATCAGAACTCTGCCGCTTGATGCTCTGCTTCTCGCGGTGGGGCTGATCCCGCCGGCCCATGAAGACGGAGTCCTCCGCCATGTCGCGCGGGCCGATCTCGAGCCGGATCGGAACGCCCTTCTTGATCCACGACCACACCTTGTCGCCGCCGCGGATGTCGCGGTCGTCGATCTCGACCTCGACGGAGCGGCCGCCGTACCGACTGTCGCTGGAGCGTCGTCGGCGCAGACTCCCGGCAGTAGTTCATCACCGCCTCGCGGATCGTCGGCCTTGAACGTGATCGGGCATGATCACGACGTGCGCCGGCGCGAGCCGCGGCGGCAGCACGAGGCCGTCGTCGTCGCCGTGGGTCATGATCAGGCCGCCGATCGAGCCGCGTGGACACGCCCCAGGACGTCGTCCAGGCGTGCACCAGCTCGCCGGTCTCGTCGAGGAACTTGATGTCGGAGGCCTTCGCGAAGTTCTGGCCGAGGAAGTGCGACGTGCCGGCCTGCAGCGCCTTGCGGTCCTGCATCATCGCCTCGATGCAGTAGGTGTCGACCGCGCCGGGGAACCGCTCGCTCTCGGTCTTCTCGCCCTTGATCACCGGCATCGCCATGTCGGTCTCGGCGAAGTCGGCGTAGACGTCGAGCATGCTGCAGCGTCTCCTCCTCCGCCTCCTTCGCGCGTCGCGTGCGCGGTGTGGCCCTCCTGCCAGAGGAACTCGGTGGTGCGCAGGAACAGCCGCGTGCGCATCTCCCAGCGCACGACGTTGGCCCACTGGTTGATGAGCAGCGGCAGGTCGCGGTAGGACTGCGACCCACTTGGCGAACATCGCGCCGATGATCGTCTCGCAGGTCGGCCGGACGACGAGCGGCTCCTCGAGCGGTCCCGCGGGCACGAGTCGCCCGTCGGGCCCTGCCTCCAGCCGATGGTGCGTGACCACCGCGCACTCCTTGGCGAAGCCCTCGACGTGCTCGGCCTCCTTCTCCAGGAAGCTCAGCGGGATGAAGAGCGGGAAGTAGGCGTTGCGGTGCCCGGTCTCCTTGAACATGCCGATCGAGGGCGCGCTGCATGTTCTCCCAGAGCGCGTAGCCCCACGGCTTGATCACCATGCAGCCGCGCACCGGGCGAGGTCTCGGCGAGGTCGGCGGCGCGGATGACCTGCTGGTACCACTCGGGGTAGTTCTCTTCTCGGGTCGGCGTGATGGCGGTCTTCAGCTTGGTGGACATGGTCAAGGGCTCATTGGGAGGTGTTGCGGCCGTTCGCCGGACGATTCGGCGCGGGATGCCCGCGGGTCGGCGGCCTATATTACGGTTCATCGCCACGTGAAGGGGGCGCGCTCGTCGATGCTTTCGTCCTCGCCCAGTCCCATGCCCTGACCTCCGCCTCTGCCTCTGCCTCTTCCCGTGCGATCGCTCCGCCGGGCTGCGCACGCCTCAATTCCTTCGAGCTCCTCCTGATGCCCCTTGTTGTGGACGCCAACGCAACGGAACCGCTGACGGCCGCGAAGATCATCGCGGCGGACATCAAGCTGGGCCACAGCGTCTTTGCGCTGCCCTTCGCCATTCTCGGCGCGGTCATGGCCGCGGCGCCACCAGGATCTTCCCTCGACTGGGGCCGATTCCTCGGCCAGCTGACCCTGATCGTGCTCGCCATGTTCTTCGCCCGCACGGTGGCCATGCTGTCCAACCGGCTGCTCGACGCCGATCTCGACCGGCACAACCCGCGCACCGCGAGTCGCGCAATTCCAAGCGGCCGACTCACTCCCCGCGTCGGGCTCATCGTGCTGATCGCCTGCGCGATGTGCTTCGTTGTCGCGTGCATCGCCTTCGGCGGACTCTACGACAACTGGTGGCCGGCTCGCCTCTCGATCCCGGTGCTGCTCTGGATCAGCGCCTATCCCCTGTTGAAGCGGTTCACTTCGCTCTGCCACCTCTACCTGGGGTCGTCGCTCGCCCTCAGCCCGCTCGCCGCCGCGCTGGCCATCGATCCGCACGCTCTCCTCACGCAGCCCTCGCTCTGGCTCCTGAGTGGCATGGTCCTCACCTGGGTCGCCGGTTTCGACATCATCTACGCCCTCCAGGACATCGAGACCGATCGCAGGCAGGGGATCTACAGCATTCCCGGACGGCTGGGCGTGACGCGAGCGCTCCAGATCAGTCGGGGACTCCACGCGCTTTCGGCGCTCGCCCTGATCGCCATCCTCTGGATCGATTCGCGGCTGGGGCTGCTGGCGGGCATCGGCGTGACGGCGGTGATCGCGTTGCTGATCTACGAGCACGCGACGGTGACCCGATGGGGGACCCAGCGACTCGCCCTGGCGTTCTTCGCGATCAACGGGGTGATCAGCTGCGTCCTGGTGCTCTGGGTGTTCTGGATCTGCTCATCCGATAACCCCTTCACACTGCCTCGTTGAATCCAGCGGCACCGACCATGCGCCCGCGCAGACGGTCCGCCCGGATTCAGGCCCGCATCAGTCGTTGACCAGGCGGCGAGTTTTTTGCACGGTTGAAGAGCGTCCTCTGCCCGCGCCGCCGCTGCCGGTTCGTGACCGGCATCGGGACCGCCGTGGCACCCCGGACCCCGCTCGGCCACCGAAGCCCGATCAATCCAGGAGTCGTCATGAGCGTCACTCGCACCGCCCGCCGCCTGCTTCTTCCCGCTGCTGCCGTGATCTGTTCGGCGGCGCTGTCTTCCGCTTCCGCAGCGTTCGACGCCCCCCCCAATGCCAAGGCGCCGGAGCTGTCTGCGGTCGAACAGGATGCGGTCTTCAACAGCGCACTGCAGTCGGAGCAGCGCTACCGCGAGCGGCTCGCAAAGCTGCGACGCCTGCGCCAGATCGCCATGCAGCGCAACGATGCCCCGCGGCTTCACGAGCTGGAAGGGTTGCGCGATCGCCTCGAGAAGAGCCACCATGCGCGACTTCGCAATCTGAATACGCTGCTGCAACGGGACGGTCAGGAGAAGCTTCGGGCCGCCCTGCTGGAGGGACGCGATCGCGGCGCGTGGGGCGACGGCGACAAGCCCTCACCGTCCGCCGTTCATCTCTCGGCCCTTCGCAGTGAAGTGCGCGAGGAGATCGCCCAGACCCGAGAGGAGGGCAGAGAGCGCTTGTCGGCGCAACGGCAGGATGCGAAGACGCAGATGGCAACATCGCGGCAGGAGGCCCGTGCGTCACTGAGCGATCAGCGCCAGGAGCTCAAGACCGGCCTCGCGGCGCAGCGACAGGAGAGCCGCGCCGAGGTGCGCAACGTCACGAAGGAGATCAGAAGCGCCTCTCCAGGGCAGCATCATGAGGTCCGGACTGCGGTTCGCGACCTTCGCCAGGACGCACGCCAGAGTATGACGCCACAGCGACAGGAGGTCCGCCAGAGTCTGAGCTCGCAGCGCCAGGACGTGCACCAGGGCCTCTCGGATCAGCGGAAGGAAACGCGAGCGTCCTTGCACGACGGACGCCAGGAGGTGCGCGGAGCGGTGCGGGAGCAGCGGACCGACGCCCGCTCGGACATTCGCGAGCAGCGGCAGGGGTTCCGGGAAGGGGCTGCGCAGCAGCGCGATCAGATGAAGGACACCCGCTCGGCAGCGCGGCAGGACCGCCAGAATCGCTGGCGAACGATCCTGAGCCAGCGGGACGCGGATGCGCGGGCGTCAGCCGACATCACGCCCGAGACGGCCGAGGCCGCGTTCCACCTGATCCGCCAGGAGATCGAGCGGGACGAGTAGTCGGCGGCCGGCGACGAATGCAGCGGCTTCTGGTACAGTCCCGGGTTCGGTCCGAGGTGCCTGACGCATCTCCCAGCCAGGGTGCATGCCATGAAGCTGCTCATTCGATTGGTCCTCCTCGTCCTGGTCCTGGCCATCGCGGCCGTCGTCGGGGTCGTCTTCTATGCCAACGGCATCGCCAAGAAGGCGATCGAGACCGGCGCAACGCGGGCCCTTGGCGTCACCACGACACTGGATAGCGCGAGGCTGGGACTCCTGAAGGGGGAGTTCGCCATGAGCGGACTGCAGGTCGCCAACCCCTCGGGCTTCGACCAGCCCCACTTCCTGCAGCTCAACGACGGCTCGACCGCGGTCTCGTATGCGTCCCTCGGACAGTCGGAGATCGAGCTGCCCTACCTCACCCTGAGCGGTCTTGACCTGGTGCTCCTGCGTTCTGGCGGCAAGTCCAACTACCAGATCATCCTGGACAATCTGAAGCGGCTCGAGAGCGGCCAGAGCGCCGGACCGTCCGAAGGCACGACGCAGTTCGTGATCAAGAAAGTGCTGGTCCAGGACATCAAGGTTCACGTCGACCTGCTTCCCCTCGGCGGCTCGCTGACGCGCATCGACGTCCCCATCGACAAGATCGAGCTGACCGACGTGGGCTCGGGAACATCGGGCGGCGTTGCGATGGCCGAACTCTACGACGTCCTGATCAAGGCGGTCCTCCAGGCGGTGCTCGAAAAGGGTGGCGACCGCATCCCTTCCGAGATCTTCGGTGAGCTCCAGGGCGGACTCGCCCAGCTCCAGTCACTTCGCGAGCAGGGCATCACGTCGCTCACCGGCGTTCAGTCGACGATCACCGGAGTGGGCGAACAGGTCGGGAAGGTTCAGGAGGACCTCCAGAAGACTCTCGGCGAAGGCAAGGCGGCGGGCGAAGACCTGAAGAACAAGGCGGACGAAGCCGTCAAGGGCCTGGGCGACCTCTTCGGCGGGAAGAAGGACAAGAAGTGACGGCGGCTCCTCGCCGATCGCTACCATCCCGCCCTCGCGGCTTCTGCCTCTCCTTCCGGTCCGGATACCCGTCAGTTCAAACGGCCAGCGCCCCCATGGGATCCCACGCGGGCAGCACGATGGGCTCCTGATCCAGGGCGCCTTGGAGTTCCGCGGGCAGCGCGCTGCGCCGGGCCGCGATCTCGAACATGTGCTCGTCGAACCACGAGTCGTTCATCACGAAGAAGCCCTTCTGGCCGCTCTCGTCGCCCCAGCTGTTCTCGACGCGCCACCGCCGGCAGACGCCGTCGACCACGTCCACGCCGGTGAAGAGCATGGCGTGGGTCATCAACGTCTGGTGGTAGAGCAGGCGATCGGCCTTCGTGAGCGTGAAGGGTGCGTCGTAGAGGCGTCTCGTAGTCGAAGAGCGTCTCGTCCCAGAGCACCGAGGTCGCGCCGCATCATCTTGCCCACGTCGCAGCCGAACCAGACCGGCTCGCCGTCCATGATCGTCCGCCTGGCGATCGTCCTTCATCAGATCGATCTCGACGTTCAGGTACTTCACGATGCTCGCCGGCCCGCGACGTTGCCCAGGTACTCGACGGTGAAGGTGCGGCCGAAGGGGCTGCTCGGCCGCGGGTCGTGGACGAGGCAGACGTAGTCGTCCAGCGGCAGCGTCGACGTACTTCTCGGCGAACTGCTGCGGCGTCATGTCGCCGTCGCGGTGGAACTTCTTGTCTTTGTCGTTCCACTGCCAGTCGAAGACGCTCCGGCGGCGTGCCCAGGTGGATGCAGAGGATGCGGTAGATGATCTCGAGGATCTCGCTGCTTGGCGGCGCGGGCCGCCTCCATCGGCGCGCCGCTGCTGCGCAGCTCGCGCAGCAGCTTGGCCCCTTCGCGCAGCTGGTGCGACGCAGCACCGCGTTCATCGGCCCGGTGTCGGACGAGCTCTGCGGTCTCCGGCATGGCGGCCTTGGGCACCAGGCCGTGCTTGCGCACGATGTTGACGAACATGTTCCACTGCCCGCCGTCGTCGAGCGGGCGGTCCAGCAGGAACGCCACGGTCCGGTCGTCCACCGGCCGATCCGCCGTCTCGATGATCGCCTCCAGGAAGTAGTTGGCCCGCTCGAGCTTGTCCCAGAAGAGCGTGTAGTTCTGGCTGAACTCGAAGTCCTTGAGCTTCATCTTCTTCATCGCGCCCGACCGGAAGCAGGTTCAGCCCCGCGAACATCCAGCACCGACCGGACTTCTTCTGGTTGGTGACCGCCCAGTCGTCGAGCCGGTGGGAGAAGGTGTGGTCGAGTGCTCGGTCAGCACCTGTCGATCGAGCGCGACGTCGTCGATGACTGGTCTGCGTGACCGCGTTCTGCGCAAGTCGATAGGCGGGCTTGCTCTGGAAGGAGTGCCGCAGGGCATTCAACAGCGGAACATCGAGCGCCCCCGCCCTTCCTTCGTCTTGATTCGCAGTTCGGATCGGTCTGGACTCGGTGGCCGTGGGCATCGACGACATCGCGCTGGTCCTTTCTGATGCGGGTCGTCTTTATGCTAGCCGGAATCGGGAGCGATCGGTGTCCGGGTCTTCATGGTCCGGGCGTCTGCTCCACCTCGGTGATCGAACCGGTGGTCGGCGAGACCTCCACTTCCCACCGGCGGGCACCCATCTCCAGGACGATCCGCGGCGTCTGCATCTGATTCTTCAGCCCCCCCTGCAGATCGAAGACCAGCGTGTCGTCGTTCATGCCTTCCACCGTGAACGCGACGCCGGCCGCGCCCAGCGCGATCCAGACCCATCCGAACCAGATAGTCGGTCCCCGTATCTGGCCGAACGAGGGGCACGTTCGGCGTCTGCTCCGCTGCGAGCCAGTAGGTCGACGTGGCCGGGTTGAATCGAACCGCGACCGGCTGTTCCGGATGCGAGATGGTCATGACCTGTGCGAATTCCAGGTCCGAGATCAGGACTCTCGATGCGGCGATCAAGCGCGGCCGCTCGACGTCGCCCAAGTTGGGTAGAACGAGCATGGCCGTGACCAGCGCCAGGGCAATCACCACCATCATCTCGACCAGGGTGAAGCCCCGACCTCGTGACGGCACGAATGACGTCTCGTGTTCGGTCATGTCACGGTCCCGCCACGCCTTGGGCGTCCGTCTGGTACTGAGGGTCATACGGCTTCTCGAGCAGGCTGGGGTCGATTCCCAGCGCGACGATCTCGTACTCGACGGGCAAGGGCCGCGGTGTCGGGTCGTATGGACCGACGGGCGGCGACTCGACGGTGGATTGTCCTCCCCCGAAGAAGTACTTCTGGTTCGCCGCCAGTGAGAGCTGCGTCGCCTCAGCAGCCGCCCGCAGATCAGCATCGCTCAGCGAAGGAAGGGCGAGAATCTGCTCGAGGATGTGTCCCGTATCCTCGAAGAGCAGGCTCTCGGGATTCGTGTAGCCGGTGCGGTCATCCAGAAGAGGATCGTAGAAGATCGATCCGTCCTTCTTCAGCACGACTTCCGCCGCCGCCACGCGGCCGTACAGCGCCGACTCGCGGAGCTCGAAACCCGCCTGCGGGGCGTAGACGCTGCCTTTGATCACCGAGCTGTGATCGACCGTCCACGTCGCCGCGGCGGAGGGCAAGCCGAAGATCTTGATCCGTCGCACGTCCATCCAGCTCTCGCCGCCGGCAATGTCGTTGAAGAACGCATCGCGCTCGTTGCCGATGTACGCGGCGTGCATTTCAAAGCGGTCGGCAAGGTACGCGTCGAGCGTGGCACCGTCCTCGAGCAAGATCGCCGAGAAGTCCAGTTCCATCCTTCCGTAGACCACCAGCGTGGCATGGCCACTCACGCGGATCGCCGACGCCGCCATCTTCATGTCCCCGTCGACGGTCAGCGTGACGCCATCGTCCAAGGTGAGCGAGGCGGTGGTCAACTGGATCCGCCCGTGACGAGCGTCCTCGCTCAACGTCTCGGCGGTGCCCGCGAGCTTGAGTTCCGGATACTCGAGATCGGAGGGAAGCGCCACCGCTGGCTCGGGCGCCGCAGGCAGGGGAATCAGGTCCGGCACTTCGCTCTGATCGATCACCGTTCCGCTGCTGTTGATCACGAGGGAGCTCGAAGATCCGGGCCCGGTGTAGACCGTCGCATCGATGACGGCGGCGTCGGCCGCCACGTTCACGGTGCCCGCGACGAGCTTTCGCGTCCCGAGCGCCATCCGGGCCCCCAGGTTGCTCAAGGGGGCCTTCGCCC
This sequence comes from uncultured Planctomycetota bacterium, assembly GCA_963697235.1. GTDB lineage: Bacteria > Planctomycetota > Phycisphaerae > Phycisphaerales > SM1A02 > CAVONJ01. Next base: position 9,473 of record CAVONJ010000011.1, read on the forward strand.
AGCGGGTGGTGGTCGCGCTCCCTTCCAGAACGATCCGATCATCAGCGAAGATCACGAACTCCGAGAGGTCGACGGTGATCTTGCGGTGCAGGCCGTACACCTTCGCCACGGCGCGCGCCGTCTGCGCGACGCCGTCGACCACGGCCGTCACCCGCAGCTCAACGTTGGTCGAGTCCGCCGTCGGTGGCTGTCCCGTGGTCAGATCGATCAGATCCAGATCGACCAGGGCGCCGCTCAGCGGAAAGTCATCGAGGAGCTTGCCGTTCTTGTGACTCGTCTGCCAGTTCGCCTGCGTCTGCAGCACGGCGATCGCGGCCTCGAGGCCCGAGTACGCCGCCCAGCGGGCCCTCGCCGACTCAGCGATGTTCTCGCCGATCGCCGCCGAGTTGTCGCGACTGGCCAGATACGCCGTGGTCAGAATGGTCGCCGTGCCCAGGGCCACGAGTACCAGCAGCATCGCCACGCCTCGATGGACGTCGGACTTCGCCCTGTCGGTTGGACTCATGATTCCTCCGGCGGCTGATGACGGCGCAGCGTCGCGCTCAGTGTGACGTGCTGCGGACCGTCCGACGTTGCGATCCCGAGCCTGAACGTGACGTGCCGGCTCCGCTGGACCGGCAGCCCATCCAGGATCATCTCGAGACTGTCCAGGCCATCGACAAGGGGCCGCGACGCGAGCATGCCTCTGCCCTCCCAGGCCGTCCGCACCGCGCTCCAGTTGGTGGTCGCTCCATATTCCTGGTCCTCCAGGTCCTTGGCCGTCTGCGTCCAGCCTTGCGGAAACTCGACGAAGTACACCTGGAGCGTGCCCGAGGGCTCGTCGAACACCAGCCAGCGGACCTCGGTGGCATGCACGGTGCCGCTCTCGCGGCTGTCCTTGAGCCAGAGGACCAGCTCGTCGTTTCCCTCCAGCGCGAGGAGGCTTCGACAGGGAGCCAGGTACGCAGAGAGCCGGGCCCGTGCCGCATTGGCTCGGATCATGACCGAGCGGCTGTCCCTTTGGGTCATGACGCCGGCCGTGACGGCACCGAGCATGCCGGCGATGGCCACCGCGACCATGGCGGTGATCGACATCGCAAGCATGAGCTCCACGACCGTCAACCCCCGCCGGTCAGTGCTGCGCCGCCCGCTCATTCCAGCTCCTGAGGCTCGGGGACGAAGCGGCTCAACTCACTGAGCGTGCGTCCGTCCGCATCGAAGACCTGAACCGCCACGAGCCGTCCGCGCAGACGAATGCCAAGCTCAGTCACCTCCAGAAGCGTGTCCTCGACGCTCACGGAGCGTCCGCCCTGGTTCATGGAGGGCGGCAGGAGAGCCCCCGCTGCGTCGGTCAGCGTGCCGGCCGTTTCGACGTTGCCGTCCCATACCCGCAGGTCCTCGTAGTCGACGGCGGCCAGGCGACCCATCAAGTCCTCCGCGGCGAGCGTCGCCGCAATGCGGTTGCGCGCCTCGTAGGCATGATGCTGCCCGGACGTCACCGCCGACGTGACGGCCACGACGATGAGGAAGAGGATCCCCGAGGCCATCACCGCTTCGATGAGGGTGAATCCTCTGCGCTGCAGCGCACGGGATGAACGGCGAACAATGACCACGGAGCACCCTCCCCGGAATTCCCCGTTTCTAGCTTCGCAATTGCGGTCTCCTGATCAAAGCTGCCTCTTCCAAAAGAACCCCGGTCTTCCGGCGCAGCCAGGTGATCTTGCCCCGCTTGCCCGGTCGTCACAAGGGACAAGGTCGAGCGTCGCATTCGGATGACGACGCGAGGACGAGGGCAGGAATGAGAACGGGCGTCTCCAACCGACCTGCACTGAACAAAAAAGAGAGCGGGGCCCGGTCCGGCGACCGAGCCCCGATCATGCTCACACACAACCGCTCCGTCAGGAGTGGTCAGTTATCGTCCTTGACCTCGTACTCCGCGTCGATCACGTCCTCGCCGCCCTTGTTGCGCGCCGGCCGCCCGGCGTCCGCCTTGGCGGCCGCTTCGTACACGGCCTTGCCGAGCTCGATCGACGCCTCCTCGAGCTGCTTCAGCGCCGCCTCGATGGCCGGCTTGTCGTCGCCCTTGATCTTGTCCTCGAGGTTGCTGATCGCCGACTCGATGTTCGAGCGCGTGTCGGCAGAGATCTTCTCGCCGTGCTCCTCGAGCGACTTGCTTCGTGGAGTACACGACCTGCTCGGCCTGGTTCTTGAGGTCGACCAGCTCGCGACGGGTCTTGTCCTCGCCGGCGTGCTGCTCCGCCTCGCTCCTTCATGCGCTCGATCTCGTCCTCGCTCAGGCCCGAGGAGCCCTTGATCTCGATGTGCTGGCTCTTGCCGGTCGCCTTGTCGGTGGCCGACACGTTGAGGATGCCGTTGGCGTCGATGTTGAACTCCACCTCGATCTGCGGCATGCCGCGCGGCGACGGCGGGATGCCGGTGAGGTCGAACCGGCCCAGCGTGCGGTTGTCGCGGGCGAACTCGCGCTCGCCCTGGAGCACGTGGATCGTCACCGAGGTCTGGTTGTCGGAGGCGGTCGAGAAGATCTCCTTCTTGCTCGTCGGGATCGTCGTGTTCTTCTCGATGAGCTTGGTCATCACGCCGCCGAGCGTCTCGACGCCGAGGCTCAGCGGGGTCACGTCGAGCAGCAGAACGTCCTTGACGTCGCCCTGCAGAACGCCGCCCTGGATGGCGGCGCCGATCGCGACGACCTCGTCGGGGTTGATGGACTTGTCCAGTTCGTCGGTCTTGAAGATCTCCTTGGCGATCTGCTGCACCTTGGGGATGCGGGTGGAGCCGCCGACCATCACGACCTCGTCGATGTCCGACGCGCGCGATCTTGGCGTCCTTGAGGGCCATCTCGCAGGGGCCGCGCAGGCGGTCGAAGAGCGGCTCGCAGAGCGACTCGAACTTGGCGCGGGTGATCGTCTCCTGGAGGTGCTTCGGCCCGTTCTGATCGGCGGTGATGAACGGCAGGTTGACCGTCGTCTCCATCTGCTGCGAGAGCTCGCACTTGGCCTTCTCGGCGGCCTCCTTGAGACGCTGCAGGGCCATCGGCATCGTCGCGGATGTCGATGCCCTCCTTCTTCCGGAACTCGTCGGCGATGTAGTCGATCAGGCACCTGGTCGAAGTCGTCACCGCCGAGGTGGGTGTCGCCGTTGGTGGACAGCACCTCGAAGACGCCGTCGCCGATGTCGAGGATGCGAGATGTCGAACGTGCCGCCGCCGAGGTCGAACACCGCGATCTTGGCGTTCTTCTTCTTCTCCAGCCCGTAGGCCAGCGCGGCGGCGGTCGGCTCGTTGATGATGCGCTCGACCTTGAGACCGGCGATCTCGCCGGCCTCCTTGGTCGCGGTGCGCTGCGAGTCGTTGAAGTAGGCGGGCACGGTGATCACCGCCCGCTCGACCTTCTCGCCCAGGTAGTCCTCCGCGGTCTTCTTCAGCTCCTGCAGGATCATCGCGGAGATCTCCTGCGGCGTGTACACCTTGTCACGCACCTTGACCTGCACCAGGTCCTGCTCGCCGCCCACGATCGTGTAGGGGACGATCTTCTCTTCGGACTCGACCTCGTTGTGCCGCCGGCCCATGAATCGCTTGATCGAGAAGACGGTGTTCGTGGGGTTCGTGACCTGCTGGTGGCGGGCCACCTGTCCGACCAGGCGCTCGCCCTTGTCGGTGAAGGCGACGACCGACGGGGTCGTCCGGTTTCCCGTCGAGTTGATGAGCACCTTCGGCTGGCCGCCTTCCATGATGGCCACGACCGAGTTGGTGGTCCCGAGGTCGATTCCGATGATCTTCGACATGTGCGACAGCCCTCGTTTCAAGAGGAGATCGGGCGAATTCTGCCCGAGACTCGGTAGAACTTAACGTATTCGCTTCGAGAACCGCAACGAGGATGCCAGCGGAGAACCGCTCCGCGGTGGCTCGACGGGGCTCCGCGATGACCAGAGTGACGATCGAGAAGCCTCTGGCTGCCAGATTGACGGCCGTTCCGCGCGGCCTTCTGAGCCGGGTCAATTCACGACCTTCCTCCTGAGAGCGGACGCTCTGACCACTCGCTGGAGAAGGCCCATGGAGAATCGGGTCAGGGATCGCCAGTGCCGCCCAGGGCGAAATGGGCAAGCCGGTGAGCCGCCTCAAATCCGCCATCGCTGTTATAGAGGATCGCGATCCCGCTGCCGGCCCGGGGGTACCAGCGGAGCAACCCGCCCACTCCGTCGGCCTCCTCCGCCATCTGGAGCCGTGGACCAAAGCGGGTCCCCAAAGCCTCGAGACGCAGCGTCCCAGGCGTCTGGAGGTCGTTGACCCAAGCGACGAGCTGCGTGAGCCCCTCGCCCATCTGCGGCCAGGGTCCCGCACGTGAGCAGGACGCCAGCAGTCGCGCGAGGTCCTCCGCCGTCGCCTGCGCGATTCGCTCACCGCGGTCGAACATCGGCGACCGCGGTGTGCCGAAGGCGCTGTGCCCCATCACGGGGGTGGTGGCCTCGTCGCCTCGGACGAGACGCGTCGAGCGCGCCCCAATCGGTTCGAGAATCGACTGGTGGCAGTAGTCGGTCAGGCGCTGCTCGGCGGCCAGCTCCACCGACCACTCCAGCAGGGTGATGAACGGCAGATCCAGCTTGGCCCGTCGCCTCAACCGCACGTCGCGGCCATCCACCCTCCAAGCGGTCGGAACGGACACGAGCGTCCCCGGTCCGCCTCCCCCTTCTTCGCCCGATCGCACTCGTGAGCTCGGGCCGCGGCCCGCGTCGGCGCCCGCCATCAGCGCGGTCAGATCGAGCGTGCCCCGCTCCTGTTGCTGAAGGGCGGCCATGAAGGTCATCAGCTCGATCGGACCTCGAAGCGAAACGAGCGTGTCAACCGTCATCGGCACGTCCTCGGCCGCCATGCCGAAGCCTTGGCACCACACGACCTCGCCGTCGCGGAGCAGCGCGATTGCAGCGCCGGGTATTCGATATCGCCGCAGCAGCAGGGGTGCCTGCTCCCGCAGCTCTTCGACGATCACGGGCCACGGCTCTGTTCGCAGCGGCCGGGCCGCCGGTCGCTCCGCCCGTTGCAACGCTTCGATGTGATTCAGGAGCGACCGGTAGCGTTCACTCGAAGAAATCGAATGAAGGTCCGGATCGAGCAGCATGTGCGCCAGGTTGCGCCAGCCGCACTCGACCGCTCGTTCCAGCGCCGCCATTGCGGCGTCGCACCGCCGTAGCCGCGCGAGCACGCACGCATGGTTGTAGTGGCTCGCCGGCCGGTCGGGGGCCATCGCCACGAGCTGCTCTGCGACCTCGAGCGCCTCGTCGTGGCGCAGGGTCGAATGAAGATCCTGCAGATTCCGGAGCAGTGACTCAGGCGTCTCCCGGTCGATGGGAGCCTCGACTGGAATCCCGTCCGGAACCGAGACCGGGAACGGACAGTAGAGGGGGTAGCGAATGTCCAGCGGCACTGCGGTCCGCTGCGGCGCGGTGTTCTCGAGGGGAGGGGCCGCCGCGGCGCCGCCGACGCATGCCATACCGATTCCGCCGAACATCAGGACCAGACGAAACACCGCAGCACAAAGCACGTCGAACCCCTTCATCCGTGCGCATCCCTGTGCGTGCGCAGCCGGTACCACCGGCACCAACTCCACCATCAGCAGATGCGCTCCGCGAGCCGCATCGGTCGCAATCCCGCGCACAAAAGTACCGGGATCATTCGGGCCTGCGCGGCAGCCGTGTCATTGCCCCTGCTCTCGACCAGGGGTGTCAAGTGCCCTCCGATCTTCTTCGCACGGCCAGTCGCCGCGGTTCGCGCGGCTTGGCAGTTGCGGCCGTACAATGCGCTCGATGCTGCGGATCGGCCCGGTTCTGCTGGAGACTCCCTTCCTCCTGGCGCCGATGGCAGGGCACTGTGATCTCGCCTTCCGGCTCCTGTGTCGCGAGCAGGGAGGCGTGGGCCTGGCCAGCACGGACCTCCTGAACTGCCACTCCATCCTCCGGGGTTCTCGGCAAGCTCTGGCGCTCGCCGCGACTTGCCCCGCCGACCAGCCGCTGTGCATGCAGCTCTACGGCTCCGCCGACGACCCGCTTCCCGAGGCGGCCCGATGGGCGGTCGATCACGGCGCCGTGATCATCGACATCAACATGGGATGTCCGGTCGACAAGGTCTGCAAGAAGAACGGCGGGTCGTTGCTGCTGCGGGATCTCGATTCCACCTGCCGTCTGGCCGAGCGCGTCGTCCGGAGCGTCGATGATCGCGGCGTGCCCGTCACCGCCAAGCTCCGGTTGGGCTGGGACGGCTCGAGCATCGTCGCGCCGGCGCTGGCCGCGCGGCTGGAAGGACTGGGCATTGCCGCGGTCACCGTACACGGCCGCACGACCGTCGAGCGATTTCGTGGACGCGCGAGCCGCGAAGGCATCGCGGAGGTCGTTGCCGCCGTGCGGAGGATTCCCGTCATCGGCAACGGCGACGTCACGGAAGCCGACCATGCGCTCGAGATGATGCGGACGACGGGCTGCGCCGGCGTGATGATCGGGCGCGGCTCGATGCGGAAGCCGTGGATCTTCCGCCAGTGTGAACGACTGTTGCGAACGGGGCGACGGGAGCCGGAGCCCTCACTGGCCGAGAAGCTCCGCATGATCCTCCGTCATCTGGAACTGCTCGAGCTGCATCACGGATCCCGCTATGCGGTTCTGTGCATGAGCCGGCGCATCAGCTGGTACGGCAAGACGATGGGGCACGTGCGTCCGCTCAAGGACGCCATTCGGCTCGCCGATTCTTCGCAGCGCATGCGAACGGTCCTGCTCGAGGCGATGGACCGTGCAGAAGAGGGCTGCCGACCGCTCCGTGCCCAGGTGGCGATCTGACTTCTTCAACGGGCTGATGCCGAGGACTCGAGGCTGCAACGCGTGGAACCTCTCTCCTTGTTCACAAGCCGGCTGCCGAGAGAACCTGCCGCACGCCCCGCTCGTCCGCGGCATCGAACCGGTTGACCGCCCAGGAGTCCAGATCAAAAACGCCCCAGCACTCCCCTGCTTGCTCGAGCAGCGGAAGCACGAGCTCTGATCGATCCCTCGGATCGCAGGCGATGTACGCCTCTCCAAGATCCCGAATGTCCGTGACGATCTGCACGCTCCTGGTCAGCAGGGCGGCGCCGCAGACGCCGTGCAGACCGATCGGGGAGCAGGCGGGCCGATCCCGATGCGGCCCCAGCACGAGGCGCCGGTCCGCCGGCCTGTCCGGATGATCGACGTAGAAGCCGATCCACGACACCTCGCGGGAGGAGAGCGCCGACCACAGCGCGTCCACCACCTGTTCCATCGCCTCTTCGCGCGATCGGCTCGGCCGCAACAGGCCGGCCAAAGCTGCATAGCTGGGATCATCCATGGGCGCTCGCCGGGGCAAAAACACGGTCAAGATCTCTGCTCGAGCCGGCATTGTACCAGAGCGGTTGCACTCAATTCGTAGCGTCTGGAGCGTCGGCGAGGCGAGTGTGGCGAGGAGGGCGAAGCAGGCGGCTTGCCATGCCGTCGATGCAGCCCGACGAAGCCACGCGAAGGCGCAGCCAGCTCCGGATGCTACGAATTGAGTGGAGCTGCTCTAGCCCGCATTTCACACCACCATCTGCTGCGGCTGTGTAGGACGTTCGCTGGCGGCGTCGCTCGACCTCATCCTCCGGCCATCACCCGCCCCATGCTGAAGACAGGCAGCAGCAGCGAGATGGCAATGCCGCCGATCACGAATCCCATGAGAATGATCATGACCGGCTCGACGTAGGAAGTAACGCGCCCACCGTCGCGTCGAGCTCTTCCTCGGCAAAGTCGGCGATGCGGCGCATGACATCCGCCAGCCGGCCGGAGCGCTCGCCGGAGGCGATCATCGAAGCGACGTTCGGCGGAAACAGCGGTGATTCCATGACGGACTCGCTCATCCTCTTGCCTTCGCGTACCGTCGCGTCCATGCGATCCCACAGCTCTCCGTAGTACACGTTTCCGGTGACGCCGCGGCAGATCTCGATGATGTCGAGCAAGCCGACGCCAGCCTCCAGCAGTGTCGACATCGCCCGGGCGGCGCGCGTGAGATAGAGCTGGCGGTACATCGATCCGACGACCGGCAGGTTGAGGCGCAACCAGTCGAGCCAGCGCCGACCGATCGGCCGATGGGTGATGATCGCAGTCGCCACGAGCAGGACGAGGAGGACCGGCGCGTAGAGCAGGTAGTCGTGGGTGACGAACTCACTGATGGCGATCAGGACCTTGGTCGGTCGAGGAAGCGAGGCGGACCGCGCCTCGTAGATCTTGACGAACTTGGGGAGGATGAAGGCCATGAGGAAGACGGTCATGGCGATTCCCGTTCCCATCATGAAGAGCGGATACCCTAAGCGCGCCCTTGATCTGCTTCGCCGTCCGGCGCTCCTTCGCCAGGTAGGTGGCGACGCGGTTGAGCATGAGGGCCATGGTTCCCGAGGCCTCCGAGGCCTTGACCAGGCTCACCACCATGGTCGGGAAGACCTTCGGCCAGCGCGCCATCGCCGAGGACAGCTCGATGCCGCTGTGAATGTCCGTGCTCAGGCTCGCCAGCACCAGGCGGAAGTCCCGGCTCGCCGACTGCTTCTGGAACGATTCCATGGCTTCGGTGATCGGCACGCCGGTCTCCAGCATCACGGAGAGTTGCTGGCAGAAGGCGATGACATCGTCGCGCCGCACGCGCCGCGCTGCGTGGCTGACCTGAATGTCTTCGGCCTTGGTCTCGACGACGGCACGGAGTGGCCGGTCATCGATCGCCATCACCATCTTGCCGTCGGCGCGCAGCCGCGCGTTGAGCTCCTCGGCGCTGCTCGCTTCCATCGTCCCGACGATGACCTGACCGCCGGTGTCCCGGGCCCGGTAGCTGTAGGTGCTCTTGACTGCCATGAACGCCTCGATGCTCCAATCAGATGCTGGTCACGTAGAAGACCTCTTCGGCCGAGGTGAGGCCGTCCTTCACCTTGGCCATCCCGTCATCCCGCAGCGTGGGGAAACCGCTCCGGACGAGCACTTCTCGGATCGCCTGCAGATTCGCACCCGACGCCACCGCGGTCAGGAGTTCGTCGTCGGGAATGAGCAGCTCGAAGATGCCGATGCGACCGGCGAAGCCCGTGCCGCGGCAGCGACTGCATCCCTGCCCCCGGTACAGCAGCTCCACCGGACCGCAGGAGGCGGCCACCGTTTCGGCGGTGATGGGATCCGGCACGAAGGCCTCCTTGCAGTGCGGGCAGATCTTCCGCACCAAGCCGCTGAGCCAGAACGCCCCGGAGCGTCGCCGCAACGAGGTACGGCTCGATACCGATGTTCACCAGCCGGGTGATGGCGCTGCCGGCATCGTTCGTGTGCAGCGTCGAGAACACCAGGTGACCGGTCAGCGCGGCCTGCGTGACGATGGTGGCGGTCTCCTGATCGCGAATCTCGCCCACCATGAGGATGTCCGGGTCCTGACGCAGCATCGAACGCAGCGCGACCGCGAACGTGAAGCCGGCCTTTTCGATGATCTGAGCCTGGTTGATGCCCGGGATGTTGGCTTCGATCGGATCTTCGACGGTGGCGATGTTGAGCTCTTCGGAGTTGAGCAGATTGAGGACCGAGTAGAGCGTCGTCGACTTGCCCGAGCCCGTCGGACCGGTGACCAGGATCACGCCGTTGGGCTGAGTGATCACTTCCTTCCAGGCCACGTGCATCTGCGGCGAGAAGCCGAGCTTCTCGAGGGTGAGGAACGCTGTTCCGGTTGTCGATGATGCGGATGACGACCTTCTCGCCGAACTTGCCGGGCATCGTGGAGACGCGAAGGTCGATGGGCCGCCCCTCCATCATGACGTGGATGTCTCCGTCCTGCGGCAGGCGCCGCTCGGAGATGTCCAGATGGCTCATGATCTTGATGCGGCTGGCGATCGCCGCGCTGCATCTGGTACGGCGGATGAAGCTTCTCGAAGAGCTTGCCGTCGACGCGGTAGCGCACGCGCAGCCGATGGTCGTCGGGTTCGATGTGGATGTCGGACGCGCCGTCCTGGACCGCGGCGAAGATCAGGTAGTTCACGAGCTTCACGACAGGGCTTCGACCGGCGACCTCTTCGAGATCCGCAGAGCTCGGTGTCCTGCTTCTCGATGACGCTGAAGTCGGTATCCGTCGATGTCCTCGTAGATGTCGTCGATGACGAAGACGTTCGCCGCCGGCAGGTATGCCCGGAGCGACGCTTCGATCTCGCCCACCGGTGGATGCCACGATCTGCACTTCGTGGCCGCTGATCCGCTCGATCTCTTCGATCAGGTAGAGATTGGCCGGCTTCGCAGACGACGACCGTCAGGACGCCGCGAACGAGGAAGAGCGGCAGCACCTTGTGCTCTTCGAGGAAGTCGCGGGGCAGGAGCTCGACGCTGCGTGGATCGGCGATCGCGAGACGTCTGCGCCACGAACGGCACGCCGAAGCTCTCGGCCAGCACCTGACACGAGCTGCTGCTCGGTGACGAAGTTGAAGTCCCTGAGGATCTCCCCGATCAGCTTCCTGTGGCCGATCTGGATCTGATGCTCCCGCGCCTGGTCGAGTTGCTTCTGTGTGATGAACCCCCTGGTCACCAGCAACTCGCCCAGCGGCGGCCTGTTCATCGTCTGCAGCTCGACCGCACTGAATGGAGACGTGGTCATCGCGATCTCGCTAGGACTTGAACCGCAGACTCTTGGCCGCGGTCTCGATGGTGTCGTACAGGTCGAAACAGTGGTCGAGGCGGGTTACCGCGAGAATGGTCCGGATGGTGTCGTCCGGGCGGACGAGGCGGAGCTGCCCCGCGTGCGCCTTGACCTCATCCTGGATCCACAGAAACGTCTCCAAGCCCGCCGAGTCGATGAGCGTCAGGTTCTCCAGGTCAAGAACCATGTCGCGAATGCCGGTGGCGAACCGGTCGATGCACGTGCGTCGCAGCGCTTCCGCCTGATCGTTGATCAGCTCGCCGCTCAGCGTGACGCACGGCGAGCGTCGTGTGATCGTCGTAGCTGATCTTCATGCCGCGCACTCCTGTGTCGACGTGGCGCGGTGATGCTCGACGAGGTCGTCGAATTCGCGGAAGTCGAGCTTCAGGAAGAGCGGGGTGAGCTCCGGATCGAATTGACGCCCGGCCTGTTCGCGAATCTCCGACAGCACCTTCGGCGCGCGACCAGGGCCGGACGGTACGTCCGGGTCGAGCTCATGGCGTCGAAGGCGTCCGCCAGACCGATCAGGCGGGCGACCAGTGGAATGCTCTCGCCGGCCAGACCCGTGGGATAGCCGTTCCCGTCCCATCGTTCGTGGTGATGGAGCACGCCGGGAAGAACGTCGCTCAGCTGGGGAATGTCCTTCAGGATCCGATACCCGATCTCGGGATGCAGGCGGATGCAGTTCATCTCTTCGTCGTTCAGCCGCCCGGGTTTGGTGAGCACAGATTCCGGCACGCCGATCTTGCCGACGTCGTGCACGAGGCCGGCGATCCTCATCCGTCCCGCCGCTTCGGTCCCCAGACCGGCGGAGAGAGCCAACTGCTGGGTGAGATGGGCCACGCGGTGCGAATGGCCGCAGGTGTAGGGATCCTTCGCGTCGATCGATGCGGTCAGCGCCTCGATCGTTCCGAGGAAGCTCGCGTTCAAGTCGTCGTACAGCGAGGCGTTCTCCAGCAAGATGGCCAGGTGGCTGGCCGCGGCGCTGAGCAGCTGCATGTCGACGGAAGAGGCAGAGAGGTCCGGCCCCTTCTTCTCCGCGGCAATGAGGATCCCGATCACCTGGCCTTCGCGGCTCACCGGGTGGACCAGAACCGCCCGACCAAGCGATGCGAAGCCCGCGTGGCTCCGGTTCGATGCAGGTTCGATGACGGTGGGGAGGCCGGGCTTGGCATTCCGCAGCAGCTCATCCGCGAGACGTTCGAGCTCGGTGTGAGGCTGATCGGACTCTCCAGCCATGATGAACTGGCCGGCGATCTGACGAGAGCGGCTGACCTCAGACCAGAATCTGGCTCCGATCCACCGGTAGGGCAACGTGGCCAGCAGCTCTCGACACACGGTGGTCACGAAACGATCTGGCTGCTGCACCACGTTCATGCTCTGGATGATCGTGTAGAGCAGGTTCATCTCCTCGTACGACTCGCCGAGCTGCCGACTGATCCCTTCGATGCACTGGCGGTCAGACCGTCGCTCCTGTTCCTCCTCCAGCACCATGCGAACCATCATGAGCAGGCGGTCCACCTCGCTCTCGGCCGCGAGCGGCAAGCCCGGCAGGAGACGCCTGATCAGCTCCAGATCGAGCTCGGCGCTCTGACACAGGCTGACCAGCTGCTCGGCGTCCAGCAGCCGCCGCGTCAGCAGGATGCCCACGTCGTAACCGACGCAGTGGCGCTGTTCTTTCTTTGCCACGGGCACGAGCCACATTCCGGGCACCGCTTCGAGGGGAGCCGGCACTTCGACCTCGCACCAGCGGCTGGCCGCGTCGCGAAGTAGCTTGCGGGCCATGCCTGAACGAGTGCACAGGTCGCCCAGCCATTCTCGACTCACGTGCGAGGACGAATCGGGCTCTCCCGCGAAGCTCAGCTCCACCAGGAGCACACCGGCCTCCCGCAATCGCACGGCACGCGTGCGCGCTTGCTCGCCAACGTCGCGTTGGACGCCGGGTCCGGTCACGCTGCCTCCGGTCTCGTGTTCGGTGACGTGCCTGAAGACTCCTCAAGAACCTCTTCGACACGCTTCAGAATGGCCCGGGGACTGAAGGGTTTCACGAGGACGTCCTTGATGTTTCCGATCGAGAGATCATCCCCGTCCAGGGAATAGCCCCGCGCCGTGAGAATGAGCACGGGAATCGATCGCGTCGACTCCTGCTCCACGAGGGCCCGGCACAGTTCAACCCCCGACATGTACGGCATCTGGAAGTCGGTGATGATCAGATCGGGCATCTGCCTCGAGGCGATCTCGAAGGCTTCCTCTCCGTCCTGAGCAGTGTCCACCTCGTATCCGGCGTTCCGAAGCTTGACCGCGAGTACCTGTACGATGTGCGTTTCATCGTCAACGACCATCACTCTGTGTGCCATGTCCGTACCTCATGCGGCCTTCGATCCCGCATACTGCATGGGAATCGAAAGCCAGAACTGGGAGCCCATGCCGAGCTCGGATTTGACGCCGATATGGCCGTGGTGCACCGTCTCGACGATGTGCTTGCAGAGACTGAGCCCCAGCCCAGTTCCCTGCGCGACCCGCTTGTAGCTCTCGATGCGGTAGAACTTCTCGAAGACCTTGTTCAGGGAGTCGGGTGGAATGCCCAGGCCGGTGTCCGCGACCGTGATGACCACGCTGCGGGTCAGGTTCTCGGAATCCGCACTGATCGTCACTCGTCCGCCCTCCGGCGTGTACTTCACGGCATTGGAGAGGAGGTTGAGGATGACTCGGTAGAGCATGTCGCTGTCGCCCTCGACCTCCAGCGCGACCGGGGAGACCTTCTGGTGCAGCGAGATGCTCTTCTTCTTCGCGTCCGGCTCCATCGTCTCTGCCGCTTGCGCGATCAGTGGCTTGAGATCCACGTTCTTGCGCTCGATCTGACTGATGCCCGCTTCGATCCGGCTGATGTTGAGCATGTTGTCGATGAGCCGACTCAGCCGTTCGGTTTCCGCATGGATGATCTGACAGAACTCCCGCCTCGACTCCGCATCCTCGGCCTCGCCATCCACCAGCATCTCCACGTACGCCCGTATGGCGGAGAGCGGCGTTCGCAGCTCGTGGCTTGCCTTGGACACGAATTCGCTCTTCAGACGCGAGATCTCCCGTTCGCGCGTCAGATCGTGCAGGATCATCACCACGCCGCCCACTTCGCCCTTGTGCGTGGGGAAGCAGGTAAGCGAGACGTCGTACAGCCGGCTCTCCGCTTCGATACCGCCCATGGCGCTCGATCTCGTGCTCGACGTGATGGCAGTCGTCGAAGCTGGCCTTGGCCCGAGTGTCATTCAGGAGTTCACTCAGTCGCCGGTCCGTCAGAACGCTCACAACCGGCTTGTGAATGGCCAACTGCAGATCGAAGTCGAGTACTTGCGCCGCCGACTGATTGGCCATGACCAGGTCGCCGAACGAGTTGACCACCAGAACGCCGTCGCGGAGCGAATGCAGCACCGCCTCGACTTGACGACGCTCAGCCTCGGAGACGCGATGCCGGACTTCCAGGTCGCGCAGCTGGTTCTGCAAGGCCTGCTCACGCTGCTGATATTGGTCGACCGCCCCGGTGGCAGCACGGGTGATGGATCGAAGCCAGGCGGGACCGTCGATGGCGCCGCTCTGACCGTTCATCGCGGCGCGTTCGATCGTTCGACCGACTTCACGCAGTGAGCGGGAGACGCCCGCCCCGTAGATCAGCAGTACGGCGGAGAAGGTGAGGGCGAGCAACGCCGCGATGGTCGACGTCCGCGCCATGGGGTGCAGCTCGGAGAGCCAGCCGATCCAGATGAAGGCCGCGGCGATTCCGGTCCCCATCGCGGTGAGGGTCATCCACAGGATCAGGCTGGCCATGTTTCCGGGCTTCACCGCCCTTCCTTTCAACTTGCCGAGTGCGCGCGGCGCCGGCGGCCGCGTCACACCGTGCTCCGATGGGATCGGCGAACTGGAGCCGGAATTCGAGACGATCTCGGGGTTTCGCCGGATGCCGACCCTGTCGCGCGATAGAACCGCCCGCATCCGTGCGGACGACTCCGACGGGGAGGGCCCGCCCAGGTCAGTTATCGGCGGGCACGGAGGCGGTCTGCGTCTGAAGCAGCCGATCGTGGAGCATCGCGGCTTCTGGATTCTCCGGTTCGATGCGCATGGCTTCGGCGTAGGCCTCCAGGGCGGGACCCGCCATCCCCTGCTGCTCGAGCGTCAGGCCCAGCAAGATCGCGGGCATCGCGGAGTTGGACGCTCGCTTGGCGGCCTCCCGGAAGGCGCTGACCGCTTCCTGAAGGTGGCCGCGCTGCCGCTCGTTGACGCCGCGCAGCATGTAGCCTTCGAAGCGGTCCGGAGCCAGGGCGATCGTCCGGACGCTGCACTGAGCGACCCGGTGGAAATCCTGCATCTCCCAGGCAGTGGTGCCCAGCTCGATCCACACGATGACGTTGGACGGATCCGACTGCGTGAGCTGCTGGTAGACATCGCGAGCATCCTCGCTTCGATCCATCATGGCCAGACAGCGGGCTTCCATCAGCAGCATGTCGGATCGCTCCTCGCCGGTGTTCTGTCGCCATTGCGAGACGGCGTTGTGGCAATCCTCGTAGCGATCCGCGTCGAACAGAACCCGCGCCGTCTCTTCGAGCAACGAGAGGTCGTTCGGATTCAGGAGCTGCGCTTCGGCGTATTGGTCGGCCGCCAGCGCCTGCTGCCCTTCGAGGAGATAGAGCTGCCCGAGTAGGTGGTGCATGGCCGCGTTGTGCTCGAAGTAGTCGAGGCGCGGCTCGACGAGCGCCCGGGCGGCCTGGATCTCGCCCAAGGCCACCAGGGATTCCGCTGCCGCCAGCAGGTACTGCACATTGGTCGGGTCGAGCTCGGATGCGGCGAGGTGCTGCTCGTACGCCTGCTCGTCATCCGACCACCGCTCGAAGACGATGCCGGCGTAGTAGTGCGCCTCCGCCATCTCCGGGTCCTTCTCGACCGCGGTCATGAACGACTCGAGAGCCGTCTCCAGGCGGTGCTTCTCGAGCAGGATCCGACCTTGCATCACCCAGAACTCCGGGGCGTCAGGGTATTGCATGATGGCCGTCTTGATCGCCGCCTCCGCCCTGTCCAGCCGACCCACCTCGAATGACTGTTTGGCCTGATCGAAGCTCAACTGAGCGTGGAACAGACCGACTCGTTCCTTGGCGGCCTTGCGATTCTCCAGGCCGGTCGCCGTCGGGCCGCACCCAGCAAGGCAGTTGACGAGGCAGAGTCCGACGATGGCGAGTGAACGAGTCTTGGACATTGGGGGAGTTCCTTTTGGGGACTCGGGTCGCGCCCCCGAAGTGCACGACCCGAGTCAATTCTGGTCTTGGTCGAAGATCCGAGTCGTGGTCACTCCTGCGGGGCGTCCGTCGCCGGGACCTCGACCACCTCGACCATGTCATCGAACGTTTCGAAGGGGAACTGGACGTCCGAGGGTGCCGCGGCGGACGCCTTCGACTCCGCCTCGGTTCCGTTCAGATTCTCGAAGAAGGACTTGAACAGCTCGTCGTAGCGCTGATCGGTGCTCTCGGTCTGAGCGGCCACGGACGTGTTGGCGTTGCCCAACCCCGTGGTCGCTGCGGCACTGGTGCCCGCCCTGGGCGTCATCTGCGAGGGACCGGCAGGCACCATGTTCGGGCGGCCGGTGCCCATGCGGACCGGAACCGTGGGAAGCGGGAAGGCGGGCGACTTGAGCTGCGGCTCGACCATCCCGATCTGCCGGGACATGACGCGGTCCATCAAGCTGCGCTCGTGAGCACGCTCCTTGGCTCCGGTAATCTGCTCGCGGAACTTCACCATCTCAGGCTGACCGGCGTAGATTCGAAGCGAGTTGTTCACGTAGTAGAGCGCTTCCTCGACATCGCCGCGGTTGTACGCTTCGATCGCCTTCTGGTTGTAGACGTCGGTCAGGCGGTCGCGGCTGAAGGGCAGCAGTCCGTTGCGGGTGCCGACCTGAACGGCTTCGGCGTAGGCCAGGGATTCCTCACCCGCGTCGATCATCTTCTCGTCCGGGATGATGGAGGGCGTGATCAGGAAGATGATCTCCTGACGGTCGACCTTGTCGTCCTGACCCTGGAACAGCGCTCCGACGACCGGAATGTCGCCCAAGTACGGCACCTGCCGACGAGTGATGTTCGTGCTCTCACGGAAGAGTCCACCGAGGACCAGCGTCTGGCCGTCCGGGACGCGGACGTTGGTGGTCAGCTCGTTGGTCAGCTCGTCGGGAATCGTCACCACGGCGTTGTTCGTATCCGTGACGTCACGCAGCTGCGCTTCGGAGACGCTCGGAGCACAGCTCCATGCGGACCATCCCGTTCTTGCTGATGAACGGACGGAAGATCAGCTGGATGCCGGTGTCGAGGAACTCCACGGTCTGCGTGGTGCTGGTGTCGGTCGCGGTGGTCGAGATGTAGCCGACCCGCTGGCCGACGAGCACCTCGGCCCGCTGCCGATTCAAGCACATCACCTTGGGACGGGCCAGCACGGTGCTGTCCGTCACCTCGTCCAGGACTCGCATGAAGATCGAGACGTCGTTGGAGATGATGCCCAGCTTCAGCGTGCCCGGGCCGATGACGTTGCCCACGTTCTGGGTCAGCGCTCCCGCCCTGTTGTCGGACGGCTGGAATCCGCCGTCGTCGCCCGAAATCAGATCATTCACGGCGTTGAGCGGCCGGGAGAGATCGAGAAAGTCCATGTCGCCGATGATGCTGAAATCCACGCCCCAAGCGTTCGCCTCATCGAGCGTCGTCTGGACGATCGTGGCCTCGACGAGCACCTGCTCAGGCGCCCGATCGAGCTCTGCCAGCACTTCCGCAATGCGGTCGAGGTTCTCCGGATAGTCATTCACGACCAGAGTGGGCGTGTAGGCGTAGTTGTCGGCACCGCCGTCGGACACGTCGGGCTTGAATCCCGATGGCACGTCACCGCGGTAAGACGCCTGTCCAACGTCGCTGAGCAGCGGAGCAATGAACTCGAACGCGTCGGCGCCCGCGAGGTACTCGAGCTCGAACACGCGACTCTGAGTCGTTCGCTGCGCCCGCTTGATCTCTTCCAGCTCGGGACCGGAGTACACGTAGATGAAGTTGCCTTCTTCGACGTATCCGTAGCCGTTGACGCGCAGGATGGCGTCAAGGGCTTCGTAGAAGGTCACGTCGTAGAGGTTGGCGGAGATCGTCGCCGAGACGCTCTTGCTGGTGATGATGTTCTTCCGACTCTGAATCGAAAGCATCTCAAGAACCTGGGCCAAGTCCGTGTCCTTCACGGTCAACGTGACCGTTCCGTAGTCATCCACCTGGACATTGTCCTCCTGGCCTGCAGCCGTCGAAGCCAGAGCGGCCACGATGGTGCAGATCCACAAGAGGTGTCCGCGAACGACGTCCCGTCGAGTGCTGATCTTCGCGTTCATGATTGGGTAACCTCCTGCCTCGCCCCTGTGATCATCTAGTCGCGATCGCCTGGGTCTGCGATTCTGATTTGGAACCGATGATCCTCGTAGGCGAGAATCACCGACCTTGGTCGAACTTCGACGAGCTGGAAACGAACCTGCTCGTGATCAATCGCCGGAATCCAATCCCCCAGCCGGTACGTCTCGCCGCTGATGACCGCCATGGGGGATCCAGTCATGACGGCTTCGAGCGAAAAACGCTTCACCAATTCGCCCAGCTCCACCAACAGTCGGGCTCGGGCGTGATCCTGATCTTCGACCTGTTCCGGCTCGGACTTCTCTTCTTCTATCCGCAAGTCGGTAACTGGGGTAGATTCGGGAAAGTAGGCTGGGCTGATAACAAACGGGTTGCGATTCGGAAGACGATCGAGCGCCACTGTGGACTTCTCTCTTTCCGATGCGTCTGCGGGAGAGGTCTCGCGCTGCGCCGAGTCAGTGCTCTTCCCGGGGTCATCGGCCACCGCCTGTCGCGGCATCTTGGCAATGACGATCACTCTGGCCCAGAGCAGCAGACCGATCGAGACCGCGATGCAGAGGAAGCCCAGGCGGCGCTTGTCCATCGAGATCTGAATCCAGAGACGCTTGAGTGCAACGACCATTGATCTATCTCTCCTTCACTCTGCCCCTGGTTCGAAGATTGCCTCCAGGCCCACGGTGGCGTGGAGCATCGGCGCGACCGACCGGTCCTCCGTCTCTTCGGACGTGATGCGCACCGAGGCAACGCGCACCAGACGGTTCATGGACTCCGCCGAATTGACCAATGAAAAGAGCGAGTCGAAGCTCGCCTCCATCTCCACGGTCACCGGCATCGCCTGCGTGCTCAGGTCGGCGTCGGGAACTGCGTCGGTCGCGGTGCTCGACGCGAAGGTCTGATCAAGGACGGACCATCCGTCCACGGGTATGGAAAGCTCGCGCATGAGCGAGGCGATGTCCGGCGAGTCGGGAATCGTGCGAAGCGTCGCGATGACTTTGCGGGCGTCCTCGACCTCTCGCGCCAGGCGCTCGAGCTCCGCCGTGCGGTCGGTCAGGCTCGAGACCTTCGACTGCAGCGAATGCAGCCGTAGGCTGATCTCGTGCCGCTCGCGGTACCACGGCCAGGCGAAGACGAGAATCCCCACCACCATGATCGAGGGGATGCCCAGGTACGTGAACCAGATCTGCTGTTTAGTGCCCATGGTCAGCTTCCCGCCCGAGACATTTCGAGCGTGTTCGCCGATCGACCCTTCGAGCGATCGACGATCTCGTAGCGATGATCAAGATCGATGCGAAAGCTGAGGCGAAATTCACGCGCGATCCGCTCGCGCACGGCCCGGCTACGGCTGAAGTCCAAGTTGACGTTGCGCAACGGCGGGACCGCCGAGAGTCGGTCGATCAGTTCTGCAACGTCCTTGTCGCTCACCGCAAATCCTCCGATCTCAGCGGTGAGAGTCCGAGACGCGGGCTGGTCCGGGTCGGAGGTTTCGCGACTTCGGACGGAGCGACGGAACCGCCGGTAGCCCGCATCGATGTTGATGGAGTCGACGGTCACGCTCGGCGGCAATTCGTTGATGATCGTCGCCAAGATCGCCGCGATTGGAATCGGCAGAGCGACCATCTCGTAGCGCTCCAGCTGCGCATCGCAGTCGGCCAGGAGTGAACGGAGCGCGGCCGCCTTCGATTCCAGGGCCAGGACGGCCGCCGCCCGATCCTCGGCAGCCTGGAGCTGATCGCGGGACTGCTCGACCGAGATCCTCGAATGCGTGATCAGCGCCGCCAGGGTCAAGAGCGAGAGCACGGCGAAGGTCAAGCGGCGCGCGGCTCGCAGCTGCGCCTGGCTTCGGGCTCGCGCGGACTCAGGCAGTAGGTCGATCGGATGCTGGGTCATGCCGCACTCGCTTCTCGTTCCGACAGACCCTTGACGCTGCGCAGGCTCAGACCACCGGCAACCGCCCAGCCGCAAGCCGGTCCCGGCGTGCGGTTGAGACAGGATCGAATCTCCAGTTCCAGCCCTTCCATCGCCAGGTCCGGCGTGTCGATGATCACAGGCATCTCGCAGCGCTGCTCCAGCAGCGCCGCGAGGCCCGGCTCCGGTCCGTCACCGCCGCAGAGGATGATCTGTCTGGGCGGCAAGCCGCGGAAGGCGACCCCGTAGTAGCGCAGGCAGAGGACGACCTCGTGAGCCAGATCGTTCAGGTGCGAGCGAACGGCCTCGAAGACGGCCCGATCGGTCGAGGCGTCCAGGGTCGAACCCGCCGAGGCAGTCGAGCCCGCGGCTGCAAGTCGAGCAATGCGAAGCTCTGCCGCCGCCTGTTCGTCAAGCTGAAGGTGCTCGCAGACGGCGCGGTTGAGCATCGCTCCGCTGACCGCGATCTGCCGGAAGAAGCAGATCTGCTCGTCCCGGAGAATGATCATGCTCGATCCCGCGCTCCCGATCTCCACGACAGCTTGGACGCCCGGCGTGGGTTCCTTCGATCGGAACTGCTGGGAGACGAACCGAGCCAGCGCCGTGAAGTCCGTCTCCAGCGCGAGCGGACGAAGACCGGCGGCCATCAACGGATCGATCCTCGCGTTGATCGACCTGTGCGAGGCCGCGACGACCAAGGTCTCCTCGCGGCTCTCGCCGCCGTGCACGACTGCTCCCGTCGCGATGTAGTCCGACTCCATCGCCTGACGCTCGAGCTTGAACCGGTGCGATGCCTCCCAGGCGACGGCCTGCGGCATCTCCCGCTCCGAGAGCTTGGGAAGCCGTGCGGTCTGCACGTGCACCTGGTTGCGGGGCAGGCAGACGACACAGCGGCGTCCGACGAATCCACCAGAGCGGAAAGCGCCGAGCAGGTCGGCTTCGCTGGGAATCCACTCACGATCCCGACTGCCGGCGGGCGGCCCCTGCAGGCGAGCAGCGCCGATCACCTTGAGTCGGCCCCCGCTCATCTGAAGCTGGAGCATCTTCACGGCCGTGGTGCCCATGTCGACGCCGACCGCCCCGATCGATGATGAGAATCTCCCGCCAAACACGCGATGCCTCCTCCGCGCATCTCCCCGACGTCAGACCGGCTCGTCCTTCCTGGCGTGCAGCGCGATCACGGAGGCCACTTCTGGACCGTCAGCTTCCCTGTGAAGGGCGCGACCGTGATCAGGTACGAATCGGTGCCCTGCACGGCCATGATGCCGCCGAGCCCCGTGCCAGGAACGATGTCCGCCCCGGACGCCTTGACGGTGCCGCCGAGTGAGTCGTACGTGATGAACGGACTCCCATCGATCGTCCCGAAGGTCGCCACGTGCTCGAAGTTGCTGTTCTCCGGCCAGCTCACGATGTAGCTGCCCGCGGAACCCTGCGGCGACATCGGGTCGATGATGGCGTCCGCCGCGTCGTAACTCCAAGAGGCATCGGTGATATCACCCTCCGAGACGCGCAGGATCGCGTACCCGCTGCCGTCGGGAAAGAAGTACACGCGGCGGTACTCCTGCTGGGCGAGGGCGTCGGATTGCGCAAAGCTCAGATCGGAGATCAGTTGCCGAGCGGCCGCCTGAATGGTCAGGCTGTCGCGACCCGTGATCTTCGGTACGACCATGGACGCAGCGATGCCGAGGAGCACCACGACAATCAACAGCTCGATCAACGTATAGGCCGCCGGATTGGTCCTGGATCTGTTCGCTCGGCATCGGAAGATCGGCATGGATT
The DNA here is from genome assembly GCA_963697235.1 of uncultured Planctomycetota bacterium. Taxonomy (GTDB): domain Bacteria; phylum Planctomycetota; class Phycisphaerae; order Phycisphaerales; family SM1A02; genus CAVONJ01. The sequence continues at coordinate 31,223 of CAVONJ010000011.1, forward strand.
GCTCCGTAGGTCAGTTCGCGGGGATCTCGTCGAGGTTCGTCACCTGAACCTGAAGCCGCCCGCTCTCGAGCAGCCGCTTCGTCGCCAGAATCGACTGATCGAGCTTCTGAATCGACTTCACGATCTCGGCCCGCTGCGCGCCGCATTGGGCACGTTCGGCACGGGGGGTCCGAGGGACGATCGGGACTGGGCCATCGCCTCCGGAACGAAGGAGGGCCCACCGGTCACCGTGGTCCACAGCAGTCCAGCCAGCAGCAACGCGTTCACCGTGAGGATCATGTTGAGGTACTTCAATTGTCGCATTCGATCACTCCAGGACACCGGGTATTCGTGGATGAACGGCGACCAGCGTGGACGCCTGATCGGAACTATCGGAAGAATCCGCGGACCAAGTAAGCGCGATCTCGAGCCCGCTCGGACCTGCGTTCACAGCGTCGATCCAGGCCAACTGCAGGTCCGATATACCGCGCCCGATCGTGCGCGATTCGACGAGGTCGCAACGACGCCACCAGGTGCAGAATTCCGGATCTTCGAGCTGCGCGGGATCCCAGCTCATTTCGCCGCCCCAGGAGAGCAGGCGTGCATCCTTCGCCGGCTGCCGATCATGCGGCCGAAGCGTGCGGAAGGAAATGGTGTGCGACACCTCGCTATGACTGAGCAGTCCGATCTCGTCGGGGTCGACGAGCCCGTGGTTCTCCCGGTCGTGCATCCACAGCAGCGCTTCGACGAACGGTGAGCTCATCCGCTGATGGACGCGAATGACGGCGTGGCACTGGATGAAGAGCCCGGAGAGGAGCTCGAGCACGCGCTGGTGCTCCGGGTTCCGGGCGAAGGTCGGGACGAACCGCCCGGGCTGCGCCCGGAGCGTGGCCGGCCCGAACATCACGGCCGCGCCGGTCAATCCCGCGACGAGACAGAGCGCTGCAAGGAGCTGGCTGGTGGTGCCACCTCGTCGGCGAGACGCGGTGATTCCGGCGATCGTGCCGTTTCCCGTCCACCAGCTTCTCGAACTGGAGCCGGCACGAGAAGCCCGTTGAAGAAGTGCTTCGCCAGATGAGTGCGATGCTTCTCGTTCTGGCAACTTCGACGAACCGACGGCATGCTCCAGCGATAGTCCTCGGTTCGGCGACGCTGACCGGGCGGAAACGGTCGTGCTCAGTTCGTGATCTGACGCGTTCAACGGGCTGCCAAGCCTCACCAGGTACCGTCAAGAGACGAGGTGAATGACCCGCCGAGCGAGTCGTAGACGTAGCTTCCCGGAGCGGGATGCATCGGCTCCGTGGACAGGTAGCCCGCCGCGGTCAGGGCGGCGATCGACGGTGGATAGCTGCCTTCCTTGAAGCGGTAGAGCTGCAGCTGGGCGCGAACCATGTGCAGGTCGGCCCGGATCGCACGCTGCTTGACGTTGGCCTCCGTATCGATGAACGGCATGACCGCGATGCTCGCGAGGATGCCGATGATCAGCACGACGACCAGGATCTCCATGAGCGTGAATCCTGCCCGAGTTCGAGTTCTCTCTGCACCCATCATGGGTCGTTCCGAGGCTGTACGGTAGCGAAGCAAAGGAACGCTGACGTGCTTCCACGCCAGCGTTCCGAAGTCGGGCTCGAAACATGGCATTCCAGCCGCCGCACTTCTTACCAGGTGGGCTGCTCGGTGCAGATGAAGGCACCCGTGCCAACCGTATAGGTGTACGTATAGCCGGCCGGCGCGTTCGTGGTCGGATTCTGCTGCAGATAGCCGGTGCTCACCAGCGTGGCGACGTCCGTGGGATACGCCCCCTCCTTGAAGTTGTACAGCTGAATCTGGGCACGGACCGTCTGCAACGTCGATCGCACCGCCGAAGCGTTGGCGTCATCGGATGCTTCGCTGAACTGCGGAATCACGATCGCGGCCAGGATGCCGAGAATCACAACGACAATCAGAATTTCGATCAGGGTAAAGGCTCGACGAGCCCGGTTCGCAATACGAGTACGCATGTGAGCTGCTCCTTGGAATTCCTCGTTGGAGGGACCACATGACTCGGTCCCCTCCTCTTACCACACCGATTGCTGGACCCACCGCGAGCCCAACCAAAAAAACTGTCGACTTCACCGGTTGGGCCAAGCCGACCAGCATCGTGATCGCATGCCCGGAGCCCACCGCTCGCCGTCCCCTCCCGCGGCGGCAGGCGGTTCCGTGGCCGGTCATCACCGACCCGCAATCTCAATGCACGATACCTATCGACCCAACGCAAACCTTCGTGAATGAAGAGCAGGAAAGTGCCCGCGCCACGCTCCTCACAGCCGGAACATCTTCACAGGTCTCAACCGTGACGAGACCGTCGAAAAGGTGCTTCGCCAGGTGCGTGCGATGCGGGTCGCTCGATCGCCCGGGAGCGAACATGCGCAGACGCCACCGCCTGGTCGCATCCGTGCGATCAGGCAATGGCAAAGGTCTTGTGGTCTGCGCTTCCCCACGCGGGCTGCACGGCGAAGCTCGACTCAGGCGGCCAGTCCCATCTGGAACTGGACAGCGATGGCGTAGCCGCCTCCGCAGGGCGCGCATCGCGTGACACAACCGCGTCGCGCGAGCTGACCCGGCTGGGCGAATCCCACGGAGACCAACGTGCCCGGCTCGATCGGACTATCACAGACCGCGCCGAGGCCGCCGGCGGAGAGGTTGTGCAAGGTCAGGTCGTGGATCTGTCCGAACTGGTCGCCACTCAGTCGGAACGCCGTCGCCACGCCGCCACTCTGTGATCGCTCGCTGCAGCGGCGATCGAACCGGAGGGATTCGGCCGTTGCCGCACCGTATTCTGCGTCCATTTGCTGGGGCTGACTGGGCATCATGTGCCACCTCCGCGCGTGACGAGACAACCGGGCCCCTCCCATGAAATGGTCGGTCCCATCGACGGCGCGGTTCAGTCGAAGTGGGGGAAACGGAGAACGAAAACCGATTCCGCAGGACGAAGCACCTGATCTCTCCTGGATACACTGTGACCCCCGCCGACACCGTTCCGGGAGCTCTGGAGACGCCATGCTGCGCATTCGCCCCTTTCCGGCCATTCGTCCTCTCCCCCACTTCGCCGCCCGAGTGGCCTCGCTGCCGTACGACGTGCTGAACCGCGCGGAAGCCGCAGCCCTGGCTGCCGACAACCCGCTGAGCTTTCTCCACGTCGTGCGTTCGGAAATCGATCTTCCCGAGAGCGTCTCCCCCTACGACCAGAGCGTGTACCGCACCGCCCGGGAGAATCTCGATCGGATGATCGACCAGGAGATCCTGATCCAGGACGCTGCGCCCGACTTCTACCTGTACCGCCAAGTCTGGAAACACCGCACGCAGGTCGGTCTGGTGTGCTGCTGTCATGTGCAGGACTATCAGGACGGGATCATCAAGCGCCATGAGAAGACCCGGCCCGAGAAAGAAAACGATCGAACGCAGCACGTGCTGGCGGTCAATGCCAACACCGGTCCCGTGTTCCTGGCCTATCGCGATGACCCGCAGATCGCCCGTCTGATTCAGCGGGAGATGACCGATCGTCCCCTCTACCACTTCAATGCGTCCGACGGCGTGACCCACACCGTGTGGCAGGCCGCTGATGCCCGGTCGCTGGCGGCGGCCTTCGAACGTCTCTCCTCCGCGTACGTGGCCGACGGCCATCACCGGGCCGCGTCGGCGGCGCGGGCCGGAGCCGAGCGGGCGGCCGCGAATCCAGCTCACGGTGGAAGCGAGGAGTACAACTGGTTCCTCGCGGCCCTCTTCCCCGCCAACGATCTCACCGTCCTTCCCTACAACCGGGTGGTGGCGGACCTGAACGGCCTCACCCCGGCAGACGTGCTCCAGGCACTCTCGGAGGTTGGTCGACTCGAGTCGACTGGTCGCTCGACGCCGGAATCACCTGGCCGGTTCTGCATCTACCTCGAGGGGTGCTGGCACGAGTGCATCCTGGATTCCCGATCGATCGACCGGACCCATCCGATCGGCTCACTCGACGTGGAGCTCCTGCAGACCCGGATCCTGGGCCCGATTCTGGGCGTCGGTGATCCGCGGCTCGATGCTCGCATCGACTTCGTCGGCGGCATCCGGGGTATCGAGGAGCTCCGCCGGCGGGTCGACTCCGGTGACGCCGCGATCGCCTTCTCGCTCTTCCCTACGTCGATGGACCAACTGCTCGCCGTCTCCGACGCGGGCCTGGTCATGCCTCCCAAATCCACCTGGTTCGAGCCCAAGCTCCGCAGCGGCCTCTTCGTTCACAGGCTGGACTGACCGACTCGGCCCTGCCGGGAGATCGCTTCCGCGGTACCATGCCGAGTCTCATGACCACCTCCTCCCCTACCACCGGCGCGGAGCCGGCGAACATCGATGCGACGAGCCCCTCCGGCGTCCTTCGCGTCCTGGTCGCCGACAAGTTCGAAGCCTCTGGCCTCTCGGGGCTCGAGCGCCTTCATTGCGAGCTTCGCTCCGACCCTGACCTGACACCCGACGCTCTCCCAGACGCGATTGCCGAGTACGACCCGGACGTGCTCGTCGTGCGTTCGACGAAGGTTCGAGCGCCGGTCTTCGAGGCCGCCGGCCAACTCAGCCTGGTCATCCGCGCCGGGGCCGGCTACGACAACATCGACGTCGCGGCCGCGTCCAAGCGCGGCGTCTTCGTCGCCAACTGCCCGGGAAGGAACGCCATCGCCGTGCGGAGCTCGCGTGGGGGCTGATCCTCTGCTGCGACCGTCGGATCCCGGACCAGACGGCGGATCTCCGCCGGGGCGTCTGGGACAAGAAGGGATACGGAAAGGCGCAGGGCCTGTACGGGCGGACGCTGGGCATCGTTGGGCTGGGAAGGATCGGACGCGACATTGCGGCCCGGGGCAAGTCGTTCGGCATGAAGGTCATCGCCTGGTCGCGCAGCCTTGACCCAGGAGCAGGCGGATGAGCTGGGCGTCGGCTACTGCAACAGCATGATCAACCTCGCCAAGATGTCCGACGTCGTGTCGGTCAACGTCGCCGCCACCCCCGACACCGAGCGGATCATCGACGAGACGTTCCTCCAATCGATGAAGGAGGACGCGATCCTCGTCAACACGAGCCGCGGCAGCGTGATCGACGAGGCGGCGCTGATCCGCGCCGTTCGCGGCAAAGGCCTGCGGGTGGGACTCGACGTCTTCGCGAAGCAGCCCTCCGGCTCGACCGGCGACGTTCGAGGATGACATCATTCAGGAGCCGCACGTCTACGGCACGCACCACTGCGGTGCGTCGACGGACCAGGCGCAGCAGGCGATCGCCGCAGAGGTCGTGGCCATCGTCGCCGCGCTATCAGCAGAACGGGGCGGTCCTCAATTGCGTCAACCGTGCCGCCTCGACGCCCGCGACGAACCTGCTCACGGTCCGGCACCTCAACCGTCCCGGCGTGCTCGCCCACGTGTTCTACACGCTTGGGTCAGGCCGGCATCAACGTCGAGGAGATGGAGAACATCATCTACGACGGTTACGAAGCGGCCTGCGCGCGGATCCAGCTCGACGCCGCGCCGAAGCAAGAGCATATTCAAGCGATCCGCGCCAACGAGAACGTCCTCAGCGTCGATCTCAATCTCATTCCCGTCCCCGTAGCAGCCGTTGAAGAAGTCAGATCACCACGCCCTGGCGTCGCCGCCCCTCTTCCACCGGATCAGCAGACCATGACGACCAGTACCGTTCAGTCCGCGCCGCGCACACCGCCAGCGGGCCGCGCATCTTCAACTTCTCCGCCGGCCCCGCCACGCTGCCCGAAGAGGTGCTTCGCCAGGCGCAGGACGATCTGTGGAACATCTTCGATTCCGGCATCGGCATCTGGAGCACAGCCACCGCGGCAAGGTGTTCGACCGGGTGATCGAGGAGGCCGAGGCCGACTGCCGGACGATCGCCGGCATCAGCGACGACTACGCGGTGCTCTTTCTCCAGGGCGGCGCCTCGCTCCAGTTCGCCATGATCCCCATGAACTTCCTGCCCGCCGGACGCACCGCCGATTACCTCGACACCGGCGTGTGGACCACGAAGGCGATCAAGGAAGCGAAGAAGCTCGGCAACGTCCACGTCGCCTTCGACGGCAGCCGGTCGAGATACGACCACGTGCCCGAGCGGACGAGGTGCAGTACTCGTCCAACCCCTGTTACGTGCACTACTGCTCGAACAACACGATCTACGGCACGCGCTTCAACGAGCCTCCCGCCGCTGCGGCGCCGCTCGTCGCGGACATGAGCTCGGAGATGTTCAGCCGGCCGATCGACATCGACCGGCATGCCCTGATCTACGCCGGTGCGCAGAAGAACCTCGGCCCGGCCGGCGTGACGCTCGTCATCATCCGCCGCGACCTGATGGACTCCGGGTGCACCAGATCTGCCCAGCATGCTCGACTACCGAAAGCACGCCGACAAGGGATCGCGACTGAACACGCCGCCGACCTTCGGCATCTACGTCATGGGGCAGGTCTTCAAGTGGATCCTCCGCCAAGGCGGTCTCGGAGCGATCGAGCAGCACAATGAGGCCAAGGCCCGTTTGCTCTACGATCAGGTCGAAGCCTCGGCCGGCTTCTACCGTCCGGTCGCCAATTCCCAGTGCCGCTCGGTGATGAACGTCTGCTTCACGACGCCCTCGCCGGAACTCGACCAGCGTTTCGACGCGGAGGCTCGCGAGCAGGACATGTCGGGCCTCAAGGGACATCGCGACGCGGGCGGCCTTCGCGCATCGATCTACAACGCGTTCCCTTCGGCCGGCTGCGAAGCCCTCGCTTCGTTCATGGCCCAGTTCGCCAGGCGCTACGGCTAGAGCGGTTTCCGTCCAAACGTAGCGTTTGGAGCGTCGGCGAGGCAAGTGTGGCGCGGAGGGCGAAGCAGGCGGCTTGCTATGCCGCCGATGCAGCCCGACAAGACCACGCGCAGCCGCAGCCAGCTCCGGACGCTACGTTTGGACGGAAGCTGCTCTAACCCCTATTTCTCACCACCATCTGCTGCGGCTGCGTAGAACGCGTCAAGCGTCCAGTTCGGGATGACGGCGCCTCGGTCGTTCGAGGGGCTCGGGCGGATCGAGGCGCGGCAGGGGCATCTCGAGCATCTGCATCAGCCGCAGCACGGCCAGGTCGCGATCCCCGCGCTCAATGGCCGTTCGCGCGGCGTCGCGCGCCGCCGCCTGATCGTGGCGAAGGTAGGCGATGGCCGCGACCATGAAGATCGCATCGGCCGAGCTCACGGCCGCGCCCGCATTCTCGCCGCCGTCCTGATAGACGACGCTGATCCTTCTCAGCCGCTCCGAGAGAGCGTCGTCCACGACGAGGTCGCGGAGCAGGATGGCATCCACCTTGAATGCGCGCCGCATGGCCAGCACCGCATCGGCATGGTGACCGAGCAAGGAGGCGCACAGGGCGAACCCGGCTTTCGGCCGGCTGTTGGCGGGGTACGCCAGTGCGACCGTGGAGAATGCGTTCCGTGCATGCTCCGCTCGTCCCTCTGAGAGCAGGTGCCAGGCCTGCTGTTCCTGTTCGGACGGCGCACCGTGGCGGGCGGGCGCCGGTGTGGCGAACCGGTGGACTCCCAGCCGTGGGCGCGGCGCGACCGCCGGCTGTCCGCCTTCGGGGGCCTCGCTGGGCGCGGGGGACGCGGGCGGCGAGGACGGCGCGGGCCGGTCCTGCAGAGCACCCGACTCGTACCCTTCCGATTCAGGCCACGGACCTTCAGGCAGCGGGTCGGCGTACATCCCCTCGTAGATGAAGGGGCCGCCGCTGTAGGGGCTGATGCCCGGTGCGATCTGATACCGCAACGTCAGCTCGCCTTCGTTGATGGGATCGCCGAATTGCCCCTGGTAGGAATGCGGATAGACGGTGCGGTCCCGGAAGTAGCGTGACCACGGATAGTGCTGCCGGTAGTACCGGAGCCCGCCGTACCCTCGCCGTTCGTAGAAGCGAGGCACCCCGTAGAGAAACTCGACGGGTCCCGACGGAGCATTGCAGCCCGCCCCCGCTGGCCAGTCCGCCCGCGCCGGCGTCGCGTAGAGCAGGAGAGAGACGACCGTCCCGGCGACCAGACCGCCGAGGGCCCGAGATGCGCTCTGCGAAAGACTCTGATGGCGACGGGTCATGGGCGACCTCCTCGTCCCGGATCGCTTCAGTGGCCAGACGCCCGAAGTATAGCCGCCACCGCTGTCGACCAGTTGCGGGTCTTCCCGCCGAATCGTGGCCGCAGCGAATCGATCCTTGACCTTTGCCACAAGGCGAGTTGCAATGGTTCGGGGTCCCGCGATCGTCGGGGGGGAGAGGCAACGCGATTGGCCAAGCTGCACGTGAAGAAGGTTCGTCGAATCCGGGGCGTGACGGTCGATAGCCTCCCCATGGTCATCGGTCGGTCGTCGGAGAGCGCGCTGGTCCTTCCACACAACGCCGTCAGCCGCCACCACTGCATCATCGAGAGTGCCGACGGGCAGGCGCGAATTCGCGATCTGGGTTCGCGGTACGGGACCCGGGTCAACGGCGAGAAGGTGGCGATTGCGCCCCTGTACGACGGAGACCGGATCGGTGTCGGCCCCTTCGAGATCACGTTCGTCGATCCATCAGCTCCGGTGTCCCTCTCCGACGACGACGGCGACGTCTCCTCAGCGTCCTCGATGTTCGAGGGTTCGGACGTCGAAGACACCTCCACCGTCGAGTCCGACGAACTGCACCTGCTCCGTGAACAGGTGCGCACCGATCAAGAAACGCTCGAACAGTCGCAGCAGGAACTCGGGAAGCAGTGGGCAGAGCTCGAGGAGGCGCGGCATGAGCTGCAGCAGCATCGCGAGCAAATCGAGCAGCAACGGGAAGAGATGCAAGCTCAGATCGCGGTCTGGGAAGAGTCCAAGCAGGGGCTGGAAGCCAAGCAGGATCGAATCGCGGTCGAGCTGGAGAAGCTGACCGGTGAGCTGGTCCGCGCGCACGCGGAGACGGAAACGGAGCGGCAGCGGGCAGAATCCCTGGAGACCAAGCTGACTTCGGAGCGTCAGCGTTACCAGGAGGAACTCCAGCGGCTCAACCAGCAGGTGCAGGAATCCGCGGCCGCGCACAGGGCCGCGGATGCGAACGTCGACTCGCAGCGGGAAGAGCTCTCCCGTCTGCAGCGGGACCTCGAAGCGAAGACCGAGCGACTCACGCGGGCGACGTCCCTGGCCGCCACGCTGAAGGAGAAGGTGCACGCCCTGGAGGTGGCCCACAAGGACTTCAGTCGGCGGATGGAACAGCGGAAGCCGCGCTGGCCCACCTGGTGCCGAACCTCCAGCAGCTGCACCAGGTGTCTGAGCGTCTCTCCGCCGTGCAGACGAGTCTGCGAACGCTGGAGGAAGTGTGGTCGGAGAACAGCGAGTGGATCGAGGAGGCACAGCAGCACGACCCTGCGCGGCGAGCCAGGGTCTTGAGCAGCAGGAGGCGATCGCTCAACAGCTCGAGCTCGCCCACGCCGAGCGGGACGCCATGGTCACGGAGTTGCAGAACCTGCTCCATCAATTCACTCAGATCGCCGTGCATGACCTCGCCGAGCATCAAGCCGCAACCCAGAAGCGGCCGACGCTGCTGGGGAAGCTGCGCGGAAGTGAGGGGGAGTGAGCGAGCGCTTGTTGGTGTCGAGGGGGTGCGCGAACATGCGCGGGGTGGTCGATGGGTGGCGAAGCCGCGCCGCATCCATGCGGCTCGGTTCTGGTTGGTCTGAGGTTGGGTGCGCGGCCCGGGGTGTTGTTGCGGCGCCGCCGCATCCATGCGGCTCGACCATCGTTGGTCCGACGTTGCTCATACGCGCCCGCTTCCTGCGGGCTCCCCTGTGACCAGTCCTGCGGTGGTTGTTTCTATCTCATATGCGGCCCATCCGGGCCGCAGGGGATTTGCGTCGCCGGCGGCATCCATGCCGGCTCGGTTCTCGCTGCGTACCACCACACGGTCCGGCGGCCATCCATGCCGCCGACCTTCAGTGCCGGCTGGGAACGGCCTGCTTCGTAGATGAGCGTTTGATGTGGCCGTGAAGTGCGCGAATGGGACTTCGTGTTGTCGAGGGCGTTCGCGAACACGTTGGCGCTGTTCCGGGGGTTGCGCAACGGGCGCCGCATCCATGCGGCTCGACCATCGTTGGTCCGGCGTTGCTCATACGCGCCCGCTTCCTGCGGGCTCCCCTGGGAGGGGTCCTGCGATGGCCGTTTCTATTCATATGCGGCCCATCCGGGCCGCAGGGGATTGCGCAATGCCGGCGGCATCCTGCCGCCTCGGTTCTTGCTGCGATCCACCACACGGTCGGCGGCATCCATGCCGCCGACCTTCAGTGCCGGCGGGGAACGGCCTGCGTTGCACGATGCGCCGGTAGCGTTCGGTTGCGCGAGCGACGCCTCCATTGGCGCCGGCCGCGCAACCGTCGGCAGGTCAAGCTCCGGCGGCATGGATGCCGCCGGAGCGTTGGTGTTTGCGAGTGGCGGGAGCCTGCAGGATGCAGGCGGCGTTGCACAGCCCGCGGCCCGGAGGGCCGCCATAGACCAAGCCCATCCCACGCCAGAACGTCCACAGGGGAGCCGGCAGGAAGCCGGCGGGTCTGAGCGGCGTCGGACCAACGAGGGTCGAGCCGCAGGAGGCGGCGACGCCACAACAAGACCTCACGCCACGCACCAACCTCAAGCACTTCTCAAGACCAGCCGCATGGATGCGGCGACGGTCCCACAACCCCCGAACGACCAACGCGCGTTCGCGCACCCCCATCGACAATCCCAGGCACTCCACCCTCAGCACACGACGCTCCGGCGGCGCGGACGCCGCCGGAGCTAGCTGCTCGCACCTATTCGACAACGAGCGTCGGCTTCATGGCGATCGCGTTCGCCATATTGTAGAAGTTGGGTGAAGTCTGCTGGACGAACTGGTGGATCTGCTCGAACTGCTCCTTCGTGCCGTTTCCCCTGATGCGCACGGTGAAGTCGACACTCTCGTAGCCGGGCTTGACCCGCGCGTCGATGGCGAGGAAGCCGCGGAGGTCGAGCTCGCCGGTGGTCTCCATCTCGAGCTTCTCGAGCTCGATGCCGTTGACCGCACACGCGGCCACGTAGGTTGCCATGATGCAGGCGTTGACCGCCGCCAGCAGGTAGTCCTGCGGGTTGGCGAATCGGTTGGAGCCCAGCAGCTCTGCGGGCTCATCCACGCTGATCGTAAAATCCTTCGCCAGCTTCTTGCCGCCCAGCTCCCAGCCCGCGACACGGGTATCGGTGCGGGCACCACCCTTCCATTGCGAGCTGACCGTGAAGCGCGCCATGCCCTTGGCGTGATCTGCCTTCACGTCGTCCACGAGTCGTTGAAGGGCCGCAGTGTCGATCCCGTTGATCTTGGTGGTGGTTGTGGTCATGTCGATGCTCCTTAGTGGTCGTTCGAAAGGACTCTGCCAACGGCCACTTGGCCGTCAACTGTTTCAACCGTACAACACGGTCGCGATCCTGACCGCTGACTCCTTGTCCAGTTTTCCTGGACTCCTGGTCAAGGCCAACTTGACCGAAGGTCAACCTCGGACCAGCGTGCTCTCAGTAGACACTGCGATCGATTATCCTCTGATACACTGAAGAGGGGCACGGGCACCATGGCCACCGACACGCGGCACAACCTCATCCGAACTGCTCACGATCTCTTCTACTGTGAGGGCTTTCATGCGGTCGGCCTGGATCGCATTCTTGCCGACGTGGGTGTGACAAAGACGACGTTCTACAACCACTTCGCAAGCAAGGATGATCTCGTGCTGGAGGTCCTCCGCTGGCACGATCGATGGTGGCAGGAGACGTTCCGGCAGATACTGCGGCGGCACGGAGGCGACACGCCGCGCGGTCAGCTCCTCGCAGTGCCCGACGCGCTCGCGGAACTCTTCGACAGCAGCCAGTACAACGGGTGCATCTTCATCAACGTCGCGGTGCAGTTCCCGCAGCCGCACGATCCGGCACACCTCCTGGCCGCAGATCACAAGCGCGCGATGGAGGATCTCCTCCGCGAGATCGCCGGGTACGCGGGCGCTGACGATCCCGCCCTGTTCTCCAAGGAGTTGTCGCTCCTCATGGAGGGCGCCTACGTGACGCAGCAGGTGTGCCGGCGACCAGAGATCGACGAGATCTTCGATCGCATGGTCAAAGAGCTCGTCGCTCGCCACATCGCCGACGGCATTACGTGAGGGTGTTCGGCATCCTGCGGCTCGGTTCTGTAGCGTTCTCGGATCACCACCCAAGCCCCCCCACCAACTGCATCATCTGTCCCGCATACGAACGCCCGAACAGATTCACGTGATTGAGCAGGTGATAGAGCTGATAGACCGCGATGCGGCGCTCGACCTCCTCGCGGTCCTCAGCCAGTGACGCGTACGCCTCGTAGGTCGCCGCGGGGAAGCCTCCGAACAGCTTCATCATCGCGATGTCCGCCCACCCGTCGCCGATCGACGGCGCCGGATCAATCACGGCGACCCGGGCCAGGTTTTGGGCGTCGACCGTCGGCAGGGCATTGCCGGACCAGAGGTCGCCGTGCAGGAGCGATGGCCGGGGGTGACAGGGCAGCACGCGGTCGAGTCCTTCGATGAGGCGATCGATGCGCCGCACTTCTTCGCCGTGCAGCAGACCGGCCGTTCGGGCGAGTGCGAGCTGATGACCCAGCCGCTCGCCCCGATTGAACTGCACCCAGTCTTCGTTCCAACGGTTGGGCTGAGGCGTGCGTCCGAGATGATTGTCGATCTCGAAGCCGTATCGGGCACCGACCGGCGCCTGGTGCAATCGGGCCAACTCCTCTCCGAAGCTTCGCCACTGCCCACCGCCGCCCGATCCGGAGGGGATGAAGTTGGTCAAGAGGAATGCCCGACCTTGGTGCTTCTCCACGAGGATGGGCGTCGGCACCAGCACCGTGTCCGTGCGCCAAGGGCCCGCAACCCAAGGGCCTCCTCCTCGAAGAGGGGCAGGTCCCGATCTCCTCCAATCTTCGCGACGATCGATGTTCCGTCACCGAGCTCGAGCCGACGCACCCGGTGGATGCACCCGCCGGACAGATCTCCGCCTCCAACGATCGAAGCGCTGACGCCCGCCCGTTGGAGCAGCGACTCGATCGCCTCCTCATCGCTCACTGCCGCACCGACGCGGTCAACTGATCCAGCAGCGCATCGCAGGCGGAGTCGATGAGACGGAAGACGAGCTCGAAGCCGTCCTGTCCGCCGTAATACGGGTCGGGGACCTCGCGCATCGGCGCGCGGGGATCCAGCTCGAGCAGGAGTCTGAGCTTCTCGATCGGGGCACCCAGGGTCAACAGGCGATCGTGATTCTCTTCGTCCATGCAGATCAGGTGATCGAAGGTCTCGAAGTCGGGCTTCTGAATCTGCCGCGCGCGACTGCTCAGCGTTACCTGGTTGGCCGCGGCCACCGCCCGCGCTCGCGGATCGGGCGGCTCCCCGGCGTGCCATCCTCCGAGCCCGGCCGAGTCGACCAGGAATCGCTCCGACAGTCCCCGTTGACGCGCCTTGTGCACGAACACACCCTCGGCGAGCGGGCTTCGACAGATGTTCCCCATACAGATGAACAGCACGCGGATCGGGTCCCGATGCTCCATGACCGAGATTGTGCCAGAGCGCAGGGAAAGAGCAAGAAGGAGGGCAGTGGTGAACGCACGGCCATCGAGTCTGCGGCCGGACCGGATGGCCGGAGCGAGCCGCGGCGTCTGGCCCTGATGGCGGCGGGAGCTTCTCCGATGCGGCGCCGCCGAGCTCTCCTCGCTCGAAGTCCGGGCCGGCGCCGAAGCCGGAGCCTTCGCCAACTGCTGACGTCGGGCGGCCTTGACGGCGGTCACGCCGATGAAGCTGAAGAGGACCAGCGCGATCGCGTACATCACACGGACCCGCAGTTCCGTGCGCATGATCAGCCACGCCATCGTCACGCCGATCACGGCGAAGAGCACGCTGATTCCGTAGAGGATCAGCACCGCGAGCTTTACGCCGCCCATCGCCCGGCAGAGCTGATGGTGCATGTGCTGATCGTCGGCGGCGGACATGGACGTGCCGGCCAGCCAGCGCCGGATGATGGCCAGCGTCGTGTCCATGATCGGCACCGCAAACACGATCAGGCCCGCAAAGACCAGGTGGGTCTGACCGCGCTCGCCGAGCATCAGGATGATGGTGGCGCAGAGAAAGCCGATGAGCAGGCTGCCTCCGTCACCGAGGAAGATCGTGGCTGGCTTGAAGTTGTGGGGCAGGAAGCCAAGCACCGATCCCAGCAGGGCTGCACAGAGGACGATCCGCGCTCCGGCGAGCGAGTCTTCACCCTGGAGCAGGGAATCGATCGACGTGTCGGGCACCATGAGCAAGCTGATGGCGAGCAGCCCGATCGCGACGATCGCGACGACTCCCGAGAGCAGACCGTCCAGGCCGTCGATCAGATTGGCTGAATTGCATCCACCGAGCACGAAGAACGCGATGATCGCGGTGCCTGTCCAGTAGAACACGTGCCCGTTCAGCACCTCGAACGAACCCACCGTGATCAGGACGTCGTGCGCGCTGCCCATCAGCGGCGCAAGCAGTCCCTCGGCCACGCGTACGCCGATGTCGTTGATGGCCAGCGCGGCTGCGGCCACCAGTTGGCCCGCGATCTTCAGTCGCGGGTCCCATCCCCACACGTCATCGGCAAGACCGGTGAGCAGGATGGCCATCATGCCGATGATCACCGCGATAGGCACGGGAGAGTAGATCTCGGTGAACTGACTGACGGTGACATAGCTGACGCCGATCGCCGTGATCAAGCCCAGGAAGACGGCAACACCGCCCAGGTACGCCACGGGGTAGGCATGCTGCTTGCGAACCTGGTCCGGGTGGTCGATGACGTTGGCGGCTATTGCCAGCCGGCGCACGAGCGGCGTGGCCAGCAACGTCACCACGAAGGCGATCACGAAGATGTGGGAGTAGCCGTTGAGCAGGCCCATGGCGGACACGGCGGGCTCGGTGCCGCCGCCGACGAGATCGAAAATCTCTTCCGCGTTGCCGGGAGGCGCGATTATCGTCGACATCGATTCCTCGCTCCTCACCCCCGCCGCCGACCAGGCGCGTGCGACACCGTGTCGCCTCCTCTGCTCATCGAGTCCGTCTCAGCGGCGGCGCTGAGGTTCTGCGAAGCACATCCGCCAGGTCGAGAATGGTCCGAGACAACGGGATCCGCGGCGAGAATCCAATGGCTTCCCTGATCCGGCTCAAATCCGGAACGCGGTGGCGCAGGTCGTCGAAATGTGGTCCGAAGGCCTCCTCGTAGGGAACGAACTCGATCTTCGAGTCGCTCTCGAGCGTCTGGCGAACCAGCTCGGCCAGCTCCAGAATGGAGATCGGCTCATCGCTGCCCAGATTGAAGATCCGCCCCCGGCAGGCGTGTTCGCCCAGCAACGGCGGCAGAACTTCGACCACGTCGCGGACATCGCAGAAGCACCGCGTCTGTTGACCATCTCCGTACACCTGCATCGGCTCACCGGTCAGTGCGGCGGTCACGAAGCGGGGAAGCACCATGCCGTAGTGCCCGACCTGGCGCGGACCCACGGTGTTGAAGAAGCGCACGATGGCTACCGGCACCTGGTCCTCCTGGTGGTGCGCCAGGGCCAGGTACTCGTCGATGGCCTTCGAACATGCGTAGGACCAGCGGTTGAAGATGGTCGGCCCGTAGACCACGTCGTCGTCTTCGCGGAAGGGAGTGCGTTCGGATTTTCCGTACACCTCCGACGTCGAGGCGATCAGCGTCGGCGTGCCGCTCTGGGACGCAAACCGCAGCACCGCGGACGTCTCCTGAATATTGGTCTCGATCGTGTGGACCGGTTTGGAGATCACCAGCCGCACGCCGACCGCCGCCGCCAGATGGTAGATCTCCGAGAAGTCGCCGGGCTGGTAGGCCATGAGCCCCTGGGAGACATTGGTGTGATGAACCTGGACACGGTCCGGATCAACCGTCTGCAGGTTGTCCAGACTACCCGTGGACAGATCGTCGATGATCACGACCCGATCGCCGCGGGCCACCAGCCGTTCCACCAGATGGGAACCGATGAAGCCGGCGCCTCCAGTCACGAGGGTTGTGCGTTTTGGACCTGTCTCGGGCATCGTGAGCATCACTCCTTGATCGATGCGGAACGGCGCGATTCGGTGTCAGCGCGCCTTCCGCGACGAGTACTCCGCCATCGTGGCGAAGTTCTTCTTGAAGTAGCCTCCGGCCGTGCCCCGTGGGCGATTGAGCAGCACGCCCAGGAATTCGCAGTGGGCGTCGCTGAACTGCCCGATCAGTCGCGCGACCAGACCGCGGTGCTCCTGGTGAGAGCGGACCACGAGGACTGCCGCGTCGAGCTTGTTGGCCAGAGCCATCGCTTCCCCCGCCACCACGGCCGGCGGCGCGTCGAAGATGATCAGGTCGTAGCGATCGCGCAATTCGGCGATCAGGCCGTCGAAGTGACGGGTCGTGAGCAACTCGACGATCCGGTGGGACGGACTGCCCGCCGGAATGACGTCGATTCCTCCTCCCGCCGCGATCACCGTCTCCCCAAGGGTGACGGCCTCCGAGAGCACGTCGCCGAGCCCCGGCGCATCGTCGCTGAGGCCCATCGCTTCCGCGAGTCGCGGCCGACGGAAGTTGGCGTCGATCAGAATCACCCGGCGCCCGGACGCGGCGGCGCTCGCGGCCAGGTTGGTCGCCACCGTGGTCGTCCCGCTGCCCGGAAGACCGGACGCCAGCAACAGCGTCTGGTGTCCGGCGCGGTCCAATTGCTTGGCCATTGCGGTGAACGCCTGGCGGTAGGACTCGGCCATCACGCTGTGCGGCTGGCGCTGCACGACCAGCTCGGGAATCTTCACGCCCGTCGGATCTTCGCTCTTCTCGGGGATCATGCCGATGACGTTCGCCCCTGGCAGAATCCCAAGATCACTGGCGCTCTTCACGCGCTGGTCGGTGAACTCCCGGATGAAGATGAGCCCCACGACCAGGCTGATGACCAGCAGTGTGCCGAGGGGAATGATGATCTCGGGCTGAGGGAATGAGAGCTCGCGCGGCTCCAGCGCGTTCTGCGCCAAGCGGATGCGGGACGCGTCGGCGCGCAGCTGCATGAGCTGTACTTCCTTGACCAGCTGCAGGTCGGCATCGCGGCTGGATGCCAGGTAGTCCCGCTGGGTGGACATCGACTCGTACTGGGACTGTGCCGATGCGAGCTCTCGCAGCTGCATGTCCTTGGCCTCGTAATCCTCGGACAGCCCGTCGTACGTGTTGAGCAGCTGCTCGCGTTGATCGGCCAGGCCCTTGAGCTCGGCTTCCAGGTTGCGCTTGATGATCTCCTCGATCTTCGCATCGCGCTCGAGCTCGGTCGCTCGCAATCGCTGCTCAAGCTCCCGAACCTTCATGTGCTCGGGCCGATAGATCTCGTAGAGGCGGCGGAGCTCCGTCTTGTACACCTGCACTTGCTGGATGGCGGCCGCCACGCTGGCGTCCGCCTCGGCCCGGACGTAGTCGTCGGAACTCGGCTCGATCCGGCCCTCGAGCTTGGCTGCGGTCTGCCCGTACGCAGACTGTGCCATGCTCATTTGCGCATTGACCGCAGTGATCTGCTCCGCGATCTGCTGCATCGCGTACGCGACCTGACTCTGGCCGGGATCGGTCAGCGTTCCCAGCCCATGTTCGCGGATGAACGTGCTGATGCGCTGTTCGAGGTCGTCGATCTCACGGGTCGTCTTCGCGAGCTCGTCACGGAAGACCTGAAGGTTGTTCGTGTAGGTGCTCTCGTCGAGCGACTTCCGCTTCTCGAGGTAGGCCTTGGCGATCGTATTCAAGACCACCGGTATGTCGGTGGCCTGGTGGGTCGACCATCTCAGGCTGAAGAGGTTGGTGTTCCGAAGCACATTGCTCCTGAGATCGTCCACGAGCTCGTCCACCGCGTCGTCCACCAGCTCGACCTCGCGACCATCGTCGCCGACCTTGACGAAGAAGCGCTGGAACCAGCTGGTTTGACGGACCTGTTGATCGCGCAGCGCGACTTCCAGGACCTCCCGGCTGGTCAAGAGCACCGACTCGGTCATCGCCAGACGCATGACGAGCTGGTCCTGGACCATGTCGCTGGAACCGATCTGCCGCACGTCATCGACGCCGGGTCGGATCTCGAAGAGCACCGTACCGGTATAGAGCGGATAAAAGGCCTCGAAGGCGAGGTACGCCGCGATGCCGACGCCGACGCCGATGATCACCGAGGCCACGACGGCCAGGGAGTGACGCCGCAAAACCCGGAACGGATCGATCTTGGCGGCCGTCGGACGGGCGTGCATCTGACGGTGTCGAGGTTCCCGCTGCGGCAGCGCCGGCGGTCGGGTGGGAATGGCAGTACTCATGACGAGTGATCCTCGAGGAAGTAGTGCAGGCACGGACGATTGAGTCTGCCCCCCATTTGACGGGTGGTCTGACGGACGGTGCGCTGGGCGCGACGGATGGCTTCTGCTCCTTCGAATATCGGCCGTTGGTCCATCAATCTCCCCCTCGATCTGGGATTCTCCGGTTGCGCACATCGACGGCGAGGGCCTCGATTTCAGCCTGCGTCTCCCCGCTCGGACGCAGCTGAGCGGCCCGATCCAGATGGGTCTGGGCGCCCTCGAAGTTACCCGCCGCGGCCAGGACCATGGCCAGGTGGAGCCGGTTGTTGGCGTTCTCCTTGACGTTGATGCTCCGTCGCAACAGCGTCTCCGCTTCCGTCGAATCACCGAGGCGGAATTGAATCCACCCCAGCGTATCCAGGATGGACGCCCGCAGGTCGATCGGATCCTGCTCGTTCAACAGAGACGCCGCTCGCTCGGCGTACGGAAGGGCGTCCCCGGGCCGGCCGAGGTGCTTGGCGAGAACGAACGCATAGTTGTTGAGCGCCAGTGTGCTGTTCGGCGTCAACTCGATCACGCGCGACAGCGGCGCCAACGCGGCGTCGTACTGACCATCAGCAAGGAGAAAGCTGCCTAGACGGAAATAGAGATCAGCCTGCGCGGCGGGGTTGTTTCCCTGATACCGGTCGATGGCCTGCTGCTGCAGCTCCAGGGCCCGGCTGATACCGTCGGTTCCTGAGCGGGCCCAAAGCATGGCGAGCCAGTTCAGCTCGACGGGATCGGGATTCTGATCGGTCAGCTCCATGACAAAGGACTCGATCACCTGGGGGGACTGGTCCTTGAACACGCGCTCGGCGCTGCCGTGCCAGATCGAGATGTTCCCGGCGGGAATCTTTCCTTCGGCGATCCCGGACTTGAATCGGCCGAACCCGATGAGCAGCTGCTCCTTGGCTTCGTCGCGCCGGCCGAGGCCTTGCAGCGCTTCGGCATAGAGGCAGCGCAGGGCCGGTGCGACATCCATCATCTGCTGTCGCGCCAGCAGGACCTGCACCGCGCCCTTGTAATCAGGAGGTTCTGCCTCGAAGAGGCTGGAGACGAGCTTGCCCAGCAGCAGCGGGTTGGTGCGAATCTGCGTGGCTCGGCCGTACCCTTCCGTCGACCGCTGGGCAGCCTCCGCCAGCTTGGGCCGGGACACATCGGGCATTGCCTTGAGGCGCCGGAGCTGATCGAGGAAGAGGTCCCCCTGCAGCTCGTGCCACATGACCAGCGAGGGATTGCGTGCGACCCCCTCCTGGATGGCTTGATACGCACCGTCGGCCTCTCCCTGCTGATAGAGCAGCTGCACGAGCTGCCGTCGTGCCGGAACCTCGTCCGGCGATTTGGCCAGCACCCGATTGAGCTCCCCGATCGCCCCGGCCATATCGCCTTGGGTCTGAAGGAGCGCGACTCGGGTCAGACTGGTCTGGAGATTGCCAGCCTGAATCTCATCCGCCCGCATCAGCTCCCGCATCGCGTCGGCCAGGAGCGGGCTCGTGCGACGCAGCCGCTGGAGGTCGTCCGGATCGGCACTCTCGACCGAACGGTTGAACTCCGCGAGCAACCACTGGGCCTGCTGAATGTGGGGCTCGGGGTGGGTTGGGCCGGCCTCCGCTGCGGCCGCGATGGCTTGATTGCGCGTCGCGACGCGAGCGGTCGCCTCGTCGAGATTGCCCACCGCATACGCCTGGCGGGCTTCGCCGTCAGCGATGCTTGCCATCAACATCAGTTCGTAATACCCGGCGCCACCGTCTCGAGTGAGGCGCTTCCAGGCGACGACGGGCATCCCCGAAGTTACCCAGCCGCGTCTGGCACTCCACGATTCGAAGCTGAACATTGCGGTCCGGCCTCCGTTCGATCGCGCGCTCAAGCGCCACCACGGCCTCTTGCATGAGACCCTTCCGGAAGTAGAGATCACCGAGCGCTACGTCCGCCTCTCGAACAATTGGATCTTGCACTGACCTCGCTGCATCGAGCGTGGCGGCAGCCTGCTCCGATCGTCCCGCCTGGTCCTGGTACTGAGCGAGCGTGACCAACATCTGGATCGTGGCCTGGTCGCCCTTCCCCGCGATGAAATCGCGCAATGTCCTCTCCCCGGCATCAACCTGTCCACGCTCACGAAGGAGATCCGCTCGGAGGGCGACGACGGCGAACTCATCGCTCTCCTCCCGTCCCAACGTCGTCAGGATTTGATCGCATTCCACCTCCCATCCGTTCGCGCCTGCTCGAGAATCCGCGCCTGCTCCTTGGCGCCGAGGCGGGCCCAGCGCGACTCGGAATACTCCGGCTCGCCCGACTCGTCCAGGAGCAGCTGACGCTCCGGCGGTGTCGTGGCCAGCAGTCGCGCCAGCTGCATGGCGTTTTCCTGATCCTTCGGCGACTTCCGTGTAGATCATCCGCCGTTCCTTGAAGGCCAGCACCGGATCGCCCGCTCGCGATTCCAGCTGCAGCCAGGCCTCCCGAAGCGGAACATCACCCGGCAACAGGCGGCGGGCGCTGCGGACGACACGTAAAGCCCTCGTCTCGTCGCCGCTGCGCAGCAGCAGCGCGATGTAGCGGCGAACGGCGTCCACGTCCGTCGGATTGTTCCGGTAGGCCTGCTCGTAGGCGGTGCGCGCCTCCACGAAGTTCCCCACCCGCTCGTACGCGATCGCGAGGTTGCGCCACGCCAGTGATGAGTGCGGGAATCTCCTGCACCGCCTCGTTGAGCGCGATGATCGCCTCCTGCAGGTTGCCCCGCGCCAGATCGAGCTGACCGGCCAGCAGCCGGCCGCCGGCCAGGTCCGTGTCGAGCGTTCGGGCCCGCTCGACCACCGCCTCCGCTGCCTTCCAATCCTCCTCGATGAGCGCCGTCTGGAACAGATGCTCCTGGAATCGGGGATTGTCGGGGGCCAACTTCTCTGCTTGCGCGAGGTAGCGCTGCGCCTCGGTCTCCGCTCTCGACGCGAGTTCCCGCGCTGCCTCCGCCTGCTCCGCGTTCCCCGCCGCATCAAGCTGCTCGGACCGCCGCTGCTCGGCACGGGCCAGACCAGTCAGGTTGATGAGCATCGTCACGGCCGTCTCGCCCTCGCTGAGATTGCGGGAGGCAACGAACTGTTCGATCGCTTTGATTCGATCCTCGTTGGCGATCGAGTACCTGATCGCCTGCAGCTCCGTATTCTGCGGCTGCATCTCGATCAGCTGATCGAGGTAGGCAATCGCCTTGTCCTTCTCTCCGGCGCTGATTTCGACCTGCATCAGCGCGTAAACGATCTGGGGGTTGTCCGGATTCCCGTCGAGCGCGCTGAGCAACGCCGCCCGGCGCTGTCGGTGTTCCCTTCCTTCAGAGCAGCCGTGGCATCCGCCAACACTTGGACGAGCGGATCCATCTCGGTCGGCTCTTCGCCTGATTGTTCCATCCGGATCCGACCGGCGAGCTGACGACCGATTGCGGAGCCGGGGTCGACTTCCAGCAGCTGGTCCAGCCAGGTCAGCGCGGCGTCGTAATTCTTCATCTTGTACGCCAAGCGCCCACACTCATAGAGGTACGCGGGATTGCTCGGCTGAATCGCCTGGAGCTGCTGAGCCCGTTCGTACGCCAGACCCGTTTCATTGATCTGCTCAAGGCTCCGCGCACAATAGAGGAGTACTTCGGAATCGGCCCGCCCGCGCGCGCGAGATGGTCGAACTTCGCGGCTGCGGTCCGGTAGTCCCCGCTGGCAAAGGCGAGCTTGCCCTCCGCCCGAATCAGCACCGGATCGTTCTCGGGGTCCGAAATCATCGGTCGCAACTCGGCCACGGCCCGCTCGATCTCCGCGAGCTTCGCAGGCTTGTCCGCCAGCTCCGCCCGCTCCCACCGCTGGTGAGCGATGTCCACTTGCAGTGACGCCGCTCGGAGCTGGATCACATCCTGGAACAGCGAGATGAAGTTGATCTCGAGCTCATTGAGCGCGAGGAGGCGTTTGACGTTGCGCTCGGACTCGTCCAAATCCCCGTTGCGGAACTGCAGGGTCGCCAGCATGTAGCGATCGATGTGCGCATCCGGATCGACGGCGAGGTGGGACTCGAGCATCTCGATCGCCTGGGGCGTGAAGCCCAGCCAAGGCATGCTGATCAACACCTCGGCCGCCTCCTCGATCAAGAGCGGATCACCGCTCTGCTGCACCTCGTCGATCATGTGCTGAGCAGCGTCGCGGATTGGCTCGAGATTCTCCGGATCATCCCCTTCGGGCACCGTGATCGCCCGGTACAGGACCGTGGCCCGGGCGAAGTTGGGACCGTCGACACCCGCCTGCTGCGCCCGGGCGAAGGACTCGCGGGCCTTGGCCATCATCTCTTCGTGACCGGTGTTGTTGCCCTCTGCCCGGTCCTTCTGAGCGACCGTGAGATACCCCGTGAGCAAGGCACCCCACGCCTCGTCGCTGTTCGGGTGCGCCTCGAGGTAGGCGGTGAGGTCGTCCTCTGCCCGGATGAGCTCGCGGTCCGGGAGAACGACGGCACGCCGGTAGAGGGACATCCCGCGGTAGAGCTGCGCGTCGAGACGCGCCGGGTCGTCGGGCGGCAGCTGCGTCCACATGTCGTCGGCGGCAACCTCGACCTGCTCCCACCAGTCGTTGCCCTTGCTGAGCCGGGCGGCGAAGACCAGCTCGTCGATCAACTCCTTGTGGCGGCCGGCGTCGAGCCGATGGTAGCCGCGCGGCGTGCTTGAGAATGCCGATGCGCCTCGCGTACAGCTCTCGCGCATCGTCCCGGCTCACTGGCGTGAAGGACATCAGCGCATGTCTCCATGAGCTGGAGGTACTCCAGGTTCGCCGGCTGCTTGGCCACGGCCCGACCGTACGTGTCGTACGCGTCCCGGAACTGGCCCGCCTGCATGTATTCGTTACCCAGGCGAATGTGCCGCTCCGTGTCGCCTTGCGCGCTGCAGATACCAGAGCCCGCCGAGAATACCCACGACGAGGAAGAGGCAGATGAAGAGGATCGAGAGAAACTTGACGTTGACGCGGGAAGCCATGGGAGAATCTCGGACTTTCGGTGGAAGGGTCAGGACGCTCGGAGCAGATTCCACTTCCGCCCAATCCGGCAGACAACGCATGAGATGGGGCAGCAGTCGCTGCGAGGAGGTCGGAGGAGAGCTCCAGGTAACGCTCGGTGGAGTCGCCGGAGCGGAAGATGGTCGCGAACTGCACTTTCGCGAAAGTAGGCGTATCGCTCGGAGGGCTTGAACGCCAAGGCGCGGATGTACTCGGGGCTGGGCGTGAGCCGGTTGTTCGCGAGGAAGAAGTATCCGCCGAAGAGCAGGAGGTCGGGCGCTCGGTCCCGGCGTGTACTTCGCGAGCCTGAGCTCGAAATCGCCGGAGGGCAGGTGCACCGTCTCCAGACGCCCGGTGATCGGATGGACGACATCGAGCATCCGGTACGGTTCACCGGTCTGCTTGCTGATATGGGCGTCGTCGATCCGGGCACCGGAGAAATCGACGGAGAGCGGATAGTTCGCCGGCACCGAAGCAGGCTCCCAACCCGAGGCCACGAAGCAGCGATCGGGTATGTGCGGTACGGCGTCGATCATTCCGGTGTAGTAGGCGATGTGGACGGACATCACCAGATCCGGTTCGTCGCGGTGCGCGTAGCGGCGGTCGAGGTACTTGTCGGTGCCCAGGGCCTCGGTCATCGCCTCGTCGAACTTCAGGTCCTCCCCCACCGCTTCCCACGGTCCCAAACGCTTGGGAATGGTCGCCAGATGGGCCCGCAGCTCGACGGGCTCCTTCCGAAGGTAGACGTTCAGATGAGCAACGGCGGAGCGGAAGCCGATCGCGCTGACGATCATGGTCACCGCCGCCACGACGAAGGCGGTCCGGGCCCGGCGATCGAAGAGCGGTGCGTGCTGCGTCATGTTCGGGACCCCGCCGGCACCGTCTGCGGTGCTGCCGTCGCGTGCTCCGGCTCGATCACGAGTTTTCGGATGATCCACATCAGACCCAAGTAGATGAGCAGGGCCGGGACCAGCCACAGCAGGCCGACGAACGTGTGGAAGTCGCCCGCGGCCAAGCCGCTGTCGACCAGCGTCAGCAGCGAGAGCGTGACGACGCGCAGGACGTTGACGAAGATGGCGGTGGGAAACGCCAGAATGCACGAGCAGGCCCGCTGCCAGAAGCGTGCTGAACCCGGTATACGCCATGGCCGTGCCGAGGGCCAGGAAGGCCATCAGCATGCGCATGCCGGAGCACGCCTCGGCGATGTTGAGCGGGTTCGCCTGTCCTCGTTCGTCGAAGATGGTCAGCGTGTTGCCCGATCGCCTCGGCGTCGAATCCCAGCAGCAGCAGGACGATGTGAGAGCCGCGGGCGGCAATGTCCTGCAGCTGGAACGTGATGACGTTCATCGCTCGATCGGACACCGACTGGCCGAAGACCAGCATGTAGACCAGCGGGAACCAGAGGTACGCCATCGCCCGGTATCCGCAGAACAGGAGGACGAGCCCGAAGAGGGCGAGCCAGACGCCGAAGCCCTGGAGGTTGTGATTGCGCACCGCGTCGTTGAGCGTGCACACCGAGTACCAGGCGACGCCCGCCACGATCGGGATCAGCCCGGTCCACGAGGTTCGGAAGGGCACGAGACGGCGCAGCTTCTCCCGGTTGTGGTAGACCAGATAGCCGGCGATGAAGGGAATGACGAGCGTGTGCCCCCAGTCCGCCTGGTGCTTGATGCCCCACCGGACCTGGGTCCCGATGAAGTCCCAGAACAGCCAGACGTAGATGCACAGCAGCACGACCGCGCCGGCCAGAGGCCAGCGGTAGTCGGCCAGGCGCTCCTGCGCAGGTGGGGACTGGCTCACCGCTCTCGTCATCTCGATCCCAAATCGACCACCGCTGAAGGTCGCTTGACCCCGCCCCCGAGGTCGGCATCCCCAGCAGTTCCTTCTTCTTCCTCCCGGCACCGACGAGGCATCGCGAGGAGGTACTCCCTACGAGGGCTTGCCCTTAGGAGGTTCACCGGTTTGCCCGGCTGCGATGAACGATGTTACCCGCCCGGGCCGGGAGCGGCGATGTCGCCCCATCTCCGCCGAGGCGGAGCGGAGAACTCGTGCCCCGAACGACCGCGGCGCGCTGCCGTCAGACCGTTCGCTGCCGCCGCCCCGGCATCAATTGCCGATGTTCGTCGGCGGTGCACCGAAGACGTCGTTGCCGAAGTTCCGGTCCAGGAGGAATCCGAAGCCGTAGGTCACCCGGAAGCCGTTGCGGATCACCGCCAGCGGCGTCGCCCAGAAGTTCGTGCCGACGATGATGCAATCATCGGGCTTCAGCAGCACGTCCGGCTCGGTCCGGTTGCGGATCGCCTTGAGATCGACCCGGATCGTGGCTTCGCGGTTCACGCCCACGATGCGGGTGAGGTCCACCCGCGAGGGGATGGCGATCGGCCCGAGCCCGCCGGCGGCGGCGATCAGCCGGCTCAGCGTGAGCTTGCTGTTTCCCGCGGGAAGGCTGTAGACGCCGCCGCGGGCGACCTCGCCGTCGAGATAGACCACGCCGACCGTCGGCTCCTGGACGTAGATCCGATCGTCCGGCCGGATCACGATGTTGTACGAGCTGTCCGCCCGCTTCAGCTTCTGGTAGGGAATCTCGATCACCCGCTCCAGCAGCAGATTCTGCTCGGCCGGACCGGGCGGCTCCAACGTGCACCGGGCGCACCGGGAGTGCCACGCGCACCCACTCGCCGCGCTGTTCGTCGAAGATGAACGTGTCCTGGCCGCGCGGAGCGGTCCGCCGATCGGGGCGCGCCACCTCGTCCATGTCCACCGGCGGTGGCGGCGGCGGCGGCTGCATCGGCTGGGTCGGTTCCAGCTGGTCGATGTCGATCATCGGCTCGCCATCCTGCCGTAGCACGCCGGGCTGCACGTCCTGGCCCTCGAGTTGCCGGATCAGCTCGTCGATGTTCGGCGGCGTCGTCTCGGTCGGCCCCTCGCCGGGTCCGGAGGGCACCTGATCCTGCTCGAAGCGCGGCTTGACCTGCTCGCTCAGCTCGACCTGTCGGATCACGAAGATCCTCTCGGTGGTCAGCGGAATGCCGCCCGCGATGGCCAGGGCCTCCACGAGACGCAGGTCCGGGCTGTTCAGGGCGTACATCCCGGGGGCGGCGACCGCACCGTAGATCGTGTAGTTGAAGCCGCTGCTCACATCGACGGTCACGTCCACGAGCGGATTCTGCATCACCTGCTCATCGAGCAGCTCGGTCACCCGCTCTTCGAACTCCTGCGCGGTCATGCCCGCGGCCTGGACGTCGCCAATCTCGGGCAGGCGATAGAAGCCGGCTGCGTCGATGCGACCGGTCGTGACGTGCCACTGGGTCGGCGCGTAGAGCTCGAAGATCTGGACGGTGACCACGTCGCCGGGCGAGAGCTTGTAGACGAGATCGGACGGAATGAGATCCTCGGCGTGGACCTCCGTCGTCCGGCCCCACTCCTGCGAATCCTCCTCGATGACGTCGATCCGCTCGAGAATGGGGATGGTCGTCGGGTAGAACTCGAACCGACCGGTGCGCGAGGGATCCATGAACGAATCGACCTCGCATCCCACCAGCTGGCCGACCAACGCAACCAGACCGACGGCCAGAACGGCTCGATACGTGGACTCAGTCGCGTT
Organism: uncultured Planctomycetota bacterium; assembly: GCA_963697235.1. Taxonomy (GTDB): domain Bacteria; phylum Planctomycetota; class Phycisphaerae; order Phycisphaerales; family SM1A02; genus CAVONJ01. The sequence continues at coordinate 58,189 of CAVONJ010000011.1, forward strand.
TCTCCAGATCGTCACCTTGAACTCCTCAACCTCGGTCGCTTCAGCCACCCCGAGGAACGCTTCGGCACCGCACCGGTCACATTCGGACGGGGGCGGAACTCACCGCACGTTCTCCAGGACCAAAGGACGGTCCAAGACAAGCAGACGTCCCACCTCGTGCAGATGAGACAGATTCTCTTTGATCGACCGCATGGCCGAGTTGGGTTGAGCGGTCTTGGTCCGGATTATTCACGAACCGACCCGGCCGTCAGGCGATCCTGTTGATGATCGGGCGAGCGCGACCTCGGCCATGAATCGGGGAGCGAGCGCGCCGACTACACTTGACTCCGTGGCACCCCACCGGCCATCCCGCATGACACCCCCCGTCGAAGCGTCCTCCGCGGCCCACGCGCGGACTTGCGCCGGCATCCCCGGCCCCTGGGCGGCGACACGGCCCGGAACCTGGATGCGGCGTCGTCGACCTGTCCGGCCTGGTGCTCAACAACCGAGACGGCCAAAGCGTGGCGAAGGTGGGCCGCAAGCCCGACTGGATCCGGGCCAAGGTCCCCGGCGGCGAGGGGTACCACCGCCTGAAGGCGCTCGTCGACGAGCACGAGCTCCACACGGTCTGCCAGGAAGCCTCCTGCCCCAACATCGGCGAGTGCTGGTCGCGCGGCACGGCGACGATCATGATCCTGGGCGACACCTGCACCCGCTCCTGCGGGTTCTGCAACGTCAAGACCGGCCGCCCGGAGCCGCCCGATCCACGGGAGCCGCTCCGCGTCGCCCGCACGCTGAGCCAGCTGAACCTCACGCACGTCGTCATCACCTGCGTCGACCGCGACGATCTCCCCGACGGCGGTGCCGCCATCTGGGCGGAGACGATCCGAGCGGTCCACGAGCACTCTCCCGCAGACCTCGGTGGAGGCGCTCATCGGCGACTTCAAGGGCGATCCCGAAGCGCTGCAGGTCGTCATCGACGCCCGACCGGAGATCCTCGCCCACAACCTCGAGACCGTGCGCCGGATGCACCCGACGGTCCGGCCGCAGGCGCGGTACGAGCGTTCGGTGGAGGTGCTGCAGCGCATCAAGGCCGCGGGACTCGTGCGCCAAGACCAGCATCATGGTCGGCATCGGAGAACGGGACGAGGAGGTGCTCGCGCTGATGGACGACGTCCGCGCCGCGGCGCCGATCGAGATCCTCACGATCGGCCAGTACCTGCAGCCGACACGCAATCACCTGCCCATCGACCGCTGGGTGACGCCGGAGCAGTTCGATGCGTACCGCCGAGAAGGGCTGGCGCCGAGGCTTCGACGTCGTCGAGTCGGGCCCGCTCGTCCGCAGCAGCTACCACGCCGAGGAGCAGGCGGCAGCACTGGGCGGGGGAAGACGCTTAG
>CAVONJ010000012.1:0-93770 GCA_963697235.1 uncultured Planctomycetota bacterium
GTCGTGATCACCCAGTCGAAGATAGCTCTCCATGAGATTGGCGTAGGCCATCTCGACGGTTCGATCCTGTTCGGGCGGCCTGGAAGAACTCGATCGCCCGCCGGTACTGCCCCGAGACGATTGGCGACCATCCCCCCCGCCACGAGCAGGGCTGGACCTGACCGGGCATCAGGCCGCTGGCGTGCTCGTAGCTGGCAAGGGCTTCCGACTCCCGGCCCGCGGCCTCGAGGGTCAGGCCGAGGTTGAAGTGCCACTCTGGCTGATCCGGGTTGAGGTGGATCGCCTTCCGCAACTCGGCCTCCGCCGCCTCGGCCCATCGGCCGCGCTCGAACCACTCCCAGAGCCCGATCAGCGTGTGATTCAGCTTCCTGCCAGTCGTTCATGTGGACACCTCTACGGAGCGTCGAGGTTCGTGTTCGATGTCGAGCGAGACTGGGCGATTTGGCTACCGGCGACCCCGGGGTCTGGACGATACGATGGATCAAACCTTCTAGTGTAGTGTCTCAAGCACCTGCGACCATGTCCACTGCGGCGTTCGTCTTCCCAACTCGACCCGATCTTGATGCGACGTTCGCAATTACGCTGGTTTTGACGATGGTAGGAGCGGTCGGCTGCTCGGCAAGCCTGCCGGAGGCGCGACGGCCGTTCGACACCGCGATCGTGGCGACCGGGGCGGTGAGCGAGCTTGCCGCGCCACTGGTCCAACCGGACGAGACACCTCCGCCGACGGACCGCCAGGACCGACAGCTCCAGGTCTTCGGACCGACGCTCCTCAACCCATCGAGCGACATCGACGTCTCCACCCGTCGTGGGGCCGCGGAAGAACTCATCGCGATGGCCACGCCCCAGTCAATCGATGTTCTGACTCAGGGGCTCGAGAGTGGAGCCGCGCCGGTCATGACCGCCATCGTCGGCGCCGTGGACGCGGCACCGGCGAGCAGGTCGAGGGTCTCCTCGAACCTGCGGTATCGGCCCTTCGGGGGGCGCAGGCCGAGGTGCTCCCGGTGCTCTGGCACGTGATCGCCCGGTACGACGAGCGGCTTGGACCTCCTCTCGAGGCAGGCCGTGGATTCGACCTTGCCGCTCGAGGAGCGCCTCGGGTGTGTGGAGGCCATGGCGTCTTTCGCAATCGCGGCCGCGCGCCGCGACGCTGGTCGGACTGCTCGATCCTGCGGCATCCGAGCCATCGGAGATCCAGGAAGCCGCCTGCCTTGCGCCTGGATCGTCTCACCGGGCTTGGGACTACGGGCAGAACCATGCGTCGGTGGCGCCAGTGGTGGGGGACCGCGCGCGATCTGAGCTCGGAGGAGTGGCTCGCCCGGCAGGTCAATCAGCTGACCGATCACCTGGTCGCGACTCTTCAGAGCCAGCTCGACCGGCAACGTCGACGCAACGAGCGACTCGAACAGCGCCTGCACGCCACGTATCGCGATCTCTTCCCGACCCTGGGCTACGACGATCAGCTCATCTCCCTCCCCGCTCTGCTCGATGATGAACTTGCGGTCGTGCGGACTTTCGCGGTGGGTCGGATCGAACGACTGATTCGCGACACGGTGTCTATTCCTGAGCCGCTCCAGGAATTGCTGGTCGAGCGGCTGGCCGACGAGGAGCCAGGACCGGCGGTACATCCAGGGCGGCTCGCCTGCTCGATGAGCTGGCCTACGCCCACGTCACCGAGCGCATCGCCGATCGGTTGGCGACGGAGAGCGATCCGGAGGTCGTGACCGCATTCCTGACCATCCTCGCGCGGCGACCTGCACGTGACGCGCCTCCGGCCGTCGAGCGCTGGCTGCGGGGATTCCGCCACCGCACCGATCGCCGCCGAGGCCCTGTGGGGGCTCGCCACCACCGTTCCGCCTTCCCGAAGACCGTCTGCCCGAGGTGCGCGAGAGCGCTCCGGACCGGCGTGTTGCCAAGCGTCGGCGCGACACGCACCGACGGGATCTCGCGCGGCTCGCGTTGATCGGCGACGACGACGATCTGCTTCGGCTGACCCCGCTTCTGGACGGCGAGGATCCGTGGCCCGCGAGGCGGTCGCCGAGGGGTTCGCCCGTCGTGGTGCCCGTCGACCGCTCGTTGAGCGAGCGGCGAACGAGTCGATCTACCCCTACGCGCTGCTCGCCATCACGAGCGGCCCTCGCAACATCGCCAGCCTCCGCGTGCCCGTCAGCTCGTCCCACCCGACGGGCACCGCCAGCTCTGGGGCGACACCGTGCTCGGTCTGTGCGAGACGCTGCAGCCGGACGAGCTGCTCGCGATCGACGATCTTGCAGGAGACGAAGCCAGCCACCGCCGCACTGCGCCGCGACGTGCTGACGCTCGCCGTCAGCGTGCCGCCGGATTCCGCCATGACTCCCGTGCAGAAGGAGCGCGTGGTCCGGCTTGGCCGTCGTTCTGCTGGAATCGGGGGACGCCAGGCGCGCCTCGGATGTGCTCGAGCAGCTCGGCGAACCCGAGGGGAACGCCGCGCTTCGAACGCTGCGACTTCGGGCAGCGTCGCAATCCGGCGAATTCGAAGCGGCGGCGGCCTTCGACAACGCGCTGCTCTCCTGGATCGAGGTGCTCGAAGTGCTCGTCGACCGTGACGCGGAGGCAGCGGTCGCGCTGCGCGACGAGATCAAACGCCGTTTCGCCGATCAGCTCGTCGGCGAAGCGCGGAACAGATTCGATGCGGCCTGCACGGCGCTGCCCGCTGCCGATCGTCGAACCGGCACCAGCGCCTTCCCATCGGGCGCGCGGTGCCGGCGCGATGGCGCGCACAAAGGCCGCCGGCCTTCTCAAGTGACGGTCGCGGAAGAAATCCAGCTCGCGCGGCAGATCGTCGCGGACGCCGGTCGCGTCGTCTGCTTCTCCGGCGCAGGGCTCAGCGCTGAATCCGGCGTCCCCACGTTCCGCGACGCGGCCACTGGCGGTCTCTGGAGCCGATACGACCCCGCGGAGCTTGCCTCCCCCGAGGGCTTCGCCGCCAACCCACAGCTCGTGCTTCAGTGGTACGCCTCGCGCCGGGCGGGCGCGGCCCGGGCCAAGCCCAACCCCGCCCACCACGCCCTCGCGGCCCGCACCGACCTCGTCAACGTCACCCAGAACGTCGATGATCTGCTGGAACGAGCGGGTGCGGCGGAGGACCAGGTCATTCACCTGCACGGCACGCTCGCCCGCGACCGCTGTCACGGCAACTGTGGCTTCGAAGCGATCGTCGACCCGTTCGCCTCCACCGAACTGCGCTGCGTGCCCGCGCTGCAGCGCGCCGATGCGTCCCGCGGTGGTCTGGTTGGCGAGGCGCTCGCGCTCGAGACTCTGACGAGCGCGGCGGCGGCGTGCCGGCAGGCCGACGCGCTCCTGGTCGTCGGGACGGCGCCGTGCGTCCATCCGGCGGCGGGGCTGATCGATCTGGCCCGCGACGCCGGAGCGCAGCATCATCGTGGTGAACACCAATCCCGGCGCCGCCGGCCGTCTGGCCGACGTCGAGCTGCTTGGTTCGGCGGGAACACTCGTCCCCGCGATCCTCGATCGTGGTTGATGGAAGCCCGTCGGACGGGAGGTTGACACGGAGAGTCGCGGAGCATCGCGGAGAGCCACGGAGGGGGGAAGATTGGAGGTCTTCGGCGAAGGGCGGTCGAGTTCGGAAACACGACCCACCCATCATCCGCAGCCGGCAGCGGCCCAAGTTCGATGTTCGATGCTTTGCAAGGGAATCCTGCACCGAGCCCTGACCGGCGATTGAGCTTCTCCGCGCCCCTCCGTGGCCCTCCGCGGTCACTCCGGATCGGGTGGTGGTGAGGAGGGAGGCCGTGTACGGACAGTTGATTGTCGCCGCGGTACACTCTTGGTTCATGACCAAGACAAAGACGAAGAAAACGGAAGAAGGTCGCGGCGGCGACCACGCGAACCAGGATCGAGCGGGACTCGATGGGCGAAATGACCGTGCCGGCGCACGTGCTGTACGGCGCCACCACGCAGCGGGCGGTGCTGAACTTCCCGGTCTCCGGCCGACCGGTCCCGCCGGAGGTGATCCGCGCGTTTGCCCTGCTCAAGCGGGCGTGCGCCGAAGTCGAACTGCGAGCTGAAGAAGCTCGACCGGAAGCGGCGGCCGCCTCATCGTGCGATGCGTGCGACGTCGATCATCGACGGGCTGGACGGACCGCGGAGTACGCGCGACGGCGGTGCATGGAGCACTTCCCCATCGACGTCTTCCAGACCGGCTCGGGCACCTCCACCAACATGAACGTCAACGAGGTGATCTCCAACCTCGCCTGCCGCAGCGGCCGGCGGCCGATCGGATCGCGCAGGATCCGGTCCACCCGAACGACCACGTCAACATGGGCCAGTCCTCCAACGACACGTTCCCGACCGCGATGCAGGTCGCCGCGGCCATGGCGATCACGAGCACCTGGTCCCGGCACTCGCGCACGCTCGCCACAGCGCTCGAGCGCAAGGCACGGGAGTGGGACGACGATCGTCAAGATCGGCCGCACGCACCTGATGGACGCCACGCCGATCCGGCTCGGCCAGGAGTTCTCCGGCTACGCCGCGCAGGCGCGAGTACGGCGTGCGCCGTGCGGAGCGGGCGATGGTGCGCCTGGCGGAGAATCTGCCCGATCGGCGGCACCGCCGTCGGCACCGGCATCAACACCCACCCGCGCTTCGGGCGCATGGTGGCCGGCGCCTCTCGGCCAGCGACCGGCGTCGACGTTCGGCGAGGCCGACGAACCACTTCGAGGCCCAGGCGACCCGCGACTGCGTCGTCGAGGCCTCGGGCGAGCTGAAGACGATCGCGGTGAGCCTCACGAAGATCGCCAACGACATCCGCTGGCTCGGCTCCGGCCCGCGCTGCGGCCTCTTCGAGCTGAGCCTGCCCGCGACGCAGCCGGGCTCGTCGATCATGCCGGGCAAGGTGAATCCGGTGATCTGCGAATCGCGTGATGCAGGTCGCCTGCCAGGTGATCGGCAACGACGCCGCGATCACGATCGGCGGCCTCGGCGGCGTCGGCTCGCTGCTGCGAGCTCAACGTCGCCATGCCCATGATGGCCGACAACCTGATCGACGTCGATCAAGCTGCTCGCCAACGCCAGCACGATGTTCGTCGACAAGTGCATCGACGGCCTCGAGGTCAACCGCGAGATCGCCACCGGCATGGTCGAGAAGAGCCTGATGATGTGCACGGCCTCGCCCCGGAGATCGGCTACGACGCCGCGGCCAAGGTCGCCAAGAACGCCTTCGCGAGCGGCCAGACCGTGCGCGAGTACGTGCTCGAGCACAAGCTCGTCGAGCCGAAGCAGCTCGAGAAGCTCCTCGACGCCGACGCGATGACCAGGCCGACCTCCTGAAGTCGAATCGCTGCAACAGAAGGGAATTGCGGGGGCGATCTGCCACGCCTGAATGGTCTGGGTAATCCACCTGCGCGGTCTGGCGCGGGTGTGCGGAATCTTCCGCGACGGCACCGCTCTCTCCGCTTGCCGATAAGCACGTCCGATTCGATGCTTGATCCGCAACCCCGGAGATATGCCATGGAATCCACCTTCAGTGTCTTGGCCAAAGAGATCGTCGAACAGCGCGTCCGATGCAGGCATGCGGAGGAGCAGCTCACGCATCTGGAAGCGATGCTGCAGACCATGGGGGTGACCCTGTGGGAGACCGATCGCGACCTGCGACTGGTCGGCAACTGCGGGATGGACATCGCCGACAGTTATCTGAACTGTCACATCGGCGACTTCTATCGCGACGTCTTCGGGATCGACGAGCCCGGAGCCGAGCCGGTCATCGCGCACCAGGATGCGCAGCTGGGCATCAGCGTCACGTTCACGTACGAGATCGGCGACCGCCAGTACGCGGTGCTGATCGAACCCAGCAGCGCAGCACTCTGGGCGAGGTGGTGGGCACCGTCGGCATGTCGGTCCGGCTGTCGGGTGACCAGAGCGATCGGTAGTGTCGTCTCCTCCGACGCGCCGCGCACCGTTCGGGCTGCGCAGCACCTTGGTGGCCGCTCCGATGTTGACCGCGCCGGGGATGTGTCCCGTGGCGTACTCTCCGGCACCGCGCACATCCCAGACGATCGCGACGCGCGTCTGTGCTGCAGCCATTTCGGTGGCATCGACGACCTCAACGGCGAGTACGGGTGAGATGGTGGTGAGCAGTGCCAGGACCGCACTCACGATGACGATGACCTTCGTCAACGGCGACGGCATGGTGGGCGTCAGCGATCTGCTGGCGGTGATCGCCGCCTGGGGACCGTGCGCCGATCTCAATGACTGCCCGGCCGATGTCACGTACGACGGCCTGGTCAACGTGAGCGACCTCTTGCTGGTCATTGCCAGCTGGGGGTAAACGGGACAGATCTGTTTCTCGTAGAAAATAGATCTGTCCCCTTTCCCTCCCTGCGTTTCTTCAATTGAACTCGGCGCCGTTCTGTCGGTGCGCGACGATCGTCGTGCGCGAAGCTGTGGTGTCGCGCACGACGGGCAGGCTGATGCTGGGCCGCAGGTGAACGATGTCGGCGGCTCGGCGGGATGACACGGCGTCAGGGAGGATCCAACGCCGCCCGATCCTCACGGCGCCCGTCCCGGCGGCTTTCTACGCCGTCCAGTGCACGACCACCGCCACTAAGTCGTTCACATCAGTGACGCCGTTGCCGTCGGCGTCGCCCGCGCACGCCGCGCCTTGGCATCCCCAGTCCAGGATCACGATCAGCAGGTCGCTGACGTTGACGCTGCCGTCGCCGTTGAGGTCGCCCTGCAGACCGGAGTCGAGGCTGATGTGGATCACGCCACTCCCCTGGGCGCTGTTGAAGCCGCCGACCTGGATCAGGTAGCACTGGCCCGGGAGCACCTGGAAGCTGATCTGCGACTGGACGCCGCCGCCGAAGTCATCGTCGCACGCCAGCAGGCCGCCCGTCGCCCCGCCCGCCACGCCGCCCGCTCCACCATCCTCGATGAACTGCCCGGTCCCGGTCAGGCCGCTGCCGCCGCCAGGGGAGCCGATCAGGGTTTCCGCGCCGCCTCCGCAGAGCGTGAGGGGAATGCACAGGTCCGTCCCGCAGCACGAGGCCGTGACGCACACGGTGCCGGGAGGGCAGTTGCCTCCGAATGCCGAGCAGGGGGAGAAGGAGGAGCAGAAGAAGTCGGGCAGGCAGACCGGGCCCTGGTTGGTCGTCGACCAGCAGATGCAGCCGCCCTCGCAGGGGTGGAAGTTGCCGCACGTGCTGCCGAGAGGACATGCCAGATCCGAGACGCACGTGCAGCCGTCGTACGCTGCCAGGACCGTGTCGAATCCGCTGCCGAAAGTGTCGACGGTGAGCGTGCCCGCGGCCGGGGCCGAGTAGCTGTACCAGATGTCCGCCCCCAGCAGCCCGCAGGCCACGGGCCCATCCGTCGTCGCGCCGACGTTCGTGAAGCTCGTCGTCCCGCCGGAGATCGCCAGTTGGAAGGCGCAGGCGTCGTTGGAGCATGCGGTGGAGGCCTCGTTCGCGCAGATGGTGTCCCACTGGACGTTGCAGCAGAAGGGATCCGCCGCACAGACCATCTCGCAGCACGCTGCGTTGTCGCATCCGGGCGTGGGGTGCTGCATGAAACAGCTCCCGCTGGCGGGGCAGGGACCGGCCTGGGCCGCTGCACTGGTCAGCGCCGGCAGGAGGAGGATTGCGATGGACCTCATCATCTTCATGCTCCCTGTTCTGGCCGGCATCAGCGGTCCGGGGGCTGATCCCTCGTGGTCGTTCGGCGCGATCGACGCTCTCGAGCTGGCGGAGACGGGGCGTGGCGCCCCTTCGCGGGCCCATGCACGGCAATGGCGGGCGGCGGCACGGCCCGGCCTGCAAGCGACGAGTGACATCTGTTTCATGTGTGATTCTGCTCCCGCGCGGCATTGATCGCGCCGGAGATACGCCGGAAATGACGGCGGAAGGGGCAAAGAAGTAGCACCGGAGCGGCGCATTCGGTCCGAATCCTCGTTTCGCTGGTTCTTGACGATCGGAAGCGAGTGTCGGGCTTACCTCGGCGCGGCGACCACCGCCGCAAGGTGAGCTGCAGCGTCTCCCCGTGGAGTTCGCTCTTGAAATGTCACGGTGGGTCTTGCCCGGAGGGCGTCGTCGAGCGCACGGCCGGTAGCGCGCTAGCTGAAGAGCCTCGTCATGACGAGCCATTTCGAGGCGAATCTGCGCAAGCTGGCAGGTCACGAGCAATGCCTCAGGGCTCTCGGGGCCGTCTATCGCCAGCGCCAGCTCCAGTGCGCCTGGAGATGCGTCTCCGCGGTGACGTACTCGCCCAGTCCGAGATACGCTTCGCCCAGGGTCCAACGGGCCTGAAGTTCCAGCGCCGGCTGGTCGCGCAGCGACTCACCCAACGTGGCCCCCGCGCGATCGAGCACGTCCACGACGCGCACGTCGCGCCCGCCGCCCACGGTGCCGGGGTTCGCCGAGGCGAGCAGGTCGTGCAGGTACTCGGTGGCGGCCTTGGCCCGCCGCGCCTCGGTCCGCGCCAGGTCAGCTTGCCGGAGCGCGAACGACAGCTGGATGCTGATCACCACGATGGCGGTGATCAGGATCAGCCCAACCAGGATCAGCCCCGCCACCAGCTCCTTGTGACGCCGCGCCAATTTGCCAAGCTGGTAGCGCAGCGTGGTCGGCCGGGCCACGATCGGTTCATCGCGGAGAAACCGTCGGATGTCCTGGGCCATCTCCAAGGCTGACTGATAGCGTCGCGACGGCTCTTTCGCGAGCGACTTGCCGATGATGGTCTCGATGTCGCCCCGGCACGCACGAGCGATCGAACTGAGTCGCGGCGGCGCCACGTCGCGGATGGTCTGGACGGCTTCGGGCAACATGAGACCGGTGAGGTCATAGGGCATCCGCTTCGAGAGGAGCTCGTAGCCGATGACGCCAAGGGCGTAGACGTCGGATCGGCGATCGACGGCGCGCCAGTCACCGGTCACCTGTTCCGGGCTCATGTAGGCGAGCGTCCCCAGGGTTTGCCCACCCACCGTCCGCAGCGTGGTGATCGCCACGTCGGAATCCGTCGCCCGGGCGACGCCAAAGTCGATCACCTTGGGCTCGCCCGAAGCATCGATCAGGATGTTGCCGGGTTTGAGGTCGCGATGGATCACCCCCTGTTCATGACCGTAGTGCACCGCATCACAGATTCGCGCCAGCAGGTCGAGGCGTCCGCGGTCGTCGAGCGGCCGCGCTTCGACATGGTCGAGCAGCGTCGCGCCGTCGATCTTCTCCATGGCGAAGAAGGGCACGCGGGTCGCGGAGCCGTCAGCGCGACGCATCTCCGCCGCGCCGGCGTCGTAGATCTGGGCGATGCCGTGATGATGAAGCCGGCCGAGGATCTCCGACTCGCGTTCGAACCGTTCGCGAGCCTTGCGCGAGGGAAGACCGGCCCGTACGATCTTGAGCGCAACGGTTCGTCGCGGGGCGTCCTGCTCCGCCTCGTACACGAGGCCCATTCCACCTTCGCCGATGAGGCGCAGGATCCGGTAGCGGCCGATCGACGTCGGAAGGGGCTCGGTCTCGTCCTCCGCCAGGGACGCGGCGGCCGCAAGAACCACGACGTGCGCCCGGCGATCGAGCCCTCCATGAAGGCGGGCGCCCGCGTGTCGCGACTCAGAAGCTGCTCGATCTCCTCCCGAAGCACCACATCGTTGGCGCAGACGCGGTCGAGATACGCGCTGCGGTCGGGCGCGTTCAGCTCGCTCGCGGCATAGAAGATCGCCTTGAGCTGCTGGTAGTGTTCGATCGACATGGCGGCGTTCGCCTCAGCCCGCGAGCTGCACGTGCAGCCAGGCGCGGGCCATCTGCCAATCCAGCTTGACCAGCCGCGGCGAGATCCCCAGCGCCACGGCAGTCTCGTCGACGCTCAAGCCCCCGAAGAAGCGGAGCTCAACCACCCGGCACTGACGCTCGTCCAGGGCTTCGAGACGCGCGAGTGCCTCATCCAACGCCAGCAGATCGACGTCCCCGAACCGCGGGTTGTCATTGGCGCCCTCCGACTCGCAGTCGCCCAGGCTGATGCGATGCCACGTGCCTCCCCGCTTGGCAGCGCGGTGCTTCTCCGCGTGGTGAGCCAGGATGCGTCGCATCGCCTGGGCCGCCACCGCCAGAAAGTGGGATCGACCCTGCCAGTTCGCCTCCCGTTGGTCGATCAGACGCAGGTAGGCGTCATGAACCAGCGCCGTCGTCTGAAGGGTGTGTCCCCGGCGTTCCTGGCGGAACAAGCTAGCCGCCATCGCGTGCATTTCGTCGTAGATCAGAGGCAACAGGCGCTCGGCCGCCGATGCATCTCCGGCCTGCAAATCATGCAGAATGCTCGTCGCTGAACCTGGCTGGTCCGCTGATCCCGTCAAGAACCCCTCTGCGCCGGTCTGAGCGCAGCAGGGATTCTACCAGACCCAGTGGGTTCTCAATCGAACGTCGCCTCCCAGGCGGCGGACATGCTCGAGGCCATGCTCAATCAGGGGCAGAGGCCCCAGTTCACAATGACCTGGATCAGTTCGAAGATGTCCACGACCTCGTCTCCGTTGAGGTCGGCGGGGCACCCGCCCGGGCAGGGTCCCCAGCTCGTGATGACCAGCACGAGGTCCTGGACGTTGACGATCGAGTCCTCGACGACATCCCCGGAACAGGGCGGCTGCATCCTGCAGCTCGACCCTCGCCGGTCGGACCTGGCTCGGCGACGCACGCCTCCTGCGGGCGGTAGGGTGCATGAAATGCACCGCGCATGGCAACGGCGCCGAACACGGTGCATTGCATGCACCCTACGGCTCGCCGGTCGGACCTGGCTCGGCGACGCACGCCTCCTGCGGGCGGCGCGAAGGCCGTTCGAGCAGTGGCTGTTTCTGTCTCCGTGCAGCCGCAGGCCTGAGCTCCGGCGGCCGTGTGACCGGCGGTCAGATCGCCCTTGGAACTCTTCCGGATTCCCCCTTCCTGCCCACGCCTCTGGCCGCTAGACTGTGTGCTTTCGGATCTCTATGTTCGTTTCGGAGGAACAGGACCATGCGGAGTTCGATCACCCTGGCGGCCATCGCCGCGCTTGCCCTCGGCACATCAGCACTCGCCAGACCCGAGACAACGGTCGTCGGATTCGACGGCGGCGATAACGGTGGCTTTTCCGGCAACGCCTTCTTCGAGTCGGCCGGGGCAATCCGGGCGGCAACGCCCATCACCTCGGTCCGTTCTTCTTCAACGTGTTGCGCACGGGCGGAGTCGGCGAGCCGGCGAACAATGCGTTCCTTGGCGACTACTCGCCATACACCGACGTCACGATCTCGTTCGACATTCGAGTCGACTCGCTGACGAACTTCCTCGGCGACCAGATCGGACGCGAGATCGGTATCTCGCTCATCGACCGCGACATCATGGGCCCCTCCGGCGCGTCAGGCGTCTTCTTCAGTCTGGGCATTGTCTCGGCTGCCACCACTGGTGACTGGACAAACCTCTCGGTGACGATTGCTGATCCGACGCAGTCCGCGCTGCCGGCGGGATGGATCGGCTTCGGGGACGAGGACCCGAACACCTTCGAGCCGATCCTGCCCCCCGGAGCGACCTTCGCTTCAGTCCTCGCGAGCGTGGATGAGTTCCAGATCACCGGCGGCGTGCCAGGCTTCTTCTTCACCGACGCCAACTTCGACATGCGCATTGACAACGTCTCAATCACGATCCCCGCGCCCACAGGGCTTGCTGCTGCTTCCGGCCCTCTGCGCCGAGACGGCGCCGGCGCGAGGATTGAAGATAAGGCACCCACTCCGTTGCCGTGCGCCCCGACCTCACGGCACGGAGGGACTCCGCGAACACGTCTGGCTTGGTCGCAGGGTTGCGCGGCGAACGCCGCATCCTGCGGCGTGGTCAGGGGTGTTCGCGGCGTGGGTGCGCGGCGTAAGGTCTTGTCGTGGCGCCGCCGCATCCATGCGGCTCGACCCTCGCCGGTCGGACCTGGCTCATAGGCGCCCGCATCCTGCGGGCTGCCAAGTGGACGTTCTCGGCGCGGTTGTTTCTATTCATGTGCGGCCCGTCCGGGCCGCAGAAGGCTGCGCAAACCCGGCGGCATCCATGCCGCCTCCGTTCTCGCTGTGAACACCACCCGGTCGGCGGCGTCCTGCCGCCGACCTTCACTGCCGACCGGGAACGGCCTGCCTTGATTCCGGTCGGGTGCATGAAATGCACCGCGAATGACCACGGGCGGGCGGCGGCGCCTCGAGAGGCTCGCCCGCCCGATCTCCGCGGGTCTCGGTATCATCGCGACGTCATGCACGGAGGCACTCATCCTCTCGTGATCTGCCCGCCCGCCCCGCCGGCGGTCAGGGATGGCCGGGTTGCGGACGGGATCACCTCCGGGGACCATCGGGCCAAGATCCGCGGGGCCGGCTGGAGGATTCGAGGCTGATGTCGAATCCGCCCCGCGACCGCCCCACCGATGCGAGCCATGCCGTCGAACACAAGACCGGTGGCCTCGGTCAACTCGCCTCGACTGCGATCTGCGGTAACGACATCACGTCCTCGTGCCTGTACGTCTCCGCCCTGGCGATCGCCTACGCCGGGCGCTGGGCGGCCGTGTGCTTGCTTCTGGTCTCCGTCACGCTCTACCTGTTCCGCTCGATCTACGCCGAGGTCGTTGGCGCACTGCCTCTGAACGGCGGAGCGTACAACGCTCTGCTGAACACGACCAGCAAGTTCCGGGCGTCGATCGCTGCCTGCCTCACGATCCTCTCCTACATGGCCACCGCGGTCATCTCCTCGAACGAGGCGATGCACTACTTGCACCACCTGGTCCACGGCCTGCCGATCATCGGGGCCACGATCGGCCTGCTTGCCTTCTTCATGGTGCTGACGATGCTCGGCATCACCGAATCGGCGATCGTCGCCGTCATCATCTTCATCACCCACCTCGCCTCGATGGGTCTGCTGCTGCTGCTCGGCGCGGTGGCCGTGCTGCGAGGCGGATTCGACGTGCTCGGCACGAACCTCGCCACACCGTGCCTGGCGGCATCGGCCATGCTCTCTTCTTCGGCTTCGCGGCGGCGATGCTCGGCATCTCCGGCTTCGAGTCCTCGGCGAATTTCGTCGAGGAGCAGGCGGAAGGCGTCTTTCCCGAAGACGCTGCGCAACATGTGGATCGCCGTCACCGTGCTGAACCCCAGCATGGCCATCCTCGCCCTCGCCCTCGTGCCCACGGCGCAGGTCGCGGAGACCTATCAGAACACCCTCCTCTCGCATCTCGGCGCAGCTCTCCGGCGGACCGTGGCTCTCGTGGCTCGATCAGCATCGACGCGACGCTCGTGCTCAGCGGCGCGACGCTCACGAGCTACGTGGGCGTGACCGGCCTCGTCGAACGCATGACGCTCGATCGCTGCCTGCCGCAGATCCTGCTCAAGAAGAACCGACGCGGCTCGGCGCACCGGATCATTGGCCTCTTCTTCTTGCTCACCCTCTCCGTGTTGCTCATCACGCGCGGTGAGCTGAAGGCGCTTGCCGCGGTCTACACCCTGTCGTTCCTCCTGGTCATGGCCCTCTTCGCGATCGGCAACCTGCTGCTGAAGATCAAGCGGTCGCGGCTTCCCCGTCCGACCCGCGCGGGATGGCTGACCGTCTTCGTCGCCCTCGGCGCGGTGGCGCTGGCGGTGTATGGCAACGCGAAGCTGAAGTCGGAGTATCTCGTTGTCTTCCTCGAGTACCTGCTGCCGACCGTCCTGGTCGTCACGATCATGCTCACCCGCCTGCAGCTCTTGCGGCTCACCGTGTTCTTCATCGACGAGATGCACCGGCTCGTGCGCCGCGAGAAGCGCGAGGCGATCGAGGAAGGGGACCGCACCGCCGTCGCTCGCTGGGACTTCGTGCGCCGGAGCCTGCGCCGTCTCGACGAGTGGGTGCACCAGCGGATGGAGCAGATCGCCAATCAGCAGATCGTCTTCTTCACGCGCGGCGACAACCTCAACAATCTCAACCGGGTGATGCTCTACATCGCCGACAACGAGCACACGAACCGCGTGAAGGTGGTCACCGTGGTGCCACCGGGCGGATCGCCTCCCCCCCATCTCGACGAACAGCTTCGTTTCCTCGACGAGGCATACCCGGAGATCGACATCGAGTTCGTCGTCCTCGAAGGGCGCTTCACGCCGGAGCTCATCGGCGAGCTCTCCGAGCGCTGGCGCATTCCGCAATCTCATGTTCATCGGCTCGCCGGGCGACAGCTTCGTGTACGGGATCGCCGAGCTCCAGGGAGTTCGGCTGATCGTGTGACCGCGCATCGTGCCGGCAGATCTGGCGCGCAGGCCATGTTTTGAGACCGGCCGAAGGCTTCAAACGACTACCGGGTCGTTCACACTGAGGATCTGCGGCGTGGTCCCAGTGAACCTCCCGTGGTGGCCGGCCCATTCGCGCAGCGAGCTGTACTTCCGTTGCCCGTGAGATCACTGGCCTTCGTTCTCGAGCAAAGGGCATTGGCGCTATCGGTGCGCCAGAGAGCGCCCCGAGCACCTGCAGTGTGCCTGGCGAATTCGGCGGCAAGATGCCTGGCCAATCGTGTGTGGCAATCCTGCGAATCTTGTGGCCGAGTCTGTGGTCGAGCGCCGGCATCGCGCTGATGGCGCCGAAGGAGTGGAGCAGATCGATCGGGATGACGTCGCGGAGACGCGCGTCGTGTGACGCGTGGTCCATAATCTTAACGAAGAACGGACTTGCGTCTCCTCCGATTCGGCGCACCATTATCGCGATCGTCGCAGGAATGAGCACCGTGTTGGACGCGTCTGCCTCGGCTCGCACTGGGCGTGAGAGGGAAGGTCATCAACGTGAACATGATCAACGGCTTCTGCACGCTCTGCGTGCTGAGCCTGGCCGCTTCGAGAGCGGGCGCCGTCGTCCTGAGCTTCGACTCGCTTCCGGGCATGCCCAATACGCCGGGAGGGGCGATTCCCGGCGCGTCGCAGCTTTCTGCACAGTTCGTGTCCGATGGGGTGCTCTTCAGCTCGAGCGCACCATTTGCCGCGGTGGTGAGCATTGGCGTCAATCACGCCACGAGCGGCGCGAATGCCATCGGCGGCTCCGTTGCGCCGGCAACCTGAACTACGGCTCCGCCATCGAGGCTCGGTTCGTCGTTCCGAGCACTCCTCAGGCGAGCGCCATCACCACGGCCGTCAGCGTTCGCGGCGATCTGAACGGTGTCAACGGCCTGGTGACGCTGCAGGCGTTCGATCTCAGCGGCGAGCTCATCGCCAGCGACGTGAAGATCGATACGGGCGGCCCGTTGCTCACTGTCACCACCCCCAATATTCATCGCGTACGATTTTTTAGCAGCACCGCGAACGTGGCGTTCGATGACTTCACCTTCGAGGCCGTCACGCACATCGGCGACGTCAACGGCGACGGCATGGTGGGCGTCAGCGATCTGCTGGCGGTGATCGCCGCCTGGGGACCGTGCGCCGATCTCAATGACTGCCCGGCCGATGTCACCTACGACGGCCTGGTCAACGTGAGCGACCTCTTGCTGGTCATTGCCAGCTGGGGGTAAACGGGGCAGATCTGTTTCTCGTAGAGAATAGATCTGTCCCCTTTCCCTCCTTTCTCAGAATCTCATGCGGAAGTTGATCAGAGGCCCCTTGAGAATGGTGTCCCAGATGAACTTGTCGCTGCCGCTCCCGGTGGTGTAGTCGTCTCCGATGGCCAGGTATCCGAGCTGTAGGGAGCTCGGGTGCTCGCCGATCGTGAAGTCCCACGAGAACAGTCCTCCGGCGCGCCCAGGCGAGATCCGACGCGGCCCCGAAGCCGCCGAGCTCGCCCGAGATCACGAGCGACAGCTTCTGGCTGAGGGGCAGGCTCATCCGGACGCCGATCATCGGATCCACCCAGCCCTCGTTCGACGACACCGTGCCGAGGTTCGCGGGACTCAGGTCAACGCCGACCGCCGAGTACCGCCCGCCCACGCGCCCTTGGAGCGTCAGGTCGCGAGCCGGCTTGTCTGCCGTGGCGGTGTACGCCAGGGGCCAGCGGCCCAGTTCGTAGCTGAGCCCGAAGCCCAGCAGCGCGACCGAGTTCTTGATCGAGATCCCGTCGAGGGGCCCGGCCTCGAACCCGAGCTCCATGTAAGACCCCCCGATGTAGCCACCGAGACGGCCACGGCCGAAGTCGAAGCTGCCCATGATCCCGATCAGCGAGTCGGTATCGCCCAGAATCTCATGGAAGGGCGCCTCGCCGGAAACCGTCAGGCCTCGCGCTCCGAGCGTGCCCTGGATGCCCGGAAGCCAGAGCGCGAGACTCGGCTCGAGCCACCACTCGTCGTTCTTCGAGCTCGGCGGGAGCGCGGGGGCTGCTTCGGTCGGTCCGTCGGCGAGCGCGGCAGGGAACACGGCGCTGGAGTACAGGTCGCTCCCCAGCGGACTGCTCGAGTAGCTCAGGTCGGGCGACAGCTCGATCGAGGTGCCGGCAGCGAGGTCCGTCGTCGATGCGGCGAGCGTGCCGTCTGCCTCGGCGCCTGCCCAGGCTACTCCCCGTCCCAGCAGCACGCACGTCAAGGCCGCCACGGCCGTCGACATCATGCTGATCGTGATCCTCATCGCAAGCACTCTCGAAAGCGATCTCACGTGTTGGGCACGTAGTCGTAGTTGTGAACGGTCAGGGAGATGTTCTTGTCCGGCAGGGCCACCTCGGCCAGCGACATGAAGTTGAGTCCGCTCGGGAGGGTCTTGAAACTGGCGGTGACCGTGGCGCTTCCGCCCTCGTAGCTGGTCGAGATCTGGATCTTCCGCAACTTGTGGGTGCTCGCGTCCGCCCACATCGAGAGGGAATCGCCCGGCACGACGACATTGGAGCCCTGCATCAGGAGCAGCGCCATCCCGTCCGGATCCTGCGTGAACTGCACCTTCGCGCCGGCCATGAAGTCGATGACTTTCCCTGCCGTCGGCAGCGTATATTCATCCAGCAGTGAGCGGAGGCCCTTCAGATACTGCTCGAGCTGCTGCTGCTGGCTTGCGGCGACGATCCGGCGCAGGAATCCCCGCGGGTGGGAGAAGCTTTGGTTGTTGAGTTCGGTGCGCTGGAGGTTCCCGTCGGGACCGTACTGCACCTGGTCGATCCGGATGTCCAGCACCTTGTCCTCGTTGGTGTTCATCAGCTCCGTGCGGCAATTCCAGGTGTACTGACGCAGGATGTCGGCATTGCTCCTTCGCGCCGCCACGATCCGGTTCGCGAGCCCCTCGTTGGGGACCTGGGCGGCCACACCGAGCGATGCACCGACGACGGCAAGCATGAACGCGATGTGTGACCACTTCTTCACGAACGTGCTCCTTGACTGGGGTTGGCGATCCCAGTGTATCGATGGGTCGACGAGGATGATCATTCGCTGGCCCGACGGGAGCTCGGCCGAGGCTTGGCGTCGCCCCTCTACTCGCGTTTGAGCGCGCCGGGATCGTCCTTGTCCAAATCCCAGTAGTTGGGGCCAACCTTCGTCAGAGGTCGGCCGTTCGAGGCGCCCGGCGCCAGGTCGTCGCGGAGCAGCAGGATCAGATCGGAGCTGACAGCCGGGCTCGAATGGAAGTAGCTGTGCCCCCAGCCCGTCTTCGGCACGCGGGCATCGACGACGGTCAGTCCGGTGGTCGTGTCCACGACGCTTCGCTCGAAGTCAGTGAGGTCCTCGTACTGCAGCGTGCCGAGGCGCCGATCGGCGAAGAGCCAGTCGGCAAGCCCCAGCGCCATGTCATGCTGTGACACGTACACGGTGGTCCGCCCGGTGTCCTGGCCGATGCGCTCGGCCGCGATTCGCTGCGTCGCGACCATCACATCGGTGTCCGCGGCCGCGAGGACGAGGTTGTGGAACTTGTAGGTCTCGCGCGGATCCCCGCCCGCGGATCGGGCGGCGATGACCAGGCCTCCCAGCGCATCGACGACCACCGACGTTCCGCGGCTGTGGGCGACGATCGTGATGGCCTCGAGGTCCGGGCTCGACGCCAGCAGCTGGAGGAAGCTCTTGAGATGGAAGACGGAAAAGAGCCCCGACTCGCGATCGTAGTTGTAGCCCTGAATGAGGCCGCCGTGCCCTGCGGGCCAACTGTACATGATCGGCACGCCCGGTCGGCCGAGAAAGTGCCAGAGCTCGGCGGCGACACAGGCCGCCAAGTCGAAGGAGTCGTGATAGCCGTGTACGAAGACGAACGCCTCCTTGCGGGGCGTCAGCGCCAGGCGTCGCCCAAGCTCGCCGAGAAACGCAGCGTCAACTGCCTCTTGGTCAGCGGCCGCCTCCGGGCTCAAGATCGGAGTGCTTGGCAATCGG
Source organism: uncultured Planctomycetota bacterium (assembly GCA_963697235.1). Taxonomy (GTDB): domain Bacteria; phylum Planctomycetota; class Phycisphaerae; order Phycisphaerales; family SM1A02; genus CAVONJ01. Next base: position 18,250 of record CAVONJ010000012.1, read on the forward strand.
CCGAGTTCCGTGATCGATGCCACCGACAACGGCAGCGAAACGTCGCGCCGGCGCACACGGCTGTTCTGGACGAGCCTCCCAGGTCACATTGCGGCCGATGTCGACGACGCAGGATCCAAAAGCCAGCGACGGCGATCACGCTGTTGCTGTCGGCCGGCGTGCGTTCCGCCCCCGCGCCGTGATCACGACCTGCTTCTTCATCTGCCTTGCAGTGGCGCTGACCGGGTGCAGCCGGCAGCTCATGCCCACACCGAACCTGTACGCCGGCGCTGCGGACGATCCCTTTGCCGACGTGGCGCCGGCGTATCGCACCCCCGAGATGGATCTTGTGTATGCAACCGACCGCGTTCCGGAGCCGCAGAAGGGGGACTTTCGGTATGGCAGCGACCGGTCGCACTGCTCAATTCGCCGTGTCAAGGAGTCACACTTCCTGGATGCCAACGGGCTCATCGCCGACCGCCTCCTCGGAAGCCTCCGAAGCCGCCTCCTCGGAAGCCTCCGAAGCCGCCACCTCGGCCAAAGCCGCCGAAGCCGCCGCCACCGCCAAATCCGCTGAAGCCGCCGCCACGGCCAAAAGAGTGACCTCCACCGTCGCCAAGTCCGCCGAAGCCCCCACCGCCAAAGGACCGCTCTCCCCCTCCTCCGCCAAAGGCGCCACCCCCACCGCCGCCAAAGGCGCCACCCCCGCCGCCTTCTCCCCAGGAACGGGACGCGGAGTTGCCGTAGTTGCGCGACCACGCGTCTTGGTTCAGACTGCTCTGCGTCTCGTGGCTCGCCCACTGGCTCTGCGCGGAGCCTCCGGACGGCTTCGCCACGTCGTTCCAACCACCCCCGTTGTTGGTCTGCCAACCGCTGCCGGTGTTCCTGTACACGTTGCCGTCGTGGCCCGCGTACACGTTGCCGCTGCCGGTCTGCGCCACGGTGGTGTTGCCCTGGTGTGCATACTCAACTGACTGGCCGCGGGAGTCTCCCGCCCAACCTGCGGTCGCGCCGGTCACGTTGTTCGTGTAATGCTCGCCACCGGCCCACTGGTCGCCGTGCTTCACGGAACTGCCGCCCCAGGAGGCGTAGCCGTTCGTCGCGTTCGCGTGTGCCGTAGGTGTTGGTATACGGGTTGTACGCCTGGTGCACCGAAGCAGCGCCGTATCCGTCGGACGCGTAGGCCGATCGCGAGTACGTACCGGTCGCTGCATTGTAGTGGGCGGTGTAGCCCGCGCCGCCGTAGGGTCCATAGCAGGCATACCCCGCAGAGCAGTAGCCGCCATATCCGTAGTGGTAGTACGGCGCACACCCGTACGAGTAGTAACTTGGATAGTAGGGGTGCCAGCAATTGTTGTCCGCGATGGCTGCGCCCGCCAGCATGCCGGCGCCGAACATAGCGCGCCCGTAGCCGCTACGTACTCACCGCTGTATCCGGCTGTGTAGCCGACAACAACGGTCGAAGGCGTGGAGGAGTACACCTTGACGTACGTGCAGTTGTACACAGGAGACGACGGCGGAATGGTGTAGATCACCGCAGGCACCGACGTGCTCACCGCCCACGGTCCGGTTGCCGTTGGCGAATCGAACCACACGCCGTTGTAGCAGCAGTAATACTCGCCGTTCGCATTGATCACCTGATACGCGGTGTTGACCGCGTATTTCATCGGCGTGCCTTCGATGACGACGAACTTCGGATCGCCCTGGTAGGCGACGTTCACCTTGACTTCGCTGATGTTGATCGTGGCCTTGTGCGGAACGGAGGCCAGCAGCACGGCGTCCTTCGCTTCGACCGTGCCCGCAACCGACGGGAGGACGAAGGCCATCGGGCTGTCTTCGGGGATCCGCGCGAACTCCGCGGGCAGAGTCGTCGACGCGGCGGCCCACGGTCCCGTCAGCGCCGGCGCGCTGAACCAGCGTCCGGCAACGAGGTAGTAGTAGTTCGAGTTGCTCAGGTCCGAAAAGAGCGGCATCACGGGATTGCTCACGTACATGAGCGTCGTGCCAGTGATGGGTGAGTAGTCCGGCGTTCCGTTGGTCTGGATCAGCTCCGCCGGCGTCGTGCTGGTGATGACCTCGGGAACGACCTTGAACGGCTCACCCGGGATCCGCTTCTGAACGTCCTGCCATTGGCTGTCATCGGGCAGTTGATTGAAATCCGCGGGCAGCTGCCCCGCCGGAGCCCACGGACCGTTTACCGCATCGGGCGCAGCTCAACCACGAGTCGCCCACGAGCAGGTAGTAGTACGTGCTCGACGTGTCCATCAGCACCGTCCAGTTCGTGTTCACCGCCCACATGAGCGACGTGTTCTCGACGGGCTTGAACTCCGGCTGGCCCATATAGATGACGAGGATGGCGGGAGAGCTGCGGTAGTAGATGGGCGGCGGGTTGAGATTGACCTGGACAGCCGGAGGCGCGGGCGTGTCGTGCATGTAGGCAAGCACCCGGCTCAGCGCGATCGTCACGTAGGGACGACTGGGCAGCAGATCTTCGACCAGCGCGCTCAGCGTCGCCGTCTGCTCCTGCGGCATGCCCAGGAATACCACGTTGGACTTGATGTTGCTCAGGAACACGGTGTCGGTCTCGTGATTGACGTCGGTGTCCGCTTCCGCGTTGACCACGCCGTAGCTGGGCTCTTTCGCGCCCGCCGGAGTGACCTCGACGGCACAGCGGAACTTGATCTTGTCGAAGTCCTGCCAGCTATCCACCTGCGGCTGATACAGCGGCGCGGTGGTTCCGTTCTTGGTGAACGAGCGCGGCCAACCGGGATCCGTGGGCGGCGGCGACTGTGTCTGCGACAACGCGGACGACACGGAAGCGAGAAGTAGGAACGCAAGCACACTGAATTGGGTTCTCACCGGCATTCGAATCTCCGTTCTCTCTATCACATTGACCCATCGCCGTGGTCATGAGCACACGGCCACTGGACGACAGATCAGGATCAGGCAACAGAGTATGCGTTCATGCCCTCTCGAGCCACCGGCATCGTTGGCCCTGAATCGGCTCAAAGGCCCGCCGCGTTCGCGCACGATCGGTGGCTTGACAACGGCTGCGGCCGATCCGAGGAAACACAGTCCTGATCCACAACGCCGGCGGCCCAGGGGCGGGGAAGAGGGGAGCGCCTGGCCCAAGACTTCCCAGGCCACCCTCGGGAAGAGCGTTCCGCACGGCCCTTGGTCAGGGGGTTCGGGTCCGGACCTGGATGGGTCCCGTCCTCCCCGGGAATCGGTACAGTGTTCCCCCCCCTCACTCGAACGCGAAGTTCAAGGTGGTCGCTGATGCGCCAGTGCGGCTCGTCAAAGCAGTGCTCCAGATCGGAATCCTGGCTGTCGGCGGCTGCAACGTGATCGGTCCAACCGCGATCAGGAACGGGCGTCTCGCCTACAACGATGCGATCATCGCCACGAACAGCCAGCAGGTGCTGGCGACGATCGTTCGGATGCGCTACGGGGAGCCGACCGGCTTGCTCACGGTCTCGAGCGTCACCGCCAACATGCGCCATCCAGGGCAACGTCGGCGCTGAGTTCGGGGTGGGAACGGAGAGCAACTACCAGGGCAACCTCGTGCCGCTGAGCGCCGGCGCGGCGTACGAGGAAAATCCCACCATCTCGTACACGCCCGTCCAGGGCGAGGCGCTACCTTCGCCAGCTCCTCTCGCCGCTGCCGCTGGACCTGACGCTGCTCGTGCTCGGGGCCTTGGGCAATTCCCCCCAGACAATGACGCTCCTCGTCAGGAGCATCAACGGGATCCAGAGTCCCCTTTTCTTGGATGATCCCTCGATCGCGGATGACGACCGTTTCGAGCGAGTCGCGGAGCTGCTCGCGGCACTCGATCGCCGCGGCAACTTGATCTGGACGCAGGAGCCTGGCAAGGACCCCCCGATCACACTGGTTCTGCGCGGTACGGGGGAGGAATATCCGCAGACGGTGGGCGAGCTGCACACCCTGCTCGGCCTGGAACGGCCGAACCTCGATGGCGACGTCACCCTCCCCGTCTACCTCGGGATCGTCAAGCCGGGCACACGCGCGATCGAACTGCAGACCCGTTCGACGTACGATCTGCTCATGATCGCGGCCGCGACGGTGGATGTGCCACCGGAGGACCTCGAGGCGGGGCTCACCCGCAAGCTCCCGCCACTGGGACGAGTGGGCCAGAGCATGCGCATCCGATGTTCGAGGCACGCTCCCGAACGGGCGGTGACGGCGGTGCGTCATCACGGGTGGTGGTTCTCCATCGACGCCGCCGACGCCGAGAGCAAGGAGACGTTCCGCACGATCGAGGCGATTATGACGGTCCGGATGGCGGACACCGTCGACAAGCAGGCGAGTCCGGTCCTGACCCTTGGTGTGTCCCGGTAGAAGAGACGCTCCGACAACCGGACGAGCGCCACGCGAGTCATTCAGGGCTGCCGACAGTCCACCTGCTCGGTCGAGGTCGTGCCTGCCACGCGCACGAGAACGCGCCGCACTGCCTGGTCGTGCGTGTGCGGGTCGGTGAGGTGGGCGTCGAGGTGCGCCCCCTCTTCGATCGTGACCAGCTGCCCGTCCGGGGCGGCTTCGACGACTCGGTGGACCTGGAAGAGGGGACAGATCTCGTCGGCCGCACCGTGTACGAGCAGGAGCGGACAGCGCAACTGCGCCGCGTCCTGTTCCGCCGGCCGGTCACCCAAGCCGCGAAGTGCGAACCAACCCATGGCCAGGTCGGTCATCGGGCGGGCGGGCAGGCCTAGGCTCCAAAGCCTCCGGCGCAGCGCCGGATGGAAGGCGCGGTAGAGGCCGAAGCCCACGACGCCGACGATCTGCGCCTCGCGGGTCGATCACTCCTGGCCGCCGCCGCCACGGCAACCCGTGCGCCCAATGAATACCCCGCTACGACGACCGGACCGGATCCGAGACACTCGATGAGAGCGAGCAGATCCTCCTCCTCGCCCCGGCCCAGATTGCTGATCCCCACCGATTCGCCGTGCCCGCGCTGGTCGTACATGACCACGCGACGCGAGCAGCCCAGCCAGAGCTCGGAAGCGCACCAGCATGTCGATGCGCGACTGGGCCCAGCCGTGCACCATGACGACCGTGAGATCACCCGCGCCTTCCGCGGCTCCCACGATCTCCCACACCGGCAGCTGGATGCCGCCCGGGCGCTCGAGCGTCCACGCTTCGTAGGCAAGCCCCAGCTCGCCGGGATCGACCGCCAGGCCACGAGCGATTGCCGTGCCTGCGGTATTCCGCGGCGGTCGTCGCCGCCTGTGCCAGCGCCGCGGCGAGGGCGATCACGCCCACTCCGAGGGCCACCGCCAGCAGCACGACCAGACCGCCCAGCTCCGCCATGGCGACAGTGTAAGCCGGCGGCCCGCCGCGGACGCTTGCACAATCGTCCGCTTCCCCTTCTCCTGTCATCTTTCGGTGAAGCCTCCGCGCTCGCCACTATCGTCATGAAACCCTCACTGCAGGTCGGCAATACGGCTGAGGTGGTCATCACCGTCACCGAGGACATGTGCCCGGCCTTCGACGGCGTGGTCGTGCATCGCGTCTACTCGACGTGGTCGATGGCGCACCACATGGAGCTGGCGGCGCGCAAGGTGCTGGCCCCACATCTGGAGGATGACGAAGAGGGCATCGGCTCTCACCTGTCGATCGATCACGTCGCGCCGACGCCGGTCGGGCACACGGTGCGCGTCGAAGCCCGGGCCCTCGAGGTGGGGCCGACAGACTCGTCTGCGAGGTCACCGCGTATCATGTGCGCGAGGACGGCGAGCGGGTCGTCGGCCGCGGCAAACAGGTGCAGCGGATCCTGCCCCGGACGAAGCTGAAGGCACTCTTCGAGCGAGCCGCGAAATGACCACCATCGAGACCAAACCCATGACCGAAGAACCGCTGATCCTGGCCGAGACCGACGGCCACGTCGGCATCATCCGACTGAACCGGCCCAAGGTGCTCAACGCGCTGAACCCCGAGCTGATGACGCAGCTGGCCGAGCAGATGGAGCGTTCGACCGCACGCCGGAGATCCACGTCATCCTGCTCGCCGGCAGCGAGAAGGCGTGGGCCGCGGGGGCCGACATCGGCGACATGGCCGAGCGCTCGGCCATCGAGATGTACGAGCGCGACCAGTTCGCCACGTGGGATCGCATCAAGCGGATCAAGAAGCCGATCGTGGCCGCGGTCAGCGGCTTCGCGCTGGGCGGCGGCTGCGAGCTCATGATGATGTGCGACGTGATCATCGCCAGCGAGACCGCGCAGTTCGGCCAGCCGGAGATCAACATCGGCGTGATGCCCGGCGCCGGCGGCACGCAGCGTCTCACCCGCGCGGTGGGCAAGGCCGTGGCCATGGACGTGATCCTCACCGGCCGATTCCTGACCGCCCGCGAGGCGGAGCGCTGCGGGACTGGTCAGCCGCGTCGTGCCCCGCGAGCACGTACTACACCGAGGCCCTCAAGGTCGCGCGCGGAATGGCCGCCAAGGCCGCCCATCGCCCTGCGCCTCGGCCAAGGAGGCGGTGCTGAAGGCGTTCGAGACGACGCTCAGCGAGGGCCTGGAGTACGAGCGCAAGCTCTTCTACATGCTGTTCGCGACCGAGGATCAGAAGGAAGGCATGCGGGCGTTCGTGGAGAAGCGAAAGCCCCAGTTCAAGGGCCGCTGATCGGGCCCACGCGTACGGCAGCCGACTTTCATTTCCGAAGGAACTCAACCGATGTCCGCAACCGCGACCGACTACCAGACGCTCACCGTGACCGTGTCCGACCACGTCGTGCACGATCACGCTCAATCGCCCCGACGTGTACAACGCGTTCAACGATCAGCTCACGACCGAGCTGGGCGAGGCGCTGAAGAACGCGGAGCGCGATCCGGACGTGCGGGTCCTCGTGATCACCGGCGCGGGCAAGGCCTTCTGCTCCGGTCAGGACCTTGGCGACCTGAAGAAGAAGTACGTGCCCGGTCACGTGCCGGAGCTGGGCGCTGATCTGCGTCGCCGCTACAACCCGATCATCAAGCGGATCTACGAGATGGAGAAGCCGGTCATCGCCGCGGTGAACGGCGTGGCCGCGGGCGCCGGATGCAGCCTCGCGCTCGCCTGCGACCTGCGCATCGCGTCGGAGGAGGCAGTGTTCATCGAGGTGTTCATCAACGTCGGGCTCATCCCCGACTCCGGCAGCACGTTCATGCTGCCGCGTCTCGTCGGCCTGGGCAAGGCGATGGAGCTGTGTCTGACCGGTCAGCGCGTGGAGGCGGACGAAGCCGAGCGCATCGGCCTGGTGAATCGGGTCGTCGCGCCCGAGGTCCTGCGCGACGAGGTGGACGCGCTCGCCCGCAAGCTCGTGGCGCTGCCGGCGCGGGGCATCGCGCTGACCAAGCGCCTGCTCCACCAGTCGCTGAACAACGACCTGCTGGAACAGCTCGAAGCCGAGGCCTACGCACAGGAGACGGCGGGCAAGACCGAAGATCACACGGAAGGCGTCATCGCCTTCATCGAGAAGCGCAAGCCCGTCTTCAAGGGCCGCTGAGAGGGCGGTCGTACCGAGCGCAGCTCGCGAAGGGGACCTGAGCATGGCGGACCGCGGCACCGTCGGCATCATCGGGGCGGGCACGATGGGCGCGGGCATCGCTCAGGTGGCGGCTACGTCCGGCTGGACGGTCGAGCTGATGGACGTGGATGAGGCGACGGTGCAGCGAGCGCTGAGCGCGGTCGCACAGCGGCTGGAGCGACTCGTCGAGAAGGGACGGCTCGGCGCTGCGGAGCGGGAGCAGATCGTGGCTCGATTGCAACCGGCGACGTCGCCTTCCTGCTTCGACGCCTGCGATCTCCTGATCGAGGCGGTGATCGAGGACCTCGCCGCCAAGACCGCGGTCTTGACGAAGGTCCTGCCCGCGCTGCCGAAGACGGCGATCATCGCGACCAACACGTCGTCGCTGTCGGTGACCGCGATCGGACGAGCCATCGGCGAGCCGCGGCGGACGGCGGGAATGCACTTCTTCAATCCCGGCGCCGCTGATGCAGCTCGTCGAGGTCGTCGCGGGGGACGAGACCGATCCCTCGGTGGTCGCAACGGTCGCCGACATCGCTCGCGCTGGGGCAAGCAGGTCGCCGAAGCGCGGGACGTGCCCGGCTTCATCGTCAATCACGTCGCCCGGCCCTACTACCTCGAAGCGTTCCGCATCCTCGAGGACGGCTTCGCGGATCCGCAGGAGATCGACCAGACCATGCGGGCGGGAGGATTCCGCATGGGACCGCTGGAGCTGACCGACCTGATCGGGCAGGACGTGAACACGGCGACGACTCGATCGGTGTGGGAGCAGCTCGGATCACCCGCCTCTGCTCCATCCCAGCCGGCTGCAGGAGATGCTCGTCGCGGAAGGACACCTCGGCGCAAGAGCGGTCAGGGGGTCTACCGGTACGACCGCGAGCCGCCGTCGGTGGCAGTTTCGGTTGAGCGCCGTCCGCTTGATCTCGGCCTTAGGCTGCGCGGCGTCATCGATCGCTTCGTCGGTGGCAGCGGTGTGACCCTCGGCAGCGCGAGGAGCGTTACGTGTTCTCGCGCATCCTCGCCGCGGTCATCGCGCAGGCCCGCCTCGCGCACGAGCGCGGCGTCGCCTCGACCGCCGACATCGACACGGCGATGAAGTACGGCGTCAACTACCCGCACGGCCCGTTCGAGTGGTCCGCCCGAATCGGCGAGACCGCATGCGACGAGCTGCTTCGGACGCTCGAAGAAGCGCGCGGACACGCTTGAAGGTCGGCGGCAAGGATGGGGGCCAGACCGTGTGGTGGTTCGCGGCGAGAACCGAGCCGGCACGGATGCCGGCGGATTTGCACAATCCTCTGCGGCCCGGACGGGCCGCACATGAATGGAAACAACCATCGCCGGACCGGTCCCAGGGCAGCCCGCAGGATGCGGGCGCGTATGAGCCACGCCGGACCGACGATGGTCGAGCCGCATGGATGCGGCGCCGGCCGCGCAACCCAGTGCACGCAACAACCGTGTTCGCACCCCCCCAATCGCCCCCATCAAAGCCGCCTCTTGCTGGCGTCACGCCTCGATCAACCCCGTGCGGATCGCGAATCTCGCCAGGGCGACCTTGTCATTGAGACCGAGCTTCTTCATGATTCGGACGCGGTGGGTCGCCACCGTGCCGTAACCGCGGTGCAGCTGCACCGCGATCGCCTTGATCGACATCCCCTGGGCCGTCAGGGTGAGGATCTCCTGCTCCCGATCGCTCAGCGACTCGAGCAGCCGGCGGTCTGCGGCATTGGCGGCGGGGACCGGCGTGCGCTCGACGGCCAGCCCCTCGACCAGGGCGGCGGCGCGCGAGACCAGCGCCTCCACGGGGAGCCGGATCACCGCGTTCAGCGTCAACGCTCCGCCCACCGGTTCGCGCGAGTTCGGATCTGCGTCGAGCAGCATGCTCAGCGCCTTGAACCCGCCGCCAGGAACCGGAATCGCTCCCGTTCACTCCTGTTGCGCACGAGGCCGACGATGGCATCGATTCGCTGGCGGTCGATTATCGGTCCTGCGAGACCCATGGAGGACGAGCAGATCACCCGGTGAGCGGGGTGGGCCGCGAAGACCGTGGACAGCGCGACCCGATCATCCTCCCGCTCGGCAATGACGGCGATGAGCACTCGGCTCTCGACGGTCGCCGCGCAATCAGACGTCAGCCTCTTGCTGGCCAATCCCGCCTCGAATTCAACAACACTGTCGACGCGCGCCGCTCACCGAGTGACGGATCATAGCAGTTGTTACTCAACCGGGTTCGAGGCGCGGCGAGCAACCGAGATCCGGAGTGGAACGCCGCGAGCCAATTTCGCGACCGGACCGCTGGCGATCAGCCGGCCAATCCTGCCGAACCCGGGCATCAAGAAGGGAATACAGACCGTGAACGCACACTCGAAGATCGGCCGCGCGGCCCAGGCCCGCGGCATCGGCCACCGTTGCACCTTCCGCAACGGAGTCCGGCCAAAATGGCACCTCTCGACACTCGCTGTGGCCTCCGGGGCTGCCTTGACGACCGTCGTCACCGCTCAGTTCTGTCCGGGCGGATATCCCCAGGCCAACCTGCCGCTGGAGTGCGGCGGCGGCATCGTCACGTGCTTCTCCGGGTTCCTGAACGGCAACCCGGCGGCCGGCACGGATCCCGCCGCGTTCGTCGTGGCGCTCGTGGACTTCCGCGACCCCGCCGCCAATGCGCCAGGCACCGGACAGCACTGGTGCGCGCCGATGACCCACAACGAATTCCCGGTCACCGCCAACACGTGGAACGCCGGGAACCTGGGCCAGGTCTTCGGCGTGACGCTGGACAGCGACAACCCGCCGAACATCTACGTGACGGCCACGACCACGTACGGGAGCGACAATCCCTCGTACCAGAACGGGAACACGGTTGCGCTGCCCGCCGCTCCATTCGGACCGGGCGGCGCCGGGGCCATCTACTGTCTCGACGGCACGACGGGAGCGATCTCGGTGTTCGCCACACTCCCCAATACCGGCCCCGGCCTGGGCAACATCTGCTTCGATCGCTCCGTCAACAGCTTCTACGTCTCCAACTTCGAGGACGGCCGCATCTACCGGCTCTCGGCGGCCGGTGCGTGCCTGAGCACGTTCGATCACGTCAGCGATACCGTTGGTTCTTGTGCGCCGGAAGCCGGTGATCCCCTCGGATTCGTCCCGTTGCGGGAACGCGTCTGGGCGGTGAAGACCTTCGGCGGTCGACTGTACTACGGCCTGTGGGTCGAGGACCGCGGCCGCCCGAACAGCAGCGCGCAGAACGAGGTCTGGTCGGTCGCCCTCAACGGCGCCGGCGACTTCATCGGCGGAACCAGCCAGCTCGAGATCTCCGTTCCGAGCTTTCCGGGCGAGCTGTGGTCGAATCCAGTCTCCGACATCAGCTTCTCGTCGGTCGGCCGAATGATGATCGCCGAGAGGAATATGCTCGCCGACGTCGGAGCCGGCGCCCGGCAGGCCTGGGGGCAGGATGGGCACCGCTCGCGCAACCTCGAGTACGAGCTGAGCGGCAGCACGTGGGTTCCCTCGGGTCGCGACTTCTTCATCGGCGCAAGCCCCTCGGGCCCGGGCACCAACGCCTCCGGCGGCCTCGATTACGACTGCGAGGACAACCTCTGGTCGACCGGCGACCAGCTCCTGATCGCCGGCAACCCGCTGCTGGCGACCTACGGGCTCCAGTGGACTCCCGAGGCGGGGAACACGATCCCGACGATCGCAACCACCGGATACTTCATCGATCTCGACGGCATCAGCACCGTGCAGTCCAAGAACCGCATCGGCGACGTCGCCGTGTACAACGCGTGCTGCACCTGCATGACGGCGGAGGTCGCCTCGATCTCATGCGACATCGATCCCGCCGGTCTCCCCGGCAAGTTCACGATCACGATGGCGATCACCAACAACTCCGGCGTTCCCGCGTCGTACGTGCTCTTGCCCAACACGCAGACGCAGCCGCACATCATCCCCCTCGTGCCGCCGCTGCCGAGCGGAACGGGCGAGGTTCGCACGGTCACTTTCCAGCTGTGCGATCTCACTCCGGGAACGACCTACTGTTTCGACGTCCTGCTCGCCGATGCCGACGTCGAGGAGTGCTGCACCGTCGAGGTCTGCGTCGATCTGCCGGGATGCGACTGCCTGCAGTTCACACAGGTACAGGTGATCTGCGATCCGGCCGGCGGCCTGACGGTGCAGTTCCAGGTGACGAACCTGACGCCGGACGTGATTGCACACGTCTTCGTCTTCCCGCCGACGGCGCCCGATCCCAATGCGGGCATCACGATCACGCCCAACTACTTCGACCTGACCGGCTCGCCCATCCCTCCCCTTGGCACGGCCTCGATCGGACCGATCTCGATCGCCGGCGCGGTGCCGGGATCGACGCTCTGCCTGCTCGTCAGCGGCCACAACGCGGACCTGCTCGAGTGCTGCTCCGACGAGCTGTGCTTCACGGTTCCCGACTGCGGCGGGACCGGGGGCACCGGCGCGTGCTGCCTTCCCGATGGCACCTGCGTCGTCGTGACGCTGACCGAGTGCCAGTTGCTCCAGGGCCTCTACATCGGTGACGGGGCCCCCTGCTCCGAGTGCGACATGCAGGAGCCAGTCGGCGCGTGCTGCTTCCCCGGCGCTCCGTGCCAACAGCTGAGTCTGTTCGAGTGCGGCAACCTGGGAGGGATCTACATCGGCGACGGACTTCCTTGCTCTGACTGCGACATTCAGACTCCCACCGGCGCGTGCTGCCAGGCCGACGGCACGTGCGCCCAGACGAGCCAGGTCAACTGCGAGGCGACAGGCGGCGTCTATCTCGGCAACGACACCTCGTGCGACGACTGCCCGACCGGTCCTGTCGACGGCGCATGCTGTATTCCGGGCGGCTGCATTCAGGCGCTGCAACAGGAGTGCCTGGCCCAGGGCGGCACATGGCTCGGCGGAGGCACCTCGTGCAATGATTGCCCGACCGGCCCTGTCGACGGCGCGTGCTGTATTCCTGGCGGCTGCATTCAGGCGCTGCAACAGGAGTGCCTGGCCCAGGGCGGCACATGGCTCGGCGGAGGCACCTCGTGCAATGACTGCCCGACGCCCCTGACGTGTCCCGGCGACACGAACGGGGATGGCGTGGTCAACGTCAGTGACCTCATCAACGTCGTGCTGGACTTCGGCACCGACGGCTCGGCACATGGCGGCGATGTCGATGAAAACGACATCGTTGACGTTACCGACATCATCGAGGTGATCCTGCACTTCGGCGACATCTGTCGCGGCCGTCAATGAGGCTGGAGTCGAACATAAAGCTCCGGCGGCGTCGTGCCGCCGGAGCTTGTTCTTCAGGAAGGTTGCGCGTCCAGAGCTGCTACGTCCACAGATCCAAGATGAGCGCCAGATCAACCCCATCCACGACCCCGTCGCCGTTCACGTCGGCGGCTGAATCGGTCTGGCCCCAGGCGAGCAGCACCGCGAGCAGATCGTCCAGATCGATGACCCCGTCACCGTTGACGTCGCCATCGGGATCGCCGCCGCCATCCGGATTCGTTTGGCCGGGAGGGCCGAAGTTCATCGTCTCATCGTCGAGCACGAGCACCCAGTTCTCACCGAAGGAAGGCGTGGTGAACTCGATCGCGCCTCCCGCGCTGGGGCTGACCGGTGTCGGTCCCGTCACCTCGCCCGTTGCCGCTCGATACCACCACGCTTCGACCGAGTTGCCGTTGCCAACCAGGTTGAGATCAACCGTGATCGTGCGGCCCCCATCCGGCACGAAGATCATCGCGTAGCGCCCGCGCTGTCGCGGGTCGCGTGAATGTGCGTCGCGGTGCCGCCCGGCGTCTCGCTGGAGAGGAGCAGGCTCTGGTCGGGAATCCGGCTCAGGAACGGACGCGACTCCATGAGGTTGCGCAGGTGGACGAGCTGTCCGGCGCCTTCGTACTCCATGGCATCGATCCAGTCTTCCGGAGGCCCCCACTGCGTCGGAACGCCATCCATCGCGAACTGGAACACGCCATTGGCGCCATAGGTGTGGCCGAAGCCGCCGGCGAAGACCGACCAGTACGCCCGTCGCAGCACGCCGATCGCATTCCAGTCATTCGCCGCCCAGCGCTCGTAGTTCGCTTCGGAATCGAGCGTCGGCTTCGCGGGCGAGAAGTTCTGATAGTCGTTCTCGACGAAGTTCCAATTGTCAGAACCCTGACCGCCATACCCGCTGTGCGATGACTGGATCATGTTGAAGTCAAGCCAGTCGGACTGGTGGAACGTCGCCGAGGACGATTGCATCGACGGCCCGCCCTGATAGTTCGGATGAATGGACATGAGATGGTTCCCCTGACTGCCGTCGCGATAGCCCTGCGCCATCTCGTTCCAGAACGTGGGGTTCCCCGGTCCATCGGAGTGATTGAACTCGCCGGCGACGATGGCAATCACGTGATTGCGATCCGCGTAGCGCTGCCCGATGGTCTGACCGTAGGCATGAGCGGTGGAGGCGCTGTTTCCGAAGAGCTCCTCGTCGAAGCCCCACACCAGCACGGGTGCGATATAGAGACCGTGTTGCTCCGCCTTGTCGATGATGAGATCGATGTGGGCCATCCACTGCGGGTTCAGCGAACTGGGATTGCCGTTGCTCTGCCCTTGATAGTTCTGCCGAGTATCGAGGATGACCGGACCCTGCACGACGGTGAATCCCTTCTCCGCCCGGTTCTGCATGTACAGATCGACCTCGTCCGGATTGAGACGCCAAATCTCCCAAGCCGTGTCGCCAAGCCAGAAGAAGGCGCTGCCGTCCTCCTTCTGCAGAAAGCGCCCGTTGTCGCTGACCTGTAGCCGCTGCATCTGCGCCTCGCTGGGCGCGCCAAGGATGAGCATGGTGAGAGCCAGGGTCGGAAGCGCCATCCGGCTCGTTGCGGCACTTTGCATCTTTCTTCTCCTTCTGTAAGGCGGAACTCGATGAGCGGCCCGCCCGGTTGGGGTTGTGGCCACCGCGGTGGCGGTGGTGATCGCATCAGGACGCGTCGTCCCGCCGGAAGGGTGTGAAGGTGTTCAGGAAACTCAGCGAGGCGGCTCCGGGCGGCCCGCAGCGCCACGATCTCCTGCTGAGTCCGCGGCACGGGACGAAGTGGCGTGTCGCACCGGCTTGTCGCTCGACCTGGTGACGCTCATCGCAACCACATTCCCTTCTCCCCGATCTCCGCGGCGGGCGCTCGCCGGCGGTGCGTGCTGAGAGGCTCGGACCGCCAAGTGGGGGCGGACGTTATCAGACGTGCTCGGCGCTGTCTACGCGACGAGGAGCGCACCGGGATAGAGCAAGCAATGCATGGGGATAACTGCCTTATGCGTCGCGCACGCATCGCTGCGCCGGCATGGCGAGCGCAGGAGCGGTTCGAATGGATGCCATCTCCCCCATCCTTTCTTCCTTCACTCTTCAGCGCATCTTTCCCTTGTTACCCTTCTTTCCAATCGCTGACATCGCCTACACTGGGCGGATGCGACAGGCCGCCATCATCGCCGCGCTTCGCACCCCCGTCGGCCGGTACGGCGGCGCCCTGAGCACGGTGCGCCCGGATGATCTGGCCGCGCTGGTCATCCGCGCTGTCATCGACCGCAGCGGGATCGCGCCGGAGCTGATCGACGACATCTACTTCGGTGCCGCGAATCAGGCCGGCGAAGACAATCGCAACGTCGCGCGCATGGCGGCACTCATCGCCGGTCTACCCGACTCGGTCCCCGGCGCCACCGTGAATCGGCTCTGCGCGTCGGGTCTGGAAGCGATCAACATCGCGGCTCGCCTGATCGAGGCCGACCACGGCGACGTGTTCATCGCCGGCGGCGTCGAGTCGATGAGCCGGGCGCCGTTCGTGCTCGTCGAAATCGGAGACCGCGTTCGGCCGCAGCCCCGAGTTGTTCGACACCACCATCGGCTGGCGCTTCACGAACCCGGAGCTGGCCCGCCGCTACCACCCGTACTCAATGGGAGAGACGGCAGAGAACGTGGCTCGCGGCCACCGCATCAGCCGCGAGGATCAGGACCGCTTCGCCCTCTGGAGCCAGCAGAAGTGGGCGGCGGCCGACTCAATGGGCCTGTTCGACGACGAGATCGTTCCGGTCGCGGTACCGCAGCGGCGAGGCGAGCCGATTGTCGTGAACCGAGACGAGCATCCTCGGCCCGAACACCACGCTCGAGAAGCTGGCCGCCCTGCGCCCGGCCTTCGCCACCGATGACAAGGGGACGGTGACCGCCGGCAACTCCTCCGGAATCAACGACGGCGCCGCGGCGGTCCTGCTCGTGGAGGCGGAACGAGCGACGGCGCTCGGGCTGAAGCCGCTCGCGTTCGTCGGGCCGTCCGCGACCGCCGGGGTCGATCCCGCGTGCATGGGCATGGGACCGGTCCCCGCCACGCAGAAGGTCCTGCAGCGGGCAAACTTGACCCTGGATGCGATCGACATCGTCGAACTCAACGAGGCGTTCGCGGCGCAGTCGCTGGCCTGCATCCGGGAGCTGGGCCTGCCCATGGAGCGGGTGAATCCAAAGGGCGGAGCGATCGCTCTCGGCCATCCGCTCGGCGCGACCGGCGCGAGAATGGTCGCCACGCTCGTTCACGAGATGAAGCGGACCGGAGCCGGACACGGACTGGCTACACTATGTGTGGGAGTCGGCCAGGGCGTCGCCACCCTCGTGACAGGAGCACGCACATGAGTGGATCATCGAACGTCGGATTGCACGTCGATCACAGCATCGACGAAGACCCGCAAAGGCTCGCGGAGTTCGAGTCGCGAATCGCAGCCGGCGAGTTGATCGAGCGGGACGATTGGATGCCGGAGGCGTACCGCAGTCGCCATGCTCAGGATGGCCGAGCATCACGCCAACTCGGAGATCGTCGGCGCCCTGCCCGAGGGCGAGTGGATCACGCGCGCCCCCAGCCTGCGGCGCAAGCTCGCCCTCACCGCCAAGGTGCAGGACGAGGTCGGCCACGGTCAGATGCTCTACCGCGTCTCGCAGGACCTCGGCAAGACCCGCGACGACATGCTGCGCGACCTCATCACCGGCAAGACCAAGTACCACAACGTCTTCAACTACCCTGCGCCGACCTGGGGCGACATCGCCATGATCCAGTGGCTGATCGACGGCGCGGCGATCATGAACCAGAAGACGCTCGCCGACGGGGCCTACGGCCCGTACGTGCGCACGATGAAGCGGATCAACATGGAAGAGGCGTTCCACTTCAAGAGCGGCGAGGACATGGTGCTCACGCTCATGACCGGGACGCCGCGGCAGCGGGAGATGGCCCAGGAGGCCTTCGATCGCTGGTGGGCGCCGTCGCTCATGTTCTTCGGCCCTCCTGACAAGCCCAATGCCGAAAACCTCCCGCCGATGCGGTGGCGGATGAAGACGGTGAAGAACGAGCGAGCTACGCCAGCGATTCGTCGATCGCTTCGCACCGGCCGCCCTCGACCTCGGTCTCAAGATCCACGTCGTCAAGAAGGACCAGCACGGCATGGTGATCGAGAAGCACGAGGATCCGGAGCTCGCTTGCGACGAGACCGACGGCCACTGGCGCTGTCAGCGAGCCGGACTGGGACGAGTTCTTCGCGGTGATCCGCGGTCACGGACCGTGCAACGACGAAGCGCGTCGCGCTGCGACGCTTCTCCTACGAGCAGGGCCGCTGGGTCCGCAGCGCCATCCTGCACGGTCGGGCCGGCCTGCCCCCAGCCGCCTGAACCTTTTTTGAGCATCGCCCCATGTCCAAGCTGCGAGACCAGATCGACGTCCAGTCCAGCGAGCTGCAGACTCCCGAAGAGGGCGATCTCCAGGCGTACGTGATCTTCACGCAACTCAAGCAAGGCGCCCCGCACGTCTACGCCGGCTGGCTCGATGCCGCTGACGATGAGATGGCCCTGCACTTCGCGAAGGAGCACTACGGGCAGGATCAGGAGTGCGTCAACATCTGGGCCATTCCCCGACCGGTGTTGGGCGGAAACGAGCAGATGTTGTCCCTTCCGGCGAAGGCCGGCCCGCGGCGAGCGTTCCTCGTCTTCCTCCAGGAGGACGCCGGCGACGCCCACGTCGAAGCGGGCGTGGTCGAGGCCTCGAGTCCGGCGGCGGCGATGGACGAAGCGCGAGCCCGGCTCGCGGGGGCTGGATCGGCGCACAGCGTCTGGGTCGTCGACGAGGCGAAGATCGCCCGCACCACCGAAGGCGAGGTGATCTGGCGCTTGACCGACCAGAGCTACCGGCTCGCCCGCGGCTACAGCAAGGACGTGCGGGACAAGTGGGAAAAGATCCGCGATCAGAAGGATCTGAAGGAATACGAGAAGGACGACCTGAAGGACGCGTTTTGACGACCGTGGGCCAATTCGCATGCGCATCGAGCTCGCCGACAACGTGAAGGAACCGCTCGTCCAACTGTTGCTCGCTCTGGCGGACGACAAGCTGATGCTCGGCCACCGCAACTCCGATTGGACCGGGCCTGGCCCCGATCCTCGAGGAGGACATCGCCTTCTCGTCGATCGCCCAGGACGAGATCGCGCACGCCTCGGCGCTGTACGAGCTGGCTCGGCGCCGTGCTCGCACGACGGCTGACGAGCTGGCGTTCGGACGCTCCGCGGCGACAGTATCGCTGCGCGTCGATCGTCGAGCTCTCCGATCGACTTCGACTGGGCCGTCGCCATTGCACGGCAGTTCTTCTGCGATCACTTCGACCGCGATCCGCCTCGAGCGACTCGCCCGTACCTCGGTCAAGGAACTGGCGGCGCTCTGCTCGCGGCTCCTGGCCGAAGAGCGGGTGCATGTCGAGCACGTCGATGCCTGGATCCGGCGCCTCGGAGAGGGCACGTCCGAATCGGCTGACCTCCTGCAGTCGGCGCTCGATCGGCTGGCGCCGCACGCGGCGATGCTCTGGAGCCGGTGCGCGGACCAGGAGACGCTCGAGTCAAGCGGCGTGTATCCCCCGTTGTCTGGCGGAGTCGATCCCTACCAGCGCTGGGTGCGCGAGCTCGAAGAGGTCGCCGGGAGCCGCGGGCCTCAGGCTCTCGCTGCCATCGCGACCGCCGCAGACGAGCGGAGGGCGGCGGGGTCGACACGTCGATGAGTTCGATGCGCTGCTGGATGAGATGTGCGAGGTCTACCGCCTGGAGCCGAGCGCGGCGTGGTAGGTCGCGAAACCGCACGCCGAGCCCCGCTCAGGAGATCGACGATGATCAGCAAGGAAGACATCCTGCACGCGCTCGAAGAAGTGCCCGATCCGGAGATGCCGATCAGCATCGTCGATCTCGGGCTGGTCGAAGCCATCGAGCTCCACCGGCAGAACGGCGCGACCGACGTATCGATCGAGTTGCTGCCGACGTTCGTCGGCTGCCCGGCGCTCGACATGATCCAGGGCGATGTCGAAGCGAAGGTCGGAGCGCTGCAGGGCGTGGGCAAGGTGTGCGTGCACTTCAGCTACGATCCGCCGTGGTCGGTCGATCGGATCAGCGAACAGGGACGGCAGTCGCTGCGCGAGCACGGCGTGACGGTTCCGGAGCGCGGCACGCGGCTGCCGGTTCCCGGACACGAAGGCACCGTCGAGCTTCGAACCTCCGCCGTGCCCTGCCCCTTCTGCGGATCGAGTTCCACGTATCTCGACAGCGCCTTCGGCCCGACGCGCTGCCGGATGATCTACTACTGCAAGGCATGCAAGAACTCCTTCGAGCACATGAAGAAGGTCTAGCCGTCCGTTGTTCTTCAACGGGCTGCTCACCTACAGTGCGCATCGACTGGCGGGATTGCGGCCCGGAGCCTAGGATGGACCCGTCGCGGACCGCACTCCTGAGCGCCTGGCGCGTCTCGCGAAGAATCGATCGCACCTCGGCCCGCTTGACGATTTCCTGTAGAGACGAGGTCGCCGCGCCGCCATGCCTGCCAAAGCTCCGACGACGCAACACGGATCATCCGCTTCGCCAAGCACGCAGAGCCAGACCATCACGCAGAGCCAGAAGGGCCGGCGGATGACGAAGAAGACGATCGACCTGGGGAAGATCGAGTACCTGCAAATCCTCGACGAGCACGGCGTGGTCGACCCCGAACTCGACCCGAAGCTGGAACCGTCCGAATTGCTGCGCGTGTACCGGGCGATGGTGCTCACCCGCAAGTTCGACGTACGAATGCTCGCCATGCAGCGACAGGGACAGATGGGGACCTTTGCCCCCGGCGTGGGGCAGGAGGCCACCCAGATCGGCCAGGTCCATCCGCTGCAATCCGTCGACTGGTTCGCGCCCTCCTACCGATCCTTCGGCGCAGATCTGGCGCGGCTGGCCGATGGACCAGCTCCTCCTGCTCTGGGATGGATTCGCGGAAGGGTTCGAGATTCCGCCGGGCGTCAATGATCTTCCCTTCTCCATCGTCATCGGTTCGCACGTCCCGGTGGCGACGGGCGTGGGTATGGCCATTCGCAGCCGCAATGAGCCGGGCGTGGTGCTGACCAACTTCGGCGACGGCGCCATCTCCCAGGGACCGGTGGCCGAAGCGATGAACTTCGCGGCGGTCTACAAGGCCCCGGTGGTCTTCGTGTGCGAGAACAACGGCTACGCAATCTCGATGCCGGTCGAGAAGCAGTCGGGCCTCAAGGAGCTGGTGCGTCGCGGCCCGGGCTTCGGCCTCCCCAGCGTCCGCGTGGACGGAAACGATCTGCTCGCGATGATCGTCGCGACCCGGGAGGCCGTGGAGCACGCGCGGTCGGGCGCGGTCCGTCGTTCATCGAAGCGGTCACCTACCGGATGGGCGTGCACACCACCGCCGACGACGACAAGGTCTACCGGTCCGAAGAAGAAGTCCGGCAATGGGAGAAGAAGTGCCCGATCGGCCGCTTCGAGCGGTATCTGCTCAAGCTCGGGCTGCTCGACCGGGAAGCGATCGAGCGGATCGGCAAGGAGTGCGAGCAGGAGGTGCTGGCGGCGCGCGAGTCGTTCCGAGCCAGGGCGAAGGCGCGGCCGCGCGAGGTGTTCGATTTCATGTTCGAGTCCCTTCCCCCAGAACTGGAAGAGCAGCAGCGCGAATACTTCCGGCGGCTCGACCGCAAGGGCGTGGAGTGATCAGAACGACGGCCGCCTCCCCGCGGTGAGGGCGGTCAGGACGGCAAGGAGCATTCGATGCCCCAGCTCACGATGGTCGAAGCGATCAACCTCGCGCTCGAACAGAACATGACCCGTGATGATCGGGTGGTCGTCATGGGCGAGGACGTCGGCGTCGACGGCGGCGTCTTTCGCGTGACGAAGGGATTGCTCGACAAGTTCGGCGAGAACCGGGTGTTCGACACGCCGCTGGCGGAGTGCGGCATCATCGGCACCGCGGTCGGCATGGCCGTCTACGGGTTGCGACCCGGTGGCAGAGATCCAGTTCTCGGGCTTCACGATGCAGGCCTTCGACCAGATCGAGCAGAACATGGCTCGGTTCCGCAACCGCTCGCGCAATCGCTATCCGATCTCCATGGTCATGCGCACGCCGTACGGCGGCGGCATCCGCGCCGTCGAGCACCACTCCGAGTCGCGCGAGGCGTACTGGGCGCATACGCCCGGACTGAAGGTGGTGATTCCGTCCGGTCCTCGCACCGCGCGGGCCCTGCTCGACGCGTCGATCAACGATCCGGATCCGGTCGTCTTCTACGAGCCCAAGGCCATCTACCGCGCGTTCCGGGAGGAGGTTTCCGCGGAACCGGAGTCGGCGGAGATCGGGGTCGCCCAGATCGTGCGATCCGGCTCGGACCTCACGCTGATCTCGTACGGGGCGATGATGCGTCCCGACGCTCGAAGCCGCGGACGACCTGGCTGACCTGCACCAGGTCGACGCAGAGGTGATCGACCTGCTCATCGATCTCGCCGATGGACACGGAGACCTTGGTGGAATCCGTGCGCCGCACCGGTCGCTGCGTCGTCGTGCACGAAGGTCCGCGCACCTGCGGCATCGCCGCCGAGATCATCGCACGCCTCAACGAGCACGCGTTCGAGTACCTCGAAGCGCCGATCCGACGGATCACCGGCTACGACATCCACTTTCCGTTCTTCCAGACCGAACAGCACTACCTGCCCGACGCCGACTCGATCGTCGACGCGGTGCTCGAGACGCTCAACTGGCAATGAACAAGGATCGGGCGCCGACCGATCTCGCGACGCGCCACACCGCAGCAGGATGCCCTCCCATGAGCCAGGATTTTCGACTGCCCGATCTCGGCGAAGGCGTGCACGAAGGACAGATCGTGCGCGTCTTCGTCAAGGAAGGTGACTACATCACCGAGGATCAGCCGCTGCTGGAAGTCGAGACGGACAAGGCCGCGGTGGAGATTCCCTCCCCGTTCACGGGAACGGTGAGCGTCGTGCACGTGCAGGAGCACCAGCTCGTGCACGTCGGCGACACGATGGTCTCCTTCACCGCCGTCGAAGGCGCACGACCGGTAGAGGAGAAGAAGCGCGAGGCTTCGAGAGGCGCCCCCGGTACGACGGGCGCGGCCGGCGGCGCTTCGGCGGTGGCGGCCGCCCCGCCACCGACCGTGCCGCATCGGATCACGCCGGCCTCGCCCGCCGTCCGGCGCCTCGCTCGAGAACTCGGAATCGAATTGAGCGCCATCGCGGGATCTGGTCCGGCCGGGCGCGTCACCCGGCAGGACGTCGAGACGGCCGCCGATCGCGCCGCGGCCCCCGTTCCCTCCCGTTCGTCCGCTGCCGCTCCGGCGCCTGCGGCTCGCCCGCGTGTCGGTCAGGGGCGCAGGAGCGCGACACCACCACCCGCTGCGCTCATTCCACCGGGCACCGATGATCGCGATCAGTATGGCGCGATCCGCCGCCAGCCTTTGACACAGGCTCGCAAGACCATCGCGCGGGTCATGTCCACCTCGTGGTCTACGATCCCCCACGTCACCGACTCCCACGACGCCGACGTGACCGATCTCGATCGACTGCGCCGCGGCTACCGGTGGGCGGAACAGCCGGAGCGAAAGCTGACGCTCCTTCCCTTCGTGATCAGGGGGGTCGTCCGGGCTCTGGCCAATTTTCCGCAGTTCAATGCCAGCTTCGACGAGGCCGCCGAGCAGATCATCTTTCGCCGGTACGTCAACGTCGGAATCGGCGTGCACACGGAGCGGGGACTGGTCGCCCCGGTGCTTCGCGATGCCGATCGCTTGTCCGTCATTCAGATTGCGGATCAGCTGGAGCTCATCGCGGAGAAGGCGCACACCGCGTCCTTCGCCGTCGACGACACCCGCGGGGGCACCTACACGATCTCCAACCCCGGAGCGATCGGCACGACTCGCTACTCCACGCCGCTGATCACGCCACCGCAAGTCGCGGTGCTCGCCCTGGGCCGTGCGCAGTGGCAGCCGCGGGTCGTGGACGGCCAGATCGTTCCCCGGCTCGTCCTGCCGCTCAGCCACTCCTTCGACCACCGCATCATCGACGGCGGCGACGAGATTGCCTTCATGAACCACCTCGTCCAAGACCTCGAGCACCCGGCGCAATTGCTGCTGGATTAGCTCGCCGTCGGGCACGACTCGCGCGGGTTGCGAGCGGTTCAGATCCCGCCCCCCCGGCGGCGCCGACTCCGAGTCAACCGCCGGGCGCGCGGGCGAACGATCGGGCCCGTATAGTACGCGCTGCTCCTTTCCCCTTTGCCGCTGAGTGTCCGATCCCATGGTCGTCGGCGAATTCACCCAAGAGACGAACCTGCTCGTGATCGGCGGCGGCCCGGGCGGCTACGCCGCTGCCTTTCGCGCGGGGAGCTGGAAGTTCCGACGTTGCTCGTTGATCCGCGTCCGTCGCTCGGCGGCGTGTGCCTGCACGAAGGGTGCGTGCCGAGCAAGACCCTGCTCTACGCAGCCGAGACTCTGCACCGCGCCGAACACGCCGGCTGCATGGGCATCCGCTTCGAGCGCACCCACCTCGACGTGCCTCAGCTCCGCGCCTGGGTGGATCAGACGGTGGACACCCTCGCCCGCGGGTTGGAGACGCTCCGCAAGAAGCATGGCGTCGATCTCATTCAGGGCCGCGTGGAGTTCGAGGACGACACGCACGTCGTGATTCCCGGCGGACGAGTTCCGCGGATCAAGTTCCGCCGTGCGATCGTCGCCACCGGATCCGCTCCGGTCGCCCACCCGGCGCTTCCGTTCACGACCGATCGAGTGCTCCGCCCCACCGAGGCGCTCGCCTTGAAGTGCGTTCCGAAGACGCTGCTGGTCATGGGTTCGGGATACATGGCCATCGAGTTGGCCACGATCTTCAGCGCTCTCGGCAGCGAGGTGACGTTGATCACGGCCGAATCGCGTCTGCTGCCCAAGGCAGACGCGGATCTGACCCGACCCCTCCTGCGCCGGCTCGAGCAGTCGTTGCACGCCATGGCGTCCGCGGTCGACGTTCGCTCGGCCACGATCGAAAGCGACGCGGTTCGCGTGTCCTTTTGCGGCGCGGAGCCGCCGAAGCGCGAGATGTTCGAACAGGTCCTGGTGGCCATCGAGCAGCGAGCGGCCGTCGGTGGCCTGCACCTGGAGCGGACGAAGGTGACCACGCAGTCGGACGGCACGCTGGCGGTCGATGAACATCTGCGCACGAACAACCCGCGCATTCTGGCCGTCGGTGACGTCACGGGGCCGCCGCTGCTGGCGGACAAGGCGATCCATCAGGGTCGCATCGCGGCGGAAGTGGTGGCGGGCTGGAACAGCGCGTTCGATCCCCAGACCGTGCCCAAGGTCGCGTTCACCGATCCGCAGGTCGCCTGGTGCGGGCTAACCGAAGAGGAAGCGCGAACGGCCGGACACACCATCAAGGTGCGCAAGATCCCTTGGGGCGCCTCCGGCCGCGCGGTTGGGATGGGCCGATCGGACGGGCTGACCAAGATCATCTACGAGAAGGACACGAAGCTCGTCCTGGGCGTGGGAATCGCCGGCAGCAACGCGGCGGAGATGATCGCCGAGGGCTGCCTGGCCATCGAAATGGGCGCGGAGCTTGCCGATCTCGCCGCCACGATCCACCCGCATCCGACGATGAGCGAGCTGCTCTCGGACATCGCGGCCGAGGCGGATCAGTCTCGATGACGGGGCGCATCAGCGCCGGGGGGAGCTCGGGCCGGGGCCCTCCCGCGCCGTTCTCCTGGGCGCCGCACTCCTCGTCATCGTCACGGTCCTCGCGTACCTGCCCGCCATCACCAGCGGTTTCATCTGGGATGACGACTCCTACGTCACCGAGAACCCGCTGCTGCGCAGCGCGGCTGGGCTCACCCGCATCTGGTTGACGCACGATGCGCCGCAGTACTATCCGCTCGTCTTCAGCACATTCTGGGTGGAATACCAGCTCTGGGGACTGCACCCACTCGGCTATCACCTGGTGAACGTCCTCCTGCACGCGGCGAACGCGCTGCTCGTGTGGCGTCTGTTCGCGCGACTCGGCGTGAACGGGGCGTGGCTGATCGGCGCGATCTTCGCGTTGCACACGGTGCACGTGGAATCAGTGGCGTGGATCACCGAGCGCAAGAACGTGCTCTCCGCCCTCTTCTACCTGCTCTCAGCGCTCGCATATTTGAGGTTCGATCCCGCGGAAGCGTCCGGAGTCGAGACGCCCCACCGGCGACGCTGGATGTGGTACGGCGCGGCGATGGTGCTCTTCGTCGCGGCGCTGCTCAGCAAGTCGGTGACCTGCTCGCTGCCCGCGGCCCTGATCCTGGCGATGCTGTACCGCCGCCAGCCGCTGACCGCCGCGCGGCTGCTGCCGCTCGTGCCGTTCTTCCTGATCGGCCTCAGCCTGGCCCTGAACACCGCGGGCATCGAGCACGCGAGGGTCGGCGCGCGGGGCGAGGCGTTCTCCTCAGGCTTCGTCGAGCGCTCGCTCGTCGCCGCCCGGATCCTGCTCTTCTATCCCTGGAAGCTGCTCGTACCCTGGCCGGTGATGTTCAACTATCCGCGGTGGAACATCGATTCCTCCTCCCCAATCAGTTACGTCGCGCCGCTCGTCGTGATCGCCGTCGGCGTCGCGGCGGTCATCCTCTACCGGCGCGGCATGCGCGGCCCCCTGCTCGCCCTCGCCTTCTATGCGGGCACGATCTTCCCGGCGCTCGGATTCGTCAACGTCTATCCTCACCTCTTCTCGTACGTGGCCGATCACTTCGCGTACCTGGCGAGCCTGGGACCAATCGCGCTCGTGGTCACCGTTTACGTGCGTCTGGTACACAAGCCGAGCCGACAGGTCCTGCTCGCGTTCATTCCGCTCACCTGCCTCTTCCTGCTCACGTGGAGTCAAGCCGCCACGTACCTGAGCGAAGAGTCGGTGTGGCGGGACACGCTCTCCAAGAATCCGGATGCCTGGATGCCGCGCAGCAACCTGTCGTCGTTGCTGCTGCGGCAGGCCAACGAGTCGCTGCGACAGGGGGACACGGAGTCCGCGGCGGCGCTCGTCGCCGAAGCGCGGCAGCATGCCGAAGCGGCCGTCGTGCTGAAGCCCGACCAGCATACGGCGCACGCCAAGCTCGCCGAAGCACTGCGTCTGGAGGGCAAGCTCGAACTGGCGCTCTTCCACGTGCAGCGAGCGATCGAGGAACGACCGCTGGGCAGCTACTTCTTCCAGGAAGGGCGGCTCTATCAGCAGCTGGGGCGCAGCGAGGAGGCGATCGATGCCTACCAGCGCGCGATCGAGCTGGGGCGGCCGCGCGATCCGGAGACGACGCTGGCGCGCTTCGAGCTGGGCCGCCTGCTCTTTCAGCTCGACGATCCGGCCCGGGCCGAGCCCTACCTGCTGGAGGTGCTCGAGGTGCGACCGTTCGATGCGGACTGCCTCATGATGGTGGGCGAGCTGGCCGAGGCGCGGGATGACGACGCGGCCGCGGAGCGCCGCTTTCGGCTGGCGTTCGAGAAGGCGCGCAACGATGAGACCCGGCTCAAGGCGGGTTTCCGGCTCGCGCGCTTGCTCGCGACGAGCGATCAGGACCAGCTGCGAGACGGCGCGGCCGCGCTCACGCTCGCCGAACAGCTCGTGCACGCCACGAACGGCCAAAGCCCGCACATGCTGCAGCTCCTGGCCGCTTCACAGGCCGAGCTCAGCGCGTATGACGACGCCGCGGCCACCCTGGAACAGGCGATCGCGCTGGCCAAGGCACAGGGACGGTCCGAGTTGACCGACGAGCTGGAGGAGCAGTTGGCGCTCTATCGATCGCGGCGTCCCTGGCGCCGGTGATCTCTGAATCGTCGGCGAGCGTTGGAGCGAATCGTCGGAGCGGAGTGACTACAGTATCGCTGAACGCAGGACTTACCACGATGAAGACGCCGTCCGATTCCACCACCCACCCACTGCACAACGCCCCACCGGTGCCCAACAGCCCGTCGCAACGGCGGATCAAGCTGATCTTCTTCACGCTGATCTTCGGGCCGATGGTACTCTTCGGCGTCTACCACATCGGCCGCGCCGTCGACAAGATGATCCACGGCATTCCGGTCGGCTACGAGCAGCGCGAAGGACCGCCGGGCGTCGGCCGGCGCGATTGAACGATCGAGCCGCAGCCTCTTTGCTCGCAACTTGCTCTCCCGCTCCATCAACCGGCGTCGCCTGCCTCGTGCTTGGGCCGGTACACGAGTTCCGGCACGCGCGGTCGCGAGGACTCGACCTCGGTGAGCGGCGTCACTTCCCTCGCCGTGGCGAGGTAGCGGTGCGCCAGGATCTGGTAGACGCCGGTCCCTTCCGCTTTCCAGGCGATCTCTTCGTCGCGTAGCTCCCGCAGAACGCGGGCGGGTACGCCGCCCACCAGCGTGCGAGGCGGCACGACCGTGCCCGCCTTCACGAACGCCATCGCGGCGACGAAGCTGTCTTCGCCGATCACCGCGTCGTCCATGATCACCGCGTTCATGCCGATCAGGGCGTTGCGTCCGACCGTGCAGCCGTGCAGGACGGCGCCGTGGCCGACGTGTCCGTCTTCTTCGATGACGACGTCCTTGCCCGGGAAGCAGTGCACGACGCAGTTGTCCTGCACGTTCGAACCGGCCCGAAGCGTGAGGCGGCCGATGTCGCCGCGGAGCGACGCGCCCGGACCGACGAGACAGCCCGCGCCGATGATGACGTCGCCGATGAGCACGGCCGTCGGATGCACGAACGCGGTGGGATCGACGACCGGTCGGATGCCCTCGAACTCATACGCCGGCATGGGCTTCCGCCGGCTGGGGAACGAGCGAGCGGCTCTGCACGACCCGGAACCGCGGCGCCACGAACGCGCCGTCGCAGAGCGTCGCGTTGCCCGCGGGATTGGCCCCGCTCACGTGAAAGTCGCTGAAGGCCGCGGCCTGATTCACGTAGATCTGGCCGGTGAGATTGAAGGAGACGGGCACGCCGGCATCGAGCAAGGCATCCTCGGCGCTCTCCACAACGCCCGCGTTCGTGGAGTAGACACCGCAGGTGATGCCGCCGCACCGCCGGCCTGCCTCGGCGGCGAGCTCAATGCTCTGCTCGGTGCCGTCGGTGGCGACGATGTACACGATCGGGCCGAACATCTCCCGCATGTACTGCGCCTCGTCCTTGGCATCGACCTGGACGATGAGCGGGCTCAGCACGCGCGCCTTGGGGAACTTCTCGTTCGCGATCGGCTCCGATTCGCGAAGGATGGCGGATCCGGCCTTCTCGGCCTCTCGCTTCGCCTGCTCCACACGCTCCGCCGTGCGCTGATTCTGAATCGCGCCGAGGATCTCCGTCGCCCGCTGGGGATCGCCGAGCAGCCAGTTGATCGCCTTGACGATCGCTCCCGCCGCATCCTCGAAGCTCAGCTGATCGCCATTCACACGGATCCCCTGCCGTGGGATGAAGATGTTCTGGGTGGTCGTGCACATCTGGCCCGAGTACAGGCTCAACGTGAACGCGAGATTGCCGGTCACCGCCTTGAGATCGGAGAGACTGTCGAGCACCACCGAGTTGACGCCGGCCTTCTCGGTGAAGACCATCGCGTGGGGTGCATTCTTCTCGAGCCAGCTGCCGAAGTCGCTGCCACCCGTGTAGTCGATGATGGCGACTTCGGGGCGCTGCGCGATCGTCTTGGTGATCGGATCCGCGGCGGTGTCGGCGACGAGGGTCACCAGGTTCGGATCGAAGCCCTGTTCATCGAGCACCTGCCGTGCAATCTCCACGGTGATCGCCAGCGGGAGCACGGCGCCGGGATGGGGCTTGACCACGACCGCGTTGCCCGTCGCGAGGCTCGCGAAGATTCCCGGGTATCCGTTCCAGGTGGGAAAGGTCGAGCAGCCGATGGTGACCGCGACACCCCGGGGCACGATGCGGTAGTTCTTGCTGAGCGTGACGACGTCGGTCTTGGACACCTGCTTCTGCCACGTGACGTGGCCGGGGCAGCGGCGCATCTCTTCCAGCGCGTAGGCGAGCGCCTCGAGTCCCCGATCCTGCGCATGGGGACCGCCGGCCTGAAAGGACATCATGAACCCCTGACCGGTCGTGTGCATGACGGCCAGGGCCATCTCGAAGCTGCGCTGGTTGAGCCGGTGCAGGATCTCGAGGCACACGCCGACTCGGGCTTCAATGCTCGCCCGCTTCCACCGGTGCATCGCGTTGGCCGCGGCGGGCAGGAGCACATCGAGATCGGCCTTCGGGTAGGTGATGCCCAGCGTCATGCCGTACGGGGAGACCTCTTCGCCGACCGTGCCGACCGTGCCCGGTTGATCGATCACGAAGGGCTTGTTCAAGCGCGCATCGAACGCCTGTTGCGCGTCGGTCTTGGCGTTCTCGCCGTAGATCTTGCCGCTGGGAACTTCGGGGTAGGCACTCCAGTAGGTGCGGGCATGGATCGCCTTGACCGCGTCGTCGATGGTCTGGCGATGTCGATCGAACAGGGGATGGCTCACGATTGAATCCTCGCTGGTGTGGCCGTCGGGCGGCCGGACTCGTTGCGAATCGCCATGGTACGAGACGTCGATCGAGTGTGCATCAGAGGACGAGCATCATGCGTGATCAAGGGCGCGGCCGAGGTCGGCCATCAGCTCGTCCGTGTCCTCGATGCCCACGGAGAAGCGGATCAGGCCGTCGGTCACGCCAAGCCGCCGGCGCTCCGCCGCCGGAACGCCGGCGTACGCGGTCACCGCGGGGCGAACGAGCAGTGACTCCACACCGCCCAGACTCGCGGCATGGAGGGGAATGGTCACCCGCTCCAGGAATCGCTCAGCGGCTTCGACGCCCCCGTGCAGCTCGAAGCTCATCATTCCCCCGAAGCCTTCAAACAGATCGTTCGCCCGCGCGTGACCGGGATCGCTGGTGAGGCCGGGGTAGTGCACCGTGGCCACCGCAGGATGCGCCGCCAGGAAGCTCGCGATGCGGGCGGCGCTGCGATTCTGATGGTTCACGCGCAACACGAGGGTCTTGATGCCCCGCTGCAAGAGGAAGCAGGCGTGGGGATCGAGGCTGCCGCCAAGGTGGCTGAGCAGATGCTCCGCGGCGGAGACGAGCCTGGCTTGGCCGATCACGGCGCCGGCGGCGATGTCGCTGTGCCCGTTGAGGTACTTCGTGCAGCTGTGCAGGCACAGGTCGAAGCCGAACGCACAGGGCCGGAAATTGACGGGGCTGGCCATGGTGTTGTCGACCATGCTCACCAGCTTGTGGGTCCGGGCGAAGTCGACCACGGCCCGCAGGTCGGGAACCTGCATGAGCGGGTTCGTGATCGATTCGACGTAGATCGCCTTGGTATTCGGGCGGAGCTTCCGCTCCCAGTCCGCCGGGTCGTTCCCGTCGATGAAGGTGGTTTCGATGCCCAGCCTCGGCAGATCACCGGTGACGAAGTTGCGGGTCCCGCCGTAAGGGCAATCGATGGCGAGCAGGTGATCACCGGCC
This sequence comes from uncultured Planctomycetota bacterium, assembly GCA_963697235.1. Lineage (GTDB taxonomy): Bacteria > Planctomycetota > Phycisphaerae > Phycisphaerales > SM1A02 > CAVONJ01. Next base: position 48,520 of record CAVONJ010000012.1, read on the forward strand.
CGAAGCACACTGAGCAGCGCGGTCGCGATGGCGGCCATACCGCTCGCCGCGACCAGCGCGGCTTCCGCGTTCTCGAGCGCCGCCAGCTTGGCCTCGACGACCTCATGGTTGGGCGTGTTGCTGAGGCGGACGTACGTGGTGGCGTGGTAATCGCTCGTGCCCTCGTGGAGGTAGTTCGCGGACTGGAAGATCGGCATGCTGACCGCACCGCAGATCCGCGGCACCGGTTCCCCCGCATGCACGGCCACAGTGCTCATCGCCCGGAAGGCTCCCCTCGGTTTGGTCAACATGCTCATGGTGCGCACTCCGTCGGCGGTGTCTTCGTGCCGTCTCGAGATCCCCCGAATGCGCCCGGCAGGACTCGAACCTGCGACCCCCGGTTTAGGAAACCGGTGCTCTATCCAACTGAGCTACGAGCGCAATCCGCATTCATGGTAGCGGGAACACGGTTTTTGGCGACCGAGGAGATGGGATTTGGGGTCGCCGAAGCCGAGTGTGTCCTAATTGTGTCCTGAACCGTTCCGAATTCGGCGGCCAGGGCGTTCCGGACACGCAACGAATCGTCATCCGTTGTGCTCGTGTAGAACTTCATGGTGGTGCTGATATCCGTATGTCACATGAGCTTCTGCAGTACGTCCGCAGAGACGTGCCGCTTCATCGTATTGCCGTAGGTCTTCCGAAGGTCGTGCGGAGACCCGATCGGCCAGGCCACCTCATCGAGGCTGCGCTGTAGCTGTTGAGCCAGTCTCTGCCTTGCATGCCGTTGAATCAGCTTGAATTCACGATTGATGTTATTCAACAGATGATTCGCCGCATTCCAAGCCCCCGCCTTGAGCTTCTGGTCGATCAGTTCCAGCCGCTGAGGACTAACGAAGGCATACAGGGATCTGCTATCTGCTCTACGACCCGGCGCAAGGCGACATTCCCGGGGTGGTTGGCGGCATGAGTACCGGAGGCATCGAGTCCGGCGTATCTTTCGATTCATGGTTCATGGACGTTCCCGAGACCAATCGGTCAGCACCGCTCCACATGATCTTCTGGCGTCAGGCGAACGGTCATTACCTCTTCGACAGCGAAGAGGTAACAGAGTACATCGAGCTTGGTGGATTCTTCCCGATCGAGGACGAACTCTACGGCAATCCTGGCGGTGAACCGGACCGGAACTTCCACTTCACTGTGGAGCTCCTTGTCCAGTTCGACTACGACGCCGAAGGAGACCAGCTTCTGCAGTTTCGAGCCGACGATGACCTTTGGGTGTACGTCGATGGGCAACTCGTTGTCGATCTTGGTGGCATCCACAACGCGACCGAACAGTACGTCCACCTGGACCGCCTTGGACTTACGCACGGCGAAGCGTACATACTGTCACTGTACTTTGCCGAAAGGCACCGGCCCGGTTCGAGTCTTCGCATCGAGACCAACTTCGTGCTCGGCGATTGCGATCCTCTTCGATAAGTTTGATTGTGGCATGATCACGGCATGCACATCGGGCAGGCCGGGTGAACCTCGGATCGTTGGGCAACCTGGCCCGAAGAGAGTTCGTTGCAACTTCGAGTCGGGAGGTCAAGGCCGGATGGAACTCGGCAACTCACCCTCCACGTGGTACAGAAATGGGTACAGGCGCACTACCCGGTTCTCTCACCTTCCGTTTGGATCAGGATTCGGGTTTGAGCGCATGACCGCCTGACTTCTGCGCCTCAGTTTGACACGATGGTCCCTGAGGCCAGAACGTCCAAAGGCCCGTCACTGACTGCTCATCGAACAAGACGCACTTGAACATCGTCATCGAACCCGAGTCGTGGATAACCCCCAGACGGCCAATCGGCGTTGATGCTCTCGGCGGCGAGACTTCGCCCAATCGCGGGAACCAAGTGGGGTCTTCGCAGGTACCCTGACATGAAGCACTCGGGCCAGGCAGCACAGGAGCTTGCGGTAACAGGATGGAGATCGAACGACCGCAACTGGTTATTGCGAACAGCAAGAACCCAACCCTTGGCCCACAACTGCGGCAACTCGATGCGGCGATTTCCGGAAAGCGACAGCTAGAAGTTCCCGATCTCCCCGCCTTCGGCCTTTGGCCAACACTCGGTGCGTTGTCATGCGTCGCATTTGCGGCTGCCTCGGTAGACCCCGCTGCAGAGCTTGAACCACTAACTCCACTCTGGTTCATGTCGCTCGCGATGCTCTTCTTCTTCCTGTCCCGGATTCGGGCCAGCTTCGATCATGCAGCCCATTGCCGAGTTGAGCGGTGGCTCCAACTGAAGAGGCGTGAGCAAGCACTGCGCAACATGAGCAGCGACGCAGGCTCGGGAGAGAGTGCCGCCTAACCACGCGCTCAAGCTGACGGGCCGAGGTGGCAGGTCGCGTCGCCGAGGGCTCCGCATCAGTCGGTCCTGACGTTGCGCCTATGCTGAGCCTCGCCTTCTCCGTATCATCGCCGTAGCAGACCACCCGGTGGGCCGCGGCACGGCTGACCGAGCGCCTGTAGCAGCGTTGTGCCACCAGGAGTGCTTGGCGCCCTTGCGCAAGAGCTCGCAGCCGTGCGTCTCCAGATGCGCGAGCAACTTCCGGCGTTTCACGCCGAGATCCTGATTTCCTCAAAGTCATCGTCCGCCGCACGCCGGGCGTCGTCGCGATTCATGGCAAGCACTTCCTCAAGCGCCGACTCGAGATTCGCGATCAACTCCTCGCGTGTCGTTCCCTGGCAATTGACACCAGGGATCTCTTCGATCCAGCCAATCCACCACTGGCCGTCGCGCCGAATGACTGCGGTATATTCGTTCTTCATTGCACTGCCATCATATCCGCTTCCCTGCCTGCTGGCCCCACACGCGATGTCCCGGCCGTCGCCAACTCGATCGGTGTCGCGCAAAGCAAGCAGAACGCTCAGGTTCGGCCGCCACCTAACCAATCGCTCAAGCTGACGGGCCACCGAGGCGGACGCGGCGTCGGCCGACTCGCATCAGCTGCTCCTGACGTCGCAGCCATGCCGAGCCTCACCTTCTGTCGTATCATCGCCGTAACGGACCACCCATGGGCCCGCAGCATAGCTCCATTCGTTAGACGGCTTCGGTGAAGCTCTGTCCGTTGGCCCAAGCACATGAACGAGTCGATCAGATTTGTTGCCGCGATTCTTGTCGCCATTGCCGTGGGGTGTGAGCAGCCCCACGAGTTCGGCTCCATGCAAGAAGTGTGGGATCACATTCGTACAGAGTGGCGCAAGGCCGCCTATCTGAGCAATTGGGATTTGCAGCCCCTTGATAGCATGCGCAAGATCGAGACGACCTGCTCGGGTCACACGTTCACCGTCCTGTACTTCGACATGAGTCAGAATGGGTCGCTATACATAGTAGAACATCTGCCCAAGGGAACACTCCGAGTCGTCGGTCAGGCGCCGTATCATCGCCGAAGCGGACCACCCATGGGCCCGCAGCTTAGCTCCATTCGCTAGGCCGACTTCGCCTAACTTCCATGAAGCGGTTCCTCCTCGCATCGTTACTGTTCGTCGTTCTCGGCGTCGTCATCAACGTCTGCGTCGCGTGGTGTTCTGCGCTATCCGTGGATCCATACCTGCACGACGGTAACTCAAGGGTCGGGTTCTCGACTCCGCAGGATCCCGGCTGGGATGTACGCGTCAAGGAGCTCTTCGCGACGACGTCAATACGGCGCCGACCGATCCCGCGAGCACAGGCAGCACAACTCGACGACGTGATTCCATACTGGAGTCTTGCCTCGACACCCCCCTCTCCTGACGACGTCGTCAACTCAGCAGCCTGGGAGGCACAGATCGAGGTGTTCGGTGATCCGATGTTGTACGAAGAGGCTCGCGGTTGGCCAATGCGGTCACTCGTCTGTTATCCCGAAGTTGCCATCAACAACAGCGCGCCCTCGGGAGGCGCCTTTACCGTCCGGGCGCGCTCGGCGTTCGCTGTGGCCGGCATCCGCGACTCACTTGGCATGCCTAGGCTCCTTCCCGTCCGCCCCATCTTGCTCGGCTTCGTGATCAACACCGCCGTGTACTCTGTGCTCCTCGGTCTAGCCGTTAGCGCCGTTGCAGTCGCGCGTCAACGTTGGAGGCGGGCGCGCGGGCGGTGTCCATCATGCGGCCATCCGATGGGTCTCGCCACGTCGTGTACGGAGTGCGGACGCGGCCTGCCCATCCGACCAGTCGGCTAACAAAACGCGGCAGGAGACGGGTCGCCCACTGCGCGCCCGGACGCCCATCCGCCGGACGTCCGGCGGACGCCGGCCCAATCCGGCTACCATTCGATGTTGTCTCTGTGGGCGGAGGGTCGTCGCCGGCGGCCCGCCCCGAAGCGTGGTCCTTAGGCAGCCTTGCACAGCATGCTCACGATGAGCGCCCATCTTGAATGTGATCGCTGCGGCTATGACCTCTCCGCATCTCGAAGCGCGAGAAGATGTCCCGAGTGTGGTCGTCCCACGAACGCATCACGCAGGTCCACGTGTTGCCGACGTCGAGGGGCACGACCGGCGTTGCGCAGAATGCGGGCTTGCCACCGCCTCTTCCTGGTCAGCCTACTGCTGATCTTCTTCATCTCGCCCTGGATAGCCGTCATTTCGCTGGCTCTGGCGGTCCCGACGCTGGCGTTTCTCTATCAGGCGGGCGCTCGCGCCTTCGGTAGCAACTACGCAATACGCCAGGCCATACTCGCTGTCGGCCTGAGCCTCATCTTCGGTCTTGGCCTCATCCTCGTCCCCTGGCTTGTCGACTCCGACATTGCCAAGGCCCTCTCTCGGTCGACGGCTACCTAACCAAGCGCTCAAGCTGACGGGCCACCGAGGCGTATCGAATCGGCGACCGGCTCGGCATCAATCACTCCTGCCTTCACGCCTATGCCGAGCCTCGCCTGCGCCGTATCATCGCCGTAGCGGAAGGGACTTTCGCATCTCCCGCCCATGGGCCCGCAGCTTAGCACCATTCGTTAGGTGCATCGGCGGACGGCCAAGCTAGTCCCTATACGCCTCTTGTGTATCTTCTTCGCAGCTTGACTCCAATGCCCGCCCATCTTGAGCTCATAGCCGTCTACCGAGTCAGTGTGAGCCCCGAGGTCGTAGCCGAGTCCGTGGCGCTTCGGTTCCCCTCTGAGCATTGCACACGGTTCGAGCGCGCTGCCGGCGAACGTGCGCTTAAGGCCGCGATCGCGTCCTTGGTTCTTTGCGAGTTCTATGTCGCTTCGTGGCCGTCCGGCTTCACGATCGATTCTTTTCGCCAGCCCCTTGCTGGCCAGGCTCCTTACTCAGAGCACTACCTGTCTGCCGACGGTTCGACGCTGCTCTCCACATTCGATACTCCACCACAGTTGGAGGGTCCGTTCCGGGTAGCGTTCTTCCTTCACTTCTATCGACGCTGGCTTCCCATTCGAACGCCGGCCGGCTATCGCTGGTCACCCCGCATCTTGCCCATGCCAGAACGCCTCGCAGCATTCGTCTCGTATAAGCCGCCTGACTGACAGCGTCAATCATCAATCGTGAGTTCCAAGCGATTCGGCATTCTGTTGAGCCTGTATTTCGTCGCCGTATTTGTGGGCATTGGCGGTATGCAGATGTATGGGGTCAATGCTGGAGTGCTCACCAGTTACGGCGCTGACCTGTTCGCACCGCCTTGGATCTACCTCATGGCTCGCATGGGCCGCGCGAAGATGAGCCAGTGGCGTGCACTCATCGTCGTGTTTGTCGGCTGTGTTGTCTGGGAGTGGGCCCAGCTCTTCGACTTCTCAGGGACTCCCCTGGCGATCACTCGAGGGACCTTCGACCCTCTGGATATCCTCGCGTACGCCGTGGGCTTGAGCGCGTGCTTCGCTGTCGATGTTCGCTGGCTCACGCCGAAGCAACTTGTGCCTGGGCCACGACCGAGCGTCGGGGTGGGTTTCGATGCCGCGTCGTCCTCTCGGAGGGAGTCGCCGGGCTGACTCCGGCGCGGTGCCACCTAACAGTGCTTGGTGCAGATGGCCGTGCGAAGGAGGCGACGGCAGGGCCGCCGCGATGCGAAATGATGGGAGGCTCTGCGGGCGTCATGGCGGAGATACCCGACATGGCACAATTCTATGAGTTGCTCGCGTCCGACGAGGGGAAGAGATCGATGCGGGAGGACGGCCTCAAGGTCGAAACGATGCGGATGCTGGTCGAATTCACACCATAGAAGAAGCGCAAGTGGAACGATCGCATGAACGAGCGCTCAAGCTGACGGGCCACGACGGTGGTCGCGCGCCGACGGGTCCTCCGCGAGCAGTCTCGACCAACCCGGCGGCAGATCCTCCCTATCTCATGAGCTTCCGCGATACTTCGGCGGAGGCATGCCGCTCCATTCTTGACACCTTGGTTCAATCTGGTGAAGATTCGGCTGGCGCTTCGGATCCCTGAACGCCCTGTAGGCTCATCAAGGCATCGAGGATGAAGGAGAACATCATGCTCAATCGAAGTCAGTCTCATTGCTTGGCAATCGCGGCCGGTACACTTGCTGCACAGTTTCTCAGCGTGGCGGCGATCGCTGGCGTCGATTGCAACGACTGGGGGCCGCTCCAGGCCGGAGCGAACAACTCGATTTTTGCCGCTACGGAGTGGAACGGCAACTTGGTCGTCGCTGGGCAATTCACGCAGGTTGCCGATCTCCTCGTCAACCGCATCGCGCTGTGGAACGGATCGAGCTGGGAGCCCCTGGGAGATGGGGTGAACAGCACCGTCCGGGCGTTGACGGTGTACCAGGGGGACCTTGTCGCAGCCGGACAGTTCACGACTGCGGGCGGGAGCCCGGCGAACCGCATTGCCCGATGGGACGGCTCGACGTGGAGCCCGATCGGCGACGGATTCAACAACACGGTCTATGGTCTGGTCGCCCTCGGGGACGCCCTGTTTGCCGGTGGGGCTTTCACCACCGCCGACGGAAACCCCGCGGACCGCGTCGCCCAGTGGGATGGCTCGAGCTGGACCGCGATGGGTGATGGCTTCAACAACAGCGTTCGCACGCTCCACGTCTTTCAGACCGAGGTGATCGCTGGCGGCGACTTCACGCAATCGGGCCCTTTCGCTCGCAACCGCACTGCGGCCTGGGACGGCACTTCGTGGCAAGCCCTGGGGAGTGGCCTGAACAACATCTGCTATGACCTGGTGACGTACAACGGCTCGCTCATCGCGGGCGGCGCTTTCACGACCGCTGGCGGTGGTGGCGCCAACCGCGTCGCCGCCTGGGATGGCAGCAGCTGGTCCGACCTGGGCGGCGGCCTGAACAACCAGGTCTATTCGCTCGAGGTGTTCGATGGCAACCTCGCGGCGGGCGGGATCTTCGGCTCGACCGGCAGTTCCACGATCAACCTCCTCCGGATGGCGCAATGGAACGGCTCGGAGTGGGGGCCGTTTGGGCTCGGGCTGAACAACGACGCGAACGCCTTGGCCGTGGTGGATGGGAAGTTGTACGTCGGCGGTACGTTCAGCGCGGCCGGGACGAATTTGGCGAGCCGCGTGGCGGAATGGACCGCGTGCGTCGGCGAAACGTGCGTAGGGGATCTGAACGGCGACAACCTGGTCAACGTGACCGATCTGATCACCCTGATCAACGCGTGGGGCACCTGCCTGCCGTAAGTCGAAGTAAACTGTAGATATCCACCGCGCTGGTGTGCATGTCGCCATCAGCGCAGGAGCTAGCCCGCATTTCTCACCAACATCGTCGTGAGGGTGCGTAGAACGTTCGCTGGCAAGGAGATGAGGCCATCGAGGCGGAGACGGCTTGTCATGCCTTCAACGCCTCGATGTGTCGAAAGCGACGCCGCCAGCGGGCGGTCTACACCGCCGCAGCAGATGGTGGTGAGAAATGCGGGCTAGGGCGCGAAGCGTTGCACTCGAGGCCGCACACGCTCTCAACGGAGAGCGCGGTGTATCTGGCGTCGCCGTCGAGCGAGTTTCTCAATGAACTCAAGCCGGTTCCGAGTGCGGGTTTACCTTGTCGTCGCCGTGCTGCTCGCCCTTCTCTATTTGTGGGGCAGCGTGTTCCCGCTCCTTCCGATACGCGGCGTCTCCCAGAGCGCGCTTCTCGCCGGCAACATTCCTCGCGACACCCGAGTAATCCTGGGATACATCCTGCTCTTCTTTGCATTGGTCTCCGCTGGAGCGTTCCTCGCTTCCCCTTGGGCCAATCGCCGTCATCGACAGCGCTGGCAGCTCTGCCTTGCATGTGGCTACGCCCTGTCCGCGACCCCGCACGCGAGGCGCTGTCCCGAGTGCGGGCACGCAACCGTCGCCTAAGCAAACGCTGCAATCGCGAGATCGTTTCGATCCGCCATGCCGCCCAACAGAACAGCCGCCAACGGAGGACGCTGCCCAACCAAGCGCTCTCGCTGAGAGCCACGACGCGAGTCGTGTCGCCGGCCGCCTGGTTCTATCATCTTCGTAGCAGACCACCCATGGGCCCGCTAGCTTCGCTCATCCGTTCGGCGAGAGTCGGCGAAGAGCGGCAGCTCCGGCGATTTTGGATGGAAGGGCAGTGCAAATGAATGCAGAACAACGCGCCCACCTCATGAAAGCACTCAGAGCCCGCTTTGAGAAGAACGCGCACCGACATCAAGGCATTGACTGGGCTCACGTGCAAGAGCGGTTGGAAGCCAATGCCGAGAAGCTCCGAGCTCTTCACGAGATGGAACGCACGGGCGGCGAACCCGACGTCGTTGGCTACGATGACGATGCAGATGAGTACATATTTGTCGATTGTTCATCAGAGAGCCCGAAAGGCCGCAGAAGTCTTTGCTACGACCGCGCTGCGCTTGATGCAAGAAAGGAGCACAAGCCAACAAGCAGCGCCGTCGATCTTGCATCAAGCATGGGGATCGAGCTTCTGACCGAAAGGCAGTATCGCCAGTTACAAGAACTTGGCGAATTCGATACGAAGACTTCGAGCTGGGTAGCAACGCCGTCTGAGATTAGGACACTTGGAGGCGCCTTGTTTTGCGATCGGCGTTACGGCTGCGTCTTTGTGTATCACAATGGCGCACAATCGTACTATGCTGCGAGAGGATTCCGTGGTTCGCTTAGGTTGTAGAGAACAGTCGTGCCGATGCCGACCCATCACCTGCGCCGTATCATCGGCGTAGCGGACCACGCACGAACCCGCAGCTTAGCTCAACTGTCAGGCAGCTTCGATGCGTCCCAAACGAGCAATCCTGCGACTGATAGTCGTAAGCCTGCCGATGGCCCTGCTCGTTACGATCGTCACAGCGTGGGTCATCGCAGTTACGTCTACACCACGCATCGTCCGCCTCGCCTCGCTCTCGCTCGCCAACCGTGTCTCTCCCGCACCTTGGCAGAAGCCTGACGGCGCGCTCGCTTCGGGCCAGACACTCGTTGGCACGCACTCGAAGTTCGGTCTCGATACACGCGTGTACATGACTCCGGAACATCCTTCCGCTGCGGTGCCGCTCGAGACGATCCGTTGGCAGCGATCATTCGTGTTCGATATCGGGTGGCCGTGCCCTGCGTTGAGAGGAATCCGCGTCGAGCACGGCTTGCCACCCGAGTATGCTCTCCGACATCGGCATCCAGCCAAGCCGCACGCTTTGTCTGTTTCGTATCAGGGAGCGGTCCCAATGTTCGGGGACACTTTGTTGCCCATGCACGTCCTCTGGCGAGGCTTCCTCGGCAACTGGCTCACGTACTGGGTGCTCGTTATCATCGCATGGATGCCCGTTCTTGGCATTCGGTGGCTCATCGCAAGACGCACCGGGGCTGTCGCGTCAACAGATCTCTAACCATGCGCTCAAGCTGACGGACCACGACGGAGGGCGTGATGCCGACGGTTCCTCCCGCGCTCACGACTTTGATCACGGATACACTCACTGCGCCGATTGCCAAAGGGCTTCGCGCGGCGACGCCCGGGGCATTCACGTGACGGCGGCAGACGGCCGGGCAGGCGAAGGGAGCCCATGACCTGCGCGTCGGATACAGCATCGTCTTTGTCAGCGACATGGCGCGATCCGTGGCGTTCTACCGCGACGTGCTCGGAATGCCATTGAAATTCGAGACGCCGAAATGGACGGAGTTCGCCACTGAAGGGGCGACGTTCGCGCTCCACAAGAGCGAGGAGCCCGCCTTATCGCGCGACCGCCAGGGTATGGAGGCGGCCGGGTCGTGCCGGGCGGGCTTCCAGGTCGCAAGCCTCGATGCGTTCCACGCGCGGATGATCGAGAAGAGTGTGCGGTGCGAGCAGGAGCCAACCGAGACATTTGGCGCGGATCGCGAAGTACGTCGATCCCGACGGGCTGGTATTCTCTGTAAGCGAACCGCCAGCCTCCTCACAGGCTTCATCATGACCGTCTGGCGGGAGGATTCGTCAAGAAGCTTCGGCAATCGTTACCATGCGTTGGCATGCGAATCCTGAATCCAGACTTCGAAGGCGACCCTGAGCAATCCGCCCGGCAACTTCAACTCACCGAGGGCTTGTCGACTCTGGACGTCTCTCGAGAGGCCGAGGCGCTTTGCAGCCGCGAACGGCGTTCAGCATCTCGTCACTTGGAACTGCACATGACACATCACGCGAAAGGCACATTCGTTGTCAAGCTGGACCCGCAGCCCATAGAAGGTCAGCCCGAGGGATCCAAGTTGGGCGCATGTCAATCGACAAGCAGATATGCGGTGATCTCGTCGCAACGACGCAAGGTCAGATGCTGAGTGCCATGACAGACACCAAGGGCTCGGCTGGGTACGTGGCCATCGAGCGAGTCGAGGGAACACTGAATGGGCGTGCGGGGAGCTTCGTGCTTCAGCACTCTGGGTCAATGAATCGAGGTTCACCCTCTCTCACAGTCACGGTAGTGCCAGATTCTGGGACTGGTGAGCTTGTCGGCTTGGTCGGTGAGTTCAAGATCATCGTTGCCGAGGGCAAACACAGCTACGAGTTCAACTACGCGGCTGCCGTGATGCCAAGTGCCGCTGACTGTTCGTTCGAGCTCGCACGTTGTCGATTCACACTGCTGCTGGCGACTCCTTGAAAAGCCTGCGGTCCCCTGGCTGGCCATCAAGGCGGCTGTCGCCGAGCCCGTGACGGTCGCCCCCGATTCGTCGGGGGAGACCAAGGATACTATGGTCTCTTCGCGCACCGATGAGCGCGATGGTCCATGGGACGACCCTGGGTGATTGGCATGATCCTCTGCGTCAGCGACGACAATTTGACGGTCCACGCCGTCAAGACAGCGTGCGGACGCATCGGCGTTGATCTCGTCGTGGTCGACGACGTCGGCGGCATGCGGCCCCCGTCGGAGGAGACCGACGTCGACGTTGTCGTGTGCGATTACGACAGGTCCGATGAGCTGCAGCGGGCCCGGCCGGGTTTATACCGGCTTGTTGTCGTCGATCCGAGGCAGAGCGACCAGATGATCAAGGCCATGCGGCACGGCGCATTCGACTGCCTCGTCTCTCCGCTACAGACGGACGACGTCGAAGCGCGACTCAGGCGGGCGATCGAGGTCGCGCGGACGAACATCGCCGTACCGAATGCCGACGTGCCGCCGGCGATGTCCCCACGCGACCGTATGGTCGGCCAATCGCCCGCGATGCAGGAGGTCTACAAGCGTATCGGCCTCGTCGCACCGCAGAACGTCAACGTGCTCATCACGGGCGAGAGCGGTACGGGCAAGGAGCTGGTCGCCAGGGCGATCCATGAGCACAGCGCCAGGGAACACGAACCGCTGCTGGCGATCAATTGCGCGGCGATTCCGGAGAGCCTTCTCGAAAGCGAGCTCTTCGGACATGAGAAGGGCGGCGTTCACCGGTGCCGAAAGGCGACGTGTCGGTCGGTTCGAAGCGTGCGACGGCGGCACCCTGTTTCTCGACGAGATCGGCGACATGCCACTCGCCACGCAATCCAAGCTGCTGCGCGTACTTCAGGACCGGTCGTTCCAGCGGGTCGGCGGAAATGAAACGATCCGCAGCGACGTTCGGATCATCGCCGCGACACACCAGTCGCTGGACGATCTGGTTGCGAAGAGACAGTTCCGCGCAGACCTGTACTTTCGCCTGAAGGTCGCGGTCATCCACATGCCGCCGCTACGCGATCGCGAGGTCGACGTCGTCCTGTTCGCGCACCACATCGTCAACTGCGTGCGGGACGAGTTCAGGACGGGCGTCCTGTCATTCTCGCCCGAGGCGGTGCGGGCTCTACTCATGTACTCCTGGCCGGGGAACGTTCGCGAGCTCGAGAACGTCATCAAGTCCGCTCTGACCGTGGCGAAGGGCCAGGTGCTGCAGGTGGAGCATCTTCCCGATCCGGTCGGCACGGCATTCCGCCCGGCCGGCCCCACTGACACCAGTACCGCGCCTCATCTCGAGGACTTCGTTCGCTGCGCGATTCGGACAGGCGAGCCCGGGAAGATCCATTCGAGCGTCGTGGCGGAACTCGAGGCGGCTCTGATCGCGGCCGCCCTCGAACAGACCCACAACAACGGCTCGGCGGCAGCGGAACTGCTCGGAATCAGCCGAACAACGCTGAGGAAGAAGATCAGCGATCTCGGGCTATCGCCTTGACCAGATCCTGACCACACCTGGCCACCGAATGGTCAGTGCACCGCGCTCGACGGCTCCCCAATGCCCTGAAACCTGGGTTTGCGGTCTGGCACGCCCATTGCGTAAAGGCATTCTGTCGGGCACTTCGAGTCGTCGCTCGATACACGCGGCCCGGATAAGGAGTTACCCCGTGAAGAACCGAAGCACCGAACTGAGGAAGCTCGTCCGTGCCCTGCGGGCCGAGTTCAGCCGTCTCTACAACACGCACTGGTACACGTTCGAAGATGAGGATCCGCCACGACTGATGCACCTGCAGCAAACGGCCATGTACGAGATCAAACAAGCCCTGCATCTGGCTGACACTGGAACGTACGGTACGTGCATCGACTGCGAGGAACAGATCTCGCTGATGCGGCTCAGCGCACGCCCGACCTCCCTTCGCTGCATCAGCTGCCAGGAGCGGCTGGAGGTCGTCACCGCCGCCTGACCGGATTCGTCGCGAGCCTTCTGTTGCACACTTCCGCGGCCGTCGCCGTCTCGAGGACCCGAAACCCACGCCTCGAGTACGGCGGCGTGCCGCGCGCACCTTATCGGCACATGCGGATTCACGCGTGGACCGGAGGCTGACGGCACCTTCGAGATCGCCTATTCTACTTTCCCTGAGTTCGAGGGCCGGGGTTACGCGACCGCGATGGCCAGGGAGTTGTTGAATCGAGCCGTACAGTCTGGTGCTGTTCGAGAAGTCGTCGCCCATACGTTGCCCGAGCGCAACGCGTCGACGCGAATCCTCGAGAAGATCGGGCTGCATCTAGGCGGTGAAGCCCATGACGAAGAAGTCGGGACGGTTTGGCTGTGGAGCAAAGAAGCGATGAAGTTGTTTCGAGGACTCTTGCTCGTCGTCCTGGCGAGCCTGTTCGCCACGGGATGCCGACACTCCGTTCCGAATCCAGATGAGCTCATCGGCACGTGGAAGGTCGACCTGCGATCGACTCCGGATGCGGCGGCGTACTACCAAGAGCTGGCAGTGACGCAGGTCGAGGGTAATACCTTTGAAGGCACATTCTACGGAACGACGATCGAGAATGGTCGTCTCAACAAGGATTGGGGTGAGCTGCACTTCGCGTTCGTCACAAGAGACGGATCTGGTCCGTACAATACGGCCGGCGTCATGGAGGGTGGGAGACTCATGGGCACGACGAACTCGCTGGGTCGCGGCTTCTTGGCCGTCTGGACGGCCGAGCGCACACCGTAGAGTTCAGCCCTGCGGGTCGGCCTCTGTCTTGCCATTGTTCATGATGAAAGCGGCCCCGAATGAACACACTTGAAAACAACGCACGGCCGCCGATTCCTCCGTTCGACGTCGATTCCGCTGCCAAGAAGGTGCGCGTCGCAGAGGATGCCTGGAACACGCGTGACCCAGAACGGGTGTCTCTCGCGTACACTATTTCACAGCGTGTGGCGGAATCGCTCGGAGTTCCTCACCGGCCGCGACTCAATCGTCCGATTCCTCACCCACAAGTGGAACAGGGAGTTGGACTATCGTCATCAAGGAACTCTGGGCCTTTTGCGGCAATCGGATTGCGGTTTGATTCGCCTACGAGTGGCACGACGACTCAGGCAACTGGTTTCGCTCCTACGGCAATGAGAACTGGGAGTTCGACGAGCACGGCTTCATGCAACGCCGCATCGCCAGCATCAACGATCTTCCCATTGGGGAGAGCGACCGAAAGTATCACTGGCCACTCGGGCGACGTCCGGACGATCATCCGGGACTCACCGCGCTTGATCTATGAACTTTCATCAACTGTGCGTGGTTGCCGTCGCTCGTGAGGCCCGAGCAGGGGCTTGCAATCACGACCGGAGGACACGATGGGCAGACTTCGCAGGACGGTGACCCATGGCATCCGGGGAAACGCGACCACGATCGACGTCGGACTTGCACTGCTCCGAATCGTCGTCGGACTCGCGTTCATGACGGTCTTCGAGAAATTCCTCCCGAAGAACGGCGTGTGGGGACCGCAACAGTGGTTCATCGACGATGTCGCCAAGATCGGCTTTCCAGTACCCGTTCTCTTTGCGTGGCTGGCGGTCCTTTCGGAGTTCTTCGGTGGGTTCCTCATCATCCTCGGCCTGGGCACTCGACTTGCCGCGCTGTCGAACTGCGTCGTGACGGGAGTGGCCGCATTCATCTATCACAAGGGGGACATCGGCCAAAGCGGTCTCACCGCAACGGTGTTCCTCGCCATGTGTGCCACGCTGTTGATCGCGGGTCCGGGTCGCTTCAGCGTCGACGGCCTGATCGCCAGTGGGCGATGATCATCCCCGAGTCTTCCAGTGACAAGGCAGATGCGTAGACACACGCGGATTCTCATCATCGGCGTCGGGGACGCCTTCGCAGCCCGTCACTTCGGGTCGAGCGCCCTCATCGAGGCCCGGCGGTCACGTGCTGATCGATTGCCCCGATCTCATATACCGTGCCTGCCCGCCGCGAACTCTCAGTTTCGGCCGTGCCAAGGATTGGGAACGAGCTTCGGCGTGTACTGCCGGTACTTCGTGTAATCATCGCCCAGGAAGGCGACGAGGTCGCGCTCTTCGAAGATCAGAGCGATCAGGATGAAGGTCGTGAACGCGGCGGCGAAGAGCAGGTGACCCGCGGTCATGAATGGCGTGCTCCAGAACGCGATGAGGAAACCGAGCAGCAGGGGGTGAGGTCGCCGCGCCTCGACCGTTGGGCCCAACTGGCTCCACCCGCCCCACTACTCCTGCAGATCTTCCAGCTGGGCCGGGACCCGGATCGCGGACGGCAAAGCGAGCCAGTCCTCGAGGTGGTAGATGTCCGCTCGACCGCGGCGCCAGGCGTCCAGCACGTACGCTGAGATCCTGCTCGCCGGGCGCATCCAGAACCTGATTCGAGCGCCACGCGCTGCGGATCGATGATCAGCACCGCGTGATGCTCGTTCATGGTCCCGATATTGATCTGGACGCCCCGCGCCTCCCAACCAACCTCGCGAACGGTGGGAAGCACGCCGTGGTACACGAGCTCCTGCCAGTGATAGCACAAGCCGTAGTTGGGTTCACCCCAGAGATTGACCCACGCGTTGCCCAGGTGGCCCGAGAACCACGCCGTGTCGCGGTCCTCCCTGGCGGCTCGAATCGTCTCCTCCAGCGCGTTCATGATGAGGAGCAGGGAGGGATCGTCGATCTCCTCGATCGCCAGCGGCCGCGGCTGGGCGCAGCCGCAGACCGCCACGGCGCTGAGCAGCATGAGCCAGCGCCATGGTCCAAAGCGAAGAGCCTGCGGGGCGGCACTCGGGCCGCTTCCAGTCAGCCAGCGCACGACGCTCGAACTGGAAACGCCACTAGCCATCCCGAGTGACGACCTGGCGCTCGCCCCAGCGAACCGGTTTCACCTGCTGCCGGTATCCGTCGGGCCAGGTGACCTCGATCGTGGCGTCGGCGACCGGTTCGGGCAGCGCAAAGTGAACGCTCGGCGCCCCGGACGATTGGAAGCCACCGCCGGAGAAGAGCCACCGCGTGAGGCGTCGATCTCCGGCGCTGAGTTCGATTCGGCTGCCCAATCCATGGCGGTTGCCGACGCCCGGCCGGTCATCCACGAGGCGCACGTTGACCCATGCACCTCCCGACGCGAGATTCTCGAGCACGCGCACCGGCCCGTTCAACTCGGTCACGATCACGTCGATGTCACCGTCGCCGTCGAGATCGGCGAAGACCGCCGAACGGTCGCGGTGCGTCTCGCCCAACCATGACCCGGCCACCTCCGGCCCCACGAGTTCGAAGCGCGGACCCTCGCGGGCGAACAGCAGCGGCGTCTGTTGGTACTCCGAATCCATTGTTTCCAGGGTCGCCTCCGGATAGACGTGGCCGTTGAACAGAAGCAGGTCCTCGTCGCCGTCGTGGTCGAAGTCGTAGAGACCGCACGACCAACCAAGGAATGCCCGGCTGATCATCCCAAGACCGTACGTCTTGGTTCGGTCGTCGAAGAACTTCCCTTCGAGGTTCAGGTGCACGGTGTTCGTGTCACTGGAGAAGTTCGTCGTGAAGACGTCCGGGTATCCGTTGCCGTCGAGATCACCGATGGCGATGCCCATCGTGGCCTGCATCGAGCCGTCATAGTTTCCGGCGATGCCGCTGATCATGCCTCGTGACTCGAACCGGAGGTCGCCGAGATTACGGAACAAGAAATTGGCCATCGAGTCGTTGGCGACGAAGATGTCCTGCCTGCCGTCCTGATCAAAATCCAGAATGGCGACGTTGAGACCGAAGGCCGGCTCGTCGGGAAGACAGCCCGAGGCTTCCGTGATGTCTCGGAAGCGGCCATTGCCGAGGTTCTCGTACAGCACGTCGTGCTGCGCCGGCAGTCCATGCGGACCCGCCATGACCGGGATGCCCTTGTAGGTTGCCCCCCGTGGCGGGTTGGCATGATCGAACTGCAAGTAGTTGACCACGTAGAGGTCCAGGTCGCCGTCGTTGTCGAGATCCCCGAAGGCTGCGCTGGTCCCCCACCGTTCATCGCCGACGCCCGCCGACTCGGTGACGTCTTCGAACCGACCATCCCCGAGGTTGCGCAGCAGCACGTTCGGCCCATAGCAGGTGACGTAGAGGTCGTCGTGTCCATCGGCGTCGTAGTCACCGACGGCGACGCCCATGGCCCAGCGTCGAAGATCGATTCCCGTCGACTCGGTGACGTCGCGAAATTGCAGCGAACCGAGATTCTCGAACAGGCGCGATCCGGGACCGGACTCCGGATCGGTCATGGTCGCGCCGTTGGCGATGAACAGATCCAGGTCGCCGTCCTCGTCATAGTCGATCAGCGCCAATCCTCCGCCGTTCACCTCGAGGATCTGCGTCGATGGCTGTTCACCGTTGGTCGTGATCATCGAGATGCCGCTGCGGTCAGTGACATCAGCGAAGTGAATCGAAGGCGCCGACGTCTTGACGACGACGTCCCTCGTCGACGGGGCGACGCCGACCGCGTTCGGGGCTGGCTCGACGCGGTCGCAGCCACCGTTCAGAAGAATGGCAAGACAGCTGACCAGAAGCAGTCGCAGGCGTCGCAGGGCGGGTGTCATCTCGTCGATCACTCCGGAAAAGCGGTGCCCGGACGGACGCGCTGCTTGGCGGCTCGGTGCGCGCTCGAGCGCCGCCTCCGCCAGCTCGGGCTCGCCCAGCCGGAAGAGGACGCGCGACAGCTTGTAATAGGCCTCGTAGTGATCTGGAAACAGCTCGACCGCGCGCTGCAGCTCGACGCGAGCGCGTTCCAGCTCGCCTCGTTCGATCAGCACGTCCCCGAGACGGGCATGGGCCTTGGCGAGGTCTCGAGCATGAGCTGCGTCATCTTCTTGCAGCTCGATGGCTCGCTCGAAACGCCGCTGCGCCTCGTCCAGGTCGCCTTGATCCAAGGCGATCAGACCGAGACCGAAGACGGTGTCCGGCTCATCGGGCTGATATCCAAGGTGAGTCAGGAAGGAGGCCCGGGATGCGTCGAGCTCGCCGAGGTAATACAGGGCCCACGCTCTAAAGTAGTACGTGAGCGCGTAGTTGGGGTCGAGTTCGATGGCCCGATCAAAGTGCTCTCTGGCCTGTGCGTACCGTTTCTCACGGTGGTAGGTGAGTCCGAAGAGGAAGACGGCCTGGCCGTCGCGAGCATGGGTCTTCATGTACTTCACCAGCTGAACGCGGGCCGGCCCGGTCTTCCGCTCCTGGATGAGCCGGAAGATCCGGCTCAGCTCTGGGTTCAGCGGGCGGGATTGGGCGGGCTGGGCAGAATCGGCCGTCGAATCCGCCGGGGGAGACCCGGTCGTTGAGGGCGTGGAAGGCCGCTTGCACCCACCCATCGCCGCCACCGCGATCAGCAGGGGCGCGACGACTGGCCATGGCGAGCAGGATCGACGTAAGCGCCTGATAGTGATGCCTTTATAAGGAAAGAGGCGCCATTGTATCGCAAGCCCCATCAGACCGCTTGTCACCATCCTCCTTCTCCTCGCGGAGACCGCAGGCTCCCTCAGGACTGCCGGCCTCTCGAGGAGTCTCTATCAATTGGATCGGAAAGTTGTTCTGGCCCGCGCCCCTGAACCGGGGTTAATATTTCGGCATCCTCCCCCAGGATCCCCGCGAATCGACCGCTGGCGTCCGGCTTATCGGCGGAGGAGTGTCGGTCACCCATCTTTGTGCGTCCAGACTGGCGCTAGAGCGTCACAGGAAGGACGGCAGAATTGTCTGAAGCAACGATCGAGCTGGGGAACGGGTCCCGAGCGGAGGCAGGAGATTCTCGGCGCCCGAATACGCCAGCTCGATTGCAATCCAATCAACCACGGTAACCCGCGGAGTACTTACGAGATGAGGCATATGGAACCAATACGCACGGTCACACCCAGGGTGTCGGCACCAGTCATTTCGGCGGCCGTCACCCTCGTTGCTTTCGGGGTGATGGGTAATCTCGCCAGCGCGGGCCCGGTTGAGACCACGCTGCAACCACGGATGGGCGATCCGGTTCCGGGGATGACGACGCTGCAGATGGAGCTCTTCCTCGCAGGCAAGGAGCGGTACGAGCATGTGTTTCAACCCCTCGAGGGTTTGGGTCCCATCTTCAACAAGGAGAGCTGCGCCAACTGCCATGCAAATCCCGTCGGCGGCGCCGGCAGCCAGACGGTGACCCGCTTCGGGTCGCTGGGCAAGTTTGGATTCGATCCGCTGGTCGGCCTGGGCGGTCCGCTTCTTCAAGCGTCCTCGATCAGCGTGGAGTGTGCTGAAGTGATGCCCCCCGAGGCCAACGTCGAGACGAAGCGACGCACGAGCGGCGGCGCCATGGGGTACGGCCTCATCGAAGCGATCGCCGATGACGACATCCTGGCCGTCCGCGATGCGCAGCCCAAAGAGGTTCAGGGCGTCGCCAACATGGTCATTGCGCTGGAGAGCCCGACGGTCGAGCGCGTCGGCCGCTTCGGCTGGAAGGCTCAGCTCCCGACCGTCCTCTCCTTCAGCGCGGACGCCTCGCTCATGGAGATCGGCCTCACCAACATCCTCTTGAATACGGAGAACGCTCCCAACGGGGACCTCGATCTGCTTGCGGAATGCGACATGGTCCCGGTCGAGCCAGGCCGCGTGGGAAGATCAGCTCGACAACGAGGGCTTCTACTTCATCAACCGGGTGACTCACTTCCAGCGCTTCCTCGCGCCGGCTCCGCAGACCCCCAAGTCGGGCATGACCGGCGAGGCCATCTTCGACCAGCATCGGCTGCGCGGTCTGCCACACGCCGTCCTTCACCACGCCCGACAATCCGTTTCTCGAGGAAGCGATTCGCAACAAGACGATCCGTCCGTACAGCGATTTCCTGCTCCACAACATGGGACAGGCCGCCGACAACATCTGGGACGGAATGGCGACCGGCCAGCAGATCAAGACGAATCCGCTCGCGGGATTTCGCCGGCGGCAGGTGATCTGGCACGACGGCAGAATCGTCGGTGGCACGATCGCAGATCGCGTCGCGCAGGCCGTCGAACTGCACGGTGCTTTCGGCAGCCAGGCGGTGGGCGCTGCGGCCGCGTACAACGCGCTCAGCGCCGAGGAGAAGGCCCAGGTCGTCGCGTTCCTCGATTCTCTCGGCCGTATCGAGTTCGATGCCGACGGCGACAACGAGGTCGACATCGTCGACTTCCACGGCTTCGGCGATCCCGCGGCCTTTGCGCAGTGCTATGACGAAGTGGCTACCTACACACCCGACGATCCGTGCGCCGTGCACGACGTCAATCAGGACGGCAAGGTGGACATGGCCGATTTCGACCTCTTCCTGGTCGCGTACGAGGGCGAGATCGAGGACTGCGACGGCAACGGAATCTCCGACTTCGAGGAGATCCTCAACGGCGCCGCAGATCAGGAGCCGATCAACGGCGTGCCCGACTTCTGCGAGCTCTGCCAGGCCGACGTCAACGGCACCGGTGTCGTGGACGTACTCGATCTGGTGGCCGTCATCGTCTCATGGGGCCAGTGCCCGGTCATGGGAAGCTGTGACGGAGACATTGACGGCAACGGCATGGTGGATGTGCTTGACTTGGTCAAGGTCATCGTGAACTGGGGGCCGTGCCAGTAACAGGGACATCGATCGCTGGGGGGCCATGCGGCCCCCCGGCTGTTTTCGCTAACGGGGGGATATGGGACACGACGGCCAAGGACGAGGCGGCCGGAAACCAGCATGGTGAGCGAGACGCGCGGATCGGACGAAACACGTCCGGCGCGCAGCCCCGCGAGAGCGTGGGGTGGAACCCCAGAATTGAAAGGGACAGAACGTGATGAACAGGGTGCATGGAACGATTGCCGCTGCAGCGTTCGGCTGTTTTGCCGTCGCTGCACAGGCGCAATGGGTCAATTTCGCGAACGAAACGAGCGATCGGCTGATCAGCGCTCCGGGAAGCGTGAATCACCAGACGGATACCGAGGAGAAGGACTACGCCTGGGGCGACGTCGATCAGGACGGCGACATCGATCTCGTCGTCGTGCGCAAGCAGCCCTTCACGTCGCACGGGCAAGAGGACGAACGCTCTGCTCATGAACGAAGGGCATCGCCGACGGCCATTCGCTCAACGGGGTGCTCGTCGATCGCACCGCGCAATACGTCACGGATTCGGACATCGCAGGTGACCAGGGCTTCCTCACGCCGACCAACGATCGCGACGTGGTGCTGGTCGACGTCGACGGACGACGGCTGGCTCGACATCGTCACCGCGACCACGCTGACCGACAATGCAGGCCAAGAACCTCTCCCATCCCCGCGTCTACATGAACAAGGGCGAAGCAGGGCGGCATCTGGCAGGGCTTCCAGTACGAGGACGCCCGAATCCCGCAGATGCACCCGACCGCCGGCCCCCGCTTCTGCTCGGTCGCCGCCGGCGACGTCACCGGCGACGGCTACCCGATCTCTACTTCGGCGACTACGACAGCGGCGGCACCCAGATCTACGACTACAACAACCGCCTGCTCATCAACGACGGCAACGGCTTCTTCACCGACGAGATCGACCAGCCGGCTGACCATCCGAGATGGCCCTCTCCGCGTTCGGCGCCGCGACGCGTCATCGCGGACATCAACAGCGACGGCGTCATCGACGTCGTCAAGCAGACCTCCCTCAACGCGCCCACCCACGTGGCGGTCACCTACAACGACCCGGCCAACGAGGGCTTCTTCAACGACTACGACATCGTCAACAGCAACGTCGCCGTACTTCGTCAACGCCGGCGACCTGAACGGCGACGGCGATGCTCGACCTGCTCATCGTCGACGACGGCACCGACCGCTACCTGATCAACCAGGGCAACAACGCCGCAGGGCCGAGGCGGACTTTACGACGCATGCCGTTCCCGCACCTCCGGCGGCTTCGGCGGCAACGCGTCATCGACCGATCTCAACAACGACGGCACGAACGACGTCATCATCACCGACGTCGACGTCGACATCCCCGGCTGCAACCGACGGACGCTCATCTACCGCAACCTGGCAACACCCGAACTCCATCCAGGAGCAGGGACCAGGTCGATCCCCCTCGACTGCTCACCGGCGTCCACGACGCCGCGGTCTTCGACCTCAACGGCGACGGCTGGCTCGACATCGTCATCGGCCGCTGCCGCGGCACCTAGATCTGGATGAACCAGCCGCCGGTCGGGCTGGTCTTCACCTACCCGGCGGCCTGCCCAGCTTCCTGCCGCCGGGTGAAGGCGATCGAGGTCGAGATCAAGTCGTCGCGGGCATCGGCGCTCGCAACCGGTACCCGGCTCGGCCGGATGTACTGGCGGTCAACGACGGCCCGATTCGACCGAGCTGCCCATGCAGCCCACAGGCGAAGAACACCTACGTCGGCACGAGTTGCCCGCGGCGGACGTGCACCGACGACGTCGAGCTTCTACTTCGCGGCCGACCTCGCCGGCGGCTCGACCTTCACCGATCCCGCCGAACGCGCCCGCGCTCGACCTTCGAGATGGTGGCCGCCCTCGGCACGAGATCGTCCGCGCGACGAGATCGAGGGCGACGTGCTCGGGCTGGATGGTCGGTCGACGAGTCGCTGACGAACGGCGCCTGGGAGCAGGCCGAGCCCAACGGCACGCTCCTCTGGCGGCGACCTCGCCGCCCCCGACATCGACGCGACCGCAGGCTCCGAGAACGTGCTGGCCTTCGTCACCGAGAACGGCGCCCGGGCGACGAGCGCCGGCATCGATAGCGACATCGACGGCGGCCCGACCTATCTGATCTCGCCGGTGATCGACCTGGAAGGCACCGACGCCACGATCTCCTACTCGCGCTGGTTCTACAGCGACGGTCGGCGTCAGCACGTCCCCGACTTCATGACCGTCGACATCTCCAACGACGGCGGCCAGAGCTGGGTGCCGGTGCCCGAGCCAGACCACCGGCGGCACCAACAGCGACTGGGAGACGGCGAGCTTCCAGGTCGGCAACTACGTCGAGCCCACCGCCAGGTGCGGGTGCGCTTCGGGGCCAGCGATCAGCCCAACAACTCGATCACCGAGGCGGGCATCGACAACTTCCAGGTCGACGTCCTGGACTGCGGCGAGGTACCGTGCCCCGCGGACATCACGGGCGACGGTGACATCAACGTGAGCGATCTGGTCACGGTCATCTCCACGTGGGGTCCGTGCGACGGCGCGTGCGCGGCCGACATCAACGGCGACGGCCAGGTCGACGTGAGCGATCTGATCCAGGTGATCTCCGGTTGGGGCGCCTGCCCGTAAACGGTGCACCTGAAACCCATGAACTGTCCCAAGCCCCCTTGCCAACTCGGCAAGGGGGCTTTTCGTGCGCGCGAGCAGTCCCCACGCAGTGCTCGAAGCGCTATTCGTTGGCTCCGGCGAGCCACGGCCTGAACGCACATCGGCGACGTCGCACACGCAAAGGAGTCGCGCAGGAGGCAAACTTCTTTGCCGATTTCAGCAGGTACCAGAACATCGCTGGACTTCCGCAATCCGTTGACTTGATCGTCGTGTTCGCACGGTAGACTGAGGAACGGAGCATCGACGCGGTGCTCCGGCGCGTATTCAGAAATCCCGTGTGGGGAAGCGAGCACCGTGCTTGATCCTCCTTCAACCTCTCGACGTTTCCGACCCTCCCGGCCAGTCGTGCGAGTCGACGATCCCGAGCTTGACTCCGAGAGCGAAGAGCGCTCCACCGCGGCGCTGCTCTCGCTGCTCTACGAGCAGCTGCACGCGCTGGCCGAGCAGTGGTTCGCCGGCCAGCCCGCCAACCACACGCTCCAGCCGACGGCGCTGATCAACGAGGTCTACCTGCGCCTGGCCGCGGAAGACGATCCGCCGCGCCGCAGCCGGACCCACTTCTTCGCGCTGGCCGCGCGGGTCATGCGCCAGGTGCTCATCGATCACGCCCGCCGCCGCGCCGCGACGAAGCGCGGCGCGGCCTGGGGGCGGGTCACCCTCGCCGATGCGGCGCACGCGCAGGCGGGGGACGACATCGACGTGATCGCCCTTCACGAAGCGATGGAGCGGCTGGAGCAGCTCAACCCGCGCCAGTGCCGTGTCGTCGAGCTGCGCTTCCTGGCCGGGCTCACCGTCGATGAGACCGCCGAGGTCCTCTCGATCTCGCCCCGAACGGTCAAGCTCGACTGGCGCATGGCCCGCGCGTGGCTGCGCTGCGAACTGCGACGAGGAGAGTAGATGATGAACGCCAAGGAGTACCAACGGTTGCGGGAGCTCTTCGTCTCCTGCTGCGACCTCGACCACAGCGAACGGGCCGCCTGGCTCGACACCGCATGCCCAGATGACGAGCGTGATCTTCGAGAAGAGCTCGGTCGACTCCTGGAGGAAGACTCTGACGACGATGGGCTGCAGCCGGTCACTGCTCCGGCCGGAGAGCGGCAGGCGCTCTTCGGCCGGCTCGTCGCGCATCCGTGCCCGTCGCGCGTCTCGACGTTGCCGGACGCGGTCGGCCGATACCGAATCGTCGGCCTCATCGCCGAGGGGGGCATGGGCGTCGTCTACAGGGCGGAGCAGGACGCCCCCCGGCGCACCGTGGCTCTCAAGGTGGTGCGAGCGGGCCTCGCCTCACCGCACACGATCCGGCGCTTCGAGTACGAAGCGCAGGTGCTCGGTCTGCTGAAGCACCCGGGCATCGCCCAGATCTACGAGGCCGGCACGGTCGAGATGGACCACGGCGTCCTGCCCTTCTTCGCGATGGAGCTCGTCGAGGGCGAGACCATCGTCGACTACGCGGAGCGCCGCCACCTCGGCGTTCGGGAGCGCCTGGCGCTCCTCGCCCGGGTGTGCGATGCCGTCCACCACGCCCACCAGAAGGGCGTGATCCACCGCGATCTCAAGCCAAGCAACATCCTCGTGGCCGAAGAGGGCGAGGAGCGCAGCGCGCCGTCTGAACCGTACTCAAACCTCGGCCAGCCGAAGGTCCTCGACTTCGGCGTCGCCCGGGCCACGGATCTCGACCTGCGCACGACGACGCTGCGCACGGACCTCGGTCAGCTCGTCGGCACGATCCCCTACATGAGCCCCGAGCAGGCGGGTGGTAACCCCGACGAGATCGATACCCGCAGCGACGTCTACGCCCTGGGGGTCATCGCCTACCAGCTGCTCTCCGGCCGCCTGCCCTACGACCTGGCGGAGAAGCCTCTCTTCGAGGCCGTGCGGGTGATCCGGGACGAGGAGCCCTCGCTCCTGAGTTCGATCAGCCGCGCCTTCCGCGGCGACGTCGAGATCATCGTGGCCAGAGCCCTGGAGAAGGAGAAGGAGCGCCGCTACCAATCCGCCCAGGAGCTCGCCTCGGACATCCGCCGTCACCTGAGCGACGAACCCATTGACGCCCGACCGCCGAGCGCGTCGTATCAACTGTCCAAGTTCGCTCGTCGGAACAAGCCCTTGCTGGCCGGCCTCCTGGCCTGCGTCCTGATCCTGCTGTTGGGAATCGGGGGCACGAGCTCCGGCATGATCGCGGCCCGCAAGGGCCAGGCCCTGGCCGAAGAGCGGGACCAGGAGTCCGAAGCGGTCATCACCTTCCTGAGCGACATGCTTGCCGCCGCCCATCCGAGCCTGACCGGCAAGGACGTCCTCGTCCGGGACGTGCTCGACCGGGCCGCAGAGCGCATCGGACAGGAGATGGCCGGGCGACCCCTGGTCGAAGCACGACTGCGCGAAACGATAGCCTCGACGTACTCGGGTTTGGGAGATGATGAGACAGCAGCCGACCAGGCAGCGGTGGCTCTATCTATCTACCGCCAACAACTTGGTCCAGATAGCCTACGAACACTCCATGCGATGTCGACTCTCGGCGTCCTATCAGTGCGCCTTGGTCGCAACGAGGCGGCCGAGGAGCTGTTGACCGACGCGTTGAGAAACCTCAAACGTCAGGTGCCAACGAGTGCCGAAGAAACGGTAGTCGTCATGTACCAGCTCGGCGGGCTATATCGTAATCTCGCACGCCACGAAGACGCGCTGGACGTCTTGACAGGCGCTGTGCGAATTGGAGAACGAGAACTGACACTCACACACTCCGCAACCCGCTCAGCGATCAATGAACTGGCACTCCTTGAGACTGAACTTGGTCGATTTGACGAGGCAGAGGCGCTGTATCTAAGAACGCTCACTGCGCCAGGCGTACCAGACGCACTGAATCAGCGGATTACACTATCGAATCTCGCGCTACTCTATGTCACCCAGGCTCGCGCTGCTGAAGCAGAAACGATCTACCTTGACCTCATCAAAGAGTGCCAAGAGCAACTCGGCATCGATCACATAGCATCGCTTACCGCCATGAACAACCTCGCCATGCTGTACTGCAACCAGGAGCAGTACGAGCAGGCGGGCGCCATGTGGGAGGAGGTCTACGAACTCATCCGCGTTCGTCTGGGCGAAGATCACCCCCATACACTGACCACGATGAGCAATCTGGGTTCCGCCTATCTGGGCGAGAATCGCCTGGAGGACGCACGGCAGCTCTTCGAGCAGGTCCTACCGCTTCGCCTGAGAATCCTGGGCCCGGATCATCCCGACACCGCGATCAGCATGGCCTATCTCGGAACGGTCGACATGAGACAGGGGCGCCTGGCCGAGGCGGAGCCGCTGCTTGCCGAGGCGGTTGCCATCGCCCGACGGGCCTTTCCGCAGGGGCACTGGCAGATCGGGCGTAACCTCACGAAATACGCGGATCTCCTCATCGCCCAGGAACGGTTCACCGACGCGGAGGCGGCGCTGACCGAAGCGCTCGAGACGCTGACCGCCTCGATCGGACGTGAGCACTTCCGCACGCAGGATGCAGTCCGCTCCTTCGTCACGCTGTACGAGCGCTGGGAACGTCCCGAACGCGCCGACGCGTACCGGGCGATGCTCGAGGACGGCTGAGTCGAGCCGTTCACTCGCCTACGCGCACTGGCGCGAGACCCCTGGGGCAACCGCCTCCGTACGGGACAGTTCAGCGTCAGCCGGCTCTGACCGATGATCCTTCGGTCGCGCCGGTGAGGTACACTGATCGCCTGGTTTGCGTCTGGACAAGGGCACCGCAGCCGATGCACTGGAGAGGTGAGCGATGAAGTACTACGACAACGTCCTGGATCTGATCGGCCGCACGCCGCTGGTCAAGCTGAACCGGATGGTCGATCCGAGTTCCATGGCGACGGTGCTCGTCAAGATGGAGCAGCTCAATCCCGCCGGCTCGGTCAAGGACCGCATGGCGATCAACATGGTCCGGCGGGCCGAGGAGCAAGGGCCTGCTCAAGCCCGGATGCGACGATCGTCGAGAGCACGTCGGGCAACACGGGTCTCGGCCTGGCCATGACCGCCGCCGTGCGCGGCTACCGGTGCATCTTCACCATGCCCGGACAAGATGAGCAAGGAGAAGATCGACATGCTCAAGGCGTACGGGGCCGAGGTGGTGATCACGCGCACCGATCTCGACCACGATCATCCCGAGAGCTACGTCCAGGTCGCCAAGCGCATCGCGCGCGAGACACCGGACGGCGTTCTACACCGATCAGTACTACAACATGTCCAACCCGGAGGCGCACTACCTCACGACGGGCCCGGAGATCTGGGAGGACACCGACGGCCAGATCGACTGCCTGGTCGGCGGCATCGGCACCGGCGGGCACGGTCTCCGGAGCGGGCAGCTACCTCAAGGAGAAGGCGGCGGAGGCCGGCCGCGACGATCAGGGTCGTCTGCCCCGATCCCGAGGGCAGCATCTACCACGACATGTTCTACCGCGGCGAGCACGACGAGCCGAGCATCTACCGCGTCGAGGGCATCGGCCACGACTTCATGGTGGGCACGCTCGACTTCTCGGTGATCGACGAGGTCCGGAACGTCTCCGATCGAGATTCGTTCCTCACCGCGCGGCGCCTGGCCCGCGAGGAGGGCATCTTCTGCGGCGGCTCCACCGGGACCGCGGTCTACGGCGCGCTCCAGGTCGCGCGCGAGCTCGGGCCCGGGCAAGCTCGTCGTCTGCATGCTCTGCGACTCCGGCGACCGCTACCTCAGCAAGTGCTTCGACGACGACTGGATGAAGGACATGGGCTACCTCAGCCGAGGCGGATCGCCTGGGCACCGTGCGCGAGCGTCTTGCAGTTCAAGGACGGCCCGGTCGAGTTCGCCCAGCCCGGACGAGACGCTCGCCGCAGGTCGCCCACCGCATGAACGAGCTCGGCATCTCGCAGATGCCGCGTCGTTCACGACCAACGGCGGCCCGAGCATGCATGATCCACGAGGCCGACCTGCTGCAGTCGCTGATCAACGGCGTGTGCACGCCCGACGACACCGTCTTGAGGGCGGCCAAACCGCTCAGCGGACAGGTCGAAACTGGACGATCCGCTCTCCATGGTGCAGCACGTCTTCGACGAGGACAACGTCGCGGTCGTGGTCGAGAAGGAGACGATCGTCGGCATCATCGGGAAGATCGATCTCGTGGAGTTTCTGGCGGCGCGGCATTGATGTTGTTGCGGTGAGCGCGCGCCGGAGGCGCAGCTCTTTCGCGGGGGTGTGCGAACACGGTTGTGGAGTTCCGGGGGTTGCGCGGCTGGCGCCGCCTCCTGCGGCTCGGTTCTGGGTGGCCTCAGGTTGGGTGCGCGGCGTGAGATCTTGTTGCAGCGTCGCCGCATCCATGCGGCTCGACCCGTGTTGTTCCGGCGCACCAAGACCCGCCCGCTTCGTGCGGGCTCGCCTGTGGACGGTCCGGCGTGGGTATGGCTTGGTCATGGCGGCCCTCCGGGCCGCGGGACACGCCATTCCGCCTGCATCCTGCAGGCTCGCGTCTCGCGCGAACACGAGACTCCGGCGGCATCCATGCCGACGGTTGCGCGGAGGCGCCTTGCGCACGCGCGCCGACACCTGCGGTGATCACGCGCCCGGAACCAAAGCAGGCCGTTCACATCCGGCGCTGAAGGTCGGCGGCAGGACGCCGCCGACCGTGTGGTGGTTCGCAGCGAGAACCGAGGCGGCATGGATGCCGCCGGCGATTGCAATGCCTCTGCGGCCCGGACGGGCCGCACATGAATAGAAACGACCACCGTGAGACCAGCCACAGGGAAGCCCGCACGATGCGGGCGCGTATGAGCAACGCCGGACCGACGATGGTCGAGCCGCAGGAGGCGGCGACGCTGCAACAAGACCTCAAGCCGCGCACCCAACCCGAGAACACACCAAGACCGAGCCGCATGGATGCGGCGTCAGCCCCGCAACCCCCCGGAACTCCCCACGCGTGTTCCCGCACCCCTCGACAACAACACGACGTCGCCTGCAAGGCAACCCGTTCCCCGCCGGCGCTGAAGGTCGGCGGCATGGATGCCGTCGACCGATTGGTGCTACGCAGCGAGAACCGAGCCGGCATGGATGCCGGCGGACTTGCGAAATCCCCTGCGGCCCGGACGGGCCGCACATAGATGGAAATGACCACCGCAAGAACGGCCACAGGGCAGCCCGCACGATGCGGGCGCGTATGAGCAACGCCGGACCGACGATGGTCGAGCCGCATGGATGCGGTGCCAGCCTCGCAACCCCCAGACCAACGCAAGCGCGTTCGTCACCCTCACGACAGTTGCCAATCGCCATCAACCAGATCTCAACTCTCTCTGCCCGATCTCGCGCGCTCTTCCGTATTCTGTAGCAGTGCACCCAGGAGAGTCCGGCTTGCCAATGACGGGCAGAGTCCCGAGAAAGGTCATGGTCATGGTGAGAATCCTGGTCTCCTGCTGTTGTTGTGTGGTCATCGCAGTGCTCTGTGCCTGCGAAGGGCACGGGCGTGTGACCTTCGAACGTCCTCACGGAACGATCGAGGCCGAGTTTGGCTGGCGAGGCGATTCAGCGCAGATCACTGCTCTCTGCGGATCTGCGACGGTCGATGGTCGACAGTATCTCGTGTACTGCAATTCTGCAGGCGTGCCGATCTACCTCAAACCGGTCGGGAATGAGAACATCTACAGTCCGATCAAGCTGCTCGAGAACGATGCCGGGGCGTCTGCCCTGCCGATGAACGCCGTCACGTTGGACTGGGATGGTCAGACCTACGTGATGATGCGCCTTCCTGACGAACTGATGGAAGACGAATTCGAGGGGACCGCGGGCGATCTGATCACCCAGTACGACGTTCTCATCAGGTCGACGTCCGTCTCGCTCCCGTACTCGTACGAGATCGATGAGGAGACGGGAACTCCTGGACGTTCGCTTCGCGTGCTCGAGCGACGTGCTCCTTCCGGATCGCTTCGACTTCGACAATCGGTACGAGACGGTGCTCATCGAGGGAACCCCCGCCTCATTCATCTACCAACGTGTGGTTGGCGATGCCGAGCACGTCAGCGCCTACCTCGAGGCCTTGACGGGTCCGCTCTCCATCGACGCGTTTGGCCCCGCCCTTCATCTCAGTGGACAGTGAGCCATGGTCGCGCAACGACTCTGCTGCCTGCTTGGTGCAACCACCGTTTGCTTGGTGGCGATCGCCAGCTGTACTGAAGACTTGTCCACCCGAGGCGCGAGCCTCACCTCGCGCGAGGTGACCACCCTTGCCCTCACCGGTCTCGAACGGGAGCAGGCCGCTCAGCTGGTGTCATTCCCCATCGTCAGGTGCATCACACCAACCAGTGCGGGTACGGCGGTGGTCCTTGGACCCGACACGCTGATCATGACCAGGCACCAGCTTGGGAAGCTCTACTACGAGGTCAACGGCGTGCTGACTTCTCTTGAGGTTCTTGAGTCAAGCAGTGCGCCGGACGACGATTGGGCCGTCGTTCGCGCGTGCCCTTCGGTAACCACCGAAGCTGCCTGGACAGAGCCAGAGCGATCGATCGGCGTTGGCCAGGCGATCTTCCTGATCGGCTACTGGGGGAAGAAGGAGCTCGGCACGAGTCCGTGGACTTGGTCTCATGTCGCCAACCTGCCTCGCACGATCGTCAAGGGCCGCGTCGTTGCCCCTCCCAAACACCTGGGGCTCGAGGAGCTTCCTCCTGACGAGCACTTCATCTACTGCGACACGCCCTGCGCCCAGCTGTTCGCCGGGTTATCGGGCGGAGCGGCCGTCGTGTGGGACGAGCGAGCGGCCAGGTTCGTCCTGATCGGCATCTACTGCGGGGTCGCCTATGTCCGTGCAGAGGATGGATCGCTCCTCTTTGCGGCCCAGCTGGTCCGCCGGCTGCCACCATCGGCACTCGACCGAAGAGACGCGCCGGCGAAGCCTCGCGATCCGCGACCTGGCGGTGGAGTTCGTCGCCTCAAGGCGAAGCAGTGTCCGCGCCAGATCCTGATCATCAATTGCTCGCAACCAGCCTCCGGTCCCGGTGCGGACCGGAGGGAGCTTCGGTTGAGCGGGGCGCTGAGGCGTCCTCCCTGGTTCCTGGCCGGGCTCTCCAGCGCCAAGGCGCCTCGCTCGACCGGCTTTCGGACGACGGCGCGTCATCAGGGCGGCTCCAGACGGGGTCGGAGGGAAGGCATGATCGTCGATTCTGGCGGTGGCTCGTCCGAGGGCAGGTCCGAGAAAATTCTTCTGTGACCTTGCCCCGCCCTCTCCGCGACTGCGTGTTGATTGGTAGAGGAGCAGACCGCGGCCTTCCTCCTTGAGATGACTGCAGTATGGCGGGTCTTCCTCGACCACCGACGGGCTGTGCTGTCCCTCGGCCTGTCGGTCCAACCCGCCAACGCCTCTGAGCGGAACCCACTGATGGCGTCCCGCTCGGAGGTTCTTTTGGCCGCCCACCTCTCCCCCCGGGAGAGGTCGGCGAGCGCAGCGAGCCGGGTGAGGGAGGACTGCGTCCACCGTCGCCCGCGCCACAGTTTGACAATCGACATCATCGACCCGTCCCAATCGCGCATCCCTGGCGTCCCTGTTGAGCAAGCGCAACGCGCTCTGCCGGCTGCCGGCGGTGGGTGTGGGATCCCCCTCACCTGGCCCGTCCCCGCGAGAAGGCGCGGGGACGAGCCGTCCTCTCCCAGGTGGGAGAGGATCTTCTTCCTCCATCACCTCTCCCCCCGGGAGAGGTCGGCGAGCGCAGCGAGCCGGGTGAGGGAGGACTGCGTCCACCGTCGCCCGCGCCACAGTTTGACAGTCGACATCATCGACCCGTCCCAATCGCGCATCCCTGGCGTCCTGTTGAGCAAGCGCAACGCGCTCTGCCGGCTGCCGGCGGTGGGTGTGGGATCGCCCTCACCTGGCCCGTCCCCGCGAGAAGGCGCGGGAACGAGCCGTCCTCTCCCGGGTGGGAGAGGATTCTTTTGCCTCCGTCACTTCGTCCGGCAGGAGCGCTCCGGTCTCGATGGAAGGGTGCATCGAGAGGTCGCGGCACGGTTCTCGGACTCACGCGCACGACACGCCGTCTCGCTGCTCGCAATCCGCACCAGTGTCGCGCCCGCATGACCAGCACAGCCTCCCACGGTTATGAGCATGCGCCGTGCCATCGGGTCGCGCACGGCTCCCTGAATCCCCCAAAGTGCTGAATCCAACGCTGTTTAGGGTCGATTGACAGGTGGACTGACCGGCAGGAGAGGGCGGCGCGGTAGGCCACGTCCCGAGTCGATCGCCGGATGGATGAGCGCAACAACACAGAGCACAAGCGACGCGATGATGGGCATACGCAGCAAACTGGTCATCTCTACTCTCGCGGTCGCCTTCTTCGTCAGCGTTGCGCCCGTCTGCTACTCGATTCACATGCAACGGAACCTGTTGCTGGCAGAGTTCGAGGCCCGGGGCGTACTCATCGCCAACCGGCTCGCCCGCGATCTTGCCCAGATGGCAACCCAGCTCGCTTCGATCAACGATCCAGCCAGTGTCAAGGCCGCCCTGACGGAGCAGGACATCCTCGCTGCGTACGTGCTGAACGAGAAGGGCATGATCGTCAACGACGGCACCTCTTCCAACACGCGCAAGGGACGGCACATCTCGCAATTCGAGCTCGTCAAGGACGCCGTCAGTCAGTCGTCCAGCTTCCGGACCCGCCGCGAAGGTCAGCTGATCTACGTCAGCGGTCCGGTCGCGGTAGACGGGCCACCACTTGGATTCGTCCATCTGGTGATGACCGCAGAGCGGGTGGACAAGGAAGTCAGCGCGGTGATGGTCGAGCAGGCGAAGATCCTCGGCGGGCTCCTGAGCGTGGCGACGCTGCTCGCCTTGCTGGTGGCGAACATCTTCCGGAGTCCCGTCAAGTGGATGGTCGACGGGATGGAAGCCATCAAGAACGGCAACTACAAGGTTCGCATTCCCGTCAACGCGAAGGACGAGCTGGGGCGTCTCGCCATTGCCATCAACCAGGTGGCGGCCAACCTCGGCGCGACCACCGTCTCGAAGCGCTACCTCGACGAGGTTCTGCAGTCGATGGCGGACTCGCTGATCGTCGTCGATACCGACGCGAACATCGTCACCGTAAATCGAGCGACCATGGAGATGTTGCAGTACAGCGAGCGGCAACTCGTCGGCCAACCGGCCAGTCTGGTCTGCATCGACGAGGGGTATCAGCTCACCGGCTCCCGGCTGCAGCACCTGCTGGGCGAGGGAACCCAGCAGGACCATGAGATGATGTACCGCTCCAGCACGGGGGCATTGATTCCAATCAGCTTCAGCGGCTCGCCCATCCGCGACAACACGGGTGAGGTCGTCGGCTACGTGTGCATCGGCAAGGACATCACCGAGCGCAAGCGGGCCGAGGTGGAGCGAGAACGGCTCAACAAGCAGCTGGTGGACACGTCACGTCAGGCCGGTATGGCCGAGGTCGCCACCGGCGTGCTCCACAACGTCGGCAACGTGCTCAACAGCGTCAACATGTCGGCGTCGCTCGTGGCGGAGAACGTTCGCAAGTCGAAAGTGCCCGGCCTGAACAGAGCCGTCGACATGCTCAATCAGCACCAGGACGATCTTGCCCAGTTCCTGACCAGCGACGATCGGGGTAAGCAGCTTCCGGCCTATCTGTCCCAGCTGGCGGAGGTCCTCGCAGACGAGCAGACGTCGATGATCGGAGAGCTTACGTCGCTCACCAACAACATCGGCCACATCAAGGAGATCATCAGCATGCAGCAGTCGTACGCCAAGGTCTCCGGCGTCATCGAGTCGGTGGTGCTGTCCGAGCTGGTCGATGAAGCGCTGAGGCTCAACGCCACATCGCTTGAACACCATGCAATCAAGGTCAAGCGGGAGGTCGACTACGTCCCCGCGACGCGCACCGACAAGCACAAGGTTCTTCAGGTGCTCGTGAACCTCATCACGAACGCTCGCGACGCAATGGAGTCGGCACCCGAAGATCAGCGAGTGCTCTTGGTCCGGCTGCGGCGCGACGAGAAGAATTCGCACATTGCGCTCATCGAAGTCGTTGATTCGGGCATGGGCATCCCCGCCGAGAATCTCACCCGCATCTTCACCCATGGCTTCACCACCAAGAAGAAGGGCCACGGGTTCGGCCTGCACAGCGCCGCACTGACGGCGAAGGAGATGGGCGGTGCGATCGACGTCCACAGCGACGGGCCGGGCAAGGGAGCGACATTCACGCTTTCGTTGCCCCTGGAGGTCATGGAGGCGAGGAAATCATGAATGGATCAAGCGATCAGACTCCCCGCCGGATTCTGGTGATCGATGACAACGAGGCGATTCACGAGGATCTGAAGAAGGCGCTCCGAAACGGCTCGCGCTCGACTGGACTGGACGACCTCGAATCGGCGCTCTTCGGCACGCCCGCGAGCACTGTTTCCGAGTCCGTCGAGTACGAGATCGATTCGGCATTCCAGGGACTGGACGGCGTGGCCAAGGTCAAGGAGGCGCGGAGCGCCAGCCGGCCCTACATGCTGGCGTTCGTCGACATGCGGATGCCCCCGGGCATCGACGGCGTCGACACGATCGACCGCATCTGGCAGGAGGATCCCGATCTTCAGGTCGTTGTCTGCACGGCGTACTCGGACTACTCGTGGGAGGACATGGTCCGCAAGCTCGGCCTGACGGACCGGATGCTCATCATCAAGAAGCCTTTCGACCAGGCGGAGGTGTGCCAGGCGGCAGCGGCGATGTGCGAGAAGTGGCGGCTGACACTGCAGACCAAGACGAATCTCGAGGGCATGGAGAGCCTCGTCGAACAGCGTACGATCGAGCTTCGTCAATCGAATCAGCAGCTCGAGATCGAGATCGCCGAAAGAAAGGCGGCCGAGAATCAGCTCCGTCACGACGCGCTCCACGACCCGCTCACTCATTTGCCGAACCGGACCCTGCTCATGGAGCGGCTCCGCCGCGCCATCAAGCGGTCGGAACGAGACCCCCACCACAAGTTCGCCGTGCTCTTCCTGGACGTCGACAACTTCAAGATCATCAACGACAGCCTGGGGCACGCTCTCGGCGACGAGGTGCTGATCACCGTCGCCCAGCGACTGGTCGCGTGCGTGCGGACGATGGACACCGTCGTGCGACAGGACGAGGACACGACCGCCCGTCTCGGCGGCGACGAGTTCGTCATTCTGCTCGAGGGCATCAAGGCGGCCGAGGATGTCATTCTCGTGGCCGACCGTCTCCGCGATCATCTGCAGGAGCCGATCAACCTGAGCGGCAACGACCTCGTGATCAGTTCGAGCATCGGCATCTCGGTGAGCGACGGCGAGTACACCGAACCTGAGGACATCCTGCGCGACGCCGACACCGCCATGTACCGGGCCAAGGCCGGCGGCAAGGCCCGGTACGCCATCTTCAACAAGAAGATGCACTACGAGGCGATCGTCGCGCCTGCAGCTGGAGACCGATCTCCGCACGGCGGTCGACCAGAAGCAGTTCTTCGTCCTCTACCAGCCGATCGTCAATCTCGCCGACGACTCGATCCTCGGCTTCGAGGCGCTGCTTCGCTGGAATCGTCCGAATCACGGCGTCGTTTCCGGATCGCCTCCGGCGACGAGGAGTTGCTTGATGCTTTGCGGGAAGGCCAACTAGCTTTTCTTCGTTGCCATCGACAGCATCACCAGGGCTGTTGAGAGGGACGTCTCCCGTTTTGAGCTCGACCGGGGACTCATTCCTCGAGGTTCTCCGGAGGGTCGAGGATGACGTCGTCAACGAGGCAGCCGAAGCGGCCGGCGCCTGATCCTGAGGAGCTCCGCTAGGCGTCGGTCCCGCCATCTCAATGAGCGCAGCCGCAATCCGGCCTTCACTCGATCGAACGGTCGGTAGATCTCGCCGGAGATAGCTTTCGGTCTGTTCAAATGAATCGGCCGCCTGTTCGACTTTGATCGCTGCCAGGGGACGGTCCGGACCATAGATCGTTTCGGTCACATTCTTGGCCAGCGGAGTCATAGATCGATGAACCGACGAGGCCACCTCGGTCGGGGTTTAGATCCGGAGTAGGCGGTCGGCCAAAGTCGGTGAGCCGTTCCACTATCTCGTCCCAGGCGCCTGTGATGTCACCCTCCTTGAGGCGCTTCAGTCTCCGTCGCCTCCGTATCAACTTGGCGAGCGGGATGGATCCCAGGATGGCGGCGATGCCCAGCAGCACGATTGGAAGGTCGTTAGGCGGAATTGGTTTGAGAACTCGGGGTTACCCAGCGGTCCGACCGGGACGGGCTCGTCCTCCCCGAAGTCGGGGTCATTGGGATTGAAGGGAGCCCCCGGGTCGCCCGGAGCAGTCGGGTCGATAACCTCTGGATCGGGAATAAAGTTGCGGGCGTCGAATCCCACGCCGACCGCATTGACGTTGGTCGAGGGATTCGACCCATCCCCGGCGAGGTGTGGGATCAAAACGAATCCAGCCCTGCCCGTTCATCCACAGTTCCACCCAGGCGTGGGCGTTCTTTCCTCTAACGACGATACGGCCGTCATCCGTTTTTTCACCCGGTGTGAACCCGAGCACCACCCGGCTGGGGATTCCCAGCGATCGGGCCATCGCCGCCATGGCCGGTCCGCAAACTGTTCGCAATACCCCGTTCGGTAGTTGGGGCTGTCTTCATCGAGGACCCAGTCGGCCAGATTCGCGGGCCGAGTGACCGGGATCGATATCGATGGAGTAGGTGAAAACTGTGGAATCTCGAAACCAGGCTTCGAGCAGGAGGGCTTTCTCGAATGCCGTCGTTCCGTCCAGAGTCAACTCGGTGGCTTTGGTGCCGAGGGTCGGGTCGAACTCGCCGGGCAGATCGAGGTAATCGCTGATGTCTTCGGGACGCACCAATCCCTGAGCGGTAGGTGCTTTGGGTTGCGCGGTAAAGACCCCCCGGTTGGCGGCCTCCCGGAAGATAGGGGACAGCTGGTCCCGTTGACCCGGTCGGCTGGCCAGCACCCCGAGGTCCGGGACGGGTACGTTCGAAACGACCTGGTAGGTGAGGCCTTCCCATGTTCTGAGATCGAAAGGAATTGAAGCGTCGGCCCGGACGCGGAAGCTCTGGTTGAGCAAGGCCTGGTCTGAAGAGATGAACGTCGCTGAATGAAGCGTTGGCAGGGCGTTCTGGGTGAGGGCGCCGATCGTGAAGGTCTGGGTGACCGGTACCGTCTCGCCGCGGAAGGCGTGTTGAGGGTCTTCCCGAAGGGTCATCCCCGCGCGGCGACCTGGTCGGCAACCGGCCCGGGAACCAGTTCTCCCCATCAAACTCTTCCAGCGTGAAGAGCTTCCAGTACAGATCGTCCGGAATGTCTTCACCCTCGAGTTCGACGATGAAGACGGTCTCTTCGCTTCGCGAGACGAGATCTGTCTGCGTGATGTTGGCAAACAGATTGAACGACACACCGCTGAAGATCCCTCCGCCGAGACCGGTCTGGGCTCGCCAGTTGAGGAAACCGCTGACCGGGACCAGGCCGGCGGCCACGCTCGATCCAACTATTGCAATGACTACCGAAATAATCACGAATATGGACGGGAAGATCGGAGCGCTCATGGGAAGGTGCCCGGGAGTGAACCTGCGACGAAGCCGTCCGGCGGTCATACTGCGTTCATCGAGGGCAACAGCCAAAAAGGCGAGAGCAGCAACCGTCAGAAAGGCCGCGGTCCAGCCGATCCGAGGAGGTACGCGGTCGATGGTGGCGATCTGCAAGTAGAACAGCAAAGGCGGAAGTAGCCCCAGGGTGGGATGGTTGGATAACAATCCCCCAGGCGAGCAAACGCTCCGAGAACCCAGAATACCGCCGTCAGAACGAGAATCAGTCCGGCCGCCGGGAAGACGGGTGCAGCTCCGAACCGGATCAGCTCGATGGCATATTTGAGCTCTGTGCCAATCGTCGGGAACGTATCGAGTGAAGGCAAGATACCGATCAACAACGTGTCGGCGGCTCCCAATCGGAAGGCGGCCAGCGCCAAGCCACCCAGATTGAGGAGCAAGGTCCCCAACCATCCGACCCGATAGGACACGGCCGTCCAGGTGATGACGGCCCCCGGCGAGGCTCCCGCCAGGAGAGCCAGTTGCCACGGTGGGCCGTCTTCGATGGCCCGAAGCAACCGCTGCATTCGCACCAGCGCCAACAGGATGGCGGCAGCGCCGGCTGACCAGCTGAAACGGTAGGCCATGGTGCCCTCGTTGTGTTGAGCCAGGCTCCGGCCCAGCTTCCCTCCGGCGTGATCGACATGGTGAGCGTGCCACCGCGCTGAAAACTGGCCAGGGTGGTCGAGGCTCGTTGCGAGACGGACATGAGCACCGTTGAGGCGAAGTTGCGGGTGAGGAGTTGACCGACCGCCAGCAGTTCACCATCTGGGATACCCAGCACCATCACCAACGCGCCGCCTCGCCCGCCCCGCTGCAACCGGAGGGCGGCGGATCGCAGGTCAAGCCCGTCCGCCGGCTTGACGCCGGCCAGCGCTTCCATGGATTTCGCATAGGAGCTCTGGGGTCGGCGCTGCTGATCGGCGCTCCGCCGGTCCACAGATCGGCATCGAACCCGGACGTGAGCAGATGCCGCACGACCGAAGCAGCACCGCTCACGGCCTTCTCGAATGCGCCGACGCTGTCGTAACTCGAACTGCGGGCATCAAAGAAGATCAGAGCCCGCGACTGCGACGGAGTCTCCAGCTGGCGAATCATCAACTCGTCTCGTTTGGCGGTAGAAGGCCAGTGGACCCGTCGCAGGTCATCGCCCGTCTGGTACTCGCGCAGGGTGTAGAAGTCTTCCTCCACGCGGTGGCTGAATTCGGGCTGAGAGGCGTACATGGATGGATCGAACCCGCGCAAGACGGGCAAACCGGATAGCTGCTCGACGAACGGGTAGACGATCAAGCGATCGGGTTTACCGACCAGCTGGCTGCGATCTGCCAGGCGAAGAGGATCCATCACCGAAACCCGGAGAGGACCGACGTCGTTGATCTCCCGCGGTTTGCAGAGTATCTGATATGTCGCGGTGGCCGTCTCGGCTGGTGCCAGTCGGGCCGCCGCAAATCGGGCCGAACCAAGACCGGCAACTTCGTCCTCGGCGATCAGGTTCCAGATACGCCGCGACCCCATGTTTGTGCCAGCCGAAGCTTCGACGACGGTCTGCTCGCCTTCATGGACCAGGTTGGGGGAGAGGCGCCGGGTCACCGCCACCGATGGGTTGGACCGGCGAACAAGCACGAATGCCACGGTGGTGGCCACTGCCAGAAGCAAGCCGATGCTCAACAACTCGGGTTCGCCGAGGGCAATCCACAGCACGAACAGGGCCAGGCTGGCTCCAAGCGCCGCCCGGCCTCTGTCCGTCAGCGTCGGCCGGCTGTCCTGGTCCCCGGCACGCGCAAGTGGTGGAGCACTGAATCGAGGACATCGCTGATCGCAGAGTGGTGCCTCGCATCTGTGCTTCGGGACGCATGGCCATTCGGTGCTCGAGCACAGGGCCGAGCGACCGCCTTGATGTCATCCGGGGTGACGTATTCGGCGCCGCGTCGATCGCCGCCCGAACCCGGGTTACCCGTTGTAGGTCAACGCGGCGCGGGGGAGGCGCCAAGCATCAACTCGCCGTGACGTCTGGTTGCCTCGACCAGGTCAACGATGTATCCCTGAATCGACGGGGCCACGTGGACATGGTTGGCGACCTCGGTCATTTCCAGAATCTGGTCGCCGGTCACTACCGGCTTGAGGTCCTCGAAGGTCGAGCGGATGCCATGGGTCTCGAGAATCTCGAGTTCCTTGCTTCGCACCGGGTACCCCACCACCAGCTTCATCATGAAGCGATCCAATGGGATCGGGGCAAGGGTAGGTGTTGGTGTTGGAGGGGGGTCTCGGTGGCACCGACCATGAACGGCGGCTGCAATGGGCGGGTTGGCCCCGTCCACCGTTACCTGCTGCTCCTCCATCGCCTCGAGGAGAGCCGCCTGGGTTTTGGGGCTGGCTCGGTTGATCTCATCGCCGAGCACGATATTGGCGAAGATGGCACCAGGTTTGAAGACAAAGTCGCTCTTCTGCCTGTCCCAGATTGAAACACCGGTGATGTCCGAAGGGAGAAGGTCGGGCGTGAACTGAACCCGGTTGAAGCTGCAGTCAATAGAGCGGGGCGAGCGATTTTGCCAGCAGAGTTTTTCCCACTCCGGGAACATCTTCGATCAGCACATGTCCCTGGGCCAGCAGACACATGGTGATCAGTTCAATCACGTCGCGCTTGCCCTGGATGACTTGCTCGATGTTGGCGACGATTGCTTCGAAACGTTCAGAGAACCATTGGATGCGATCGGCGGCAGGGGTAGGGACACTCAATGGGTTCGGCCTCCTCAACGGGTTCGGAGAGAAGCCTATCAGAGCCTCGTCTTTGCCCTCCCGCGGTATCCCATATAATAAGGGAGCGTGGGGCGAGAGGAGGCGCGTGGCGCTGGGCACTTGGGGCTGTCGCGCGACATCCCGGGCTTTGGCCTGAGGCGGTTCGCGCGGTCATAGCGTTGTCACCTGATAGGTGGTGGCGAACCTTTCCTTTCGTTCCGCGCGTCGATCCGGGCTACGCGGCGTGGCGGATTGCCACGACCTACGGGACGGAGACGGCATCATTGCGGGGAGATGATCTGATCGGCTACCTGATGTGGCGGAAGAGACAGCGGAGCACCCGATGAGCGACGAATTGCGGAGAGGGCGCTATCCGCAATTGAGGGGATCGAGCGGGCCGAAGTCGAGTTGTCCGAGATGGTCCACTCGGCATCCGGGTCGGGCTGGTCCGCGGTGCCGATCGGATAGCCGTGGCTGAGGCGGTGCAACGCCTGCTCGAGGCCCATCGCCTGCGTTCGCGGTCGCCCCCGACCGGCGGCAACCGGGCCCTGGATCGCCTCCGGCTCCACCTGCCGAGTCGCGGCGGCCGGCGCCTGCTGCCCGGGCCCGCACCGATCCCACCTGAGATTGTTCTGGAGCAACCGGGCCGACGAGCCGACCAGGCGGTTTGCCCGGGATCGAGGTGGTAACGGTCTCCGAGACCGGCGAAGGGGTCGTCGTCACAGTGATTGCCGACGGCGGGCGAACGGCGACGCGGCCGGGCACGTCGCTCCGAACAAGCGCTTCATGAGGCGATTGTGGCCGCTGTCGAAGAACTGATCGATCCGCAAGCATCTCCAGCGGGGCTGCGAGCGGTCGAGCATTCGGACGCATTCCCGGCGATGACCGTCTACCTGGAAGGATCCGATGGGCGGATTCGAGCCGGGGCTTCTCTGGTAGCGGCGAGCAACCCGTTTCGTTTGCGCAGGCCGTCTGGGCGGCTCTGCGTTAGGCACTTAGTGGCCCGTCGCAGAAATGGCTGCGCGGTCTCGACGGCCCCCGCCGCCCCCGGCTGTGTCCTCGTCCTCGACGCACGGTTGAGTGCGCCTTCGTCCTGCGTCCTTGCCGGATGACGCCGGATGGCTCGCCGACACCGCGGCACCATTTCAACGACAGACCACTAGGAAGCTCGCGCCGGAGCGAACTCCTCAGCATATGGGATCAACTCGATCATCACGTCTTGGTCTGTGTCGACGATCTTGTCGGCCACATCCGAGAATCTATTGCGGTAGGCCTGTTGTTTGGTCAGCACATCCCTGATCAAGAGCCGGCCCGGATCGGTGGCCGGATCTGCCAGGGCCGGTAAGTCGTTCTCATCTGCGCTGATCACATTGACTCCGCGTACCCGGAGGTCGTGCAGCATGATTTCCTGCACCATCAGGTCGGCCGAAAGCACCGCCAGGTCGGGGATCAGGACCGTGTCGACATGGCCCGCCGAGATGATCCCCAGGAGAGCTCGGTACCCATCGCGATCATCGGCAGCACTTCCACTCAACGTGTTCTGGCACACCGCTACTAACTGGCATCGATTATGGGCAACCCAGCGTCGGATACGCTCCGACTGGACGAACACCGTGTCGCCGCTGTCCGGCCCGGGGGCGTCTCGTACATACCCGATCACACGCATAGGTCGAGTTTCGTGATGGCCACCAGCTGTGTCAAGGACCTTCACGCTGCGTGGCCAATCTGAATCCATTTCTCCCGATTGCCCACGGCCTCCTAGTAACCTGACCGCCGACCCGACGGGAGGCCCGGTCTGGCCAAGGCGCTGGTATTGAACACCACTTTCGAACCTCTTTCCATTGTGACGTCGCGGCGGGCAGTGGTCCTCGTCATCAATAACAAAGCCGACGTGGTTGAGGCAAACGGCCAGTTGTGGCATGCCGAGCGCACTTCCATCCAGGTCCCGTCCGTAGTGAAACTCCGCCGTTTTGTCAGGGTTCCCTACTTGCGGCGAGT
Source organism: uncultured Planctomycetota bacterium (assembly GCA_963697235.1). GTDB lineage: Bacteria > Planctomycetota > Phycisphaerae > Phycisphaerales > SM1A02 > CAVONJ01. Next base: position 91,121 of record CAVONJ010000012.1, read on the forward strand.
GCCCCTCACTCGGACGGCCGTGTTCGCCAGAGATGGCCATCGCTGTCAGTACTGCGGACGAGTGGCCGAATGCCTGGATCACGTGATCCCTCGTTCGAAAGGTGGCACGCACACTTGGGAGAATGTGGTCGCTTCCTGCCGGGCCTGCAATGTCCGCAAGGCCGATCACCTCCTTCCGGAAATCTCGATGGAGTTGACGACCAAACCCGAGGTACCTCGGCGGCACGATTGGGTGTACGCCGGCATGGGTTTCCCAATCGATCCCAGCTGGCACCGCTACCTGCTGGCCGACTCTGCCTGAACCTGAAGCTTCCAGCGACCAGACCGCTTCGCTCCCAGCTTCCAGCCTGAACGGGGGAATGGCCCCCTGGCTGGTTGCTGGTTGCTGGTGGCTGGTTATGCTTCAATATCACCGAGCAGGGAGCGGAGACGCGCCAGTTTGGTGCCGGTCGAACTAAGCAAGCCCTCGAACCCGGCCCCGGCCGTGGGTGCCGATGATGAGGAGATCGGCTTTGAGTCCTCAACCAAACGGAGGAGGGCGGAGGAAGGGGAGTCGCTTTCGTCTGCTACCACCACCGGCTGGATCCCTTTGGACTCCAGCGCACCCTTCATCGGGTTGGTGCGTTTGGTTTTCTGATCGGCGACATAACGAGCGATCATCGCGTCGTCTCCCGGCCATTGCGGAGAGAGGGTGCCGCCGGTGGGTTGTCCGACGTACTCATGGTCCTCGTCGATGTGGACCTGGGGAGCCGCGTTCGATAGAACGACCGGCAACTCGGTCAACAATGTGCGGGGAACCTCGATCACGGTAACGACGGTGACAACGTCGCCTTCCTCGTACAGGCGGCCGGCCAGCTCCGCGGTTGCCTCCGGATTGAGGTCTCCGTCGGTGGCGATGATGATCTGCATCTCGACTGCTCCTTGATTTTGGACTGAGGCTAATAGCAACACGATCGCTTCGCGCCCGCGTGGCTCAGCAGAGATATAGGAACCGGCTTCAAGAGCTGCGACCAAAGACCCGCTCGGCGGTGGAGGTGGTGGTCACCGCTACCTCGGCGCAGCTCATGTCCCAGATGAGAGCCAGGGCGGCTCCGGCCAAGCCGATGTTGGCCGGGTCGTTGGTGCCGCCGATTTGGTCCGGGGGACAGAGGTGGGGGGCATCCGTTTCCACCATCACCCGCTCCGGGGTTATCAGAACGCTCCGCGTCGGATCATGTCGTCGGTACCGGTGAGAGAGCGGCCGGCAAACGAGAAGGTCACGCCCAAGTCGAGGAAACGATGGACCCAGTGGGGACCGCCGGACCAGCAGTGCATTATCACTCGCGGGCCGGTTCCGGTCTGTTCAATGATTTCGTGTACCTCGCGAAACGCGTCGGCGCAGCTGGACGATGACCGGTTTGTCGAAATCGACCGCGATCTGCAGCAAACGCCGAAAGGCTGCTTTCTGGGACCGACGGCGGGGGGCCAGGTTCCTGTAGAAGTCGAGGCCGGTTTCGCCCACGGCGATTGCCCGGGGAACGAGTCGATATCTGCTGGTTGTCGGTGGCCCACCGGGTGGCGTGATCCGGATGAAGGCCGACCGCGGCCAAGACCCTGTCACCGAAGCGATCTGCGAGCCCGACGGCGGCTTGGGACGAACGGGCATCCACTCCCGGTACCACCCACCAGGAAACCTGCCAGGCTCTGCTCGAAGATCGTCCCGGGTGCTTCGTCGATGAGTTGCAGGTGACAATGCGAGTCGATCCACGGAGACTCAACAGATGCGTCTTCGTCCTTCGTCCTTTTCGACTCTTGGCTCGCAGGCCGCGTCCGGTTTGGTGCGAGTGGTGCATTCCGCGCAATGCCGCCCTGATCAGCAGGCTGGCTCCGTGCATGGTGCGCTGCATCGTCAGAATGAATACCCCAATTACCGCGGCTATGAACACTGAAACCCGGATCAGGAAGGCCAGTCCGAGCAGTCCGCAGGCCCGCGGTGTATAAGAATACCTTCCACAACGTGTCGCACCAGGAGCCGTTGCCGCCGCAAAGGTCGGCGATGCCGAGGATGCCCAGCATGCTCAGGAGTAATACAACCGCCGCAATCGGCATTGCGAAGGTCAGACGAAATAACCGCAGACCGCCGGTCATACGCTGTCGCATCAGAAACTCCTTCGCGACTCCGCACGATCGCACGATTGGTTGTCGTGCCGCCGATTGGCTTCTCCATTATGTTATCACCTTGGGACCCGGCCCACTAGGGACTACCGGCTCTACCGACGCCGGATCTGAATCCAGTAGCAGACTCGTTCTTGCTCGACGATCGCGCGGACCCGGACACGGATAACGGTCGGCGACCACTTAGCGTCGCCTGTGAGCTATCCGTTTGAGGGAGCAGTGTCCGGGTCCGCCCGAGACCGAACTCTTCGTCGACGATGTTCTCTGCCCATTCTTCCCAGACCTCGGCTACTTCAGGAGAAAAGGTCTGTCCAAAAGTCGATGTGTCGCTCACGGCCAGGCCATGAATGGTGATGTGGCTGGGGAACGGGAGGCCCAGCCAGGTGCCGATATCGACGATTTCGCGGAAGGTCAAACTGTGGAATGACCGGTACCCGAAACCTTCCGGCAGATCGTCTGGAACGACCCACGCACCGCGGTGCCGGGCGGAAGGTCC
>CAVONJ010000013.1:0-40665 GCA_963697235.1 uncultured Planctomycetota bacterium
TCGTGCCCCCGGGCGACTTCATCCCCGTGGCCGAAGAGCGGGGCTTGATCGTGCCCATCGGCAGCTGGGTGCTGCGAGAGGCGTGTCTGCATCTGCGCAAGTGGATGCAGCAGTTCCCGTCAGATCCGCCGCTGTCGATCAGCGTCAACCTCTCCCGCCGGCAGATCGCCGAGCCGGATCTCGTCGAGAGCGTCGAACGAGTGCTGGTCGAGACGGGCTTGGATGGTTCACTCTTGAATCTCGAGGTCACCGAGAGCGGGATCATCGAGACCTCCGCGAACATCACGGAGGTGCTTTCGGAGCTCAAGCGACTCGGCGTTCACTTGCACATGGACGACTTCGGGACCGGATACTCCTCGCTCAGCTGCCTGCATGAGTTCCCGCTGGAGATCCTGAAGATCGACCGCTCGTTCCTCAACACGATGTCCGGCAACAACGACTACGCCGCGGTCATTCACGCCATCATGTCGCTGGCCCACAACCTCCGGATGCACGTCACGGCGGAAGGCGTCGAGAGTCCCGAACAGGTGGCCCTGCTTCGATCGCTGGACTGTGACTACGCACAAGGCCACTACTTCTCCCAGCCACTTCCGGCGGAGCAGGTCGAGGCCATGCTCCTCAACGGACCGCCCTGGATCAAGAAGAAGTCGGCGTGACGCCTCGATTATCCGCCGAATCTCCATCGATCCCCCGGGCACAGCACCATGCGAGCACCGACATGAAGAGCAAGACCCTGCTGATCGTCGACGACGAACCCCATGTGCGCTACATGCTGGAGCTCAAGCTGCGCAGCGCGGGGTTCAATATCTTGACTGCAAAGAACGGCAAGCAGGCCTTCGAGATCGCTGCCCAGCGGTTCCCTGACGCAATCATCACCGACCTGCAGATGCCCGGCTGCAGCGGACTGGACCTTTGCGAGCAGCTCAAGGCCAACGTCGGGACCGCAAACATTCCGGTACTCATGCTCACCGCCCGGGGGCACCGCATTGCCGCCGAGGACCTCGCCAAGACGAACATCAGGCAGATGCTGGCCAAGCCCTTCAGCCCGCGAGAGGTCGTCAAGCTCGTGCACGCGCTCGTGGGAGGAGCGCCAGCGCCCGGTCACCGACTCGGGGGCGACCGCAGCGTGATCATCGTCTCGCGTTCCACCTCGACGCCCAGCGCCACCGCACAGCTCAGCGACCGATGCAGGACGCTGGGCTTGCCGGTCTGGCAGTTCGACGAGAACCGGAAGGTCGTGGAACGTCCCACCGGCTGGGGACCGTCGGATCAATGGCTGCGGGCCCCGCTCCTGATCAAGTTGCTCGCCAGGACCCTCTCCCAGTGGTCGCCCACCGCCAGCCCCCGCGTCACCGAGCTCTTTCCGGGCGGCTGGATCATGCCGCTCGTGAACGAGGAGCCGGACGGCACGCGCACCTTCTCGGTGGCGATGGCCCTCTCCAGGGACGTCTTCGGATCGGAGCAGTTCCTGGCCATTTGTGATTCGGCCCGGCTCGATGCCATGATCACCAAGACGGCGCTCTCGCCGCTCGCCCGGTACAAGCGGAGCGACCTGGACCGGCTCGCGAGTGTCCTGCAGTGGATGCACGTCGACCTGAGCCAGCTGGAGGACAATCGGAATGCCATCGTCAGCTTCAGCGGTCAGACCCTCGACATGTACGAGCACATTCAGCTGCTCTACCGGCTGGGCAAGGCCATCAACGGCCTCGAACATCCGGTGGAGTTCGTCAACCTGGCCTTGAGTCAGCTCTACGAGACGCTGGATTTCGAGTGGATCGCCGCCGCATTCACGTCCCGCAGTCTGCCGGATCCTGCCCTCCTGAACAGCCTCCTGATCTACGGCCAGCCGCCGTGCGAGCAGCGCAAGCTCATGACCTTGGCGCGAGACCTCGCAAGCGGCGCCCCTCCCGAGCCGGGTTCGCTGCTGCTGGAGCCTGGAGATCATCCTCTGTCCACGCTCGTCGGGGACGAGGTGGTGGTCGAACGGCTGATCAGCGCCAATCAGGTCATTGGCGTGCTCGTGGCGGGCAACAAGCAGGGATCCGATCCTGACGTCAGCAGCATCGACATCCAGCTCATCGACGCCGCCGGCGAATACCTCGGCTCCTTCCTCCACAGCGCGGCGGCCTTCAACGAACAGCGAACGATGTTCATGGGCACGATGCGGGCAATCACGTCGACGATCGAGGCCAAGGACCGCTACACCCGCGGTCACTCCGATCGCGTCGCCTACCTCGCCGTTCAGCTGGGCCGGGCCCACGGCCTTTCGGAGCCGGAGCTCGTCCGCGTCCGACTGGCCGGCATGCTCCACGACGCGGGGAAGATCGGCGTTCCGGAATCCGTGCTCTGCAAGCCCGGCAACCTCACCGAGGAGGAGTTCGAGGCCATCAAGCGCCATCCGGTCATCGGCTACAACATCCTGAAGGACATCGAGCCCCTGAGCGACATCCTTCCCGGCGTGCTCTACCACCACGAGCGCTGGGATGGCAGTGGATATCCACAGGGACTTGCCGGCGAGCAGATCCCGTTGCTGGGCCGGCTCCTCGCCGTCGTCGACATGTTCGACGCCATGAGCTCCGACCGCGCCTACCGCTCCAAGCTCGCACGGCAGCTCGTCCGGGAGGAGATCAGAGCTCGTGGCGGGACGCAGCTCGATCCGGTCCTCGCGGAGACGTTCCTGACGCTTGATCTCACCGAGTACGACCGGATGATCGAGCGACATCGCGCCCAGGAGCCGGACATCGGTGTGCTTCGGTCAGGGATGAGCGAAGACCACGGTGCGCGCCGCTACTCCGGAACCTGTTCCCACGTGAACGCACCGATCCGAACCGACCCGTCGGGCAGGAAGAACCCGGGTGGGGGGTCCTCGGCGATGCCGGGGTCATAGCTGACCTCCAGCACCGCTCCGGACTCGCTCAGCACCTTCTTCTCCGAAATGATGAGGCCCCGAACGGTCGTGTACCCGGCGCCGAGCGTCAGGTCCTTTTTGCTGTAGACCAGCCCCTGGATGAGCGAGGGGTAGACGTCGTCGGCCAGGTCGTCATCGTGGCCCAGGTAGGGTGTGCCCAGCGGGTTGAGATTCACACCGAGCAGCTGCTCGTCGAGCAACGCTGAGGAGAGGGCAAGATAGAAATCACCATCGACGAGGATGGCAGGCAGGCTCTTGCTCGCCGGCGCTGCGTTGATCGAGCCGGTGATGGTGACCAGACCGTTCCTGCCGAGGCCCGTGACGAACAGGGTTCCCAGGATCCGGACGTCCCGGATCACGATGTCGTCGCCCGCGGCGTCCACGACGTAGATCCCCTCCACATTGGTCGCTCCGAAGGGATTCTGGTCAGGGCTCAGGACGATGCCCTCCATCAGGTAGTCCCCGCCGGAGCGGGGCAGATGAATGGACGCGTCGATGAGCGTTCCGTTCTCGAGGTAGTAGTCGAAGACATCGTGATCGACGGCATCCCGCGCAGCGACGCCGAGGATGTCGTGCTTCCGACGACGGGGAACCCCTGGATCTCTCCGACCGCATCGACGTCCGCGTACACACTGGATCCGGTGAGCACCGCGTTCGCGTTCGTGCTGATGATCTCATCGGCCTGGATCAGCGTCCCGGGACCAAGCAGCAGATCGTCGTCGCTGTGAACAGCCGACGTCAGCGCGCTGTAGGCCGGTCCAGCCGGACGGACGATCACTCGAAGGACGTGGCGGGCGCGCTGCCGAACTCCGATGCCGACGACGTACATCGACTTGCTCGGGTCCGTCGAGAGTGCTATCTCCCTTGAGGTCCTGCAACTTCCACTGCAATGTTCCGCCCGCAAGCTCGATGATCGGACCGACGCCATTGGTGGTGTCCTTGATGGTCGCTCGCCAGTCGGAGTCGACGGCGGCGGCGTCAATGATCTGGCGCAGACCGTGCTCGACTGCAGATTGAGCGAGCAGGCGAGCCTGCACCCAGTCGGTCGTCCGCGCGAAGGCCCGGGCCCGGGCCCGCTCGACCGCCAGCGCCGACAACCCGATCAACGCGACCGCCATCGACACCATCAGCACCATCAGGTAGGTCGAGCCGCGCCGCGCACGGGCGCACCGATCGGACCGCACGATTCGGGCGACACTTCGAACGCTCATGGCGACCCCACTCCCGATGGCGGCGGCCGGTGATTCAGGACGTTGATCCCGCCGGTCACCAGCGCCTTCTCCTCTGGATCAAGTTGGATCTCCAGTCCCACCCAGCTGACATAGGAGCTGTCGAGCGTCGGCGCCTGTTCCAGCGCGCTGTAGTCGCACCGCAGGGCCTTCAGGGTCGTCGAGCGACCCGTTGGGCTCGTAACCGTGACTTCGATCAGGCGGACTCCCGATTCGCCGACGATTGGCGCCAGGGTCTGTGGATCGACCGGCGTGACCGCAGCGCTGCGCGTCCACCCGGCGTACTGCGCCAACTCCTGATCATCGCGGCGCCGCGGAGGTGTGCTGGTCCAATCAGCGTAGTCGTCCATGTCGTCCCATGCCCCGCGGCTGAGCGCGCTCTCGCCCGCATCCAGGCCGAAGACCGGCGTGTCCGCAGCCGCATGGTCCGGCTCGAAGTAGTAGCACTGGAGGATTTCGGTCAGCAGGTCCTCGGCGAGCGCCTGCCCCTGCAGTCGGTTCAACTGCATCTGACGGGTCGTGGTCACCGCACCGAGCGTCGTCAGCGCCGCAAGCAGGGCCACCGCAACGACGACGATCGAGATCGTCGCCTCCACGATCGTGAACGCGGAGCGTGCACTCTGTTTCGGTGGCCGGTCAACGCGCATTCTGATCCTCCCGAGCCACGCGTACGCGCCGACCGTCAGCGCAAACTTGGCTGCCTGCAGACAGCACTAGGGCGTCTCCACTGTTCCCTGAAGCTCGATGGGGATGTCCCGGCCGGCACTCATGCTCCAGTCGCCGCTCTTGCCCTTCCAGAACTGGTTGCTGGGCGTCGGCGCTGCACCGCCGTTCTGGTAAAGGACCTCAGCGGCATCGCTGCCCGAGTTGGTCCCGATCGTGATGCAGACGCCCTCCGAGGGCGACAGCGACTGCTCCATGTCGAACGTCACCTGGACCCAGCCGTACACGAGCGGCAGCTCGGTCTCGAGCAGCGTGGTCTGGGCCAGGATCTCGGACAGCGGCGGACCGGGTGCCGGCGGCGAGCCCGTCGTCGGCGGTCCCTGTCGCCGCACCTGGATGACCAGGGTCGAGAGGGGATCGCCCTTCTGCCTGGCGATGAAGCTCGCGCTGGTCACCTTCCAGGAGACGGCGTCTTCGGCCAGCTCCGGGATGATCGACGCCACGGCCCAGTCATCATGCTTGACCGTATGGTCGTTCGAACTCGTGGGCAGGATCCTCGTACTGGACGTAGAGCGGATGATCGAACACCTCGGGCTGCTCCTGCTCGGCCGCCCATTCCAGGGCTCTGCGCAGCACCGTCCGACCGTTGTCGTTGAGGACATTGAACGTGCGATCCTCCGCCCAGGGCATGATCACCCGCCGCGCGGCGCGGGCGTGCCGCTGAAGAGCGGCGCGCTTTCGCTCGATCGCGACGAGCATGAGATCATCGACGTCGTCGGGAAGGTGACCCTAGAGCCGTGGCTCCCGCAGCCAGCGGGGTTTCGACTCGATCGAAGTGGATGAGTTGGTCGTCGATCGTGAGCAGTGGCACCAGTCCAGTCACGAAGGGGCGCGTGATGTAGTGACTGTTGTCAGTGATGATCAGGCCCGCGAACGAGGCGTCGGTCTCCGCGCACTGTTCGGCAAGATCCAGTGTCTCGCACGCATTGCCATTCTCGTTGACCAGGCCGATCGGGGCGGCGACCAGTGCCGACCCCACTTGGTTGTCTCCCGCCGACGGGGAGACATAGACGACGTCGTGGAGGGCAAAGGCCGCGTCGAACTCCTCCTGCTCCGCATCGTCATCGATGGGGTCGACGGTGTATCCCCACGACTCCATGAGGAAGATCCGCATGGTCTCCTCGGTTCGGAGGTTGTCCGGCTTGTCGACGACGTACAAGCACCCGCAGCGCCGCTCCGGTCGATCCCTCCGACGTACCACCGGTGCCCGTGGATGGACCGTGACCAGGTAGCGCAGGTCGAAGTGCTCGACGCCCTCGGCGATGACCACGGGGTCGGAGCCGTTCTGCTCGCGGGTGAGCAGCCTGGCCCTCGGGTCCGGACCACGCGTAGCGAATGGTCTCGAGCAGACCGTCGCCGTCGCGGTCCGGGACCGTGAACTGAACCGAGGTCGAGCGTCCGCTCGACCGTGTCGAAGCTGATGGCCAGTCGAAGGTCGGACGTGATCTGGTCGAGCACGTCCGCGCCGTCGCTGAACGACCGCGTGGGGCTCCTGCCGCTCTCGGCGGTGCGACCGGCGATGAGAATGGCCGAGCCCATCGCACCCATCAGGATCGTCATGATGGACATCGCAAGCAGCAGCTCGATCAAGGTGAACGCCGCCGGGGTGGCCCGGCGCGCCATGCCTCGAACGTGCGTTCGGGTACTCATTGGATCCCGGCCTTCCCGCTCGACTGATCGACGAGAATCGTCTTCTGGATGCCCCCCGACTCGATGACGATCGTTCCGGCGGCCAGCAACGGGGTGCCGTGGTCGTTCACCGCCGTCCCGTAGACGTCGAAGCCCAGCTCACTCTGCCCGTCGAAACTGACGGTGTTCAGCCGTGTTCGGTAGGGCTCGGCGAGGAGCTTGACGGTGTAGTCGCGTCCGGGATGATCGGGATCGGGCTCGTCCACGAAGGAGTAGAACTCCTTGTCGTTCTTCGAATCGAACTGGACGATGACCGCCGATTCTCGGTCCGCGCCATGGATCGAGCGAGGGCGAGGTCGGCCACGATCCGACGGCCGGCGGACTCCACGCGGTACGCAGCAAGCGACGATGCGTAGCGGGGCGCCGCGATCGTCGCGAGCGTCGCGACGATGGCGAGCACCAGGATCAGCTCCAGCAGACTGAAGGCACCGCGAGCAGCCTGGTTCGCAATGCGTCGCGTCATGGTCCTTCGAGGTCCGTGCCTCAACGAAGAAACGAGCCCTCCCTGCTTCGCCTGCTCTCTTCGAACAGACTCCCCCGGGACGGCTCGTCACGCTTCTGCCATCGATTGCAGCGACGCCCTGCGGCTCAGGTCGCTGCGTCGAATCACTTGTCGAAGTACCCGACCGCGTTCGCGAAGATCTCGCCCGTGGTCTTGTCGTAGAGCCAGCCATAGCTCCCCGCGACCTCAGCCACCGGCGGGTTGGCGGCGGGTGCGACCACGGCCGTCTGGCCCTTGTGGGCGCCGATCGGAAGCTTCGGCATGGCCCGGAGGTAGGGCCCGTAGATGAAGCCGGTGCCCGGGTTCTTGGTCGCGCTCGTCGCGCCGAGGTTGTTCGTGTACATCGTCATCTGGTCTTCGAAGGTCTCTCCCGCGGCGTTCCCGGGGAACACGCCTTCGTGCTCGGTGGCGAAGAGGTCGATCGCGTTCCGCATCACCGCCAAGCTGCCCGTAACGGCGGCGTCGGAGGCGCCTTCCGCACCACGACTCATGCGGGGAATCGCGATGGCCGCGATGATTCCGATGATCACGACGACGATGACGAGCTCGATCAGACTGAATGCTCTTCGCAGGTGCTTCTTCGAACGCCGCATTGGGACCTCCTCGATTGCGGGGCGTGATTGACTGTCCTGGGTCGGCGAGACCTTCCAGGCAATTCATCGTCGCGGGTTGACGGTCACTTGACCCAAAGAACTGATGTCCGGGTCACTTCTCGCTCCCGGTCGCGCGCTGTAGCACGAGTTCGACCAGCAGACCATCCGCCTGGAAGACCACGGAGTCTTCGTCGATCCGGACCAGCTCGAAGCCGTCGAGCATTTGTCCGATCTGCAGGCCTCGTCCATTGACGAGGGCGTATCCCCCTCGCGCCGGCCATGACCGCCTGGAGCGCGTGGTTCGAGCGGAAGACGTCCGCGGGCGAACCATCGTCGATGACGATGTCCTCGACGGTCTTGGGCGGAGCCCAGGACGGATCGGGCGTGAATGCGTCCCGAAACTCGGTCTGCGCGAGAACCGGTCGGGAAGCGGCGATCTCCTCAAGCTGTGCTGCCGTGGCGTTCATTACGACGGTCGCCGGATCAGCATTGATCTGCGGCGTCGGCGCCAGCGGCTCGGAGTCATCGGCAACGACCACGAGGTCCTCGGGGCTGATGTCCGCGGATGCTTCGCTCGGACTGAAGAGCGCCTTGTCCGCGAGCAGGGCGAGCCCGCACAGACCGAGGACCGTTCCGTACAGCTTGTGCTTCGAGTTGAGCCTCATTCCCCCTCACAATCACGATATCGTGCGCCCGAAGACAAGCGCTGATCGTTCACTTCGTCGCGGATGGCTCACCGGGGGCCGCATACCACACAAGGTCGAAACGGAAGCTCGCGGCGTTGCTCGCCACCCGCGGGTTACCGGACAGCTCGAACGACTGAACACCGATGTCCGGCACCTCACCGTTGAGCTCGCGCAGGAAGGCCACGCACTGCGAGTACGTGCCGGCTCCCGAGACCGAGACCGGGATCCGGTCGTACAGCGGACCGGGCTGTGCCTTGCCGGTCTGACTCTCGTGCTGCACCATCCCGGCCGCGGAGATCAGCTCGGTGATCCGCGCGAGCCGCGTGTTGAGCTGCGAGGCCGAGTGCAGTTGGATCGTCTCGGCGCTCAGCGCTCTCTGATCCTGGGCAATCCGCGTCTCGAAGCTCCGGCAGGTCTCTTCGAGCTGGCCGGCCTTCGCCTGCTGCGATCCGAGCTCGGTCCGCAACGCCGTCAGCTGTGCCTGCCTCATTCCAATGGGCCGATAAATCGCCTGGTATCCGACGAACGCGAGGACCACGAGCAGAAGGGCCCCAGCCAGATCGAGATGCCAGCTTCTCAAGTTCGAATTCATCCCGTTCATTCCGCCGACGCGTAGTGATCGTGACCGGTCGCAAGAATGCACTCGACGGAGAACGCCGTTGCGTACTGCCCCTGGAACACCTCTCGACTCGTATCGGCGGGATTGACCTTCGAGAACAACGGAGATTCCTCCAGACGGAGCACGAACTGCGAAACCGCCTGCGGCGTCCGTCCCAGACCCTCGATCTCCAGTCGCAGGGCCAACGTCTCCTCCGGCTCGGTGGACGAGGCACTCGCGCGGGACGGGTCCCGAAAGCGGCTCGGGTTCGACGATGGGCGCAGTGGTCGAACGCTCTGAACGCGACAGCTCTTCAGCACCACGTTGGGATCGAGCGCCTCTGAGAGCAGGACCAGGAGGACGCTCCAGTTCGGCTGTCCGCCCACGGCGCGGCTGGCCTGCAGCTCGACCCCGACTCGACTCAGCTCCCGCTGGAGGACCGCCATCCGGGCCTTCGCCGACTGTATCCGCAGTACGGCGCGATCCAGCTCCGCTCTCGTTGCGGAATCGTCACTCACGATGAGGCCGTTGGCGACGAAGAAGGCCACGAGCAGGAACAGCCCACAGCTGCCAAGGACAAGAGACCAGGCGCCGAGACGACGACGACGCCGGCCTGCTTCGAGTCGAGCGGTCGGGATGAGGTTGACTTTGATCATCGTCACTTCTCGGGATATTGGGCAAGACCCATGGCCGTGGACATTCTCGGCATCCGACAACTGCGCGGACACGAGGGGGCGGCACGGGAGGACATCGATCGGTGCGATGGACCTCACGTCCAGGTTGAGCTGCTTGGACAGCTGCGCGCCGATTTCCGGAATGCCCGCGCCTTCGCCCACGAGGACCACCTTGTCGAGCGCGCGGTTCGCGAATTCCTGGGTCACGTAGTCAAGCGACAGCTTGAGCTCGGAGACGATCTTGTCCAGGTAGGCGCGGAGATAGCCCTGAACGTCTTCCAGCAACTCCGGATCCATCTCGCTGGCTGCCGCTTCCAGGTCGGCAGCGAGTCCAATGCGCTCCAGGATGTAGTCGCTGACGTCTTCGGCGAGTTCGAGCTTGTTGCGGAGTCCGAGGTGGACCCGGTTGAGTCCGGAATCGGACAGCGACCGTTCGTAGACCACGACGCCGTCCCCCAGGACGACGAGTCGGGCGTCGTTCCAGCCCAGATCGACCAGGATGAACAGGCCGCCGTTCGAGTCCCGGGTCATCGGCGTGCAAGCCCGGTGGACCGACCAGGAGTGAACATCGAGACCGCGCACTTGAAGGCCCGCGGCTTCGAAGACGTCCAGGACCGCGTCGGCCTTCTCATGAGCGCAGGCCACGGTCATGACCGTGCGAAGACCGCCGCGCGTACTCTGCCAGGGCAGGTCCCAGTAGGCCATCTCGAACGAACCTTCCTCACGCCGATGCGCACGGGCCACGGCCTGGCGCACGGCCTGCGGCGCCAGCGCCTCTCCCTCGCGCACGGGAAGGTCGAGCACGTCCGTCATCAGACTCTGGCTCGGCATCGCGAGCACCACGTCGTGCCCGCGAAACCCCTGCCTGTCGATCACGTTCACGAGCTTCTGGACCTCGTCCGTGTCGACCGGAGCGCTGACGTCAGCGCCGCCGGATGGACGTCGCCGCTTCGACTCGCCAGCCACGGCCAGCGTGGCTCAGCTGGACTGCGTTCAAGTAGCGTCCGCTGTTGTCGACCCCGATGGGCGTCCAGTTCGATCGTGTCATCCACCCCACGCTCAGCCTCCTTGGGTCATCGAGGTGATGTCGAAGAGCGGGAGGAACATGCTCACCGCGATGAAGGCCACGACGATGCCCAGACCGATGAGGATGAGGGGCTCGACGATGGTCGTCAGCGTCCGGACCACCACTTCGTTCTCTTCGTCCATGAAATCCGCCATATCCGTGAGCAGGGAGCCGATCTGGCCGCTCGCCTCGCCGTGGCGCAGCGCTTCGGTGAGCGAGGGGGAGATGAGCGGACTCCTGCGCGAACACGCGAGCTGACCGACTGACCGCGGATGACCGCGTCCGTCGGCGTCGTGCGATCAGCCCGGCGTACACCGTGTTGTTCGTCGAACGAGACGTGAGCTCGAGCGCGTCGAGCAGGGGCACCTTGCTCTGGACGAGCGAGCCGACGATCCGCGCGATGCTGCGCCGTCTCGAAGCTGCGGACGATCCGACCCAGCGTGGGAATGCGAACGATCCAGGCGTCCAGCTGCGCTTGCCGACATGGGTGACCGCGAAGAACCGCGCTGCGATGACCAGACTGAACGAGGCCAGAAGAACCGCCCACCATTGGCGCGGAAGATCTCGCTCGCCTGCATCAGCAGCTTCGTCGTCGGCGGCAGGGGTGCGTCCAGCGTGTCGAAGAGACCTTCGAACCGGGGCAGCACGAATCCGATCATGGCGCCGACGACGACGAAGGCCACGACGATCAGCAGGCATGGATAGACCATCGACCCCAGCAGCGAGCGGCGGACGCGGAGCTGTTGGCGGCTGAGATGGGCCAGGCGCTCGAGCATCGTGTGCAACTCGCCCGATGACTCTCCGGCCGCGACCATGCTTCGGGCGACGGCGGAGAAGTAGAGCGGATGTCGCTCCATCGCTTCCGAGAGGGCGACACCCTCGTCCATCTGCGTTCGGACGTCCTTGAGCACGTCGCGCCACGGTCCCGTTCCGGCCTGCTGCTCGACCGCCAGAAGCGATTGCGCGAGCGGTGTTCCGCTCTTGATGAGAACGAACGTCTGCCGGGCCCACATCGCGAAGGACTGCAGCCTCTTGCCGCCGCCGAGCTTGGGGATGGCTCGCTGGATCAGGCTGGGCTCCGCCGGCGCGTGGGCACCCTGAGCATCGTGCGGTCGGTGCTCATCGGCTCCGATGCCGTAGTTCGCCTGCAGGTTCTCCCGCGTCAGTCGGGGCGACTTGGCAGTGGTTCGCTCGCGGACGGTCATGCGGCTTCACTCCTCTCCACGTGACGCTCGGCGCCCTCGTCGTCCTGCGTTCGCGGGTCCGGAGCATCGTCATCCAGATGGGTCGCTCGCAGCACCTCCTCCAGACTCGTCCGGCCGGCCACGGCCAGAGCCACGCCTTCGTCCCGCAGCCGGCTGAATCCCTGCTGCTGGAGCTTGGTCCGAAGCACATGAGAGGGAGCATCCTCGGTGAATCAGCTGGCGGATGGATTCCGTGACTTCCATGACCTCGTAGATGCCGACACGACCGTGGAAGCCGCTGTTGTGACACTGCAGGCATCCGGCGCCCTTCGAGTACGCGCGGCCTGAGTTGACGCGCGACCCCGGCCTGTCGCAGGACCTGATCGGTTGGGTAGTAGCGGGTCGTGCAGCTCTGGCAGTTCGTGCGAACGAGACGCTGGCCGACGGCGCCGTTGAGCGCGCTCGAGAGCAGGTAGGACTCGATGCGCATGTCCTGCAGTCGCGCGACGGCTCCAGGCGCGTCGTTCGTGTGGAGCGTCGCGAGCACGACGTGTCCGGTGAGGGCGGCCTGCACCGGACACGCGGGCCGTCTCTTCGTCGCGGATCTCACCGACCATGATCACGTCCGGATCCTGGCGCAGGATGCTGCGAAGCGCGCGAGCGAAGCTCATGCCAACGGCGTCCTGGACCTGAATCTGGTTGATCAGATCCAGCTGGTACTCCACGGGGTCCTCGACCGTCAGCACGTTCAGCTCCGGCGGCTCTGCAGCAGGTCGAGGGCGGAGTAGAGCGTCGTCGTCTTGCCGCTGCCGGTCGGTCCGGTGACCAGCACCAGACCGTACGGCTGTCGCGAGCATGCGCTGGAAGGCCGACAGGGCGTTGTGGGTGAAGCCGAGGTCCTCCATGCGGATGCGAAGGTTCTCCTTGTCGAGGATGCGGAGCACGAGCTTCTCGCCGAGCAGCGTCGGCATGCTGGACACGCGCAGATCGATGCCGCGACCCTCGGCGACGATCCGGATGCGGCCTTCCTGGGGCAGTCGCTTCTCCGCGATGTCCATCTTGCTGATGACCTTGATGCGGGAGATGATCGCGGCGTGCATGCCCGCCGGAGGATGCATCAGCTCGCGCAGCAGGCCGTCGATGCGATAGCGCATCCGAGTGCCCTTTCGATCGGGCTCGATGTGGATGTCGCTTGCCTTGTCGCGGACCGCGGTGAGCAGGGCGAGGTTCACGAGGTTGACGATGGGGCTGCCTTCGACCATCTGGTCGATGTCAGCAGCCGACGCCTTCGTCGAGCCGCTCCCGCTCGACGACCTCGACGTCCGATTCGGTGAGGGTGGCGAGGAACTCATCGAGGTTGCCGTTGTCGCCCGCGTACTTCCTGGCGTACTCCTCGATGTTTCCGGCGAAGGGCGAGCACCGGGCGGATCTTGCAGCCGGTCATCCGACGAAGAGCGTCGATCGTGGGAAGCGACTGCGGCTCGGCCATCGCCACCGTCAAGGTGTCCCGCACCTTGAAGAGGGGCAGCACCATGAGCCGCTCCGCCTCGTCCTCGCCGATCAGCTTGAGCAGTGCCGGATCGATCAGCCCGTGGCGAAGGACGCAGCCGCGCACGCCCAGGCAGCTCGCAAGCGTCCGCACCAGGGCCGTCGCGCGTGATCACGCCTTCGGCGACGAGGAGTTCGCCCAGTCGAAGGCCCGTCTCCTTCTGACGAGCGCAGCGCCCGAGAGAGCTGTTCCTCCGAGAGGACGCCCTCGGCGACGAGCGATTCGCCGACACGAATTCTCCCCCCACTCGCCATCACAGGAAGCTCCGTACGGCCGAATTCACGTCGAGGAAGTGCTCGAAGGAGGATCGCCAGACGTCGGTGAGATCGAGCACCTCGCGAAGGACATCGTTCAGCCCGCACAGCTTCAGCGCACGGCCCGCTCGGTGCAGCTCTTCATTCACCTCCAGCAAGATCTCCAGACCTCGGCTATCGATGAAGGGCACCGCCGAGACGTCCAGGACCAGACGCCCCAGGCTCCGCCTGCTGGACCTGCAGCAGGCGGCCCTTGAGCTGCTCGGCGTCCGCCTGGACGACCGGGCCCACCGGCTTCAGCACTGCCACGGCGCCGTGTTTGTTCTCCTGGATATCCATGCCTCATGCCGCCCGGGCGACCCTCCTGGGCAGGGTCAAGTGGAAGACGCTCCCCTCATCGACGGCCGACTCGACCGTGATGTCGCCGCCGTGCATGCGAATCACATTCCGGGCGAGCGCCAGCCCCAGACCGGTTCCCGTCTCTCCGGCAACGCGCGCGTCGTCGGCCCGGTAGAACTTCTCGAAAATGCGCTCCTGCTCTTCGGGGCGAATTCCAATTCCCGTGTCCTGGACCGCGATGTGGACCTGCCCCTCCATCACGTCCGCGACGACAGTGACCTCTCCGTGCTCGGGGGTGTACTTGATGGCGTTGCCGACGAGGTTGTGCAGGGCCATGATGATCTTGTCGCGATCTGCATAGATGACCGGAAGCTTCGGCGGTAGATCGAACTTCAGCGCGATGTCCTTCTCACGGGCGTACGGCTGGTAGTGACCCTTCAGATCTTCGAACATCCCGTCGAGTCGAAGGTCGTCTCTGACCAGCTCGTAACTGCCGGCCTCCATCTCGGACACCGAGAGCATGTCGCCGACGATTCGCTCGAGGCGCAGTGCTTCCTGGTTGATCACGTTGAGCGCTCGCTGGATCTCTGGTTTCGCCTCACCGTCCTCGATCGCGTTCTCCGCGTAGAGGCGAATGTTGGTCAGCGGCGTGCGGAGCTCGTGCGTGGCCTGGGCGACGAACGAGTTCCTCGACTCATCCGCAATACGCTGCTGCGTCACGTCCTCGATCACGACGAGCACGGCGCTGGAGTCTTCCTGGCGAAGAGGTCGGATGCTGAACCGCAGCACCCCGTGCCCTTCTTCACCGCTTCGGGCGACCTCGACCGTGGTCCACGTGCGAATGGTCCCGTCGATGACCGACCGGATCGTGTTCAGCACCTCGGGGTCGGAGATCGTCGAAGAGAGAGGCGCTGACTCGACCACCTCCCTCGAAGCGCGCAGGTAGACGAGCGCCGCGCCATTGGCATAGGAAGGGCGCAGATTGCGGTCGACCAGGAGCAGTCCGTGACGCATGACGTCGCACGCGTTGTCGAGGTCACCTCCCCGCCGACGCCGCGTGGAGACCGCTTCTCCGACCCGGCGGGTGAGCAGCTGCTTGTCCAGGTCGTCGATCCGGGCCAGCAGAGCGTTCCACGCCATCGCTTCGGCACCCAGCCGCTCCGGAATGGTCAGCGCGATCGTCGAGGTCTCGCCGCCGTCCAGGGCGAGCAACGCGTCGCGGATGACGCCCATCGAGCGCATCTTCGCCCGCATCCGCCGGTAGACGAGCAGCAGTGCGATCAGGGCGATGGCCCCGATGAGCCCCACTCCCGCCAGGGCATCCCAGAGGAACGACGCTGGCTGACCGACCGGGGCGCTGAGTTCCAGCCGGGCGCTGCCCCGACCGAGTATGGCGAGCGGATACTCCAGCACCACCTCGTCCGCTCCCACCTGGAGCGAGGGATGTCGAACTTCTCCGAGCGGCCAGTCGACGGGCAGCGCGGTCTGATTGATCTGAGAAACATCCGTGTGGGCCAGAATCGCTCCACCCGGAAGGACGATGCGGGCGGCGCTCAGATTCTGCGTCTGCGCCGTCTCCATCAGCAGACGCCGCACGGCCGAGACCTCGTCAAGACCGATGAGAATCGCGGTGGTCTCGGCCAGTGACTCCCCGACCGCCACGATCTGCTTCTCTCTCGCATCCGCCAGCGCGTTCCCCTGCGTGCGCACGCTCCACCAGGCACACATTCCCATGAAGAGCAGGAGGATGGCGGCCAGAATCAGACCGGTGGACGCCACCTGCGACTCGCCGCGCAGCAGAAAGAGCCGCTGCAGGCTCCGGGGGATCCTCCGCAGAACCGAATGACCCATGATGATCACTGCTCCTTTGCGGATGCGCGGTTCCGCCTCTCCGCCCCTCTGATATCGGCGATGTGACCTCGCACTTGAACGGACCATGGACGTGCGGAACGATCAGCGATGAACGGACGTCACGCTGCCGTCACCTAGGTCCGCTAACAACCGACTGATGAACCCGGACCGGGCGAGACCCGGATGTGGGCCGCGCCCCCATCGACTATCATGTCCGCCTGTCCGGAAATCCCGTTGTTCCGGTTCGAGATCAGACGCCCCGCGGAGACCGCCATGCGAGTCCACTACCTCCTCGCCTTCCTCTTGATTCCCCTGCTCAGCAGCTGCAAGACCTCGCCCGACACGAAGGGCGGCAAAGCGCTGCTCAATCAGGAGGTGACGGACACCATCACCCAGTTCAAGCAGAAGGATCCCACGCTCGAGACCTTCTTCAAGACCGCCTATGGATACGCCGTCTTTCCCAGCATCGGGAAGGGCGGGTTCGGCGTCGGTGGTGCGTTCGGCCAGGGAGAACTCATCGAGCAGGGCCAGGTAGTCGGGTTCTGCTCCCTGTCTCAGGGCACGATCGGCCTGCAGGCCGGCGGACAGTCGTTCAGCGAGATCATCTTTTTCGACTACAAGGAATCGCTGGACTACTTCAAGACCGGTAACTTCGCCTTTGCCGCTCAGGCGTCTGCGGTGCTGGTGACCGCAGGATCCGGGGCCAGCGCGGATTACGACCGGGGCGTCGCTGTCTTCGTGATGCCGCTCGGCGGGCTGATGTTCGAAGCCTCGATCGGCGGTCAGCAGTTCAGGTACGAGCCGAAGTGATCGGCCGCAATCACGCGGAAGAACGCGAGAAAGCCGCCTGGCGGCGCCCCGATCCGATGTCTCAGACAATTTCTTGTTCGGGGCGACGAGGAGAAAACCACCGTACAACCTCCGGGCCGGCTATAGTCTGACGGTTGCATTGGACGATGTCCGAGTGGGTTCGTCGTCCTGAACCACCCCCCCTTTTCCCCGAGACCTCACTTGTCACAATTCCATTTGCTGCCGATCCACGATCGGGCGGACGATGTCGCCGATGAGCTCGCCGATCATCCCGCGACCGAACCAATCTCCCTGACCTATCGCGTCATCACCCTGCTTGCCATTCTGATTCCGTTCGTCGGCCTCGTGGTCGCCATCGCACTGCTCTGGGGCCCCGGCTTCGGCTGGGTTCACTTTGGCGTCTTCTTCAGCATGTACGTCCTCACCGGACTCGGCATCACGATCGGTTATCACCGACTCTTCACGCACCGCGCCTTCGAGACCAATCCGGTGCTCAAGTTCATCTTTGCCGTGCTGGGTTCGATGGCGGTTGAGGGTCCTCTGCTGACCTGGGTCGCCACGCACCGGATGCATCATCAGCACAGCGATCGCGACCACGATCCGCACTCTCCGCACGGTCACGGCGTTGGCATCCGCGCCTTCTTCCGCGGACTCTGGGAGGCGCACATGGGTTGGCTGCTCAGGCCGCACGCGCCGGGCCTGAAGCGCTACATCGCGGACTTCGACCGGGATCGAGTGGTTCGCTTCGTGAGTCAGACCTTCCCGCTGTGGGTCCTGCTGGGAATGCTGATTCCCACGCTGATCGCCGGCCTGGTGACCATGTCCTGGACCGGCGCCCTGCTGGGCTTGCTCTGGGGTGGTCTCGTCCGGATCTTCCTGGTTCACCACGTGACCTGGAGCATCAACTCGGTCTGTCACATCTGGGGAACGCAGCCCTTCCGCAGCCACGACCACAGCCGTAACAATCCGGTCTTCGGGGTGCTCGCCTTCGGTGAAGGATGGCACAACAACCACCACGCGTTTCCCACGTCTGCTCGCCACGGACTTCGCTGGTGGGAGTTCGACATCAGCTACATCATCATTCGTTGCCTGGAAATCTTGCGCCTGGCTTGGAACGTAAAGGTACCGACCCCCGACCGCCTCGCGGCGAAGCTGGTCGTTCCCGAAAAGGTGCGGCGATCGACTGAGCCCCGGACGGAGCAAGACCGAGCTCGAGTCGTCTGATTCTTTCGAGGCTGATCAATTGATTTCGCCGGCCGCCGTGGGCGGCCGGCGTTTGTCTTTTTGCATCATCACTGCTGATCCTGACGCAGGCACTCACAGCAACGCGTGTCCGCGCCCTTGCTCTTCGCCTCGCCTCTGCTCCTGCCGCCTTCGCTTTCCCCCCTCCGCGGCCCTCCGCGGTGAATGGAACGCTGGTGCCGGACGGTTGCACAGGTCGTTGGTCCGCAGGTCAGATTCACCGCGGAGGACCGCGGAGCAGCGCGGAGGGGCCGCTGAATCAGATCTGGTCGGTGCCTCTGTTCCTTCTCCGGGGTTGCGAGGGCAAGGGCAGGGGCAGGGGCAGGGGCGGTTCTCATGCGGCCAAATCGGTGAGCGGGCTCGGTAGACTGTGGGCCTGTCGCGACCCGGGGGGCGACACGAACCGGAGGCCGCCATGACCAGGAAACAATCATCTTCCGCGAGTTCCCCGACCACGAGCCGATCCGGGCGCCGGTGGCGCCGCCTGATCATCCTGGTGTTCGTCGTCATCGTCGGCTACACGCTCTTCGGGTTCTTCGGCGTTCCTCTCCTGATTCGCCACGTGGCCGTTCCCCGTCTGGCCGATCGGCTGAACGGTGACGCGACGCTCACCCGCGCTGCCTTCAACCCGTACACGCTGTGCCTCGTCCTGGAGGGCTTCGAGGTCGTCGACGAGCAGGGTGCGACCGTCACCGCCTTCAAACGTTTCGAGGGCAACCTGCAACTTCTGGCGACCGTCTTTCGGAAGGGATACCACTTCAGGACGGCGCGGCTCACCGAGCCGCTCGTTCACGCGGAGATCATGCCCGATGGCGTACTCAACGTGAGGCGGTTGATCAAGACCGCCGAGCCGAGCGGGGATCCGTCGGCGGATGAGCCGCTGCGGGAGATACCCCGTCTGGTCGTCGCGGACGTGGCGATCACCGACGGCAAGATCGCATTCTTCGACCGCTCCCTTTCCGAAGTCTTCCAAGCCGAGGTCGATGGCTTGAACTTCACGATCAACAGCCTTGATACGCAACCCGACTTCGAGAACCTCTACGAGTTGGTCGCCCAGACGGACGAGGGGGCGGAGCTTCGCTGGACCGGATCGTTCCACGTCGACCCCCTCTCCTCCCGGGGCACGGTGGCGCTGCGCGATGCCGCGCTGCCCCGCTTCATGCCGTACGCACGCCGCTTCACCGACGGTCGCCTCACGCAGGGACGGCTCTCCATCGAGTTCGACTACGACTTCGCGCCGACGCGCGTCCCCCGGGTGGCAAAGACCACGGTCCGGACGCTGACCCTCGACGACCTCGCGGTCGAGCTGGACGAGGGAGAAATCGTCGGTCTGCCGCTGGTCAGCATTCGCAACGCCGCGCTCGACGCCGACGCACGTTCGGCGACCGTGGAGCTTGTCACGGTCGCCCAGCCGCGCATCACGCTCGAGCGGAACGAAGCAGGTGAGCTTGCGATTCTGCGGCTGCTTGCCTCCAGCGTCATGGAGCAAGCGGATGCCATGTCGCCGACGGGTCCCGAATCGGCGGCGCCGACGGCGCCGCGCATCGACCCCCGAAACAGCGAGTACCCGTTGCGAAAGCTGGCGGCGGCCGTGGCCCAGCTCATCGAGGACACCGTGGGCACCTGGAGCCTGGATGTACAGCGCGCCGTGATCGAGGATGGCACGGTCGCAGTCAGCGATCGCGCCGTCCGCGAGCCGATGTCCATGGAGCTGACCGCCATCGAGTTGGAGACCGGTCGCTTCTCGAGCGACGAGGGATTCCGCGTTCCCGTTGTGCTGAGATTGACCGTGGCGGGCACCGGAACGATCACCATGGAAGGCGAGACGTCGGTTCGGGATCGATCCGCGGATCTCGAAGTCACGGCGAACGAGGTTCCGCTCGTCCCCGTATCGCCGTACCTGCCCGAGGAGCTGCCTGAACCGCTTCCGCCGATCAGGCTGGCGGATGCCCGGCTTTCGGCAGAGGGCCAGCTGCATGCAGCGCTGGGCGAATCCGATACCCTTGACTCGACGTGGTCGGGCGAGGTGCGGGTCGACGAACTGCGCTTCGATGACGCGACTGGCGGCGCCGCGGTGCTGTCGCTGGGACGACTGCAGCTGAAGGGCGACGCGAGCACCACCATCGAGGCGGATGGCCAGCAGATCGGCTGGACCGGCACCACCGAGTTCGTCCGGCTCGAGGTCGATGCGCCGCTCGCCGGACCGGTCCATTCGGTCATCGACCGGCTCGCCGTGAACGGCGCCCTGAGCGCAGATGACGAGGGAAGGAGCACCTGAGGCGACCTTCCGGGGCGACGTCGAGATCGCCGGACTCGCGCTCGAAGCGCCGGAGCAGAAGAACGCTACCGTGACCCTGGGACGAGCACTCGCCACCGGCATCGACTTCGACGAGCGCTCGAAGCACCTAACGCTGGCCGAGCTGAGCCTCGAGGAGCCGAACGTCCGAGCGGAGCTGCCGCTGCTGCCGGCGGAGTCCGCCGAAGCGTCTGCCGCGTCGCCGGCGGAGAGCGCCGAGACCACGAGGATCAGCACGCTTCCGTACCAGGTCGTGCTGAACCACGTTCGTCTGAACCGCGGCACGATCGAGATCGCCGACCCCCTCACCGATCCGCCCGCCACCGTGCTCATCGAAGAACTCGAGGCCGAGGCCTCCGGCATCTCCACCGACGGTCAGACGGTGGCCGATGTCAACGCCACTTCGCGGCTCCAGAACACCGGCCGCCTTCGTTTCGAGGGCAAGGTCGACGCGTTTCGGGAGCGGCCGTACGCCGACGTGACCCTCGCGGTCAAGACGCTGCCGCTGAAGCCCTTCGATCCCTTCGCCGGTCGGTATGTCGGCTACCTTGTCGAGACCGGACGGCTCAACCTCACGGTTCCCGTGACCGTCGAAGAGGGCATGGTGAACGGAGTGCTCGACGTCAATTTCGATCAGCTGCATCTTGGCGAATCGGTCGAGAGCCCGGACGCGCCCTCGGTTCCGGTCAAGCTGGGCTTGGACCTGCTGCGCGACCGCGACGACCAGATCACCACTGAGCTGTCCTTCTCCGGCGATCTCACCGATCCGACCTTCAGCTTCGGCGGCGTTATCTGGCAAGCCTTCCTCAACCTGCTGCTCAAGGCGGCAACCTCGCCCTTCGATCTGCTCGGCGTTGCCTTCGGGGCGGCGCGGACCAGGACCTCTCCGCCGTGCAGTTCGAAGCGGGAACGGCGGATCTCAACGCCGACGCCCTCGCGACGCTGGACGTTCTGGGCCGAGCGCTCAGCGCTCGTCCGGCCCTTTCACTCGAGATCCACGGCGAGTTCGATCGGAGCGCCGACGGCGCTGCGCTGCAGAGGGCTCAGCTCCGTCAGCAGCTGGCCGGGCAGATCGGCGTCGCAGACCGCGCGACGCTCAGCGACGCGCAGTACGAAGAGGCGGTGCGCCAGGCGTACGCGGCCCAGCGCACCGATCCGTCGGTGCCGCCGACGGAGATCTCCTTCGAACAGATGGAGGCCCTCCTTCTGGAGCCTTTCCCGGTTGCCGACGAAGCGCTCATCGAGCTGGCCCGGCAGCGGGCGGAGAAGGTTGCCGCGGTCATACTGCAGGATCAAGGCGTGCCGAGCGAGCGCGTCACCGTCGCGGCGCCGGAGGCGGCGGACGCGGAAGGAGAAGGACCGCGAGCGCGCTTCACATTGGGTTGAGCGCCGCCGGCGGTACCAGAGGCCGGCACCAGGAAGCGCGACGTGTTCGCGGGCTGGTACACTGCTCACTCCGAAGGAAGAAGGAAACGCCGATGACTTCCATTCCCGTCCAGCACTTCATCGCGGGGCAGCGGATCACCGAGGCCGGAGCCGGCGAGTTCCGCGAGAACGTCAACCCCGCCAACGGCCAGCGCCTCGGCGTCGTTCCGATGGACGCGGTCCAGAGCGCCGAGTCGGCAGTGCAGACGGCGCACCAGGCCTTCCCCGAGTGGGCGGCGATGCCGGTCGGCGAGCGCTGCCAGCACTTCTTCCGGTACAAGCAGCTTCTCGAAGAGCACTTCGACGAGCTCGCCGCGCTCATCGTTCAGGAGCACGGCAAGACGCTGGGCCGAGGCGCGCGGCGACGTGCGCCGCGGCATCGACTGCGTCGAGTTCGCGTGCGCCGCGCCGACGCTCATGATGGGTCGATCGCTCCCGCAGATCGCGGTGTCGAGCTCGTTCTGCCGCACCGAGGACGAGGGCGGCGTCGGCCTCGACAGCGCGGCCGACCGCGTGCCGCTCGGCGTCTGCGTGGGCATCACGCCGTTCAACTTCCCGATCATGGTGCCCGCTCTGGATGTGGCCCATGGCGGTCGCGTGCGGCAACACCTTCGTGCTCAAGCCCTCCGAGAAGGTCTCCGCTGTGCGCCGTGCGGGAGATCGAGCTGGCTCACGAGGCGGGCTTTCCTGCCGGCGTCGTCAACGTCGTCACCGGCGGTCCCAAGGTCGTCGATCACCTGCTCACCCACGAGCTGGTCAAGGCCGTCTCGTTCGTCGGCTCGACCACGGTGGCCCGGCACGTCTACCAGACCGCTTCCGCGGCCGGGAAGCGCGTGCAGTGCATGGGCGGCGCGAAGAACTACATGGTCATCATGCCCGACGCCAACCGCGACGCGGTCGATCGACGGGCGTGCTCGGTTCGGCGTTCGGCAACACCGGGCAGCGCTGCCTGGCCGGCTCGGTGGCCATCGCGGTCGGCGACGCGGCGGAGTGGCTGCTGCCCCGCTTCGTCGAGGCGGCGGGCAAGATCCGCGTCGCCCCCGGGCGACGATCCCAGGCGCGGCATGGGGCCGGTCATCGACGAGGCGAGCCTGCGAGCGCATGCCGGCGCGCCATCGGCTCCGGCGTCGAGGAGGGCGCGACGCTCGTGCTCGACGGCCGGACGAGCCCGGCTACCGACGAACGGGTGCTTCATCGGCCCCACCATCTTCGACCACGTGCGCCCCGGCATGCGAATCGCCGAAGAGGAGATCTTCGGCCCCGTGCTCTCGGTCATGCGCGAGGAGACGCTCGACGCCGCGCTCGCGACGATGAACCGCTCGCGCTACGGCAACATGGCGGTGATCTTCACCGCGAGCGGCTACGACGCCCGCGCGCTTCCAGACCCAGGCTCAGGCGGGCATGATCGGCGTCAACGTGGGCGTGCCGGCGCCGATGGCGGTCTTCCCGTTCGCCGGCTGGAAGGAGTCGTTCTTCGGCACCCTGCACGCCAACGGCGAGGACGCGGTGCGGTTCTACACCGAGCTACCGGATCATCGTCAGCCGCTGGCTCTGAACTCGCACGGAGGTCGCACGCATGGCCATCGAGTGCACCCGCGCCGCGCTCATCCAGGCCTCGAACGCCGAGCCCGCCGACTCGCCCTTGGAGCAGATCAAGCAGGCGATGATCGACAAGCACATCGCGCTGATCGCGCGAGGCCGCGGACAAGGGCGCCCAGGTGTGCTGCCTGCAGGAGATCTTCTACGGCCCCTACTTCTGCGCCGAGCAGGACGCCCGCTGGTACGAGCTGACCGAGCCGATTCCCGACGGGCCGACCGATCGAGCTCATGCAGGAGCTCGCGACGAAGCACCGGCATGGTGATGGTCGTGCCGATCTACGAAGTGCGAGATGCCGGGCGTCTACTACAACACCGCCGCGGTGATCGACGACCGACGGCGACGTACCTCGGCAAGTACCGCAAGCACCACATCCCGCACTGCCATCCGGGCTTCTGGGAGAAGTTCTACTTCAAGCCCGGCAACCTCGGCTATCCCGTCTTCGAGACGCGCGTTCGGCCGGATCGGCGTGTACATCTGCTACGACCGCCACTTCCCCGAGGGCGCCCGCGAGCTCGGGCTGAACGGCGCGGAGATCGTCTTCAACCCCTCGGCCACCGTGGCCGGGCTGAGCGAGTACCTGTGGAAGCTCGAGCAGCCCGCGCACGCGGTGGCGAACCAGTACTTCGTCGGCGCCATCAACCGCGTCGGCACGCGAGGCGCCGTGGAACATCGGCGAGTTCTACGGCCAGAGCTACTTCTGCGATCCGCGCGGCCAGATCATCGCCGAGGCGTCGCGCGACCAGGACGAGGTGGTCGTCGCCGATCTCGATCTCGACATGATCGCACGAGGTGCGCAACGTCTGGCAGTTCTACCGCGACCGGCGGCCGGAGAGCTACGGCGCATCGCCGCAGTCGAAGAGGCCGGACCGCGCAGGCTGAGCCGGAGATCGAACCGCTTGCACCTGATCTCTCGCGCGCCGTGCACGTGCCGACACCGCCGCTCGTGTCGAACCCGCTCTCCAATCCCGACCTCGCTCCCGTCGACGCCGACGCAGCGCACCTGGTCGATGTGGAACATCGCCGCGCTCTGGATCGGCATGTCGGTCTGCATCCCGACCTACATGCTGGCCGCGGGCATGATCGAGCAGGGCATGAACTGGTGGCAGGCGGTGCTGACCGTCATGCTCGGCAACCTGATCGTGCTGGTGCCGATGATCCTCAACGGCCACGGCGGGACGAAGTACGGCATGCCCTTCCCGGTTCTCGTGCGGGCGAGCTTCGGGACCGCGCGGCGCGAACGTGCGCGGCGATGGCCCGCGGCCTGGTCGCGTGCGGCTGGTTCGGCATCCAGACGTGGATCGGCGGCTGCGGCGATCTACCAGATCCTCGGCGCGCTGGGCTGGATCGACCTCGCCGCCGACACCGCGACGTCTCGGCTTCCTCGGCATCACCGCCACCCAGTTCGTCTGCTTCCTCGCGTTCTGGGCGATCAACCTCGTGGTCGTCGTCGCGCGGCATCAGCTGCGATCAAGTGGCTCGAGACGTGGGCGGCGCCGTTCCTGATCGCTCATGGGGCTGGCCCTGCTCGTCTGGGCGGTGGTCAAGGTGACGAACCTCGGGCGATGCTCTTCGGCCAGAGCTCGTCGTTCGCGACGCACGGCGCAGTTCTGGCAGGTGTTCTTTCCCCAGCTCACCGCGATGGTCGGGTTCTGGGCGACGCTCAGCCTGAACATCCCCGACTTCACGCGCTACTGCCGAACGCAGCGCGACCAGGCGCTCGGGCAGCTGATCGGGCTGCCCACCACGATGACGCTCTTCTGCTTCATCGGCGTCGTCGTGACCGTCGGCCACGGTGCGTGCTCTTCGGCGAGGCGATCTGGGATCCGGTGGCCCTGGTGCCGCGGCTCGGCTCGCCCGCGGTCGTGGTGCTGGCGCTGATCGCGCTGACGATCGCCACGCTCTCGACGAACATCGCCGCCAACGTCGTCAGCCCCGCCAACGGCTTCTCGAACCTGTGGCCGGCGAAGATCAGCTTCCGCACCGGCGGCCTGATCACGTGCGCGATCGGCGTGCTCATCATGCCGTGGAACCTCTACCAGGATCTCGGCGCCTACATCTTCACCTGGCTCATCGGCTACGGCGCGCTGCTCGGCCCGATCGCCGGCATCATGATCTGCGACTACTTCCTGCTGCGCCGCACGCGGCTGGATCGCGACCGCCCTCTACGACGCCGCACGGCATCTACGGCGGCATCAACTGGCGGGCGATGCTGGTGCTGGCGACTCGCGGTGCTCCCCAACCTGCCCGGCTTCATCAACGCCGTGTCGGCCCGCGCGATCTTTCCCGCGCTCTTCGACGAGATCTACCGCTACGCCTGGTTCATCGGCGTGGGGCTGGCGGTGGTGCTGTACTACGCGTTGATGGCCGGCCGAGCGGTCCCGGCGTCCAACGGGGGCGAGGCGTGACAGACCCGTCAGCCAACGGTCCGAGGGGCTCGCTCTTTGCAATCTGGTCGATTCTTGGGCATTACGTCTGCCTCGATGGACTGACGAAGAGCCTCAGGAGCATGCGGATACTGTCCGAGGATGGCAGGTGTCGACGATATCGACGGCGCATTGGGCGAACTCTCGATGTTCCATCAGACATTCGGCTTCTATGTGCATGGCCTCTCCATCGAGGGTGCGTCGCTCGCCGAGGGATGGACGCACCGTGTCATCAAAGTCCAGAGTGAAAACACACGCCAGTGCATTGGCTGGTGCATCGAGGCACATGACCTTGCTGCCAGCAAGCTCGTCGCGTTCCGCGACAAAGATCGCAGTCTTCGTGCGGATTCTGCTTCTGGAACGACTCGTCGATAGGGACACGCTGATAGCGCGCATCAAGTCGGTGCACACGCCCCAGGCTCATCAGCAGCGATTGACGACCTGGATCAACGGAACATCCGCCGAACTCGGCCTCGACGACCTCTCCGCGAACTGACAGGGAGGCCCCACGTGTCCACGCCTACCTCATGAGCGTCGATGTAGAATGCACTCAGACGCTTCCCCGACAACCCACCGGACAATCAGATCGATGCCCAACGCCACGACGACAACCAGCACCGCTCCATCACTGCCGCCTTGCACGCACAGGCCGCATCCGTACGAAGGACCGAGCAAGCAGGAGGTGCTCGCGATGCGGCGCGAGTTCCTCACGCCGGCGCTCATCACGATGTACCGCGATCCGGTGATGATCGTCGAGGGCTCGATGCAGTACCTCTTCGACGAGACGGGGCGCCGCTACCTGGACGGCTTCGCGGGCATCGTCACGGTGAGCGTCGGCCACTGCCATCCGAAGGTGATCGAGGCGGTGCGCGAGCAGAACGAGCGGCTGCAGCACACGACGACGATCTACCTCCACCCGACCATCGCGCAGTTCGGCAAGAAGCTGGCGTCGACCTTTCCGAAAGGCAGCGGCCTGAACGTCGTCTACTTCCTGAATTCGGGCAGCGAGGCGAACGACACGGCGATCCTCATGGCCCGCGCCTTCACCGGCAACTTCGACGTCATCGCGCTGCGCAACGCGTACCACGGCGGCTCGCAAGTGCCGATGTCCCTCACCGCCCACAGCACCTGGAAGTTCAACGTCGCCCACGGCTTCGGCGTCCAGCACGCGGTCCTGCCCGACCGCTACCGCGGCCCCTTCGGGTACGACGATCCCGAGGCGGGCGAGAAGTACGCGGCGGACGTCCTCGATCTCATCCGGCAGGGCACGAGCGGCCAGCTCGCCGCGTTCATCTGTGAGCCCATGCAGGGCGTGGGCGGTGTGGTGGAGATGCCGCCCGGCTATCTCCAGCACGTCTACGAACACGTGCGCGCCGCCGGCGGACTGTGCATCGCGGACGAAGTGCAGACCGGCTTCGGCCGCACCGGCGACAACTTCTGGGGGTTCGAGAACCACGGCGTGGTTCCCGACATCGTGACGATGGCCAAGGGCATCGGCAACGGCTGCCCGCTCGCCGCGTGCGTCACCCGAGCGGACATCGCCGAGACGCTGACCCGCCGCGTGCACTTCAACACCTTCGGCGGCAATCCGGTCTCCTGCACCCAGGGACTGGCCACGCTCAACGTGCTGCTCGAGGAGAAGATCCAGGACCGCGCCCGCGAGCTCGGCCACCGACTCCTCGACGGCCTGTCCGAGCTGAAGCAGACGCATCGGCTGATCGGCGACGTGCGCGGCCGCGGCCTCATGGTCGGCGTGGAGCTGGTCAGCGATCCGAAGACCAAGACGCCCGCCACTCAGGAGACCGCGAACGTCCTCGAGCGCTGCAAGGACCTCGGGCTGCTGCTGGGCAAGGGCGGATTCTCGGGCAACGTCCTGCGCATCAAGCCGCCGATGTGCCTGACCGAAGCCGACGTCGACTTCTTGTTGACGGTGCTGGATCGAGCCCTCGGAGAGGTCGAGCGCGGGTAGGGTGCCTGGGATCAGACCTTCCACAGTCACCAGCGATCTGCGCAGAACTCGCCACGGGCGGGCGTCGTGCCGATTGCAACGAACGAGCCCGCATTTGTCACCAACATCCTCGCGAGGATGCGTGGAACGTTCGCTGGCAGAGACATGAGGCCGTCGAGGCGGAGACGGCTTGTCATGCCTTCAAAGCCTCGATGGGCCGAAAGCGACGCCGCCAGCAGGGCCAAAGCACGGACAATCACGCAACCGCAGCAGATCGTGGGGAGAAGTGCGGGCCAGACGCTCAAGCTGACGGTCGACGGTGCCGGGTCGACTCGGCGCCGATTCGCCATTCGTCGTCCCTGACGTGGCAACCATGCCGAGCCTCGACTTCTGCCGTATCATCGCCGTTGCGGCCCCCATGGGATTACGTGGTCCAGGTCCATTCGCGGGCAGTCCCGCAAGCGAGGTAGACGAGCGATGATCTTCGAACTGCTGTTCGTCATCGTCGTTCTGGCCTCGGTCGTCACGACTGGCCTATGCCGTCGTGACTGCGATGCGGGGACGCGGCCAACGCGCTCTTGCGGTCTTGGTCGGCTCTGCGATCTGCATCGTCATCTACCTCGGCGTGGTCGTCCTCGTGGCACTGATGTCGCCCCAGCGCGTCTTTGCAGTCGGCGAAGATCACTGCTTCGATGATTGGTGCGTGGCGGTGAAGGAGTTCACGGTCGTGCCAGAGCTGGGCGAGGGCGGGAGATGTCGTCAGGGCGAATGGGCAGTTCTACGTCGTCACCCTTCGACTCTCCAATCATGCGCGCGGACGGTCGCAGCGCGCAGCAGCGTCGCGGTCCGCCTGATCGATGGCCATGGCCGAACGTATGAAGTCTCACCGCAAGGACAGGCGGCATTCGAGGCCCGGCATGGCCCGGCTCCCCCACTCACGTCCACGTTGGAACTGGGTCAGTTCCTCGATACGGTTCGGGTCTTCGATCTGCCGACGGATGCTCACGATGTCGGCCTGACCGTCGAGCATCCCGTGGGGCCAGCGCCCGGCCTGTTCATCATCGGGGACGATGCGAGCTTGCTTCACGAGCCAGCGATCGTACGCCTGGACTGAGGGCGACTGTCGAGCGGGACAATGACTTCCGATGCGCATCGGTTACAAGATCTCATGGCTCATCCTTGGCACCGCAGTGCTCAATACGGGCATCCTCACGGGGATCGGGTATTCGGCGGCGCGGAAGCAATACTTCGACGGAGTCGACCGCCAGCTGGCGGCGGCGGCGGCGGCACTCCCGCGGGTGATCGGCGAAGACTATCTCGGCCGGGCGCTGACGGACGGGAACGTGCCCGAAGAGGAGTACGACCATCTCGTGCACCTGCTGAACGACCTCGCGGATCGATCGGGTGTGTTCTATCTCTACGTATTCGTCCAGGACGGCGGCCAGGTGGTTCACCTGGCGACGAGCGCCAGCGTCGCGGAGCGAGCGGCCGAAGATTGGGCTGCATTTCATGAACCATACGAAGAGCCTCCGATCGAGCTGATCTCGACCTTCGCCGACGGCAAGACGCGGTTTGCGGAATACGCGGATGAGTTCGGCGCAGTTCCGTTCGATCTTCGTACGACACACCGATCTGCAGAATCGAGACTACGTCGTCGGCGTCGATGTGACACTGAGCGGAATCCGAACCGATCTCGCTGATCTGATCTGGCGCTACCTCATCATCGGTGGTCTGGTGGCGGCATCGACGGGCGTGCTGGGCCTGCTGCTTGCGCGGCAGATCTCGCGTCCGATCCAAGAGCTCGCGGAAAGCCTCCGGGAAGTCGCGGAGGATCGGAGTGATCTGACGCACCAAATGGACGAAGGTCGAAGCGACGAACTGGGCACACTCGCCCATTGGTTCAATGCGTTCATCAAGCAGCTGCGAGAGATCCGGAGCACGGTAGCGGATTCGACCTTGAATGTGGGTAGCGCCTCGGCCCAGATCGCCGCTTCGGCCAGGCAGCAGGAACAGACGGTTCGCGCAGTTCCAGCAGTCAACGGGGCAGGCCGCAGTGGCTGTCGCCGAGATCGCGTCCACCAGTCGCAATCTTGCGCAGATCGCGCAAGATGTCGACGGGCTCGCCCAACGGACGAATCAGAAGGCGATCACGGGCCGGGGACAATTGGATGAACTGGATGCGCTGCTCGCGGAGATGGCCGAGGCCACTGCCGCAACGAGCGCGGATCGAGGCGATCCAGGTGAATGCGGCCAAGATCGACTTCGCGACGAGCATGATGATCAAGGTCGCCGATCAGACGAACATCCTGTCGGTCAACGCGGCCATCGAGGCGAGCAAGGCCGCGGAGCATGGCCGCGGATTTCGCGTCGTCTCCATGGAGATTCATCGCCTCGCGGAAGAGACCGCCAAGGCGACCCTCGAGATCGAGTCCATCGTGAGAGGAATTCATGAGAGCGTCTCCCACGGCGTCGCCGACGTGAATCGCTTTCGCGAGCAGATGAAGGCCGGTCTGGACGCGGTGAGCCAGCTGACCAAAGGCATCGGCGCAGATCATCGGTGATGTCGAGAGCCTCGGAGCGAGCTTCGGCGAGGTCAACCAGATGACGGCCGAGCAGTCCGACGGCGCCGAGCACATTCACGACTCCATCGATCGGCTCAACACTGGCGCCCAGCAGATTGCCGATTCATCTGCAGCGTTTGCGGACGTGACGAGGCGGTTGCAGGACACCGCGGAAGAGCTCAAGTCTCATGTCTCGTCCATTGCGATTGGCGCCGAATCAGAGAAGCGGGGATGAGATCGACCGCCTGACCAACGAAGCGAAAGATATCCCGGGACATCCTCGACTTCTTCCGGGTCCGGCAGAACTGAAGGCTGATCTCGCGGGCTGCTCCGCTCTCGCCGGGACCTCTCCGAAGGCTAGGAGCGTCACTCGTATTGCCACGACGGTCGTTTCGGGCGGAATGCAGTCATTTATCGCCCCGGGTCTCTGTACAATGCGCTGCACGCCCTCAGGGCGAAGGGAGGGTGACTTCGTGAGGCATTCAGCAATCCTGGCGACGACCGTCTCGCTCGCGGCCACCGCGGCGGCATTGGGTCAGCACGACTGGTCGGTGGTCAGCGCCAGCAGCCGGCGTCGAGACCGGCATCAACGTGAGCGAGAACTTTCTGATGAGCGGATCGCCGTGGGATACGGACGGGATCGACGCCTGTCCGCCCGACGGAGATGACGACGTGCGCTGCGAATGGCTGACCGAGCACGCCGGCCATGCCGACAACGGCGTGCTGGCCGCCATCATGGACGGCGCGACGACTCAAAGCGCGACGTTCCTCAGCGATGTCTGGCCGGATCCGATCAATTCCGGAAACGTCTGGTGGGTGAACTACGACGTTCACTTCGCGGCGGTCGATTCCTCCGATCTGACGGACCTTCTCGTCACCACCCGGTATCAGCACAACGGAACCACCTTCCTGACGCTGAACCTGGGCGGCCCGGCGGCCGGAGGTAACTATCAGTACGTTCTGGCGCCCACGCACTTCTGGAACGAGACGCCTGAGACCGGCACCGGCTGGCGCATTCGCCTGACCCTGACACGAACGCAGCCCGGCCAGCCGGCCATGATCTGGGTCGACAACATTCACGTCACCGAGGGAGCCACCACCCTCTTCCAGGAAACCTTCCCGCTCAAGCCCGGGGACGTCGACGGAAACGGCGCCGTCGGTGTCGAGGACCTGGTCCTGGTGATCGTGAACTGGGGGGCGTGTCCCGATCCGCCCGAGCCGTGCACCGGCGACATCAATGAAAGCGGCGCCGTGGACGTCAACGACCTGCTCTTGGTCGTTCTGGGGTGGGGATGAGTCCGAGCCGTCGGCGGAACGTGCCGAGCCGACTTGATCGGGTTCCTTCTCACTCCTCTCCTGACCGACGCGCGAGATCGATGAGCTTGCCGACCGTCTGCCAGTTCCTTGCCGTCGCCCCGACCCCCGTCGCCTGCTCGACTCCCTTCGCCAGCCGAGAATTCGCGAAGCCTTCCGGCGTGTGTAGGTACACGACGTTCCCGACCGCCGAGAATCGTTCCGAACCGGACCTGAGCCGCGCCAGGTCGCGCCGCGCTCTCGGATGCGGGCGCACTCTCGAGGAAGTAGAGGTGCAGCGACCTGGGCACGCGTTCGGCTTCGGGGAACGGGTTCGCGCGCCGCAGCGCCGACGAGATCATCGACGCTCATCACCAGGACGAGAGGCTCGAGCCCGTGGCGGCTCTCGATTGCTTCGCGCACGCAACGCGCCGCCGCCGGCGCACTCCGGTGGGCGCTGTCGAAGACGACGTTGCCGCTCTGGATGTACGTTCGCACGTTGCGGCACCCGGCCTGCTCCAGGGTGGCCGTCAGCTCGCGCATTGGCAGGATGTTTCTTCCCCCGACGTTGATTCCACGCAGCAGTGCGACCCATCGTGCCATCGAACAGGAGTATCTCCGATGGCGAGCCGAGTGACCAGCGGGCGGCCGTATACACCTTCGGCTCACGGCCCGCTGAGTTGTCCTTCCTCGCCATCGCCGACCTCCGCTGCGTACACGAATGACTGACACCGAAGTGAATCTGGGTACTTGTCGAAAGCGCGGCGTGGTCGTAGCCTGGTTGAACGAGAACGGCGAACTCCTGGGCCCCGACGAGGCGAAACACCACCGACGACATGCCATGAACCACCAAGCGAGGACCAGCATGCCGAAGCTCACCATTCTCGCCAACATCCACGCTAAGCCCGATCAGATTGAAACTGTGAAGGCCGAGTTGCTGAAGCTCATCCCGATCACGAGGGCGGAGGAAGGCTGCGTTCAGTACGACCTCCACCAGGACAACGAGAATCCCGATCACTTCGTGTTCTACGAAATCTGGGAGTCCCGTGAGCTGTGGCAGACACACATGGAGGCTCCACACCTGGCGGCGTACAAGCGAGCCACCGACGGCGCGATCGCCGAGTTCACGCTGAACGAGATGACCGTGATCGGCTGACCCAGCCTGAGAGACCGCACGATGACGTGGTCGTCTCGGCATCCCATCGTCAACCCTCATCAATGAGTAGCCTGTCTTTCCGCCTTCCGTCTCCCACATGACCCTGTGCCATGACGTTGCTTCCAACCGATGATTCCGATCACCCCGATGGGTGCGCGTTGACGGACGACGTGTTCGAGACGCTCGTCCGCGAAAGCGCTGCGGTGTTCGATCGCCTCGCCCGCGATCACGACGGTGCGTTTCCCAATCTCATCCAGGCCGACATCCGTGGGGCTCGCGCTTCTCTCCGTGATCTGCGCTCTCGGGGCCGGGCCTTCCTTGAACTCGGCTCCGGTCTCGGCATCATCACGATCGTGGCCGACCTCCTCGGATACGACGCCTACGGAATCGAGATCGAGCCCCGCCTCGTCGACGAATCCTTCCGCCTTGCCGAGTTGTGCGGATCCACCGCCACGTTCGTCGAAGGCAGCTTTGTGCCGCCGGACTTTCAGGAGCAGGCGGAGTTGCTCAACGCGGACTCCCACACCGTCACTTCCGGTGCCGACGCGTACGAAGAGATGGGCATGGTCATGGGTGACTTCGACCTCATCTATGCGTATCCGTGGCCAGACGAGATCGAGTGGCTGCACAGTCTGTGCCGCCGCTACGCAGCGCCGCACAGCGCGCTCTGCGCTACAGTGTTCGGGACGGATTCGTGCTCAGCTGCTGTGAAGCGCTTCGCTCGCGCAAGTCTTCGCCAACGCCCAGACGACCGTGATCGACTGGGCAGTGACAGCCCACCCCCCGGACCTCCGCTTCAAGACGGGTACAACTTCGCGGCTGCGCAGCCAATCGGCCCTCGCAGGTTCGCGCGAAGTCGTACCGGTCCCGCCGCTCGGCACTCGCTACGAAGAGGAGCTGGAAGAGGAGCTTGGACATCCACTCTCTTAGCCCGGACGGCAGGATCTCTGCGTGACTCGTCCAGACCCTTTGGCCGCGCCTGTGGCTGCGCCACCATGAAGCTTGCCGCCATGGCTGACGGACTTCACCGCAGGGGAGCGGAACTTGGACATCCACTCTGGAGAGGAGCTTGGACATCCACTCTCTTAGCCCGGACGGCAGGATCTCTGCGTGACTCTTCCGGACCCTTTGACCGCGCACTGTAGCTGCGCACCCATGAGGCTTGCCGCCATGGCTGACGGACTTCACCGCAGCGAGGGTGCATGGACGACCTCTTGAACACCCCCTTCGTAGGGGGGCGCTCATCGAGATGTTGCGAGATGTTGGACACCCACCTCGGTGGAGCTCTTAGACACCCACTTCTCCGCCCTGTTCCTGCGCGGGTTGCGTGTCACTGATGTGCACGCCAGCGCGCAGCTGAGGTGCGCGCGCCTCTTCGCGCGCACCGTTCAGCTGAACGTTCGCCGGTAGCGGACGGGCGCCGTCCCGACGACGCGCTTGAAATGGAGGCGCATGACCTGGGCATCGACGAACCCGGCGCGATCCGCGACCTGGTCGACGGTGAGCGAGGTCGTCTCGAGCAGAGTCTGGGCAACGCGCACCCGCTCGCGCTGGACCCAGCGATGCGGCGTCATGCCCGTGGCCGCCTTGAAGCGCCGCGCAAACGTGCGCGGCGACATGCTCGCACGCTCTGCCATGCGCTCGACGGAGTGATCTTCGCGGAGGTTGGCCCGAAGGTCGTCGAGCACCCGGGCGAACGCCTCCTCGGGGACCGTTCCCACGGGCGTGCCGACGAACTGCTTCTGCCCGCCGTCGCGGTGGGGCGGCACGACGAGCCGGCGAGCGACGGCATTCGCCATGCTCGCGCCGAAGTCGCGTCGAATCAGGTGCAGCCCCATGTCGATGCCGGCCGCGCTGCCGGCCGAAGTGATCACGTTGCCCTCGTCGACATAGAGCACGTCCGGATCGAGATGCACGTTCGGGAAGCGCTCGCGGAAACGGTCCGCGTAGACCCAGTGCGTCGTCGCACGCCGGCCGTCCAGGAGGCCGGCCTCCGCCAGCACGAACGCTCCGGTGCAGACGGAGAGCACACGCGCGCCCTGCTCACCCGCGCACCGTAGCTTGGTGATCAGCGCCGACGGCACGGGCGCATCCGCGCTGCGCCAGCCTGGGATGATGATCGTCCCCGCGCGATCCAACAGGTTGAGCGAGAACTGCGGCTCGACGCGAATACCCCCGGTCGCGCACAGTGGCCCGCGCTCGAGCCCCGCCACCCGCATCCGGTACCAGCGATCGAACTCCGGCCGCGCGGCGCCGAACAGCTCCACCATCGTCCCGAATTCGAAGGTGCACAGCCCCTCGTAGGCGAGGATCGCGACATCGAGGGGGTCTCGGAGCATGGCAGGATTCTAGCACATCTTGGCATAACTGCCAGTAGCCGGCGGCCGTCGGTCGCTGCATAATCGACCGCAGAGAGCAGGCCGGCGCTGGCCGGGTGAACGGAGGACCCCCCGATGCGAACGCGACCGAAGAATCTCGTGACCTGGACGCCGCCCGCCCCGCCGGTCGAGGCCCTGCGGCGCTTCAGTGACAAGCTCCGCTTCGAGACGGACTGCTGGGACGTACACGCCACCGCGGACCTCGAGGACCGGGGATTCGTCCTCGTCGATGTCCGATCGCGCGAATCCTTCGAGCGGGGGCACATCCCGGGCGCGATGCACATCCCGCATGCGGCAATCACCGCGCATGCGCTCGCCGAGTTCGACATGGGCACGCTCTTCGTCGTCTACTGCGACGGTCCGCATTGCAACGTCTCCACGAAAGCGGCGATGCGCTCGCGGAGCTCGGCCGTCCCGTCAAGGAGATGATCGGCGGCACGACGGACTGGATCGACGAGGGCTTCACTCTGGAGGCGCCCTGAGCGATGGCCCCCACCCTGCGCCGACTCGATCGGAACGACATCCCCGAACTCCTGCAGCTCTGCCGCGAGCACGCCCGGTACGAGCGGGCGTCATGGCGCGAGCACGAGAGCGACGCCGCGCTAGCGTCGCTGTTGCTCGACCGCGACGACGTGCGCTGCTGGGTGGCGGACGGCGGAGACGGACTCGTGGGATTCGCGACCGCGATGCTGGAGCGATCGACGTGGGACGCCGCGCGGTACCTTCATCTCGACTGCATCTACCTCCGGGCCGCCCATCGAGGGCAAGGGATCGGCCAGGCCCTGATGGCCGAGGTCGCGCAGGCGGCCATCGAGATGGGCGCGGTCAACGTGCAGTGGCAGACACCAAGCTGGAACGAAGGCGCAGGTGCGCTTCTACGACCGGCTCGGCGCGTCCCGGGCGGAGAAGCTGCGCTACACGCTCGGCATGGACCAGTGCACCGCGCTCGCCGAGTCGCGGCCGGAGTACCTCGGGCCGGCATGATGTCGGCACGTGAGCCCGCGGCACGCTCGCAAACCTCTCACTACGGGCGCACCCATGACTACCACGAACCACAAGCACGCAATGCCCGCTGCATCGCGTCTCCCGAACGGCCCTCTCGAGGGCGCCATCGATCCGGCCGCGCTGGAGCGAGCAGCTCATCGAGGCGGCGGGGATGCTGCGCGGGTTCTATGACGGTCTCGAGACGCGCCGCGTGGGGTGCGCCACGCCGGTCGCGGAGGTCGCCCGCGCCTTCGAGGGCAGTCTCGGTGACGCGGGCGTCGGACTGGACCGCGCGCTCGCGGACGTGCGGGAACTCGTCCTTCCGCACGCGATGGCGATTCCGCACCCGCTATACATGGGTCTCCTCAACAGTTCTCCACTCGCCGGGGGCATCGTTGCGGAGTCGATCATCGGCGCGCTGAACAACAACGCCGGGGCGTGGGAGCAGGCGCCCGCCTTTGTCGCCGCCGAAGAGGAAGTTGTGCGCTGCTTCCGCGGTCTGCTGGGCCTCTCGCCGGATTCGAGCGGGATCGTCCTGCCGGGTGGAAGCTATGCGTCGTTGCACGCGATGCAGCTCGCGCGCGACCACCGACTGCCGGGGTGGCGCGAGGCGGGCGCCCGGGCGCTCGACGGTGATCCGCGCGTGTACGTCTCCGACGCGTCGCATTTCTCGGCGGTGCGCACGGCCGGAGCCGTCGGCGTCGCGCGCCGGGACGTCGTCCGCGTGCCGTCGGTCGAGCGCGGCGAGATCGACGCCGGGGCGCTGGCCGCCGTGCTACGGGCCGACCGCGCGGACGGCGCGCTGCCGTTTGCCGTCGTGGCGACGCTCGGCACGACCGGGACCGGAGCCATGGATCGCCTGCCCGCGCTGGCGTCCGTGTGCCGGGAGCACGATGTCTGGCTGCATGTGGATGCGTGCTACGGCGGTGCGGGGGCGCTCCTCGAGGAGCTCACCGGCCGCTTCGCGGGCCTCGCCGAGGCGGACTCGGTGGCGGTCGATCCCCACAAGTGGTTCTTCGTCCCGATGGTGGCCGGTCTGCTCTTCACGCGTCACCCCGGACTCGAGCAGGAGGTGTTCGACGTCGACGCGTCGTACATCCCAGCCGGTGTGCTGCCGGACGGATTCCGCCGCGGTCTTCCGACGTCGAGGCGCAGCCGCGGGGTTCGCGGTCTGGATGGCGCTGCGGGCGCACGGACTCGGTATCGTTCGCGCCGCGGTCCGACGCAATGTCGCGCATGCCCGCCGGCTGGAGACGCGATTGCGCGACCAGGGCTTCCGGGTGATGGAGGGAGGGGAACTCTCGATCGCATGCCGCCGCTGGGAGCCGCGGGGCGCGTCCGACGAGGAGCGCGACGCGCTCCAGCAGCGTATCGCCGCCGAAGTCGTGGCCTCGGGCGAGGCGTGGTTCGGGACGGTCCGTGCGCAGGGCATGACGTGGCTGCGGTTCGCGCTCGTGAGCACGTTCACCCGCGATGCCCACGTCGACGCGTTCGCCGAGCGGCTCGGACAGGTCGCGCGGGACCAGGCCGTGGCGGTCAGCTGAGATGGCCGGCGTCGCCGAGTCGCGCCGGCGAACCGAGGCGCCTCGCCGCTTCGAGCGGCGGACGCGATCGCGCTGGAGAGATCGTGTCCCGGTACACTTCGATCCATCACGAGCACCGAGGCCTCGAGCGGAACCATGCCCGCACATCGTGTCTCATTCTGGAGGAGTCGGGAGGCCGTTTGGCGCGCCCTCGCCGAGAAGCTCGGCGCCGAGTACATCGATGCGGGCGCATGGAAGCAGGATCGCGTGCTCGTCGGTCACGAGGAGTGGACGATCGTCCTCGATTCCACCTTCAACGCCGGCAGCAAGTCGAGCTTTACGCGGATGCGGGCGCCGTACGTGAACCCGGACGGATTCCGATTCACGATCTACCGGCGCGGATTGTTCAGCGAGGTCGCGACATTCCTCGGGATGCAGGACGTCGAAGTGGGCCACGCGGCGTTCGACCGGCAGTTCGTCATTAAGGGTACGGATGACGGGAAGCTGCGGTCGCTGTTCGACAGTCCGCGCATCCGGCGACTTCTCGCCGCGCAATCGGGCATCCGCCTGACGGTGGATGACGACGTGCAGACATTCGAGCCGGCGATTGTCGCGGCGGATACGGACGAGCTGTGCGCGATCGTTCCGGGCGTGCTCACAGATGTTCGCCGCCTGCGACTGCTGTTCGACCTGTTCGCCGAGACGCTCGACCAGCTCTGTCTGATCGGGTCGGCGTACGAGACGGCCCCCGAGCCGGGGCGCTGCCCGTACTGCGGTCACCTGCTCGTCAGCCAGTCGGTGTGTCCGGAGTGCGGCAAGCCGGTCACCGCCCACTCGGACGGTTGTTTTCCAGCCGACTGCTAGGGCTGGGAGGAGCGAACGATGGCCAAGGCCAAGCAACGTCGCACGGCGAACGCTCAACCCGAATCCCCAGGCGAGGCATGGAGCAAGCTGACGTGGGACGATCTGGACGAGTGGGCGGGCGCACGCACCGTCTCGCGCGGGCGGTCGTACCAACGGAACGGACGGGTCAAGCATCTGTGCATCTCGGAGAGCGGCACGCTGCTCGCGTGGGTCCACGGGGGCGATCGTTATGCTGCCCGCGTCGAGCTCGATACGACGAAGCGCAAGCGTTCCGGAACGGATGACTTCGGAGTGCTCCTGTCCGGTGCGTTTTGCCTGCAAGCATGCGGTGGCGGTGATCGTCGAGTATCTCGAGGCGCGTTCAAGCTGGCACCCCGGTGCCCGGCGTAGCGGACGATGATCCGCGGCTGGCGTTGATCGAGGGTCGAATCGACGAGATCGACGATGACGATTGGGAGGACGAGCCGCGCTCAAGGCTACGGAGGCCGCGAAGAGCGGACGAAGAGCGATCAGCGACCACGACATTCGCAGCCACCTTGCGTCGAAGTCCGCCGACGAGCTCGTGGAGCTGGTCATGCAGGCTGTGCGATCGCGATCCGGAGATTCGCAAGACTCTGGTGGATGAGTGCGCACTCGCGGGCGGGCGATTCGACGAACTGCTCTCCGAAGCCCGATCTGAGATGCGATCGCTCACTGCCGAGGACGCCTGGCAGAACGCGTGGACAGGCGCCGGACATCTTCCCGACTACAGCCGATCTGGAGAAGCGGCTGAGGACACTGCTCGATCACGGTCACGCCGATGCCATCGTGCAGCTCGGGGAGGAGCTCGTGCAACGGGGTATCGATCAGATCGAGCAGTCGCATGACGACGGGGAGACGGTGCGCGCGATCGGCGACTGCATGGAGATCGTCTACGAGGCGTTGCTGCAATCGAGTCGTCGCGACGAGGACAAGATCATCTACGCCATCGACATGGTGCTCGCAGATGAGTACGGACTCTGCGCATGCCTTCGCTGCGGTGAGCGAGCGGCGCTGGAAGACGGCGACTTGGTCGGTCGTGGCCGATCGACTGCGAGAACGACTCGGCGATCAGAGACCGGCGTCCGATGATCGAGACGAGTGGCTGCGACACTACCGGCGGGAACGGCTGAGCGATTGGGTGATCACGGCGCTCGACAAGGCTGGCCGGGCAGGCGAGGCGACCGAGCTGTGTGTCACCGAGGCCCGCGCCTCGGACAGCTATCCGCGCGCCGTTCGACGTTGATGGCGGCGAGGGCAGGACGATCGCGCGGCGGAACTGGCCAGGAAGGCCTCGACGAAACGGCACCGCGATACGCCGGCAGCGTCAGGACCTTGCAGGACCTGCTCTGCGAGATCGCGGTGAAGCAACGGGGACTGGATGCTGCCTGCATCCGTCGCCGCCGACCGTTTCTTTCGGTCGCCGAGCGTGGACAGCTATCGCGAACTGCTGCAGGCAGCCGAGAAGACAGATCATGTTCAGATCGTTCAGGAGGCGGCGATGGCGTTTCTGGAGGGCGGACGTCCGCCGGACCGGCACCGGAATGGAGGCAAGTCGAAACGAGGGGCGCCGCCTTGGCCGCTCCCTGAACCGCCTCAACCGAAGACGCTGCCGGACGAGGGCCGGTCAGAACGAGGCGGCCCGCATTTCGACGTCCTGATCGATCTGGCCATCGATGACAAACGCCCGGATGACGTGCTCGCGTGGTTCGACAAGCGGGACGCGAGCACTCCACCTGCTGGGCGTCGGCGGCAGACTCATGCATTCCGCGATTACGCGAGGGTGGCGAAGGCAGTGGAAGGGACCCATCCGGACCGGGCGATCGAACTCTACGTGCGACTGGCCAACGCGATCGCCGCTGAAACCAATCCCAAGACGTACCCGGAAGCCGGCGCCTATCTGAAGCGCGTCAAGTCGCTGTTGAAGAAGTCCGGCCGCGAACAGGACTGGCCGGTCATCATCGGCGACTTCCGAGCCGAGAATCGAAGGAAGCGACGCTTGATGGAAGTGCTCGACGGCATCGAAGGCCGGCCGATCATCAATCGGACTCGCAAGTGATGGGGTCGGACCCACACCTTCCACACCCACTTGCACAGACGTCCGTCCACCCGCGTCACCCGTCGTCATCTCCGGGCACGCGGCCGCCCGCCCGGGCATCGGCCCGGCGCCTCACCCCGCCTCGCGCAACTGACGCCCCGGGCAAGAGAAAGCCGCCGCTGACCACCTGGCGTCAACGGCGGTCAGTCATCTCGGCCAAAGCGGGTGACCGGATTCGAACCGGCGACATTCAGCTTGGGA
>CAVONJ010000014.1:0-120801 GCA_963697235.1 uncultured Planctomycetota bacterium
AGGACGGCCGGCGGGTCTGAGCGGCGTCCGGACCGACGAGGTTCGAGCCGCAGGAGGCGGCGACGCCGCCGACAGCTCAGCTGCGCACCGTCCGAAGAAGTTGACAAGACCGAGCCGCATGGATGCAGCGACGCCCCGCAACCCATCGAAAGACGATGCGCGTCGTACACACCGCCACGACAATCCCAGCGTGTTCACGACGCTTTCCGACAAAGGCAAGGGCCGGCCGCGCACCCGAGCACATCCAGCTCCGCAGGACGCCGCGGGAGACGTTCGTCTCCCGCGCTACGGAAACTGCAGGATGCCGGCGGCGTGGGAGTTCGCGGCCGGGAGGACCGCCATAACCAAGCGCGACCCACGCGGAGTTCACAGGGGAGCCGGCAGGACAGCGGTCTGAGCAACGCCGGACCACGAGGGTCGACCGCAGGAGGCGACGACGCCGCAACAACACCTCAAGCTGTGCACCAACCGAAAACTCACAACCAGCCACATCGATGCAGCGCGGCCCCGCAACCCATCGATACTACGTCGTGTTGCGTACCTCCACCGACAATCTCAAGCGTGTCCACGAACGTCCTGACAAGGCAAGCGCCGGCCGTGCAACCCC
Organism: uncultured Planctomycetota bacterium; assembly: GCA_963697235.1. Taxonomy (GTDB): domain Bacteria; phylum Planctomycetota; class Phycisphaerae; order Phycisphaerales; family SM1A02; genus CAVONJ01. Next base: position 608 of record CAVONJ010000014.1, read on the forward strand.
CGGCATGCTCAGGAAGCTCCGCGGCAGGACGCCGCGGGAGCGTTGGTGTTTGCGCGTGACGGGAGCCGGCAGCGACTGTCTCGTTTGTCAAGCGAGTTTCAGATTGTCGTTACACGTTTCTCTCCGGGAGCGTCTGGGAGGGGGCTCGTTCGGAGCCAGCAGGCTGGCCGGCGCCTGCCGTCTCCTTCACGTCACCGCCCCGGCTTCGTGAGGGCGGCGAAGTGAAGGAGACAGCAGAGCTTGATCGAACCTCCTCTGCAGGTAGTCGCGACTTCTGGCGTTCAGAATCACCAGAAGCTTGCGCATGCACGCCACCAAGGCAACCTTCTTGCATTTGCCTGTCGCTTGAAGGCGGTGGTAGCACTCGCGAATCTTCGGATTGTGCTTCGTGGCTACGAGCGTGGCCATGTACAAACACGAACGCACACTCGCTCGACCACCGCAGATCGAACGGGTGCCTCGCCTTTGGCCACTGTCCCGGTTCATCGGCGCCACGCCGACGATCGCTGCGATCTCTTGGCGTGAGACCCTGCCCAGTTCCGGCAGCTCCAGAATCAAGGTGCGCACGGTGGCCGGACCAACGCCAGATTCTTCTCGCAGAACAGCAGCATGGGCCATCCACTCGTCATTCTGAGCCATCCGCTCATCAAGGAGCTTCTCGATGGCACTTTGCTCTTCCTTGAGGAAGGCAAGGACCGCGGCAATGCTCGATTTCGCAGCCATTTCTAGCGTCTGGCGGCGTCGGCAGCTCTCCATGCTCTGCATGTCAACCAGCTGCTGGCGTCGGGCCAGGAGATCTCGCAGAGCGATCAGATCAGCATTCGGGAGCTGGCGGACCGGCGGCTTCATCACTTCCCCGTATTCGACGAGCGTGAGCGCGTCGATGGCATCCGTCTTCGCCAGGCGGCCGCGGGCGCGGGCGAAGTTTCGAACCTGACGGGGGTTGATGCGAACCACGGTCAGTCCCGCACTCATGAGTTCCAACATGATGACGCGTTCGTACCCACCCGTCGCTTCGAGAACGACCAAGTCGACTCGAGCTGCCTTGAGTCTTCGGATGAGCTTCTCACGTCCATCCGGCCCGGAGTCGAACCGCTCAACAGAACGACTCCCACTGATGGCGAGATCAAACTGAGACTTGGAAACATCAATGCCTGCGGTACAATTGTTCATGAGACCCTTCCTTGCGAATGCGGGCTTGCGACTGCAGCGGCCCCAGCGACTGTTCGGGAGGCTCAATCAAGCTGGTCGGGATCTTGCTGCCGGACGGTTGCAGGACAACCTAGGATGCCACGATCACGCGATCAGCTGCCCGTGACCGATTACGCCGGTCGCGGGCGTTTCTATTTGATGGGCTCTTTGTTCCAGATACAAGGATGCCGGCGGAGTTGCAAGTTCCGCGGGCCGGAGGCCCGCTATAACCAAGCCCGATCCCACGCCGGAACTTCCACAGGCGAGCCGGCAGGACTGCCGGCGGGTCTGAGCGACGCCGGACCGACGAGGGTCGAGCCGCAGGAGGCGGCGACGCCGCAACAACACCTCAAGCCGCGCACCAACCCAAAGAACTTCACAAGACCAGCCGCATGGATGCGGCGACGCCCCGCAACCCATCGAACGACCAACGCGCGTTCGCGCACCCCCCCGACAATCCCAAGCGTGTTCGCGAACCTCCCCGACAACAGCAAGCCCCGCCCGCGCAACCCCCGGCAGGTCAAGCTCCCGCGGCACGAGGCCGCGGGAGCGTCGGTGTTTGCGCGTGACGCGAGCCGGCATGGATGCCGGCGGGTCTGAGCGGCGTCGAACCAACGAGGGTCGAGCCGCAGGAGGCGGCGACGCCGCAACAACACCTCAAGCCGCGCACCAACCCAAAGAACTCCTCAAGACCAGCCGCATGGATGCGGCGACGGCCCCGCAACCCCCGAACGTCAAAAAGGGGACAGATCTGGGACAGATCTACTTTGGTACGTTCCCCCCAAACGGCAAAATAGATCTGTCCCTAGATCTGTCCCCTTTTCCCGCTCGCGCATGCGGGCTACCGCCCCCCCATCACCCGCTCGACCTCTTGCCGACGCTCCTGCGAAGGCTGACACCACTCCTGGTCGTAGCCGAACAGCTCGAGGACCGACTTGCTCCCGAATCGACCATCCAGAATGTCGAAGTGATCGGCGGTGATCAGGCTCGGGTGAACGACGCCGCACGCGCGGCTCAGTCGCAGCAGCTCCTTGCGCAGCGCCACGACGTAGTTGGCCAGGCGGGCCGACTTCGAAGTCGGGTCGAGACCGCGCATCAGCCAGTGCGATTGCGTCGCGACGCCGGTCGGACAGTGGTCCGTGTGGCAGCGCTGCGCCTGGATGCAGCCGATGGCCAGCATCGCCTCGCGGCCGACGTTGATCATGTCGCAACCCAGCCCGAAGGCGAAGAGACCGGTGTCGGGCAAGACCGAGCCGGCCCGAACCGATGAAGACCACATGCTCGTGAAGGCCGGCCTCCGCGAAGAGCGGGAACACTTGCTCATGCCGAACTTGAAGGGCAGCGCGACGTGGTCGGAGAAGACCAGCGGTGCCGCGCCCGTTCCGCCTTCGCCGCCGTCGATCGTGATGAAGTCGACGCCGCGATTGCTGCTCGCCATCGCGTGCGCGAGATCGGACCAGAAGCCGAGCTCTCCTACCGCGGACTTGATGCCGACCGGCAGCCCCGTCCGTCGGCCAGCATCTCGACGAAGTCCAGCATGCTGTCGACGTCTCCGAACGCCGAATGCCGCGAGGGGCTGACGCAGTCGCGGCCGAGCGGCACGCCGCGGATCTCGGCGATCTCGGGGGTGATCTTGGCCGCCGGCAGCAGGCCCCCGATGCCCGGCTTGGCCCCCTGGCTGAGCTTGATTTCGAGCGCCTTCACCGGATTCGCCTCGACGGCGGCGAGCAGCCGCTCCAGGCTGAAGCGCCCTCGGCATCGCGGCAGCCGAAGTACCCGGTGCCGATCTGCCAGATCAGTTCGCCGCCGTGCCGATGATGCGGGGAAATGCCGCCCTCGCCGGTGTTGTGCAGACAGCCGGCGAGGGCGCAGCCGCGATTGAGCGCTTCGACCGCGGTCGCGCCGAGCGAGCCGAAGCTCATCGCCGAGATGTTGACGATCGATGCCGGGCGGAAGGCCTTCACGCGTCGGCGATGACCACCGAGGACCTTGGCCGCGGGAAGGCGGTGCTGCGGGTCATACGCTGGATCGCCCGGGACGGGATCCAGGAGGGGAAAGGCGGCGTGCTTGATGATCAGGTAGTTCGACGAGAGCTCCAGATCGTTGTCGGTGCCGAAGCCGAAGTAGTTGTTCTCCTTCTTCGATGAGGCGTAGACCCAGCGCCGCTGATCGCGGCTGAAGGGGCGTTCTTCGTTGTTGCTGGTGACGATGTACTGGCGAAGCTCGGGCCCGACCGCTTCCAGCCAGTAGCGGAAGTGGCCGATGATCGGGAAGTTCCTGAGAATGGCATGACGGCGCTGCGTCAGGTCGTAGATCACCATCGCCACCAGGCCCGCCAGAACGATGATCAGCACCACCCACATCGCGATCCACCTCCTTCGTTCAGAGTCGAGCGGTCACGTCGTCACCCAGGCGCTCGAAAGACTTCGGCCACCGACCGGATGGCGGCCGCGGGTCGATCGGGCGATTGCAGCATCACCTGCCAGTAGCCGACATCGTGCCACCGGCCGAATTTCCACCCCACCCGCTGCAGTGTCGCCACCTGCGTCATGCCCAGCGACTCGTGCAGTGCGACGCTCGCCGGATTGGGCAGCGCGATGCCCGCGATCGCCGTGTGGTAGCCCTGCGCGCGAAGGATCGCGTACAGGCGCCGGCACAGCTTGCCGCCGATGCCCTGGCCGTGCCACTGCGGATCGATGTAGACGCTCGTCTCGACAGTGTGCGAGTACGCGCAGCGGCCAAGCCACTTCGAGGCCTTCGCGAATCCCACGAGTCCCGCCGCGGCGTCGTGCGCGACCAGCCACGGATACCGCTCCCGACTGCTCCGCCAAGACGCCTGCCAGTCCTCGAGGCGCTCCGGCTCGACGGCGAAGTTGGCCGCCGTGTGCTCGGCCGCCCAGTTGCTGACGGCGACGATGGCGGGCAGATCGTCGGCCTGGGCGATCTCGATTCGGACGGAAGTGAGCACCGGTCTGGACACGTGGCGATGGTAGCCGATCGAACCTGAAACGACGGTGCGCTTCATCGGCCCCCTTCCGCGCTGCCCTCCCACCCCGGAATCGCCGGCACCGAGCCGCGGGAGACCGCCGAGGACTCGAGCAGTCGCGCGGCGCGCAGATCGACGAACCGGTTCAGCTCGACGGAGCGCGCGGTCGTCCCGCCCGAGCCGGCCTGCGCCGCCTCCGCCAGGTATCGGCAGATCAGCGCCAGCTCCGCTCGCCGTTGCCGCCCCCGCGACGCGGACGTCGGCGGAAAGAGAAGTTGTCCCAGCGTGCCCACGCCGCCCGAGGGCAGCTCCCGCAGCGGCGCCTCCAGCTCCTGCAGCAGTTGCGCGACGAGAATCGCCGTCGCCGAATCCCGCTCCAGCGCTTCGAGCTGTCGCCGCAAGCTTCGCGCGTCACCGCGAACGGCCGACACGATGGCCGGTTCGAGCCGACGGCGCAGCTCCACGAGCGCTGCATCGAGCGAGCCGGCGGGAAGCTCCCAGCCGGCCCACCGATTGAGCAGGGCGCTGCGCGTGCCAAGGCGGCCCATGATCGACGCGTCGTCGATCCGCTCGCCCAGCCAGGCGAGGAGCATCAGCATCTGCGCGGCTGGACTCGCGGCGTCACCCTCCCCCCACGCCTTCGCCCACTGCCGGCGCTGGTTGTCGATCTGAACGAGGAACGGCGCACGCCACCGTCCGATGACCTCGCACGCGAACGCCTCGCCGGCTCGAATCGCTGCCTCCGAGGGCAAGGAGCGGAAGAGTTCCAGTTGGCGCTCGAACTGGGCCAGCGCCCGAACCGCATCCGGCCGCCGGTTCGGATCGATCAGCTCCTGACTCAGGCGCCGAGACTGGACGAAGAAGGTGCTCCCGCATTCGGCGTGCAGTGCCGCAAGCTCCTCGATCCAGCTCGGAATGGCTCGGAGTCGCCGCAGATCGTCGAGGTACTGCCGCTGATCGACCATCAAGCTCTGGAACGCGGGATCGGCGGCGGCCGCGGGCTGCGAGGCAATGGTCACGATGTCTTCGAGCAGCGCGGACTCGGCCTCGCGGTACGCTCGATCGGTCTCGATGTAGACGGTGCGAAGATCGCGGGGCAGCTCGACCGATCCCAACCCGCAGTATTCGATCATCCGATCGACCGACGCGAGGAGCGCCGCAGCGACGTGCTCGCGCCCTGCGCCTGCATCCACGCCGCCTGCAGCGCGGCCCGCACCGGATCGAGCTCCACCCAGCAGCCGGCGTTGAGCTCCGCAATTCGCTCCACGATCGACGCGGAGACCTCCAGATCTTCCAGCCGCGCTTCGACCGCCGGCAGCTCGAGCTCAGCCACCGCGAGGTCGAGCTGCCGGTCGAGCACGTCCCGCACGGGATGTTCGAGCCACACGGCGCTCGAGAGCACGGCGGCCGCGTCGAGCACGCGCTCGATGCGGCGGCGCAAGGTCAAGCCGTGCGGGCTGAGGTCCGTCGCGCTTCCCCGCTGCAGATCGATCAGGATCACGGTGAGCGCCTGCACGGCCTCCGTGCTGAGCGGCGCCGCGTCGAGCCGCTCCGCGAGCAGCGCCGCCGGCGACGGCGGTCCGCCGGCAAGCCCCGGAGAGGGTCGCGCCTGCGGCGTCACCGGCCAATGAGAGACCAGGGCCGAGCTGCTCATGATCGACACGGCCTCCCCGAGCGCGGCCAGGATCGTGGGAACAGCCACGTCGAGCTCCTCGACCTCGTCGGTCTCGAGAGTCCGGAAGAGTCGGACGGCGTCGAGATTGAATCGCTGGAGGGCCTTGAGGGCATCGTGGCCGCCCTCCCCCTGCGCTTCGAGCTGCAGCACTCTGGCGAGCAGCCTGTCGATATCCCCTCGTCCGTCCGCGAGCGTCTGGCCCATCAGGGTGGCGGTGCTTCCGCCGCCATCCGAACGGCCGCGTCGGAGCAGATCGGCGGCGATGGAGCGGACGTTGATCGACGCCTGGATCCCCGTCCGCTGCGCCGAGTCCCGCAGCGCCGAATCGGGCGGCCCCAAGTCTGGCTGCGTCAATCGCTCGCGGAGCTGATCGGCCTCGAACGCCAGCAGCGCGACGAGCTCCTCGACCACGGTGGGGCTGCTCAGCTCCGGCGGCGCGCTCTGTTCGCCCAAGTCGAGGATCTGGCCCTGGAGCGACGTCGACACGGCGAGTGCGAGCACCGTGCCCAGCCAGCCGAACGCAGCGGTTGCGCGCCGTCGACTGCTGCTCGGCACTGGGCTCGAGTGGTTCACAGGTTGCTCAGGCTTGCCAGGGAGATGAGACCGATCGGCTCCCGCGTGAAGAACGGCTCGGCCGCCTCCGTCCCGATGCGGCTGCCGAAGTAACGCTCCGCCGCCTGGATCCACTCGACCACCTTCCGGTTCTTCTCCGGCTGCACGAACTGGCTGTGGTAGGCGACGATCGATGCCCGCTTGCGCTCCTGGTAGCCGCTGATGTCGAAGAGGAAGCTCGGCTGCGCGACCAGGCGCAGGTGCGTGCAGTAGTAGTAGAACAGCCACTTCGGATAGATCGGCTCGCCCGGCAGGTCGATCTTCGTGAGCTTGGCGTCGAAGCGGGCATCCTCGACGATGCGGGTCGTGGCGAGGTGATCGGGATGCGCATCTTCGAAGTACGGGGCGAAGATGATCTCGGCCTGGTGCTCGCGGATGACGCCCGCCACCAGGTGCCGAGCCTCGATCGAGTGCTGCACCCTCCGATTGGGCAGATCGAGCGTCCGCCGTCGAACGCCGAGGATCGTCGCCGCCTCGGCCGCCTCCTTGGCCCGGGTGACGGGATCGCCGTGCGGCGTCGGCTCGCCGTTGGTCATGTCCAGCAGCAGGACGTCGTGGCCCTGATCGGCGAGCTTCGCGATCGTCCCGCCCATCCCGAGTTCCTGGTCGTCGGGATGGGGACCGACGATGAGAATGGTGGTCAAGGCGGCACTCCTCGAGGGCGTGATGATAAGCCGGCTCGGGAGCCTGCCGCTGCGCGGCCTGAGGTCCACCGCGGAGGGCCGCGGAGGGCCGCGCAGAGGAACCTGGGTAGGGTGAAGGCAATGCACCGCGACCGCTGTCGTGCGTCATTCATGGTGCATTCCAATTCCATGCACCCGACGCTCACGAGCCGTCGAAGCCGATGAGCGTGGGCAGCGGGTCCCGCCGCTCGCCCAGGAGCAGCAGCAGACGCTCGGCGCAGCGGTTGACGTACGCCGCGATCTCTTCCGCCGCGGCATTCCGTTCCGTGTCCCGCGCGTGGTCTTCTTCGAGCGCGTACCGGCAGAGCTCGCGCGAGCTCCTGACGTTGTTCGAGCAGCCACGCGTCTTCGGTCGGCGGGCGCACGAGCTGGTCGAGCGTGCCCTCGGCGCCGCCAGGCAGCCCCGCGAGCGGACCACCGAGGAGTTGCGCGAGCCGTCCCAGCAGCTTCGCCACTGGCAGGTCGCGGTCGATTCGATCGAGCTGACGGCGCAGCGCCTCGTCATCGCCCTCGATCGCGGAGGCGGTCGCGAGCTTCAGGCGACTGGGCAGCTCGGAGGTGGCCCGGGTGATGGAGCCCCGCCCCAGCTCCCACGCCGCCCAACGGTTGAGCGCCTCCGGCGTCGCCGCCGAGGCGAAAGACGCTCGCCCCGTCGAGCATGGTCTGGTTGAGGCGGTAGAGCAGCAGCAGACGCTGCGCTGCAGGCCCCGCCGCGTTGCCTTGCCCCCACGCCTTGGCCCAGCGGCCGCGCTGCGCGTCGAGCTCCTTGACGTACGCGCTCTTGCAGACCGCCGGTCGCCTGCTCGGCGAGCGGATCGCCCCCGCGCAGCTCGGATTCGAACGGCAGCGGATAGAAGAGCTGAAGCTGCTGCTGAAACTGGTCCATGGCCAGAATGGCGTCCGGACGGCGCGTGGGCTCCAGCAACCACGTGCACATCGTGCGCGCCTGGGCGCGGAACGGTCCCGTCGCTTCGGGACTCATCAGCGTGACGGCGTCGATCCAGCGGGGAACCAGGCGAAGGCGCTCGAGATCCTCCAGGTACTGCGCGTGATCGGCCACCACGCTGCTCCACGCGGGGTCCGCGGCCGTCGAGGGATCCTCGGCGATCCGGCCCAGGGCTTCGATCACCGTCGCCTCCGCCTGCCGGTACGATCGATCGAGGGTCCGCTCGATCGTTCGCAGGTCGCGTGGCACCGGCGGCGCTGCGCGAGTTGCCGGTACGCGATCATCCGCGTCGTCACCGCCTGTAGTCGATCGAGCTGCGCGGCCCTGCGCCGCCTCCGCGGGATTCTCGAACATCTCGTCGGCAGCGAAGCAAGCGAGGCGAATCGAGCGCAGATCGACGTCCCGGTGCTCGCCGAGCACCGTGATGCGCTCGATGACCGCGCGCGACGCCTCCAATCGATCGAGCTGACGCTGACCGCGCTCGCGGCTGTTCGCGTCGCGGAACAGCGCGACGGCCGCGGCCAGACGCTGCCGGTAACGCTCCTGCGCAGCCTCGTCCATCCAGCTCGCGGCCGCCAGCGCATCGGCGAAGTCCAGGGCGCGGGCGACGACCCTCCGGTACGTCGCGGACCGCGAGCCGAGTTCCGGAAAGGGCTCGGCGCGGCGGAGGTAGTCGAGGATCTGCTCCAGGTCCTCCGCGGTGCCGGCCGGCGGCGGGCTGCTCCCAAGGCGCCGGACGAGCTCCGGCAGCGTGTCGATCGACGGGCCGCTCGCCGGCGCGGCTGCACCGGGACGGCGCGTCGCATCGACCTCGCTGGACGAGGGCCAATGAGAAACGATCGGCCGGCCATCGAGCGTGGACACGGCGCGGGCGAGCGATCCGAGGATCGCCGGCAGGTGGCGGTCGAGTTGCTCCCGCTCGACGGTTCGCACGCGCTCGGCGAGGCGGGTGGCATCCTCGTTGAACTGGTTCACGGCGGCGATGGCGGTTTGAAACCGCTCGCGCCTCGCCTCTTCGCCCGCCGCTCCGGCCTCGGTCGCCTGGCCGAGGCCGACGATCGCCTGCAGACGCTCGTCGATGGCGACCGCGCCCGTCGCTCAGCGTCACGCCGGCGAGCACCGCGATGCTGCCGGCGCGCCGGCGCCGTCGCCGTACCCGAGCAGATCGGCGGCGATGATCCGCACGTTCACGGCCGCTCGGAGCGACGACCTTCGCATCGCCCTCGGCGCTCCGCTCCTGGAGCAGGCGCTCGGCGATCTCGTTCTCCAGCTCGCCGATCAGTCGATTCGCGAAGGTGAACTGATCGAGGAGGGGCGGGGAGGCCGAGTCGCCGAGGTCCAGGACCTGACCGCACCCGCTGCGCGGCCGTGACTACCAGCACGACCCACAGCGCAACCGGCAGCGGCGCTGACCAGCGACAATCTTCCGCGCGAGTTACGTTGGCGAGCCGCGAGCTGCCGGGCGTACAGCGACTCCAGCTGCTCGACCATCCGCGCCGCATCGAAGCGCTCCTCGCAGTGCTCACGTCCGAGGCGGGCCATCGCCGCACGCTCCTCAGGATGATCGATCATCCACGCCAGCGCCTGCCGCAGGGCCGGCAGATCACCCGGCTCGACGAGCAGTCCGGTCTTCTCGTGCAGGCACACTTCCCTCGAACCGTCGACATCATAGGCGATCACCGGAATCGCGCTGAGCAGCGCCTGGGTGACGGTGCGCGGCAATCCCTCGCGGTACGACGGATGGATGAGCACGTCCATCGCCTGCATGTACATGGGGATCGACTCGGGCTCGACGAGACCGGTGGTGATCACGCGATCGGTCAGGCCCATCGATTCGACGCCGCTGGAGCAGCCGCGTGCGCCACCAGCCGTCGCCGACCCACAGCAGCTTGACCTGCGGCCGCTCGCGCAGGAGCGGCGCGAGGGCATCGAGCAGATCGTCGTGCCCCTTGAGCTCGGCCAGCCGCGCGACCGTGCCGACCACGAAGTCGCCGGGCCGGAGGCCGAGCTCCGCCCGCGCCTCGTCGCGCGAAACCGCGGGATGCGTGTAGCGGGCGACCTCCATGCCCGAGTAGATGATCACGTACTGTTCGGGCCGGCCGATGCCCGCGGCGAGCGCCTGATCGCGCATCGCCTCGGCGACGCAGACGATGGCGTGACAGCGCCGCGCCGCCCAGCGCTCGGAGAGGATGTACAGCGCGTTGCGCCGGCGGCTCTGGTAGGGATGAAACGCGAGCCCGTGAATCGTGTGGACGACGCAGGGCACCTGCTCCTTCCACGCGGCGGCCCGGCCGAGGATGCCCGCCTTGGACGAGTGGGTGTGCACGACGTCGGGCTTCCAGTCGACGATGAGCGCGCGCAGATCGCGGTAGCAGCGCCAGTCGGCGAGCGGCGCGACCTCCCGCACGAGGTGAGGCGTCTCGATGGTCTCGATGCCCCCGTGCGCCCGCACCCGATCGAGCAGCGAGCCCTCCGGCCCGTAGATCGGCCCGTACACGAGCGACACGACGTGCCCGTGCTCCGCCTGGCCTTCGCAGGAGAGCACCGTGTTCTCCTGCGATCCGCCCAGGATGAGCCGCGTCGAGATGTGCATGATGCGGAGCATGAATGAGCCGCCCGGCCGGGAACCGGTAGTTGTACCCGTTTCCGCATGCCGGTTCGGGGACGAGCCTGACCTTCCGTCACCTCTCCCGCCGGGAGAGGTCGGTGAGCGAAGCGAGCCGGGTGAGGGAGAGCGACGAGGATCGCCGGCTGCGCAGTCCGAATGGCAGTCAGGCTTCGCCGCAGTCGGCGTGCGCGTGGTGGCGGCGCCGCAACGGTCTTGTTTGGCTGCCGGCGCGGGTCGTACGCCGCCCTCACCTGGCTCGGCCCCGCGAGCAGGCGCGGGGACGAGCCGTCCTCTCCCGGGGGAGAGGAGTTTCGGGAATCGCGACTAGGCGCTTTCGTCGGCGGCGCGTACCGCACCCACTGGAGGAAGAGTCCCTGCGGCGGCAGCGTCGGCCCGGCGGCGCGGCGGTTGCGGGCGGCGAGGATGTCGTTGATCGCGCTCGCGGGCATTCGGCCGCGGCCGATCTCCTGGAGGGTGCCGGCCACGATGCGGATCATGTTGTGCAAGAAGCCGTTGCCGGCGATCGTGAGCGTGCAGCGCCGCGAGGAGACGACATCGACGCGGCACTCGTACACCGTGCGCACGGTGCTCTCCCGGCCGTGCTGCACGCGCGTGAAGCTCGCGAAGTCGTGCTCGCCGATCAGGGATCGGGCAGCCTCGTTCATGCGCACCGGGTCCAGCTCGTACGGCGTCCAGGTGACGAAGTTGCGATCGAAGAGGGGCCGGACGCCGTTCCGGCAGCGGTGAGCCAGCCGGTAGCGGTAGCCCTTGCCGATGCAGTCGCGGATCGGATCGAAGGTCGCGTCACGGGCTCGACCCGCCGCACGAGCACGTCCCCGGGCAGGCGGGAGGTGATGGCCCGTGCGGCAGCCGCGACGGCTCGATGGTCCGGCTCGTGTCGAAGACCGCCACCTGTCCGCGGGCGTGCACGCCAGTATCGGTGCGCGAGGCGCCGAGCACGCTCACCGGTTCGCGCACGACGTCCCGCACGGCCCGCTCGAGCGTCTCCTGGACGGTGCGGATGCGGACCGCCCTCCGGACCACCCGTGGCCGACTGCCGCTGCCAGCCGTGGAAGTTCGTCCCGTCGTACGCCACGGTGAGCTTGAATCGTCGGCATCGGATGATCGGCTGGTGCGACGCGGCCGGTCAGTGCCCGAAGAGATCGCCGCTGCGCGAACATGCCCTTCTCCTCGAAGTAGGTCAGCGCGTCGTCGACCGACGAGAAGATCTTCGTCGCCGTCTCCGTGATGAAGGGGCTCGGGTTCTTCTTCGGCTTCCACACCACGTACACCTCCTTGGTGTGCTCGAACGCGTGCTGGAGCTCGCGCTCGACGCCGCTGGAGAGGCCGGGGATGCCGCCGGGCAGCTCGGGAATGAGCGAGCAGATCATGTCGGACTGATCGATGAGCTTGAAGTCGCGCATGTAGATCTGGCCGTCGATGTCGCCCGCGATGTCCAGGACCTCGCGCACCGAGACGCGCAACGGCCGCCTCGCCGCCGGCCGCCGAACGCGTGGGCGCAGCCCGATCCAGTCGCTGCCGTCCTTGGCGGCGGCGATCGCGCGGTCGAGCAGCAGCTTCTCGTCGACGTCGCCCGGATCGAAGGCGATGAAGTGCTTCGCGAGCTCCGCCCGGAAGTGGTCGATCTCCGCGAGGACGTCCGGCATGTCGACGACGTGGCTCATGGGGAAGCTCGGGTAGACCTTCCGCATGTCGCTGGCGGGTGATGAGGCGCAGGCACGTCTCGATCGTGTCGGCGCTGGCGGCCGCGGCTGAGGATGTAGAAGCTCGCTCGGCGCAGTCCATCGCCTGGGCGAGCAGCTCGGTGGCGAGGATCTCCTCCTCGCGCCAGACCATGCAGTCCTTGAGCGTCGCGTCGATGTCGTGGTCCTGCGTGCAGGCGGTGGTGGACGACCTCGATGTTGTCGACGAGGCAGATGAACATGTCCGGCTGGAGCATCCTGCATCTGATCGAAGTCGAAGGCGCTGAAGAGGCCGTGCCGCCAGCGGAACGTGGCGTGGGTGTTGACGATGATGTTGGGGTGCGCCTCGGCGGGGCTGGTCTGCGGCGATGATGTCCTTGAACGCCGCCCGGCGGAGGGCGTTGAGCCGGCTCAGCGGCAGGTCGAGGATCCGCCCGGGCCGCACGTCCGGCGCCTCGCGCGTACATCATGTCGCCGACGTGGAAGACCTCGACCCGCCCGCCGCGCTCGCCGGCCAGCCGCGGCGACGGCGTCGAGGTAGCGGCTTCTTGTCCATCCCGATCTGACCGGTGACCACCGCTCGCATCGCCGCGAGGGTACCGGCGCCATCGCGCCCTTGCCAGCACAGGCGAGGATTCACCGCGGAGGGCCGCAGAGAGCCGCGGAGACTGATCGCTGACGATTCCAGTGATCCCGATCAGTGTCCGACTGAACGAGGGCGACAGAATTCGGACGCCTCGGGCAGTCGGGCTGCTGCCCAGCTCAATCCAACTGCAGCGGTGGCGCGCTCGTCTTGCACGAATCCCAACTTGCTCGCCCTGCCGTGCCCCTCCGCGGCCCTCCGCGGTTCAATCCCTCTCCACACCGCTCGGCTCTTGTGAGCGCCCGATTCCGCTTATCCCGACTTGACGCCACCCACGCCTCGCCCCCGAACGGTGGGCAGGTGAAAGTGTCGAAGCCACTTCGCCTTGGCCCGCGGCGCTCGTCGCGCCGAGCGCCGGTGGCGCCGCCAGAGACCCATCACCAGCATGGCCGCGACGGAGAGCAGGACCAGTCCCAGGATCAGCTGGAACAACTCCGCGGTATCCGTCACACCGAGCATCCGCGCGCTCAGGATGCCGACGCCCACCTGGATCGGCGCCGTCACGAGCGCACAGCTCCCGGTGGCCAAGATGAACTTCCAGAAGGGCATGTGCAGGATGCCCGCCACGGTAATGGTGGTCGTGCGGCTCCCCGGTATGAAGCGCGCCATGGCCACCATCCACGCGCCGCGGCGATCCATCTGGTGCTTCGCCTCCAGCAGACGACGGGGGTGCACGAGGCGCTTGAAGGCGCGCTTGTGCAACAGTCTGGTCCCGTAGCGGAAGCAGATGCCGAACCACAGCGCGTCCGAGCTCACGACGCCGAGGTAGGCGGCCAGCACCGTCGGCCAGAACTGCATGTGCCCGTGACCGACGAGCGCGCCGGCGGGGATCACCACGAGGTCTTCCCCGACGGGAACGCCGATGCCGGTCAGCATCAGCAACAGGAAGACCGCATAGGGGCCGTAGCGATCGAGATAGGCTGCGATGAACGCATCCATGGAGAAGCCTGGATCAGTGTAAGCGCTGCGGCCGATCGGCGCCGACGAGGGGAGCGGGAATCGGACTCCGCGGTGGCAACTGCCTCCTCGTCGACTCGAGGAACCACACGCTTACCGCCACGGACGGGTACGCTGGTGGCTTGTTGCTGCGCCCTTCCTCTGCGTCATTCCCATGCGAATCCTCTGCGCGCCTGACAGTTTCAAGGAGGTCTTGACCGCCGAGCAGGTGGGCGAGGCGATGGAAGCGGGGATCCACCGGTCCGCCGGAGGACCCCATGGCGTCGAGCGGTGTCCGATGGCGGACGGAGGCGAAGGCACGCTCGATGCGCTGGCGCCGGCGCTCGGCGCCCTCGTGCACACCGCCCTGGTGGGCGACCCCCTGTCGCGAACGATCACCGCGCGATTCGGGGTGGCGACGTCGACCGGGGTGGGCGTCGTCGAGCTCGCCGCCGCCTCCGGTCTCGCCCGCCTCGGCGCCGACGAGCGCGATCCGGAGCGGACGACCACCTTCGGAACCGGCCAGCTGATCCGCCGCGCGGCGGCGCTTGGCGGTCGTCAGGTCATCCTGGGCCTCGGAGGCAGCGCGACCATCGACGGCGGGACCGGGCTCGCCCAGGCGCTGGGCGCCCGCTTCTTCGACCGGCACGGTCGCCTCCTTCCCAAGCCGATGACGGGCGGTCTGCTCGTCCGCGTGCATCGCTTCCAGCGGCCCCAGGAGCCGCCGTCGATCCGCGCCGCGTGCGACGTCAGCAACCCGCTGTGCGGACCCGAGGGTGCGGCGGCGGTGTACGGGCCGCAGAAGGGGGCGACGGCGCGGCAGATCGAGATCCTGGACGGCGCGCTGGGCCACCTCTGCGCACTCGCCGACCTGGACCCGTTCACGCCCGGTTTCGGCGCCGCAGGCGGAGCGGGCTTCGGCGCGGTCGCCTTCCTCGGGGCCCAGCTCGAATCGGGAAGCGAGCTCGTGCTGACCGCCGTGCAGCTGGAGCAGCGCTGTCGCGCCGCCGACCTCGTGCTCACCGGCGAGGGGCGGCTGGACGGACAGTCGCTCTCCGGCAAGGCGGTGCTGGGCGTCGCCCGCGCCGCCGGTCGCGCCGGCGTTCCGTCGGTGGCGATCGTGGGCGATCTGGGACCGGGATGGGAGACGTGCGTCGATCCTCGCCGCCCGGACCGCCTGGCCGGCTGCGTCAGCCTGACCGAGCGCTTCGGCCGCGCAAGGGCCCGCACCGACGCGGCATCCCTCATCGCCCAGGTGGCCGGGGAAGTCGTGATGGGTCGACTACGCCCAAGCTAGCCGTTGTCCTGCCCCTGCCCCTGCCCTTGCCCTTGCCCTCCCCGACAGAGGCTCAACCACTCTCTTCAACGGGCTGCTGTCTCACCAACATCGTCGCGAGGGTGCGTAGAACGTTCGCTGGCAAGGAGATGAGGCCGTCGAGGCGGAGACGGCTTGTCATGCCTTCGACGCCTCGATGTGTCGAAAGCGACGCCGCCAGCGGGCGGTCTACACAGCCGCAGCAGATGGTGGTGAGAAATGCGGGCTACAGCACGATCTCCGCGCCCGGCGCGATGACCTCGGGGAGCTCGCCGTTGGCCAGATCGGCCAGATCGGCCGGATCGAGCGCGGTCAGGGGGCTGATCTCGATGCGGGCGTTGATGTCGCCGTGATCGTCGTACGGCACCGCAATCCGCATGGCTTCGAGCCACCGGCCGTGACGGTTGGATTGCAGGCGGTGGCTGGTCGCCGGCGAATCGGCGCCCTTCGCGTTCTTGATCGGGGCGAACTCCTCCGTGCGATCGGTCTCCAGCACGATCGATGAACGGGCCAGGGGAATCGCATCGAAGATGAACGTCTCGAGCTTGACGGCGTTGGGCCCTTCTGGCTCGATGAGGTCGCCGCTCTGAAGATCGACGAAGGGAACCTTCTTCTCGGCCCGGTGATAGGGCAGGGCGGAATGGTCCGGATCGGCGGTGAGCTGCTGGATGAAGTCGACGCCGATCAGGTGGATGGCCATCGAGCCGGCGTTGAAGCGCAGCGACCCGTCGTCGTTGCGGGCCTGGGCCAGGGACTCGGGGAGATCGGAATACTCGATGACCACCGTCTTGCCCTGGCGGCGGGCGAAGACACCCACGCGTTCCTCCGGTCCCGCTTTCGCCACCATCTTGCTCGACATCTCGCCCGAGCTGTCCGGCGCCGAGCTGTGCAGGCCGATGAAGAGCGGATCGATCACCCGAACCAGCGGATTGTCGACCTGGAAGTAGCTGATGTGCTCGATCTCCCGCGCGAGCATGTCTTCCACCGCGCCGCTGCGTGCGAGCGCCCGAATGGCGCCACCGTGACCATCCGGATTGACCGCGATCTCATGCTTGCTCGACAGCATCAGCCGACCGGTGTCCCGTTCGAACGAGGGCATCACGCCCTGGGGGAACATGAAGATGTTCTTGCGGATCAGTCCGAAGCAGTTGTTGTCGAGAAAGAACGACCGGGTCGCCTCGTCGTTGAGGGGGCTGGTCATGATGTACCAGGGGATCGTGACCTCGTACTTCCGCTCCGTCGCGAGGATCTGCTCCGCAAAGCAGCGAAAGAGCGGCTTGCCCGTCACCACCGTCGCCGGGTACGTGCCCTTGGGTCCGTTCCAGCCGAGGCGCGTTCCCTGTCCGCCGGCCACCGTAAAGGCGGCGATCTTGCCCTCGCGAATCAAGCCCTCTCCCGTCGCGCGAAATTCCAGGGGATCGTACGGAATGGCGTTGCTCGTCCCGTCGCGGCCGTAGTACGGCGCCGGCTCCAGATCCGGATCGTGCGAGGAGGCCTCCGGCCGCCGCACGTACCGGCCGATCAGCTCGTCCAGCTCGTGGAGATTGAGGCCCTCGATCTGCGCCAGCAGCGCCGACCGCTGGGCGGCGCTCAGCTCGTCGTAGAACCGGAGCACGTGATCCTGCCCGTGCGCCTTCAGGGAATCTCGAATGACGGAAAGCCGCTCTGACATGAGGTTCGCGCAGCCTGATCGGGATCCAGCAGAGGCCACCGGCGGGCCGCGGGAGGATCATAGCGAAACGGCATGTTCGTGCAGGGGCTCGCGATCACAGCTCGGGCGGGACGGGCTTGCTCCACCCTTCGGGCAGGTGGCGAACGATCAGTCCGCTCTTGAGGTAGATCACCTGCTCACAGATGTTCGTGCAATGATCGGCCACGCGCTCCAGCGCCTTGATCACGCGCAGGAGCCGGAAGGCGAAGCGAGCGCTGAATTCGCCGGACGCGACCTTCTCCTGGGCGCTGAGGCTGATCTCCCGCTTGAAGCGGTCCACGGTGTCGTCGTAGCTGAGCACCCGCTCGGCGAGGTCGTCGTCCTCGTGAGCCAGCGCGGAGTTCGCATCCCGGAGCATGCCGATCACGCTGTTCGCCATCACGCGGAAGGTCGGTGGGACCTGCTCGTTCATGTTCTCATGGCCTACCACCTGCTCGGCGATGTTGACCGCGCAGTCCGCGATACGCTCGAGCTCGTTGTTGACCTTGACGATGGTCAGGACCGATCGGATGGAGTGGTGATCGGTCTCCCCCATGGCCAGCAGGGGAATCGACGCCCGCTCGATCTCCACGTCCGTGCGGTCGACGATGTTGTCCGCGTCGATCACGGACTGGGCCTTGCCCCGATCGGATTCGAAGAAGCTCTCGACGGCGCGGAGCGTCTGCTCGACCACCCGATCACCCTGCGTGACCAGGTCGCCCTTCAGCTGCCCGAGCTTCCTCTCGAAGGTATTCATATTCGCGCTCGATCGATGAGCGGAAGATCGACCTCCGGAGTATAGCGGTCACCACGCGCCGCAACCACGCCGTCGATTGGCGGCTTGAGGGGACCCCTCGCGCGACGTACGCTTGCGTGCAGATGATCGAGCTGAGCGTCAACATCGACCACGTGGCCACGATTCGCCAGGCTCGTCTGGCCAGGGAGCCCGACCCGGTCTGGGCTGCGGTGGAGGCCCAGCTCGGCGGAGCCGACGGAATCACCGTCCACCTGCGCGAGGACCGCCGGCACATCCAGGACGGGGATCTCCCGCGACTTGCGCACGCGGTTCAGGTGAAGCTGAACCTCGAGATGGCGCCGACCTCGGAGATGGTCGAGATCGCCTGCGGGCTCAAGCCGCAGCTCGTGATGCTGGTGCCCGAAGGACGGCAGGAGATCACGACCGAAGGAGGTCTGGACGTGCTCGCCCAGACCAAGCGGGTGGGCGAGGCGGTGGGCCGGTTGCTCGACGCCGGGCTGCGGGTGAGCGCGTTCGTGGATCCAGCGCCAAGCAGATCAAGGCTGCGGCCGACTGCGGGTTCCAGATCTGCGAGGTGCACACCGGACGCTACGCGCAGCGCGCTGCGCGACCATGGCGGCCAGATCGACCACCCGCTGGTCCAGGAGGAGCTGGACGCCATTCGCCGCGCCGGCGAGCTGATCATCGGCCGGAACATGCAGTTCAATGCCGGGCACGCGCTCGACTACACGAACGTCCAGCCCGTGGCGGCGCTGCCCGAGCTGCGTGAGCTTCACATCGGCCATGCCATCGTCAGCCGGGCGGTCCTGGTCGGGATGCGCCGGGCGGTGAAGGAGATGAAGCGGCTGATGCGGGACGCGGCGGCCTTGGGCGATCGCGGCTGACTCGCTGCGGCCGATCGGTCAAGCGAGCCTCTCGTCTCGGGAGAATCGCTTCCGGCCTGCTCGGCCCGACTGAGACGTGCGGGAACCGCTCGTTGCGGATACAACTCCTCTTTTCCCTCAGGAACCCCGCCATGATCTTCAACCGAGGCGTCTTCACGGCCCTGGTCACCCCCTTCACCGCGGATGCTTCGGCCGTCGACTTCGAGCGGCTGGCCCAGGGCATCGCGCGACAGGCGGCCGGCGGCGTGAGCGGCGTCGTCCCCTGCGGTACCACCGGCGAGGCGCCGACCCTGAGCGATCCAGAGCAGTGCGCGGTGATCGAGCGGACGGTCGAGGAGGCAAAGCCCCGCGGCCTGCTCGTGATGGCCGGCGCCGGCTCCAACGAGACGCGTCATGCGCTGGAGCTGCACCGCTTCGCGCACCAGGCGGGAGCGGATGCCGCGCTGCACGTCTGTCCCTACTACAACAAGCCCTCGCAGGAGGGGCTCTATCGCCACTTCATGGCGCTGGCGGATTCGTGCGATCTGCCCATCATGCTCTACAACATCCCGGGACGGACCGGTGTCACGCTTGGGCCGGCCACGATCGAGCGTCTCGCCCGCCACAAGAACATCCAGGCGATCAAGGACGCCACTGGAAGCCTGCAGATCGCCAATGAGATCCTGAACCGCACCGAGCTGCCGGTCTTCTGCGGCGACGATCCGCTGACGCTGCCGTTGATGGCGATCGGCGCCGCCGGCGTGGTCTCCGTGATCTCGAATGTCCTGCCCCATCGGGTCGCCGCCCTCTGCAGCGCGGTGGACGCTGGCGACCTGCACGCCGCCCGCGAGATCCACTTCGATCTGCTCCCCTTGGCCGAAGCGCTGCTCTCGCTCGACAGCAATCCCGTCCCGGTGAAGGCGGCGCTGCAGCTGCTGGATCGGGACACCGGCGCGGTTCGGGCGCCGCTCGTGCGGGCCGGCCGCCCCGTCCTGATCAGCCTCGAGCAGCTTCTGCTCAACCAGCAGCTGCTTCCAAGCACCCGATGACCGACGCTTCCCCCGCGCCGCCGAGTATGGCCCTTCCCTACAAGATCGCGGTGCTGTGCTATCTCTACGACGAGCAGGGCAACGTCCTGCTGCTGCACCGCGTCAAGGACCCCAACGCGGGGATGTACTCGCCCATCGGCGGCAAGCTCGAGATGACCAGGGGCGAGAGCCCCCATGCGTGCGCCATCCGCGAGATCCACGAGGAAGCGGGGCTCGAGGTGCAGAACGCGGAGGTGCGCTTGATGGGGATCGTCTCCGAGACGGCGTACGAAGGACAGACCCACTGGCTGCTCTTCCTGTTCGAGGTGACCAGACCGATTCGGCACGGTGAGATCGCGTCCCTCTCGATCGACGAGGGCGAGCTCGAATGGGTCAGCGTGCAGGCTGTGCCGCAGCTGCAGATACCGAGCACCGATCGGCAGATCATGTGGCCGCTCGTGCAGCAGCACCACGGGGGCTTCTTCATGGTGGACATCGACTGCACGGGAGGCGAGATCCGCTGGACGGTGCAGGAGTCGATCAACGCCGCGGGGTCGGTGACGGATCGCGAATCGTGAGCGCGTCGAAGTGGGATGGCTTCGTCAACCGCGGGGGACTCTTCCGCGGAAGGGACATGAACCGCGGAGGACCACGGAGGACCGCGGAGGACCGATGGGAAGGTCGTTCGGTGAGCCGCATTCGGAGGATCGATGCCCACATCGTTCCGTTCGAGGGCTCGGGCAGCCCCTCGTACGCGAGACCCATCTCCCCTCTCCGCGGCCCTCCGCGCTCTCCGCGGTGAATTCCTCTGCTCTGCGAACGCTCAGCGCTTCGCCGGTGCGCTCAGGCCGGCGATCTGACCGACCTCGTCGAGCAGCGCCCATGCTCGGTCGGCGTCCGGGGCCTCGGCGATCAGCCGGACGATCGGCTCGGTGTTGCTCGCCCGAAGGTGCACCCAGCCGTCCGGAAAGTCGACCCGGACTCCGTCGGCACGGTTGATCGAGTGATCGGCCAGACGGTGCGCGACCCGATCGATCATCGCGTCGACCGCGTCCAGACCACCCATCCCGGACAGATCGAACTTGTGCTTGATCATCGCGTAGCGGGGCAGATCGGCGACGATGGCGCTGAGGGGTCGTCCGTGTACGGCCAGAAGGTCGAGGATCAGGGCCATGGACGAGATGCTGTCGCGAACCCAGCACACCGGCGGGTAGATCACGCCCCCGTTGCCCTCGCCGCCCGTGACCGCGTCGTGACGGCGCATCGCCGCGGCCACGTTCGCCTCCCCCACGGCCGTGCGAATCACCGTCGCGCCGGGACACCGCGCGGCGACGTCGTCGATCATGCGGCTCGTCGAGAGGTTGGCCACGAGCGGTCCGGCGCCCCCGTGCTCCAGGATGCGCCGGGCGGCCAGGGCCAGCGTGTACTCCTCACCGATGTACCGACCCCGCTCGTCGACGATGGCCAGGCGATCCGCATCGGGGTCCTGCGCGAAGCCCACCGCCGCGCCTTCCCGTGCGGTGCGCTCCGCGAGGTCGGTGAGATTCTCTTCGAGCGGTTCGGCCCCGTGAGGAAAGAGACCGGTGGGCTCCGCGTACAGGTGAACGACCTCACACCCGAGCGCCTCGAGCAATCTCCGACCGGCACTCCCACCGGCACCGTTGACCGAATCCAGGACGACCTTGAACTTCTTGTCGCGGATGGGATGCGGATCGACGGACGTCAGCACCCTGTTCACGTGGACTTCGTCCGCACTCGCGTCCACTGCCGCCGGCTGGAGGTCGCGCACCGAGACGTAGGCGACTTGCTTCTCCTTGAAGCGCCGGATGATCTCGGCGATTTCCGACGGTCCCGCGGAGGCGCCGTCGCCGAGGATGCACTTCAACCCGTTCCAGGGCAGGGGATTGTGCGAGGCGGTGACCACGAGGCCGCCCGCAGCCGCGCGGGCCAGGACCATGACGGCCACCGACGGCGTGGCCGCGACGCCCAGGTCGATCACCCGGCAGCCGACGGCGGTGAGACCGGCCATGGCCGCGGAGGCCAGCATCGCGCCAGAGGGACGACTGTCCCGGCCGACACAGACCAGAGGGGAGACGACCTGCTGCTGCTCCCCGCCGCTGCGCTCCCTGAGGAAGGTCCCGAAGGCGGCCGCAAACTCGGCCGCGACGGTCGGCGTCATGGTCTCGCCGACGATGCCCCGCGCCGGACACGGAGAGCATGAGTGGAGGCGACATCGGCGAGAGCGTAACGGCTCGATTGTCGTCCGTCACCTTCCCCGCGGAACAGACGCCGAGCGCAGCCCCTCTCCCACTTGGGGAGAGGACGGCGAGCGTAGCGAGCCAGGTGAGGGAGGACTGCGTGGGTCGTCGGCCGCACACCACGATCGACGCCGCCGTATGTCACCCCCCGATCAAGCCGAGGTGGTTCGCGCTTGCAGCCGGCACATCGCGACCTCCTCCCTCACCTGGTTCGTCCCCGCGAGAAGGCGCGGTGACGAACCGTCCTCTCCCGGGAGGAGAGGAGATTGGCGTCGGTCAGCCGACACGCGAGGTCCTTCGCGCGCGGCCCACCGACTATCATGCAACTCGTGTACCAGCTCCGCATCGAACGACAGTTCTGCGCCGCGCACGCCCTGCAGATCAAGGGCGTGCGGGAGCCGACGCACGGCCACAACTGGCGGGTGCGGGTCATCGTGACCGGCGCGGCGCTCGACGAGGACGGACTGCTGTGCGACTTCCATCTCCTGGAGGCGAAGCTCGATGCGATACTCGCCCCGCTTCACAATGCCGATCTGAACGGCACCCCGCCCTTCGACCGGGTCAACCCAACGGCCGAGCACGTCGCCCGGCACATCGCCGTGTCGATGGAACCGCATCTGCCTCGGGGCGTCCGCCTGGCCTCGGCCAGCGTGACCGAAGCGCCGGGCTGCGAAGCAAGCTACGTCCCGGAAGCGTGACTCTGCGAGCGCTTACTGGTAGGCGGCCGTGCGGGGCATGGCGGACGCGACGAGGTGGATGACGTCAAAGTTGTCGCCGTCGATGGTCGTGCTCAGGTTGTCGTCGGGGACGACCATCAGGTTCACCGTCGCCCGGTAGAGCCGGTTGCCGAGTTGGTATTCCAGCGTGAAGGGCCGGATGCGGTCTTCGTCGGCCGTGGAATTGGGCGGATCGTACTGGGCGATCACGCCTTCCAGGAGCACGTGCGACTGACCGCCCACGTTCACCCGCAGAGCCTCTTCGTCGGGATACCAGCGGATCTCGACGACGTCGCCGTCGAGTGAGAACTGGATGAAGTCCTCCTCCACCGTGTTGACCAGCGGATTGACCGGGAAGGGGCCAAACTCCTCGCCCGTCCGAATCAGGGTCAGGATGCGGTTCATCGTCAGGCGGGCGATCGTGTTCGTGGACGCCTGCTCGGTCGTGGCCTGGTAGGCGCGAAACGACGCATCGAGGGCCACCATGGTGGCGGTGAGCAGAGCCGAGGAGATCGCCAGCGCGATCAGCAATTCAACCAGGTTGAAGCCGCGACGGCGTCGGGCCGCGCTGCGGGCTCTCGCCATGGGGAACGAGGCGGGCAGAGGCAGGTGTCCACCACTCACAGCGAGCCTCCTTCGCGATACGTCAGCGGATCAGGATCGATGCGGATCGGCCAGGGGATGCCGTCGGGAAGTACCGCGTCAGGGTTGTAGCGAAGCGTGATCTCTCCGAACGCGCCCGCCGCAGGGTCTGCGCCTTCGCCGTCGCCGTCCGTCGGACCGAAGTACCCGATGGTGGTGTTGAAGGCGTCGGTCTGGCCACCGTAGAACAGCGGTCCTTCGCCGGGGACGGGACGGAACGTCATCATCAATGTCCCGAAGACATCGACCGTTCCGCGGGCATCGAGAATGCCCGCGATGATGGTGCCCTTGAGCTTCACCTTCTCGGTCTGGTTGTCGAACGTGCCGACGTCCACCGACCAGCCGGGCAGCAGGATCGAGCTCTTCTCGAGTTCGACCACATCCGCGCCCAGCGACGCGATCGCGGCCAGGATTCGAGCAGAGTCGGCCTGCTCGGCAATCTCGGGATCGCTCGAATCGATGTAGAAACGGGTGGTTCCGGTCATCTGGACCTTGTTCCGCCAGTGCGTGTACTGGAGGGGCGTGTCGCCGGTGATCGACCCGATGAAGGTGCAGCTGTCGAATCGAATGTTGTTCGACTCAGGCCGCGTGTCGAAGACCTGCGTGCCGGCGATCTCCACGAAGAGGTCAGGGAACCTCAGGGGATACACGAACCCGCCGAGCCCGTCGTCCTCCTGCTTGACCGCGCCGGTGTAGTTCCAGTCAACCTGATCGCAGTCTTCGTTGGTCTCGAGGTAGACCACGCCGACGAACCAGCAGTTCTTGAAGACGGCGTTGGTTCCCTTGGGAATGACGACGTTGGTGAACGTCATGTCCTCGAAGATCTGCCGCTCGTAGTAGTCGTACGCTCCCTGGGATCCGAACGGGACCGATTCCCAGGTGTCGTCGCTCGCGGGTGTATAGGTTCCTCCCGCGGAGATCTGCGCGGCGACCTGTCCGGTCCAGGCGCCGGTTCCATCGTTGTAGTCTCCGAAATTGTCGTTGGCCTGCGCCTCGAACCAGGGGTGGACGCTGACGAGCATGTCCGTGGTGATCTCGCGCATCTCGTCCGTGCTCACCTCAAAGGACACCGGCGCAACTTCGATGTCGGGAATGATCGGCCCCTGCACGACGGTCTGGTAGGTGTCGTTGTGGGCATCCGTCGCTTCCCACGCCGCGCGGTCGACGGCGAAAGAGAGGCGGCCCTGCACCTTCGCGTAGAGGTCGTAGGCGTCAATGAAGCCGTCGTCGTACCCGAGCGCGGTGTCGCTGCCATCGACGTCGCCGTCGCCATCCCGGTCGGGGCGAGCCTGGTCGATCAGGTGGGCCAGCTGCTCATCGACCGTGAACTCGTTGCCGGTCCCGTAGGTCACGCGGCCGTCGGTGTTCGCATCGTAGTGTCTGAGGAAGAGGTCGAAGTCGTCGATGTACTCGTTGCCGTCGTAGTCGACCAGGATCGCGGGCGCGGCATCCACGCCGACGCTCTCGACCGGGTGGTAGGGACGAAGCCGATTGTCGCCGTCGGCATCGTGCAGAGCGATCTGCTCGTAGAGCGTGTCGAGCTTCGCGTCCAGGGCGGGATCCAGGAAGTAGAAGTCGCTCCGGAGAACAAGCGGATCACCGTTCGCGGTGTTCAGCTCGTCCGGATTCGCCGTGTCGGTCGCGTCGTTCCAGCCGTACCGCGAACCCAGCGGGCCTTCGACCCGCACGTTCTTGCCGATCATGATGCGGCTGGGGCTGATCACCGCGAATTCGATCTTCTTGTCGATCGCGAAGTCCATCTGCAGCGTGCGCCGCACGTCACCATCCACGCCCTGACTGGTGACCCGGATCGCGGGCGTGTCCGCCAGAATCTCGTACTTGAGCCGGAAGTAGGGGGCCCGGGGCAGCAGCGAGAGTCGCATTGGCTGTGCGAGCAGCGTCCCGAGCGACTCGTCCATCGTGGGCAGCGAAGAGTCCCCGGGCTCGGGGGCGAAGGCCAGATCGCCGTACGCATCGTGAGCGTTGAAGAGGGCTTCGAGAAGACTGGTGGGCGGCGCTCCTTCGACGAAGTCGTCGGGAGGCAGCACCTCGACCCCGCCGGAGTAGGTCCCCGACCACAGCGAATCGGCGAACGTGACGTCGATGTCGCCCTCGGTGACGACGAAGCGCCGGGCCGAAGACTGCAGCCGTCGCCTGGCGAAGTGCAGACCCGTCTCCGCGGCACTCATGGCTCGTGAGACCTTGAGCGAGGAGTCCGCCGTCCGCAGGTTGCCCTGCGACACGACGGCCATGGCCGCGGCCAGCGAGCTGAAGATCACCAGGAACATCATCGCCAGCACCGAGCTCACCGCCCGGCGCTGATTCCGCACGAATCGTTTCGATCCTGGTTCAAATTGCATCATCGATTGCTCTCTCCGCCTCCCCGCTGTCCTCGTCCCTGGCTTCCACCGTCGTCATCGCGGAGCAATCCACGAGACCCGGGTCACCTCCTCCGGCGTCCCCGTGCTGGGCGGCGTGAATCGCACGATCACCTCGATCAGCAGGGCGTCCGTCGAACCATCGGGCCGAGTCACGGTGATGTCGAAGGGATCGACGTTTCGAACTCGAATCTCCTGTTCCCATCCGGTCATGTTCGCGATCACTTCCCGCCGGGCGTTGATGGGACCGTTGCCGTCCGCGGCCGAGAAGATCATGCCGTTTCCCTCATCGCCGTCGAAGTCGTCGATGTCGTCGAAGTCGCCGATGTGCAGCTCCGAATCGGTCTCGGGGCCCCAGTTCGCGTTCCCCGTCACTGGATCGTGACGCGGGAAGGTTGAGCGTCATCTCGCGGATCTCGTTGCCGAGCTGCATGGCGATCGTGGCGTAGCTGGACCAGGCGTTCTTCTGGTGGAAGACGGTCTGCGCCGAAACGAGCGCAAGAACCGCCACCCCCACGATGATGGTCGCCAGCGCCGTCTCGATCAGCGTCAGGCCGCGCGGCTGGGCTCTCCTCCCGTGCTCCCGACGTCGATCAGGCGACCACGCTCCTGACCATGCACCCGGCGATGCCCTCTCCGTTCGCGTCATGCTCGCTTCCTTCCCGTCCTCCTGCGCCGAACACCGATCAGTTCTTGACGAGCGCGCTCATCTTGAAGATCGGGAGAATGATGGCCATGGCGATGAAGCCGACGATGCCGCCCATCACCACGATCATGAGGGGCTCGATCATGCTGGTGACCGCCTTGATGGCGTCGCGCAGCACCTTGGCGTAGTACGCAGAGATCTCCTCCAGCACCTCACCGAGCCGGCCTGACTCTTCTCCCGCTCCGATCATCTGAACGACCGACTTGGGCAGCAGCGTCGACTTCGTCAACTGCGCTTGCACCTTCTTGCCCTGCTTCACCGCCGCATAGACGTTGCGCCAGAGCTTCTTGTAGAGCAGATTACCGGAGATATCGCCGGTAATGGCCAACGTGTCGAGCATCGGTACGCCCGCGTTGAGCAGCTCACCCATCGTGAGGAGCGATCGACTGACATACAAGGCACGGAACATGCGACGCATCAATGGCATTGTAAGTTTCGTCTTATCCCACCAGAAACGGCCGATGTCGGTTTTGATGAAGAAGAGAAACCCGACGATCGAGAAACCTGCCACACCCAGCACAAGCCACCAGTACTCCACCAGCCAGTGCGATAGGAACATCAGGAACTTCGTTGGAGTCGGAAGGATCTCTTCCTTGCCCTTGAAGACACCGGCAAACCGAGGCAGAACGAACGTAAGCAGAAACGTCGTTACGCCGACGGCCATCAGCGCAATGATGCCCGGATAGATGCTTGCACCGATCACCATCTTCCGGGTCTCGAGCTGCTGACCGATGTAGCCAGCGATCCGGTCGAGCATCTTCGCGAACGATCCCGACATCTCCGAAGCCCGCACCATGTTGACGTAGAGCGGACCGAAGAGCTTCGGATAGCGAGAGATGGCGTCCGAGAATTGCTTGCCCGACTCCACGTCCGCTTTGATCTGCAGCAGGATCTTCTTGAACTTCGGATTGGAGATCTGGTCGGCGATGCCTTCCAGTGAAGCACGCAGGCTGATGCCCGCGCGAATCATGACCGCCAACTGCGTCGTGAAGTCGAGGATGTCGGTCTGCGTCGGACCGGAGGAGTAGTTGAGGGCCTCGGTCAGCTTCCTGCGAACCTGGTCGCGGCTCTGGACCGGCGCCAGCTGCATGACATGCTGGCCCTGGCTCCGCAGAATCGCTGCCGCCGAGGTCGCATTGTCCGCTGCGACCACGCCGACTTGGATCTGACCGGAGGGTTGTCTCGCTTGGTAACGATAGTCCGGCATGTTTTCGGGCTTCCTTCAGAGCGTGGCCACGGAAACGGAATCAGGCTGCCAGCTGGCGCTCGAGCTTGTCGGGGAAGGCGGCCTGGGCAATGGCATCCTCACGGCTGATGAGCCCGTTGAAGTAGAGCTCGGCGATCGCGTTGTCGAGACTGCACATCCCGATCTGTCGGTTGGTGTCGATCACGTTGGGGATCTCGAACGTGCGCGCCTCGCGGATGATGTTGCGGACGGCGGGCGTGCACAGCAGCACTTCCACCGCCGGCACCATGCCCGGCTTGTCGATGCGGCTGAACAGCGTCTGGCTCACCACCGCCTGCAGGGTGTTGGCGAGCATCGAACGGATCTGGTTCTGCTGACCCGAGGGGTACATGTCCACGATGCGCTCGACGGTCTGGGACGCGTTCACCGTGTGCAGCGTCGAGAAGACCAGGTGACCGGTCTCTGCGGCGGAGATCGCCAGGGCCGTGGTCGCCAAGTCGCGCATTTCGCCGACCAGAATGATGTCGGGGTCCTGGCGCAAGGCGTGCTTCAGACCGGAGGCGAAGCTCGGCATGTCCTGCCCAAGCTCGCGCTGCTCGATGAGGCAGCGGTTGGACTGGAAGGAGTACTCGACCGGATCCTCGAGCGTGATGATGTGCTTGCGATAGCGATCATTCATCGCCTGCATCATCGCTGCGAGCGTCGTGGACTTGCCCGAGCCGGTGTCTCCGGTCACGAGGACCAGACCGCGGGGCAGGTATGTGAGCCGGCTGATGACCTCTGGAAGATTCAACCCGTCCAGCGGCGGCACCTTGCTCTTGATGGAGCGGAGGGCCATGCCGCAGGAGCCGCGCTGCATGTGCGCGTTGACACGAAAGCGACAAAGTCCTTCGACCTCAAAGGAGAAGTCCAAGTCCTTCGCCTCGTCAAACTGCTCGCGCTGCAACTTCGTGATCATCGAGTTCAGCGCCATGCTCACCGTCTCGGGCGAGAGAATCGGGTAGTCCATAGGCGTGATCACGGTGTTGACCCGCATCATCGGCGGATGGCCGGAGACCAGATGGATATCCGACGCGTCACTCTGAAGCGCGGTGCGAAGAATCTCGGCGAGCTGCATGGAGACACCTCATGGCAAATGTTTCGGGCATCGATTGGCATCGATTGCCGGTGCACTATCGACACAGAGTCCGCGCCGAATCATCTGGGTTTTCGATCCAGCCCGCGTCAACGCGCGGCAGCGGACGGCGGATTGCAATTGTGTGGCCTGTGCGGCCTGGGCAAGAGCGCGTCCGGTGGCTTCTACGGCGAGCCGCTTATCGGCCGTGCGCGAACGCGCGCCACCCGCGTGCTCAGTCCGCCTCCACCGTTCCCTTGCCGGAGAATCCCTGCTTCGGTCGGCGCAACCCTGTGTCCAGCAGGGTCTCCGCAAGCTCGCCGGGCGTGCTGTAGTGCAAGGTTCCCGAGACCCGATACGCGAACGAGGGAGGAGCGGTCTGCGGCCAGTGCAGCTGCTCGTACCGGACCACCGCCGGAAAGACCAGACGCCGGCGGCTGCGCTGATTCAACGTCTCCTCGGACGCCCGTCGACCGCCGTAGACGCGCTGCCCTTCGACGAAGAGATCATAATCGCAGGCAAGCAGCTTTATGGGCTCGTCGTTCGGGTTGGTAATCTCCACCACCAATCCGATCTGCACGGCGATGTCGGTCTGCGCCTCCACCGAAGCGTCGACGACCTCGATCCGGGGTGCGGCGAACCGTGAGCAGCCGAGCAGCAAGAGCGGCGTCAGCGATGAGATGACCAGGCCGCGCCACCGAGCGAACCAGGCGCGTGGACGAGCAGCGCGTACGGACGAAGCGGCGGGTGTGGCCATGGCGGCCAATCTAGTCCGGATTCTTCATGACGCAAACCGACCAAGGCATGCGGGCGAGTCAGTCGAGCGCCAGCCACTGGTCGTCGTGAAGGCCGAACTGAGCGAGCTGCAGCGAGCCGGTCTCCTCCATGGCCTTTGAGTATCCGCTCCACATGAACGCGACCACAACGAGCGCCGCAAGTCCGCACCAGGCCGCGATCTCTCCCGCCGCGTGTCGACGCAGCCGGTACAGCACCGAGACGGCGAGACCGACCGTTGCGATCTTATAGGCCGCCAGGACCCACGCCGAGCGAGTGTGCTCGATCAGCAGAGCGGCGATCGGGTTCGCCTCCATCATGCCTGTGGTCTTCAGGTAGACGACCGTCACCGCCAGGTCGGCGGCGCTGAGGATGACGATCGCCAGCAGGACTACGGTGACCCGACGGGGACGAGTACTCCCCCGAAGATCCTCCCCAACCCGAGCGGATCCTCCGAAAAGGACGTTCGCGATCATGTTGCGCTGCTCCCTCGCCTCCAGACCACCGCTGATTCGGCAGTCGACAGGGGCCGACTTGAAGCCGACTCCCCTAACATCCGTTTCCGGCGGAAGGGCCAAGTTGCTGTGCGGTGTGTTCAGCCTGCCCCGGTCAGCTGACCGATGAGCACTCCATCGTCTGGCTCGGATCGCGCGAACCCTCGAGAGCTCCTCAATGTCACCTTTCCGACCTCCGTACACATCGCTCCGGACGCTCCTGGCAGCATCGTTCGGATGGATCCTCGTGCTCGATCCCGTTCCGGCGCTCGCCCAGCTCAGCAACCCCGTCTACGTCGAGGACTCGCCGCAGGCGTGGGAGCTGTTCCAGCGGGCGCAGGACCTCGGCAGCGATAACAGCGCGGAGACGCTGCGGATCTGGCAGGAGCTGCTGGACGACTACCCGCTGAAGCTCATCCCGGTGAGCGAATCGGCGTCGGAGCAGTTCACGAGCGTGCGGCAGCGGGTGATGGACGAGTTGCGGACCGATCCGGCGCTGCTGGAGCGATATCAGAACATCGAGTCGGCGGAGGCCGGTCGCCAGCTGCAGTCGGGCCAGCTCCTCGAGCTCGCGACAAGTCGCTCGCTCACGGTGCCCGGGCTCGACGCCCTGCTCCTGCTGGCCCAGCAAGGCATCGAAGAAGCGCGATTCCACGCGGCTCTCGACTGGCTTGACGAAGCGAGCCGCCATCCCTTTCTGACGGGCGAGCACGCCGCCCACTGCTGGTACATGACCGGACTCGCCGCACATTACGCAGCGGACGCCGAGCGGCTGGCCATGGCAGAGCGGCGTCTGGACGAGCTTGGCGCCAGTGCGGCGCCGATGCGAGAGGAACTGCGGGCGCTCATTCGCTCCGGCGGCGGCCCCGTCATCACCGAGGGCCTCTCCGCGCTCGACTCCAGCGCAAGCACCGACCTCAGCGACCTCGTGGCCGAAGAGATCTGGTCGGTGCCGCTCGAGGATTCCCTGCTCAGTCGGCGTTTCTCGACGCCCACCGGAACCAGCCTGATCGATCACCCCGGCCGCGAGCAACACCGGCGAGCCGGCGATCTGACGACCGGCTCGGGAACGGTGGCCGGCTCCACCCTCTACATCAACGAGGGCTACACCGTCTTGGGGCTCGATCGCTTCACCGGTCGCAGCCGCTGGCTCCACGTGGCCCGACATCGGCTGACGGCGCCCGATCCCGACTCCGAGCAGACGCTCGACATGAACCTCATCTCGGTCGAGGGCGACCGCCTCGTGACGCTCACCGGACACGCCGCGGCCAGCGGACGCACATCGGACAGCGCCGTGCTCTGTCTCAACGCCGAGACGGGCGAGTTGCTCTGGAGCCAGAACCTCGAGGGTCTGGGCGGCATTGAGGACAACGAGGGCCTCTTCCCGCACGGCGAACCGATCATCGCGGAAGGCTCCGTGTTCGTGCTGGCCCGCAAGGTCACCCGCCAGCTGTTGACCAGCTGCTATGTGGTGTCGCTGGATCTGCAGACGGGCGAACTGCAGTGGGCGCGTCACATCGCTTCCAGCGGTGGTCTTCGCCGCAGCGCCCGCAACCTTTCCACGCTCGTCTACGACCAGGGCGACATCTACGTGGCCACGCCGGTGGGCGCCATCGCTGCGCGTGAATGCCAATTCCGGAGCGATCCGCTGGCTTCGTCGCTACCACGTTCCGATCAGTCCGCGGTTCGCAGACCAGAACCGCCGCCCGTGGGAGTTGCCGGGGCCGGTGTTGACGAAGACCGCAGTGATCGCGTTGCAGCCCGACCTGCGCCGGGTGGTGGTGCTCGATCGGGAGACCGGGCATCAGCTCGAAAGCTACGCCGCGGAGACGTACGACGGATGGAACTCGCCCGCGTATCTGCTGGCGAGCGAGCATCTCATCTACGCCGTCGGCCGCGAGATCCGAGCGTTCCGCCTCGACGCGCTCGGCCAGCCCGCCTGGCAGTTGCCGGAGCTCACGCAATCCACCGAGGAGGGGATCTCAGCGGAGACGCCCACGCTCGAGCTGCGGGGTCGAGTGCAGCTCGCCCAGGACGTCCTCATCGTTCCCACGCTCGAGGGCGTGCTGGTGGTGGATGACGAAACCGGGGCGATTCGCCAGCGCATTCCCGTGCGGTCGATCGGCAACCCGATCGCAACCGACGCGCAGCTGGTCATTGCGGGCAGCGATCGGATCGATGCGTTCATGAGCTTCCGGCGAGCCGAGATGATGCTCCGGCAGCGCGTCGTCTCGAATCCCGGCGATCCCGAGCCCGCCATCTCGCTGTTGCGCCTGGGAGCCCGGGCCCGGCAGCTGGCCCTCGCGCTCGAGGCGTCCGAACTCGCGATCGATGCGATCGACCGCGAGCCAGATTTTGGGACCGCCCTCGATGCTCGCCGTGAGCTCTTCGGATTGCTGCTCGAGATCGACGCCGCCGACGTGGCCGTGACGGAAGCGGAAGGCGAGGCGCTCCACACGATCATCGGAATGGTCGCCATCGAGCCGGAACAGCGGGTGGAACACCTGCTGGCCTACGGCCGCTGGCTCTCCAACCACTCACTGGCCGAAGCCATCGAGCAGTACCAGGCGATTCTCGCCGACCCTCGGCTGGCGCCAGTTCGACGGGCGGAGAACGGGCTGACCCGATCGGCGTCCGCGTGGGCGATTGATCGGATCGGCGAACTGATCACCCGCCACGGTCCCGCCATCTACGAACCACAGGCCGACTTCGCCCGGATGGCGCTGGCGCAGATCCGACCGGAGGAGCCGGATGCGATCCCGCGTCTCCTCTCGATCGCCAACGAGCTGCCCTTCGCTCCGGCGGCGAGCGACGCGTCGATGGAAGCGTCCAACCTGCTCTTCCGGGGAGACAACCGGCAGGCGGCGCTCGCCTCCCTGCTGCACTCGTACCGGGCTGCGAACGGCGCCGCCATTCGGAACCGGCTGCTCGGCCAGTACGTCTGGCTCTGCTCCGAAGCGAACTGGCTCGACGCCGCGCGCAGCGCCCTGGATCGTCCGAGCGCGAACGCCGACGGAGAGCGGCTGGAGACTCCCGACGGACGGCGCTCGGTCCGGGAGTGGCGCCGAGAGCTTGACGCCATGCTGGACGTGCAGCCGCCCCCGCGCATCGGAGCTCGCCCAGGGCAGGGAGAAGTGCTGCCGGGCCGGTTGGTGCCCGTCCATCCCGATGGTCGAGTGGGCCGGTCCCCCGACGGCTTCCTGATCTTCGACGGCATCGAGATCGCCATGCGCTCGGCCGACGGTCTGCAAGAGCTCTGGCGGACAACGCTCGACGATCCCGCCCCGCAGTTGCTTCACCTGGACCAGGAGCAGGCGATCCTGTGGTTCGGCACCGACCAGGACGATCCACGGGCCATCGGGCTGGATGCGCGGACCGGCGCCGAGCGGTGGTCCACACCGCGTCTGGGCCGCTACCTGGGCGAGCCGGTCAGCGATCTCATCCGCGAACGAGGGGTTCGGGAGCAGATGCCCGGCGGGGAGCCCTTCAATCCCAAGGAGACGCTCCCCCTGCTCTCGAGAGATCGGTTGATCATCGTGCAGCGGAGCGGCGGCGTGCTTAGCTTCGACCTCCGGGATCCCGCCGAGCCGCAGTGGGGTCAGCTCGCCCTGCTCGAACAGGTTCATCTCGCCGAGGTGCACGACTTTGGCATCGTGCTGGCGGGTCTGCAGCGCCAGCCCGATTCGCCGGTGTCGCCCGCCGTCCTCGCACCCCGCATACTCATCCTGGATCCCGAGGACGGCACGGTGCGGCACGAGATCAGGCCGATCGGTCGATCGGGAGTTCGCTGGATGAGCGTCGGCCCGCTCGCCACGCTGGTCTACGGCACCGCCGAGGGCATGGAGGCCGTCGACCTGCTCACGGGCACGAAGCGGTGGACCAACCAGGCGTATGAGACGATGGAGACGCAGAGCGGCTGGCCGGTGGACGACCTGGTCTTGATCGAGGACCGCGAAGGCAGCCTTCGCGCGGTGGACCTCGAGCGAGGAAGCGTGTCCGACAGGTTCGTGCCTCCGCTCCAAGGGGATTGGGATCCGCTGGAGTTGCAGGACGTCCTGATCGCGGATGGGCGCCTGTACGCCCGCTATCGCGAGCGAGTGGTCCAGTACGATGGGCAGGGGCGCGCTCTGGGTGCGGACGTCACAACCGACAGCCGCGATTACGACTGGGTGCTGCCGGTCGAAGATGGGCTCCTCGTGCTGAGCCGCTTCCAGACCGAGCAGGCGATCATCCCGGATCGGTCGGGTCGCGTCACCCAGCACTCCTACCGAATCTACCGCCTCGCGCCGGACTGCAAGCTCCGCGACGAATCCTACGTGCTTCCGCCCATCACGCAGCGGCTGGTGCAAGTGGAGACAATCGACGGATGGATACTGCTGAGCACGCCAACCGAGACGTTGGCCATTCCATTGCCGGAAGAGGGTTGACTTCGGGGCCGGTTCCGATCTAACTTCCGGCGCCATGGCGTCGCCGACGCCGGCTCCGGAGATCAACCGATGTTGAGCCAACAGAGAGTCAGCAGGACCTTTGGCCCCGAGTTCGTGATTGACGGCCATGATGCAAACATGTCGCTGCACTCCACCGACGTTCAGTGGCTCGTGAGCATCGGGAGCGCGGAAAGACCGGGCGTTCCGCTTCCCGCCCTTGGCTTCGAGGAGGAAGAAGAGGCCGACGACCTGGAACTCGAGGAGGAGTACGACGAGGACGACGAGGACTTCTTCGAAGACGACGATGACGAGGACGACGAGGAGTTCCTCGACGACGAAGACGACCTGGAAGAGATCTACCTCGACGACGAAGACGACGACACCTGATCGGCGCACGTTTCGGTGACGTGCAGGCTGTACGGACTGGAACTGCGGACGGGCCGCTGATGGGCCGGCAGTCGATCAGGCGAGCGGATCGCCCGCTGGTCGGGATGGGGCGAGCTGGCCCGCCTTCTGCAGGTCAGGCGTGACGACGGTCGCCATCCGCTTGTCGTCAGCGCGGTGCAGTTCCAGGGCTCGGCCATGCACGCCCTCGGCCGCCGCCTCCAGAAAACCGCAGATCCGGATGATGGCGGGAACGTGCGCGTATTCTTCGCGAAGCTGTACGAGCTTGTCGGCCATCGCCGCTCCGTTGTCCCGGTACAGCCGCTTGAACGCATCTTTGATCGCCTCGATGTGTTCCTGGCTGTAGCCGGCGCGAACCATGGCGATCGAGTTGATGGCCCTCACCTCGGCAGGGTTTCCCTCCACGATCATGAAGGGCGGCACGTCCTTCGTGATTCGAGCCATGCCTCCGACGAAGCGCAGGCGCCCACCGTGGTGTAATGGTGGAGTCCCGCACCGCCTCCGATGTTGGCTCGCTCCTGCACCCAGACGTGGCCGGCGAGCATCACCTGGTTCGCGATGCAGATGTGATCGGCCAAGCAGCAGTCGTGCGCGATGTGCGCTGCGACCATGATGAGGTTGTGGTTGCCAATCCGGGTCACGGTTCCGCCGTTGCCCGTGCCTCTATGAATCGTCACGTGCTCGCGAATCGTGTTGTGATCGCCGATCTCGCACGTCGCCCGTTCTCCCGCAAACTTGCGGTCCTGCGGATCGGCTCCGATCACCGAGAAGGGGTAGATCTGATTGTCCGTGCCGATACTCGTGAGCGCCTGAATGGTCACGTGGTTGTGGAGCACGGTTCGCTCGCCGATCGTCACCTCCGGACCGATGACGCAATAGGGACCCACGAGCGCGGAATCCGCGATCCGCGCAGTGGGGTGGACGATTGCGGTGGGGTGCGTCTGGGCCATCAGAGAGAGCTCGCCAACGCCAACACTTCTCCATTGAGAGAAGACCGGTCCCAGGGACCGGCCCATCTCAACCATCCTGTTCCGCATCGACCATCATGAATCTGACCTGTGCTTCGGCCGCGAGCTTGGATCCCACGAACGCGCGGCATCTCACGGTGCCCGTTCTGGCCTTGGCTCGTACGGCCTCCGCTTCCAGAACGAGTTGGTCACCGGGGACCACCGGCCGGCGGAGTTTCACCCGATCCAGGCTCAGGAGCACCGCGATCTTCCCCGTGTGCTCCAACTTCTGGCTCATCAGCAGTCCGCCCAGCTGAGCCATCGCTTCCACGATGAGCACCCCTGGCATAATCGGTGTTCCGGGGTAGTGCCCCTGAAAGAACGGCTCGTTGATGGTGACGTTCTTGATCCCCAGGGCCCTTCGGTCCCCATCGATTTCCACGACTCGGTCGACAAGAAGCATGGGATATCGATGGGGCATGATTCGCTGGATCGAGCGAATGTCGAGCTCCCGACCCCGCAGGATCGTCTCCCGACGGTGCTCGGCCCTCATCTGCTCGCGGATCTTCAGGCACATCCGCCGGTTGAGCTCATGACCCGACTTGTAGGCCACGAACCGACCAAACACCTGACATCCAACCAGGTACAGGTCCCCAAGCAAGTCCACGATCTTGTGCCGGACCGGCTCGTTGTCGAACCGGTACTGATTCTCGATCGGACCTTCGTCGCCAATGACCAGGACATCCCGGGGGGTCAGATGCCGGCACATCCCCCGGTCCCAGAGGGCCTGGGCTTCTTCCTTGAGGCTGTACGTCCGGGCCCGGGAGATCTCGTTCAGGTAGTCGCCGTTGTGAAAGCTGAAGCTCTGGACCTGCCTCTTGATTCGGTGTGAGTTCGGTCCGTAATCCAGGTCGAAGATCAGGTGGAACTCCTGGTCGGGGCTGGGAAAGGCGGCGAGCATCGAATCACCCTCCTCGACGAGGATGGGCTCCACCACCTGGAACGTGCGCCGCGGCGCATCCAGCTCCTGAATTCCCACGCTGAGGATCGGATCGACGAATGGGGCCGCCGAGCCGTCGCCACAGGGCAGCTCCGGCCCGTTGATTCGAATCAGCGCATTGTCGATCTGCAGGCCGGCGAGAGCGGACATGCAAT
The DNA here is from genome assembly GCA_963697235.1 of uncultured Planctomycetota bacterium. Taxonomy (GTDB): domain Bacteria; phylum Planctomycetota; class Phycisphaerae; order Phycisphaerales; family SM1A02; genus CAVONJ01. The sequence goes on from CAVONJ010000014.1 coordinate 37,446, forward strand.
GCTCGACCGTTTCGACGGAGACGTTCCCGAGCTTGAGCGTGGTGCGGCGGGCCCGCTTGGCCACGTTGCTCACGCTGGCGTGGATCTGCACCGGAGGATCGAGGTCGATGCGCTCGAAGACGATGCCGTGGTTCGCCGGCGCGGGCAGGATGGTCGCCGTCGCCTCTTCGCCAAGAAGCAGGCCCTTCCCCGAGACCGTCACTTCTCGCGCCACCGTCCGCTGCCTGTCGGCAGACGTCGACCACGCGGAAGTGTTCTCATCCAGTGCTTGAAGCATGCGAAGGACGCCGGAACCCGCTCGAGCCGGCTCAACCGGCGGCAACCCCTGAGATCTCGCGACCACACAGGCGGAGGGGAATTTCGATCTACGCCGGGCTCGAACCGCCGCGGGTGCGATCGAATCAAGGGGTGTAGCTTACGCAGCGAGGTCCCGCCTTGCAACGCAGCCTCCGCCGCCGGGAAATCCCTCCACAACGAGCCCGAATCCCGTATTCCGCCGCTGCGGCACCCGCCAGGGGCCAGTTCCTCGCACTTGCGAGCGAGCCGTCCTCACGCGAGCGACGTCCGCACTGGGGATTTTCCCGAAATCGGGAGCCGTCCGGCCGTCCGACTCACGCGGCGTTCATGCGGGCGATCATCTCGTCGGTGACATCGATTTCGGGGTTGCCGTAGAGCATGCGGCGGCTCTCGACCTGACGGCGCACCTCCACCTCGGTCCCGTTGACGAGGCCCGCCAGCGAATCGTTGACGAAGATGATGTCGTACCCCATCTCTTCGCCCAGGATCTTCGCAGTTTCCTTGATGGCGTAATACACCCGCCGAATCGTCAGCGCCTTCTCGATGTCCAGCTTCCGGCGCGAGAACTCGACGGTGGCCTGGTAGTCCACCGTGGCGACCTGGAGCTGCTCCAGCTTGTCCTGGTGCTTCTCCGTTCCGGGAGCCAGCACCTCGATCTCTTCGTTCAGCGTATCGATGGCCGTCGCCTGCCGGTCGATCTCGAGCTGGAGTTCGTCGGCAATCGCCGCGCGGCGAGCGTCCTCTTGGCCGCGGAGCGTCGACTGCTCGAAGATGCGCTCCAGATCGACCGTGGCAACCACGGTCGGGCGGGGCGCCATTCGCCCCAGCGCGTACGACTGAGCCGCGATGACTCCAACCAGCAGCGCGATCGGAGCCAGGAGAGTGAGCAGTGGGATTCGGTTCATGCTTGATGTCCTCGAAATCAGTGGCGATCGGTCGTCAACGGGATCCGGCCCGATACGCATTGTTCATTCGCGCGATCAGGTTGTCGGTGACATCGATGGCAGGGCTGCCGTAGAGAACCCGCCGACCGCGGATCTGCTGAAGAACTTGGACTTCCCGGCTGATCTTCGATTCGTTGCTCCACCCCATCTCGCCTTCGGAGTCGTCGACGACGATGAGATCGTACCCCTCCGTCTCCGCCAGCTCGCGAATCGCCTCGGTCATGTCGCGATAGATGTCCTGAAGCAGCAGAGCGCGTTCCAGATCCAGCTTCTCCGCTTGGAACTGCCGGCGTCCCTCGTACTTGAGCACCGCCAGCGCCAGCTCCTCCTCCCGCTTCTGACGCTGCTCGGTATCGCCCATTCCCTCCAGCTCCGCCTGCATCCGCTTCACGTCATCTTCCTGCTGCTTCCGTTCCGCAATGATCGTGTCCGCCAAGGCCTTGAGCCCGGCTTCCGCATCGGCTCGCTGTTCCAGGCCCGAGAGGGCCTTGCCGAGGTTGACCTTCGCCACGGTGATCGGGCGCTGCTGCGCCGAGGGCCGTCCGCCGGCCTGATAGACGAGTGCGGTCACGGCGACCAGGACCAAGGCGAGCGTGAGCGGCGCTGTCGATAGATCGGCCTTCATGGGAGTCGTTCCCTCCGGTGTCGTTCTTGCCCGTGGAGCAGAATGTCGCGCGGTCGGAAGCCGCTTTCCGGGATGCCGTGCGCCGACGGGTAGCATAACGCAAGAGCGTGGAGAAGGCAGCGGTGCGCGCTTCGCGCCCGATCAGTGCCCCTCGGATCTGCTCCGGCGCGGCCGTACCAGAGCGAGTGTGCCCCCCGGAGGCCGCTACGGAGCGCTCAAGACAGTTCTAGAACGGCAGCTCCGCTGAGAAGCTGAACACCTGAGTCTGGTCCAGGTCCTCCTTGAGAAGCGGCCAGGCCAAGTCCAGCGCAATGGGAACGGGTCCCAAGAAGGGGATCGCGAGACGAACACCGGCGCCGATCGACACGCGATACTCCTCGAAGCCGAACTCCTCGCGGACCGTGCCGGAGTCCACGAAGATGACGCCCCGCACCGAATCCGCGAAGAGGGGAAACTCGTACTGCGGTCCGAAGAAGAAGAGCCAGTTTCCGCCCACCGGCTGATCCGTCGGAGTCAGGGTCAGGGCGCCGATCCCCTTTGGGCTGATGGTTCGGAACTCGAAACCCCGGAAACTCTGGCCACCCAGGTAGAGCCGTTCGTAGGTCGGGGCCCGACCCCCGCTGATGTACCCGACCTGCGTCTTGAAGCGGATGGTCGACTTGCGACCGAGAAAGTCCTCGTCGAGCGTCAGATAGACGGTGTAGGACGCCCCGAAGATGTTGTATGAGAAGTCGCCCCCGACCCGGTCGTACGACAATTCGAGCCGGCTGCCTCGAAGCGGACGGGTCGGCGGTCCGATCGTGGTCCGGGCCAGTGAGATCCCGAACCCGTAGAGCGTGTCCGGCCCCCTGTCCAGGTACACATCGACCGGCGCGTTGGCGGCGATGTTCGTCAGCTCCACACGCTCGATCCGAGGGCGCAGGGAGACGCCCCAGATGTCGCCCAGCTGCCGACCGACGGTGACATTGCCGACGACTCGCTGCTCGGTGTAGTCGCTGTAGTCGCGCTGCCGGTACGCGCCAGCGACTCCCAGCGAATAGTCCGTCTCGAACATGTGCGGCTCGAGCCAGCTGACGCTGTAGTTGAAGAGTTCGTTCCCCGGCTGCAGGGCCATCGAGAAACGCTGACCCGCGCCGCGAAAGGCAGTGCCCTTGATCAGCTCGCCCGGGGAGTGCGGCCAGTCGGCGAAGTCGAAGTTGTCCTGGTTCAGGGAGAGCTGCCCGAAGATGCCGGCATCCGAGCCCAGCGCCACACCGAAGTTGACGGAGCCGGTGTTGCGCTCCTTGACCTCGACGAGGACGTCGCGGTACTGCGACTCTGGAGCGTCCGGCTCCTGGACTGTGATGCGAACATCGTTGAACAATCGCGTGTCGCGAATCCGCCGCCGCGACTCTTCGATCTCGATGGCGTCGAAGGGCTGTCCCGGTTCGAGACGGACCAGCCGACGAATGACCTTTTGCCGGGTGATCGTGTTGCCGCTGACCTGCACGAGACCGACCTTGGTCCACTGCCCTTCGTCGATCTCCAGGATCAGATCGACCACCGGATCCTCACCGCTTCTGACCTGGTAGGGCCGGACCCGGACATCCAGATAGCCCAGACGCCCGTAGGCGTCTTCGACGACCTTGATCGACTTCCGGATGAGGTCCAAACCGTAGACGTCCCCGGGATGGATCTCGAGCATGGCGGCAATCTGTTCTGGGGCGAACACCTCGAGGGACTCGCCCGTCACGAGGTCGACGGCGCTGACGGAGCGCAGTGTGAACTGGCGGCCCTCGGCAATCAGGAAGATCACCTTCGCTTCCTTGTTGTTCGGACTCAGCTGGATCAGTCGATCCACCCGCACGTCCAGGAAGCCGCGATCCTTGTAGAAACGGTCGAGGGCCACCACGTCCTCCGCCAGGACGTCCTCATCGAGGATGCCCTTGCGGATGAAGGGAAGGGCGCCTTGCGTTGTGATCTCCCGGTTGAGCTGCGTCGGCGTGAAGGCCACACAGCCCTGGAACTCGACCGACTTCAGCTTGACGCGCGGACCCTCGATCACCCGAAACAGCAGCACCCCGGTGTTCTTGAGCTCTTCCTCGTCCACGGTCACGGTGGTCAGGTAATGCCCCTTCTCGCGGTACAGCTCTGCGATCGACCGTTTCGCCTTCTCGATGAGATAGTCGTCACGGGCGAGGCCGGGGTACTGTCGCACGACCGCCAGCAGATCCTGATCGGAGATCACTTTGTTGCCCACGACCTGCACTTCGACCACGATGTCCTGCTCCACCACCTGGTAGATCACCGCCACCGTGAGATCCGGCTCGACTCGCGCGACGACGTCGACGAACTTGAACTCGCCCAGACGGGTCAAGCGGCGGACGTCGGCCCGGGCGACCTCCGGGTCGTAGGGGTCACCAACGCTCAAGCGCAGCTGGTTGAGGGCCAACTGCTCGGAAACCCGCTGCAACCCCTCGATGGTGACCGAGGACACTGGAAGATCGGTAAGATCGACTTCTTGCGCCGTGGCCGCGTGCGCCAGGAGCCCGGAGCAAACCACCAACCAGCATCGCATCAGCGCACGGAAACGTGCTCCGACTACGTGAGCGTGCCGCATGTTGAGGCGGAGGATACAGGGACCACGTCCGCCCAACAAGGCGATGCAGGAGCGGCCGCCGACGCGCTGCTCGCGATCGAGGAAGATCCGACCACCGGCGGCTCTGTTGCCGCTCCTCGCCGGGTCTATAGGATATGCGGCTCGGAAAGGGACAATGAACGCCTCCCGCCATGCTCAAGACATGCACCGCACCGGCGGCCTGGCGCTGAGATCGTCAATGGAATTCTGTTTCGAGCCACTCTCGTACGCAATCAGCACATGACCATGCTGCTGCAGAATCTGGCGGAGCGGATCGGTGCACGAATGGTGGGAAACGGCGCCACCGAAATCGATGGATGTGCGCCGATTCAGTCTGCCGGTCCCCGAGAGATCACCTTCCTCGCCAATCCGATCTACTTGAGATTCCTGGAGACGACCAAGGCCGGAGCGGTGCTCCTGGGCGAGGGAACCGCCGCTCCTGAGCGTTTGAACCGAGTCTTCGCACCGGATCCCTACTTTGCATTCCGCCAGACGATGATCGAGCTGCACGGCTTTCGCCACCACCCCGTCCCCATGGACGCGCCGGCGAGCGAGGCAGATGCGCCCCTCGTCAGCCCGCTGGCGTCGGTGCACCGCGATGCGCTTCTCGGCGATCGCACGCTGGTGCACCCGCATGTGACGATCGAAGCGGGCGCCCGCGTCGGCACTGACTGCGTGCTCTACCCCGGCGCGTACGTGGGCATCGACGCCCGGATCGGCGACGGGTGCCTGCTCTACCCCAACGCCGTGATCTACGACCATTGCATCATCGGCGACCGCGTCACGCTGCACGCCAACACGGTGATCGGGCAGGACGGATTTGGATACGCGACACACCAGGGAGCGCACCACAAGATCCCCCAGGCGGGAATCGTGGTCATCGAGGATGACGTCGAGCTCGGCGCCGGCTGCGCCATCGAGCGGGCCGCGATGGGCGAGACGAGAATCGGCCGCGGCACGAAATTCGCCGATCTCATCTCGATCGGTCATGGCACGACGATCGGCCAGCACTGCCTCTTCGTCTCGCTCGTTGGCGTTTCGGGATCGGTCGACGTGGGCAACTACGTCGTGCTGGGGGGTCAGGTTGGCGTCACCGGCCATCTCAGGATCGGTGACGGCGTCCAAGCCGCCGGCAAGACCGCAATCATCAACGATGTCGAGCCCGGCATGAAGGTCGGCGGCATTCCCGGCCAGGAGCTGCAGAAGGCCAAGCGCAACGCGCTGGTGGCGAACAACCTCTACGAGCTCGCCCGGCGGGTCCGGGTCCTGGAGCGCCGCCTCGACCAGAAGCCGGAGGAGAAGTGACGATCTCCGGCGTTTCGCACGGCGAGCCCGGATCATGCATGACGTTCCTCGCGAGAGCGGCTCTGAGACGTTCGCAGCAGAAGGCTCACGAATAATCCGGCGGAGGGTTTTGGCCGCCCGGGCGATCAGGTACGCTCCCGTCATGACCAACCCCAGCCCCGCGACCGCCCTTCGTCACACCCCCTTCCACGGCTTCCACGAGAAGCACGGCGCCAAGCTGGTCGACTTCGCGGGCTGGGAGATGCCCCTGCACTACGGGTCGATCATCGAAGAGCATCGCGCCGTGCGGACGAATTCGGGCCTCTTCGACGTCTCCCACATGGGACGCCTGCGGTTCACGGGACGGGACGCTCGCGCCTTCCTCGACCGCGTCTGCACGCGGCAGATCCTGGGGATGAGCGACGGTCAGGCCCGTTACAGCCTCGTCTGCAATGAAGAGGGCGGATGCCGCGACGACGTGCTGGTCTACCGAATCAGCGAGTTCGAGTACCTGATGGTGTGCAATGCGGCCAACCGGATGAAGCTGCTCGAGCACTTTGCCGCCGTGCGAGGCGATCGGGTCTTCGAACTCAAGGACGAAACGGAATCGACGGCGATGGTGGCGCTGCAAGGCCCCGCGGTCATGCCCGCGCTGCAGTCGGTCTCGAAGGAGATCCCGAGCCTCAAGCGGTACCGCTTCACGACGAAGAACGTCATGGGCGCGAGCCTCCTGGTCTCGCGCACCGGATACACGGGCGAAGACGGCGTCGAGATCATCTTCCCCGCCTTCATGGCCGGTCAGGCCCTCAACCTGCTCTTTCTCGGCGCCCCGGCACTGGCGGAGAAACTCCTGACGCCCGTCGGCCTTGGCGCGCGCGACAGCTTGCGGCTGGAAGCGGCCATGGCCCTCTACGGCCATGAGATCACCGAGACGACCGACCCGCTCTCCGCGGGCCTCGACTTCGCGGTCACGCTGAACAAGGGCGACGACGACCCGGAAGCTGGCCGCTTCATCGGCCAGGATGCGCTGCAGCGCATCGCGGCCGAAGGTCTCCGGCGGCGCCTCGTGGGCCTCGTACTCGACGGTCGTCGCGCTGCTCGCCAGGACATGCCGGTGGCGAAGAACGGAGCGGAGATCGGCACCGTCACCAGCGGAGCCCTGAGCCCCACGCTCGAGAAGTCGATCGCCATGGCCTACGTGGACTCGGAACACGCCGAACCCGGAACGAGAGTCGAGATCGATCTTGGGCGCGCGACCGTGAACGCCGACGTCGTGCCGCTACCGTTCTACAAGAAGGCCTGAGCGCCGCTCACGATGCTCGACCACACCCATTCGAACCAGCTGAGCAACCGGTAGTCGAACGCCTCCCAGAAGTAGCGGAAGAAGAAGTGCGGCGGCGGCGGATCGACCGCCCCCTTCGTCATCGCCGCGGTCATACCGACGTGCAGCGTGAACGCGCCCAGCGGTAGGACCGGCACGCGAAGCCAGAGCGGTAGTCGGACCACGCCGAGCGCAGGCCAAGACGCAGAGCGCGGGAATCATCGGGACCAGGTGGCGAAGCTGGTAGCCCATTCCGCCGAGTGCGATCAGGGTCATCACGAAGAGCATGCTGCCGGCCCAGGTCAGGGGAGTCCATACCCATCGCCGTCGGCGCACTTCGAGCAGACCGGGAAGGGCATAGAGCAGAACAGGGGAAGCGAAGAGCAAACCGAAAACGTAGTACGCAGGCGATCGCCCCAGCGACTGCCGGATGTAGGGTGTGTTCTCGATCGACCACTGACTGGGCAGACCGACGATCAAGAGTTCGCCGCTCACGACCGCGGTGATGACCATCCACAGGACCACGGGCAGGGCGCTCGCGAGCAGATAAGCGGCACAGTCGCGCACCGCGGGCCGGTTCGGGGCCAGCATCCACGTGACCGCCACCGCGGGGAGCAGAGCGCCCGCAGGCTGCTTGGTGAGACCCGCCATGCCCAGACACGCTCCGGCGATCGCAAATCGCCTTACGCCTCCCCGCTCGGCACTCCACACGGCCGCGAGCATGGCGCCGGTCACCGTGGCCTGCAGCATGCTCTCGATCCACAGTCGCTCGGCGCAGATGAAGGACATGGCCTCGACCGCGAGCAGGCCCGCCGACACGAGCGCGACCCCATCGCCCGCCCACCGGCGCACGAGCAGGGCGAGCAAGGCGATGGCCAGGGCATGTCCAAACGCGGACAGCAGCACCGCGCGGTGCGGACCGAAGAAACGCTGGAAGAGGGCCAGCGTGTACGGATAGAGCGGCGGATGAATGAAGATCGGCCGGTCGTAGATCTCGGGGTCGTACCGAGGCCGGCGCACGCCATCGGGTCCCGGCGGATAGAGCAGCAGCTCCGCGGTGGGCCGACCGCGGAATGACTCGCCCCAGAGCGGCACCGAGGTGAGTTCGTGGAACGCGAGAGCGCTCGGTCCCTCGAGGCTTCCGCGAATGTGGTAGGACCCGGGCGATTCTGCCAATCGCAAGGCCAGGAACGTGAAGAGCACTTCATCGCCTTCGGCGTGTGCAATCCGCAGGCCGTTGCCGTGCACAGCCAGGACGAACAGCTCGATGACGAGGAGCGTGAGCCAGAACTGGCGCCGAGCCTCGGGACGCGTCTGGGATGAAAGAGGTGGAGGCACGAAAGAAGCGCTCGGCGAAGCGCTGCGGATCAGGGAGACGATCGCGCACTTGGCTGTCCGGCGCGTACGGGGCGACCATCCTCGCGGTCGCTGGCGGCATTCGGTATGCGATTCTCGCGGAAGAAGCGGCTCGGTCGGTCATCCTGCAGCTGCGCTTGGAGCCGCTTCAGGGCCTCGACCTCGATCTGCCTCACGCGTTCGCGGGTCAGCCCCACTTCACGTCCGATCTGCTTCAAGGTGAGCGGCTCCTGGCCCTCCAGCCCGAACCGCAGCCGAAGGACGCGTGCGTCGCGCTCGTCGATGGCGTCCAGGAGCTTCAGGATCGTCTGGAACTCCTCGCTCTGCGCGATGCTTCGTTCCGGCGACTCCGAACGGAAGTCCTCGAAGATGTCCGCGAAGTCGACCGTCTCCCCGTCCTCGCCGATCGGAGCCTGCGAAGAGGAGTGCAGCGCCTTCATCGCCCGACGGATGATCTGGAGCTTCTTGACCGGAACGTCCATCGCATCGGCCAGCTCCTGACCGGTCGGCGGACGATTCAGCTCCTCTTCGAGACGACGCGAGGTCACCTTCCACCGCGCGATCAGCTCGACCATGTACGCGGGGATGTGTATCGGCTGGACGGCGTTGATCAGCGTTCTCTTGATTGCCTGCTTGATCCACCACGAGGCGTAGGTCGAGAAGCGAGCGCCCTGGGCGGGATCGAATCCCTCCACTGCCCGGATCAACCCGATATTGCCTTCCTCGATCAGATCCGACAGCGGCAGGCCGCGGTGGACGTAATTCTTGCTGATCGAAACGACCAAGCGAAGGTTGGCCCTGACCATGAGCTCCTTCGCCGCCTGATCGTTGTCGTTGATGATCCGCCAGCCGAGGTCCTTCTCTTCTTCCGCCGTCAGCAGATCAACCTCGTTGATCTGCTTCAGGTAGACCTGGAGTTCGGATTGCAGAGCTGATCTGCCCATGCGCACCCTTTAGACTGAACACCAGCCTGGTCCCTGCTGATAACGGCCGGATCGGTGACGAGCACCACAATCGATCTTTTCCGCGTAGCCTTCTCCAGCCGGGTGCATCCGTCTTGCTCGTGATGCTACACGTGCGATAATACGCGGGCAAGAAGCCCGGCTTGAAGGCTGCTCCATGTCTCGACTGGATCGCGATGGCGCTTGAGTGGCGGCTCCCGGCCGCCGGTCGATACCCTCTTCTGCGCTGGATCAGCCGCACCGATCAACCGATTGTGCCGAGATTGACAGGGTGACGAACGACGATCTGACGGACCTTCTGCGCTCCTGGCCCCTCGAGCCGGGCCGGATCAACGCCAGGGTGATCGAGGGCCGCGATGGCCGGTCCAAACTCCAGGTGCGCGTCGATCTGGGCGTTCTGCAGATGGAGATGCACGGACGGCCGGACGGGCTCCGTCCCGAGGGAGAGGAATCGCTGCTGGAGCATCAACGTCGCCGATTGCATGAGTACGTCCGCCAGACCGGCAGCGAGATCGGCTTCGTACTCAGCCCGGAGGAGTGCCGGGCGCTCCGGGAGGAAGCGGTCCAGTACTACCACCGCTACGTCGCTCTCTTCGCCATCGGGGACTTCATGGGCGTTGCGCGCGACGCCGCCCGCAATCTGGAGGTCTTCGATCTCTGTCGCGATTTCGCTTCGACGGATGAGGATCGCCGCGTGCTCGAGCAGCTTCGTTCCTCGGTGATCATGATGCGCACGCGGGCCGAGGCGGAGCAGGCCATCTCGCAGCGGCTGCCGAAGCAGGCACTGTCCGCGATCGATCGCGGACTGCAGGAGATCCGGGAGGTCTTTGCGGAAGCCGGACTCGCCGATGCGTACGACAAGGCGAACGAAGTCCAGCTGCTTCGCGGCATGCGCGACGTGCTCGTCCCCAAACTGCCGGTCAGTCAGCGAGCGGAGCTCCTGGAGCGATTACAGGGCGCGCTTGACCTCGAGAATTACGAACTGGCGGCCATCCTGCGAGACGAGCTTCGACTTCTCGGGGATTGACGTGACGGTGAGATGGCAATGAATTCCTGAATCACACCACGAGAGCCCGTGCGCTCACCGGTACTTGCCGCTGCAGTGCATCGAATCCCCGGCGGAAGCGCTCGCCGCCAAGCATGGGATCCTGTTGCCGCAGCCGCACGATCTGAGGTCCGATCCGGTGGGTGTTCTTCTGCACGCGGTCGAGGATCTGGAGGGTACGCAGCTGCGCGAGCCAGTAATCCGAACCGCCGTCTTGCGGCCCCATCGCGGACACGCGCTTGTAGATCGCCATGGCTTCCGCCTCTTGCCCCCCTGATCCGGCGAAGAGGCATTCCGCCCGTCCCATCAGCAATTCGCGATCGTCGGGGTACTTCTCGAGCAGACGCTGGTAGTTCCGGAGCGCGTCCGACGCGAGGCCGGCGTCACGGAAGGCATGAGCGACGCGCCGCCTCACCCAGTCCAGATCGTCTCCCTCCGACTCCGCCTGTTCCAACCAGTTCTCGAGCATGATCGCGAGCGGCGCAAGCTCCTCCCGGGCGAGCTCTTCGGCCGCTCGCTCGCGCCCTCGGCCAACAGCGCCTCCGCGTCATTCAGGCGCTCTGACAGCAGGGGCACGACGACCTCCGGCACGCGCTGCGGAGCCAGCTCGATGAACTCCAGGATCTCTCGCTGCGAAGCACTCGAATCGCCCAGACGCTTGTAGGCGTCGATGCGCGTCCGCAACGCGGAGGCGATGGCGACGCTGTCCGCAGAAGGATCCTGCTCCAAACCCTCCAGCGCCTCGATCGCTTCGCGCGGACGATTGGCAACGAGCAGAACCTCCCCCAGGTAGATCCGCAGCCGCACGAGATACGCACGAAGTTCGCCGGCGCGAGCGGAATCGGTCGACGCCTCGAGCTCGCCGCGCAGTGCGTGTTCCACCCGAGCGATCTCGTCGATGGCCGGGGCTGCGCGACTTGGGTCTCCTGCTCCGCTCTCTGCGAAGAGCTGCATCCAGCTGGCCTTCGCAAGCATGAACTGCGCATCCAGCCACTGCGGCGCGTCGCGGGCGACCTGCGACCAGAAGCCCCGCGCATCCTCCAGACGTCCCTCCTTCATCGCCACCCGTCCCGCGAGGTAGCGATAGCGGTCGATGGACGGCAGATTGGGATAGCGTCGCAGCAGCACATCCAGCGATCGGCCAAGTCGACTCTGCACGGCAGCATCTTCCGGATTCTGCTGAAAGAGCTGCGCGGCCAGCGCCGCGCCGATCTCCGCCGCCCGCTCGGCATTGGCGTCGGTCGCGTGTTGCTCCGCCAGCTCCGTGAACCGATCGACGGCCTCCAGCTTCCGGCCCGACGCGTAGAGCACCCGGGCCAGCGAGAAGAGAGCGGTCGCGCGATCAACCTCGGCCAGGTCGTTCCCGGCCAGCGTCCTATTCAGCAGTTCGACCGCACGGTCACCGGTCGCCGGGTCTCTCGAGAGGGCAACCGCCCGTGCCACGGTGACCAGCGGCGGCAGATCCGCCAGCGGAACGGAGTCATCAACCGCGTTGATCAGCTTGGCGAGGACCGCCTGCCGCACGAGATCCTCGGGCAAGCCAAGGTCCGACTCGAGCAGTTCGAGGTAGACACGAATCGCGGAGGCCATCCCCCGGCTGCGGTCGCTCGCTGCGGCCTGCTCCGCCGCTCGACGGACGAGCAGGAACTTCTGATCAGTCAAGAGCAACCGAAGCGGCAGATCTCCCGCCGCAGCGTGCTGGCTCTCGAGCTGCCGCAACTGATCGAGTCCGGCGGCCGGCCCGTGCTGCGCGGCCGCATTGAGCACCTCCGCCAAGCGAGCCGACACCGCATCCATCTCCTGTCCGGCGGTGGCCCCGTCGATCTTCCCGAAGAGCGCAGCGGCCTCCTCGTGCGATCCAAGCTCGATCAGAGCAAGACCGGCGAAGAGACGGGCGCGATTCGCGAGCGCTCCCTGGAGTCGATCCACGAGCGGCTTGAGCGATTCGGCGGCGCTCAGATAGAGCGAACGGCGGCGCTCTGGATCCTCGACATTGAGGCGTGCGTGCAGATAGGCCCCCGCGCCGAGAAGGAAGGGAAGGCGCAGATCTCGCTCTTGTTCGGCCAGTCGTCGCCATCGCTCCTGGCCGAGCGGATGCTCGGGGCGTGTCTGGACACGGCGCAGCGCCTGATCGAGGGCAGCCCCCGCCTCGACGGAAAGCCGGTACATCTCCGCGCCGACCCGCGACGCTCGCTCGCGCTGCCCCGGCGAAGGAAGGCCGAAGAGCGTAGTCGGCCCAGAGGCGTCGATCGGCAAGAGCTGGAAATAGAAGTCGGCGGCCTGCTCGATCAACAAGACCGCGCGCTGTTCGTCGTCGTCCACCTGCTCCAGTGCCGACGCCCGAGCGTCCAGGATCTCTTCGAGGAGCGCCTGCCGTTCGGCGGATGATCCCTCGATCCGCGCCAGGTTCATCTGCAGCCGCGCAATCCGCTGGCGCGACTCGTCGATGTCGCTGTCCGCGGGATGCGTGGCGAAGTAGTGCTCGAGGATCTCAGGCAGCTGCTGTTCGATCAGACCTTGCAGGAATCGCGATTCGTCCAGGGTCTCTTCGAGAGACTCACCGCGTGCGAACGCGGAGGCCGGGAGGAGCTGAATCACGACTCCCATCAGCAGAGCGCTGACGCCTCGAATACGAGTTGGTCGATCGGGCACCCTCATCAGTCGGGCTTGGCCAGCGTGACATTCTTGTAACCAGCCCGGGCCGCGGCGTTGAAGGCCTCGATGGCGTGCTCCCAGCGGGTTGATCGAGTGGGCAGAATGATGATCGGATGGTCCGCCTCGAAGAGGCCCATGGTGGTCTGTGGATTGATCTGTCTCTGCATGAGGAATTCGTAGAGCTGCTGGAAGTTCCGCGGCTGCTCGTACGGCCCTTCGACCTGAAGCTGGCAGGCGTCCCGCATCGAACCGCTCGAAGCCAGCCGAATCCGAAGGGGCTCATCGTCCAGATCGAAGGGATCCTGCACATGGTTCGCGCCCTGGCGGTCGGGAAGATCCATCTTGAAGATCTCTTCACCCGCCTTGAAGTCGGTGGCCACCATGAAGTACACCAGCAGCAGGAAGACGACGTCGATCATCGCGGTGAGGCTGAGCGAGATCCGCGTATGCCTCTGGCTCTGTCGAACGACGTGAACGCCGCCCAAGCCGGCAGCCGCCATCGTCCGGTCGCCCGTCATCGCTCTCGCACCACCACCAGGTTGACCCGCGCCGCGTTCGGCCTCTCCGACAGCCCCGAGGCCGCGGCGGCCACGATCTCCATCACCGGCTCCACGAACTCGTAGTTGGTCTCGCGGTCGGCGCGGAGGTTCACCGCCGCCTGGGGATTGCTGGCGAACAGGGTCCGCAGCTGACCCTTGAGCGCCTGCAGTCCGGCGGCGTCCGGCGGGAAGCTGCGCGTCCCCAGCCGGTAGCCAGCGATCTTGCCTCCGGCCTCAGGGAGCACGTTGATCACCACGCGCTGCTCCTCGCCGGCCAGCTCCGTGGCCGGGTCGATCGGTTCGGGAAGCTTCATCTGCACGCTCTCGACTTCGACGATCTGCGAAACGAGCACGAAGAACACGATGAGCAAGAACGTGACGTCGATCATCGGCGTCAGATTCGCCTCGATCTCCGCACTACCCCGCTTGAAGACTCCGCTCACCGCCGTTCATCCTCCACGTCCGGCCGCGCCGGCCTGCACGGGTGCCTGGCGGGTCGTCTCCCGCGGCCCCGTCTCGCCTCCGAAGAGCGGTTCGTTCCGGCCACTTCCGCGAGGACGGAACTGGTTGAGCAACTCCTCCGCCGCCAGTGTGGCCTCGGTCGTGTAGGCGTCGATCCGATTGCGCACGATCGCGTAGCCCGCCAGGGCCGGGATCGCCACCACCAGGCCCCAGAATGTGGTCGTGAGTGCCGTGCTGATGCCACCGGCGAGCATGATGGGATCGGCATTGCCGCCCGTGAGGACGATGGCCTGAAACGCCAGGATCATGCCGTACACCGTGCCGAACAAGCCGATCATCGGGCTGACCTGCCCCAGCACGTTGAGGTACTCCACGCGCCGCAGCCGATTGGTCGTGAGTTCGCTGGACGCCAGCTCCATCGCCCGGAGCACGGCGGCGAAGCCGTGGGAGGATTCGCGCAAGCCGGCATGCAAGACCTCGCTGAAGAAGCTGCGATCGAGACGGGTCAGCTCCATCACCTCCTTGTAGCGCCCGCGTTTGACGAGCATGGAGATCTCGGCGACGACCGCTTCGGGATAGATGGCCTTGCGCTGGTTGACCCACGCCATGTTCCCGATCAGCCCGATGGAGAGGACGGAGAGACAGAGCAGGAACCAAATCACCAGGCTGCCGAGGAGCTCGATCGATTCCTCATTCGTTGCGGGATTGGTCTTCTTCGAGACGAAGAAGGCCCCGACCAGGCTCTTGCCGGTGACCGATTCCGCAGCCGGCTCCCGAGGATCGGGAGTCACGTCCTGGGCCGCAACCGGCCGGACGAGGCTCAGGGCGAGGACGACGAGGGCCAGTCCCATCCACAGCAGCAGCGGACAGCGACGCCGGGCAACGGCCCCGCCCATGGAGTCCCTTCCCGCGAATGCCCTGCCCGCGAAATCAGGTGCGACGTCGAGCACGCTGTGGCGGATCGGCTTCATGGTCCTTCTGCGCTCCGTGTCAATGGCGGTCGATTCTGAATGAGAGGGCGAACTATCGGACCTGTCTCCAGGGGCGCTCCGTACCGAACCATCGGACGAATCGGTTCGGTTGGTGAACGGTGGTTGGACGACGCCGAACCCCGTACTGGAATCGAACGCAAGCCCTCGCTCGGCCGGGCAAGGAATCCGCGTCTCCAACACGAGTCGGACATCATTGTACGCCAGGGCAAATGCGCGCCGAGGATCCAGGGACGTACGGAAGAACGGCCGAGGAACTCGGGGGCTGTCCGCAGCGAAAGGGTGGATTCGAGTTTGTTCGCCCACCCCCTCGACAACAACCGGCGCCAGCCGCGCAGTCCCCAGGCCGAGACAACCGTGTTCGCGCACCCCCTACGGCGACATCCCGTCCAACTGCTTCAGCTCCAGCTGGGCCCGCTGGCGCAGCGCTGGGCGATCGAGCTCCGTCGCCAGATCGATGGCTCGCTCGAGCAGCCGCCGGGCCGTGTCTCGATCGACGAGGACCTGACGGTAGATCAGCGCGGTCTCGATCAGACCGCTCGGCGCCTGCGGAGACGCGGGAAAGAGGATGGCGCAGCGCATGAACATGACGGCAGCGTCCAGGTCCCGTCCCGCGCCTCGAAGCGCCCGGCCATACTGATCGAGAAACTGCGGGAGGTTGCGAGAACCAGGCTGCTCTGCCACTCGCTGGCACGCCGCCACCGCGTCGGCGAAACGCCGGGCTTGGAGGAGTCCCTCGATCGAATCTGCAGAAAACGATTGGAGCGATTCACTCCCCGCGACCTCCTCGAGCGCCGGCGGAACGGTGGTGGGCGCTCGACGCCCGTGTCGGACGCGGCACGGTCGCCTTGCCGGATACGACGCTTGCTCACGCCGGAGATCGTGCCCTCCGGATCGATGGGAGGACCCGAGTAGTCGCGGCCCAGCGCATCGCAGAGCGGCTGAACTCGGGTAATCAGACGCTCCGTGAGCCGGAGGAGAACGGGTTGCTTGATCTTCGCCTGCGCGTGCTGCAACGCGGCCAGCGCCTCGACCGCCGCGGCGTAGGTGCAGGGAGATGCCTCGTCGAGCGGCGTCATCGGCTCCAGGATGCGCCAGGAGACATCGTTGGATAACGACCACACGATCGCGGCATGGCCGGCGGCACTGACGAACTCACCCCGTTCGTCATGCAACCGGCAGAGGCGGGCGTGGAGCCAGAGCCGCTGGAGATCGTTCTCCGTCTCGAGCATGGCTTGAAGGAGCCGCTGCAGCCCCTCGTCGAGGCGGCCGGCCGCGATCGCCGATTCGGCCTCATCGAGCGCCGGAAGACCGGTGAAGCCCAGCGAGCTGACGTCTTCCAGGGGTCGACGGTAGAGCTTTCCCCGCGCATCCCGATAGAAGATCTCACCGCCGCGAAGGGCCTGAACCGAACAGTCGCTGATCGCGATCGTGGTGCCGGTCAGCGTGATCGTGTCGGCGCGCAATCCGGCTGCCAGAGGCAGACCGAGGATCAGAGCAGTCAGAACCGACACGGGCCTTCTCATTCGAGTGTCTTCCGGGCCAGCCCGAGTTCGCGGCGGTCGAGGAATTTGAATCCGTTCGGCCCGCCGTGGGCACTGGCAATTCGAGGCAGGGTCTGAAGCGGATCCGGATCCAGGAACTGGATGCAGTTGATCTGCACGCTCCGGCGGCCACTCCTGGGATCGCGAGGATTGAGCCGCTCCAGTTCCGCCAGCAACTCCTCCTGGTCGATCTCGTACTGGCCGGCCCCCGTGATGTTGTCACTGAGCAGGAAGATCACGTCCGGCTGCAGGCGAATGGCCTTGCGCAGGGCGGGCAGCGGATTGGAGTTGCCGTTGGGAATGATGTTTCGGTCGATCCACTCGAGCGCACGACGCTTCTCCTCGCTCGTGGCCTGTAGCAGACGATCACCGGGTGGAACGGCCAAAGCTCGATCTTGCTGGAAGAAGACGATGCTGAACGACTGCTTGGCCGTCAACTCCCGCAGCGAACGGCTCAATTCACGGATGACGACCTGCAGCGACGCGATCAACGATCCCGAGGCGTCGATCACGTAGACGATGCGGCGAGCATTCGTCGTGGTGAGACCGACGAAGCTGGCAGACCCCTCGACCGCGCTGGGCTGGAATTGGCTCAACGAAGGACTCTCGAACGCGCCGTCAATCGTGGGCAGCGGATCGAGCACGAGCTCGCGGAGTTCCTCTTCGAGCGCCCGCTCCAGGGAGTCAAGCGGCACGCGATCCTGGCGGTCCGGCTGCGTTACCTCGGCGGGCGGCAGATCCATCCTCGTCACGGGGTCGTAGATCAGCGCGTCGAAGCTGGCCATGATCGTCGGCGGCTCGGTGTCCTGCTGGATCAGACGCACCGTGCCGGCGACGAGGAGCGCGATCAGGAAGATACCCGCGTGGATCGCCACCGAAGCGAGCCAGGGCACCGTGCGCTTGACGTTGTCGTCGGCCCGGCTACGCGCGTCGTGGACGGGCACGTCTCGCGCAGCCTTTCGCGTCCCGACTTTGAGATTCTCTTCGGCCATACGTTCGTCGCAAGATCTCTACGCGAGAGGCGCACTTGGCCCTCCCGGAGCAGTCCGTCGAAACGCACCCCTGCCGCCGGCAGGAGGGCTGCTCAACATGTCCCTGCAATCGAACCGTCCTCGCGAAGCGCTCAGCGAAGACCGGAGACCCGAACCGAAAAGTTCCCGCCAGTGGCGGGATTCGGCACCCTCGACGCCGTCTCCTCAGGTTACCGGCTCGTACTCTCCCAGATCTTCCTTCGAGCCGCGGCCGAAGAGCGCTCGGTCCAGGCTCAGCGGTCCGGGGCCGGTCAGGAAGACGCCAAGGGCCAGAATCCCCAGCCCGAGCTGACAGAACATGCGGTTGAAGGCCTCGTAGTGATCGATGCCCAGAGCCAGCTCGAAGAGCCCCGGATCCAACAGCGCGGGCAACGACGTGAGGTAGAAGGCGAAGCCCATCGCGATGGCCAGGCCAAGGCCCCAGACCCGGCTGAAGAGCCCGACCAGGATCAACGCCCCGCCCACCAACTCGGTCAGGCTCGCCACCCAGGCCATGAGGTGGGGTTTCCACTCCTTCTTCCATCCACCCTGGACGAGCAACGTGGTCACCCCATGCATCGCCTGAGCGCGCACCCGCGCTCCATCGGCTGAGGGAACCGGCGGCTCATCGGTCGCGACAGGCCGCCTCTGGGTCTCGTCGATTGGCGCGCCGGCCTTCTCTTCAATGATCGCCTGTGCCTTCTTGGCTTCTTCCTCGAGCGCCGACTTGGCTTTCTCGGCTTGCTCCTTGAGCCGACATGACCTTCTCGGCCTGCTCCTCAGCTTCCGACTTCGCCTTCTCGGCCTGCTCCGTGACCGCACTGCCGACGCTCTCAATCTTTTCCTGCACCGTCTTGTTCACGGATGAAGCGCCCTCGGGCAGCTTCGGATCCGCGGCGCTGGGGGGCGGTGTCTCCTTCCCGCTCCCGGACGCTGCCTTCGCATCGCCGTCCGAGGGCGTGTCCTGAGGCCTCATGGAGGCCAGCACGACAGCGGGGGCGTTCGAATTGAAAGCAGTCGTGATCGTCGTGCCGATGCCCAATTCGTTGAGGATGCGGCCCGAGTCACCACCGTATTCGGTCTCGTGGAAGACCTTGTGGTAGCCGATCGGAACGAACGCCGCGCACAGGACGATTCGAGCAAGCGTGGGGATGATTGCACTTCCCGCGAAGACGCTGAATCTCATCTGATAGCTCCAAGAACGGACGACCGGACTGCACCGTACCCTTGTGGTTGCTCCAACTCCCGTGAACCTTGATAATCCTACCGAATTGTGATGCGGGCGTGGCGGAATTGGCAGACGCGCGGGATTTAGGTTCCCGTGGGGCAACCCATGCAGGTTCGACTCCTGTCGCCCGCAGTGCGATCCAGCCGGCTTATGCGGCGTCTCCCCGGTTGAATTTCGAATTTGCGGGGACCGCCCGGAACCGGGCCGTCGCGCACTGCGAACTTCCTCGCGGAAGGGATCGGCTGGCCGGCAGCGAACTCGGCAGTGCACTTGGCGGCGGCGGCGAACGCTGACGCAGCACTGACATGCGGGTCGCTGGAAGGGCTTTCCTATTCCCTGGTGAGAGCGCACGGCGGCGTTCACGAGGCAACGCCGTCGGAATGCATCGTGATACGTCCTCGGCCAGCGGCTTCCGCGGTCCCCCGGACCCATCCCTGGCAAGCGGCGTCGTACTGAAGTCCATCGGATCTTCCTTTCCACATCTGCTTCGGACCCGTTGGCTTCGCTCCGTTTCGTTTCCTCGTCCCCCGAAATTGTCCCCGTCGCAACTGCAGAGCAGGCTGGGCGTGCCGGTCTCTGGCGACGGGGTTTTTTTGCGCCTTCGCCGGTGGACGGGCAACTTGATTTCGCGCGCAGCAAGCCATCCCTCCGTCCACCTCCACGCACCTCCGTCCACCTCCCGCACCTCCACGATCGGGCTGAGGCGGAACAGGACCCACAGGTCGCTCAAGTGAAGTACGATAAGGACCGGCAAACGAGGCACACGCGGCCTCGACATGCCGCAACGTCTCCCCTCCATGGATTGGTCCCCCACATCCTGGCAGCAGCGGCCGAGCAGGCACCAACCCGAGTACCCCGACGCGCAGTCGCTCCTGGATGCCGTCTCCCATCTGACGCGGCTGCCTCCCCTGGTCACCTCTTGGGAGATCGAAGCGCTCAAGCGCCAGTTGGCGGAGGCGGCCCGCGGGCAGCGCTTCCTGTTGCAGGGGGGCGATTGCGCCGAGCGCTTCGAGGAGTGCGACTCCTCGGTGATTGCGGCCAAGCTGAAGATCCTGCTCCAAATGAGCCTCGTGCTCGTGCACGGCACGCACAAGCGGGTGATCCGCGTCGGGCGGTTCGCGGGACAATACGCCAAGCCGCGATCTGCTGAATTCGAGACCCGCGACGGCGTCACACTGCCCAGCTACCGGGGTGATCTGATCAACCGTCCGGAGTTCACGCCCTCCGCCCGCACCTTCGATCCCTGGCTCTTGGTGCGAGCCTACGAACGCGCGGCCCTGACGCTGAACTTCATCCGCGGCCTCATCGACGGCGGCTTCGCCGATCTCCACCATCCCGAATACTGGGATCTCGACTTCGTGCGTCACTCGCCGCTCGCCGTCGAGTATCGCCGCCTCGTCGAACAATCGGCGAGTCGCTGCACTTCATGGAAACGCTGACCGGCACGGCGATGGGCGAGATCCAACGGGTCGACTTCTTCACCGGACACGAGGCGCTGCACCTGCTCTACGAGCAGGCGCAGACCCGCCAGGTTCCGCGGCGGCCCGGCTGGTACAACCTCTCGACCCATTTCCCCTGGATCGGCATGCGCACGGCCGATCCCGGGGGCGGTCACGTCGAGTACATGCGGGGCATCGCCAATCCCATCGGGATCAAGATCGGCCCTGCGATGACCGCATTGCAGCTGCTGGAGCTGCTGGAGATTCTGGATCCCGACCAGGAGCCGGGTCGCATCACCCTCATCCACCGGATCGGGGCCCGGGAGATCGCCCGGACTCTCCCGCCCCTCATCGAGGCGGTGGCCGCCGCGGAGCGCACGCCGCTGTGGTGTTGCGATCCGATGCACGGCAACACCGAAACGACCAGCGAAGGCATCAAGACCCGCCGGTTCGAGCACATCCTTGCCGAGCTCGAACAGGCCTTCGAGATTCACCACGCGGCAGGCACGACCCTCGGCGGCGTCCATTTCGAGCTGACCGGCGAGAACGTCACCGAGTGCACCGGCGGGGCCCGCGGTCTGTCCGAGTCCGACCTCGGGCACGCGTATCGCTCGCAGGTCGATCCCCGGCTCAACTACGAGCAGTCGCTCGAGATGGCCATGTGCATCGCGAGACGCGTCTCGACGATGAACAGCCGGTGACGCGCTGCGGCCGCCTGACCTGAGTCGTCGGTAGCCCCTTCACCACCGCAGGGGGAGGTCAACCGCGGAGAGCGCGGAGGGCCGCGGAGGACGCAGCGGGTGGGTCAACGCACAGCGGTCGGGTTCATTTGTCGTCGCAGGTTTCTGCTTGCAGGTCAACCACGAGGAGAGAGAGGCGGCGTCGTTGCCAAGCTCCCATCTCCGCGACCCTCCGCGGCCCTCCGTGGTGAATCCTCCTCCGAGGAGGGCCCGGACAGAGGGTGAGACGCACCCCGATCGCCGCGCCGAGGCACCATCGCGTCGATTGGAACAAACTCCGGCCCCGGATCGAACACGTCCTTCCAGAGCCGTCGCAGCGCACCGTCCCGGTCGCCCTGCATGCCGATGGATCGGACGGGCGTGGTCGAATCTCCCGGCAGGAGCGCCAGACCCCAGAGGGGGGCAAAGCCGCCCGTGACCAGCGAATAGCGCATGTCGCCGACGGTGAACCCTCCGCCGGGCAGGTCAACCTCTCCGCGGGCGGTGAATCCCGTTGCAAAGTCGCTGAACCGGGCCACCACGTCTCGGGTGCGCGGCGAGTCCAGGACCGTGCCCCGAAGGCTGTCCACGGTGAAGCGCGGGCGAGACCCACCGACCCGGAGCATCGTCTCGCTCAGCGGCGAGAGCCGCAGCGCGTCGGCGTGCAGCCGGCCGTCCGCCTCGTACACCGATCGCCAGACGAGCAGGTTGCCCAGCGTTGGCATGACTCGGCCCCGTTCGATCCGGTGGCCCCGAAGCTCGGCGATCCGCTTCTGCGCTTCCAGTCCCCGCTCGTGCTGTGAAAAGCCGAAGCCGATGTACAGGAGTCCAAGCGCCAGCCGCCACTCGCGCCGGGCGGGCGCGCTCGAGCGCGATCGTGAGCAGGACGCCCAGCGCGAGGAGCAGCGTGAAGAGCGGATCGATGATGCTCATCGAATCCCACGCCGTACGGTCGCCGATGAACGGCCACAGCAGGTGCGTCCCGTAGCTCGTGCAGTTGTCGAGAAGACCGTGGGTTGCGTACCCGATCGTGCACGCTGCGATCACCGCAAGTCCTTGGCTTCGCCAGCGCGGAAAGAGGAGAAACGGGACGGCGGCCAGCAGCCCGCCCGCAGGAATGAAGAAGAGCGAGTGGGTGAAGTGGCGGTGCAGCTCGAAGGGCAGCGCGGGATCGGCCCAGCCGCGGAAGAGAACGTCGATATCCGCCAGCTCACCGCCCACAGCGCCGAACATCCAGGCGCTGCGGCCGAGCTTGCCGCTCATGGCGGACTGGGCGGCGGCCGCGCCGATCAGCGATTGCGTGATGGGATCCATGAGCCGCCCTCGTTGCTCGTCCGAGATCGATGTCGTCTTGAAGCCAACAGACGAGTTCGCACCGCGACGACACCCGGAGTCGAGAGCACGCTGGTTTCCCGCGATCCCTCGGCGCAGCGGGGCGGGTACACTACCGCCCTATGTCCAGAGCCGTGGTTATCACCGGCATCGGTCCGATCACCGCGTGCGGCGTGGGCATCGAGCCCCTCTGGGCTGCGATGATCGAGGGTCGATCGGCAATTGCGTCCAATCAGCGGTTCCTCGAGGCGGGGCTCCCGTGCCCCTTCTCGGCAGAGCTGCCGCCCGACGCGTTCGACGTCCGGAAGGTCGTCCCCAAGAGCTACCGCAAGGCGACCAAGGTGATGTGCCGCGACGTCGAGCTGGCCGTCGGTGCCGCCGCCGCCGCGGTCGCGGACGCCGGACTCGTGACCAAGGGAATCGACGCGGACGCCGCGCCGACGATCCCGCCGCGACCGCCTCGGCTGCCAGATCGGCGCCGGTCTGATCGCCGCCGACGTCGACGAGCTGACGGCCGCGCTCGGCCCAGAGCCGCCGACCGGTTCCGGGCCACGACGGCGAATACCGCTTCGATCTCGCGCACTGGGGCGACACCGGCATGACCAGCCTCACGCCGCTGTGGCTGCTGAAGTACCTGCCCAACATGCTGGCGTGCCACGTCACGATCATCCACGACTGCCAGGGACCGAGCAACACGATCACCTGCTGCGAGGCGAGCAGCGGCCTGTCGCTCGGCGAGTCGATGCGCGTGATCGAGCGGGGCGATGCGGACGCCTGTCTCACCGGCGGGCACGGAGCACAAGCTCAACCCGTTCGCCTTCCTTCGCCAGTACTTCGCCGAACGACTGGCCGATCCCCTTCCCGACGACGATCCCACCGCGATCACGCGACCGTTCGACCCGACCGCCGCGGCACCGTCATCGGCGAAGGCGGCGGACTTCTCGTCGTCGAGGCGCTGGAATGCGCCGCGGCGCGGGGCGCCTCGATCTACGCGGAGGTGGCCGGCTTCGCCGCCACCCAGTCGCACTGCCTCGACGCCGCCGGGCTTCGCCCCGATCCGGACGACCAGAGCATCGCGGATGCCATCGAACTCGCCCTCGCAGCCGCCGGGACGACGCGCCGAGCAGATCGATGCGGTGCTGCCCTTCGGCTCCGGCATTCCGCACGTCGACGCGGCCGAGGCGGCGGCCATCCGTCAGGTCTTCGGCGCTCGCGCCGCCTCGGTCCCGGTGATCACGACCACGCCCTTCGTCGGCAACTGCAACGCGGGAAACGGCGCGATCGGTCTCGCGCGTCGCGGCCCAGGCGATCCGCGCGCAGCGACTTCCGGCCCGGCTCAACACCACGAGCGCCGAGGCATCGACGCCAACGCGGCGCCGAGCCGGGAGGCGAGGCTGAACGCGATCGTCGTCTTCTCCACCAGCCAGGGCGGTCAGAACGCCGCCCTCGTGCTCAGGAAGGCCGCCTAACCGGACATGAGCAGCAACCAGACGAGGATCGTCATCACCGGGATGGGCTGGATCACGCCGCTCGGGCACGACCTGGAGACGGTCTGGTCCAATCTGCTTCACGGTCGCTCCGGCGTCGGCCCGATCGAGCGGTTCGACGCCGCCACCTTCCCCACGTCCTTCGCCGCCGAGGTGCGCGACTACGACTTCGCACAGTACGTCGCCGA
This sequence comes from uncultured Planctomycetota bacterium, assembly GCA_963697235.1. Taxonomy (GTDB): domain Bacteria; phylum Planctomycetota; class Phycisphaerae; order Phycisphaerales; family SM1A02; genus CAVONJ01. The sequence continues at coordinate 61,489 of CAVONJ010000014.1, forward strand.
TCCGAAGATGCACGAGCACGCCGGCGTGCACACGCAGTTCGCCCTCGGCGGCGACGGCGCAGGCGTGGGAGCAGGCGTGCTTGAGTCAGTCGCCGGATCTCGATCCGCGCCGCATCGGCATCTACCTCGGCGCCGGCGAGGGCGTCCTCGACTTCGACGCCTACGCCCAGATCGACATCGCCTCGTGGGACGCGACGAAGCGGCATGCGTCGATCTGCTGCGGTGGCGCCGGGCGGCCCTGGAGTACCTCGAACTCCTGGCGGCGAGATCGAGCAGGAGCCGAACATGCCCCTCAGCCACATCGCCGCGCGAGTTCGGCATCCGCGGGCCGGCCTACAACTGCCTGACCGCGTGCGCCGCCAGCACGCAGGCGGTCGGCGAGGCGTGCGAGCATCATCCGGCGCGGCGACGCCGACGTCATGATCTCCGGCGGCACCCACACGATGCTGCACGTGCTCGGCGTGACCGGCTTCAACCGGCTCACCGCGCTGTCGACCCGCAACGACGATCCGCACGGCGCGTCCCGTCCGTTCGATCGCACCCGCAACGGCTTCGTCATGGGCGAGGGCGCGGGGATCGTCGATCCTCGAGATCGCTGGAGCACGCCGAGCGGCGCGGCGCGACGCCGCTGGCCGAGATCGCCGGCTACGGATCGAGCGCCGACGCCTTCCGGATCACCGACATGCACCCGGAGGGACGCGGGCCCGGCCGCCGCGATCCGACAAGGCGCTCGACCAGGCGGGCATCGATCCGCACGGCGTGGACGAGCGACGGCCGGCCGCTCGTCCACTACATCTCCGCCCACGGCACGGGCACGCAGGAGAACGACTCGATCGAGACGCAAGGCGATCAAGAGCGTCTTCGGCAGCAACGCGCCGCGACATTCCGATCAGCTCGATCAAGTCGATGATGGGACACCTGATCGCCGCCGCCGGCGCGGTCGAACTGATCACCTGCGTGCATGGCCATCCAGCAACCAGATGGTGCCGCCGACGATCAACCTCAAGACGCCCGATCCCGAGCTCGACCTCGACTACGTGCCCAACCGGGCGCGCGCGTGCGCACGTGCGAGACGTGCCTGAGCAACTCGCTTCGGCTTCGGCGGCCAGAACGACACGCTGGTGGTGCGCCGGGTGGAGTCGAGTGGCCGCGGCCGATGTCTGCTGACGCTGGCGAGTGACCGGTCGATAGGGACCGCGTCAGCGCTCGATCGAGTCAGGCGCTGAAGCTCGAACCGCAGCCGCAGGTGCTCGTGGCGTTGGGGTTGCTGAAGACGAAGCCCCGGCCCATGATCTCGTCCTTGAAGTCGATCACGGTCTGGTCGAGGTAGAGGTAGCTCTTCGGATCGCAGACGACCCGGAGCGTGAAGGTCTCCGCCTCTTCGACCGCGACGGCTCCGGCGTCTTCTGCGGCTCCGGCCCCGCTCGACGCGGCCCCGGCCGACGCGGACTTGACGGGAATGGCGTACGTGTACTCCCAGAGCTCGTCGGTCTCCCGCTGGGTCTCGGTGAGATCCAGAAGATAGCTGAACCCCGAGCATCCCCCGCCCTTCACGCCCACGCGAAGACGGATCTTCTCCGGATCGAGGTCCTGCTGCTTGACGATCTGGTGAATCTCGCGGGCCGCGGTCTCGGTGACGGTGACGGGCATGTCAGTACTCCTGTCGAAGGGACCCTATCGTACGCGAACCGGTGATCACAGGACCACTCTCTTCGGCGATTCGGCACGCCCCCCGCCATGCAGATCAGCGACCTTCCAGCCCTGACCGTCGCGATCGCCCAGCACGCCCGGGCGGGAGCCGGCGTAGTTCTGGTGCCGACGATGGGTGCCTTGCACGAGGGTCACCTGGCCTTGATACGCCAGGCCGTTCGATGGGGATCGCCGGTGGTCGTCAGCGTGTTCGTCAATCCGACGCAGTTCGACCGGGACGAGGATCTTCGGACCTACCCTCGCCAACTCGAGCGCGATCTTCAGGTGTGCGGCGAGAGCGGTGCCGACATCGTGTTCACGCCCTCCCTCGAGACGGTGTATCCGCCCGGCGAAGTCATCGCCGCCCCGCCTCTGCCCGAGGTGGCCACGGCGCCCGGACTCGAGGATGCGCACCGCCCTGGCCACTTTGCCGGTGTGTGCCAGATCGTGGCTCGCCTCTTCGATCTCGTGCGGCCTTCCCTGGCGATCTTCGGAGAGAAGGACTACCAGCAGCTGCTCGTCATCGAATCCATGGTCGACGGTCAGCGGCAGCGCGATCCGTCGCGATGGCCCGGAATCAGGATCACCTCCCACCCCACGTGTCGGGACCAGCGAGGGCTCGCCCTGAGCAGCCGCAACGCGCTGATTCCGCCGGAGGCAGCCGAGTCGGCGCTCGGGCTCAGCCGCGCCTTGCAGGCCGCCGCAGCGGCGAACCATCCGAACACGGCCGAGCGGCTGATGGCGGAGGTCCTGCGGGATCACGACCTCGACATCGACTACGCGGTCGTGCGGGATGCCCGCACGTTGATGCCCGTGACGTCGTTCCGTGCTCCAACCCGAGGCCTGATCGCCGCCCGCCTCGGACCGGTGCGTCTGATCGACAACCGCAGCTTGCCAGTGTGGAGCTGACCTCTGTCGAGCGCTCTCGAAAGCCCGGGACAGCCTCCACACTCTCCGATCCGGGAAAACCCGAGGCGGTCCCGGGTTTCGGGAAAACCCGAGGCTGTCCCGGGTTTGGCCCGTCCCGGGTTTGGCCCCAAGGGAGGTTCACCACGGAGGGCCGCGGAGAGACGCGGAGAAGAGTCGAAGTGATTCAGCTGCTCGGGCAAGCGCATGCGCCTGACGTCCGCGCGAATGCGCCTGTCGACATTGCTCTGGCCTCCTCTCCGCGCCCTCCGTGGCCCTCCGCGGTTTCTCCGCCCCTCCAAGGAGAGAGAGAGAGCCCCTCGGGCCCGCGCAGGAAAACCCGGGAAAACCCGGGACAGCCTCCACATTCTCCGATCCCGGGAAAACCCGAGGCTGTCCCGGGTTTGGCCCTTCAAGGGAGGTTCACCACGGAGGGCCGCGGAGAGACGCGGAGAAGAGTCGAAGTGATTCAGCTGCTCGGGCAAGCGCACGCGCCTGACATCCGCGCGAATGCTCCTGTCGACATTGCCCTGGCCTCCTCTCCGCGCCCTCCGTGGCCCTCCGCGGTTTCTCCTCCCCTCCAAGGAGAGAGAGCGCCGATCGGGCCAGCGCGGGCCTCCGCTACAATGCGAAGTCGCCACCGGAGCCCTGCCATGACCACGCTGACCGCTCGTTCCGGCCGCGCCGCGGCCACGACCCTCCGTTCGATCAACCCCGCGACCGGCGAGGTCGTGGGTGAAGTCGCCGTCACGCCCGCCGAGCAAATCACCTCGGTGGTGGAGATCGCGCACGCGCGCAGCGAGGTTGGGGCGCGAAGAGGCGCAGGAGCGGGCCCGCCTGATCGCCCCCGCGGGAAAGGCACTGTGCGAGCGCGCGACCGAACTCGGAGCGTTGCTCACGGCGGAGATGGGCAAGCCGCTCCGGGAAGCCGTGGGCGAGGTCAAGCACTGCGGCGAAAGCCTGGAGAAAGAGCTGCCAGAGATCGTCGAAGCGCTCCAGCCGGAGATCGTGAGCGACGAGACGCTCGAGTCTCGAGTCTACCACGACCCGTTCGGTGTCTGCGCCGCGATCAGCCCCTGGAACTTCCCCGTCGCGATGCCCCACTCCCTGGTGATCCCGGCGCTCGTCGCGGGAAACACGGTCGTGCTCAAGCCCTCGGAGGAGACGCCGCTGATTGCGCAGGCGTACGTCGAGATCCTGAACGCAACGCTGCCTACCGATGTCCTCCAGATCGTCCACGGCCGTGACGACGTGGGCAAGGCGCTGGTCGCGGCGAACGTCGACCTGATTGCCTTCACCGGATCCCGCGAGGCGGGCAAGCACATCCTCGGCGCGGCCGGCGCGGGGCTCAAGCGGGTGATCCTCGAACTGGGCGGAAAGGATCCCCTCATCGTCCTGGACGACGCCGACATCGACGCGGCGGCCCGTTTCGCGGTCCGCAACAGCTTCCGCAACGCAGGGCAGGTGTGCGTCAGCACGGAACGGATCTACGTCCATGAGAAGGTGGCCGACGCGTTCGAGGATGCGATGATCAAGCTCACGCGCGATCAGCGCGTGGGGAACGGCGCCGACGAGGCGACAACGGTCGGGCCGATGATCAACGCTCGCCAGCGCGACCAGGTCCTCGGACAGATCGAACAAGCCATCGAGCAAGGCGCGAAGATCGTGGCGGGCGGCGCGCACGGTGACGGCAACTACGTCGCCCCCACCGTCCTGACCAAGGTCGATCACGCCATGGACATCATGCGGGAGGAGACGTTCGGTCCGGTCGCCTGCGTCATGCGAGTCAAGGATGCGGAGACCGCCGTCGAACTGGCCAACGACACGCCGTTTGGCCTCGGCGCCGTCGTGTTCGGAAGCAACTCGGAGCGGACCGTCGACGTCGCCCGCCGCCTGACCGCGGGCATGGTGGGCATCAACAAGAGCTGCGGCGGCGCGACCGGAACGCCTTGGGTCGGTGCCCGCCAGAGCGGCTACGGTTTCCACGGCGGCCGGGAAGGACACCGGCAGTTCACGCAGGCGCGGGTCGTTAGCCGGCTGAAGTCATGACCGAGCGCGAACGGATTATCGTCTTCGGTGGGACGTTCGATCCGCCCCACCGGGCGCACGTCGTGCTGCCCCAGCTGGTGGCCAAGCGCCTCGGTGCGAGCCGAATCATCTACGTGCTCAATGCCTCGAATCCGCTCAAGGAGCAGGAGCCGACGGCGGCGATTCACCGGCTCGCCATGTTGAAGCTCGCGCTCCAGGAGGTGCCGGAGGCGGAGATCAGCACGATCGAGCTGTCGCGGCCGGCCCCCAGCTACACCGTTGATACGCTGACCGAGCTGCGAGAGGAGCTGCCGACCAACGCCGATCTCTTCCTGCTGATCGGCGCCGACGCCAGCCTTTCATTCTCGAGGTGGCGCGATCCGGAGCGCATCCTGAAGCTGGCCACGCCCGCGGTCATGCTCCGGCCGCCGTGGGATCGAGCCAGTTTCCGCGAGCAGTTGCTGCGCCAGATGTCCGCGAAAGAGGTGGAGCGGTGGATGGATTGGACGATTCCGGTCCCTCGGATGGAGATGAGCGCCAGCGAGATCCGCCGGCGTCTGAACGCCGGAGAGTCCTTGGCCGACATGCTGCACCCCGCGGTCATCGACTACATCCGCCGCCACGACCTCTATTCCGAAGAGACCGACCGTGTCCTGCGTTAGCCGGCGACTATGATCCGCTTCCGCCCGACGTCAGACCTACGGGATCGGAGATTCGAATTCACCGCGGAGGGCCGCGGAGGAGCGCGGAGATGAAGAAGATGGTGCGGCGCGGATCAGGTCATGGTTGAACTTGCAGTGCTCAAGCCAATCCTCGCCCGGCAAGCCGTTCTGGCTGCTGGTGGATGTCAGAGCGCGAAGTGGGCGCGGCTGCTGCGGTGGAACTCACGCCGCGCCTTCTCCGCGGCCCTCTGCGGCCCTCCGCGGTTTCTCTCCCGGTGGCGAGGCAAAGCGACGATCGCCATCAAGAGCCTCCGGAACGCTCGATCCGCGCAGCGATTCCGCCCGACGGAGCAGTGCGCATGATTCCTGCTGCTGCCACCAGACCACCGGGAAGTGACTCGAGTGTCCGCTCCGTCGCCTTCGTCAGCCTCGGCTGCCCGAAGAACCTCGTCGACTCCGAGAAGATGCTCGGGACTGCTGCGCCAGAGCGGCTTCGAGCTCGTCTCCGACCACGACGACGCCGACGCGGTGGTCATCAACACCTGCGGCTTCCTCGAGGCGTCGAAGGAGGAGTCGCTCGAGGTCATCGGCGAGGCGATCGAGCGCAAGCGCGCGCGGCGGGTCCAGCGCGTCGTCGTGGCCGGCTGTCTCGTGCAGCGCCACCGGGCCCGGCTCCTGGAGTGGGCGCCGGAGATCGACGCGATGATCGGCGTCTTCGATCGCGATCACATCGTCGATGCGGTGGCGCGGCGACCCCGAGCAGCGCACGACCGTCGCTCGCCGATGCATCCGATCAGCCGCGCGTACTGGATCGCCGGCAACGCGCTGCAGGCGGCGCGGGAGCGCGGCCGCGCGACCGTCGGGCTCACCGTGCAACGGCGCGCGACGGGCGGGGCGTCGGCTACTTCGAGGACGACGCCGATCGTTTCCGGCTGACGCCGCGACACTGGGCGTACCTGCGCGTGTCGCGAGGGGTGCAATCAGCAGCTGCGCGTTCTGCACGATTCCCTCGATCCGGGGCAAGATGCGCTCGCAAGCCGCTCGACCGATCGGAAGCCGAGGCGCGGCGCTGATGGCCGACGGCGCGTTCGAGATCAACCTGATCGGTCAGGACACGACGAGCTACGGCGTACGACCTCGGCGACGACCGGCGCGGCGAGGGTCTGGTCGGCCTGCTGCGGACGCTCGACCGCGTCGCCGGGGAGTTCGGCGGCGGCTGGATGCGCCTGATGTACGTCTACCCGAGCCACTTCACCGACGCGATGATCGAGGCCATCGCGGTCGCTGCCCAACATCGTCAAGTACATCGACATGCCGCTGCAGCACATCACCGACCGCATGCTCACGGCGATGCGGCGGCGCATCACCGCGCGCCAGCAGGAAGCGCTGCTCGAGAAGCTGCGCGAGCGGATCCCGGGCCTGGCCATCCGCACCACGCTGATCACGGGTTTCCCGGGCGAGACCGAGGATGATCACCAGGAGCTGCTCGAGTTCGTCGAGTCCTTCGGCTTCGACATGCTCGGCGTCTTCCAGTACTCCCGCGAGGAGGGCACGCCCGCCGGCACGATGGATCTCGACCCGGCGCTGCACGTTCCCGATGAGGTCAAGGAGCGGCGGGAGCAGGAGCTCATGCTCTGCCAGCAGCAGATCGCCTTCGAGAACGCGGCCTACCTCGCGGAACAGGGAAGCCAGTTCGACGTGCTGATCGACGCGGTGGCGCCGCGGCGGGACGGAAGGCCGGTCGATCACCGACCGTGCCGATGCCGGAGCCCTGTACGTCGGCCGCTGCTACCACCAGGCGCCGCAGGTCGACTCTCTCACGTACGTTCGCAGCCGCGAGCCCCGGGCACCGGGCGAGCTGGTCCGCTGCACGATCGTCGATGCGGACGGGTACGACCTCTTCGCCACGCCGACCGAGCAGCTCGAGAACAGGCGATCGCTGCCGATTCTGGTCGGATGATGAGTTCGCACACCGCTGAGTCCGCTCTCGCCCTGCCCTTGCCCCTGCCCCTGCCCTTCACAACCACCGCGGACGAACAATGAACCGCGGAGAACCGCGGAGGGGCGCGGAGAGGAGCGCTTCGGGCGGACGCCGATCACCTCCACACCGAACTTCAAGCGGTCGAGTTCAACCAGCTCCTGCTCGTTGACTCACACCGGCCCTCCTCCGCGGCCCTCCGCGGTTTCTCTTCTCTTCGCGCATGCGCGGGGGCGACTTCATGAGGGCAGGGGCAGGAGGGCAGGGGAGAGTCGCACCGTCGTCAGAATCGCTCCCGTGACGCGTCTACGATGTCCGGGACCTTCAGGAACGGACGCATGCGCACGTGGCTCAAGCTGGCGGTGATCGCCCTCATCGGATCGTTCGGCTGTGCGTCCTCTGAGGACAATGAACCGCTGATCATCAGCGGGCCACTCCCGCTCGATCCAACCCAGGTCGTGCCGATCGCGCCGTGGTGGAGCGACGGCCTTCGGCTGCTTCATCTCGAGCCCACCGGTGTCTACGCGCTGTTCGAAGGGACGAACCAGTACCAGCCGCCGCTCCAGCGCGGCAGGTGGGTGAAGGAGACCTACGCGGCGATCTGGCTCGAGCCGTACGACACGCCCGATCCACAGCGAATCCGGGTGACGATCGCGAGACTCGACGGGCGGCTCGCCCTGACCGTTCCGAACGTGCCGACGATGTTCCCGCTGGACCGGCCGCCGAGGGTCACCGAGGACGAGCTGTTCGGCGTCTGGCGCGGCGCCGGCATGGAGCTGTCGCTGACACGGGACCTGCAGTACTCGATGGTGCCGCTCTCCGATCCGGCGCGGCGCCGGCAGCCGCCCATCGCGGTCATTGGGAGGTGGCGGAGAAGACGCTGTACCTGTATCCGGGTCCCGCTGGCCTCGAGGTGACGACGGCCAACATCGTGCAGGACGTGGACCAGGTGGAGCTGGAGTCGCGTGCGGGCGTCCTGAAGAGAGAGGGAGAGCGCGGCTGAGGCGAGCGACGGCTCGGCCCTCACTGCATTCCGGATGAGCACCGGGCGACTGCGCAGACATCTCGGCCGAACGCCGCGCGGCGGCCGCCGCCTGCGTGGAGCGACACGTGCAGGAGCTGTCCGGCGTTGCTGCGCGTCGATGGCGTTCGCTTTCGTCTCGTCGAGGGCAGCGCCGTGGCGGCCGAGGTGTTCCTCGCCGAGACGAATACCCGGCACACGGCGGTTCGGGTCGGCGTGTTCGTCGCGCCCGCGGAGCGGCGCGAGATCGAGTCGGTCTTGCGTCGGGCCGGATTCCGGCGCAGTGAGCCGGTTGGCGACATCACCTTGATCCGGCTCGCCGCTCGTCGTGGACAGCGCGCCGTCCACGTGCTGCGGGAGGGCGATGGCGCGGTGCCGAGCGGGGACGGCCACGCCCGCCTTCACCCGGGTGATCCCGCCGCCGCCCGGGCCCGGATCGCGCGGCTCAGCACGGCGTGGCTCGACCTGGCGGCCGTCTACTGCCGTTCGCGTTACGCCACCCGGCCCGGATACGATGTCACTGAGTCCTTTGAAGTCCAGCTGATCGAAGAGCCCGCCGCGAGGCGGTCGCAGGGACTCATGCAGGCAGATCGCGTCAGGTGACGCATCGTCCGCGAAGTCGGACAAGATCATCCTGCCCAGACGGCACCGCTCCCGCCGCGGAACGCGAGCCGCTCGAATAGCGGCAAGTTCCCACCCGTCCCGGTCGAGAGAGACCAGGGCGATTCACCGCCGTCCGGAGTACCTGGCCATGGATCTTTCACCGGGACTGCTGCTGTCGAGCCTCCTCATCGGAACCGTCGGCGTTGGCCTCTTCATGTACGGAAAGCGGCAGGCCGACCTGAAGTTCCTCGGTGCCGGGGTCTTCATGGCGGCCTTTCCCTACTTCGTGCACTCCCTTCTCCTGATGTGGGTCATCGCCGGCGCGTGCAGCGCCGCGCTCTTCGTCGCCAACCGGAGCGGTTGAAACGGCAGGGGTGGGCCCAACGAAGCGTCCGGTATGCCCGAACTGCCTGAGGTCGAGCGCGGTCGGCTCCTCGCCGCCTGCGTCGCTGAAGGTCGGCGCATCGCGTCGATCTCTTGCGCCCGCGATGAGATCGTCTTCGACGGGGTTACTCCGGCGAAGGTGCGTTCGACCCTCGCCGGTCGCCGCGTGGAAGCGGTGAGGCGACGGGGCAAGCACCTCTGGTTCGAGCTGGACCGTCCGCCCTGGCCCTGCTTCCACTTCGGGATGACCGGCTCCTTTCGCAGCCGCGGCGGTCCCACGCTGCAGCTCGTCTCGGGGCCGAAGGAGGATCGATCGGCCTGGCCGCCGCGCTTCACCAAGATCCACCTCTTCTTCGACGACGGCGGAGAGCTGGTGATGACCAACGCCCGCCGCTTCGGGCGGATCCGGTTGCGCGAGAACCCAGAGCAGGAGCCGCCGATCAGCGATCTGGGCTTCGATCCCCTGCTCGATCTGCCGGCGCCGCGCGTCTTCCTCGAGCGGCTGCAGGCCAGGCGCGGCGTCATGAAATCGGTCCTCATGGACCAGTCCTTCGCCGCCGGAGTCGGGAACTGGATCGCGGACGAGGTGCTCTTTCAGGCTCGGATCGATCCTCGCCGCCAGGCGGACTCCCTCTCGCCGGAGGAGATGCGGCGGGTGCGGAGCAAGCTCAGACACGTCATTCGGGTCGCGGTCGACGCCAACGGGGAGAGCACCGCTTCCCCCGCAGCTGGCTCTTTCATCGCCGCTGGGGCCGCCAGCGCGACGCACTGACCCGACAGGGAGATCCGATCGTTCACATCACGCTGGGCGGGCGCACGACCGCCTGGGTGCCGCGCCGACAGGCGTAACAGCCCGTTGCCGCAAGCACCGTTGCCGTCTCCGGCTTGATGGCCTCATCTCCTTGCCAACGAACGGTCTGCGCACCCTCGCGACGATGTTGGTGAGGAATGCGGGCTAGAATCGGGGCTTCACCGAACGGCACCCCCTCATGCAGATCCGCAACTTCTCCATCATCGCCCACATCGACCACGGCAAGACCACGCTGGCCGACCGCCTGCTGCAGGCCACGCAGCGCCGTCACCGACCGCGAGGCGCAGCGAGCAGATGCTCGACTCCATGGACCTGGAGCGCGAGCGCGGCATCACCATCAAGGCCTCGGCCGTCACGGTCCACCACCACGTACGAGGGCGAGGACTACCAGCTCAACTTCATCGACACGCCCGGGCACGTCGACTTCGCCTACGAGGTCTCGCCGGGCCCTGACCGCCTGCGAGGGCGCCCTGCTGGTGGTCGACGCCACCCAGGGCGTCGAGGCCCAGACCGTCGCCAACGCCTACCTCGCCGTCGAGCAACAACCTCGAGCTGATCCCGGTGGTCAACAAGATCGACCTGCCCGCGGCCGACCCCGACGAGGTGGCGATGGAGATCGAGCAGGTGCTCGGCCTGCCCGCCGAGGACTGCATCTACTGCTCGGCCAAGACCGGCCAGGGCATCACGGAGCTGCTCGACGCGATCTGCGCGCGGCTTCCGCCGCCGCGCGAGCCGGTCACCGACAAGACGCGGGCCCTGATCTTCGACAGCCACTACGACGACTACCGCGGCGTGATCGTCTACTTCCGCGTCTTCGACGGCTCGCTGCAAGGTCGGCGACAAGATCCGCATGATGGGCACCGGCCGCACCTTCACGATCACCGAGCTGGGCCGGTACACGCCGCACCCGGTGAAGGTCGAGCGGCTCGGACCACGCCGAGGTCGGCTACATGGTCGCCGCGATCAAGACGCTCGACGACGTGCGCGTCGGCGACACGATCACGCTCGACGCCCGATCCGGCCGCCGAGGCGCTGCCCGGCTACAAGGAGCCGCAGCAGATGGTCTTCTGCGACTTCTATCCGGCGACCGTCCTCGGGCGAGGGCGGCCGGAAGGGCGACTACGAGGCGCTGCGCGAGGCCGATCGAGAAGCTGCACCTCAACGACGCCAGCTTCACCTTCGAGACCGCAGCACTCCGAGGCGCTCGGCTTCGGCTTCCGCTGCGGCTTCCTCGGCCTGCTGCACATGGAGATCGTGCAGGAGCGGCTGGAGCGCGAGGGCGACGTCGAGATCGTGCAGACCGCGCCGACCGTGACCTACGAGGTCCGACCTGACCGACGGCACGGTGATCGAGATCCACAATCCCGCCGACCTGCCCGACCCGTCGCAGATCGAGGCGATCCGCGAGCCGATCGTGCAAGCTCGAGATCATCTGCCCGAACGAGAACATCGGCGACCTCATGAAGCTGTGCGACGGCGCGGCGCGGCATCTTCAAGGCACAGCAGTTCCTCTCGCGAGACGCGGCAGATCCTCGACTACGAGCTGCCGCTCGCCGAGATCATCTACGACTTCTACGACAAGCTGAAGTCGATCACCCGCGGCTACGGCACGATGGACTACGAGATGATCGGCTACCGGCCGGACCGCCTGGTCAAGGTGGACATCCTGGTCAACGGCCAGCCGGTCGACGCGCTGTGCCTCATCTGCCACCGCGACAAGGCCGAGCTCCGCGGCCGCGCGATCCTGCAGGAAGCTGAAGAAGCAGATCGACCGCCACCAGTTCGAGATCCCGCTCCAGGCGGCGATCGGCGGCAAGATCATCGCCCGCGAGACGATCAAGGCCGTGCGCAAGAACGTCACCGCCAAGTGCTACGGCGGCGACATCACCCGCAAGCGGAAGCTGCTGGAGAAGCAGAAGGAAGGCAAGAAGCGGATGAAGGCGGTCGGGATCCGTCAACATCCCGCAGGAGGCGTTCCTCTCCGTGCTGGAGCAAGGGGAGTGATACGTAGGTGCATGCAATGCACCGCTTCGGGGTTTCGCCTACCATTCGGCCCTCTTGAGATCGGCAGGGATCGTCCATGAGCACACCGACCGACATCATCGAGTGCCCCAAGTGCAAGAACGCCATGCGCCGGCTGATCGTCGAAGACTCGTACATCGACCGGTGTCCGCACTGCTTCGGCATCTGGGCCGACGGCAAGGAGCGGATCAAGCTCGTCGCGCACAAGAAGCTGGCCAACATGATCGACATCGGCCCCGAAGAGGTCGGCAAGCAATACGACAAGATCACGGACATCGACTGTCCCCGCTGCGGCGACCGGATGCAGCACCTACAGCATCCAGACCAGAAGCACATCGGCTTCGAGGAGTGCCGCCGTTGCCAGGGCGCTTCTTCGACGCTGGCGAGGTGCGTGATCTGGCCTCCGTCTCCATCGGTGAAGCCCTGCGCATGATGCTGGGCCGGTGATCTCCCATGCGCCTGCCCTCTTCGCCCGGGAGCAACCAGCCCGCCTTCGGCCCCAGTCGAACGCCGTACGACGCGCTCGGGGGCGAGGCACCCCTTCGCAGACTGATCGATCGCTTCTACGACCACATGGATGACGACCCGCAGTTCGCCACGATCCGCGCCCTGCATCCGCCAGACCTTCGCGGATCCCGCCAGAAACTCTTCATGTTCCTCTCGGGCTGGCTGGGCGGACCGTCGCTCTACATCGAGGCGTTCGGCCATCCCCGCCTGCGGGCCCGCCACGCCCCCTTCCCGATCGGCGACGCGGAGCGCGATCAGTGGCTCGCGTGCATGAACCTCGCCCTGGATGACTGTGGCGTCGACGGCGAACTCCGATCGTTCCTGGATGGACGGTTCGCGCACGTCGCCAACTTCATGCGGAATCAGGATCCAGGCTAACCCGGATCGTCGCGCGAAGCGTCGCCGGGCGCGACCATCCCCGCCCGAAACCGCTCCGCCAGCGCGTCCTTCACCGCTTCCAGACTGGGACAGTTCTCCCCCAGCCGCTGCCCCATGCTCGTCACCGATCGGCCGACGAGGCCGCAGGGGATGATCAGGTCGAAGTGTTCGAGGTTGCTCGTCACGTTGAGGGCGAGCCCGTGCATGGTCACCCAGCGGGACACGCGAACGCCCATCGCGCAGATCTTCGCCGGGTCGACGCCGCGCTCGCCCCTCACCCACACCCCCGTCGCCTGCGGATCGCGCTCGCCGGTGAGCCCGAACTGGGCGAGCGTGTCGATGACCACGTGCTCGAGCCACCGCATGTAGCCGTGCAGACGCAGCCCGAGCCGATTGAGGTCGAGAATCGGATACGCCACGAGCTGCCCAGGACCGTGGTAGGTGATGTCGCCTCCCCGATCGGTCGCGTGCACCTCGACGCCGGCCGCGCGAAGTTGGGCGTCATTCGCCAGCAGATGCGAATCGGTCCCCGGCCGTCGGCTCACCGTGATGACCGGCGGGTCGTGCTCGAGCAGCAGCAGGTGCATCGGTCCGGCGGAACCGGCCTCCCGAGCGTCGATCACCTGCCGTTGCAGCGATCGCTGCCGCTGGAGCGCTTCGCCATAGGGAATGCGCCCGAGATCGTGCACGAGCAGCCGTTCGAGCCCGCCCGCCGGAATCGGGCGTTCACCGTTCGTCATGTTGACGCGGTTCACGAGCGAACCAGCCTCTCGAGGTGACACCGATCGATCAATGGACGATGATACCCCGCCGCGTCGCCTCCTCCGCGCGTCTTTTCGCCATGCCCACCGTTCATCCGACCGTCCATCCCACCGCCGTCCTCGAAGGCTCCGTCGAGCTCCAGGGGGACGCATCCGTTGGTCCGAACTGCATGCTCTTCGGACCGATCACCATCGGACCGGGCACGAGGTTGATCGGCCAGGTGTTCCTTCAGGGGCCGCTCACGCTCGGCGCTGACAACCTGGTCTTCCCGTTCGTCTGCCTGGGCTTCGCGCCCCAGCACCTGAAATTCGATCGGGACAAGCCCGGACCAGGCCTGAGCATCGGAAGCGGCAACACCTTTCGGGAACACGTCACCGTGCACCGCGCTTCACCGAGGACCATCCCACGCGGATCGGCGACCGGAACTACTTCATGGTCGGCTCCCACGCCGGTCACGACTGTGTCATCGGCGACGATTGCATCCTGACGAACGGCGCCATGCTCGGCGGCCACGTCGAGATGCAGAACAACTCGCTGATCGGCGGCAACTCCGCCGTGCACCAGTTCTGCCGCGTCGGGCGGGGCGCCATGGTCGGCGGATCACACGCGATCTCCCAGGATCTGCCCCCCTTCTTTCTGAGCACGGCGAACAACGTCTGCGGCCACATCAACCTGATCGGCCTACGCCGCAGCGGCCTGTCCCGAGCGGACCAGGAGGACGTGCACTTCGTGTTCAGCGTGCTGTACCGTCAGCGCCACTCCGTTGCTTCGGCGATGCAGATCCTCCGCGACCACGCCGATCGTCCGATGGTCGCCGAGTACATCGCCTTCATCGAAGGAAGCGAGAAGGGCATCGTGAGCACGCGGGGAAGGCGACTCCGATCGAGGCTTGGCGACGAGTGAAGTCGCTTCTTCCCGTCCTCGCTCGCTTCAGGTAGATTCCATCGGTCATGGCCCTCTCCTTCTGCGTCCTCGGAAGCGGTTCAGCGGGCAACTGCACGCTGGTCCTCGCGCGCGATGGCGTCGGCGCACGCGGCGCCCTGATCGACGCGGGGCTCTCCCCGCGGCAGACCGCCCGTCGTCTCGAGGCCCGTGGCGTCGACGTGGATCAGATCGACGACGTGCTGCTGACTCATCTGGACCGCGATCATCTGCACGCCGGATGGAGCCGTGTGGCCGGGAAGCGATCGCTTCGAGTGCACGTCCACCGGCGTCACCGCCGCCCGGCGCTCTCCGCCGGCGTACCGGTCCGTTGCCTGCACGTCTTCGAGCAGGGCTTTCGCCTCGCCCCCGGCCTCGACGTCGCCGGCGTACTGCTGGCCCACGATCAACTGGGCACGGTGGGCTACGTGATCGAACACCGGGGCGTACGGCTCGGGCTGGCGACCGACCTCGGCCGGGTCGGCGCTTCGCTCATGAAGGCGTTCGTCGATCTCGACGGCCTCGCCCTGGAATCGAACTACGACCGGCAACTCCAGCTGAACAGCGAGCGGCCGCCGTTTCTGAAGCACCGCATCATGAGCGGCCTCGGCCATCTCTCCAATGAGGAGGCGCTCGACGCGGTGCTCGCCATCGAGAGGCAATCCTCGCTCCGCCACATCGCTCTGCTGCATCTCTCCCAGCAGTGCAACGACCCGCACGTCCTGAAGCAGCTGTACGTCCGCCGCGCTCCTCATCTGCTCGATCGGCTGACGATCTCCAGCCAGCATGGCCCGACGCCGATGCTGGATCTCGAGGAGCCGGCGGCGACGCGCCGGACTCGGTGTTTCGGCGAACAGATGGACCTCTTCGCGGAGGAGATGGCTGATGCGCGAGCTGTCCGTTGAAGAGGTCGGAGCACCACCGGGCGCGCTCATTGCGGCGGCGGTCCGTCCCGTCGTTCGACCGGAACGCGCTCGCCGTCCATCGCCTCCCGTTGCCGCGCCAGCCAGTGCTCGGCGCTCATGGTGAAGTGGCCCACCGGTGCGCCGTTCTCGAAGAGGGGCACGAGCAGCGGCATGCCGCCGGGAAGCGCCGCATCCATCGGTGCGATCACGTCGCCGGTGATACGCCCGCGCACGTCCACCTGCCGGTAGACCTGCCGCGGACACGGCGGGCGGCGGATCTCGCATCCGGGAACGCGAACGGCGGATCGATCGTTCCACCACGCCACCGGCTCCTCCGGCATGACGAGCGTGCCGGGCGCCATGACGACCAGCGTGCCGTGCGGCTCGGTTGCCTCGAGCGCCGGCATGATCAGAACGCCCGGACCGGGCCAGATCAACTCCACCGCGCCCGCGTACGTCGAGCGTTCGAGCGCCGCCCGCGCATCCTCGGCGATCTCCAGAATGGACGCCGGCATGGGCTGACCGCTCCAGATCGAACGCAGTTCGGCCGCGGCACCGCTGATCAGAAGCTCCGCCTTGTCTCGAGCCAGCGCCCGCTCGTCGACGCCGAGCCGTACCAGATCGGCCAGGGCAAACGTCACTGCCTGGAGGGTGATGATCGCCGGGACGGAGTGCTGCCATCGCTTCGACTCGGCGTCCCGCGGAAGGGCGAGCGAGGCCCGGGCGAAATCCACCCACTGGCCGAGAAGGGCCGTCCAGGTCAGGCTGTCGGGACGAAGGGAGGTCATCGAACGGTTGAGTGGCGAGCGTGCACCGAGGATCAATACCGCTGCAGGAGCTTCTGCAGATTCTTGCGCTCGTCATCGGAAGTCGCTCGCTCCAGCTCCCGCTGGATGATGCCGCGCGTCTGCGGTTCACCGAAGATCCGGCGCAGCTGCGGCGCCAGTCGCTCCAGATCGACGTGGGCCATCGGCCGGCGGAGCGAAGATTGCAGCAGGAGCACCGTATCTTCGTCCAGCGAGCGATTGAGCTGCGGTCCCAGCAAGTGCCAGAGCATGTCCTGCGCGAGACCATTCCGCTGCTCGCCCGACGTTGCCGCGTAGGCCACGAGGAACTCGTCCTCTTGACGCATGCGAAAGAGCGGACCCAGTGACACCGCCGCGACCGCCGCCTCGAGGCCCTTCTGGCGCACCACCCGCCACATCTGCACGGCGATCTCGTCCCGGCCCAGCAGAACCAGGGCGGTGATCGCGTCGGCGATGATCGCGCCGCGCTCGTCCCCCTCGATCTGGCGCATGATCGCCGTGGCCTGTTCGCGGAGATCGGTCCCGTAGTCGGCGGGCAGATCGACTCGCGCTGCGCTCGGCGTCCCGTCTGGACCGACAAGGGGTCTGCAGAGCATGAGCGGATCGCCGAAGGTGTTCACCCGCCAGGCATTGCCCACCGGACCGTCCCAGTGCCGCGCTGCCACCAGGAAGGGGACGAAACTGAGCAGTCGGCGCACGAGCAGTTCGGGCGGAATGAAGGCGCCGAGGTACGGCTCCTGCATCGCGCCAACGTACGCGTAGACACCGTGCTCCAGCCAGCGCCCTCCCACCGTGTCGCGATTCTCCGGCGAGCGCAGCGACCAACTGTGGATCATGTGCAGGGCCAGCGGTGTATCGAGGATCGGAACGTCATGGGCGAATCCGGTTCCCTCCGAGAGATCGAAGAAGTCGGCCATGCCCTTGGAGTTGAGCAGCAGCACATCGCACTGGATGCCGCCGATGAGCAATCGCCGCCAGCTCGCAAGTCCAGCCCGCTCTCCGAACCACGATTGCACCTCGACGCCCTGCCCTGCCGAGCAGCGGCACCGCGGCCTGCATGCCGTACGCCTGCCACTGGCTCTGATCGGGATAGGTGTTGACGAGCCACCAGTCATCGCGATCGAGGAAGAGTGAGCACATGGCCACATAGGCACTTCTGGCCTCAGAGCCGAAGATCCACCCGGTGAAGGCGTAGCGCTGACCGTCTTCCCGCCGACCGACCAGGTCGGTGGTGGCGATGGGCCCCTGGGTGTTGAGGCCGGGAAGATTCACGCGGCTGGCGGGAAAGGGATTCTCCTCCACGCGCCCGGCGACCGCGCGGCACAACGTGATGGCGTCGATCTGATCGCCCAGTTCTCGGTACTCGTACTGCTGCTCCTGCACGAGCCGCTCGATCTGCTCGCTCAGCTGCCGCGCCGCTTCGGGCGCGAGCACCTGGTTGGGCACGCGGAACGTCTCGTCGAGCCACGCGAGGCACTCCCCGCGCCCCGCCGCCAGGGCGACGGCCGCGGTCCACGCCGGATCCTCCGTCGAGGCGATCACCACCCCGGGCGGCACGTAGCGGCTGAGCTCGAAGACCTGCCGGATCGTGTGCAGCGCGGGATCGCCACCCCAGGCGGAGACGACCACCGCTTCCAGGACGCGGCGCTTCGCCTGGGCCGTCGGAGGAAGCGCTCCAACCGAATCGCGCCGAATGATCTGCGCGGGTCGGAATCGCCGGATGAACATGGGCGCGAGCTGGTCGTCTTCGAAGAGGATCGGCCAGCGCCCCCGCGGTGACCATTTGAAGAGCTCATCGACGTAGGTCGCGGCGTCGGGAACCAGTACGACCCGATCGATCGTCGGGAGCACCTGCTGCACCTGGTTCACGCGTCCGCCGAGCCGAATCGCCCAGGGCAGCTCGTCCAGCGGAACCGGTGCCGGCGGCTCGGCCTGGGCCAGGACGGGCGCGGCCAGCGCACTGCTCGCCACGACGAGGACCGCGATCAAGAAGCTGTGCACTCTGCGCCACACGATGCCGTTGATGGTAGCCACGCCGGTGATCTCTCCGGCAGGCGCCGCTGCCGGGGCAGAAATGATGACGCTCGAGCGGTGATCTGACTTCTTCAGAGCACCAACCGGCGCAGCGGATTGAGGAGCAGGTTGTCGCGGCCCGGAAGGATGACGTCAGCGATCTCGACCGCCTCGCGGAACGACTCCTGGGCCGACTCGAGATCGACGCAGCTCGGCAACACCTTTCCTTGTTCGAGATGTTCGGCCGTAGCCACGGCATCGCCGGTGACGAGCACCGTGCGGCCGGGCAGGGACAGGATGAGCCCGCACGTGCCGGCGGTGACCCCGGGGAGCGGAAAGAGATCGATGCCCGTCTCGATCCGGTCGGGTGCCACCTCCAGTCGCCGGAGCACCTGGCGATCCGTTTCGAGCAGATCGAGCATCTCGCGGTCGTGGTGCTCTCGGGCCAGCAGCCAGATCGTGTTCGAGCGCGGCCCGTGCGGTCTCGAGCTCCGGTTCGTACACCATCCAGCGGGCCGACTCGAAGAGACCGATCGCCCGCCGGTGATCCGGCGCCGCGCTGGTGAGGAAGACGTGCGTGACCTCCGCGGGCTTGACCTGAGTCCGCTCCGAAAGCCGCGCCGCCAGGGCGGCTGGAGGCAGCGATGGATCGACAACGAGCCGCACCGACTCCGTCTCGATCAGGATCGTCGTCGAGTGTCCGGTGCGCACGTCGATCCGCTCGTCCCACAGCGGATTCGCAGCGAGCGTTCCGATCGAGATGACGCGGTAGGAGATTGACACTGGACGAACGGTTCCGTGGACGAGGAGTGCGGGCGGTACCGACGAGAGATCCTAAATGACCGTGCGCGATTCTGCACGGCTCTCGAGCGCGACCGTCAGTCCATCTCATCGTCGCCGACGAGCTGGGCCAGCGGATTGCGCGGGTCCCGACGCAGTGCCTCCATGCGCTCGATGACCAGCGAGGGCACGATGCTCCGCAGTCGCTGCAGCGAGCCGCCCATCGCCGCCACTTGGCGGATGAGGCTGGAGCTGGTGAACGCAAAGGCCTCGCCGGTCACGACGAACACCGTCTCGATGTCCGCCACCTGGCGATTGGTGATGGCCAGCTGGCATTCCGTGGCCAGGTCGGTGATGTTGCGGATTCCGCGGAGGATGGCGCTGGCGTTGACGGAGCGCGCGAAGTCGACGGTCAGACCAGAATAATGGGCCACCCGGACCGGCGCTCCCCCCGGTTCGTTCTCGAGGATCTCCTCGACCAGGGTGCGGCAGATCTCCACCCGCTCCCGAGCCGCGAACATCGAGGTCTTCTCGGGATTGTGGCCGATCGCCAGGACGATCTCGTCGAAGAGCCGGCGGGCTCGCCGCAGCACGTCCAGGTGACCGAGCGTTATCGGGTCGAATGATCCGGCGTAGACGGCGATGTGCTGGGTGCGATGCGGCGGCGGATCAGAAACGGGCATCGCGCGATTGTACCCCGCATGTCGTACCAGTACCGTCGCGAGGGTGCGAGAGGCCATTCTGCGCTGCACGCCACGGTGCCGCGGTTGCCGAGGCGGCACATCCGACACCCATCGACACTGGATCGAGCGATGCCCTGAGCAATCGCTTGCCCGCGGCGAAGTCACATTCGATCTTCCTGGTGATTGGGTGGAAGCAGTCCCCCTGGATCGGCCCCGTATCGGTTTGCCTCCCCGGTCGGGGCCCTTTAATCGGAACGGTCCCCCCTTGGCGGACCTTCCGTCTTGCGAAACGGCCCCCGTGCGGGGGCCGTCTTTTTGCGTCCTCTCCTCGGGGGCACGAATCGCAACTCCTCTCCCTCCGGGAGAGGACGGCTAGTCCCCGCCTTCTCGCGAGGACGAGCCAGGTGAGGGTGATCCCACACCCGTCGCCAACAAAGGACGAGCCAGGTGAGGGTGATCCCACGCCCGGCGCGCAAAGGCGGGCCAGGTGAGGGTGATCTCACACCTACCGCCGGCAACCGGCAGAGCCTGTTGGCGTTTGATCAACAGAGACGCCAGCGATGCGCGATCGAGACGGATCGATGATCCAACTGCTGCGCGGCCGACGGGAGACGCAGTCCTCCCTCACCCGGCTCGCTGCGCTCGCCGACCTCTCCCGGTGGGAGAGGTGTCGTGCGTCTCATCTCGAGCAGTCCGTACTCACGCAGCAGCGACTTGAACTGCTCGGTGAAGACGAAGTTCTCTTCCGGCAGATCGAGCGCCGTCCGGGCACTGTCGACGTGGCTGAACATGAGATCGACCCTTCCGATGTCCCGCCAGGTGCACTCGGGGTGCGCCAATCGCTGCACGAGGCCCGAGGTCGCGCGCCCCCATCGCATCCAGGTGCGCGATCGTGGCGTCGTAGCGAATCGTCTGTCCCGGAAAGACATCCTCGTCGAAACGGGCGATGACCACCTTCGCCAGGATCACCTTCTCTCGAAGCTGGTTGGCCAGACCCACGAGGATGCCCGCCGTCTGGGCCATGCCCTCGATCATCAGCGACGCGGGCATGACCGGCACCGCGGCATGGTGGTCGCTCTCCGGGAGATGGTCGTGCAGATACTCCTCGGCCCGCGTGACGTTCTTGATCGTCACCAGCCGCCGGTGCGGTTCGTACTCCACGAGATGGTCGATCCACATCCATCGCATGGGGGCGGTCTCGGCCCGGCTCAGGCGGCCAGCTTCCGCTCCACGAAGGTGACGATGGAATCCACGGTCATCAGCTCCGCGACCTTGTTCACGTCGCGATCACTCTCGAACTCGCTGAAGTCGACGTGCGGCATGCGCGTCTTGAGCATCTCCATGCCCTCGTCGGTGAACTTGCCGTCGGCGACCCATGCCGCGTTCTCCAGCAGGTTCTCGGGAAAGAGCTCGCCCTGCGAGATCTTGAACGGCTTGTCCTCGGTGGAGAAGGTCTTCTCCAGACGAAAGACGATGTCGAGGAAGTCGATCGACTCCGCTTCGAGATCGCCGGTGAGGGAGGCGTTCGGCGTGATCTCGTCGTCGTCCGCACCGAGGGCCTCTTCGAGTATCTCCTTGACCTTCTGGAAGATCGCCTCCCGGGTCATGACCTGGTCTCCTGATTTCATCGAAGCTTGATCCATAACGTCTAGGTGCGAGGCCGAAGTGGACGCATCGTAAAGCGGCCGTGCACCGCTGTCTCTGCCGCTTGGTTCTCGTCGCTCGAACTCGGCGTCTGGCCGTTGACAGCAGCGCGAACCCGTCCCACCGCCCGGCAGACGAAGCCGCCGTCCGGCAGCTGCTTGGTCAGCGTCACCTCCATCCGGAGGGCCTGGCCCGGCCGGACCATCCGGCCGAATCGAATGGCCCGCGCCTCGCCCATGACCAGCGGCGCCTCGGCTCCGGGAGGCGAGCAGGCGCCGGGCCGCCTGAACCATCGTCTCGATCATCATCACCCCGGGAAGCACGGGAAAGGTCGGGAAATGGTCCGCCAGGTACTCCTCGGCCCGGCTCACCACCTTGACCACGACGATGTGGTCCTCGGTCTGCTCCTGCACATCGTCGATCAGCTCGAACCTCATCGCGTCGGCGCTGCTCCGGAGACCGGCATCGATCCAAAAGACGAGACCCCCGCTGGTCCGGCGAGAGACTAGAGGTCGCCGCTTCAAAAGGCAAACCTCACCGGCGACCGCCGTGAGCCAGCCGCCGCCTCGGCGAACGACCCGAACGGGCTCGCTTGGCACCTGCCGACGCGAGACCTATCCTGTGCTCGACGTGACCGATGAGCGGTCCACGCGAATTCCGACCGCTGCGAACGCCGGCCGACGCCCAGGCAGAGGTCCCGCCGGTCGATCTCCAAGAAGGACACACCCCATGGCCAGCACGGGCATTGTCATCCAAGTCATCGGCTCCACCTTCGACGCCCAGTTCCCAGAGGACCGACCTGCCCGAGATCTACAACGCGGTGCTCTGCGAGATCGATCTCCAGGGCCAGAAGATGCGTCTCGTGGGCGAAGTTGCCAAGCACCTCGGCGGCGGACAGGTGCGCTGCGTCGCGCTGGCGAGCACCGACGGACTTCGTCGCGGCGACGCGTGCGTGGATACCGGCGGGCCGGTGCGGGTCCCCGTGGGCGAAGAAGTGCTCGGCCGCGTCTTCAACCTCCTCGGTGAACCCGTTGACGGTCGAGGGCCGGTCACCGCGAAGCGAACCAGGCCCATTCACGCCGACCCGCCGAAGATGGTCGATCTCAACCCGAAGACGGAGATGCTCGAGACGGGAATCAAGGTGGTCGATCTGCTGTGCCCGTTCGTGCGTGGCGGCAAGATCGGTCTGTTTGGCGGCGCCGGCGTGGGCAAGACCGTCATCATCCAGGAGATGATCGCGCGCGTGGCTCGCGGCTTCGGTGGCTATTCGGTCTTCGCCGGCGTGGGCGAGCGAACACGCGAAGGAAACGACCTCTGGCTGGAAATGCAGGAGGCGGAGTACACCGACGCCGATGGGAAGACGGCTCGCGTCATCGACAAGGTGGCCATGGTCTTCGGGCAGATGAATGAGCCGCCGGGAGCTCGGCTTCGCGTGGGGCTGGCGGCACTCGCCATGGCCGAGGAATTCCGCGATGCTTCGGGCAAGGAGACGCTCGTCTTCATCGACAACATCTTCCGCTTCACGCAGGCGGGCTCGGAGGTCTCCGCACTGCTCGGCCGCATGCCCTCGGCGGTCGGCTACCAGCCGACCCTCTCGACCGAGATGGGCGAGCTGCAGGAGCGCATCACCTCGACCAAAGCCGGCGCGATCACGTCCGTGCAGGCGATCTACGTGCCCGCGGACGATCTGACCGATCCCGCTCCCGCGACCACCTTCACCCACCTCGATGCCTTCGTCGTGCTCGAGCGGAGCATTGCCGAGAAGGGCATCTATCCCGCCGTCGATCCCATCGCCTCCTCCTCGCGCATCCTCGAGCCGGGCACCGTCGGCGAGGAGCACTACCGCGTCGCCCGCCAGGTCCAGTCGATTCTCCAGCGGTATCGCGATCTGCAGGACATCATCGCCATTCTCGGTGTCGACGAACTCTCCGAGGAGGACAAGCTGACCGTCTCCCGGGCCCGCAAGATCGAGCGCTTCCTCAGCCAGCCGTTCTACGTGGCCGAGCAGTTCACCGGTTTCACCGGCGTGACCACGCCCGTCGAGGAGACGATCAGCTCGTTCGACCGGCTGTGCAAGGGCGAGGGCGACGATCTTCCCGAGAGCGCGTTCATGTACGTCGGATCGCTGGACGACGCTCGCGCCAAGGCCGAGCGCATGGCGGCGGAGGTGGCGGTCTGAACGCGACCGGAGGTCGCCCGAGGCCCACACACCAGGCCGCCCCGCGCGGCGAGGACCCGGTGGCCCGGCCGGGGGCCTGCCCGCCCGGCTTCGACTCCGCCGAGCGCGGACCCCGTGCGCCTCGAACCTCTATGATCAACCTCTTCTTTCAGTGAGAACACCATGACTCGACCACGCCGGATTCTGATCGCTGTCGCCCCACTTCTCGCCACAGCGCTGCTCGGCAGCGGTTGCGGCTCGAAGACTCCTGCGGAGGCAGGGGCAACCCCGGCCGCCAAGCAGCCCGAGGCCAAACCCGCCGTGGACAGCGCGACCGCCAAGCCCTCGGACACTCCCGCGGCCAAGCCGACGGCCGCGAAGCCGAAGGCCGACGCGCCCAAGCCTGCGGCCACGAAGCCGGCGGCCCCGCCGAACGAGCCGAAGCCGACGCCTCCGGCGGGCCGCGGTCCGCGCTGCCGGGCGATCCGGTGAAGGGCCCCGCGACCACGACGGCCAGCGGCTTGCAGGTCTACGACCTAGTCGTCGGCACCGGCGATTCGCCCAAGAGCCCCGCGCCGAGGTCACGGTGCACTACACGGGCTGGCTGATGGACGGCACCAAGTTCGACAGCTCGGTGGATCGCGGCGCGCCCGCGACGTTTCCCCTCGATCGGGTCATCGCCGGCTGGACCGAAGGCGTCGGGACGATGAAGGTCGGCGGCAAACGGAAGCTCGTCATTCCCGCCGAACTCGCTTATGGAAAGACCGGCAGCCGCGTGATACCGCCCGACTCCACGCTCGTCTTCGACGTCGAGCTGATCGACGTCAAGCAGTTCGACAAGATCGCCGTCGAGCTCCCGGACGTGCTCCCCGGTGATCCGGTCACCGGCGAGCCGGTCGAGACCGACAGCGGGCTCATGTACTACGACCTGGTCGTCGGCGATGGGGAGATGCCCAGCTCCCCGGGGTCGAACGTGGAGGTGCACTACACCGGCTGGCTTCCGGACGGAACCAAGTTCGACAGCTCCGTCGATCGAGGTCAGCCCGCCATGTTCCCGCTCAACCGCGTCATCGCGGGCTGGACCGAGGGCGTCGGATCCATGAAGGTCGGGGGCAAGCGGAAGCTGATCATCCCCTACAACCTCGCCTACGGTGAAGGCGGGTCGGGTCCGATCCCCCCCAAGTCCACGTTGATCTTCGACGTGGAGCTGCTGAGCACGGACTGATCGATCGAACATCGCGACCGAACGAAGGAGCACACCGTGGGCCACATGAACACACGCATCCGCACGCTGTCAACGCTGCCGTTTCTCTTCGCCGCACTGTTGTGCACGGCGTCCGCCCGGGGCGTCGACGCGAACTCGCCCGTGGCCGCGGCACTCACGCGGGCGGACGCATCCGTGCAGCGCATCGTCGCGATCCCGGACGATCAGCGGACCTTCGACAACACGATCGGGGCCATCGACGATCTCGTTGCCCAGCTCGAGCTCGACACGAACATGACGATGTTCATGACCTATGTCTCGACCGACGACGAGGAGCGCCGCGCGGGCGAGCAGGCCGAAGAAGAGGCGACCAACTGGCTCATCGATCTGCACAAGCGCGAGGATCTCTACCGGGCGGTCAAGGTCCTCGCCGACCAGCCGCTCCACCTGCAGGGCGAACAGAAGCGATTCCTCGAGCATTTGCTTCGTGACTATCGCCGGGCGGGCATGGAACTGTCCTCCGCCGATCGGGAGAAGCTCACGGAGATCCAGAAGGAGATCAACCGGCTGGGCATCGAGTTCGAGAAGAACATCCGCGACGACGCCACGCGCGTGCCGCTCACGCGGGAAGAGCTTGCCGGCATGTCGGAGGACTATCTGAACAGTCTCACCCAGACGGACGGCATCTACCTGGTCGGGCTCTCCTATCCCGAGTTCCTGCCGCTCATGGACTACTGCGACAACGAGACGACGCGCAAGAAGGTCTGGATCGAGTACAAGCGGCGGGGAGGACAGGAGAACGTGCGGCTGCTGGAGCGAATCCTCAAGCTGCGGGCGGAGGCGGCCCAGCTGCTGGGCTACCCAAACGCCGCGGACTACGAGATCGAGATCAAGATGGCCAAGAACGCGGCGACCGTCCGCGAGTTTTACGCAAAGCTGCAACCGCTCGTGCGTCAGAAGGCGGAGCTCGACTACCAGGAGTTCCAGGACGCGAAGCGGCGTCACACCGGTGACGCGCAGGCCAAGCTCTATCCGTGGGACTATTCCTTCTACGAGAAGAAGCTCCTGAAGGAGAAGTACGCGGTCGACTCGGAGAAGGTGAAGGAGTACTTCCCGCTGGATGCGGTGATCGACGGACTCTTCGCCATCACCCAGTCGCTGTACGGGCTGGAATACCGCGACGTGACCAGTCGGGCGGTCTCGCAGGGCCGGCCGATGTGGCACGAGGACGTCAGGCTCTACGAAGTCTGGGACAAGCAGTCGGGGGAGTTGCTGGGCGAGTTCTACATCGACCTGCATCCGCGAGAGAACAAGTACGGTCACGCGGCGCAGTGGGGTTTGGCCCAGCACAAGGTGTGGCCGGACGGCTCGGTGACCCGGCCCCAGGCGGCGCTCGTGTGCAACTTCACGAAGCCGACGCCGGACAAACCCTCGCTGCTCTCGCACGACGAGGTGGAGACGTTCTTCCACGAGTTCGGACACTGCCTGCACACGATCCTGAGCGAGGCGCACTACTGGGACTTCGCGGGAACGAGCGTCGAGCGTGACTTCGTCGAAGCGCCGTCGCAGATGTTCGAGAACTGGGTGTGGGACGCGGATGTCCTCGCCACCTTCACGCGTCATTACCAGACCGGAGAGCCGCTTCCCCCGCGCTGCTGGAGAGCATGGTCAAGGCCAGGCAGCTCGGCTCGGGCATGATGGCGGAGCGCCAGTTCTACTACGGCCTCTACGACATGATGTGTCACCTCGATTCCACTGGTGAGATCAACACCACCCAACTCGCGATGGACCTCTGGGATCCCACGAAGGAGAACATCGAGCTCTACGATCCGGTGCCCGAGACCTTCTTCCAGGCGGGCTTCGGTCATCTCGTTGGCTACCAGGCCGGGTACTACGGCTACCAGTGGTCGCTGGTCTACGCGTGCGACATGTTCGAGCGGTTCAAGGAACTCGGCATGCTCGATCCATCCGCCGGCATGTACTACCGGCAGAAGATCCTCTCTCGCGGCGGCACGGAGGACGGACTGGATCTGGTCATCGACTATCTCGGCCGCGATCCCGACATGACGGCGTACCGCAAGCACCTCGGTTTGCAGTAGGCCGGTGGCCAGCAGGCGAGCGGAACCGATGTGGCGATGGATGAGGAGGATTGCCCTGGTTCTGCTTCTGGGCACTGTCGGATTCGTCATCGCGATCGGCACGCTCACGCGATCCGTTCCGGAGTGGTACGAACCGCCGAGCGCGGCGGCGCCCGAAGTGGTCGATCTGGCTGATCGAGTCGAGTATCGCCTCGTCGAAGAGACGCAGAAGATTCGCCCGGCGGAAGAACGCTGGACGCTGCGGGTGCGCGAGCCGCAGGTCAACGCATGGCTCGCAGTGCGTCTGCCCGACTGGATCGCGCACGAGAAGAACATGCAGTGGCCGGCGGAGGTGGGGATGCCGCAGGTTCACATCGGAGACGATGTGATCAGCCTCGCCCTTCCCATCGAAGTCCGCGGCTTCCAGCGCGTCGTGGTGGCCCATCTGGTCCCCCGGATCGAAGGTCGCCAGCTCTGGCTTCAGCTGCAGGGGATCCAGCTTGGCGGCATCTCCGTACCCGGTGATCCGATACCGGTGCTCACCCGTCTGGTCCAGAGCGGAGCCGCCGGGAAGATCGACAGCGGCGACTGGCAACGGCTGGTCGACATCCTCACCGGCCGCGAACCGCTGGAGCCGGTGCTCCAATTGAGCGACCACCGTCGGGTCGAACTCCTGGACGTGCGCTTCACCAGCGGCGCACTCGATCTCACGAGCCAGACGGTGGGCGCTCGGTGACGGTGCAGATCACGCAGCGGTGCGGACCGTCACATGCCTCACCGCAGAGACGTCGAGACGAGAGCACGCAGGTCTGAATCGCGTTCGCCATCACGTGATGCCAGCCCGTCAGCGCGAGGCCTTCGACGCACTGGCGCGGCACACGCCGAGAGCCGGTGACTTCGGCCTCGCACGAGTGAGCAGAGTAGCAACGACAGATGGCGCTCGTCCCATCGCCAATCGTCGCGAGGAAGACGAGGCCATCGAGGCGGAGAGGCTGTCATGCCTTCGGAGCCTGATGTGGCGACGACGCCGCTCAGGACGTCGCATGGCCTCGCGATCGACGCGTCGGTGAACAAGCCAACAAGGCGTTCACTCTCGTGCGTGGACTTGCGCGGCTGGCGTCTCTACCCTCTGATACTGCACACTTCTGTCGTGCGCCGACACCGAAAGGCCAGACCCATGAGGACCCTGACGAGCACCGTCTGCGTGCTGATTGCAGGCATCGCTATCGTCCCTTCCGTCGCCAACGCCGGGACCGAGCCGTCCGGCATCTACTTCAATCGCTTTACCGGGTCGTTCAACGGAACCGAGTGGTTTCAGGTCACGCCGACCGGCGGGACCAACCAGTATCTGATGGTCGACATCTTCGGCGGAGGCTTCACGACGACCGTCAACGATCAGGGGCAGGTCTTCTTTGCCAACGGCAGCGGATCGTTCAGCTGACGGCGACAACTTCGTGCTCTTTCCCTTCGGCGGATCGTTCACCTTCGATTGCAACCGCGTGCCGTTCACCGATGACGGTTTTCCGCTCGTGCTCGATGGTCCGCCACAGACGGGCGATCCCATCTACGCTGCCGCGTACAACTCGTTGACGCAGTTCTACGATCCGGAGACTGGCGACCTCTTGAGCGGCGGGAACGAAGTCGTCGACATCACGGTGAATGGCACGACACTCCGAATCACGGATCCGAACGGCTTGTTCTTCCAGGGCGTGTTCATCGGCGACGATGTGGTCGCTTTCCGCGCGGTGACCGGAGGATCGGGCATGTTCGGGTCGTTTCCCGGTTCATCACAGAACGTCGGCCAGAACATGCTGGGTGAGCTCGAGTTCGCGGATGTGAACAACTTCACCGCCACGATCTTGCTCCAGACCATGGCGCCGCTTGGCTCGCAGACGCAGACGCTCGTCCGTTTCGATGCCGAACGGGTTGATCCGCTCCCGACGGGCATACGCGGCGATCTCGACAACGACGGTGACGTCGATGTCAGCGATCTCCTCGATCTGATCGTCCTGTGGGGACCGTGCCCGGATCCCTGTCCCCCCACGTGTGACGCCGATCTCGATGAGGACTGCACGATTGGCGTGACCGACCTCGTCGCACTGCTGCTGAACTGGACTTGACCTCGATGCGCACGAGGAACGCGTATGAGCAGCGCGACACCTCAGTTCGTGGACCGCGTCGCGATCCAAGTCGGCGACTGGCGCGACAGGCACGACTTCTACGCTCGAGAACCCCCACAAGGGCTTTGCGCCATCACCTGACCAAGGACGGAAGACTTTCACCGTCTGCTCCAGAGCTCTCGCATAGGTGACGGCTGGCTAACGACTGGAGCGAAGCTGCGGGCCCACGGGTGGTCCGCTGCGGCGTTGGTACCGCGCAGGCGAGGCTCGGCATGGCTCCGACGTCAGGAGCGGCTGATGCCGAGCCGTCGGCGACGCGACCCGCCGCGGTGGCCCGTCAGTTCGAGTGCTTGGTTACACCCGCCGGCAGGATTGGACATGTCCGCCCGCTTGACCCCATGTCGGATCTGACATCTGCTCGGGCATGCCCGAGGGGGACAAGCCGTTGGTCTGGCTGGAAGGCGAGGTGAAGACCCCGCCATTCTCAGCGGCCGCTCGTGTAGAGACGGGGATGTTGCTTCGGCAGCTGCAGCGCGGCGACATGCTCAGCATGCCGGCGTCGCGGCCGATGCCATCGATCGGGGCGAGGTACCATGAACTGCGGGTGAGGGATGAAGATGCCAACTGGCGGATTGTGTATCGAAATGACACCGATGCGATCGTGATCGCGGACGTCTTCGTGAAGAAGACCGGGGCGACACCGAAGCGGGTGATCGCGAATTGCAAGAGACGACTGACAGCCTACGACCAGGCAACGAGCGAGTAGGAGTGACACTATGAAGGACGCCAAGAAGAAGAAGCTCAAGAAGGCCGGTTGGAAGCTGGGTTCGGCGTCAGACTTCCTTGGACTGACAGACGAAGAGTCTGCCTTCATTGAGTTGAAGCTGCTTCTCGCGCAGAGCGTGCGGGAGTATCGCGAGCGCAAAGCGCTGACACAGGAACAGTTCGCTGACCTCATCGGTTCGAGTCAGTCGCGAGTGGCGAAGATGGAAGCTGCGGAGTCCGACGTCTCGATAGACTTGCTCGTGCGGGGGCTGCTGGCACTGGGGGTGTCTCGACAACAGCTCGGACGCTTGATTGGAAGCAAGAAGAGTGCGGCCTAACGATAAAGCTCAGCGGCGGGCCGGCAGCGCCCGCCGGAACACACTGAGCACATCATGCCTATGTGATACGCCCGGGCGCGTAGACCGCCCACTGGCGGCGTCGCTTTCGGCACATCGAGGCGTCGAAGGCATGACAAGCCGTCTCCGCCTCGATGGCCTCATCTCCTTGCCAGCGAACGGTCTACGCACCCTCGCGAGGATGTTGGTGAGAAATGCGGGTTAGACGGCCGATCGCGCAAACGCCCTACCCGCGATAGCCGAGAATCCAGAGGACGAACCCGAGGACCGAGATGCCAGCCGCGAGTGCGGCAAGGAAGCACAGCCGGTACTTCCAGGCTCGTCGCCGATAGGTCGACTGGCCGAATTGCTAAAGCGGCCGCAAGTAGTTCGCCGGTAGCTTCACGATGAAGCTACCACTTGGAAAGTGTTCGACGGCTAAGCAGAGCTCATCCGTGGTGGGTGGGCTCTGCTTGGCGGTGGACTGACGGCCGAACGCTACAGGTTCGCACGAACCTAACCCGGATTATGCATGAAGAAACCGGGCCGGCGACGCCCATTGACCGTTTTGTGCTGCTATACAAGCAGTTGCTCAAAACAACTCGGTCAAGGAGCACATGCTCATGGATGGGCGCCGTGCTGACCCGGTCTTGTTCGAAGAACTGTACGCGAAACCTACCAGAATCTCGTTCGACGAGCCGACGACGAGCTCGGATGGGGGCGTGATTCTGCTCAGTGGTGCCGATCGGCTCCTTGGGTTGACCGAGGTGTTCACCCGGCTCATCGATGATCCCCGGCAGCCGGGCAAAGTCGAGCACACTGTGCAGCAGCTCATCCGGCAGCGGATCTTCGGGATCGCCTGCGGGTACAGCGACTGCAACGACTCGGCGCGACTCGCCAGCGACCCGATGATGCGGCTCGCTTCCGGCCGGTCGGTCGACGACGAGTCGGATACACTGGCGAGCCAGTCGACACTCTCGCGGTTCGAGAACTCGCTCGGGGCGACTGAAGTTGCTTCGGATCGGCTGCGGGTTGGCCGAGGCCGTTGTCCAACACCACAAGCGTCGCCGTCGTGGCCGACGCCGGCCGAGACTCATCACGATCGACCTCGATCCGACCGACGATCCGACGCATGGCCAGCAGGAGTTCGCGTTCTATCACGGCCACTACGGATCATGGTGCTATCTGCCGACGGCGATGTTCGTGGCCTTCGACGATGAGCCAACGCAGCATCTTGTCGGCGCCGCATTGCGGCCGGGGAATGCCCATCCGACGCGTTGGGCGCCGTGCATGCTTCGCCGGCTGGTCACGATGTTGCGGGACGCATGGCCGAAGTCCCGGCTGCGTGTTCGCCTCGACGGTGGTTACGCCACTCCGGATCTGCTTGATTGGCTGGAGTACCTGGGTGTGGAGTACCTCGTCGGAATGCCCACGAATAAGCGGCTGAAACGCATCGCCGAGCCGCTGATGAAGCGAGCTCGCGCCGAGCAGAAGCGAAGCGGGGAGACGGCTCGGCGATTCGGCGAGTGTTCGTACGCGACGCGAAAATGGCCTCATGAGCGACGCATCATCATCAAGGCCGAGGTCACGGTAATTGCCGGACGCGAGCCTCGAGACAACTGCCGCTTCCTCGTCACGAACCTGCGGCACCAACCCGAGAACGCCTACAGCATCTACCGAAAACGCGGTGACGTCGAGAATCGGATCAAGGAGCTGCTCGTCGGCGTGGATCTTGGCCGTACGAGTTGCACGTCGTTCCTCGCCAACTCGTTCCGTGTCCTCCTGAGCACGGCGGCGTACATGTTGTTCCAGGTGTTGCGCGAGTTGACGGACGATCCCGACCTGCGGGAGAGCGCAGATCGGAACACTCCGAGAACGGCTGTTGAAGGTTGCAGCTCGTGTGCGGATGACGTGGCGGCGGGTGCATATCGCGTTACCGGAGTCCTACGTCTGGGCAAATGCGTTCAGGCGGCTTGCGACCATCCTCCGTCCTCGTCCGGCACCGGCGTCGTAAGCGCCGATCGCACCAATCACCGATCGAGCCGGGGAGAGCGGCGATCGACTGCGCCGGTGTGATCCAGAACTGGCCAAGCACCCCCCGATCGTCAGTTGAAAGGCAACTCCAGCACGCTCCGACAGCCGAAACACCGCGCCGGCATCGTACCACGCGTCGCAGATGCTCTCGGCAACCCGCTCGATCGCCGTTACCCGCTCGTTCGTGAACACTGCGGGCTAACGGCTGGAATTCAGCGGCAATGCCGGCCGCGAAGCGGGCGGTATTGTCCGCTGCAATGATTTGTTAGGCGGCTTGTCGTCACGGAACTTTGTGGGATTCCCCGTCCATTTCTACCAGGCCCATGGGATTGCCAGCGGGATCCTTGAAGAGCCCGAGAGTTACAACGCCTGGCACCTCAAACCGTGGCGCATCCACTGAGCCACCATGGGCCTTGATGAGCTCCAGCGATTCCGAGACATCGGGAACACCGACGTAGATTCTCATCTCGGCCGGGTCATTTCGAATGGTGCCACTCAGAGGCGCCATGACCGGAACACTCAGTTGTCCTTGTTCGGCTGATGACGAGCCGGCCGCCGGCTCGACCCGCCTCGGTGACCCGTCAGCTTGAGCGCGTGGTTGGGCGGCACGGCGAAGGCTGAGCGACCGCGAGACAGACCGCAAGTGACCTGGATCGTTGCTTCCGCGCGGCGAACATAGTGGGAAGAGGTGCTCATTCCTGCGCCGCCTCGCGCCGCCATGACTCGGGGGTTAACTCCTCGAGCTGGCGGTAGTAATCAGCGTCCGCTGGCCCTTGCAGGTCGCCCCGACCGAGATCTGCCATGTGGCTGGCGAGAACAAAACCAACCGCATGAAGTGCCTCATGGCGAGATAGGCCATGAGCCATGAGTCGGGCGATGGTGCCGTGCACCGGCGTCTCGTCGCCAAGAGCAACTTGGTTCTCCACGATGACATGAATGGCGGCATGCACCTGCGGTTCCGGGAGCTCTGGATGCGGTTCACGAAGATGTCGGTGATACTCGCGTACGGCTTCGATCAGGTCTGTCTCGGAAGTTCCCAGCCACTCGCGAGCATCCGGTTGCCGACTTGCATCGTAGCTGACCATGGTGTGCCAACGCCTCTTGGTTTCTCGTGGCGGGAGTGCCGCCCAACGTTGCCTTAAGCTGCGGGGCGGCCTGGCGCGGACCTTGCGCAAGCAAGGGCCGTGACAGGACGGTCCGTCAGCTTCAAGGTGTTGTTAGATTGCCGCCACATTTCGATTCGTCCGCCGCTTCAGACGATAGTGAAGCCGCAGAAAAGTGGCCCCCCACAGTGTCAGAACATGATCCCCACGAACTTCGTCGCCAGATGCGAACACGTGAATTGATTCCCGGAGCGTTCTCAAGTAGTGCGCCGAGATCGTCCCGGCCGTGTCGTGAACCGTGAAGTAGAAGCCGGGATCGCCAAACGAGCGCCCAGAAGAGGTCACCGACATCGACCCGTCCTCGTGCGCGTCTACCCGCATGATGACCATCGCATTCCCGTTGGGCAAGGGGAACACGACTTTGACACACGGGCTTGAATGGCCAGGCATGCTGCACACGGAGTAGCTTCCTGCGTACAGGACGTTGCCGGTACCGATGAGCTCCCTGACCCACCCCGTGTAACGGACGGTCCCACTAGGTGAATCGACAAGCTGAATGACCTCGCTCGTCACGCCACGACTCGTATCCAACGCCGACAACGGGACGTTCAACTGCTGGAGGCGACGGCTGAAGATCGCGGCGAGTAGACCGCCGAAAGGCCGGAATACGCCACACCACTCGCCCCATGCGTCGAGATCGTAGGAGCCTGTTTGCTCGTATAACGAACGAACTGAACTGTGAACGCGTGATGGCTCGAAGTCAGGCCCTGACAGCACTGCAAGGTTGGGGATTAGCCCCGCGTCGGCTCCCTTTCGAACAGTGAGCCCTTCCTTGTCCGCCAGATCCTCGAAGAAGCGATTGCCGATCCCTGTCGTCTTACCGATGGGCCCGGCGAGCCAGGGATAGCCGTCCAAGTCGACTCGTCTCCCCGTAACTTGAACCCACTTCTGGGTTACCCAGTCCGAGAGATATCCGCGAGTCTCACCCAACCAGATCACGGACCCGTTTCCTCATGTCAATCTAACGCTCAGCATCAGCGGCGGCGCGCAGCGCCGTCCGCTGCATGCTGTTGTTAGGCGCCCCGCGCATCGATCTTCGGATCGGTCGCACCAGGATCAATGAGTGCCACACTGAGAGTCTCCGCCAGTCTGCGAGCGATGCGCTCATTCGACTCGCGCCCGTGGCGCCACACGGGCGACAGGGACATCGGCTCCTCGTCGTGAAATACCAGTTCGATCTGGAATACTTCACCGCCCTCATCGTCTCTGTCCACGACGAGTCGCACCCCCTGAACCGCTTCGCAGGACCACTCGCGAGCAAAGCGGCCACGTAAACTAGTCCGGACCCAGGTGCACCTTTCCAGCTGCCCGCTCCACAACCAAACGCGAGCGCGGCGCCTTCGCGAGCCACCAAAGTCCCCCAAATACCGCACCGGCCCCCACCAAGCCGATGATGATGCGTGCCTTCCAGGTCAGTGCATCGGCAGCATTGGCGAAGAAAACCGTCGAACTGAAGACCGCGAGGGCCCCCGGGACGATAAGCACGACGCCAAGGACCCAATGGAGCCCCGGCGTGTCCTCGATCTGGAGCCTCTCTTTCGTCTCACGAATTCTCATGAAGTCCTGAGGTCGAGCGAGCCGACATGAGAGCGCCTAACACGAATTAGACTGCCCAACGCTATGGACAAGGGCAGCAGGTATCACAGTCTATCCTGCGAGGCCGTCGGTCGGCAGTCCACGACCAAGCCCCTGAAACAGCGATGTTTATGGCATGCACGCCGATCACGTCATAGACGTGTTGGGCTGCGAAGCTCGCAGCATAGGCAGGCTTCGCAGCCGAACGCCGAGGTTACGTGAGACGGTCGGCTGGGCTCCTGACGCCGCGTCCACCTCGGTTCAGGACGTGCGTGTAGATCATCGTCGTCGCGACATCCTTATGTCCGAGCAGTTCCTGCACCGTGCGGATGTCGTAGCGGTCCTCCAGGAGATGCGTCGCGAAGCTGTGGCGAAAGGTGTGACACGTCACCCGCTTGACCAATCTCGCGTCGATGGCAGCTTGGCGGACGGCCCGCTGGAGTACGGTGGGATGGACGTGATGCCGGAAGACCTGACCGTCCTCAGTGGTGAACCTCCGACCGGCGGGGAAGACGAACTGCCAGCCCCATGATCGTGAGGCCCCGGGGTACTTTCGGTCCAACGCATCGGGCAAGACGACGTGGCCAAAACCAGCCTCGACGTCCTCCTGGTACAACTCACGCACCCGCTCCAGGTGCACATGGAGCGCGGGCATGACTGAGAGCGGCAGCATCGTCCGACGGTCCCGGCCGCCCTTGCCTTGTCGCACAGTGATCTCCTTCTGACCGAGATCGAGGTCATGCACACGGAGCCTGACGCACTCCAGGACCCGTAGACCAGACCCGTAGAGCAGCGAGCCCATGATCCAGCAGGAGCCGCTCAGGCGGCCCAGGACCGCCGCCACCTCTTCTCGTGTCAGCACCGTCGGAACTCGCTTGGGCCGCTTCGCCCGCACGATGTCGTCCAACCGGGCCAGCGTCTGTCGAGGACCTGCTGATACAAGAAGAGCAGGGCGGCCAGAGCCTGATTCTGGGTGGAGGCGCTGACGCGGCGATTCGTCGCGAGGTAGGTCAGGAACTCAGTGATATGCCGCTCGTCAAGCTCGCGTGGGTGCCGTTTGTCGTGGAAGACGATGAAGCGCTTGATCCAATGGACGTACGCTTGCTCCGTCCGGCGGCTGTAGCGCCGGGTTCGGAGCACGCGCCGGACTTGGTCGAGCAGCTTGGTCCTCTTGCGCGGTTCGCGCTTGTCGCCTCTGGACAAGGGGTTGGCCTCCGACAGGCAGTATGAACGGATCGCCACCTGCGAACACGGAGACCAGCGGGGTCTTGGGCAAACAAGCCCGTGGTTCACATCGGACGACGTGGGGTGGCGGCGACGGCGGCGATGGAGCGCTCCCGACGCTCACGGGAAGCCGGCGACTGGGGAGACTTCGTCGACGGGATCGCGTACGACTGCGCCCTCAGAATTCCAACTCTGACGATCGTTGGGAGCCGGGTGGCGACATTCTCATCGCAGCTCTCGACAACGACGGCGATTGGCGTGACCGACCTCGTTCGCACTCTGCTAACCACCGCCACATGAAAGAACAAGGCAGGCCCCCACGCCTGCCCTTGTCTTACTCAGCTTTCGCTCAGTCTGCTGCTCGTCCGAGTCAGGTCATCGGCGACGCGCACCGACACTCGCTCGACTCGAAGAGCGTTGGGTCGCACGGTACCACACACGGCGCCGATTCGGAAGAGGCTCTCGGGTCGTTTTGGAACAAGATGAATCGCGCGGGTCGAATGCTTCGCGGAACAGTCAAACCGGGCGAACCAGTGAAGCTGCGGGGACCGTCGGGCCGCTCCCGCTTGTATCATGACCAGTCGTGCGCCCCTCTCTCGACCATTCCTCGACCCTGGCCGCGGGGCGCGCGGAACGGGTGTTCCTTGGCTGGGACGAGCCGGCGCTTCCCTTGGCGGCGGAGTGGCTGATTCGTTCCACGGCCGGTCCCGATTGGTGCGATCTTCAACAGACCGTTTGCGTGGTTCCCGGACGGCGCGCTAGTCGAACGCTGCTCGCCGAGCTGGCGCGGGCGTGCCAGAACCGATCGCTCCCGCTCGTTCCCCCGCGATCATCACGCCGGGCGTTCTGCCCGAACAGACGCTCGGCCACGCCGGGACGGATACCGGCGCTGCTGGCCGCGCCGCTCGAACAAGCCCTCGCCTGGACGCGCGTGCTGCAGGAAGCGTCATCGGAGCGTCTGCGCCCGCTGTTCCGTGCCGCGCCGACCCCGCCCGACCTGCTGGCGTGGTTCTCGCTGGGCCGGCGTCTCGCCCAGCTCCACCAGGAGCTGAGCGGTGCCGAAGTCACCTGCGAACAGATTGCCGACGAAGCCGACGGGCTGCTGCTGCACGCCGAAGCAGATCGCTGGCGGGCGATCGGCCAGCTCGTCCGTGACTACGAGGCCGCCCTCGAACGGGCCAACCTGATCGACCCGTACGCCGCCTGGAACGCGCGCTCAAAGAAGAACTGCATCGCGGAAACGAACGCGTGATCCTCGTCGGCATCACGGAGCTGACCGCTTTCCAACGGCGCCTGCTCGACGCGTGCGACCACGTCGTCTCGCTCATCTTCGCGCCACCCGAGCTGGCCGACCGCTTCGACGCGCTGGGCTGCGTGATCCCCGAAGCCTGGTCGGAGGTGGCGCTGAGCCTGAAGGACGAGCAGTTCCAAGTCGCCGATGGTCCGGGCGATCAGGCCCAGGCGGCCATCGCCGCGCTGGTCGACTTGCAGGAGCAGTTCGACCTGGAACAGATCACGATCGGGATGGGCGACGAGTCGC
Source organism: uncultured Planctomycetota bacterium (assembly GCA_963697235.1). Classification (GTDB taxonomy): domain Bacteria; phylum Planctomycetota; class Phycisphaerae; order Phycisphaerales; family SM1A02; genus CAVONJ01. The sequence goes on from CAVONJ010000014.1 coordinate 99,188, forward strand.
TCGCGCCGGCGCTGGTCTCCGCCGGGCGGTGGGCGCAGGTCGACTTTCACCACGCTTCGGGTCGCCCGCTCGTCCGAACGGCGCCGCTGCGCCTGCTTCAACTCATTGCTGACTGGCTCGAGGAGCGCTCGCTCGCGCACACGGCGGCGCTGGTGCGACATCCGGATCTCGAGCGCTGGCTGGAGACGTGCGGCGCACGCGCCGACGATTGGCCGTCGGCGCTGGATCGCTACGCCAGCGAGCACCTACCGCGCTGCTTCGGGCCACCCTGGCTCGGCGGCGAGCGGCACGAACGGCTCGCGCGGCTCGCGCACACGCTGGACGATCTGCTGGCCCCGCTCGCCTCGGGACCACAGCCGCTTGGTGCCTGGGCGCAGCCGCTGCTCGGCGTGCTCCGCGACGTGTACGCGCCGCTCGAGTCGTCATTGTCGCCGCTCCGCGCCGCGCGGTTGCTGACGGCTGCCACCGCGCTGGGCAACGCCCTGAGCGGCTGGCGGCAGGCGTCCGAGCCGCTGCAACCCGCGTTGGATGCGGTGACGGCCATCCGGCTGGCCCTCGCGATCGCGGCGGAGGAGACGCTGGCGGACGAACCCCGTCCCGAGCAGATCGAACTGCTGGGATGGCTGGAGCTCGCGCTCGATCCCGCGCCGGCCCTCGTCGTGACCGGGGTCAACGATGGTTTCGTCCCGGGCGCCGTCCACGCCGATCCGTTCCTTCCCGATCAGCTGCGATTGCGTCTCGGCATGCTGTGCAACCAGCGGCGCTACGCGCGCGACGCATACCTGCTCGAAGCGCTGCTCCATCAACGGAAGCACGTCCTGCTCATCACCGGGCGCCGCACTGCCGAAGGCGAGCCCCTCACGCCGAGCCGTCTCGTGCTGGCCACAGAAGACAGCGCGCTGGCCCCGCGGGTGCTGCGTCTGAGCGACGAACATGAAGCGTTCCAGGCGACGGGATGGATCGGCGCGGCGGTTCCCGCCGGTCCTTCGGCGTTTCGCGTTCCCGAGCCAACGCCGCCGCCCATCGAGCTCAACGCCCTGCCGGTGACCGCCTTCCGCGACTACCTTCAGTGTCCGTACCGCTTCTGGCTGGTGCGCATCGAGAAGCTCAAGCGGGTGGAGGAGATCGCTCCCGAGATGAACGCGCTGCAGTTCGGAACTCTGGCGCACGCGGTCTTGCAGCGTTTGGGCGAGGAGGCGGGAATCGCCAGCAGCGAGCGCGAGCAGGAAATCGCCGACTTCCTGGTGGATACGCTGCAGCGCAAAGCGCGGGGCCTCTTTGGGGATCAGCCGCCGGCGGCCGTGCGCGTCCAGCTGGCCCGTCTGCGCCGGCGGCTCGAGGCGTTTGCGCAGCCACCAGGCGGCCCACCGCCGGGATGGCTGGATCATCGACCGGACGGAGTTCACGCTGCCGGACGATGCGTCGCTCGAGGTGCCCGGCCAGCGCGCTCTACACATCCGCGGCAAGGTGGACCGCATCGATCGGAACGAGCGCGACGGCCGGTGGCTGATCATCGACTACAAGACCGGCGAACGGGGCAAGCGCCCCGAAGCGGCGCACCAGGACGGCGAGCGGTGGATCGACCTCCAGCTGCCGCTCTACCACCACCTGCTGCAACCACAGGGGATCACCGGTCACGTCGAGCTGGCCTATTTCAATCTGCCCAACGATCCCGAGGACACCGAGCTGTGCGTTGCCGGCTGGTCGGACTCGGTGCTGCGGGAGGCGGTCGACGAGGCGCGGCGGGTGGTTCGCGAGATTCGCGCGGGCCACTTCGAGATGAACGGCGACTACCCCGCGCAGTACCGCGATCCCTTCCAGGCGATCTGCCAGAGCGCCGTGCTGGGGGGCGCCGATGAGCCGGACGGAGGCGCATCGTGAGCACCCGCACCGGCCAGCACGCGCTGCGGAGCGGACACGAGATGATCCTCGCCTCCGCCGGATCGGGGAAGACCTACCAGCTCTCCAGCCGCTTCCTGCGTCTGATCAGTCGCGGCGAGCAGCCCGGACGCATCCTCGCCAGCACGTTCACCCGACTGGCGGCGGGCGAGATCCGCGATCGCATTCTCGAGCGGCTCGCGCACGCGGCCCTCGACGAGTCGGCGCGCGAGGCGCTCGCGAAGAGTGTCGAGCAGCCGGACCTGACCTTCGCCGACGCGACGGCGCTGCTGCGCCGAACGATCCGCCATCTCCACCGCCTGCAGATCAGGACGCTGGACAGCTTCTTCGCGGGAATCGTCCAGAGCTTCGGTCTGGAGCTCGGGATTCCCGGAGACATGCGCATCGTGGATGAGTACGGCGAAGCGCAGCTCCGCGCGCAGGCGATCGAGCGTCTCGTCCAGGAGACGGACACGGAGCCGCTGATCGAGCTGCTGCGAGTGATCACGGAAGGCAAGGCCGAGCGATCGGCCCTCAAGGCGATCGACCGGGCCGTGCTCGGTCTGCACGCGCTCTACCTGGAAGCATCGCCGGAGGCTTGGCACTGGCTCGATCACCATGACCCGAAGCCGCTCGACGAGCGGGCGGTCCAGCGGATCGTCGATCAGCTGGAGCGCACCGAGCCCTCTGCGGCCAACCAGAAGCGGGCGCTCCTCAGTGACTGTGCAGCCGTACGGAGCGCCGGGCGTGACTTCAAGCGGTGGGCGAGCCTGCTCAAGAGGGGGCTCCTCATGGCCATCGTGCGGGACGGACGCACACCGACCTACAGCAGAAGGCCGATCGACCAGGCCGTCGTCGAGGCCTACGGGCCATTGATCGACCACGCCCGCGCCTCTTCTGGCGCCACCTGAAGTTCGCCACCACGTCGATGCACGATCTGCTGGATCGCTTCGATCGATGCTTCCGACAGGTGAAGTACGAGCAGCGGGCCCTCACCTTTGGCGACCTCACGACGTTCATGATCGAAGCGCAGCGCCTCGGCCGGATCGACGAGATCTGCTTCCGCATCGACGCCCAACTGCGCCACCTGCTTCTGGACGAGTTCCAGGACACGAGTCGACCCCAGTGGCGAGCGCTGGAGCCCCTGGCGAAGGAGATCGTGAGCGACGGGCTGAGCGAGCGCACGATCTTCTGCGTCGGCGACGTCAAGCAGTCGATCTACGTGTGGCGCGGCGCGGCTCCCGAACTGCTCCCGGCGCTGCCCACGCTCCTGGGCGGCTCCGCGGGTGCCGAGCTGATCGCCGTCACGAAACTGGCGGAGAGCCGGCGATCGGCGCCGCCGATCATCGAGACGGTGAACCGCGTCTTCGGCAACCTCGAGTCCAACCCGGCGCTGTCGGGTTACGACGAGGCGGTCCGCGCGTGGACCAGCGGCTACCAGACGCACACCACGGTTCGGACTTTCGAGGCGGGCTATGTCGAGCTGCGCACCGTGCCTCGACTCCAGAAGGGACCGAAGCCCGACCGGAACGGACGCTTCCGCCAGGCGGCGGACGTGGTGGCCGAGCTCTACCGCGCCGACCCGCACCGAACGGTGGGCGTGCTCCTCCGCAAGAACGAATCGGTGGGGCGCCTGCTCTACGAGCTGGGGCCCGCTCGCCTCGGCATTCCCGCGAGCGGCCGGGGCGGCGGATCGCTCACCGATGCCGCGGCGGTCAACGCCGTGCTCGATCTGCTTCGCCTGGCCGATCATCCCGACGACACCGCCGCCGCCTTCCACGTGCAGCGCAGCCCCCTCGGGTCGGTCGTCGGTCTGCCTCCCGCGCCGGCCCTCTCGATCGACGCCCGCCGCGCCGTGTCGCGGCGGCTTCGGCAGACGCTGCTGGATTCGGGCTATGCATCGACCCTGCAGGAGTGGATCTCGGGCATCGTGGAGCACGTCGATCGGCGGGAGGTGCAGCGCCTGCGGCAGCTGCTCGAGCTTGCGGAGCGCTTCGACGAAGCGCCATCGCTGCGACCGGGCGATTTCGTGCGCCAGGCGACCGAGGTGGCGGTGGACGACTTGGCCTCATCGTCCGTGCGGGTGATGAGCATGCACCAGTCCAAGGGCTTGGAGTTCGACGTCGTCGTGCTGCCGGAGCTGGACTGGTCGCTGGGGCGAACACAGAACGAGCTGGTTGCGGTGGAGCGGAGGGAGCCGGCGGGAGAGGTCACGCGGATCGTCCGCTGGCCTGCGAAAGACGTGCGCACTGCGCTGCCGGCGCTGGATCCGATCGTCGAACAGCACGGCAGCCGGCTGCTGCGCGACGAGCTGTCGCTCCTCTACGTAGCGCTGACCCGGGCCCGCCGCGGCCTCTTCATGTTCATCGACGAGCCCGCCGGGGAAGGAAAGGCCACCAGGAGGGCCGACGACTTGCTTCGCGAGTCACTCGGCGGGTCCGGCGGCACCGAGGTGGTGTACCAGGCCGGCGACCGCGCCGCGCTCGATCTCGCTCGGAGTGCCGCGACGAGCCTTGAACCGCCCGTGCCGACTCGGCCCCCGCGGCGTGCGCTGCGACCGACCCGCAGCACGGCGCGGCTCGCCACGGCGGCGCCCTCCGCGAGTCACGTTCGACCCTCGCTCGGTTCGGCGCTGGAGTGCGCCGACCGCACGGCGTTCGATCGCGGGACCGCCATCCACCGATTGTTCGAGCAGGTCCAGTGGATCGAGGAGTTCGTGCCGGACGAAGCGTCGCTCGTGCAGCTCGCGCGTGCCGCGGCGCCTGCGCCGCGGTGCGGACTGGCGCACGACCAGGTGCGGAACTTCCTCCGCATGCTCGCCAATCCAATCGTGCGGGCCTCGCTGGCCCGTCCCGAAGGGCGCGACGGGTCAACGGCGATCGTCTGGCGGGAGCGTCCCTACGCCCGTCTCACCTCCGGACTCCTCGAGCAGGGCACGATCGACCGGCTGGTGATCGAGTCCTTCCTCGGCCGCCCCATCCGGGCCCACCTCATCGATTTCAAGACGGACGAGGTCGCCGCCGAGGCCGTTCCACGCCGGGCGGAGCTCTACCGTCACCAGCTAGAGGCCTACCGGGACGCGGCGGCGGAACAGCTCGGGCTCGACGCCGCGAAGATTGCGCCGACCCTGCTCTTCGTGACCCCGGCGGTCGCGATCACGCTCGAGTAGGGTGCGTGAAACGCACCACGAATCAAGGCGCGATGCCCGGCTGCGGTGGTGCCCTCGGCCTGGCTACTTGCCCCTGCCCTTGCCCCTGCCCTTGCCGCTACCGCCGCTCGTCCGACTTCCGCTTCAACGAGGAATTCCGCACGCAGGGTTGTGGGGCAAGGGGAAGGAAGGGAAAGGGCACGGGCACGGGCAAGGGCGAGGGCAAGAATCTCGTGCGACCGAGCGCCATCTCAGGCCGCGCGTGCATCCGAGCCCGAGGCACGCCTCTGCGCCAATCCGGGCTAAGATGCCCCCTCCCATGCCGACCATCACCATCAACGGACGCGAGCTCGAGTTCAAGCCGGGCCAGATCATCCTTCAGGTGGCCCTGGACAACGAGATCGAGATCCCGCACTACTGCTACCACCCCGGCCTGTCGATCGTGGCGAACTGCCGCATCTGCCTCGCCGAGGTCTGGGCCCCGAATCCGCGCAACGACAACCGGCTCGAGCCGATCCCCAAGCTGCTGCCGACGTGCCAGACGCCGGCCGGCGAAGGGCAGGTGGTGTACACGAGCAGCCCGAAGGCCATCGCCAACCAGAAGGCGGTGATGGAGTACCTGCTCATCAACCACCCGGTGGACTGCGCCGATCTGCGACCAGGCGGGCGAGTGCTTTCTCCAGGACTACTCGTACCAGTACGGACGGAGTCAGTCCCGCTTCCAGGAGCAGAAGATCAAGCAGCCCAAGAAGGACCTCGGGCCGCACGTGCTGCTGTATTCCGATCGCTGCATCATGTGCACGCGCTGCGTGCGCTTCACGCGCGAGGTCACCGGCACGAGCGAGCTCATCGTCGAGGGCCGCGGGGCGATGGAGCAGATCGACGTCTTCCCGGGCCTGGCGCTCGACAACGAGCTGAGCGGCAACGTCATCGACCTCTGCCCGGTCGGCGCCCTGCTCGACAAGGACTTCCTCTTCCAGCAGCGCGTCTGGTTCCTGACCAAGACGCCCTCGATCGACGGCCTCACCTGTTCCGGCGACAACATCTCGATCGAGCACAACCACGGGCAGGTCTACCGCATCAAGCCGCGAACCAACCTCGAGGTGAACCGCTGGTGGATCACCGACGAGGTGCGCTACGGCTGGAAGTTCGTCCACGACGATGCGCGCCTCGACCCTGCCGCGGTGAAGGGCGAAGCGCCATTCGCGGCGGTCGACGCGCCGGTCGGCCTACGAGACGGCCTACGAGCGGATCACGGAGGCGTGGCACGGGATCGCCGAGGGCGGGCTGGGCGTCCTGATCAGCCCCATGCTGAGCTGCGAGGATGCGTATCTGCTCGGCGACGCTACGCCCTGCACCTCGATCCCAAGGCGACGCTGGCGGTGGGCCCGATTCCCGTGCACGGCAAGGACAAGACGTTCCCGGACGGCTTCACGATGTACGCGGAGAAGGCGCCGAACGCCCGCGGCGTGCGCCGCGTGCTGGAGAAGCTGAGTTCGGAGCAAGGTGCTCGACTTCCAGGGATTCCTGACCGCGCTCAAGAAGGACAAGATCCAGGGCGTGCTCCTGACCGGCAACTACCCGAGCGAGTGGGTGACCGAAGATCTCTCGGAAGCGATCGACGCGCACGCGGGCCGATTCGTCGTGCTCATCGACACGCTGCCCAACGCGCTGCTCGATCGCGCCGATGTCGTGCTGCCCGGCGCCACGTGGGTGGAGAAGGCCGGCACGTTCGAGAACGCGAACAATCGGCTCCAGTCGTTCCAGCGGGCGATCGAGCCGATCGACTACTGCAAGAGCGAGTGCCAGATCGCGCTGGACCTGCTGGCCGCGGCCGCGGGAGGAACGCCCCGGCGCTACGACGACGCCGCCGTTCGTCAGGCCATGGCCGAGCAGCACGGGCTGGACGAGCTCCTGTCCGACGTGCATCATCCTCCCGGCGGACACAAGGTCGTCCCGGACATGCAGCTCGTGCAGCTGTAACCGGTCGCACCGCTGCTCTGGTGCGCGAACCGGCGGGCCCGCCTTCGCTGAAGCCGTGCCCGCCGCGCTCGCGGGCGTGCGCCGCTGGCCATCTCGTTCTCGGGCCTCTTCCTATGGCCATTTCCCATCTCTGTCTCCACTGCGGCATCGACCTGGCTCATATTCGGCCTCGTCGCGAGCCGCACTACGGTCTCTCGATCATCCGCTGCCCGGATTGCCAGACGGTGAGCGTGCGCCGCCGCCATCCGCTCTGGCGATTCTGGTCGACCCTGCGGCGGCTGGATTGGGCGCTGACGGTCCTGGTGGCCAACGCCTGCGCGCTGACCGCGCTGCTGATCGCGATGGTGACCGGCGTGATCTGGTTCGTCTCGCTGTCTTCGACATCCCTTCCGGGCCCCGATTGGAGTGAATCAGACTGGATCCAAGCCGGCCTGCTGCTCATCGCGCTGCCCATGCTCATCGGAACCTGGCTAACGGCGGGGCTCTCCCACTGGCGCCGGGCGCCCGCGTGGCTCGCCTTCTTCGGGCTGGCCGTCCTCGGGCTCACCGCGGTGTTCGGCGTAGAGCTCATCGTCGCGTCCTCCGGTCAGAGGCAGCCGGGGTGGACGCGGTCTTCCACGGCCGAGGTGATCACACATCAGTTGGTGCTGTCCGTCGCACTTGCGTACCTGCTGATGATCGTCGCCATTCCCGGCATCCTCCCCGGTCGTAGCCTGCTGTGGCTGCTGCGCCGGGCCCGCTCGGCGCTGTGGCGCGCCCGCCGCCGCTGGCAGCGGCGAATGAGGACGGGTTGATGACGGACGGAAAGATGCAACCGGTGTCGATCCTTCTCGGCGATCGCCTCTGCGCGAGGTGCGGCTTCAACCTGTGTGGCGAGCCGGTCGTGCGGGAGCCTCGCTACGACCTGCTCATCGCTCGCTGCCCACAGTGCAAGCAGGCCGCAGCCGTGCAGGAGTATCCGCCGCTGGGCCCGTGGGTGGCGCGCTGGACCATGCTCGCCGCCGCGCTCTGGTTTCTCTTCCTGGTAGCCGCGGCGGGCGGCGGCCTCGTCTTCGTCGGGGTCGTCTCCATCGCGGTCTCGGCCGAGATGACGGACCAGTTCGGGCGCCGCATGGACGACGTCTACGAGCAGTGGTTGAGCGATCGGCACGATGTACAACGGCCGAACTGGGACGCGCGGCGCGAACACTTTGCCGAGTTCTGGCGGGAGCAGGGCCGAGAGGCGATGACCGGTCGCGGAACGCTGGCCCGGGCGGTCGAATGGAACGAGCTGCCGATGGTGCTCGCGCCGACCAGCGCGTCGTTGTGCCTGGGGATCTTCTGGTCGATCGCGCTGCTTTTCCGTCGACGGCGCACGTTGCTCCTCCTCGCTTGGATCCTGATCATGATTCTGCTGGTCATCTTCGGCGCAATCTGGATCGTCGCTCGCAGCCGGGAGCTCACCAGCATCGACGTCGCGGTCATGACCAACGTGACGCTGCCCCTGATGGCGTTGATCCTCGGCGCGTGCTTCCTGCTCTTTCTCGCGGGCGTCGCCCTCGGTCGACCGATCATCCGTGGCCTGGTGAGGGCCCTGCTTCCACCGCGTCTGCGTGGGCGCTGGCGATCCTCTGGACCGCCGACGAGAGGGAGCCGCCCGGATCAAGACCACGGAGTGACGTGCCATGACAGGCGCGCGGCGCACCGTCATCACCGGCGATCGGCGCTGCACGCGCTGCGGCTACGGGCTGAAGGGGCAGCCCGTCGTGCGCGACGTGGAAGAGGAACTGCTCCTCGTGCGCTGTCCGGAGTGCGCGATGGTCAGCGTCGCCGAAGAGTTTCCGCTGCTCGGACGGTGGGCATCGCTGTGGCGCTGGGGGCTCGCGCTGAGCTGGCTCCTGGTGGTCGGCGTCATCTGGTTCTTGGGCGGAACGATGCTCCACAGCATGTGCATGGCATCCGCGACCATCGCGAGTTCGAGCTACGCGGACCACATCGATGGCTGGTATCTGGATGCCTTCGACGAGAAGGTCTCGACCGCGCCGGGCGTCGCGCTCGGTGGAACGAGCCGGGGACCGCGCGTTCCCTTCGCCACGTTCTGGGTCGCTCAGGACGCGGCGGCCCGTCTCGCGTCGGTTGGAGGCGTGTGGCGGGCAATCAACTGGCTTGCCCTGCTGGCCTGGATTCCCCTGGGACTTGTCTCGACCATCTACGGGTGCTTCTGGGCGGTGGTCTTCTTCCGACGGAGGTGGCTGAGCCGGATCCTGCTGCTGCCGGTCCTGCTGGCCTCGACGATCGGCTTCGCGACCTTCAGCGTGCTGATCCTTCACGCCGCGGGGCCGATGTGGTCAACGACCGTCGCGTTCCAGCAGGTCGGAACGACCATGATCGTCCTGTCCCTTCTCTGGTGCGCCGCGACCACTGCGCTCGGCCTTCTCCTTGGTCGCCCCCTCGTCCGGGCGCTGGTCCGCCTCTGCATCCCACCCCGCCTTCGCGGCGGGTTCTCCCTGCTGTGGCTCGCCGACGGCAAACCTTTCACGATCGGATGAAGCGTCTGGCGAGACGCGCGGGCGGCATTCCGATCATGTGTCCGCGGGAACGCACCGATCCTTGGCCCATTGCCGAAGCCGCTGGATGCTCTCGGCCATCGTCACGGAGATCGGCGGTGATGCCTCGAGCGACTCCAGAATCCGCTCCGTGTCCAACTCCTTTGCTTCAGCGAATGCGAGGTGCAACGCCGCGATGACTGCCTGCTCGATCTCGGCGCCGCTGTAGCCCTCGGACGCGTCGGCCAGAACGTCGAGATCGAAGGCCGATGGGTCCCGGTGGCGCTTCACCAGGTGAATTCCGAAGATCTGGCGGCGCACTTCACGCGATGGCAGATCTATAAAGAAGATCTCATCGAACCGACCCTTCCGAAGCAGTTCCGGCGGCAGGGCTTCGATGTTGTTGGCAGTCGCGAAGAGAAAAACAGGCGCTTCATGCTCCTGCATCCACGTGAGCAGCGTACCGAACATGCGCTGCGACAGTCCACCATCACTTGACTGGCTGGCCGCCGAAGCGAAGCCCTTCTCGATCTCGTCGATCCACAGAACGACCGGAGCCATCGCCTCGGCCTGATGCAGTGCGCTGCGCAATCGACGCTCCGACTCACCAACGTAGCGATCGTAGAGCGTGCCCGGATCGAGCAGAAGCAGTGGCCGCTGCCATGCGGCCGCGGCGGCCTTGGCACACAGGCTCTTTCCCGCTCCCTGAACGCCGAGCAGGAGAATCCCGCGCGGGGCGGGAACCCCGAAGGCGCGTGCCTCGTCGCTCAAGGCATTCTTGCGAAGCTCGAGCCATCGCTTGAGGTTTCGCAAGCCACCGATCTCGGACAGATCGACTGGCGACTCGACGAAATGGAGCACACCGTCCCGCTCGCAACGCCTGCGTTTCAGGGCGAGAACCGTATTGATGTCGTTCGCGTCGAATCGCCGATCCTCTGCGATGCAGTCCGCGATGATCTGCTCCGCCTGCGTACGAGTCAGGCCCTGTAGATTGCGGACGAGCGTCTTGTAGGCCGATCGCCTGATGTTGACGTCAACCGGATTCTCTCTGTTCAAACGCTTCAGCGTCTTCTTCACGAGGATCTCGAGCTGTGCCTCGGTGGGCAGGGACAGCTCTATCGTCGTCGCCTCCATCGCGATGACTTCGGGAACCCTGTCGTTGTGATCCACCACCACCAGACAGCTGCTCTTCTCGCGGAATCTACGAATCAGGTCCCGCAGTGCCCGGCGGCTTCGAGCGTCATCAAGGTGGTCCACAACATCGAGAGCGACGCACAGAGTGGGTTGCTCGAGCGTGCCGAGGATGTGATGGAGAGCGGCGGCGAGGTTTTCGGTATTCGGAACGCCTTGCGCGTCCTCGAACAGGCTCTCCGTCACGCCGCGCGTCGCGGACCACGAGATCATCCGATAGCCACGGGGGACGGTCGAGCGGACGAGATCCAGGGCGTATTGCTCCTCCGACGTGATGACGAAGATGCACGGGTGGCCCGCCGCGATCAGCGTCCGAAGCCGGTCCTGGTTCGTGACATCCTCTCGCGGCAGGTCCAACTCGCAGACTCCTTGGGAAGAACCCGGGACAGCCGCCAGTCCTCTCGGAACTGGATGAGTCGAGGTTGTCCGGCCCAAGGCCTTCCAGGCTCTCTACTCCTCGGCTCCCGCCTCCACGAGCAAGCGCTCGATCAGCGCGTCCGACTTCTTTCGGGCCACGCGAAGCGGTGTCGTGCCCTGGACATCGGCGCGATTGACGTCGGCGCCGGCCGCGATCAGCGCGGCCACTGCTTCGTCCTGCTGGGAGGCCACCGCCGCGAGCAGGGGTGTTCCCCCGCCCTGATCAGGCGCGTCGACCTCGGCACCCGCGCTCACCAGCGCCGCGATCGCCTCCACCGATCCGGTGAGCGCCGCGAAGTGGAGGGCGCGCATGCCCTTGGCGTCGGCGGCTTCGAGCGCAGCGCCGCGGCCGAGCAGGAGTTCGACACAGTGCTGGTTCCCGAACGTTGCCGCGGCCATGAGCGGCGTCTGCCCTTCGTGGTTGCGCGACGCCACGTCGGCGTCGGCCTCCAGAAGGAAGGCGACGGTCTCGGCGCGACCCGTCAGCGCCGCCACCCCCAGAGCAGAGATGCCAAGTGCCTGTCTCGCGTTCGGGTCCGCCCCCCGCTCGAGCAGGAACGCCATCAGCTCGAGATTGCCGCTGGCCGCCGCGTGCAGGAATGGCGTCATGCCGCCGACGCCGACCGCGTTCACGTCGGCGCCCGCCTCGACGAGGAGCTTGACGGTCTCGAGTGCGCCGAGTCGGGCCGCGGCGTGCATCGGCCGATCGCCCTTCGACTCGGCGCGATTGACGTCCGCGCCGCACGCAATGAGCGCACGCACGAATTCTGTCGGGCGATTCCGGGCGACGGCGACATGGAGTGCCGTGCGTCCTTCCGCCGTCTCCGCGTTGATCTCTGCACCCTTCTCGCACAGCCGGCGGGCCGTCGCGCCCCGACACGCCACGGCTGCTGCCATGAGGGGCGTGCCGGTGCCCTCGCTGCGGGCGTCGACTCGCGCTCCTCGATCGAGCAGCACGGTGGCCACTTCGTCGTGGCCGGCGACGAGGGCCGCGATCAGCGGCGTGATCCCCTTCCGGCCGGCTGCGTTGACGTCGGCGCCGCGATCGAGCAGGAAGAGCACCGCGTCCGGTGACCCGCTCCCGGCGGCGTAGTGCGTCGCGCGCAGCAGGTTCCAGTCGCGCGCGTCGACCTTCGCCCCCGCCTGGACGACCAGCTCCATGACATCAACCGCGCCGAAGCTCGCGGCGAACATGAGCGGCGTGGCACCGTCACCCTGTCGCCGGATGCCCGGGTTCGCTCCCGCGCCGATGAGCGTCTTGCACACGTCCAGGCGACCGTAGACAGCGGCATGATGAAGCGGCGTGTTGCCGTTGTTTGCCGCGGCCTCGACCTGCGCTCCCGCGGCAAGCAGAGCCACGGCGATGTCCGGCCGCAGGTTCTGCGCCGCGTAGTGCAGCGCTGTCGTGCCCTGCCGTTCATGGTGCGCGTTCACGTCGGCCCCGGCCTCGATCAGCAGGTCGACCAGGGCGGGCTCGCCCAGCGCCGCCGCAAAGAGCAGCGGTCGGCCGCCGGTGTTGTCCGGTTGATCGACTTCGCACCCCGCGTCGATACACGCACGCACGGATGCCGCATCCCGATCGAGCACCGCCAGATGAAGCGGCGTCCGGCCAAGGGCGTCCACCGAAGTCGGAGACAGGTCGTTCCCGAGCCGCTGCGCAACGCTCGGAAACGGAACCCGCATCGACCACACCGAATGCTGCGGGACGTCGATCGTGATCTGCAGGTCGCGGAGCACCCCCATGCCGATCACGCCGTCACAGTCGCGCAGATCCGCCGGCCTCGTCACCCCAAAGACGGTGCGCGTTCCGGGGAGCGATTCGCCCAGGACCTCCAGGTCGAGCAGCCGCTCGTCGAACTGGGCGTTCTCACCGCCTCGACCTGCGGCGAACGTGAATCCGATCACCTCACCCGCGAGAAGCTCCGGATGGCGTTCCAGAAACTCCGGACGCAGATAGAGCCCATCGGTGGCTCCGGTGTCGAGCAGCAGCAGTGCCTCGATCGAGCCGTTGATCCGCCCTCGCACGGCGGGAAGGTGACCGGTGACGGTGAGTTCGGTCTTCTTCGCCCCGCTCGGAGGGCGAAACGCGCCCGCGCGCGTGCAGGATCATCTCGGCCCCGGTGAAGTCGAACGTCACCGGCGCGCTCGAGAACAGATCGGCGCCGAGGACACCGTGGAGGCGCCGGCCGATCTGCTGACTCATCGGTCCGAGGTCGTAGTCGAACATGCGGTGGGCGAGGAGCGTCGCATCGCCGACCTGGAGCTCATCGATGCGCCTTGCGGCAGCCGCAAGCCGAGCCGGCCCTTCGTCGAACGGGGACGCGCCGGATCGGTAGATCGGCAAGCGCCAGATGTCGGCCATGCGTCGGTCGACGACCGTCGGCCACCATCCAGTGTCGACCTCGAAGCAGACCTCCTCCTGGCCATCGAGGGCCGCCTTCACGAAGACATGGCGGCCGGTGATCTCGAGCGGGACGGAGACCCGATCAGCGCCCTGCGGCAGGCGGACACCGGAGATGCCGTACCACGTTTCAGGTTCGGCACACGCTGCGGCGGCTACCAGCAGGACCGAGACGACGCCTGCCCATGTGGGAAGAGTCCGAGAGCGGGAGCGATCGGCGCGAGTGCGTCATCACTGTGCGCTTCGATCGATCGCGCGATAGACGAGGACGACCTCGCCGTTTCGCAACAGCTTCAGTTCATTGCCGCTGATTTGGAGGCTGCTCGACTCCTGGAGCAGTCGCAGGTAGGTCGCCTCCTGGTCCATCAGCTCCGGCGGTCCCGCCATTCGCGTCGATCCCATGGCGCCGAACTCGACGGTCTCGTCGCTCTCGCGCACCACCGCCCCGAAGTAGCGGTTGATTCCGGCGAAGCCGGCGACCTCACCCCCGACGACGTCGCCCTCGGAGACTTGCAGCGTGATCTCGCTCCGCTCCTGGAGCGGCCTGCCCTCGAGTTCCACAAGACTCCACTCCGTGCCCTCGAAGGGCAGGGACGTGCCGGCACCGGCGCCGCCTCCCTGACAGCCGAGCAGGAACACGAACACGACCAGCACCAACGACACCGAGCAGAACGAATGAATGGCCATTGGGACCATGGTACCGCGAAACGCGCCGGTGGCAACGCCAGCTCGGCGAGACGGTCCGGTCACTCTCCGGCTCCGGCGCCGTTCCCGGCGGGGGGGGCAGTGAGCCCGTTAGGGAGCGTGCCTTCGCCAGGTGGCGATCTCGACTATTTGCGGGAACGGGCTGCTACGTCGGCGTCTGCGTCGCCAGCTCGGCCACCGCCCCCGACCGCTGACCGGTGAGCTGCGCGTGCTTGAGCAGGTACTGCATCACGACCGTGATCACCGTCGCATGCGACCAGGTGAGCGGGCTCACCGAGACCGGCACGCCGCTGTAGCGGGTTGAACTGCTCGGCGAGCACGCCGGACTCCAGGCTCCGATGACGCGTCCACTCGAGGTACGGCAGCGCCTGCTCCAGGTCCGCGACCGTCTTGGCCGCGGCGATGGCGTGCTGAGCGAGCCAGAGCGTGCAGATGACCCAGGGGTTGCCGGGCACCTTCTCGACGTCGGTGTGCTCGACCTGGTGGTAGTAGTCGCGTTCGTACCGAGCGACGCCGCCGATGTCCGTCTTCACCCAGAGCCGCTCCCGGATCGCGTTCATCTCCGCCACGACCGACGGATGGTCGGCCGGGAGCGCACCGAACGCGAACACGGCGAAGTTCGCCGCGTCGGTGGTCATGTCCAGTCGGTACGTTCCGTCCGAGAGCGGCGTGGCCATTCGCGCGAAACGCTTCCGGCTCTCGACCCAGAGGTGCCGCATCATCGCGCCTCGCATCCGCTGCGCACCTTCCTCGAACTCCGCCGCATGATCGAACGCGCCCATGTCCCGCGCGAAGTCTGCGGCGGCGTCGAGCGCGCCGATCGTGGCGGCGACGGTGAACGTGTGCACGCCCCGCCGCTCCTCCCAGAGGTCCCACGTCGGTCTCGGCAGGCCGTTGTGATCTCGATGCTCGAGCAGCCAGCGGGCCGGCGCGATGACCATCGGCGAGTACATGGCCTTCAGGAACTCCACGTCGCGGAAGACCAGGAAGTGCTGACGAAGCGACCAGAGCACGAGCGAGGTCTGGTCCTGCTGGATGGGCAGCACCGGCTTGCCGTCGAGCGTCCAGGGATGCCAGCTCGAGGCGAGCGTGCCCGAGGGGTTGTACTTGTGCAGGAAGTACCCCTTCTCCTCGATCACCTCGGAGCAGAAGCGGAAGAATGCGCGGCTCAGCTCGCCTTGTCCGGCGAGGATGAGGGCGTGCGAAGTCAGCGCGCCGTCCCGGGGCCACATGTACGAATAGTGGTCACCCGCGAAGTGGGTGATGTCCGAATCGTTGGCGGCGATGATCGCACCGCTGTTGTCGATCTGGGTGCGCAGGATGAGCATGCTGCGCACGTACAGATCGCGGATCGGTTCGGGCAACGGGGAGAAGTCGACCGGCTCCTTGCACGCCCACAGTCGCCAGTACGCTTCGGTCCGGTCCATCATCCGCTGGGCGGACTTCGTGAGGATCTTCCGGTTGAGCTCGCTCGACTGCTTCGTGCGTGCGGTCCGGCCGCGATCCAGAAGAAGACGTAGGACGAGGCGTTGGGCCGCAGGTGCATGTTGAAGCCCACCGTCGAGTCCACGGAGCCCTGAGCGATCGCGTTGAGCGAGAGCTGACCGTCCTCGGCGTCCCGCCACGTGCCCTCGGCGTCGCCGATCCGCTTGGCGCCGGTGGCCCAGTGGTCGATGCCGCACTTCCGCTCGTCACATCCGTTGATGAGGAAGTACGTGTCGTCCTTGTAGTGGACCAGACCGGCGGTCTCCGGGTCGTAGTTGACGGTGTCGCCGAGGGCCAGGCCGTTGATCGACAGGTCGTTGTGGAAGAAGAGGCGGACGTCGCGCGGCTGCCCGAGCAGGTCGGTGACGACGATCTTGCGCAGGAACACCGGGCTCCAGTAGTCGACCGCGTCGTGACAGATCAACTCGACGCCCAGCCGATGGTGGCGCAGCGTGACCTCGGTGATCATCGTGTCCGGCTTGTACCGGAGATGGCGCTCCCATCCCGCGTCCTCGGTCCAGGCGAACTCGCCGTCCGCCCAGACGCCGAAGTGCTGCACGTGACCGGCGGTGTGATTGGGCGTGCCGACCCGCGGGTAATAGATGTCGCGGATCCGATAGAGATCGTCAAAGGTGACCAGCATCTCGCCGTTGCCGACGGGGATGTTCCGAGGCATGGTTCAAGCTCTCGACTATCGGGATTGCAAATCGAATGAGAGGTAGGGAATCAGGATGATCCGACTGTCTGGCCGTTCGAGTCTGCCGTCGTCGTCGGCGAAGGGGGCTGCGGTGCGTGTTCGCCGGTGGCGGCGTCGAATCGCTGCTGCACATTCCCGACCTGGATCACCTTGATCCCGTAGTTCTCGCCCACTTTGACCGCGGAACCCAGTCCGATCGGCTGATTGTTGACCAGTATAGTGAGGGGTTCATCGGCAGATTTGGAGAACTCGATGATTGAACCCGGCGTGAGCCGCACGACCTGTTCCAGGTCCATGCGCCGATCGGCCAGCTCCACGATGAGCGGCACCTCCAGCTGCAGCAGCGAGCGAACTTCGGCGGGCATGGCTTGTTTATCGGCACCCCTCCGGGCACCGGTTGAGGGCGGCACGGCAGGATTCAAGACAGTCCCGCGGAGGAGGGGATCGGGCTGACCGCCGACACGACCGTTCGGAGCATCCGGTCCAGCACCGCCATCCGCACCGCCACCCCGTTGCTCACCTGCGTGCGGATCAGACTGCGGACCGGATCGTCGGCCACCTCGCTGTCGATCTCCATTCCCCGGTTCATCGGCCCCGGATGAAGCACGGGAACGCCCGGCCGCAGCCGCGCCGCCCGCGCCACCGTGAGCCCGTAGCACGCGCGGTAGTCCGGAGCGATCCGGCTGCCCCGCTCGAATTGCACGCGGAGCATCATGATGGCGTCGACCTCCCCCAGCACCGCATCCAGATCATGACCGATCACCACCTGTCCCTGCGGCCCGGCGGTGCTGCCGTCGCGCAGGCGCCGCAACCGTCGCGAGCGACGAGGGAACCAGCGGCGCGGGGCCGATGAGCCAGACCTCGGCCCCGAGGGCGGTCAATCCATGCAGATTCGACCGCGCGACCCGGCTGGCCAGGATGTCGCCGACGATCGCGACCCGCTTGCCCGCCAATTCGCCCAGGCGCTGGCGCAGCGTGAGCAGGTCCAAGAGTCCCTGGGTGGGATGTTCATGGCGCCCGTCGCCGGCATTGATCACCGCAGCGCTGACGTGCCGGGAGACGAGGGCGGATCCTCCGGCGTGCTCGGTTCGGACCACCATGGCATCCACGCCCATGGCGTCGATGGTCAGCGCCGTGTCCAGCAGCGTCTCTCCCTTGCTGCGGCTGGAACCCAGACCGGTCAGGTCGACCGATCTCGCCCCGAGACGCGCGGCGGCGACGGTGAAGCTGCAGCGCGTTCGAGTGGAATCCTCGAAGAAGAGGTTCGCGACGATTCGCCCAGACAGGACCTCGAGCGGCGGCGCCTCCCGCCTCGCGACCGGCTGGAAGCGCTCCGCGGCATCCAGGAGGTCCAGGAGGTCCTCCGAGGAAAGGCCTTCGAGCGTGAGCAGGTTCCGTCCGTCCCAGCGATCTGGATGCATCGGAGGCGTATTAGACTCGCAATCGCCGGAGAAGCCCAATCGGTCGCTCGCACGCGAGCGGGATCACCCGCTTCGACACCCCTGACCGTGCCTTCCGGTCTCGGCCGCGGACGGTCGAGCACGCCCACGCCCGGATGCACCCAGCCGGGTTCACTCCGGGTCTGCTATCCCCAGTTCACGATCACGTTGACCAGGTCCGTGACGTCGACGACTCGATTGCAGTCGGTGTCGCCGTTGCACGGGCTGGGAAGAGCATCACACTGGCCCCAGGCGAGAATGACCGTGATCAGATCGAGCACGTCCACGACGCCGTTGCGGTCGAGGTCGGCGCCGGAGCCCGGCGAGAGCACGATCGTCCCCTCGTCCATGGCGACCGGAGCGCTCATGCCGTGCTCCACCCACGCGTCGTAGGCAACGGCACCTCGACTGGTCGGGCTCTGATCGAGGTTCGTGTTGCGCAGGAACTCGATGTACTCCTTGCTCGTGGTCTGGTAGTAGAGCGCACCTCGCGCGGGTCGCGCAGCGGGGCACGTCGTAGCCGGTGTCGTCCCAGTGCTGGCCATCCTCGTACGTTGCGCCAACCGGCTCGATGCCCAGCTCGGCGTACGCCTCGTTCGTGAAGCCCATGGGCGGGATGCGGTTGTCCACGTAGATCTTGTTGTTCAACGCCAGGTGGAACACGGTCCCGACCGGCAGGCCCGTTGCTCGGCCACCGCCTCGTCGATGCCATGGCGGGCTTCGTAGACCTTCGTGTCGTCGGTCTCCAATTCAGCCGTGTCGAAGTCGTAGGCGCCGTGCTCGGCCAGGAGTTCGTCGCCGTCATCGAAGAAGCGTACGTTGATCCACATGCGCCGGCCCTCGGGATAGCCGGTCGGCAGCTTGTGGCCGGAGTAGTTCGTGATCCGGACGTTGAGCAGGTCGTCGACCTGACTCAGCTCCATGTCCGATGCCGCCTGCAGCGTCGCGATGTTGCGCTGCACCGCGGACTGCACCAGTTCGGGCGTGAGGCCTTCGATCTGTTCGCCGTAGAGGGCGTGCACGGCGGGCAGCACCCACGTGTTGGCGCCGGTGAAGGCGTGCTTGGGCATGTCGGGGCGAGGGAAGAAGGGGTCGATCTCCCAGAAGAAGCAGCCGCCGGCGAAGACGTCCGGCATGTGGCAGTCCTGGCAGGAGGCCACCGGGACCGTGTTCGGAAGGACGGCGGTCAGGTTGCCGCCGAACCGGCCGTCCGGGGAACACCACGCCCCCGTCCGCGAACTGGCTCTAGAGCCATTCGCTGTACGTGCGCTGCTCGGGGAACATGTCGTTCGGATGCTGCGTCGGATGCGGCTCGCCGATCGGATTGAGCGCGTAGCTTCCGTCCGGCTGCCGCGTGTAGGTCGGTGTGCTCACGTCATGGCACGCGCCGCACAGCGCGGACTGCCGGTGAAACGGCGAGGGAATGATCTCCGCCGACCCGTGGGGATTGACCGCGATGTCATCGAAGGGACCGCGGCGCACGTCGGTGGGGTCGACGACGAAACGCCCCTGGCCGGGCTCGCTGAAGCCGAATTCCAGATCGGCGAGGATCGTTTCGTCCTGGACGGGGCTGACCCCCTCGACATAGGTCGGGTCGACCAGTCGATGACAGAAATGGCAGGAGATGCCGTTCAGGTCGCCGGCTTCCGGCAGCAGATTGTCGAGGTTGCCGCCCGTCGAGCGACCGGCGAGCCACGCGGTCGGGGCGTGACAGCGGATGCAGATCTCACCCGCGCCGGCCGCGTCCTGATTGGCGATGTCCACCGCGGCCCGCCAGACCGGATCTCGCGCCGATTGGGCCATCATCGAGGCGACCCATGCATCGTGCGGCTCATCGTCGCCGGGAGGGCCCTTGGGGCGGGTCGTTGGGCTGTCCGAAGTCGCCGTGGCACGCGGCGCAGTCACCCACCGGCTGGAACGGTTCGATGCCGAACGGATCCTCGGGCATGATGCCTGGTTGTGTTCCCGGCTGAAAGAAGTCTTCGACGGTGGTCGGCAATTGCGTCTGCCCGCCGCCGGCGAACAGCGTGGCCGAACTCACCGAAACACCAAACGCAGCCAAGGCCGCGATGGTGGCACGACCGGCAGAACGCATCGGCAATGACGTCATGGTACGGAGCCCTCTCCTCTTCAGCGCAGTTCGAATTGCTGGGCGGCAGGAGCCGAAGATCGCACTCGCAACGACCTTCGCCTCACGCGCTCTCTCAGAGCATAGCCGCGCCACACGCAGACGGGATCCCCGGTGCAGGGATACGCAGATCCGCTTCCAGCTGATTCGATTTTTCCGCACATTCTCACCGAAGCGGCTCCCTTTCCTACACTGCCACGATCGTGATCATCGCAACACGGCAGCGCGGGCCCGAGTTCCCATCTTCTCACCGATGGGTCTCCATCTCCGTCGGGATCACCTTGGGCGCCGGCTCGCCTCCCTGCTCGGCGGGCTGCGCCTCGGGACCGCCGGGACCCGAGATGCTCTCGATCGACGCGTCGAACTACCGATGGCCTTCGATGCGGCGCTTGAGGCCGCTCGCAGCGCCGGCATGCCGCCGCATTCCAGGATCGCCGCGCCGGCACCATCGAGACCGAACCTGATCACGCTGCCACGCTCTTGGAGCCCTGGGCGTTCCAAGGGCAGTCGCTGGAGCAACTCACGGAGAACAGTGACCAGTCAGCGGCGGCGGGCCCGGTTCGAGTTCACACCGGTCGACGAGTTCTCAGTCGCGTGCATCCGGTAACGTGGTGTCCCATCCGAGAACGAGCTGACCGGTCCCGATCTGCTGGCTACCGAACAGGTCCCAATCGACCTGACCCAATGGGCGCACGCCGCTGGAGCTTCGGGTCTGGGTGTACGTCGAGCGACAGCACCGTCCCGGTGTTCGTCGCAGCACGTGGACCAGGTCTAAGACGACCCAGACCGGAGTGACGCCCAAGCGAGGGGAGGGCGAAGAGGCCGGGAGCCGTCCTGGCGCCCGTTGCTCGCGATCCGGCCTTCGAACGCCGATTGCTCACCGCGGTCCAGGCAGACCTCCAGCTCGAGCTGGCCAGTCCGCCCTAGCAGCTTCAGTCCGCACTCCTCACGATCTTCTGCTGCGGCTGCGCAGGTCGGGCCGTGCGACTCAGGAACCTGATGTTGTGCGCATCTCCACCAGCCGCGAGTCCCGCAGTGCCGGCAGCTGTAGATCGGCGGAGCGCCCGGCGAGACGCGTTCGGCGATGCTCTGAGCGGGGGAGCGAATCGGGCCGGCGTGCAGCTCCTCGGCCACTCTTCGATACGCCGATCGAAACGGCATGCCGGCGCGAGGTCGACGGCGCGATCCGTCGCGTGGAGCTCCGGGTCGATCGCCGCGGCCATTCGACGCTCATCGAAGCTGAGGGCTCCGACGACGTCGGCGACGAGTGCTGCGGCGTGCTCCGCCGCGAGCATCGCGCGGATGGTCGGCCCCTTCGTGAGCTGGACGTCGCGGTGGTAGCCGCTCGGAAGCGAGAGCACTTGCCCAACCTCCGCCAGCGCCCCCGCCACCGTCGCCACCGAGGCCCGCAGGAGCTCGACGACGTCCGGATTGCGCTTGTTGGGCATGATCGACGAGCCGGTGATCAGCCAATCCGGGAGGCGCACGAAGCCGAACTCGCTGGTGGTGAAGTAGGCTCAGGTCCCAGGCCAGGCGGTGCACGTCCTGCAGCAGCTGCCACGCGGCCATGATCGCCTGGCACTCGTGCTTGCCGTGCTGCGCGGCGAGTGGATTGAC
>CAVONJ010000015.1:0-148394 GCA_963697235.1 uncultured Planctomycetota bacterium
TCAGGAGATCATCGCGCTGCAAGGCGCTTCGACACGCAGGAGGCGGCGCGACAGGCGCTCAGGACGCGCAGGCGGCGAGCGCCGAGCCAGAAGCGATTGCCCGTCTGGAAGCCGCAGTCGCTGATGCGGAGATCGACTTTGAGCAGCGGTACCAGACAGCGCTCTCCCTGAGCCTCGACCGTTCTCGCCTGGTGCGGGCACTGGGCCTGTCGACCAAGCGGGAGTCGGTCGTCGATGTCCTGGGGGTTTCCGAGGTCGATCCCGAGACGGGGGAGCCGCGCACGAGGCCCTCCCCGCGCGACGATGCACTCACCGCGCTGAAGGCCGATTTTCCGAACGTGAGCGCGAAGATCGACGAGGTCGTCGAGCACTTCGACGCCTACCAGAGCCGGCGGACGGGTCTCGACGATCCCGAGGATCTCATGCGCCTTCCGCGGCGCCGGCGTGCTCGAGTTCCACATCGTGGTGGATCCCGTCGAGCCGGAAGGCGTGAGCGTCGAGGACGCTCGACGGCAGCTCGAGGAAGTCGGCCCGGAGAACGTGGATCAGACGGTCGCGGCGTGGTTCCCGATCAACGATCTCAAGCAGTGGTACGACGGTGAGCAGCAGCTCGCCAGCCTCGAGGCGAACCCGCAGGAGTTCTTCCGCGCCCTCCGCACGGTCGCCGATGTCTACGACGGGCAGTACTACATGCTGCTCTACACCCTGCCGGCCAAGAGCATGACCCACGCCGCCGATGCGGCGTGGACGATCCAGAGCACCTTCCGCAGTCCGGATCAGCTCGGTCGGCCCGCGGTCTCGTTCCGCCTCGATCCGTACGGCGGAACGCTCATGGCGCGGCTCACCGGAGCGCACGTCGGCAAGCCCATGGCGATCGTGCTCGACGGCCAGGTGTACTCGGCGCCGACGCTCCAGAGCCAGATCAGCAGCAGCGGCATCATCACGGGCAACTTCTCGCAGACGGAGATCAACTACCTCATCCGCGTGCTCGCCGCAGGCTCGCTGGAGGCGCGGCTCAGCCCCGAGCCGATCGCCATCAACACGCTCGGCCCCTCGATCGGCGAGGACAACCTGAAGCGCGGACAAGAGGCCTTCATCATCTCGATCATCGCGGTCGCGGTGTTCATGTTGTGCTACTACTTCTTCGCCGGCCTCGTGGCCGACATCGCGCTGCTCGCCAACGGCATCATCATCTTCGGCGTGATGGCGATGATCGACGGCACGTTCACGCTCCCGGGGCTCGCGGGCATCGTGCTGACGATCGGCATGGCGGTGGACGCGAACGTGCTGATCTACGAGCGCATCCGCGAGGAGCTGTTCGCCGGCGAGGACGACCTTCGCGGCGCGGTCCGCCTGGGCTACAGCAAGGCTCTCAGCACGATCATCGACGCCAACGTCACCAACCTCATCGTCTGTCTCGTGCTCTTCAAGACCGCGACGACGGAGGTCAAGGGCTTCGCCCTGACGCTGACGATCGGCATCTGCGCCACGCTGTTCACGGCGCTGTTCGTGACGCGAGTCATCTACACGCTGTACCTCGACGTCTTCAAGGTCACTCGGCTGACGATGCTGCCGACCGTGTTCCCCGCGATCCACCGCGTCCTCGAGCCGAACATCAACTGGATCGGCCTGCGCAAGATCTTCTTGACGCTGAGCGGTACGCGATCGTGGTGTCCCTGGTTCTGATCAACCTGCGCGGCGTCGACATGTTCGACACGGAGTTCCGCGGCGGAGTCACCGCCACGATGGTCACCGGTGTGGAACTCCAGCCGGGGACGCGGGAGCCGGTGCGCGAGCCAACGGAGAGCTCGTCAGGCTCTGGCTGCCGCAGACCGAGGTGGAGCGGCGGGTCCAGGCGATCGGGGCCAACGCCGATCCCGCCAGCGTCACGGACCCGGAAGAGAAGACGCGCCTGATCATTCTTCGCGAGTTGCGCAACGCTGACGTGCTGACGCTGGGCGAGACGCGGCTCATCGACGGGCAGGTCGCGGCGCCGAGCTTCCAGATCAAGGTCGCCAACCCGAAGGGGCTGGCTGACGACGCCGCCATCACGGACATCGTGGTCGACGCCCTGGTCGATGAGTTCGAGGACCAGATCGACATCTCCGTGGCCCGGCGCTTCGTCGGCGTCGAAGATCCCAGTGCGGCGAACTACGTCTTCTCCGTCGAGGATCCGGACCTCGGGCGCATGATCAACGAGCCCGGGCTGGCCGTGCGGGCTCCCGAGTTCCTCGGCGGAGTGGCCATCGTGCTTCGCGACATCACGCCGCCGGCCCGGCTGGAGGAGATCGCCGATCGCATCGACCAGATGCGCAACCAGCCGGACTTCCAGTCGACCGCCGGTCGCCGGACTGAGGTGGTCGGGCTCACGCCGGTCAATCCCACCGATCTCGAGGGGGAGTACCGAGACGCCGTCGTGATGGTCTCGGAGCCGAACCTCAGCGCTCTGAAGGTCGACTCGGACGTCTGGTACGGACAGCTGGCCGAGCCCGAATGGAGGCTCGTTTCCGGGGCGCTGCAGCGGCAATCGAGCCTGCAGCAGGTGAGCAGCTTCTCCTCCGCCGTTGCCGAGACGCTCTCCGCCCAGGCCATCGTGGCGGTCGTGCTCTCGCTGCTGGGTATCCTGGTCTACATCTGGGTCCGCTTCGGCTCCTTCTGGTACTCCGCGGCCGCGATCGTGGCGCTGATGCACGACGTCATCATCTCTCTTGGCCTGCTGGCCATCAGCGCGCTCATCTCACGAACGGTCCTCGGACACTGGCTGGGCGTCGAGGACTTCCGCATCGACCTCGGCGTCGTGGCGGCCCTGCTGACGATCATCGGGTATTCTCTGAACGACACGATCGTCATCCTCGACCGAATTCGAGAGAACCGCGGGAAGCGTCCGCTTGCGTCGGCGGAGATCGTCAACAGGTCGATCAATCAGACGATCAGCCGGACCCTGCTGACCTCGGGGACGACGCTGATTGCGGTCGCCATCATGTACTCCGAGGGCGGCAGCGGCATTCGTCCGTTCACCTTCTGTCTCCTGGTGGGCATCGTGGTGGGAACGTACAGCTCCATCGCCATCGCGGCGCCGCTGGTCTGGCGCGGCGGCCGTGGAGATCAACCCATGGTGACGCCGGAGGTGGCGACGACGACGGCCTAACCCGGCTCTCCATGAACCTTCTGCGGCGAACGGTTCCGAGCCGCTCTCGCCACGAAGCTCATGAATGATCCTGGTGAAGCGACGAGCACGGGGGAGGGAAGCGAAGAAGAGTGCTCAGGGAAGATCCGAACCGGCACTTGCCGGGGGGGTCTTCGTTCATGTCGGCGGCTCGGAAGGGCGGGCGAGTTCGATTTCGATCAACGTGCGCACGAATGGCCGATGACATGAAGGGAATCAAGCTTCACCGCGCCCGTACGCGAGGGAATCGAGCCATGTCGAGCGGAACCAAGGTCTTTCTCGCTGTCTTTGCCCTGCTCGTGGCCGCATCGGTGCTCTACTACACGGTCGTCATCTCGGACGAGCCCGAGCCGCTGCTGCTCGACTCCGCGGGTCCGCTCGGCACGGGCCAGGCGACCAAGCCGCCGGCGTCGAGAATCCAGGAGCCGGTGATCAAGTCGAGCAGGTCGACGGCACGACCGGAGCGGTCGGAGCCGGGGCGCCCCGACACGGACCGAACGGCGTCCGCCACGGTCCTGCCGCCGAGCGGAGGCCTGCTCAGCGAGTCCGTCGCTGCCGCGAACGGAAGCGACAAGACCACTCCAGTCGCCGAGCGCACGAAGTCAACCCCGGCCTCCGGGGCCGCGCTTCCGCCCAGGACACCCGCTGCTGAAGAGGCCGTGAAGACGGCCGATCGCTCCTCATCATCCTTGCTGCCGGCCACGGCGCTGTCGGAGCTGGCCACCACCCGCGAGCCACCGGTTGCTCGCCCCGCGCCGAAGGCTCCGACTGTCGCCTCGAAGTTCACGGACTACTTCGTGAAGCCGGGCGACACGCTGAGCTCGATCGCGGAGGCGTGGTTCGACGACGCCAACCGGTGGGATCTGATCAGCGAGGCCAACCCCGGCATCGATCCGAACCGCCTGCGCCGGGCGACTTGCTGCGATTGCCACCACGCGACGCCCGCCGCGATCCGTCCGCCGCCGCGACCACGAACGGCGGGAAGACCACCTACGAGGTGCGCAGCGGCGACACCCTGAGCGGGATCGCCAAGCGCGTCTACGGTGACGAATCCAGGTGGCGACCCATCTACGAGGCCAACCGCACGCTGATCGGCGCCGACCCCGGCCGACTCAAGGTGGGCATGAAGCTGGTCATCCCGAAGGATTCGCCGAAGAAGCCGGGGACGTGAGTAGTGGACGGGGGCGAGGACGCGGCGCGGCTCGTCAGCGCTGATCCGCGCAGTGAATCGGCGGCGGCAATGTTCGCCTTCAGGTGTTCGAGGCTCAGGCTCCCGATGACGAGGCTGGCCACGGTCTCCTGGCGAAGCGCGAATCGGATCGCAGCGGCCGCGTCGAGCCGTCCGGATGCCAACCCCTTCTTCACGACCACACCCACACCCGCCGCGGCTGCCCGGCGCATCGCCTCCTCGTGGGAGCGATCGGTCTGGTGATAGGTGACCATGAGCGCGTCGGCCCAGCTCAGGGCGGCGAGCGCGCCTTCCGGCGTCTTTCCCGAGAAGCCGACGGCCCGAGCCGCGCCCTGTTCCTTCAGCCGCAGCAGCGTGGGGACGGCGTCGCTGTGCTCCAGGATCTCGAGGTCTCGTCCGTCGGAATGGATGAAGAGCAGGTCGATCGCCGTGGTGCGCAGACGTTCCAGGCTGCGGTGCACGCTCGCTTCGATCGCGGCGGCGGAGAAGTCATAGGTGGATCGACCGTCTTCGAACGTCTCGCCGACCTTGCTGGACAGCACGTACTCATCCCGGCGCACGGCCAGGCTGCGGCCGATTCGTTCTTCGCTCAGTCCGTAGGCGGGCGCGGTGTCGATGTAGCAGATCCCCAGGTCGAGCGCGCCGTTGAGCAGTCGATCGACCGCGTGCGGTTCGGGCAGCGGGTAGCTCTGGGCGTACTTGATCCCGACGTTGCGGCCGATCTTGAAGGCCCCGAAGCCGATGGGGCTGACCTGAAGTCCGCAGCGGCCTAGGGTGCGCAGCTCCATGACGGACACCTTTCCCATGGAGGGAGCGCCACCGCGGGGTGGGGCCAGGACTGGACGCGATCCAAGGCCGTCGCGTCATGGCGGAGCGCGACCGCGGCGGGCGTGCCCAAGTCTTCGACGATCTGCTGGACGAGCACCGGAACCAGGGCGAGCTTGATCGGCCAACCGGTGACGGTATTCCCCGCGCGGCTGAACGCGGGCGAATCGGGCCGGCGGCCACTCGCGGTGCGATTCTCCGCGCGATCGACGCAGTAGCTGGCCCACGCGGCGCCTTCGACGTCGATACCGGGCAGGACCTCCGCGATCTCCTCCCGGGCGCGCTCAATGATCTGTTCGCGGCTCATCGTCGCACCGAGCTCCGAGAGCTGTCCGCCGATCTGCCAGAGCACCCGGTCCTGGCAATCGACGGTCGACGTGATGGTCACCCGGGTCGAGGCCCCGTCCACGCAGTGGCCGTTCAGCGGGGGCAGCGCTCCCCGAACCATGACCATGTGCAACGGGCGGCGCTGCATGGTCCGACCGTCGAGACCGGTCATTTCCCGCAACGCCGCGTTTCCCGCACCGGCAGTGAAGATCACCCGACCGGGTCGCAGATCCAGCGGCGCCCCGCTCTCGGGATCGAGCAATCGAATCAGTTCGACTTCGCCGGGTCCCCGGCACACGAACTCGAGGCCGCTGTTCGAGTCGATCTTCAGCACCCGGCCGCGCTGCTGATCCGCCAGGTCGCGCAGCATGCTCTCCGGTTCGATGACCTGTTCGTCCAGCCGAGCCACGTCTCCGGGACACTCGAGCAGGGCGGCAGGTCGGGCTTCGGCAGACAAGAGCGATGGCGCGATGCGCAGTCCCATCCGCGCCGATCATGGAGACCCGTCCTCCGAGGCCCGAGGTTCGCCAGAGGTAGCAGAACTCGCTGCGCAAGCGCGTGCGGGTCAGGTGAGGGCGGCGCTTCCCGGCCAGACACCGTCGCCACAGCAGCGGCATGTCGCGAATCGCCGTGGCGGAGGGCGTGAGCAGTCCGGACAGCGTGTACTTCAAGCCGCCGTGGATGATTCCCTGGCTGGCGATGGTCTGGCCGCTCCCCAACTCGCCCGCTTCCAGCAGAATGGCGGCGAATCCCCGGTCGACGAGTTCGCTGAGGAGCCAGAGCCCGGCCGCCCCTCCGCCGAAGATCACGGCATCCAGCTCGAGCGGAGGGGCTTGCGGCATGGCGTATGGTTGTCCGGGCCGGCGAAAGGGTCAACCAGCGGCGAGAATCGGCGTCGTCGGGATGGTCGGCTCGTTCCGTTCTGTGCGCGTCGTTCCGCACGATGATCCTGGCATGCCGGCTGGCGTGGGGGGAACCGTGTGCTACCTTCTGTTCCGCGGCGCGATCCGCGACGATGCAACCCCGCCCAATTCATGAGCAGCTTCACCAGTCAGCCGTGGGAGATCAGGGCGCCGAGGGAGAGCCAATCCTCGGCAATTGCCACCACCCGCAAGGCGATCCCCATGGGATCGTGCTGATCGCGCACGGCTTCAAGGGGTACAAGGACTACGGGATGTTGCCGGTGATCGCCGCGGCATTCGCGGATGCCGGGTTCATCGCGCACCGCTTCAACTTCAGCCACAGCGGGATGACCAACGAGATCGAGACCTTCGCTCGACCCGACCTCTTCTGCGCCGACACGTGGAACAAGCAGGTCGCGGACGTCTGGACGGTGATCCAGGCCACGCACCATGGTGACCTGGCCGGCGCGAGACTGCCGCAGGTGCTCTTCGGCCACTCGCGCGGCGGCGTCAGCGTCTTGCTCACCGCGGGTCGCTTTGCGACCGATCCGTCCTTCCCCGCCCCCAGGGGCATCGTGACCGCGGCGGCGCCGAGCAGCTGCAACTCGCTCACCGATGAACAGATCGAGCAGCTGATGCGGGATGGCTACCTCGTCTCGCCCTCCTCCCGCACGGGACAGGAGCTGCGAGTCGGACGGGGCTACGTCCAGGAGCAGCTCGAAACGCCGATGATGCACGACCTGCTCTCGCTGGTCAGCTCGATCCGCTGCCGGTTGTTGGTCATTCACGGCGCCCGCGACGAGACGGTCCCCGTGCGATGTGCCCAGGAGCTCTCGGCGGCGGCCCTGCGTGCGCAAACGCTGGTCATCGAGGACGCCGATCACGTCTTCAACACGCCCAACCCGGTGTCGGAAGGGGCCCTGCCCAGCCCCGCCCTTGCCCAGCTCATCGAAGCGGCAACGCAGTTTGCCCAGCGCTGCTGCAGCGCGGACGGATAGCGCGCCGCCTACTCCCAGGCGGCTTCGAGCTGCTCGCGCAAGGAGGGGGAGATGGTCGTCTCCACCAGCGGTGGTTCCGTCGTTGGCTCGGGCGTTGGGGCGGCCGTTTGCTTCTTCCGCCTGGTCGTCGTCGCCGTCAGCGGCGCTGCCGACGGGGGTTGGGATTCGCGGGACTGCGGGAGTGCCTGAGCTTCCACGGGATCCGTCGCTGCGTCGAGCGCCGCCTGATCGAGCGTTCCGTCGGCGTTGACGTGCTCCACCCTGACCGCGACCCGCCGCGAGACGCCGCGCTCCTGCATCGTGACGCCGTAGAGGCGGTCGCACGCGGCCATCGTGCGCTTGTTGTGCGTGATGACGATGAAGTGGCTCGCGTCCAGGAACTGCGCGATGATCGCCGCGAACCGCTCGACGTTGGCGTCGTCGAGGGCGGCGTCGACCTCGTCCAGGATGCAGAAGGGGGAAGGCTTGGACTTGAAGATCGCCATGAGCAGGGCCACCGCGGTCATCGTCTTCTCGCCGCCGGAGAGCTGACTGATGACGCGGGGCTCCTTGCCCGGCGGCTTCGCCTTGATCTCGATGCCGGAGGCCAGCCAGTCGATCTTCCCTTCTTCGTCGGGGAGGAGCATGATGTCGGCGCTGCCGCCGCCGAAGAGCTTGCGGAACATGCCTTGCGGACCGGCGAAGTTCTCGCGGATCGTGTTGAATGTTTCGGTGAAGCGCTGCTGGCTCTTCGTGTCGAGCTCGTCGATCAGGCACTTGAGCTGGCGGTGGGCGTCGTCGATGTCTTCGACCTGCCGGATGAGATCGTGGTTTCGGTCCTCGAGCTGCGACTCTTCGTCGATCGCCTCGAGATTGACCGGACCCAGCCCCTTGATCTCCCGGCGCAGCTCCTCGATCTCCAGCTGAGCGGCGGAACGGTCGATCGCGAGTTCCTCCGGCGGAAGCTCGAGCAGATACGCGGAATACGCCTCGGTCAAGTCGAGCTCCAGCTCGTCGAGCATGCGCTCTTCGAGCGCTTCGCGCTTGACCTCGACCTCGCGGCGACTCATCTCCGCCTCGTGGTACCGCCGTTCGAGGTCCGAGGCGATCTCTCGCTCGCGCAGCAGAAGCGATGCGGCCTGCTCGAGATTCCGGTCGGCGTCGGCGAGCATCGTCTCGGTCGCCTGCGAGGCCTCGGCGAGCTCCTGGATCTGGCGCTCGGCCCGTTCCATTTCCGCTTGGGCATCGGCGATCGTGGCTTCGTATTGTTCGATCTGCGACAGCCGGCGGTGAAGCTGGCTCATGCACGCCTCGTGCTGGCGCGCGGTCTCGTCCCGAGCCAGCTCGATGTGTCGGCGCTCCCGTCGAGCCCCCTCCAGCTTCTCGCTGAGCTGGCCGAGTTCGACCTTCGCTTCGGTCAATCGCTCCTGCGCGGCTTCGGCCCGAGACTGGCACTCGCGGCGCTGCCGGTCCGCTTCCTCGCACTCACACCGTCGCTCGTCGCGACGCTGGGCGAGCGCGTCCAAGCGTTCCTGCAGGTCGCTCCGCTCCCGCCGGAAGTCTTCGGAGCGGCGCTGCATCTGTTCGCGCTCCGAGGCGGCGGAGTTCTGTTCGCGCTCGATGCGCTGTTCGTCATTGGTCAGGCGCTGGATCTGGTACTGCGCTTCGACGACGGCGTGTCGCGTCCGGTGGAGTCGTTCCTCGAGGGCCTCGCGTTCCTGCTGCCGCTGCTCGGCGTCGGAGAGCAGCCGGCGAAGGGCCTCGTTGGCGACGGCCAGCCGGTCATCGATGCCGGCGATCACGCGGCGCAGTTCGTCGATCTCCAGGCGTCTGGTCAGCCAGCCCGTCCGCGCGGAGGCGGTCCGAGTGCCGGTCAGGATGCGGCCGTCCGGCTCGAGCACCTCGCCGGCGCGGGTGACGAAACGGAAGCTGGTGCCGGCGCCATTCCGCAGACGCAGGGCGGTCGTGAGATCGTTGACGAGCACTGTCCGGCCCAGCAGGCGGGCGACGGCACTTGCAGCATCCGGTCGCACCTGGATGAGCGAGAGCAATGGCGTGGCCAGGCCGAGCCAGCGCGGGGGCACGACAGCCGGCTCGTCAGGCTCGGGCCACTGGTTGATGACGACGCCGAGCGATCCGGGCACGTCGGCCAAACGGTCGCGGAGATCGCGTGCGGCGGCCACGCTGTCCACCACGAGCAGCTGCAGGTTCTCGCCGAGCGCGGCCTCGATCAGCGGACCGTGGGTGCGTTTGGTGTCGATCTCGTCCGCCAGCAGTCCGCGCACACCGGGGAACTGATCGGGCTGGTCGAGAACCAGCTTGACGGCCTCGCCCAGCCCTTCCCGGGCCTCGTGCATCTCTTCCAGGAGGTGCCGGCGAGATTCCGCCGCCGCTCGTTCGTGGCGCAGATCGCTGAGCTGCCGCGTGATCTCCGCTTCCTGTTCTCCCAGCGTGGCGGCTGCCTGCTCCTGCTCGAGCAGCTCCTGTTCCAGCGCGCTGCCGCGGATCTTCGCCTCCTCGAGCTGCCCGGTGGCGAGCTGCTGCGCGCTTCGATTCGTTTCCCGTTCTTCCTCGAGCTCCGCGCACCGACGGGCCAGTCGCTCGACCTGCTCGTCGAGCTCCGCAGCGCGAGCCCCGAGCGACTGGAGCTGGCCCTCGAGCTGGCTCAGCTGCTGTCCGTCGCGCTCGAACGTCTCGCGGGCGCGCTCGAACTGCTCCTGGACGTCCAGCGCCACCTGCTGCAGCTCCGCGCGCTCTTCGCTCAGTCGGGCGACGAGCCGCTCGGTGTCCGCCACCCTCTCGGCCGCGGCGGCGATCTGCTCGTGGGCCAGGCCGAAGTCGCGCTCGAGATCGGCAAGGGTCTGGGCGAGCGCGTCGCCGCGTCCGCGATCGTCCAGGATGTGCTGCCGCGCTTCAGCGATGTTCCGCTCGGTCATATCCACCCGCTGCTCCGCATGGCGACGGGTCGCGGTCAGTTCGACTTGCGTCTGCTGATCATCGCGAAGCTTGTTCTGCAGGCCATGGCGGTGGATCTCGGCGCTCTGCTTGGCGTCCTCCAACTCCGAAAGGCGAGCGACCATCTGGCTCCGCTGCGCTTCCAGCGTCTCCGCCCGTCCGGTCAGCTCTTCCTGCTCACTGCGGATCTCGTGGTACTGATCCATCGCGACGTCATGCCGCAGCTGGCGGTACCGTTCATCGAGCTCCCGGAACCGGCGGGCCTTCGCCGCCTGGCGCTTGACGACCTTGAGACGCCGCTCCGTGCTGGCGAGCTGCTCGCGCACGCGGACGAGGTTGACCTCCGTCCGCTCGAGCTTCCGCAGCGCCTCGATCTTCCTGGCCTTGAACCTGGCGACGCCCGCGGCCTCCTCGAGGATCGACCGCCGTTCGTACGGGGTTGGCCGTCAGCATCGCGTCCACGCGGCCCTGCTCGATGATCGAGTAGGCGTGGGTCCCGATGCCGGTGTCCATGAAGAGCTCGCGGATGTCGCGGAGGCGGCACTTGCGGTCGTTGATGAGGTACTCGCTCTGGCCGTCCCGGTAGAGCCGGCGGGTCACGTCCACCTGCTCGGTGTCGACGGCGAGGAAACGGCGCAGCACCGGATCGTCGGCCTGGGGCCGCACGATCGGATTGTCGAAGGTCAGGGTGACGGTGGCCGCCCCCAGGGGCTTCCGGGCGGCGGAACCGGCGAAGATCACGTCGAGCATCGCATCGCCGCGCAGGCTCTTGGCGGAGCGCTCTCCGAGCACCCACTTGATGGCGTCGACGACGTTCGACTTCCCGCAGCCGTTGGGACCGACGATGCCGATGATGGGGGCGTCGAACTGGAACTCAGTGGGGTCGGCGAAGGACTTGAAGCCCGCGACCGTGATCTTGGCAAGCCGCATGCGGCGGTGACCTCCTGTCATGCCCCGGTCCCTTCCTTGGACCGGACGGTAGAACGATCGCAGCGAACGATTCACGGGTCAATAGTAGACCCCAAGTCAAGCGCAGATGCTTACCCGAAGGGGAACCAGACGGTGCGGCCATCGCACGCGGTTGTCGTTGAATTGGGCGCCTTGGAGGAGCCTCGCCACTCGAGGACAGCCGACCTCACTGCTGCGGAATGTGTTCGTCGGCACCAAGATCCTCCGTGGGCGTGGTGGCGAACTCCGGTCGCTCCGGCACGTCGGACTCCCGCTCCTGCCGGAGAATGGCGGCCAGGATTCGATCCTGCTCGGCTTTGAAATCGGCGTTGATGAAGCCTTGCCTCCAGATTTGATGCAGGGCCCCGACGGTCTGACCGTAGGAGAGATCCAGGCCCGGGGACTGGTCTTCGACCGTCGTCCGATTGGCGAGGAAGTCGATGAAGAGGGGCAGGGCGGGGCTCGACGCGGTGGATGGCACCTTGCATGTCCTCCTCGCCGCGGTAGTAGACCTCGATCTGCTCCTCGCCCGGCTCGCTCTTGATCATCAGCCGATTGGACCACGCCTGCATGACCAATGGTTCGATGATGTGAAGATCCTGGCCGAAGATCACGATGCGCGGCTGGCCGGCCTGAGTGATGTAGATCATCGGCCAGTCGGAGTCGACCACGTCCAGGACGAACTTGCCCTCCACGTTGTATCGGCCGAGATAGGGATCGCCGCGTTTGATCATGGCCTCGTAGGCGGCCAGCCGCACGTCGACGTCCTCGTCGTCGAGGAGATTGCGCAGAGCGGCGTCGATCTGCGGATTGATCGGCATCCCGGCGAGCAGCTCGATCGCCTGCTGGCACGCGTCGTAGGAGCCGCTCTCGGTCATCTCGATCAGGTGCGGGACGACCAGCCCGTCGTTCAGCTTGGCGCCGGCGCTGAGGGCAGCGAGCCGGGGAAGTTCGTCGGCGGAGTCGTAGAGATCGCGGATGACCGGCAGCGAGCGGTTGCCCAGAGCCTGCCAGCGGAGCGACGCGGTGGGGGCGGCGGCGGGGTCCGCGAGCAGCGAGCGGCGAACGGTCATCGCGACCGCTTCCGGGTTCACCTGCCGGACCGTGACGTGCTGAACGAGGGCGACGAACTCATCGGTGCTGTCGCGGTAGGAGGGGGGAACCGTGATGCGCGATGAGCTCGTCCGACTCGCCCCGAGCAGTGGGATCCCGCTGTCCCCGCTCCTTCGGGAACCTGGTGTTGATGGCGTTCTGGATCTGGGCCGCCCGCGCGTGGCTCGGGGTGATCAGCTGGAGCTTCAGGGGCATGTCCTTCAGGACCACGCCGCCGTTGAGAATGCGACCCGAGTTCCGGTCCACGGTGTCGAAGCTCGTGGCGTTGGGTTCGGCGAAGGGGTTCACGAAGATCGCCCCGCTGGCGGCGGCGAGGGCGAAGGTCTGCCCGCCACCCACTTGGAGCGCACCGGGCCGCAGATCGGTGGTGTACAGGCGGCCGCCCTCCAGGCTCGTGGTGCCGGTGCGGGGATCCGCGTACACCCGCACGTCGAATCGGGTTCCCTCCTCGGCGCCCGGGGGGACGATCGCTTCGACGACCACGACTGGAGGTATCGAGGGAATCGAGGACGGTCTCGGGGGAGAGCTGTCCCCATCCCGTGCGTTCGCTGCCGAGGCCCCGGCGGGTCATCTCGCGCAGCATGTGGGCCCGCAGGTCCGGGGGGATGTCGCGGGAACCAGTGCCCGCGAGGCCGACCACCAGACCGTAGCCGCGGACGATCACCTGGCCCGATCCAGGATCGCCAGCCTGGGGATAGCCGCGGATGATCGTCTCCGAGGCCACCGTACCCCGCATGATCTGGGGAACGTCCAGCTCGATGCCGGTATCCGCCCGGGAAGGCGTCGGCTGCGGTCCGGCCCGCTCGACGTTGTCGCAGCCGGCGGCGGCCAGCACGAGGATCGTGAGGGCCGTCAGCACCGTCAGGGTCGTACCGCTCAATTGCTTGCGCACGAACGCGATCATGCAGGCCACCTCGAAACCGCGAAGGATACCGCCGCGGCGCATTCTCAATCAATCCGCCGCTTCCCGGGTGCCGGTTCCGTCGGCCTGATCGAGAGCCGCACATCGACCGCCGCACCACAGCGGCAGCGACGCCGTAGACGACATAGCATGGAACGCCCGGGCGTTTAGCTCAGTTGGCTAGAGCGCTGCTTTTACACGGCAGAAGTCACTGGTTCGAGTCCAGTAACGCCCATTCGGCCCCTGCACCGGCCGTCCAGAGCACAGCAAAATATCTTTCTTGATACACCAAGTCTCTTTACCACAGCGGCTTAGTGGTTGAATTGCCAATCGGCATCTCGGAACTTGGGATGAGCGAGTTGGCATCGTGGAAAACCGGTGTTCAAGTTGGTCTGGAGGACAGATCTACTTGGTCCGTCTTCGGGCAAATAGATCTGTCCCCTCGCTGAAGCGAGGATCGTCATGAGTGTGATCGAACAAGAGTGCCTGAAATTCCGAGATGTGCACGAGGTCTTGAAGGTGTTGCAAGAGATTGCCGCCACCCAAGACCTGGCGAGCATCAAGAAGCTGCGGGGGTTCACGTCGGCTGTGGCCGCGATCGATGAGCCGCAACACGTTGCGTCGATGCCGCCCTTCATGCTGCTGGCGAACAAGCAGGGCGAACTGCAGATCGGGGACACGGTCCACAACGTGTCGTCGGCGGGGGCGCCGACGAGGTGTCCGCGATGCTGGCGGACTTCGTACGCCGCTATCAGGACGCCAGTGGATACTGGTACAACGAGACAACGGATTCGTGGAAGCAGTTCTGGGGGCAATTCCAATGCTTCGCCGCGCTCCAGTGGAGCGGATACCCGACGTACTGCTTCGATGATCCGGTTCTCTCGGAGAAGACCGGCTACGACGTGGTCATACAGCTCTGGAAGGGCCGATGCCCGAAGTTCCTTCGCTTCGCGAACTATCCGGGTGGCATCGGAGCCGAGGTCGGTGTGTACTACCGACGCAAGGACTTCTTCAAGGACTATGCATTCGATCCGCTCTGGAGATGGGAGTGGTGGCCTTACAGGTCCGGCCACGACTTCAAGATCAAGTTCTCGCTGACCTTCCCGGATACCGGGGAGACGTTCTTCTCCACCGAGCTGGAAACCACCTGGTGGCTCAACGAGTGGATGGAGGATGACAGCGACGGGCAGTACGGGAAGAAGCACAAGGGCTCGCTCCCTGCACCAGACCAGTACCGGCTCGAGTACGAGATAGACGGGCACACCTATCCGAGCTGGTGAGGCTCGGCGGCGGATCCCTTGAGCAGGCAAGCCGCCAAAGAATTGTGCCCGGATACTCTGTGCCGGCAACGGAGGCATGGAGGTGAGACTTTTTTGCGCATCCGCCGATTTCGGCCGAGAGATCTCCGCCCGCCGCGCAGAGTGAAGCGGACCGTCCGGAGACAGCCCGGCGCCGAGGTGCGCGGGCCCGCGCCGGCGATCGATCTGCCACCCCGCATCAGGAGATCACACATGGACCGACTCAACATCCCTGGATCCGTCATCGCCGGGTTCGTCGCGCTCACCGTCTGTACGGGAATCGTCAGCGCCGACGACATGCTGACGAGCAAGGCCGTGAATCCCAGCGAGATCTCGGCCGGTGGCACGGCCACCGTGACCGTGTCGGTCGAGAGCCAGAAGACGACCAACGACGTCTTCCCGTTGGATGTCATGATCGTGATCGATACGTCGGAGACGATGGGGGACCCGATGGACACCGAGGCGACGATGAAGCTCCTCGGCGCCGTCGCCTTCGCCGCGGCCTTCGTGGACGAGCTGGGCCTGCAGGACCAGGTTGGGCTCGTCACGTTCGGCGGTGAGGCCGAACTAGAGCGGGCGCTGTCCTTCGATCGGCAGGGGACGATCGCCGACATCCTGGCCCTTCCGGATGTGCCGGGCAACCCTGGCGGCACGACCCCCATCGCCGACGGGATCGAGACCGCCCACCAGCACCTGATGAGCAACGGGCGAGCGGGGGCGGTGCCGAAGATCATCCTCCTCTCCGACGGCATCGACACCGCCGGCGGCACCGAAGCAGCCGCGCTGCAGGCGCGGGCGGAGGGCACCACGATCATGACGATCAGCTACGGCCCGCTCGACGATCAGTTTCCCGATCCAAGCCTGCTCCAACTGGCTGTTCCCTCGAGGGATCCCAGCGGCGATCCGCTGCACTTCCACGAGCCGGCGGTCTTCGAGGCCGACGACGTGTTCGGGGTCTGCTTCAACCACGTTGCGAACATCTGCGCCCGGGAGATCAACATCCTCGAGGCCGTCATGCTCCCCCTGGAGGTCACGCAGATCCTCTCGGTGGAGTACATCCCCGGCACCATCGGCTTCGACCAGACCAACGAGGCCCCGGTGCTCGCCGGCAACTCCGTCTCGATGTTCGTGCACCAGATGCACAACGACGATCTCTACCGCATCAACTTCGAGGTGACCGCCGAGGACTGTGGCCAATACGACGTCGACGACCCCTCGGCGCGGGTGGAGTGGATCGGGCCGGACGGGCAGGCGGACCAGGAGCCGTTCCCCCAGAGACAGCTCACGGTGAGCGGCTGCTGCATGGCCGTGTGCGACGAGGAGCTTCTGTGCGAGACGGACGGCGACTTCACCTACACGTTTGACATCAAGAACAGCTCGGGTGTCACCGCCCACTGGTTGCTCGATTCCGGCCGTCGCCACCGTACCGAACGACAACTCGGTCACGCTGAGCCCGAATGTGATTCCACTCAATCCGCCTCTGCCGCCCGACGGCGTGACCACGGCGACAATCCAGCTGGATATCAGCGGTGCCGACCCCGGCGAGGAGGTGTGCTTCCGACTCATCCTCACCGATGAGAACGTGGTGGAGTGCTGCTCGATCGAGACGTGCGTCGAGCTGCCGCCGTGCGACTGCCTCCAGATTCGGGCCGAGTCGATCGACGATCCGGTCTGCTCGCCAGACGGGCTCACGGTGGACTTCGACTACTCGTTCACGATCGAGAACCTCTTCGGGCAGGTGCTGGAACACGCGTTCCTCCTCTCGCTCACGCCCGGAGTGACGTTCGACCCCGACTACTTCGATCTGCCATCGGTGCCGCCGAACGGTCAGGTGAACCTGAGCACGACGGTGTTGGGGGCGAGCCCCGGCCAGGAGGTGTGCTTCCTCGTCACCGTGCACAACGCCAACCTCGAAGAATGCTGCTCCATCCAGCACTGCATCACCGCGCCGGACTGTCCCGGCACCGGCGCTTGCTGCTACACATTCGGCGGTCTGCAGATCTGTAATGAGGTGACGGAGCCGGAGTGCTCCCAGCTGGGCGGGACGTTCCTTCCCGACACGCCGTGCGATCCCGACCCGTGTGCGCTGACCGGTGCCTGCTGCATCCTCGATCCCGGCGGCTTCGTGTTCTGCATCGTCGTGCCGGAGTCCGAGTGCAGCGGCTTCGCGTTCTTCCCGGGAGCAGACTGCGATCCGGAGCCGTGCACCGTCACCGGCGGCGTGCTGCCTGCCCGAGGGCGGTTGCGTCGAGACCACGAACGACCAGTGCGCGGTGCTCGGGGGCGTCTTCACGATCGGGCCGTGTGATCCGACAGTGTGCGAGCCGACGGGTGCGTGCTGCCTGGTCGATCCCAACGGCACGGTGGTCTGCTTCGAGGGGCCGGCGTCCCAGTGCGGTCCCGACGGTCAGTTCTTCCCCGACGAGACGTGCGATCCCGGGCCGTGCTTCCTTCCGTCGACCTGTCCGAGCGACTGCAACCTCGACGGGGTTGTCGACGTGCTGGATCTCGTGTCGGTGGTTGCCGCCTGGGGTTCCGACGACGCGTCGGCGGACATCAACGGCAACGGCGTCGTGGAGGTCGGCGATCTCGTCAGGGTGATCGAGGCGTGGGGCCCCTGTCCCTGAACGCGGTCAGAAGCTGCGGGGCGGGTCCGGCGACCCGCCCCGCTCAACCGTTCGGGGACCTGCGACGGCGTGCCGTTACCATTCCGCCGTTCTCGTTGCGGTCAGTCCGACGCTGCCGGGGGGGGCCGGCTGTACAGGTCGTGAGGATGCTGGTCGAGTACCAAAGGCATGTTCGTGCGCGAGGCCAACCCGGACGACTTCTCCACACTCAAGTCCTTTGACGAGTGGAACACCGTTACGGATCACTGCATTCGTGCAGGGGAGTGCTACGTCGCCGGATTCGAAGCTGACCGCCTCGCCTTCGGGATCCTCGATCGGTCCTTCTTCAAACGTCGCTTCGTCGCGATGCTCTATGTCCATCCCGAACATCGCCATCGCGGTCTTGGAAGTGGCGCTGCTGCGTCACTTCGAGTCGATCGCCACCGAGGAGAAGCTCTGGATCTCACAACGTCGAGAACCTGGCCATGCAGCACATGCTGCACAAGCATGGCTTCGCACTCACGGGCGTTGTGAACAACCTTGCCCGACTCCCCGAGCTCGTGTTCTTCAAGGACCTCAAGAATGCCGATGGCTTGCTCCGACGAAAGGACGACTCCTCGCGCTCTGGCCACTCTTCGGCAGTGCTGTGAAGATACGCTCGCCTGGTGTATGACGATGCCGTGTGTGGCACCGTTGCCGACCGCGCAGCCGGTCCAGCCCGTTGTGTCCCGATCTCGAATCCTGAGTCATCCCTGGTGAAGCCGCTGGTGAGAAATGCGGGCTAGGTCGTTGAGCGAACGGACGAGCCGAGTTCGCTCCGCGCCGCGTTCACCGGCGGTCGGCCGACCGAGTAGTAGGTGAAGCCCAGTTGCTCCATCAGGCGGCGCTTGTAGATGTTGCGGCCGTCGAAGATCACCTTGGTCTTGAGCTCCCGGGCGATCGCGCTCGAAGTCGGGGTTGCGGTATTCGTTCGACTCGGTGCACACCACCAGCGCGTCGCAGCCGGTCAGGGCGGCGTACATGTCGTCGACGGTCTCGACCTCCGGCAGCTCGCGGTTCAGGTTGGCCATGGCCACGGGATCGAAGGCACGCACCGTCGCGCCGGCCTGCATCGCCATCCTCATCAGCGTGACCGATGGGGCCTCGCGGATGTCGTCGGTCTCGGGTTTGAACGAGACGCCCCAGAAGGCCAGACGTGCGGCCGACGAGGCGAGGGCCGAAGTGGTCGATCACCTTGTTCCAGAAGTAGCCGCCGCTGGTCCTGGTTGACCGTCGTGGACCGCGGCGTTCAGCTTGCAGTCGAATCCGACCGACCGTCCCATGCCGACGACGGCCAGCGTGTCCTTCGGGAAGCAGGAGCCGCCGTACCCAAGACCGGGATAGAGGAACTGGTTGCCGATGCGCTCGTCGGCGCACATGCCCTCGCGGACGGCGCGCACGTCGGCGCCGTAGTGCTCGCAGAGATTCGCGATCTCGTTGATGAAGCTGATCTTGCACGCCAGCATCGCGTTGGACGCGTACTTCACCATCTCCGAAGAGCGGACGTCGAAGACGAAGATGGGATTCCCCTGGCGGACGAAGGGCTCGTAGAGCTCGCGCATGATCTCGCCCGCCGCCTCCTCGTCGACGCCGCACACCACCCGATCGGGCTTCATGAAGTCGGCGATGGCCGCGCCTTCCTTCAGGAACTCGGGATTGTTGGCGATCATGAAGGGCGTGCTCGTGCCGGCGCGGATCAGGTCCCGCACGCGGTGCGTCGTGCCCACGGGCACGGTCGACTTGACGACGATGAGCTTGGGCGGCGCGCCCTTGGGAGCTCGCTTCAGCTCTTCGGCGATCTCCTTGGCGGCCTGCATCACCTGGCTGAGGTCGGCCGATCCCGCCTCGTCCGAGGGCGTGCCGACACAGATGAAGATGACGTCGGCGTCGCGGTACGCCTCCGCCTTGTCCGTGGTGAACGTGAGTCGTTCGGCCTTGATGTTCCGGGCCAGCAGTTCGGTGAGACCGGGCTCGTAGATGGGCGACTGGCCGCGCCGCAGCAGGTCGATCTTCCGCTCGTCCACGTCCAGGCAGGTCACCCGGAAGCCGGTCGTGGCGAAGCACGCTCCCGTCACGAGCCCCACGTATCCGGTTCCGACCATCGTCAAGTTCATTGTTCGTAGCTCTCGAGAAGGCAAGAAGCAGAGGCAGACGCCTGTTGAATCGCTTCAAAGGGCATCTTATCGATGGAACTGGCACCTGCCGCCGGAAGTTCGAATCCCGCCGGCGGGATGCGGCGCGTTCGTCGCCGAGCCCCAGAGGGAAACCCCCTCGTGGGCAAGCAGGGATCGCTTGAGGGACAACGGCCGGCCGGCGGGATCGTCGCTGCCGGCGAAGCCGCCCAGGGCGCCGTCCCGGGCCAGCACCCGGTGGCAGGGCACGATGATCGGCAGGGGGTTGCGGCGGAGGGCCTGGCCGACGGCCCGGGCCGCGAAGGGGCTCGCCCCGGCCCGGCTCGCCAGTTCGCCGTAGCTGCACGTGCGGCCGAAGGGGATCTGGCGACAGGCGTCCCAGCAGCGCTGCTGGAACGCCGTTCCGTCGCTCGGCGCGACTCTCGGAAAATCCGCTGCCTCCCCAGCGAAGTACCGGCGCAACGCGATGGTCAGGTCCGGACGGAGCCGAGGGTCGAGTCGTGCGCGGGAGAGGTCCCGTTCGAGTGCGCGGTCGAGCCAGCCCGTGCGCAGGCGCCCCGAGTCCGTCTCCCAGAGGACGAAGGGACCGGTGAAGGTCTCGAAGAGTGCGTAGCGATCGACCGCAGGACTGATCACGGCGAACCTCCCGCCTCCTCGATGACCGCCGAGGCTGCCGCCTCGCCGGCGCGCGAGCGGAAGTGCCCCCGGCGGGTCAGCGTGACGCCGTGCGCGACGTAGAGGGCCAGCGCGATCGCGATCGTGATGGTGCCACAGACGGCGATGATGAATCGCCGCGTGCCCAGCACCTCCGCCCGTGTGTTTGGGCTCTTGAAGAACACCACCCGATCCGACTCGGGGATCTCGTCGTCGGAGGCATAGTTCGGGTTGTCGCAGCGGAAGTCGTACAGGCCAGCCTCTTCGAGATCGAGCCGGAACAGGGCTCTTCCCTGCCGGCCGCCGACCTCGAACTCGTTGTCGTCGCTCGGGACCCGAGCGTAGTCAGCGCTCCCCGTACGCGTCGCGCATGTACAGCCGCATGAACTGCTGTCCCACCTCGTAGTCAGACTCGTAATAGACCAGACTCTGCCGGGCCCCGTCCGGGACGTAGACTTGGGCCCACTCGCCGATGGGAAACTTCGTCCCCGAGGCGACCCATTGCCGGACCCAGAGCCAGCCCAGCCCCAGCGTCCCGGCCGACCCGCAGATCACCACCAGCAGGGCCAGCAGGCTCCAGATCGTGATCATCGTTGTGCGGTTCGACTTCACGCTTTCCTCGCTCACAAGGCGGGTGGGGCCCCGTCACCGCCCGGTCGTCCTCTCACGGCCCCTGCACGGGCTCTGTTCCGTGACCGGGGAAACCCTCGCCGGCGGGAGCGGCCTTCGGCGATCGCCAGGCGAAGTCGGCCACGAGCGGCAGGTGGTCGGACGCCTCGGCGGTCGTATCCGCGCTCAGTCCGTATCTCGCGAGCGCGGCGGAACCGAGGTCGCGGCAGTCCAGCACGAAGGAGCCCTGCAGGTCCAGGCTCGAGTCGGAGTAGACCAGGTAATCGAGTCGACCGGGGGCAAAGGGCTGACCGGGATCGGCCCAGGTGGCATTGGTCCGACCGTCCAGCTGCATCATGGGCGCGATCTCGGCCATCGAACCGTCTCGGTCGAGCCCGTCCGCCATGAGGTCCAGCGGATAGCGCTCGCCGACCAGGTTGAAGTCGCCCACGACGATCACCCCGAGCGTCGGATCGGGCGGCAGCGTCGCTTGCAGCGCCGCACGGATCGACTCGACTTCGATCTGCCGCTTCTGATCGCGGGTGTCGCCCGGTCGCCCGCAGCAGGTCAGGTGCACCGAGACGACGAGCAGGCTGCGTCCTTCGCGCGGACGGTCGCGCCCGCGACGCGAACGGTCCGATCGGGTTGGCTCGGCTCGGCGACCAGACGCAGCCCTTCAAAGGGCTCCAGGGGCAGCCGGCTGGCGACCGCGCAGCGCAGAGTTGCCTCCGCCCTCACCGAACACGACCTGCCAGCGATCGGGCGAGAGACCTTCGTTGAGCAGCGCCGCGACCTCCTCGGCCGACTGACGATTGGTCAGCTCCTGCAACGTGATCACATCGGGATCGAGCGCTCGCAGGACTCGGACGAAGGGCTCGGGCTTGTCGACGATGGAACCGAGCTCCACATTCCAATTCACCACGCGCAGCGGGCGTGAGGGCAGTGCGGTCAGGGCGCGGCGGGCAAGGGGATCGTCCGTGGGCTGTTCGATCGACCCCAGTTCGATCTCCACCTCGGGCCGAAAGCGGTACGTCAGCACCGCGGTCTCGTCGCCGAGCTCGCCGCCCGGGCCGAACGTGACCAACCGAGCGCGGAAGCGCTCACCCTTGAAGAGGGCCGGTGCACCGGCGACCGGATTGCCCCGGGCGATGCGAAACTCGAAGCGGCGTCCGGCGTGGGTGGGGGCGGAACTCCACCCGATGTCGTAGGGAGTGAGCGGGCGATCGGCAGGAAGATCAAGGCCGGTCAGGCGGACGGCGACTCCCTTGCCGGGCCGTTCGGGATGCCAGGGATCCGGAGGCGTCAGCTGAACGACCAAGTCGACACCCGCCATGCCCTCTTCGGACGCACCCGTTGCTTCATCCCCGTCCGCATCCAGCAGGAGCAGCGCCGTGCCGTCGAGGCCCTGCACCGAGACCGCCGCGCCGAACTCGACCATCAGGTAGACGGAGTCGCGGTCGCTGGTCAGCTGCAGGAGGCGCACGTCAGCCGCGCCGCCCTGCGCGTCCTCTGGATCTTCGAGAGCCGACTCGCGCCCCGGCCACTCTTCGAAGACGCCGTCCATCACGATCGGTGGATCGGCCAGCGCCATCCAACCGAGCAGCAACCACGCCGCAAGCTGAATCATGATCCTGTCCCTTCTGGCTGGTCGCCCCACTCCGGAACGGCTCGCTCGACCGGGGCGCCTCGATCAACCGACCCTATGGTAGTGGCAGATGAAGCACGTGATCCGGCGAACTTCGAACCTCGTTGCTGCATCGGCGAGATGGCATACCATGTGGGCATGACGACTGCCTCGACATCGCTCGCCGCGGTGCCGCTGGACGACCTGTCCCGCGGGCTGCTCGACATGCTGCAGCGACAGGATCCCGAGGTCACCAACCTGCTCGCCCAGGAGGCGGAGCGGCAGGCGAGCACCCTCGAGCTGATCGCATCCGAGAACCACGTCAGCACCGCGGTCATGCACGCCGTCGGCACCTGGATGACCAACAAGTACGCCGAGGGCTACCCGGGCAAGCGGTACTACGGAGGTTGCGTCTTCCACGACCAGGTCGAAGACCTCGCCCGATCCCGGGCCACGCAGCTCTTCGGCTGTCGCTTTGCGAACGTGCAGCCGCACTCGGCGCAGACGCGAACATCGCTGCCTTCATGGCGCTGTTGGCGCCCGGCGACACGGTGCTCTCCCTGCCCATCAAATCCGGCGGGCATCTGAGCCACGGCCTGAAGCCGAACTTCTCGGGAACCTTCTACAAGATCGTCGACTACGACCTGCACCCCGAGACC
Organism: uncultured Planctomycetota bacterium; assembly: GCA_963697235.1. Lineage (GTDB taxonomy): Bacteria > Planctomycetota > Phycisphaerae > Phycisphaerales > SM1A02 > CAVONJ01. Next base: position 22,925 of record CAVONJ010000015.1, read on the forward strand.
GAGCGACTCGACTACGACGCCATCGAGCGGATCGCCCGCGAGTGCCGGCCCCAGCTGATCATCTGCGGCTATTCCGCCTACCCGCGCATCATCGACTTCGCTCGCTTCCGGGCGATCGCCGATGCGGTCGGCGCGTACCTGTTGGCGGATATCGCGCACATCGCCGGGCTCGTGGCCGCGGGTGTCCATCCCTCGCCCTTTCCCCACGCGCACGTCGTCACCACGACCACGCACAAGACGTTGCGCGGCCCCCGCGGTGGCCTGATCCTGAGTGACGACGAAGAGATCGCGAAGAAGATCGACCGGAAGGTGTTTCCCGGCAGTCAGGGCGGCCCGCTGATGCACGTGATCGCCGCGAAGGCCGTCGCCTTCGGTGAAGCCCTGCAGCCGTCATTCACCACCTATTCGCGCCAGATCGTGGCCAACGCGGCGGCGCTGGCGACGGCGCTCGTCGATCTCGGCTATCGCCTCTGCAGCGGGGGAACGGACAATCATCTGATGCTGGTCGACCTGCGTCCGCGCGATGAGCGACTCACGGGTCAGGATGCCGAACGGTGGCTGGAGAGCGCCGGGCATCATCGTCAACAAGAACGGAATCCCGAACGACCCGCGGCCGCCGATGGTGACCAGCGGGCTTCGTCTTGGAACGCCCGCGCTGACCACGCGCGGGATGGCCGAGCCGCAGATGGTGCAGGTCGCCGAACTGCTCGACCGCGTGTTGGGCAGCAACGGCGACCCGCAGACGTGTGATCAGGTGCGCGAGGAGGTGCGCCAGCCTGTGCGCGAGCTTCCCGCTCCCGCACTGACCGCTCTGATCACCGATCACGACGGGGGACGGGGAGCCCCGCCATCCTGGAGCTGTCGAAGCCCCTCGTAGATGGCGGCGCAGACCGCCGTCGCGAGGTTGAGGCTCCGGGCGCCCTCGACCATCGGCAGCGTGACGCGGGCGTCCTCGCCGAAGCGTCGTTGCGACCCACTCGTGCACCTCCGGCGAGACGCCGCCAGTTCTCCTGACCGAACAGCAGGTAGTCGCCCCGGCGGAAGCGCGCCTTCCAGTACGGGCGATCGGTTTGGGTCGTGAAGAGCCACAGGCGAGCCGGCCGCTCCTGGGCGAGGAACGCGTCCCAGCTCGCATGCTCGCGGCAGTCGACCAGGTGCCAGTAGTCGAGACCGGCCCGGCGCCGGGCCTTCTCCGACATGTCGAAGCCGAGGGGATGGATGACGTGGAGGCGGCAGCCGGTGGCCGCCGCGGTGCGGCCGATGTTGCCGGTGTTGTTCGGGATCTGGGGGTTGAGCAGGACGACGTGAAAAGCGGGCTCAGCCATGCTCGCTTCCAGTGTACTGGTCCCCCGGCCAGACTGGCGTGGGCTCGGCCGGGAGGCCCGATCGCCCGCCTGCAGGGAGCTGGAACAGGTGCTATATTCGGCGGCTTGCACGAGCCTTCGGAGGTCGCGCTGCCTCCCGGGGCCAGGGCGATCCGATTCCTGGAGCTGAATCCATGCCTGCCTATACCACCGATGCGATTCGAAACGTGGCCATCCTCGGCAGTGCCGGAGCGGGCAAGACCACGCTGGTGGAGGCCATGCTCTTCAACGCCGGGGTCATCGGCCGCATGGGCCGGGTCGAGGACGGCAACACCGTCTGCGACTACGACGATCTGGAGAAGGAGTTCCGCAACTCGATCGACAGCGCGCTTCGTCCACTTCGACCACGGCGGGCGCATATCAATCTGATCGACACGCCCGGTTCCGCGGACTTCCTCGGGAAGACGATCAGCGTCCTTCCCGCGGTGGAGACCGCGGTGGTGGTCATCGACGCGACCGCGGGCATCGAGACGGTCGCCCGCCGCGTCATGAAGCGGGCCGACGAGCGCGAACCTGCCTCGTCTGATCGTCGTGAACAAGATCGACAATGCCACGGATCTTGCGGAGTTGCTCACCAGCATCCAGGAGACGTTCGGGAGCATCTGCCAGCCGATCAACCTGCCCGCGGATGGCGGCAAGCAAGCTGGTCGACTGCTTCCGCGGCGACGGGCGCGAGCGATCTCGGGGACGTCGAACCGCTACCACAGCGGCCTCGTCGACCAGGTCGTCGAGGTCGACGAAGCGCTGATGGAGCAGTACCTCGAGCAGGGCGAGGTAAGTCCCGATCAGCTGCCCGACCCCCTTCAAGCGGGCGCTGTGCGAGGGCCATCTGGTGCCCGTCTGCTTCATCTCCGCCCGCGAGGACGTCGGCGTCAAGGAGCTGATGGACATCATCACCCGGCTCTGCCCGAGCCCGCGTCGAGGGCAATCCGCGCCCGTTCGAGCTGACCAAGGACGGCCAGACGACGGACTGGCGAGCCGACGTGGATTCGGAGAAGAGCCCGTCGCGCACGTCTTCAAGGTCGCCTCCGACCCGTACGTCGGCAAGCTGTGCGTGTTCCGCGTTCACCAGGGACACGTCGGCTCCGACGTGCATCCCTCGATCGACGACAGGCCAGGAAGCCGATCCGCCTCGCCCACGTCTTCAAGCTCAGGGCAAGGACCACAGCGAGGTCGACGAGATCATCGCGGGCGACATCGGGGCGGTGGCGAAGATCGACGAGATCCACTACGACAGCGTGCTGCACGCGGGCGACGTCGGCGAGAGCATGCACCTGAAGCCGCTGCCGCTGCCCCGACGCCGATGTACGGGCTGGCGATCGAGGGCACGAGCAAGGGCGCCGAGACGAAGATCGGCGAGGCGCTGCGCAAGATGACCGCCGAGGATCCGACGCTCGAGTACGAGCGGGTGCAGGCGACGGGCGAGACCGTGCTCCGCGGCCTCGGCGAGCAGCACCTGCGGGTCAAGCTCCGCCTGCTGAAGGACCGCTACGGCATCGAGGTCGAGACGCGGCCGCCGAAGGTCGCCTACAAGGAGACGATCACCACCAAGGCCGAGGGTCACCACCGCCACAAGAAGCAGACCGGCGGCGCCGGCCAGTTCGGCGAGGTGTTCCTCCGCGTCGAGCCGCTCGAACGGCAACGAGGAGGGGGTCGACCGACGGACTGCTCTTCGTCGACGACACGTTCGGCGGCTCGATCCCCAAGCAGTTCCTGCCCGCGATCGAGAAGGGCATTCGGCGGGTCATGCATGAAGGGCGCGATCGCCGGCTACCCGATGCAGGACATCAAGGTCAGCGTCTACGACGGCAAGCACCACCCGGTCGACTCGAAGGAGGTCGCGTTCATGACCGCCGGCCGCAAGGCGTTCATCGACGCGGTGCAGAAGGCGCAGCCCGGTGCTGCTCGAGCCGTTCGTCACGCTGGAGATCACCGTGCCCGCCGACCAGATCGGCGACATCTCCTCCGATCTCTCGGGACGACGCGGCCGAATCCAGGGCACGGACATGCTGCCCGGGAATCAGGCCGTGGTGACGGCCGAGGCGCCGCTGTCCGAGGTCATGACCTACTCGAGCCAGCTCAAGTCGATGACCGGCGGCACCGGCTCGTACGCGATGGAGTACAGCCACGACGAGCGGACGCCGCCGAACGTCCAGGAGGCGGTGGTCAAGTCGTTCAAGCCCAAGGAAGACGAGGACTGATCAAACGCCGCGTCGCAGGGCTGCACCGATCCCTGCCCCCGCCCCTGCCCATTCCCTGGCCACACCACCTTCCTCTCTGCGCTCAGACCCCCTCGGTTCGGACTGTCTCCGTTGCCGCGTCCCACGTGAGCACCTGCCGCTTCCGGTAGGACTCGACGCCCATCTTGATCGCCACCATCGTCGAACAGCCGAGTTCGACGTTGCAGTTCGGCGTTGATTCGCCGCGCACCGACTGCAGGAAGTTCAGCATGTGGTCCGCGCGAGGGCGGCTGGGAATCCGAAAGCCGCCTCGGCCGAAGGGCGGATCATCCCGGCGGCGGCCATCTTCATCGTGGACGACCCGGTGTACGAAGAGGCCGTCGTTGATCCGCCGGAACTCCGGAGCCCAGGCGGACTGCTCGGTGATCTGCACATCGTCGTCCAGGCCGAGCGTCCCGTACTGTCCGTGGATGACATCGTCGATCCCCACGTCGTTCGTCATCACGCTGACGAGCAGGACGGTGTGGCCGGATGGGTAGTCGGCCGTCATCATGAACTTGTCGGGGATGTCCCGTCCGTCGTTCTCGATCTGGAGACCGCCGGCGCTCGTGACCCGCAGGGGATACTCGCCGTTCGGTCCCGTGATGGCCAGGAGCAGCGGGGCGAGCTTGTGGTAGAGCAGATCGGTGGCCACCCCGCCGTTGTACGCCCAGTACTTGCGAAAGCGGAAGAAGTGATCGGGGTTCCAGGGAATGCGCTCCGCGAGCGACCAGTCGGAACCCAGCCAGCGATCCCACCAGACGTAGCCTTCGGCATCCCGGGGCTGGTGGGGGCCGGCGTCCTCGTCGATGTGCCAGTTGAACTGTCCTTCCCGGGAGTTGCGGCAGTAGCTTCCCTGGCTCCAGGTGACCGTGCCGATGCGATTGGCGGCGATCGCGTCCCGCGCCCGCCAGAACCGGTCCTCGCTGGTTCCCTGCGGACCGACCTGCAGCGTGCGCCCCGTGCGCTTCACCGCATCGCGGCACTGGATCGCCTGCTCGACGGTAAGGGACAGCGGCTTCTCGACGTAGACGTCCTTGCCCGCGTCCATGGCCTCGATCGCGATCTTCGTGTGCCAGTGGTCGGGCGTCGCGATGACGACGGCATCGACCGCGGGATCGTCGAGCACCTCTCGATACTCCATGGTTCCGCTGGACGGGCTGCCCTCGATGATACGAACGGCCTGGTTGAGCCGCCGACGGTAGACGTCGCAGACCCTGATCACCTCGACGTTGTCGCGGTCCCGCCGTTCGGTCAGGCTGCGGGTGTGGTGGCTGCCCATCCCTCCGGTGCCGATCACCGCGAGGTTGATTCGTCCATTCGCGCCGCCGACTCGGGGCCAGGCGGCCGCGGGCAGTGCAGCAGAGGCGGCCATGGCGGCCGTACTCTGGATGAATCGACGGCGGTTGATCGCAGGCGCAGATCCATGGCGTTCGGCTCCTTGGAGGTGACTTGAAGATCGTACCGAGCGGACGAGCGACCGGCGATGGTACCCTACGAGGATGAACACCTCGGTCCTGCTTCTCGCGTCGCTGATATGGATCTCGTGCGTTCCGCTGGTGCTGTTCGGGCAGGAGCCCGCCTTTGCCGCCCGGCAAGCGCACCGGCTCTTCGAGGAGTACGAACAGTGGGAGCGCCGGGAGTTTCCCGAATCGGCGATGAGCCGCGGCGACTACAGCAACGCGGACCGGATCACCGACAACAGCCTCGCCGCCATCGAGCGGCGGCACCGGGAGACGGTCGCGTTCCTGGAACGCTTGGAGCGGATCGATCGAACGCAGTTGGACGAGATCGATCTCGTCAATTGCGAGATCTTCGAACTCATGCTTCGCCGCGCGGTGCGAGCGCTTTCGCTTCCGCACTTTCCTGGCGCCCATGGGTTCGCGGTTCGGACCGCAGCAGGAAGTTCCGCAGATGGGGGAGCACGTGCGATTCGAATCGCGGAAGGACTACCTCGACTACTTCAGCCGGCTGGAGCAGGTGCCCAGGTCCATCCGCAACACGATCGAGCTCATGCGTATCGGCGTCGCCGAAGAACGCGTACCGCCCAGGGTCGTCATGCAGGGGGTTCCGGCCCAATTCGTCTCGTTGCTCGAAGGCGGCGCGCTGGACCGGCTCGCCGCGCCGCTCGAGGAGATGCCCGAGCAGATCGATGGAGCCGAGCGAACCCAGCTGCGCGAGCAGTTTCAAAGGCAGGTGCTGCCGCCGGTGCGGGAGGCGATGGCAGAGCTCGGCCGCTTCGTGAGCGAGTCGTACATCCCGGCGTGCCGGGAGACGATTGCAGCGACCGATTGGCCCGATGGCGAGGCGTACTACGCATTCCAGCTCGAGACCATGACCACCACCGACATGACCGCCTCCCAGATCCACGAACTGGGTCTTCGGGAGGTGGCGCGGATCAGATCGGAGATGATGGAGGTCATTCGCGCCAGCGACTACCTGGAGCGTCACCCGGAGGCCGCGTCGCAGAGCGACGAAGAGCTGTTCCGCTCGTTCATCGCCTACCTGCGCACCGATCCTCGCTTTTACTACAACGAGCCGGAGGCTCTCCTCGACGGCTACCGGGCCATCTGCAAGGAGATCGACGGACACATGCCGAAGTTCTTCGGCGTGCTTCCGCGGCTTCCCTACGGCGTCCGCGAAGTGCCGCTGTTCATGGCACCCGGTCAGACCACCGCGTACTACATGCCCGGCGATCTGCGGAACGCGGAGGCGGGTTACTTCTATGCCAACACGTATGCCCTCGATCAGCGCCCGAAGTACGAGATGATCTCGCTGGCGCTGCACGAGGCAGTGCCCGGCCACCATCATCAGATTGCCATTGCCAAGGAGATCGACGGTCTCCCCGAGTTCAGGAAGAACAACTGGTTCACCGCATTCGGCGAGGGGTGGGCGCTCTACGCGGAACGACTGGGCATCGAGATGGATCTCTTTCAGGATCCCTACGACGACTTCGGTCGGCTGCTCTACGAGATGTGGAGGGCGTGCCGGTTGGTCGTGGATCCGGGCATGCACGCCCTCGGCTGGTCGCGTTCGCAGGCGGTCGACTTCATGCTGGAGAACACGGCCCTCAGCGAGCTGAACATCAACAACGAGGTCGACCGCTACATCGCCTGGCCGGGCCAGGCGACGGCATACAAGATCGGAGAGCTGAAGATCCGCGCGCTGCGAGAGGAGGCGGAGCAGCGCCTCGGCGCAACTTCGACCGCCGGGAGTTCCACGACGTCGTGCTCGGAGCGGGCTCCGTACCGCTTTCGGTGCTGGAACGCCGCGTCGAGGACTGGATCAAGGCGAAGCAACTCGCCGGCGTGAGCTACGACTGAATGGCGCCGCTGCGACTCTCGACGTGCGGGTCTCACCGCGGAGGGCGCGGAGCGGGACAGACTGGCGTGGCCATCCGGACCCGACGTTGAATCCTGTCGCCGCCTGATCATGCTCATGATCGCGCCGGATCATGAAGCGCCGCACAATGACTGTCGCGACCACATCATCGCAGTGTGAAGTGATCGCTCCGTGGCCCTCCGCGGTTTGCTCGCGCACTCCCCCGTGCGCGAAGGAGTGCAGAGGTCGGCCCCACAGAGCGGTTGGACGAGCGCGACGGTGCGCTCATCTGGAGGACGGCCATCACCGGGTAGTGATCCGACGGGTATCGACCGTCCCGGCTGTCGTAGACGATGGCGGCGTCCAGCACGTCGAAGTCGCGGGATGCGAAGATGTAGTCGATCTTCTCACCGGCCCGGGTGCCGCGGAACGCGTGATAGGTCGCGACGTCCTGCTGGTCCGGATGCCGGGCGCGGAACGTGTCGAAGAGCTGCGGCGCGGTCCGGTGCGGACTCCGTGCGACGGGTCAGGGTCGTCACCGCGGGATTCGATTCGCCGGCGTTGAAGTCGCCTGCGAGCAGGACGGGATCTGACCCCGCCTGATCCCTGAATCCGCTGCATGATCAGCTTGATGCCCTTCTCCCGTGAGGTCTGGGACTCGTGATCCAGGTGTGTGTTGAAGAGGTACAGTGGTCGATCGGTTTGCTGGTCGACGAGGCGGGCCCAGGTCGCGACGCGCGGGACGCGGTTCCCCCAAGTCGCCGATGCGGGCTCTTCGGGAGCATCGGAGAGCCAGAACGTGCCGGACTCCTCCGGTGAAAAGCGGTCCTGCCGGTAGAGGATGGCTGTGTACTCGCCGCCCTCCTTGCCGTCGGCACGCCCCACCCCGATCTCTCCGTAGCCGGGCAGGGCCGTGTGGATCTGATCGAGCTGAAAGCGGAGGGCTTCCTGCAGGGCGATGAGATCCGCGCCGCTGCGTCGAAGCACGTCGAAGACCAGCTCCTTCCGCTGATCCCAGTGATTCTCGACGTCCTCGGCGGTCCCGTATCGGATGTTGAAGGTCAGCACGGTCAGGGGAGGCGGAGGAGACGGAGCGGCCTCGACCGGCGGGCGGTAGCAAGCGCCGAGCGTGGTGAGGGCCAGAATGAGAGCGACGATCAGCAAGCGAAGTGCACACGACATCTGCCGCTTATCGGAAAGAGGCCCCGTGGACTTTGGGGCAATCTCGAGCCGCTGACTTCCTCCCGGCAGCTGGTGTGGACGGGAACAGGAAGGGCAAGGGCAGGGCGAGGGCGTCCCATCGGCGCGACTCGTGCGGCCGTCCTTCTCTTCAGAATCCCTGGACGACATACGGATTCGAGCGGCGCTCGCGCCGATCGTCGTCGCAGGGCCGTGTCCGGGATGGATCGTCGTCTCGTCGGGAAGCGCCATGATGACCTCGCTGATGGAGCGACGCAGGTCGTCCGCGTTCGAGGTGGGAAAGTCGAATCGGCCGATGCTGCCGGCGAAGAGCGTGTCGCCGACGATGGCCTGGTTCGTGGCTCGGTTGAGATAGACCACCCCGCCTGGGCTGTGGCCGGGCGTGTGCAGGACCTGCCAGCCGCTCCCATCGAGCGTCAGCGTCTCACCCCCGCGCAAAGGTGATCGGGCTCGGTGACTGAAATCGGCCGGCCCACGAAGGCGGAGAGATTGAGCTCCGGAGCACTGCAGAACCCCGCCTCGGCCTCGTGAACGTACATGGGAAGCGGGCCGAAGCGGCGGAGAGCCTCGTCGATTCCGGCAATGTGGTCCGAATGGCAATGGGTCAGCAGCAGGGCCTGGGGCACCAGGCCACGGGCCTCCACGTGGTCGAGCAACGGTTCCGGCTGGTACCCGCAGTCCACGATCCAGCACGTTGACGAGTCCGCCTCGGGCTGCACCACGAAGCAATTGGTCTGGTAGTCGCCCAGGGAAAAGGTCGTGATGAGCGGTGCGGACATCGACTGGTCCCGGCCGTGCCGAAAATTGGATCGGGCGGGGCGATGATATACAGTGTTGATGGATCGCGTGTTCGATCCGCGAGGAGACCTGGGACGTGCTGATTCGGCGGACCGACGACAACGGGGCAGAGCCGGTGCGGATGGAAGGCGTTCGCGGCGTAACCATGCAGGTGCTGATCGGCCGGGCCGACGGAGCTCCGAATTTCTCCATGCGGCAGTTCACGGTCGAGCCCGGGGGACACACGCCGCTGCACAGCCACAACTACGAACACGAGGTCGTGGTGCTCGAGGGGCGAGGTCGGATGGAGCAAGAGGGTGAGTTCGCAGAGATCTCGGCCGGCGATGTATTGTTCGTGCCGCCCAACGTCGTGCACCAGTTCCACGGCAGCGCGGAGAAAGGCCTGAAATTCCTCTGCCTGGTTCCCACTGAGTTCGACTGCGCCGGCGAAGGGAGGCGTCCGACGCCGGGCAGTTGACGATCCGAAGAAGCGCGGTCGCTCATGATCAACAAGACCAACACCGTCTTCGTCGTGCTCCTGCTTGCTGCCGCTGCGGCCGCCGCGACGACGGCCGCATTCGGCATGTCCAATTCACCAAGCATGGTGATCGGTTTCGCCGGCGCGCTCCTGCTCGCCGGTACGGCGCTGATCGGGCGGCTGATGAACCGCTGGCTCGGTCCTCTCCTGGGCGCACTGGTAGTCCTCGCACTGGGGGCTATGGCGATTGGCGTCGTGCGGGCGGAGGCCGCGTTCATCAGCGCCGGACTCCTCGGGTTGATCGCGACTGGGGCCACGGTGGCGTTGACGACTCAGTTGGCGGAAATGCGAGGGGCCGGTTCCGCGGTTCGTTCCCCGGCTGGAGAGTCGGTGGAGCTCCTCCGGAAGCTGCACGACCACTCGATGCTCTCGGATACCGCGAAGCGGGTGCTCTTTCGGGACCGCGAATTGCAGCTCCTGCGGAGCGCGATTGAAGATGACATCAATCGCGGTGATTACGGTGCCGCGCTGCGGCTCTGCGACGATCTGGCCAACACGTTCGGCTTTCGAGAAGAGGCCGAGATGTACCGATCGCGGCTCAACCAGCTGAGTCACGAGCACCAGGAAGAGCAGGTCGGAGCAGCGATGGATGAGTTCCAGGCCTTCCTGGACAAGCGGGACTGGTCGGCAGCGCACGACGTCGCCGCCCGCATCCGGCGCCTGTTTCCCGAATCGCACGTGGTCGACGAACTGGACGGGATGATCGATCGAGCACGTGACAGCCACCGCCGTGAGCTGGAGACGGCGTTCAAGGATGCGGCCCAACGCCAAAATGTGGAAGTGGCGATGAAGCACCTGCGCGAACTCGATCGCTATCTGTCGAGGGAGGACGCCGGTCGAATCGCGGAGCTCGCGCAGGACGTGATCGCCAAGCACCGGGAGAACCTCCTCGTCCAGTTCAAGCTGGCGGTCAACGATCACGAGTGGGCAGGTGCCGCGCGCATCGGAGACACCATCATCACCGAGTTTCCGAACAGCAAGATGGCGGAGGAGGTCCGCTCGATGATCGACGTGCTACGAACGCGGGCGACGCAGGCCGCCGTGGCGTCGCAGGGATCTGCGCCCTAACCTGGAGATCCATGGACCCTCCGCTCGCGAGGAAGTTCATGAGTGATCCGGGCGAACGCCGCATGCTCCCCGGGAGGCGGTGGCGCCGACTCTGGTTCACCTGACGGATCGAACGACCATGATCGAAATCGACACGACGAAGCGGCGAACGCGGTGGGTGCTCGGACCGATGATCCTGATGATTGGCACCGCCGCCGGATGTGAGGCGATGGGTCAGGATTTCGGCGAGTTCGCTTCTGGACTCATGCCGAAGAGTCCCGCCGAGGCTGCTCGCATGGCCGCGGACTTCAACGATCCCGATCGCCGGCGCGAGGGCGTGGTCCTCCTCTCGAATGCGCCCTTCGGAGGCAATCCACCGTACGTCGCGCTTTACCGGGAGTACGCGACGGAGGATCGGGACCCCATCGTCCGGGCCGTCTCGATCCAGGCGCTCGCTCGGCACGGCGGACCTGAAGACGCGTTGCTGATCGCGAGCGGTCTCGAGTCGACGGACCTGACGGTGCGCTGGGAGGCGGCGAAAGGGCTCCAGCGGCTGCACAATCCGGCGGTCGTCCCGGACATGCTGACCGTGCTGCGAAATGAGCGGGAGGATCCAGACATTCGTGCCGAGATCGCCCGCGGGCTGGGGCAGTACCAAGAGGATCGGGTGTTCCAGGCGCTGGTCAGCGCGCTCGATGCCCGGGAGCTCTCGATCAACATGGAGGCGGCCGCGTCGCTCAAGACGCTCACAGGAAAGGACTTCGACCTGGAGGACGCGGCTTGGCTCAACTGGTACCGGGGAGCGACCGCCGCCGGCGAGAATCCATTCGCCGGTCATGAGGAGTACCTCTACCCGACCTACACGCGGAAGGCGAGCCTCCTGGAGAAGATGGCGTTCTGGAATCCGCCGGTCTTCGAGCAGCCCGCCCCGCCGGCGGGGCTCGAGCCATCTGGAACGCGGAGCACGTACGAGGACGCCGAGAGCGAACGGCCGGACGCCTGACGCGAGTCGAGCATGATCTGACGAGAGGCGTCGCGTCCGCGGCGACTAGGCAGGAAAGGGATTTCCGATGCGCACCTTGATCAGCGAGGAAGGTATTCCCCGGCTCTCGACCAGTCATGCCTCCCCCGAGCCGGTCGACGGCGAGGCGATCATCGTTCCGCGCCGCGTCGTCGTGGGATCGCTGGACGTCGCGGCCTGCCGAGGGCGCTTCGGGATACCGGTCGTGCTTGGGCACCAGTTCGTTGGCTCGGTCGAGTCGGTGGCCGGAGCGCCAAAGCATGACCTGGTCGGACGACGGGTCGTGGGAGCGATCCACGCGGTGTGCGGACGCTGCGACATGTGTCGCAAGGGCTTGCGAACCCACTGTCGTGAGCAGACGATTCTCGGCTTGCGTGGTCGTCACGGTTGCCTGGCCGACTGCTTTGCCTTGCCAGCTGACAATCTGGTCGCGGTGCCGGATTCCTTGGAGGACGATCACGCGGTCTTTGCGGCCCCGGTGGCGAGTGCGCTGCAGGCCTTCCGCCAGCTGAACGTGCAGAGCAAGCCGTACATCACGGTTCTCGGCGACGGCCCCCTGGGTTTGCTGACCGCCCAGGTCATGGCCCGGCACAACGTCTCCGTCCGGCTGGTCGGTCGCCACCGCGAGAAGCTCGCGCGCTGCGAGCGCTGGGGCATCAAGAACCGGCATGCGGAGGACATCGGACGTCGGGCGGACCAGGATGTCGTGGTCGACTGCACCGGCGATGCCGTGGGGCTCGAGCTGGCTCTGGAGTTGGTACGACCCCGGGGAACGATCCTCCTGAAGTCGTTGCACGAGGCGGCGGTGAGCGGAGCGGTCGACCTCGCGCCGCTCGTTCTCAAGGAGATCGCTCTGATGGGATCCTTCAGCGGCGCGATCTCCGAGGCGATCACCGTGCTCGATCGACGGGAGGTCGACGTGATCGGCCTGATCGGACGTCGCATGCGTCTCGATGAAGGCGGCGCCATCATGCACGCTGCCGCTTCAGTAGGGGCACTCCCGGTGCTGGTCGAGATCTGAGCTGCCGTGCGTCTCGACTACAATCCCCGACCTTGAGCGAGAGCCAGAAGGAGAACACGCAGGCGCCGGTGGCGGCACCGCCCGGTCGCGTCGGCGGCATCCGCTCGGGCAAGCTCGTCGGCAAGTCGATGTCCGCGGCCATCTGGATTCTCGCCTGGCCGGTGTTGTTGCAGCAGACGATGCAGGCGTGCGTGGGTATGGCGGACAAGCTGTTCGCCGGCCAGCTTCCTGAACCCATCCGTCTGACAGCGATGGACGCCATCGGCATCGGTTCGTACATCGGCTGGTTCATCGGCATCGCGATGTCGGGTCTGGGGATCGGAGGGCAGGCCATCATCGCTCGCTCGATGGGTGCGGGGGATCTGTCGCTGGGCCATCGGGCGCTGGGGCAAGCCATCTCGATGAGCCTGCTCTGGGGCGTGCTCGTGGGCGTGGTGCTCTGGTCGAGTGCGACGCCGGTCGCCGCGGCGTGCCGACTATCGGCGCAGGCCAGCGAACAGTACAGGGACTACATCCGAATCTTGGCCTGCGCGATGCCCATGGCCGGCGTCATGCTGGTCGGGGCGATGTGTCTGCACGGTGCCGGGGAGACCATGAAGCCGGCGATCATCGCCATCGCGGTCAACCTGCTCAACATCGTCTCCTCTTGGATGCTTTCGGGTGTGGATCTGCGATTCGGTGTCGGACCCGGGGCGTTCGTGTTCGACAATCCCTTCCCATTCGACTTGCACGTTCGGGGGATTGCGGCGGGAACAGCCATCAGTTACGTCGCGGGGGCGGTGCTCACCGTGCGGGTGCTGACCGCCGGCGTCAAGGATCTGCGCCTGGAGCGGCAGGATCTGGCGCTGGATCGATCCATGGTTCGGCGGGTGATTCGCATTGGACTGCCCAATTTCTTCGAGGGCATCTCGATGTGGTCGGTGAATCTCGTCGTCCTCGTGCTCATCGGCATCATCGCCGTCCAGTCGACCGGGGGAGCGGGCCTTCAGGGGGCGCACATCATCGCTGTGCAATGGGAGTCCTTCAGCTTCCTGCCCGGCTTCGCGATCGGTACGGCGGCCGGGGCGCTGGCTGGACAGTATCTGGGCGCGGGTGATCGCCGCGCGGCCCTCAAAGCGATCCTCGTCTGCACGGGAATCGCGATCGTGGTCATGGGGCTGCTCGGGCTCGTCTTCGTCTTCTTTGGTCGGCAGCTGACCGCCCTGATCAGCACCGAACCGCTGCACCTCGAATACACGCCGAGGCTGCTCTTCATCTGCGGCACGGTGCAGGTGTTCTTCGCGATCTCGATGGTTGTGCGGCAGGGGCTTGCGCGGCGTCGGGGATACCCGCTGGACGCTGCTGATCACCACGGTCTCCAGCTACGGGGTGAGGCTTCCCGCCGCGTACATTCTCGGTGTCCAGCTGGGATTTGGACTCGAGGGGATCTGGATGGGCTTGTGCGGCGAGTTCACGGTGCGCTCGGCGCTCTTCACAGCCCGCCTCTTCAACGGGGGCTGGGCGCGGTTGAGTGTGTGAGGAGAGTCAGATCAGGCGCCGACGGCCAGTCGCTCGGCGAGGACGAGCGGCAAGCCGGCCTGCAACGTAGCCTTCTGCGCGGCACAGACGTCGTACTCGATCCGGTGCACGGTGAACGTCGACGCGGCCGCATCGAGTATCGCGAAGCTGGCTCGCGGGTCGCAGTCGCGCGGCTGGCCGACCGATCCTGGATTGCAGATGTACCGTCGATCCGGGCGCAGCCGATGTTCGAGACCGTCGCCGGGCAGATACGCCACGATGTCCGCTGCCTCGAGCGGTTCGTCCACCGACATCGTGCGCGTCTCGAAGATCATCGGGACGTGTGTGTGTCCCAACAGGCAGATTCGACGATCAACCCCCCGAAACGCGATGGACGCGGCTCGCTGATCGTGAATGTAGTCGTTTGGACCGGGCACCGGACTGGAGTGCACGCACATGATGTCCTCCCGGACGTAGCAGAAGGCCTTCATCCGGTTCAGCGCGTCAAGATGCAGCGGGCTCAGTTGGTCGATCGTCCAATGGATGGCATCCCGGGCGGCCCCGTTGAACGCCCGTGCGCAGTCGGGGTCGACGACTGATTCGTCGTGGTTCCCCTGCACGATCGTGGAGCAGCACCGCTGCACCAGGTCGAGGCAGGTGTCGGGATAGGGTCCGTATCCGACCACATCCCCGAGGCAGATCAGCTCATCGATTCTCAGTTCACCCAACCGCTCGAGCACGGCCTCGAAGGCATGCAGATTGCCATGAATGTCCGAGATGACTCCGTAGCGGATCATGGTTCTCGTTCGCCGCAAGGCCCCGGCGGAGGTGGTTTCAGTGCCCAGCCAACTGGTTCGACGGCGAGATGAAAGCTTCGTTCCCCGCCCGCGTATGGTCTATCGGAAGAGACGCTTCAAGGTTGCCAATCTTCCGAAGATGAGGCGGGTCTTTTTGGTTCCTTCACGAACGATGGGACGCCGGGAGGTCCTTCAGCCGCGCAAGCCCCTCCGTCTTCCGGCGGTCGGACGGGTCGCAACGTCCGAGACGTCACAGAGTTATGACGACAATGGTAACGGGAGGAGTCGGTGAGACGCAATCGCATCGCCGGTCATCCGGTCCCGAAACAATCGCAGGTGATGACGCTTCCCCGCCCCGTCTGGCCCCATCTCACGGCAGCGAACAGTGCCCCGTTCAGGATGTCTGGCTCGCCTCCGTGGGGGTGGTCACCGTCTGTTCTTCCTCTCGCCCCTGCTCCTGCCCCTCGCTCTCGCTGACGTCCTTCTCGCGACTCGGCGCTTCCGCCGTGTCCTTGGCAGCCCCTTGCCGTCGCTTGAGCTGTTCGATCTTGGCCTTGTCCGGCGCTAGGAGCATCGACATTCTTCGCCCGCTCAGTCGGGGCGAAAGCTCCAGCTTTGCCACGTCGGACAGCTGTTCGACGATGTGGTTCATCCGGTCGTAGCCGCGATCACGGTGGATCATCTCCCGTCCGCGGAAGTTCTGCACGATCTGCACTTTGTGGCCGTCGATCAGGAATCGCCTGGCCTGATCCATGCGGATCTGGACGTCATGCGGATCGATCTTCATGGATCGGCCGAGCCGAACCTCCTTGAGCTCCAGCTGCTTGCTCTTGGCCTTGTTGGCCTTGTCCTTCTTGGACTGTTCGTACTTCCATTTGCCGAAGTCCATGATCCGGCACACCGGCGGGTCGGAGTCGGCTGCGACCTCCACGAGATCCAGACCCGCCTCGTGGCTCATTCGCAGGGCCTCGGTCGTCTCGACGACGCCGACCATCTCGTCGTTCTCGTTGATCAAGCGAACCGGGCTCTTGCGAATCATGTGGTTGATTCGCGGTCCGCGGACGATGCTGTCCTGCGGACGGAAGTAACGTCTCCGTGCGATGGTGGAACTCCTTGGATCGGCCAGTGCAAATGGTACTACGACGCCCCGTCGCTCGGCCGAGACTGCGACGAGGTGGCTGTCCTACATGGATGTATCGAAGGCCGCGTCAGGGGGCATAAGAACCGCAAGCCCCGAGCCAGACAAGACTTGATTGGCAGTTCATCAGGAACTCAGACTCCGACGCGTAGAGAAAGGCGGGCCGTCGGAGAATCGGATTCTCCTGCCCGATGATAAGCTAGCCCCATATCGAACCAGGAGCAACTCTGATTCATCGAAATCGGCACTTGGACGATGGCGAACGACGCCGTTCAACGGGTTCTGCGGCGAGCAGACCCCGTCGAGACAGCCGCCAGGGGCGGCAGTTGGGAGTGGCCAACCGACTTGGCCACGGCCAGGATGCGTGGTCATCTGGTGATCTGACTTCTCCAACGGGCTAGCTGGCGGCGGCCGTGAAATGCTCTGTGATGACCGTCGAGCTCCCCCGGCTGGCGATCTCCGCGGAGATGGATCGGACGAACGCGGCCAGCGGGATCGCGCCGAGATCGCTGCGTATCCCGCGGGCGCGGACGCTGACCGCCTGTTCCTGTTCGTCCCGGGGACCGACTACGAGCAGGTAGGGGATCTTCCAGTCGCTGGCGACCTTGACCTTGGCCTGAATGCGTTCATTGGACTCATCCAACGTCGCGCGCACGCCCGCCGACGAGAGCTGCGTCAGGATGGAACGACCGTAGGCACCGCTCTTTTCGCTGATGGGCAACACGCGAACCTGCTCGGGTGCCAGCCAGGTCGGGAACGCGCCCGCGAAGTGTTCGATGAGCAGGGCGACGAATCGCTCCATGGATCCAAAGGGCGCGCGGTGGATCATCACCGGTCGGTGGGGGCGGTTGTCGGGCCCGATGTAGCTCAGATCGAAGCGTTCGGGAAGGTTGTAGTCGACTTGAACGGTGCCCAGCTGCCAGGCCCGGCCCAGGACATCGTTGATCACGAAGTCGATCTTGGGCCCGTAGAACGCGGCCTCACCAAGCTCCTCGCTGAACGGGGCGTCGAGCGTCTGGGCGGCGTGGCGGCAGGCCTCTTCGGCCTTGGTCCAGTTCGCCGGGTCGCCCACGTACTTCTCCTCGGCTGGATCGCGCAGGCCCGACGCGCACGCGATAGTCGTGCATGCCCAGCGTCCGGAAGATGATCTTCACGAGTTCAAGACAGCCTGCCATCTCCACTTCGAGCTGGTCCTCAGTGCAAAACAGGTGCGCATCATCCTGAGTGAATCCTCGCACTCGGGTGAGGCCGAAGATCTCGCCCGACTGCTCCCACCGGTAGACGGTGCCGAACTCGGCGAGTCGTACGGGGAGGTCGCGATAGCTGCGCGGCTGAGACGAATAGATCTTGACATGGTGCGGGCAGTTCATCGGCTTGAGCAGGTAGCCGTCGATCTCTCCGCTGTGAAGCCGGTTGGCGAGATCGCCGCAGGAGCAGCCTTCCGCCGCCAGCGCGGCGATCTGGTCGTGGTCGACGAGTGGGGGGAACTGGCTCTCCTGGTAGTAGGGAAAGTGCCCTGAAGTCCTGTACAGTTCGAGCTTGCCGATGTGTGGCGTGAAGACCTGGTCGTATCCCTGTCGCTGCAGCTCAGCCGCGATGAACTGCTGAAGCTGCTGGCGGATCACGGCGCCGCGAGGTGTCCAGAGAATGAGTCCAGCACCGACCGAATCGTCGGTGTGGAACAGCTGGAGCGTCCGGCCCAGGACTCGGTGATCCCGCTTCTTCGCCTCCTCGAGCTGTGTCAAGTAGCGGTCGAGCTCCTTGGTGGTCGGGAAGGCCGTTCCGTAGACGCGGGTGAGGCTGTCGGAGGTTGCGTCGCCGTGCCAGTAGCTCGAGGCCAGGCTCATCACCTTGAACGCGCCGATTCGTCCGGTGCTGGGCACGTGGGGACCGCGACAGAGGTCCTCCCAGTCGCGACCCGGCTCTCCGGTGGCGTACCAGCTCAGGCGGTCTGATCCCGCTTCGAGGGCTCGTTCCGCGTTGTCCAGCTTGAACTTGCTCCCCTCTCGCTTCAGCTTGGCGAGCCCTTCTCCGCTCGGCAGCTCGTAGCGGGTGAATCGTCGGTCCTCCTTGACGATCGCGGCCATCTCCGCCTCGATGGACTCGAAGTCCTCGGAGCTGAGGTGGCGATCGCCGGGGAGAAAGAGGTCGTAGTAGTAGCCGTTGTCGACTGGCGGGCCGTAGACCAGTTGCACGTCCGGGAAGAGCCGCTGAATGGCTTCCGCCATCACGTGGGCGCAGCTGTGGCGGATCAAGTACAGCGCTTCGGGAGAAACCTCTCCGCCTCGAGGTCGATCGGTGATGATGGAGACTTCGGCGTCGTCATCGATGATCCGGTTCAGATCGGAGAGCTCACCGTTGACCGTGGCCCCCAGCGCCGATTTGGCGAGGCCGGGTCCAATGTCGGACGCGATGTCCGCCGGGGTCACCGGATGGTCGTAGTCACGAGTGCTTTGATCGGGCAGCGTGATCCGTGGCATGGCGGGGGTCTCTCACCGGCGTTGCGCTGAAAAGACGAGAGGCACGGCCTGTCGCCGCGCCTCTCGACAAAGAACTTCGATGACGCGGCGGCGTCAGGCACGGCGAACCGGAACAAGCGCGGTCGTCGTATCGGGACGCAGGCTCATCGGCGCAAAGGATAGCTGGGCTGCAGTCCCGGTCAACGCCGGCAGCGGCGCCGCCACCGGTGTCCGCCGTGATCCGCGACCGGCTGCTGGTCCTCGGCCGGCCGGAAGCGGGTGTCTGGTTGACGTCGCCGGAGGCAGTGCGGAAGATACTACCGCTATAGAAACCGTTCCGCGGCATGCCCCATATCTTGGGGCTCATGGGCATGCAAGGCGAGGAGCTCCCGGAGTGGCTCGAGGTGATCTGTCCCTTCTGCGGTGGAGACCACGACAAGGTGATTGACAGCCGGGCCTCGGACGGAGGGCTGGTCATCCGCCGACGCCGGGAGTGCCTCGGATGCGGGCGGCGCTACACCACCTACGAGCGGGTGGAGCGCACCGCCCGGCTGGTCGTGGTGAAACGAGACGGAGTGCGGGTCCCATTCGACCCGGAGAATGTCCTGCGCGGTGTCCAAGCCGCCTGCGGAAAGCGACCGATCCCCGAGGATCTGAAGGAAGCCATCGTCAGGGAGGTCGAGGACGAACTGCATCGCGAGTTCGATCGCGAAGTTCCAAGTCGAGCGATTGGGGAGCGAGTCGCTGCGAAGCTGCGGAAGGTGGACGAGGTCGCGTACCTCCGCTTTGCGATCGAGTATCACAACCTCGCCACGCTGGATGACCTGGCGGCCGAGCTGAGCGACCTGCAGTCGCGCCCGAAGAACCTGCCGAATCAGCGTGAGCTGTTCAATCAGTGATAGCGCTCCGTAGCGGCCTCCGGCCGCACACTCGCTCTGGCGTCGGCTAAGCGCTGCGCGCTCGTTGCGGCCTTTCGGCCGTGCATTCGCTCTGGCGTGGGCTGAGCGCCGTGCGCTCGTTGCGGCCTTTCGGCCGTACATTCGCTCGGGCGTCGGCTGAGCGCTGCACGCTCGTTGCGGCCTTTCGGCTGTACACTCGCTCTGGCGTCGGCTGAGCGCCGTGCGCTCGTTGCGGCCTTCGGCCGCACACTCGCTCTGGCGTCGGCTGAGCGCTGCGCGCTCGTTGCGGCCTTTCGGCCGCACACTCGCTCTGGCGTCGGCTGAGCGCCTGCGCGCTCGTGCGGCCTTTCGGCCGTACACTCGCTCGGGCGTCGGCTAAGCGCCTGCGCTCGTTGCGGCCTTTCGGCCGTACACTCGCTTTGGTGTCGGCTGGACGCCGCTCGCTCCGAAGCGGCCTTGGACTGGACGCTTACTTCTTGGCGAGCGCGCCTTTGGTCTCTTCTTGCATGTACAGGATGCGCGAGCAGGCGGTGCATCTCACAAGCGTGTTACCACCGCTCAGGAGCACGGAGACGTGCTCGAATGGAACCGTCATGTGGCACGCCCCACAGGCATAGTCGCGGTGCCGGCGATTGATCTCTTCCAGCTCCGCCATCGGTTCACCGTCGCAGATCTCGACCATCTCATCGAACACGGCCAGCGCCGATTGGGGCACCGAGGCCGCGGCCTGACTTCGTTCGCTCTCGAGCTCCGCCAACCGCGCACTGATCTCTTCCTCGCGGTCCCTCAACTGTTCGGCAGCCAGCTCTCGCACCTTCTCGCGGTCGGCGATCTTCTCCACCAGCGCTTCGAGTTCGACGCCGAGCGCCTTCGACCGTGGTCATCTCGTCCAGGATGCGATCCTCGACTCCGACTCGATTCTCTTTGACGACGGTGAGCTCACTGAGAATGGCGGCGTACTGCTTGTTGGTCTCGGCGCTGTTGAGCTCATTGCGGAGCTTCTCCAGACGCTCGTCCATTGCGGCCGTTTCAACTTCCAGGTTGGCGATGGTTGCCTGAAGCTGCCGCCGTCGCGACAGCACTTCATTCTTCTGAGCAGTCAGCGCGTCCACCTGCCGGATCTGACCGTTCAGGTACTTCTTGGCAGAATCCAATCGACTTCTCAACCCCCGCACCTGGGCATCGACTTGATTGAGCCGTAGCAAACTTTCCATCAAGCTCATGCGTTTCTCCGAGCGAACTCCCTTCAGTCTAACCCCGAAATCGGGCTGGTGCGAACGGCAGACGGCAACAAATGTCGGCATCTGGGCACGGCCCGTTCCCGAGGACGACTAGAGCGGTTCCAGTCCAAACGTAGCGTTTGGAGCGTCGGCGAGGCAAGTGTGGCGCGGAGGGCGAAGCAGGCGGCTTGCCATGCCGTCGATGCAGCCCGACAAAGCCACGCGCAGCCGCAGCCAGCTCCGGACGCTACGTTTGGACTGGGGCTGCTCTAGCGTCACGGTGCGCTCGGGGCGAACGCCGACAGGAGCCAGTAGGCGACGGGAGCCACCATCAGTGGCGAATCAAGAACGTCCATCACGCCGCCGAGACCGGGAAGCAGATGGGATGAGTCCTTGAGTCTCGCACCTCGCTTGAACAGGCTCATGCAGAGATCGCCCAGCTGGCCCACGACGGCAAAGACCCCACCGGCCATCACACCGAGCCACCACACGATCTGATCGGAGGGTTCTGGAAGCCACCGACGGCTGGCGAGGGCCATGAGGGCGCCGACGAGCATGGCAAAGAGCATGCCCCCGAGCAACCCCTCCCAGGTCTTCCCGGGACTCAGCCAGGGGATCATCTTGTGGCGGCCGATGGCCCGGCCGGTGAAGTACGCCCCGGTGTCGCTTGCCTTCGTGGTGAGGATGATCCCGACGATCAGCCAGGCGCTGTGCTCGCGGCGAATCGCGAGGAGGAACCCACTCATCAGCCCCAGATAGACCATGGCCAGGAGCACCGCGCCCGTCGAGGCGGCAACCCCTTCGACGGTGTGCTGGCGGCTGAACGAGAAGAGACAGAGAGCGAACATCAGGAACAGCGCGCTGGCCACGATCGCCACCGCACGGATCGCATCGGTCTCGGGTGGAATGAGGTAACTGACCAAAAGCCCCAACATGGCGGCGATGGTGGTCAGCCAGGCGTGGCCCTGCAGCCCTTGCGCGGAACACCGTCGTCAGCTCCCGAGCGGCCAGCGGTATCACGAGCAGGGCAATGCCGCAGAGGAGCAGGCCGGGCGGGTGGCGCGACCAGCCCGTGAGCTCCCGCCAGAACTCCGGCACGGGCCAGCGATCGAGACGGTCATCGAGGTAGACCAGGGCGAGCAGAGCGGCGATCAGAATGGGACCGGTGATGAGTCGATACTTGAGCACGTCTCGTTCAACCCGGTTCATTCATGGAAAGAGCCGGCCACCAGGCGACCCGATCGCAGGTCCAATCGTCCAAACGTGCACCGGCGGGCCGGAGGGTGCGACCGGGCGTACAACCCGAGTGGCCGCCTGCTCACGGTACGACTTCATCCGCCATGGACGGCTGGGCCTCGAACCCGCCAAACCACGTGGCTAGATCCGGCTCGGGATATTGAGGCAACCGCTGGAAGTCGACCTCCGGATTGGCAACCACCACGTCTCCAAGCTCGCCTCCGACCAGCGGGACCACGGAGCCGACCGTCGATCCGACACCGGTGACTGCGTTTGCTCCGGCTTCGAGCCAGTAGTCGCCACTGTCCTTCGGGAGATCGAGAGCGGTCAGATCGGTCGGAAACTCGCCTCGCTGTCTGGGCAACTCGTGCACGAGGTGGACCGACCAATCGAGAAAGGGACGGCTCTCCACCTGTCTCACGGGAACCTGCACCGTCAACGTCCCCCAGTGACGGCGATCGTGACCGTTGGTCAACGAGTCGGAATCCTGCGGTTGCTCGGCCAGCTGGTCCTCGCTGCCCAGCGCCTCCTCAAAGGCCTGAAGCGGCTGCGAACCGGGGTCGATCGACGTATTCAGACTCGAGCACCCAGCCGCCAAAGCAGCCGTCAACAGCACGCCCGCCAATCTCGTGCGTGAGCTTGCCTGGGCAGGATGCGTCAGCTCGGGCATCGAAAAACCTCCTGAACAGGGTCGGCGTCCTTCTGCGACTCGAGCAGTCCGCTCTCATCGAGCACATGGGCGATGGTATCGTCTTCGAAGCCGCGGCGGGAGAGCACTGCCGCCGCTCGTCGGACGGCAGAAGCTGGCACCGGCAAGCCGACGGCCGCCAGTCGTTGCGCAGCAGGCGGCGCGCCCCCTCCAGTTCCTGCGCATCGGAGAGGGCCGCGCGGCTCGCACGCTCGGCCAGAGATCGATCGAGGCCTCGGGCCAAGAGCTTCTCGGCCAGGCGTCGGCGGGCGAGTGGACCCTTCACCAGCGCGGTGCGGCAGCACTCTGCCGCGAGTGACGCTTCGTCGATCCACCCGTTGTCGGTCAGCTCATCCACGATCTCCTTGGCGATGGACGGCTGGTGCCCGTGCTTCTGCAGGTGCTGGATGAGCTCGGTCCGAGAAGTGCGCCCGCCGGCCCAGGGCTCGAAGCGCCCGCCGCTGCGCGTCAGCGCTCTGGACCAGGTGGTCAACGCGCTCGTCGAGCTCAGCAGACCAGATCTGCCCCACCTTCAGGCCGAGTCGCTCGACCTCGGCGACGGGCAGCGTTGCGACCATCCGTCCGGCCACTGCCACCGTTTGCAGGTTCGGATCCGAGTGCACCGATCGCACGGCGGTGACCGTGGCCCCGATGGAAGAGCTGCGGGGACGGCTGGCCGGAACGCCAGCCGACGATTCGGCCGGCGGATGGGGGGGCAGGTCGGCATGGCGCGGGGCGAAGTGATTGCCGCTCATGGGATCAACGACTCCAGGTACGCTGCGATCTCGTTCAGCGCTCGCTCGTCGCCGACCGCTTCGGCGATCGCGCGACCAGTGGCGAGGGTCTCGGCAGCGCCGGCCATGTCGCCGTGCTCCTCCTGAACCCTGGCCTTGTGAAAATAGGCGTAGCAGAAGTCCGGGTCGGCGGCGATCGCGCGGTCGAACAGACGCAGCGCTTCTTCCGCATCACCTGCGGTGGCGTACTCCATGGCGAGCCCGTAGAGGCAGAACGCGTCGTCGGGCTCCGACTCCAGGATCTTCTTCAATCGCTCGATACGGTCGGTCATCGGGGTGAATCGCAGTGGAATCGCTCAGGAACGCTGCTTCATGGCCCTGGCGTTCGAGCAGTACGACCGGCAGAGGGGATGCTCGGCGCAGGTCGCGCCGCGGGCCTTGCAGACGCGCCGTCCGTGGAAGATGAGCATGTGGCTGAGCATGGTCCAGTGGGGGCGGGGAAAGAGCGACATCAAATCGCGCTCGATCTTGGCCGGATCGTCGTGGCTGGTCAACTCGAACCGGCGACTGACGCGCCTGACGTGCGTGTCGACGACCACGCCTTCGTTGATTCCAAAGGCGTTGCCGAGCACGACGTTGGCCGTCTTCCGGGCCACTCCGCGCAGCGTGAGCAGCTCTTCCATCGTGTTCGGCACCTGTCCGTCGAATCGTTCGCAGATGGTGGTCATCGCGGCGTGGATCGCTCGCGCCTTGTTCCGGAAGAGCCCGATGCTCTTGATGAAGGGCTCGATCGCTTGGGGCGACGCCGCCGCGAAGTCGGCGGGCTCAGGGAATCGTTCGAACAGACTCGGGGTGACGCGGTTCACGCTGACGTCGGTCGCTTGAGCAGAGAGGATGACGGCCGCCAGGAGCTGATGCGGGCTTTCGAAGGAGAGCTCGCAATGAGCGTCCGGGTAATACTGGTAGAGCCGATCGAGAATGCGCCGGGCCCGAGCTCGCTCCGCCGCCGTCTTGACCGGCAGATCGAAACCGGACTTGCCGGAGGGCCCCTTGAGCGCATGACTGCTCATGATTCGCCACCGGTTCTCGTGGTGAGCGGCCGCCCGGCGCCAGGCGAGGACAGAGCCGCCGACGCGGCGACCACCACGAGCAGCAGAACGAGCGTGCCGGTGAAGAGCGTCGACGCCGGACCGTGCTTCGTGTCGAAGGCCGCTCGGTGCGCTTCGGCCAGCGGCGGTGTCGCCGGATGCGGCGGCGCTCCAGTACGCTCGCAGCTGACGGTTCATGTCCGGGCTCAGCAGGGCCATCCGCCCGAGAAGCAGGCCAGCGGCCAAGATGATCCCCAGCACCCGAATCACATTGGCCGGCGTTCGCCACGGCACCTTGATCAGCGTGTTCTGGACCAGGCACGCGACCACGACGAGCATCGCGGCCAGAAGCTGTACGACGTCCACGAAGGCAAAGACCGGCTCCATCACCTTGCCCGCCGCGAGTCGCCCGTGCTGGACCGTGTCGGTCAGCTGATAACCAGACACGGTCAGTCCGAGGTCGGGGAGGATCGTGAACGTGGCGGACGCCGCGACGCCCGCGGCCGCCACCGCGCTCACCCAGGCAACGAGCCCAAGCCAGAACACGATGTTGACCAGGCGGGCGTACCCGCTCATGCGCTGTCCTCCGCAACCTCGACCGGCTGTCCGTCGGCCCAGGTCGTACCGTCCGCCCACACTTCCCGCTTCCAGATGGGGGCCGATCGCTTGAGCTCGTCGATGAGAAAGCGGCCCGCGCTGAACGCCTCGTCGCGGTGGCCGCACACCGTCTGGATCACCACGCTGGCCGCGCCAGGAGCGACGGGGCCGATGGCGTGATGCACACGGACCGCCAGACACCCGAAGCGCCGTGCCGCTTCTGCCGCGAGCGACTCGAGGACGCTCAACGCCAACGGTTCGTACGCGTGGTACTCCAGGTGGGCAAGGGCTTGATGCTCCGGGTGGTGTTCGCTCCGGGTCCGGCCGAAGAAAACCACCTCCGCCCCGGCAGGCTGAGGGAAGGGCTCGAACGGGACCGCGCCGACGGGGTGTCGCACGAGCTGGACATCGATGAGCGATTCGGTCGAACTCACAGTCGTGGCATGGTACCGAAGGGCTATGGCCAACGGGTGGTCGGAGCGTTTCCGATCCTGGTGGAGCGTGTCGGCGAAGCACGTGCGGCGCGGAGGTCGAAGCAGGCCGCCGATGCATCCCGACAGTCGCGCGAAGCTGCAGCCAGCTCCGGATGCTACCGACGGATTGAAGATGCTCTAACCCGCATTCCTCACCGCCATCTGCTGTGGCTGCGCAGAACGCCCGCTGGCGGCGTCGCTTTCGGCACATCGAGGCTCCGAAGGCATCACAAGCCGTCTCCGCCTCGACGGCCTCATCTGCCTGCCAGCGAACGTTCTACGCACCCTCGCGACGATGTTGGCGAGAAATGCGGGCTAAGCTTCCGCCCATGGACCGCCCGTTCGACGAACTGATCCTGGCGGCAACGCTCTCGGAGCTTCCTGATCCACCTCGGGCCGGTCTTGCCCGACTGGGCAAGATGGGGTTTCGCGCCGTCCAGCTCAACGCAACGCAGTCGGACATGCGACCTCGAGAGCTCGATCGCTCGGCGCGGCGCGACCTGCTCGGCCTCGTCAGGCGACACGAGCTCACGCTGAGCGGGCTCGACGGCGTCGTGCCGGTCGCGCACCTCACCGACCCCGCTCATCAGCAGCGGGCGGTCGATTTCCTGCTGGCGGCGATCGATCTCGCGGGAGACCTGGATCGTTGCCCGCTCACCGTCGATCTGCCGCCGGAGACGCCGCCCGCCGTCGTGGCCGAGCTGTCCGAGCGCGCCGAGCGCCGCGGCGTTCTCCTGGCCAATCTCTGGCCGCTCGACTGGAGGCGCGCCGAGCCGATCGGGCTCGGTCTCGATCCGGCGGCGTGGCTGGCCGCCGGCGGGGACCCGGTGGCTGCGGTGTGTTCTCAGGCCGAGCATCTCGTGTCCGCCCGACTCGTGGATCTGCTTCGAAGTGGCCAGCGCGGTCCGGTGGGGGATCCAGAAGAGGGTCGGCTCGACGTGCGTCTCTACCGCGCTGCCCTCCACAGCGCCGGATACCGCTCACCCGTCGTCGTGGACGCTCGCCGCTGGCCCGATCCGCTGGCCGGATTGGTCCAGTCCCTCCAGGTTTGGGAGTTTGGGGGGTAGAGGGTTTGTTGAGATGGTGCGGCCGACGGTCACCCGGCTTCGCTGCCTCGCCGAGCTCAGCCGACGGTTGTCGCATCCTCCTCACCCGGCTCGCAGCGCTGCCGACCTCTCCCGGTGTGAGAGGTGATTTGGCGGGGTGCGTGCGCATCCAGATGAGGTGGCGCAGCTGCGGAATGATCAGCCGAGACATCGCCAGCTCGACCGCCTTCGGCGAGCCGGGCATGACGAAGACGAAGGTCTCGCCGCCCCGGGTCGCGTCCCGGATGACGAGACCGGCCACCGCCCGGCTGAGCATCGCCGCGCCGCTGATCTGCTCGAAGCTGAGCCATCGAAACAGCTCGCCAAAGCCTTCCAGCTCGATGTCCAGCTGGGGCCGAACGACATCGACGGTGACATCGCGGGGAGCGATGCCCGTGCCGCCGGTGATCAGGACCGCCTGCACGCTCGGCTCGGTCAGCCAGCGATCGAGTTGCGCGGCGATCTCGTCCGGTTCGTCGGTCACGATCGTGCGATCGAAGAGCGCGTGCCCCGCTTCGCGCAGCAGCTTCGCGGCGAGCGATCCACTGGCATCGGTCGCTGGTGTGCGGGTATCCGAGACGGTCAGCACGGCGCACACGACCGGTCGCTGGGACAGGTGATGCTCCGCGCGGGCGGCATGGCGGGCCGCAGGATCATCCATGGTGGCTCATCTCGCGTTCACGAGGGGATTCGGCTGCGCTGCGCCCTGGCGATACCATACCGCGATGAGCGAGCTTCCGATGCCCGCGATGAGACACGGCGTGGACCTGGTCGAGATCGATCGCATCGGTCGAATGCTCGAAGATCACGGAGAGCGGTTCATCAGTCGCTGTTTCACCGAGGCGGAGGCGGCGTACGCCGAACAGGGACGATCGCGGCGGATCGAGCGCTACGCGGTTCGCTTCGCCTGTAAGGAGGCGTGCCTCAAGGCGCTGGGAACGGGCTGGCGCGACGGCATCCGCTGGCGGGACATGGAGACCACGAGAAGCGCGGACGGTGAGCCGGGTCTGCGCCTCTCCGGCCGGTGCCTCGAGCTCGCCCGGGCTTGGCGGATCACCCAGTGGGCGGTCAGCCTCAGCCACACCCGCACGCACGCCATCGCGAGCGTGATCGGTTGGGGTCCAGCGGCGGCATCGGCTGCCGGGCGATTGACGGTGAAATGCTCGGCGGCACCGCCGCCGTGAGGAATCGTGTCCAGCCGGGTATCCTGTGTGCCCACGAGAGGACCGGAGCGTACGGGACCGGTCGATTCCGGTGGGTAGATCGGGCGCCGATCGACCCGAGGCCCGCCGGCCCCAGCGGCCACGAGCAATCGAGAGTCTCACCATGGCCAAGCGGAAATCAAGCCGCACACCGCTCTATGAGCTGATCAAGGCTGGTCCATCCGTCTTCGAGGGGGAGGCGCCCTCCGCTTCGCCGGTCGAGGAGGTGGCGCCGGCAATGAGGCCGAGCCCCCGCCTTGGACCCGGTCAGGTCTTGTCGCTGCCGGTGGGATATCTGCTCGTCGCCGCCGCGGCCGTCATTCTCCTGCTCGTCGTGGCGTACACCACCGGATACCAGCGCGCCGGAACGCTGCTTCGCCGAGAATACGAGCGACAGCTCCTCGCCCAGGTCGAAGCACTCGCGAATCCGGAGCAGCGACCCAGGGACCCGCTCGTCGACTCTGACTGGGAGGGCGCACGGTCGATCGGCGATGCTCCGGCGTTGCCCGTCCCAGGTGGCTCGGTCGAGTCGGAGCCAGGCTGGGGACCGCTTTTCTCCGACCCCCGTCGCCCCGGCAACCGGTACTTCGTGCTCATGGAGACGAACCACGCCGGGGCGGAGCGGCTGGCGACCTACTGCCGGGAGCGTGGACTTGAAACGTACATCGTGGTGAGCCACAATAACGCCGCTCGGCGGCTCGTGATCGCGCTGCCGGGATTCGAGACATCGGTGCCCACGGATGATCCGAGGGTTGAGGCCCTTCGCAGGCGCATCCACGTCATTGGAAGTGCCTGGAGGCAACAGGGGGGCACGGACCTGCAGGACGCCTATCCTCTGCCGTTCGAGTGAGTGGAGACGCACAACGTGAACCAAAGTACCAACCGAGACGAACCATGAGCCTCCATCGAAGCCTGAAGACCCAACCTGCCGCCCTGAACCAGCACCGGAACGTCCTGACCCGGGCCGAGCGAATCGCGCGGCTGAAGGAGATGGGCCGCTTCGAACGGGGAGACAATTCTCCCATCAGCCTGCCCAAGGTGGCCAACATCAAGATCGGTGCGGGCAAGAAGAAGGCCAAGGAAGAAGAGTCAGCCTAGTGCCGTCGTCAGTCCGCCAGTCTCGAACTGGAGAGGGCACGAGCAGCCCGTTGAAGAAGTCAGATTGCCGGCCATCTTCGTAAGGACTTGGCGGGAATCTGGAGGCGGACCGCGTCGTGCGCATCCACTCGCTTTCCGCCTGACGACAGGCCGTGGTCGCCCTCTTTCGCTCTCGGCCTTTTCCCTGACCGCGCGTTCAGATCCCCCCCCTCGCGATGACCGTGCCGACCATCGAATTCGAGCAGCTCATCAGCGGGCGAAGCCGGGACATCGACGTCTCCGGAATCAGGCGGGTCTTCGAGCTTGGCGCCAGACTTCGCGATCCGATCAACTTGTCCATCGGTCAGCCGGACTTCCCCGTGGCCGAGCCCATCAAGCAGGCGGCCATCGATGCGATCCGCCAGGATCGCAACGGCTACACGCTGACGCAGGGGACGGCGGAGTTGCGAAGCAAGATCGCGGACCATCTGCGCGAAGACGTGGGCTGGGACACGGACCGCCCGGAGGCCGGTCTCCTGGTCACTGCCGGAACCAGCGGAGCCCTGATGCTCGCGTTCCTGGCACTGCTCGATCACGAGGACGAGGCCATCGTCGCCGATCCTTACTTCGTCATCTATCCGGCGCTGGGCCGAATCGCCGGCGCGAAGGTCGTCCTGTGCGATACGTATCCCGACCTCCGCCTGACCGCCGAGCGAGTCGAGCCGCTGATCAACCGGCGCACGAAGCTGCTCCTGATCAACAGTCCGGGTAACCCCTCGGGCGTGGTCCTGAGCGGACCGGAGTTGCGCGATCTCGTGGAGCTTTGCGAGTCGCGTGGTGTCGTGCTCATC
This sequence comes from uncultured Planctomycetota bacterium, assembly GCA_963697235.1. GTDB lineage: Bacteria > Planctomycetota > Phycisphaerae > Phycisphaerales > SM1A02 > CAVONJ01. The sequence continues at coordinate 52,474 of CAVONJ010000015.1, forward strand.
TCCGATGAGATCTACGACCAGTTCACCTACGCCGGCCACCTGGAGGGCGGACGGTGTCCAAGTCCCGCCCGGTTCAGCGATCAACTGCTCCTGGTTCGCGGCTTCGGGAAGACCTACGGATGCACGGGCTGGAGGATGGGCTACGCGGCTGGTCCGAAGGTTCTGATCAGCGAGATGGCCAAGCTGCAGCAGTACACGTTCGTGTGCGCGCCATCGATCGCTCAGGCCGGTTGCGCGGCCGCCTTCGGAGTCGATGTCTCACCCTTCGTGCAGAGCTACCGCAAGCGGCGGGACATGGTCGTCGAAGCGCTTTCCGGACTCGCGAACGTCATCGAGCCAGGCGGCGCGTTCTACGCGTTCGTAGAAGTTCCGCCGCGCCTGGGGATGACGGCGAGCGCCTTCGCGGAGCGGGCGTGCGACCGGAATGTCTTGATCATCCCCGGTCAAGTCTTCAGTCAGCGGGATACGCATTTCAGACTGAGCTATGCGGTCGCAGAAGACAAGCTCCGCCAGGGCCTGTCCGTGCTCCGGGAACTGCTGGTGTGAGACGGGCTGCATGCAGCCGTTGAGAAAGTCAGCTCACCACGCTGAGCACGATCACTTTCGCCCTGGCAGCGTCGCCGAACCGTACCAGCCCATACAACCGTCAGCCCCGAGGAGGAAGCGATCTCGAAACGCACGCGCAGCGGTTGCCGATCCGCGGTGGGGATGCACAGGTATCAGTTCTTGGTGGCGCCCGGCGCTGACCTGAGCAGCCATCCACCCGCCGCCGACTCGGGCTTGCCCTGTCGGCGGTATTGCCTTCCGCGCGCGAACACATGAGAAAGGGATCCCGCTCCGTGACGGATCGGGATCCCTTCCCCATTGCCTGGACCTCGAAGCGCAGGAATCAGCCGCCGGTCTTGCCTCCGGTCGCTCCGGGCGCTCCGGGATCCTCGTTGCCCTTCAGCCCGCCTCCGGGCGCTCCCGGGGGCTTCTTGTTCGTGGTCGTCACCGGACGCTGCGCGCGACCCTTGGGAGCATCATCGGAGGAGCCTCCGCTCTCGCAGCCGACGACGGCCACACAGAGAAGGAGGCTTGCGACGATCGTCAACACTCTTCGAATCATGACTCCGGTCCTTTCAGTTGTAGTTCCCGCCGGTGTGGGAGTCGTCCACCGTACTTCGCCGGCCGGACTCGGTAACTGTATAGGACGAAGTTGGACCTCAGCAAGCGTGAGGAACAATCACCCGAGGTGTTCCCGGAGCCCATGGAAAAACCCCGTTGAAGCGAAGCGCCTCAACGGGGCGGAGGGGAGAAAGATCCTGAATTGATCTTGAAGCCAGTTTCTGAGTATGTAGTCGGGTTCTCCCCGGCCGGATCAGCAGTTTTTTCGAGTTTTTTGTCCCCTGTGATGCGTCGAGGGCAGAAACCCCCGTGGACAGGGGCGAGCAGCCCGTTGAAAGAGTCAGATCATCACCTGAGCACGATCATCGCACTCATCTGGCGAAGTGCTTCTTCGACCGGCGTTACGCCGGCCGGACATCGGAGAACCTGATCGAGTCACCGGTGACCACTCGATCGAGGAAATCCAGCATGTGGCGCACCTGATCGCTGGAGCGGTGCTGTGCGAGCACCATGTCGCGGGCGCCCTGTCCCAACTGGCGCGCGTGTTCAGGATCGTTGAGGATCTTCCGCATCTGCCGCGCCCACGCCTCGGTCTCCGCCTCGGGGACCACGGCCACCGTCTCGTTGTCGATGAGCATGTCAAGAGCGGGATCATCGGCGCTGATGATCGCCATGCCGTTCGCCATCGCGTCCAACATCAGCGATCGCATCTCCCCGTAGCGTTCGGGCATGAGCAAGATGTCACACTCGGTGAGCAGGGCTCTCAACGGGGCTGCATCGGTGATCGCCGAGAGATTGCTCAAGAGCTCCAGACGACGAGCCTCGCGCCAGATGTCGTGCGCGTGACGACCTCGCAGTTCGATTGCCGCTTGCAGGTGCGGCATCTCGCGAACGATGAGGCTGAGCCCGGCGAGCATCGCGCGGTACGACGAGACGTCACGCCCTCCTCCGATGATGGCCAGCGAGACGGAGCGATCGCTGTGAGACAGGATCTCTCTCGCATGGCGTGGCACGGAAACGCCGGTTCGGATCACCGTAACCAGGCCGGGATCGACGCGTCGCCGCAGCTCCTCGGCAATCGGTGCGGTCGGCGCCAGGTACGCGGACACGGCCGCGGCCGCCCGGCGATTGGGGACGGCGCGAGCTTGATCGAGCGACCAGACGTCCAGCACCACCGGTCGCTGCGTTGCATTCCCAAGGGAGGTCGCGACTGGCCAGGCTTCGGAGCCATAGGCCACGAGCACATCGGGCACTGCCTTCTCCAGCGCGGCTGCGATCTGGCGTGCCCGCGCTCGGCGCATCCAGGGAGCGACCTTCATGGGAACATCCACACGCGTGGCGATCAACGATACGCGCCGCTCGATGTCGTCGAAGCCTTCGATCGCAGGACGGTCTGGAACAAAGCGCGTGAACTTTGCGCCTTCGTCGACGAGGCCCAGCGATAATCGATTGAGCACGAGGTGCTCGTGCAGCAATCGCTCCTCGTCGATGATCAGTCCTACATGCATGATTGCTCACCGTACCTCGTCGGCAGGAGCGGCCTCCAAGGGTTCCAGTGCCTTGCACATCGCGGCCGGGACTCGCGTCGGACGCCGGTCGGACAGACGCACGAGCACCCAAAGCGTTGAAGCACGGCAGACCACGGCGCGGTCCGATGGTCGGAAGATCACTGAGTCACGCCAGGACTTGATGCGCCCGACGGATCGCACCCAGGTCAGCACGAGCAGGCGGTCGTTGGCCCGCACCTCGGCCAGGTAGTCGATCTCGTGACGGGCCACGAACCAGAGCACCCCCGAGTCCATCAGCTTCTCCCACGAGTAGCCGCACTGCTCGCTGTGCAGCTCGGCGGCGCGATCGAGCCAGTCCAGGTAGGTGACATTTGAGACATGATCGATCACGCGGCTCACCTGGTTCGGGGAGACCGTGAGCTCACATGTGAATGGGCGTGGATGAGCCACCACTTGGTCCAGTTCGAGCTGACGCACGTCGATCCGAGCGCTGCACGGGACGACACCCGATGGGACCTCTGATGCCGCGGCGGGATTGATCACGGTCATGGTTCAGCTCGACGGGACCTGGGGATCGATCTCGCGAAGATAACGCCAGGAGTAGATTCCAGTATCGTGCCCGTCGGAGAAACGGATGCGAACCGCGTAGTTCCCGACGAGTTCGAGCCCTTCTGCGGTGAGGGGCCCGAGTCGGCAGAGGCGGCGGGAAGGACCGTCAAGGGATTGCTCGCCAGCTGTTCCCGGAGCAGTCGTGCCTCCGCGGAGGGTGAGAGACGTCTCAGGTGCCCGATTGGGTAGAAGCTCTTCGTGCCATCAGACCAGTGAACGGTCAGGCCTCGGCTCTTTTCCAGTTCAAGATGAGCGGGCTTGTCCGACATCGGGGCATCTTATTCAGGAGTTGCGCGGGCTCCCGCCGGGTTCGGAGGTGGGGAGCGAGTGGGTGCGCCGCGGTACAGTAGTCCGGATGCCGGACCAGCCGCCAAAGGATCATCATCATCCCGCGGACCGCTTGCTCGAGGCGGTGGAGCGCCTGGCCGCGCCGGTCTGCGTTGGGATCGACCCGGTCGCGGAATCACTGCCCGCCGAACTCGGGGGCGCGGCGGCCCCCCTCGAAGCGATCTTCCGCTTCAGCGCTGCGATCATCGAAGCGGTGAGCGGCATCGTGCCGTGCGTCAAGTTCCAGTCTGCCTGTTTCGAACGCTACCGGGGGCCAGGGATGGACGCCCTGTTCCGTCTGCTGGGGCTGGCCGCGTCGGCCGATCTGATCACGATTCTCGACGGGAAACGCGGTGACATCGGCATCTCCGCTCAGCACTATGCCGCGGCTGCCTTCCACGGTCCTCCCGCGGCCGACTGGCTGACCGTCAACAGCTATCTGGGACCGGATGGGATCGCCCCCTTCCTCGACGGCGACCACGGGGCCTTTGCCCTGGTGCGCACGTCCAACGACGGCGGCGACTGCGTGCAGGCGCTTGAGCTTGCGGACGGTTCGACGGTCGCCGAAGCCGTCGGGAAATTCGTCGCGGCGTTGGGCCGTGATCACGTGGGCCAGCGCGGATACAGCGCCCTGGGCGCGGTGGTCGGTGCGACTCGGCCGGAGACGGCGGAGTGCCTGCGATCGTTGATGCCCCAGCAGATCTTCCTGGTCCCCGGCTTCGGCGCGCAGGGCGGCCGGCTCCGCGATGTGCTGCCCTGTTTCGCGGAGCGCGGCCTCGGGGCCATCGTGACCGCCAGCCGTTCGGTGACCTACGCGTTCCGGCCAGGCGAGTCGGACTGGTCGACCTCGATCGGCACGGCCGCGCGTGGTCTGGCCGAGTCCGTCGGCCAAGCAGTCGGATTGCGTTAGGAGTCTGCGTCGGAGAAGACTGCGACGCAGACTCCGGCGACGTTGCCAGGGCGGAAATGATCATGCTCAGGTGGCGATCTGACTTCTTCGACGCGCTGCTCGCCCCTTGAAAGAGTCGGAACGGTCACTTCCGCCCTGCGGTGGAAGCGGCCTAGCCCGCATTTCTCACCACCATCTGCTGCGGCTGTGTAGACCGCCCGCTGGCGGCGTCGCTTTCGGCACATCGAGGCGTCGAAGGCATGACAAGCCGTCTCCGCCTCGATGGCCTCATCTCCTTGCCAGCGAACGGTCTACGCACCCTCGCGACGATGTTGGTGAGAAATGCGGCCTAGCATGCTTTGAGCCCAGTTTGCATGCGGATCGGGGGTTCTGACCGATCCGCTGATCCGAAGCCGAACACTCGACCTTGCTCGAAGGTCGCATTTCCAGGGAACCCGCCACGGCTCCGGCCGGTACAACCGCAGTTGAAGGGGCGACGAGCTCCGTTTTCGGACGCTCAAACAAGTACTCCCGGCAAATATCCGACAGAAGTCATTGGCAGGTAGGGCGCCGCCGTCTGCCACGATCACCCAAGGAGACAGATTTCATGAAGAAGGCAATCACCTACGGTTTGATGCTTCCGGCGACGGCCGCCCTGATCGGGCTGGGCGCCTATGGGGATCCGCCGCCAGACTCCCAACCGATCATTCCTCCTCAGGTGGCAGCGCAGATGGCCAAGGCTCGAGGGGGGAGCTCGACCGATGAGTTGCCCAAGTTCGACGACGTGGCCAAGGACTACGAGAAGGTCGTCTCGACCGCCGACGGGAAGGAGAGCCTCTACACCGTCTGGAAGCGTGACAAGGACGCCCAGATGCTGGCGGAGCTCCCGCGCAACTTCGAACGCGCAGCTCTTGTTCATGGCCTACACGATCGCCGGCGGCACGCCGACGGCGGGTGTTCAGATCCGGCGACCGCTACGTCGAAGTGGAAGCGGTTCGACAAGCGGCTGGCCCTGATCGAGCCAAACTACGAGGTCAGGACGACCGGAGACCTGGAGTCGAAGACGGGCTACGCCCGCGTCTTCACCGATCGGGTCATTCTCGACGTTCCGATCGTGGCCATGGGTCCCGGTGGCGGGCCGGTCGTCGATCTGGATGCGCTCCTGCTCGGGCAATCGGGCAAGTTCTTCGGGTTTGCGACCCAAGGCATCAATCCCGCGCTGAGCAAGATCGCCAAGGCGAAGGCCTTTCCCGAGAACGTGGAGGTTGCCTTTGAGGTGCCGCTCGCCAGCGGCCGCTTTGCGACGCTGTACTACTCGATCAAGTCCCTGCCGGAGAATACCGGCTACAAGCCCCGCAAGGCGGACGAACGCAGTCGGCTACTTCACGACGACCTACCAGGACATCGGTGATCCGTCCGCGGACACGCAGTGGGTGCGGTACGTCAATCGCTGGAATCTGGAGAAGGCCGACCCCAAGCTCTCGCTGAGCCCACCCAAGGAGCCCATCGTCTTCTACCTCGAGAACACCGTGCCCGTGCGGTATCGCCGGTGGGTTCGCGATGGTGTGCTGGAGTGGAACAAGGCCTTCGAGAAGGTCGGAATCGTCAACGCCATCGAGGTCTATCAGCAGGACGCCCGCACCGGCGCGCACATGGAGAAGGACCCTGAGGACGCCCGGTACAACTTCGTCCTCTGGACCAACGCCAGCATCGGCTTCGCCATCGGCCCCAGCCGGGTCGATCCTCGCACCGGCCAGATCCTCGACGCGGACATCGTCATGGACGAGGGATTCGTCACGAGTTGGGTGAAGGCCTGGAAGAACATGATTCCCGAAGTTGCCATGGAGGGGTTCGGACCGCAGACGCTCGCCTGGCTCGAGACCCGTCCCCAGTGGGATCCCCGCGTCCGCCTGGCCGCCCCCGAGGCGCGCCAGGACGTGATCGCCGAGATTCAGATGCAGCGAGCGACGCGGGGCGTCCATCGCTTCAGCGCTCATCCCGCGGCCAACGTCGATTCGACCCTGCTGGGCGATGATGCGTACGACGGCCTCGGCCGGATGAGCCAAGTGAACGGTTTGTGCATGAACGCCATGGCCAAGTCGCTCGACATGGCGCTCTTTCGGCTTGACCCCAATCTGATCGCGGAGATCGCGCACGACAAGGGCAAGAAGGTTGACGATGACGCCGACGACGAAGATGACGATGCCGACGATGACGACGCCGACGACGATGACGACGGTGACGACAGGACGGCAAGGACGATCAAGTCGCGAAGAAGCCGGTCGACATGCTCGACGGCATCCCGGAAGACTTCATCGGCCCCCTGTTGAAGGATGTGATCATGCACGAGGCCGGTCACACCCTCGGTCTTCGGCACAACTTCAAGGCGTCGAGCATCCACTCGCTCGAAGAGATCAACACCGAGTCGTTCAAGGGCCAGGCCCAGACCGCCTCGGTCATGGACTACAACCCGATCAACATCAACTTCGAGAACGGCCCGGTCCAGGGCGACTACACGATGGTCACGATCGGCCCCTATGACTACTGGGCGATCGAGTACGGCTACACCCAGGCCAAGGACCTGAAGCCCATCCTCAATCGCGTCGCGGAGGAAGACATCCCGTATGCGACGGATGAGGACACGTGGGGCCCGGATCCGCTCGCCCGTCGGTTCGATTACGGAGCGGATCCACTCGACTACGCCGAGACGCAGATGCGTCTGGTGCAGTACCTGCGAACCAAGCTGCTGGATCGAGTCGTGAAGGACGGCGACAGCTGGGCGAAGGCCCGGGACGGCTACGAGATCCTGCTCGGCCGACACTTCGGCGCCGTGGCCATCGCAGCCAACTGGCTCGGCGGGTCCTATGTCAATCGCGACAAGAAGGGTGACCCCGGCGACCGCGATCCGGTCGTTCCGGTCAGCGCCGAGAAGCAACGGAGGGCGATGAACTTCGTCATCGAGAACACCTTCCGCGATGAGGCGTTCGGCCTGACACCGGACCTGCTGCGCAAGATGACCGTCGACAAGTGGTGGGATGCGGGCGGGTTCACGAGCATCTTTGAAGATCCCACCTGGCCGGTGCACGACCGGATCGCCGGGATTCAGGCGGTCGCCTTGACCATGATGCTCAATCCGACCACGCTGAACCGGGTGTTGGACAACGAGTACGTGATCCCCGGCGACGAAGATGCGCTGACCCTGCCGGAAGTGATGTTTGGCGTTTCGGACGCCATCTGGTCGGAGCTGGATCAGCGGCCGGGCACGACGTACACGGCCCGGCATTCGATGATCTCCAGTCTTCGCCGCAACCTCCAGCGGGAGCACCTGGACCGGATGATCGACCTGGCTCTCCCCAACCCTGGCTTCGGCCCCGCGTCGAAGCCGATCTCCAACCTGAGCGTCGCCTACCTGCGACAGCTCAGCGAGAAGATGCAGCACGTGCAGGAGCGGTACGAGAGCAAGCTCGATCCCTACACCCGGGCCCATCTTGGTGAATGTCAGGTGCGAATCGACAAGGCACTTGACGCGCAGTACATCTACAACACCAACGACATCAATGCCGGCTCGGGCATGCCCATCTTCTTCATGCAGCCGCAGGAGGCCACGCCCCAGCACTGAGTCGATCCCGTTTGCCGATCGACGCAATCGGACGTTAGCGCAAGTCAGGGGCCGCCATTCGAAAATGGCGGCCCTTTTTCTTTCTGTGCACCATCAACCGCCACTCGGAGGCCGTTGGGGCACTTCACGCACCTTCGACCGTTCGTAGCCCATCGCGACGACGCGATCGATCAGCGCCTGCAACTGCTCCTGGGGAATCTGCGGCGTTCGGGCCATGATCCACACGTAGTCCCTCTTGCGACGGGCGATGATGGTCTGTGTGTAGGTCTCATCCAGATACGTGATCAGGTACTCGGCGCGGAATGGCCAGATGAACTGCATCTTCCATTCGGCGTTCGTCTGGCGGTCGTAGACGAATCCCTTCGGGCGCAGGGTTTTGATCGGTCCGTCGAATCCGCCCACTCGGAATGTGTAGGTGGTGGCGATCGTTCCGTCGCTCTCGAGCTGGTAGGACTCGATTGCGTCATACGCTTCGCGCTCTGCGCCGGCTGGGACGTGCGCGAGGACGTACCAGTCGCCCATGAACTTCGGCAGGTCGACGTGATCGACCGTGGGCAGGTGGGCGGTGCTCATGCAGCCTCCAAGCAGTGAGAGGATCAAGAGGGCCGCTGTGGCTCGCATGTCTGGATCCTCCGCCGTCGCTACCCGGGGGGTCTCAGGAAGGCCCCGGGCCTCAGGATTGCGACGCGTCGGTCGCCGTCAAACGCACGTTTCAGTCGAGGGAGCCCCGGGCCTTGCTGGTTCGCCTCGCCGCTCGAGCCACCTCCGAAGGGATCGCCCGCGATCGAGCCACCCCTGGTCGAATTCAGTCAGTGCCGGAGGAGGGACTCGAACCCTCACGCCCTTGCGGGCATCGGATTTTGAATCCGACGCGTCTGCCAATTCCGCCACTCCGGCCGGGCGGGCCATGATATCAGGGACATCAGGGACATCGGGTTCTCACGGACATGAGGTCGTTCGATCGCCCTGTGGCGGCACGATCGCGGTGGCGAAGGGGGCTCCCCGTTTGGCCGCGAGAGACCCCAAATAAAAGCCCCCCCCGCACGGCCCTGAGGCGAGAGGGGGGGGTTCTCTAAGGGAAGAGAAGAAAGAGGGGGGCCCGTAAGCTAACGAAGCTTGAGCGCGCCTTGCCAATACCTATCTTCCCTAGATTGCCAAGCAGACGGACGAAGACCCTTTCAGAATACGAACAAAGCCGCCCTTTCCTCGATGTTCGCCCATGTCTCGGTGGAGTGGGAAGCCGTTGCTGGAACGCAACTTAGGCACGGATGGGGGTGGTCCGCACGCACGCCCGCGGGGACAGCAAAAATAATTGACGTCGGTGGATGGGCTGGTCCGCCCGGGCTCTGGAGAACCTTGCGGTTGTCAGCAAGGAGCCCGAGCTCCAGGACTGACCGCCACTCCGACCAATGGCGAAGGTGGCTCCAGCATGATCAGGCATGATCAGGCATGATCAGGCATGATCGTGATTGGCGAGGTCTGACCACCTGCCGATCGTCAGTCCGATCGTCCTCTTCCGCCGCCGGGCGACTTGAAGGCGGCGATGGCCCGCGTTCGGGCCTCGCCGTGGTCGACGATCGGTTCCGGGTACTCGAGCTGGTCTCGCCGCGCCCGCGTGAGAACGCTCGGATCGTGCACCGCGCGCCCGTCGAGCTCCCGAAGCTCAGGCACCATCGTGCGAATGAACGCGCCATCGGGATCGAACTTCTCGCTCTGGCTGATTGGATTGAAGATGCGGAAGTACGGCGCGGCATCGGTGCCGGTGGAGGCTGACCACTGCCAGCCTCCGTTGTTGCTGGCCAGATCGCCGTCGATCAGCTGCCGCATGAAGTGTCGCTCGCCCCAGCGCCAGTCGATGAGCAGGTCCTTGGTCAGGAACATGGCGGTGATCATGCGGAGGCGGTTGTGCATCCAGCCCGTGTTCAGAAGCTGCCGCATCGCGGCGTCGACGATGGGGAAACCGGTGCGCCCCGACACCACGCTTCGAACTGCTGCCGGTCTTCACGCCACCGGATCTTCTCGGTGTCGCGACGAAAGGCGCGGTGCATGCTCACGCGGGGGAAGCCCACGATCACGTGGCGATAGAACTCCCGCCAGATGAGCTCGCTGATCCACACGGAGGTCCCTGACGAACCGCCTTCGAGGAGACCGTCGTTGGCCTGGACTGCGGCCCGTAGACATTCGCGAACCGAGAGAGCGCCCACGGTCAGGTAAGGAGACAGGCCGCTCGTGCCATCGATCGCAGGCTGGTTGCGGTGCTCCTTGTAGTGCTCGATCCGTCCCTGCACGAATCGCCCGAGCCGCTGACTGGCTGCTCGCTCGCCTACCGGCCACAGGTCGATGCCCGCGGGGTTCTTCTCGAAGCCGGCGATCGACGTTGGGATCGGGTCCGGCGCCGTCGGCAGGTCCGGTTGGCGCTTGATCGAGAGCGCCGAGGGGACGCCTTCGTTGCCCACCTTCGCGAGCCACGACTTCTTGAAGGGCGTGAAGACCGTGTAGAAGTCGCCCTTGCCGGTGCGCACCGAACCGGGGGAGATCACGACCTGATCCGTGTACGGGAAGACGTCGAGGCCCTCGCCGGCGAACCGCTCGGTGACCAGGAGATCACGCCGTGACTCGTTGACCTCGTACTCGGCATTGAAGAACAGACCGTCGCACTGCAACTTCCTGGCCGTTTCGAAGAGCACGTCGGGAACGCCGTCGAAGTTCTCGGTCTTGCGGATGAGGAGGGGGATGTGCAGCTTCTCGAGGGCGACGCTCAGCTCTTCGAGCGTGCGGCGGATGAACTCCACCTTGATGTCTGCCCAGTCGTGCTCCTGCCATTGATCGGGACAGACGATGAACGTCGCGATGACGCCGCGCGTGGCCTGCCGGCAGGCATGGAACAGCGCCGTATTGTCCGCCACCCGTAGGTCGGCGCGGAACCACATCAGCGCTCGCATCAGAGGTCCTCCCGGCGCTGCTGCCGTCGACACAAGTCGCCGGATGAGATGAGTCGCTCGTTCGTCATCGCACCATCACCGTGCTGAGCATCGCCAGAGCCACGGCGCCCCGTAGCGACCACAACCCAGTGCGGAGCCAGTTGGTGCGCACGAGGCGGCGCCACGCCATTTCGTCGAAGCCCGACTCCAGTCGGCGGTGGCAGGGAACCTGCCAGCCGAACGTCGAAAGCCAGAGAAGGCCCAGCGCGACCAGACCGGTCCAGGCGAGTCCCCGGAACGGCGGTGTGGGGGAAAGCGGAACGAGGGAGATGGCAGCCGCCAGCTCGGCGAGCATCAGGGGAAGTACCACGACCGATGTTCGCCGCATGTGCTCCTGCTGAAAGCGACGGTACCCCTCGGCGCCCACGTCGCGGAACAGCGGGTAGTGGACGATCTGTACGAACCAGATGAGTCCCGCCATCATCAGCGTCGCCGTCGCCTGGACGAGCAAGACGCAGGTCAGCGCGCTCATGGCCGCTCTCCCTGGGGCGGGGAGGGCAACGACGGGTTCGGCAGGTCAGCACCCGGTCCCGGTGATTCCGCAGTCCGCCGAATCCCCTGGAGCATGCCGCTGAAGACGATGCCGTGGAGGGGGAGGACCAGGTACCAGTAGAGGAGTCCGAGGCAGACCCTTGGGCATGAAGCGTGCGGTCTGGATCAGGCGGCGGTCGCGGTGGCTTCGAGGTCGGCTCGATGTCGAAGCGGAGCTCGGCCTCTCCGGGCAGCTTCATCTCGGCCCGCAGCTCGAGCAGGCGGTCCGGTTCTCGACGTCGGTCACCCGCCAGAAGTCGAGGGCGTCGCCGTAGGCCACGCGCTCGGGATCACGGCGACCGCGCCGCAGTCCCGGTCCGCCGACGAGGCGATCCATGGCCCCCCGGAGCCGCCACAGCCAGTCGGCGGCGTAGTAACCGTGACCGCCGCCCACGCGGCAGACGGCCCGAACGACCCGGTCGGCCCGGCCTCGATCTCGATCGTCGCGCCGGTCGATGAAGACCTGCCACCGGCCCAGTCGGGATCGCCGGGCATCGCGCCCGGCGTCCGACCACGCGGTCTCCACCTCTCGCTGCGTCCGGCGCGTGCCGAGGGCCGCGTCGATCGCCTCGCGGCACGGTGAGCAGGCGGCTGGGGCATCAGCGCGTGCGGCCCGGTCGTCGCGGCAGACCACGCGGTTGCGCAGGCCCTCGGCCAGCGGCCGGGCGATGCGGGCGCTCAGCGGCGTGACGAGGTGGATCCACAGCGAGCTGAGTCGCGGGGTGAGCACCGGAACCGGGATGATCGAGACGCCGCGGCAGACCACGAAGCCTCGGCCATGATCTCCATGAGCTCGCGGTAGGTCAGGACGTCGGCGCCGCCGATGTCCAGGGTCGTGCCGATCGGTCTCGGGCACCTCGAGGCAGGCGACCAGGTAGTGGAGCACGTTGCGCACCGCGATCGGCTGGCACTCGGTGCTCACCCAGCGCGGCGTGACCATGACCGGGAGGCGCTCGACCAGGTAGCGGAGGATCTCGAACGACGCCGAGCCGGAGCCGATGATCATCGCCGCCCGCAGGACGGTGACCGGCACCGAGCCGGACGCCAGGGCGGCTCTCGACCTCGCCGGCGCGACGCGAGGTGTTCGCTCAGTCGCTCCCCGGTCTCGCCGAGGCCGCCCAGATAGATGATCCGCCGGAGGCCCGGCGCGCTCCGCGGCCGCGGGCGAAATTGCACGGCGAGATCGTCGATCGCGCTCGGCGTAGTCGCGTCCGGCGACGATCATCGAGTGGACGAGGTAGTAGGCGGACGTCGCATCCCGCAGGGCGGATTCGAGGGAGTCGTCATCCTCGAGGTCGCCCTGGACGATTTCGACGTCGCTCGTCGCTCGCCCACGGGCGCGTCGGCAGCTTGCGGGCTCCGAGCGCACGAGGCAGATCACCGGTGACCCGGCGCCAGGAGGCGGGGACGAGCCGCCCGCCGATGTAGCCGGTCGCGCCGGTGACCAGCACCCGCGGCAGCCCGTTCGTCGCCAATTGCGATCGCGAGAGATCGAGGCGCTGAACCATCACCGGCTCCTTGCGAGACGCTCGTGATGAGCCCGCGCCGGTTCCCCAGCCAGAAGGCGGACCAGTTGCCCCGGCTCTGCCGCAGCGCTGCCACGACATAGAGGCACGTGACGAGGTTGCCCAGCAGCATGACCAGGACGATCCAGACGAGCGCGTTCACCCACGCCGCTTCCCGGAAGGCGATCCAGCCGCTGAAGAGTGCGAAGCCGACGTAGACGTCGATCAGCGACACGTTGAACCAGGGAAAGGCGACAAGCTGCTCGACTTCTCGCCACCCTGCACCACGTGAGAAACCATAGATCAGTGCGGCGGACATGACCAGCACGCCCAGCAGCGAGATGGCGTAGGCTACGCGCACTGGTGATTCGCCTTCGTCGTCGAGGTGGCGGTCGGGGCACGGTGGGGGACGGGCTCGAGCCGGTAATGGGCAACGCCCCATTCCGCTCCGCCGCGATATCCGAACAGCTCGCCGCAGGCCATGAAGAAGACGCGCCAGCGCTGCAGCCAGCGCCCGCCTCGTTCGGTCCGTAGGTCATCTCCAGCACGGGCATGATCGCCTGTCGGTGCGCATCGAGGTTCTGCAGCCACGCCTCCGCCGTCTTCTGGTAATGGCTTCCGTCCCACATCCACTGCTCCTCCACCCGGAGGTCGTCGGCGAAAAGCCCCAGCAGGTCACGGCCGGGCATGATTCCGCCGGTGAAGAAGTACTGGCCCATCCAGTTGTGGCTCCCTCGGTCTCGAAGGAGTAGGCGAAGCGCCGGTGACAGAAGATGTGCACGAACAGCCGACCGTCGGGCTTGAGCCAGCCGGCGATACGCCGAAGGAGCAGCTGGTAGTTCCGCATGTGCTCGAACATCTCGACGGAGACCACCCGATCGAAGGTGCGGTCGATGGCGAACTCGTTCATGTCGGCGGTGATGACCTGGAGGTTCTCGAGCTGCCGGTCCTTGGCCTTCGCGTCGATGAAGCGCCTCTGGGAGCTGGAGTTGGAGACCGCAGTGATTCGGCTCGCGGGGAAGCGTTCCGCCATCCACAGCGACAGCGATCCCCAGCCGCAGCCGAGCTCCAGGATGTCCTGCCCGTCGCGCAGTTCCGCGCGTCGGCAGGTCTCTTCCAGCGCGGCGGCCTCGGCTTCGTCGAGATCGAGCACGCCGTCGGGCCAGTACGCGCAGCTGTACTTGAGGTGACGCGCCCAGCACGCGCTGGAAGAACTCCGCCGGCAGCTCGTAGTGCTGCTCGTTGGCCTTTTCGGGGACCGGGGCCACGGGACCTGTCCGCATCAATCGCGAGAACTCCTGCAGCGCGGCGTCCTCCTGCCCTTCCGGCGGCTGCTCCCGCAGGCGCTGTGCGCAGAGCCTTCGAATGCCGAAGCGCACGCAGCGCATCGGGAATCCACCCGCGCTCGGTCCAGTCGACGGCGTGATCAAGCCATCCTCGTTCGTTCATCCGGGAAGCCCTTCCTTCTTGGGTGGCCAGGAGAAGAAGGCGCTGGTCGTCTCCTGGTACCTTCGATACGCATCGCCCCGACTTTCGACGGCCCGGGCCTCGGTGGGAGGAATGCCGGTGATCCGCGTCAGGAAGACATACATGATCAGCGGACCGGCCAGGGAGATCCAACCGAAGGGGCCCGTGATGCCGATCAGCACGTACGCCCACCAGTGCACCCATTCGAAGAAGTAGTTCGGATGGCGCGAATAGCGCCACAGCCCGTCGCGGCACACTTCGCCGCGGCGCTTGGAATCACGCCGGAAGCGGGCCAACTGCCGGTCGGCGATCGATTCGCCGAAGACGGCGAGCAGCCAGACCGCGAGACCAGCACCGTCCATCCAGCTCAGCGCCGGCGCGGGATTCGCCGCGGCGACCAGCATCGGTACCGCGAACATCACGGCCCAGAGCGCCTGCACTTGGAAGAAGAGAAAGAGGTAGAGCTGCGTTCGTGGACCCCACTGCGCCCGCAGCGCCTGGTACCGCCGGTCCTCCGGTTCGCTCGCGACGCGCTTGAGCAGGTAGAAGCCCAGCCGCACGCCCCACAGCCCGGCGATCGCGGCGACCAGGGTCTTGCGCGGGCCGTATCCATCCACACCCCAGGCGAACCACACGGCGAGCAGTCCGGTGCCGAAGGACCAGGCGATGTCGACGATGCCCGCGTTGTGACGGGCTCGCTGGACCGCCCACAGGATGGCCATGATCACCGCCAGGGCCGCCCAGCCGATCAGCAGCAGAAAGGGAATGCTCACGTTGCCTCCTTCGTACCGGAGGAGAGCGTGGAGACCCGAGGCGCTGCGGGAATGCACCGCGGCACCACGCCGCCACCACGAGAAGCAGGGGCAGGGCGAGCAGCCACTCGACGGCGATGGCGGCCAGCGCCGCCGGCGATGGAAGCTGGACCGCACCGAGCTTGGCGCCGGCGTAGTAGGACAGCGGTCCTGAAATCGCGCCGAGCACCGCCGCCATCGCGTAGCGCCCCTTGAGCCATCCGAGCGAAGCGTTGAGCACGGCGGCGAAGTTGATCCAGAGGGCCACCATCCAGACGGTGCTGGGCCAGCCGAGGATTGCCTGCGGCTCGAACTTCAGCAGGCCGCTGAGCACGAGGAGCGAGTCCGCAAGGTAGCCGATCGGTGCGACAAGCCCCCAGAACAGCAGGTCCGCCGATCGGTGGCCACTCCCGAAGAGGTTGACCGCGAGAATGAGCAGCACGACGAGCGGACCCAGTCCCGGATACCCGGCCGCAGCCAGGAGAATGCAGGCGAACCAGCCGATCTGGAATCCAACGAAGTTGAGGAAGTTCGCGATGGTCATGACGTCGGATCGGATGGCACCAACTGATGCAGAGGCGGCAGGATGGAGGCTCGTCGGCTTGCGGGTCGGGCCAGGAGCATCTGCACGTCACCGATGTACCGCTCGGCGAATCCCGCCTCGCAGTAGCAGAGGTAATACTCCCAGAGCCGCTCGAAACGGGGCGGATAACCGAGACGACGAACCGCTTCGATGTTTTCGAGGAAACGCTCTCGCCAGATTCGAAGCGTGCGGGCGTAGTGGGTCGTCAGGTCTTCGAGATGAACCAACCGAAGATCGCTCGCCTCGGCCATGGCCTGCGTCATCGCCGACAGCGAGGGGACACAACTGCCGGGGAAGACGTAGCGCTGGATGAAATCCACCGATCGGAGGTACTGGCGATAGCGATGGTCGGGCATCGTGATCGCCTGCAGGAGCATGAGGCCATCGTCGGCCAGGAGTCGACTGCAGGTGCGGAAATACGTTGGCAGATAGGCGTGACCGACGGCTTCGATCATCTCGATCGAGACCAGCTTGTCGTATCGCCCCCGCAGATCCCGGTAGTCTTCGAGCAGCACGTCCACCCTGTTCTCGAGACCCGCCTCGCGGACGCGCTGCTGCGCAATCTCTCGCTGCGCCCCGGAGATCGTCGTCGTGGTCACGCGACAGCCGTACTGTCCGGCGGCGTGCAGCGCGAAGCTGCCCCAGCCGCTTCCGATCTCCAGAACATGGTCATCCGCCTGCAGCTGGAGCTTCCGGCAGATCCGGTCGATCTTCGCGATCGACGCTTGATGCATCGATTGGTTCGGCGTTTCGAAGATGCCGCACGAATAGGTCATGCTCTCGTCGAGGAACAGAGCGAAGAAGGCATTGCCCAGATCGTAGTGGGCAAAGATGTTCTGTCGGCTGCCGCGGCGGGAGTTACGCTTGAGCAGGTGGGTCAGCCGGCGCAGGGCGCGAGCAGACGCGCGGCGCCGCGCGCTCCAGACCGTCGGTTGCGTGCAGGTTGCGCACGAAGATTCGGAGCAGGGTCGTCAGATCGTCGCATGTCCACAGGCCCTGCAGATACGCCTCCGCGGCGCCCAGCGTTCCGTCTCGGGCGAGCAGGCGATAGAAGCGGGCATCGTTGATGGTGACCGTCGCGCGGCAGATCGCTCTCCCGAACTCCGCCTTCGTGCGTCCCGAAGTGATCTCGAACCAGGACGTGTCCCATTTGAAGCGAGGCTAACCTGGCCAGAACGGCGCGGCGTGCCAGGCCGTCGAGGCCGCGCGGTTGCGCGGACGCGGAAGCATCGAGACGGGGAGAAGCGGTCATCGTGTCCTGCATGGCCTAGCCTGCCTTCATTTGCATCGCGTGCTTCGGATGAGGATGGAAGGGGCACCGCTTGATCCACAATCGCAGCGCCTGCCAGTAGATCGCGGTGATGATCTGGGCGGTCATCAGGGGATAGCGGCACAGCACGCTGGCGAGCTGCGGTCCGCTCACCGCTCTGCGGTGGAGCGACATCGTGACGTCGAACATGCGGTGCCTGGCCTCGAGGTTCTCCATGTGAACGAAGAGGCGGTTCCCCGGCGGACCGAATCGCCAGTCGTACTCCACGTTCATGCCCATGAAGGGCGATACGTGAAACGCCTTGCCGAACCGGAATCGCTGGGACCGAGTCGTCTGCGCCTGGTCCTCGGGGGCGGGCAGGACGTAGCAGTGCCGTTCACCCCAGGGCGTATTGTGCACCTCGGCGACCGTGCACTGCACGCGCGTCTCCTGGCGATCGAAGCAGTAATAGAAGCTCACCGGGTTCATGCAGTATCCGAAGTAGCGCAGGTGGGTGAGCAGGCGGATCGGACCCTGGGGCCGATGACCGGTCTTGGATTCCACCAGATCGCGTACCGCGTCCGCGAGGGGTACGGCGGGGTCACCCAGATGATCCTTGCGCCGGAACCACGCCAACGCCGGACGGCGGGCTGACCACAACCAGCGCCCCTGGAAGAGCTCCGGCAGCTCCTCGAGATCCAGGTACATCATGAACAGCCGGTACGTGAACACGTGCTTCACCGGACGGCGGCGGCGGTGTCGAACCCAGCCCTCGTAGATGCCGCTCTTCATGAGCACAAGGTCCTGCCGAAGGCGCGACTGACGGCGAGCGCGCTGTTCACGCCGTCCTCGTGGAAGCCGTAGCCCCAGTAGGCGCCGCAATAGGAAGTGCGGTTGACGTCGATGAGCTCATGGTGCCGTTGGCGGGCCGCCACGCCCCGCGCCGTATACACCGGATGGTGGTAGGTGAATCGGTCGATCACCCGACGGGGATCGATGTCCTGCTCCTCGTTCAGCGTGACGCAGACCACCTGCTCCGAGGGCAAGCTCTGCAGGATGTTCATGTTGTAGGTGACGGCGATCGAGTCTCCGCGGCCCGCGCGGCGATGGTAATTCCACGCGGCCCACGCGCGTCTCCTTCTCGGCAAGACCGACGCGTCGGTGTGCAGCACCGCCTCGTTCTCCTGGTAGGGGAAGGACGAGAGCACCTCTCGCTCCAGCGGCGAAGGATCCTGGAGTAGCGCGAGGGCCTGGTCCGCATGGCAGGCGAGTATCACCTGATCGAAGCGCTCGGTTCGACCGGTGGAATCGATGATCTCGACGGCGTCGGAGTGCCGGGAGACCGCGCGCACGGCGCAACCCAGCCGGATCCGGTTCGCGAACGGCCGGATCAGGGCCTGCACGTAGCTTCTCGAACCTCCCTTGATCACGCGCCAGAGCGGTCGGCCGCTCACGCTGAGCATGCGATGATGATCGAAGAACTCGACGACGAAGCGAATCGGAAACTCGCGAAAGCGCTGGGCCGGACACGACCAGATGGCGGAGCCCATCGGGACCAGATAGTGCTCGGCGAAGTGC
Organism: uncultured Planctomycetota bacterium; assembly: GCA_963697235.1. GTDB lineage: Bacteria > Planctomycetota > Phycisphaerae > Phycisphaerales > SM1A02 > CAVONJ01. Next base: position 71,218 of record CAVONJ010000015.1, read on the forward strand.
GGCCCGTAGCGGCCCTCGGCCAGGAAGGCCTCGACGGTCAAGTCCGCGGCGTCCTCGCTCAGCAACTTGGGCGCTTCGCGATTGAACCGGAGGATGTCCGCCACCATCCGGTGGAACCACGGACGGAACAGGTTGCGTCGCTGAGCGAACAGCCGGTTGAGCGACGTGCCGTTGTATTCCAGACCCGTCTGATCGCAGCGCACGCTGAAGCTCATCGACGAGGGCTGCGACGCCACGCCCAGGTCGTCGAGGAGTCGGACGAAGTTGGGATAGTTGAGTTCATTGAAGACGATGAAGCCGGTGTCGACGGCGAGCCGCTGGCCGTCCAGTTCGACGTCCACGGTGTTGGTGTGTCCACCGGGATAGTCGCCGGCCTCGAAGATGATGAGATCGTGCTCCGGGGCCAGCAAATGGGCCGTCACCAGGCCCGAGATCCCCGCGCCGATGATCGCCACCTTCAACGGATCACCTCCCCCCCCGTGGGAGCTCAGCGGTGAGATGACTGGTGAGATGACCGGTCGACTCATGACGACGGGACGCCGTCGCCCAGCCGATTGCTGGTAAGGGCCCGCTCGGGAACGGGTCGAAGATCCCAGATGAGACCCAGCCACTTGAGCAAGAGCAGTCCGTAATAGGTCAGATCGATCTCCCACCAGTAGAAGCCCTGCCGGGCGGAGGCCGGGTAATGATGGTGGTTGTTGTGCCAGCCTTCGCCAAGCGTCACCAGGGCAAGCAGCAGATTGTTGCGACTGTCGTCATTCGTGTTGAACCGCTGCCGGCCAAAGCGGTGAGCGAGTGAATTGATCGTGTATGTGGCATGATAGAGGACGATCGTGGAAACCAGGAATCCCCACACGAGCATCTGCCATCCAGTCGTCTGCAGCGACGGGGCGACGTGCTGGAGCAGCACGCCCAGACCGAACATGGCCGCCGCGAGGAGCACCGGAACCAACCAGTCGAATCGATCGAGGAATCGAAGCTCCGGATAGCGAAGCCAATCCCTCACGTACTGCCTGGGGGTCAGGAAGCCTGAACGGGTCATGAACCAGCCCATGTGAGCCATCCAGAATCCCCGCTGCTCGGGAGAATGGCGATCGGGTGGCAGATCGGAGTGAATGTGGTGGTGCCGGTGGTGAGCGGCCCACCACATGGGTCCGCGCTGACCGGAAGCGGCCCCGGCAACGCCCATGAGCAATTGGAACGCGCGGGAGGTCTTGAAAGTTCGATGGGAGAAGTATCGGTGATAGAAGCCCGTAATGGCGAACATGCGGAGGAGATACATCAGCGCGGCTACGGTGACGGCGATCCAGCTCACACCCACCAGGAAGACCGACAGGCAGAGCACGTGGAGGATGATGAACGGAACGCATCGGAGCCAATCGATGCGTTCATCCGCTTCGACCAGGACGACGTCATTCACGTCGTTGTCGATCCACCTCTGGATGCAGTCGAAGGCTCTTCGCCAAGGCGTCGAGGTCACGCGAAACTCCTCGGGGGACAGAGGACCCGTCGGAGCACGGACGGCGGGCCCACCGGAGACGAACTCTTTGCTGTGCTCATGTGGCAGATGCAGAATACTGCCGCCCCGGAATCATCGCACATTCTTCGCCTCGGGAACGCTGCAGGATTCAGGAATGTGGGTTTTTGGGGGGCATGGAGGACCCGCGACCCCGGCACCACCGAGACCGACGGCGACGCGCTGCTACACTTCGCGGACGCACGATGAATCAGTCCTCGGTCGATCTCAGCCGTACCATCGAACAGGTCTCGCGGGCCCTGGCCCAGTGGATCGTCTCCTGTCAGGAACAGGCGGATCCTTCGCTCCCCCAGCGCTACGGAGCCTTGTCGGCGCGAGGACTGGGTGGCCAACGTTCACGCCCGGCTTGCCTGCCTTGCGCAGGCGTTGGCGGTCGATCGTCCGGCCCTCTTCGTCGATGACGTGCAGTGGGCCCGGGCGGCCTTCTCGGCGCGCGACGTTCGCCTGGATGACCTTCGCCAGAGCCTGCTCTGCACGAAGGAGGTCCTGAGCTCGGAGCTTCCGGGGTCGGTCGCCTCGCTGGCGTGCGGCTACGTCGAGCAGGCCCTCGAGGCCCTCAGCGGTCCGCGGATGGATGCGAAGGATCGCCTCTCGGCAGACGCTCCGCATCGCACGCTGGTTCTCCGCTACCTGGAGGCGCTGCTTGGGGGAAAGCGGGAGGACGCGCGAAAGCTCATTCTGGATGCGGCGGAAGGCGGCGTGCCGGTTGCCCAAATCTACGAGCAGGTGCTTCAGCCCGCGCAGGCTGAACTGGGCGAGATGTGGCACCTCAACGAGGTGTCGATCGCCGAGGAGCATTATGCGACCGCGACCACGCAACTGGTCATGTCCCAGCTGGCCTCGTACTTCCCAGAGACGCCGGCGAAGAATCGGCGGCTGGTCGCCGCGTCGGTCGGGGGAGATCGCCACGATCTCGGAATCCGCATGGTCGCCGACTTCTTCCAGATGGATGGCTGGGAGGTCTACTTCCTGGGGAGCGATGTGCCGAGCTTCGAAGTGGTCGAGACCGTTCGCAGGCACAACGCTCACGTGCTGGCCGCATCCGCAAACACCAGCATGCACGTGCGAACCGTGGGCGAGCTGATTGCCTCCCTTCGTCAGTCGCCTGGGTGCGAAGAGGTGAAGGTGATGGTCGGCGGCTTCCCATTCAAGCGCATGCCAAACCTCTGGAAGGAGCTGGGGGCGGACGGATTCGCGATATCGGCTTCGGGCGCCGTCGAGACCGCCAACAGGTTGGTGGGCCAAACGGGCGGTTGAACGCGTCGGGTGACGAGCTGGGTGCAACGCCCCGGCAGTGTCGCCGAACCGCCGGTCACGATTGGGCCGGCGATCGCCGAACCAGCAGTCGGTTCTTCAGCACGTGCCAGAGTGTGGGGCCGGCTGGACCCGGCACGAAATCGGCGACGAGGAACGTAACGTCATCGTGCGCCAGCTGCTCGTGTCCACAGTGCTCTTGCAGAGCGCGAAGCAAGGTCCGACCCAGCTGCCGCGGCGACTCCGCTCGGTGCTCTTGCAGGAGTTTCGCGATGCGGCGTTCGCCGAACTGGTCCCGGCCGCGGCCGGGCGTTTCGAGGACGCCGTCGGTCAACAGGACGACCCGGTCGCCGACGCGGGTCCTGATTTGGGCGCGGGTGAAGGTGGCGTCGGGAATCACCCCGAGGGCGCCGTTGACGAAGTCGCTTCCCGCAGGCTCCTGTGCCGTCGTCCGTTCCAGGTCCATGCGCGTCCATCGATCCGCCGCGCTCTGAAAATACCAACCCCGCGGATGACCGGCGTAGCTGACGGAGAGTTTGCGGCTGGGTGGGTAGTAGGTCAGCGCGGCCACCGTCGTCATCGCGTGCAGCCCGGTCGCGCAAAGGGCCTTGTTGAGCTGGCGCAGGATTCGCCGCTGATCGGGTGAGTTCATGAGTCGACGGAGCAGCTGGTGCATCTTCGCGCTGACCTCCGCGACCTTCTCGCCGTGACCCACTACGTCGGCGATACAGAGCCGAGCCAGGAGACCCGATCCGCAGACCGAGAGGTAATGGACGTCGCCGCCCCGCCCGCCCCCGCAGGGCCGCGAATAGATCATGCCCCGCATCCCGGGAAGATCCAGGTCAGCCTCGATCGGACGATTGCCGCCCCGGACCTCAGCGCAGACCAGCGACATCGAGGGCCGTGTGGTGGCCGGTGCGCCCGCATTGAGATCCGTCACGGACATGGTCCTTCCTCGATCCCTTTCGGCGTCGTGAAAACGAGTCGTGTCGTGAGGTCCGTTTCCGGAGTGCCCGCTTGTCGCTCGACAGGACCGGGAACATCTGAGCCCACCGCCACAAGTGATGGGGTTGGAGACAATGCTACGCCCGGGCGGAGGATCAATCCTGCCGCGTCGAAGGTCGGCACGCACCAGCGAGAATGAACCATCGAGGTCGAATCCGACCTGATCCGGAAAGCGAAACGACAATCGTTGCGACTGGATGAACGAAGCAAAAGGTGTTGGTTGGCGACGGCGACGTGATTCGGCCATTCTCCGCGGTTATACTCGTGCTCTTCTGACCCTACCCGAGGTCTTCACACCTTCCCGGATCCTTTCGGACCTGGATGGTGCGTGATGGGAGAGGCATAGATCGTGGCCGAATCGCTTCTCAAACGCGTCGCCGCCGGTGACATGGCGTCCATGCAGCTGTGCATGGAGCAATATGGTGGTCTCGTGTGGTCTCTGGCTCGACGCCTCTGTGGCTCTCCGGCTGAAGCGGAAGACGCGGTTCAGGAGGTCTTCATCTCTCTGTGGAAGAACGCCGATCGGTACGACGAGTCGAAAGGGTCGGAGGTGACCTTCGTCGCGATGATCGCCCGGAGACGACTGATCGACGAACGGCGAAAGCAGCAGCGTCAGCAGCGGCTCATCTCGGAAGTCAAGGAGCTGCCCGAGCCGAGAGTTCAACCGGGCGACGACTCGCCGGCGATCCGCGACGAGGCAAACAAGGTGGTTGAGGCGCTCAAGGAGCTCAGTGTCGACCAGCAGCGAGTCTTGAAGCTAGCGATCCACTACGGGCTGACGCAGGAGCAGATCGCTGATCACACTGGTTTACCCGTGGGCACGGTCAAGACCCATGTTCGGCGAGGGTTGATCAAGGTGCGGGACCGGCTCAAGTCAGGGAAGCCCGGTGAAACGGTTGGATATGGATGATGGGTGAACAGGCCGGCCATCTGGATCGACTCCATGCCCTCCAGGTGGAACTCGTGACGCAGGGCCTTCTCGAGGAGGAACGCCGAGAGTTGGACCGATTGCTTCTCGAGTTTCCCCCGTCCGACGCGGACGACCTGGAGTGGGCCGCCGCCTCGCTGTCGGTCTGTCTCAGGTCCGAGCCGCCCGAACGCATGCCTGCTGCATTGCGCAGCAAGGTGGAGCGAGATGCGGTTGCGTGGCTGGCACGCAAGAAGGGGCTCACGATCGCCAACGGCTCGGTCACGGGTCGGTCGAGTCGTCGCCCGGACGTACGCTCCTGGCTCCCTTGGCTTGCCGCGGCGGCGGGTCTGTTGCTGGCGCTCGTCGCGTGGTGGCCGTGGGAGGCATCGTCCATGCTGCTCGCTGCGGATCTTCAGGTCTTTCCGTGGGCGTCCAATGACGGTCGCGTGATCGGAGAGGTCGGCTGGAGTCCGTCCCAGCAGAAGGGCTACATGAAGTTTCGCGGGCTGGCCGCGAACGACCCGACGATCGAGCAATACCAGCTTTGGATCTTCGACGCGGTGCGCGACGAGCGGTACCCCGTCGACGGCGGCGTCTTCGACGTCGGGCGGACGGACGACGAGGTCGTCATCCCCATCTCGGCGAAGCTTCCCCTGAGCACGCCGACGCTCTTCGCGATCACGGTCGAGCGTCCGGGCGGCGTTGTCGTCTCCGACCGCAGCCGGTTGATCCTGACCGCACCGGCGACGGCCCCGCAGCCGTCCGGCGAGAAGAAGCAGGACCAGACTCGGGCTTCGCAGGCACCGTGGGAGCAACGTCAATTCGTCCTGCGGTGCGTCTACTAGAGCAGCTCCACTCAATTCGTAGCAACCGAATCTGGCTGCACCTTCGCGTGGCTTCGTCGGGCTGGATCGACGGCATGGCAAGCCGCTTGCGTCGCCCTCCGCGCCCACACGTGCCTCGCCGACGCTTCACACGCTCTGTTTGGACTGAAACCGCTCCAGCGCTGGCCGACTCACCGCAGATCGGAGCGGCGCTCGTCGATTTCGAGAACGACCCGAAATCCGCTCAGCAGGCAGTAGCGGAACGTCGGTGCGAAATAGACGCGCTGTGCGGTGCGCTGCTGTCCGGCCCCGTTGAACCAACCGCCACCGCGAATCGTTCGAAAGCGGCCCGAGTCGGGGCCCCGCGGGTCAACCTCCGGTGAGCGCTGGTAGAAGTCATCGCCGTACCAGTCGCTGCACCACTCCCAAACGTTGCCGTGCATGTCGTAGAGTCCCCAGGGATTCGGCGCGAAGCGGCCCACCGGGGCGGTGAATGGATACCCGTCGGACCACTCTGCGCACCAGGTGGCGGCAGGCATCGCTTCGAGTAGCGATGCGTCGGCCGTGTTGGCGGTCGCGGCCAGGCGGGGGGGCTCGTCCCCGAACCAGTACCGGCTCGTCGTGGCAGCGCGGGCGGCATACTCCCACTCCGCTTCGGTGGGCAGTCGGTAGCGGCGCGACTCCTCCTCGCTCAGCCACTGGCAGAACGCCTCCGCGTCTTCCCAGCTGATGAGGATCACCGGATGATCGTTCCCTTGATCGAAACCGGGGAAGCCGGGCTGCCGCCAGGTGATCGTGGGATCCTGTTGTACCGTACCGGTCGAGAAGTCGATTCCGAAACCACCGCCCGCGTCGCGTTCCGCTTCAGTGAGGTAGCCGCTCCGCTCCGCGAACGCCCGGAAATTCTCGATCGTGACCTCGTGCGCGCCGAGATAGAAGGGTCGGCTGATCTGCACCTCGTGCTTGGGTCCTTCGTTGACCCGGCGCTCGGGCTCGCCGGCGCAGAGCCCATGGCGAACGATCCCGCGGGAATGCGCACGAGCGTCATGCCCAGCGTGTTGACGATCTGGTCGGGTGCGTCAGAAGCTTCGCCTTCCGCAGCGCGTTCCGTCGCCACACCGGAGGTTGCCGTGGACGTGCGGTGCTGTGGGTCCCGTTCACCACATGCCGACAGGCTCAGGAGGATGGCCAGCGGAAGGCAATCGCACGAGTATCGGTTCATCGGCGGGTCGCTCGCATCCTGGACGCTCCGCGGAGTCGAGGCGGTGCAGGGGACAACGGCAGCATAGCACGCCGGCTCCGCTCATGATCGGCGCCGGCCGCGGCCGGCGAGGCTGGTCACGTCGATCACCTCGTCGGCGCTGCAGATGGCGAAGACACGCTCGTCCTGACCGGGACGGATCACGTGCGTGCCGGTGAAGTCGCCGAAGGCGGGCAGAATCAGAGTGCGCGCGGTGAGGTGGAAGCAGGGAAGCCGAGCGCGAAAGCCGTCGCGATCCACGACGCGCACCACCGGGTGGATGTGTCCCGCAACCAGCAGTTCGGACGTTCCTCCCACCGGCTCGTGCACCAGGTTGAATGGGGGCAGCTCGTGCGGTCCGTCAACGCACTCGATCCCAAGGTCGTCCGGTGGATCGCCGGCGTGCCGATCGTGGTTGCCCCGCACCAGGAGCACCCGCAGCTCCGGTCGGGCGTGACGCCAGCGCCGCAGTTGATCGAGGACTGCTTGTTCGAGACTGGTTCGGGCGTGGAAGAGATCGCCGAGAACCAAGAGGGTGTCGGCGGCACTGCCCTCGAGCGCAGTGTCCAGCCGCCCGATGGTCGCCCGGGTCGTGCCCCGCGGAACGGGAATGCCTGCGGCGCGGAACGCGGCCGCCTTGCCGAAGTGCGGATCCGCGATCAGCAACGCTCGGTGACGCGGCCAGAAGAGGGCGCGATCGCCCCGCAGGGTAAGCCGCTCGCCGGCCCACGTCAGGTCGAGCACGTCGGCGCCTCTCGCTGAACACTCCCTCGCGCGGCGACGCCCTCGAGGCGCGCGACCATCTGCCGGATCCGATCCTCCCAGCGTTCGGTGCTCACGTGCTGAGCGCGCAGCCGGTCCGCCCAGATGGGGAAGGCGAGCGGCGTGAGACGAGCGGTCTGCACGATGGTGAGCCGCCGCGTGGCGAGACCCGCGAGCGCTCGGCGCAGCCGCGACACCTCCAGCTCGCGATCGAGCACCTCCCGCCGCGCTTGGTCGAGCAGCAGGTTGGTGGGATCGAAGTCGAGGAACACGTCGAAGAAGAGATCGCTCGAGGCCTGCAGCTGCCGCGTGCTCTTGCCCTGACCGGGGAAGCCGGGAAAGACGAGCCCGGCAATGCGGGCGATTCCGCGAAACTGCCGACGGGCGAGCTCGGTGGCGTTCATCGCCGCCAAGAGATCCTCCAGCAGCGCGTTTTCGCTGAGCAGCGATCGCCAGGATGGTTCGTCGGAAGGAAGTGGCTCGCGGCAGAGGAGCTCCAGCCCGTAGTCGTTGGCGCTGAAGGTCACCGAGCGGGGACCGATGCGGGTGAGTCGGTGGGCGAGCAGGGCGCCCAGTCCTTCCTGGGCCTGGCGTCCTTCCAGCAGAAAGAGGAAGCAGTGATGTCCGTCACGGGAGCGCGTCTGTTCGATCAGCAGCTGATCAGCGGCAGGTACGAGCGACCATTCCGCTTGCAGCTGCAGCAGCGGCCGAACGAGGGTCATCTCTGCGCCCTCGAATCGTCCCTCCCGGGCCGCGTGGAGCCGCTGCCGGACCGCTTCGGCCAGATGCGTGGAGAGCGGGCTCCGTCCGCCCATCCAGCGGGGCACCGGACCACGCCCCGTCTTCGCTGCGCGCACCTGCGCGGTCATCTGCCGAACGCGCACGAGCTCCAGCACGCGACCTGCGAAGACGAACCGGTCGCCCGGTCGAAGGCGGGCGATGAACGACTCCTCGATGCTCCCCAGTGACCGGCCGTTCAGGAATCTGACCTGCATTGCGCTGTCGCTCGTGATCGTGCCCACGTTCATCCGGTGCCGACGCGCCAGGTCTGGTCGCTCGACGAGAAGCCGTCCATTGCGCATGGTCACCCGCGCGTAGTCCGGGTAGGCGGTCAGCGCCCGACCGCCGCTCGTGACGAAGTCGAGCACCCAGCCCCACTCCTGTTTGCTCAGGTGGCGGAAGGCGACGGTGCGCCGCACCTCGTCGAACAGATGCGCCGGCTCGCAGCCGCCGCCCAGGCGCGCGTCACGACGTGCTGCACGAGCACGTCGAGCGGTCGATCGAGCGGCGGTCGAGGTTCGACCTGCCCGCCGGCGAGACGATCGCGGGCGGCGGCGAATTCGATCAGCTCCAGCGCGTTCGTGGGTACGCCGACGATTCGGCTGACCGCTCCCGGTCGGTGGCCGCTGCGGCCCGCTCGCTGCAGGAACCGGCCGATGCCCTTGGGGCTTCCGATCTGGATGACCTGTTCGACCGGGCTGAAGTCGACGCCCAGATCGAGGCTGGAGGTGCACACGACCGCCCGGAGCGCTCCCCGCCGCAGCCGCGCTTCGACTTCCTGTCGGACGGCGCGGTCGAGCGAGCCGTGGTGCAGCGCCACCTCGCCGAGCCATGCCGGTCGCGCCTTGACGATCGCCTGGAACCAGATCTCCGCCTGCGAGCGCGTGTTCGTGAAGATGAGGCTGCTCGCCGCCGGCTCGAGCGCCGCCAACACCTTCGGAAGCAGGACCACGCCGAGATGACCCGCCCAGGGAAACCGATCGGTCGAGTCCGGGCGGATCGTCTCCACCACGGCCTCGGCTCGAACGGGACCGTGAACGAGCACCGCCTCGCCGCCGCGATCGGTACCCAGCAGAGTCTCCATCGCCTGGTCGAGATTGCCCATCGTCGCGGACAGCCCCCAGGTGCGAACCGACGGTGCGAACTGGCGCAGCGCAGCCAGGGCAAGCTCGGTCTGTACGCCGCGCTTCGTTCCCATGAGTTCGTGCCACTCATCCACGATGACGCAGTCGAGATCCCTGAATTGCTGGGGTGCTTCTGGATAGGACAGCAGCAGCGACAGGCTCTCGGGCGTCGTGACCAACGCGGGAGGCAGACGCTGCCGCTGGCGCTGCCGGATCGACGCGGACGTGTCGCCGGTCCGTGTCTCGACCGACCACCGCGGGGCGAGCGCTGCAAGCGGCTCGCGCAGCGACTCGAGCGTGTCGCTGGCCAGCGCCCGAAGCGGCGTGATCCAGAGCACCCGCACCGAGGGCGGAGCCGCTTCGGAATCACTCCGCGAGAGCCACTGCAGCAGCGGGCCAAGCCAAACCGCCAAGGTCTTGCCCGTTCCGGTCGGAGCATGAACCAAACCGCTGGCGCCATCGAGGTACACGCGCCAGGTGCGGCGCTGGAACTCGAGAGGTGTCCATCCACGCTCCTCGAACCATGCATCGAGGCGCCGCGAGGCCGGTGCGGATACGACTGGGGACCGCGCGGTGGACAGGACCGACGGACGGAGGGCGGTCATCGCGCACCGGCCGCGCTGCGGTCCTTCAGAATCGACTCCGCAGCGCGGCGGCCCGCCACCATGGCGCCGTCGATCGAGGCGTTTTCGAGATAGTCGCCGCACGCGTACAGCCCGGGTGCCACGTGATAGCGAGCCGACTCATCCTCGGGGCGCCGGGCGGAGCGCTGCGGCAGCGCTTCGCGAATCCGGTACGTGCGCAGGTGGCGCCACCCAGCCACCGACGGGCCGAACCAGTCGCGCATCTGCTCCCGCACCGTCGCTTCCAGCGCCGGATCGCCGAGATCGTGCACGCCAATGATGCTGACGGAGATCAGCGCGGCGCCGGGAGGCGCGTACCCATCGGTCACGCCGCTGGGCACGCAGAGATGATTGACCGGCCCCTGTCCGGTGCCGTCGAGCACGAGAACGGGCTCGTCGATCGGCGGCCGTTCGGCTGCGAAGTAGATCGTCGTCGTGCCGTGCCAGGCACGGCGCACGAATCACCGGCATCAGGGCCGTCGCCGACGTGACATCGGTGCTGAGGACGACTTGCCTTGCCGCGACGGCTTCGCCCGATTGCAGCATGACCGTGCCGTCCTCGAGGGAGGCAACCGGACAGTTGAGGTGGAGGCACGAGGGCGGTAGCCCGGCGGTCAGCTGATCGGGGATGGCCTGCATGCCGCCTCGAGGCAGCGCGGCGCTGCCGATCGAGAACATGGCGAAGACGAAGTCGAACATCGCGCGGGGGGTGGCCAGCTCCCGCTCCAGGAAGACACCGCCGAAGAAGGGTCGGAAGAAGCGGAGCATCGCCCGTTCGGAGAATCGCTGCTCTCGAAGGTACGTTGCGGTGGAGAGTTCGTCGTGGACCGGGCGATGGAGCGCGCTCAGGGCTCGGTGGCGAAGACGGATCATCCGGAACGCGTCGGCGAACGTGAGGACCGGAGTGAAGAGCGAGCGCACGCCGTCCAGCGGACGGCGCCATGGATCGGCCAGCCGAAGAAAGCGGCCATCGGCACGGATCAAGGCGCCCGGGTAGAAGCACCCCAGACGCAGTGCGTCCATGTCTAGTGTGCGGTTGGCCTCGGGATAGGCGGTGAGCAGGACCTGGAATCCGCGGTCGAGCGTGAAGCCCTCGACGCACTCGCTGCCCACCCGGCCGCCCGCGCGATCCGCGGCCTCCAGAATCAGGCAATCGACGCCTGCGTTCACCAGAGCGCGGGCGCAGCACAAGCCGGCCAGACCGGCACCGATGATCACCACCTCGCTGTCTCGCCGCGAGCTCATGCGCACCGATCCTACTGTACCCCGCGCGGCAGGGAGTGACCCGGTTCCGGGCATGCGAAGGACTGGTAATCCGGACGATCGGCAGCGCTCCGGTGGCGGATGCTTCGAACGATGCGCCCATCGTGCAGAAGGAATAGGCCGGGCATCTGCGTTCCGGCCCCGACGAGCTTGCCCACGAGATGCCCGGCCAGCACGGCCTGGATGCCGCGCCACCACACCTTCGGGCCGAACAGCTGGCCGAACCGACCGCGATGCAGATCGAGGCCGCGGTAGAGACGGCGGTGCGGATCGCTGATGCGAGGAAGGTCGTCCAGACCGTACCGGGCGAACGTGCGTCGCCCCTGCTCATCGCTTCCCATGTGCACGAGCACGAGCCCCGTTCCGGAGGCCTCGATCGCGGAGCGTCGCGTGGCCAGGTCGCTCAGGGCTTCTCGACAGAACGAGCATCCGGTGTGTCGGAGCAGCACGAGCAGAAGCGGTCGCTCGCGCGAGAGCTCCTTCAGCGTCGCTCCGGTGCTGGTCGCCGTCTCCAGCACTGTGCGCAGGTCGACCGACGGGTCATCGCCGCTCACCTCGGTCCGGTGCGTGCGCACCGCGTGCAGGAGGATCAGCGAGAAGGGGGCCCACCAGATCAGGTCGTTCGTGATGATGGTCCAGCCGAATGACCAGGGCAGCTCTCCGCGGATGGCGGCGCCGAGGAAACCGAGCGGCCCCAGCACTTTGCCGAGCAGCCCGACGAGAACGATCGGCCAGTGGCGGGCCGGATTGGCCGAGGCGATGGCGTAGCCGACACCGTACACGCCGACGATCATGCCGACGCACTGCCAGATCTGCGGATACCGGGGCGGCGCCAGATCGATCAGCTCGAAGAGGGCGGTGGGGAAGGCGATCACGACCGCCCCCCACAGCAGGTTGTAGATGGCCGCGATGACCAGGCAGACGGTCATCCAGATCGGGGAGGTCGAGTCCGGCGATCGGTCTCGCTTCTGCTCAGGCACTGCGCCCTCCCGTCCCCGGCGAGCGAGTGCGATCGATGTCGGCGCGCCGGTGCGCATCGAGTTCGCGAGTGGGCGACGAGTCGCGCTGCCGGCCGAGCATGCGGGCGAGGGCGAGCTCCAGTTGCGGATCGCGAAAGGGATACCCCAAGCCCAGGAGTCGCGTCGGTTCGACTCGGGCGCTGGCGAGCAGGAGCCCGTCCGCCATCTCGCCCATCGCGATCCGGGCCACCCAGGCGGGCAAGGCGCCCACGACCGGGCGGTGGAGCACCCTCCCGAGTGTCGCCGCCAGCTCCCGGCTCGTCACCGCCTGGGGCGCGGTGAAGTTGACCGGACCGACGTAGCGTTCGTCGAGCAAGGCTTCCGTCATCGCGGTGACGACGTCGTCGAGGGTGATCCAGCCCAGGTACTGACGACCGCGGCCGACGGCCGTTCCGATGCCGAAACGGGCGGGCGTCAGCAGCTTCGCCAGCGCACCGCCGCGCGGGCTCAGCACCATTCCCAGCCTGGTCAGGACCACTCGAACACCCTGTCCGGACAGCGGCGCCGACGCGGCCTCCCAATCGCGGCAGACCTCGGCCAGGAACGACTGGCCCGCCGGGCTCGACTCATCGAGTTGCTCGTCGCCGCGGTCGCCGTAGAACCCGACGGCCGATGTCGACAGAAACGTGCGAGGGCGGTTCGGCAGCGCGAGCAGCGATCGACAGAGCTGCTCGGTCGCTCCGACGCGGCTCTGGCGAATCCGCGTCTTCTTCGCGGAGGTCCACCGCCCGGAGGCGATGTTCTCGCCGGCGAGATGGACGACCGCGTCCACTCCCTCCATACGGTCCTGATCGAGAATGCCCTTCTGCGGCGACCACTGGATCTCATGTGCGTCGCGTGCAGGACGACGGACCAGGGGACGGACTCGGTGGCCGCCCGTCGTCAGGAAGGCGGTCAGCGCGGAACCGATCAGCCCGCTCGAGCCTGATATGGCGACCGTCAATCGCGGTGCGCGATCGTGGCGGGCGTGCGCCGCGAGATCATCCACCGTCATGCCGTGCCGGTAGCGGAACAGACGCTGCAACATCGGCGTGAACATGCGCTCGGCGAGGCCGCCGAGGATGGCACTGCCGGGGACCGCGTACTCGATGTGGTCGGTGAGACGGGACGTTCGATCATCGATCGGTTCGAACCGGTGGGTGTGCTCCCATCGCGCAAACGGACCGCGGACCTGCACGTCGCGGAACTGGCGATTCTCGATCCAGTCCCGGTGCTCGAGCCGCCAACGGAGTGCCGTCGGTCCCCGACCGAGCCGAAGCACGACGCGAGCGCCGTCGCGAATGCCCCCCGACTGTTCGACGACTTCGACCCGCTGCCACGGTGGCGCGAGCCGCGCGAAGGCACCGGATCGGTCGTGCCAGGCGAAGGCGCTCTCGACCCGAACCGGAAGCACTGCCTCGCACTGGAACGTGCTCATCTTCATCATCTGTCGATCGGCAACCATGGCGTCAACGCCATTGTTTCGGGCGCGATTGGACCGGGCGCAAGCAGTTCCGGTACAAAGACACCCGCCCGCGACACTCGCGTCGCGGGCGGGTTCGATCCGAGGAGGGAGGAGTGTCCGGCCAGGGGCAGTGTGTCACCTCCTCGGGGGGAAACGCCTGGTCAATGCGACGTTGGACGTGACTCCGCGGTCGGATCGACGAGGCCATTGGGGAGCAGGGGTCAGGGCAGGATCACCTCGTCGATGACGTGGATGACACCGTTGGATGCATCGATGTCAGTCTTGATGATCCGGGCACCGTCGACGTAGAGGGCACCGTCGCGAATGTCCATCTGCACCATGCCACCCTGCAGGGTCCGGGCCCGGCCGGCGGTGACCGCATCAGCAGCATAGATGCGGCCGGGGACGACGTGGTACTTCAGAACGGCAACGAGGGTGTCCTTGTTCTCAGGCTTGAGAAGGCTCTCGACCGTTCCGGCAGGAAGCTTCGTGAACGCCTCGTCGGTGGGGGCGAAGAGCGTGTAGGGGCCGTCGCCCTGCAAGGCATCGGCCAGACCGGCCTTCGTCGCTGCCGTGAGCAGCGTGCTGAACATGCCGGCACTGCTCGCGACCTGCACGATGTTGTCCGAGGTCGGCATGATGACAGTGTCGATGACATGGATGACGCCGTTGCGACAGCTGATGTCGGCCTTCGAGATCGTGGCTCCATCCACCATCACGCGATCACCCTTGTTGGTGAACATGATGCGCTGGCCTTCCAGGGTCTTCGCGCCACCCAGCCGCACGACGTCGGAACCCATCAGCTCACCCGGAACGACGTGGTACGTCAGAATCTCGACGAGCGCCTTGCGATTCTCCGGCTGGAGCAGCGACTCAACCGTACCGGCGGGGAGCTTGGCGAACGCAGCGTCGGTTGGGGCGAAGACCGTGAAGGGCCCTTCGCCCTTGAGCGCGTCGACCAATCCGGCGGCCTGCACTGCGGCAACCAGCGTCTTGAACTGTCCCGCACTCACCGCGGTGTCGACGATGTCCGTGCCGCCAACGCTGCCGAGCATCACGGGCATGCGATCCGACTTCTGCGTGCACTGGGAGGCGGTCTGCGCACTGGTCTTCGAATACTTCGACTGGCATTGCGCGGTCACGCCGGACGAGACGATCAACAGTGTGCCGCACGCGATGCCGAGTCCGGTAGCGGTCACGAGGGTGTTGTTACTGAGGTTCATGGTGTTCTCCTGAATCGTTGTGTGGTCGGATTGAAGGGGCCGAACAGCTGACGTATTCGGTGCTCGACCGGCGCCTGATTCAACCCGACGCACAAATCCGCAGCGGCGATCCCTGGAGCGGGCCGCCGGCGAGGATCAAAAAAGAAACCACCCCGACATCGAGTCGGGGTGGTTGGCAGTCGTGCGGCGAGGGGGGCTGCGTGGCCAGCCCTCACGGCGGATCTTGCTCGACTTGAATTCGACCATCTGAGGGCGCTTCTTGCCATGGCTAATCGAGTTCAATTCGACTGTTTGTTGCCAGGGCGCGAATCCAGCGTGGGGAGGGCCGCTCCGACGACGAAGGCCATTGACGGCCTACGACCGCTGTAGTAGGATCCCCGGTCGTGCCTACGACGGCTGTAGTAGGTCCATCCCCGGGTCGGGAGATTCCTCGGTGGCTCAGCGCGAGTCCGATCTCAGCGAAGCCGAGCTTCAGGTGCTCTCCACGCTCTGGGAGCAGGGGCCCTCGACCGTACGTCAGGTGCTCGATCGCCTGCGCAGCTGCGGTCGGCAGCTCGCCTACACCACGGTGCTCACCTTTCTCAGCCGCCTGGAGCAAAGGGATTCGTCGCGAGCGACAAGTCCGGGTTGGCGTACGTGTATCGCCCCCGTATCAGCCGTGAGCGCGTCACGAGGTCCCGACTCAGGGCCGTGCTCGAGACCTTCTATGGCGGAGCGCCCGGAGCGCTGGTGCTGCAGCTGGTGCGCGAGCAACGCTTGACCCGCGAAGAAATCGCGGAGTTGCAGCGTCTAATCAATGACCTGGACACCGTGGACAGAAGAGAGGATGGTGACTTGTGACGTCTGTCCAGACCCTGCTCTGGTCGAGCGCCCTGGCGGTGATTCCCCTGGCCATCGCGGTTGGACTCGCCTGCCGCTGGCTGCCGCTGCGATCCGCGACCCGGCATGCTCTGTGGTTGATGATCCTGGTGATGCCGGTGCTTCTGCCGCTTCTCGCCGAGCTGCCCCGACCGGTGGCCGTGCTGGGCGCGGATCGGCAAGCGATTCGGACAGGGGGGCAGGAGCAAGACCTCGCCTCATCCGATCGTGTTGCATCCGTTCCGCCCGTGCCCCGATCGACGCTCGTGCCCGCCGCATCGAGTCGCGTCGATGGATCGGTCGGGGCCGGAGAATTCTGGCCTGACATCGCTGGGCCCGCGCGCGCCGCCTCGGATACCCGGCGGGAGCGCCGCCCTGAGTCCGTCGCCGCGGTGAGCGCGTCGACACCCTCGACTGTCGCGCCGCGCCCAGCCGCGCTGATCGAATCGCCGCCGCCGGCCCCGCCGCCGCGCGGCACTGAACCATCGAGTCCGACCTCCGCGTTGACGCTCTGGGCCGATCGCCTCGAGGCGCTGTGGGTGGCCCTGATGGCGATTCCTCCCTTGCCGGCAAGCCTCTGGTTGGGCGGGCTGGCGCTGCTGGCCACTCTGCTCGGCCTTCGCGTGGCCCGTTCGGCACGCCTCCTTCGGTACGCTCATCCCGCGCCGGATGCGGTGACGGCCCTGGTGGCGGAAGAAGCAGCGGCCCTTGGGATCCGGCGGACGCCCGCCACGTCGTTCGTCGACCGACAGATCACGCCACTGATCTGGTGCGGCAGACGACCGAGGCTCGTGCTTCCGACGGCGCTCTGGGCGCAACTCGACGACGCGGGACGGCGCGCGGTCATCCTCCATGAACTGGCCCATTTGAAGCGGCGCGACCACGTGGTGTGCTGGGTCCGGCTGGTCATCGGTTGCGTGTATTGGTGGCATCCGGTGATCTGGATCGCCGAGCGCCGATTGCGTGAGGAGGCGGACCTCAGCTGCGACGCCTGGGTCACCGCGACCCATCCGAACGCGCGACGGGCCTACGCACAGGCTCTGCTCGAAACCAGACGCTTTCTCAGTGGACTGCACCCGGACTGGCTCGCTGGTCCGGCGATCGGACTGGGGGTCCACTCGACTCGGGCCCGACTCTTTTCCAGGAGACTGACCATGGTGATGACCGAACATCGAGCTCCAAAGTTCTCGCTTCGCGGTGCGATGGTGATCGCGACGCTGGCGCTGACGGCGTACCTCGTGGCCCCAGCTCTGGCTTGCCCGCCGGACAAGAAGAAGCAGGTCAAGGTGCCGCCGCGCGCTCAGCAGCCGACGCATCCCTTGGCCCCGCTCCCCCCGCCGCCGCCCGGCCCGCGGGGGATTGCCCCGAACGTGGAGGAATCCACCTTCGAGCAATTCATTCGCGATCGCGACCGGCAGCGCGAGCGCTCGCGACAGGGCGACGGCTCGCTGGAGGAGCGGATGCTTCAGCTGGAGCAGCAACTCGAGCGGCTGCATCAGATGCTGGAGCGGGTGGACTTCGCGACGCCGATGCCGCCCGGACCACCGGCTGTAGCGCCGTTCGGAGTGCGGTGGCGGGAGGACGTTGCAGCGCCGCAGGGCGAGTTGGTGACGCGCGTGTACACGCTGCCGCAAGGAAAGCTGGATGCCCTGACCCAGCTCATGGCGAGATCGGACGTGCCCCTGCTGATCAACCGGATGGACGAGGGCATCGAAGTGCAGGCCACGCCGTGGGAGCATCACATCATCGCGGCCTTTTGCCAGATGATCGACGGAGAAGAGCGGATCGAGGCCTACGAGTTGTCCGAAGAAAAGCTCGAAGCGCTCACTGAGCTGATGGTGCGCCGGGACGTTCCGGTCCTGGTCGAGCCTGGAGCGAACCAGATCAAGTTGCACGGAAACGAGCTGGAGCAGATGGTCTTTCGTGCCTTCGTCGATCTCATCGAGCCACCGGGACCGGCGGAGGCACCGTCCGTCGCGGCGTCAGCCTTCGAGCGGGCCCAGGAGTACGAGCGCGCGCTCGAAGCATGACCGCGGCGCTCGACCTGCGAGCGATGAAGTCAGCCCTCAGCGCCGAGCTGGAAGCGATCAAGGAGCAGCGACAGGCCGTCCGGCAACAGGCCCGAGAACTGGCCGAGCAGCCGCCCAGCTGGAGGCGAACGCAGAAGAGCTGGAGGAAGCCGCCGAGCATCTGCAGGGCCAGGAACGGGCCAGAGTGAGGGCCGAGGCGAAGTCTCTCTTTCGTGAGGCACGGGAACTCGAGCGGCAGGCAGAAAGGCTCGAGGCTCAAGTGGAAGAGCTCGGGGATCAGGCCGATAAGGCCAAGGCGGAAGTGAAGAGGATCGAAATGCGCCTCCGAGAACTTGAGAAGTCTGGAGAATCGGGGAAAACGGCACGGTGATCACCTTTTCGGTGGGATGATTATTACCGAGAATAGATGAGCTTCCGCGCGAGGGTCGGTGACCCTCGCTCTTTGAAGTACCCTGGTGTCTGCGCGTGGGAGCAGTCCCGCTGGAGCGGGGTGAAGGAGATCGCGGTGCGGCTGACGTTGGCCCAAACGGGCACGCGGGTCCGGGGGGAGCACTGGCCGATGATTCGAAGTGAGGTGCCTTGATGATGTGCTGGCCTTTCGTTCGAGGGGTATTTGCGTGCGCTCTGGTCGCGCTCTTCCTGGTGGCGACGCCGGTCCGGGGTCAATCGCCAGACGAGGATTCCTCGGTGCTCCGCAGCTACTTCGCCGGCAATGGATTCGTCAATCGCGGGATGTACGACCTGGCGGCGGAGGAATATCGGAAGTTCCTGTCCGAGCACCCCTCGCATGAGAAGGCGCCGATCGCCCGGTACGGCCTCGGGGTCAGCCTCTTCCGTCTGCAGCAGTACGACGACGCCATCGACGCCCTGACTCAGATCGCCGGACAGCCGGGTTTCGCCTTCGGCGCCGAGGTGTGGATGATTCTCGGACAGTGTCAGGTCGCCAAACAGTCCTATCCCGAGGCCGTCACGGCGCTTGATCAGCTCCTGCGCAGCTACCCCGATCACGATCTCGTCGACGATGCCCTGGCCATCCAGGCCGAGGCGTACTATCGCGACGGTCAGCCGCAGCAGGTGAGCATGCCGGCCGCGATGCTCGTCGAGCGATTCCCCGACAGCCCCCAGCGGGAGCGGGCGGAGATGTTCTGGGGCCTCGCGGACATGACGATGGGTGATCACGCCAGTGCCGCCACTCGCTTCCAGGCGATGACGGAACGCTTCCCGGGCGGGCAGTACGCGGATCGCACCGCGCTGCTGCTGGCGCAATCGCTGCACCGCTCCGACCAGCTCGCGGCCGCCGGTGATCAGTATCAGCGCATCATCGATGCGGGGCGAAGTCCGTTCATGCCCGATGCCCTGTACGGGCTGTCGCTGCTCATGCAGCAGCAGGATCGACCGGGGCAGGCGGTGCCACTGCTCGATCGTTTCCTGCAGGACTATCCAGATCACACGCTGCGCGATGACGGGCGCATGCTGCGGGGACGGGTGTCGTTCGATCAGGGGCAGTGGGTGCAGGCGGCCGAGCACTTCGACGTCTTGGCCAACGCGCCCGGTCCGCTCCAGGACGATGCGGTCTACTGGCTGGCGAAGTGTGACCTGCGGCAGGAACAGCCGCGGCAAGCGGCCGACCGACTGGCCCTGGCCATCGAGGCCTTTCCCGACAGTGAGCTTCTGCAGGAGATGATCTTCGACCGCGCCGTCGCACTGCTGCGGGCGGAGGAGCCCGAAGAGGCGCTCGAGGTGCTCGCCGGTTTCCGCCAGCGCTTCCCCGAGGATCCGCTGGCGTCCGATGCGCTGCATCTGATGGCGGTCACGGAGCATCAACAGGGCCGCTACGAGCAGAGCCAGGCGCTGTGTTTCCAATTCTTGCAGGAGTATCCTGCCCACCGTCTCGCGTCACTCATCCTCTTCCTGACGGGCGAGAACGAGTTCCTGCCCAAGCAGCATGCTCGAGCAGCGGCGCAGTACCGGGAATTTCTGGCCCGCTACCCCGACGATCCGCAAGCCGACAAGGCCCGGTATCGGTTGGGCATGGCGCTCTACCAGCAGGATGACCTCGACGAAGCGGAGGCCGTGCTGTTGCCGGTGCTCGATGGCGCCGAGACCGAAGAGGCCTTCCGTGCGGCCCTTCTGGCGCTCGGCGACGGTCACTTCCGCCGCGAGCACTGGGATCGGGCGGCTCCCTACTTCCAGGATTACGTGGCTGGTGGAATGCAGCAGCCGGCCGCCGACGATGCGATGCTCAAGATGGGCCTGTCGCTTCATCGACAGCGCCTTCTGGACGAGGCGATCCAGGCGTACGACCGGCTGATCGAAGAGCGACCCGATAGCGCGCATCTGCAACAGGCGGTGTTCGAGCGCGGCCAGGCGCTGGTCACGCTGGATCGCAAGGACGAAGCGGTGGAAGCGTTCGAGCAGGTGCTGGAAATCGGAGAGGACCCGCGCTTCGTCGTGCACGCCCTCAATCATCTGGGCGCCATTGCCATGCAGCGAGGGGCGTACGTCGAGGCCGCGGAGCGCTTCGGCGCCGTGACGACCGCGGATACCGACGAGAGCCTCGTGGCCGAAGCGCTGTACCAGCAGGGGCAGGCCCTGATGGCGGCGGAAGATCTTCGACGAGGCGGCCGTGATCTTCGCCCGGCTCTGCAGCGAACACCCGGCTTCGACCCGTGTTCCCCAGGCCGCGGCGCTCGAGGCGATCGCGTTTGCCCGCCAGGATCGACACGAGGAGGCGCTCGACAAGATGGCTCAGGTTCGGCGCGTCCATCTCCAAGGCCTGGAGAATTCGCTGATCACCGCCATGACGTACGAGCAGGCGTGGTGCGAGCGAGAGCTCGATCGTCCCGAAGACGCGGCGGCAACGTATCGGGAGCTGCTGCGCCAGCCGGGTGAGAGCGCCTTGCATCGGTACGCGATGCTCGAACTAGCGGAACTCGAAGCGGACGCCAAGCGCTACGACGAAGCGGCGCAGCTGCTGCGCCAGCTCCACGCGTCCGCGGAGCGGAGCCCCGCGGACATGCCGGCCGGACTCCTCGAACAGGCCAGCTACCGCCTCGGCGCCGCGGAGTTCCACCTGGAGGATTACCAGCAGGCCGCCGATCTGCTTCGAGCCTTCATTGCGACGTATCCCGCCAGCAAGCATCTGCCCTCGGCAAGCTTGCTGTGCGGCGAAGCGCTGTTCAAGCTGGGCAGTCACCAGGAGGCGATCGAGAACCTCAAGCGGGTGACGGAGCGATTCCCGGAGGACGACGCTGCGGGGCCCAGCTTGCTGCGGCTCGGCGAATGCCTGGCGGTCGTGCAGGACTATGCCCAGAGCGAGAGCATGTTCAGGCAGTACCTCGATCGCTTCGCGGACTCGGAACTCGCCTACCAGGCCCAGTTCGGGGTGGGCTGGGCCCACGAGAATCGAAGCCAGTACGACCAGGCGATCACCGCGTACCAGCAGGTGGTTGATCAGCACCGGGGCGAGACCGCAGCCCGCGCTCAGTTCCAGATCGGCGAGTGTCTCTACGCGCAGCGGCGCGTACGACGAGGCGGCACGGGAACTTCTGAAGGTCGACATCCTGTACGCGTATCCCAAGTGGTCGGCCGCAGCGCTGTACGAGGCCGGACGGTGCTTCCAGGAGCTGTCGAATCCAGTCAACGCCCGAAAGCAGTTCGAGAAGGTCGTCACCGAGCACGGCGATTCCGAGTGGGCCTCGATGGCCGCGCAACGTCTCGAAGAGCTTTCCCAGACCAATCTGCCCGGCCAGTGACTTTGGCCGCGGTGAGGAGCGGTGTCTTCGTTCCAGGGAGGAGTAGGAATTGAGTCTTCCAGTGAGCACCATAACGTGGATGTTGAGCGCTCAGCCGACGGGTGTGGCCGACGCTGCTTCGGCGATGCAGGTCCAGTCCATCTGGGACTTCATCGTGAAGGGCGGACTGATGATGATCCCGATCGGCGTCTGCTCGCTCGTCGCGGTCGCCGTGATCGTGGAGCGCTTCGTCAGCCTCAGTCGCAGCAACGTCATCCCCCCTCGCTTCCAGCGCGGGCTGAAGAAGCTGCTCGCCGAGCATCCGGGCGACAGGGCGATGGCCCTGGAGTACTGCAAGCGTCACCCCAGCCCGGTGTCCAACGTCTTCGCGGCCGGCATCAAGCGGCTGGGCGATCCGATCGAGGTCGTCGAGAAGCACATCCAGGACGCCGGGGAGCGCGAGGTTCTGAAGCTGCGCAAGTTCGTGCGAGTGCTCTCGGTCATCGCTGCCATCACGCCGCTGATGGGCCTGCTCGGAACTATCTTCGGCATGATCAAGGCGTTCCAGACCGTGGCGATGTCCGGTGAATCACTGGGCAAGGCGGAGCTGCTGGCCGGCGGCATCTACGAGGCGATGATCACGACCGCCGCCGGTCTGACCGTGGCCATTCCGGTGCTCATCGCGTACCACATCATCTGCGCCAAGATCGAGAAGCTGGTCATGGAGATCGATCAGATGACCGTGGACTTCATGGAGGACTACGCGGAGAATCGCGAGCCCAACGGCCAGGTCCGAGCGAACGCTCTCGAGGAGAGCATCGAGGGGGAGGAGGACTTCCTCGCCGAGGTGCCCAGCGTTGCCTCCAAGCAGAAGGGGGCGGCGTGAGATGATCAAGGTCCGGGAGTCGGAGCTCGAGTACGTCGATCGAGCTGACGCCGATCATCGACATGGTGTTCCTGCTGCTGATCTTCTTCCTCGTGGCGACGACTTTCCAGCAGACCGAGCGGGAGATGCAGATCGCGCTGCCGATGGCCTCCGCCGCCGGTCCGATCAGCACCGCCCTGCGAGAGCTCGTCGTGAACGTCGACGCGGAGGGGAAGATCATCGTCAGCGGAACGGTCATGCAGGTCGAAGACCTGAAGGTGATGGTAGAGGGCGCGGTCGAGGCGAATCCCGAGCAGAAGGTGACGGTGCGCGGCGACCGTGACACCGCTTACGCCAACGTCGTGCAGGTCCTGGACGTCTGCAAGGGAGCCGGCATCCAGGAGCCGTACCTCGACACCGTGATCGAGCGCTGACCCGATCTCGCTCCCGCTCGCCCGAGGACCCGTCTCCCGTTCGCCCGAGGACCCATGAAGCGTCTCATCGCCCGATTGCTGATCTACGGCCTGGCCGCCTTGTTGCTCGCGGGCACGGGCATGCTGGCCTGGCAGCTGCGCGAGCAGCGATTGACGTTCTACACCGACGCGGATTCGATTCGAGAGCCGGAGCAGCTCGTCCAGGTTCGCGACATCCTCTGGCAGCGAGCGCAGGAGCTGGGACAGTCCGTCAACTCCCTGGACGCCGAGCACGGCCCCAAGGTCAGCGGCGACGAGACCACGCTGTTCTTCGTCCGCGGGCGTCCGAGCCGGAACGCGGACATCTACTACAGCTTCCGAACCGGCCGCGGCTGGAGCGATCCGCAGCCGCTCGTCGAGGTGAACACCGAAGCCGATGAGCTTGGACCGGCGCCGTCGTTCGATGGTCGATCGCTGTATTTTCACAGTGACCGGGAAGGCGGATCGGGCGGCTACGACCTCTGGGTCGTGCACCGGGAGGATGATGGCTGGGGCGAGCCGATCAACCTGGGACCGGAGGTCAACTCCCGGTACAACGACTATGGCGCCGCGGTCAGCCCCGAGGGCGACACGCTCTACTTTGCGTCCAATCGCCCCTCGCCCTACGACCTCAGCCGGCCGCCCGACGATGCTTCGCCGACGGTGATTGCCGAAGATTCGCGCCGTGCGCCTACGACCTCTACCAGTCGGCGATCACCGACGAGGGCATCCGTCCGGCGCTTCCGATTGCGGAGCTCAACACGGCCTTCAACGAGGGCTCTCCGTCCGTCAGTCCCCAGGGTGACTTCCTGTACTTCAGCTCGGACGATCCGCGCGGTGAAGGCGGCTTCGACCTCTACCGATCGCGACGCCTCCGCGGTGACCACGAGCCGGCGGAGAACCTTGGCCCGATGGTGAACTCGTCGGCGGACGAGCTGGATCCGTCGACGAGCCTGGGCGGCTTCGAGCTGCTTTTCAGTTCCAACCGCCCGACCGATGAGATCAACGATGTCGGCCTCGCCGACTTCAACATCTTCTTCGGCGCCTCTCGCGAGGTGTTCCGGGAGACCGAGACGTTCCGCGCGTCCATCGACTGGGCCGCGATTGCGGCCGCGCTCGGACCGCTGCTGCTCTGGCTGGTTCTGCGCTGCTGCTCGTCCTGGCCCTGATGAAGATGAAGCAGAGCCGGCTCCGTTCCCTCACGTTGCTGGCCCGCTGCATCTTGGGATCGCTCCTGATTCACATGCTGATCATGGCCATGCTGACCGCGTGGAAGGTCCGATCGACGCTCGCCGGAATCATCAAGGAAGGCGGAGCGACGAAGGTCGCGCTCGTCTCCCCGTCGGTTGGACAGCGGCTGGCCAGTCAGGTGCGCGGTGGCCTGACCGATGTCGCCGTCGATCTCAACAGCGCTCGCAGTGAGCGGCAGGAGACGCCGACCGAGGTCGAACCGGTCAATGCCGAGGCCTCGGTGCCCGTCGAGGCGGTGGCGATCGAGCAGCAGGCGGTGCACGACGCCATGGAGTCCGTCACCGAGGCCACGGTCCAGCCCACGCGCGTGCCGCAGTCCGTGCAGGTCGCGCAGCTCCAGCAGACCAGCGACGTGTCGGTCGAGATTCCCGTGCAGCCGACGCCCGTTCAGGCGGCGGAGGCGGTCCTCTCTGCGCCAAGCGTTGCCCCCTCGGCCGCTCGCGCGGCGGATGCAACGCCGCGACCGGTAGTCCCCACGGACGCCGCCATTGCGTTCACGATGCAAGCCACCGATCTGCAGGCGCACCAGTCCAACGTCCAGACCATGCTGCCTGCGGCTGAGGCGAGCGACGCCTCGGCCTCGGCCACGGCCTTGCGGCCGCGGTTCGTCGAATCCGATGCGGCCGAGACGGATTCTCCTGCCGACGTCGAGGTTGCCGCGGTGCCGGCGCCGCCGACCGAGCGCTCCACAGAAGCGCAGACCACGATCGCGGCCCAGGCCTCCAATGTCGTGCGCCAGGACTCGACGCCGGATCCGCAGCTTCAGACCACGGGGGCAACCGTCGTGGCGATGGCACCGCCCACGCCGGTCGAGGCGGTCGATCAGACGCCGATGGTCTCTTCCTCGAGCGCCGCGGCGTCTTCGGAATCGGAATCGCCACTGGCCCTGCGGCAGTCGTTGCCGGTGTCGGTCGAGCCTTCGGCGGCGCCGACGGTCGCCCTGCCTATGGTGCAGGCTGCGGCCGGCCCGTCCAACTCGGCGGTTGAAGACGCGGTGAGCTTCGTTCCGAGCGACGCGATGACGAGCACCCGCGGCGCGGTCGAGATCGAGGCGGCCGACCCGTTCGTGCCGGTCGATATGTCGCCGGCAGAAATCTCCGACGGTGCCGCCACCAGCATGCTCGCTGCCTTGGCGCTGCCGGCAATGGAATCAGAGGTCGAGGACTCCTGGTCCGAGCCCATGGAATCCCACGACGGTCCGCTCGTCCAGGGCATCGACCCGAACCTGCCGCACCTGGAAGAAGCGACCGCGGCGGCAGACCCCGGCTCGGTCGGCCTGCCGATGGACGTGGCGCCGGAATCGGAGCGGGTCGAGCTCGAGGATCTGGCCCTGATCATCGATGACGAGCCCGGCTTCGGTCCCTTGCCACACCAGGATCTCGATCAGGCGATGCTCGTCGTCGATCAGCGCTTCGCGGACCTGGAACAGCCTTCCCTGGACTCGACCGACGAGCAAAGCGTCGATGTCCCTCCGCTGGATCTCCAGGCCGCTGATACGTTCGACTTCGTCGCCATGGATCTGTCGCTGCCTCAGCCGGAGATCCCTCGCAATGACCCGTTCGCGCAGCGGTGCCGGAGATCCGCCAGCAGGTCCTGGAGGAGCGCGGCGGCACGCGGGAGACTGAACAGGCGGTGGAGATGGCGCTTCGCTGGCTGGCCCGCCACCAGAGCCGCGACGGGCACTGGGACGGCAAGCACTTCGACGACTACTGCGACAACTGCCAGGGCGGAGCGTCCACCGTCGACGCAGGCGTGGCGCTCACCGGACTCTCACTGCTCTGTTTCTTCGCCGCGGATCACTCGCACGTCCGGGAAGGCCCCTACCGGGAAGTGGTGACCCGAGGTCTGGTCTGGCTTCTCGCTCAGCAGGAACCCGACGGCAGCCTGATCGGCAACGAGTCGATGTACAGCCACGGCATCGCGACCATCGCCCTGGCCGAGGCCTATGGCATGAG
Source organism: uncultured Planctomycetota bacterium (assembly GCA_963697235.1). GTDB lineage: Bacteria > Planctomycetota > Phycisphaerae > Phycisphaerales > SM1A02 > CAVONJ01. The sequence goes on from CAVONJ010000015.1 coordinate 97,371, forward strand.
TGGCGACGAGCGCCTGGCGGCGCCCGTCACGGCCGCGGCGGACTTCATCTACGACGCTCGCAACCGCAACTTCGGTGGCTGGCGGTACGAGCCCGGTCAGGTGGGCGACACGTCGGTCATGGGGTGGCAGGTCATGGCCCTCAGCGCCGCCAAGCGGGCGGGCGTCGAGGTGCCGGACGAGGCCTTCGACGTGGCCCGGCGCTGGCTGCAAAAAGTGCGGGATCCCTGGAAGCAGGGGCTCTATGCGTATCAGCCCAAGCGCAAGGTCACACCCTCGATGACCGCCGAGGCGATGTTCGTCAATCAGCTCCTCGGCGTCGATCGCGACGAGGAGCACATGGGCATGTCGGCGGACTACATCGTCGAGGTCCTGCCCGACTGGAAGCGCGACAACAACACGTACTTCTGGTACTACGCAACGCTCGCGCTCTTCCAGCACGGCGATGAGCACTGGGATCGCTGGAACGAAGTGATCAAGCAGGAGCTGGTCGAGCACCAATCGACTTCCGGTCCCGCGGCGGGAAGCTGGAGTCCGCTGGGCAAGTGGGCGAACGTCGGCGGCCGCGTCTACCAGACCGCCATCTGTACCCTCATCCTCGAGGTGTACTACCGCTACCTGCCGCTCTACATGCAGCGCAAGTAGGTCGGTTGAAGCGCGGGCAGTGCTCGCACCGCGACGAACTCGGCCAGGCAGGTCGCGTCGCCGGCGGAGGGGCGTCTCGTCCTGATCATCTGATCCGCCGCGTCCGAGAAGAGCGGCTGGCAGGCGGCCGGCACTGCGAAATCAACAACCGGATGTTGACCGGCCCCGGCGGCGCGTTATGTGTTGCTGAGGGCCGGTCCTGTTTCGTAAGTGATTTATTTCACAGGCTTTACGTCGATTTATCGGCGATCGGCTCGGCCGATTGCTGCGTACCCATGAGCGGAGGGCGAGCAGACCAATGAGCAAACGAATCGCCATTCTCGAGGGCCTGCGGACGCCGTTCTGCAAGGCCGGCGGCCCGTTCAAGGACTTTCACGCGGACGACCTTGGTGTGGTCATCGTGAAGGAGCTGCTCGCCCGCACCGGCGTTCGGCCGGAGCAGGTCGACGAGGTGATCTTCGGCAACGTGGCGCAGCCGGCCCACGCGGCGAACATCGCTCGCGTGATCGGTCTCAAGGCCGGGCTGCCCGCCGACACGATCGCCCATACCGTCCACCGCAATTGCGCTTCGGGAATGCAGTCGATCAGCACCGCCGCGCTCCAGATCCAGACCGGCGCGGCAGAGATCGTCGTCGCCGGCGGCACGGAGTCGATGAGTCAGATTCCGCTGCTGTACGGCGCCGCGATGACCAGCTTCTTCGTGCGCCTGATGCGGGCACGGAGTCTTGGTCGCCGGATGCGGGTCATCGCCGGCTTCCGACCGACTCATCTCAAGCCCATCGTGGCCTTGCAGCTCGGACTGACCGATCCGATCTGCGAACTGAACATGGGGCAGACCGCGGAAGTGCTGGCGCGCGAGTTCGGCATCACCCGCGGCGAGCAGGACGCCTTCGCCCTGGAGAGCCACATCAAGGCTGCCGCCGCCCGCGCTGCGGGGCGTCTCGCCGAAGAGATCTGTCCGGTCATCGGTCCGCCGAACTACGACCGGGCGCAGATCGACGACGACGGGATCAACGCGGAGCTGACTCTCGCCGACCTCGAGCGGCGACGGCCCTACTTCGATCGCGAGGCGGGAACCGTGACCGCGTCCAATCGCTGTCCGATCACCGACGGCGCGGTTGGCGTGGTGCTGGCGACCGAGAAGAAGGCGCGGCAGCTGGGCGTGGAGCCGCTCGGCTATCTGCGGTCGTGGTCGTACGCCGCGCTCGACGGCGAGCGCATGGGGCTGGGACCGGTCTACGCGACGGCTCGACTCTTCGGCGACAGCGGCCTCACCATGCGCGACTTCGATCTGGTCGAGCTCAACGAGGCGTTTGCCGCTCAGGTCATCGCCAACGAGCGGGCGTTCGAATCGACGCTCTTCGCCCGCACCTATCTCGATCGAGACAAGGCCTTGGGCGCGATCGACCCGAAGAGGCTCAACGTCAACGGCGGGGCCATCGCCCTTGGCCACCCCGTGGGCGCCACGGGCTCACGACTCATCGTCACGCTGCTGCGGGAGCTGCGGCGACGGAATCAGAATCTCGGACTGGCGACCCTCTGCGTCGGCGGTGGCCAGGGGGCCGCATTTGTCGTGGAGGCCGCGTGATCATGAACAAGATCTGGACACTCGACATCGACGACCAGGCGATCGCCTGGCTGACCTTCGACCTGCCGGGAGAGTCGGTCAACAAGTTCACGGCGCGGGCGCTGGTCGAACTGGAGCAACGACTGGACGAGCTTGCGGCCGACGCCTCGCTGACCGCGCTGGTGATCACCAGCGGCAAGACGGACAGCTTCATCGTCGGCGCGGACATCGACGAGCTTGCCCGCATCACCGATCGCGACGATGCCCTGGAGAAGGCGAAGGTCGGTCACCGCATCTTCGCCGCGATCGCGGGTCTGCCGTTTCCGACGGTGGCGGTCATCCACGGTGCGTGTCTGGGCGGTGGGCTGGAGATGGCGCTGGCGTGCGACTATCGCCTCGTCACCGACCATCCCAAGACGAGCCTCGGACTGCCGGAGGTGAATCTGGGCATCATCCCCGGCTGGGGCGGAACCCAGCGCCTGCCGCGGCTGGTCGGTCTCGTGGCCGCGCTGCCGATGATCCTCGCCGGCAAGCCGGTCAACGGTCGCAAGGCGGTGAAGCTCGGCCTCGCCGACGGCGTGGTCGTGGCACCATTTCTCCAGGAGCAGACGCGTCGCTTCCTCGCCTCGCTGGAGACGGCCGAAGGCAAGAAGCGCGTGCTTCGCCGTCGCCGCCGGAATCGTCCGGCCTGGACTGCCGCGCTCGGGCGCCACCGCGCTGGGGCGGGCCGTGGTCTTCGGCCGCGCCCGCAAGGAAGCGCTCGCCAAGACCAAGGGAAACTACCCGGCGCCGCTCACCGCGCTCAAGGTGCTGGCGAAGACGTACCACCGCGCCTCGCTGATCGAAGGACGGCGCATCGAGGTCGAGGCATTTGCCGACCTGGCGTGCTCTCCGGTCAGTCGAAACCTGGTGTGGCTCTTCCAGGCCAGCCAGCGGATGCGCAAGCGCGACCGGGCGGTCGGAGGCGCCACCGCACCGAAGCTCAGCTCCGCGGGAGTCGTCGGAGCAGGAATCATGGGCAGCGGCATCGCCTGGGCGATCAGCAACGCCGGCGTGCCCGTGCGGCTCAAGGACATCGATTGGGATGCGGTCGCCCGCGGCATGTCGGGCGCCGCTCGCACCTACCGGCAGCGCGTCAAGCGGCGCCGCATGAGCGAAGGTCAGATGAACCTCGCCATGCACCGCATCACCCCGACCGTCGATTATCGCGGATTCGAAGGGCTCGACGTCGTCGTCGAGGCGGTGCTCGAAGACCTTCGGCTGAAGAAGAAGGTCCTGCGCGAGATCGAGTCGCATGTCCGGCCGGACGCGATCATCTGCACGAACACCTCGTCGCTGCCGCTGAGCGAGCTCGCCTCGGCGCTCGACGACCCGAAGCGATTCGTCGGGCTGCACTTCTTCAATCCCGTCGACCGCATGCCGCTGGTCGAGGTCGTGCCGGGGCGGAAGACCGACCGCCACGCGCTGCTCGCCGCGGCGGAGTTCGTTCGGGGGATGGACAAGACGCCGATCGTCGTCGGCGACTGCCCGGGCTTCCTCGTCAATCGCATCCTGCTGCCGTACCTGGTCGAGTCCGCCTGGATGTTCGACGAGGGCGTTCCCACCGAGCGCATCGACGAGCTGCTCGAGCGGTTCGGCATGCCGATGGGGCCGCTGGCCCTCGTCGACGAGGTCGGGCTCGACGTCGGCTACAAGGTGGCCAAGGTGCTCGAGAGCGCGTACGGGTCGCGGATGCACGTGCCGCCGGCGCTGGACGCGGTGGCCGGGGCCGGCGATCTGCTCGGCAAGAAGAATGGCCAGGGCTTCTACGTCTATCGCAACCACCACAAGAAACCGAATCCCCGAGCGGCAGCCCTCGGTCAGGCGGGCACGCACGCGCACCTCAGCGACGACGAGATCGTCGACCGGGCGGTTCTGATCATGGTGAACGAGGCCGCCCGCTGCCTGGAAGAACGCGTGGTGGACGGTCCGGAAGCGCTCGACATGGCGATGATCATGGGGACCGGCTTCGCGCCCTTCCGCGGCGGCCTGCTCCGATACGCCGATGAGCGCGGCGTTCCTGCGATCAAGGCGCGCCTCGAAGAGCTCGCCGATCGCTTCGGCGAGCGGTTCCGACCGGCGCCGCTGATCGAGCAGATCGCTTCCAACGGCGGTCACTTCTACACGGGCGATGCCGCCTAGAGAGCAAGGGAGGACGAGATGTCACCGGACACGTTGACCCGAATGAGACGAAGAAGAAGAGGCGGCAGCCGGCGCGAGCCCGAGCTCACGATCGACACGTCGAGGATGAGCGAGGGGCAGCGAGCGGCGATGGAGGTCGCGGAGTCGGCGCGGGACCAGACCGAGGGTCGGGGCGGGTTCGCCGCGGGCCTGCTTCATGGGCCGGTTCGACTACCGCTTGCTCGTTCCCTTTCCCGTGCAGAGCGACGAACAGCGCCGCACCGGGGACGAGCTGGTCGAAGCGCGTCTGCTCGCTACCTGGCCGAGCATCTCGATCCCGAGGAAGTCGACGCCTCGCGGACGATTCCCAAGCGGGTGATCGAAGATCTCAAGGACATGGGCGTCTTCCGCATGAAGGTGCCGGTCGAGTACGGCGGGCTCGGCTTCTCGCAGGTCAACTACAACCGCGTGCTCATGGCGATCGCCTCGCACTGCGGCTCGACCGCGGTGCTGGTCTCGGCGCACCAGTCGATCGGCGTGCCGCAGCCGCTGAAGATGTTCGGCACCGACGAGCAGAAGAAGAAGTATCTGCCGCGGATCGCGGCCGGTGATCTGTCGGCCTTTGCGCTCACCGAGCCGGACGTCGGCTCCGATCCCGCGCAGATGACGACCACGGCGACGCTCAGCCAGGACGGCCGGTACTACGTTCTGAACGGCGAGAAGCTCTGGACGACGAACGGTCCGATCGCGCAGCTGCTCGTGGTGATGGCGAAGACCGCCCCGAAGCTCGTGCCGCGGCAAGCAGCGACCGCAGATCACGGCGTTCATCGTCGAGACGGAGAGCCGCGGCGTCGAGGTGATGCACCGGTGCGACTTCATGGGGCTGCGGGCCATCCAGAACGGCGTGCTTCGCTTCTCGAACGTGAAGGTGCCGGTGGAGAACGTCCTCTGGGGCGAGGGACTGGGACTCAAGCTCGCTCTGCGCACGCTCAACACCGGACGCCTGACGCTCCCCGCGGCGTGCGCCGGCATGGGCAAGCAGTGTCTCTCGATCGCCCGCCGGTGGGGGAACCAGCGCGTGCAGTGGGGCCAGGCCGTCGGGCAGCACGAGGCGGGCCGCGAGAAGATCGCTTCCATCGCCGCCACCACCTTCGCCATGGAGGCGGTGACCTGGCTCACGTCGCACTGGGCCGACGCCAACAAGGACATCCGCATCGAGGCCGCGATGGCCAAGCTGTTCTGCAGCGAGGCGAGCTGGCGCATCGTGGATCAGACGATGCAGCTCCGCGGCGGACGCGGCTACGAGCGAGCGTCCTCGCTTCGCCAGCGCGGCGAGGCGCCCTATCCGGTCGAGCGCATGATGCGGGATGGCCGCATCAACATGATCATCGAGGGCACGTCCGAGATCATGCGTCTCTTCCTGGCCCGCGAAGCCCTCGATCCGCACCTGAAGCTCGCGAGCGAACTGCTTCGACCGAAGGTACCGTTCCATCGCAAGGCGATGGCCGCCGGACGCCTGACGGCCTTCTACGCTCGCTGGCTGCCGAGCCTCATCGTCGGCCGACTGTGGAGTCGCCGCTATCGAGCCGCCGGACCGCTCGCGGCGCACCTGCGCTACGTCGATCGCACGAGTCGCCGTCTGGCCCTGGCGCTGTTCGCGGCCATGGCCCGCCACCAGCAGAAGCTCGAGCGGCGCCAGGTTCTCCTCGGTCAACTCATGGACATTGGCACCGAGCTCTTCGCGATGGCCGCCGCCTGTGCGTACGCCGAGGTGGATGCGCCTGCGTGTCAGGGCGACGGCCATCGGCGCGAACTGGCCGAGCACTTCTGCGTCGCGGCGAGGGAGCGCATCGACGAGCGTTTTCGCGCTGAAGAGCAAGCAGACGAGGTCCGGCAACCGACTGGCCAAGGACGTGCTCGAAGGCCGTTTCCAGTGGCTGGAGGACGGTGTCGTCCCCATCGGCCCGGCGGCGTGAGGTTCCCAACGGAGCAGAGTCGAGCGTCGTGACCAATCTCGCCAATCTCTCCACGCCGGGTGGCAGAACCATGAACACGAAGGCCTACCTGACGACGGGCGCCTTCATCACGGCGATGAAGAAGCTGTTCCATGTCCGCATCCGAGTGACCGGTGCGGAGAACCTCGTCGATCGGCCGACGCTCTTCGCCGCCAATCATTTCACTCGACTGGAAACCCTGCTCATTCCCTACATGATCAACGAGTGCGTCGGGCGACCGGTGCGCTCGCTGGCTACCGACGAGCTGTTCCGCGGGCTCCTGGGCAAGTACCTGCGCACCGTGGGCACGATGTCGGTGCGCGATCCCTGGCGCAACCGAACCATCGTCCGCGATCTGATGACCGGGCACTACGACTGGGTCATCTACCCCGAAGGCGGCCTGATCAAGAACAAGAAGACCGTCGAGGGCAGTCGTCTCCGGTTGACCCATCCAGAGCGCAAGGGACCTCCCCGGACCGGGGCGGCGGTGCTCGCGCTCAAGGCGGAGATCGTCAAGCGCCGCTATCGCCGGGCGTGCGCACAGAATGACGTCGATCGTCTCCGCTACTACGAAGAGGCGTATGGGCTGACCGCTCCCGAGGAACTCTGCCCCAAGGATACCGTCGTCGTTCCGGTCAACCTGACCTTCTATCCGATTCGCCCCGGGCGCAACCCGATCTCCGTGCTGGCCCGGCTCCTCAGCCCCAACCTCAACCCGCGCATCGATGAAGAGCTGCAGTTCGAGGGCACGATCATCTTCGATGAGTGCGAGATCATCGCCCACTTTGGAGAGCCGCTCGAGGTGGCCGACTATCTGGATCTGCCCACGACCGTCGCGCGGCGAGTGGCCGGACTCTTCTCAGAGACCCGAACGGAGCTGTTCCTCAGGCGACAGGCGACGCGGCTCACCAGCGATTGCATGCGACGGATCTACCAGAATACGCAGGTCAATCTCGACCATCTCTTCTGCTACGGCCTGCGGGCGCTGAAGCGGGATCGCGTGCCGGTCGAGGATTTTCACCGCGCTCTGTACTTGGCGGCGGCCTCCCTCCAGAACAGGCGGGACGTGCGTCTCCATCCGGTGCTCAGCAACGGAATCACCGCGCTGCTCACGGGCGACCCATTCGCCCCCCTCCAGAGCGCGATTGACCTCGCCAAGGCGCAGGGCGTGATCGAGCGCGACAACGGCTGCTACGTCATCAACCGCGAAGTGCTCCACCGTGAACAAGCCTTCCACGAAGTGAGGCTCAGCTCGACGGTGCAGGTCATCGCAAACGAGCTGGAGCCCGTTCGGCCCGCGGTCAGCGCGGTGAAGCGCAGTGTCAACCTGACGCCGATCCGACTGCGCAAGCAGACGGCGCAGGCGATTCTCGACCGGGACATCGGGTCGTTCCACCAGGACTACGAGACGTGGCACGATCCGGAGCACTCCAAGGATCGCAAGCTCGGCGAGCCGTTCTTCTACCGGTCCGCGAATCGCTCCGTGGGGGTCGTGCTCGCCCACGGCTACCTCTCGAGCCCGGAGCAGATCCGTCCGCTCGCCGACGCGCTCTACGAGCAAGGGTGCAGCGTCTATGGGGTGCGGCTGGGAGGACACGGGACGTCACCGGACCATCTGCTCGATGTGCGCTGGTCGCACTGGCTCAGTTCGATGCAACAAGGCTACCTCGTGCTACGCGATCACTGCGAGCGCGTGGTGGTGGGCGGGTTCTCGCTCGGAGGCACGCTCGCCCTCCTGCTCGCCGCTCGCCACGGGGACGCGGTGGACGGACTCTTCACGATCAACGCTCCGATGGGGCTCCGCGATTGGCGGGCCGCGTTCGTGTCGCCGTTGGTCCGGATGAATTCGCTGCTTCGCGGGCTCCGCCTGCACGGCGGTCATTACCGGCTCATCAACGACCGGTCCGAGAATCCGGACCTCAACTATCCGCTGGACTACCTCCACGGAATCCGCGAGCTGCGGCGGGCGGTTCGCGCCTCTCGGCGGTGTCTTCCGCAGGTCACGACGCCGGCCCTGGTCATCCAGTCCCGGAACGATCCCCTGATCGCCGCGGCCAGCGCCGAGCGCATCGCTCGCTCGATCCGCTCCGAGGAACGGGAGCGTCTGGTCATTCCGATCGACCGGCACGACGTCTTTCGCGGCCCGGGAAGCGAGCTGACGCTGCACGAAGTGCCTCAGTTCGTCCAGCGCTGCGTGGCGCAGACGTTGCTGCCGTGATCCCCTGAACGCCACGACACCGATCGACGAACGAAGCTACGCTGATGCCGTCGCTCCAGTCCGAGACGCTCGAACTGGAAACGGCACTGGTCAGGCCGGGGAACCCGAACGGTCACCTCGAGGCGGTATTGTCATCGATTGATCCAGCCGATACAGCACCGATGTCGATCCGGACCCCTGAGGTTGTCTCGCCGCCATCCCAGCCGACCGGGGGGGAGGTCGTGCGCACCATGATCCAGGACGCCCCGGACGCCCCGGCGGACGATTCCGGGGCGGCGTTCGAGAACGACAGAGGTCCCCTGAGGGTTCGTGCGCTCAAGGTCGCCATGTGGGGCATCGGCGGCTTCGGGGCCTCCCAGGTCATTCGACTGGCCAGCAACGTCGTGCTCGCCCGGCTCCTGTTTCCCCAGGACTTCGGCTTGATGGCCATCGTCATGGTGTGGATCCAGGGTCTGGAGATGTTCACGGATATCGGACTCGGTCCCGGGGTCGTGCGGAGCCGGCGGGGACTCGATCCGGACTTCGTGAATACCGCCTTCACCATGAGCGTGATGCGCGGCGGCCTCCTCATGGTCTGTGGGTGCCTTCTCGCCTGGCCAGTGTCGGTGATCTACGAGGAACCCATCCTCGCCGCCATGATGCCGGCGGTCGCGCTCACCGGACTCATCGGCGGCTGCAGATCGATGACCACCACGTTGCTGCTGCGCGACATGAAGGCCGCGTACGTCTCCGTCATCGACATCGGCAGCCAGTTGACCTCGACCACGGTCATGATCGTGTGGGCGCTGATCAGTCCAACCGTTTGGGCGCTGGTGGCCGGAGCGGTCGCCGGCACACTGGTCCGGACCATACTCGGGCACGTGGTGGTCATCGTCCCCGTCCGCTTCCGGTGGGAGCGGGAGGCGGTGCACGAACTGTACCACTTCGGCAAGTGGATCTTCATCAGCACGCTGATCACCTTCTTCGCCCTCCAGAGCGACCGGCTGATCGGCGGCAAGATCATCCCGCTGGCCATGTTCGGCGTGTATACGTTCGCGGTGCAGCTGACCAATCTGCCGAAGCAGGTGATCACCAGGATCTCCCGCGATGCGATCTTCCCGCTGTTCGCCATCGCTGAACGCTCGACACCAGAACAGCTGAACGAGCAGCTGCGCCAGGCGCGCTACCTGCTGCTGCCCATGATGTTCGTGCTGACGCTGGCCACCGTTTCCGGTGGTCGTCTCTTCTTCCAGCTGCTCTATCCCGCGGACTATCAGGCCGCCGGCTGGATGACCCAGCTCATGGCGGTCTTTCTCTGGTTCGCGATCCTCATCGAAACCGACGGCAGCGTCTTGCTGGCGATGGGAGACAGCCGGAGTCTGGCCCTCTCCAACGCGGTCCGCGCCGTCACCACCATCGCGGGCGTTCTCGCCGGATTCTCGCTCGCCGGGATGGTCGGTTTCATCCTCGGTCTGACCGCGGGCGTCATCGCGAGCTACTCGATCATCGCCATCGCGATGAAGCGGCGCGACTGCCGGTCTTCGCAGTCGACGTCTGCTACACGCTCGGGTTGGTCGCCGCCGCGCTTGCGGTCATCCCGCTCTTCGACCTCACGGCGCTGCAGCCCGGCTGGCGGCAGTACCTCGGCGCCGTGGCCGTCCCCTTCGTTCCGGGACTCTGGGTCCTGTATCGCGTGTGGACGGTGTACGGCCGGAAGACCTGAGGTCAGCGGCGCCGCGTGCGCACGCGCCCGCCCAGTCGCTTGGCGGGAACGGCGACCGGCACGATCCCTCCTGGGAACTTGGTTGGGTCCTGGGCGTCGTTGGAGGACGGCGGGGCCTGAACGGTGCGGCCGTGATCGATGCGTGACAGCTCGCTGCGCTCCTCGCTCGCCCGTCGGCGGGCGAGCACCTCGGCAGGCACCTCGCCCGGCTTGAATTCCTCGTAGCTCGCGCTGATCGATCTGGACGTTGGTGAGCATCTCGATCCGCGTGAGCAGGTCACCCTGATCGGGCGTCACGAACGACCACGCGATGCCCTTGCGGCCGGTGCGAGCGGTGCGACCGATGCGGTGCACGTAGATCTCGGGATCGTCGGGCAGGTCGAAGTTGATGACGTGGGTGATGTCCTCGACGTCGAGCCCGCGGGCCGCGAGGTCGGAGGCGACGAGCACGCTGAGCTGCCCCTGGCGGAGCTTCGACATCACGCGGTTGCGCTTGCCCTGGTACATGTCGCCGTGAATGGCGTGTGCCGGGATCTTCTTGCGATTGAGATAGTCGGTGAGGCCGTCCACCGTCTGCTTCGTGCGGCAGAACACGAGGGTGAGGTCCGGTGACTCGTGCTTGAGCAGGTGGACCAGGAGACGACTCTTGTCCCAGGGCTCGACGGGAAAGTAGTGCTGCTCGACCTGCGACACCGTGAGGCTGCTGGCCGTGAGCACGAGCTTTTCGGGGCTGTTCAGGTACTGCCGCGCCAGGCGCTCGATCTCGTGAGAGATCGTGGCCGAGACGAAGATCGTCTGGTGCTCGTGACGCATCGATCCCAGGATGCGGCGGATGTCCTCGCGGAAGCCGATGTCCAGCATGCGATCGACCTCGTCGAGCACCGCGACCCGGATCTTGTCGTACGGAAGCAGGCCGCGGTGGTGGAAGTCCATCACCCGCCCCGGCGTTCCCACGATGACCTGCGGACCCTTCTTCAGCTTGGGAACCTGCACCCGAATGGGCTGGCCGCCGTAGACCGGCAGCACCCGCAGATCGGTGAAGCGGGCGAGATTGCGAAATTCGTGCGCGACCTGGATCGCCAGTTCCCGGGTCGGCGTCAGGATCAAGGCCCCGAAGCCGAGCTCGGGACAGTCCTCCAGCACCCGGTGCAGCACCGGGAGTCCGAACGCGGCGGTCTTGCCGGTCCCGGTCTTGGACTGACCGAGGATGTCTCGGCCGCCGAGGGCGACCGGGATCAAGGTCGCCTGAACGTGCGTGGGGTGCTCGAATCCGAGGCTCGCAATGCCCTTGAGCAGCTCTGATCGCAGGCCCAGCTGCTCGAAGGAGATGGCTGTTTCGAAGATCTCCTGCGTCGTCTCGCTGCTCAGGGCCGGGCGTTCCGCGACGGACCCGTCGCGGGCAGAGTTCGGGTCTTCGAGCCTTGCCATGAGTCGCTCCGTTCGGGATTCGAACGATCCCCGGTCTTTGCCCCGGTCTTGCCCCCGGTCAGGTGCCCGGTGCACGACGAGATCAAGCGCTGACCCGTTCACCTGGCACTCTACTATACCGGCTCCTCGAGACGTCGAGGCTCGAGCGGCCGCACTCGCGACCGATTCGTTGGCCGTTCGCTTCATGACTGATTCGGGTTCGAGCCATCTTCGAGGACGGCGGCAGATCGTGCCGGAACCAGAACGCAACCTCACGAGCCTCTCCGATCGGATCGACCAGTGCATGCTGAGCGATCAGGCAGGGCTGCACCGTCGACTCCGGGCTGCGTTCCGAGCGGGCGTCGCCCGGGGCCGGAGGCGTGAGGACCGGCAGCGTCTCGAACATGACATCGACGCCGCCATCCGGCGCTGCGAGGCACGCGCGGCCCGCTGTCCCCGCCCCTCGTTCCTGGGCGATCTGCCGGTGATCGAGCGACGGGCGGAGATCGCACGGGCGATCAAGGCGCACCCCATCGTCATCGTCTGTGGCGAGACCGGCTCTGGGAAGACCACCCAGCTGCCCCAGATCTGCCTGGAGCTGGGCCGAGGGCGAACGGGCATGATCGGGCATACGCAGCCGCGCCGCATCGCCGCCCGAACCGTCGCCGCTCGGATCGCCGATGAGCTTCGGACGCCGCTGGGGCAGGCGGTCGGCTACCAGGTGCGTTTCAGCGACCGAACGGGGCCCGACTGCTTCATCAAGGTCATGACGGACGGCATCCTGCTCGCCTCGGCGCGGAGCGACCCGCGCCTCCTGCGCTACGACACGCTCATCATCGACGAAGCGCACGAGCGCAGCCTGAACATCGACTTCCTGCTCGGGTACGTGGCGCGACTGCGGCGGCGGCGTCCAGATCTCAAGGTCATCATCACCTCCGCGACCATCGATCCTCGGCGCTTCAGCGATCACTTCGGCGGAGCCCCGGTGATCGAGGTCACCGGGCGCACGCATCCGGTCGAGATTCGCTACCGGCCGTTGCGCTCCGGCGGCGAAGAGGTGGAGGATCGCGACGTGCAGCAGGGCATCCTCGACGCGGTGGACGAGGTCGCCGCGGCCGGCCCCGGGGACGTCCTGATCTTCCTTCCCGGCGAGCGCGAGATCCGTGAAACCGCAGAAGCCCTGCGCAAGCACCATCCGCCCCAGACCGAGATCCTGCCGCTCTACGCGCGCCTCTCCTTCGCCGAGCAGAATCGCGTCTTCCAGCCTCATGGCGGAGCGGCGCATCGTGCTGGCCACGAACGTCGCCGAGACCTCGCTCACGGTTCCCGGCATCCGCTTCGTCGTCGATTCGGGCGTCGCTCGGCTCAGCCGGTACAGCTCGCGGCGGCGCGTGCAGGTCCTGCCCATCGAGGCGATCTCGCGGGCGTCGGCGGACCAGCGGGCCGGCCGGTGCGGTCGCCTCGGTCCGGGCGTCTGCATCCGCCTGTACAGCGAACAGGACTTCCAGGAGCGCGACGCGTACACCGATCCGGAGATCCTCCGCTCCAACCTCGCCAGCGTGATCCTGCAGATGCGCACCATGGGGTTGGGCTCGGTGCAGGAGTTTCCCTTCATCGATCCACCGCGGCCGGCGATGGTGCGCGAAGGTCATCAGACGCTGCACGAGCTCGGAGCAATGGACGAGTCGGAGGGCCTCACGGAGCTCGGCCGGCGGCTTGCCGCGCTGCCGATCGATCCTCGCCTCGGACGGATGATCCTGGCGGCCGACGGCGAGGGATGCCTGTCGGAGGTCCTCATCATCGCGGCGGCGCTCTCCATTCAGGATCCCCGGCAGCGGCCGCTCGATCAGCCGGAGCGAGCGGATCAAGCTCAGGCTCAGTTCCACCACCCCGATTCGGACTTCCTCGCCCTCCTGAACGTCTGGCAGTTCTTCCACGAACAGAAGAAGCACATGTCCTGGAACAAGTTGCGCATCTGCTGCCAGGAGCACTTCCTCTCGTTCATGCGCATGCGGGAGTGGATGGACGTGCACCAGCAGCTCAAGCGCGTGGTCACCGAGTCGGGGATGCGGCTGAACGCCGCACCGGCCGCCTACGACACGATCCACCGCTCGCTGCTGGCCGGTCTGCTCAGCAGCGTTGCGCTGCGAACCGGGGGAACCGCCTACCAGGGGGCGGGCGGCAAGACGCTCCACCTCTTCCCCGGCTCCGGTCTCTACCGCCAGCCTCCGCGGTGGATCGTGGCGGGCGAGCTCGTCGAGACCACGCGGCTCTACGCGCGGACCGCCGCGCGGGTGCAGCCGGCGTGGATCGAACGACTGGCGGGCCACCTCATCAAGCGCAAGGTCCGCAATCCGCGCTTCGAGCCCCGCACGGCCAGCGTCGTCGCCGAGGAGTCGATCACCCTCTTCGGCTTGCCGCTCGCGTCGGGACGGCGGACGCCGTACGGGCCGGTCGACCCGGTCGCCGCGCGGGAGCTCTTCATCCAGCAGGGGCTCGTGGAAGGCCTCCACCAGACGAATGCATCGTTCTTCGAGCACAACCGCCGATTGATCGCCGAGATCGAGGCCCTGCAGGCGAAGCGGCGCCGTCGCGACCTGCTCGTCGAGTTCTCGGCCCGGTTCGCGTTCTTCGATCGCCGCCTGCCCCCACACGTGTGGAACGGAGCGCGTTTCCACGCGTGGCGGAAGCAGGCCGAGCGCCAGGATCCAGACCTCCTGAAGATGACCCGGGCCGATCTGATGCTCGATCCCGACGAGGCGGCCGGCGCTCAGGCGTACCCGGACCTGCTGGCTCTCAACGGCTCCTCGTTCCCGCTCGCCTACCGGCTGGAGCCAGGAGAGCGGGACGATGGTGTCACGGTCACCGTTCCCCTGGAAGCGCTGGGCCAGCTCGACGTCCAGCGTCTGCAGTGGCTCGTGCGCGGCTATCTCGAAGAGCTCATCGTCGCGCTGATCCGGACGCTGCCGAAGGCGCTGCGGCGGAACTTCGTTCCTGCGCCTGACTTCGCCGCGGCGTGCAAGGACCGGATCGCGTTCGGCGACGGATCACTCCTCGAGTCGCTCTCGCGGCTCCTGGAGGCAATGACCGGCATCGCCGTTCCGCTCGAGGCGTGGCGAGCAGAGGCGCTGCCGGAGCACCTTCGCATGAACGTCAAGGTGGTCGGCGCCGACGGGTCCGCGCTGGCCGAAGGGCGTGACGTTGCCGAGCTGCGACGCTCGGTGGGGCAGGAGGCGGCAACGGCGCTGGCCGAAGTCAGCGAAGAGCGCTTCGATCGACGCGGCGTGCGCCGGTGGGATTTCGGCGAGCTGCCCGAAGACGTCGTGATCGAGCGGCGAGGCGCGGCGCTGCTCGCCTTTCCCACGCTCGTGGATGAAGGAGACGCGGTGGCGATTGCGCTGCGAGGGTCGCGGGCGATCGCGGAGCGCGAGCTGCGCGACGGACTGCGGCGACTCCTGCTGCTGCAGGTCGACGAAGAGATCGAGCATCACGTCGCTGCGCTTCCCGATCTCGAAACGATGGTGCTCCAGTACGCGCTGCTGGGCCCCGTCCGGGAGCTGAAGGACGAGCTGGGCCGCCTGATCGTCGATCGGGTGTTCCTCGACGGCAGGCCGCTGCCCCGCAGCCGCGAGGCGTTCGAGGCGTGCCTCGACGCAGGCTTCGGCACGATCTGGGACGCCGCGCTCGAGGTGGGGCAGCTCGTCGCGGAGATACTCCGCGCCCACCAGGCGCTGCTGATCGCTCTGGATCGCACCATGCCGCGCCAGTGGGAGCTCGCGGTGGCGGATATTCAGGAGCAGCGTCGCCACCTGGTCGGTCCGAAGTTCTTGACCTCGACGCCGTTCCGCTGGCTCGTGCAACTTCCCCGCTTCCTTCAGGCGTGCGAGGTACGTTTCCAGAAGCTCGCCGGCGGCGGTCACGTGCGCGACGAAGAGCTGATGGTGCAGTTTGCGCCGCTGTGGGCGGACTACCAGGCCCGGGCGGAGGAGCACCGCCAGCAGGGCATCGAGGATCCGGCCCTCGTCGAATACCGGTGGATGCTGGAAGAGCTGCGGGTCTCCCTCTTCGCGCAGGGTCTGGGAACATCCATCCCAGTCTCGTTCAAGCGTCTGAAGAAGCAGTGGCAGGAGATCACTCGGTGACCGTGTCCAAACCCATTCCAGAGCTCGTGGCGCATCGGGGGTTCGTTGCTCGCTATCCGGAGAACACGCTGATCGCCCTCGAAGCGGCGCTGGAGGTCGGCGCACGGTGGATTGAGTTCGATGTGCAGCTCACCGCCGATCGGATTCCCGTGGTGCTGCACGATTCGAACCTGCGGCGAACCGGCGGGATCGACGCGCGGATCTTCGATCTGCGCTGGCGCGATCTCGAGGCGATCGAGGTGAACGAGTCCAGCCGGCTCGGTGACGCGTTCACCGGAACCGCCATTCCAAGGCTGGATGAGGCGATCGAGCTCGTCGCGGCTCATCCGTCGCGCGGCGCGCTCGTCGAGATCAAGCGGGCCAGCCTCCGCCACTTCGGTCATGCGGCCGTGCTCGATCCGGTCTTGAGGTGCCTCGAGCCTCTCCGGGGGCAGGAGCGCTGTCCGCTCATCTCCTTCGACCGGCCGATCCTGGAGCACGCGAGGGCCCGCGGCTGGGACGAGATCGGCTGGGTCCTCGAGGCGTGGAACGACGCGACGCTCCAGGACGCGCGGCGTCTTCAGCCCCAGTTCCTGATCGCGGACCACGAGCTGCTTTCCGCGGCGCCGGAGCCTCTCTGGCCCGGTCCGTGGCGCTGGGTGATCTACGACATCCTGGATCCGCAGGTCGCGCTCGATCTGGTCGCCCGGGGTGCCGATCTGATCGAAACGATGGACATTGCTGGACTGCTCCAAGATCCCCGGTTGTCGCCAAAGCCAGACCATGACTGACGAGCACTTCGACGTCGTGGTGGTGGGCGGCGGGATACACGGCGTGGGGGTGGCGCAGGCGGCGGCCGCCGCGGGGTTCCGCGTCCTGCTGCTGGAGATGCGGTCGCTCGCCCACGGCACCTCCAGTCGCTCGACCAAGCTGATCCACGGCGGCCTGCGCTACCTCGAGAACGGCGAGCTCGGCCTGGTGCGCGAGTGCCTGCGCGAGCGGGCCCTGCTCCTGAAGCTCGCGCCGGATCTCGTCACCCTGCAGCCCTTCTTCCTTCCGGTCTATCGACGCACGCGCCGCCGTCCCTGGCAGCTGCGAATCGGATTGTCGCTGTACGCCCTGCTCGCGCGAGCTGGAGAAGGACGCTCGTTTCCGCACGGTGCCGCCGGCAGAGTGGACGCAGCTCGACGGGCTGTCGACGGCCGATCTGGAAGCGATCTTCGAGTACCGCGATGCGCAGACCGACGACGCAGCTGCTGACCCGCGCGGTGATGTCCTCGGCGGAAGGGCTGGGCGCCGAGCTGGCGATGCCCGCCCGTTTCTGCGCGGCGACGCTGACGAAAACGGGGTGCTCGATCGACTTCGAACACGACGGTCGGCCTCGCTCGTGTTTCGCACGGGTCCTGGTCAACGCCGCCGGACCGTGGGCGCCCGCGGTCTTGGATGCCGTGCGTCCGGCACCTCCCCGGCGGCAGATCGAGCTCGTGCAAGGCGCGCACATCGAGGTTGCCGGGGCGTTGCAGCGCGGGATCTACTACCTCGAGAGTCCCGAGGACGGACGGGCGGTCTTCGTCATCCCGTGGCGCGGGCACACGCTGGTGGGCACCACCGAGACACCGTTCGAGGGCGATCCCGAACTGGTCCGCGCGCTGCCCGAAGAGGAGCGCTATCTGGTCGCGGTGCTGCAGCACTACTTCCCGCGCCGCGAACCGATCGGTCCGCACGACATTCTCTGCTCCTGGGCCGGCCTTCGGGTTCTTCCGGCCGGAGGAAAGAGGGCGTTCCGCCGCACCCGGGAGACGATCTTCGACGTCGACCGGCGGGCGCGCCGCGCGTGCTCACGATCTACGGCGGCAAGCTCACCGCCTACCGCGCGACCGCGGAGAAGGTCATGCAGCACCTGGCCCCGTCGTTGCCGGTGCGGCGGGCGATCGCCGACACCCGAACTCTCGAACTGGTGCCCCCGTGAAGAGGCGCGACGTCGCACCCGACGCCGCGTCCTACCTCGCCATCGACCAGGGCGGGCACGCGAGCCTGCGCGGTCATCCTCGATGCCGCGGGCGCCACCGTGGCGGAAGGGCGAAGTCCGATCGAGACCAGCCGTCCCCGCGAGGGATGGGTGGAACACGATCCGGAAGCGCTCATGCACTCGGTGAGGACCGCAATCGAGCAGGCCGTCGCCCTCGATCCGCGTGGCGGGGCCACTCTGCAGGCGGCCGGTCTGGCCACGCAGCGATCGACGATCGTGTGCTTCGATCGGCTGACCGGAGCAGCGCTCTCGCCCGTGATCTCCTGGCAGGATCGACGAGCGGTGCGCTGGTTGGAGGAGCACGGTCCGGATCCCGAGTTCATCCACGAGCGGACCGGACTGGTTCGCTCGCCGCACTACGGCATGAGCAAGCTGCGCTGGTGTCTCGATCATCTGTCCGCTGTCCAGCTGGCGGAGCGGGAGTCGAGGTTGGCGTTCGGACCGCTCAGCAGCTTCGTGCTCTTCCGCCTCCTCGAAGAGCGACCCGTCGTTGCCGATCCGGCCAACGCGTCGCGGACGCTGCTCTTTGACTACCGAAGCCGGACCTGGTCGGCCGAGCTGCTCGAGCACTGCGGGCTCCCCGCCGCGCCGCTGCCTCGCTGCGTTCCGAGTCGCTTCGATTTCGGTCACCTTCGCCTGCCGGGCGGAGCGCTGCTGCCCCTGACGGTGGCGACGGGCGATCAATCGGCTGCACTCTATTCCGGCGGCGCTGCCCGGCGCGAGCACGGCGATCATCAACATCGGAACCGGCGCCTTCGTGCAGCGGCCGATCGGCGCACGCCCCGTGGCCGACGCGGCGCTGCTCAGCAGCGTCGTGTGGCAGGATGACGCACGGACCGAGTACGTGCTCGAGGGCACCGTGAACGGCGCCGGCTGCGCCGTCGAAGCCATGGCGGCGGCGTGCGCCATTCCGATGGAGCACCTGTGGGCCGAGGCGGACTCGTGGCTCGCCGAGACGCGCGAGCCGCCGCTATTCCTGAACGGCGTCTCCGGGCTGGGATCGCCCTACTGGGTCCCCGATTTTCCCTCTCGTCTCCTCGGCGCGGGCGACGGTCCACGGCGAATGGTCGCCGTCTTCGAGAGCATTGCCTTCCTGCTGGCGATCAACGTCGAACGCCTGGCCGTCCACCCGCCAGCCCTGGACGAACTCGAGGTGACCGGCGGGCTGGCTCGACTGGACGGGCTCTGCCAGCGGATCGCCGATCTCTGCGATCGGCCCGTCGAGCGCCCGGCGTTCGGGGAGGGGACGATTCGCGGACTCGGCTACCTGCTGGCGAAGCGCCCGTCCGACTGGCGCGGAGAGCGGCCGAGCGCTCGGTTCGAGCCGCGGACCAACCCGCCGCTGTGCGCGCGCTACCGCCAGTGGCGGCGACCGCCTGGAAGAAGCGATTCGAGCGGCATGAGCGAACCTCTGGCGTCACACGATGACCTGCGTCGGGGTGATGGAACCGCGGAGCGCCGCGGTGTGGTGCGGGTAGGTCAGGCGATCGACCGGCCGGTTGGACGGGCGGGGCGAATCGCAAAAATCCCGAGCCCTGGTACGCTTGGTCCGCGCCACTGATCCAGTGGCGGTTCTCGGACGAGCAGCGCAAGGGAGCATCTCATGAATGACGCGGACAGCCCAACCACCGTGCTTGCGGTTCTAGCCACCGAGTTCGAGGCCATGCTGCTGGTCGATGCTCTTCATGATCGAGGCATTCCCTCGGAAGCCTCGGGAGGATTGACGGCCGGCTTCCGGGCCGAGGCACCGGGAGCCGTCCGGGTGCTGGTGCTGGAGCACGACCTAACGCGGGCTCGCGAGGCGATGGCCGAATTCCGAAAGGAGCGGTCGGAGATCGACTGGTCCACGGTCGACGTTGGCGACTTCGACCCGGAAACGGAGTAGCCCGGAGTTCGCCGGCTGGTCGGTCTGGGCGCCCCTGCGAAACGGCGCTCTCCGCACGATCGAGAACCTCGCCTGCCGATCGCACTGCTTCGAGCCGGTTTCCGTTGCCTGCAGCCGATGGTCTTTCGGATGCTAGCCGGAATGCGGTTCGATCCTCAATCCAATTTCATCGCTGATCGTCCGACCGCCCACGCCGTCGTGGCTGGGCAAGGCTCCGGCACGCTCTTTCCGGCCACGATGCTCCTGATCCTCGTCGCGGCGGTCGGCGGGTTTGGCGCATGGATGTGGTCGGCCGGCGTCTTCGATCCCGCCACCGCCTTTGGGGCCTCACCGGCGGAGTCGATGCAGGTTGCCGTCCCCGTCGCCGTCTCCGTCCCCGCCTCCGCGCCGGCGCCAGTGGCCAGTGCCGTGTTGGAACGTGACGAGCAGAGTGACATCGGAACGGCCGACGCGCACGAGGACGACCGAGCGCTGCTCTCCAGCCGCCGCGCCCACGAGCGAGGTCGCAAGCTCATGGGCTCCGGCCATCACAGCGAGGCCATTCCCCATCTGGTTGCCGCTGTTCAGCTCGATCCCGGATTCGCAGACGGCCACTACAGCCTGGGCTTGGCGCTGGTTCAGAGCGGAAGGCTCGAGGCAGCGCGGAAGGAGGCCAAGGTGCTCGACGATCTCAATCCAAGCCTGGCCAATCTGCTCCACAATCTGACCCGCTCCTCCAGATAGCAACGTCCGAAGGAAGGGAGGTTCCATCGGTGGGAATCCTCGGTGCTGAGCGAAGACTGCATGCAGCGGCCTCGTCCATGCATCAGTTCTACCCCCTCGTTCGCTCCTTCTTCCGGGTTCCGGTCGACGACCGGCTCGTCGAGTCCGCGACCTTGTTCCTGTACGCCCGCATTGGTCAGGAGATCTTCGGAGCCCGCTTCCTCGATCGCTTCCAAGGTCACATCGAAGATCGCCTCAAGTACGCCTCGCCGGCGGACGCGTCCGAGCAGATGATCAGGATCGCCGAGCGAGCCAATCACTTCGAGCAGGTGCCCGACCGCCTTCTCGACGAGGTCCAGGTCACCACGCCCTTCGAGCACCGCGTTCGAAGCTACATCCGCGCCCTGCTCGAAGAGTCGGGCCAGGATCCCGAAGATGCGGAGAGCGTGCGGGACGGATTCGTGCGACTGGAGAACGTGCTCAACCGGCTCCGGGTTCACCTGACCGGCATCAAGCGGCAAAGCGCCTTCCTGCTCTAGCAGCCCGTCAAAGAAGTGCTTCGGCTGATGAGTGCGATGCCTTTCGTTCTGGCAGCGTCGACGAACCGACGGCATGTCTCCAGCGACATTCGTGGGTTTGGCGACGCTGCCAGGCGGAAATGACCGTGCTCAGCTGGTGATCTGACTCTTCCAACGGCTGCGAGAGCGGTGGCGAACACGCCTCACGGGGGTCATCGGTTCGTCCGCGGAAACGGCAGGCGAGGGGGGCTATCCTTTGGTCACTCAAGACCGCGCCGACGCGTCGGGCGTCTCGCGAATCGCCCCGCGCCGTCGAAACGAAGAACCTCGCCAAGGTGAGATCCATGCGTGACTCGAAGACCGCCTCGCTCCTGGTCGCCGTGGCGATGGGGCTGGGTATCGCTTCCGCCGCCGACGCGCAGCCGGGCGGCGGCCCGCCGGCCGTCTCGGTGAACGTCGATGCCGTGCTTCGGGAGCAGATGCAGGAACGGCGCATGGTGACCGGAGATCTGCACGCCGTGCACCGCTCGAAGGTCGCGACGCGCGAGTCGGGTCTGGTCCTCACGCGGCCGGTGCGGGAAGGGCAGCGCGTGGAAGCGGGGCAGGTGCTGGCGGAGCTGGACGCCCGCCGCCTCGAGATCGAGCTGCGGCAGGTTCGGGCGGATCGGGAGGTTGCGCAGGCCCTCGTCAACGAGCGAAAGGCGGAGCTGGAGCAGGCCAGCCGCGATGTCGAGCTGCTGCAGGAGTCATTCGACCGCGGGGCCGCCCGTCCCCGAGAGCTCTTCGACGCCGAATCGGCCGTGGAGATCGCCCGCACCCGAGTGGTCCAGGCCGAGCGCACCCAGGATCTCATCACCGCTCGCACCGACTTGCTCGAACAGCGGGTGACCGACTCCCGCATCCTCGCGCCCTTCGACGGACTGGTGATCGCGACCTACGCGGACCAGGGCGAGTGGGTCGGAGAAGGTGACGCAGTCGTGGAGATCGTTTCCACAGCGCCGATCGAAGGTTGGCTGAACATCCCGCAGAAGCTCTTCACGACGGCCGCGCACCCCGACGCGACGATCGTGCTGGAGAGTCGAAGCGACCGGTCAGACGAAGGAGCTCACGGAAAAGAGGATCATCCCGCAAGTCGATCCGGTCGCGCGGTCCTTCACGCTCGTGGTCGAGATGCCGAACGAAGAGGGGCTCATGGCCCCCGGGATGTCGCTGCTCGCCTGGGTGCCGACGGAGCAGATCAGCCCGCAGCTGACCGTCTCCCGCGACGGCATCCTGCGCAACGAGACGGGCGCGTTCGTCTACGTGGCCAGGCCGGGACCCGAAGGCGGTCCGGCCAGGACCGAGGCGGTGGGCATCGAGGTGCTCTTCCTGTCCGGCGGCCGCGCGGTCGTCCGATCGTCCGGTCTGAAGCCGGGTGATCAGGTCATCGTCGAAGGGAACGAACGAGCCTACCCGGGCATGCCCGTGCTGCCCGTCCCGGTCGCCACGGCGAAGACAGTTTCCAGCGGAGATGACGCATGAGCATCATCTCGCTGGCCATCCGGCAGCCGGTCACCGTTACCGTCGGGGTGATCCTCATCCTGCTCGCGGGCGTCATCTCACTCACGCGCCTGCCGATCGCCGCTGACGCCCAATGTCGAAGACACGATCGTCACCGTCAACACGTTCTGGGAGGGGGCGAGCCCGGAAGAGGTCGAGCTGAACGTCATCGACAAGCAGGAGGAGCGGCTGCTTGGTCTGAGCAATCTGCGCCAGGTCACGAGCACCTCGCAGCAGAACGGCGGGTCGATCCGCCTGGAGTTCGTCACCGGCACGGACAAGGCCGAGGCGCTCCGGGAGACGAGTGACAAGCTGCGGGAAGTGCCGGACTACCCGGCCAACGTCGATGAACCGGTGATCGAGGCGACCGACCGGGAGAACCGCGACTACATCGCGTGGATCGTCTTCGGAACCACCGATCCCGATCTCGACATCCGCACGCTGCGCGACTTCGCGGTCGATCGCATCGAGCCGGCCCTGGAACGGGTGAAGGGCATCGCGGAGATCAATGTCCTGGGCGGTCGCGAGCGGGAAGTGCAGATCAGGATCGATCCGATCCAGCTCGCCCAGTTCGACATCACGCCCAGCGAGCTGGTGCGGATCATTCGGGAGACCAATCAGAACATCTCGGCCGGCCAGCTCGCGGACGGCAAGCTCGACGTGCGGCTGCGCACGATCGGCCAGTTCCAGTCGCTGGAGCAGATCGAAGACACCGTCATCGCCCACGACGACAAGGGCCCGATCCTCGTGCGCGACGTCGCCGAGGTCGTCGACACGTACAAGGAGCCGACGAGCTTCGTGCGCTCGCGCGGACGGCCCGTGATCGCCATCAACGCCGACCGGGAGATCGACTCCAACGTCATCGACGTGATGAAGTCGCTCAAGGCGGAGGTCGCCCGTCTCAACGAGCCCGGGGGCCTGCTCGACGCCGAAGCGCAGCGCCTGGGGCTCAACGGCAAGCTCACGCTGATACAGGTCTACGACCAGACCGTCTACATCGACGACGCGCTGGCTCTCGTGCGGAGCAACATCTGGATCGGCGGCGGACTGGCCACGCTCGTGCTCATCCTCTTCCTTCGTTCGATCCGGTCCGTCGCCATCATCGCGCTGGCCATCCCCATCTCCGTGATCGGCGCGGTCGTCGCGATGGTCGCGCTGGGGCGGAGCATCAACGTGATCAGCCTGGCGGGCATGGCCTTCGCCGTGGGCATGGTCGTCGACAACGCCATCGTCGTGCTCGAGAACATCTTCCGGCATGTCGAGATGGGCAAGCCTCCCCGCGAGGCAGCCCTGGCCGGCGCGCGCGAGGTGTGGGGCGCGGTGCTCGCCTCCACGCTGACCACGATCGCGGTCTTCGTGCCGATCCTGCTGATTCAGGAGGAGGCGGGTCAGCTCTTCCGCGACATCGCGCTGGCCATCTGCGCGGCCGTGGCCCTGAGCCTCGTGGTCTCGGTCACCGTGATTCCCTGTGGAGCGGCGCGTCTGCTCAAACCCCTGGCCCGCGGCAAGAAGCCGAGCACGGACCTGCACCGGTGGTCGAGGGCCATCGGCCGGCTGATCTACTGGATCTGCGGAAGCACGGTGGCGCGGGTGACCATCATCGTCCTCCTGACCGGCGCGTCGATCGCCGGGACGATCTGGCTCATGCCGCCGGCGGACTATCTGCCCAAGGGCAACCGCAACCTCGTGTTCGGTCTGATCATCCCGCCTCCCGGCTACAACATCGAGCAGATGACCGACATGGCGACGCGGATCGAAGAGACCATCCGTCCGTACTGGGAAGCCGGGCAGCTCGTCGATCGACCGGAGGAGTACGAACGAGCCATCGCCAACCTCCCCTCGGTGCCGACGTTCGACTGGCAGACCGGATCGCCCGGTCCGTCGGTCGTGCCGCCGCCGCTGGAGAACTACTTCCTCGTGTCCTTCGACGGCATCCTGTTCCACGGTGGGATCAGCCGTGATCCAAAGCGGGTGGTCGACCTCCTGCCGCTCTTCACGCACGCGACCCGGGCGAACCAGGTTCCCGGCGTGATCGCCTTTCCGTTCCAGGTCCCGCTGTTCCAGCTCGGCGGCTCCACGGGCTCGGCGGTCAAGCTGCAGCTGGCCGGTCCGGATCTCGGCGAGGTGGTCGGCGTGGCCTCGAATCTCTACATGAAGCTCGCGCAGAAGTACGGCTTCGGGTCCATCCAGCCGGTGCCCTCGAACTTCTCGATCCCCGGTCCCGAGATCCAGGTGCTGCCGAATCTGGTGCGCTTGAGCGAGCTCGGGTCTGTCGACGAGCGACGTCGGCTTTGCCGTGCAGGCGAGCGGCGACGGCGCCGTCATCGACGAGTACCGGATCGGCGGCGAAGCGATCGATCTCAAGATCATCAGCCAGGCCGCCGTCGAGAATCGCACGATCGCGGGATTGCGCGACCTGCCGATCGCTTCGCCCGGCGGCCACGTCGTCCCCCTGGGCGCTGTCGCGCAGGTCAATTCGGTGAACGCGCCGCAGGAGATCACGCGGGTCGGTCGACAGCGGGCGGTGAGCTTCCAGATCACGCCGCCGGAAGGCGTTCCGCTCGAACAGATGATCGGCGACCTGGAGACGATGTTGCAGACCGAGCGCGATCAGGGGCGGTTGCCGGCGAGCATCGTGACGAGCCTGGCCGGGTCCGCGAGCAAGCTGCAGGAGGTGCAGGCGGCGCTGCTCGGTGACGGAACGGTGCTCGGCACGCTGAGCAGCTCGCTGGTGCTGGCGCTGATCGTCGTCTACCTGCTGATGTGCGTCCTCTTCCAGAGCTTCATGCAGCCGCTGGTCATCATGTTCAGCGTGCCGCTGGCGACGCTCGGCGGCTTCATGGCGCTGTTCGCCGTCTTCATCTGGAGCGTGACCGATCCCTACCTGCCGATGCAGACGCTGGATGTGCTGACCATGCTCGGTTTCGTGATCCTCATCGGGGTGGTGGTGAACAACGCGATCCTCATCGTCCATCAGTCCCTCAATTTCATGCGGGGGGCGGCGGACGTGGGGGAGGGCGTCGAAGGCCCGCTGCCGCCGCGCGAGGCCATCGCCGAGGCCGTGCGGACGCGCGTGCGGCCCATCTTCATGAGCACGCTGACGTCGGTGGGGGGCATGGCTCCGCTGGTGCTCATGCCGGGGTCGGGATCCGAGCTCTACCGCGGGCTCGGCAGCGTGGTGGTGGGCGGTCTGCTCGTCTCGACGGTGTTCACGATCTTCCTCGTGCCGCTGCTGCTGAGCTTGGTCACGGATTGGCAAGGCGCCCGCGGACAGCTTTCGCTCGAGCGCATGCCCTCTGGTGCTCGCGCCGTGCCTGCGGGAGCCCAGGCGAGTCCTCGTTCGTGACGTTCGTGACAAGGGCGCGGGCACGGCGGCGGTGAGCAAGAGGATGACAGATGAAGGCCTGACCCCGGATGGTGCCCTCAGGGCGTTCCGGGTGTTGCGCGGCCGTCGCCGCATCCATGCGGCTCGGTCCTTGTTGGTCCGAGGTTGGGGGCGCGGCGTGAGGTCTTGTTGCGGCGCCGCCGCCTCCATGCGGGTCGACCATCGTCGATCCGGCGTTGCTCATACGCGCCCGCATCGTGCGGGCTTCCCTGTGGCTGGTCTCGCGATGGTTGTTTCTATTCAGGGAGATGCCTGGAGATGCCGGGGGAGATGCCTGGGTCAGACCTTCATCTGTCATCAGGTTCCTGGTGCACGAGTCGAACAAGCCCGCCATCAAGTGACTGATGAAGGCCTGACCCCGGGAGATGCCTCTGGAGTAGCGAAGGGCCCGGGGTCAGCTCACGCGAGGCATCAGTTGTCGCGCTCTTCGTCGGATGCGGCGGGCCTTCGCGCGATATAGAACGCGTAGCCGTACCACTGCCCACTGGTCTCGTACAGGCGCATCTCGCACTCCTCGGATTCCACGATCGCGTATGCGTCCTTGTGGTGTTCGTGGTGCTCCAGGAAGCTGGGGAATGCAGTCCGGAGTGGCTCGTAGTAGTTCTCCATCCAGCAAATGGACGGGATGAAGAAGAATCCGAGCGGCAGCGTAGCCGGACTGCTGCATCGTATGGATGTTCGCCGACGCCGTCGTAATGCCGGGATACTCGGTCGTCCAGTGCGTCTCGACCTTCGCTGGTCGACTGCATGTCGTCCAGGTGAGCTCCGAGACGACGAGGACGCCGCCCGGGCGAAGGAACTGTCTTCCATGCCCGGATGCCAGCTTCGAATCCCATGTTGTAGATGGCGCTTTCAGACCACATGACATCGAACTCGGCGGCGGCGAACGGCAGTGATTCCATGTCGCCCACGCGGGCAATGATCCGATCTCCCAGACCCTCATGGACCGCCCGCGCGCGAAGCTTGTCCATGAACGCCGGCGCCGCATCGATGGCAGTGACGTGAGCATCGAGCACTTTCGCAAGGACAAGTGTGGAGGCTCCCGTCCCACAGCCGATGTCGGCAATCCGGAGAGTGCGCGCTGGCATCGAGCCGCGCAAGCTCGATGGCACGCCGTGTTTCGTCCTCGCCGCCTGGACCTTGTCGGTCGTTTCGGACATGCAGGCCGATGAGCAATTCGATCTCGTCCATGGAGTCTCCAGATCGCCTGGCGGAGCTCGCCGCATCGTCGGGAGATGCCTGGGGTCAGGCCTTCATCTGTCATCAGGTTCCTGGTGCACGAGTCGAACAAGCCCGCCATCAAGTGACTGATGAAGGCCTGACCCCGGATTGCGCTCTGTGGTCGGTGGCCGAGCCGTGGACCGCACCGCCGCATCCACGAGCCAAGTCGGCCGGTTCGAGACGGAGGTATTGACCGATCCGGATAACCTCGCCGCCTTGATGGCGATGCCCGGCCAATGGGGTGGATCGAATCCACGAACGCCGCCCGATGAAGAAGTTGATCCTCGACATGGACAGTTCGGTCAGCGAGACCTACGGCCAGCAGGAAGGCTCGATGTACAACGGCCACTTCGCGTGCGAGTGCTATCACCCGCTGTTCATCTTCAACCACGACGGCGATGTGGAGCGGGCGCTGCTGCGCAACGGGAACGTCGCCAGCGCCGACGACTGGCGGTCGGTGCTGGAGCCGGTGATCGAGCGATACCGAGAGCGTGGATGTGCCCAGGTTCTTCCGTGGCGACGCGGCATTCGCCATCCCCGAGTTGTACGACCTACTCGAAGCCGAGGGCTACGAGTACGCGATCCGGCTCAAGGCGAACCAGGTGCTCGAACGCCACATCGGCCACTTGCTCACACGTCCGGTGGGCCGACCGCCGAAGCGGCCGCAGCGCGTTCTACCACAGCTTCGAGTACCAGGCCAAGTCGTGGGACCAGCCGCGCCGCGTGGTGGCCAAGGTCGAGTGGCACCAGGGCGAGTTGTTCCCGCGCGTCGGCTTCATCGTGACCAACCTCGGCGGCGGGTCGCAAGCGCGTGGTGGACTTCTACAACGGTCGCGGAACCGCCGAGCAGTGGATCAAGGAGGGCAAGCACGCGGTCCGCTGGACGCGTCTGTGCTGCCACGGCTTCGACGCCAACCAGGTGCGGCTGCAACTGCATCGTGCTGGCGTACAACCTGGGCAACTTCCTGCGCCGGCTGGCGCTGCCGCCGAGTGTGAAGCACTGGTCGCTGACGACGCTGCGCGACAAGCTGATCAAGATCGGCGCGAAGGTGGTTCATCACGCCCGGTACGTCACGTTCCAACTGGCCGAGGTCGCGGTGCCGCGCCGGCTGTACCGGGCGATCCTCAAGCGGATACGACGGTTCGCCGCGCTCTCGCCGAGGGCAGCGCCGATATGACAGGCGCGAACCGTTCACCAACCCGACCAACGATGAGGAGTCTGCGATGTCAATCTGTCCCCACCCCTGCCCAAGCGGTCCGACAGCGCCTCCAGGCACCGTCTTGGGGCAGGACTAGGCTCGGCGGTGGAGCCGGGCGAAGTCATATGGGAAATGTCGGCAAAGACGCCTGACAAGCACCTTTGACCGACAAGATCGATCAACGCTGCTCTTCGCGCCGGTGCGGCATCCGGTAGTGGAGCTCGAGGTAACGCGTCCCCCAGATCCGGAGCTCGTGGTCGGCACGGAGCCCGCCGCTTTCGTCCACGAACACGCGAATCGTCTCCTTCATCGTTCGGACGATTCGGGCCCGGCCGCGGCCGCTGCCGCGCGGGGACTCGACGAAGAAGTAGAAACCCGGATCGCCGAGGCGTCGACCGTCGCAGCGGATCGTGAACGACCCGTCCGTGCCCGCCTCGGGGTGCATGATCACCGCCGCGTGGCCGTTGGGGAGCGGGAAGACGACACGGAGGCACGGCCCCTCCGCCCGCGGCGGCGTGCAGCAGGAGTACGCCCCGACGTAGAGGTGCGCGGCCAGTGGCCCGGATCGGTGCGCACCCAGGTCGCGAACCGGCTGCTGGCCGTCCGCGTTGAGCACACGCCCGATCTCGCTGTCGATCCCCAGGCTCGTGTCGAGTGGCGACAGCGGGACGTTGAGCTGCTCGAGCCGGCGGCTGAACAGAAGCGCGAGCGCGCTGCTGAACGGCCGGAACAGGCCGCACCAGCGCGACCAGACGTCGAAGTCGTACTCCGACGTTTGGGCGTAGAACCGCCGCACCTCGGGATGGACTCGATCGGCGTCGAATCCCGGTCCGTCGAGCACCGACAGGTCCTCGATCAGGCCGCACGGCGTCGTTGGCCGCTGAAACTGCCAGCCCCGCGCCGCGGTCCAACGCTCGAAGAAGTCGGTGCCGATGCGTTGCAGGTCGCCGACCGGTCCGCCGAGCCAGTGCTCCTCCGCACCTTCTCGAACGTCTACGGTGCGCCCGGTCGCCCGCACCCACGCCTGGGTGGATCGATCGATCAACCGACCTCGCGCTCCGCCGCCGAACATGGCACCATCGTACGGTGGCTCGCCGCCGGTGTGACGCTGCACCCGCCGGAGCATCGCGACGCGGCGAGGCGGACTGATCGAAGCCCGCAATGTGACCGATGAAGCCGGGGTGACCTCAACGACCTCAGAGAGATCCGGCTTTCCGGGCATCCTCGGCATCCTCGTCCTGGTCGCTGCGACCTTCCTGATCATCGGCCTGTGGACTCCCTGGGGTCCCTCGATGTTTTACCTGTTGTGGGGCGGCGTCCTGTCGGTCGTGAGCCTGCCGGTGGTCGTGCTGTCGCTGCATCGCCGACCGTGCTGCGCCCCCTGGCGACGGTGTTCGCTCCCGCCGCGGTGGTGGGGGTGGTCCTCAACCTCTTCTACGAAGGCATCATCGCGCTGCTGGTGGCAACGGGCACACTGTGGCTCATGTGTCTCGCCACGGTTCTGATCTCACCGAACCGTCGGATGCGAAACATCCCCAACCAGGGGCGCTGCGGCGGATGCGGCTACGACCTTACCGCCAATGTCAGCGGTGTGTCCCGAGTGCAGTGCAGCGGTGGGGCCAGTCGTGACGGGGTGGCCGTGGTGGTGGGCCGTACTCCGATCGCTACTCCTGTGGGTCGTGGGTGCTGCGGTCGGACTCGGCTCGTTCGGCGCCGTGCTCTACTGGCTCTTCAAGGACTTCCGGGACTGAATCGGCGTGCGGGGGGGGAACTGGGGTCAGGCATTCGTTGGTCGCTGGTCTCTTGCGAACCGGTCTGCCCTTGTCCGTACATCCTGTCTAATACGACAGCGCTAGTTCTGCTCAAGAGAAGAAGCGTCAAAGACCGATAGGTCTCTTCAGTTCATCCTGGAGAGTCCCACATGACTGGTGATCAGATCGAATCGCTGTGCGCCCGCTATCGCTGCGCATCTGAGTCGCTTTGATCGGTGCTTCAAGCGCCGGGAGAGTCGAGATCACTTCAACGACTTCGTCACCGGTCTCACGATGACGTTGAATCGGAAGAACATCGAGGCGATCGCGCTCGCCCTCAACAGGCCGGTGCGAACGATGCAGGAGTTCCTCGCGTTCTTCGCGTGGGATCACACCCGTGCAGAACAGATCCTGCAATTAGCGGTCGCCGATGAGCATGGATGTGACGGCGCCATTGGTGTCATCGACGCGTCGTCGCACGCAAAGTCCGGAGACAAGACGCCAGGTGTGAAACGTCAATGGTGTGGCGAGTCCGGGAAGGTCGAGAACTGCGTCGTGGGACAGCATCTGCTCTACGTCGATGACAACAAGCGTGACCCGTTCACGTGCGTCGTCGCGAGTGACCTCTTTCTTCCTGAGAGCTGGAGTGACGATCGCGAGCGTTGCGAGAGAGCCGGCATCCCTGATGACCTGGTCTACCGGCCGAAATGGAAGATCGCGGCCGAACAGATCAAGCGGGCGATGGCCAACGGCGTTCAGTTCAAGTGGATGACGTTCGATGAGGACTACGGTCAGATTCCGCCGTTCTGGTTCGAACTCGACGAACTGAATCTTCTCGCCATCGGCGAAGTCAGAACGAACTTCCGATGCTGGACCAAGCTGCCGCACTGGCAGTCGCTCAACCCGGCACACGCTTCAAAGCGAGTGGACAACGTGTGTCGACACAGCCCTGCGTTCACGCAGCAGGAGTGGCAGCGCATCAAGATCAAGGACGTGACACGCGGCGCGATCGTCTGGGAGATAAAGCGTGCTCGCGTTCATCTGGTCATCAACGAGGGCAGTGGTCGTTCGTATCCGACGGAGCGGAAGTACTGGTTGATGATTGCCAGGAACCCCGCGACCGAAGAGACCAAGTACTTCGTCAGCAACGCCCCAGCCCGAACAACGCCGATCCAGATGCTCCGGGTTGCGCTCTCCCGATGGCAGGTCGAGAAGTGGTTCGAACTGCGCCAAGCAGGAGACCGGCTTCGGTGATTTCGAGATCCGAACCTACACGAGCCTCATTCGACACTGGCTCTGCGCACGAATCGCGATGTACATCCTGACGTGTGAGACAAACCGGCTTCGGGGGGAAAAATCCGCAGATCACGTTCGAGCAAGTGGCGAGAGTTGTGCATGCAATTTCGACGGCGGCCATGTATCGCCAAGGCACGATGTTGCGGAGACTGATCTTCCAGTGCGCGTACTATCAACGTCGTAACGCCGAGTCATACGAAAGCCGAAAGAGGACCGCACGACGGCGAGCCCGAGCGGCGGCGAACAACACTTCGTAGCGAGGCCGTCGATTCCGGCGCTCGTCGATCTCGCTTTGGTTCGTGTACTCGCATGTGCGTGGTCGATATCACCTGCGCTCGATTGAAGCGCTTCAGGATGATCCCGTCGCAATCACGATCATCGCACGCCGTCGTCGGATCTCGGCACGAGAATCAGCTTACGGCCGTGATTCGGTGTAGCGCTGTCGTATTAGTAGGTTAGTCATTGGCACTTCGCAGTCAAACAGGTGTCGAACACAACCTCGGTCTGGTGAGCCGCAGGTGGCGAGGCGACTCTCATCACGTTGACGACCGCTGCCGACCTGTCATTGCGAATCGTCGCGAATGACTATCGAAGGCCTGACCCCGATCATGTCTCTCTCGCGGGCCGGGGCGCGGTGATTTCGACAATCTCTCTGTTTCTGGTGACGTGCGAGTATCCGGAGCGACGCTCTGTGATCAGAGAGCCGGTCACGATTCAGCGTTGAGTCGATCGACTCCCTCGACAACGGGCCAGTCAAAGCCCCAATTCTGGAGATCCTCCGATGAAACTCAGCACCTACCTCCATCCTCGCCCAGCCGCCTCCGCCGTTCTCGTACTCGTCTCCGCCCTCGCGATCGCGGCGCCTGCTGGCGCGGGCGGACTTGACGGTGTGGGCGGCCCCCTCGCCGATGCCGAAGGCGACGCCTACTACATCTCGCCCGGTGGCAGCGGACCGCTCATCGACCTGGCCTTGACCGACATCAGCTACGACGGGGACTCGATGCGCATCGAGCTGTCGTTCTTCACGCCGATCTCGTCGCCAACCACGTTGCAACCGAACGGGCTCTTTGGCGTTCTCGAATTGGATGTGGATCAGGACGACACCACCGGCCAGGCGCCGGCTCAGAACCAGGGCGCTCCGCCCTTGGCCTTCATTCCCGCCGGGTGGGAATTCGGCATCGCCTTCCAAAGTGAGCTGTTCAGTCCCTTTCATCGCTCGGTGCCCGGGTTTGTCGGACTCATGGACTTCCGCGACTGTCCGTGCAATCCGGGCAATCCTCCCCCTTTGGTCGCGCTGATCCCGATCACCTATACGCCAACCGGTGTGTCCCTCCAGTTTCCCCTCTCCTACCTCGATGACGACGACGGCCTGATCAACTTTTCGGTCAGCGTCGGAAACATGACCGGACCAACCGACGCGGCGGACGCCATGGGCACGAGCTACTTCGCGACCTGTGCAGCAGACGTCAACGGGGACGGTGCGGTCGATATCGTCGATCTAATCGCCGTGATCGTGGGATGGGGCACCGAAGCTGGAGACATCACCGGCGACAGCATGACCGACGTGTCGGACCTCATTGCCCTGATCTCGGCTTGGGGCTTGTGCAGCTAAGTCCAAGTCCTGCGCAACACCACGTGGAATGGTGCGGAAGGGGTGTCAGGTCGGTCCTGACACCCCTTCGTGCGCCGAGGGGGATGCCTGGGGTCGGGCCTTCATGGTTCAAGGAGGGGCCTTGTGACTCGCCCTTTTCGAGTTGTCAACCCGGCTCGGTCAATCGCCGTGCCGGGGCTTTTACAGAGAGCACGTTACACCCCCTCATCAATCACAAGTGACTGATGAAGGCCTGGTTCCGTTGGCTCCTGAGTCGCGACCGGCGCCGGCTCTTGTCGAAGGCGTGCGCGAACACGCGTCGGGTGGTCGATGGGTTGCGGGGCCTGCGCCGCATCTATGCGGCTTAGGTCCTGGTTGGTCTGAGGTCGGGTGC
Organism: uncultured Planctomycetota bacterium; assembly: GCA_963697235.1. Classification (GTDB taxonomy): domain Bacteria; phylum Planctomycetota; class Phycisphaerae; order Phycisphaerales; family SM1A02; genus CAVONJ01. Next base: position 130,693 of record CAVONJ010000015.1, read on the forward strand.
GCGGCGTGAGATGTTGTTGCAGCGCCGCCGCATCCTGCGGCTCGACCATCGTCGGTCCGGCGTTGCTCATCGGCGCCCGCATCCTGCGGGCTGCCCTGTGGCCGTTCTGGCGGTGGTCATTTCTGTCCATATGCGGCCCGTCCGGGCCGCAGAAGGTCGTGCAATTCCGGCGGCATCCTGCCGCCTCGGTTCTCGCTGCGAACACCACACGGTCGGCGGCATCCTTGCCGCCGCCCTTCAATGCCTGACGGGAACGGGGTTGTTTGCAGACTACGCCAAAGGGGAATGCCTGGGGTCAGGCCTTCACCTGTCACCAGGTTCCTGGTACACGATTCGGACAAGCCCCGCCATCAATCACAAATGACTGATGAAGGCCTGACCCCGTACTGCACAGTCTTACGCCATTCCAGACGTGGATGTCCAGTCTTACGCCAGTCTTCCGCCGGCGCCGTATGCGAGTCTCCGCTTGACTTAGTCTACTTCATAGTCAACTATATGATCATGATTCGTATCAATATATTCGAGGCGAAGACCCACCTGTCCCGCTACCTCAGCCGGTTGCTGGATGGCGAGACCATCGTGCTTTGCAAGCGGAACGTCCCGATCGCCGAGATTCGAGGTCTTCCGCCCGCGTCGACGAAACCTCGCCCCGTTGGGCTGGCCCGCGGTCAGCTCACCATTCCTGACTCCTTTTTTGCTCCCCTGCCGGAAGAGATCATCGACTCGTTCGAGGGCGGGGGCAGGTGAGGATTCTGCTGGACACGTGCACCTTTCTCTGGGTCGTGGCCGGCGATGTGGCGCTCTCGGACACAGCCCGGGACCTCTATGTGCAGCCCGAGAACGAAGTTCATCTCAGTTCGGTTTCGACCTGGGAGATCGCGGTCAAGCACGCGCTCGGACGTCTTCCTCTGCCCGAGCCGGTCGATACGTACATTCCTCGGCTGCGACGGGAGCATCGGATTGACCTGCTGCCGCTCGACGAGGAATCGACGCTTCATCTCGGACGCCTTCCCAGGCTCCATCGCGATCCCTTCGATCGCATGCTCATCTGCCAGGCGATTGTGCACGGCATGGTGCTCCTGAGCCCAGACGAAGCGATCACCCAGTACCCGGTCCGATGCAAATGGCTCTAACGCAGAGCACGGGGAATGCCTGGGGTCAGGCCTTCACCTGTCACCAGGGGAATGCCTGGGGTCAGGCCTTCACCTGTCACCAGGTTCCTGGTACACGATTCGGACAAGCCCCGCCATCAATCACAAATGACTGATGAAGGCCTGACCCCGTACTGCGTCCCCTCCTCACCACGTCAGTCGTCGCGCTTGATGATGACCGCGGTTCGGTCGTCCTGCGGCGGCGCACCGTGGGTGAATTGGTGGACAGCCTTGCGCAGCTCGTCCATGATGACGCCGGGCGGCGCCTTCCGGTGGCTTCGGATGATCTCGACGGCTCGCGCCGACCCGAATTGGCGGCCCTCGGGATCGATCGCCTCGAAGATGCCGTCGGAGAACACGGCGAAGATGTCTCCCGGCTTCATGGGGAGCGGTTCGCCGATCTCGATGGTCATGTCGGCGTCGATGCCGAAGGGCATCGTGTCGGCGGCCAGCACCGCGCACGAATCTGACGACGCATCGAAGTGGAGCAGCGGTCCTTGGCCGGCGCTGAAGCTGCGCAGGGTCTGGCCCTCGACGTCGATCTCGCCGAGCCACGCGGTGATGAAGCGCGACGCCGGAAGGTCCGCGCAGAGCTGTTCGTTCAGGTGTCGCAGGATGCTCGTCAGATCGGCGCCCGTTCGGACGGCCATTCGGAGCATGGCCCGGATCTGCGTCACCGAGAGGGCCGGGCCCATGCCGTGTCCGGTGGCGTCGGCGAGCAGCACCAGAGCGCGATCCGCAGCGCCGCCGTTGGTCAGGTCGCCGTGCTGTGCGCTTCGGGCACCGCCGGCAATGAGCTCGTACGTGAAACCGATGACGTCGTAGGTGTCGCCGCCCGTCTCTTCCGCCGGTTCGCTCCACGCGTCCAGGGCGAAACCGCGCAATCGGGGAAGCTGGTCCGGAAACGTGCTCTGCTGGATCTGTCGCGCCAGCTGCAGATCCCGTTCGAGCTTCATCAACGACTGGAGACCGGTTCGCATTCGCTCGTGAGCACGGGTGAGCTGAACGACCTCCTTCACGTTGGAGTCGACCGGCTCGCCTTCGGAGAGATCGCCGCGGCTGATCCGATTGCTCTGGGCCACGAGCTCTTCGATCGGAGGCGCTGAAGCGGCTGGCCAGCGCGGCCGCCCGCTGGATGGCCACCACGAGAATCGCCACCGTGATCAGGAGGATTCCCCAGCGGAGCTCGGACAGACCGACGAGGAGGTCCGACTCCGGAACGACCACCGCGATCCAGAGCGGACGGTCCGGCGCAATGTACAAGGCGCGCACCTGCCCCCACCACCAGACGCCGCCGCTGCGGAACCGAACCGGCGCATCCTCCGGCTGCTCGTTCGTTCCAAACGCCGCGGTGGCATCGTCGGCGATCTGCAGCCCGAGCGCATCCGGCCGGTTGAGCAAGGCGGCCCGGCGCGCTTCCGCCGTTTGGAATCGCTCGTCGCGCGGCAGGCCGATGACCCGCAGATCTTCCGACAGCACGAAGAGCTTCCCGTTCGGGCTCACCCACTGGCTGCTCGAGAAATCGGAGATCGTGCTGAGCAGGACGTCGAACGCGATGATCGAGACGGCGCCCGAGCCGGTCCTGCACAGGGCGGAGACGGTGATGCCTGGTTCCTTCGTCGTGAAGAAGATGTAGGGGAGGGTCCAGTGGACCGCTCGCGCCTCCGGCGCCGCAGCCTCGTCCGATTCACGCTGCTGCTGATCACCGAGGGCTCCGAGAAACCAGGGCCGCTCACGGGGGTCGTAGTCGAGGATCTCGTTCCAGGTGCGGACCTGCGGCTGATCATCGCTCCAGGCGCGCCATCTGGTCTCCCGGTCCCACTCTTCGCGCCGGCTCTCCCGGCAGCGCCACTCCTGGTCCGCGCGCAGCAGCATGATCTCCCGCCCCTGCTCATCCGCAAGCAGAAGCGAAGAAAGCTGGTTCTGCTGCCTGAGCAGCGGAAGCAGCAGTTCGATGAACTCCTCCGGGTGAGTCGTGTCGATCAGGCCGGTTTCCGTCCAGGAACAGGCAAGCTGCAGCTTGTCGACCACCGGCCCGAAGAAGAGCCGAAGCTGATCCTCGGACCGGCGGAGGGTCTGCGTGATGAGGTCGCCGGAGAGCGAGCGGACGAGGCGACGCGACGCCAGAATCGTCGTGGCCATGAGCGCCGCGGCGAGGACGAGCATCAGCACGACGACGTTGCGAAGGAGCGAGCCGCGAATTGAAACTGGACGGAGCATCGGCGGTGGCCGCGATCAGCGGCGGTCATGGTAGGGTGAGGACGCGCGTTCGCCTCAGGATTCTTCGACCAGCTCGTAGAAACCGCGCCCCGCTGGCCGGAGCTTCCCCTGTGCGACCAGCGCTTCCCACACCTCCTGCGGATAGTCGCGCGGCGGCATGATGGCGACGACCGACGATTGCTTACCTGAGGTGAGGGGATTGCGGCCGATCTTCGACTCCTCGTTCAGACGGGTCAGCTTCAGGCGCTTCCGGAACGCCTTCATGGCCTTCTTGACCAACGCGGGATCGGGTTCGGTCGGTGACGGCGGTGTTGTGGACATGGTGCCCTTCCGATGACGGGAGCGAGAGCGACAACATGGTACGCTGAAGACGCGTGCAGCGGGCTGCTCGGAGTTGGCGTAGCGACTGAAGAAGACGCAAGCGATCGACTGGCGCCGGCTTCGTCGGCCAACCTAATCCAGCGCCTGAAACTCACCGCGGAGGGCCGCGGAGGGCCGCGGAGAAGGGAAACAGAGAGCGAGAGCGAGAGAAGCGACAGAGCGGCTGTGGCGAGGCTGATGATCGTCCGGCCAGCGACCACCGCGATGGGCTGGTCCGACATACTCCTCGAACCTGACTGTCGCGGATCCAGCTGTGCTGACCGAAACGCCGTCTCCGCGGCCCTCCGCGCTCTCCGCGGTGAACTCTGCTGCGTGGCGGACTCTTAGCCAGCCTTGCGCAGGGGCGCCGCGATCTCGTCGAGACGCTTGAGCGCCGCCCGCATGCCCGTCGTGTCGTTCGCCCTGATCTTCTTCTCGAGCTTGCGGAGCACCTGCTCGAGCTGCTCCACCGAGCGAAGCGGCATGAGCGAGTGGTTGAAGCCGAGCCACTGCCTCATGTCGTACAGGACTGACTCGGCGTGATTCTTCAGGTTCACCTGCTGCTTCTGGACCGCCCGTTTGCTCTCGTCCTGGGCAACTTCCCGCTTCATCCGCTCCAGTTCGTTTCGGTCCAGGCCGACCGCGCCTTCGATCACGATCTCCTGGCTCTGGCCGGTCGTCTTCTCCGTGGCCTTGACGTTCAGGATGCCGTCGGCATCGATGGCGAACTCGACCTCGATCTTCGGTCCCCCGCGCCGCTGCTTGGGGATCTTGGTGAGCTGGAAGAGTCCGATGGTCCGGTTCTCGTCGACCGTCTCCGCTTCGCCTTCCAGTACGCGGATCGGCACGGACGTCTGATTGTCGCTCGGCGTCGTGAACGTCTGCCGCGTGGTCACGGGAATGGGCGTGTTCTTGCCAAGGAGCCGCTTCGTCCGTCCGCCGAGGGTCTCGAGCCCCAGGCTGCAGCTGGTCACGTCCATCAGCGAGACGTTGTGCAGGCTGCCCTCGAGCACGCCGCCGAGAATTGCGGCTCCGGCCGCCACCACCTCGTCTGGATTGATCGACTTGTCGAGCTCCCGGGTATCGAAGATCTCCTTGGCGATCTCCTGAACCTTCGGAATGCGGGTCGAACCGCCGACCATGACCACCTCGTCGATGTCGCTTCCGCGAAGACCGGCGTCGCGCAGCAGGGTCCGGCACCCACGCCGCAGCTCTTCGAAGAGATCGGTGCACACGCCGTTGAAGACCTCCCGGGACATCGTGTGCTGCAGGTGACGAGGACCGCTTCCGTCGACGGTGATGAAGGGCAGCACGATTTCCGCCTCGGCGCGAGGAGAGGTCGCACTTGGCCTTCTCGGCGGCTCCCTTCAGCCGCTGCAACGCCATGGGATCGTTGCGCAGATCGACCCGTTCCTTGCGGCGGAAGTCGTCCGCGATGATGTCCATGATCCGCTGATCGAAATCATCGCCGCCGAGGTGGCTGTTCCCGTGCACGGCGAGCACTTCGAACGTGCCGCCGCCGATGTCGAGGATGGCCAGGTCGAAGGTGCCGCCGCCGAAGTCGAAGACGGCGATGCGTTTGTTCTGTCCGCGCTCGAGGCCGTACGCCAGCGCGGCGGCGGTGGGTTCGTTGATGATTCGCTCGACCTTGAGCCCGGCGATCTCGCCGGCATCACGGGTGGCCTGGCGCTGCGAGTCGTTGAAGTAGGCGGGCACGGTGATGACCGCGCGGGTGATCTCTTCACCGAGGGAGATCTCCGCCGTTCGCTTCATCTCCCTCAGGATGATCGCGGAGATCTCCTGCGGTGTGTAGAGGCGGCGGCCGACCTTGATCTTGACGAAGTCCTCGGGGCGACCAGTGACCTCGTAGGGTACGATCTTCTCTTCGCTGAGCACTTCCTGATGACGCCGTCCCATGAAGCGCTTGATCGAGTAGATCGTGGCCGCCGGATTCGTGATTTGCTGGTTGCGCGCGGGGTCGCCCACGAGCCAGGTTCCGCCGTGACCGAACGCGACGATGGATGGTGTCTTGCGCTGCCCCTGATCGTTGGCAAGGACTTTCGGCGCACCGTCGCTGAAGATCGCCATGACCGAATAGGTCGTTCCCAGGTCGATTCCGATAATCTTGGACATGCTCCGACACCTCGAAGGGGCTGGTTGTCGGGGATCTATCGGCGATCGCAGACCATCAATATGTCGAAGCTTCCCGAAAAGCGGCGGGCGTGCCCGGGAAGTCCCCAAAGGGCTCCGCCGGGGGCCGATAGCATAGGGGCATGGAGTACGTTCCCCTGGGTACGACTGGTGTCCGCGTCTCGTCGCTCTGTTTCGGGACGATGGCCTTCGGCGGCGATGCGGACGAGGAGACGTCGGCCGCGCTCTTCCACCGTTGCCGGGAGGCCGGCATCAATTTCTTCGACTGCGCCGACGTCTACGCTTCGGGGCGCTCCGAGGAGATTCTCGGCCGGCTTGCGGCGCCGTGCCGGAACGAGCTGATCCTCACTTCCAAGGCGTACTTCCCGACCGCACGCGAGGATCCGAACGCCCGCGGCGCCTCGCGCCGACATCTGCTGCGGGCCCTCGAGCAGAGCCTCCAGCGTCTCGGGACCGATCGCATCGATCTCTACTTCATCCACCGCTTCGACGAGCGCACGCCTCTAGAGGAGACGCTTCGCGCGCTCGAACATCTGGTGCAGCAGGGCAAGGTCGTGTACGTGGGCGCGAGCAACTTCGCCGCATGGCAGGTCGCCAAGGGGCTCGGCATCTCGGAGCGTCAGGGGTGGGCCCGCTTCGCGTGCATCCAGCCCATGTACAACCTCGTCAAGCGTCAGGCGGAAGTCGAGCTGCTGCCGATGGCCGCGTCGGAAGGACTCGGCGTGATTCCCTACAGCCCGCTCGGCGGCGGACTGCTGACCGGGAAGTACCACGGGGCAGACGCGCCCTCCCGCGGAAGACTGTTCGACAATCCCATGTATCAGCGACGCTACGGCGGTGACCGCGTCCAGGCGATCGCGCGGCGATTCGTCGACTTCGCGAACGAGCGAGGTCTGCCGCCCGCCGCGCTCGCGGTCGCGTGGGTCCGGTCCCATCCCGCCGTCACCGCGCCGATACTCGGCGCGCGGGACGTTGCCCAGCTCGACGGTTCGTTGCGATCTCTCGAGATCGTGATGACGGCGGAGCTGCGGGAGGCGATCGGCGCCCTGTCTCCGACGCCGCCTCCGGCCACGGATCGAAACGAGGAGCGAGACGGAAGGGACCCGATGGCCGTGGTGATCCAGCCCGCACGGCACTGAGCGGCATCGTCGTGTGCGGCGGTGGGGAAGCGGTCAGCGCTTCTCGATGAGTGATCGGGAGATGCGGGTGATCGCCCACCGCGGCAGCGCCCGCGTGAGCTGGAGCAGCACGCGGTTGCGCAGGCCGGGAATGGCGACGGTCCGTCCGCGCAGCATGGCCTCGTATCCGTACGACGCCACCGAGCCGGCGGTCGCCGCGTTCGCGGAACGCCTGGGCTCCCTCCAAGTCGCCGGCTTTCGCGAATTCCGTCTCCGTGGCGCCCGGGCAGAGCGCGGTGACCGTAACGCCGGTTCCGAGAGCTCGCTCGCGAGCGCCTGGCTGAAGGAGACGACGTACGCCTTGGTCGCGAAGTAGACCGCCTGCAGGGGGCCGGGAACGAAGCCGGCGACCGACGCCACGTTGAGCACGCGGCCGCGGCGGCGCTGGAGCATCCCGGGCAGCGCGAGACGAGTGAGCGCGGTGAGGGCCATCACGTTGAGCTCGATCATCGCCCGGTCGCGCGCCCAGTCGCGCTCATGGAAGAGACCGTATCCGCCGAATCCGGCGTTGTTGATCAGGTAGTCGATCTGGAATCCGTCCGAGTCGAGTGCGTGGAACAGCGCCTCGGCCGCGCCGGCAAGGCGAGGTCGCGATCGACGACCTCCACCTGCACGCCGAATGAGGTCTCGAGTTCCTGCTGAGCTGCTCGAGCCGGTCGCGCCGCCGCGCGACGAGCACGAGATCACCGCCCTGCGCCGCGTGCAGCCGCGCGAGTTCCAACCCGATTCCGCTCGAACTGCCGGTGACGAGGGCGAGGTCTGTCATCGTTGGCTTGCGCCTCCTGGCGAAGGAACGGAACCATTCAGCTTATCGCGGAGGGCGGTATGGTGCAATGAAATGCACCATATGCACTCGTCTGACGTCGTTCGCGGTGCATTGCATGCACCCTACGGATCCTCCGCGGTGGAATGTAGGTGTGAGATCCATACGGCGGAACCGGCCCGCGGTATCCTTCCGCTTTCGTTCACGGCCAGATCAGGAAGAAGCGAGAGGCACGACATGACCATCCACGCGTATGCCGCCGCACAGGCCGGCGGAGCACTCCAGCCGTTCGAATACGACCCGGGCCCGATCCGCGGGGATCAGGTCGAGATCGAGGTCGAGTACTGCGGCATCTGTCGCAGCGATCTCAGCATGCTCGACAACCACTGGGAGATGACCCAATACCCCTTCGTTCCCGGACACGAGGTGGTCGGGCGGATCGTCGCGACGGGGCCGGAGGTGCGCGCCCTGCAGAAGGGACAGCGCGTCGGTCTCGGGTGGAACTCCGGCTCGTGTCTGATGTGCGAGCATTGCCTGGCGGGAGATCAGAACCTCTGTCCGCAGGCGGAGGGCGTGATCGTTGGCCGCCACGGCGGTTTCGCGGACCGCGTCCGGGCACAGGAGACGTGGGCCGTGCCGGTCCCCGAGGGCATCGACCCGCAGATCGCGGGACCGCTCTTCTGCGGGGGCATTACCGTCTTCAATCCGCTCGTGCAGCACGCCATCCGGCCGACCAGCCGGGTCGGCGTCGTCGGCATCGGAGGTCTCGGGCACATGGCCCTGCAATTCCTGAACGCCTGGGGGTGCGAGGTGACCGCCTTTTCGACGAGCCCCGACAAGGAGGCGGAAGCGCGGGAGATGGGCGCCCATGACTTCATCAACTCCCGCGATGCCGGCGCGCTTGGGAGTGCTGCGAATCGCTTCGACATGATCCTGGTCACGGTGGACGTCGGACTGGACTGGGATGCCTACATGGCCGCGTTACGCCCGCGGGGCGTCCTGCACTTGGTCGGGGCAACGCCCTCGATCACCGCGACGGTGTTTCCGATGATCGTCGGCCAGAAGTCGATCAGCGCATCGCCGCTGGGAAGCCCCGCGACGACCCGCGCCATGCTCGAGTTCGTCGCCCGCCACGACATCTGCCCGCTCATCGAGACCTATCCGCTGGCGAAGGTCAACGACGCGATGGAGAAGCTGCGGAATGGCTCGCCGCGCTACCGGCTGGTGCTGGAGGTCGGCGGGCATTGAAGGAGAGATTCACCGCGGAGGGCGCGGAGGGCGCGGAGGGCCGCGGAGATGGCGCTGCGTCCGTACTGCTGGATCTACGACAATCAGTGTTCACGGAGAATACCTGCTCACGGAGGGAGAACATTGCGATCGACGAGCCGATGGTCCTGGTAGCTTGCGGGAGATGATCTACTCCGCCCTCAGCAGCAACTCTTCCCCACCGCGGTACCGCGGTGGGTATCAGGCCCTGCATGAGGATCGGGGAAGAACAGACGCAACATCTGTTATTCGCGTCGTCATGCACCTCACCCTGACCAGCACGCCTGAGCTCGAGATCGCCAAGGAGGCCGCGCCGCCGGCGGGGAGGTCGTGGCTGCAGGCTTCGGCCAAGCGGTGACGTTCAGGGAGAAGGGCGCCTCGGATCTGGTCTCCGATGTGGATACGGCATCAGAGCGGATCATCGTCGACGTGATCCGGCGCGCGTTTCCCCATCACGCCGTCCTCGCCGAAGAGGCCCACCGAGATGACGTTCATTCGGAGCATCTGTGGATCGTCGATCCGCTCGACGGCACCACGAACTTCGCGCACGGCATACCTCATGTGGCCGTCTCGATCGCGTACTGGCGGGGCGGGCGAGCGGAGTGCGGGGTCATCTTCAACCCGCTGCGCCAGGAGTGGTACTGCGCAGTCCGCGGAGAAGGAGCCTATTTCCAGGACCGCCGTGTCGCCGTGTCGCCGGCGCGGGGTCTGGACGAATCGCTGATCGGCGTGGGCTTCTACTACGATCGGAGCACGATGATGGAGGCGACGCTGACGGCGATTCGCGATCTCTTCCGCCGGAGCATTCATGGGATTCGGCGGTTCGGCACCGCCTCGCTCGATCTCTGCCAGGTCGGCACGGGCGCGTTCGGCGCAGTTCTTCGAGTACGAGCTCAAGCCGTGGGACTTCGCGGCCGGCACGCTCTTCGTCGAGGAGGCGGGGGGACGCGTGAGCACCTGCCGGGGTGAGGAGCTGCCGCTGGCTCCGGGCCCGGTGCTCGCCTCCAACGGCCATCTTCACCCCGCCATGCTCGAGATCTTGGCGGCCCACATGCCTCCCCCGCGCATCGTCGAGAATCCGGCCGAGCCCCCGTCCGAAGGGGATGAGGTTGGAGAATTCGTTTGACTTCCTCCAACGGTCCGCCGAAAGTTGCATGAACAGCAATGATCAGCAGCCGCTCCAGAACACGAAGCTCGCTCCTGCACCTCATCCTCGCGCTGTGCGTGCCGCTCTGCTGTTGCCGCGTCGAGATGGTGGCGGCCAGCCTTCAGGTAGGCGGAGAAGGCTCGGCGGCGAGCACCGCCTGTGCGTCCGCGTCCGGTTGCTGCCGGCAGAGCCCGGGGCCAGGTGAGTCCTCCGGGGGTCACGAGCGAATTCCGGATTCGAAGGGGTGCGGAGTCGGCTGCTGCTTGAAGGGGTTCGTCCCTGGCTCGGGTACGACGTACCTCCCCGATCGCCTTCCGCTGGGCAGTCTGCTCCTCATGCCCATGACGATGTCGAGCCCCGCGACGGACGGTCCTCTTCCGAGGCTCAGCCGCCTCGACCTGATTCACGACCCACCGCCGCCGACGCTGCTGCGCCTCCGCTGCGCACTCCTGCTGTAGCAGCGCGACCTGCTGTCCTCATGGCGCGGGCCCGGAGAACCGGGTCACCGCCCCCGTGAGGAACGCGCGTCTGGCACGCGCTCATGACCGTTCTGGGGCCGCAACACCATCTTCACCTGTGATCAATCGCATCGACACCGGTTTCCCACCGGTGCCGGTGCTCGGAGCGTTTGGCCATGCAACGGCCCTCCTCGGAGAAGCGACATGATGACCGACCGCCGGCCCTGAACCGCCGGCGCGGAGACCGTCGGAATGCGGCGCATTGCGCGCACGGCGCCCTCATCGCGCTGCTGCTCGCACCGGCCGGCTGCGCAGTCGCTGGATCCGAAGGCGGACATCGCGACCGCCGCCTCCGCGGTCGAGCAGCGCACCGGACTCCACGCGCACTGGGACGCGCCGTGGGATCACGTCGATCCGCTCTGGAGCGGACGGGAGCCGCTGTCGTCCGATGTCGCCGTGACCATTGCCCTGCAGGCCAACCGATCGATGCGGCAGCAGGTGGAAGCGATCGTGGCGGCCCGCGCTGACTACGTGCAGGCGCACCTGCTGCCGAACCCCGTGGTCACCGTGGCGCTGGGGATTCCGATCGACGGCGGCGGCGGGAGCCCGCTCTTTGCGGGGCTCATTCAGCAGCTCGCGGCGCTCTGGCAACGGCCCACGCGAATCGATGGAGCGGAGGCCGGCCTGCAGCGGGAGGTGCTGGCGGTCAGCGACGAAGCGCTTCGCCTGGTGACGCAGGTGCGGACGGCTCATGCGGCAGTGACCTTCGCCGACCGGGCCGTCACCCTCCAGGCGCAGAACGTGGACTTGATCGAAGAGTCACTCGAGCTCGTGCGCCAGCGCTACGAGGTGGGTGAGAGCACACAGCTGGACCTCAACCGCTTGGAGCTCGAACTCCTTCAGGCCAAGGCCGAGTCCGTTCAGCGGAAGGCCGAGGCCGACGGGGCCAGGACCGATCTGCTTGCGCTCTTGGGCCGCGCCGACGACGCGCTCGACTTTGCGACCGATGACCGGGTGCCCAGCGCCGTGGATCGGCTCTCGGCCCTGGACGACGCACGGCTCCTGGCGATGGCCGGGGCGCAGCGCCTGGACGTGGCCGCGGCGCTCGCTCGGCAGGAGTCAGCCGCCGCCCGTCTCGAGCTGGCGCGGCTCGGCGTCGTGCCCGACGTCTCCGTGGGAGCGAGCTATCAGCGAGAATTCAGCGGCCGGGAAGGGATCTTCCCGACCATCGCCGTGACCCCACCGCTGTTCGACGACAACCGCGCCAGATCGCGCGCGCCGCGTCAGAGCTGCGGACCGCGCAGATCGAAGTCGATCGAGTGCTCCAGCAATCGCAGCAAGAGGTCCGGACGGCGTGGATCAACGTGCAGAGTTCGCTTCGCCTCGTCAACGACCTGCAGGGACGGATCGTCCGGCTCGCCGACGAGAACGCATCGCTCGCGCAGGAGGCCTTCGCCGCGGGAACGGTCGACCTCACGGTATTGCTGGAGGCCAAGCGCCAGCAGACCTCGGCGCAGGCGCACCTGAACGATCTGGAGCTGTCGATGGTGCGGCAGATCTTCGAGCTCGAACGAGCGGCCGGCGGTTCCCTCGATCCGGGCGTCGCGACCGCCGGAGCCGAGCACGGAAGAGCGTCGGGACAGGAGCACTCCTCATGACCGCCCCGTCCACGCAACCGCAGGTCATCGCGCCGCGCACCCGTGCACGACCTGTCCGCCGGAGCGGCGGAGCGCACCGCGGTGCCCGCGCCGCGTTCGCGATGGATCGCGCGGCTGCTCGTTCCGGGCGTGATCTTCCTGGCGGCGCTCGTCATGGTTCTCGCCGCCTCGTGGGATCGGCTCGTCCCCGCGACGCCCGTCCGCGTCGTACCGGTCGTGGTCAAGAGCGTGCAGGGGGAAGAAGCCGGCAGCGTCACCGTCCAGGCGCCGGATGGCTCGAGCCGGCGCCGTATCCCCACTACGCCTCGGCGCTGGCCGACGGCATCGTGGACGAGGTTCTCGTGCTGGAAGGGCAGCGGGTGGAAGCGGGACAGCCGGTGGCCCGGTTGATCGACGACGACGCGCAGCGTCTGGGCCTGGCGCAGGCGCAGGCGAGCCTCGAGCTGCAGCAGGCAGAGCTGGAGGGAACGAAGGCGACGCTCCAGGCGGCGGAGCGCTCCATCGAGACGTTGATCGCGCCGCGCCGGGCGGCGCTGAGCAGCGAAGCCCGCGTCGCCGAGGTCGATGCCGGCCTGGCCCGCCTGGCCGCCGATCTTCTGGTCGAAGAGGCGAAGCTCGCCGAGATCGAAGACGAACTCAGGCGAAAGTCGGAGCTGCTCGAGAGCCGCGCCGTCTCCGAGGCCGACCTGCGCCGGTTGCAGCTTGCGCGAGGCGCAGAAGGGGGTCGTGGAGTCCACGAGAGCGGAGTCCGAGGTCCTGCGGGCGCTGCGCCGACAGGCCGTTGCCGACCGCGATGCGGCTCGGCAGAGTCTCGAACTGCTCATCGAGGAGCAGCGAGCGCTGCAGATCGCACAGGCCGCGGTCCGGAGGGCGGAGGCGGCCGTTCGCCTGGCGGAGGTGGCACGAGACGAGGCCGCGCTGCGGCTGGATCGCATGGTGGTTCGGGCGCCGGTGGCCGGCGTCGTGATGACTCGGCTGGTGTCGCCCGGCTCCCGCGTCGCGAGTGAGGGGGCCCCGCACTCCGCGCACGTCGTGCATCTGTACGATCCCTCGTCCCTCCAGGTCCGCGTCGACATGCCGCTGGCGGATGCCGCGAGCGTCGGCGTCGGACAACTCGCGGAGATCATCGTCGACGCGCTGCCGGATCGGATTCTTGGCGGTGGTGGTGACCCGTCTCGTCCACGTGGCGGACATCGAGAAGAACACGGTCGAGGTGAAGGTCGGGATCGACGAGCCGGTCGAGCAGCTCAAGCCGCAGATGCTCGCACGGGTTCGGTTCCTCTCGGCGCCGGAGCAGCAGGGGCAGACCGCCCAGCTTCGGCAGCGAGTCTTCGCTCCGTCGGGGCTGCTGCAGGGGCTCGGCGACGGGCAGGCCACCGTGCTCGTCGTCGGGTCGCTCGAGGGCAACCGGGGCGTCGCCGAGCGGCGTGCGATCCGGTTGGGCGGGCAGCGCATCGACGGGTGGCACGAGATCGAGACGGTCTGCGGCTCGGCGACCTGCTGGTGGCGACTCCGCCGGCGGATCTGGAGCCGCGGCATCGCGTGCGCGTGCTCGGCGAGTCGAGTCTCGAGATGAACGCCGGAGATCGCTGCTATGTCCATCATCGAATGCCGTCAGCTCACCCGCACCTACCGCAAGGGCGAGAACATGATCACGCCGCTCAAGGAGCTCGATCTCGACATCGAGGCCGGCGCGTTCCTCGCGCTGATGGGACCGTCCGGCTCGGGCAAGACGACGCTGCTCAACCTGCTCGCGGGCATCGACCGGCCCACGTCGGGTTCACTGACGATCGACGGGCTCGACATCGCCCGCCTCTCGCGCGACGCGCTCGCGGCGTGGCGCTCTCTCGCCGTCGGCTACATCTTCCAGCTCTACAACCTGATGCCCGTGCTCACGGCGTACGAGAACGTCGAGCTGCCGCTGCTGCTCCAGAAGCTTCCCGGCGGGAGCGGCACCAGCGCATCGCGGCGGCGCTCGAACTCGTCGGGATCGCCGACCGGCACGATCACTACCCCCGCCAGCTCAGCGGCGGACAGGAGCAGCGGGTCGCGATCGCGCGGGCCATCGTGACCGACCCCACGATCATCCTGGCCGACGAGCCGACGGGCGATCTCGACAAGGAGTCGGCGGCCCTGGTGATGGGGCTGCTGCAGCGGCTCAACCGGGAGCTCGGCAAGACGCTGATCATGGTGACGCACGATCCCAAGACCACCGAGTACGCCGGTCAGACGCTCCACCTCGAGAAGGGACGTCTGTCGGCTCGCGGAGGCTCGTGCTGGCCGAGGGGCGCCGCGCAAGCTCGGCAAGCAGGAGTGATGACCGTGCTCGTCGAAGTTCATCCCGCTCGTGATCAAGCAGGTCGTGCGGCAGCCGCACGCGGTCGCTGCTCACGATCGTGGGCGTCGCCGTCGCGATGTTCCTGTTCTGCACGGTGCAGGCGATGCAGACCGGCGTGATCGAGGCGACCCAGGTGACCGCCAACGATACGACGCTCGTCGTCTACCGCGAGAATCGCTATTGTCCGTTCACGAGCCGATTGCCGCAGCACTACCAGCGCCGGATCGAGGGGATCCCCGGCGTGGCGAGCGTCGTGCCGATGCGCATTCTCGTGTCGAACTGCCGCGCATCGCTCGACGTGGTCACGTTCCGCGGCGTGCCGCCGGAGGAGTTCCTCGACCACGCCGCGCTGT
The DNA here is from genome assembly GCA_963697235.1 of uncultured Planctomycetota bacterium. GTDB lineage: Bacteria > Planctomycetota > Phycisphaerae > Phycisphaerales > SM1A02 > CAVONJ01. The sequence goes on from CAVONJ010000015.1 coordinate 145,736, forward strand.
CGATCGTCGACGGTTCATTCGACGCGTGGCGAAGCCGCGGGGAGCGGCGCTTGGTCGGCGAGTCGCTCGCGCGACGGCGCGGCGTCGCGTGGGCGACCGCTGACGGCGGCCGGCGTCACGGTCTACGTGGCCGGTATCGTGCGCTGCGACGAACCGCAGGACCGCAACGTCGCGTACACGCACCTGCCGTTCATCCAGGAGGCGGCCAGCGCGGCGGTACGGGCGGCGTCGTGACGCAGTTCAACGTCAAGATGACGACCCCACGCTCTGGAGGCCGTCGCCACCGCGATCGACGTGGAGTTCGCGCACGATCAGGAGCCGACGTCACGTACGCGGAGAAGGCGTTCGTCGCGCGGGCGGCCTCCGACGTCGTGGAGCTCGTCAACTTCGCGTCGTGGCTCGGCTGGGGCGCCTTGCTGGCCGTCTTCGCGCTGGTCGCAAACGCGATCGTGCTCGCCGTGCAGGATCGCGTCCGCGATCACGCCATCCTGCAGACGCTCGGGTACCCGGGCTCGCTGTTGGGCCGGCTCATCATCGCCGAGGGGCTGGTGATCGGCTTGTGCGGCGGCGGGCTCGGCGCCGTGGTGGCGTTCGTGGTCGTGAGCTGCGGCCGATTCAGCCTGACGATGGAGGGGCTCAACGTCGAGATCGCCTCCGACCCGGCCATCATCGTCGTCGGTCTCGTGATGTCGGTCGCGCTGGGCGTGGCTCGCCGGGCTCGTGCCGGCGTGGCAGGCGTCGCGCGCGAGATCGCCTCGTGCTTCAGGGCTGTCTAGCGGAGACTCCGATGAGAACGCTGCCTTTCGAATACGCCGTTCGCAACCTCGGCCGCTCGCCGGTGCGGCTGCTGCTGATCTGCGGCAGCACGCTGGTCGTGCTGCTCGTGCTGGCGTCCGCGGCGTTCGTGACGGGCATGAAGCGGTCGCTCCGCGTGACGGGCTCCGACGGCAACGTCATCATCCTCGGCTCCGGGTCCGAGGAGAGCATCGAGCGCAGCGAGATCGACGTGCGCACCGCGACGATCGTGGCCGCCAGCGTGCCCGGCCTGCGATCGCGGCTCGGCGTGACGTACGTGTCGCCGGAGATCCATCTGGCCCTGACGGTCGCGAACAGAGGGAGGCGGACGGTCGGCCGCCTCGTCGCGCGCGGCGTCGACAGCCGGGCGTTCCTCGTCCACCCGCAGGTGCACATCGTCGAGGGCGGCCCGCCCGAGGCCGGGCGCGACGAGATCATGGTCGGCCAGCTCGTCGCGGCGAAGCTCGGCGTGCGGACGAGCGTCTCGCGGTCGGGGACGCTCTGGATCGACGGCCGTCCCTGGACCATCAGCGGCCGCTTCGAGGCGCCGCAGACCGTCATGGACGCTGAGATCTGGTGCCCGCTGACGGATCTGCAGATCGTCGCCCAGCGCGACTCGCTCTCGTGCGTCGTGGTGGCCTCGACGCTGGACCGACCGGCGGAGCTGGCCGACGTCCAGGCGTTCGCGGCGCAGCGGCTCGATCTGGAGATCGACGGCGATCGGCGAGACCGAGTACTACCGCAGCCTGGCGGAGTTCTTCGGCCCGATCCGGATGATGGTGCTCGTCACCGCGGTGCTGATGCGCTCGGCGGCGTGCTGGGCGGCCTCAACACGATGTACGCCGCGTTCGCTTCGCGGGTCCGCGAGCTTGGCTCGCTCCAGGTGCTCGGCTACCGGCGGCTCGCCATCGTGCTGTCGCTCGTGCAGGAGTCGACGCTGGCCGGCGCGCCGGCGCCGATCGTCGGCGGCGATCATCGGCCTGCTGCTGCTCGACGGGGTGGCGGTTCGCTTCTCGATGGGCGCGTTCGGCCTCGTCGTCGATCACACCGTCGTGCTCGTCGGCTCCTGGCCGGGCTCGTCCTCGGGCGATCGGCGGCGCCTTGCCGCCGGCGTTCCGTTGCCTTCGCATGCCCATTCCGGACGCGCTCAAGTCCGTGCGTGAGCGCCCGTCTGCCTCGTCCACCTCCAAGGAGGTTCGACACATGACTCGAACCACGCTCCATCGCCACGATCGCCGCGATCGTGCTCACGTCCGCCTGCCTCGGCCGCCGGCTGCGTGGAGGCGAGGCGGCACCGGACGGCGCGAGGCCCTGGCGCCGGCGGCGACCGTGGCCGCGCTGCCCGTCGACGCTCTTTGCGCCCAGCCGCGCCGGACGATGCGGTACAGCTCATCGGACGCGCAGGACGACAGGCGGCCGGGCGACCGCGTCGTCTTCGAGGCCCGCGTCGGCGGCCGCCGCGACCCGTTCGTCGAGAACCCGGCGGTGTTCTTCGTGGCCGACCGCGGCGCTCGCCGTCGTGCGAGCAGCTGCACGGCGACTCGTGCAAGACGCCGTGGGACTATTGCTGCGAGCCGCGGACAACCTGCGCGCAACATGGCGACCGTGCAGGTGGTCGACGGCGGGCCGGCCGATCGTCGGTTCGATCAAGGGACTGGAGGGCCTGGATCCGATGGCCCGGGTCGTCGTCGTGGGCACCGTGAGCCAGTCGGACGGCCCGACCTTCGTGGTCGACGCGACGGGAATCTACGTCACAGTATCGGCTGAGGTGCTCGTCGCGGACCGCGGTTGCCGTCGGACGCCGGTAGCGCGCCGGGGGGCGACCTCGGCGAATCCCTGGACCGGTAAGCGACGAAACGGACCG
>CAVONJ010000016.1:0-12905 GCA_963697235.1 uncultured Planctomycetota bacterium
GCTCGAGATCGTGGCGGCCCACATGCCGAAGAGCCCGGGCCTGCTCTAGACCCAGGATAAGCGAGTAGGTACAGCGCTGCGCAGGAGAAAAGGCCTTCTGCCCGTGGTATATGTGCGTTTATCACGACGGCACAACCACTGGCAGGGAGGCCTTTCAGGTGAACGATTCTACTCGATCTCGACGCCGCCGACAGAGGACCCGACGGCCACGCACCGCGACGATCCGCCGGCATGAGAATCAGCAGATGCTGTGGCCGAGTCGCGAGCGATCCGGACCGGTGTTCTGTCAGCGGCAGGTGAGACTGGAACGTCAGGGGCGCGGTGAGATCACCATGTACGGCGGGCTGTCCTTGGCCCACGAACTGGTGATGGAGCTGAGCCTGGACCGTGATCTCAACAGTTCATTGAGCCTGCTGCGGCGTCACCTGCCGTACTTCGAATCCGATCATGTCTTGACCCATGTGTACAACCTCTATGTGGGCGGCGGCTGCATCGAGGACATCGGACACTTCCAGCACAGCGAGGCCATCAAGCACTTGGTGGGCGGCTGCCGCATCCCCGATCCAACGACGGCCGGGGACTTCCTCCGACGCTTCAAGCGTTCCGACCTCAAGACGCTGCAAACCGTGATCGACGATGGTCGGGAGCGTGTCTGGCGGCAGCTGCCCAAGAAGCGCCGGGCGACTGCAACGATCGACGTCGACTCGACCATCAAGGAGGTCTATGGGGAATGTAAGGAAGGGGCTGACTTCTCCTACACCGGCAAGTGGTCCTACCACCCGCTGTTGATTACGCTCTCGGAGACGAACGAGCCGCTGCGGACGATCAACCGTCCCGGCAACAGCGGCAGCGCCGATGGAGCGGCAGAGGCGCTGAGGGAGCTGCTGCCGAGGGTGAATCGACACTTCGGCCAGGTGCTTGTCCGAGGCGACAGCCAGTTCTCAACACGGCCGATGATCGCCGCGTGTCGAGAGCACGAGGTGATGTTCGCGTTCGTCACGCCTGCCTACAAGACGCTAATCGAGCGGGCCGAATCGCTGCCCAGAACGGCCTGGAAGCCCTTCTCGACGGATCGGCAACAGGAACCCGATCGCCTGCGGGCAACCAAGTCGACCCGTCGGAAGCGGACGCGGCATCGGCGTCGGAAAGCTCGTCGCCGTGGATACAAGAACCTGAGCACGGCTCGAGAATGGGTCGCGGAGTTCGACTACCACCTACCGCAGGAGTCACGTTGGCACCACCTTGGGCTGACCGGAGCGCAGTTCCGCGTCGTTGTGCGATGTCAGCGTATCGAAGTTAGCGAAGGCCAAAAGCGACTCTACGACGAATACCGCTACTCCTTCTTCACCACCAACATTCCACGCGGCCGCATGACCGCCGCCGAAGTCGTTCGCTTCACGTACGGACGCTGCGACCAGGAGAACATCATCGAGCAGCTCAAGAACGGGATCGCCGCTCTGCGGATGCCGACCGGAGGGCTGTTGGCCAACAACGCGTTCATGCTCATGGGTCAGCTCGCATGGTCTCTCCGTTCCTGGTTATCCCTCCTGGCCCTCCCAAGAGAGACCCTGCGTTGGGAGTGGAGCTGGTTCCGACATGCCTTCGTCTACATCGCCGCACGGATCACGCAGCACGCTCGTCGATCCGTCGTCTACGTGACCAGTTCACACCGCTTCGTCGACCATCTGATCGTCGCTTCGGAGCGTCTTCGCTGCTTCGAGTTCCGCTGATCCTTGCCAAAACGCAGGGAAGAGAAGTCGATGCAGGGCGCGATCGATGCGCGCACGGAGACGCAAGAACCTCCACTAACACCCTCCCGACTCCCGGGTTCGTCTCCGGATGCACATCTGCGGCCGCGACCGCCCGCACCGATCAAGATCAGGGGCAACTTATCGACCAAATCCCCCGCCATGAGCTGCACACTCGCTTATCTTGGGGCTAGAGCAGCTTCACGTCCAAATCGTAGCGTCCGGAGCTGGCTGCGGCTGCGCGTGGCTTTGTCGGGCTGCATCGACGGCATGGCAAGCCGTCTGCTTCGCCCTCCGCGCCACGCTTGCCTCGCCGACGCTCCAAACGCTACGTTTGGACTGGAACCGCTCTAACTTCTTCTTGCTAACGCCGGTAGCTCGCTGCGTCATCGGGTCGGTCCCACGCCTCATACAGAGCGGCGAGCCGATCCACGGCCTCGGTGGCAAGAGAGCTGCCGGCGCCCCGCAATTCGATCAGGTGTTCGTAGCTGCCCAGGAGCAGCGGCTCGGCCTCATCGAACCGCTTCTGCGCCGTCAGGCAGGCGCCCAGGGCCCCGGCTGCGCAGTCGTGGAGGAAGTGCTCGGGAGAAAGCACGTCGTCCACCACCTGCAGCGCGGTGCGGAGGTCGGACTCGGCTTGATCAAGGCGATTCATGTCGGTGAGCAGCGAGCCGCGACCGATGAGCGTGACGGCAAACAGCGGATTCGCCGCTCCCTGATGCCGGCGCCGCACGTCGAGCGAGCGATCGTAGAGCTGGACGGCCTCGTCGTGCCGGCCCAGCTTGTGCAGCACCCACGCCCGTTTGTCCAGGGCGTCGGCGAGCTCGGGATGATCCTCGCCGTACATGGCGAGCGCGATCTCCACAGCGCGGGCGCTGTGTGGCTCGGCGAGCTCGAACAGCCCCTGCTGACCGAGCACCGCGACCAGGTTGCCCGAAATCGCGCCGACCTTCGGATGATGCTCGCCGAGCGCTGCGGACAGGATCGACAGCGCCAGCTCGAAGTGCTCGCGAGCGGCGGGCAGATCACCGCGATCGACGGCCACCGCACCGAGGTCGTTGTGGCTCGAGCCGACGTCGGGATGACGCGGATCGAGCACGGCCAACCGGATGCGCAAGGCCTCCTGAAAGTCCCGTTCGGCGGCCGGATAGTCTGCCTGCCGGTAGGCGATCCAGCCGCGCTGCTCGAGCGCGCCGGCCGTCCGCGCGTGCTCGTCGCCAAAGACCTCTCGCGAGATCGCCAGCGCCGCTTCGGCGTGCTCGGCGGCCTCCACGAACGCTCCGATGCTTGCGAGCGCCTGCGAGAGGCCGCCGTGGATCCAGGCAACGTCGGGATGCGCGCCGCCCACGACCGACTCGAACGCGGCGAGAGCGCGGCGGTAGAGCGCGGCCGCCCTCTCGGGGTTGGTGTTGCGGGCCATCGCGTTCGCCAGGTGTCCGATCAGAATCGGCATCTCGATGCCGCCCGCCTCGCCTCCGGCCTGCAGTCTCCGCTCGAGCGCCGCGCGAATGATGCCCTCCGCGCCAACCGAGTCGCCCTGGAGGGTGCGCAAGCCCGACATCGTGACCATCGTCGCAATCTCGTCCCGAGGTATGCCGAGCTCACGCCTGATCGCCAGCGCCTCTTCGAGCAGCGTCTCCGCCTCCTCGAACCGCTGCTGATGCATGATCGCGGCGCCGAGACCGTCGAGCGCCGCCGCGGTCGCTCCCGGATCTGCTTCCGGGCGGCGCGTGAGGGCGAGCGCCTCTCGGAAGATCGATTCCGCTTCCGCCTCCCGACCCTGGCGGAGACGGACCCAGCCGAGCGGAACCAGGGTCGCGGCCTCGGTGGCCGGGAAGGCGGAGCCGGGACGAGCAACACCGAGCGCGGCCTCCAGTGCGGTCGCGGCCGCGTCGTACTGGCCGAGATTGAGGTAAGCACGCCCGATCGTCTGCATGATCGTCGCCCGGATGGTCGGCTGGTCGGGAAGGCTCATCTGCACTTCGAGCGCCCCTCGATCGAGCAACTCGCGAGCGGAGATCGTCGCCGAGTTCGGCTCCAGAGGATCGTTCGCGCGGAAGAGGCCGATGAGGAATTCGCTGACCTGGCTGGCCGCGGCGGCGCTCCGTTCCGCTCGCGTCCGCTGCACTTCTACACTGCCGAGCGCGCGGCTGGCCCGCACCGCCTGGGTGGTTGTGCCCACGACACCCGCGACCAGCACGAGCAGGGTGGTGACCATCGCTGCGGTGAGTCCGGCATGCCGCCGGGCGAGCTTGCCGAGCTGGTAGATCGTGGTGGGGGGACGAGCGAGGATGGGCTCGTGGCCGAGGTATCGACGGAGATCCTCGGCCAATCCCGCCACCGATGGATAGCGGCGATCGGGCGCTTTGTCCAGACACTTCGACACGATGGTCTCGAGGTCGCCACGCAAGTGCCGATCGACGGCACCCAGCCGGAGCGGCTCCGCGCTGCTGATGATCCGCAGCGCCTCGGGGATCGCCTTGCCGGTCACGGAATAGGGTCGCTGACCGGTCAGCAGCTCGAAGGTCACGAGGCCCAGCGCATAGACGTCGCATCGCACGTCGATGGCGTTCTGGTCGCCGGTGACCTGCTCGGGGCTCATGTAGGCGAGCGTTCCGAGCAGCTGTCCTTCGGTCGTGTGGAGCGTCGTGCGTCCGTCCGCGTCCGAAATGTGGGCGACGCCGAAGTCGAGGATACGAGGCTGACCCGTTGTCGACTCGACCAGAATGTTCGCGGGCTTCAGGTCGCGGTGAATGATGCCGTTCTGGTGGGCGTGCTGGACCGCGTCGCAGACCTCGACCATCAGCTCGAGCCGTTGCCGGACGGAGAGTGTGTGGTCACGGGCATGGCTGGTCAGGTCCTTGCCGTCAATGAGTTCCATCGCGAAGTAGGGTCGGCCTCCCTCGGACGTTCCTGCCGTGCCCGCTTCGTAGACCGCGGCGATGCCTCGATGGCGCAGGCGGCCAAGGATCTCCGCTTCGTATCGGAAGCGGCGGCGGCATGCACCCTGACGCGAGCGGAGCGTCGAGCACCTTGAGCGCGACGACACGATCGGGCTCGCGCTGCCGCGCCGCGTACACAACCCCCATGCCGCCGCGTCCGAGGCGACGCAGGATGCGGTACGCGCCGATCGACTCGGGGTCGGTGTCAATGCCCCAGTCGGCCCCGTCGTGGCGAAGCCGGTCGATAACCCGTAGGTTGGCGACGACGTCACAGAGGCGAGCGCGACACTCCTCGCACGCCGAGACGTGGGCCTGGATCTCGGCACGACGCGCCTCGCCCAGGTCGCCGGTCTGGGATCGCTCGAGCTCGTCGATCGGGGGACATCTCATCCCTGCACCACCGACCGAGCGTTCGTTTGGTCATTCATCGTCGTACTCCTCACTCAGCTCCCTCAGTCGTTTGACCACACGGTGCTTGGCGTTGTAGATCGCGGTCACGGACACGCCAAGCTCCTTCGCGGCATCGGCGGGCTGGAGACCGTGGCGCACCACGAGCTCGAACGCTTGGAAGGTGGCTGACTCCACCTCTGAACGCACGCGATCGAGACAGACGCTCAGCACGGTGCGTTCCCACTCCTGCTCCCAGGCGGAGCGAGCTTCGCCCTCGTCGGGCGCAGCCTCGAAGAAGCCGGTGCCGTCCTCGGGCTCTGCAGGATTCAGCTCCCGTCGGGCGCCGCGGGCTCGCAGCGCACGGCGATAGGCGATTCCGAACAGCCAGTGACGGAGTCGTCCCCTGTTGCGCTCGTACTTGCCTTCGCGATAGGCCCGTGCGAAGTCGAGGAGCGTCTCTTGGGCGACGTCTTCGGCGTCCGCCGAGGCAACGCCCAGGCGATGTGCGAAGCGGGTGAGCGGGCCGCGGAAGCGACCCACGAACAGCACCCACGCGTCCTGATTCTGGTAGTCGCGCAGGTGGCTGAGCATCGTGGATGTGGTCGTCCACTCCACCGAACGCACGCTCCTGCCGGGCTTCCCGATGGTAGCGGTGGTCCCGAGCAGGAGCAATGCTCACAAGAAGAACGCCGGACATCGTCTGAGTCTCAGGCACGGCCCCGATTGCCTCGAATCACTCGCCAAAGAAGATGATCTGCGTGCACTGAGCCACGTTGCCGCTCGCATCGGTGGCGGTCCAGATCCGCAGAATCTGAGTCGCCGCGTTGATGTCCTGGTAGGTCACGTCGACCGGGCCGCACAGGTCCGTGGCGGTGGCTTCACCGGTGAGCGCCGGATCGGCGAGTTCTCCGGGCAGCAGTACGAGGTCGGGGGGGCAGGTGATGGTCGGCGGCTCGCTGTCGAGCAGCGTGAGGTACTGCGAACAGCTGGCCAGATTGCCCGCGAGATCGCTGGCGACTCCAGGTCCGCTCGAGCTGAACGAGTCCCGTGCCCGGATCACTCGACGCGACATCGTGGAAGGTGATGATGACGGGCTCACCCCGCTCGTCGTTCCAGTCCGGCACCCCGGTCTGACACGGCGTCGCGCCGATTATGCAGTCGACGATACCGTCCGGCGGGCAGGTGAGCGCCGGCGGCGTCGTATCCGGCGGGTCACCCGGACACGCGCCCCAGGCCTGAAGGACGGCGAGCAGGTCCTCGACATCGACGATGCCCAGCGGCGGCGCGACATCGCCGTTGTTGCCCTGACCGCCGGTGCCCCAGTCCGAGACCACCGCGACCAAATCCTGGACGTTCACTTGGAAGTCCCCGTTCGCATCGCCGCGACACGCGCCGCATCGCGGCGTGCCGCCAAGGGCTTCGCAGATGGGCGGGTCCACGCCTTCGATCGTGATGCCGTCGGGCAGCAGATCACAGTCGCAGATCTTGAATCCGGCCAGCACCGCGGTCTTGTATTCACCGGACCATCCCGGATCGTCGATTCGCCCCCAGCCGTCGCCGTTGATGACGTCAGGAACATCCGGGCGGTTCGGCTCGGGAGTATCCGGGCTGGACGATGGTAGTTGGGGAACGGCGTCTCCTGAATGGGTGGTGCTCCAGCGCACCGTCGTGCCCAGATCGTTCAGAATGCCCACGGGACCGCAGTAGAAGACGCAGAACCGGTAGGTGTTGCCCGGTTGCAGCGGATCGCCCTCCTCAGCGTCCTCGAGGATGTACCAGTTCATGAAATACCTGGGGGGCGTTCCACCGTCGTCGTCGAAGCTGCCACTCCAACCGGCATCCTGCCAACCGTTGCCGTAGTCAGCTTCCACCCGGGGACAGTGGAATCGCGGACCAACCGCCGCCGGGACCTGGACGTGAAAGTCCTTTCCCGATCCCCATTCGAGCGTGGTCGAGAAACAGCCGTTGTCCAGGGGGAAGTCATTGCTGGGGCCCGCGCCGTTGTCCGAGTCGGCGTCCATAGAGACCGTGTAGCAGATTCGGTACGCCTGGGCTCCGTTGCCGCAGGCAGGAGCGGTGCACTGTTCCTCGAGCGGCAGTTCCTGCATGGCAAGGATCTCCGCCTCGACGATGCGTACGTCGCCCACCTTCGCATGGGCCGGAAGGACGGCGGCCAGGCATCCCAATCCGATCAATCTCGCTCTTTCGCACATGGTCATGGCTCGATCCTTTCTGTGAGTGATGCCGAGCGGCATTCCAAGGGGTATGGCTGGCTCGAGCCGATCATCTCTGCCGACTTCGCGGGTTTGTTTCCTCTTCCCCCTCTCGTTGGTGACCCATGACTTGGATGCTCAGGCACGGGCCGCCGAATCCACTCGGGGTCGAGAATTCGTTTGACTTTCCCCGCCGGTCCGCCGAAAGTTCTGGAAGCCGAATGATCCGGACCCTCTATAGAACAAGAATCTCACTCCTTCGCCTCGTGCTCATGGTGTGCGTGCCGCTGTGCTGCTGCCGAGTCCAAATGGTGGCGGCCAGCCTGCCGCGCACGGAGAGGATTCATCGGTGCGCAGCACGTGCTCTGCGTCCGTCTGCTGTCGCCAGAGTTCGGTGCCTGGAGAACCCTCCGATGATCAACACCGCGCCCCAGCGTCCAAGGGGTGCGAGTGCAGTTGCTGCTTGAAGGGGTTCGTGCCCGGCTCGGGCACCAGGACGCTTCCCGATCTCCCACCCTTGAGCGGCCTGTTGCCGCCGATGGTGGTCTCGAGCGCCGCTCCCGGGATTGCATTTCCGAGATCCATCCACCGCGACCTGATTCACGACCCACCGCCGCCGACGCTGCTGCGCCTCCGCTGCGCGCTCCTGCTGTAGCAGCGCGACCTGCGGTCCTCATGGCGCGGGCCCGGAGAACCGGGTCACCGCCCCCGTGAGGAACGCGCGTCTGGCACGCGCCTCATGACCGTTCTGGGGCCGCAACACCATCTTCACTGTGATCAATCGCATCGACACCGGTTTCCCACCGGTGCCGGTGCTCGGAGCGTTCGGCCATGCAACGGCCCTCCTCGGAGAAGCGACATGATGACCGACCGCCGGCCCTGAACCGCCGGCGCGGAGATCGTCGGAATGCGGCGCGTTGCGCACGCGCGCCTCATCGCGCTGCTGCTCGCACCGGCCGGCTGCGCGTCGCTGGATCCAAAGGCGGACATCGCGACCGCCGCCTCCGCGGTCGAGCAGCGCACCGGCCTCGAAGCGCACTGGGACGCGCCGTGGGATCACGTCGATCCGCTCTGGAGCGGACGGGAGCCGCTGTCGTCCGATGTCGCCGTGACCATCGCCCTGCAGGCCAACCGATCGATGCGGCAGCAGGTGGAAGCGATCGTGGCGACCCGCGCTGACTACGTGCAGGCGCACCTGCTACCGAACCCCGTCGTCACCGTCGCGCTGGGGATTCCAATCGACGGCGGCGGCGGGAGCCCGCTCTTTGCGGGGCTCATTCAGCAGCTCGCGGCGCTCTGGCAACGGCCCACGCGAATCGATGGAGCGGAGGCCGACCTGCAGCGGGAGGTGCTGGCGGTCAGCGACGGAGCGCTTCGCCTGGTGACGCAGGTGCGGATGGCTCATGCGGCAGTGACCTTCGCCGACCGGGCCGTCGCCCTCCAGACGCAGAACGTGGACTTGATCGAAGATTCACTCGAGCTCGATGCACAGCACTACGAGGTGGGTGAGAGCACGCAGTTGGATCTCAACCGCTTGGAGCTCGAGCTCCTTCAGGCCCAGACCGAGTCCGTTCGACGCAAAGCCGAGGCCGACCGGGCCAGGACCGATCTGCTCTCGCTCCTGGGCCGCGCCGGTGACGCGCTCGACTTTGCGACCGATGACCGGGTGCCCAGCGCCGTGGATCGGCTCTCGGCCCTGGACGGCGAACTGCTCCTGGCGATGGCCGGGGCGCAGCGTCTGGACGTGGCCGCGGCGCTGGCGCGGCAGGAGTCAGCCGTCGCCCGCCTCAAGCTGGCGCGGCTCGGCGCCGTGCCCGACGTCTCCGCGGGAGCGAGCTATCAGCGAGAATTCAGCGGCCGGGAAGGGATTTTTCCGACCATCGCCGTGACCCCACCGCTGTTCGACGACAACCGCGCAGATCGCGCACGCGCATCAGAGCTGCGGACTGCGCAGATCGAAGTCGATCGAGTGCTCCAGCAATCGCAGCAAGAGGTCCGGACGGCGTGGATCAACGTGCAGAGCTCACTTCGTCTCGTCAACGATCTGCAGGGACGGATCGTCCGGCTCGCCGACGAGAACGCATCGCTCGCGCAGGAGGCCTTCGCCGCGGGAACGGTCGACCTCACGGTATTGCTGGAGGCGAAGCGCCAGCAGACCTCGGCGCGGACGCGCCTGAACGATCTGGAGCTGTCGATGGTGCGGCAGATCTTCGAGCTCGAACGGGCGGCCGGCGGCTCCCTCGATCCGGGCGTCGCGACCGCCGGAGCCGAGCGCGGAAGAGAGTCGGGACAGGAGTACTCCTCATGACCGCCCCGTCCACGCAACCGCAGGCCATCGCGCCGCGCACTGTGCACGACCTCGCCGCCGGAGCGGCGGAGCGCACCGCGGTGCCCGGGCCGCGTTCGCGATGGATCGCGCGGCTGCTCGTGCCGGGGGTGATCTTCTCGGTGGTGCTCGTCATGGTTGTCGCCGCCTCGTGGGATCGGCTCGTCCCCGCGACGCCCGTCCGCGTCGTACCGGTCGTAGTCAAGAGCGTGCAGGGGGAAGAAGCCGGCAGCGTCACCGTCCAGGTCGCCGGATGGCTCGAGCCGGCGCCGTATCCCCACTATGCCTCGGCGCTGGCCAACGGCATCGTGGACGAGGTTCTCGTGCTGGAAGGGCAGCGGGTGGAAGCGGGACAGCCGGTGGCCCGGTTGATCGACGACGACGCGCGTCTGGGCCTGGCGCGGCGCAGGCGAGCCTCGAGCTGCAGCAGGCAGAGCTGGAGGGAGCGAAGGCTGCGCTCCAGGCGGCGGAGCGTTCCATCGAGACGTTGATCGCGCCGCGCCGGGCGGCGCCTGAGCAGTGAAGCTCGCGTGGCGGAGGTCGATGCCGGCCTGGCCCGCCTGGCCGCCGATCTTCTGGTCGAAGACGCGAAGCTTGCCGAGATCGAAGACGAACTTGGGCGAAAGTCGGAGCTGCTCGAGAGCCGCGCCGTCTCCGAGGCCGACTTGCCCGGTTGCAGCTTCGCGCCGAGCGCAGAAGGGGGTCGTGGAGTCCACGAGAGCGGAGTCTGAGGTCCTGCGGGCGCTGCGCCGACAGGCCGTTGCCGACCGCGATGCGGCTCGGCAGAGTCTCGAACTGCTTATCGAGGAGCAGCGAGGCGCTGCAGATCGCACAGGCCGCGGTCCGGAGGGCGGAGGCGGCCGTTCGCCTGGCGGAGGTGGCGCGAGACGAGGCAGCGCTGCGGCTGGATCGCATGGTGGTTCGGGCGCCGGTAGCCGGCGTCGTGATGACGCGGCTGGTCTCCCCCGGTTCCCGCGTCGCGAGTGAGGGCGCCCCGCACTCCGCGCACGTCGTGCATCTGCTACGACCCTTCGTCCCTCCAGGTCCGCGTGGACGTACCGCTGGCTGATGCCGCGAACGTCGGCGTCGGACAGCGGGCGGAGATCATCGTCGACGCGCTGCCGGATCGCGTGTTTCGCGGTCGCGTGACCCGTCTCGTCCACGAAGCGGACATCGCGAAGAACACGGTCGAGGTGAAGGTCGGGATCGACGAGCCGGTCGAGCAGCTCAAGCCGCAGATGCTCGCAGCGGGTTCGGTTCCTCTCGGCGCCGGAGCAGCAGGGGCAGACCGCCCAGCTTCGGCAGCGAGTCTTCGCTCCTTCGGGGCTGCTGCAGGGGCTTGGCGACGGGCAGGCCACCGTGCTCGTCGTGGGGTCGCTCGAGGGCAACCGGGGCGTCGTCGAGCGGCGCGCGGTCCGGCTGGGTGGAGATGCGCGTCGACGGGTGGCAGGAGATCGCCGAAGGTCTGCGGCCCGGCGACCTGCTGGTGGCGAATCCGCCGGCGGATCTGGGAGCCGCGGGCAGCGGCGCCTGCGGCGTGCTCGGCGAATCGAGTCTCGAGATGAACGCCGGAGATCGCTGATATGTCCCTCATCGAATGCCGCCATCTCACCCGCACCTACCGCAAGGGCGAGAACGTCATCACGCCGCTCAAGGAGCTCGACCTGGACGTCGAGCCCGGCGCGTTCCTGGCGCTGATGGGACCCAGCGGTTCGGGCAAGACGACGCTGCTGAACCTGCTGGCCGGCATCGACCGGCCCACGTCGGGTTCACTGGCGGTTGACGGACAGGACATCGCCCGCCTCTCCCGTGCGCAGCTCGCCGCCTGTGCAGCGGACGCCGTGGGCTACATCTTCCAGCTGTACAACCTGATCCCCGTGCTCACCGCGTACGAGAACGTGGAGCTGCCGCTGCTTCTGCACGCGATTCCCAAGCGGGAATGCCACCAGCGCGTCGCGGCTGGCGCCGAACTCGTGGGATCGCCGATCGGCACGACCACTATCCCCGCCAGCTCTCGGGCGGACAGGAGCAGCGGGTCGCGATCGCGCGGGCCATCGTGACCGATCCGACCATCATCGTGGCGGACGAGCCGACGGGCGACCTGGACAAGGCGTCGGCCAGCCTGGTCATGGGACTGCTGCAGCAGCTCAACCGGGAGCTGGGCAAGACGCTGGTGATGGTCACCCACGACCCAGAACCACCGCGTACGCCAACCAGACGCTCCATCTGGAGAAGGGTCGTCTGGTCGAGCGTCAAGGGGTGGATGGCACGGACGCTTCCGTGCCGGTGGTGGCGCCGTTGTCGAGCTTCGTCAAGCAGGAGTGATGACCGTGGTCAGATTGAAGTTCATCCCGCTCGTCTCGTCGGCACATCGTGCGGCACCGCGTGCGCTCGCTGCTGACGATGGCGGGGCGTCGCCATGGCCATGTTCCTGTTCGCGGCCGTGCAGGCGATGCAGCGGGGCGTGACCGCCGGCGCCACCGAGGTCACCGCCAGCGACACGACGCTCGTGGTCTACCGGGAGAACCGGTACTGCCCCGCCACCAGCCGGCTGCCCGAGGTCTACGCGCGGCGCATCGAGGAGATCGCCGGCGTGGTCAGCGCGATGCCGGTGAAGGTCATGCTCGTCTCCAACTGCCGCACCGCCTCGACGTGATCACCTTCCGCGGCGTGCCGGCACCGAGGAGTGGGCCGACCCAGCGGCGGCCGCGCTTCGAGCTGCATCGACGGATCGGCCGAGGCTGTGCGACCGCACGGGCGACGCCGCCCTGATCGGCGACGTCGCCAGCCGACGCGGGCTCAAGCTCGGCGACCGGTTCGACGCGGCCGGCATCACCGTCTACGTCGCGGGCATCTTCCGCTCCGATGAGCCGCAGGACCAGAACGTGGCGTACACGCATCTGGACTTCGTGCAGCGAAGCGACAGAGCGCGGAGGAACCGGGCGGGACCGTCACCCAGTTCAACGTCAAGGTGACGACCCGGCGCTGCTGGAGCCGGTCGCCGAGGAGTGATCGACGAGGAAGTTCCGCACGACCAGCATCCGACGCACACCAGCTCGGAGAAGGCGTTCGTGGCTCGGGCCGCCACCGACATCCTGCAGTCGTCAGTTCGTGGCATGGCTCGGGTGGGTGCTTGGCGGCGGTCTTGCGCGGGTGGCGATGCCATCATCCTGCCGTGCAGGATCGCATCCGCGACCACGCCATCCTGCAGACGCTGGGGTACTCGGGCAACCTCGTTGCGCGGCTGATCATGACCGAGGGGTTGGTGCTCGGTGTGCTGGGCGGC
>CAVONJ010000017.1:0-37701 GCA_963697235.1 uncultured Planctomycetota bacterium
CCATGCTCGAGATCTTGGCGGCCCACATGCCTCCCCGCGCGTCGTCGAGAATCCGGCCGAGCCCCCGTCCGAAGGGGATGAGGTTGGAGAATTCGTTTGACTTCCTCCAACGGTCCGCCGAAAGTTGCATGAACAGCAATGATCAGCAGCCGCTCCAGAACACGAAGCTCGCTCCTGCACCTCATCCTCGCGCTGTGCGTGCCGCTCTGCTGTTGCCGCGTCGAGATGGTGGCGGCCAGCCTTCAGGTAGGCGGAGAAGGCTCGGCGGCGAGCACCGCCTGTGCGTCCGCGTCCGGTTGCTGCCGGCAGAGCCCGGGGCCAGGTGAGTCCTCCGGGGGTCACGAGCGAATTCCGGATTCGAAGGGGTGCGGAGTCGGCTGCTGCTTGAAGGGGTTCGTCCCTGGCTCGGGTACGACGTACCTCCTGATCGCTCTTCCGCTGGGCAAGCTGCTGTCATGCCGATGACGATGTCGAGCGGCGGTATGGATGGTCCTCCGAGGCTTGAGCCGCTCTTGACCCTGATCAACGACCCGATCCGCCGACGCTGCTGCGCCTCTCTGCTGCGGCGTGCTGCTGTAGCAGCGCGACTGTGTCCTCATGGCGCGGGGCCCGGAGAACTGGTCAAACCGCCCCTGCTGAGGAACTGGTGTCTGGGCTGCGCCTGATGACCGTTCTGGTGATCATCTTCACCGGCGACGATCGTATTGACTGGCTTCCGATGCGGTGCTGGGAGCGTTTGGCGATGATGGCTGGGAGAAGCTGATGATGATCTACTGCGGCCGGGTCGCTGTGCGGAGACCGTCGGGAATGCGGCGCGTTGTGTGTGTGTGCCCTCATCGTGCTGCTGCTCGCACCGGCCGGCTGGCGTGTCGCTGGATCCGAAGGAGGACATCGCGATGGCTGCCTCCGCGGTCGAAGACGCATCGGACTGGACGCGCACTGGGATGCGCCGTGGGACCACGACGTACCGCTCTGGAGCGGACGGGAGCCGCTGTCGTCCGACGTCGCCGTGACGATCGCTCTGCAGGCCAACCGATCGATGCGGCAGCAGGTCGAAGCGATCGTGGCCGCCCGCCCCGACTAGGTGCAGCGCACCTGCTGCCGAACCCGTGGTGACGGTCGCGCTGGGGATTCCGATTGACGGCGGGGGCGGGAGCCGCTCTTCGCGGCGTGATTCAGCAGCTCGCGTTTCTCTGGCAACGACCCATGCGCATCGACGCAGCGGAAGGCCCAACTGCAGCGGGAGGTGCTGGCGGTCAGCGACGCAGCGCTCGGGCGGGTGACGTAGGTGCGGACGGCTCACGCGGCAGTGATCTTCGCGGACGGGCCGTCGTCCTCCAGCGGCAGAACGTGGACTTGATCGAGAAGTCACTCGAGCTCGTGCGCAGCGTTACGAGGTGGGGGAGAGCACGCAGCTTGATCTCAACCGCCTCGAAGTGGAGCTGCTCCAGGCCCAGGTCGAGCTCGTTCAGCGGAAGGTCGATGCCGAGCGGGCCAGGACCATGCTCTCGCTCCTGGGCCGGGCCGATGACGGCGCTGACTTTGGCGATCGATGACTGGGTGCCGAGCGCCGTCGATCGGCTCCGGCCTGAACGATGCACGGCTCCTGGCCATGGCCGGCACACGGCTGGACGTGGCGGCGGTGCGCTCGGCAGGAAGGCAGCCGCCGCTCGGCTCGAGCTCGCGCGGCTCGGTCGTCGTGCCGGATGTCTCCGTCGGAGCGAGCCACCAGCGAGAACTCAGCGGCCGGGAGGGGATCTTCCCGACTATCGCCGTCAGCCACCGCTGTCGATGACAACCGTGCGCAGATCGCGCGCGGTGCATCAGAGCTGTCGGCCCGCGAGAATACGAACGATCACGTGCTCCAGCAATCGCAGAGGAGGTCGGACGGCGTCGATCGACGTGCAGGGCTCACTTCGCCTCGTCGGGTGACCTGCAGGCCGTATCGTGCGGCTGCCGATGAGAACGCATCGCCTGCGGAGGACGCCTTCGCGGCGGGCACCGTCGATTTCACGGAATTGTTGGAGGCCAGCGCCAGCAGACCTCGGCGCGCCCGTCTCACGATCTGGAGCTGTCCATGGTGCGGCAGGTCTTCGAGCTCGAACGAGCGGCCGGTGGCTCGCTCGATCAGGCGCTGCCGACCGCGGGAGCTGAGCCATCGAACATCCGTGCGGCAGGAGCACTCCTCATCCACGTTGACCACGCCACTGGAGATCATCGCGCCGCGCCACGGTGCACGACCTGCGGCCCGAGCGGCCGAGGGCACCACGGTTCCAGTGTCGCGTGCCGATGGATTGTGGCGGCTGCTGTTCCGGGCGTGATCTTCCTGGCGGCGACGCCATGGTCGTCGCCGCCTCGTGGATCGACTGGTCCCCGCCACACGGTCGGGTCGTACCGGTCGTCGTCAAGAGCGTGCAGGGGCAAGCACCGGCAGCGTCGAGGTCGAGCGCCGGATGGCTCAGCCGGCGCCGTATCCCATTACGCCTCCGCGCTGGCCGACGGCATCGTGGACGAGGTTTTCGTGCTGGAAGGGCAGCGGGTGGGAGCGGGAGAGCCGGTCGCCCGGTTGATCGACGATGACGCGCGCCTGGCGCTGTCGCGGGCGAGGCGATGCTCGAGCTGCAGCAGGCAGAGCTGGAGGGGCAAGGGCCAGGCTCCAGGCGGCGGAGCGGGGCATCGAGACGCTGATCGTGCCGCGCCGGGCCGTGCTGACGAGCGAAGCCCGGGTCGCCGAAGTCGATGCGGGCCTGGCGCGCCTCGCCGCGGATCTTCTGGTCGAACAGGCGAAGCTCGCGTGATCGCAGACGAGATCAGGCGCAAGTCGGAGCTGCTCGACCAGCCGCGCCGTGTCCGAGGCCGATCTTCGCCGTCAGCCGGCCGGGGCGAAGAAGGGTCGTGGAGTCTCGACGAGCCGAGTCCGATGTCCTGCGGGCACTGCGGCGACAGGCGGTGGCGGAATTGGACGCGGCTCGACAGGGCCACGAGCTGCTCATCGACGAGCAGCGCGCGCTGGAGATCGCGCAGGCCGCGGTCCGGAGGGCGGAGGCGGCCGTTCGCCTGGCGGAGGTGGCGCGAGACGAGGCCGCGCTGCGGCTGGATCGCATGGTGGTTCGGGCGCCGGTGGCCGGCGTCGTGATGACTCGGCTGGTGTCGCCCGGCTCCCGCGTCGCGAGTGAGGGGGCCGAGCACTCCGCGCACGTCGTGCATCTGTACGATCCCTCGTCCCTCCAGGTCCGCGTGGACGTGCCGCTGGCGGATGCCGCGAACGTCGGCGTCGGACAGCTCGCGGAGATCATCGTCGACGCGCTGCCGGATCGCGATCTTTCGGCGGTCGCGTGACCCGTCTCGTCCACGAGGCGGACATCGCGAAGAACACGGTCGAGGTGAAGGTCGGGATCGACGAGCCGGTCGAGCAGCTCAAGCCGCAGATGCTCGCACGGGTTCGGTTCCTCTCGGCGCCGGAGCAGCAGGGGCAGACCGCCCAGCTTCGGCAGCGAGTCTTCGCTCCGTCGGGGCTGCTGCAGGGGCTCGGCGACGGGCAGGCCACCGTGCTCGTCGTGGGGTCGCTCGAGGGCAACCGGGGCGTCGCCGAGCGGCGTGCGGTCCGGTTGGGCGGGATGCGCGTCGACGGGTGGCAGGAGATCGCCGAAGGTCTGCGGCCCGGCGACCTGCTGGTGGCGAATCCGCCGGCGGATCTGGAGCCGCGGCACGCGTGCGCGTGCTCGGCGAATCGAGTCTCGAGATGAACGCCGGAGATCGCTGATATGTCCCTCATCGAATGCCGTCATCTCACCCGCACCTACCGCAAGGGCGAGAACGTCATCACGCCGCTCAAGGAGCTCGACCTGGACATCGAGGCCGGCGCAGTTCCTGGCGCTGATGGGACCGAGCGGCTCGGGCAAGACGACGCTGCTCAACCTGCTCGCCGGCATCGACCGGCCGACGTCGGGCTCACTGGCGGTCGACGGGCAGGACATCGCCCGCCTCTCCGCTGCGCAGCTCGCCGCCTGGCGCGTCGCACGCCGTCGGCTACATCTTCCAGCTGTACAACCTGATCCCCGTGCTCACCGCGTACGAGAACGTGGAGCTGCCGCTGCTGCTGCACGCGATCTCCCAGCGGGAGCGCCACCAGCGCGTCGCGGCGGCGCTCGAACTCGTCGGCATCGCCGATCGACACGATCACTATCCCCGCCAGCTCTCGCGGCGGACAGGAACAGCGGGTCGCGATCGCGCGGGCCATCGTGACCGATCCGACCATCATCCTGGCGGACGAGCCGACGGGCGATCTCGACAAGGAGTCGGCGGGCCTGGTCATGGGACTGCTGCAGCAGCTCAACCGGGAGCTCGGCAAGACGCTGGTCATGGTCACGCACGATCCCAGAACCACCGCGTACGCCAATCAGACGCTGCATCTGGAGAAGGGTCGTCTGGTCGAGCGTCAAGGGGTGGATGGCTCGGACGCTTCCGTGCCGGTGGCGGCGCCGTTGTCAAGCTTCGTCGAGCAGGAGTGATGACCGTGGTCAGATTGAAGTTCATCCCGCTCGTCCTCAGGCACATCGTGCGGCACCGCGTGCGTTCGCTGCTGACGATCCTCGGCGTCGCTCTGGCGATGTTCCTCTTCTGCGCGGTGCAGGCGATGCAGACGCGGCGTCCGCCAGGCCACCGAGGTGACCGCCAACGACACGACGCTCGTGGTCTACCGCGAGAACCGGTACTGCCCGTTCACCAGCCGGCTGCCCCAGCACTACGTGCGGCGCATCGAGGCGATCTCCGGGGTGGCAAGCGCCGTACCGGTGCGCATTCTCGTCTCCAACTGCCGCGCTTCGCTCGACGTCGTCACCTTCCGCGGCGTCGGCACGGAACAGTTCCTGACCCAGTACGTGCCGCGCTTCGAGCTGCTCGACGGATCGGCCGAAGAGTGGCGAAGACGGGGTGACGGCGCCTTGGTCGGCGAGTCGCTCGCGCGACGGCGCAGCATCAAGCTGGGCGACCGGCTGACGGCGGCCGGCATCACGGTCTACGTCGCGGGTATCTTCCGCAGCGACGAGCCGCAGGATCAAAACGTGGCGTACACGCATCTCGCGTTCGTGCAGGAAGCGGCAGAGCGCGGAGGAACGGGCGGGATCGTGACCCAGTTCAACGTCAAGGTGACCGACCCCTCGCTTCTGGAGCCCGTCGCCACGGCGATCGACGAGGAGTTCGCGCACGACCAGGATCCGACGTTCACGAGCCCGGAGAAGGCGTTCGTGGCTCGGGCGGCCACCGATATCCTGCAGATCGTCAGCTTCGCGTCGTGGCTCGGCTGGGGCGCCTTGGCGGCCGTCTTTGCGCTGGTGGCCAACGCGATCGTCCTCGCCGTGCAGGATCGGATCCGCGACCACGCCGTCCTGCAGACGCTCGGGTACTCGGGCAACCTCGTCGGCGCGGCTGATCGTGACCGAGGGGGTGGTGCTCGGCGTGCTGGGCGGCGGACTCGGCGCCGCGGCGGCGTACGTCGTCGTCAGCCGCGGCCGGTTCAGCATGACGATGGAAGGCCTCAACGTCGAAGATCGCCTCCGATCCGTCCATGCTCCTGGCCGGGCTGGCGATCTCGGTGCTGCTGGGCGTGGCCGCGGGCCTCGTGCCGGCCTGGCGAGGCCTCGCGCCGCGAGATCGCCGCCTGTTTCCGAGCCGTTTGACGCAGCAGGAGACTCCGATGCGAACGCTGCCCTTCGAATACGCCGTCCGCAACCTGCTGCGTTCTCCGCTGCGGCTGCTGCTCATCCTTGCCGGAAGCACGCTCGTCGTGCTCCTGGTCCTGGCGGCGTCTGCCTTCGTCGTCGGCATGCAGGAGTCACTGCGGGTGACGGGATCCGACGACAACGTCGTCTTGCTCGGCTCGGGAAGCGAAGAGAGCATCGAGCGCAGCCAGATCGACATGCGCGTCTCGACCATCGTGGCGGCCTCCCTGCCGGGCATTCGCACGCGGCTCAACGTCCCGTACGTCTCTCCGGAGATCCACCAGGCGATGCTCGTCAAGGTGGATCCGAGGGAGGCCGACGGTCGGCGCAGCCTCATCCGCGGCATCACCGCCTCGGCGTTCCTCGTCCATCAGCAGGTGCGCATCGTCGAGGGTCGGGCGCCGAGGCAGGTCGAAACGAGTTGCTGGTCGGCAGCATGGCGGCGGCCAAGCTCGGCGTCGAGCAGGAGCGGCTGGCGGTGGGTTCGACGCTCTTCATCGATGAGATCGCCGTTGACCATCTCGGGACGCTTCGAGGCGCCGCAGATCGGTCATGGACGCCGAGCTCTGGTGCCCGCTGACGGATCTGCAGATCGTCGCCCAGCGCGACTCGCTCTCCTGCGTGGTCGTGACCTTCGACGCGGGACCGACGGCGGCTCGCTCACGAACGTCGAGACCTTCGCGGCGCAGCGACTGGATCTGGAGCTGTCCGCGATCGGTGAGCGCCGAGTACTACCGGCAGCTGGCCGCCTTCTTCGGGCCCATCCGGGCGATGGTCGTGGTCACCGCGGCGCTGATCGCGCTGGGCGGCGTCCTCGGCGGTCTCAACACGCTCTATGCGGCCTTCGCGGCCCGGGTCCGCGAGCTCGGTACGCTGCAGGTGCTGGGCTACCGGCGGCTGGCGCTCGTGTATTCCCTCCTTCAGGAGTCGGTGCTGGCCAACGCCGCCGGCGCCGTGATCGGCGGGATCATCGGTCTGCTCGTGCTCGACGGATTTTCCATCCGCTACTCGATGGGCGCGTTCGGCCTCGTGGTGAACGGCCCCGTTCTGCTCGCCGGACTCCTGACCGGCCTGATCCTCGGGCTGATCGGCGCGATTCCGCCCGCGTGGCGATGCCTGCCCTGCCCATTCCGGAAGCCCTCAAGTCCGCCTGACCGTCAGCGGCACCGTGTGCCTCGTTCTATTCGCAAGGAGATTGATCATGACTCGAAACTCGCTTCCTGCCCTCTTGATCCCGCCCGCGATCGTGCTCACGTCCGTCCTGTTCTCCGCCGCCGGATGCAGTGGAGGCGAGGCGGCCGACCGCACGGCGCAGGCCACTGGCGCGCCGCGGCAACCGTCGCCGCGCTGCCCGCGGACCTCTTTCTGACTCAGCCGCCGGCGGAGATCGTCAGCCTTCGGGAAGCGCGGACCACCGCTGCCGTCGGCGACAAGGTCGCGTTCGAAGCCCGCGTTGGTGGCCGGGTCGAGCCGTTCACCACCGGCTCGGCGATGTTCCTGGTGGCGGACGTGGAGATCAAGACGTGTGCGCAGCGGCACGGCGACGGGTGCCCGACCCCCTGGGACTACTGCTGCGAGCCGAAGGACAACCTGCAGCGCAACATGGCGACCGTGCAGATCGTCGACGCAGCGGGCCGGCCGATCGTCGGTTCGATCAAGGGACTGGAGGGCCTGGATCCGATGGCCCGGGTCGTCGTCGTGGGCACCGTGAGCCAGTCGGACGGCCCGACCTTCGTGGTCGACGCGACGGGAATCTACGTGCGCGGTCTCGGCTGAGGCGAGCGGCGCGGACGCGGTGCCGTCGAACGCCGGTGACGCGTCGCACGGGGGGCGACCGTTGGCGAATCCCTGGACCGGTGAGCGGCGAAACGGACCGAAGTGTCTTAGCGAGGACCTCCGCCTCGACACGATCGAGTGGTGGCGGGACGTCGTCATCCAGATGCTGGACGAGGGTGTGTCCTGGCTGTCGTTGCGGGCCGAGGGCGAGGTCGCCGCGACCGGTGAGCTCCTACTCTCGCTGGCGTTCGATGCAAGCGGTATGGACCCGGGAACGTACGCTGTTCGCTCGAGCTGCAGACGAACGAGGCGGTCTTCAACACGTATTGCGTTCCGGTCACGTTGACGGTGACCGCGCCGCCGTGCCTGGCCGACCTGGATGACTCAGGGGTCGTGGACGTCGCCGATCTCATCGCCCTCGTGACTGCCTGGGGACCGTGCGAAGGGTGCCCCGCCGATCTCGACGGCGATGGCGTCGTCGCCGTCACGGATCTGCTCGCCCTTCTGGTGGGGTTCGGTCCCTGCCCCGATTGACCCGGGGAGGGGCGTCGATCTGGTTGTCCCGCCCGCGTCGTGCCCGCTGGAGGAATGTGCTAGCCTGTTTCGCGGCCGGTTCGCTCCGAGCCGCGGAATGCGAGATTCGAAGCCATGGCCAGCTTCACGGCACGGGAGATCTGCGATCGTGTCGCCAGGCGACTCGAGGGACCGGCGGACATCGAGGTCACGGGAATCGAGCAGAGTCGAATCGCGCCGCGAACGGACAGATCACGTTCGTGGGCGCCTCGAAGTTCGCCGCCATGTGGCCAAGCTCGAAGGCTACCGTGGCCCTGGTGCAGGACGGTCTGGATCTGTCCGCAGGGGTGGGGCGTGCGGCTCATCTGGGTGGCGGACTGCGACCTGGCTCTGGCGGCAGTGCTCCAGCTCTTCGCGCCGCCGGTGGCTTCGATCCCGGTGGGGATCGATCCCCGCGCGGCGGTTCATCCCGGAGGCCCGGCTCGCACGGAGTCGCGGTCGGCCCGTTCTGCAGCATCGGCCCTCGCGTGCATCGGCGAGAGGACGGTCGTCCATCCCCAGGTCACGATCCTGGAGGACTCGATCATCGGCACCGGGTGCACGATCTGGCCCGGCGTGGTCATCCGCGAGCGGTGCGAGATCGGTGACGGCTGCATCCTCCACCCGAACGTCACGATCGGCGCGGATGGCTTCGGCTTCCGTCCGGCGCCGGATGGTCGCTCGCTCGTGAAGATTCCGCAGATCGGCACGGTCAGGATCGGCCGGGACGTCGAGATCGGTGCCGGATGCACGATCGACCGGGGCAAGTTCTCCGACACCTCGATCGGCGACGGCACGAAGATCGACAACATCTGTCAGGTCGGTCACAGCGTGCAGCATCGGCCGCTGTACGGTCATCGCGTCGGTCACGGGGATCGGAGGTTCAGCGGTCCTCGGCGATGGGGTGATGATCGGCGGCGGCGTGAGCGATCAGCGATCACGTCCGCATCGGCGACGGCGCAAGGCTGGCCGGTCATTCAGCGGTCATGCACGACATTCCTCCGGGCGAGACGTGGAACGGTATTCCCGCCCGCAACGCGAAGCGATCATTCCGGGAGATAGCGGCGATCAGTCACCTGCCGGAAATGCTCCGCGAGTTCAAGGCCCGCCAGCGCGAAGAGGCGAGGCGCGAGAGCAGCTCTCCGTGAGTCTGTCGGAGCGGAGGGAGAGGGGTCTGCTAGGGCTTCAGACGATCAGAGCTTCGTCGTGACCGCCCGTCCGAGCTTGCCGGCAGCCTCGCTGACCGATCGGTAGATGTCGCTGGTCCGCGCCCTTCGACCGCCAGCGGTCGCTCGCTGGCGATGCGGGCTTCCATCAGGCATCGCTTGTCATCGGGCCCGCGCCGCTTCTGCTTGTCATCGCGCAGGTGGACCTCGACGCGGGTGATGCGGTCGGCAACGTTCGCGAGTTCCTTGTGCACGGCCTTCTCGACGGCCTCGCCGAGGGCATCGCTGCCGTCGATGTCGCCGTAGTTGATCTGGATCTGCATAATCGTTGTTCTCAAGCGGAGGAAAGTCGACGATTGATTTCGCACGAACCCGACCGGCCCCCTCGCTGGGCTGACATCTCACGACAGAGCCGCTCCGGCAACGGGGAATCGTAGCCGCTCAGGGGCGGTCACGCTCATACCTGAACCGACGTGACGTCTCCACTCGCTGTACGGATGGTCGCCGCACGACACGCCAGGCTCCAAAACAGGGCGGAACTCGGGTATCGCCAGGTGGCGTATCGCCCTACGCTGCGGAAGCGTGATCGCGCAATTGTCGAAAGGTACGGAGTCATGTCCATGGTCGAAAGGAACCCGGTCACCGTGGCCTCGCGCGAGTCGCGCACACGAGAGGCCTGCGTCAAGGCGCCCTTCAGCGGGCCGCGGCTGCTGCATGAGTCGCAATGGAACAAGGACGGCGCCTTCTCGCCGCAGGAACGGAACGCGCTGCGTCTGCGCGGGCTGCTGCCCCCGCGACACCTGTCGATCGAGGAGCAGGTCGCGCTCGAGCTCGAGCACTTGCGGGCCAAGCGGGATGATCTCGAGAAGTTCATCGGCCTTGCGGCGCTGCAGGACCGCAACGAGACGCTCTTCTACCGCGTGCTCGTCGAGAACCTGGCGGAGCTCATGCCGATCGTCTACACACCGACGGTCGGACTCGCCTGCGAGCAGTACAGCCACATCGTGCGCCGGCCGCGCGGCATCTGGATCACGCCCGACGACATCGACTGCATTCCCGAAGTCCTTCGCAACGCGCCCAATCCGGACGTCCGGCTCATCGTGGTCACCGACAACGAGCGCATCCTCGGCCTCGGCGACCAGGGAGCCGGCGGCATGGGCATTCCCGTCGGCAAGCTCTCGCTCTATACGGCGGCGGCCGGCATCCATCCGTCGCTGACGCTGCCGATCAGCCTCGACGTCGGAACCGACAACGCCGACCTGCTGCGCGATCGCTTCTACGTCGGCTGGAAGCATCGGCGCCTGCGCGGCGAGCAGTACGACCAGTTCATCGAGGCCTTCGTGGAGGCGGTCGCGGAGGTGTTCCCGCGGGCGGTCTTGCAGTGGGAGGACTTTCACAAGAACACGGCGCTGCGGCTGCTCGATCGCTACCGCCTGCGGATCACCAGCTTCAATGACGACATCCAGGGAACGGCCGGCGTGTCGCTGGCCGGCATTCTCGTGGCGATGCGGGAGACGGGCCAGAAGTTGTCCGAGCAGCGGATCGTCTACCTCGGCGCCGGCGCCGCCGGCGTCGGCATCGGTCGGCTCGTGCGGACGGCGATGATCGAGGATGGCGCGGATGAAGCGACGGCGCGTCGTGCTCAGGTCTTCCTCGACCGCCGGGGCCTGGTCTTCGACGGTCGAGTCATCGACGATCCGTACAAGCGCGACTTCGCGCTGAGTGCAGCCGACGATGAAGGGGTACGGGTTCGAGGGCAACGGCACCGTTCGACCTGTCGGAGGTGGTCGCCGCGTGCGGCCGACGATTCTGCTCGGCACCAGCGCGACGCCGGGCTCCTTCACGGAGGACGTGATCCGTGAGATGGCCGGCACGTCGAGCGGCCGATCATCCTGCCCTTCTCCAACCCGACGTCGAAGACGGAGTGCACGCCGGAGCGAGGCGATCTCGTGGACCGATGGTCGCGCATCGTCGCGACGGGCAGCCCGTTCGCGCCGGTCGAGTACAACGGCCGAACGATCGACATCGGACAGGGCAACAACGTCTTCATCTTCCCGGGCGTCGGGCTGGGTGCCATCGTCGCCGAGGCGCGGCAGGTGACCGACTCGATGTTCCTCGTGGCGGCGCGGACGGCAGCCGGGATGGTCTCGCGGGACCGATTCGAGAGCGGATCGCTGTATCCGGACCCTAGTGAATTGCGCTCCGTCTCGCGTCGCATCGCGATCGAGGTGGCTCGCGAGGCGCGGCGGACGAATCTCGGCCGACTCTTCCAGGACGACGAGATCGAGCGAGCCGTGGACGAGATGAACTGGTATCCGGACTACGCCGAGTATGCAGGCGCGTAATCCGACAGAGAGGGCTGTCCGGTGCCGAGCGGCCCGGCGGTTGGGGTATCATTGTTCGACATGGAACCCAGCAAGAATGCGACGCCCTACGGCTTGACGCCAGGTGACCAGCAGCACCAGGTGGCACGGCCCGGTGAAACCAGCCCTCGCTTCGACGTGCTCCAGCGTCAGGGTGTGGAGGTCATCACGCTGCTGAGCCGCGATGTGGTCGACGCGCACAAGATCGAGACGCTCGGCGCCGAGTTGCAGAAGCATCTCGCCAAGGACCGACCGACGAAGGTCGTCCTCGACCTCAACGCTGTGCAGCATCTCTCGTCCGCCGCCCTGAGCATGCTTCTGGTGCTCAAGTCATCGGTCGAGGCAAACGGTGGGGCCCTGCGGCTGACCAACGTTCGCGAGGATCTCCAGCAGATCTTCAAGATGACCAAGCTGCACAAGGTGCTGACGATCAAGAAGAGCGTTGACGCAGCGATCGCGAGTTTCTAGTGGATGACTGGCTCTACTACGACGTCACCCACCGCGATCACGCATACTGCAATCCCATCTCCGAGGAGGGAGTCCTCGCGCTGGAGCGCGTCCTCGATCTGGGTCCAGGAGTCCGAGTCCTCGACATCGCCTGCGGTCACGCGGAGATGCTCGTCGGCTTCGCCGAACGGCACGGCACCGTTGGCGTCGGCATTGACGCGTCACCCTACGCGTTCGCCCGCGCGAAGAATCGCGTCGCCGAGCGTGTTCCAGACGTCGATCTGACCCTGATCCACGGTCGAGGCGAGGCGTACGCGCTCACCGAGGGTGGGCCGTTCGATGTGGCCCTCTGCATCGGCGCATCCTGGATCTGGGGCGGGTTCGAAGGAACGCTCCGGGCTCTTGCCGGATTCGTGCGGCCGGATGGTCTCATCGTGAGCGGCGAGCCGTACTGGATTCGCGAGCCCACACCGGAGTATTGCGCGGGGAGCGAGGTGGCCCCCGGAGACTTCCACGATCTGTACGGCTGCTACGAGACGGCGAGAGGGATGGGGCTGCGGCCGGTGTGGGGGCGGCATCGAGCGACGTGGAGTGGGATCGATATGAGCTCGATCAGATGGCGGCGTTCGACCGCTTCGAACGCGAGAACCCTGAGCATCCCGATATCGCCGAAATCCGGAAGCGTCACCTTGCCGACAGGGCGCTGTACCTGCGCTGGGGTCACCGAGAGCTGGGCTTTGCGCTGTGGGTCTTTCGCACACCGGACGCCTCGGGACCGCCGAAGGGGTAGGGCGGCGCCGACGGTGTGCACTGCATGCCGAGAGGACGTCGAAGTTGTTGCTCGGCTCGCGTTCTTGCGCTTGACTGCTGATGATCAGGCATCAACCACCCGGATGCCGCCGCTCCAGGACGCTCCCTTCGGCCAGGTAGAGCTGAACCAGAGCGATGCGGTAGTTGATCACCGCCTCGACCTCTCTGATCTGGGCCTGGAGCAGATCGCGCTGCGCCTGGGCGACGAGCAGGGTCGTGCTTGCTCCCACGTCGAAACGCTCGATCTCCGCATTCACGGTCTCCTCCTGCAGCTGCCGCGTCAGGGTGGACGCGGCAATCTGCTTCCGTGCCCGCTCCGCTTCGTTCACGGCGAGCCTCACGTCCAGCTCGATGATCTGCTGCAAGTTGACGATGGCCAGGGCGGCCTGCTGACGGGAGGCCAGCGACGCCTGGTACCGACCCTCTGCCGTTCGATTGCCGAGAGACAGCGACAGGCTCACGCCGGTGGTGACGTCGTAGGTTGGTCCGTTCAGTTCCCGAAAGGACTCTGGGAAGGTGGTTGCGAATCCGGTCTTGCCCAGGGCGATGAACAAGTCGAGCCGGGGGAGCAGCCCGTTTCGGGTGACGACGGTCTCCAGGCGATTCTGTTCAAGACGGAGCTCTGCCTCGTTGAGGTCGGGGCGGTACCGCCGAGCGACTTCGATCCGGTCGGCGACATCGTCGATTGGTACCGGCTGGATGGTGGGGGAGGAGGTGGTGACGACCTCGAGAAGGAGCGAGTCGGTGGCCGTCGGATTGATCAGGCGCAGCAGCTCCAGTCGTCGAGCCGTCAGCGTGCTGCGAGCCTCGATGAGCGCCTGCTCTCGCAGGGCGACTTCGCTGCGGGCCGCGGCCGCTTCGGTCGGAGCGAGCACGCCGACTTCGATGCGCTGATCGATCTGCTCGAGCTGCTGCCGTGCGATCGTGAGCGAGCGATCGAAGATCGCGATCTCCTGCTGGGCGAGAACATACCGCCAGTAGGCGATCTCTGCGTCCGACAGCAGCGCTTCGGTGAAGCCTCTCAGCTCGTACACGGAGGCGAGGGTTTCGAGCTCTGCCTGCCGGACGGCCGCCAGGTTGACGGCCGTACCGAAGCCGCGCAGCAGCGACTGCGTCACGGTGAGCCCGACGCGGGCCGACTGCTGCTCCGGTGAGCGGTTGGAGGCATCGCGGCGCTGGCTGACGCTCACCGCGACATCGGTTCCGGTGGGCAGCGTCTGGCGGACGCCGCCAATGAGGCCGACGTCGCTGCCCCGAACGTTGAACTCCTCGCCGGTCGAGCGGGAGGTCTCGAGCGCTTCTTCCTGGATGAAGTCTCCCCCGGCAAAGAGCTCGGGATCGAATTGGCCTCGCTCCACCTGCTCGAATGCGCCGACGATGACGGGACTCAGCTGCTCGACGGCCAGATCGCGGTTCTGACGCAGGGCCAGCATCACGGTCTGCTCGACGGAGAGCTGCAGCGGCCCGTCGCCGACCAGATCGGAAGTGGACGGCGGGTCCGTCGCCACGAAGCGAGGCAGGCTCTCGATGGGCATGCTCTGCTCGCCTTCCTCGCGCAGCACCTGGCTCCAGTCCGGCTGATACCAGGCCATCTCGTCGGGCGCACCCGGGAAACGTCGACAGGCCCAGGAGCGCGAGCCAGGACCAGCCGGGCCGACGGCGCATCGCACCGGTCATCGTCCGCCGACCTCCGCTCGTTCGGGATGGAACAGCGAGTACACCGCCGGGACGAGCACGAGCGTGATCAGTGTCGAGCCCGTGAGTCCGCCGATGACCGCTCGCGCCAGCGGCGCCTGGGCGTCAGCGCCCTCTCCGATGCCCAGAGCCAGCGGCGCCAGGCCGAGCACCGTCGTCAGCGAGGTCATCAGGATGGGGCGGAGGCGACGGCGGCCGGCCTCCGCGACCGCGAGTCGAGTCGACATTCCGTTTCGCCGGCGAAGCTGTCCGGCCTGGTCGACCAGCAGGATCGCGTTGTTGACGACGATGCCTCCGAGCATGATGCAGCCAATGTAGCTCTGAACGTTGAGCGTCGTCTTCGTGACGAAGAGCGTGATCAGGACGCCAATCGCCGCCAGCGGCACCGAGGTCATGACCACCAGTGGATCGCGCAGCGACTCGTACTGGCAGGCCAGCACCATGTAGACCAGCACCAGCGCCAGCAGCAGCGACGTGAGCAGCTCGTGCGTCGCCTTCTCCTGCTCCTCGACGTTCCCCGCCAGGATCAGCTCGTAACCGACGGGACGCGGGATCTGTTCGAGGGCCGCACGCACGTCGGCGGCAATCGACCCGAGATCGCGGCCCGCGATGTTGGCGCTCACGGTGAAGAGGCGCTGCTGATCCTTTCGTTCGATGAGGGTCGGACCGCGACCGGATTCGGTCGTGACCAGGTTCCGCAGCGGAACGTCCTCGCCTGACTCGCTGCGAATGGTCAGGTCAAGGACCTCGTCCAGCGACAGCTTCTTGGCATCCCTGAACTGCACGAGGATGCGGTACGAGTTGCCGTGAGTGCGATAATCGCCGGCGCGGCTGCCGGCCACCGCGGTCTCCATGGCTTCGACGATGTCACGAACCGAGACGCCGAGATCGCCGGCCTTGGCGCGGTCGATGCGCACCTCCTCCTGAGGCGTGCCCGCGTCGAAGCTGGCGTCGAGGTCGGTGAGACCTGGAACCTGACGCAGTGCATCCATGACGCGATCGCTCAGCACCCGGAGCGTCTCGAGATCGAAACCACGCACTTCAACCACGAGCCCTTCATCGCCTCCAAGAATGCGCTCCAGGAGGAACTGCCCCTGCGGGGCCCGAGTTCGAATTGCCATGCCCGGAATCGTTCCCGACAGCGATTGGCGCAAAGCGTCGGCGATCTCCACGTTCGAACGCTCCCGCTGCGCGCGGCGGAATCAGCGAAAGGCGGAGCTCCCCCGTCGTGCCTTCCTCGGGATTCCGTCCGCTGGCGCCGACGCTGGTCACGGAAGCGATCATCTCCGGCACGGAATCGAACACGACCTCCTCGATGCGTCGCGTCTGGCGATCGACCAGATCCAGGCGGGTGCCGACTTCCATCTCGCCCGTGACACGGACCTCCCCTTCATCGCTCGGCGGCAGGAATTCGGTGCCGATCAGAGGAAGCAGCATCAGACTGGCGGCGAGCGCGACGCGCGCTCGTGATCGTGGCCAGGCGATGCCTGAGCACCCAGTCGAGGAGGTCGCGGTACGAGTTGTCCAGCGCGTCGAACGCGTTGTCCGCCGCGGTCGCGAGCCGATCGATCCACTGCGGGCGACCGGCGTGCCGTTGTCCCGGCGACTTGAGCAGCTTCGAAGCAAGCATCGGCACGAGACTGAGCGACACGGCCAGGGAACACAACAGAGAAAAGACGATGACGTAGGCGAGTTCCTGAAACAGGATCCCGCTGACGCCCTTCACGAAGACCAGCGGGAGAAAGATCACGAGCGTGGTGAGCGTGCTGGCGACGATCGCCGGGCCGACTTCGGCCGCGCCGGCGACCGACGCCTCCTCCGTATCCTCGTGCTCTTCGTCGCGTCGGCGAAAGATGTTCTCGAGCACGACGATGGAGCTGTCGACCATCATGCCCACCCCCAACGCGAGCCCGCCGAGGGTCATGAGATTGAGCGTGAAGCCGTTGAAGTAGATCAGCGCGAACGTGGCGATGATGGAGATCGGAATCGACAAGGCGATGACGATCGTGCTCCGGAGATTCCGGAGGAAGAAGATCAGCACCAGGACGGCGAGCGTGCCACCGTACAGCACGGAGTTCGCGACGTTCCGGATCGAGCGCTCGATGAAGTTCCCCTGGTTGATGACCGGGAAGACCTCGATCTGAGGGAAGTCGTGGTTCTACTCGCTCGATTTCGGCGAGGATGCGCCGCGAGACCTCGACGGTGTTGGCATCGGCCTGCTTGCGAATGGCCATACGCAAGCCCAGTTCGCCGTTGACGCGCACGACGCGGGTCAGGCGCTCGTACGTATCCTTGACCTGGGCAATGTCCGCGAGGGTGACCGGAGCGCCCTCGCGCATCGCAACCACGGTCTCGCGGATCTGATCGAGGTTCGTGAACTCGGCCGGCGCTCGCAGCGTCACTTCGTAGAGGCCGCTCTCGATTTCGCCCGTGGGCAAATCGAGGTTCGCGTCCCGGATGGATTGGAGCACCCGGTTCAAGGGCAGACCGAGCGCCCGCACCCGCTCGGGGTCGAGCTCCACTCGGACCTCGCGGTTGTAACCGCCCCACAGGTCCACCTGGGCAACCCCGGACAGCCGGGCGAAGCGCTGTCGCACCTGCTCGTCGATCAGCGTCGTGAGCTCGATCGGATCGAGTCGGCTCGCGATTCCGAGAAGCACCACGGGGAAGCTATTGACGTCGAACTTCCGAATCTGCGGTCGGTCCACGTCATCGGGCAGCTCGTCGAGCTCATCCTCCAGCTTGGCCCGGACGTCGGTCGCCGCCTCGTCGATATCGGTTCCCCACATGAAGGTGACCCGTATTCGACTGCCGCCTTCGGAGGAAGTCGAGCTCATCTCTTCAACGCCGGGCACCGTCGCGATGATCTCTTCGGCGATCTGGGTGACCAGACGCTCCATCACCTCGGGGCTTGCGCCTTCGTAGCTGGTCTGCACCGTGAGCGTCGGCATTTCGACCGCGGGGAGGAGATCTATCCGCAGCTGGCTGAGCGCCATCACGCCCAGAACGATCACGATCAGCGTGATCATCGAGGTGAAGATCGGACGCCGAACGCTCGCGCGGGGTATGTTCACTCGGCCTCCAGCGCGACTGCCGTCCGCGTTCGAGAGGTCGGGCTCCTGCGCGAGCGCCGGGATCACGATGGCCGAGTCATCGTCGAGCAGCTGGTGACCGAGCGTCACGACCCGGCCCTCGATTCCCTCGCCGGTCACCTCGACCCGCGCGCCTTGGCGAATGCCAGTCGTGACGGGCACCATGCGAACACTACGGCCGTCGGGATTGACGACGAACACGACCGTCTGACCATCGCGTTCCGTCAGGGACTCGGTGGGAACGATCGTCGCCGCTTCGAGACGGCCAAGCACCGTCTCGACGCGGACGAACATGCCGGGCCGGAGCAGGCCCTCTTCGTTCGGCACGCCGACCTCCACCCGCGCCTGCCGCGACCCTTCGCGGAAGATCGGCGCCACGCGATCGATCCATCCGGACCAGGGACGGCCGGGGTACGCGTCGGTCCAGAGCGTGACCGGCTGTCCGTGCGACAGACTCGCGTAATCGCGCTCGGTCACGAAGATGACCGCCTGAATCGGGTCGAGCTGCACGATCGAGAGCAGGGGCGTGTTGGCGGCCACCGTGTCGCCCTCTTCCGCGAATTGCTCGCCCACCACACGCTCATCGTCGTTGCCGGACCAGGTGGCTTCGATCGACGTGTACCCGAGGCGGATGCGCGCCGCCTGCAGGGCAGCCTCGGCCCGCGTCGCCTGGGCTTTGGCCACCTCGACCGCGGCGCTCTTCGAGAGGTGTTCGGCGGTTATCGTGTCGAATTGGGAGTCAGAGGCGACGCCGCGGTCGTGCAGGGTTCGGACCCGATCGAGCTCACGAGCGGCGATGGTCAGAGCGCTCGCCGCCTCCGCGACATTGGCCCTGGCGACCGCCAGCTCGGCCTCGGCCTGCATGACCGACTGGGCATACTCATCATTGTCCAGCGTGGCCACGATTTGACCGCGCCGAACAGTATCCGCCAGATCGACCGGCAAGCTCACGATCCGACCGGCGACCTTGGGCGCGACCGTGACCCGCGCCGCCGCTTCCAGGGCGCCGCTGAAGGTACGGCGGTTCTCGATGGGCCCGTGCTCGACCTTTGCGACTTCGACCGGAGCCGGCCGCAAGCGGGCGGCGCGGTCGTTGGCCTGATCGGCCGCGGGCAGACGTCGGACCACCAGGGCCACGATCGCCACGATCAAGCCGACGAGGAGCGTACCGAAGATCCAAGACCGTGCCCGACCCATGCGTTCGTTCCGCGCGAGCTCCCAGTGCTGCACCTGCCACCCCCACGATCGGCGCACGGGCGACAACGACCGGCCATGCTAGGCGGGTCGTTCGGTGCGTGCGAGGCGCCGGTTATCCATCCACGGCGCCAGAGGCACGGAGGCGACGGACCACGATGGCAGCGCTCGTCACCGTGCAATGTAATGAGACTCGACCTTTGAGGGAGTACGCTCGCAATCGCGGGTTGGGAGAGAACGTGAGCGTGGCCGGTCGGCTGGCGAATCGTGATGCTCCAGCGATCGCGGTTGCCCGTTCCGGTTGGCGCCACGCTCGTCCAGCTCGTGTCCGGACCTCACGGATCGCCGGTCGCAGGGACTCGCAAGGAGCTCTTCGCGGGCCACTCGGACCGTTTGGGGCGCGCGGATGCCAACGCGGACGCTCTTGCCGCGCACGGCGACGACCGTCACCTCGATGTCGCCATCGATCTTGAACGACTGACCGGTGTGACGGGTGATTACCAACATGATTCGTCTCGTTGCTCAAGAGATGGGTGTCGACGCTCCCCGGAAGCGGTGCGTGCGATCCGACACACGGTCTCGGCTTCGCGTGGGTCGTCGATCTGTGCAGCGACCGATAGACGGCGCGAGTCAAGGTCATTCTCGCGTCCGTGTCCGTTTCCGATCAGCACCAGCGGCGGGAGGTCTTCGTCCGCGGTGACGGCCGCCACGACCTCGAGCCAACCGGCTCCGCTCATGGCCGGATCGACCACGATCAGGTCAGGATCGAACGGTCCGCGCGGCGGGAGCAGAGGGCTGAGCTGCTTGAAGAACTCCATTCCGTTCCCGCACTCGGTGACGCGACATCCCAGAGCGCACAACGCCTCGCAGATGATGCCTCGAGTCTGGGCATCATCCTCGGCCAAGAGAACATGCGGATGCTCTCCTTCCTTCATGTCTTGTCGAGCGATCATGGGAAGAACTCCTGATGAGGGGATTGAACTGGGTCTATCGCATGTCAGCACGAGGAAGCAGCTTGTTGACGGCGGCCAGGAGGTCGTCGATCTCGAACGGCTTGTCGAACATCGCCGCTGCCCCAAGGCGCCGGGCTTCCTCGTGCGTGGCCTGGTTGCCGAAGGCCGTGATCAAGATGGTCGGCGGCCAGCCTTCGAACCCGCGCATGCACTCGAGGGCTTCCAGGCCGGTGACACCGGGCATTCGGATGTCCGAGATGACGAGGTCGAATTCGATCGGTTCGTGCGACAGCACGAAGTCGCTGACCCGCTGGACCACGTCCATCCCACTGCGGCACTCGACCACGAGATGACCGCTCGCTCGGAGAGAGAGGGCAAGCAGCTCGCGGAGGGCGTCGTCATCTTCGGCGAGAAGGATTCGGGGCGATCGGGACCGAGAGTCCGTCGAACCGTTGGTGAATTGGGTCCGCGTCATCGTCGTCTCTGCTCCTGACTGTGGCTCGCGCATTCGTGTGACCTCCTCGTTGTCAGAGCGAGCAACAAGTGTGCCAGGAGACGGCAGTCCAGATTCGGCGATGAGACGCGTCGCCGTCTGCTCGTCGACTGTGGCGTTCTGTCACACCTGCGGCAAATTGGGGTGACTCGGAGGGCGAACCGGACCGAGGCCGGCTATTCCCGATCTTTGGCGTAGTGCTCGAGCTTGCGATAGAGCGTCTTTCGGTCGAGGCCGAGAATTCGGGCCGCCAGGCTCTTGTTGCCGTTCACGGCCTTCATCACGTGCAGGATGTACTCGCGTTCGATCGCTTCGAGGCTTCGGAGCTCAGCCGGATCGTCGCCGGTGGCCAGGACTTTGGCATCGTGATGGTCGCGGATCTTCTCGGGCAGGTCGTCGACGATGATTTGATCGCATTGTGCGAGCGCGACGGCGCGCTCGATCGTGTTCCGAAGCTCGCGAATGTTCCCGGGCCAGGAGTAGGACAGGAGTCGCTCGGCGACCGGTCTCGTCAGGCCGGTAATCGACTTGCCGGCCGAAGTCGCGAGCTGCTCGATGAAGTGCTGGGCGAGAAGCAGCACATCGGTTCCGCGAGAGCGCAGTGGCGGAAGATCGATCGGCAGCACGTTGATCCGGTAGTAGAGATCTTCGCGGAAGCGACCATCCTCGATCGCCGTCTCCAGATCGCGATTCGTGGCCGCGATGACACGCACGTCGACCTTGGTGATCTCGTCCCCTCCGACCGGGCGGATGTTCCCGGTCTCGAGGGCGCGCAGGAGCTTGGGCTGGATCGTCAGGTCCATCTCGCCCACCTCGTCGAGGAGCAGCGTTCCGCCGTGCGCTGTCTGGAACAGTCCGTCGCGCGACGCGCGTGCGTCCGTGAACGCACCGCGGGTGTGTCCGAAGAGCTCGCTCTCGAGCAACGTCACCGGCATGGCCGCACAGTTGACGGCCACGAAGGGCTGCTTGCTCCTCGGCCCTCGATCATGGAGCGCGTGGGCCACCAGCTCCTTGCCCGTGCCCGTCTCGCCGGTGATGAGGACGGGAGCTTCCGATTGGACGATGCGGCTCATCTGATCGAACAAACGCTGCATGGCAGGACTCTGACCGAGGATCTGGTCGAACGGACGGGACCGCGTCGCCGATTCGCTCAGCATGCGCCACCCGCTCCTCGAGGCGACGCCGTTCGATCGCCCGTTCCAGCGTCAGGGCGAGCAGGTCCATCTCGATCGGCTTGGTGACGAAGTCGTAGGCTCCCGCGCGGATGGCGGAGACGGCCGTGTCCAGGCTGCCGAAGGCGGTGACGACGATCACCGGCACGTCGGGACGGTTGGTCATGATTCGCTCGCAGAGTCCTAGTCCGCTCAAACCCGGCATGTTGAGATCAGTCACGACCACATCGATCTCACGTTCGCTCAGGCATGAGAGCGCTCCTGCGCACACGTACGTGAGACGACATCGAAGCCGCGCAGGGAGAGGTCTTCCCTCAGCAGATCGCACATGGGCTGTTCGTCGTCGACGATCAGGACTCGACCGGGCATGGGGCGTTCTCCAGGGGAAGTAAGACGGAGACGCAGGTGCCCTCACCGCGCCGGCTCCGGACATCGATCCAGCCACCGTGATCGCTGACGATACCGTAGGCAATCGATAAGCCAAGTCCGGTACCCTGCCCGACGTCCTTCGTCGTGAAGAACGGATCGAAGATGTGTCGCAACTGCTCGTCGCCGATTCCCTCGCCCTCGTCCTTCACGTCGATGCGGAGATACTGGCCTTCGAGGCCGTCGTGCCCCTTGGGCGGCTTGGCGTGCGTTGTCGCCAATCCAAGCGTGATACGACCGCCGGAAGGCATTGCCTGGATGGCGTTCATGATGAGGTTGGTCAGAACCTGCTGCAATTGTCCCGCATCGACCCAGACGGGCGGAGGTTCGGCGACCGGCGAAAACGCGATCTCGACGCCGTTCGTGCGCGATCGGCCGCATGAGCTCCACGGATTCACTCAGGGGCGCGCGGACGTCGATCATGGACATCGCTGGTGTCTGGCGTCGCGCGAAATCCAGGAGCTGGCGGATGATCGTCGTCATCCGGTTCGTCTGCGTCCGGATGACCTCGCAACTCTTGAGGACATCCTCTGCGGGCAGTGATCCCTTGGCGATCAGTCCGGCGCGTCCCGCCACGACGTTGAGGGGTGTGCCGAGCTCGTGGGCGATCCCGGACGCAAGCGTTCCCACGGTCGCCAGGCGATCCGCGTGTCGGAGTTGCTCGACCGCCTTGATCCGCTCGATGGTCTCTCTCAGGAGCCGTTCGCGGGCCTCGGCCAGATCATCGCACATCGAATTGACCGACGTCGCGAGCTCAGCCAGCTCGTCATGGCCACGGACCTCCAGCGGCTTCTCGAGATCGCCACCGGCCACCCGCCGGATCTTGGCAACGATGGCATCGAGTGGGCGCCCAACGATCAAGATGCCGAGGGACGCGACCACGCCGACTCCCAGCACGACGGAGATCGCTGCGAGCGCGAAGGCTCGGTTGCGGATCGAGCGGGCGATTGCATCCATCGAGGCAACTGATTCGGCGAGCTCGAGGGCCGCCGGTCGCTCGCCCGGGCCGACGAGCGGTGCGTAGGTGAATAGGTACTCCCGTCCGTCGAACCCCCGACCTCGAATGGTCTGATCGAGACCCCGGCAGGCGGGCTCGATCCGGGCGGGCAGGAGTTGCGGGCGAAACGGATCGCCAGCGGAAGCGTCCAGCCACACCCACCGGAAATGAAGCGCCTGGTCCTCGCGGTTGGCGTCCTCGATGATCCTCCTGCTTCGCTCGAGACCGTTCGTCGCCCACTCATCTTCGACGACGGGTCGCATCACGCGGACGATCGCCTCGGCGTCGCTTCGCATGTCGGTTTCAAAGAGGTTGACGGCGCGCGGACGGAGAAGACCGCGTCGCACGTGATCAGGGTGATGATGCCGACGAGGATCGCCATCACCAGCTTGGCCGTCAGTTTCATTGCCGATCCTCCAGGCCCCTCCGGCAGTGCGTTGAAGAAGTGCTCCGCCAGATGAGTGCGCTGCTAATGATCGTGCTCAGGTGCTGATCCGATTTCTTCAACGGGCTGCCCGTGTGCGGTGACGTCCGGTTTGCGACAGCGTGGATGATACGGACTGGGCAAGCGTCAGGTTCTGGCCGAGGCGCGCGCCCTGGACCCGAGGGAACGGCACGAGATCATCCTTCAGTTCGAGGCTTCCACACGACCGCGAGCAGGCGGAGATCGGTTGTCAGAGGGCGATCGACGGAAGGCGGACACTGGAGCGTGCCGTCACGCTCCTCGATTGCAATCACCTGGGCGTTGAACTGGCGTCGAAAGTCGCTGTCCCGGAGTGATTTGCCAACCACGTCCATGGGGACGAACAGTCGCTGAATGTCAGCATGCTGTCCCGGTACAGCCATGATGAGTTGATCGATCCGGACAATGTCCCGGATCGCCTGCAGGCCCAGATGCTCTTCGAACGCCGCTTCATGCGAACGCTTGATCGCGCTCTGCAGCCGATCGATCACGTCGCGTCGGGAGAGCATTCCAACCCATCGGGAGTCACGTCCCCCGGACATCACGGGAAGCGTCTCGTGATCCACGTCCGTGAACGTCGTCAGGGCTGTGTAGACGTCCTCGCTCTCCTGGAGGGTCACCAGCTTGCTCGTCATGATGTCCGCGGCGATCAGAAGTCCGGGGGCCGGCGTGGCGGCGAGCACCTTGCCGAGATCCGTCGCCGAGATGACGCCGCGGAGCTGGCCATTCTCCGCGACGGCGATCACCGGTCGCGATCCGGGTTCGAGTCGCGTGATGACTTCGTCCAGCGTCGACTGTGGACTGACCGTCATTGGCCAGACCGAATGCATGATCTGGCGGACGGTCCAGGATTGGAGCAAGTGGACAACTGGATCTGCGGCATGCGTCGGCGAATCGGCCGTCGTTCGAACCTGCTCGGAATTGAGTCCCCAGCGGCGGCCGATCAGATAGGAGACGATGCAGACGAGCATCAGGGGGGCGATGAGTCCGAAGCTGCCCGTCATTTCCGTCGTCATGACGATCGCAGCAATTGGAACTCGCATGGTCGCGCCGAGCACGCCGGCCATGCCGACTGGGATGAGGGCGAGGCGCAGCTCGTCGGGGAAGGTGCCCGGTAGGA
Organism: uncultured Planctomycetota bacterium; assembly: GCA_963697235.1. Lineage (GTDB taxonomy): Bacteria > Planctomycetota > Phycisphaerae > Phycisphaerales > SM1A02 > CAVONJ01. The sequence goes on from CAVONJ010000017.1 coordinate 24,440, forward strand.
ATGCGTGCCCTGCCGCCCCCAGGCACGCGCCGAACGGCGCCTCCGATGAAGACGCTCGGCCCGAGGATTCCACCGGGCTGCGCCGGTGCCGACCGTGAATGCGGTCGCGAGGCACTTCGCCAACGCGACGAGGCCGAACAGGACGGCCCACGTCGTCCAGTCTCGCGCGGGACCGTGCACGTCGAAGAGCTGCCCATCGAGGGCATTCTGCAGGAACAAGTATCGGGAATCCATGACCTGCGGCAGCTGACAGGCGAGCAGTCCAGTGGCCAGGCCGCCAATGGCGGGAAGCGTCCAGCGAGGCAGCAACCGCTGCCGACTGACGCAGAATTCGACCGAGCGAACGCAATAGTGGAAGAAGATGCTGACGAGCCCGCAGAGCACACCGAGGAGTGCATACCACGGAAGATCCATCGGCGAGGAGAAATGCAACGAGTCGACTGCCGGCAGCATCGGGCCCTTGAATCCCCAGATGAGCATGAACGTCGAGTAGCCGACGACGGAGGCGACGAAGGAGGGAACGATCGCCTCGCTCTCGAATTCAGGCTCGCTATAGAGGATGCTCGTGGCAAAGAGGGCACCGCCCAGCGGGCAGCGGAAGATCGCTCCGATTCCGGCGGCACAGCCGGCGATGAGGAAGTAGCGCCGCTCCTGAGGCGTCAGCGGCAGCCGGTCTGCGATCCACGACCCCAGTGCAGCGCCGAGTGCCGCGATCGGTCCCTCGGGGCCGGCTGAGCCACCGGATGCAATGACGAGCGCGGCACCCGCTCCCTTGACTGCCGGACCGCGAAGCGGCAGGCGGCCGAGCGTGCGATGAAACGCACGCGTCACCAGCTCGACACCCTGCTCCCGAAAACGTCCCGCGAACTGCTGCACCAGTACGCCCGCAACAAGAGCGCCACCCGCAGGAAGAAGGACGATCCGCCAGTCGAAGTGAAGGAATTCGGCCGTCCCGAAGTGGGTAAATCGGCCCACGAGCACGTTGGATCCGAGCTCGATCGCCCAATCCAGGAGCGCCGCCGCGAGGCCGGCCACGGCTCCCACGAGCACGGCGATCAGGAGACGGCGAACCCACTGGGTCGCGGGCTTTGGCAGTCTCTGGGTGAATTGCAGCATCTCGTCGTGACAGGACGTCTTGATTGAACAGGCTGGGCGAGGAGTCTGGCCATTCTATCTGGAGCCTCCGCGCAGCGCGGATGTGCGAGCGAGGGACGCCTCGAGTCCATCGCCGGCCAGCGTACACCGAGGCATCGTCCGATCAGCCTCCTCCGGCCACAGTCCCTTGCCGCTTGGCGTGATATCCTGTCCGCGCTGGAGGTGGTAGTGGGAGCGGCGCACGCGGCCGAAGCCACACCTGTCCACGCTTGGAGTTCGAATGAGGACTGCCTCGGATCATCTCCTGCTGACGATCGGTGCCTGGGCTGCCGTTGCGATCGTGGCGGCTCTCGCCGCATTCAGCGGCATCGGGTCCTCCCTCCCCCTCGACGCACACGAGATCTACGTCGCACGAACCTCGGAAGAGATGATGAGCCGTGGCGAATGGCTCGTCCCGTACTTCAACGACTCCCTGAGGCTGAAGAAGCCGCCGCTCAACTACTGGCTCACGATTGCGGCCGGCCGCGTCATCGATGAAGACGGGAAGGTCAGCGAATTCGCGGCGCGACTGCCCTCGGCGATCGGCGGAGTCTCACTGTCGCTCCTGACCCTCGCGATCGCTCTGGTGCTCTTCGACCGCCGAACGGCGCTGCTTGCAGGCTTGCTCATGGCCTCGAGCGGCGGCTATCTCGCCTATACGCACAGCGCTCGGCCCGAGATGGTCTATGCGGCGCTGTGCACCGCCGGAATCCTTGGATTCTGCGCCGCGGAACGGTGGCACGGTCAACCGGCCCGGGAAGGGCGATCGAGACTGGCCGCGTGGTTCGGCTGGTCCGCCTTCGGGCTTGCCGTCCTGGCGAAGGGGCCGCAGCTTCCACTCATCACCGTCGTGGGCTGGTACGTGGGCGCCGCGGCCAGCAAGGATCTGAGATTCGCCCTGCGGGCCACGCGCGTCTGGTCCGGGGTGACGATCGCGCTGCTGCTCTCATCGTGGTGGTTCATCTTCATCTGGCTTCGGGTTCCCGAGGCGAAGCAGATCTGGCGGGTCGAGACGCTCGATCGCTACGGGGCGGGCAGCCGGGCCTGGTGGAAGATCCTCGATCCCTACTACCTCTACCGAACGGGGGGGCTCGTGCTGCCTTGGGTCGTGGCCTATCCGCTGGCGCTTTTGACCCCCTGGAACAAGGCGATCGAGAACCGTCGAGGCGCGATGCGACTCTGGTGGCTGGTCGTGCTCGGCATGCTGTTCCTCTCGTTCTCCTTCGGCCGTCGCTGGTACTACATGCTGCCGCTGCTCGCACCGATCATCGTGCTGATGTCGGCGGCGGTGGTCCAGCTTGCGCAGGAGCTTGCGGCCCGCAGCGCGGAGCGAAAGTGGATCGCGACGCTCGTGCTGCACGTGATCGTCGTGGCGGCGGTCCTGGTTGGCATGCTCCTGGGTCGGAGCGACCGGCCGGGCGCGATCGCGGCCGCGGTCGTCATTGCAACACTGGGTTGTGTCGCCCTGGCGATGGTCGTCTTGCCCGCTTCTCGAATCCGGCTGGGCAATGTGGGTATGGCGGCGGCGGTGTCCTGCTTCGCGGCCCTTGCGTTCGCAGCCGCGCAGCAGACGGGTGCGTTGCACAGCGACTCGAGATTCGAACGCGCGGATTTCGCCCGGCGAGTCGGAGCCTCCGTTGCTCCGGCCGACGACCTCCTGGGATGGTACGACGACTGGGCGGAGGAGCAGTTCACACTGCACCGGTCCATCAGGCAGGTCCGCAAGGCCGCGGGACTCGGGACACTTCCGGCCGGCACCAAGCAGGCCTGGATGCTCGTCGATGCGACCGATCCGGAGCCCGAGCTGCCGTCTCACGCGAACCGCAAGATCGTGATTCAACAGGACTACGATGGAGTGAAGAATCGCTTACAGTTATGGCACTTGGATCTAGCAGCCCGTTGAAGAAGTGCTCTGCCAGATGAGTGCGGTGCTGCCGGGGCGGAAGTGATCGTGCTGAGGTCGTGATCTGATTCTTTCAACGGACTGGTCGAGGTGGTTGACGAAGCAGCTTGATGGGTTGAGCATTCCGACCGCCATCGTTCGCGTACGTCGGCGCACCACCAGCCCCCGATCCGGTTCCCCCGGATCTCATGAGCCATCCGGATTCAAGTCATGAGCAGCGTGCATCTTTCCGTCGTGGCCCCGGCCCATAACGAGGAGGACAACATCGACCCTTTGGTCGAGGAGATTGCCAGTGCGCTCGCCGATGCGTCCTATTCGTGGGAGATCGTCCTCGTTGACGACGGTTCCACCGATGGCACGCTCGAGCGGATGCTCTCCGCGCAGTCGCGCCACCCGGAGATCCGCGTGATTCGGATGTTGCGAACACCCGCCGGCCGGGGCAACGGGCAGTCCGCCGCATACCACGCCGCTTTTCGTACCGCCCGCGGCGGGATGATCGCCCTCCTCGATGCCGATCTGCAGAACGATCCGGCGGACATTCCACGGCTCGTGGTTCTGTTGGATCAGGAGGACGCCGATCTGGTGCAGGGCGACCGATCCCAGAACCGACGCGACACGATCGTCCGCCGCGTCAGCTCCTTCGTGGGCCGCGCGTTCCGCTGGATGATCCTCGGCGACACCATCCGCGACACTGGCTGTTCGCTCCGCGTGATGCGCCGCGAAGTCGCCCTTCGCCTACCGTTGGAATTCCGGGGCATGCACCGATTCATCCCGGTCACCGCGCGACAGCTCGGCTACCGCGTGATCGAAGTGCCGGTCCATCACCGCGCGGGTTGCCGGCGTGGCGAAGTACGGAGTCTGGAATCGAGCGATCCCCGGTCTGGTCGACTGCTTCGCAGTCCGCTGGATGCGCCGCCGGCGCCGGCCAGTGGCGTTCGAAGAGTGCCGTTCTGCCGCGGTATCCGTTCGCTCGGAGTGCGTGTGATGCTCGACAGCTTTCTGGAATGGGCGCACGTTGATTCCGCCTGGGAGCTGTGGCTCATCGTGTTCGGGCTCGGCGCCCAATCGCTCTTCTTCGCTCGGTGGCTCGTCCAGTGGATCGCGATCGAGCGACGTGGCGAGTCGCACATGCCGGTTGCCTTCTGGTGGGTCAGCCTTGTCGGAGCCTCCCTGATGCTCGTGTACTTCCTGCTCCGGGGAGAACCCGTGGGCGCGATCGGGCAGTGTGTTGGATGGGCCGTCTATTCGAGGAACCTGATGCTGATCCGTCGCAAGGCGCGGCATGTGGGTGTCACGTTGCCTCAAGAACCTTGACGTACACCATCTCGTCATCGCCGGGACCGTAGTAGTCAGGCAGCGCTGCCACGTGCCGGAAACCGCAGCGCAGGTAGAACTCACGCGCCGGTGCGTAGCACGCGCGGCTCGAGGTCTCGACGAACAGCCGATCGCCTCCAGCGTCGCGCACGCTCCGTTCGACGTTTTGCACCAGGTCGCGCCCGAGGCCGGAGCGGTGGTGCTCCGGCGCCACGACGAGCCAGTAGAGGTCGTAGCTCCCCGCCGTGGCGGGTATGGGCCCGTAGCACGCAAAGCCAGCCACGCACCCGCCGCGCTCCGCGATCAGGAAGTGATAGCCCCACTCGGCGCCGCGCTCGAGCCGCTCCGCGGCAAGCTCGAGGGCGAGCGCGATCTCCGCCGCGCTGAAGACGCCGGTCGCGGCCACCAGGTCACGGATCACCGGCAGATCGGCGTGGCCCAGCGTGCTGCGAAAGGCATCGACCTCGCCGATGTCCCGGGAACGGGTCACCGCGGCGTACCTTCGACGAGCCCGGCCAGGAAGCGTCGCGCGTTGATGCCGAGCGTCCGGGTGTTGTAGCCACCCTCCTGGACGATCAGCGTCGGCAGGCCCAACTCCCCGATCATGCGTCCGTTCGCCTCGAGGTCCGAGGCGCCGAGGGACCACGTGCCGGTCGGATCGCCTTTGGCAACGTCCAGGCCGAGCGGCACGACCAGGAACATCGGATCGAACGCCACGATCTCCCGGAGGGCGCGCTTGAGGGCGCGACGGTACTGCGTCCCATCCTGGACCTCGGGCAGCTCAATGTTGAGGTTGAAGCCCTCCCCGGCGCCGGTCCCACGTTCATCGGCGAACCCGGTGAAATAGGGATAGGCATAGTCCGGCGATCCGTGGATCGACACGGTCAGGACGTCGGAGCGATCGTAGAAGATGTCCTGCTGGCCGTTCCCGTGGTGATAATCGATATCGAGCATGGCGACGCGGCCGTAGACGCTCAGCGCGTGCGCCGCGATCGCGGCATTGCTGAAGTAGCAGAACCCGCCGAAGGAGCAGCGCTCGGCGTGGTGTCCGGGCGGTCGGACCAGGGCATAGGCGAGTCGACGCCCGGCAACGATGGCATCGGCGGCCGTGAGCGTGCAATCTACCGCCCGAATCGCCGCGGGGTAGGCGTTGCGGTTGATTGGCGTGAAGGTGTCGATGCTGTAGTAGCCGGCCCGGACGGAGATCTCCCGCGGCGGGCGGGTGGCGTTGCGGATGGGGAACACGTAGGGGTAGACCGACACGCCCTCGGGCGTGGCCGCGCACGCGCGCCGCAAGTAGGAGATGAAGCTGCGGTCGTGAACGGCTTCGACTCGGCTCAGCGGATGGGAGCGCACCGCGATCGTCTCGACAAGGCCCGAAGGCTCGAGCTGCGCGAGAATCGCCTTGATCCGCACCGGCGCCTCGACATATCCCCGCTCTCGCACATGGTGGATGTAGTGCCGGTCGTTGACCGTCATCACGATTGCGTGCCGCGGTCGGGACGGTGTCGGCGCCGGCTCCGGTTGCGCCGCAGTGGGTTGAAGATACCGGAACGGCCGCAGTTCGATCGGGTCGCGGAACGAGGCGCAGACGCGGTCGACGTAGCGGGGCGGACAATGCTCGTACTTGCGCTCCAAGATCGCCCGGACGACCTTCCTGACGAGCGATGCCGACAAGGGACGCTTCGCGCTCAGCCCGTCGAGCACGAGGTGGGGGAGGCAGTCGTCGTCCCCGTCCGGAACCGGTGTCTGGTACGCGGTTCCGATGATCGGTCGGGCGCCATAGCGCTCGTAGAAGCGAAAGCGGGCGGCGTTCTGTTTGCGCAGGGCCGGATCGGGACACGCCTCGGGATCGTCGGGCAGGCATTCGAAGAAGACGCCACAGTCACCCCGCTGCCTCGCCTCCTCGCGAACGTGCTCGTACAGCGCCGCACCGACACCCCGACCGGATCCGCTGGCGGCGAGATAGTCGAGATAGGAGAATTTCAACGTCGGGATCGTGCAGGACGACCGCGAAGCCGGCGACTCGGCGCTGGGAGTTCTCCGCGATGTAGAGCACGGTGCGAAACCGCTTCTTGAACGGGTTGCCCAGCCGGTCGGGAAGCTCATCGATGTCCTCGGGCGGCGCTCCGGCGAACTGCGCTCGAAACAGCTCCTGCACCTGCGCCAGGGCAGCGCGGTTGACGGGCAGAGCGTCGTCGTGGATTCGCCGGATGCGGAACACGTCGGATCTCCTACTCCTACTCGTGGCGCCGTGGAAGCGGCCGAGGCTCCGGCCAGGGCGCTGTCGAGGAGGCGATCCATCGTCTCGTCGTACTCCAGCCCCGCGCGGACGAGCGCGGCGGCGAAGCCCGCGTCGGGCGCGAGACAAGGGTTGGCGTTGACCTCTAGAATCCACGGGGCACCGCGTTCGTCGACGCGAACGTCCACCCGCGTACCCGCCCAGCCCGAAGAGGTGCCACGTCTCGAGGGCGAGAGCGGCGAGCGTCCGCAGGAGCGGGGCATCCTCGGCGGCGTGATCGAATGACCGCGGCGTGGCTCGATACTCGAAGGAGTTCTCCGCCCACTTGGCGCCGTGGCCGACGATGCGCGGCTTGTCCGACGGAAAGCCGAGGAACCTGATCTCCGCGGGCGGCAGGACCTCCGCGCGGCCGCCCTCCGCGACGCCCAGCAGCGAGAGGTTGAACTCCCGGCCGGGGACGAATCGTTCCGCGAAGTGGCGCTTCCCGTACGTCGCTTCGCGCTCGCCGATCGCCTCCATCAACGTGTCCTCATCGCCGGACGCGAGAACCGAATCGTCGGTCAGCTTGAAGGAGGCGTGCTCGTTGACGGCCTTGATGATGTGCCGGATCGGGGCGTCCTCATCGGGCCATCGAGTCCCCTGGGCGCCGCGGCGCCGGCCCTCGTACCAGGGCGGCGTGGGCAGGCCGGCGGCGACGAGACGCCGCTTGGTCGTGAGCTTGCTCGTCGTCGCCACCAGCGCTTCCGCGGGACAACCTGTGTACGGAAGATCGATCGCTTCCAGCAGCAGGGCGGCGGCGCTCGCCAGCAGATCGCTCCCGCCGAGCGACTCGACGTGGTTGAAGACGACGTCGGGGGCGGCATCTTCCAGCTCGCGTTGGAGGGCCGACAGGTCGAGCGTGCAGGCGATCCGGACCACGTCGTGCCCCCGTGCTCGAGGGCTTCGGCGACGGGCATTCCCGGCGGCACCTCGACCGCCGGGTCGTACGCCGGATCCTCGGCGAACTCGTTGTGAAGAAAGGCGACCCGCATGCGGTGAATGGCTCCTCGTCGAGTGGTCTCGGTCAGAAGGTCAGGGCTGGGACCGCGCCCGCGCTTCGCCGGGTGCGCTCCATCGCCGAGGAGACGATCGCCTCGATGAGATCGCGGTACGGCATGCCGGCGGCATTGGCGATCATGGGCAGGTCCGAATGGGTCGGATGGAGGCCCGCCAGCGGGTTGACCTCCAGGAGATGGGGCTGACCGCGGCCGTCGCAGCGCACATCGACCCGGCCGCCATCCCGGCCGCCGAGCACGCGCCACGCCCGCACGGCGAGCGTCTCGACCTGCTGGACGGTGGCGTCGCTCGCAGTGCCGCTCGTGGAACAGTAGTGGCGGTAGGACACGCGCTCTTCCCAGTGCTCCTTGTTCTGGTACGTATACGCTCCGGCCTCCGCCGCGTCGCCGAGGATGATCTCCATCGTGCCCAGCGGGCGGGCACTGCGCCCGGTGCCGAGAACGCCGACGGTGAACTCGCGCCGGGCAGGTAGCGCTCCACGAGAACGGGCTGCCGGTGGGCCGAGAGCAGCGCGGTGCAGGTCGCGACGAGCGCGCTCGAATCGTGCACGATCGACGCCGGCGAGACCCCCTTGCCCGTTCCTTCGGCGACGGGCTTGACAAAGAGCGGGAACTCCTGGAGTGGCGTGCCCGCCTCGAGGTCGGCAAGCGTCTCGATGATCGCGAAGTCTGCGGTGGGCAGGCCGGCGCGGGCGACGAGCGTCTTGGCGAATCCCTTGTGCAGACAGGCGATCATGGCGCCGGGATCGGCAAAGGTGTAGTCGATGTCGTAGAGGTCGAGCAGCGTCGGAACCTGGGCTTCGCGGCCGACGCCGTGCAGGCCTTCGCAGATGTTGAACACCAGTCCCCAACGCTCGCCGCAGGCCAGGCGATTAACGAGCTGCCGGGCGCGACCGATGCGGTCGGTGGCATGACCGAGGGCGCGCAGCGCCTCGTCGATCGCGTCGATCGTCTCGATGCGATCGAATTCGGCGGTCTCCAGATCGTCCAGGCCTTCGGCGAGATAGTCGTCGCGCAGGTCGTAGGTGATCCCGACCTTCATGGGCGTGATCACGGAGCGGCCTTCGATGCGCCGGCGTCGGAAGCAGAGCGTGCCGGCGTCGTCGTCTCGCGGCTCGAGCCGGATCTCTCGGTAGAGCTGCCGGTGCCAGCGGCGGGCGTCCTCGATGTTCATGTCGAGGGCCTCGATGAGTCCCTGCTGAGGCGGCAGCAGCTCGAGCGGACAGCCGTGCACCAGATCATCCCGGATGCCCCGCTCGTCGTAGTCGTATGGATAGAGCCGGCAGATGAGCGGACGGATCTCCAGGGGCAGCTCGCAGCCCTGCGCGCCGAGGAACGTGCAATCGCCGTCCGGTCGACGCTTCATGATGCGGCGCGTGCCGTCAGGACGGAACACGTGCTCGAGCCAGGCCGGATCGTCGTCCTGCTCGACATACATTGGATCGCCGGCAGGCCGGAACTCGTGGAAGTCGGTCCGCCCCGTGTGTGCGGCGATACGGTCGACGTCGCCCGGCGAGACGTACACCTCGGAGGTCTGGCAGCACGTCTTCATGTGTCGCGCGCATCGGATGCACAGGAATTCATCGCATGACATCAGGGCAGCTCCCTTGTCCAAGAATCTCAGGTTCGATTGGCGCCGGCAGGGGCGCACCATCCGCGGTGTCGGGATAGCGGAACACAGCGCCTTCGAAGTTGCGCAGCAGCAGGTCATCGCCGTCGCGGCCGACGATCGCATCGGGCTGAAGCGAGATCTTCCCGCCGCCGCCCGGAGCGTCGATCACGTACGTGGGTACCGCGTAGCCGGTCGTATGCCCGCGAAGTCCCTCGATGATCTCCAGCCCGCGGCTCACCGGCGTCCGGAAATGCGCGGACCCGCTGATCGGGTCGCACTGATAGAGGTAGTAGGGGCGGACGCGCATCCTCAGCAAGCGGTGCATGAGGAGCCGCATCGTGTCCAGATCGTCGTTGACGCCCCGGAGGAGCACCGTCTGCGCCGAGCGGGATGCCGGCGTCGGCCAGCCTGCGCGCAGGCTCGAGCGGCCTCGGGCGTGCACTCGTCGGGGTGGAGGAAGTGGACGCTCATCCACAGCGGGTGGAAGCGACGCAGCATCCGGCAGAGATCCGGCGTGATCCGCTGAGGCAGCGACGGCGCGGGATCTTGGTGCCAAGGCGGACGAATTCGATGTGGGGGATATCTCCTGGAGGGAGTGGAGGATCCACGCGAGTCGGTCGTTGCTCAGCGTCAGCGGGTCGCCACCGGAGATCAGGACGTCGCGGACCTCGGTCGCGTTTCGAAGGTACTCGAACGCCTGCTCGAGCCGCGACTCGCTTGGCGCGATCTCGCCGTGTCCCACCACGCGTGAACGCGTGCAGTAGCGGCAATAGGTCGTGCAGAAGTCCAAGGCGAGCAGGAGCACCCGATCGGGATACCGGTGGACGAGGCCGGGAACGGGAGAGTGGGCAGTCCTCGCCCAAGGGGTCGGCCGACTCGCCGCGGGTGCGGAGGAACTCGCTGGCGGTCGGGATCACGGTCTTCCGCAGCGGCTGCTCTGGGTCATCGGGATCGAGCAGGCTCATGTAGTACGGCGTGATGCCGACGGGGAGCATGGTGCCACCGCGGACGAGGGCATCTCGCTCGCTTCGGGAGAGGACGCAGCGCTCGCTCGATCTGCGCCAGCGAGCGGAATCGATGGCGCGTCTGCCACCGCCAGTCGTTCCACTCCCGGTCGGTGATGTCGGCGAAGAGCCGCCGCCGGAATGCCCGGGTCGCCGCTCCCTCCGTCGGACCTGCCGGGCGGGATCGCCTCTTTTCCGCCGGCTTCCCGGGGCCAGAGCCGTTCTGGATGCGGTGACCGCCGTTCGACGTGTCGGCAACGAATTGGCTCAGGGGCAGGACGCTGCTGCAGTCGGCACCAGCCACCGGCCGGTGCGGTGCAGTACCCGGAGGCTCCGTGTCATCAGATCCGCCGCATCCATGGTCATGGTTGTTCAAATGCTTTGGCCCCTGGCCCGCCCAGCCCCCAGGCGCCGATGGTGGGCCGTCGCGGACGCACTGCGGACGATTTCTAGCTGCGCCGTCCTGGTTCGACACAGTCCCTTCTGCATGAGTGCGGCGGAATTACACTGAGGCCTGGGGTGCTTGTCGAAGCACGAATCGGTCGAAGTCGGAACTTCCTTTGATTTGGTGGCGGGGGTGCGGATGCCTGATCGGTCCCGGCTCGACTCGGATCGACGGTGGATCATACCGGGCGAGGCTCCGGATCACGCTCGATGGACCGGGGAAGACGAGCCCAGTGCATCTCGATGCGGCCTCGTGCGGGCGATGCCGGACTTTGCCTCGACGAGGACGGGAAGGCCACGGCTGGACGCTGATCCGACCCTCGTGCTCGGGGGCGGCCCCGGATCGCGCAGATCGATCTGCTCAGTGGTATGACTCAGAAGTTCGTTGGCATATCGGCGACATCGACGTTGCTGGCAAGCGCCCGTGACGACGGCATACTTCTGGTATTCCGAGGAGCGGACACCGCCAGCGGCGGCGCCGAGGGCCGGCGAGATGGTAATGAACTCTGAGTCAGACTATAGATTGTTCGAATGAGCGACGAATGAGTCATCCGGAACGACACCGGCACGCAGAGGATCGGATCGCTCCGTGCCGCCGTGCTCGGCGCCAACGACGTCATCGTGTCAACGGCCAGTTTGATGATGGTTGCGGCAGCGGGCGTCGCGGGCAATGTCGTGATCGGAGGGCGTCATGGCGGGATACCGTTGCCGGCGTATGTCGATCGGCTGCGGTGCGAGTATGTGTCGGTGAGCTCGCAGGCCGACACGGGGCGAGCCGACCTGAAACGCGAGCGCGAGGAGCTGGCGCAGTGACGAGGGTGGAGGCAGAGTTGGCCGAGTCGGGGAAGATTTAACGCGCAATCTGCGGGCTTGATGCCTCACTGGCGAGACAGGCGGCGAGCAGCCGACCACCGACGATGCCCCTGGCGGGGCACACGCTCGCGATGGCTCGGAATCTCGGCGGCCACGCCGCCCGGCCGGTGCAGGCCGGACTGGCCTCGGCCGGTACGTTGCGCTTGGTGCAGCGATGCCCCTGGTGACGGCGATTCTCGTGCCCGAGCGTGTCATCGTGCTCGTCGTTGCCGCGACATCGCTCGTCTCGCCATTCTGGTCACCTGCGTGCGTCCGCCGCGGAGCGTCCGTCTGGCGCGGGCACTCCGCGTCACGTTTGGCGTTCGCGATGGCACTGACGGCCGGTGTCGGCGCGTTGTTCGCGTTGTAGCCTGGAAGCATGCCCGGCGGTTTGCGCGTCCCGTACACTGATCGATGCATCAACCAGTCGCTCCTTGATCCCGAAAGAGACGGCTCGTACGCATCGCCACGGTCGAGCACCTGACGCCGTACCTGCGCGATCAGGTGACCTGGCTCGGATTCCAATCCAGGGCAGGAGCACTCTCGCCCGTGCACCTGGGGTTCGGCTGCGGAGCTCGAGTGCGCTTCTGTCTGCGACTCTGGCCCGGCGTTCCAGGTGTTGTCACTTCTGAAGCCGGATTTTCCACTGTCCCTCGCCGAGGCAGGTGCCGCGCGCGCGGCGTACGTTCCCGTGGGAGGAGGCTCATCGCGAACAACAGCTTCGTGTGCGTGACGTCGAACGTGGACGATCCGCAAGATCTCGACACGAGTGCTCCAAGCCTCGTTAGTGGAGGGTCCCATCATCAATCACATCTCAAGCAAGAGCCGGTTCCATTCCGGCACATTCATAGACCACTCAAAGTACGTCATCCACCTCAGCCTGGAAGGGCGGTCGGGCCTGGCTCTCTGTGAACGTGAATGGCTGCGACTCCCCAACCACCGCTACCGGCGGAGTCCCCACCGGCGCCGCTCCAGGAGACGCTCGCCGCCGCGATGGTTCTCGCCACTGGGCTACGGCGGCACGCCGCTCTGGTGACCCCATGTGCGGCAGCGGCACGCTCGCGATCAAGGCGGCGCTGATCTACACACCTCGACCGCGCCGGGCTACTCCGATCCCACTTCGCCTTCGTGCACGCGCGTCTATTCGACGCCAACCCTGGACGTCGGTGGTCGCGCGGCCCGGAAGCAGCGGGCGGCGCCCTGCGGGCCGATGGTCGCGTCGGATCTGGATCCGCGGGCGATCGAGGCCGCGCGAGCGATACGCGGGACCGCCGGCGTCACGCAGCTCGTCGAGTTCGAGGCCTCCGACTTCGCGCGACACCGCTGCCCCCGAAGTCCGGCGTCGTCATCGTGAGTGCGGAGTATGGCGAGCGCCTCGGTGGAGTCACGGCGCTCGGGCGGGGTATGTGCGGGTCGGCAGCTCTTTCAGCGGCGCTGCGCGGTTCCAACGGCTGGGTCCTCAGCCGCAGTCGCCGCTGGCGGGCGCCGTCGGCCTGCGGCGAACACCGCCCGCGTCCGTTCCGCAACGCCCAGATCGAATGCCGCCTGCTCGGCTGTTCGCTGTACCCGGCTCGACGCCGGTTCATCCCGGCGTGCCGTTCCGCCGACGGCCGGGGTAGCTTCGCGCGGCGGGCGAAGGCGACTGGCGAGGCGCCGAAGCACCCCGACCGCGGGGCGAACGGGAAGCGGCCGAAGGGGGAGG
>CAVONJ010000018.1:0-26454 GCA_963697235.1 uncultured Planctomycetota bacterium
GTTGGCTAGAAACCGCTCCCGCTCGTCGCGGCGCCGGCGCCGGCCGAGGGCAACGGTGCGCGTCCCTGGCCGCCGCCTCCGGCATCCGAACCGCCACGGCGGAGCAACTTGAGCGCGAGCTCGAGGTTGTAGACCGCGTCGTCGTTCGAAGGGTCGAGGGTGGCCGCCTTCTGGAACTGCTCGATCGCTCGCCGCACGAACACCTCTCGCTGGGCCGTCGTGTTGCGCGCCTCCTCGAGCAGGAGTGCACCGCGCATGGTCAGTGCGACCGCGCGCCGTTTCGGACTCGGATCGCTCTCCCCGAGCCGGGCAAGCACCCGTTCGGCTCCGCTGCGCCTGGTCACGTCCGCAAACGCGCGGAGCCGGTCCCGCGGCTTGCTGAGCCAGAAGCGCTGGACGGCGTCCCGGAAGGCAAGATCGTCGTCGAGCCCGAGAAGCGTGCGCGAGAGCCCGGGCGAGAGGAGGGTATCCACGCTCCACGAGACCTCCGGATCGACGCCACTCGTGAACGCGGTGTCGGCGGCGTCCACTCGATGGGACGACCTGACCACGTCGACGGCGAGCGCCAGAGCAAGCGCCGCACCGAGGAGGAGCGCGGCGACGCCCACGCCGGTACCGATCGATCGAGCCTGCTCGCGCCCGGTCATCGCGGGCCACTCCAGACGAGCCGACCGCACCAGCGCTCGTTGGCCGCGAGGAGCAGCAGCAAGGCGGCTCCGACCGCCGCAAGAGCCCACGGGAACGCACCCACGAGCGTCTGACGCTCTTGGACGTCCGTGTTCCGCAGGAGCTCGGGTCGGGCGACGAGCGCCTCCGTGCCGACGAGTTGGGTGAACAGCGCCCGATCCTCGGGCGCAGGGAACAAGGGGATGACCTTCAGGTCGATCCCGGCACGCTCGTAATGCGAGACTTCCTCGGTCAGGTCGGATGTGTCGAAGCCGGAGTTGTCAAGATCGCTGAGAAGGAGAACGGAAAGGCTTCGATCTCCCTCACGTTCGATCACGTGACGGGCTTCGGCGAGGCCCGTGGAGATCCGCGTTCCACCTCGGAAAGTCAAAGACCAGGGGCTCTCGCGCGGGCGTCCCGCGGTTACCGGCACGAGCCGGCCCCCGCGCGTGCGCCTCACGTTGTCGCGCGAGACCGGCGGGCCTGTCTGGAAGAACGGGAGCAACGGGCTCAACTCGGCGCTGCGCATGTCGGGCGGCAGCATCTCGTAGGCACTGTCGGAGAAGACGACGAGACCCACTCGCCCTTCGGTCTCTGCAAGCGAGCGGAGGACTCGCTGAGCACGCTGGGCCTTCTGGACGTCGACGCTCGTGGAGAGGTCGAGGACGACGATTCCGCCACTCCCAGTGGCGAAGTACGTTGTGGGGAGCGACTCGAGTGACCGCGCGATGGCGAACGCGACGATGACGAGCGCCAGCGCACCACAGCCTAGAAGGAGCCGCAGAAGACCTGTCCGCCGGTAGGCGCTGCCGAGCTCGGCCGTGGCAGAGGTCGGCAACCCCGGCGTCCGCAGGCGTGAATCGAACACGCTCATGCGTTCCCACCGAGCGCGGGCTGAACGCCTGCCCGAGCTGCCAGCCTCGAGACCTGATCGGCACTCGACGGCCCGGGCGCCCAGGCGAGCGCCCTGGCCTCACCGGCGAGGTCTGCGCGCCCTGCAGACCCGAGCTCGCGCGCAGCCCGCTCGAGCGCGCGGCGGCGGTCGGACGCGTCGCTTCCGTCCGCGCGTAGTGCAACGTCGAACGCCTGCTCGAGGGCTGTCCTCGACATCGCCGCGTCGACGACGCCCGCGTCGCCTGCCGCCGCCCGCCACCACAGGTGGCGCGCGAGAGCAACCGCCGCGGCAATGCAGGCAAGGGCGATGGCGAGGAGCACGAGCGCCGCACCGACGGCGCTGACACGATAGGTCGGCGCGACGAGCGTCGTCGCATCGGAGCGCCAGCGGATGTTCTCGACGTCGCTGTCGGCGACGCGACTTGCGACGACGAGAAGAGGCCAGTCGAACGCCTCGAACGCGTTGCCGCGCTGGCCCTTGAACTCGTACCGCACCCGGCCGCTCGGAAAATCGCTCACGCCGTGAGCCCCGGCCGTATCGCAGCCTTCCTGAAGACACACGAGCCGGTACTCGAATCTGATCCGGCCGAGGTCGCCGACCTGCTTCCGGCTCACGCTCGGCGGAGCGACAGGCTTGTAAGGTCCGAAGTCCGGTTGGAGCATGACGCTCTCAGGGTCGACCTCGCGCGTGTCCACGAGGACGTCCGCTCTCGCGTTGATCGGATCGCCGAATGCATGCGTCGTCGGGCTGATCGAGGTCGTGACCGCGACGAGCTCTGCCGGGCTCGTCGTGGGCTCGCTCCCGTCACGCGCGACCCAGAGCTGCCCCAGGCCGAGCCCGACGATCAGGGCGGCGACGCCGGCGACGGCGATGACAGCGGCCCGCCTCATCGGCCCAGCGTCCCCGCTCCCTCACGCTCGGCCGACCACCTCACGAAGGCGTCGAAGACGTGACCGGGCCCGACCGACGACAGGAGCACCGGCTCGATCCCCAGTGAGCGCATCCCGTCCACGAGGCCCGCCAGCCTGTCCTCGTGACGCGTGCGGAAGGCACGCGATTCGCCGAGACGGAGCCTGACGACGCGAAGGCGACCTCCGTCGTCGACGAGCGGCATGCCGATACCGTCGACGTCCGGGAAGGTCTGCTCCCAGATCGGATCCTGCACGACCACGGGAACGATGTCCCAGCCGCGGTCGAGCGCCCGCTCCCAGGTCTCGAGCGCGGGAGGCGAGAGGAAGTCCGAGACGACGAAGACGAAGCTCGCCGCGGGCACAGCGCGGCGATGGTTGGCGAGAAACCCGAGCGCGCTCGCGACGGCCCCGGCCGGTGCCGCCCGCGCGGGGTCGGGCACGGCATGATCGACGAGCGCCCCTTCACCCCGCGCGCTCGCCGGCGGAGACCAGGAGACGATGTGCTCCTTGGCTCCGAACTCCAGGCGACCGACGAACCCGCGAGCCTCCGCGACGCTGTTCTCGACGAGCTCTGCAGCGGCACGCGCCGCCTCGCTCTTTCGCAGCCAGGGGATGCCGGGCGGGCACAGATCCATGGCGGCACGGTTGTCGACCGCAACGATTGCACGCGGGGCCTCGTCTGCGAAGTACTCGCGGACGACGAACTCGTCCCTGTTACGGGCCGACGAGAGCCGCGCAGAGGAGCCCCAGTCGATCCGGTCGGGGTCGTCACCCGATCGATACGAGCGTGAAGCGGCGATGTCGGAGCCTGCCCCCCGTCGGGCGCCGTGCATCGCGCCGAAGGCGAGGCCCACGAGGCGCTTGCGCGAGACCAGCGGGAAGGTCAGCCCTCGCGTGCTCACGGCCCGTCGACAGCCGAGGCCGCCTCGTCGAGAACGAGGGAGGGAGGGGGCGCAAGGGCCATGCACGCTCGCTCGAACGCCGCCAATGAGGCCGCCAGCCCTATCTGGCGTGCCTCGGCGAATGCTGACGGAGTGAACACCACGCGGTGCGCGAGAACGGGAAGGAAGAGCAGCTCGACGTCCGTCGGGACGACGTACCCTCGCCCGTGCACGAGAGCCCAGCCCCGCACGGCCCGCTCGAGGGCCAGGCTGCCCCGCACCGATGCCCCAACGGCCGTGGCCGCGACCTCGCGCGTTGCCCTCACGAGGCCGACGATCCAGCGGCCGATCAGCGGATCGACGTAGACCTCCGTCGCCGCTCGTTGCAGCACCTCGATCTCCGAAACGGTCACGACAGCGCAGAGTGTCTCGAGTGGGTGCTCGACCCGCTGGTCGTCGATGACGCTCAGCTCCTCTTCGGCGGTCGGGTAGCCGAGCGACGTTCGAAGGAAGAAACGGTCGAGCTGGGCTTCGGGGAGCGGGAATGTCCCCTCGTACTCGATCGGGTTCTCCGTCGCGAGGAGGAGGAACGGCTGCGGCACGCCGCGCGTGACGCCGTCGACCGTGACCTGTCGCTCAGCCATAGCCTCTAGCAACGCGGACTGCGTCTTCGGCATTGCGCGGTTGATCTCGTCGACGAGAACGATGTTCGCGAAGATCGGTCCTTCCCGGAAGACGAAGTCTCTCGTGCGCTGGTCATAGATCGCAAGGCCGGTGACATCGGTGGGCTGCAGATCGGGCGTGCACTGAATACGCGTGCCGACCGCACCGCCGATCGATTGGGAGACAGCCCGTGCCAACACCGTCTTGGCGGTGCCGGGAACGTCCTCGAAGAGGACGTGCCCGTTGCAGGCGAGCGCCGTCAGGACCAGGCGAATCTCCTCACGCTTCCCCTGCACGACCGTCTCGATGTTCGCGAGCAGCCGATCGGCGATCTCGATCGCCACATCAAGCTCGAACTCACCTGACTGTTCGGAGAACTCACCTGACTGTTCGGATCGGATCGCCATGCAGCCGAGTGTAGACAGCGGGCGAAGCGCTCCGCCAAGGCGCTCCCGGCCGCGCCTACCCGCCGTCGGTCGGAAGGGGCGGCTTGAGCCGCGTCTTCGACGAGCCGTCAACGATCTGCAGATCGCCCGAAACGAGCGCCGAGCGACGTTGCTGTCGGAGCGCGTCCTCGCTAGGGGCAACACCGATCGCCCGAGCCGCTGGCCCGGCAAAACTGTCCGATCTCGACCCCGGAAGGTCAGATGCGAACGCGATCGTTCCCGCCGTGACCACGACGGAGGCGACCGAAGCGATCTTGGCGACCGTGCGGAACTGCACGCGCGACCGGTGCCCGAGAGGCGCGATGGTCACAGACCGCGGAACGGGCTCGAGCGGAGCATCTCGCAGGAGCGTCGTGAATGCCCGGGCATCCTGCTCAAAAACGTGGCAGGCATCGCAGCGTCCGAGATGAGCACGCACGAACTGCTGCTCGAGATCGTTCAGCGGACCGTCGAAGCCTGCTGAGACAAGCGAGCGTGCTCTATGGCATGACGTCGTCACATCCTTTGAGACGACGATGTACCAAAGGAGTTAGCTCGGTGTTCACCCGCTAGAGCAGGCTTGCCCGGCCGTCGATCATGATCCCTGCGAGGATCAGAGCCGCGCCGAGGAAGATAAAGAGCCATGCCGTCCCGCGCGCGTCCTTCCTCTCCTCGGTCGTGGCGGTGCGCGCACCGCGGCCCGCGATGCCGACACCGAAGAGCGCGCCGCTCTCGCCCCGCTCCTCACCCGTGCCTCTCGGGCGCACCGGCCCGCGCACGCCCGAGAAGAAGCCAAGGACGAGGAAGAAGCACCCGACGAGGTACAAGCCCGTGTAAACGGCCCGCTCGAGATCCGCCCCGACCGCGACGCTGACGAGGGCGGATCCGACGAGCGTGACGAGCACGACAACCGCGACGATGCTGCCGATGCGGCGCGCCGCACGCACGTCCTGCGAGACCTACTCGGCGGCGGTCTCGAGCGGGGCGTCTAGGCGCATGTCCATCGGCCAGCGCTCGAGCGGGTAGTGGCAAGCGACCAGGTGATCCGGGGCAGTTGCGGCGAAGGCGGGCGTGTCGACATCACACGTTCCCTCGTGGAAGCGGGGACAGCGCGGATGAAAGTTGCAGGCAGACGGCGGGTTGACGGGGCTCGGCACGTCTCCCTCGAGCATGACTGGCCGCCGCGCCCGACCTCTCTCTGGATCGGGAATCGGCACCGCGGAAAGAAGGGCGCCTGTGTACGGATGCTTCGGATTCGCATATAGCTCATCCCGGCTCGCGAGCTCCGCAGGCTTCCCGAGGTACATCACCATCACCCTGTCGGAGATGTGCCGCACGACGTTCAGGTCGTGCGCGATGAAGACGTACGTGAGTCCGAACTCCTTCTGGAGGTCCTTGAGCAGATTGAGGATCTGGGCCTGAACCGAGACGTCGAGCGCCGACACGGGCTCGTCGCAGAGAATCAGCTTCGGGTTCACGGCAAGGGCGCGCGCGATCCCGACGCGCTGTCGCTGCCCACCCGAGAACTCGTGGGGAAAGCGGTTGTAGTGCTCCGGGTTCAGGCCCACGACCTCGAGAAGCTCCTGCACGCGCCGCTTCTGCTCGGTCGGCGTGCCGATCCCGTGGATCTCGAGCGCCTCGCCGACGATGTAGCCGACCCGCTTGCGTGCGTTGAGCGACGCGTACGGATCCTGGAACACCATCATCATGTTCCGCCGGTACGGTCGCATCGCGCTCCGCGAGAGCTTGGTGATGTCCGTTCCTTCGAAGACGATCTTGCCGGAGGTGGGCTCGAGGAGCTTGAGAATGCAGCGGACGAGGGTCGACTTGCCGCAGCCGGATTCTCCGACGATTCCGAGCGTCTCGCCGTGACGCAATGAGAAGGAGACTCCGTCGACGGCCTTGACCGTCGCAACCTCCTTCTGGAAGATGATCCCCTGGGTGATCGGGAAGTGCTTGGTCAGGTTCTCGACGACGAGGAGCTCGTCTCCGGTGGTCGTGCTCATGCGCCTGTCCCGGTCGCGAGTCCCGAGATGAGTGCCGTCGACTCGCGATCCTTCGCCGCCGCATCGAGATGACACGCGTCCTCGTGCCCGGGATCGTCCAGCCGGCCGGTCAGCAGCGGTTCCGTTTCGTTGCAGATCGACATCGTATATGCGCACCGGGGGTTGAACCGGCACCCTCGGGGGGGGTGCAGGAGCGACGGCGGCTGGCCGGGGATCTGAACGAGGCGGTCGACGTTGACATCGAGTCGCGGCAGTGACCCCATCAGTCCCCACGTGTAGGGGTGACGCGGCCGGCTGAAGATCTCCTGCACCGGGGCATGCTCCACGACCTTGCCCGAGTACATCACAACGATGTCGTCGGCGGTCTCGGCGACGACCCCAAGGTCGTGCGTGATCATGATCAACGCGGTACCGAACTCATCCTGCAGCTTCTTGATCACCGCGAGAACCTGCGCCTGCGTCGTCACATCCAGTGCCGTGGTCGGCTCGTCGGCAATCAGCAGGTCGGGCGAGTTGATCAGAGCCATCGCTATCATCACGCGCTGGCGCATGCCACCCGAGAACTGGTGGGGATAGTCGTCCACGCGGCGGGCCGGATGTGGGATACCAACCACGCCGAGCATCTCGATCGAGCGCGCACGGGCCTCCTTTTTCGTCATGTCGTTGTGAAGGAGTGCAGCCTCCTCCAGCTGCTTGCCAATCTTGTGCACCGGGTTGAGCGACGTCATCGGGTCCTGGAAGATCATCGCGATCTCGTTGCCGCGAATCTCGCGGAGCCTTTTCGGAGGGGCCGTGAGAAGCTCCTCACCGCGAAACAGCACGTCTCCCGTGGAGGTCGCAATCTTCGGATCGTTGAGCCTCATCACGGTCAGGCAGGTCACGCTCTTGCCACAACCGGACTCACCGACGATGCCGAGCACCTGGCCCGGCTCGACGGTGAAGCTGACGCCGTCAACGGCCCCGACCGGACCGTCGTCCGTCATGAAGGTCGTGCGCAGATCGCGGACGTCCAGGAGAGGTGCCATGAAAAGTTTGCGGCCCTAGGTCAGTCGGATCCGGGGATCGATCCAGGCGTAGAGCAGATCGACGATGAGCGAAAAGAGAATGATCGCGACTGCGCCAAAGATGACGACGCCCTGCAACGTGGGAAGATCGAAGTTCCCGATCGATTCGAGGGCCGTGCCGCCGAGGCCCTGGAGCCCGAAGACAGCCTCGATGAAGATCGCGCCACCGAGGAGCAATCCGATGTCCATTCCGACCAGAGTAACGACGGGCAGCATCGCGTTGCGAAGGATGTGCGAGCGCATGACCTGACCCTCGGGGGCGCCCTTCGCCCGCGCGGTCCGGACGTAGTCCTGACTCATGGTGTCCATCACCTCGGCCCGTACGAACCGTACGTACGTCCCTGCCACGACGATCGCGAGCGTGAACCAGGGCAAGATCATGTGGTAGGCCCACTGGCCGATCCCGCCGCAGGTCGCCGCTTCGGGCACGCTCAGCACCTCGCAGTAGCCGGCAACTGGTGTCCACCCGAGTCTGAAACCGACGGTGTACGACAGGACGAGTGCGATCCAGAACGACGGCAGGGAAATACCGATCAGCACGTACGTCATCGCAGTCCGATCGAGTAACGACCGTGGACGGAGAGCCGAAAGGATTCCGAGCGGGATTGACACCGAAAGAACGATGATCATGGCGCCGAAGACGAGCGATGCCGTGATGGGCGCCGCGCGGAAGATCTCCTTGTTCACCGACTGGCGCGTCCTGAACGACTGTCCGAGCGAGCCCTCGAGCACGAGGCGCTTGAGGAAGTTCGCGTACTGGATGTAGACGGGGTCGTTCAGCCCGAGGAAGTCCTCGACCTCCTTGACCTTTTCCGGCGTCGCAGACTGACCCGCTGCCAACCGCGCCGGGTTTGCCGGCACCAGGAAGAAGATCACGTAGGTGACGAACGTGACGGCGAGGAAGAGGACGACCGCCCACAGGAGCCTACGGATGAGGTATCGGAGCATGTGGTGTCGAAGCCTAACTGATCAACGGGATGGAAAGCCAACGATTCGCGGCGGGGGGAGCGCCTCGCGCTCCCCCCGCCGTAACCGTGTTTCGTCGTACCGTTCGATCGATCCTTACTTCGCGGAGATCTGCGTGAGCAGAACGCCCTGGATCGACGTGTAGCCGAAGTTCCCGACCTTCTTGCTGGTCAGCCAGCGGGAATTGGTGGCGATGAACGGAGCGACCGGGACCGCGTCCTTCACGATCGCCCTGTCGAGCGCGGCGTAGGCGTCGAGCCGGGGCTGTCCGGCCAGCTTGTATGCCTTGTCCATCAACGCGTTGTACTTCGGGTCGTTGAAGTACGAGGTGTTGACGTTGTTCTCGGCCTGGATCCGCCGGCCGTCGAGCAGGACGTTGATGAAGTTCGCCGGATCCGGGTAGTCCATGCCCCAGCCGGACAACCCGAACTCGAACGGCTCACCTCTGGTAGCGAGCTTCGTCTGCTGGACGACACGATCGAGCAGCTTGATCTCGACGTCGATCCCGATCTGCTTCATGTTGAACTGAACCGACTGCGCGATGGGCGGGCCGACACCGACGTTGCTCGAGATGAACAGCGCCTTGCCGGTACGCGTGTTGCCGGCGGCGAGTGCCTTGGCCTTCTTGTAATTCGGTCCCTTGAGCGAGTAGATGTCAGCGGGCTGATAGCCAGGCATCGAGAACGGCAGGAACTGGTCCGTCCGCTTGCCGGCGAGGAAGCCGTACTGCGCCGTCATGAACTTCCGGTCGACCCCGTTCGCGACAGCCTGGCGAAGCTTCTGATTCCCCTTGAAGAGCGGGCTCTCCATGTTCAGGTTGAGGTACCAGAGCACCGTCTGGGGCTTCACGAAGAACTGGGTCTTGTTGAGGCCGTACTTGTCGTAGAGCTCCTTGGCCTGGGTGGGCGGGAAGCTGCAGAGGTCGGCCTCACCCTTCTCACACTGAAGGCGCTGCGTTGCCAGATCGGCGCCGATGACGTAGTGGACCTGGTCGAGGTCGTTCTTGAAGCCGAGCGACTTGAATGGCTCGACGTTGTTCTTCCAGAACGGGTTCCGCACGAGCAGAGCGGACGTCTTCTCGTTCCACTCCTTCAGGTAGTACGGGCCTGCGGAGACCGTCGGGGCCTTGACGCCGTCAGGATTGATCGGCGTGTTGACCGGCACGGCGGCGAAGAACATCATCGACATCCGCGCCAGGAAGTCCGGAGCAACCTGCTTCTGCGTGACGATGAACGTGTTCGGATTAGGAGCCTTCCAGCCCACGACGTCGTCGAGGAACGACGATGCCGGAGACTGCATAGACTTGTTCACACCGCGATCGAAGGCGCGCTTGAAGTTCGCCGAGGTGACAGGCGTCCCGTTGCTGAACTTGAAGCCCTTCTTGATCGTGAAGGTGTAGGTCTTGCCGTCCTTGCTGACCTTCGGCATGCCCTGCGACGCCATCGGGGAAAGACGGCCACCGGCCGCGCCCTCGACGTGCGGGTAGTACATGAGGGTCAACTGCGATGCCGACATCATCGTCCAGGTGTGGCTGAAGTACGACAGCGCGGTATCGACATAGTCGAAGTCGCTCCGGCTCGTGTACGTGAGCGACGACCGTGCGGAATCCCGTCGCCTCGAGCTTCGCAGCCAGCTTCGCCGGGGACTGCTGTCCGCTGACCCGGCTCGCCTGACCGTACCCGTTGCAGTTGAAGATCGGAAGCACGTTCGTGAGCTTCTGGTCGACCATGAAGTCCAGGGCCTCGCCGACCTGGCCTTCGCGCGACTCGCCGTCACCGATGATGCAGTAGATCCGCTTGTCGAGACCGTCCTGCAGGGCGGCAAGCCCCAGGCCCGCGGCGATTGAAAGCCCCTGCCCGAGTGACCCCGTCGCCGCGTCGAAGAAGGGCATACCTTCCATCGGGTTCGGGTGACCGTCCAGGAACGAATCGGCCGCTCGCAGCGTCATCAGCGAGTCGACAGTCATCTTGCGACGCTCGTTGCCCTTTCCCTGAGCCGCGCCGAGATCCGCCAGGGCCGCATAGACGATGGGCACGGCATGCCCCTCGGACAGCACGAACCGATCGGACGTCGGATAGCGCGGATGATCAGGAAGCCAACGCATCGTGTGATACAGCAGCACTGTCGTGAGGTGCCCGATGCTCATGGCACTGGTCGGATGCCCACTCCCGGCCGCGGCGCACATTTCGAGGCACAGGTGATCCAACTGAATGGCCTTTGCGTGGACAGCCGCTTCAAATGACATAGGCGTTCCTTTCCCCGGCATGCGGAGGGGTCGATGGCCGGGATTGTTCGTGATCAGATGAACCGTGCAGTATCGCTCCCACCGGCCTTTCCGGCAAATTCGGGCCCCCATGGGCGGCTCCAGCGACGTGACGATCACGCCCCCGAGGCTCGTGGCGGTCCGGGGATTGGCCGGGGAGAACCTGACGGTTCGCGACGGCGGGCGGGGCGCATCCATGACGCCGAAGGGAAGCCAGGGCAGGGGCAAGGGCAAGGGCAAGGGCAAGGGCAAGGGCAGGGGCAAGGGGTCGGAAAGAGCTCGAGGCTTCACACGGTCCCGCGATCATCCTGGACGGCAGAAGCAAGGGAGCGCGACCGGCGCCCTCACGGTGGCAATCGCGGCTGGTACACTTGACGCCACACAACGATGAGGGAAATCAGCACATGAAGGTGATCTGTGATCGTGGGGCGCTGGTCGATGCCGTGAGCCTGGTGAGTGGCGTCGTCGTCAGCCGAACGCCAACGCCCGTCCTGCTGTGCATCAGGATCACTGCCGCGAACGGGATCATGAAGCTGGCGGCCACCGACCTCGAGGTGGGCCTGCGGATGGCGGTCGACCAGGTCGACGTCGTCGAGGAGGGGGAGGTCCTGGTTCCGGCCGACAAGCTCAACCAGATCGTCCGGGCGTGCGACGATTCGACACTGGCCATCGAGGCCGACGACCACGCCGTTCACATCCGCGGCGCGAACTCCCACTTCAAGGTCTTCGGCTACGACCCCAAGGAGGCCCCGACGGTCCGCGATCTGGGCGAGGCGAGCATCGACTGCGAGGTCCAGGCGGGCGCACTGCAACGACTGATCCAGCGGACGCTCTTCGCCGCCGCGACCGAACACAGCCGCTACGCCATCAACGGCGTGCTCTTCGACCGATCGAAGCGCAACCTCCGGTTGGTCGCCACCGACGGACGACGGCTGGCGGTGGCCCGAGGTGAGTGTCTCAGCGTCAGCGAGAACGAGACGGCGTCCTGCATCGTCCCCACCAAGGCCCTTCAGCTGCTCAACAAGCTCCTCGGAGACGCCGAAGCAACGGTGCGGGTCGCCATCGAAGAGAACCAGGCGATCTTCGCGATCGGCGAGGGCCCCGACGGTACGGTGCTGAGCAGCAACCTGGTCGAAGGCGCGTTCCCGCCCTTCGAGGACGTCATTCCCAAGGACCAGGACAAGCGCGTGACCTTCGATGCGATGAGCCTCTCGAGCGCGATTCGCCGCGCCGCGCTGCTGACCAACGAGGAGTCCAAGGGCGTGCGTCTGAGCTTCGCCGACAAGAAGCTGACGCTCACGAGCCGAGCCCCCGAGATGGGCGAAGCCGAGATCCAGATGGACGTGCCCAAGTACGAGGGCGAACCGCTGGAGATTGGATTCAACCCCGGGTTCATCATCGACGCCCTGAAGGTCGTCGATGGCCGGGAGGTCATGATCGAGCTCAAGGCTCCGAACAAGCCGGGCGTCATCCGCACCGGCAACGAATTCACCTACGTCGTGATGCCGGTGAACCTGCAGTAGGGTGCGTGCAACGCACCGTGACCAGCAGCAGGGTGCATGCAATGCACCATCGGCGCACATCGCGAGTCATCGCAGGCGCCCCTGACCGCCATCGCACCACGATTCCGGCGCGTGCCCGCACCCTACTCCCGGCGGTACTTCACGCTGCAGCCCCAGGGCTTCTGATAGTCGGGAGACACCGTCTCGCCATCCTTCAGCTGGTTGATCGCGTTCAATGCGTAGTTGAACGTCGTCTCCTGCTTGCTCCAGGGATTGTCGGTGAACGCGCCGAGGTAGCGCAGCGTTCCCTTGTCGACGACGAAGACCTGCGGCGTCGTGCGGGCGTCGAACAGCTTGCCGACCGCGCCGTCGTCGTCGACCAGCACCGGGATTTCGACGCCGTACTGCTTCAGGAAGCTCTTGCTGCTCTGGATGATGTACTCGCGGGGCTTCGTGGCGGTCGAGTTGATCGCCAGATACGCATAGTCGTCCCCAAGTCGCCTTGAGCGCACTCACCGTCTTCGCCACCGTCCCGTCCCGGTAGACGTTGACCACGAAGGGGCAGTCCGGATTGAACCACTGGATGATGACGTGCTTCTGCCCGAAGTCCCGGGCAAAGTCGTAGGACTTGCCATCGAGGTCCTGCAGCGTGAATGACGGCACGGGCTCGCCGAGTCGGGCGGTCCTCTGTTGCGGCATCGCAGCGGACGCGCTCACCAGGAAGGCGGCGCTGACCACGAGCAGCGGAAGGATGACGATCCTCGTCACATTGAAGCTCATGGTCGGTCCTCCATGTCTGATTGGTCGGACTCGGACGGGAGCACGTCGGCTCCCTCAGACGACGACCGCTCCGAAAGCGGCAGGTCGAACTCGTAGCACGGCCCGTCGAGCTCGCGGCCGAGAGCGATGAGCCCCTGCAGCCGGATTGGGCGCCCCGGCGCATTGCCCGGTCGAACGTCCACCTCCGCGTGAAGCGTGAATCGATCGTCCTTGACCTGCGAGTGAACGGCCCCAAAGGTGACCGCCGGCCCTTCGATCGGGAACAGCAGCACGTCCTCGTGCCCACCGGCCGCGCCGCTCATCGTCAGCGTCGCACCGTCGAAACTCCACTGCACGTCGGCCAGCTCGGTGAGGGGCCGGGGGAGCCGAGCCCGGTGAACGCTCAGGAGTGCCCGGTCTCGCACCGGCGAGGGATCGCGGCTCGACGGAATCGGGGGCGGCCGTGCTCGTCGGAATCACCAGGGCAAGCGTCTGGGATCCCATGAGGCAGACCTCCTTGCACACGAGAAAGCCGATCGAGAGCTCGAAGGCCGCCTCGCCCCCCGGCAGCTGATCGGGCGCGGTGACGGGCACGAAGAGAACGGCCCGCTTCTCGTAGCCGAAGGTCAAGCCCTCGGGTTCCTGGATCATGGTCGGCCGCGTGAAACGCAGGGGCTGCACGCCGAAGCCCGGCGGGCCTTTCATGGAGACCCGCGTCGGCATGCCCGAACTGCCCGGATTGATCCAGTAGATGTGCCAGCCGGGTTCGATGGTGAAGTCGACCGCGACCAGGAACGATTCGCCCGGATGAACAACGTCGATCGAGCTGACGGCACGGACGCTGACGAGATCTTCGGCGCTGCGTTCAGCGCCGGCGGGCTCGAAGGGGAACTGCGCCTGCAGCTTGGCCGTGCACGCCAGAGCGATGACCATCGCGGTCGAGAAGAACAAGTATCGGCGCACGCGAACGAACCTCCGATTTCTCTCCCCCCCGAACCACCCCTCCCCACCAGTGAGCCCGGAGGAATCGAAGATGGTAGGCGATCCGGCCGGCAAATGAGGCCGGCCGGCTTCGCCCGGACTGGGGCTGCGATACGCAAGTTCTTGTAGATGCTGCACTTCCGCCGTTCGGACAGGCCCGATTGCGGACACCTCAGCCCCTTTCTCCATGAAGCTCGGACGCTGCGACGGATTCCGCGTACTGTCCGCCACGAGTGATCGCATTGGGTTATCCTCACCAGAGTCGCGGCATCTTGCCGCGGGTCAACGAGATGCATCTGCTCAAGCTCTCCATCATCGCCGGCCTGGCTGGTGTTCTCCTGATCGGTCTGATCGGGTGCTCCAGCGACACGAGCGATCGGGCCCTCATCTTCATCGATCCGCCCCAAGCCGAAGAGCTCATGGGCAGTCGGAAACTGCTGGGTCTGGGCGGCAGCCGCGCCGGCGTCTGGGTCGACCCCCGCCAGCTGACCGCCTACGTCGAGGGCCACATCCCCGGCGCCGTCCACCTCCCCTTCCAGGACGTCTCGACCGAGCACACGATGCTCGAGGGCTACGACTTCATCGTCGTCTACGGCGACGGCTACAACGACACCCTGTCGCTGGCGATGAGCAAGCGCCTCATCTCGCTGGGCTATTCCGACGTTCGAACGCTCCGCGGCGGCCTCCGAGCCTGGACCGCGGACGGCAACGCCCTCGAGACGGGACCGCCGAAGATGGAGCCGCCGCAGTAGCGGCGCCGAACGACTTGCTCCGTCAGACGCCGGGCAGCCCGGCCTCGAGCACCGCGTCGGGTTCGATGATCTCGTTCCGCTCCGCCGTGGTCAGAGACGTCCGAAAGCCGGGACGCAGTGCGGCGGAGGCCCAGCGTCCCACGGACGACAGGGCGATGAGCGCCACCTGGTGTTCCGGTCTCAAGTCGAACGCGCGCTGGATGCGCTCCAGCACTTCGAGCAGCGCGCCCAGCGGCGTGCCGCCGCGACGCATGGCTTCAACCGCGAGGAAGGAGCCGCAGACGCCCATGATCAGCTCGCCGCTTCCCGTGGCCACTGCCGCGCCGACTTCCGGGTCGACGTAGAGGCCGTGTCCGATGATCGGCGAATCGCCGACCCGGCCGGCCTGCTTGAACGGCGCACCGCTGGTCGAACACGCGCCCGCCAGCACGCCATGGCCATCGAGGGCGATGGCGCCGATCGTATCGTGGTGCTTCCAGCGATCCTCTTCCTCATGCCGTTCGAAGAGGCGCCCGTCGCCGGCCGTGTCGATCGGTCGCGGAGGCCGCCGCAGCGCGCGGTCGCGGCTCTGGTCGATCGGCGCTGGCGTCTGCTGCCAGCGCCGCCAGCTCTTCTCCGCCGCGGGGGTGAGCAGGTCCGACTCGGGAATCCCGCAGACAGCGGCGAATCGCTCGGCGCCGCTTCCGACGAGCATCACGTGCCGTCCAGCCTCCATGACCTGCCGGGCGACGGAGGTCGGATGAAGGCATCGGCGCATCGCCGCCACCGACCCGCACCGGTTCGGGGCGAGCATGATGCAGGCGTCGACCGTGACCTGCCCCTCTTCATCGGGAAGCCCGCCGCGGGCCACCGAGTCGACCTCCTCGTCCGCCTCCACCACGCGGCACACGGTCTCGACCGCATCGACGCTGGAGCCGCCGCTCGCCAGAGGCGGCCAGGCGACGGCGTGTCCCCGAAGTCCAAACGACCATGTGGAGAGGAGAATGGGGGTCGGCATGGCGGGAAGGGTAGCTTGGAAGGGGATGACGATCCGCTCCAGTCGATGTGGGCCCGTCGGCGATCAGGGAAACGGCCCCATTTCCCGCAATCACCTTGCTCGTGGGGTGGGGGGCGACTATTTTTGACAGCACGCCTGCAGAGGGAGTCTGAGAGATCCGTTATCGGGCGATTCGCCCGTCCGGAACGAACTGATCCACGTCTCCGCGATGCTCCGGCCTCGGGGCCGGATTCGCACGAGCGTCGACTCGCTCGGGCCGTCGACACGGCCGTCTCCAGCACTCCAGCAGCGGGCAGCCCAATCCGATGTTGCCCCCAGGCGGCGAATCCCAAGCCGCCAGATGACCCCGAAAGGAACCCCCATGAGAAGTGCAGCAGCCTCCATCGTCCTGTTCGGGACGATCCTGGGCCTCGGCTCCGCCGTCCAGGCCGGTGACGTCCCCCTGACGACCGTTCGCGTCGCCAGCGGCCTCTACCTGCCGGTCTTCGCCACCCATGCCCCGGGCGACTTCGATCGCCTCTTCATCCTCGAGAAGCGAGGCATCATCCGCATCCTCAATCTGAAGACCGGCACGCTCAACGCCGACGCCGTTCCTGAACATCGATCCGCTCGTCGGCGGCGGCACCACCACCAACAGCGAGCAGGGACTGCTCGGACTGGCGTTCCACCCCGACTACCAGAAGAACGGCAAGTTCTACGTCGACTACACGAACAACGCCGGCAACACGACCATCGCGCAGTACACGGTCTCGTCCGATCCCGATGTCGCCAACACGGCAACGACGCTCATCCTCTCGTTCTCCCAGCCGCAGGTGAATCACAACGGCGGCTGGATCGGATTCGGGCCCAATGACGGCTACCTCTACATCGCCACCGGCGACGGCGGCGGCGCGGGCGACACCGGCACCGGCCACACGGCCGCCACGGGCAACGCGCAGGACATCACCAACAATCGCTGGGCAAGCTGCTGCGCATCGACGTCGACAGTGCTTCACGCCTTACGCGATTCCGCCGACCAACCCCTTCGTCGGCATCACCGGCGACGACGAGATCTGGGCGTACGGCCTGCGCAATCCGTGGCGTCCATCTTCGATCGAGCGACCGGCGACCTCTGGATCGCGGACGTCGGCCAGGACACCTGGGAGGAGATCAACTTCCAGCCGGCGGACAGCCCCGGCGGCGAGAACTACGGCTGGCGGTGCCGGGAAGGCAAGCACAACTTCAACTTCGGGGCGGTGTGCGTGGGGCTGACCTTCGTCGAGCCGTTTCAGGAGTACGTCCACAGCGCGACGACCGGCGGCTTCAGCATCACCGGCGGCTACGTCTACCGGGGCTGCGCGATTCCCTCGCTGCAGGGGACCTATTTCTACGCGGACTACGTGATCCAGCGCATCTGGAGCCTTCGGTACGACGGCAGCTCGATCTCCGACTTCCAGATCCGCACGGCCGAGCTGAGCCCCTCCGCGGACGGGTTCACGGTCAATCAGATCTCCTCGTTCGGCGAGGATGCGGCCGGCGAGCTCTACATCGTTGATCAGGGCAGCACGACCACGGGCCAGGTCTTCAAGATCATTCCCGAGACGCCGCCGCTGCTTGGCGACATCAACAACGACGGCCTGGTCAACGTGACCGACCTGGTGGGCGTCATCGGCAGCTGGGGCCCATGCCAGGGCTGCCCCGCGGACACCGACTGCAGCGGCGTCGTGGACGTGACGGACCTCATCACGGTGATCAGCAACTGGAGCGCCTGAGAGCGGAGCCTGGGCGGGTCGTGACCCGTCCCCGCGAGCAGGCGCGGGACGAACCGTCCTCTCCCGGGGGAGAGGAGCTGTGACGTCACCTCTCCCGCCGGGACAGGTCGGCGAGCGGAGCGAGCCGGGTGAGGGTGGACTGCGTGGACCGTCGGCTGCGCAATCCGATCCGGCCGCTGCGAGTACAGACGACGTGCACGTCGTGACGCGCGCAGCAGTCCTTGCTCGATTGCCTGGGCGGGTCGTGGAATCTCCCTCACCTGGCCCGTCCCCGCGAGCAGGCGCGGGGACGAGCCGTCCTCTCCCGGGGGGGAGAGGAGTTCTCTCGCTCGCGACGGCCGTGGACGAACGACCCATTCTTGCTATCCTATTTTCTCGACCGGGAGAGTAGCTCAGCTGGCTAGAGCGCACCCCTGATAAGGGTGAGGTCGGAGGTTCGAGTCCTCTTTCTCCCATTCCATAGCGCTCCGTAACGCCCTCCGGGCGCACACTCGCTCTGGTGTCTCCCCGCACAACTCGCACCACTTGATTCGGCCTGTGGCGAGAGCCGGAACGGCACCGTGCCCTACCCGGCCGTCTGGAAGGTCCAGGTGGCCGTACGGTACTGGCCGGCTTCGGTGCCCTCGATCTTGGCGCGGAGTCGTCCGTCTTCCTCCATCCAGTAGATGATCCGCTGGGGGAAGTCGTGATCAGGGTTCTCGAAGACCGCTCGCTTCTCGGTCGATTCGACCAGGGGAAAACGGGTGGGGGGAAGCGCCCCTTCGGACTGGCCAGGTACACCAGACCCTGAGGCGTCGAATCGATCGCCAACACCTCGAAGAAGACCGTCTGGCCGTCGACGATCGTGCGATTGGCCCCGAGCATCATGCCGTCGACGGGCTTCGTCCAATCCTCGACGGCACCCCGCTCCAGATCGACCCACGAGCCGGCGAGCCACGCCAGTGCCTGGATGTCGCCGCCGCCTGAGCGAACCGGCGCGGGCGTGGTTCGGCAGCCGCCTGCTCCGACGAGCAGCAGCGCGATGAGGATGCAGGTCAGCGGTCGTTTGATCATCGGGGCGAATCCCCTCGCGGGGGGAGGGAACGCGATCATAGAGCGGTTTCAGTCCCAACGTAGCGTTTGGAGCGTCGGCGGCGAAGCAGGCGGCTTGCTATGCCGCCGATGCAGCCCGACAAAGCCACGCGCCGCCGCAGCCAACTCCGGACGCTCCGTTGGGACTGAAACTGCTCGAGCCGCCGCCGCGCGCACCGGCCCCACGATCGCGCTTCCCCCTCGCCCGCTCCGTCAGGTCCGCCGCGCGTTGGGCTTGACGATCGCCGCCATCACCAAGCCGACCAGCAGCCAGCCGACGAGGCGGTCACCCACGTTGGCGAGGGTCCAATCCATCGGAAACGAGAACCAGTTCCACTCGGACATGTCGGCCGTGATGCCGACGAAGAGCCCGAGCATGGTCACGAACGCCACCCGGCCGACGTAGTTGCCGATCCCGCTGGAGACCAGCAGGACGGCCGCGATCAGCGCGCTGAGGAAGCTCAGACCCAGCCCCTGAGCGAAGACCTTCGGCATCATCGGCTCGCGCCCCTCGGGGTGGTAGACGAGCATGCCGATCGGACCCGCGCGGTGCCTCTCCATCCAGGCTTCCTCGGCGGCCTTCTTGGCTTCGTCACTCGCGGCGGGTTCTCGCGCCATCCCCGGAATCCAGTAGATTCCGCTCTCGGTGATGTTGCCCTGCATGGCGGCCACGACGATCTCTTCGTTGGGCAGTTGCCCGCCGCTCGTGTTGTGCCAGGTCAGCACCGTCCAGGAGACGAAACCCCAGACGAAGAGCAGAATGCCGCCGATTAGAGCGGCCACGATCACCCGAACCATGGAGCCTCCACTTCTCCGCGCTGTTCGGGCCGAATGGACCACGCGCCCCAGAGCCCGAGCGGTGATCAGCGGATTAGATCAGCTGACGGCCGCCGCACCAAATCGAGCACCCTCGAGTCCCAATGGCCCCTACGACACCAGCCGCTTCTCCTCGAGCCACTGTCGGGCGGCCTCGGCATCGTCGCAGACCAGGAAAACCTCCTGCCAGCTGCCGGCCCGCGTGTAGATGCACTTGAGGCCGTTCACCGCCCCGCCACGGCGGTCGACGCCGACGTGGGGTACTGGACGCGCAGCCGCGCCTCGGTGTTGCCTCGCTTGCGGCCCATCCGCCCGGGGATGATCCGCGTCACGTGCGGACACTCGTGGATGATCTGGTCCATGAGGGGATCGAGCCCCTCGATCCGTCCGTGCAGCCGCTTGATTCGCGCCGGTCTTGGTCGCATGGCTCATCCGTTCTGCCGTCGCGCCGTCAACCGCGATCGTCGCTGCCCGAGGGCGACCATTCTATCGGCCCTGGATTCGGCCCGAATTCGCGATGTCGCCGATCGACGGCGCTTCGCCCACACCGTCCCGGCCGATGCCGCGCGCGACCGCCATTGCCCGAACGCGACCTCGCTCTATGATGGGCGGCTCGACAGAGCTCGCTACATGGCGGCTCGACAGTGTTCGCCATACGGCAGCTCGACGGGGCTCGCCACGGGGCGGCCGCGACTCCTCAACCACACCTGCGAAGGATCCTCATCACGATGCGACGGGCGAAGATCTCGATCATCGGCGGCGGCAATGTCGGCGCTCCTGTGCACTCTGGGCGGCCAGCAAGGAACTCGGCGACATCGTCGTGCTCGACATTCCCGGAGGCCGAGGGCGTGGTCAAGGGCAAGATGCTCGACCTGGCCGCAGTGCGCCCGATCGAGCGCTTCGACGCGAAGATCGTCGGCACGGCGAACTACGCCGACACCGCCGGCTCCGACGTCGTGATCGTCACCGCGGGCCTTCCCCGCAAGCCGGGCATGAGCCGCGACGACCTGATCGCGACCAACGTCAAGATCGTGAAGTCGGTGGCCGAGCAGGTCGCCAAGCACTCGCCCGACGCGGTGATGATCGTCGTCTCCAACCCGCTCGACGCGATGGTCTACACCGCGTGGAAGGCCTCGGCTTCCCGACGAACCGGATCGTCGGCCAGGCCGGCTGCCTCGACGTCGCCCGCTTCCGCACGTTCATCGCGATGGAGCTCGGCGTGCTCGGTCGAGGACATCCAGGCCCTGCTGCTCGGCGGGCACGGCGACGACATGGTGCCGCTGCCGCGCTACACGTCGGTGCACGGCATTCCCGTCTCGCCAGCTCCTGCCCCAGGCCACGATCGACGCCTGCGTCGAGCGCGCCAAGGTCGGCGGCGGCGAGATCGTCAAGCTCATGGGCACGAGCGCCTACTACGCGCCGGCGCAGCGGCTCGGTCCAGATGGCCGAGGCGATCATCAAGGACAAGAAGCGCATCCTCCCCTGCGCCGCGCTACTGCGAGAAGGAGTACGGCGTGGGCGGCTACTTCGTCGGCGTCCCGTGCGTGCTCGGCGCCGGCGGCGTGGAGAAGGTCATCGAGATCGAGCTCGACGCCGACGAGCGGAAGCTCATGGACGAGTCGATCAGCCACGTGAAGGACCTGGTCAAGGTCGTGCAGCAGACGTTTCCGGAACTGGCGTGAACGATCGTTGGGCGCATGCAATGCACGATGTCGGTGCGGCCATGTAGGGTGCATGCAATGCACCGTGAGCGGCCCCGCGCCCGCCCGTGGTGCATTTCATGCACCCTACTCGCGTCCGGCCATGTACTGCACCATGTCGATGCAGCGGCACGCGTAGCCCATCTCGTTGTCGTACCACGCGCACGACCTTGAAGAAGCGGTCGTTGAGCTCGATCCCCGCCGAGCGATCGTAGATGCTGCTGTGGGTGTCGCCGATGAAGTCGCTCGAGACGACCTCATCCTCGGTGTAGGCGAGCACGCCCCGCATCGGTCCTTCCGCCGCGGCCTTCATCGCCGCGTTGATCTCGCTCGAGCGAGGTCGACTTCGACGGGCGGAACGTGAGGTCGACGACCGACACGTCCGCGGTGGGCACCCGCAGGGCCATGCCCGTGAGCTTGCCCTTGAGCTCCGGAATGCAGAGGGCGACGGCCTTCGCCGCCCCGGTCGAGGCCGGGATGATGTTCATGTACGCGTTGCGGCCGCCGCGGAAGTCCTTCTTCGTCGGACCGTCCTGCGTTGGCTGCGTGGCCGTCACCGCGTGGACGGTGGTCATCAGACCCTCGTCCAGGCCGAAGGTGTCGTAGATCACCTTGGCGATCGGGGCGAGGCAGTTGGTCGTGCACGAGGCGTTCGAGACGACGCGTGTGCGACTTCGGGTCGTACTTCTCGTGGTTGACCTTGTACGCGAAGGTCGGCACCTGTTCCGGGGTCTTGGTCGGGGCCGTGAGCAGCACCCGCTTGGCACCGGCGCTCGAGGTGCTTGACGGCGTCGTCGTACTTCGTGAAGAAACCCGTCGCCTCGAGCACGTAGTCGACGCCCAGATCCTTCCACGGGAGCTGCGCCGGGTCGCGCTCGCTCAGGCAGCGCGTCCGCTGACCGTTGCAGCGAAAGCCCTCCGCGTCCTGCTCGACGGTCGTGCCCGAAGCGACCGTGCACCGTGTCGTAGCGAAGCAGATAGGCGAGGTTGTCCGCCGGCACGAGGTCGTTGACCGCGACCACCTCGAATGTCCTTCCCGCTGACCGCTCGACGGTAGAAGAGACGCCCGATCCGGCCGAACCCGTTGATTCCGACTTTGATCGCCATCTGATCATCTCCTGCTTTGAAAGGAGGGCCAGCGTAGGGTGAGGTGGCGGGAGAATCAATGGCGCGCCGGAGACCGCCCGACTACGATCACGTGGATGCAGGCCAGCAACGGAGTCGCGCGATGAGCGATGCACGCGACCGACCTCACGTCGTGATCGTGGGTGGCGGGTTCGCCGGCCTCTACGCGGCGAGAGCCTTGCGCCGCGCTCCGGTGCGGATCACGCTGATCGATCGCTGCAACCACCACGTGTTCCAGCCGCTGCTCTACGAGGTGGCCACCGCGGCCCTCTCGCCCGCCGACATCGCCGAACCCATCCGGCGGATCTTCTCGGCCGACGCCAACATCCAGGTGCTGCTCGGGCAGGTGGAGCGCATCGATCCGGAACGGCGCCGGGTCACGCTGCACGATGGCCACGTCGAGTACGACTACCTCATCCTCGCCACGGGCGTCACGCACGACTATTTCGGCCACGACGAATGGGCCGCTCACGCCCCCGGCCTCAAGACGGTCGAGGATGCCCTGGAGATCCGCCGACGTTTCCTGCTGGCCTTCGAGGCGGCGGAACGGGAGGCCGACGAGACGGCCCGGCGGGCCAAGCTGAATTTCGTCATCGTCGGCGCGGGGCCCACCGGGGTGGAGCTGGCGGGGACAATGAGCGAGCTCGCGCGCCGATCGATCCAGCATGACTTCCGCTCGATCGACCCGAGCACCGCGCGGGTCATCCTCATCGAGGGCCAGGCCCGCGTGTTGCCGGGCTTTCCCCCGATCCTGTCCGAGCGAGCCCGCGCCGATCTGCTGGAGCTCGGCGTCGAGGTGAAGCTGAACTGCCGCGTCACGGCGATCGACGAACACGGCGTGATGATCGGCGACGAGCGGATCGAGGCGGAGAACGTCTTCTGGGCCGCCGGCGTGGCGGCCTCGCCGCTCGGCCGAAGCCTGGGCGTTCCCGTCGACGGAGTCGGACGGGTGCGGGTCGAGCCCGATTGCTCGTTGCCCGGACATCCGGAGGCCTTCGTCGTCGGCGATCTCGCAGCGATCGACGATCTGCGGACGGGCGAGCCGGTCCCGGGGATCGCCCCGGCCGCGATCCAGATGGGCCGCTACGCGGCGCGGATCATCGATCGGGAGGTGCGCCGGAGCCGGCGCGGCGAAGTGCCGGAGACCAGTCGAGCGCCGTTCCGATTCCGCGACAAGGGGATGCTCGCCACGATCGGCCGGGCCCGGGCGGTGGGGGAGGTCGGCGTTCTTCGTCTGCGCGGGCTGGTGGCGTGGCTGGCTTGGGCGCTGATTCACATCTACTTCCTCATCGGCTTCCGGAACCGGACGGTGGTCATGATCCGCTGGGCGTGGGCGTACCTCGTCTTCTCGCGCGGGGCCCGGCTGATCACGGGACCGGTCGACCTGGAGCTGCGAGCGCCCGTCCCGCCCGAGTCGGTGCGCGGCGGCGGCGGGGCGAGCGTGAACGCAACCGATGCACTCGAGATCTCCGGCAGCCGAGGAGCATGACGATGCAACGGAACGAGGCAACCTCGACTGCTCCGACTCGTCCGTGCGGCGCTCCGTCGATGCACATGAGCTGGCGGAGCCTGCTCTTCATGCACTGGCCGGTGCCGGCATCGCAGCTGCGCCCGCTGGTTCCGGACACGATGGAGATCGACTCTTTCGACGGCAGCGCGTGGGTGGGCCTGGTTCCCTTCACGATGGCGGGCGTCGGGCACCGGTGGATGCCGCGTCGTCTGCGGATGCCCTGGATCACCGACTTCCACGAGTGCAACGTGCGGACGTACGTGACGGTCGACGGCGAGCCGGGCGTCTGGTTCTTCAGCCTCGACGCCGCGAGCCCGCTGGCGGTGTGGGCCGCACGCACCTTCTGGAATCTGCCGTACTACAACGCGGCCATTCAGCTCGCGCGGCAGGGCAGCGAGGTGCGCTACGCGGTGAAGCGGCGCGGGCGCGGCGACGAGGCCGCCTTGCGCTGCGCGTGGCGCGTGGGCGATCCGCTGCCGCCCTCG
Source organism: uncultured Planctomycetota bacterium (assembly GCA_963697235.1). Classification (GTDB taxonomy): domain Bacteria; phylum Planctomycetota; class Phycisphaerae; order Phycisphaerales; family SM1A02; genus CAVONJ01. The sequence continues at coordinate 24,190 of CAVONJ010000018.1, forward strand.
CGGCCGGGCGAGCTCGCGCACTTCCTCACGGAGCGCTACCTGCTCTTCGCCCACCGCGGCGACCGCACCTACCGCGGGCGCATCTGGCACCAGCCGTGGCCGCTGCGCGAAGGCAAGCTGCTCGCGCTGGAGGACACGCTGGTCGCCGGCCGCCGGCATCGACGACCTCCCCGGCCCGCCGCTGGTGCACGCCGCCGACCAGCTCGAGGTCGACGCGTGGGCGCTGGAGCCAACGGCCGAGCAGATCGAGACGCCGACACTCGAACCGGCGCTGGCGTAGGACACGAGCCTCCGAAAGATGCGGCGAGATCAACTCCAGTTCGTCAACACCTCGAGCAGGTCGAGCACGTCGACGACGCCGTTGCCGTCGAAGTCCGCCGGACATTCCGCCAAGGCCCGGACACGGTCCCCACGCGATCAGCAGCTCGAGCAGGTCGGTGACGTCCACTGTGCCGTTGCCGTCCACGTCGCCCGGGATCGCCGTCTCACACGCCAAGAGACGCGCCACCCGATTCGCGGCGATGCCGCCGATCGACGTGTACGCACCGCCCACGTAGAGCGCCGAGCCGCTCCCGTCGTCGAACACGAGGCCCGCGTACGTGTCGTCGTTGGCGCCACCGTCGACTGCCTGCCACGTCGTGCCGTTCCACTTCGCCACGCCGGCCAGCGGCGTCAGGCCGGACATCGAGTAGGTGCCGAAGGCGTAGAGGGCGGGCCCGTTGCCGTCATCGAACACCTCGAGATCCCAGATGATGCCGTCGGCGAAGCCCGCACCCACCGCGCTCCACTCCTCGCCGTCCCAGCGGGCGATGCGGTTCACCGGAACGCCGCCGGCGGTGTTGAAGGTCTGACCGGCGACATAGAGCGCCTCGCCGGTGCCGTCGTCGAAGGCGGCCATCGACATCACCGAGGGCGTGACGCCGGGGCCGGTCAGGCCCGATCCGAGAGCCGGACCACTCGTCGCCGTCCCACTTCGCGATCCGGCTCGCGCTGACGCCGTCGATCGTGAGGAAGCGGCCGCCGACGTACAGCGCCTCGCCGGTGCCGTCGTCCCAGACGTACGCGGTGAAGATGATGAGCGGAACGGCGCCGCCGATCGGCGTGCCGAGCGCTGAGAAACTCTCACCGTCCCACTTGGAGATGAAGCTCGCGTTGGTGACGCCGCCGACGTTCTGGTAGTTGCCGGCGACGTACAGCGCCTCGCCGGTCGCCGTCGTCCCAGGTGACGAGATCCCAGAGCTGGTTGGAGAAGAGCTCGAGCTGCGCGCCGAGGGATTGCCAGGTCGTTCCGTTCCAGCGTGCGAGCTTCGCGGTTCCCGGGACGCCGACCGCGCCGTCGAAGTAGCCAGCGGCGTAGAGATCGCCGCCGAAGCTCGCGATCGCGTAGCACTCGTTGTTGCTGAGGCCGCCGCCCAGCGCGCTCCACGACGAGCCGTTCCACCGCGCGACGCGGCCCGCGGATACACCGCCGATCGAGGTGAAGCTCCCGCTCGCGTAGAGCTCGACTCCCGAACCACCGTCGTGGCCGCGAAGTCGAAGACAATGCCTCCGCTTGCTCCGGGCAGACCGAAGTCGAGATCCCACTGCGGATTGCAGTCACCGGCAAATGTGAAGGGGGCCAGGCTAGCGGCGAAGACGGCGCCGATCGTGGTGGTGATCCTGTCAAGGTCATCTGCTCTCCTCCTGTTCGGGATGTCGGTCGATGACCATGGTAGCCTGAGGATACTGCGACATGCACCTGGGCTCGCAGGCGCCGCGGCCGGTGACGACACAACTCCTCTCCCTCCGCAACCTTTTGCATCAAACCGCCGCCGCAACGGCGTGGATGCTGATCTTCGCGATCACCCAACGTCGGACACGCGGCAATGTCCGCACCCATGGAGGGAGGTGGCCGCCTCCCTGCAACGTCAGCCATCCGAAGAGCCTCTCGATCGCGGTTCTGAGTCGTGAGACCTGTCGTCTCTTCCGATCGGAGTTCTCCAGGAGATCAATGCTCTTAAGCCGATCGGGGTGCTGATTGTGGCCGCGACTGACGGAGCGGTGCTTCTTGCGCCGCGGTGCAATCAGTCTGGCGCCGTGTGAAGCGGTGACTTGGTACAACGGGTTGGAGTCATACGAGGCATCCGCAATCACTACGGACCCGTGCTTGACCGTTCGTGAGATGAGCCGTCTGGCCACGACGCACTCAGCTTCGTTCATCGGTCGCACGTCGAATGCCTGTATCTTCCCTCGTCTGGTACAGGCAAGGTGCAGCTTATAGCCTCG
>CAVONJ010000019.1:0-9765 GCA_963697235.1 uncultured Planctomycetota bacterium
CGGCGACCTCGCGTGTGCATGACAATGCTAAGAAAATGTGGACGATTCATGGCCGGTTGGTCTGCTGGTTCACGCACTTGATTGTGGAGCAGGAGCCAACCAGCGGTTCCGTGCGGACGACGGGTTCGGGCGGCCGACTGGGCTCTGCGGGCTGCTCGGCAACAAGGAGCGAGTTCCGTGACCACGATTCAGAACAACCACCAAACTCTGGCGTCCGTCGGCCCCGAACGAGGGGGTATCACGGCCTCCGGCGTCCTGACCTTCCTCTACGGCGCCGCCGCCTACGGCTTCTTCTTGACCGCCTTCCTCTACCTGATCGGATTCGTGAGCGACCTGCTCGTTCCGAAGTCGATCGACTCGGGTCTCGTGGGACCAATCGGCGAGGCCATTACAATCAATCTCCTGCTGATCGCACTCTTCGGCGTACAGCATTGCATCATGGCCCGTCCTTGGTTCAAGGCGTGGTGGACGAGGTTGATTCCCCGCGCGGCTGAGCGGAGCACGTTCGTACTCACCACGTGCGCAATCCTCGCGTTGATGTACTGGCAATGGCGCCCGATTCCGGCGACGGTCTGGCACGCCGAACAGCCGGTGCTCCAGTCGATCCTCTGGGCCCTTGCCGTATCGGGATGGCTCATGGTTCTCTACAGCACCTTTCTCATCAATCACTTCGACCTGTTCGGACTGCGGCAAGTGACGCTTTGCCTGCTCGACAGACGCTACACGCACCTTGGTTTCAGCGAACGATCGCTCTACCGGGTCGTCCGTCACCCCCTGATGCTCGGTTTCCTCATCGCGTTCTGGAGCACGCCATTCATGACCGCGGGTCACCTGCTCTTCGCCGCCGCGTTCACGACCTTCATCCTGATCGCTCTGATCTTCGAAGAGCGCGACCTCGTCGCCTTCCTGGGCGATGATTACACGAAGTACCGGCAGTACACGCCGAAGCTCGTTCCCAATCCTTGGCACGGCCGAAACTGAGCACTTGGGAACTGCCTCGTCGACCAGGGCGCTGCAGGCGCCTCTTTGTCTCGGCCGATCCCGTCGGTCGTCACTTGCTCTGCAGGTGGAACACGGGATCGAATGGATCTGGTCGCTGCTCGCGGGCGCACTCGATGAGCTCCGAGAGGATCTGGCAAGGCTGGTCGGCAGCGCCGACCTCCGCCGTCAAAGCCGCCAGGATCCGCGCGGCCTCGTCGAAGCTTCCACGCTCGTAGAGTTCGAGCGCACCTTCGTAGCCGTCGCGCAGGGCGAGCCGCGCCGACTCCACAGGAGGGCTCCGGCACTCGTGAAGATCGACCGTTCCTGAGATGCCCACCACCCGCACCTGGCAGACGCGCCGCGTCTCGAACTCGTCCGGCAGTTCATTGCGCGTCGCTCCGGTGATGAGAAACGGGATGCCGAAGTGCTTGGTGCCGCCTTCCACGCGGCTGGCGAGATTGACGGTGTGTCCCAACGGTCCGTACTTAAGGATGCACGGCTTCCCGCGTTGCCGACCTGCGCGGAACCCGCGTTGCCCGAGGCATCCGACGCGGCGCGCAATGCGCGGTGTATGAGATCGGGGCAATCGATCAGCACGTGACCGTCGGGCACTCGATGAGGGCGCTGGACCCGAAGTGACGGGCGGTGAAGGCGTCCCCAACGCCGATGATGAGAATCCGCATGTGTTTATGCACTCTGCCTTGTCACTAGAAGACTCGGGGATGATCATCGCCCACTGGCGATCAGGCCGTCGATGCTGAAGCGACCCGGACCCGCGATCAACAGGGTGGCACACATGGCGAGGAACACCGTTGCGGTGAGACCGCTTTGGCCGATGTCCCCTTTGTGATAGATGAATGCGGCCACGCCCGTCACGACGCAGTTCGACAGCGCGGCAAGTCGAGTGCCCAGGCCGAGGATGATGAGGAACCCACCGAAGAACTCCGAAAGGACCGCCAGCCACGCAAAGAGAACGGGTGCTGGAAAGCCGATCTTGGCGACATCGTCGATGAACCACTGTTGCGGTCCCCACACGCCGTTCTTCGGGAGGAACTTCTCGAAGACCGTCATGAACGCGAGTCCGACGACGATTCGGAGCAGTGCAAGTCCGACGTCGATCGTGGTCGCGTTTCCCCGGATGCCATGGGTCACCGTCCTGCGAAGTCTGCCCATCGTGTCCTCCGGTCGTGATTGCAAGCCCCTGCTCGGGCCTCACGAGCGACGGCAACCACGCACAGTTGATAAAAGTTTATAGATCAAGCGCGGTGAGTCCCGGATGATCGTCCGGACGTCGCCCGAGTGGCCAGTGATACTTTCGGTCGCTCTCCCCAATGGAAAGATCGTTGATGCTGGCGATGCGGCGTTGCATGAAGCCGTGCTCGTCGAACTCCCAGTTCTCATTGCCGTAGGACCGAAACCAGTTGCCTGAGTCGTCGTGCCACTCGTAGGCGAATCGAACCGCAATCCGATTGCCGTAAAAGGCCCAGAGTTCCTTGATGAGACGATAGTCCAACTCCCTGTTCCACTTGTGGGTGAGGAATCGGACGATTGAGTCGCGGCCGGTGAGGAACTCCGAGCGATTCCGCCACACGCTGTGAGATGTGTACGCGAGAGACACCCGTTCCGGGTCACGCGTGTTCCAGGCATCCTCTGCGATGCGCACCTTCTTGGCAGCGGAATCGGCGTCGAACGGAGGAATCGGCGGCCGTGCGTTGTTTTCAAGTGTGTTCATTCGGGGCCGCTTTTGTCATGAACAATGGCAAGACAGAGGCCAACCCGCAGGGCTGAACTCTACGGTGTACGCTCGGCCGTCCAGACGGCCAAGAAGCCGCGACCCAGCGAGTTCGTCGTGCCCATGAGTCTCCCACCCTCCATGACGCCGGCCGTATTGTACGGACCAGATCCGTCTCTTGTGACGAAGGCGAAGTGCAGCTCACCCCAATCCTTGTTGAGACGACCATTCTCGATTGTCGTTCCGTAGAACGTGCCTTCAAAGGTATTGCCATCGACCTGCGTCACTGCCAGCTCTTGGTAGTACTCCGCCGCATCCGGAGTCGGACGCAGGTCGACCTTCCACGTGCCGATCAGCTCATTTGGATTCGGAACGGAGTGTTGGCATCCCGCGGCGAACAGGTTCACCAGGGCGACGAGCAAGAACCCTCGAAGCAATTTCATGGCTTGTTCCTCCACAGCCAAACCGTTCCGACTTCTTCGTCATGGGCATTACCGACCAGATGCAGCCCGACTCTTTCGAGGATTCGGGTCGACGCGTTGCGCTTGGGCAACGTATGGGCGACGACTTCTCGAACAGCACCAGACTGTACCGCTCGATTCAGCAATTCTCTGGCCATCGCGGTTGCGTAGCCCCGGCCCTCGAATTCGGGGAACGTAAAATAGGCGATTTCAACCGTGCCATCAGCCTCCGGTCCATGCGTGAATCCGCATGTGCCGATCACCAACGATTGGTCCTGATCGGCCACCAAATACCCACCCCATTCTGGCCCTCGAGGCACCTTGACGAGAAGGGCTATCGTCTGGGCGACAACCTTGCGAACGAGCGCCTCATGTTCACCCAAGGACGCACCGAATGTCCTGGTGAAGTCGTCGGGTGCTTCTTCGACGATCCGGCGAAGATTGTCGTCGATGCTGATCAGCCGAATGGATCGTGTACTTCCGCACGGGCTTGGCGGCGCGGCACCCTCTTGTGTCGTACGCGTGTTCATACTCACCGTCGCTGAAATCAGGCCGTGTGCGGCCTCAACAGTGCCTGGCCTTCGGCAAACTTCGGATGCTGATGATCATGAATAGAACTCCGGCGACGAGTGACAAGACGTGGCTCAAGTCACGGGTTCCCCCAAGGATCGCCACAATCAAAAAGAGGACGCCGGCGATGCCGCTCCAGATCGCCCAACCACGCTGATCGGTTTGTGGTGTCATGCTTCCCTCAATTCGGCCTTTGGCTCCGTATCCTCGGCACGCGCTGATTTGAACACAACTACGCGAAGCGCGGCCACGGGGAGTCTCGGTTGAGTGGTCAAGACGCGCGTTTCGGTCATTGTACCGAACAACTCGTGGACCAGCAGGCCGCCCAGCCTTCACGGGCATCGCGTCGTTGGCTGACGAATCACGCCAGCGCGTGTTCCAGCGAGACCTCATCGATGATCCGCCGGGCCTCTTCAGCCTCCGTGGGATTGGTGTTCATGTGTTCGGCAAGCGTACGCAGGCCCTTCCACAGCGCCCAGCCGCGACCTCGTGCCCAGGTCGCGCCATCGAGGGAAAGGGCGGCGCGGAACGCGTCCCGGCTCTCTCCGGCGAAGAGCGTCCACGCGATCGTCACGTCGCATGCAGGATCGCCCACACCTGAACATCCAAAGTCGATCACCGCACTCAGGCGGCCCGCGCTCACGAGCAGGTTCCCTGCGCTGAGGTCTCCGTGGAGCCAGACAGGCGTGCCGCACCAGGTTGCCTTGAGCGCTGCTTCCCACACCGCGGTCACTGTGGCAGTATCAATTCGACCGTGTAACGAGGCGATTGTGTTCCGCGTCTCACTGTCGTACGTTGCAAGCGAGCCTCCCCGGAAGAAGTTGTGCCGCCCGGGCGGTGGTCCGCCGGCAGGATCGACCTGTTGCAAAGCGGCGAGGAAACGAGCCAGGCTGGTCGAGAATTGCACCAGATCGTCGACGCGCTCAACGGTCGCCTCTTCGCCTTCCAGCCATCGGTAGACCGACCAGGGCCAGGGATAACCGCTGCCAGGAACGCCCATCGCGAGCGGGACAGGGATGGGAAGCGGGAGGAGCGGTGCGAGTCTCGGCAACCATCGGTGCTCCTTTTCCACCTGCGCGGAATACCGCGCGGCGCTCGGTAGGCGTACGGACATGTCTTCGCCGAGACGAAAGGTCCTGTTGTCCCACCCATCGAAGTCGACTGGCTTGAGGGGGAGGTCTGCCCATCGGGGGAACTGCGCGGCAATCAATTGCCGTACGAGAGCAACGTCGATGTCCACCGCTGTTTCAGGTCTTTGGCCCGAGGACATCATTGCCCTCCACTTCGGGCAGATCAGGTCGGCGTCGTCGCCTTGGCCGTCGAGCCGCTGTCCACGGAAGACAGGAAGTCAAGCCAATCGAATGGAATTCTACGTGACCCGCTGCGATCCGAAGGCGTTTGCAAAAGATACCTGCCTGTGCAACGTCTCCGCGGGCTCGCGCCCCCAACGGATCTTGCAGCGTGGACGTTGACGCTGATCGCGAGCGCAGCGGTGACGAGCGCATTGGCGAAGAAACCCAAGGCCAGGACGAGGAAGAGCCGCTTGAGTAGCGACGATGAACGCGTGGAGTCATCCGTGCCGCGGGCTGCGCACCGGGCCGGCAGCAGCAAGCACCTGTTGGGCAGCAAGCGATTCATGGAACCCGCCAAGGCCCCGGTTCCACCGCATCCCATACTACCAGGATCCTCGATGGGCTCCTGAGTGATTCGGGCTCCCAACGAGCACGCTACAACGGCGGACCGCGCGTTAGGAGTCTCGGATCCTCCTGTCGAGTCCGTCCGGCTTCGCGCTGGAAAAGTGCGCGCGCGCGCTGCCGTACTCGAGGCGTGGGTTTCGGGTCCTCGAGCACGGCGACGGCCGCGGACGTTTGCAACAGAAGGCTCGCGATGAATCCGGTCAGGCGGCGGTGCTGACCTCCAGCCGCTCCTGGCAGCTGATGCAGCGAAGGGAGGTCGGGCGTGCGCTGAGCCGCATCAGCGAGATCTGTTCCTCGCAGTCGATGCACGTACCGTACGTTCCAGTGTCAGCCAGATGCAGGGCTTGTTTGATCTCGTACATGGCCGTTTGCTGCAGGTGCATCAGTCGTGGCGGATCCTCATCTTCGAACGTGTACCAGTGCGTGTTGTAGAGACGGCTGAACTCGGCCCGCAGGGCACGGACGAGCTTCCTCAGTTCGGTGCTTCGGTTCTTCACGGGGTGACTCCTTATCCGGGCCGCGTGTATCGAGCGACGACTCGAAGTGCCCGACAGAATGCCTTTACGCAATGGGCGTGCCAGATCGCAAACCCAGGTTTCAGGGCATTGGGGAGCCGTCGAGCGCGGTGCACTGACCATTCGGTGGCCAGGTGTGGTCAGGATCTGGTCAAGGCGATAGTCCGAGATCGCTGATCTTCTTCCGCAGCGTTGTTCGGCTGATTCCGAGCAGTTCCGCTGCCGCCGAGCCGTTGCTGTGGGTCTGTTCAAGGGCGGCCGCGATCAGAGCCGCCTCGAGTTCCGCCACGACGCTCGAATGGATCTTCCCGGGCTCGCCTGTCCGAATCGCGCAGCGAACGAAGTCCTCGAGATGAGGCGCGGTACTGGTGTCAGTGGGGCCGGCCGGGCGGAATGCCGTGCCGACCGGATCGGGAAGATGCTCGACCTGCAGCACCTGGCCCTTCGCCACGGTCAGAGCGGACTTGATGACGTTCTCGAGCTCGCGGACGTTCCCCGGCCAGGAGTACATGAGCAGAGCCCGCACCGCCTCGGGCGAGAATGACAGGACGCTCGTCCTCGAACTCGTCCCGCACGCAGTTGACGATGTGGTGCGCCAGCAGGACGACGTCGACCTCGCGATCGCGTAGCGGCGGCATGTGGATGACCGCGACCTTCAGGCGAAAGTACAGGTCTGCGCGGAACTGTCTCTTCGCGACCAGATCGTCCAGCGACTGGTGCGTCGCGGCGATGATCCGAACGTCGCTGCGGATCGTTTCGTTTCCGCCGACCCGCTGGAACGACCGGTCCTGAAGCACGCGCAGCAGCTTGGCTTGCGTGGCGAGCGGCATGTCGCCGATCTCGTCGAGGAACAGCGTTCCGCCGTCGCACGCTTCGAACCGACCGACGCGTCGCCTCGTCGGCCCCGGTGAACGCGCCCTTCTCATGGCCGAAGAGCTCGCTCTCGAGAAGGCTCTCCGGAATCGCCGCGCAATTGATCGCCAGCAGCGGTTCCTGTTCGCTGGCGCTGTGCTCATGGATCGCCCTGGCGACCAGCTCCTTGCCCGTACCGCTCTCGCCTGTGATGAGCACGTTGACGTTCTGTGGTGCGACGAGGCCGATACGCTTGTAGACCTCCTGCATCGCAGGCGATTGGCCGACCATACGGTCGCGTGGGGACATCGCCGGCGGCACGTCGGCATTCGGTACGGCGATGTTCGTCCGCGCGACCTCGATCGCCCGCTTGAGCCGCGCTTCGACGTCGTCCGTCTGCAGCGGAGACACGAGGCAGTCGAATGCGCCGTGCCGCATGGCCTTGATCATCTGGTCGCTCTGCCTCGGATCGACGACGACAAGCCGGTGTAGACCCGGCCGGGCCCGCTGCAGCTCATCGGACCGTCGTAATCGCACACGACAACGTCGATGTCGGTCTCCTCCGACGGGGGCCGCATCCCGCCGACGTCGTCGACCACGACGAGATCAACGCCGATGCGTCCGCACGCTGTCTTGACGGCGTGGACCGTTGCATTGTCGTCGCTGACGCAGAGGATCATGCCAATCACCCAGGAGCGTCCCATGGACCGTCGCGCTCATCGGTGCGCGAAGAGAACATAGTATCCTTGGTCTCCCCCGACGAATCGGGGGGCGACCGCCACGGGCTCGGCGAAGCGGCCGTGACGGCATGCCGGTGAACTCACTTCATCGCGATCAACCGCGATTGGGGCCCCGCGAGTGCCACTGCCACGACCGTCTCGCACTTCATCGGCCGACTGTGGTCGATGCGTTCCCGCGTACGGGGTCGAACAATGGTGAGTGTGGTACCCGCCACCAAGAGCATGCTGCCCGAAATGACAAGTGTGGCGCCACGATCAGGGTGGCGACCAACTGTCGAGTGATCTCAGCGTCCTGCGCGACAGTGGTTTCAAGATAGTGCTGCGCAAAGGGAGCAGGTGGCGAGAAGAGGCGGACTGCTTGCCAGGTACAGATGAAGAGAATGACGGCTGAGAACACCGCGAGTCCCCGGCACCAATTGGTGCGGCTCTCCATGTCATTCCTCAGCGGGGGACCGAAGGGTGGTCAGTCTGCAACTGGCGGGCCCGCCTGCCATTGGTGCGTGACCGTCTCTGCCGCCACGCCGGTCCGGAGCTCGTGCCGGCCAGCGGAACTGTCAGTTGCGTGAAGGCGTGCTTCGACCGGCCAGCCAGCCGCCGAGCGAGCCCGCCACCAGCTTCCCGATGCCCGACAGCGCGAACACCGGGTGAAACTCCGCCCGGCTGGCGACGAGCAGGGCGACATCGATGACAGCGACCACGGCGCCGACGATCAGCCCCGTCCGGGCATGGTGCGCGGTCAGCTTCCTTGCGGCGAGCCAACCGCCGGCGATGCAGAGCAGGAATCCCGCGGTGGGACCGACCCAGAAGCCCAGACGCTCGGCGTAGGCGTAGGCGGCGTCCGGCTCCGAAGGCCCAAGCAGCGCCACCAGCAACACCAGGACGAGAATGGCCATCGCCTCCACGGCGATGGCAATAAGCACGATCCGGCCCATTCTCATGGGCATGCGTCCTTCTCCTTCACTGCCGGCTCGATGGGGCGGAGCATGACGAGGAGCATCTTGAAGCGATCGCCGGCCTCAATGGCGTGCGGCACGCGCGCCGGCAGATCGATGATCTGGCCGCAGACAAGTCGATGGGCAACGCCGGCGATGGTGATGGTCTGCGCTGCCGTCGAAGAGGTAGATCATCGCGTCGAAGGGGGTCTCGTGCTCGCTCAGGCCCTGCCCCGCATCGAAGGCGAATACCGTGACGCTGCCCGAGGGCGCCCTTGGTCAGCACCCGGCTGACGATCGTGCCCTCCTGGTACTGCACGAGATCCACCAGGCTGCTCGGCGTGTTGATCGTGGTGCGTTTGGTTCGGTCCACGTCGGTACTGTACATGCTCGGCATGGGGTAGGCCTCCGCGCAGTTTGAATCAACAACGCTCGAGATTGAGCGAAGGGTTAGCGGTACTTGGAATCACGGCAGCGTGTAGTTGAACTCGTAGCTGTGTTTGCCCTCGGCAACGATGATCTTGAACTCACCGACCAAGCCGACAAGCTCACCAGTCCCAGAATCCGGCACTACCGTGACTGTGAGAGAGGGTGAACCTCGATTCATTGACCCAGAGTGCTGAAGCAGGAAGCTCCCCGCACGCCCATTCAGTGTTCCCTCGACTCGCTCGATGGCCACGTACCCAGCCGAGCCCTTGGTGTCTGTCATGGCACTCAGCATCTGACCTTGCGTCGTTGCGACGAGATCACCGCATATCTGCTTGTCGATTGACATGCGCGCCAACTTGGACCCCTCGGGCTGACCTTCTATGGGCTGTGGGTTCAGCTTGACAACGAATGTGCCTTTCGCGTGATGTGTCATGTGCAGTTCCAAGTGACGAGATGTTGAACGCCGTTCGCGGCTGCAAGCGCCTCGGCCTCTTGAGAGACGTCCAGAATCGGCAAGCCCTCGGTGAGTTGAAGTTGCCGGGCGGATTGCTCAAGGTCGCCTTCGGAGGTCTGGATTTGGGACTCGGATGCCAACGCCTGGTGACGATTGCCGGAGCCTCTTGACGAATCCTTCCGCCAGACGGTCATGATGAAGCCTGTGAGGAGGCTGGCGGTTCGCTCACGGAGAATACTAGTCCGTCGGGATCGACGTACTGCGTGATCCGCGAGCCAAAGGTCTCGGTTGGCTCCTGCTCGCACCGCACCCCCGTCTCGATCATCCGCTCGTGGAACGCATCGAGGCTCGCGACCTGGAACCCCGCCCGGCAAGACCCGGCCGGCTCCACACCCTGGTGAG
>CAVONJ010000020.1:0-20469 GCA_963697235.1 uncultured Planctomycetota bacterium
CCAGCAACTTGGGACGAGCGGCATTCAGTGGAACACCCTTCGAGCATCGCACAAAGCAATCGACCGGAACTTCCATCCGCGATCGAATGCCCCGTGGGGCGCACGGTGGAAACGCGCGGCCGACTATACCGGAGCCGCACCGTGTCGAGCCGCCGCCACTCGTCGGCGCAAGGCCTTTCGGCCGCCTCCAGCCCCAAAGCACGCGGTCTATACTGCCACTCCTGTGAAACGGCGGGCCGGTCCGTGACGATCGAACCGCGACGAGGATCGACCGAACACTCGCGAGAAACGACCATCATGCTCAGCTCATCCAATCCCTGCGCTCACCAGCGCCGACGCGTTCGAGCAGGCCTACGGGCACATGACCGGCGCCCGGACGGACGTCACCACGCTTTCGGGCGTCGTGAACAAGACCGCGATTCTCCTGATCATGGCGATCGCGGCCGGTGCCGGCGGCTACTCGCTCGTGCAGAGCATGCCCTCGATCCTGTGGATCAGCGCGATCGCCGCGTTCGTGATCTGCCTGGGCATGGGCTTCATCCTGGGCGGCAAGCCGCAGCTCTCGCCCTACCTGGCGCCCGTCTACGCGATCGTGGAAGGCGTCTTCCTCGGGGCCTTCACCGCGCTGGCCGACCAGATCCTGGCGAGCCGCGGCCTCCAGGTCGGCGGTGGCGTCGGTCTGCAAGCCGGCGTGATCACGGCCTCGTGCCGCATCAGCATGCTGCTCCTCTACAAGGTGGGCTTGATCAAGCCCACCCGCAGGTTCCAAGCCGTGATCGGGACGCTCACGCGGCGCGATCATGATCGCCTACCTGCTCAACTTCGTGCTCGCCCTCTTCGGCCGGCCACTGCCGCTCATCGGCTTCACCAGCGCCGCCTCCGCGACCGGGACGATGGGGCTGATCGGCCTCGGCATCAACATCTTCATCCTCGTGGTCGCCTCGCTCTACCTGGTGATCGACTTCAAGCTGATCGAAGACAACGTCCAGCGCGGCACGCCGCGGTACATGGAGTGGTACTGCAGCTTCGCTGCTCCTGGTGACGCTGGCGTGGATCTACTACGAGTCGGTCAAGCTGGTCATGCGTCTGGCCGTGCTGTTCGGCGGACGCGAGTGATCAGTCGGCGCGGCGCTCGTCCCGAGTTGGCATCGCGCATCAGGACGATGAGCGTTCTTCGGCGTTCGGGCCGGCGGAGAAGTGCGGCCATGAAGAGCGGCGCTTCGCGCGGTCCGTGAACGGCATCCGCGTCGAGCGGGTCGACGTCGAGCGGGGCATTGCGCCCACGCCTGGCGCATCGATCACGGCGCTCTCGAGCGGCAATCGGGATGAATCCGTCGATCGGAATGCTTCGCGCAGTCGCGATCGGTCGATCCCGGCGGGCAGCGAATGACCGGTCGCGTCGTTGAACAACGGCGCCTTGAGCACGGCATCCGCCGCGCTCGTGATCACCGCGGCCAGGGCCACGGTGGCGGAGGCAAGCGAAAGCGACAGGACCAAGCCGGTCGAGCTCGAGCGGGCGACGGCGATGGCGCCGACGATGAGGAGCACGAGAATGACCGGCGCGGCGACCGCGAATCCGAGGAGGCCCATCGAGTACGTGCCGATGGCGCCGCCGGCCTGATCGTGTTCAGCGTCCGCTTCGACTGGCGGAGTGCCTTGATCGGACCGAGACCATCGACGAGCATCAAGGGGGCGACGAAGGCGCTCAACGCCGACCAGCTGCTGCCGAAGAACGCCGCGACCAATTCCGAACCCTTCTCGTGCATCGCTTCCACGGGCTTGAAGATCGCACCGGGCAAGAGCGACAACACCGTCCACGCTGCGAGCTCCGGCATCCGCTTCGCGGCGGTCAGGAGACACGCTCGCACCGTCGGACCCTCGCCTGCGGCCAGTGCCCATGACCGCGGCCGTGATGGCCGCGTTGAAGAAGACGATGGCGAAGCTGCACCAGAAGAAGGCCAGCAGCAATCCGATGTAGACCGGCCGCCGGTCGAACGGGCCTCCGTCGCTCCCACCGCCGAGGATCGCCAGCAGCAGCCGCGGAGGACACAGGACGCCGAAGAACGCGCCGATGATGGCCAGCACGAGCACGCCGGAGAGCACCGGGAGCACCAGGAGTGGCCGCCATTTCCGTTGGAAGGCCCAGCTGATCCTGGCGTACTCCCAGCTTCGGTGGATGTGCGCGAGCATGGCGGGGACTTCCTTCGCTGGCGTCATGAAGCAGCAGCGCCGGACGGCTTCGGCGCGACGACCCAATTGAATCGTCGAACCAGAGGATCGCGTTCAACCCAGCTCGCTACTTTTGACGACGCATGCTCGTTCGAGCCGGTTCTCGGACCCACCGCGCACGGCCGGATCGAGTTGCGTGCACGTCGATCGTCGAAGACCGCCCCCTACCCCGCATTCCTCACCACCATCTGCTGCGGCTTCTTAGAACGCCCGCTGGCGGCGTCGCTTTCGGACATCGAGGCGTCGAAGGCATGACAAGCCGTCTCCGCCTCGATGGCCTCATCTCCTTGCCAGCGAACGTTCTACGCATCCTCGCGACGATGTTGGTGAGAAATGCGGGCTACCGGCACTCGCCCCACGCGAGGACGACCGCAAGCAGATCCTGGATGTCCACCAGTCCGCTGCTGTCGACATCGGCTCCGTAGTACGGCGTTCCCCAAGCTTCGAGCACGGTCACCAGATCCTGCACGGAGACGACGCCGTCGCCGCCAATCGGGAAGCAATCGGGACGACACGCGTTCTCGTTGACCAGCTGCAGGAGCACCGTGTGCGGCAGGGCAGCAAGATCGAAGCTCTGGCCCAGGAAGCTGATCAGGCCCGCCGACGTATCCAGGGCGGTGCCGATCGTCTCGATCTCCTCTCCTCCAACCGTCGCCCGGCGCAGATCGATGATGAGCGGCGCAACCGAGGTCACCGCACCGTAGTAGAGTTCACCGAACTGACCGAAGGTCACGCCGGCGGCGTTGACGGCCACGTCGCTGACGACGACCTCGCTCTGGCCGCTGTTCGGATCGATGCGGCTCACGGAGCTTGCCGACAGGACGCCCAGCGGCTCGCCGGGAAGCGGCTCCGCCGCATCGAAGACGGTCGGCAGGGTGAAGTACACGAGCCCGTCGAGGCCCACCGCGAGATCGAAGCTCTGGCCATTCAGGAGGATGAGTCCGTCGGTGCTGTCCAGCGCGGTGCCGACGGTGGTCACGTCGCCCTCGTCCGTGCGGCGAACGATGTCGATGATCAGCGGCGACTGAGACACGATCGATCCGACGTAGAGCGAACCGGAAGCGTCGAAGGCGAGGCCGACGGCGCCGGCGCTGTCGAGTTCGAAGACCGTCTCGATCTCGGCGGCCTTCGGATCGATGCGGCGCACCGCGGCGGGGGCGAGCACCCCTTCCGTCCCGTCCTCGCCGGCGAGGATCTGCGGCGTCGTGAAGTACACCTTCCCGTCGACTCCCACCGCGAGATCGAAGCTCTGGCCGACGATCGAGATGAGGCCGCCGGTCGAATCGAGCACCGTTGCCCCCGGCGTGACGGTGCCGTCGGCGGAGCGCCGGTTGAGCTGCACCTGATATGGGAAGGAGGAGGTCACCACGCCGAAGTAGACGCCGCCTTCAGTGTCGAGGGCGAGACCGACAGCGCCATCGCCGCCAACCGCGGTCAAGAGTCCGACGGTCCCGTCGGCCTCGCTGATCGACTTGACCGCCGCCGCTTCGAGCGGTTGCAGCTGCTCGTCGAGGATGGCGGGCGTGGTGAAGGCGAATTCTTCCGCATTCGTCAACCCGTCGAACACGGAGGCCGAGAGCAGCACGGCGAGCACCGCACGACTGGGTCGATCGTTCAGGGTCATGTCGTCTTTCCTTCCGAGGTTTCCTGGATCAAACCACGGTGTCCGATCGCCCGAGCGGTCCGGATTCACCGGATTGCCGAGAACCATCATCATCAAGGTTTGGTTCAGATCACGACGCCCGAGGTCTCCGAGCCGCGTCGGCGAATCGCCTCCCCATCGATCGGAACCTCTTCCACGATCGAGAGTCCGAAGGCGCTCAGCCCGGGCATCTTCTTGTTCGGGTGGTTCGTCAGCAGCCGCAGTCGGCTGAGTCCCAGATCGCGCAGGATCTGGCCGCCGATGCCGAAGTCGCGATTGTCCATCGGCTGCACTCGGGCCGCGAGGCCGTTGGGATTCGTGAGGTCCGGAGCGTTGACGTCGCTTGCCCCGGGGCGCTGGATCCGCAGCAGCCGGCTCCGCAGATCGTCCCCGCATCCCTCCGGCCGAAGATAGACCAGCACGCCGCGGCCGGCCTCGGCGATCATCTGGAGCGAAGCGCGCAGCGTCCGCACGGTGGGATTGGCCAGATCTTCGAAGATGTCCCCGAGCAGATCGCGGCGGTGCATGCGCACCAGGACCGGCTCGGCCACCGGACGGGCCTGTCCGTGCGCGTCGAGATCACCGACGCCGCCGGCGGTCAAGGCCAGGTGTGGCAACGGGTCGATCGAGCTCTGGTACGCGATGAGGTTGAAGCCGCCGAACGGCGTCTCGATCGCGCTGCCGCCGACGGGATCGATGCGGTGGACGAGGCAGTCCCGCGCCAGGCGATACTCGATGACCTGTTCGACCGAGCACATCTTCATGCCGTGCTGCGCACAGATGGCATCGAGCTGCGGCAGGCGGGCCATCGTGCCGTCTTCGTTGACGATCTCGATGAGGACCGCGCTGGGGTGCAGACCGGCCAGCCGCGCGAGGTCGACCGATCCCTCGGTCTGACCGGTGCGCACCAGAACGCCGCCCTCCCGCCCGCAGCGGGTTGATGTGGCCGGGACGAACGAAGTCCGCCGGTGTGGTGTGGGGCTCGATGAGCAGCTGGATGGTCTTGACGCGATCCGCGGCGGAGACGCCGGTGCCCACGCCGTGGCGGGGATGACCGTCCACGCTGACCGTGAGCGGGGTGCCGAACACACTCGTGTTCGCGGTGGCCTGCGGCGCGAGCTCGAGACGCTCGCAATCGGCCGAGGTGAGCGGAACGCAGAGGTATCCCGCACCGACGCGGGTCATGAAGTTGATGATCTGCGGCGTGACCTTCTCGGCCGCGCACACGAAATCCCCCTCGTTTTCGCGGCCCTCGTCGTCGACGAGGATGACGACGCGGCCCGCTCGCAGCTCATCCAGGATCTCGGGAATGGGGGAGAGGGCCATGGGTGAATGATAAGCGATCGGAAACCCGGGACAGCCTCGACTTTTGCCGCGATTCGCAAAACACGAGGCTGTCCCGGGTCTTCCCCTCTCAGCGACGTTGGCGAGCTCCCCGATTCAGAGAAGGCGCAGTTGGTTGGTGAGCTCGTCGGGGTTGCGCGACTGATCAGCGGGCAGCTTCGCCTCGAGCTCGCCGCCGAGCGCGGCGATCGCTGTAGTCAGCGATTGCGGCCCCTCCTTGTTCTTGAAAGCCGCGGCGATCATCGCGGCCGTGGCGCGTATGACCTCGGGATCGAGGTGCTCGCTCGCTCTCTCGTCTGGGATGACCACGACGATGCGCTCGAGGAGCGAGATGAGTATGAGGATGCCGGTACCCTCTGCAGTTCGGCGCACGTGGAGGCGGTGGAAGATCGAGGCGCCATCGGTGCGGCACGCCAGCTCGCGAATGCGACGGCGCACGAAGATGAGCGCCGCGCGGGGGAACGCCCTGGCCAGCAAGACGCCGCCACCGAAGCCGCCGAGCACGAGCGCGATTGCGGGAACGAGGCCGATGGGAAGAGCGGCCGGGGCCGACCACGACCCGGAGACCTTGGTCGCTGGCAGGAGAGCGGCCACGACGATGGAGCCCAACGCGAGAGCGATGATGGAGCTGGCGAGCCCAACGAGGTCGGCGGCGCGGTCGTACGCGTCGGCGCGGGGGATGACGGCGACGACGAGCTCGCAGGATGTGCGCCGCTCCGTCTCGGCGATTGCGGCTTCGATGGCGTCGATCTGATCCTGGGTGAAGGTGCGTCGTGTGGATGGGCCCGGCATCAGCAGTCTCCTCACCATGAGCCAGATGCGCCACCGCCGCCGGAGAAGCCGCCCCCGAACGAGCCGCCTCCCCAGAAGCTGCCCGGACTCTTGCTGGGAAAGCGATTGGGGAAGAGGATGCGACCGAGGAGGAGTAACGGGAAGAAGACGACGGCCATGAAATTCTCGCCGATGAACCGAAGGGCGCGGACGAAGAAGCCGCCGGCCCGTTCCGTCCAATTGGGAAAGGCCACGGACTGCCCACGGGCGAGGTTGTCGAGCGATTCGACGCCTTGGCGTATGCCACCGGAGAAGTCGCCTCGCTTGAAGCGCGGGATGATGATCTCATCCATGATGCGCTGGCAGACCTGGTCGTGCTCGCGGCTCCAGTCGGCGCCAAGCTCGATTCTGGCCTTGCGGTCTTCCTTGGCGATCAGGAGAAGGATGCCGTAGTTGTAGTCGGGGAAGCCGATGCCCCAGTGATCGAAGAGGTCGGCGGCAAAACGCTCGATGGGACCGCGGGAGCGATGGCTTTGCATCGAGCGAATGGTGCACACGACAATCGGGATTCGACGCTCGGTGAGCAGCGCGTCGCAGAGCGAGACGATCGCCTTCTTGTCGCCAGCGTCAATGAGGCCGGCGTCATCGACGATGACGAGCGTTCACCCGGCGCTTGGGGTAGGTGACGGCAGCCCGCGCCGGCGTGGCAGATCGCGATAAGCATCGTCAGACCGAGGACGTTGCGCATGTTCAGAGCGTAGCGAGCGTGCGAAGAGTGACGTGTCCGCATCGAACGTCAGTGGGACGCGAACAAGAAAAGGGGTCGGGAGTCTTCAATTGCCAACGAAGACTCCCGACGCACTCCTGACCCCGATTCCTCAGAGACAGGGACCCCAGTTGGTGATGACCGCGACGAGATCATTCACGTTCGTGCCGTCGGGGCCCCAGGCGAGGATGACGTCGATCAGATCCTCCACGTCCACCATGCCGTCGCCGTTGGTGTCGGCGGCGCACTGGCAGGTGGACACGTCGATCACCTGCAGGCCGTTGAAGAAGGAAGTCACGTATGCCATGCCGTCGCTCACCGCGACGCTCTCAAGGCCCGGCGTGCTCACCGAGCCGATAAACACAGGAATGGACGGATTGCTCACATCGAACGCTAACAGGCCCCAGGAGAGATCGGTGAAGTATGCCACGCTGTGGCTCACCGCAACGCAGGTGACACGGCCCCACGTGATCACCATCCAACTGAGGAGCGCGGGGCTGGTCGGGTTGCTCACGTCGTATAGCTGAAAGCCGGACGCGTCGACAGCCACGTACGCCACGTCGCCGCTCACAACAACGCTCCGAGCAACACCCGGTGGTGGTGGGTTCAGGGAGCCGACGATGGTGGGGCTGGTCGGGTTGCTCACGTCGATCACCTGAAGGCCGGAGTGTGAGTCCGCCACGTACACGACGTGTCCGCTCACCGCGACACCCCGGGCAAGACCCGGGGTGTCGACGGAGCCAAGGATGGTCGGACGGTACGGGTTCGTTACGTCGATTACCTGAAGGCCGGACTGGTTGTCCGCCACGTACGCCACGCTGCCATTGACCGCGACACCCAGGGCAATGCCCGACGTGTCCACGGAGCCGAGGATGGTGGGGTCGGATGGGTTGCTCACGTCGATCACCTGCAGCCCAAACTCTTCGTCGGCCACGTACGCCATCGTGCCGCTCATCGCGACACTCAGGGCGGATCCCGGCGTGTGGACAGAGCCGAGCATGATGGGCCTCGTCAGGTTGCTTGCGTCGATCACCTGGAGTCCAGACCAGGGGTCTGCCACGTACGCCAAGCTGCCGCTCACCACGACACTTCGAGCACCGCTCGGCGTGTCCGCGGAGCCGAGGATGACAGGACTGGACGCATTGCTCACGTCGATCACCTGAAGGCCGGAGGCCCGGTCCGCCACATACGCCGTGCTGCCGTTCACCGCAACACCTCGAGCGTCGCTCGGTGTGACAACCTCGCCGAGGATCGTGGGGCTAAACGGGTTGCTCACGTCGACCACTTGGAGACCGCCGTCCCATCCGTCCGCCAGGTACACCGCGCTGCCGCTCACCGCGACACCGCGGGCGTTGTCGGGCGTGTCTGCGGTGCCGAGGATGGCGGGGCCGGAGGAGCTGCTCACGTCGATCACCTGCAGACCGTATTCACCGTCCGCGACGTACGCGATGCTCCCGCTCACCGCGACGCCGAAGGCAGTTCCTGGTGTGTCCTCGGAGCCGAGGATGATGGGGCTGAACGGGTTGCTCACGTCGATCACCTGTAGGCCGTACTCACCGTCCGCGACGTACGCCACGCTCCCGCTCACCGCGACGCCAGAGGCAATTCCTGGTGTGTCCACGGAGCCGAGGATGATGGGGTTGGAGGGGTTGCTCACATCGATCACCTGAAGGCCAGAGGAGCCGTCCGTCACGTATGCCAGGCGGCCGCTCACAGCGACGCCCCGGGCATCACCTGGCGTGTCCACGGAGCCGAGGATGATGGGGTCGGAGGGGTTGCTCACGTCGATGACCTGCAGGCTCGTGACGTCCGCCACGTACGCCACGGTGCCGCTCACCGCCACGGCGTCGGCAATGCCCGGCGTATCCACGGAGCCGAGGATGACAGGGCTGGACGGATTGCTTACGTCCATGACGAGCAAGCCCCCGTATCCGCTGGCCAGGAAGGCTGAGCTGCCGGCGACTGCGACATTCTGAGCTGGGCCGCCGATTGATCCGATGATCTCGGGTTCGCACTCCTGGGATTGCGACACCGAGCAGATTCCGCCCGCCATGACCACGGCCGCGCTCAACTGCCGCGAGACTAGAGTTCTTGTCCACATGGCACATACCTCCTGATGCATGGCCAGAACGAGGGCAGAGCAGCGCTGCGTTGTCACGAGACCAGGCCAGATCTTCTGCGCATCGTGTCCTAGCGCTTGGAGCAGAACAATACGGCCCGACCGTCGAGCTGCATACAGGGATCTCGCCCTGTTCCTCACGCAGCGTACATCGCGGTTGCGAAGGCGATGCCATTGACGGGATCGATGCGGTGGACGAGGCAGTCCAGCGCGAGGCGAATTTCGATGATCTGTTCGACTGAGCACATCTTGGTGCCGTGCTGCGCAGATCGCGTTCAGCTCGGGCCGACGGGCCATCGTCCCGTCTTCGTTGACGACTCGATGAGGACCGCGCTGGGGTGCCATCCGGCCAGCCGCACGAGGTCGATCGATCCCTCGGTCTGACCCGCCCGCAGCTCCAGGATCTCGGGAATGGGGGTGAGGGAGATGGGCGAATGAGAAGCGATCGGCGCGGCTGGATCCCGAAGCTCCCGCACGCCGCACCCGCTACGATCTCCGATGTCGAGGGCGGCGGCGTCCTGGAGCCTGCTCAGGAGGTGCGTTCATCGAAGCGCGTATCTGGACGGGGCCTACCTTCGTCATCTCAGGGACCGAGCTCAAGTCATGGGAACTCTCCTCGCCACTGTGCCACTCGCCGCGATTGCAGCCGTCGCTCTACTGCTGCTGCGAGGTACTCCGCGTCGACGCCAGATCGGTCTCGTGTTGTTCACGGTCGTGTGGACAGGCATCGTCTTCGCCGCTGGCCATGAACTCGGTCGCATTCCACCCGAATACCGCGCCAACATCGCCATCCAGAAGCTCGTCAGGGACACCGATCGGTTTCTTGCGGCCGGACAGGTCGAGCGCGTTCGGGACGCCTATCGAGAAGCACAGCAATCCCTGACGCAGGCAGGAGGAACGACCGACGACGCGGTTCGTTTGATTGGAGACCGCCTGCAGCCGCCATCGCCGTGATCCGAGTCTCTCGTGGCGCCGCACGAGCTACGATCTGCCATGTCCAAACCAGAACGGCGAATTCGACATGAGCAGTGGCTGCTGGAGCTCACCGGCATTCCCACGGCGGCGGGCAAGGAGTCGCGCGTGGTGCGCTGGGTGCAGGCGTGGGTGCGGCAGCGGCAGAGCTTGACCCTCGAATCGGATCGCGCCGGCAACCTGCTGATCACCCGGGGCGACTCGGGTCGGGAACGGGATCAGAATCGTGACCGCGCGGCGCCGCTCTACATCACCGCGCACCTCGATCATCCGGCGTTCGTGGTCACCGAGCTGCGCGAACCGGACCAGGTCGAGCTGGAGTTCCGCGGCGGCGTCCACGATCCGTACTTCGACGGCGCGGCCATCGAGATCTTCGACGAGCACGATCGCCCGCACCGGGCCACGATCACCCACCTGGACGCGACGGCCGTTCCGTTCAAACGGGTCACGGCGCGGCTGTCGCGCGGCAAGCACGGCGTGCAAGTGGGCGACATCGGCCGCTGGGCGCTGCGGGGACGCGGCGCGACGCCGACCGTGCACGAGGGCCGGCTGTACGCGCCGGCGTGCGATGACCTCGCCGGTGTCGCCGCGGCCCTCTCGGCGCTCGACGTGCTCATGAGCCGACAGGACACGCGCCACGTGGGCGTCCTCCTGACGGTGGCGGAGGAGGTCGGCTTCGTCGGGACGATCGCCGCGTGCCTGGACAAGACACTTCCCCCATCCGCCCGGCTGATCTGTCTGGAGAACTCGCGAGCTTTCCCGACTCGCCGATCGGCGCGGGCCCCATCGTGCGTGTCGGCGACCGGATGAGCGTCTTCAGCCCCGAGCTGACGAATCGCGTCGGCCTGCTCCTGCTCGATCACCAGAAGAAGAACCCGGGCTTCACGTACCAGCGCAAGCTGATGCCCGGCGGCACGTGCGAAGCGACGGCGTTCGCGAGCTTCGGGTACGAGTCGACATGCTTCTGTCTGCCGCTGGGCAACTACCACAACATGAGGGACATCGACGCGGTGCAAGCGGGCCGACGTCCCGCCCGGGTCGGACCGGAGTTCATCGCCCTGGACGACTACCACGGCCTCGTCGAGCTGGTGGTGCTCTGCGCCGAGCAGCTCGATGGCAATCCGTCAGCCATGCGCGACAGGATGGAATCGCTCTACCGAGAGCGGAGCTTCGTGCTGGGGTGAGCCGTGTGCTGAGTCTGAGCCGTGTTCGCGGTTGGGCTTGTCGCGGGGGCGGGGCTTGCTGTTGGCGGGGCGTCGTGCAAACGTGCCTGGGATAGTCGGGGGGTGCGCGAGCACGCGTCGGTCGTTCGGGGGTTGCGGGGCCGTCGCCGCCTCCGTGCGGCTGGTCTTGAGAAGTTCTTGGGGTTGGGTGCGCGGCTTGAGTTGTTGTTGTGGCGTCGCCGCCTCGTGCGGCTCGACCCTCGCAAGTCCGCCGCCGCTCAGACCCGCCGGCCTCCTGCCGGCTCGCGTGTGGAAGTTCCGGTGTGGGTCGGGCTTGGTTATGGCGGGCCTCCGGCCCGCGGGATCGTGCTATTCCGCCTGCATCCTGCAGGCTCGCGTCACTCGCGAACACGAACGCTCCGGCGGCCTCCATGCCGCCGGAGCTTCATCTGCCGACGATTGCGCGGCCGGCGTCAATGGTGGCGTCGCGCGAGATCCAGCGCCAAAGGCGCATCTTGCAACGCAGGCCGTTCCCATCCGGCATTGAAGGTCGGCGGCAGGAGGCCGCCGACCGTGCGGTGGTTCGCAGCGAGAACCGAGCCGGCATGGATGCCGGCGGCTTTGCAAAGCCTCTGCGGCCCGGACGGGCCGCACATGAATAGAAGCGGCCACCGCCGGACCAGCCACAGGGCAGCCCGCAGGATGCGGGCGCGTCTGAGCAACGCCGGACCGACGATGGTCGAGCCGCATGGATGCGGCGGCGCTGCAACAAGACCTCAAGCCGCGCCCCAACCTGAGACCAACCAGGACGAAGCCGCATGGAAGCGGCGCCAGTTGTGCAACCCCAGGAACAGCGCCACCGTGTTCGCGCACCTCCTCGACAACAACACGCCCAACCGCGCACTTCTCAACGACAACAACCGCCGGCCCGCAAACCAACCCGTTCCCATCCGGCATTGAAGGTCGGCGGCAGGAGGCCGCCGACCGTGCGGTGGTTCGCAGCAAGAACCGAGGCGGCAGGATGCCGCCGGCGATTGCAAAGCCCCCTGCGGCCCGGACGGGCCGCACATGAATAGAAACAGCCATCGCCGGACCAGCCACAGGGCAGCCCGCAGGATGCGGGCGCGTCTGAGCAACGCCGGACCGACGATGGTCGAGCCGCATGGATGCGGCGGCGCTGCAACAAGACCTCAAGCCGCGTCCCCAACCTCAGACCAACCAGGACGAAGCCGCATGGATGCGGCGCCAGCCGCGCAACCCCTTGGACGAGACAATCGCGTTCTCGCCGCGCAGTCCTTCGGACGAGACACGCGTGTTCGCGCACCCCTTCGACAGTTCCGCGGCATCTCTGGCCGCCGTCGTGCTCGCTCATCCCCAGTTTGCGAGCAGCATGAGTAGATCATTGACACCGATGTCACCGCTCTGATCGAAGTCCGCAGCGCAGTCAGCCGGTGGATCGGGGCACGGTCCCCAGGTGCTCAGCAACGCGAGGAGGTCGCTGACGTCCACATCGCCGTCGCCGTCCACATCGCCGGAAACGGCTCCGGAGAGTCGTGCCGTCAGTGTGGCTGTCCCCGACCCATCGGAGAACTGTCCGACCGCCCAGAGGTCACCGCTCGGAAGTGCGGTCATGCTGTGGAACCACTCATGCGAGCCGCCTGAGTCCGGCATCTCAATCTCCTGCCACTCCACACCGTCGTAATGCATGACGAGGGGCCGAGGGACGCCGTTGTCATCGCCATTCGTTCCCGCGACCCAGACATCGTTACTGGCGCGGGCCACGACGCCTTCGAGCTGCACGTGGCCATCCGGGAAGATGGGCATCGCGGCCACCGACCAGGAGGAGCCATCCCAATGCACCGCATAGGGCTGGTCGCCAAAGGGCGCGACGTAGGACTGTCCAACCGCCCAAACGTCGTCGGATGCGATCATCGTGATGTCGTGAAGCGTGCCTCCGCCGCCCGGCTGCGGCGGGGTCAGGCTGGTCCATTCGCCTCCGTCCCAGTGTGAGAGCAGCGGGGAGAAGATTCCCTGTCCGGGATTCTCAAAGCCCGCGGCCCAGACGTCATCGCTGACAAGACCGTGCACGGCCTGGAACTCAAGTCCGCCGAACAATGCGAAAGGAACGTTGAACGCAGTCCAGTTGGAGCCGTCGTAGTGTGCGGCCAGGGTGGCGAATCCGGTGCCGCCCGTTGTGATCTGTCCCATGGCCCAGATGTCATCCGCAGCCAGCGCGTGCACGGCGTTGGCGAACGAGCCGGGGGCGGGCAATTCACCCGACACATCGTCTTGTATCCATTGGGTTCCGTTCCAGTGGAGGATCAGCGGACTGGTGTTCGGTCCGAAAGTCGAGCTACCGACCGCCCACGCGTTGCCCCCGTCGATCACGGTCACCGCCTTCAGCCGGTTGCTCTGAAGCGATGAGTTCGGATTCGGTGTGGGAACGATCGTCCAGGCTGATCCGTCCCAGTGCAGGGCCAGCGGGTCGGGCTTATCCAGGAGTGAATTCGTCGAAACACCTACGGCCCAGACGTTGTCGAAAGACGATCCCTGTATGCCGAACAGCTGGTTCGTGAAATCGCCTGCATTTGGGCTCGGCACGAAGCTCCAGTCGCCGCGTGCGCCGGCGCTGATGGCGAGGATCGCGATCGTCGCATTGATCGTCGTGGATGTACGATTCATCGAATGAACTCCTTTCGAGGATTGAGCAAGGGGGTCAACGCCAGAGCATGCCTTCGACGCCGCCGCTGCTGTATGTTCAGCCTCTACCGAGTGGAGCGACAGGACGGGGGTTGTGATACCACCGGAACGCCAAATGAGGCGGACTTGTGGCCCGCCTCGAATGGCCGTTGGCTGCTCTCGTCGGCGAGTGGTGGGAACGCGGTCGGGGTTGTCCGGAGGAGGTGTGCGAACACAGGATGGGTGGTCGGGGGTTGTGGTGCCGTCGCCGCATCCATGCGGCTGGTCTTGAGAAGTTCTTTGGGTTGGTGCGCGGCTTGAGGTTTTGTTGGAGCGTCGCCGCATCCTTGCGGCTCGACGCTCGCAAGTCCGACGCCGCTCAGACCCGCCGGCTTCCTGCCGGCTCGCCAGTGGAAGTTCCGGCGTGGGATGGGCTTGGTTATGGCGGGCCTCCGGCCCGCGGGCTTTGCAAAACCGCCGGCATCCATGCCGGCTCGCGTCACGCGCAAACACCAACGCTCCCGCGGCGTCCTGCCGCGGGAGCTTGACCTGCCGACGGTTGCGCGGGCCGGCGCGAATGGATGCGTCGCGTGCGCAATCGAACGCCAAAGGCGCATCTTGCATAGCAACCCGTTCCCATCCGGTACTGAAGGTCGGCGGCAAGGATGCCGCCGACCGAGTGGTGGTACGCAGCGAGAACCGAGCCGGCATGGATGCCGGCGGCTTTGCACAATTCCCTGCGGCCCGGACGGGCCGCACATAGATGGAAACGACCACCGCAAGACCGGCCCCAGGGCAGCCCGCACGATGCGGGCGCGTATGAGCAACGTCGGACCGACGATGGTCGAGCCGCATGGATGCGGCGGCGCTGCAAAAGACCTCAAGCCGCGCCCCCAACCTGAGACCAACCAGGACCAAGCCGCATGGAAGCGGCGCCAGTTGTGCAACCCCAGGAACAGCGCCACCGTGTTCGCGCACCTCCTCGACAACAACACGCCCAACCGCGCACTTCTCAACGACACCAACCGCCGGCCCGCAACACAACCCGTTCCCATCCGGCACTGAAGGTCGGCGCCAGAACGCCACCATGAGGCGGATCTCTTGCCCGCCTTGAGTGCGAAACCGTTGGCTGCTCTTGTCGCGGATGCGCCGGCGGCCCAGGTCATCAGTCGTCCCTGACCGTCGCGCCGGACCGGACCACCGGTTCGGCGCGGATCCACAGACGCGCGGTTTGGCCATGCTGGAAGTACTCGACGCGGAGATCGTGCTTGCCGCCATCGAGATCGACCTCGAACGGGAAACTGCCGTCGTGCGCGCTGACTTCGGTCCACTGATCGACGACGAGCCGATCGTCGAACCAGATCCGGGCACCGTCATCGAAGACGGCGTGGAAGCGGTAGCGCCCGGCCGGGAGATCGATGCTGGCCGCGGCGTGGATGCTGAAGCAGACATACGCGCCTGCCGGCCCCATGTGGTCTTCGAAGGGGCCCCCGCGCGAGACGAGCAGGAGCGCCGGTTCGACGCGCCGCTCGTGCGGGCCGAACAAGACCGGGTTGGCCCACCCTTGTTCCCGGCTGGAACGGAAGTCGAAGACGTCGAACTGCCACGGCGCGACGAGAAGCCACTCGGAGGCGGCGATCGGCTCTCCTCCGCGGCGAGGCACATCGAGATGCAGGCGGTAGAGACCAGGCGCCGGATCGGGCAGCGCTCGCAACTGGTTCAGTGATCCCTGCGCCATGTTCACCTCTGTATCGCCGCTCCAGCGCGTGACGGCGAAGTGCAGACGGCTCCAATCGATTTCCTCCAGGTCGAACGATCTGGTTGGCGCCGCTCGCAGTGCCGCGTCGATGAGAGATCGCGCCTGTCGCTGGACCGCCGTGCCGGCCCAGGGTTGGGAGAAGCCGCCCTTCCCAGCGACGGCCGCGCGCCACCATTCCTCCGCCAGGGCATCATCGCCGTACTTGGCTCGCCGGCGCTCGATCGCCTGAGTGAACCGAACTGGGGACTCCGCTCCGCGGCGCAGCCGATCTAGCAGCCGGCCTTCGTAGGAGAACAGGGAGGCGATCCAGTCCCGCTCGGGGAAAGTGCGTTCGTACCCGGAGCGTTCGAACTCGAACCACTCGAGTGCTTCGGTGAAGCGGTCCATGCGCACCAGGAGAAATGCGAGGCTGTTGGCGGTGTCGAGCGTCTCCGGGTGCAGGTCTCCGAGGACGCGGCGCTGCCTATCGAGCACCCCCTCATAGAGTCCGACCGCCTCGTTCAGGCGCTTCGTGTCGACCAGGATGGCGGCCAGGCGCCGCTCGGGTGGCGACTCGACATTCACATCGGCCGCGCCGCAGCGCTCCGCGTCGATCAATTGGTGAACCAGCGCCTCGGCTTCGGCAAACCGGAACTGCCAGTGCAGCACCTGAACGAGCCACCCCGATGCGTCTGATTCCGAGAAAGCCCGCTGCTGCGGTGCCACCGAGCGGATGACTTCGAGCAACTCTCGGAGATGCGCCTCGGCTTCGATCGGCTGAAACGACTGAGCTCGCAGCCGCGCCGCCGCCATGAGGAGACGCTGGGTGCTCAGGTGACGCCCGCCGAGCACCGCTCGGGCCTTGGTGAGGCGCTCTTCCGCGAAAATCAGATTGTCCTCGCGGCGATCCCGGTCGGCCTGCGTCTCGACGAACCACGCTTGTGTGAGGACCATATCCGCCGCCACTTCGAGCGTGACTGCCGCATCCGCGCCGTACGACTGCGTGGCCAGCTCCAGAGCACGGGAGAAGTGGCGATTGGCGCGGTCGTACAAGCCCATCCGCTCGTATGTTCGACCGAGCGTGCGCCGCGCCTCGAACTCGATCTCCGGCACGTCCTCCAGCTGCTCCATGAGATCCTCGGAGACGAGGTCGAGCATCTCGACCAGCTTGACGTCCCGGCCTCCGCCCGCCATGCCCGGCCTGGCATACGACAGCACCTGCTGGAGCACTTCGTTGAGGCGCTGGGTCTTGTGCGCTTCGTGCAGCGCAGCGGCAGCCGCCTCGTCCGCGATCGTCTTCGCCGCGATGGCCCGTTTCCCTTCTGCCTCTGCCCGCAGGAGTGCGGCGGTCGTGCCGATGATGCCGAGGAGCAGCACCACGAACACCAGCGCGAGCCCCGCGACGAACTCCTTGTGGCGCCGGGCGAACTTAGAGAGCTGGTACCGCAGCGTCGGCGATCGCGCGATGATCGGCTGGTGGCGCAGCGAGCGCCGGATATCCTCCGCCATCGCTACGGCCGAGGGATACCGCCTGGCGGGCTCCTTCTGCAGCGCTTGGGCGATGATGTTCTCCACGTCGCCGCGAAGGTCGCGCGAGATCGAGCTCAGGCGCGACGGCTCTTCCTCACGAATGATCCTCGCCGCCTCCGGCACGACGGTGCCTGTCAGGTCGTAGGGCAGCCGTCCCGTGAGCAGCTCGTAGCCGAGGACGCCGAGTGAGTAGATGTCGCTGCGTGTATCCACCTGCCCTCGCTGGCCCGAGACCTGCTCGGGGCTCATGTAGGCCAGCGTACCCACGATCTGACCCGCATCGGTCTGGAGCATCGTGAGTTCCACGTCACTGTCGGTGGCGCGGGCCACGCCGAAGTCGATGACCTTGGGTCGTCCGGAGCCGTCGACCAGGACGTTGCTGGGCTTGAGGTCCCGGTGCACGACGCCGTGCTGGTGGCCGAAGTGCACCGCGTCGCACACCTGCGCCAACAAGCTCAGGCGATCGTGGAGGGCGAGGCCGTGGCTGGTGGCGTAGTCGAGCAGCGACGCGCCGTCGACGAACTCCATCGCGAAGTAGGGGACCTGGGCTGTGATTCCACTGGTTCGCTCCAGCTCCGCGACGCCCGCATCGTGGATCTGAGCGATGCCGGGATGGCGAAGCCGGCCGAGGAATTCAACTTCCTGCTCGAAGCGCTGCATCGTGCTGCGGGAAAGCGCGCCGTCGCGGATCACCTTCAGCGCGACCTCACGACTCGGCGAATCCTGGCGGGCGAGGTAGACGCTGCCCATCCCACCCTCGGCAATCAGGCGCACCACCTGGTAGCGGCCAATTCTCACGGGGAGCACCGGTTCGATTTGCTCCCGCTGCAACTGGGCGACTTCGGCGAGAAAGCGAGTTCCTCCCAGAAGCGGACGCTCCAAGTAGTCCCGATGACTCTGCTCGATGGCGATGAGTTGCTGGACCTCCAGCCGGAGCTGAGCATCAACGCCGCAGGCTCTCTCCAGGAACGCATCGCGCTGCGACGGTTGCAACTCAAAGGCGGCGCAGAACACCTCCTTGATGCGCTGGTACCGGTCATTCGCCAACGGCGTTCCCCTCATCACTCCAGCTGCGTGTACAGCCAGGCGCGGGCCATCATCCAGTCGAGCTTCACGAGGCGCTCCGACACGCCCAAGATCTGGGCCGCCTGCTTGACACTCAGCCCCGCAAAGAAGCGCAGTTCCACCACGCGACATTGACGCTCGTCGTGCGCTTCCAGCCGCGACAGCGCCTCGTCGAGCGCCAGCAGATCGACCTCCGCGAGGGTCGTTCCCTCGGATGCAGTCGTCGCCTCGGACAGGGTGATGCGATGACGGTCGCCGCCGCGCTTCGTTGCACGGTGCTTCTCGGCATGGTTGATCAGGATCCGGCGCATCGCCATTGCCGCAACGGCCATGAAGTGCTGGCGGCCCTGCCACTGCACGTCCTTCTGGTTCACCAGTCGCAGGTAGACCTCATGTACCAAGGCCGTCGGCTGAAGCGTGTGGTCCGACCGCTCGCGGCGGAAGAACCCGTGGGCCAGCGAGCGAAGCTCCTCGTAGACCAGCGGCAGGAGTTCCTCGGCAGCGGCGTGATCACCCTGCTGAAGGTCGCACAGGATCCGGGTGACCCTGATCGGGGTCGCCGCCGCTCTTCCCATGGCTCACTCATCCCCCTGGGCAGCCTCGGCTGCGAACCCGCCACCGGGACATCCGGCACCATTCTACACACTTCTGCTCCTCGCACGTTCCGTCCCAGAGCTTTGCTCGGAAGGCTCTTCAGGTGGCGCAGTACCCCGCTGATGGGAACAGGGAAAGGCACGTTTCTAACGAAAACCCGCGCCGGGGTGAGCCGGCGCGGGGAGGAGATCGTTAGTCGCAAGTTGTCGTCGTCAATCGTCGTCGCGGTCGTCGCCGTCGTGGTGGTGGCCATTTTGCCCAAGCTGGGTCAGGTTGTAGGTCGTGTCGATTTCCAGGACGAAGTCGAAGCCATCCGCTTCCATGGTGAAGACGAACGTGCCGCTGATGTTCAGAACGTGCATGCCAGGATGCAATGGCTTCAGGAAGACGTAGTACCCATCAGCCACGGAGGTGCCCTTGCCGCCGGTCTCTCCGAAGATCCAGGGGCTCGGAGCGGTGAAGGCGAACTGCGGGGATTCGAATCGGAAGTCGTCGCTGTTCGTGACGGACACGCCGTCGAGGGTGCACGAAACGTTCACGATGTGATCGGCAAAGAAGTTCGAGGTCTCCCTTTGCTCCGCCTCCGAGGCGACGCCCTCCAGGCCGCGGGCATTGTCGGCGGGGCGTCGTGCAAACGTGCCTGGGATAGTCGGGGGGTGCGCGAGCACGCGTTGGTCGTTCGGGGGTTGCGGGGCCGTCGCCGCCTCCGTGCGGCTGGTCTTGAGAAGTTCTTGGGGTTGGGTGCGCGGCTTAGTTGTTGTTGTGGCGTCGCCGCCTCGTGCGGCTCGACCCTCGCAAGTCCGCCGCCGCTCAGACCCGCCGGCCTCCTGCCGGCTCGCGTGTGGAAGTTCCGGTGTGGGTCGGGCTTGGTTATGGCGGGCCTCCGGCCCGCGGGATCGTGCTATTCCGCCTGCATCCTGCAGGCTCGCGTCACTCGCGAACACGAACGCTCCGGCGGCCTCCATGCCGCCGGAGCTTCATCTGCCGACGATTGCGCGGCCGGCGTCAATGGTGGCGTCGCGCGCGCAATCGAGCGCCAAAGGCGCATCTTGCAACGCAGGCCGTTCCCATCCGGCATTGAAGGTCGGCGGCAGGAGGCCGCCGACCGTGCGGTGGTTCGCAGCGAGAACCGAGCCGGCATGGATGCCGGCGGCTTTGCAAAGCCTCTGCGGCCCGGACGGGCCGCACATGAATAGAAGCGGCCACCGCCGGACCAGCCACAGGGCAGCCCGCAGGATGCGGGCGCGTCTGAGCAACGCCGGACCGACGATGGTCGAGCCGCATGGATGCGGCGGCGCTGCAACAAGACCTCAAGCCGCCCCCCAACCTGAGACCAACCAGGACGAAGCCGCATGGAAGCGGCGCCAGTTGTGCAACCCCAGGAACAGCGCCACCGTGTTCGCGCACCTCCTCGACAACAACACGCCCAACCGCGCACTTCTCAACGACAACAACCGCCGGCCCGCAAACCAACCCGTTCCCATCCGGCATTGAAGGTCGGCGGCAGGAGGCCGCCGACCGAGCGGTGGTACGCAGCGAGAACCGAGGCGGCAGGATGCCGCCGGCGATTGCAAAGCCTCTGCGGCCCGGACGGGCCGCACATGACTAGAAACGGCCACCGCCGGACCAGCGACAGGGCAGCCCGCAGGAAGCGGGCGCGTCTGAGCAACGCCGGACCGACGATGGTCGAGCCGCATGGATGCGGCGACGCCGCAACAAGGCCTCAAGCCCCGCCCTCGACCCGAGACCAACCAGAACCGAGCCGCATGAATGCGGCGCCAGTCGCGCAACCCAGGAACAGCGCCAACGTGTTCGCGCACCCACTCGAGAACAACAAGCCCCAACCGCGCCTACTCC
>CAVONJ010000021.1:0-29102 GCA_963697235.1 uncultured Planctomycetota bacterium
TCCTGCCGGCGATGTCGAGATGGTCAGCAGCGCCCCGCCGCCCAATGATCACCGCATGGACGGCCAAGAGGGACTGGTGACCATCTTCCGCTGCCGCAACGTGGTCGACTGCCGCGAGCGTGCCTCGGTGCTCGCCTCGATGGGACTCGAGCATGCGATCGGTAACCACGATGGGGAGTTCATCCTGAGGGTCCCGGAGCACCGGGAGGTCTCGGCGGTGCGCGAGCTCGAACTCTACGAGCTCGAGACCCGCGATCGGCCGAAGCGTCATGCGGCGTCGCCGCGGCACGCATTCGGGCTCACGGGCGTCGCCGCAGTCGTGGCCGTCCTGCTGCTCGTCGCGGTCGCCAACCGCGACAATGCCTTCGGCCACGACTGGTTTTGCGCCGGGCGAATCGATACCGACCTCCTCCGGCAGGGTGAGCGGCGGCTCGCCCGCGACGGTGCTTACGCTCCACGTCGACGCCGGCCACCTCGTCGGCAATCTCGTGCTCGGATCAGTGTTCGGGATCATCGCGGGGCGAGTGCTCGGCCAAGGGCTCGCGTGGTTCAGCATCGTCATCGCGGGGGCCGTCGGGAACGAGCTGAGCGGACTGGTCCAGCATTCAGGGCACACCGCGGTTTGCGCGTCGACGGCGGTGTTCGCCGCCCTCGGGTTGCTGGGCGCATACGCCTGGCGACAGCGGCACGAGCAGTCGATGCCGTGGGCGTATCGGTGGGCGCCGTTCATCGTGGCGGCGATCCTCCTGGCGGCAACGGGATCGGGCGGCCCGCGCACTCGACGTGGTGTCGCACGTGATCGGCTTCCTCGCAGGGAGCGGTCTCGGCGCATACTACGGGAGCTTCTCCCTCGGCCTCGTGGTCGGGCGGCGAACCCAGTGGGTGTTCGGCGTGGGGAGTGCGGTGTTCGTAGTCGCCTCGTGGGCGATCGCGCTCGGGGCGGACCGGACGGTGGACACCAACGAGAGGCATAATGAGGCCGTTCAAGATGGAGTGTCCGAATGCGAAAGACATACTCAAGATGAGTTCAAGCGAGAAGCACTGCGGCTGATCGAGGAGGGTGCCGTCGATTCGTCGCGTTGCGGGGCGGGGTACCTGGTCCGGAGTGGACGGTTCGCGGCTGGCGAAGATCCTGAGTTCCGGAAGCCTCGACCGGAGGGAAGCTATCGGTGGAAGAAGAGAATCGGAGCAGCTCCGCGAGGAGAATCGTCGGGCCGAGGCTGGAGCGTGGAAGATCTCAAAGAGTGATGGCTCTTCGCGAGCCACGAGAAATGAGGTTCGCATCCATCGACAAATCATCCCGGTAGACTTACCGTCTGGCTGATGTGCAAGGTCCTGGAGGTATCGACGGAGCGGCTACTACACGTGGCGATCGCGACCAGTGGCTCGACTGGGATCGAGGGTGTCGTCGTGCCGTAGTTGATTCGAGCGTATTCGAGGTAGTTCCGGGAATGTATGGAAGTCCGCGTATTCACCTCGAACTGGCTCAGCCGTGGATCGACTGCTGTGTGAGTACGGTCGCCAGCCTGATGCAGCAGATGGGCCTGCGACTCCAACACTCCGGGGATCAGCGACGGCGTACCGCCAGTTCAGCGTGCGACCGGCGGCGTTGCCGACGGCCGCGGCGTCGGTGGCTACCTCGCTCCATCTGTGCATTCGGGCTCCAACGGCTCGCCCTTGACGATGCCCATCTGGCGCCAGGATCCGCCGATCAGCAGCTCCACGTCGTAGCTGCCAGCCGGCTCGTCCTGGACGTTGGCGTTGATCATCTCGAAGAACGAGTAATCGCTCGGCGGAATCGTGTTGAACGACTTGCCGCTGGCCTCGACGAACTTCGTCTCGGGCACGCTCGGATTGCTCTCCAGCCGGACCACGCCCTCGAGGGCTGTTCTCGTGATGCTCGTTCCCACCGCCGGGCGTGTACGGGTAGATCTTGAGCGACTTCTTGGTCCCGTCGACGGTGGGCCCGGGATCGTCGTTCGTGAGGAACTCGCGGGCTGCGTACAGCACGCGGTCCGCGTCGCGACCGTGCGACGTAGAAGCCGCCGTCCGGCAGCGGGCCGTCATATCCCGGCGGCACGATCAGGTAGCGGCCGCCCTCACCGCGGTCGGGGCCGGGGAAGCCCATGTCGATGACCCAGGAGAACCACATATCGTTGATGGTGCCAAGACCCTTGGGCGGCTGCTCGACCACCATCGGCCCCTTGGTCAGATCCACCACGGCCAGGTAGTAGACGGTGTCAGCGTTGGCCGTCAGGAACAGCGAGTTGGCGTCCATCAGGTCGGAGAAGATGACGACCGCATTCTCGGCTCCGATGCTTCGGAGCCTTGACGGATCGCGTAGGCGGACGCGCCGTGGAAGCCGTCGTTGAAGACGTTCAGTCGCGGGTGAAGTCCAGCGCGTCCCGTACTCGGGAAATCCTCCACCGAGGGGATGTGTCCCATACTCGAGTGTACCCATGTGGGTCTCCGTGCTGTCCGGCGTCGTGATCGAATCGGGGGATCTGACGTCTGCGGCTACGCAGATCACGGTCAGAGACAATCCAGCGAGCGAGGCGAGCGTCGGCATGCGGAGCAACGAGTGTTTCATGAGCTTCTCCAGGGAGGTATGAGCCAGGCCCATGGGGAATGGCCATGTGCAGTAACTCAATATGCAAGTTGTAGGGCGACCACCTCTATTCTACGGCGATCCTCGGTGGGCCCATTTGCGTTGTAGATTATACATGACCTCTGCTTGTCATGGGCCGCTTGACACGTCATTACGCGATCGCCATCGCCCGACTCAGATTCAGATTGCGTTGACTCGATCGATTGCTCGCTTCTATGCTGCGCAATGCTGCGGCAACGCCTGACTCGCCGGCCTTTTCCGTCGCGTCGTCGAGCTGCTTCGCCCGCTCCACGGCCTTCCTTCTTCTCGCAGCCCATCGTCAGCGTGGTCAAGCCCATGAGCAGGACAGCGAGTACGCCAACGCCTCGCGACATGCCGGACCGGTTGTAGTTCTTCGTCATCTCGGGCATCAATCTACCTCCAGTGCATGGTATTGGGAGCGCCGTTAATTCTTCCGGGTAGTCTCCGGTTGGCTGTGGAACAGCGCCTGGTACGTCACCAGCGTACCATGGCCCACGGACCAGGAGCCATGCGGCTGCACGTTCGTGCGAGGACCTGAGAGGGAGCATTCGCATCCTCGCTGGCATCGGGCCCGGGTCTCGGTCTTTCGTCTCCACGAAAGCGTTCGAAGAGCATGGCATAGAGGACCCCACTTCACTTGCCCGTAGCAACCGTGACTTGTGTTTCCTCCGGTAGACAACCCCAGTGTTCCGGAGAAGAACAATGGCCGTCGCTCGATCACTGCTCGTCGATAGCTCCCAAAGCGGCTTCTACGACTGCATCAGCCGACGCGTATGGCGTGCCCAATTGCGGCGATGGCTGCGACCATCGTGCGAACCCACAGCCGCCTCCGCTAGCTCACTGTGCATCTTCGCGACCAATCGGCGAAGCGTTGGGCATCAACGAGCGGGGCTGGATCTCGTCGGTCGCAGCGGCGATGATCCGGGGTGCTGCTGATTCCGCACAGCCCGGATCCCGTTGGGGATATCGATGGCGATGGTGACGTGGACGTCCACGACCTGTCGGTGTCGCCGAGCAGCTTGTAGATTACGGACGCTGGTCTGGAGAACGACATCTAGGTGGTCAATCAAGAAGCCCCACATCCCCTACGGGACCCGGGTACACTCCCTGGGAATGAATTGATGAGCAGGCACGGAGAAGGCCCGTACACGCAGGACGCACGGAGAACGGTACATGATCAGACGCAGCCGAGCCGCAACATTCGTCGTGCGCTCACAATCACACTGCCTTCCGCCTGTGCAGGATGCGGGCATGCCGACACCAGAGAATCTGTCCGTGTGTACACCGGCAAAGCCTATTGTCCTACAAACGCAGCTTCCCAGCGCGCTGTGGGGTGATTCGGATCCCACACGTCCCTGTCGATGGATGCGGCTCTGTTCGGCAATCGCCTTCCTCCGCGCGATGCGTATCGGTTCGTGCGCGGCGAGGAAGTGGTGTCATCCACCGGACAGCCGGTTCGCCTGTCTCGCTGTGCTGGACCGGCCGGCGATCTCGGATCACTCCGACCTTCATCGGAGTGATCCGAGATCACCAGCCAGTCCAGCGGGCGCGACAGGCGAACCGGCTGTCCGGTGGATGACACCATCTTCCTCGCCGTGCGGCGAACCGATACGCATCGGCGGAGGAAGGCGATTGCCGAACAGAGCCGCATCCATCGACAGGGACGTGTGCAGATGCGAATCACCCCACAGCGGTGCTCTGGGAAGCTGCGTTTTGCATAGGGCGAATAGGCCTTGCCGGTGCAAGCCCGCTGGACAGATTCTCTGGCGTCGGCATGCCCGCATCCTGCGCGGCGGGAAGGCAGTGTGATTGTGATGCCACGACGAATGTTGCGGCTGGGCTGCGTCTGATCATGTACCGTTCTCCGTCAGTCCTGCGTGTACGGGCCTTCTGCGTGCCCTCTCATCAATTCATTCCCAGGGAGTGTACCCGGGTCCCGTGAGGGATGTGGGGCTTCTCGACGACCACCTCCATGTCGTTCTCCAGACCAGCGTCCGTGAAGTCTAGACGCTCCAAGTTGCTCAGCAACACCGACAGGTCGTGGACGTCCACGTCACCATCGCCATCGATATCCCCAACGGGATCCGGGCTGTGCGGAATCAGCAGCACCGGATCATCGCCGCTGCGACCGACAATCCAGCCCCGCTCGTTGATGCCCAACGCTTCGCCGATTGGTCGCGAAGATGCGCGTGAGCTAGCGGAGGCGGCTGCGGATCCAGTTGCGCCGATGGTCGCAGTCATCGCCGCAAAGATGGGCACGCCGGACGCATCGGCTGATGCAGTCGTAGAAGCCGCTTTGGGAGCTATCGACGAGCAGTGATCGAGCGACGGCCATTGTTCTTCTCCGGAACACTGGGGTTGTCTACCGGAGAGAACGCAAGTCACGGTTGCTACGGGCAAGTGAAGTGGGTGTCTATGCGGTGCTTCTTCGAACGCTTTCGTGGAGACGAAAGAGCCAAACCCGGGCCCGACCAAGCGAGGATGCGAATGCTCCCTCTCAGGTCCTCGCACGAACGTGGAGGCCCGCGTGGCTCCCCCCCTGGTCCGTGGGCCATGGTACGCTGGTGACGTACCAGGCGGTTGTTCGCAGCCAACCGGAGACTACCGGAAGAGTTGACGGGCGCTTCCAATACCATGCACTGGAGGTAGATTGATGCCCGAGATGACGAAGAACTACAACCGGTCCGGCATGTCGCGAGGCGTTGGCGTACTCGCTGTCCTGCTCATGGGCTTGACCACGCTGACGATGGGCTGCGAGAAGAAGGAAGGCCCGATGGAGCGGGCGGGAAAGCAGCTCGACGACGCGACGGAAAAGGCCGGCGAGTCCGGCGTTGCCCCCAGCGTTGCGCCACGTCGAAGCGAGCAATCGATCGAGTCAACGCAATCTGAATCTGAGTCGGGCGATGGCGATCGCGTAACGACGTGACAAGCAGACCCATGACAAGCCGAGGTCGTGTACACTCTACGACGCAAAGGGGCCCACCGAGGATCGCCGTAGAGTAGAGGTGGTCGCCCGACAACTTGCATATTGAGTTACTGTGCATGGCCCGTTCCGATCCGCGGTCGGTGACGAGACCTCTCTGGAGAACCTCATGAAATGCTCGTTCCTCGCCGCGTCAACACTCGCCTCGCTCGCTGGCTTGTCTTTGACCGGTCTCGTGGCCGCACAGACGCCGGCTCCACCCGATTCGATCACGACGCCGGAGAGCACCGAGACGCGCATCGGTACGCTGGAGTACTGGGACGGCGTCCCCTCGGTGGAGACTGCCGAGAAGGTGCAGGACGCGCTGGACTTCACCCGCGCCCTGAACGTCTTCAACAACAGCTTTCGCGGCGCGTCCGCCTACGCGATCCGTCAAGGCTTCCGAAGCATCGGAGCCGAGGACAATGCGGTCGTCATCTTCTCCGACCTGATGGACGCCAACTCGCTGTTCCTGACGGCCAACGCTGACACTGTCTACTACCTGGCCGTGGTGGATCTGACCAAGGGTCCGATGGTGGTCGAGCAGCCGCCCAAGGGGCTGGGCACGATCAACGACATGTGGTTCTCCTGGGTCATCGACATCGGCTTCCCCGGCCCCGACCGCGGTGAGGGCGGCCGCTACCTGATCGTGCCGCCGGGATATGACGGCCCGCTGCCCGACGGCGGCTTCTACGTCGCACGGTCGCGCACGAACCGCGTGATGTACGCAGCCCGCGCGTTCCTCACGAACGACGATCCCGGGCCCACCGTCGACGGGATCAAGAGGTCGCTCAAGATCTACCCGTACACGCCCGGCGCGGTGGGAACAAGCATCGCGACGGCCCTCGAGGGCGTGGTCCGGCTCGAGAGCAATCCGAGCGTGCCCGAGACGAAGTTCGTCGAGGCCAGCGGCAAGTCGTTCAACACGATTCCGCCGAGCGACTACTCGCTCTTCGAGATAATCAACGCCAACGTCCAGGACGAGCCGGCTGGCAGCTACGACGTGGAGCTGGCGGGTCAGTTGGCCGCGATCGGCATCGTCAAGGGCAAGCCGTTCAACCCGAATGCGCGGATGAAGCGCATCCTCACCGACGCCGCGGCCGTCGGCAACGCCGCCGGTCGCATGCTGAACTGGCGCTACGCGGTCGCTCATCCGGAGTGGTCGTACTACCCCGACTCGATGTGGGGCAGCATGCTGTGGGAAGGGGGAGCATTCTTCGAGACACCACCGCCGCAGTTCACCAGAGAGGGCATGTTCAAGCCGTATCCGCCGACCGGCGCACGGACGCTCGACTCGCGCACCGCGTTCTACTACGCCTACACGCTCGACTCGCCCGGCATGATCATGCGCATCCCCCGCGTGGGCTCGCAGTACCTGATGGGTTTCCTCGACGCCGACGGCAATCCGTACGACGGCGGTCAGACCTACAAGGTCACGTTGCCACCGAACATCCCCGCCGCCAGCTTCTGGTCGTTCACCGTGTACGACAACCAGACGCGCTCGATGCTCGCGACGCCGCAGCGATACCCGCGGGCGGGCAGCCAGAAGTATCCCTCCCCCGCCGCGGAAGCCAATCGCGACGGCTCGACGACGATCTACTTTTCCCCGACGCAGCCGCAAGGCGTAGCGCGCGGCAATTGGATCCAGACCATGCCCGGGAAGGGATGGTTCACCATCCTGCGCCTCTACGGCCCGCTCGAATCGTTCTTCACGAAGCAGTGGAGGCCATCGGAGATCGAACTGGTTCAGTAAGCCAGAGCGGCTTGCCAACGGCTTGACCTTGAACCCCGGGCAGCCGAGACTACCGGCTCTGACCGGCGGTCGAGCGAACGAGTCGGTTCATTGCGACTCACCCGGTCACCCGGTTCCGCCCCCGCGAGCGTCTTTCTGGAGCGAGCGTGGTGGCGACGGAGCGAGTTGATGCCGGTGAGTGAAACCCGCCTCGTCGTCGTGCTCGGCCTCGCGTGCTGCGGGAGCGCTTGCACGCTCGGACCCCGCAACATCACCCCGGATCGCTTCAACTACACCGAAGCGATCGCGCAGTCGAATAACGAGCAGCTCCTTTCGAATCTCGTCCGCTTGCGCTACAGCGAACCGCCGGTCTTCCTCGGCATCGGATCGGTCCTGACCCAGTACGTCTACGGAGGCCGGATCGCCGTGAACGGCGCCGCCTCACAGGAGACAACGGCGGTACCGGGATGGACAGTGGGCGGCTCCGCCAGCGGCAGCTACCTCGAGCGGCCCACGATCACGTACACCCCGCTCGTCGGACAGGACTTCGCGCATCAGCTCCTGGCCCCCATCGAGACCCAGGCGATATTCGCCCTGGTCCAGTCGGGCTGGAGTCCCGAGGAGCTGCTCAAGCTGTCGGTCGAGAGCGTCAACGAGATCGACGGCCGGCTGAGGAGCCCCGTTCCCTCGCCCGCGGAGCTCCAGCAGCTTCGCGCCTTCCGCCACATGATCGATCTGCTGCTGGACTTGGCGTTGCGCCACGCGATCGAGATGCATCGAGACGCAGGTGATCCGACGGTTCGAAGCCTCGTCTTTGCGGTCGACGTCGATGCCGAGACGAGTGTGTTGATCGCCGAGTTGAAGGCAGACCTGAGACTCGATCCAGAGCGATCGCGTTTTCGGGTCACCGACCGCGACATTCGATCCGTAGACGAGATCACCATCCGCGTGCGCTCGTTCGGCGCGATGCTCGGTCTCGCGTCCCGCGGTATCGACGTGCCTGCCGAACACATCGAGGAGCACAGGGCCATCCGCATGACCACTCCAGACGAGGATCCCGATGTCGCGTCGCTCGTGCGGCTGCACGTCCGCTCACAGCTGGAGCGACCGGATGACGCCTTCGTCGCGATCCGGCATAAGGATCACTGGTTCTTCATTCCGGACAACGACCACCAGAGCAAGCAGACGTTCGGTTTGCTGGGTTATCTGTTCCAAATCCAGGCGCCGGCATCGCAGTCGGTGGGCGGTCCCGTGCTGACCGTTCCGACCGGATAGCGCTCACCTGGATGAGCAGCCGGAGATGCTTCGCCAGATGAGTGCCAGGGCTTCTCTCCCCGTTGGTGAACGGCCGTCTTATGAAGGTCTTGACGCCGGAGAGTGTCTCAGGCCTTGGAGCCGCTCCGGGAGCCGATTCGAGCCAAATAGACTTGCCTAATTGGCTCTAATTGGCTACGTTTGCGGCTATGGTCGAGACTGGGTCGCTTGTTATCAGCCATGAGATGCTCTCCCTCATCGCCGAAATCGATGAGTTCAAGGGGGCTTGGCGGGCGCTCGGCAGGGTGGCTCCCGAGCGGCTTCGCCGGCTGCGCACGGTCGCGACGATCGAGAGCGTCGGCTCCTCGACGCGCATCGAGGGTGCGAAGCTGTCCGACCGCGAGGTCGAGGCGTTGCTGGGCCGGCTCCAGGCGGAATCGTTCACGAGCCGCGACGAGCAGGAAGTCGCGGGCTACGCGGTGGTCATGGACTGCGTCTTCTCCAGCCACGCGGCCATCTCGATTACCGAGAATCACCTGAGGCAGTTGCACTCGATGCTGCTCCAGTATTCCGAGAAGGACTCGCGCCATCGCGGCCAGTACAAGACGCTTCCCAATCATGTGGAGGCATTCGACGCGGCCGGGAAGTCGATCGGTGTCGTGTTCGAGACGGCGTCGCCGTTCGACACATCCGCGACATGGAGGATCTGTCAATTGGTTCACCGAGGCGAGCCGGGCGAAGAACCTGCACCCGCTGATCGTGGCAGGAGTGTTCGTCGTCGTGTTTCTCGCGATCCATCCATTCCAGGATGGCAATGGCAGACTGTCCCGAGCGATCACCACCCTACTGCTGCTCAAGGCGGGCTACGCCTATGTCCCCTACAGCTCGCTGGAAAGCATCGTCGAACAGAACAAGGAATCGTACTACCTCGCGCTGCGGCGAACGCAGAGTACGCTCAAACGAGAGACGACCGACTGGGATCCCTGGTTGATGTTCTTCCTGCAAGCGCTCCAGAAGCAGAAACGTCGGCTGGAGGAGAAAGTCGAACGTGAGAAGATCATGCGGTCGAGCATGCCCGAGCTCTCCGTCACCATACTCGAGCTTGCCTTCGAGCACGGCCAGGTCAGCGTCGGAGAGATCATGAACGCCACGCGTGCACCGCGCGCCACCATCAAGAAGCGGCTGACCGAGTTGGTGCAGGCGGGGCATCTCCAACGCGCGGGCCAAGGCCGCGCCACCCGCTACCTGCCCGCCTGATGCCATATCAACCACCGCTCCTTGGGCCCGTACGGTGACGACCCAATCTGCCCCCACCGGTCCCGAGTCGGGCCTGGACGGTCGTCAGACCGTTGGCGAGAATCGCGAGAACGAGGTTCGTCAGCGACTCGGCGCGATCCGTCGCGGGATCACAAGGAGTCCGTGTGTGCCTTTCGACGAGTTCAGGCGCCTCGGGACTCTCCGATGATTCGAGCCACGCTATACACTCTTCTCGCCAACCTGCGAACCGTGGAAGCGCCGCCGATTTGCCCGCGTGCCCCGGGCTTCCCTTCCCGTTACGCGTCCGAATTCACGCCGTCGCGTAGACTCTAGCCGCCCCCGGGCCAGCACGGTCGCCAGCACACCGCTTGTGAGTGAACCCCGCGAATGGTCAGGTCAGATTCCGCAACCGCCTCGCTTCTCTTCTCGCTCGTTGCCGTGATCTCGTTGACAGCGTCCTCGTGCACCGCGCCGCACCCGGTGGTGCCCTCGGGTGGTACGAAAACACAGGCCAGCGTTTCGCCACTGGAGACGCAGGCCGTCGTCATGAGCATGGCGGACGACTACATCGCAGCGCTCGGCGAGTCGGTGTATCTGCTGACCAAGAACAACAAGCTCTCGTCGAAGGGGCGGTGGCTCGCGCAGTCATTTCTGCGCAATGGCGTCGGCGCGAGCATCGATATCGGCGCCGGACCCAATCCACCCGCGGACATCCTCGACCTGCTGGTCCTGGCATCACTGCAGAGTTGGTCCTTCGAGAAACACTGGATGCCGGCTGGAATCGGAGACGCCGGCGCGCTCCGCCCTCGTCCGCCTCGAGCAGGCGGAGGCGGACCTGTGGGTCTCGGCACGGGCCGTCCTCTCGGACGATCAGCTGCTCTCGCTGCGGCAACTCATCGATGCTTGGATTGCCGAGAATCCGGATCGGACCGTCGTCGCCCTTGTGCGATTCAATGAGTTCGCCGATGAGCGGAAGATCAGTGCCCTGTCATTGCGCGATAAGGCCAGCGGCCTGCTCCGAGAGGTGAGCGAAGCAACCGGAGCCATCGATGACGCGCGCCTGCTCGGTGAACGATTGCTCTGGTACACCGGACGATATCCGTATCTGCTCGGTGAGCAGGCCGAGCTCACGACATACCGAATGATCGACCAGCCGGAAGGTGTTCGACTCTTCGAGACACTCGAGTCCATCCAAGAGCTGAGTACGGCCGTCACCGAACGCATGGGCACGATCAAAGGTGATCTGGAAGCGCAGCAGGCAACATTCTTCGTGAATGTATCGGCCGAACGGGCCAAGGCAATCGAACAGGCTCAGCGCGCGCTCGAGGCGACGGTGCGAAAGTCACTCGAGGAGGCGACGGAGCGCATCAGCACTGAACGGGTCGCCGCGATCAGCCAGCTGTTCGATCGCTTTTCACAAGAGCGTGACCTCTTCTTGGATGACCTGGAGTCTCGCCAGGACGAGCTTCGCGGGCTCATGACCGAGCTTCGCCAGACGATCTCCGTATCGGGCACGCTCGCGCATGAGCTGACCGGGACCGTGGAAGCGATCGACCGGGTCGTCAGCCACTTCGACCGGGATCCCCAGAGCCAGAGGGAACCGCTGAGCATGACCGATGTCCGCGACGCGGCGATCGAGACCACTGGTGCCGCGAAGGAGCTGACCCAAGTCCTGCAACTCGTCAACGAGCTTGTCGCGTCGCGGGCGTGGAAGGAGCGGATCATGGACATCACCGACCCGGCCAACGCCGTGGTCGATCGAGCGTTCTGGCGCGGTGTGGTCTTGATCTGTCTCCTGATTGGTGGCCTGGCGTTGCTGCGATTCATACCTCGTCCAGTTGGCGGGAATAGACACGCGTAGGCATCCGAGTCGCTGCCGGTGTCCTGGCTGCCGATCTCGGTAATGACGCGGAGTGACTGTCCGACGACTGCGCGTGACGCGCCAACGCCACTCCGGGCAGAGAAGTGGATGGTTCAGTCTTGTCCTCGCAACACACTGCGTGCTTCTTGCAGGGCCTCAGGTCTCATGCTGTGGTTGCGCGCGGTCCGACGCGCTTGCTCCCAGCATCACAAGTCGGTCTTCCCGGGAACAGAAGTGGGTGTCCGCTCTCGCTCCGCGCTCGCGCTGCGCTCGCTCGCGCTCGCTCGCGCTGACCCTCGCGCTCCCGCTCGTCTCTGCCTGGGAGGTCATGACCGGGGGGTTGCGATTCGGTAGCGAACGCAACAGCTTCGAGACGGGCGCGGACACGATCGATACCCTGCGGAGATGGGCGACGCA
Source organism: uncultured Planctomycetota bacterium (assembly GCA_963697235.1). GTDB lineage: Bacteria > Planctomycetota > Phycisphaerae > Phycisphaerales > SM1A02 > CAVONJ01. Next base: position 12,113 of record CAVONJ010000021.1, read on the forward strand.
CGGTCAGTGCTCTGCAGGCCCCTGGGTTTCGCCGTCTCGGTCAATGGTTGCACGACGGCACCCAGATCAGATGTGAGCTCAGCGCCGAGCAGGATGCCGAGGAGGTTCTGCGAGACGCTTCTCATCTTCGCGCAGGCCAACGGGGTACCGCGGCTTCGGTCGCACCGACCTGAAGGGACTGTTCCAGTTCGCCTTCGCCAACGACATGCTGGCATCGGGCTTCAGCACCATGAGCACTCCGGCGCAGTCGCGTCAGTGCTCCGACCAATGCCTGATCGCGTCGACCTCCGAGGCATCGAAGCCGATCAGATCCGGATCGATCCTGGCCTGCTCGCCCTTCGTAGCGCCTCGGACCACGCCGTCGGGATCGACGGCGATGCCTTTCAGCATCGCTCCCGACGAGTCGAACATCGACGACGTAGACGCCGTGGACGTCGGTGTCCCGGTGCCTGGCGACCACGCGAGACCACAGCTCTGGCGGCAACTCCACCGGCTCGACCCCGGCTGCGACCGCGGGCAGACTCAGGAAGTCGGCGACCGTCTTCTGGCGCCGGAGCGCCTGCTCCTCGGAGAGCCGCTCCCCGAGCCCGATCGATTGTGCCTCACTCTCGGGGTGCCGGCGCAGCGTCACTCGGTGAAACGAGCGACCATAGGTCGGTCGGTCCGAGCCCGGATTTACGATGGCATCATCGTCCCAGTATTCCAGAACAGCGACGTCACCGAACGACTCGAGGGGCTGGACACGATTCTGCTTGCGGCCCAGCCGCGTCGACCACGACCGAACCTCTCCGCGAGCGAGGTCGATGTCCACACCGGAACTCTGCATGAGACGAACGATGCCGACGAGAACGAGCCCCGCCCCGACGGCCGCCATCGCCACCAGGAGTGCTACCACGCCGCCTGGCATCCAGGAGTAGGTCATCACGGCCTGGACACCTCCGATGGCCACCGCCAGCACGCCCGCGGCTACGAAGGCGAGATCAGTCATCAGTCGGCCAGGCGGGCGGACTCTACGCTACCACGAAGGCCCCCGGGCGGTTGCCTCCGGGCTCCTACAAGTGCGTTCAGAGCGCAGCAGATTCGGGTGGAACGCCGCCACCGAAAGGACCGTCGCCGCATATATCGCACAGATGACCCTCGAGCGGCATGTTCCAACCGTCAAGGTCAAGGCCGAATGAAGCTCGGCAACTCGCCCTGCAGCTGGGCGATCTGCCTTCTTTAACGGGCTGCTAGGCTAGTGGTGTGACTCAGAAGTTCGTTGACATATCGGCGCGACATCGACGTTGCTGGCAAGGCGCCGTGACGACGGCATACTTCTGGTATTCCGAGGAGCGGCAACACAGCCAGCGGCGTCAAGGGCCGGCGAGATGGTAATGAACTTCTGCGTCAGACCACTAGACGTCGAAGCAGTTCCCCCAGGCCTGGATGAGCTCGACGAGATCCTGCACATCCACCACGCCGTCGGCGTTGATGTCGCCGACACACGGGCCTGGCGGATCGCTGCAGCCCCAGTCGACGACCACCATGACCAGGTCGCTCACGTCAACCACGCTGTCGCCGTTCAAATCGGCGGGACACGGAGCGGGCGCGACATCGACAGTGAGCATGAGGTTCTCGAAATCAATGTCATCGAACGGATAGAGCAGGTAGAAGCCCTCCTCGTCGCCGGTGGCGTCGCGGGCACAGAAGTTGCCACTCGTGCCGATCGTGGGCTCGGCGTCCGCCACGTTCCAACCGGCGGCGCCCGATGGGGCGTAGATCGCGATCCAGAGCGTGCCGCTAGCGGGGACCCGTATCCCGAGGCTCCACACGTCCACGGTCACTTCGCTGAAGCCGATCGGCGGCACGGCGGGGATCCCCGCGACGCCAAGAAGCTCGCCCGGGAGACCGGTCTTCACGTCGTCGTGGTAGACGCCGAGCAGCATGTCAATCGGGCTGTCCCCGCCGGCGTATAGCCGCATGCGGACCTCGGCGAGCTGCATGCCCTCCATGCCCGGAACGACTTGGATGTCGTCGGCGATGGCGGCGCCCTGGCAGCAGCCGGTCACGTACCAGCTCGAGGGGATCTCGGGGTAGTTGCGGTAGGCGGTCTGGGTCTGCAGCCCGCGGGCGGTCACCGAACCGTCGGGCAGTGCGCTGCAGAGCAATCCGAAGGTGGCGAATCGCTGAATCGTGGCCGTGCGTGACATCGTGAACTTCTCCCTGTTTGAGGCTTCGTACGGTAGACGGTACACGCCGCCACAAGCACTCTGCGCCGGGGGGCGGTTTCTTGCAGATTAGTTTGCGACTTTGTTGCAGATTATTCTGCGACCTTTCCGGCTGGCATCAGCGCAGCGGGTGCCTCAACGCTGCCCCCCTCGGCCGCGGCGGTACCACATACTCTCCGAGGGCGGCGACCGCGGCGCAGTAGGAACCTGACTCCCGCGGGGCTGGTGCCAAGTCGAGGGCCTGCTGACGCGCTCGAGCGTCGATGGGGTCACCGAACCAGCACGCTGGCGGTTCACTCGCCGTGCCCAACCGCTCGTCATTGATCGGGACTGTTGTCGTCTCCGTCCCCGTCGTCGCACGGTCCCCAGTTGGCGAGCACGATCCCCAGGTCCTCTAGGTCCACCCTGCCGTTGTGGTCGAAGTCACCTGGGCAATAGTCTCCACAGACGCCCCAGTTCGTGACGACCTCCATCAGGTCATCGAAGCCCACGTCGCCGTCCCCATCGGCGTCGCCGTGACAGAGTCCAGCAAAGGCCGAAGCCGAGCCGGCCAGAGTCATCACCGCAAACGTCACCATCAATTTCTTCATCGATCGTCTCCTATCTGTAGTCCCGGTCGCCGGCCGACGTCGGCCGCCATTCTCGTTGTTTCGATCATCTCTCGTCGATCCCCAGACTGAGTTCGTCTGATTCCGATTGACCCGGCCGACCCCAAGCCGCGTACAGCTCGACCAAGGCGTCCGCGGCGTGCCGCGTATAGCGGTTCTCTACCCCGCGGCCTTCGCGCAGTATTCGGTAGGCGGCGAGCAGCTCCCGCTCCGCCTCCTCGTAGCGTTCAAGCCCAGCCAAGCTAAGACCAAGCCCTTCCCGGTAGAAGCCGATCTTCCAGTTGCCACCGGGCAAGAGTCGAGGGGCGGCCTCGGCGCACTGCGCCGTCCAATGCAGCGCCTGCTCGAAATCGCCGCGGGCCAGGTGAATTCGACCGAGATGGCTCTTCACCACCAGCACCTTGTGGTGCTCATCTCCCCCGTGCACGCGTCGTCGGACCTCCAGCAGCTCCAGGGCCATGGCTTCCGCCTGATCGAGTTCACCTTCTTGACGATACAGGCTGATCAGCGAGGCCATGGTGTCCAACGTGTGACGCTCACCCGGGTAACGGCGATGCAATATGACCAGCGCGTCTTCCATGAGACTCCGCGCCTCGTCGACCCGCCCTTGCATCCGCCGGAGCACACCAAGCAGATGCTGGCTGCTGAGGGTGGACAGCGAATCGTTGCCTTCGACCGCTTGCCGCCGCGTGAAGGCCCGAGCCAGCAGTGGATCGGCCAACTCGAGCTCGCCCTCGCGGAGATGAACGGCCCCCAAGTTGTGCATCGACGACAGAGTCTCCGGATGGTCTTCACCGAGCACCCGACGCTGTATCGCAAGCGCACTGCCGAAGCAGCCCCGCGCTTCTGGGTATTGACCCATGTCGTAGTAGACCCAGCCGAGGTTGGCGCGGGCCTCCTGAACGGACCGGTGCTCCTCGCCGAGAGCGTTGCGTCTCCCGGTCAACACATCGAGCAGCAACGGCAGCGCCTCGGAGAATTCGCCTCGCCCCCGGTGGACCAACGCCAACCCCTCCATAGCGCCAAGCGTATCGAGGTGATCCGCTCCAAGGGTGGAACGGCGCGTCTGCAATACCTGGCGGTACAACGGTTCGGCGTCATCGAACCGGCTTCGGGCCCGGTAGAGCTCCGCCAGCACCTCGGCGGCAACCAAGGTGTCTGGATGCTGGTCACCGTGCACCTGCCGATGCAGTGCGAGCGTTCGCTCCAGCAGTGGTTCCGCCTGCTCATAGTCACGCCGCTTGAACAGCAGCTCGCCGTACACCTGTGCCGTCTCCAATGATTGGGGATGGCTCTCGCCGAGCTGGCGGTGATGCACCGCCAGGGACTCCTCGAGCAACGGGAGCGCCGCATCGAAGTCACCGAGGCTCAGATACGTCGCACCGAGCGTTCGCCGCAGCCGGGCCGCCACCAACGGCCGACCCGCGGCTCGCTGGTCGATGCTCGCCACCGCGGGAGCGAGAATCTCGAGCACCTTGACGTCTCGCCCGAACACCTCCGGGCGGGCCGATTCGAGGATCTCCGAGATCATCGCGACCACGAGCTCGGCGTCTTGCCTTTCGGAGCGGGCCTTGAACATCGCCACCGTCGTGGTCGTCACCCCAGTGATCAGCAGAACGAAGGCCGCGGCTACCCCGCCGAGCAACGTCCGGTGCCGTCTGGCGAACTTGCTCAACTGGTACGTGGCGGTGGGCGGGCGGGCCACGATCGGGTGATCCGCGAGATGGCGTCGAATGTCCGCCGCCATCGCGCCGGCCGACTGGTAGCGGCGTCGCTTGTCCTTGGCCAAGGCGGTCGCGACGATCGTCTCCACATCGCCCCGCAGCGCTCGATCGACGACGCTGAGCCGCGTCGGCTCTTCCTCCCGAATCACGCGAAGCGCATCGTGGATCATTCGATCCTTCAGGTCGTACGGCGGTTGGCCGGTGAGTAGCTCGTAGGCGATGACCCCCAACGAATAGACGTCGCTTCGCGTGTCGATCTCGGCCGGATCGCCTGCCGCCTGCTCCGGACTCATGTACGGAAGCGTGCCCACCAGCTCGTTAACACTGGTTCGCAGCGTCGTGGTCTTGCAGTCGTGATCAATCGCGCGGGCGACGCCGAAGTCGAGCACCTTGGGCTCACCGGATTCCGTCACCAGCACATTGCTGGGCTTTAGGTCGCGGTGCACGACCCCCTTCTGGTGGGCGTGCTCCACCGCTTCGCCAACGAGGGTCAGCAGTTCGAGTCGTTCTCGCACACCCAGCCGCATCGCGTTGGCGTATTGCACGATCGGCCGACCGGTCACCAGCTCCATGGCGAAGAAGGGCTGCTCGCCGAGGGGGGTCTGTGCGGATCCCGCTTCGTAGATCCTGGCGATCCCGGGGTGCTGCAACATCCCGAGCACCTGCGCCTCGAACTCGAGCCGGCGCAGCGTGGCCGCCGTCGCCAGACCGGTGCGCACCACCTTGAGGGCAACGCGGCGACGCGGTGAATCCTGTTCCGCTTCGTATACGGTGCCCATCCCGCCATCGGCGATTCGGCTCAGGATCCGGTAGCGGCCGATCTTCTCCGGCAGCTGAACATCCGCTCCTGGCCGATCGACCGCCGCGAGCCGATCGCGGAGCTGCTGTCGCGAGTGTTCACCCAGTGTGTCCGGGTGGAGCATCGCGCTCCCCCCCGCGTCCTTCTCCAGAAGAAGCTCCACTTCCCGCTGCAGTTCTCGATCACCCGCGCATGCCGTGTTGAGCATCGCCGCCCGCTGCGTCGGATCCAGATCGCACACATCGGCGAAGAGTCGATACGCCTTGTCGTAGAGCGCGGGCTTCATCGGTCGGCATATCCTTCCAGTTCGCGGAGCAGCCACGCCCGCGCCATTCGCCAATCGAGCTTGACCGTGCGCGAGGACACGCTCAGCGCTTCGGCCGTCTCCTGGACCGAGCACCCGGCCAGGAACCGCAGCTCGACGATCCGGCAGTGGCGGGCATTGAGCTTCTGCAACCGATCAAGCGCACCACTCGAGCGCCGCCAAGTCCACCTCCGAAGGCGCTCGTTCGTCCGCGAGCCCGTGAAGCGTCACCCGCCGCCATCCTCCACCCCGCTTGGCCGCCCGGCGATGCCGGGCGTGATCCAGCAACACACGCCGCATCGCCAGCGCCGCGATGCCCAGGAAGTGCGTCCGACCCTGCCACCTATCGACCCGCTGCTCGCGCATCCGCAGATACGCCTCGTGAACCAGCGCTGTGGGTTGAAGGGTGATGTCATCGGGTTCGCGGATCATCCACTGACCGGCCATCGCGCGGAGTTCCTCATAGACCTCGGAGAGGAGTCCGCATGTACTGGACTCACTCGATCCCGATGCTGCCACGAGTGATTCGTTGGCTGACGTGAGCATCTCCCGCTCCCAATGCTCCCCCGTGTCATGTCGCGTGCGATTGTAACCGACAGTTCGAGCAATCCCGCGCGAGAAACGAAGCGCAAGAGCAAAATCGCACTCTCTTGGATCTTCTTTGCCCCTCCGTGGCACCCTTCCGCGTTCACCGGGCGCGATGCACTTGCGTCGCAGCGCTCGCGCCGCCACCGACACCGTAACGCTCGGACGTTGCCCCACATCGCGACCGTTGCCGCGTTGCATTCTCCGGATCGTTCCGCTTTCGACGGGGTCGATGGTCGACCCTCTGCGGAGCGGTCAAACACGCTGAACAGGTTCGACCGCTCCCTCGGTCGTTCCAGGACAAGGAGACATGCCATGTCGCGATCCCAATTGTTTCTCACCGGTAGCGCAGTTTTGTCTGCTTGCGGCCCACGCAAGCGGCGACGAGTGCCCTGTCGGCTTCCCATGTATCTGCAGCTCCGTTGCGTGCGATCCGGGTGAGAAGGTCGACACCGATCTGTTTCTGTCCTCGGAGCTGATCTACGTCCTCCCGCCCGGCTGCAGCGTCGCCACCTCCCAAGGCACCCTGAGCGTGGCCGGCGCAGCGATTGCGTTCAGCAGCGGATCCACCGAAGGCGTCTGCGGCGACGACATGTGCTTCTCGGTCGACCTGGACATCGACGCGCAGGCGATGGTGGCCCCTGATCTCACGATGACACCGATCAACCTCGGGGCGCAGGCGGAGGCGATCACCGCGTACGCCCGCGGCTCCGGGGAGCTAGACGGCATGATGGACCCACTGGTCTTTCGCACCACGCTCGACAGTCACGGCGAGTTCAATTTCGGCAAGCTCGAGTGCGCCACCCTCGACCAGACGCTCGACTATCACGGTCTTGGCCTCGGTGGCGGCTTCGCCAGCGGCAGCCGCAACACGACCTTGGCCGGCACTTGCTCCGGCCTCTCCGCCTCGCTGCTGCTGACGATGCAGAAGACGATGGTGGTGAACTGCGACCCGGAGTGCGAGTCCTGCCCGATCAACGGCGCGGTGTTGTGCGCTATCTACGCCACCGTGCAAGTCGAGACCGGCTCCGCCAACAGCCCCGGCCCCGGTTCGACCCAGAACCTCAGCGGCCTCTACGCGCTTCGCCGCAACGGCGACGGCACGCTCTCGCCGATCCAGATGGGCTGCTTCGACGTGCCCGACTTCGATCCGGTGGGCCAGCAGGACACGCTGGAAGTTCCCATCACGATCCCTGCCGGCACGTCCGTCATCGACAGCGCCACATCGATCGACGTCATCGGCAAGCAGACCGGTGACATCGACGGCAACGGCCGGACCTGCCCCGCAGACGCCGCGCTGATGAACGAGTTGATCGGCGTGGCATTCGGCGATCCGGGATACACGCCTCGGGCTGACTTCGACCTCGACGGCCTCATCACCGCCGCCGATCAGCAGCTGTTCGACGCCGCCTACGCGGAGTACCACGCACCGGAGCTGTGCGTCTGCCCGGCCGACATCGACGGCGATGGCGAGGTGGGCTTCGGCGACCTGCTCGCCGTGCTGAGCAGTTGGGGAGCAGTCTGCAACCCTGATCCGTGCCCGGCCGACATCGACGGCAACGGCCAAGTTGACTTTGCCGATCTCCTGACCGTGTTGGCCGACTGGGGCCCTTGCGCCTGATCGTAGATCGCGAGCGGACCATGGACATCATTGAGTCACGGCCGCCGCGCCGGTGCAATATCTACGAGAGCCGACCCCGCGGGTGCCGCGCCTTCGACTGCTCTTGTTCGCTCACTATCAGACCGCAGCCAACCCTCTCCGTGGGCCGCGACAGGCCACCGGAGAGGGTTTATCGTCTTGTTGTCGTCTTGTGACACCCACTTCAGTGGGCCCGAGCTAGGGCGACCCTCGTCCGCCATGACGATGAACGCCCTCCGCGCGCAGCCACGGCGGTCGGCCAGAAACTCCGGAAGAGTCACGAAGACGTCCTGCCGTCGGGGCAAGAGAGTGGGTGTCCGAGTTCCGCGCTCGAGTTCCGCCGCTCCAGTCCCGCCCCTCTACTCGAGATTGGACTGGATCGCGTCAATCTTGCCTGCTCTTCGTGGTACGATGAGCTTGAGAGAGCCATCTCGGTGACCGGGCAGAGGACAGGTCCGTTACTGGGGTCTGCTGCAAAGAGAACGCGTTCACAACGTTCACAATGAGAGGAAAGAACCATGGATATCGTGGCACTGATCGTGCAACTGGCCAGCGGTGCTGTTGGCGGCAATGTCGCCGGGGCCCTGCTCAAGAAGCTGAGCCTGGGACCAGTCGGCAACTCGATCGTCGGCATTCTCGGTGGCGGACTCGGTGGCCAGCTACTGGGAATGCTCGGCTTGGGCGGCGGTGGTGAGGCGGCGAGTGGTCTGGACCTCGCTTCGATCGTGTCCAGCGTGGCCGGTGGCGGTGTCGGCGGTGGCGTTCTGATGGCGATCATCGGGCTGATACGCCAGGCGATGAGCAAGTCGTCCTGAAAGTGCAATGGGCCGGGTGGCCCCGGGCGGTTGCCCGCCCGGGGCCACCCTCCACTTTTGCTGTCCCCTTTTGCATACGGGCGAGGCAGTCTCGCTTCCGTCCGGACCCTCCGCCTGACGGCCAGTGGTTGCTGAGATTCCGCGGCGCGCGATTGCAGCGGTCTAGGAAAAGCGCCGCTGGTCCGAGTGATGCCTCCGGGTGCAGTTCCGCGGGGGTTGGGGCGAGCGCTCCTGACCAGCAACGCAGCGCGGATCGCTGAGTCGCAGCGGTGCTCTCCGTTCCACTCGTGTTGCTCGGAGGGTGCTCGCTGCTGCCCGGCAAGAACCCGGGACTGCAGCAACTCGCGGTCTTGGTTGCAATCCTCATCATGGTCGCACTCGGGTACGTTGGCCTTAGCCTCCGCGGCCAGCGCAGGGATCACTTCAGGCTGACCGGTGGAGCGGCGCCGGCCGACGCGACTGGGCTCGAGTTCCTTCGCGGCAGTATGCCGATGCTCGTCGGCACGCTCGTCGTCGTCTACGTCACCGCGTCGTTCTCAGAGGAAGTGATCTACCGCGCGTTTCTGATCAAACGCATCGCGAAGCTCGGCACGGGCACGGCATGGATGCTCGCTTTGGGCGTGAGCTCCGTCGCCTTCGGACTTGCCCACTTCAGCTGGGGGCCGGGGGGAATCGTGCAGACCGCCTTCATGGGACTCGGTCTCGGGATCGCGTATCTGGTGTTCGAAGGCGCCTGCGGAACCGGTTGCTCGCCGGGTGGGGCTTCGGACTCGCCGGGAGCGAGGCGGGGCCGCTCCTGAGCGTTGGGCTCGACCTGCCCACCGGCGCGTCCGTGGTCGCGGCGTTCGGGGCGGTCTTCGCGCTGAGCACGGTCGCCTACCTGGTCGTGCGCGTCGCGCGGAGGCGGGACGGGCCGGTCACGCAATGACGAAGGTGATACCACCGCCGTTCTTTCGCGCTCGACCGCGCGGACGATGAACCCGGATTCCTCTGCTCTGTCCCTATGCGTCCGCCCCGAGCGCGATCGCCCACGAGGCGACTACGAACACCGCACTCCCCACGCCGAGCGCCCACTGGGTTCGCCGTCCGACCACGAGGCCGGGGGAGAAGCTCCCGTAGGACGCGCCGAGCCCGCTCCCCGCGAGGAATCCGATCATGTGCGACACGACGTCGGTCCGCGGACCGCCCGATCCCGTCGCCGCCAGGAGGATCGCCGCCACGATGAACGGCGCCCACCGAAACGCCCACGGCATCGACTGCTCGTGCCGCTGTCGCCACGCGTAGGCGCCCAGCAATCCGAGCGCGGCGAACACCGCGGTCGACGCCCCGACCGCAGTGTGCCCCGAGTGCTGGATCAGTCCGCTCACCTCGTTCCCGACGGCGCCCGCGATCACGATGCTGAACCACGCGAGCCCTTGGCCAAGCACCCGTCCCGCGATGATGCCGAACACCGACCCGAGCACGAGATTGCCGACGAGGTGGCCGGAGTCGACGTGGAGCGTGAGCGCCGTCACGGCGCGCCACCACTCGCCCTGCCGGATGAGGTCGGTATCGATTCGCCCAGCGCGAAACCAGTCGTGGCCGAAGGCGTTGTCGCGGTTTGCGACCGCGACGAGCAGCAGGACGGCCACGACGGCGGCCACGCCCGTGAGCCCGAATGCGTGACGCGGCGACGCCGCATGACGCTTTGGCCAATCGCGGGTCTCGAGCTCATAGAGTTCGAGCTCGCGCACCGCGGAGACCTCCCGGTCCTCCGGGACCGAGAGGATGAATTCCCCGTCATGGCTGCCGACGGCGTACTCGAGTCCCATCGAGGCGAGCACCAAGGCACGCTCGCGGCAGTCGACCGGGTTGCGGCAGCGGAAGATGGTCACCAGTCCCTCTTGGCCGTCCATGCGGTGATCATTGGGCGGCGGGGCGCCGACGACCATCTCGACATCACCGACGGGATCGTGTTTCGGTCGAATCGGGTCGAGCGACTGGGCAAGATCCTGACCGCCAGGTCGGATCGAATCTCGGTCGCGCGGGATGAACGCGCTGCGTCGGCGGTTCGCCCGAGACTACACTACGGCTCCAGCCACCGATCGTCGCAGGCGTCACCGTCAAGACCGGGATCAGAGCAGTCGAACCTGCGGCCGCGCGATGCAGTGCAGCCCAACGATGAGTCTCGACGCTGTTTCTGCTCGCCACGACACCGTACGCACGCATCACCGGCACCCGATCGATCTGCCACGCTGCCTCGTCTGCCCCTCCCCACTGCTTGCTCCAATGCTCGCTGAACGCCTCGCCAAACGCATGCGTCACCTCGCCAAATGGGCGAGCCGACAGCAGATCAGCTGCTTCCGACTCTACGAGCGGGACATTCCCGATTTCCCAATCGTCATCGACTGGTATGCCGATCTTGACGCCGCCCGCCTCTCGCACGACGGCGACGCGATCGCCTGGTTCCACGATCGCACCAGGGACGACACCCTCGACGAGACGATCGCCTACCGGCGCGATGCGGAGGCGGAGATTCTCGCGGGACTCGGCATCCCGAGCCACCGGCTCCACGCGAAGCATCGGGGGCGGCAGCGCGACGCGGACGGCGGGCGCGAGCAGTACGAGCGCATCGACTCACGGCGATTGATCAAGCTGGTCGCGGAGCATGGATCGCGATTCGAGATCAACCTCTCGGACTATCTCGACGTCGGCCTGTTCCTCGATCACCGCCCCACCCGACTCCTGGTCCGGCAGCGGGTCGCGGGCAAGCGTGTTCTCAACCTCTTCGCCTATACCGGCGCCTTCACTGTGCACGCGCGGGCAGGCGGCGCTGTCCGCACGACCACCGTCGATATGTCACGCACCTACCTCGACTGGTTCGAACGGAATCTGAAGCACAACGGTCTCTCGCCGACCACCGACCACGTGACAGTTCACGCCGACTGCCTTCAATGGCTGGAAGCGGGGCCGGCCGCGGGAGAGCTGTACGACATCGTCATCTGTGATCCACCCACCTTCTCGAACTCCAAACGCATGAAAGCCGACTCGTTCGCTGTCGAGCGCGACTATCCGACGCTCCTCGAGCACGTGGCCCGGTTCGTCGCGCCGGGCGGCGAGATCTTCTTCTCCACCAATTCGCGTCACTTCGAATTCGACGTCGAGCACGTGCCGAATGGCTTCGGCGCGCACGAGATCAGCCACCGCTCCGTTCCGGAGGACTTCCGCAACAGGAAGATCCACCGATGCTGGCGACTCGCCGAAGGCTGGCAGCCAAAGACGCGTCGATGACGGCGTCCGCGCTCCCTAGGCCACGGCAGCGACAGGGCTAGTGGCGTTTCCAGTTCAAGAGTTTCGCGCTGGCGCGGCGGCGCCAATGCGCGGCGCGGAGGGCGAAGCAGGCGGCTTGCCATGCCGCCGATGCAGCCCGACAAAGCCACGCGCCGGTGCCGCCCGTCAGCGCGAAACTGGTGGACTGGAAAGGGCACTAGGGTCCGGGCTGCTGCTGCGTGCCGGGTACCACTCGGCCAATTCCGATTCGGCCCGGAAAGACGGCGGTGTTCTTCCAAATCGGCCCGCCTCCAAGCATTCCCTGGACATTCTCCTCGAGCAGGATGGTCGTGTCGGTCGCCGGAAGAAGCAGCATCGCCCAGGGCCGCGATGCATTTCCCAGGTCAGGACCCGACAGCGATGCCGTCTGATACGACTGGCGCTCGATCAGCGCACCGTCACTGCGTCCGGCTCGGTGACGACATCGAGGACTCGATAGCCATTGGCGTTCGTCGTGTCGCCGCCGAAGATGAAGATGGCGCTGCACGCCGCGAAGTCGATCTGCGGCGTCATGGGCCACCCTTGGGCCGCCTTCGTAACGCGCTCGCCCATGTGCCTGATCCAGATCCCGTCGAAGACGTCCTGCGATCGTGCCAGCTCGATTCGCGGCGCTCGAATCTCAGACTCGTGCCCGGTGACGACGAGCAGCGCCTTGCCGGTCTGCGGCGGTTCTGACCGGGCGGCAATCGCTCCGGCGACTGCGGTCGAGGCGACCGCGGCGACGATGAGTGCGACGTTGCGAGTCATGGCTGGGTCTCCAGAATCTGCGAGAAGTCGAGTCGAGCCGGCCAGCATTGGAACCTCCGCGCCCACCGTGCCGTTCGTTGGACCGAACGCTCCGCGGCTCATTGGTTGCTGACACTGTATCCGAGCGCGACAACTGACCGCCGCGGACAATCACCGTGAAGGCGCTGCCGGGCTCACCATCCGGAGTAGGTCGCCGACCGTGCGATGCTGCTCGATCGGATGACGGAGCTGGCGATCGAGATCGAGCTCGTACACGTTCCGGCGTCCATCGCGCTGACGGACGACGATCCCCGCTTCTTGCAGGTCGGCGACGATCCGTTGCACCGCCCGCTCGGTGATACCGACGCGATCCGCCACATCCCGAAGTCGAATGGTCGGCTCCGCGTAGAGCACGATGAGCACGTGGGCGTGGTTCGTCAGAAAGGTCCAGGTGCCCGCTTCGGATGGGCGACTACGGTCGGACATTCGGGGACTCCTGTGCCGGACCGGCCTTGACAGGCCACAAGTATACCGCTAAAAAATACACGAATAAAAATTCGCGGTTTGCAAGCCGTGATTTCGATAGCACAATAAGTCCGTCTCGATCGCCGCAACCCCATCCCGGAGCCCCCTGCGATGCCCACTCCCCCCACCCACGATGCACGTCTGATTCTCGAGGCCGCTCCCCACGCCCGCCCGGCGGTGCCCATCACCGTCGCGAGAGGCGATGGCATCGGTCCGGACATCATGGACGCCGTGCTCTTCCTGCTGGACCAGGCGGGCGCCGCCCTCGAGATCGAGCCGATCGAGGTCGGCCAGAGCGTGTACGAGCGGGGTCACTCGTCGGGAATCGAGCCGGAATCGTGGTCGAGCCTGCGGCGGACCGGCGTCCTCCTGAAAGCTCCGATCACCACCCCGCGGGGCAAGGGCTACAAGTCGTTGAACGTCACGATCCGAAAGACGCTGGGTCTTTTCGCCAACGTCCGGCCGTGTCCCACCTACCACCCATTCATCCCCACCCCTCACCCGGAGATGGACGTGGTGGTCATTCGTGAGAACGAGGAAGACACGTACGGCGGCATCGAGCATCGGCAGACTCCCGAGGTGACGCAGTGCCTCAAGCTGATCACTCGGCCCGGCTGCGAGAAGGTCATCCGCTATGCGTTCGAGTATGCGCGGCAGCACGGTCGTGGCAAGGTTACCTGCTTCGTGAAGGACAACATCATGAAGATAACCGACGGACTGTTCCGCGACGTCTTCGACCGCATCGCCGGCGACTACCCGGAACTGGAATCGGACACTCAGATCGTCGACATCGGCGCGGCGCGGCTCGCCAAGGACCCCACGCGGTTCGATGTGATCGTGCTGCCGAATCTGTACGGGGACATCGTCTCCGATATTGCGGCTGAGATCGCCGGCTCGGTCGGACTGGCGGGCTCGGCCAACATCGGCGACCACTGCGCGATGTTCGAGGCGATTCACGGCTCCGCGCCGGATATCGCCGGGAAGGGTATCGCCAATCCATCCGGACTGCTGCATGCGGCCATCCTCATGCTCGATCACGTTGGGCAAGCCGATGTCGCCGAACGGCTCCACAATGCCTGGCTGAGGACGATCGAAGATGGTGTAGTCACCGCGGATATCTGTCCGGCCCATGCCTCGCAACGGTATGTCGGCACCGACGCGTTCGCTCACGCCGTCGCGAATCGGCTCGGCAAGGAGCCGCAACGGCTGCCCGCCGCGGTCCATCGTCCGGGTCGAACGCACGACGCAACGGCGGTCGCTCGAGCACCGCGACCCGTCAAGCAACTGGTAGGAGTGGACGTCTTCCTCGACTGGGACGAATGCGATCGTGATCCGGTGATCCTGGGCCAACGACTCGAAGCGAGCGCGGGATCGGAATTCAGGTTGACCATGATCACCAATCGCGGCACGAAGGTCTATCCGGACGGGGCATCCGTGGACGTTCTGCACCGACCACTGGAGGTGCCGATTCGTCGACCTCCAAGGGGGTGCAGTCTCCCATGAACGGATCCTCCAACTCCTGCGTCGCCTGTCGGAGAGCGGCTTCGACTTCATCAAGACCGAACACCTCTATACGTTCGACGGCGAGCGAGGCTATTCGCTGGGACAGGGGGAATGAGCGTGCATCGCTCCGAGAAGCACCCGCTGGTCGGTGTGATCATGGGCAGCAGCAGCGACTGGCCGACGATGCGGCACGCGGTGGACGTGCTGGATGAGTTCGCGGTCGCCCGGGAAGCGCAGGTCGTCTCCGCCCATCGCACGCCAGACCGGATGCGCGAGTACGCGCGGACTGCGGCCGGCCGCGGCCTGCGGATCATCATCGCCGGAGCCGGCGGAGCGGCTCACCTTCCGGGCATGGTGGCCGCGTGGACTTCGCTGCCGGTGCTCGGCGTTCCCGTCCTCAGCCGTGCGCTCAACGGACTCGACTCGCTCCTGTCCATCGCCCAGATGCCGGGAGGCGTCCCCGTCGCGACGTTCGCGATCGGTGAGTCCGGCGCGCGGAATGCCGCTCTCTTCGCAGTTCGCATGCTCGCCGCCGAGGACGAGGAGCTTCTTGAGCGACTCCTGCAATTCATCGATCGTCAAGCCGAGCGCAGCCTCCAGGCGGAGCTGGTGTGACATGACCCTGACGCGACGACTGCTCCCCGGGGCAACGCTCGGCGTCTTCGGTGGCGGCCAGCTCGGGCGGATGTTCACGTTGACCGCCGCGCGTCTGGGTTATCGCGTCGTCGTCTTCTCGCCGGAGCGGGATAGCTGCGCCGGTCAGGTGGCCCACGAAGCGATACGGGCCGAGTACGACGACCACTCGGCAGTGCAGCAGTTTGCCGAGCGATGCGACGGCATCACGCTGGAGTTCGAGAACGTACCGGTCCACGCCGTCGAGATCGCTGGACGATGTGCGTCAGTACGTCCCGCGCGCAGACTCTGGCCGTTTCCCAGAATCGTCTGAAGGAACGCGCCTTTCTCGATCAGCACGGCTTGCCGTGCGCTCCCCACGCCGCAGTGTGCTCGGCGACCGAGCTTGCGGCGGCCATGGAACGTCTCGGCGTCCCGGCGGTTCTGAAGAGCGCCCGCTTCGGCTACGACGGTCGCGGTCAGGTCCGCATCGACGCACCGGACGATTCTGATCCGGCGTGGCGGACGCTCGGCGTCGACTCAGCGCTCTGTGAAGCCTGGGTCGATTACCAGTGCGAGCTGTCGGTGGTCGTCGCCCGCTCGCACTCCGGAGCGATCGAGACGTTCGGCCCGATCGAGAACCGCCACGTCAACCACGTTCTCGACCTCTCCGTCGCGCCTGCGAGCGTCTCGCCGGCCGTCGCGATCGAAGCGATCGACCTTGCTCGAGCGGTCGCCTTGGCACTCGGTCTCGAGGGGCTGATCTGCGTTGAGATGTTCCTGACCACCGATGGCACCCTGCTGGTCAACGAACTTGCTCCACGTCCGCACAATTCAGCGCACCTCACGCTCGAAGCGTGCAGGGTGAGCCAGTTCGAGCAGCAGCTTCGCGCCGTCTGCAACCTGCCATTGCAGCCGATGACGCTTGAACGCCCGGCGGCCATGGTCAATCTGCTGGGCGACCTCTGGCAGGCAGGGTGCCCCGACTGGACTGGCGTGCTCGCCGATCCGTCGGTCAACTTGCACCTGTACGGCAAGGATGAGCCCCGTGCGGGCCGGAAGATGGGACACCTGACGGCGGTCGCCGAATCATCTCATGAGGCGGCTCAGCGAGCCCTCCACGCCCGGGATCGGCTCCGCGCCGACGCCCACAGACTCGCCGGCTGATCGCCGCCGCTCCATCGCGTGCTCGTGCCCAAGCACGGAGGCCACGATGCCTCTCACCCTCCACGAAGGTATGGGAGCAGTGCGACGACGGTCAGCAGAACGATGAGCACGCCTACGGCGCCAAACGCGAAGGTGACCATCCGCTGCCGAGCACGATACCGCTTCTCGTCAACGTAGAAGCGTCCATCTCCCGTTGCGATGAGCAGCTTCTTCGCGGTGGCGGATCGAACCGCGTCCGGGTCGTTGACTCCAACGCTCACGGGCTTTCGGGCGGTTTCCGGGGACACGGCGTGGGCCTGCACGAACTTCGAAACCGTTCCCCGCTTGCTGAGCGCCAGGAACACGACGAAGACTGGATAGGCAATGAGACCGACTCGAAGTGGCATGGCGGAACTCGCAAAGACTCGTGACCAATCGCCTCATCCTACGCCGGCCGCCGATCTGCGGTTGGGGGGCGTGCCCGAGTG
>CAVONJ010000022.1:0-6736 GCA_963697235.1 uncultured Planctomycetota bacterium
GCCCCGAGGTCGAGTTCCTCGTCGTCGGCGAGGGACCGCTGAAGACCGATCTCGAAGGCCTCGGCATCGACTGGGCGTTGTTGAGGCGGTGCGGTTCACCGGGTGGCGTGACGACGTGCCGGACCTGCTGGGGGCGATGGACGTCTTCTGCCTCGCGTCACTCTGGGAAACCTTCGGCTTGGCGGTGCCGCCGAAGCGATGGACGCGGCCCTGCCGGTGGTGGCGAGCGACGTCGATGGCATCCCGGAGGTAGTGATCGACGGGGAGACGGGCGTGCTGGTCCCACCCGGCGACGCCGCGGCGCCGGCCGGGCGCCGGGGAACTGCTGCTGGACCGACCGGAGGAGGCTCGGAGGATGGGCGAAGCAGGCAAGCGGCGGTTGCGAGAGACCTTCTCCGTGGACATGATGGTTGAGCGATACGAGCAGCTCTTTCGCCGACTGGCCGAGGCTCAGCGCCAAGGGTTGGATCCGTCTTCACCGGCGGGTACGCTTGATGGAAGCCCCCGCTTCACAGAAACGGGAGCAGTGTGCAATCCGGAGCGGAGTCCATGGCCGTCGCGTCTGATCTGAGGGGCCAGGAACAGGCTAGCGCAGGGATCACCGTCCTTCGGTCCGGTGCGGTGTATCTCCTCGCCGCCCTACTCGGTCTCGCGGCGGGGACGGCCGTGGCTTTCGACCACGTGGTGAGCCTCCTCGATCCGATCCGGGACTACGGCCGGCAGTTCCCCTACGTGCTCACCGTCGCCGTCGCCGGCACGGCGGTCATCCTCGTTGCGCTGATCCTGTGCGGACCGCTGCTCTTTCGCAAACGGTTCGCCGCCTGGCTCGTGATGATCTTGGCGTCCGGCGCGGTCGGCGGCGTCAATCTGGGGCCGCTGGACCTGACCGACCTGGCAATCTTGGGGGCATCGGCACGTGGCTGGCCGCCGCGCTGATCGAGAGATATCCGATCCGCATCCCATTGCCCCTGCTCTTGCCGTCATGCTGCTCATCGCCTGCTCGCTGGCATTTATCGTCAACAACGGGGGATTCGGCAGCTTTCTTTCCCAGCGCACCTTCATCAACAAGTGCGTTCTTCTCCTCATGATCACGAGCACGCTGGCGACCACCGATCTGTCAGGGTTCGCGGCCAAGCTGTTGTCCGCGGTCGCGGTGGCGTCGGCGATCCTCGCGATCGGCGGTCTGATCCTCTACCTCTCCACAGGGATCACGTTCACCGCCGAGGACCTTGCCACCTACCAGTACAAGGACACGCCACTGGGCGTCCTGCCGAGGGCGACGGCGTTGATGCCGACCACGCAAAGCCTCGCCCACCTCCTCCGCGTGGGGCTCAGCACCCTGCTGTTCATCCCCGTCCGACCGGTCCTTCGCTTCGCCGGGGTTGGTCTCATTTGCGTCGCGATCTCCGTCACGTTCAGCACGGTAGCAGTCATCGCCATGGCGGTGGTTCTCGCGATCTGGCCGTTCTTGCGATGGCCCGAGCGCACGTTTCACTTCCTCGTCGTCCTGATTCGCCGGCCTCCACCGTGTACTTCTCCGGTGCGGTCGGTTGGGTCTACCGCACGATCCTGGTTCCCCTCGGGGCCAAGGGTGCGCTGGACCGGGTCGGATACCTGCAGGCTGGTTTCGAGACGATCCGGGAGCATCCGGTGTTCGGAATCGGCCTCAAACAGATCGGGCGATCGCTCCCCACGGTGATCCACAACGCCTACGTTCAACTCACCGCCGAGCTGGGCAATTTCGCCGGCGTGCTGTTCACCGGCCTGGTTCTCTCCCTCGCCATCGGTGCGCGGCATGCGGCCTACCGGCGCACGGCCGGCTCGCAGCAGATGGTCATGAAGGGGCTGTTCCTCGGCATGATCGCCCTCGCGGTGCACTTCTGCTCCGAGCCGTTCTACGACAATTACCTGTCGTGGGCGTTCCTCGGCATCGTCGCGGGTGCGATCGCTGGTCTGCCTCGACCTTCAACGCCTCGGTCCTGGAGATGGTCATGACAAGCCTGAATGGGCCGGTTCGGCAGCCGGCACCGACGATCGATGACTACTGGGTCGCCCTGTACCGCCGTGCGGGCCTCATCATTCTCGTCGCCCTGGTGTCTGCGGTGGTCTGCGGCGTCGTGAGCCGCATGATGACGCCGCAGTACGAGGCGAAAGCGGTCTTCTATGTCCCTCAGGATGCCCATGCCTCCGTCGGCATCGACGTCGGCGCGCGTCTTCCCTCAGGCCTGCAGGATCACGCCCGGGCCTTCGCGGAGATCCTCCAGCACGTGGACGCCTGGCGGGTGGTCCAGAGCCGAATCCCGCAGAAGCCCATCAACCGATTCGGACGCGACGTCGATGTCGTCGTGTCGCGCGAGAGCACCATCGAGGTGTACGTGCGCGATCGCGATCCGGAACTCGCTGCGGCGATCGCCAACGGGATGATCGACTACTTCAACGAGTTCAACCGGGACATCCTGGTCGGCGATCTCGAACACTCGATCAGGAGCATTGGGCATGAACTCGATCTCAAGGACGAGGAGATCGCCGAGGCGATCCAAGCCCAGGGCGAGTACATGGAAGAGCACGATATCTCATCGTTGGCCACTCGGGGGGCGGGGCTCGAACAGACCCGGCTGAGCCTTGACGAGTCCCTTCGCGCGGCCAAGTTGTCGCAGGAAACGATCGACGATCGCATCGGCAGCCTCCAGAAGCAGCTGGAGGAAGAAGGGGAGTCGTACGCCGCCGGCGAAATCGTGGTCCAGAGCTCGACGCTCACCGCGTTCGAGCAGTCGCTGGCGTCGCTGGAGGTCCAGCTGACCGGCAGCCGGGCCGAGCTGGCCGGCGAGCATCCGCAGGTCAAGGCGCTGGAACGGCAGGTCGCGGAGGCGGAGGCGATGATCGCGGCCGAGCGAGCCAGGCTCGTCCGGAGCAAGGAGAAACCGGAGTCACTGCACGCCCAGCTCAGGCGGCAGCTCGCCGGGCTCTATGCCGACCGCGCGGCGGCGGACACCCAGATCTCCGGCCTGGAGGAGGCGATGATCCGCACGGACCAGCAGATTGGCGAGATGCCGCAGCTCGTGACGGAGATGGCGCTTCAGGATGAAGTGCTCGCCAACCTCCGCGACCAGCGGCGGTACATGGACAGCATCCGAAA
Organism: uncultured Planctomycetota bacterium; assembly: GCA_963697235.1. Classification (GTDB taxonomy): domain Bacteria; phylum Planctomycetota; class Phycisphaerae; order Phycisphaerales; family SM1A02; genus CAVONJ01. The sequence continues at coordinate 3,137 of CAVONJ010000022.1, forward strand.
CACGATGACCACCAAAGTGCTCGATCTTCGAGAGACTGCGGTGGTGATCGAGGCGGCGGTACCGCCGACCACGCCCGCGTATCCCATCATCCCACTGAACATCGGGGTCGCCGGCATGCTGGGATTGATCGTCGGCATCATGTACGCCCTGGTCTTGGAGCACGGGAAGGAACGGCGGCGAACCAAGAAGCTGAAGAACCTGGAAGTCGAGCGATGGGCGGAATCGCTGGTGACCACCTCGGGAGCGCGAGGACATGAGCGATTCGGAGTATCAATTCGATGGCGACGGCGACTTGCGCGAACGCCTGCTGCGGTCGGAGTATCTGCGGGCGCTGGAGGCCTTCGAGGCTCATCTTCGAAGCGAGAAGCTGGTGCCGGACTCCAGGAAGCTGCTTGCCCGGCGATTGGAGATCCTGCTCCAGATCATGTGCGCCGGAACCATCGGATTGGTCGTGGCGATGGTTACGCTGCTGATCAACTTCATCGTCTTCACCAAGATCCTCCACTTTTGATCCTCGATGCCGACTTCCGTTCAAGATGATCAGCGTGATCAACGAGAAAGGTACCCCCGGGGGCAGCGACCCAGGGCAGCAATGCGATCTCGTCCCCGAGAGAGCGCAATGACCCCCGAGACGCGGAAGCGGATCGTCGAGTGGCGGAACGCGCTTCGATCCGAGCTCGCGGATCTCGCCGACCGCCACGGCAAGCTTCTCTACGACGGCGAGTGGCTCACGCCCAAGCAGGTGAAGTGGCACAAATGGCGGCTGCGCTGGCGGAGTCTGCGCATGATCATCGCCACCCTGATCCTCTGCGGCGTCTTGGTCCTGATCGCCGGCGTCCTGTGGTTCATGATGTTCCTGCTTGGAGCATACGTTGGCTAGACCCAGGATAAGCGAGTGTGCAGCTCATGGCGGGGGATTTGGTCGATAAGTTGCCCCTGATCTTGATCGGTGCGGGCGGTCGCGGCCGCAGATGTGCATCCGGAGACGAACCCGGGAGTCGGGAGGGTGTTAGTGGAGGTTCTTGCGTCTCCGTGCGCATCGATCGCGACCTGCATCGACTTCTCTTCCCTGCGTTTTGGCAAGGATCAGCGGAACTCGAAGCAGCGAAGACGCTCCGAAGCGACGATCAGATGGTCGACGAAGCGGTGTGAACTGGTCACGTAGACGACGGATCGACGAGCGTGCTGCGTGATCCGTGCGGCGATGTAGACGAAGGCATGTCGGAACCAGCTCCACTCCCAACGCAGGGTCTCTCTTGGGAGGGCCAGGAGGGATAACCAGGAACGGAGAGACCATGCGAGCTGACCCATGAGCATGAACGCGTTGTTGGCCAACAGCCGCTCCGGTCGGCATCCGCAGAGCGGCGATCCCGTTCTTGAGCTGCTCGATGATGTTCTCCTGGTCGCAGCGTCCGTACGTGAAGCGAACGACTTCGGCGGCGGTCATGCGGCCGCGTGGAATGTTGGTGGTGAAGAAGGAGTAGCGGTATTCATCGTAGAGTCGCTTTTGGCCTTCGCTAACTTCGATACGCTGACATCGCACAACGACGCGGAACTGCGCCTCGGGTCAGCCCAAGGTGGTGCCAACGTGACTCCTGCGGTAGGTGGTAGTCGAACTCCGCGACCCATTCTCGAGCCGTGCTCAGGTTCTTGTATCCACGGCGACGAGCTTTCCGACGCCGATGCCGCGTCCGCTTCCGACGGGTCGACTTGGTTGCCCGCAGGCGATCGGGTTCCTGTTGCCGATCCGTCGAGAAGGGCTTCCAGGCCGTTCTGGGCAGCGATTCGGCCCGCTCGATTAGCGTCTTGTAGGCAGGCGTGACGAACGCGAACATCACCTCGTGCGCTCGACACGCGGCGATCATCGGCCGTGTTGAGAACTGGCTGTCGCCTCGGACAAGCACCTGGCCGAAGTGTCGATTCACCCTCGGCAGCAGCTCCCTCAGCGCCTCTGCCGCTCCATCGGCGCTGCCGCTGTTGCCGGGACGGTTGATCGTCCGCAGCGGCTCGTTCGTCTCCGAGAGCGTAATCAACAGCGGGTGGTAGGACCACTTGCCGGTGTAGGAGAAGTCAGCCCCTTCCTTACATTCCCCATAGACCTCCTTGATGGTCGAGTCGACGTCGATCGTTGCAGTCGCCCGGCGCTGCTTGGGCAGCTGCCGCCAGACACGCTCCCGACCATCGTCGATCACGGTTTGCAGCGTCTTGAGGTCGGAACGCTTGAAGCGTCGGAGGAAGTCCCCGGCCGTCGTTGGATCGGGGATGCGGCAGCCGCCCACCAAGTGCTTGATGGCCTCGCTGTGCTGGAAGTGTCCGATGTCCTCGATGCAGCCGCCGCCCACATAGAGGTTGTACACATGGGTCAAGACATGATCGGATTCGAAGTACGGCAGGTGACGCCGCAGCAGGCTCAATGAACTGTTGAGATCACGGTCCAGGCTCAGCTCCATCACCAGTTCGTGGGCCAAGGACAGCCCGCCGTACATGGTGATCTCACCGCGCCCCTGACGTTCCAGTCTCACCTGCCGCTGACAGAACACCGGTCCGGATCGCTCGCGACTCGGCCACAGCATCTGCTGATTCTCATGCCGGCGGATCGTCGCGGTGCGTGGCCGTCGGGTCCTCTGTCGGCGGCGTCGAGATCGAGTAGAATCGTTCACCTGAAAGGCCTCCCTGCCAGTGGTTGTGCCGTCGTGATAAACGCACATATACCACGGGCGGAAGGCCTTTTCTCCTGTCGCAGCGATGTACCTACTCGCTTATCCTGGGGCTAGAGCAGCTTCCGTCCAAACGTAGCGTCCGGAGCTGGCTGCGGCTGCGCGTGGTCTTGTCGGGCTGCATCGGCGGCATAGCAAGCCGCCTGCTTCGCCCTCCGCGCCACACTTGCCTCGCCGACGCGCCAAACGCTACGTTTGGACGGAAGCTGCTCTAGCCCCAGCCGTAGTCCTCGCCGAGGAACTCCCAGAGCCGCTCGTTGTGCGGTCGATAGAAGTCGGTGAGTCGCTCCCGGATCGATGCGTCCATCGGCGGGTAGGGGAACGTGTTGAGCGCACCGAAATGCTGCGGGGTGTGGCCGGCAGATCGAGAAACTCCAACACTCGACCGTAGGTCTGCGTCCGGTCGGATTGCAGCTTACGGCTGGAGAGGATCAGGAGCTGCTCCCTGGGAAAGACCTCGGTCCACCGTCGCAGGTGCTCGACGTAGATGCCGCCCGTCAGGTAGGCGTAATGGTGCAGCAGCCGGCTGAAGTAGCGATCGTCGCTCAACACCCGCTTCCGCTCGCGTTCCACCTCGCGTCTTCCTGCGCGATCGCCTCTTCGAAACTCAGCTGCTCCTCGCCGGACCGGACCTTCAGCTGGTAGAGCGAGTAGGCCCGCTCAACGGGGTCGCGCAGGATGGCGATCAGCCGAACCGCCGGCGCACCGCGCGAATTCGCTCCGGAGTTCGCGGGTGCTCCAGATACGTCGGGCTGGCCTCGCCCGTGATCACCGTTCGGCCGGCCGCCCAGTGCCGCATCCGGTTCAAACGGGTCGGGAAGTGGGCTCGATAGCGTGACATTCCGCGAGCGTAATCGCGGTCGAAGAAGAAGAGCTCCTTCT
>CAVONJ010000023.1:0-642193 GCA_963697235.1 uncultured Planctomycetota bacterium
AGGGTGTCGCAGCCGGAGAGGTTGAGGATGACCAAGGTCGAGACTAAGGAGAGCGTATTGCGTACCCCTGCTGCAGGAACCATCGATGACTCAGAGTTGTCCAGAATGCAGGGGTGCATTACAAGCGCCGCTTTGTCATAGCAAGTATCTCCGGCTGGGAGCACCGAGCAACGCGGTTCAGTATTGCGGCTGCGCCTACTCAGTCGTCATGATCAGCCACTTCATCCAGCAACAAGGTGCTAGGGAAGTTCACCCCTAAAGTGTCGCAAGCGTTCTGAGTCGCAGCAGTTCGCGCCTCTTCAAGCGAAAGTCCAGCGTACTGAAGCGCAATCTCCTGGATACGATCGAGGCTTAGCTTCTCGGCTTCGCGGTCGGCACCTGGCTCGAGGTTTGGGTAGGTCTCGCAGAAGATCGGTTGCATGCTCGTCAGGGCCGGAGCCAGGCAGAGCCAGAAGTCGCGGTCGACCCTCCGTTCAATGGCAATGAAGGAAAACTCGGCAAACAAGAAGACGTTTGTCGAGTTCGGTCGAAAGTTGATTCCGGTCGCTTCCTCGGTCAGACGGCCACCGGCGAATACCTGATGAGCCCATCTAACCTGATCGACGTCCAAGCACCGTTCACGGCCGAAGTGGTTCCTGATCAGCCCTACCTGCAACGCAGACAGGTAGGCGATCCACCGTGAGGGGAGTGATTTTGAGGCAGTTTGAATGTCTCCCTCGCCCTTCCGCTGGCATCGGCACTTGACTCGTTCCCACAGGAGTCGCATGGTGTCGCGGAGCACACAGCATCTGAAGTCCCGTTCGGTCGTATCGACGCCAGGCCAACTGCCACGCAGTAGTGTGTTGGTAGCGCGTATCGAGATCGTAGAAGTATCGCTTGAAAGTAGCGCTGCCCTCGATCCCAGGAATCGCATCCAAGAAGTCCTGTTCTTCAATTTGTTGGCCTCTGCACTCGATCAACTGTTGAACGCGCAGCTGAACATCCTGTCCAGGCTCACACCACAACGTCTCTTGATGCAGAAGTCGTTCGCCGCGGTAGGTCACCAAGATTGTCACAGAGCATGGCCTCCACGATGCAGGCCACTGCAGAGCCAGGTAATGGTCGTACCAACTGATCTCAGGCGCGTTGTTCGGCGGCTCGGTTGAGGCGATAGTCTCAAGCACGGCCGTTCGCGTCGGAGCAAAGACGACGAGAAGAGAGCAGGCGGGGTTGTCGCCCGAGTACGGGATTGTGAATCTGTCCGTCCTGTCACGGGCCATTGTCGCCTCCGGTGACCACGGGCGGGTCCTTCAACGTGGTGGAGAAGTAGTGAGCTCTGACACCTGCTTGGTAGACGAATTTTCGAATCTTTGGACTACCGTCGTCACTGATGTACGCCACGTCCTCTTCAGGCACGCTGAGCACCCATGGTGCGAATGAAGCATCATTGCCGTGAGTGCCTACTTCAAGAGTGACATATCCTTCGTGTCCGCCACCGACTGGCGTCCAGGCAATCTCCTCCGTCGATATCCTGGCCCTATTAGTGCCGTTCGGAAGGTTGGCGAAGCTATGGGTGTTGACAAGACCGTCAAGCGTCGTGGCAATCGAGTCATTGGTTGTCGACGCCTTAAGTCGCAAGCCCGACCACTGATCGCGCAGAGCGTTCGGAAAGATCCCTTTCAGTTCATTGTCAAATTGGTGTTTCGCATTGTTTGAAGGCTGCGCGTTGAGTGCTTCCCAGAAGATTCGAATGTATGCGACTTTCTCGGGCATGGCATACTCCTTATCGATTTGAATTGCCAATGGGGCCAGCGCTCTCGCGCAACGAAATCCGATCTGCATCGAACCTTTGCCAGTGGGCTGACTGCTCACACCGGTAAGATCGAAATCGTCCGGCGTTTGCCACCAGGCAGTGCCCTTCGTGAGTGCGGCTGTCGTTGACTTCAAACCAGACGTTGTCGACGTACTCTCGAACATTGCCCCACATGTGCAACAGACCAAGTGGAGTTGCGCAGTGTGGTGAGCTCATGATCGGCTGGACGTTCGTCAGGTACGAGTGCCGCACCTTGTCGAAGTCGTTCGAAGTGACGTCCAGAGACTGCCTGCAACGTTGGCGTGTGAAGATCGATTGGCGGCTCGTCATCCCACGGCAACCGTCGACCATCCGGCGCCCTGGCGGCGCATTTCCCATTCGAAGACCGTCGGCAAGCGCTTGCCGCGCCAGCGGGCGTAGAGCTGTGCGTCGCGCTGACTCACCCGAACCACTGGGAGGTCGTCGATGGCGGGGTCGTAGGGATCGTCCCAGTGGGCCGGCGGTTCGTGTCCCGTCGCCTGAACGAACTCGCGGTACTGCGCGTTCGAAACTTCGGTTGCATCGAGGTAGAACGCGTCGAGCATGATCGTGCGCTCCTCCTCCAGATCGCCCGGTGTGCTGTTCTGACCGAAGAGATACTGGCCGGCCGGAATCGCGATCATCCCCTTGACGACTTCGTCGGTGGGAAGAATCGTCGCGATCACCTCGCGCGGTTCGTCAGGCGTCTGCAGGAACTCGGTGGGCTCGGCGAAGTCGCCATTCAGAGCGACGATCGTGAACCGGTACTGGCCTGGTGTCAGCAGGTGCTATCAGCGGAAGGTCGCCGAGTGGAACCCGATCGCCCAGTTGAAGCGTCACGCGATCGAACTCCTGGACGAAGGCCTTCGTTCCCGGGTGGTCGCAGGTGATCGTCACCGGACACAATCTGGCCCGAGTCTGCTGCATGTTCCTGTACACCATTGCAGCGATCGTCCCCAGCAGGAGCAGGATCGCTGCCGCCATCGACGGAACGCGATGCCGCCGAACCCACCGGCGAGTTCGTCGAACGACGCTCGCCCGCCGCGCCATGATCGGGTCGCCGTTCAGGAACGCTCGCAGATCCGCGGCCAGGTGACCGGCCGTCGGATAGCGGTCGCGCGGGTCCTTCTCCATGGCCTTCCGGCAGATCGTGTCCACGTCCGCCGGAACGGTGCGCGTGACCGAGCGCGGCCATGAGGGGATTCTGGAGATGATTTGCTGGAGGATGTCTTCGCGGGTGTTCCCCTCGAAGGGCGGCGAAAGCGTCAATGCTTCGTACAGCACGCTGCCGAGCGAGAAGATGTCGCTTCGGGCGTCGATCTTGGCCGCCAGCGCGGCGGCTTGCTCGGGGCTCATGTAGCGATAGGTGCCCGGGACGATCCCGGGCATCGTGATCGTGTCGTCTTCGAGGTTCTTGGCGATACCGAAATCGGCGAGGCGCGGCTCTCCGTCCGGTCCGATCAGAATGTTCGACGGCTTGACGTCGCGGTGGATGATCTTGTTCTGATGGGCGTGATCGAGGGCATCGGCGACCGAGGCGATCAGCCGGGCCACGTCCCGCACGTCCTCGAGTCTCGTTCGGGTTCCGGGATCAGCTGATCGCGCCCGCCGCCGCGCGATTTCACCGGCAAGCGTCTTGCCGTCGATGAACTCCATGGCGATGAAGTACAGACCCGAAGCTTGTCCGACGCGGTAGATCGCGACGATGTTGGGGTGCTTCAGGCCTGCGACCGCCTTCGCTTCCCGCTCGAATCGCAAGACCCGACTCGGCTGCAGAGACTGTCGCGCCGAAAGAACCTTCAGCGCGACGGAGCGACGCAGAATCGTATCCTCGGCGAGGTAGACGACCCCCATGCCTCCCGTACCGATGGCCCGCAGGATCTTGAACTCATCGATCGTGAAGCCGCTCGGAAGCGTCTCCTCATCGGACAACACGTTCTCCGATCCACTGGGCAGAGGGCCGAGGAAGCTACCGGGCGTGGGATCGTCAAGATGGATGAGGAGCGACTCCACCTCCGCCCGTATCTCTGCATCCGGGCAGTGCTCATCCAGGTAGGCGGACCGACCCTCGGGCGGAAGATCGATGATCGCCTGGAACAGCTCCTTCGCGACCTGTCGACGCCGCTCTGCATCCACGATCTCGGCTCCCTCTGTGGAAGGAGGGCGCACGTTCACGCCACGCGCCCTTCTGAGTACCGCAAAGGAGATCGACGGACGCTCAAGATTCAGCAGAATCTCTCGCACAGCGGTCACTTCCCCTCGGCGACCTCTCTGTGCAAGAAGGCCTTGGCATAGTCCCACTCGCGCCTGATGCGGATGACCGGCACGTCCATGGCCAGGGCAATCTGCTCGTAGGTCAATCCCGCGAAGAACCGGAGCATCACGACCTCGGCGCTGAGCGAGTCCACCTGCCGGAGCCGCTCAATGGCCTCAGTCAGCGCTAGCAGCTCCTCGTCCTGGGTCTCGACGGCGATCTCGGCCTCGTCCAGCGACACGCGGCGGCGATCTCCTCCGCGCTTGAGGGAAGCTCGTCGCCGCGCCTGCTCCACGATGATGTCGTGCATGGCACGAGCGGCGAGACCGAAGAAGTGACGACGGTCTCGCCATTCGACGGCATTGCGTTGGAGCAGTCTGAGATAGCACTCGTGCACGAGCGCCGTGGGCTCGAGCGTATCTGACCTCGGCACTTGATTCATGCGCCGCCGGGCCATCGCCCGCAGGTCGCTGTAGACCAACTCCAGCAACCTGTCGGTCGCGCCGTCGCTCCCGTTACGAATGGCGTGCAGGAGCTCAGTCACCTGGCCAGGCGTGCACTCGGACATCTTCTCTCAGAAGCCCCCACTTCAAGATCGTCAGTGCTTGAGAGCGAATATTGGCGTCCGCTACGTCACATGTCAATCATCTCGACCGTATGCTCGGCCCCGAGGCCGAGGTCGGGGGCGTCCAGGTGCTCGCTCGCGGTGTCGAAGATCGCTTGGCCCCGCGCGTCCTCGCATGAGCGCTGCGGGCCCGCGATCGAGTCGTGGGCGCGGCACAGAAGCGCTTTGGGCGTCGCGCCGAAGAGGGTGAGCTCGTAGCTGTTGTCCGGGCAGTCGCCGCGGCGGTCCCAGAGGACCATCGAACCGTCGATGATGCAGAGCCGGTTTCGGATGTTGGCGCAGGTGGCTCCGGCGACCATCGTTCGGAAGGGCGAGAGATCGAGACGAGGGCTCGGTGGCTCGGCGCTGCGCGAACAGGCGGTCAGGAATGGCGCCCCGAGGACGAGACTGGCGACGAGGATGGTGTGGCGGTTCGTGAACATGATCCGGCGATGTTCTGCGATGAGGCGCCTGCTGTCGATCCGGGCTCCCTCACCCGGCTCGCTTCGCTCGCCACCCTCTCCCGGCGGGAGAGGGGCTTGGGTGGCCTCGCTTAGGCTGGACGCGCGGTGAGGCGGTTGTAGAGCCAGGCGAAGATCGCGCCGCCGATGAGGCCGTCGACGAAGGCGTACGCGGCGCCGATCACGCTGCCCAACGGGGTCAGCGCGTAGCCACGGTATACGCGACCGATGAACGTCGGATCGCCCGACGCGCCCTCGAATGCGATGATCCACCAGGTCAGGACGAGCAGACCGATCCCCCAGAGCAGGCCACAGGTGAGCGCGAAGGCCTTGATGTCGAGACGTGTGGTCATGGGTCTTGGCTCCTACGTGGAGTGGAATCAAACGGTGCGGGAACGGCACGGGTCTCAGGGTCTCAAACTGGTCAGTCCGACGAAGGTCCCGTCGTTGCGCTCGCAGAGCGACCGCATCAGGGTCGCGAATCGCATGCCGCTGGCCTGCCGGTCGACGATCACCGGGAAACCAACCGCGTGGAGGCGGACACGCCGCTTTCCCTTCTCATCGGCCTTGTTGAGGCTGTCGATGTAGTCGACGACGGGCTGCGCCCGGTTGCCGCTGAAGTCGTCGCCGAAGATGTACACGCTGACCTTCTTGTCCTTGTCGTAGAAGGTGCGAATGGCGGCGTTGACCCCCTCGACCGGGCTGCTGTTGCTCAGCGGTCGCCACGTGGTCAGCATGGAGAGGATCGAGCGTCGGCGCGCCGGCGAGTCCGGAATCCAGTCTCCCTTGTACTGCTCGAACATGTAGCTGCCGAGGTCGTTCATCACTTGGATGCCCCGGACCTTCGGATAGATCTCGAGCGTCTCCTGCATCTTACGCAGCACGGCCGGCCAGGCGTGCTGCTGCATGCTTCCAGAGGTGTCGATGACGAAGATGATGTACTCGCTGTCGACCGGAATCCCGCCCACCGTCGTGTCGCGGCGGTGGGGTTGCGTCGCCAGCAGACGCCGCATCTCGTCGGTCAACTGCTGGTAGGCAGCTGCAAGATGCCCTTCGATCTTGTTCTGGATCGCCGCGTCCTGGTCCGAGGCCGCGAACTGCCCGCGCAACTCCGAGAGATCACCCTGCAATCGCGCGATGCGCTCCGTCGCCTCGGACAGCTGCTCGCGCTTGCCGCGCAGCTCCCGATTCATCACCACCGTCTCCCCTCGGATCTCGAAGAGCTGCTCTTGCAGATTCTTGACCACCTCGGTCAGGTCCTCACGCACCTGTTCGAGCAGCAGCGGCTCCGCCGCCTTCGAGAGCACGAAGAGCAGGATGATGGCGCCGAAGCCGCAGCAGATGCAGTCGAGAATCGAGAGGCTGAAGAGATCGAGATCGCGCTGCTTCTTGCGCTTCCTGCTCATGGCCAGTCCCTCGCCGGACAGAAGTAGGATCCGTTCGTCTCGATGGCCAGGCGCCAGAACGCGCTCGAGGCTTGAGGATCTCCCTCCATCGGATAGAGGATCACGTTGACCGGTACGAGCGTGGGCAGCGCCGCCACGGCCTGGCGAAAGAGCTCGTAGCGCCGCTTGCCCGACACCTTGTAGCCGCGCGGCTTGGTCGTCCCCATCGTGGGCAGTCCGTCGGTCAGCAGGATGACGTTGTCCGGCGGAGACGGCAGCCGCGACATGGCCATGAACGCATTCTGCAGGCTCGTGCCCTTCTCGGGGACCTGCTGCCGCAGCGCATCGACGGCGCGATCGAGATCGTCGGGGTTGCCCGCGTCGAGCCAGACGCCGTCGCTGCCCGGGATCAGGGCGAAGGCCGTCTCGTTGAATCCGAAGACCTGGAACTTGCTCGTCACGGGAAGCTGCGTGCTCAGCCAGTCGACGGTGCGAACGGCTTGCTGCCACTTCTCCGAGCCCTGCTTGACCGCGGGATTCATGTTGCGGCGTCGAAGGATGTCCAGGATCGTGTCGCCGAGCATGCTTGCGGAACAGTCCACGAGGATGAGGATGCGCTGCCCACCGACCTTCAGTCCGGTCAGGTAGTGGCGATCGCCCGTGCCTTTGAACTCGCGGATCTTCGCTCCCTCCTGATCCGCCTCGACGGCCGCCTGCAGACGCTTCACTTCTTCTTCGAGCGACTTCAGGTCCGCCTTCAGCTGGTTCACGTGCTCGACCGTCGCAAGCGTCGAGTGCTCGGCGTTGGCCAGCTCCTCCTGCACCTTCTTGATCTCGTCGATGATCTGACGACTGCGCCCTTCGGTCCGGACGAGCTCGTCGATGGTCTCGTCGAGCGCGTTGCGAACCTGGACCCGGTTCTTCTCGCCCTTGAGCACCTCGAATTCGAGCCGGCTGACCTCGCCCCGCAGGTCCATCACCTGCCGATCCCTCGTCGCCGCGCTGCGGGCATTGACGATGACGTACAGGAGGATCACCGCGCCGAATCCGCAGCAGATGCAGTCCAGGAAGGACATGCTGAAGAGATTGATGTTCCGGCGACGGGCCATCGGATCAGGTTCTCATCGCAATGAGCTTCATCGTCTCCGAGCACCCGGGGACCGCGATCTCCGCGCCAACGCCCACGAGCTGCGCCCCGACACGTCGACGCCGTCGACGCGGACCAGCGCCCCGGGCTCGACCTCCAGCAGCACGCCCTCGCCGTTGCAGCGCAGGGACGCCGCGCCGAAGCTGCCTCCCACCAGCAGCCCCCCGGTCTGCGCGTCCACGCCCACGAAGAGCGGCTGGGTGCGCAGCGGATGGGCCTCGTCGCCGGCGAGCAGGTGGGTGGGCGCGGCAACTGGCTCCGACTCGGCTGCAGGCGCCGGCAGGGCGATCGCCTCGCCGCGTTCGGTTCGCAGAGCGCGAGCAATGTGGTACGCGACGGCGGGCGCGGCGGACTGATCGAAGCGATCCGGCCAGAGCGACACGAGCCCCAGCGCGGCCGCGCCGGCTTCCATGGACTGTATTGGCGCGGCGATCTGCTGACGCAGCGCTCGCAGCAGCCCGGGAATTCTCGCCGCCTGGTGCGCCAGCACGATGGAGGCGATGGGTGCTCCCGCCGCGGCGGCCTGGACGTCGCCGACCAGGCGGAAGACGAGTCCGTGCCCTGCGTGCGCGAGCAGCTGCTCCGTCACGGTCACGCGGTGGACCTGCGCTCCGGTGCGAAGCGAGATCGCCGCGCTGCCCTCCGCGGCCAGGACTTCGAGCGTGTCCGCGAGGCCGTCGTGCAGCTGCTGCTCCGTGTCCGCATCGTGCAGGGGATCGAAGCGGGTGTGACGGACGAACTCTTCGCCGATGGCCTTGACCCACTGCCGCCGGAACGCGTGCAGCCCGACCTCGGGAGCGATCCGGTTGCGCTCCAGGCGCAGCTCATCCGTTGCCTCGAGCACGGACACGATGCCGCGGTGCAGGGAGCAATCGATCACCAGGATCGTTCCCGTCGCGTCCGTCGCCAGGTCGAGCGCGATCGGGCTCGCGACGAGTCCCCGCAGCTCCAGTTCCAGCTCCCTCGCCATCGCCACCACCATGCCCAGCTGCGCTTGGTCGTAGAACGGCGGCACGGCGATGACCAGCGATTCATCAGGGCGCCTTATCTGTTCGCAAAGCTGCTTCAACTGCGCGAAGGCCACCTCGGCTCGATTCGACGACCGGGAGTTCTTCGGATCGATCGGCGCTGTGTCCAGCAGATCCCAGAACCGGCTGTTGACCTCCCGCGGATGTCTGCGCGCTCTGCCGGGCCGCGGCCATGCCCGTCTCGGTGGCGTGTGTGCGGAGCAGCGCCAGCCCCGGACTCGAGCGGTGTTCGCCGTCGACCGCCAGCAGCTGCGATTCATTCGACCGGGCCGCGCGGATCCCCGCATCGTTCAGTTCGATCGCGAGTACGTCCATGCGGTCATCCCGTGTGCAGGTGCTGGATCAAGTGATCTTCGCAGTACGCTCCGGCATCCAGCACGTACCGCTCCTGCGCGAGCTGGAGCTGGTGGACGAGGAACATGACCACGATGCTGATGAGCAGCGCGATCAGCGTCGAATTGAAGGCGATGCCGAGACTCTGCGTGACGCCGGAGATGTCGCCTTCCACCGCCTGGTGGGCCTTGCCGAGCGCTTCCCCGATGCCGCGCACCGTCCCGATGAATCCGACCGCGGGAATGGCCCAGGCGATGTAGCGGATCATCGACAGCTCCGACTCCAGCCGTTCGCCCTCGGACTCGCACATCGATGTCGCCGCGTCGGAGACGTCCTGCACGTTGCGGGCCGAATCGAAGCGGTGGAGCGCGGCCAGCAGCGCGCCGGGGAAGCAGGCTCTGCCGCTGGCCCGGGGGAAGCTCGTTCAGTCGGCGCTGGAGGTCGCGGGAATCCTCGGGCAGGAGGCGCATGCCGGCTCCGAGCGGGATGAGATCCTCCGAGAGCATCTTCCGAGCTCTCGCGACCTGCAGGCCCTTGTAGCCCATGATGGCGAAGGCCCAGAACATGAGGATGAAGCACGCCTCCTGTTCGTAGTCGCGAATCAAGACGTAGACGCTCCGCTTCGAGACGAACTCGGCGTTCTCCGCCATGTCGATCTTCTCCTGCGCGAGCACGTCGTCAGCCCTTGGTCGGATGACGTCACGTACACCGCCTGAACGAGGATCGCGCAGACGATCAGGGCCAGGAGTTGGAAGATGAATTCGGAGAAGACAGGATTCTTGTGTTTCATGAATTGCTGCGGACCCCGGTGGGAGACGCGGAGCCGGGATCATTCATGAACCTCGTCGCAAGGCGGACCTGAGCGGTTCGCGGAGAAGGCTCATGAGTAATCCTGATCAGATGTCATAGGGAAAATCGACGACCAACTCGACGTCGATTTGTTCCGTCGGAGGAGTGACCGACGCCGGCGGGCGCTGCTCCTGACCGGTCGCCGGCGTCTCGGCCGGGACCCAGAGCAGCTAGAAGGCGGCGGCACCAGCGCCGACGAGCAGTCCGATGTACCCCTTGGCCGTGCACTTGAATCTCATTTCGAGGGCTCCTCGTTCGCGGCGTACCGGCAGATCCGAAACCCCAGGTCATCTCGCTCCTCTTCGCCGTAGTTGCGATAGGAGAATCGAAGCGTGCTGATGGACGAGTCGCGCCAGCTCGAGCCCCGCACGCACGCGGTGTCGGCCGCTGCGTCGGCCCGAGGGGATCGACCGTGACCTTGCCGGCATCGTACGTGGGGATGGAGTAGAAGTCGTGGCACCACTCCGCCACGTTGCCGCCCAGATCCTGAATGCCGAAGGCGTTGGCGGAAACGAGCCGACGGGGGCGCGGTCCGGCGAAGCCGTCGTCGTAGTCGGGGATCACGAGAGCCAGGATGCGAGACGCGGACTGATCGGCGAAGTTGCCCGACTTGGTGCGGGGCGGATAGGTCTCGCCCCACGGATAGCGAAGCAGCGGATCCGTTCCGTTGGCCCGGGCGACGAACTCCCATTCCGCTTCGGTCGGCAACCGGTAGCCGATGGTCATCGGATCGACCGCCTGCATGCCGGAGTCGGACTTCGACGTACGCGGGCGGCAGCTGATCGCGGAGACTGAGCCAGTTGCAGAAGCGAGCCACGTCATCCCAGCTCACGTTCACCGCGGGCCGATCCTGACCGTTCAGCGGGAGCTCCTCCGCCGTGCCCGAATCGTGATCGCGTTTGAACTCGCGGAACTCCGCATTGGTGACCTCTCGCACGCCGAGGTAGAACGGTCGCCGCATCTCGATCGTGCGCAGCGTCTCGTTCGAGCGCCGCCCCTGCTCTCGCCGCGATGCGCCCATGACGTAGGTGCTCGGCTGGATGAGCATCGAGCTCGTACCCGTTCGCCGCGGTCACCTTCTCCTGCTTCTTCTCCGCTGCGGCGGCCTTGACCGGCTGCAGCTGGACGATAATCCGCTGCAGCACGCCGGGCCGCGGCTTGATCGTGCGCTCCAGCGGTTCGAACCCATCCTTCTCGAATCTCAGCTGGTGCTCCACGGCGGGCAACGTGAGCTCGGACGGGAGCGGCTCCCACGGCGTGCCGTCGACCATCAGGGTGGCGTCCGAAGGGTCGATCTCCAGCAGCACCGTTCCGAACTGCGGCGTCAGTTCGAAGCGAGATCGTTGCCGACTCCTGCGGGGCGAGCTGGACCGTGCCCTCCGCTGCTTCGTAGCCCGGCCGCGCCACCTGCACGAGGAGCTCGCGGTTGGGTTCGGTCAGCACTTCGATCGGCGAGACGCCCGCGTATTCGCCGCCGACGGTCACCTGCGCCTCCCGCGGGCTCGGTCTCGACGAGCAGACGGCCGCGGGCCGGGGCCAGCACGATGTCGGTGATCGACACCGGCTCTCCGGCGACGATGTCGAGCCGGCGCTGCCAGACCTCGAATCCATCCGCCTTCAGCTCGAGCTGATGGGAGCCGGAAAGCAAGTCGATCTGGCAGGGCGTCGAGGCGACGGCCTGACCGTCGATCCACAGCTCGGCGCTGACCGGCGCGGAAGCGACCTCGACCGTCGCCCAGTCGGGGCGCAGCGCCAGGGTGAATTCCTTGGTGGTGGCCCAGCCCCTCGACCTCGATCTCCATCTCAACATCCTGATAGCGCTCCGAGGTCAGCGCGCAGCGCGTGGATGCCTCGCTCCAGCTCGATCTGCATCAGCGGCATCGACTGCGGCTCGCGATCGTCGAGCCGAGCAACGACATCGTCGGGAACGATGTTCGGATCGTTCGCGTCGATACAGCGCAGGGTGATGACGCCCGGCCGCTCCGCGAACGAGAAGTGGAACCTGGTCTCTCCGCCCCGCTCGATCGTGAACGACTCCTCCAGCGGGAAGTAGCCTTCGCGCAGCGCGTTCACGGTGTACGTTCCCGGCCCCAGCAGAAGACGCTCGCCGAACTCAAGTCGAAGCGGTGGACCGCTCAGCTCCATCGTCTCGGGCGCTGGATCGAAGGTCAGCTCCACTTCGCGGGCGGTCAGGACCAACCAGCCGGAGGCGAGCAGCACGCCGGCAATGAGCACGCCAAAGAAAAGGAGGAGCCAGCGTCGGAGGGGTCGCCGTCGCCGCGCGGGGCCGCGATCGTTCCGAAACTCCACGGGTTCGATGATCGTCGGCCCCCGACCGGCCTCCGGTGACGTGGCCATCAGATCCGCTCCGAACAGACCACGCGCATCGCGGTCCCCTGAGCACCGGGCTCCAGACGAAGGGTGAGGCGGACGTCCTTGTATCCGTCGCGCTGTCCGATCACCGTGTACACCCCCGGGAGCAGATCGAGATCGAGGTTCTTGAACGCGCCGTAGCGACCGACGCGGTACACG
Organism: uncultured Planctomycetota bacterium; assembly: GCA_963697235.1. Lineage (GTDB taxonomy): Bacteria > Planctomycetota > Phycisphaerae > Phycisphaerales > SM1A02 > CAVONJ01. The sequence continues at coordinate 12,404 of CAVONJ010000023.1, forward strand.
GCCACCTCGGTCTTCTCGTCGGATTGCAGCGAGACGCGGAGGGGCGTATTGGCCAATCGGACCAAGGCGGCAAGCTGCGCTGCCGCCTCGCTGAGCTTCGGACCGAGATTCGCCGTGCCCTGCAGCTGCTGCACGAACGCCTTCGCCTCCTCGCGGCTCCCGACTTGGATCAGCAGGTCTGGATTCGCCAGGTACTGACTCGTTCGCTTCTCGAGCAGGATCATGGCTTCGCTGCGCAGCTTCCCCTCTTGCGCGAACTGGATGGCCGGATCGATCGCCAGGACCTGCCGGTAATCGTTCCACGCCGCCTGCCACTGCTCCTGCGCCTCATGCTCCAGCGCCTCCTGGTGCAGCTGGCTGATCACCGCCTGCAGCTCACCCTCTTCCACGAGCTCCAGCGCGGACGCGACTTCGGGAGCGCCGGGACGAAACTGTTCCGCCTCGGCCAGATGGGATCGCGCTTCGTCGTAGCGGCCCTCGCGGTAGGCGTCGAGGGCCCGCGTCATCATGGCCTGGAACTGCTGCTCGGCGAGCAAGGTCCTGATCGCCGCCGTACAGCGAGGCGGCTTCGGTCGAATAGGGATCGAGCTCGACGGCCGCGGCGAAATCGGCGTGGGCGAATGCGATCTCGCCCTGCGCCTCGTGCTCGCGACCCGAGGAGAGCAGGGCACCGAGCTGTTCGACCGTGGCCGCACGCCGCAGCCCGATCCGCGCCTCTTGGTTGCCGGGCTCGATCAGCAGCGCGCTCTGGAACGCGGTGGTGGCGGCCTGGGCATCGGAGTTCTGCAGCGCGTCGCGCCCCGCTTGGAGCAGCCGCTCGAATGCCTCGCCCTGCGTGTCGAACACGCGCTGGAACGCGGTCGCTGCTTCGTCGTAGCGCGCCGCGGCGGCAGCGTAGTCCTGGCTGAGGAACGCCTCGTCGGCTGCACTGGCGGCGGACGCAGCGCTGTTGTACGGGCTCGCCGCCCCAGGCGGCTGCTTCGAGACTGTCCACCTGGCTGCGCACGAGCAGGTAGCGATCGAGCGATTCCTCCGCGCGTTGCTTCTCCTGCGCGACCTTTGCTTCGTCTCGTTCTGACTCCGTTGGCGTCGGCGTCGAGGCCACCGGCGGAACGGGCTCGTCGATCTCGTCGGAGACCGTCACGGCAGTGGTGTGCTTGTCCGGAAGCTGGAAGAGCAGGACGCCGCCGACGCACAGCGCGGGAACGGCGAGCCAGGGCAGCCGCGATCGAAGGGCCGGCCACCGCCGACCGGTTGGCGCCGCTCGAACCTGGGCGCGGCCCGCGGGAGCCGGCGGGGGTGAAGGAGGCGCGGGCGAAGGAGGCGGGCGAAGGAGGCGGTGCGGATGACGCGGATGACGGGGAGGGGTGTCGAGGGCTTCCGACGCCGGTGCTGGTGCGGGCATCGGTTCCAGGTACCTCTGGAGCTGATCCAGCCGGTTGAGCACGTCCTGCATGCCCGCCGGCCGCTGCGCCTCATCGCGCACATGCAGATCGCCGACGAGCTGGTTCAAGAGGGCGGGAACCGTCCGTCCCTCGTAGAGGTGCTCGGCGGCATCGTTGAGCTGCTTTCCTTCTCGGAACTCGCCACCGCCGGTGAGCAGGCCGGTCATCAACTGCCCCAGCTGTTCGGGATCGCTGCGCAGCGGCGTCAACTCGCCACCGGGAAGCAGGATCCACCGCGACTGGCCATCCACCAGCACGTGGTCCGGGTCGACGCATCCATGTTCCTCGCCGCCGGCGTGCATCGCCGCGAGCGCTTCAACGAGGGGACGAATCGAGCGGAGCACGGTGCGGTAGGCCATCGGTCCGCTTCGCTTCAGCACGGCCGAGAGCAGCTCACCCTCCTGCATGTCCATCGAGACCAGAAGGAGATCTTCACCTTCGTGCAGGTCGTGGATTCGGGCCACGTGTTGGTCGCGGAACTGGCGGTACTTTCGCGCTTTGCGCGTGATTCGTTCCCGTGCTCCGGGCTCGAGGAGCGAATCCCGGCGAAAAACCTGGATGAGCACGTCCGTCTCCAGGCGAAGGTCGTGCGCCAACCAGAGCGGTGAGAGCCCTGTTGTGCGCAGCGGTCGCTGGAGGACGAATCGGTCCAGCAGCACCGCACCTTCCTGGAGGATCGAGTTTGCGATTGGGCGATGCTCCCAGGTTGGTATCAAAGCAGCGGACGGATGACCAGGCCGTACAGCAGGCCGAGAGTGAACGGAGTCACGATGGCGATCAGGGACTGACCGGAGCCGGCGCTGGAGCGAAATCGTCGGACGCGAACCGCTCCTCCTCCGGCTCGAAGCCGGTCTCTTGATAGTAGATCTGCTGCAGCAGCGACTTCCAGCGCTGGTACTGCTCCTCGGCGGTGCCGGTCAGCTCGTACTGCTTCCCTTCGAACTCGATCACCGTGGGGCGCATGTCCGAACTGAACGAGAGGCTGAGCTCTTCGATCGCGTCGGCGTGAATCTTCGCCTGCTCGGAGACATTGATGCCGCTGATCACGACTTGGCTGCCGCCGAGCAGCAGGATGCCGCTGGCCACGCCGGTGTTGGGCACATCGCCCACCTGCAACGCGACCGCGGCGGCGATCATCATGATGCCGCCGATGGTCCGGAGGACGGCTTCCTTCTGGGCCTGGCGGAGGGCGGTCTGCTCGACCTGGTAGTACATGCGCCAGTCGTGGTAGGCATTCCACATGTTGCCGTAGAAGCCCTCGTAGTACTGGTTCAAGGTGTCCACGAACATGGCGTCGCGCTCGCGGATCTTCTCGATCCTGGCCATGTGCGGATCGTCGTCGGAGGGCAGACGCTGGACGACCAGGGTTCCGCCATCTTCGACGAGGTAGTCGCCGTAGGCGTCGGGGGCGAACTCCTGGGCGAACTTCAGTTTCGACACCGTGCGGATGTTGTCGAGCTCGTCGTACGTCAAAGTGCGCTGATAGGCGGCGACGTCGTTGGCGATCGTGTTGTACAGATCCTGAAAGGCCTCTTGCTCACCCTGCACCGTCCCCTGGTAGTACGACTCCTTCACGTTGGTTTGGTAGTTCCTCCGGAACCAGAGCCGACCGGTCGAATCCGTGACCTCGACCTTGAGCAACATGGTCTCGCCGTTGGACTTGACCAGCTCGCTGGTGATCAGGACATCGGCGTCGTCCTCCTTGGATGGAACGACCTGCACCGAGCCCCAGTAGCTGCTCATCTGCAGCGTGTTCTTGAGGTGGTAGGGGATGTAGTAGCTCTCGCACTTGCGGATTTCGGCCTGTGTGCCCTGCTTCTTGAGCTGCGACTCGGTCAGCTCGGGCGCGGAGGTCACCACGACGCCGACGTCGAGCAGTTCGTTCTCGGGCACCTCCTGGGCAGCCTGGTCGAGCAGCGTGGGCTTCACGAGCTGGTAGCCGGGCGTCGTCGCGCAACCGCCCCCGATACAGAGCACGATGAGCGCGAACAGGCCGCCGAGACTTCGCCGTGCGCGGGAGTTCGTTGTCATTGCGTTCCCTTGTACCGGTCGTATTCTTCCCAGAGCTTCTCTCGCAGAACGGGATCGGTCTCCCGCTCCGCCGCCTCCCGCAGCTGGCGCGCGACGATGTCGTCGTCGCTGGCGGGAGGCCGGTCACCGCTGGGCGACGCTTCGCCGCCTTCTTCGTCGACCGGTCCCGACGCGCTGCCGGACTGCGATGTGCTCGAGTCGCCGGCGCCGGAGGCACCCGAGCCGCTCCCGCTGCTCGCGCCTTGGCCGGGCTGCGCCGCGCCGCCGCCGGGCGCGCCGGTGCCCTGGCCCTGCGCGTTTGCATCGCCGCCCTGTCCGGCGGCGCCCTGTCCGGTTCCCTGACCCGCCGTGCCCTGGGCGCCGGTGTTCGCGCCGCCCGTCTCCTCGCCGCCGGCCGAGCCGCCGCCGCCACTCTGCTGGCCGGTGGCGCCTTGGCCGCCGCTGGATGACGCGCCGCCCTGACCACCCCCCGACTCGCCGGCAGCGCCTTGACCGCCGGATGAGCCTCCGGTGCCCTGTTGCGATCCCGGAGCGCCCTGCGAGCCTTGTGAACCTTGTGAACCTTGCGAACCCTGAGATCCCTGAGATCCCTGATCACCTTGCGAACCCTGAGCACCCTGCGATCCCTCTGCTCCCTGCTGCCCTTGCTGACCTTCGGCGCCCTGCCCTTCCGAGCCTTCGTTCGGTGAGCTCGTGTTGACGTCGATGCCCTTCTTGCGCAAACGCTCGACGGCCGCCGCTGCTTCCCGGGCGAGATCGGTCATCTCTTCGGAGGAGGCCTCGTCGATCTGCTGCATTCTCCGGACCGCTTCGTACTGCTCCTTGAGCAGGAACGCGTCGAACGCTGCGAGCTCTTCATCGAGTTCCCGATCCAGTCGGGAGAGCTCATCGGTTGCTGTGGGGAGGGACGGGTCGTACACACGCGAATCGACCGGCTGCCAGCCGGAGTTCGGGGGAGGGGCGACGAGGCTCGGATCGACGGCCTCCATCTCGGCCACGACCCGCTGGTGCGCTTCGGTCAACGCTCGCACCTTGTCGTAGTAGGTCAGATAATCATGAAGCACCGACAGATCGACCTCGTCCTGCCGAAGGAGGGCCGTGACTTCCTGCCGGATGTGCTCGAGGGTCAGGTGGCTGAGGCGTAGGTCCTGTCGCGCCGCCGCCATCGCGGCCTGAGCCTTGGCCTGTGGGTCACCGAGCGCTCGGTCCTGAGCGGAGCCGCTGCCTGTGAGCAGCCCGAAGAATAAAGCGCAGCCCAAAAAGGCGGAGATCGCATGCCGGTGCATCGTGGCCAGGTTCCCTTCCGGAGAAGACCATTATAGACGGGACTCGGGGCGTACAAAGAGTCCCACCGCCGCGGCCCCGGATTCCCCCGACGATGCAAATCGGGCGAAGGAATCGATCGATCGTCGGCGCGGAAGGGGTCGGTACGGGGCCGGCGACTCCTGGAGGCGCTGCTGGACCTTGGTCGGCGCACCGTGCGGGGGTCAGTCGCGCTGCTCGTCCGGCCGCGCTGCCACCGCCAGGCCATCTTCGACCTGATCGCTGGGGTGAACGATCACCTGCTCGCCCGGACCGATTCCCTCGAGGATCTCAGCCATCAACGGATTCTGGTGACCGATCTTGACCTTGCGGAGCGCGGCGCGATCGTCCTGCACCACGAAGACCGCCCAGTCGCCACTGTTGCGAGCGGGTCGGAAGAGCGCGCTGGTCGGCACTTGAACCGCCTTCGGCGCTTCCCAGAGGACGATCCGCCCCTCCACCCGGAACCCATCACCGAGGGTCGGCCGATCGTCCTTCGGCGTCACGAAGTCCGCGATGACATTGACCCGCTGCTCCTCGACGCCGAGCGCCGAGATCTTCGTGAACGCCGAGGGCTCGACGAGGCGAACCGCGGCCAGGAGCCCCGCGTCGCCCCCCCAGTGCTCGATGTGCACCGGTGCACCGGGAGCAATCTTCACCGCATCCGTCGAGAGCACATCGATCACGATCTCCAGATCGGAGGGATCGCCCACTTCGAGCAGCGGCGTTCCCGGAGTGACGACCGCGACGCTCTCCTGGAAGACGCGCAGCACCTGTCCCGAGATCGGGGCGGTGAGCTGGAACTGGAAGCTCTCTTCGTCCACGTCGGTGTCGGATTGCGTGTGCATCAGGGCGCTCTCCGCGACGTCTAGCTCGTAGCGGGCGATCTCCTGCGCGAACTCGGCCGAGCGGTACTCTTCGGTGGCGATCTCTGAGGCCAGCTCCTTCTCCTGCAGCTCCCGCGATGTGGCGGCGTTGCGCTCGTACGCGTCCCGGGCGTGCGAGAGATCGTCCTCGGCAAAGTCGAGCGATGAACGGGCCCGCTCCAGCTGGGCTCCGGACTGCTGCAGGGCAGCCTCGGCGGCTGCGCACCCGAGCGTGCGCCTCGGCCCGGGCTCGCGGATCGAGCAGCTGCGGATCGGTCGGCTCGATCGCGGCCACGACCGTCCGTCCCGCTTCGACGACGTCGCCGGGATCGATCGTGATCCGTCGCAGGCGGCCGCCCAGCGGCGCCGAGATCACGTAGCGTTCCTTGATGCGGGTCTTGCCCTCTTCGTCGACGGTGACCTGCATGGGGCCCTCGGTGACGGCCGCGACATCCACCTCGATCGGTTCGGGCAGGAAGGCGTACGCGATGGCCGCGATCACCGCGAGCGCCGCCATCACGAACAGGATTCTCCGGATGAGCACGGGCATGGTGCTGCCTCTTACTCTCGGGTCTTCAGCACTGATACGAGGTCGAGTCGATCGAGCATGCGGCGGACGATGAGACCGGAGCACACCGTGGCAATCAGAATCACCGTCGTGGCGAACGCGTAGGTGGAGGAAGAGACCACCAGGGGAATTCGAAAGAGTTCAGTGTCGAAGTTCGCAGAAGTCAAGGCGGCCAGCCCGTATCCCAGAATGAGTCCCACCGGAATTGCCACCGCCGTGAGCACGGCCAGCTCGCCCAGCTGGATGAGCGAGATCTCCGCTCGCGTGAAGCCGATCACCCTCAGGGTCGCCAGGTCCCGGCTGCGCTCCGAGAGGGAGATCCGCGCCGTGTTGTACACGACGCCCACGGCGATGATCACCGCGAAGAACACGTTCACGGTCTTCATGAGCAGCATGTTCTCCGCCAGCGTATTTCGGAAGCTCTGCAAGGCCGCCTCCTTGACCGTGACGGCCGCCACGTGCGGCGTCTCCTTCAGCGTGTTGAACAACTCATCGATCTTGTTGTCATCGGCGGTCAGGAACGCTCCGTTGAGAACACCACGATCCTGCCGCATGAGCCGGTTGGCGGCCTCCATCGACATGTACGCAGCCGTTCCGGAGAAGTCGGCGACCAGACCGACGACGGGAATGCTCCTGGTCGGCCGCCACTCCTGCAGAACCTCCACGGTCACCTCGTCGCCCACCTCGACGCCGAGAAGCTCGGCCAGCTTGGCGGAGAGGATGAGCCCGTCCGGGGGAATCGGGACCAGCGTGCCGTCGAGGTTCACGAGGCGGAAGAGCGTGCTTTCCGGTGAGAGTCCCAGCACGCCCACCCGGCGCTGCCGATGCCCTGCTCGGAGCCGGGTCGAGATCGCGCGGAAGGGTTCGCACTGCTGAACCCCGGGGAGGTGTCGAATCTCCGCCAGCGCTCCGGGAGACGTTGATTCGAGGAAGCTCGTCATCAGGTCGTAGCGCTGAACGGTCTGGAATTCGAACTCCATCACGTAGTTGATGGAGTCTTCCATGAAGTTGCCCACCACGAGCACCGACACGCCGAGCGCGATGCCGAAACAGGAGAGCAGCGCTTTGATCGGGCGGCGCTCCAGCTGGCGGAGGATCATGCGCGCCGCCGGGGAGAGCAATCGCTGCACGCCGAGCCGCTCGATGATCGTCGGCTTGAAATCGGCCGGAGCCTCGGGGCGCATGGCTTCGGCGGGGGGCAGCCGCATCGCCTGAAGAACGGCGCCGAGCGTGCCGACCAGCGCCGCCGCGGCGCTGGCCACCGCGGCGAGGACGAGCACCGAGCCGTCGAGGCGATAGTCGAAGATCGGGAAGTGGAAGAACTGCGTGTAGAGCTTCGTCAGTTCCGAACCCATCCACGCGCCGGCCGCTGATCCGAGCAGCCACGCCGCGCCCGCGATGAGCATGACGAGCTTCAGGTAGTGCGCCGCGATCTCCCGGCGCCCGTACCCGAGCGCCTTCAGCGCCGCGATCTGCTCCCGCTGCGTCTTCACCAGTCGGGAGATCACCACGTTCAGGAGGAACGCCGCCACGGCCAGGAAGATCACCGGCACCACGCGGGCCGTGCCCTTGATCTCCTTGATCTCGTTGGCGACGTACTTGTGAGAGGACTGATCCTCGCGCCCGTAGCCGCCCAGGCTTCCGTACTGCTCGGTGAGGCGATCGAGGCGCTCGATGACGTCCGCTTCCGGCGCCCGGGCATCAGTGTGAGCGCGACGTCGTTGAACGCACCGTCCATGTCGAAGGCGGAGGCCAGCTCCTTGTAGTCCATCCAGAACACCCCGAATCGAAGTTCGTCGGGGATGAGCTCGCCAGCGCGAACCTGATAGATGAACTCGGGAGAGAGTACGACTCCCACGATCCTGAGCTCGTCGAAGCGGCCGTTGATGATCGCGCGGACGGTGTCTCCGGAGTGCAGGTCGTGGGCCTTCGCGAAGGCCTCGATGACCAGCACCTCCCGGGCGCGACCGGGTTCGGGGAAGTGGCCGCTGCGCAGGTAGAGATCGTTCAGCGCCGGGCCCGGATGCTGCGGAAGTGAGATCAGCTGCCCGACCGCCGGTTCGTTCAGGCCCGGCATGTCGAGCGTGACCGCCTCCACGACCCGCGTCTCCACCTGGGCGACCCCGGGGATCTCGGCGATGCGCTGGGCCAGCGAAGCAGGCGCGCGCTTGAGGTGGGTGAAGACATCGGCAAAGCGGTACTTCTGGTAGTACGTCTCGTGCGTGTTGGTGAGCGAATCGAGCGTGCTCAGCGACATCACGAACGTGGCGATGCCGGAGGCCATGACCAGGCAGATGGCCAGCACCTGTCCTCGCAACTGGATGAGATCCCGCCAGGTCTTTCGGTTGAGGGCACTCATGCGCGGAGTCCGCTACCACTTCAACTCGTTCGCGGGAATTCGCCGTTCGTTGCGCTGAATGCCCGCGATCAGGCCGTCCGAGAGCATGACCGTCCGGTTCGCCATCTCCGCGATGACGGCGTTGTGAGTGATCACGGCCGTCGTCGTGCCCAGCTCGCGGTTCGCTCGCTCGATCGCCTCCAGCACCACGATGCCCGTCTTGACGTCCAGGGCCCCCGTCGGTTCGTCGCAGAGCAGCACGTCGGGACGCTTGGCGATGGCCCGGGCGATCGCGATGCGCTGCTGCTCGCCGCCGGAGAGCTGCGCGGGAAAGTGATCCATGCGGTTCGTCAGGCCGACCAGCGCCAGCGCGTCTTCCGCGGTCATGGGATCGGTGGCGATGTCCGTCACGAGCGCGACGTTTTCCCGTGCGGTCAGGCTGGGGATCAGATTGTAGAACTGGAAGACGAAGCCCACGTGCTCGCGCCGGTAGCGGGTCAGCGCGCCGTCGTCATACGCGGTCAGATCGTGATCGAGGTACTGGACGGTTCCGCTCGTGGGCACGTCGAGCCCGCCGAGGATGTTGAGCAGCGTCGACTTCCCGCTCCCGGAGGGGCCGAGCAGAACCACGAACTCGCCGGCGAACAGGTCCAGATCGACGCCGCGCAGCGCGTGTACGTCGACCTCGCCCATGTGGTACACCTTCGTGATCCCTCGCGCCTGGAAGACCGCGGCGTGTGCGTGTTCTCCGGAGCTCGGCGCGGCTGGCGTGGGCGGAGTTCTCGTCATGGAGGAGCACGGATGATCATGATGATCATGATGATCATGATGATCTTGATGATCAGGGTTCGGACCGCGCGAAGGTCGTTGCACGCACGGCGGACTATTGGCCGCCCGGTTGGAGCTGAAGCGATTCCACCAGTTGGTGGTAGCCGGGGTCCTGCGGCGAGAGTTCGAGCAGCCGGCGCGCATACTCGAGGGCATCTTGTTCGCGACCCGCCTCGCGGTGGAAGGTGACCAGCGCCACCAGGATGTCGCGATCGTAGGGATGTTGCCAGTGGCACTGCTCGAGCTCGACCAGGGCTTGCGCCTTCTGACCGCTCGAGTCGAGGGCCACGCCGTAGACGTAGCCGAAGCGAGCATTCTCCGGATCCAGCTGCGCGGCGAGCTGGAGCTCTTCGAGGGCTTCCGCGGTCTTCCGCTGCCGCGCGAGGAGCAGTCCGAGCGTATGGTGGGCCATCGCGTTCATGGGTTCGATCTCGATCGCTTCGCGCAGCACGCCTTCGCCGAGATCGTCGCGCTGCTGACCGCGGTAGAAGTCGGCCAGGTTGACGCGTGCCGGCACCGATCGCGGATCCAGTCGCAGGGCCATCCGGTACGAGGCCTCCGCCCGGTCTCGATCGCCGCAGCGCAGGGCGAAGTTGCCGAGCATGACGTGCGATTCGGGCTGATCGGCGTTGAACATCAGACTGTCGACGTATTCCCGCACCGCGGCCTGGAGCGTCTGTCCCTCCCTGGGCGAGACGACCTGCTCGGCCGGCAGCGGTCCGAGGACCCGCGCCGCCTCCATGCGCACGACGCGCACGGGATCTTCGAGCAGCGGGGCAATCAGGGAGTTGACGTTCGCTGGCCCGAGCCCTTCGAGCGCGGCGACGGCCGCTTGGCGGACCAGCGGATCTGGATCGCGCAGTGCGAGCTCGAGCGCCGGCAGCGAACGCGGGCTCACGAAGTCGCCAAGCAGCGTCGCCGCAGTCGCACGCGCGATACCGGGGGCGGAGCGATTGCCCACCAGCTCGATCAGCGCCTGCTCGGCTCCCGGTGCTCCGGAGCGCCCGAGCGCAATGGCCTCCCCATAGTGGTGCTCCTGCCGGCGATCCGGCCCGTACCACGTCGCCACCGCGTCTGCGGCCCACTCCGCCGACTCCTCGGTATGGCACGCGGTGCACGCGTTGGGCGTGCCCAGGCGGACGGAGAGATCCGGACGGGGCACGCGCATGCTGTGGTCGAGCCGCGGATCGACCACCATGTAGGTCTTGGTTGGCATGTGACAAGAGACGCACTGGCTGCCGGGACCATCCGCCTCGTGGAAGTGGTGGGCGGGCGTGTCGTAGCGATCGGGCAGATGGCAGCGAGAGCACAGCGCGTTGCCGGGAGCGTTCACCTTCAGGCTGTGCGGGTCGTGGCAGTCGCTGCAGGTCACGCCTTCGTGGTACATCTTGCTCTGGATGAACGAGCCGTACACGTACACCTCGTCGAGGATCTGTCCGTCGGGGTGATAGAGCCCCGGATCGAGCGTGGCGAGACGATGGGTGTCGAGCAGCGGCTTGCCGTGCACGTACGTGCCATTAATCTGCCCGCGCCGTGAGTGGCACCGAGCGCACGTCTCGATCTGGGCGTGCGAAGTGCGCGGCACCGAGCGCTTGGCGTTGCCGGTCTCCGTGTCGAGGATCCACTCCCCGCCGTCGCTCTCCTTCAGCCGGACCGCCAGCCCCATCGATCCGCCCTCAGCGGGGGTCGTACCCTCGGCCACCGCCCGCGCCCAGCGGACGTGCTCCGCACCCGGTCCGTGACACGCCTCGCACGAGACGTCGATCTCCTCCCACGCGGTCTGGTAGCCGTCGGTCCCGAGGTCGTAATTCTTCCGGAGATCCGTCGAGTGGCATTCGGCGCACATGTAGTTCCAGTTCTGGCTCCGTCCGGTCCAATGAAGCGGATCACCGGGCTCCAGCCGCTCATTTGGATAGAGGTGGAACCAGCGCTGGCCGCCCGCTTCAACGGGTCGGCTGTCCCAGGCGATGCCCAGCGTTTGCAGGCGTCCGCCGGGGAATTCGATCAGATACTGCTGCAGCGGCGTGACGCCGAAGACGTACTTGATCTCGTACTCGTGCAGCGTCCCGTCCGGGCCCTCGGTCTCGACCAGGAAGGCGCCGTCGCGGCGGGAGAAGGTGGACGTGACGCCCTCGTGCGAAAAAATGGCGTCGTTGAAATCGCCGAGCACGGTCAGTTCGTCGGCGACGTCCATGGCCAGGTCGTGGTGCGATCCTTTAAAGAGCTGGTCCTGCACCTGGTGGCACTCGGCGCAGGCCGTCCGACCGACGTACGCCGGCAAGGCAACCCTGCCGACCTGCTCGATCGTGGGCGGCGGGCCGGGAACGTATCGCAGCGGCCACCAGCGCCACGCGGCGAGGGTCAGGAGCAGCAGGAGAAGGCCGGCGCCGAGAACGGCGAAGAGGGATGATCGTCGCATGCATGGAGTCTATCGCCCGCTTCTTCAACGGGCTGCTGACTCAGGCCTTGACTCGCCAGCGTCCGGAACGCCACACCCAATCTTGCTGGATGCCGTTCCACTCCCAGTGGCCGGAATGCCACTGGTAGTTCGGTCCGGGACGAGGTCCGCGATCCTCCGACGGCGCGTAGTTCGGAGCGGGCTTCGAGGGTTTCTCGCCAGCCGGATACACGGCCTGGACCGATTCGCAGCCGGCCAGAATTCCGAACACGATCCCGCCCAGGAGCACCGGAAGCCGAAGTCGGTCTCGCACGATGTCGTACCTCCTTGTTCGAGCAGCCGGCAGTGTACTGTGGCTCACCAAAGCCCGGGACAGCCGCGTCTCTTCCGGGCGGCGAGATTGCCCGATGACGCGGCAGGGCCCCGATTTGGACGGATCGGGGCGGATCAGCCGATGGATGGTCGGGGTGTGCGGGCCCTCGGAGGTGCCGCTGCATCCGGTCTTCGCCGCTCGTGCGGCCATCGTTCGCCAGTGGGGGACATTCCAAGCGGGAGGGAGACTGGAGGCCATCGCTGTGGTCCTTTCCCTCTTGCTCGGTGCGATCATCTGCCTGGCCGCTCTGGTACTCTCGCTCGTTCTCGCTCTGCGCCGCGGGAACGAGCGGCAAGAGCGGCTCGTCGCCGAGATCACGGAGCGCAAACAGCAGGAACAGGAGCAGCAACACCGCATCGACAAGCTGCAGCGTGAGTGCCGGCAGCTCGAAGACGAGCACGACCGGCTGCAGGCGCGCCACATGACGCTGCGACTGCAGCACGAGCAGCTTGCCACGGAGCACGAGGACCTGCGATGCGAGCGAGACGGACTCGAATCGCAGCGAGACCGCCTCCTGATCGATCACCATCAGCTCGAATCGCTGCTCGACCGACTGCCGCACCTGATCTTCTTCAAGGACGCCGAGGGGCGCTTCGTCAGGGTCAGCCGGTCGCTGGCCCATCTCGCCGGGCGAACACGACCGCAGGATCTGATCGGTGCGACGGCGTGCGAGCTCTTCGATGGGCCGCTGGCGGCGGAATGGGCGGCGGCCCTGCCCGAGTCGCCAAGCGACGGTTCCGCGCTCGGTCAGATGTGCCGGCTCACCGCCCCGGACGGCAGCGTGCGCTGGTTTGGCGTCAGCGCAATGGTGATGCAGGACGGCGACGGCGCGCCCGGCGGCTGGATGGGCATCGGCACTGACGTGACTGGAATCCAGGAAGCACTCGAAGTTGCCTGCCGCCACCGAGAAGTCGCCCGTCTGAAGCAGCGAGAGCTCGAACTGCGGCACGGCCGGAGTCTCGAGGGTCTCGAAGAGCTCCTCGATGATCCCCGCGCCGCTTCCGATCCCCTCCTCCTCCGGGTCGCCGAACGGATCGGCTGGATGAAGTTCGTGCACGAACTGCTGCTGAGCGGTTCAGACGCTGCGCAGCCACTGACGCAGATCGTGCGATCAATCGCGCCCGTCTCTCCTCCCGTCTCCGTGCGCAGCGAGGGGGACGATGTGATCATTCCGGCCCCGCTGGTCGCGCCGTTTGCCGCGATCGTGCACCATCTCACGATGAGCAGTCTCGAGGCCGGCGCCTTGTCGGTGGCGCAGGGCCGCGTCCGCGTCACGTGGGAGATTGGCCCCGAGGCCGAGGATGCCCGGCGGCTGTGCTTCCAGTGGCACGAGCTGCCAGGCGCGATGATCGAGCCGAAGCCGCTCTCGGAGGAAACGGTGTGCCTGATCCAGGATCTTCTCTGCGGTCTGCTCGGGGGCGCGGTCCAGTTCTCGGGCAACGGACAGGGCAATGGCCACCGCATTCAGCTTCCGCTGGATGCACCGGCGCGACTGTCGCTCGCTCGCACCGTGGATGCTCAAGCGCGGCGCCCAGCCGGCAACGGTACGTCAGCGGTCGGTCGGATCGGTCCGGCGCCGCGCTGGAGCGAGGTCGCGGGAAGCTCCCGCACGGCGAGGTAGAGCAGCCTTTCTCAAGGCGCGAATTGAGTCACGTGAGCCACGGCAGCAACACCGTCGCGAGGCTGAGGGCGAGGAAGAAGCCGCACAGGTCGGTCAGCGTCGTGAGCACGGGACCTGACGCCAGCGCCGGATCCACGTTGAACCGCTTGAGGATCAGCGGCACCGTGCCTCCGATCGAGACCGCCACCATCGTGTTGACGCACAGGGCGACGCCGACCACCAGGCCGAGGTAGGGATTGCCCTTCCAGAGCAGGGCGGCGCCGGCGACCAGCGCCCCGAGCACGATGCCGTTGATCGCGCCGACCGTGATCTCCTTGCTCCAGACCCGAAACACCTCGTACGGTTTGACCAGCCCGAGCGTCAGCTCGCGGATGCTCACGGCGACCGCCTGGTTGCCCGAGCACCCGCTCATATCGGAGATGATCGGCAGGAAGACCGCCAGGGCGATGACCGAAGCGAGCGTGTCCTGATACAGGGCGATCATGCTCGCGGCGATGATGTTCAGGAAGACGTTGACGGTGAGCCAGGAGAGACGCCGGCCGGACCGCCGCAGCAGCGGCATGCTCCGCAGCTCTTCGCCACCGATGATGCCCTGTGATTTCAAGTAGTCGTTGTCGGCGCGGTCGCCGATCGCTTCCTCAACGTCGTGACGGCGCACGACGCCGAGCAGCGTGCCCGCGGAATCGACGACGGGCACGCCGAGGAAAGTCTGGCCTTCGAAGAAGTCCGCCATCTCGTCGAGCGTGGCGATGTCCATGACCGAGAGCGGGTCGCGGATCATCAAGCTCGAAACTCGCCGCTCGGGCGGCGAGAGGAGCAGATCGCGAAGACGAAGAACGCCGACGAGCCGCTCGTTCCCATCCACGATATAGGCGTACTGGATGTCGTAGTCCGCGTACTGCTCCGCCTGCAGCTGCAGGTCCTGAATCACGTCGCGAACGCGGGAGGTATCCGCGTACTTCAAGTACTCCGTGACCATGACACCGCCGGCCACGTCGGGCGGATACCGGACCAGGGCCCGCACCTCCAGCGCCTCCTGCGGATCCATCGCCGAGAGGATCGCTTCGGCGTTCTCCTCTTCGATGGCGCCGATGAGATCCGCCTGCTCGTTGCTCGACATCTCCGCGATGATCGTGGCGGCGTCGGGCGCCGGCAGCTGCTCGACCATCTCGACGGCCTGGGCCACGGGAATGTCCTCGAACATCTCGGCGGCGTCGGCGGGATGGAGCATCGCCAGGAGCTGCATCTGCTCCTCGCTCGAGAGCCGGGAGAGCGAGCGGGCCACATCGCCTCCCGACAGGTCCTCCAGGAACTTCCCAAGCTGGTCCGTCGCGCCACCCTGGATGAGGCGTCTGAGCTCCTCCCAGGGGCGGGGCTCGATGTCGTTGGTCATGGCGAAGGCCGTTCTGTTCGGGGATCGATCGTGTCGCCGACCGTTCGTCGAACGGTCAGGCATCGAATCGGCAGGCGGACATTATCGCAGCGTCGGACGCGAGACGGCGATGCTCGAGGCGAGATCCTGGCGCAATCTGGATTCGGGGCTCTCCCCGTGAACGCCGCGGAGGATCTTGCGGATCGCCGAAAGCCTTCGCCCGGGCAGGGCGAGATGACAGATCGGCTCACCTGGCTTCACCGCGGGATGGGTCGTCATGCCCAGCACGATGCCGTCCAACGGCGCGATGATGATGGAGCGAGCCTCGCCGAAGATGCTCTGGTTCGAGGCCAGCGGCTCTCCGCCTTCTACGAGATCGCCGGGCGCCACGTGAAAGCGCAGCAGCCCACCCAGCTCGGCCCGCACCCAGGTCGTCTTGTTCACCGTCGTCTGGTAGGCGGGCCGTACGATCTCCCCGTCGAGCATGCCCAGGTGGATCAGCACGTTCCGGACGCCCCGCACGCCGATCTCGACGACGGTGGGCTCGATCTTGCCGACCTCGCCCGCCTCCAGAACGACCGTTGGACAGTGAGCTTCGCAGGCGGCGCGGCGGAGCGAGCCTTCCGGTCCCTTTCCGTTGACCATGAGCTCGCATCCCAGAACCTCGGCCAGCTCCCGCACATCGGGGCGCCCGAAATCTCCCCGCACGTTCGGGAAGTTCGTGCGCATGGCGGCGGCCGAGTGCAGGTCGAGGCCGAAGTCGCAGCGGCTGATGATCTCCTGCATGAGCAGATGCGCGTATCGGGAAGCCAGGCTGCCGCTCGGCGAACCCGGAAAGCTCCGGTTCAGGTCGCGCCGATCCGGCATGTACCGATCATGGCTCTCGAACCCGAAGATGTTCACCACCGGAATGCAGAGCAGCGTTCCCCGTTTCAGCTCCAGAGGCTCACCGAAGAGCAGCTCGCGCACGATGCCCGTGCCGTTCACCTCGTCGCCGTGCACGGCCGCGGTGACGAATACGCACGGGCCCGATCGCTTCGCCCGGACGACGCGCACGGGCAGCGCGACCTGCTCGCCGGTGTACGTCTCGCTGACCGGGAGCGACACGTTGCGTGTTTCGCCCAAGCGAATTCGCTCACCCGCGATGATGAATGGCGCCGATCGACTCATGAGGATGATTCCACCTGGTTCATTGGAGCCGCCCATGGAACTCGCATTGACCGCTCACGATTTCTTGGCGACCTTCCTTCGACGTCGTTTCGTCTGGCGGGGAGGAATCAGCCCCCGCAGCGCCAGGAGCTTCCCGTAGCACAGGAGCACGTCGCCGGGGAGCAACTGGTGGGATGTGCTGGGATTGGGGAAGAGGACGCCCTTGCGGCTGATGTTCAGCACGACGATGTCCCGTTCACGAAGGTGACTCTCGCCCAGCGTTCTGCCCGCCAGTTCCGAGGTGGGATCGATGGGGAATTCCGCCACGCCGTAGCCGGCGCTCAAGGTCAGCCGCTGCCGCAGATCGACCTCGGGGAACACCACCTGCTCTTCGAGATGCTTGATGATCGCGCTGGCCACATCGACGCCGCTGGCCTTCTCGATGCCTTCCAGACCCGGTGAGGAGTTGACCTCGAGGATCTGCGGTCCTTCGGCGCTCTCCATCATGTCGACGCCCGCGACGTGCAACCCCATGATCTGCGCCGCGCGAACCGCCGTTCGCTCGTACAGGTCATCGAGCGTCACCCCTTCCGTCGTTCCGCCCCGGTGCACGTTGCTGCGGAACTCCTGACCGACCGCCGTGCGGCGCATCGCCGCGACGACGTGACTGCCGACCACGAACGCCCGGAGATCCTTGCCCTTGCTCTCGGCCACGAACTTCTGAAGCAGCACGCTCTGTTTCGCTCCGTGCAGCGTCTCGATGATGGCCTCGGCCACCTTCTGGCTCTCGGCCAGGATCACGCCCACACCCTGCGTGCCTTCGAGCAGCTTGATGATGATCGGCACTCCGCCGACACGCTTGACTGCGGGCAGGATGTCCTCCCGAGCGCGCACGAAGGCGGTCGGAGGCATGCCGATGTCGCGGCGGCTCAGGACCTGCAACGAGCGCAGCTTGTCGCGAGAGACGGAGATTGCGTGGGAGGAGCTGAGCGAGAAGACGCCCATCTGCTCGAACTGCCGGACGACGGCGCAGCCGAAGAACGTGATCGAGGCGCCGACACGAGGAATCACCGCGTCCAGCACGGGCGCGGGGCGGCCGCGGTAGTAGAGATCCGGGTGCTCTGCGTCCACCTGAATCGAGAACTGCAGCGTGTCCAGGATCCGCACCTGGTGCCCGCGGGCCACCGCGGCCTCGCGCAAACGGCGGGTGCTGTACAGCCGGGATCCGCGGGAGAGGATGCCGATTCTCATGTCTGCTTTCCTCGCGAAGATGAGATGCGTCGGCGCGGTTTGCGTCCCAGCAGGTATCGGTGGCCGCAATCGATGAGGAACTCCGGCTCCAGCGCCTTGCGCCCGAAGGAGCATCCGGCACAGCATGTTGTGACGGGACACGAGGCTCAGCTCGATCACCTTCTCGACCGATCCGAGGCGAATGCGAGCGGCAACGACCAATCGATCGTGCGAGGTGCCGAAGCTCGATCGCACCCGCGTCCGGCGGATCACCTTCGCTTCGACGACCCGGCGAGCCTCATCGGTCTTCCGGCTGAGCACGAGATCGAATCGCACCTGATCATCGGAGAGCTCCTGCACGTTGTCCACGTCGATGGCGCTGGTTCGCGCACCGGTGTCGATCTTGGCCTTGAGAAAGCTGACGTCCCACTCCGGGATCGAGACGTACTCCCGCCAGCCGATGACCGTTCTGGGCGGGAGGTTGGTGGCGTCGAGAGGCTCTTCGCTTGACGGTCATTCTCGGTGCCATCGTATCGGGCTTTGCTCCAAACGCGCCCCTGATCGATAATGAAATCGCGAAGCCGGTTGATGGTGGGACGGACAATGGACAGTCGTTCACGCAACCGCTTCCGAGAGCAAGGCGATCATGGCCCACCGGCGACGGAAGAAGCGAGGCATCCCGACCATGCACAAGCCGCGGCCGGGGTCGCCACCCGGGACGCTCCGGGTGGATCCCTCGGCGCCGCGGCCGAGCATCACCGCCATCGCGTACGGGCCGGAGGGCTCGCAGGAGCTCAGCATCGCTGATCCCAAGGAACTCGAGGCGCTCACCGGCCGCTGGCCGGTCCTCTGGGTCAACGTCGATGGGCTCGGTGATGCCGGCGTGATCGAACAGCTGGGCCACCGCTTCAACATTCATCAGCTCGCTCTCGAAGATGTCCTCCACGTCCACCAGCGGGCCAAGGTCGAGCCCTTCGAGGGACATCTGTTCGTCGTGGCCCGAATGGTCCTGCAGGGAGCGAACCTGCAGACGGAGCAGGTGAGCTTGTTCATCGGTGACGGCTGGGTGCTCACGTTCCAGGAGCAGGCCGGCGACGTCTTCGATCCGGTCCGGCAGCGGATATTCAAGGGGCAGGGGAGGACCCGAGGTCTGGGCGCCGACTACCTCGCCTACTCGCTGATCGACGCCCTGATCGACGCGTACTTTCCGGTGCTCGAATCGTACGCGGAGCGCATCGAGGCCCTCGAAGATCAGGTGCTCAGCGCTGCCGACGGCATGACCGGCCGTCAGATCCACGAGATCAAGCGCGAGCTGCTGATGCTGCGCCGGGCGGTGTGGCCGCACCGCGAGGCGATCAGCGCCCTGCTGCGGGACGAGAGCTCCTTCATCCGGAGCGAGACCCGCGTCTACCTCCGCGACTGCTACGACCACATCGTTCAGCTCCTGGACATCGTGGAGACCTACCGGGAGCTCGCCTCGGGGCTGCTCGAGATCTACCTCAGCGCCCAGAGCAACCGGCTCAACGAGATCATGAAAGTGCTGACGGTGTTCGCCGCCGTCTTCATTCCCTTGACCCTGATCGCAGGGATCTACGGCATGAACTTCAAGTACATGCCCGAGCTCGAATGGCGCTGGGGCTATCCGGTGCTGCTTGTCGTGATGCTCACGATTGGCATCGGCCTGCTCGTCATGTTCAAGCGCCGCGGCTGGGTCGGCGGAGAGGAGCGGAAGGATCGCTGAGGGAGAGAGGCTCCTCTCCCTCTCGGGAGAGAACGGCTCGTCCCCGCGCCTGCTCGCGGGGCCGAGCCAGGTGAGGGAGACTCCATACCACGCGACGGCAACCGGCAGAACCTGTTCGCGCTTGATCAACGGTGACGCGAGGGAGTGCGCAAGCGGGGGGGGGCGATGGTCAAACTCCTGCGCAGCCGACGGTCGACGCAGTCCTCCCTCACCCGGCTCGCGGCGCTCGCCGACTCTCCCGGCGGGAGAGGTGATTTGGCCGCATTCCGGGCAGCGCGCGGCGCTGCTCCCGCACAGGGAGTAGCCACAGTTTGGGCAGCGCACCGAGAGCGTGGCGCGGTACCGCTTCTCCATGTACACCCACGTCCACGCGCACGCACCGAGATAGAGCGGCGCCGTGATCAGCCAGATCACTGTTCCACCCCGAAGGAACGTCGGCCACGAGTAGTGGTACGCGATGATGACGCTGCCGTAGAGCATCAGCGTGACCGCCGGCGAGATCAACCCGCCCAGAAGTAGCACGAACCCCCAGGCGCCGAGGCGCCGAAGGCGGTGCCACCACCGGTGCTGACGGGCATCGATCGGTTTGACGAGCAACACGGAGCCTCCTGCAAGACTCGGTACGCACGGCTCGTCGCCGGAGATCCACGTCAGATGCGCCAGATGACGCGGGCGCGGAACGCGAAGCTGGAAGAAGCCCAGCGTTTCTGCGCTGGAAATCAGCCGCTCAGGCCCAGATCCAGCGAGTCGTCGCCGAGATAATGGTCGAGGTGGTGTGCTCGATCTTCGACCTTCAGAAGCACCTGCTTCAGCAGCGTCTCGGTTCCGTAGTCGCCCAGCTTCACGCAGAGTTCGATCGTTCCGCGCAGCTTCTGGGCGATGGTGCCTTCCGCTTCCCGATTGCGCTCGAGCATGTCGCGAAGACGGAACACGCCCTCGGGCTCGTGCTCGATGTACGACCGCTCGGACTGCTGCACGGGCGAGCAGGTCGGAATCGCGCCCAGCGCCGTCATCCGCTCGGCGAGCTGATCGACCTGCTGGTGCACCTGGTTGTATGACTCTTCGAGATACACGTGGATATCTCGGAATTGCGGACCTTCGACGAGCCAGTGGTGCTTCTGGTACTGGTGAAAGAGCGTGAAGAGCGACGCGACGTGCTCATCGAGGTGAGGAGCGATGCGGCTCACGGCGTCATTGCTCAGCCCGATCGGGTTGCCTTCAAGCTTGTTCTGCGGTTTCCAGATGGTTGCATGCGACATGGCGAAAAGCCTTTCTTAAACAGATGCCGAACCCAATGTACAGCCGCGCAGGACGCTCGTGAAGCGATCATCTAGACTTTGCCTGCGCTCCCTCTGCTCGAATTGCCCGAGCGAGAGCACGCACGGATAAAGATTGACAGACGGTCCTGTCCCGTGCAGCCGATCGTCTCAGCCCCGGCCCTAATGGCTTCGTCTCGGCTCGGGAGAGGGATTCAGGAAGTCCGCCGATGGTGCCGGTCGTGGCGGCCGCGCTGCAAATATGCCGTCGGTTCGTCGACACGGCCAGAACGGAAAGTGTCGCACCCGTCTGGCGAAGCACTTCTTCAACGTGCAGTTAGGTGAGGGCCGGAGGCCCCGACCACCTGACCATTGTGGACGAGCGAATAGGTGACGTGCACCGGTTTGCAAACGCTGTTGCAGATTGGCGAGTGCGAAGTGGCGAACTCGAGAAAGTCCTCGAGATCACGCGGACTACCGCCGGCCTTCATTCGTACTTTCGCTCGAATCGTCTTGTAGGCGGGTGTCACGTTGTCGTCGAGGTCGGTGAAGCCCTGAAGATCCATGTCGCCTTCGAGCTTGACCTCGAAAGCGTCGAATGGGATCCCCCTCGCCGCCGCATGGTACGAACTGTTGACGGAGACGCAGCTGGCCATGGCGTGCAGCAACGTCTCGGAGGGAGAAGGACCTTCGTCTGACCCGAGGAGCTGAGTCGGTTCGTCACCGATGTAGCTCTTGGGTTCTTGCTCGCGGTGTCGGACCAGCAAGTCGCCCTCCGCCTGGTCGAATCCCGGATGGGTGGACCGAACCTTGGCACCGCCCAGCCATTCGGTCGAAGCAAAGAAGGTGCATTTGCCCAGCACCGCATTGTCCTTGACGGCCTGAATCGTGTCAGACAGGTTGTTGAAGTTCACGCCGTGACGATCGTCCGCGGTATCCGGTGACTTCTGGGATGGCTCGATCTCGAATTCCCAGGTGAGAGGGACTGGTTGAGCGACGGAAGTGCAGATGGGCGAGTGTCCCTGAGCGAACTGGAAGAGATCGTAGACATCCGCCGACGAATTCGGAGAGTCGATGTGGACGCGCAGATGAATGTGCTTGAAGCCGGGCCTGACCTTTTCGTTCAGTCCCAGCATGCCCTGCAGGTCGAGGCTGCCCTGGGCGTCGACCCTCAGCGCGTCGATCTTCACACCCCGCGCCGCTCCGTGGTACGCGGTGGTGACCGTGAAGCAGTGACTCATGGCGTGCAGCAGATGCCCAGCAGGGCCGACATGCTTCCCGGTACCGAGGAGCTCCGGAGGCTCGTCCCCGCCGAGTTCATGCGGCGTCGTGCGAGTTGCATCGACGCCATGCTGCTTGTGACCCGTGAAGACCGATCGGACCACCGCTCCACTGTCCCATTCCGTTGAGCTTCTGAATTCGAAGTCCGCCACGCCGGGATCGGCCTTGATGGCGGTGATGATCTGGCCGAGAGCTTCCACATCAACGCCGTTGATTCGTTCATTGGTCACGGTGCTGTCCCTCCCAACATGAAGTACGACGGCTCGAGCACTTTGTATGGTACGGAATGGCCAGGGAAAAGGGGACAGGGGAAAAGGAGGGGGAAAAGGGGACAGATCTAAGATCTGTCCCCTTTTCGCATTGTCGCACGACGTCGAGGGTGCTCATTCGGCGCCGATGGAGAGGAGCTCGCACGAGCGGGCGGCGAAGCGACCATCGACCACCTCACCGGTCACCCGGGCACGTCGAACGGTATTGCAGAGACCCTGGGCATCGTGCGCGTCCCCATGGTCGTCGATGCCCGTTCCGTCGACGAAATACGCGCGACCGTTGATCCGGACGGCCAATTCACATCCAGTGCCGGGAAGCCCAAACTGACATTGCCCGCACGCCGTCTCAACGACTGATGAGACCGGTCCGTGCTCCGTCATTTCCGAACCTGAGGTTGGCGGTGTGTCGGTTTGAGATGGCCGGCAACTTATCGCGGTTGCCAGGACAGCCAGCAGGAGGACGAGTCGAATCTTGTGATCGGGCATGATGTAGTCTACTCGTCTCTGCTCGTGATGACGCTCGACGGCCGAAGGTGCGCTCTGCTGCGGTGGCATGCACAAGAGATCTTCGCGGGTGTCGCCGTGCGGCTGGCTACAATTCAGCTCGGCGATCCACTCACTGTTCCCTTTCCGCACGTCGGTCTGCGCCTATGGGGGCCAATCCCCAGTGGCGAAGGTTTCGCGTTCATCCTCTCTTCTTCTGATCGGAGTCTTGCTCATGTTTATGCCATGCCATGCCAACCGGTCGTCACCTCGGGCGCCGCGACGCTCCCAGCAGCGGAGGCCAGCGATGAGACTCCTCCCGAAGTGATGCACGGAGTCGCGGCTATGTCCCCTGACGGCGGCCGGACGCCGACCGCCTGCGCAAAGAGATCGCGTCGACAGTCACGAGCCGGCGATCGCCGTTCTTGAGAAGGCTGCAGGTTCGTGGCGTATCGCGGCACGGACCTCCTCATCGGAGTGAGACTGAGGCAGCGAGGTCGTGAGATTCCACCTGTCCGCGAGAAGGCCAATCGGAGATGGAGCATGACAGCTCGGGTGAACCGGACGCATCATGGGTCGGGGCACTCGACCACGCGTCCATGATGAGACTTGCGCGTTCGTCGAGTCGCTGCCATCCATCGTCACCTCCGAGTCGCTGAGTGAGAGCATTACGTCATGACGAGCCGCATTGCGCATGAGTGCCGACTCCAGCGTGCGCGGTGGCGCGCCCAGGGTGGCTTGAGCTTCCTCGATCGCTTTCTGACGCTCTGGATCTTTCTGGCCATGGGGGCAGGCGTGCTCTTGGGGCGCCTCATCCCCGGCATCCCCGAAGCACTCGATCGCGTGTCCGTCGGTACGACGAACATCCCGATCGCCATCGGCCTGATTCTCATGATGTACCCGCCGCTGGCAAAGGTGCGCTACGAGAAGCTGCCGGAGGTCTTCCGGGACTGGAAGGTGCTGACGCTCTCGCTCGTCCAGAACTGGATCGTCGGTCCGGCACTGATGTTCGTTCTGGCCGTCCTGCTACTCCGTGATCATCCTGACTACATGATCGGGCTGATCCTCGTCGGACTTGCGCGGTGCATCGCCATGGTGCTCGTGTGGAACGATCTCGCGCGAGGCAGCAGTGACTACGCGGCGGGGCTCGTCGCGTTCAACAGCATCTTCCAAGTGCTGTTCTTCGGGCTCTACGCCTGGATCTTCATCACATGGCTTCCACCGCTGTTTGGGCTCGAAGGTGCGGTCGTCGAGATCTCGATCGGCGAGGTCTTTCAGAGCGTCATGATCTATCTGGGCATTCCGTTCTTTGCGGGCATGCTCACTCGCTTCGTGCTCAGGCCGATCAAGGGCGACGCGTGGTACACCCAGAGATTCATCCCGACGATCGCTCCGATGACGCTGATTGCGCTGCTTTTCACGATCCTCATCATGTTCAGTCTCAAGGGTGACCGCATCGTCGCGCTCCCGCTCGACATCCTCCGAATTGCGATCCCGCTGACAATCTACTTCGTCGTCATGTTCCTCGTCAGCTTCCTGATGGCCAAGAAGATCGGCGCAGACTACGAGCGGGCAGCGACCGTCGCGTTTACGGCTTCAGGCAACAACTTTGAGCTGGCGATCGCCGTGGCGATTGCGGTGTTCGGCATCGGGTCCAGCGTGGCGTTCGCGACGGTTGTCGGCCCGCTGGTCGAGGTGCCGGTGCTGCTCGGATTGGTCAGCGTCTCCCTTTGGCTCGGCCGCCGCCTGTATCCCACGAATCGGAATTAGGGAGGAGGTTGGGGTCAGGCCTTCATCAGTCACTTGCGATCAATGGCGGGCTCGTTCGAATCCGGCACCAGGCACCTATTCCTAAGGAGGAGGTTGGGGTCAGGCCTTCATCAGTCACTTGCGATCAATGGCGGGCTCGTTCGAATCCGGCACCAGGCACCTATTCCTAATGACAGATGAAGGCCTGACCCCAACTCGCCCCCTAATGACAGATGAAGGCCTGACCCCAACTCGCCCCCTTCGCCGGCGTCGGGCTCCGTCCTTGACCAATGGACCCGGAGGGATTCGAACCCTCATGAGGATTGCTCCTCTGCGGATTTTAAGTCCGCTGCGTCTGCCAGTTCCGCCACGGGTCCGTGACTCCAACATCATAGTTGTCCTCCGCGAACTGTCCCAAGTTGCCGCGGCCACGCGATTTACGGAGCCGAGGCGCGTGCTTCTCTACGCGGGGTTTCCGACTTCGCCCACAGCTTCCGGCCGCCACGAAGGCGTGGCCGCTCTCAGCGCTGTCCCACGATTCCCCGCCGATGCACAGGCCAGGGAAACCGCCTCGAATCGCCGGTCAGAACGGCTTGAACCACACTCCAAGCGCTTGCGGTGGAGCTACGATGTGCGACTTCGCACCGCCTGGCGGATATGCTCCCGCCACAACCGACCTACGAGTGCTCGATGCGAGCTCGAACCCACCTCAAGTCCATGGCTTTGCCGGCTCCTGTCCTGATTCTCGGCCTCACGCTCGCAGCGACAGCGTTCGCCGAGAGGAACCCGGAGCGCAACGCGTACTTGTGAATTCACCAACGAAACAGACGAAACAACGAACAAGGAAAAGAGAAAGTAGACATGACGAGGAAAGTAGCGGTCACGGCGTCGCCGAAGGCAACGAAAGTTGGGCCGCTGGCGGCCGCCGTCGCTCTGGCCTTCGCGGCCTTCGCCGTCTCCGCGCAAGCTCAAGTCCAGACCACCGGCACCATCGGTTCGCCCGACGCCACCACCACCATCCCTGGCACGCAACTCCCCGCACCCGCCCCGGAATTCGGCGGTGTGATCAAAGACGACGCGCTGCAATCCAAGCAATGGTGGGCGCCGCGGATCGTGCCGCCCAAGGGCGCGCCCAACATCCTGCTCATCCTGACCGATGACGCCGGCTTCGGGGTGCCCAGCACGTTCGGCGGCGTCATCCCGACACCGTCGATGGACCGGATCGCCCAGAACGGACTGCGCTACAACCGGATCTTCTCCACTTCGCTTTGCTCGCCGACCCGCGCCGCGCTGATCACCGGGCGCAACCACCACTCGGTGGGTTTCGGCGTCATCGCCGAGCAGGCGACCGGATTCCCCGGCTACGACAGCGTCATCGGCGTGGACAACGCGACGATCGGACGCATCCTGCGCGACAACGGCTACGCGACAAGCTGGTTCGGGAAGAACCACAACACGCCGACCTACGAAGCCAGCCAGGCCGGGCCGTTCACCCAGTGGCCGACCGGCATGGGCTTCGACTATTTCTACGGCTTCGTCGGCGGCGACGCGAACCAATGGGGACCCAACCTCTTCCGGAACACCACGCAGATCTATCCGTGGATCGGTTACGAGGGCACCTTGAAAATGGATCGATCGGATCCGAAGGCAAAGATCTGGCCGGTCACCGGCAAGGAGAGCTCCTGGAATCTGATCACCGCGATGGCCGACGACGCCATCGCATGGATGGACCGGATCCACCAGACCGACCCCACGCAGCCGATCTTCCTCCACTACTGCCCCGGCTCCTCACACGCGCCGCACCATCCGACCAAAGAGTGGGTGGACAAGATTCACGCGATGCATCTCTTCGACGATGGCTACGAAGAGCTGCGCGAGCGGATCTTCGAGAATCAGAAGAAACTCGGCGTCATTCCTGCAGGTCTGGAACTGACGCCCTGGCCGAAGGACATCCTGACGCCCTGGGACGAACTCTCGGACGATGCGAAGAAGCTCTTCATCCGCCAAGTCGAGGTGTTTGCCGCCTATGTCGCCTACAACGACTACGAGATCGGTCGCGTGATCCAGCATTTCGAGGACCTTGGCAGGCTGGACAACACGCTCATCATCTACCAGAACGGCGACAACGGCACGAGCGCCGAAGGCGGACCGGAAGGTACGTTCAGCGAGGTGGCGTTCTTCAACGGCGTGAAGCCGCCCGTGGACGTGCAGATGAAGTTCTACGACGCCTGGGGCACTGAATTCGCCTACAACCACATGTCGGCCGGTTGGTCCTGGGCCTTCGACACGCCGTTCGACTGGTTCAAGCAGAACGCCTCACGGCTCGGCGGCACCAACCAGAACATGGTGATCCAGTGGCCCGCACGCATCAAGGACAAGGGCGCGCTGCGCGAGCAGTTCATGCACGTCATCGACCACGTGCCGACGATCCTGGAAGTCACCGGCATTGCGGCCCCGGAACTCGTGGATGGCATCAAGCAGAAGCCCATCGAAGGCACAAGCTACGCCTACACCTTCGACGCGGCCAACGCCAAGGCACCTTCCCGGCATACCACCCAGTACTTCGAGATGATGGGCCAGTGGGCGATCTACCACGACGGCTGGCTGATGAGCACCAAGGTGGACCGTGCGCCGTGGGATGCATTCTCCGCAGCCAATCCGGATCCGCTGAACAACCAGGTGTTCCAACTCTACAACCTGAAAACCAGCTGGAACCAGTCCGAAGACATCGCCGCGCAGCACCCGGACAGAGTGAAGGAAATGCGGGCCATGTTCCTGGAGCAAGCGAAGAAGTATCAGGTCCTGCCGCTGGATGCTTCGGTCGGAGCCCGGGTGGCAGCCCCGCGTCCGAGCCTGACTGCCGGCCGCAACGAGTATGTGTACACGCAGCCCATGACCGGTCTGCCGCAGGGCGATGCGCCGTATCTGCTCAACACCTCCTATACCCTCACCGCGGACATCACCGTTCCCGAGGGTGGCGCCGAGGGCATGATCGTGACCTCGGGCGGGCGTTTCGCCGGATTCGGCTTCTACTTGCTCGAGGGCAAGCCGGTATTCCTGTGGAATCTGCTCGACCTGGAGCGCATCAAGTGGGAAGGACCGGAGGTCCTCGCTCCCGGCAAACACACCATCGAGTTCGACTTCACGTATGACGGACTCGGGGCAGAAACGATGGCCTTCAACAACTTCAGCGGAATCGGACGCTCAGGCGTTGGCACGCTGAAGGTCGATGGCAAGGAAGTGAAGTCCATCAAGATGGAGAGGACGATTCCCATCATCCTGCAGTGGGATGAGAGTTTCGACATCGGCTCCGATACCATCACGGGCGTGAACGATGCGGACTACCAGCCGCCGTTCCCGCTGACCGCCAAGCTCAACAAGCTGACGATCAAGGTCGATCGTCCGAAGCTGTCGCCCGAGGACATCAAGAAATTCGAGGAAGCCTTGAAGAAGATGGAGTCCGGACGCGAGTAAGCAACCAACACGTTTCGATCGTAAACCGCGCGGGCCGCTTCTCAACCGGAAGCGGCCCGCGACTTCACCCTCACCTTCCCCGCCGGGCGACTCCCGCCGGTGAACGCCTTCTGGTCGGTGACGATGTATGACGGCAAGTCGCAGCTCCTGATCGAACACCCGATCAACCGCTATCTCATCAATTCGCCGATGCTCCCCGGCATGAAGACGAACGAGGACGGCTCTCGCACCCTCTATATCCAGAGAGACAGCCCCGGCGTCGACAAGGAAGCAAACGGGCTGCCGGCGCCGAACGACACGATCTATCTTGTCATGCGCCTCTACTGGCCCAAGACCGAAGCACCCTCCATCCTGCCGGCAGGCGAAGGCACGTGGAACCCGCTGGGCATTGTCAAAGCTCAATGATCCAATTCATCCGCTCGCAGATGCCGGCGATCGACTTGCCACTGAAATCGCGGCCCGTCGGGTTGTTGCCAGTTCCAGATCACGAGCGATAGCCCGCGGTTCTATCGCTCAGAATGCGCCATGAAATGAGCGATTACAAGGGTCTGTATCGCTCGCGCGGGCAGCGGACCGCTACGGATTCGTATTCAGCGTCGCCCCCTGCGTCGCGCCGTGGTTCGTCCCCGTGGGGTTGGTCGGCGTCATCGGCGCGTCGTAGTTCGTCTGCTGCTGCTCGTTCATCATGAACGACGGGTTGGCTTGAATGGCGGCCAGGACAGCGTTCGCGATCTCATCGTGCGCGCACCTGATCCTCCGGTGTCGCGGGTTGGTTGTCATCGTTGTAGGTCGGGATCGCCGTTCCGGGAACGATCACCTTCCCGGCTTCCGTGTTGACGAGGCGGTCTCGCACCATCGGCATGTTGGCGTCGTTGATCATGGCGTGACCCATCTCATGCACGTTGAGTGCCATGCGGAAGCGATTCCATTCCTCCACCTGCGCCGCCGGCGTTCCATCCGGACGCGTCCAGTTGGGCAACCGAATCGTGGTTGTCCAGCCCAGGGAGACGAGCTGAACGCACAAGCTCTCGCCGCCTTCCGCCACCATGATGTCGTACTGGGGATCGAGGCCGAGCGTCGCGCTCCCGGCATACCGACGGCCGTCGATCAGCTCACCCTGACCGGTGGCCGCGTTGAAGATCGCATTGGACACCTGCTGGAGGTTGTTGCCCTCGACGGTGTACCGTTCGGTCGTGGCTCCGCCCCCTGCTTCGAGCGGCGGCGGCAGGCACGGACCGACGAAGCCCGAGCGGCCGACGATGTTGGCGGTAAACAGCAGGGCCCCGTTGGGTATCGCGTCGAAGATCGGCCGCCCGACCCCCTCTTCCATGACGATGATCGCGCTGCTGGCGCAGGTGACCTGGGTCGCCGTCGGGGTGATCGTCAGGATTCCGTCGCCCTGGGCACCATCGAAGCCGCCGACGCGGATCTTGTAGCAGTTGCCGGCGATGGCGTTGATCGTCACTTCGGACTGAAGGCTGCACGCATCGTCGTTGCACGCCAGCAGCGTGTCGTCGTTGATCTGCGTGCAGTCGCAGCCGTCGTAGACCGCGAGCTTCGTGTCGTAGCCGCTGCCGCAGGTATCGATCTGGAGTGGTCCGCTGGCGTTCGCGACGTGGTTGAACCAGATGTCCGACTGCACGCCTGAGTCGCCAAAGGCGAGGCAGCCGACATGGTCGGGGCCGTCGGTGGTCGCGCCGACCGTCGAGAAGGGCGTCGTCCCCGGCGGAACGTCGATCCGGTTCGCGCAATCGTCGTTGGCCGGTCCCGGTGCCGGGCAGACGGTCGTGGCGCAATTGAATCCCGACGGAACGCCTCCATTCGCCACGCAGTCCACGTTGGCCAGCTCGGCGCAGCCGCCGTCGGAGAAACAGCACGCCACGATGAAGACCGGGCAGGGGCCCCAGTTGTTGATGATGCCCTGCACCAGGTCGAGGACGTCCACGATTCCGTCGCAGTTGGTGTCGGCGGTGATGCCGGGAACGCCCAGACCATCGGTGTTCCACTGGTTGATCACGTTCACGAGATCGACGACGTTGACGGTCCCGTTCCGATCGGTGTCGCCGGGGCATCCCGGAATGATGCAGTTCGGGGCCGTCTCCTCGATGATGACGCTGTTGCCGTTGACCTCACCGATCGTATTGCCGTTCTTGGTCCAGTTGCCTCCGCCGAAGTCGACGGGAGAGAACGCGGTCGTGAAGAAGAACTTGAACACGGTGCCCGGAGCAAGGTTGCCCGTCCAGGTGATGTTCACCATGTTGCTGGTGCCGTTGATCACCGCCGGCGGCAGCGGATCGACCACCATGACGGCGTTCTTGATCGAGCCGCCAGTGCCGGTGAAGATGGCGTGAAAGTCGTTCGGATTGACGCCGGGCGGCACGGTCACCGTCACGTTCCAGCCGAAGTTCGCCGGATCGGTGGCGGTGGCCGGGGCGACGTGCACGCCGAAGGCCAGCGAGAGCGCGAGCAGCGGCATCGCCCTCTTCCAGAGCGTTGCGACACGCGTCTTGCCCTGCGCGAGCCAGGTCATGTTGCTGACGCTCGTGACCGAGTGATCGTCCCCCGTCCGAATCATCGAAGTGAACCGCGTCATGCCCCGACCTCCCATCTTCTCTACTGTGCTCGTGTCTACTGTGCTCGTGCGATCGCGGTCACACCGGTCGATGCTGTCGCGCCGTCGCGCCGCTTCTTCGACCATGCCGCGGTTCTGGCTCGAGTCAAGGAGCGGACCTGGGGGCCGAGGCCGCCCATGGGGGCCGGCGAGGGTTCAGGGATAGACGTAAACAGTTTGTTGACAGTTGCTTGCCACTCGCGGCGAGCCGCGCCGGATTGGTCGGTCGCGCGGCCCGAATGGCTGAGCACGCCGCGGGTGACGCAGTTGAACCGGTCCGGCCGCGGCCGCGGCCGTGCCGGACAGTTCGCTCCGATAACGGTTCCGGAGAGGAACGTGGATCGTTCTTGGTATCGTGCGTCTGTGAAGCGATGGCGCACACTCCTCTTGGCTTGCGGAGGCATCGGCCTCCTGGCCTTCGTGGCCGTTCAGATCTGGGCGCGCACGGCGCCGAGACCGGGTGAGATCGGTGTGCGCGACGGCACTCTCGCGCCTGTCCGGGCTCGCCGAACTGCGTTCGCAGCGGGGAAGGCGGTCTGGAGCCCTTGACCTACGCGGGCTCCCGCGACGACGCGCACGAGCGGCTGCTGGCCGTGCTCCGGTCCTCGCCCCGCGCCACGATCGTCGTGCAGGAGCCGGAGTACATCGCCGTGGAGTTTCGCTCCGCGGTCTTTGGATTCGTCGATGATGCGGAGTTCCTGTTCGATCCGGCGGCGCCGGTCATTCACTTCCGCTCTGCTTCCCGCCTGGGGTACTCCGACCTTGGCGTCAATCGGGAGCGGCTGGATTCGATCCGGCGCCGGTTCGAGGCGCCCTCCGCACGACCCTGACGTCACGCGGACGAAGCAGGGGCAATTCCCGTGCTCATCACCGCTGCCGGGGCGGCCGCCGACGATGATTCGCTCGTGCGAAGGAATCGCAGGATGCCCGTCAGGCTCATCGCGGCGAACGCGTCGCTCGCGTAGAAGCGTCGGCGGAAGGGAGGCAAGCCGAGCCCGTCGGCGAGCTCTCGCTGGAACTGGCGGTAGATCGCCCGAATACGCTCTTCGGACACGCCCTGCTCGAGACAGCTGCGGATCAGCGCGGTGTGCGCGATCAACTCGCGGCGCACGCACTGCAGGTGCGCGTGGGGCTCCTCGACGGCGCCGAAGTGAGTGAGGTAGAGACGGATGAAGCCGGCCCGGTCCAGCCGATCGATCGAGCGCAGCCACTGCTCGAGGTCGAATTCGGGCGGGGGGGTCGGCAGGCTGATGAAATCGCAGCCCGAGACGAAGGCTGCGGCCGCGTCGCCCGTGAAGCACACGGTCCCGTCGTCGGTCTCGAGGGCGTAGGCGTGGTGGTGCCGCGCGTGACCTGGCGTCTCGATGGCCCGCAGCGCGATCGCGCCGAACGTCAGCACGTCGCCATCGTGCACCGATCGGATCTGGTCCGCGGGAACGGGCAGGAGCGGGCCCCACCGCGCGTCCATCTGTTCACCGTAGATGCGGCGCGCCGATGCCACGAGTCGGCTCGGATCGATGAGATGCTTGGCTCCGAACTCGTGCACGAAGATGTTCGTGCCGCGTCGGGCGAGATGCCCGGCGGCGCCGGCGTGATCGAAGTGGATGTGGGTGACGAGCGCGTGGCGCACGTCCTCCACCCGCAGCCCGAGCTTGGCAAGGCCTGCTTCGAGCGCCGGAAAGGTCGCGGACGGACCGGTCTCGATGAGCACCGGCCCGCCGTCGCCCTCCAGAAGATAGGCGGCGATCGAACCCGGCGTCCCCTGGTCAAGCAGATCGATGGTGTGGATGCGAGTCACGGTGCAATCGTAGCCAGAGCAGCCCGTTGAAGAAGTGCTTCGCCAGATGAGTGCGATGCTTTTCGTTCTGGCAGTGTCGACGAACCGACGGCATATTCCAGCGACATTCCTAGGTTCGGCGACGCTGCCAGGGCGAGAATGATCGTGCGCAGCTGGTGATCTGACTTCTTCAACGGGCTGCTCGAGAGGGGGCGATCCTCATCGATCCGGCGCGGTCGCGACCGGTTGTTCCTGCGGTGTCGGCGCCGTAGACGGTCGCAATCGCTCGAGTCCCCGGCGAAGCTGGCCGCGAGCCCGCTGCGTGCGCTCGCCGATGCTTCCGACGGAAGGCATTGGGAGCGTGAGCAGCGCCTCGAACTGGTGTCCGACCAGCGTCGGCGCAATCGACGACACCTCGTTCCGTGTGTGTTCGACGGCCCGCGGGTCGTACACGTCGGCGAGCAGCTCGTACGTCCTTCGGCGACTCTGGTCGGCGTCCGGCGCGTACGCCATCGTGTCGAGCACGACGCCGAGGTCGAGCACGCGATCGCCGTCCAGCCGTTCGACCGTCTGCTTCAGCTCTTCGAGGATCCGAGTCCGCTCGGGTGCGTCCCGCGGGACCAGACGGGTCAGGCCGCTCGCCAGGTCGTGACGCGCTTGGACGGTCGACGCGAGCAGGCCGAAGGGATCCTTCCGACCCAGGCGGCTGGCCAGCTCGTGCAGGGCGGCGTGCTGCTCACCGTCCAAGACGCCGCCCCTGATCGCCTGGCACGAAAGATCGACCAGTTGGTCGAACGCGTTCTGGCACATGATCGACGAGGGAGCAATCGGATCGTCCTCGAAGTGAGTCAGCATCGACCAGCCGATGGAGAGCCGATCGCGGCACTCCGCCGGCTGGGATGGCAGCCGGCGCGACGCGTCGATGAACACCAGTTGAATCAGATCGTGCATGCCCGGTGTGTACGGAGCGATCACGACCGGACCGGAAGCCATTGTCTTCCTCGCCAGGGAGAAGTCGCAGCGCCGAATCGCCGACGCTTGCCGGAGCAGATCGAACACGCCCTCCGAATCCTTCAAGAGGGCGGTCAGGGCTTCGTCGTTCGCCCCCGCGTCTCCCGGCTCGGCTCGGCGCAACGCATCGAGCTTCTTCTGATCCCAGCCGTTCAGCTGCTCGATCGCGTTCAAGTACCAGACGGCGGCGTTGGCTTCCTCGAGCGGCTCGATCTCGCCGGCCGCCAGCTTCTCGAGCATGGCGAGGCGCTCGGCGAGCGTCCGCTCGCCCTCGATCTTCTTCTCGTAGATCTTGGTGTAGGCCGGGCAGAGCAGTTTCGCGAGCATGCCGTATTCGCCGTCACCCAGCTCTTTCTCGATGCGGGCCAGCGCCTCGCGTCCGGCATCCGCATCGTCGCCTGCGAAGACCTCCACGATCTGGTTCATCAGGCTG
This sequence comes from uncultured Planctomycetota bacterium, assembly GCA_963697235.1. GTDB lineage: Bacteria > Planctomycetota > Phycisphaerae > Phycisphaerales > SM1A02 > CAVONJ01. Next base: position 46,010 of record CAVONJ010000023.1, read on the forward strand.
CTGTACTTCTCGAGATCTTGATCGAGGTCTTCCCGCGACATCATGGCGAGCTCGGGAGGAACCTGCCCGTCGGCAGAAGATGGCACCGAGCCCCGACAGCCCATCGTCTTCTGCGAAATAGCGCTCCACGGTCGCGATCGCCATGTCCCCTTCACTCACGGCCGCTTCCACGTAGTTGAAGGGATCCTTCTGCGGGAAGGCGCCTGGCGGCGCGCAGCAGCAGCGCCGCATTGTCGGACGAGAGCGCGCCCTGATCCATGGCCCGTTGCAGGGCCTCATCGCCGTTCGTCCACACCGACTGCCCGACCATCGAGCTGATGACGACGCGATCGTCGCCGGCGTGGTGGGCGACTCCGTAGATGGCGGCGATGCGTTCCGCCGCGCCCGCGAAGTCCTGGTCGTGCAGTCGCACATACGCGTCCGCCTGCATGACCTTCGCCAGCTGCCGCGACTGCTGGAGATGCGGTAGCTGGAGGTCGAAGCCCAGCCCGTAGTCCAGCCCGTAGTCCGCGTACGGCTGGCGGGCGCGCGCCGCGCCGTAGTCCATGGCGGCCTGCACCTTGATCAGCGCTTCGCGCACCAGGGAGGACGGTGAGCCGATGGGATTGGAGCGGTAGGCCTCCAGCGCCGCGAGCTCTTCCGCGTTCATCCGCTCGAGCACCGTGAAGGCCCTTTCGTACCACGTGGCGGCGTTCCGCTGATCGGCCGCCAATGGCAGCGCGAGCAATGCACTGATGACCGCAGCGAGCATCGACCAGGTCAGAGGCCGGAAGGACGAGCGGTGAAGCATGGGCAAGTTCCGGGAGGACGAATGGGGCCATTGTACGGTGAAACGCGCGGCGGCCCCCGCGGCCCCGCCCTCGGTCATCCTGTCCGGCCGGCATCGGCATCGATCAGGCGTCGGACCTCGTCGGTGATGTTGGCCCCGCACTCCGGGCAGCGGGACGAGGAGGACGCATCCAGATGCCGGAGGTCGTATCCGCAGGTGTGGCACACGGCGATGCCCGACTCGATCAGATCGGCGCGCAGCCCGGCGGCGGCGAGGTCTCGCGCGATCGAGTAGAAGATGAACTCGAGCACGAGGATCGACGCGATGGATGCGATCGCGGCGTTCCAGGGCCCCAGGGTCGGGAAGAGCGTGCCCAACACCCAGTACGACACGAAGAAGCCCGCGAACAGCGCCACGGGATGAAGGTAGACGTACGCCCGGTTGCCATCGACCTTCTGGTGGACCTTGGACACCGCTTCGGAACGCGATCGGTCATCCGGAAAGAGCTGCGTCTCGGGCAGGTTCTCGAAGAACGCGCGTCGATGACGACCGAAGAGAGGAAAGAAGCGGGCGAGCTGGGTCGGGCCGGGCAGCTTCATGTCGAACCTCGGGCCCGTGCATGATCCGATCGGTGTGACCAGGCTCCGCGCGAATCACGGGACCTCTTCGGCCTCGGCCGGCAGTGGCCAGAGCGCTTCGAGCTCGTGCATCTCGAAGGCCGGCGCCGCGGCGCTGAAGTATCGCAGGACGTCTTTGGAAGCGTTCTGAAGGCCGTGATCCGCGCCGCTGGGAATGAAGACGCAGTCGCCGGCTTCGACCTCCTTGGTCTCCGTCCCCACGGTCATCTGACCGTGGCCCTCGAGGATGAAGTAGATCTGCTCGGGCGCATGGCGGTGCACGCGCTGCCGTCCGCCCGGGTCGATCTCGACGTAGGTGCACGTCAAGTGTTCTGCCCCAGCCGTCTTCGCCGAAGCGAGCAGGTACGACGTGATGCCTTCAGGTCGCTTGTACCGGGGCGCCGTTCGATTTCGCAAGACGATCATCGTGATGACTCCGTCAGAACGCGAGGGCATTCATGCCGCGAACGCATGGTACGTCGCGCACGAGTTGAGAATCGAGAGGAGTAGAACAGTCGCGGCCACGAGGAGAAGCCAGCGTCGCCCACGAGCGCCCAACATGACGACGGTGGTCAGCAGAACGGCCGTGATCACGCCCATGACCACGTACCCGACGTCGGTGGAGAACGGCCGAAGCAGGACATGGCCCGGGAGCAGTCCAGGAAGGATTGGCCACGACTTGATCCACTCCCATCGGTAGGGCGTCCACGGATGATCTCCGATCACCAGCCAGGCATACGGCGCATACACGCAGACGAGGCAGACGCAGAGCGATCGCAGCACGCGTCGGGAGAGCGGCGTGCGGGGCGCAAGACGAGCGAGCTCACTCGGGTCGAACGCGCTGCCGCACTCGGGGCAGCGGTCTTCCGTATGCCCCCGCAGGTCATACCGGCAGTGCGGACAGCGGATGGCTGGATCGCGGCGCACGGGGCACCCTCTAAGTGACTAGGCGATGGGCCGATCTCCCTCGATCACCCACGCGCTTGGGTGCTGTTCGAAGCCCACCTTCGGATAGTAGGACGAGGCGTCGGGGGCGGAGAGCAGGATCAGCTTGCAGCGGGGACCCAGCGCCGCCTTCGTCAGGCGCAGCAGTTCCCGACCGATTCCCGATCGCTGCCGTGCCACGTCGACCGCGAGGTCGGAGAGGTAGCAGCAGTACGAGAAGTCGGTCACGGAGCGGGCGACGCCGACCAGGACGTCGCCGTCCCAGGCGGTGACCGTCAGGTCGGCGTTGGCGAGCATGGATTCGATGCACGGGCGGTCGTCGACCGGTCGCCGCGCCGCCAGGCTCGAGCGGTGAAGGAGATCGACGAATTGCTCAGGCGTGATCGCCTTCGACGTCGAACAGGTGATCGCCGGCAAGCCGCGATCCTTCCGGTCCCGATCGAGCCCCACGACGGCGAAGAACGCACGCAGCGCTTCCTGCTCGCCGGGAAGATCGACGTGACGGATCCTCGTGATGAGGCCGGCGTCGTCGAAATCCAGGTGCTGCTCGCAACGGTGAGTGTGCGCGTGGCCGGCGTGCCGAAGGTGATCCACGAACTCGACGGCCGCGGACCGCGCACCGGTCTGCCTGCACCGAGCTCTCGTACCGGATCTCCTCCAGCGCGGATGATGCCCAGTCGGCGTTGCCGCGATAGGACGCGATGATCGCTTCGGGACCGCGATGGGTCTGCCCGGCAATCGAGTACTCGCAGTCATGGCGCAGGCAGCGGGCCACCGCGTCGTACGATTCGGTGTCGAGCCCCCGGGCGAACGTCTGGGCGATCTGAAGCGGACTCATGGATGCTCCCGAGCAATTCGCGCTGGTTGAGCCACAGCGCACACGCTAGTCTATAGGCTAGTGGTGTGACTCAGAAGTTCGTTGACATATCGGCGTGACATCGACGTTGCTGGCAAGGCGCCGTGACGACGGCATACTTCTGGTATTCCGAGGAGCGGCAACACAGCCAGTGGCGTCGAGGGCCGGCGAGAGGGTAATGAAATTCTGAGTCAGACCGCTAGGCTCATGGCCAAACTCAGTTCGCTCTTGGCTCTGTTGCTGCTCCTGGGCTGTCGCGCAAGCGGCGCGCTGCCTGGGGCCGCGCCCTGCGCTCCATCGATGACTTCGAGCTCGATCGCTACTTGGGCTTGTGGTACGAGATCGCCAAGTACCCGGTGTTCTTCGAGGACGGACTCGTCGGCGTCACCGCCGAGTACAGCCTGCGCGAGGACGGCGACCTTCGCGTCAGCAACGGCGGCTTCAAGGGCGACTTCGACGGGGAGCGCCTCGAGGCCAAGGCGAAGGCCTGGATTCCGGACCCCGAGCGCCCCGCCGAGCTGAAGGTCTCCTTCTTCTGGCCGTTGTCCGCGAAGTACTGGGTGGTCGCGGTCGACCCCGAATACCGCTGGGCGGTGGTCGGCGAGCCGTCGCGCAAGTACCTCTGGGTTCTCAGCCGCACGCCGCAGCTCGATGACGCCACCTACGGGGCGATCCTCAAGCGGATTCGGGAGGAGCTCGCCTATGACAGTGAACGCCTCGAGCTCATGCCGCAGCAATCGCCGTGAAATCGGTCCGAGGGTCAGGCACGATCTGAGTCAGCCCAGGTGTTTCCGGAGCGCCTCGCGCACGCTCTGCTCGAGCCGCTTGTCGCCGCCGAGAATGACGGCCACGAGTCGCGACGGAACCCAGTCGTCGAACCGCGTGTTTCCGGCGAAGTACTCCACCGTCTCCTGCAGTGTGTCCGTGTCGTGCCAGGTGGTCATCACGAAAGGACGCGGCGGGAGGCCGTCGACCTCCTCGATGACGGTGACCATGTCGATCGCGTCATCCCAGGAGGAGCAGTCGTGGCCAAAGCACACCGCGTACCGGCAGGATTGGTGCACGAACTGCGTCGCCAGCTCCCACTGCTCGTCCGCGTTGACCGTCTCGTCGCCGACCACGAGCAGCAGCGCGAACTCCCGGTCGGGACAGGGCGACAGGAACTCGTATGGGCGATGCAGTCGGAAGAGCCACACCTGTCGGTCCCGTCGATCGATGAGCGGTGTCGCGTTCGTCATCGAATTCGCCGTCGAAGGCTCCGCCCTGCACTCCTCCGCCATCCGGTCTGGCTCGCCACGCGGCTCACTGTATCGTCGCCGGAGGCCTCGTCCCAGCTATGCTCGTTCATCATGGAGCTCATCGGTCTCGACGTGGGGTTCTCGGCGCACCGGCGATCATCCGGGGTCGCCTGCCTCGATGAGCGCGGCTGCCGCGTCGACCACACCACCGCTGACTGGAGCGACCGGCAACGCGTGATCGGCGAGGGGTTCCGGGCCCTCGTCACCGCCATCGACGCGCCGGTCGTGCCCCGCGCGAGCGCGACGGCTCGGAGCTGCGAGCGGATCTTCTGTCTCGGCGTCTTCCAGCGGCGCTGCCGATGCGCCCTGTCGCACGTGCCGGGAACCGGGCTTCGCCTTCGCGAGGCCGGCGACGACACCGCCGGACAGCTCGAGTCGGTGACGAGTGCTCGACCGCTGAGCACGCCGTTCCCGCGAGTCTGGTCCGGCGCGAACATCGTCGAGGCGTTTCCCAACGCGTTCCTCGGTGTGATGGTGCCCGAGGCCGACTACCTCAGCCAGCCGACCCTGCGCCGCGGCCAGAAGTTCGACTGGCTGTACGAGCAGTGGTGCGATCGCCGGCTCTTTCGCTCGCTCGCCGACGCGCTCGAGCTTCCGGGGGCGTCGATGCTGGCGAAGCAGTGCCAGGCCAACCGACATCACGATCAGCGCGCCGCGCTCGTTTGTCTCCTGACCGCGGGGGCGGTGGCGCGGGGACGGTACACGGCGATCGGTGATCCGGGCGGCGGTCATATCTTCCTGCCGCCCTGGCCGTTGTGGGCCGCCTGGGCGCGAATCGAAGTGCAGCGGCAGCGCCATCGACTCCCGGAGCTGGAGATCTGGATCGACGGCAGCGTCTATGGAAGGGATGACGAACTGCCCAATCGCTGAAGCGACTGCAGCAACGCGGCCTTCGCGTGCCGCGCCGTGCAGCGGCCGACAAAGTCGTCACAATGCGACGATGATCGGACGGCAAGCGGTTCCGCTCGCCCGCGTCGTGCGGCCGGCAATCGTGATGAAGTACGGCGGACAGCTGCTCCTGCTGCAGGCGGTGCTCCTCGTCGTGCCCGTCCTGGTCGCGCTGCTCTTCGGCGACTGGCAGTTCGGCTGGCGGCTCGCGGTCACCGACGCTGTGATGGCGCTCCTCGGATGGGCGTGCTGGAAGCGGCGCGCGGACACCAACGTGCAGACCAACGAAGCGATCGTCGTCGCCTCGTCCATGTTCATCCTCGGCCCGCTGGCGCTCACCTGGCCCCTCATGTCGGTCGGCATCGGTGCCCTCGATGCGCTCTTCGAAGCCATCTCCGGCGTGACGACCACCGGTCTGACCACGCTCGCCACCGTGGAGGACAAGCCGGTGAGCTTTCTCTTCACCCGGGCGTACTTGCAGTGGTACGGCGGGCTGGGCATCGCGGTCCTGGGCGTGGCCGTGCTCGTCCCTCCGGGTGCTGCGGCCCGGCGGCTCATCGAGACGGCCGGAGATGAGGATCCGGTCGGCAGCACGCGCGCACACGCCCGGCGCATCTTCGTCGTCTACACGAGCCTGACGGCGATCGGCATCGCGCTGCTGTGGCTCGCGGGCGGCAATCTCGGCACGGCAGTGCTCCATGCCCTGGCCAGCGTCTCCACCGGTGGCTTCTCGCCACGAGACGACAGTCTGGCCGGTCTCTCGATCGTTGCCCAGAGCGTCACGACGCTGCTGTGCGTCCTCGGGGCGACGCCGCTGTTCCTGTACTACCGGGCGGCGACGCGGGAATCGCCCGCGCCGTTCAAGGACGTGCAGTGGCGAGGCCTGATCATCGCCTGCTTGATCACCGCCGCCGTGCTGGCGGCCTGTCTGCGGTGGCTCGATGGTCTGCCGTGGCCCGAGGTGATTCACCACGGCGCGCTGCTAGGGCTGTCGGCGCAGACCACCGCGGGTTTCTCGACCATGGATCCGTCGGTGCTCTGCCCGGCCTCCAAGCTCGTGATCATTACGTCCATGCTCGTCGGCGGCGGCATCGGATCGACGGCCGGTGGATTCAAGATCCTGCGCCTGCTCATCCTGCTTCATCTCGTTCATCTGCTCATCGTTCGATCCAGGCTGCCCCGGCACGCGGTGCTCGGACCGGAGCTTGGACGGCGGGCGCTCGGCGAACAGGAGATCCAGGTCGCGTTGGTCATCATCGCCCTCTTCCTCATCGTCGTCCTGTTATCCTGGCTGGCGTTCCTGCTCAAGGAGCAGAACCCGATCGATTCGCTCTTCGAGGTCGCGTCGGCGGTCGGAACGGTGGGGCTCTCTTCCGGCCTCTCCGGACCGGACCTCGACGCCACGCTCAAGGGGGTCCTCTGCGTCGACATGCTGATGGGACGACTGGAGATCTTCGCGCTGCTCGTGGTCGTCTCCCCACTGACCTGGATCGGAAGGCGAGGAGGTCACACCGAATGAGAGTGGTCTTCGTGGGAGCAACGGAGCTGGCGGTCGCCACCGCCCGCCTGCTGATTGCGAAGGGGCACGACGTGATCATCGTGGAGCGGGACAAGGAGGTGATCGAGAACCTGCGGGGCGATCTGGACTGCGGGTTCCTGCTCGGCGACGGCACCAAGCCCAAGATCCTTCGCGAGGCGGATCCGGAGCAGGCCGAGTTCCTCTTCTGCCTGACGCGGCATGCGCAGGAGAACATCATCGCGAGCCTCGTCGGTCGCTCGCTCGGCTTCAAGCGGGTGATCACGAGCATCGACGACCTGGAATTCCTGGACATCTGCGAGAAGCTCGGCCTCGAGCACACGATCGTGCCTTCGCAAACCATCGGCCGCCACCTGGCGGACATCGTGCGGGGCGTCGACGTGCTGGAACTGTCCACGCTGATCAAGGGTGACGCCCGCTTCTTTTCCTTCACTGCAGGCAAGGAAGAGGCGGGGCCGATCGGCGATCTGGATCTGCCGGAGCTCACGAAGATCGTCTTCGTCTACCGCGACGACGAGTTCATGCTGCTCGAGGAGCACGGGAAGCTCCAGAACGGCGACGAGGTCGTGATGATCACGCACAGCCGCAACCTGCCAGTGCTCCAGGAGCGGTGGCAGCCCACGACCGTGATTGCGGCATCGTGATCAGGTGAGCTCGACTGTTTCCTGGTAGGCGGGGATCTTCGCCTCCCAGCCGAACTGCTCCTTCACTTTCTCTCGCAGGGCGTTCGCCGCGTCCTCTTCGCCGTGAGTGAGGAACACCTGCCGCGGCTGCTTGAGGTGCCCGAGCCATGCCAGCAGCCCGCGCTGATCCGCGTGCGCCGAGAGCCCCTGAAGCTGTTCGATTCGGGCCTTGACCGGATACATCCTGCCGTGAATGCGCACCTCGTCCGGACGCTCGAGGATGTGCCGTCCAAGCGTGTCCCGCGACTGGTAGCCGCTGAACAGCACCGTGCACTCCTCGCGCGACAGATTGTGGCGGAGGTGGTGCTTGATCCGGCCTCCCGTGCACATGCCCGATCCGGCCATGATGATGACCGACCCCCGGATGAAGTTGAGCGCCTTCGACTCGTGGGAGTTTCGCACGTACTGGATGCCGGGATACTGGAACGGATGGTCGCCGCGGTCCATCATCTGCTGGGTCTCTTCGTCGAGCATGTGCTCGTAGAGCTTGTAGATGTTCGTGGCATCGATGGCCATCGGGCTGTCGAGGAAGATCGGCAGGCGCGGAATGCGCTTCTGCCGGACCAGCTGGCCGAGGTAGTAGACGAGGGCCTGGGCGCGGTCGATCGCGAAGGTCGGGATGATCAGATTGCCTCCCCGCTCCACCGTGGAGTTGACGAACTCCGCGAAGCGTTCGAGCAGGTCGCCCTCGACATCGTGGTTGCGATCGCCGTAGGTCGATTCGACGATCACGTAGTCGGCGCTCTCGATCACGGTCGCGTCGTGAACGAGCGGCCGGTTCGACGGGCCCACGTCCCCGGAGAAGAGCACGCGCCGCGTCTGCCCCGACGTCTCGACGTCGAAGACGAGCATGGCCGATCCGAGGATGTGGCCGGCGTCGCGGTAGCTGACCGTGACGCCGGGGCCCAGCTGGATCGGCTTGTCGTATTGGACGACCTTGAACAGCGGTCCGACCGCTTCCGCATCCTCGACTTCGTACAGGGCCAGCTCCGGATGGGCGCCTCGCCGGCCTTCTCGCTCGTGACGCTTGCGCTTGTACCGGGCATCCTCTTCCTGGATCCGCGCCGAGTCGTTGAGCACGATCGTGGCGAGATCGATGGTGGGGGCGGTGGCCAGAATGCGCTGCGAGAAGCCCTGCCGGACGTAGCGGGGAATGAGCCCGCAGTGGTCGAGATGAGCGTGGGTCAGGAGCATCAGATCCACCGACTCCGGAGCAACGATGGGCGGCGCCCAGTTGCGGTCGAGGCAGCTGCGCTCCTGGAACATGCCGCAATCGATCATCACGCGCAGATCCGCCGTCTCGAGCAGATAGCGCGATCCGGTGACCTGCCGGTTCGCTCCGAGGAAGTGCAGGCGCATCAGGGGCCTCTCCGTTTCGAGGATTCGTGCGTTTTCCGGGACGCACTATAGTTGATCGGGTCCTGCACTCCTGAGCTGGGCCTGGATCGGGTGCGGGTGTGGACCGGATCACGTTCAGGTCACTTCCGGCGGCCCGACTCCGAGGGGCACGGACCTGAATCCCCGTGAATAAAGAGGAAGAAGCGGGCGCGGAGCGTCGATGAACAGGTCCATGGACGACGCTGCGAGGAATCGCCCCGGAGCCAAACGCCGTCAGTCGGGTCTGGGACGGCAGGCCGCGCGTTTCTGCGCGGCCCTGGCCCGGCGGCCCTAGTGGTCGCGCTGGCCGGCTGCCAGGGGATGACCTCCGGCGGAACCGTGTACACGATGACCGTCACCCGGGAGGTGCAGGCCTATTTGCCGACCGACTCCTTCACCGCCCACTACGCCGCGATGGAGGTGCTGGAGCGAGACTATCTCTATTCCGTCACGAGCGACGCGGTCGATGCCCGGCAAGGTCGTATCGAGGCCCGGACCGCGACGAATACGTCGGTTCGCGTCGAGACGGCCCGGGCGGGCGAAGGGCTGACGCGCATCGACATCTTCGTCGCTCCCCTCGGGAACGAGACGGCGGCGGCGGACATCCTCGGCTCGATCGAACGGAGGATTCGGCGAGCGCCCGGCGCGACGCAGGTGACCGCCGCGCCGACGACGCGGTACTGATCCTCGAAATCTCGGCGTGACGAGCGCGAGCGGCCGAGCGGCGCAGCGTCACGCGCAGCCGGGCCTGCCGGGCGAGGTGAGGTCGCCCCCACGAGCGTCGCTCGTTTCGCCCCTCGGCGTCACGCCTGCTACCCTAGCGGTCGATGCTTCCGGTGCTGGCCGAGTCGTACCTTCACGATCTGAATCCCTTTGCGATCCAGTTCACCGAGTCCTTCGGGATCCGGTGGTATGGGCTCGCCTACGCCGTGGGCTTCTTGATCGGCTGGTCCATGATCAGCTGGCTCGCGCGGACCGGCCGCAGCCCGTTGACGCCGCGGCTGGTGGGCGACTTCATGACCTACGTGATCGTCGGCGTGTTGGTCGGCGGCCGGCTGGGCTACGCCCTGTTCTACGACCCGCACCTGATCATCGGATTTTCGGGCACGATTCCCTTCTGGGACCTGCTGGCCATCAACAAGGGCGGCATGGCCAGCCACGGCGGCGTGATCGGCTCCGTCCTCGCCTGCTGCCTGTTCGGATACCGGCGGCGCACCTCGATCCTCCATCTGTTCGATCTGTGCGCCTGGGCGTGTACGCCGGGACTTGGGCTCGGGCGCATCGCAAACTTCGTCAACGGGGAACTGTGGGGCCGTCCCTTACCCGCGGACGGGCAGCTCGATCCGCCGTGGTGGAGCATCAAATACCCCGAACAAATCCTGAGCCCGGAGTTTCTCCACCGCGACGCGCTCGAGGCGCTGTGCCCGATCGTGGGTGGTGACCAGACGTTCCTGGCGAACCTCGTCGAGGCGATGCAGGCGGGCAATCAGGAGGTGATCGAAGTCGTGCGGCCGCTGCTCACCGCGTACTACCCTTCGCAGCTGCTCCAGGCCCTCACGGACGGACCGATCCTGCTGGCGGTGCTCGCCCTGATCTGGCTCAAGCCGCGGAAACCGGGGATCATCGCGGCGTGGTTCCTGATTGCCTACGGGGTCCTGCGCATCGCGACGGAGTTCTTCCGCGCTCCGGATGAGGGCATCGGGCTCGTCCTGGGCCTCTCCCGCGGTCAGTGGCTGAGCACGGTCATGGTGATCGCAGGCGCGCTCCTGCTCGCCGTTTCGGCGCGGCGAACCGCGCCGCGCTACGGCGGGCTCGTGTGGGTCGAACGGGAGAGCGGCACCGGCTCCTCGCCGTCGAGCGCTCCATAGAGGCAAGGGTCGAAGGCGGCACGCTGCTACGATCGTCGGTGATCTCCTTCGTCATACCCGCGCACAACGAGTCGGCATTCATCGCACCGACGCTGGCGAGCATTCAGTCCGCGTCCGCGGCGCTCGGTGAGCGGTGCGAGATCATCGTGGCTGCGGACGCCTGTGTGGACGACACCGCCGCGATCGCCAGCAGGGCGGGGGCCAAGGTGATCGAGATCGACGTGCGCCAGATCGGCGCGGCGAGAAACGCCGGCGCCGCCGTCGCGCAGGAAGAGCTGCTCGTCTTCGTCGACGCCGACACGCTGGTCAACGAGCCGCTGATCCGGGCCACCGCCGCCGCGGTGCGGGACGGCGCGGTTGGCGGCGGGTGCCTTGTCCGCTTCGACACCCTGAACCGCCGTTCCGCCCGGCTGCTCGAGTGGGTCGCCGCGCGCCTGTACCGCATGACGGGTCTCGCGGCCGGTTGCTACCTCTTCGCGCAACGGGAGGCGTTCGAGGCGGCGGGCGGCTTCGACGAACGGTACTTCGCTTCGGAAGAGCTCTGGATGAGTCTGGCCCTGCGCCGCCAAGGGCGATTCGTGCTGCTGCACGAGCACGTGGTCACGTCGGGGCGGAAGATCGAGCACCTTTCCGCGCTTCAGATCGTGTCGCTGCTGGGCAGCATGGCGATCAAGGGCCCCAGGGGCATGCAGCAACGGGAAGGGCTCGACATCTGGTACAAGGACCAGCGGGTCACGCGCGGTGAGCACCGGTCCCCCTGATGCCAGCCTCGAATTGAATTCGATCAGGTATGAACGGTGCACGCATGTCGGGCCATGCGTACGGGACCGGTCAGGCCGGACCGTGCACATGCAGCACACGAGCCAGCCGGAACTGATCCGCCGCTCGAGCGCGGCGGCAACCGCACGAAATAGCCCTGCCCGCACCGCGGATGAAGGCCACGCTTGCCCCTCTGCAAGCACGACAGCATCGCGCCGGCGGGGCAGGGACGCAGCGTTCTATCCGTAACGTGAATGTGGGCTGTTCCACCGGTTGTGCAAAAAGGGCGGTCTTCCGGTGCCGGGGGGTGTCCGGGGCGGCTCCGCACGCTCCGTCGGTCGGTTGCTGGATCGGCGAAAGCAGCGATGATTGAGGCTCGCCGCGTCTCATCCCCGGAGCCCCTCGTGACCTCACACCCGCGTCTCTCAGGCTTTGCTGCGCTGCTCTGGCAGCTGGCCGCCATTGGTGTGCTCGCTGCCGCGGTGGCTGCGGCTCAGGAGCCCGTCTCGATTCCCCTGACCGAGGCCCTGCTGCTGGAGCCCGTCGGACGAGCCGGCCGGGTCGCCGTGCACGAGGATGCCCTGGAGCGGCAAATCGTCGCGGGGGCGTTCACGGCGCCGAAGGAGGGCGATGGCGTGACCCTACCGGATGGCACGGTCGCTCACTGGATCACGGCGACGGCCGACGACAACGGCTGGTTCGAGCATCCAGCCCTGCGCGGGGGCTACGCCCTGATGACCTTCGAAGCGCCGCAGCCGCGGGTCATGCTGCTGGAGGCGCAGGGCCATTCGATGGTCTACGCCAACGGCTCGCCCCGGGCCGGCGATCCCTACCGGACGGGCGCGGTGCGCCTGCCGGTGCTGCTCAATGCGGGGTCGAACACGTTCCTGTTCCAGGTGGCGCGCGGCGGCGTCCGGGCGCAGCTCGTCGAGCCCGCCGCAGAGTTGCTGCTGCCGCCACAGGATCAGACGCTGCCCGATCTGCTCGTGGGAGAGCCGGCCGACGTCATCGGGGCGGTGCTCGTGACCAACGTCTCGACCCGTCCGCGCGGATCTGCGCCTGATCGTGACCGATGACGCCGGAAACCGCGTGGAGACGTCGCTCCCGCCCATCCCTCCGCTTTCGCTGCGCAAGGTCCCCGTTCGATTCGCCGGTCCCGCTCCCACCGAACCTGGCGACCGCAAGTTCACGCTCGAGCTCATCGAAGACCAGAGCAATCAGGAGCAGGTGATTCACGACACCCGGCGGCTGTCCCTGCGCGTGCGCGATCCGGGCGACGCGCACCGTCGCACGTTCGTCAGCGACATCGATGGCTCCGTGCAGTACTACGCGGTGCGTCCCGCCGCGCCGGACGGTGCGGACGAGCACCCGGGTTTGGTGCTGAGCCTGCACGGCGCGGGCGTCGAAGCGGAGCGGCAGGCGTCGGCGTATCGGGCGCGACCATGGTGCCACGTCATCGCGCCGACGAATCGCCGGCCGTTCGGATTCGACTGGGAAGATTGGGGGCGGCTCGACGCGCTGGAGGTTCTCGCCCGAGCCGAAGAGCGATACCCCAACGATCCGCTGCGCACGTACCTCACCGGCCACTCCATGGGCGGCCACGGCACGTGGATCCTCGGGGCCACTTTCCCCGATCGATTCGCGGCGATCGGACCCAGCGCCGGCTGGATCAGCTTCTGGTCGTACGCGGGCACGCCCGAATACGAAGACGGCACGGCGATCGAGCGCATGTTGCGGCGCGCCGCTTCGGCCAGCGATACGCTCGCGTTGGCGCCCAATCTCCTGCAGCGCGGCGTCTACGTGCTGCACGGCGACAAGGACGACAACGTGCCGGTCGAGCAGGCCCGCCGGATGCGGCAGTGGTTGGGAGAGGGCCATCCCAACTTCGCCTACTACGAGCGGATCGGCGCCGGCCACTGGTGGGGCGATCAGTGCATGGACTGGCCGCCGCTCTTCGACTTCCTCCGTCAGAATGAGCTCCCTCCGAGCCGATCGGTGCGGCACGTGGCGTTCGTCACCGCCAGCCCGGGCGTCTCGTCGCGCTGCCACTGGGCGATGATCGAGGCGCAGCTCGAGCCCTTTCGGCTCAGCGCGATCGACCTGACGCTGGAGCCGGAAGAACGACGCATCGCGGGAACGACTGACAACGTCGCGCGGTTGGCGATCGACGTCGGATTGCTCTCGATTCCCGAGACGATGATCACCGAGGAGGAGGACACGGAGGATCGGATCGTCTTGGAACCGGGGCAGCCGCTCACCGTCGAGCTGGACGGTCAGACGGTGACCGACATCGCGTGGCCGCACGGCGAGCCGCTGTGGCTGAGCCGGGGCGCGGACGGAACATGGAAGGTCGTCGAGCGACCGTCACCGGATCTCAAGGGCCCGCACCGCTACGGATCGTTCAAGGATGCGTTCCGCAATCGCTTCCTGCTGGTGTACGGAACGCAAGGCAACGTGGCGGAGAACGCCTGGGCGCGGGACAAGGCGCGGTTCGACGCCGAGACGTTCTGGTATCGCGGGAATGCCTCGGTGGACGTCATCGCCGACGTCGACTTCGATCGGGCGGAGACTCCGGATCGCAACGTCATTCTCTACGGCAACCGGAAGACGAACGGCGCGTGGCCGATGCTGATTCCAGACGGCGGTCCGGTGCAGGTCGATCGCGGCGAGCTGCGGATCGGCGACCGCACCGAACGCAGTGAAGCGCTGGGCATCATCTTCGTGCGGCCCCGCCCCGGCAGCGACGTCGCGTCGGTCGGCGCGGTCGGCGGCACGGGCGTCATCGGGATGCGTCTGACCGACCGACTGCCGTACTTCGTCTCGGGCGTCGGCTATCCCGATCTGCTCGTGCTCACGCCGGAAGTGCTGAGCGAGGGCCCCGCGGGCGTGATGGCGGCGGGGTACTTTGGATTGGATTGGTCGGTGGATGGCGGTGAGATCGTGTGGACGCCGTAGCTGCGCCGGCGGCACCCGTAGGGTGCATGCAATGCACCGTGAACGTCCGGCGGCACTCACTTCGCGAACGCGCGTGGGAAGTCCGATGGGTTGCGGGGCCGTCGCCGCATCCATGCGGCTGGTCTTGTGAAGTTCTTTGAGTTGGTGCGCGGCTTGAGGTGTTGTTGCGGCGTCGCCGCCCGAACGCTTCCGCGGCATCCATGCCGCGGAAGCTTGACCTGCCGACGGTTGCGCGACCGGCGCCGGCTGCGCTTCGTAGGGTGCATGCAATGCACCATGAACGTCCGGCGGCACTCACTTCGCGAACGCGCGTGGGAAGTCCGGTGGGTTGCGGGGCCGTCGCCGCCCGAACGCTTCCGCGGCATCCATGCCGCGGAAGCTTGACCTGCCGACGGTTGCGCGACCGGCGCCGGCTGCGCTTCGTAGGGTGCATGCAATGCACCATGAACGTCCGGTGGCACTCACTTCGCGAACGCGCGTGGGAAGTCCGGTGGGTTGCGGGGCCGTCGCCGCCCGAACGCTTCCGCGGCATCCATGCCGCGGAAGCTTGACCTGCCGACGGTTGCGCGACCGGCGCCGGCTGCGCTTCGTAGGGTGCATGCAATGCACCATGAACGTCCGGCGGCACTCACTTCGCGAACGCGCGTGGGAAGTCCGATGGGTTGCGGGGCCGTCGCCGCCCGAACGCTTCCGCGGCATCCATGCCGCGGAAGCTTGACCTGCCGACGGTTGCGCCGCACCGGCTGCGCTTCGTAGGGTGCATGCAATGCACCATGAACGTCCGGTGGCACTCACTTCGCGAACGCGCGTGGGAAGTCCGGTGGGTTGCGGGGCCGTCGCCGCATCCATGCGGCTGGTCTTGTGAAGTTCTTTGGGTTGGTGCGCGGCTTGAGGTGTTGTTGCGGCGTCGCCGCCTCCTGCGGCTCGACCCTCGTCGGTCCGACGCCGCTCAGACCCGCCGGCAATCCTGCCGGCTCCCCTGTGGAAGTTCCGACGTGGGATGGGCTTGGTTATAGCGGGCCTCCGGCCCGCGGAACTTGCAACTCCGCCGGCATCCTGCCGGCTCCCGTCACGCGCAAACACCAACGCTCCCGCGGCCTCCTGCCGCGGGAGCTTGACGTGCCGACGATTGCGCGGCCGGCGCCAATGGAGGCGTCGCGCGCGCAATCGAACGCCATCGGCGCCTCTTGCAACGCAGGCCGTTCCCATCCGGCACTGAAGGTCGGCGGCAAGGATGCCGCCGACCGTGTGGTGTTCGCAGCGAGAACCGAGGCGGCATGGATGCCGCCGGCAATGCGCAACCCTCTGCGGCCCGGATGGGCCGCACATGAATAGAAACGGCCACCGCAGGAATGGCCACAGGGGAGCCCGCACGAAGCGGGCGGCTCTGAGCAACGTCGGACCGACGAGGGTCGAGCCGCATGGATGCGGCGGTGCCGCAACAAGACCTCAAGCCGCGCACCCAACCGCAGACCAACCAGGATCTAAGCCGCATGGATGCGGCGCGAGTGCGCAACCCCCGGAACAGTGCCACCGTGTTCGCGCAGCCCTCGACAAGAGCGGGCGTCACCCGCGCGACGCTCGACCACACCAGAGGCCCGCCCGCAACGAAGGCCGTTCCCATCCGGCACTGAAGGTCGGCGGCAGGACGCCGCCGACCGTGTGGTGTTCGCAGCGAGAACCGAGGCGGCATGGATGCCGCCGGCAATGCGCAACCCTCTGCGGCCCGGACGGGCCGCACATGAATAGAAACGACCATCGCAGGACCCCTCCCAGGGGAGCCCGCACGAAGCGGGCGGCTCTGAGCAACGTCGGACCGACGAGGGTCGAGCCGCACGGATGCGGCGGTGCCGCAACAAGACCTCAAGCCGCGCACCCAACCGCAGACCAGTCAGGACCAAGCCGCATGGATGCGGCGCCAGTTGCGCAACCCCCGCAACAGCGCCACCGTGTTCGCGCACCCCCTCAAAAGGAACAGACCATCGCCTCGATCGTGAGCCGCAGAGTCACGAGAGGTCGAAGGCCCTGGCGGCTTGCTCGAACTTCTCCGGTCGGACATACAGCACGTAGCCGTAGGAGCCCTTGCCGTCGCTCACGCCTGTCGAGGCGTAGACGTTGACCTTGGCATCGGCGAGCTTGCCGTGCACGGTGGCCAGCGCGCCGAGTTCATCGTCGCCCTGGACGAGCAGCGCGGAGTGAGGACCGTCCAGGACCAGCCCGCACTTGTCCGCGGCGCTGATCAGCTTGCTCGAGTCGCTCGGGAAGAGCGTCAGCTGCGTGCGGGACGGCCCCATCGGAACCGCGTTGAAGGCCAGCAGGTTGACGTGCAGTCCCGCCAAGTGGGAGAGTAGCTCGTAGGCCTCGCTCGGGACATCCTTGACCGTCGTGTAGTAGTACTCGACTCGTTGTACCTTAAACGCCATCACTGCCTCTTTTCTGACGAGTCTCTGCGCAGGTCCCGGCTGTGAGATCCGCACCGAAGCTCGGCGCTCCAGTATAAGCAAGCGGCGGTCGAACGCGCTGTCGCACCGGTCGCAGCACTACAGATCGAGCATTCACTCCTCAACTCGTCGATCGGCCGCGCTCCTCTCCGGAATCCGCTTGCCGTGCGGATCGTACTGCGGGCGATCGGTGGCCTCGGCGAGGCGATCCTGCATCGATGCGTCGGTGACGTGCTCCAGCCGTTCGGCGGTGGCGTGAACATGGTCGGAGGGGAGGGGCAGGTACTGATGGAGGTAGCTCTCCCACAGCCGGTGCGTGCGGACGAGATCGGCGGCGCGAGCTCGCCCGCGGGCCGTGAGGCGGTGTGACTGTCCCTCGTCTTCGAGCAAACCGCGCCGACGCAGATGACGCAGCGCCATCCGCACCGAGCGCCGGGAGACCCCTGAAGTAGCGCTCAGCAGCTGGGCGACGTCGACCGCGAGTCGATCTCGCATCGACTTGATCTCTTCGAGCCGGAACAGCACGCCCAGCGCGTCCTCCCGAAGGATTCGCGCTCGCAGGGCGCGCTGATGGAGATACTTGCTGAGCACGCCGTGACGGGGAGCCAGCACCGCGACGGTCGCGAAGAGGATGCCCGCCACGGTCGCCATCATTCCCGACGTGGTCGTGTCGGCGAAGCCGAACCAACCGGGCACGGTGATGGCGGCAACATGACCAAGTGCAGCGCTCGCGGCACCGACGATCAGGCTGACCACGATCATCCCGGGCAGCCGGTCGGTCAGGAGATGAGCGGTGGCGGGAGGCACGATGAGCATGGCGATGACGAGGATGCTGCCGATCGACTCGAAGGCGGCGACGGTCGTGATCGCGACGAGCGTCATGAGCAGGTAGTGCATGAGCTGCGCGTTGATGCCCAGGGTCGTCGCGAGCGCCGGATCGAAGGAGCTGATCTTGAGTTCCTTGTAGAACACGATGACAAAGAGGCCGTTCAGGAGGAATGCGATGCCCAGGATGAGCGCCGCGCGAGGGGATGTTCAGCGAACCGAGCGCCACCCGGTCGAGCGGGGCCAGCTCGATCGCGCCGTAGAGCACGCAGCCCGGGATCGAGATCGACGTGGTCGGCGGCCCGCACGATGAGAATCAGGCCGATCGCAAAGAGGGTGGTGAAGACCACGCCCATCGATGCGCCGCGATCGACCTCGCCGAAGCGGTGCACCCACTGCGTGAACAGAGCCGTGAGGACGCCCACGATCGCCGCCCCGACGAACATGACCGGGCTTGCCCGGCTTCCGGTGATCAGGAAGGCGACCGCGAGACCGGGCAGCACCGCGTGGCTGATCGCGTCGCCCATCATGCTCATGCGCCGCAGCACGAGGAAGTTCCCGAGCAAGGCGCACGAGCCGGCGCAGAGCACGCCGATCACGACGATCCAGGTGTCTACCTGATTGTTCCAGGTCGGCCAGGCAGCCAGCATGTAAGAAGGGTCGATAGACATCGCGCTCACAACGCGTGCGGGCTGGGGGGCACGGGAGTCTCCGGGCGTACGAAGCCCAGCTGCGACTCGAGCTCCGCCACCAGACTCGGCCCGAGCACGTGCTCGATCTGATCGGCATCGCGATCGACGTGGCTGGGGGCGATGTCGGCGTGCGTGATGAGGAACAGCTCCCAGAGGCGGTGGTTCCGGGCGACACGGACGGCGTCCCGCCACCCCTCTTCGGTGAGCTGGTAGCGGTTGGGTTCGTGCGGACGGATCAGTCCTCGCCGGGCAGCACGGCGCACCAGTCTGCGCAGCTGTCCCATGGACCACGAGCGGCGGGGGAGGATCTCGGCGAGGGTGAAGACCCCGCTCGGCACGCTTCTCCCGATCCATCTCGAGCTGCTCGTAGATGGCGCGCAGGAGGTGCTGCCGACCGACTCGTTTCGCCAGGCGCCGTGGTGACTCAGGCGGCGCACGACGCCGCGCGAGCTGCCGAAGATCATGCTGAGCAGGAAGATGGTCGCGCAGACCACGACGATGATGGCGCCGGCTGGCAATCGGGGCACGAGGGCGCTGAGCGAAGCGCCCAGCCACCCGCCGACGGCGCCGATCAGCGCCGCGCCCAGGAGCATGGGCCACAGACGCTCGGTCCAGAACCGAGCGGCGGCGGGCGGGATGATCAGCAGGGCGATGATGAGGATCAGCCCGACCGCCTGGAGCCCGATCACGGTCACCGCGGTGACCAGCACCATCATCACGATGTCGAGTGCGCCGGCGGGCCATCCCTGCGAGGACGCGTATTCGGCGTCGAAGCAGAGCAGGGTGAACTCCTTGTAGAGCAGCCCGCTGACCAGAGCGACGACCGTTGCGGCGCCGCCGATGAGCAGCAGGTCGCTGCGGATCATCGACGCGGTCTTGCCGTAGATGAAGGACTCCAGACCGGCCTGACTCCCCTCTGGCATCTGCTGGACGATACCGAGCAGGGCGACGCCCAGTCCGAAGAAGACGCTGAGCACGATGCCCAGCGCCGCGTCGTCCTTGAGGCGAGTGAGCCCCTTGATGAGCAGGACGCAGCCGACGCCGAGCAGCCCGAACAGCGCGGCGCCGAGGAGCAGCCCCGGAAGGAACTTGCCGGTGCCGCCCGCCGCGACCATCACGATGAACGCGAGCGCGATGCCCGGCAGCGTGGCGTGGCTCAGCGCGTCGCCGATGAGCGCGCGCTTGCGCAGCAGCAGAAAGGTGCCGACGACCCCCGCCGCCAGCCCCAGGATGGCCGTGCTCAGAACGACCAGCCGCGTGTTGTAGTCGCGAAGCAGCAGCACGTTCAGGAGCTCTTCGAGCGTGGGCCAAGCCATCGACGTGTCGGTGATCGAGGGGAGCGAAGCGGTGTCGGCAACGCCGACGCGATCCGGTGGGGTCGTCAGCGCAAGCACGGACAGGAGCAAAAGGATGCAACTCATCGTTGTTATCGCGAAGCCCGAGCGATGGCCTGCGCCGCTTCGTCGAGCAGCGTCAGCTTGCCACCGTAGGTCTTGTGCAGGTTCTCTTCGGTGAAGACCTCCTCGGTCGGGCCGACCGCGACGACCCGCATGTTGAGCAGCATCACCCAGTCGAAGTACTCGCGGACGGTCTGCAGATCGTGGTGGACGACGAGCACGGTCTTCCCGCCTTGCTTGAGCTCATTGAGCACCTCGACGATCGCCCGCTCGGTCGCGGCGTCGACCGCGGCGAAGGGTTCGTCCATGAAGTAGAGCTTCGCCTCCTGCGCCAGGGCGCGGGCGAGGAAGACACGCTGCTGCTGGCCGCCGGAGAGCTGGCTGATCTGTCGCCGGGCGAGGTCCGCCAGGCCGACGCGGTCGAGCACCTCCATGGCCACGCGCCGGTGCTCCTTCGACACCGGTCGGCACCAGCCGATGCGTCCGTAGCGCCCCATCGTCACGACGTCGAGCGCGTTGACCGGAAAGTCCCAGTCGACGCTCTCCCGCTGCGGCACGTAGCCGACGAGCTGGCGCTGCTGCCGTAGGGCTTGCCGTAGATCAGCACGCGCCCGGAGGCCGGGGGATGAGATCGAGGCAGGCCTTGAGCAGCGTGCTCTTGCCGGCGCCGTTCGGGCCGACGATGCCGATCAGCTTCCCTTCGGGCGCATCGAAGTCGACGTCCCAGAGCACCGGCTTGCGGTGGTAGGCCACGGTCATGTCGTGGACGGAGAGCGGCGACGTGACCGGATGCTCCTGTCCTCCCGCCGGTCGGTCGAGAGGAAGCTGAACCGGATCGACGATGAGCGGCGTGCCTCGACTTCGCGGGGGCGCATCAGGAGTTCTCCCGCGGCTGTGGCGACCACGAGCGGAAACCGCCCTCGGGTGCGGTCCCGCCGAGGGCGCGGGTGATCGTGGTCACGTTGTGGTCGATCATGCCGATGTAGGTCCCTTCGTAGGTGCCGGCTGCGCCCATGGCGTCGGAGAACAAGGCGCCGCCGATCTGCACAGGGTGATTGCGCGCTCTGGCGCCCTCGACGAGCGCACGGACGTTCTTGTCCGCCACGCTCGTCTCGACGAAGACGGCTCCGATCTGGCGGTTGACGAGCAGGTCGATCAGATCGTTGATGTCCTTGACCCCGGCCTCCGATTCGGTGGAGATGCCCTGAATGCCACGCACTTCGATGTCGTAGGCGCGTCCGATGTAGTTGAAGGCATCGTGCGCCGTCACCAGCACGCGCCGCGAACGGGGGATGGAGCCGATCGTCTCGGCGGCGTATCGATCGAGCGATTCCAGCTGCCGGATGTACGCCTCCGCGTGTTCGCGGTAGGCTTCCGCCGACTCGGGGTCGTACTCGCTCAGCGCCTCTGCCACGACGCGGACGGCGTGAATCCAGCCCTTGACATCCATCCAGACGTGCGGATCGTGATGCTTCCGGGGGTCGTTGAGGACGTACGTGTCGTCGAGCATCTCGGTCACCGCGTGGACCGGCTTGCCGCTGCGGGCGACTTTGACCAGCACGTCCGCCATCTTCCCTTCGAGCATGAGGCCGTTGTAGAAGACGATGTCGGCATCCATCAGCTGGATGACGTCGCTTCGCGTCGGCTTGTAGAGGTGCGGATCGACGCCCTGCTTCATGATGCCCGTGACTTGGGCCCGATCGCCGACTACCTGCTGGACGATGTCAGTGATCATGCCGGTGGTCGTGGTGATGCGGATCGGACCGGCGCGCGACTCCGCACGCGACGCACCGTCGGCGCCGCCGCTGCGTTCGCAGCCGACGAGGTTGCACGCGGCGAGCAGCGCGACGAGCATCAGGCGAGTGGGCACGGTCATGGGGTTCGGTCTCCTTGGGCATCCGCCTGTTGAACGAACTTGGCCATGCGGCGCAGCGTGACCTCGCCGACGTGATGCTCGATGCCTTCGGCGTCCCGGCGGGCGTCTGGTTCCGGTACACCCAGCGCGAGCAGGAATCGGAAGACCGTTTCGTGTCGCTGCCGGGCGTCGGCGGCCAGTCGCTCACCGGCCGCAGTGAGCCGGATTGGCCGGTACGGCTCGGTCTCGACCAGGCCCGACTCCTGCAGGCGGGCGACGATGCGGGTGACCGTGACGTGCGAGACGCCCATGTGGGCGGAAAGGTGCTTGACGCGGCACTCGCCCTGGCGGTGGACGAGGTCGGCGATCGCTTCGACGTAGTCCTCGGCGGTCTCGAGCGAGTGATCCGCCCGGACCTTCTGGAAGCCGTCGGACGGGCGGGGGGATGGGGCGGGGCGGAGCGCATGCGGGTCCTCGAGGTCGAGTGGAGCGAGAATTGTAGCACAAGCTACAGTATCGGCTCGATGGAGTCAAGACCTGAGGATCCATCGATCGCATGTATCTTCTTCCGGACGGCGGATGATCGGGCATCACCCGGCGAGAAGGTCGGATCTCCATTCGTAGTCCGGGCTACGGTGGATGCCCTGGTCTCGGACTCGCACGACCAGTCAGCAGCCTCGCCGGTATACTCCGCCCTCGCGGACCGCAGAAGGCAGTTGTTGCCCGGCGCCCGCGATCGAGTTCATCTCGGAAAGGCGGATACGACGATGGTCAGATCCTCAATCTTGCTGGCGGCGTGTGTCGTCGCGCTGTCCGCATGCGGACCTTCCTACTACCGGGTGACGAGCCCGGACTCGGGTAAGGCGTACTACACCACTGATGTCAAGCGCATGGACAACGGCGCGATCATCATCACCGATGCGGCCTCCGGCGCAGAGGTGACGCTGACCTCCTCATCCGTCCAGAGCATTGATGAAGCGGCGTACAAGAAGGGTCTGGAAGCGTCCGACGCTCCGGCCAAGCCGGAGAAGCCAGTCGAGGCTGAAGAGAAGTAGCCGATCGCAAATCATGTCAGCGCGGTGAGGATGCCTGCGGCGACACCGTCTGCGCGACGTTGGCGCCACCGCGCCTCGCCCGCCACGTCCTCACGTGATGAGGTAGAACAGCGGGAAGAGGAAGATCCAGATCAAATCGACGACGTGCCAGTAGAGGCCGCCGAGATCGACGGGCGTGAAGTACGACTGGTTGAAGTGGCCGCGCACCGCCCGGACCAGTAGCCAGGTGATGACGATCATCCCCAGCACGACGTGGATGCCGTGCAGGCCGGTCATGAGGAAGTAGATGGCGAAGAACAGGTGCGCGTTGACCGGGCGATGCGGATCGTGCCGCGGGTCCGGCGGTGGCCCAGCTTCGACCGAAGGCCGTGACTCGAGCAGAGCGGTCGGGTCGAGACCGGCCGGGCCGTCGACGGGAGGCGGGATCGAGGAGTGAGGGATCCAGAACGCCTCCGCGTCCCCCTCGGAGAGCGCCTGGTCGGCTCCCGATGTCTCGGAACCCTCCGGCCCGAGTCCCTCGAAGGTGCGCACATAGGCCACGATGTCGAGCAGGTTGCGGTCCGACAGCAGCGGGTTGCCGCCTCTGGGGGGCATTTGAATGCCGGTCGTGTTGGCGGGATCGAAAGGCATCCGTCCCACCTTGATGAAAGCCAGCAGCTCCTGATCGTTCTTGCTCTTGATGAATGCGCTGTTGCGCTGGTCCTTGCCCTGTCCGGGAATCCCCTCTCCCGCGAGGCCGTGGCAGGAGCGGCACGTTTCCATCCAGAGCGTCTTGCCGATCGCCAGATCGCCGTGCGCGGGCTCCGGCTCGGCCGCTGCCACCAGCACCTCCGCTTCGGACTCCATCTCATGCGGCTCTTCGTAAAACCGGAGTCCCCAGACAAGATTGTCTTCGATCTTGTGCCTGTACTCGACGAACTTGATTCCCATGAAAGTCGCGCCGCCGAGCAGCGTCAGGAAGAGCAAGAGCATGAGTCGCCTGCGCTGGTTCAGCTGGGACGCGGTGACCGCCATGGCCATCGTCATGCTGCTGAGGATGAGCACTGCGGTGTTGGTGGCGCCGAGCGTCTTGTTCAGGAACTGGCTGCCGTAGGCGAACATCTCCGGGTGCATGTACCGCAGCACGGTATAGACGCAGAACAGTCCCCCGAAGAGCAGGACTTCCGTGGCCAGAAAGAGCCACATGCCGAGCTTGCTCGCTTCGAACTGCTGCTGCAGGGTGTCCCAGTGGTGCTGGAGATGAGGCGTGTGCTCCTTTGGATGCGTCTCTGGCGCTACGTCGACTTCGGGGAGCTCCTCCGTCTCGATCGGGGATTCATGCATCTCAATCGACATCGATCATGCCTCCGGGGAATCGTCTTCGTCTGGTGAATCGACCGCTCCAGAGCCTTCCCCGTCTCGCTGCCGCAGTGGTTCGATACCGAGCTCATTCTGGCGGAACCGCTCCCGCAGCTCTCCGAGGTCGAGCAGATCGCCGGGGTGCTCGCGCTGCGCGACCGTCGCGGCCTCCGGCGTCGCGAAGGCAGCGACCCCAAAGGCCATCGGCGTCTTCAGCGCCCGGCTGTGCAAGTAGACCGCGTCCGCGCAGTGCAGCCAGCTCCGACCGTCGAAGGCTCGAACATAGCTCACCGTCATGACTGGCTCGGCGTCGCCATGCTCGAGCGTGAGCAGGCAGCCGATGTCGTCGAACAGCGCCGATTCGAAGGCGCCATTCGGGCGCTGCACGACCGCGGCGGCGGCAAAGCGATCGTCGCTGATGATCATCCCGCACTCGTGACAGACATCCTGTCCGTAGTAGATCTGCGGCGGAGCGAGCGGGTCCTCCCGGCCGCATCCCGCGGCCTCCAGGAGCAGCAGGAGTCCGAACGCGAGTCGCCGCCGCCTCATCAGCCCGCCCCCCGCCGAACGAAGAGTGCGGTCGCGGCGCTCAGGGGAATCACGATCCAAGCCGCGAGCACCGCGCCGAACAGGAGATCGAGGCGAGCGCCGAAGGTCCGTGTCGCGTAGAGCCCCGCGGGCCCGAGGACGTCGAGCGACGTGCTGACGCTTCCCAGCGGCGGTCATCTTGAAGACCTGCAGCGGGTTGAGCAGCGAGAGCCGGAAGAGATCGGCGACCTGCAGCTTGAACACGATCGTGCTGCCCATGAGCCCAAGGTCGCCGAGAAAGACGAGCGTGAGCCAGATGAAGATGGCCGCGCCCGTTGCCACCGAGCCCCGGCGGACCAGCACGGAGACCAGGAAGCCCACGCTGAGCATGGCCAGCGCCAGCAAGAGGGCCAGCACGACCAGTCGTGCGAAGCGGCTCGCGTCCGCGCCGCCGCTCCGCCAGGCGATCGCGGCGGCGCTCAGGCCGAACCCCAGGGCCAGCGAGGTCATCATCGCGACCGCCAGACCAAGGTACTTGCCCAGGATCACTTCAATCCGACTCACCGGCTGGGCCAGCAGGTAGCCGAGCGTTCCTCGCTCGCGCTCCCCCGCGATGGCGCCGGCGCCGGCAGTCAGGGCCATGAGCGGCACGATGAGGATGACCAGGTTGATCAGTCCCGCCGCCGTACGTCCGAAGCCGGCGAAGCCGACGGACCCGGTGCCCAGAAGGGAGAGGAAGGACAAGGCCAGGGCCAGCACCGCGAAGGCGATCGTGTAGAGGATGAACCAGCGGTTTCGCAGCGAGTCGCGCATCTCCTTGCGGGCCAGCGAGAGCAGGTTGCGCAGGTCTAGAGCGCGAACGGCGAAGGAGGGCGTCAGAGCCAGCTCAGTCATGAGTGACAGCTCCCGGTGACGGTTCTTCTTTGGTCCCGTCGAGCACCTGGAAGTCCCGCACGGCGATACGGGCTTCGCCGAGGGCCTGGATCGGTCCGGCCTTTGCTCCCGGGGTCACGACGACGTGCAGCGCTTCACCGTTGCGCGTGACGGCGAAGCCGCGCTGCCGCAAGACACCCTGCGCTTCGTCAAGCCGCGACTGCTCGAGGAAGACGTGGAGCAGACAGCGGGCGCCGATGGCTTCCGCCAGCTCCTGTGGCGGTCGCTCGAACTGGAGGCGGCCACCCGCCATGACCAGCACGCGATCGGCCAGTCCTTCCACCTCGTTCAGGTGGTGCGACGTGAACAGCACGGTCTTGCCGGCGCCGCGCAATCGTCGCAGCAGATCCATGAAGGTGCGCTGTGCTTCCGCGTCGAGGTTGGACGTGAGCTCGTCCAGCACGAGCAGCGGTGGATCGGTGAGCAGGGCGATGGCCAGCGCGAGGCGCTGCTTCATTCCTCCCGACAACTCCCGGATCCGCTTGCCACGATGTTCGACGAGGCCCACGTCGGCGAGCACAATCGGCGCGCGGTCCAGCGGCGCTCGCTTCAGGCGGGCGAAGAAGCGAAGGGCCTCGGTCAACCGAAGATCGTCGTAGAGGGCGAGCTCTTGCGGCACGTAGCCGATGCGCCGCCGCGCTGCCTTGCCCTGCCGGCGCACATCGTGTGCGGCCACCGAGATGGTTCCGGAGAAGGAGAGCAGACCGAGCAGGCAGCGAATGACCGTGGTCTTGCCCGCTCCGTTGCTACCCCAGAGGGCGACCGCTTCGCCGGGCTCGACGGTGAAGGAGAGATCGTCTACGGCCTTGAAACGCCCGAATCGCTTCGTGAGGTGGGTCACGCGGATCACCGCTCACCTCCTCGGATCGCGAAAACGCGCTCGGCCCGGTCGCGCATGCCCATCCCTCCAAGCAGGCCGCCGGCGGCGAGGGTGAGCAGTCCCGCGGCGAGTGCCGCCATGGGCGCCGGATCGTGGGACGGTGTCCACTGCGTGCGGAAGAGGACCGGCTGCATCAGCGGCGCCGCGTCGCTGAACTTGGGCTGCGGCTTGACGAGCGGCACCGCGCGAGCCGCGAGCTCGATGGCCTGCTGGGCCGGGCTGTAGAGAAAGAGGCGCAGCCGGGGCTCGCGGTCCATCAGGTCTTCGAAGAGGCTCTCGGCGCGATAGGGCAGGTCACCCATCCCGTCGCCATCCAGGTCGTACCCCTGGTAGTCGCTCCAGAAGTTGCCGCGATCGTCCACGGTGAAGTCGTTTCCCTCGAGGTCGCCGCCGACCCAGGATCGCCACCTGCTCGATGTTGTCCAGAAACGTGTTGTCGCTGAACCAGTTGCGCTTGACCGAAGGAAGGAAGGCGACGCCGATGTCGTTGTACGCGAAGAGGTTCCGGGTGTAGTGATCGTGAACCAGCAACGATGACGGTGAGGTGTCCAGATGCAGACCCACGCGGTTGCCGATGAAGATGTTCTCCTCGGCGGTCGTCTCGTCCATGTCCTTGAGACCGACGCCGTACCCGCTCGGGCCCCGGTTGTGCGTGAACAAGTTGCGACGGAGGACGAGGCCCTTGGAGTACATGAGGAACGCCCCCACCGAGTTGTCGCTGAGCTCATTGTCCTCGATCACGTTGTCGTTGCTGTACATGAAGTGCAGACCGTAGCGGCCGCTCGGTGATGTGGTTCCCGATGCAGATGCACGTCATCGGAGAACCACATGACCGCGTCGCGGCTTCCGCGCACGAAGTTGTCCTTCGATCAACGTGCGGTGGCTCTGCCAGATCCGGATGCCGTCGCCGCGCCGCTGCACGGCCAGATCCTTGCCGCCGATCGTGTTGCCGCGAATGACGCTGTCGGCGGCGGACTTGAGGTAGATGCCGAACAGCACGTTCTCCAGGACGTTGTTCTCGATGCACCGCGCGGGGTGCCAGCACCGTGATTCCGGCGTTCTCGCGATCAAGGCTCTTCCCCGTGTTGCGGATCGTGAAGTCCGCGGATGGTCACATCGGCCGCCCGGATCTGGATCACGTCACCTTCGCCGCCGCCGTCCAGGATGACCTGGCCGCGCCCTTCGAGCGTCAGTGCTCGGTCGATGATCAGCGGACCACCGTACGTTCCCGCCGGCACTTCGATGACCGCGCCCGAGTCCGCGGAGGCGATCGCTTCCTCCAGGTCGAAGTCCACTGCGCACGCCGTGCCGGACAGGAGCAGGCTGAGGCCCGTCGCGCAGATCCTCTGGCGTTGCCGCGCTGGATGAGTCATGTCACCAGGGCTCTCTGGGCGTCGACGAGCGGCTTGTACGCCCGGCGATGGAAGAAGAGGCCGACGAGGATGAGCACCGAGCCGAGCGCCGCCAGGATCAGACCCGCCCCAGGCCACGCGATGGTCTTGAATTGGCCGACCATGCCGACGCCAAGCACCGGCGGCGTGAACGGCTCGATGGCGTTCGAGAGCGGCGCGGAGGGGTCGAGGTTCTGGCCGAAGTGGCTCAGCCAGAAGGAGAGATCGGCGAGGAAGAAGAGCGGAAAGAGGATGGCTGGAAGCAGCATGACGGCCGCCCACCGGCTGTGGACGTGCACGGCGCCCTCCACCATCAAGACCAGCGCGATGATCGCGGCGATCGAGAGCGATCGCTCCAGCTGCGCCGCTTCGTTGAGCGGGCGCATGCCGATGTAGTGATTCAGCCCGTCGATCTCCTTGACGTCCCCCGTCAGCCGATTGACGTACGCGGTGACGAAGAGGCTGTCGGGATACTGCGGGCGCTTCCAGCTTCATCTTCCAGTAGGGGAGGAAGATCGGAGATCAGGAGCGACAGCCGGGCCACGGTCAGGATGGCGCTCGGCAGCCGGTAGCGGAGCCGTCTGGCCGCAAGCTCCTCCGCCGGGACCCGCGGACCGATGATGTGCTCGAGGGTCTTGCCCATGGCAGTTCCTGACACGCGAAACAAAGGGGAGAACGCCACGACGGCGCAGCGTTCTCTCCAGAGGGGGGAATCGTCAGCGACTGGCGGTCGCGGTTGGCTCGACGAGGAAGTATCCCGCCATCTCGAGGTGCAGGGCGGAGCAGAACTCGGAGCAGTAGTAGCTGAACGTGCCGGGGACGTCGGCGTCGAACTCGAAGGTCTCCGTCTCGCCCGGCTCCAGACTCAGGTTGATGTTGTAGACCGGCAGCGCGAAGCCGTGCGTGGCGTCGAAGGCGGTCTCGACGTTGGTGATGTGCCAGATGACGTGATCACCCTGGCGGACCTGAACGCGTTCGGGCACGTAGTGGCTGCGGACTGCGGTCATGTACACGTTGACCGTGTTGCCCTTGCGCTCGATGCGCTCCTTGCCGGGTTGCGGTGCGTCGAGCTTGACCTGCTGATTGAGCGGATCCCAGCCCACCTCGGGATAGACCTTCCAGGGCTTGAGCTTGTCCGCCTTGATGATCTGCGCGTAGTGCGGTTCGCCCAGGCCGATGGGCATGTCGTACATCACCTTCATGGCATCGCCGGTGTTGTCGATGTCGATCAGCTGGAAGTTCTGAGGCAGGAGGGGCCCGGTAGGGAAGAAGCGATCGAGCGACCACTTGTCCAGCGACACGAGGTACTTGCCGTCGGGACTGACGGTGTCGCCCTCCGCCGCGGCGAGGTGACCGACGTTGTAGTGAACATTGACCTGCTGAACGAGCTGCCAATCCTCTTCCGAGTGCTTGTCGCCGTACGGACCGCCGAGCGTCCAGCGGGCGACGGCGGGAACGAGGAAGAGGGATGTGTAGGCGTAGCCCTTGTCATCGAACTGGGTATGCAACGGACCGAGGCCGACTTCCACCTGTGCTTCGACGATCGCATCGAAGTCGAGGACCGGAACACCGTACTGATCGACCGTCCAGTTCTGATCGGCAATGGCCCTCTGGATCTTCTCGAAGCTGTACACGGTGACGTGCGGATCGAGCTTGCCGGCGATGACCAGGAACTCCCCGCCGGGCGTGACGTCGACGCCGTGAGGGCTCTTCGGCTCTGGCGCGAAGAAGACGATGCCGTCCTTGATGCAGGTATCCAGGCTCACGACCGGGAAGCCGTTGATCTCCGTGTACTTCTTCGCCTTGAAGGCCGCTTCCGCCTTCTTCAGATCGATGATGTGTAGGTAGTCGTTGTCGCGCTGGCTGACGCCGGCCTCGAAGAAGTTCCGGTCGCCGATCTCCTTCGTGCCGGTGGCGAGTTCGGTGTTGAATGAATTGCCGAAGATCCATCCTTCGCTGACTTTCTTCCCGGCGTCGAAGAGATCCTGCCAGTAGGGGGGGAGCTCCAGGGCGAAGGACTGGCTCTTGTCGATCCGTCCCTTGTTGCGGTCGAACTTCCAGAGCGTGACCATGCCGCGATACGCGTCGTTGTACTCTTCGATCGGGGCGTACTTGCCGGCCAGCGGCGAGCCGTACTGGCCTCCCTCGATGACGTACTCGGTGTTGGGAGTGACGAACGTGCCGCCGTGATCGTTGAGGGCGATGGGGTTCTTCACGATCTGCTTCGTCTCGAAGTCACGCAGATCGATGACCGCAACGCGGGCGTTCGCCTTGTCGTTGATGAAGACGAACTGGCCGTCGTAGTCACCGCCGGTCTCGCTCAAGGCCGGGTGGTGGGTATCGCCCCAGGTGAGCGCGTGACCGGCGACGTCGCCCTCCGCGAGGACGTCGCTGCCGACGCCATACCCCCATCCCTGCCAAGGTTCGGGCGTGAAGACGGCAATCACGCGGAGCAGGCGCATGGAAGGCATCCCGATGACGAGCATTTGTCCGCTGTGCCCGCCGGAGGCGAACATCAGGTATTCATCGTGCCGGCCCGAGGGCATGTAGGTCTTCAGGGCGGCGGTCACGTCGTCGGGTGTGAGGTTGCGGGCGGCGGCGATCTGCTGGGCGTTCCCACCAAGACCGCCGCCGCCGTTGGTCGAGGGCTTGGCGGCCGCCTGCTTGACGGCCGACGTCCCACCGTCACCGCCGCCGCCACAGCCCAGCAGCAACAGAGCGCAGACGCCGAGGAGGGTGAATTGCGATTTCATGACCAGCTCCTTCCAAGGTTGTTCCAGTGGTGCTCCTGGCCGTCGGAGGGGTCCCCCGGGAACCCGGGAGGGCAGTGGGCGAAACCCGCCGCAGTAGCCCATGGGTGCCTTCCCCGAAGTTCGGCCGATCGAGCGGAGAAAACAACATATTCAGACATGGATATCCAAATATAGTGAACGAGCCGAGGGCGTCAATGGCCTCGGCAGGGGGTGTTTTCCCTGTTTTTGAGCTTCGGACGGAACGGTCAGCGACCAGCTTGAGCGAGAGTGCGCCTGGCCAGGCGTCGAGGCGTGGCACACGGAATGTGCCTGGCCAATCTCAGGCACACGGAGTGTGCCGGGCACACGGAATGTGCCTGTCCAATCTCAGGGCCCAAACGCAAACGAAAGTGTGCCTGGCCAAGGTCGCCGTGGCCAAGTTCGCCGAGGCGTCGCACACGCAATGTGCCTCACACGCAATGTGCCTGGCCAATCTCGCACACGATCTGAGGGCCTGGCCAATCTCAGGGCCAGGCGTCGAGGCGTCGCACACGGAATGTGCCTGGCCAATTTCGGCACACGGAATGTGCCTCACGGAATGTGCCTGGCCAATTTCGGGGGGCCTGGCGAAGGCCGCTCGGGCGTCCTGTCTCACGATCTGTTCTGACTCCTGGTGGCTCGGGTTTCCAAATCCGATATTCTGGATGGGAATATCCAGATAGGCCCGATCCGTGATCTCCAAGACCGCCGAGTACGCCCTTCGCGCCGTCGCCTTCCTGGCTCAGCACCAGGCGCGGTCGTGCACCACCCAGGAGATCGCCGAGGGCACCCAGGTGCCCCCGGGTTATCTGTCGAAGGTGCTCAAGCAGCTCAATCGCGCGGGCCTCGTGACATCGCAGCGTGGCCTCCACGGCGGCTTCCGACTCTCACGACCGCCGGAGCGATTGCCGGTGCTCGAGGTCGTCGAGGCCATCGAGCCGCTCCCCCGGATCCGAACCTGCCCGCTCAACATCGAGCATCCTCAGGGACGTCTCTGCTCGCTGCACAAGATGCTCGATGATGCGATGTCGCAGGTCGAAGCTGGCTTCGCGCGAGTCACGATCGGCGAACTGATCAACTTCGCTGAGAACAACACCGTGCTCTGCGAGATCGAATCGTCGAAGAACGTGACCGACGACGGGCAGCCGGAAGCAGAATGACCGACGAGCAGCTTGCTACACCGTCCACCCGGTGATCACTGCGATCAGGTCGAGCACGTCGACCGTGCCGCTGCCGTCGACGTCGGCGGCGCATCCTGGACAGGGTCCCCAGCTCGTGATGATTGCGATCAGATCCAGCACGTCGACCACACCGTCGCGGTTGATGTCAGCGGGATTGCCGGCGACACCGAGCGATCCGTCGGGGTTCACGTTCTGCGCGTAGACGTCGACCGTTCCGCTGCGGTTGTCCTCCCACACGAGCGTGACCACGCCGTCCGGCCCCTGGGTCAGCGGCAGGCGGGCCTTGTTGCTCAGCGTTGACGAGATGACGATGGGCGAGCCGGGCCACACCGAGGCGCCCGTCCCGTCGACCCGCAAGCCAATGATCTGATCCTGCCCGAACATGCCGGTCGGTTCATCGGTCAGGAAGACCATCGCCCCATCCGCGTAGGGAACGGTGCGGGGAAACGACCGGTACAGCGTGCTCACTGGCAGGAGCGTGACGCCTGCGCCGCCCCATTGGCGCGTTCCGTCGGCAGCGATCTTCTGGCCGAAGATGCCCCACTGGCTCTGAGCCGAATTGCGCTCGTTCCAGAAGATGATGATCTCGTCGGTGGCGGCGAGATAGGCGAGGGCAGGGTCGAGATGATTCATGTTCGGGACGGTCGAAACGGCCACGCCGTTGTGGGGAAAGAGCTCGTTCCCGTCCGCATCCAAGTGCTGCACGAAGCAGTTGAAGAAGTTGGATTGCGACCGATGCCACAGCACGAGCGCGCCGCCCGCGCCGTCGGCCTGCAGCTGCGGTGTGTATGCGATGGGAACGGACGTCGCGTCGAACACGGCGACGGCACCGCCCCACAGGTTCACCGCGGTCGGTGAGAACTTGGCGGCCCGCACGTGTCGGCTGCTGAGGAACGAGCTGATGTCCCGCACCCACGAGAGAATGACGTTGCCGTCTTCGGCCGGCACGATCTGGACGAAGGCGGGACTCTCGCCCGCCTGGGTCACGACCGAAACGCCACCGGCGGCGAGCTGCGGAACACCGTCGACCGACAATCGCTGCATCAGGATCTCGCCGTCGCCGACGTCCGGCAGGCGCGCCCACACGAAGACGAAGTCGCCGTTCGATGCCTCGGCCACCTGCGGCGCCGGCTCGAAGTCACCGTTGTTCGAGAGGGTGACACCCAGCGCTCCCCAGACGAGCTCGCCAGCAGGGCTGACCCGATACGCCTGGATGTCGAGGTCTCCGCCGTTCCGCTCATCCGAGAAGACCAGAACCGCATGGTCGTTCGAATCGACGATCATGTCCCAGCCGAAGAGCGCCGAGTTCTGGGGCTGGTTGCTGATGAGCATGCCGTTGTGCGGCCACTGCTCCACGCCGCCAGCATCCAGCCGCTGCAGATAGACGTCGTAGTTGCCCGACGCGAGATCGAACCAGGCGATGTAGCAGCCGCCGTCGGACGTCGAACCGACCAGCGGGATCACCTGTTCGGAGGGTCGGTCGGCAATCGCCAGGTTGTCAGCTGGGTCGGCGGACCACTGCGCGTGGAGCGCCGGTGTTGTGGCGAGAAGGACAACGGCGAGAGAAAACGAAGATTCGAGCCGCATGGCGGAACTCCTGAAGTGTGAAGACGCAAGACGTTGGTCAGGGTCGGAAGCCCTTCCCCTCAGCGACCGCGCCCAAGCAAGACCACGCCCACGCCGATCAGGCATCATCCAGGCTACCGGCAACCACCGGACCCACAACAGGGAAATCGCCGGATTCCGGCGAATCAGCGGCTTGTCGCTGCCCACGGACGATCACGACGGCCAGCTTGAGCAACGTTCACCGTGCCGTGGCCACCCAGCTCAGCACAGACCGACCCGCCCGCAAGTGAGCAGAAGTGCCTTGCAATCAGATGCGACTCTGACCAACTGTGCCAACTGCGATGGAGGTTTCTCAAGCGTTCGTTTCTCCCCAGCTGACGAGCACCTCGACCAGGTCGGTGGTGTCGACCGCGCCGTTCCCATCGATGTCCGCGGGGCAAAGCTGCGGAAAGTCCGGGCACGCGCCCCATGCTCCGATCACCGCAATCAGATCCAGCACGTCGACGGTCCCGTCACCGTTGACATCGGGACTGTATGAGAGACCACCGAAGAAGAGGTCGTCGATGAAGACGGCACCAGTATTGTCGTAGACCATCACCTCGTCGAAGGGCTGAGAGGAGACCACGCCGCCAAAGTTGCCGAACCCGCTGTTGTCGAAGTCGCCGAAGTAGAACTCCTCGCCGTTCAGGCTCAGGGTGAGGAACAGGGCGCCGGGATGGTCGAAGCCGATCCACGACTGCGGCTCGGTGAAGATCACGCAGATCGGCAGGAACGCGCCGGAGCCGACACCGGCGAAGTCGTTGGGAAATGCCGCGCAGACCTCGTTGCAGATCTGCACGATCGAAGCGAAGTAGACGCCGAGATCGGCGTACTGGTCGGTGATGAGCTCGAACTGATGGAAGCCGGTGAAGTCGATGGTGGTGTACGAATTGTCGACCGCTTCGAGCCACCCCTCCTTGTCCTCATAGAAATCCAGCACCTCCTGGCCGGCGGCAAGCCGAACGGGGCTGAACGCAAGCCCGCAAACGGTGATCAGCAGTGCGCAGCGTGGATCCATCGACGGCCACTCCTCGTTGGTCCTCAGGTCTTGGTCTCTCCCCAGCTGACGAGCACCTCGACCAGGTCGGTGGTGTCGACCGCGCCGTTCCCATCGATGTCCGCGGGGCAAAGCTGCGGAAAGTCCGGGCACGCGCCCCATGCTCCGATCACCGCAATCAGATCCAGCACGTCGACGGTCCCGTCACCGTTGACATCGGGACTGTATGAGGGGCCACCGAAGAAGAGGTCGTCAATGAAGACGGCACCAGTATTGTCGTAGACCATCACCTCGTCGAAGGGCTGAGAGGAGACCACGCCGCCAAAGTTGCCGAACCCGCCGTTGTTGAAGTCGCCGAAGTAGAACTCTTCGCCGTTCAGACTCAGGGTGAGGAACAGGGCGCCGGGATAGTCGAAGCCGATCCACGACTGCGGCTCGGTGAAGATCACGCAGATCGGCAGGAAGGCGCCGGAGCCGACGCCGGCGCAGTCGTTGGGAAACGCCGCGCAGACCTCATTGCAGATCTGCACGATCGAAGCGAAGTAGACGCCGAGATCGGCGTACTGGTCGGTGATCAGCTCGAACTGATGGAAGCCGGTGAAATCGATGGTGGTGTACGAGTTGTCGACCGCTTCGAGCCACCCCTCCTTGTCCTCATAGAAATCCAGCACCTCCTGGCCGGCGGCAAGCCGAACGGGGCTGAACGCAAGCCCGCAAACGGTGATCAGCAATGCGCAGCGTGGATCCATGAACTCGTCCTCTCGATTGTCAATGACCGCCAAAGGGGTCGCTGTCCGGGCAGTTGTAGCCGAAGCAGGGATTGCACCGCGTGAGGTAGTGATCCATCCAGCAGTTGTAGTTCGCAATCTCGTCTTCGTCGGTGCTGTTGTTGACGACGTCGAGGTATTCGACCCAGTC
Organism: uncultured Planctomycetota bacterium; assembly: GCA_963697235.1. GTDB lineage: Bacteria > Planctomycetota > Phycisphaerae > Phycisphaerales > SM1A02 > CAVONJ01. Next base: position 81,369 of record CAVONJ010000023.1, read on the forward strand.
ATCGGGGTATTGGAGCCCCGCACCCTGGATCACCGCAGCCAGCGATGGCGGGGCAGGCGCACCGGAGCCGGGGCAGAGCCCCCAGTCCGCAGTCACGCGGTCGAGGTCGTCGTCGTCGACCAGGCAGTCATAGTTCGTATCGGCCGTGCACTGGCTGACCGACGCACACGGATCGCCATAGCTCCAGTTGTTGATCACCAGCACCAGATCCTTGATGTCGACCCGCGTGTCACCGTTGAGATCGGCTTCGCACGTGATCGAAGCGGTAGGCCTGAGGACGTACGCGTGTTCGTCGCTGTCCTCGAGGCCGTAGGCGACGATCCAGCCGGAGTCGTTGATGTCGAGCACCATCTGCAGATAGACCAGCGAACCGATGCAGCCGACGAGATCGTTGAGGTCCGAATCGATCCACACGCTGCCATCGAACTCCCAGAGATGAGCGGCTTGAGCCTGGTCGGCTTGTCCCACGGCCTGCGGTCGATCCTGTCCCGCGATCTGCCGGTCGTTGATCGCCTCTGCCCGGCCGCGGTTCTGGGAATCACCGGTGATCGGGAGCGTCACAGGTGGGTCGCTCTCAGCCTCCCAGAACAGCGCCCGGATGGGACAGCCACCCTGAACCTGGTAGACCTCGTAGCCAACGATGTTGTCCGCATCGTTGATGCCTCGAGCGTCCGTACCCAGAGAATGATTGACGCTGTCGAGCGTCACGCCCAGGCCGCCAACGTCCCAGCTGCGCGGCGATCCGTCATCGCACGCGCCCTGCTCTTGGCAGAACGTGGCCGGTGGAACACCTGTAGCGTCAACATGGCCGACAATCTGACCTGTCAGCGACACATCCCTGGGAAGACTGCTGGGGTGGCAGTCATCAAGATCGAGGACCGTCGGCACCTGTCCAAGCTGACCGACGAAGCCGATGACCACCTCATCATCATCGTTGAATTGAGTGCACGTATCGCAATCGTCGAGGCGTGATGACTGACCAATGACGAGGGGTGGATTCGAATCGGTGATGGCGATGCCTCGGCTCCAAACCGATGTGGCCAGGGCGGGAATGATCACCGGGTTGGAAGCGAGCGCATTGAGATCCCACACTGCGCCGAGACCGAAGCCATTGCCGACGCCACCGACCTGGCCGATGACCAGACCGGAATCGTTGATGTCCTGCGCCATGCTCGGGAAGCCTTGGGGCCCAGGGACCAGCTCGTGCACACCGGCGGACACGGAGCCGGCCGGCGCGGGCAGCCACACGTAGGCGCGGAACTCATCCGGCGGTCCATGTCCATTCGTGTCGACCTTGAGGAAGTACGCGACCTGGCCGCTTGAGTTGATACCGAACCGGCCGTCGGGTGTGCTTGTGCTCTTGTTGTCGATGTCGGGGATGAAACCCAGCTCACCGAGGTCAATCACCCGGTAGGTCGGTGGCGTCTGCGCATTTGCAAACGCAGTGACGCGAGAGAGAGAGAGAGAGAGAGAGAGAGAATTCAAGGTCACAGTGGATCCTCCTGACGATGAGTTGACGATCAGATTCCAGTCAGCTCCGTACATCCAAGGGGACCGCTCGCTGTCCGAGTATGAGGCGGGGCGACTCAGCTGTCAAGACAATTGCCCGAGCGAGCAGTCGCGGTGGAGCTAGACTAGACCGTCCACGCGCTGATCACCGCGATCAGATCGAGCACGTCCACCGCTCCGCTGCCGTCGACGTCGGCGCGGTCGCATCCGGGACAGGGACCCCAGCTCGTGATGACCTCGATCAGGTCGAGCACGTCGATCACGCCGTCGCCGTTGACGTCGCCCGAGATCTCCATCTCGCATTCGTCGGGGATGCCGTTGCCGTCTTCGTCGTCCGCGGCTCCGGCCGCGATCTCGCACTCGTCGGGAATGCCGTTCTCGTTGCAGTCGGCGCTCGTCCTCGCCGGCGAGGTCGTCGGTGTCACCGATGCCGTTGCCGTTGCAGTCGTAGTCGCCGATGCGCAGGTAGTAGACGTCCTGCTCGCCGTTGAACGTGGCGGCCCAGGCGAGATGGGCGCCGACGTCGTCCGACACCATGTGGTAGTAGTCGCCGAGCTTGTTCTGCTGCGGGTACCCCAGGAAGTGGTCGAACGGCGGGCTCAACGGCTCGTTGGCCGACCACGTCACGCCGCCGTCGGTGGAGAAGGCGTAGTACAGCTCGGAGAAGGTCGTCGTCGGGTCGTTCCGGGTGTCGTTCCACACCACGTCGATCCGCCCGTTGGGCGCGACGGACATCGTGCCGAACCACTGCCAGGCGGGTGTGGGTCCCGCGGTCGTCGATGTTGACGGTCACCGGAGCGCTCCAGGTCGCGCCGCCGTCGTCGCTGCGCACGAAATGCACGTCCAGCGGATCGAAATTGGGCGGGTTGACCGAGCAGAGCAGGTAGACGTTGCCCGCGGTCGGGCCGTCGGAGCGATCGACGTCGACCCACGCCTGTCCGAGCAGGCCCCCGGGATTCGGACCGGACGAGAACGTCATCGATCCACCGAGATCGACATCGACGGATTCGAACGTGGGGATCTGGAGCATGTTCGTCGCGTCGCTGGTGCGCGACACGCGAAACGTCGAGTAGTCGCCCGGCACCGCGCCGGCGACGAACACGGTGCCATCCGAGGCCACCGCCATCGTTCCGAAGATCGGGTTGGGGCTGATCGTCGACGGCCCGAGAAACGTGCCGCCGCCGTCGAGCGATCGAGTGAAGATGTCCTGGCCGCAGCAGCTGAAGAAGGAGCTCCAGTAGGCGTAGATGTTGCCAAGCCCGGGTCCGGCGCTCTGATCGATCACCATCCACGCCTTGTCGCCCCCGAAGGCGGGCATGGCGCCGCCCCAGGTCATGCCCCCGTCGCCCGAGACGAACAGGTCGCACACGAATACGTCGCCGAATCGTGAGGCTGTAGTAGTAGAAGTGGCCTTCCGCGTCGGCGGCCAGCACCGGATCGCTGCGGAAGACGCCCGGCTGGATCACGCCGGGGAACGTCCAGCTTCGTCCGCCGTCCTTGCTGTAGGCGTACCCCGCCTGGCGAAAGTCGGAACTGATCGTGTCGAACTGCCGCCAGCCGATGACGATGCGGTTGGGCGCGGTCGGATCGACCGCGATCGACGGCTCGTTCGCGGCGTCGCCGAGGATGTTGAAGCCGGCGCTGTCGACGTTGACCTGGACGCTCTGAGCGCTCCCGCGCAGCGGCCGGGCCGCGGCCGCGGCGCCGCCGGTTCCGGGCATCCACGGATCGTCCGGTCGTTCGGGCCGCGGCGGCTCATCGGCGCCTGCGGACGACGCCGACAAGCAGGAGCACGAGCATGGCGAGCACGGCGCTTGCATGACGCCAGCTCGATCGTTTCCCTTCCGTCACTGGTTCTCGCTCCCTTCGACCGGAGGCGCATTGGCCGCCAGCAAGCCGATCACCCGATCGGCCATCTGACGCTCGATGTCGGTCCGGCGAGACTTGGTGATCGCCACGCCTTGCGGCGCTTCCGATTGAATCTCGGTCACGCGGATGCAGACATCATGATCCCGGATCGTCTCCGAGCCAACGGGCTTGATGGTCAGATAGTAGAAGAGATCGCTTCCGAAACCGCCGGAGGTGGTCATCGCCCGCATGGTGCCCGAGTCGAAGCGGTTCTCGGACTCGCTGGCGACGGGAGTCCCCTGGAAGTTCATCTCCTGAACGAGTGCCTGCTTCGTCGCGCGCCCACACCTCACCATAGGTCCCGTACACCTCGATGCAGGTGCTGCAGCCGCCAAGCAGAAGGATGGGAATGAGCAATCGGAGCATGGAGTCCTGATGATACCAGGCCCATCACGGGCAATCGATGGTGCAGATCGACGATCCCTCCGCAGACAGTTCACGGTCCGCTCGGTACCGGCGGCACGCGCGGGGCCGGCGAGGCGGTACGAGAAGCAGCGTGGCCAGGACCGCGGCGCCGAAGAGCGTGTAGATCAGGGTGAACACCCAGGGCTCGGCCTCGAAGAAGAGCAGCCGGTGCAGATGGTGCGCGACGAAGCCGCCGGCGTACCCCTCGTCCCCGGCGCAGCGGCGCAGGTTCTGCTCCAGGATCGTGAGCGGGCAGAGCACGCCGATCCACGCCTGCACCACGACGAGACCAATGGCGAGCAGGTGGGCGAGCCGGAACCAGAAGCTGCGCACCCAGCCCCATCCGCGCCAGCGACCGATCAGGATGAGCAGCAGTCCGAAGACGACGAACCCCACGAAGAGGGCATGGATCACGAGAACGAGATCGGCGAGGATCCGGTATGACATGGGTCGTGGTCTGCGTTCAAATCATGGGCGAACCGCGGCCTTGAGCAGCGCCGCTCCCGCCCGCCTCATCTGCCCCATGACCTTGCTCACCGCGTCGCCGCCCAGATCGCGACGAAGCGTGCGCAGCATCGCGCACGCCCGCGCCTCGTCCAGCAGTGAGCACATCGCCGGCACCAGCCACTCGTCGACGCCGTAGACCGCGCCGCGCTCCCAATCAGTGCAGACCGGCACCGCGCCCGCGAGCGAGGAGCCGAGCGCTTCGCGGCAATACTCCACCGCCTCCCTCATCCGGCGCTCCTTGACGGTCGTCGGTTCCTGCCAGTCATAGGGGGGTGACCATTCCATCGCTGGCGTCAGCGTGTCGATGTGCGTCAGCACCCCCAGGACCGGAGGCGAGCGGCGATCCGGTCGCTCGTCGAACCACGCGCCGATTCGTCGGAGCATCTCCGCGTCGCCGCGTCGCGCCGCGTTGTGCACGTCCATGACCAGCAGGACGAGGTCGGCGCGCTCGCAGGCGAGATCCGCGATCTGCTGCTCGCGCGGCGTCGCGCCTTCTTCGCGGTAGCCACGGGTGTCCACCAGGACCAGCTGCTCGCCGTCTTCGCGTCGTCCGAGCCGAAAGCGGTGGACGCTCTCGTCCGATTCGTCCTCGTCCGTCAGCGGCTGGCCGCCCGCCAACGCGCGGGCCACGCTGGACTTGCCGGCGTGCACCTGTCCGAGCAGGACGATCGTGATCTCCTGACGCGCGGGCTCTGCGGTCGGTCCTTTCGGTCCGGTCGCTGCGACGGCGGCCGCCGTCTCTCGGGCGGACGGCGGCGCGCCTTCCCGCGCCAGCCGGTAGCGGTCCGCGCCGACGCGAAGCCGGCCGCTGTTCATCTCGATGGCGTAGAAGCCCACTTCGCGGAGAAAGACGAGATAGAAGGAGATCAGCACGTTGGACTTGAGCTGCCTCGTGAACGGCGTGATCGTCGCTTCGGCGGAGAGGTAGCGAGCGATGTTGAGGGGATTCACGAGTGCAGAAGCGGCCCACGCCGCGCGGCTGGCGGTCCTGAGCCAGGCGGGAGATCGCGCGAGGAGTCGATACTGGTTGATCGTCAGCAGGTGGCTGCCGGGGACGTAGTCATCGAGCCGGTGCTCCAGGTCTTCGAAGCACAGCCTGGCGGCGGCGACGATCTCGGGCGCGGTCGGCGCGGAAAACGGATCCTGCCGCTTGGGGTGATAGTGACGGGCGATCTCCGCCCCGAGTTCGAGCGCCTGGTCCAGATAGAATCGCGGCTCGGTGAGGCGCTCGATCGGCAACTCCTGTGCCTCCTGCTGCTTGCGGCGGATGATCTCGATGGCCGCGCGGTCCTGCGGCGTCCAGTGCAGCGGCGGCGCGTCACCGGCTTCTGACGCGGCGCCGCGATCCGGCTGCCGCCGCCGCGCCAGCAGGTACGCGAGACCCCAGCACAGCGGAAGCACCCACCAGGTGTAGAGCAAGACGCCCGTGCTCCAGAGCGCCCACGCACCGATGACCGCGAAGACGAGCGGCGGGACGAAGAGGAGAATCGCGATCCAGATCGCTCGTGCGCCGCTCACGGGGCGCGCTCCGGTTCGCTCTTCTTCCAGAGCCTGGCGGCCAGGGCCAGCTGCTCTACCCCACACGCGTTGGATGTCCTCGTTGCTCGGCGTGTTGCCCGCTCCGATCTCGCCGAAGTACCAGCAGCAGAAGCGACCGAGCGCGTAGGTGTACACCCAGGCCATGGCGGCGTTGGCCGCGGCGCCGATCCCCGGCACCGCCTTGAGCGCTTCTCGAGCCGCCATTCGCAGGAGGATCCGCCCGCCGATCGCGCCGGCGATCTTGCCCAGCAAGGCGGGAGACACGCGCTGACCGTAGAGCCGGGCGAGCTGGACGACCAGATGCGACTGAATGGCCGAGACCACCGGCATGTCGATCCACGGCACGGGCACCGCGGCCGCGGTCGCGGCCATCGTGCTGTAGCTCACGATGTAGGGCAGGGCGCGACGCTGGTTGAGATCCCGGAGCGAACAGAGCGCGGTGTCGAGCTGCACGAACGTCTGGCGGTACGCGGCGGGCAGCGCCTCGAACAGCGCTGCGCGCAGTCGCTCACCGCCGAAGCACGACTCGTTGAATCCCTCTTCTGCCACCGTCAGGTCGACGGGAACGACCCGATCGAAGAGGCCCCGGAATCGCTCGCGCTGCCGGTCGATGCACTCCTGCACCCGAGGGTCGAGCCCGTGCGGATGATCCGAGTCGTCGAAGGGATCGGGGTCGGGATGCTGCTCCCCCGGGTACGCCTCGTGCAGCGCGGTGAGCACGAGGATCACCGGGCGCCGTGGATTCGCCGCGCGCATGCGTCGCAGCGGCGTCAGGACGTCTCCGAGGGCCTGGTCCATGAGCCGGACCGTGACGAGCATGACATGTGCCAGGCGATCGAATGCTTCCAGATCTTCGCTTGGGTCATAGGCGATCTCACCGAGACCGCGCGTATCGAGGAAGCGCAGCACCGGCTCTCCGGCGGAGGGGAAGTCGTAGCCGTTGGAGCGCGTGGTCCGGGGACGGAAGCCGTTGCCGATCTCCGCCGTCTCCGCGCCGGTCAGAAAGCGCACCACTGACGTCTTGCCACTGCCGGTCTTGCCGAAGAGCCAGAACACCGGAAGCGGCGCGTGGTCGAGCACCTCGCGCTTCCGCTCCTCGATACTCCGATTCCGTCATCCGTCCCAGGCGCAGCAGCGACCCCAGTCGTCCCACGATGCCGCCTCTCCGGGCGCTCGACCCTTGCGGTCAGTGGCGCCCTGTCAAATAGTCTACTTTCCGAGGTCCTTCCTTCTTGAGGATCGCGAACCTTCTTCGGGATCGCGAACGGCGGCACCTCAGGTGGCGGCCCCGGCGCTGGTCTTCTCTCCGGATCTCACCAGTCGGTATCGCCCCTGAACCTTCGGATCGGGCTCGACGAGAACCACGGGATCATCGGGCTCGTGGTCGAGCACGAGCCGCCACCCTTCGGCCGGCGGCCTCCCGCAAGAGGGTCTCCTTCGTGCGCATGTTCTCGAAGGGCAGCATGTCGTACCCCATGCTGAAGGCGGGATGGACGTGGTGGACCGTGGGCATCACGTCGCCCGGGAAGCAGACCGTTCCCGCCTCGTCCTCGAAGCACACGCCCTGCTGACCCCAGGTGTGCCCGGGCAGGGGCAGGACGTGGATTCCCGGAAGCACCTCCGCTCGGTCCCGCACCGTGCGCACGGCATCGGCGATCGGCTCGAGATGACTGGACAGGTACGTCCGCGTCATCGTCGACTTGTTGGCCCGTGCGTCATCCCACTCGGTCTGCTGGACGTGGATCGTCGCACGGGCGAAGGTCGGGGCCGATTCGCCGTTCTGGTCGAGATGGGTCAGCCCCGCCGCGTGATCGAAGTGCAGATGCGTCACGACCACGTGATCGATCTGCTCCGGAGTCACGCCGATGTCAGCCAGCGCGTCGACGACGGTGCGCCGCTGCAGGTCATAGAACCCCCGCTCGCGATCTGACCACTTCCCCCCGAAGCCCGTCTCGATGAGCACCTTGCGGTGGCCGTCGTCCAGCAGCAAACAGTTGGTCTGCAGCCCGATGCGGTTGGTCTCATCGGCGTCTGTCAAGCGCGACCAGATCGACTTGGGAACGACGCCGAACATCCCGCCGCCGTCGAGGCGAAATGATCCTGCCCGCAGCAGCGTCCAGGCGTATTGACTCATTAGGGCAGCTCGGTTGGTGCCGGCAGTAGTGGCGTTTCCAGTTCAAGAAACTGGTGGACTGGAAAGGGCACTTAGGCCTTCACGACCTTCGCCGCCGGATTCGCGACCCGGGCCATCGCGTTGCGGCTGTCGACGATGAGCGTGCGCGTGCCGGCCGAGGAGCTCGTAGTCCACGTCCGTCGTGGTCGGTGACGATGAGCACGCAGTCCTGCTCGCCGATCGCGGCTTTGGTCAGCGGGATCGAGCTCGAGCTCGATGTCGAAGTGGCGCATCTTCGGGAAGTCGGGCACGTGCGGATCGTGGTACGACACCGTCCGCCCCGCGCGCCTGCAGGAGCTCGATGATCTCCGCGGCGGGGCTCTCCCGAATGTCGTCGACGTTCGGCTTGTAGGCGATGCCGATCACCAGGATCCTGCTGCCCCGCAGCGGCTTGCCGATCCTCGTTGAGCGCCAGGCTGACGCGGGAGACCACGTACGCCGCGCATGTGGGCGTTGATCTCGCCCGGCCAGCTCGATGAATCGGGTGCTGCGGCCGATCTCCTTCGCCTTCCAGGTGAGATAGAACGGGTCGATCGGAATGCAGTGACCGCCGAGCCCCGGTCCCGGGATAGAAGGCTGGAAGCCGAAGGGCTTCGTCGACGCCGCTTCGATGACCTCCCACACGTCGATGCCCATCTCGGTGAGGACGCACCTTCATCTCGTTGACCATCGCGATGTTGACGGCGCGGTAGATGTTCTCCAGCAGCTTCGACGGCTTCGGCGACCTCCGCGGAGGAGACGCGGTGCACCTCGCTCGATGACGCTGCTCGTAGAGCACCATGGCCACGTCGGTGGACGATCTCGTCGACGCCGCCCACGAGCTTGGGGATGGTCGCGGTCGTGGCTCCCGGCGGCCCGGATCCTCGCGCTCGGGGCTGTAGGCGAGGAAGAAGTCGCGGCCGCACACGAGGCCCGTCTCCTCGAGGATCGGCAGCATCTCCTCCCGCGTCGTGCCCGGATAGGTCGTCGACGTCGAGCACGATCGAGCTGTCCCTTGCGCAGCACCTTGGCCACGAGCTCCGTGCTTCCCAGCACGTAGCTGAGATCGGGCTCGCGGTGCGGTCCGAGCGGCGTCGGCACGCAGAGGAGAATGGCATCCGCCTCCGCCAGCCGCATGGCGTCGGCGGTGGCCTGGAAGCGGGCGGTGTCGCGAAGCATCGGATCGAGCTCGTCACCGAGGTGCTCGATGTAGTTCTCGCCCCGCCCCAGCTTCTCGATCTTGGCATCGTCGACGTCGTAGCCGAGCACCTGGAAGCCCGCGTCGTAGACGGCCCGGGCCAGCGGCAGGCCCACGTAGCCGAGCCCCACGATGCCGATGGTGGCGGTGCGGGCTTCAATCGATCGATGAGCTCGGCGGCTACCGCATTCTGCATGACGGGCGCTGCGGCGGTGGCAGGGGTGTTCATCGAGGTGACTCGAGGGCGTTGTGGACTGGGGGCGTGGGTTCGAGCGATGACATTCAAGTCGCCTGGCAGGAGTCGGGCGGGAGATTCCAGGAGCAGCCTGACGGTGTTCAGGAAGCGCGCGCCCTCGGCTCCGTCGACGACACGATGGTCGCAGCTGAGGCTCAGCGGCAGGACCCGGCCGGCGTAGAACATGCCGTCGCGGGTGAGCACCTTCTCGTTGGCCCGCCCGACGGCCAGGATCGCCGACTTCGGGGTAGTTGATGATCGGCGTGGCGAACATGCCGCCGTAGCTTCCGACGTTGCGAGATCGTGAACGTGCCGCCGATCAGCCGCTCTCGCTCGATCGTGCGGTTCCGGCAGGCGATGGCGACGTCGGCGACCGCGTCGGCCAGCTGCACGAGGCTCAGGCGGTCGGCGTCGTCGATCACCGGCACCATCAGCCCGTGCTCGGTGTCGACCGCGCAGCCGAGGTTGACGACGCCCTTGATGAGGATCTCCTGATTCGCGTCATCGACGTTGGCGTTGACCGCGCGGATGCTCGCGCAGCGCCTGGCACACGGCCGTCATGACGAAGGGCAGGAAGCTGAGCTTTCGCCCGATGACCGCCGAGTACTCGCTGCCGCTTCTGCTCCAGCGCGGTGACGTCGGCCTCGTCCACGACCGTGAAGTGGACGGCGGTCTTGCACGGAGCGATCGAGCGACTCGGCGATCTTGCGGCGAACACCGCGGAACGGGATGCGCTGCGGCGATGCCGTCGGCGCTGAGCGCCGGCAGCGGTGCGGCATCAGCGGATGCCGCAGGCCTGGCGGGACGTCCCGCCGGCGCGCCTGCCCGTCTGGTCTTCGGGGCGGTCGTGGCGATGCGCTCGGGGAACGCGTGGACGTCGCTCGCCGTGACGCGTCCGCCGCGGCCCGTACCGGGAACGAGGTTGATGTCGACGCGAAGCTCGCGGGCGATGCGCCGCACGGCGGGGGTGGCGAGCGCCTTGGTCGGCGGTGCCACCTGGGCTGCCGCCGCCGCCGGACGGGTGAACTTGGTCGGAGACCGTCAGCGTCGCATCAACCGTGCCGACGACGGTGCCGGCATCCTCGTCGCGTCCGTTGCTCTCGGTGTCGGCCTTGACCTCGGCCGCGGGAGCGGAGCTGGCATCCCGGCTTGCCGGCGCACTGGATGCCGGTGCGCCGGCCGGCTCGTAGCGACACGAGCGTGCTGCCGACGTTGAGGATCTCGCCCTCCTTGCCGTGCAGCTCCTGGATCACGCCCGCCCACGGGCTCGGCACCTCGACCAGGGCCTTGTCGGTTTCCATCTCCGCGAGCGTCTGGTGCTCTTCGACCGTCTCGCCGGGCTTGACGCGCCAGCTGATGAGCTCGGCCTCGTGCACGCCTTCGCCCAGATCGGGGAGGATGAAGTGCGACTTGTCCGGGTTGCTTGATCGCCATGGTGAATTCGTTTCGAGGAGGGCGGGAGCGTTGCCTCAGTACGGCCATCGACCTCCTCGATGGCCTTGCCGATCCGCTCCGCGTCCGGCAGGTACTCCAGCTCCAGCTTGTAGTACGGCATGATCGTGTCGAAGCCGGTGACCCGCTGGACCGGCGCCTCGAGGTGCAGGAAGCACTGCTCCATGATGCGGGTCGCGATCTCCGCGCCGAAGCCCGCGGTCTTCGGCGCCTCGTGCACGATGACCGCGCGGCCGGTCTTCTGGACCGACTCGGCGATCGTGCTCCATGTCGAGCGGATAGATCGTGCGCAGGTCGATCAGCTCGATCGAGCGATCGGACTTCTCGATCGCATTCATGCACTGGATGACCGACGCGCCCCAGGAGACCATCGTCAGCTCTTCGCCCTCGCACACGACGCGGGCCTCGCCGATGGGGATCGTGTACTCGTCCTCCGGCACCTCTTCGCGGAAGGCGCGGTAGATGCGCTTGGGCTCGAAGAAGATCACCGGATCGGGATCGCGGATGGCCGAGATGAGCAGGCCCTTCGCGTCGTAGGGCGACGCGGGCATGACCACCTTGAGGCCCGGCTGTGTGCGCGTAGATCGCCTCCGGGCTGTCGCTGTGCAGCTCCGGCGCGTGGATGCCGCCGCCGACCGGCACGCGAACCGTCAGCGGCACGGTGCAGCGCGCCGCGGGTGCGCGTGCGCATCCGCGCGGCGTGCGTGCAGATCTGGTCGTACGCCGGACCGAGGAAGCCCTCGAACTGGATCTCGGGAATCGGACGCAGGCCGGCCATCGCCAGGCCGATCGCCGTGCCGATGATGCCCGACTCCGCGAGCGGCGTGTCGACGACGCGGTCGCGCGCCGAACCGCTGGTACAGCCCTTCGGTGACGCGGAAGACGCCGCCGTTCCGGCCGACGTCCTCGCCGAGGAGGATGATCGCGGTCGTCCTCCTCCATTTCCTGGATCAGGGCGAGGTTGATGGCTTGGACGAGCGTGAGATTGGCCATGATCGATCTCGTTCGCAGAAGTGACGTCGCGGAACGCCAAGGAGATAGGGGCTCAGACGCGCTCGCGGACGACCTCGTGAGCGGTGGCGGCATCGCCGAGCTGCGCTGGGTCCTGACCGAGGCTGCTCGTGCGCATCGTGTCGCGCTGCAGCGGCAGCTCGTCGCAGAGGCTCGGCGTACATCGCGTCGAAGAAGTCGGCCGTGTCGGGAGGCGCGATCTCCTCCGCTCGCTTGACGACGGCGGCGATCTTCTTCTTGGCACCTTCGCCTCGGCAGCCTGCTGTCGTTTGCTCGTCCCAGAGCTTCCGCTCCGTCGAGGTAGCCGCGCAGTCGGACGAGCGGATCGCGCTCCGGTCCACGAGTCGACGACCTCCTCGGTGTCGCGGTAGCGCCGCGCGTCGTCCGCGGTCGTGTGATCGCCGAGCCGGTAGGTGACGCCTTCGATGAACGTCGGCCGCTTGTCGCTTGCGGGCCCGCTCGGCCGCCTGCTTGCACGCACGTTGACGACGGCGAAGATGTCGTTGCCGTCGCACTGCACGCAGTCCATGCCGTAGGCGAGGCCGCGCTGTGCGATCGTCGGGGCCGAGCACTGGATCTTCGTGGGCACCGAGATCGCCCAGCCGTTGTTCTGGCAGAAGAAGATCACCGGCAGATCGAGGTTCGCGGCGAAGTTGGCCGCCTCGTGGAAGTCGCCTTCGCTCGATCGCGCCGTCACCGAAGAACGTGCAGGCGATCCGGTCCTCGCCTTGCGGTACTTCGCCGCCCAGGCGAGGCCGGCCGCATGCAGCATCTGCGTGCCGATCGGGATGGCCAGCGGCGTGCATGAAGAGGTCCTCCGGGATCTGGTTGCCGCGCTCGTCGCCCATCCAGTGCAGCAGCACGTACTCCATCGGCAGGCCGTGCCAGAACAGACCGGCGTTCTCGCGGTAGCACGGTACCAGCCAGTCGTCCGCGTTCAGGGCGTAGGCGGCACCGAGGCGCATGGCCTCCTGCCCGCTGTTCTGCGGGTAGGTGCCCATGCGCCCGGAACGCTGGAGCTTGAAGGCGACCTCGTCGTAGTGGCGGCAGATCAGGCATGTGCTCGTAGAGCTTGATCGACGTCGTCGTCGGGGATGAGGCCCTTGCCGAGCTTCTCGTCGAACTGCCCGTTCTCGTCGAGAATCGAGATGTGCTCGATCTTCGTCTCGAAGACGGTCTTAGCCGACATGAACCTTCTCCGGCTTGGATGGTGACGCCGCCGCAATGCGCCGCCGCGCGTACTCGACGGCGGCCGCATAGGTGGACGGCATGGTCTCGCCGTCCCGCAAGATCTGCGCGGTCGTGGCTTCGATGTCCGCATTCTTCTGATCGAGCTCTTCGTCACGTCATCTTGAGGTAGAGCCCCGCGAGGTGGATGAGCCCGCCCGCGTTGGCCACGAAGTCCGGGACGTAGAGGATGCCGGCATCTTGAGGGCGACGGCGTCCTCGTCCGGATCATCGAGGACGTTGTTCGCGCCGCCGCAGATGATCCGGCACTTGAGCTTGCGAGACCATCTTGGCGTCGATCACGCCGCCCAGGGCGCAGGGCGCGAGGATGTCGCAGGACGTGAGAGATCCTGATCGGTGCCGACCGCGGTGGCTCCGAACTCCTTGACGGCGCCGTTGCGTCCGGGTCGGCTCGATGTCCGCGACGATCAGTTTGGCTCCGGCCTCGTGGAGGATCTGGCGACGTTGTAACCGACGTGCCCGACGCCCTGAATGGCCACCGTGAGGCCCTTGAATCCCTTGGGCATCCCCAGATGGTCGATGCACGCCTTCATCGCGTTGACGACGCCCTGCGCGGTGTAGGGTGAGGGATCGCCGCCGTGGGAGATCTGTCACGCCGCCCATGACGTACTCGGTCTCCAGGGCCATCCAGTCGACGAACTGCGGATCGACGCCGACGTCTTCCGCGGCGATGTAGACGCCGTCGAACGTGTCGACGAAGCGTCCCATGGCCCGCGCTTCCGCCTCCGTGGCCTTGTGACCTGGCCGCGGCAGCAGGATCGACGCTCTTGCCGCCGCCGATCGGAAGACCCGCCGCGGCGGCCTTGTAGGTCATGCCCTCGGAGAGGCGCAGGACGTCGTAGATGCGCGTCGGCTTCGGTCGCGTAGTACCAGCGTCGCGTTCCGCCGAGCGCGTTGCCGAGCTTCGTCGAGTGCAGGGCGATGATGGCCCGGAGGCCGGTGTGGCGGTCGTGGAGGAAGCAGAGCCTGCTCGTGTCCGCGCTCGATCATCTGGTCGAAGATGTTCATGTGATGTTCACTCGCAGGGCAGATCGGGTTGGAAGGTGAGACGGGTTGCGCCGCTCCGGAGACGTCCGGACGGACGAGCGCGCATCAGGTCGGCACGTCCGCCGCGGCGACCGTGCTTCCGGAGCCGAACTGCGGAATGAGCGTCTGATCGGGCTCGCGCCCGGTGCCCCGGGCCGACATGTCTGGCGTCTTCTCGGGCATGGCGTAGTCGGCGTTGGGCAGCGTGGCCACCTGCCGCAGGGCGACCTCGGCCGCCATTCGCATCGTCTCATCGATGTTCTGGCGCAAGCCGCGCATGGCCTCGTCGATGATCTCGTCTGCCGATGCCGAAGACGTGCTCGACCAGGGTTCGTCTCGTCCTGGAGCTCCTCGCCGTTCACGCCGGCACGCATCGAGCGCATCGAGCTTGGAGAGGCAGCAGGTCATCGCGTGGATCCAGATCGACCATCATGCTGAGGCGCTCCTGAATCATCTGGTTGCGTGATGAGCTTCTCCTCGTGCTCCTTGAACATGAGCTTGACCTGGTGGCTGAAGCTCGCGGACGTGCTTCTCGAGGCGCGCCGCGAGAGGGCGAGCCGCCGGGATGAGCTGCGTGATGCTGCGGCGCCGACCGCCGGACGCCGAGGAAGAGCTCGGAGCCGATCTTCATCGCCGCGCCCGATGTTCTGGAACGGGTTCGTTCTTGACGCCGAGCATGAACTCGCCGAGCTGCTTGGAGCCGTAGGCGAAGACGAAGCTGTGCATCACCTCGTTGGCGCCTTCGACGATCGTGTTGATGCGGCTGTCGCGCCAGAGGCGCTCGACCTCGTTCTCGGTCATGTAGCCTTCGCCGCCCATGATCTGCAGCGCGTCGTCGACGGTCCGGAAGCCGATACTCCGAGCAGAAGACCTTGCAGATGGCGGTCTCGAGCATGATGTCCTCGTCGCCGCGGTCGACGATGCCGGTGGTCATGTAGAGCATGGCGTCCATCGCGTAGAGTACGCGGCCATCTTGGCGAGCTTCTCCTGGATCAGCTCGAACTCGGCGATCGGCGGTCGAACTGGTAGCCGGTACTGCGCCCACTTGACCGCCTGCTCGAGCGCTGCCTTGCGCCGCGCCGACCATGCCGGCCGAGAGCGTGCAGCGGCCGTAGTTCAGGCAGGTCAGGGCGACGTTGAGGCCCTTGCCCTCCTTGTGCAGCAGGTTCTCCTGCGGGCACCTTGACGTTCGTTGAAGCGGATGCGGGCCTGCCACGTGCCGCGGATGCCGCACTTCGCGCGGTTGCGGCTGAAGATGTCGATGCCCTCCATGTCCGGCGTGCAGATCAGTGCGGTGACGCCTCCTTCTCCTTGCCGGTCTTCGGGTCCGCGATCTTCTGCTTGGCCATGACGGTGAAGAGCCCGGCGAGGGCGCCGGAGGTCGCCCACTTCTTCTCGCCGTTGAGGATGTAGTACTCGCCGTCGTCGCTGAGTCTCGCAGCGCGTCTCCTGGCCGCCGGCGTCGCAGCCGACGTTGGGCTCGCGAGAGGCAGAACGCGCTGAGCGTGTCGGTGGCCATGCGGGGCAGGTAGCGCTTCTTCTGCTCCTCGGTGCCGAAGAGCATGAGCGCCCCGCAGCCGATCGACTGGTGGGCGGAGACCATCACGGCCGTCGAGCCGCAGGTCTGGCCGATGCGCTCGAGCACGCGGTTGTAGCTGGTGATGCCGAAGCCGCCGCCGCCGTACTCCTGCGGGATGATCATGCCCATGACGCCGATGCTCGAAGAGCCGCTTGATCGCCCAGTCGGGGATCTCCTGCTTCTGATCGATCTCGACGTGCGGGTGCTCGTTGCGCAGGTAGTCGTCGAGCTCGGCCAGCAAGCTGATCGCAGCGGGCGGTCTCCTCGGCGCGAGACCTCGGGGTAGGGGAAGACGAGCTCCTCCGCGGAAGTTGCCCCAGAAGAGGTTCTTGACGAACCCCATCGTGTCCGGATCGGGGCCGAGCATCTCCTGGGCCTGCTCGATCTGCTTGCGGTCCTTCTCGGAGACGTTCTTGAGCTGCTTGGCGAGGTCGGGCTTGGACACGGGACTCCTCCTGCGAGCAGGGAAACCGATGGGAGAACTCAAGCCCCTGGCCTGCCACCGTGGCGACGCCGAGAGGCCGTCCGGCCATGAGGCTTGCGTTTCAGCCCACCAACACCGCTGCGCGAGCCCCCTCGGCGGAGCCGTGGCGTTCTCATGCTGGCTCAGCGGACGACGAGCACGAGCGACGGTCCCAAGGAAGGGGTGCGAGCCGCATTGTAGTGGTCCCGGTCGGGGGTGACCACATCGGCCTGGCGCTGCCACAGCCCGCATTTCTCACCACCATCTGCGATCTTGGCAAAAGTGCCGGCTAGCCCAGGCCGAGCACCGATTTCAGGCGCTGCTGAGCCTCGTCGCCGGCGATGACCTCGGCGGAGAGCCGGGCGGCCCGATCGAACAGGTCGTCTTCGAGCGATCCGTCCAGTTCGTTGAGCCAGCGCTTGGTGACCGACATGGCGCGGGGGCCGCCGCGGGCGAGGTCGCGGGCCAGGCTCGAGGCGGCGTCCTCCAGCTCCTCGCGGGCGACCAGGTGCGTGCTCAATCCCAGGTGGTGACCTGCCTCCCCGCTCAGCGTACCGCCCGCCAGGAGCATGGCCCGCGCCCGTCCGGCGCCGATCTTCTGGATCAGCCAAGGGGCGACCACGGCGGGGCAGACGCCCAGGCTGACCTCCGGATAGCCCACCTTGGCGTCCGGGTGGGTAATCGCAAAGTCCGCGACGACCATCAGCCCGCAGCCACCTCCGACCGCGGCGCCCTGCACCCGGGCGATCGTCGGCACCGGCAGGCGGCGGATCTGGCGCGCCACTTCGGAGAGGCGCTGCAGCATCGCCGCCATGGCGGTCGGATCGTCCACCACGCCCTGCAAGTCCATTCCGGCGCAGAAGCTCCGGCCCGCGCCGGCCAGGATCACCGCCCGCACGTCGGGGCGATCTTCCAAGCTCCGCAGCGTCTGTCCCAGCGCATCGATGAGCTGGGGCGAAAGCGCGTTGCGCTTCTCCGGGCGGTTCATGGTGATGGTGGCGATCCCGTCGTGGAGGTCGGTGAGCACGAGCGACATGGCCGTACCATAACCTCGAGCGACGCGGCGTGAGTCAATACGTGAGCGACCCGCACTCCGGACAGCGCTCGCTGAACTCCAGCCCCTGCAGGTTGTAGCCGCACGTTGCACAGCGCCCGGACCGGAGCCGCACCTGGCGACGGGACGCGCGGTGACCCTTGCCCAAGTGAAAGAACAGCACCAGCGTGCGGGCCACCGCGACACCGACGATGCTCAGCAGCGCCCACCAGATGAGGCTCGAGCTCACCCAGCCCCACCAGAAGTGTGTGGCGGGGGGATCGCGCAGCTGCCACTGTTCCAGCACCGCCTGCGCGTCGGCCTCCAGCAGTGCGGCTTCGATGGCCAGCCGAATCGGATCCTCCGCGCTGAGCTCGCGCGGCGCTGGGGCTGCGGCTGATTGAAGATATCGAGCAGCAACTCGACCGGCTCCACGTCGATCTGCACGGGGAACGGCCAGCCCCACTGCCGCTGCGACTGGCTCAGCACGAACATGCCGAATGGTTCCTGCGGCTTCCAGGTCCCAACTTCCGTGTCCGGATTCATCACGCGGGCCTCGAACTCGCCTCGCTCCGGCTGCAGCAGCACGCCCTCGAGGGAGAAGCGAACCGATGAGTCCCGCGGAACCCACAAGCTGGCCGCGGTGAAGGGGATGGCAAGCAGCAGCGCGAGCCACAGGGCGGTATCGGTCGCGGCTGTCCACATCGTCCGGCGGCGCGGCGCCGAGTAGTAGCGGATCTGTCGAAGCTTGTGACGAATGGCCCGCAGCATCGGTTCTCAGAAAGAAGATTCGGGCGGCACACTACAGAGGTTTCGCCCCGGCGAGTCGCCGGATCTCCGCCCGCCGCAGCCACAGGGCGATGATGGTCGAGATGATCCGGCTGCCTGCGCGGACGACGCCCGTCACAGTGCCGGAGATCTTGGAGCGGCCGGCGGGGCGGCGCCGGTAGGGCACGTCCACCTCGATCGTGGGGATGCCGAGCAGCGCTGCCTTCATCTGCATCTCGACCGTCCAGCCCCAGGTGCGGTCGGACATCTGCAAGCGCTGCAGGGTCGGCCAGCGCACCGCGCGGAACGGTCCCAGATCCTGGTAGCGCCGCCCGCCCAGCACGGCCATGAGCGCGCACGCGAGCGCGTTGCCCCATCGCTGCACGAGGTTGAGCGCCCCGGGGTCGGCCCCGCGCACTCGGGAGCCGATCACGATCTCCGCCGCGCCCTCATGTAGCGGCTCCAGGAGACGAGGCAGCGCCGCAGGATCGTCGGAGAGATCCGCGTCGAGGAAGCAGACGACGTCCGGCGGCGCCGTGCTGTCGTCCGATCCAGGCCAGCGCCGCCAGACAGGCCGCGCCGTAGCCCCGACGGCTCTCGTGCACCACCGTCGCCCCGCGGGCCGCCGCGGCGGCTCCCGTACCGTCGGTCGATCCGTTGTCGGCAAGCACGATGTGTCGCAGCCGGTCTTCACGCAGCGGCTCGAGCGCGTCGAACAGGGCGTCGATGTTGGCCACCTCGTTGAAGGCGGGGATGACGAGGTCGCAGATCATGATGCCCGTTCAACGAGTCGCCAGCAGCCGTTGCAGGGCCTCTCCCGGATCCGGCTGCCGCATCAGGCATTCGCCGATCAGCACGATGTACACGCCTTGCTGCCGCAGCCGCGAGAGATCTTCGGCGAGCGGTGATTCCGGACTCGCAGACCAGAACCTGCTTGTGTTCGATGAGGTCCAGGATGCGGAAGGTGTGGCCGAGGTCGGTCTCCATGGTCTCGAGATTGCGATTGTTGATGCCCAGGAGCGAATAGCCGGCGTGGGGAAACCCGATGTGGCGCTGCACCCGGAGCAGCGTGCTCGACGTCGTGCGCTTCGACCAGGGTGGTCATCCCCAGGCGCTGGGCGAGGATCATCATGTCCAGCATCTCCCCCTCGGGGAGAACTTCCGCGATCAGCAGCACGGCGTCGGCATTTGCTGCCCGTGCTTCCCAGATCTGGTACTCGTCGACGACGAAGTCCTTCCGCAGCACGGGAAGGGAAACCGCAGCCTTGATCTGCTGCACGTAGCCCAGATGCCCGCCGAAGAAGTACTCGTCGGTCAGGCAGGAGATCGCGGCCGCGCCCGCCTCCGCGTATTGTTTGGCAATGCGCACCGGGTCGAAGTCTTCGCGGATGATGCCCGCGGAGGGACTCTTGCGTTTGATCTCCGCGATGATCCGCGTCTGCTTTCGCGCCTGTCCGTCGACCACGGCCCTGAAGAAGTTCCGCGGAGGCTCGATCTGGGCGACGACCCGCTCCAGCGTCGTCTGCGGCGTGATCATCTTGGCCTTGGCGACCTCGATCCGCTTGCGGGCGAGGATGTCCTTCAGGACGTTGGTCATCTGGCTGTCGGTGCTCCTGCTGACATCGGCGCCTGGCGCTGGGGGATGTTATAGCTGCCCCCGAGTCGCTCGACCAACCGCTGTCCGGCGCCGACGCAAGCGACGCGGGATCGTCACTCGTCTCGAGTACCGTGCTCGTCGACGGATTGATGGGCCTGGCCGCGGTCGTCGTTCTTGCCCTGATCATCGGCCGTCGCTGGTACCGCTTGGCCGAGGCGCCGCAGCGCCCGGCGCCGCTCTCGCCTCCTGCCGGAGGCGCGCTGCTGCTGTGCATGCTCGTGCTGGCGGCGTCGGCGCATCACTGTCGATCCGTTTCCTCCCCGAGCCAGTCGAGCCGGAGGGATTGGCAGCGCTGGTGCGTCCCATGGTCGGGGCGTACGTCGGCCAGTTGTTCGCGGCGATTCCCTATCTTCTCCTGAATGTCGCGGCGACTCCTCCATCGCCCGACCGGCGCTGGTCGCGATCGGCGCGCCGTGGGACTGGGCGCGATCGCGCTGGCGATGATCTGGCCGCTGGCGATGGCGGCGGCGGCGGCCGCGGGACTCGTGCAGAGGCTGATCACGGGACGGGCGCCCGACGTGGTCGCCCACCAGACACTCCAGCTCATGATCGGCGCCCCCGCGATCTGTTCTTCGCAGTGACGGTCTTCGGAGTCGTGGTGATGGCACCGCTCCTGGAGGAGGTGATGTACCGAGGTCTCGTGCAGCAGGTGCTCCGCCAACTCGGCGTGAGGCCGTGGCCGGCGATCGTGCTGACGAGCGCCGCGTTCGCGGCCATGCACTGGTCAATCGCTTCGCCCCACGCCCTGGTCCCGCTCTTCGTCCTCTCGCTCGGATTCGGATGGGCGTACGAGCGGAGCGGACGGCTGCTCGCGCCATTCGTCATGCACGCGCTGTTCAACCTCGGCAACCTGCTGCTCGCGCTGCCCGCGACCGGCTACACGCATCATGAGCAGACCTTGCTACAGTACCGCACCGTGAAGCGGACCACGACATCATCTCGATCGGAGCTGGGGATCTCGGCGGATCAGCGGCTTCGGATCCTCACCGGCGACACGCCGACCGGACAGCTCCATCTCGGCCATTACGTGGGATCGGTGAAGCGGCGCGTCGAGCTGCAGGACACCCACGACTGCTACTTCATCATCGCCAACATGCACGCGTTCACGACGCGGGCGGACAAGCCCGACGAGATCCACCGCGACTGCCTGGAGATCGTGCGCGACTACCTGGCGATGGGCATCGATCCCGAGAAGTCGGCGATCTTCCTCCAGACCGAGGTGCCGGCGATCTCGGAGCTGACCTACCTCTTCGCGATGCTCCTGCCGTTCAACCGCGTGATGCGCAATCCGACGCTCAAGGACGAGATCCGCGTCAAGGGCCTCGGCGAGAACTACAGCTTCGGGTTCCCGCTCTACGCGGTCGGTCAGACGGCGGACATCCTCGCCTTCGCGGCGCACCAGGTTCCGGTCGGCGAGGACCAGGTGCCGCACATCGAGCTGACGCGGGAGGTCGCCCGACGCTTCAACCAGATGTACTGCGGCGTCTCGGACCAGGCCGAAGACCGTGACCACGAGAAGCTCGGCGGCGTCTTCCCCATTCCCGAAGCGGACGTCGGCACGATCGGCCGTCTGGTCGGGACCGACGGCATGAACAAGATGAGCAAGTCGCTCAACAACGCCATCTTCATCACCGACACGCACAAGCAGATCCGGAAGAAGCTGGGCAAGCTCTTCACCGGACGGCAGCAGCCGACCGACCCGGGCGACGTCGGCAATGCGCTCTTCGAGTACGTCCGCACCTTCATTCCGGACCCGACGCGGGTCGCGACGCTCGAGCGGGCGTACGCCACCGGCGACAACATCGGCGACGGCCACGTCAAGATGGAGGTCGCGGATGCCATCAACGACCTGCTGGAGCCGATGCGGGAGCGCCGGCGTCAATACGAGGGAGATGACGCCGTCATCCTCGAGATCCTGAAGTCCGGCTGTGAGCGGGCCAACCGACGAGCAGAGGAGACGCTCCACCGCGCGAAACAGGCAGCGAGGCTCCACTTCTTCGATCGCCGGCTGGAATATCCCTGACCAGCCGTAACGCGGTTCGCTCGTGCTCGACTCGACGGGACCTGTCCCGGACTGTTGGTCAGCTCTTCGCTGCGAACGTCTGCTGAGCTGCCTCGCGAGAAGTCGGTGAGAAGTGCGAGCTACCAGGCGAAGAGGAAGTCGAAGAACTTCGCGACAAGTCCCTTTTCGACTGTCTTCTTGAGCTCTCCGCTGTTGATCTTCGACACCTTGAGGTCGTGAATCTGGCTGGAGAGCACCGTGTTCGCGGCGGTCACGTCGGCGGCGCTGCAGATGCCGGTGACCGTCATCACCGAGCGCTCTTCATCATTCTGAATCTCCGTGCGTGCTTCGAGCACGAGGTTGCCGTTGGGCAGGACCTCGATCACCTCCGCGTTGAGCCGCGCGACCACGTCGTCACTCCGCCCGTACGTCCCGTCGCCCTGGAAGTCCTTTTCGAAGCCGATTTCGAGCTTGGGCAGATTGTCGGTCCGTCCGGCGTACATCTGGAAATTCAGCAGGTCCGAGAGCTGCAGGTTGGGAAAGTCCTTGATCTCGCCCAGGATGTCGAAGGTCTTCTGGGTGTCGAGCTCCTGCGTGCTCTGCGAGCGGCTCGTCTCGCGGACGATGATCTGCAGGAGATCGTGCTTGGCGAAGATGCGCGGTTCGGGCGGGGCGACGTCGAAGAGGCTGACCGCAGTCACGGCCGGCGCGGCGCCGACGGCGGCCACCCGCTGGTTGATTGCCTGGGCCAGGAGCGAGCTGGACGGAGCGTCGGATTGCGCGACGGCGCCCTCGGCGCCAGAAGAGCGACGCCGATCAAGAGCGGAACGGTCCGGACTGTGAGTGGGGTACGCATGGTGTTGCTCCTGATTCGTTCGTTCAGTTGCGGCCGACCTCGACGACCGCTTCTCCGGCCCCGGTCACGGTGGCGAGGAAGGTCTGCCGTTCACCGAGCTTGCGGACCTCGATCGCCTGTCCCTCGACACCCTCGGTGCGGGCTTCCGCCTTCAAGGAGAGCACGAGACCGCCCACGATGCAGCGGACCATCACCGGATCGCCGCGCTTGACCAGCACCGGTGCGGCGAGGTGCGACCGCGTCAGCGGCTCGCCTGCCTTCACGCGCACGGTCGTGACGAGACCGCTCAGCTCCTCCCGCCGCAGCACCGAGGCGGCCGCCGGCGGCGCGAGCCATTCGAGCTGTCCTTCGACATCGCCTTCGCTCATCGTCTGCCCCCGCGGGATCTCCCGGACCGGTCGGAGCACCTCGGCGCGAATGTGGATGATCGTCGAGAGGATCCACCGCTTGTCGATCTTGCCGTCCCGCCAGCCGCGAACGCTGATCTCCACGCGCTCGCCGGTGAGGTTGCCCAGCGGCTCGATCTCGAATCGGTAGGTCGATGTCGGGATCTGCAGCGTGGTCGCGTCGCGGTCGCTGAAGAGGACTTGAAGGGCGTCAGGCGTGAGCCCCAGTTCCCGGGCGATCAGACGCACGACCTCGCCTCGCAGCGTGGGCTCGTCGATGAAGCCCGCCACACCGAGCTCCAGCTCGTGCTCCGCCTCGGTTCCGGGCCCGCCTTCGAGCTGGCTCTCCGGCGCCGTCCACACCGACTCTGGCTCGATCTGCATGGCGCTCAGCGACACGGCGCTCATCGCCTGCGGCGGCGGCGCTGCGGAGTCGTGACGTCGCTGCAGGGCGGTCGCTCGGCCGCTCAGGTGCACCTTGCCCCAGTGCACCTCCGCCTGGTCGAGCGCCTGCCGCACTTGCGCTACGGTGAGGGTCAACTCGTTCTGCGCTGCGTCGATGGGCACGACCACCAGGTCGGCGAGCGCTTCCGCCCGCGGTCCGTCCAGGTCGGCGACGTCCGACAGACGCACGTCCTTTGCGTCCGGCGTCACGTGGGCCTTGGCCCTCATCGTGATCGTGTCCGCGGTGGCGACGGAGGTCAGGAGCAGCCAGACGGCCGCGGTCAGGTGCTGGAGTCTCTCGTTCATGGTCCCTCGTCCTCGTTGTGCGAGTCGGCGTGTCTGTCGCTGTCTCACGTGCTGTCTCACTCGCTGTTTCATCTGTCGTTCTGCTCGTCGGGTCATTGGGGTCGATGCTCAGGTCAGCTCAGGGGCGAGGATCAGAACCGGCGGAGGTTGCCGAGGATCTGCAGGGCTTCGTCCGCGGCCTGGATCGACTGGCTGTTCATCTCGAACGCTCGCTGGGTGCGGATCAGATTCACCAGCTCGAACACCGGATCGACGTTCGAGCTCTCGAGGAACCCCTGGAGGATGCGCCCTCGATTGAACTCCAAGGGCGGTCCGATCTCGGCGGGTCCGGAGGCAGCGCTGGGCAGATAGAGGTTCTGCCCGATCTCCTGGAGCCCCTGCGGGTTGATGAAGGTGGCCAGCTCGATCTGTCCCAGCTCCACCGGATCGGTCTGGCCGGGAACCGCCACGCTGACGATGCCGTCATCGGAGACGGTGAGCGCCGTTGCGCCGTCGGGCACGACGATGTCGGGGAAGAGCCGCTGGCCTTCGTTGTTCGCCAGGACGATCTCGCCGTCGGAGTTCAGCGAGAAGGTCCCGGCGCGGGTGTACGCCAGTCCTTCGCCGATGTCGGGAGCCACCTGGACGACGAAGAACCCGTCCCCGTCGATCATCAGATCGAGCGGCCGGTCCGAAGCGATCGGCGAACCCTGCCGAAAATCCACCTGGGTGCCGGAGACCTCGACCCCCAGCCCCACGTAGAGACCGGTCGGGCGCTGATCGCCGTTGGTGTTCTCGACGCCGGGCTGCTTCAGCTCCACGTACAGCAGATCCTGGAAGTTGGCCCGGCTCTTCTTGAAGCCGTTCGTGTTGACGTTCGCCAGGTTGTTGGCGGCGACGTCGAGGGCGGTGCTCAGCGCGGTGAGTCCGGTGGCGGCCGAATGCAAGGCGACATAGGCCATGGGTGTGGTTCCCTTTCCATCTGCGAGCGGACCGGGCCGCTCGAACGATTCAGGCGACGCGACCGAACGTGTTGACGGCCTGGCCCATGATGAAGTCGTGGTACTGCATCATCCGGGCGTTGGCTTCGACGGCGCGGGATGTCGTGATGAGCTGACTGAGCGTGAGAACGGCATCGACGGCGCTGTCTTCGAGGTACCCCTGCTGCACGGCGCCGTCGGCGACCCCTCGCGGGCCGCTCGTACGCAGTAGGTTGTCGCCGGTCTTGACGAGCTGATCCGGGTCGACCGCCGCGATCTGGAGTCGTCCGATCGTTCGGCCGTTGCGCTTCAGCGTTCCGTCGGCATCGACGTCGAGCGGTCCGCTGCCCGCGACGTGGATCGGTCGATCATCGCCGTCGAGCACCGCCCGTCCGTTGGCGGCCATGACGAGCACGCCCTCCTCGCTGGTCGAGAATCGTCCATCGCGAGTGAGACGGACGTCCCCCGCGCCCTCGTCCGCAGCGCCGGCGACGACGAAGAAGCCGTCGCCCTGAATGGCCAGATCGAGCGGCCCGCCCGTCGCCTTCAGGGATGCCGGTCGAAGCTCCACTCGCGAGCGGTCCTGCAGCAGCCCGCCGCCGAGCTGCTCGAGCAGCCACTGCGGCTCGGCCGGAACGCCGGACTCGAGCCGCTCCGGCTCCCGCTGGCGGGTGACCACGAGATTGGGCTTGAACCCGGTCGTCTCGACATTGGCCAGGTTGTTGGTCAGCACGTCCTGGCGATGCAGGTTGTTGAGGACGCCGGATGCGGAGAGATACAGGCCGTAGTTCACGAGTGCTCCTCCCGTTCGTTGGACGGGAAGCAAGGGCCATGCCGGCCTCCGGCGCTGCCGACAGGGGCGATTCACCGGCCGGAAGGCGGCATGTTCCGCCCACCGCGCAAGGCGTGCCGGCCTCGCCATGCCCCCCTGGCCATGCCCACGCATTCGAGCAGCGACATTCACCACGGAGGGTGCGGAGGGCCGCTGAGGGGCGAGATGGCGCCGATTGGGACTCGAGGACTGAATCGCCTCGCGCGGCGCTCGAGTACGAAGGAGTCCGAACGCCCACTCGGTTTGACTCGACCCCTCCGCGGCCCTCCGCGGTTCTCCGCGGTGAGTTTCCTCCTGGGAGCCTTCGACGCACCTGGCCTTGGCTTGCGGTGCCGAGGGCGGCAAGGGCAAGGGCAGGGGCAAGGGCAGGGGCAAGGGCAGGGGCAGGGGCAGGCGGCGCCGGTCGCGGCCAAGTTTTGACCCCTGGCCGGTGGCGTGACCGATAGCATGTCTGACATAGGAGCTGGTCATGGATGACGCAGCGAGGAACAGGGGCGCCTGTCCGTACGTGAATCACGATGATCCCCGGTGCAGCAGCCGGTTCAGCCTGGGCAGGATCGATCAAGCGTTCTGCGTGTGCTTCGGGGCCTTCACCACCTGCCCGATGTACATCCAGATCACCGACGAGCGGGCAAGCGGCCGTCGTGATCGTCGCCCGGTACCGCTGATCGCGGTCACTGCCAATGGAAGCGCCCTGCCCCTTCGAGCAACCGGTACGTGAGTTCCTGAAGTTTCTCCGGGTGGAAGCGGGCCTCGCGCCGGCCACCCTCGAGGCGTACGGCGGCGACCTCGCCGATCTCGTCGCGCACCTTCGGCAGCGGAACATCGGGACCCTGGGCGCCGTAACCGCGGGCGACCTGGCCGAGCACCTGCGCGCCCTCCACCAGCAGCGGAAGCTGCAACCCAGCTCGATTGCGCGGCATCTGGCGACCATTCGCGTCTTCTTCCGCTTTGCCCAGGCGAACCGGGAGCTGGCGGAGAACCCGGCGCTGCTCCTGGAAACGCCGACCCGCTGGCGAAGACTCCCGGACGTCCTCACGCCGAAGCAAGTACAGCAGCTGCTCGCCGCGCCGACCGCCGAATGCGGGAGGCTCTGGCTTCGCGACCGGGCGATGCTCGAAATCATGTACGCCGGTGGGCTGCGCGCTTCGGAAGTGGGAGCGCTGCACCGACGGGACTACAACAGGACACTCGGCGTGCTCCTCGTCACGGGGAAGGGCAACAAGCAGCGTCTCGTACCGATCGGGCGGCCGGCCGTGAAGGCCATCGACGAGTACCAGTCAGAGCTCTATCCGCACCTGACCCGCTTTGGAGATCAACGCGACCGAGAGCGTCTGCTGCTCTCGAACACCGGCCGACCCCTGGAGCGGGTCGCGGTCTGGCAGATCGTAAGACGGCACGCGGCGCGGGCCGGACTCCACCGCGCGCACCCGCACATGCTCCGTCACAGCTTCGCCACCCATCTGCTCGTGGGAGGAGCGGACCTGCGCGTCGTGCAGGAGCTGCTCGGCCACAGCGACATCGCCACCACCCAGATCTACACGCACGTCGATCGGAGTCGGCTTCGCGAGGTCATCAGGAAGCACCATCCCCGCGGCTGACCCGCGGGCGGAGCGTGCGGCCGTATAATCGCCCTCGAACGTCGATGGGAAGAGACGCATGATCGAACGAAGCAGTGGGGGTCTGTTCGCCCTGCTCGCGCTGGTGCTCCTGGCGGTGGCGGCACCGTCACTGCGCGGGGGCACCGGGGGAATCGGCCCTCGATCATCTCCAGCCGCGGATCGATCGAACGCAGTTCGCCACCCTGGTGGGGCCGCTCGACCTCGATCAGTCGCAGCGCTTCGTGGCGGAGATGCTGTTCAACGACTACGCCGCAGCGATCAGTGATCTGGCCGAGGCGGTGGATGCCGAGGCGGACCAGGCCGGACGAGAGCGGATGGCCGACGTCTTCGCGGGGCGGGCGCGGATGGATCCGGAGCAGCTCGCGCGATCCGGATCGCGGTGCTCGAGGTGTACCGGCGCCATTGGGAAGGGTCGGACGCCCTGCTCGAAGAACTGCTCGGTTCACTCCGAGGCATTCTCGACGAGGCTCAGCAGCAGCAGCTGGAGCAGCCCTTGGTCGACCTGTGGCGGGAGCTCCTCCTGCGGTCACGGCGAGGCGCAGGAGCGATCGCCGGAGTATGCCGGTGACGGAGTCGACGTGATCGAGCTGATGGAGGCGGCGAAGGCCGAGGAGCTTGCGGGCGTGCGGCCGGAGGCGCTGGCCCCGGTGGCTGCGGCGTACGCGGCGGAGATGAACGCTCTGCTGCTGGAGTGCGCCGTTGCCGATCGCGCCGGGGTCATGGCGCAACGGATCGCGCGGATCCGTGGAGACGAGTCGGCTCGGCGGGATGCGGAGCGGCAGGCCATTCTGCGCTGGCAGCGCTTCGACGAGCTCAACCGGCGGACGGTCGCTCGAGTAGGAGAGCTGGCTGCGAGTGCGGGGGGCGAGGCCGCGCGGCGGCGCTGGCGGGAGCGGTTCCGCCGCGCCGCGTTTCCGTGGATGTACCGTGATCAGCAGGTCGAGCGCTGCCTCGACTGGATCACGAAGCAGGATGTCGCGGGCGAGGTGATCCAGGCGGCGATGCGCATCGATCAGGAGTACCAGACGCGGCGGAGCCGGCTCGTGGAGGATGCGATCACCGCCATGATCCAGGGCCGGCTTCAGCAGAAGCGGATCATCCATCCCCTCACGGGCATGAGCGAGCTGAACGACTCGGCATCGCGAGAGTTGTATGAGCGCCTGCTCAAGAACTCAGGCGAGCGCTCGGCATTGGAAGCGGCCGCCGTCGCCGAGCTCGAAGCGCTGCTGAGCGGCGACCAGCGACGCGAGCTGCGGCGCATCGCGCGCTAGAACGCCGTGGGGTACATGCAGTTCTCCGCAAGGAAGACTCCTTGCGCGGAACGGTGCATTTTGCTTATGCACCCGACGCCGCCTGAAGAGCCATTCACCGCGGAGGGCCACGGAGGGCCACGGAGAGGGAAGAGGTCGTGCGCGGTTCATTGGGCAGCGGGGAAGACGGGAGGCTGTCCCCACTATCCTCCATTGCTCTCAGCGCAGCACCTCGTCGAAGAGTCCCTGCATCGCGAGCCAGCTCCGCCGGTCGGCGGTCTCGTTGTAGACGGTGCCGAGCTTGGGATCGTTGGCGGCGGGGTTGGTGAAGGCGTGCTGGGTCCGGCCGTAGACGTGTACCTGCCAGTCCGCGCCCGCTTCGGTCATCTCCCGGCAGAACGCGGCCAGCTGCTCCGGCGGTGCGAACGGATCGTCATGACCGTGCAGGACGAGGACCTTCGCGCTGATCGTTTCGGATGGCACCTTCGGCGCTCCCTGCAGCAGACCGTGGAACGCGACAACGCCCCTGACCGCGGCGCCGCTCCGCGCCAAGTCGAGGACGCAGAGCCCTCCGAAGCAGAATCCGATCGCGCCGATCCGGTGCGGATCGACCATGTCGTGGTGACGCAGCGTGTTCAGGGCGGCGCCAGACGACGTCGCAGCAGGGCCCGGTCGTCGATGAGGGGCTGCATGAGCTTGGCGTTCTCTTCGGGACCAGAACCGAGCACGCCCTTGCCGTAGACATCCAGGGCGAAGCCGACGTAGCCGAGTCGCGCGAGCTCTTCGGCCTTCTCTTCCGCGAACGCGTCCCGCCCTCCCCACGCATGGGCGACGAGCACGCCGGGCCGCTGGCCGGTTCCGGTCGGATCGAAGCACAGGTACCCCTCGAGCTCGGTGTCGTTCTCGGCGTATTCGATCAGTTCGTTGTGCATGGCGAGGTGTCCAGGGCCGCAGAGAGAGAAGGGGTGCGTTCGCCATCGATTGCGATCGGCTCGAGCTCGCCGTAGTGTCGGTCGAGCACCTCCCGCCAGTCCGCGATCGACCGGCACCGGATGAAGCCGCTTCGCACGTCTTCGCCCCGCGGGTGGTGGTGAGAGAACTTGATCCCGAATTTGCGCATCATGCGGCTGGCCGCCCGTTCTCCGTGCAGGGCGACGGCGAGATCGAAGTGTTCGAGCAGCGCGCGGCGCTGTTCGCTCAGGCTGGGAGGAAGGGCCGGCTGGCCGGACATCAGCGCGCGGGCTTGACGGAAGATCCACGGATTGCCGATGCAGCCCCGGGCCACGCTGACCGCCGTGACGCCGGTGCTCTGGAGCATGGCGAAGATGTCCTTGACCGTCCACACGTCACCGGAGCCGAAGATGATCCGATCCGGATGGCGCCGAACGAGTTCGGTCAGGAACGACCACCGTCCCGGTCCCTGGTACTTCTGCTTGACGGTGCGGCAGTGAACGGTGGTCCAGGCGTAGCCGAGCTCGTACGCCGCATCGAAGATCCGCTCGAACTCCGCTGCCATCTCCGGCGTGTCGTCGTACGCCCGCCGGAGCTTCACCGTGGTTGGGATCGACACCGGCACCGCCTCGCGAACCTCCCGAAGGATCGCCACCGCCTCTTCGGCGTGCGCGAGCAGATGGCCGCCGCGGTTGCGCCGCCGGATCTTCCGCACGGGGCAGGCGAGGTTGACGTCGATCACCTCGTACCCCATGGTCGCGAGGAGGGCGGCGCCGCGGGCCATCTCCTCCGGCTGGCTTCCGATGATCTGTCCCGCGATGGGATGGTCGTGCAGACCTGCGGCACGGTTGTCCTCCAGCTCGCCCGAGCCGCACTCTTCGGCAAGCAGATCGGGATCCTCCCGCGTTCGCCCCTTGCCTCCGCTGATCAGCGTGCGATCGAGCAGGGCTTCGGTGACGCAGAAGGGACAACCGTGGCGGCGGGCGATCAGACGCATCGCACCGTCGGAGTAGCCTGCAAGACCGGCCTGGAAGAAGGGTGCATCGAAGCGCGGCACGAGCGCCGGCACGCGGGGATCGACGGTGACGGAACGGGCGTACTGTTCCGGAGGTACATGCGGTGCGCTCATGATCGAATCCATCATAGAACCCAGAGAGAACGCATCGAGGGTGAAGCCGACATGAATGCTCCCACTCCACCGGGGAAGCGCTCCTGATACACTGGCCGGAATGAGGTGGTGTACGAGCGAGATCCTGGCCCCTGCCATCGTGGTGGCCATCGTGGCCATCGTGATCATCGTGATCATGACGGCGGGGCTGGCGGCGTGTGCGCATCAGAGCTACGACCCGTTGCGAGCGACCCGCCCCTATCCCTTCGAGCAGCACACGACGGAGACCGTCGACATCCAGGTCTTCCGCGACGGAACCAAGATACAGATCGTCAACTCGACCGCCCGGAGCTACGAGGACTTCGACCTCTGGGTCAACCAGCGCTACATGGCGCACGTCGATTCGATGATCGCGGGGGAGACCATTCAGCTCTCGCTGTGGAACTTCTACGACGTGTACGGCAGGGTCTTCAACGCGGGCGGCATCTTCCGGACGGTCGAACCGACTCCGGTGCGACTGGTCGAGATCCAGCTCGGCCCGGAGGAGCCGACGATCGGCCTGATCTCCATCCCCATCGAAGAAGTTCGAGAGGTCACGAATCCGGAGCAGGGATGATGGTCGACGGTGTTCGCTCGTAGGTCAGGAAATCGAACGCGAACGGGTGCCGTTCATCGGCGGCATGGTGCTCTTCGCCGACGAGCCGCCAGCCGGTGAGATCGATCTCCTCGACCAGGACGTCGCCCTCGACGTGCGCCCGCACGAGAGTCAGGTAGATTCGATCCGCCACGGACCAGGCGAGCCGGTAGATCTCTGCCCCGCCGATGACGAAGATCTCCGGATCCGCGCCGCACCGCTCGATCGCCTCCTCGAGCGAGCAGGCCACGGTGACGCCCTTTGGCCGGTCGTCGCGGCGGCGGCTGATCACCACCGTCGTTCGATCTGGAAGCGGGCGCCCGATCGATTCGAAGGTCCGGCGCCCCATGATCACGTGATGACCGGTGGTCAGCCGTTTGAACCGCTTCAGATCTTCGGGCAGGTGCCAGGGCAGCCGTCCGCGGCGGCCGATCACCCGGTTCTCCGACATGGCCAGGACGATCGAGATCACGTTCGTCACCTGGGTTCACACGGCAATCGGAGCCGGAATGTGCGGGTGGGGGTCGTAGTTCACCAGCTCGAAGTCCTCGTACCGGAAGTCGAAGATCGATCCCGAAACGGGGGGCCGGATCGTCATCCGAGGCAGGGCACGGGGCGAGCGACGCAGCTGCTCCTCGGCCTGATCGAGGTGATTGAGGTACAGATGCGCGTCGCCGAATGTGTGCACGAACTGCCCCGGTGCGAGCCCGGTGACGCTGGCGATCATCAGCGTGAGCAGCGCGTAGGAGGCGATGTTGAACGGCACGCCGAGGAAGACGTCGGCGCTGCGCTGGTAGAGCTGGCATGAGAGCCGGCCGTCGGCAACGTAGAACTGGAAGAGCGCGTGACAGGGCGCCAGGGCCATCTTGTCCAGATCACCGACGTTCCATGCGCTGACGAGCAGACGTCGCGAATCCGGTTTCCGGACGATTTGATCGATCACCGCCGCGATCTGGTCGACGTGCCGGCCGTCGGCGCCGGTCCAGGAGCGCCACTGGTAGCCGTAGATCGGTCCGAGGTCGCCGTGCTCGTCCGCCCATTCGTCCCAGATGCGCACGCCGTGCTCGTTCAGGTAGCCGACGTTCGTGTCGCCGCGCAGGAACCAGAGCAATTCGTAGATGATCGACTTCAGGTGCACCTTCTTGGTCGTGATGAGCGGAAAGCCCTCGGACAGTTCGAAGCGCATCTGATGTCCGAAGATGCTGCGCGTGCCGGTGCCGGTGCGATCGCGCTTCTCGAGCCCCTCTTCGAGCACGCGTCGCACCAGATCCAGGTACTGTTTCATGACATCCTCCGATCCGAGACGAGCATCGCCGGTGCGACCGCCGGCAGCTGGTTCACGTTGAGAAACTCAGATCATCGCGAAAGCACCTGTTCAACGGGCGGCTATCTGTACCTGAAGAGAACGATCAGGGCGACGTTGGCGCCGAACGTGAGCAGACCGAGCACGATCGCCACGATCGCGTGCGCCGTTCCCCGCACGTCGGGGTTCTTCCGGACCTTGATCCATCCGGCGATGCCCAGGGTGGCCGCGATCGGTCCGGTCACGAGGGCCAGGCAGGGGATCAGCGAGACGACCGCGACGTAATAACCAGCGAGGGCAGGTCCGTTGCGGTAGGGGATGAGTGCCGGACCGCGCCCGCTCGAGGCACTGGCGGAGACACCGGTCGAGACGGTGGGTGGAGCCTCGAGCACCATTCGCAGCTCCGGTCGTGCCAGAACCGACTGCGGCTCGCTGCCGTCCGTTGCGCGCAGCAGCGCATCCTTCGGCACGCGACCCTCCCGGGCCCACTGGAGGATCTGTTCCATCGTGGCCGGCCCGAACTGACGGCCGTCGCTGAGCGCGAGATGGAACGTGTTCTCGGCGTCCATGAGCCGGAGTCTGACATGGGGGTCAGGCCTCGTCAACGGCCCGGCGCTGGGGACGGCCACGGGCCCTGTGCCGTCAGGCCGACGCGGCGTGAGTCGACCGCCCGGGGACAGCGGACAGCAGGGTCCGGGTGTACTCGTGCTTCGGCGCCCCGATGACCTCATCGCGATCGCCGATCTCGACGATCCGTCCCTGACGCATGACCGCGATGCGGTCACAGATGTGATCGACCACGGCCATGTCGTGACTGATGAAGAGGTACGCAATGCCGAACTCCACCTGCAGGTCATCCAGCAGGTTGAGGATCTGCGACTGGATGGAGACGTCGAGCGCCGAGGTCGGCTCGTCGCAGATGATGAGTTTCGGCTGCAACGCCAATGCCCGGGCGACGGCGATGCGCTGTCGCTGGCCGCCCGAGAACTCATGGGGGTAGCGCTGTCGCCGAGTCGGCCGGGAGTCCGCAGCGCTCGAGCAGATCGGTGCAGCGGTCGCGAAGCTCCGGTCCTTCGGCGATGTGGTGCACGAGCAGCGGCTCGGCGACGATCTCGCCGACCCGCATCCGTGGGTTCAGCGATCCCGCCGGATCCTGGAAGATGATCTGCATCTCGCGGCGCAGCTTCTGCATCTGCCGCCGCGGGAGGTCGTTGATCGTCTGTCCCTGAAACGCGATCCGACCACGATCGATCGGAATCAGCCGGAGAATCGCCCGCCCGACCGTCGTCTTTCCGCAGCCCGATTCGCCGACCAGTCCGAGCGTCTGACCGGTGTCCAAGGTGAAGCTGACGTCGTCGACTGCCTTCAGGACGCCAATGGGTCGCTGGAGGATGCCCTGGTGCACCGGAAAGTGCACCTGCAGATGCTCGACTTCGAGCAAAGGCGTCGGACTCGAGACAGCCTCTTCGCTCACGGTCGGGTCGTCAGGCGAGGCTTCTTCAAGTCGCCGTCAGGCCGGATGACCGTGACCCTCACGCCGTTGCGCAGATCGTAGTCGTCGAGGGCGCTGAGGAACTCCTCGACGTTCTCCACCGGTCGCTCCATGACCTCGACGATGATCGTGCCCGGCGGAAACTCCTTCTGGAGCTCCGGGTCCCTCCCGATCGCCTGGATCACCACGCCCGCGTGGAACTGGACGCCCAGCTCCCGCGTCAGCGCGGGTGGCCGTCGCCATTCGCTCGATGCCCAGTTGGGGCAGCTGGTTCTGGGCTGGAATGCGGCTCGGATCCTGAATGCCTGGCGCAAGTCCGGTGACGCTGCGGGCATCGAGCTGCGCCAGTGGCACGCCGATCTCCAGGACCTCGCTGGTCCGGGACAGCGGATCGAAGCGCCAGATCGACAGGGTGGCGATCTGACCCGGGCGAATGGAGGAGATGAGCGAACGGAGCTGCTGGACCGAACCCACGGGCGTGCGGTTGACGTGCGTGATGAAGTCGCCGCGCCGCACACCGGCGTTGCGGGCCGGGGCGTTCGGAACCAGCGTGGCCACCTTGACCCCCTGCCCCTCGAAGCCCAGCAGGTCCATCGCCTCGCCCACCGAGTCGTCGGCCTGCAGCAGCGTCATGCCGAGCAGCGTCCAGGGGCTGGCGTCGGGGAGGGCGATGTCCAACTTCCGCAGTTGGTCCCGCTCGGAGTCGAATCGCCAGATCGTCAATTCGACCCTCTGGTTCTTCATCGCCTGCACCATGCTCTGGAACTGACTGATGCTGTTCACCCGCGTGCCGTTGACGTGCGTGATGACGTCACCCCAGCGGACGCCGGCAGTCAGCGCCGTGCTGTTCTCGTCCAGGTCGCCCACGATCAGGCCGTAGACGTTGAGGCCCAGAACGTCCAGCTCGTGTTCAAGGAGGTTGGTGCGGTCCACCACGCTCAGGCCGAGAAAGCCCTTGGTCACGACACCGTTCTCGATGATCTGGGTCACCACCGGCTCGATCATCTCGATTGGAATCGCCAGCCCGATTCCAGCGAACTGCCCGTCATCGAAGCTGCCGGGGGTGCGGCGACCAGTGGCGATCGCGGTATTCATGCCGATCACCTGGCCGCGGAAGTCGGTCAGCGGACCGCCGGAATTTCCCGGGTTGATGGCCGCATCGACCTGAATGAAGTTCTCGTAGCCGAAGGGACGGCCCCGCTCATCGCGAATCACGCCGACGGATCGGCCCTTGCCCGAAACGACACCCGATGACATCGAGAAGCGAAAGTCGAACGGCGAGCCGAAGGCGAACACCATGTCGCCCTGCCGCACGGGGCTGTCGGTGAGATCCCGACGCGCGGCGGGGTGGAGCTGCGACTCCTCGATCTTGAGAACCGCGATGTCCGTCGTCGGATCGGTCCCAACGATCTGCGCTTCTTTGATCACCCCGTTGAAGAGCTGCACCTCGATGCGATTCGCATCTTCGATGACGTGCTGGTTCGTGACGATGTGACCCTCCTCGTCGAAGAGCCAGCCCGAGCCCGATGATGCCCGGCGGCCTCCGTTGCCTCTGGCGTCTTCGACGATGTGCTCGGCGCTGATGTGGACCACCGACGGCTCCACGACGGTGGCAATGTCGCGGTACGCCTGATTGATCTGTTCGAGGATCGTCTGATCGCCGAGCCGCTGGCTCGCCTGGATGATCTCTGCTTCGGTGTACGCGTAGCTGATCCGCTTGATCGCTGCCGGACCGGCGAGAAGAACGACCGCGGTCGTCGCCAGCACGAGAAGGCTCGGACCGTATCCGTTGATTCGCCTCATGTCATTCTCCTGCGTCAGGGGCTGCGAGAGCGGACAGAGATAGTATTCGTCCCGTTGCAGGACGGGGATTCCGACCCTGCGACAACAAGATGGGGGGACCAGGCGGCCCGAGTGCTCCGTCGGATGTCCGGCGGCGTCGAATCATCCGTCGAGTCATCCATGGTCCCAAGGGACCATCGGCCTGATCAGCATGCTCACCCTGATCGGGCCATCTTCCCACGGCGGATACGCGTCCCTCGCGATGGATCATCCCCGCGGATCCCATTTCTCCAATTCATCGTCCTGCATCCGGTAGGGGTGCTCCCCGAGCTCGGAACGGGCGACATTGCCGATCCACTGCCTGGCGGCCGTCGCGACCTGCTCGCCAAGAGCGAGGAGCGGCTGGGCGAATGCGGGCTGCCAGGCCGTGAGACCCAGCAGGTCCTGCAGCACGACGATCTGTCCGTGACAGGAAGGGCCGGCGCCGCAGCCGATAACCGGCACCGTGGTCTTCTCCACGATTCGTCTGGACACCTCTTCGGGAACGGCCTCGATGAGCAGGAGCGATACCCCCGCCTGTTCCAACGAGACCGCGTCGGCGACGAGGCGCTGCGCCTCGCTCGCCGTGCGCCCGACTGAGCGGTATCCACCGGTCAGCTTGACCCGCTGCGGCCGCGCCCCGACGTGGCCGACCACCGGAATGCCGGCGCGGACCATCTTCTCGATCAGCGGCGCAAAGGACGAATCGGCTTCGAGCTTGACCGCATCCGCGCTCCCCTGCGTCATGAAGCGACCGGCGTTGCGCAGGGCTTCGCCCTCTTCCGCCTGGTAGCTCATGAAGGGCATGTCCCCCATGACCAGCGTGTTCGGCGCACTGCGCTTGACCGCGGCGGTTAGCATGATGAGGAAGTCGAGCGGCGCGTGGATCGTTCCCGGCAGTCCGAGAATCACCTCCGCCGCCGTGTCTCCGACGAGCAGCACCGGAACGCCCGCCGACTCGAGCCACCGCGCGGTGGTGGCGTCGTAGCACGTCAGGCAGGCGAACTTCTGGCCTTCCATCGCCCAGCGCGCCAGCATTGGGATGCTGACCGGCTTGCCGCGCGGTCCGGGCTGGCTGGCGGTGGGCAGCGCCGGCTCGACTGACGGTGCGCTGCGCTTCTCGCGCTCGGCATTCGCCTCCACGTCCGAGGATCGTGGGCCGTGAGCAGTGGGGGTGGGCATCGAAGAGTAGTGTACCGGCGCCGAGCGTGGACGACCAAGAATCCCCGCCGCCTGAAGCACCATGCAGGGGCAGCGCGGTCGGTATCATGCCGCCGTGAGCCGGATGCCATTGAAGCGAATCGCCAGCGCGGAGGCGTCGAGAGTCCGGGTTTCCGTCGGTGGTTCGGCGTGAGTTCCGTGACAGCGCGGCGGCGGACGCCGGAACTCATGGACGATCCGGGTATCGATCGCGAGGAGCTGGCGCGATCGCTCCGCTTCATTCGATTCGTCAATCGCCGCCTGGGTGGCTCCCGGGTCGCGGTCGCTTCCCTTCGCCGGTGGGTCGCCCCGCTTCCCCGCGATCAGGTCGTGCGCGTCATCGACATCGGAACCGGCTCGGCCGACATTCCCCTGGCCATCGTGCGATGGGCCGAGCAGGAGGGGCGCCGCGTTCACGTGACGGCGGTCGACCTGCACGAGACGACGCTCGAGCTCGCACGCGAGCTGATCGGAGAGCGCCGCGACGTCGAGCTGCTTCAGGCGGACGCCCTGCAGCTCATGGACCGATTCGACGTGGGGTCGTTCCACTTCGCGCACGCGGGTATGTTCCTCCATCACCTGAGTGACCTGCAGGTGATGACCGTGCTGCGGATCATGGATCGGCTCGCGCAGCGGGGACTCATCTGGAACGATCTGGTCCGGGCGCGGTGGGACGGATCGGCGTGCGCCTCCTGACGTTCGGCGTGCCGGCAGTCGTCCGCCACGACGCCCGCGTCAGCGTCGAGGCGGGGTTCACTCGGAGCGAAGCCCTCGAGCTGGCTCGTCGCGTGGGGCTGCACAACGTGGCGTACCACTCGCATCTCGGCCACCGGTTCACCCTCACCAGCACGAAGTGAGCAGCCCGTTGAAGACGTGCTTCGCCAGATGAGTGCTCAAGTGGCGATCTGAATTCTTCAACGGGCTGCCAGAGCGTGTTACGCTTCCGCCATGACCGAGCCACGCTTCATCCCGCTCCCCGGGTATCGGGAGTATCCGCCGGAACAGATGCGGCTCCGAGCCGAGGAATTCAGACGCGACGTACAGCGCCGACGGTCGGTGCGAGACTTCTCGGATCGTCCCGTTCCGCGGCAGATCATCGAGGAGTGCGTGCTTGCCGCGGGTACGGCGCCGAGCGGGCGCACCGGCAACCGTGGCATTTCGTGGTCGTGTCCGATCCGCAGGTCAAGCGACGCATCCGGGAGGCGCAGAGAGAGAGGAGCGGGAGTTCTACACGCGCCGTGCGCCCGAAGACTGGCTGGACGCGCTGGCCCCGCTCGGAACCGATGAGCACAAACCCTTCCTGGAGATCGCGCCCTTTCTGATCGTCATCTTCGCCGAGCGCTACGGTCTCACGGCGGAGGGGGAGCGGGTGAAGAATTACTACACGCCGGAATCGGTGGGCATCGCGACCGGCATCCTGATCACCGCTCTCCACCACGCTGGTCTGGCCTGCCTCACGCACACGCCCAGCCCGATGGGCTTCCTGAACGAGATCCTGGGCCGCCCGCCGCACGAGCGCCCCTACCTCGTGCTCGTCGTGGGGTATCCGGCGGAAGGCGCGACGGTTCCGGATCTGCAGCGCAAGCGTCTCGACGAGATGAGCACCTGGATCTGAGTGCCATCGGAATGGGAAGAAGGTGCACGATGGCGCTCAGTCGAGCTCGGCTCCGCTTCCCGTTTCGTCAGCCGGCCTCCTGCGTCAATCGCCCTGCGCGGCCAGATCCGGTAGGCCACCGATCTTCTTGATCTGCTCTTCGCTCAGGATCTGCCCAAGTCGGCTCAGCATCCGACCGTTGAGCTCGGTGCGGTCGAAGCGCAGCTTGCTCAAGGCATCCTGCTGGGCCTGGAACGCCGTCCAATCTTCGGGCTGGTAGCTCATCACCATCACGCTGCCGGGTCCGCTGACGACGTCAACCATGGCGTCGCACAGCGCCGCGTACGCCGGCCGGTACTCGGCCGCCAGATCTTGGAGCTTTCCCCGCTGTTCGGGCGTCAGATCGCCGAGTTGGTCGGCGCGGCGAAGCGGCTGGTCGACGGCCAGGGGATCGGTGAAGATCGTCGGATAGGCCCGCAGGTTGAACGCGTCACGGAGCCGGTAGGCTTCTTCGGGCGGCAGCGCGTCCACCAGGCGGTCGATCGTCGCCTTGTTCAGATCAGCGACCACCCGACTTGCCGCGGCAAGGTTGCTGGCTCGATCGCCGACGATCTCCTTCTGAACCTCCATGTACTCGAAGGGATTCGACTCGCCTGACGCCTGGCGGCGCTGAATCTCGGCGCCCCAACGCTCGTTGGCCTTCTGCAACTCCAGGGCACGCGCGTGGCGATTGGCCAGCGCGGTCAGCGCGGAGCGCTGGTAGGAGAGCAGAATGGGGGCGAGCAACTTGGCGCTGTCCGGGGCAAGCTTCTGACGACGCACGAGCATCACCAGATCGACATCGGTCGGACCTCCCGAAGCGCCGTAGCCGGTCTCCTGTCCGCCCCGGCGGAACATCTCGCACTGGCGGGCGAGTTGCACGCGCTCCATCGCCTCGGTGAACTGCCCGCCGGCCAGCACCTCCTGCACGTTGTCCAGGAACGCCTGGTCCACGCGGCGGATCGCATCAAGGGCCCGCTGTCGCGCAGCGTAGACCGAGTCGATCTGTTCGTCGCTGGGGGGAACTGTCGTCGTGCCGCTTTCGTCGAACTTCCAGAGCTGCTGCTGGGCGGACGTGATCGCCGCGATCTCGTCGCGCTCGATCGCCGCAAACTGCTCCAGGTAGTCTTCGTGCAGCGCCTCGAGGAGCACGCGCTGGTCGTCGTCCAGCTCCAGGAGATCGCCGTAGAGATGCAGGTGGCCCGCTCCGATCTTGGGAGGGAGGAACTGGTCGGCGCCCCAGGAGTACGCATCGGAGTCCGCCTGGTCCGGTTCGTTGGCGCCGACGTCGGTCGTCTTGTCCGCAGCCGCAAGCGCCCCCTCGTGCCGCAGTCGATTCAAAGTCTCCTGCCCCAGCAAGGCGAGCACACCAGTGTCCGCTTCGCCCTTCGCCTCCGCGACCTTCTGCGTGAATTCCTGGATCTTCTTCTGGCGCTCCTGCCAGAACTCGGCGTCCATGTCGAAGACCGAGTGCGACTCTCGGAACTCGTCCATCATCTTCATACCTTCGGTCGCGAGCCGATCGAGTTTCTGATCCGCCTGAGCGCGAAGGGCCGTGAGATCACTCCGCTGCTGCTCGGTCAGCTGCTCGTCCTCACGCCCTGCGTCGTACACCGACAGATCCCAGTCGAGCGTGTGGGCGATCTCGGCGTACGAGCGGTGCAGGTAGGCGGATCGCAACCGCGCCGCCTGGGGGGCGCTGATGACCGCGCGAACGCGGGGGTAGGTCGTCGCGTTGAGCTGATGAATGCCGTTGGCCAGGTCGATCGCCTTGCGGGCGATCTCTTCCATCACCGTCCGCATCGTCTCCATCATCTCCATGGCCTTCTCGGGGTTCTCGCGCAGCGACTCCTCGTTGAAGCCGTGTGTTTCGAGCGCTTCGAAGATGTCCTTGTACGTCGTGCTCGTCGCCTCGTAGAGCTTCTCCATCTGCGTCGTGAGGCGGCTCTCGTAGGTGATCGCGATGGGGTCGACCGCCGCCTGCTCTTCGGCCGTCAGATCGAGATCGAGAATGAGCTCGCTGATGTCCGCGGGACGGGCGCCGGCGAAGGCCATCATCTGCGGCTCGCCGTAGCGATTGCGCTGCCGGGCCTTGCGGACCCGCGGCATAATCGCGAGCTGCTCGTCGGTGAGAATGCTCTGAAGCTGATCGAAGAGCCGGTTGTCGAGCAGCTCGATCTTCTTGAAGAGCTTGTCCATGCGATCCAGGAACTCCTCCATGGTGTCCCGGCTGGGCATCATGCCATTGCCCTGGAGCTTGCGCATGTCCTTCAGGAAGGTCGAGATCTCGCCGTCGCGCAGCATCCGGAATTCGCGCTTGTACTGATCATGCAATGACTCGGCGGCCTGCAATTGCTGAGGGCTCAGCTGCAGCCGAATGGCATAGCGCTGCAATTCCGAGGTGCTGATCGGATCGGGCAGCGTCCCCGAGGTTCCTTGCCCGAACGCGCTGATCGACAGCAGCAGCGTCAGGATCCAGCCGAGCCACCCCACCGCGCTCATCCGCACGCCTTTGTCCATACTGCTGACACTGATTGCCGCCATGATCCGCACTCCTGCCTCGTTGATTTCGATTCCAGAAGAATCAGCCCACCATCCGTTCGGGTCGGGCAAGTCTACGACCGCCACTGGCGGAAGACAGGCCAAAAGACGCTTCGCAGCGTCCATGCCGAGCGCCTCCGAAGCCTCCGGAGAGGGATTCACCGCGGAGGGCCGCGGAGGGAGGAGTGAGCGTTGGTGCCTGCTCGATCGACGTTTCCTCAGTTCGACAAGGAACAGAATCCCTTTCCCGGTGCACGAGTCGCGCCGCCAATCAACGTGTCGAAGTCCATCGTGAGTCCTGGCTCATCTCCCCTCTCCGCGCTCTCCGCGGCCCTCCGCGGTGCAACTTGGATGGGGAATGAGAGAGCCCCCAGGGGAACGGATTCGGCACCAGACCAGGAAGAGGCGGAGTGCGATCGACTCCACTCGCAGGTCAGCCTTCTTCGTCCCTGCCGTTCAGACGCGCCTGGCGCTGCTGTTCCGCGCTCAGCAGGGCGCGGAGCCGTACCAGCACCTTGCCATCCAGGTCCTCCTGTTCCGATTTGGTCTTCTCCATCGAGCGATTCCGCTCCATCCAGGTGCGCCAGCGACCGGGTCCCTGATCGGCCTGGTCGTCGGTGAATGCGGATGAGCGGAGTTCGACCATCTGGTGACAGATCTGCGCATAGGACGCCCGACTCTCTGTGATGATTTCCGTGATGGCCGAGCGCTGCTCGATCGTCAGGTCTTCCAGAGCCATGGCTCGATCGAGCGCGGCCAGCGTGGCATCGGCGTTCGTGAAGACTTCCGGGAAGGCGCGGCGCTCGTACGCCTCCCTGAGCTGCTCGCCCGCCGCCGCCGGCAGGATCTGCTCGAGCTGCGAGAGTGTCTGCCGATTGAGCGCGACGAGCTGTCGCCGGGCGGCGCGGCTGGTCTGGCCGACGCCGCTCATCAGTTCGCGAACATTGCCCCAGGAGCCGGGACGCCGGCCGGTGACGGCGCCCGCCCCCTCCGCACTCACCTTTTCGATCGCTTCCTGGAAGGCGAGGTTGGACTCGTAGGCTGATTGAAACAGGCCGGTGACCGCTTGCTCGTAGCCGAGCCGCGCCGACTCCAGCGCTGCGGCATCGACTTCGCCCGGATCGATGTCCTCGAGCAGGGCGCTCAGGTCCACCGTGGACTCCTCAGTGCCGCCGAAGATCATGGTCATCGTGGATTGAACCGTGCGACCCGGAAGCGATCCGCTGACAGCGCTTGCCCCGCGCGCGTAGACGGCGCGACGCCGATCGAGCCGAACTCGCTCGATGATCGACGCGCTCTCTTCGCCCACGAGCGCCGAGAGGTCCTCGAACAGAGATTCGTCAGCGGCCATGATGGATGCGAGCGCGTTCCGGCGCTGCTGAAAGAGATCTGACACCTGCTCCGCGGTGGGCGGCGTGATCCGGCCGGTCTCCTTGTCCAGCGTCCACATGGCGGCCTGGGCGGCGCTGATTGCTCGCATCGCCGGCAGCTGATTCTGGCGAACGCCATCGAGATAGTCCTCGTGCATCGAGTCCAGGATGTCCCGCTTCGTGTCGTCCAGTGCGAGCAGATGGGCGTAACGCTCGATGTCGCGCGACGTCATGGGCTCCGGGAGGAAAGGATCGGTCGCGCCGAGAAGGCCCGCGGTCGCGTCCGACGGACTGGTCGCGCCGCCATCGCGATCGCCGACCTGCGGTCCGCCCGAGCCAGGCGCCGCCGCCAGAGCCGCTTCTCGCTCCTCCTGCTGCTCCCGCTCCTGCATTTCGCCCACCCGCCGATCGAATCGGTC
The DNA here is from genome assembly GCA_963697235.1 of uncultured Planctomycetota bacterium. Classification (GTDB taxonomy): domain Bacteria; phylum Planctomycetota; class Phycisphaerae; order Phycisphaerales; family SM1A02; genus CAVONJ01. Next base: position 124,188 of record CAVONJ010000023.1, read on the forward strand.
GAATCGCGCCGGTCCCAGCAAGGCGGACAGCGTTTCGATGGTCTGGTCGTTCACCGTCTTCCGCCGCTCCTTCAACTCATCGAGCTCCTTCTGCGACTCCGAGTTCGCCGCGTTCCCGGAGAGGAAGAAGAGGCGCTGGAGCCGCCGGGTCTCGTCGATCAGGTCCGCGGACTGGCGGGTCATCCGATCGACGGTGCTCCGGAAGGCGCCCTGCAGGTCGAGCACGGGCTGGCGATCCTCTTCGGTCAGCTCCTCGTCGCCGAGGAGGAGCTCGAAGAAGCGGGATGCACGGTCCCGACCGGCCCCCGACTCCGGATAGGCCTGCTCGTAGAAGCGATCGAACAGCTCCAGGGCCGACTCGCGCGGCAGCACCGACTCGAAGTCGCTCACGTTCTTGCGGTTCAAGTCGCTGAGCTGCACCGTCTCGTTGAACATCTGTTCGACGAGGTTCGACCACATCGTGCGCATGGTGTCGAACATCTGCCGGCGCTGCTGGGGATCGGACATGCTCTGCTCGTTGATGCCGGCTGCCGCCATCTGGTCCATCATCGACTTGGTCATCTTCAGGCCCTCGTCGTAGACTTTGCGGGCCATGGTCGTCAGCGTACTCTCGTACCGGCGGACGAGCGGATCCGCGGCCTCCATCGCTCCGGCAGGAAGCTCCAGATCGTCGATGAGTTCGGTGAGATCGATGTTGGCGGCGGGATTGATGAACGAGGCCATACGGCCCAATCCCGAGCGGAGCCGCACTCGCTCCCGCGCCTGGCGGGTGCGCACCATCCCCGCCATCTGCTCTTCGCTGAGGATGGTCTGCACCTGGTCGAACAGGCGGTCGTCGAGCGTCTTGATTCGCTTCATGATCCGCTCGAGATCGTCCATCGCCTTCTTCGTCTGCTCTTGATTGCGCAGCCCCATGCCCCAGCGCATGCCGCCGCTCTCTTGCAGGAACGGCTCGATCTCCGAATCCCGCAGCGCGGCAAACGCCTGCCGATACTCGTCGTGAAACGCTTCGATGGCCAGGCGCTGTTGATCGCTGAGCCCCAGCTGTTTCGCGTAGCGGCTGAGCTCGCGGCTGGAGATTTGATCCGGCAGCATCCCGAACGTCCCCTGGGCGTGAAGCGTGCGCGTCCCGCCGCCGATCAGGATTAGGGCGAGCACGAGCAGAGCGGTCGAGCAGCGGCGGGGGTTGGTCGTCGAGCGGGCGTTCATGGGATGCGATCCTTCTCTTGCAAGAACTCGTAAGTCCGGTGGCAAATCGCCGGCGTTCATGCGCCAACGTACTTCGCGTAGATGCTCCGTGCCGACTCCGGCTCGGATGTGCCGACGATGATCGCCCGTCCGTTGGGAAAGACCGTGAGGGCGATCGGATCGCCGGAGCTGGAGCGCTCGCGGGCGAACGTGCCGCGCAGGAGGAACCGGTTGTGGGTGAATTCGCCATGCGCGGAGAGCCGCTGTGCCAACTCGCCCAGATCGATGGCGGGACCATCCGCGGACGTCGTCACCTGAACGGCGTTGCGCCCGCACAGGCTCGTGGCGGCGCTGCCCACCGTCCCGTCCTTCGAGCTGAAGACCCCTTGGCCGCAGCAGGGGCAGTGCTCGCTGCGGGCGGCCGCGATGTCGAAGTGATTCCACCGATTGGACCACAGATCGAGCGAGAGCAGGGTCCGGTCGACGGCGTCGATGTTGCCGGTGAGCAGCTTGATGGCCTGCGCGGCCTGGAACGCGCCGATCAGGAGAACCAGCGGACCGAGCACGCCCGCGGTGTCGCACGTCGGGCTCGTGCCTGGCGGCGGGGGCTCGGGGAAGATGCAGCGCAGACACGGCGTCGCCTGTTCCTCGCTCCAGTCGATCTGCTTGTTCGGCGCGCTCCTCTCGGGGATTCCGTGGGCTGGATGGGGCAAGATCGTCATCGACATGCCGGTCATCCCGACCGCTCCGCCGTAGACGTACGGAAGACGGTGGCTAACGGCCAGATCGTTGAGCAAATAGCGCGTCTCGAAGTTGTCGAGTCCGTCGAGGATCAGATCGACACCCGGCGGAAGAAACCGCTCGGCGTTGCGATGATTGAAGTCATCCACGTACGCGTTGACGGTCACCTGGTGGTTGATCCGGGCAAGCTTGGTCCGTGCCGCTTCCGCCTTGGGAATACCGCCGGCGACGTCCTCCTCGTCGAAGAGGATCTGGCGCTGCAGGTTGGTCAGCTCGACGATGTCGCGGTCGACGATCGAGAGCGTCCCGATCCCCGCCCGAACGAGACTGTCGGCGATGACTGATCCCAGCGCGCCGCAGCCCACGAGCAGCGCGTGCGAGTGCCGCAATCGCTCCTGTCCCGCCTTGCCTATGCCCGGGAGCAGAATCTGCCGGTGGTATCGATCGAGGACGGCCAAGTCCGCCAAGTCGGTCGATTCAGATTGTTCCGTCGCAGGGTGAATGGCGTGTGAGCTCGGCAAGCGTCCGAAGCGATTCAATCACGCCATTCTACGCGAGAGGGCGGATGGGACCCGCCCCCTCGCCGATCACCTAGCCCGCACTTCTCACCAACATCGTCGCGAGGATGGGTAGAGCGTTCGCTGGCAAGGAGATGAGGCCATCGAGGCGGAGACGGCTTGTCATGCCGGCGGAGCCTCGATTGCTGAAAGCGACCCCGCCAGCGGGCGTTCTACACAGCCGCGGCAGATGGTGGTGAGAAATGCGGGCTTGCCACAGCGGCTATTTCGCCGTCTGCTCGAGCGGCGAGGTCTCCTTCAAGCGGTCCTTGAAGAGCTTGCGCACCTTCTCCACCTTGGGCAGGGCGACCGCGCGGACGTAGCTCTGGCCCGGATTTGCGCAGACGTAGTTCTGGTGGTAGGCCTCGGCCGGGTAGAACTCGGTCAGGGGCTCGATCGTGGTCACGATCGGACGCGAAAAGATCTTCTGCGCCGAAGATCGTCGATGAAGGCCTGGGCGATCGCCTTCTCCTGATCATTGGCGTAGAAGATCGCGCTGCGGTACTGCGGTCCGACGTCGTTCCCCTGCCGATTGAGTTGCGTCGGATCGTGGGTAGCAAAGTGCACGCGCAGCAGATCTTCGTAAGCGATCTTGGACGGGTCGTAGATGATCTGCACCGCCTCGGCATGGCCGGTCTTGCCGGAGCAGACGTCTCGGTAGTTGGCGGTCTCCCGCGTGCCGCCCGCATAGCCCGACACCGCGTCGATCACGCCGTCGAGCTCTTCGAAGACCACCTCGACACACCAGAAGCAGCCGCCGGCAAAGACGATCTTCGCCTGGCCGGAAGACGGCGCCGCCGCATCCTTCTGCGCCGGCGCCGTGGTCGTCACCGCTGGATCGGCGAGCTTCTTGACGTCGTCCATCGGCGTGAAAGCGATCGATTCGGAGTTCACGCAATAGCGTAGTCCCGTCGGCTGGGGACCGTCGTCGAAGACATGGCCCAGGTGCCCGTCACAGCGGCCGCAGGTGATCTCCGTGCGCTGCATGCCCCAGCTGTTGTCGACGGTTTCACCGACGTTGCCTCCGGCAATCGCCTTGAAGTAGCTGGGCCAGCCGGTTCCGGACTCGAACTTCGCGCCGGAAGAGAACAGCGGAAGTCCGCACGCCACGCAGGTGTAGACGCCGGCGGCCTTGTTCTCGAGGAGTGTTCCGGTGAAGGCCCGCTCGGTTCCGCCCTTGCGGACGACGTTGTATTGGGCCGGAGTGAGCCGCGTCCGCCACTCCGCATCGGTCCGGATGACCTTGGGGAGAGTCAGCGGGCCAATGAGTTCGCCGGTTCCGTCGAAGACGCTCCCGACGAAGGTGGTGGCCGCAGGGGAGGCCGAGGAGCCCTCTCCCCCTTGCCGCGCCCACGCCACCACGGCCGCAGTTCCCACGATCAGGACGAGTCCCGCGATCAGCATGTGGCTGGTACTCATGGAAGATTCATACCTTTATAGAGGAAGGTGAAGCACAGTCGGATACCAACCGGAAACGGGCCCCCGCTATTCCAATCCCAATCACCTCTCCCCCCGGGAGAGGTCGGTGAGCGAAGCGAGCCGGGTGAGGGAGAACTACGACTCCCGCCGGCTGAGGTCGGCGAGCAAAGCGAGCCGGGTGAACGAGAACCGCGTCCCCCTCGAGGTCCGCAACCCATCATTCGTCGATCGAGCCGGAAGTTCCCTTACAAGCAACCGGCCCGTGACGCGAAATGTCTCGCCCGCCCGATCTCACGCCCGAGGCTAGACTCGATCGGCGAAGTTTCCTTCAGAATCACCCCACGCCACCTGAGAGATATCGGCCCCTTCTGCAGAAGCGTGGTGAATCGGACGCCGCCGTCCCCCAACCACGCAGAAGGAGACTCACGATGTCGCTCGAGCTTTCGTCCAAGAAGACCCTGAACCGAACTCTGGTTCTGATCGCGGCAGCGGCCCGCCTTGCGTCCACCCCCGCGGTCGCCAACGTCACGGTGTCCCAGTACACCGACAGCAATCACTTCAACTTTCAACGGATCGGAATTCCCGACCTCGACCAGGTCCGAGTCGGCGTGCCCAACCAGGGGGCGTGCTACTGCGTTCCGACCTCGACCATGAACATGCTGATGTACATGGCCAACCACGGATTCCCCCAGGTCGCCCCCGGTCCGGGCAGCTGGACCGGATACGACACCTATTACGACGTCTCCTCCTACCTCGATGATCTGGCGGAGCTCATGCAGATCTGCCCGGGCGGTGACGATCCCGACTGCTCCGGCGGCGCGTGCGATGAGGACGGCGACTGCACGCTCTCGTGCGGCGGCGGGGGCAGCGCGGCATTCGACGGCCTCATCGAGTGGCTCGGACCGGAGGCAGACAAGTTCAACATCACGATGAACTACGCCAGCGGCAACTGGGCGCCGAGGCTGCATTACATCGCCCAGATCGCCGTCTCGCCCGGCGCCCCGCTCATGCGCGTCTCGTACGGGCGCTACGCGACGGTTTCGTACACCCCCGGCGGTGATCCAATTCGCAAGCGAAGCGGCGGCCACGCCGTGACCTTCGCCGGCGCCTTCGCGAACGGGAACGAGAAGTACCTCTCCACCCGCGATCCGGCTCAGGACGAAGAGCCCAGCGACGTCTTCGGTCAGTCGCCGTTCACCACCCAGCAGTATGAGGTGGACGATTTCTACGTTCGGCTGACCTCACAGAGCGGCGGCATTATCTGGAGCTGGACGGAGCGCTGGATGAGCGGGCTGGACGAGCCCCACAACGACGGCAAGATGCGGCTGCTCGACGGCGTCGTCACGATCAGACCGAAGACCGGCTACAGCTTCACCGAAACGGATATCGTCGTGATCCCGCTGGGCGGATTCGGCTTCGGGGTGGAAGCACCGCCGCCGTCGCTGATCGATGTGGCCCTGCCGATCGTCGACTGCGTGCCGGACGCCGACGGTCTGGGCTTGGTGGCGCTGACCGGCCCCGCCGGTGGGGCGCCGTCGATCAAGTACGTCAATCCGACGCGCGGTGACATCAAGACGATCGCCGACCTGCCGGGTGCCGTGGCCATCGCCACCGGTCGCCAGAATGACCTGTACGCGTTGATCAACGAGCCCAACGGCTGCCAGATCCGCCGGTTCGCTCCGGCGCCGGGCGGTGACCTGGGCGATTACGAGCAGCGCGAGACCCTCGAGCTGCCGAGCTGGATCCGCGGCGGTGCGTTCGACGACCGGCAGGACATGCTGCTGGTCGTGACGGCCGATCACAAGCTGTACCGCATTCCGCGCAACCTCGGCTCGGAAGTCGATCCGATCTTCGCCGATGTGATTCCGTCGGCGGTTCCCCTGGGCATGAGCCTCTGCGTGGCGCCCGATCCCACTGACGGCACGGTGTGGCTCGCGTCGACGTCATCCGATCAGCTCTTCGGCCTCTCGATGAACGCGGCGGGCGGCATGGCGGTGCAGACCTTCGCCCCGCCGCAGATCCAGGATCCGACGAGCGTGGCGTTCGACGATTCCGGACGGATGTTCGTGCGGGCCGCCGCGGGCGTCTTCGTGTTCGAACGCCACTCCGCCACCGGCGCAGTGGATCCCCGGCGACGCGTCTGCGTTCGACGGCCAACCGATCGGCCCGAAGCTGTTCATCTCGCGCAGCCGCACGAACTTCGATCCGGCCGAACACGGCACGCCGGACTGGGACAACATCGATCCCGCCGAGCTGCTGAGCTTCGGCACCACCATCGCCGACTGCCCTGGCGACCTGAACGGCAACGGTGAGGTCGACGTGAGCGATCTCGTGCAGCTCATCCTTGGCTGGGGTGAGTGCAGCGGTTGCCCGGCCGACCTGAACGGGAACGGCCTGGTCGATGTCAGCGATTTGGTGGAGCTGATCCTGGCCTGGGGCCCGTGCCTCTGAACGAGCTCCACAACGCCAGGTCGGACGCGAGGGCGGATGCAAGTCCGCCCTCGCTCCCTTTAAGTTCAATTCACCTCTCCCCCCGGGAGAGGTCGGCGAGCAAAGCGATCCGGGTGAGGGACGCTGGGAGTACGAAGGCCCGGGAGAGGTCGGCGAGGGGCAGATGATGGGTCAGGCCGATGATGGGTCAGGCCTTCCGTCGTCATCGGTGTCGATCGCAAGAATGACGAGTGACTGATGAAGGCCTGACCCCGGGAATCTCACGTCGGTTCCCCCGACCGCAGCGCAAGGACCATCTGCCAGATGCGATCGATCTCGCCGCGCTCGATCACCTCCAATGGCTTGAGACCCCCAAGAACATCGTTCGGAGTCTCGAGCCACTCGGCGATGAAGCCCTCCTCGACGATCTCCGCCAGCGCTCGAAGCAGCCTCTTCAACTCGGTCACGCGCCGCGCGATCTGCGTCGATGGCTTCCGGCCCGACTGGAGGGTGGACGCGGTCTTGGTCGAGACACCCAGGAGCCGCGCCTGGACCGTCTGACGGATTCCATACCGGCTCCGGAAGGGCCAGTCGGCTCCATTGGTGTGGTCGGCGCCGCGCTTGGTGGCAGGTTTCTTCGCTCTGCTCGTCTGCATTCGGGACACTCTGGCGGACTTCTCACCACCATCTGCTGCGGCTGTGTAGACCGCCCGCTGGTGGCGTCGCTTTCGGCCCATCGAGGCGTCGAAGGCATGACAAGCCGTCTCCGCCTCGATGGCCTCATCTCCTTGCCAGCGAACGTTCTACGCACCCTCGCGACGATGTTGGTGAGAAGTCCGGGCTAGAAGAAGCATTACACGCGAGTCCAGAAAGTCAAGTAATTTTACGCGTAATGGCACGCGTTCCCGGGGCTTGACCAGGCTAGCCAAGGGGCTCGACCCCGCTCGCCGGGTGCAGATTCTCCAGAAAGATGACGAGGTTGGGCTCGTCCGGAGCGACGGCCGAGGGCACGAGCAGCCCTTCCAGCCCAGCCTCGGCGGCCGCTCTGCCGATGGCCTGGGTCAGGGCTTCCCGCCCTTGCGCGTTCTCCTCTCGCCAGTCCGTCTGCACGATCCGACCCTTGGAGACACCAAGGGAGAGCCGAGTCTCTCCGTCCGTCAGGTCGACGAGATGGGATACTCGAACCTCGATCGCTCGGATGATCCGTGGGAGCAGCTTCCGTGGCGGGAAACCCAGCCGGCGGGATAACGCGAAGGTCTCTTCGGCGGCCAGCACCGGGGAGGTGGCCGCGTACAGCGTCGGTGCGCCGTCTGGAGGAGTCCACCGAGCGCCATTGAGGCGTGCTCCTTCGCCACTCGCGAAGTGCTCCAGATCCGCATATTTGGGATGCGCCATTCGATACACGTCACCGCGCCAGGAGATGGTGCGGCGATGCTCAATCAGACGGCGCATGGCGCGCGAGAAGCGAGCGGAGTCCCGATGCGGCGTGAGCCCGGCGCCGGTCACCATGGCACGTTGATAGCATTCTGCCGCGTGGTGTGCAACGAGTGTGCAACGAGTGTGCAGCTCACTCACCGACGCTACCATGATCAAGGGAATCGCCCCCATGCGGCGAAGCGCTTCTTCGGCGGGCCGCGGGGCGAGGAGATGACCACCATGAGCACGGCGCACACGCACTGCCCGACGCTCGTCGTTCGTTCGAACGGGCCTGATCCGACGCCTGAAGCGCTCGCCCCGGCGCGGATGCGCTCCAGGCTGCGCAGGCAGCACGTCATTGCGGTCGTGCTGCCACTTCTCTTCTGCGCGGGAGCCTGGCCCGGCGTTGAGAGCGCGGACACGTGCAATCATCCGCTCTACGTGAGTCCCGAGTTCAGTGTCGGCCGTGGCGCTCGATCAGTTGCGGTGGGCGACCTCGATGGCGACCTGGACCTCGATCTGGCCGTGGCAAACGGCTTTGACGACAATGTGTCGGTGTTGCTGAACAACGGTCACGGTTCGTTTGGTCCGGGCGACACGTACGGTGCTGGTGATGGGCCGCTCTCGATCGCGGTGGGCGACCTTGACGGCGATCTGGACGTGGACCTGGCCGTGGCGTCTGGCGAAAGCGACAGCGTCTCTGTTCTGTTGAACAACGGTCAGGGCGCATTTGCAGCGGCGTCGTTCTACCAGGTTGGCGATGGGCCGATGTCGGTCGCGGTGGGTGATCTAGACGGTGATCGGGATCTGGACCTGGCCGTGTCGAACTTCAACAGCGACAGCGTCTCAGTGTTGTTGAACGAGGGTGATGGGACGTTTGCGACAGCCGTGCTCTACGGGGCGGGCGACGGACCCACATCAGTCGCGATGGGCGACCTCGACGGCGACCGAGATTTGGACTTGGTCGTCGCGAACGGATCCGACGACAACGTCTCGGTGCTGCGGAACAACGGTGCCGGAACGTTTACGCCGGTAGCGATCTACGGGGCGGGCAACAACCCGCAGTCAATCGTGATTGGAGACCTTGATGGCGACCAGGACCAGGACCTGGCCACCGCGAGTCTTCTCGACGGTGCCATCTCAGTGCTCCTCAACAACGGTGACGGCACGTTTGCCGCGGCGGTCTCGTACGCGGTTGGCGCCGGTCCCCGGTCGGTCGCGATGGGCGACTTCGACGATGACCAGGACCAGGACCTGGTCGTCGCCAATGACGTCAGCGACGATATCTCAGTGCTGATGAACAATGGTGACGGCACGTTCGCCGTCGACGTGCTCTACGGCGCGGGTATGGGTCCCCGGTCGGTCGTCGCGGGCGACCTCGATGGCGACCTGAGCGTGGACCTGGCCATCGCGAACTTCGAGAGTTGCGACGTGTCGACACTGCTGAACAACGGTGACGGCACGTTCGCGGTCGACGAGGTCTACGAAGTCGGTGGAGGTCCTCAGTCGGTCGCATTGGGCGACCTCGACGGCGACCAGGACCTGGATTTGGCCGTGACGAATGGAATCGACGCCAGCGCGTCGGTGCTGCTGAACAACGGTGACGGTATCTTTGGTGCGGGCCTGACCTACGGCGTGGGCAACGGGCCGATCTCGGTGGCGATGGGCGATCTCGACGGCGACCTCGACCAGGACCTGGCCGTGGCCAACGTCAACAACGACAACGTCTCGGTCCTGAGGAACAACGGTGACGGGACCTTCGCGGCTGGCGTCGTCTACGGGGTGGGCGACGCACCCCGGTCGGTCGCGGTAGGGGACCTCGACGGCGACCAGCACCTCGATCTCGCCGTGGCCAACAGCATGAGCGGGAATGTTTCTGTCTTGCTGAACATTGGCGACGGGACGTTGGCGCCGGCGATTGCCTACGTGGTCGGAGAAGGCGCGTCTTCCGTGGTCATCGACGACCTGGACCAAGTTGACGGTCCTGATCTCGCTGTCGCCAACAGTGGTCCGTTCGATTACGACTGCGTCTGTTATCCGGCAGGCAACGTCTCGGTGCTGCTGAACAACGGCGACGGGACGTTCGCGCCAGCCGTGACCGCCCTCCTGGGAGGTGGACCGCAGTCCGTCGCGATCGGTGACCTGGACGGTGTGAACGGACCAGATCTGGCCGTGGCGAAGAGCAACGGCGATACCGTTGCGGTGCTGCTCAACAATGGCGACGGCAGCTTCGCGGTGGAGACGACGTACGGTGTGGGCAATGCGCCGCAGTCGGTGGCAGTGGGTGATCTTGACGGCGACCATGACGTGGACCTCGTCGTAGTGAACAACTTCAGCCAGAACATCTCGGTATTGCTCAACAACGGTGACGGCACCTTCGCGCCGGACGTGCTCTACGGCGTCGGCGCCCGTCCGGTTTCGGTGGCGGTCGGCGACCTTGACGGCGACCTGCACTTGGATCTGGCCGTGGTGAATGTTCTGAGCAACACCGTCTCCGTGCTGCTGAACACCTGCACCGGCATCGATGGAGTTCCCGGCGACGTCACCGGCGACGGAATCGTCAACGTAGGCGATCTGTTGGCCATCATCACAGGCTGGGGCCCGTGCCCATCCGCGCCGGAACCGTGCGCCGCGGACCTGAACAGCGACGGCATCGTCGGCGTGAACGACCTCATCCTCGTGATCACGAATTGGAGTCGCTAGTCCGTTGCCAGTTCGTGCTCGACTGGGGTCAGGCCTTCATCAGTCATTAGGGTGAGTTCGGCGAGCGCGGGGGTCTCACGACGATGGCGCGGGTGACCGAAGTGTCGGCTAATTGAAAGTCTGACTTTGAATTAGCCGATTTTGCCCGGTAACCTTCCCTCACCATGATCGACCGTGACCTCACACCCAGGCTCCGCAAGGCCGCCCGTCAGTTTCCGGCGCTCACCCTCACGGGCCCCCGCCAGAGCGGCAAGTCCACCCTCTGCCGCGGCCTGTTCCCCAAGCTGGCGTACGCCAACATGGAAGCTCCGGATGTTCGCGCGTTCGCCACCGATGACCCGCGAGCCTTCCTGTCCCAGTTTCCCAAAGGAGCCGTGATCGACGAGGTGCAGCGGGCACCGGAGATTCCCTCGTATCTCCAGGGCATCATCGACGCCGATCCGAAGCCCGGGCGATGGATTCTCACCGGATCGCAGCATCTCGCGCTGCTCGAATCGGTCAGCCAGTCCCTGGCCGGTCGAACGTCGGTGCTTCACCTGCTCCCTCTGGCGCGGAGCGAGGTGATTCGCTTCAAGCGCCATCCGAAGACGCTCGACGAGACGATTCTCGCCGGCGGCTACCCGCGCATCTTCGACCAGAAGCTCGACCCGAGCGACTGGCTGCGCTCCTACGTCGCGACGTACGTCGAGCGCGACGTGCGCACGATCAGCAATATCGGTGATCTCGCGACCTTCCAGCGTTTCGTCGAGCTGTGCGCCGGTCGCACGGCCCAACTGCTGAACTACTCGGCGCTCGCGGCGGACTGCGGAATCTCCCAGCCGACCGCCAAGTCATGGCTTAGCGTGCTGGAGACCAGCTTCATCGCCTTTCGTCTCCCCGCGTTCCACACGAACCTTCGCAAGCGACTGGTGAAGATGCCCAAGCTGCACTTCTACGACACGGGCCTTGCGTGCTGGCTGCTCGGCATCCGCTCCCCCGACCAGCTCCGCTCGCATCCGCTGCGCGGCCCGATCTTCGAGACGTGGGTCGTCTCCGAGATTCTCAAGCATCGCATGAACCGAGGCGAGTCCACCGGCCTCTCGTTCTACCGCGACCGCGACGCGGCCGAGGCCGATCTGATCATCGAACACGCGAACCGCCTCACCCTCGTCGAGGCCAAGGCGGCCCAGACCGCGTCGGCCAGCCTGTTCGATAGCGCCCGACGCGTGCGGGATCACCTGATCGAGCCGTCCCGGCCCTGCGACGTGATCATCGCCTACGGTGGCGACGAGCGCCAAACGCGCGCCGATGCCAAGCTCGTGCCGTGGACAAGACTGCACGAGTTGAATTGGGTTTGATGACGTGCAGCGGTGGTGGGAAGCCGAGCTGACGGGACGGCGCGAACATTTCTTGATCATGAGTGTCACATGCGAGTATCGCCTGCTGGGCAGGCAAGAGGACAACGACGACCACCCTCCGAGAGCGTCGCTCGCTCGCTGAAGGCCGGTGGGAGACACTCGTCCGATCAGTCGGCGGTCTGGGCCGCGGTGCATTCACTGCACTGCCAACTGGGGACGAGCTCTCCGACCCACGCGCTGGCGTTCGCACCGACACCGGCGCCTCTTGGCTGCAGCCACTGCGGGCGCGAGGCGGTCTCGAGACCGTCATGAACAGACGGTGGTAAACTGGACGCTCCACATTCATCCATGGGAGGTGTTTCATGCTCGGTACCAAGTCGCTCACTTTCACCGCGTTCGCCACGATCCTCCTGCTTCTGCTCCCCGGTTGTAGCCGAAGCCCTTCTGCCGGAGACCAGGCCAAAGAGGCGGCGCAGCGACCTGCAGCGGCCGAGCCAACAACAGCCGAACCGACAACAGCCAAGCCAGCGGCGCCTCCCGCGGCTTCGCCGCCGCCGGTCGCGAAGCCCGAGGAGTCGGTGGTCGTCGAGCCGATGCCGACCTCCGATCGCATTGCCGAGGCCCTGAAGACCAAGGCGGTGTTCCTCGAGAAGGACCCCAGCCTTCAGCAGTTCTTCGACAGTGCGCACGGCTACGCGATCTTCCCGTCCGTGACCAAGGGCGGGCTGATCGTCCACGGCGCAAGCGGCAAGGGCGTCGTGTTCGAGCAAGGACGTGCGATCGGCTACTCGACGCTGACTCAGGGCGACGTCGGAGCTACCGTCGGCGGACAGACGTACAGCGATCTCATCTTCTTCCAGACGGAGCCGGTCCTCGCCGACTTCAAGAGCGGAGGCGCGAAATTCAGGCGCAGGTATCGGCGATTGCCACCACCTCCGGCGCCTCGGCCAACGCTGCCTACCAGAACGGTGTGATCATCTTTACGATCGCCAAGGGCGGCCTCATGCTCGAGGCGTCCATCGGTGGTCAGGGCTTCGAGTTCGAGCCGCTACCGGGAGAGTGAGCGGAGCGAATGATCGAGTCAGGCCTCGTCGGTGGTTCGTCAGCGACTTCTCGACTCTTCGAGGCGTCGGTCGTGACCTGGCCCGCAGTATCCTGGTGAGCTCGATCTCTGTGCCAACCTGACTCACCCCGTGCTCTGCATCGCGGCCGCGAGGGCGTTGACGCTGAGGAGGATCAGTGATTGAAGCTCGGCGCGCGAGGTCGCATCGCTGGCCTCGCGCCAGCGGCGCAGCAGCTCGACCTGGATGGCGTTGATCGCGTCGGTGTCCGGGCTGCGTTCGCGGATCGACTGCTGGATCACGGGGTTGTTGTCGAGCAGCGCGGTCTGGCCGGTGATCGCGAGGATCGCACGTTCGGCTCGTTCGAACTCCTCGGCGAGACGGGCGTGGAATGCCGTGCCGCCTTCTCCTGCGTACCAGCGGGCGACCGGCAGGCGGGCGCGGGCCATCTCCTGCTGGGCGTTGTCGATGAACGCGCGGAAGTAGCCGCCGGCTCGGTAGGCCTCGCGGCACGCCTGGAGACGAGACTCGTCGTGCATCACGATCTTCTCGAAGGCGGCGCCGACGCCGTACCAGCCGGGGGTGTTGTCACGCATCTGTGTCCAGGCGAAGACCCACGGAATCGCGCGGAGATTCTCGAAGGTGATCTGTCCGCCGGATCGCGAGACCGGCCGCGAGGCGATCGGGAGCTCGCCGATGTGGAGCACCGGCGATCGGTCGACGAACCAGGGCCAGAACGCCGGATCGTCGATGAGCGCTCGATAGGCCTGGCGCGATTGATTCGCGAGGGCGTCCATCGTCCCGGCGATGCCGCCACCGTCTGCGATTGCCGAGCCCGTAGAGGCACTCGAACCACCGACGGTCGCCGTCCCGGTGCCGCCGGCACCGACATCTTCACCGTCGTCTTCGCGCGCAGCCGCCGTCGCCAGGATCATCGCGTTGACGATCTGCTCGAGATGCCGCTGCGCCAGCGCGGGCATCGCGTACCGAAACGAGATCACCTCGCCCTGCTCGGTGAAGCGGACGCGGCCGTTCCGGCTTGCCACGGGGCTGGCGAGGATCGCGCGATGGGCGCGGCCGCCGCCGCGGGCCACGGTCCCGCCGCGGCCGTGGAAGATACCGGAACGACACGCCGGCCGTACGGCACGTGCGGGCCAGCTCGCCCTGGGCTCGATGGAGTCGCCAGTTCGCCGCCCAGTATCCGCCGTCCTTGTTGCTGTCGGAGTAGCCGAGCATGATCTCCTGGAAGTTGTTCCGGGCGACCAGCTGCGCCGCGTACGCCGGCTCGGCGAAGAGATGGCGCATCACCTCGGCCGCGCGGTCGAGGTCATCGACCGTCTCGAAGAGCGGCGCGACGTCGATCACACTGCGGGCCTGACCGTCCTTCACGGTCCAGAGGCCGACTTCGCGCAGGAGTATCAGGACCTCGAGCAGGTCGCTCACATCGTGGGCCATGCTGATGATGTAGGAGCCCACAGACTCCGGCGCATCCCGCGTCGCGACGGCAATGACCTCGAGGGTGTCGAGGAGCTCCCGCGTGCTCGCCGACAGCTCCGCGCCGCGGGCAAGCAGCGGACGGGCGGTTCGCAGCTCGTTTCGGAGCAACTCGAGCCGAGCCGCTTCGTCGAGGGCCGTGTAGTCGGGCGCGACACCGGCGACCCGCAGCATCTCGGCGACGGCCGCTTCGTGAACACGGCTGTGCTGCCGGATGTCGAGCGCGGCGAGATGAAAGCCGAACGTCCGAGCGCGAACGAGCGCATCGGCGAGCAAGCCGCGCGACGCGACCTCTTCGAGACCTGCGTGCGCGCTGCATGCTGCAGGATGCGGAGATCCTCGATGAATCGCTCCGCCGTGTACGCCGGTTCGCCCAGACGCGCCTGCATGTGGCGGATCTTGACGCGGAAGGGCTCGTGCTGGAGATGGTGCGCCACCTCGGCGTCGATCGGGCGCTCCCGCTGATCGCGATCGATGGACGCAAGCAGGTGCGGATCGATCGGAACCCTCCGGTCTGAGCAGCTGAGCGCCCCGTGGAGCTGTTCCAGGGTCTCGGGTATGGCCGGCGATCGCGGTCGCCCGCATCTCGGCGAGAGCGCGTCGCGTGACCTCGGCGGTGACGTTGGGATTGCCGTCCCGATCGCCGCCGATCCAGGTGCGGTACCGCAGGATGATCGGCAGTTCGGGTCGCGCTCCGTACTGCGCGTCGATCGCGTCGGCAAGATCGCGGTAGAGGGCGGGGACGGCGTCCCAGATGGCGCCGCTGAGATGGTGGAGGCCGTTGCGAACCTCGTCGATGACCTCGAGCCGACGGGCCCGGATCTCGTCGGTGGCCAGCAGGAGGGTGAGCGTCTGGCGCACGGAACTCTCGGCGCGAGCGAGCTCGATGGGCGTCGTGTCCTGCAAATCGTGAATCGCGAGCAGATCGGCGATGCGGGCCTGCTTCTGCATCACGCTGCGCCGGCGCGACTCGGTGGGGTGGGCGGTCAGCGTCGGTTGGATGTCCAGCATGGCGAGCGTCTGCAGGAGCTGTTCGAGCGAGCGTCCAGTTGCGGCCAGCGTGCCGACGGCCTCCGCGATCGATTCGGGCCGCGGATGGCCTGTCCTCGCCTGCCGCTCCCGCTGCCGGTTGACCCGCACGATGTGGACCTGCTCCGCCTTGTTGCGGAGATGGAATCGGATCGTCAGGAGCTTGAGGGCGGCGTGGATGTCGTCCTCGCTCAGAGCCGCCAGAGACGAGTCGAGACGACCGGAGTCGAGCATCTCTCGCGACGCTCGCCGGATGTCGTCGACGTGGCGGCGTGATGCCGCTGCCATGACCTCGTCCAGCCGCTGGTTGAGCCAGGTGATGTCGCGGGCGAGGGGTGGAGCGGTCGGTGTCGGCATCGAAGTCGACATCGTATCGGCATGAGTCACCGGAGGCCGGCACGAGCCGGGAGTCTTGGGGCTCGAAGGGGTCAGGCCTTCCTTAGTCATTAGCACTCTTGATCAATCCCTCAACCGCTCGGAGTCTGCAGCGGAGGTCCGAAGAGTGCGGGTGAGCCTCGATACGCTTGACGGCGTTGCTCACGCTCGACGATCTCGCGTATCCCAAGGCTCTGGCCGTTTCGGCGGCGCTGTAGCCGAAGCGGCGTCGGGCGAGCCAGGCCGCCGCCGCTCGGCAAGGATCGTCCGATCGAGTGCCTGACCGACAGATCCGCGTCCGCTCCACGCCAAACAGACCTGCGACGTGATCGATGATCGCGCTGAGCGGAGGGTGTGTGCGGAGCGCCTGCAGGGTGGGTACGTCCAGGTCGTCTTCGCGATTGTCAATCAGCTCGCGAATCCGCTCGACGAACGATTGCGAGCCGATGAGGAGACCTTCGACTGCATCCTCGAACGGCGAAACCGGCGGCGTCTTGATTCCAGTCTGAACGAACGCGCGATACGCCGATCGAGCCCGCTGTCGATCTCGTCCGAACTCACGCAGCACGCGGTCATACTGGACCCACGGCACGGTGCTGCGCGACCAGTGGTAGCCAGGATAGGAGCTCCACCGGTAGTGCTCGAGCCGCTCGACCATTTTGGCCCGCAGTGGATTGAGGTGGATGTAGCGACTGATGTCCAAGTAGTGCCCTTCGCTCTCGATGAGCTGTGCCTTGTACCGTCCCTGGAAAAGGTGACCATGACGTCGATGACGGCGATTGAAACCCGACGTATACGACCCGTTGAGGAACTGCATTCCGGCCGCGAGGTTGGCGTGCGGCGTGTCCAGGAACAAGTGATCATGATTCGTCATGAGGCAGAAGGCGTGGAGATTCCAGCCGTAGCTCTCAACCGTCCGGCGCAGCCAATCGAGGCGCTGTTCACGATCGACATCATCGCGCACGATGGCCCTGCGTTCGTTGCCGCGTGACATGACGTGATACAAGGCGCCCTCGAACTCGATTCTGAGCGGACGTGCCACCGGTCGCTCCCTGGTCGCGTCGACATGAACGACCTCCGAGAGCCTGACGGCCACGTCCGAAAGACCGACGGTTGGTGTTCACGTGTAGCACGCGAGGAAGCGATGGCGGGGGCGAGAAGGGAAGCGTTTCAAGTGCTGATGACAGGTGAAGGCCTGACCCGGGGTCTTCCCTTATGGGGTAGTCAATCCCCGCACAAGAGTTCGATCGACCGTCGTCACACGCCGATCGCCACTCCTTCCGCCAACGAGGATCATGCGGCACGAGCCAGTCCGGACGATGGAGGATCCGGGCGGCTTCTACTTGCGCAGGCCACGGGAGGGCGAACAGCGAGGAAAAGATCGGGGTCAGGCCTTCATCAGTCATTTGCGTCGACTGATCACGGGAGACACGGGGTCAGGCCTCCACGAGGCGTCGAGCAGCGGCACCGCTCGTGGCGTCGGCCTGTTTCGAGCGAAGCATCGCTGGGTCGAGGCGAAGAGCAGGGAACTGTTGAGTGCAGATGACTGATGAAGGCCTGACCCCACTGGCCGGCATCAACCCAAGTCGAAATCGGCGTCGACCAGCCGGATCAGCTCTGCGATCACCGCTTCAGCATCGTCGCCTTCGGCGTGGATGTGGATCTTGGTTCCACAGACCACGGCGAGGCTGAGCAGGTCCATCAGCGACTTGCCGTCGCCGAGCTGCTTGTTGTCCAATCGTTCGACGGTCACGGAACTGCTGAACCGCCGCGCCGCCTCCGCAAACACGCCGGCCGGTCGGACGTGGAGGCCCTTGTCGTAGTTCACCGTGATGGCTGCCGAGCACGCCCGCATACCGGGAGAATATCCGGCGGGTGCACGGGATCAGGCCTTAGGAAAAGATCGGGGTCAGGCCTTCATCAGTCATTTGCGTCGACTGATCACGGGAGACACGGGGTCAGGCCTCCACGAGGCGTCGAGCAGCGGCACCGCTCGTGGCGTCGGCCTGTTTCGAGCGAAGCATCGCTGGGTCGAGGCGAAGAGCAGGGGACTGTTGAGTGCAAATGACTGATGAAGGCGCCTGACCCCACTGGCCTCCGAATCTTGCGACGGGTTTTCTGTTGCAAAGGGACCTAGTGGCGGTACGCTGACGTTTGGGTTCATTCGGGGACGGCCTGAAATGGAGGTTGGGATGGGGGCCAACCGACTCACACTTCTGCTGCTCGTGTTGGGCGTGTCCTGCGCAACGGGCTGTCGGGGCATGGCCGTATCCGCAGTCCGCGCGAATGTCGACCGGCAGCAACGGCTGCTCGAGCAAGATCCTTCACACATCGATCTGCCGGAGGTCGAGGCCTATCTCAGTTCGCTGGGTGGTCAGGTGCTCGTGGCGGCGCACGAGCTGGACGATGTCGAGTCGATCGACGGGGACGGCGCGATCGAGGTGTACGACCAGTTCGACGTGTACCTCGTGCACTCGGTCGTTCCCAATGCCTGGACGTTCGGCGACGACTTCGCGTACGTCTCGACCGCGCTGGTGCTGGAGGCTGAGTCACCGGAAGAAGTTGCCGCGGTGGTGGCCCATGAGTTCGGTCACATTCGCGAGGGGCACCTGATCGAAGAGCGAGAGAGAAGGATGCGCACGGACGTCCTCGCCGGTGGGCTCGTGGTGCTGGGAACCGCCTGCGATCTGGCGCTGCTCTCACAAGGAATCTACTTGCCGTCGCTCTCCCTGGCCGACGCATCGACGCAGGCGGCGGCGAAGCTTTGTGCTCAGTACGATCCGTCCAACCCCGCCGACGAGTACGAGGCCGACGTGTACGGCCTGCGGGTCTACCGCCGGATGGGTCTGGATTCCGAGCGGTACGACGACTTCCTGGAACGGATGATCTGCCTCTACGGCGAGAACGGCGGTCCGAGCCACCCCCAGACGACCGCGCGCCTGGAGTCGATCACCCTGGCCATGGAGTCGCGGGCCGATCAGCCCTCAGCTCTGTCCCTCGATCCGCTCGAGTTCCAAGCGATGCAATCGCTGATCGCGAGCGAGCTCATGGCGAGACACGAGGAGGGGCCGTTGGTGACGTTCGAGCAGCACACCGCAACCCTGCGGGCGCAGGGGTTCGACATACCGCACACCTGTCTGTGCGGGCCGACCGGTGCCGATCCCCGCGCGATCGACCGTCACTTCATGGACGCGCTGTACCGGCATCTGAAGCAGCCGACGCAGGGCGGCGACGCACCGACCGGACAAGGGGTGGAGAGAATCGGGGTCAGGCCTTCATCAGTCATTTGCGTCGACTGATCACGGGAGCCACGGGGTCAGGCCTCCCGAGGCGTCGAGCAGCGGCACCGCTCGTGGCGTCGGCCTGCTTCGAGCGGAGCTTCGCGGTGTCGAGGCGAAGATTGGGGAACGACCGAGTGCAAATGACTGATGAAGGCCTGACCCCACTGGTCCAACGTCAGGCGACTTCCGCTCACCACGTGCATGCGGTAGCCTGCGCCGATCATGAACGTCGGTGGCGTTCCATACCGGACCATCTGGCTCGCCGAGGACGGGTGCTCGGTCGACGTGATCGACCAGACCCGTCTGCCGTTCGAGTTCGCCGTTCTGCGGCTGGTCTCGCTCGACGACGTGGCGAACGCGATCAAGACGATGGTCGTGCGCGGGGCGCCGCTCATCGGAGCCGCGGCGGCGTACGGCGTTTGTCTGGCGCTGCGCGGATGCGTCGAATGCTTCGCTGCTTCGGGCTTGTGAGCAACTGGGACAGACGCGTCCGACGGCGGTGAACCTGCGCTGGGCGCTGGCGCGCATGCGCGAGCACTTGCTTCCCCTCTCACCGTCAGAACGCGCGGGCGCTGCCTATCGGCTCGCCGCCCGGATCTGTGACGAGGACGTCGAGACCAACCGTGCAATCGGTGTTCACGGCGCAGCCTTACTGCGCGACCTCTGGCGCGAGCGAGGCGAGCCGGAGCGGCTCAACGTGCTGACCCATTGCAATGCCGGGTGGCTCGCCACGGTCGATTGGGGCACGGCGCTGGCGCCCGTCTACCTGGCCCACGACGAGGGACTGCCCGTCCACGTCTGGGTGGACGAGACGCGGCCCCGCAACCAGGGCACCAGCCTCACCGCCTGGGAGCTGGGGGAGCACGGCGTCCCCCACACTGTCATCGTCGACAATGCGGGGGGCCACCTCATGCAGCAGGGGCTCGTCGACGTGTGCATCACCGGCACCGATCGCACGACCGCGTCCGGCCATGTGTGCAACAAGATCGGAACGTATTTGAAGGCGCTGGCCGCCCACGACAACGATGTCCCCTTCTACGTCGCCCTCCCCGGCTCGACGATCGACTGGTCGATCGACGACGGCGGCAGCATCCCGATCGAAGAACGCGATGGTCGCGAGGTCTCCCACCTGACCGGCCGCGCGGAGGACGGCACGACGGTGACCGTCGCCTTGACCCCTTCGGTGTCGCCGGTGTCCAACTACGCGTTCGACGTCACACCCGCCCGGCTGATCACGGGCCTGATCACCGAGCGCGGCGTCAGCGAAGCCAGCGCCGAGGGGCTCGCGGGGCTGTATCCTGAGGGAACACTCGCGAGAGCCTACACATGAAGAGCCGATGGTCCGATGGCGAGGCGCGGCAGCTCGTCGCCCGCTGCGCCGCCGACGGAGTCAACGAGGACCTCGCCCTGCGCGTGTACACGACGCGGCTGCTCGGGCAGGATCCGAAGCTCGTGCTGCACGGCGGCGGGAACACCTCCGTCAAGACTCGCGCGACCGACCTCCTGGGCCGCGAGGTCGAGGTGATCTGCGTCAAGGGCAGCGGCTGGGACATGGCATTCATCGAGCCGGCGGGGCTTCCCGCGGTGCGTCTGGAGCCGCTGCGGGAGCTGGTCTCGTTGGACTTCCTGAGCGACGAATCGATGGTCGCCGCCCATCGCAGCAACCTGCTGGATCCCGCCGCGCCCAGCCCATCGGTGGAAACACTGCTGCATGCGTTCCTCCCGCACAAGTTCGTCGATCACACGCACGCCAACGCAGTGCTCGCCCTGACCGATCAGCCGCAAGGCGAATCGCTCTGCCGCGAAGTCTACGGCGACCGCGTCGCCATCGTGCCGTACATCATGCCCGGTTTCGCTCTGGCTCGCGCGGCGAACGAGGCGTATCGCTCATTCCCGGATTGCATCGGCATGATCCTGCTCAAGCACGGCATCTTCACGTTTGCCGACGATGCGCGAACGAGCTACGAGCGCATGATCGAGCTGGTGACGATGGCGGAGGAGCGCCTCGGGCTCGACCATCGTGTCCTGTCCGCGCCGAGCGGACCGGGGACGAACGTCGAACCGGTGGCCGCCATCGCGCCAATCGTGCGCGGGGCCATCTGTCTTCGCGATCAGGACGGTGCGCCGGACAAGCGGTTCGTCCTCGAGTTCCGAACCAGCAATGCGATTCGTCACTTCGTGGATGGTCCGGACCTCGGCCGCTACGGGCGTGCGGGCGTCGCGACACCGGATCACGTGATTCGGATCAAGCGCACGCCCCTGATCCTGCCCCGACCTCATCGCGGGGGTGTGCGCGAATTCGCCGCGGCGACGCGCGACGCGGTGAGCGCGTACGAAAGGGAGTACCTCGCGTATTTCGAACGGAATTCGGCGCGCAGCGCCGGACGCAAGACGCCGCTGGATCCGATGCCGCGACTGATTCTGGTGCCGGGCGTCGGGCTCTTCGCCGCCGGCTCGTCGAGCAAGACGGCCC
Source organism: uncultured Planctomycetota bacterium (assembly GCA_963697235.1). Taxonomy (GTDB): domain Bacteria; phylum Planctomycetota; class Phycisphaerae; order Phycisphaerales; family SM1A02; genus CAVONJ01. The sequence goes on from CAVONJ010000023.1 coordinate 145,692, forward strand.
GAGTGGCCGCTGACGTCGCCGAGGCGATGGTCGAGGTGGTGCTCGGTGCCGAGGGGATCGACCGCTTCGAGAGCATTGGCGAGGCCGACACGTTCGACGTCGAGTACTGGTCGCTGGAGCAAGCGAAGCTCGGCGGCGCGACGGAGCGTCCGCTGGCGCGACACGTCGTGGTCGTGACCGGCGGCGCGGGCACGATCGGCAGCGCGGTAGGGCGAGCGTTCGCGAGAGAAGGCGCGGAGATCGTGCCTCCTCGATCTGCACGCTGATGACCTGCAGAAGTGCGCCGACGATATGGGCGCTCTGGCGGTGAGGTGTGACGTGACCGACGTGGGCGCGGTGCGCCTCGCGATTGCACGAGTCTGCGAGATCTACGGTGGGATCGACATCGTCGTCTCCAACGCGGGCAGCGCCTGGCAGGGACGGATCGGCGAGGTGGAGGACGATGTCCTGCGCCGCAGCTTCGAGCTCAATTTCTTCGCGCACCAGCACGTCGCGCAGGCGGCCGTCGATGTCATGCTGCGCCAGGGCACGGGCGGCGTGCTGCTCTTCAACGTCTCCAAGCAGGCGGTGAACCCGGGGCTCAACTTCGGACCCTACGGATTGCCCAAGGCGGCGACGATGGCGTTGGTCAAGCAGTATGCCCTCGACTACGGTGCCGAGGGTATTCGCTCGAACGGCGTGAACGCCGATCGGATCCGCAGCGGCATGCTGAGCGACGAGATGGTGTCATCGCGGGCGGCGGCCCGGGGGGTGAGCGAGCACGAGTACATGGCGGGAAACCTCCTGCACCAGGAGGTGACAGCGGATGATGTGGCGCAGGCGTTCGTCGGATTGGCGCTGGCGCGGAAGACCACGGCGGCCATCTTGACGGTGGATGGCGGGAACATTGCAGCGTCGCTGCGGTGAGGACCCATGGACGTTCTGGAACGACTTCTCGAGCACAACGCGTGGACGACGCGGCAGCTCATCGCGCACTGTCGCGGTCTTTCACCGGAAGAGTTCACCGATCGTTTCCGATCGGTCCGGGGGACGTGCACGCGACGCTGCTCCACATCGTGGGCACCATGCAGCGATGGGCGGATCGAATTCGTGGGGGTGAGGTTCGTCCCTCACCGGAGGCGGAACCGCGCGTCCGCACACCGGATGAGCTCGAGCGCGAGCTCGAGATCGCCCATGCGGATCTGACGACAGCCGCGCGATCGGTCGTGGATGCCGGTCGGCTCGATGAGCTGATGGAGATGACGTTTCAGGGAAGGCGGTACGAGTTCACGCGCGGGACTGCCATCACCCATGTGCTGACCCACGGCATGCATCACCGCGCCCAGGTCTTCAACATGCTCCGGCAACTGGGGCGGCTGCCAGCGATCGATGGGGATGCAATCGAGTGGGAAATTGCGAGCAACCGGCGGCTGGAAGCGGTAGAGTGATGGATCGCGCCCGATTGGGCACTCTGGCAGAGGACGAAGACCATGACCAAAGCTCGGGCCTGCGCAGTTCATGTCACCCATGAAGCGCGGGAGAAGATGGGCGGCATCGGGACGGTGCTGGAGGGGCTGATCACCAGCGCTCCCTACCAGAAGCTCTTCTCGCGGAACATCCTCGTCGGGCCGCTCGTCGGCCACATCGAGGAGCCGCCCGATGAGCGCCTGGGCCACGGCGGGCGGGTGCTCTACAGCAGTCTGGACAACATCGACACCGGCTCCTTCCACACCGTGTTCGACCCGATCCGCAAGGTCTACGGCGTCGACATCGTGTACGGGACGAGGATCCTCCACAATGCGGGCGACTCCGTTGAAGTCGAGGTGGAATCGCTGCTGATCGACGTGTTCCACGCCCACCGGCAGCGCACCGATCTCTTCAAGGCGAGGCTGCACGAGGTCTTCGGACTGCAGTCGGACCGCTTCGAGTCCGACTGGGGGTACGAAGAGTGGGTGCGGATCGCCGAGCCCGCCTTCGACGCAGTCGTCGGGCTCCTGGGCGAGCCGACGATTCCGCACGTGATGTTCGGGCACGAGTTCATGGGCATTCCCGCGCTGCTCAAGGCATCGATGGACGCGAGCGACCGGTTTCGGACGGTCTACTACGCGCACGAGTGTCCGAGCGCGCGATTCGTCGTCGAGTCCATGCCTGGTCACGACGTCGCCTTCTACAACGTCTTGCACCACGCCGAAGCTCCGGGGCATCGACGCGGAGACGATCTTCCCTGCTCTGCTCGGACACATGCGGCATGCGCTGGTTCGACGCGTTCCGGTCTGCGATGGGGTCATCGCGGTCGGCGACGAAGTGAAGCGCGAGCTTCGATTCCTCTCCAGCGGCTTCGACCTCAGCCGTGTTCGCGTGATCTACAACGGCGTTCCGGCGCCGATCATCTCGCGGGCGCAGCGGAGCACGGCACAGAAGATGCTTCGGCAGACGGCGAAGACGATCGTCGGCTTCGAACCCGACGTGATCATGACGCACGTCGCCCGTCCGGTGGTCAGCAAGGCGATCTGGCGAGATCTGGCGGTGTGCCGCGAGCTCGAGCCGCGGTTCGCGGCGCGGAAGATCCGCGGCGTGCTCTTTCTCCTCACGACCGCCGACGGCGTTCGCCGTCCCAGCGACGTCGAGCGAATGCGCGAGGCGTACGAGTGGCCGCGCCACCACCGGCAGGGATACCCCGATCTGGTCGGACCGGAGATCGAGCTGGCCCACCAGGTCGAGCTGTTCAACCAGGCGCACGAGCAGATCCAGATCGTGCTGGTCAACCAGTTCGGCTGGTCGCAGGAGCGCGTGGGGCCCCGCCGTTCCGAAGGACTTCGACTTGAACGAGTTCCGCGCGGGAACGGATCTCGAGTTCGGATTGGCCGCGTACGAGCCCTTCGGGATCAGCCCGCTCGAGCCGCTCTCAGCGGGAGCGATCTGCGTCATCAGCCGAGTCAGCGGATGCTCCTACTTCATCGATCGTCTGGGTGCCGGGGACTCCCGCAACATCATCATCGCCGACTTGACGGCGCTCGATCGTCCGCGCTCGATCGAGGAATTGCTCGGGATGACCCAGGAGGAACGGGACCGCATCGAAGCGCCGATCGCCGCGGCGGTGGCGTCGACGATCATGGAACGGCTCCCTCGGACCAGTGCAGATGAGGCGAAGCTGCTCGAATCCGGCAGCGCCCTCGCCCGGAAGATGTCCTGGGAGCAGGTCGCCGGCGATCTCGTCGTTCCGTTCCTGCAGGAGATCTGGGGTCGTTCGGTGACGCCCAACTGGGAAGCCGCGAGTGGCCCGGTCGCACGCGGTCGCTCGCACCCGGCCGCGGAGAGTCCGGCCAAGTCGGTCTGATTCGGCCACGACATGGGGCGTCCTGTACGAGTTCACTCGCATCGCGACCAATCCGAGAGTCTTCCGCCGGCCGTGGTCGGCGAGCGACGCGTGGGCGTTCCTGGGAGCCCTCCTCGCCTCATCCGGCCTAAACGTTCTCCGCGAGACCGATCGCCACCACACGGTCGCGTCGCAGACGATCGAGGAAATCCCGCACCTCTCTGGGAACCTCGTGCACGATGCACACCGCCGTCCTGATGCGCGAGCACGGCGTTCGGGTGATCTACACGCGCGATACTGATTTCCATCGGTTTCCGTTCCTCGAGGTTCGCGACCCGATGGCCTGATCGATCGGGATTCACGATGAGTCCCCGGACGCTTCCACTTCCCCTTCCCTCCACCGGATCGACCGGGTAGGCTCTGCCCTCGGAATGGCGTTCGTCATCCGTCCCATCACCGACGCAGAGGTCCCGGTGTTCCGCCACCGCATCGCCCGCGGTTTCGGCGGCGACGTGCGCGAGGACGGAGGAGGACCGCTTCCGCAAGACCGTCGAGCTCGAGCGGACGGTGGCGGCGTTCGACGATGGCGAACTCGTCGGGACGTGCGCCGCGTTCACGTTCGATCTGACCGTTCCGGGCGCCGCACTCCCGATGGGTGGCACGACGATGGTGACCGTGCAGCCCAGCCACCGTCGGCGTGGAGCACTCCGGGCGATGATGGAGGCGCATCTCGAAGAGGTTTGCTCCCGCAATGAGCCGCTCGCCGGACTGTGGGCATCCGAGAGCACGATCTACGGACGGTTCGGCTTCGGTCCGGCCGCAGAACGGGTCCGCCTGCAGCTCGACGCTCGGACCGTCGACTTTCGGGGCAACTCGCCTCCGGGCAGGATCAGGTTGATCGACGCGAACGAGGCGCTGGACGCGCTGCCGCCGCTCTACGAGCGGATTCGGCCGGATCGCCCCGGAGCGCTGACCCGCACCCCAAGCTGGTGGGAGCAGCGGGTGATCGATGATCCCGAACACGCGCGGCAGGGTCGCAGTGCGCAACGCATCGCGGTCTATTCCGGGGCGAGCGGACCGGAAGGGTACGTGATGTACCGGCAGCAGCAGCAATGGAAGGACTTTCCCGAGGGGGAAGTGAATCTGCTCGAGCTGATCGCCACCGGTCCGGAGTCCCACGCGGGCCTGTGGCGCTACGTGTGCAACATCGACCTCTACCCGAACGTGCACCACTGGAACGCGCCGCTCGACGACGAGATACCCTGGCGCGTGAGCGAAGCGCGGCGCGTGCGCAGGAAGGTCGACGACTCGCTCTGGCTGCGCATCCTGGATATCCCGAGGGCGCTGGCCGGACGGAAGTACGAGCAGCGCGGCCGCCTCGTCTTCGGCGTGACTGACGAGTTCCGCCCTGAGAACAGCGGCGCGTACGAACTCGACGCCACGCCGGCCGGCGCGACCTGCCGCCGCACCGGCGCCGAGCCGCAGATCACGCTTCCGATTGCGATGCTCGGAGCCATCTACCTCGGAGGCCACCGCGCGACGACGCTCGGGCGGGCCGGATTGATCTCCGGACCGGACGACGCGCTCCGACTCGCCGATCACCTGTTCTCGTGGACGCGGCTGCCGTGGTGCCCGGAGAACTTCTGACGGCGCGAGTCAGCTCCAGTTGGTCACGGTGAGCACCAGATCCTGCACGTCGACCGCGCCGTCGCCGTTCACGTCGGGATTGCACTCATCCGGCGGCGTTGGGCAGAGGCCCCAGCCGACGATGACCTCGAGCAGGTCCCCGATGTCGACCACGCCGTCGAGATTCACGTCGCCGTAGACGCTGATTTCGACCGTGTCCGCAAGGTAGCCGGCCACGGAGCGCAGCAGGTCGTCCAGCATGCCGTAGTCGATGTAGTCGGGCGCAATGTCGACGGCATCCGTGGGCTGGTGGTAGTGGGGATTGAGGAAGTAGTTGCGCTCGATGATCACACAGGCGGGAATGCCGGCCGACTCGAACGACCAGTGGTCGGAGAACGAGTAGTTCCCGATGTTGATGAAGCGGTTCAAGGTGTCGCCATAGGTCAGGATCGCGTTGCCGACGCCGTTGACGATGGCGCCGAGGCCGGCGTTCCGTAGACGTCCATCCCGTACGCGCCGCTGTCGTGGCCGACCATGTCCGCGGTGAGAGCGAAGATGATGTTCTCCGCCGCGTGCGTGTTCACGAACGCGATGCTGCCGCGTCGCCCTTGCTCTTCGCGATCGAAGAGGACGTACTTGATCGTGCGCGAGGATCGAAGCGGCGAGAGCGTGCGGGCCATCTCCATCACCATGGCGGTGCCGGTGCCGTTGTCGTCGGCGCCAGGATTGTTGACCGAGTCGAAGTGCGCGCCGATGACCACCACCTCGTCCGGGTGATCGATGCCGATCTGGGTGGCCACCACGTTGTAGTACGTGCCGCCGTTGTAGATGAAGGGCTCCAGCAGCGACATCCAGTCCGAAGCTCTCCAGCGTGGACTGAATATTGGCCCGCGCCAGATCGTGCTCGGGCCCAAACCCCCGGTTGTCACCCAAGTAGGTGTACAAGAGGTCCTGGTGGTAGTGGCGGTATTCGCCGATGCTGACCCGTGCGCCGACTGCCTCGCCCAGGGACGAAGCGACGGCGCTGGCCGTCACGCCGAAAAGAACGAAAGTCGCGAGCACGTGGTTCGCGGCGCGGCGGAGTCCGCTGCCGCCGATCCTGCTCATCATGCTTCTCATGGACGATCCTCTCTCCCACCGGCTCGCGTGCGAAGCGTCAGAAGGCGAAGTGAGCAAAGGCCTTGTTCGCCTCGGCCATGCGGTGCGTCTGCTCACGGGTGTTCATGGCCTTTCCCTCGCCGCGGGCGGCGTCGTACGAGCTCCCGCGCCAGGCGCATGCGAAATCGGCTTGCCCGACTCGGAGCGGGCCGCGGTGATGATCCAGCGGAACGCGAGGCTCTGCCGCCGCCGGTGCGTCACCTGCATCGGCACCTGATAGTTCGCACCGCCGACTCGCCGCGAGCGCACCTCGACGTTGGGCCGCACGTTCTCGATGGCCATCTCGAAGACCTGCAGGGCGGTGTCGGGACTGCCCTCGGACTTTTCGTCGCGATCGAGGCGCTTCTGGATCGCGTCGAGCGCGTCGTAGACCACGCGCTGGGCCACGGCCTTCTTCCCGTCGTACATGATGCGTTGATGAACTTCGCCAGCAGCTTGCTGTTGTGACGAGGATCGGGGCGAAGCTGCTGCTCAGACTTGGTGATGCGACCGGCCATGGCGAACTCCTTTGGCTCATCTGTCCCTTCCCGCTCGCGCACGATTGCAGAGCAGGGGAACGGGACGCTGTTCACCGCAACGCCGCAGCGTCGCGATTACTTGCCGGCGGGGGTCGGCGCTTGGGCCGGCCACCGCCACACACGATTCACGCTCCAAGCACCTTCGCCGATGATCTGGTCATCCGGCGTTGCGTTGGGGGACAACGAGAGTCAAGCGTGACGATCCAGCTTGATCACCCGGGAGAATCACTTACCTCGCTTGGCTCCGTACTTCGAACGGCCCTTCTTGCGGCCGTCGACACCGAGGCAGTCGAGCGAGCCGCGGACGACGTGGTAGCGCACGCCGGGCAGATCGCGCACGCGGCCGCCGCGCACGAGGACGATCGAGTGCTCCTGGAGGTTGTGCCCTTCGCCGCCGATGTACGCGGTGATCTCCTTGCCGTTCGACAAGCCGGACGCGGGTGACCTTGCGGAGCGCCGAGTTGGGCTTCTTCGGGGTCACGGTGCGAACCTGGAGGCAGACGCCGCGCTTGTGCGGGCAAGCTTCGAGGTCGCGCACCTTGCTCTTGGCCTTGGGAGAGCGGCGGGGATTGCGGACCAGTTGGTTGATCGTGGGCATTCGGGGCCTCGAAAGCGAAGAGAAGCGAGTCGATGAATGTAGCAGCAAGCCCACGTGCGAGCAACCGGAGCGCTCCGGCCGACTGCTCGCGAAAACCCGGGACAGCCTCCGCTTTTCCCAATCGCGGGAAAACGCGAGGCTGTCCCGGGATCTTGTCCAGCTACGGCGCCGCGTCTTCTCCTGCGGGCCAGGGCTCATCGGCCAGCACCAGGACCGAGACCACCCAGTAGCCGTGAGTCGCCGGCTCTCGGTGCGGTCGGGCGGGCGGATGCCCCGAATCTCCAGCTCGATCTGGTGGCGGCCGGGCAGCAGCTCCGGCGCGGGAAAGAGCAGCGGGGTCGACCTCGGTGCCCGGGTGCCAACCGCTGCGGTCGAAGTCGCTCGACCACACTTCCCGTTCGTCCACCACGCTCACGTCCCGCCCACGGATTGACCGGACGCAGGCCGCCGCCGGCCTCCGACCACGGTCGCCAGCGGCGCGACCGGCTGCCCGTCGATCCGAAGGATGTGGTCCGAGCTCACGAACTCGTTGCCGCCGGCGCCGTCGGTCGCGTGGCCGGTGGTGGTGATCCGGAGGCGGGGCCGGGCGAGCCCGGCCGGGATGTCGATCGTTCCGGTCGAGCCGCGCCGTGCCATCGGGTCCGCCCGTCACGTGGGCGATCGTCGAAGAGCGAGCGCGACCAGGATCGGGCGGCGGTAGCCCGACGCTCGTCGATCGTGTAGGTCAAGGTCGAGCGACACCCGCCAGCCGGGCTCCTCGCTGTAGCTGCTGAGGAAGACGCGGAACGTCGTCGCCTCCGTGCAGCAGCGGGGCGAGCGGCGTGATGTCCTGCTCGAAGTGTCGCCGGCCCGCCGTAGCCGGTGATGAAGCGCATCAGCTCGACCTCGTCGACGCAGCGCCCGCCGCCCGGCACGAGCGACGCTGACCGAACCGAGCCGGTTCCACGGGTCGTTCGGGCGAGCCTGCCCTCGGCCAGCGTGAAGACGGGCTCGACCCGAACCGTGGCGAGGATCCGCGGGCGTCCGGCCGGTCGGTCCGGGGCGGGAGGCAGGCGGACGGTCTTCGTGACGGTCTGACCGGCGTAGCGCGGCGACGACGCCGTCCGTCCTCGACGCTCGGGCCGGTCCTCGTCCCACCGGATCGGCGCTGAATCGATCACTTGGATCGTGCGCGGCGCGGACGGCCCGGACAGGGCCAGACACGTCTGCCGACCGGGGGCCAGCCAGAGGGCCACCCAGGGGGCCAGAAGTGCGGCCATCCATGAGCTGCGGCAACGAATCATGAGTCGGCTCGCTGGCGGATCGGGATCACCACCGGTGCTGCTCGACCGCGGCCACGGCCAGCCGATCGCATCGCTCGTTCTCCGGATGCTCGTTGTGCCCGCGGACCCAGTGACATCGAAGCATCGTGCTTCTGCCGCAGCTCGTCCAGCTCTGCCACAGCTCGAGGTTCTTCACACGTCTCGTTCTCGGCCCCGCTTCCACCCCTTGGCCTTCCACTCGTCCATCCACTCCGCCGAGCCCCTTCACGACGTACTGGCTGTCGGAGTAGAGATCGACCCCGCTCGGCTCGTCGAGGGCCTCGAGGCCCTCGATCACCGAGATCAGCTCCATGCGGTTGTTCGTGGTGGATCGATTCGCCGTCCGGCCCTCGGTCTCGGTCGCCCGGGTCGGGGTCGCGGAGGATGTACGCCCACCCGCCCGGTCCGGGATTGCCCGAGCAGGCGCCGTCGGTGTAGAGCTCGAAATGGGGTCGATCGGCTGCATCGCGGTCATTGTAGGGTGAGGGCGAAACGAGTCCTCCGCGGGTCGTGGCGATCCTGTCAGCGCCGGGTACGATCGCGGCACTGCTGCGATCACCAGGACGACGCCCCATGCCTGATCACGCCGTCCACCGCATCGAAGTGCGCCCCAAGCCCGGAACGGCCGATCCCCGAGGCGAAGCGGCCCGGCGCGATGCCATCGTCTTTCGGCTTGCCCGATCCGCCGGCACGAATTGACACGGCGCCGGTGTACCTCATTCGAGGGTCGGTCGCGATCTCTCCGCCGAGCAGGTGGACCAGGTCGCGGAGGAGCTGCTCGCCGATCCGGTCACCGAGGAGGCGCTCGTCGGCGCGCGCCGATCGCGCGGCGACGCGATCATCGAGGTCCACCCGCTGCCGGGCGTGATGGATCCCGACGCCGAGGCCGTCGAGCTGGCGATCCGGGCGATGCTCGGGCGCGGACGTACGAGGTGCGCACCGGGCGCCGGTACGACCTCCACGGGATCGACCCCGGCGGCGGCGCAGAACGCTCGCGGAGCGCTGCCTGGCGAACCCGTCGTGCATCCACGTCATCCACGAGGCCGTATCACCCGCGGCGCCTTTCCCACCGGCGCCGCCCAGCGACTTCGAGGTCCGGTCCGTCCCGCTCCGCGACTCTCGACGACGCACGCTCCTCGAGCGCTCTCCCGCGAAGCGCACCTGTTCCTGTCTCTCGACGAGATGAAGGCGATCCGCGACGAGTACCGCACGGCTGGAGCGCGATCCGCGCGAGATCGAGCTGGAGACGCTCGCCCAGACGTGGTCCGAGCACTGCGTCCACAAGACGCTCAAGGCGACGATCCGCTACCGCGGACGATCTGCCCGGCGCGGCGTCACGCCGCCCCGGGCATCGAGCGCGACGACGACGGCTCGGTCACGATCCACAACCTGCTCAAGTCGACGATCGCCGCGGCGACGCAGCGAACTCATCGCACGACGGCGTCGACTGGTGCCTCTCGGTCTTCGACGACAACGCGGGCGATCATCGCCTTCGACGAGGACGCACGCCGTCTGCTTCAAGGTCGAGACCCACAACCACCCCTCGGCGATCGAGCCCTACGGCGGCGCGGCGACCGGCATCGGCGGGTGCATCCGCGACATCCTCGGCACCGGCCTCGCGGCCCAAGCCGATCGCGGCCACCGACGTCTTCTGCGTCGGCGCCGACCGGCGCGACTGCGACGAACGCAGAGCTGTCCCGCCGGCTGCCTGCACCCGCGGCGCATCCTGCAGCCAGGTCGTCGCCGGCGTGCGCGACTACGGCAACCGCATGGGCATTCCCACGGTCAACGGCGCCGTCTGGTTCGACGACGGCTACGTCGGCAACCCGCTGGTCTACTGCGGCTGCGTCGGCGTGATGCCGCGCGACCGCGTGCACGGCGAGCCGCAGCGCCGGCGACCGCATCGTCGCGCTCGGCGGGCGCACCGGGCGCGACGGCATCCACGGCGCGACGTTCAGCTCCGCCGAGCTCACCGACACGCCACGCCGACGAGTTCAGCCACGCGGTGCAGATCGGCAACGCGATCACCGAGAAGAAGACGCTCGACGCGATCCTCGCCGCGCGCGACCGCGACCGGGGCTGCCTGTACCAGCGCGATCACCGACTGCGGCGCCGGCGGCTTCTCGAGCGCGGTCGGCGAGATGGGCGAGACGCTCGGCGCCGAGGTGCACCTCGAGCGCGCGCCGCTCAAGTACGCCGGGCTCAGCGCCGACCGAGATCTGGATCACCGAGGCGCAGGAGCGCATGGTGCTCGCCGTGCCGCCGGAGAACGTCGACGCGCTCGCGGCGATCTGCCGTCGCGACGACGTCGAGGCGTGCGACCTCGGCCACTTCGGCACGGACGGCGCGCGAGCTCGTGCTGCTCTACGAGGGCGTCGAGGTCGGCCGCCTGCCGATGGAGTTCCTGCACGACGGCCTGCCCGGACACGGCGCGCGAGGCGACGTGGTCGCCGCCGGCGCCGCCGACCGTGCCGCGTCCGAGCGCGCCGTCGCCGCCGTCGACCGACGACGCCCTGCTCGCGCTGCTCGCGCATCCGAACATCGCCTCCAAGGACTGGATCATCCGCCAGTACGACCACGAGGTGCAGGGCGGCTCGGTGGTCAAGCCGCTGGTCGGCCCCGCGGCGACGGGCCCGGCGACGCGGCGGTGATCCAGCCGGTGGCGGGAGTCGCGCAGCGGCCTCGCCATCGCGAACGGGCTGGCCACGGGCTTCGGCGCCGATCCCTACCTCATGGCGCTCGCCGCGATCGACGAGTGCGTGCGCAACCTCGTGTGCGTCGGCGCCGATCCCGGAGCGCATCGCGATGCTCGACAACTTCTGCTGGCCGAGCTGCGGCGAGCCGGAAGCCCTCGGCGCGCTCGTCCGCGCGGCGCCGAGGCTGCTACGACGGCGCGCTGGCGTACCGCGACGCCGTTCATCTCCGGCAAGGACTCGCTGAACAACCAGTTCGCCACGGAGTCCGGCGAGACGATCAGGATCCCGCCGACGCTGCTCATCTCGGGCATCGGCCTCGTGCCCGACGTGGAGCGCTGCGTGACGATGGATGCCAAAGAGGCCGGCAACGTGCTGCTCCTCGTGGGGCGACGCAATCTCGCGCTCGGCGGAAGCCACTACCTGCGCCTCTTCGATCAGCGCGCTGGGCGAGGTCGATCGATCGCTGCCGTGGCCCGATCTGACCGAAGGTCCCGCCGCAGCGGCGGCGGTCAGCGCGCTCATCGAGGGTGGCCTGGTTCGTGCGGCGCACGATTGCAGCGAGGGGGGAGTGCTCGTCGCCGCGGCGGAGATGGCGCTCGCGGGAGGCGTTGGACTGCAGCTCGAGCTCGGCGAATTGCTCGAGGGCGATGCCGACCAGGCCGGCGCGGTGTGCTTTGGCGAAGCGCCCGGGCGATACCTGCTCGAGATCGCGCCGCGCGATCTGGACCGCGTCCGCGCTGCGACCGGCCACCTGGCGGTCGCGGTGATCGGCGCTTCGACGAGGGCGGGCGGCTGCGCATCCCCGGCGGCGACCTGGACGTTCGCATCGACGAGCTGATCGCGGCGTGGCGGGGGACCCTGGACTGGTAAGGGCGCTTTCCGGCAACTTGCGGTCAGACGTCACGCGGACAGCAGAGTAGGATTCGAGCCATGCCCAAGGCGCTGATCATCACGACGGCGGGAACGAACTGCGACCAGGAGCTGGCGCTGGCCTTCGAGCTGGCCGGCGCGACCGCGGAGGCGGTTCATCTCAAGCGGCTGCTCGCGAAGCCCGACCTCCTCGATCGATACGACCTGATCGGCTTGCCCGGCGGCTTCAGCTACGGCGACGCGGTGGCGGCCGGGCGGATTGCCGCGCTCGCTCATGCGCCAGCACCTTCAGGCCGCGTTCGTGAAGGCGATCGAGCGCGGGGTACCGATCATCGCACCCTGCAATGGATTCCAGACGGCCGTGCAGATCGGACTCCTGCCCGGACCGGCGCCTGGCGCGCCGTGGCCGAAGACGCCGCCCGCGCCCTCCGTGGCCCTGTCCCCGAACGCCGGCGGGCGCTTCGTCGACCGCTGGGTGCGCATCGAGATTCCCGAGAACTCGCGGTGCATCTGGACGCAGGGCCTGGATGGCGCGCCGCACACGAGCATGCTGCCGGTCGCGCACGCGGAAGGGCGTTTCACCGCCTCCAGCGACGCGTCGCTGACTCGACTTCGCGAGCAGGGGCAGATCGCCGTCCTGTACGCGCGCGAGGACAACCCCAACGGATCGATGGGCGACATCGCGGGTATCTGCGACGCGACCGGCTGCGTCTTGGGCCTCATGCCCCATCCCGAGCGATACACGCGCTGGACGCACCATCCGTTCTGGACACGGCTCTCCCGGGAGGAGCGCCGCGGCGATCCGCCGGGTCTGGCCATGTTCCGCAACGCGGTGGCCCACGTCCGCCAGGTGACGGCGGTCTGAGATTCGGCGCCCCAACCCCCGCGCGTTGCTCCGTGCGCCGCCGCCCGTGTTCGTTTCGGCATGCCCCGATGTCCCAGTTCCTTTCGAACAAGTTCCTGACCTTGCGGGCGTCGGCGGTGCGCGGCGTCGAGCGGGATCAGGCCTGTTTCGGCTGCGGCTACAACCTCCGGGGCCTCCAGGTTGGCGGGAGCTGCCCGGAGTGCGGCGCGCCCATCCAGTTCCGGCACCTCGCTCGCGATCTCCTCACCGAAGCGCCCCTGCCCGAGATCCGGAAGCTGCGGAGCGGCTTTCACCTGGCGACCTTGGTGGTGCTGCTGTTTCCGGTGCCGCTGATCGCCGCGGCCATGGGGCAGACGCTAGAGATCACCTGCATCGCCTTGCTCATGGTCGGCGTGCTCTGGGTCATGGCGAGCCGATTGCTGACGCCGAGCCTGAGCGCTCCGGGGGCCGCGCGCCGGGGGTTCACCGACAGCGCTTCGCTGCGACTGGCGGCCCGCTGGCTGCAGCTGGGATGGCCGACGGCGGCGCTGCTAATCCTGGCGACCGAGGTCATGCCCATGACGCTCTGGAGCGATCGCATCCTCATGGTGTCCACCCTGGCATCGCTGCTCGCCGGCGTGGCTGGACTCGTCATGCTCAGCGTTCTCATGGAGCACCTGGCCGAGTGGTGCCGCAACGAACTCGCGCAGCAGCTCTTCACGTTCACGGCCTGGACGCTTCCCATCTGCACGGCGGGACTGCTGATGAGCCTGATCGCGACGCCGTTCCTGCTGTTGACGTGCTCGTTGACCCTCTTCTGGATCGCCGCGCTGGTCGGCTTCTTCCTGGGCCTCTGTTCGGTCGGCCGGTCCGTTTCGTGGTCCGCGACCCATGCCGACGAGGCCCTGGATCGGGCGCGGCAGCTGCGGACGAAGATGAAGGCGAGTGCGGTCGCCACCATGCCGCCGGAGCGGCAGATCCCGCCGGGGGACATTCCCCTGGGCGACGATCAGGGGCGAGCGTGACGATGGCCAGTAGGACGTCAGCCGCATTTCTCCCACATCTGCTGCGGCTGTGTAGACCGCTGGCGGCGTCGCTTCGGCACATCGAGGCTCCGAAGGCATGACAGCCGTCTCCGCCTCGATAGCCTCATCTCCTTGCCAGCGAACGCTCTACCCATCCTCGCGACGATGCTGGTGAGAAATGCGGGCAGCGCGGCGTGATCGAGAGCGACCGCCGCTGTCCGGGCTGCGGCTACTCGTGGCGCGGCTCGCCGCGGTCATGCCTGTCCCGAATGCGGCATGCCGATCTCGGATTTCGAGTCGCTCGACGATCCCATGTCCCTGATGCCCGTGCATCTGATTCGACGGTTCCGCACCGGATCCTGGATCGCGACGGTCTGCCTCGTCCTCATGTACGGGTTGGGGTGGCTCGACCTGAACGGCGTGTGGGCGACCGGGTGGTTCGCCACGCTGTTGACCGGCGTTTCGGTCGTGTGGTTCGCGGCGATCTGGATGATCACGCCGGGGATCAACCTGCCGCAGGCAGCGCGGCACGGATTCGCCGTGCGCGGCCGCTTCCGCCTGATCGTGCGGTTCGCGCAGGCTGAGCGTGATTGCGTACGCGGCGCCTGCGCACGGCGCTGTCCCCTCGTGCCCGCCGGCTCGACGGCGCTGTACGCCGCGCTCGATCGGCCCGCTCACCGCGGGACTGCTCGCGCTGGCCAGCCTGGTCCTGCTCTCGATCCTGCTCGCCAGGCTGGCGACGTGGGCGCGGGACGATACGGCCGAACGGGCGTTCGAGTGGTTCGCGTGGGGCGTGCCCGCGCTGCTCATCCTGCTCCGGGTGGGGGAGGCCCTGCCCGTCCTGATCGTGATGACCTTCGTCCTGCTCGCCTGTCTTCCGGTGGTGCTCCTGCTCCTTCCCGGCGGGCTGGTCTCCCTGAGCCGATCGCTGAGCTACTCGATCCTCCACGCGCTCGACCACGAGGATCGCGAGGAGCGCCGCCAGCGCCGCGCTCGACGCGACGCGGATCGGATCGCGCGAGGCCTTCGGAGCGCCGATCCGCCGCCGGGCGAAGAAAACCGCGGAGGGCCGCGGAGGATCGCGGAGACGCCGCTGAGAGTGAGATGGTCGACCGGACTGATCAGGCTCGCTGTTGGACAGCTCAGGTGGCATCTCCGCAGGTTGGACACCGTCAAAGTCAATGGAATCTCCCCTCTCCGCGGCCCTCCGCGGCGAAAGCGCACCGAGCCGAATCGCGTACACTGCTTGCCGAGAGGGGATGCGGAAGAGCCTCAAATGACCGAACGACCTCTACGCTGCGGAGTCATCGGTGTCGGCCGCATGGGTCGACATCACGCCCGCGTCTACGCGCAGCATCCCGGATCCGAGCTGGTCGGCGTCGTCGATCGCGATGCCGACGCGGCGAAGTCGGTCATCACACAGTGGGGCGGTGAGGCCTTCTCGACGGTGGAGGAGCTCCTCCGCGCCGGCGTCGAGGCCGTGAGCATCGCCACCCCCACCGTCCACCACCGGTCGGCCGCGGAGCCCCTGCTGAACGCCCACGTCGCCTGCCTGATCGAGAAGCCGCTGGCGCCCGACGTCGCCGAGGCGCAGGCCTTGGCGGATCAGGCAGCCCGCTGCCGCACGGTGCTCCAGGTCGGCCACATCGTGCGCTACGACCCGGTGATGGTGGCGATCGACCGTCTGCGCGAGCAGAGCCCCATCGTGCCCCGCTTCGTCGAGATGGATCGGGTCAGCCCGATGACCTTCCGCAGCATCGACGTGGGCGTCGTGCTCGACATGATGATCCACGACGTGGACCTGCTGCTCATGCTCGTGGGCGTCGAACCCGAGCAGGTGCAGGCGAACGCGGTGTCCGTCCTGGGCGAGGCCGAAGATGTGTGCAACGCGCGGTTGAGCTTCCCCGCCGGTCCCGACGGGATACGCTGCGTGGCCACGCTCACGGCGAGTCGGCTCGCGCTCAAGACCGAGCGGAAGATCCGGATCATCGGGGAAGAGGTGTACATCTCCGCCGATTTCGTCGAGCGGAAGGGCACGGTCGTGCGGAAGACCGCCAACGCCAGTCAGCTCGCAGAGATGCGGACCCGGCTCAAGCGGGGCGAAGACCTCTCACACATCAACTACCTGGAGCTGGTGCAGGTCGAACCGCTGCCGGTGGGCGAAGGCGAGCCGCTCCAGCTGGAGATCGAAGACTTCCTGCGGGCGGTGCGCCGCGGCTCCGCTCCGACGGTCGACGCGCAGGCTGGGTTCGCTGCCGTGCGCACGGCGGAGCGCATCGTGGACGCGGCCCGGGCGGCTGGTGCGCGGATGCTCTGAAAGAGCGTGTTTCGCACTCAGCCGCGCAGATCGACGTCGGCTCCGCGGTAATAGGCCGTCACTTGGCGGAGCAGGAAGCGCTTGCCGAAGTCATCGAGGTTGGTCAGACCGGCGATGTGATCGCGCAGACCGCTCGGCGGGCGGCTCTCGTACCCGGCGGCGCTCAGCCGATCGAGGAACGCATCGCTGAACTGGCGCAGCTGCGCCATCTGCTGCGATCGCGCCTTGCCCACATCCGGGTGGTCGTCGTGCGAGCGCACCATTCGGGCGCCGTGGTGATTCTCGGGGCGACCACCAGGATGATTCCCGGGGCCGCTCGCGGCTTGCGACTGGTCCTGTCCGGAGGGCATGCTGAGCAGGAAGCGGATCAGATCCGTCACGTTGACGGTGGCGTCGCCGTTGACGTCGTAGGCTGAATCGGTCTCGCCCCACGCGGCGAGCAGACCATCCAGCGTGCGGGGATCTTGGGCCGCGGGCGCGTCCACCTCGTCCACCGGCTTCTGCTCCTGGGTGCTCAGCGCGGCATCGGCAGCGCTGCCGCTGGGATAGTCGAGCAGAAACTGGATCAAGTCGTTGACGTTGACCGTCTTGTCTTCGTTGAGATCGAAGGGTGAGCCGGTCTGGCCCCACGCCTCGTAGAGTCCCTTGAGGTCGGCCAGCGGATTCGCGGGCGGGGCCGGGATCGATTCCGGCGTCGCGTCGCTTCCGGGCGCCGTGCTCAGGACCGGTGCATCGGCCGCGGCGCCGCTGCCGCCCACGCTCTCCGCACCGTTCGCACCGCCGCTCCCGCTGGGGTAGTCCAGCAGGAACTGGATGAGGTCGGTCACGTTGACGGTCTTGTCCGCGTTCAGGTCATAAGGCGAGTCGGTGGGACCCCACGCCTCGAGCAGTCCGTGCAGCGACAGGTCGCCGGAGGGAGACTCTGGCGCCGCGGGCGGCGGTGGCACCGGCGCGGCGTCGCTCGGGCTGAACGACGGCGGCGCCGTCGTGAGTGCCGGTTCGGGCCGCGCGGCGTCCTGCTTGGACAGCTGCGGGCCGGACTGCTCCTCGTGCGGCATGCCGGCCAAGAACTGGATCAGGTCGTCGACGTTGACGGTCCGGTCGTGGTTGAGGTCGTAGGGCGAGTCGTTCTGGCCCCATGCGGCCATCAGGCCCTCGAGCGTCATCGGCGGGGCGGTCGTTGCGTTCGCCGTCGGCGCCGGCGCCGACGCCTCCTGCGGCTTCGCCGCCCGTGCAGCGCGATTCAACGGTGCGGATCGAGCCACGGGAGCGGTGGGCGTTGCTGCGGCCGCGCGACTGCGTCGGGCGGCACGGGAGGGCTTCGACACCTCCTGCGATTCGGCGCCTTCCGTCCGGGCCGGCTCGCGGGTCGAGGTCGTTCTGAACTGAAGCGGCTGGTGACGGCTGAACTGGTATCCGGGAACGCGCATGAGAGGCCTCCTCAACGGGTCTGCATCGACACGAACCCGGTGGCAAATCACGCGCCGTTCGCAAATCGTCCGCGCGACCCCCTCCCGATCGCACCGAGGGCGATGGCTGTTGCCGATAACCCGTCTTGGCGTGATCGCCGCCCGGCAACTGTTGCGCGTCGGACGCACGGAAGCACGCGCGTTTCACGCGCCCCAGCCGGTGGGCGGAGCCGGACGCCGAGGCGGGAGCGAGAAGCCCTCGGGGAGCGACTCGCTCGGCGCCGAGCCTTGCTCGTCGTTGCCGCGCGCCGGACCGCGGAACCCTTCGGCGAGGATGTACATCTCGGTGGATTCCGTGCGCGACGACTTTGGCTTGAATCCCTTCACCCGTTCGAAGCAGCGCTTCGTGCGCTGCAGGAGCAGGGCGTACGCCTCGCCTTCGAGCACCTTCATCACCAGTCGACCGCCCGGCCGCAGGAGCTGATCGCACCGTTCCAGCACCGCTTCGCAGAGTCGGATCGACTGGTGATGATCGCTCGAGCGGTCGCCGGTGGTGCTCGGCGCCATGTCGCTGAGCACCACGTCGAAGCAGCGCGTGTGATCCTCGCCTCCGGCCAGCGCGAGCAGTCGACTCGGTTCGACCTGGCGGAGATCACCCACGAGCGAGTGAACGTTCGGACTGGGCAGAGGTTGAGGGAGCGGCTGGAGATCGACGCCGACGACGACACCCTTTGGACCGACGCGCTCGGCCGCCACCTGGAGCCAGGATCCTGCGCGCAGCCGCAATCGAGCACCCGATCGCCGGGGTGCAGGAGCTTCCGTCGATCATCGATCTCCATCAGCTTGTACGCCGCTCGAGAGCGGTACCCCTCCCGCTTCGCCTCGCGGAAGTAGTGATCGTGGATCTTGCGAGCCATGGCAGAGAATAGCCCGGATTCCTCACCGACATCCTCGCGAGGCTCGCCGCAGCAGATGGTGGTGAGCAGCGCGGGAGGGGACAGGGAGGAGGGACCGGGCCCGATTCAGGCGTGCCTCGCGGCGGACGGGCGCTTTCCCGTCTCCACGCCGTCACCACGCCGTCACCACGCGATGTACTGTCCCATACCCAGGGGATCCGGGACCACGACGAACCGGATGTCGCCATCCACTGCCCGCAGCACGATCGGATTGTTCCCCTCGTTCCAGGTGGCGAGGAAGGCGACGTCGCTCGTGCCGGGGTGCACGATGGTCTCCCCATACCTGAGCCAGGGGAACACCCGTCCGCCGACCGTCTGCAGATCGAGCTCCCCCGCCGACTCGCCGCGGACGCGCATCTCGATCGTGCCCTGATTGTCGACGATGCTGACCGGTTCGCGGAGCGGCAGGGGCGTAGCCAGCCGGACGTTGCCGTCGCTGGTCCGGATGTCGATCGCTCCTGCAACACCGAACGCCTCCACCTTGCCGTTGCTCGTGTGGATCCGCAATCCCTGCACCTCGGGCACCTCGATCTTGAAATTGACGCGCTGGAAGTGGGGCTCGGCATGCCGCGTGCTCGCTCGGATTCGCAGCGTCTGACCGAGCGAACCGCCGACGACATCGACCGAGTAGTCGATTTCCAGGAGCGAGCGAATTCCCTCATCGTGACGCATGAAGCCGTGGGTGGTCTCCAGTTCGACCTTCACCCGCGGATTGGTGATGTCCGGCGAGGCCTTGACGATGACCTGACCGCCGAAGGACTCCAGGTCCACTGCCACGGGACCGGCGAGGTCGAGCGCGACCGTCGGCATCGAGACCACGCGGCCGCAGCCGGTCAGCGACACGAGGGCGAGCACCAGGATGGTCAGCGTGGAAGATCGGTGCATCCGGATCTCAGGGGGGCGTTTCGCGGGGCGTGTTCGCGGTCTCTATCGGCGGAATCCGGCCGGGCCGTGCCAAATTGAAGGAGCAAGCCGGCTTCCGACAGCGGGCCCGCGTTCGCAGCTACGATTTGCGATTCAAGGCCGACCCTTCCTGACTCGCGAGATCCCATCCCATGAAGAACGCCCTGGTCTGCTCGCTGCTGGCGGCCACGCTGCTCGTCCCTGCGCTGCTGGGCAACCACGCCTGCGGGGCCGGTGATCGGTACTCGATGACCCTGGCCCCGGACGTCCCGGGGACGACCTGCGAGGGTCGGCTCATCGTCTTCTTCCTGACCCCCAGCCACCCTGGATGGCGCCACGAGGCGCCGATGGATGGGCCGTTCTACCAATCGCCGCAGCCGCTCGCGTCGATGGCGGTGGGACCGTTCGCGCCGGGAGAGACCCTGGTCCTCGAGACGGCGGACCTGGTCTTTCCCGAGGGACCGGAGCGGCTCAGCGGTCCGGTGCGGGTGCAGGCGCTGCTCGACATCGACACGAGCACCGCGAACCACGCCGCCGGTCCCGGCAACCTCTACAGCGATGTGGTCGAGGTGTCGCTGTCGCCGACGGCGGAGGACCGGGTCGAGCTCGTGCTTCGGCATCGCGTGGCGGCGCCCGCAACCCCGGTCGACGGCGCGAACCTGAAGTGGGTCCAGCAGGACAGCGCCCTGCTCAGCGCGTTCTACGGCAAGACGGTGCAGCAGCGGGCGGGCGTGGCGCTGCCCAAGGGCTATCTCGATCCCGAGCAGGCCGATCGTCGCTGGCCGGTCATCTTCGTGGTGCCGGGCTTCGGCGACCGCGAGGAGGGCGCCGCGGAGTATGCGATCATGCTGGCCATGCAGGGCACGGAAGAGGTCGCTCCGCAGGCGGTGTACGTCGTCCTTGATCCGGAATCGCCGTTCGGACATCACGGCTTCGTCGACTCGCCCAACAATGGCCCCCGTCTGACCGCGCTGGTCGAAGAGTTCATTCCGTACCTGGAGTCCAAGTTCCGTCTCGATCCGCGGCCGGAAGCCCGCATCGTGACCGGTCACTCGTCCGGCGGCTGGTCCTCGCTGTGGATGCAGCTGAATGCCCCGGACACGTTCGGCGCCTGCTGGGCCAGCGCCCCCGATCCCGTCGACTTCAGCGCCTTCCAGATGTCGAATCTGTACGAGGACGAGAGCCTCTACGAGGATGCCGAAGGCCACGACCAGCCCTCGTATCGGCGCCAGGTCGGGCCAGATCGCGAAGAGGTGGAAATGACCGTGCGCGAAGAGGCGCAGGCCGAGTTCGTGCTCGATCCCAACGGAGGATCCGGCCAGCAGTGGGACGCGTGGGAAGCGATGTTCTCGCCAAGGGATCCCGAGACGGGACGCCCCCGTCCGATGTTCGACGCGCGTACCGGCCGCATCGATCGGGAGGTCGTGAAGGCGTGGAGCCGCTTCGACATCACGCGCCAGGTGCAGGCGGACTGGGAGCGTTACGGCCCGATCCTGACCGACCGCGTGCGTCTGGTCTGCGGCACGCTCGATTCGTTCTATCTCAACCGCGCCGTCGCGAAGCTGAAGAGCGCGATCGATACGCATCACGGTGAGCAGGAAGGTCCCGGGTACATCCTGCTGGTCGACGGTGCGACGCACAACAACATCGGGAACTACACCTTCGCGCGCTGGAACGAAGAGATGCGGGCGTACCTCAAAGAAGAGTCCTCTCCTGAAAGGAGAGGAATGCCCTAATCTCCTCTCCTCCCGGGAGAGGACCGGTTCGTCCCCCGTCACCTCTCTCCCCGGGAGAGGTCGGCTCGCGAAGCGAGCCGGGTGAGGGCGGACTGCGTCTCCCGTCGGCCGCGCAGCAGCTTGATCATCGACCGCTCTCGATCGCGCATCGCTCGCATTCCTATCGAACAGCGGCGCATCGGCTCTGCCCGTTGCCGACGGTGGGTGTGGGATCGCCCTCACCTGGCTCGTCCCCGCGAGAAGCGCGGGGACGAACCGTCCTCTCCCGGGAGGGAGAGGAGTTTCTTCCCCCATTCACCTCTCCCGGGGGGAGAGGTGGTGGAACGTCGCGCTTCGGCTGCAACCGTTACACTGCCTCCATGCCGCTCTACCGTTCAACGAGCAACGCGATCATCGGTGGCGTCTGTGGCGGTCTGGCCGAGTGGCTGGGGTGGAATCCGACGCTGGTCAGGGTCCTCTACGTCCTCATCTCGATCTTCTCTGCCGCGTTTCCGGGCATCCTCGTCTACATCATCCTGTGGATCCTGATGCCCCGCGCGACGTAGTCGCTTCAGGATTGACCCGGCCGGCGCGATCACTCGGCGCTTGCCGGTTCACCCATCCATCCGTCTGGCCACGCCGCCGCATCGGGGGAGAGTCGCTGGCTGTTGTAGGCCGCGAGATAGAGGCTGTGGCTGGCCGGCCAGTTCGCTTCCAGCGGCTCTCGGCGGATGCAGGGCGGCCCGAGCTGGCCTTCGATGTCGGGGCCGTGGGCGCCGCGCTCCGCCGACGCGCAGCTGACGTAGCCCGCGTCGAAGACCGCGGCTGCCGCCGTCGGCGAGAAGTTCTCGAAGAGCCCATAGGGCCAGGCGAAGTGCTTCACTCGGCCCACGTGCTGCTTGAGCGCGCCGTAGGAGCCTTCGATCTCTTCGATCACCTCCTCGGGATCGAGCTGGGCCAGATCGAGGTGGTTGAGGCCGTGGCTGCCGATTTCGTGCCCCATCTCCAGCAGCCGCTGCAGATCGTCCCAGCTCATGAAGGGCACCGGCGGAATCTCCAGCCGCTCGAGGCAGAACGTGCGGATCTTCTGGTAGTCCTTCTCGCCGATGATGCCGGGGCAGACGAAGAAGCACGCGGAGATCCCGAGCTCCTTCATGATCTTCGCCGCCCTCATGCAGCTGCGCTGTCCGTCGTCGAAGGTCAGGACGGCGTACGGCGCATCGACCTTTCCCCGTTCGATGCGGTCCACGGCCTGCGAATAGGAGATGAAGGTGTGGTGCTGGCCCAGGGCCCTGAGCAGGGCGCGGAAGGGGACCAGCTCGTCGTCGAGGACGTGGTGGAGCTGGAACACCTGCACCCGCGGGCGGTCGAGGGCGCCGCGCATCCTCCCGGAGACCCGAGAGAATGCCGCGAACGTCGATCGACCCAGCTGCCGGACCGTGACCCGGGCGTCGCGGCGCTGGAGCTGGCGGGCGGACGTTGCGTACTGACCGGGAAAGCGGGTGGTCGAGAGTGAAGAGGGCATCGTGTGCTGTGGGCAGCGTACGTGGGGCGCTGCGCTTCGGTCAAGGCGGTGCGACCGGCGAGAACGCGCGATAGACTACCGTCGTTCGCGCGGGCGCGACCTTCGATGCAGGTCGCTGAGAGGAAACCCGTGGAACCTGATCCGGTTCGTACCGGCGTAGGGAACGCGAACCTCTGGCCGAACAGCGTCCCACGCGCGGCCGGATCGTCGCGTCTGCCTTCGAGCCGGACGCCATCTTTCGCTCGGAGGCCATCGATGACCAACACCCATGAGTTCGACTTCGCGGCGGCAACAGCCCAGGAGTTTCGCCGCGGTCTACCTTTGCACGGCGCGCTCGATCCCTCGTCGTTCCATGCGGGAACGACCCCGGGGTCCTTCGCCGCGGCGGCGGACATCGGCGGACCGCGCTCGTTCTCCAGTCCGGATACGCCGGGGATGCCTCTGCCGTCGGACCGGACGGCGTGGGACTTCCTGCCGCCGGGCTGGCGGATCGCGCCGCGCTCCGGACGCTGACGGCGCGTCGCGGGCAGTGGCTCCCTCCGGCTTCGAGCCGATCACCCAGCTCGAGCACGCTCGACTCGGCACGGTGACCCCCGAGATGAAGCGCGTCGCCGAGCGCGAGCCGCACCTGACGGCGGAGCAGGTGCGGGACGAGGTCGCGGCGGGGCGCCTGGTCATTCCCGCCAACCGCGTGCACCTGGGCGAGCGGCTCGATCCGATGGCGATCGGCCGCGCGAGCCGCACGAAGATCAACGCCAACATGGGGGCGTCGCCGGTCTCGTCCGGCACCGACGAAGAGCTCGAGAAGCTGCGGTGGGCGGAGCGGTGGGCGGCGGACACGGTGATGGACCTCTCCACGGGCGGCGATCTCGACGCCTGCCGGGAGGCGATCATCCGCCACGCCACGGTGCCCATCGGCACCGTTCCCATCTACTCGATGATCATCGGGCGGCGGCTGGAGGATCTGGACGACGCGATCATCCTGCGAGACGCTCGAGCACCAGGCCCGCCAGGGCGTCGACTACTTCACCGTGCACGCGGGCGTGCGCCGCGCGCCATCTCGAGCACGTGCGAGATCGCCTCATCGGCATCGTCTCCCGCGGCGGCTCGCTGCTGGCCAAGTGGATGCTCGCGCACGGGCGCGAGAACCCGATGTACGAGCTGTGGGACGAGATCTGCCAGATCATGCGCCGCTACGACGTGACCTTCTCGATCGGCGACGGGCTGCGCCCGGGCGGGCTGGCCGACGCGACCGATCAGGCCCAGCTGGCCGAGCTGCAGACCATCGGCGAGCTGACCGAGCGGGCGTGGGCCCACGGCGTGCAGGTGATGGTCGAAGGGCCCGGGCACGTGCCGTTCGACCAGATCGAATACAACATGAAGCTGCAGCGGCGCCTCTGCCACGGCGCCCCGTTCTACGTGCTCGGTCCGCTGGTGACCGACATCTTCCCGGGGTACGACCACATCACCAGCTGCATCGGCGCCACCGCGGCGGCGTATCACGGCGCCTCGATGCTCTGCTACGTGACGCCCAAGGAGCACCTGGGGCTGCCCAAGAAGGATGACGTCAAGCAAGGGTGCGTCGCCTACAAGATCGCCGCCCACGCGGCCGACGTGGCGCCTGGGCATTCCCGGCACGCGGGATCGCGACGACGAGTTGACCAAGGCCCGCGCGGCGCTCAACTGGGAGAAGCACTTCGAGCTCAGCTTCGATCCGGAGCTCGCCCGGGCGTACCACGACGAGGATCTCGACGTCGACACCGACTTCTGCGCGATGTGCGGGCACGACTGGTGCAGCGTGCGGATCAGCAAGGAGATCCAGGAGTTCGCCTCCGGCAAGGACCCGCAGTACGCGTGGGACAAGCCCCGCATCACCGACGTCCTGAGCGACGAGCAGCTGACCGTGCTCCGCCAGCGCGGCGTGCTGTCGCCGGACAGGAGATCCACCGACTGGCCAGCAAGACGAAGAAGGCCGTGAGCGTCGACCAGTCCAAGCCCGCGTGTCACTCGGACCAGGCCCGCGACAGCGAATGCCGCCAAGGCGGCTGCAGCAGCACCTCGTGCAGGTGACGACGGTGGAGACCAAGGGGTCAAGACCAAGGGGTCACAAGACCAAGGGGTCAGACCTTCCGCAAGACCAAGGGGTCAGACCTTCCGTAGTCATTAGCGTTCTTGAGCAACTCCTCAACCGTTCGGAGTCTGCAGCGGAGGAAGCCGCCGAAGTACCTCGGCTAGTGACAGATGAAGGTCTGACCCCGGGTTCCCCCCCCTCGGCTAGTGACAGATGAAGGTCTGACCCCGGGTTCCCCCCGGGTTCCGCTCTCCCGGGAGGAGAGGAGTCCATAAGAAAGGGGCGAGCTTTCGCCCGCCCCTCTGAGACCTTGAAGACCAAGGGGTCAGACCTTCCGTAGTCATTAGCGTTCTTGAGCAACTCCTCAACCGTTCGGAGTCTGCAGCGGAGGAAGCCGCCGAAGGGAAGACCAAGGGGTCAGACCTTCCGTAGTCATTAGCGTTCTTGAGCAACTCCTCAACCGTTCGGAGTCTGCAGCGGAGGAAGCCGCCGAAGTACCTCGGCTAGTGACAGATGAAGGTCTGACCCCGGGTTCCCCCCCGCTCGGCTAGTGACAGATGAAGGTCTGACCCCGGGTTCCCCCCGGGTTCCGCTCTCCCGGGAGGAGAGGAGTCCATAAGAAAGGGGCGAGCTTTCGCTCGCCCCTCGTGAGACCTTGTACTCGGTGAGAACCGAGTGTCACTCCAGACCTCACCAGTCGCTGCGTCGTCCGCCTCCGCCGCCACCGGCCCGCTGGGTCTTGGGTCTGCGCCTCGTTGATGTTCAACGTGCGACCGTCCAGCTCATGGCCGTTCAGGGCGTTGATGGCGGCCTGGCCTTCGGAGTCGTTCGGCATCGTGACGAACGCGAAGCCACGAGACCGGCCGGTCTCGCGGTCGGTGATGATCGCCGACTCTTCGACCGTGCCGTGCTGCGAAAACAGGTCGCGAAGCCCGTCCTGGGTGGTCTGAAAACTGAGATTACCAACATAGATCCGCATCGGAAGACTCCAAGCAGCAGTTCAGGCTCACCATCGGCTTGGAGACCTACTTGCGCGCAAGGACTGCAGGAACAGAAAAAATGACCGGCGGACTGTCGCCGGCCAACAACTCGATTATACGTCACGCCTGTCGGGCTGGCCAGCACTTCCGCCTCGTCGGCGGTCACAATTCTCCCTGGTCGCCGTGGGTTCCGTGGTCACGCTAAACACTGTCGCGCACGCGGTTTGCGAATTCCAATCCGCGCTTCACGAACCACCGCGCACGGCCGTGTCGGCTCCCGGTGGGGCACCGCCGCCAGTGACCCGAGCGAGGTCGACCCGCAGGGCGTTTCCGTCGAGGATCTCGTCGTTCAATGCAGCGATCGCGGCGAGGGCGTCGCGCTCCACGGGCATGGTCACGAATGCAATCCCCCGCGAGCGGCCGGTGTCGGGGTCGGTGACGAGCTCGATGGCCTCCACCTCGCCTTGCTGGGCAAAGAGCTCGCGCAGTGAATCCTCCGTTGTCTGAAGATTCAGGTTGCCGACCGAGATCTTCATGGAACGACGGTCCTGCACCGGCCTCCGATGGGTCAGGATGGGAGCAGCGAGTCGCGCGCCGGCATGGTAGCACGCAGGTCGGCTCCCTGGCCGGGCGTTGCGGTTCTGCACGCGGCACGACCCGCCCCGTGGCGGCATTCGTCGTCCGCTGAACCTCGTCACGTGGGCAATTCGCCTGCCCGCCGGTTCGTTTCATAGAATCCGGACCATGGTACGTCCTGACGGATCGTGCTCCGCTTGCGGGGTCGATCCATGCTGCATCAGACTTGCGGGTGAGAGTCCCGTCGCGGTAGCCGCCGGAGGGCCGTGTAGCAGACTCCGCGCGACGGGCGAGATCCCGGCGTGTGAGTGGAGTGTCAAAGGCCCGGCGCGTGATGTACGTCGCGTGTACGGGGAGCGAATCTGCGGGCCGAGCGTGAAGCGAACCTTGCAGCCCCGTGAGATAGGAACCCGAAAGGGAGAGCCGGCCGAGCCGCTCATGCCACGGCGAAGGCAACAGACTGCATCTGGATCCGGAACGATGCAGGACGCTCTCGGGGTAGGGAGGCCGGCACGCAGAGACAGCCTGATGCGGAACAGGAGAGGCCCTACCCGGTGGCCGACGTCCGGCCGAAGCGGTCGCTATAAGCCGACGGCGAAGTGCGACCAGATCGGGAGGGAGTCCGAGGGGTCCATAGTACTGCTGACGCCGGGCGAGAAACCCGGTCGAGGGAAGGGACCCTGCTTTGGTCACGCCGAACGTGTGGAGGTAAGCGTGAGGGCATGGTCGTGAAGCGACCCAATCACCCCATCGACAAAGTGCGAGAACTCCAGCGTCGGCTCTTCACAGCGGCCAAGGGCAATCGGGAGCGACGGTTCCACGCGTTGTACGACCGGATCTGGCGGAGTGACGTTCTGCTGGAAGCGTGGGGTCGTGTGCGCAGCAACAAAGGGGCTGCCGGGATCGACGGGCAGACGCTCGCCGAGATCGAGCAGCAGGGCGTCGAGCCGTTCCTCCGGGAACTGCAAGACGCTCTCCGTGAAGGGACGTATCGACCGCGACCGGTTGGGCGGACGTACATCCCGAAGAGCGACGGGCGGCAACGGCCGCTCGGCATCCCGGCGGTTCGGGACCGGGTCGTGCAGATGGCGGCCAAGCTGGTGATCGAGCCGATCTTCGAGGCGGACTTCCGCGACTGTAGTTACGGATTCCGTCCGAAGCGAAACGCGACGCAGGCGCTGGAGCAGATCCGGCTGACCGGCGGTCGTGGGCACTATCACGTTGTCGACGCTGACATCAAGGGCTTCTTCGACGCGATCGATCACGATCGTCTGATGGAGAAGGTCGCGCGGCGCATCTCGGACCGGCGTGTGCTGAAGCTGATCCGGAAGTGGCTCGAGGCGGGCGTCATGGAGGACGGCGTGGTGCGTTCGTCGGTTGCGGGTACTCCGCAAGGCGGCGTGATCTCACCGCTGCTGGCCAACGTGTACCTCGATGAACTCGATCAGGTCTGGGAAACGACGTGCCCTCATCTCGGCAAGCTGGTTCGGTACGCCGACGACTTCGTCGTTCTGTGCCGGACACGCGATCAGGCCGAGGAGGCTCGTCGTCAGATCGGCGGGATCATGGAGCTGCTGCGTCTGGAGCTGCATCCGGAGAAGACGCGTCTGGTCGTGCTGGGTCTTGGCAAAGAAGGCTTCGAGTTCCTCGGCTGCCATCTGCGGATCGTGCGCTCACACTTCACGGGGAAGTGCTACCTGTTCCGGTGGCCTTCCCTTCGTGCGATGAACGCGCTCCGTGCAAAGATCCGGCGTCTGACCTCGCGTCGGCGTTGGGCGAAGATGAAGGACATCCGAGAGGTGATCCGTCTTCTGAACCCGGTGCTGCGAGGCTGGTGCATGTACTTCCGAACGGGGAACGCGTCTGACAAGTTCAACGCGATCGACGGCTTCGTCTGGCGTCGCCTGCTCAAGCTGCTCGCCCGCCGGGGCGGGCAACGCAGGTGGCGTCCAGGGAGTCGTCCGTTCCGAGGGAGTGACTGGCCCCACCGCCGCTTCGTCGAGGATCACGGTCTGTTCAGGTTGCTGGGTACGATCCGCTATCCCGGAGGTCCGTATGCTGCGTGAGAAGACCATCGGTAAGCCGTGTGCGGGAAATCCGCACGCACGGTTTGAAAGGGGGCCTCAGGTGGTGCGGCCTCGACTCGTTCGTTCCCTCACCACCTGAGGTCTACCAGTGCCCCGTCCCGAGACGAATCCTCCGACCGGCGACATTCGCTCCTGGTCGCGGCTCCCGCCGCTGCTCTATCCGGATGCATATCTCTGGCTGGTCCTGGTTGCTTCGTTGGACATCATGCTGACCTGGGCGATCCTCGAGCGGAACGGTACGGAGATCAATCCGGTTGCTCGCTTCTTCATCGACACCTGGGGGCTGCTGGGGGCGATCCTCTTCAAGTTCTCGATCACGATCTTCGTCGTCATCATCTGCGAGATCGTCGGCCGACCTCGCCCGATGACCGGTCGTTGGCTGTCGCGCGTGGCGGTGGCCATCTCGGCCATGCCGCCGGTCTACTCCTTCGGGCTGCTGCTCTACCACGTGTCGACGCTGGATTCGGCACCTTGACGCCATGTTCTGTGCGTCACTGACGACACTCCTGTGGCTCGTCTTTGCCGCGCCCGGACTCGGTCAGACGTCCGGTCCGGAGCTCGAGCGTGTCTCGACTGCCGTTCCCTTTCCGCGCGGCTTGGCCGTCGTCGATGGTCGTCTGCACGTGCTGTGCCGTGGACGCGTGCGCAGCGCCGGCGGGGTGAGCGCCGCGGTCGATGACCAGGCGGGGACGATCTACGCCCTCGACCTCGCGGTGTCCGAGCCGGCGGAGGGGCCGGTGAGCGCCGCGGTGGCTGGCAACGGGCAGATCGTGGCGCGACCGACCGACCCTCCCTTCGTCCTCTGGAATCGCGCCGCCCAACCACCAGAGTCCGATCGGCGCACGGATCGACCGTACTGCACGCTGCGCTATCACGAGCCGACCAAGAGCTTCTACATCTGCGCGTTCAGCGGGGTCGACAAGATGCTGCGGCCGGACGATCGCGTGGCTTTCAGCAAGAACCTCACCGATGCCGTGCTCCGGTACGACCTCCGCACCGGACGCTGGTCCGAGGTGGAACGGCATGATCTCGAGGCCGGCGGCAGCTATCCGCACCACGATCCGGAGTACTTTCCGCCTCCCCACGGATGGCCGAACGGGCCGGACAACTGCCTGCCCCTGGGCCGTTGGCTGTACGTGGCCGCGAAGGACAACAGCCGTCTGATTCGCTACGACCTCCGCGAGCTCGAGCATTCGCCGCAGGCCCCGCCGCCGCCAAGCGAGGTCGTGCTGGGCGAGGAGATCGTGATCGTCGGAGGCGAATCCGTCCGCTACCGCGGACACAGCGCGCTGGCCTGCCACGACGGCTGGCTCTACGTGGGGTACCGCACGTCGTCGGTCATCGTGCGCATCGCCCTCGAGGGGGACTTCCGATTCAAGGAGCCGATGGTGGCGGAACTCGTCGCCCGCTTCGATCCCTTCGACCCGCGCACCGGCCGCAGCGCCGAACTGACCGATCTGACCTTCGATGAGCAGGGCCGCCTCTACGTCGTCTCCGCCCAGCCGGTGCGCATCTATCGTTTCACGCCGGATCCGAAACGGATCTTCGACGCCCGCGACGGCCGGGAGCCCGCTTGGGCCGATCTGGCTCTTCGGACCGGCAACCCGCGGATGAAGAGCGAGAACATCCTGTACCACGATCGGTGGCTGTACGTGACGTCCGGCGACGGCTACGCGGGCACGGCCGAGCCGGGTGCGGCGGTCGGAACCGTGTACCGGATTCTCGTTGATGTCGGAAGCGCCCGACCGCGCGACTGATCAGCCGTGCCGCTTACTGCGTCTTGCCCGCCGGATTGCCGTTGATCCGACGGATCGCTCGCACGGCGCCCAGGTGGTTGACGAAGTCGTTGAACGGCCGACTGAATCGATCGAGTGTCGGCTCGTCGCCCCAGAGGCCGTCCCGCGGAGGATCCGGAATCGCGTACCAGTGCTCCGCTTCGTACTCGGCAAGAGCCCGGCGCACGAGCGACGCGGCCGCCTTCAGCCCGTACAGCGCGGACTCCGGTGAGTGGATGGTCTCGGGGTCGTCGACCTCGGCGGCCAGCGGCGACTCGAGCAGGGTGAGTTGGAAGCGGCGCAGTCCGAGCAGGTGCCGGCAGATGTCGCGGATCGACTTGCAATCGCCACCTGGAGACGCGGCGAACACGCTCTCGGAAAGCC
The DNA here is from genome assembly GCA_963697235.1 of uncultured Planctomycetota bacterium. Classification (GTDB taxonomy): domain Bacteria; phylum Planctomycetota; class Phycisphaerae; order Phycisphaerales; family SM1A02; genus CAVONJ01. The sequence continues at coordinate 176,321 of CAVONJ010000023.1, forward strand.
CGTCCAGCGCGGCGAGGGTCCGCCGCTCCTGATTGTCGAGCAGCGTGAGCAGCGTCCGATTGATGGGATGTGGCCCGTTCACGGACCCAGCATACTTGCCGCGCGGTCGTTCGTGTTGACTGCGCAGCGCCTCGCATTGGATGAGTACGCGCCGCCGCTACCATGTGGCCATGGAGCAGCGACTGAACCACCTGGAGGAGCAGATACTCTTTCTCGAGAAGCAGCACGAGGATCTCGACCACGCCATCCGCGACGCGCACGAGCAGATCGAACAGCTGAAGCTCGAGGTCAGGAGGCTCGCCGGCGCGATGCAGGCGATCGCTGCCGGCAGCGCGCTGCCCGAGCCGGAAGATCACGAAGACGACCCTTCGGCGTTTTCTGATCGATGACGGATCGCAGGCCCCTTCTCCCGCCGATCTCCTGATCCCGGCGCTCATCCGTCAAAAAGGCTCGCCGCACTCAGCGCCGGCGAGCCCATTTAAACTGAGCGCGATCGCAAGGCAACACGCTCAGCAGCCGGGATGTGGTCCCGGCGAGTTATGGCAAGCGGACGTATCGTGCCGCGCCGCGGCCGGCCGTCAAGCGGGGCAGTCCGGCGGGGGAGGACTTGGGGATATCTAGCCCGCATTTCTCACCACCATCTGCTGCGGCTGCGTAGACCGCCCGCTGGCGGCGTCGCTTTCGGCACATCGAGGCGTCGAAGGCATGACAAGCCGTCTCCGCCTCGATGGCCTCATCTCCTTGCCAGCGAACGTTCTACGCACCCTCGCAACGATGTTGGTGAGAGATGCGGGCTAGCGGGATTCCCCGACAGAGGTGTCCCGCGGAGATCCGGTGACGCCGATCACCGGTTCCGCCAGAACGCGTTCAGCATTCGCACGGCCTCCTCGCCGGTTGCTTCGGCGGCCGTGTCCTTGGCGACCGGATCGAAGCGGTCATCATCCAGCGAGCCGTCGAGCTCGTTCAGCCACGCCTTGGTCGCCCGCAAGGCGCCGGGCGGGTGAGCCGCCAGCGTCCTCGCCTGCGCGGGCGGCTTCGAGCATGCGCTCGGAGGAATCGACCAGATGACTGGCGAGGCCCAGATCGAGCGCCCGCGGGCCGTCGATCAGCTCACCGCTCAGCTGCAGCGCTCGGCCGGCGCCGGCGCCGATCGTGGGTACCAACGTGGGCGCCGACACGGCGGGGGAGATTCCGATGCGGTGGACCGGATACCCGATCCGGACGTCCCGCGTGACGAAGACGAAGTCGCAGGCGCTGATCAGAGCGCAGCCGCCGGCGATCGCCGCGCCGTGCGCGGCAGCGATCACGACCTGCGGCATCCGGCGGAGCTGGCGGCAGAGGCGGCTGAGCTGCAGGATGAACTGCTCCAGCACCGGTGGCGACGCCACGGCGGCGCTCAGATCGAACCCGGCGCAGAAGGCCGGACCCTCGCCTCGCAACAGAACGACGTGCACGCCCCCTTCGTGCGCGATCTGCTCCAGCGCCGCTTCCAGCTGCTCCATCATCGCGGCGCCCAGCGCGTTGCGGCGCTCAGGATCGTTCAGGGCGATCTCGACGACCGGCGGATCGTTCTGCACGAGAATGAGGGACACGTAACCTCCTTCCTCTCTCGCGTCGTAGTGCGGCGCACACGGCGACACGGACCCGGCGTGGCGCGTTTCACGCACCCTACAACAGCAGCAGCCCCAGGGCGATCCAGGCGCCCACGACCACCATCACGATCGCGGTGTAGCCGACGATCTCGCGCGCCTTGACTCCGGTGATCGCGAGCAGAGGCAGCGCCCAGAAGGGCTGAAGCATGTTGGTGAGTTCGTCTCCGTACGCGACGGCCATCACCATCTTCGGGTAGCTCACTCCCAGATCGTTCGCGGCCTGCATGGCAACGGGTCCCTGCACGGCCCACTGCCCGCCGCCGGAGGGTACGAAGAGATTGATCAGCCCGGCGCTGCCGAAGGTCACGAGCGGCAGCATCTGCGGGCTGCTGAACTGCGAGATGCGCTCGGCCAGCAGCTCGGTCAGATGGCTGTACTTCATCATCCCCATGATGCCCGCATAGAGCGGAAACTGAAGGATGATGCCGGAGCAGCCCCGCACCGCCTCGTCGACCGCGACGAGGTAGCGACGCGGTGTGCCGTGCATGAGCAGCCCCAGGGCGAGGAAGAGCAGGTTCACGTCGTTCGGCGTGAGCTCCTTCCACGATCGGGTTTCCGCCATCATCGGCCAGCGGTCGCCAAGCACGAAGAGGTCGGCGAGCCAGAGCAGCATCGGCACGGCCAGAAGGATCGAGAAGATCGGTGTCGAGTCGAGCCAGTCAGGGAGTGTGCGCACGGGTTGTCTCGGCGGCTGACGCAGCGGCTCGTGGTCGAACTGCCGGTAGTCCTGCATCAGCCGCGGATCGCGCGGCACGAGCAGCGCGATCACCACGAGCGCGATCACCACCATGCCGCCGGTGATGATCAGGTTCAGGCTCGAGAGCACCGTTTGATCGAAGGGAATTGAATCGAAGTCGATGTCGAGACCCTGGAAGATCTCCTGGATCTCGCTGGCCTTGGTGACCTTGAGCGGCGCCGAACCGGAGAAGCCGCCGTGCCACACGAGCAGCCCGAGGTAACCGGCCGCGGCAAGCAGCGGGTAGTGGTGGGGAACGCCACGGTCGCTGAGGTTGCGGCCGGCATGACGAGCCAGCAGCGCGCCGGCGATGAGTCCCAGCCCCCAGTTCAGGAGACCGAGCAGGATCGCCACCAGGGCAATCAGAACCGTCGCGCCCAGGGCGCTGCGGGGCAGGCTGGCGAGCTCGCGCAGCACCGCCGAGACCGGCGGGCTCGAAGCGAGCGCGTGGCCGGTGACCAGGATCAGGCACATCTGCATCGAGAAGGTGAGCAGTGACCAGAATCCGTCCTGCCAGAAGCGCACGGCGTCCATCCAGCTTCCGCCGACCGGCGTGCCGTCGGTCAGCGTCGTTCCCTGGGCGATCATCACGAGGAGCCCGGTGAACAGCGTCAGGATGATGGCGAGGATGAAGGGATCCGGACAGGTCTTCTCGAAGAAGCGCGAGATGACGAGCCCGATCCGGCTGACCATGCGGACAGCGTACCGGGAGCGGCCGCCGGTGACATGCCGAGGGCGGGGCGGCGGATGCTCAGCCGGTCGGGTCCGTCACTGGTGCGGCGAGCGACGCGTAGGGATCGGACGGCGCGGCGCCGAGCGCGAGGGCGATGGCGATCGCGACAGCCACCACCACGGGGATCACCCGGACCACGACCGCCGCCCAAGCGGGCAAACGGCCGATCGAAGGAATCTCACCGAACAGGAGCAAGAGCGGCGCGGCGGCGATGAGCGCGAAGGCGAGCGTGGGCACGGCGCCGTAGTCGTACCTGGCTCCGCTGAAGAGCAGCGCCGGGAGCAGGGCCGCGACGACCACCGCTGCCCCCGGAGCGAGCGCGAGCCGCGCTCGGTCGGCGTCTCGATTTGCTCCGCCGGACCGAAGGACGTGGATCGCGCCGAGGACCACGGCCGCGCCGGAGGCCGCGGCAAGCGAAGCGCTCAGCAGCGCCATCGTGGCGTTGCGCGACTGCAGAAGCACCACCGAGGCGCCGCTGAACACCACCACGAGAGTCACCGGCAGCGTCAATCCCGCCCGTCGGGTGGCGAGTGTGGCCAGGGCGGTCCAGAGCACAACGATCGAGGCGGCGAGCACGAGCGGCGAGAAGATCGCATGTTCGGGATTGGCGGGCGGCTGCACCAGCACGGCGCCCATCGCAGCGACCGCGAGCGCCAGGCGCTCCGATGAGCCAGCGCGGGGTGCGGATCACATCGATGAAGATCGCGACGACCGTGGCCAGCACGGCCAGGTGCAGCAGCCGCTGCCAGCGCTCCGCGGGGACGAGGCCCGGCCACCCCTCGAGGCCGATGAACGCGGCGATGATCGCGATTCCCCACGCCGCTCCGACGAGCCCTCGACTCGGAGTGCTCCCTCGTTCAGTTCGCGCCGAGGTCGCCCGCCAGCGTGCGAGAAGAACGGCGACCGCCAGGGACGCGGGCACGATCACGCCAAAGAGAAGGTCGCTGATCATGGGAGGTCAGGCGCGTACTGATTCTCGTCCATTGAGAGGCGGCCGCTTGTCGATCAGTCCTGCAGCGTGCCTTCCAGCGAGACGATGATCTCCACCTCGTCGCCGAGCACACCCTCGGCGACGTACTTGTCCATGCCGTAGTCGGACCGCTTGATGACGAACCTCGCCTCGCAGCCGGAGCGGGGGCCGAACCGAGGACCGGTGTCCCGCGCTCCGATCCACTCGAGCTTCGCGGAGATCGGCTTGGTGACGCCGTGGAACGTCAGATCGCCGCTCACTTCGAACTCCTCGTCGCTCTTTCTCGTGACGTCGGTGCTCTTGAAGGTGATCGACGGAAACTCCTTGGCGTTGAAGAAGTCGGGGCTCTTGAGGTGGCCGTTGCGGCCATCGCTGTTCGTGTCGACACTCTCGGTCTGGATCTGGACGTCGAACCGGCACGAGTCAGGGCTCTCGGGATCGAAGGTGTACGAGCCGCCAACCTGATTGAAGCGACCATAGAAGTTGCTGACGCCGAGATGGCGGATCTTGAAGAAGACCGAGGAGTGCACGTTGTCGACCTGGTATTCGAACGACTGGCTCGCGGCCGCGGTCAAGGCCGCGGGCTCCGACCATGCCTCGGCCATCGCTTCGCCGGCGCCGCCGGAGGGCGTCGAACGGCCAATGAGCAGACCGAGGAAGAAGAGCGTGGCGGCGGGGATGGCGATCAGAAGAAGACGGTTCATGGACGATTGCTCCGGTAAAGAGAGGGGCTCGCGATCCTGGGATTCGAGGTTGGTGGGGTGAACCCGGTGAGGCTGGCGATTGTTCCGGGGACCGGGAGTCCGCGGTCGAGACTCAGGCCGTTTCGTCGGCAAACGTCCGATCGATGATGAAATCACTAAGATTGTCGAGATCGCTGACTCGGCCCCTTTCCGCGGGAGGGAGATCGACTCTTCCTGCCTTCGCTCACTGATCATCTCCGCCGTCCAGGCACCTCGATGAGTTCCGATCCACCGATCCCACCGAAGATGCCTGACCCTCCGGAGCCGGGGGATCGCGACGAGCACCACGAGGAGCCATCCGCCGCGGGCGCCTCGTCGGACTCGTCCAACGAGCCGGAGCGGGGCTACGCGCTGCACGAGCACGATGAGCCGGTCCCCGACTCCGGGGACGGGGGGGTGAGGGGGGCGAACCGGGCATGATCTGCCCCAAGTGCCTGGCCCCGCTTCCCGGCAAGGACTCGTTGGTCTGCCTTCGGTGCGGCTTCGATCTCAAGAGCTTGAAGGTGATTTCGACCGCTGTCGGCGTGACCGACGAGACGGACGACGAGGAGGACGAGGAAGCCGGTCCCGTCGTCCGACCCGGTCGGGGCGGCGTGTCGCTGCCCGCCGCGGTCGCCGGCATCGCCGGACTGCTCCTGGTGCTGGGCCATCTCTTTGGGGTCCGGGGGCTCTTCCCCGGCATCGAGCCCGAAGCGGTGACGGCATCGGTTCGATTCATGGAGCTCCTGCGGTTCGCGGTTCGCTTCGGTGTGTTCGCCGGCACGGGTCTGCTGTCGCTGGTGCAACTCGCGCGCCTGCTCGAGACGACGCTGGGCGACGTTCGCCTCGCGATCGTCAGGGTGCTCGCGATCGTCGCGACGGCGCTGCTCGTCTCGTTCATTCACATCCAGTTCCGCGGGCTGGAGTGGACGATCGAAGCGGTGCTCGGAGCGGGTCTGTTCCTGGTGCTCTCCGTGGTCTGGTTCAGCCTGAGCTGGCGCGATGCCGCTGACCTACCTGCTGCTGGCGCTGGCAACGCTGGTTTCGGTGTGGATGGTGAGCGCGCTGGCGGTTTGGGCTTTGTAGTTGGGGGCGCCATGAACGTCCGCGTTGGCTGGTCGAGGGGTTGGGGGGCCGTCGCCGCCTCGATGCGGCTGGTCTCGAGAAGTTCTTTGGGTTGGTGCGCGGCGTGACGATTGCGCGGCCGGCGCCGGTGCGATTCGTAGGGTGCATGCAATGCACCATGACTTCCGGCGCCGGTCACGGTGCATTTCATGCACCCTACGCGCGGCTTCCCGGTGCGTTTGGCGTGGTCTGCAAGGCAGGCCGACGGCCCCGCAGCACGCGCAAGCCACGCCGACCACCCAATGGTCGAGCCGCACGGACGCGGCCGCGACAGCAACAACACCCCGGCCGCGCCACCCACTTCGGAACCGTCCACAGCCGATCCGCACGCGTCCCACAGGAGCCGGCGACCGCGCGGACGCCGCCCATCACTCCTCGTCCGACCCCACGACCGCGGTGCGCACAGAGTGGCGGCCGCGCTGTTCGACTCGGATCAGCTCGAGGCGGATCGTCAGGTCCGTTGCGGGCGGGATCAGCCCGTTGGCGTATCCGGCCCGGCCCCAGTGCTTGTGTGGGGGGCACGTGAAGATCCGGGTGCCGCCGGTGCGCATGCCCAGGACGGCTTCGTCCACGCCGCGTATCACCGAATCGGTTCCCACCTGGAATCGGTAGTCGCTCTGGTTGAGCACGAGGCGTCCATCGGGCAGCGCGATCCGGTAGTTGACGCGCACCGTGTCTCCCTTCCCGACGGGATCGCCGTAGCCGACCTTCTGATCGGTGATGCGGATGGGCGTCTCGGTGACGTGGATGTCCTTCGGTCGGCATCCGGACGAGACGAGCGCGATGACCGCGGTCAGCGCCAGGGAGCGAAACATCGTCCGCAGCGCCGTGCTCGTGGCTGGCGACAGCGAGGGCGACAGCGAGGGCGACGACGGCGGCGGGGACGAGCGTGACACCCCAGCCAGATCGGCTGATCTCCCCTGGGTCTTTGCCTGCGTCTCTGAACGAGTCGACGGACTGGTCGTTCAGTGGTCCGGCTCAATCGGCGCTGCGGGCGGGAACCCCTCGCGCGACGGATCCTGGCGGAACGTCGCCGACCACCGCAGAGCCCACCCCGACGACCGCCTGCGCCGATGATCACGCCCGGCCGGACGACGGCGCCCGCTCCCACCAGGCCGCTGTCGCCGACCGTCACCTCGCCGCAGAGGACGGCGCCCGGGGCGATGTGGCAGTAGTCGCCCAATTGGCAGTCGTGCTCCACGATCGCGCCGCTGTTGACGATCACGCCTGCTCCCACGCAGGCGCGGGCATTGACGATCGCCCCCGGCCCGATGAACGTTCCGACCCCGAGCGTCGCCGTCGAGGAGACGACGGCGGTGGGATGGACGATCGGCGGCGCGGCACAGGTCGCACACGCACCGAGCCACCGCCGTCGAAGGGCGGAATCACCGACCGCCGCGTGGACGAGAACGCTGTCCTCCCGACGGTCCAGGAGCGCGGCCAAGCGGTCAATCGGACCCAGCTGGACGAGTCCGGGAAGCGGAGGCTGCGGCAGCGCCGCCGCGTCGTCGAGGAATCCGATGAGCGACCAGCCGCACAATCGGGCAGTCTCTGCAACGACCGCGGCGTGGCCGCCGCCTCCCAGCAGCAGAAGCGGCGCGCGGGCGCTGGGTGTCACGTCGTGATCCGATCGCTCGCGGGTAGGGGCACCTCGGTCGACGCCTCGCTCTCCTCCCGCAACCTGCCCCGCAGGCGATCGGCCGTGGGTCGATCCCAGGGCTTGTGATAGCGGGCGATCGGAAGCTCGTGGTAGCTGGTTCGGCACGCGTAGCACACCAGTCGTCGTCGTGAGAAGAGGAGGATGGCGGCGTCCAGCACCAGCACGACGGCCATCGCGATCAGCATCGGCGGGGTGGTGGCGTAGCCCAGCGCGCCGACCACGGCGCCGGCGAAGGCGAGCACGACCACGAATCCCGTGATCTGCGGGAACGCCTTCTCCGTGTACAGGTCACGACCTCCGCAGACGATACATCGGCGAAGCCGGCCGGCATCGTCCAGCGCGGTATCCCACTTCAGGAAGACCTCCCGGTCACCGCCCGCCGTTCGAGCTCGCGTGGGCCGCTGAGCCGGATCGACGATCACGCGTCCCGCTCGCCTCCCGCTCTCGTTGCGAAGCTCGATCCGCATCAGCAGCTCATCCTATGGCGCCGGGCGTTGCATCAGTCTCCCCGCGGCATCTTTGCCGAGCAAGCGGCTCGTCACTCCGCGGCACAACGGCGAGGCACACCTCGCGCTCTTGCCATGAGCGGGACGAACGCGCATAGTCCCTCCATGCACTCCTGGCTCCGCAGTCTCGCGGGAAGATTCATTGTCTTCGATGGTCCGGACGGGTCGGGCAAGTCCACCCAGTTTCAGCGCTTCGCTGACCTGTGCTTGGCGGAAGGGATCGATCTCTGCCCGGTGCGGGAGCCGGGAGGCACGGACGTGGGGGAGCAGATCAGGAGTGTCTTGCTCGATCCGGGCAACGGCGACATGACCTTGCGCTGCGAGCTCATGCTGTACATGGCCAGCCGGGCTCAGCTGGTTGAGCGGATCATCCGCCCGGCCCTGCAGCGGCAGGCGCTCGTGCTCGCGGACCGCTTCGTCAGCTCCACCCTCGCCTACCAGGGAACGGCGGGGGGGATCAGCCGGGAGGAGATCATGTCGATCGCCCGCGTGGCGATTGACGCGACGTGGCCGGATCTCGTGGTCGTCTTCGACGTCGATGACACGACCGCGGTTCGGCGGATGGGCGGCAAGCAGGTCTCCTCGGCGCAGGCGATGCTCTTCGCCGATCGGATGGAGCAGAAGAACGAGGCGTTCCGCTGTCGCGTCCGCCAGGGCTACCTCGATCAGATCGCCGCGGACCCGGCGCGCCACCTGCTCATCGACGCGTCCAAGGGTGCGGCAGACGACGTCTTCGAGGTCCTGTGCAGAAAGCTCGAGGAGTGGGCTGAGGTGCTCAGCCGGTGATCTCGCTCTTTCAACGGGCTGCTACGGAGCGGGCTCGATCGTCACCGTGAGCCGCTTGCTCTGGAATTGCTCGTCGAGCAGTTCGGCGTGTTCGCGGTGCGTGGTGATCAGAAGGGTGATGCCCCGCGTGTGGGCGTCGAGCATGCGGAGCATGGCATCGTGGCGATTGAGCGAGGTGAGCTCCACGATGGTGTTGATGACGTACATCATGTCGTTGACGTCATCGTTGTGCAGCAGGACGTTCCAGGGAGGAAGCTGGCGAACGACCGGGGGCGCAGGACGCGTCTTGACCGCGGTCGAACCCTTCGTCGATCCGTTGTTCTCATTCACCGGTGCACTCGCTTCGTCTCGTTGGGTCACGTTTTGGCTCCTGTTCTCGCCGGATCCTCGGCGGTTCGGGCGGGAGGTGCGGTAGGCCGGCTCTGCGCCAGCAAGAACTCCACCACGCCCTCGAAGCTGCCGCTGCGCTCGATAGGCGCACGCTGGCGGCGTCCGCCAGTTCCGTTTGTGATGATATCGTGGAGGTTGCGCAAGTATCTGGCGCTGCCGAGACGCTCGGCAAACGGCTGGCACTGCTCGATCAGCCGCGAGGTCGCCTGGCGGGCCGGGATGGCCAGCATCGTGTCGAAATCCACGAACGTCGCATCCATCCCGTATCGCGCGGCGTGCCACTTGTTCTGCTTCGCGATCATGCGGGTGGCAGTCGTACAGGTAGGCGCCCTTGTCGATATCCGCGGAGATCCCGGCGACCAGGGCTTGGGTGATCGCGACCAGGCCCAGCAGGTGATCCATGTTCATCGGCTGATCCATGATGCGGATCTCGACCGTGCCGTAGTCGTGGTGCGGGCGGACGTCCCACCAGATCTCCCGGATCGACTGGATGAAGCCGGTGGACACCAGGTTCTGAGCCAACCAGCAGTACTCCGACCAGTTCCGCATCGTGTGCGGCATGCCGGCTGTCGGCAGGGCCTCGAGCAGCTTGGACCGGTAGGAGAGCAGGCCCGTGTCGCGCCCGGCGAAGAAGGGGGAGTTGGCCGAGAGGGCCAGAAGCGTCGGAAGGTGGCGCAGCAGTCGATCGCACATCTGGATCGCCTTGTCGCCGGAGTCGACGCCCACGTGCACGTGCAGCCCGAACGTCACGAGCCGACGTGCCACGTACTGCATCGTCTCCATCAACCAGGCGTACCGTTCGCCGCGGCTGATCTTCTGCTCGGTCCAGGGACTGAAGGGATGCGTTCCACTCCACAGCAGATCGATGCCCAGTTCATCGGTCAGCCCGTGCAGCCATCGCAGGCGTCGAGGTGAGATCCCGCTCGACGTCCTCCACCGTCTCGCAGACGTCGGTACAGATCTCGCAATAGCTCTGCATGAACTCGGGCTTCAGGAACGAGCGATGCTCGGCGGGGACCTGCCCCAGGATCTCTTCCGAGCGGCTGACCAGCCGGCGGCTCTCGCGGTCGACCAGCTGGAGCTCGATTTCGACACCAAGGGTGTGGTGGTCATTTCCTTTGAAGTGGTAGGTCAAGGTTCGCTCCGGGACGGCGCGGTGGGCTCTGGTCAACCGGCTGCCGCGATGCCATCAGCATAGTCGGTTGCGGTCTGATCGAGCAGCCAAAAGTGGGGGGCGCTGCCTCCAGATCGGCCGTGGAGAGCGCGGCCGTGGAGTGGGAGCGTGCGGGCGAATCAGTCCATTCGCGGCGGCATTCGTCCGGCGGCCTGCAGCGCGGTGCGGGTGAGGAACTTCGCCCCGATCGCGAGCACCGACTCGTCGATGTCGAACAGGCTGGAATGGAGCGGTCGGCGGGGCCGGCTCGGGTCGCCAACCCCCAGTCGCACGATGGCCCCGGGAATGAGCTCCTGGAAGAAGCCGAAGTCCTCGGCGCCCAGGCTGGGCAGCTCGAGCCAGACCACATGGTCGGCTCCGACGACGCTGGCAGCCACCTCGGCCATCAGGTCGATCAGCATCTCGTCGTTGTTGGTCGGCGGGCAGTAGTTGAGAAACTGCAGCTCGGCCTCGCAGCCGGTCGATTCGCTCACGCCCTTGACCACGGAGGCCATTCGTCGCTGCACGGCGTCGAGGTCTTCGACACGCGTCGTGCGCAGCGTGCCGGAGATCACTGCATCGTCGGGAATCGCGTTCTCCGCAGCCCCCGAGGCGATGGATGCGACGGTCAGCGCCAGCGGGTGGCGAGCATCGACGCTCCGCGGACAAAGCTGATAGAACATGCTCACGATGTTGATCGCCGCGGGAATGGGATCGATTGCCTCGTAAGGCCGGGCCGAGTGACCGCTGCGGCCGCGGATTGGCACGCGGAAGCTCTTGCACGCGCTCGTCAGCGGTCCGTTCCGCAATCCGATCCGGCCGGCGTCAAGCATGGGATCGACATGCAGCGCCAGGATGGCCTCGACCCCGTCGAGGGCGCCCTGCTTGATCACCGAGCGGGCTCCGGTGGCCGTCTCCTCGGCGGGCTGGAAGATCATCCGCACGTTGTGCTGGAACGGCATTTCGAGCAGCTGGCTGCGGATCTTCGCGATCGTCAGGGCGGTGCCGAGCACGATCGTGGAGTGGGCGTCGTGGCCGCACGCGTGACAGAGTCCCGGACGGGTCGACGCGTAGGGCACCTGCTTGTCGTCGTTGACGTTGACGCAGTCCAGCTCCGAGCGCAAGGCGATGAAACGGTTCGACGGGGCGCCCAGGTCGATGTCGACGACGATCCCGACCTGGTCCGCGAGGATCCGGGGCTCCAGGCCATTCTCGCGCAGCGTGTCGGCGACCAGCGCGGTGGTGGCCAGCTCCTGGTTGGAGGCCTCGGGTGTGGCGTGCAGGCGCCGGCGAAAGCGGATGAGCCGATCCGCTCGCGAGTCGATGATCGCGTCGATCTCCGGCCAGAGCTGCTCGTGCATCTTCTGCACCGGAAGGAGATCGGCTCCGCTCTGTCGCGAGATCATGAAGACATGATACTTGGACGGCCTTCCCACCGCCGCGGCGCACCTCCAAAATATCCTGGAAGGCGCCTCTCCCGAGCCTCCGAGGGGGACCCTTTTATTGGACCGGCGCGGAGAAAGTGGAACTCGACCGAAAGGCGGCTCCGAATCAGCCGATTCCAGGGGCTTTGAAGGCGTCCACCTCTGTCAAGGGTCTCTCGATGAACAAGCAGCGCAGTGGCGGCATGACCGCGATCGGCATTCTGAACATCATCTTCGGCTCGCTGGGCTCACTGGGCTCGCTGGTCATGATCCTCGGCGGCGGGCTCCTCGCCGCCGGCGGCTCCGCCATGGAGGCGCAGATGGGCCCTGACGCCGAGGGGTTCGGGGAATTCGCCGCGACTGGCGGGGCGATCTTCATGGCGATCGGCGTCGCGGGTCTTCTGACCTGGGTGGCGCTGCTCGTCTCAGGAGTCGGTGTGCTGAAACTGGCCGCATGGGGCCGCAAGCTCGCCATGATCTGTGGCGGCGTGATGGCCCTCCTCGGCGGCGTCTCCGTCGTGGCCAACGGGTTCGGCCTCGGCAATCTCGGCATGTTCGTCTACGGCGTGCTGCTGATCGGCCTCTTCCTGAAGCCCCAGTGGAAGGCAGCGTTCACGCCGGCGTCCTCCGGAGCCGGCGACGGCACCGAGGACGCCCAAGCGTCGCCGAACTTCCGCACTGCTGCGTAACGAAAGAAGTCACCGGGCGGCGACAACCGGCCAGCGCACGACGATCTTTCCGAACTGCTCGCCCGACTCGAGGCGCGCAAAGGCGCGGGGGGCGTCTTCGGGCTCATGCACCGAGTCGATGACCGGCTTGAGCGCACCGCAGCGGAACAGGGCGACGACCTGGCGGAACTCGTCCATGTCGCCCATGGTGGAACCGATCACCGAGAGCTGGTTCCAGAAGACTCGGGCCAGGTCCGTCACCGCGTCCGGACCGCTCGTGCAGCCGCAGGTCACCAGGACGCCGCCGCGGGCCAGCGACTTCAGGCAGGCCAGATGAATCGACTTTCCCACGGAGTCGGCGGCGATGTCGACGCCCCGCTTGCCTGTGAATTGCCTCACCTCCCGGGAGAAGTCCGCGCCGGAATCGAGCACCGCATGATCCGCGCCGAGCTCGAGGGCCCGTTCCAGCTTCCACTCGTGGCGGCTGGTGACGATGGTCCGCGCCCCGACGTGTCGCGCGATGCTCAGAAGGGCGAGCGCCACGCCGCCGCCGATGCCGGTGATGAGAACGCTCTGGCCGGGCTGCAGCCCGGCGCGGCTGACCAGCATGCGCCAGGCGGTCAGGTGGGTGAGACCGAAAGCGGCGCCCTCGACCGGATCGGCGGAACCGATCGCCAGCAGGTTCTGGGCGGGCGCGAGGAATCGCTCGCCCAGCGTGCCGTGGTCGTGCTCGCCGATCATCCGGATCTCTGGCGGGGAAGGATGGACACCGGGCCGGGGCCGATCGCGCTGCGCGACCGCGGCGTTCAAGAGCACCCGCTCGCCCAGCCACGAGTCGTCAACGCCCTCGCCAATGGATTCGACGACACCGGCGCCGTCCGAGCCGGAGATGCGGGGGTAGGTGAGATCGAGTCCGGGCATCCCCTGACCGACCCAGAGATCGAGGTGATTGAGGGCGGACGCTTCGGTGCGCACGAGTGCTTCGCCCTTGCCGGGAACAGGCGTCGCCCAGTCCCGGACGGTTTCGACGTTGGCGGAGACGGGCGTACCCTGTCGCGCGATGGTGATCGCTTGCATCGTCTGATTGTAAGTGATCCGCTTGAGTCGACGATGAGCCTCGGGTCGTTCACCGCGCAAGGCTCGGATCATTTACCGCGGAGGGCCGCGGAGGGGCACGGAGAGAGAGCATGTGTGTGTGCGAGGAGCGCGGTGCTGGTGTGCAGATGGCGGGACGCCCGTGGCGGAAGCGGGTCACGGCCGATCGTGGTCCCGGCGATCGGGAAGGTCCTCGATCTGGGCGCAGCGGGGCGACTCGAGGTAGATCGCGCTGAGGCTGCACTGCTCGTTGCAGCGCCGGAGCGCCTCGACGACGTACGGGTCGAGCTGGGTGCCGGCGAGGTCGACCACGGCGGCCAGGGCCCGCTCGTACGTCCACGCCCGCTTGTAGGCGCGCTCGGACATGAGCGCATCGAGCACGTCCGCCGCGGCCGTGATGCGGGCGACGATTGGGATCGCCTCGCCCGCGAGGCCCTCGGGATATCCGCTTCCGTCGAAGCACTCGTGGTGGGCCCTCGCGATGATCGCCGCACGCTGGAGGCTTGGTCGTTCGGCCAAGAGACGCTCGCCGTTGACGGTGTGCAACTGCATGATCAGCCGGTCGGCGTCGCTCAACGCGCTGCGGCTCTGCAGGATCTCGCGAGGCACGGTGAGCTTGCCGACGTCGTGCAGCATCGCGTCGTACCCCAGCGCTTCCGCCTCTTCGGGATCGAATCCCATCTGCAGGGCGATCCGTTCCACGATGAGACGAATGCGCAGCACGTGATCTCCGGTGTCCTGGTCGTGCAGCTCGCTCGCCCGAGCCAGCGTGTAGATCGCGTCGTGGTGAGCGCAGCGGTGGGGGTCGACGCGCGGCTGCTGCCGGCGCTCGATCGGGGGTGGGGGCGAACCGGGATTGGTCGGGGGCGGGGCGGACACGGCGACTTCGAGTGCTATCGGACAGGCGGGGGGCGAGCTTGGGTGGGATCGCGCGCGAGCCGGCAGATGGGCTCAACACGGGCGGATGGACCAGCTGGCCCTTCCGCCCGGGGGCAGCGAAGTCGTCAAGGCTCGCATCAACTCCATGCGGCGCCGAATGTGCGGTAGACTCCGATTCGAGCTCAGGAGGTAGAGGACCGTGGCGAATCCCTCGGACTGCACTCCCGAGGCGAAGAAGAGTGACGAGATCGTCGTCTTCTCCATCCTCCGGGAGTCCCAGTGTTCGGAGTGCGGGAAGGCCCTCTCCAAGGGCTGCCTTCTTCGCAAAGAGGGCGACAACGCTCTCTGTCTCTCGTGCGCAGACTTGGATCACCTCGTCTTTCTTGCCGCCGGGAACGCCTCGCTCACTCGACGAGCGAGCAAGTACTCGACTCTTCGCGCGGTCCTCGTTCGATACAATCGGGCGCGTGAGCGATATGAACGGCAGGGAGTGCTCGTCGAAGAAGCGGCCCTTGAACGAGCAGAGCGAGACTGCCTGGACGATGCCGAGGCACGATCGCTTCGTCGAGAACGCGACGCGGAACGTCGGTCGCGACTGGACCAGGCGTACGTGTCAGCCTTTGCGGCGCAGATCGCGAAGCACTTTCCCGGCTGTCCACCGCCAGAACAGCACGTGATCGCGCAGCACGCCTGCGAGCGCTACTCGGGTCGCGTCGGCCGCTCCGCTGCGGCCAAGTGCTTTGATCCCGATGCGATCCGGCTCGCGGTGCAAGCGTACATCCGTCACGCGCACACGAATTACGATGAGCTGCTGGCACGCGGACAGGATCGTCTCGACGCCCGCGCCGCCATCTTCGAGCAGGTTTCGGCGGTCCTTCTCGACTGGCAATCCGGCCGGGTGGGTTGAGCGAGCCGGAGATCCACGCTCCCGGTCCCCTGGCTCGTCAGCGATCCGCCGTCGCCGGCGCTGATCGGAAAACCCGGGACAGCCTCCAGTTTTCCCGGTTCCGGGAAAAGTCGAGGCTGTCCCGGGTTTCCCCCGGGCGTCGCGCTGATCAGCGCGACGTCGCGGGCGCCTCGAGCTGGGCCCGCACCCGCTCCAGGAGCACCTTCGTCGCTCGGATGCCGTCGGGCTCGGGGAGCCGGTCGCCCTCGTACTCGACGCCGACGTAGCCGCGGTAGCCGGCGTCGATCACGATGCGCAGCATGCGCAGGTAGTCGGTTCTCGTCTCGTTGCCCTGCTCGTCGAAGTCGTGGCTCTTGGCGCTGACCGCCTTGGCGAAGGGCATGAGCTCTCGCACGCCCTGGTAGCGGTCGTACCAGGCGTCGCCGTCGAGGCGGAAGTTGCCGAAGTCGGGCAGCGTGCCGCAGCGGGGCTGATCGACGAGCGTCATCACGCCGGCCAGCCACGCTCCGTTGGAGGAGAGGCCGCCGTGGTTCTCGACGATCACGTTGATCTTCCGCGGCGCCGCGTACTCGAGAAGCAGCCGCAGACCGTCCGCGACCCGCTTGCGCTGCTCGTCCGGTGTCCCGCTCGACTGCGCGTTGACGCGGATGGAGTGACAGCCGAGCAGGACGGCGGCATCGACCCACCGGTGGTGGTTCTCGATCGCCTTCTTCTGCGCGGCATGGTCCGGATCGCCCAGCGCTCCCTCGCCGTCGATCATGATCAGCAGGCTGCGCACGCCCGCGTCGGCGGCGCGCTGTTTCAGCTCTTCGAGGTAGCCCGCTTCGCCCGCCCTTTCGCGGTAGAAGGAGTTGACGTACTCGACGGCGTCGATCCCGTAGGTGTCGCGCGCAACGCGGGGAAAGTCGAGGGGATCGAGCTGACCGCCGAAGAGCGCGCGGTGGAGCGACCACTGGGCGAGGGAGATCGTGAACAACGGTTGACCTTTCTGCAGTCTCTCCGGTGAATCGGTAGTCCCGCCCAAGAGCAGCGGCACGCCGGCGAGGGCGGTTGCGCCGCGGAGGAACCTGCGGCGGGACAGCGCCGCGGACGTCAAACCCTTCTTGAACATGATGAGACGATCACCCTCCGAGCTTCTCGTGTGCGAAAGCGCGGGCGGCATCGAGGGCCTGGGGGAGCCGGGAGGGATCCTTGCCGCCAGCCTGGGCGAGATCGGGTCGTCCGCCACCGCCGCCGCCGCATTCGCTCGCGGCCCGCTTCACCCAGTCGCCTGCCTTGAGCCCGCGCTGAATCAGCATCTTCGGCACCGCCGCGACGATCGCGACGCGCGAGTGCTCCACATCCGGCGAGAAGAGGATCGCGGCGGTGCCGGGACGTCGGGAGCGCAAGACGTCGATGGCCGCCAGCAGCAGGTCCTGATCGGCGCCGTCGATGAGCCCAGCGAGCACGTCGCCCTCGGCGTGTTCCGCGAGCTGGTGCGCCTGCTGCACGACGTGCTCCCGGCGCCGCTCTCGCCTTGCTTCCGGATCTCCTTCACGCTGGCCCGCAGCGGCTCGAGCTCGCGGTGCAGACGGTGACGCGTGGATGCGGGGACCGTCATCTCGTCCACGAGCGGCGCGAGCTCTTCGAACGCTTCGACCAGCGCCGCGCCATCGAGCGTGGCGGCGGTGCGGAGGCGAACCTGCAGATCGGCCCCGGCCGACTCGGCTGCTTCCGCCGCCGGGCCGGTCAGCGCGGTGATGCGCCGCACGCCCGCCGCCAGCGCCTGTTCCTGCAGGATCACGAAGTGGTGCGCCTCACCGGTGCGGCGCAAATGGGTTCCGCCGCAGAACTCGATCGAGAACTCGCGCCACTGCTCGCTCGTGGGATCGGCGAGGACGGTTTCCAAGAGGGGGCCGATGCTGACCACGCGCACGGGATCGGGATAGCGTTCGCCGAAGACGGCTCGCACGCCCGCGATCGTCCGCGCCTGCTCGAGGGGAACCTCCTCCGCGTTGACCACGAGCTGCCGGGCGATCGCCGCGTTGACCCGCTGCTGAATGTGCTCCAGCTGCTCGTCGCTCAGCGCGGTGGGCCAGCTGAAGTCGAACCTCAACCGATCGGGCGCCACCAGCGATCCCCTCTGTTCGACGTCATCGCCGAGCAGCTCGCGCAGGCGCGTGATTGAGCAGATGGGTGGCGGTGTGGTTGGCTTGCGTTGGCGTCCGGCGTCGCTCGTCGACGTGGCAGGTGACCTCGTCGCCAACCTGCGGCTCGCCCTCTGTGGTGTGTCCGATGTGCAGGACATAGCCGCCCACGGCGCGCGTGTCCTGCACCTTGAAGCGGAAGTCGGGCCGGCCCTCGCGCCCCATCGATCCGCGCACGGCCGGGCTGCCGAAGTCCGCGCCGCCGCGGAGGATCTGGCCGTGGTCGCCGACCTGACCTCCGGACTCCGCGTAGAACGCCGTCCGGTTCAGGATCAGGGCCACCGAACGGCCCGCGTGGGATCGCTCGTCGAGGTCGCGCCCGTTCCAGATCGCGACGATGCGGGCCGTGCGCAGTTGATCGGCATACTTGTCGTGGTCGTCGGTCGGCTGCACGTCCAGATGCCTCAGCCTGGCGATCATCTCCGGCGGCAGTGTTCCCAGCGTCTCGATTGCCGTGGCGCCCGGCGTGGTTGCAACGCCCTGGCGGCTGCGCTCCCTCGCCACTTCCCGCAGCTCCTCGAATCCCGACTCATCGACCTGCAGACCCCGCTCCTCGGCCATCACCCTGCGTCAGGTCGATCGGGAAGCCGTAGGTGTCATGGAGCGTGAAGGCGTCCTCGGCCAGGAGCACGGTCCCGCCGCCGGCCGTGGCCCGATCCGCCGCCTCGCCGAAGAGGATGAGGCCGCGGTCGAGCGTGCGCAGGAAGCTCTCCTCTTCGTCGTGAATCATCTTCGCGATGTGTTCGGGGTTCTTCCGCAGTTCGGGGAACGCCTCGCCCAGCGTCTGCACGACGGTCGGCACGAGCTCGAAGAGCAGAGGACCCTCGACGCCCAACGTCTGATGGGCGTGGCGAACGGCGCGGCGCAGGATCCGGCGCAGCACGTAGCCCGCCTTCTCGTTGCTCGGCCGCGCACCGTCGGACAGCGCCACGGTCAGGCAGCGGACGTGATCGGCGATGACGCGGTAGGCAATATCGACCGGATCGTCCAGCGAACCGCGGTACGGGTGGCGCGGGTGTGACGCTGGATCGCTTCGAAGATCGGCGACCACAGGTCGGTGTCGTAGTTGCTCGGCTTCCCCTGGAGCACACGCGCGACGCGCTCGAGGCCCATGCCCGTGTCGACGTGCCGCGCGGGGAGCAGCGGTCAGTCGAGCCCGGTTGTCCGTCTTCGCCCGCGCGCGGTTGAACTGGATGAAGACGAGGTTCCAGATCTCGACGACGTCCGCGTGGTCGGGGTTGACCAGGCGTCACGCCCGGCGTTCGTTCCCGCTCGGCCGAGCTGCGCCCGTCGTAGTGAATCTCGCTGCACGGCCCGCACGGACCCGTGTCGCCCATCTCCCAGAAGTTGTCCTTGCGTGCCCCACCGGCTGATGCGCGCCGGATCGACGAATCGCTTCCAGAGCTCCTCCGCCTCGGTATCGGCGACCGAGACCGTCTTGCGGATCGCCGGCGAAGACGGTCACGTAGAGCCGACTCGGATCGAGGCCCCAGACTTCGGTCAGCAGCTCCCACGCCCACGTCGATCGCCTCTTCCTTGAAGTAGTCGCCGAACGACCAGTTGCCCAGCATCTCGAAGAAGGTGTGGTGGTAGTGGTCCTTGCCCGACGTCCTCCAGGTCGTTGTGCTTGCCGCCGGCGCGGATGCACTTCTGGCGTGTTGACGGCGCGGCGATAGGGCCGCTCGCCCTGTCCGAGGAAGACGTCCTTGAACTGGTTCATGCCGGCGTTGGTGAACAGCAGCGTCGGATCGTTGTGGGGGATGACCGGGCTGGAGGGGACGACCGCATGACCGTGGCGCGCGGCGAAGTAGTCGAGGAACTCCTGCCTGATCCGGGCGGTGGTGCGGAGCGGTGTGGCCTGGGTGGTCATCGGGTGGCACTCGCGGGGAAAGACCAGAGTCTACCCCGCATTGCTCACCACGATCTGCTGCGGCGGTATCGATCGCCCGCTGGCGGCGCGCTGGCAGGCGTCGAAGGCATCACAAGCTTCTCCGCCCCGATGGCCTCATCTCCCTGCCAGCGAACGGGCTACGCACCCTCGCGACGATGTTGGTGAGAAGTGCGGGCTCGCTCGCATTCGCTGGAGCCGCGTCTCGTAGAATCGCGCTGACGGTGGTGAGTCGGGCCCGGTGCCGCGATCCGACGCGCGGGCCGTTCAGTCGAGGAGGCTTCGATGATGACGCGTCCCCGAAGGCAGCTTCTCTTCGGCGCGGTGCTTGGGCTGGTGGTGCTGCCGGTGCTCTGGTTGCTCTTCGTCCAGCCCTCGGGGATGCGGTACGGGCCGATTCCGGGCGGTCGGCAGACGGTGAGCGAGGGCGGATCAAACTTCTACACCCACGGCGTGACCCAGTGGCTCATCGTGGAGGTGCAGGGCGAGTGGACGGTGCCGCGGGCGCCGATCGAGCGCCGATACCACTTCAACGGAAGCCGGCTCGTCGAATCGCTCGCGACGGTGGCGCTCCTGGTCGCCGCCGGTCTCTGGCTGCACTGGCTGCTCGTACGCCGCTTCCGGACCCGAGGCCGCTGCGATCGGTGCGGATACGACCTGTCCGGATCCAGATCGCCGTACTGCCCGGAGTGTGGCGAAGGACGGGGCGACGGTGCGGCCCCGCCGAGGGGGCACGAGAAGGAAAATCGGGGGAGCGGGTGAGGGGATCCCGCTCGCCCGAGGTCATGAGCAAGATCGAGCCTAGAACCCGGGGAAGTGCTCGTCGATGAAGGCGTTGATGATTTCCAGCACGGCTCCGATGTTTCCGTTGGCCAGGAAGAAGCTGAACGTGTTCGAAGCGGCCCGAGGATGGGAGCGGGGGAAGAAGGTGATCGTCTGCAGCGGCGTGTCCGTGATGCCTCCGGGTCCACCGTTGATGGTGGTTGCGCCGGCCGCGATGAGGGCGTGGCGGAACTCGGCGACGACGTCCGGTCCGACGAAGATGAAGGCCGCCCGGCCATCGGGATCATCGCGTCCCGGCAGCGGCACGCTGGCTTCGGAGATCGACGCGGCGCCGCTGTCGTAGACGCTGAGCCGGTAGTGCACCAGTCCGCCGAGGGTTCCGCCGGACACTTCGTAGAAGAGGACGGGGTATTGCTGCGGCGCCATGGGCAACGTGGTCGCGATCTCGCCCGTCAGCGCGGATGCCTCGCGTTCGGCCGGGCTCCCAGTCCAGGTGGCGGCGATCATCAGCAGAGCGACGATCGCGATAGTCCAGGTCCAGGTGCGTTTGTTCATGGCGAGTTCTCCTGCGTCCTCGATGCCGCGGGGCGTGACGGGGCAGGGTCGAGTTCTCCCGGCGATTGAGAATGTACGACAGGAAACCGGCCGGCTCTCGAGGGTGAGGCGGAAACGCCGTTCGGTCCGAGGCGGGTCGCTCGAAGCGGTTCGTTCCGTTTCAAGTCCCGCGGTTTCTTCCGAGGCGACCCGCTGGAGAGGGGCCGGGCGGGGCGGTATCCTGACCGGGTCTGGAAAGGCTGCCCATGACCCCTCGCCTGCCGATCGTTGGCGGAAACTGGAAGATGAACACTGACCTGGCCCGGGCGGTCGAGCTCGCCGACGACATCCTGGCCGGCTGTGCGGCGCTCACCGATCGCTGCGAGGTCGTGCTCTTTCCGCCCTTCCCGTACCTGCAAGCCGTCGGCCACACGCTCGGCCACTACGACCTGCAGCTGGGCGCCCAGGACGTCTTCTACGAATCGACCGGCGCGTTCACGGGCGAGGTCAGCCCCGAGATGCTGCTCGATCTCAACGTCGAGACGGTCCTGATCGGGCACTCCGAGCGCCGGCACGTGATCGGCGAGGACGAGGAGGTGGTCAACCGCAAGCTCCGGGCGGCCCTCTCGGCGGGTCTGAAGATCATCCTCTGCGTCGGCGAAACGATCGAACAGCGGGAGGCAGACCTCACGCGGTCGATCACCGTCGGACAGCTCACGTCGGGCCTGGAGGGCGTTCGGGAGGAGCAGCTGCCGCAGGTCACCATCGCCTACGAGCCCGTCTGGGCCATCGGGACCGGGCGAACCGCGAGCCCCGAGGACGCCCAGGAGGTGCACCGGCTGATTCGCGGGACGCTGGCGGAACTGTATGATGCGGTTTTGGCCGACTCGATGCGGATCCAGTACGGCGGGTCCGTCAACGCCCGGAACGCTCGCGATCTCTTCGCCCAGCCCGACATCGACGGTGGGCTGATCGGGGGCGCCTCGCTGCAGAGCGATTCCTTCGTGGCGATCGTCCAGGCCGCGGTGGAATGTGCCGTCGCCACTGCGACGGCGGAAGGCACAGAGCAATGAGCACTTGGTTCAGCATCCTCACCGTCCTCTTCATCATCGTCTCGGCGGCGATGGTGCTGATCATCCTCGTTCAACGCCCGCAAGGCGGAGGTCTCGCGGGAGCCTTCGGTGGCGCGGGAGCATCGGGGACCGAGACGGTCTTCGGCGGCCGGGTCGGTGACGCGCTGACCGTGATGACCGTCATCGCCTTTGCCCTCTACCTCGGGCTGGCGGTGGCGCTGAATCTGATCGACACGAGCCCCACGGCCGGCCCGCTGCCGGCCAACGCCGCGGTCCAGGTTCCGGTCGAAGAGACAGGCACGCTTCCGGTCACACCCGTCACGATTCCGCCGACCAGTCCGCCGACGAGTCCGCCGACCGCGCTCCCGGTCACGCCCGTTGCTCCTCCCGGTGGCGCTCCGACGCCGACAGGCTCGGACGGGAACGAGTAGGCCCATGATCCGCTCGATGACGGGATTCGGCGCCGCGAGCGCGGAGATGGACGGCGCCCACTACGTGGTCGAGATCAGGTCGGTCAACAATCGTTTCTTCAAGTCCATCGTGCGCCTGCCCGACGAGTTGCAGGGGCTCGACCCGGAGCTCGAATCGGTGCTGGCCAAGCGGCTGGGGCGAGGCAGCATCAGTTTGACCGTGCGGTTCACCGACACCTCGGCCAACGCCGCGGCGCGGATCAACGCCGCAGCGCTGCAGAGCTACATGGATCAGCTGATGGCCGTGCCCGCCCTCTCCCACGATGCGGCCCGTATCGACCTGGGGGCCATGCTCAGTCTTCCCGGCGTCGTGGTGACCGAGTCGGGCGAAGACCGCCTGCGCCGCTCGCTGACGGTGCTGCTCGAGCTGACGAACGAGGCGTGCGATCGTGTGGTCGCCATGCGGAGCCGCGAAGGGTTGGCGCTCCACGAAGATCTCACCCTCCATTGCGCCAGGATCGCCGAGCACCTTCGCATCATCGCGGAGCGAGCGCCGCTGGTCATCGATCTCTACCAGGATCGCCTTCGCCAGCGCATGGGCGCGATGCTCGCCGAGGCAGGCACGACGGTGCGGGAAGAGGACCTGCTGCGCGAAGTGGCCATCTTCTCGGAGCGCTCCGATATCTCCGAAGAAGTGTCGAGGCTCCAAGGACACCTTGCCCAGTTTCTCGAGATCATCGATGGTGACACGGAGGAGCCCGTCGGACGCACCCTGGATTTCGTAAGCCAGGAAATGCTGCGAGAGGCGAACACGATCGGGAGCAAATGCCTTGACGTCGAGGTGAGTCGGCGCATCGTTGAGATCAAGGGCGCCATCGACCGCCTCAAGGAACAAGCGCAAAACGTCCAATAGCTCCGTCGCCGTCGGTGGGACCGACCGCTGCGGCCGGCGCCGGCCGGGAGGACTCCCTCAGGATGACCGACGAGCCACATCTGCTTTCGCAGCCCCCACACCTGGGGCCGGTGGCAGAAGACGGCACCCGGCACGCCCGCTTCGCGCCGCACGAGCTGGCCATCGTGCTCAGTCACTACGAAGTTGGGCGAATCAAGAAGATCCGCGTCTGTCCACTCGGCTCGCGGCGGGCGCCGAAGCTCCGCATCGTGAGCGCGACCGGACGGGAGTACTTGCTCAAGCGCCGCGCTCCGGGACGGGACGACCTCGATCGGGTGGGATTCACGCACGAGCTCGTGTTGCGCCTCTGCGACAAGAACTATCCAACGCCTCGGCTGATCGGTACCCGCGGCAGCAGTCACTCGATGCTCGAACTGAACGGCCGCATCTACGAGCTGTTCGACTTCGTGCACGGCCGCCGGTTCAACAGCTCGCTCGAAGAAACGAGCCGGTCGGGGGCGGCCTTGGGTGAGCTGCACCGCCTGCTCTCCGGCTACCGGCCGGCGTACCGGCCGCCGACGGGAACATTCCACGCCGCGGCCGAGGCGGAAGGCAAGTTCGATCAGCTTGTTCCCGCAGTCGTCGCCGTGGAACCGCAGGTCAGCAAGGAGAAGCTGGGACAGACGGTTGACGTTCTGAAACAGGCGTATCGCGAGGCCGCGCGGCGGGTGGACGAGTTCGGCTACCGGAAGTGGCCCCCCATGATCCTGCACGGCGACTGGCACCCCGGCAACCTCCTCTTCCGGGACGGTCAGGTCGTCGGCGTCCTCGATTTCGACTCTGCCCGCCTGGAGCCGCGACTGGCGGACGTGGCCAACGGGGCGCTCCAGTTCTCGATTCGCATGTCCGATCCCGCTCGTCCGCTCACCTGGCCCGAAGGTATGGATGCCCGGCGCATCTGCGCGTTCGTCCGCGGGTATGATTCCACGGCTGGTCATCCGCTCGAAGTCGCGGAGAAGTCCGCCCTGGCGTGGATGATGATCGAGGCGCTGATCATCGAGAGTCTCGTTCCCATCGCCGCGACGGGAAGCTTCGCCCGCATTCCCGGCTCGCACTTCCTCGAGATGGTGCGGAGCAAGGTGAATTGGATTCGGCCGCGGGCCGGGAAGCTCGTCGAGTACCTCGATCAGCCGGAGGAGTGAGTCTCGTGACGGATTTCCGCCCACATCGAAGGCGACGCCGGACGCTCGCGGTGATCATGCAATTCATGGTGGCGATGAGCCTGGCCGCATCCGCCGATGCCCAGGTCGTGCTGGAGTCGGTGACGCCGGAATCCGGCGAGCTCGTTCTTCCCTCGGCGGAGGAGCTCGAGCGCGTGCGGATCCAACCGGCGCTGGTCGAACTCGTCGAGCAGCTTGGCAGCGACACGTACGAGACGCGAGAACTCGCGCTGGCGCGGCTCCTCAACGGCGATCAGAGCAAGATGCAGATCTACGCGGCGCTTCACCAGCTGCCGCTGAGCGCCGAGCAGCGGCATCGGCTGCTCGAGGTTGTTCGCCAGCGCCTGGTCAATCTGCCGCGCGGCGCCGTCGGCATCAGCATGCAACCGGTGCCGAAGGAAGGATCCACCGAGCTCGAGATCCGTGTGGTCGAGCTTCTTCCGGGTCTTCCCGCGGAGCGCGTGCTGCAGATCGGCGATCTCATCACGAAGCTCGATGGCCGGCCGCTCTACACGCAAAACGATCTGGTCAACCGAGTGCAGACCAAGATGCCCGGCGACACTGTGAGCATGTCGGTCCGCCGAGCCGAGCGGGACGAGCAGGGGCAGGTCGTGCTCGACAAGGACGAGCGGCCGGTGTACCGCGTGATCGATGTCGAACTCATGCTCGGCTCGGCGGACCTGCTGGCCAATCCCAGCGGTCGCCCCATGCAGGAGAGTCCCGTGCTGCGGCGGCGCCGTCTCGAGGCGGATGGCGTTGCCGCCCGCTACGCGCCGAAGCCCGTCCCGATCGCGATCCGCAACGGGGGAATGGGGTCCTTTGCGACCGGGAGCGTTCGCGTCGGCAGCGATCTGGTCGATCGGCATGAGGCGATCCAGAGCCTGCTCCGCCAGAAGCAGGTCGTGAACTCTGCGAACCAGGCCATGCAGATCGAGATCCGCAGCGCGTGGGCCCGCCAGCTTCTCCGCCTGATCGAACAGGCCGAAGACCCGGCGCTGAGCACCCGAAGAGCGGGAGTACCTGCAACGGGTCGCGGAGCGCTACCAGGAGCTGCTGATCGACGAGCCCTGATGGGGGTCGGGAGGCTCGATCACGCCGAAGCGAAAGGCAGCCTCCGGTGAATTGCTCCCTGGCTCACACGGCGGCGCTCGTCTTGAGCGACGCTCGCTCGTCACACGAAGACGGCGATCACCAGCGCAATGAGAGTCACGAGCATGACCAGCGCGGTGACGAGGAACGCAATTCGCGCGGGCAGCGGCATCGAGCGCCTCGTTCGTATCACCTCGCCGGGCGCACGATCATCGAGCTGATCCCAGTCCGAGCTGCGCGAACTCGTCGCGATTCTCCTGCAGCACCCGGCGGGCGGCGTCAACGTCGGCGCTGCGCACGAGCACCAGCGACGTGTCGCCGGCGGCGCCGGCCTTGGCCTCGATTCCAGCGGCGCCGAGCGAGGTTTGGAGAATCTGGGCCTCGAACTCGCCGGAGACTTCGACCAGCGTCTGCCAGTCCTCCCTCGGATGATCAGTCACGGGTCGTCGGCTCCACCCGCGCGATCGCGATCGTCTCCGGCAGGCGGTCGATCGTCTCGGGACCGAACGCGCCTGCGGCGCAGTGCACCTGCCAGTCGGAGATCGTTGCTCGCTCCACCCTGCAGGTCATTCCGCGACGAAGCTCGCCGATCAGCTCCGGCTCATTGAGCAGCTCGGCGGTCGCAAGGTCGCCGTCGATCTGCTTGACTTCGAACCAGAGGTGTTCGCGGCCGCCCTCGGCGTCCGACGCGAACGCTGCCTTGATCACGATGCGCAGGTCGTTCCCTCGTTCTGCGGCCAAGAGATGCTGCAGCGCCGGCCAGCGCCGCTGGGCCAGTGCCGCTTGTCGCTGCGTCGCCCGCCGGCTCTGAAAGATCGCGGCCGTGCCGTCCTCGATTGCGCGAACCGCGGTCTCCGGCCAGGTCCAGCGATCTCCGGACTGCTTCGCGCAGATCACCGCGCGCTGGTCGGCGTGCGCGCCGGCATCGCCGGCTTCTTCTCGGTCGGACATCGAGCCGGGCACGCCGGCGGGAAGCTCCGCCGCGATGCGCTGCCATGGCTGAAGCACGATCTCCAGCTCCGGGCCGATGGCCATCGGCGCTCCAGCTTCGGGCGTCTCTTCTTCCAGCAGCAGCGAGGCGACGAGGTTGACCAGTTCGGCCGCGGCATCCGCATGCTCCAGCGGAACGTCGAGCATCTCAAGCTCGGGCCGCCCACAGCGTCGCAGGCCGTGCGTGTGCAGCCACGCCACTCGCGGTCGATTCGCGGCCGGGGCGCTGCTCACCGACTGGATCACCCAGAGCATGTCGTCCGGCGGCTCGACCGCGCCGTTGAAATGGGCCTGGACGCTCGAACCGAGATGCCACCGACCACAATTGACGTCGAGGATCGCGGGGGTGCGAGAGAAGACGTCTGCGATCAGGCGCATGAGCACTGCGTAGTGACCAATCGGATCGCGCTGATCGAGCGCGGTCTCCAGTCCGATGGCCAGCGGGCAAGACTCCGCGCGGGTCGCCCAGCTCGCCCGGCGCGAGCGGGCTCGCCGGCTCGACGAAGAGCACGAGCGGTGCATGCAGGACAGGGGCCTCGAGCGCCGCGGCCCAGAACATCTCCGGCTCCGGCGGGTGCAGGCTCGTCCACGTTCCGGCGCCGAGATCGAGGTGACGTGAGACGGCCTCCCGGACCGCGCTCTCCGGCGGCGGCACGGCATCCGGCCACAGCGCCACGAGCGTCGTCGGCTCGACGTGTGTCATGCTCCACATGGGAGGAGTGTAGGCCGATCGTGGCGGAATGCTGGGGGAGGCGAATATGCCGTCACGACCCGAGCACGCGCTGCGCCAACCCGCCCAAACCCTGCGGAGACAGCGCACGCTCGATCATCGCGTGCTCGCGCTCGAGCAGGGTTGCGGGATCGCGGCCGCCGTAGCCGCTGACATAGCCGGCGAGCACGCAGCACAGCACATCGCGGAACTCACGTCGGAATTCGGTGGGCGCCGAAGGGCGTCCTCGACGTCGGCACGGGTGCGGAGGTAGAGATCGATGAGCTCATTGAGCGCGTCGCGCGCCTCGCGCACGCCTTCGGAGAGGAATCGGGCGAGGTCGTACGAGCCCGGTCCCAGACTCACCGACTGCCAGTCGATGATCGCCGCTTCCCCTGGTTCGAAGATGACGTTGTCCAGATGCAGGTCGGCGTGAATCAGCGTGACCGGCAGAGACGCGACCGACGCGAGCACGTGCTCGTAACGCGGGACGAGATCCTCCATGATCTCGAGCAGCGTCTGTGGGACATGCTCACCGAAGTGGCGCAGGAACGCTCCGAGACGGTGGCGATACCGCTCCGCCCGTCGGCGATGAGGTGCATCGACGCCCTCCTCGCCCTGGCCCCACCAGGGCAGCCAGGTCAGCGCCCGCAGCTCGAGCACCGCCGCCTCGTTCGACCACCGCCCGTGCATGCGAGCCATGGAGACGACGATCTCCTCGGCATCCTCGAGCGAGCAGCCGTCAACGACATCGCCGGGTCGGCCGGCCAGGTCTTCCAGCACGAGGACCACGCGCTGCCGGTCGGGATCCGCTTCCGCGGCGAACGCGCGGGGTACGCGCACGCCACAGCGGTCCGCCAGGTGTCGGTAGAAGTGCACTTCCCGCGCAGGCGCTCGTAGTTGGCCGACGGCGTTGGGGATCTTCACGACCACCGAGGCGTCACGTCCGTCAACGGAGCGCACCAGAGGGCCCGTGCCGTCTGACCGGTCATCCCCCGCTCCTGGCCGATCTCCCGGCAGGAGAAGCGCACGGCGCCGCCAGTTGGAACAACGCCCGCGCCGGCCAGGACTCGCTCGAGCCAGGCCGAGCTGATTGCTCCCACCGTGCCGGGTACCGGTCCGATCGCAGACGCCCCCGTTCGCTCGTCGATCACAATTCGATCGCGCCGATGACGGCGAGCGAGCTGACGATCACGATCATGGTCACCAGCAGGCGGCGATCGACGCGGGTGGCATCCTCGCGCCAACGCACGATGAACTCGTCGAACTGCTCCTGCTCCTCGATGATCTCTTCGATCACCTCAGCCAACGGCGAGTAGTCCGTATCGAGCACCTGCACCTCGAACAGGGCGACCTCGTCCGGGTCGATTCGGTCGTTGGAATCGTCCTGCCCCGACTCGAGATCGACCGGATCCCCAAACCTCGCCAACCGCACTTCGAACTCCATCGCTGCGATGCAGGTGAGGAGCGTCTGCGCCAACCGTCGATCGGCCGTCTCGTAGAGCGCCCGCCAGGAATCCGGCCCCTCTTCGGTTCGGCGCTCGCGCGATGGGTGGGCGTGGTTCATGAGCATCACGAGTGGTGTAAGCCACTCTAGTGTATGACGAGTCCCTCGAGCGCCAAAGCGATTTCTGCGCGAACGACGGCAGGCGGGCGCTATCCCAGAATGATGTTCACGATCCGCCCCGGGATCACGATGACCTTCTTCACCGGGCGGCCGGCTACGACCTCGGCGATCCGCGCGTCGCTGAGGGCGGTCTGCTCCACCGCCGCCGGCTCGGCATCCGCGGGTACGGTGATTCGGCCGCGCACCTTGCCCTGCATCTGCACGGGAAGTTCGACCGTCGATTCGGTCAGCATCGACTCGTCCACGGCGGGCCAGGTCGCGTGGGCGATGGAGCGGTCGTGTCCGAGCTTCGACCAGAGCTCCTCGCTCAGATGCGGTGCGAACGGAGAGAGGATGATCGCGAACCGCTCCAGCTGATCCGCGGTCAACCCCCCGGAGGCGGTGGCCAGGTTGACCAGCTCGATCATCGCGGCGATGGCGGTGTTGAACGAGAGTCGCTCGATGTCCTGCTCGACCTTGGCGATCGTCGGTGGAGCTGCCGCTCGACATCGCGTCAGCCTCGGCGCGCAGCCGGAGCTCGCCGGTGCCTTCGTCGACCACCAACCGCCAGGATCGCTGAAGGAAGCGGAACGGTCCGGTGATGTCGCGCGTGTTCCACGGCTTGGTCGCCTCCAGCGGACCCATGTACATCTCGTAGAGACGGAAGGTGTCGGCGCCGATACTCGGCGATGACGTCGTCGGGGTTGATGACGTTCTTCAGCGACTTGCTCATCTTCGCGATCGATCTGCGTCACCGGCTCTCCGGTCGCGGTCTCGACGAAGGTGCCGTCCTCCTTCGCCTGCACCTCGTCGATCGGCACCAGCGAGCCGTCGGCGCGCTGGTACGCGTAGGACGTGATCATGCCCTGGTGGAAGAGCCGGCCGAACGGTTCGGGCGTCGAGACCTCGCCGAGATCGAAGAGCAGCTTGTGCCAGAAGCGGGCGTACAGCAGGTGCAGCACCGCGTGCTCGGCGCCGCCGATGTAGAGATCGACGCCGCCGGCGTGTGTCGCCGCGGATCGTACGGCTCGTCCGGCCTCGCCGGCGCCGGATCGGCAGGACAGCATCCAGTAGCGCTCCGCGGCCTGCGACACGAAGCGCTGCTCGTTGGTCGGATCGCAGAAGCGCAGGTAGTACCAGCACGAGCCGGCCCACCCGGGCATCGTGTTCGTCTCGCGGCGACCGGCGTGTCCGGCGGCAGCACTGCGGAGCTCGACGCCCGCCTCGCCCGCGCGTCGTGTTGATCCAGTCGGTCGCCTTGCCAGCAGCGGCATCGGGCTCGTCGCACTCGACGGCGTGATAGTCGGCCAGCTCCGGCAGCGTGACCGGCAGGTGCGGCGCGTCGACCGGGTAGTGGCGGCCCTGCTCGTCGTAGACGATCGGGAACGGCTCGCCCCAGTAGCGCTGGCGGCTGAACAGCCAGTCGCGCAGCTTGAAGTTGACCTGGCGCCGGCCGTGCCCGCGCGCCTCGAGCCAGTCGATGATGGTCTCGCTTCGCCTCGGCGGTCGGCAGGCCGTCGAGCGAGACCTCGTCGTTGGCGGAGTTCACGCCCCGGCCTTCGCCCGCTGTAGCAGGCGTCCGTCGCTCGCACTGGATCTCTCGTGGGGCTCCGGCTCGACCACCGTGATCCGGGCGAAGTCCGAACGCGCTGCGCGAACTCGACGTCGCGCTCGTCGTGCGCGGGCACGGCCATGATCGCGCCGTGGCCGTAGCCCATCAGGACGTAGTCGGCGATCCAGATCGGGATGCGGCTCGCCGTCGCCGGATTGACCGCGTACGACCCCGGTGAAGACGCCGGTCTTCTCCTTGATCTCGGCCATGCGGTCGACGTCGGAGCGGTCGCGGGCCTGGTCGACGTACGCGCGTGACGCGCGGCCAGCGTCGGTCTCCGGACGCGGGTGGCGCAGCATCTCCTGCGACGAGCGGGATGCTCCGGCGCGAGCACCATGTACGTGGCGCCGAAGATCGTGTCGGGCCGCGTCGTGTACACGCGGATCGACGCGGAATCGCCGGGAGTGGGCTCCGCGAGCGGGAAGTCGATCTCCGCGCCTTCGCTGCGGCCGATCCACTCGCGCCTGCATCGTGCGGGTCGATTCGGGCCAGTCGACGAGGTCGAGGTCGGCGAGCAGGCGCTCGGCGTACGCCGTGATGCGGAACATCCACTGCTTGCAGCGGCTTGCGGAAGACCGGGATGGCCGCCGCGCTCGCTGCGGCCGTCGATGACCTCCTCGTTGGCCAGCACCGTGCCCGAGCTTCGGGCACCAGTTGACGGTCTGCTCGCGCGAGGTACGCGAGGCGCTGGCCGTCGATGACGGCCCGCTGTCGCTCCTGCGTCGAGCTCGTGCCACGGCGCCGCCGCGTTCCCCGCCGTGTGGTCGGGCGCCGGCTGCCGGCGGTCGGATCGAGCTCGTCCGTCCGCGCTCGCGCGACTCGTCCCGCTGCAGCGCCTCGACGCAGCTCGGCGATCGGCCGGGCCCGTCCGCTGTTCGGCGTCGTACCACGCGTCGTACGCCTGCAGCCAGATCCACTGCGTCCAGCGGTAGTACGCCTCGTCGATCGTGGCGAACTCGCGCGACCAGTCGTAGCAGAACCCGAAGCGCTTGAGCTGGCGGCGGAAGTTGTCGATCGCGGTGCGGGTCGTGACTGCGCCGGATGCACGCCGGTCTGAATCGCGTACTGCTCGGCGGGCAGGCCGAAGGCGTCCCAGCCCATCGGGTGCAGCACGTTGTAGCCGCTGCATGCGGCGGTAGCGGCAGATGATGTCGGTGGCGGTGTAGCCCTCCGGATGACCGACGTGCAGGCCGGCGCCCGAGGGATAGGGGAACATGTCGAGGCAGTAGAACTTGGGTCGCGACGCGTCGAAGCCGCCGGCTCGCCGGGGTTCGGCGTCCGGAACGTCTCGTGCTCCTCCCAGTGCGCCTGCCAGCGCATCTCGATCTCGTCGGCGAGCGACGCGGTGTACCGAAAGGCAGCCGCTCGTCATCGCCGCGTGACGTGGCGGAATCCTTGGACGTCGTGGGGTGTGAGGTCATGGGCGGCAAACGAAATCCGTGGGACGCTCGGCGGGATTCTCGCGAACGCAGCACCATTTCGCCGACTCGCACTCCGTTGGAGCACTCCGTCACGGCGCTGCGTCGGCGTACCTTCCCAGCGAGCAACCGGGCTCCTTCAACCGAGCGACGCGCGCGCTTCTTCGTCCAGCTCCGCGAGGTACTTCTTGGTCTCGCCGACGAGGTAGAAGCTGCCGGTGACGCAGATCAGATCGTCGCGGCCGACCGCCCGCGAGGCGAGGTCGAGCGCCTCGGGAAGCGATCGGGCCACCTGCCTCATCTTGCCGCTCATGTCCGTGAACTGTCGCTGCAGCTCGTGGGGATCGGCGGCGCGGGGGTTGCCCTTGGCGCGGGTGAAGATGATCTTGTCGCCGCCGAGGGCGACCTTCTCGAGCAGGGCCGGGATGTCCTTGTCCTCGCAGCAGCCGAAGATGCAGACCATCGAGTCGTAGGGGACGTGGGCCCCGACGCACCGCATCAGCGCGCCAAGGGCGGCGGCGTTGTGCGCGCCGTCGACGAGGATCCGCGGATCGCGTCCGCAGCAGCTCCATGCGGCCGGGCGTGGCGGTCCGGCCGAGCCCGTCGAGCAGCGGGATCTCCGGGAACTCGAAGCCGGCGCCCTTCAGCGTGTCGATCGCCGCGAGCGCCAGGGCGCAGTTGATGGCCTGATGCTCGCCGGGCAGGGGAACCGGCAGATGCATGAACTGGCTCGTCTCGCGTGATCAGGCACACCCGCGTGTGCGGTCCCAGATCGGGCGTCGCCCCGAATCGGTAGCTGAACTCGATGTCCTTGTTGACCACCCGCAGCGGCGCGCCGATCTGCTCGGCGGCTTCGCGGAGGACGGCCTCCGACCTCGGGCACCTGCTCGAACGTGATCGCGGGCACGCCGCGCTTGAGGATGCCCGCCTTCTCTCGCGGCGATCTCCGCCAGCGTCCGACCGAGCAGCTGCGTGTGGTCGAGGTCGATCTGCGTGATGACGCTCACCTCGGGCGTGATCACGTTCGTGCGAGTCGAGTCGACCGCCCAGGCCGGTCTCGATGACCGCGATGTCCACCGCCTGCTCGGCGAAGTACTTGAACGCCACGGCCGTGATCAGCTCGAAGAAGGTCGGGTCGATCTTCGCAGACTCCGCCGCCGCGGCCGCCTGCCGCATCAGGTCGGTGAACTCCGAGCGGCCGATCATCTGGCCGTTGACGGCGATGCGCTCGCGGATGTCGATCAGGTGCGGGCTGGTGTACTCGCCGACCGCGTAGCCGCATCCCTGGAGCATCGACGCGATCATCGCGACGGTCGATCCCTTGCCCACCGTGCCGGCGACGTGCACCATGCGCACCTGCTCGTGCGGGTTGCCCAGCGCCTGCAGGAGCTTCTGCGATGCGATCGAGCTTGAAGATCTGCTCGTCGTAGCGCACGACCCGCATGCGCTCGAAATCGGTGCGTTCGAGCAGGTAGCGGACAGCATTCGAGAACGTCGTGATATCCGAAGCAGTCGCGCCGGAGCCGCGACCGCCTCGGCGGGAGGAGGCGAGTCTAGACATTACAGATGAGTGTATCACGTCCGCCGACCTTGCACAAATCAGTCTTTGTTATCCTTTGTGGCGCAAACGTTTACGCGAAAGGGCGCGATTCAAACGCGGGATCCCCGGCTGAACCGGTGAAGCAGGACGGCTGCCGCAACCTGAACGTTGAGCGAATCGACCCCTGGGGCCATGGGGATTCGAACCAGATGATCGCAGCGGGCGAGCGTTGCCGAGGCGAGACCGTCGAACTCGTTGCCGACGATCACCCCCACCCGCTGGGGCGTCTCCAGCTCGTCCAGCGTCGTGGCCGGCCCGCTTGACGTCGCCCCGATCAGCGTGAGTGCCCACGTCGATTGCAGGCGGTGCAGGTCATCCTCCCAGACGCTGCTGCGGGCCCAGGGCACCGAGAGCACGTGACCGATCGAGACCCGGACCGACTTTCGGTAGAGCGGATCGTGACTGCGCGGGCAGAGGAGCACCGCATCCACCGCGAAGGCCGCTGCGTTGCGAAAGAGCATCCCCATGTTGTCGATGTTGTTGATCCCCTCGCACAAGAGAACGGTCAGGGGGCCGGGGCGACGGGGCACGACCGCGTCCAGGGTGAGACACTCCGGTGCCGGTCGGCGCCCGACCGCGAGAATGCCGCGGTGGACGTCGAAGCCGGCGACGCGCCGCATGAGCGCCGAAGAGACGGCGTACACCGGCACGGCGTCCGGCGCGTAGGGAATCACCCGATCCACCTGGTTCTCCGCGAGCAGCACCGATTTGGTCAGGCCGGGACGGGCGAGCATCTTCCGCACGACGAGGAGCGACTCGCCGACGAAGAGCTCCGGTCGCCCCTCGCGCCCTGCGCGATCCCGCTCACGCAGATCGCGGTAGTCTTCGAGCCGAGGATCGGCGAGGTCGTCGATGAACGACAGGTTGGCCGGGCGCGACTCGTCGCTCATGGTCCGAGGATAGAGCGGTTTCGGTCCAAACGTCGCGTTTGGACGCTCGGCGAGGCCAGTGTGGCGCGGAGGGCGAAGCAGCGGCTTGCACCGAGGGACGACGAGGGAACCGGTCGCCGCACGAGGGCGCAGTACACTCGGGTCATGGCCAGGGAGCACGAGCAGCCGCCGATCTCGGAAGAACGACCGCCGACCGGTGCGCGGGCAGCGAGCCGCTCGCGACGGTCGGGAGCGTGGGGGATTCCCGACAGCCCACCGCCGAAGATGAGCTGGTCAACCACCTGCTGACCCGGACGATCGATCTGCCCATCCTCGCCAGCGCCGTGGAGCAGCAGGAGGCAGCCGACGCTGCGGACACCATCGAGCGCCTCCAGGAGGATGAGCGAGCAGAGCTGCTCGAACAGATGGACGAGCAGCCGGCGGCCGACGCGCTCGCGGAGATGCTGCCGCCGCTGGCCTCCGGTGTTCTGGAGGACCTGCTCGAAGAGGATCGAGAGAAGGCCGTTCGCCTGCTGACCCTCATGGCTCCAGACGACGCGGCCGACCTGCTTCAGCTCCTGAACGACGGAGCCCGGGAAACCCTCTTTGGCCTGATGTCGGTCGACGAGTCGAGGCTGCTGCGCCGCCTCGTAGGCTACGACACCGAATCGGCCGGCGGGCTGATGACCACCGACTTTCCCTCCCTCCGCTCGGGGATGACCGTCACCGAGGCCATCGATCTCATCCGGCAGGCGGAGATTCCCGACGAGCTGAACGAACTGCCGGTGACCAGCGCCGAGGGCAAGCTCGTGGGGATCATCGGCCTGCGGGAGTTGCTGCTGGGCCGGCCGGACGACCGGATCGCGGCGCTGATGGCCGAGGGCGTGCGGGCCGCCCGAGTGGACATGGACCGCGAGCAGGTGGCCCACGAGTTCGACCGCTACGACCACTCGATGCTGCCCGTCCTGGACGACCAAGAGCGGCTCCTGGGGGTGGTCACGGTGGACGACGTGATCGACATCATCCGCGCCGAGCAGACCGAGGACGTGCAGAAGACCGTTGGTGCAGGGGCCGGCGAAGCCGTCTACTCCAGCTTCGGGGAGAAGCTCCGGGGGCGCTTCCCCTGGCTGGGCGTCAGCCTGGTGTTGAGCGGCTTTGCGGCCCTTGTGGTCATCCTCTTTCAGCGGCTCATCAGTGAGATGCCGATCCTGGCCTACCTCATGCCGGTGATTGCAGCGCTGGTGGGCAATGCTGGTCATCAGGCCCTGGCGGTGACCCTGCGGGGCGTCGTCCTCAACGAGGTGCGTTCCGGGCACGTGGTGCCGCTGATCGGCAAGGAGATGATCGTGGGCGTGGTGAACGGGGCGGTCCTCGGCCTCTTCATCTGCGCCGGGGTCTCGATCATGTCGCAGTGGGTGGCCAGCGCCTCGCTGCGGGTCGGCGTGATCGCGGGTATCGCCACCACCATCGCCATGGGGGTGGGTACGCTGGCGGGAACCGCGGTGCCGCTGATCATGCGTCGCTTCGGCGTCGATCCCGCGCACTCCTCTGCGATCTTCCTGATCATGATCACCGACGCCGTCTCGTTTTCGGTTCTGCTCGGGCTGACCGTCGTTCTCTCCGAAGAGATGTGAGCCCTCCCTTGGGGGAATGGGACACCGCGGCAAGTGCCCGGGTACGATGATTGATGCCGCGGCCCGCCGGCCGTGCGGTTCGATCGTCGTGTCATGCCCGCCTCCCGCCCTCAGCTTGCATACGTGCATCGCGACCTCGAGAAGATCCTCATCGATCGGAAGGCGATCGCTCGCCGCGTTTGCGAGCTCGGAGCGGAGATCAGCCGCGACATGGAGGCGCTCGAGGACGATGGCGAGTTCGTGCTCGTCCCCATACTCATGGGGAGCATCATCTTCGTGGCCGATCTCATGCGCGAGCTTCCGCAGAAGATCCAGATCAGCGTGGTCTCGGTCAGCAGTTATCCGGGTCGATCGATGGAGAGTCGCGGGGCCCATGTCGCCGGCGCCCTGCCGGCTGATCTCGAGGGCCGGCACGTGCTCATCGTGGACGACATCCTGGATTCCGGGAGCACGATCAACCTGATCCGCGCCGTCGTGCTGCAGTCGCAAGCCCCGGTCGTTGCGGACGTGCGTCCTCTTGCGCAAGCAGATCGAGTCGGCGATGAACACGCCCTGCGAGTACGTGGGCTTCGACATTCCCGACGAGTTCGTCGTGGGTTACGGCCTCGACTACGACAACTACTACCGCAATCTTCCGGACATCGGGACGCTCAAGAAGGAAGTGCTGTGAGCGACCCGGTGGTCACCAAGACAATCGGCGGTCTCGCGGCGTCACGGCGCCCAAGTCAAGATCCACGGCCCGCGAGCGCTCCTGCCGCCGCGCTGCCGAACTGCCGGGTGTGCAACGCCGGCGAGATCGCCTCGCTCGCTCCGGATCGCGCTGCGAGCATCTTGCCCGCGGATCTGATTCACGATGACGAGGTGGTGATCCTTCTCCTGCGGCCGAGCCCGCTGTACATCCCGCTCTCCTCGCTCGGGAGCCTGGTCATCATCGCCCTGATCACATTCGCCCTGGCGTACCTGGGCCGCGTGTCGTGGATGGCCGCCTGGGTCGGTTGGAACGACACGCAGGTGTTCGGGCTGGGCATCGGGCTGGCCGCGCTGCGGCTGGGATGGCAAATGCTGGAGTGGTGGAGCCGCATCTACGTGCTCACCGACCGACGCATCATTCGCCGCATGGGCGTGCTCCGCGTGTCGATCTTCCAGACGCCCCTGAAGAACATCCAGCACACGAGCGTGTTCCGGTATCTGCGGGAACGGTTCTCCGGCCTGGGCACGATCGGCTTCGCGACCGCGGGCAGCGATGTCTACGAGGCCTACTGGGTCATGGTGAGCCAGCCCTTCGCCGTTCACCGGGTGGTCAACGAAGCGATCCAGCGCTACGGGAAGAGGCGGGGCGAGTGATCGACGCCGGTTCGGTGGACGCGCCGCGCCGTCGGCAGGGGGCGAGGGACCGCGGTCCGGTGCATGCGAGGCACGGTGTCCCGCGTCAGGTCGTCCTTCGCGGTGCAGTTCATGTCCCCTACCTGTTTGGTTCGTTCTCTGCCGCCCGCTCCGCGAGGTAATCCAGCACGCTCTGGCTTCCGATGATCGTCAGACGGTCCGGCTCGCTCGAGAGCTCGATGAGTGCGATGTCCCCTTCGACGCGCAGCAGGGCGTGGCGGTGGGGTGTCGATCCCAGCAGCAGCTGGCCGAACAGCGTCGCGTCCTGCTCGTGCAGGCAGACCGAGCGATCGACGCGGATGAGCGTTGCGGTGGCGGTGCTGATCGACATGCCGACGAGGGTGATCGCCGCCGCGAAGAGCGTGATGGTGCCGCCCAGGACGCGAAGCCAGGTGGGGATCGGCAGGCGCATCACCAGGATCACCCACAGCACCGCGATGATGAACGCCAGAACATCGAGTCCCGCCACGATCTGCAGACCGTGCCCCCACGCCTCGATACGCGACGGCTGCAGCGGCAGCGGCTGGAGCATCGCGTGTCGGAAGGGGCAGGCGTTCCACCACACCAGGGCGACGCTGTTCAGGCCAGCGACCGCGGCGCCGAGTGCCGCGATCGTCTGGATCACCGTGGGCAGACGCGGCGACCCCGGGGTCCGCGGCCGAGCCGCGCCGAGAGCGGCGCCAGGAATGGCGATGAGGCCGAAGGCGAGCATGAGCCACTCGGGCCGATCGAGCCCGGCCTGCAACACGAGGAAGGGCGTCGCGAGCAGCATGAGCGTTCCCGTCGAGAGGCCGCCGGCGGGATCGTCCCCGAGCTGGGGAACTTCCATGAGCGTCGCGAAGCCGAGCTGATAGCCGAGATGTCCGATCAACCAGATCGCCGCGAGGGCGCCGACGGTGGCGACCACGCCGATGGCCAGCCGCAGCGGCGCCCGCTCGTATCCGGTGGCGGGCCGCACGGACTTGACGGGCTGGCGAACCAGCAGGACCTTCGTCTTCGGCGGGCTGGGCCGGGAACTGGCCCGCGTTATGCTCGTCGTCCGGGGAGAGCCGCTCGGCGCAGAGAGCGAGCCGCGAGGACCGGGCTTGCTGGGTTGGCGGCGCACGGCGTCAGTCAACTCAACGGCTCCTGACTTCCCATGGAAGGGATGATCATCGGTGATCCTTCTGGCGGCGCCCGGCGGGATCTGCGGCGCGGCTCAGGACGGGCTCGGAACGGTTTCGAGCACCTGCTGGATGATCCGTCGGGTCGTGGCGGTATCTCCGGCGTGCATGTACGACTTGCTGATCACCCGGTGCGCACAGACCGGAAGAACATTGGACACGATGTCCTCCGGTACGCAGTACTCCCTGCCGTGTATGAGCGCGGTGGCCCGCGCGGCCTGAGCCATGGCCAGCGCACCGCGGGGGCTGATACCGACCTGGATGTCCTCGTGATCGCGGGTGGCGGTGGCGAGGGCGATGATGTAGTCCACGAGTGTCTGGTCCAAGGCCACCCGATCCGTCGCCTCCTGCAGCGAGATCGCCTCGTCGGCGGACATGATCGGCTGCAGGGTGCGAAGCGTCGTCCGGGCGGGCTGCTTCTGGATGATCCGCGACTCATCGTCGGGGGCGGGATACCCGAGGTTGATGCGCATCAGGAAGCGGTCCAGTTGGTTTTCGGGCAGGAAGTAGGTGCCTTCGAACTCGTACGGGTTCTGGGTGGCCACCAGCATGAACGGCCGCGGGAGCTCGTGCACCACCCCGTCGACGGAGATCGCCGTCTCCGACATTGCTTCCAGAAGGGCGGACTGTGTGCGGGGGGTGGTCCGGTTGATCTCGTCCGCGACGATGACGGAGTTGAAGATCGGACCGGGGGTAGAAGCGAAACTTCCCCTCGTGGCGGTCGTACACCGTGACGCCGACGATGTCCGAGGGCAGCAGATCCGGCGTGCACTGGATGCGGGTGAACGAGCAGTCGAGGGAGCGGGCGAGGGCGTTGGCCAGCACCGTC
Source organism: uncultured Planctomycetota bacterium (assembly GCA_963697235.1). Lineage (GTDB taxonomy): Bacteria > Planctomycetota > Phycisphaerae > Phycisphaerales > SM1A02 > CAVONJ01. Next base: position 215,615 of record CAVONJ010000023.1, read on the forward strand.
TTGCCGACACCCGGCACGTCCTCGATGAGCAGGTGCCCTCGGGCGAGCAGACAGACGATCACGCGGTCCACTGCAGCGGTGTTGCCCATGTAGACGGACGTGATGTTGGTTCGCAGGCGTTCGATTGGCCGGGTATCGATCGTCAACGGCTCGGGCGCCTTACGTAGAAAGGCCACGGAGTATATCAGCCGACCCGTCCGCGGCCCGGCTGCGTCGTTTCGGAAAGGCCCTCGGTTCGTGCCGTTTCCAGATGAGGCGGTAGCATCTCATGCCGGGACCCGGAATTGGCTTCGCTCACGGCGGAGGGGAGCATGCCTGAGGAACGAGGATCTCCATCGACATCATCCGTTGCGCTGTCGCGGCAGCTGGCGAATGCGGTGATCGCCGTGACCGTGCACTGCCGGGGATGTGGGTACAACATCAAGGGCCTCCCCAGTGATGGCGCTTGCCCCGAGTGCGGCCTGCCCGTCGCCGAGAGCATCCAGGCGATCGTCGATCCCCAGGCGTCCCGTCTGCCGAGCCTCAGCAGTCCGCGCCGGGTCGGCAATGCGCTGTTCTGGGTGGTGACCTGCGGCTTGCTGATCGGGCTGTTCCTGTTGGGACAGCCGGTGCTGCGCTGGCTGCCGGGCGGCCTGGGACGCGGCTGGGCGAAGTGGCCGCTGACCCTGCCCACCGACCTCTCGCTGCTGGCGGCAGGGGCGGCGCTGGCGGCGCTCTGGGCCGTTTTCCTGCTCAAGCCGCCGCGCGGCAAGGAGACCGGCCCGGCGGTGGCGAGGCACCTGGGGCTGGTCGCGGGCGGCCTGATCGCCCTGATCCTGCTGACCTCAATCCGCTGGCTCGAGGAGCGAACATCCTCGGCGCCGTCAGCCGGCTCGACGATCGATCCCTCTCGGCTCCGCATCGATCTGGCGCTGGCGCTGCCTCGGCCGCGGTGCTGCTGGGCTTGGGGGGCGTGCTCAAGACGATCGGTCGGCGAAGCCTGGCCTACCGCCGCTCCCACGCCGCCCGCCAGAGCGTGCACACCATGCTCGCCGCGCTGGCGGGGATCGCGGTCGGCGAGCTCGTGCGCTGGCTGGCAGCGGCGCAGCAGAGCAACGTCTGGATGGTCCGGGGAACGATCCTGTTTTCGGCCAGCGGCCTCATGATCATCATCGGCCTCCTCTACATGGTCGGCAACGCGTGGTGGATCCGCGCCGATCTCCGCCGACCGCCACCAGTGCTTGATCAGCTGCTGCTGCCCAATCTGCCCCGAGACACGCGCGTCCCCGGTGTCGAAGACGATGGTGATGAGGGCAAGGAGAACGCGGAACTCCCCTGAGCCCTCCGCTCCCTGCCAGCTTGGCAGTCTTGGCCGGCGCAAGCCCGGAGCCGTGTCAGCCTCGCCCGCGGCCCCTTTGCACCGCCGCAGATTCCATAAGTCGCTATCAATGAGGGATTAACGGCGAACCGCCGGTCGACGGGCGATTGGCGCACGCTTTGAAGGTCCAGCTTGTTCCACCGGGGATTCAGACCCCGCACGCTTCAAGAACGACACTCACGAAGGAGACAGCGCACATGGCCGTCAAGGAACTGGCCTTCGACATCGACGCCCGCAAGGCCCTGCTGGCCGGCGTCGAGAAGCTCGCCGCCGCCGTCAAGTCCACCCTCGGCCCCCGCGGCCGCAACGCCGTGCTCGACAAGTCCTGGGGCGGCCCGACCGTCACCAAGGACGGCGTCACCGTCGCCGAGGAGATCGAGCTCCGCGACAAGGTCGAGAACATGGGCGCGCAGCTCGTCAAGGAAGCCGCCTCGAAGACCTCCGACGACGCCGGCGACGGCACGACCACCGCCACCGTCCTCGCCGAGGCGCTCTTCAAGGCCGGCCTCCGGCAGATCGCCGCCGGCGTCGACGCGAACGCGCTGGTCCGCGGCATGCACAAGGCCGTCGCTGCCGTGGTGGCGGAGATCGCAGTCGCATGGCCACGTCCGGTCGCCAACAACATCGCCGCGGTCGCCACCATCAGCGCCAACAACGACCCCGACGATCGGCAAGATCATGGCCGACGCCTTCGCGCAAGGTCGGCAAGGACGGCGTGATCACGGTCGAGGAGGGCAAGGGCCTCGAGACCTACGTCGACGTCGTCGAGGGCATGCAGTTCGACCGCGGCTACCTGAGCCCGAACTTCGTCACGAACGCCGACGAGATGACGGTCGAGCTGTCGACAAGCCGCTCGATCCTGATCCACGAGGACAAGATCGACTCGGTCCAGAAGCTCGTGCCGCTGCTCGAGAAGGTCATGGACGCGAAGAAGCCGCTGCTGATCATCGCCGAGGACGTGACGGGCGAGGCGCTGTCGCACGCTCGTCATCAACAAGCTCCGCGGCGTCCTCCAGGTCGCGGCCGTGAAGGCGCCCGGGCTACGGCGACCGCCGCAAGGCCATGCTCCAGGACATCGCGGTGCTGACCGGCGCCGAGCCGATCATGAAGGACCTCGGCATCGAGCTCGACAAGGTCACGCTCAAGCAGCTCGGCCAGGCGAAGAAGGTCGAGATCACCTCCGACAACGACCACGATCATCGAGGGCGCCGGCTCGACGCAAGGCGATCCAGGACCGCATCGCGCAGATCCGCCGCGAGATCGAGCACGACCGACTCCGACTACGACCGCGAGAAGCTGCAGGAGCGGCTGGCGAAGCTCGCCGGCGGCGTGGCGCAGATCAACGTCGGCGCGGGCAGCGAGGCCGAGCTGAAGGAGAAGAAGGCCCGCGTCGAGGACGCGCTGCACGCGACGCGCGCCGCGGTCGAGGAGGGCATCGTGCCCGGCGGCGGCGTCAGCTTCATCCGGGCGATTCCGCGCGCTCGGAGGCTGTGCGCAAGGCCGCTCGCGGCGACGAGAAGTTCGGCGTCGACATCGTCGGAGGATGCCTTGCTCGTGCCGCTGCGCACGATCGCCGACAACGCCGGCGAGAAGGGGACCGTGGTCGTCGCGAAGGTCCAGCGGATGGCACGGGCAACCGCGGCTTCAACGCCCTCACGCTCGAATACGGCGACCTCGTCGAAGGACGGCGTGATCACGCCGGCCAAGGTCGACCGCACCGCACTGCAGAACGCCGCGTCGGTGGCCGGTCTGCTGCTCACCACCGACTGCATCGTCACCGAGGCGCCCGACACCGACGAGGGCGGAGCGGGCCCCGGTGGCATGGGCGGCATGGGCGGCATGGGCGGCATGGGCGGCATGGGTGGCATGGGCGGCATGGGTGGCATGGGCGGCATGGGTGATATGGGCGGATTCTGATCACCCGCCATCACTCGGGAGGAGGACCCGGGACCCCCGGGAGATAGAAACGATCGAAGCAACCCGCGGTGCCGCCGACGCACGGCGGACGACCGACTGAACTCTTATCGGAGACCACGAACAATGTCCGTCAGACCCCTCGAAGACCGCAGTGCTCGTCAAGCCCATCGAGCCCGAGACCAAGACCGCTTCCGGCATCTACCTGCCCGAGATCGGCGAAGGAGAAGCCCATGCAGGGCAAGGTCGTCGCCGTCGGCCCCGGCAAGCTGCTCGACAACGGCGAGCGCGTCAAGCCCTCCGTCAAGAAGGGCGACACGGTCGTGTACGGCAAGTACGCCGGCACCGAGATCGAGATCAAGAACGTGCCGCACCTGATCATGCGCGAGACCGAGCTGCTCGGCCTGATCGAGGGCTGATCGTTCGGATGGACCGGTCACTGACTTCGAAATCCACACCCGCCGGTGGCGGGCGACTCGAGAGCCAAGATCCATGTCCACCAAGCAGATGAAGTTCGACACCGCCGCGCAGCGCGGAGTTCAAGAGCGGCGTGGACCAGATCGCCCGGGCGGTCGCCGTGACCATGGGCCCGACCGGTCGCAACGTCGTGGTCCAGAAGTCCTTCGGCGGCCCGGCCGATCACCAAGGACGGCGTCTCCGTCGCCAAGGAGATCGAGCTGCCCGCAGCCCTTCGAGAACATGGGCGCGAAGATGGTGAACGAGGTCGCCAAGAAGACCGCCGACGTCGCCGGCGACGGCACGACCACCGCGACCGTTCTCGCCCAGGCCATCTTCAGCGAGGGCCTGCGTCACGTGACCGCCGGCGCGAACGCGGTGGCGATACAGCGCGGCATCAACGACGCGGCCGCAGTCGCCAGCGAGGCCATCGAGGAGATGGCCCGCGAAGTGCAAGGGCAAGGACGACCTTCGCAAGATCGCGACCGTCTCCGCCAACCACGACGCGCGAGATCGGCGAGATCATCGCCGAGGCGATCGACAAGGTCGGCGCCGAAGGCGTCGTCGAGGTCGAGGAGGGCAAGACGGCCGAGACGACGCTCGAGTACGTCGAGGGCATGAGCTTCGACAAGGGCTACCTCAGTCCCTACTTCATGACCGATCCGAAGAAGGCCGAGTGCGTGCTCGAGGACGTCAGATCCTCATCCACGAGAAGAAGATCTCGAACCTCGCGGACTTCCTGCCGCTGCTGAACAAGGTCGCGACGTCCGGCAAGCCCGCTGCTGATCATCGCCGAGGACGTCGAGAACGAGGCGCTCGCCGCGCTCGTCGTCAACCGTCTCCGCGGCGTGCTGCAGGTCTGCGCCGTGAAGGCGCCCGGCTTCGGCGATCGCCGCAAGGCCATGCTCGGCGACATCGCCGTGCTCACCGGCGGCACGTTCTTCTCCGAGGATCTCGGCCGCAACCTCGAGGACATCGACATCAAGGAGCTCGGGCAGGCGCAGCGAAGGTCATCATCGACAAGGACGGCGACCGACGATCATCAAGGGCGCCGGCAAGAAGACGGACATCGACGCCCGCGGCCGACGCAGATCCGAACGCAGATCGAGCGATCGACCAGCGACTACGACCGCGAGAAGCTCCAGGAGCGGCTCGCCAAGCTGACCGGCGGCGTCGCGATCATCAACGTCGGCGCCGCGACCGAGACCGCGATGAAGGAGCGCAAGGACCGCGTCGAGGACGCGCTCAACGCGACTCGCGCCGCGGCGAAGGAGGGCTACGTGCCCGGCGGCGGCGTGGCGTGCATCCGCGGGCGATCACGCCGGTGCAGGACGCCCGCAAGAAGGCCAAGGGCGACGAGAAGATCGGCTTCGACATCGTGGCCGCGCGCTCTCGAGGCACCCGGCGTGGCAGATCGCGCGACAACGCCGGCTATCGACGGCGACCTCGTGGTCGAGAAGATCAAGCGAGGCAAGGGCGGCTTCGGTCTCAACGCCGCGACCGGCGAGTACGAGGACCTCGTCAAGGCCGGCATCATCGATCCCGCCCTCGTCGTGCGAACCGCGCTGCAGCACGCCGCGTCGGTGGCCGGCCTGATGCTCACGACCGACGTGATCATCACCGAGCTCAAGGACGACGACGAGCCCGTCGAGGAAGCGGTCGGCTGATGCAGCACGTCCGCGCAGTGCCGAGCAGGCACCGCTCGTGCTCGAGCGGGTAACCGACGTCGGGCCGGGTGCCTCGAGTCGCTTGCCGGCCCGCCGTCGTGTCCTATGCCCGCGGCTCGCTGTCACGTGCTCGATTGCCATGCCGACCACGCGCGACTATTACGAGGTTCTCGGCGTCTCCCGCGACGCGCGTCCGGACGACGAGATCAAGCGCGCGTACCGCCGGCTCGCGATGAAGTACCACCCGGATCGCAATCCCGGGCGACCCGGACGGCGGAGGCGCAGCTTCAAGGAGTGCGCCGAGGCGTACGAGGTGCTCTCCGACGCGCGAGAAGCGGCGCCGTCTACGACCGGTACGGCCACGCCGGTCTCCGCGGCACGCCGGGCCACGACTTCCGCTCGATGAACGTCGAGGACATCTTCTCGATGTTCGACGACATCTTCGGCGGCATCGGTCGGCGGCCGCGGCCGTGCGCCAGCGGCGGCGTGCCGCGCGGGTACGACCTCGAGACCGAGGTCGAGATCACGCTCGAGGAGGTCCTCGCCGGCGCCGAGCGCGACGTCGAGTTCAAGCGACTGGACGTCTGCCAGACGCTGCACGGGCAGCGGAGCGCGAGCGGGTACGACGCCCGAGCGCTGCGCGACGTGCGGCGGGCAGGGCCAGGTGGCGCAGACCGGGCCTCGGCGGCATGTTCCGCATGGTGACCACGTGCCCGCACTGTCCGCGGACGCGGCACGGTCGATCGTCGACCGTGTCCGGATTGCCGCGGGCGAGGGCCGCGTCGCCGTGAAGCGCGAGCTGCGCGTGAAGCTGCCCGCCGGGGATCCACGACGGCCAGGCGGTGCGCGTTGCCGGCGAGGGCGAGCCGCCGCCGCCCGAGGCGAGCCCGGCGGGCGAGGGCATCCGCGGCGATCTGCACGTGGTCGTGCGCGTGCGCGAGCACGACCACTTCGAGCGCGAGGGCGATGACCTGCTCGTCGCGGTGCCGGTGGCGTTCTCCCAGGCCGCGCTCGGAGCCGAGCTGCGAGGTGCCGACGCTCGAAGGCGCGACCACGCTGACAGTCCCGGCCGGAACCCAGCACGGGACGCCGTTCCGGTCGCCGGATCAGGGGCTGCCGAACCTTCGGAGCAAGAAACGCGGTGACCTCATCGTGATTACCCAGCTTATCGTGCCCAGGAAGCTGAGCGAGGCGCAGAGGAAGCTGCTGGCCGACTACGCAAAGACCGAGAACCTCGACGTTCGGCCGGTACGTCCCTCGTTCTGGGGCAAAATCAGGGACGCCATGACTCCGGGCTAACCAGAGTGCCGGTTCCCGCCGATTCGCAGAGTGACGCGCGACTGGATCGATTCAACTATGGCCAAATCACGAACACACCGACCGACCGATCGGCCCCATCCCGACGAGGAGCGGCAGGACCTGGCGCCCGAGCCGAAGGAGACGTCCTTTCCGTTCTCGGACGTCGATGAGTCGCCGACGGATCTCGTGGACGAGACCATCGAGCTCTCGCAGGAGGCTGCGGAGCTCATCCGCCAGCTCGAAACGGAGCGGGACGAGGCCGTGGCGGCCCGCACGCGTGCGCTCGCGGATTACTCGAACTTCCAGCGCCGAGCGATGGAGAACGAGCAGCAGGCGCTGCGGGCCGGCGAATCACGGGTGGTGCGGTCGATGATTCCGGTCCTCGACAACTTCGACCTGGCGCTGAACCAGGACCTGGCGACACTCACGGTCGAGCAGCTCGTTTCCGGGGTCCAACTCGTGCGAGGCGAGCTCTACAAGGCACTGGAAGCCTACGGTGTCAAGCGAATCGAGCCAGAGATCGGAAGCCCCTTCGATCCAAACTGCCACGAAGCCGTGCTTCGTCAGCCTTCCCCGGGGTGCGCTCCCAATACTGTGGTCATGGTGCTCCAGTCCGGATACCGGATGGGGGAAATCGTGCTCCGTCCGGCCAAGGTCGCGGTGGCGCCGCCCGAGGAGTAGTTCCCCAAGATGCCCACGTACGATTACGTTTGCCGCCAGTGCGGCCACGAGTTCGAGCTCTTTCAGACGATCAGCGCGCGCGTCAAGCGCAAGTGCCCAAAGTGCGGGATGCGGAAGCTGGAGCGATTGATCGGAACTGGCTCCGGCGTGATCTTCAAGGGCTCGGGCTTCTATCAGACCGACTACCGCAGCGACGCGTACAACAAGGCCGCCAAGGCGGAACGAGGCGATGGCGCCGCTGCGCCAGCCGAGAAGCCCAAGGCCGGCGCTGAGCAGCCTGCCGCCTCCAAGAGCGGAGGCGAGTCGACTCCACCGGCCGGCAACAAGGCCAAGCCCGCGCGAAGCGTTGCCTCGCCTGGCAAGAAGGGAACGGCCGCGAGCGAGTGATCGAGGCCAGCAGCCCGTTCTGAGACTGAGATCACCCGGATCGTGCTGCGAGGCGCTACGTGAGCGGGCTGCTCGTTCATTCGACCCGACCCCTGCGGTCGGGCTCCGCTTCGCGACATCATGTCGCACGAAGCGCAGTCGTCGCGGACCAGACCGGACGCTCCAGGTGGATTGAAGATGCTCTAGTATGGTTCGTACCCGGAGCCTGCTGTTCCGGGCGAGAGACCCTCCATGCCTTCGCGATATACGGCCCGCATCCTCCAGCACCTTGCCCACGAGGGATACCAGCCCTCGTCGTCCAAGGCGGTCGCACGCGACATGCGTGTGCCTGCCGAACTGACGTCGGAGTTCGACGCGGCGGTCGAGGCCCTGCGCGACCGCCGCGAGATCGTCGTTGCTCGCGACGGCTTGCTCCGTCTGCCTCGCTTCGAGGGGGAGGTGGTGGGGAAGTTCCGTCTCAACGCTCGCGGCTTCGGTTTCGTCCTGCCGGACAAGCGGTATCAGGAGGGCGATCTCTTCATTCCGCCCGACGCGGTGCGCGACGCGATCACCGGCGATCGTGTGCGGGCCGCGGTAGTGCGCCGCGACGCACGGCGCGGGCGATCGGAGTCGCAACGGGTCTCCGGGCGCATTCTCGAGGTGCTGGAACGCGGGCAGGAGCACTTCGTGGGCATGCTCATCCACGAAGCCGACCAGTGGTTCGTCCAGCCCGACGGGCGGGCGCTCTCCGAGCCGGTCCTGATCCGCGACCCACACGCCAAGAACGCCAAGGCCGGCGACAAGGTCGTCATCGAGCTCCTGCACTATCCCGACGCGAACTACCTCCCCGAGGGCGTGATCATGCGCGTGCTTGGCGAGGCGGGTCGTCCGGACGTCGAGACGGAGGCGGTCATCGCCGCGCACGGTCTGCGGACGGAGTTCCCTCTCGGAGCGCTGGAACAGGCCCGCGCCGCGGCCCAGACCTTCGAAGGAGATCTCGACCGATGGCGGGCGGAGCGAGAGGATCTGACGAACGTCTTCATCTTCACGATCGATCCTCCCGACGCCAAGGACTTCGACGACGCGATCACGATCGCCTACGACCCGAAGGAGAAGGAATGGACGCTCGGCGTGCACATCGCCGACGTCGCCCACTTCGCGGCGCTGACCGCGCCCTCGACGAAGAGGCTCGGCGCGCGGCAACAGCGTCTACCTGCCCCGTCTCGTCATTCCCATGCTTCCCGAGGTCCTCTCCAACGGCGTGTGCTCGCTGCAGGAAGGCGTCCCCCGGCTCTGCCAAGTCCGTCTTCATCACCTTCGACGATCGCGGCGTCGTGCTGTCGCAGCGACTCTCCTCGACCGTCATCCGCTCGAACAAGCGGCTGACGTATCTCGAGGCGCAGGCCCTGATCGACGGCGACCTGAGCGAGGCCCGCCGTCACACCCGTGCCGAGCCTGAATACAGCGACGAGCTCGTCGAGCAGCTGCGGCTCTGCGATCAGCTCGCCCGTCGCCTGCGGAAGCGCCGCCAGCGCGACGGCATGATCGTGCTCGATCTGCCCGAGGTCGAGCTCGTCTTCGACGACGACGGGCCACGTCGTCGACGCCGTTCCCGAGGACGATGCGTTCACGCACACGATCATCGAGATGTTCATGGTGGAGGCGAACGAAGCGGTGGCCCGCACGTTCAGCGCCCTCGAGGTGCCGCTCATCCGGCGCATCCACCCCGATCCCGTCTACGGCGATCTGGAGGAGCTGCGCATGTACGCTCGCGCTCGCGCACTACAGCCTTCCCGAGGATCCGCACGCCGACAGGACATGCAGCAGCTGCTCGACGCGACGCGCGAGACGCCGGCGGCCCGCGCCATTCACTTCGCGGTGCTCCGCACGCTCAGCAAGGCGTCGTACAGTCCGGCCCTGATCGGGCACTACGCGCTGGCCTCGGAGCACTACGCGCACTTCACGAGCCCGATCCGGCGGTATCCGGATCTGCTGGTCCACCGGGTGGTGACGGCGTTCCTGGACGCCACGAGCAACGGTCGGGCGATCCCCGGCGGCCGCCGGCGCGACGGTGCTGATCCGCACGCTTCGGGACGATCCGCGGGTGCTCGACGAGGGCCAGCTCATCGAGCTTGGTCGCCACTGCTCGGAGACAGAGCAGGAGGCGGAGGAGGCGGAACGGGAGCTGCGCAACTTCCTGGTCATGCGGTTCCTGCACGAGCACCATCTGGGCGATGAGTTCCCCGGGGTGATCACCGGCGTCGATCGGCGCGCGGCGTCTTCGTGTCGATCGAGCGATTCCTCGTGGAAGGCATGGTCGGCATGGACAACCTGCCGCAGCGCGGCCGGTCGCAGCGACCGCTGGCTCGTCAGCGAGCACACCGGCCGGCTGACCGGTCGCCGCAGCGGTCTGTCACTTGGGATCGGCGACATCGTGACCGTCCAGATCGTGCACGTCGACGTGGCCTCGCGCCAGATGGACCTGCGCATCACCGAGATGCCGGTGCATGAACCGGCCGCCCCGGTTCCGGCCCCGGAGCCGGGCGGCAGCGCCGAGCGACGAAGGGCGGCAAGCGCGCGAAGGCGAAACCCGCCCGCCGCGCCCGCGGCCGCCGGTGACGAAAACCGGGGGAAAACCCGGGAAAGCCTCGTGTTTTCCCAATCGCGGGAAGAGTCGAGGCTGTCCCGGGTTTCTGCCGCGAGGCGATCTGCGATAGATTTCGGCTCCACCTGGAGGGTCAGCCAGCCATGCCCGATGCCGCGCACGACGCCAGCACGATCGAGTCCGTCCTGCAGGAACGCCGGGTCTTCCCGCCCCCGGCGGGGTTCTCCGATTCGGTCGGCGGCGCGTACGTCGGCTCGATGGACGCAGTACCGGGCGATGTACGACCGCTCGATCCGCGATCCGGAGGGCTTCTGGGGCGAGGTCGCCGGGAGCTCGACTGGTTCCAGACGTGGGACGCCGTCCTCGAGTGGAAGCTCCCCGACGCGAAGTGGTTCGTCGGCGGCAAGACGAACCTCTGCCACAACTGCGTCGACCGGCAGATCGAGGACGGCCACGGCGACGAGGTCGCGATCATCTGGGAGGGCGAGCCGATCGCCCGGCGGCGGCCCGGAGGTGCGCACGCTGCACCTACCGCGAGCTGCACGCGAGGTCTGCCGGTTCGCCAACGTGCTCAAGGCCAGCGGCGTCGAGCAAGGGCGACGTCGTCACGATCTACATGGGCATGGTGCCCGAGCTCGCGATCGCCATGCTCGCCTGCGCGCGCATCGGCGCGGCGCACTCGGTCATCTTCGGCGGCTTCTCGCGCCCAGGCGATCGTCGATCGCGTCGATCGACGCCAAGAGCCGCATCATCATCACCTGCGACGGCGCATGGCGGCGCGGCAAGGTCGTGCCGCTCAAGGAGAACGTCGACGAGGCGTGCGCGACTGCAGACGCGGCCGCGGTCGAGACCGTCGTCGTGCTGAAGCGCTGCGGCAACGAGGTCAGCTGGACCGACGGGCGCGACCACTGGTGGCACGATGTCGTGGCCGACGCGGCCTCGCCGACTGCCCGTGCGAGCCGATGGACAGCGAGGACATGCTCTTCCTGCTCTACACCTCCGGCTCGACCGGCAAGCCCAAGGGCATCCTGCACACGACCGGCGGGTACATGGTGTACACGTACCTCACCGCCAAGTACGTCTTCAACCTCGTGCCCGACCGCGGACCAGGTCTACTGGTGCACCGCCGACATCGGCTGGGTCACCGGCCACAGCTACATCGTCTACGGCATCCTGCCCAACCGCGTGCCGACGCTGATGTACGAGGGCGCGCCGAACTTCCCCGGCGAGGACCGCTTCTGGGACATCGTCGAGCGGCACAAGGTCACGCAGTTCTACACCGCGCCGACCGCGATCCGCGCGTTCATGAAGTGGGGCGACGAGCACCCGCCGAAGCACGACCTCTCGAGCCTCGAGGTGCTCGGCACGGTCGGCGAGCCGATCAATCCCGAGGCGTGGATGTGGTACCACCGCGTGATCGGCGGCGAGCGCTGCCCGATCGTCGACACCTGGTGGCAGACCGAGACCGGCGGCCACATGATCACGCCGCTGCCCGGCGCGACGCCGACCAAGCCGGGCTCCTGCACGCTGCCGTTCTTCGGCATCGACGCGGCGATCGTCAACGAGCGCGGGCGAGGAGCAGCCGCCGAACACGGGCGGCCTGCTGGTCGATCCGCAAGCCCTGGCCGGCGATGCTGCGCGGCATCTACGGCGACCGGCAGCGCTTCATCGAGACGTACTGGTCGTCGCATCCCCGGCATGTACTTCGCCGGCGACGGCGCCCGGCGCGACGAGCGCGGCTACTTCTGGATCATGGGCCGCGTCGACGACGTGATCAACGTCTCCGGCCACCGCCTGGGCACGATGGAGGTCGAGTCGTGCGCTGGTCGAGCCACGAGGCGGTCGTCGAGGCCGCGGTCGTCGGGCATGCCGCACGAGATCAAGGGCACGGGCATCGCGGCGTTCGTGCACGCTCGAGCCGCGCACCAGCCGGCCGACCGGCGGCCGCGGAGGCGCTCAAGAAGAGCGCTTCGCGAGCACGTGGCCACGGAGATCGGCGCGATCGCCAAGCCCGACGTCATCCGCTTCACCGACGCGCTGCCCAAGACGCGCTCGGGCAAGATCATGCGGCGCCTGCTGCGCGACATCGCCGCGGGCGACGGAGATCACGCAGGACACGACGACGCTCGAGGACTTCTCGGTGCTCGCCAGACTGCGCGAGAGCGAAGAAGGATAGCTGTCGCCGACGCGTCAGCGCTCGGTCTACACCCGGATCGAAGACGCTCAGTGGGTGGCGGTGCAGTGCTCCTTCAGCGCGACGCGAGCGCGGGCACGCAGATCCTCGAGCATCTCGCGCACCCGGCGCTCGGCAAGATCGAGCACCTGACCGATCTCCGCCGGCGTGAGCTGATCCGCGTAGAACAGCATCAGCAGATACCGCTCGGTTCTGCTCAGTGCCTTGACAAAAGATGAAGTGAACCGGAAGTCCGTTCCTTGCATCTCGAACACTCCTTTGTTCGAGGGGAGTGGGAGCCGCCTCCCAAAAGCTCGAGTCCTGGCGCCTCGTGCGCAATCTCGACACCCCCCTACTACAGCAAGGTCAAGCCAAAATCAATGAGAAACGGAATTTTCCGGAGATTCTGTGTGCTGGCCGCCGGCAACTTCTGCGCGATGTCGAGTCGGTTCGTGCCCCGCTGTCCGGGTGCGTCGTACACTCTCAGTCGATGGGCAACTTCGCCTACGTGGCGCGAAACGCTGACGGCGAGCGAGTTTCCGGCACGCTGAGCGGGACGAACGAGAACTCCGTGCTGGCCGAGCTCCAGGCCCGCCGCCTGGCCCCGGTTCGGGTGACGGCGGTCCGGGGGTCGCCGCGCTGGTCGCGTCGCATCTCCACCCGCCAGATGGCCACCGCCTACCGCCAGCTCGCCGACCTGCTGCGGGCGGGCGTTCCTCTGCTTCGGGCGATTCGGTTGCTCGGTCGAAGTCGCGCCAATCCCCAGATCGCGGCGGTGATGTCGGACATCGCCGATGCCGTGGCCGACGGGAGCCGTCTGGCCAGCGCGATGTCCGCGCACGACGAGGTGTTCTCCTCCGTCCATCTGGCGATGGTCCGCGCCGGCGAGCGCGGCGGCTTCCTCGAAGAGGTGCTGAACCGGCTCGCTCGCTTCCTCGATCATCAGGCCGACATGCGGGCCAAGGTGATCGGCAACCTGATCTATCCGCTGATGCTGCTGCTCCTCAGTGGTCTGGTCATCGTCGGCTTCCTCGTGTTCTTCGTCCCGAAGTTCGAGCCGCTGTTCGCGCGTATGCAGTTGCCGCTCCCCACGAGGATGGTGCTCGGCGCCTCAACTCTGCTCACGAGCTACTGGCCCCTTCTTCTGGTCGCGCTCGTCGTCGCGCTTGTCGGCGGACGATGGATGCTGCGACGGGAGGCGGTGCGACGGACCCTTGCCGCGTGGCAGCTCCGTGTGCCGAAGGTCGGACCGCTCATCCGCTATCTGGCCGTCGCCCGCTTTGCCCGGATGCTCGGAACCCTCCTCGGCAACGGCGTTCCCCTGCTCTCGGCGATGCAGATCGCCCGCGGCGCCGCCGGCAACCTCCTGCTCGAAGAAGCGATCGACAACGCGACCGAGGCGGTCCGATCCGGCGAGCCGCTGGCGGGCCCCCTGGCGGAGAGCGGCTTCTTCGGCGAGGACGTCGTGGAGATGATCGCGGTGGGGGAGGCCGCCAACAACCTCCCGGAAGTCCTGATCACCTCCGTGGCCGACACCATCGAGAGCCGGATCGACCGGATGCTCACGCTCTTCGTCCGGCTGCTGGAGCCGGCGCTGCTCCTGGTCGTGGCCGGCGTCGTGATGTTCCTCTATATCGCCCTCATCGTTCCGATGATGAGGATGAGCTCGGCCATCGGCGGCTGAACGCCGGTGGCCGCAGCGATTCCCCCGGCGGTAGAATCGACGTGCCCCGCCGCGTGCGGGCGACCCGAACCAGAGAAGCTCAGGATCAAGCGAGGTTCACCGTGCCCACTTCCGTTCGTTCCGCCTCCGCCCGTTCCGCCTTCGTTCGGCGGGGCTTCACACTGACCGAACTGCTCATCGTCATCGTCATCCTCCTTGCGCTGGGCGGTATCGTGCTCGTCGGGTACCTCAACGTCTCGGATCAGGCTGACGTGGATTTGCAGCGCGTGCAGTTCGACCAGATCGACGCGGCGATGAAGCGGTTCCGGCTCAACCTCAAGCGCTGGCCCTCGCAGGAAGAGGGAATCGAGGTGCTGTGGAACCAGCAGTCCATCGAGGACGAGAACGACCAGGCGAAGTGGCGCGGACCCTACCTCGAGCAGCCGATCAAGGTGGACAACTGGGGCACGGAGCTCGTCTACGTCTATCCGAGCGAAGATCTCGGTGAGGGCTTCTACGACCTGATCTCCTTTGGACCGGATCGCGAGCAGGGCAGCGAGGACGACATCACCAATCACGATCGGATCCGCGACGAGGGAGGGGAGATCGCCGATGAGTTCGACGACTTCAACCCCGTCGACGCCGGACAGCGGTAATCGCACGGGCGGGCGCGGTCGCTCGGGAGCGGTCACGGCGGTGCGCTCCGTTGGCATTCGGTGCGGAACGATGATCGGATACGGCGATCGCGGCTTCACGCTCGTGGAGCTGCTCGTGGCGGTGGTGCTGCTGCTGGCGCTGAGCGCGCTGGTCATGCCGTCGATCCTCGGCGCCCTGGATGAGCAGGCCTACGAGACCGCGGTCGAGGTCGCGAGCAGCCAGCTCCTCCTGGCCCGCGCTCACGCTCAGGCCACGGGCGAGCCGGTCGAGGTGGTGTACGAGCCCGAAACGCGCTCGCTCGTCGCCCGCGTCTTCAGCGGTGAAGGTCTCCGCGCCCAAGGTGATGGCGAAGCCGTGCTCGATCCGGGGGATGGTTCGGACGATGATCAGCGCGCGATCCCCGAGCCGTGGGCGAATCGGCCGCTGCCAGGCGCCGTCAAGATCTCCCGGCAAGCTCCATCGTCCGACGATGGACCGGTTGCGATGCCGCCGCGCGAAATCGCGCCGACGGAGCCTTCGCCGATTCTCCTGGTCGTCTACGCGCCGAGCGGTGCCGCCCTCTTCGGCAGCCCGGTGTGGCTCGCCGACCCGAACGGCCGCGCCGGCCGACTCGCAGTGAGCCCCTGGACCGGACTGGTGCGCTTCGAGCGACAGGACGGCGCGTCGTCTCCGCGTGACCCCGAGGGAGCGCGACCCGAAGAAGCCCGGCCCGAAGCAGCGCGGTTCGAGCGACCGGCCACCGCCGGGGCCAGGACGGCGCTTCCTGTGGGCGGAGGGCGCGAGCCGTGACCCGCGTCGCTGCCGGTCGTCGGGGCGGTTGCGTGCCGCGGGGCAGCGTGCTCTTCGAGGTCGTGCTGTCGATCGGGCTCTTCATCGGGGCCGCCACGTTCTCGCTCGCCGCGGCTCGCAACGCGCTCACCGCGCTGACCCGGTCCCAGCTCGAACAGGAGGCGGTCGATCTGGCCTGCTCCGCCCTGGCCGACCTCGAAGCCGGCCAGCTCGGGCTTGGCGATCTTCAGTCCGGCCGAATCGGGTCCGGCGGGCTCGATGACGAGGGGTTCGAGCCACCGGCTCCCGGCGCCGTGCGCTGGAGCGTTCAGGTCAGCACGCAGCGCACCGCCTACGCCGGCCTGTCGCTCGTCACGCTCACGGTCAGCGAGTCGCGCAGCGCGATCGATCGCGCGCCGAGCCCGCCCATCGAGGTCACGCTGCGCCAGCTCGTCCGGTTGCGCGAGGAGACCGCCGAGGCCTACGAGCAGGACGAGCTCCTGCGCGGCCTCCCATCCAACGGCGCGGAGCGGCAACCGTGATCGAGCCCCGCCACCAGCCTTCTCTCCGCCGCGGGCTCACCCTCTTCGAGATGGTGATTGCGCTGGCCCTGGTCGCGGCGCTCATCGGCTCGATGTTCACCTTCTGGTTCGACCTGCTGGGCATTCGCGAGCAGAGCGGCCGCTTCGCCCGCCATCAGCACGCCGCCGCCATGCTCATCGAGTCGATCGAGAGTGATCTGCGCTGCTGCCTCGTGGGCGACTCCGTGTCGGGCCCGGGCGTGGCCGGTGAAGCGGCGAATCTGCGCGTCTCTCCCGCTCCGTGCCGCTCTTCCTCGCGGAGCGCGGCGCGGACGACCCGCAGGTGCTGGCCGATCTGCAGCGCACCGAGTACCGGTTCCTCGAAGGCCAGGGGCTGGTGGCGCGGCGCACGATCGTCGTCGCTCCCGAATCGCCGGCGGGCGACTTCGCGCCGCTGAGCGAAGACCTGGGGCGTGTGCGATTCCGCTTCCTCGACGGCGCGACCTGGCGCGATGCCTTCGATTCGCTCGAGACCGGTCGGTTGCCGGCCGCGGTCGAAGTGGCCGTGTGGTTCGAAGCGCCCGCGGTTCGCGAGCCGGCGCCGGAACGAGCGCCGGACGGGCCGGAATTCCTGGAACAGGGGCCGTCCCTGAACCCGCTGCTCGATCGCGCGACCGAGGAAGAGGCGGGAGTGCCGCCGCCCGATCGCGTGCGGCGCATCGCCATCCTCGACCCCGCGCCCGGCCCGGAGGAAGCGCCGTGAGCCCCACCGCGTCGCGCCGCTGCTTCGTGCTCATCGCGGTCCTCGTGATCACCGGCAGCGCGCTCTTCATCACGACGGGGCTGCTCTTCCTGGTCCAGTCGTCGGTGGCGGCGCTGAACGGCGCGGCGGAGTCGGCGCAGTCCCGGGCCCTGGGCTGGTCCGGTGTTCAGGCCGTCATGAGCCGACTGAACGACCAGCGATCGGAGATCCTCGAGGGCCGTCTGCCCCGATTGGAGCGGCAGTACACGATCTACGAAGCTGCGGCGCGGCGCGGCGTGGTGCGTCTGCTGCCGCTGACGGCCGACGGTCAGTGGCTGAGTCCCGAAGCGGGGCGACTCGATCTCAATCACGTCGAGGCCGAAGCACTCGCCGCGACCGGTCTGATGGATCAGGAGCTCGCCGAGGCCATCGTCGACCATCGCGAACAGGTCCTGCGCCGACCGTACCAGTCGGTGGGTGAGCTGCTGGCCGTTCCCGGGATGACCGCGGAGCTGCTCTACGGCGCGCTCGAAGAGCTCTCGGTGATGGACGAAGCACAGGGAAAGGAGCAGGACCTCGCCGAGCGCGTGCTCGAGGGAATGAGCAGCACGGCGCCGCGCGGTCTCGCGGACCTCGTCACCGTGTACGCCTTCGAGCCGGCGCTGCAGCGCAACGGCCGGCAGCAGATCAACCTCAACACGCCCTGGTCGGACGAGCTGGGGCGTCGGATCGACGACCGCTTCGGCGAGGGATCCGGGGAGCTCATCAAGGGCATCATCGACTCGGGCGTTACCTTCGACAGCGAATCGGTCATCTACCAGCAGATGCTGGCCTTCGGCCTCGACGCGGACGAGTGGCCGGACATCGTCGACGGGCTGACCGCCGAACCCGGCCCGTTTCATTACGGCCGTCTCGACGTCAACGAGGCGCCGTACGAAGCGCTGCTGGCGCTGCCCGGAGTGACGCCCGAGGCCGCGAGCGGAATTCTCGAGACGCGGTCGCAGCTCACCGCAGACGAGCGATCGACGGCGGTCTGGCCGGTGATCCGCGGGCTGCTCGAGCCGCAGGTCTACGAGCAGCTCGGCGAGCGCGTCACCGTCCGCAGCTTCACGTACCGCGTCCAGCTAGCCGCCGGCGAGGTTGCGGAGGACGATCCGGACGAGCGGCTGATCAGTCCGGTCATCTACGAGCTCGTGATCGACTTGTCCGATCCGGCGCCGCGGATCGCCTTTCTGCGCGACATCACCTACCTGCAGACGACCGCCCGCATCGCCTCGTCGGTCGAGCCGGGTGTGCTGGCGCCCGAAGATCTCGACGAGGAGCGGATGGCGAGCAGCGAGCAGGCGGCCGAAGAGGCAGCACAGCCGCTGGCCGGTGGGGAATTGGCGGATGAGGGAGATCTGGGCGAGCCGCTCACCGATGAAACCGATGAAGCGGAGGCGCCGGCACCGGAAGCGTTCGAGGACGAATCGGCGGGGAACGAAGCGCCCCTGCCAACGAGCGATGTCGAGGTCGTCGACCGCCGCCTCGGTCGGTGGCGAGCGGGGGGATAGGAATCGGCGCTGCGACTCCTGTCGCCGGTGGACTTGCAATGCAGTGGTAAGATGCGGCGCACCTGCCTCGAGGCTTCGCTCGCATGCGCGCAACCAACGCTATCGCTCTTGCCTTCGGCCGACGCACGCTCTCGGCTGTTGCCGGAGCGGTCAGTCAGGGCGCGATTTCGATCACGTCGATTCTGGATGTCGACCTCCCCTCCACGCTCGACCGGGACGATCCGGCAGCCGCGGGGGCGTGGATCAAGGAGCAGCTGCGCCGCGCCGATTTTCCTCGGGGCGAGGTGACGATCGCGCTGCCGCGCGAGCAGCTCGGGCTCAAGCGTCTGGTGTTGCCCTCCGTCGACCAGACCGAGCTGCCGGAGATGATCCGCCTGGCGCTGCAGCGGGATCTGCCCTTCGACGCGGACGGCGCGGTCATCGACTTCGTGCCGTGTGGCCGCACCGAGACCAGCACGTCGGTCATCGCGGTGGCCGCGCCGCGCCCGCTGCTCGATTCGGCGCAGAAGGTTGCCAGGGCCGCGGGGCTGTCGCCTGAGCGAATGACCATGCGCGAGATGGGAGCACTCACCCTGATCCGCACCGCGGCGCTCCCCGACGCCCGGAGGGTCCTGGCCATCGACGTGACCGAGGAGGGCGTGAAGTTCGGCGTCTTCATCGATGGGGCGATCACGTTCTCCCGCGCTGCGGCGCTGCCGTCGGACCTGAGCGAGGCCGATGTCGCCCGGGCGGTGATGACCGAGGCCCGTCGCACCTGGATGAGCTACCGCATGAGCGAAGGCTCTCAGGACGTGCAGCGCGCGGTGCTCTTCGGCCATCCGGGTTCGCTCACCGATGTCGCCGGTCGAGTGAGCGAGATGCTCAAGGTTCCCTGCCAGTCGCTGGAGTATCACCCGCTGGTGCAGGAGCAGGGGCGAGCGTTCGGCGCCCTCTGGCCGCTGGCCGGATTGCTGCTCGACGCCGCGCGGGGCGAACCCTCGATCGACTTCCTCCATCCTCGCACCGCCCCGGACGTGAACGCGCGGCGGCGCCTCGTCGCGCTCGCAGGGATCGGCGGCGCAGCCCTTCTGGTCGCCGGATCGATCATGGTCGCCCTCGTGCAGGGCAAGAAGCTGGAGGCGCAGTACACCGCGCTGCGCGAGCGGGCACGGCAGGCGGAGCCGCTGCGTCTGCGATACAAGCGGGATCGCCTGAAGCTCGCGCACCTCGAGCAATGGCAGCAGGTCGACGTCGACTGGCTCGATCACATGGAGGCGCTCGCCACCTTCGCGCCGTCGCCCGAGCTGCTCGTGCTCGACGAGTGGTCGGGGGTGCTCGACTTCCGGGGCGTCGCCTACAGCCAGGCCGGAGGTTGGACGGCACCCAAGGGCCTGCGCATCACCGTCGAGGGCGAGGCCCGCGATCGGGAGATCGCCGATGCGTTCCGCGCCGCGCTCGTCGAGAGCGACCTCTACACGACGAGCTCGACAGGGGCGGACCGGGAGGGGGGGCGGCGACTGCCTGTGCCCTTCACGTACACGCTGCGCACCGATCAGGGGCAGGTGCCCGGCGCAGCGTCCGCGGCGCCGAGCCCTGGCGAGGGCGGGCCGTGAGCGGGCTCCGAACGCTCGCGGTGTGTGCCGGCGCCGCGGCGGCGTGCGCGGCGCTGACCCTGGGCCCGTATTGGTATTTCGCGCGGGACCATGGTTCGCAGCGCGAGCGCCTGGATGGACTGAACCGCTACCTGGAGGCCGCGAAGCAGGAAGAGACGCTGCTCCTGGAAGTCGATGAACAGCTCGATGCGCTGGCCGCCGCGACGCTGGGCTCCGACCTGGAGACCGTGGATCACGAGCTGCGCCAGCGTCTGAATCGCATCGGCGAGCGGTGCGGGCTCTCCGAACTGCTGGTGAACACCGCGCGATCGACGCCGCGAACGACGCCTGCGCGGAGTCAGCTCTCGTCCCGGAGCGAACGGAAGCTCCGAGACGAAGTCGACTTCGTGGAGCTGGAGGGCACGTTGACCGGCGTCGGCTCGCTCGAAGCGGCGCTGGCCGCCGTTGATCATGTGCGCCGCGAGCCGTGGATGAAGCACCTCGTCCAGCTCCGGCTGACGCCGCGGGACAACGGCGAGCGTTTCACGGTCATGCTTCGTCTGAACACGCTCTTCCTGCCTGGTCGATCGGCGGAACCGCTTCCGCCGGCGCCGCCGACTCCGCTCGATGATCGCTTGCTGGCCCTGATCGCCGAGAATCCCTTCCGCCTTCCGAGTCCCGCGCCACCGCCCGCGCCGCCGGTCGAGGTGGAGATCGTCAGCGAAGTGCCGGATGCGGAGTCGGCGTTCGTCTACCGCGAGTGGGCGGTGACCGCGGTGGTGGAAGGACCGCAGGGCGCGGAGGTCTGGCTGCTCAATCAACGCTCGATGCAGCCGATGCGGCTTCAGCTGGGGGGCATGATCCACGAGCTGGTGCTCGCGTCCACCGCTGGGGATCAGGCGGAATTTCGAAGAGGAGAGGAGCGCATTCATGTCGCGGTTGGACAAAATCTCGAGGTGCCGGTCCCGATGTCGCAGTAACCCGGTAGACTGGCGACCGTCGGCGGAGCCGATCCCGTGGCCACGGGAGGAATGCAGGATGCGCGACAAGCCGCAGCGCTGGCTGGTCGAATGGTGTCGAACGCTGGGTATCGGTCTGGTCCTCGGCATCCTTCTCGGTCAGGTTCCTTCGGCGGTTGCCGCCCAGGAGCAATCGCCTCCGGCGGCGGCCCAGGACGCAGGCGTCCTCCCCTCTCGCATCCGCTTCAACTTCAAGGGCGCTCCCTTCGATCAGGTGCTCGACTTCTTCTCCCGCGCCACCGGTCTGCCCGTGGTTCGGGAAACCGATGTGCCGGAAGGAACGCTGGACTACCTCTCGCTGGAGAGCTACGAGCCCCAAGAAGCGCTGCGGATCCTCAACATCATCTTGCAGAGCAAGGGCGTGATGCTGCGGGTCGAAGAGGGCATGCTCTACCTGCAGAAGCTGACGGAGATGCAGCGGGAGAACATCCCCACCTACGTCGGCGCGGTACCGGAGACCGTAACCTCCGAGCAGATCGTCACCGTCGTTCGACCGCTGAGCATCGCGCTGGCCAAGCCGCTCGCGGAGCGCCTCTCCCAGATGGTCGCCGCCTACGGCTCGGTCGCCGCGCTCGAGCAGCAGAACGCGCTGGTGATCACCGAGACCGCCGCGCAGATCCGCCGTTTGCTCCAGATCATCGACGAGCTCGACAGCGAGGATCCCGACGCGGTCATCGAGATCTTCAAGCTCCAGCACTGCCGGGCCGCCGATCTCATGCAGCCACTCAACGCGCTGCTCGGCCAGCGGGTCGAACGGTACGTGGTGAGTGAGAAGGGCCAGCAGGTGAAGATCGAGGACGAGCAGCTGCCCGGCCTCAGCATCACGTTCGACGATCGCACCAACTCGATCATCGCCAAGGGCACCCGCAGCCGGATCGAGAACTTGCGGGAAGCGCTCGACCTGCTCGACGTGCCGGCGACGGCCGGCGGACGCTCCGTGCGCAGCGTGCTGCTGAGCGCGGTGACGCCGGCCGAAGCCGTCGCCCGACTGACCGAAGTGTTCACGCGATTGCCCGAGGACGCCCGTCCGTCGGTGCTGCCGGGGGAGAATCCTCCCAAGGTGATCATCGTCGGCAACGAGACCGCCATCGCCGAGGGCGTGGCCGTGCTGGAGGATCTCGACGGCGGCGCGGCGCGCGCGGCGAGTCATCCGATCGGATGAGCGTGATCGGTCTCGCGCACGCCGACCCGATCCCGATGATCGGCGCGCTGCGGGCGCTGCTCAGCCCGCGGCAGCTGGCGGCGATTCGCCTGGCCGCCGGTCCCGACGGCCGGTCCCTCGTCGTCAGCGGTGACGCGTGGGACATCGAGATCGTCCGGGCGGGCATCGCGGCGCTGGATCGGCCCCGAACGGTCGGTCGCCAGGTGCGTGTCCTCCGCCTGACCACCGCCGAGCCTGCCGCCGCGCTGCAGCGGGCGCGCGAGCTGTACGAGCTGGAGGTGGAGCGCGACGATCCCTCGACGGTCGTGCTCACGGAGCTGCTGGAGGATGCGGGACTGCTGACGGTCGTGGGGGCGCCGCCGGCGCTCGACCGGTTTGCGGCCCTGCTGACGATGGTGGAGCAGCACGCGATCGTCGAGCGAGAGACGCGGCAGCTTCCCGTTCTCAACGCCGAGCCGAGCACGGTGGTGGCGCCGCTCGCCACGATGGCCCGACAGCTGCTCGAACCGCGCGATGGGTCGTCGTTCGCGCCGCCGACCATCGAGGCGATCGACCAGCTCGATCTCCTGCTGGTCACCGCCGCTCCCGACCAGTTCGCGACGGTCGAGCTGCTGCTGGAAGCGCTCGATCGGCGCGATCCCTCTGACTACCGCTTCCGCGTCGTGCCCCTGACGGGGGTCGAGGACGTGAGCGGCCTGCTCGAGCGGGCCGACCGCGCGTTCGCCCTCATGAACCAAGGTCTGGATGGAGGCGCGGCCGGGGACGAATCCACTCCGGCGCCGAACCTCGAGCTCGATCGTCAGAGCGGCACGCTCGTGATCAGCGGTCTGGTCGAATCCGTGCAGCGGTACGAGGAAGCGCTCGGTCAGGCCCGCGGGCTCATGCCGCCGCCGCGGCGTGGTCGACTCATTCCGCTCGAACGGGCCCGCGCTTCCGCGGTGGTCGAGCCGCTGCGCGAGCTCCTGCAGCAAACCGCGCCGCCCGACGGCGCCCGGCAGGTTCCGCCGCCGGAGATCGAGGTCATCGAGCCGACCAACAGCCTCTACGTCGTGGCGGAGGATGCGCAGTTCCAGTTCGTGGAAGCGCTGCTCCGCCAGCTCGACGAAACCGATGGGACCGCGCTGCCGTCGCTTCGGGTGCTCGAGATCCGAAGCGGCGATGCAGCGCAACTGGCGCGGGTGCTGCGGGAGCGATACGACGCGCGCCCGGCCGCAGCACGCCAGGCCCAGCCGGTCGAGATCGCCGCCGACCCGGCGAGCAGCACGCTCTTCGTCGCCGCCGAAGAGACGATCTTCGAGGAGATTGCTTCGGTCGTGGACGAGATGAACCGGCTCGCCGAGCCGGCGCTCTCCGGAGCAACCATGGTCTTTCCCCTGGCCAGGGCGAGCGCGACGGACCTCGCGCCGCTGCTGGACCGCATGTATCCCCAGCCGCCGGCCCCCGTGGACGGAGCGGGGAATCCGCAGCCCCACCTCCAGGAGCCCAAGCCCGTTCGGGTCTCCGCGGATGGAAGTGCCAACGCGCTCATCGTGGTGGCGCCGCCGGAGCGACGGCAGGAGCTCGAACAGCTGATCGCTCAGCTCGACCAAGTGAAGCTCGCGCCGCGGGCCGCGCTGCGCACCTATCACCTGCAGCGCGGCGATCCGGCGGCGATCGCCTCGACGCTCCAGGCGCTGGCCCGCCAGGGCATCCTGAGCGAGCCGCCGAAGGCGGGCGAAGCGCCGCTGCAGGTCCTCGTCCAGGTCGATCCCGGTTCCCGTTCGCTGATCGTCGCCGGCGATGCGGTCACCTTCGAGAAGACCGAGGCGCTGCTGGCCGACCTCGAGACGGCGCCGGCGCCGCGCCGCGTGCAGGTCTTTCCCCTGTCCGGCGTCAACCTCGGCGCCTTCTCCGCGCAGGCCCTCGAGCTCTACCGCGCGGAGAACGGGGACGATCCCGCGGCCCCCGACATCGATGTGCAAATCGATCCCGGCAACGCCGCGCTCGTCGCGGTGGCCGACGAACACGCCCTCGCGCGGTTCGCGTCGATCGTGCAGGCGCTCGCCTCGTCACAACCGCCGCCGCCGGACGTGCGGCTGATCGCGCTCCAGCACGCCGAGGCCGAAGACGTGGTGACCCTGCTCGAAGCGCTGCTGGCGCGTCAGCCGCTGGCCGGGCCGCCTCCGGTGCTGGAAGCGATCGATCGCACCCGCTCGATCCTCGTCTCGGCGTCGCCGCGGCAGCAGGAGACGATCGTGTCGCTCGTCCGCGGTCTCGACGTTCCCCCCGAGCAGACCATGCCGCCGTTGCGGGTGTTGCCGCTGCGCAGCGCCGACGCGAGCCGGCTCGCCGAGGCGCTCGCCGGCCAGTACGAACGCCGCTCGGCGGCGGAGCGAGCCGCGGCGCCCGTCACGATCACCGCCGACCCGCAATCCAACGCGCTGCTCGTCTCCGCCGACCCGGCGCTGCTGCCGCAGATCGAAGCGGTCGTCGACGAGCTCAACCGCACCGATCGCCTGGACGCCGAAGACCGCCAGGTGCGCACGATCCCGCTGCGGGTCGCGCGGGCGGAGAACGTCGCGCCGATCGTGCAGGAGCTGCTGGCCGGCGAAGAGATGCCCATCTGGATCCGCTACGACGCACTGGCCCGAAATCGCCCGCTTCCCGACACCGGCCCCGACGTGCGGGTGGCGGCCGACTCGCGTCTCAACGCGGTCATCGTCAGCGGTCCCCGCAGCGTCCTGGAGCTGGCCGAATCAATGGTGCAGCAGCTCGACGTCGAGCCGGCCCGGATCGAGGGCGAGGCGGCGCGGATGGTCCGGGTGCTGGTCATCGAGAACGCGGATGCGGCGCAGCTCGCGCAAAGCCTCGGCTCGATCTTCAGCGAGTCGGAATCCGGGCAGGTGCCTCCCACCATTCGGGTGGACGGCGCGAGCAACAGCCTGATCGTGCGGGCGACGCCCGCGCAGTTCCAGACGCTGGATGAGGTGGTGCAGCAGATCGACGCCGCCACCGTGTCGGCCCGGCGGCAGATCCAGATGATCCCCATCGATCCCTCCCGCGCCTCCGCGGAGGAGGTCGCCCGGACGCTGCAGCGGATGCTCGACCGCGGCGGTCCTGCGAAGATCGAGGTGATCGATCTGGACGAGCTGCTGCGACGGCAGCGCCCCCGTCCGCTCTCGAGCCGGCCGCCCTGAAGGACGCGTCCTCGTTGCGCGGTGGCGGTGCCGGCGCCTTTCGCCGGTGGTCGCTGCTCGCCAGCGCGTGTGCGGCGTCGCTTCCGGAGGCGCAGGGCAGCTCTGGTGCGCAACCGCCGGAAGCACCCGCGGACGACACCGAGAACCGCGGAATCACCATCGCCGTCGATCCCGAGACCAACAGCTTGATCGTGATCGGCTCGCCCCGCGCGGCGGCACGCGTGGCCGATCTCGCGGCACAAGTCCAGCAGCAGATTCCCGCGGCCCCCGGAACGGTGAGGCAGATCCAGCTGCCGCCGACCCTCGATGCTCGCTCCCTGGCCCAGCTGGTCAACCAGACGCTGGGACAGATGACGCCGATGGGCGGCAACCGGGGTGACTACCGCCGCCAGATCGCGCTCTTTGCGGACGCTGCCACCAACACGCTCGTCGTGATCTGCAACGAGCAGAATTTCCAGACCGTCGGCGAGCTCGTCGCGGCGTTCTCCCGCGCTCCGGTTACCGAGCAAACCGTGGTGAAGATCTACCCGCTCCAGACCGTGACCGTGGAGCGGGCCCTCTCCAGCGTTCGGGCGCTGATGAGCGATGACGGTCGCGACCGTCAGGCGCAGCGCATGCGGCAGCTCGCGGTGACGCTGCTCGCCGATGACCAGCGGATCGAAGCGGTGTTCGATCCCTCCACCCTGCGGATCTCGAGCGATGCGCAGGCCAACGCGCTCATCGCGATGGGATCAGCGCCGGCGATCGCCTTCCTCGATCGCTTCGTCGAAGTGCTCGATCAGACGCCGGTCAACGTGCAGAGCACGCTCAAGCTCTATCCGCTCGAGCACGCTCGGGCGAGTGAGCTGCAGAACACGCTCCGCCAGATCTTCTCCGCCCGCTTCCGTGCGTTGCGGCAGCGCCCGGGCATGGTCGAGGTCCAGCCGGAGTTCACCGCCGATCAGCGAACCAATACGTTGCTGGTCACCGCGTCGCCCGAGACCTGGTCGGAGGTCGAGCGACTGCTCCGAGCAGCTCGATCAACCGCTCGTCGACGAGCAGCTGCCGCTGCGGATCATCGAGCTCAGCGCCGCCGATCCGCGTCGCGCGGCGCAGCTGCTCGAACAGGTCGTGGTCGGCGCCGATCCGCAGCGTCGGAGCTCGACCACGCTGGTGCCCGACGACCGCGCCGGCGTGCTGCTGGTGCGGGCGACGCCGGAGGTGATGGCCGAGATCGAATCGGTCCTGCGGGAGATCGACCGCGACACGACGCAGCAGTTCGAAGTGCGAACGGTGGTTCTGGAGCGGGCTGACGCGGCGGCGGTGGCTAGCTCCATTCAGCGTTTCTACGACGATCGCGCCCGCATCGCCACGAGCGGTCGCGGCCGTCAGGCGCAGGGGCGGCGCGTCTCGGTGGTCGGCGATCGGTCGAGCCGGACCCTGCTCATCGCGGCCTCGGACGAGGACTTTACGCAGATCCAGATGCTCATCGAGCAGTTCGACTCGCAGGAAGCGAGCGGAACGCGCGACGTTCCGCGTCGTTCCGCTCGAACACGCCAAGGCTCGCGAGCTGCGCGCGACCGTGCAGGCCCTCGCCGATGAGCAGCGCAGGCCGAACCGCGGTCCGGTGGCGGTGCGCTCCGACGATCGGCTGAACGCGCTGATCGTCTCCGGCGAGGCCGACCAGATCGAGACGGTCGAGAATCTGATCTCGGTGCTCGACGTGCTCCAGCCGGAAGGAGAGCAGCGCCTCGTCAAGCTCTATCGGATCGAGCACGCCGATCTCGACCTGGTGGCGGAGATCACGCGAGAGCTCTACGGCGATCCAAGCCGCGCCCGGCGCTGGTGGGAGGCGCCGGATCCGACGGAGGTGCGGATCCGCATCGATGAGCCGAACCGGACGCTGGTCGTCTCGGGCACGGCACGCCAGCAGGAAGAGATCGCCGCCCTCCTCGCCGGCATCGACGCGGACACGGCGCCCGCCGAACAGCAGATCCACGTGCTGCCGGTGCAGTTCGTTCGCGCTGACGAGCTCGCAGACACGCTCACCCGCTTCCTCGCCGACCGTGCACGGGCGACCAACGCGCCGGCCCCGACGACGACCGTGCTCGCCAACCGCTCCGCCAATGCGCTGGTCATCTCGGCGACCGCTGCGGATCTGCTCGCCATCACCGATCTGCTCGGTCAGCTCGATCAGGAGCCCTCGGGCGAGCAGACGATCGTGCGGCTCTATCCGCTGCAGTACGCGCAGGCCACGGATCTGCGCAACACGCTCCAGCAGATCTTCCGGGCCCGTGTTCGCAACCTGCAGCGCCGCTCCGGCACGACGATCACCGAACCGCAATTCACGGCCGACGATCGCACGAACACGCTGCTGGTGACCGCGCCCGCCGCCTCCCTCGACGAGATCGAAGCGCTGCTGGCCGAGCTCGACCGCAAGCTCGCGGACGAGCTGCACCCGCTGCGGATCTTCGAGTTGAGCGCCGCCGAACCGCAGCGGGCGGCCCAGCTGCTGGAGCAGGTCGTGCTCGGATCGGACCAGCAGCGGCGAGCGGCGACGGCCATCGTGCCCGACAACAACGCCGGTGTTCTGCTGGTGCGTGCGGATCCCGAGGTGATGACCGAGATCGAGTCGGTGCTCGCGGAGATCGATCGCGACTCGACGCGGCAGTTCGAAGTGCGCACGATCGTCCTCGAGCGGGCGGATGCGGCCGCGGTGGCCGATGCCATCCAGCGCTTCTACGACGACCGCGCCAGCATCGCCACCACCGGCCGCGGGCGCCGGGCGCAGAGCCGGCAGGTGTCGGTGGTCGGCGATCGCTCCAGCAAGACGCTGCTCGTCGCGGCGTCCGACGAGGACTTCGCGCAGATCGGGGAGCTCGTCAAGCAGTTCGACTCCCCGCAGGCGGCCGGCACGCTGACTTTCCGCGTGTTCGAATTGGAGCACGCCAAGGCTCGCGACCTGCAGTCGACGGTTCAGTCACTGGTCGATGACCTGACGTGGAACCAGGGGCCGTCGATGTGGTTCCGGGCGCAATCTGGAGAGACCAAAGCCGCCGATCGGGTCGCGGTGCGCTCCGACGATCGGCTCAACGCGCTGATCGTCTCCGGGGACGGGGACAAGTTCGATCTGGTCGAGAGCCTGATCGCGGTGCTCGACGTGCCCCAGCCCGCGGACGAGCAGCGGATCGTGAAGCTCTATCCGGTCGAGCACGCCGATCTCCAGCTCGTGGCCGACGTGACGCGCGAGGTCTTCAGCGACACCACGCGGTCGCAGCGCTGGTGGGAGCCGCCCGACCCGACCGAGGTCAAGATTCGCTCCGAAGCGAAGAGCAACATGCTGATCGTCTCCGCGACCGCAGGCCAGCACGCCGAGATTGCGGAGTTCGTCGCCGGCATCGACACCGCCCGCGATGGAACCGAGCAGATCACGCAGGTGATTCCCGTCGAGTACGCTCGCGCCGAAGAACTCTCCGAGACCTTGCGCCGCTTCCTGGCCGACCGCGCCCAAGCGACCAATGCGCCGCTCCCCAGCGCCACGATCCTCGCCAGCCGCTCGGCGAACTGTCTGGTCGTCTCGGCCAATGAGGACGAGCTGGCCACGGTGCGCGACCTGCTCGGCCAGCTCGACCAGCCGGACATCTCCGGGGACCGGGTGATCGAGATCGTCGTGCTGCAGGAGGGCGATGCGGCGGAGATCGCCCGCATCGTGCGCGAGCAGTTCAGCCGCCGCTCGGGTCAAGCGGTCACCGTGACCGCCGACGTGCGCACCAACAGCCTCATCGTCAATGCCCCGCGGGAAGAGTTCGCCCAGGCCAAGGCCCTCATCGACCGCCTCGACGCACCGTCGGCGAGCGACGAGACGATCATCCGCACCTACGCCCTGGAGGGCGCGCGGGCGGCGGACGTCGTGCGCATCCTGACCGAGACCCTGCAGCTCGACGCGAGGGGGGAGACGACGGGCATCACGATCCGGCTCGATGACGCCGAGAGCGAGGCGGTCGAGGTGAAGGCGAAGATCGTCGCCGACCGCCGCTCCAACAGGCTCATCGTGACCGCCACCGAGAACTCGTTCCCGGTGATCGAGTCGCTGATCAGCAAGGTCGATGAGGTGCCGGCGGTCAGCCCGCTCCAGTGGCGGATCATCTCGCTCGAGCACGCCAACGCCTTCGACGTCTACTTCACGCTGAACCGCTTCTTCCGCGATCGTGAGGGGAACGAACCCCAAGCGAAGATCGACTACAACAAGCTCGAGAACCAGCTCATCGTCGCCGCCACCGCCGATCAGTTCGAGCAGATCGATCGGATCATCGAACAGATCGACATCCCTTCGCCCCGCCAGCGCCTCACCGAGTTCGTGCCGCTGAAGTTCGCGGAGGCAGTGAAGGTGCAGGAAGCGCTGTCGTTCTTCTACGGCCAGTTCGCGCCGGGCGCGGAGACGCCCGAGCGCGGAGAACGTGCGGATCGTCGCCGACCCCGCCACCAACTCCCTGGTGATCTCCGCCGAGCAGGGTGAGTGGGAGGCGATCTCCGCGCTGCTGGCGGAGCTCGACAACGAGGAGTACGACGCGTCGCTTCAGCTTCGCGTGATTCCGCTGATCTACGCCGACGCCGGGTCGGTGGCCCGCGCCATCAACGACGCGTTCCAGGGCACGATCGAGCGCGACCGGCGGGCGGGCCGCGCAGAGCGATCGAACCGGGCGCCGGCTCCCGGCCGTCCGGAGGAGCAGCGGCCGAGCGCCGAGGTGCCGACGGTGCTGGTGGAGTCGGAGGAGTGGGTGCGGGCGTCCGCGGAGCCGCAGACGAACTCGGTCATCATCTCGGCGTCGCGCCAGAACATGAGCAAGATCGAGCTGATCATCGAGCAGCTCGACGTCGCCGACTACGCGCAGCTGCCGCCGCCGCAGCTCATTCCGGTGACCGCCGGCGATCCGGCGCAGCTCGCCGAGTCGCTGCGGCAGCTCTACGAGCAGAGCGGCGGCGGGGAGTCCGGGCAGCGCCGTCTGGCCATCGTGGGCGATCAGTCCGCCCGGACCATCATCGTGCGGGCCGAGGCCGAGGAGTTCCGGCAGATCGAAGCCCTCGCGCGGGCGCTCCAGCAGGAGGCGGGCGAGCAGGGGCTGTCGGTTCACGTGATCAAGGTGACCTCGGCGCCGGCGCGGCGCATCGCCGACGCGATCGGCGAGGCGTTCCAGACGCAGGCCAAGCAGGCGAACCAGCCGCTGTCGATCGAGGTCGACGTGGCGGGCAACAGCCTGATCGTCGCGTCGACCGCGGCGCTTGCGGAGGAGATCCGCGACGACCGTGCAGCAGCTGGACGGTCTCGCTCCGGCGGCGGGCCAGGGCATCTTCATCATCGAGCTCAAGAACATCTCGCCGGACGAAGCGCGACGGGTCATCGAGACGATCGGCCTCGACCAGCCGCAGCGCGACGAGCGGGTCTCGCCCCTGCTCGTCGAGCCGATCAAGGTGGCAGTGCTCGAGGGCGCAACGCCGTCGTGGTCGTCGCCAATCCGGCCGACCGGGAGACGATCGTGGGTCTGCTGAAGGCGATCGACGCGGAGCCGGAACTGGCCTCGGCGCAGCTGCGGGTGATTCCGCTCCGCAACGCCGAGGCGGCGGCGCTCGCGGCGATCCTGGCCAGCGTGCTCGATCCGGCCGATCAGCAGTCAGGCAGCGCGCTGGCCGCGGCGGTGGCGGAGCAGGTGCGCCGGCTTTCGGTTCGCCGCAACGGTCTGGACGAGCCGGACGTGCAGCTGGATCTCACCGTGCCGATCCGGATCGTGGCCGAGCCGCAGCTCAACGCGCTGGTCATCAGCTCCAGCGAAGCGAACGTCAAGGCGCTGGCCGACGTCGTGACGCTGTTCGACGCGCTGCCCATCACCGACGCGGTGACCGTGCAGCTCTTCCCGCTGGAGAACATCGCCGCCGACCAGTTCGCCCGGATCGTGAACGAGCTCTTCACGCAGGGCAAGCGGCTCGGGCAGGTGCCCGGCACGGACCTGCGCGGCATTCCCGCCGGCATGGTCGGCAAGGCGCTGCTCGACGAGGTCGCCCTCGCCGTGGACGAGCGCACGAACACGGTGGTCGTCGCGGGCAAGGAGGACGCGGTGGCCCTGGTCGAGGTGCTCACCAAGCGTCTCGACTCCGACGTCGCGACCGGATGGGTCGAGCCGCGGATCATCCCGCTTCGCTACGCCGACGCGGAGACGCTGAGCCGGCTCCTGCAGGAGGTGCTCGTCGAGGGAAGCACGGACCTTCCCCAGTCGACGCCGCTGCAGCGTCAGATCGCGCGGCTGCGCATGGCTCGCGCCGACGGCAACGGTGGGCAGGTGCTGGAGTCCGACGTCTTCCAGCCGATGAACCGCCTCTTCATTCGCGCCGAGCCCCAGCTCAACGCGATCGTGCTCGTGGGCACGCCGATGAACCTCGAGGTCGTGAGCGAGCTGATCGACATGCTCGACGTCGAGGCCGCGTCGCCGAGCGCCGCGGTGCGGATCTATCCCATCGAGCACGCCTCGGCCGAGCGCCTGGCCCGGACCATCACCGAGCTCTTCGACCAGCAGATCCAGTCGAAGGCGATTCGTCCCGAGGATCGGGTGATCGTGCAGGCGGACGAGCGGACCAACGCCCTGATCGTGACCACGAGCCCCCGCAGCTTCGCGGTGCTCGAGAGCTTGCTGCAGATGCTCGACACGGAGATCGCCCCCGACCTCCGCGAGATCCGCTCGATCGAGCTGACCACGCGTCGGCGCCGCGGCTGGCGCCGCTGATCCAGCAGCTCATGGACGCGCGGCTCGAGCGGCTGCGCGAGGTGCAGCCGGAGACGGCGGATCTGGAGCAGGCCACGATCGTCGCCGATCCCCGCACCAACCGCCTCGTGGTCGCGGCGGGCGATGAGTCCTTCGAGGTGATCCGCCAGCTCGCCGAAGAGATGGATTCTTCCTCGCTCGCCGACACGTCGCTGGTCGAGGTGATCACCCTGCGCAGCGCGAACATCGGTCGCCTGGCGGAGACGATCGGGGAGATCATGCAGCGGCGCTACGCCGATCTGCCGCCCGAGCTGCGGCAGAGCCAGCGCCCGCTCGTCCTCACCGACGCCCGCACGAACAGCCTGCTCGTGGCCGCCAATCCCGAAGACATCGGCGCGATCCAGGATCTGGTGGCGAAGCTCGAAGCCGCGCCGATCAATCCGGCGGTCGGGCTGCATCTGATCGCCCTCACCGCGGGGCGGGCCGAAGACATGGCGCCGCGGCTGCAGCGCCTCATGCGGGAGCGCGAGCAGTCCCTCGGCGAGTCGCAGACGCCCTCGGACCGCGTCACCATCGAGCCCGACACCGGCAGCAACAGCCTCATCGTCGCCGCGAGCGACGAGAACTTGCAGGTGATCAAGGGGCTGATCGGCGCTCGGCCAGGCGGAGTCGCAGGCGCTGGGCGGCGACTCGTTCGAGATCATTCAGCTCACCAAGAGCCGAGCCGTCGACGCCGTGGATCTGCTCGACGAGCTCTACGTGCAGGAAGAGAACCGCAAGCGCGGCGAGAACACCATTCGCGTCACCGCCGACGAGCGGATCAATGCGCTGCTCGTGAGCGCTCCCGCCTCGGACCTCACGACGATCAAGCGGCTCGTGAGCCAGCTCGACGGCGCACGATCCTCTTCGGTGGTCGAGATCAAGTACATCCCGCTGAGCAGCGCGAACGCCCTCGAGACGGTCAGCCTCATCGAGAACGTGCTCAGCGGCCGGGGCATCGGGTCGCGGCGGGGCACGCCCCAGTCGACCGTGCTGAAGTACCTGCGGGAGATTGCGGATCAGGAGCGTCCGGGCGACGAGCCGCTCAGCGAAGTGGAGGTGACGGCGGCGATTCGCGAGTCGATCATGCTGACGCCGGACGTGCGCACGAACACGATCATCGTCTCGGCGCCGCGGGAGTCGATGTCCATGATCGAGCAGATGATTCGCGATCTCGACAGCTCGAGCGTCGGCGCGCAGACGATCCGCATCTTCAAGCTCGTGAACGCCGACGCGAGGGCGATGGCCCAGATCCTGACCGAGCTGTTCAATCTCACGCGGCAGGGCAACCTGTACGTGCTCAAGCCGCGCGAGACGCTGGGCGGTGGCGGGCTCGAGCCCGGGGCCGTCGGTCCGGGGGCGGGCGGTCCTGCACCGGCGGGCGGTGAAGCCCTGTTTGGTTTGGGCGAGCGGGAGCTGACCGCGGTGCCCGACGAGCGGCAGCAGCTCTCGATCACCGTGGACACGCGGACCAACAGCCTGCTCGTTTCGGGCACGCCGACCTATCTCGATCTCGTGTCGGAGGTGGTGGAGGAGCTGGACGCGCAGGAAGCGAACGAACGGTCGGTCTTCCTCTTCCAGCTCCGCAACGCGGTGGCGGCGGACGTGGCCCGGGTCGTTCGCGACTTCGTCGAAGCGGAGCAGCGGAAGCTCGTCGAGACTCTGGGGTCGGAACAGATCGGCTCCGCCGCCCGGCTTCTCGAGCGGGAGGTCACGATCGTCGACGACACGAAGACGAACACCGTGCTCGTCAGCGTCAGCCCGCGGTACGAGGAGCGCATCCGCGGAATCATCGACGAGCTCGACGTCGATCCGCCGCAGGTCCTGATCCAGGTCCTGCTCGCCGAGGTCACGTTGGACAACCGCTATGACTTCGGCGTGGATATGAACTTCAAGGCGCAGATCGACGCCACGGCCCTGATGGGCGGCTACGGTCTCGCGAGCAGCCTGCTGACCGGAATCGGGGCGCCGACCACCGGCGAGTTCACGCCGAGCATCTCGATCGCCTCGCCGGACTTCAACCTGCTCATCCGCGCCCTCGACGAGCAGGGGCGGCTGAACATCCTGAGCAATCCCTCGGTGATGACCGCCAACAACGAGCCCGCCCGCATTCAGGTCGGTCAGACGATCCGGGTGCCGAGCTCGACGTCGTTCGACCAGGGCTCGCAGTCGACCGCGGTGATCCCGGAGGAGATCGGCATCATCGTGGAGGTGACGCCCTCCATCAATCCGGACGGTTTCGTGCGCATGACCATCCAGCCGCAGATCTCCGAGCTGAGCGATCAGACCACGCAGATCTCGGAGGACTTCTAGTCGCCGATCATCACCCGGCGCATCGCAGACACCACGGTCACTGTTCAGGACGGGCAGACGGTCGTGATCGGCGGTCTGATTGCCAGCCGCCACTTCACGCGGAAGCGCCAGGTGCCCTTCTTCGGTGATCTGCCGCTCGTGGGACCGCTCTTTCGCAGCGAGAGCGACGACCGCACGGAGACCGAGTTCCTCATCGTCGTGACGCCGTACGTGATCCAGAGTCCAGCGGAGATCGATCTGCTCACGGACCGCGAGATCGATCGTCTCTCGCTGCCGGCGGAGGTCAAGGAGCAACTGCGGCGCAGCATGCTCAAGAGCAGGCTGTACGATCCCACCGTCGATGAGATCCGCAACGTGGGAGACGAGGGCCGGGAATGATCGCAAGGCACTGGGTGTGGGACGGGGCGAGACCGTGAATCGGCCGCCCGGCGCGCACGGCAGGGGCGGGTCGCGGCAGAGCGCGTGCCGGAGCGCGCTGGCTCTTGCCGTTGCGCTGTCCTTCTGTTCCGCGTGCCAGACCACCGTGGTCACCAGCGACGGACGGCCGCCTCCTCCCGAACCGCGGACGGGCGTGACGCCACCGACCTCGGCGCAGGTCACGAACATGGCCGTCCGGGTGGGTGCGAAGCCGCTCGACACCGACGGGAACGGCTTTCCCGATCTGATCCCGATGGAAGCGTACCTCTTCGCCAATCCGTACCGCCTGCCCATGTACCAGGCCGGCGCGTTCGTGCTCACGCTCTCGCCCGGGGGGCAGTCCTCGGCTGATTCCGCCGAGGCGCTCTTCCGATGGCGGTTCGAGGGTGAGGATCTGGAGCGAGCGAAGATCCGCACGGCGATCGGCGCTGGCTACGGCTTCCAGCTCAGCCTCCTGGACCGAGGGCCCGGCGCGGATCGCCTTCCGCTCATGGCGGTCAACCTCGACAGCCTCTTCGAGCCGGCCGACGGCCGAGAACCGGTGCGGGCGACCGGAGTCATCTCGCTCCAAATCGGGCGCCGGCAGTAGTCACATCGAGGACGAGACAGATCTGCTCGTCGCCAAAGGGCGGTCATTCACTCCGATAAGACGGGCGAGGGGTCCGTTCGGGACGATTCTGCGGCCCGTTCCGGGGAATGGCCTTGACAGTTGGTCGGCGAAGCTCATGCTGTAGCAGGTGGAGCAGGTGAGGATCGCACCTCAGGGGACGGGGGGAACCGCCTCCGAAGGTGGTCTTGCTTGCGAAGGAGAGGGGGCAGCGCCCACGGACTGCCCGGATTGACGCCAGCCCCGCTCGGGGTTGCGCGTCGCGAAGTGTCGTTCGGCGTGGCCGGGCGACCAGCAAGAACCAGCTCGTTGTCGCATTCCATTGAGAATCGAGGAGGCATTCCATGAAGTCCATGTTCCCGCTCGCCGCCGCTCTGGCTTCCGCATTGACGGTGGCGGCCTCGGCCGGCACGCTGACCCTGAGCACGAACCCCGGCGGCGGATTCGCGGTCAACGATCCGGTGCTCGTCACGCTGAGCATCTCCGACCTGGGCGGCGGCGCCGCCGCAGCGGGCTTCCAGGCGTTCCTGGAGTACAACCCGAGCGAGCTCGGCTTCGTGAGCGCGTCGTATTCGGCAGTCCCGTTCGGCCTGCCCATCATCACCGCCCCCGTCCTGGTCAACCCGAACGCGGGCCAGATCAACCTGGCCGCGGGAATCAACCCGCAGACGCAGTCGCCGACGCTCCTGGATGCCGATCTCGTGACGATCACCTTTACGTCGCTGGTTGCCCAGTGCGTGCCGACCGTGGGATTCCGCGATCTGGGCAGCAACCCGCCGCCTCTTCCGACGCGGATCACCGACATCGCCGGAGTGCAGATCCTGCCCTTGAATCTCGTCTCCCTCGCCCCGACCTGTGACGGCGACACGAACGGTGACAATGTCGTCAACGTCACCGACCTGACTGGAGTGATCGTGGCCTGGGGCACGAGCGGAGACTGCCGATTCGACTTCGACCTGAACGGCACGGTGGACGTGCTCGATCTGCTGGCCGTGATCATCAACTGGGGTCCCTGCCCGTAACGCGGGTTGCGCGACCGACGCCGGTTGCGATTCGTAGGGTGCATGCAATGCACCATGACTTCCGGCGCCGCTGCTCCCGTCGGGGAGTCGTGCAAATGCGTTTGGGATTGTCTGGGGTTTGCGCGAACACGCGTTGGGCGTTCGAGGGGTTGGGCAACCGTCGCCGCCTCCATGCGGCTGGTTTTGAGAAGTTCTTTGGGTTGGGTGCGCGGCTTGAGGTGTTGTTGCGGCGTCGCCGCCTCCTGCGGCTCGACCCTCGCCGGTCCGACGCCGCTCAGACCCGCCGGCTTCCTGCCGGCTCGCCAGTGGAAGTTCCGGCGTGGGATGGGCTTGGTCATAGCGGGCCTCCGGCCCGCGGGCTTTGCAAAGCCGCCGGCATCCATGCCGGCTCCCGTCACGCGCAAACACCAACGCTCCCGCGGCTTCCTGCCGCGGCGCTTGACCTGCCGACGATTGCGCGACCGGCGCGGGTTACGATTCGTAGGGTGCATGCAATGCACCATGACTTCCGGCGCCGCTCTCCTGTTGGAGCGTCGTGCAAATGCGCCTGGGATTGACTGGGGAGGTGCGCGAACGCGCGTGGGGTGGTCGAGGGGTTGTAGTGCCGTCGCCGCATCCATGCGGCTCGGCTTGAGAAGTTCTTTGGGTTGGTGCGCGGCTTGAGGTGTTGTTCCGGCGCCGCCGCATCCATGCGGCTCGACCCTCGTCGGACGGACGCCGCTCGGACCCGCCGGCAGTCCTGCCGGCTCGCCTAAGGAAGCTCCGGCGTGGGATGGGCTTGGTTATGGCGGGCCTCTGGCCCGCGGGCTTTGCAAAGCCGCCGGCATCCATGCCGGCTCCCGTCACGCGCAAACACCAACGCTCCCGCGGCTTCCTGCCGCGGGAGCTTGACCTGCCGACGATTGCGCGACCGGCGCGGGTTACGATTCGTAGGGTGCATGCAATGCACCATGACTTCCGGCGCCGCTCTCCTGTTGGAGCGTCGTGCAAATGCGCCTGGGATTGACTGGGGAGGTGCGCGAACGCGCGTGGGGTGGTCGAGGGGTTGTAGTGCCGTCGCCGCATCCATGCGGCTCGGCTTGAGAAGTTCTTTGGGTTGGTGCGCGGCTTGAGGTCTTGTTGCGGCGTCGCCGCCTCCTGCGGCTCGACCCTCGCCGGACCGACGCCGCTCAGACCCGCCGGCAGTCCTGCCGGCTCGCCTAGAGGAAGCTCCGGCGTGGGATGGGCTTGGTCATGGCGGGCCTCTGGCCCGCGGGCTTTGCAAAGCCGCCGGCATCCATGCCGGCTCCCGTCACGCGCAAACACCAACGCTCCCGCGGCTTCCTGCCGCGGGAGCTTGACCTGCCGACGCTTGCGCGGCCGGCGCGAATGGAGGCGTCGCGCTCGCAATCGAACGCAAACGGCGCATCGTGCAAAGCAACCCGTTCCCATCCGGCACTGAAGGTCGGCGGCAGGACGCCGCCGACCGGGTGGTGGTACGCAGCGAGAACCGAGGCGGCAGGATGCCGCCGGCGATTGCAAAGCCTCTGCGGCCCGGACGGGCCGCACATGAATAGAAATGGCCACCGCTAGACCAGCCACAGGGGAGCCCGCAGGATGCGGGCGCGTATGAGCAACGTCGGACCGACGATGGTCGAGCCGCATGGATGCGGCGGCGCCGGAACAAGACCTCAAGCCGCGCATCCAACCTGAGACCAACCAGGACCAAGCCGCATGGATGCGGCGACGGCCCCGCAACCCCCGGAACGACGCCATCGTGTTCGCGAACGCCTTCGACCACCCCAGGCGTGTTCGCGCACCGCTTTGACAAGAGCCGGCGCTGGCCGCGCAAACCCGCGTGCCTTCGCGTCGCGCAACCCAACGAACAACCGAAGCCCAGTTCACGCCGTCCCCGAATCCCCTCCTCAACTCGGTCCAGCCATGACTCATCCGGCAACCCGTACGGCCGGAACTTCTCGAGAATGCCCTGTTCCTCGCTGTAGAAGTACGCGTGGTGCAGGCCGAGCTTGTGGGCGGCGGGGGAGTCGATCAGATTCGTGGAGTCGGTCGCGCTCATCTGGAAGACGATCCGCAGGTCGAACTCGCGCATCGACTGACGGTCCAGCGAGCGGTCGACGTTGGTCGCGGTGTCGCACCAGACCAGGACGTGCACGCCTACCGGCGGGCCTTCGGTGAGGATCGTCTTGAAGAGCTTGTCCGGGCTCGTCGGCTTCTCTTCACTGCTCATGGAGAACGAGAAGTCGTCGGTGGCGCGAAGATCGCGGAAGCGCTGCAGACCCAGGATGACCAGATAGAGCGGCGGCGCGTCGAACACGTCCTCCCGGTGCCGGCGATCGACCTCGTCCGCCAGCGTTTGCAGCAGCTCCGGCACCTCTCTGGCGCCCGCGGGCGCGGCTGCGGGCCCGAGCATCGACGTGACGCGATCGATGAGCGCTCGGTGTGGCGCATCCGGAGGAAACCCGCTCAGCACGCGGAACGAATGCTCCGGCGACTGCAGCTGTGCCGCGAGGCTGATCATGGCGATGGTCATGAGCGCCACGCCCGACTCGTCGCGCTGGCCGACGAGCAGCAGGTTGCTTCCGGTCTGCCTTCTGAAGATCGCCGCCGTGGGATCCTTGATGGCCACGGCCTCCCCCAGCCACGCGAACAAGCCGTCGCCCGCCGCCGCGGTCGACGATGACTCCAGCCATGCCTCCAGCTGGCGGTTGCGCCGGACGTCGGCGGCGACGTTGCCTTCGAACACGATCGGCTCCGCAGCGGTCCGCCCGCGCTCCTGCGACAGGCTCGCGATCTGCCGGAGGCAGCGCTCGCGCTCGTGATCGGGAAGCCACACGACCTGGAAGGGGCTGTTGCCCTCGATCAGGCCGCTCGCGTCGTTGTAGATGCCCTCGCCCGGCCGGGCCAGCAGGCGGGCGGCGGAGTTGTCCTCGTTCATGATCAGATGGGAGTCCGCCTCGCTGCACTGCAGCGCGATGCGCACCGCCATCTGTCCCATCGTGCTCTTGGCCAGGGTGTACGCGCCGCCGAGGGTCTGGGAGCCGAGGAGCACGTGGATGCCGAAGGCACGGCCCTGACGGACGAGCCGATCCAGGAGCAGCGCCGCCTCCTGCGCGATCTTGTCGTCCTCGACGAAGAACTCCTGGAACTCGTCGATGACCAGCAGCGTTCGCGGCATCGGGTGCTCGGGACAGCGGCGCGGAAGCCCGGCAGATCTTGCACGCCGAGTGCTCGCGGAAGAGATCGCCGCGCTGCTTGAGTTCCCCGTCGAGGCGCTGGAGCACGCTCAGGCCGAACTCCCGGTCGCTCTCGATGGCCACCGCACGGGCATGGGGAAGTTGGTGCGCCGCGTAGGCCTTGAACTCGACGCCCTTCTTGAAGTCGACCAGGTAGAGCTCGACTTCGTCCGGGCTGTACCAGAGGGCGAGATTGGTGATCAGCACGTGCAGCAGGGTGGACTTTCCGGAGCCGGTCTTGCCCGCGATCAGCACGTGCTGCGAAGTACCCCGGCCGAGACGCAGCTCCTGTAGGCTCGAGGCGCCCGATCGCCCCAGCGGAACGCGCAGCTCCGCCCCCGCGTCGGCGCTCCAGCGATCTTCGGGAGCGGGCGTGACCACGGTGAAGGGCACTTCCACGCGGCTCGAGTCGCGGGCCGCTTCGCCCACCTGCCGCAGCCGGGGGATCATGAACTCCGGGCTTGGCGGTGGATCCAGCCGCAGCGGCAGCTGACCGTACTCAGGGTCGTTCCACCGTGCGCCGCCACCGGGCTCGAAGCGAAGGTTGACGCTCTGGCGGCGAAGCTCCTCCAGTTCGATTCCCCGCGGCATGGATTGACGCGTGTCGCGGGCGATCAGCGTGTACACGCCGCAGCGCGCGCCGCTGTTCACGATGGACGCCAGTCGGCTGGCCGAGGTCTCGCTGATGTGCACCGGGAAGTTCGCGATGACCAGGAAGCGGCAGCGGCTCAGCGATCTCTCCCGCTTGTTCGTTGTACTCGGCGATGGTGGCGTATTCATTGCGCAGGTACTTCTGGATGACGTTCTCCATGTGGTCGGTCAGGTCGGCCAGCCGCTGCTCGATGTGGCGGGGCTGGGTCCAGATGCGGTCCGTCACCAGCGACTCCATCGAATCGGCCAGGTGCATGAACGCCGGCGAAGTTCTGGCCCAGACCAACCGGGTCGATGATCGTGAAGCGGACCTTCGACGGCGGCAGCAGCGTGAGCAGGCGGAACATGAGCGTCTGCAGCGTCTCGATCGCCGGCGCGCCATCCTCGGCGCCGTACTCCAGCAGGGCCGAGCAGGCGTCGGGAAAGGTCAGGGTCGCCGGCAGCGCGAAGCGCGGGGGGAAGGGCAGCGAAAGCTCATCGCTGCGCGGCACGCCGCCTTCGATCCGCTCCAGGTCGACCTCGAGCTCGCCGAACCGGATCGCGGGCGGGAAGTGGTCCGGCGGATGCCACTGCACCCACTCGGGATCGTTCCAGTTCGGGAAGAGCTGGCGGTTGGCCTCGCCGATCTCTTCGAGCACGCCGCGGAAGCGCTGGGTCCCCGCATCCCACCTCGTCTTCAGCTCGTCCCATCGAGCGGCGCTCTGGTCGCGAAACCGGCGCACCTCCTGGTCGAACGTCGTCTGGGCCCGCTGGATCTTCTCCTGCCGCCGGGCGGCGATTTCCTGCTGCTGCGATTCGTAGCGGGCGCGGGCCTCGTCGAGCTGCTGGGCGCACCTCGCTTCCCTCCGCTCCCGAAGCTCCGGGTACTTCTGCTTGATTCGCTCGATGTGCCGCTGCTGGCGCTCGTCGATCTGGCGGAGCATCGGCTCGTAGGCGATTGTTGCGTGCTGCGTCTCATGCTCACGCTGCTCGATCAGCTCCGCCTCCTTGCGATCGCGCACGTCCTCCGCAGCCTGCAGGGCGAGGTCGTGGGCCCGCTGTCCTGCTGCGACGGCCATCCGCAAGCGCTCGACCTGGGGGCGAAGGCGCGATCGGGCCACGGCGTAGAAGACGGCGGCGAGCAGAATCGACAGCCCGGCGGCGCCGACGGTTGCGGCGGTGTGCCCCGGCGACCACTGCCAGTCGGTTCGCCAGGCGGAGAGCGCGGCGACGGACCCGGTGATGAGCACGACGAACGCCGGCAGACGAACCCCCGGGAAGAGACGCGCCGCCCACTGCGACCTCATGGCCTGCAACGACTCCTGTGCAGCCAGCGCCGACTGCTGCAGCGTCGACGCGTGATTCGAGGCGGCGTCTTCCGTCTCCTCGCCGCCCGGAAGCGGCAGTTTCCACAACGAGGCCGGGCGTTGGCGGTACCGGCGCACGAGCTCCCGCGCGGTGCGCTCGGCCGCCTGCAGCTTCTGGAGATCGCCATCGATCGCGACGCGAACCCGCTCGAACTGCTCTCGGGGCTGATTCTTCGTCGCCTCGTAGACCGTCTCTGCCAACCACAGCGCTTCTTCGTATTTCTTCTTGATCGTTTGGCGGCTGTGCTCGGCCTTCTCCTGAATCGTCCGGAACTCGACGTCCTGTCCCTCCCGGGCCTGGTTGATGAGCGGCGCGTAGTGAGCCTTGATCTTCCGGACGGCGCGGCGGTACTCGGTCTCGTTCGCCTTGACGAGCGCCTCGCAGCGGTCGCTCACCTGCTGCAGCTCATCCTCGAGCGACTTCCGGGCCGCAGCGCTCGCAGCCCCAAGCTCCTGCTCGAGCTCGGCCTCGATCCGGGCTCGCTCGATGTTGAGGGTTCGGAGCTCGCGCGAGCGCTGCGCAGCTGGTCTCGAAAGAGATCTTGGGAAGCGGTCTGGGGCATCGCTGATGATTCGGCTGATTGGGCCGGAGTGAGCACTGGAGAGTTGAAAACGGCGTGCCGCTCTCCGCGATCGTCTCGCCCGCCGGCCACTATACATGGCTGCCGCGGAGGCGGTCGACGCGCGGTGCGCTCACGCGGCGCCCGTCACTGGCACTCCTGCCGCGCTCGCTCCAGCAGCTCGACCATTCCATCCATGGCATCGCAGGACCGCCGCACCGTCGGTTCCAGCGGGACCAGGAAGTCCTTCTCGAACGCGCGGCTGGCGGGATCGTTCCAGGACTCCTTGGTCCGCTCCCATTTGAGCGAGAGCTCACGGAGCGCTCCCTTGAGCTGTCCTCGGGCGCTGGTCAGGCTCATCGTCGATCGACCTCCGTCAGTCGTGCTCACGAATGGTCCTCGGCCGCCGGCGGCTCGGGTCCGGCATCGACGTTCCATGCTCTTGCGCGGCAGAATCGTTCTCGCTGGGCGGTGCGGTGCTCACGTAGGCCCTCAGATGTCCGAGGAGCGCATCGAGACGGGCCAGGGCCTTGGGCACGTCGCGCTCGAGGCGGGCGGAAAGCCCCTGCATCTGCCCCTGGTAGAGCAGCGACTCCCGCTCGAGAACGCGCACCCAGTGGCGTGTGCGCTCGAGCTTCGACTCGGCTTCTTCCAGTCGATGCTTGGCCTTCTCCACGGCCCGGCGCTCCAGCACGCACGAGGCTCGCTGCTCGCGGGACGCCAGCTCCGCTCGCACGAGCTCGCTCTTGGCCATCGCCAGCTCCTTCTGCCGCTTGCGGATCTCCCGCTGCCAGTGACCGGGCAGCTCGTTCTGCAGCCACCAGAGCGTACGGCGAACGTCGGACTCCGCGCTGGCCAGGCGCACCCGCACCTCTTCGTCGAACTGGCACATCGACGCCTTGAAGCGCAGCAGCGCATCGAGGGACGTCACCTGAGCCGACTGTCGTGCCATCATCATCGCCCGCCTCGCGGGAGCCGCGGAAGGGGCCAATCACGCGCTGCTGCAGATACTCCTCCACCCGTTCCGCCTTGCGAAGCAGGTAGGGGATGTGCTTGTCCGAGAGGTCGACGAAGCGCGAGAGCACCTTCATCGTCTGCTCGAACTCCTCCGCGAA
The DNA here is from genome assembly GCA_963697235.1 of uncultured Planctomycetota bacterium. GTDB lineage: Bacteria > Planctomycetota > Phycisphaerae > Phycisphaerales > SM1A02 > CAVONJ01. The sequence goes on from CAVONJ010000023.1 coordinate 258,999, forward strand.
CTTGGTGTGCTCCTGATCGCGCCAGGATTGACCCAGCTCCACCATGCGAGCATGCAGGGCCCCAAGCTGGCCGCGCACCTCGTTGTTGAAGCGCTTCAAGTCGTGTGCGAAATGCCTGAGCTCACCCGGGTCGACGATTGCCTTTGCCATGGCTCATGGTAGGCCTGCTCATGCGCCGTCCGTGCCAAGCGCGGGGACAGGTCCCGATGCCCTTGCTCTGCGTGCCTTCGCCCGCGGGCCTCATGACAGGCCAGCGTGCCGGAAGGTCCGCGGCACGCTACGGAAGAAAGCGAACCTCGAGCCGCGTCGCCTCCTCCGCGTCGAAGGGGCGGGTCGTATCGGCCAGCGGATCGAGCCAGGCGCTCGCCCCCTTCTTCGCCGGGTGATCGGTCAGATCCACCTCGAGTGGTTCGTAGCCGCGGGCGAGGACGCGAATCTGCACCGGCTGGTCGACGACGACTCGTTCCAGCCGGACCGTTCCGTCCGCGCCCGTGGCCCCGTGTTCCGAGGTCGGTGGGGAGGGGTCGACGATGGGCTGATCGCCCAGGAGCGGAACCTGGGACTCGGGGATGAAGAAGTTGAGCGGCCGGGCCTGCACGAACGCCGAGGAGACCGGTGCTCCGGTGTCATGATCCCGGACGGCGACGGTCAGGGGCTGATAACCGCTGGCGGTCGAGCATCCGGTCACCAGCGTCAGCAGAAGCAGGGGGGCGAGGAGCAGTGCGCACCGCCGGGGCGATTTCATCCGTGATTCCTCCGCGGGAAGAGCCGATGAGATTCTACTTTCTCGTCCACCCTGGCCCCGTCCATGGGAGATTCCGGCAAAGAACGCCCGGGAGGTGGCGGCGGAGCGCGGCGCGGCACGCGCGGCGAAGTGCTCCGGTTGTTCGCCCGAGCTCGGTTCTGCGGTTTCGGGAAGGCGGCCCGGGCAGGAGGACGGTCCGCCGTGCGCAGGAATGACCAGCCATCTCCGCCTCGACGGCCTCATCTGCTTGCCAGCGAACGGTCTACGCACCCTCGCGACGATGTTGGTGAGAAGTGCGGGCTATCATTGCGGCTCCTCCGGATTCTCCCATGACCCTCACCGCCCAGACCAACCAGCGCAATCTCGCCATCATCGCCCACGTCGATCACGGCAAGACCACCCTCGTCGATGCCCTGCTCGCCAGTGCGGCGCCGTGTCCCGGAGCGAGCGCGGCCTCTCGTGCGTGCTCGACACCGATCCCCTGGAACGGGAGCGGGGGATCACGATCTTCTCCAAGAACTGCGCGATCACCTTCACCCTCGAATCCGGTCCGATGGCAGGCGAGACGCTACGCGTCAACCTGATCGACACGCCGGGGCACGCGGACTTCGGCGGGGAGGTCGAGCGCGTCCTGCAGATGGCCGACGGAGCCCTGCTGCTCGTCGACGCCTTCGAGGGCGCCGATGCCCCAGACGCGATTCGTGCTCAGCAAGGCCTTGCAGCTTGGACTGCGGCTGATCGTCGTCGTCAACAAGTGCGACCGTCCCGACGCCCGCCCCGACGATGTCGTGAACGAGGTCTTCGATCTGCTCGTCGAGCTCGGGGCGGACGACGACACGCTGGACTTCCCCGTGATCTACGCTTCGGGACGGGACGGGTGGGCGTCCGAAGACTGGGGGACGAGCCGCCGTCGCAGCCCGACGTCTCACCGCTGCTCGAAGCGATCGTCGACTCGTACCGCCGCCGATCGGAGACCCGACGGCACCGCTGCAGATGCTCATCACCACGATCGACTATTCGGAGTACGTCGGCCGCATCGCCATCGGCCGCGTCCACTCCGGAACCATTCGCAGCGGTCAGCGGGTGGCGCTCTGCTGCGCGGACGGCTCGATCGAGATGACCAGGGCGCTCAAGGTCCTGCGCTTCGAGGCACTCGGTCGCGAGCCGGTCGCGGAGGTCAGCGCCGGCGACCTCTGCGCGGTCGAGGGACTCGGCGATTTCGAGATCGGCGACACGATCGCTGATCCCGATCGTCCCGAAGCCGATGCCGACGGGTGGCCGTCGATGAGCCGACGCTGCACATGATCTTCCGGATCAACGACTCGCCGCTCGCCGGCCGCGAGGGCAAGTTCGTCACGTCGCGGCAGCTGGCGGATCGACTCGGCGCGAGAGGTTCGATCGAACGTTGCGCTGCGCGTCGAGCCCGGTGAGACGCCGAAGAGTTCAAGGTGTCCGGCCGCGGCCTGCTGCACCTGGGCGTGCTGCTCGAGAACATGCGCCGCGAGGGATACGAGCTGGCGGTCGGTCCGCCCGAGGTGATCGAGCATGAGATCGACGGCGTGCGCAACGAGCCGATCGAGCGGTTGACGTCTCGACGTGCCCGCGGAAGTCATGGGGGCGGCGATGGAGCTGCTGGGGCAGCGGGGCGGCGAGATTCTGAGCGTCGACACTCGCGGCGACCGCATGCACATCGAGTGCGAGATCCCGGCCCGCGGGCTCATCGGCCTGCGCACGCGACTGCTGACCGCGACTGGTGGCGAGGCCATCATGCACCACAGCTTCCTCCGGTACGCTCCGGTGCGGGCGATCATCCCGAAGCGGGTGAACGGCGTGATGATCGCCACGGAAGGCGGCGCGGCCACGGCGTATGCGCTGCAGAATCTGGCCGACCGGGGCGTCATGTTCGTCCGGCCGCAGTGGCAGATCTACGCCGGCCAGATCGTCGGTGAGCACAGCCGCGACAACGATCTGACGGTGAACGTGGTCAAGGCGAAGGCCTTCTCCAACGTCCGCGAGTCCAACAAGGAGGCGACGGTGACGCTCAAGGCGCCGCGCATCTTCACCTTGGAGGCGGCCCTGGAGTACATCGAGGACGACGAGCTGGTGGAGATCACGCCGAACTCGGTCCGGCTTCGAAAGCGCATGCTGAACGCCGATCAGCGAAAGCGGGCCGAGCGCCAGGAGAAGTCAAGGGTGTCCTGAACGACGATCTCCTGTTCTCCTGCTCTCCTGCTCTAACTCCCCCAGGCCATCACGACCTCGATGAGGTCGCCCACGTCGACGACTCCGCTTTCGTCGAGATCGGCCGGACAAGCGGCCGGCGCCGCAGGGCACGGCCCCCAGGCGCCGAGGACCAGCAGCAGATCGTCGACGTCGACGGCATCGTCATCGTTGGCGTCACCCACGGCGCCCAAATGGGCGTTGTCGAACGCGGCAAAGACGCCATCGGCCGCGATCTGCAGCGTGTCGAAGATCACGCCCGAAATGCTCAGCGTGGCGCACTCGAAGAATTGCGTGTCGCCTTCGATGAAGACGGTGTCGCTGCCGACGGGCTGCTGGTCGAGGAAGGCCGTCATGGTGAGCGAGGCGCCCACGGGGATCGTCCCGAGGAATGCGTCGATGGAGCCGCGGTGATTCGTCCGGCGGTTGGTCATGCTGAACGGTCTCACGATGAAGAGCCCGTTGATGCCCGGTCCCGGGTTGAATCCTCCGGTCTGTAGAACGTTGGGTGCCGAAAAGCACTCACCATTCAAGCTGGACACCGCCCCGTCGATCGCGAACGACGATTCGAAGGCAAGGAAGGTGATGCCGCCGTCGACGAACGCCGTTCCCAGGAACCCCTCCTTGAAGTTGTCGAAGGTCGCCGAGCTGGCTCGAGCGACGTCCGATCCTCCGCCCAGCAGGGCGAGGATCGCGATCGTCAGGGTGACGGTTCGTCTCGTTTCCATGGTCCTCCCCGGCGCGTCATCCGCACGGTCCCCACCCCAGAATCACCTGGACAAGATCGAGGACGTCCACCGCGCCGTCGCCGGTGACGTCGGCCGCACAGGGCGCCGGGCACGCGCCCCAGGCCACGATGAGCTGCACGAGATCGAGCACGTCGATCGTGCCGTCGTGATTGAGATCGGCGGGGCAGTCGGCGGCGCCGACGATCTCGACGGTCACGTCGAGAACGAGCGAACTGGTCTGTTCGCCGGGGAGGTCTTCGTCGCTCACCTCGATGTCCAGGACGGTCGGGTAGATGCCGGGCGACAGGCCAGCGGTATCGAAGCGAAGTTCGATGAGCGCCGCGTCGTTGCCGATGTCGGTGGGCAGTGGACCGGCCAGAGCGAGCGGCGCCGCAAGCCCGGTCACGGCGTCCACGTCGAGCAGCGCCTGGAGTGCGTCGAACCCGAGGTTGTGAATCGCGACCGGAATGGACTGCAGGCCCGAGTTGGATTCGAACGAGACCATGACCGCCTGCGCGATCTGCAGTCGCTCCGGATCGAACGAAGGCGCTGCCGGTCGGAGCACGGTGCCGGTCGTCTCGAGCACCAGGACCTCGTTCTGGACACCCTGCTGCATGCCGGTGAAGGCAACGACGCTGCCCGAGGCGACGCCGACGCTTGCGGTGAAGAGGTCGAAGGAGCAGACCGTCGGCGCGTCCAGGGGAAGCAGCGTGCCCGAGCAGGAGCCCACGAGGTTGCCGTCACCGATGGCGGTGAAGTCGAGGGGCTCGGCCCCCAGCGCGAACTCGACGGGCGCGGCGTTCCTGATCTCCAGCTCCAGTTGAACGGAGGCTCCCTGGATCACCCGATCGAAGTCGGCCGGCAGCGAGCCGGAGAGCACGGCGGGGATCTGGTACTCCGCAATCACCGGCAGGTGATCAGAGGCCTCGAACAACGCATCGGCCAGCGCGTTCGATCGAGCGAGATCGTCCGGGAAGTAGAAGTTCGAGCCGTCGTTGATCGACGTGTTGTAGTGGAGGCCGTCGTTGCCCAGCGAGCGATAGGTGCCTGCGATGTACGTCAGCCCGGCGCCGTCGATCAGGGCCGAGCTCGGCAGCTGGAAGTCGAACCGGTCGTCCAGGCCGCCGCCCACGAGACCGTTCAGCTCCGAGAGGCGCGGCGACTGCGAGTGCTTGATCGCGTTGCCGCCGCCGGCCCAGGAGCCCGATCCCAGCGGATCGTGACCTTGCCCGTTCCCGGCCGCGAGTCAGCGCCTGGTACGCCGGTTCTTGGTTGTGATAGATGTTGAAATCGCCGGCGTAGATGAAGTGGGTTCCGGCCGGCAGTGACTCGGCGTCGGCGCGTAGTGCGTTTGCACCGCTCAGGCGCAGCGCCTCGTTCGCTTCGCCCGTCGACGACTTGAGGTGGGCGCTGTAGACGTAGAACCCGGCGTCGGGCGAGTCGTATCCGACCAGCTGGAGCTTCCACCGGTCCGCCTTGCGGCCGGCTCCGGTGGACAGATCCCGGTGCTCCGCGGCGTTCTCCGTCAGCAGGTCGGTGCGGTAGAAGAGGGCCTGGGCCCCGCTGTAATCGTCCTCGTTTGCGTTCGGTGTACGTCGCCGCAGCGTAGGACACGCCCGGAGGAACCGAGGCGTCCAGCAGAGCGGTCAGCGCGGAGAAGTCCTGCGAACGGACTTCCTGGAAGACGTACACGTGGGGGGCCACCGCGAAGCCCGGCCGATCGTCGTCCTTCAGGGCGGAGAACACCTCGATCAGCGCCGAGTCGGTGCCGTTGAGCTGGGCGATGTTGAAATTGACGACCCGGAGCTGTGCGTGGGTCGGCGCCGTGACTGCTCCGAGCACGCTCGCGGCGAGGATAGCGGCCACGATCGCCTTGACTGAACGAATCGCTCGACCGCCTGTGGCATCATCTGTCCCTCGGGCGCGATGCCCGTCAGCCCCCGCTGCCTACGACCAGTTCGAGATCACATTCACGAGATCCGTCACGTCGACATCACCGCTGCAATCCGTATCCGCAGCGCAGGGAACCTTCGGCTCGCTCGAACACGGGCCCCAGCTCGCGATGAGCTCGATCAGGTCCGTCACGTTGACCAGCCCGTCCCCGCTGACGTCTCCCACCACCTGGTCGATCTCGAAGGAGAGGGTCGCGCCGGTGCCCAGGTTGTCGTTGTCGTCGAGCGCGGTGACGAAGTATTCGACGAGCCCGTTGACGTCGCAGGGAATGACGCCGCGGTAGACCTGGCCGCCGCTGTGCCGCATGGGCACCTGGCTCACCTCGCCTCCGTCGACCGAGTAGTTCAGGAAGATGCCGTTGTCGATGAAGTTCCGGTCGGAGGTCATGCCGTCGAGGATGAGGCTTCGCACGACGAAGCCGCCCTGAGCGCCGGATTCTTGGAGGGCACCACCTGCTCGGTGTCGATGATCGTGGGCGGCAGCGTGTCTGCGGGACCATTGCTGATGTAGATCCGGTTCTGGAAGCTGCCGGACTCGCCTTGAGCGGTGACGACGTCGAGCGCGCCGTCGCCGGTGAGGTCGGCGACGATGACGTCCAGCGACGAGTCGGAGATCACGGTGATGATGCCGCTGACCTGCGTGAACGTGCCGCTGCCGTTGTTGTTGTAGATCTTCTCGCCGCCCGATCCGAGCCGGGCAATGATGAGATCGAGGTCACCGTCGTTGTCGTAGTCGAAGAACTTGCTGTCGTTGTCGTCCTGACTGGGATTCGGGATGATCTGGCTGCTGACGTTGCTGAACACGCCGGATCCGTTGTTCGACAGGAGCAGCTCGGTGCTGCCGGACCCCGCGTTCACGCCGATGAGATCGAGATCGCCGTCGCCGTTGATGTCGCCGAAGTCGTACGAGTAGCAGGTGCTGTCGGCCGGGATCGACGTGGACAGTGCGAACATGCCCTTGCCGTCGTTGACGTAGAGGCGGCTGTTGGCGGTACCCGTGCTCGCCGTTCGGATGTCGATGTCGAAGTCGTTGTCGATGTCGCCGAAGATGCAGTCCATGTTGTTGCACACGATGCCCGTGGGGAAGTTCGAGCTGGTGATGTCGGTGAAGTAGCCGTTGCCGTCGTTCTCGTACAGCCGATACTGGCCGCAGGTGAAGCGGTTGCTCGTGCCGGTGGTGATGAAGAGATCGAGGTCGCCGTCGTTGTCCGTGTCGCCGAACTGGGCCCGGGAGCTGGAGAGGTTCATGGTCAGCCCGCGGGCGAGACCCTCCAGGGCGAAGAAGCCGTTGCCGTCGTTGATGAGCAGCTCGGGCCGGTGCAGGAAGTCCTGCGCCAGCACCACGTCGAGGTCGCCGTCGTTGTCGATGTCGCCCAGCTCGACGCCGCGGAACCAGCCCGCGAAGCCGCCGGTTCGGGCATCGGTCTCGTCCGTGAAGAATCCCGCCGTCGTTGATGTAGACGCGGGCCTTCGTCGCCGCGGTCTGCGAGCTGAACCCGCCGCCGTTGGCGAAGATGAGGTCGATGTCGCCGTCACCGTCGAGGTCGCCCGCGGTCACCTGGTTGCTGTACTCGGACTGGGTCGGGAAGCGAGAGCCGGTCTGGTCGACGAACTGCGGTCCGCCGGCCAGAGCGGTTGCGGCGATTGCCAGCGGAAGCAGGATGACGATGGTGTTCGGTCGGACCGCGGGGCAGGGAAGCGACATACGGCTCTCTCCTCGTCCAGGATGAAGAATGGTGTCAAGTTGACTTGGAGGCGACCGCCGACCCACGTACTAGTGCGGGACGACGACGGAAATGCTCGCTGTTGAGAAGCAGCCTCCGACGAAAGGGCGAACGATCAGGATAGCAGCGCCGATCCAGCCGCCGCAAGCACGAAGACCGAAATCGCCGCGGTCGCTCACTGTCCCTGGTTTGCCTGGGCTGCCTTTCGTCCCAGGAGCGAAGCGGCGTGTGAGAGCCAAATGCCGGAGCGCGGGGCGGGGGCGCAGCCCCCGAACCGACGCAGCCCCGTTCGCGGCGACAAGAAACGAGCCCGCCACCGCAGGGCGACGGGCTCACACATGGAGAGGAGCCAGGCGAATCAACCGTCATCGGCACTAGCTGCTCCAACCGACGATCAACGTCACGAGGTCGGAGACGTCCACGGTGCCGTCGCCGTTGATGTCGGCGGCGCAAGGTCCCGGTGGACATGGACCCCAGTTCACGATGAGCTCGATCAGGTCCGCGACGTCCACGACGCCGTCGCCGTTGATGTCCGGATTCTCGGTCTGGAGCGGTGTGAGGAGGAAGGCGCAGGAAGCGGCCGTTGTGGAGACCGGAGCCGGCGATCTGACCGACGTTGTTGATGGCGGTGGCCTGGGAGAGACGCCACCCCGAGTCGGCGGCGATCAGATCGTTGAGATCCTCCATCGTGCCTCCGCTCCAGCGGAAGGCTCTCGAGTCCGAGGTTCCAACGACCGCGCCGACCTCGTTGATCGCCAACGCGGTGCTGTAGTCCAGGCCGAGAACGCCAAGGTCGATCGTGCCGGTGACCGTGCCCGCGGCGTCCGTCTCGAGAGGACCGCGTGCAGCGCGCCGGCAGCGGTCTGGGCGACGCCCACGATCTGGCCCGCACCATTGACCGCGTGGGCGGCGCTGTTGGAGCCGCCGAGCGTGCCCAAGTCGGTCATCGTGCCGTTGCGCCGAGAGGAAGGCGTGGGCGCTCAGATTCCCCGCGAGGAACGAGCGGCCCACGATCCATCCCTCTTCGTTGACGGCGTAGGCCGAGCTGTGGCTGCCGCCGAGCGTGTTGAGATCGGTCAGGGTTCCATTCTCCCAACGGACCGCGTGGGCGAAGACGCCCGTTGGATCAGCGGGCATCTCACCGACCACGACGCCCAAGTCGCTGATGTCGTGCGGGGCGAAGTTGCCGAGAACGAACGGTGACGCGCCGTCCAGCGCACGGCGGTGGTCTCGATGGCTCCCAGCGTGTGGGAGATGCCCACCACCTGGCCGCTGCTGTTGATCGCAAACGCGGTGCTCAGGGGATCTCCGCCCGTAGGGAGGAGCTCGGTCATGGCGCCATCCCAGCGGAATGCGTGAAGATCACCGACGTCGTTGGCGAGCACCGACATGCCGCAGACCTCGCCCGCATCGTTCAGGCCGTACGCCTGGCTTCCGGGATACCCCGTGAGTGACGGGCCGCCGAGCGTGCCTAGATCCGTAACGGTGTATTGCTGTCCGCACGCCAGCCCCGTCAGCAGTCCCGTCAGCAGTCCCGCCACCACTCCCACCGGGGCAATCTCCCAACCGCCCACGCCGAAGTTCGTTCGCTGCCTGTTCATCTCAGTCACTCCTGTGCCGCCCCCGATCAAGATCGTTGCGTTCGGTCGTCTGCCCGCTGTCGTCGTCAGTCATGTTCCACACGGTGGAAGAAGGGCTCCTCCGGCATTTGCGTGTGGGACACGATTGGATGGTCGGGAGGTGCGCGAGAACAGGCGTTGGGTGGTCGGTGGGTTGTGGGGCCGGGTGCGACGTAGGGGCATGCAGAGCACCAGACTTCTGCGCGTTGTGCATTGGGGGGTGGGGTGGGTTGTGGGGCGGCCGGTTGCGATTCGTAGGGTGCATGCAATGCACCATGACTTTCGGCGCCGCTCACGGTGCATTTCATGCACCCTACGCGCGGCTTCCCGGTGCGTGTGGCGTGGTCTGCAACACCGGCCGTTCCCATCCGGCAGTGAAGGTCGGCGGCATGGATGGGGGCCAGACCGTGTGGTGGTACGCAGCGAGTAGCGAGGGTCGAGCTTCTGAGCGGTATTCGCGCTTCACGGGACAGGCTCGGCGTACCGGGCTCGCGGGAGGTCACGCGTCCGCGTCGCCAAGCGCACGGCGAAGCAGATCGGCCACATCGAGTTCCGCGGCCCAGTCGCGCAGATACGCTCGATCGAGCTGGTCGGCCTGGACACGGATCACGCCGACGATGTCGGGCCATTGCCGCTCGGAGACCTCGCCGCCAAGTCGATACGACTCGAGCTTGCTCAGGATCGTGTCTTCTGGAGATGCGACGGCGAAGGTGCGAGGATTGCCCTCGTCCAGGCGCATCGCCCGCGTTCGGCGGCGCGTCACTTGATCGAACGTGCGGTCCTTCATGACGAAGATGTCGATCTTGTACATCGTGGCGAGGTGGATCAGGTTGAACGATCGCTGGTGCCGGATCGCCTCGACGATTGCTGCGGCGTCGACGTAGTACGCCGCAGCAAGGCGTGCCACGAAGGCATCTACCTGGTCGTGACGGATGTCGGCGACGAGGTCCACGTCGATCGTTGAGCGCGCGACACCATACAGGGAGCTGGCGACCGAGCCCCCGATGTGAAATTCGATCCCCATCGCCGCCAGGGCATCCGCGACCGGCTCGACCGCGGCCAGCTCGTCACGCGGCATCGTCGGAGTTCCGCGTGCGCATCCACGCTCGCACCCGGTCGGCCAGCTCGCGGCCGTAGTGGACCTCGACGAAGAGCAGCTTCCGCTCCCACTCCGACATCTCGGGATGTGCGTCGGCAATGCCGCGCCAGGCCCGGCGGAGAGCGGCGTTGGTGAGGTCGGAGGCGATCGTGGCCCGGCGCACGCGCCGGCGCGCTGAGGAGATCGGCGTGGATCCGGCTCACGCTTCGAGAGGTGTCCTCCACGGCGGCAGTATACAAGGCATCCTCCCGAACCCCTGGTCGAGCTGTAGCGAGGGTCGAGCTTCTGAGCGGTATTCCGCTTCCAGGGACGGACTCTGGTCGTCTACCATGGACCGGCATGCGCATGGCGACCCGTTCCGGGCCGCGGCGCCGCGAATCGCGATGCGGGGTAGCACGACGATGGGGCATCGCAGCGATCCAGAACTCATCCAGCGGTGCCTGGCCGGCGAGCAGCGGGCCTGGGACGAGCTGGTCGAGCGCTACGGGCGGCTGGTGTACTCCGTTCCCAGGCGGTACGGGCTCTCGGACGCGGACGCGGGGGACGTCGTCCAGAACGTCTTCCTGACCGCGTACCGGAAGCTGGGGGGTCTGAAGGATCAGGAGCGGCTCTCGGCGTGGCTGATCACCACCGCCCACCGCGAGTCGTGGCGGGTCGGCAAGCGGTCCGACGCCGCAGGAGCCCTGAACGAGCAGTTCGCGGACGTGGGATCGCCGAGCGACGATGAACTCGTGCGCTGGGAGCAGCAGCACCTGGTCAGGCTCGCCCTCGAGGAGTTGGGGGGCTCGTGCCGGGAGTTGCTCATGGCCCTCTTCCTGGATCGAGCCAAGCCGTCGTATGAGACGATCGCCGACCAGCTGGGCATCAAGGTGGGCAGCATCGGGCCTACGCGAGCCAGGTGCTTCCAGAAGCTCGAAGCCATACTCCTTCGAATGGGGTTCCAGGCGTCGGTCCTCGAGCAGCCATCCGCTCCTCAGGATCCGTGATCAGAGGATCGACAGCCTTTTTTGCAATCGTTCGTATCTGCACGAGGGGAAACCGCTCTACTCGGGCGGACCCGGAGCGACACCATGAGCACCCCACGAATCACCCACGAAGACCTCATCGCCTACGCCGCTGGCGAGCTGCCTCCCGAGGAATCATCGAGGGTGGCGACCTACCTGGAAGCCAATCCCACTGCCGCCGAGACGGTTCAGCGATACGTTGCCATCGAGGCGCTGATGGAACAGGACGACTCGGTGGCCCCGGGGTCCGATATCCTCGCTCGGGCGAAGGCGATCTTCAAGGCGAACGCCGCGGTTCCCCGGATCAGCTTGCTGGAGCGCCTGGATGCGGTGATCGCGACGCTCATCTTCGACAGTCGTCTGCAACCGGCGGCGCTCCGTGACGTACAGGCGGAGGAGCGTTTCCAGCTCGCGTTCGAGTCGGCAGGAGCCGAGATCGATCTGCAGGTCCAGAAGCGCTCCACCGATCGGGCGTCCTCCTCCCGCTGGCATCTGATCGGTCAGGTCGCGAGCGACGCAGAGCCCGGGCCCTGCCCCGTCTCGCTGATCCGCTCTGGCGAGGAGGACCCATTTGCGCAGACCATGACCGACGATCAGGGACTGTTCGAGCTCGATGTCGACGCCGGGCGGTATGACCTGTGCATCGAGCTGCCGCAGCAGCCGATCGTCTTGCGCGATCTCACGTTGTCATGAACACGCACGGCACAGAGACCCTTGGCCTGCTCGACGCGCTGCTCGCGCTTTCGCCGCCGCAGCGCATCCAGCGTCTGGCTGCGCAGAGCGGTGAGAGCGAAGTCCTCTTGCGTCTCGTGGACGAAGCCGCCGGGCGGACCGCCGCCGATGCCGAGACGGCGAACGAGATGACGGCGATGGTTTGCGCGTTGGCCGATCATTTCGAGCATCCGCTCGCCCAGATGCGCGCACGCGCGCCCAGGCTCGGGCGCTCTCCTACGCCGGCCGCTTCGAAGAAGCCCTGCAGGTCTGCCGGCAGGCCACCGCGATCGGTGGAGCGCAGGATTTGCAGGTCGAGTCGGCGCGGGCCCTGCTCGCATCGATGCATGCGCTGGGTGAGCTGGGCCGGTTCGACGAGGCGATCGCGGCCGGCGAATCGGCCCGCGCGATCTTCATCGCCCTTGACGAGCCGGCGCTCGCCGCGCGCGCGGACATCAATCTCGGCATCACGTACCAGCGGCGGGACGAGCCGGAGCTGGCCGTGGCCTGCTTCGAGCGGGCCCGGGCGCCGTTGACGCGCGAGTCGCAGGTGTTCGGACAGCTCGAGAACAGCCGCGGTGAGGCGCTCGTCGCCCTGAATGACTTTCGCGGCGCCGATGCAGCGTTTCAGTCGGCGCTCGAGTCCTTCGAGAACGCTGGCGGCAGCGTGACCGCGGCCATCGCGGAGGGGAACCTCGCGGACCTGGCCGCCCGACAGGGGGACCTCCGGCGCTCGCTCTACCACTTCGAGCAGGCGCGACGGCGCTTCGAGGCCGGGCACGTCACGACGCACCTGGCGCGGCTGCTGTCGGAGCAGGCCGACGCGAAGGCCATTCTCGGGTTGCCCGGCGAAGCACTCGCTGAGTATGAAGCCAATCTTCCGGCCCTCGAATCCTGTGGCCTGGCCCTGGAGGCGGCGCGGGCCCGAGCGGGCATGGGTCTGGTGCTCCTTCGACTCGGTCGACCAGCGGAAGCGGCGACGGCCCTGGCGGCTGCGGCAATGGCCTTCGAAGAGCTTGGACACGCCACCGCACGCGCGAAGGTGGATCTGGCCCGAGCCGAGCTGCTGGCCTCGAGCCGCCGCGTGGAGAGCGCCCGGTCGCTGGCCTATCGCTCGCTGTCCGTGCTCGCCGCGCGTCCTGCCGACTCGCTGGCCGCCCGCCATCTGCTCGCGCGACTCGCGGCCGAGAGCGGCGACACCGCACTGGCTCTGAGCGAGCTGGACACGGCAGTGTCACTCGCTCGCGAGCTCGATCTCGCGCCGCTCCTCGCCGATCTGCTGCACACGAGGGGACGGCTGCACGCTCAGCTCGGCGACTGCGACCGAGCCATCGCCGACCTGTCAGGCGCCGTGGAATCGATCGAGCGCCTCCGGGGCACGCTCCAGGCCGAGCGCCTGCGGACGGCCTACCTGGGCGACCGCGCTGCCATCTACGAGGATCTCATCGGGAGCCTGCTCGACTCCGGCCGGCACGACGACGTCGCCCGCGCCGTTGCCATGACCGAGAAGGCGAAGAGCCGGGCGCTGCTCGATCAGATCAGCACGGCCCTTGCGCTCGGCGGACCGTCGCTCGACGAAGCTGCCGACTCAACGGCCGAGCCGCTGCAGCGGCGACTCATTCACGTGCAGGCGGATCTCAACGGCCTGTACAGTCGGATGGCGGAAGTGGAGAGCAGCCGCACGTCGAGCAACAAGTCCCTCGCTCGGGACATTCGAACGCTGGAAGACGAGCTCGATGCAATTCGGGCGCGACTCTCCCTGACCAGCGGATCATCAGGATTGATGGCGCCGACCGCGTCGCTCGAGCAGGTCCAGCGAGCCATCCCCGATTCGACGGTGCTGATCGAGTACATGACGGTGGGGGAGGAGCTGCTTGCCTTCGTGATCGGCCCCAAGACGGTGGTGGTACGGCGGCACATCGCCGAGCTGCCAGCGATCCTGCACCATCTCGCGCGATTCCGATTCCAGATCGATCGCGCTCTTCGACCGGGAGCGAGAGAGGGGCGACGGTTCCCACGGATGATCGACGACTGCCGGGCGGAGCTCGCCGCCCTGTACGACCTCCTGGTCGCGCCGCTCGCCGAGCACCTGGACGGAGCCGAGCAGCTGACGCTCGTTCCCCACGGTCCGCTCCACCTGGTTCCCTTCCACGCGCTGTGGAACGGCGAACAGTATCTCGTGCAGGTGTACCGCATGCACACGGCGCCCAGCGCGAGCATTTTCTGTGAGCTTGCCGCCGCACCGCGTGCGTCAGGTACCTCGTCCCGGGCGCTGGTCGTGGGCGTCGCTGACGAGACCGCGCCGCAGATCGCGGAGGAGGCGCTCGCCGTCGCCCGAACGATCGGCGACGCGGCAGTGACACTGCTCGACGAGCGTGCCACGGTTGACGCCGTGACCCGCGCCGCTCTCCGGGCGTCCATCCTCCATTTGGCCTGCCACGGGCGCTTCCTTGCCGACGCGCCCCTGTCCTGTGGCCTGCGTCTTGCTGACCGCTGGCTGACGGTGCGAGACATCTACGCGATGGGTCTGGAGGCAGATCTGGTCACCTTGAGCGGCTGCGAGACCGGAGTCAACAGTGTGACCGCCGGCGACGAGCTGATGGGCCTGCTGCGCGGTTTCTTCGGGGCCGGTGCGCGATCCCTGCTCGCGTCGCTCTGGCGGGCGCACGACGGATCGACGGCCGAGTTCATGTGCCGTTTCTACACATTCTGGCAACAGGCGGGGGCAGGCCGCGGAGCTCGCGCTTCGGCGCTGCAGCGCGTGCAGCGGGAAATGCTCGAGCGGTGGCCGCATCCTGCCCATTGGGCACCTTTCGTACTGGTAGGAAGATCATGAGACACGCAAGCACGATACTGACCGTGGTGACCGCGCTCGGCGCGATGCTGGCCGGCTCTTCGCAGGCCGACGACGCTCTGGGCGTTCCTGGAGTCAGCGATCTCATCCCCAACCGGCTGATGGTGCGGACCGTCGATGACGCGTCGATCGACCCCTTCGTTGCCGCGTACGAAGCGAATCATCCTGACACGGACTTGACGCAGCTGGACGCGATCCCCGGCCGACCGATCTACCTGCTCGAGATCCTCTCTCCCGTGCCGCCCAATCCCGATGAGGTCGAACTGGACCTGTCGACCAACTACGCAGAGTTCATCGTCTGGGGTGAGCTGCTCTACGAGAACTCGGCTCCCGAAGGTCACACCGGAAGCACGTGGGTGGACAGTCCGGTCAACGCGTCGCTCTATCAGGAGCAGTACGCCGTTCCGCTGCTCGGGCTGGAGGTCGGCGCAGCCAATCGACCGGTGCGGGTGTGGCCGTGGCGGTGCTGGACACCGGCATCGATGCGAGTCATCCCGCGCTGCAGGGAAGGGTTCTCTCCGGCGGGTACGACTTCTTCGACAACGACAGTGACCCGAGCGACTCCGGCGCGGGCCTCATGGTCGGTCACGGTACCTACGTCGCCGGCCTCGTCGCCCTGACGGCGCCGGACGCCTCGATTCTCCCTGTCCGGGTGCTCGGCACGGACGGGGTCGGCGACGGCTGGTACCTGACGAAGGGGATGTACTTTGCGATCGACGCGGGGGTGGAGGTGATCAACCTGAGCCTCGGTTCGACCTACGACTCCCAGGGCGTCGACGACGCGATCCAGGAAGCGATGGGGCAGGGGATCGTCACGGTCGCCGCGGCGGGCAATCTCAACCGCTCCGATCCGAGAGAGTACCCGGCCATGAAGAGCGATCCCTTCGGTGTCTCCGCGACCGACGATCAGGACATTCGCGCGGACTTCAGCAACTTCGACGACAAGATCTTCATCAGCGCTCCCGGAGCGACGTTCTTCATCGGGGGTGATCCTCAGCAGCCCGATCCGGTGAGATCGATCGTCAGTTCCATTCCCGGCGGTGAGTACGCCATCTGGTCCGGGACCAGCATGTCCACACCCTTCGTGAGCGGCGCCGTGGCGCTGATCCGCGCGCAGCATCCGGAGTGGTCGCGGGATCTGGGCACATACGGAATGGTCAGCTTCATTCTCCAGTCCACTGCGGTTGACATCGACGACCTCAACCCTGGGTACGCCGGTCTCCTCGGTGCCGGCCGCCTGGATATCGCAGGCGCAGTCGCGCAGGGACCGACGGCCCCGAGGCCCGGCGACCTGAACAACGACGGCACGATCGACGTCGCCGATCTCGTCCAGGTGATCACCAACTGGGGGCCGTGTCCGGCGCCGCCCACTCCCTGCACGTCGGACGGCAACGGCGACGATCGGGTTGATGTGGGGGACCTACTGCTGGTGATCTTGAATTGGGGGGATTGAGGGAAGCGTCGCTGGCCTTTGGGGCGCGAAGGCGGTTGGGATTGTCGGTGGAGGTGCGCGAACGCGCGTTGGTCGTTCGGTGGGTTGCGGGGCGTCGCCGCATCCATGCGGCTGGTCTTGTGAAGTTCTTTGGGTTGGTGCGCGGCTTGAGGTGTTGTTGCGGCGTCGCCGCCTCCTGCGGCTCGACCCTCGTCGGACGGACGCCGCTCAGACCCGCCGGCAGTCCTGCCGGCTCGCCAGTGGAAGTTCCGGCGTGGGTTGGGCTTGGTCATGGCGGGCCTCCGGCCCGCGGAACTTGCAACTCCGCCGGCATCCTTGTATCTGGAACAAAGAGCCCATCAAATAGAAACGCCCGCGACCGGCGTAATCGGTCACGGGCAGCTGATCGCGTGATCGTGGCATCCTAGGTTGTCCTGCAACCGTCCGGCAGCAAGATCCCGACCAGCTTGATTGAGCCTCCCGAACAGTCGCTGGGGCCGCTGCAGTCGCAAGCCCGCATTCGCAAGGAAGGGTCTCATGAACAATTGTACCGCAGGCATTGATGTTTCCAAGTCTCAGTTTGATCTCGCCATCAGTGGGAGTCGTTCTGTTGAGCGGTTCGACTCCGGGCCGGATGGACGTGAGAAGCTCATCCGAAGACTCAAGGCAGCTCGAGTCGACTTGGTCGTTCTCGAAGCGACGGGTGGGTACGAACGCGTCATCATGTTGGAACTCATGAGTGCGGGACTGACCGTGGTTCGCATCAACCCCCGTCAGGTTCGAAACTTCGCCCGCGCCCGCGGCCGCCTGGCGAAGACGGATGCCATCGACGCGCTCACGCTCGTCGAATACGGGGAAGTGATGAAGCCGCCGGTCCGCCAGCTCCCGAATGCTGATCTGATCGCTCTGCGAGATCTCCTGGCCCGACGCCAGCAGCTGGTTGACATGCAGAGCATGGAGAGCTGCCGACGCCGCCAGACGCTAGAAATGGCTGCGAAATCGAGCATTGCCGCGGTCCTTGCCTTCCTCAAGGAAGAGCAAAGTGCCATCGAGAAGCTCCTTGATGAGCGGATGGCTCAGAATGACGAGTGGATGGCCCATGCTGCTGTTCTGCGAGAAGAATCTGGCGTTGGTCCGGCCACCGTGCGCACCTTGATTCTGGAGCTGCCGGAACTGGGCAGGGTCTCACGCCAAGAGATCGCAGCGATCGTCGGCGTGGCGCCGATGAACCGGGACAGTGGCCAAAAGCGAGGCACCCGTTCGATCTGCGGTGGTCGAGCGAGTGTGCGTTCGTGTTTGTACATGGCCACGCTCGTAGCCACGAAGCACAATCCGAAGATTCGCGAGTGCTACCACCGCCTTCAAGCGACAGGCAAATGCAAGAAGGTTGCCTTGGTGGCGTGCATGCGCAAGCTTCTGGTGATTCTGAACGCCAGAAGTCGCGACTACCTGCAGAGGAGGTTCGATCAAGCTCTGCTGTCTCCTTCACTTCGCCGCCCTCACGAAGCCGGGGCGGTGACGTGAAGGAGACGGCAGGGCGCCGGCCAGCCTGCTGGCTCCGAACGAGCCCCCTCCCAGACGCTCCCGGAGTAGAAACGTGTAACGACAATCTGAAACTCGCTTGACAAACGAGACAGTCGCTGCCGGCTCCCGTCACGCGCAAACACCAACGCTCCCGCGGCGTCCTGCCGCGGGAGCTTGACGTGCCGGGGGTTGCGCGGCCGGCGCTTGCCTTTGTCGGGGACGTTCGTGAACACGCTTGGGATTGTCGGTGGAGGTGCGCGAACGCGCGTTGGTCGTTCGATGGGTTGCGGGGCGTCGCCGCATCCATGCGGCTGGTCTTGTGAAGTTCTTTGGGTTGGTGCGCGGCTTGAGGTGTTGTTGCGGCGTCGCCGCCTCCTGCGGCTCGACCCTCGTGGGTCCGGCGTTGCTCAGACCCGCCGGCAGTCCTGCCGGCTCGGCTTTGGAAGTTCCGGCGTGGGATGGGCTTGGTCATAGCGGGCCTCCCCTCCCGCGGGCTGCGCGAATCCGCCGGCATCCATGCCGGCTCGCGTCACGCGCAAACACCAACGCTCCCGCGGCCTCCTGCCGCGGGAGCTTGACCTGCCGGGGGTTGCGCGGCCGGGGCTTGCTGTTGTCGGGGAGGTTCGCGAACACGCTTGGGATTGTCGGGGGGGTGCGCAACGCGCGTTGGTCGTTCGATGGGTTGCGGGGCGTCGCCGCATCCATGCGGCTGGTCTTGAGAAGTTCTTTGAGTTGGTGCGCGGCTTGAGGTGTTGTTGCGGCGTCGCCGCCTCCTGCGGCTCGACCCTCGTCGGACGGACGCCGCTCAGACCCGCCGGCAGTCCTGCCGGCTCCCCTGTGGAAGTTCCGGCGTGGGATGGGCTTGGTCATAGCGGGCCTCCGGCCCGCGGGCTGCGCGAATCCGCCGGCATCCATGCCGGCTCCCGTCACGCGCAAACACCAACGCTCCCGCGGCGTCCTGCCGCGGGAGCTTGACCTGCCGGGGGTTGCGCGGGCGGGGCTTGCTGTTGTCGGGGAGGTTCGCGAACACGCTTGGGATTGTCGGGGGGGTGCGCAACGCGCGTTGGTCGTTCGATGGGTTGCGGGGCGTCGCCGCATCCATGCGGCTGGTCTTGTGAAGTTCTTTGGTTTGGTGCGCGGCTTGAGGTCTTGTTGTGGCGTCGCCGCCTCCTGCGGCTCGACCCTCGTCGGACGGACGCCGCTCAGACCCGCCGGCAGTCCTGCCGGCTCCCCTGTGGAAGTTCCGGCGTGGGATGGGCTTGGTCATAGCGGGCCTCCGGCCCGCGGGCTGCGCGAATCCGCCGGCATCCATGCCGGCTCCCGTCACGCGCAAACACCGACGCTCCCGCGGCGTCCTGCCGCGGGAGCTTGACCTGCCGGGGGTTGCGCGGGCGGGGCTTGCTGTTGTCGGGGAGGTTCGCGAACACGCTTGGGATTGTCGGGGGGGTGCGCGAATGCGCGTTGGTCGTTCGATGGGTTGCGGGGCGTCGCCGCATCCATGCGGCTGGTCTTGTGAAGTTCTTTGGGTTGGTGCGCGGCTTGAGGTCTTGTTGAGATTCCCCACGGATGGTGGACACCCAACGAAGGCGGCATAATGAGGCCGTTCAAGAATGGAGTGTCCGAATGCGAAAGACATACTCAGATGAGTTTAAGCGAGAAGCACTGCGGCTGATCGAGGAGGGTGCGTCGATTCGTCGCGTTGCGGCGGACCTGGGCCTCTCGGAGTGGACGGTTCGCGGCTGGCGAAAGCAGTTCCTGAGTTCCGGAAGCCGACCGGAGGGGAAGCTATCGGTGGAAGAAGAGAATCGGCAGCTCCGCGAGGAGAATCGTCGGCTGAGGCTGGAGCGTGAGATTCTAAAAAAAGCGACGGCCTTCTTCGCGAGCCACGAGAAATGAGGTTCGCATTCATTGAACAGCATCGGGAGATGTACCCGGTCTGGCTGATGTGCAAGGTCCTGGAGGTATCGACGAGCGGCTACTACACGTGGCGATCGCGACCGACCAGCCGACTGGGATTGAGGCGGGCGTCGTTGTGTGAGTCGATTCGAGCGATATTCGAGGAGTTCCGGGGAATGTATGGAAGTCCGCGTATTCACCTCGAGCTGGTCAGCCGTGGGATCGACTGCTGTGTGAATACGGTCGCCAGCCTGATGCAGCAGATGGGCCTGCGATCGAAGACGAAGCGCACATATCGGCCGAAGACGACGGACAGTCGTCACGGCCATCGTATTGCTGAGAACGTGCTGGATCGGGCGTTCGAACGGAGCAGTGCAAACGAGGCCTGGGGCGTCGATATCACGTACGTCCCAACAAAGGAAGGCTGGCTCTACCTGGCGGTGGTTCTGGACCTGCATTCGCGTCGAGTCATCGGCTGGTCAATGGCTGATCATCTCCGAACCGAGCTGACACTCGACGCCCTAAAGATGGCGATTGGCACGCGATCAGGAGCGAACCTGGACAGGCTGATTCACCACTCGGATCGTGGAGTTCAGTACGCCAGTGACGCCTACCAGGCGATGCTGGTGCGACACCGCATCACAGGAAGCATGAGCCGTAAAGGCAATTGCTGGGACAACGCGATGGTTGAGAGCTTCTTCGGAACACTGAAGACGGAACTGGTGAATCACAAACGGTACGCCACCCGTCCGGAAGCTCGTAGATCGATCTTTGAGTACATCGAACTGTTCTACAATCGCAGACGACGTCACTCGGCCCTGGGATACCTCAGCCCGGTCGAGTTCGAGATGAGTGCCTGACGGCAAATCTGTGTCCACCTTCGGTGGGGAGCCTCATGTTGTGGCGTCGCCGCCTCCTGCGGCTCGACCCTCGTCGGACGGACGCCGCTCAGACCCGCCGGCAGTCCTGCCGGCTCCCCTGTGGAAGTTCCGGCGTGGGATGGGCTTGGTCATAGCGGGCCTCCGGCCCGCGGGCTGCGCGAATCCGCCGGCATCCATGCCGGCTCCCGTCACGCGCAAACACCAACGCTCCCGCGGCGTCCTGCCGCGGGAGCTTGACCTGCCGGGGGTTGCGGGCGGGGCTTGCTGTTGTCGGGGAGGTTCGCGAACACGCTTGGGATTGTCGGGGGGGTGCGCGAACGCGCGTTGGTCGTTCGATGGGTTGCGGGGCGTCGCCGCATCCATGCGGCTGGTCTTGTGAAGTTCTTTGGGTTGGTGCGCGGCTTGAGGTGTTGTTGCTGCGTCGCCGCCTCCTGCGGCTCGACCCTCGTCGGACGGACGCCGCTCAGACCCGCCGGCAGTCCTGCCGGCTCGCCTGTGGAAGTTCCGGCGTGGGATGGGCTTGGTCATGGCGGGCCTCCGGCCCGCGGGCTGCGCGAATCCGCCGGCATCCATGCCGGCTCGCGTCACGCGCAAACACCAACGCTCCCGCGGCCTCCTGCCGCGGGAGCTTGACCTGCCGGCGATTGCGCGGCCGGCGCCAATGGGGGCGTCGCGCGCAAGCGAACGTCAACGGCGCCTCTTGCAACGCAGGCCGTTCCCCTCCGGCACTGAAGGCCGACGGCATGGATGCCGTCGGCCGTGTGGTGTTCGCAGCGAGAACCGAGGCGGCATGGATGCCGCCGGCACTGCGCAACCCGCTGCGGCCCGGATGGGCCGCACATGAATAGAAACGACCATCGCAAGACCAGCCACAGGGGAGCCCGCACGATGCGGGCGGCTCTGAGCCACGTCGGACCGACGAGGGTCGAGCCGCATGGATGCGGCGGTGCCGCAACAAGACCTCAAGTCGCGCACCCAACCGCAGACCAGTCAGGACCCAGCCGCATGGATGCGGCGTCGGCTGCGCAACCCGTGGACCACCCGAAACGTGTTCACGCACGCCTTCGACAAGAGCCGCCGCCGGCAATGCGCAACCCTCTGCGGCCCGGATGGGCCGCACATGAATGGAAACGGCCACCGCAGGAATGGCCACAGGGGAGCCCGCACGATGCGGGCGGCTCTGAGCAACGTCGGACCGACGAGGGTCGAGCCGCATGGATGCGGCGGCGCTACAACAAGACCTCAAGCTGCGCCACCCAACCTCAGACCAACCAGGACCCAGCCGCATGGATGCGGCGCCGGCTGCGCAACCCCGCGGACGAGACAAGCGTGTTCGCTCGCGCCTTCGACAAGAACCCAGCAGAGCCAACCTCCCGGAAAAATCCACCCTGCGATGTATCACCAACCTCCCCTCTCCCCTCGACTGCTTTGAACCAGCGGCGAACAGGAGTTGGCCGCAGCAGAACACGCAAAGACCCCCTTTTCAAACGAGGTACACACAATGTCACGCACGCCTTTCCTCTCCTCCGTCAAGATCACGCTGCCCCTGATCGTGGTGGCGGCCGGCGCCTCTACCGCATTCGCCGGTATGTCGATCGCTCCCGTCGTCAACATCCCCTCCGGTCCCCAGCCCAGCGGCGTCACCGCGGCGGACTTCAACGGCGACGGATTCATGGATCTCGCCACCACCACCGAAGCGCCGGACAAGATCTCGGTCTTCTTCGGCAACGGTTCGGGCGGCTACGCGGCCGGTCCCACCTCGCTGCTGCCGAATTCCTCGAGTCCGCAGGATCTGGAGGCGGGCGACCTCGATGGCGACGGCGACGCCGACCTGGCGGTCGCAGTCCGGGATCCCGTTGGCTCCGTGCTCATCATGAGCAACAGCGGCGCCGGTGCGTTCGCCATGAGCGCCTCGGTGGCGGTCCAGGATCGCCCTCGCGGCATGGCCATCGCGGACATGGACAACGACGGTGATCTCGACATCGCGGTCGCCAACCGTGACTCCAACAGCGCCAGCGTGCTGACGAACAACGGTGGCTCATTCACCGCCGCCAACCTGGCCGTGGGCGGCGAGACGCGCACGACCGCGTTCGGCGACATCGACGGCGATGGCGACCTCGACTTGGCCGTGAGCAACCACGATGGACGCAGCGTCCACCTGTTCACGAACACCGGTGGCGTCTTTGCGGCCTCGGCGACGCTCTTCGTCAGCCCGCTCGTGCGGCCGGAAGGCGTGATCTTCAGCGATCTGGACAACGACGGTGACGCCGACCTCGCGGTGGGCACGAGCGATGGAACCCTCGGCATCAACCAGGCGGCGATCTTCCTGAACGCCGGAGGCGCCTATGGGGCTCCCACGGCCTACGCCACCGGCGGCACCAACACGTCGCAGATCGTCGCCGCTGACCTCGACTGTGACGGTCTCATGGACCTGGCCACGACCAACCAGGACTCGAACAACGTCTCGATTCTCGGCAATCTCGGCGGCGCGGTGTTCGGAGCGGCGACGGTGCATGCGGTCGGAATCCGTCCGGGCGAGATCACCGCGGCTGATCTGGACGGTGACGGTGACTCCGACCTGGCCGTCGAAGCTCGCGATTCCAACGCCCTCTCGATCCTGATCAACGACACGTGCCAGCCGAAGACCCCCTGCCCCGGTGATGCGAACGGCGATGGCCTGATCAACGTCAGCGACCTCGTTGCGGTCATCAGCGACTGGGGAACCAACGGCTCCGCCAACGGCGGCAACGTCGACGACACCGGCGCCTCGATGGGCATCGTGGACGTGGCCGACCTGATCATGGTCATCACCAACTGGGGCGCCTGCCCGTAATCCGGGAATCGCCAGGAACTCGATTAGCCTCCCTCTTCTCTCCGCCCCCGATCTCCGATCGGGGGCGTTCTCCGTTTTGTCTCGGCGAGGCTGTCCCGGATTTCGAGGTGCGCGAACACGCGTTGGTCGTTCGGTGGGTTGCGGGACCGTCGCCGCATCCATGCGGCTGGTCTTGAGAGGTTCTTGGGATTGGTGCGCGGCTTGAGTTGTTGTTGCGGCGTCGCCGCCTCCTGCGGCTCGACCCTCGTCGGTCCGGCGTTGCTCAGACCCGCCGGCAATCCTGCCGGCTCACGTCACGCGCAAACCCAACGCTCTCGCGGCCGCCTGCCGCGGGAGCTTGACCTGCCGACGATTGCGCAGCCCGCCGCGCCAATGTAGGCGTCGCGCCGATCGAACGCCAACGGCGCATCTTGCAACGCAACCCGTTCCCATCCGGTACTGAAGGTCGGCGGCATGGATGGGGGCCGGACCGTGTGGTGGTACGCAGCGAGAACCGAGGCGGCAGGATGCCGCCGGTGATGCAAAGTCTCTGCGGCCCGGACGGGCCGCATATGAATAGAAACGACCACGGTGAGACCAGCCCCAGGGGAGCCCGCACGATGCGGGCGCGTATGAGCAACGCCGGACCGAAGATGGTCGAGCCGCATGGATGCGGCAGCGCCGCAACAACACCTCGAGCCGCACCCCCCAACCTCAGATCAACCAGGACCCAGCCGCATGGATGCGGCGCCGGCCCCGCCGCCCATCGACCACCCCACGCGTGTTCGCGCACCCCCTCGACAACAACAACCCCCAGCCGCGCACTTCTCGACGACAACAAGCGCAGGCCCGCAAAGCAACCCGTTCCCATCCGCCGCAGATCGAGCGATCGAAAGGGGAATCTCACCCTGTTGCCGCACCCTGCGTTTGTTCTAGCATGACCTGACCATCTCGTCACATCCGCGGAGACACCCGATGCACGCGACCGCCCGACCGCTGGTCATTCCGTTCCGCGAGATCACCCTCGCGACGCTGCCCGAGGTCGGTGGCAAGAACGCGTCGCTTGGCGAGATGATCTGCACGCTGAAGACGGCCGGGGTTCGCGTTCCCGACGGCTTCGCGCGTGTCGGTCGAGGCGTACCGCGTGCATCTTCGCCAGAATCATCTGGACGAGTGGGTGCAGGAGCAGCTCGGATCGGCTCGACGTCGAAGACATCACGGCGCTCGCCGCGACCGCTCGGCGATCCGGGAGCGCATCTGCGCGGCTGGAGCTTCCGCAGGCGGTCACGGCCGCGATCGTTCAGGCGTACCGCACGCTCTCGCGGGAGTACGGAGAAGAAGCGACGGACGTCGCGGTTCGCTCCAGCGCGACGGCCGAGGACCTGCCCACGGCCTCGTTCGCCGGCCAGCAGGACACCTACCTCAATATCCGCGGCGCCGAGGCGCTGTGACGGCCGTCCGGGCGTGCATGGCCTCGCTTGTTCACCGATCGGGCGATCGTCTACCGGGTCCAGCAGGGCATTCCCCACCGCGACGTGCTGCTGTCGGTCGGCGTCCAGAAGATGGTCCGCAGCGACCGCGCCTGCGCCGGCGTGATGTTCACGCTCGATACGGAGAGTGGGTTCCGCGACGTCGTGCTCATCAACGGCGCGTGGGGCCTTGGCGAGGTGTCGTGCAGGGCCGGGTGAATCCCGACGAGTTCGGGTGCACAAGCCGACGCTGCGCGAGGGGTTCCGCCGATGATCCGACGAGGAGCCGGCGAGAAGAACGTCAAGCTGGTCTACGACGAGCAGGGCACGACCGGCGGTCCGGGAGGTGCGCGTGCCCGCGAGCGATCGCAACCGCCTCGTGCTCGACGACGACGAGGTGCTGCAGCTCGCCCGCTGGTCGATGGCCATCGAGGATCACTACTCGCAGCGGGCCGGTCAGCCCGACGCCGATGGATCTGGAGTGGGCCAAGGACGGGCGCAGCGACGAGCTCTTCATCGTGCAGGCGAGGCCGGAGACGGTGCACGCCCAGATGCGAGGAGCCCTCGCATCGAGATCTACCGGCTCAAGGAGCACGGGCCCGTGCTCGTGACCGGCAGGAGCGTCGGCAGCAAGGTGGGGGTCGGGGCGGTCCGGGTGATTCACGGCACGCCGATCTGCAGAGCTTCAAGACCGGCGAGGTGCTCGTGGCGGCGATGACCGATCCCGACTGGGATCCGGTCCTCCGCCAGGCGGCGGCGGTCGTCACCGATCAGGGCGGGCGCACCTGCCACGCCGCCATCGTGTCGCGGGAGCTCGGCATTCCCTGCGTGGTCGGCACCGAGCAGGCCACGCACCAGCTGCACGACGGCCAGGTCGTCACGGTGTCGTGCGCGGAGGGCGACGAGGGACGGGTCTACGACGGACGGATCGAGTTCGAACGCGACGAGGTCGATCCGTCGACGCTGCCGACGCCGACGGTGCCGCTCATGCTCAACCTGGCGAATCCGGAGCCGGCGTTCCACCTGGCGCAGCTGCCCGAGCGCCGGGGTGGGGCTCCTGCGGATCGAGTTCCTGGTCACCAACTGGATCGGCATCCATCCGATGGCGCTCGTCCATCCTGAGCGGCTGACTGCTCACGAAGTCGTCAATGAGATCCGCCGGCGTACGGCGAGCTTCGAACATCCCCGCGACTTCTTCGTCGACCGTCTGGCCTCGGGAATCGGGCAGATCGCGGCCGCCTTCTATCCCCGTCCGGTCATCGTGCGCTTCTCCGACTTCAAGACCAACGAGTACGCGGGACTCATCGGAGGCCGCCAGTTCGAGCCGGAGGAAGCGAACCCGATGATCGGATTCCGTGGCGCGTCGCGCTACTATGACGATCGCTACCGCGAGGCTTCGCCCTCGAGTGCGAGGCGATTCACCGGGTGCGGGAGGTGATGGGTCTGGCCAACGTGAAGGTCATGATCCCCTTCTGCCGCACGCTCGAAGAGGCGCGGCAGGTGCTGGCGGAGATGGACGCAACGGGCTGCGCCGCGGCGAAGGAGGACTCGAGGTCTACGTGATGTGCGAGATCCCCAACAACGTGATCCTCGCCGAGGAGTTCGGCGATCTCTTCGACGGCTTCTCGATCGGCTCGAACGACCTCACCCAGCTGACGCTCGGCGTCGATCGCGACTCGGAGCTGCTCGCGCACCTCTTCGACGAGCGCGATCCGGGTGTCAAGCGGATGATCGAGATGGTCGTGGACGCCGCGCACCGGCAAGGGGAGGCCCGTCGGGATCTGCGGCCAGGCACCGAGCGACTACCCGGAGTTCGCGGCGTTTCTCGCGGGCATCGGCATCGATTCGATGTCGCTCAATCCCGATTCGCTGGCGGGTGTCGCGCGGCGGCTGAGCAAGGCCGACGCGAGCAGCCACCGGACAGCCCGGGAAGGTGCCGAGGTGTGAATCGGGTGCGCGAGGAGCCGGTGTGGCGGTGGGAGGGCGCTGGCCCCCTGCGCCAGGATCGCGACGATCTCGTCGTCGAAGAGCCGCTCGAGATCAGGGTGCGGGGCCGGTCGCTCGCCGTGACCATGCGCACGCCCGGTCACGACGAGGAGCTCGCCGCGGGCTTTCTGCTCTCCGAGGGGATGATCACTGGCGCCGCCGACGTCCTCGCCGTGGAGCCCTGCCCGGCCGCGGAAGAGGGCAACCGGCTCGACGTGCGTCTCGCCCCGGACGTGGCCGTCGATCTCGAACGATTGAGCCGTCACGTCCTCGTGTCCTCGAGCTGCGGGCTGTGCGGTCGTTCGTCCATCGACATGGTGCACCGCAGTCACCCGCCAATCGAGAGCGTGCTGCTATTCGATCCGGACGTGCTGCGTCAGCTTCCCGAGCGGATGCGGGCGGCGCAGACGGCCTTCGCCCGCACCGGCGGTCTTCACGCCGCGGGTCTCTTCGAAGTCGACGGCGGCGTGCTGGTCGTGCGTGAGGACGTCGGTCGCCACAACGCCGTGGACAAGGTGCTCGGGTTCGGCGTGCTGCGCGATCGATTGCCGTTCGACCGTCACGTGCTGATGGTGAGCGGCCGCGCGTCCTTCGAGATCGTGCAGAAGGCGCTGGCGGCCCGCATTCCCCTCGTCGCCGCCGTCTCGGCGCCGTCGAGCCTGGCCGTCGAGCTCGCCGCGAGAGCGGACAGACGCTCATCGGCTTCCTACGCGGGGACCGGATGAACGTCTACGCGGGCGAGGAGCGGATCAGCAGCCCGGAGCGATCCTGACTCCGTCCCACGCATCGTTCCGCGGATTCGCCGGCACGACTCGGAGCCGGCCTCCATTCGATCAGTCGAACGCCGCGCCGAGCGGAGGCAGGATCTCGCTCGTCGAGAGCTCGATGTTGGTCGTGAGCTTGAAGCCGTCGGTCGACGGTCCCCGGTTCGCGTAGAAGAAGTGCAGCCGGTACGTCTCTCCGTCCACCAGCCCCAGCCGATCGAGCTCGACGAACTGCCGGGACGTGCCGACGCCTCCGAGGTCCAGGACCAGCCGGTCGTCGATGAAGACCCAGGTGCCGTCGCCGATCTCGAAATCCAAGTACTGGCCTCCGCACTCCGCGTACACGAACTCCGCCTCGATCGCGTAGGTGAAGTTGTAGTTGTGGTCGTCGCCCTCGTTGCCGAACATCATGCCGTCGATGGGGAAGAACGCCGGCTGATTGAAGGTGAAATGACCGGGGGTGAGCTCGTCGAGGATGATCGCCGCTCCGGTGGGGTGGTTCACGCCCGGGACGTCGGCGAACCATTGCGCGAACGTGGCGGCGCTGGTGATCCCACCGCTGCTCGTGCTTCCAGCGGCGCCGACCGTGTCGCTCAAGACGAAACACGACGCGGGCGGGGGTGCGTTTCCGGCGAGGTCGATGTGGACGCCGCACTTGTCGACCTTCGCCTCGTTGCCGATGAAGCGGCCGTAGAAGTGGGAGTTGTTCTTGATGTCCATGTCCCCGGCGGGCGCTGCGAACAAGCCGTAGAACTGCGCTGCCTGGTCGAGCTCGAAGGTGGTGCCGCCGGTGAGGTAGAACTTCGCCCGGCTGGGGTCGGCGGTGTTCACGTTCATCCGCGAGCCGTACACCTTGACGTCACCGTCCGCGTACACGCGAAGGGTGGCATCCGGAAGGAGCTCGAGGTCCGAGTCATTCGAGATGTCGAAGTCGCCCTCGGTGTACACGGTGACCTCGCCGTCCACGCGCACGAGGGCACCGCCCTTGACCTTGAAGCTGGTGCAGTGGACGTTGCTGTTCAGGAGCGTGACGCCGCCGTTGATCGTGACGTCGCCGACGCTCGCGCCCAGTCCCGACGGTACGGAGACCGTCGGCATGGTGACCGCCTCGTCGAGGGTTCCGAGGGTACCGGTGATCGTACAGGCGGCGTCCGTGGTGATGACGCTCGCCGGGTTGCCACCCGGTCCCGCCAGCACGTCGCCCGTGACGGTCGTGCCGGCCAGCGCCATGATGGCGGAGGCCGTGCTGTTGGACGAGATGGCGATGTCAAGGCCGCTGTTCCCGCCCCCGTAGGCACCGAGCGTGGAGTCGAAGCCGTCGAAGGTGACGCCGGGGCCCTTGCCGGCGAGCTTGCCGGTCACGGCGAACCCCGGCCCGAAGTCGTCGTCGGACGAACCGGAGTCGGAGCCCGCCAGGTCGACGTGCACCGCGCCTTCCGTCTTCATCTGGAGCTCGTTGCCGATGAAGGAGCCGTACAGGTGACCCTTGGTCTGGATCAGCAGCTTGGCGTCGGGCGCGTAGATGGTGCCGTAGAAGGCGGCCTCGGTCTGCAGCTTCATCTGGGGCGAGCCGACCACCCACATGCGGGTGCTCGTGGGATCGGACCAGCTGGCCTTGGTCTCGATCGTCACCTTGCTGCCGGTGATGTAGAGATCGAGGGAGCTGCCCGGCGAGACCACGATCGAGCCGCCGGTCTCGGTCCGGAATTCGCCCTCGACGAGGATCGTGACCTCGCCGTCGATCTGCACGGTGGCGTTCGTCTTGACGCGGAAGCCGTCCGTGTGCAGGTTCGAGCTGATGGTGAAGGTGCTCCCGCCGCCGTACTCGACGTCGCCGACATTGGCACCGACGACCGTGTCGTCGGGCACCGTGATCGCCGGAAAGTCGAACGGCGCGTCCAGCGCGCCGGCGGTTCCGGTGATCGTGCCGGAGTTGTCGATCACCGACGCGGGATTTCCCCCCACGCCCACGAGCACGTTCCCGGTGATGATCGAGTCGCCGTCGACCGTGATGGCCCCGCTTGCGGTCGAATTGGTCGAGACGACGGCATCCATGCTGTCGTTGCCGCCGGCGCCGTAGACGCCAAGCGTCGAGTCGAAGGCATCGAGTGCGCCCTTGGAGAGATCGATGGCTCCCTTCGTGCGCACGCCAATGCCCAGCGTGATTCCGCCGTCGTCGCCATCACCGCCGCCGGTTGGCGCGACGTAAAGGTGAGGAGCGATGGGGCGCCCCGCCGCGTCGGTCCAGGGGGCCATCACCTTGTAGCCCGCCCCGTCGACGAACGCGGGTCTCCCATCCGCCCCGAGCACCGTGGCGATCGAGCCGGCGTAGTCACCCGAACCGGCGGCAGGGATCACGTCGAAGTCGGGGTGGGTGCCCTTGAAATCACGGACCACGCCCATGAGCTCGAGCCGCCCCGGCGAGCCGCCGCTGGCCATCGTCCGAGACACGGTCAGGACCTCCGGCAGGACGAACGACGCGATCGCGGTCGCGGCGAGGAGGCCGTAGGTGACGAGGTTGGTCGTGGTCTGTCGGTCCATGCACGCTGCTCCAGGGATAGCCGGATCGACTGTACGATTCCGCGCCGCATCGTCCTCATCGGAACGTTGGACGGAGGTCATTTGCGGCGGGGGTGCGCGGTGTGAGAAAGCCAGTGAGCCGAGGCGATCGGCGTGAAGGTGTGCGGTTCGTGCGGTCTGGGGAATGACCGCAATCCGCCTGCGCTTTTCGGACGCAGGGGATCAGCGGTGCGGGCGGCCGGGCGCTTCCTACGCCGCAGCACCCGGACGCTCATCCCGATCGGCGCAGCCGGATCGCGGTGACCTTGTAGTCGGGGCAGCGCGACTGTGGATCGAGGTGGGGCCCGATCAGACGATTGGCGTGGCTCTCGGGGAAGTGGAAGGTCAGGAACGCGGTCCCGGGGGCGATGCGCCGCGAGCGCCGCAGCGGGACGGTCGTGCGCCCCCAGCGGCTCTCGACCTCGACCGGAGCACCGTCGGACAGCCCTTCTCGCGAGGCGTCTTCGGGATGCAGCTCGAGCACGTCGGCGCCGACCAGCTCGCGGCTGGGCGTGCGACGGGTCATCGTGCCCACGTTGTAGTGATCGAGCACCCGCCCCGTGATCAGCAGGTAGGGGAATCCCTCGACGCCGTGCTCGGGGCTCGGGACGTGGTCGATGGTCACGAGCTTCCCCCGTCCTCGCAGGAAGCCCTCCGCGTGCACCGAGCTCGTTCCCGGATGTTCGAGGCTCGGGCAGGGCCACTGCAGGCCGTCTCCTTCGAGCCGCTCGTAGCGCACGCCGCCGAAGAGCCGCGGCGCCACTGCGGCGATTTCCTCCATCACCGCGGCGGGCGAGTCGTAGCTCCATCGCTCGCCCATGGCGACGGCGACGTCGCGCACCACCTCCCAGTCGGGCCGCGCTTCGCCCGGCGGCTTGACCGCGGGGCGAACGAGCTGGATGCGGCGCTCGCCGTTCGTGAACGTCCCGTCCTGCTCGAGCGCGCCGGCGGCGGGGAGGATGAGGTGGGCGTATCGCGCGGTCTCGGACATGAAGAGCTCCTGCACGACGAGGAGCTCGAGCTTCTTCAGGCCCGCGATGACCTTCGTCTGGTTGGGATCGCTCTGCGCGACGTCTTCGCCTTGAATCCAGAGCCCGGCCACGGTCCCTGCGACGGCGCCTTCGAGCATCTCGGGGATGGTCAAGCCCGGCTCGCGCGGTGGAACGGCGCCCCAGAGCGTCTGCAGGCGGGCGCGCACCGATTCGTCGTCGAGCGGCTGGTAGCCCGTGACCTGATTGGGCATGCCTCCCATGTCTGCGTTGCCCTGCACGTTGTTCTGTCCGCGCAGGGGGAGCATGCCCGCGCCCGGTCGGCCCACGCTGCCGGTGAGCATGGCGAGGTTGCACAGCGTCATCACCGAGGCGGTGCCCTGGGTCAGCTCCGAGAGACCGAGCCCGGACACGAAGAGGCTGGGACCGCTGCGGATGAGCAGGTCGGCTGCCGCTCGAATCTCTCCTTCGCCGACCCCGGTGATCCGCGCCGCTTCTTCGAGCGAGCAGCCCTCCAGGAAGCGCGCAGCTCTTCGAACCCTTCCGCCCGCTCATGCACGTAGTCCAGGTCGACGCCGTTCCCCTCGAGCAGACAGCGGGCGAGGGCGTTGAGGAGGGCCACGTTCGTGCCGGGGCGCAGCGGCAGATGGATCGTCGCGTACTCCGCCAGCTCGGTGCGCCGCGGATCGATGACGATCAGCGGCACGCCTTCGAGCGCGATCTGCTTGATTCGCGCCCCGACCACGGGATGCGCCTCGGTGGGGTTCGCCCCCGCCACCACCACGCAGCGGGCCCGCTCGATGTCGACGTAGGACGCGGATGCGGCGCCGGTGCCAGTACAGAGCTGCAGGGCCAGCGCCGTCGAGGAGTGGCAGACTCGCGCGCAGCAATCGACGTTGTTCGTGCCGATCCGGGCGCGGAAGAGCTTCTGCAAGAGGTAGGCCGCCTCGTTCGTCGAGCGCGAGGAGGTCATGACGCCCAGGGCCTGGGGGCCGCGCTCGGCGGCGAGCTGATCGAGTCGTTGGGCGAGCCAGCCGATCGCCTCGTCCCAGCTGATTCGTTCCAGCTCGCCGTTCCGCCGACGCAGCGGATGGGTCAGCCGGTCCGGGGAGTGGTGGTAGGCATGGGCGTAGCGACCCTTGACGCAGAGATGGCCGCGGTTGACGGCCGCGTCGTTCACGCCGGCGATCTTCACGACGCGATTGTCGGCGGTCTCGATGGCGACGCGGCAGCCGACCCCGCAGTACCCGCACACCGATTCGGTGACCGCCGTGGCTGGGGTGACGGTGCCGTTGGTCATCCGGTCGCGATCGGTGATGGCCGCCGTCGGGCAGTGATCGACGCACGCGCCGCACGCGGTGCACGCGCTGTCGGCGAACCGCTCGGAGGGTCCGAAGATGAGGTGCGTGCGCGCCCGCGCCCTTCGATCCCGTAGACGAACTGGCCCTGGATCGACTCGCACGCCTCCAGGCAGCGCCGGCACGCGATGCAGCGGCTGGAATCGAAGCGCAGGTAGGGATGGGACGTGTCGATCGCTCGGGATGCCTCGCGGTGCCTACCGCCGTCGGCGCTCAGTCCGAACCGGTTCATCAGGCGCTCCACCTGGTTGCCGTCGGGCGAAGGGATGAAGGTTCCCGCGGGATTCGCGGCAAGGTTGAGTTCGAGGATGTCGCGGCGCAATGAGTCGAGGCGATCGCTCTCGGTGCGTACGTCCATGCCGCCTTGCAGCAGCGTGTGGCACGCCCCGCGCAGCGATCCGCCGGGGACGATCTCGACGAGGCACATCCGGCAGCCGCCCTGCGCAGGAAGGTCCGGACTGAAGCAGAGCGTGGGGATGTCGATGCCCAGGCGCCGAGCGGCGCTCAGGATCGTCTCGCCGTCGCGGAGGTCCACGATTCGTCCGTCGATCGTCGCCTGGGCGGGTGCTCGTGTCACGTCAGCGCCTCCGAAGATTCGATCGCCGAAGTGGTGCACGATCTGCTTCACGGGTTCCGGCGTCTGCTGACCGAACGCGCACAGGCTGCCCTCGCCGATGACCTCGAGCAGTCGCTCCAGCTGTCGGCGCTGCGCGTCCCGCGCTCCCGGGCCGGCTAGCTCCAATGCCTGCCGCGATCCCTCCCGGCAGGGAACGCAGCGCCCGCAGGATTCCTGCTGCAGGAAGTGCAGCCAGTGGCGCAGCAGGGCCGCGAAGTCCGTCCCTTCGGGCACCGCCACCAGTCCGCCGTGGCCGAGTTGAATGCCGCGCTGCGACATGGCTTCGTAACAGATGGGCACGTCCCACTCGTCTGGGCGAAGCACGCTCCCCATCGGGCCGCCGAGCAGGACGGCCTCGAGGCTCGCGCCGCCCGCGCCGCCGCTCGCCAGCGCCTCGATCAGCTGGCGAAGGGGAAGGCCGAACTCGATCTCGTCGATGCCCGGCGCGGCAAACCCGTGATTCATGCACATCGCCTTGGTGCCCGAGCACGCGGCGGTGCCGAGTACCGCGTATGCCTCGGCGCCGCGCCGCGCGATCCAGGGCACGCTGACGAGCGTCTCCACGTTGTTGACCACCGTGGGCCGACCGTACAAGCCGCTGACGGCGGGGTAGGGCGGGCGCAATCGCACTTCGCCCCGGAACCCTTCGAGCGCATTGAGCAGTGCGGTCTCTTCGCCGCACACGTAGCTGCCCATGCCGGGAAACACGGAGACCTTCAGCCGGAAGCCGCTGCCCAGGACCGAAGCGCCGAGAACACCGGCGGCGTTCGCCTCGTCGATCGCCTGCTGCATGCGCTGAAGGGCCGTTGGGTACTCGCTGCGGATGAAGACGATGCCCTCAGTGGCGCCGACCGCGTACGCGCAGATGGCCAGACCCTCCAGCACGGCGTGCGGATCCATTTCCATCAGCACCCGGTCGATGAACGAGCCGGGATCGCCCTCTTCGCCGTTGGCGATGACGTACCTTTGGTCGCCAGGAGCCTGGCGCGCACGCTGCGCCACTTGCGGCCGGTGGAGAATCCGGCGCCGCCGCGGCCGCGCTGTCCGGAACGCTCCATCCAGTCGAGAACGGCTTCCGACGGGCCGGCGAGCACGCGTTTCAACCCTTCGTACGCTCCGGCTTGCTGCGCGCGGCGGAGCGCGGAGAAGTCTCCCTGGCCGATCCGCTCGGTGATGATGGCCTCGGCGCTGTGGCACTGGATCGAGGGAGGCGGAGGCAGGGGAGGGGGCTTTTCCGCGAGCGCCAGGTCCAGCGCCTTCTCGTCGCGGACCAGCACCGGTCGGTCATCGGCGCGGAGCAGCGCGGGCGATCGATCGCAGTAGCCCAGGCAGTGCACCGCGCAGCAGGTCGTGCGGCTCTGCAGCCGGCCGTGAAGCTCAGGAGAGCCGGCCAGGTGGCAGGAGGTTCCGCGGCACACGCGCAGCGAATCCGTGGGCTGGTTCAGGCTGGAGTAGAACGAAATCGCGGAGCGGACCGCGGGCGCGGGCAGGCTCGTCTCCTCGCTGACCTGCTTCAGCGACGGTGGATCCGGCTGCGGGTGGGTGCGGGCGTACCGGCGCAACTCGATGAGCGGCGCCGGCTGACCCCGATGCGTACGACGATACCCTCGCAACTCCTCGGACATGGCAGGATCGCTCCAAACCTCGTCGCCGACTTGAATACGCTATCAGGTCTCCGTCACCCGGACACGTTGGTCGCCCCGCCGCGGACCAGAATGGGGTGGATTCCCGGGTGCGATGGAACCCTCGGCCCGCCACACTACAGAGTTGAGGGCAGCTCCGCCTCGGCGGTAGTCGCCCCGAAAGGGAAATCACATGAGGAGAGCATCGATGCAGATCCCAGTCCAGGTCACCTTCCGAGACATGCCCGTGTCCGATGCGGTCGAAGCTGCCTGCTGGGAGGAGGCGGAGAAGCTGGATCGTTACTTCGATCGGATCATGGGATGCCGAATCGTCGTCGCCGCGCCGCACCGCCACCAGACCAAGGGGCGGCTCTACTCGGTGAAGATCGACCTGACCATTCCTGGAGGAGAGATCGTCGTCAATCGCGATCAGCATGAGAAGCACGCCCACGAGGATGTGTACATCGCGCTGCGTGACGCCTTCCAGCGGGCCCGGCGCCAGCTGGAACAGCACGTCGAGCGCCAGCGCGGCGACGTCAAGGCCCATGAATCGCCCGATCACGGGCGCATACGCCAGCTGAATCGCGAGCAGGACTGCGGCTTCATCGAGACCCCCGATGGGCGGGAGATCTATTTTCACCGCCGCAGCGTGGTCGAGGACGCGTACGACCAGCTCGAGATCGGAAGTCAGGTTCGTTTCGTGGAGGAGCCCGGGGAGAAGGGGCCTCAGGCCAGCACGGTCATGCTGCTGGGCCATCACCACCACTTCGTGGGATGAACTCTCACGGACATGAAGGATTGATCAATGACACGTCAACCACAATGCTGGTTCTTCCTGGTCGATGAGGGACGAGGACGGCTCCTGAGCGGACAACCTGTTCCGGCAGGGAAGTTCCACCTGGAGGAGGTCGAATCGATCGACAATCGCTGGGAGGAGCACCAGCACCAGCATCCCTCGGCCCGCGTCGGGCGGGAAGGTCATGCGTATGCGTCGCCTGGTCACGAACCGGAAGAGATGATGCGGCGTGACGCCAAGGACATGGCGGAGTGGCTGGAGGCGCGCCTCGAGAAGCACGGTATCGAGCGCGTCCACGTCTTCGCCCCGCCTCGTTTCCTGGGCGTGCTTCGCGATCAGTTCTCTCCTCACGTCAGGGAGCGGGTCGAGGAGCACCACGGCGACCTCGTCCCCGTCGAGATGGTCGGGCTCATGCACCACCCGGCAATCTTGGAGGTGCTCGGGGTGACGAGCGAGGCGTAGCCGCCCGCGAGCGATGCAGCGGCCGGGCAGGAGGCCCGTGACGCGCGGAGTGCTCGCAGATCCGCCGAGCACGTGGAGCCCTCCTGCATCGTGAGTCAATCATCATGTCCGACCAGGGCGAGACGCGCGAGCAGCAGATCAGCCGGCTCGTCAGCGAGCACGTGGCCATCGTGCCCTATGACCCGCGCTGGCCCGAGTCGTTTCGACAGGAGGAGGAGCACCTGCAGCGCTTGCTGCCCGGTGATCTCGTTCGCCGCATCGAACACTTCGGGAGCACGGCCGTCCCCGGACTCGCGGCGAAGCCCATCGTCGACATCCTGGTGGAGGTGACCGATCTGGCGGAGACGCGAGCCCGGATCGCTCCGGTGCTCCGGGCACAAGGGTACGAGTATCTCTGGCGTCCGACGACAGGAGATGACGGGCCGCCCTTCTACGCGTGGTTCATCAAGCGGGACTCCCAGACCGGGGCCCGAACGCATCACATCCACATGGTCGAGGGGAGCTTCGTCGAGCATTGGGATCGACTCTTCTTCCGCGACTATCTTCGAGCGCATCCGGATGTTGCCCATGAGTACGCGCGGCTGAAGGGTCAACTGGCGGTCGACTGTGCGGACCGCGCGGCGTACACGCAGGGCAAGGCGGATTTCATCGCCGCGGTCATGAACCGCGCCCGGTGCGAGCAGCGCGGCGGCTGATCCTTCAAGGCGCTCGCGGTGTCTCGCTTTCGCGCCCTGCGCACCACGCGCTGACCGCGCCAGGGGCCAAGGCGGGCCGTGACCACGGTCCATTGGCCGTGGCCGCGGTGATCGTCGCGGTAGATGACGACCCAGTCGCCGGTCGTGCCCAGCTCGTGGGCCCGCGCAGTGTTCGAGAAGAGCGCCGTGTACTGCCGATCGTCGCGGTGCGTGTGGAGGATCGGAAGCCAGGCCTCGCCACGGGGGTTGAAGCGGCGCGGGGCAATGCGGGGAAGCCGGCCCGCATCGGCCTTGCTCCGGTACTCCCGGTCGATGTCGAGCAGCTCTTCGACGGGAGGCTCATCCGCGCGCGATTGTGTCTGCCCGGTGCTCACGGCCCGCGCCGGCTCGCGCCGGAGGCGTCCAGCCAGCGTTTCGCGAATTCCCTGAATCCGGCGCCGTCCCAAGCCGGGAACCGAGTCCAGCCGCCCGTCGTACGCCGCGATGTCCAGCTCGTGCAGGTTCTCGATGCCGAGCTCCTCGTGAATGCGGCGCGCGAGCTGCGGCCCGATTCCGGGCACCGTCGTGAGGACGCGCTCCGGCGTCGTCTCGCCGCGCAGGCGCTCCAGCAGCCCCAAGTGCCGCGAGCGGCAGAGCTGCTCGAGCGAGCGGGCGAGCGATTCGCCGATGCCGGGCAACTCCACCAGGCCTTCGATGCCCTCCTCCTGCACGATCTTCCGCACGGGCGACCGGAGCTCGGCGACCGTGCGAGCGGCCCGGCGATACGCTCGGACGCGAAAGGGATTCGCCTCCTGGGCCTCGAGCAGCGCCGCGATCTCTTCGAGTGTGTCCGACAACTCCCGGTTGCTCGGGCCGGTTTCATCGGTCGTCGTGAACGGTATCGTGCCAGTCAAGACTCCGTGTCCTCGGCGATTCTCGTTGCGGACGACTTCCCGAAGTGGTCGAGGAACCAGCGGCCTGCGGCATCCGCGACTTGCTCGAGCGTGCCCGGCTCCTCGAACAAGTGGGTAGCGCCTTCGATGATCAGCAACTCGCTCTCGGCTCGAAGGCGACGCTGTGCCTGCTGATTCAGCGCCAGCACCTCCGTGTCGCGCGACCCGACGATGAGCAGCGTCGGAGCCGTCACGCGGGCCAGCGACTCGCCGGCCAGATCGGGTCGACCGCCGCGCGAAACCACCGCGGCGATCTCGTCTCCCAAGTTCGCAGCGGCGACGAGCGCTGCCGCGGAGCCGGTGCTCGCGCCAAAGAGCCCGATCGGAAGTCCGCGCACTTGGTCGAGGCCCCTCAGCCACGTCGTCGCATCCACCACGCGTCCGCCGAGGAGGTCGATGTCGAAGACGTTCCGGCGGTCGCGCTCCTCCTGCGGCGTGAGCAGATCGAAGAGCAGCGCGGCGCAGCGTCGCTCGAGCAGTGTCGCCGCCACCGCGCGATTGCGCGGGCTCGAACGGCTGCTGCCGCTCCCGTGCGCGAAGATCACCACGCCCTCGCACTCCATGGGCATCAGCAGCGATCCAGGCAGAGTGACGTCAGCCGTCACGACCTCGAGCTCATGCTGTGCGATCTGTGTATTCATGGAAGCTCCTCCACGGCCAGGACGGGAACGTCATCCTCGATGGCGCACGATAGAGTGCAACGCAGGTAGCCGGGTGGGGGAACCTCGCCCCGATTTGAACCGATCGTCACTCGGTTGCTCGCGGCGTTCTCGTCCGTTTCGCACTTCCGATACCATGTCGACATGAGCGACAGCAGCAGTCCCGATTCATCCGGGCCGGACGCCGCGGCGCCGTTGCGAAGGGCGCCGGAGCGAGCGCCGCTGAGCCCGGAGCAGCTGCGATGGCGGTGCGATCCGAAGCGGATGACCTTCCGCACGACCGCCGAGGTCGAGCCGATCGTGGGGGTGGTCGGGCAGGAGACCGCGATGCAGGCCCTTCGATTCGGCCTGGAAACTCGCGCGATGGGTCAGAACATCTTCGTGCGAGGGCTGACCGGAACCGGACGCATGACGTTGCTCCGCCAGCTCCTGAACGAGCTGCACCCCACATGCCCGGAGGCGCGAGATCGCTGCTATGTGCACAACTTTGCTCAGCCGGATCGGCCGCGGCTCATCTCGCTGCCCCGCGGCCAGGGCCGGATCTTCCGCCGTCATGTGGACGCGTTGGCGGATTTCATCCGCGACCAGCTCCGGCAGGCACTCAGCGCCGAGAGCGTGGCGGCCCGTCGGACCGCCATCGACGAGGCGGCAAAGGAGCAGGTCAAGACGATCATCGAGCCCTTCGAGCGCGACCTGCAGGCCGCGGGCCTGGCGATGGTGAGCATCCCGGTGGGGCCGGTCGTCCATTCAATGCTGTTTCCGCTCGTGAACGGAAAGCCGATGCCTCCCGAGGAATTCCAGTCGCTGCACGGGCAGGGGCAGATCGACGATGCGCAGTTTGCCCGCTACCGGGAACAGCGGGAACTCTTCGAATCCCGGCTGGAGCAGGTCAAGCAGCAGATCCTCGGCATTCGGCAGAAGCACGTCGAAGAAGTGCGCGAGTTCATCGAAGGCCAGACCCGCGTCGTGCTGGCTGACTTCGTCCAGCGAATCCTCAAGGACCTGTCGGACGAGGGAGTCAAGCAGTTTCTCACCGAGCTCATTGACGACGTCGTCGAGAATCGCATGCACGCGATGGAGGAAGGCGAGGACTTCACGCGAATCTACCGCGTCAACGTGCTCCACGAGCGGTGCGAGGATGAGGAATGTCCCATCATCGTCGAGAACGCGCCCACGATGATGAACCTGCTGGGCGGCGTGGACCGCGAGATGGGGCCGATGGGCATGATGCACAGCGACCACACCATGATCCGGGGCGGTTCACTGCTGCAGGCGGACGGCGGCTACCTCATCCTCGAGGCCCGGGACGTGCTGACCGAGGTGGGCGCGTGGAAATCGCTCGTCCGCACGCTTCGGACAGGTCGGCTCGACATCGTGCCGCCGGAGCTGTCGCTTCCCTGGCTCGGACAGATGCTGAAGCCGGAGCCGATCGACATTCAAGTCAAGGTGATCCTCATCGGCGACGCCGAGATCTTCCAGCTGCTGGATGGACTGGACCCCGACTTCCCGAATCTCTTCAAAGTGCTGGCTGACTTCGATTCCCAGATCGTGCGCGACGATCGGGGGATCGCGCAGTACGCCGGCGTGCTGGCTCGACTCGCCCGCGACGAGGGTCTCCTGAACTTCGATGCCGGCGCGGTCGCGGCCCTCATCGAACATGGCGCCAGAATCGTGGCCCGGCGCAAGAAGCTCACCGCGCGATTCGGCCGTCTCGCCGACCTGGCTCGAGAGGGCTCGTTCCTGGCCCAAGGGGCGAAGCGAGACGTCGTCACGGGCGACGATGTGCGGCAAGCGATTGCCCGAACTCGGTCTCGCGCCGATCTGCCGTCGAGGCGGTTTCGCGAGTTGCTGACCGACGGGACGATCCGCGTCGAGACCGACGGGCGCCAGATCGGTCAGATCAACGGGCTGGCCGTGCTTCAGTCCGGCCCGCTGACGTTCGGATTCCCCGCACGGATTACCGCGACCATCGGTCCGGGATCGGCCGGAGTCATCAACATCGAGCGGGAAGCCGCGCTGAGCGGAGCCATCCACACGAAGGGTTTCTACATTCTCGGCGGCCTGCTCCGTCACCTGCTCCAGGCCGATCACCCGCTCGCCTTCGACGCGTCGGTCGCGTTCGAGCAGAGCTACGGCGGCATCGACGGCGACTCGGCGTCGGGAGCCGAAATCTGCTGTCTGCTGAGCGCGCTGACCGCAATGCCCGTGCGCCAGGATCTGGCCATGACCGGCGCAATCGACCAGATGGGCAACATTCTGCCGGTCGGCGCCGTGAACGAGAAGATCGAAGGGTTCTTCGACGTCTGCCAGGAGATCGGCTTGACGGGTGGGCAGGGCGTGATCATTCCCGCGTCGAACGTCGGCGACCTGATGCTCCGCCACGACGTGGTCGGCTCGTGCGCTGAGGGGCGCTTCGCGGTCTACCCGGTGTCGACGGTGCACGAGGCGCTCGAACTGCTCACCGGCTGGTCAGCGGGGCGGCGAGCGGAGTCCGAACCCTATCCCGAGGACACTCTGTTGGGACTCGCGGTCAGGCGGGCCCGGTCGTTCTGGCAGAGAGCCGCCGCGCCGAACACGTCGCGCGCGTAGCAGCCCGGGCTGCTACGACGCGCGGTAGATGTCCTGGACCTGGTGCCGTGCCTTGGCCTGGCGCAGCGCTGACTGGATCATCATCCACTCGCCGACGTTCTCCAGGGAGACGATGCCGACCAGCGCGCCGCGCCGAGTGACCGGCAGCACCGAGCAACCGCTTCCGCGCATGGTCTCCATCGCCCGCTCGAGCGGCTCCGTCTCCTCGATGCTCGGGCAGTCGCGCCGCATCGCATCTTCGACCCGGGCGTCCTGCCCGTGCTGTGAGAGGGCGCTGATCATGCCCGTTCGGGTCAGCAGTCCCACGATCTGGCCGTCGGTGGTGACGGGGAAGTCCTGCTGCTCGCCGATGAGAATCTCTTGGATCGCGTGAGCGAGCGTGTCGTCGGGGGCGAGCGTTCGGCAGCGGGTGATCATCGCGTGGCTGACCGGGATGCCTCGGCAGAACGAGCGCACCTGGGCGGACTTTGCTTCCTCACGCGCCCCGAAGTAGACGAAGATCGCGATGAGGATGAGGAAGGGATTCTGGATGTAAAGACCGAGCAGCCCGAAGAGGACGGCCATGAACTGACCGACGGTTGCCGCAATCTCGGTCGACCGAACGTAGTCCAGTTCGAAGTGGAGCAGCGCCCGCAGCACCCGTCCGCCGTCCATCGGGAACGCAGGCAGCAAGTTGAATCCGAGCAGGATCACGTTGACCCACAGGAGCTGTACGAGCAGATTCCTGCCGAGCGAAGTCGGATCCATCAGGCTGGGTAGACCCCAGATGGCGGCGTCCACGGCGAAGAGCGCGATCGCGATCATCAGCGTGACCGCCGGTCCGCCGAGCGCCACGAGCAGCTCCTGAGCTGGCGCCTCGGGCATTCGTTCGAGCCGAGCCATTCCGCCGATGGGCAGGAGCGTGATGTCTCGCGTCTTGATGCCGAACCGCCGCGCGGTCAGCGCGTGTCCGAGCTCGTGCAGAACGATGCAGAGGAAGACCGCAAGGATGAAGACGATGCCCTCAACGACCGCCGCCAGGCCCTCGCCGAACCGAATGAAGATGATCCAGGCGATCAGGATGAGGAACGTCCAGTGGACCGAGATCTCGATCCCCGCGATCCTCCCGATTTTCCACGATCCTCTCATCGATGATGACCCACCGGCAATTCTGGCAGGAGTGTAGCGCGAGCCACAGCCCGTTGGAAGAAACACCGCACTCGTCTGGCGAAGCACGATTCCAACGGACTGCGGGTCCTCGAGCCAGAAGCCGCTCGTGGCCTGGGAAGTTCGACGGTCTGCCCCGAATCGGGGCGGTTTTCCTATGGCCATTCCAGAGCCGGATGGCGCTAATACGAATATGTTCCGAGACCGTCAGGATGCCGGCCTGCAGCTCGCGACTCGATTGAAGGGGTTGCCGCTGAAGGCCCCAATCGTGCTAAGTATTCCGCGCGGTGGTGTCGTGATCGGCGCGGTGCTGGCCCGTGCTCTTTCCGCCGATCTCGATGTCGTTTTGTCGCGCAAGCTGCGCGCGCCATTTCAGTCTGAGCTGGCCATCGGCGCGGTCTCCGAGGACGGCCAGGTGCAAGTCGATGCGCTGGCGCGGACGCT
Organism: uncultured Planctomycetota bacterium; assembly: GCA_963697235.1. Lineage (GTDB taxonomy): Bacteria > Planctomycetota > Phycisphaerae > Phycisphaerales > SM1A02 > CAVONJ01. The sequence continues at coordinate 301,286 of CAVONJ010000023.1, forward strand.
GCCGGAGGTGACCGAGGCGTACCTGGAGCGGGAGTCGCACCACCAGCTCGAAGAGATCAGACGGCGTCGGATGATGTACCGCAAGGTGCGTCCGCAAGCGGATGTCGCGGGCCGTTCCGTCATCGTGACGGACGACGGCATCGCGACCGGCGCGACATTGCTGGCGGCGCTGAAGACGACGCAGGCCCGAGCTCCGTACGAGATCATCGCGGCGGTTCCCGTCTCGGCGCCCGACCGGCTGGAGACGGTGCGCGAGCAGTGTTCACAGGTCATTTGTCTCCTGTCGCCGCCGATGTTCTGGGCGATTGGACAGTTCTACGAGCGCTTCGATCAGGTCGATGACGCGCAGGTGCTGGCGTTGCTTCGGGAGTTCGCGCCTGCGGCAGAGGCGACCGAACGGTGAGGGGGAGAGCGAACGTACCCCATGGAGCTGGGCCTTCACAACCTCTGGGAAATCGATGAGGAGAGCTTCCGGGAGCTCGTGCAAATACAGCTCTACCGGCACTCACCCTCGCACTTCTATCGCGGGTCGGAGGCGAGTTGCCCCATGCCCGGTGACGAACTGCTACCAGAGGCGACCGAAGTGCGCATGCGGGGAATCGAGATCCAGGTCGAGCCCGAGCAGCTCTGGCCCTGGCTCGGCCAGATGATGCGGGGCGGCGGCATCTACGGCTGGGCGCGGCTGGAATCACCGACGTGCCGTTCGGCCGATCATCTGCTGGACGGCCTGCCGCCTCCAGCATCCGGCGACCGCCTCGGGACGATGCTCGAACTCGCCGTCGTCGAGCCGGGCGCGGACTGGTGTGGACCGCGCAGCGACAGATGTGGCTGTTCGGTCATCAGCTCGATGACCTGACGCTCGACTATCGCCTCGAGCGGCTCGGCCCCGGTCGCTCGCAACTGCGTGTACGGGTCCGGATCGCGTGTCCCCATCTGACCAGGCAAATCGCCTGGTATCTGGCCGATGCGATCGATCTGCTGTTGCCGCTGTCGCAACTCGAAGCGTTCAGTCGACTGTGCGTGCTTCCCGCAAGGCGGCATGAGAAGACAACCAATCCAGGACGCCACCAGGTCTTACCGCTCCACCCTGCCCCCAACCCCTCTCCCTCCGGGAGAGGGTGGCGAGCGCAGCGAGTCGGGTGAGGGAGGACGGCGTCTACCGTCGGGTGAGGGAGGATTGCGTCCGCCGTCTGCTGTGCTCGGAATCGCAGCGCGTTGGCCGTCCCCTCGCTTACACTTCGACCAGACCCTCGCGAATGGCGAAGCGAACCAACTCGGCGCGGTCGTGAATGTCGAGCTTCTCCATGATCGCTTCTCGGTGGCCGTCCACCGTCTTCGGACTCCGAGAGAGCCCCTTGGCGATGTCGCTGCGGGAGAGACCCTTGCCGATCATGCGCAAGACCTCCGCCTCCCGTGGCGTCAGCAAGTCCAGCTTGGAGGAGGGAACGATTGGATGCCCGGACATCCCTCGCGCCGGCGGTGCGCATCGTTCTCTGACCTTGGGGCCGAACGCGAATTCTCCTTGGGCCACCTTGCGGATGCCGTTCACGATCGCTTCCGCATCGTCGCTCTTGCTGAAATAGCCGTAGACACCCGACTGAGTGGCGCTGCTGATGTAGTGATCCCGCACGTAGGCGCTCAGGATGATGGTCCGCACCTCGGGGCAGAGGCGGCAAAGATCTTCGACCGCCTCGAACGGATCGCGGCCGGGCATCTCGATGTCCAGGAGAACCACGTGTGGCTTGAGTCGCTTGACCGCATCGACGATGTCGTTGGCATTCGGGAGTGAGCCGACGTATTCGAGATCGCTCTCGAGATCGAAGCGCGCATGCAAGCCGTCCACGAGGAAACGGTGATCATCAACGCAGAGGATCCGGATGGGCATCTTCGTCATCGCGATTCTCCTTGCTCGTCTGAGTCCGAACCGCCTCTCCGATCTTCGCTCGGAGCTGCTCGAAGTTCTTCGGATCCTCAACCACGATCATCGGAAACTCGCTCCACGCTTCGGGTGGAACTCCGACAACCACCATCCGGCTGCGGGAATCCGCCAGGAACGACCGAATCTGCCGCTTGGTCGATGTCGACGGTTCGACAACCCAAATTGCACCGGGCTCCGGTTCTCCTTCTGGATCATAGCGCACCGCCACTCCCGCCGACTCGAGGAAGGCGCCGAGCAGCGTCGCGATCCGCCGGTTCTCGAGCGAGATCAATGCGGAGCGCTGCACACCGGAACGCGTAACCTGGTCCTCGAGCTCCGCCGCCGCCGTCGGCAGATGAAGCAGCACCGTGGTGCCCGCGCCGAGAGCGGATTCGATCCGAACCGATCCGCCGCTGCTAGTGGCCACGCCGCGGACGAGCGAGAGTCCCAGGCCAGTGCCCAGCCCGCGACGCTTGGTGGTGAAGAAGGGGTCCATGGCCTGTCGAAGCACGTCGGGGGGCATTCCCGGTCCGTCGTCGCTGACGCTCAACCGGACGAAGCGGCCGTCGGCGAAGGGCTCGGCCCTGATCCGAATGTGCCCGCCGCTGCCCAGCGCCTCGCCGGCATTCACCACCAGGTTCAGCACGGCTTGGGTGAGCTGGTGAGGCGCCACGGCCAGCGGGGGCAGGCCGCGGGGCAGCTTGCACTCCAGCGTGGTCGTGCGCGGAACCGAGGTGTTGAGCAGCGGACCGACCTCGTTCCACCATGACGCGATCTCCGTCGTCCCTCCCGGCGACCGGGTCGACTCCGGGTCGAGCGCCAGCAAGTGAAGACCGTCCGAGAGGTGCTGGAGGTACTCCACCGAGCGGCGGATCGCCTGAAGGTGCTCGCGCAGCTTGGACGAAAGGCCCTCGGCTTCGAAGGCGTCGAGTCGGGAGCGGATCGGCAGCAGCACATTGTTCATGTCGTGGCCCAGACCAGCGGCCAGCGTTCCGATCGAGGCCAGCCGGTCCGCGAGCCGCAGCTGCTCGTGTGTGGCCTCCAGCTCCGCGGTGCGCTGCTTCACCAGATCCTCGAGCCGGTCGCGATGACGGGCGAGCTCATCTTCCGAGCGACGGCGCTCGCTGATGTCGTGGATGATTCCGGTGAAGAAGGGCTGTTCCAGTCCTGCCACGATTACCTTGGAGATCGAGATCTCGACGGGCAAAAGGGTGCCGCCCCGATGCTGCGCCTCGAACTCGCGCGTGCGGCCGAGGATCGTGGACGCACCGGTCTCGCGGAAACGTTCCAGGTATTGCCCGTGCTGGGAACGATGCGGCTCCGGCATGAGGACGCTGACGTCTTGACCGACGAGCTCCTGCGGTTTCCATCCCAGAACCCGTTCCACCGAGTCACTTGCGGCCTGAATGACCCCGTAGGCGTCGATCGTGACGATCGGATCGAGCGTGGAAGAGAGTACTGCGCGGTACAGCGCGAGCGTCTCTTCCAGAGAAGCAGCGCCTGAGCTCGAGCGCCCTTCCGACGCTTCGTCCTTCGGCGTGATCTTCCGGTCGCCGTTTGTGGATCGCCTACCCATGATCGAGAGCTCATTGTACCGGGAAGGCGACGGTGGGCTCCGTTCCATCGCACGCGGTGCTCGTACCGTTGCCAATCAACCGACTTTGCGCCGACGGCGCCGCAGGGCCTTCGAACTGGAAACGGTATGAGCGGGAAACAGGGTCGATTCCCTATGGCTGCCGTGTTTGATCGGTGCGTTAATTCTAATGACGAACCCGTCTCTCGGTCGGGTTCGTCCGAAGTGAAACACCGGGCATTCAAGGCACAAGACGGAGGTCTTTCATGCTCGCAAGACGAATACAACCTGTGCTGAATCCAATGTCTCAGTTCCGACAGGAGATGAATCGATTGTTTGAAGATGTGTTCGAGGAGTTGCCTCTTCTGACCCAAGGAACGTGGCGCGGGCGCGGCGTGGCTCCGCCGGTGAATGTCTGGCAAGACGACGAGCACGTGTATGTCGAGCTCGAGATTCCCGGGTTCCGCGCCGACCAAGTCGAGATCACGGTGCTCGGCGATGAGCTGACCATCAAAGGGGACCGGAAGAAGGCTGGTGAAGAGGATCGGCGCTATCTCATTCGAGAGCGGGGAGAAGAGTCGTTCAGCCGGGTCGTTCGGCTCCCGGTCGCGGTGCAGGACGAGCACGTGAAGGCAGAGCTGTCCCAGGGTGTGCTGACACTCTGCATGCCCAAGGCACCCGAGGCTGTGACGCACAAGATCAAAGTCAAGCAGCTCACCGATTGAAGCCGCGAAAGGAGCAGGCAGATGAGCAACCAGTCAGTACAAGTGAAACGCCTGAACGGCGAAGAGCCGCGCGAGGCAGAAGCGGCGCGATGGCGGTATCGGCCGCGGATCGACATCATCGATACGGAGAAGGCGCTGGTTCTGGTGGCCGACCTCCCGGGGAGCAAGGCCGACCAGATCGAGGTGCGCTTCGACAAGGGGCAGTTGATCCTTCGCGGGCGCGTGACGCCGCGCGGGCCGGCCGGAGATGCGTACCTGATGCAGGAGTACGGCATCGGCGACTTCGAGCGCGAGTTCCGGATCTCGGAGATGATCGATGCCGAGCGGATGGAGGCGGAGTACACCGATGGTGTCCTCACCGTCCATCTTCCCAAATCCGAGGCCGCCAGGCCGCGGACGATTCCTGTGAAGTCCAAGTGAGCCATCCTCGTACGCGGCGCAGCCGCGTGAGACGAGTGAAAGGAGCAGTGTGATGAGCCTGATCCAAAGAAGAAAGCACCGGGTTCCAGTTGCGCGGGAAGGGGCCACGGGGTCGATCACGCGGTTCCGGGACGAGATGGAGCAGCTGTTCGACAGGTTCGTGGAGCCCTGGTCGGAGCGATGGGAGGAGATGGTCGGCCGGACCGGTGCGTGGCACCCCTCGGTCGACGTGTCGGAGTCGGACAAGGAGGTCTGCATTCGCACGGAGCTGCCGGGAATCGATCCGAAGGACGTCGTCGTCAAGGTCAGCGGCAACATGCTGACGATCAGCGGCTCGAAGAAGGAGTCGGTGGAAGAGAAGCGCGAGGACTACTACCTCAGCGAGCGCCGATTCGGTTCCTTCGAGCGCACGATCGAGCTGCCTAGATCGGCTGACCTCGAGCACATCGAGGCCGAGCAGCGGCACGGTGTTCTGACGGTTCACGTCAAGAAGACCGCGGCCGCGAAGCCAAAGGCGATCAGCGTCAAGACCTCCGCCGAGAAGCCGAGCGCACGGGTACCGGCCCGGGCCGCACGCTAATGAGCACCGCCTCGAGGAGGTTTCTCGAACTCGGCGTTAGAATCACGACACTCGGGGGCCGAAAGGCCGCCGAGTGTGTTCACACTCAGATTCGCACGCTCTGGAGCTGAGCGGTCGCGCGGCGCGTGAGTTGCGACGCTGCACGCCCTGACACGAGGATCCTGAAGAATGGCATCCACGAAGTCCGAAACGCTGCACAAGATTCTGGTGGGAAGTGATTTCTCGGAGACCGCTCGTGTGGCGCTCGACCGCGCGGTCGCCGTGGGGAAGCTGCACGGATCGCAACTGCACCTGGTGCACGCGATCGAGACCTACGAGGTGCCCAAGAACGTCCCGCTGGATGTCCAGCAACTGGTGACCGAGAAGGTGGAGGGGTCTCTGGCCGATCTCGAGCGGATCGTCAGCCAGGCGGGTTTGGACGTGACCAGCGAGTTCCACGTCGGGAAGGCGTGGAAAGTCCTCGCCGATGCCGAGCGGAGAACCGAGCCCGATCTGATGGTCGTTGGCACGCGCGGTCAGCATTCGTATCCCAAGGCGCTGCTTGGGAGCACCGCCGACCGCGTGATCCGGCACAGCATCGCGCCGGTGTTGACGGTTCATCCGGCCGACGTGGCTCGACCCGTGATGATCAAGACCGTGCTCGTGGCGACGGACTTCTCCGAAGAGGCGGCCAGGGCGACCAGCTTCGCCTTGCGCTCCTCCGCGCACAGCCGGTGCAGGCGAAGATCGTCATGGTGCACGCGTGTCACATGCCCATGATCTACGAGACGGAAGCGGCGGCCACGGTCATCGCCCAGCAGCTTGCGGATGATCAGGAGCAAGCGCGGCGCGAGCTCGAGTCGCTGGCCGCTTCGCTGCGCAGCAGTGCGTTGACGGTCGAGACGGTCGCCGAGCAGGGGCACCCGGTTTCGGTGATCGAGGACGAGGCGCGGCGAAGCGACGCCGACCTCATCGTCCTGGGGACGCACGGGCGCACTGGAATCACGCACGTAATCCTGGGGAGCATCGCCGAGCGCGTCATCCATCACGCGCCGTGTCCCGTGCTGACGGTTCGCCACCCCGGTGCGGCGCAGTCCATCCAGCTCTCGGCTGAATCCTCGGCCTGAACGCGACGCAGGAAGCCATCGCAAGAAGAACGCCGGTCCCCTGCGGCATCTCATGCGCTGTCTCTTGCCCTGTCTACTACGCTGTCTCATGCGCGTGACGAGACCGACCGCCGCGGGAAGCTGGGGATATAGGATTCGAACCTATACTAACTGATTCAGAGTCAGTCGTGCTACCATTACACCAATCCCCAAGTGGCGAAGGCGATTGTATATCGACCCCCTCGGGAATCAACTGAATCGATGATCCGCCGCAGCGCACTGGGTCCGGCCTGGGGGATGCCCGATGGGGAATGCGAAGCGCGAGCTCGATCTGGTCTTGGAACGCATCCCCGGTCGCTTTGCGCTGTGCCGGCTGAATCCGCAGGAGATCCCGCCGTGGGCTCTTTCGGCGCCCGGGCTGGTGTCGATCACACGCACTGACGAGGAGCTCTCGATCCTCGCCCTTCAGGATGCGGTTCCCGCGCACGCGATCGCCGACGGCGACTGGATGGCACTGCGGGTGGCGGGTGTGCTGGACCTGCAGGCGACGGGCATCCTCGCCCTTCTGACGCGCTCGCTGGCCGATGCGCGCGTGCCGGTCTTCGTGATCAGCACGCACGACACGGACATCCTCCTCGTGAAGGCGGCGCAGTGGTCGCGGGCCGCGGAGGCCCTGTCAGCGGTGGCCGACACCTCCGCGCTGGCCTGAGTCCTGCCTGGCCGGACTGGCCGGGCCCGAGTCCAGTCTCACCTGCGACGGAAGGGGTTAGCCCGCGTTTCTCACCAACATCGTCGCGAGGGTGCGTAGACCGTTCGCTGGCAAGGAGATGAGGCCATCGAGGCGAAGACGGCTTGTCATGCCTTCGACGCCTCGATGGGCCGAAAGCGACGCCGCCAGCGGGCGGTCTCCACAGCGGCAGCAGATGGTGGTGAGAAATGCGGGTTAGGACCTCGACACCGCCGCCTGGTTTCCCGTTCGGCCACGCTCTCTGCCCAGCAGCCGTTCGGCGATCTGCACTGCGTTGAGGGCGGCGCCCTTCCGCAGCTGATCGCCGGCGATGAAGAGATCGACGCCGGCGCCGGGCTCCTGGCTGATGTCGGCGCGGATCCGGCCGACGAGCACTTCGTCCCGCCCCGAGGCCTCGATCGGCTCGGGGAATCGCTGCTTCTCGCGGTCATCGACCACCAAGATGCCCGGCGCGGCGGCCAGGGTCGTTCGCACCTCGGCCTCGCTCAGCGGCGTGCGGAAGGTCAGGTTGATCGATTCGCAGTGAGCGCGGAGCACCGGGACGCGAACGCAGGTCGCGGTGATGGCCACCGAGGGATCGCCCCAGATCTTGTGCGTCTCCAGAACCATCTTCCGCTCTTCCTGGTTGTATCCATCCGGTCCGATCGGTGAATCGTGGCTGAACAGATTGAAGATGTACTGCCGACCGGTCACCTCGCGTCGATAGGGTCGACCGGCCGCGTGATCTTCCGCCTGCTGCTCGAGCTCCCGCATGACGGCAGCCCCCGCCCCCGAAGCGGCCTGGTACGTGCTGATCACCATGCGGCGAATGCCCGCACGCCGATGCAGCGGCGTCACCGCCATGAGGGCGATGATGGTCGAGCAATTCGGATTGGCGATGATGCCCTGGCCCGGCCATCCGTCCAGCACCTGACCGTTGACCTCGGGAATGACCAGCGGGACCTCGTCGATCATCCGAAAGGCGCTCGAATTGTCGACGACGGTTCCTCCTCCGGCGGCGACCTTCGGGGCCCACTCCCGGCTGACGCTCGATCCGGCGGAGAACAAGGCCAGATCAACGCCTTCCAGGGCCGACTCGCTCAGCGCAAGCACCGGCTGAGGGCGACCGCCGACCTCCAGCTGCTGACCGGCCGATCGCGCGGAAGCCACGAGACGCAGTTCGCGGTACGGGAATTCCCGCTCCCGGAGGATTTCCAGCAGCTCCCGGCCGACGGCTCCGGTGCATCCGACGATGGCGAGGGTTGGTCGAGGCGTCACGTTTGGCATGATCGGTGGTCTCGGAGACAAATGGAAGGACAGGCCGGGGTTCGGTCCTTGCGCAAATTACCATCGGACTGCTTGCGGCGCGCCATGGCCCGGACCCTGGTCTCGCGATTTTCGGGGCCTCGCTGCATCGCGGCCTACCCCGAGCGGTACGATGACGTTGACGCCCGCGTTGCCCGATGGTGCGAGGGCGAGCCGTCTGGAGTCAGGTCGAGCGGTCGGCGCGACCGAGTCTCCACACCAGTCAAAGTCCGGCCGACCCGCCCTTCGTGGCGCGGCCACCCGCCTATCCAGGAGAACGGATGTCCATGCGAATCGACCTCTCTGCAAGCGTCGTGCTGACTGCTGCGGCGCTGACGACCACCGCCTTCGGCGGCCCCGGAGCGAAGGAGCTTCCACCATTCGACGAGATCGCCAAGGGTTACGAGCAGGTGATCTCCACGGCCGACGGAAAGCCGTCGCTCCTCCAGATCTGGGTGGATAAGAAGAACCAGCAGATGCTCGCCGAACTGCCTCGGGGCTACGAGAAGCAGTTCCACTTCATCGCCGTCACGCAGGCCGCGGGCGGCGTCTTCGCCGGACTCCAAGGGCCGGAGCGCTACGTCTACTGGAAGCGGTACGGGGACCGGATGGCCATTATCGAGCCGGAGATCGGCACCCGATCGACGGGAGAGGCGGAGTCCAAGAGCTCCGTGTCCCGCCTTTTCACCGATCGCGTTCTCATCGACGTTCCGATCGTCGCGCTCGGTCCGAACGGTCAACCCGTCATCGACATGGACGATCTTCTCGTCAAGCAGGCGAGCGCGTTGGTGGGACGTGTAGCCGCCGGCGTCAACACCCGGCTGGCGCAGATCGCCACCGCCAAGGCATTCCCCAACAACGTCGAGCTCGCCTTCGAGGCACCGGCGGGCGATGGGAAGCTCGTCACCGTCCACTACTCGATCAGCCTTGTCCCCGAGAAAGGTGATTACAAGCCGCGCATGGCCGACGAGCGGGTCGGCTACTTCACGACCGTGTACCGCGATCTGGGACAGTACGACCAGGAGAAGAAGTGGGTGCGGTACATCGACCGCTGGCACTTGCAGAAGCGGGATCCCAAGCTGTCGGTCAGTCCCCCCAAGGAACCGATCGTCTTCTATCTCGAGCACACGATTCCAGTGCGATACCGCCGGTGGATCCGCCAGGGCGTCGAGTACTGGAACGGCGCCTTCCGCCAGGTGGGTCTCGACAACGCGATCGAGGTTCGCATTCAGGACACGGACACCAACGCGTTCATGGATCTGGACCCGGAGGACGTCCGCTACAACTTCATCCGTTGGCTGAACAACGACATCTCCACCGCGATCGGACCCCATCGCGCCCATCCCCTCACGGGGCAGATCCTGGACGCAGATGTGGTCCTCACCGACGGTTGGATTCGCGCGTACTGGGGTTGGTACTACGAGCAGATGCCGGAACTGGCCAGCCAGAGCCTGACGCCCGAGACGCTGCTGTGGCTGGAGGATCATCCCGAATGGGATCCTCGGCTGCTGCTGATCGATCCGACGGAGCGGAAGGAGCGTCTGATCGAGCGTGCCCGCCAGCGCGATCTGGGCGTGGCCACGCACACGACCGATCCGCTGATGGGTCGGGACGCCGACCTCGCCGCCATCGACGCGTGGGTCGGAGACCATGAGCACGCGTGCCTCGCCGCCCAGGGGCTGGCGTTCGACATGTCGGTGGCGAGCTTCATCTTCCAGATGATGGACAAGGACGATATCGCTCCACTGGCGGACAAGACCATGCCCGACGAGCTCGACGGCATTCCGGAGTGGTTCGTCGGACCGCTGCTCGCCGAGCTCACCTGTCACGAGGTCGGCCACACGCTTGGGCTGCGCCACAACTTCAAGGCCTCGAGCATCTACACCCTCGAACAGATCAACAGCGAGGAGTGGAAGGGCAAGAAACCGCTCGCCGGATCGGTGATGGACTACCTGCCGCCCAATTTCAATCTCGGCTGCGGCGAGATCCAGGGGGACTTCGCGATGATCGACATCGGCCCCTACGACCGTTGGGCCATCGAGTACGGCTACACGTTCGACGACCCGAAGAAGGTGCTCGAGCGGGTGGCCGATCCTGAGCTCGTCTATCAGACCGACGACGATACGCAGGGCCCGGATCCCCTCGCACGCCGGTATGACTTCAGCGCCAGTCCGCTCGAGTACGGCGAGCTGCAGATGCGCATCATCAATCAGCACCGCGACCGCCTGCTGGAGAAGTTCGTCAAGGACGGCCAGAGCTGGTCGAAGGCCCGCGACGGATACGGCCTGACGCTTCGGCTTCAGACTCGGGCCCTGAGCATGATGGCCAACTGGATCGGTGGAGCTCATGTCTACCGCGACCGCAAGGGCGACCCGAACGGTCGGGCTCCAATCGAGGTGGTCGATGCGCAGGCGCAGCGAGCGGCCCTCCGTTTCGTGATCGAGAATGCTCTCGCCGATCGATCGTTCGGTCTCACCCCCGAGATGCTCCAGTACCTGACGGTTGACAAGTGGAGCGATCAGAGCCCGGGCGAACGTGGTGATCCCACGTGGCCGGTGCATGACCGCATCGCAGGCATTCAGGCGTCGGTGTTGACCATGATCCTCAACCCCACGACGCTCAGTCGCGTGTTCGACAACGAGTACCGCGTCCCCGCCGAGGAAGAAGCGCTCACCCTGGCCGAACTGATGGGAGCCATGACGGACGAGGTGTACGTGGAGCTGAGCACCGAGCTGGACGGCGAGACCTTCACCGAGCGATCGCCGATGATCTCCAGCCTGCGGCGCAATCTCCAATCGAGCATGACCGATCGGCTGATCGCGCTGGCCTCGGGAGATGCCAGCATGCCGCGGACGATCCGGACGCTCGCGACGCACCACCTTCGCCATCTGAACGAGCAGGTGGGAGTGGTCCTGAAGAAGAAGAATCGCGGCCAGATCGACCCGTACACGGTCGCCCATCTCGAAGATCTGAATGATCGGATCGAGAAGGCGTTGAACTCGGTGTACACGAAGGAAATGTAAGCACTACGCTACGCAGGGCCAGCGAACCACCAAGGAGCCAGCTCCCGACGCCGGGACTGGCTCCTTTGTTTGTTCTGGTGCATGCCGGCGATTCCGGAGCCCGCCGCCGCTCCCCTCAGCGGTGCGTCCTGTCAGGCGCCATGACGGTTGCGACAGGTGTCCGCTAGGTGAGCACGCCTGCGTGAATCTGTTCCTGCCGCCAGGTGTCCACCACCATCTCGTCAGAGGAATCCGTCATCGGCATCGAGAGGTGGATCGTCACAGGATTGATGAGCTCGATCTTCCCGGAAACCTCATGAACGCCGGTCTTGAACGCGGCGCCGGTCCAGTCCACCAGCAACGTGCCACAGGGAATGCCCGCGATGTGACGGTACTTGGCGCCATGGCTACGAGGGTAGTAGCTGGCCGCCGCGAGGTGGTATTCGACGACGTCCCCCTTCAGTCGGCGTGGAATTCGGATGGTCTGGTGGATGACGCCGAACGCACCACCACGGGCGACGAACGCAAAGTGAACGTCGCTCCACCCGTCGCCAATCTGGAAGCTCTCTCCCAGCGGTCGCAAGTGGATGACGGCGTGCGATGGATTCTCGAAGCGGTTCTGGTAGTAGAGGCACAACTCGGGGCGGCCGTTGTTGACACGGACGATGGGCATGAACGACAGCCCGTCGACTTCGTAGTAGATGTCGCCAACGACCTCTTTGAGGTAATCCGGAAGCTTGTCCTCGAACCGAAGAGCATAGATGAGCCACCCCGCGGCGCTGATCAAAAGCAGCAGTGATCCGGCGCGCTGGACCAGCAGAAGCAGCATGTCCTCGTTGAATATGAACCAGGACAGCGTGGCCCAGGCGATCGCCGCCCCGAGGAGCACGACCAGCCAAAAATTCCGTCGTTCGTGCATTGCCCGTTCCTCCCGGGCCGCCGGCGATCGATCCCCACGGTCTTACGTTGCCACACTGGTCAACCAGCGGCCACGGTGCTCCCATCGCTTCAGCGCATGCGGGTGGTTCCTGTGAACCTCCTGCTCCATCCTACGACATCGCGGGCCGGATGGCGATTGCTTCTTTCGTCCAACGTGAGATGTCGAGGCTCGAACAGGTCCTCACACGCGGGCCGGTTCCGGCCCCTCCGACCCGGCTCGTGCATCGTCCGGGCGGTTGTCGGGCTAGCCCGCATCTCTCACCACCATCTGCTGCGGCTGCGTAGACCGCCCGCTGGCGGCGTCGCTTTCGGCACATCGAGGCTTCGAAGGCATGACAAGCCGTCTCCGCCTCGACGGCCTCATCTCCTTGCCAGCGAACGTTCTACGCAGCCTCGCGACGATGTTGGTGAGAAGTGCGGGCTAGAACCAGCGCGCGCTGACGGCATGCAGTCCGTGCTTGCGGGAGATCCGGTTGAGCTGCTCGATCTCCTCGGGCTTCAGATCCAGGAACTTCAGACCCACTTCGTAATGCTGGGGGCTCAGACACTTCGTCCAGACCACGTCGGCCCGCAGCCGCAGCATCCGCTCGGCATCGTTCAGGGTCAGGTTGACCTTCCGCTTGGGTGATCGGCGACAGAGCACGCGCGCCGCTCGCGGAGAGATCGATCACCGGACCGAGACTGCACTGGAGAAGTTCCTGCAGCGAGCGCTGCACGCCACGGCGGTCGTCGTGCAGGGTCGCTGGATTGCCCAGCCGCGCCGTGAAGCCGAAGGCGAAGCCGTTCTCCCCGACGAGTTCGACCCCCAGTCGCCCGTCCATGAGCTCGGCCAGCTGGCGGTATTGCGCGAGCCCGAGACAACGAGAATCCTCGAGCTGCCAATCCTCTCGCGCGAGACTGACGACCCGTTCCAGCTTCTCTTCCGGCAGACTCTCGCCCTTGTTATGAGCGGCGAATCGAATCACGGTGGCATTGTCGCTCCTGGATTCCACCGAGAGGACGACCGATACCTCGCCCGTCTCGGCAAGTTCGATCGCCTGGTAGATCATGTACAGAAGGACCTGCCGGAGCCGTGCTGCGTCACCGTACACCTTGTCCGGGACGCCGGGCTGGATTCGCGACGCCAGCAGGAGCCCCTCGTTCGCGGCGAGCGGTAAGAGGATGGCCACCGAGTGCTTGACCAGATCGGTCAGGTTGAACTCCGAGCGGACGAGTTCCAGAGCGCCCTCCGCCATCGTTGGGAGATCGAGCAGCGTGTCGAGCATGGCCAGAGCCATCGTGATGGTCGCCGCACCGGCGGAGGCGATCTGCTGTCGCTGATGAACGGTCAGATCCGGATCAAGGAGGAGGTGCAGCATGCTTGCCACACCCTCGAACGGAACTCGCATCTCCAAGGCGATGGTCTCGAGCACGTCGTCCCGGGTCCGAAGTGCCGCCTCGGTTTGCGCGCGGACGGTCTGCAGCCGATTGCACTGGGCGATGAGGCTGGAGACGTCCATAGCGCTGTCGGGACCCAGGTCTGGTGTTCCCTGCTTGGTGGGTTTCCCGGGACCCCCGGGTTTCGACTGGACCCGGTCCTTCTTGGCCATGGTGACGGTCCTTTCCGGACGAAGATCGATGGCGTGCCGGTCCCTTCGGCCTCCCTTGGCCTCGTTCCGTCCTCCGCATATCGCGGAATCGGCCGGCCAGAATCAGGCCAATCTCCAGTTGGTCGCGATTGACGGGTCGGCTGATCGGGTTGTTCCTCCGATGCCGCCGACCGATCGGCCGATATCACGGTCCCACCGACGGGCTCACGGGTCTGGCCGGAGTCAATCCCGCGGCGAGCGGGTCGCCCGATCCGGGAGGCCTCGTCGGCGGCCCTTGCCAGATCCGCGGCGATGCGGTCTAATGCCCGGTTCCCATCCCTCAAGGAGAAGGCACCGGTCCATGCCGATTCGAATCAAGGCACGTCAGAACGAGTCCGTCGGACAGATGCTCCGTCGCTTCAAGAAGCTCTGTGAGAAAGAGGGCTTGACCAAGGACATCAAGCGCCGGCAGTACTTCGAGAAGCCGTCCGAGCGGCGGCGCCGTGCCCAGCGGAAGACCGTCCAGCGGGTGGGGCGGGTCGGGGCGCCCCCCGGCCGAACTGGTGCACCGTCACGTCCCCCTGCTCGCGGCAAGGGCGGACCCGGTCGCTGAGCCCTTCTGCCGAATGCGCCTCATGAGCCCCAGCACTCGACGGGTTCGCCTGGTACTGGCTGCCGGCGACGATCGCGGTCTCCCCGGCCGGCCCGACCGGCTGATCCAGTTCGGCGTCGTCCTCCGCGACACGCGATGGGCTCACTTGCTATCTTCTCTGCCGTTCGTCCGATCGATTTCGCTTCGCACTGCGGTATCAAGTGAGACAGGAGACGCCCCGTGGACGCGCTCGTGCTTGCCGACATGACTCAGATCCTGCAAAACGCCTGGCCCTACGTGCTGGGTCCGATTGGTGCGGTCTTGGCGCTCGTGGCCGCGTTCGCATTCAGTCGCGGCGTGATGGCGAAGTCCGAAGGCGACGAGGACATGGTCGAGATCGCCGAGGCGGTCCGGCAGGGGGCCATGGCCTACCTTCGCCGGCAGTACCGCGTGGTCGCCATGGTGTTCGTCGTGCTGGTGATCATCCTCATTCTCCTGGGCCTCGCCGGGATTCAGGCGAAGATGACGGCGATCGGCGTGCCCGTCGCGGGCCTCTTCTCCGGCCTCTGCGGCTGGTTCGGTATGAAGATGGCCACCAACGCCTCCGCTCGGACGACGTTCGCCGCCAAGCAGTCACTCAATGATGGCTTGCGCGTGGCGTTCCGGGCTGGCGCCGTCATGGGTCTGGTCGTGGTCGGCTTCGCGCTCTTGGATGTCTCGGCCTGGTTCTTCATCTGGAACACGTTCTTCCCCGATGAGACGCTGGTTGGCATCACCGCGGTGATGCTGAGCTACGGCATGGGCGCCTCGACTCAGGCGCTCTTCGCTCGCGTCGGCGGCGGGATCTACACGAAAGCCGCGGATGTTGGCGCCGATCTGGTCGGGAAGGTCGAGGCCGGCATTCCCGAAGACGATCCTCGGAATCCGGCGACGATCGCAGACAACGTCGGCGACAACGTCGGCGACGTGGCGGGCATGGGCGCCGACCTGTACGAATCCTACTACGGCTCGATTCTCGCCACGATGGCGCTCGCGCCGCGGCCGCGACGGCGATGGGCGAGGAGTCCGCCGTCGCCGCGATCAAGCTGGCGGTCGCGCCGATCGCTCTGGCGGGCATCGGCATCGTGTGCTCGTTGATCGGCGTCTTCGTCGTTCGCGCGAAGGAGGATGCGAGCTTCAGCCAGCTGCTCAAGAGCCTGCACATGGGCGTCTGGGCGGCTTCGGCCCTCATCACCGTTGCCGCGCTGTGGCTCCTGTGGACCGTGCTCGGAAGCGTGGACGCGGTCAACTGGTTCGGCATCTGGGGCTCGATCGTGACCGGACTACTCGCCGGGCTCATCATCGCCTTCGCCACAGAGTACTACACGAGCTATGAGCACAAGCCCACGCAGTCGATCGCCGAGCAGGCCCAGACCGGACCGGCCACGGTGATCATCGCGGGTATCGCCGTGGGCATGATCTCCACGTGGGTGCCGATTGCCACCATCGTGATCGCTATCCTCCTCGCGTTTTCCTTTGCAGGCGGTGCCGACAACTTCTTGCTCGGCCTGTACGGCGTTGCCATTGCCGCCGTGGGCATGCTGTCCACGCTCGGCATCACGCTCGCCACCGACGCGTACGGACCGATTGCCGACAACGCGGGCGGCAACGCCGAGATGACCGGACAACCAGCCTACGTGCGCGAGCGAACCGACATGCTCGATTCGCTGGGCAACACCACGGCCGCAACCGGCAAGGGCTTCGCCATCGGTTCGGCCGCGCTCACGGCGATGGCACTGCTGGCGGCGTACATCTCCGTCGTGCAGAACAGTCTGAACAGCCAGTTGAGTCAGGATGTCCAGGCGTCCGCTCTGCTCGCGGGGGCCCCGGGGGGAGCGTACGTCGGCGAATTCCAGGGATATGGGCAGTTCTCCGTCGTGCAGCGCAGCGACGAGAGCGCGTTCGGCGGCGTGGTTCTCGCCAGCGAGCGAATTGCCGCGCGGATCAATCGTCACCTGAAGCGGGGCGACCGGATCAGCTTCGATGGTCCCCTCGATCCCGATACGAACAGCTTCCATGTCACCGCGTCCGTCGATGGTGACGCAGTCCACTTCGAGCTCGTGCCGATCAACCGGGCGGAGATCAGACAGATCCTCGGGTACTACGACGTCACGCTCATGAACCCCCGCGTGCTCGGCGGTGTCTTCCTCGGCGTGCTGCTGGCCTTCGCGTTCTGCGCGATGACCATGAAGGCGGTCGGCCGGGCGGCCTACCAGATGATGAACGAATGTCGGCGGCAGTTCGGCATCATGAAGGACGCGTTCCGGAAACAGGGCATGACCGAGGAACAGATCGCCAATCCGATGAACTGGCCGAAGCACGTCGACGTCGATGGGAAGCGATTCCCAGACTACGCGGAATGCGTGGCCATCTCCACGGCGGGGGCCCAGAAGGAAATGGTCGTTCCCTCGATGATGGCCATCGTCGTACCGATCGTCGTTGGTCTGGTCCTGGGCGTCGGCGGCGTCATGGGCCTTCTGGTGGGGGGATTGACCTGCGGCTTCGCGGTGGCCATCTACATGGCGAATGCAGGCGGCGCGTGGGACAATGCCAAGAAGTACATCGAGAAGGGTCATTACGGTGGGAAGGGGTCCGATGCTCACAAGGCGGGTGTGACCGGCGACACCGTCGGCGATCCCTTCAAGGACACGTCCGGTCCCTCGTTGAACATCCTCATCAAGCTCATCGCGATCGTCTCGGTCGTCTTCGCCGGTCTGATCGTGAAGTTCAGCCCCTTCATCGGGGCAATGCTCGGCCTGTGAGCGAGTCGCGCGACTGCAGTGAGTCCGCCGCTGCTCGTCCC
Organism: uncultured Planctomycetota bacterium; assembly: GCA_963697235.1. Lineage (GTDB taxonomy): Bacteria > Planctomycetota > Phycisphaerae > Phycisphaerales > SM1A02 > CAVONJ01. The sequence continues at coordinate 318,562 of CAVONJ010000023.1, forward strand.
CGCAGCCTTGGGCGATCAACCGCCGGTCGGTCGAGCGGCGGCCCCGGCACGAGCAGCCTGTTGAAGAAGTCAGATCACCAACCGAGCACGATCACTTTCGCCCTGGCAACGTCGCCGAACCTAGGAATGTCGCTGGAATGTGCCGTCGGTTCGTCGACGCTGCCGGAACGAAAGGCATCGCACTCATCCGGCGAACCACTTTCTCAACGGGCTGCTAGACGGGCGCCTTGGAACTGACCTCATGGCCAGCGTCATGTCACCAGAGGAGCTGAAGCGGCTGCGCAGTTTCGCGGAGGAAGCGGCGCGACTCCTCGACGATCGTCACTGCGAAGAGGTGCGGCTGATCGACGTGCGCGGGATCAGTCAAGTGTGTGACTACTTGCTGATCGCATCCGGAACCAGCGATCGCCAGATGAAGTCCGTGGCCTCGGAACTCGAGGATCTGGGTGATTCGACTGGGCACCCCTGCTTTCGCTCGAGCGAGGACGCGGCTACAACGTGGATCGTCATCGACTTCATCCATCTGGTCGTCCATCTCTTCGAGCCGATGCAGCGCGAGTACTATGCGCTCGAGGAGCTGTGGTCGGATGGACGCGATATTCCCTGGGAGCGAGCGGAGGAGAGCGGGAAGAAGGAGTGATCTGCGCCGTACCCGCTTCGGAGAGCTCGCCGCAGCCAATGAACGTATCGCGGGGCAAGCCGCTCATCACCGATGGATACGGGATCGACGACCTGCCGCCAGTGGAGAAAGGTCGGATCGATCCCCGCCTCTGGTTCGATCATCCCGAGCATCCGTTGGAGATCGAAATCGGCTCGGGAAAGGGAACGTTCCTCATCCAGCAGGCGCAGTCGGCCCCGGGAACGAACTTTCTGGGAATCGAGCGAACGGCCGGCTACTTTCGATATGCAGCCGACCGGCTTCGGCGGCACGGGATCGACAACGCGCGGATGCTGCGGACGGATGCTGCCGAGTTCCTGCGATTCTGGTGTGCCGATGGCGTGGCCTCGGTGATCCACCTGTACTTCTCGGATCCGTGGCCGAAGAAACGACACCACAAGCGACGCGTGCTGCAAGACCGGATGCTCTGCGAGATGCACCGCGTGCTGGGACCGGCCGGTGAACTTCGTCTGGTCACCGATCACCAGACGCTTTGGGCGTGGTACGAGGAGCTCACGCGTCGGCACGCCAACTTGTTCCTTCGGTGTCCCTTCCAACCAACGCCATCGGCCGCGCCGGGCGAGTTGGTCGGGACCAACTACGAACGGAAGTTCGCCCGGGAGGGACGGCCCTTCTTCGGCATGACCCTCGTCAAGCGATAAAGGACGGTTTGCGCGGCGAGCTTATACTAGAGCCGATGCGTCGACCCGGCACCAATCCTGACTTCGTCGAACAGGGCGACGTTCTGTGCGATTTCTGTCATCGACCTTGGACCGACGAAGTTCCGATGATCGAAGGGCACCGCGGCAGTTGCGTATGCGGCAGATGTCTGACCGTGGCGTACACCGCACTCGTGCTCCAGGACGGACCCGGCGGTCCGACGGCGTACCGATGTCCGATGTGCCTCGAGTCGGAGGAAGACCGGAACGCGTTGGGCCGGGCCGGTGAAGCGGGATGGCAGAGTCCCATGGATGAGCACGCGGTCATCTGTCGCCGGTGCGTGGAGCAGGCGGCTCGAGCCCTGCACCGAAGCCGGGAATTCGATTGGTCCTTTCCAACGTCCGCAACGTGATGACCTCGGTCCGCGGCCACCTGATCGGCATCGTGCGGTGGCCGTCGCGGCTTCAGCCACGCTCCGTGTTCCGCTTCGTTCTTCCCTGTTGATTCGACGAGTGCTGGTCCGATCCCATGTCTTCCGGCATCAGCCTGGCCAACAAGTCCCACCTGCTCTTCGGCTTCGCGGTCGTGGTGATCCTCACCGGTGCGCTGGCCGTTCCGTGGTTCCATACATCCTCAATGGTTCAGGAAGAGCAGGTCGAGGTGGCCCGTCGTCTCGCCGAGGCGTGGCGAGCGGGGCGGATCCGCCTCGATGACGGTGAGTCGTCGTCCGGCAGTGCGACGAGCCAGGGAGCAACTCCTTCCCACCTGGCCATGGAGCTGATCCCCGTCGATCTGATCGATTCGAACGATCCCGAGCAGCGGTTCCTCGCCGAGGCAGTCGAGCGTCTTCGGGCCGATCCCGATCAGACCGGGTACTTCTCGGAGGCCAAGGTGGAAGGTCAACGGCTCTACCGTTATGCGGTTCCGATTCGCGGATCGCAGGGGTCGGACGGCTCCGGCAGCACGGAGGAGCGTCTGGAAGCCATCCTGGTCGTGGACCGCACGCGCCAGTTCGCCGAAGGGCAGCTGCTGAGAAGCCGCATCTACATCATCGCGGCCGGTCTGGTCGGCAGCCTGCTGGCCGTCCTCGTCTTCTATCTCATCCTGACGAAGATCATCCTGAGTCCAGTGCGCAAGCTGCGAGAGATTACGGAGCGGGTGCAGGAAGGGGATCTGACGATCCGTTCGCAGATCAACACGGGTGACGAGTTCCAGCAGCTTTCGGAGGCTTTCAACACGATGCTCGCCCGCGTCGAGCAGAGTCAGGTCCAGCTTCAGTCAATGAACGAGAGTCTGGATCTCAAGGTCAACGAGCTGGCCGAGGCCAACGTGGGTCTCTTCGAGTCGAATCGGTTCAAGAGCGAGTTCCTGGCGAACGTCAGTCACGAGCTGCGGACACCGCTGAACTCGATCATCGGCTTCACGGAGTTGCTCGAAGAAATCGCCACCCGTGAAACGCAGCCGGACGTCAAGCGCCTGCGCTACATCAACAACATCCTCACCAGCGGCCGTGCCCTTCTCGAGATGATCAACGAACTGCTCGACATGGCCAAGATCGAGGCGGGTCGAATGGAGATCACGATCGAGCCGACGAGCGTGAGCGATCTGATCGAAGGACTGCTCGGAATCATGGGGCCGCAGGCCGAGAAGAAGGACATCACGCTGCGTGCTCAGCTCGGCTCCAACGTTCCGATGGTCGAGACGGACCCGGGGAAGTTGCAGCAGATCGTGTTCAACTTTCTCTCGAACGCAATCAAGTTCACCCCGACCGGCGGGACGGTGACCATCTCGGCTGACCGGGTCACGCGACAGGACAACTCGATGGGCGTTCGCATGGCGGTGAGCGATTCCGGGCCTGGCGTTCCAGAAGACATGCAGGACGTCATCTTCGAGAAGTTCCGGCAGATCGACAGCAGCCACACACGCAAGTATCGCGGCACCGGACTGGGTCTGGCCATCTGCAAGGAACTGGCGGAACTGGTCGGGGCGACGGTCTCCTTCGTCTCCAAGCCAGGGCAGGGGGCGACGTTCTACGTCGATCTCCCGCTGACCTATCAGCCAGAACAGCCGCAGCCGCTGATGGCGTGAATCACCTCTTCGGTGCGGCCTTCAGGAGCGATCGGCGTGGATCAGATTCGAGTGCTTCAGGAGGAGGCGAGCGCACGGGGATGGGCCTTCCAGGTTGCGGTGCGGCACGAGGCGGCTCGGGAATCGATCCACCGGATCACCCTGTCCTGGGCCGATTACGACCTGTGGTCGCCGGGAGGATCGGACCCGCCGGCGCGGGTGGTCGAAGCGGCGGTTCGTTTTCTCATCGATCACCTCGGAGGCGAGACGCTGCCGGCCTCCTTTGATGCCTCCATCGCCCGTCGGCGAGTTGCCGGTGCAGATCAATCCATCCCCAGGATGATTTCCGGCGAATAATGACGCTCATCCGATGAACTTCCTCCTCGAAACCATCCGCCTCGGCCTCAGCAACCTCCGCCTCCATCTGTTGCGGTCGGTGTTGACCAGCCTCGGCATCATCCTCGGCGTCGGCGCGGTCATCGTGATGGTCGCCATCGGCGAGGGAAACAAGCAGGCGGCGCTGCGCGACATCGAGGCACTGGGGGCCACCAACGTGATCGTCCGGTCCGTCCGTCCGCCAGAATCGAGCAACTTCGGCGGTGAGCAGCGCTCCTTCGTGGCGTCCTTCGGCATCACTCGGACCGATCTGCGGCGGCTGGAGCACTTCATGGCCGATGCGGCGAACATCGTGCCCTTGAAGGCAGTGGGGGACGAGATCTCCTACCGCGACAAGCGGTTGCTCAGCCAGACGTTCGGGACCACGCCGGAGTTGATCGACGTGGCGAAGCTCCACCTGGCACGCGGGCGCTACCTCACGGATCAGGATCTCGAGCACCGGGCGCAGGTGGCGGTCATCGGCGACCAGGTGGCGCGACAGTTCTTCCCCCTGGAAGATCCTCTCGGGCAGACGATCCGGATCGGCGATCGGATGTTCCAGGTGGTGGGTCTCCTCAGGCCCGTCGGGTTGGCGGGCGGAACCGGCGCTGCCCTCGTGGGTCGGGACCTGAACCGAGACATTCACGTGCCGCTGACGACGGCCGAGCTGGAGTTTGGCGACATCGTGTTCAAGCGGCAGTCCGGCAGCTTCAGCGGTGAGCGGGTCGAGGTCTCCGAGGCGTACGTCACCGCGGACAGCACGGATCGAGTCATCGAGACGTCGGAACGGGTGAAGCGAATCATCGCCACCGATCACTCGGCGCTGTCGGACGTCCAGGTCATCGTTCCTTGGGAGCTTCTCGAGAACGTCAAGAAGACGCAGCTGGTCTGGAACATCGTCCTCATCGCCATCGCCGCGATCAGCCTGCTTGTCGGCGGCATCGGCATTATGAACATCATGCTCGCTTCGGTGACCGAACGGACCCGGGAGATCGGCATTCGTCGCGCGCTGGCGCGACCCGCAAGCACATTGTCGCCCAGTTCCTGGTGGAGACCGGATCGCTCTCGGCCGTGGGAGGCCTGCTCGGCATCGGACTTGGTGTCGGACTCTCGCTGCTGCTCGGGCGCGGTCTGCCCTGGCTGCTGGAACTTCCCATCGTTCGGCGGGCCGTCGAGACCAGCGTGAACCTCGAGACGCAGGTCACCGTCTGGTCGATCGTCGTCTCCTTCACCGTGGCCACGCTCGTGGGGCTGGCGTTTGGTATCTACCCCGCGGTCGTCGCCAGCCGCAAGGACCCGATCGAGGCCCTCCGTCACGATTGACGGCAGCCTAGGCAGAGCAGGTCTTGCGCTCTACGGCGAGTCTCTGCGGACGAGCGCGCTCGTTCGCTGACAACGGACGGGGCCGGCAGAGCCAATCTCAGTCGTCTCGGTGGGGCAGCGGGAGAGCGGAACTCGGGCCGGTCACGGCGTCATCGTCCGTTGCCCTTGGGATCAGGGGAAGCCCGGGACGGTGCATGATCCGTCCCGCTGGACCGGCGTTTGGTCAAGTTCCGATGAAAGTCGTACGGCCTCTCGACGATCAAGAAGACTTGGCGATACCGTCGATCACGGTGAGGCGTTCTTCGCGGCGCCCGACTCCAGACCAGAAGGGATCCGAACGTGGCGGCAGACATCATCGACTATCGAATCATCGGCGACGACTTGCAGGCGGTCGTGGTGACACTCGATCCCCAGGAAGCCGTGGTGGCGGAGGCCGGAGCCATGATGTTCATGGATCCGGACATCGAGATGGGCACGAGCCTGTCCATGAGCGGTCAGGAGAGCGGTTTGTTCGGCAAGCTCTTCAAAGCGGGGCGGCGCGTGGTCACCGGCGAGAGCTTCTTCATCACGATGTTCGCGAACGCAGGCCAGCAGCGTCGCGAGGTGGGCTTCGCGGCGCCGTATCCGGGGCATGTCGTCCCGGTCGAGCTGGCGGACCACGGCGGTCAGATCATCTGCCAGAAGGACGCGTTCCTGTGCGGAGCGCGCGGCATCGACGTCGACATCGCCTTTCAGAAGAGGCTCGGTGTCGGCTTCTTCGGCGGTGAGGGATTCATCCTCCAGCGAATCAGTTCGAGTGACGGAACAGGACTCGCGATCCTTCATGCCGGAGGCTCGGTCCTGCGGCGTCGGCTCGAGCAGGGCGAGACGCTGCGGGTGGACACTGGCTGCCTCGTGGGCTTCGAGCAAACCGTGACCTACGACGTGCAGTGGGTCAAAGGGATCAAGAACAAGCTCTTCGGCGGCGAGGGTCTCTTCTACGCCTCCCTCACCGGTCCGGGCGAAGTCTGGCTTCAGACTCTGCCCTTCAGCCGCCTTGCCGATCGTGTGTATGCCGCCGCGCCCAAGGCGGGCGGCAAGAACGTCGGTGAAGGGTCGGTGTTCGGGACCGTCTTCGATCTCATCGGAGGCGATTGACGGGCGGTCGGTCACGGTCAAGTTACTATGGGGCGAAATCGACTTCTTCAACGGGCTGCTACTAGGGGCCTCTACCATGCGCCGATTCCGCCTGCTCCTCACCGGCTCCGTGCTGCTGATCCTTCCCAGCCTGGTCGCCGGCCAGGCCCCAGAGCGTAATCACGACATCGAGCTCGAGGACTACTTCGGCCTGGCGTTCATCACCTCGATCGAGCCATCGCCGGACGGTCGCTTCGTCGCCTACACGGAGATGCGGTGGGAGCCTGAGAACGACGCTCGAAACACGGATCTCTGGCAAGTCGACACCGAGTCCGGCCGCATCACCCGTTTGACCTTCGATTCCGAGGCGGACACCGACCCGAAGTGGAGCGCCGACGGCCAGTGGATCTACTTCCTCAGCGCTCGCACACAGGGTGAAGGAGACGATCCGCCGTACAACGGCAAGAAGCAGGTCTGGCGCGTCGCGGCTTCGGGCGGGTCGATCTTCCCCGTCACGAGATTAGCCCGGGGCGTTCAGGCGTTCACGCTCAGCCGGAACGGTGAATCGCTCTATTACACGACGAGTACCGAAGAAGTCGACGAGGATCACTGGCGAGCGCTGCGCCAGGAGTTCGACGAGCTCGAGTACGGCCATGGCGTCGTTGATTTCTCAGAGCTCTGGAAGGTAGATCTTTCGTCCTGGCGAGGCGAGAAGCTGATCGACGAGAAGCGCGTGATCGGCGCGTTTGCCGTCTCACCCGACGAGCATCGGATCGCCATGGTGACCACGCCCACCCAGGAGCTGATCACCAACGAGGGCTGGTCCGCCGTGGACGTGTACGACCGGACCACGGGACGAATCTCCCGTCTGCCCGACCGGCAGTGGCGGGAGGAGGCACCGTCGCCCTACGGATGGATCGTCTCCCCGACCTGGTCGAGCGATGGGCGCGCCCTGGCCTTCCGCGTCGACTTCGACGGCTACCCTGCTGAGGTCTTCGTCGCTCGATTCGACGGCGACGGCGAGCCGGTCATCCGGAAGATCGAGCGGCCGAACGAGGTGTCCGTCGAAGGTCGAATGGCCTGGCTTCCGGGGACGGACGACCTGTGCTTCATTGCGGAGGAGCGCGCACGCAGCCGCGTGTACCGGATCGCCGAGGCGGGATTGGTGGCGAAGCCGGAGATGCGGACGCTCACGCCGGGCGATGTTGTGATCGAGCAGTTCGGCTTCTCCGACGCCGGCGAGCGGATGGTCGTGCTCATGCGTGATCCTCGCCACGCCGCGGATCTGTACGTCATGCCCACGGATGGGCGGGGCGAGTACCGGCGCGTGACCTCCATCAATCCCCAGGTCGAGCGGTGGAAGCTTCCGCAGGTGCGCGTCGTTTCCTGGACCAGCGCCGATGGAACCGCAGTGGAAGGCATCCTGGAGTTGCCGCCGGACTACGAGGACGGCGACGGCCCGCTTCCCCTGGTCGTCGAGATTCACGGCGGCCCGACCGCGTCGACGAAGTACGCCTTCCAGTTCTGGATCTACGGTCGCACGCTCTTCGCCGCCCGGGGCTGGGCGCTCTTGAGCCCCAATTACCGCGGCTCCACCGGGTACGGCGACCGGTTCCTCACCGATCTGATCGGCAACAAGAACAATCTGGACGTCGCGGACATCCTCTCGGGCGTCGACATGCTGATCGCGGAGGGGATCGCCGATCCCGACCGTCTCGCGGTGATGGGGTGGAGCAACGGTGGCTATCTCACCAACTGCCTGATCACCACCACCGATCGATTCAAGGCCGCGAGCAGCGGAGCGGGCGTCTTCGACACCGTGATGCAGTGGTCGATCGAGGATACGCCCGGCCACGTCATCAATTTCTCACGTGGTCTGCCCTGGACCAACCCCCAGCGGATGCACGAGGCCTCACCGCTCTACAACGTGGACAAGGTCGTGACGCCAACGCTGATTCACGTCGGAGAGAAGGACGAACGGGTGCCGGCGGAGCACAGCAAGAGCCTGTACCGCGCCTTGCACCATTACCTCAAGGTTCCCACCGAGCTCGTCATCTATCCTGGCACCGGTCACGGTCTCCAGAAGTACTCGCACCGGAAGGCCAAGATGAAATGGGACGTGGAGTGGTTCGACTTCTACGTGCTGGGCAAGAGTGCCGAAGAGGACGCCAAATCGCAGGGCGGCGCCGCGTCCGACGCTAGCCCGCACTTCTCACCACCATCTGCTGCGGCTCCATAGACCGCCCGCTGGCGGCGTCGCTTTCGGCACATCGAGGCGTCGAAGGCATGACAAGCCGTCTCCGCCTCGATGGCCTCATCTCCTTGCCAGCGAACGTTCTATGGACCCTCGCGACGATTTGGCGAGAAGTCCGGGCTCGGGATGGATCCTGACGACGACCGCTGGCATGCTGCACCTCCCGGGCTCGTCCGGTGGCCGTCGTTCAGTTCGTGATGCGCTTCTCGATGTCGTGGGTTCCGATCCAGACCTTCTCGTTGCTCTCCAGGTCGACCAGCTCCAGCGAGACCTGGTAATAGCGGATGCGCCGCTCCCGGTCCCGCGACACTTCCACATCCTCGCCGATCCAGCCGATCAGCATCAAGTCAGCGCCCAGTTCGAAGGCCATGCGCTTCACCGTCTCGGTTCTGCTCCAGTCTTGTCCCTGCCGCCGCTCGGCGCGGATCTGGTCGCGCTCGTCGCTGGCGGCGACGATCGCCACCCGACCAGAATTGAGCAGCTCCCGTTCGAGCGACTTGGTGATCAGCCGGGCATCGATGTAGTCGCTCGTGTTGTTCAGCAGATCACCCACGATGATCGTCGGCTTCCGACCGTGCGTGGCCGTCCACTGTTCGATCCATGGCCGCTGGAGCGCATCGTCGATCATGGCGGTGGAGATCTCTCGGGCGTCATCCTCATCGAAGCCGCCCTGCAGATCCATGACCTGTGTGGGATCGACGCGCTGGACCACGCGCTGGGGCTGACAGCCGACGAGGAACGCAATCAGGAACAAGGCCAACGGACGGACTTTCTTCAGCATCGTGATCTCCTCATCGGGGGAGCCTCGGGGCGGTGTCCAGCGATGACCGCGCGTCAGGATAGAGCAGCTGGATGAGCAACGGGGCGAGATCGACCGCGACGCTCCGCTCCGCCGCCCGCAATGCCGACCGAGAGGCGTCGTCGATCGTCAGCCCCCAGCCGGATCCCTCCAGGGTGACCGAGTCGGCGGTCGGGCTGTCCTGGGCGTCGATCAGCTCGAGAAGAACGCGCCACTCGACCACGTGGTCGCGTCGCTGGAAGAACGGGCGCGGTACGGCCTCATAGCGAAGCCGAGCCCGCACTGTCGCCGGCGCGTTCCGGGCCACCGGTATCCCGGCATCGCCGAGCGCGCCGTGCAAGGCCCTGCCGAGCTCGTCCGGCGACTGGTCCATCAGCTCGATGGTGCAGGAGATCTGCCCCTGCAAGGACCGGTGCTGGGCTTCGAGCGATGGGGAGAGAAGCGTCTGCGGTCGATCCCAGGACTGACTCTCCGGCGCCACGACCGCGCGGATCTGGACGAACTGATCGTGCACCTCGACAGCGCGAAGAGCCGCGCCCAGGTGTACGAATTGCGACCAGGTCGACGTCGCCTCTGCGGCGGCGCTCTCTTCGGTCCCCGCTCTGCTCGCCAGCCGCTCGATCTCTCGATCGTACGCCTTGGCAGAGGCGGCTCGATCGAGCACCGCAAGCGCGGCAAAGGTCTCCTCGTGCGGCTCTTCCCATGTCTCGAGCACTTCTGCGCCCAGCAGGAGGACCGCGCTGCCCAGCTCGACCGTGCGCTCGAGCGTCGTGCGCTCGTGATGGCCAAGTCGCGTGTCGGCCACCGCGGTGGAGCGCATGACCTCGCGGCTCTGCACCTGTACGGCAATGCGCTGGGACAGCCGGGCGAGCGCCGCGTCAGCCGCCTCCTGGCGGCTGCTCCCGGCGGCGGCCGCCGAGAAGTACCGATCCTCCGGCCAATCGATCGACGGGCGATCGATCCAGGCCGGGCGACCGATCGCGGGAGTGTCCGTCTGACACGCGCTGATCAGACACGCGACGAGTAGCACGAGAGCGCTCACCGTCGACCGGTGCACGATGGCCATGACAGTGCGGTTCATCGTCCATTCATCTCCCAGTCGTGTCCCACTCATTTCCAGCAGTGCTCCACGAGCGTGGTGAGCGGACGCGCTCCGGCCATGATGTCCCTGGATGGAGAGTGGAAGATGACGGTTCCTCGGCTGTCGAGAAACTCGACAGTGAGACGGTGGCGACCGGGGCTGAGCGAGAGCAGGCCAACGTGGGCCTGCCCTGGGAGCAGCGTCCAGCCGCGCAGATCCGCCCGCTCGGTCGCTGCCAGCAGGAGCAGACCGCTGATCGTTGCGAGCGTCTCCGGCCGACGATCATGCTCTTCTCTGGCCGCATGCTGGACGGCTCGAATGGCGATCGACTTGGCCATCGCTCTGAGCACGGTGCGAAGATAGGTCAGCGGCAGCTGTCGCCGGTGGTTTTCGTAGGCGACCAGGCCGAGGTCTTCGATGAGGTGAAGCTCGGTGTTGTGCCGCGGTCCCGCCGGCAGCGGCTCGTCCACAACCCGCGCCGCAACGATCTGGCGAATTGGATTGCGGAGCACGGGCAGCTCGAAGTAGATCGGTGTACCGTCGATAATGAGCGGTCCGAAGGCCTCGGCCCGTTTCTCGGGGCTCTGGCCGGAGAGGGCGACGACGAGCACGTTGGCGTCTTCCGGCTCTCGCGAGCCGAGGTCCTTGAAGTGCCGCACATCGACCTGACTGAGGAGATCTCCCTCGGCCTCGATGGCCTCTCGGAGGCGCCGGGCGGCGACGGCCTGATTCGCGCGATCTCCGGTGTACAGATAGGTCACCGCGGTGAGGTAGGTTCCCAGAGTCGAGTCGATGAACTCACCGTTGCTGGTCGTGGCCACCGGGTTGTTCCGGAAGATCTGGGCCGTGCCGCCGGGCTGCCGGCTCATGAATTGGATCCTTCCCTCCTGGGACAGGTACTCATCGCGCAGCAGATCGACCTTGGTTGCGAGCCGACGCGCCTCCACGGTGGCGCCGCCCTGGATTCGACCCTCCTCGAGATGGGCCAGCATCTTCATGACGTTGACGTAGATGTCCTCATAGGGCTCGCCGAGGTATGGAGTCAGTCGATCGCTGATGAGGATGGCGGCCAGCGTTTCTGCCGGATGCTGCCGGCGGCGCGTATCCATGGTGGTCTCGGCCTGGTTGAAGACATCGATGGCGGTTGGCGCGTCGTCCAGCGCGAGCGCGACGCTACCCCGATCGAGTGCCCAGAGCAGTTCGTTGCCATCGTCGTAGGTCGCGCGAATCGCGGGATCGTCCAGGTCTTGCGCAATGAGGTCATAGTCACCGGTCTCCAGCTCGGTTCGGATCTCGAGGCGGTGGTGATCGAACGCGCCGAAGCAGCCGCCCATCCAAGCGGTCAGGGCGGTGAGGGTGAGGGTCGGGATCGTCGCTCGCTGCGGTCGCCGGCGGCGAAGGAGAGCACCCGTGCGATCTCTGTCGATCCATGTCGTCGGCTGGCTCCCGAAATCCGATCTACGATTGCGGTGGAATCTCCCGGCGCTGTCGGGTGTCGGCAGGAGGGCTCGCCCTGGGAACGGTATTCTGGAGGACGAGGATCTCATGCAGCAGCGACCAATTGGACCCTTGCCCATGACACGGATCGTGATCGAAGCATTCGCGCTGACGGCGGCGTTTCTCGCAGGTGGCTGTCAGACCGGTCGGCCCCAGAGCAGTCAGCTTCACACCGACCAGACGGGCGCGGTTTCCGATCGCACCGATCTCGTTCGCGATTTCGCTCCGGACTGGTACCGGGAGATCCCCGCGACCGCGAACGGCATCATCTACGAATCGGCCCAGGGACGGGGGGCCACGCCCAACATGTCCGAGAATCTGGCCATCAATCAGGCTCGTCAAGAGATGGCCGTCTCGATCGAGTCGAGGGTCGACGTGTTGCAGCGGAGCTTCCAGGAGCAGATCGCCTCGAGCGGCAATCTGCAGTTGACGCAGCGGTTCGAGGACGTCAACACAATCGTGGCCAGCAAGTCGCTGCTTGGTTCGCACGTCGTGCGGAAGGAGACGCTCCGGGAGCCGGAAGGAACCTACCGGACGTTCGTCCTCATGAAGCTGGACGGAAGGGAGATCGACGCCAACCTCCTCGATGCGGCCGATGCCGACGAGGATCTGGAGGCGACGCTGCGGGGAAGCGCGGCCTGGGCTGAACTCGAGCGCCGCGCGATGGAGTTGCGTGAAGAGCAGGGCCAGACCGCTCCCTGACGGGTAGGGGCTCGGGACCAGCGCTCACGACCCAGGCAGCGATTCGCGGGATCAGGAGACCCGGGGCCGCACGAGAGCGAGTGTGCCCCCCCGTATGGCCGCTACGGAGCGCTCAAGCCGCCGGAGCCGCCGAACTGATCGGCGTCCGACTCCCGGAAGCCGGCGTTGGTGACGTTCGACAACGAGCCCGTGAACGTGACGTAGCGGGGCTGCGCATTGGACATCACCGTGGCGCGCGTTGGCCGGACGGCGAACGGATATCCGCCGATCTGCCGCTGCATGTAATCGGGCGCTCGGATGATCAGCGTTCCCTGGTAGTACCGGATCGACGCGGCGTCGCCGCCGTTCTGAAGCCAGTTCTCCGGATCCACGGTCTCGACGATGAGGTCGATGATCTCCTGGGCGAGCTCCGTCTCGGGGATGCGAGGATCCTCTTCGCCGGGATCGCCGAAGATGCTCCCACCGCCCCCGCCACCACCACCGCCGCCGCCGCCGCCACCGCCGCCGCCGCCGCCGAATCCACCGCCGCCACCGCCGCCGCTTCCACCACCGCCACCGGTGTTGCCCTGGTTGAGGGCCGCTTCGACGTCGAGCTCAGGGGCGTTGTTGAAGTACGGCGGGACGAACAGCAGGTCTCGAATCGGGTAGTAGCGAATCTCCCGCGCGGCGTTCAATCGCTCCTTCGTGCCGACCTCCACGAAACCGGTCCGCAACTGCCATGTGCACTCCTCATCGAACGCGAGGCCCTGACACTGATCGAGGATCATTTCCAGAACCGAGAGCGCCGGCTGGTTGGCCACATCGAGGACAATCGGGGTCTCCGGATCAATGCCGGTCCCCGTTCGATCGTCGTTGTACCGGCCGACGATATTCACTCCGGTGACGGTCTGCACGTACCTCAAGGCGTCGCGGGCAGGCGTGTCCTGGAACTGCACGGTCAGGTCCGTGTAGATCAGCGTGCTCAACATCTCGGCCTTGGACGTGTTCCGAGCCTCGGCGCTTGCCCGCTGCTGCATCACGTAGTTGATGCGATCGGAAAGGCTCTGCCCGAAAGAGGTCGAGGCTGTTGCCACGACGCCCGCGGCCACGATTGATGCCACATATCTCATTGACTTTGCTCCAGAACCGGCACGGTCCCTCTGTACTCGATGCCACAAGTATATTCGGCAGTCGGAGATCACCGCCAAAATCAGCGGATCATTCACCGCTCCCGCGGTTCGACGTCGCGGTTCAGGAATCGTTCCGAAGCCGGCGTGTTCGCCGATGAGTCCCCCGCGTCAGGGGCGGCGAGGCGGTTTAGGCTGATGAGCGTCTCGGCGGCGGTCAGCAGCCCCAGGGCCTGAGCGGCCGCCGGCTGGCGGTACTCCCACGTGGCCACCCGCACGCCGCCGATCGTCCGGTCGGGGTTGCGGAAGCGCCAGGCGTCCTCTTCCCGGACCGTCAGCTGCATCAGGAACCGGATCGTGCGGAGGTGTCGCCCCAGCTCGAGCATCGCCTCCCCGGGTGAGGTCAGCGCCGGCTCGCCGAGGATCGTGGCGAGGAAGGCCGCGGGTCTGAGGCTCTGGGCTGTCGCGAAAGGCCGCCCGGATTCGCCCGTCAGGGCGAAGCCGCCGCGTTCATCGGCGGGACCCTCGAGCCCGCCGGAGCCGACGCGCAGCCCGTTCAGAATGGTGCGCAGCGCGAGCAACCGTTCCCGATTGGCCAGTGGATCTCCGGTGGCCTGAACCAGATCGATCTCCGCCCAGGCGCACCACGGCAACAGGGCGACCAGCGTCGTCGGGTCAGCGGTCCATGCCCGGTCCAGCGCGGTACGGATGATCGAGGCGTCCACCTCCCTGGCGCCCGAGCGGAGCAGCCGGGCGAGACCACCGGCGACCAGCGCCTGACCGTGGGCCTCGAGCGGTCGGTCCGGCTCGCCGTTCGCCCCTTCCCGAACGAAGCCGCCTTGCTCCCTGCTGTACGCGCTCAGCACTCGATCGACGGCATCGCTGACGAGTGCGTCGATGTCCGGCCGGACCTCGAGCTGATCCGCTATTCCCGCTGCCGCGTAGAGCAGTGCTCCACAGGCAAGCAGGTCCTGACGCGGATCGACCTCTGCCGGCTCGACCACAGCCAGATCTTCCAGAATCGCCACGGAGAGCGAGAGGGCTTCGGCCGCGAGGGAAGGATTGATCCCGGGAGCGGTGGCGTAGCGTTGCAGAGCGAGAGACAGCAGAGCCTGATCAAGCGGCGAGGCAATCAGCGGATCGAACGCATCCAGGTTCTCGTGATACTCGCCCATCATCCCCAGCCGCGCCTGGGGCTGGTCGCTCGGCGAGGAATAGCGGCATCGGATGATGTGGCGGGCCATCGCATCGGCGCTGGCGGCAAGGCTCTCGGCGCTGACATCGCGCTCCGGCACGATCGCCTGTCCGCGGAAGAGTTCCACGGGAAGGGAGGCCGCCTCGGGCTGCGCGAGGTGAATCGTGCGGAAGCGGTAGAAGGTGACGCCGTGCCTTGCGATCAGCTGAGCGAGGTCCATCGCGGGAAGTCCGAGATCGATGACCAGCCCCGGCGCAACTTGCGCCGCATCGCCGACTCGGGTCGCCAGGGACAAGGCGGGGAATCGAGCGACGAGCTTGTTCCCGCGGCGGACCGCCAGGCCGTCCAGGCCGGGAACGATGTTGTCAGCCAGTTGCTCGTAGGTTCGTCCGAGAAGCGGCCGCATCGGGCCGGCCAGATCCAACTCCAACGTGAGGCGACTGGCAATCTCCACCTGCTGTCCTTCAGGCATCGCCGCCATCAGGGGATCGCCAAGCAATTCGCCGAAGGCTCGGCCCGCGGCCCGTCGCAGCATCATCGCATCGTTCGAGACGTCGGTCCCGCTCGCCACGACCCGACCGGACTGTCGCAGGATGATGCAGACGCCGCGGACGGACTTCAGCGACACCCGGGAATCGTTCGCGGAGGCTGGAGGCAGCCGGAAGTCGTCCAGCCAGCCGCGCACGGTCGTATACGCCCGAACTGCGTCATGGGGGTCGGGCTGGAGCTGCTCGTCAGTTCCCGCTGCCGCCGCCCGACCCGCGGTGGCCAGCAGCACGATGACCAGCAGCAACGGCGTTGCGTATCCGCGACGGCGTCTGTTGCGTCTGTGCAACATCCACCCTCGGGGTATCAGCGCAGGTCCGGGAACATCGCGATTCCCGCAGCGCTGGCGGCGACTTCGAGTCGGTCGCGGTTTCGGCACGGCCATTGATACCATGGGGCACACAACTGCAGACCCGGAGGGACACGACATGATCCTGTACCGAAGCTTGATGGCGATGACGGACAATCGGAAGCGAATGCTCATGCTCTCGATTCTCACGTTCGCAACGCTCTGCTGAAAACGGACTGAGGCGATATCGGGCGTTCGACGATCCTATGCGTTCGCCCTGGCCATGTGATTGAGTCTGACGAGTCGGACAACGGGGTGCAGACGGGCCGATCCAGAAAAAAGCCCACGGGAGACCGTGGGCTTTTGACATTCGCTGACGGGGAGTTTTTCCAATCAGCTCAGGCTGATCTTGTCGGTGCCCAGGGCACCGTGATCGTCCATGCCGCCCTTCTTCTTTTCCTTCTCCGGCATGTCCAGTCCGTGGTCGCCGGTGTCGGTCTCCGCCGCCCACTGGGCTCGCTTGAGGCTCAGGCCGATCTTCCGCTCGTCGGTGTCGACGCGGAGGATCTTGACGTCCACCTCGTCGCCGGCCTTGACCACGTCCTGCGGGTTCTCGACCTTCTGATCGGAGAGCTCGGAGATGTGCAGCAGGCCCTCGAGGCCCGCCTCGAGCTCGACGAAGACGCCGAAGTTGGTGATCTTCGTGACCTTGCCGTGGACGACCATGCCCGGCTTGTAGGCGTCGGGAATGGCGTGCGAGCCACGGATCCTCGTCGAGCTGCTTGAGGCCGAGGCCGACGCGCTGCTTCTCCTGGTCGATGTCCAGCACGACGCACTGGACCTCGTCGCCCTTCTTGAACATCTCGTTGGGGTGGGTGATCTTCTTGGTCCAGGACATGTCCGAGACGTGCAGCAGGCCGTCGATGCCCGGCTCGATCTCGACGAACGCGCCGTAGTTGGCGAGGTTGCGGACCGTGCCCGTCGATGATCGTGCCCGGCGGGTACTTCTCGGCCACCAGCTCCCAGGGGTTCACCTCGGTCTGCTTCATGCCGAGGCAGATCTCCTGCTTGTCCTTGTTGATGTCGAGGACCACCACTTCGACCTCGTCGCCGACGCTGACCATCTCGCTGGGATGGTTGATGCGGCGGGTCCAGGACATCTCGGAGATGTGCACGAGGCCCTCGATGCCTTCCTCGAGCTCGACGAACGCGCCGTAGCTGACGAGGTTGACCACCTTGCCCTTGACGCGGCTGTTGATCGGGTACTTGTCCTCGATCGTCTCCCAGGGCGACTGCCTCCTTCTGCTTGAGGCCGAGGGCGATCTTCTCCTTCTCGTGGTCGATCTTGAGGATCTTGACCTCGATGCTTGTCGCCGATGCGTGACCAGCTCGCTCGGATGGCTGATGCGGCCCCAGCGTCATGTCGGTGATGTGCAGCAGGCCGTCGAGGCCGCCGAGGTCGACGAACGCGCCGAAGTCGGCGATGTTCTTGACGATGCCCTTGACCAGATCGCCTTCCTTGACCGTGTCGAGCAGCCGCCGCTTGGCCTGCTCGCGCTCCTCCTCGATGAGCTTGCGGCGGCTGATGACGATGTTGCGCCGCTCCTCGTCGATCTTGAGGATCGCACGCGCGAATCGTCTTGCCGATGTACTCGCCGATGTCGCCGGGCCGGCGGATGTCGACCTGCGACGCCGGGCAGGAAGACCGGCACGCCGATGTCGACCAGCAGGCCGCCCTTGATCTTGCGCATGCAGCGGCCTTCGACGACGTCGCCTTCGCTCTTCGCTCTCGAGGATCCGCTCCCAGCCGCGGATGCGGTCGGCCTTGCGCTTGGAGAGCTCGATGACGCCGGTCTCGTCCTCGAGCTGCTCGAGGAGCGACCTCGATCTTGTCGCCGATCTCGATGTCCTCGAAGTTGTCGAACTCGTTCTTGTTGATCGAGGCCCTCGGACTTCAGCCCGACGTCGACGACGACGTCGTCGCCGGCCTTGCCGACGACCCTGCCCTTGAGGATGTTGCCGACCTTGAACTCCTGCATGTCCTCCTTGAGCAGGGTGTCCATGTCGCCGCCGGCGACCCGTTCTCCGAACGCCTGACGGATGAGCTCTTCCGCCTCCTGCTCATCGATGCCGATGCTTTGAATCAGGTTGTAGTCGACCATCAGTTCTTTGCCGTCTTCCGTAAGAAAGAGGAAGGTCCGAACGCTCCAACGGCCTGGAGGGATGGACCGGGATCGAAAGCACCAAGGCGACCGAGCCGACCGGTACACCGTGGCACGCGGGACCGGACCATCCGGACCCGATGGGCGAATTGGCCCTCGCGCCGTCTCCGACGCCAGAACGTCGGCGGAAACCACCGTGCCTTCCGCGCGGAGACGCGAATCGGCGAGTATACCGGGACGGGGGGTGACCGGCGAGCCGGTCCTTCCCCGGGGGGATCACACGGCCGGACCCGGTTTGCGCATTGTTCGCGCGAGGCGGATGAAGCCGATCGCCCCGCTCAGGCTCAGCGCAAGGCTCAGGGCCAGCGCCCAGGGCCCAGTGCCGGGCCGCAGGGACTCGAGCATCTCGTACACCCAGACGGCCAGCAGCGGCGCCAGCAGGCCTCGGACTCCGGTCAGCGTGACATGCACGCCCATGTACTGGCTGGCTCGGTGGGGCGGGGCGAAGTCGAGGTGGCCCAGATTCCATCCGAGGACGCCGCCTCCAAATGCAATGCCCTGGACGACCGCGCCCACGAAGAGCAGCCAGATCTGCATGGTCAAGGCACCGAGGAGGAAAGAGGCGATCGAGAGCACGAACGCCCAGCTGTGAACGGCCCGGAACTGGACGATGTGTACGTCGTCCAGCCGCTTCGACCACCAGGGGATGCTGGCCGGCATGAGCAGTGTGGGAATGGAGGCGACGATGAGAATGCTGGTGAACGCACCGAGCTCGAATCGGTCACGGAGCATGATGACCAGCGGAGCGCTCAGCATGAGGTTGCCGAAGCCGAAGATGAACATGCAGACCATGTACCGTCGGTATGCGTCATCGGCGCGGAGCACCCGCCACATGGCCATCGGGTTGACCTGCGTGCGGCCGAGCCCGCCCTGCCGCTCGGCTCGCAGCAGTGCCCGGTGTCCGCGCACGCGCAGGCCGCTGTAGATCCAGATGCCCACCAGTCCCATACCCACGGCCGCGGGGTAGATGTAGCGATACGCCTCCGTGTCGTAGTTCATGGCGGCGCCGATGATGGCCGCGACTGCGGTCAGGACCAGCGCCTGGACCGTCGCCAGCTTTCCGGCCAGCGTGGCCCGGTCGCTCCGCGGGTAATTGACCGCCCAGATTGTGGAACGGATGATCAGAACACCAGACCAGCACACCCGCGCACCGATCACGGCGCTGACGATCAGGAGCAGCCCCTGCCCGCTTCGAGGAGCCAGCGCGATCGAGCCGACGAAGGCGGCGGTCGCCAACTGCATGCCCACGAGCAGCCTGATCTTCGCCCGACCGTGACCGAGGGCCGCCCAGATGAAGCTCGTCACGTTCGCCAGTGCAGGGGCGCCGGCAAGCACCGCGACGGCCAGATTGAGCCGGCGGTTGTCGATCACGCCTTCAAACGCGTTCTTGGCGAGCACGCCGACGACCCCGCCCTCGACCGCGCCGAGCATGGCGGGAAGGAAGAACCAGGCCATCAGCTCCCGGCGGTAATGGGCGCGAGAGAGTCGAGGCATCGCGCCCGGATGGAACGAAGCGAAGATCCGGTTGACCGAGCTGATGGCGAAGGCGACGGGAGACACCCGGGAGGGTTGGCGCATCAAGGGGTCCGGGCAAGCGCAACGACCGGATCAGGCCACGGCTCGAGACCAAACCACAGAGAGGCCTCCGAAGGGTGGCCTTCCAAGTGCCTGGAGGGTCGGTGGACAGGAGACCCGACGGATCTCAGCGGGGCACGCCAGTTCCCGTCGTCGGGTAGGGCGTCAGCCGGCTGGGCTGATCGGTGTAGAGGACGCGCCCGAGATCGCCCCAGAACTCGCGGGAGTTGACGTCGCTGGTCACGTTCATGTTCCCTTCCGCGTCAACGTAGCGCTCGGTTTCCGTCTGCAGCTCTGGCGAAAGATTGTAGTAAATTGCCCCCGTGCTCACGTCATCCGGCTTGGAGCAGCCAATCAGCGCGACGGAGCAGGCGGCGAGGAGCAACGGGGGTGTGTTCTTCATCTTCGGAGCCTTGCAGGAGGTGACCGGGCGTCTGAACAGAGGATGTAGCAGCACGCCCATTCCGTGTCAATCCAAGAGTTTTCATGATCGAGGGACCGAGCCCCGGATCGGCGACCGCTCCTCTCCAAGCGATCCGGAGGCGTTCGACCGCCGGCCGAACCTGGAATATCCTATTGGCTCAGCCCGACGGCGCTTTCGATCCCTCGGGCTCGTGACTCGCGACGAGCATATTTGCTCGTGCCTAATCGAACTCCTAGGGATCGCTATCCCGCGACGATGGTCATGCCTCCCAAGAGTGGACGGCCGGGATCGATGGGGCGCGAACCCACGTTGTAACGGGGTTCGAGCAAATCTCGTGCGGGTCGGTGGCACAGGCCTCAGGAATGTGCCGCCTCTGAATCGGGAACGACCCTGAGGGATCGAAGCGCTGTCGGATACCATGCCCGCATGTCGTTCGAGAACCTCTGGGCACCATGGCGCGGCGTCTACCTGCGAGAGCTCGCCCGGAAGGCCGATCGGCCCCAAGAGGTGAGCTCGTCGGTCGACAGCTTCTTGTTGGACTACTGGCGGTCGCCCGAGCGGGACCTCGAGCATCACGTGATCCACCGGGACGAGTACGGGCTGGTCTTGCTCAATCGGTATCCGTACGCCAATGGCCACCTCCTCGCTGCGCTTGGTGATGCCCGCCCGACGCTGCTCGATTACGAGCCGGACCAGCGCACCCGTTTCTGGGTCCTCATCGAGGTGGCGATGGATTTGATGCAGAAGGTGCTGCGGCCACAGGGGATCAACGTCGGGATCAACCAAGGCAGCGCTGCGGGTGCGGGCGTGCCCCAGCACCTGCACGCCCATCTCGTACCGCGCTGGAGCGGCGACACCAACTTCATCACGGTCGTCGGGCAGCTGAGGGTGGTGCCGGACTCGCTGGAGGCGATGGCGGCGTCCTATCGCGCCGCCTCCGACTTGGATTGATCCGCGGGCCCTGTCCACCAGGCGGGAGCGGGCGCTGATCCTTCGAGTTCGTTGACGCGAACCGGCACGATCACTTCGCCGGTCCAATACCGATCGACAGGACCGGCGCGGCGCGCCAGCAGGGGATCTCCGGTGACCCGCAGCGACCAATCAGCCCCTTCCTTCAGCTCATGCAGCAAGTGGTCCGATTCCCGACCTGAGTCCCAGCCGACGCCGCGATCCGCCTCCGACTGACCTGCCAGCCACCAGATGTCCAATCGTCGGGCCACTTCCCCGTTGCGCACGAGATCGACGTGCACGCCGACGGCCACCCCGTTGAAGGCCGCCTGATAGGTCTGCTGCGGCGTGAAGTAGAAGCGAACGGGTCGGCTTCCGGAGTCCCAGCGGACGACGCCCTGGGCGAACGTGGCCTCGATCGCGTCGGCCAGCGATGGATCGTCGAACGGAGCCGGGAGGGCTTCCGGTGATGGTCCTGGAGGCGGGCGGACCGTGAAGGTCTGCCGGTAGACCTGCTCCCAGTCCGGATCGACCGTGGTCGCTTCGTCCTCGCCCTTGTCCGGCCGCCTCTGGACATCCACCGCGAAGGTGAGTTCCGTCCGGTCAGGCCCGAGTTCGGGGATCTCGAACGAGTACGTCGGTCCCCGGCGAGCGCCACGGTAGACGGTGAGGGGGGTGGCCTGTTCGAGTTCCGGTGCAATGCGAACCCGGCACGCGGTCCTCGGCGGCCACCAATCGCGAAGGCGCAGGTCGAATCGTGGAGGTTCCCCCGACTGCCACCAGACGCGCGAGATGAGGTCCACGCGCGGCGGAACGGACAGCAGGATCTCTTCCGCGCCTTCGATCCACTCCTCCTCGCCGGAATTGAAGATCTGCCCCTGCGCGATGCTGAGGAGACGACCGTACTTGTCGATCCACGCGTCGCTTGTCGGAGCCGTCCAGGGGTCTCCCTTCCGACAGCGCTGGAGCAAACTCAGCCATTGACGATCGGTGAGCTGATCCCGTGCCGCCCGGCGCGTGAGCTCCCGGTGGAGGGTGCCGTTTGCATCGTTGATTGGCAACAGTGCCGTCAGCGCCGACGTGGGGACGAGGGAGATCCAGCGGGTGCTTGAGAACTCCCAGTGCAGCCATCCGGCCAGGCAGACGCAGATCCCGATGGAGGCCGCAGCGATGCCCCAGCGGCGCCGGGTTCGAGCGAGCTGCCGCTCGTGTCGAGCCTGGAAACCGCACTCGCTGCAGGTGAGTCCGGGGGTACGGGAGAGGTCGTGCCAGCAGCGCGGACAGCGCCGTCGGCCGCGCGCCCGATCAGCGAAGAGGGCTCGCCAGGCTACGTAGACCGCCGCGACATTGACCGCCAGGATGGTCAGCGCGGCGAGAAGAGCCAGGATCCAGGTGGGAGCGGCCACGGCGTCAGTCTACGCCCGGGTCTGCGGGCTGGCGGCGGGGCCGAGCCGAGCCCGCTTGCCAGTGGACCGACCATGACCATTACGAGGTGAAGGGGTGGCTGCGCTCCACCGCGCGAACGGGTAGGTGAGCGCGTCCTACACTAGGTCTTGTCGCGCCCGAGTGACGATCGATCGATGGACTCACCACATGCCACTTCTCACCGCGACCAATCTCCGACACGCCTATGGCACTCAGCTGGTTCTCGATGGCGCCACGATCTCCATCGAGCCGGGAGAGAAAGTGGGGCTGGTTGGACGGAACGGCAGCGGCAAGACAACCTTGATGAAGATCCTGCTGGGCGCACTCACGCCTGACACCGGGGCAGTCCAGTTTCAGCGCGGAGCCAAGGTGGGGTACCTGAGCCAGGATCCATCCTTCGAGCCGGACGCCACCGTCCGGGACGCGGCGGAAGAGGCGTTCGCGCAGCTCCATGACCTCCACCGTCAGGCTCACGCCGTGTACGAGCAGATGGCGCTCACCGCCGATGAGCAGGAGCTTCATCGACTGCTCAATCAGCAGGCACGCATCGATTCGGAGATCGAAGCAGCCGGAGGGTACGCCATCGATCATCAGATCGACGCCACGTTGCACGGACTCGGTTTCGCCGACGAGCAGTTGTCCCTTCCGGTGGCCGCACTCTCCGGTGGCCAGAAGGGACGTCTGGGCCTCGCCCGATTGCTGCTGGAAGCACCGGACATGCTGCTTCTGGACGAGCCAACCAACCACCTGGACATTGCCGGGCGGCAGTGGCTGGAGGACTTCCTCGGCGAGGAGTTTCCCGGCGCGGTCCTTCTGGTGAGTCATGACCGGTGGCTGCTCGATCGGGTCGTGAGCCGGATCATCGAGGTGGAGCGCGGCGTGATTCGCGAGTATCCCGGAACCTATCACAAGTACGTCGAGCTTCGCCGCGAGCGTCAACTCACGGAGGCTCGAGTCTACGACAAGCAGATCGATCACATCCGGCGCGAGAAGCAGTTCATCCAGCGGTACAAAGCGGGACAGCGGGCCAAGCAGGCGCGAGGGCGCCAATCGCGACTGGAACGGTTTGCGGAAACCCAGCTGGTCGAGCGGCCGGCCGAGCTGGAGATCATGCGTCTGAAGCTGCCCAAGCCCTCTCGGGTAGGCGATCAGGTGATCATCGCCGAGGGCGTCGCCAAGCGATTCGACGATCTCATCCTGTTCGAAAACCTCGACCTGTCGATCTCACGCGGTGACCGAATCGGAGTGATCGGCCCCAACGGTGCCGGCAAGACGACCCTCATCCGATGTCTGCTCGGTGAGCTGCCGTTGAGCGAGGGTCAGGTGCGGCAGGGGAGTCGACTCAGCACCGGCTATTACCGTCAGCTGCACGACAACATCGATTTCTCGCTGACGATCTGGCAGTACCTGCAGTCCGTCATCGTGTCGCTGGACGGGCAGGCAAAGGCGTCCGAGCAGCAGGCTCGCGATCTGGCCGGCGCCTTCTTGTTCAGCGGGGACGAGCAGGACAAGCGTCTCGCTGATGTCTCCGGTGGCGAGCGGAGCCGCGCCGTCCTGGCCGGGCTGGTGGCCGGCGCCCACAACCTGCTCGTGCTCGACGAGCCGACGAATCACCTCGACATTCCCTCGGCCGAGCGGCTCGAAGAAGCGCTCAACGCCGAAACTGGATACGAGGGCACGGTGATCCTGATTACGCACGACCGAGCGTTGCTGCAATCAACGTGCAACAAGCTGATCATCTTCGATGGACAGGGACAGGTGCGCTGGTTCGAAGGAACGTATCGGGACTGGCTCGCTCGACAGGCGAAGGAGACCCGCGCTGCGCCGTCCGCGCGATCTGTGCATCCGCCCCCGGCGCCGGCTCGGCCGGCGGCCCGGCCCAAGGCCCCGGCGAACCCGATCGATCACCTGCAGCGGCTCAGCATCGCGCAGCTCGAGGAGCGCGTCGAGCTGATCGAGAAGGAGATCGCGTCGCTCGACGCACAATTGCTCGATCCGGAGGTCTACCGCGATGGGGCGCGCTGCAGAGTACTTCGCGAGAGGCGAGAGGAGCTGGGCCTTGAGCTGGAGCCGCTCGAAGACGAGTGGTCCCGACGGGCGGCGGACGCGTGAGCCGGTCGGCTCAGCCCTCAACAAGGTGAGTGCGGTCGGGTTCCGCCTCGCGCGCGGCCGCATCGAGTCGATCTCATCATCCGGTTCAGGCGCTGGCCAGAAGGGCAACGCCGTCGCTGGAGGAGATGGTCCAGGTCGAGGCCGGTCCCAGCGGAATGTCCGCAAGCGACACCATCACGCCAGAGAGCCCACCGTTCGTCTTGAACCTGGTGACCGTGTGTACGACACCGTCGCTACCGAGCACACTGAGGGTGTACTCCACATTCTCGATCAGGCCTTCGGTCACCAGCAGGGCCTCTTCTCCACCGCTGCCAATCAGCATCACCGAGCGAGCCCCGGGCCCGGAATTGTGAGCCGGCTCGACGGCGTGCAGCACCGTGGTCTGCAAGGCGGGATCGAACAGGAAATCCTTGGCGGTTGGGCCGAGCAAACGCTCGAGTTGCACCGACGTGATCTCCGAGATGGCCAGCGTGGAAATCCGCTCGCCTTCGCGGCGCGCATCGGACCAGAAGTAGGCCAGCACGATCACCGCGCCGCACAGCACGAATGCAGCGGCCCGCCAGACACCTGCTCCGCCGAGCACGAAGCGAGACAGACTGCGGGCAGACGCGGGGGAAACGGTGAATGAGGCGACGCGAGTAGGGCGATCGACGACAGACGGCCTGCGGCCGATCGAGGCAATTGGCTCCAGCTCCGAGGTCTCCTGCTCAATGGCCTCCCGGACCGCTCCGAGCACGCGCCCGCGCAGGTCCGCCTGCGGCAATTCCTCGGGCAGGAAGGAATCATCGATCGCCAGCTTCGCCTGCAACTCCAGGACCTCGTCCTGAACCGTTGCCGGAGCATGGTGAAAAGACCGTGTGTACAGCGCAGCCTCGTACTCGTCGAGCAGCCCGTATGCGTCGAGTCCGGCGAGCTCGATCAACTCTTCCCTTGTCATTGGATTCGGCGAAGTCATTTCTCTTTCCACGCTTGCTGGGGGTCCCCACCACCCGGTGTCACAGACTTGGACGTGCCCTGAAGAATCTTCCGTCTATCGTTCGCTTGAGTTGCGGTCTTCTTTCGCAATTCGATCGCTTTCCGTTCTTTCAAATGGCCTGATCAGACTGAGCTCGCTCCCGAAGCCGCCCCAGACCTCGGCTGAGTGCCGACTTGACCGTGCCAAGGGGAGCTTCCAGCTGCTCAGAAACTTCCCGAAGCGTGAACCCCTGCAGGTAAGCTCGCTCGATGACAATTCGTTGAAGCTCGGGAAGGTCCGCGATTCTCTCGAGGAGTCGGTCATATCGTTCCTCCCGGAGGACACCCGCCTGTGGTCCCTCATCGGGATCCGAGCTCGTGAAGTCACCTTCGATGCTCGAGGTGTCAGGTCGCACGGCGCTTCGGCGAAGACGGTCGATGAGATGTCGTCTCGTGATCAGCATGACCCAGGTCACCAGTTTGGCACGCCGAGGGTCATATCGATCCGCCGTCTTCCAGAGCCTGATGAACACCTCCTGAACCGCATCTTCCGCCTCAGCCCGGTTGGGCAGAAGCTGACGAGCGACTTTGAATACCAATGCCCCGAAACGGTCGTACAGCTCAGCGACGGCCTCTTCCTCGCCAGCGGCAATGCGATGCATGAGCATCCAATCCTGCTGGCTCATTTGCTCTGACTCTCCTGGCAGCTATCCGGCCCGGAGGCTGCATCGGTTTCGGTCATCTGTACCTTCGGCCCCAAATCCGGGCCGAGCAGGCCAAAATTCACCGTTTCTGAACGCACCGTATCGGGTTGGCAAGAAAAAGAGGCAAACTTTTTGCGTATTCTCGCCCTCAAATCCGTGTAGACTCTCCAGTAGAACGAATTCGGACCTCGGGGGATCCGGAGCGATGTGCGATCGGAAGCCGTCGGTCCCCGGGATCATCAGGATCATAGCGGGTTCCCTGGCGGCGCGACCGGACTCTTGTGGCGGGATGTCCCAATGTCCACTAGACCGCCAAGCAATGCGTCGGCTGCTGGCTATAGCCGACGACAGGTTTTGCTTCGAGGCGTGTGGGAATCGCGGCACCTCGGCCGGCGCCGGGCCGGCTTCAGCCTTCTCGAGTTGATCGTGGTCATTTCGGTTGCCCTGCTGCTGGCAAGCCTGATGACCCCGGCGATGAGCCATCTGAAGGAGAACGCACGCCGGGTCGTCTGCTCCTCCAATCAGAGGCAGCAAGGCCTGGCGATGTTCATGTATGCGTCCGATAGCAACGACGAGCTTCCATCCAGCGCGCCGCTGCGCTGGTCGGAGCCGATGCCGCAAGAACTCATGGTGGCCCACCTTGGCCGGCAGATGACGGCGAGCTCGGCGGAGCAGGAATCGCGCGCTTGGGACGGACTCGGATTGCTCTACTCCGGCGGGTACTGCCAGTCGATCGAGTGCTTCTACTGCCCAAGCCATCACGGCGCCCATGACCTCGAGCGGTACCGGAACGAGTGGCTGGCCAACACGCTGCCCGGCATGTCCGCCCTCGAGGATGAGCCGTTCGGACAAGACGCCATCTACACGAATTACCACTACGGTGGAGACCTGGATTGGTCCCCCCAGCGTCATCGCCGCCGTCTGGAGGGCGGCGAAGGGCTCGTTCTGGCTACTGATGGCCTGCGAACGGCCTTGGATTTCAATCACGAAGTCGGGATGAATGTCCTTCGTGGAGACGGTTCCGTGATCTGGAAGGATGACGTCGAGAACATCTACGAACGACTCCCGTCGGGACTGCACGATCTGGATCCGGCGGATTACAGCCGGCTCTGGCAAGACATCGAGGCGGCCTCACGCTGATCTCCCCCCGTCCGATGATCGTGCAAAGACTGACCAGCGCCTCAGCAATGGGCCGAAGACGAAGAGTGCAAGCGGTAGCGGGATAGCGGCAGGTACTCCGTTCCCTCCGCCGGTAAGGAACGAATCCGTTGAGCACTATCCTCGTGACCGGCGCGGCGGGATTCATTGGATCGCACGTGGCCCGAGCGCTGTTGGCGGATGGGCACCGGGTTGTTGGTGTCGATAATTTCGATCCCGCCTATGGTGAGGCGCGCAAGCGTGCGAACATCGCCGGTTTGCCCGAGGATCGGTTCGCGCTGATCGAGCAAGACATCCGGGATCCCGACCTGCTCGAGCGCGTTCGTCCTCACGCGCCGGAATCCGTCTTCCACTTCGCGGCCCTGGCCGGGGTGCGGCCGAGTCTGGCAGAGCCCGAACGGTACGAGTCGGTGAACGTCGAGGGCCTGCGCAATGTGCTGCAGGTTGCGGCTGCGTGTGGATGCGCGGGGCTTGTCTTTGCCTCCAGCTCCAGCGTCTACGGGAACAACGCCAAGATCCCGTTCGCCGAGGAGGATCCGGCAGGGCCTCCGATCAGCCCCTACGGGTGGACGAAGCTCAAGGGAGAGGAGCTCTGTCGCACGGCATCTGGACAGTCCGGCCTCGCCATCGCAGCGGTGAGGCTCTTCACCGTCTACGGTCCGGCCCAGCGCCCCGACCTGGCCATCGCCAAGTTCATGAGCCTGATCGCGTCCGACGAGCCGTTGCCCATGTTCGGATCGGGCGAGAGTTCCCGTGACTACACGTTCATCAGCGACACGGTCCAGGGACTCCTCGCGTCAGAGGGATGGACGCGTCAACAGAGGCGGGGCGCCTTCCGGGTCTTCAATCTCGGAAGTGATCGCCCGATTTCTCTGCACGCCCTAATTGAAGAGATCAGCCGCGTCGTCGGGAGGCCCGCTCGCATCAGGCAACTTCCCCAGCAGCCGGGTGACGTCGATCGGACGTGGGCGGACCTCACTCGGAGCCGATCAGAACTGAAGTACGATCCGCGGATTTCCCTGTCGCAGGGCCTCGAGGCGCAATGGGCATGGCAGCGGGAAGTTGGGCGTACCGCGGTCGTGGGCTCTCGTTTCGCTCGCGACGTCATTGTCCGTGGCCTGCCGCCGCTTCGGGAGCCGGCGTCTTGACTCGCCCGCTGAGCGTGACCCGCTGAGCAAGGTGCCGGCCCACGCCTGCATCGATTCGCTCATATCGATCGATCTTCACGGTTGGTGCCGCCAGCACATGGTCGATCTGGTAGAGCGGCCACCGACGAGGGAACGTCGCGCCGTAGCCGGATCCGGCCCGATCGAAGGCGTTCACGTAGGCAGGGGCGATCGTGCGCAAGGCAGCCGACCCTCGGGTCGTATTGAAGTCCCCCACGAGGAGGTCCGCCTTGGGAGCGTTGACGGATTCGAGCAGCTTGACGGTGCGCTTCGCGATTGCCATCCTCGGAGTGCGGGGATCGCTCGGCAGATCGAACATCAGGATGGACAGCGGACCGGGAACATCGGCGGTCTCGACGACCAGAAGCGCCACTCTGATCTCTCGTGAGACCACCAGCGGCCGAAGCTCGATGATCGGTAGGCGGCTGATGACCGTGAAGGGGTAGATACGCCCCCACGCCAGCCCCTTCGCCCACTCACGGACCTCAGGCTCAGCGGTCGCTCCCAGGTCGTTGCTCACAATGTTGACGTCGCCAGCCAATTCGACCAGGGCGGCAGCGAGCGCCTCCCGGCCGTCGCCGAGGGCGGGGTGGATATTCCAGTTGACGACCGTGATCCCCGCCGCTGGCCGAGAAGGATGGAGGAATCGATTCTCAACGAACATGAAGTCGATGGTGAGCGCCATCAGCAGCAATGACCAGCCCGGGATGCTCCCTCGACGTTGCCGCCGGGAGGACCGTGGACGTGTTGCCGCGAGGAGACCGAGGATCGCGGCGACCATCGCGGCGGGGGTCGGGATCCAAAGCAGCCATTGGCTCCAGAGGAAGCGGTCGGAGACCAGCTGCCCGACGCCCCAGGCGACGATCACGAGTCGCCGCCAGGCGACCCACGACGAGGGCGATGATTCGCAGCACTCGTTCAGCTCACGGTGAGGCAGAATGGAAGGGGAAGGCCAGCGGGGCGACGACGGTGCAGATCGCGCCGACGAGCAGGGTCAGGGGCAGACCGAGCCGAACGTAATCCATGAACCGGTATCCACCCGGGCCGTACACCATCAGGTTCGTCTGATAGGCCACCGGCGACATGAAGATCGATCCTGCCGCCACCATCAGCGTGAAGACGAACGGACGCGGGTCGACTCCGAGATCCCGCGCCGTCGTAATGACGATGGGAAACATGAGCACCGCGGATCCGTTGTTGGTGATGAGCTGGGCGAACAGAGAAGCGAGCAGGAAGGTCACGAGCAGCATGAGGTTCGGCTGATCTCCCACGCCGATGTTTCGGCATGCGCCCAGAATGGCATGCGCGATGTGCTCGGCGGCACCACTCTCGGTCATGGCCGTCCCCATGCCCAGGGCCGCGCCGATCACCACGAGCACCCGCCACTGGATGCTGTTTCGAGCGATGGTGCCCGTCACGCAGCGCGTGCCCACCATGGCCATGGCGCAGACGAAAACGGCGGTGATCGGATGCACCAGTTGCGTCGTCAGCAGGAAGACCAGCAGCGCGAGGATGCCCAGGGCGATCCAGGATCGCTCGTATCGCAAGGGGGCGCGATCCCTCCACCATCGAGACCAGATA
Organism: uncultured Planctomycetota bacterium; assembly: GCA_963697235.1. Lineage (GTDB taxonomy): Bacteria > Planctomycetota > Phycisphaerae > Phycisphaerales > SM1A02 > CAVONJ01. Next base: position 348,499 of record CAVONJ010000023.1, read on the forward strand.
GAAATCGTCGCTGTTGCGATACGCGTTGACGAAGCCCGTGTGCGTGTCTAGCAGCAGCGTGTCGCCCGGCTTGAGCACGATGTCGCCGATCTTCGCGTTGACGTGCTCGCCGTTGCGGTGCACCGCGATGATGGCGGCGTTGAATCTCGTTCGAAATTGGGACGCACGGACCGTGCGGCCGACCAGAGGAGAGTTGTGTGACACCACGGCTTCGACCAAGGTTCGCTGCTCGCCTCCTGCGCTCACCTTGTTCACTTGGTCGGTCGGAGGGACGAGTCCCCGGATCTTCCGCAGGTCGACCACCGATTCGAGGATGCCCGCGAAGTAGAGGTGATCCCAGCGGTTGAAGCCGCTCTCCGGCGACACGGCCGGCAAGCGCTGGCCGTCACGTTCGATCTCCGTCAGGTAGAGCCCGGGCAGATGGCGAAGGCCGGCCTCTTCGACCGTCTTGCCCACGATGGGCGAGTCGACCTGCACCTCCAGCTCGACCTGGTACCGACGGGCCTCGAGCGTGAGTGCATCGACCGACTTTCGCTCGGGGAGGAGCCAGCGGGACGTGAGCATGATGAAGGCGATTCCCGCGATCGTGGTGGGGAGACCGAGCGCCGCGATGCCCCAGAACTTGGTCGATGCGGCGAGGTCGACCCGGGCACCAATCGTCGGCCAGCCACGCATGCTGCTCGGGATCGGCCAGGAACTGGAGATAGAGCCCGATGACCACGATGTTCGAGGCCGTGCCGATGTAGCGTGCACTTCCCGCCGAGGATCGCGGCGAAGCTCAGGGGCATGAAGAGCTTGGACGGGCTGACGCGTAGCCGCTTGGCCCAGTCGCTCACGATGGGAAGGTACATGGCGACGATGGGCGTGTTGTTCATGAGGGCGCTGATGGCCGCGACCGGAGCCATCAGCCTGAATTGTGCGCCCTGGATGGTCTTGGGCCGGCCGAGCAGCCTCTGCGCGATCGCCGCCATGCCCCCGGTCTCCTGCAATCCGGCCGCGACGACGAAGAGCCCACCGATCATCATGATGGACTGGTGGGAGAATCCCCGGGTCGCCACGGCCGGGCTCACCACGCCGAACAGCATGAGGATGGTCAGGCCGCCGATCATCGCGACGTCGACGCCGATGCGGTTGGTCATCAGCGCCGCGATGACCACGGCTGATCACTCCGACGGTAAGCCACGCCTCTATCGTCATGGTGCGCTCGATCGGCGAGCGCCGGCGGCACTACACCGGGCTGGCAATGTTGAGATCCCGAAGGGCCTCGATGAGTCGACCGTGCAGGCTGCGGTTCGCGCACACCACGCCGCGGTTTGCTTCCAGACCAGAACCATGGCTGAAGTCGAGCGTGGCGCCGGTGATGTCCGAGACGACCGCACCGGCCTCCGTCGCGATGAGCGAGCCAGCAGCGTGATCCCAGATCCTCTCGACGTAGCTGGCCCGGGTGGGCAGGCGGAGGTAGGCGTCGGCCTGGCCTCTGGCCACGATGCCGTACTTGCCCTGGCTGTCCAGTCGCAGCGGTTCCACGCGAAGTCCGAGGTGCTCCAGCACGCGCTGCTGATCATCCTGGCTGGAGTGAGATCGTTCCACCGAGCTGCAGATCCTGGCGACGTCGGCCGGGCCGGACTTCGCGTGGATCGGCTGCCCCTCGCGATCAGTCCCGTTGGTTGGCCACTGCCAGGCGCCGCCGCCATCGGAGGCCGAGAACACGACGCCGATCGGATCGGCCGCCTCCACGGCGCGTTGCGGATCGACGGAGAGATTCGGGCACCCCATGATGCCGTGCGTGACGCGGCCACCTTCGATGCGGGCCAAGGCGATCGCGTACTGCTGTCCTCGCAGGAATCCCTTCGTGCCATCGATCGGATCGAGAGTCCAGAACACGTCGGCCCGTCCGTCATGTTCGCACGCATCGATTGCATCGAGGATCTGGTCGGAGTCGACGTTGGGTTGCAGTCGATTGGACGGCCTGCACCACCGCGTCTCGCACGGTTCGGGCGGTCGGATCGCGAAGGACTTCTGCCGTCTCCTCGCCGACGATCGGCACCGGACCCAGGGCCTTCGTCAATTCCAGGCAAACGATCGCCTGCACCGCAAAGTCGGCGACGGTCACCGGGCTGCGATCGTCCTTGGTGATCTGCTGGAGATCCGCCAGATGCGACTGGACGGACCGGGCGACACGGCACGCGCGGGTCACGGCTTCGATGGCGGTTCGGACCAGAGTATCGGGTGCGGTCATCGCTGAGGCGTGGTGCCGTCCGCCATTGCGGGGTGCTGCGGCGGTCCAGCCTTCCTTGAACTCGCGAATCGCGGCCGAGAAATCGTCCTCCAGACCCTTGAAGCGACTTCGCCTCGACCAGTCGTTCACGGAGATCCTTCTTCAGACCTCGGAAGTGATCCAGGAGATCGGATTCGAATCGATGAACCTCCTTGGGGTCGATCGTGTCGAGGTAGCCACGCGTGCCCGGCGAAGATCGAGATGCACTGGTCGATCGCGTCGTACGGCACGTACTGGTCCTGCTTGAGCAGCTCGACCATGCGCGGCCGCGGTCGAGCTGCGCTGGCTGGCGGGGTCGAGCTCGGTGCCGAGCTGGGCGAACGCCTCGAGCTCGCGGAACGCTGCGAGGTCGAGACGCAGCGAGCCGGCGACTTCCTTCATGGCCTTGATCTGGGCGTTGCCGCCCACGCGCGACACCGAGATGCCGACGTTGATGGCGGGTCGGACGCCCGCGGCGAAGAGCTCGGGCTGGAGGTAGATCTGGCCGTCGGTGATCGAGATCACGTTGGTCGGGATGTACGCCGAGACGTCGCCTTCCTGCGTCTCGATGATGGGCAGCGCCGTCAGGCTGCCGCCGCCGTTCTCGTCGGAGAGCTTGGTCGCGCGCTCGAGCAGGCGGCTGTGCAGGTAGAAGACGTCGCCGGGATACGCTTCGCGGCCCGGCGGTCGCCGCAGCAGAAGCGAGAGCTGGCGGTACGCGATCGCCTGCTTCGAGAGGTCGTCGTAGACGCACAGGACGTGCTTGGGCGTCTTGCCTTCCTTGCCCTGCCACATGAAGTACTCGCCCATGGCGCAGCCGGCGTACGGGGCGATGTACTGGAGCGGGGCCGGCGAGGCACTGCCCGCGCACACCACGATCGTGTAGTCCATGGCGCCGTGGGCCTTGAGCGTCTCGACCACGCCGGCCACCGTCGACTCCTTCTGGCCGACGGCGACGTAGATGCAGACCACCGCATCCGGGGTGCCCCAGTACTGCTTCTGGTTGATGATCGCGTCGAGGGCGACGGCGGTCTTGCCGGTCTTGCGGTCGCCGATGATCAGCTCGCGCTGGCCGCGGCCGATGGGGATCATCGAGTCGATCGCCTTGATGCCCGTCTGCAGCGGCTCCTTCACCGGCTGCCGCATCGCGATGCCCGGAGCGACGATGTCGAGCTTCATCGTCATCCCGGTGTCGACGGGCGGCCCGCCGTCGAGCGGCTCGCCCAGCGGATCGACCACGCGACCGAGCAGGGCGTCGCCGCAGGGAACCTCGAGCAGCCGACCGGTGGACTTGACGGTGTCCCCCTCGCGAACGGCGAGGTAGTTGCCGTAGATGACGGCGCCGACCGTGTCCAGCTCGAGGTTCATGACCTGGCCCATGACCGGGTCCGGCGACCGTCTCGAACTCGATCAGTTCGCCGGCCATCGCCTTGCTCAGGCCGTAGATGCGGGCGATGCCGTCACCGACCTCGACGACGCGGCCGACCTCGGAGATCTCCAGCTCCGTCGAGAACTGCTCGATTTCCTGCTTGATGACTGAGGTGATTTCGTCGGTCTTGATCTTCACGGTTCCGATCCTTTCGGCTACTCCCGGGGGCCAATCTCGTAGACCAGGTCGACGGTCGCCCTGGACCGTCACGTCACCGGCCACGATGGATGGCGCCGGGGCGCCTTCGGCCGTGGCGGCCATCGCTCGAGGGGCTCCGACACGCTCGAAGGGGCGCACGGCGATCTGATCCAGATTGAGGCGGACGATGCGAACGAGCCGGACGCCCGCGGCGTCCGCCAGCGCGCGGGCGTCATCGAGCGCGTTCGTCGTGGCGACGGTGATCGCCTCGGCGCGGTGCTTCCGTGGATTGGCGAGATCGAAGCCGATCCCGTCCACGGAGTTGGCACCTGCTTCGTTGGCCGCCTGGATCAGCTCGCCCGCGAGTTCGAGATGCAGGGTGGCGATCTGCAGCGTGTTGGTCACCTGGTACCGCATGATCTGCGGCGTCCAATCCGCTTCGGCCTGGCGAGGGCGCTGTGTGTAGACCGGTCGAATGCTGAAGCGCCCCGTCTCGAGTCTCGTCCTGGTCGAGCCCGACCCGGCGAATGGCCCGGAGGACGTCTTCCATCCGCTTGGAGTTCTCAGCCAGCGCCTCGGCCGCCTCGGCGTTTTCGGTGACGACGCCGATACTCATGAGCGAGCCGATCGGCGGGCTTCTTCAGCTCCGAATAGCCACGAACGGTGAGCGTGGAGGCGATCTCCGCTCCTTGGCTCGAGTCATCTTGCCCGGTCACTGATGGAGACATCGAAGCGATGATAAGGGCCGCAGCAACGGTGAGCACGACGGCACAGGACGAGCAGAGACGGGAATTCATGGGGCCTGCCCGCCCGTTTCCTCGATGACTTCTTCGAAGTGACTTCGGAAGTACGTGCTCCCGCGAGACAGCAGCTGGTCCTTGAGCCGTCGGAGACGCGTCGCGACCGAGGCATCGATGAGATGATCGGCGATCTTGAGCTTGAGACCGCCCAGCATGCTCGGGTCCGTGTACTGGTAGATGACCGGTTCCTTGTTCAGGGATCGCTGAATGTGCTCCTTGACCGCCTGCAGCTGATCTGGTTCGAGAGACCGTGGGCGTGAACAGGTCGACCTCGACCCGTCCGAACGACTCCTGGACGAGATGGTCGTAGGCCGAAGCGATCTTCTCGAGGTGGCCAAGACGCCCCTTGGCGTTGAGCACGAGCAGGAAACGAAGGGTCAGATCGGTCACCTTGTCGCTCAACACCCGGCTGATGGCTGTCGATCTGGCCTTCCGCTCGATGATGGGGGAGCGCAGGAATTCACCGAGGCTTCGATCGCTCCGAGCCAGCTCGCAGATCTGCTCGAGCTCGTCGCCGATCTCGACGATCTTCTCCTGGCCGCCCGCCTGCTGCGCCAACTCGAAGAGGCTTCGAGCGTAGACCATCGCGAGATTGTCGAACTGGCTGGCCATGGCTTGATCTTCCGGGCGCGTCAGTGCTGACCGATGTTGGTAAGTTCTCGAAGCGATTCGTCGACGAGCCGGCGCTGATCGTCGGCGTTGATCTCTCGCTGCAGGATCTTGCCGGCGATCGATGCGGCCAGACTGGCCGCCGTTCCGTGCAGCTCGGTGATCGCGGCCTGCTTCGCGGCGGTGATGTCACGGGTGGCCCGTTCCCTCATCTCCGCCAGCTCGACCTCGTTGCGACGGCGAAGTTCGTCCGCGGTCGCCTTCGCGTCCGCCCGGGCGTTGTTGATCATGTTCGCGGCTTCCTTCTTCGCTGCGTCGAGACTCTCCTTGTACTCAGCCAGGGCCGCGTTGGCCTGTCGCCGGGCCTTCTCCGCGGACTCGATCTCCTCCAGGATCTTTCCCTGTCGGTCGTCCAGACCCTTGATGATCTGAGGCCACACCTTGATGTAGAGAATGACGAACGCCACGGTGAAGACCACCAGCGTCGTGACCGCGGGCATCCAGTTGCTGAGGTCCATCACCTCGGCGTGTTCAGCGCGTGACCTTCGGCAGCAAGCAGTTCAAGCATGTCAGGACCTCACCATTCTCTTCGAGCTGCGAGCAGCCCGTTGAATAACCCAGCGCTGGCAAGAGCGCGACCGGATACGTCAGATCAAGGAGCCGCATCGCTGGCAAGTCGACGTCGAGATTCGACGACGCCCAGCGGGGCGGGATCTGAACCGCTCGCAACCCGCGCGAATCCTTATCGGGCTGCTAGATCGCATTGGCGGCGTTGATGCCCAGCAGACCGACCACGACGGCGAACAGCGCAGCGCCTTCGACGAGGGCGGCGGTCAGGATCATGTTGATGAAGATGCGACCGGCCATCTCAGGCTGCCGGGCCGTCGCTTCGACCGCGCTGCCGCCGATGCGACCGATGCCGATTCCGGCGCCGATCACACCAAGCCCAGCGGCCAGCCCGCCGCCCATGCCGACGCCAAAGCCGCTACCACCTCGACCCTTGGCGGACTTGATGGCGACTTGATCATTGGCGGACATTTCCTGGGCCACGGCGGTGCCCGCGGCCAGGGCACTCAATCCGAGGAAGGCAACGACGATCATCGCAAGGAACTTATTCATGGAAGCCTCGACTCCTAATGGAATGATTGGTTGGATGACTGGCTGGTTGACGCAGTGGGGGGTCTTTCGTTGGACTCGATCGGGACGGGGCCAGCGCCTCCCACGCGCGGCTGAGACAGGTCAGGTGTGAGCAAGCTCCGGTTCAGGCTGAGTCCCGTGTTCGCTCTCGCCGTGTTCTTCGTGTCCTCATGTTCATCATGATGGGACAGAAGGCTGATGAAGACGGCGGTCAGGAACATGAAGATGAAGGCCTGCAGGAGGGCGACGAACACTTCGAGGAACGTGATGAGCACTGCCGCCCACGGCCGAAACCAGCGAGATTCCGCCAACCCCGAGCAGGCCCAGCACCGGCGGCCGCCGCCGAAGCGCCGAAGCCGACGAGCACGGCGATCAACATATGCCCCGCCACCATGTTGGCGAAGAGACGAATGGCCAGGGCGGCGGGCTTGATCAGGTGGCCGGCCAACTCCACGACGAAGACGAGCAGGGCCACGGGGAAGAGGTAGATCGGTCCGGGGACGCAGGCCGCCGAAGTTGTGGAGCAGCCACCCCTTGACCCCCAGGTCCTTGAAGCCATGGATCTGGATCACGATGAAAGCGATCAGTGCCAGCGCCGCCGTGACCATGATGTTCGCGGTGGCCGTACCGCCAAACCAGACGCTGCCGCCGGTCAGCTTATGGATACCGAGCAGATGCTGAAGATCGACGAAGGGGATGAGGCCAAAGACGTTGAGAAACAGGATGAAGAAGAAGAGGGTCATGAGGAAGGGCAGGTAGGTGCGGGTTGCCGCCGCGCCCATGACCGGCGTGAGCATCTCATCGCGGAGATAGACGATCATGGTCTCAAGCAGCTGGCCGAAACGGCCCTTGGTCAGGTACCGCTTGTTGCCCTCCGTCTCGGGTCCGGTCGCGATCGCCCGGCCCGCCAAGCTCATGACGAAGACGAAGACCACCGCGATGACCACCAGCGTGACCATGTGCATGGTGATCAACGGCACGCCCGAAGCCGTCTTCACCAGGATGACGTCCCGGACGTGCTGGGTGGGGTCTTCGGATGAGGCCAGGAAGAACGCCATGGACCGGCTACTCCAACTTCCGTCAGATCGGAAGGACACGCTGGAGGTGACGGCTGAGCAGCGCCGCCTCGCTGAGAATCGTCAACAGGTACGTCAGACCGATCGACAACCCGAAAGGGGCCAAGCCGAGCGGGGCCGCGGAGTATAGCAAGTAGGCCAAAACCGGTGCCAGCAACAGGCGCACTACGACGCCCGCCAGCCACAAGCTCATCCAATGATGAACAGGGTGCCGCTTCCAGGGCCCGATGATCAGCGTTCCGGCGAGCGTGGCCGCCGCCGTGACGGCAGCGCCGCAGACGCCGGCCCAGGCGAAGGCGTCGGACCAGGGGCCAACGCGAGCGACCAGCCACCAGACCAGCCCCATCGCCGCGGGAACTCCAAGGGCGAGCCCCACCATGGCCCCGGCGGGCAGCGAGATCGAGGGCTCATCGACTGGATTCGGCATCGTCATCGTTCCACTTGTTGGACCAGCGTCGGTCCCAGTCGTCCTCCTCGTCATCCTGAGGCTCCTTCGTAGCGATCGAGGGATTCGATGGCGGCGGAGTCGCTCCCCTTTGCCGGCGAGCAATCGCATCCAGTCGGCGATTCAGCTTGAGCGTTCCCTTGACGAGGGAGAACAGCGCGACCGCGATTCCGACCAGTGAAAAGTAAAGCACGCCATTGGGGGCGGTTCCGCGCCAGCGGTCGAACAGCCATCCGAGCGCCGCGGCTCCCACCACCATCGAGGCGACCTCGAAGCCCAGGCCAGCCATCTGCCAGCCGATTCGAATCTGTTCCTCTTCGGAGGAGCGCCGGGAGTTGGGAGCTTGTGCCATCGACGGTCCCGTTCGACGCCGCCGCTGCCGCCGACTTCGTGAAATTTTTCCCAAAAACCACTCTAGTCCGGAGCGACGACCCCTGCAACCCGGTCTTCGGGCATGGTGCGCGGCGGCCAGCGCCCGTACGATCTTCGTTCTCGAAGTCCATTGCAAAGAGGATCCGACATGGCCATCAAGGACACCGAGCTCATCGACGTCACCCCGGGCCGCATGAACCGGGCCGAGCGGCTGTTCGTCCCCGCGGTCTTCAAGGGGCTCGGCACCACCCTGCGGCACGTCTTCCAGAACGTGGGGCGCGACGGCAAGAACAAGAACACGATCTGGGTCGTCCAGTACCCCGAGGAGAAGCGGGACGACCGGCCCGTCGAGGAGGGCGGTCAAGAGCGATCCAACTTCCGCGGCGTGCACCGGCTCAACCGCGACGAGGACGGCCGCGTCCGCTGCGTGGCGTGCTTCATGTGCGCGACCGCCTGCCCCGCGCACTGCATCCACATCGTGGCCGAGGAGTCTCCCTGGGACGACCGCGAGAAGTACCCCAAGCAGTTCGACATCGACGAGCTGCGGTGCATCTACTGCGGCATGTGCGAGGAGGCGTGCCCCGTGCGACGCGATCGAGCTGACGCCGCACTACGAGATCGTCGGGCCTGTCGCGTCAGGAGATGATCTTCGACAAGGCGAAGCTGCTGGAGGTCTACGACCAGACGATCGACGAGAAGCCGATGTAGCGGGGATCGGGCATCGTGCGTCGAAGCGCCGCTACGGCTGAAGCAACCTGCTCTATCGGTTGCGCCAGAAACTGGGTGTGAAGAGGACGATGATCGCGAACACCTCGAGACGTCCCAGGGCCATGAGAGTGCACATCAGAATCTTGCTTGGCCACCAGAAGTCAGCGTAGTTCTCGATCGCTCCCACCTGGTCCAGGCCGGGACCGACGTTGCAGAGCGTCGCGACACTTGCGGTGGCGGCGGTCGTGAACGTGCAGTTGAACTCGGGATTGTCATGGGCCTGCTCCAGGAGCATGATGCCTCCGCTGCCCACCACGAAGAGCACGATGATGCCGAGGACGTAGGTGATCGTCGTGAGCTTGAGGTGATCGTCGATGGACGCGCCGCCCACCTTGACCCGCCGCACAACGTTGGGCCGAAAGACCTTCTCGATCTCCGACACCATGACCTTGAAGGTGATCCAGAGGCGGATGACCTTGATTCCGCCAGCGGTGGAACCTGAGCTTCCGCCGATGAACATCACCATGATGAGAACGCCCTGGGCCAGAAAGGGCCAGAGGTTGAAATCCGCCGTGCAGAAACCGGTCGTCGTCTGGATCGAGACGGTCGTGAAGAGCGACTCGCTGACGGCGTTTCCGACCGACGGGCCCACGACTTGTCCGGTCGTCAGCACAATCGGCTCCCGGACGACCGCCAGGAAGACCAGAAGAGAAGCAGTCAGCAGGATGGCAAGATACAGTCGAAACTCGGTGTCCTTCAGCACGCTTCCGAATCGACCGCGACGAAGCTGGTAGTACAGTCCGAAGTTCGCGCCGGCGAGCACCATGAATACGATCGTCACGATTCGAACTGAAAGGCTCGGGAAGGCAGCCACGCTCGCATTTCGCGTGCTGAATCCACCGGTGGCCAGCGTCGCGAACGTGTGACAGATTGAATCGAACCAACCCATGCCGGCAATCCGCAGCGAGAGGATCTGGAGCCCGGTCAGTCCGAGGTAGATGAACCAGAGCACGCGAGCCGTTTCGCGGATCTGGGGTTGCAGGCCCTCCTTCTTGGGTCCCGGGGCCTCCAGCCGGTAGAGCTTCTTGGCGCCGAACACCCAGCGAAGGCAGCACCGCGACGAACAGCACGACGATGCCTACGCCCCCCAGCCAGTGGGTCATTGCCCGCCAGAGGAGAAGGCTGCGCGGAACGGCCTCGATGTCGCGTAGGACGGTCGCTCCGGTCGTGGTCAGGCCGCTCATGGACTCGAAGTAGCAGTCCACGAAGCTCGAGAACTGAACCGCACCAGCCCGGTCGGAGAGGTGCGCCCAGAAGAAGAAGGGGAGCGCGGCGAACGCCGCTCCGAGGACCCAGCTGAGAGCGACCAGGAGGAGTGCCTCACGCCGTCCGAGATGCTTGTACGTCTGCCGGGTGAACAACCAGATCACGCCACCGACAGCGAGCCCCGCCATCGCGCTCAGCAGCAGGGCGAGTCTCGCCCTTGGCCGGACCTCGTGGTGAAGCGCTCCTTCGATGCCAAAGTAGGTCGCAGCCAGAACCAGCATGATCACCCCGAAGAGGATCAGCAGCAGGCCGAACTGGTTGATGACGTACTTGAGGTTCAATTCGCTATTTCGCCGCGAAGACCTTCTTCAGCTTCGTCTCCGTCCCGTGCCGACCGACGGCCAGGATGACGCTCCCCGCCTCGATCAGATCGTTCGCGCCGGGAACCTTCGCGTCGTTTCCCTTCTGAATGGCGGCAATCACCCAATCCGGCGAGAGCTTGATCTCCTTGAGCGACTTGCCGATCGCCGATGCCTTGTCCCCCACGCGCACCTGATACAGGTCGACGAACCCCTCCGCCAACGAGCTCAGGTACCGCAGGGGCCGTTCGTCAAGAACACTGTCGATCTCATCGGCCGCGACCATGCGGGGGCTGAAGACGTGATCAACCCCGATATCGAACACCACATCGAGATAGTGAGACCGCTGCACGACCGTGATGACCCGCGGGATGCCCCTGGTCTTGGCGAGAACACCGGAGATGATGTTGCCCTCATCGCTGTCCAGCAGCGAGATGAACACGTCGGCCTGGCTGAGGCGCTCGTCGTCGAAGACGCTCCGGTCGGTGGGATCCGCATTGAGGACCGTCACCCAGTCCAGCGTGTCGGCCAGCGCCTCGGCTCGATCCCGATCGAGCTCGAAGACGCGGAGGGTGAAATTGCGATCCCGCAGCGCCCGGCAGACCCAAACCGTCATCGGGCCACCGCCCATGAGAACAACGTTCTGCCGCCGGAGGGTGTCTTGATGGAACAGACGCCTGGCGTCCTGGAAGACCTTCGAGTTGCAGACCAGAATGATCGTGTCGTCGGGCTGAATGTACGTGGTCGCGTCGGGAATGAACGTCCCCCCTTTGCGGGTGATCGCCGCGACGCGGGCGCCGGTGGGGAGCCGGATGTCGATGAGCGACTTCCCGATGGCGGCCGCCGTCGGGTCTACGCGGAACTCCTGCATCTCGACGGCGCCCGGGCAAAGTCCTCGATGGCGAGCGCGACGGGGTTCCGGAGCTTCCGCGCGATCGACAGAGCCGTTGAGTATTCGGGACATATGAGCCGGTCGATGTTGAACTGCCGTTGATAATCCCAGCCCTTCTGCTCGAAGAAGGCGGTGTGGTGCACGCGGGCGATACACTTCGCGGCGCCCATGGCCTTGCCGATCGACGCGGACAGCAGATTGACCTCGTCGACGTTCGTGGCCGCCACCAGCATGTCCGCGCTCTCGACGCCCGCTTCGCGCAAGACCGTGGCTTCCGCACAGTTCCCGACGAGCGTGCGCACGTCCATCGTGTCTTCGGCTGCCCTGAGCCTGACGCCATCGAGATCGATCACAGTGATGCTGTGCCCCTCCGAGGCGAGAACCTCGGCGGCATGACTTCCCACGTCACCGTTACCGCAGATGATGATGTTCATGATCGTGTACTGAGAGCGTCGTGCCTTGAGCAGGCGGGTCAGCGCCTCGACGGGCGGGCATGGTAGCAAAGTCGGCGATGGGGCGAGGATCGCCAGACCGACCGACCCGCGCAACCGGCGTTATTGAAACAGCTTCCGGGTCTTCAGCCGAGGCTGATTAGACGCGCCAGCCGGAAGCTGGGCACCACCATTCGGGCCTGCCGACTTGGCAACATTCGAAATCAGGGCATGCTTGCCGTACCCCGGGACGCACCTGGCGGGGAGGATCACAAAAACAGCAGAGCTGAGGGAAAGAACATGTTCTCGATCAACGGTCTCATGAGTCTTGTGTGCATGGCCGCCGCCGGCGCCATCGTCTTCGTCGCTCCCTCGATCTCGGAAGAGGTGTCCGGAGATGTCGCGTTTCACGGCAGCGATTCGAAGGCGAGTCCTCGCGTCGCTGGTGGAACAGAGGCCACGGTTGTCCTCGCCCGTCCGATCGTGAAACGGAATCCGTTGTACGTCTGGACGGGGGGCGGGCAGACCGACGAGTACGACGCCGAGCTGGCGATGTCACGCTGGCATCAGATCCGCGAGGACGCGATGGCCGTCAATCGGGAGACGGCGGCCCCGAAGCAGACACGGCCATCGGTCCGGCGGGCCCCGGTACGGCGGGCCTCTTCCGGCTCTTCGCCCCGTCCCTCCCGACGGGTCTCAGCCGGGGATGGATTCATCTTCCAGACCCGCGCCTATCAGGAGAAGCTCGAGCGAGATCGGGATGCCTGCCGCGGAACCTGGCCAACCGCAACACCCGAATCTCAAGGGCTCTGAATCGCTTCGATCAAGGGGATCCGGACAATCGCGCCAGCCTCTTCGAGCAGTCCCGCTACTACCGGGACAACGGCAGCGCCTACTACCGGATGGAACACCGCGTCGACCAGCGGTACCGGCGGAAGAACGTGGTCATCCAGCGGAGCCGTTGAGGCGCTGGCACGAGCGCGGTCGTTCATGTTGCTCGCAATCGCTAGAACGCCTGCTTCACGAACTGCACCGCGTGTACGGGCGGCAGGTGCGTGGAGACGGCGTGCCATGAATCGCCCTGGTCCTCGCTGATCCACAGCGACCCGGTCGTCGAGCCGAAGGCGAGCCGTTCGCCTGCGGCGTCGACGTCCAGCGCGTGCCGGTACGTCAAGTCATAGGCATGGTGCTGGGGTAGACCGGTAACCAGCGTCTCGAAGTGGCGGCCGCCATCTCTGGTGCGCGTCACGACGACGCGTCCGTCGACGGGAATGCGGTGTTCGTCCTTGACGGCGGGCACGAACCAGGCGACGTCGGGATTCTCCGGATGAACGGCGACCGCGAAGCCGAAGGTGGACGGGGCGATGTCGGTCAGCTCCCGCCAGTTCGCTCCCGCGTCATCGGAGCGGAATATGCCGTTGTGGTGCTGTACCCACATCACATCCGGTGCTCTCTGGCAGGTCACCAGACGATGGGGGTCCTGGATGACACGGTCGTCGGATCGCTCGGGCGGCATGTACTCCGCTCGCATGCCGGCCCCGCCGAGCGTCCAGCTGGCGCCGCGGTCGCGGCTGATCCAGACGCCTCCGCAGGAGACCGCGATGACGACGTGCGCGTCGTCGCGGGGATCGACGGCGATTGAGTGAATACCCGGATGGTCGTAGCCCCCGCCGAACCACTCCTCCCGCCTCGGGTCATCCCAGAGCGGACGATTCAGCTGCCAGCTCTCACCTCGATCCGGCGAATGGAACAGCCCGCCGGGAATGGTCCCGCACCAGAGTCCGCCGGGCTCATGGACGGAATCGGGCTCGATCGACCACACCAGCTTGAGCGCCCAGGGCGCTGCCTTGCCCATCGCAGTGGGCTTTGGCGTGTGGTTCTCCGGCGGCTCCGGGTAACTGGGCGACGCGATCTCCTGCCAGGTCGTCCCGCCGTCATCGGAGCGGTGCAGCTTGCTCCCGAAGTGGCCATGATCGAGCGCCGCGTAGACCGTTCCGTCGCGCGGATCCGCAAGAACGATCGAACAGTTGTCGCCGAGAAAGTGAGTCGCCGCGATGGTCCACCCGCTCCGTCCCCGGTCGATTCGGAAGAGACCCTTGCGGCTCGCCACATAGAGCTGGTCGGACATGCGATGACCTCGCCAGACGCTCGTTCGAAAGTGTACAGGAGACGCACGAACACCGTCGCTCCTGCGAGCGAGACGCGGACTCCACCTTCGACCGATCAACCTCCGGAGAGCGCCTGCATGACGTCGATGACCGAATCTGCCTGCACGGCGTCGGTCAGACGCTTCCGGTCCGCGAGATGACGTCCGTCGACGAAGATCGTCATGTGCTGCCGCAGAATCCGGCGGTCATCGAGCACGTAGCCGCGGGCGACCTCGTTGTCCTGGAAGTACGCCTCCAGCGCTTCGCCGACCGTGGCTCCGGGAACGTCCCTCGTCGGACAGGTCACGTGGCGCTGGATGTTCTGGGTGAACCTGACGGTGGGCATGAGCAGCACCCGGGACCTCAAACGACCCACTCTACCAACTGCGGTGGCGGCGTGAATCGGGCTCAATGGCACAGAAATGGGCTAGATTGTCGCGAAACTCGCGGCATATTTAGGAGCAGCCGCGGTGATGCCCGCCAGTCGATCGTTCGTTGGCCAGGGCACCCGATCCCGTCCTCGAGCGGGGAGTCGGTTTCCGCGGTCCGGTTCAGGCCAGCGCAGCGTCTGCCGGGGGTTTGGAGAGGAAGGGAGAGACGTGATGCGAGTTGTCGACGGAGCGATCTTCTTGATGCTGGCGGCGGCTGCCGCCGCTGGCGGCTGCGTGGCGAGACCGGAACCCGGCGCGGTGCCTGCTGCTTGGGGTGGGTCCGGTGCCGCCGCACGCTCTCTGGTCCTGGCTGGCGCGGGAGGGGATGCGGTACCGGCGTGGTTGGAGAGCCGCAACAACGGTCAGATGGGGACGGAGCGATACACGCCTGAGTTGCGACTCGCCGAGTCGGCCAGCATCCAGCGGCTCTGGATCACCGGCAGTGGCCTTCCCAGGGAGAGCTCGTCATTCCGCACCCGAACCTTCGAGGCGGGTGTTCGCTGACCGTGCGATGGCCTGGAGAGTAGCGTCCCAGCAACCCCCTGAGGGGCCCACGAAGACCCACGCCGACCTCTCGTAACCCGTTATCCGACTTGCCCTTGACGTGCCCACCGCCTCCGGGGATACTGCACGGGTTGGCAGTGCGTCCGGCGGGTCGCCGTGCGGATGCTTGAACGGGAGCGGATGAGGTCAGGACTGGGTTCGGCAGGCTCTCCTGGACGAGCGAAAGAACGGTCCGAGCCAAACAGGGGGGCTGTTGGCTATGTCTACTACGACCAAGAAAGATCTGATCGACCGCATAGCTGATGAGACGAATCAGAAGCGAACCGCGGTGAAGAGGACGGTTCAGGCGTTCCTGGACTGTGTGATCAGCGAGCTGGGTGACGGCAATCGCATCGAGTTCAGGGACTTCGGCGTCTTCGAGATCCGGGAGCGAGCGCCCCGGATTGCGCAGAATCCCAAGACTCTGGAGCGGGTGCCCGTCCCGGCCAAGCGAACCGTCAAGTTCAAGCTGGGTCGGCTTCTGCGCGATGCTCTCGAGAGCGCCGAGGCCGAGGCTGAGGCGGCTGCGTCGACTAACGGCCACCTTCCGGGCCGCGGCCGGACCGGGTCTCGCTGAGATCGCGTCGCATCGGTGGTCGATCAGTCAAGACCTGATTTCTGGACGGTCCAGATGCGATTTGGTTTGGCCGCTGGGGCTCTGCAGGCTCTTTGCGTGCCGTCACGCGCGCCCGCGTGACGGACGTAGGCGGCAGCGTTCGCCAACGCGGATCGGCCGGGGTCGCCCGTCCGACCGCGGCGGCTTCGTGCACCACCTGACGATTGCTGGTCTTCGCGGCCACGAAGGAGTATGAAAGGGGCTCACGGATGAGCGGAAACCCCAGCGACAGCCAGAGGACGACACCCGGTTCGGAACGACGGCCTCGAGACTGGCGCAATGTCTCGCGGCTCTTCGAGCAGCTGCCCCCCCACGCCATCGAGGCGGAGATGAGCCTCTTGGGATCGATGCTGATCGATCCCCGGGTGACCGGCGACATCCTGATGATCGTCAGGAGCTCCGAGGATTTCTACAAGCCGGCCAATGGTGCGATCTTCGACGCGATGGTTCGGCTCTACGACGAGAACGCCTCCCTCGATCTGGTTCAGCTCAACCAGAAGCTGGCTGACAACGGCACGCTGGAGGCCATCGGCGGGCTGGATTACCTCGTGGACCTGGCCAACGCAGTTCCCTCGGCCGCCAACGCGGCTCACTACGCGCGATTGGTTCGGGAGAAGGCCGCGCTTCGCCAGTTGATCGAGGCGGCCGGGGAGATTCTCTACGACGCCTATCACACCCCCGATGATGCCCAGTCGATCCTCGAGCAAGCGGAGCAGCGGATCTTCCAGATTGCGCAGCACTCCGAACAGACCCAGGTCGAGTCCCTCCAGGATCTGCTGCACGAGACGATGGCGGTGATCGAGGCGAACCAGGGGAAGAACATCACCGGCCTTCCCTCGGGCTTCACCGAACTGGACTCGATGACCGGCGGGCTCCAGCGCGGCGAACTGATCATCCTCGCGGCCCGTCCCTCGATGGGGAAGACGTCGCTGGCGCTCAACATGGCCGAGCAGATGGCGGTCCGCGGGCTGCCGGTCGGGATTTTCAGTCTGGAGATGAGCAAGCAGCAGCTCGTGCAGCGACTGATCGCTGCTCGTTCCAGCATCGACTCTCATCGCTTCCGGCGCAACATGCTCAGCAAGGAAGACTTCCGGAAGCTCATGGTGGCGTGCGACGAGCTTCAAGACGCCCCGATCTTCATGGACGACACGCCGGGTCTCTCCCTGCTCCAGATGCGGGCCAAGGCCCGGCGCATGGTGGCGAAGCACGGGGTCCAAGTCCTCTTCATCGATTACCTCCAGCTCCTCACCGTTGGCGGGCGGACCGAGTCTCGTCAGGTCGAGGTGAGCGAGATCAGTCGCGGGGTGAAGGCCATGGCTCGGGAGCTCGAGCTGCCCGTGGTTTGTCTCAGCCAGCTCAACCGGGCCGCCGAGCAGCGGGAAGGCCACCGCCCCCGGCTCAGCGATCTGCGCGATTCCGGATCGATCGAACAGGACGCCGATGTCGTCGGCATGCTGCACCGCGAGGAGTACTACAACCAGAGCGATCCGGATTGGGCGGAGCACAATCCGGACAAGGTAGGCTTGGCCGAACTCATCCTGGCCAAGCAGCGCAACGGGCCTACTGGAACGGTGACCTTGTCTTGGATCGGCAGCAGCATGCGTTTTCGCGACTATTCGCCCGCTGCTCCTCCTGGCGGGTACTACGAGGCCAAGCCCGCCTCCATCCGCCCGGTGGTGGCCGGGCGCCGAGTTCGCCCCGGGGCCGATGAAGAAGACGATCTCGGGGATCTGCCGACGTAGGTCCGGATGCTACGTTTGAACTGAGACTGCTCGAGCCCGCGTCGAAGTTCAGCAGTCGGAACAGTCGGTCCTAGCCCGCATTTCTCACCAACATCGTCGCGAGGGTGCGTAGACCGTTCGCTGGCAAGGGGATGAGGCCATCGAGGCGGAGACGGCTTGTCATGCCTTCGACGCATCGATGTGCCGAAAGCGACGCCGCCAGCGAACGGTCTACACAGCCGCAGCAGATGGTGGTGAGAAATGCGGGCTAGAGCGCCTCGCCGAGCACGCGATACGAGAGGTAGGCCGCAAAGAGGGCCAGCATCACCCCCCCCTCAATGCGATTGACCTGCCGCTTCCGGCTCGTGACGACGACCAGCATGAGCAGCACCGTCATGCCCAACATCACGAGCAGATCTGCGAGCCCCCCGGGGGGGAGCGGGATGGGGCCGATCATCGCTGTGATGCCCAGAACCAGAAGCAAATTGAAGATGTTGGAGCCGACCACGTTTCCTACGGCGATGTCCGGGTGCCCCTTTCGCGCGGCGGCGATCACGGTGAAGACCTCGGGCAAGCTGGTCGCGATGGCCACGATGGTCATGCCGATTAGGGTGTCGCTGAAACCAAGCCACTTGGCGATGCCGACGGCGCCGGTCTCCGTCAGCTTCCCGCCCACCAGGAGCCCGACCAGCCCGATGGCGAACAGCATCCAGGATTTGAGTGGGCTTTCGGCGGCCATCTCCTGCGCTTCGCGGACCGCCTCCACCGTCAGCGGATCCCACTTGTCGGCTCGCGCGGTCCGATACCAGAAGAAGCAGAACGAAACGAACACGATGAGCATGAGGAGGCCGTCCAGCCGGTGAATGCCGTAGACGAATGGCCCGGCTTCGGACTGCAGCATGGTGGGGCCGAAGAAGATCAGACCGATCGTGCCCACCGTCACCACGAGCAGCCAAGGAAGCTCGCGGCGGATCACGCGGCTGTGGACGTCCATCGGGGCGATGATCGCGCCCACACCGATGACCAGACCGATGTTGGCGATGTTCGAACCGATGATGTTGCCGAAACTCAACCCCACGTTCCCGCTGACGGCCGCAAACACGTTGACGGCGAGTTCGGGAGCCGAGGTGCCGAAGGCGACCAGCGTCAGACCGATGATGAGTGGTGACCATCCCATCCGTCGAGCGATGGCCACGGCACCCTCGACCAGCCAGTCCGCTCCGCGCAGCAGCAGCACGAGACCCACGATCAGGAACAGGAGCGGGGGCAGCTCGGAGAGGAACATCATCGACCGGTCCACCACATGAGGGGGGCATTGTACGAAGCGGGGTCCCGGCTCTGTATGCCCACGTGAACCCGGCACAAATGGGTCGGGGAGAACCGCGGCACTGATTCGACTTACACTCTCCGCCTCCCGCGTTCCGGGACTCTCGTCATGCCAGACCCGCCGGACAAGCAGTCGCTGCAGGAACTCCTTCAACGAGCCGGATCCGGTGACGAGACGGCCTGGCGTGAAATCATCGAAACGTATACGCCGCGTGTCTACGGTCTCATCCGCGCAGAGCGGCAGCGCTGATCTGGCGGAGGAGATCACCCAGTCGACGTTCTGCACCGTGGTGGCCAAGATCGAAGGCTACACGGAGCTGGGCAAGTTCGAATCCTGGCTGTTCCGAATCGCGATGAACCGGCTTCGCGACGAGATGCGGCGACGCAAGCGCCAGGCTCGGTCCGTCGAGCACGAGGTGCTCCAGGGCCTGGCCGGATCGGCTCGCTCGAGTCCTCCGGAGTCGCGGCTGGAAGACCAGGTCGCAGGTGCATCGCTACGCCGGGCACTTGAGCAGTTATCGGAGGCGGATCAGCGGATCATCCATCTTCGACACTGCGCCGAGCTCAGCTTCAAGCAGATTGCCGATGTCCTCGGCCAGCCGCTGGGAACGGTCCTGGCCCGTCACCATCGAGCCCTCAAGAAGCTGCGGGATCTGATGGGGCCAGAAACGCCGTGAGCGGGATTCGAGGATCTGACGCTTGGGGATTGGCGCGGGGGAGACTCCGTCGAGAAACTTCAGGCAATGAGGAGCCGGAATCGTTCGTTGAACGCACGGTTTGAGCGAGAATCCACCCATGTACCACGATGACCACATGTCCCCCTTCCGCCCCCAGCCTGGCCGGCCCGAGCCACTTCCGGCGCATTACGAAGCAGAGCTGCGACGGATCGACCACCTTCTTGCTGCCGAGTCCCAGCGATTCCCGACGCCCCGTGGACTCGCCGACGCCGTCTACGACGCGACGGTCGGCTTCATCTGGGAGCGGCAGACGCCAATGCGACTCCTTGCTGCCGACCGCAGGTTGCGTCGAGCGACATCCTGGGGCCGGCTCTCGATGGCGGCGGCGCTTGGATTGGCCTGTGGCGTGGCGCTGATGTTCGTCCGCGCTCCGGTTCAGCTGCAGAGCCAGCCGGTGCTGGCGGGGGCGCTTTCCACGGAGGCCGAACTGCTCCTGTTCGAGCAGCCCTGGAACAATGACCTCAGGGGCGTGGACTACCTGATCGAGACTCGGGATCTGACCATCGACGATCTGTTCAATGACATCGCGCTGATGACGCGCGAGTTGGAGTCGTGAACGTGTGCTTGATTCCGGTGGCCATCGCGGTGCTCGCGCTGTTCACGCCCCTCTCTCCGGTCACGCTGATTCCGGTTCAGGTCGGTGCGTCATCGCCGATCGCCGAGCAGGTGGATCGCGACGACTGCGATGACGAACAGGAGCGGGACGGCGTTAGCACGGAGGTTCCGCTGGAGGTCTTATCGCCCGAGGCGCTCGAGAGGATCCTGAGTTCTCGCCGCGCCTCCGGTGTGCTCAGCGCCGAGATCGTCGAAGAAGCCCTGCAGGTGGCCGAGGAGATTGATCCCATGATGGCGGGTCAGCTTCGCGGCCTGCAGCAGAAGGACCCCGTCGCGTTTCAGCGAGCGATGCAGACGACCGGCCGACGGTTGATCGGCATGGCAGAGTTGAAGTCACGGGACTCGAGGCTCTATGGCTTCAAGCTGGCCGAGCTGCGGATCGAGGGACAGGTGAATCGAGCCGCGGCGCGGCTGCGGGAGGCCGTTCAGGGCGGATCCTCGGAAACGGAGCAGCTCGAGCAGGAGCTGCGGCAGCAGGTCCAGATTCAGATCGCGATCTCCCTTGGAGCACGAGGAGAGTACTTGCGGCGTCTCAAGGAGCACGTCAAGGCGCTGGAGGAGTCGATCGATCAGGACGCCCTGCACTTCAACGACACCGTTCAACAGCGTCTCGACCAGATCTTGAGAGGGATCGACGACGGCGAAAGGGAAGAGAACGGCGGGCGATCCCCCGACGCGAGCCGGAGCGAGAGCAGGGAGCAGTCGGTCGCCTCGAGGCGTTGACCGGCGAAGCCCACGTCCGATCGATGGACGTCGCTCGACTCCCAATCCCATCTCTTGATCATGAGCAAAGGCGGTATGATCGCCGCTGCCAGCGTCGACTCGCACGGCGTCTGGAATCGACATGACGCGCCCGAGTCAGGCCGGCTCGGGCGCGATCGGTGAGGTCGCCCACCGACCCTCGGGGCGGTTGGCGACGGCGGCGCAGCCCGACTCGGGGGCGAACGGGCGGAATGATGTCGGAGCAGCGATCATCTCCAATCCCTCCTTGCCCCTCGGGCTACCGGCTCACCAGCCGACCGACCGCCCTGATCGGAGCGGCGATCATGATCGTTATGGTTGCGGGGTGCCTGATCAGCCTCCCGTACACGCTCGGCCGGTCCACCGTCAGGACTTCGGGGTCGCCAGCCGCCACCGGGTCGGACGATCGCGGGGCGATTGAGCCCCGGCGGTACGAGGCCACGGCTCCCGATCTCAGCCTTCTTCCTCCGTCCTGGTCCAGGTATGCACCTGATGAGCGTGACCGCCGCGAGGCGTTCCGGGCCCAGTCCGGGAGAGATCCTCGTCCATTGCTGGGCACCGACAAGCTCGGCCGCGATCTCTTCATTCGATGTCTGGCCGGTGGCGGGATCAGCCTGGCCGTCGGAATCTCGGCGGCCCTGATCTCCGTGATAATCGGGACGTGCTGGGGAACGGTCGCGGGCTTCTTCGGCGGCCGGCTCGATGCGGTCATGATGCGGATCGTGGACATCCTCTACGGCTTGCCCTACATCTTGCTCGTCGTGCTCCTGGCCGTTGCCGTGGACGGGATCATCGAGAACGTCAACCAGCGGGTCGTCGAGGTCCAGCGGCTCGGTGGGGACGGGAGCGCGATCTCCGCCCCTGCCTGGCTGATCTTCCTGCAGGTCCACCGGCAGCTGCTGAACGTCATCACGCTCTTCGTCGCCATCGGTGCGGTGAGCTGGCTGACGATGGCCCGCGTCATTCGGGGTCAGGTCCTGAGCCTGAAGCAGCAGCCCTTCATGGAGGCGTGTCGCGCCATCGGCGTGCCGATGCGGAGGCAGTTCCTCCGCCATCTGCTTCCCAATCTCCTCGGGCCGATCATCGTGTACTCCACGTTGACCGTGCCTCAGGCGATCCTCTCGGAGTCGTTCCTGAGCTTCCTGGGGATCGGCGTCAGGGAACCACTGCCCAGCTGGGGCAACCTCGCCGCGGCGGGTCTCAGCGAGCTGAACACGGTGCGCGTGCGATGGTGGCTGATCTTCTGGCCTTGCCTCTTCATCGGGGTCACGCTCTTGGCCCTCAACTTCTTCGGAGAGGCCGTGCGGGAGGCATTCGATCCCAGGCGACGGAAGGCTGGTCCCTCATGACAGCGGTATCTCGATGATCAAGGAACGCTCCCCGACAGCAAGCGAGCCGAACCTACCGCTGCTCCGCGTCGCCGACCTGGCCTTGTCCTTCGATCTGGGGGGAGGGCGTCGGCTGCAGGCGATCGACGGGCTCAGCTTGACCCTCCACGCGGGACGGACGCTGGCTCTGGTCGGCGAGTCTGGCAGCGGCAAATCGGTCACTGCCTTGAGCATTCTTCGGCTGATTCCATGTCCTCCCGGCCGCTTCGACCGCGGCACCGCGATCTACCGGGGCCGCGATCTGATGACCCTTCCAGAGTCGCAGATGCTGCAGGTTCGCGGCCGCGAGATCGCGATGATCTTCCAGGAGCCGATGACCTCGCTCAATCCGGTGTTCACGATTGGCGACCAGATCGTCGAAGCCATTCGCTTGCACCAGAGGGTCGGTCGGGCGGAGGCGAGAGAGAAGGCTGCGCAGTCGCTGAGCGACGTCGGCATCGACAACCCGCGGCGGCGTCTCGCAGCTTTCCCCCACCAGTTCTCGGGCGGAATGCAGCAGCGGGTGATGATCGCCATGGCCCTGGCCTGTCAGCCCGGCATCCTGCTGGCGGATGAGCCCACGACGGCGCTGGACGTGACCATCCAGGCTCAGATCCTTGCGCCTGATCCGCGACCTTCAGCAGCAGCGAAACATGGCGATCCTCTTCATCTCTCACAACCTCTCGGTTGTGGCGGACACCGCTGACGTGGTCTGCGTGATGTACGGCGGACGGGTTGTGGAGTACGCGTCGGTCGAGGACCTGTTCTCCGGGTGCTACCACCCCTACACAAGGGGACTGATCAGTTGCATTCCGCGTCTTGGAGAGCGCAAGCCTCGTCTGACGACGATCGACGACATCATCACGAATCCCGATCAATTCCGGCGGCTGCCGGGATATCGCTCGGGGATCATCCCTTGGTGGCCGCACATGGATCCCCCTGAGGATGTGAGCGAGGCGCCGGGGCAGGAGTACTGCCTCCACGAGATCGATCCGGGGCATTGGGTGGGATGCTGGCGGACGGAGTATCTTCGCCACCACCCGGAGCGGCTGCCCGACATCTGACCGCCGATCGTCACGGCGGCGCCTGCATGGCGCAGACGCCCCAGGCCAGGACGACGTTCGCCAAGTCGTTGGCATCGACCTGTCCGTTGCCATCGAGATCGGCGTCGCACGGAGCGAGGCAATCGGGGCCCCAGGCGAGGATGACCGCGATCAGATCGTGAACGCCGACCTCCCCATCCCCGTCCAGGTCAGCCGCACACGAACCACCCGGACAGGTGTTGAGCAGGATTGAGACGTCGTCGCTGCCGCAGCAGGAACTCGCGACGGCGAGGTCGAGGTGGCCATCGCCATTGAGGTCCCCGATCGCGACGCCGACCGGCTCCAAGCCTGCGTACCAGGCGACGGCTGCCTCGAAGGTCCCGTCGCCAGAGCCTAGCAGGACCGATACGTCGTGGCTGAACGCATTCGCGACGGCCAGGTCGAGGCGGTCGTCGCCATCCAGGTCCCCGATCGCCAGGGAGAGGGAGTAGAGGCCCGCACCGTAGATCGAGGCGGGCGCGAAGGTTCCGTCGCCGGCGTTGAGGAGGACCGAGACATCGGTGCTCAGGCCGTTCGCGACGACGAGGTCGAGGTCGCCGTCGTCATCCAGGTCCGCGATCGCCACCGATTCCGGCTGATCGCCGACACCGTAGGTCGCGGTTGCGGCGAAGGTCCCGTCACCGGCGCCCAGCATGATCCAGACCTCGTCGCTGCCGTTCGCAACAACGAGGTCGAGGTCGCCGTCGCCGTCGAGGTCCCCATTCGCAATGGACCACGGGACTTGGCCCGCAGCGTACGGGGCAGCCGCGGCGAAGGTCCCGTCGCCAGCACCCAAGAGGACCGAGACGGTGCCGTCGAAGTTGGCGACAGCGAGGTCGAGGCTTCCGTCGCCGTTGAGGTCCCCGATCGTCACCGAGTACGGCCCGATGCCTGCAGCGCACGCAACCGCCGCCGCGTAGGTCCCATCGCCGGCGCCCAGCAAGACTGACACGTCGTCGCTGGCGTAGTTGGCGACGATCAGGTCGAGGTGGCCGTCGCCGTCCAGGTCTCCGATCGCCACGGATCTCGGCTCGTCGCCCACGCCGTACGCGACGGCGGGTTCGAAGGTCCCCTCGCCCACGCCCAGCAGGACCGAGACATCGTTGCTCACCTCGTTGGCAACGGCGACGTCGAGAACGCCGTCGCTGTCCAGATCCCCGATGGCGATGGCGCGAGGTTGATCGCCCGCACCAGAGCGGAGGGGACCAGGGAAGGTCCCTTCTCCGGTGCCCAGCAGGATCGTGACGTCGTGGCTCAGCGCATTCGCGACGGCGAGGTCGAGGTCGCCGTCGTCATCCAGGTCGCCCAAGGCCACGGAGAGCGCCACCTCGCCCGCGCCGTAGTGCGATGGAGGGGCGAAGGTCCCGTCACCGGCGCCGAACAGGACCGAGACTTCGTCGCTCCAGGCGTTGGCAATGGCCAGGTCGAGGCCGCCGTCGCCATTGAGATCCCCGATCGCGATGGAGTTTGGTTCGAAGCCGGCGTTGTAGAACACGGCCGCGCCGAACGTTCCGTCGCCCATGCCCAGCAGGACCTGCACCCCATCGTTGCTGACATCGCTACCGTAGTTCGCAACGGCAAGGTCGAGGTGGCCGTCTCCGTCCAGGTCCGCGATGGCTACGAACCAGGGGTCGTCGCCCGCCGGGTAGGCGAGAGCCGTTTCGAAGGTTCCATCGCCAGCGCCCATCAGAATCGAGACGTCGTCGCTCGAGATGTTCGCCACGGCGAGATCGAGGTGGCCGTCGCCGTTCAGGTCTCCGATTGCCACGGACCCGGGGTTCCCGCCCACTGGGTAGGCGACGGCGGCGGCGAAGGACCCGTCGCCGACCCCCAGCAAGACCGAGACCTCGCCTGGAAACCATTGGTAGGCCACGGCGAGGTCGAGGTGGCCGTCGCCGTTCAGGTCCCCGATTGCCACGGACCTGGGGTTCTCGCCCACCGGGTAGGCGACGGCGGCGGCGAAGGACCCGTCGCCGGCGCCCAGCAGGACCGAGACGTCGTCGCTGCCGAGATTGGCGACGGCGAGGTCGGGGTGACCGTCGCCGTCGAGGTCTCCGAGCGCCAGCGACGACGGCGCGACGCCCGCATCATAGTTGCGGGCCGTGTTGAACGTCCCGTCGCCGGCGCCCAGCAGGATCGAGACGTCGTCGCTGTCGTAATTCGCGACGGCGAGGTCGACGCGGCCGTCGCCATTCAACTCCCCGATCGCCACGGAGATCGGAAACTCGCCCGCACGATACGCAGGATTGCCAGGAAATGACGGACAGCCCGCCGAGCCTGCCGCAGCCGGCGTGATCGCGATGGCACCCATGATCGAGAGGCAGAGTGTCATTCGAGATCTCATACCGACGAGGGACCGCATCGACCTCCAGTGTAACCGACGGTTCCCCCCCCACATGAGATGAGTCGACAATTCACCGACAGCGGTTGGTGGAAGATCCCCGCCTGCGGTCGCGGTGATCGTCAGCCGGTACGATGATCGGCGTACCAGGAGAAGCAACATGCCGCTCATCGATGTCGGACGCGCTGCGCCGGACTTCACGCTGCCTGATCAGAAGGGAACGAAGGTCAAGCTCTCGGCACTTCGAGGCCAACCGGTCGTGCTGTACTTCTACCCAAAGGACGACACGTCCGGCTGCACGAAGGAAGCATGTCAGTTTCGAGATCTGCTGCCTCGATTCGACGGTGCCCAGGCCCGCGTTCTGGGGATCAGCCCTGACGACGTGAAGAGCCACGAGAAATTCGCCGCCAAGTACGATCTGCCGTTCTCTCTGCTCGCCGACGTTCCCGACGCCGACGGCACACCGCGCATCTGCTCCAAGTACGGCGTGTGGGCGGAGAAGTCCATGTACGGCCGCACCTACATGGGCGTAGTAAGGACCACGTACCTGTTCGACGCGGCCGGCAAGGTGGCCCGGCGCTGGGACAAGGTGAAGGTGCCGGGACACGCGGACGCGGTGCTCGAAGCGCTGCAGGCGATGGCCCCGAGCTGACGGTTGCCCGTGGCCAGATGGGCCATCCGGTCGTCTTCGGGCTGCTTCGTCCGTCGACGGATTACGTCGTATCAGTCGAGCGGCTCGGTCGCCTCTTCGTCGCTCTCGATGTTCGCTGCTTCGCCCGCTCGCTTCTTCTGCACGTACTTGCGCATCCAGGTCTCGAAGCTCTTGCCCGCCGCCGTGTCCCGGCCGGAGAAGTGCACGCGCTTGATGTCGGCATAGGGGATCGAGCGGCGTTCGCCACCCTGCTTGCAAATCAGTCGAACGAACGACTCCGCCGGCGATTCGGCAGCGATGCGATCGAAGATGTAGCCCTCGATCGGCTCCGGCGAGGAGTACAGGGTGATGGTGACGTCACCGCGGAAATCGAAGGCCAGATCGATGGCGTGCTTCAACGCAGCCTGGTCGAGGTCCTCGATGACCCGGCCCTCCAGTGACTGGCGGGTACGGGAGGCGTCAACGGAGTTGTGGGGGAGAGGCTCGGCACTGCACATGCGGGCATGATAGAGCATCGCGATCAGACGCGGCTCCGCGAGTTTTCGCCGGGTGGGACCGGGCGATCATGGCGGGGTCAGGTGGGCTCCGAGCTTGCATCGGGCGGCTCGAGTATCGCGGTGAGGATCTCTCTGGCGCGGGAATACGCGCCGGGTTCCTTGCTCTCACGGGGGCCGGCAACATTCAAGGTGCGCACACGCTGATCGTGCAGCCAAGCCCGGATTTCCCCAGCGTCGAAGGGCTGATGAAGATCGACGACTCGGAGCGGGCGATGCAGTCGCACCGCGCAGCGCCGGGTCAGCGCCGTTCCCCCGGTAAGCGGGACGGCGGAGATGATCAGCGTGGCGTCGGAATCGCGGACGTTCCACTCCGTGCGCTGAGCGGGATCGGCAGAGGGAGTCGATCGCAGCGGATAGCGCTGGTCGATTCTCCCGTCCTCGGCCACCCGCTCCGCGGGACACCACCCGCCACAGCGAAGTCCCAGCTCGAGCGCCACGTCGAGGGCGGCGCGATCCACGCCGCTTTGTCCACCGCTGACGATCGTGAGCATGACCCGGATCATTCAGGAGTCTTCTGCTGCGAACGTCTTCGAGCGGCTCTCGCGAGGATATTCATGAACAACCCGGGCGAAGCGATCGACGCCGAGTCAAGAATGCCGCCGAAGCTACCGTCCGTCGATGCGGCGCGGCGCAGCGCTCAGCTACAGCCGCTCGACGCGAGAGGGGTCGCGTCCCAGATCCTCATTCCCGTCCCAGCTCGCGACCCGTCTCAGGATCCAGAAGTTTCCAGTCGAGCTCGCGCACCAGTCGGCGGATCACCTGCCAGGCGATCTCTTCCTCGTTGATGCTCATCAGCATCTGCGTGATGGGGTCGACCGAGGGCGGTAGCTGGATCGTGATCCCAGGGCCGTAGAGCACGTCACCGCCTTCGCGATCCGCCATGGTGTTGCGGCAGGCCAGTCGGTCGATGATCTCCCGCCTCGAACCGATGGCCGCCAGCTGACCGTTTCCGGACCCCCGAGCCAGAATCACGAACTGATTTGAGCTCATGAGCTTGTCCGGAGGAAAACGGGAGGAAGGGGAGGCGTCTGGGGTCGCGCGGTCGCGATCAAGCAGCTTCGTCATGGACCTCGCAGAGCTGGATGATCGTCTCGATCAAGCGCTGCAGCGGAACAGGCTTGGTCAGGTAGGCATGAACGCCCAGGGACTGTGCGTAGAGCATGTGTCGCTTGCCCTGATTGGCCGTGACCATGACGACTGGAGGCGGATGGTCCAGCTCCTGAAGCTTCTCCAGGACAAGGAAGCCCGAACGCTTGGGCAGCATCATGTCGAGGATCACGGCGTCGAGGTCCTCGGAACGACAGGCGGCGACCGCTGCGTTTCCGTCGACGGCGGTACGGGTGCACGCCCCCTCCGAACGCATGGCGAGCTCGAAGCTGCTGAGGATGTCCTCGTCGTCGTCGACGATGAGAACGTTCTTTCCTTGGAGGCGCTGGGCCGTCATGCGGTGGATTCCTCGAGGTGACCAGTAAGTATTCCCGCCCGGTGCAGACGGTCAATGCGCGGCCGGAGATTCTCTGCCGAGGCCCCGTTCGGATCGCTCGACGATCACCTGCAGCTCATTCTCCGTCATCCAAGGCAGCGAGCGGAGCTTGTCAATCAGATGTTCGGGCATTGGCTTCTCCTGTCGCTCATGCCGCGGCCGGCTCTTCCAGCGGCGGTGGACCCAGAGGTACTGCTCGGGCGATTCCCTGATGATCGCTTCCAAAGCGCGATTGAATCGAGCCGTGATGTAGAACAGGGGATCGGGCTGATCCGCCCAGTCCCGGGGCATCAGGAAGTCGATACAGGACATCTCGTAGGTCATTCGGTCGTTCAGCCGTTTCGCCCAGCCGACCGCAATCGGCACCTGATGGCGCATGGCGAGCAGTCCGATGGACTTGTACGTGGAGGCCAGGCGACCGAAGAAGGGAACGAACAGTCCCTGATCCCCGGCGTTCTGATCGGCGATGAAAGCGATGCGACCTCCCGATTCGAGGATCTGATCGACCACCGGCGTGGCGCCCCACTTGGTGATGATGCGGGTCCCGGATCGCTCGCGCTGTTTCAGCAGCCAGCGATTGACGAACTCGTTGTCGAGCGGCCGGGCCAGCGCCGCGGGCGGATACCCGATCATGCCGAACGCCTGTCCGAGCAGTTCCCAGTTGCCGCAGTGCCCCGTGATCATGATCAATGGTTCGGAGCGGATGAGATGTTCGAGCAGCTTCTGCGCGGACCCGATGCGAATGTGCCGCGTCCAGGATGAGTGCGTGATCAACCGCGGCGTGACCAGCGCGTCCACCAGGAAGAGCTGGAACATGTACTGCATTGACCGCTCGGCAACGCTTGCCACGCGATCCGTGTCCCACTCCGGGAAACTCATGGCGAGGTTGAACTCGGCGCGATGTCGGCGCTTGGGGCTGAGCCGGTAGAACATGGAGCCGATCGCCGCCGCCGTGTGGAGATTCTGCTCCACATCGAAGCATGGCACGATGCTGGCAAAGGCGCGCAGCGCCAGATACTGGCTGTACTGGGTCAAGAACGGTTGATCTTTGGCCACGAGGTAGTCGGCGTGCGAGGCGGACCGAGCAGCGCGTCGCCAACGGACGGCGGGTTGCGGGGCAGTGTTCTCGCTTGTTCCCTGTTGACGCGATCGATCCGGAGTCCAGCTCGCTTGTCTTGGCAGGGGACTGAACTGTTCGTGCTAACGAGGGATGTAGCCCGTGAGGACGAAGAAGCGATTGGCGTTCAGAACCGGAATCTGGGCGTCCGTGGCCTGCTGCTGAAGGCGGTTGTACGTCTGTCGTGCCTGCTTCTTCTGCACCCAGAGCTCCATCTCGTGACGCGGTGCTCCCTCCCGCAACCGCGGCGTCGCCGGCGGCTCCACGCCCAGAACAAGGAAGTCCAGGTCGCCGGGAAGCTCTTCGCCTTCGACCACCTGCCCGCCCCAGTCGAGCACCAGGCTGCGAATGTACTCCGCCTCGGCCTCGGTCGGCTGGCCGTCGCCGTTGACATCGAACTTGCCGTGCACCAGGAACTTGAAGGTGTAATTCGGGTCGTAGACCGCGTTGGCGATCACGTCGTTCTTGATCACGGGTCGTCCGAGGACGCTCCTCACGACCTTGCAGGTGCTCGTGGTCTCACCCACCTTGATCACCTGGAGCGATGCCTTGCCTCGGGGAACCGCGCCGGTGGTCTGATCCACCTGCTGCAGGGCGGCGGCGTCGTCGTAGACCTCGAACGTCATGCCCTGGACGATGTGATCGCGCCGGCCGCGATCGATGAAGACCTCGTCGTTCGGCCCCGCGGAGTCGATCACCCGTCCGTCCACCAGCAGCGATGGATCCTGCGTCTTGATCTGCTCCTGGCGGACCTTCGACTCCAGGTCGTCGATTCGCTGGAGGTAGACCACACGCTCTTCGCTCAGCTGGTCGATCTCGGTTTGGAGCTCCGCGACCTGCGCGTCGTAGTTCTGCGTCAAGCGGTCCACGCGTCGCTCCAGCTCGGCCACGGTGTCGTCGAGCTGCTGCTGGAAGGCCACCACCGAGTCGCGGTAGCCAGAGAGCTCCTGCTCCATGGCCGCCTTCTGATCGTCCTGCCCCTTTCGGAGCTGCTCCAGCCTGGCGTTGAGCTCGGCGTTTTCGTCCTCCCAGGACTTGAGCTGGACCTGGAGACGCTCGATCTCACTTTCTCGATCACCGAGCGCACGCCTCGTGTCCATGAACGCAGCCCGCACCGACTCGCCCTCCTCGACGCCCAGATTCCGGAAGTTCGACGTCAGCGTCGCCACCGTTGTCGTGGGCGAGCCGTCGACCAGCTGCATCGCATCCTGCACCTGCCCGTAGACGTAGGCCATCACCGACTCGTTGCGACTCTTGGCCGCATCCTCGAACTGCTTGAAGGTCGGGTTGTTGCGCTCCCCATTGTCGATGTACGTCTGCCGCGTCTTCTCTGCCGCGGCTCCGGCCTCGATCGCCTTGGTCTGTCCCAGGTAGAACACGATCGAGAGGATGAGAAGGAAGAGCGTGGTCAGAATGAAGACGACGAGCGAGACGACGACCCCGGTTCCCGCGCCAGAACGAACAGCCATGATGCACTCCAAATCGAGGACGAGAAGCGGGCGGAAGCGGTCGTTCCGCGGTCGAGGCGTGGGGCCAGCGCCCCCGATGAGCCAACCGATCAGTCTCCCGATCGCGGTCGGCGTCGTCAAGCTCGAACTCTGTCCGTATACGCGGCGCTCTCGGGAGCGGTTGCCGCGGGCGAGAGCAGGTTGCTCCGGCCGATGGTTAGAAATGCGGGCTCGAGCAGTCTGGACTGAAACCGCTCTCTAGAGTCTCGTCGCTCGCAGGACCTCGGCGATCGTCGTCCTGCCTTCTCGGACCTTCGCAAAGCCGGAGTGCCGCAGCAGCGTCAGCTCGCCGGCCTCCAGGGCGGCCTGGGCGATGCGCGCCGCGTTCGCTCGCTCCATGATCAGCTCTCTGGTTCGAGGGCTGACCACGAGCAGCTCGAAGATCCCCAGTCGCCCCTGATATCCCGTCTGCCGGCACTCCCGGCACCCCGATCCTTCGTAGAGCTGATCCCCTTCCGCCAGCTGGAGATCCTGCGGAAGGGAGGAGGGCAGCGGGCGATACGGCTTCCGGCAATGCCGGCAGATCCTCCGCACCAGCCGCTGGGCGAGCACGCCCTCCACCGAGCTGGCGACCAGGAACGGCTCCACGCCCATGTCCAGCAGCCGAGTCGTCGCGCCGGCGGCGTCGTTGGTGTGCAGCGTCGTGAGGACCAGGTGCCCGGTGAGCGATGCCTGGACGGCCGCCTCCGCGGTCTCGCGGTCGCGGATCTCGCCGATCATGATGATGTCCGGGTCGTGGCGGAGGATCGACCGAAGTCCGCTTGCGAAGGTGAGCCCGACCTGCGGGTTCACCTGGATCTGGTTGACGCCCTCAACGTGGTACTCGACCGGATCTTCGACGGTGATCGCCTTGACCGCGTCGCTCACGATGCGGTCCAGCGATGCGTAGAGCGTCGTGGACTTGCCGGAGCCCGTGGGGCCGGTGACCAGCAGGATGCCGTGCGGTCGACCGATGAGCTCGTCCCAGACGGTGAGTATCTCGGTGTCCATGCCCAGGTCCTCGAGGGCGATGAGCCCTGTGGACTTGTTCAGGATTCGGAGCACCACGCCTTCGCCGAAGAGCATCGGGATGACGCTGACGCGCAGGTCGAACTCCTGTCCGCGATAGCGGAATCCAATGCGACCGTCCTGCGGGTCGCCGCTTCTCGGCGATGTTCAGGTTCGCCATGATCTTCAGGCGACTGATGATCGCATTGCGGAAGCGATTGACGGTGGCAGGCACGCCGGCAGCCGCCAGCACGCCGTCGATCCGGTAGCGGATGATCAGCGTGTCCTCGTACGGCTCGATGTGCACGTCGGTGGCCCGCTCGCGGATCGCCTCGACGATGCAGGTCGTTGACCAGCTTGATGACGCTGGCCTCCTGCGCCTCCTCGATCTCCTGGTGACCGGCGCCGCCGCTGTCGATCCTCGGGGGCGAGCTGGTCCTTCTCGAGCTCATCGAGCGTGTCGCCGGCCACGCCGTAGTGCGTTCGGATGAACTTCCGAATGTCCCGCTCATCGGCCAGGACCAGCTCGATTTCCATCCCGGTCAGCAGGCGAAGCTCGTCGAACGCGGTCAGCTCGAACGGATCGCACGTGGCCACGCGCAGCGTGCCGTTGCTCCGATCGATCGGAACGCACCGCTGCTTGAAGACCAGTTTGGCGGGCAGGATCTTCAGGACCTCGGTCTGGAACGTCGATGGCGTTGAGGTCCACGATCGGCATGGCGAACTGCTGGCCGATCGCTTCCAGCACCTGCCCGCTGGTGATGAAGCCCAGCCGAACCAGGACGTGGTCCAGACGCTCGCCGGTGCGGTTCTGCTCGGCGATGGCCTGGGCAAGCTGGTCGTCGCTGATCAGACCCCGATCGATCAGGATACTGCCGATCCCCATACGAGGTATTGTAACTCCACGAGTGGGAGGGTCCGTTCTTCTTCGTAACTCGGTACGCGGGTCGATGTGCGGCCTGCGTCCCGTTCCCATGGGCGGCCGCAACGCCTACCCTCACCTGGAGACGTCCAGGAGTCCCGCTCCGTTCACTTCAGAGCCCCGGTGATCAAGATGATCGACCCCCATGATGTTCACGCAACGCTCGGTCGGCATCAACTGGCCGATGGTCTGCCGCTGGTGATCGACTTCGAGAAGTCAAACGGTGTCTGGATCCACGATGCGGTCAGCGGCTCCGACTTCCTCGATGCGTTCACCTGCTTCGCGTCCTGGCCGCTGGGCTACAACCACCCGGGCTTTCGTGAGCCTGACTTTCTTCGGGACATCACGAATGCCGCGCTGACGAAGCTTTCCAATTCCGACCTCTACAGCGTTCAGCTGGCCGAGTTCGTCGAAGCCTTCGCGACGCGAGTGACGCCGCCTGGGTTTCCGCATCACTTCTGGGTGTCCGGCGGCTCGCTGGCCGTCGAGAACGCGCTGAAGACCGCGTTCGACTGGAAGGCGCGCAAGCTCGGCCGCACCAGCCTCAGCGATTCCGTCGACGATCTGGTCATCCTGCACTTCCGGCAGGCATTCCACGGCCGCAGCGGCTACACCTTGAGCCTCACGAATACCGTGCCCGACAAGATCGGGCTCTTTCCCAAGTTCAAGTGGCCGCGGGTGCACAATCCGTTCATCGAGTTCGATCTGGACGGAGCCATTGCGAACGACATCGAGGCCGAGGAGCAGCGTGCCTGCCAGGAGATCGAGGCCGTGCTGCGTTCCGACCGACCGGTCGCGGCCATCCTCATCGAGCCGATGCAGGGCGAGGGTGGCGACAATCACTTCCGGCCGCAGTTCCTGCAGGCGCTGCGCCGCTACGCGGACGATCACGAGGCGTTGCTCGTCTTCGACGAGGTGCAGACCGGCTTCTTCGGATCGGGCAAGCCGTGGTTCTGGCAGCACCTCGGCGTGCAACCGGACGTCGTCGCCTTCGGGAAGAAGACGCAGGTGTGCGGCCTCTACGCTTCGACCCGCGTCGACGAGGTGCCGAACAACGTGTTCCGAATGTCGAGTCGAATCAACTCGACCTGGGGGGGCAACCTCGCGGACATGGTTCGCTGTCGGCGATTCATCGAGATCATCGAATCGGACGGGCTGCCTCAGAAGATCGCGATCATGGGCACACGGATGATCGAGGGCCTTCGGCGGCTGGCCCGCGAGACCGAGGCGTTCGACAACGTGCGCGGCTGCGGATCCCTGATCGCGTTTTCCTGCCCGAGCGCCGAGGCGAGGCGACAGATGCTCCAGGCGCTCTTCGAACACAAGGTCCTCGCCCTCTCCTGCGGTGTCCGCTCGGTCCGCTTCCGCCTGCCTCTGATCATCAGCCAGTCCGAGATCGATGAGCTGCTCAACCGGGTGGAGCAGAGCGTCGGCGTCGTGGTGGCGAAGCCAGCGGATTCGAACCGCTCTCGAAGTAGCGCCGGGTTACGGGTCTGCCTGCCGCTCTCGGAAGACGGCGACACTGGCGGTGTGTCCGTGGAGGAAGGAACGGTTGCCGATCGGACCGATCTCGCCGGCGGCGAAGAACCCAGCCAGCGGAACCTGGCCCAGGCGATGCCCCAGGACCTCGACGTCGTGGTTCGGATTCGGGAACAGCCGCCGTCCGCGACCGTTGCACGTGAACAGGGTCGCCGCGAAGGGAGGGGCGGCGAGCTGCTGCGCGTCTAGCAGCAGCTGGAGATCCTCGCTGGCCGTGACGTGGTCTCGCACGTGGAATTGGACGGTCTGGCCGACGCGCATCTGATCCGCAACCGCGATGACGCCGCGCTTGAGATCCAGCGAGACGACGTTCCGCACGAGGAAGTCGCTCCGGCCGAAGCGCTCCTTGTACTCGTCGATGACCACGCCCACGAGCAGTCCCCGGTTGAGCAGCTGTCGTTCGTGTTCATCGAGCTCCAGCGCCATCTGCTTGAGCACCGCCATCGGCACCTGGCCCCCGAGTTCCAGGATCACGTTGCCGTTGGCCTTGGTCACCACGAGTGGCTTGCCGATTGGACGGCACCCCTGGCTGACGATGAAGTCGACGTCGAGCGGCCCGGCGAGCGAGAGTCCAACGGCCCCGGCCGCGCCAGTCCAGTCATCGATCGCCAGCACGTTGTGACCGGGCTGCGACGCTCCGGAGGCCATGCCGCCGACCACGGGAATTGTTTGTCCCGAACTGCCGCATCCGCTGATGGCCGGCAGCAGCCGGCCCATCGCCACGGAAAAGGGATCCGCCACCATCATCACCGCTCGAAGATCATCTCGAACCCCCAGTCGCTCTCGCAGCGCCGATGCATCAGTCGCGTCAAGGGGATGGTCCGGCGTGATGAGCCAGGGATGCACGTGGACGTCCGGAAGCTGCAGCGCCAAGGCGGAAAGACCCGCCCGACCCTCCCGCTCTTCGTCGACGCCGAGCACCGACTCTGCGGTCACGCCCAGCAGCATTCCCGGCGTCAACGTCTGGCGGAGGTGCTGCACCACCTCGGAGAAGGCCGCCCGGTGGTGGAAGCTGGCGAAGACCAGCAGCACGTGGCAGTCTCCGGACAGCCCGTCGTAGAGGCGGTCCGCGACCTCCATCGCCGCGGTGCGGGTATCGATGTGCCCGCTGATGGCCGCCGTGGCATCGCAGCGGGTCCGTCCGCGCGGGCGTCGGCTCGAGGTGGATGAGACGGGGGGATCGACAGAGTCCGCCATGGTCAGATCGTAGCTATCGCGCCGAGCGAACGCCGGACTGAAGGGGGACGGCGGTCTTGATGGCCGCGAGCGGTTGGGAGTTCATTACAATGGATCTTGCGCCCTGCAGCGCTTGGCAGCCCGTTCAAGACGGTCAGATCGCCAGCGAAGCGCTGTTTCACCGGCCGCTCGCCATGAATGGAGTCTCAGGTGTGACGGATGCTCTCTCGACGGCTGATCGGGACCGGCTGACCTCGTGTCTCCGGACGCGCGGTGGACGCGCTCCAGAGCGTGCAGCGCAGCGACGGGCACTTCTGCGGCGAGCTCGAAGGGGATTCCATCCTCCAGAGCGAGTTCCTGCTCATGAAGTTCATCCTCGGGCAGGAGGAGCAGCCGATGGCCGACGGGCGTCCGGGACCGGAGATCCTGGGCCGGATCGCCAACACCCTTCGGTCCCAGCAGCGCGACGACGGCGGGTGGGGACAGTACCCCGGTTCGGACGTCGATCTGAGCGCCACCGTCAAGGCGTATTTCGCCCTCAAGCTGATGGGCGACGACGTCCACGACGACCACATGGTGAAGGCGCGCGAGCTGGCGCTGGCCTGCGGCGGTGCCGAGCGCTGCAACAGCTTCAGCAAGTTCTTCCTGGCGTGCCTCGGGCAGGTCTCGTGGAACACGATTCCCGCGATCCCTCCCGAGATCGTCTTCCTGCCCTCATGGTCCTATTTCAATCTTCAGAAGGTCAGCGCCTGGACACGGACCATGATCCTGCCGCTGTCGCTCGTGACCACCCTGCGCCCCACCCGTGAGCTCCCTGGCGAGCGGGGCATCGGGGAGCTCTTCCGCGATCCTCGCGGCCGCCGGCGCATGGTCAACATGACCGACGCGCCATGGGGCTGGTCGGCGTTCTTTCTTTCCATCGATCGAGCGCTGAAGCTCATGCACGTTCTCGGTGGAACGCCGGTGCGGCGGCGTGCCATCCGGGCGGCCGAACAGTGGATTCTCGAGCGCGCCGGGCAGGATGGTTCGGCCTGCACCGAGGGTCTGGGGGCCATCTTCCCGCCGATGGTCTACCTGCAGATCGCACTGAAGCCCCTTGGATACACGCGCGACCATCCCGTGATCAAGCGCGCCGAGCGGGATCTCGACGCGTTCTTCATCGAGGAGGGTGACCGCATCCGGATCCAGCCGTGCTTCAGCCCGGTCTGGGACACCGGCATCGCGTTGTATGCCCTGACCGACTGCGGCTTCGACGAGGAGACGCTCCCCGTCCGCAAGGCGGCACGCTGGCTTCGAGAACGGCAGTGCGAGCACATCGGCGACTGGGTGGACAATCTCGAAGAGCCGGTCGAATGCGGCGGCTGGTATTTCGAGTACCGCAACGCTTGGTATCCGGATGTCGACGATACCGCCATGGTGGCGATGGCTCTTCGGCGGGCGGGCGGCGACGCGAACATTGCCGCCGCACGCCGCGGTGTCGCGTGGATGCTCGCGATGCAGAACGACGACGGCGGCTGGGCCGCCTTCGACAAGACCCGCCACCGTCAGCTGCTGGAGTACATCCCGTTCGCCGATCACAACGCCATGCAGGATCCGTCGTGCCCGGACATCACCGGTCGCGTGCTGGAGTGCCTCTCGTGGCACGGATTCACGATCGACGACCACGCGGTATCCCGGGCCGTTGCCTACATCCGGCGCTGCCAGCAGCCGGAGGGATGCTGGTTCGGCCGCTGGGGCGTGAACTACATCTACGGAACCTGGCAGGCGGTCGTGGGACCCATCCGCTGCGGTGAGGATCCTCAGCAGCCGTGGATTCGACGGGCGGGGCAGTGGATCAAGTCGATCCAGAAGTCCGACGGGAGCTTCGGCGAATCCGCCAACAGCTACGTGGATCCGTCGCTCAAGGGCCAGGGGCCATCGACCGCTTCGCAGACCGCCTGGGCCGCGATGATCCTCCAGGAGATCTTCGGCCCCGATGATCCCGACCTGCGGCGCGCCATGTGCTGGCTCGCCGACACGCAGCTTTGCGACGAGGATGCCCTCGAGCCCGCCCGCAATCCGGATGGCGATCCTCCTGGTTCCTGGGTCGAACCCTGGTTCACCGGAACTGGCTTTCCTCGCGTCTTCTACCTGCGGTACCACCTGTACCGGCTGTACTTTCCCGTCATGGCGCTCGGCCGGTTCCTGGCTAGCCACGGAGTCTCGCTCCAGCCGCCGACCATCGCCAAGGTGATGCCGAAGGTGCGGGTGAGCGCGAGCGAACCCCTGGCGAAGACCGGGGCGGGCTAGAGTCTGCTTCAGAAGGGGCACGGCGCGAAGAACGCGAGCCGCCGCCCGCGTCCCCGGATGGGTGAGTCGAAGGGACCGCGCGTGCAGCAAGAGTCGGCTGACCAGATCGCGCTCGAAGGGTGGCGCGTAGAGGTCGTCTCCGAGAATCGGATGCCCGATCGCTTGCAGATGGACCCGCAGCTGATGCGAGCGGCCGGTGAGCGGTGTGAGCTCGAGGCAGGTGCGATCGTCCAGTCGCTCGAGCACCTTGAAGCGGGTGACCGCGTGTTTCCCCTGCTGGTGATCGATGATCTGGCGGGGACGGTTGTCGATGTCGGCCCGCATCGGAAGATCGATGACGCCTCGATCCGCAATGACTCGGCCCGCCACGATGGCAATGTATGACTTGTCGACCTCGCGGTCCTGGAACTGCCGACTGAGCTCGCGATGAGCGTCGGCGTCGAGACCCATGACGATGACGCCCGAGGTATCGCGGTCGAGGCGGTGCACCGTGCGGGCGCCAGGATGACGTTGGGCGATCCGGCGCGGCAGGCAGTCGGCGTGCTCAGGCCCGCGGCCGGGAACCGAGAGAAGACCGGAGGGCTTGTCAAGCACGACGAGCCGCCCGTCGGCAAAGAGTGTCCTCACGGTCATCGGATCAGAGTCCCCAGGTGCGGGTGCGTCCGGTCCGTACGCACGCCGCCCGTTCGGGACGGTGCGGCTATCATCGCTCGTTTCACAGTCTCTTGGAGGGCAGCGAGCCATGCGCATCCCAATCTACCTGACCACGGCGCTCCTCGGAACGGCTGGGATCGGTGAAGCCTGCCTGGCCTTCCCCCAATCGCCGACGACCAGGGCGGCCGAAGCTGAGGTCCAGGCCCCGAGTGAAACGGACTGGCGGGAGGCCGAGCGGGGGTTCCTCGAGAATCACCTGCAGCTCACCTCGCCCGATCGCTTCGTGAAGGCAGGAGAGTCCTACTTCTCGCCCGATGACTCGAAGGTCATCTTCCAGGCGGTGGAGGTGCCGCCCGCGGGACAGGCCCCCGATGAGTTCTACGCGATGTTCGTGGCGGACGTGCTCCGCGACGGGCACGGTCGGATCACGGGTCTCGGCGACATCCGGCGGATCAGCCCCGCGGGTTCCGCCAACACATGCGGCTGGTTCCATCCGAACGACCCCGAGCTCGTCATCTTCGCCTCGACGATCGGTCGGCCCAGCGACTCCACGCCTCCGGGCTACCAGCGGGCCTCGGGGCGGTATCGCTGGATGTTCCCGCCGGAGATGAACATCGTGTCCGTTCGTCTCGACGAGGCGGACGGTACCGCCGCTCCGCTGCACATGCTCGTCAGTCGCGATCAGGCCTACGTGGCCGAAGGATCATTGAGCAATGACGGACGGTATCTCCTCTACTGCTCGCTGGAATCCAACGAGGGCGACCTCTTCGTCCTGGATCGGAAGACCGGACGAACGACCCGTCTCGTGCAGGCGCGGGGGTACGACGGTGGCCCCTTCTTCTCGCCCGATGGCCGGCGGATCTGCTACCGATCCGATCGAAGGGGCGATCACCTCCTCCAGCTCTTCGTCTCCGAGCTCGCGGTCGACGACGAAGGATCGCCGGTGGGCATCGCGCGCGAGTACCAGCTCACCGACGACGAAAACGTGAACTGGTGCCCCTTCTGGCATCCGGACGGACGCTTCTTGCTCTACGCCACCAGCGCGGTGGGGCATCACAACTACGAGGTCTTCATGATCGACGCCGATCCCGGCGACCTTCCCGGTTCGACCGGCACGACCCGGTATGGCACTCGTCCTAGCCGGATCACCCACGCCGCGGGTGCCGACGTGTTGCCGGCGTTCTCCCACGACGGGAAGACGATGATCTGGACGAGCAAGCGGGGAGCAGACCAGACCAGCCAGCTCTGGGTGGCCGACTTCGTCTTCGACCCGGAAGCTCGTCCGCAGAGTTCGACGGATGAACAGTCGCCGCCGCAAAAGCAGTGACGCGATGAGGCAGTCCGCTGGTGCCGCGGGCCTCCGAGGCATGCGCGTCGCACTCCCCGCGATGTTCGCGATCCTCCTGGTCGGCTGCGAGCCCTACCGCATCGAGTACCGTGACCGACCGGCGTTCTTTTCGGACGGACAGTCGGCCGACGCGCCCGACAAGGTCACGCTGGCGGACGGTACGGTGATCGTGTACCGAGACCGGAATGCCAAGAGCACGCTCCAGCGAAGGAGCGAGGACAAGCAGCGTCCCTTCCTGATCCGCGAGGAGTTCGAGAACGGCGACATCGTCCTCCGGACGCTGATTCCCGAGCATGTGCTGACCAACACGTTGACGTGTCTGCGCAATCGCGAGTACCAGCTGCTCTGGGATCAGTTGCTGGCACAGGAGACGAAGGCCGCCTACGAGCAGCAGGAGATGGACGTCGAAGACTTTGCCGCCTTCTTCGAGAAGTACCGACAGGATCTCGCCGCCACCGTCAACCGCATGAGCTACGGCCTGCCCCGCAACGAGGTGGTGATCGACGACCTGGGCGCCGGTCGCTCCCGGCTGCGGTTCCATCCGCTGATCGGCAAGCAATTCAAGTTCAGGTCGGTCTACGTCCTGAGCGAGAACGGGGGACTCAAGCTCGTGAAGATCGAGTAGCTTGGCGTCACGGCGCA
This sequence comes from uncultured Planctomycetota bacterium, assembly GCA_963697235.1. GTDB lineage: Bacteria > Planctomycetota > Phycisphaerae > Phycisphaerales > SM1A02 > CAVONJ01. The sequence continues at coordinate 388,959 of CAVONJ010000023.1, forward strand.
GAAGTCTCGTCCGGCTTGTCCAGGATCATCATCATCGTCTGCGCCAGGCTCGCGTAGCGGCCTCCGAGCAGGACGTCGTAGAGATGCGGGATGAACCGCAGCGCCTGTGGAAAGTACGTATCCCAGTTGATGCATGGATACATGAAGAACTCCGCCCGGGAGAATCCAAGCTCGCGCGCAAGCGGCACGACCGCACGCCGGCTGTTCATCAGGTAATAGGCCGGATAGGTGTTGATCTTCGTCCCCGACCTCCGCGCGGCCAGACCCTTGAGCCCCATCGCTTCCACCGCGCGGACCATCCACGCGAATGGATGATGGCTCGAGGGTGTCGTTGCGTAGAACACCCCTCCGGGCTTCAGCAGCCGGAAGACCCGTTCGAGGAACCTTCGCGGATCTGCGACATGTTCGACGACCAGCAGCGCGATCGCCAGGTCGTATGAGCCATCTGGAATCCCCTCGGCATCCTCCAACGACGCTCACCCAGCGGCGGCGAAGGTGGGGATGCGACGTCACCGACGCGTCCGGATCGACGCCATCGACAGCGGCTGCGACTTCGTAGATGCGCTGGAAGGCGGGCACCTCGCTTCCTGCCGCCGATCCGATATCCAGCACCTCGCCGCGGACCCGTGGGTCTGCAAGGATGCGATCTGCGAAGTCCTGCTGCCAAGTCGCCCGGTTTGCGTGGAGCAGCGCGAAGTTTCCCAGCAGTTCCGGCTTCGTCGAGACGACGATCTCCAGATGCCCGTGTGCTCTGCGTGCGGTCACGGTACGAAAGCCTCGCGATAGGTCGTGGCCGCCGTCAAGCACAGCTGGACCGCCGCCAGCGTCAGGGGTCCGGCAAAGCGAGGCCAACGGCGGTGCACGCCGTCCGTCCGCAGTTCGGCGGCCGTTGCCATCGCCCCCAGAACCAGCACCACTGAGAGGATCACGGGTTCGAAGTACCGTTGCGCGACGACGATGTTGAACGACTGGGTCAGCACGAATCCGAGCGTCGTCAACAGGAGAACGGCAGCTTGTCGCCCGTGACCCGTGTTCCGGGCCGCGCGGAAGAGCACGCACAACACGAGCGCTCCGAACGGAGCGGTCAGAACGAAGAGGCCGTTGCGACCTGGGAGCGGGTCGCTCCATGCGCCGATCATCTGCAGCTGCCCGTCGATCTGCTCCGCGTGTCCGCCGCTCAGCTTCCCCACCGCCTCCACGACGTGCCACACGAGCCCCAGCGAGCCGCCACAGCGATCGCCATGCCGTCTCGAAGCGATGCGATGAGGCCAAGCCCGCCAGCAGCCAGATCCACAACCCGACATCGGCAATCCGCAGGCGACGCACCTGCTCCCAGCGCCAGCGGCAGCAGGCACACACCCGACATTCCGGCGAGCGTGAAGGCGAACGCGAAGGACGCGCCGTTGAACCCGCGCTCGAAGTGGCTCGTCATCTCCGGGTGGTCCGGCACCAGCCCTCCCCAGATGAGCAGGAATGCGGCCACCGCGCCGGTCGCTGCAGCGACGCCGAGCACCGCCGGCGACGAGAATCTTCCGACGATCGCCCTCGATGTCCGGTCGCAGAGAGCGTTGGAACGAACTTCGCCAGGGGTGTTGCGCACATCGCCACGAGCGCGAATCGGGGCCACGAGCCAGATGAACACCTGACGAACGAGCACCGTCCAGGTCGCGCCCACGCCCGCCAGCACGACGCTCATCACCGTGGGGCGCAGCAGCACCGCACACCAGAGCGTGGCCAGCGCTCCTGCCCAGGCTGCATTGTCCGTCGTCAGCGCGCTCGAGGCACCGATGAGGTAGTTCGACGCCAGCACCGGAGCCGCCAGCGCTGCCGCGAGGGGTCCGGCGACGAATTGCCGCGCCATCCCGTAGATCAGCAGCACCACGGCAAGACCGAACACCGCGTTGAGGACGCGAATCGCGACGAGGTCGCCGCCGAGGAGTCGGTACATCGTCGCCATGGTCAGATGCCACGCCGGTGTCATCGCCACCCGGTAGTGCTTCAGATCCGGACGCGGCAGTTCTGAAGCGAACGTGACGATCACCGGCAGGTGGTACTTCACCTCGTCCGACATCTCGCTCTTGCCGCTTCTTCCTGTTGCAAGCAGCGGACCGACGAGCAGCGCAAATGCCAGCGCGAGCACACCCATCCAGATCACGTCCGCACGTTTCAAGAAGGTCCTCTCTTCGATCTGCTGAGCGATGTTTCCATCATCGGCCGTCCGCGTCGCAACCATCATGCATGGCCATGTCTCGGTTTGGACGCTGGGCGAACAAGAAAGAGCGACGGACCGAAGTCCGCCGCTCTCTTGGTTGACACTGTGCTCTCCCGCCTCAGGCAGTCGCCGCAGATTCCGGTGCCGGCGATTCCGGGCTGGGCTCCGCTCCGCCGCCGCCGCCTCCCTTGCCGTCCTCGCCGTCGTCCTTGGGCAAGGGCTCGGCTGGTGAAGTAGAGGTTCTCGGCCTCCTCCTTGTGGGTCACGATGATTCTGAGTCCGGACTCGTACTCGCCGGCGAGCAGCGCTTCGGCGAGCGGATCCTCGATGAAGTTCGAGATCGCCCGACGCAGCGGACGGGCGCCGAAGTCGGGGTTGTAGCCCTTCTCGATCAGGAAGTCCTTGGCCGCCTGGTCCAGCTCGAGCTGGCATGCCCTTGGCCGTCAGGCGCTCGCGCACCTTGGCCAGCTCGATCTCGATGATGTGGTAGAGGTCTTCCTTGCCGCAGCGGGCGGAACACGATGATCTCGTCGAGGCGGTTGATGAACTCCGGCCGGAAGTACTTCTCGATCTCGCTCATCAGCGTCTTCTTCATCTTGCTCGTAGTCCTGGACCTCGTCGCGCTTGCCGAAGCCGAACGCCTGTCCGCCCTTGATCAGGTCGGCGCCGATGTTCGAGGTCATGATCAGGATGACGTTCTTGAAGTCGACGTGGCGGCCGAACGAGTCGGTCAGCCGGCCCTCCTCCATGATCTGCAGGAGCATGTTGAAGACGTCGGGGTGCGCCTTCTCGATCTCGTCGAGCAGCACGACGGCGTAGGGCCGGCGGCGGATGCGCTCGGTGAGCTGGCCGCCCTCCTCGTAGCCGACGTAGCCCGGAGGCGCGCCGATGAGGCGGCGAGACGTTGTGCTTCTCCATGTACTCGGACATGTCGAGGTAGACGAGCGCGTCCTCGTCGCCGAACATGAACTCGGCCAGCGCCTTGGCCAGCAGCGTCTTGCCGACGCCGGACGGGCCGACGAAGATGAACGAGCCCATCGGGCGGCTGCGGGTCCTTCAGGCCGCTGCGGGCCCTGCGGATGGCCCGGGCGACCGCCTTGATCGCCTCGTCCTGGCTGACGACGCGTCTTGTGCAGCTCGTCCTCGAGCTGCGAGCAGCCGCTCGGCCTCCTCCTTCTCGAGCCGCGTCAGCGGCACGCCGGTCATCTTGGAGACGACCTCGGCGATGACCTCCTCGTCGACGACGCCGTCGATCTCGTTCATCCGCTCGCGCCACTCCTGCTGGAGCGCTCCTTCTCCTTGCGCGAGCTTCTCGGCCTGGTCGCGCAGCTCGGCGGCCCGCTCGTAGTCGGCGTTCTTGACCGCCTCGTCCTTCTCGATCGAGAGCCGCTCGATCTGCTCCTCGAGGTCGGCGAGGTCCGGCGGCTTGGTCATGCGTCTTGAGGCGGACGCGGGCGCCGGCCTCGTCGATCACGTCGATCGCCTTGTCCGGCTGCACGCGGCCGGTGATGTACCGGCCGGACAGCTCGACGGCGGCGCCAGAGCGCCTCGTCGGTGATCTGCACGCGGTGGTGCTGCCTCGTACCGGTCGCGCAGGCCCTTGAGGATCTCGAGCGTCTGCTCGGCGCTCGGGCGGCTCGACGATGATCGGCTGGAAGCGGCGCTCGAGCGCGGCGTCCTTCTCGATGTACTTGCGGTACTCGTCGAGCGTCGTCGCGCCGATGCACTGGATCTCGCCGCGCGCCAGCGCCGGCTTGAGCACGTTGGACGCGTCGATCGCGCCCTCGGCGCCGCCGGCGCCGACCAGCGTGTGCAGCTCGTCGATGAACAGGATGACGTTCTTGGCCCGGCGGACCTCGTTCATGACCGCCTTGATGCGCTCCTCGAACTGGCCGCGGTACTTCGTGCCGGCGACCATCATCGCCAGGTCGAGCACGACGATCCGCCGGTCGTGCGAGGATCTCCGGCACGTCCTGGCTGACGATCTTCTGGGCCAGGCCCTCGACGATCGCGGTCTTGCCGACGCCGGCCTCGCCGAGCAGCACCGGGTTGTTCTTCGTGCGGCGGCAGAGCATCTGGATCGACGCGCTCGATCTCGTTCGCGCGGCCGATGACCGGGTCGAGCTCGCCGTTCCGGGCCAGCTCGGTCAGGTCGCGGCCGAAGCTGTCCAGCGCCGGCGTCTTGCTCTTGCCGCGGCGGGCTGGCTGCGCCGCCGGGCTCGCCGGCCGACTCGATCGGCTCGCCGGCCTCTTCGGCCTCGACGCCGGCGCCGAGCAGGTTCAGCACCTCCTCGCGGACCTCCTCGAGCTTGAGCCCGAGGTTCATCAGCACCTGGGCGGCGACGCCGTCGTGCTCGCGCAGCAGGCCGAGCAGCAGGTGCTCGGTGCCGACGTAGTTGTGGTTGAGGTTGCGCGCTTCCTCGATGGCGTACTCGATGACCTTCTTGGCCCGCGGCGTCTGGGGCAGCTTGCCCATCGTGACCATGTCGGGGCCGCTCTTGACGAGCTTCTCGACCTCGAGCCGGACCTTGCGCAGATCGACGTCGAGGTTCTTGAGCACGTTGGCGCCGACGCCCGAGCCTTCCTTGACCAGGCCGAGCAGGATGTGCTCGGTCCCGATGTACTCGTGGTTGAACCGCTGGGCCTCCTGGTTGGCCAGGGCCATGACCTTTCGCGCTCGATCGGTGAACCGTTCAAACATCGCAGTTCTCCATTGCTGTGGGGACGGGATTCGCTCCTGCCCCGCAGGTCAGCACCCCATGATAGGTTCGCCAAGAACGGCCCCTGCCGGTCGGGGGACGGACTCTCTCCCTCGGTCGCAACCGCCGTACCATCTATTCGGCGGTCCCTCCTACAGGGATGATAATTTCCTCGCGGCTCACGATGGGTCGGGCGTGCCGAATTCCGGATGATCAGGCTCATGCATGCCATTCTGGCGGTAGTCACGGTGCTCACGCCGATTCTGGAGCTCCGAGCCGTTGATTTGGAGCCAGCGAGCTCGCCGGAGGGATGGCACCCGCCGGAGACCCGGGACGATTCGGAGCCGCCAGCCGGTCCGGTTCGGGTGAGTTTTCGCCTGGCCGATGGTGTGCGCGTGACGGGAGAGCTGACCGCCTGGGACGCCGAGGGGTTCGACGGATCGTTCGGCCGCCGTCGCTGGGTTGATCTCAAGTTGGAAGACGTGTGGAAGCTCATGCGTCGTCTGATGGATCGTGAATCAGCCACAGCCTGGGTCACGCTGGGCGGCGTGCTGCTGCGGATGGATGACGGTGAGGCGATGGCCGAGCGGGCGTTCGCTCAAGCTTCACAGCTCGACCGCAGCGTCGCGCCGCTGATCGAAGAGGCGCGAGCATCGGCAGCAGCGGTCCGTCTCGAAGAGGAGCGGCGTCGACAGGCAATCGCCGCCGAGCGCCTCTCGATCCAGAATCCGGAGGCACAGGACTGGCCGAGCGATCCCTGGCCGGTTCTGACGGCGGACGAGCGGCGGGCGGCGATCGCCGAGGTGCGGGCCCAGTCCGAGCAGATTGTGCGGGACGCCTCGATGTCGCTGGTTCCCGTCGAGTCGGATTTCTTTCTGGTCTACAGCGACCTGCCCCGACGGGAGACGGCCACGTGGGCGCGGCAGCTCGACCTGACCTGCGGATGGCTCGCGCGGCTGCTGCAACTGGAGGAGGGGGACAATCTCTTCTGGGGCAAGGCAGTCGCATTCATCTTCACCGACCGGGAGCAGTACCGTCTCATCGAAGCGCAGGCCTTCGGGCAGCTTGCCATCCGTTCGGTCGATGGCGTGTGTCACTACCGGGGGCCGCAGGTCTTCCTGAACGTCTATCGCGACCAGGACGACGGCGTGTTCGCGGCGACGCTCGTGCGCCAGGCGGTGCACGGCATCATGCATCGCTATCAGAGTCCCCGCCGGCTCCCCACCTGGGCGAACGAGGGACTGGCCTACCACGTCACGGTCGACATGCGCGAGCGATCGATCGTCGATCAGCAGCTGCGGCCTCGCGCGCTGAGCTTCGTTCGCGGTGGTGGCCCCGTCGATGCGGTGCTCTCCATGACGTACGAAAGCTGGCCCGGTCCTGACTCGGTCGGCCCCGCGGTGGGGATGCTGATGATCGAGCTCATGAGCACGCAGCAGCCAGTTCGCTTTGCTCGCTGGATCAGGGCGGTCAAGCAGGGCACGGAGTGGGAGCAGGCGCTGCGCGAGCAGTTCGGCGTGACCCGCGGTGAGCTGGTCGGCACCTTCAGCCGCTACTACACCGTCAACGACTGAGCGGATCAGCCGTTCGCGGTCTGATCGACGACCACGCCGTCGTGAAGTCGTACGATCCGGTCGGCGCTTCGCGATGCTGGGATCGTGGGTCACCATGACGATCGTCAGGCCGCTCTCGTGCTCGCGGCTGATCAGTTCGAGAATGCCCTGACCGGTCTGCTCGTCGAGGTTGCCGGTCGGCTCATCGGCCAGGAGGACGCGGGGGCCGTTCATCAGCGCCTCTGGCGATGGCCACCCGCTGACGCTCGCCGCCCGAGAGCTCGCGGGGACGATGCGAGAGACGGTGTCCGAGGCCGAAGGAGTCCAGCAGCACGCCGGCTCGGTCGCGGATGTCCTTCCGGTGCCGGTAGTAGTGCAGACGGCTCATGCGAATCAAAGCCGGCAAGTACGTGTTCTCGAGCGTGCTGAGCTCCGGCAGCAGGTGGTAGAACTGGAACACGAAGCCGACTGATCTATTGCGATACAGGTTCCGCTCCCGGCTGGACATCGATCGCAGCGAGCGGCTTTCGAAGAGGACGTCGCTCTCGCCGGAATCGGCCCGATCCAGGTCGCCCAACAGGTGTAGCAGCGTGCTCTTGCCCGACCCGGACGCCCCCAGCACCGCCACCCATTCGCCCTCGCCGACGTCCAGGGACGCGCCCTTGAGGACCGGCACGCGGACCCGACCGAGCTGGTAGGTCTTGCGGAGGTCCGATCCATGGAGGATGGAGGGGGCGTGCTTACTCATATCGGAGTGCCGTGACGGGGTCGGTGTCCGCGGCCTTTGCGGCGGGAAGAAATGCGCCGAGCACGCTGAACACCACCGCTCCGACCATCGTGAACATGGCGCTCTCTCGATCGACCTGGTTGGGAATGACCGTGAAGTAGTAGACCGCGGGATCCCAGATCACCACACCGCCCGTCACGTACTTGACGACGAGGATGACCACGCCCGTGCCGATCAGCGTGATGGTGACGATCGAGCCGAGCACGATCGGAAGCAGCCGGCCGGAGGTGCGACCGCACGATCGTGGTCGCCAAGGCGAGTACGGCGAGGCTGAAGACGGTGATTGCGAGCCAGAGGGGCGGATCCCCCATCGCCTTGTGGATCGAGTTGATGTTGCGCACGACGAGCGTGGCAAGTCCCAAGCCGACGAAGGCACCCAGCACGCCGATGACGAGGCCGTAGCGCAGGAAGATCCAGCTGATGCCCAGTCGAGACGCGCCGATGCTTCGAAGGATGCCGATGTCCCTCGTCTTCTCGTACACGATGGCCCAGAAGATGGCCAGCACCAGTCCAGCGCAGACGAGATAGACCAGCGAGAAGAGCGTTCGCATCAGCTCTCGCTCCTTCTCGATTGGCGCGATGAACTGGCGCTGCTGCTCGGCCCACGTCTGAATCGTCGAGGCCGCAGCCGTCGAGGGCGGGGCAGATGAGCATGTCGTCCTCGAGCAGCCGACCGGTAGCAACTCCTGGTACGCGCCGGTCACGACGCCGTCACGCAGTTCGTCCGGGCTCACGCCGTCCGTCGCGCGGACCAGCACCATCGTGGCTCGAGGAGGGTCCTCCCGCGGATGACGATTCGGATCGTCCGGATCGACGATGTCGTGCTCGTCCAGATGCAGGAGCCGCTGGCCGACGCTCAACGGGATCATCACCCGCTTCTCGTCGATCAGGAAGACGCCCGAGATGAACTCGTTGACGACCTGGAGCTGATGCTCTCCGGTTCGATGAAGCCGCCGCCGACGACCGGCAGGGCGGTGAGGGTCACTCGAGAACGAGGGCATCCACCAGTACCCGATTCCGCCGCGGCTCGTAACTGCCGTCGCTGAGTCGCTCGTTGCCGATCGAGACGTGCATGCCCAAGGCGATGGCGGGAAGCTCCGAACGGCTGCTGCGGCAGCGACCGTCCCTCTTCGTAGACCCTCCCCAGCGCCTCCTGCGCCGATGGCTCGTCGAATGTCGTTCTGCCGGGCCGTGTCCCGCTGCTTCTCTTCCAGCGGCTTCCAGTAGAGGGTCTGCGCGTACCCAGTGACCTTCGAGAAGGATTCCGGCTCGATGGCCCAGATCTGGACGTACTCGACTCTCCTTGTTCGGGCCCATCGGGATAGGGCATCTGGAGCAACCCCCAGCTGTCGACCACCGGCGTCGGCGTCCGCGCATTCGGGCCGTGCGGAGATGGCGTCGATCAAGCGTTCGTAGTAGGGGATGCCCGACAAGGGGTAGGAGACCACGACGTCGCCCATCAGCGTCCGACCTGACGCCCGCACCATGTCCAGGAACCCGGTCATCACCGACACCACGATGATCACGAGCGCGACGCACAGAGCGACCGCCGCCACCGCGATGAGCGGTATGACCCGCGAGGCGAGGTAGCGGTTGGTGAGCAGGGCCTGATACATGAGAGGGCCGCAAGCGCGAACGGAAGGGGAGTGAACGCGGTGGAGGGTAGCTCCGGAAGGGGGCAGGCTCAACGACACAGGACCGGACGGGCTCTTTCGACGTGAGTACTTCAGGAAGGAAATGCTCGACCGAATCGGCGGTAGAGCTCGATCGGCGCCCCGATATCGACCACGGTCACGGCGCCGAGAAAGGGTCGGGCGGCCCGTTCCAAGAATCCCGTCTTGGGACCGACGAACGTGACGGTGCGCGGCGCGCGGACCGCCGTGCCGAGCGGCTCGCCGCTGTCGCAGTCGAGTCCGGAGGGAACATCCACGGCCAGCACCGGCCGATCGAGACCGTTGAGCCACTCGATCACCTTCGCCGCATCGCTTCCAATCGGTCGGTCGAGACCGGTGCCGAAGATGGCATCGACGATCAGGTCCGGACGCACCTGCGCATCGCATTCGCCGGAGGTCGATCTCCTCGATCTTCATCCTCCGACAGATGGCACGGTTGGACTCGGCGTCGGAGCCCTCCCGTGGTTCGCCCAGCGACGCCAGGAGTGGAGTCACGCCTCGATCGCTCAGATGCCGGGACAAGGCGTAGCCATCACCCCCGTTGTTGCCGCCTCCACAGCAGATGAGCACCGTGGAGGATGGCTCGGCCTCTTCCAGCACGATCTCGGCCAGTCCTCGCGCCGCGTTCTCCATCAGCACCATGCCCGGAATTCCATACTCGTCGATCGCCTGCGCGATCGACGGCCTGGATCGATCTGCGGTCGAAGATCAGCTTGGGCTGACCTCGCGGCCATCGGACCTGGAGTGGTGGTGCTTCCTGCGCCATCGTCGACCCGGCAGTGTACCGGGCGGTGCCTCTCGGCTCCGCGGCGGTACACTGAACCGTCACTGGCGGCTCCATCGCTCAACGCGGGAATTCGAACATGACTGTCATGTGGCTGATCGGCGGGATTCTCGCGGTTGTCTCGCTCAGCGGCATCGTGTACTGGGGGGTCGTCTTGGTCCGGATCCGACGGGCGCTCACGCGTTTTCCGAACGTCGAGGCGGGGCTGGAGCTGCCGGAGCCGGAGACGGGCTGGCCAAGCGTGAGCATCATCGTTCCCGCGCACAACGAGCAGGATTGCATCGAGCGGTCGGTGGCCGGGCTCCGGTCGCAGACCTATCCGGACCTCGAGATCATCTACGTGCTCGATCGCTGCTCCGACGGGACCGCCAGACTGCTTCGGCCCCATGCGGAGCAGGATCCGCGAATCACGATCATCGAGAACGATTCGTGCCCGTCCGACTGGGCGGGCAAATGCAACGCCGCCAGGATTGGCGTTGAAGCCGCGCGGGGCAAGTACCTGCTCTTCACGGACGCGGACGTCCGCTTCGGGCCGGAGGTGACCAGGGCAGCCGTCGCGCTGCTCCTGCACCGGGAGGGCGACCTGCTCACGCTGCTCAGCACGTTGAGCAGCCAGGGGTATCACGGGGTCGTCGCCGAGCCGGTCGCCGCCTTCACCTTGCTCCAGATGAATCCGATGGAGCGGAGCGATCCGACCCGCACTCCAAGGTCCTTCGCCAACGGCCAGTTCATGCTCTTTCCCCGCGGCTCGTACGAGCGCCTTGGAGGGCACGAAGCGGTGAAGCAGGATCTGTGTGAGGATCTGGCCCTCGCCCGGCTCCTTCGCAAGCTCGGCGGGCGACCGGTCATCGTGCGTGCGGGCGATTTGATGCACTGTTCCATGTACGACTCCATGGCGGATTTCGCGAAGGGGTGGAACCGCATCTTCATCACGGTGTGCAAGACGCGACCGCGAGCGGCTCGCCGGCACGGCTGGCGCGTGCTCGCCGGGGTGCTGCTCACACCAATGGAGTTGTCCGGTCTGGCCGTTGCAGCGTGGATGATCGTCCAAGGTCATCTTCTGCTCGGTCTGCCGCTGCTCGTGATCGCGCTGGCCGGTCTGATCGTGCAGACGGCCGCCCTGGCATTCCTGTATCCGCTCTCCGGCGCTCCCTGGTGGGCCATCGCGCTGTACCCGCTGGGCTGCTGGGAAGTCGGCGCGCATCCTCTTCAGAGCGGCGCGGAACCTCGATCGGCGCGTGCCCATCGAATGGGGTGGGCGCCAGTATCTGCATGAGCCTCGGTACACTCCCGAGGGCGATACGCGTTTCGGGGCCCTGGTTGAAGAGATCGAGTCTTCGGAGCCGGAGACCCAGGCGTCCGGAGTCTGAGCGCACGCTCGAGCGATCAGGGCTGGTTTGGCGAGACTTGGTGAGGCGCCACTCCTGCTGCGGGGGAAGGACACCTGATGCGGATCCTCCTAACCAACGACGATGGCATCACGGCCCCGGGCATCGTGGCCCTGTTCGATGCCCTGCAGGGTCTCGGGGAAATCGTCCCGATCGCACCGTTGACGGTGCAATCCGCCACCGGGCACGGCATCACGTTCCATGAGCCGCTCATGAGCGAAGAGATCGAGGTCAACGATCGGATGCGGGGAACGGCGGTCGACGGCCGACCCGCCGACTGCGTCAAGGTCGCGCTACGGGCGATCTGGCAGGACCGGTTCGGTGTCGGCACGCGGCCGGACCTCACGATCAGCGGCATGAACAGCGGTGCCAACGTCGGCATCAACGTGATCTACTCGGGCACGGTGGCCGCGGCGGTCGAGTCCGCGTTTCTCGGCGTGCCGGCCCTCGCGGTCAGCCTCTATCTGGGTGACCGGATGCGGGCCTGCTACCCGAGGGCGGCAGAGATCGCCCGTCACGTCATCGACCGGGTTCTCGTTCACAAGCTCGACGATCACAGCGTGATCAACGTCAACATCCCTCGAACCGAGCGGGAGGATTCGCCGATTCCCCCCGTTCGCGTGGTCGGCATGAACGCTGCCGCGGGGACGGAGACATACGAGCGACGCGTGAGCCCCTATGGACAGGTGTACTACTGGGCCGCAGGCGACGGCATGGGGTTCACCCACACTGCACCCGAGTCGGACGTCGAGGCGCTCCTCGAAGGCAGCGTCACCGTCACCCCATTGAGCTACGTCCTGACCGACTTCGACCGGATCCAATCCTGGAAGGAGCGACTGGATTCGAAGTGATGCGGTTGGCGGCGGGCCGCGGCCGGCCGCGCGGTGCCTAGCCCGCATTTCTCACCAACATCTGCTGCGGCTGTGTAGAACGCCCGCTGGCGGCGTCGCTTTCGGCACATCGAGGCTCCGAAGGCATGACAAGCCGTCTCCGCCTCGACGGCCTCATCTCCTTGCCAACGAAGGTTCTACGCACCCTCGCGACGACGTTGGTGAGAAATGCGGGCTACCGGCGGGTGAGGACGATTCGGATCACCACGGAGATCGTTTCCTCTCCCTTCAGTTGGCTGAGCGGTTCACCGCTCGCTCGCCATCGATAGAGGCTGGAGCGGATCGAGACGTCGACCCGCAGATCGCCGGAACTCTCCACGATGAGTGCTTCCAGCGGGCGACCGTCGGCCTTGAATCGGATCTCCACCAGCGGGTTGCCGGGCGAGGCGGTGAGCAGCGTGAGCAGGCGCGAAGTCGGGCCGCCGGGGCTTCAGCTCCAGACCATGCGCGGCCAGCGGCTTGCCCCGCTTGAGTTCATCCAGAGGCACCTCCACCGTGGAGCTGGGATCGGCGTCCTTGTCCGAAGGATCGCCCGACCCGGCCCCGGGTGGACTGGCCACCGACGGCTCCGCGGCCTCGGAAGGAGGGCTCGGTGTCGTCTCGTTCGGTGTCATCGCTTGGGCCTGGATCATGACCGCGGTCACTTCGTCGACGAGACTTCGGATCGTCTCGATTCCCGCCGGTGTGCTCGTGGTGGTCATCTCTGCCGAGGGCTCACTGCGACCGCCCAGATCGTCCGTCGAGGCGGCCGAAGATGCCGACTCGGGCGGCTTCACCTGCTGGGCCTGCTCGTCGCGGAGCGGCTCCACCTGCGGCGTTGCGGCGTTCCCCCCGGGCGTCTCCGGCTCGAGATCGCCCGGACCAGGCTCGGTGAACTCATTCGACGCCACCTGCGCTTCGGCCGGGATGTCCCCCGGGGTGGGCTGGTCGGTGGGCTGCCCTTCCGTCGCCGGATCAACCGGATCGTTCGGGGTGGGATTCGAGGGCGCCGCTGTGGGGGTCGGTTCCGAGGGAGCAGCGCCCGGGGACTCGCTGAAGGCGGCCTGCTCGAATTCGGCCAGCTGGGCCAGGTGCTCCTGATACTCCTCGTACCCGATCCACGTCATCCGCGCGTCGGTCCTGGCTTCGATTCCAAGCTGAAGCTCCTGCCTGGGATTCTCCTCGCGGAAGCTCTCGGGATCGAACCGTGCGGTCATGACCTGCGGCGCCTGACGCGCGGTCATGATGGCCACCATCAGGGGGAGGACCACCAGTAGATGAACGAGCGCCGAGATCGTGAACCCGATCATGACCGACCAGGACTCGGATTTCGGGCGGCGAGCGTCCACGGAGGAATCCTAGAGCGGTTGCAGTCCACCAGTTCTCTCGAACTGGGTGCCGGCACCAGTGCCGTCAGAAACCGCACTCGAACGTCGAATGGCCGATGGACTGCGCGTCGGTCAGGACTTCGGCCGACCCACGAAGTTGATCTCCACGTCCACGTTCCGCAGCTGATCCCACAGGGAGGTCAGGATGGGACCGCGATCGACACGTCCTTCCCCGTCCTCGAGAGCGATGTAGACCACCGTCTGAGGATCCTCCTGCCGCGCCCGTTCGATGCGATCGAGGATCTCCCCGAGCTGGATCGGTTGCCGATCGAAGTGAATCGACCCGTCCAGCAGGATGCTGATGGTGGCGGCGGAGGCCGGTTTGGCGGGCGTGCCCGAGGCGAACGCCTGCAGTTGTACCGGGAGCAGCTCGGCGCGGACCATCAGCACCATCGCGTAGATGAAGAACGTGAGCAGGAGGAAGATCACGTCGATGAGCGGCATGATCTCTACGCGTGCTTCATTGACTGATCGTCGGAGGGAGACCATGGTGCGGATGAATGCGTCGGGAGGAGCGGACGGCGCGGGTGCCGTGCCGGAGGCGATGAGGGATACGGGAGTGAGTCACTGAGGAGACAGTCTCACTCGTCGATTTGCAGCGAGGCCAGTGACGTGGCCACGTCATCGGTGAAGTCGAATACGGTGTCCAGCCCCGTGGTCATCAGGACCGACCAGACCCCGTCGTTGACGACGCAGATCCGCAGGCGGGCATCCTCGCTGAGCAGCTTCTTCCGCAGCTTCAGCAGCGAGGCGATGTTGGATGAGTTGAGGTAGGAAACGGACTGCATGTTGACGATCACGTCGGGGGGCGACGCCGACAGCCCGTCGAGCCGCCGCATGAGACCATCCATCTCCTCGCTGAACGCCGGCTCGTCACTGAACTCCGCGATAAAGATCCGATCGGACCATTCCGTGATAGGCATGCCCGTCTCCGCCGGTGAACGAGGAGCATAGCACAGGCGGCGGCCGCTGCCCCCGCCCTCCCTCGCAAACTGTGCGGGACGGATTCGGTCAGCCGTCCGCTCCGCCGGTGGACACGTCGATTGACTCGGTCGAATCGTCCCCCTCCTCCTCGTCTCCTTCCGCGACGCGGGCGGCCGCGATGAGATGGTCGCCATCCTTCAGATTGACCAGCTTGACCCCGAGGGTGTTGCGACCGATCTGCCGGATGTCGGACGCGGCGGTTCGGACGATCATGCCGCCGGCGCTGATGAACATGACGCTGTCGCCGGGAGCGACGCAGCGAATGGCCACCACCTTGCCGTTGCGCCGCGATGTCCGGATGTCTCGGCGCCCCTTGCCGCCACGGCTCTGAGCTCGGGTCGAACCGTCCTCGCGAATGAACCAGGTACTCCAGGAGCGGCGTCCTCTTTCCGTATCCGTTCTCGGTCACCGTGAGCAGATCCGCATCGTCGTTGACTTGAATCAGCCCCACGACCTCGTCGTCCTCCTGGAGATCGATGCCCTTCACCCCGGCCGCAACCCGACCCATGACCCGGGCGTCGTTCTCGTCGAAGCGGATGGACATCCCGGAGGTGGTCGCGAGCAGCACGTGGTTGTCGCCGGAGGTGTGGATGACGTCGATCAGCCGATCGCCCTCGTTCAGGTTGATGGCGATGATTCCCGCCTTGTTGACGTTGCGGTAGTCCTTCAGCGCCGTGCGCTTGACCTTCCCACCGGAGGTCGCGAAGACCAGGTAATCTTCGGACTTCTCGAAGTCCTCGATGTTCTGGAACGCGACCACGCTCTCTTCCGGGCGAAGCTGCAGGATGTTCTGGATCGCGCGACCCTTCGCGACACGGGACATCTCGGGGATCTGGTAGACCTTCAGCTTGAAGACGCGGCCCGTGTTGGTGAAGACAGAGCAGGTCGTCGTGCGTGGAGGCGACGAACAGGTGCTCGATGAAGTCACCATCGTTGGCATCGGAGCCCCGGATGCCTCGTCCGCCCCGCTGCTGCTCGCGGTAGGTATCGCTCGGACAGCGCTTGACGTACCCCTGGTGGCTGATCGTCACGACAACCTCGTGCTCGGCGATCAGGTCGCCGATCTCGAAGTCCTCGACGTCCGCCTCCTCGATGTCGGTGAGCCGCGGGCTGCCGAACTTCTCGCGGATCTCGAACGCGTCCTCGCGAATGATGTCGAGCACGCAGCTTCTCGTCGCGAGGATCGCTTCGTGGCCTTCAATCTCTTCGAGGAGCTTGCGGTAGTCGCCGACGAGCTTCTCGACCTCGAGTCCGACGAGCTGGATGAGACGCATCGAGCCGATGGCCTCCGCCTGCACGCGGGTGAGCTGGACGCCGTCACCGGTTTCCGAGGCGGCAATGAGCTGCTCGGGGATCTGCGCGGCGTAGCGGTGGTCGGGCGGAATGCGGAACGCCCGTTCCATGAGCTGCTCGATCGCCTCTTCGCGCGTGCTGCTGCTGACGGATGAGCTCGATGACTTCGTCGATGTCGCACACCGCGTAGATCAGGCCCTCCAAGCCGGTGGGCCTGCTTCTTGGCCTCGCGGAGCAGGTGCTCGGTGCGACGGCGGATGACCTCGCGGCGGTGGTCGATGTAGCACTCGATCAGCTGCTTGAGGTTGAGCGTCCGCGGGCGCCGGTTGACCAGCGCGATGTTGATGATCGAGATCGTCGACTGCAGCGGCGTGTACTGGTAGAGCTGCTTCTCGACGACCTCCGGATCGGCGCCGTGCTTCAGGTAGACGACGATCCGGGTGCGGTGCGTCTTGCCCGAGAAGTTCTTGACGTCGGCGATGTCGGGGATGCGTCCAGACTTTGCAGCGTCGACGATCTTCTCGATCAGGTTGTTCTGGACGACCTGGTAGGGGATCTCGTCGATGATGAGCGAGTCGCGATTGCCCGAGCGTCTCGACGTGCACGCGTCCGCGAACGTAGATCCGTCCGCGGCCGGTGGCGTAGCGCCTCGTGAATGCCCCGTCGGCCCTGAATGATGCCGCCCGTCGGGAAGTCGGGGCCGGGCACGATCTGCAGCAGTTCCGCGAGCTCGAGCTGCGGATTGTCGATCACCGCCACGATCGCGTTGCAGATCTCGGTGACGTTGTGCGGCGGGATCGAGCTGGCCATGCCCACCGCGATGCCGCTGGAGCCGTTGACCAGCAGGTTGGGGAACTTGCCGGGCAGCACCGTCGGCTCGTTGCGCGTCTCGTCGTAGTTGGGCTGGAAGTCGACGGTGTCGAGATTGAGATCTTCCAGCAGCTGGACGGCGGCCGGCGTCAGCCGCGCTTCGGTGTACCGCATGGCGGCCGGCGGATCGCCGTCGATGGATCCGAAGTTGCCCTGCTTGTCGATGAGCAGCTCACGCATCTTCCAGTTCTGGCCCATGTTGACCAGCGTCGGATAGATGACCGATTCGCCGTGCGGGTGGTAGTTGCCCGACGTGTCGCCGGCGATCTTGGCGCACTTCCGGTGCTTGCGACCTGGGGTGAGGTTCAGGTCGTTCATCGCCACGAGGATGCGGCGCTGCGAGGGCTTCAGGCCGTCGCGAACATCCGGCAGCGCCCGGTCCACGATCGTGGACATCGCGTAGGTCAGGTAGCTGTCGTGCAGCTCCCGCTCGATCTCCAGATCGACGATGTGGCCCGCGTTGCTCTGGCCGTTGGACTGGGGTTCGGGCGGAGTCTGATCGGTTGGTCGGGGCGTGTCGGCCATGGTTGATGAGCCGGGCTTCGCACCCGGACGTGCACTCTTGTTACCTCGTGTGAGAGACCCGCATTGTATCCGAAGAGACGCAGGGCTTCACGCGCGTCCGCCCACGTGCACGACGAGCATCAAGGGCGTCCGTGCTCGTGCACCTGCCTCTTGCCCCTGCCCCTGCCCCTGCCCTTGCCCTTGCCCTTGCCCTTGCCCTTGCCCTTGGTACATTGCCGCGCGCTCTCGTTGCGATACCTCGAAGGCAAAGGCAAGGCAAAGGCAAGGCACGGGCAAGGGCACGGGCACGGGCGCGGGCAAACGCCGTTCATTCACTCGGCGGCGAGCAGCACGAGGAATTCGATGTTTCCGCCGCCACCCTTGCTGCGCCGGGCGCTCTTTCGTCCCGTGATCGGGCTGAGGCAATGCCGAAGCGCTCGAACGCCCAGCGCCGGCATCTGGTCGAGGACGCGTTCCAGAACGCCCCGGGCGGTGGTTGGGTCCAGGACCCCATCGATCAGAGCCGTTCGGCGCTCGTCCTCCGTCAGTTCGTAGTGGGGCTTGACCAGGCTGATGATCAACCCGCTGGCTGGCGCGAGCCAGCGCCGGGCGGCGGGAATCGAGTGACGCTGCGGGGTCCACCCCAGGTCGATCGTGACGAGGTTCATGGGCTCTTCGGGCGGGTCGGCGTGCAGCGCATTCACCCGCTCCATGACCACGACCCGCGGATCGATCCGGAGCGAGTAGGCGAGCGTTCCGTACCCGGTGTCGATCGCATTGACCCGCGCCGCACCGTGCTGAAGGAGGCAATCCGTGAAACCTCCGACGTTGCAGCCAAAGTCGGCGCAGCGCCATCCCGTGACATCGATGGCGAATTCCCGCAGCGCGTGTTCGAGCTTGCCTCCCGCCCGGGAAACGTACGGCCGCTCACGCTCCTGGTCGGCCCGTGCCATGACCGGTCTCCCGGGTGATGCCCACGACGGCGATGCCGGCACGGTCGGCGGCCGCCAGCACCGCAGGCTTGTCGATCAGGATCACCTGTCCGGTTCCGAGCGCCACGCAGCGACCGCCGGAACGGGCGAGCTGCTCGATGGTCTGCACGCCGATGGTTGGCACGTCCGCCCGTCGATCGTGCTCGTGCCGGGCTGACTTGAGCATTGTCCAGCCGCCGGCGGCGCAGAGCTCGCCCGCCCGCTCGATCATGCGGTCGGTCCCCTCGAGTGCCTCGACCGCGAGCACGTCGCGATCGCGCACCGCGATCGCCTGCCCCACGTCCAGTTCGAGAATCCGCTCCAGCAGCGGCCAACCAAAGTCAATGTCCGACTGCTCGGCGGCGGTGGGACGGCGCCGGGTCATCGAGCCAGCCGTGGCGAGATGGTCCGGGATGTACGTGGTCGAATCGATCAACCTGATTCCGCTTCGAAGCAGTTCGTCCGCGACCGCCGCCAGAAGAACGGCGTTCCGCCGATCGTGACGCAATCGACGGTACCACAGATCGACGGCCCGCAGGTCCGGGAGCTGGCGCACGAGGCGGAGGGGATGGTGCATGCGGGTCTTGGCGACGCGGCCGACCATCACCGCATCGGTGACCCCGAACCGCCTGAGCAGCCTGATCCACCGTCCAAGCTGAAGGATCCCAGCGCGGGCGAAGTGGTCGCACAGGGCCGGGAGCTGTGGGTCGTACTGATCCCGCAGCCCCACGCAGCACACGCTGGCCCCCGCGCGCCGGATCCCCCGGGCGACCAGGACCGGCAGCAGACCTTGTCCCGCGACGAGACCGATCGTCTCCCGCTCAGTGACCATCGAGCCTCCCGTCGATTCGCTGCAGTGTCGCCGTGGAGCCGGTCGGCGGCAAGCGTCGCTGACGTGAGCGCGGAGCTTCCTACACTGTTCCCGGCTGCTCCTTGGACTGATCTCGTGCCTACTGCCATGGTTCCTCTTCGTTCGGTCAGACTCCTCGGGATTGCGGGCGCGCTGCTGTCGTGCTTCGTGATCGGCGGGCTGCGCGCCGACGTCCTCGTGCTCGAGGATGGCACGATCTACCGGGGCGAGGTGCAGAAGCAGACCGTGCGCACGCTCGTCTTTCGAGCGGAGATCGACGGTCGCTGGACGGACCTCTCGGTTGATGCGTCCCGGATCAAGGATCTGTTCGAAGAGCCGGGGAATCAGGCCGACCGCGAGTCGTCGCCCGCGACTCCCGAGTTGCCCGCCGCGTTGCCCACTTCGAGGACCGGGACCCAAGAGGAGGCAAGCGAGTCCCGTGGGTCGACCGCGGTTCGCGCGCCGCACATCGCCCGCATTCCCCTGGCCGGTCAGGTCGGTGGGCTCATCGATGGCTCGGTGAGCGGCACGTTCGACGTCGATCTCCTGCGGCACTGTCTGGATCTCGCGGCGGAGGAAGGCGCGAGCGCGGTCATCCTGGACCTGTCCAGCTCGGGCGGATTCCTCACGGCGATGGAGGACATCTGCGAGCTGATCATCGCCCGCCAGGAAGATCAGCGCATCATCTGCTTCGCGAACGAAGCGTTCAGCGCTGCGGCGATCATCGCCTTGACCTGCCGCGAGCTGGTGGTCCGCCCCGAGGCGCGCGTTGGCGCCGCGGTCATGGTGCAGGAATCGGGAGGTGGACTGACCGCGGTCGACGCCAAGCTCGCCTCGCCCCATCATGCGCGGCAGCGGCAGTTCATGGAGGCGAGCGGGCGGCCGTACCCGCTGCTCGCGGCCATGACCATCCAGGAGACGAAGCTCTGGTGGTCGCCCGAAGCCGGCCTCTTCTCCGACCCCGCCGAGGCCGAACGCCATCCGGAGGCAACGCTGGTCGACGGTGAGAGTACGGTGCTGACGATGCTCGCTGGCGACGCGGTCCGCTGGCATGTGGCGACGGAAGCCCGCGATCTGCCGGAGCTGGCCGCGCGTCTCGGACCGTCCGGCGCGGGGGCAGCCTGCCGATCGTCGACTACGCGCCGCGGGTGCTCACGTACAACGAGGGGATCGATCGACGGCTGGCCGTGGTCCGGGAGCAGTTTCGCCGCTACTTCCAGTCGCTCAGCCGTCTGTACGACAATCTCGGCGAGCAGGTGGACGTGGTGCGCAGCGCGGATTCGCGACGGTCCCGCCGCCTCCAGTCAGAGCTCCGCGAGCTGCTCGATCAGGCCGAGGCAGCGGGACAGACCATCAAGAGCCAGGACCGACGACTGCTGACCAGGCGGGCGGATATTCCCGGCGGCCTCATCGACCAGATCGATGCCGACGAAGAGGCTCTCTCCTCGGCGCCGGCTCTCGCACGAGCAGACGATCAGCGCCCTGAACCAGGCGCGACGCACGATCCAGACGATCCTCGAGGCGTGGCGATCGCTCATGACCGTGCCTGACTCGAGCGGTCCATGAGCGCGTTGCCGCGCACGGTCACACGTACCGGCCGAGCGGCTCGGTGGCCAGGACGTGGTCGATGACCACCGTCGGATCCGGGTGCACGAAGGCGAGCTCGTGGAACTGGTCTTCGATGAAGCCATGCTCGATGCCGTGCTCCATCAGGGCGATGAGCGGGTTGTAATAGCCGTGGCTGTTGATCACGCCGATGGACTTATTGTGTTCGTTGAGCTTGCGCCCCACCAGGATCTCGAAGAATTCCTCATAGGTGCCGATGCCGCCGGGAAGCACGATGAAGCCGTCGCCGCGGTCGGCGAGCAGGCGCTTGCGCTGCTGCATCGTCTGGACCACGATCAGCTCATCACAGTCGGGGTCCGCTCGCTCCAGTTCGACCAACTGCTTCGTGATGATGCCGACGACGCGCCCGCCCTGGCTCCTCACGGCGGAGGCGACCTCGCCCATCAGCCCCGCGGATCCGCCGCCGAACACCAGCGTGACTCCGCGCCGACCAAGCTCCGTTCCGACGACGCGTGCCGCCTCGTGGAAGGACGGCGCAAGTCGAGGAGAGCTGGCGCAATAGACGGTGACCGCGGTCATGGACGACATTGTACCGGTGCCGGTCCCCCGACAGAGCGTGCGATGAGCGGTCTGCTCGAGCGAGTTGCTTCAGTCGGTCGCGTTTCGCACCCGATCACCCCCCGGGAGTCACTCCGGGCTCGGGATCGGCGCTTCTTCCGTCAGCGCTCGCAATCGCTCGGCGATCGCCTGCCCGTCGGGATCGGTTCGGCCGGCGGCGAAGTCCAGCGCCGTGGAACGTCGTGCCCGGTGGGCGATGATGGACGGATCAGCGCCTGCTTCGAGCAGCCGGAAGACCGTCTCGGGTGTCCCGCGCAGAGCGGCCAGGTGCAGCGCCGTCTGCCCGTACTGATCGATCAGGTGAACATCGGCTCCCGCCTGGATCAGTGACCGGACGGCATCCGGAGACGTCGCGGCGGCCAGGAGGAGGGCCGTGCGGCCCGCTTCGTCCTGAGCATCGACGTTCGCGCCCGCGGTGATCAGCCGGTTGATCTTCTCGTTCTGGACCGAGAGGTCCCGCGGGTCCTTGAGCGCTTCGGCGGCGGCGATGAGGGGCGTGGTCCCTTCGCCGTTCGCGAAGTCGACGTCGGCGCCGCGGTCCATGATCAGGGCAAACACCTCGATCGTTCCCTCCCCGCGCGCGGCGGCCAGCAGCGGTGTCTCTCCTCCTGCCGATGGCTGATTCACGTCGGCCCCCAGCGCCAGCAGCGCGGCGAGCGCCCGGGCGGCGCCGGAACGGGCAGCAACCAGGAGTGGCGTTTGCCCATCGATTCCACTGCGCTCGTGAGGATCAGCGCCGTGTTCGACCAGCATCTCGACTGCCTCGGGATGATCAGCCGCGGCTGCGAGCAGCAGCGCGGTCATACCGTCGCGATTGCGGAGATCGACATCCGCGCCGCGGCTCAGGAGCAGCTGCAGCGCGGCTGTGTCACCCAGGCCCGATGCGATCATGAGCAGGTTCTTCTGATCCCGCTTCCGCGTCACGGTCAGCGGCTGGTTCACGTCCACGCCGGCGTCGAGCAGGACCCGAAGGTGATCGAGGTTGCCCTCGCGCAGGGCGGCGTAGGAGGCGACCTGCGCCCGGATGGCCTGGATATGACGCACCCACACCAGCACGGACAGAGCGGCGCCGAGGAAGACGAGGAGACCGAGCACACGCCCCCGCCACGCTGATCCCACCTGCGCCATTTCGCGATTCCCGCTCGTCATTTCGAGCACGGCTGCCGATATTGACCGACATGGATCCGCGCCGCCCGGCTTCATCGTATCGAGATGTGCCATCCGGTCATCGGCATGAGCGCCGCGGCGCGGGCACGCCGGGTCGCCGGTGGCGCCGTACCACCGCATGCGTGCTGGGCGCCGAGCGGACACGTGGGCAGGGGCCCGGAAGGGCTCGGACGAACACCATGCCGATGGTGCGGTGTTCAGCATGAGCGGTGCCCCGATGCAGAGCGGCTCGGTCCCGACGGCGATTCCGGAGATGCTCTGGCCGCTCCTGGGCCTCGTGGCGATCGGACTGGCGATTTCCCTGCCGATCACCGCATTGCTGGTCCGCCTGGGACACGGACTCGGGGTAATGGACTCGCCGGGCGTCTCTGGACACGTCAAGGAGCTGCGGCCGATTCCGAACATCGGAGGCATCGCGATCTACCTCTCGGTCGCCCTGCCCATGGCGATCGGGATCGGCGCCTTGACGCTCCTGCCCGCCGAGACGTGGCAGCGGCTCCTGCCCGCGGTGGCGCCGTTCCTCGTTCGCGTCGGTCACACCGCGCCGACCGTCCTTGCCCTGCTGGGCGCGATCACCGTGCTGCACATCACGGGGCTCGTCGACGACCGGCGCGGTCTGGGACCGATCGTGAAGTTCTTCGTCCAGTTTGCGGTCGCAGCGATCATGGTCATCTGGTTCGACGTGCGGCTGCTCACGCTGCTCGGCCCCGGGCTCAGCATCGTCATCACCATCATCTGGATCGTGGCCATCACCAACGCCATCAACTTCCTGGACAACATGGATGGCCTGGCCGGCGGGGTCAGCGCCATCGCGGCAAGCCTCTTCATGGCGGCGACGGTGATCAACGAGCAGTGGTTCATCGCCGCCACCCTGGCCCTGCTGATCGGTGGGCTCGTGGGGTTCCTCATCTTCAATTTCCCCCCGGCCCGGATCTTCATGGGCGACGGCGGATCACTCGTCGTGGGATTCCTGCTCGGCGTGCTCACGGCCCGGACCACCTTCTATCACCCCTCGCTCGGCGGCGGGTGGTACGGCGTCTTCATGCCGCTGGTCGTGCTGGCCATCCCGCTGTACGACTTCGTGACGGTGACGATCATCCGGCTGCGGCAGGGACGCAGTCCGTTCGTGGGTGACCAGCAGCACTTCTCGCACCGTCTGGTGCAGCGGGGTCTCTCTCGACGCGGCGCGGTGGTGGTCATCTGGGCGGCGACCCTGGTCACCGGCGTGGGCGGCGTCGCCTTGGGCCGGCTGGAGGGGTGGCAGGCCGTGCTCGTGGGCGGACAAACGCTCGCGGTCCTCCTCATGCTGGCGCTGCTGGAGCACGCGAGCCGTCACGCCCGGCGGCAGGACGTCTCGCCGTGACCGTCGAACCAGAGGGGCGAGCCGCACTGGCCCGAGGGTGTCGGTGGGCGGGGGGAATCGGCATTGCGGCGATTGCGATCATGCGATGCGCCGTCGTGTTCGTACCCCAGGTCGCCTTCGACACGGACCCGGGCGCTGATGCCGTGCCGCTGGCCGGCCTCGGACCCGCCGGGAGCCTCTGGCTCGATGTGCTGCTGCTGCTCTGCGCCGCTGCCGTGCACCTGGGCGAATTCCTGAGGGGTCGGCGAATCGACTGGGTGCTCGTGCTGCTGGCGGCGCTTCCGGTGCCGGTCGTCCTCTGGCACGGGCTGCATGATGCCGGCGACCTCTGGCGGGGATCGGTCTGGGTGAGCGCGCTCTTCGCCGGTGTGGCGCTGGCGCATCTCGCCGGTGATCGGTGCTTGCGTCCGCTGCTGGTCGCGATGCTCACGGCGGTGGTCGTGCCACTACTCGTTCGGGCGGCCGTGCAGGTCTGGCACGAGCATCCGCCGACCGTCGCGCTCTTCGAGCAGACGAAGGAGTCATTCCTGGCGAACCAGGGGTGGGAACCCGGTTCTCCGAGCGCGCTGATCTACGAGCGTCGCCTGCGCCAGCCGGCGCCGACGACGTGGTTCCTCTCCTCCAACGTCTTCGCGTCATTCGCGGCGTTTGCGCTCACCTGGGGGTTGGGTCTGGCGATCCTGAGTTGGCGGTCGGGAGTCGGCCGGACGAGCGTCGCCCTGGCCGGCGGGTTGGCGGTGGCGGCCACCGTGGGGCTGTGGCTGAGCGGTTCCAAGGGCGGTCTGGGTGTGGGCGCGATCGGCGCGGCGCTCGTGGTGCTGCCGGCCGTGAGCGCCCGCAGCCGCCGGGTGCTCTTCACGTCGGGCGGGGTCGTCGCGCTGGCGTTAGTGGCCGCGCTCCTGCTCGGCGTGATCGTCCGCAGCGCGCTGCTGCCCGAGTCCTTCGCCGGCGATCGCAGCCTGCTCTTTCGAGGTCACTACCTCTTCGCGTCGGTGCGGATTCTGGCCGAGCATCCCTGGATCGGCGTGGGCGCGGACAGCTTCCAGGACGCGTACATGCCGGTGCGTCATCCGCGCAGTCCGGAGCAGGTGACGAGTGCTCATAACGTGTTCGCCGACTGGCTGACCATGTTGGGCGCACTTGCGCAAGCTGGATCGCGCTGACGCTCCTCATGCTGTGGCGGGCGGCGCGACCGGAGACAGACGAGTCGCTGGCACCTGAGCCGGAGACGGTCGGGGAGGAACCACGGGTGGCGATCCTCGCCGCCATCGGCTGTCTGGGCCTCGTGTCCGCGTTCTTCGCCGAGCGAGACGTGCTCGACAGCGTCGGCGCGCTCGGTCGAGTCGCCGGGGTCATCGGCTACGGGATCGCGGTCGTGCTGATCGCCTCGCTGCTTCGAACGCCGTCGCTCCGGTCGCCCGACGGGTGGTCCGCGCGATGGGTGCTCGCCGCCGCCGTTCTGGTCATGGTGCTGCACGCGCAGATCGAGCTGACGATGTTCGAGCCCAGCGCGATCGTCTGGGTGGCATGCACGCTGGGGCTGAGCGCCGGCGCTCGACCGGTGCGGGCCGGTCCCTTCGGGGCGATCATCGTTGCCGCGGTGTTCGTTCTGGCCGGCGCGGTGGCGATCTTCGCGGCGGCGCCGGCCACGATCGAGGCGCGGGGGATGCGCCAGGCGGCGGCGCTGCTGGAGCCGGTTGGCGAGGTGCGTTGGCGCTTGCAATACGTGCTCTCCCAGCCCGATCCCGCCGGGTCCGGACCGTCGCTGCTTTCGATCGCCGAGTCGCTCGGTCAGCTGGGGGTTCCAGCGGAAGCCATCGCCGGTCTCGGGCTTCGGGAGACCGCCGAGCGTGGCGAGCGGCTCACTCGGGAGCAAGTCTCTCGCTGCATGGCGCTGCTCGCCGGTCCCGAACAGCAGCGCCGCATCGAGGCTGCCGACCGGCTGGAATCGACGTGGGAGGCATGGCCCCTCGACCGCCATCCGCTCGAGGCGGCGGCGCAGCAGTTGCAGATCGCCGCCTTCGGCTCCAACCCGCCGCGACTGGACCTGCTGGAGCGAGCAGGGGAGCTTGCCGATCGCGCGGTCGAGAACCACGGGCGCAGCTCTTCCGTGGCTCTGGCGCAGGGGATCCACTCCCGGCTTGCGATGCTGACGGGTCGGGAGGACCACCGAGCGTCCGCCGTTGCACTGGCCCGTCGCCTCACGAGCATCGACCCGCACGGCAACGCCAGCTGGAAGCGGCTGGGCGACACGCTCTGGTCGAGCGGCGACCGCGCGGCGCGGCCGACGCCTACCGCCGGGCCTTGTCAGCCGACGCCAACTTCGATCTCGATCCCCTCGTCCAGTTCTCCGATCGCGACCGATCGGTGATCGAAGAGCGCCTCGCCGCCGCGCCGCAGTGAGCGCCGCCTCGACGTTGACTGCATAATGCTGACCGAGCGACTTCGATCGACGTTCGCCAGAGCAGGTGCCCGCCCATGGTCGAGGAACGACGCCCCATCGCCTACACCGTAATCTGCGAGTTCTCCGATCCCGATCTGGTCGAGCCATGGATCGCCTGGCTGTGCAAGACGCATCTGGCCGACGTGCTTGCGGCTGGCGCTCTGGATGCAGAGGTGATCCGGCTCGATAACGCGCCTGGTCATGGCGCTAGGCAGGGCGATGCGAGAGGTTCCGTGCACTATGAAGTGCGCTACCACTTCGCGAGCCGCGCGGATTTCGAGCGATACGAACGGGAGCACGCGCCGTGCTTGCGTCAGGAAGGGCTCGAGCGATTTCCTGTCGAACGCGGTCTCACGTACCAGCGCCGTGTCGGCTCGGTTCTCGAGCGGCGCGGCGGTCGTTGAATCGCACGATGGCCCGCTTCACCGATCGCTGCCCCCGGCCGCCAGCTTGGATTCGCGCGCTTGCTCGACCGCGGTGATGACCTGATCGACGGTGTAGAAGTCGCCCTTGAACGCCTCGCTGCCGTCGGGCCGGAAGATCACCAGCAGGGGAATCGGTCAGCCGGTTGACCGCTGTTCAGCATCTCGTTGCCCGCCTCGTTGTTGCCGGTGAGATCGACCTTGATCGGCACGACGCCGTCTCCGTTGAGCAGGCTCGCGATGCGCTCGTTGCGGAGCACGCTCTCCTCGAGCGCCTTGCAGTTGAGGCACCATTCGGCGGTGAACTCCATCACCACGACGTTGCCCTTCGGCCTTGCGCCTCGGCGAAGCCGCTGCGGCGTGTAGTAGACCCAGTCGATCGGCCCATGATCGCTCGAGCCGGACGCCGATCGCCGCCGGAGAGCGACGACGATCAGCGACGCCGAGGCCACCGAAGCCGATACGCCGCGCCGTCGAGGCGCGTGATGCCGCAACGTGCGATAGGCGAGCCACGCCGCCCGCCGCGACGCCGAAGCAGCCCGACGAACCACCAGTACGCACGGCTCGGCGGATCGGGCGGCGAGACCAGAGCGCCGCTCACGCCCACGCCGACGAAGTACGCCGCCGCCGCGAGCATGAGCAGGCCCATCACCTGCTTGATGAGTTCGCTCGCCGGCCCGGTGCGCGGCATCGCGCTCGACGAGCTTCGGGGAACGCGCGAGGATCAGGTAGGGCACGGCCATCCCGGCGCCGATGGACGGCGAACGCGCGAGAGCACGACACACCGGCGTCTTGCGTGGCGGCCCATGCCGCCGCCGCGCCCATGAACGGCGCGGTGCAGGGGGTGGAGAGCACCGCGGTCATGACGCCGAAGACGAACGAACCGTAGATCGTCTCGTGGCTGGGATTGATCAGGTAGACGCTCTGCGGCAGCGGCACGACGAACAGGCCGCACATGCCGACGGCCATGACGGCGATGAACAGGCCGACGCCGATCGTGAACGCCGGGTACTGGAACAGCTGGTTGGTCGCCGAGAACCCGCTGACGGCCGCGATGAGCGTGCCGAGCACCAGCCAGAACCCGATGACGCCGACGCCATGGCGAGGCCCAGGACGAGCGTGCGCTCCGGCTGCCGGAGGCGGCCTGACTCAGGCCCATGATCTTGATCGGGATCACCGGCAGCACGCACGGCGTCAGGTTGAGCAGGAAGCCGCCGACCGCGGCGATCAGCAGCAGCAGGAACAGACCGACCTTGGAGCCGGCGTCGAACTCGAACGAGACAAGACCGAAGAGATCGAAGTCGACGATGTCGGGAGGCTTCTCGCCGGCTCGGATCTGGCGGAAGAGGTCGAAAGGGAAGTCGGCGAGGTCGGCGTCGGGATCGCCCCGATGCAGCCGAGGGCGGAGTCGACCACCTCGATGGAAAGCTCCAGCGACTGCTGCGCTCGGTGCCATGCACGTTCGATCGTCGCACGCCTGGAAGCTCCACGGTGAGGCGTCAGCGTGGCTGGCCCCAAGCGGCGTCCAGGGGGACCGTGACCGGCAGGTACGCGACCGCCCGTCCCTCGAAGACCTCGTATTCCGACTGGCCCGTCGCCGATGTCCGCCTCGACCCCGTGGAACTCCGGCCAGCCGAGGAAACCCGGGTGGGCGAGGAGCGATGGCGAGCTCGACTCGACCTGGATCTTCGTCATGATGGCGAAGTCGAAGGTGGCGTAGCGATCGGGCAGCGGTCGATCGTTCGTCCAGATGTGCCAGCCGGGGTCGATGTCGAGGATCACCGCGACCGGCAGGTCCCCGCCGCGAGCGACCTCGCTCGCTCCGGCCTTCACCTCGACCCGGACCCGTCACGTGAGTCGCCGAAAGAGGCTCTCCTGTTCTGCGCTGGAAGGGTCGAACTGACCGACCGCCGTTCCCGTGACCAGAAGGAGATGCTAGCGATCACGATGAGATGGTGCCGCCTCGTGTCCGCTCTGTCAGCCGGTCGAGGCGCGGAGGTCTCCGCCTTCCTGCGGCGATGCTAGTACTGGCCGGCTCGCTCAAGAACTCCGTCAAGGTCCGTCCTGCTCCGATAAGGCTCGGGGATGCGGGCCGAGGCGGGGGGCGTTTCCAACGCTCCGGTGCACCGGCCATTGCCTTCAGATCGCCGCTGGATGCGGCATCCCACCTGTTGGGGGCTGATCGGATGAGCCGGAGTCTGGACAGGTCGGAGCTGGGGGCTCTGGAGACAAGCGAGGGGACGCCGCATCTCTTCACCCGCCGGCGCCGCGACTTCGAGTCCGTCCAGATTCAACCGTACGACTTCAAGCGCCCTGAGCGGATCAGCAAGGAGCAGATGCGCGCCTTGCAGGGCCTCCACGAGAGGTTCGCCCGGGGCTTCGCGGCCTGCTCTTCGGCTTGCTGCAGACGATCGTCGAGGTCCGAGCGGCCCACGTCGGAGCAGATGACGTACTCGGCGTTCATCGCGAGCCTGCCCAATCCCGACGTGCTTCAACCTGATCAGCCGCCTCGCGGCTCGACGGCCCGATGGGCCTGGAGTTCTCGCCGCTGGTCACGTACCCGGTGATCGATCGCCTGCTCGGCGGCTCCAGCCAGGATCTGTTCATCCCGGCAGCGGGAGATGACCCCGATCGAGGCCCGTCTGATGCAGGACGGTGCTCGAGCGGGCCGATCGCCGCACTGGGACAGGCGTGGTCCGGTCTCCGGGAGCTCGAATTTCGCCTCGAGCAGATGGCCTCCAGCCCGCAGATCGTCCAGATCGTGCCGCCGAACGAAGTGGTGGTCGTCATCGGCTTCGAGATTCGTTTCAACAACCGCGCGGGCACGATGAGCCTCTGCATTCCGTTCAAGGTGATCGAGCCCTCATGGAGGAGCTCAGCGTCCAGAGCTGGTCCACACCGGGCCGCGGGCCGGCGATGGGCCGTGCCGGAACGAAGATCGGCCGGCAGCTCGTGGAGGCCCCGGTGCCAGCTGACGGGGCGTGCTGGCCGAGACCTCGATCACGGTCGCCGATCTGGAACGCCTGGAGGTCGGGGACGTCATCATGACCGACAAGCCGAGACTGCCGGACGATCGTGCTGGAGGTGACCGGCCGGCCGAAGTTCTTCGCCCGCCTCGGTCAGCATCGGGGCGCTCGAGCTGTCAAGATCCTCCGCCCGGTGGTTCCCGGTGAGCGGAAGGGCTGACCGGGCCGGTGGGTTCCGAAATCCCGGCAGGCCTTCGACCGACGCCCGGCGAGCCAGACGTGAGGTCG
This sequence comes from uncultured Planctomycetota bacterium, assembly GCA_963697235.1. Classification (GTDB taxonomy): domain Bacteria; phylum Planctomycetota; class Phycisphaerae; order Phycisphaerales; family SM1A02; genus CAVONJ01. The sequence goes on from CAVONJ010000023.1 coordinate 418,617, forward strand.
GCCGGTCCTTTCATCAGCCGGCGCCTGTGGAGATGGGCAGGCCTGTTGACAGTGGGAGAGCAGCGTGGCTACTGTAATTTCTTCCGGCTCCGCCGTTGGAGCAGCACCGGGAACTTGGGAGCACGCGTGTGAGCAAGCTTCGCCGTGCATCTCAGGCCTCGTCATGACGCGTGACCTCCGTCATGTCGGGTGCTGGGACGCTTTCGGTCCCGCACCCACCGATCGACCGTCGGTCGAGGGCTGGTTCCGCCGTTCAGGCGGCCTCGAGGAGGAGGGCACTTTGACCTGACCACAGGACAGGTCGACGCGTCGACGGGCAGACCGATCAGGTCGCATGCCGAGTCGTCGACCGTGCGGGTCACGGGAATCTGATCGCAGACCCCGTGATCTTGTGTTTTTGCGGGCTGACCGCTCTTCGTCTCTTCCGAACTGAACCCAGACTGAACTTGGACAACTCGAACAACCCGAAATCCGAAGATCCATGAACACCGAAACCCTCCGCATCCTCGACTCGATCGCCCGCGACCGGAACATCGACCGGGACCTGCTGCATCCAGGATCTCGAGCAGGCGATGATCTCGGCCGCACGCAAGCACTTCAACCGCCTCGACGCCGAGGAGTTCGGCTGCTCGCATCGATCGTCTCAACGGCGAGATCACCCTCTGGCGCAACCAGTTCGACGAGGACGGCGCCCCGGCGAGCCGCGAGGTCATCCCGCTCGAGACGCTCGGCCGCATTCCCGCCCAGACCGCGAAGCAGGTGATGATCCAGAAGTTCCGCGAGGACGAGCGCAACAGCCTGCTCGACGAGTTCTCGAAGCGGCAGGGCGAGATCGTCACCGGCACGGCCCACCGCTACGAAGGCGGCGCGCTGATCGTCCAGATCGACCGGGCCGAAGGCTTCATGCCGCGGCTCCGAGCAGATCCCCGGCGAGCAGTTCCATCCCGGCGACCGCGTGCGCTGCCTGATCCTCGACGTGCGCGAGGACGGGCAACCAGGTCAAGATCGTCCTCTCGCGCAGCCACCCCGACTTCATCCGCCGGCTGTTCGAGGCGGAGGTGCCCGAGGTCGCCGAGCGCGTCATCGAGATCAAGGCGATGGCCCGCGAGGCCGGCTTCCGCACGAAGATCGCGGTGTCGTCGATCGACTCGAAGGTCGACGCGGTCGGCGCGTGCGTCGGCGTGCGCGGCAGCCGCATCCGGAACATCGTCGACGAGCTCGGCGGCGAGAAGATCGACATCGTGCGCTGGAACGAGTCGAGCCAGATCCTGATCGCCAACGCGCTCAAGCCCGCGGAGGTCGAGGAGGTCAGCCTCTGCTTCGAGCTGGGCCGCGCGCACGATCATCGTCCGCGAGGACCAGCTCTCGCTGGCGATCGGCAAGCGCGGACAGAACGTGCGGCTGGCGGCCCGGCTGACCGGCTGGGACATCGACATCCTCACGCCGGCCGAGTTCGCGCAAGAGCCTCGAGATCCTCGAGCAGACGGTACGGCCGATCGAGGGCGTCACCGAGGAGATGCTCGACCGCATGGGCGCGCTCGGCATGATCAGCGTCTTCGACGTCGAGGAGGTCGGTGCGGACGTGCTCCAGGAGGAGCTGGAGATGCCGGAAGAGGTGGCGGCGCGCGTCATCGAGGCGTGCGCGGATGCAGGCCAAGATCGTCGCCGAGCAGCAGCAGCGCGAGAAGGAAGAGGCCGAGCGACGTCGAGCGGCGGAGATGGCGGAAGCGGCCGAGTCGCTCCTCGGCGGCGAGTCCGGCGCGGCGACGTGCGTCGACGCGGCGACGCGCCGCGCGATGCCCGCGGCCGCGTCGATTCTCGCCGGTCGCGACCGCGATACCCCGGCGCGCCGAGTCGGCGGAGGAGCCGGCCGGGCCGACGACGGAAGCCGAGCGAGACAGACGACACGAGGACGCGACGACGGCGAGCGAGTCGACCGAGCGCCTCGAAGCCGCGTCACGTGCAGCCGTGGAGTCGATCGTGGCGAAGAAGATCAGCGACAAGACGGGTCTTCCAGCTGGCGCAAGGAGCTCGGCGTGACGTCCAAGGACATCGTCGCGAAGTGCCAGGCCGAGGAGATTCCGGGCATCACGAACCACATGTCGACGGTCTCGCTGGGTCTCGCGGCAGACGATCCGCGAGTGGTTCAGCGACGCGGTGGCGGCGGCGACCGCGGTCGAGACCGCGGCCCCGGTCGACATCGAGAAGGCCCGGGCCGAGCGCGAAGGAAGGCGGCCCGGAAGCGAAGAAGAAGGCGACCGACGGTCGATCGCCGAGCCGGTGGACGTCGAGACCAGTCGAGGCGGCGCGCCCGCGCCAGGGCACCCGATGGTGACGACGGCCGATGGCGGCCGAGGCCGGTCGAGCGTGCGAGCCCGCCGTCGAGTCCCCGGCGCCGACTCCGGCCGAGGCCGAGCCCGGTCGAGCGCGCCGAGGCGCTGGCAGCCGAGGCGCCCGGTCGAGGAGCGTCCGATCACTCGTCGCGCCGACAGCGGAGATCGCGCCGGCCGCCGAGCCGAGCGGCGCCGACCGAGGCCGGTCATGAACGTCCCGGAGCGCCCCGAGGTCGTCGACGCCGGCCGGCCCGCATGCTGACCCGACCGGAGAAGGTGCAGCTGGCGGGTCCCGAAGGTCATCCGGGTCGAGTCGCCCGAGATCGTGCCCGCCCCAGCCTCGCGCCCGTGCGGCGGCCCCGGTGTGCGGTCGCGGCGTCGGTCGCGGTGCCGGAGGTCCGACCGGAGGACGAGCTCCGTCAGCCGCGGTGGGCGGGCGAGCAACCCCTCCCAGCCGTCGGAACAAGCGGCGCGGACGCGCCTCCGGTCGAGACGAGGCCAGTCGTCCGGGCGCGGGGCGGCCGGCGGCGGGCGACGGCAACGCTCGTTCAACTGGCGCGAGCAGGACCTGCTCGAGCGCGAGCGCCGCCTCAACCGCTCCGGCGGCTTCTTCGCGCGGCTCGTCGCGACAACCAGAAGCGCAGCGGCGGCGGCGGTCACCGCGCGACGACCGCGGCGCAGAGCGGCGGCGCCGTCAAGCTCGAGCGAGCCGATCACGATCAAGGCGCTCTCCGCCGCCACCGGCGTCAAGGCGGCGGACATCCTCAAGAAGCTGTCTGCTCGCTGGCAAGCCCGGCGCACGATCAACGCCGTCATCGACACCGAGACCGCATCGGAGGTCATGCTCGACTACGACATCGAGCTCGAGGTCGATCGAGCAGAAGACCGCCGAGGAGCAGATCGTCGAGCAGTTCAGCGAGCGCGAGCGTGGTCGACGAGCAGCCGCGGTCGCCGGTCGTGACCATCCTCGGTCACGTCGACCACGGCAAGACGTCGCTGCTCGACCGCATCCGCAACAGCGAACGTCGCGGCGGGCGAGGCCGGCGGCATCACGCAGGCGACGAGCGCGTTCCAGGTGCCCGTGCAAGCGTCGGCGACGACGACCGCATGATCACGTTCATCGACACGCCCGGCCACGAGGCGTTCACCGAGATGCGGTCGCGCGGCGCGAAGGTGACGGACATCGTCGTGCTCGTGGTCGCGGCCGACGACGGCGTCATGCCGCAGACCGATCGAGTCGATCAACCACGCGAAGGCGGCGGACGTTCCGATCGTCGTCGCGCTGAACAAGATCGACAAGCCCGAGGCGACCGACGCGAACATCCAGCGCATCCTCGGCCAGCTCGCCGAGCACGAGCTGAACCCGGTCGAGTGGGGCGGCAGCGACCGAGGTCGTCCGGACCAGCGCCGTCAAGGGCGAGGGCATCCAGGAGCTGCTCGAGGTGCTCGACTACCAGGCGCAGCTGCTGGATCTCAAGGCCGACTTCGGCGGGCCCGCCGACGGCACCGTGCATCGAGGCCGAGCATCGAGGAAGGCCGCGGCCCCGTCGCGCAACATCCTCGTGCAGGAGGGCAAGCTCAAGAAGGGCGACTTCATCGTCGTCGGCCGCGCCTTCGGCCGCGTGCGCGACATCGTCGACGACCACGGCAAGCGCATCGACGAGGCCGGTCCGTCGATGCCGGTGGCGATCTCCGGCATCAACGAGGTGCCGGACGCCGGCGACAAGTTCTACGTGCGTCAAGAGCCTCAAGGAGGCCGAGGCCGCCGCCGAGGAGCGCACGGATCCAGGAGCGCGAGCGCGATCTGGCGCCGGAGAAGGTCACGCTCGACAACATCTTCGAGAAGCTCTCCGAGGCAGGACGCAAGGAGCTTCCGCTCGTCGTCAAGGCCGACGTGCAGGGCTCGCTCGAGACGCTGCAGTGCCACGCTCGAGAAGATCTCCACCGAGGAGGTCACGATCGCCGATCAAGCACGCGGCCGTCGGCGGCATCAACGAGTCGGACATCCTGCTCGCCGAGGCGACCGGCGCGATCATCATCGGCTTCAACGTCACCGTCCTCGGGCAAGGCCCGCAAGGCTGCCGAAGCCAAGGGCGTCGACATTCGGCTCTACGACGTCATCTACGACATCACCGACGACGTCAAGAAGGCCGCCGAGGGCCTGCTCGAGCCCGAGTTCAAGCTGGAGGTGCTCGGTCACGCCGAGGTCCGCCAGGTCTTCAAGGTCTCGAAGGTCGGCATGATCGCCGGCTGCTACGTCACCGACGGCGTCATCGAGCGCAACGCCCAGATCCGCGTCACGCGCGACGACATCGTGGTCGAGAAGGACCGCCGGCTCGAGCAGCTCAAGCGGTTCAAGGACGACGCGAAGGAGGTTCGGGCCGGCCAGGAGTGCGGCATGCGGATCGACGGCTACGACGACATCAAGGTCGGCGACGTGCTCGAGTGCTACAAGACGCTGGAGGTGCGTCGGTCGCTTTGATGGGGTTCCGAATCCCGGAGAGCCCGACCTCCCATGGCTCATTACTGATGAATCAGCACCAGGAGCAGGTTGGTTCGACACTTCGCAGGGCGATCCAGGACGTGCTGTCCAGAGGCCTCCAGGACCCGCGCGTGCAGGGGCTGATCTCCGTGACCAGCGTGCAGCTCAGCGCCGATCAGAGCGAGGCGACCGTGAAGGTGTCGGTGATGCCCGAAGACCGAGCGGATCTCACGCTTCACGGCTTGAGGCACGCGGCGAGGCATCTGCAGTCGCAGGTAGCCAAGCGAGTCAAGATGCGACGGGTGCCGAGGCTCAGCTTCCGGCTCGATCAGTCCATCAAGAAGGAGGCAGCGATTCACGCCGCCATCAGCAGCATCCGCCGGGAGCGTGAGCCGGAGAACGCGGAGTCGACTCAGGAGGATGAACGACCGTGAAGAGCGAGACTGGGTTCGCCAAGAAACTTCGCAGCCATCTTCGGAGCTTGGGCAAGAGCCCAGTGCCGGAGGATCTCAAGAAGAAGGATCCGGTCGAAGTGCTGGTTCGGTCTTTTCTCCTGTGGCAAGGCGCCACCGACAAGGCTGACGCCGCATTCGATCGCCTTCGCGAACGCATCGTCGATTTCAACGATCTGCGGGTTTCGATGCCGAACGAGACCGTCGGGATCATCGGCGAGCGATACCCGCTGGCAATGGATCGCGCACAGCGTTTGCGGGCGGCCCTTCGCGACCTCTACGAACGCGAGCACCGAATCAGCATGGCGCAGCTAGCCGCCATGGGTAAGCGCGACCTACGCAAGTACGTTGAGTCGCTTGAAGGCATCGTTCCCTATGTGTCGTCCCGGGTGCTCCTGCTTTGCTTCGACGTTCACACGATTCCCGTCGATGAACAGCTCAGATCTCTTCTGATCGAGGCCGGCGCGGCTGATCCCGAGATGGAGGTCATTGACGTCTCGATGTGGTTGGCCAAGCAGATCAGTGCCGGATCGGCCGTCCAGGCCCATTTCAGCTTGCAGGCCTGGGTCGACGACTCGTCGGAACCCAAGTCAGCCCGGTCCAAGAAGAAGTCAGCTTCAACCGGCGAGAGTTCGTCCGAGGTGAAGCAGAAGCGCAAGGGCACGGCGGGGAACGTCACCGGCCCGCGCAAGGGGACGACCGCGAAGAGCACGTCCGGAGGCCGCGCGGTCTCGAGTCGAACGACGAAGCGCGGCAGCACGGCCCGCAGGGCCGCCGGCAAGACGTAGCTGTCGTCGCGGACTCGCGTTGCGCAATTTGGCAACCTCCGTTGTTGTTCCTGACCGGAAATCGAAAGTAGGGCTTCCCGGAAGCGACGATGTCCTGCAGACCGAAGATCCCCGATCGGCCTTTCCCCGCACTTCATTGTCAGGCGGCGGTCGTCGCGTTGGCCGCCGTGGCTGTTTGCAGCGGCTTGGTCAGCTGCGCGTTCTCCCGCACGACCCAGACGACCGAGACGCTGGAGACAGGCACCGACGCGCCGGAGCAGCAGCTGCTCCGGGCCTACGCGCAAGAGCTGGCGTCGCCTGTCAATCGGAGCGACGACGAGGTCGCGCCGCCACCGCCTCCACCTGGCGTTGATCCAGAGGCTCTCCTGCCCGCGTCCTCGCCCACCGCGACACTGAGTCTCGACGAAGCGCTGAGGCGGGTCCTGGCCGAAGTTGGTGCGAGCGCCGAGCCGCAGGAACCAGCACTGGAACCGGAAGCGGTCGATGCCGAGCGGCAGCGGGAAGCGCTGCACCACTACATCGCCGGCCGCACGGCGGCGCTCGACAACCGACAGCTGATCGCGGTCAATGAACTTCGAGAAGCACTACGGCTGGATCCGGCCAGCACGCCGATCATGCGGGAGCTTGCGAGAAGCTATCTGATCCTGGGCAGCGTGCCGCAGGCCGTCGTGCTCTTCCAGCAGGTCCTCTTCCTCGAGCCTGAGGATTCCGAGGCGCTGCTGACGATCGCCCTGACCGCGGCGGATCGGCGGGACTTCGAGCAGGTGGTGGCGACGCTCGGACCGCGATGGCTCCAGGGCCGGCGATTCGGCCAGCGCTTCGAGCACGATGAGGCCGCCGACATCGTCGCGAGCGCCGCGCTCGCCACGGCCCTTCGTCGCCTTGGCTACGATCGGGCATCGATCAGCGTCGCCTTGGAAACGGTCGACGTGATGCCGCAGCTGACCGGCGGCACCCTCTACGGTCCGCGGCTCGCGGTCATCTACCGGCAGCGGGGCGATACCTGGCGCTCGATCGGAGACGCCTTCTGCCGGATCGGCGACTGTCAATCGGCGCTGGATGCCTACGAGCAGGCAGCACTCCTGCCGACTCCGGACCCAGGTGCACTGCATCCGCGGATCGTCTACGCCAACCTCGCACTCGGACGTCTGGCGGGCGCCCAGCTGGAGCTGCTCGGCGCCCTCAAGTCCGAGGATCGGCGGCTCGGTGACCGCGAGGTTCAGCTCTGTCAGTACTTGGCCAGCCACGCGCAACCGGTGGAATCGCTCGCGACGGCCGTGCGATCGCTCTACGCCGAGGATCCCGACGAGCCGGATCTGGCCCGCGCTGCGGCCGCGCTGCTTCCGTCTGCCGAGTCGCAGGCGCTGCTGCTGGACTTCCTTCGACGGCAGCCGCGCGACGTCGCGGTCGTCACGCAGCTGCTGAGCTGGCTCATCCAGGATGACCCCGAAGCGGCGGTGGCGTTGTGTCTGGAATTGGTGAACGAGAACCCCGATCTCGCTGACGTCTATGTCCGCCATCTGATGATCCTCTCGTTGACGCCGACCGAGGTGATCTCGGCGGTGCGCCAACTTCCGGCGACGGCTGGTCGCGAGAATCTGATCGCCAGGCTGCTGGCCTCGGTCGAGGCCATCGGTCAGGCGTGGAATGTCTGTCAGGAGGCGCTGCGGCAGTGGCCACAGGAATCGCAGCTGCTCCTGCTCCAGGTCGAGCTCGCGGCCGAACTCGGAGAGTCGAAGCTCTTGAAGGACGCGCTCGAGCAGGCGGCCATGGTCCCCGGTGCCTGGGCCCAGATCGTCACGGCCCAGGCGTGGCGACGGATGGAAGAGCCCGCCCTCGCGCTGGAGGCCGCCGAGCGAGCGGTCGCCATGGATCCGCAGAATGTCGACGCCCGACTCGAGGTCGCCCGTGCGCAGGTGATGCTGGCTTCGGCGGCCACCGACGAGGCCGACGTTGCCCGCTGGGCTGGACAGGCGACCGCCGCGGCCGAGGAGATTCTCGCAATCGAGCCGACCAATGACGAGGCTCACGTCATCTTCGTCGAGCTCTTTCGCGAAGGCGGGCCGCTCGCCGACCCCGCCCGACTGCGCCAGACGGCGCGGCGACTGTTCGAGGCGAATCGCGAGAGCCGGCTCTACGCCACGCTGGCCGCCCGAGAGTCCGTCGAGCAAGGCATGTTCGAGCCGGCGCTCGATCGGCTGCTTGCCCTCTACGCCTCCGACCCCGGTGATCCGGGAAGCCTCGTCCTGGCGGTCAGCATCTGGGCGCGTCTGCAGCGCCTCGGAGACGCGGAGCGCTGGCTGAACGAGCAGCGGGAGAGTCGCCCTGGCGACATCGCGCTGCTCGAGCAGTGGGCGGCCATCCAGCTTCAGGAGGATCGGCAGGAGCAGGCCCTGGCCGCGGTCCGGCAGCGTTGCAAAGAGGATCCGGAGAACCTGATCGCACTTCGATTGCTGGAGAACTGTCTGGCGGCGATGGACCGAACCGAAGAGTCGGTCGCGGTGTCCGAAGAGCGACTGCTCTCCCGGCCAATCGGCGGACGGCGGGAGCTGGGCCTCGCCGCCGTCTATGCACAGGCGAGAATGGTCGACAAGGCGACGGAGCACCTGGCGTGGATCCTGGAGCACGCTGACGAGCAGAACTTCAACGGCCTGCTCAGCGCGTTGACTCTGGCCAGCAGCCTTGATCGGCAGAATCCGCGCGCCCAGCAGCTCGTTCTGGATTTCGCGCGGGAAGCCATCGAACGCTATCCCGAGACGCCGCTGCGGGTCTACGGTGCGGCACTCGTGGCGCTGGCGAATCAGGGTCCACTCGACGAGCGGTTCGATGACATCGCCCGCCGCGGCCTGCAGGCACCGCGGGCCGGCGAGCCCTCGATGCTCGCGGCGCTGCAGTGGCGGCGCATTGCGCAGGACCTGGTCGATGAGGGGCATTTCGATGCGGCGGCCCGACTCATGCGGGCACGTCTGCTCGATGTCGCGCCGCTCGACGCCGATGCTCGCGCTCAGCTCACGCTCGTGGCCCTGGCGGCCGGCTCCGCGGCCGGAGATCACGCGGAGCACACGATCTCGCTCCTTCGTGAGCTTGACGTGCGCCATCAGCTCCCCCCCTTCACCGGGACGGAGGAAGCGCCCGATCTGGTCGAAGCGCTCTTCCAAGCGAGCACGATCTACTCGATCGTGGGTGACGAGGAGGGCGCGGATCGCCTGCTGCGCGAAGTCATCGCGCTCGATGGTGATCATGCGATGGCGATGAACAACCTCGGCTATCTGCGCTTGCAGAAAGATGCGTCGGGCGAGGATCCGCAGGTCGAGGCGTGGATTCTCCGAGCGTACGAGCTCCAGCCGGAGGATTCCAACATCCTCGACACCCTGGGCTGGCTCCGGTACAAGCAGGGTCGCCTCGGCAATTCGACGCCGCCCGCGCAGGGCGGGGCCGAGTCCACGACCGGGGCGATCGAACTGATCCGGCGGGCGATCGACGCAGAAGAGTCGCCCAGCGGCGAGGTCTTCGATCATCTTGGGGATGCCTACTACCGCAATGGCGAGGTCGAACCCGCCCGCGAGGCGTGGGAGCGGGCGGCCGCCGCCCTGGACGATCCCGAGCAGCAGCAGCAGATCATGCGGAATCTCATGCTGATCCAGACCCGCTTGTGGCGGCTGGTCGTCGCCGATCCGAGATCACTCTATCATCGGGATTACGGTCAAGTGCTCGAGCGCACGCGGTCGAAGCTCCAGGCGCTCTCGGAAGGCGCCCAGCCTCGCGTGGCGCCGACTTTCGCCGAGCACGATCGACCTGGAGAGTAAGTCATGGCTGGTCACAGCAAATGGGCCAACATCAAGCACCGGAAGGCGCGACAGGATGCCGCCAAGGGCAAGATGTGGTCCAAGTGCAGCAAGGCCATCATCGTCGCCGCGAAGAACGGCGGTCCCGACCCCGACGCGAACTTGACCCTGCGCTACGCCATCGACGAGGCCAAGGCCGTCAACATGCCCAAGGACACGATCGCGAAGGCGATCAAGAAGGGGGCGGGGGAGCTCGAGTCCGGCCAGTCCTACGAAGAGATCCGCTACGAGGGCTACGGTCCCAACGGTGTGGCGATCATCGTCGAGTGTCTGACCGACAACGTGAACCGCACCGCTCCCGAGATGCGCAGGATCTTCGAGAAGGCCGGTGGCAATCTGGCCAAGCCCGGTGCGGTCGCCTTCGGTTTCTCCTCCCGGGGGGTCATTCTCATCGAGGCGAGCAAGACCACCGAGGACCAGCTCATGGAGATCGCCTTGGAGGCTGGAGCGGACGACGTCGTCGCGTCGGACGGAGTGTGGGAGGTCACATGTGATCCGGTCCAGTTCATGACGGTGAAGGAAGCGATCGTCGCCGCGGGCGTCGAACCGGATAACGCCGAGGTGATGATGGTGCCCGGTACGACGGTGGAGTGCGACGCGTCCACCGCGGCCAAGGTGATGCGGCTGGTCGACGAGCTGGACTTCCACGATGACGTCCAGAAGGTGCACCACAACGCGGAGATTCCCGACGAGGTGATGGCAGAGCTCGGCTGACGCGATCGGCAGTCCGGCTCGTCGTTCGCAAGGGTGGTCATGGAGCGCTACGAGATCTCGTTCAGCGGCCAGGTCCAGGGCGTGGGGTTTCGGGCGACCACTCGTCGGATCGCGCGGGGGTTCGAGGTGGGCGGCTGGGTCAGGAACGAGCCGGACGGCACGGTCCGCTGCGTGGTCGAGGGTCAGCCGGAGGCGATCGATCGCTTCGTGGCGGCGATCCAGGATGCCATGGGACCGAACATTGGCGGGACCGACATCCGCAAATCCGCCGCCGATGGTGAATTCACGTCCTTTTCGATTCGATACTAACCGTCGGCGCTCTGCTCGCTTGACAGAATCGTTGCCGCTGCGAGGCTATTCGCCATGGTCGGTCTCATTCGGATCACCGTCCTCGGTCTGGTCCTGCTCACCGCATTCGGCTGTGCGAGCCGGTCGCGGTCATTTGCGGGGTATGACTCGGACAACGTGTGGACGGCCCTGGTCGCCGTCGCGCAATCTCCGGACTACGACGACGCCGATCCCGCCAAACGATGGGCGGTCGAGGAGAACGAGGTGTGGGTCGATGAGCCCGGGCAGCGCATCGAGGTGTATCGGCAGCTGACCCGGCGCATCTACCGGCCGGGCAAGGTGGTGCGCCGTGAAGATCAATCGTGGAAGTTCCGGGTGACTCTGGATCGGGAGGATCCCGAGGACCCGAAGGCGACCTTCGTCAGCCGCGGATTCGCCTGGCCGACGCAGGCCGTCGCCGAGGGCGACAAGTACTTCGAAGACGTGCTCGTGATCCTCGGCGGGCCCTCGACCGCCACGGCTTCCAGCGAGCGGGGCAGTCGCGCCGCCGTGGTTCCCGTGCCGCCGAGCCCGCCCTCGCTCGTGGTTCCCGCGCCCGGCCCGCAACCGGAAGAGCGCGAGCTTCGAGATCCAGCTGGAGCAAGAGCCGGCACCCACGGAGATCGAGATCCTCGACGTGCTCGAAGTGACTCCGTCGATGCCCGAAGGGGCAGGCGGTGGCGGCGGTACGCCCTAGCCCGCATTTCTCACCAACATCGTCGCGAGGATGGGTAGAGCGTTCGCTGGCAAGGAGATGAGGTCATCGAGGCGGAGACGGCTTGTCATGCCTTCGGAGCCTCGATGTGCCGAAAGCGACGCCGCCAGCGGACGTTCTACACAGCCGCAGCAGATGGTGGTGAGAAATCAGGGCTAGCTAGCCCGCTCTCGAGGAAGTTCAGGGGAGACGGGCCGATTCTGCCTCGCCGGAGCGGTGCGACGCGGCGGGCTTCCCGGGAAGTGCTGCTATACTGGCGGACTCGTCATTCTTATTCACCCGAGAAGCTCCCGAGCCCCTGCTCGGGCTGAACACGGAGGCATCCCCCGATGGCCGACACGATCACCATGACTGGCAGCGGCCTGAAGGTTCCCAGCAATCCCATCCTGCCCTTCATCGAGGGTGACGGGACCGGTGCGGACATCTGGGCCGCCTCGGTGCGCGTGTTCGACGCTGCCGTCGAGAAGGCGTACGGCCGTAACCGACGTGTCGAATGGCTCGAGGTGCTGGCCGGGGAGAAGGCGTTCAACGCCACCGGCTCCTGGCTGCCCGAGGAGACCCTCGACGCGTTCCGCAAGTACCTCGTCGGGATCAAGGGCCCCCTGACGACGCCGGTGGGCGGCGGCATTCGCTCGCTCAACGTCGCGCTGCGGCAGATCCTCGATCTCTACGTGTGCCTGCGGCCGGTGCGCTACTTCACCGGCGTGCCTTCACCGGTCAAGCATCCCGAACGGACGGACATGGTCATCTTCCGCGAGAACACCGAAGACATCTACGCGGGGATCGAGTTCGAGCAGGGAACGCCCGAGTGCGCAGTCGCTGATGAAGGTGCTCAAGGAGAAGTTCCCGGAGTCATTCAAGAAGATCCGATTCCCGAACACCGCGGGCATCGGCATCAAGCCGATCAGCCAGGAAGGCACGAGTCGCCTCGTGCGCGCCGCGATCAAGTACGCCATCGAAAACGACCGGACGTCGGTCACGCTGGTGCACAAGGGCAACATCATGAAGTTCACCGAGGGTGCGTTCCGCGACTGGGGCTACGAGACGGCCAGAGAGGAGTTCGGCGGCACCCTCCTGGACGAAGGTCCCTGGCAGGTCATCGACCTGGAAGGGGGGCGCGAGCTCGTCATCAAGGACGTCATCGCCGACGCGTTCCTCCAGCAGATCCTCACCCGTCCCGCGGAGTACGACGTGATCGCGACGATGAACCTCAACGGCGACTACATCTCCGACGCGCTGGCCGCTTGCGTCGGCGGCATCGGCATCGCTCCGGGCGCCAACATCAACTACGACACCGGGCACGCGATCTTCGAAGCCACGCACGGCACCGCGCCGAAGTACGCCGGTCAGGACAAGGTCAATCCCGGCTCGGTCATCCTCTCCGGCGAGATGATGTTCCGGTACATGGGCTGGACCGAAGCGGCGGACCTGATCATCACGGGCATCAGCGGGGCGATCGCCGCGAAGACCGTGACCTACGACTTCGAGCGCCTCATGGAGGGAGCGACGCTGCTCAAGTGCAGCGAGTTCGGTGATGCGATCATCGAGCACATGAAGGCCGGGGTTCCCGTCGGCGCGTGAGCCGGGCGTGACGCCAGAGCGGCACTCGAACCACGTTCTCGCCGCGTCGCTCGAACTCGTGGCGGCGCTCGCGATCTGCTTCGCCGCGGCGGCGGTTGGATCGCTGTTCCCGCCCGACGACTGGTACGCGCAGCTCGTCAAGCCGAGGCTCAATCCACCAGGCTGGGTGTTCGGCCCGGTCTGGACGGCGCTCTATGCGATGATGGCGGTCGCCGCGTGGCGGGTCTGGCGCCGGCGGCGTGCCACCGCACCGGTGCGCCTTGCGCTGGGTCTCTTTCTGGTCCAGCTTCTTCTCAATGCGGCTTGGTCGTGGCTCTTCTTCGGACTGCACCGGCCGGACTTCTCGTTCTTCGATCTCCTGCTCCTCTGGGTCGCAATCGCCGCCACTGGCCTGCTCTTCTGGAGGATCGATGCAGTCGCCGGCGCGCTCCTCGTCCCGTATCTCGGCTGGGTGACCTTCGCCGGGTATCTGAACCTGGCGCTCTGGCTGCTCAATCGGTAGCGATCGACCCGAGCGGCGCCGCGGATCTGTTCCACTCGGCGAGCAGAGTGGCCAAGCGATCTGCTGCCCCGGGGGAGAGCGCCGGAGCGTCGAGCTCGAGCGAGCTGCGCACGTCCGGGTGATTCTGCTCCAGCCACTCGAGGAACGCCGGGCAGCTGAGGAGCACTCCCCGCGCTCGCTCGAAGGGCGTCTGCTCCTCGAGCACGCCGGTGACCTCGCGATCGTCGTTGAAGAAGTAGGTCACCTCGAGGATCGTCGGTGGCATCCCGCAACGGCGGTGCACGTCGGTCGTCTCCTCCACCACCGCGACGATCTCGTCGCTCTTCACCTGGAAGTCCTGGTGATAGCGCCGCGTCCCGACCGCTCGGGAGAAGCGGTCCCACGGCCCGGCGCCGTTGGCGTCGCGGGGAAGGCCCGGGCCATCCTTGGTCCCGTACCAGATCCGCGAGTCGACCGAGCGGACGATCTTCGCGGCGGCGGTGTCTCCGCGTTTGACCGCAGCCAGCAACTCCTTCAATCGCGCGAGCTTCGCGTCGATGGTGACCAGGTGAACGGGGAGGACCAGCGGATCCTGTCCCTCGACGATGAAGGTCGCGAACTTGATGCGCTCTTGTTCGGCGCCGGCGCCGCATACAACTTCACCTGGACCGGAACGGCCTGCCGGGGAGCGAGGGTCATGGGGTTGAAGCCGTCGATCTCCAGACAGCCGCAGCTGCCCTTCGCGGCCAGCACCTGGAGGGGGGCCGAGGATGCGTTGATCAGCCAGACCGTGCCCGACTTCTGCCGGTCGGGAGCGACCTCGCCCAGCCGCAGGCGCCTGGTGCAGTGCGGAGCCTGGATGCGGACTGATCGTCCACCCAGGGACTGGGGAGATGGAGGTCGGGGTGAATGGCGTGCACGAGGACGGGCACCTCCAGCGGTGGACCTGCCTCCCGGGCGAAGCGCACCGTTTCGGCCAGTTGCTGGCCCACGCCCGACGGGACGACCACCGACACGCCAAACTCCGCGGCCTGGGAGGGCTGCAGGGTGATCGGCGAGAATCCTTCGACGGCGACCGCGCGGCTGCTGGAAGAGGCGTCGGTTAGTCGGACCGGGCGAGCGCTGGCGTTGATCAGCCACAGGGAGCCGCCAGTCTGCTTGCCAGCCGCCCATTCGCCGAGATCGAGAGAGGCGGGAACGGAGAGGAGCGCTCCGCCCGGCGCGTTCTGCGCTGCTGCGGATCGCGTCAGGAGCAGCAGAAGGACGATGGCCGATGCGAAGCACCACGAGCTGAATCTGCCGTCGGACATGGGCGATCTCCGTGCGGTGCTTGCCCATCCGCACCGGGAACGCGATGATACTCCGCTCTCATGAGCGATCCACAACGATCAGGCGGCAGGAAGTCGGTGACCGTCATCGAGGGCGACGGCATCGGTCCCGAGGTGATCTCCGCCGCGCACCGGATCATCGAGGCAGCCGGGGTCGATCTGGATTTCGTGGAGCGCCGGGCCGGCGCCGCGGTCTTCAAGGAGGGGAACGCCACCGGCATCCCCGATGACACGATCGAATCGATCAGGCAGACGGGCGTGGTGCTGAAGGGTCCGCTGGAGACACCGGTGGGATTCGGCGAGAAGAGCGCGAACGTCACGCTCCGCAAGATGTTCAATCTGTACGCAAACGTCCGTCCCGCCCGGGAACTGCCCGGTGTGGCCACGCCCTTCGGCGGCCATCACGTCGATCTGGTCGTGGTGCGAGAGAACGTCGAAGACCTGTATGCCGGGATCGAACACATGCAGACACCGGGCGTGGCCCAGGGACTGAAGATCATGTCCCGCACGGGGTGCGAGAAGATCGTTCGCTTTGCCTTCGAGCTGGCTCGGGCAGAGGGGCGCGAGCACATCCACTGCGCCACGAAGGCCAACATCCTGAAGCTCACCGAAGGGATGCTGAAGCGCACCTTCGAGGAGATCGCGCCCGAGTACCCGGAGATTCGCGCCCAGCACATCATCATCGACAATTGCGCTCACTTGCTGGTCCGGTTTCCGGAGCAGTTCGAGGTCATCGTCACCTCCAACATGAACGGCGACATCCTCAGCGACCTAACCTCGGGTCTATCCGGTGGTCTGGGGTTCGCGCCGTCTGCCAACATCGGACACGAGGTCATGATGTTCGAGGCGGTGCACGGGTCGGCACCGACGATCGCGGGCAAGAACATCGCCAACCCGACGGCGACGATCCTCTCCGCGTGCATGATGCTCCAGTATCTCGGCGAGCTGGACGCGGCCACCGCGATTCAGCATGCGGTGCTGGTGACGCTCGAAGAGGGCACCGCGGTCACCGTCGACGTCCGGGCCGAGGTTGCGGCCAGCACGAAGCAGTTCACCGACGCGATCATCGGTAATCTCGGTCGCGAGTCGTCCCGCTGGTATGTGCGCACGCACCAGCCGATGCGTATGCCGCAGAGGAGTCCGGTTCCCGATGCCGTCAAGCCCATCCGCCGGAGCACGATCGGCGCGGACGTCTTCATCGAGTCAGGGGAGTCGCCGGAGTGGCTCGGCCGACGGCTGGAGGCGCTCGTGGAGGGCTCGCCACTTCGGCTCAAGCTGATCTCCAATCGAGGCATGAGTGTCTATCCGAGCAAGAACCTGATGATCGACTGCGTGGACAGCTGGCGCTGCCGCTTCGTGCTGCGCGAGGAGAGCGCCGATCTCGAGAATCGGGAGCTCATCGATCTCCTGCAGCGCATTGGCAGCGAGCTCGAGTGGAATCACGTCGAGAAGCTGCTGATGATCGACGGTGAGCCAGGATTCACGAAGGCGCAGGGTGAAGCATAGTGAAGACTTCCTCTCCCTGGGCGCAGGCCCGGGAGAGGACCGGTTCGTCTCCGTCTCCCGCGGGGACGAACCAGGTGAGGGCGGAGTACGTCGCGTGTCGGTCGCGCTTACGCCCCGCAGTCCAGGCACCTGACCTCCGTGAACGCCTCGGATTCAACGTCTGGATCGGACATTGCCAGGTTGACGAGGCAGCGCAGCGCCTTGGACTCATCGGGGAGGCCGTGTTTGCGGGCCATCTCGCTCAGGTAGTCGAACTGCCCCTGCTTGAGCTCGATATCGAAACCGACGTTGGGGGTGCTCATGACGTTTCTCCGGCAGGAATGCGGGCTGATCACACGTTCAGATCGCCGCGATGCTCCGGCCGTACCGGCTGGTACATGCCGATCAGTCGAGCGACGAGGAAGGCAATATAGAGAACGCCACTCACGGCCTGCGCATTGGCCAGGGAACGCGCCGTACGCCCGACGGGCTGGATGTCCCCGTAGCCGAGCGTGGTGAGCGTGGTGTAGCTGAAGTAGAGCAGATCGGCCGGCCCCTGATCCGGGGGCGCGAAGGAGCCGGGTTGGAGACCCTGCAGCAGAAGGTACGCGAAGCTCCAGAGGAGCCCCAGCAGCAGATAGGCGCACGCAGCACCGTACAGGTTGTCCGAAGTCATCCGCCCTCTTCGAAGCGCATAGCGCACCATCGCGACGGTCATGAACCCCAGGTAACAGATGGCCGACACCGAGACGAGGGGACGGGTGACGTCACTCTCGAAGAGCTCGTTCGACCAGATCGCGGCGAAGAAGGGGATGCCCAGGATGATGGCCAGAACGAATCCGCGTCTTCGCCTGCTCACCGCGAGGAGGCCGCTGGCCAGGACTGCGGTGAGCTCCAGGCTCCAGAGGGGACTTGGTCCGCGCCCCTTCGGCGCCGGCGCGACGAAGATGACGGCGGCCAGGCAGACCAGGAGCAGCAGGCACCGATTCTCGGACATCCACGGTCGAACGTCGCCCGCGATCGATCGAGCGTCTCGCGTCATACCTGCAATATCGGCGCATCTCCAAGAGGCGCAAGAAAACGGGGCGACCCATCGGGCACCCCGTTCTCGCTGACTTGACGGCTTCCTTGCCTCGAATCACGAGCCCGACCTTGTTCCTCAGCGGGCCGCTACGACGCCTCCGCCCGTGGATGCGCCTTGTCGTACGAGTCGCGCATGCGCTGCGTGGTGAGATGGGTGTAGACCTGGGTCGTCGAGAGGGACTGGTGACCCAGCAACTCCTGCACCGACCGGAGGTCTGCGCCGTTGTCCAGCAGGTGCGTTGCGAAGCTGTGCCGAAGGGTGTGGGGGCTGATGTCCGGATCGAGACCGGCCATGGTCAGGTACTTGCTGACCTTCCGGCGCACGGAGCGGGTCGAGAGGCGTCCGCCGTGCTTGTTGATGAACAGCGGCGTGGACGAGTCGCCCGGCGCACCGGTCTGGCGCTGGTACGCGTCGAGCATCTTCGCGTAGTGGGTGATGGCAGTGAGGGCATGGGATCCGAGGGGAACGATGCGCTCCTTGCGTCCCTTGCCCCGCACGATCAGGGCCTGGCCCGCTTCGTCGATGTCGCCCCGGTTGATGCCGACCAGCTCACTGACACGGATGCCGGTCGAGTAGAGCGTCTCCAGGATGGCCCTGTCCCGGGCGCCGAGCAGATCCGAGTCGTCCGGGGCGGCCAAGAGTTTCTCGACCTGCTCGACGTCGATCGCCTTCGGCAGCCGCTTGTTCTGCCGAGGCGTGCGAATGAGTGTCATGGGATTGTTGAGGATCAGACCCTGCTTGCTCATCCAGCGGTGGAAGGAGCGGAGGGTTGCGATCTTCCGGGCCATGGTTGCTGCGGAGTACTGCTGTTCGCTCAGCCGATTCAGGAAATTCCGGATGACGTTGACGTCCGATTCGAATATCGCCGCGGTGACCGTCGCCGGTGACAGCGTGGCGACCACGTGGCCGTTGGGACTCGTGGCCGCCGCGCACTTCCGCAGTTGCAGCGCATCGGACTCCTGACTTCGCGGTGCGCTGATCGTGAACTCTTCGGTGAGGAACTCGACGTACTGCCGAAGGTCGACTCCATAGCAGCGAGCGGTGTACGGGCTGAAGTGTCGCTCGTCGAGCAGGTAGTGGATGAAGTCATCGACGATCGGAAGGTGATCAGGTTTCTGGTCGTTCATCGCTGTGCACTGCTTTCGTTGGCCCATGACGGGTGAATGAGACCGATCGATCGACGGTGCGTCCGGCAATCGAACCGATAACCGGCTTCGGGGAGTATCGGCACAATCCGGAACAACCTTGCCTGCCATCGCAGGCGGTCGCGTTCTTCGTGCTTTGGGATCGATTTGAACACGGTCGGGATCTCTCCGTTTCGCCGACGACCACCGTGGCCATCAGCGACTTTCCTGGTTGGCGACCATGGGCTGGAGACGGAATCGCTCGGAAACGAGCAGATCGCGAATCAACCGATGGCTGACGAACTGCGTGTACAGATCCATGCGCACCAGATAGATGTCCTGCCCGTACGGACTCTCGGGCGCGGAGCGACTCGCCGCATACTGGTGAAGCCACGCGAGCGTCTCCTGATCCTGGGCATCGAAGATTCCGGCCGCCAGACCCACCGGCTGGAACTGTCTGCTGACGCCGGGACCGATGTCGCCGCTGGTGATCCGGGTGATGGTGGACGGGTCGAAATCCTGCGACGGGCTCTCCGTCGAACGAACGTAGAGCTGGAGGGCGAGACCCAGACGCAGGGGAGGGTAGGGGTCGTACGCAGTCACCGAGCCGATGATCAGCCCGTCCACGTCGAGCTGGGCCATCAAGGATCTCACGTCGGCTTCGGTCCGCACGCTCTCCAGGCCCTGTTGTTGCATGACCTGCAGGACACGGTTCACGGGGAGCGTGTCGATTCCGCGCACCTGCTGCAGCTCTTCGGTGATCATGTCTCCGACACGCCACGTATCGACCACCGAGACGCCGGTTTCATTGATGGGCGGAACCACCGCCCAGAGCTGCTGGTCGAGATACGGTGCGGCCAGGGTCTGCCGAGACGGCGTCTTGTTCAGTGAGCAGCCACCAAGGAGCGCCGCGAACAGGACTCCAAGAAACGCCCTGGCGCCACCTCGAGACGCGCCGCGTCGTTCAATGCGCATGGTCTGTGCACTTGTCATGGCATCCTGCCTCGATGGCGGGCTCCGCCCGCCGAATAATGGACCGCCCGTTCGCGGTCCTGTGAAAGGAGCGCTCCGCCCGTCAGGGCGCACCGCCGGAATCGATCTCCTGCGGGTCGATGATCACGACGCCCATGCTGTCAGCCGGGTGATCCAGGTCGGGAATCGTGCGCACCGCCCAGACGTTGTCGACGCCCGAGCGGTTCGAGACGAAGTAGAGACGCTGTCCCGATGCCCAGACCGGCTGGTAGTTTCCGAACTCGCCATCGCTCACCCTCATTCGTCTCGTGCCGTCGAGATCCACGACCCAGATGTCGGATCGGGTCGGCTCCGACCGCGTCGCGTGCTGCGGATCCACGACGGCCACGAACGCGATCTTCCGCCCGTCCCGCGACCAAGCGGGATTGATGAGCGCCGCGTTGCTTGCCGAGACGATCTCGGTCGGGCGGCGAGCGTCGCCGCCGACATAGTCGATCGTCCAGATGCTGTGAAACTGCGAGCCGCGCTCCCGGGCCCGCTGGAACAGGATCTTGTTGTTGGCGACATCCGGTGACCACTGGGGAAACACGCCGAAGGTCAGGAAGCTCGGAGTGCTTGGGTTCTCTACGTTCACCACCCAGATCTCCCAGCGATTGGTCTGCGTACCGAACCGGCAGTACGCAAGACGCGTGCCATCAGGCGACCAACTCGGGTGCAGCTCGGCCTCGAGACCGCTCGTGATCTGCACGGGCCGCCCGCCCTCGACGGACATGACGTAGATGTCCCAGTTGCCCGAGCGATCGGAGGCGAAGGCGATCCGGTCGCCGCGGGGGTTGAAGGCGGGCATCACATCGTTGGCGGGATCCGCGGTGAGCTGAGTGATTGCGGTGCCGTCGACCGGCTTGAGGTAGATGTCGGCGGTGGTGCGATGCTGGGTCGAGGCGAAGGCCATCTGCGTTCCGGTCGGGTCGATATCCGGATCGAAGGTCTTCCCCTCCGTCGCGAAGCTCACCTGCTGGAGATTCGCGCTGCCGTCCAGGGGTCCCGCTGCTTCACCGGTTGGATCGCGAACCAGTTCGTCGCCCCACAACGAGATGAGCTCGGCGGGCTGCCGGTCATCATGGGGGGGAAGTCCGCCTGCCGCGGCTGAGGGCTGCAGGTACGCGAGCGAGGGCTCGCTGGCCAATTCCAATTCGTGCCGTGGGGGAGCATCGACGGGTGCCGAACGATCGCTCCCCGCGGCCACAACGCCTGCTTCGCCTGGCGCAGCAGAACTGTGCGGCATCGCCTCCTTCTCGGAGTTGGCCGCGGCCTCGTACCCAAACGGCGCCGTCGGCTCGTAGATCGAGATGCAGCCTCCGGTGAGGGCTGACGCGCACAACGTCAGCGCTCCGGCGGTGCGTCGGCAATCACGATTCACGCGGTGCGACTTTCGACCTGCAGCGGGCGATTGATCCACAGCCATACTCCTAGCCCCCTTGATGTCACAAGAAGGCCATCGACCAGCGAGCGCCCGTGATTCCGCCTGTTTCGGCTCCGCCGAAGGTCGGCAGCGCGGATAGTGCGCCTGTCGGACCTGTTCCACCCGGTCCCATATCGCCGCGTGTCCCGGAATGGCTCTTATCGGACGAATTCCGGAGGTGGCTTGAGCACTCTGGCTGAGGCTCGCCGATCTTCACTGCCCGTTATCGGCAGCTCGAGGATCGTTGATGAGCGTTCGTCGCCCATCGAAGAACGCCATGGTGTGGAAGGGCGGGGGGCGGAGTCGCCGCGTCGCCGATTGGGAGGGGTGCGGCTACACTGTCCGATGCGCGATCGCGTAGCTCAGTCGGTAGAGCAACCGCCTTTTAAGCGGTAGGTCCTGGGTTCGAGTCCCAGCGCGATCATTCAACCGCATCAGTTGCGCTGGAGCAGGAGCCGACCTTCGTCATGCATGTGCTGCACGCTCTTTGGACGGATGGCGCGCTCCACCTCTGGGCGGAGTCGCTGGAACGCTTGCAGGAGTCGTGGAACCCCGTTGCCGAGGGCTCGATGTCGAAGAGCATCGGGCCGAAGGCCGAGGCGGCCACCGCGCTGCTGGAAGAAGTCCGCACCGAGCAGCACGCCTTCGCGCTGGGCGTCACGGAGCTGACCCGGATGCTCGAGCCGCTGCTCGGAACGCCGGACGCCCCGTCGCTCCTGGCCCGCAGCAGCGCAGGAATGCCGACGCTCGCCTTGCCGAGGGATGGCTCCGGAGCGCTGCCCAGCGAACGTCTGGCATCTGCTGCGGGAATCCTCGAGGTGATCGAAGCAAGCTGGCTCGGCCGATTCCAGGTGCCCTGCCTGGTCGTGGATCCCGTGCGCACGCTGAGCTTCTTGATCAGCCTCGAGAGCGCCGAGCCGCCTTCAGAGGTCGAATACGGACATGATCTTCGCTACTGGATCGAGGTCGGTCGATTCACCTTGGACCTGCTCATCCACCAGCGATTCGTTCCGACGCTGTTCCGCAGTGCGGAGGCAGGACTTCAAGCCCGGTGGCTGCCCTGGCTGCATGACGAGGCCGCGCAGACCCGGGTCGGTCATCTGCTCTCCGCCATGCCGCCGGTGGTTCGCTCCGCCGAGGATCGTCACGAAGGCCGTCCCTGGTCGATCCTGCAGGAGGCACTGCAGAGCCTGGTCGATCTCACGGTGCGTCAGGCGCTGATCGCCGAGGACTATCTCGAGGCAATCGAAGACCGTGATCCGAACGAGGATCTTCACGTGGCCATGCTCACGGGCCTGCTCTCGGACGCAGGCGGCCGTGCAACTGCCTCCGGAGCAAAGCACCGACCTGCTCAAGGATCTCAGCACGTGGGTGGGCCGTCTGGATGAAGGCCGGCGCGACCGCCCATTCACACTGTGTCTTCGGCTCAGCGAACCGCCCGACAGCGCTCGACTCCCGGATCTGGAACCGCTCGGCGACGCGGTGCGGTGGCGACTGAGCTTCCATCTCATTGGTTCCGACGATCAGCAGTCGACGATCGATGCCGAACAGGTATGGCGGCTGGACGGCGGGCCGGGAGCACCGACGGGTCAGCGGGTCGGCCGTCTCGAGGAGCTGCTGCTCACCGAGATCGCGAGGGCCGGCAGGGATCTTCCCCGGGCTCGAGGCTGCGCTCGGCAGCGCCGCACCGACCGGCGTCGACCTCACTACCAGCCAGGCCTATGAACTCCTCACCGAGTATCGGCCGCTGCTCGAAGAGTCTGGTTTCATCATGGAAGTGCCGGCATGGTGGGACGATCCAGCCAGCTGGTTGGGCGCTCGGCTGCAGGTTCATGCTCCGGACCTGACCGAAGCGCCGCGATTCGAACGGAATCGGATCGTTCGGGCCCAGCCTCCTCGGTCTGCGAAGCCTCGTGCGCTTCCAGTGGAAGATCTCCGTCGGCGATCAGCCCCTCAGCCAGGAAGAGTTCGAACGACTCACCCGGCAGGCAGCGCCGCTGATGCGAGTGCGCGGCCGTTGGGTGCAACTCCAGCCGGATCAGATCGAAGCGGCGCGGCAGTTCTTGCGCGAGAGTCCCGGCGGAGAGATCACGCTGCTCGAGGCGATCCAGCTCGCGCACGGACTGGAAGCGCGGCGGCCGAAGCTCCCCATGTTCGGGATGGACGCTGACGGCTGGGTTGGCGACCTCCTGGGGACCGGCGGCCGATCGTGGAGCATGCCGACGTCGAGCAGCCCGAGTCGCTTCAGGGGCACCTCCGTCCCTACCAGCGCATGGGGCTCAGCTGGCTCGTCTTCCTGGACACGCTCGGGTCTCGGCGCGTGCCTCGCCGACGACATGGGTCTCGGCAAGACCGATCCAGCTCATCGCGCTGCTCCTGCACGAGCGCGCACAGCGTCGCCCGAGGAGGAGGGCCCGGGACCGACGCTGCTGCTCGTCCCGACGTCGCTGATCGTCAACTGGGAGCGGGAGCTGCACCGTTTCGCGCCGAACCTGACCGTCCACGTGCAGCACGGTCCGGATCGGCCTGTCGGCGACGCGTTCGTCCATGTGGCCGGCGATCGGACGTCGTCATCACGACCTACGGTCTCGTCATTCGCGATCTGGCGTCGCTCAAGCGGATCCGATGGCGTCGCGTCGTGCTCGACGAGGCGCAGTACATCAAGAACCCGCCGACGAAGCAGACGACGGCGATCCGCTCTCTGGGCACCGATCGGCGGGTCGCGCTCACCGGCACGCCCGTGGAGAATCGTCTGAGCGAGCTGTGGTCGATCATGGAGTTCTGCAATCCCGGCTACCTGGGATCCGGCCGGCGAGTTCCGCCGGCGGTTCTCGGTGCCCATCGAGCGGCATCGCGATCAGCAGCGGGCCGAGCGTGCTTCGACAGCTCGTCCGTCCGTTCGTCCTGCGCCGGCTCAAGACCGATCCGACCGTCATCGACGATCTGCCGGACCGTGCGTGCAGACCAAGGAGTACGCCAACGCTGTCACGCGGAGCAGGCCGCGCTCTACGAACAGGTGGTCGGCGTCGATGCTCTCCCAGGTCGATCGAGACCGAAGGCATCCAGCGGCGAGGGTTGGTCCTGGCGACGCTGGTGAAGCTCAAGCAGGTCTGCAATCACCCGGCGCTGCTCACCGGAAGCAACCTCGAGCACGGTTCGGCCGGCGATGGAGCGGGGCTGCTCGAGTCGCTCTGGCAAGACCAGTCGGCTGATCAGCATGCTCGAAGAGATCGTGGCGACCGGCGACCGGGCGCTCGTCTTCACGCAGTTCCGGCAGATGGGGCATCTGCTCGCGGCGATGATCCAGCACGACCTCGATGCCGAGGCGCTGTTCCTGCACGGCGGAACCCCGCAGGCCAAGCGGCAGCAGATGATCGATCGCTTCCAGGATCCCGGAGGCGGCGCGCCCGTCTTCATTCTCTCGCTCAAGGCCGGCGGGATCGGCTTGAATCTCACGGCGGCGACCCACGTCTTCCACTTCGATCGGTGGTGGAATCCCGCCGTCGAGAATCAGGCCACCGATCGGGCGTTCCGGATCGGACAGACCAGGACCGTGCACGTCCACAAGTTCGTGTGCGTGGGCACACTCGAGGAGCGGATCGACCAGATGATCGAGCAGAAGATGGAGCTGGCCCAGAACATCGTCGGCAGCGGCGAGGGCTGGCTGACCGAGCTCTCGACCTTGCAGCTGCGCGACGTTCTGACCTTGCGGCAGACGGCGCTGGAGGGGGACGCATGAGCGAAGATGCCGGCACAGGGAAGCGGGCGACGGGCGGAGATTCCTCCGGAAGGTCGTTTACACCCGCTCCCGGCGAGCGGCGCGGCGACGGACCGAGGAAGGTCCGTCACGGGCTGAAGCTCCGCCATCGCGAGCCGGATCGGGAGCGAAGCGATCTGGCCCGACGCTGGATCGAACTGCTGGACGCCCGAACCGACGTCGATGTTCGTCCTCAGGGTTGGGAATATGCGGTCGCCGGTCAGGTGGCGAGCCTCGAGATCGAGGGCGGACAGATTCGCGCTCGCGTCCAGGGACGTGCGAGCAAGCCGTATCGCACGACCATTGCTCTGCCCATACTCGCCGAATCCGACTGGGAGCGCGTGGTCGGCGCCATGGCGCAGGAGGCGGTGTACGTGGCCAAGCTCCTCGGCAACGAGCTGCCCGAGGGGCTGGAGGAGCTGTTTCGCACGCTCGGGCTTCAGCTGCTGCCCGGCGACCCGCACGAGTGGGCTGCCAGCTGCTCATGCCCGAGACGGACGGCCTGCAAACACGTGGCGGCGGTGGGATATGTGGTGGCGGAGCGCCTCGAGGAGCAGCCCCTGCTGGTGTTCTCGCTCCGCGGCATGGCGGCGGAACGGGTGCTCGACCGATTGCGGCAGGTGCGGGCCATGCACACGCATGGCGTCGCCTCGGCCCATTCCGATCCGATGATTCCCGAATCGCAGATCGAGCCGCCACCGCTCGAGGCAACCCTGGAGGAATTCTGGCGGAGCGGGCGGCCGCTGAGGCCTGAGTCGATGTCAGCTCCGGCGCCACACGCGCTGCTTCGTCGCCTTGGACCCTCGCCGCTGCGCGGCCGGTTTCCGCTCGTGGGACTGCTGGCGAGCGTGTACGACACGGTTGCGGAACACGCGATCCTGCTCCGCGATCACGCCGAGCACATCGACGAGCTGGAGGAGGAGTCGGAGTCGGCCAGCAGCTAAGCGGGACCGTCCCGACCGAGGGCGATTCGTCCGATCGTTCCGATTGTGCGGGCGCGGTCAGTTCGGAAAGGGAAGGTGAAGGCAACAGGTCTCCCGCTTTGGCCGATACCGGGAATCGCTGAGGAGTCCGTTGCATGAGCACCGCCCGAGACACTGCCGATCGAATGCGTCCGTTCCTGCAGGAGATGGAGCGATCCATCAACGCTGCTCGGCAGCGACGTCTCCACGGTCGGACGACTTCTCCGACCTCGCCCCCCGCCGTTCCGGATCTTCCCCCTGAATCGCTGACGTCGGATGAGGAGGCGCCCCGGCTTCGCGCCCGGCCGAAGCGTTCGCCGAGCTTCCCCCAGGACCTTGGCGATTCCGAGTACCGAACTCAAGCGGGCTGATCTCTCGTTGCCAGCAGAAGAACTTCGCGACGACGCCAGCGCACCGGTTCACTCTGCTGCGCTCCGCCCTGAGTCCGAGGACACGGCGGCATAGTTTCGCTGCGCCGCACAGCTCACGGGAGCTGAAGACGGCGAGCTGATTCGCGTTGGACTTCGATCGGTTTTGTTGTCATGTTCGCCTCCAGCCGACCGTCCACCGATCTCCAGTATGGAGCGTCACTATGGCCGGCGGGAGGATGGAGCAGTCGGATATGTTCAATCTCTTTGCTCGGAAGCCGTCGATGGCTCGGACCAGCAGCGCAGGTGACACGAGTCAGCTGCCGGACTTCGACGGGGAGGAAGTCGAGTCGACCGCGCCGCCCATCGAGGGGATCGCGGAGATCGAGATGGTGGGGAAGACCGTGGTCGCCACGCTCACCGTGACCGAGCTGACAGACTCTGCCGGGGCCGCTCCCTTGGCCAACCTGCTGTATGAACTCGGCCAGCTCGGCGCACAGCATGTCGTGCTCGATCTTCAGAACGTGCAGTTCATGGACTCAGCGTGTCTGGGGTGTCTCGTCGAAGCGCTCAACCTGATGACGCATTCCGGCGGCAAGATCGCGCTCGCCAACGCCGATCACGCCGTGCAGTCGCTCTTTCGACTCACGCGTCTCGATCGGCTCTTTCCCATCTGCCACGACGTCATGAGCGCCCTGGCCGCCGTCGAAGGTCCTGTCGGCGACGAGGATTGATCGGCGTTGACGCGAGGCACGAACGGCCGGCTTGAATCCAGTCCGCCCGCGATCACGATCCGTGAAAGCAGCCAGTGTTGTCACACATTCTCGAGGCCGCGGCGCTGGTCGCGAATGCGACGGCTCTTGCCGACCCGATTGCGCAGGAAGTAGAGCTTCGCGCGGCGGGCATCACCGCGGCGGACGACCTCGATTTGGGCGATGCGCGGAGAATGCAGCGGGAAGATACGCTCGACTCCCTCGTTGGCGACGATTCGGCGGACGGTGATGGTGCGGTTGATGCCGCGGCCCTTCTCCGCGATCAGGACTCCCTGGTAGACCTGAATGCGCTCCTTGCCGCCTTCGATGATGCGGACCTGCACGTTCAGCGTGTCACCGACGCTGAAGGCCGGGAAGGTGCCTTCCGGCTTGAGCTGATCCTTGACGACGTTTTCGAGCACTTCGGTGGTGTTCATCGGGGGTCCTTCATCAGCGGGGGCACTTCCCCGACCGTGCGCAGCCGGTCACTATATCGATCGTCGATCCATCCGGCAACGAGCGAGACGAGTCAGCGAACGGCGCCGCTCGATCCATCCGATCCCCCAGTGCCCTCGCCCCACCCGCGATTCAGCAGATCGGGCCGACGCTCCCGGGTCCGCTCGAGCCTCTGCTGGTGCCGCCACCGCTCGATCGCCCCGTGGTCGCCGCTCAGCAGGACCTCCGGGACCGTCAGCCCCCGGAACTCACGCGGCCGCGTGTAGTGGGGGCAGTCGAGCAGCGGGCACCCGTCCTCGCTGGTGACGGTGAAGGAGTCCTCGCGGGCGGAATCCTCGTGACCGAGCGCACCTGGGAGCAGGCGGACCACCGCGTCGATCAGGAGCATCGCAGGAATCTCGCCGCCGCTCAGCACGTAATCGCCCGCACTGATCTGGAGCGGACTGGTCAGCTCGATCGCTCGTTCGTCGATGCCCTCGTAGCGACCGGCGATGAGCAAGAGCCGCGGCTCCTGCGCCAGCTGTTCGACCCGTGGCTGCCGGAGCAGCTCCCCTTGCGGAGTCAGCAGGATGCGCAGCGGAGGGCGGGGGTCCATCGCAATGACCGCTTCGAGACAATCGCAGATCGGTTGACACATCATCACCATGCCCGGTCCCCCGCCGAACGGACGGTCATCGACCTTGGCGTGCGGGCTGGTGGTGTAGTGCCGGATGTCGTGGAGGTGATAGCTCACCAGCCCCGCCTCAGCAGCCCGCCCGAGGATCGTGCTGCGCAGCACGCCGTCGAACATGTCCGGGAACAGGGTGAGGACGTCGATGCGCATGACAGTACGCCGGAGTGGCGATCACGTTCACCGCCCCCGGCCTCATCCAGGTGGTTCGCGCGGACGCAAGACGTGACCGACGTCAGGCTCTGCGGTTCTTCAAGCGCTCGAAGGCTCGGCGACGACCATCTTCTGGCCGGGCTTCGCATCGAGACCGGCGCGGCGCAGAAGACTCGTGACCGTCCGCGAGGGTTGTGCCCCCACGCTCAGCCAGTAGGCCACGCGCTCGGTGTTGATGCTCAGCTGGCGATCTTCGTTTGCGATGGGGTCATACCACCCCAGCTCTTCGATCACGCGACCGTCCCGTGGGGACCTCTTGTCCATAGCGCTCAGACGGTAGAAGGGTCGGTGACGCCGACCCATTCGCTTCAGACGAAGCACGACCATGACCGGAGCTCCTTTCAAGCGGCGGCTTCACGCGGACGTCCGCGCTGAGGACCGAGGAGGGCGGGACCGGACCATCCGGCCTCGCCCCGTGCGGCATCCTCTGCAGCCACCGGATGCGAACCGCGGATGCTAGCAGGTCTCGCAGTTCGATCAATCGGGGCGAGCTTCCGGCGGGCGTTCGCGGGGCCCATCGGACCGGAGCACGCATCAGATGACCTCGAACAGGTTGGGGTTGCCAACCAGAGCGCCGAGTCCGTTCACGTACAGCAAGGCCGCCAACTGCCCCGCGCCGACGACGAAGGAACCGATGCCGGAGTAGAAGACGGCCAGGACGGCGAGCATTCCAACGATCTGGGCGTTGGGGTGCTGGTAGAGCCGGTAGAAGCGATACGAGAGTCCCGAGAGGATCTGCGATCCGTCCAAGGGCGGAATCGGCAGCAGGTTGAACGCTGCCAACAGCAGGTTCAGCCATCCCCCGCTCCAGAGGAAGATGGCGAGGTTCGTATAGAGCGTTGATCCCCGCGGACCGAGCCCCAGCCAGGCGATGAGCAGGGACAACGAGATCAGCGCGAGGGCGATGTTCATCGCCGGGCCGGCGCCGGCCACCGCGATCCGTCCCTTCCGACCCCATCGGTATCGGCTGGGATCCGTGGGCATGACGCCCCAGGCAATCCCGACCAGGGCGAAGAACAGCAGCGACCACGGGCCCATGTGCACCAGCGGATTGGCGGTCATGCGGTGAAGGCGGCGCGGCGTGTCATCGCCCTGCCAGAGGGCCACCCACCCGTGGGCCAGCTCATGCAAGGTGATGGAGAAGATGACCCAGAAGATCCAGCTGATGAGCTCGACGACTTGTCCGCTGCGATAGAGGTCCGCGACCCACCAGCTACCCATGCGTGCGTCCTTGGTTCGATTCGTCAGCACTCTGACCACGAGCATTCAGCCGAATTCGGCGAGAACGCGGAAGGGTAGGTTCGGCAAACCAACGGTCAGCGTCAAGCAGCGGCCAAGAAAGGGCCGAATGCCTGCCGGCAAACGGGGCGAGATCCCCATGTCGCGCTGCCGCTCGAGTGGGACAATGCGACGGTTCCAGTCGGGTGAGTCAGAGCATCTGCATTCGATCACCCGAGTCAATCACGGAAGCAAGGAGTGCACAACGATGAGACAGTACCTCGCGCCAATTCAACGAACGATTCTGCTTCCGGTCCTGATGACCGTGGCGACGACGTGCGCGGCGAGTTGGGGTCAGGAGGCGTCGATCACCCCCGTCGACCCGCTGCCGGCGGACGACGGAAGCCGGGTCACGGCGATCTCGGGCAACGGAGCGACGATCATCGGCGTCAGCTATTCGCAGGGTGGAAGCGAGCGGGCGTTTCGCGTCGGCCGGGACCAGGTCGCGGCCGGGGTCAGCGGTCTGGGGCCGCTCAATCCGGGCGACGACACGACGGCGTATGCGACGAACTACGACGGCTCGGTCGTCGTGGGAACCAGCAGCGCGATGGGCTCGCCAGGGCAGGCGGTGCGCTGGGTGGTGGGTGATCCGGTCCAGAGCTTGGGCGATCTCAATCCTGCCATCAACGGTTTGAGCGAAGGGCTGGGCATCAGCGCCGACGGCCTGGTGGTCGTGGGCGTCGCCGACGCGTGCATGTGCGGTATCACCGGTCAGGCGTACTGGTGGACGCAGGAGAGCGGCATGGTCGGCCTGGGCTTCCTGGTTCCCGGCGGCATCTACAGCGCGGCCACGGGGATTTCGGCTGACGCCTCCATCGTGGTCGGGATGACCGGCCCGCTCGGCGCTCGTCAGGCGTTCTATTACCACGAGCCAGAAGGCATGGTCGGTCTCGGCGATCTTTCCTCTGGTCCGACGCTATCGGAAGGGTCGCTAGATGGGGCAGTGATGTCGAGCCGCGCGACGGCCATCTCCGCGGACGGAAGCGCGATTGTCGGCACCGGTCTCTCCGTCCTTGGATTTGAGGGCTTCCGGTGGACTCATGACGAGGGGATGGTCCCCTTGGGCGATCTGCCCGGAGGCCTCGTCTTCAGCGAGGCGCTCGCCGTCTCGGCGGATGGCACGGTGATCGTGGGCTTCTCGGAGACCAAGACCGGAAGCACGGCCTGCCTGTGGCAGAACGGGAACCTCCGCACTGTCGCGTCCGTGCTCGAGGAGCAAGGAGTGGACCTGACCGGATGGACGCTCACGCGAGCCTCGGGCATCTCCAACAACGCCAGGATCCTGGTGGGAGAAGGGCTCTACGAGGGCCAGGAGCGCGGTTGGGTGGCTGAGATTCTCACGTGTGAGGCGGACACGAACGGCGACGGTATCGTCGATGTTGGCGATCTGATCAACGCGCTAACCGATTGGGGAGTCGCTCAGAGCAGCGGCGATGTCACCGCCGATGGCGTGGTCGACGTGCTGGACCTGCTGACCATCCTCGAGGGTTGGGGACCCTGTCGATGAAGCCCCTCGGTTCGCGTCGTGAGCTACCATGACACCTCGCAAGAAGGCCCGCCGGGGCGAACTGCGCAACCAGTCACGAAAGAGAAGGAACAGAGACCAATGACGAATCTACTCGAGATGTTGAGCCAGGCGATGAGCGGCGACACCACCAAGGAGCTCAGCCGCCGGCTCGGCGCCGATGAGACCACCACCAAGAACGCCATGTCCGCCGCTCTTCCGACGCTCCTCCAGGCGCTGGCCCGCAATGCTTCGAAGCCGGAGGGCGCCGAATCGCTCCACCGCGCGCTGTCCAAGAACCATGACGGCAGCGTGCTCGACAACCTTTCGGGCTTTCTTGGCCAGGAGAAGCCCGCCGCCGGAGCCGGGATCCTGAAGCACGTCCTCGGATCCCGCCAAACGGTGGTCGAACAGAGCCTGAGCCGTTCGACTGGACTGGACCAGACCAAGACCAACTCGATGCTGGAGATGCTCGCGCCCCTGGTCATGGGCGCGCTGGGACAGGAGCAGAAGAAGGGCGGCCTGGACACCAGTGCTCTGTCCAAGATGCTCGGTCAGCAGAGCCAGCAGCTTCAGAAGGAGGCACCCAAGCAGATGGGCATGCTCGACCAGCTCCTGGACGCCGACCACGATGGCGACGTGGACTTGAGCGACCTCATCAAGCACGGTTCGAGCATGTTTGGCAAGATGTTCAGCGGACGCTGAGCGTCACTCGGCAGCTGGAACAAGACGAACGGAATGCATGGCGGTGACACCGCCGTGCATTCCGTTCTTGCGTTGGACGGGCTGCCAGAGCGGGCTGCTTCAGCGTGCAGCGTTTCGCGCCCGATCAGTGCCCGGAATCAAGGGCGCTCGAAACAGTCTCACGCGGCTCCAGCCTTCGTCTTGACGTCGTCTGCGATGCCTAACTCGACCAGCCGCGCCAGCGGGCCGCGAGGCTTCGTCGACTCCTCCTGCGAGCTGCGCTGCGGCGAGGGGGTTGGCGTAGCGTCGAAGACCATCGCCTTGACGGTGGCCCAGAGTGCCACCGAACGCTGGCGAAGGTGTGGTCGACCGCGCGTCGGCTCGTAGCCGCAGTGGACCATGCACTGCTGACACTTGGGATTGCCGGACGCGCGGCCGTACGCTTCCCACTCGCGTCTCCTCCATCAGCTCGCGCGAACGTGTCGACGTAGCCGTCCTGCAGCAGGTAGCACGGCTTCTGCCAGCCGAAGATGTTGTAGGTCGGGATTGCCCCACGGCGTGCACTCGTAGTCGCGCTGGCCCATGAGGAACTCGAGGAACAGCGGCGACTGGTTGAACCTCCATCGCCTTCCGTCGCGGTTCGAGAGGATCATCTCGAACAGCTCGTTCGTCTCCTGTCGCTTGAGGAAGTTCTGCTGATCGGGCGCCTTGTCGTAGGCGTAGCCGGGGCTGACCATCATGCCCTCGACGCCGAGGTCCATCATCTCGTCGAAGAACTCTCGCACCGAGTTCGGGTCGGCGCCCTCGAAGAGCGTCGTGTTCGTCGTGACGCGGAAGCCCCGCTGGACGGCGGCACGGATGCCCTCGACCGCCTTCTCGTAGACGCCCTCGCGGCAGACCGCGAAGTCGTGGTGCTCCTCCTGCCCGTCCATGTGGACCGAGAACGTGAGGTACTGGCTGGGCTTGAACAGCCCCTCGTCGAGCTTCTCCTTGAGGAGGATCGCGTTGGTGCAGAGGTAGATGTACTTGCGGCGGGCGATCAGGGCCTCCACGAGCTCGGCGATGTGCGGGTACAGCAGCGGCTCGCCGCCGGGGATCGACACCATCGGGGCGCCGCACTCATCGACGGCTCGCAGGCAGTCCTCGACGGACAGGTTGCTGCTTGAGGATGTGGGCGGGGTACTGGATCTTCCCGCAGCCCGCGCACAGCCAGGTTGCAGCGGAAGAGCGGCTCCAGCATCAGGACCAGCGGATATCGCTTCCGCCCGCGCAGCTTCTGCGTGAGCACGTAGGAGGCGACGGTCCACATCTGGGAGACGGGTACGCCCATAAGTCAGGTCCTTCCACCGGTGTGGGGATCCGAGAATTGGATCCGGTCATGCGAAACGAAGAGGAAACATCGTAGATAGCGCGATCCGCCACGCAAGTCGGGCCGTAGCACCGGAGTCATGCAGGCGTCCCCCGCCATCTCCGCCCTCGCACCGACTCCACTGGCTGACCCGCTCGGCGCCTTGGGAACCTTCTTGAGCCGGCTCTCCGCGCCCTCTCCGGGCAGCCCGCGGGATATGATCGACCACTCTCGGATCGACCGGTCCAGGATCGACAGGATCGACAGGATCGACCAGTCCCGGAAGGTGAGTACGGCGGCTTGCTCTGCCGGCTCCGATGTGGAATCGGCAGTGCACGAGCCCAGCGATGAATCTCTGCTCGAAGCCCACCTTGCCGGCGATCGTCACGCCTTCCGAAATCTCATGGACCGCTACAAGCAGGAGTTGCTCCACTTCCTGATTCGCTTCCTGGGATCCAGGGCGGCGGCCGAGGACGTGTTCCAGGAGACGTTTCTCCAGGTTCACCTGTCTGCCGAGACGTTCGATCCTGCCCGCCGGTTCCGGCCCTGGCTCTTCACGATCGCCGCGAACAAGGCTCGCGACTATCACAGGAAGCACAGTCGGCGGACCGCGGTGTCGCTCTCCAAATCGATCGGCGAGGATGGCGAAGGGCAGCGATTCGTGGATCTGCTCGCGGCGGAGTTGCCCTCGCCGGACCTGCCGATCCTCGATGCCGAGCGCAGCCGGCTGATCAAAGACGTGATTGACGACATGCCACGGCACCTGCGGGAGATTCTCCTGCTGTGCTACTTTCAGAAACTGAGTTACAACCAGATCGCCGACGCTCTCGAGATCCCGCTGGGGACGGTGAAGAGCCGTCTTCACACCGCGGTAGCCACCTTCGCAGAGGCATGGAAAGCGGCGCGAGCGAGAGAGGAGAAACGGTCATGAGTGATGGTCAGGGGCACCTGCCCAGGCTCAGTCCGGCCGATGAGCGTCTGCTCGACGCTCTCGTCCAGTGCGATTTCGATCTTGGGGCCCTGTCGCTCTCGGATGACGAGCACCAACGCGCGGAGGCCATCGTGGGCTTGCTGAGTCTCCTGGATGACTATCCGGTCAACGATTCGGATGACACGCTCATCGATGCCACCCTGGCCCGCATCAACAGCTACGAGCGCGATCGGGTTGCCCGGATGAACATCGACGCCGAGTCGGTCGGGTCGGCATCCAGCCTCCGTTCCCGCATTCCCGATTTCGTCACGATCGCCGCAGTTCTGCTCCTTGGCGCCAGCATTGTGATCCCCGTGATGCACGAGTTGCGGCAGCGTTCGATCGACACCGCCTGCGCCAACAACCTTCGGATGATGGGCTATGCATTCGGCAACTACGCGGCTGACAACGATGGCCGGCTCCCCGTGGCTCAGGCGGGCCTCCACAGCCAGTGGAGTCGCTTCGTCGACAACATGGTCAATCTCGCTCCTCTGGTGAGCGGCGGCTACTGCCAGCAGGGCCACCTGGACTGTCCTGGGCACGAGGGGCCTCCCGCGAGCAGCTACAGCTATCAGTGGCAGATGCCGGGGTCGCCGACGCTCTGGGACTCCGGTCGCAACCGAGTGACTCTCGGCGATCGCAATCCCGTAATCGATGCCCTCCGTGCAGGCGACTGGATGTCCCCGTTCGCTCTGTCGCTCAATCACGGCGGCCGTGGTCAGAACGTCCTGGTTTCCGATGGAAGTACGATGTGGCTCGTGCAGCCGGTCATCGGCGGTGGCGACAACATTTGGATGCCCGAAGGGATCGACAGGCTCGAGGAAGGCGTTCAGCCCGCAAGCGTCAACGACGTCTTCCTCGCTCATTGATCTGTCGCACCGAGGATCGACCCGGCTCCGGCGGAGCCCGGACGTCCGGATCTCCTTGACACCTTTCCGGAGCAAGATATCCTCCGTGGTCCGGCGCGTTCGAGCCCACTCCCCCTTGGCCAGGACCCCTTCGATGCCCAAGAACAAGCCCAACAAGGGGCTCCTCAAGCGGATTCGAATCACCAAGAGCGGCAAGATCAAGCTCTCGCGTGCCGGTGGCCGGCACTACCGCAGCCACAAATCCGGCAAGATGCTGCGGTCCTATCGGAAGCCAACCTATGCCGTCGGTTGTGAAGCACGCCGGATGAGCTCGATTCTCTTCCGTTCCGCCAACTCGGGTCGATCCAGCCGATCTCCCTCGGCCCCTTCGGTGACACCAGCCCAGGAGTCGTAGCGGAGCGGATTCTCGCCGGGATCGACCGCGGTCCGCACCGATAGATGTGATCGGGGGACCGGCTCGATCTGATGTTCATGCTGGTCAGGGTTCAAGCGATCGGAGGCGTCCTCCGGCCCCCAAGCCAGCCCGTTGAGGAGTATCGAACATGCCTCGCGTCAGAAAGGGCGCCGCACGAACCCAGCAGCGACGAAGACTGCTGAGGGCCGCCCGTGGATACTGGGGTACGAAGCACCGCCATCGCCAGCAGGCCAAGGTCGCCCTGTGGCGGGCGGGACAGTTCGCGTATCGCGATCGTCGGCAACGGCGTCGGGAATTCCGCAAGCTCTGGATCACCCGTCTGACCGCCGCCTGCCGGATGCGCGGTACGCGGTACAGTCGGTTCATCAACGGCGTGCAGCAGGCCGGCATCCTGCTCAATCGGAAGATGCTCAGCCAGCTGGCCATCGAGGATCCCAAGGCGTTCGATCAGATCGTGGAGATCGCGGAAGCCCACACGACCTCGGCTTCGGGCTTACCGGCCCGCTGAGGGAGATCGGGCGGATGGCTCTCGTCAACGAGAATTACCTGAAGCTGCGGGGCGCCTATCTGTTTCCCGAGGTGGGCCGGCGCGTGCGGGAGTTCGCGCAACAGAATCCTGCGCTGGCCGAGCGGATCATCCCCTGCGGCATTGGTGACGTGACCGAGCCGCTTCCAGAAGCGGTGCGGGAGGCGATGCACCGGGCCATCGACGAGATGGGAGTTCGAGAAACCTTCCGCGGCTACGGCGATCCGACCGGCTACCCGTTCCTGCGGGAGGCGATTGCAGAGGGCGACTTTCGCCGACACGGTCTGGTGGTCGACGTCGACGAGATCTTTATCTCCGACGGCTCCAAGACCGACTGCGGTGCGGTGCTCGACATCTTCGCAGACAGGGGAGAGAACCGCATTGGCGTTCCCGATCCGGTGTACCCGGTCTATGTCGACACGAACGTGATGGTCGGGAACACCGGCGAGGCGTGGGACGACGGCAGCTATGACGGTCTGATCTATCTGCCCTGCACGGCCGAGAACGGATTCGTGCCGGAGATCCCCCACGAAAAGCTGGATCTCGTCTACCTCTGCTTCCCGAACAATCCGACCGGCAGCATGATCAGCCGCGATGAATTGCGGCTGTGGGTGGAGTACGCCCTGCAGAAGCAGGCGATCATCCTGTACGACGTCGCATACCAAGCGTTCATCCAGGAGGCGGATCGACCGCGATCGATCTACGAGATCGACGGCGCACGGCAGTGCGCCATCGAGTTTCACAGCTTCTCGAAGAACGCCGGCTTCACGGGACTCCGCTGTGGGTACACCGTCGTGCCCCGGACACTCGAAGGCAGGACCCGAACCGGTCGGATCATCGACCTTCATTCGCTGTGGACCCGTCGCTGGAGCACGAAATCCAACAGCGTCGGCTACCCCGTACAGCGCGGTGCGGAAGCGGTGTACTCGGAGTCCGGTCAGCGACAGGTGGCGGAGCTCGTCGACTACTACCTCAAGAACGCCGCCATCCTCCGAACCGGATGCGAGGCGCAGGGGTGGACCGTGTTCGGTGGTGTGAACGCGCCCTACGTGTGGGTCCAATGCCCGGAAGGTCTCAGCAGCTGGGCGATGTTCGATCACATGCTTGAACAGGCCCAGGTGGTCGTGACCCCGGGTGCGGGCTTCGGCCGGCACGGAGAAGGTTATTTCCGTATCTCCGCCTTCAACACGCGGGAGCGAGTCGAGCGCGTCGTCGATCGGATCAGGGACATCAGGGATCTGTCGCTTCAGGTGAGCTAGTGGCATGAGTCAGAAGTTCGCGACCATCTCGCCGGTCCTCGACGCCGCTGGCGGTGTTGTCGCTCTTCGAGATACCAGAAGTATGCCTTCGTCACGACGCCTTGCCAGCACCGCCGATATCGCGCGGATATGTCAACGAACTTCTGGCCCACACCACTGATTCGGCGACGTGGAGGTTTCGTGGCCGAGACCGTGGAGCATGCGATCGACCTGGCGGCGATCCGCGCCGCGGCGGAGCGCATCTCCGGATACGCGCACCGAACGCCAGTGGTGACCTCGACCACGCTGGACCGCTGGGCGGGACGACGACTCTTCTTCAAGTGCGAGAACCTCCAGAAGGTCGGTGCCTTCAAGTTCCGCGGCGCGTGCAACGCCGTGATGAATCTTGATGATCGAACGGCTCGCCGCGGTGTCGTGACGCACAGCAGCGGCAATCACGCCCAAGCGCTGGCCCTGGCGGCCAGGCTGCGCAACATCACTGCCCATGTCGTCATGCCTTCGAGCGCGATACCCGT
This sequence comes from uncultured Planctomycetota bacterium, assembly GCA_963697235.1. Taxonomy (GTDB): domain Bacteria; phylum Planctomycetota; class Phycisphaerae; order Phycisphaerales; family SM1A02; genus CAVONJ01. The sequence continues at coordinate 456,336 of CAVONJ010000023.1, forward strand.
CAAGCGGCGGGCGGTGCAGGAGTACGGTGGCGTCATCTACGACTGCGAGCCCAATCTGGCCGTCGCGGGAGACCATGGCCGCGGAGGTGCTCGAGAGCAGCGGTGGTACGCTGATCCCCCCGTACGACCATCCGGACGTCATCGCCGGGCAGGGAACCGCCGCGGTGGAGCTTCTGCGGGAGATTCCGGACCTGGACGCGGTCATCGCTCCGGTGGGTGGCGGCGGGCTCATGTCCGGGACGTGCATCGCCGTCCGCGGACTTGCTCCGGGAGCGTCCGCTGTTCGGCGCTGAGCCGCTCGGCGCCGACGATGCCGCGAGATCGCTTCGCGAAGGTCGGCTGATTCCCCAGACCTCACCCAGGACGATCTGCGACGGGCTGCTGACCAGCCTGGGCGAGCTGACTTGGCCGATCATTCGGGACCACGTGGAGCAGGTCGTGACAGTGACCGACGAGGCGGTGACTGTCGCCATGCGGCACGCCTGGGAACGGCTGAAGCTCGTGATCGAGCCCAGCGCCGCCGTGACGCTCGCCGCAGTCTTGTCCGAGGAATTCCGCGCGAGGCCTGGTCTCGCGCGGATCGGCGTCATTCTCTCCGGCGGGAATGTGGACCTCGACCGGCTGCCATGGTTCCCTGAGGTCGCTCAGCGGCCGTGACTCCACTGTTCCGCCTCGCTCCTCCCCGAACGGCTCGAGGGCGGCCAGGTGCACGGAGCGACGGTGAGCGGGCCGTATCAGTCTGCCTCGCCAACCCCAACCGTGCGCTTCTCCCGCTCGGATCGGCGTCGCTGCAACTCTGCGCCGATGAATCCCTCGAGGTTACCGTCCAGCACCGTCTGGGGATTGCCCACCTCGTGTCCGGTGCGGTGGTCCTTCACCCGGTTGTCGTAGATGACGTAGCTGCGGATCTGAGTGCCCCAGCCGCGATCGACCTTGCCCCCGGTGGCTTCGTTGAGTTCCGCTTGCCGGCGCTCCTCTTCGAGTTGCTCCAGCTTGGCCGTCAGAATGCTCATCGCCTGCCGACGATTCTGAGACTGATCTCGGTAGGTGGACGAGACGACCATGATGCCGGTTGGCTTGTGCACGATGCGCACGGCCGACGCCACCTTGTTGACGTTCTGTCCGCCCGGCCCGGAGGAGCGAGCAAACGCAGTGAGCTCGATGTCCTTCTCATCGATCTCGACGTCGGTCTCTTCGAACTCGGGAATGACGTCCACGGTCGCGAAGCTCGTCTGACGCTTGCCCTGGGCGTTGAACGGACTGACGCGAGCCAGGCGGTGCGTGCCCCGCTCGCAGTTCATGTAGCCGAAGGCCATCGGGCCGCTCACGTGGTAGGTCACTTCGCTGACGCCGACCTCGGTGCCGTGGGTCTTGGAGATTTCCTGGACTTTCCAGCCCATGTTCTCCCAGTAGTAGAGGTACATGCGCTCCAGCATGGCCGCCCAGTCGTCGGCTTCGGTTCCGCCGTCGCCGGAATGAATGGACACGAAGCAGTTGCGGTGATCGTGCTTGCCGCTCAGGAGCGACTGCAGCTCGACCCGCTCCATCCTCGCAGACAGCTGGAACAGCTGTTCGTCGGCCTCCTCGAGCAGTTCGCGGTCGTCGGCCTCCAGCGCCAGCTCGAAGCCGACTTTGGCGTTCTCGAGCGCGCCGATGACCTCCGTCAGGTCCTCGGTCTGCGCCTTGAGCGTCTTGTACTCGCGATGACTTTCTGGGCTGCTTCCGGATCGTCCCAGAAGCCGGCATCATTCATCTTCTGCTGGAGCTGGTCCCGCAGCGTGAGCTTGTTGTCGTAGTCAAAGAGAGTCGCGGATGGTTAGGATCCGCGCCTCGAGGTCGTTGATGATCGGCTGGTGGGAGTCGTAGTGCATCGTGATCCTGAGGAGGGTGGCGACCAAGACGGCCACCACGTGAGGATGGATTGTAGCGACCGGTGTCTGTGCCGGGCTGAAGAGGTGCCGAGTCTCAACTCCTCGATCGGCGACGGGCCAAGAATTTGCCGCACGGGGGGGCAACGGATCGACCTGAACGGGAGGTGGGAGGTATCCTCCGCTCATGGCGCTGACCAGGTCCCGCTCCCTCCGACTCTCTGATCGAGTGACCGCCCTCAAACCTTCGGCCACGCTGGCCGTCACCGCTCGCGTCAAGGCGCTTCGCGACACGGGTATCGACATCGTCGGATTCGGGGTCGGCGAGCCCGACTTCGATACCCCCGAACATATCCGCCGCGCCGCCGTGCAAGCACTTGACGCCGGCCTGACGCACTACATGCCGGTTCCAGGCGATCCCGCGGCGAGGAAGGCGATCGCCCGGAAGCTCCAGGACGAGAACAAGATCCGTTGCACCGCTGATGACATCATCATCAGCGCGGGGGCCAAGCATTCGATCTATCTGGCCCTGCAGAGTCTGCTCGATCCAGGGCGCGGGCAGCAGGTTCTCTTGCTCACGCCGGCTTGGGTGAGCTACCGGCCGATGGTAGAGCTGGCGGGAGGCGAGGTGATCGAGGTGCCGGGCGACGTGCACAACGACTTCAAGATCACGCCGCAGCAGCTTGCGGACGCGCTGACGGCGAAGACGGCCGTGATCATTCTCAACAGCCCATCGAATCCCTGCGGAACCATGTACAGTCCGCAGGAGCTGCGAGCTCTCGCCGACGTGCTGACGGAACATGATCAGGTCGTCATCATCGCCGACGAGATCTACGAGAAGCTGATCTTCGGCGGCATCGACCACCTGTCCCTGGGCTCCATCGAGGCCATTGCCGATCGGGTGATCACGATCAACGGGTTGAGCAAGTCCTATGCGATGACCGGATGGAGGATCGGCTACGCGTGCGCTCCTGGCGACGGTGGGGCGGTGGCGAAGGCGATGGCCAGACTGCAGAGCCAGATGACCAGCTGCATCACCAGCTTCTGTTATGCGGCCATTCCCCAGGCGCTGGAGCACGGCGCCGCCGATCTGGAGCGGATGCGCCGAGCCTTCGGTGATCGGGCCGAGCTGCTGAGCGGCCTGATCGATCGCTGGCCGGATGTCGTTTGTCCCCGTCCGACTGGGGCGTTCTACGTCTTCCCCCAGATCGGGGCTCATTTCGGCAAGACCAGCCCGGCGGGCCGCCGGATCGATTCGGCGCTGAGCCTGGCGGAGGTCCTGCTTGAGGAGGCCTGCGTCGCGGTCGTTCCGGGAGAGGATTTCGGCGAAAGTGCCCGCCGCCACATTCGGCTGAGCTTCGCCGTTTCTGAGTCGCAGATCAAGGAAGGCTGCCGCCGGATCGAGGTCCTCCTGAAGTCGCTGCGCGGGTGATGGAGGTCGGCGGACCTTTGGAAAGAGCACGAGTGACGCCCACCCGATGCGATCAGATTGGGCGCACGGGCGGAGGAACCGATCCGAAGGGGCCTCCGCATTCCGGGCAGACGCCAGAAGCTCCGAAGCCCCGGAGGTCGTATCCGCATCGCGCGCACTTGATCATCGCGCCTTCATCATCGAAGAACCGCCAGGACGGGCCGTACTGTTCGAGGAAGCAGAGGGTGTAGCAGCGATCGAAGACGAACAGCGGCAGCAGGATCACCGTGCCCAGGTAGGGGATCGCAGTCGCACAGCAAGTCGCGCAGGTCGCGGCGACCGCGATCGCGCCGATCACGAGTGAGAGCCCCACGCGCATCAGGAAGAACAGCACGATCGTCCCGCTGTGTCCTCTCAACAGCTCTCGCCGAACCGTATTCCAGGCGGGCAGCACGGGAAGCTGGCGCAGGTACATGGTCGGAACGACCAGGTGCTCCAGAAGGAGGTTGATGACCAGCAGGAGCAGGGCGTTGCCAAACATCATCACGCCGCCCACGGCGACCGCGGTCAGGGCCCGCGGGCCGAACTCCCAGGCCCGAATGTCGGGCCACGCAATCAAGCTCGCCAGGGCGAGGATCGTCAGACTCGCGGTCATGCCCATGACGGCGAGGAGCAAGGCGACCACAAAGAGCTCGTTGCCGAGTGTGGCAAACTGACGCCATGGTGCCGCTACCGCTCCACGGTTGCGCACGAGCCCGTCCAGGTACATGAATTTGCCACGGCTGCGGACCCAGCAGATCAGGGCAGTGAGCCCGAGGATCACGAGCACGACCACCAGGCTCACCGCGATGACCAGCGGCGCGTTGGCTCGGATCCAATCGATGACCGGGGGGACGGGGGAGCCTCCGCCTCCGCCTCCGCCTCCGCCTCCACCTCCAGGGACGTTCCACCGGCCGATGCCACCCCCGCCGCCCTGACCCAGGTGGGCCAGGAAGGCGCAGAATCCAAGGAGGAACCACTTCGCCAGGTCGAAGGGCTTGAAGAGCACCTGCCCGGTCCTCTGCAGGGCGGGCGTGATCGGATGGACCACCGAAACGGCCATGGTCTGGTTCCAAACAGACGCGTTTTGGACTCCATGCTACCGGAAGGGCTCAGGAGGGGTCGCCGGTCAACGCCGCTCTTGGACGAGACCGACCGCTCCTGCTACACTCTGCCATTCGATACAGCAAGGTGAAAATAGGACGAAAGCTGCGACGACCATGACCATCGCCGCCAAAGAAAAGACGAAACTCATCAGCGAATTCCGGAGGGGGGAGCAGGACACTGGCTCCCCCGAAGTTCAGGTCGCCATCCTCACCCGGCGAATTCAGGAGCTGACCGAGCACCTTCGCACCCACCGACAGGACTTCGCTTCGCGGCGGGGACTGCTGCAGATGGTGGGTCGGCGAAACCGGCTCCTCCGGTACCTGGCACGGACTGAGCACGAGGCCTATCAGTCGTTGATCAAGCGTCTCGGCTTGCGCAAGTAGCGCAGCTTGTCGGCCGTCCGACCGCGGGCGGCAGTAGGCAAGCCACAGTCAGTCCGAGACCGCTGGCGGTTCAGCCCAGCGCACTGTTGTTTGCCTTCTGCCTCTTGAAAGTCGGCGGTCACCCCGTTGAATGAGCTCTGCCGCGCCGAATACTGTGCGGCCGGCGGTGCTCGGGATTTTCAGTGAAGGTAAGAGCACTATGAAAAAGCACGTCTGGGTGGAGCGCGAGATTGGCGGTCGTCGATTCAGGCTCGAGACCGGCAAGATCGCCAAGCTGGCTTCGGGGGCGGTACTCGCCAGCTACGACGACACCAGTGTTCTGGTGACGGCGATGCGAGCGGACCCTCGTCCGGGTCTGGACTTCTTCCCTCTCCAGTGTGACTACCGGGAGAAGTACGGAGCCGCCGGGAAGTTCCCCGGTGGGTTCCGCAAGCGCGAGGGGCCGCCGAACGAGAAGGAAATCCTGACCATGCGGAACATGGACCGGCCCATCCGCCCGCTGTTCCCCGACGGCTTCATCGACGAGATCCAGATCCAGGCCTGGGTGATGAGCCACGACACCCAGAACGACTCCGACGTGGTGGCGTGCAATGGTGCCTCGGCGGCGCTGTGTCTGACCGACGCGCCGTTCGAAGGCCCCGTCGCCACGGTCCGCGTGGGCCGCATCGAGACCGAAGAAGGGCTTCAGTTCGTCCTCAATCCCACGCACGCCCAGCTGGAGTTCTCCGACCTGGATCTTGTCCTGGCCGGCCACGCCGACGGCGATCAACATGATCGAGGTCGGCGCTGCCGAGGTTCCGGAAGCGGACGTTCTGGCGGCGATCCGATTCGGATACGAGGAAGGCATCAAGCCGCTGCTGGAGATGCAGAATGAGCTGGTCGAGAAGGTCGGCAGAATCGAAAAGCGGATGGGTACCATCGCATTGCCCGCGGAGGATGTCACGCAGTTGGTGAAATCCGTGTGCGAAGCGGACCTTCTGAAAGCACGACAGATCACCGGCAAGGAGGAGCGCAACCAGGCGATGGCGGCGATTCGCGATCGACTGCTGGAAGAGCACTTCGCGATTCCCGACCGCCGTTCCCTTCTCCGAGCACGCTGCCGCCGAGCGGCGACAGCAGGAGGCGAAGGAGGCGTTTCGTCGACTCGAGAAGAAGGTCACTCAGAAGCTGATCGCCGAGTCGGGGATTCGGGCGGACGGTCGCGGCCGCACCGAGATTCGTCCGCTGCAGTTGGAAGTGGGCATCTTCGCTCGCACGCACGGCTCCGCTCTCTTCCAGCGGGGCGAGACGCAGTCGGTCGTCACCTGTACGCTGGGCACGAGCCGCGACGAGCAGATCGTCGACGGTCTGATGCCCGAGTACGCCAAGAAGTTCTACCTCCACTACAACTTCCCGCCCTTCTGCGTCGGCGAGGCGGGCCGGATCATGGGACCGGGTCGGCGCGAGATCGGGCACGGTGCCTTGGCCGAGCGATCGCTTCTGGGGATCCTCCCCAGTCTCGAGGAGTTCCCGTACACCGTGCGCGTGGTCAGCGACATCACCGAGTCCAACGGCTCTTCGTCGATGGCATCGGTGTGTGGCGGCTGTCTCGCCCTGATGGACGCCGGCGTTCCGATCAAGGGGACGTGTGCGGGAATCTCGGTCGGCCGCTTCACGGCGGAGGACGGATCGGTGATTCACGTGACCGACATCATCGGCGAAGAGGACTTCTTCGGCGAGATGGACTTCAAGGTCTCGGGAACCCGTGACGGCATCACCGGAATCCAGCTCGACCTCAAGGCCCGCGGCCTGTGTCTTCGACGAGATCGAGAAGATCTTCGCTCAGGCGCACGAGGGACGATTCCACATCATCGAGGCGATGGAAGCGGTGATTCCAGTGCCGCGATCGGAGTTGTCACCTCATGCGCCTCGAATCCTGCAGATCATGATCGATCCCGACAAGATCGGCAAGCTCATCGGTCCTGGCGGCAAGACGATCCGCGGCATCCAGGAACGCACCGGTGCCACGATCGACGTCGAGGAGGACGGCACGGTGCTCATCGCCGCGGTCGATGGACGAGCTGGCGAGCGGGCACGAGCTGAGGTCGAGGCGTTGACCGCTGAGGTCAAGGTCGGCACGATCTATGACGGCGTGGTCGTTTCGACCAAGGACTTCGGCGCCTTCATCGAGATTGCCCCGGGCACGGACGGCATGTGCCACATCTCCGAGCTGGCCGACGGATACGTCAAGAATGTCGAAGACGTCGTGAAGATCGGCGATCGGGTTCGGGTGAAGGTCATCAACGTGGACAACAGCGGTCGCATCAAGCTCTCTCGCAAGGCGGTCATGGCGGAAGGAAAGCCCGAGCCGGTCGAGACTTGAATCGTTCGGCCGGCGGCGCGGCTCGGTGGGGGGAGCAGCGTTTGATCGATGCTCACCGCCGGCGGGAGACTGAGGAGCGCTGGAGTTGAACTGGCTCTGGTGGACCGCGATGGGCGTGGTCGCTGGCGTCGCCGCCATGCTTCCGGTCGTCCGGATGCTCCTGCGTCGAGGCGAGCGCCGCGCGCGCGACGCTGAGCGGCGCGCTCTGGAATCCGAGCGCCTCGCGGAGCTGGGATCGATGACGAGCGGCCTCGCCCACGAGATCAAGAACCCGCTGTCGACCATTGGGCTCAACGCTCAGTTGCTCAGCGAGGGAGTCGCTGATTCATCGATCCCGGATGAAGAGAAGGCCAGGCTGATGCGGCGCCTCGATGCCCTTCGACGGGAGATCGAGCGGCTCAGCGGCATCCTCAACGACTTCCTCCGCTTTGCTGGTCGTATGAAGCTCGATCCGCAGCCTCGCGATCTCGTGGAGCTGGTCAATGAGCTCTGCGACTTCTTCCATCCCCAGTGCGATCGGGCCGGCATCCTCCTTCGGACCCAGGTTCCCGACCAGCCGGTCGTCGTGATGATCGACGAGGGCCTGACCAAGCAGGCGATCTTGAACTTGATGATCAATGCGACTCAGGCGATGCGGGACATGGCCGAGAAGAAGGGGGAGCTCATCTTGCGGGTCGAGCGGAACGGTCAGGATGCGTGTGTCCACGTCATCGATACGGGACCGGGGATCGAGGCGGAGCGGATCGGGGAGATCTTCCGGCCCTTCGTCTCCCAGCAGTCGATGGGAACCGGTCTAGGGCTGCCCACCGCCAGGCGGATCGCGCAGGAGCACGGCGGTCGGCTCGAGGTTCACTCCGAGCGGGGGAAGGGCAGCGACTTCGTGCTGCGCCTGCCGGTGACGTCACAGGGCAACTGAACGCCGGGTACGGGTGCGCGGACCCGACACGGTCAAAGTCCGTGTGCGGCAGACTCAATCGAGCATATCGCGGTCTTCAAGCCGCTCCGGCACGTAGGTCTCGGTGACGTACGAGATGTCCTTGGTGATGAGCGACTCGACTTCCATCTTGAAGCCGTTAGTGAGCATTCTCTTGATCTCCTGCTGCCACGGTCGTTTGTCCTTGAACCATGGATAGGCAGCGATCTGCTTGGCTCGGGCGATGTCGCGGTCGTTCAGCTCGATCTTGACGTCATCGCTCAAGCCGCATCGCTCGTAATCCTTCGCCCGAATACCGATGAACCTCGCGTCGGGCACGGCCATGCGCTGGCTCTCGAAGGCCAGGGCGATCGATCCCTGCTTGATCACGCTGTAGATGTAGTGCCCCCAAGGGTCGCAATCGAGCAGGCAGTAGACCGGAAGCTTGAGCTCGTGGTGGAGGCGGTGAAGCAGCCGCCGAACGCCCCGCGGCGGCTGGCCGGAGCCTTCGGTGAGGATGCAGTTGTGCGTCTCCCAGAATCGATCCTCGTTGAAACGGCTCCAGACGGTGTCCTTCTCGACGTGCAGCACGAAGTCCGCTTCGCACTTCTTGAACTGGATGACGCTCGGCTCGCAGATGCTGGGAATGGCGTATCCGCCGGTTCCCATGCGCCGACAGTCGATCTCGTCGCCGTTGTCGATGACGGTGATGTTGCCCACCATCGTGCCCCGCTTCTTGGCGAAGACGTGCAGCTCCTCGCGCAGGGCATCGAGGGCGACTTCCAGGTCTTCGAGAACGGCGTCGGACTCGGTCTGATCGTCGAACGTCTTCTCCGTGTTCCCGAGATCGTGTGCAGACCCTTGTAGTACATGCCGCGGAGGCTCAGCGTCTTGTTCCGCCTCGATCAGATCCTTGCAGCCCGTGGCGACCAGCAGGGTCTGCATGAACTTGCGGGCTTGACCAAGCTTGAAGAGGTTGCGCCGCTGCGGTATTCGAGCCCATCTCGAGGATGCGCCGCGCCTTGTTGAACTTCGTGTTGCTGGCCGTTCGCAGCGGAATGTCGACGAATGGATCTCGCTGGGCGAGGCTGCTTCGAACGACCTGTTCACCAAGGTTGACGATCTTGGCCACCGTCTTCTGATCGCGGTCCTTCGCCACTGCGGAGCGCCTCGGGCCGCTCTGCTTCGCGGATCGACTGGCCGGTGCCGTCCTGGCGGCCGTGGTCGCCTTCTTCTTCCGGACGGTCTTCCCGGTCGCCCTGGTCTTCGTGCTCGCGTTCTTCTTGGCCATCGATTCGCCCCTTTCTACCGGCTTCGCCCCTTGCGCGTGCGTCGGCCTCGGGCCCCGCGCTTGCCGACACGCGATCCGCCCTGTTCGAACAGTGTCTCTCCGGTGTCAGTGCTCGTACCGGGAGAGGACCGCCGGTCTTCCACGATCACCACGTCCTCGTCGTCGGCCAGCCGGCCGCCGTCATCGATGACCCGACCCTCATCGTCGAGCACCTGATCTGCCTCGGCGGTGCGGCGCTGGGCCTGGGTCAACAGGGCCTCGTAGATCGGATCCGCCTCGGTTCCCGTGAGCTGCCTGGCAGCTCTGCGCGATCTCGCCGATGTAGCGTTCGAAGGCGCTGCGACGATCCGCCTCGCGCCGCATCCGCTGACGGCGACGGAGGTAGGTGCCGAGCTTGCGCCCGCACTCCTGCAGCGCCAGCTTCATCTCCTTGCGGATCTCGTCGTAGTCGGCGATCGCCTCCTTGATCTCGCTGGTGAACGGCACCCACACGCTGGCCATGTGGATCATGATGACCAGCGGGGCCGGTGGGCAGGCTGCCTCGCGGCTGGCTGCAGTCCGTAGTTCTTCCAGCTCGTCTCGACCACCGCCTTGAAGGAGGCGCACGCCGACTGCTGGTAGAGCAGCGGCACGCGATTGGCGAAGCGGATGACGCGGGCCGGCTCGTCGGCCGGCAAGCTCGCCGCCGTAGGCGAGGCCGACCTCGATCTGGAACGGGTTGCCGCGGTAGACGGCCGGCGGCCGCGTGCGACGCGGCGTAGAACTCCGCCTTGCACCTCCTTGAGCAGGCCCGCGAGCAGCGCCTTCGCGCCGATGGGCACGCAGGCAGTCGGTCGGCGGCGCCATGATCTTGACGTCCTGGATCGCCTTGTAGAGCCGCTCCGCCTCGCCGTGTCCGACTGCCTTGACCCACGTTCTGGTCGTGAGCCCCGCCTTCGTCGCAGATCTCCTTCGCCTTCGTCGGCGCCGACGCGGCAGAAGTCGTTCTGCAGGAACGCGCCGAGCGTGCTTCTGCTTCGGTGCGCTCGAGCATCTGGATCAGCGTGCCCAGCTCGATGCCCTTCGGGTGCGGCTTGATCTCCTTCGGCTCCTCGGGCAGCTCGTCGATCGTGCGCGGGATACTCGATGGTCTCGTTGGCTCGGCGTGACGTACGTGATGCGGGCGTGCGGATTGGCGATGGCCGTCTGCTCGAGGTACTCGTCGATCGACTGGCGGCCCTTCTGGTAGCGGCCCTCGAGCTCGATGACCACCTGCGTGCCGTGCCCTTCGGGGAAGAGCGTGTCGTCCTCGGGGTGCTCCGTGTCGGAGACGATCTCCGGGCTGGTTCTTGCTCGTGTCGATCTTGAGCAGCACCTCGTGGGCGGGCTTGCGCCGGCTGGTCTTGCGAGATGATCAGGACGGGCTTGCCGGTGGTCATGAGCCCGTACATGCCCGCGGCGGAGATGCCGATGCCCTGCTGTCCGCGGCGACATCTTGAGCCGGTGGAACTTCGAGCCGTACAGCAGCTTGCCGAAGATGTTGCTCGATCTGCTTGCGGACGATGCCCGGTCCGTTGTCCCGCACGCGTGATCTTGAAGCGGGTCTCGTCGAGCTGGAGGATCTGCGACGTCAATGTCGGGCAGGATGCCCGCCTCCTCGCACGCGTCGAGGGCGTTGTCCACCGCCTCCTTGACGGTGGTCAGCAGCGCCTTGCGGGGGTTGTCGAAGCCGAGCAGGTGGCGGTTCTTGGCGAAGAACTCGCTGACGGAGATCTCCCGCTGGTCGGCGGCCATGGTCTCGGCGGTTGCCCGCACCGGGGGCTTGGATCTGGTGGCGTTCGAAGACGATGGCGGCCGGGGCTGCTTGGCCTTGGACATGGGTTGCGACGGTTGATTGAGAAGTGAGGTCATGGGACGCCCTCCATGGCGAATGAGGCCTGGATCGCCAAGATACCGGCCGCGGCTCACGATACTCTATGGGTTCCGTTTCTGGCGATGATTAGAAGGTCGTCGCGTTGCAGCATGGTCTTCGGTCGCTATCTTGACGGCTCCTCATCGCAACGCCCAACCGAGCAGAGACCGATGGAAACCACACTTGATCATCCTGAAGCCAGACGCCTTGCAGCGGGGGCTCTGTGGCCGCATCATCGCCCGTTTCGAAGAGAAGGGCCTGCAGATCATCGGGGCCAAGATCATGCAGATCACCCCGGAACTGGCCGTCCGAGCACTACGAGGCGCACCGGGAGAAACCGTTTTACGACGGGCTGGTTCGATTCATGACCAGCTCTCCGGTGCTGGTCTTGGCCATCCGCGGGCTGGGGGCGATCGAAATCTGTCGCAAGATGATGGGGGCGACATTCGGGTCGCGGGCCGAGGCGGGGACGATTCGCGGCGATTATCGGCGTCTCGAACAGCTTCAACCTCATTCATGGATCGGACGGTCGCGGACTCGGCCCGGCGGGAATTGAGTCTGTTCTTCGGCAAGGGGGAGCTGGTCCCGTACGAGCGCACGGTCGATCGATGGGTCTACGACCAGTCCGGAGGCAAGCCGGAATGAGCCGGGAAGCGGCCCGCCGACCAAGCGGGGAACCGCTGATCCCTTGGCCCCGGGGCCGCTGATTGTCAAATCTGGTGAATGTGCCGGCCCTCGTGCCGAAGAAACCCTGGATTGGGTGCGAGACTTTCGTTGTCTGTCTCGGCGGTCCGGCAGTATTTGCGAACTTTCCTTGCCACTGAGCAGCCACTCGGCGGTCCAACAGATGCGGGAAGACCTCGGGAGGGCTCCCGAGGGGCTCTTCTGGTAAATAAGGCAAGTTTTTCTTAGAATAATTCCAAGAGCTAGAACGTCTTTATGGGAACAGACGTACTCTCGGAGCCGTCATCCCGCCCACCGGGGCATGCCGGTCGTCCTCTTCGCTTGGCCCAAAGGCAGCGAACGGCGAAGGAGTTGTTTCACACAGGTGGAGACTTCGTGAAGTATTTCACGAAGTTGAAAAAACCTGCATCAGCGGGTCCGAGAGCGGCGAAGGCAGTTGGAGTCGGCAAGTCCGGCACAAGATCACAAGATCAAGGGTTACGACCATCACCACCATGTTGAACAACATGATAGGCAAGAACTCACCTCTGGATCGAGTCCGGCAGCGCGAGGGGACGATTCGTTCGTCCTCCTCCTCACGGCAAGGGAGGTCCGGCCTCACGGGCGCTGAACGGCGTCTGCTGAAGCGGATCCTCATCAAGCCGACGGACTACATCGACAGCGAGGAGTTCCACATTGCCGATGCCCAGACCCGGATCTACGACAAAGCTCCGGATGTCGAGAAGCCGGACGTGTCGTGGTATCGCCCGTTGATGGATGACCTGACGCCGGTACGCCATCAGAGCACGAAGAATGTCGGCACGGTGCTGCTCACGGCAGCCGAGGAGCGAGTGCTGTTCCTGCAGTACAACTACGCGAGATTCCGCGTCGCCGAAATGCAGCGCAAGATCGGTCCGCGACAGCCCAGCGACGAGGAGTCTCGCGAGATCCTCCGGTGGCACCGAATCGCCGTTGGCTATCGGGAGCAGATCGCGGAGACCAACCTTGCCTTGGTGCTGGCGATGGCGAAGCGTACGCGTATGAGCGAGGTAGACTTCGCCGACCTGGTCAGCGAGGGGAACATGGCGCTGCTCCGGTCTGTCGATAAGTTCGATTGTGGTCGAGGCTTCAAGTTCAGCACATACGCGTGTCGAGCCATCTTGAAGGCCTTCAGTCGGCAGGGGATGAAGCTCAGCAAGTACCGTCAGCGTTTTCCGACTGACTTCGATCCGGCCCTCGAGAAGTCCAACCACCTCGAAACGCTGCGAGAGCAGCACGAGCGAGAGTGTGCCGATGAGGTGAAGCACATCGTCCTTAGCAACGAGGCCGATCTCACGGATGTTGAGCAGACGGTGATTCACCACCGCTTCGGTCTGGATGGGGACGAGAGTTCGGAACCTCTCACGCTGGAGCAGGTGGGACAGATCATTGGCGTGACGAAGGAGCGAGTACGCCAGATCCAGAACAAGGCTCTCGAGAAGATCCGAATGGTGCTGGAGCAGACGACCATGGATCCGAACATGACGGATCCGACCGAAGAACCGGTCAACCGCCCGACGCCCAACTGAAGAACCCGATGTCTCAGTAGTTCTCCGACCCCGGCTCCACTGCGAGCCGGGGTCGTCGTTGAGTCAGGCATCGGAGCGCGAGTCTTCTGTCCCGGCATACCATATCGCTCGGCTGGGGTCGACCGTCGCGCGTGTTCGACCAGCCGTGTCGGTCATGCCACCATCATCGGACCCAAACGTGAGGACGAGTCAGCGCCGCGACGCAGCAGGCGGGTGCCACGGCGCGCGTAAACCGGTGAGCCTCCAGGTTCTCCCGAGTGGCGGACGGCAGACGGGGCCTCCGCCCATTCGCAAGAGTCGCAACGGGCCCCGACGCGCCGCTGTTCTGGTGATCGTCCAACTGCTGCTGCTCGCTCATGTCCTGCATTGGATCGTCACCGGTCGGACGGTGACTCCGGTGGAGCCATCCGAGTCGATGGAGTTCGTCAAGCACGGGGTCATCAACGCGGGCCTCATCTTCTTCGCCCTGGCGCTTCTCGCCACGCTGATCCTCGGGCGGTGGTTCTGTGGATGGGGTTGTCATGTGGTCATGCTGCAGGACTTCTGCGGCTGGCTCATGAAGCGAGTGGGTATTCGTCCGCAACCATTTCGTTCGCGGCTGCTCGTCTACGTCCCTCTGATCCTCGCGATCTACATGTTCATCTGGCCAGCGATCTTCCGGTGGGGACTGGTGCCATTCGATGGCTGGCTCGAGCAGGCCCTGGGATCGGCCCACTGGCTCGTGCGTTCGGTCCGATCGAGCGCGGATCTTGTCGGAGTTCCACTGGGGATCGACCGGGCTCTTCCTCCCTGGCAGGCGTCGCTGGAACTGACCACGAGCGACTTCTGGGGGACGTTCGCGGGTGTGGCGGTTGCGATACCATTCTTGCTGATCTGTGGTTTCGGAACCGTGTACTTTCTCGGCGCCAAAGGCTTCTGCACCTACGGCTGCCCGTACGGAGGGTTCTTCGCTCCGCTCGATCGCTTGGCGGTCGGCAGCATTCGCGTGACCGACGCCTGCGAGCACTGTGGCCACTGCACCGCGGTGTGTACCTCCAACGTCCGCGTGCACGAGGAGGTACGGGAGTACGGAATGGTCGTCGATTCCGGGTGCATGAAGTGCCTGGACTGCGTCAGCGTCTGCCCGAACGACGCGCTGTACTTCGGTTTCGGGCGGCCGTCCGTGCACAAAGGAGAGCCGCGGAAGTCAGCCCCGCGTCGAGTCTTCGATCTGACCTGGCCCGAGGAGATCGGGCTCGCCGCGGTCTTTGCCTTCAGCTTCTTCTCGGTGCGAAGCGTCTACGGTCTCGTTCCCATGCTGATGGCCGCCGGTACGGCTGGCTGCATCACGTTCATTGCGTGGAAGCTCCGGAGGCTTGTCTCGAGTCAGAATGTCAATCTCTACCGATTCCGACTGAAGTACAAGGGTCACATCACTCGATCGGGCTGGGTCGCGGTGGTGCTTGGCGGGCTGGCGTGTCTGGTCGTGGTGCACTGCGCCGTCATTCGCTTTGCGTTCGCCATGGCGGAGCGTTCGGGAAACCAGGCCAACCGGCCGCCGGAACTTGTCTTCTCTCCCAATCCGCCCCCCATGGAAAACGATTCGATCGAGCGGGCGGATCGAGCCATTGGGTTGTATCGGTTCGTTTCCGGATTCAACGAGGGCGGAATCGGGCTGCCCTTCGCCGTCTGGCAGGAGGAGCTCGATTTACGAATCGCCCGCCTTCAGGCGTCGAAACTCGACTTCGCGCAGGCGGAGAGAACTCTCTCTCACTCGCTCGATCGCAATGGTCGTAGTGAGCGCTTTGCATCGAGTCTGGCGTGGGTGCTTCGTGCTCAGGGAAAGCGGGACGAGGCTCTCTCGTACTACGGACGCGTGCTTCGCGAAGAGCCAGAGTATCACCTCATGCTCGATGAACTCGTGCAGTGGTCGCCGACCATTCGCGCCGTTCCCGAGGCCATCGAGATCTGTGAGTCACGCCTTCGCCGTGATCCAGAGGACCTGCCGACGCTGCGGTGGCTCTCGCTTCTCTACCTCGAAGCGGGGAGGATGGACGAGGGGATCGGCCTGCTCCAGAGGGTCGTCGAGCGGGAACCTCTCAGCGTCCCGGCCCGGCAGACGCTTGCGGCCGCCCTGGTACAGCAGCGTCGTCTCGAGGAGGCACTTCAAACCATGCAAGAAGCCATGAACCTGCGTCCCGCGGATCCCCAGATTCACTTCCAGGTTGCGGACATCCTCGATTTGCAGGGGCGGGCGGAGGAGGCCGCGACCTTCCGATCCCGGGGACAGCAGTTGTTGATGGACCTGCAGACGGGCGGCGTCCCAGCCTTGACGGCGTCCGGGGCCAAGCAGGTCGGGTGGCTCTCTGATAGCATGTGGGATTCCGAACCGTTCGATGCTCTACCAGTCGATTGAAACGATGAATCTGCTTGACATCCTGAGTCCGGATTCGATCAAGGTCCCCCTCGAAGCGACCACCAAGAGGGCCGCCATCGAGGAACTGGTCGATTTGCTGAGTGCAGCCCAGCTGATCGTGGATGCGGGAGCGCTGAAGGCCGCAGTTTGGGAGCGGGAGCAGCAGCGTACGACTGGTATCGGCGAGGGCCTTGCCATTCCGCACGGCAAGTGTCGTTGTACAGACCAACTGCATCTGGCTATTGGCCGACCGGCCCAGGACATGGACTTCGGCTCGGTGGACAAGAAGCCGGTGAAGCTGATCGTTCTGCTCGCTTCGCCGCCAAGCAAGACTTCAGACCACATCAAGGCGCTTGGGAAGATCAGCCGTCTCGTGGCGAATCCTGAGTTCAGGGACGCCGCGTATTCGCCGAGGTCGGCCGACGAGTCGTACGACCTGTTTCGCAAGGCCGAAGAGGAAGCTCAGGTCAGTGGTCGACACTGATCGCAGGCCGCAAGACGCCGCGCTTGCTGAACATCAGGAATCGGCGCTGCGCCTTCACCAGGTGAGCGAAGAAACCTCCATCGACGTAGGACGTCGGCGAATCACCCGGAGCACCCTGCGGCAGCTTCTCCCACACCGTCGTCGCTTCGAGTCGGTGCCAGCGGGTGATCCAATGCACTTGTTCCTGGTTCTCCGCAACATCAAGGCTGCAGGTGGAATAGAGCAGCGTGCCGCGGTCGCCGAGCAGGGGAATGGCGTCGGCGATGATCTGCCGCTGCACGGACACGAGAGACCCGAGCGACTCCCGATCGAATCGGTACTTCGCTTCAACGCGTCGCGCGAGCACGCCGGTGTTGGAGCATGGCACGTCCAGCAGCACGAGGTCCGCGCGTCCGACGAGACTCGATAGCTCGCGTCTGTTGACAATCCTGACCCGGGGATGTCCGGTGAATTGCTCGCGCAGGAACGCCAGCCGCTCGCGGTCGATGTCCGTGGCCACGATGTCCGATTCCGGATGTGCGTGGGCCAGCTGCCCGGTCTTCGTGCCCCGGCCTGCGCACACGTCGACGATGAGCCCGGGATGGAGCTGGGTCGTCGACTGGATCGCGGCAGCCGCGGTCACATCCTGCACCCTTGCCTCCGGCGAGCCGTCGAGGAACCGGGTCAGGCCTCCTCGGGGACCGACGTAGACGGAGAATCCCGGTTGCTGATGAGGCGTGATCTCCGCCGACACGCCGAACGCTCCGGTCAGCACGATTGGAGGGTGAACGAGCGAATGCAGGGCCAGCTGCGTCGTGCCGGGCCACCCGAAGAGATGCATCCATCGCTCGAGCAGCGGCTCGGCATGGGAGGTGGTCTGGGCGAGGCGCGGCGTACCCTCGCCTCACTGAAGACCGGTTGGCGAAGTCGCCATGCCCGCCCGTCGTGCAGAGGAACCTCGTCGAGTGACTCGAGATCGTACGTGTCGATCACCTCGCTTCGAAGGTCCGCCACTCGGCGCAGCACGGCGTTGACCAGGCCGCTGGCCCGCGGCCTGTCGCTGTTCTTCGTCCACCGAACTGCTTCGCTGATCGCCGCATGGTCGGGCACTCGTTCCAAGAACAGCAGTTGAGCGGCTCCCACGAGCAGCGGCGCCCTGACCGTGGTCTGGAGATTGGACCATGGTTGATCGAGACAAGCATCGACGATCGTGGCGAGCGTCAGCCAGCGCCGGGCCACGGCCTGGTCGATCGCATGGGCGAGCGCGGCGTCACGATCATCCAATCCACGGAGATCGAGAGTGCGCCGATCGAACTCGGGGAATCGCGCAGCCCTCACCGCCACGCGACTGGTCACCAGGTCCCGCGAGTTGAGCTGAGGAGGGTACAACGGATGCGAATCGGCTGAGCAGCGCGAACGAACGCAGCGGTCATTTCCGCCGAGCAGCCCAACGGGCTGCCAGGCTTGCAACTCATCAGGCCGATGCCGTGGCGAAGCTGTTCATCGCGCTCTTCAGCGTGTCGGCCTTGTCGGTCTTCTCCCAGGTGAACGTATTGTCCCCGCCGTCGCCGGGCGTGCGGCCGAAGTGGCCGTGACATGCGGTCGTCCGATAGATCGGCCGCAGCAGGTCGAGCGAATCGATGATCCCTCGGGGCGTGAGCTCGAAGTGCTCGCGGATCAGCGCGGCGATCTTGTCCTCGTCGACCCGCGCCGTGCCCTGGCAGTCGACGTGAATCGAAGTCGGATTCGGCGACGCCGATCGCGTAGCTGAGCTGGACCTCGCAGATGTCGGCGAGCTCGGCGGCCACGATGTTCTTGGCGATGTAGCGCGCCATGTAGGCCGCCGAGCGGTCGACCTTCGACGGGTCCTTGCCGGAGAACGCGCCGCCGCCGTGCCGACCGCGGCCGCCGTACGTGTCGACGATGATCTTGCGCCCGGTGAGGCCGCAGTCGCCGTGCGGGCCGCCGATCTCGAACTTCCCCGTCGGGTTGACGTGCACGATGATGTCGTCGTTCCACCAGGCGCCGAGGACGGGCTTGATGATGTGATCGATGACCGCATCCTTGAGCGGTCGTCCTGATTGTGGTTCCATTCCGGTCCGTGCTGCGTCGACAGCACGACGGTGTCCACGCGCACCGGGCGTCTGCCGTCGTACTCGATCGTGACCTGGCTCTTCGCGTCCGGACGCAGGTGCGGGATCGCGCTCGGATCTGTCGCACGTCCGCCTGACGGGCGACGAGCCGGTGGGCGAGATCGATCGGCAGCGGCATGAGCGATGGCGTCTCGCGGCAGGCGAAGCCGAACATCAGGCCCTGGTCGCCGGCGCCCTGGGCTTGCCCTCGCCTCGTCGACGCCCATGCGCGATGTCTGGGCTCTGCTGGTCGAGCGAGACGAGCACCGCGCACGCTCCGCCGTCGAATCCCTTGGCGCCGTCGTCGTAGCCGATGTCCAGGACGGTCTGTCGGACGATGGCGGGAATGTCCACGTAGCCGTCGCAGGTGCACCTCGCCGGCGATCACCACCATGCCCGTCGTGACCAGCGTCTCGCACGCGACGCGGCGAGCGGGATCGACCGCGAGCATCGCGTCGAGGATCGCGTCGGAGATCTGGTCGGCCATCTTGTCCGGATGACCCATCGACACGGACTCGGACGTGAACCAATACTTGCGTGGCGCCATGTCAAGCCCTTCCAGAGAGTCGGTCCCCGGCCCGCATCGGCGAGCCCGGGCACATTGATTCATTTATCCGGATACACGGATGAATGGCTCGAGTCTAGCTCCGAAATGGGCCGGTCGCAAGCGTTCGGTCGGATTCGACGCCGATGCCGCTCCGGCCCGCGCCACCAATTATTGCCGAAAAGATAGACCTCGCCGTCGGCTGTGACCGAGGCCATAATGGTCTCCGGGCGGTCACGATCGGTACGGCCTCGAGCAGCGTTCGCTCTTGGTGGCCCGTGAATCGTGCGCCCAGTGGCAGTCCCGAGGAATCCTCTCCCATGATCAAGAAGATCCAGATGATCCAGAAGGTCGATGAGATCCGCCTGATTCTCCCCGTTCTTCTGAGGACTGTCCTTTCTCGGACCCGCATCTGGTCGCTCGGCGTGTTGGTTCCCTTGGCCGCGTTGGTCTCGGTCGGGATGGCCCAGGCGGGGCCGGAAGAACTCGGCGGACGCGTACCGACCCGGGTGCTGATCAAGCTGACGGCGGGGACAACTCCGTCTCGGCTGGCGGACGGCCGCTGGACGCTGCTCTCGGACGGGCCAGCCCGGCAATCTGGGAGCGGCGCGGGGGCGATCGGAAACACGCCGGTCGGCAACGAGACGGCGGATCTTCTGGAGAATTGGAACGTCCTTGGCATCGGAGCCGCAGCTCATCATGAGCCCGCGAACGCGGCGCTGGCCCGGTCTCTCGGTCTCGACCGGTTCTACGCCGTCGAGGTTCCTGCGGGGACTGATCTCGACGCCCTGATCGAGTCTCTGTCAACGCTGAACGACGAGGTCGAGCTTGCTGAGCTCGATCCCATTGGCGGCATCGCGACGATCCCCGACGACGAGGGATTCGGACTGCAATACGCCCTTGGTCTCATCGATGCCCTCGACGCCTGGGACATCACGACGGGATCCGCGGAGATCACGTTGGCGGTGCTCGACTCCGGTACGATCCCGCACATCGAACTCGCCGAGCGAATCGTGCCGGGATCGGATGTGTCCACCCCGGGCGGGGACGAAACCGTTGATGGTTGCGGTTCGCACGGCACGCACGTCAGCGGTATCGCGGCGGCGACGGGCAACAACGCCGCCGGGATTGCCGGGATGAACTGGGGCGTCAAGATCATGCCGGTCAAGATCCTGAGCAGTTGCGCGGGACCCGAGTCCTACGTGGCCGACGGCATCACTTTCGCGGTCGACGCCGGCGCTGACGTGATCAACATGTCGCTGCAGTACAGCGGCGGATCCGACTACCTGCACACGGCGGTCCAGTACGCGTACGAGTCCGGCGTGATCATGGTGGCAGCCGCCGGCAACAATGGTTTCTCCAACGGCGTCGCGTTCCCCGGTCGCTGGCCGGAGACCATCACGGTGGCCGGAACCACGGCCCAGGATCTGCCGCCCACGCCGGCCTCTTCGGGCTGGACGTCGAATGCCGGTCCGGAGGTGGACGTCGCGGCCCCAGGTGACCAGATCTACTCGCTCATCGGCGACTCGTCCTACGGCTTCAAGAGCGGCACATCGATGGCGACGCCGCACGTCTCCGGTCTGGTGGCCATGATGCTGACCATCGACCCGACTCTCGGTACAGAAGAGATTCGCACGATTCTCCAGGAGACCGCGACCGACCTGCTCGAGCCCGGATTCGACGAGGCGACGGGTTGGGGCCGGATCGAAGCCGGCGCGGCACTTGCAGCGGTCGCCGCTGGGCTCACGACGCCTGGTGACGTCAACACGGACGGCGTGGTTGACGTCGCGGATTTGCTCCACATCATCGAGACCTGGGGCGTGTGTCCCGAAGAAGGTCCCTGCCCGACCGATCTGGATGGCAACGGCCTGGTCGGTGCTTCCGACCTGATCATCGTTTTGATCAACTGGACCTAATGGTCGGACTCAGAAGTTCATTACCATCTCGCCGGCCCTCGACGCCGCTGGCTGTGTTGCCGCTCCTCGGAATACCAGAAGTATGCCGTCGTCACGGCGCCTTGCCAGCAACGTCGACGTCGCGCCGATATGTCAACGAACTTCTGAGTCACACCACTAGCCCGCATTTCTGACCACCATCTGCTGCGGCTGCGCGTGTCGAGCGAGTGGTCATGCTGTGCGTCCGCGAACAATCGTCATCGCTCCGGGAGATGCAGCGAACCGAATGCATCGAAGACCGTGCCGGACTCGTCCCGGCCGACGGCAAACACCTTGATGAGCGTGGCGCCGGGGGCAAGCTCGCCGGGAAGCAGCGCGTCGAATCGTCCATTGCGAACCTCGGCCTCGACTTGCTGGAAGATCCGCTCGTTCGCCAGCGGGTAGTTGTGGTCCGTCTTTGCGACCAGATCTGGGTCCGTCGCGCCGAGAACCGTCAGCATGTCCATCGGCCGGGTCATGGATCCCACCGCGGCTTCGACGGTGATCGTCGCGCGGCCGCTCGTCATGGACGGAACCGAGGCGCCGACGAGACCTGATTCCAGCGTGATCGGCTCGATCACGCGACTCGGGTAGGCGATGCGAAGCGCGGGGTCGCCGAGCAGGTTGTAGAGCCGCACGTGCATCTGCCGCAGCCCGGCGAGGCTGGTCTTCCAGCCGCCCGCCCTGGCCAGCGGGGTGGCGATCGCATCCAGCTGGCGATCGGTTGCGTCTTCGGTCAGCATCGAGCGCGTCGCGGCAAGATCGATCTGGCCGGCCGTGCCCAGACGATCGACCAGCAGGAACTGCGTCACGTCCTTCTGCAGGATCGCATTCGCGTACGGATGGGTCGGTCGGCTCCCCGCGATGACCGCGATCGGACCGCCCGGTTGGAAGAGCATGGCCTCCGCCAGGCTCGGCCGACCCTGTGGCAGGTCGTACCATCCGGCGCTGCAGCAAGTGAGCAGGGCGATGGGCATCCGGTCGTTGGATGGATCCAGCCGCAGCAGATCGCCGATCTGCAGCATCGCCTGCTGCCGGTCGCCCACGGTGAGATAGTCGAGGCCGCTGGCGCTCCCGTGACCCACGTAGTTGAACAGCAGGGCCCCCTCCTCCAGACGACGAAGGAAGGTCTCGGTCAGCCGATCCGGCGGCGGGCAGTAGATGCTCGCGGCCTTCGCGTAGGTCATGGACAGGTCATACGCCTCCGGCACCTGCCGCTGCACCATGCCGAGGAACATCATCTCCATCAGGAGATCCAGACCCCCAAAGTGGCCCTCCCCAGCGGCGTAGTTGACTCGGCGTCGCCACACGCCGGGAGGAGCGTCGCGTTCGTACCGCTTGATCTTCTCGAGCAGGCAATTGGCCTCCGTGACCGTGCGGGCGGGCACTCTCCCCAGAGCCACGTCGGGACGTTCGTCTTCGAGATCGATGCACTGGTAGGGATGGTCGCTGACGTAGTGGTCGTCCCGCCCGTCGAGGAGCGACGGATCGTGCTGGGGAAAGGACCATGTCGGAAGGCCACGCTCGTCGGCGTCCCCGAGCAGCATGACGACCAGCTCCGCCCCTCCGTCGTCGCGAAGCTCGGCGAATCGGGTCCGGATCAGGTCATGAATGAGTTGTCGCCGCGCTGTTTCGCCATCGGCATCGGCCGCTGATTGGAGCGGTGCGATCGATTCGAGTTGCACCGTCCAGCCGTCTTCCCGGCGGTATTCGGCCCACGCCCGGGCCGCTGGTTCCAGATCGGCTGCGTGGATCAGCAGGAACAGCTTCTGCGAGTGAGGCTCCTGCGCGACGATATCGAGGAGCGTCGGCGGCAATCGGCTCGGAGCCCCGTTCTCCGCGGATGAACGAAGTGGCGCCCGTCGGCGGGCGATGTTCGTCAGACGAACGATCCTTCGCCGTGCACGCCGCCAGCAGGAGACCGAGCAGCGGTCCCAGCGACCAGCGGCGGTGTCGATCGACAGCGGTACCTGCCTGGCGCACGGAACAGTCCTTTATTCGTGCGTGCAGCCCGTCGAAGAAGACGGAGCACGGGCGAAGCACTCACTCAAGGCGTACGAGGTCAGCGGGATGGTAGCGCCCGCGTCACCCGGCAGCCCGCCGAACGGATGGCGACAATGCGCGGTCATCGGGTCAAGGCTCTGGCCTGGCGGCGCTGGTGCGGTACTTTTTCGTTCGCCTGCCACTTGCCCGAAGGACCTTCGCCGCTCACGATAGTTCAGCGGTCGGCGGAACCGCGGGAGAACTCGACCATGGCCGTGCAGATGGAACTGTCCAGGATCTTCATTCGCGAAATGACCGACATGCAGATCATCGAGCTAACCGAGGTCGGCGGTGATCGCACGTTCCCGATCGTGATCGGCCTTCCCGAGGCCTTCGCTATCGAGCGCCGTCTCAAGGGCATCGAGATTCCGCGGCCGCAGACGCACGAGCTGTTGGCCTCCGTCATCAGACATCTGGGGGGCCAGCTGAACAGCATCATCATCAACGATCTGCGAGACGGCACCTTCTTCGCGAAGCTCATCGTGGAGCAGGGGAGTCAGGAGATCGAGATCGATTCTCGGCCCTCGGATGCGATCGCCCTGGGCGTGGCAGAGAGTGTCCCGATCTACGTGGCGGAGGGCGTGCTGGACCAAGTCGAAACCGATGCTTCCGCGTACAGTGGTCAGGAGCCCGAGGAAGACGAGGAGCTCGACGCCGAAGATGAGGGTTTCGAGACCGGATGGTGAGGTACGCACCGTGATGCCGACGAGGTGACCATGGATGACAGCCGGACGGCTCTTGGGGGACGAGCGGGCGCGGCGAAGACGGTGGGCTCACCGTTACCTCAAGCGTATTTGACCGCGTTGCTGGAAGGTGTCGGAGGCCGGATCAAGGTTCGCCCCGAAGATTTTCTGGTCGATGAACTGCCGCTCTACGAACCGTGCGGTGAAGGGGAGCACGTCTACCTGGGCATCGAGAAGTGCCGGGTCTCCCACGGTGAGATGCTGAGCCATCTCAGCCGTCACTTTCGAGTTCCTCGGGATTCGATCGGCTTCGCTGGAATGAAGGACAAGCAGGGCGTCACGCGGCAGCTGGTCTCGATCCAGATCCGGGACGATCCGTCTGACCTGGACCTCCAGCACGATCGCATCCACATCCTCTGGGCGCGCCGGCACCGAAACAAGCTCCGTCGCGGGCACCTTGCTGGCAACCGCTTCGCAATCCGCATTCGGGAGATCGATCCGCTTCGGGTTCCCACGGTGCTCAAGGTCCTTCGGGAGCTCGAGCGAGAAGGCGTGCCGTGCTACTTCGGATCTCAGCGGTTCGGATACCGGCTGAACAACCAGGTCATTGGTGCGGCGCTGCTCCGCGAAGATTGGACGGGGCTCCTGGATGAACTGCTTGGCGCCAAGGGATCGTCGTTCCCCGAGTTCCAGCGAGAGCGACGCGAACTCTACGGCCAGGGACGATTCGAGCCGGCGGCAAAGATGTGGACGCCGTCCGATCGGGCCGAGCTGATCGCCATCAGAGCCCTCGTTTCGGGAAAGAGTCCGCGCCAGGCGTGCCTCTCGGTGGGCCGGACCGCCCTCACCTTCTGGCTGAGCGCCTGGCAGTCGGCCGTCTTCAACCGTGTGCTCGATCGGCGGCTGGAGGAGGGCACGGTCGATCGCTTCCTTGAAGGCGATGTCGCCTTCAAGCACCAGAACCGGGCGGTGTTCGCGGTCACGGCAGACGTGCTCGCCGACCCCGACACACCGCGCAGGTTGACGGAGATGGAGATCTCGCCGTCGGGGCCATTGTGGGGCCTGGACATGGTGCGCATCCGGTCCGGTTGATGCCGCAGAAGAGGCCGCGCTCGAGAGCACGGGCCTAACGCTCGCGCAGCTGCTCGGTGCTCCGCGCGTACCGACCGGCGGTCGACGACCGATGCGAGCGCCGATACGGAACGTGTCGGTTTCTTCCGGGACTGACGAGCACGGCTACTACATCAAGGTGCTCTTCGACCTTCCACGCGGGATCTATGCCACAGTGGCCCTGCGGGAGGTGATGAAGAACGACGCCCGCGATGAGGATGACGAGTCAGAGGCAGAGTCTTTGGAGCTCTGACACGTGCCCGATCAGGTGATCGGATCGCGGTCTAAAGAGATGTGGACACCGTGCCGCGCGAGCCCTTCGATGATCTGCGGGGCGGTTTCGCGGAGCGGATCGATCAGGACGGCCTGCCATCCGACGCGTCGGGCCGTGTCCACGTTGGCCTCCAGATCATCGAAGAAGAGGATCTCGACCGACTCGACATCGAGGCGCCGCTCCAGTTCCCGGTAGATCTGTGGATCGGGCTTGACCAGACCCAGCTCGTGGGAGGCGAGGCGATGCTGCAGGATGGTCACCGCAGTGAACTCGGGCATGCGCTGCCAGTGCTCGTGATTCGTGTTGGATAGCGCCGCCGTTCGGAGCTCGTTCTCATGGAGGCGTTGGATGATCGTCTCGACGCCGGAGTACTGGCCGAGCATCCACGCGTCGTGGATGCTCATGATCTCTTCGGGGCTGTACAGCCGTTCGAGGTGATCGCTGAGACGGCAGGCGTACTCGGCTCCGTCGAGGACACCGGTCTGATGCTGCCGGTGAAGCTCGGCGACAGCGGGTCTGCTCTCGAGATCGATCTCGACGCGCAGGGGAAGCCCCGCTGCGGCGCATCCTTCGGCCCAGGAGCGACAGATCCGTACGAGAACGCCGCCGAGATCGAAGCAAACCAGTGAAGGACGCATGAAGGAGTCGTAGCCCTCCGGTGACGCGGAGTCAGCCGATCTGCATCGACTTCTTCGCCGCTCGCCGCTGCCGGAAGAACGCGCGGAGGAGCTCGCCGCACTCTTCGGCCAGCACCCCGCCAATCACCTCGACCTCGTGGTTGAGGCGCTTGTCGGTGGGAATGGAATAGAGGCTGTGGCAGGCGCCGGCCTTGGGGTCTCTGGCTCCATAGATCAGCCGGCCCAGCCGGGCGTTCACCATCGCGCCGGCGCACATGGGACAGGGTTCGAGCGTGACGGCGAGCGAGCAGTCGTTCAGGCGCCATTCCGCGAGGCTGATACCCGCTTGGCTCAGGGCCAAGAGCTCGGCGTGACCGACCGGATCCTGGGTGGCCTCCCGGTTGTTCGCTGCTTCGGCGATGACCGTCTGACCCCGGTACACCACGGCGCCCACCGGCACTTCGCCGCACGCGCTCGCGGATTCCGCCAGAGCGATGGCCCGGCGCATCATCCGCATGTCGATCGCGCTGACCCGTTGCCCTTCGCGTTGCCCTCCGGAAGCGCGCATGTCGCCTTCTCTCCAGTTGCGTCGAACAAAGAGTGGCCAACGCAGCCAGTGACGCCGAGGCTCACGCATGCAGGCATCATACGGCGGCTACGAAGAACCGCCTTCGTCATCGGCCGGTCGCGAGGGCGGCTCGGACGTCGGTGCCTTTCCGGGCGGCATTCTGGCGACGGAGCCTTCCGGCTGCGCTGGTTCCAAGGGCTGGTCCGGGGCCGTCGGCCGCTTATCGGCAGGTCGATCGGGTGGGCCAACGCTGCCCGGGACGCGCTTATCAGACCGCCAGAACGCGAACACCCGCCCCTCCGCCACGTGGCCGGCCGGGACCAGCCGAAGCAGCAGGATGCCCAACTCGTAGAGTCCGTAGAGGGGGACCAACATCACGATCATGGACACCACGTCGGCGGGGGTGAGGAATGCGGACAAGATCGCGCACACGAAGAGCGCATAGCGACGCTGCGCCGCCAGCCAATCGGCCGAGGCAAGCCCCAGCCAGCCCAAC
The DNA here is from genome assembly GCA_963697235.1 of uncultured Planctomycetota bacterium. GTDB lineage: Bacteria > Planctomycetota > Phycisphaerae > Phycisphaerales > SM1A02 > CAVONJ01. The sequence goes on from CAVONJ010000023.1 coordinate 483,091, forward strand.
AGCAGAATGACCAGCGGCATCTGGAAACCGACGACCACTCCCAGAAGCATCAGCAGCACGAAGTTGATGTAGGTGCTCAGCCGGAACTGCTGATTGATCGCGCCGGACTGCAGCGCCGGGGCAGGCAGCAGCTCGACAACGCCGGCGTCGCCGGTGACGGCGACGTACCGCTTCCATTCCGGCCACACGAGATACGTGCGCCCCACCAGCGGCTGCTCCGGCAGGTGAACGACGATCAGGGGCGGCTCCGCATCCGCGTCGATCGCCTGCCGGACTCGTGGATCGTACCGAACCGAACCCTGGCCGAGGTCGAGACTCGCACCCACCTTGACCAGCACTTGGAGCATGAGCGGGAGCATCACGAAGTACAGCAGTGTGGCTCCCAGGATGGTCAGGACGACGCTGCCTGGCACCAGCAGACGGACGAACCGCCGCTCGTAGGTGTGCAAACCCGGTCGGATGAAGGCCCAGGCCTGGTAGAGGATCCAGGGGGCGAGCATGACCAGGGCGAAGACCAGGGAGAGCTTCAGCTTCGCCAGCAGCGTCTCGGGGGCGGTGAGCACCTGGATCTCGGGGGGCAAGCCGTTCTGCTCGAGTGCCCGAAGCAGCGGCAACACCAGCCAGCGGATGAACGTATCGCTGAAGAAGTACAGCACGATCAGCAGCGGCAGCGCCGGCGCACGGCCAGCAGGATGCGGGCGCGCAGTTCCTCGAGGTGATCGCCGAAGCTCATCGTGGCATCGTCGAGATTCGCCCAGCCGGTCATGGGAGGTCCCAGGATACGCAGTCGGGCCGGTTCGAGGCCGGAGCCGACGGACGAATCGCCCGTTTCCGGACGGACCTGTGGCCATGGCGCATCCAGAAGAGACAATGGCTTCAGACGGGAGCGCGGAGCGGAGGCAGATCCAGCTCGCCTGTTCCGGTGACCGCGCCGCGCAGCAATCGCTCTGGCGGGACCACCGGCGTTGGGTCGCGGCGATCGTGCTGGCTCACCGGCCCCGATCGATCGAGGTGGACGACTTGATGCAGGACGTCGCGGTCAGGTTCGTGTCCAAGCTCGAGACGCTTCGCGACCCGGGGGCCTTCCGTCCCTGGCTCCGGCGGATCACGATCAACGTCTGCCGAGGCGCCGCGCGGACACACCGACCGATGCGGCACCTGAGCGACTCGGCTTCGCCGTCGGTCGAGCGCCGCCAGTTCGTCGCGGAGCCCGAGGCGGCCACAACGGAGGACGGTGCGCTCATGCTCGAGAAGCGAGACTTCGCCCGGCGGCTGCTCGAACAGGCGATGAGTCTGCCTTCGGACTACCGAGAGCCGCTCCTGCTGCGATGCGTTCGGTCGATGACCTACCAGGACATCTCCGACGTGCTCGATCTTCCCGTGACGACGATCGAGACTCGACTGGCGCGGGCCCGGAGAATGCTGCGGGAGGAACTCGCCCGGGAATTCGATCCGGATGGGAGTCACGGCGGCGTGGTCGTCGGCCCCCAGCTGTGAGCGCAGGACAAGACGAGTGCGGCGGGAGCTTCCGGATGACTGATGATCATTGATGACCATTGAATCATGGAAAATCATGGAAAAAGGGATGGCCAAGCTGGCGACAGCGCATTTGGGGAACCGGAGATGAAACACGATGAGCGCGCTTCGAGGGAGGAAGCGCGACCCCTGTCCGAGGCGGACGTTCTGATCGAGCGCATGATCGATGGAGAAGCGGGGCTCGCGGAACGGGCGCAGTTCCGTCGGCTCGCCGCCGCCGATCGGCGACTGTGGCGCCAGCTCGCGGAACGCCAGCAGGAGCTGATTGATTTGACCGGGGCGTTCGAGGCCGAGTTGGCGGCGATTGATCGAATCGAGCTCCCCGATCTCGAGCGGGAAGATCGGCGGGTTGGGCGCGGGACCGGACGCTGGACGAACGGCTGGATACAAGGCTGGAAAGCACGCTGGATCATGGGCGCCGCGGCCGGTTGGGCGGCGGCGCTGATCATGGCCGCGATCTGGATCTTTCCATCGGCGCCGAGTCCGGAGGTGCCGCAGGAAGGGCAGGCGGTTCGCACTCGAACGAGCTCGCCGCCGCCGGAGCCATCGCCCGATGAGCACTTGGCCGCGTACCTCGCGGCGCCCAACGTCCTGGGCGAGCTGGAGCCCGTGGTGCTGGAGGTCGAAGAGCTGAGTGACGGCCGGACCGTGGTCCGATACCTGCGCCGGATCGAGGAGTTCGCGTTCGTTCCCTCCGGCGATCCGCTGCCGGTGACCGACCGCGGTCGGCTGACCGTGGATCCGGCCGATCTGCGGCACACGGTTCCTCAGCGGCGCAACGCGGACTGAGCTGGCGCTGACGGGATTGAGCGGCTCCGCCCGTGGTGCAAGCGCCTTCCTATACTGGGGGCTCGTCCCCCATGACCCAGCCAAGAGATTACTACGAGGTCCTCGGCATCCGGCGCGGCGCAACCGAAGACGAGATCCGCCGCGCGTATCGATCGCTGGCTCGCAAGCACCACCCCGATGTCAGCAAGGATCCCGACGCCGCTCGAGCGCTTTCACGAGATCAGCGAGGCGTACGAGGTGCTCACGGACAAGGAGAAGCGCCAGGCCTACGACCGCTTCGGACACGCTGGCGTCGGCGCCGGTCCGAGCGTCGGGGCGGCCGGTTCGGGGTTTGGCGGGCAGGGCTCGAAGGTGTGGTCGACCAGCGAGGGATTCGGCGGCCCCATTCCCTCGGACTTCAGCGATCTCTTCGAGCAGATGTTCTCGGGCGCCGAATCACCGTTTCGCACACGACCCGCTCCTCGTCCGGAGCGGCAGGGACAGGACGTCGCCACCGATGTCGCCGTCGGGTTTCTCACCGCTGCTCTGGGTGGAACGGAAGAAGTGTCGATCCGCGGACCCCTGGGACCCCAGCGGATTTCGGTCAAGATCCCGCCCGGAATCGAGAGCGGTGCCAAGCTGCGAGTGAAGGGCAAGGGGGGGCAGGGCGCGCCGGGCGCAGCCGCGGGCGATCTCATCGTGACGATCACCGTCGGCGAACATCCCCTCTTCAGCCGCCAGGGCCTGGACATCCTCATCGATGTGCCGATCACCCTCGCTGAGGCGGGACTCGGGGCCACGGTCAACGTGCCGCTGCTGAAGGGCTCGGTCGAGATCAAGGTCCCCGCCGGCGACTTCCAGTGGACAGAAGCTGCGCGTGAAGGGGAAGGGCATCACCGATGCCAAGGGTCGCCGGGGAGACTTTCTCGCGGTCATCCAGATCGTCGCGCCGGCGGAACTCTCCGACCGCGGTCGTGCCCTTCTGCAGGAGCTGGCCGGCGAGTTGCAAAACCCCAGGAAGAGTGGACCATGGCCGGCGACGTGAGCAGGTCCGTGGCGATGTGCGGCGGGAGCGGGCGTGGCGATATGGTTGGCAGCGAGGTCGAGGCGACGTGCTGAAGGAACAGCATCGATTCTTCCGAAGCGTGCTGATGGCGGCGGATCTCCTGCTGATCGTCGCATCTGATCTGCTCGCGTATCGGATTCGATTCGCCTGGCTGGCGCCGCTCATTCCGCCGCGCGAGCAGATCTTCAGTTTCGCCAGTCACTCGATTCCGGTGCTTGCCGCGGCGCCGCTGATGCTGACGTCGCTGGTCTGGTGTCGACTCTACATACCGCGGCGCGATCAACGGTTCTATCTCGAGGCGGGGACGATCCTCCGGGCGGTGGCGATCGGGCTTGCGGTGACGATTGCCTTCCTCAGTCTGCTTCGTAACGTCCTCTTCGACGGTCGCGAGTACAGCAGCTGGCAATTCGCGATCTACGGTGTGCTGACCGCCTCCCTGCTCCTGGCTTGGCGCTATGCGTTCCGCGTCACGCTTCGCCGCGCCCGAGCCCGGGGATGGAACCTGCGCCACGTCGCCATCATCGGGACCGGCCGCCTCGGGCAGGTCGCATACCAGACGCTGCGCCGGAACAGCTGGACGGGGATCAAACCGTCCTACTTCATCAGCCACCACGCCTCGACGCGGCGACAGCGCTGCATGGAAATGCCAGTGCACGGGGGTCTTGACACCATGGACGAAGTGCTGGATTCGATTCCGGTGTCCGGCGTGGTCGTCGCCATCCCGGGCCAGATGATCGCCGAGCTGCCGAAACTGCTCGTGCGGCTGGAACGTCATCCGGTGGACGTTCGTGTCGTGCCGGACATGAATCCCAGCTACCTGCCGCTGAACATGGCGGTGGGGGAGCTCGAAGGCATGCCCGTCCTCTCCATCCGCGAGAGTCCGTTGAACAGCGGATGGGGTCGCATCGTGAAGCGGGGCTGCGATCTCTTCGGCGTCGCGCTCGCCGGCCTGGTCTTCGCGGTGCCCATGGTGGTCATCGCCGTGCTCGTGCGCCGCTCGGGTCCAGGACCGATCATCTTCAGGCAGGAACGCATGAGCTTGAACGGTCAGCGGTTCAAGCTCTTCAAGTTCCGCACCATGATCGACGTGGCGGCGGAGCGGCAGGCCTTCCGCGACGTCGGGCGCGGCACGGATGCGTGGACCGAGTCTGACGATCCGCGGATCACGCCCATCGGCCGGTTCCTGCGGCGCACGAGCCTTGACGAATTGCCCCAGCTGTTCAACGTGATCCTCGGCGAGATGTCGCTCGTCGGACCGCGCCCCGAGCGACCGGAGCTGATCGAGCGGTTTCGCGACGACTGGCGCGGCTACATGCTGCGACAGAACGTGAAGGCGGGGATGACCGGATGGGCTCAGGTCAACGGATTGCGCGGCCGCAGCAGCCTTCGCAAGCGGGTGCAGTACGACCTCTTCTACATCCGGAATTGGTCGCTCTCCTTCGATCTGCGGATTCTCTGGATGACGCTCTTTCGAGGCTTTGCCCATCCGAACGCCCATTGACCTTGCTGCCCCGTTCACCGTGATGCCCGTCGAACATGCCGCCTGATCAGCCACGTGACGCGGAGGCGCACACGCCCTTCCCTAAAGGAGCGGTGGTTCTGGTGTCGGGCGGGCTCGACTCCGCCACCACGCTGGCCATCGCCCGGGAGCAGGGCTTCCGATGTCACGCCCTGACGTTCGACTACGGGCAGCGTCACCGGATCGAACTTGAGGCGGCGGCCCGGGTTTCGTCCTCGCTGGGCGCCGTAGACTCCCGGACGGTCAGGATCGACCTTCGCGCGTTCGGCGGTTCGGCGCTCACCGATGATCTTGAAGTTCCGAAGAACCGGGACGCCAGGGAGATCGGCACGGGCATTCCGATCACGTACGTGCCGGCGCGAAACACGATCTTCCTGAGCTTCGCGCTGGCTCTGGCCGAAGTCACCGGGAGCCGGGATCTCTTCATTGGCGTCAACGCCATCGACTATTCCGGCTATCCCGACTGTCGGCCGCGGTTCATCGCGGCGTTCGAAGCGATGGCGAATCTCGCGACGAAGATGGGCGTCGAGGGTGACCGGATCACGGTGCACGCCCCCCTGATCACGATGACCAAGGCGCAGATCATCGCGCGAGGCATCGAACTCGGTGTTGACTACGGGCTCACCATCAGCTGCTACGACCCGGACCCGCAGGGACGACCGTGTCGCCGGTGCGACGCCTGTCGTCTCCGCGCGACCGGATTCAACGAGGCCGGTGTGCCCGACCCGGCTGCGGGCTAGACCCAAGATAAGCGAGTGTGCAGCTCATGGCGGGGGATTTGGTCGATAAGTTGCCCCTGATCTTGATCGGTGCGGGCGGTCGCGGCCGCAGATGTGCATCCGGAGACGAACCCGGGAGTCGGGAGGGTGTTAGTGGAGGTTCTTGCGTCTCCGTGCGCGCATCGATCGCGCCCTGCATCGACTTCTCTTCCCTGCGTTTTGGCAAGGATCAGCGGAACTCGAAGCAGCGAAGACGCTCCGAAGCGACGATCAGATGGTCGACGAAGCGGTGTGAACTGGTCACGTAGACGACGGATCGACGAGCGTGCTGCGTGATCCGTGCGGCGATGTAGACGAAGGCATGTCGGAACCAGCTCCACTCCCAACGCAGGGTCTCTCTTGGGAGGGCCAGGAGGGATAACCAGGAACGGAGAGACCATGCGAGCTGACCCATGAGCATGAACGCGTTGTTGGCCAACAGCCCTCCGGTCGGCATCCGCAGAGCGGCGATCCCGTTCTTGAGCTGCTCGATGATGTTCTCCTGGTCGCAGCGTCCGTACGTGAAGCGAACGACTTCGGCGGCGGTCATGCGGCCGCGTGGAATGTTGGTGGTGAAGAAGGAGTAGCGGTATTCGTCGTAGAGTCGCTTTGGCCTTCGCTAACTTCGATACGCTGACATCGCACAACGACGCGGAACTGCGACTCCGGTCAGCCCAAGGTGGTGCCAACGTGACTCCTGCGGTAGGTGGTAGTCGAACTCCGCGACCCATTCTCGAGCCGTGCTCAGGTTCTTGTATCCACGGCGACGAGCTTTCCGACGCCGATGCCGCGTCCGCTTCCGACGGGTCGACTTGGTTGCCCGCAGGCGATCGGGTTCCTGTTGCCGATCCGTCGAGAAGGGCTTCCAGGCCGTTCTGGGCAGCGATTCGGCCCGCTCGATTAGCGTCTTGTAGGCAGGCGTGACGAACGCGAACATCACCTCGTGCTCTCGACACGCGGCGATCATCGGCCGTGTTGAGAACTGGCTGTCGCCTCGGACAAGCACCTGGCCGAAGTGTCGATTCACCCTCGGCAGCAGCTCCCTCAGCGCCTCTGCCGCTCCATCGGCGCTGCCGCTGTTGCCGGGACGGTTGATCGTCCGCAGCGGCTCGTTCGTCTCCGAGAGCGTAATCAACAGCGGGTGGTAGGACCACTTGCCGGTGTAGGAGAAGTCAGCCCCTTCCTTACATTCCCCATAGACCTCCTTGATGGTCGAGTCGACGTCGATCGTTGCAGTCGCCCGGCGCTTCTTGGGCAGCTGCCGCCAGACACGCTCCCGACCATCGTCGATCACGGTTTGCAGCGTCTTGAGGTCGGAACGCTTGAAGCGTCGGAGGAAGTCCCCGGCCGTCGTTGGATCGGGGATGCGGCAGCCGCCCACCAAGTGCTTGATGGCCTCGCTGTGCTGGAAGTGTCCGATGTCCTCGATGCAGCCGCCGCCCACATAGAGGTTGTACACATGGGTCAAGACATGATCGGATTCGAAGTACGGCAGGTGACGCCGCAGCAGGCTCAATGAACTGTTGAGATCACGGTCCAGGCTCAGCTCCATCACCAGTTCGTGGGCCAAGGACAGCCCGCCGTACATGGTGATCTCACCGCGCCCCTGACGTTCCAGTCTCACCTGCCGCTGACAGAACACCGGTCCGGATCGCTCGCGACTCGGCCACAGCATCTGCTGATTCTCATGCCGGCGGATCGTCGCGGTGCGTGGCCGTCGGGTCCTCTGTCGGCGGCGTCGAGATCGAGTAGAATCGTTCACCTGAAAGGCCTCCCTGCCAGTGGTTGTGCCGTCGTGATAAACGCACATATACCACGGGCAGAAGGCCTTTCTCCTGCGCCGGCGCTGTACCTACTCGCTTATCCTGGGGCTAGAGCGGTTCCATCCAAACGTAGCGTTTGGCGCGTCGGCGAGGCAAGTGTGGCGCGGAGGGCGAAGCAGGCGGCTTGCCATGCCGTCGATGCAGCCCGACAAAGCCACGCGCAGCCGCAGCCAGCTCCGGACGCTACGTTTGGACTGGGGCTGCTCTAGACGTCTAGATTCGTCACTTCGAGCGCGTGATCCTCGATGTACGCGCGGCGATTCTCGACGTTCTCGCCCATCAGCGTCGAGAAGAGCTCGTCGGCGTCCGACGCGGTGTCCCAGGTGACCCGCAGGAGCGTGCGCTGCTCGGGATCCATGGTCGTCTCCCAGAGCTCCTCCGGGTTCATCTCGCCCAAGTCCCTTGAAGCGCTTGATCTCGATGCCGCGCCGGCCGACCTCGTGCAGCCGTGTGAGGATCGAGGGGATGTTGGCGACGTCGACGATCGTCTGCTTGTCGGTGTCCCGGTTCGACGACCCAGGCGTAGCGGGTGGACAGCTTCTCGCCGGTGACCGACTCCTCCTGCACGAAGCGCGTAGTCGTCGATGTCGAGGCCGAAGTTCGGCCAGTCGATCGAAGATCTTCTCGAGCTCGCGGTTCTCGTGCAGTTCGCGGAGCGTCGCGATGCGGCGTCGATCGACCGTGCCGTTGCCGTTCGCTCGGGCCTGCAGATCGTCGAGGATGAGGCCGTGCGTCGTCGATGAATGTCGCGGGCCTGCTCCTCGGACCAGCAAAGCACCTCGCCGCCGGGCCAGCTCAGGCGATGCGTGGGCAGCCGCCGGCCTTGCGTCGGGTCGGCTGGTCCCGCGATCTCGAGCAGCGCGGTGAACGGCATGCCGCGCCGCTCCGAGACGTCCACCAGATCATGCCAAGCGCGTCAGCATGACGGACGAGCGTCGCAGGGCGTCGCCGTCCGATGCGAGCCTCCTCCACGCCCTGCTCGTCGCGAATCAGCAGCACCGCGCGCTCGAGCGCCAGGTCCGGTGAGCACGTCGGTCAGTTCGGCTCTCGTTGAGCACGTACTGGCTCTTCTTGCCGCGCGACGATCTGGTACAGCGGCGGCTGGGCGAGGATACACCTTGCCCTGGCGGATCAGCTCGCGGCATCTGCCGGAAGAAGAACGTGAGCAGCAGCGTGCGGATGTGCGAGCCGTCGACGTCGGCGTCGGTCATGATGATGATCCGGCCGTAGCGGAGCTTGCTAGATGTCGAAGTCTTCGCCGATGCCGCACTGCAGGGCCTGGATGAGGACGCGGATCTCCTCGAAGCCGAGCACCTTGTCGATGCGGGCCTTCTCGACGTTGAGGATCTTGCCCCGCAGCGGGAGGATCGCCTGCGTGTCGTGATCGCGGCCGCCCTTGGCCGAGCCGCCGGCGGAGTCGCCCTCGACGATGAAGAGTTCCGATGCGGTCGACGTCGTTCGGTGGCGCAGTCGGCGAGCTTCTGCGGCATGCCGCCGGAGTCGAGCGCGCCCTTGCGCTTGATGAGCTCGCGCGCCTTGCGGGCGGCCTCGCGCGCCTGCGCCGCGAGCACCGCCTTCAGGCAGATCTTCTGCGCATCCGCGGGATGCTCCTCGAGCCAGGCACCGAGTTGCTTGCGCACGATCGCTGCGCTGACGAAGCCCTCGACCTCCGGATTGAGCAGCTTCTCCTTGGTCTGGTTGTTGAACTGCGGGCTCGGGCAGCTTGACGGAGACGACCGCGGTCAGACCCTCGCGCAGATCCTCGCCCGTGGGCGTGAGATCCTTGAGCAGGTTGTTCCGCTTGGCGTAGGTGTTGATCGTGCGCGTGAGCGAGGTCTTGAAGCCCGGCACGTGCGTGCCGCCGTCGGGATTGATGATGTTGTTGCCGAACGCGAGCATCAGCTCGTTGGTCGCGTCGGTGTACTGCAGGGCGATGTCGCAGCGACGATGCCGGATTCCTCGTCCTCGCCTGAAATGCGAATGGCCGGGCTCACGACGGTCTTGCTGCGATTGAGGTGCTCGACGTAGCCGAGCAGGCCGTTCTCGAAGTGGAACGACGTCCTCGCGCGGCTTGCCGCGTCGTCGACGCGTTCGTCGACGAGGCGGATCGTCACGCCCGGGTTGAGGTACGCCAGCTCGCGCAGGCGGTGCTGCAGCGTCTCGTAGCGGAACTCGGTGTCGGGGAAGATCTCCGGGTCGGGCAGGAAGCGAGATCCGCGTGCCGCTCTTCGCGCTGGGCGGCGGCATCGGCGTCGGCGCGGTGGCGATGTGCGAGCGGCTTGACGATCTCGCCGCGGGCGAAGGTGATCAGGTAGACCTTGCCGTTCTTGACGACCTCGACCTCGGTCCATTCCGAGAGGGCGTTGACGCACTTGACGCCCACGCCGTGCAGGCCGCCGGAGACCTTGTAGACGTTGTCGTCGAACTTACCGCCGGCGTGCACCTCGGTCATGATGACCTCGACCGCCGGTCGGCCGTCGATGGTCGGGTTCTCGTGCTTCATCGGGATCGACGGGCATGCCGCGGCCGTCATCGATGACGGTGCACGAGCCGTCCACGCCGAGACGCACCGTCACCGTGGTCGCGAAGCCCGCCATGACCTCGTCGATGGCGTTGTCCACGCACTCGTAGACCAGGTGGTGCAGCGCGTTGAGACCGATGCCGCCGACGTACATGCCCGGCCGCTTGCGGATCGCCTCCAGGCCCTCGAGCACCTGAATCGACTCGGACGTGTACTCGTTCGCGGGGCCGCGAGCAGCGGTGATCGGATTGGCCATAGACGCCCTTTTGGGGTGAGAGAAGCTCGCCGTTGCAGACATGGATTATAGCCGAGAAGTGGATGCGCGGCGCCGACCGCGGGTCGCTGGATGGCGTTGATGAACACTTCTAAGTAATTGAAAATAAACAACTTGCAGCCTTGCGACAAGCGGCGGGCGCGAGCCCGCGCCAGCGAGCGCGGTCTGACCTCTCGGGGTGCGTGACGAGCACCGGTATACTGCAGTCCCGAGGCGGGGTCTGACGATAGCCAAAGGGCCTTCGTGCCTCGTCCTTCTCAGCCCCATGCACCGACCCGATCCCGGCCTTCATGACCTCGCTTCTTCGGGCTCGCTCCCGATTCCTGGCCCTCACGCCGGCGATCGAGAGCAGCTGGTCGTGAGCCGCCGCGCGTTCCTCGCGGCCTCGTTCTTCGGGGCGCTGGGGCTCTCGGGGTGTCAGCAGTCGTTGCGCACGAGTCAAGGGCTTCCGTCCCCGGCCTGGCCGTCACATTCGCTGCCGGCGCCGGCTCCCTCGGCGCCAGCGCCGCTCCCCGAGCCGGTGGCGTCCCAGACGCTCGCCCTTCCTTCGGGCGTGCTGGCCCGTTCGCAGTGGGCCAAGGGCGGACCCGCTCCCACCAAGATGACGCGGATGCTGCCGGTTCGCTACATCACCGTCCACCACTGCGCCGGACCGGTCTTCACCGAAGATGACCTTGGATCGACGAAGGTCCGGCTCGAGTCGATCCGTCGCTACCATCGGGAATCCCTGGGTTGGGGGGACATCGGATACCACTTCGCCGTCGACCGGGCGGGTCGGATCTGGCAATGTCGTTCGCTTGCCTGGCAAGGGGCGCACGTCGCCGATCACAACGAAGGCAACATCGGCGTGGTGGTCCTCGGAGACTTCGATCAGCAGCAGCCTTCACCGGCTCAGGTCGCCGCGCTCGAGCAGCATCTGCGCACGCTCATGCGAGCCTACGGTGTCCCCGTCTCCCGGGTGAAGACGCATCAGGAGTGGGCGCCGACGGCGTGTCCCGGGCGCAACCTGCAGCGCTACATGGTGGTCGCCCGGGCGAGCGGGCGAATGGCCTGACGGGGAGGTCGCAGCCCGACTTCTCAACGGGTTGCTCGATCAGTTCCAGCTCATTCCCTTGGGCCAGTCCTGATGGCCCTGGTGATCAGCCAGCATCACAACGCGGTCGATGGCCAGCAGCTCGTTTCGCAGCAGGCGAGCGCGGCGGTAGGCGTCGGCTTCGGCGAGGAGGCAATACTTCAGCTCCGGATCGTGGACCAGCGTGAAGCCGATCAACTCTAGCAGGGCGTGGGTCGGCACGTCCTCCCGATCGAACCACTCCAGAACTGACTCCACGCTGCGCATCCGTCGCAGTCGCGGCTGGTCCAGGATGTGGCGGAGGCACTTGCGGACATTGAGCATCGGTGGGGGGTTCTGGTCCACCGCTTCCAGCGGGTTCAAGTGCGCCGTGCGATAGAGCCGCTCCGCTTCCGGCTCCACCAGCTCCTTGATCTCCGCCCGGCAGACGCCGTGCACCAGGATGTTGTGCCGCCCGCCCGCCAACTTCTCGTGCTGGACGATCTGCCCGACGCAAACGGCCGGCCGAAGCGTCGGCAGGCCCTCGTAGTCGTCTTTCCAGTCGTGACCGGAGAAGCAGGCCAGCGCGAACTGCCCAGCCTGATCGAGACAATCGTCGACCATCTGACGGTAGCGGGACTCGAAGATGTGCAGTGGTTGCACCGCGTGAGGAAGGAGCACCGTCGCCGGCAGCGGGAAGAGCGCCATGGGACGACTGAAGTTCACGCGGACCGTATGGGTCATGTCGGCCAATGATAGGCACACGCCCACCGGGTCCGACGAGGTCCAATGGGTCGCCGGACAATCCAGAAGAGAGTGATTCCGACTTGCAGGCTGGCGGCCCGTTTCGACGCTACCGGAACGTCGCCTCGACCTCCTCGTAGATGCGAGGAAGCGTTCGACGGATCGTGTCCAGCTGTTCACCACCCATCGACATTTCTTCCAGAACGGCCGGCGCGATGGCCGTGTGCCGGACGTCGGAGCGGAATCCGTAGCCCATCTCGGCCGACAGCAGGTCAGCCGCGTAGACGATGCAGGCCAACATCCGGCTGCCCGTGGGCAGCGACTGGGGCTCGTGGTGGTGACCGGCGACGAAGGCGAAGTTCTTGGGGAACTTCCAGGTCTCGCAGAGTCTCGCGCCGAACGCGCAGTGATCGGCCCCGCACACCTCCCGCTCGATCTCCCGCATGTTCGTCAGGGGCGATCCTGCGTCGTCGAACTCCATCTTGCCGAAGACCTGCACGAGCTTCTCGCGCATCGCCTGGACTTCGACCATGATGCCGATGTCGTGGATGAGCCCCGCGAGGAACGCCTCGTCGGGGAGGCCGAGCTTCATCTGGTCGCAGATGAGCTTGCTTCCCGCGGCGGTGGCGATGGAGTGAATCCAGAGATCGCGGGCGGAGAATTGCGGACAGAGCTCGCCGCCCCGGAAGAGCTTGGTGAGGCTCGCCGCGATCGCAATGTTCTTGACCGCGTTGAGTCCCAGCAGGACCACGGCCCGGTTGATCGAGCCGATCTGACGGGGCAAGCCGTAGAACGCGGAGTTGACCACTTTCAGAATGCGGCTGCACAGCGCCGGATCGTTGGAGATGATCTTGTGCAGATCCTGGGCGGTGCTGGTCGGATCTTCGACGAGCTCGATGATCCGCAGCGTGATTTCCGGCAGCGTCGCGATGTGACTGATGCCCTTGATGGCGGAGTCCACGATCGCCGCTTGGTCCTGGCTGGTAGCGCCCATAGGTCGTCCTCTGCTCCTGAAGTGATCCCGCTCGATGGGAGATCGGTCTGGGGAGCGTCTGACTTGATCGAAGGGATCAACAAGAACGGGTGGAAGGGGAGGTGTGATAACCCCGACCTGCGGTTCGCAGGCCGCCCGATCCCGAGTTGGCGGATCGCACTCGCAGCGTTCACCGCAGAGGGCGCGGAGGGCCGCGGAGGAGGGGGAGTTGGAACTGAGTGCACTTCTGATCAGGACTTGGACCGACTTCACTGCTGCGCGGTGGCGCCACCGCTCGCCGAGGCCTGTGAACGCGGCTTGGATTCCTGCTCCGTGGCCCTCCGCGGTTCTCCGCGGTGAAACCTCCCGTACCGGCCAGGTGCACGCGAATCGTGCGTCAAATCCTCTGGCTAGTACCGGTTCCGTTTCGCGAGCCCGTGCGTTTCGAAGTCGCACCCGGCCAGCACCTCGGCGATTCGGGTGCCGCTCTGGCCGTCACCGTAGGGGTGGTGGACGCGGGGAGCGGGCGAGGCCGCTTCGCGGAGGGCCCGCTCGATGGCGGCGGGACTCCAGTCGGGCACGTCGACGACGTGCTCCGGTCGCTCTCGTCCTGCTTGTCGCGGGCCGAGGTTGATGCTTGCCACGCCCAGCGCCGCTGCCTCGATGAGTCCGGCGCTGCTGTTGCCGACGAGTACCCGCACACGCTTGAGCAGGCCGATGAATTGCTCGCGCGGAAGGTGTTCGACAGAAGGACCGGGGCTTTCCGCGATCGCGTGTGCGATGGCTTCGCGGCCGGGATCGTGGTTGGGCATGAGCGCGAGCGTCCGACCGTGCCGGCGGCAGAGGCCCAGGGCCAGCTGGGCCTGGCGCGCCTGTTGCTCGAGCGGTTCGGCCGAAGGATGGAGCAGGAAGATGATCTCCGGCCGCCCGAGCGCTTCGAACGGCGCGCTCCCGAGCGGCGCGAAGCGATCGAGATCGTCGAGCGCCGGCGAGCCGACGACGTGGACGCGCTCCGCCGCTTCGCCCATCGCGATGATTCGCTCCGCGGACGCGGTGGTGGCCGGCAGATGGATGTGGGCGAGCTTGGTGATCGCGTGGCGCATCGCCTCGTCTGCGACGCCCTCGGCGCGGTCGCCGCCGTGCACGTGAGCGACGCGAATGCCTCCGATCGACGCGGCGGCCGCGGCGGCGAACGCCTCGATCCGGTCGCCGAGCACGAGCGCGATGTCCGGCTCGAGCCGGGCGAAGTGCTCCGTGAACCCACAGATTCCCCGGCCGACGGCGTCGGCATCGGCGAGCCGTCCGGTCAGCTCCTCGCGCTGCATCTCGATCACCGCGGCGAGCGGAAAGGCCGCCTCCACCTCCTGGATCGTCCGCGCCGGCTCCAGCAGATGAGCGCCGGCGGCGAGGACCTGCAGCTCGAGCGTCGGATGCTCGTCGATCGCCTGCATGACGGAACGGAGCAGGCCGAAGTCGGCGCGGCTGCCGGTGATCACGGCCACGGTGCGCATCGGTTCCATCGTTCAGGATCTCCCGCCGCAGGACGTGCGAGCGCTCACGCGAGCGACTCCGCTTCGATGGGCGTGTCCGGCGCGATGGTGCGGGCGGTGCGGCGGCCGATGATCGAGTCCAGGCGCGCGGGAGGCAGGCCGGTTCCGGGCCGCTTGATGGCAAGATCCTCCCGGCGCAGCTCGTGTCCCGCGGGAAGCTCGCGCCGCGCGACGATCGACTGACGCGACAGGCGGCGCACCTCGAGCTCCAGATCCAGCACTTGCTTGATCGGCTCCCCGAGCATCCGCCGCGCTCGGTGCGCGAGGCGCACGTACTCGGCAAAGCATGGCGGATCGAGCGAGGCGGCGTGATCGGGTCCGGCGGCGAATCGATCGAAGGTCAGATGCTTCTCCAGCGCGGCGGCACCGGCGGCGACCGCCAGCGCGCCGGTATCGATCGCGGTCGTGTGGTCGCTGTACCCCACCGGAGTGCGCGTGATCGAGCGGAGCACGCCGATGCCGGCCAGCTGGGCCGCGTCGTCCGGTGTGGGATACGCGCTGACGCACTGCATCAAGAGATGCGGATGCGCACCCAGCCAGTCGCAGGCGGTCTTCACCTCCTCGAGCGTCGCTGCTCCGGTGCTGACGATGAGCGGTCGGCCGCACGCGACGAGCGCTTCGAGCAGCGGACGGTTGATCACGTCCGGTGAGGCCACCTTGAAGGCATCGAAGGGAAACGCGGCCGCGTGCTCGACCAGGTCCAGGTTGAACACCGTCACCACCGCGTGCATGTGTGCCGCGTGGGCGCGTTCCGCCACGATCGCCGTCTGGTCGATCGAGAGCTGGCACGCTTCCAGCATCGAGATCGGGTCCCGGGCTCCGGCGGCGGACTGGTAGTCGGCGAGGCGCGCCGCGCGACTGAGCAGCCCCCGGGCATCGAAGAGCTGCAGCTTGATCGCATCGGCACCGGCGTCGTGGGCCGCATCGACCAGCTCCAGCGCGCGATCGAGCGAGCCGTTGTGATTGACGCCCAGCTCCGCCAGGACGTAGGGAGGCGGGCCAGCTCCGATGTCGCGCGAAGCGATGTTCATAGGGCGGACCCCACAACGCAGCGCCGGAGCAGCGCGTCGGCCACCACCAGATCGATGGGCTCGTCGACGTCGATCACCGAGCCGCGCGGCGACACGATGCCCCGTCGGTCCCGTCCCAGGAACGCGTGCGGCTCGCCCGGCTGCACCGTGAAGAGGCTCGCGGCGCCCACCGCGATCACGCCGCCGTCCGGAAGATACAGCGGCGGCAGCTCCTGCCGGCGGTACACGCGGCTCGGATGATACGGCTCGACCGTACCGCTTTCGTCCAGGCGCACCATCCAGTGCGGGTGGTGCTTGCCCACGTCGGCGTAGGACTGGACGCTATCCGCGTTACTGCGCCGCAGCAGATCGACGGCGCGATCGATGAGATCGTCCGGGCGTACCGGCACGTTCGCGTAGAGGATGACGATGATCGGTTCGCTGGCCCCAGTCTGTCGCACTGCGTGACGGACCGCCGCATCCACCGTTGCCTGGTCACTCGCGAGCTCGGTGGGACGGTCGATGACCGGGACGTCCATGCCCAGCGCGGCTCGTCGAACTTGCGGGCAGTCGGTCGAGACCAGCACCCGCCCGACGGACGCGGCCTCGAGCGCATCGTCGATCGTGTGGCAGACGAGGGGTCGACCCGCGAGGAGCGCCGCGTTCTTGCCCGGCAAGCCCTTGCTGCCGGCCCGGCCGATGATGACGGCTAGTGTGTCGGAGCAGCCACTCATGGCGACCACATCCCCCGAAGGACTTCGGCCTGGTCCTCGCGCTCCAGCGCCGCGCGGCGGCGCTGCCAGAGGGCCGGCCACAGTTCATCCAGCGGCGCGTCGGCGACCGACCCGACGATCTCTCGCTGCCCACGCAGGAGTTCGCTCACCGGGATCGAACCGTCGCTGCGCACGGTCAGCCGGCGTAGGAGGTCGTGCCGCATGGCCCGTCTCGGCGTCCGGGCCGGCGCGAGGGTATCGAGGGTGTGGACCATGTCCTCTTCATCGGACGGGGGACGGCCCTCGATCACTGCGGTTCCAAGCAGATGCTGCCACCGGTCGAAGAAGGAGTCGATGTCTTCGTACGTCGCGTCGCAGCGCTGCAGCCGGGGGACGACCCACGGCAGGGCCAGCGCGGCCGTGCCGTTCGTCCCGGCGAGCGGCCGGCGCTGCCGGCAGAGGTGCTCGAGGTTCTTGACCACCGATTCGAAGCCGTCGTCACCCATCATCCGCCGGTAGGTCGCCGCCGTGTCCGCGTGGAGATCGACGCTGATCACCTCGGTGGAGAGCAGCGCGTCCAGGAGGTCGGGATCGCGGCGGAGGTCGGCGCGTAGCTCGGTCCGCAGATGAATCGGAAGCCCGGCCTGGTGCGCGAGGTCGAGGATGCGCCCGAGCTCCGGATGGAGCAGGGGGTCGCCCGCGCCTTCCAGGCTCACGGCGACGTCCCCGGCGCCGGCAAGCTGTTCGAAGAGCCGCTCCGCCAGCGCCGGCGCAAGGTCCGCTCGAGGGGCGAGGGGGGCGAAATCCCGGCCCAGCCGTCCGCGGCTGTGTCGTGCGGTCGTGATCTCCAGGAGAACCAAGGCCGGCAAGGAATCGGGCGTGCGCGCGCTGCGCTCCTGGAGTCGCTCGACCCATTCGGCGGTCGAACTCGGTCGCTGCGATCCGGCGCCCAGGAGCTCGCGAATCGCGCGCCGGCAACGCGGCGAGTCGTACGCCGCTCGCACCAGGCCGTTGCGCACCCGATGGTCGATCTGCACGTTGTCCGCGCGGGCGATGGGATCGCCCTGGGGCGAGCGCGGCTGGTACACGAGCTGGCTGCCGATCGTCGCCAGGCGACTTCGCGAGACGAACTGGCCGAGCAGTTCGGCGGAGATCACGCAACCGCTCAGACCGGGCGGCGCCTGGGTGAACACCAGATGGCGGCGCTGCGGGTCGGCGCGCTGGCGATCGAGCAGTGCGTCGACGGCGGCAACATCGACGAGCGGCCAGTCCGGAGCGCAGAGCAGCGCGGCGGTGAACCCGCGCTCGCTGAGCACGCGGTGCATCGGCTCCGGGCACAGCACCTCGTCGTACACGCTCATCCCGCCGAGCCCGCCCCGCCAACACGTGTCCGACCACGCGCGAGCCGCGGCGATCGCTCGCTGCTCCGGTGGAAAGGGCGACTGGCCGCAGGGCTCGATCTCGACCGGGATGGGGATCCGCTCGCGGCGGATCAGCGGCTCCGGGTCGAAATGGCACGGCGCCAGCAGGATGATCGTCTCGAGGTCGGCGCCGCGGCCGAGCTGTTCGAGCGTTGCCTGCAGAACCGTCACGTCGCCGAAGGGCTCGGCGAGTGAACGCTTCCGAAGAAGGCCGCTGCGATCGGGATCGACGGGAACCAGGGCGGCGATGCGTCCCTGTGCGGCGCCGACCCGCACGGATCCGCAATCCGACGACGCGTCGACCAGCGTTCGCTTCGGACGACCGCGCCGCAGCCGATCCTCTGCCTCGACCAGCTGATCGATGAAGATCGAGGCGGTCTCCTCGATCCACCGCACGTTCTCCTGGTCCCGCTCGAGCTCCGCCCGCTGCACGAGCAGCGGATCATCCATCGCTTGCAGGAGCAGGCGCCGGTCGGTCCGCTGTCGCTTGAAGGCGCCGAGCTGATTGAGCTGACCGAGCAGCTCGAATGCTTCGCGCCGCTGGTCGACCTCCCGCCGCTCGCGATCCATCTTCGCGAAGTGCCGCCGCATGCGCTCCGGATCGCGCTGGTCCTTCAGCATCGACTCGAGCAGACGCAGCGTGCGGCGCGACGTTTCGCGGAGGCCCGCGACCTCCCGGCGGACGGCGGTTGTGCGCGTGGCGGCGCGCTCCACCCGCTGCCGGTCGAGCGTGCGTTCGGGGAGCGGCCATGCCGGCACTGGTGCGTGCGCGTGCCGCTGGATCGTCTCCTTCAGCGAAAGGACGTGCGAGTGCTGCTTCGCCACGCCGCCCTCGGTCGCGTCGATGATCGTGACGCCTTCCTCCTCCAGGCGGGCGAAGTCTCGCTCGAACTGCTGCAGGTAGGTGAGCATCTGCGCGTCGGTGTAGATCGAGCGCCCATGCTGATCCGTCGTCTTGTGCAGGTGCAGACGGTGGCGCGCGATCCGCTGCCATTGCATCATCTCGACCGTGTTGAACGGGTTGAGCTCGGGCGCCCAGACGTCGTCGATCGCCGTGCCTTCCGCGTAGTAGAGACCGTCGGTGAATCCGAGGTCCTGTCCAATCAGGGCGATGGGATTGCAGCCGAGGAACCGGGCCAGATAGAGGGCGAGGTGGGCGACAGTGGCGCCGGCGGGAAGCGTTCCCATGTCGCGGCGCAGTTCGCCGAGCAGCTGATCACAGAAGGGCGCCGCACAACAGCGCACCGGGCCCGGATACGACTCGAGGATGACGGGATGGGCCTTCGGATCGACGATGAGCGTGACGTCGTCGAGATCGAACTCGCCAAGCTCTTCGTAGAAGCGCCGGGAGATCTGGTGGTAGTCCAGGGCGGTCACGAAATGCGGCGTGATCCCCGCGGCCAGAAGCGGCTTGAGCGTCGTCTGCACGGCGATGATC
The DNA here is from genome assembly GCA_963697235.1 of uncultured Planctomycetota bacterium. GTDB lineage: Bacteria > Planctomycetota > Phycisphaerae > Phycisphaerales > SM1A02 > CAVONJ01. Next base: position 502,256 of record CAVONJ010000023.1, read on the forward strand.
ACGCAGCGCTCCCGCACTCCTGGCGCGGCGAGCTCGTGCATGTTCTTGTGCAGCGAGGGACCGGCGGACACCACGACCGCGAGCCGTCCGGCGGCCGAGTTCTGCAGCTCGGCAATGCCCGCGCCCCCCGCGTAGTGATCGAGGTTGAGCAGCAGGTTGTGGATCGTCTCCGCGGAGCGGACGAGCGTCGTCGTCAGCGTCGTTCTGGCGGCCGTGACGAACTCGCTGAACATCGAGGTGAACTGGGCCGCCTGCTCGCCCAGCCGGGCGCGGCTCGCGGGATGTTCGACGATCTCGACACCCTGGGCGATGATCGATTCGGCGCCGCGCAGCTTCTCCGCCAGGCGCCCGCGATCCGTGGGATCGGTCAGCCAGACGACCAGCGAATCACGGATCCAGGACGAGTGATCGATGCGCTCGAACACCGATCGCAGCAGGTCCAGATCGGGCTCGAACACGACGATGACGCCGGTCTTGCCGACCCGTTCGGCCAACTGCTGCACGTGGTAGCCCAGACCGAAGCCCAGCACGACGATCGTTGCGTGCTCGAGCAGGTCGATGGGCTCGACCAGACGTGCCGCTTCGTCCAGGGGTCGATGGCGCGAGGCGAGGGGCCGTCCCGCCAGCTGGGCCGTCAGCACCCCCTGGTGCGTTGGCGCAAACTCGAGATCGGTTCGCCCCACCGTGGCGGAGAGCGCGCGAACGAGATCTCCGTTGCGGGACTCGAGGCTGGCGAGATTGCGCGAGAGTGCGCCGGGTGTGGTGACCTGAGCTGGCATGTCTCACCAGGTGCTGGAAACAACGATCTCGAGGAGCACAGGCGGGGAGCTCCCGCGATGGGGCGTCTTCTCGTGCATTGGCAGAAGACGACGGAGCGCTGCGCCGCATACTGATTATCGGAAGAGCCGAAATCGAGACTGCAACAATGCCCGATCCCCCCGACACCAGTGCGATCACCCGCTACCTCTTCGAGAATCCCTATCCCCTGGGCGGTCTGCTCCTGCTGGCGGCCGCGGTGCTCCTCTTCTCCGGTCTTCGTCACGGGCTCCGGGATCGCATGTCCGTCGGGCTCGTGCTCGCCCTGCTGGGTTTCGCGGCGATCGGGACCGGCTGGGCGGTCGTCACGTCCGGGGAACGCGCCGAGCGGTGACGCGGGATCTGGTCGCCGCGGTGGAGGCCGGCGACACCGTGGTGGCGCTCAAGCTCTTTGCCGACGACGGTGCGCTGACTGTGGGCTCGCCCCAGAACCCCGGTTACGACACGGCGTTCATCCGCAAGCAGCTGGACTGGGTGAAGGGGCGCTATCCGATCGTTTCCAATCGCATCACCCAGCTGGACGCCTTCTCGCAGAGCCCTGACGAAGGCGTCGTGCACCTGGCGTGCTGGACCGAAGTGGACATGGGATTCGGCGCCACCCGCTGGGTGCTCAAGATCAAGGAGCAATCCGACGGCACCTGGAAGATCCACCGGCTGACCTGGATCTCGGTGCAGAATTCGCCCGCCCGGCGAGAATTCCTCCGCTGAACCTCGGCGACGGCTCGGAAGAGAAGACACGACGGTGCAGTGATCCGAACGACGAATGACTACGGATCAAGGTCCCCTTGCTCCAGCACCACTTCTTCGATGGCCCGACCGGCGTCGTCGCGATCGTCGACGCCAACGTAGATCGGCGTGCCCACGAGCTTGTCGAAGCCGTCGTCGATGCGGAACGTCTGCGTCGTGACCTCGCCCGGCTCGAGCCGGCCGATCGTGCGGCGGTCGGGCGGGGCGAGTGCGGTGTGCAGGAAGACGGAGAGGCGCAGCGGGCGCTCTCCGATGTTCCCGATCCGCACGTCGAGGACGAGATCGCTTCGACCGGTCTGCAGGTTCGGCTGGGTGTGCCAGGTCGTGTGGAGGTCGATCTCGGGATGTCCGGTGCGCACGGTCGTCTGGGAACGGAACTGGTAGGGGTGCGTGGCGTTGAGCTCGAACTCGGCCTCGATGGTCTTCACGCCGGCGGTCATGCGACGATCGGGAACGATCGTGACCGGAAAGCGCGCCTCGTCGCCCGGGCTGATCGTGAATCGGTGGGCCCGCGGCGTGATGCGCCACTGCTCGTCGCTGACGACGCGCATGGTTCCCGTAATCGGCACCGGCCACGGATTGGTCAGGACCAGCTGGTGTTCGTGCAGCCGATGCGCCGTCGGCACGAAATCGGGGTCGAGGCGGAAGCCGGTTCGAAAGCGGGCGAGGTGGACGTCGATTCCTTCGATGAAGACCGGAAGTCGCGGTCAAGGGGATCTCGTGCGTGCGCCGTGTCGGTGTGATGAGCCGACTGTTGCCGAAGGGATCGATGCTCACGACCGGCCCGTCGGCCAAGAGCATGGACAGGACGACCGGATGCTCCGAGGGCTGTTCGCTCCAGGCGACCAGCGCGGTGTCGTCGGCCTCTTCACCCTGGATGAGCCAGGCGTGAATCCCCTCCGCGCCGGGCAACATGCCCGCGAAGCGGCGTCCCGCGAGGCGCTCGACGAGCTGGCGCCAGACGCTGAACGTCGGCAGGGGCGTGGGGACCAGCCGCTCGCTCGGGCGAGATCGACCATGGCGCCGGAACGACCAGCAGGTCCGGCTGGCCACGCCATGCGTACAGCGTTCGGTGGATCATCTCGAGCACCTGCGCGCGACGACCGAGCCGCTCGGCGGTCGGGGGAAGCAGGCTGACGACCGCGGCGTTCGCTGCGGCTCCGGATGCGCCTGATCCCAGGGACGCCAGGTCGAGCATCGAGTGACCGGCGAGATCAGGTCCCACCACGAGGTTGCATTCCACCTCGGGCGCCATCGGCGGTTGCCACGTCGCCGGCCACGGCCGGATCAGCTGCAGGTTCGGGACGTATCGATCGAGGGCCCGAGCTGCTTCAATGAACGATCCGCTGTCGGGCGGCCGCGCATCGACAAGCCCTTCCGCCGTCAAGCCGATCTGCCAGCGCTGGATGTGCTGCCCGTAGCGCAGCAGCATCTCCTGGAGCCAGGCTGCGTCCTGCTCGGCGCTCGACGCGCTCTCGAGGCGCAGTGCCCAGTCGTTGCACGACCTGCTCCGCGGTCGCATCCACCTCGAGGATCAGCTCCATGCCCGTGGCGAGGCAGGCGTCCAGCGCGTGTCCGCGCTCCTGCGGTGTCGAGTTCGCGTCGCGCTCGGCCTCGCTGATGACGCCGACCGGGATCACCGCGCTGCCCACGCCGAGGATCGAGACGAGCCGCTCCTCGATCGGCGAGAAGGACGACAGCTCCACCCCGAACGAAGTGTGTTTCGTCGCGGGCCGGGGTTCGGGCGCCGGAACGTAGGCGAAGTCCACCGTCCGGTGCCCGACCGACGCTTCCTGCTCGAGGAGCTCGACGCTGGACCGGTACCATCCGAACGGCAGTGCAGGGAGGTCGATGCGTAGCGGCCGCTCCCCGTGCTCCAGCTCCAGCCGTCGATCGACCACCGTGTGACCGTCGAGGTCGTGCACGCGCAGCCGCGCGAGCAGTCGTTCGCTGATCAGGTCGTTGACCAGCAAGAACAGGGTCGGCGGGTCTGGATCGACGAAGACGTTGCCGGGCGCCCCGCTGCTCATTTCCAGACGCGGCAGAAGCCAGACCTTCAGGTCGTCGAACCAGACACGGCCGGCGTAGTCCTCTGACACCGGCTCGTTCTCGGCCAGCGAGGCTCCACGGAAGAGTCGGGGCTGGGCCAGCTGAAGCTCGACGATGAGGCCGGTGGCGCTCGGGAAGTCGCCCGGCACGTCGACCGCGAGGGTCTCCCAGTGGTCCTCGCTCACCAGCGGAGGGCTCGTCACGCGACTCGCTTCGATCGCCGCGCCGCTCCTGTCGTGCAGCCAGGCGATCAGACGGGCACGGGCGTGGTGCAGCCCGCTCGTCCTGACCTTGACGGCGGCCCGGTAGTCGCTTCCCGGCATCACCGGCAGCACGCCCGTGGGAATGCGAGCGGCCATCGATCCCCCGGCCAGTTCGAACCCGAACGACCAGCGGCCGGTGTAGGCCAGATCACGGCGCGGGCCCATCTGGCCGAACAGCGGGAAGCCCTGCGCGGTCTCGCTCTGCTCCTGGCCGACGCGGTAGAAGTGGGTCGGCATCGGGACCGGGCTTCGCTCGGCCTCTTCGAAGTCGAAGTGGCGTACCAGCCGCTGCAGCACGGTGATGGGCGCGGAGGCACGCATCGGATCGTTCGGCGGCGCGGCTCCGAAACACCAGGGGCCGGGAACGAGCGCGAGCAGCAGGACGAACGCCGCGAGCTGCCTTCTTGGATTCGGAATTCGACGTGTCGGGCCAAGATCGCACATCGTCTCACGTTATCGGCCCGAAACCTCGATCACTTCATGTTTCTGCACCAGGAGAAAAGACCGGTGGTCGGTGGCCGAAACGGACGAATGGAAGGCTACGATGGAGGGGTGTTTGCCGGGAGGAACGATGCTCGCACTCATTCGCACGACGGTGGTTTCGCTCACGCTTTGCGGTCTGGCGATCGGCGTCTTCTGGAAGGTCAGTCAGGACCAGCAGGCCCGGATGATCGAGGATCTGCAGACGCTCAACCAGGAGATGGCCCAGCGGCTGGCAGCGCGGCAGGAGATGGTGGAGCGTCTCAGTCGCACCCGGCGGGTGGCCCACCTCTCGATCGAGGCCCAGCAGCTGGATCCGGCTGGCGCGATCGAGAGCACGGACGTGCTTCTGGTCGAGCTCGACGAGGACGGTGCAGAGCTCGCTCGACAGCGATTCACGCTTCCCGGTGACGTGCTGACCGTCGACGCCTGGATCGTCAAGTTCGAATTCAACGACGTGGCGCAGGGCCATCCCCTGGCCGGTCACACCCTCATGCTGCTGCGACGCGTCTACTCGGACCGGATGCGCCCGATCGACGGCTTTCCCATCGATACGCCGGGGGCGGTACCGCCGGCCTACGCAGTGGGGGAGATGGGTCACTTCCAGCAGCGCATCTGGGAGCACTTCTGGCAGATCGCCACCGATCCCAAGATGGCGGCGTCGATGGGCGTTCGGGTGGCCCAGGGCGAAGCCGTGTACAAGCCGGTGCGCGTCGGTCAGACCTACGAACTCTCGCTCGACGCGGCCGGCGGTCTGAACCTCCTTCCGCTCGATGCCGAACCGGACGAGAGCTGACCCTTGGCGACAATCAGCCGGCGGCAGGAACTGGCTCTGCTGCAGGAGCAGGTGATCCGCTGCTGCCGGTGCCCCGAGCTGCGCCGGTACTGTCACGAGGTGGGCGACTCGGGGGAAGCGCAAGTCGTATTCCGACTGGACGTACTGGGCGGCGCCGGTGCCCTCCTTCGGCGATGCGACGGCGCGGATCCTCATCGTCGGTTTGGCCCCCGGGGCACACGGCGCGAACCGCACCGGTCGTATGTTCACGGGGGACCGGTCCGGCGACTTCCTGTACGCGGCGCTGCACCGCGCGTCCCTGGCGAATCAGCCGCACGCCACGCGCATCGGGGATGGGCTGCGTCTGCGGGGCGTCTACATCACCGCAGCCGTGCGCTGCGCGCCGCCGGCAAACAAGCCGACGACTCGCCAGGCGGCCAACTGCCTTCCCTATCTTGTCCAGGAGATCGACCTGCTGCGCCCGAAGGTCGTGCTGTGCCTGGGATCGCTGGCGTGGAGCGCCTCGATTCGCGCCTTGAAGGAACTAGGGGAGACGATTCCGCGGCCGCGTCCTCCGTTCGGCCACGGTGCCAGCGTGACCATCGGGTCGATGGCGCTGCTGGCGTCCTACCACGTCAGCCAGCAGAACACCTTCACCGGCCGTCTCACTCCACCGATGTTCGATCGGACCCTCGCCCAAGCCAAGAAGCTGGCCGGTGTCCACTGAAGCGATTCGCCGCGGGCTGACGCAACCTGCTCTATACTTCGTGCTCGAGAGGACGCGGCGTGAGCTTCACGCCGCAGCGCGCCGGCCACACCAATGCGAATCTTCATCACGGGTGCTACCGGCCTGATCGGCCGTCGTCTGGTGGTCGATCGCCTGGAGCGGGGCGACCGGCTGATCGTGCTGTCGCGGGACGGCGAGCGGGCCTCACGGCTCTTTGCGGCGCCTTCCAATCCGAACATCACCGTGGTGGAGGGGAATCCCGCAGCGCCAGGCGCCTGGCAGCAACGAATCGACGGCTGCGATGCGGTCGTGCATCTCGCCGGGGCGGGGATTGCCGATCGTCGCTGGTCCTCGGTGACCCGGAAGATCCTCGTGGACAGCCGCGTGGATTCGACGCACCAGGTCGCCAGCGCAGTGCGCCAGTCGAACCTGCCGCCACGGGTGTTCATTTCAGCCTCGGCGAGCGGCTTCTACGGCGAGACCGGGGCGGACCCCGTCGATGAATCGGGTCCGGTGGGGCGCGACTTCCTCGCCCGCCTCGCGCTGCGCTGGGAAGAGCAGGCCCGGCGAGCCAGCAGCGCCAGCACGCGGGTCGTGGTACTTCGCATCGGAACCGTGCTCGACGAACGGGGCGGCATCCTCAAGAAGCTGCTGCCCGTCTTCCGCGCCGGCCTTGGCGGTCCCTGGTGTTCCGGAGGACAGTATCTGTCCTGGATCCACTGGCGTGATCTGATCGGACTCTTCGATTTGGCCTTGAACCTGCCGGATGCGCCGCTCGTCATCAACGCGACGAGCCCCAATCCGGCGACCGTCCGTCAGTTCGCCGGAGCACTGGGGCGGGCGCTGCGGCGGCCGGCACTGCTCCCGGCGCCCAAAACGCTCCTTCGAGTCACCCACGGGAAGATCGCCGACGTCATGGCCGTGAGCAACCGGGTGATTCCCCGCCACGCGCTCGACCGCGCGTACCGCTTTCTCTATCCGACCGTCGAGGAGGCGCTGACGTCGCTCCTCACGGCCGCGCCACCCGCCGCTCGGGTCAGCGCCGTGGCGGCGGGTTCGCGTCCGGAGAGAGACGCGCCGTCGGCGTCCTCGGCGCTGGCTTCGGCGCCCGCGCCTGCCGGCGCCGTCACCACCAACGGCAAGCTCCCTGCCCCGCCCTCGCCGGTGCGTCTGCTGGCCATCGACGTCGACGGCACGCTGCTCCGCTCGGACGGCCGACTCGCCCAGGGCGTCATCCAGGCGTGCCGGCTGGCGGATCGCACCGCGTGCGTGATCGTCCTCGCCACCGCTCGACCGCCGCGCGGCATGCATTCGATCGTCCGGGCGCTCGACCTCTTCAGCCCGATCATCAACTACAACGGCGCGGTGATCTGGAATCCGCTGGACGAGTGTCCGCAGCATCATCAGCCGCTCGACGGCGAACTCGTCCGCCAGATCGTGCAGGAGTCCCGGGCCCTTGTTCCCGAGCTGCTGGTCGGCCTGGAAGCGATCGACGACACGTTTACCGACCGCGTCGACCGTCGACTCGAGCAGCTGGCCGGTCTGGCCATCGATCCAGACTATGTCGGTCCACTGGAACCGCACTACCACAAGCCGCTGACCCGGCTGGACCTGGCGGGATCGCCCGAGCAGATTGCCCCGGTGCTCGATCTGATCTCGCAGCGCTACTGGCGATCCCGGCGCGTCGCCTTGTTCAGGAGCAATCCCCATGTGATCCAGATCATGCATCCCCTGGTCGACAAGAGCATCGCCCTGCAACGCATTGCCCGTCGGATGAACATCCAGCGCGACGGGGTGATGGCCATCGGCGATGCGGAGAACGACCTGGGCATGATGGAGTGGGCAGGTTTCAGCGTTGCCGTCGAGAACGCGCGTCCGGCCGTCAAGGCGATGGCGGACCAGATCGTCCCCAGCAACGACGACCAGGGCGTCGCGCGCGATCCAGCGATTCGTCATGAGCCGATGAAGAGGTGCGAACGGTCCTTACCTCTGCTTCCCCCCAAAGACTGCTCAGCGGCCATCGAGGGAAAATCAACCGCGGAGGGCCGCGGAGGGGCGCGGAGGAGGCTCTGAGTGGGCCAGTCCGCGTGTGCGACGTCGACAACACAGTGAAGTGAGGCAGCCGCTCCACGGGCTTGCTTGCGGGCGGTGGATTCGGTTTATGATACGTGTTCGATGGCGAGATCTGGTCCGCGCCGGCGCCAGCATGCATCTCTCCGCGGTCCTTCGCGGCTCTCCGTGGTGAGTCTGGTTTCAATCAGCATCTCGAGCTGCCGAAGCTCTTGGGAAGGAAGAGGACCTCATGACGACAGGGCAAACGGCACCGGCAAGGGCACAGCGCGATTTGCTACACTCCCCGCCTATGTCCAAGATCTGGCTGGACGGGAAGCTCGTTGACCGGGAGCAGGCGAAGATCTCCGTCTTCGACCATGGGTTGTTGTACGGAGACGGCTGCTTCGAAGGGATCCGGGTCTACGACGGGCGGATCTTCAAGCTCGGTTCGCACCTGCGGCGCATGTACGCCTCGGCGGAGAAGATTCGCCTGACGCCTGCGTACACCATGGCGGAGATCGATGCGGCCATCCGGGAGACGGTCGCCGCGAGCGGGCTTCGGGATGCGTACATCCGGCTGGTCTTCACCCGTGGTGTCGGCACGCTCGGGCTGCATCCCTTCCGTTGTGCCAAGGCTGGTACCTTCATCATCGTCGACAAGATCGCCCTCTACCCGCCCGAACTGTACGAGAGCGGAATGAAGGTGATCGTGGCGAAGCGGCCGCGCATTCCGATCGAATGCCTGGACCCCGCGATCAAGAGCTTGAACTATCTGAACAACATCCTCGCCAAGATCGAGGCCATCGACGCCAATGTGCTCGAAGCAATCATGCTCAACATCCGCGGCGAGGTCGCTGAGTGTACCGGGGACAACATCTTCTTCGTGCGCGACGGCCGGGTGTTCACGCCGCCGCCGGAAGCGGGCATTCTCCACGGTATCACGCGTGCGTTCCTGATCGAGGAGCTGATACCTGCCCACGGGCTTGCGGTCGAGTTCCGTAGCTGCAAGCTCGAGACGATTCTCGAATCAGAGGAGATCTTCCTGACCGGCACCGCCGCGGAGATCATTGGTGTGACCCAGGTCGATGAGCACATCATCGGCGATGGCTCGGTCGGACCGTTGACACTGCAGCTGATGAAGGCGTTCCGTCAGCGCGTCATGCGCAACGCGCCGGAGAATTGACTCGCGTCCGGAGGTCGTCGCATCGGGCTCGAGGGAGTGCTTCAGCCTGTTGCGTTTCGCGGCCGATCACCGCCCCCGGACTCGCTGCGGCGCGGCCGTCCGAGAGCGAGTGTGTTCCCCGGAGCGACGGAGCGCTCGAAACAGGTTCTCATGCGCTGCAAGAACTGCGACTACCCGCTGTGGAACATCAAGGCTCGAGCGTGTCCGGAGTGCGGCGCACGGTTTCGGCCGAGCGAGCGGGAGTTCGTGCCGAACGCCGTCCGGTTCTGCTGTCCGTATTGTGATCAGAGCTACTACGGCACCGGGGAGGCGCGGACATCTCGTGCCGACGGAGTTCGAGTGCGTCTCCTGCCATCGCCAGGTCGCGATGGATGACATGGTGCTTCGCCCGACGGAAGGTGTCACCGAAGCGCAAACCTTGGTGGACACCATGCCCTGGTTCGACCGGGACCAGCGCGGTGTCATCAAGGCGTGGCTGGCGACGATCGCGGCAGCGCTGACCCGGCCGCAGAGCCTGATGCGAGCCATTCCCCAGGACGTCTCGATGGGCGCGCGTGGCTGTACATGTACGTCACGAACGCGATCTTCCTTCTGGTCGGTCAGATCATTCCCTCCATCGTGATTCTCTCGATCGTCGGCTTCGTCGGCCGAAGCAGCCTCGGCGGTGCGATGCTGGGAAGGATGGTGCTGCAGCAGGGGATCGTGCAGCAGCTCGTGTTCCTGGGCTCCTTCGCCGTCCTTCCGTTGCTCTGGGTCTGGCTCACGCACGGACTGCTGGTTCTGACCGGCGGCGTCGCCGTACCGATGCGGCGGACGGCGCAGGCGATCTTCTACAGTGCCGGGGCAAATGCCCTCTTCGCCGTGCCCGCGTGCGGCTGCGTGCACATGGCCGGGTACGGCTGGTGGCTGGTCAGCGCGACGCTGATGACCAAGAGCGCCCACGGTTGCCACGGCGGTCGCGCTGCCTTCGCGGTGATCACGCCGACCGTCTTGCTCGGAGCGGGCTTCGTGGCGCTGGTCATGCTGGTGGCGCTTGCCCCCAGCGGGATGCTGGGCCGTGTGGCCAGCGGAGGGTGGAGTGGGGGAATGCCCCCCGAGGTCCAGCCCGTTCTTCGAGCAGTGCTCTCGTGCGCGTCGCCGGATGATGGGCGCGGCCCGGGGCATGCACTGCTCTTGGTGACGTCGGGACAGCTGGCCGCCGGCGACCTGCTCAGCCGCGACTCGCAGTCGTCGATGGCCGGGACTCCGACGGCAGACACCACGCTCGAGCGATTTCAGCTTCTTCCCCCGAATCGCCAGCAGCTCGTGGCTCAGGCCGCCGCCGCTGCCCTGCCGGCCGACACCGTTGCGCATCGGCTGGGCGACTTCGTGTTCACGTATCACGGCGTGGACCTCTCCGCGCCTGACGCGAAGCTCTGGCTCGTGGTCTTCCTCCCCGATCCCGAGCAAAATCTGCCGCTGCGGCCGCTGGATCCGATCTTCGTCGGTCTCGGCGACGGCACGGTTGAAGCCTTGCTCCTTGCGGAGCTGCCGGAGAAGCTCACCCGGCAGAATGCGTACCGCGCGGCGCTCGGCCTACCTCCGCTCCCCGATCCACGCTCCGTGACCCACTCGAGACCGGCGCGAGCTCCGCTCGCGGCCGAAGAGGTGCCCGGGTCTCGATGATCAAGGCCGTCAGGGTATGCTGTCCACACCGCCTTCGTACCAGCGCGTCCGGCGCAGCGCGTGGGCTCATGGTGTTCCTCGCCGAGCGCGTCTGCGCGTCCGGCGCGTGACACGACCGTCCTCACGCGGCTGCGGCCGTTCCCGGAGTTCCCTCCATGCGCTGCCAGAAGTGCGACTATCCCCTCTGGAATCTGAAGGCGCGGGAGTGCCCGGAGTGCGGAACGGTCTTCAAGCCCAGCGACGCAGACTTTCTCGTCAACAGCGTCCAGTTTTGCTGTCCGCACTGTGATCAGGCGTACTACGGCACCGACGAGCGAGGTCATCTGACGCCCCGTTCGTTCGAGTGCGTGAACTGCCATCAGCAGATCGACATGGACGAGATGGTCCTCCGGCCGGCCGAAGGCATGGAAGAGGAGCAGACGCAAACCGATCAGCTGCCCTGGCTGCGACGGGAGAAGGAGGGTCGTCTGCGGTCGTGGTTCTCGATGATCGGTCTGGCCATGACCAACCCCCATCGGGTCATGCGTTCGCTGCCGCCGGAGAGCTCCGTCGGCCAAGCGTGGTGGTTCGCGGCCGTCACGTGGCTGGTGCTCTGGTTCGGAGGCGTCGGTCTGCCCTTCGTGGCGATCGGAGTCATCATGGCGATCACGCGGAACCGAGACTTCATCGAGCCGACGCTCGTCGGTCTGGGGATGATGCTGGGCGGCGTGTGTTGGAGCCTGCTCTGCATCGCCATCTGGGGTCTGATCGCGCAGGGGCTGCTCATGGTCACCGGAGGTTCCTCGTTCACGATCGGGCGCACCTATGAAGCGCTGTGCTACAGCGCCGGATGCAACGCCGTTCTCGCGATTCCGTGTCTCGGTCCGTACTGCGGCTCGTGGGTCGGCGCGATCTGGTGGGTCGTGAGCGCGACGCTGATGGTCATGGTCGGACAGCGGGTCTCCGGGCCCCGGGCGAGCCTGGCCGTGGTGACGGCGCCCGCGGTCGCCTCGCTGCTCGGGCTCGCCGGCTACTTCGGTTGGGTCTTCCTGATGGTCTCGGGCCGCGGGGGATTCATGAACCAGGTCGGCGCTGCCGTCCAGATGGAGCCGGCTGCGGCAGCGGTTGCCGACTACGCTGCGGGCCACGAAGGCCGCGGACCCGAGCACGCGGCGCTGCTGGTCAGCGAGGGATTGCTTGGTCCGGCGTTCTTCATCGGCGACAATTCGGTGACCAACGAAGCGGATATTCCGGTCGGCGATACGACGCTGGAAGGGCTCCAGCAGCTGCCGCCCGGTCGGCGGCACATCGAGGTCCAGAAGGCCATCGACGCCCTGCCTCCCGATGTGATCGCGCATCGTCTGGGCGACATCGTCTTCACGTATCACGGCATCGATCTGAACAGTGGCGATCCGGACCTGTGGATCCTCATCCTCTCTCCCGATCCCGATGTGGGAAATGCGTTAGGGAGCGAGGTGCCCTTCAGCATCGGCCAGGTGCAGGGCATGACGATGGTGACCAACGACGACTTTGCCACGCTCCTCAAGAGACAGAATGAGCTGCGCGCCACGTTCGATCTGCCGCCTCTCCCGGATCCAGCAACCGTGACGCACGCACGTCCCGCGACAGCCGGCGGGGCAACCTCCCCGGCGCCCGAATGATGCGCCGGATCGTCGCGTGCGGGTGGAGACTCAAGGTCCCAACCGGTCAAACGGAGGCGCCGCGGCTTCTCGGGCTAACGGGTGGGGGCCTCGGCGTGTCCTCGGTCGGCGGCGAGCCAGGAGAGCGCGTCGACCAATACTTCATCGAGTGGCAGCCGGTGACCGGTGTCGACGAGTGCCTCGAACCTCTGATCACCAAGCGCCTTCGCGCAGGAGTCAGACACGCATCGACCTCGAACTGCTCTCGCATCGGACGGGGAGCTCTGATCTCTTCGCGAAGCCTCTCGGCGGCACCAAACAGACGCGCCGCGAGATCGACGGCATCCAGACGCGCGGCGAGTTTGGCCGTGTCATCGAGTGAATCGGCCATTCCGAGTCTATCGCCGAGGTCGCGCCGCAACGTGAGGCTCTCCTCATGCAGGTGTCTCGCGTGATCGAAATCACCGCCTTCACGGGCCACCTTGCCCAGGTGATTGAGCGACTCGCCAATACCGTGTCGGTCATCCAACGCACGCCGGAGGTCCAGGCTCTCCTCGTGCAGGCGCTTGGCCTTGCCGAGGTCACCGTCGTAGAACGCCAGGATGCCCAGGTTGTTGAGGTTGATGGCCTGCCACGCTCGGTTGCCCGCCTGCCGGTTGATCTGGAGGGCCTCCTCGTACATGCCTCTTGCCTCGGCGGACTCACCCCGGTCACTCGCCACATTCGCGAGGTTGTTCAAGGACGTGGCGATCCCGGATTCGTCCTTCTGCTCGCGCCGGATCGCCAGTCCTTCCGCGTGGCGCCGGATCGCCTCCTCGAGGTCGCCGCGATAGTAGGCAGCGTTGCCGAGGCTGTTGAGCGCGCGGGCGACACCATCGCGATTCCGCAGTGTGCGATCGATGTCGAGCGCTTCGCTTGCGAGGGTGATGGTCCCCTCGTAATCACCGAGGCTCAAGGCCATCCCGGCCGCGGTGTGCAGCGCTGCGGCCCGCGCCGCAGTCGGCGCCCGGGCACTCGGGCGGGCGAGGACCTTGCGGCAGGCCTCGAATCCGGTCTTGAAATGACCGTGCATGCGCCAGAACCACCGCATGGCGCCGCACAGTCGAAGGGCCCGCTCTGCGCCCTTTCGACGTGGTCGGCGTAGTCGAGCGCCGCCAGTAGGTTCTCGTGCTCGGCTTCAAGCCGAGCGAGCACCTCAGCCTGATCGGCACTCTTTAGCTGCGGCTCGGCGCTCAGCCAGAATCAGATGGAAGTCCAGGTGGCGCTCCGGACCACGCTCGCTTCGCCCTTCTCTTCAAGCAACTCCGCGGCATACTGTCGCACCGTCTCGAGTAGCCGGTAGCGTGTTTCTCGTCCCGCATGGTCGGCGATCACGAGCGACTTGTCGACGAGACGGGTGAGCAGGTCGATGAGACCGAGGTCGTCGAGATCGCGGTCTTCTTCTACATGGCCGCCGGGGCCGCACACAGCGGCCGCACCGTGAAGCGTCCACCCGCCCGCGAATACCGACAACCCCCGAAACATCCTCTGTTCACTGTCGCTGAGCGCCCGGTACGACCAGTCCAATGCGGCGCGGAGAGTGTGATGACGCTTCGCTACGCCGCGCAACTTCAGAATGAGCAGGCGGAGGCGATCGTCAAGACGAGCGTCGATCTCCTCCGGTGTCAGGCCTCGGATCTGGGCGGCCGCGAGCTCGATCGCCAGCGGGAGTCCGTCCAACCTCCGGCAGATGCTGATCACCGTTTCTACATTGGACGCGGTAAGCGTGAACGTGGGCCGAACGGCACGCGCCCGTTCCGCGAACAGGATCACGGCTTCGGAGGCCGCGACCGAACCGGGATCGTCACGCTCGGGTACGGAGAGGCTCGGCACCGGCCAAGCGTGTTCGCCGGGAACCTTCAAAGCCTCGCGGCTCGTCGCGATGATGCGCAGTGATGGCACTGCCCGCAGGAGTCGGATGATGAGATCCGATGCCGTGTTGAGCAGTCGCTCGCAGTTGTCCATGACAAGCAGCATCGTGCTCGCCGCCAGATGCTCCGAGAGCACTTCGATCGTCGTGCTGTTCGCGCGGTCCTTGACGCCAAGTGCCGCGGCAACCGCGGTGGGGACAAGTTCGGGGTTGGTCAACCCGGCGAGTTCGATGAGAGAGACGCCATCGGGAAAGCACCCTTTCACTCGGCGCACAGCTCGACCGCGAGACGCGTCTTGCCGGCTCCCCCCACCCCGGTCAGCGTCAGGAGGCGAGTTTCGGAGAGCAGCCGTGAGAGCTCCTCGAGCTGCTTGAACCGACCCACGAACGAAGTCGTGATCGCCGGCAGATTGTCGGCAATGCGCGATCCGGATTCGGCGTGGGGCGTCGGTGTGAGGTGCCGGTCGATCGCTGCATCCAGGACCGCACGTGCCTCCGAAATGCGCTGCAGCCGATCAACGACGTTCTTGGTCAGGCACTTCACGAGGAGCCGGTGAACACCATCGGGTAGCTCGACCGGCAGCTGGGACCAGTCGGGTTCGGCGGTGAGGGTGACGGCGATCCGGTCGGCGCTCGTGGTGCCGGGGAAAGCCGGCTGGCCGGTCAAGCACTCGTAGAGTATGCATCCGAATGAGAAGATGTCGGCTCGGGCATCGACCCGGTCGCCTTCCGCCTGTTCCGGCGCCATGTACCCCGGTGTGCCGGCCAGCATCGTGCGACCGATCGCCGATTCGTCCGACCCCTCGATGGCGGCGGACGCCGCATCCTCTCCACTTGGAGAAAAGCGGGCAACGCCGAAGTCGAGCACCTTGGTAGTGCCGTCATCCGTGACTCGGATGTTGGCCGGCTTGAGATCACGGTGAACGATGTCCCGGGCGTGCACCGCCTCCATGGCGAGGGCGATCTGTGTGCAGACGCCGAGGGCCGTCTCGAGGTCAAGTGCGCCTCCCCGCTCGATCATCTCCGCCAGCGACCTCCCGGGGACGTACTCGAGGACGAGGTGGACTTGCCCCTCCTGCTCCAGCAGGTGGTAGATCTGTGCGATATGCGGATGATTGAGCTGGGCAATGATCCTGGACTCGCGCCTGAATCGGGCGAGCCGCTCCTCATCCTCGGTGAATTCGGGCGAGAGTGACTTGATGGCGACGTCGCGCTGCCAGTCGCGCATCCCGGGCGAGCAAGACCCGACCCATACCGCCGCGACCGATTTCGCGCTGAACACGGTAGGGACCGATGTTTCTCATCATCGGTGGAGTCCCATTATCCCGCCCTCGATCGAGAGTGTTTGCTTCTACTCTCGGTCACATGGTAGTGCCGTTTCCAGTCCACCAGTTTCTCGCTGACGGCCGCCGACGCGTGGCGTTGTCGGGCTGCATCGGCGGCATGGCAAGCCGCCTGCTTCGCCCTCCGCGCCACGCATTGGTGCCAACTCGCCAGAGCGAAACTCTCGAACTGGAAACCGCACGAGCGAGACGCGCCGGCACGGTCCGGTGGTGCGCTGGTGAGCTCATGAGGGCGGACCAGGATGCGAGAACGACCACGCCACTCGGTACAGCAGGATGGCATGGAGTCCAGCGATCAGGATCACGATGGCCAGGCTCGCAAGGCTGCCGACCACGTGGGTGGGCGCGAGGGCGATGCCTGTGATGAGGATGAGCAGCGAGACGACTTGCGGAAGGCAGATGAGCGTCGTACCGAAGAGGATCGCGCCGAGGGGCGGCGCGACAGAAGTCTGCTCACCAGCCAGCCGAACGACCAAATCTGTTCGAGGGGGGCGGTGGTTGCGTAGACGCTGTTGGGCACGCCGCAATGGGGACAGAAGTGAGCGGGCGAACTGAGCGGCCGGAGGCAATGCAGGCAGAGCGGCTGATCTGCTGCGTCATTGGACGAAAGGGGCGTTGTCGTCGAGCATGGTGAGCCCTCCCCCCCGGCGCACAATCAGGTCCGGCCCCCCAATTCTACTCCCCGCTCCGCGTCAGCTGCACGGGCTCCGGTGGGGCGGGCGCCTGGACATGCAGTCGCTGCGCCCGGACCGTCGACCAGTCGGTGATCCGGAGATCGGGGGCGCTCGGGCCCGTCATGGATCTTGAGCAGGTCGTAGGCGTTGTCGCGCTGGGCGGGGACGAACCCGGCGTCGCGGATCAGCCGGCAGATCATCGGCTCGTCGAGGCAGTACGTGGTGCCGGCCGCGCTGACGACGTTCTCCTCCATCATGACCGAGCCCATGTCGTTCGCGCCGTAGAAGAGCGCGACCTGCCCGATGTGCGGCCCCATCGTCACCCAGCTCGCGCCGATCGAGTAGACGTTGTCGAGGTAGAGGCGGCTGAGTGCCTGCGTGCGCAGGTAGTCGCTCGCCGCCGGCGAGGCGCAACCGCCGGCCGAACTCCGGGTGCTCGTCCTTGTCTCCGCTGCCGTCGAGGCGCGCGACGACGTCGCCGGGAAAGGGCTGCTCGAGGTCGTCGCCGTCGCCCGGCTCCCCACTCGCGCACCCGGCCGAGCGGCGTGTTCTCGCGCTGGAACGGCCAGGCGATGAAGGCCATGTAGCGGCCGCCGCCGCTGGCGGCGAAGTCGCGCGATGCCCGATCCTGCCACGCGCCGGACGAGCTCCATGTGGTGGATGCGGTCGGCGACGCCCTCGATGTGACCGAACATCATCGTCGCCGAGGTGTTCATGCCCAGCTCGTGCGCGACGCGCATCGTCGTGAGCCACGCCTCGGCGTCGCACTTGCCGAGGCCGATCTTGCGGCGCACGGCGGGGGCGAAGATCTCGCCGCCGCCGCCGGGAATCGAGTCGAGGCCCGCCTGTCTGCAGCTGCGTCATCACGTGGCGGAGCTTCTCCTCGAGCGTGCCGCCGGGCGGATCGAAGAAGTGGACGAACTCGATGAACTCCGGCGGGCTGAACGCGTGCACGTGCACGCGCGGGAAATCGCTCCTTGATCGCGCGCAGCAGGTCGAGGTACCACGAGAGCGGCAGATCCGGGTTCATGCCGCCCTGCATCAGGATCTGCGTGCCGCCGATCGCGACGAGCTCCTCGATCTTCTTCGGAGCACGTCTTCGGCTCGAGCGTGTACGCGTCGTCCTCGTGACCGTCGCGCCGGAATGCGCAGAACGTGCACTTCGCGGTGCACACGTTCGTGTAGTTGATGTTCCGATCGATGACGTACGTGCGGATCGAGTCGCCGTGCAGTTGCCGGCAGCGGGCGTCGGCCCAGCGGCCGAGCTCTTGAATCGGCAGATCCCGGTAGAGCGCCGCGCCTGCTCCGGAGCAAGACGGATTTCGCCGTGAACGACGCCGTCCAGCACCGCGGGATCCAGTGGGTTCAGGTCAGGGCGCACTGCGGCGGGCATGAGGACCTCGGGACCGACGAAGAGCCTTAGGAACCGTGCTTCGGGTGGTGGGGATGATAGGCGAACCTCGCTTCCGGAGACCCGCCCCCCGTCTCGCCTGGGGCATCCGGACGGGGGGATTTCTGCGCGATCCCGTGGGTGCCGTGCAGTGCCCAGTCGATCTGGTCGATGGATGGCGAGGTGATCGGCCGGCGCCGTCAACACGTGCGCTCTGGCCCAGGAGGTTGCGAATGTCCGAGAACGAGGGTCGTCCCGTTGACCACGCCCTTCGTCGACTGTGGGTGTCAGTCACCATCTGCTGCTGGATCGTCGCTCTGTCGCTGACGGCACAGGTGACGATCTGGTCGCTGGCGACGTTCACCGATCTCCGCTACCAGAGTTTACAGATGGAGCCGGTCGTCAAGCCGGTCGAGCCGGGCAGGAACAAGCGGCCCAAGGAGGTGGCCCTGCTCTCACAGGCCGACATGCTGCCTCGAGGTGCCGAGCCGGGCCCGGTCACCGTGCGCTCGAAGTTCGACCTGTTCTTCGACGACATCATCGATCTCTCCCTCGCCGCAGGATCGATCTCGCTGGTGGTGCTCGTGCTCATGGTGACGGTGATGGTGATGATCACCGCATCCACCTCGGCGACGGGTGTGAACGAAGCGGTCAGCGCGCTGACGTGGACGGTGATCGTCACCGCGCTCACGCTGCCCATGGGCGGCCTCTTTCACATGCCCTGGCAGGGCAGTGCCCTCCGCCCCTACGAGGTGATCACGTCGCACGTCGATCTCGCCCGCGCCAACGGCGCGGAATTCGAGTTCTACGCGAAGTTCCTCGCCATGCCCGTCGTGTGTCTCATCGGCGTGCTCATGATTGGAACCCGCTTCGGCCGCGCTGCCCGACAAGGCCTGCCGAGTGCGCGACCCTTCCTCGATGCTGATCTGGAGCGAGAAGCCACCGGCCTGACCGCCACCTCGCTCTATGGCGGTGGCCGATCGGTCGGAGCCCTGAACCGTCTGGTCGAGGCCGCTCGCCGCAAGGAGCTTGACGAGACGGTGAAGTCCCAATCCGGCGGCGCCGAAAGCGGAAGAAGTGCGAAGCAGCCCGTCGCCGGGAGCCGTCCCAAGCGAGTCATCTGAAAACCCGGGACAGCCTCATGTCTTCCCATCCCCGGGGAGAATGGAGGCTGTCCCGGGTTTCTCTACCGCGCTTCGAAGAACTGACGCGTCGTGCCCCCGGGACCGATGACCGCGCGGGCCCTTGCTCCGCACCGGGGACAGCGGCCTTCGTAGGCGGTCTCGTTGTGATTGCGATAGAGTCGGCCGTACGCATGGCAGCAGCGGTACCAAACGGCGAGGAACCGACGGCGCGGTCGTGAATCGTCCGGCCGGGCGTCCTGTCCGGCGGCCGGCCATGGCCCGAAGCCGGTCAGCTCCACCCTGTCCTCGCCGCGCATCATCCGGGCTCTATCGGCATCGACGATCGGCCGACTTCACCAGCTCGTCGTCTCATCCCCACAGCCGCGCTCGATCCGCTCGCACAGCCGCCGAGCCTCTTCGGCCAGCGCTGCCATCGACTCCGCCATCAGCTTGGCGACTTCCGGATTCCCGAGCTGGGGCAGGTTGATGCGTATGTTCCAGGCGGCGGCGCGAGCCGCGGCCTCCGCCAGCACGGCGGCGATGGCCAGGTCGCTGCGCAGCATTCGATTGCTCGCTTGGACCAGCTCGTCGAACAGGCGGAGCAGATCCACGGAGAGTTCCAGGATTTCCCGCGGTGCGGCGATGGCCGCCGAGACCGCCTCCGTCCATTCGGCCGTGCGCACCGGATCATCCTTCGGGAGCTTCCACAGCCGGTTGAGCTGGGCATACGCCTGCGCATCGACGTCCGCCAGCTCCAGCGCTCGGCGACCGCTCTTCGTCAATTGCCGAAGAGCGCGAGCGTGCAGCGCGTCGTGCCCATCGAGATCCCGGCGACCGGTCGAATAGTTCACGACCATTCGGGCCAGCGCTCCGGCCAGACCAGCCGTCAGCGAGGCAACCGCCCCGCCTCCCGGCGTGGGACTCTTGGCGGCGATCGCTTCCAGGAGATCGCCGACGGGTTGACCGGACAGTGACAAGGGGGCCTCCGGGCCAGAAGGTCAGCTGCGAATCTCGGCGCCGTGCTCGCGCTCGAGCGCCGCACGACGAGCGCCATCTGCGGATCGACCTCGTCGTGGGTCAGGGTCCGGTCCGGAGCCCGGAACCGGCAGCGCAGGGTCACCGACTTGTGCCGCGGCGGAATCGGCTTGCCCCGAAAGACGGTCACGAACTCGATGGCCTCCATCAGCTCCGGCTGCTGCGACTGAGCGGTGCCGGCCAGCGCGGCCCAGGGCACCTGTTCGCCGACGATGACGGAGACGTCGCGCTCGATGGCAGGGAAGCTCGGCAGCGCGTGTGCTTCTGTTTCCGGTGGATAGCCGTCGTAGAAGCGAGACAGTCCCAGCTCCGCGGCGACGATTGGTTCGTCCAGGTCGAACCGCTTCAGCGCGGCGGGAGCGATGACGCCCAGGTGGCCGACGGCTTCCCCCGCGATGGTCACGAGCGCCCCGGCGCAAGCCAGGGGAGGGTGTCGTCCGGCGTGACGTCCATGGAGGCGTCGGGACCCAGCAGCAAGCGCGCGAGCCGATCGAGCACGCCCCGGATCAACCGGAGCCCGCTCTGCGGAGGGTTCCCGTCGACGATGAGGCCCAGGTGCGTTTCTTCCCGACTGACCGTCCCGACCCGGCAGAAGGTCGCGGCGGATTCGAAGAGCCGAAGCTCGCCAACCCGCTGGCGGGCGTTGTCGGCGCGCACGCGCAGCAGGCTGGGCAGGAGACTCGGTCGCAGCGCCGGCTCCAGGCGGGCCCGCGCGTCGGCAACGCGGAGGACTTCCGTGCCGGGACGAAGGAAGGCCGCGGCCGCCTCTTCGCCGATGAGCGAGGGCGTGATCGTCTCGACGAAACCCATGCCCACGAGCGCCTCCTGCACCGCTTGCTTGGCCAACTCGCGGTGCTGTGGTGGTGCCAGAATCAATGGACGAGGCCGTTCTTCGATCGGGATGCGCTCGTGCCCATACATGCGCCCGACCTCTTCGATGAGATCGATCTCCCGCTGGATGTCCAGTCGATGGACGGGCACGGTGCAGCAGATCCGCTCGCCCTTTCGCGACGGCTCGAAGCCTAGCCGGCCGAGCGCGGACACCATCTCGTCGTCACTGATCTCGACCCCGAGCAGTGCCCGGCAGCGCGGACAGCGCATGTCGACGCACACGGGTGCAGGGAGCGGAGCGCCGTCGGCGACGACGCCATCGGCCAGCTCCCCGCCGGCCAGTTCCAGCACCAGCTGCACCAGTCGCTCCGCAGCCGGATTGACCTGCCCGGCGTGAACGCCGCGCTCGAACCGATAGCACGAATCGCTCTCGATGCCATGTCGCCGGCTGGCCTGCCGCACCGTGGCGGGATCGAAGGTGGCGGACTCGATCACGATGTCCCGCGTGCTCGCGGACACAGCGCTCGGCGCGCCGCCCTTGACGCCGGCCAGCGCGACGGGAACCCGCGCGTCGGCGATCACCAGATCCTGGGGATCGAGTCGGATCTCGCGAGCGCCCTCGCCGATGGGCAGGAACGGTTCGTCCTTCGCCGCGCGGCGGATGACGATCTCCGGGCCTTCGAGCGCTGCGAGATCGAAGACGTGCGTCGGCTGTCCGAGCTCGAAGAGGACGAAGTTGGTGGCGTCGACGATGTTGTTGCGGGGAATGTCGCCCCGGGCGATGAGCCGCTCCTGGAGCCACTGCGGAGAGGGCGCAACGGTCACGCCGCGGATCACCCGCGCCGAGTAGTACGGACAGAGGTCCGGTTCGCGGTTGGTGACCCGGATGAGCTTCGCGGCCGGGGGCCCGAGGTTGGAAGGCGTCTTCGTCACCGGCGCCTTCAGCATCCGCCCGCTGACCGCGGCGATCTCCCGGGCCAGTCCGACGTGACAGAGACAGTCACCGCGGTTGGAGGTCATCTCGAAGTCCTGGCGCCGATCGCCGTCCTCGAGGAGCTCGCTGTGCTCGAGCGGAAACCCCACCCGGGTGAGCAGCTCCGCCTGTTCCTCGGGAGAAGCGGGAGGTTCGAGGTAGTCGTTGATCCACCGCGCGCTGACGTTCATCGAGCGGCAGGGTATCGCAGCGGCCCGGTTCAGACAAAGGACACTCCGCCGCCGCTCGGCGCACGCCCCTTCGCCGCTTACACTCCTGCGGTGTTTGCTCGAACTGCTCTGGGCGCGCTGCTCCTCACCCTCGGCGGATGTGCCGCACCGCCATCAGCTTCCCCCATCGCGGTGGAGCTCGAGCCGCCGGCCGATTTCTCGCTCGATCTCGTGGTCATGATCGGCGAAGGGGCCCGCAGCGAGCCGTCCCCTTCCGAAGTCCGGTGCGTGGTCTTCGCGGACGGTTCGCTCCGCTTCGGCGAAGAAGGAGGTGGCGCCGAGACGCTGCCCGGGCTGACCAGGATCCTCACACGAGAGCAGATGAACGAATTGTGGTCGCTCACTCGTACGCTCGGCCTGGCTGAGATCGAACTCGCCCAGCCGGCGGTCAACCTCGCGCTGATCGAACCGGGGCCGGGCGAAGTGGCCTTTCTGCTGGAAGTGACCGGGGACGGGAAGCGATGGTCCCACGTCGACGTCCTGGACGTGATGGCGGACGATCCGCCGCCGGTCTACCGACTGGCCCGCACGTTGGCCGAGCTGGCCTGGTTCGACGATCAGCCTCCGCCGGTTCGCCGCGCCGCCGTGCGCCGTTATGACTTCGGGCCGGATCCGTACGCCCGGTATCGAGATGGAGCGATCGAGTGACCCGGCCGGTTCGGTGCCTGCTTCTGTTTCTGCTTCTGGCGTGGGGAATGACCGGATGCGCTGCTACCGGAATCGACAAGCCGGGTGGATCGGAGGACCGCACCGGCGGGATTCAACTGGAGATGCTGGTCAAGACGCCGGACGATGCCCTGTCCCAGTACCGTGTCGAGAAGAGCGGGATGATCCAGTACGCCGGCGGACTCGATGTCATCGAGGGCTCGTTCAGCTGGTCGGGCGCGATGACCGGCGAGGAGATCGAGACGCTGCGGTCTCTCCTGGAGGATCTCCAGTGGTTCTCACGCACGCCGCCCGAGAGCGGAGAGCCCAAGAAGCTCAGACGCACCGTCTCTCTCGACGGTCCGAAGGGTCGCAAGCGGTTCGAGGTGATCGGCGAGAGCGAAGAAGTCGACGACGTGCAGGGGTTGCTCGAGCGGATCACGTCTCGCCGCCTCGACACGGTCCTCGACGCGCTGCCCCAGCCCGGCCTGCAGCCGTGAGCCCCGGGTGGCGGCTAGCATCAGCTGGTTCCCCCGGAGTGCCTCGATGGTTCGACGTTCGCGACGCGGTTACTCCCTCATTGGCCTGCTGATCAGCTTCGCCTGCATCGCAGTGCTCTTTGCTTTGATGATGTCGTCGATGAACAAGGCGATCACCGGAGAGGGATCCACGCAGGTCAACACGCTCCACTCGCTCGAAGACAAGCTCAGATTGTCGGGCATCATGCAGGGCATGATCGTGTACGCCAACGAGAACAAGGAGCGATACCTCGTTCCCAGTCTCGTGGCCGGCAGCGATGACCCGAGTCTGAACACGACCGCAAGTTTCTATTCTGCGCTGATCGCAGGGCGGTTCGTCGCGCCTGAGCAGGTCATCTCCGGCAACGAGTTCAGCGGGTACGTCGAACAAGCGTACGACTACGACTACCGGGCGTACGACCCGGCGTCCGGCGTCTACTGGGATCCCAACTTCAAGGCGGACCTGCACGATCTGTCGAACGCTTCCTTCGCGCACCTGCCGATGTTCGGCGAGCGTTTCGATCGGAACTGGCAGCAGACGTTCAGCAGCAGCTTTCCCGTGCTCGGCAATCGGGGACCCGAGAACGGGATCGACGATCCGCAGTCCTTCACGTACGGACGCAACGGCCGCTGGGCGGGCCACCTCGTCTTCGGCGACGGTCACGTGGCCTTCGTCGATTCGTTCACGCCCGGGCTGTCCTATTCTCGTGACGGCCACGAGCATCCCGACAACATCTTCGCGGTGGAGGATGGCCCGGACGGCGGGGATGCAATCCTCTCGTTCACGCGGAAGATGACCGAGCAGGGCCCGGAGCTTCAGTTCGATTGAGCCATGTCGTTGCTCTCGATCTTCGCGTTGATCTCAACGCGGAGGGCCACGGAGGGCCGCGGAGGATACGCAGAGGCCTTCCGGAACGCGATCGTCGATAGATCGATCCGAACGAGACAGATCAGACTCTCCCTCTCCGCGGTCCTCCGCGGTGAGATTTCTGTTCGAAAGCTCGGGGCGTCGTTCGTGCTCTGGTCAGCCGTGCAGACCAGCAACTATCGCGTTGAAGACGCGAGGGGAATGGGCTGGGTCGGATTCGAACCGACGTCTAAACGATTATGAGTCGTCTGCTCTAGGCCGCTGAGCTACCAGCCCCGGTGCGATTCTACAGTCAGCCCGGATGGTGGAGTGCGCCCCGGGTGAGTCGGGCCCGACGGCAGCGACGGCCTCACCGCGGGTTCGGTCGTACGATGAGCTCCTTCGGAAAGGAATCGACGCCATGCCCACGCTCGTTTTCGCCGCGGTTCTCCTCGTCGGTGCCGAGGTACAGCGGCAGCACCTCGACGTGACGCTCGACCCCGCAGCCCACACGGTCACGCTTGAATCGACGCTGGAGCTGAGTGGCTCGGGCCCGTTGCGCCTTCGGCTTTCGAATTCCCTGGAGATCGACCGGCTCGTCGCCGATGGCCGTCCGATCGAGTATCGAAAGCGTGCGGACGGTGAGAACGGAGAACGGGCGGGTGCGATCGAGCTGGAGGTGCCCCCCGGCTGCGATCGATTGACCGTGGTCTGCCATGGTCGCTTTCAGCAGGACGTCGCGGCCGGAGAACGGCCGGGTGAGATTCACAACTTCTCGGTGGATGCGCACATCGGCGAGGAGGGCATCTTCCTCTCCGAAGGCGCAGCGTGGCATCCGGTGCCGATCGACGGGCAGGGTCGATCGATGCTCCATCCGATCAGCGTCACGATCGCTCCGATCGAAGGGTGGGCGATGGTCGCCTCGGGCGAGCCGCGCGACGAGGGACCGCTGGACGCGCCTCGGTGGCACTGGGCGATGGTTCGTCCCGTGGACGGCGTGACCATCGTCGGCAACCGGCACCAGCTGTTCGGCCGCGTTCATCCAACGCCGCAGGGCCCGGTCGAAGTGGTCATGCACGTTCCGGACGAGCACGCCAAGCTCGCCCCCCTCTTCCTGGATGCGGCGTGCGAGTACCTCGATCTGTACGTGCCGCTGCTCGGCGCCTTTCCCTACGCCCGGTTCAGCATCGTCGAGAACTTCTTCTCGTCCGGCTTTGCGTATCCCGGCTTCACCGTGCTCGGTCCGCAGGTCGTCGGCATGGCGCCGCGTTCGCTCGCGCCGGGCTATCTCGATCACGAGCTCGTCCACAACTGGTGGGGAAACGGCGTCTACGTCGATCCCGACGACGGCAACTGGTGCGAAGCGCTCACCACGTTCTGCGCAAACTACTACCGTCGGATCGCCGAAGAGGGGAGCGAGGCGGGCCGGGCGTATCGACGCGGCGTCCTGATGAAGCTCTCTTCCGATCCGGACACGCTCGATGACGGGGCGCTCGGCCGCTTCGGGTCGGCCGATTCGGCTCTCGGGGGGCCCGACCGCTTCGTCGGCTACGACAAGGGAGCATTCGTGTTCTCGATGCTCGAGGACGTTCTGGCCAGCCGCGTCACTGCCGATCCGGGAACTGATCCGATGTGGGCGAGCCTGCGGCGCTTCGCCCGGCGCAATCTGGGTCGCCGAGCGGGCTGGGCGGAACTGCAGGCGGCCTTCGAGGCGCAGGATCCGGATCGGGAGGCGGGATGGCTCGAGCCCTACTTTGAGCGCTGGGTTCGCGAGCACACCGTTCCCCGGACGATTCCCGGCGAGCCGATGCTGGCGGCGGAGGAGTTCCCATCGCAGTTCGATCGGCTGCAGCCGGTGCGCGTCGACGTCGATCCGGACGGCTCGCGGTGCGAGATCGACCCCGAGTTCCGGCTGTACCGGGTGCTGCCGCCGGGGCAGATCGTCCCCACGATCGCAGGCACGCTGGGTTCCGCCGGCGTGGTCCTCGTCACCGAGGAGACGCGACCGGAAGTCGTCGCCTCTCGCAGCCGAGTGCAGAGCGATCCGCAGGGCCAGAACCTCCTGCTGATCGGCGACGCGGCTGCGGCCCGGTACAGCGGAGCGCTATCGCTCTCGAGCGATCCCTGTTCGATCGAATCAGATTCATTCACGGTCGGCGGTCACACGTACGATCGGCCGGGACGAGTGCTGCTCCACACGATGCAGCGACCGGGCGAGCCGGGGCGCTTCATCACGGTCTTTCACAGCAACGGCGATGCCGGGTGGAGCCAGCTTCGACTCATCCAGTTCTACAGTCGGGACACGACGATCGTGTGGGAGGACGGCCAAGTGATCGAGCGTCGCGTCTTCGAGCCCTCGCGCAGCATTCCCCTCAGATGACCCCTCTCCTTCCGGGAGAGGGTGCCGAGGGAAGGAGGCGGGTGAGGGAAGCGAGGCGGGTGAGGGAGAACTGCGTCTACGGCCGGCTGCGCAACCGATCGGTGCTACCCGCGGCTACGCCATTGATGCGCAGGCGTCATTTGATGTTCGAGCGATGACGTGTCGGTGCTTGTCATCCGTACGCGACGACGCTCGCCCTCACTGGCTCGTCCCCGCGGGAGAGTGAGTTGGGGCGGAGCCGTCCTCTCCCGAAGGAGAGGAGGGAATAGAAAAAGCCGCTGGCAAGCCAGCGGCTCTTGACGCGATACGTGTGATCTTCCGCGCTTACTTGCCTCGATCCAGCCGGGCGGTGTCGAACCACCATGGCAGCTCGATCTGGGCGGCTGCGGTGGGACTCAGCGCCGAGATGGAGTTGGTGAGCACGAGGTACGCGTAGCTTGGGTTGTGAACGCCCAGGCTGCTGTCGTTGTTGACCAGGTTGTAGTTCCAGCCGGCCTTGGGCAGACTCGGATCGGCGAAGTTGTACAGCGGACCTTGCACGACCATCGTCATGCTGTTGACGACGTCGATGTTGTTGATCCCGATCGGTCCGTAGTCAACGTTGTCCACAGTCACCGTGATCGCCTGCCGTCCGCGGGATTCTCCGAAGACGATCTCCTGCACCTGGTTGACGTTCGTGACCTGTACGTCGCCATCCAGATCGATGAAGTTGCCCTGGCTGATCAGCTCTCCGAACAGATTGAGCACGCTGTCCTCGATCGTCGCCTGCAGTACGTCAAGCGTACCCTGCACGCCGCCCTGGATGAACTCGGCGTCGATGCCTTCGTGGCACTGCGAGCAGATGCTCGTTGCGGCATAGAACGTGTGGTTCGTACCGCTGAGGTTGTACGCGAGATCGGCGGGCGGAGGCGTCTCTTCCATGTGGCACTTGACGCAGGTGTCCGTCAGGAAGGAGTGATTGCCCCGGATTCCAGGCGTCACCAGGTAGGCGTTCTCGCCCATGAGCACGTCGGTCTGGGCGGATCCGTGCGGGGCCCGCGTCGTCTCCGAAGTGCCGGCGATCTCGTCGAAGTTCGTGTCGTTCCGCAGGCCGCGGCGGGAGTTGTGGCAGGTCATGCAGATCGCACCGCGGCCGACGCCGTAGGCGGTGAAGCCCGCGATGAGGGGCGGCGTGTTGTCGCTGATCCGCACCGTCGCGTTACTGGGCACGCCCGAGGTCGTGCCCGGTGCTGTGCGGGTCGTGGCAGGTCACGCAGGTCTGGGGATGGGTCTCGTCGGCCGTCCAGGTCACCGTGATGTCATCCGTGGGATCGCCCGGCGCCTCTCCCAGCAGGATGGGCAGCCAGGTCAGGAAGCCGTTGACCGTGTGGCAGCGCGAGCACGCGCCGCTCTCGCCCTCGTCGATGGCGAGTTCATAGTTCGCATGACCGCTGAGCTGCCACTGCTGGAAACTGCGCGTGGCGAAGCGGTTCGCCGTGGCACGTTGCGCACATGTCGGAGGACAGGCTGATGCGCGGCTCACCTGCCGCACCTGCCGGACCGTGCGCGAGCGTGTTGACGCCCGCAAGGCCCCACTGTGGACCGTGGCAATTCTCGCACTGGACGTTGGCCTGCTTCGCGGTGGCGGGGAAGCTGGCCAGAGTCATGGTCCAGTTGTTCATGCTCGGCACGTTGATCAGGCCGGAGGTGAGGAACGACTGGTAGTCGGACTGCTCATCGATGCCGTTGTTCGTCGCCTGCGGGTCGTACCCGACGCTGTGGCACGCGAAGCACTGGGGTCCCCAATGCGTGCTCGTGTTCAGCTGGTCCGTGAAGATCTCGGCGTGCCCCGTGTTCTTCCACTGAGCGAAGTTGTCAACGTTCAGGTTGCTGTGGCATCCCGTGCAGCTCGTATCCGAGATCGGTCGCCCGTCACCGTCCTGGCCGATGATCACGCCTCGCCAGTTGCCCGCGAAGATCTCGAGCGTCACCGGGCTCCCGGCTTCGAGATCGGTCACCGTGAGCGTATACTTGCCGGGGAAGTCAGGCGTGAACTCGGGGTTCTGCGTCGATGCGTCCATGAGCATCGCGCTCGACTGAGTCGGCCGAGTCATGCTCCAGTCGTAGGACGCCTGCGTCTTGCCGTGGAGAATGACCGGAATGTTGATGGGCACGTTGCGGATGCCGGCGGCCGGCCTCCAGGGAAGGACCGTGTTCTTCGCGGTCTCCGCGGAGTAGACGCCGGAGCTCGTGGTCACTTCGACCTCGAGATCGAGCAGTCCCGTCTCTTCGAGCGCGAAGGGATTCAGGCCGACGACCTCGAAGCGGTCCTGCAGACCTCCCGGGAATTCTCCGGGCGGTACGGGAACGTTGGGCGGGAGCTGATCCGGCCCGATCGGAGGCTCGGCGAGGATCTCGAACAGGTGCGTCTTGTAGTCGGTACCGGTCGGGAGGTTCACGGTCGCGGGGTTCATGTCAGCCCCGTCGATCATGGCGTCCAAGCCGCCGGTCTGCATCCAGGCGTATTCCTCGATGGTCGAACCATCGAGCACCTCGACGATGGCCGTGGCCATAAGTGCCCCACCGGGAACCGCACTGCCGGAGAGCTGGATGCTCACGATCACGGGGGCGACGGGCTCGAGCGAGAAGTTGACGGTCAGCGGCACGTCGGGGAACAGAACGATCGACTGCATCTCGGAGATGAAGTTCGTCGCCTCGACGGTCAGGTCGTAGAGACCGACGGGGAACGTCCCGGAGTACGCGCCTGAGGCGTTCGTGACGAGCTCATCCGCGCCCACGAAGACGCTGGCGCCGACGAGTGGATCGCCGGTCATCGCGTTCGTGACGACAGCCGGACACGGTGGTCACCGGTCCCTGGGCGACCTCGCAGCCCCAGTCGCTGATGACCGCGATCAGGTCCTGAACGTCGACGATGCCGTCGCTGTTGATGTCCGAGGCGCAATCACCGGCGCAGCCCCAGTCCACGACGACTTGTACGAGATCCTGGACATCGACGATGTTGTCGCCGTTGATGTCCGCCGCACAGCTTCCGGCTCCCGCAAACGCGGTGGATGCTGAGACGGCAACGGCCAGAATGGACACCACTAGAGACCTCATTTCGCGTCACTCCTTTTTCCTGTCGTCGGGAGCATGCGGGAGCAGTTGGCCGCCCCTCCATCTTCCGGCGTTGATGCAAATGGCACGGGCACCCGGACCGACTTCGCCCGCTTGACAGAATCCTCACTCGTTCGAGCCGCGCTCGAAGGGGTTGACTCGCTCCTCCAGTTTCCGGGACGCCACATGGCTTGCCTTCCTTCACGGACTTGCCGAGTCGCCCTCCCACGGGGCCACCACGACGACTCGCGATGACCTTGGACTTGTGAAAGAACCACGCAAGTCCCGTGCCAGAGCAGCACGTGGTGGGGACGGCGATGAGCCCCTCGGAATGGCCCATTGACGCGATTCTCGGACGAACCGGGGAATGGCTTGCCGCGTGTGGTTCCCGGCCTTGAGAACAGGGCCGTCGCTCGCTTCTCGAATCTGAGTCGCGCGCCTCGAACCACGTCGAGCGTCGGACATGACCCGTGCTCGGGTGGCGATCTGACTTCTTCAACGGGCTGTCAGAGCGGAAGGTGCTCTAAGGAAGATAATCCGGTGGGATGGGGGCAACGTCTGGTCGCTCGTGCTCCCAGAGCACGGTGGCGATCCACCAGCGGCCTTGCGACCTCACCAGCTGCACGCTGTTAATCCCGCGAGAGTAGGCATCCTCGGCAGGATCGCGACGCGACTCGTAGGTGCTGAAGATCTGCGCGATGTTGCCGAAGACGTCGACCTTCCGGTGCACCTCCGTCTCCAAGTAGCCGCCACTCTCGAAGTACGCGCGGTTCTGCGCGACGAAATGAGCCGGGGCGATGACGACGGGAAGCGTGTCGTTCCCCAGGGGCCGCGGAGTGATCATCCGCGCCTCGGGCAGAAAGAGCGAGCGGAATCGCTCCCAGTTCCGGGCTTGGCCCCTCGTGCCCGAGATGGAGTCGTAGTACGCCGTCATGATCGAGTCCGGTGATTCGACATCCCGAGGGTCCGCGATCGCCTCGCCCGCCGGGCGGGTCGCTGGCGCTTGCTGTCCGATGGCAGGGTGACCCGGCGGCATCTGAGGCATGGAAGGCATGGGCGGATGGCCCGGAGGCAACGACGGCTGCTCCTGCAGCCCCAGGAGCGCGAAGCAGCTGGTGAATCCCACGAGCAGAGCAAGTCGCGTCATCATCGTGATCATGGCGGGTCGTCCTTCCGCAGAAGTGGCTTGGACAGCATGCTAGCCCGGATTCCTCACCAACATCGTCGCAAGGGTTCGTCGACCGTTCGCTGGCAAGGAGATGAGGCCATCGAGGCGTAGACGGCGTGTGATGCCTTCGACGCCGCGTGAGGACTTCTTCCCCTTGCCCTTGCCCTTCCCCTTCCCCCTGCCCTCACCGGAACGGATCAGGCCACATGCATCGAGACGATCTCGATGGATCTCCGAGAGACGGCGAGACCTTGGTGGTCGAGTGCGCTCACTCAATGGACACGTAATCCGGGCAGGGCAGGGGCAGGGGCAGGGGCAAGGGCAAGGGGGGGCAGAGGAGCTTCACTCCCACAGTCCCTTGGCGCATCTGAGGTGAGCGCCGAACTGAAAGGCTTCGCGTCCGGTCACTTCATCCCCTCGGATGCTTCACGCTTCCGAAGGGCGTGCGAGGCGATCCAGAGACGAATGGCGTAGCCCCACAGCAGGCCAAGGCACAGCCCGTACCCGAGGAGCAGGTACTGGTCATCGCTCATGCCGGATCTCCAAGAGAGACGTGCGCGGGACGCTGCGGCAGCCCGTGGTGCTCGTCCAGGGCGCGGAGCCGGACATTGAGCCGGAACCTCGTCACCAGCAGGCCGCCCATGAGCAAGGT
Organism: uncultured Planctomycetota bacterium; assembly: GCA_963697235.1. Classification (GTDB taxonomy): domain Bacteria; phylum Planctomycetota; class Phycisphaerae; order Phycisphaerales; family SM1A02; genus CAVONJ01. The sequence goes on from CAVONJ010000023.1 coordinate 533,444, forward strand.
CAGCGGCGCGAACCAGGCGAGCAGCGTGAGCTTCATCTCCGGATCGAGGCTGATCGACGTGGGGTGAATGTCGGGCAGCAGCCGGGTCGAGAAGTAGACCAGTGGCACGTCCAGGAAGGCCGCGACACCGTACGTGGCCGAGATCACCGCACGGCGTTGGGATGACTCGATCGAAGGCCGGATCATCACGTACACGACATACAGCAAGAACAACACGAGGCTGAAGGTCAGCCGCGGGCTCCAGGTCCACCATTGGCCCCACTCGCTCTTGCCCCACACCATCCCCGTGAGCAAGACGATACCGCAGTAGAGGGCAGCCACCTTGCCGGCCGCCGCCGCCAGGTCATCCCACCACATCGAGCGCTGCCAGAGGTAGCCGATGCTCGCCACGAACACCACGAGGCAGGCCAGGAAGGTGTTGATCGCAGCAGGAAGGTGAAGATAGAAGATCTTCTGAACCGGCCCCATCGCGGTGTCGATCGGCGTGTAGGTGAACAACAACGTCACCGTGCCCGCGAACAGCAGCACCGTCAGCGTCCAGAACCTGGAGCCCGGCGGCCGCGCAGCGCGAAGTTGTGGCCGAGGGAGGCTCATCGAGAAGATCCGGGCGATGGTGCACTTCGCGATGCAACAGCGGTGCCAAAATCCGGCGGGTCACCCACCTCGCGACGATGTTGGTGAGAAATGTGCCAGTACGAAGAGCTTCGCACTCATTTGGCGAAGCATTTCTTCAACGGGCTAGAAGTCGTGACAGCTCAGACAGAGGCGGCTGCGTTCGTTGGACATGACCAGCAGGGAGTCCTCGGGCGAATAGGGACTGTGACAGGAGCCGCATCCGACGCGGTTGTCGAAGAGACGGATCCGTCGGTCCAGCTGCTCGGCCGGACGCAGCGCACCCAGACCCCTCGGCCGGTACTCCACCCCGATGGGGTGCGAGTTGCCCAGACCACGAATGCCGCGAAGGGCCCCAATCTCGTGGGTCACGTCGGAGGCGACGGAACCGTCGTGGCAGCTCAGGCAGGCGGCGCTCGAGACATCGAAGTCGCTCGTCTCCGCCGGCCAGCCCGCGTCCCCACCGGACCGCCCTCCGTGCGGACGCTCCAGATGAGCCCGCTGGAGCGCGGCGCCGTGGAGGTGAGAGCGTCCGGTGTCCGAGGGATTGTGGCACGCCACGCAGAGCTCGGCGGCGGTCAGCTCGTTGCGAAGCCTCGGCATCCTCCCAGCGGGGCCATCGGCAGGGGCGAGGCAGTCCCGGACCTCGTGGCACGTCGAGCAGGTCAACCGTCCGTCGTCGAGGGGCAGGCCAGCGGGGATCGACATCGACGGGATGATTCCGACCGGATGCGAGAACAGCCTATCGAGATGGTGGCACGCGCTGCAGCGGATTTCCACCTGGCCGAAGCGGGGACGATCCTCGATCGAAGGCAGGTCCTTCGTCCGTCCGGTCCCGGTGGTCGCGGCCGCCATGGCACCCGCCGCCAGAAGGCCCAGGCCACACCCGATCACCGTCCGAACCCCCATTCGCTACCCGCCTCTCGCCGCTCGGGGCCGCACAACCGAACCTGAGGGCGATGTCGCAGACCCGGGACCAGGCGCCCTCCGGCACGCCCATCGACCGGGCCTCCCGGCAACTTGGGGTTGACGTGCCCGACCACGGCGCATGGAGGCTGGTCCTTCGGGTCTCTGAGGATCGGGAAGCCAGCGAGGGGGGCATTCTCACTTTCGGGAGGGACCGGCCCCGGTCAGCCCGCGGAGAAGGCCCCTGGCCCCCCTCGATGGCCCCTCGTCGGCGGGACGCCTTGGCATGGTGATTGCATCTGGACAGGAGGTGAGCAGGACGCCAAGATGATGCAGTTCGGATCTCGACCAGCCCACCAGAACAGAGCAATACAAGGAGTCAGGACAATGAAGCGGAGCACACTGTTGGCGAGCGTTGGCGCAGCGGCGGTGGGCTGCCTGGTTATGGCGAGCCTGGGCGACATCGAAGGGTCGGCTCACGACTTTTCGGGCACGAGCTGGGCAGGCGGAGAAATCTGCAAGCCGTGCCACGCTCCTCACTTTGCCCTCGACGTGGGTCTGCTGTGGTCGCACACCCTCTCGGAGCAGTCCTACACGTTGTACGGTGGATCCACCAGCAGCCCCGGAGGCGTCGACGAGCTGGACGTCTACTCGCGAATGTGCCTCTCCTGCCATGACGGAACGATCGCCCTCAACGACTTCCACAACGGCGGCGGCACGCCTGTCTTCATCTCCGACGGCAATCGGATCGGCGCTGACGGAAATCTGTCCGACGACCATCCGATCGGAGTCACCGCGGAGTACCCGATCGACGGCAACACGGGGTACCGCGCTCCGCAGTTCTACGAGACGGGCTATTACGGCTTCGGCGGCACGGATTACCCGGAGGTGCCCCTCTTCGAGTTCGACGGCGAGCAAGTGGTGAGCTGTGCGAGCTGCCATACGCCGCATGCTCGAGCGGGCGTCGCCAAGCTGCTCCGCAAGAGCAACGACGGAAGCGATCTCTGCCTGACCTGCCACATCAAGTAACGGCTGGTCGCGACGTACGATGATGGATCACCACCGGGCCGATCACTGTCGGCCCGGTGGTCTATCCACCCGACCGAACACTGCTCGCATGCAACGCCCCGCCGGCCCCGATCTCCGCGCCCCCAACCGCACGCGCCGAACTGGCCGAAACCAACCCACACGGAGGTGCGTTATGTCGACGGCCACATGCGGCGGCCGACCGCAGCGGGCGAGCGTCCTGGGCGGTGCGCTCTGCGCCGCTGGCGATAGCGGCCCTGGCGATAGCGCTCAGCGGCTGCAGCAGTCAGCCGAAATCCAAGGCGATGAACCCGCAGGGGTTGTATTCGTTCTGGCCGCCGCCGCCGGATGAGCCCCGCATTCAGTTCCTCACGTCGTATCGGTACAGCGCCGATGTCGAGCCCACCCGCGGTGCGCTTGACGCGATCGTGTTCGGATCCGAGCAGCGGGTGCTTCCGATCGGCAAGCCGTACGGGGTCGACATCTGGGACGGCCGAATCTACGTCTGTGACATCACCAATCCCGGTGTCGTCATTCTCGATCTCGCGAACCAGCAGACGCGGATCATGAATGCCTCGGGCGTGGACTTCATGCGGCAGCCCACGGACCTTGCGATCGCCCCCGACGGCACGAAGTACGTGGCGGATCGGCGACGGGGACGGATCTTCGTCTTCAATGCGGACGACCGGCATGTCTCCTCCTTCGGGGAGGCGGGTCTCGTGCCCGTCAGCGTCGCGGTTCACGATCAGGAGCTGTACGTCGCGGACTTTCAGACGCAGACCATTCTGGTCTTCGATCGATTCACGGGCCAGAGGATCAGGTCCATCGGTGCGCCGGGAGGCGAGGAGGGGAGCTTCATCCGGCCGCTGGGCCTGGATGTCGATGCCGAGGGCAACATCTACGTGACTGATGCGATTCGGGGACGATTGCAGAAGTTCAGCCCCACCGGAGAGCTGATCTTCGCCAGAGGCGAGATTGCGGACTCGGTGGGGAACTTCGTTCGGCCCAAGCACGTTGCGGTTGACCGAGACGGCATCGTCTACGTCGTCGATGCGGCGTTCCAGAACGTCCAGATGTTCGACGCCGAGAACAACGTGCTCATGTTCTTTGGCAGTCCCGGCAGCCATCCCGGCGCGATGAGCCTGCCCGCCGGGATCGCCGTGTACGATGACGTCCAGCCCTGGCAGAGTCTGGTTCATCCGGCGTTCGAAGCGAAGCGGATCATCATCGTCTCGAATCAGTTCGGGCTGAACAAGGTCGCTGTCTATGCCCTCGGGCAGCTCAAGGAGGGAAGGACAATTGCCGACATCGCCCCCGTGGCTGCATCGGTTCTCCCTCCGCCGGCGGCGGAGGAGGGCGGTGGGTCCCTCGACGCAGCGCCGACCGAAGACGAGGACGGAGGCCTGCCCGCGCCGGGGGATGGCGCTGGCTCGGAGACAGGGGGAGCGACCTGATCAACTGTTGAGGGCGAATCGGTGACCGGCCCGGCCAGATTCTCGAAGACTCGCAAGAGCATGGCGATGCGCCCTGGATCGATCGTTGCATCGAGCGTGGCGCTGGCCACCGCCCTGCTGTGGTCCGGGTGCAACGTCGAAGACAACTACGAGACCCTGAGCTTCTTCTTCGACGGCGTGCCTTCTCCCAGCGCCATGCGCGCCGAGTCGGACCAGGAGGCGGGACCCGGGCGAGAAGGATCGTGGCACACCGCCTACATCGACCGCCGGTGCAGTGAGTGCCATGGCAAGACGGCCCGATTCAGCTTCGCGGTCAGCGGCTTTACCGAGCTCGATGCCACGGTCTGCTTGAAGTGTCACGAGCAGGTGCCCACGGAGTATCCCCTGGTTCATGGCCCGGTGGCGGTGGGGGAGTGTCTCGTGTGCCATCAGCCGCACCAGTCCCCGTATCCCAAGCTCCTGATCCAGCCGAGCCCCGAGCTTTGCCTGTACTGTCACAGCGAGGACATGGTCGGAGAGCCGGTGATCCCCGAGCATCGCGACGTCTCCCGGGATTGCCTCGAGTGTCACCATGGGCACGGCGGAGCGGATCCGTACTTCCTCCGGCCGGCGATCGAGCCCGTGCCGACCGAAGATCCCGCTGCCGCTCCCGCCTCTGCCTTCAGGCCCGCGCCGACCAGTGCGCCGAACCCTGCGCAAGCGCCGCGTCGATCGAATCCGTCTCTGGCGATGACGTCGCTCGGGGCGTGGCTCGTTGGAACTCGCAGGCATTGCCGCGGCGCCACGGAGTCGCCGGCGGGTTCCGCACCTGGCCGCTGCAACTGGCAGCGAGCGATGCGTGGTAGTCCCTCCTGCCGCCGATCCCCGAGGGCGACGCCCCTCCTCGTCGCTGGGGCGATCTCAATTCCCGTCGGGGCGGGGCTTGCCCAGGATCAGGGGCCGGTGGTCGTGACCCAGCAGCTCGATCTGCAGTCGTTCACTCTCGAACAGTTCGATGCGGCGCTCGAGTTCGAGTATCGCTGGCAGACGGATGGCGCGACCGATGCGAATGGCCGGAGCCGTGAGACGACAGAGCATCGATTCCGGGAGATCCTCGAGCTCGACGGTGTGGCGAGCATCGCCCACCCGAACCTCTTCGAGCTGAGCTTCAACACCCAGTTCTGGTTCACGCAGTACGGAGGCGACATCTCTACCGACAACATCTTTCTCTTTCTCTACGACTTCCGGGCGCACATCTTGAAGGAGCAAAAGCTCAACTTCACGCTCTACACCCGCCGCAATCAGACCGACGTCGATCGCCAGTTCGGAGGGAGCCTGCTGAGCAACACGGAGGAGTACGGAGCCGTCGTGAACTTGCGCAGCGAGGTGATTCCGACGACCGTCACGTTCTACCGCCAGACGCAAGACCAGGAGGATCCGCTAAGCATCAGTGACTTCTTCATCGACCGGGATTCGGTGGATGCCGACGGACAGGTCCTGCTGGGAACGAGCAACACCTCGTGGTGGACGTACATGTACGACGACATCACGCAGTCAGGTGGCGGGGGACCGATCTCCTTCAAGCGGCACCAGGGCAACTTCGACAACCTGATCACGTTCGGGGCTGACGAGCAGCACAGCCTCCGCTCCGGGGTGTTCATCTTCAACCAGACCGGCGACTTTGAACAGCAGCAGCTTCGCTGGAGCGAGCGACTGCGGTTCGAGCACTCGGAGTCCTTTCGCACCTGGTACGAGAGTCGCCTGCAGTTCCTGAATCGACCGGATTTCGAGCAGCGATCCTGGATCGCTGCCGGCAACTTCCGCCACCAGCTCTACGACAGTCTCACGACCACGGGACGGATCGGCGCATCGCACCTGGACATCCCGACCGACGACTTCAACAGCCAAGAGATCTTCGCCGAGTTGGTCAGCGACTACGTGAAGACCGTCCCCTACGGCGTTCTCGATCTGGGCGGAGAGTTCGTGTGGAGTCACGGCGAAGACAGCGATCGAGGGTCCGTCATTCCGATCTTCGATGAGAGCCTGACCTTCAACCTCGCCGACATGGCCTTCCTCGAAGGTCAGAATATCCTGACCGATACGATCGTCGTCACCGACGCGAGCGGCGTCGTCGTCTATTCGGAGGGTCTGGACTACATCGTGGAGGAGTTTCCCGGCGGCGTCGAGATCACCCGCCTGCCCGGAAGTGCCATTCCCGACCAGTCCAAGGTGCTCGTGGATTACGACATCGGACCAGTACCCGGCGGCACGAGAAGGACCCTCGGGTGGGGCATGAACGGAGCGTACACGTTCGACGAAGGATTGCTGCGGGGCCTCTCCGTCTATGCGCGATACTTCCAGCAGGACGAGGATCTCGATCCGGTTCTCCCGGACTCACCGATCCCCAACAGCTTCACGAACCTGGTCTACGGTGCCGGCTACGACTTCTGGAAGATCAACCTCAGCGCCGAACGGCAGCAGCGGGAAGGCGAGCTTGCGCCGTTCGATTCGACACGGCTGGAAGGCCGGTTCGTGGAGCGCTTCGGATCTGGCAATGCACTGGTGCTCACCGCGTGGTATCAGGACCTCAACCGTCTCAATCCGGGTGTTCGGGACAAGACGTTGACCTTGTCGGCCCGGTGGGTGCAGCAGTTCACCGATCGGCTCCGGGGCAGCGTGCTCTTCTCCTATCGCAACACCAACGACAACGCGGGCCGGGACTCCGAGGCCTTTGACGGGGAGATCAATCTTCTCTGGCAATACCGTCAGACGTCGATCTACGCACGCTACCGCGCCTCCTTCGTGGACAGCAACATCAACGACACGAGATTCCAGCGGTTGACGATGGGTATTCGTCGAGAGTTCTGAGGAATGCAAGACGTGTGCATGCATCAGCAGAAGAGAGTCGGCAGTTCGAGACTCGTTCCGAACGGCGCCTTCGACGGAGGGGCGGCCCCCGGCGAGCGCGCGGGGCGAGCCCGCAAGTCTGGTTGGATCGCGCTCCTCTGCGGTCTCGGAACCACCCTGGTCGGGCTCACCGGTTGCCAGGCTCCAGGCGTGATCTTCGAGCCCCAGCCAGCCGATCTGCGGTGGCCGGCGCCGCCGGAGCCGGCGCGGATCCGGTACGTGGGACAGCTGGAAACCAGCGCGGATCTCAAGCCGGGACGCTCCTTTGGACAGGGCTTCGTCGAAACGCTGGTCGGGGCGCCGGACGCTCGCTCCATGCTCTCGCCCTTCGCCGTGTGCACCGATGGCGCGGGCCGGCTCTTCGTGTCCGACACGAACGCCCAGGTCGTGCACGTCTTCGATCTCGAGTCGCGAGCCTATGCAGAGTGGCGACCACAAGGAGGCTTTGCCCAGCCGGTTGGCGTCGCGATCGACGGACGAGGTCGCCTGCTCGTCTCCGATTCGGTCGCGGGATGCCTGTATGCGTTCGGGACCGACGGCGAGTTCCTCGGCCCGATCGGCTCCGACTTCCTCGAGCGGCCGTGCGGTCTCGTGGTCGATCCGCGCTCGCAGCGAATCCTCGTCACCGATTCGGCAAGCCATTCTCTCGTCGTGCTCGATGCCGACGGCGGATTGATCGAGCGTATCGGCGGCCGGGGGACCGAACTGGGCCGGTTCAACTACCCCACCAACGTCGCGATCGGCCAGGACGGGCGTGTGTTCGTGGCTGATACCCTCAACTCCCGCGTTCAGGTCTTCGATGCCGACCTCCAGCCGGTGGGAGAAATCGGCGGTCGTGGCGATATGCCCGGGAACTTCTCGCAGCCCAAGGGCGTGGCGCTGGATAGTGAGGATCATCTTTATGTAGTGGACGCCCACTTCGAGATCGTCCAGGTCTTCGACCGGGAAGGACAGCTTCTGCTCGCCCTCGGCGGTGAAGGCCGAGGCCCCGGTCAGTTCTGGCTGCCCGCCGGAATTCACATCGATGCAAACGACCGGATCTGGATTGCCGATTCCTACAATCGACGCGTTCAGGTGCTCGATTACCTGCGGGAGGCTGGTCCGTGACAAGGCGATTCTGGTGTGTGGCGGCGGCAGTGTCGGCGTGGGCCGCGGGCGCGGCGGGCGGTCAAACGCAGATTCAGGGACAGCCTCAACTCCAATCCCAGAGCGTCGTGGGCACGGTGCACAATCTCTCGGCGTCGGGACCGGGGCAGATTCGCGCGGCGAGCGAGGAGCAGGTCTGCATCTTCTGCCACACGCCGCATGGCGCGCTGGCGCAGAGGCCCCTCTGGAACCGGCAGGCCCACCTGGGGCCCTACACGGTCTACACGAGCGATTCGCTCGACGCCGAGCCCGGTCAGCCGACCGGCGCCTCCAAGATGTGCCTGTCCTGCCATGATGGAACCATCGCCCTTGGCAGCGTGATCTCGCAGGACCAGATCATCAAGATGGCAGGAGGGATCACGACCCTGCCGCCCGGTGACTCCAACCTCGGTACGGATCTCTCCGACGATCATCCCGTCTCCTTCCGGTACACGACGGACCTCGCCGCGAAGGATGGTCGGCTCGCCGACCCCCACGGTCTGCCGCCAGCGGTTCGCCTCGACGACAACCGGGAGATGCAGTGCACCACCTGCCACGATCCGCACAACAACACGTACGGCGACTTCCTGGTCATGGAGAACTCCGGCTCGACGCTCTGCATGACGTGCCACACGATCTCCGCCACGACGATCGCCGCCCACGAGGATTGTGCGAGTTGTCACACCTCGCATTCGGCGCCGAGCGGTCCGTTCCTGCTTCGCGGCCGCAACGAGCTCGGAGACGTGCTTCCGGTGTCACGACGGAACACAGCCGAGGGCGGCGAACATCGAAGCGGAGATGCAGCGGCTCAGCGTGCACAACACGAACGGCCCCGTCGATGGTCCTGACCGCATTCCCGGGCACAGCTCGTGCTCGGATTGTCACGAGCCCCATTCGATGATGGAGGGGTCGGACAGCGCCGCCGCCGTGTCTCCTGCGCAGGGCCAAATCACCGGTGTCAGCGGCGGAGGTGCCCCGGTGGCGAGGGCCAGCTTCGGATACGAGGTGTGCTACAAGTGCCATGCCTCGGAGAACGCGGTGCACACGACCTGGGTGTCACGGCAGCTGACACAGCTCAATACGGCGCTCGAGTTCGATCAAAGCGCGGTGTCCTTCCATCCCGTGGAGGCGTCCGGCCGCAACCCCGATGTGCCGAGCCTGAAGCGGCCGCTCACGGAATCCAGCATCATTGCGTGCAGCGACTGCCACGGATCGGACACGAGCCGGAAGGCAGGCGGCAGCGGCCCGAATGGCGTGCACGGCTCCAACCAAGCGCCGCTGCTGCTGGCGGGATACGAGACGCTCGATTACACACCGGAGAGCACGCGTGCCTACGGGCTCTGCTACTTGTGCCACGAGCGGGATGGCGCCGGCGGAATCATGAGCGACCGGTCGTTCCCGCACCAGGTTCACGTGATCGACTCCCGCACGCCGTGCTCCGCGTGCCACGATGCCCACGGGATCAGCTCGGCCCAGGGCAATCGCATGCAGAACAGCCACCTGATCAACTTCGACATCTCGATCGTCTTTCCGAATCAGTCGAATGGGCGGCTGGAGTTCAAGGACCTCGGCGTGTTCCAAGGATCCTGCACCCTCTCCTGCCACGGGGTGACCCACGATCAGACGGAGTACGCGCGGTAGCGTGCATGCAATGCACCGCGCCGGCCGACGAACGCGGAGATTCACCGCAGCCTGAAGGATCAATTTCGCGGAGGGCCGCGGAGGGCCGCGAGAGGAACATTGGGGTCAGGCCTTCATCAGTCGTTTGCGGTGGACGCGCCGAGTCGGCGCGTTCGTTCGATCGTCCAGCTCGACCGACCCAATCCCCCCTCCGTGCCCCTCCGCGGCCCTCCGCGGTGAACGATCCTTCCAAGGGGCGACCGGAACCGCGCGCCCGGCCGCTTCAGCCCGCTGCCGGCAGTCGGAACTCGAATCGCGCGCCGTGTCCTGGTGTGCTCTCGACGTCGAGGCGACCGCCGTGCCCTTGAATCAGGCTGTAGCTGATCGACAGGCCCAGACCGGTGCCTTGGCCCAGCGCTTTGGTCGTGAAGAAGGGCTCGAAGACCCGGCTGAGGTTCTCCGGCGCGATGCCCGGACCGTTGTCCGCCACCGCCGTGACGCACCAGCGGCCTTCGCGGTGCGTGGAGATCACGACCTTCGGCTCCGGCACGTCCGCGACGGCGTCGACCGCATTCATGATCAGGTTGATCAGGACTTGCTGGATGGCCTGGGGCATCAGCCGCGCATCCCCGACGTCGGGGTCCAGCTCGCGCACCAACTCCACTCGACGCAGCCGATGATCGAAGCGCACCATCTCCAGGGCACTGGCGATGACCGAATTGAGTGACGTCACCTCCCACTCCGTTTCGTTGGGGTGGGCGAAGTCCGTCATCTGCTGCACGATGCGGCCGATTCGCCGGACCTGCTGATGCAGGAGACCAAAGGTCTCATCGGTGAAGCGCTCCGGTTGCCGCTCCAGGAGCTGGAGCAGACTGTCCATGCTCGCCAGGGGATTGGAGATCTCGTGGGCCACGCCGGCGGCCATCTGGCCCATGGCCGCCATCTTCTCTTGGTGCACCATTGCCCGCTGCTGGCGGGTCAGCTCTTCGTTGAGCGACCGGAGTGCCGCCTCGGCCTCCTTGCGCTCGGTGATGTCGCGAACGATCCCGGTGAAGATTCGATGGCTGTCGAGCGTCACCTCGCTGACGGCCAGATCCAAAGGCATGGTCGAGCCGTCCTTTCGTCGTCCCATTACCTCGCGTCCGATGCCGATGATCCGAGCGTTGCCGGTCCTGAGGTAGTCGGCGACGTACCTGTCGTGCTCGCTGTGATAGGGCTCGGGCATGAGCACGCGGACGTTCTGGCCGACGACTTCGGAGGCGCGATACCCGAAGGTGCTCTCGACTGCGGGGTTGACGGTGAGGATGGTTCCCGCTTCATCGATCGTGATGATGCCGTCCGCCGCCGTCTCGAGAATCGCCTGGGTGCGACGATGTTGCCCGCGCAGCTCCCGCTCCCTGGCACGAAGGCTGCCGGCGATGTGCCTCGTCAGATAGGCGGTCAGCAGCAGAACGGCCATCCACCCTGCCGACGCGAGGATGTCGACGCGATCGGTCGGCCACTGATCCGTCAGCCACAGCCCGCCGAAGACCAGCGCCGAAGCAGCCGCCGCCACCAGATAGCTGTATCGCGGCGGCAGGAGCAGGCTGGCGAACACCATGTGGAGGACGAAGAGTCCCAGGAGCGGGCTTCGAATGCCGCCAGTCCAAAGGACCATCAGGGTCAGGCAGACCAGATCGAGCATGATCTGGGACGAGGCCAGAAAAATCGGGGGAATTCCCCGGCGATGGCGGAGCGGCCACCAGATCGCCAGGTTGTACATCAGGATGGCCACGCCGACGCCGAGCATCCGGGCGTGCTCGAGCGACCACGACCGCTGCCACGCGGCCACGCCAAGCGTTCCCGCAACGACCGCCAGGCCGGCCATGGCGCGAAGACCGACGAACCACCGCATCTCCGCGAAGAGGGGAGTGGACTCCTCGAGCGACTCTGGTTGGATCATGTTGGCTTCGATGGCACCGAGGTCGCTAGAGACGCTGTCGGCTCGGGTTCGACCGATTTCTGCAAGTCCAGCATTTTCACCCCGGGCGTGTAGTCGGTCAAAATGATGCGACGAATTCGTGTGAAGTCGTGGACGATGCTGCTCATTCGTTGCAGGGTTTCTTGAATCTGGCGGAGCTGCGCCTCCTGAGCTGGGTCCGCGCCGGCCGAACGAGCCACCAGATCCAGCTGCAGTCCGATGACCGAGATGGCGTTGTTCAGTTCGTGGTTGAGCGTGCGCGCCACATGGTGGAGCGTCTCGATCTTCATCTGCTCATTCCGCTTCAGCTGCTCCGCGAGCCGGTTGCTGGCCCGGGCCAGCTCGCCGAACTCGTCCTTCTGATCGATCTCGACCCGGTAGTCGAAGTCCTCGCGAGCCAGTCGTCGGCTGGCCTCGACGAGCTGGTCGATCGGGCTCAGGATCATCGACGTCGCGCGCAGCAGCACGAAGATCGAGACGTTGATGACCAGAAGGAAGATGAGACCGAGGCCGAGCGCCATCCAGCGAAAGCGGCTGACGATCTCCGTACGCTCCTGTTCGATCTGCTCCTGCACCGTCAAACGGATCGCAGCGACCTCGTTGCGGAGGTTCCCGACCGAACCCTGCGCAGCTTGCATGTGGATCTCGGAACTCTGCGGATCCCGCGCCGTGACGAGGTCCTTGACCTGGTCTGAAAGGAGGCCCAGGAGTTCGTCCCATCGATCGGTGCGCGGCGGCTTGAGATCATGGACCAAGTCGTCCAGCTGCTGCACGCTGTCGAGCAACTCGTCGAGGTGCGTCTCCTGATCAAGCCGCAGCTGTTGAAGCTCGGCCTCGATGAGGTTCAAGCTGGCGCCGAGAGTCGCGGTGCGGTTTGCATTCTCCATCGCCGTGACGCTGATGCGGTCCAGGTCCCTCAACACATTGTTGATGAGCAGGATTGCGGACAGCGCAGCGATCAGAAGCATCATGATGAGCGAGCCGTGCACCAACATGAGCTTGCGTCGCAGCATGGTGATTCCTGCTCAGCGGGTCATCGGCTCGGGACGAGAGGTTGCAGCGGCAGCCCGGCGCCGAGCATCTCCGGCCTGGTTTCCAGCGTGTCGATCATCCGCTGCAAAGCAAAGTACTCCGGCGCTTCGCACGGCACGAACTGTCTGGCGCCCAGGTTCAGGAGTGTCGCCTGTCCGGTGCGGTCGTGGTGCGCCTCCAGCATCGCCCGCTCGAGCGCCCTCGAGAGCGATTCTTCGTCGATCCTGGTGACGAGCGTGAGTGTTGGAACCTCTTCGCTCACGGCCAGCCGACGGAAGACCGCCCCGGGGTTCGCGGCTTCGAAGGCGCTGAGACGGAGCATCGTCGACGCTCCCGCATCGCTGCGTCCCTCGAGGACCGCTCGGGGGACGGCCTCGGAGCTCTCCGCCCAGCGGAATTCGGGTAGTCGATCCGCTGGAATGCGCTCCTTGAGAAGCGAGGGAGCGAAGACGCTGCCTTCCATGGTCAGCCGCAACAGCGAGATCGAGCCGCCGGAGAGCTCCTCGACGCTGTGGGGAGGGGAGTTCGACCGCACGAAGATCACGCCCCGGACGGTCGTGCTGCCGTCCTGCATGACGGCCTTGGCGACGATCCGGGTGCCACAACGAGTGCGGCTCAGGAGGGCCGGCAGGGGAGGCAGGATCGCCGCGTGGATTCGGCCCCCATCGAAGTCATGGAGCAAGGTCTCAAGGGTCGCCGAGGTGGCGAGGTCGACCGGTCGGCCGAGGTGTTCCGAGAGGTAATCCGCGAGCTTCCGGTACCGCTGCCGCTGGAGAAGGAGATTACCCTCCGGGACCAGACCGATTCTGAGGGCATCGTGCACGGTGCTTCGAGATTCCGCACCGACGGAGCCGAGGCGCTGCTGCGGCTGACTCGCCAGCCAGACCGCCACCGCCAGGGTGATGAGCACCAGCAGCGCTGTCCACAAGATCCGCCTGATCCTCATTCAAGCTCTCCGGACAGTCGACCTCGTGTGGTCGGGCCATCATGGAGGATCGGTACAAATCCCGCGCCAACGCGGTCAGAGGGGATCGGCCGTGGTTCTCGTCAGGTGGGACAGAAGTCCCCGTCCCTCGTTCGAGTCTGTCAGGGCCAAGGTTCTCAGATCTGAGAGTCCCCGGGGGGCCTTCCGCTCGTCCCGCTCAGGAAGCCTGCTCGCCAAGCTCTTCTTCGGGGCTCTTTGGAAGATCGAGTTCTTCGAGCTTGCGATAGAGGCTCGAGACTCCGATGCCGAGACGTTCGGCGGTCTTCGTCTTGTCGAAGTTGTGCCGCTGCAGGGCGTGGAGGATGTGCTGCCGCTCGAACTGGCGCAGCGACCTCCTTCAGATCTTCGCTCTCGTCCTCCCCGGCCTGGCCGGCGGCGAAGGGGAGGTCCTCGACCGTGATCTTCCGGTCCTCGGCGAAGATGACGGCGCGCTCGATCACGTTCTCGAGCTCCCGCACGTTGCCGCGCCAGTCGTGATCGAGCAGGGCCCTCATGGCGCCGTTGGACACGCCCAGGACCCGCCTGTTCATCTCGTCCGTGTACTTCTTGAGGAAATGGTGCACGAGGAGCGGAATATCTCCCTTGCGCTCGCGGAGCGGGGGCAGCAGGAGACGAACCACGTTGAGCCGGTACAGCACATCCTCGCGGAACCGACCCTCCCGGACCATCTCGTCCAGGTCCTGGCTGGAGGCGGCGATGACCCGAATGTGGATCGGCCGCGGCCGCGTGTCGCCGACCGGAACCACGACCCGCTCTTCGAGCACGCGCAGCAGCGAGCTCTGGACGAGCATCGGCAGGGTCGAGATCTCGTCCAGGAAGAGCGTCCCGCCGTTGGCGGCTTCGAAGAAGCCGATCTTGTCGCGAATGGCGCCGGTGAAGGCGCCCTTGCGGTGGCCGAACAGCTCCGACTCGATGAGCGAATCGGGAATCGCACCGCAGTTGACGGGGACGAAGGGCTTGCTCCGCGTGATCCCGTTGTAGTGGATGGCACGGGCGAAGAGCTCCTTGCCAGTCCCCGACTCGCCGATGAGCAGCACGTTGCTCTTGACCATCGAGAGCTTCCGGACGTCCTCGAACAGCCGGGTCATGCTCGGCGCCTCGCTGACGAGATTGTGGAACGTGCTCTCCGCGGCAAGCTGCTCCGTCATCACGCGCCGGTCGCGACTCATCTCGCCGAACTCCAGCGCTCTCTGGATCTTGAGCAGCAGATCGTCGAACTGCACGGGCTTGAGCAAATAGTCCCACGCGCCGGAGCGCATCGCGGTGACCGCGCTGTCCACCGTGCCGTAAGCGGTGATCATGATGACCGGTGTCTCGGGTGCTGCCTGTTTGACATGGCCGAGCAGCGTCATGCCATCCATCTCGGGCATGCGCACGTCCGAGAGCACGAGATCGACCGGCCGCTCGAGGATGATCTGATGTGCCGCGGCTCCGGTGCCGGCCTGGAGCACTGCATAGCCTTCGCCTTCGAGCAACCCCGCCAACGACTCTCGCAGCACCTGCTCATCCTCGGCGATCAGGATGGTTCGCGCCGTGGGGGCAGGATCGTGCTCGATTGAAGAGGTCGTCGCGTCCATGGTTGCAGCGTGATCTTCGCGGGCAGTTCGGGGGGGGCATGATACACGAGCGAGTGTGCGGGCCGGGGCCCTGGTGTCGCTCGGCGAAGGGGGTGATTTCCCTATAGGAACAATTTCAAGACGAGTTAAAATATCGCCGTTGAGATCAATGAGCCTCGGGAGCTTCTCTGAACCACCCGCATGTTGGTCGAATCGTCTTGTTCTTGATTCCGTAGGACGCCCTCGTTCGGCGTCCCGAAAGGAGCAATGTCATGCGTTACGTCTATGACCCCTACATTATGCGACGGACAGTCGACGGCCGGATCTTTTGCGTGAATCCGCAAATGCCGTTCGAGTACTTCATCGACTGCTTCCAGACCGAGAAGCCCTTCTTCTTCGTCTCGCAGCTCGAGGATGGGCGGGTGGCGATCACCCCGAACGTGAACTTCATCCCCTGGAACCTGTTCCAGACCGGATTCTGGCCGCAGGACCTGCTGCCGATCGACTATGAGTATGTGACGATGAAGGACGCCACCTATCCGGTGATCCTCAGCGCACATCCGATTCAGAACTTCGAGCAATGGCTGCTGAAGTTCGTGCGCTGCGTGGACGTGTTTGCGAAGCAGACCCTGAGCCAGTTCGTCGCGATGTCTCACGACTTCTTCCCGCTCGAGATTCCCTACGAGAAGGAGTTCGGCTACGAGAAGAAGGTGCTTCGCAAGGAGACCGTGAAGGCCTGATGTCATTTGCCGATGGCCCCCGTCCCGGAGCCGAAGGCCTCGAGAAGCGCGGGTGGCTCGCTCCGCACGGGGACCATCGGGCCGAGCAAGGAGAGTGAGAAGGCGCCGCCAGGCAGGGAGCCTGGCGGCGTTGTCGTCGGGTGGACGCCTGGACCCTGGGGTCTGGGATTCCAAAGGTGCTGTTTGCCCGCTCCCCGAGGGGCTACCCTTCCGGCATCGAACCGACAGCCCAACCGATGGAGGCGCCAGATGGTGACGTGCCCTCTCTGTGTTCACGGCGAGCAGGATGCGGTGACGGTGATGCTCGAGCGGGTCGGCGTGACCGGCCCCGCGCTGGTGGCGGTGCACGAGATCCTGGCGCCGTGCAGACCTGACGAGCCGTGCGTCGTGCGCATCCAGGAGGCCGTCCAAGACGCGGCCGCGAAGATCGCCGGCGCGGTGTCCTCCAACGATGGCGCCGCAGCCGCTCTGGCCGCGCTCCTCGCGGCACTCGAGGGGCTGGGGGATGGTCCGCTGGACGTCGTTGCCGCGGAGATGTGCGACGTCTGCGCTGGCCGGTGCCACCGGCAGGGGCCCGGCGGCAAGATGTGGGACAAGGCCATGCTTCGTGTTCGCGACCAGCTGATCGGCACCGGGCAGTGCCTTGTCATCGAGGCTGCCGTCGGGCGAACGGGACCTGAGCTGTTCGTCGGCCGGTGTGACGCCGCCCAGGGGCAGGAGCGAATCGAGCGAGCCGCTGCGCTTACGCTGACGCCCGCGCTGGCCCGTCGACTGGGCAACGTCGCCGATCGCCTTCTTCGTCTCGCTCAGCTGGCGATCGTCAAGAAGGTCGGACCAAACGTCGCCGCTGCCGGCCAGTCGAAGAACCCGCTCAAGATCCGCGGACTGCGCGTTCGCGGGGATACACAGGCGTGGAGCGCGTTCCACAATGCGCTGCTGGCGGTCGAGGCGTAGGTCGGCGCGCGTCTGCCAGGGTGGACCAGAGAGCAAGAGCCTGCCTTCACGTCGCGCCGGTAGGTGCAAATGCACCATTGTCCGCGCCACCGGTCGTCTCGGTGCATTTCATGCACCCTACGAAACACCAAAGGAAGCGGGCGTGTGGCCCTCGCCACACGCCCGCAGATCTTCGTGACCGGCCCCCTCACTTACGGTGCGCTGCAGTCGAGCACCTGACCCGCTTCGTCCACCAGCCCCTCCAGGATCCAGTCGTTGAGGAAGTCGCTGTCGTTCTGCTTGCCGTTGCCTTCCGCCTTGCCGCAGTCCTCCGGTCCGTTCATGTCACTGTCCGAGCAGGAGCGGTGGAACTTCGACTCGCCGATCTTCTGGCCGCTCGCGGCGTCGAAGATCTCCCAGATCGAGTCGTTCGGACCGCTCAGCGGACCGACCGTCACCTCGTCGCCAGGGTTGAGCGGACCGAAGTTGCCGATCAAGTCGCTGTCCACGGCACCGTCCCACGCCGTGATCGTGACCGCCTGCGTGCCGTTCCAGATCATGGTCATCTCCACGATCTTGCCGTCGCAGTCGAAGGCGTTCGGGGCGGCCCCTGCGTGTCGCACGCGACGAGCAGGAGGCTGCCGAACTGGTTCCCGATGAAGAGATCCTGCGAGCAGGAGGTGTGGATCTTCACCTTCTGCTTGAGCTGTCCGCCCGGACCCGTGTAGACGCAGACGTAGGTGTTCGAGGCAAGATCACCCCCACCCGGCTTCTGCACGACGAACTCGCCGCCCAGGGAGACGAAGCCTTCGAAGTAGGTCTCGTCCGCGTTGTTGTCACAGTCGCTCTGCTTGCCCGCGACGATGTACACCGTGTCCGGCAGATCACCGAAGTCATCGCACTCATCATTGTCCTGCGTGTTGTCGCTGGCCGAGCAGTCCTCACCCGTGTACTGGAAGGTGAGGTCGTCCGGCTTGTTGCCGTTGGCGCAGCAATCGCCCGGCTGCGGCTCGTCCTCGCCCACGCAGTCGACCAGGATGACGCTGCCGAACTGATCGCCGGTGAAGAGGTCCTGCGAGCAGGACGTGTGGATCTTCAGCTTCTGGAGCAGCTGTCCGCCCTGCTCGTCGTAGATGCAGATGTAGGTGTTGGAGGGGAACTTATCTCCATCGGGCGTTGCGGCCACGAACGACTCGCCGATCGAAACGGAACCCTCGAAGTAGGTCTCGTCGTCGTCGTTGTCGCAGTCGTCGTCCTTGCCCACGATGATGAACACCGTGTCCTGCAGATCGCCGAAGTCATCGCACTCATCGTTGCTCTGCGAGTTGTCGCTCGCCGAGCAGTCCTCGCCGGTGTACCGGAAGGTGAGCTGCACGGGATTGCCGAACTCGCAGCAGTCCTGCGGCGGCTTGACGCCGCAGTCGACGCAGTCGTCGAAGGTGTTGTCGGTCGGCAGGTTCACGCAGACGCGGCCGTTCACGCAGTCGCTGTCCTTGCAGTCGTCGTCGCCCTGGTTGGGCCGGGTCTCGACGAGACCGTCCTCGAAGTCCTCGTCGTCGAACACCACGAGGTAGTCGCCGGCGCACAGCCCGGTGAACTGGTAGAACCCATCGTCGTCCGTGAACACTTCCCCGATGAACGTATTGTCGCTCTGTTCGCAGCCGAGGAACAGGCTCACCCGCACATTCGAGATGCCCGGCTCGTTGGAATCCTGGATTCCGTTTCCGTTCTCGTCCAACCAGACGAAGTCGCCGATCCCGCCAGTGCATTGCTCTGGACAGTTGGTGTCGGCACAGAGGGTGGAGTCGCCCTGGTAGGCGCCCATCTGGGCCGTACAGTCGGCGGCAGTGGTCTTGATGCACATGCCGTTGACGAGACAGCACGCGCCGGTGGGGCACTCGCCCCAGTTGACGACCACGAGCACCAGATCGCCCACGTTGACCACGCTGTCGCCGTTCACGTCGGCCAGGCAGGGCATCGTCGGATCGCAGGGCCCCCAGCTGTTGATGATGTCCAGCAGGTCTGTCACGTTCACGAGCCCGTCCATGTTGGCATCGCCGGGGCATCCGGAATCACAGAGCGCGGATCCGCATTCCGTCCCATTCCCCTGGTAGTCACCCTCGAGCGTGGCGCAGGTGTCGGCGTCAGTCCGTACGCATCCACCGGTCACGAAGCAGCACGCGCCCTTGAAGGGGCACTCCGTGGACGCGCACGGCACGCCCGCTCCCTGAAACACACCGCCCAGCTCGCCGCACTCCTCCGCGGTGACCTCAACACAGGAGCCGAGCGGAGGGCAGCAGGCGCCTTCTGAATCCGGGAAACACGGCGGCCCCAGATCTTCGCAGAGCAGCCCGACGCTGAAGACCTGGTTCGGTCCCTGACATTGACTCTGGGTGACGTTGTCGACACAGGCGAAGGTCAGGGTGTCGCAGCACGCGCCCAACGGCTCGGCGCACTCGAGCGTCCCGGCGCAGACCAGCACGTTGCTATCCAGAGCCATGTCGCCGGTATCAGCGATCGCCAGCTTGATATGGTGCGGTCCCGGTGTCAGCGGAGTCGTTGCGGTGAACACCAGCGTGAGGCCGTCCATCTCCGTATCGATGGTCCCGCCACCGTCGTTCAGATCATTGTTCCGAAAGAGGTTGCAGTTGGCTCCTCCCGAGGGTGGGTCATAGGGATTCCCACAGTTGACGGTGTCGATGGCGACCGGCGTGCTGCCAGCGCCGGGGACCAACGCGATGTTGACACCGTCGACGAAGAAGCCGAAGACGTCGTTGAAGTCGCTGAAGACGAACTCGTTGTACTCTTCGGAGGCGAAGACATACTGGAACTGGACGACATCAACTGATTCGCAGGTGAAGTCGAACTCGAGGATCGTTGCATCCTGCGTCATGAAGCCGGGAATCAGCGCGTCGAGATCTGGATCCCCGGGCAGTCCGAGCGCCGTCGTCGTGTCGTCCATGGTGTTGGGACCAATGATCGAAGCGACGTTGCCACTGCTCAGCACCACGCCAGACTCACAGCCGATGATCCCCGCTCCGCCTGTGAAGAGACCGCCGGCAATGTTCGCGCCGACGAATGTGATGTTCTCGACGAGAACGCCAGGACCCAGCAGCGCGTTGACGAGGTCTTCGGGTGTCACCGTGTTCAAGTCGGTCGTCGAGAGGCCTGACCCGGCGACGTTCGGGCCTGCCCAGTTGCTTTCACCAGCAGCGAGATCGGGTCGGTCCGGCATCTGTCCAAGAACCTGGCTGCTCCCGAAGAGTCCCAGCGCAGCGTGAAGAGCGAACGCACACAGCGTGAACGGCACCCCGATCGAAGTCCGGCCGAGGCCGCGCTTCACAGGAGCTGACCAACGGAGAGGCCGCGGCACGTCAATGTTCAACATGGTCATTCCCTTCCTGCCGCGGTGCGCAGAATCGCGCTGCGGGTCACTGGTCGGACTCGTGGGTTGGATGTAAGTCAGGAACTCCCTCGTGATGGCGCACAGTCAATGCTCCATGGAAAGTTCCCATGTCGGGAATTCTGCAACGAGATCGGAACGACGTCAAGCCGAGGAGGTCGATCTGGATCGGCCGCAGTGGAGCCTCGGAAGGACGAATCTTCATCGCGCTCGTGCAGTGCTCTGTCCCCCTGCGGCAGAGCCCAGAGCATGCCATGCGGTGTCGCGATGGCGAGCACACGAGTGGTCGACGGGTGAGAAAAGACCTCGCCATACTGTTGTGTACAGGTTTCCTGGTTGCCTTCTGGTTGGTCGTTTCGTCATCAACACCATCCAAGATCGTCGGCGCCGTGTACCGAACGGCGTCTCTCTTCGACATCCTGCGCTCCCGTGACACGGGCGCGGCACATGACCAACTCGCGCCCGGGAGGCTACTCGAGGCGAACGAGGCACGTCGTCTACCTTGGCGGCGGCTGGAACGGTTCAGGACCCAATGAGGACACACTTGGCCTCGACGACCCCAAATCCCATCGCTTCGGTCGTCAATAACCCCGTTCACGCTACCATGAATGCGTTTGGCCCCGGTAGCTCAGCCGGATAGAGCAGCGGTCTTCTAAACCGCAGGTCGGTGGTTCGAGTCCACCCCGGGGCGTTGGACGAGTGCGCGCCGCCCGCAGAAAGAAGGGGTCGTTTGGAGGACGCTCCTCAGAACCACCGACGAGTGTTCAACGCCCGCCGAAAGGCGGGTGGCTCAACCGCAGGTCGGTGGTTCGAGTCCACCCCGGGGCGTTGGACGAGTGGCGCCGCCCGCAGAAAGAAGGGGTCGTTTGGAGGACGCTCCTCAGAACCACCGACGAGTGTTCAACGCCCGCCGAAAGGCGGGCGGCCCAACCGCAGGTCGGTGGTTCGAGTCCAGCCCGGGGCGTTCTTGCATTTCATCCCCATCTACAAGGCGGGCGTGTGATCGAAACCACACGCCCGCGGAACTTCGCTATCGGTGGGTTGGCCTACGGGGCGCTGCACTCACCCCACACCTGGAGCATCTCGATGAGATCCAGCACGTCGACCGCACCGTTTCGGGTCACATCACCCTGGCAAAGGCCGGTGCAGTCACCCCAGTCCCCGAGGAGCGTGATCAGGTCCACGACGTCGACCACGCCGCTGAAGTTGGTGTCTGCAGGACAGGTGTTGATCTCCACCGTGCCCGAGGGCGTCAGGTCGAGACCGTCGAAGCCGGGGTAGTCGGTCGGATATCGTGTGGCGCGGAACATGAAATTGGCCGTCGTGTCGGGATCCGGCGTGTTGGGCATGAGCGGAATGGCGTCGCCCTGTGTCAGCGACCCGTCGCCCGTGACGGGACTCACGTACTGCCAGACGATTTCACCGGCGCTGGTGACCTCGAAGATCCGGCCCGACTTGCCCTCGCAGATGAGCGTGTTGCCGTTCGGGAGACGATGGGCGCCCGAAATGAAGTTGGAGTAGAAGTCCTCGGGTGGGTTGGCGACGTAGAGCCACGTCGTGCAGCAGGACCGTAGGCCGTGGTCGGCACGTGCTCGTAACCGTTTCCGTCGACGGGGGGAACGATCTCTTCCACGGTCGAGAAGTCGCCTTCGGGCCGATTCAGTCCGTTGTTGAAGACCATGATGTTCCCCTCGCCGGGCAGACCGGGATCGATCCACCGACCGTCGTGGCAGAAGAAGAGACTCCAGTCGGCGACTGTGCCCGCGTTGTACGCCAACGGGTTTCCCCAGCGATAGATCAGATCGCCGCCCTTCCCCGAGTCGCCGCCGGTGTGGCCGGCCGCCTCCTCGCTCGTGGTGGAGTGGTCGATGACCCACATCTCGCCGAACCTCGGCACCGTCACGAGGATCTGGTCCAGCTCGGCGTTGTAGTCGACGGCGTTGATGTGGATCCAGTCGGCGATCTGCGTGGTGAAGAAGTTGATGTTCACCAGCTCGGGATGGTCGGCCACGACGCCGAAGTTGTCCTTGGTGGGATCAAGTTCCTGCACCAGGTGATCCCACAGGTGCCACTCCCAAACGACCTCGCCGGTCGTGGGACCGGTCGGGTGGACCTCGATGATCGTCTCCGGCCACAGCTCGCCATCGGGGATCGTGCTCGGGTACCTTCCGGCTTGGATGCACTCCTCGAGCGACTTGATCTCCCACACCACGATCAGCAGGTTGCCGTTGGGCAGCTGCTCCAGGTCGTGGTGCGAGAGCGGCACCTGATAGCTCCAGAGCAGATTGCTGTCCCAGTCGAACGCCTGGACGAGACCGGCCGAGCCGGGCACCCCCATGCCGGAGTTCGACATTCGAAGCAGGGTGCCGTTGTTGTTCAGGTATACCGAGGCGCCCGGTGTGTGCGTTGACTCCCAGGTGTTCACGATCAGGCCTTGGTTGTCAATGAGATAGGTCGTCGTGCTCTGAAGCGGCGCAAAGAGCGTGTAGCCTTCGGACGCATCCGCCTCGTAAGTGAACAGGCCGACGGTCTGCTCGCGGGCTCGTGTGGACCCGGCGACCGAGGCCAGGGCGAGCAATGAAACGACCACTGTCCTCGCGATGTGAGGTTGCGACATCATCTACCCTCCTTTGTTTGCACGACTTGTCCGTGCGCCGAGTCGTCGTCGACCGTGCACCAGCATACGAGACGATGACCTACGTCAACTCGCGTTGACACGTCGGTGCCCAACTGGCGTAGGCGTTCGCTAGTGTCGCATCCCTGACGTCTCTTTACAAGCCTGATCTTTGCACCGCTCTGCGGTCGCCGAAAGCCGCGTTCACACGGCCACGAACGCGGTTCGCCGCGGTGGCCCATCCGGATAGAGCAGTGGTCTTCTCAACCGCACGTCGGTGGTTCGAGTCCACCGCCGAGCGCTCGCCGATCAATGGGCTCGATGCCTTCCCGCGAGAACGCTTTCTCGGTCACCGGTGGGGCACCAGGGAACGAGCACCGGTTGGTCGCCAACACCGCTCGCCCGCTCGTAGGCGTCGAGCATGGGGCCGGGGGAGAGGGTGGCGATGACGCGCAGGTCCGCGCGGTCGGGCGAATCGACGATGGTGGCGCCGAGCTCCTTCGCCACTTGAGCCACGACCCACGCGTGCTTGCCCGGTTCGATCAGCGCCACCGTCCGCCCGGCGATGTCCTGGAGAGAGCGGCCAAGCGTCAATCGGACGTGCGACAGTCCGGTGAAGCGGTCGTACTGCTCTGGTGTCAGGGGCCGCGTCCCGACCTTCGCCGAAACCTGTAGATCGGCGAGACCTGCAGCAAACCCGTCGAGCGCTGCTTCGCGCTCCGCAATGGCCCGATACCGCTCGATCGTGCGCTGAATCGCTTCGGTCCGGCGCGACGGCGGCGCGTAGCGTTCGATGACCCGCACGTTGTTGCGCACCAGCGAGCGAATGATCCGGTTGAAGTCCCGGCCCGCCAATGCCTTCTCGTGCCACACGCGGAACCGCCGGTCATGCACGACCGAGAGTCCGCTCTGCAGGAGCCTGGCGCAGAGGTCGTACTCCTCGACGTAGTACTCGAACGACGGGTCGTAACCGCCCACGCGCCGAAGAGACGTCCGTGCGGATCGCCGCTCCGCAGCCGACGAAGACCTCGGGAAGGCCGCCCGATTCCCGCGCTCCCCCGGGAAGGCGGATGTCCGCGCCCACGGCCGCGACCTGCGGCGGGAGCGACACGAGCACCTCGATGAAGTCGGTGTCCAGCGGCCAGGAGTCGTCGTCGAGCATCACCAGCCAGTCGCCGCGGGCCGCCTGCGCGCTGGCGTTTCGACCCGCCGCGCCTTCATTGCACGGTCGGCGCACGATCCTGACCGCCAGCCCGTTGGCCAGCGCCCGCGTGCGCGTGCGGGCTCTGGTGACGCGTTGTCGACGACGATGACCTCCGCCCCGCCGACGGCCAGGTGCGCGGCGGCAGGCAGTGCGCCGAGCGCGTCAAGCGTGCGGCCGAGCAGCCGCGGCCGGTTGCAGGTGGGCAGGAGGTAGGTGATCACAACGGTGCGTCACGAGCTGGGCGACCGGTTCGGCGTCGTACGCGAGCTGGGCCCGCCGCAGCCGGCCGAGCCCGCGCCGCAGGTCCGCGGCGCCGATCGTCGAGTTGCCGAACTTCCTGCGCCTCGATGGCGGCCGCAACACTTCCGAGGATCGAGGCCATGACCAGCTGCGCTCCCGGAAGCCAGAGCCAGCGTGGTCGCCGCGACCAAAGCGTCGCCACAACCCAGCTCATCGACCGCATGTGGCGCGAAGGACGGAAGATGCTCGAACAGGTGCCTGCGCAACTCGCGCTCCGCGAGCGTCTCTACCTTTATGCCAGCGTCTTCGCTCGAGCCCCGGCTCGCGTGCTGGAAATCGGTGTGTCCCAGGGATTCTCCTCGATGATCATCGCCGCGGCGCTGCGCGACCTGGCCACCGGCGGGGAGCGCTCATCCTCTTCGCCCGGCGAGACGCCGGAACGGGCCCGACTCGTCGGTCTGGATCCAGAGCCGCAGATCCCCTTCGACTGGGACCGCGTGCTGGGGGACACGGCAACTCTGCTGATCGGCGCCTCACCGGCCGATCTCGGTGCCGCCCGCGACAGCGCCGGAGGGCTCTTCGACTTCGTCTTCATCGACGGAGATCACGAGTACGAGGGCGTCGCGGCCGACCTTCGCGGCGTGATCGAGGTCACCCATCCTGGCGCCATCATCCTGTGTCACGACGCGTACTACGCGCCGGCGCGGCAGGCCATGGATGATGCCCTCGCCTCCGGTCTGCCGCTCACCGACGTCGGGATGGTGTGCACGACGGCATCCCCGGGAACCGAGCACGGTCAGCCCGTCACCTACTGCGGCCTCCGCCAGTTCGTGCGCACAGCGTAGGGTGCATGCAATGCACCGCGAACCGTGCGGTCCGCGCCAGGGTATGTCGCGAACACGCAAGGACGCTTCAAAACGCGGCGTGCTCTCCGCCCCCTCAAGAGAATGGGAGGGCGGTTGCCCGCCCTCCCGAGCCCCGGAAACCCCTCAATCCCCCGTCTCTTCTCAATCCCAGTTGAGCACGACGGCGAGGAAGTCGCGGATGTCGGTCCAGCCGTTTCCGTTCAGGTCGGTCACGCAGCTCTTGCCCTGGCAGCGGTTGCCGAAGTTCATGACGACCAGGAGCAAGTCGCGCACGTCCACGCGGCTGTCCAGATTCGCGTCACCCTGACGTCCGACACTCTGTTTGCTCGGGACCTGCCGCATCTGATCGGCGGCGTGGATCGTCGGGCCCCCCGTGTTCTCGGCGCTCTCATAGGGGGGCGCCCCGAAGGCAAATCCGGCGCACAGAGCGGTACAGGCGAGGGCGGCAGCAGCAGAATTGATTCGTCGCATTGCAGTTCTCCTTGTCTGATTTGGCTCGGCGATCGGAGGAGGCCGAGCAACCAGGGAGAACAGAGACCGCCGGCGGCCGACTGCGCGCGAGAAAATGAGCCCGCGGGTGCATGTCATACACCCTGCCTGCCGTGGCGGCTCCTGACTCAGTCCACCGTCCTCGTGACCACGTCGAGCACGTGCTGCTCGAGGTAATGCAGCAGCCGTCCCTCCGGCCCCAGGATCCAGCGGTAGAGCCACACGGTCAAAGCGAGCGTGACCGCCGAGAGAAGCAGGAACACCGGAACGCCGTGACGCCATCCGAGCGTCTCCAGCCCGAGTTCGACCGCGTACGGGATCATGATCGGCGTCATCACGACCGGGAAGAGCAGGAAGAACAGGACTTGCTTGATGACCGTCGTCAGCTTCGGCTGCACCGGCTTCAGCGTGCGGCTGGAAATCCCGATCGGGGCGAGCACCGAGACGACGTTGCCGAGGACGCAGCAGAGAAGATAGCCGGTGATCAGGAGCAGGACCGCGCCGCAGAGATGCGTGAGGCCCATCGGCGCGATGAACTGCAGCACGGTGAGTCCGGCGCCGCCCAGAGCCAGCGCGAGTGGCGCGAGCGCGAGGTTCTTGCCGAGCAGGATCTGACGGCGCGGCACGCCCGAGAGCACGATCGCGCGGAAGCCGTCGCGATCGAAGCCAAACGCGTTCTGGAAGTTGTGCGCGAGGAAGAACATCGTGAGGCCCACGACAGCGAGGGCCAGGAGTGGGGCGATCTCCGGGGAGACCTCGCGTCGTTCACCGGCGAACATCGCGCCGGCGAGAAACAGGAAGACGACCGGGGTCAGCAGCAGCATCTTGGATTGCGGCGATCGCAGGAACGAGCGAAGCCCCGCCAGCGCCAACGCGGCGGCCGGTTCGGAGCAACCGGGAATCGTCCGCTCGATGAAGCGCGTCCCGCTGCGCCCAGCGATCTTCGGCGAGCGGGAGGTGCCGGTTGCGCGGCGCCGACGTGTTCCGCCTCCGCGCGTATAGAGCCGAATCGTCGTTCGGTACGCACGCCCGAGACTGGCCGCTGCCAGCGCCATGAAGCCGAGCACGCCCCACAGCGCGAGACCGAGACGCCCCTGCGCGGCCGCGCGAACGCCGATCGGCAGCCAGCCGGGGGGCACGATCACGTTGGCGATGCCGAGCATCTTCTTCGAGCGGTCGTCGGACGCTGTCCTCAGCGCCGTCTGCTTCTCCTGATACGACTCGGATATCGCAGTGAGCTCGGCCGTCGCTTCTTCGGGCGAGATCAGCCGGGCCTTCCTCCGCCGATCGATGTCCTGGATATCCGCGAGATGGGTCTCCGCGAGCTCTCTCTCGGATTCCGCTCCTCGAGGAATACAGGTTGAGCAGCTGTGGCAGCTGAACCAGGACGATGACCCCCAGCGTGATGATCGCGAGAATCGTCCCGCGCCGCCGCTTGTTCATCATCAGAGCCGCAATCCACCCCCGGAACTGGTAGGTGATCGCCGTCACCATGAGCAACATTGATGCGACCAGCGGCAGAACCACGAGCATCCGGGGCCCGTCCGTCACCACCATCGCCAGGCTGACGCCCATCATGATGGGGCCGAAGAGCAGCAGCGGCAGCGTCAGCGATGAGACGACGAAGTTGATCAGGAACGCTCCGCGCAGCGAGACGGGCAGATGCAGCAGCTTCTCGAGCGACAGCGGCTCCGATCGCTGCAGCTCCGTGATGACGCCGATGATCCAGAACAGCAGGAAGACTCCGACGATGATGTCCCACGCGAGCATGAGCGTGTCGGGCATCGTGTCGGGCTCGACCCGATCAAGCAGCACGACGCCGAGTGCGAGCGAGACGCCGAAGCTGAGCAGCATCGCGAAGACGAGGGAGATGAGGATGACCACCGTGAGGCCTGCCCCGAGCGGGCTGCGCCGCCGCATCCGATTGAGCGTCAGCCGCCAGTGCAGCCAGAGGATCGCCGAGAGGTGCTCTCGCTTCATCGTGCCGGTGCCCGGAGCCAGCTCAACTGCTGAGGGTCGTCGTCGGATCGGCCCACGTGCTCGAGGAACCGCGCCTCGAGCGAGCTGCCCTGGCGGAGCTCCTCGAGCGAGGTCTGCTCGATGAGCTTGCCTGCCGCAATGATTCCGACGTGCGTGCACAGCCGCTCCACGATCTCCAACACGTGGGAGGTCAAGAAGACGGTCGAACCGCGCGACACGTAGGTGGCGAGCAGATCGCGAATCACACGGGACGTCACCGCGTCTACGCCCTCGAATGGCTCGTCGAGGAAGAGCAGATCAGGATCGGGCAGGAGAGCCGCCGCGAGCGCCAGCTTCTTCTTCATCCCGTGTGAATACTCGATCGTGAGCTTCTTCTCCTCTCCCGCCAGCCCGAGCAGCGCGAGGAGCTCATCCGTGCGAGCGCGAATCGTCTCGCGCGGCACAAGGTACATGCGGCCGATCAGCGTCAGGTGCTCGCGGGCGGTCAGGTGATCGAACAGCGCGAGGTCCTCGGGCACCACGCCGATTCTTCGCTTGACCTCCAGCGCCTCCACCGGCACCAGTGGATTCCGCCCCAGCAATGAGATCTGCCCTTCCGAGGGCGCGAGCAGTCCGGTGAGCATCTTGATGGTGGTGGACTTGCCCGCGCCGTTCGGGCCCAGGAATCCGTAGAACGTACCGGTCTGGACCCGGAGCGCGATCCGGTCGACCGCGCAGACGTCGTCGAAGTACCGAGTGAGGTCTCGTGTCTCGATGGCCAGAGTCATGGACCGAATGATACGTCCGAGGAGCGAGCGGACCGGCGTTAGCCGCGGAACCCAGCCACCATCCCCTCACGATCCCTTGACCGCGCGATCCAGCAGCGCTCGCCACTGTGGCGGCACCACCTCTGCAAGATCCGTCAGGATCGAGATGACACGCTTCCGATCGAGCGAGCTGATGAGGACGCCGTGATGGGCAAGCGCCGCGGCTTGGACGAGGAAGTAGGTGAGTCGGGCGGGGAGTCTCGTCTCCTCATCCGTGGCTTGCTGGTGGATCAGCTTGGACTTCTGCTTGATGAGTTTGAGCGCCTCGAGGGACGGGCCGGGCGAGGTGAGCAGCCGGTCGGCCGGTCCTGCTCCACACGCGGGACCGGCTTGCAAGGCTGAGTCGAACCAGCGATCACCGTCATCTTCGCAGAGGCGGTCCAGGAGTCGCTCGACCGGACTGTCGGAGGCTGTGGCGGCGGACTCGAGGAGTCGGGTCGCAGCCGTCTGTCGCGAGTCGATCGCGCGCGATGAAGAGGAGTGTGCCGTCATCTGTGGAGTGCCTCGAGCAAGGATCGAATCTCGTCCTCCTGCTCCTCAGCCGGAATGCCCTCGCATGCGAGGAGCTGTTCGATCGCGGTTTTGAATCGCTTCCGCGCCGTGCGAGCCATGACGGCCGCGCGACGCTCATCCACATCAAAGATGTGAGCAAAGTCGGCGTAGGAGTGACCATCCCGGAAACGGCGCAGGAAGATGGCCCAGTGGTCGTCGAGTCCCTCTGATCTGCACTGCTCGGCGGCCACGTCGCACGCCCGCTCGACAAGCGAGACCACGTAGGCCTGCTCCGCCTCGGGGACCGCCCGTTCGCTCGGCTCGAACTCGCTGGGCAAGGGCGAGAGGCGCCGGCGCTGATCCCTTCTGTATTGCTCGCGCACATACAGGCGCACGGCCGTCATCAGCCAGTGCCGCAGTCGCCGCCCGCTGGCTCGCCAGTCGTCGAAGAACTTCGGCCGGTCCAGACGATCGGCGAAGAATCCCTCCACGATGTCACGGCGGTCCGCGTTCCGCAGGAAGGGAATTCCGCCGAGGAACACCTCCAGTGGCCAGGCGTACACCTCCATGACATGGCGATTGACCTCAGCGCGGCCGGCCTGTCCCTGATCGAGTTTCGTGCCGATCCAGGTTCGAGCGGTCTCGTCGAAGACGTCCCGTTCCACGCCGGCTCCTCCGCTGTGCAGCTGCCTCGCTCGACTGCCGGTCAGGACCATCGTACTCAGCTCCAGACTCACGGGAGGGTGCAGACGAAACACTCGCCCCTCACAAAGCCGCAATCCCCGCCGCTGCGCGCCGGATTTGTCCCGTTTCTTGCGATTCTTCTCGAATTCCGCGACTTCGTGAGCGCGCCGATCGCGTCCCGCCGTCTTGGTGAGAGGAGCCCATGCCGTCGGAGATCCGTGAATGGTGCCCGCTTCCCGCTCAACTGGATCCCGCCGACCCGTTCGAGTGCTCCTGGTGCTCGGGGGTGTGGTGATCCTGAGCGGCATGGATCTGCTCTTCACCGTGCTCTGCATCACGACGGTCGGCCTCTTTGAACACAACCCGATCGTCGTTTCCCTCGTGCAGTGGGCGGAGACGCCCCTGATCCTGGTTCCGTACAAGCTCGTCACCGTCGGTATCAGCGTGGCGCTGATCCTCTGGCAACGACGGGCATGGCAGGCCGAGGCCGCCGCCTGGGCGGCGCTCGCCATGCTGATCTGGCTGAGCTATCTCTGGTCGTGCTACATCCCGGTCTGCTTCGACCCGGCCGTTCTCGCTCACTCCGTCGAAGCGAACCAGTTCGGCATCGGCCAGGACTACCTGCGATTCGGGTCCTAGAAGGCCCGAGAACTCCGTGGACCTTGTCCCGTTGGTCCGCGCCAAGCCGTCGATTTCGGACTCCGCCACCTCTTTCAACTTCGCTTCTTGACCCCCGCGGTTGTCAGCGCACGCTCTCCCTTGGTGGGGAAGGACGCGGGGAGGCAAGGGCGCGGGCAAGGGCAGGGGCACAGGGGCAAGGGCAGGGGCAAGAGGGGGGCAGGGAAGAGCGAGGGATGAATGCGAGCTTCGGCGCCCGTACGATCTGCGTTCGCCGACCGGTTGCCAAAGGGGAGCAAGAGCAACGAATGTCATCGCGCCGTGCCCTCGAAGCGATTCCTCTGCTGATGGTCCTGACCAGCCCGGTGCTGGCGCAGCTGCCGCCGGTACCGGCGCCTCCGGAGAATCCGATCACCGAGGAGAAGCGGGTGCTGGGCAAGATCCTGTTCTGGGATGCGCAGCTCTCGAGCGACAGCACGGTGGCGTGCGGGACGTGCCACCAGCCGGCCGTCAACGGCACCGACATGCGGCTCGGGATCAACCCTGGACTCGACGGCATGTTCGGAACGCCCGATGACAAACGGGCCAGCCCCGGGGTCATCCGCTCGGCTGCGAACGGCGACTACCTGCCGGATGCGGTCTTCGAACTCGATGTTCAGGTCACGCGCCGGGCGGCGCCCCGGCGATGCTCGCGCAGTATGCGCCGCACCTCTTCTGGGATGGCCGTGCCGCGGACGAGTTCGTCGATCCCCAGAGCGGCCTGGTCGCGATTCGCAGCGGCGGAGCGCTGGAGAGCCAACTCGTGAATCCCCTGTTCGACGAGGGGGAGATGGCCCACGAGGATCGCACCTGGCCCCAGCTCATCGAGAAGCTCACCGCCGCACGGCCGCTCGCCTTGACGACCGGCGTGCCACCCGACGCCGCGAGCGCCATCGCGCAGCATCCGACCTATCCGGATCTCTTCGAGCACGCGTTCGGCGATCCATCGATCACTGCCGCGCGGATCGCGTTCGCCATGGCGACTTATGAGCGCACGCTCGTTCCCGACCAGACGCCCTTCGATCTCGGACTGCTCACGCCGGGTCAGCAGGCAGGGCTGGCGACGTTCCTCTCCGCCGATGCGCAGTGCAGCGGCTGCCACGCACTGCCGTTCTTCTCCGACTTCACCTTCCGCAACATCGGCCTGCGCCCCGTCGACGAGGACCGCGGCCGCCAGGAGGTCACCGGTGATCCAGCCGACGCCGGTCGCTTCAAGACGCCGGCGCTCCGGAACGTCGGGCTCAAGATGTCGTTCATGCACAACGGCCAGCTGTCGAATCTGAGTGAGGTGCTGGACTTCTACACGGGAAGCGGCGAGCAGAAGCAATTTCGCGAGAACCAGGATCCGCTCGTTCCCGCGATCTCGATTGGTGCAGAGGAACGGGACGACCTCCTCGATTTCCTTCGGAACGGTCTCACCGACCAGCGGGCAGCCAATGGCGTCTTCCCGTTCGATCGTCCGATCCTTCACACCGAGCTTCCGGCGAATCCCGCGCTCGTCGGCCAGCCGTCCGGAGGCAGCGGAGGCATCGAGCCGCGAATCATCGCCGTCTGCCCACCGTATCTCGGTCACGGCGGTTTCAAGATCGGGGTCGACGCGGCGCTCGGCGGCGCCTCCGCGATGGTTGTCCTCTCACGCACGCCGCCCGGCCCGGACGGAACCCTCGAGGCGTTTCGCGAAGAGGGACCGATGACACTTGTGGGGCGTGGTCCCGGCGAGGGTTACGCCACCTGGTTCTGGCCGGTTCCCGACGATCCGGCGCTGCTCGGCGACTCGCTCTATGTGCAATGGATCATCGACGACCCGGGCGTCGAAGGGGGTGAGGCCCGCAGCGCGGTCGCCCGGCTCTCCTTCTACCGCAGCGATCCGACGCAGTGTGGCTGCTTCGCCGATCTGAACTGCGACCGGGAGATCGACTTCGCCGACGTCTCTTCCGTGCTGCTGCACTGGGGTCTGTGCGAGCTCTGCTCGGCTGACGTCAACGATGACGGAGAGGTCGACGTCGAAGATCTGATCGAGGTGATCCTCGCCTGGGGCGAGTGCGGCGACTGAGCACGTCACGGACCACGACGCTCAGCCTGCCCGCGACGCTCGATGCTTCGAACGAACGAACAGGAACAGGATGATGCCGCCGACGTAGATGGCGATCGCGGCGGCGATGAGGAGCGCCACGTACCACGGTGCAGCCCGCGTGCGCCCGGTGACCGCGATGCCGCCGATCGTCTGGAGCCTCGTGGTCGTATACGTCGGCTTGTCCTGGAGATACGCGTCGATCAGCTTGACGAACTCTTCGACATCGGCGGGGCGCTCGGTGGCCGCAGTGTCATCGACGATTGAGTCGATCCATCGCTCGAACTTGGCCCGGTCGAAGGGGGCTTCCGTGGCCCCGCTGCGGTTGACCTTGAATCTCGCAGGGCGCCCGGGGATCCGCGCGCCCGAGGCGACGATTCCCAGCGACACGGTCCGGGGTGTCACGCCCTTGGTGCTGGGGAAGTTGATCGTGACCGTTTCTCCCTCGCCTTCGTCAACGACGTTGACCGACGTGCCCGTGACGCCGAAGCTCGGTCCGCGGACTGTCTGCTCCCGGCGCAAGGAGAAGGCGAGCTCGGGAATCGAGCCGGAGTTCGTCGCGACGCGCAGGGAACTGTCCGACACGAGGATCTGCGGGCCGAGGCGCATTAGCGGTCCGCTCAGCATCGCGACGGGTAAGGCGAGGAGGATCGTCCAAAGGAGCACGAAGAGCCACGGGTGCATCATCCGCACCTGCGGCGTGACGATGCCCACTTCTCGCAGATCGCTGCCGCACTCGGGGCACGACATCGACTCCAGCCCCTCGACGGCATAACCGCACTGGCCGCAGCTCGGCCGCCGCAGTTTCGGGCGTCGCAAGACGAAGAACCAGAGCACGCCGATGCCGGCAAGGCAGCCCATCGTGAGCAGGACGGCGAACGCGGCGGAGATCAGGGATGAGGACACGGTGTTCGCTTTCCGTCATCTGATGGCGCACGAATGTGGAAGGGCCTTTGGACGGCGGGATGGTACCCCAACGAGACAGAATTTGCCGGCGAAGGCACTATGATTCGTCCATGGACGCGCCGTCGATCACAGATCCCACGATCACTCCGCTTCGACGCCTGCTCGAGAGCGGTCTGCGAATCTCGATCGGGTGCACCGAGCCGGTGGCCATCGCTCTGGCAACCGCGTATGCGGCGCGATTGGCCCGGGGGGACGCGGCTCCCGATCCGGACGCGATCGAGCACATCGAGATCGCCCTGCTTCGGGGCGTCTACAAGAATGCGCTGGCCGTGCCCATTCCGAATTCGGGCGGGCGCTGCGGCGTTCGGGTCGCCGCTGGCCTTGGGGTCTGCTGCGATCCGGAGCGGGGCCTGCGTCTGCTCGAGACGGTGTCGAAGGCGGATGTCGAAGCGGCCGAGCGCCTCATCGCGCACGACCGGATCGTCGCGAAGGTCCTTGAAGAGCCGGAAGGCGACATCCTGGTCGATGCGTCCGTTCGCGTCGCGGGCCATCTGGGTCGCGCGGTCCTCGGTGGCGGGCACGATCAGCTGATCAGGCTGGAGCGCGACGGCACGGCGCGACCGCTGCCCAATCGTCGAGAGCAAAGCAGGGAATCGCTCCCGGAGGGCACCACGCTGGGCGATCTCGTTCGCCTGGTCGAGGGGGCGGATTTTCGGGACCTGGCGTTGATCGAAGAAGGCGTGCGGATCAACCGGGAGGCGATGGAAGCGGGGGAGCGCCTCGGCGACGTGGGCGTGGGCGCGGCCCTGCGCCGGGCCTGCTCGTCGAACCGCACGCAGGTGGCCGCTGCGACCGCGGCCGCGGTGGACGCCCGCATGACCGGCGTTCCCATCCCGGTGATGACCAGCTGCGGAAGCGGCAACCAAGGAATCCTCGCCCTGCTGCCCATCGCCCTCTACGCCGAGCGAGCGGACATTGCGCACGAGCGGGCGATCCGGGCGATCGCGCTCTCACACCTGGTGAATCAGTACGCGAGCGATCGGCTCGGTCTCGTCTCGCCGCTGTGCGGTCTCTTCGTCAAGTCCGGCTTGGGAGCGACGGCGGGGTTCTGCTATCTGCTCGGTGGAGACGAGCACGCGGTCGACCGGGCCGTGCGTCTCATGCTGGCAAGCCACGCGGGGACGGTCTGCGACGGCGCGGGTCCGGGATGCGCGATGAAGGTTGCCGCCGCCGTGGAAGCGGCGCTTCGCTCGGCCATCATGGGACTCGAGGGCTTTCCCATTCGAACGGGGACCCGGCGTCGCGAGCACGAGCGCCGAAATGGCCATTGCGTGCGTGGCGGAGTTCTCCTCGAGCATGGAGGCGGCGGACGTGGCCCTCTTCGAGCGGCTTCGGATCGAAGCGGAGGGCGAGATCGCCTGCCGCAAGCCGACCCCGAGCGCGTCTCCAGATTGAGCGGATGACCGCGGATGACCGCGGAGGGCCGCGGAGGACGCGGAGAGGTTGGCGTGACGCCCGCGTGAAGGCGAATCACGCCCCAAACCAACGCGCTGCAGCCGCAACGAATATGGATTGCGTTCAACCACCCTCTCCGCGGCCCTCCGCGGTGATCTGACTGCCTCGGACGAACCGTGCGAAGCGGGGGTTCAACGCTTGTCGAGGTCGACGAACTTCTGCCCGACGGCTCCCACGTAGATCTGGCGCGGACGCCCGATCCGAAAATCGGGGTCTCGCCGCAGTTCCAGCCACTGGGCGATCCATCCCGGCAGCCGGCCCATGGCGAAGATCACGGTGAACATGTTGATGGGAATGCCCAGCGCCTGGTAGATGATCCCCGAGTAGAAGTCGACGTTCGGGTAGAGCTTGCGGGAGATGAAGTAGTCGTCGCGGAGCGCGATCTCCTCGAGCTTCAGGGCCACCTCGAGCTCCTGGCTGCGGACCCCGAGCTTGTTGATGATGTCGTGACAGGCCTTCCTGATGATCCGGGCTCGCGGATCGTAGTTCTTGTAGACGCGGTGGCCGAATCCCATGAGCCGGCGCTGTCATCCTTGGACTTCGCACGCTCGACGAACTGCTCCACCGTGCCGCCGCCCTCGACGATGGCATCGAGCATCTCGATCACCTTCTGGTTGGCGCCGCCGTGCAGCGGACCCCAGAGGGCGCTGATGCCGGCCGAGATGCAGGCGAAGAGATTGGAGCGAGAGCTGCCGACGAGCCGCACGGTGCTGGTGGAACAATTCTGCTCGTGGTCGGCGTGGAGGATCAGGAGCGTGTCCAGGGCACGGCTCACGACCGGATCCGCCTCGTACGGTTCGCACGGCGTGGCGAACATCATGTGCAGGAAGTTCGACGTGTAGTCCAGATCGTTGCGCGGGATACATGAAGGGCTGACCGATCGAGTGCTTGTACGAATAGGCCGCGATCGTCGGCAGCTTCGCAAGCAGCCGATTCACCGCCCCGTCGTTTTCTACCTCGTCCGGATCCAGCAGCGCCGGGTAGAACGCCGAGAGCGCTCCGACAACGGCCGAGCAGATGGCCATTGGGTGGGCCTGCTTCGGGAATCCCGCATAGAAGCGCTTGATGTCCTCGTGAAGCATCGTGTGCCGGTTGACCTGGCTGACGAACTGCTCGAGCTGTGCGCGGTCGGGGAGCTTGCCCTTGATGAGGAGATACGCCGTCTCGAGAAACGACGCTCGCTCCGCGATGTCCTCGATGGGAATGCCGCGGTACTTGAGGATGCCTTGTTCGCCATCGATGAACGTGATCGCGCTGCGACAGGAGGCGGTGTTGGCGAACCCGGGATCCAGCCCGACCAGACCGGTGCGGCTGCGCAGTTTGGACAGGTCGACCGCGGTCTCGCCCTCGGTTCCGGTGAGCAGCGGAAACTCGAACTGCTTGCCGGCATAGGTGAGGACGGCTTCCCCTTCGGAGGTGGCCGGGGGGGCCGTCGAGGTGGTCGTTGGATGGCTCGTCATGGTTGGGATCTCTCGGCAAGAGGGGCTCGGGGCGGGGAAGACGTTCATGGTAGGGGGGCTTGTGATCGCCGCAATCGCACTCAGAGGCGGCGGGGTTTTGCAGCGGCGCATCGAAGCGAGCGCGGATTCCGTCCTGGTCGGTGCACAGCCTGTGGACTGAACTCGCGCGAACCGGGACTCGACGCCGTGATTCCTCCTCGCGAGTCGTTAATACCTGGCTCGTGGCAATCCGCGAATCGTGGTGCGCGAGCGCCAAACTCCGTGGACGTGGGACTTCAGAGATCCGCAGCCGGACTCGGACGAGAAGAACTCCGGACGGAAGGGGTTCTGAGGATTGCCCAGCTTAACCAAGCGCGGGGTCCCGGCAAAACAGGAAGTTCTTATGGGGCTTTTGGGCTAGCAATCGCTGTGTCGCTCCTGTATCGTCTGGTTTATCTGCTCTCTATTTAGGGGGGGATGCAGACTTTGAAGTTAGAGGGCCTCTCCAAACGACAACGAAGGAGCCGAGGATGAACTTTTCGAAGAAAGGTTCGCGGTCATTCGCCGCTCTCCTGACGACGATTGCAGTCACGTGTACGGCGACGACAACGGTGCTCGCGAACGGCACGGAGCAGCTTGGTGATCGGGATATTCCCATCGCCAGCGGCTCCGGTTTCGTCTGCGCGGGAACCGGTCTCGGCGGTCCGATTCTGGGACTGGTCAATTCCGCCACGGCCCTTCAGGGGAGCGTGCCGGGCACGATCGACATCGATGTGCCCGCCGGCGCCAGCATCCAGCAGGTGCTCCTGTACTGGCAGGGGACCCAATCGACCTCGCGGGGTGCGGGGCGGATGGACACCATCACCCTCAACCCCGGTGGCCAGGTCACCGGTCAGCGCATCGGCGGCCCCATCCTCTTCTTCACGATTCCGATCGACGGGTGGGCGTCGTCCTACCGCGCTGACATCACCGGGCTGAACATCATCCAGCCCGGCTCCAACTCGATCGACGTCTGTTGCACGGACTTCGATGTGGCGAACAACGGGGCGGGAATCGTCGTGATCTACGACGACGGTTCGGGCGCCTCGAACATTCAGATCGCCGACGGCTGCGATTCGGCCTTCGTCAACTTTCCGCCTCCGCGTGACACGACGGCTCCGGTCACCTTCAATTTCGCGCCCTCGGAGGTGGATCGCACGGCCAACCTGTGCCTCTTCGTCGGCAGCGTGGCCTTCCGCGCCGGAGGCAACCGCCCGACGATCATTCGAGTGAGCGTCGACGGCGTGCAGGTGGAGCAGTTCAACGATGCGCTGAACGACGTCGACGGCCCCGAATGGGACACGTTCCAGGCGCCGATTCCGGTCGCGGCCGGAGCGACCTCGCTCACGGTTCAGATCTTCTCCGAAGATTCCGGAGTGGGCCCCTTCGCCGGGGGGCTGCCGGCGTCCTTCATCTGGGTGACCGCGACGTTCTCGATCGGCGAGCAGCAGCCGTGCACCGGCCGGATCGGCGACTTCATCTGGAACGACCTGAACGGCAACGGGATTCAGGACAGTGGCGAGCCGGGACTCCCCGGCGTGACCGTGCGTCTCTTCGAGAAGCTCGACAACGGCGGACTTCAGCAAGTCGGCCAGACGACCACGAATGCCGCGGCCTCGTACCTCTTCAGCGACCTGTGTGCCGGTAACTACCGGGTCCAGGTGGTCCAGGACACGCTGCCCCCGAACTTCGAGGCCAGCCCGCCCAATCAGGGTGACGATGACACGAAGGACAGCGATTGCGAAGGCGGCGCGGCCCAGGTCACGCTGCCGACCGACAGCACGATCGATCTGACCGTCGACTGCGGCTTCGTGCGCAAGGGCGCGTGCTGCCTCGACGACGGTCGCTGCGTCCGGGTGACTCAGATCAACTGCAACGAACAGGGCGGCGCCTACCAGGGCGACGGGACGACCTGCGACCAGGTCGAGTGCCCGTTCCGCAAGGGTGCCTGCTGCTTCGTGACGGCTCGTGCGCCGTGGTCAACGAGGAGTCGTGCTTCGACCAGGAGGGCGACTACCAGGGCGACGGCAGCGAACTGCGCGACCGCCGAGTGTCCGCAGCCGCAAGGCGCGTGCTGTCTGGAGAGTGGCGATTGCGTCCAGGCCACCCAGGCGGGCTGCAACGCCCAAGGCGGCGATTGGCAGGGCCCGGGAACGAACTGCAAGGCCGCCGATTGCGTCGTGATCAAGGGCGCCTGCTGCCTGGCCGACGGATCGTGCACCGTGGTGACCCTGGATGCGTGCATCGGTCTGGGCGGTGCCTACGAGGGTGACAACACGACCTGTCAGTCGGTGAACTGTCCCGTGGGCAACGGCGCCTGCTGTCTGGGCGACGGCAGCTGCGTGGAGGTCACGCAGGCGCAGTGCAACGCCATGCTCGCGGCCTACCAAGGCAACGGCACGGGCTGCGCAGGCGTCAACTGCGTCGAGACCAAGGGTGTCTGCTGCTTCGCGGACGGCTCGTGCGCCGTGGAGACGCTGGCGGAGTGCATCGCGATGAGCGGTGCGTACCAGGGCGACGGCACGACCTGCCAGAGCGTGAACTGCCCGGCTCCGGATGGAGCGTGCTGCTTCGAGGATGGCTCCTGCCAGGAGCTGACTCAGTCAGCGTGCAACGGCGCCGGCGGTTCGTATCAAGGCAACGATTCCCGCTGCGACGGGGCGAATTGCGTGGTCTTGAAGGGCGCCTGCTGCTTCGCGGACGGCTCGTGCGCGGCGGAGACGCTGGAAGCGTGCATCGCCCAGGGCGGTGCGTACCAGGGTGACAACACCACCTGCCAGAGTGCGAACTGTCCGATCCCCGACGGCGCGTGCTGCTTCGACGACGGCTCTTGCCTGACGCTGAGCCAGTCCCTGTGCAACGCCGACGGCGGTGCGTACCAGGGCAACGACACCGCGCTGCAGCGGCATCGACTGCCGCCAGACGAAGGGCGCGTGCTGCTTCGACGATGGCTCGTGCTCGGTGATCACGCTGGATGCGTGCATCCAGCAGAGCGGTGCGTACCAGGGTGATACCACGACCTGTCAGGGCATCGATTGTCCGGCTCCCAACGGAGCGTGTTGCTTGAACAACGGTCAGTGCATTACCACCACGCAGGCCGCGTGCAATGCGATGCTCGCCTCCTGGCAGGGCCCCGGCACCAACTGTGCCTCGGTCGATTGCCCGCTGACGAAGGGCGCGTGCTGCTTCGCCGCCACCGGCGCGTGCTCGGTGATTACGCTGGACGCATGCATTGCTTCCGGCGGTGCGTATCAGGGCGACGGCACGACGTGCCAGAGCGTGAACTGCCCGATTCCGACCGGTGCTTGCTGCATGGACTCGGGCTTCTGCTTCGTGGCAACCCAGGCGAACTGCAACGGGCAGTCGGGCTCCTATCAGGGCAATGCCACGGTCTGCGCGGCCGTGAACTGCAATGTCGAGAAGGGCGCGTGCTGCTTCAACGCCGACGGCTCCTGTGCGGTGGTCACACTGGAGCAGTGCATCGTGGCCGGCGGTGCGTACCAGGGCGATGGCTCCAACTGCGCCATCGGCACGTGCGATGTTCCTGAAGGTGCCTGTTGTCTTGGATAACGGAGATTGCACGGTCGCCACGCAGGCGGGCTGCAATGCTCAGGGCGGCGCAGTATCAGGGCAACGGCACCGTGTGTGCCGCGGTCTTCTGCCCGGTCGTGAAGGGCGCGTGCTGTTTCGAGAACAGCGGCTCCTGTGCCGTCGTGACGCTCGAAGAGTGCATCACGCTGGGCGGTGCGTACCAGGGCGACGGAAGCACCTGTCAGGGTGCCCCTTGCGGCATCCCGACCGGAGCATGCTGTCTGGCCGACGGAAGCTGCGAGATTCGAACCCAGGAGGGCTGCAATCTCATCGGTGGCCTGTATCAGGGCAACAACACGAGTTGCACGCCCAATCCGTGTCCTGAGGTCAAGGGCGCGTGCTGCTTCGAGAACGATGGCTCGTGTGCCGTTCTGACTGAGCAGCAGTGCGATACCGCCAGCGGCGATTACCAGGGCGATGGCTCCACGTGTGCGAGCGTCGAGTGCCCGCAGCCAACGGGTGCCTGCTGCCTGCCGGACCTCCAGGGCGCGTGCTTGACTGGCGTCACGCAGGCGAACTGTCTGGCCCAGAACGGCCTCTACCAGGGCAACTTCACGACCTGTGCGGAGGTGAGCTGCGTCATCAAGGGTGCGTGCTGCTTCCCGGATGGGTCGTGTGCAGTCGTGGATGCGATGGGTGTGTCAGCGGCCTGCGAGACCCTCGGCGGTCAGTACCAGGGCGACGGCGTCACCTGCGGCCGAAGCGGACTGCGAGCCGCCGACCGGCGGGTGCTGTTTCCCGGCCACCGGCGAGTGCAATGTGCTGACGCAGGAGGAGTGCAATGCTCAGGCTGGTCAGTACCAGGGCAACTTCACCGGTTGCGATCCCAACAATTGCACCACGATCAAGGGTGCCTGCTGCTTCGATGACGGCACGTGCGTCGTCGTGGAGGCGGCCAGTCTCTTCGAGGACTGCATCCAGCTCGGCGGGTTCTATCAGGGTGATGGGACTTTCTGCAATGCCGATCAGTGCCTCGGTGCCTGCTGTCTGCCCGACGGCTCGTGCGTCGATCAGATCCCGCGAGCCGAATGCCAGAACGTGCTGCTCGGCTCGTGGCAGGGTCTTGGCGTTCTCTGCGGCGACATCGTGTGCCCGCCGACCAAGGGCGCGTGCTGCCTGTCGAACGGGGACTGTCTGAACGACGTGACGGAGGCTGAGTGCACGGCCGCGAACGGCATCGACTTCGAGGTCGGCGTGACGTGCGCGGAGAAGGACTGCGACGTTCCGTGCTGCGTGCCGGATGATCCGTGCTGCATCAAGGTGTCGCTGGACGAGTGCGTGGCCCAGAACGGCATCGCCGGTCCGGTGGGCGTGAGCTGCGAGGATTACGAGTGCCCGACGCAGGCGTGCTGCTTCGACGACGGGTCCTGCCAGGATCTGACGTGCGAGGAGTGCGTGGCCCTGGGCGGCCGAACGCAGGGCTTCGGCAGCTCCTGTGCCACGACGATCTGCTGCGACGGCGCGATTGGCGACTTCATCTGGCTGGACAACAGCTTCGCGGGCAGCTGCAACGGGAAGCAGGATGCGGGTGAGCCCGGCATCGCCGGGGTCGTCGTGACCCTGTACCGCCAGCTGGCGGACGGAAGCTTGGAGTTCGTCCAGCAGACGGTGACCAACAGCAGCGGTCACTACCTCTTCAGTGGACCGGACATCTGCGCCGGCGACTACTGCGTCGAGGTGCAGACGCCGATGGGTCTCTACCCGACGACGCCGTTCGCGGGGACCGATCCGGCGAAGGACAGCGACTGCTTCAACGGTCTGGCGTGCCTGACGCTGCCGACGAGCGTGTCGGAGGATCTGACGATCGATTGCGGGTTCTGCATGCCGGAGGACTGCTGCGAGCCGGACAAGCCGAAGGCGCTCACGTTCCGCTACACGGGTGAGGACTGCTCGGCGTCGGACAACACGCAGGGACAATGATGAGTGCGACGACTTCGGCAACTTGCCGGACACGGTGTACATCGTGGCGGGCAAGCAGAGCGACTGCGACAACAATGCGGACGAGACGTACTTCGAGGGCACCGTGTCGGTGGGCGAAGACTTCACGATCGCAAGGCCGGATGGAGGCGACTTCGCGTCGAACACCTACTTCTGCATCTACAACAGTCAGGGCGGACAGCTGAAGCAGAAGGTGAAGGTGCACACGTCGTGCTCGCAGGACCTGATCAGCGGTCAGCAGTTCGGCAGCCTGATCCTGATCTCCTGCGGAGGTGCGGGTGGTAACTTCAACTGCGACGGCAAGATCGTGCAGATGACGATGATCTGGAACGGCACGCAGCCGGTGACGATCATCGCGTACGACGGTTCGGTGGGCAGCCAGATCCTGCTGCAGAGCGGCGTCATCAACCCCGGCGACGAGGTGACGGTGGGTCCGCTGAACGGCCCGAACGACTCGATCTGGGAGATCTTCAGCGCGGCAACTGGCCAGAAGATCGGCGAGTCGAAGTTCCACCGGTCGTGCTCGGACAGCGACATGGACGGTCCGGAGGACTGCGGCACGCCGCAGGGCAACGGCAAGAGCAACGACAGCAACTTCCTCAACGACTGGATCCTCGAGGGTCTGGTGGACGAGGCGGGTCAGGTGCTCGACTGCTCCGAGCTGTGAGACTGAGTTCGCGGGCATGCGGCCAACGCCGCATGCCCGCATTTCCGATGCCTTCACCGTTGAAGGCAAGTCGTCAAGAATGGATACACCGATGCCATCAGGCACAGTCGAATACGGAATTCCCTCGTCACGTCAGCTGGCGGACAGATCTTGTGGGGTCGAAGAACGGAAGGGCAATCAGATGATCAACTTCGGGACGCGCTGTCTCTGTATCTCGTTTCTGTCGGTGCTCACGCTCCTGTCCGCCTCCAGCACGGCATGGGCGCAGGGATCGGGTGACATCGGTGCCTGCTGTCTGGTCTCGGGGAACTGCGTGGATGCAACGCAGGACGAGTGCCTGGCGCAGGACGGTGCCTACCAGGGTGACGGCATCACCTGTGGACAGGTCTTCTGTCCGGCCCTGAAGGGTGCCTGCTGCTTCGACGGCGGCGGCTGCGTGCGCCTGCGGGAGGTCTCCTGCGACAGCCTCGAGGGCAGCTACTCGGGCGACGGCACCGAGTGCGCCTCGGGCATCTGCGGGAACGGCTGTCCCGGCGACGTCAACGGTGACGGCGTGGTCAACGTGACGGACGAGATCGCGATCATCACGAACTGGGGACCGTGTCCCGGC
The DNA here is from genome assembly GCA_963697235.1 of uncultured Planctomycetota bacterium. Taxonomy (GTDB): domain Bacteria; phylum Planctomycetota; class Phycisphaerae; order Phycisphaerales; family SM1A02; genus CAVONJ01. The sequence continues at coordinate 576,490 of CAVONJ010000023.1, forward strand.
TGCCCGGAGGACATCAACGGTGACGGCGAAGTCGACGTCGCCGATCTGATCGTCGTGATCGTGAACTGGGGCGATTGCCCGACCGGTGCATGCTGCCTGCCGGGCGCTGCGTGCCAGCAGCTCAGCCAGGCTGAGTGCTTGAGCAATTCGGCGGCCTTCTATTACGGCGACTTACTCCCAGTGCACCGGACGTGACGTGTCCGGAGATCAAGGGCGCCTGCTGCTTGCTCCGACGGCTCCTGCGCGGTCGTGACGATGCGCGAGTGTCAGGAGGCAGGAGGCAACTACCAGGGCGAGACGACCAGTTGTCCCGACGTCGACTGCGACCAGCCCGATGGAGCGTGCTGCCTCGACAACGGCACGTGCGTCGTGCTCACGCAGGCGGCGTGCAACGGCCAGGGCGGCGCCTACCAGGGCGACGATACGACTTGCGATCAGATCGAGTGTCCGGAGATCAAGGGTGCGTGCTGCCTCACGAACGGCTCCTGTGCGGTCGAGACGCTGGACGAGTGCATCGCCGAAGGCGGTGCGTACCAGGGTGACGGCACGACGTGCCAGTCGGTGGAGTGCCCGATTCCGACGGGTGCCTGCTGTCTCAGCAACGCTGAGTGCATGGTGCTGACGCAGTCCCAGTGCAACGCGATGCTCGGCTCGTACCAGGGCAACGGCACCCGCTGCGAGGCGATCGAGTGCCCCGAGGTCAAGGGTGCCTGCTGCTTCCCCGACGGCTCCTGTTCGGTGATCACGCTCGATGAGTGCATCGACATGAGCGGCGCCTACCAGGGCGACGGCACCAACTGTCAGACCCCGCCGTGTCCGGCGGCCAGCGGCGCGTGCTGCTTCGATGACGGTTCCTGCCAGGCGCTGTCCCAGGCGCTGTGCAACGCCGGCGGCGGCACGTACCAGGGCAACAACTCGACCTGCGCCGGAGCCAACTGCGTGGTGACCAAGGGAGCGTGCTGCTTCGCGGACGGCTCCTGCACGGTCGTCGCGCTCGACGCGTGCATCGAGGCGACCGGTGCGTACCAGGGTGACGACACGACGTGCCAGACCGTCGACTGCGAAGCTCCGCAGGGGGCGTGCTGCTTCGCGGACGGCTCCTGCCAGGCCTTCACCCAGGATCAGTGCAACGCTCAGAACGGCATCTGGCAGGGCGCGGCGTCCTCTGCGCCGGAGCCAATTGTGTGGTGACCAAGGGCGTCTGCTGCTTCGACGATGGTTCGTGCGTCGTCGAGACGCTGGAAGCGTGCATCGGTCAGGGCGGTGCCTACGAGGGTGACGGCACGACGTGCCAGACCGTCGACTGCCCCGATCCCGACGGCGGCTGCTGCTTCGAGGATGGCTCGTGCCAGCAGCTGACGCAGGCGCAGTGCATCGCCGCCAGCGGCGACTACCAGGGCAACGACACCCGCTGCGACGGCGTGGACTGCGCGGTGATCAAGGGCGCGTGCTGCTTCGATGACGGAAGCTGCACCGTCGAGACGCTCGATCTGTGCATTGCCGGTGGCGGCGCCTACCAGGGCGACGGCTCCACCTGTCAGTCGGTCACGTGCGAGGATCCGCAGGGCGCGTGCTGCATGAGCAGCGGCCAGTGCCTCTTGGCGACCCAGGCCCAGTGCAACGCGATGCTCGGCTCCTACCAGGGCAACGGCACGAACTGCGCCAAGGCCAACTGCGTGGTGATCAAGGGCGCGTGCTGCTTTGCCGATGGAAGCTGTACCGTCGAGACGCTGGACGCGTGCATCGTGGGCAGCGGCGCCTACCAGGGCGACAACACGACCTGCCAGGACATCGATTGCGGTGATCCCACCGGCGCGTGCTGCCTGTCCGATGGCCAGTGCGTCATCGCGACCCAGGCGGAGTGCAACGCCCAGCTGGCCGCGTACCAGGGCAACGGCACGGTCTGTGCGATCGTCAACTGCGTCACGCCCAAGGGCGCCTGCTGCTTCGGCGACGGCTCGTGCATCGTCGAGACGCTGCAGCAGTGCGTCACCCAGGGCGGCGCGTTCCAGGGCAACGGCAGCACCTGCCAGATCGGCACGTGCCCGATCCCCGATGGCGCCTGCTGCTTCGACGACGGCTCCTGCCAGCTGCTGACCCAGGAGCAGTGCGAAGACTCGAACGGCACCTACCAGGGCAACGACACCCGCTGCGTGGCAGTGAACTGCCCGCCGGTCAAGGGTGCGTGCTGCTTCGACGACAACTCCTGCGGTGTCCTGACCCTCGATGCCTGCCTCGCGGCAGGCGGCACCTACCAGGGCGACGGCACCGACTGCGGCAACTTCATCTGTGGTATCCCGGAAGGCGCCTGCTGCCTGCAGGAGGGCATCTGCACGGTGATGACCCAGGCGAACTGTGTTGGTCTGGGCGCCGCCTACCAGGGCGACAACACGACGTGCAGCGAGGTGCAGTGCCCGCAGATCAAGGGCGCGTGCTGCTTCGATGACGGATCGTGCGCGGTCCTGTCGCTGGCGGACTGCCTGAGCGCGAACGGCGCGTACCAGGGCGACGGCGTGACCTGTGTCCAGGCCGACTGCCCCGATCCGACCGGCGCGTGCTGCTTCCCGGCCCTCGGCGGAACGTGCGAGGACGGGCTGACCCAGTCGGAGTGCTCCGCCCAGGGCGGCACCTACCAGGGTGACGACACGACCTGCGCCCAGGTGGGCGACAGCTGCGTGATCAAGGAGGCGTGCTGCTTCCTGGACGGCTCGTGCATCGTGGTGCCGGTTGTCGATGAGCAGGTCGGCTGCATCGATGTGGGCGGTCTTCCGCAGGGTGCGAACGTGACCTGCGGACAGGCGAATTGCGAGCCGCCGACCGGTGGCTGCTGCGATCCGCTCGACGGTTTCTGCCAGGAGCTGACGCAGGAAGACTGCCTGGCCGTGGGCGGTCTCTTCCAGGGCAACTTCACCGACTGCGATCCCAACATCTGCGTCGCCACGAAGGGCGCGTGCTGCTTCGAGGACGGCTCCTGTGTCGTCGTGGAAGCCAATCGGGTCCTCGAAGACTGCATCAATCTGGGCGGCTTCTACCAGGGTGACGGGACCTTCTGCGATCTCGAGCAGTGCCCGGGTGCGTGCTGCCTGCCCGACACCAGCTGTGTCGAGGGGCTGTCCCGGACCCAGTGCGAGTCTCATCGAGGGCGGCACGTGGCAGGGTCTCGGCACCCTGTGCGCCGACGTCAACTGCGAGAAGGGCGCCTGCTGCCTGTCGAACGGCGACTGCCTGGACGACGTGACGCAGGATGAGTGCACGGCCGCGAACGGCATCGACTTCGAGGTCGGCGTGACGTGTGCGGAGAAGGACTGCGACGTTCCGTGCTGCGTGCCGGATGATCCGTGCTGCATCAAGGTGTCGCTGGACGAGTGCGTGGCGCAGAACGGCATCGCCGGACCGGTAGGCGTGAGCTGCGAGGACTACGAGTGCCCGCCGCAGGCGTGTTGCTTCGATGACGGCTCCTGCCAGGATCTGACGTGCGAGGAGTGCGTGGCCCTGGGCGGCCGGACGCAGGGCTTCGGCAGCTCCTGTGCTACGACGATCTGCTGCGACGGAGCGATTGGCGACTTCATCTGGCTGGACAACAGCTTCGCGGGCAGCTGCAACGGGAAGCAGGATGCGGGTGAGCCCGGCATCGCCGGGGTCGTCGTGACCCTGTACCGCCAGCTGGCGGACGGAAGCCTGGAGTTCGTCCAGCAGACGGTCACCAACAGCAGCGGTCACTACCTCTTCAGTGGACCGGACATCTGTGCCGGCGACTACTGCGTCGAGGTGCAGACGCCGATGGGTCTCTACCCGACGACGCCGTTCGCGGGGAACGATCCGGCGAAGGACAGCGACTGCTTCAACGGTCTGGCGTGCCTGACGCTGCCGACGAGCGTGTCGGAGGATCTGACGATCGATTGCGGGTTCTGTATGCCCGAAGACTGCTGCGAGCCGGACAAGCCGAAGGCGCTCACGTTCCGCTACACGGGTGAGGACTGCTCGGCGACGGACAACACGCAGGGCGACGGCGATGACTGCGATGACTTCGGCAACTTGCCGGACACGGTGTACATCGTGGCGGGCAAGCAGAGCGACTGCGACAACAATGCGGACGAGACGTACTTCGAGGGCACCGTGTCGGTGGGCGAAGACTTCACGATCGCCAGGCCGGATGGAGGCGACTTCGCGTCGAACACGTACTTCTGCATCTACAACAGTCAGGGCGGTCAGCTGAAGCAGACGATCAAGATCCACACGTCGTGCTCGAAGGACCTGATCAGCGGTCAGCAGTTCGGCAGCCTGATCCTGATCTCGTGCGGAGGTGCCGGAGGCGGCAACTTCGACTGCGACGGCAAGATCGTGCAGATGAGCATGATCTGGAACGGCACGCAGGCCGTCACGATCAAGGCGTGGGACGGTGCCGTGGGCAGCACGCTCATCGGCAACTTCGGTCCGCTCAACCCCGGCGACGAGGTGACGGTGGGTCCGCTGAACGGCCCGAACGACTCGATCTGGGAGATCTTCAGCGCGGCGAGCGGTCAGAAGATCGGCGAGTCGAAGTTCCACCGCTCCTGCTCGGATAGTGACATGAACGGTCCGGAGGACTGCGGCAAGGCGGAAGGCAACGGCAAGCAGAACGACAGCAACTTCCTCAACCTCTGGATCCTCAACGGTCTGGTCGACGAGGCGGGTCAGGTGCTCGATTGCGGGCTTGCTGGACCTCCCGGTCCCTCGCCGCTCACGTTTGAGCAGACGATCACCGGAGGAAACAACGATGTCGAAGAGAAGGTCTCCGGCTCGATGTATCTTGACAGCACGGATCTGGAGCTGGCGTTCGACGACTGGGCACCGTCCGACGTCGTCGGGCTCCGGTACACGAACGTGAACATCCCCCAGGGGGCGGTGATCGAGAACGCATATGTTCAGTTCAAGGTCGATGAGGTGAGCACCGGGGCTGTCTCCCTCACAATCAACTACGAGACTGTCGACAACGCGTCGGCGTTCACCTCGAGTAACTTCAACCTCACCTCACGACCGACCAGCACGACCTCGGTGACGTGGTCGCCGCCAGCGTGGAATTCGGTTGGTCTCGCAGGCCCGGATCAGCGCTCGCCCAGTCTGGCGTCGCTTGTCCAGGAGATCGTCAATCGGCCGGGTTGGTCCAGCGGCAACGCCCTCGTCCTGATCATCACCGGGGACGGCACCCGCGCGGCGGAGGCGTACGAAGGTGATGCGGCAGGAGCCGCTCGGCTTCACGTGGAGTGGTCGACACCGTAAGCAAGTCTGAGTATGAGCGGAGGGGATGATCCTGCGGGCATGGGGCCAACGCCGCGTGCCCGCTTTTCTAGGGGTACAACGGGCGGCTGGCCGTCCGTCCGGGGGGATGGACGCCGCGGCTGACGCCGCCCATCTTGACGAGCTTGCCGGCTTCCCCAGCCTGGCCCGTCCCGTTCGAAAGACTTCTGTCAATTGCAGCGTTTCGGCAAGCTCGACCGTGACCGGCTGCCAAGAGCGCGGTACGCTTAGCCCTCCAGACGACCAGTATCGGTGCGTCTTTCATGAAGTGTAAAGAAGGCAACTGAGGGAGAACAAAGCGATGAGTACGTTTATGAGACGCGGCCGGAGCATCTTCGGCCGTCACATGGCGCAGCTTGACCGCCACGGCGTTCGCGTTTGCGCTGACGGGACAAGCATTCGCCCAGGGAGATCCGCTGGGTCGCTGTTGTCAGGGCGGCTTCGCCGGCGTGGTCTGCCTCGTCAATACCGAGGCGGAGTGTATGAGCTCCGGACAGTTCATCTCCTGGGTCGAGGGAGCGGATTGCGCTGACGGCGATGCCTCCTGCGAAGAGGAACAGCCCCTGGGTCGCTGTTGCCAGGGCGGTTTCGCCGGCGTGGTTTGCCTCGTCAATACTGAGGCCGAGTGCATGAGCTCCGGGCAGTTCATCTCCTGGGTCGAGGGAGCGGATTGCACCAATGGTGATGATTCCTGCGCCAAGGGCGCCTGCTGCTTCCCCAGCGGCGGCTGCGTTCGAACCACGGGCGGGACGTGCGACACGCTGGGCGGCTCGTTCCAGGGCGCTGGAACTGATTGCGTGACCTCGATGTGTCCGACCGGGTGCGCAGGTGACGTCAACAGTGACGGCGTCGTCAACGTCGAAGACCTGCTCGAGGTCGTGCTGAACTGGGGACCCTGCACTGACATGACCCCCTGCCTCGCCGATCTCAATGGCGACAGCGTCGTCGACGTGGCCGATCTGGTCCTGGTGATCGTGAACTGGGGTGCGTGCCCGACCGGTGCGTGCTGTCTGGCCGACGGCTCCTGCGTCGAGGTGACGCTGGCGGCGTGCAACGAGCAGATGGGCACCTACCAGGGCGACGGTACGCGGTGCAGCGAGGTCGACTGCCCGGTGGAGTGCACCGGAGGAATCGGCGACTTCGTCTGGCTCGATGAGAACGGAAACGGCATTCAGGACAGCGGTGAGCCTGGCATCGAGGGCGTGACGGTGCGTCTCTACCAGGGCTGCGACGAATCGAACAACACTCTGCTGGCCGAGACGGAGACCGACGAGAACGGCTTCTACGAGTTCACCGGACTGTGCGCCGGCGACTACCTCGTGGTGTTCGACGACGAGGACTTCGAGGACGGTCTCGTCGAGACCCGGCCCAACCAGGGTGACGACGATTGCAAGGACAGCGACTGCATGGACGGCCGCGTCTGCGTGAATCTGCCGACCGACAACACCTTCGACGACTGCGTCGACTGCGGCGTCAAGCCGCCGCAAGATTGCTGCGAGTTCGGCAAGCCCGTGCAGCTCACCTTCCGCTACACCGGCGAGGACTGCTCGGCGAGCGACAACTCGCAGAGCAACGATGAGTGCGATGACTTCGGCGATCTGCAGGACACGGTGTTCATCATCGTGGGCAAGGACGACGACTGCGACAACGACGACGATGAGACCTACTTCGCGGGTTCCGTTTCGATCGGCGAGACGTTCGTGGCCGCAACACCCGATGGAGACAAGTTCCCCTCCAACACGTACATCTGCATCTACGACGAGCAGGATGGGAGACTGCTCCAGAAGCTGAAGATCCACACCTCCTGCTCGCAGGACCTCTTCACGGGCGATCAGTTCGGCAGCGTGGTGCTGGTCGACTGCGTGGGCGAGGACGAGCCGCAGGAAGGCGACTGCTGCGCCAACGGCAACAAGCCGGACGACCTCACCTTCCAGTACACGGGTGAGGATTGCTCGGCCAGCGACAACACGCAGGACAATGATGAGTGCGATGACTTCGGCGCGTTGCCGGACACGGTGTACATCGTCGCGGGCAAGCAGAGCGACTGCGACAACAACGCCGATGAGACCTACTTCGAGGGCTTCGTCTCTGTGGGCGGCGAGTTCGTCGTGCAGAAGCCGGGTGGCGGTGATCTTGCCTCGAACACCTACGTCTGCATCTACGACGGGCCGAAGGGAGAACTGCTGCAGAAGGTGAAGATCCACACGTCCTGCTCGCAGGATCTCTTCATCGGCAACCAGTTCGGCAGCCTCCTGCTCGTCGCGTGCGACACGCAGGGTCCGCCCCAAGGCGACTTCGACTGCGACGGCAAGATCGTGGAGATGACCATGATCTGGAACGGCACGCAGGCCGTCACGATCACCGCCTGGGACGGTGCCGTGGGCAGCGACTTGATCGGCGACTTCGGTCCGCTCAACCCTGGCGACGAGGTGACGGTCGGTCCGCTGAACGGTCCGAACGACTCGATCTGGGAGATCTTCGGCGCTGCGAGCGGTCAGAAGATCGGCGAGTCGAAGTTCCACCGCTCCTGCTCGGACAGTGACATGAACGGTCCGGAGGACTGCGGCAAGGCGGAAGGCAACGGCAAGAGCAACGACAACAACTTCCTCAACGACTGGATCCTCGAGGGTCTGGTGGACGAGGCGGGTCAAGTGCTCGACTGCAGCGCCCCGTAAGCGAGGGGCCGGTCACGAAGATGTGCGGGCGTGTGGCGAGGGCCACACGCCCGCTTCATTTTGACCCATCACCCTCCGCGGCCCTCGGCGGTGAACTGGCTCCCTCTGCGCCGATCGTCGCGACTGCACCGACTCCGCCGACGACATCGCGAGCGATGCAAGCGGATTCCGGTGGCCGGCTGGTCGAGCTTAATCGTCCGTATGGAGGCCGATGACGCGGGAGCCCGAACGTCCGACGATTCTCGGAACCGCGCCAGAGAGGGCGGAGAACCTTGAGCTCGAAGGTTGGAAGCACGATTGCCACGTACTGCTTCCTGGCGCTCGCCGGTGGTGTCTGTCTGGTCCTGCCGGAGTCGATCTCGCCCAGGAACACGCACGCCAGCCCCGACCCTGGTCCGCCGATCGTGCATCTCTACGGCACCGCTCGAGACTTCCTCGAGAGCCATCCTGACTTTCAGGTCACGCCGTCCGAGGGATTCGGGCAGTACGCGGGACTGGTGGAGCGGACCTTGGGACCGGACGGCCTTCCCGTCTTCTCCGGCGACGGCCGTCGTGTGCTGACGCCCGCTCGGGATGCGGAGGGGCGGCCGATCGCGCCCCATCTGACCCTCAGACGCCCCGAAGGTCGCTACGAGCTTCTCTTCGTCGTGCGACAGGAGGGCCGCTGGGAGATCAATGAGCTGGTCAAGCGCTTCCTGCTCGAATCCTGGGGCTACCGGGTGACCCCCATCGGCGCCAGCGCTCCGCCCTCGCGGTTCCGGGATGCCATCGAGACCCACGACGTGGTCTACATCGGCGATGATGTTCGCCCGGAGGACCTGGCCAACAAGTTCGACTATCCCCTTCAGATGGCCTCGATCGGCATCGTCAACGAGGAGCGATTCATCGTTGGCTGCAAGCCGGGCGGCCTCGTTCCCGGACTCGGGCTCGGTCAGCAGACCGGTGAAGGCGCCTCTGAATGCTGCACCGAATTCAGGAGCACCGCCTTGGTGCTCGTGGATGATGACCACTGGATCACCGCCGGTTTCTCGAACGGACCGCTGATCCTGTTCACGGCGCCACAGCGAATGTACGGCCTTCTCGGAACTTCAGTGGCGCCGGGCGGGCGGATCCTGGGATTGCAGCTCAACCGCGCCGGCGCCCAGCTGCTGGCCTTCGATCGCGGCGACGAGCTGGCGAAGCCCCTGGGGGTGGCCGCGGGCCGCCGCGTCCTCATGCCCTTTGGCCAGTGGGCGCTCGACAACGCCTCGCTGACCCCCGAAGGGCAGCGGCTGATGCGGAACATCGTCGACTGGGCGGCAGGGAACGACGGCAACCGCTTCGGCGATTCCCGCGACCGCCTCGCGCGGCTGGACGGCGTGCCCTGCACCGGGGGCATCACATCCGCCGAGAGCTTCCAGGACTGGTTCGCGGACGAGGGCCCCGGCGAGCAGTCACGCTCCATCGGTCTGGCCCTGCGCCGCCAGCCGAGCGGGGTCTACGTCTTCGATGATCGGCTGGACCCGGCCTTCGTCGGACGGGAGGGCTTCTACCCGATCGATGGAGAGCTCCTCGCCGCCGAGAGCACGGCCGGCCCCAACGACTACTTCACGTGCGTCCTGAAGGCAACGGTGACGTACGCATCGAGCGAGTCCCAGTTCGTACAGGTGCAGAGCAACGCCGATCTGTGGCTCTTCATCGGCGAGAAGCTGGCGATCGATCTCGGTGGCGTGCACGACGTGACGGACCAGCGCATCGACCTCGATCGCCTTGGTCTTCGCGACGGCGAGCAGTACGAGCTCTCCCTCTTTCTTGCCGACCGATCCGCCCCCGACTCGCGCCTGCGCATCGAGACCAACATGGCGCTCGGCCGTCCGGACGACCTGTTCCCATCGGTCGATGACCGTGTTGCAGGCACCGACGATCGCGACACGACGCCGGCGGTCGACTGAGAGCCGCGCGCCGCCCCCGATCATCCAGCAAGCGCGAATGCGAGAGAACGCCCATCTTCTCCAGGGCGACCACTCCCGAAGTCACAGCAGGCAAGGCCGGCACAACCAGAACTGGACGTCGCGATTCTCCGCCCTCGGCGGTGAAGTCAGTTGCTTGGGATGAGGCTGGGCGCATCCTCTGGTCACCGGTTCGACGAAGGTCGGAACGGGCGAAACAGCCGATCTGCGACGGAGTGTCTCCGACCGCTGTCGGACGAGAAGGTGCACCAACAAGAGGAGAAATGAAGATGCATGCGATTGGTCGATTCACGAGTGCGGCGGTTCTGCTGAGCTGTGTTCACGCTGCTTCCGCCGGCTCCATCAACGTGTATTTGGACGGGGATCATCAGGGAGGCAACGGGAATAAAGGCCAGATGTTCCGGCCGGTGGACGAGTTCGGCGAGCTGGCCAACTTCGTCATGACCGCCAAGTCCAGCATTGACGCCGACAGCGCGCTCAACCCCAACGCACAGGGTGACGTGGGCACGGTGTACATCTACAAGGAAGACAAGGGTGCCGGCGTGCAGGACATCGACGGCAAGGGATCGAAGGGAATCTCGGGCGGCGGCGGAGACAAGGACGAAGCGCTCTTCTTCAACTTCGACAATCCGGTGCTCGCTTCCTCGATTCAGCTGACGCTCGGTGATTTCGAACCCGGCAAGGGTCTGTGCGATAAGGACGACGCCATTCTCTTCATCGACGTGCTCGGCGTCATGAATCCGATCGTTCGGATCCTCGAGCAGGGCGACTGGCTGTCGGCCGTCATGTTCACCGACAAGAAGATGGCCGTCGTCGACTTCGGCAAGCTCGACCTCGGCGCCGGTGCGATGATCACGTCGTTCGGCATTCGTGAGACGAACTACCACATCGGCGTGACGGCTATGGCCAACGGCGGCGGTGGCACGGTGGTTCCACTGCCCGCTCCGGTGGCCCTGGGCCTCGTCGGCCTGCTCGGCGTGGGCGCCGCCCGGCGTCGCAAGTTCATGGTGAAGTAATCCCCCGCGGGACGTTGACTGCAAAGGCCGGGTCAGCCGCAAGGCTGGCCCGGCTTGTCTTTGTGCAACTCCTCTCCCCCCGGGAGAGGACCGGTTCGTCCCCGTCCCCTGCGGGGAGGAACCAGGTGAGGGAGAACGGCGTCGGTCGTCGGCAACAAGCAGGTCTCGTCGACGTCGGACCGCGAGAAGCGAGCACATCGAAGCGAGGTTCGCACAGCTTCGGCGACGCGCCGATCGTGTTGCGCGCCCGGCGACCCTCGCAGTCCGCCCTCACCTGGCTCGCTGCGCTCGCCGTCCTCTCCCGGTGGGAGAGGGGCTGCGCTCGCCGTCCTCTCCCGGGGGGGAGAGGAGACCTCACCGCCGATAAGCACCCCGTACAACCGTCACCACTTCTCAATGATCGCCTGGTTTCTCCCCCTGCCTCAAGGGATGCCACACGACCACCGAAAACGATTCGGGCGTCCCCGTTCTTGTGAGACGAAGGTGGGCAATCGTACCTTCATCGCTGGAACTGTCCCTCGATTTGAAGGATGAACGAATGCACGCGAAGAAGACAGCAGTCATCACCACGTACGGTCTCCTGTGCACGGCGGGCGCGATCTCGTTCATGCTGCCGGACACGCTCACGGTGCCCTCGAGTCTCGGTGCAGCGCCGCCGGCGTCGATCACGCTGACCGGAATCATGCGCGACTTCAAGGAGTCCCACATCGACTTCGGCATCGTCCCCTCCGACGGCAACGGCCACTATGCGGGCAACCACGCGGAGTGGCTCTCCACCGGCACCCAGCGGCCCCTCTACAAGGGCGGCGGGTTCAAGGTCGGGACGGAGTGGGTGGACTCCAACGGCCGCAACATCGCTCCGCACCTCTCCAAGACCCGCGGCGGCATCGGCGACGGCACCGTGCTCGGGGTGCGGGTCAGCGGGAAGATCGACATCGACGACGAAGCGCAGATCGACGCCTTCGACTCCAGCCGCGGACCGTACGGCATCGCCGGCAACTACGGCCCGGGCGCCTACGTCTCCACGAACTCGACCAAAAAGGACGACGTCAAGCTGGACAAGAAGGCCGTGATCTGGGGCGACGTCTTCACCGGTCCGGGGAAGAGCCCGAACGCGGTCATCGACAACAAGGGCATGATCTCCGGCAACATCGGTGCCCTCTCCGACCCCTATCCCATGGTGGGCCTGCTTCCCCCCAACGACGAAGACGGGGACATCGAGGACTCCGACGGCGATTGGACCATCGGCGCCGACACCCTCCTCGAGGGCTTCATCCCCAGTAATCCAGATGACGAGGACGACACCAAGGCCCTCCAGTACGACGACCTGAAGATCGAGAACGGCGCGACGCTCACCATCGACGGCGACCTCCGCATCGTCTGCCAGAAGTTCGAGATGAAGGAGAACGCCTCGATCGACCTGCTCCCGGAGGCGAACCTGACCCTCTACGTGCTCGGCAACGAGGATCTCAAGATCGACAAGGCGCTCGTCAACAGCTTCACCACCGAGGGGAGCACCACCGCGGTCACCATCAATTACCTGGGCAACAAGGACGTCAAGCTCAAGGAAGCCGCGGTCTACGCCACGATCACCGCCCCCGACGGGACGCTCGAGGTCGACAAGGCCAGCCTCTGCGGTGCGTACATCGGCAAGGAACTGAAGCTCAAGAAGAGCGGCTGGGTGCACGTCGATCGCTCCAACGGCGCGATGGGCTCGTGGAATCCGGCGGTGACCGTCAAGGAGAAGATCGAGATCAAGGACCAGTCGGTCGTGAACAGCTGGGATTCCAACGACGGCCCGTACGATCCCCCCGCCCCCAAGGGTGGCGGCACGAACTGGGGCGAGTCCGCCCTCGTGGTGACCAACGCGGTCAAGAAGGACCAGTTCAAGATCAAGAAGTCGGAGGTCTTCGGCGACGGCATCGTCGGCTTCGGGGCGGACCCCAACGAGGTGCTCAAGCTGGAGGATGGCGGCACCATCTCCGGTTACACCACGACGCTCTCCGAGCCGCTGCCCATTCCCGTGGTAACCCCGCCCGATCTCGGCCTGCCCGTGGGAAGCGACCTCAAGTACGACAAGAACATCGCCACGATCAGCAGCAACATGCGGGTCAAGAAGCTCGAGATGAAGGAGTCCACGCTGTGGATCAGCGGTGACGTGATTATCCGAGTGGATGGCGACATGAAGATGGAGAAGTCACAGATCCAGCTGCTTCCCGACGCCTCGCTGACCATCTACTACTCCAAGAATCTGGAGATCACGGACGCCTCCGAGATCAACACGGTCATCGGCAATCCGCAGCTGGTCTCGATCCGCCGCGTCGACCTGGGCAAGAAGGGCAAGATCAAGATCGACAAGCAGTCGAAGGTGGTCGCCTGGATGCAAGGGGCCAAGACCACGATGGAGGTCAAGGACCATTCCGAGTACTACGGTAGCTTCATCGGCCGCGAGCTCAAGGTCGAGAAGTCGGAGTACCACGTGGACATGGCGTACCTGATCACCTGCGTCGACGTCAACGACACCGACGGAACGCAATCGCTGGCGAGCGACGGCATGGTCAGCTCCGCGGCGACCTTCGAGGAGTGGTACAAGACCGTCTCCGGCGTCAACATGGCCAAGCCCTTCGCGATCACGCTCGCTCGCAATGGCGTGGGCATCTACGAGTACCTCGACAGCGCGTTCTACCCGATTGACGGCGACCTCATGGGCAACGAAGGCGACCTGCACAACAACTTCTTCACGTACGCAATCCACGCGAAGTTCGTCTACAGCGAATGCAGCGGTCAGTTCATTCAGTTCTCCGGCGGCGACGGAGCCTGGGCGTTCATCAATTGGAAGATGGTGATGGACCTGGGCAACATCAACTGGACGGCCGACCAGTACATCGATCTCGACCGCCTGGGCCTGACCGACGGTAAGGAGTACGACTTCCATATCTTCCACGCCCACCGGAACCAGTCGCGGTCGGAGTTCAAGCTGCGGACGAACATCGAGATCTCGACCGAGGGCGTGCTTCCCAGTGAGGCGAGCTACGACTGATTCGATCTACCTCTCCTTCCTTCAACGCCGCGCCGACCGTACCGCAGCCGCCCGGAGCTTCCAAGCCCGGGCGGCTTCGTTGTCTTGGATTGTGTCCAACGCGCGGCGCGGTACGGCGTCCGGTGCATGAAATGCACCGTGAAGGGCGCCGGGAATTCATGGTGCATTGCATGCAGCCGTACCGATCGCAACCGGCGGCGGCCGCGCAGCCGTCGGTAGCGCGTGGCCGCCGATAACCGCGCGTTGCGAACGCTGGGCACCGGGTGGCGGTCATGCTGTATGGACAAAGCACCGATGGTTCAGTAAGGATCACGTCGGACGCCACCGGCGCGATCCGCCTGTCCTCTCGGAGAAGCGGTCGATGCAGTTCAAATCCGCGCTCACCGTGGTGACCTACGGCCTGCTCGGAATGACCGTCCTCGGGGCCGTGCTCGCTCCGGACATGGTGACGGTTCCGGCGCCGCTCTCCTCAGGCGCCGACGATCCCGATCTCATCGAGCTCAGGGGCGTGGCCCGCGACTTCCACCGCAGTCACGCCGACTTCCAGGTGACCCCGGCCGCCGGCTTCGGACCCTACGCGGGTCTGGTGCAGACCGTCCTGGGCACGGACGGACGCCCCGTCTTTCGCGGCGATGGTCTCAAGGTCCTCGAGCCGGCGCGAAATGCCAGCGGCCAAATCATCGCGCCCCACCTGGCGGCGGGGTCTCTGGAGAACGGCCTTGACGGCGTCCGCGTCCTGCTCGTGGTGAGGAACGGGGACGAGCCTGGCGCGAATGATCTCGCCCGCCGCGATCTGCTGCGCTCCTGGGGTCACGAGGTGCAGATGATCGACGACCATGCCTCGCCGGCGCGATGGGACGAGTCCTTGGCGGGGGCCGACGTGCTCTATGTCTGCGACGACGTCGATCCCCTTCCGCTCGAAGGGCTGGTTCGATCGGTCCCGTTGGGTGTGGTGGTCGAGAACGCGCACCTGGGCGGCCCAGCGACCGGCATCGCGTATTCGGTCGTGCCGAAGGTGGCCCGGTCGATCGTGATCCTGGACGCGAATCACCCCATCACCGCCGGCCTGCCTCTCAGCGAGCTGGTCCTCAGCGGCGAGCCGGTGGCCATGCACCACACCTACGGCGGGATGGCGCCGGGCGGTCAAGCCCTGGCCAGAGTTCAGGAGACCGCTCGCCCGTCGCTGCTGGCGATCGAGACCGGCCAGCCGCTTCTCGACGAGGCGCCCACGTCCCTCGATGAGACACCCACACCCACGCCCGCGCCGGCGCGCGCGTGCGCCTGCCGTGGGGCAACGTCCGGCCGGGGGACGAGGGCGAAGAACCCGACGGGGAAGGAACCGCAGGCCAGGTGGTCGTCCCGGCGCCGCCCTTCGACTTCGCCGCGCTGAACGGCGACGCGCTCATGCTCCTGTCTCGCTCGATCGACTGGGCCGCCCGCGGCAACCCCCGCGGCCTGGTCTGCAGCGGACGGAAGCGGGGGGACCAGGAAGCGGAGCTTGACGTCACGCCGTGCAACGGTGGCGTGCTCTCGTCAGCCACGTTCTCCCAATGGTTCAGGGACGTTCCCGGTGTCAACCAGTCGGTGGCCAGCCCGCTGGTCCTGCGGCGCGGCGCGGGTGACGTCTTCGTCTTCGACGACACGCTTGATCCCTTCTATCGGCAGCGGCAGGGCTTCTTCCCCGTCGACGGGGGATCGTTCGATCACGAGGGGAACACGGCGAACAACCACCACTTCACGTACCAATTCGACGCGATGTTCGTCCATGACCCGGACCTGGAGCCGTTCCTGCGGGTTACGAGCGGCGCGGACGTCTGGGTGTTCATCGCCGACCTGCTGGCGATCGACCTGGCCGGCTATCACCCCCTCATGGGTCAGCGCGTCGATCTCGATCGCCTGTGTCTGGAAGAAGGCCAAGCGTACCGCTTCTCCTTCTTCCTGGCGCAGCGCTATGCGGCGCCGCTGCGGCTGCGCATCGAGACCAACCTGCCGCTGTTTCAGGTGACGGAGATCCAGTCGGCGGGCAGCGGTCCGGTGTCGTCGTCCGAAACGAGTGACGCGCCGCGCGACCCGCTCTGAATGAGCAGATCGCCGCGGCGATACGGATGAGAAAAGCGCTCTAGCGGACTTCGTCCTCGGCCGGCTGCGTCAGACTTCGCAGTCGCTCCCGCAGGACCTGCAGCGATTGGCGCACCCGGGAGCGCGGCGGTGATTGGCCCGCTGGAGCGGACTCGAGGTCGAGCGCCTCGAGCAGTGCTGGGTACCGCCGCCTGAGCAGCGGCACGCCGCGCTGCAGGTACGGTCGCGCGTCGTCCCCCAGACTTCTGAGATGCGTGATTGCTCCCGTCACGTCGCCCAGATCGTGGAGCACGAGTCCCAGCCCGAGTTGGAGCCTCAGTCGGGCCTCGGGGCGCAGCGGCTCGACCATCCGCGTCCACCGCGCTCTGGCTTCGGCGCCGGTCCAGGTGCTCGTGTTCCACGCCGTCGGCTGAGCAAAGCGCACCGACAGGGGTTCCACGACCTCGAAGGCGGCGGTCGATCCGGTCCCCACCTCGTGAATCAGGCGAAGCTCCCGGGCGAGCAGGCTGACCACGGCGTTCAGCGCGTACGAGGGCCAGTGGAGGTAGTCCTGCATGACCACCAGGCTCACGCCGGGGATGAGGGACTCGGCGAAGGTGGCGAGCGTCGCGCTGATGTCCGAGAGCTCTTTCGGCGCATCGAGAAAGAGGATCTCGATCGGCCCGCCGTGCCACACCAGGTCCCGCAGCGCCTGTCGCGACACCTTGACCTTGGGGTAGACCGGTCGCACGTGGCGCTCGAAGAGCGGCAGGAAGTCGGCGCCCTCCTTGAGCTGGAAGGAGACCTTCGCGTTGAAATTCCGGCGCCAGATGAACTGATCGAAGCAGTGCAGCGCATCGTCGTAGCCCGCGGCGAGCAGACCGGCGGCGAGGTGGAGCGTGCTGCGTCCCAGCCACGGCCCAACCTCGACGACCTCGCCAAGCCCGCAATACTGACGGGACGTGAGCCAGAAGAGGTAGCGGCAATCCGCCGGGCTGATCATCCCCGGAACGTCGGCAAGCGGCGGCAACGCCACCTCCGCGAAATCCGATCGCCGCGGCGCCGACCGCTCCCGCAGGCGCGACTGCTGCTCGGTGGTTGGGATCAGTTCCGGAGTCACGTCGCTCGCTCTCGAAGCCCAGTCTACCGGCCGGATTTGCCGGCGGCCAATCATCGGGCACGGCGGCGTGACTCGAGTTGCCCAGGGAGCCGCCGGGAGCGAGAATGCTGCTCGGATGCACGATCCGGCACGCCCAGCTTCCGAGTTCGTCCTTCCCAACTTCATCATCGTGGGGGCCATGAAGGCGGGCACGACCTCGCTCGCCGCTCATCTCCGCGCACACCCGGAGGTGTTCGTGGCGCCGCACGAGATCCATTTCTTCACTGCAGCCGAGAAGTGGCAAGCCGGTCCCGAGTGGTATGCGAGCCACTTTCGCGAGGCGCAGGGGAAGAAGGCGATCGGCGAGAAGTCGCCGAGTTATGCCTATCGGCCCGGGCTTCAACCTCCGGTGGCCCGGCGCATCGTCGAGTTGCTTCCCGAGGTTCGGATCATCTGGTGCTTTCGCAACCCCATCGACCGTGCGTACTCGCACTACTGGCACTTCGTCCGCAAGGGACGCGAGCGACTGTCCTTCGAGCGGGCCTTCGAGCGGCGGCGCGGTGGGGGAACCAGCCCGCCCTCTGACTACGCGGCCCACGGGCAGTACGCAGAGAACATTCGGACGTTCGCCGAGCATGTTGGCCTCGGTCGAATGCGTTTCGTGATTCTGGAGCACATGCGGAAGGCGCCGGCGGAGGTGGTGGGGGGCGTGCACCGGTTCTTGGACCTCGAGCCGATCGCTCCCGTCTCGGGCCTGGATCGCGTGCGCAACCGGGGCTGGACACCGCGCAGCCGGCTTGCCCAGCGCCTGCTCCGGCCCCTCGAAAAGAGCGAGGCGCCCGCCGCGCGTCGGCTGCTCGAATGGAATCGCCGGGAGGGTTATCCGCCCATGACCGCGGCGGTCCGCAGCCGGCTCGCCGACTACTACCAGCCGCACAACGAGGCCCTGGCCGAGCTGACGGGTCTTGACCTGACCTGCTGGCACGAGCCCGCGCGGCAGCGCTGAGGTCGGGAGCGCACTCCCCTTCGGATTGCAGCGCACTCGCTGCGGACAAGCTGTCGGCTGTGTTGCACCAAGCTTACGTACTGGCTGGCGTAACAGCTGATCCGTCCACCGAAGTCCTCCTCTGCACAGCGCTCGCGCTCCGGAAGCGTCGGCTCGCGAAGCGAACCGAGCGAGGAGCATCCCGCGGACGCTCAGCCGCGATGTCGACACGACGCGAGGTCGGGCCGCCTGATTCACCTGACTGTATCGAGCGCAATCGAAACACAACCGCAACCGGCTCCTGGTAATGGCGTCGTACGCTGTCGCCAACTCACCCTGAACCTCGAATAAGGAGATTGAATGACTCATCGAATGCAAAGAGATCCTTAACCAGAACTTCGCAATTGGGATGTAGTTTTCTCGGTGTCGGGTCGCAGATGTCCGTGAGGTGGTCGCTTCGACGTTCTTCAGGACGTCGGGACTGCCGTCAGTGCCCTGTTGGATGCACCGATCGGCGTTCGTCACTGTCGACGTCCGTCACTCATCAGTGTGTGCAGCCATCCAAACGATCGAAACCTCATTCAGAAACAAGTACAGGATACGAACACATGAGAAACGCAAACGTCATCGCACTCGGTGTGACGGTGTGCACTGCCGCGGCGGTCGGAACGGCCGATGCGGGAGTGGTCGAGGTGACCCAGAACATTGAGACCTCCACCAGCTGGAGCCCGAACGAGGGCACCTACGACCTCCGGGAGCGAATCATCGTCATGCCGGGCGCGACCCTGACCATCGCGCCGGGCACGGTCATCGCGAGTTCGCCCGGCATGGACGGCAGCGGTGGCACTCTCGCGGTCGCCCGGGGCGGCAAGATCTTCATCAACGGCACAGCCGAGAATCCGGTCATCATGACCTCCACTGCAGACGTGGCCACCTGGACCGGTGGCGACCCCACGACCGGCGAGTGGAGGGTGGCCGCAAACGAGTGGGGGAACCTGACGTTGATGGGCGCTGGGCTGGTCTCTGGCTCGGCGTTCGACGGTCTGCCCGTCATGATCAACGGCGTGTCCAATACGGCAACCCCGACCGGTCTGAACCAGCGGCAGATGGAAGGTCTCGACGCGGCGTTCCCCGGCGACACGACGGTGCTCTACGGCGGCGACAACGACGACGACGACAGCGGCTCCATCTCGTACGTCTCGATCCGCTACGCCGGCGACGTGCTCGGCATCGGCGACGAACTGAACGGTCTGTCGCTGGGCGGTATCGGCCGCGAGACGGACATCAACTACGTCGAGATCATGAACAACGTCGACGACGGCATCGAGATCTGGGGCGGAACGGTCAACATCAAGCACTTCAGCATCTGGAACGTCGGCGACGACTGCTTCGACGTCGATCAGGGCTGGCGCGGCAAGGCCCAGTTCGGTCTGCTCGTGCAGGGCTACAGCGAGATCGCGAATCAAGGCTCCGGTGTCGGCGACAACTGCTTCGAGACTGACGGAGCAGAGGATTCCAACGCCCAGCCGGTGACCACCGCCGCGATCTACAACTGCACCGCCATCGGTCAGCCGGTGAGCGGCGATCAGGGAACGGCGTGGCGCGACAACGCCCGCGTGCAGTATCGCAACTGCATCTTCATGGATCTCGGCGAGCAGCTGGTCAAGTTCGACAACATCGACGGCGACGGTGGCAACGGCTACGGCTTCGCGGGCACGCTCTCTTGGGCGGACACGTGGACCACCGACTATGACTACTCGCTCTCCCTGATGAACACGGCGAACGGCTGCGACGAGATTCCCGGCGGCTGCTCCGATTACAACACGCCGGCGGCCCTCTACCAGTCGCAGGTCGACGGCAAGCTCGCCGAGATTTCGGACAGCGTGTTCTACAACAACAACAACGGTAGCGCGTACACCGAGGCGACCACCCGCGGCGTGTTCGACCCCGCCAACAACAACGAGACCGTCAGCGACAGCCCGATCACGTCGATCGTTCGGGCCGCTCCGGTTCCCGTCAACGGCCTGGTCCAGCTGCAGGTCATCTCGCTCAATCCGCTTCCCGCCAATGCGGCCCTCACCAGCGTGGACACCGCGCCGGACGACGGCTTCTTCACCCCGGCTCAGTACCGCGGCGCGTTCTCCTCCGACGAGAACTGGCTGTGCGGCTGGACGGCAGCGTATGCGTTCGGCTTCACCGACGTCTGCCCGAAGGGGACGCCGTGCGAGGGCGACGGCAATGACGACGGCGAGGTGAACGTCACCGACCTCGTCAACCTCATCAACGCGTGGGGCACCAACGGCATGGGCGACGGCTTCAATGCCGACACCAACAACGACGGTGTGGTCGACGTCACGGATCTGGTCAACACGATCAACGCCTGGGGAACCTGCCCCTGATCTTGAAGGTGACCACAGAGAACCGTGCCGGTTCGGAAGGTCTGATGGCGGGGCATCACGCTCCGCCATCAGACATCTTACCTTTCCACTTTGGGCGGACATGTCATGCGATTCGTACTTCAAGTGACGACGGTGATGGCGACCTTCAGCGCATGCACGCTCCTTGCAGCGTGTGACCCGCCGGCCGAGGCGGATGCGATTGCGGGAAGCGGGCCTTCCCCCGTCGTGAATCCCGTGCTCGCGGATGCACCGCTGGTTCGCTACCAGAGCGAGCTCCTCGACCTGGCCTTCGAGACGGCCACGGTCATTCCAATCGAGCCGCACATCAAAGATCGCTCGCGAGCGCAGGAAGGCGTGGTAGCGGCTTGCATCGAGCTCGCTCAGCCGGTGCGGGCCGTCGGGTACACCGAGCAGATCGACAACTGGCGCCGCGGAAGCGCGTACGGGGATCTCGCTCTGTTCTGTGCACGCCTCGGGTACACCGAGGAAGCGCAGGAGTACTTGACGCTGCGCCGTGCAGGTCTCGGCCGAGGTCGAGGACTGGCGACGGGACCGGATTAGAGTCAAGGTCGCCAAGGTGCATGCGCTGCTCGGACACAACGAACAGTCAGATCGGTTCGAGGCCGACGTCGTCGAGTCCGAGTCGGGCAAGGTGGCCGCGGTGGAGGCGATGGTCGCCGCCGATGACGCATTCAACGATCAGATGGTGGCAATCGATCAGCTCCTGGCGCTCGGCAGCTTCGACATCACGAGGAACGCCTTGGAGTCCTCGACGGAACTCTTCAATCGTTTCTACCAGGACCCGGTGCGGCGCTCGCTGGTGGAGGAGAAGATCAAGGCGTCGTCCGGCAACCTGCCGCTCTTCATCAGGATCGAGCTGCTGATGACGCTGGCGGAGTTCGCACTCGCTCACTCGGATCAGGCCGGCGCGCTCGAGCTGGTGAACGAAGCACAGCAGCTCTTCGAGAGTGCCCAGTGGCAGCTCGAACACTGGATGCCGAGGGCGGCAGGGTTGGCGGAGCTGCGCTTCCAGGCGGGAGATCCTGAGAAGGCTCGGGACGATGCGAAGTCGGCGCTCGCTCGCTACGAGGCCGACGGCGAACAGATCGTGAACATCTACAGGGCCAAGGCGCTCCGACCGCTCGCGGCAGCGTACCAGTCGATGGGCGACACGGCGGGCGCTCTGGCGATCTACAAGCAGGCCGTGGAAGCCGGCGTGGTCAATCCGAATTCCAGACCGCGCGCCGAGGATCTGTCTGCGACGTGCTGCTCCATGGCCGTCGAAGGAGTCGAGCCCGATGCAGAACTACGGGCCCGAGTGCACCAGATTCGCGAAGGGCTGGGCCGTCCGTGGTGAACAGCCGCCTGCTGATCCGGGGTCCTGGACTCCTGGCGATCTTGTGTCTGGTCTCGATCGCCTCGGGACAGCAGGCGGGCTCGATCCGCGGTGTGGTCTCTGACAAGGACTTCGACGTGCCGCTGGCCCTCGCGCAGATCCTGATCGTGGAGACCGGTGAGAAGGTGACCGGCACCGAAGAGGGAAACTACGTGTTCGCCGAGGTTCCTCCCGGGACGTACACGCTGATCTTCTCGAAGGCGGGGTACGCGCGACAGGTCAAGTCCGACGTGGTCGTGACGGCGGGGCAGCTGACCGAGGTGTCTGCCTCGCTGTCCGGCGAGTTCACGGAGATGGAGGAGTTCGTCGTTCAGGATCTGCAGATCGGTGGCAGCACCGAGGCCGGTCTTCTGCGTCTTCGGCTCGAGAACCCGGCTCTGATGGACTCGATCGGCGCCGACCTGATCAGCCGGGCGGGCGTCAGTGACGCCGCCAGTGCGCTCCGCTTGGTCTCCGGGGCCACGGTCGAGGATGGCAAGTATGCGGTCATCCGCGGTCTGCCCGATCGGTACGTCGTCGCGCAGCTGAACGGCTTTCGTCTCCCGACGGCCGATTCGGAGAAGCGCGCGGTACAGCTCGATCAGTTTCCCGCGGCCGTCATCGAGAGCGTCCAGGTCTCGCAAGACGTTCACGCCCGACCAGCAGGGCGACGCGTCCGGTGGAGCCGTCAACATCGTGCTCAAGGGCATTCCCGACGAGACGAGCCTGCAGATCAGGACCCAGCTCAGCTTCAACACCCAGGTCGCGAGCGCGGCGGCGACTTCCTGACGTACTCGGGAGGCGGCGTGGGTCCCTGGGGGTTCGACATTCCCGACGGTGAAGGCGGTCGGGTCATCCAGTTCGAGAACCTCGGCAGCAACTGGGATGGCGCGGTCGGCGTGTCGCGAGGCGACGCGCCGGTGGACTACAAGCTGTCGATCTCCGGAGGCGGCAAGACGGAAATCGCCGATGGAGTCACGATCGGCGGCTTCGCGAGCTTCTTCTACGAGAAGGACAGCTCGTACTTCGACAACGGGATCGACAACTCCTTATGGGTGGAGGATCCGGGCGGTCCAATGAGCCCCCAGTACATTCAGGGAACGCCGAGCCAGGGGGACTTCAAGACTCGGCTGTTCGACGTGACGCAGGGGACCCAGTTCGTCCAGTGGGGCGGGCTCGGGACGGTCGGCATCGAGACCGAGAAGCACAAGCTGGGTCTCACCTTCCTCTACACGCACGATGCAGAGGATCAGGCGACGCTGGCTCAGGACACCAGGGGGAAGGAGTACTACTTTCCGGGGTATGACCCGAACGACCCGACGACGCCCGGGCACGACGAGCCGCTCGCGGCGCCGTACACCAGGCTGGAGACGCTGAACTACGTCGAGCGGACGACCAGGTCGCTGCAGCTTGGCGGCGTCCACACGCTCCCCTTCGGATTCGAAGGCGTTCGAGTCCGAGCTCGACTGGGGCCTGGCCTTCAACTTCGCAGAGCTCTCGGAACCAGACAAGCGACAGTTCGGCTCGGTGTGGTTCCCCGAGCAGGTCATCGACATCGGCTTCGGCTTCCCGCCAATCGTCATTCCGGCGACCTGGCGCCCGTTCAAGCCCGCCGCCAACTTTACCCTGGGCAATCTCCAGCGGATCTTCAAGGACATCACCGAAGACGGCACGCAGTGGTTCATCAACTGGCAATTCCCGTTCGAGCAGTGGACCGGTGACGAAGGCTACGTCAAGATCGGGTACTTCGACGACGACGTGAGCCGGACGTACACGCAGGACTCCTTCAGCAACTTCAACGACAACGGCGCGTTCTTCGAAGGCGGCTTCGACGAGTTCTGGAGTTCGTACTTCCCGTTCGAGAATCATCCGATCACGGCGGCGGAGATCGACGTCGATTACGACGGCAGCCAGCAGATCACCGCGTTCTACGGCATGATCGATCTGCCGATCACCAGCACGCTCAAGCTGTTCGGCGGTGCCCGTTACGAGACGACCAACATCGACATCGTCAACTATCCGGAGGGAGATGTCACCTGGATTCCTCCCGGCTCGTCAGGTCGGTGATTCTCAACCCCGGCGACGCCGATGTCTTCTTCAGTCAGAATGACACCTTGCCGTCGATCGGGGTGATCTACGAAGTCACCGATCAGCTCACCGTTCGCGCCTCGTACAGCCAAGACCGTCGCCCGCCAGACCTTTCAAGGAGCTCACGCCGATCATCCAGCAGGAGTTCCTCGGCGGCCCCATCTTCATCGGCAATCCCGACCTGGGCATGAGCAACCTGAACAACTACGACCTGCGTCTCGACTTCACGCCCTACGAGGGTGGACTGCTCTCGGTCTCCTGGCTTCTACAAGGAGATCAAGGATCCGATCGAGTACGTGCAGCGGATCGCGGGATTCACCTTCACGACGCCCGTCAACTACCCCGAGGGTGAGCTGACCGGCCTCGAGCTCGAGCTGCGGCAGGACATCGGGCGCGTCTGGGAACCCCTCCAGGGGCTCTTCTTCGGGGCCAACGCGACGTTCATCGACTCGCAGGTCACGCTCCCCGACGACGAGGTCGCGCGGCTTCGACGCAGCCGAACATCAAGGCGCCGATGACCACCCGGGACATGACCAGCACGCCGGAGCACCTGTACAACCTCTTCCTGACCTACGACTTGCCGGCCACGGGCACTCAGGCGTCGCTCTTCTACACGAACACCGGCGACACGCTGGTGGCGGGTGCGGCCGTGGCGGACGGCAACTTCGTCCCCGACGTCTACGCGACGACCTACGGCACGCTCAACCTGAGCATTTCGCAGAAGCTCGGCAAGTACTTCTCGTTGACCTTCCAGGCCAAGAACCTCACCAATCCGACGATCGAGACGGTGTATCGGTCTCAGTACATCGATGGCGACCAGACCAAAACTTCCTTCACTGCGGGGGTCGACCTCTCGGTGAGTTCGAGCGCTCGATTCACCTTCTAGCCCGGAGGGCTCGAGAGGTGAGACGAGCTCGACGGCGGAATCGACGAAATGAAGAGGATCACGATGAGCAAGCGACCACGGCAGTCATCGAACAGAATCGGACGTTACACCGAGCCTCGCGAGATCAGCGTAGCCGCGCTGCTCCTGACCTCGGTGCTCTGCTTCGCCTCGCTCGGGGCCGAGGCGGAGGACGAGGCGGGTGGTGTCGTCAGCGATGCGCGGACTCTGATCGAGAAGTGGGTCGAGACCCGTCGCATCATCTCCAAGGAGCAGCGCGACTGGACACTGGGCCGGGAGATGCTCTCCGAACGGATCGACATCGTGCAGCACGAGATCGAGTCGCTGCGCGCGAAGATCGCCGACGCGGAAGGCAGCATCGCGGAGGCGGACAAGAAGCGGGCCGAGCTCATCGAGGAGAATGAGAAACTGAAGGAGGCCTCCTCCTCGCTCGACGGCACGGTCGTCGCGCTGGAAGAGCGAACGCAAGAGCTTCTGAAGCGACTGCCCGATCCGATTCGCGAGCGGGTCAGAGCCGCTCAGCCAGCGCATTCCCGACAGAGTCCGACGCAGACCAAGCTCTCGCTCGCCGAGCGGTTCCAGAACGTCGTCGGCATCCTCAACGAGGTCAACAAGTTCAATCGCGAGATCACCGTGACCAGCGAGGTGCGAGACGCTGCCCGACGGAAGCTCGGCCGAGGTGACGGCGCTGTACGTCGGCATCGGCCAGGGCTACTACGTCAACGCCAACGGCACTGCGGCGGGCGTCGGCACCGCCTCGGCGGACGGTTGGATCTGGACGCCGGCCAACGAGGCCGCGGCCGACGATCGCCCAGGCGATCGCGATCCTCAAGAACGAGCAGCTGGCCGAGTTCGTGCCGCTGCCCGTACGAGTCGACTGAAGCACAGGCGATCCATCGATGAACACACCAAACATCATCGTCCTCGTCCTCGTTCTCGCGCTCGCCTGCTCGCCCGGGCTTCGGCGCAGGCCCGGACGACCAGCCGAGAAGTCCTTCGGCACGGCGACCGTCGATCTGCAGCGACAGCTCGAGGAGAGCGTCGCCGAGCTCGACGCGCTTGCGCGAGCAGATCGCCGACGAGAAGATCCCGCTGAGCCGCGAGCTGCGCGAGCTGGAGGCCGAGCTCATCGAGGTTCGCCTCGAGTACCAGCAGACGACCCGCTTGCTCGACAGCCGAACGCTGGACCTCAGCAACCTGCGGACGGAGATCAAGTCGCGTCAGGAGGAGGCGACCTATCTCTCGAATCTGCTTCGCCGAGTACATCCGCAACTTCGAGTCGCGCCTGCACATCGCCGAGCTGCAGCGCTACGACGAGCCGCTGGAGGCGGCCAGGCTCGCGCCCGAGAACAGCAATCTCGCCGAGCAGGAGGTCTACGAGACGCAGGCAGCGCTGCTGAACGCATCGCTCGATCGGCTGGAGGAGGCGCTCGGCGGCGCCCGCTTCGAGGGCACGGCGGTCGACGCGAGCGGCCTGGTCAAGACGGGCACGTTCGTGCTGGTCGGCCCGGCCGCGATCTTCCGGTCCGCGGACGGCAGCGGACGTCGGCACCGCCGAGCAGCGGCTCGGCTCGCTCGAGCCGGCGGTGATCGGCTTCGCGGGTCCCGACGAGCGCCGACGGCGCAGCGCGGATCGTGGCGTCCGGCGCAGGGGCTCTTCCCGCTCGATCCGACGCTCGGCAACGCGCACAAGATCGAGGCGACGGAGGAGACGCTCGTGGGAGCACGTCCAGAAGGGCGGGCCGGTCATGGTGCCGATCTTCGCGCTGGCGGCGGCGGCGCTGCTGGTGGCGCTCCTACAAGTGGCTCGGCCTGCTCTTCGTGCGCCGGCCGTCGCGAGCGGCGGATCCGCGCGCTGCTGGCGGCGGTCGCGAAGGGCGACGCGGCGACCGATGCAGCAGCAGGTCAAGCGCGATCAAGGGGCCGACCGGCCGCATGCTGCGCGGCCGGCGTCGAGCACCTCGACGAGCCGCGGGAGCTGATCGAGGAGGTGATGTACGAGACGGTGCTGACCACGCGCCTGAAGCTGCAGCGCTTGCTGCCGTTCATCGCGATCTGCGCCGCCGTCGGCGCCGCTGCTCGGCCTGCTCGGCACGGTGACCGGCATCATCAACACGTTCAAGCTGATCACCGTCTTCGGCTCCGGCGACGTCAAGACGCTGTCCGGCGGCATCTCCGAGGCGCTGATCACGACCGAGTTCGGCCTGATCGTGGCGATCCCGTCGCTGCTGCTGCACGCGTTCCTGTCGCGCAAGGCGCGGGGCGTCGTCCAGCAGATGGAGAAGTCGGCCGTCGCGTTCGTCAATCAGGTCGAGCAAGGCGCACAAGCACGCGATCGGCGGGGACGACGACGTCGCACGCCCGTCCGCCCGGCCGGTCATCGACCGGGACGAGCTCAAGCAGCAGATGCTCGAGGTCCTGAACGAGCTGCTCGCCGCCAGGGGGGACGACTCGGAGGGTGCCAAGCCGACCGTCGTGACGAACTCACTGCACGAGGTCAACGGAGTCGGCAAGTCGGCAGACGGTCGGCGCTGGCAAGCAGGAGTAGCACCGCAGGCCGCGGGGCCGGGTGACCGATCAGCCTCGAGTTGCAGACGATGATCGACAAGCTGAACATCCTGTTGGAGGAGGCCAGCAGCATCTGGCTCTCCGGCGGCTGGGCGATGGTCGCCGATCGCGGTCGACCGCGCTCGTGATGTTCGGCGATCGGCATGCACGTCTACCTCAAGCTGCGCGCGAAGGGCTTCCACTCCGTGCCCGAGCGCATGTGGCGGCGCTGGATCGACCATCCCGCCGAGCGCAGCGGTCCGATCGGCGAGCTGCTCGACTTCGTCACCGGCGACCGCGTCGCTGAAGGAGATCGGCGCGTCCTTCCGAGCAGCTGCGCACGACCGAGATCGCGCCCTTCGAGCGCGACCTGCGGGTGATGAAGATCTGCGTGAGCGCGGCGCCGCTGCTCGGCCTGCTCGGCACGGTGACCGGCATGCTCGACGACCTTCGGCGCTCTGGCGTCCGGGTCCGGGCGGCGAGAAGACGATGGAGCTGGTCGCGAAGGGCATCTCCGAGGCGCTGATCACGACCGAGACCGGGCTGGTGATCGCGCTGCCGGGCCTCTTCTTCCAGTACCAGCTGGCGCCGCAAGCACGAGCGCTACAAGGCCTTCCTGGCCCACCTCGAGACGGTCTGCACGCAGAGCCTCTACAAGAAGCTGCGGTCGACAGGGCCGCAGCATGCGACCCGCGTCGGTCGATAAACAGCAGGAGAGCTTCCATGGGACGATTTCGCGAATCAGACTCAGACGACGGCAACGAGGTCGGGATCGACATGTCGCCGCTGATCGACTGCGTCTTCATCCTGCTGATCTTCTTCATCGTGACGACGATCTTCGTCGAGGAGACCGGCGTCGAGGTCGACAAGCCGCAGGCGGCCTCCGCCGTGCAGCTCGAGAAGAACAGCATCCTGATCGCGCTGACCGAGCAAGGGCGAGGTCGTCTACGGCGGGCGCGAGATCGGCATCAGCGGCGTGCAGCCGCTGGTGAAGCGCATGCTCCAGAAGGAAGACGATCCCGGTCATCATCCAGGCCGACACGCTGGCGCAGTCCGGGCTGCTGGTGCGCATCATCGACGAGGCCAAGCTCGCCGGCGCCACGAAGGTCAGCGTCGCCACCCGTCAAGCCAAGAGCTGACGTCGTCCGGTCATGCCGCAGCGGAAGCATCGCATCCATCCTGACCCTGTTTCTGCACTCGCTTCTGGGTGGTGGCCGGCGCGTTCGGGCTGACGCTGCTGTTCTTCCTCGTGCTGCCGCTCATCCAGGCCATCAGCAAGCCGCCGCAGCGCGGACATGATGTTGCAGACCGTGGACATCGGTCGAACACTGCCGCCGCCGCCGCCGCCTCCGGAGGAGGAGCCCGAGGAGGAGCCGGAGCCGGAGGAAGAGCCGCCCGAGCTGACGGAGGAGGCGCCGCCGCTCGATCTCTCGCAGCTCGAGCTGGCCCTCAATCCCGGACTTCAGCGACGGCTGGCTGGGCGGCGACTTCGCCGTCAAGCTCAACGCCGGCGGCGCGGACGGAGACGATGTCGACGCGCTCTTCTCGCTGGCCGATCTCGACCAGAAGCCGCGCGTCATCTACCAGCCCGGTCCGATGCTCGACGCCGAAGCTGCGCAGGAAGGCGCCCGGCCACCGTGTACATCATCTTCATCGTCGACCAGAACGGTCGGGTCGAGAACCCGATCGTGCAGAAGTCGACCGACCCGATCTTCGAAGCGCCGGCGCTGGCCGCGGTCAAGCAAGTGGAAGTTCGAACCCGGCAAGCGCAACGGCAAGCCGGTGCGCTTCCGCATGCGCGTACCGATCACCTTCCCCAAAGGGTCACTGAACGTGACAACTCTCTCTGCCTGCTGTCACTCATCCTGCTGACACTGCACTCGTCGGTCGTCCGAGCCGCGCGCGACCGCGTCTCCGAGCTCAGCGCGCGACGCCGAGCTGAGCGATCTGGAACGATCCCGGCGTTCCAGCGGCACTTCGCCGAGAGCTACATCGCCGAGACCGAGATCGAGCCGCGCGTCACCGCCGACGAGCGCGAGCAGATGCAGAAGGTGCTCGAGCTCATCGCCGCCGACAAGATGGACGAGGCGGCCAACCTGCTCGAGAAGCATGGCGGCGAGGCGGCCAGCGCGGTCTTCGACTTCACGCTGGCCAACATCTACTTCCAGCAGGAGCAGCTCGACCAGGCGGCGGCAGCGTACGAGAAGGCGGTCGAGAAGTTCCCCAAGTTCCGCCGCGCGTGGAGCAACCTCGGCCTGATCCGCGTGCGCCAGGGCGACTTCGCCAAGGCGCTGCGTGCCGCTGACGCGGGTGATCGAGCTGGGCGGCGGCGACGCGATCACCTACGGCCTGCTCGGCTACGCCTATGCCGAACGTCGACAACGAGCTCGCCGCCGAGTCCGCCTACCGCATGGCGATTCTGCTCGATCCGGAGACGCTGGACTGGAAGATGGGCCTCGCCCGCAGCCTCTTCAAGCAAGGTCGCTACGCCGACGCCGTCGCGCTCTGCGGTCAGCTGATCGCCGATGAGCCCGAGCGCGCCGACCTCTGGCTGCTCCAGGCCAACGCCTACATCGGGCTCGAGCAGCCGCTGCGCGCCGCCGAGAACTACGAGCTCGTCGATCGCCTCGGCCAGTCCACCGCCGACAGCCTGAACATGCTCGGCGACATCTACGTCAACGAGGAGCTGTTCGACCTCGCCGTCGACGCCTACGTGCGCGCCATGGAGCGTGCCGCGCAAGGCAGGCCCGACCGCGCCCTCCGCGCCGCGAAGGTGCTGACGGCCCGCGGCGCACTCGAAGAGACGGCCGGCCTGGTCGAGCGCATCGAGGACGCTGCACGGCGATCAGCTCGAGACCGAGGACCGCAAGGACCTGCTCAAGCTCCGCGCGCGCATCGCGGTGGCCGAGGGCGCAGGCGACGAGGAGGCGCGCGTGCTCGAGGAGATCGTCGCGCTCGATCCGCTCGACGGCGAGGCGCTGATCCTGCTCGGACAGCACAGCGGCCGGGCCGGCGACGTCGAGCAGGCGATCTTCTACTACGAGCGCGCGGAGAGCCTGGAGGAGTTCGAGGCGGACGCCAAGGTGCGTCACGCACAGCTGCTGGTCGGGCAGGGCCGGTACGACGAGGCGCTGCCGCTGCTTCGCAGCGCTCAGCAGATCCGCTTCCGCGAGACCGTCCAGGAGTACCTGGAGCAGGTCGAGCGCGTGGCGAAGTCCAGATAGCTGCCGTCGAAGACACCCGATCGCCTGGCCAAGCCCTGGTCTCGGCGGGTCCTCGCGCCGGCCTCCGGTCGGACTCCCGGATTGGCCGCCGCGCCGGCGAGGCGATATCCTGCCCCGATTCCCGGCCCGAGCGCG
This sequence comes from uncultured Planctomycetota bacterium, assembly GCA_963697235.1. Classification (GTDB taxonomy): domain Bacteria; phylum Planctomycetota; class Phycisphaerae; order Phycisphaerales; family SM1A02; genus CAVONJ01. The sequence continues at coordinate 607,261 of CAVONJ010000023.1, forward strand.
GAGTGGTTCCGCGGCGGACGGCGGGGAGGAGGAATCCCATGCAGACCAAGTCCATTCGTCTCGTTCGATCGGCGCTCGTCTCCGTCGTGCTGGCTCTTGTTCCGTCCAGCCTCCTGCCAGGTCAGGCGCTGGGGCAAACGCTGAGTCAGGCTGAGGCAAAGCCGACGACAAGGTATCCGAGCCGGTCCAGAAAGTCCTCGACGACGCGATCAAGGCCCTCGGCGGTCAGAAGGCCATCGCGAAGATCACCTCGCTGCGCACGAAGGTGGAGATGACCGGCCCGATGGGCACGATGATCACCGAGACCTTCTGGTCGAAGCCGGATCGGATTCTGATCCGGCAGACCATGCCGGGCATGGGCGACATGATCCAGGGATACGACGGCAAGGTCGGCTGGTCGAACAACCCCATGATGGGGTATGCCCTCCTCGACGAAGAGACCGTGGATCAGCTCAAGCACAACGCCACGCACATGCGGCTGCTCCAGATGGACAAGGCGGCGATGGAGGAGTTCACCTCGCTCACGATGGGCGAGAAGACGACGATTGGCGATCACGAGTGCCAGGAGCTCGTGTTCGAGCAGAAAGACGGAGAAAGCGGTTCGATGTACTTCGACGTGAAGAGCGGTCTGCCGGTCGGATTCCGAATGGCGGATGACGATCCACAGACCCCCGACGCCCAGATCCTGATCGGAGACTGGACGGAGATCGATGGCGTCAAGTTTCACCGAGACATGCAGATGAGCGCCCAGGGCATGGAGATGAATGCCCGGTACACGGAGATCGAGGTCAACAAGGTCGATCCCTCCGTCTTCGAACTGCCCGAAGAGATCAAGAAGATGACGGCGACGCGGCCCGACGAGGTCAAGGGTGGCGAGAAGAAGCTGGAGGACTTCGGTCCCATGCAGCAGCAGATGATCAAGAGCATGCTCGAGGGGGCCAAGGAGATCCAGGATCCCGAGCAGCTGCAGATGATGATCAGCACCCTCAAGCAGCAAGCCGCGCGGATGCCGGGCGAGAACCGGGAGGCGATGGAGTTCGCCGCCCACGAGCTGGAGAAGCGCCTCGGCCAGCTGCAAGGCGGCAAGTAGACCGCCACAACCCGGGACAGCCTCGCGTTTTCCCAATCGTGAAAGAGCCCGGGACAGCCGGCCTTTCCCGATCGCGGCAAGACCGGTGACTGTCCCGGGTTTCCTCGGCCGGGGCTCGGGTATCCGCGGGCACCCTCGAGCGGCGCTGCAGCAGGAAGAAGGGCAAGAATCCCGGGTGCCCGACTTCCGGCCCAAGCGGATCCTGCCGATGAGCCCGAGGTCATGCGTACCCCGGGTTCACCAGACCGAAGGCTCGTTGCGCGCGGGCTTCAGCCTGCTCGAGTTGCTTGTCGTGCTCGCCATTGTCGCCACGATGGCTTCGATCGCCACGCCCCGGTACGGCGCGGCCCTGGACCGTTATCGCGTCGCCATGGCGGCCCGGCGGATCGACGCGGACCTGCTGTCCGTCCGGTCGCGGGCCCTGACCCTCAGCACCGTGCAGACGGTCACCTTCTCGGTCCACCCGAGCCCGAGCCAGTACCAGCTCTTCGGACCCAACGGAGCCCGGGGGCGACGCGTCGGTGGAAGTGACGCGACTGGATCAGGCCCCGTATCACGTCCGGATCATCGCGGCGGACTTCGGCGGCGACAGCAGCGTCCAGTTCAACGGTTATGGGATGCCGGACACGGGAGGCTCTGTCACCGTCGAGTCGGGCGGGCAGCAACGAACCGTCACCATTCCTTCGCCTCTCGACGCGGTGGTCTTGGAATGAGGCAGAAGACCGCAACACCAGCGCAGCTCGTCAGTGCACCTCTGCCGTCGCGGCTACACGCTTCTGGAGCTGGTGCTGGCAATCGCCATCTACTCGCTCGTCATGGGAAGCGTCTCCATGGCCATCACGCTCGTCGCGCATGCCTACGGAAACGACTTCCAATCTGGATCGACTGCGACGAACACGGCGGCGCTTAGCCTGAGCTCCGACCTTCGCTTCGCCGTGTCGTTCGCGCGCCGCGAGACCAGCACCGTCGAGTTCACCGTACCGGATCGCGACGGCAACGGTGTCGACGAGAAGCTCGCGTACTCCTGGTCCGGCGTAGCCGGTGATCCGCTTCTCTATACGTACAACGCGCTCGATCCGACAGCAATCCTGGACGATGTGCACGCTTTCGAGCTGGAGTACGTGCTCGGGCAAGCGACTTCGCTTCCGCTCGGCGAAACGCTCTCGCTCCTCAAGCACCATGATGACGCACCGGGCGGACACTTCCACGACTACAAGCTCGAGCACGACAAATGGTGTGCGCAGTACTTCGTGCCGGATCTTCCGGTCGGCGTCTCGACGTGGAAGATCAAGCGTGTTCGCTTCATGGCCAAGAGCGAGGGTGACGACCTGAGTGGGGTGATCGAGGTGCGGATCACCACGGCGGGTCCCGGTCTGCAGCCGACGAACGAGATCCTCGATGTCGCCACGTTGTTCGAGTCCGAGCTCGACGAGAGTTACACCTGGGTGTCCGTGGACTTTACGAAGCTCAACGACCTCGATCCCGAGCAGGGGCTTTGCCTGGTTCTCGCTCAGACCTCGCCGGCCAGTAGCGCCGCCAAGGTGCCGAATAATCACGGCGGTGCGCCGATGACCCCGTACACGCACTGGCTGACCAGTGGCAATGCCGGCAGCTCGTGGTCCGATCCCGTGGACGATCGCGACATGCGTTTCTTCGTGTACGGCACCCATGACCTGTACTTGGACGAGGGGTCTCACGAGTTCATCTCGGCGATCACGATTCGACTGCAAGCGGGCAGTGATGCGGCCGGCGGTGTTGATACGTCGGTGCGACTCATGAATCCTCCGGGAGTGCTGCCGTGACGTTCGGCCGGCGACACCACCCGTGCGGGTTCTCGCTCGTCGAGGTCGTCGTATCGATGGCGATACTTTCGGTTCTGCTCATCGCGACGATCGATACGGTGGGCGCGACCGCTCGAAGCCAGAAGCTGCATGCAGATCAGACGCGGGCCCACCTGCTGGCACAGGACCTGATGGACGAGATCCTGCAGCAGCACTTCGAGGAGCCCGAAGAAGTCGTTGTGTTCGGACCGGAGGCATCCGAAACGGGCGGCGGGCGCGCGGCCTTCGACGACATCGACGACTACGACGGCTGGAATGCCGAGCCGCAGAGCAAGGACGGCACGCCCTTTCCGGGCTTGGACGGATGGGTCTGCAGCGTGACGGTCGAGTTCGCGAACCCCGATGCCCTCAACGCAGCCGGGAGCTCCAGTCAAGGAGTCAAGCGCATTGCCGTGCGGGTCGTTCGCGACGGACGCAGTCTCGCCAACGTGGTCATGATCGTGACCGAGACGTGGGTCGGTCCGCCCTACGAATGAGCAGCCGATGTCCGATGTGAGACGTCCAGCGAGCGTCCGTTCGTCTTGGCGCCGTGGTTCCGCATTGCTGTTCACGCTGCTCGGCTGCCTGGTCGTCGCCACGCTCGGCGTCGGTACGCTGCTTGCGGTTCGAATCGAGCGGCAGGCAGCGACGGCGGCGATGGATGGATACCAAGCCGCGCTGTTCGCCCAGGCGGGCATTGACATGGCCTTCTACCGGATCGACCACGACCCGGACTGGCGCGCCAAAGCAGCGGCAGGGGCCTGGAGTGGGCCGCAAGCTCTCGGGACCGGCAGCTACACCATCACCATGGCCGACCCGGTGGATGGCGATCTCGCCGACTCAGAGTTCGACCCCGTGGTCATCACCGTCCGAGGGGATCGCTGGCTCGGCCCGCCAGATGCTCCGCGTGCGACTGGATGTCGAACAGCCCGGATTCGAGTGTCTGCAATCTTCGATTCACGCCAACGGCGACATCCAGCTGAAGGGGGTGGCTGCTGAGTCTGACCACTGGTTCACGGCCCACGGGCAGATCGTCGCCGAGGACGACGGCCCAATCACCTCTGTGGTTGACGCAGATGTTGCCGCGGCTGGCGGCATCCAGGCCAAGGGCAGCTCGGTCTTCAACGGCGCGACGACGCTCGATGTTTCCTGGCCGCTGAGCTCGCCCGACCCGAACACCGTCTTCGACTACTACCTGGCGCACGGCACCCACATCAACATCCTGGATCTGCCGCTGTGGGGCGACAACCTGCTCGAGAATGGCAGCGTCGAAGGCCCACCGCCGGATCCGCCGACGACCGGCTGGTTCGCGTACGGCAACTGCACGATCACCGCCGACGGGTCCAAGAGGAAGGACGGCAACTACTCCTGCCTGGCGACCGGGCGCGCTACGCCGCAGGACGGTCCGGCGCTGGACATCACGAACAAGATTGCCAGCGGCCTGACATACGAGGTGATCCTCTACGCCGGCTCGCAAAACGTGGACAAGATCCCCGGCCGCCTCGTCATCGAGTACGAGAGCAGCGGCGAAGGCCTCCAGGCCTGGAGTTCCGACTGGGTCCAGCTGCCGAAGGGGAAGTTCGCCACGCTTGCCAGCGCCGACGCGCCGCTCCAACCCAAATCGTTTACGCCAACGTGGACCGGATCACTGCTGTCGGCCACGCTGCGCCTCGAGACCCAGTCGAGCTTGGACGACGTGCGCGTCGATGCCGCGTCGATGGTAGAGCTGACGCCCTATCCGTTCGTTCGCACGATTCACCGTCAGGTCCTGAGCCCTGAGTACAACCCGTTTGGCACCGGGATAACGAATCCCGAGGGCATCTACATCATCAATGCGCAGGGGAGCATTCTCAGCATCCAGCGCCTCCCGTATCGTCGGTACGCTGGTCGTGCTCAACCCGCACAACGAAGGGACCTTCATCTGGTCGGTCGTGCACTGGTCGCCGGCCGTCTCGAACTACCCGGCCATTCTCTCGGACGGCATCATCAACTTCTGGCTCGGCAACGAGGCGGAGACGCATCTCCGGGAAGGACCGGCCAACGTCAACTACAACCCGATCGGGGCAACCTTCAACGGTGGCTACGACCTCGACAGAGATGACACCTACGGCTCGCTCATGCGCGGAATCGTGTACTCGAGCGACATGATCCGGCTGAAGTATCGACCGGTCCTGGAGGGCGTGCTCATCACGGACGGTGACCTGTATTCGGAGTCCACCGACCTGCTGGGACAGACGACCTTCAAGGTCACGTACCTGAGCCACTTCCTCAACGACGCTCCGCCGGGTTTCGGGATCGCGCCGATCTACCGGATCGCTCCCGGAAGCTTCAAGCGGGTCGTGGACTGACCCTCGAACGCGGGCTGGCCCGGGTTTCCCGTGTCGCGCCGGTGGCGAAGGAATCACACGTCCTGCCGCGTTTCGGGCGGGGGTCCGCAAGCGACAGGCGTGACACGCCGATCTCTCCAGGGGTGCTTTCGTTCTGGGATCGCTTGCCATGCGCGGTTATCGGCCAACACTGCCCGCTGCTCAACGACCGCGCCGCGGCGTCAGTCTGTTCGAGCTGCTCATGGTCCTGACCATCGTCGCCACGGTGGCCACCATCGCCGTGCCCCGATACGGCCGCTCACTGGCCCGGTACCGGCTCGACAACGCCGCCCGGCGTCTGGTGGCCGATCTCGCGTACGCCAGCACGCTGGCCCGCGTTACCAGCCGTGAGATCGAGATCAAGTTCAAGAAGGGCAACAAACCCGATGAGAGCTACTACTACTTCGACGAGATCGAGGATCCTGACCACCCCTCCCGCACGTACACCGTCGTCCTACGCGATGAGCCGTACCGGGTGATCCTGGAGGATGCTCCCAATGACCTCACGTTCCTCTTCAACGGGATGCCGAAGGACGCCCGCACCTTCGTGCTGGTGGCGGGGAACGATCAGCGCACGATCACGGTGACCAAGGAGAGCGGAGAGGTCACCGTTCAATGACTCCCTTCAACGCCGCCACCGCTGCGTCGCTCCAGTTCGCCGTCCGTGCTCGAGGCTTCACGCTCATCGAGCTGGTCGTCTCCATGATGATCATGTCCGTCGTCCTCGTCGCGGCGGGGTCGGCCGTCGTGATCGCTTCGCGGGCGCTCGAGATCGGAGAGCGCGGGCCGGACGCTCGCACCGCGCGAGGCCGCCCGGATCATCGAGCGGATCAGCGCGGACCTCCGCCTGGCAGGGCACTTCGAGACGCCGCTCGAGCCGGATCACGTGACCTTCACCATCCCCGACGAGGATGGCGACAACCTCGCCGAGACGATCGTCTACGCGTGGTCCGGCCCGCCGGACTACGAGCTCGCGCGGCAGCTGATCCTGAGCGGCGACGCCGTGCCCGCCCCGCACCAGGTCATCGCCACCGACGTCCGCCAGTTCGATCTCACGTACCTCACGCGCACGTGGGGGCTGCCCGCCCAGGAGTCACTGCTCGAGAGCGAGGAGCATCTCCTGCTCTACCACGATGACGCGCCTGACAGCAGCGGCAACCGCGTGCTCTTCGTGGTCGTCAACCAGGGAGCCCCGACCGGCCAGGAGCTCTCCCGTCGCCTGCGCATGATCGAGTGGGGGTACACCGTGCAGCTCATCAGTGCGTCCGCCAGCCAGTCCGCGTTCGACGCGGCGGTCGCGGGGGCGGACGTCGCCTACATCTCCGAAGAGGTGAACTCCTCGGATCTCGGAACGAAGCTCACCGCCGCCACGATCGGCGTGGTGAACGAGGAGGTCAACCTCGTCGATGAGTTCGGCATCGCGTCGAGCTTCTCCTTTCCCGTGCCGGCCAGCGCGGTCGACGTCCCGCTTCCGAGCCACTTCATCACCGCGGGTTTCGATCCGGGGCCGGTGGCCATCTTCGAGAGCGATCAACCCATCGCCGCGCTCAGCAGCACGTCCGACGAGCTCGCGCCGGATCTCCAGGTGCTCGGGCAATGGGGCGCCCTGCCGGCGCTGTCGATCCTCGATGCAGGGGACGAGCTGCTCGACACGGGCGGAGGAACGCCGGGTGTCTTCGGCCATGACACGGTCTTCGGCAAGGAGTCCGGTCTTTCAATGAGTACGACAAGATGCACGTCGCCACCCAGGTGACGGTGGGGGAGGGAGCTCGAGTCACATCGATCAGCGCGTACCTCTATGTGAAGAGCCCCAAGGACACTCGGTTCGGCATCTACACGGACGCTGGTGGCGAGCCGGGATCGCTCATCGCCGAGACCGACAGGACGACGCTCTCGGCGATGTCGGCCAGGTGGCGCACCATCAGCTTTCCGGAACCCGTCGAGCTCGTTGCCGGGCACGTACTGGCTCGCGATCGGCATGCAGAACAGACATCACCCTGTTCTTTGACCCCACGGGCGGCGGCAATACCGCACCGCCGACTCGGGCGAGGATCCCAAGAACGGGTTGATGGTCGTCTGGGAAGGCACGGACGCAGTCGAAGTCAACGACGGGTTTCCATCCGCGCCGAGTACACCTCCTTCGAATACGCCGCCGGTCGCCGCGTCGAACTGCCCTGGGGCGGCAATGACCTGGACATCGACTCCCTCACCGACGACGGCGAGGCGTTGATGCGGCGATCGCTCGCCTGGGCGGCGGACCCCACGCCGGGCGATCCCTTCGTGCCGTTCCAGGTCCACAAGAACATCTGGCCCGCGCAGTACATCTTCCCCGAGCTGTCCGACAACGCCGCGGGATGGACGATCACCCGGGTGCTGGTGGCGATCAGAGGGAATCCGGACAATCCCGGAGCGAAGGTCCGCTTCCAGCTCCGCTACGCCGACCCGAGCCTCGATCCCTCGGATGAGATCCTGCAGGAGACGGCGGACATTCCTTCGAGCACGTGGGATAGCGCGCTGTACACCTGGTACGAGATTCCCTTCGTTCCCCAGGAGGATCTCAACCCCGACTACGGCCTGTACCTCGTGATCAAGGGAAAGGACGACGACGGTCCGTTCGTCAAGGTCGATCGGGGCGCCGTGCCCCTGACGGCCGGAACGCACTTTCTCGAGACAACCGATCAGGGAGCGAGCTGGTCCGCGGCGACGGAGACCGACGACCTTCGGGTGTACGTGTACGGGACGTACACGACGCAGGGAGAACCGGTGTGGTGATGCGGGATCGACAAGGATTGCCCGGTCGTGCACCGGTGGGTTGCGCTGCGGTGCCCCATGCCGTGGCGTCCGGTTTCCGGCTTCTGCTACCGGGGTTCGACCGGATGCGTCCGCAAGACGCGATTGCGCCGCCCCCGCGCCTTCACGCTGATCGAAGCGACCATCAGCATCATCATCGTGGGCGTGATGTTCGTGGCCGCGCTGAACACCGTGGGCATGGCGGCGCGGAGCCACGTGAAGCGGTCCGGCAGCGACGTGGCCTAGTCGCTGGCGCACGAGCTCATGGGGGAGATCCTCCAGTGCCACTACCAGGATCCCGAAGCCGCGGCACTCGTTGTCGACCCGACGTTCGGACCGGAAGCGGACGAGACGTCGACGCCCACGCGGGCGGACTTCGATGACATCGATGACTACAACGGCTGGATCGCGAGTCCGCCCGAGGATCGGCAAGGAACGCCGCTCGACGTCGACGCCAAATACGAGCGGACGGTTCAGGTGGAGTTCGTCGATCCAAGCACTCCGGCGGCGCTCGGCACGAGCGAGCTCGTCGGTGAGACCGGCTTGAAGCGGATCACGGTGACGGTCGCCAGCCCTGATCAGTCGCTCTCCCTCGTCGCGTTGCGTGGCAGCGCCAGCAGCTACGACCGCGAGCCGGCCGTCGTCGGCACGTTCGTGCGCTGGGTGGGCGTGACGCTGCAGCTGGGCGGAGCAGGGCCGGTCGATGGTCGGCGGCACGAGCGTGATGAATCAAACCGCGCTTGGAGGCGATCCGTGAGCGGGCGACGGCATCGAGGCCGCCGGGGTAGCGTCTACGTGTTGATGCTGGCGCTTGCGATGATCGTGACCGTCGCGGGCCTCGGCACGCTGCTGCGACTCCGCGTCGATCATCGCCTCCTGGCCCTCGAGCAGGACTGGCACCACGGCGGTCTCCTCGCCCAGTCGGCGGTCGATCAGGCGCTCTGCACGATGAGCTCCGATCGCTGGTGGCGCGAGGTCTACAAGGACAACGAGTCGGATTTCATTCCCGAGATGCCGCTGGGCCGCGGGGCGATCGCCTGGCGGCTGGAAGACCCGGTCGATGGCAAGCTCGAAGACGAGTCCTTCCATCCCGTGCGCATCCACGGGCTCGGCCGAGTGGGTCGATCGGTCCGCGTCTACAGCGTGATGACCTGGCCGAGCGGGCGCGCCCCTCGACGTGCTCCGCACCGCGGTTCACGCCTCCGGTTCGCTGACCGTCGACGGTGTTCTCGACGTCCGCGCGGGCCCGGCGTCGAGCAACGGATCAGCCATCGATCTCAACCAGGGCCAGGTGCTCGGCGACGTCGAGGCGCTGTCGGTCACGTCAGTCGGGCAACGTCACCGGGAGCGTCACCGTGCCGGCGCCGCCCAAGGTCATGCCCGTGCCCGCGCTCTTCGACGTCTACAAGTCCTTGGCGAGTCGAGATCAAGTACGGTGAGCTATCGCACGCCTTCGGCAATGACCTCCGGGACGCCCTGATCAGTCCCTCGAGCAATCCGGTCAAGTCCGACCGGACGAATCCGGACGGACTCTACTTCATCAAGGTGCCCAATCTGACCACCCTGAAGATCAGGGACTGTCGCATCGAAGGGACGTTGCTGATCGAACTCGGCAGCTCCTCGAAGCTGAAGGTCGAAGAGGCGGTGGTCTGGAAGTCTCACCGCGCGGACTTCCCCGCCCTGATCGTCTATACCTCCGATGACCTGGGCACGTCAGTGGACATCACCTGTGCGGGCGAGCTCGACGAGTTCTCGAGCGGCGTGAACTTCAATCCGGACCACACGCCGTACTACGGCGACTTTCGACTCGGACACCGCCGACACGCTATCCCGCTTCGATTCGCGGCGTCATCCACGTGATCCGCGACGTGACCCTTCCGCCACGTCCAAGACGACGATCGACGCCGCCCGTCGAGTCACGGGCTGCATCATCGCCGACGGTCCGGTGGAGACGATCTCCGGAAGCATCCTGGTGGCGGACCCCACGCTCCTCTCGCGCCCGCCGCTGGGCTACACGATGGCCCGCGAGCCGGACAATCTGCTCGTCAACGGCGACATCGAGAACGGCCTCACGGGCTGGTCTCCCGTCGGCGCGGGAACGTCAATCTCCGCCGACAATGACGAGCACAGCGGCTCGAAGTCACTGAAGGTCAAGGACCGTGCAGCCGCCTCCCACGGCGCCCGTCAGGACGTGAGCGCCGCGATCACCACCGGGACGACCTACGTCGTGGATGCCTGGCTGAAGATGAAGGACGATCCCGAGGACGCCGTCATCTCGTTGGAGATCGAGAGCACGGTCGACGGTGTGCAGTGGTTTACGGCGGCTTTGCCGTCGATCCAGAAGTCCTGGACGCACGCCACCGCGAAGATCACGCCGATCTGGAGCGGCGATCTGGTCTCGGCCCGGCTCGTCGTGAACACGACGACCACCAGCCAGGAGTTTCTCCTCGACGACGTGCTGCTTACGCCCCAGACGCCCGGTCCTCCGCCGCCGACGATGCTCCCCATCCCCGGAACCTGGCGGGCCGAAGCGGTGCCTTGAAACCGCTCTAGGTCTTGCGTTTGGTGGTGCGCTTGGAAGCGGTCTTCGCCGTGGTCTTGGCGGTCTTCTTGCTGGTTGCTTTGCGGCGCGCCGCAGACGACGCCTTGCTCGCGCCGGGCTTCGTCTTGGTCTTCGCCGTCTTGGCCTTCGTCGCGGTGCTCGCGCGCTTGCCGCCGCCCTTGATCGCGGCTTCGTAGTGCTCGATGAACTTCTTCACCGGCACCCGGCTGACGGCCTGGCCGATCACGTCCAGCGGCAGGTCCTCGAGCTTCTTGAACCGCACGCACGACTTGCCCATGTCGAGCTTCTTGCCGCTCTTCGCCCACGCCTGCGCGGAACCACGCCTCGTGGGCCGGATCGCCGTAGATGCACATGAGGTAGATCGCCATGTGGTTCTTCTGCGACGCGAGGCTGGCGAAGGGAACCGGCTGGCGGGGATCGCAGTGATACCCGGGCGGGTAGACGCTGTGCGGCACGCCGTACCCGATCATGCCGTACTGCACACCCTCCTCGTATCCCTTCGGCAGGTTCTTCAGAATGACCTGCCGCACCGCCGCGATGGCCTTCCGTCGCTCTTCGGGCAGCTGGGCGAGGTACTCCTGGACGCTCGTGGCCTTGTTGGTTGGCATGGAGGGCATTGTACTGGCTCCGTTTCGTGCCTCGGCCGGCATCCGCCCAAAACGGATGCTCAGACGGTTTCCTCGGCGTCTCACGAGTCGGCGCGTAGGGTGCATGCAATGCACCACTGCGAGGCTCATCTGATTCCGTCCCGCGTAGTGTCTGCGCCATCACCAGGATCAAAACCCCGACCGGGAATGACCAGCACATTCGCGGTGCATTCCATGCACCCTACGCTCCCGGCTGCGAGCGCTCGGGAAGATTCCCTTCGTCGAAGAACTCGAGCGACACCGAGTTGAGGCAATAGCGCCGACCGGTCGGCTTCGGTCCGTCGGGGAAGACGTGGCCGAGATGCGCATGACAGCGCCGGCACACGATCTCGGTCCTGACCATCCCGTGCGAGCCGTCTTCGATGTACGTCACGTGGTCATCGTCCACCGGCCGGAAGAAGCTCGGCCAGCCCGTCCCCGAGTCGAACTTGGCGGAGTGGTCGAAGAGCGGCAGTCCGCAGAGACGGCAGACGTACGTTCCCTCTCGCTTGTTGTCGAGAAACGCGCCACAGAACGGCCGCTCCGTTCCCTGTCGCAGGATGACCTGCGATTCTTCATCGGAGAGCTTCTCCGCGAGCTTCGCGATCGCGGCCGGCGCGAGCGGCGTGATGTCGTGACCGCTGTGGGAGAGCGTCTGATCCCGGCGGGCAGTCTCGTCGAGGCTTCTTTCAGGCATGTTCGTGATTCCATGGAGAAGACAGGATCATCAGGACGGCGTCCCTGATGGTACCCCATGGTGGAGCAGCGCGGCGGCGACGACGAAGCCCTATCATCTCGGCCGAAGGGCCCGCGGCTGGTGTCACCGCGAGCAGGTCCATTCGGCGCTCAATCGGAGGAGGATCGTCACGATGCAGCCACGTCGTCAGATCGTACGGACCACAGGTTGGCGAGCGACCGCCCTGAGCTTGACCGTGCTCGTCGCGAGCGCACTCCTGGGCGCCGCGTCGCTCCCGTCTTCGGACGATGTCGATTCGGCGCAGGAATTCCGCGAGCGAGTCGAAGACGCGCACGGCCTGACAGCGTGGAAGAAGAAGGCCGCGCTCGAGATGGACCTCGAAATGGCGTTCGGCGAGAAGCACAAGCTGACCGGTCGGTTCGTGTTCGACACGAAAGGCGCCCAGGCGAGAATGGAGCTGGCCGACGGCACGGTCGTCGTGCACGACGGGATGACGGCGTGGTGCAATCGCGCCGAGACAAGCATCCCCGGGCCGATGCTGCGCTTCCACGTGCTGACCTGGCCCTGGTTCGCCGTGAGCGCGCTCAGGTTGGGTGATTCGATCCTGTCTGAGCCGGAGAGGATGCCGCTCTTTGAAGATGGAGAGCCCTACCCAGTCGTGCTCCAGACCTTCCCGGCCGGAGCGGGCGATGCGCCTGATGACTGGTATCTGCTCTATCGCGACCCGGAGACCAATCGCCTGATCGCGGAGGCGTACATCGTGACCTTTGGGAAGACCAAGGAAGAAGCCGAAGCGGAGCCGCACGTCATCGTGTACGACGACTTCGTCACGGTGGATGGGGTCACGCTGAGCAAGTCCTGGGACTTCTACCTGTGGACCAAGGAGCGGGCGACGCACGGCGAGCCCATCGGGAAGGTCCGCGTCAAGAGCTACCGCTTCGTGACGCCGGACGAGACGACGTTCGAGCTGGGCCCGGACGCCATCGAACTGCCGATGCCAGGAGCGTAGCACCGGAGCGCTCGCCCGTGCACGTCGCCGCGCATCAAGCCGCATGGACTGACCCAATTGAAGCAACCGGCGCCGCGGCCTCGGAGCCTCGTTCTCGAGAGAGCTGCAGCAGGTCGGCGATGACCGCTTCGGCCGTTGGCCACCGCCCCGCGCCCCGGCCGCGAAGGACGGTCGGAGGCCCCTGTCGCCGTTCGATCACCAGCCCGTTGTATTCATCACGAACGTCGAAGAGCGGATCGTTCGGTTCGACCCACTCGATCGAAACTGAGCAGCGCCCATCGCGATCGAGTCTCGCCACTTGTTTCAGCGCACCGGACTCGCGTCGAGTCAACCGGCTGGTTACGTTCTCCTCGATGAGCTCGCATCGGTCGGAGTCATCTGCGGCCGCCACCGTGCCATGGCCGCACTCGTGGGCGATGAGCAACAGCTTGTCGAGTGCATCGGTCCCTGCGAGGTCGCGCGTGGGATCGGCTTCCGCGAATCCCAGCCGTTGTGCTTCGGCCACCGCGGCATGGAAGTTGGTGCCGTCGGTCACCCGTTCGAGGATGTAGTTGCACGTTCCGTTCAACACCCCTCGAATGCTCTCGATGGCGATGGGATCGACGGCCACGTGCTCCAGGACTGGGACACTGCCACCGACAGAGGCTGAATAGGAGAGCCGCCGGCCGCAGCGCACGGCCAGGGCGCGCAGCTCCTCGCCGTGCGCCGCGAGGAGCGCCTTGTTGGCGGTGACGACGCTGGAGCCTGCGGCGAGCGCCGCCCGCACGCACGCTCCCGCGACGTCGAGTCCGCCGATGGTCTCGACCGCGACATCCGCGTTGGAGCCGGCCAGCGCAAGGGCATCAGTCGTGACGGGAAGACCCCTCGCCGCGAGCAGCGATGCGGAGGAAGGGCTGCGAACCGCAATGCCGCCGACCGTGAAGAGCTCTGGAAGCTGCTCGAGAAGTTCCAGGACGCCGCCGCCGACCGCCCCGGCTCCGAGCAGAACAACGGACATCGGCGTGGGTTCGACCCGTCGGTCGTCCAGAGTAGTTCGGGCGTCCCCGATGCGAGTCGGCCGAGTGCCGTTGAAGCGTCCCAGCTCGAAGCGGAGAGCTCTCGCCTGCGCAAAGCGGATCGCCTTGTGCTGAACGATCGACCCATCGGTGGCCAGCGCGTCCTCGTACGTCATCGAGGCGAAGCGGCGCGGCGCTGGGCCCGGTCGAGCCGGATCCCACTCGTAGAGCCCGTGGACGTCCTTGACGAGTCGGCAGACGTCTGCGCGAAGCTCGTCGGCGAGGTAGAGCGCCGAGAGATCCGAGCCGCCGCGGCCGAGCGTCACCGTTCTTCCGTGGCGGTCAACGGCGACGAAACCGGGGATCACGACGATTCCCGCTCGCTCCAGGGCGCTCCGGATGACGTCCTGCTCCACTGCATTGGGCATCGCATCGAGCGCCGGCCCCTCGGCCACCAGTCCAATGGCGCCAGGAGCCAAGGTCTCGCCGAGAAGCCCCGCGCGATCGAGGTGCAGTCCCAGAAGCGTCGCGCTCTCCAATTCACCGGTGCCGATCACGGCCGCGACGGTGTGCGGCGATGGCCTCCGAAAGAGCCGATCGCAGCGAGCGAGCAGCTCGTTGGTTCGTCCCGCGAGCGCCGACACGACCGCAACGACACGCCAGCCCTCTCGGCGCCAGCGGTAGATCTCATGGACCGCCAGACGCATCCGAGAGTCGTCGAGGAGGACCGATCCGCCGAACTTCAGCACGATCAGAGGCTCGACTGGCATGCTTGAACCTCCTCCGTGCAAGTGCCGCTCACGAGAGACGCGCCCTCGATTCCGATCACCAGATCTTCGATGATGGCGTCGACCGGCTCGAGTCCGACCGACAAGCGCAGCAGCCCGTCCGTGACGCCCGCCTCGAGACGCTGCGAGCGCGGGACGTCGGCGTGGGTCATGGACGCCGGATGGGTGATGAGGGTCTGCACTGATCCGACGTGCTCGACGAGCGTGCACAGCCTGCACGCTTCGACGAACGCACGGGCACGCTCGAGCCCACCTTCAATCTCGAACGAGACGACTGCACCGTGCCCACCGCAGTGCTGCACCGCCGCAACTTCCCGCGAGGCACCAGTGGCAAGTGACGGATAGTGGACGGAGGTGATCTCGGAACGTCCGGCAAGCCACTGCGCGACAAGGTCTGCCGATTGCGACTGCGTTCGGATCCGCAGTGGCAAGGTCTTGAGGCCGTTGAGGGTCAACCAGGCGTTCAGCGGCGACTGAATGGCGCCCGTGCACTTGCGAATGAACCGGAATCGCTCGTCCAGAGCGGCATCTCGCGTGACCAGGGCACCGCCCAGAGCGATCGAATGTCCCTCGATCAATTTCGTCGTCGAGTACACCGAGACATCGGCGCCCAAATCCAGCGGCTGCTGCAAGACCGACGTCAGAAACGTGTTGTCAACGGCAAGGAGTGCTCCCGCGTCGTGCGCGATGGCGGCGGCGGCGCGGATGTCCGTGACGTCGAGGGCGGGATTGGCGGGCGTTTCGACGAACAGGAGCCGCGTGTTCTGGCGGGCCGCCTCTCGGACGGTGCTCGCATCGGTCGTGTCGACGAACGTGGTTTCGACACCCAGGCCCGCGAGCAGCTGACGCAGAAGGCGCGTCGTTCCTCCGTAGACCGATCGCCCACAAATGACGTGGTCGCCGACTCGGAGCACCGCAAAGAACAGCGCGCACTCCGCCGCAAGCCCCGTTCCGAAGCATGATGCCGGCAGGGCGCGCTCGAGTTCGCCCAGTGCTGCCTCCAAGACAGCCACCGTCGGATTCGAGACGCGCGAGTACTGGTGGGTCGGATTGCTGCCGACTCGATCGCGGCAGAAGGTCGTGGTTTGTGCGATCGAGCAGACGAGCGGATCGCCGTCTTGCGACCCCTGTCCGGCCCGCAGGCAGATCGTGTCCAGATCGGCGTTCGTGGTGGTGTGATGACTCATGCTGTGAAACCTCACAGCATCGAGAGCATCCAGTGCTGGCGTGGCGGCAACGAACGTCGTTGCCAGTTTTTGACAAGTCCCTCTCGGTCTTGTCCGCATCGTTCCCCACGCCGGGGCTGGCCTCGGCACCGTGGTCGCTCGTGCGACTCGGTTGCCGCTCGGGACCTGGAGGCATCCCGAGACTCTTGATGCAATGGCAGGGATACTACTGGCGAGTCGCGGACTGTCAACCTGGGATTTCGAGATCGTGCGGACTCTTGTCGGCTCGGAGGACGCCGCGGCTGCTCGTTCAATCGCTCGCGCCTCGACGGGCCGCCCGCGCCGGCGACGATGTCGAGCACCTCCTGGGTGGTGGCCTCGCGGCGGAAGGCACGGAGCCGGCGCTGGACCAACTCGGTCATCTTCTCGAGCCACTCGAGCGCCGATTCGACCGCGACGAGACGCATGCCGTGCTCGGCCGCGATGGCGTCGAGCATCAGCTCGTACAGCGTCGTGTACAGCAGCTCGCGTACGGCGACCAACGACAGGTGCTCGGGGCTCTCATAACCGGTCGGGCGCAGGGGCTCGTCGGCGGCGGGCAGCGTGACGGGGAGCACGCGGGTGACGAGCGGCGAGAAGCGGCCCGCGCCGTCGAAGCGGGCGGAGACGACGGCGAGGCTTCCGACCCTTTGAGCCCCGTAGTCCGCGAGCAGGTCCCGCGCCAGGTCGAGCAGGAGAGTGGGAAGTCCCTCGGCGCTCGCCGGGACCTCGTACAAACGCGTTGGCGTCAGACCGGCCCGCTCCAAGGCCGCGCGGGATCGCCGCCCCACGCAGTAGAACGGTCCCTCTCCCTGCTGCTTGCGCTCGCTGAGGAGGGCCTCGACGAGCCGATCGTTGTAGGGACCGCACAGGCCGAGATCGGAAACCACGAGCAGGAGGGCCGGCGGCGCAGCGGACTGGGGGCCGCGCAGGATCGCAGCGCCGCAGGCGGCGCGCTCCAGCACCGTGCGATACTCCCGCGCGGCCGGCAGAATCTCCCGGCACTTCAGGAAGTGATGCGCCGACAGCGCCTTCATGGCGGAGAGCGCTTCGTCGAGCGTGTGCAGCGTCCGCAGTCGCTGCTGCAGCTGTTGCTCGCGTTTCACGGGACTGGCGTCCCGGCGGGCGGCCGCACTCGTTGAGCGATGTTGGCAAGCGACGAAACTTGCTCGTCCGAGAGTGGGTCTCCCGAGGTGATCCGTTCGGCGATCGGCGTCAGGTCGCGACGCACGTTCGCCACGAGATCCTCGAGGAATCTCCGATGGGCCGGCGGCGGCACGTCCTCGAGCCAGCCCTGGTTCACCGCGATCAGCGAGAGCACCTGCACGACCGGATCGCGAGGCGCGAGCCGATCCTGTCGAAGCAGCGCCCGCAGGATCCGCCCGCGGCGCAGCGTGGCCTGCATGCCCTGATCCATGTCCAGGCCGACCCGCGTGAGCGATTCGAGCGACTCGAACCGCGACAAGTCGATCCGCAGGTTCTTCGCCGCCTGCCGCATGCCCGGACTCTGGGCGAGCCCTCCGATGCGCGACACGCTGCGTCCGATGTCGATGGCCGGGCGCTGGTTGCGCTCGAAGCGGGTCGAATCGAGATAGATCTGACCGTCGGTGATCGAGATGAGGTTCGTGGGAATGTAGGCGGAGAGGTCACCCTCGGTCGTCTCGATGAGGGGAAGCGCGGTGACGGAGCCGTGGCCGTGTTCGTTTCCGGTCGCGGCAGCGCGCTCCAGCAGCTCGGCGTGAATGTGGAAGATGTCGCCCGGAAACGCCTCGCGACCCGGCGGCCGATCGAGCAGCAGCGCGAGCTCCCGGTAGACGTCGGCGTGCTTCGTCAAGTCGTCGTAGACGATGAGGGCATCCCGGTGCTGCTCGCGGAACCACTCGGCCAGCGACGCGCCGGCGTAGGGGGCGAGGTGCTGCAGGCCCGGCGATGCCGCCGCTTCCGCCGCGACGATCGCGGTGTTGTCGAGCCGATCCGCCTCCTCCAGGGTCTCGCGGAGGGCCAGCACGCGCGACATCGGCTGTCCGATCACGACGTACACGCAGACCACGTCGTCTGGCCGCTGGGCCGCGACGATGTCCAACGCCAGCGCGGTCTTTCCGACGTTTCGATCGCCGACGATGAGCTCGCGCTGGCCGCGTCCGATCGGGATCGCCGCGTCGATGGCCATCACGCCGGTCCAGAGCGACTCATCGACGGGCGTGCGCTCGATGATCTCGGCGCCGGCCTGAACAGCGGCCACGTGTCCGTCCGGGAAATGGGGGGCCCTTCATCGAGCGGATTGCCGAGCGGATCGATGATCCGGCCGAGCACCATGGGACCGACGGGCACTTCCGGCAGGCGGCGCAGACCGCGAACACCGTCGCCCGCCGCGACCCGATCGGCGTGGGTGAGAAGGATCGCGCCCGTCGTCGTCTCGCTCAGATCGAATGCCATGCCCAGGGCCCCGGAGTCGAATTCGAGGAGCTCCTCGAGCCCGACGTCGTCGAGCCCCCCGACGATCGCGACGCCGTCGCCGACGCGCAAGACCGAGCCCCGCCGCGCGAGGCCCGAGGTCAGATCGAGCCGACGGCCAGCGCGGGCGAGCGCGTCCTCGATACCGCGGGAAGGATCATCCAGCTTCGACATCGTCGTGCTCCCCGCTGGCGATCTGCTCGGCGATGGCGCGGCCGGCGAAGCTCGCCAGGCCGGCCAGCGAGGCATCGATGAGCCCGTGCTCCGTTATGATCCGGACGCCTCCCTTGAGCGCCGGGACGACGCGGTACTCCGCTTTGCCGTGGCCGGGGCTCAGCGAGGACTCGATGAGTTGCCGCGCCGCACTGTCCAGCGGCGACGCCGACTCGACGGTCACGGAATCCGAAGCGGCGTTGCCGTCGCGAGCCAACTCGCGGCACGCACTCCGTACGAGCGCGTCTTCGAGATTCGAGCCGTCAGCGGCCTCCAGCAGCCGCAGGACCATTGCGGACGAGGCGGAGACGACCGCGCTGGCGAGCTTGTCGGCGCTCGCCGTGACGAGTCGCTGGGCTTCGCGCGAGCGACTCCCGCTCGCGCCTTGCCTGCGCCGCGCGGCTTCGATCACGGTTTCGGCGTCGCGCTTGGCGGCCTCCTTGGCCTCGGCGCGGAGGTGATCGCCCTCGGCGGCGAGCGTGCGACGCTGCTCGTCAGCTTCCTTCCGCGCGCGTTCGGCGTCGGCGAGGATCTGCGCGGCCTCCGTTCGGTTTCGCTCCAGCGTCTCCCGCTGCTTCTCCAGCAGCCGGCGTACGGGCTTGAAGAACAGCCAGCCCAGCAGCGCCGCAAACACGACGAAGTTGGCCGCCTCGAACAGGAACGTGACGATGGTCGGCGACACGCGGTGACTATCCTGCAACAGCCGTGAACGGATTGGCGAAGAGAAGGATCAGGGCAAGCACGAGGCAGAAGATCGCGGTCGACTCGACCATGGCTAGGCCGACGAACAGCGTCCTCGTGATCGTGGCGGATTCATCGGGCTGCCGCGCCAGCGCATCCATGGACGCAGCGCCGATGCGACTCTCCCCGATCGCGGCCCCGAAGGCGCCGACGGCCATCATGAAGGCCGCCGAGATGATCGAAACCATGACGATGACAGTGTGGTCGCTCATTGGTCCTCCCCGACGCCGATGGCGGCGCCGATGAATACGGTCGAAAGCACCGCGAAGATGTACGCCTGAAGCAGGCCGATCAGCAGGTCCAGCGCCATGAAAGGGATTGGCACGAGAAAGCCGGCGAGAGCAACGAGCAAGCCGACGACGAGATGCCCGGACATGATGTTGCCGAAGAGACGCACGGCCAGCGCGACCGTGCGCGAGAGCTCCGAGATCAGGTGCAGAGGAAACATGATCGGGTTCGGTTGCAGGTAATGTCGGATGTAGCCGACCAGACCGCGGGCGCGGATTCCCGCGATGGGCACGGCGATGAACACGATGATCGCCAGAGCCGAGGTCGCGGTGAGGCTCGCCGTCGCGGGATGCACGCCGGGGAATTGTCCGGAGACATTGCACGCCGCGATGAACACGAAGAGGCTCCCGGCCAACGTGGCCACGATCGGCTCCGGCCTGCCCACGATCTGCGCGACTGACTCGTCGAGCCAGCGAACAACGGCTTGAGCGAGCAGGGAGGGCATGGCGTCCGGCCGCTTCGTCATGGCGAGGCGCAGCGCCACGGCAGCGGCGATCACCGCCGCGGTCGCGCCGGCGGACGCGAGCATCGTCTGCGTCAAAGGAATCGGCCCAAGATGAGTCACGACCGGGTCGCCGAAGACGCGAAAGGTCATGACGTGGGCTCTCCTTGTCGTGCGCGTTCGTCGCCGCGCGCCGAGCGATGCGGTTGCCGGGCCCCGAGCAGCACGGTCGCGCCCAGCCCGGCGAAGAAACCCGCCGAGACCGGGAGGATACCACCCAGCAGGGCGACGCTCACCAGAACAGTTCCGGTGACGAGCAGCCGCAAGGCACCCAGCGCCGCCACGGGGCCCGCCGGCCGCCTCGACATGGTCCACAGCGCTGCACCGTGGCCGATGCCGAGCGCGACGCCGGCGAGCACCAGGATCGCAGCGGTCGGGGTCACCGGTGCCGCTCCGTCAGCGCTCTCCACGCGGTGTAGCAGCCGATTGCCGCACCGACCGTGATGAACATCAGCGTGAAGCGAACGCCGGTGTCGAATCGTCCGTCGAGATACCGACCGAGCAAGGCGCCGCCCGTGGAGAGAAGGGCGATCGGCCACCCGACCATCCCGACGAATCGGAGGGACCGCCAGAGGCTCGCCTGCCCGGGCTCGCGGGCAGCGCGGCGGGAGAGGTCGCGCTGCACGGCCCGGTGCAAGTCCTGCCGCGGCGATGGACTCGATGGAGTCATGGGCCGGCTCCCGGCGCGGCCGTCGCGCGATCGTCTCGTCGCAGCTCGTGAAAGATGCTGCGCTCGAGGCGGCTCAGTGTGGTCCGTGCCTCGAACTCGGCGCTCGGCCGCGCCAGCGCTGACGAGATCGCGTCCATCAGCCGCTGCCCGTCGCGGCCGGTGACCGCCAGCGGCGTGACCAGGTCCACCCGCGCGCCGTCGCACCGGAGCAGTCCGCCTGCGGTGCCGACGAAGAGCGTCTCCCCGTTCTCGCGCACGACTACCAGGCCCGGCTCGACCGCAATGACGAGCGGCTCCATCCTCGGGCGAATGCCGACCTGCCCCGTCTCGGTCGGGACGCGCAGCGATCGGGCGCTCGTCGTCACGACCACCTCACGCGGCGTGCGGACGATCACTTCGAGTTGCGGGGTGGTCACGGTGTGGCCTCCGCGATGTCGCTCAGGGCGCCGATCATGTAGAGGCGATCCTCGTCCAGGTGATCACACCGTCCCTCGAGGATCGCGGCCACGCCCTCGATGCTCTGCTCCATCGGAACACTGCAGCCGGGCGTTCCGGTGAACGACTCCGTCACGTGGAACGGCTGCGTCAGGAAGTTGCGCAGCCTCCGGGCGCGACCGACGAGCGTTCGGTCCTCGCTCGACAGCTCGTCCATGCCGAGCATCGAGATGAGATCGCGCAGCTCCTGGTAGCGGGCGAGCGTGCGCCGGGCGTCCTGGGCGACATCGTAGTGACGTTCGCCAACGACCGCTGCGTCGAGGGCCTTCGAGGAAGACGCCAGCGGATCGATCGCGGGATACAGCCCTTCGGCGGCGATGTCGCGGGAGAGCACCAGGGCGCTGTCCATGTGCCAGAAGGCGTGCGTGATCGCGGGGTCGGAGAAATCGTCGGCGGGGACGTAGACCGCCTGGATGGAGACCATGCCGGCGTTCCGCGTCGCGGTGATCCGCTCCTCGATGGCGGCGATGTCCGCGGCGAGCGTCGGCTGGTACCCGACGCGCGAGGGCAGTCGACCGAGCAGTCCCGACACTT
Source organism: uncultured Planctomycetota bacterium (assembly GCA_963697235.1). Lineage (GTDB taxonomy): Bacteria > Planctomycetota > Phycisphaerae > Phycisphaerales > SM1A02 > CAVONJ01. The sequence continues at coordinate 629,107 of CAVONJ010000023.1, forward strand.
CCATGCCGGCCTGAACGTGCCGGTAGACGTTGTCCACGACGAACATGACGTCCTGGCGCTCCTGATCGCGGAAGTATTCGGCAATGGACAGGGCCGCCGGCCCGACGAGGAAGCGGGCGCCGGGGGGCTCCTTCATCTGTCCGAACACCATGACGGTCCGATCCATGAATCCGCGCTGGCGGAGCTCGTTCCAGAGCTCGAGCCCTTCTCGAGACCGCTCGCCAATGCCCGCGAACACGGCCACACCCTTCTGGCCGGCGACCGCGTTGTGGATGAACTCGGTCAGCACGACCGTCTTGCCGACGCCCGCGCCGCCGAAGACGGCGACGCGTCCTCCCTGCGTGAAGGGACAGAGGACGTCGATGGCCTTGATGCCCGTCGCGTACACCTCATCGCCCGCTCGTCGCGCCGATGGCGGCGGCGGCGGACGGTGAAGCGGCAGCCTCTCGGTCAGCACCGGCGGCGGACCGCCGTCGAGCGGCCGTCCGTAGAGATCGACGACCCGTCCGAGCAGACCCTTTCCGACGGGAACAGACATCGGCTCGCCGTCGCTCTCGGTCGGACATCCGCGCTGGAGGCCGCGCGTGGTCTCCAGCGCAATGGCGCGAATCCGCGAACGGCCGAGATGCGAGTGGACGATCAGACCGACCGCCGTTCCGTTGTCCGGCGCGCAGCGCAGGCCTGCTCCCAGAGGCGGCATGGCGCCCGGGTAGCGCACGTCGACCACGGTGCCGTGCACCGCGATCACGCTGCCGAGGAATCGCGACGTCGTCCTGTCGCTCGGTTCGTCACTCATGTGACCTCGTCTCGGCCCTTGCTCTTTCTCGGTGCACCTGAGTCTCAACGTGCGTTCGCCGGAGCCACCGTGTGATGACAACCGCCGCGTTTCAGAAGATGCAACCCGTCCGCGCGTCGCGTGCGTAGTCCCGAGTCCAGCCAGGAGCGTCGCGCTCACTGAGAAAGCGGTCGATGATCCGCCCAAACGGCCGTGGTTCGTCGTCGCGAATGTGACCAAGACCATGCAGCGCGCTCGCCATGCAGGTGCTGGTCTTGTACTTCATCAGGACATTCTCCAGAACCCGGAGGCCGGGCTTCACGAGATGTGGCCACTTCACCTTATACATAGTATCCGGACGCAATCCCGAACAGGAACCACCCGGCCTCACCGATCTGGTCGTGCGTGTGCCGATCAGCTATGAACTCGGGGCCCTCGAAGAGCTTGATCGTAGAAGCGGCTAGCATTGGCGGGGCAATCCCCAGGAAGCGGCTCAGCCCCGGCGCGATCGAGCTGTCGATGCCCAGGTCGTCAACGCGGGCATCATCTCGATGCCAGGCCGCCCTCGTCACTTTCGCCCAAGATGGCTGACCGGGACTGCTCACTGCAAAGCTGTCTGTCTCTCGATCTTGTCTGTCGGTGCGGGCCTGCTGGTATCATCAGGCATTGTGTCGATGGTCGATCCGCCACATCTCTCTGCTGAGCACCTCGGACAGCGTCTTGAGTTCGAGGCGCTCATCTCCGACACGTCCGCCTCGCTCTTCGCGGCCCCGCCGGACCAGTACAAAGCTGCCGTCGAGCGCTCGCTGGAGCGCGTCCGGTGTTTCTTCGGCGCCGATCGCTGTGCCCTCCTGTCGGTCAGTGCCGATCAGCAGGTGGTCGCGGTGCGATTCGCGTCCTACGGCGAGGGAGTCTCGCGCGTGCTCTTCGGATATCAACCTTGCGCAGCTCTTTCCTTGGTCGCATCACACGCTGGTGGTCAAGCTCGCTCGCCGGTGCGTATCTCGAGCACGGCCGACCTTCCTCCCGAGGCGAATGTTGAGCGAGAGAGCTGGATTCAGATGCCGATTCGCTCCGCGCTGACGCTTCCAATCGAGATCCGGGGGGTCGTCAGCCACCTCATCGTCCTCAATACCGTGCACGAGGAGACGGAGTGGCCGGATCACTTCGTGACCCGGCTCCGTGTGCTCGGCGAGCTGCTCGCCGGCGCGTTGGAGCGGGAGGAGGTCTTCGTACGGCTCCGCGATGCCGAGTTGCGGTTGCACGCAGGAGCCGAACTCGCCGGACTCGCGTTCTATGAGGTCAACTTCGCCGAAGGGGCCGTGCAGATCGATGACCGGTTTCGCGACCTCTGCGGTGTTCCCCCGGATCGGGAAGAGGGTCTTAAGACCCTTGAGCATTGGATCGAGCACCTGCATCCAGATGATCTCGCCCGCGTGCTGGACGTACGCCAGGAGTTGCATGACGGGAGGATCGAGCGGGCTGCCGTCGAGTACCGCTACAGGCACCCGGTCCGTGACGAGCAATGGATCGAGCATATCGGCCGCGTCGCTGCGCGCGACGGCAACGGCCGTGCGGTCGTCACGTTCGGTGTACTCCGCGACGTGACGACGCGCAAGCGAATCGAGGACGATCTGCGCGATCTCGGCCAGCGCTTGATCCGGGTGCACGAGGAGGAGCGAGCACTGCTGGCCCGTGAGCTGCACGACGACGTCACCCAGCGGCTGGCGGTGCTGGCGATCGAGGCCGGCCGCGCCGAGGTTGCTGCGCCGGGCAGGGCGCAGGCCGAGGTGATGCAGGTCGTTCGGGAGGGACTCGTGCGGCTCAGCGAAGACATCCACTCCCTGGCCTACCAGTTGCACCCCTCGATTCTGCAGGAACTCGGCCTGGCCGAGGCGCTTCGGGCGGAATGCGAAAGACGGGGACGCCAAGGTCAACTCGCCCTTTCGGTGGATCTCGACCAGCTGCACGCCGGCGTCGGGAGGGACGCGGCGCTCTGTCTGTTCCGGGTAGCGCAAGAGGCGTTGAACAACGTAGCCCGCCACGCCGGCGCCACCGTCGCAAGCGTCACGCTCCGGCGGATTGGTGATGGAGTGCTGCTCGCCGTCCGGGACGACGGCGTCGGCTTCGAATTCGAGAATCCGGGAATACGGAGGCGCCTTGGTCTGGTGAGCATGCGCGAGCGCATGCGACTGGTGAACGGGACGCTCGACATCGAGAGCGCGCCCGGTCAGGGCACGACCGTCGTCGCCTGGGTGCCTGCGGAGGAAGAGGCATGACGGGCCCGCGGCGCCGTCCTCGGGTGCTCCTTGCCGACGACCACCTCCTCGTGGCCGAGGCGCTGAGAAGTCTGCTCACCGCTGAGTTCGACCTCGTGGGCGTGGTGGCAGATGGGCGCGCGCTGGTCGAGGCGGCCAAGCGGCTTCGGCCGGACGTGATCGTTGCCGACATCGCCATGCCCCATCTCAACGGAATCGACGCCTTGGTCCGGTTGAGACAGGACGGCGATCGAGTGCCCGTGGTGTTCCTCACCATGCACCGGGACGTGACGTTCGCGCGACGCGCGATCGAAGCCGGAGCGTCGGGCTTCGTGCTCAAGCACTCGGCGTCGGCCGAACTGATCACCGCCATCCGCGCGGCGTCTCGAAGGCAGGACCTATCTCACGCCGCAGCTCGCGGGCGAGGTTCTGGACGCCATGAAGCTGGGGCCCGAGCACGGCCGCCGACCCAATCGGTGCCCTCACGCCGCGGCAGCGGGAGGTGCTCCAGCTCCTGGCGGAGGGGCGTTCGGCAAAGGAGATCGCCTCGAGCCTCTCGATCTCGGTCCGGACGGTGGAGTTCCACAAGTACCAGCTGATGGAGACGTTGGGTCTGCACAGCAACGCCGAGCTGATCCACTTCGCCATCAAGCACGGCCTCGTCGAACTCTAATGCCTCTGCTCGGCAGCCCCGTATCTTCTTGGGCCGAAACCCCGTAGCTTCCCGAGGTCACAACCCTTCGAGGTCCGGCTAGTCTCTGCGCGATGCATCGTACGGCCACGCATGGCGACAGGCGAAGTCGCAGGGAAGGCGGTGTCTCAATGCCCGAAAAGCCTCTGAGTTGCGTTCTGCTCGCGGACCGTCACCACGGTCTCACGGAGGGACTCCGCGGGCTGCTCGAGACAGCGTTCAAGACGGTGGTCATGGTGGCCGACGAGGCGTCGCTGCTCGAGGGCGCGGATCGAATCCGACCCGAGGTCGCGGTCGTCGATCTCTCGCTGGCGCGGGAGAGCGGACTGCGCTGGTTGCACTTGTTGCGCGCCAAGTGTCCCGATCTCAAGGTGATCGTGCTCAGCGTCCACGACGAGCAGAGCGTACGCCGGGCAGTGATGGAGGCCGGCGCCGATGCCTTCGTACTCAAGCGGGATGTCGCGACCGATCTGCTGCGCTGCCGTCGATGCGGTTCGCGGCGGCGGTCATGCAGACGATGACGAGAGAAGCACCGACGATCAACTGAGGAACCCAACATGGCCAACGCGATCACGACATCCAAAGTCTCCAAGAAGTCGCGCCACGGCAGGCCAAGAGATCCGACACGGTCCCGCTGGATTGGAAGGAGGTGTACTACACCAACTGTCCCCCTCGTGTCCGCCAGCAACGTCGACCAGGAGCTGGGCTGGACCCGGGAGGAGTTCAAGAAGATCGGCGTGCAGTACGCCTATCTCCGCTCCCGCCGCGAGAACAACTGGTACCCGCACTACGTCCACAACCTCGACAACCTCATCCGCTTCGGCGGGCTGTTCCCCCCGATCCACGTCCACGCGGACATCCGCCGGACGCGGCTCTTGGGGGCGACGCACGCCCCACGAAGGCGGCTGCATGATGGTGCGCGCCAGGGACACGATCTACCGGATGAAGGACCTGAAGGGCAAGAAGATCGGTCTGACGAAGAGCCTGAACACCATCAAGAACGACTGGTGGCGCATCCAGGAGGAACAGGGCATCGAGCTGATGCTCATGATGAACGACATGACCCGCGACGACGTCGAGATCGTGGAGTTCCCCTACGCGGACGACTGGTACGACGATCGCCAAGATGCTGGCGCCCATGGACAACCCGTCCGACCTGTGGCTCAAGCGCGACCACAAGCACGACCTGGCCTTCCGTCCGCTGGAGACCGGCGCTGCTCAAGGGCATCGTCGATGCGATCTATACGCAGAGCAGGCTCTTCCAGCAGCTCCAGGAGGCGACGGGCAAGTTCAAGGCGATCGAGGATCTGTCCCGGTATCCGGACTGGACCCTGCAGGTCGCCAACATCCCCGCCGTCATCACGTGCACCGACGTGATGGCCGAGAAGCACCCCGAGCTCGTCGTCACCTTCATGAAGGGCATGATCAAGGTGGGCCGCTGGGCCAACGAGCACAAGCGCGCCGCGGCGGCGATCCTCGACAAGCAGACGCTTCTACCTGGACGTCGAGCACACGTACCAGGGCATCAAGCACATCGACATGGTGCCCAACCTGTCGCCCCAGAACCTGGTCTCCGTCGAGATCGGCAAGGACTTCATGCTGAGCCACGGCTACATCAAGAACGACTTCGACGTGCAGAAGTGGGCCGCGCCGGAGTTCCTCGAGCAGGCAGCGAAGGAGCTGCTCGAGGAGCGTGGAAGAAGGTCACCGGAGCCAAGCTCCCCGAGCAGACGCAGTTACGGCTGGGATAGAGCTGTCTGAAGCGCGTCCGGAGCGACCTCCAGCCGCACGCTCGCTCTCGCGGAGCAGGGGCGCACAGCGGCTCTCAGAGAGGTTGGAGACCATGAAAGTCATCATCGTCGGCGGAGTGGCGGGCGGCGCGTCGTGTGCGGCGCGGCTGCGCAGGCTGGACGAGAAGGCCGAGATCCTGATGGTGGAGCGCGGACCGTACGTCTCGTACGCGAACTGCGGGCTGCCCTACCACGTCGGGGACGTGATCCCCAAGGAGTCGAGCCTCCTCGTCGCGAACGAGCAGTACTTCAGCGGCGATCTTCGGCGATCGACGTGCGGACGAACTGCGAGGCGGTCTCCATCTCGCCGAAGAAGAAGACCGTCGACCTGCGCAACGTCGCGACCGGCGAGGTGACGACCGAGTCCTACGACAAGCTGGTGCTGTCGCCCGGGGCGCCGTCGGTCCGCCCGCCGCTGCCCGGGATCGACCTGCCCGGGATCTTCCAGGTGCGGACCGTGCCCGACGCGCGGACGATCCGCGAGTGGATCGAGAGGCGGCACGATGTTCCTCGCCGGGATGTTCAACTACTCCGGGATCCAGTTCGTCAAGCCGACGCGGCGCGCCGTGGTGATCGGCGGCGGCTTCATCGGCCTCGAGACGGCGGAGAACCTGGTCCACGCCGGGTTCGAGGTGACGCTCGTCGAGATGCTCGACCAGGTGCTGGCGCCGCTCGACCGGGAGTTCGCTCGCCTCGTCGAGGAGCATCTGAAGCGGCACGGCGTCAAGCTGGCGCTCGGCGACGGCGTGGCCGGATTCAAGCAGCTGGACGGCGGCGCGCTCGAGGTGCAGACGAAGTCCGGCAAGACGTATCCGGCCGACATCGTGATCCTCGCGCTCGGCGTGCGGCCGGACACGACGCTGGCCAAGGCGGCCGGTCTCGAGATCGGCGAGCGCGGCGGCATCCGCGTCGACGACCACATGCGCACCAGCGACCCGGACATCTTCGCCGTCGGCGATGCCATCGAGGTCAAGGACTTCGTGACCGGCGAGTGGAGCCTCGTCGCGCTGGCCGGGCCGGCGAACCGGCAGGGCCGGATCGCGGCCGACGTGATCGCCGGACGCGACTCGCGCTTCCGCGGCACGCAGGGCACCTCGATCATCGGGCTGTTCGGCGGCGCCGCCGCCTGGACCGGCGTCAGCGAGAAGACGCTCAAGCGGCTCGGCGACGACGGACTACGAGAAGATCTACATCTTCCCGAACTCGCACGCCGGGTACTACCCGGGCGCCAAGATGATCGGGCTGAAGGTCCTCTTCCGCAAGTCCGACGGACGGCTCCTCGGCGCGCAGGCGCTCGGCGAGGACGGGCCGGCGGTGGACAAGCGGATCAGCGCGCTGGCCGTGGCCCTCCAGATGGGCGCGACGATCTACGACCTCGAGGAGGCCGAGCTCTGCTACGCGCCGCAGTTCGGCAGCGCGAAGGACGCGGTCAACTTCGCCGGAATGGTCGCGGCCGACGTCCTGCGCGGCGACATGCCGCTCGCGCACTGGGACGCCACGGACGGCGCATTCCTGCTCGACGTGCGCCAGCCGGTGGAGCTGGTCGTCGAGAGCGTGCCGGGCGCGGTCAACATCCCGCTGGGCCAGCTCCGCGCGCGCCTCGGCGAGCTTCCGCGCGACCGCGAGATCCACGTCATCTGCCGCTCCGCCCAGCGCGCCTACTACGCGACGCGGATCCTGCTGCAGAACGGCTTCAAGGCCCGAAACATCTCCGGCGGCATGCTGGCGCGGGCGATGTTCTCGGTCAGATGACGAGCACGCGATTCGACAACCGAACACGCGTCAACACGACGCAAGGAGAACGAACAGTGACAACGACAACCACGGCAACAACCACGGCACCCGCACCCCCGCTCGCCAATGGCACCACGGGCCGTGTCAAGGTCGATAACGAGCGGGCCGATCGGCTGAAAGCTCTGTACTTGAGCACGCCGCTGACGATCGACTATGAGCGTGTTGTGTTCATGAAGAGAGTCTACGAGGAGACCGCCGGGTACCAGCAGATCATCCAACGAGCAAAGTTCCTGGCCTACCTGCTTGATCACAAGAGGCTCTACATCGATGACAACCTCTTCGTCGGCAGCATGACGGGTGAGCTCAATGGGGTCTATACCTATCCGGAGTGGAGCATCGCGTGGATGAAGGAAGATGATGTTGTCGGAGACTCCAAGACCCCGGAAGATAGGGCAGCGAACGAGTGGGTGCTCAAGTACTGGGAGAAGCGCGGGCTCAAGCCCCGGTGTGACGAGATCTTCAAGAAGAAGTTCGGCTACGATGCGAACGTAGCCGTTGAGGCCGGGCTGTTCATGGACTTCGCTTCCTGGCCGGGTGGTGGCGGCAATCTGAACTACCCCATGATGTATCATGAGGGGGCTGCCGCCGTCATCAAGGACATCGAGGCGCGGCAGGCCGCGCTCGATATCCGGCTGCCGAATGCCCCAAGCTGTACTTCTACGAAGCCGCGCTCATTGTCCTGCGGGCCGTTGTCCGGTTCGCAAACCGCTACGCCAAGCTCGCCCGCGACATGGCCGCGAAGGAGCAGAACTCCGAACGCAAACAGGAGCTGCTCGACATTGCGGAGGTCTGCGAGCATGTGCCGGAGCATCCCGCCCGGAACCTGCGCGAGGCGATGCAGTCCCACTTCCTCTGCCACATCGTCGGCGAACTCGAACAGGTGGGTTGCGGCTATTCCGAAGCCTACTTTGGCCAGCTCATGGAGCCGTACTACCAGGCGGAGAAGGCAGCCGGCACGCTCGGCCCGGAGGAAGCCACCTACCTGCTGAAGAACCTCTGGATCAAGCTCAACGAGGTCAACTACTACTACGGCAAGCGGGTGGGCACAATGAACTCCGCCGACCTGGGCCAGAGCATCACCCTCGGCGGTTTCACACCGGATGGCGGTGACGCCACGGCGGAGATGGATTACCTCATCCTCGATGCCTCCAGCTATCTGAGATTGCCTCAGCCGCCGCTCACGTGCATGTATCACGACGAGTTGAAAGGCGCGTTCCTGGAAAAGGTCCTCGACTGCATCGGCACCGGCGTGGGCATGCCCCAGTTCGTCAATGGCGATGTGGCGGTGACCCGGGCTCTCGATCAATGGGGATCCGCCGGAGCCACCCTTGAGCAAGCACGGCGGTCGGCGGTCGGTGCCTGCGTGGGCACCTATGTCCCCTTCGAGACCGGCCACCCGGTGGAAGGTCAGACCAACCTCGCGAAGTGCCTCGAACTTGCGTTGAACGACGGGCAGAATCCCGCGAGCGGCATCCAGGTCGGCCCCAAGACGGGTGATCCTGCGAAGTTCAAGGACTTCGAGGAAGTGTATGCCGCGTTCACGAAGCAGGTGGACTTCATGTTCTTCACCTGCCGCAAGCACTCCATGATCGCCAACATCCTCTGCGCGGAGTTCCTGCCCTGCACATGGCGTTCGGTTCTCACCAAGGGCTGTATCGAACGCGGCCTGGAAGTCTGGAACGGCGGCGCGAACTTCTACTCCGTCGGCATGCTCTGCACGGCCGGGGTGGATGCCGGCAACGGACTGATGGCGATCAAGAAGCTGATCTTCGAGGACAAGAAGCTGACAATGGCCGAACTGAAGGAGGCCCTCGCGGCTGATTTCGAAGGGGAATACGAGAAGGTTCGGAAGATGTGCTTCGACGCGCCCAAGCACGGCAACGACATCCCGGAAGTGAACGCGCTCGTTCGCCGCGTCTATAACACGAACTGGGAAGGCTTCCAGAAGATCGGCGGCAATTTCCTCAGCAAGGACATCAAATCCACTCCCGATTGCTACACGAAGAGCATCCACAACTACTTCGGCCTCGTCACCGGCGCGCTGCCCACCGGCAAGAAGAACCGTGTGGCGCTCTCCGACGGCAGCATGTCGGCCATGCCCGGCACTGATGTCAACGGGCCGACGGCGCTGGCGGCTTCGGGAGCGAAGAGCATCGACTCGACGAAATACACTTCGTCGCACATGAACATGAAGCTCCCGCCGGACCAACTACGAAACCGGAAGGGGCGGGAAACGCTCCTGAACCTGGTCAAGACATTCATGGACTTGGGAGGCGGGCACATCCAGTTCAGCGTCCTGGACACGAAGACTCTGAAGGATGCAAAGGCTCATCCCGAAAACTACCGTGACCTCGTCGTTCGGGTGGCGGGGTTCTGCACCTTCTTCACACGTCTGCATCCTGGTGTGCAGGACGAGATCATTGCACGCACCGAGCAGGAGTTCGGCATGTGCTGAGATGAAGCGGGACCGGCACGGCGTGACGCACCGTCACGCCGTGCCCAGTGTTCCTGTGTCGGCAGCAGACGAAAGGCAACAGCATGAACGAGGACAAGAGGCGTATTGCGATCAATGTCGGGGCCGGCTTCGTCCCCGGGATGAACGCCGTGGTCATGGGAGTGGCAGTCGCGGCGAGCAACCTGGGATGGGAGGTCGTCGGCATCCGGGATGGGTTTGACGGTCTGTTGAACCCGGATTGCCACCCCGATGGCGGACTGGTGCCCCTCATCCCCCAACTGATTGAGAACATTGAGCCGGCCGGAGGAAGCATCCTGGGCCAATCAGCTTGGATCGATCCATTCCATATTCGCAGGGTCAATGAGGACAACGTGGCCGAGGAAGTGGACATGTCTGGTCCACTGCTCGAAAAGCTGAAAGCGCAGGAGATCGACGCCTTGATCTCCGTCGTGGGCGGCCGGGGATTGAGCATTCTCCACAAGCTCAGTCGCAAAGGGCTCAATGTCGTCTGCATCCCCCGGTCGATCGAGAACGACATTGCCGCCACCATGGTGTCCTTTGGGTTCAACAGCGCCCTGAGCTTCACGATCGAGATGCTGACTCGCGTTCGTCAGGCCGCCCAGTCGGCGCGGAAGATCGCCGTGGTGGAGGTCCTGGGTGCGCAGGCCGGCTGGCTGGCGCTGCAGTCCGGCATCGCCCAAAGGCGGCGGCAAGCCCAAAGGGTCGCCTCAGCGCGTCAGCGACAAGTCGACAACCAGTCGTGCGTCGCAAACGGGAAAGAAACCCGCCGCTGGGAAGCAGAGAAAAAGTCGCCCAAACGCGGCAAACGGAAATAGCGGTAGTGCTTGCAAGCGACTGGCTGCGTGCTGTCCCGGGCCGCAAGCGACCCTGCATCGGCAGCGTGACCGCCCCTGTTCATTCGGGCGAGGTCCGGTAGAATTTTCCGATAGCACAGCCCGCTGGCACCCAGTGGGAGGCTGTTTGGCATCTCGACCTGCATCGTGCCCGCAGAAGCGATTCTGTGCGGGCTCATGGATGTTGCGCGCCACTGTCAAACGCTGCTTAGCGATGTAAACAAGACGGCCTTGCAGAACACGTCGCATCCAGCCGATACCCAGGAAGACCATGACCGCCACGCTGCAGAAGACGCCGCTTTACGACTGGCATGTCGCCCGCGGCGCGCGGATGGTTGACTTCGGCGGCTGGTCGATGCCGGTGCAGTACACAACCATCGTCGAAGAGCACCACGCCTGCCGCGAGCACGCCGCGCTGTTCGACGTTTCGCACATGGGGCGGTTTCGCTTCGATGGCAGCGGCGCCCAGGCGTTTCTCGACGGGCTATGCACCCGCAAGATCGCCGGGTTGGCGATGGGCCGCATTCGCTATTCGTTCATCACGAATGAGCAAGGCGGCATCCTCGACGACGTGCTGGTCTATCATCTGCCCGAGGTAAGCGGCGGCGAATATTTTTGGATGGTCGTCAACGCCGGCAACCGCGAGAAGATCGCCGGCTGGATCGAAACCCAACTGCCGTCGGCCGCCGGTCACGTGGACTTTCGCGATCTCACGTTGCAAACGGCGATGATCGCACTGCAAGGCCCGCAGGCGATCGATGTGGCGCTGGCGCTGACCGATGCGCGGCTGGCCAACATGCCGTACTACTCGGCCGTGCACAGTGCGTTTGCCGGGGTCGCCGCGATGATCAGCCGCACGGGCTACACCGGCGAAGACGGCGTGGAAGTGACCGTCGGCCGCCGACGACGCGGTGAAAGTCACGGCGTCGATGCTGGCCATCGGCGAAAAGATCGGCGCCAAGCCCGCCGGTTTGGGCGCCCGCGACACGCTGCGGCTGGAAGCCGCCATGCCGCTTTACGGCCACGAACTGAGCGAGTCGATTGGTCCGCTGCAAGCCGGCGTGGGGTTCGCCATCACGCTGAAAGATCACGAATTTGTCGGCCGCGACGCGGTGCTGAAAGAAAAAGACGACCCGGCGTTGCCGCAGCGAATCGGCCTGGAAATGGCCGGCCGCCGCGTGCCGCGCGAACACTATCAGGTGTATCACGGCGACCAGTGCGTGGGCGAAGTAACCAGCGGCACGTTCTCGCCGACGCTCGAAAAGCCGATCGCGATGGCCTACGTTCAGCCGCACGCCGCCCCGGCCGGCACGTCGCTGTCGGTCGATATTCGCGGCCGTCGCGAAGGGGCGACGGTTGTCGAATTGCCGTTTTACCAGCGAAGAGATTAAGACGGCCGCCGCTGGGGCTCGCTTCGTTCGACCCCCGCCCAGCCAAGACCGTTTTGAAACGACGACGACACACATTTCCCAGCATTGACAACGTTGCAAGTTTGCCGACCCGCGCAAGCCAGAAAGGATCCGCCGTGCAGCCAGAGAATCTACTGTTTGCCAAGACCCACGAATGGGTGCACATTGCCGATGACGGCGGGCACAAGATCGCCACGGTGGGAATTTCTGCGTTCGCGGTTCAGCAGCTGACCGACCTGGTCTTTCTCGACCTGCCGAAAATCGGCGCCAAAGTTCGCACCAACGAGCCGCTGGGCGAGATCGAATCGGTCAAAGCCGTCAGCGATGTGTACTCGCCCGTCTGCGGCGAAGTGGTCGAAGTCAACACCGCATTGGCGGATCATCTTGAAACCTTCAACGAAGATCCCTACGGCGAGGGCTGGATGGTCAAAGTCAAGATGGACGACGATGCAACGCTGACCGAACTGATGAAATACGACGCCTACCAGAAGCAGGTCGCCGAAGAAGGATAATCGTTGCGCCGTGCCGCAGGCGATTGCTTAAGCCGCCGACGGGCTACCCTCCCGCTTCGCGAACCGATTCCCTGACCGCCGATTCCCTGACCGCTGATTCCCTGACCGCTGATTCCCTGACCGCTGATTCCCTGACCGCTGATTCCCTGACCGCTGATTCCCTGACCGCTGATTCCCTGACCGCTGATTCCCTGACCGCTGATTCCCTGACCGCTGTCTCCTTTCGCCTGACTGCTGCCCATGCCCTATACTTTCAATACTCCGGAAGACCAAACTGCGATGCTCGCAGCCATTGGCGTTTCGTCCATTGAGGAACTCTTCGGTTCGATTCCCGCCGACATGCGGCTCGATCGCCCGCTGGAGATTCCCACGGCGATGGGCGAACTCGAGTTGACGCAGCACATGGGCAAGCTGGCTGCCAGTAACCTGTCGACCGACAATCCGCCAGATGCGCACATGGTTCGGGCCGCAGGTCGAGGACTGGGGCGTGCTGCGCGTCGACGTGATCCCGCACGGCCAACCCGATCAACGGCCCCCGCTCGATCCTCG
>CAVONJ010000024.1:0-10582 GCA_963697235.1 uncultured Planctomycetota bacterium
AAGTCAGCGCGGCTTCCGGAATTTCCCCAGATTGGCTGACGCGGTGATGATAACGCCGGCCTCCGCCAGCTCACGCGCATTCTCGCCATTGACCTCGGCGCCTTCGCGGCAGCAATGCCTTCATTTCCTGCTCCGAACCAATCCTCAGGCCGCGAGGTTCCTCTTCTCCGGCAACTCCCTTCGCGTCGACCAGGATGAGCGGTGAGCGCAGCGCCGTCCCGCCCGGTGCTGCCAACCGGTACGCGCCGTACGAGGGGCACGCGACTTTGAAGCCTCGATTGAGACGGGACGCCGAGCATGTGATCATCAACAGCGGCATGGCCCGTCACCGGGCGATTGATGATGGCGTCAGAGGAACGCAAAGACACCCACATCCGCCTGCCCCGGAGAGGAACGCAAAGACACCCACATCCGCCTGCCCCGGCAAAGGAACGCAAAGACACCCACATCCGCCTGCCCCGGCAAGGTGCAAACTGCGTTCTCTCCGGTAGACGACCTCAGTCTTCCGGAGAAGAACCATGGCCGTGGCTCGATCACTGCTCGTCGACAATTCACAAGGCGGCTTCTACCACTGCATCAGCCGATGCGTCCGCCGTGCCCATCTCTGCGGCGATGGCTTCGATCATCGGCGCGACTGGATCCGCAGCCGCCTCCGCCAGCTCACGCGCATCTTCGCCATCGACCTCTGCGCCTTCGCGGTGCTGAGCAATCACCTTCATCTCCTGCTCCGGACCAATCCTGAGGCCGCGAAGCAGTGGTCGGCCACCCAGATCGCGCGGCGATGGCTGCAGCTGTTCCCGGGTCCCGCCGGGCGGCTCCCGCGATACAGCCGCGCGTTCCAGGTGGCCGTGCGCGACCTGGCGGCGGACACAGAGCGGATCGAGGTGCTGCGCGAACGGCTCTCGAGCCTCAGCTGGTTCATGCGATGCCTCTGTGAGCCCATCGCTCGCCGCGCCAACCGTGAAGACGATTGCACCGGTCGCTTCTGGGAAGGCCGGTTCAAGTGCCATCCGCTGCTCGATCTCGCCGCCGTGCTCGCCTGCATGGTCTACATCGATCTGAACCTGGTCCGCGCCGGGCTCGCGAGCACACCGGAAGGATCCGACCACACGTCGGTGCGGGATCGGATCATCGTCCGTCGCCTCTTTCGGCGGGGGAGTGGGAGAAGAGCCGCGGGGGCCGAGCTCGCCGAGCTGCTCCCGGATCGTCCACCGGGTCAGGGACTGCGTCACGCCGAAGACGGCATCTGGCTCGTGCCGATCGAGGCCCGAGGTGCGCGCCGGCGCGATGGGGCCGGTCGGCGCGGGCTGTTTGGATTCTCGCTCGAAAAGTATCTGGAGTTGGTGGATGCCACGGGACGCCTGATCCGCCAGGGGCGGGGAGCCATCCCGTCGCACATGAAGCCGATCCTGGACCGGCTTGATATCGACACGCAGAAGTGGACGGAGGCGATGAAGACCACGGGCCGGTTCTTCGGCTCGGCGATCGGGTCCAGCCGCAGCCTCGTGCGCGAGGCGATCCGGCGCGGCTGTACGTGGATCGTGGGTGCCATGGATGTGTACCGCGACGGAGCTCCAGCAGGATGAGGCGACACGCTCGTATCTGCGCGAGTTAGACGCTCAATTCGAAGAAATGAACGTCGCGGCGACCGCAAATGAGCGACCACGGCGTGCCTCATCGCCATGAAGCAGCGCGAACCACGGTGCGCGAGCGGTCATCTCAGCAAGCTCGTGACGCGACGAGCACCGCGCCTTCTCGGTGTCGGGGAGGCGCATCTCAGTCGCTGTCGATGCGACGACTCTCGCGTCGCTTCTCTGCTCGTGGCTTCGAAGAAGGAAGTGGATGTCCCCTTTCCTGCTCTCTTCGCTTCGAAGTGGATGTCCTCTCTCGCCCCTCTCTCGCCCCTCTTGAATTTACAGAGAGCACGTTACACCCCCCGCAGGGATGAGAAGTTTGCTTGCGCTACGCGGAATCCACACTAAGAGGTGGGTGTCTTAGGATTACCCGCCTCTCCTACATCCGGCAGTTAGACGTGAGCTGGCGGAGTCGACCGCGAACCCAATCGCGTCGATGATCGAAGCCGTCGCCGCAAAGATGGGCACGGCGGACGCATCGGCTGATGCATTGGAAGAAGCCGCTTTGGGAGTTATCGACGAGCAGTGACCGAGGTACGGCCATGGTTCTTCTCCGCTGCAATGTGTTGTCTACCGGAGAGAACGCAGTGCTCAGAGTCATCGGGCAAACGAATGTGGGTGTCAATGAATGTGCACGCCTGCCTCCACCTGAAGGCCAAGTCGTGCGACCGCGCGAAGGACTACGCTACCGCCTTCAAGGCCGCCGCCGCAGCCAATGAGATCGGCAAGCTGCCTTTTGATCCCGACCTCTATGCCGAGCAGGTGTCGATCCTCATCGAGAACTGGTCAGCGGAGGCGATGCCGCACTTCCCTCGTGCCGACTGCCCCAGTGAGCTGCCGGTGTTCGTCGCCGGCATGCCGCGCAGCGGCACGAGCCTGATCGACCAGATCATCGACGCCCATCCGAGGGCCGCCGGCGTCGGCGAGCTCTCCGACCTCGTAGGGTTCGCAACCGCCATGAGTACCTCGTACGACCCCGACCTGCCGGCCCCCGCGTGCTTCGGCGGTTACGACGACAAGGCGCTCACGCGTGCTGCCGCCCGCTATTTGCAACACTGCCGGAAGTTGAGCCCGACGCGGTACGGAGCGCGTCGTCAACAAGGCGCTCGGGAACAACCGCCTCGTCGGCCTGCTGGCCCGGCTGTTCCCGCGCACGCGGATCATCCACGCCGTGCGCGATCCACGCGACGTGGCGATCAGCTGCTTCATGGGCGGCTTCAACAACCAACTCTCGCCCTGGTCGACCCAGATCGACTGGGCGGCCAAGGCATGGGCGCAGTCGCAGCGGCATGATGCGGCACTGGAAGGAGACGCTCGACGTCCCGATCCTCGACGTGCACTACGAGGCCCTCGTCGCCGATCCGGAGCACCAGTTCCGGCGCATCATCGCGTTCATCGGCCTGGAGTGGGACGACGCCTGCATGGCCTTCCACAACTCCCGCCGAACGGTGCGCACGCTCAGCTACGACCAGGTGAACCGCCCGATCTACACGACTTCGTCCGGCCGCCATCGGAACTACGCCTCGTACATCGAGGGAATCGAGTTTCCAGCCTACGTCATCCCCGAGTCCTGAGGTCAACAGCGGGGTTCGCGGTACGCCGCAGCGCCGATCATCAGAAGCAGGCACAGGCTTCCTGCACTCCTCGCGGCAGTGACGTCGCCCGCCACTTCAGTTCGCCGCTCGCGCGTTCTTCGGCACGTAGTCCCAGACCTCTTCGCCATCTCGAATTTTAGTCGTGCGCTCGAATCCCGCTCGGCGGGCGACCGCTTGACTGGCGCCGTGCCCTGCATGCACGCAGGCCCGGATCGGAGCGACACCATGGCGATCGAGCCAGTTCACGAGCGCCGCCGCAGACTCGGACGCATACCCGCGGCCCTGCCAGCGCACACCGATGAGCCAGGCGACAAGCGTCTGTGAAGGACTTACCGTTGCCTGGATGAAACCGACCACCGCGTTCAGGGAGCGCTCCCGAATCACCCAGTTGAACCAGAGCTCGCGGCCATCGGGAGAACGCCGCGACTCCAGGGCGGTGTACGCGTCGCTCAACTCGAGCAGCGACGTAGGCGGTAATCCGCCGGTCATCGCATAGACTCGCGGATCATCGAGCAGTGGATACATCGCCTCCGCGTGCGCACGAGTTAGTGGCTCCAGATCGAACCGGGAGGTCCGCAGAGTCTGGATCGAATCGGGGCTAAGTGGCAAGGGCGTGCTCACTGGGGACGGGACCTCGGCTTCTGGGCGTGCGCAGATCTGAGGCGAGGACGAATTGACGTGCGGCTCGTCGTCGCGGTCGCGCCGCGATGTGCACCGTGCGCGGACCGCAGCCGTGCGCTGTCTCCCTGCCCCGAACCTATCATGACGGTCGTGGCCGAGCGCGTCCACCCTCGTGGCGACGACGAGGTCGACGCCGCCTCGAATCGAGCCGGTGCGCTTTCCCGAGTCCTGATCGGAGCCGACGCGGTGCTGCCGACCCATCATGCATGACGCCCGTCCATTCCTGAGCGTGCTCGCCTGGCCCGAGGGGTATGGCCGGGAACTGGTCGCACAGCTCCTGGCCGACACCTCAGGAGTGGACTACGAGACGCTGAAGCTGCGTCTGGGTCAAGCGCCGCCGACGGTCATCGGACAGGTGGATCCGGTTGCGGCGAGTCGGGCGCTCTTCGCGTTGATTGAAGAGGGCGGTGACGGATTCGCCCCGACGTTCACCGATCTCGCGGCGCTCGGTCCGACGCTAAAGATCCGGGATCTTCGCATCGAAGATGGCGAGATTCACCTCGATCTCTGGCGTGCGGAGAGCGTCGTCGTAGCTAGAGAGGAGGTCGAGATCCTGGTCAGGGCGCATCTTCGGGGATCCGTGAAGGAGCGCATGATCAGGCCGGTACCCGGCCCCTCGGGGACGACGCTGGATCAGGCCCGGCGGGCCAGGGCTGAGCTGGCCTGGGGCATCGGCGGCGCGATGGGCCTCGCGATCGACTTTACGGGCGGATACATCGACAACGCCGGGCAGGCGTTCGAGAAACGCGTCAAGACCTCGGACAAGCTCGACATCCACAGCCGGGGCGGCCGAGTCTTCCAGATCGACGGCGACAAGTTCGGCTTTCGAGCGCTCGGCGATCTGCGCGGGCAGGGCGACAGGACCAACATGGACCGAATGTGCGAGCTCCTCAGCCTCATCGCGCCGGACGAGATCGTCGACCCCTACTTCCCGCTGTTCAGCCCGCCGCCGGGCCACGACCGACTCCGCCTGCCCGGAATGATCCTCAATCACGAAGATCCCGCCTTCGCGTTCTATTCGAGGTGGGCCGCACTGATGTACCGGTACCTGAAGCGGGGATGGTGACCTCGAGGTTCGCCTCCGCCCGCGTCGCCAGACCTCGCTGTCTCGTCTCAAGACAACTGTCGGTCCGGCTCCTTGCCACGACAAGAGGTGTCGCACTCAGACCGCCGGCCGAGTGTCTTGGTGGACTGCCGACGTGGCCGCACAGTGCGGGGGCGGTTTCTCCGGCTGCGGAGCGGCTGCCGAGTCGATCCCAGCTCACCCATCCCACTCACCTGGAGCGCCGCACCTGAAGAATGGCGCGACACCAAAGGACGAGCAGTACGATCGGCGAAAGCGCCACGGCGATGGGCATGCCGGCAAAGAGCGAACGATCAACGATCACCGCCATGGCGTCGATGGTGACGCAATGGCGCACAGAGGCAAGAGCCAGCGCAGCGTTGGGGAGTCAAGCCCGAGGAGCTCGGAGGTCGAGACCCGTCCAGTCAGAGCGAGTCCAAGAAAGATGGCTGCGCTGCAGAGCCAGAGGAGTGCGAACAGTGTGCTCACGAGATACAGCCTCGGATGCGCTGGCCCAGGTCACGGTCAGCGCGGCTTGAGACCGCCGAGCTGGCGGTGAATGTAATCGGGAGCGAGGACGATCAGCACGTCGCGCCAATGGCGAATGGTCGCCGGCCTCAGGGGCTCGACATACTCGGGCCGCGGTCGGTCGGCGGGAGAGACATCATCATCGCCTTCACCAGAGGCGGGTCGATCGTTGTGACTGCGGACGACCCGTTCGTCGTCGGCTTGGTAGTACTCGACCTGGCCCCAGTCCCACGCCTCTGGTTCGATCGTGTTGACGATCGTGTCGATTTGATCGAGGGCAACGCCGAGCTGCGTCTTTGGTCGCTCGGTGAAGTCATGGATGTCGAGCATCAGGTCCCGGATGTAGTAGAGCCGCAACGTCCGGGCGGCCGGTACGCTGAGGCGCTTCTTCGTGCCGACCTCGATGTAGCCTCGGCGAATCTGCCAGGTGCACGCCTCGCCGAGCATCCCGCACTGCTCGAGCAGCGTCTCGAGCCCGTCGATCGCTGGAACGTCATCCAGCAGCAGCGTGATGGGCAGCTTCGGATCGATGCCGTAGCCAAGCTCGTCGTCGGCGAAGCGGCCGATCACCGGCAGACCGAGCTGGCTCTGGACCTCCGCCAACGCCTCACGGGCTGGCGTCTCGTTGAACGAGAAGCTGATCTGTCGCTCCAGGAGTGTACGGACCGCATGCTCGTAGAAGGCCTGGCCAACCATGGATCCTCGAATGATCGGCGGACCGTTGTCATCGTCATCTTCGGCCGCGGCAGCCGGCTGCACGATGTCGGCGAGGATCGAAGATGACCTTGCCCTCGTGTCAAGGCCGACCACGGTGACACCAGGCTGGGGCACGGCTCGGTCGTTGAGGGACTCGATCGTCGGCATGATCGCGCGACCCGACCCGCCAATCTGACGGTGGAAGTAGTCCGGAGCGACGATGATCAGCTGACCGTCGGGCGACTGGCGGATTCGGGCGATTCGGTGATCGTCGGAGCGATACGGACCGAACGTCTGTTTCGCCGGACTGGTCGGCGGTGGCCGCGACAGCTCGAAGTCCCAGTTCCCCGGCTCAACGATCTCGGCGATCGCCCGCACGAGCTCCTCCACGAGATCGTGCGCCCCGTATCGGGTCTTGAAGTTGCCGATCTTGAGCGATGCCGAACGGTACGGATGCCGGTTGAAGTGCTGGACATCCGGCGGGAGCGCTCCCGGTGCGAGAAAGTACGGCGGTTCCATCAGCAAGTCGGCCATCGGATAGACCCGCCGCTCGGTGGCGTAGCCGAGGCGGCGTTTCGTGCCGATCTCGATGAAACCGGTCCGCAGTTGCCACGTGCATGACGCGTACAGCGTCGCCTGATCGATGATCATCTCGAGCGCGTCACGTGCGACAACCGAGTCCAGCCGAAGCGTGATCGGCATCATCGGATCAATCCCGTGCCCGACAGCATCGTCTTCGTACCGACCGATGATCGTGAGACCCAGCGCCGACCCAACCCGATCCAGGGCCTCGCGGACCGGTACTTCCTCAAAGTCGATGGAGACCCGAGCGTGGGTGAGCACGCCGAGCATCTCCCCCCGCAGCTGGTCGTTGGCCGCAGTGGCCGTGCCCACCGCGGTGAGCGTGAGAATCGTCGCGATGGCGCCTCTTAGAGTCATCTGACTGCTCTCAGTGTTCTTGTACTCAGGATGCCTCCGGGGGAGAGGGCAATCAAGAAATCCGTACTCGACGCCCTTGAGGATCGCCAGAGCTGTTCGCCGGCTTGTGCGTCCTCCGGGGCCATCGCCACGACCAGGTCATCGAGCCGAGCGAGACCTTCGATCCTCAGTGTAGCTGCTCGCCTCGACTGTGGGCGAACGGTGTGGATAGTCGGCGGCGCCACTCGAAGCGCGGCCGCGCGTCACGCCTCGATCAATCGCAGATGTGGATCGCGCTCGCGTCCGACACGCGACGTGGAATCTCCCTCACCTGGCCCGTCCCCGCGAGCGGGCGCGGGGACGAGCCGTCCTCTCCCCGCTGGGGAGAGGAGTTCCTACTACTCGCGCGTCAGCGCACCGTCACGATCACTGCATCGAGCTCGTACGTCATCGCCACCTCCGCACCCGCTGGCGTCACGACGTCCGTGAACGCGCCGAGTATGGAGCTCGCGGTGATGATCGTGAACTGCTCGCCGGGCTTGACGCCATCCGATACCTCCACCAGGAGCGTTCCGCCGAGCTGGGCGACGCCGTTGACTCGAAGACGATCCTCCGCCACTCGTATCTCGAGTGTGCCGAGATCGCTCTGTGCGTACTGCCCATTGATGAAGAACGTGCCGGCCGGCGCGATGGTTCCGTCGTTGGACAGATTGCTCTGCAGCTCGCCCGCGCCGGTCAGTTCGCCCAGCGGGCCGATGAAGAGGCCAGGGGCGATGACCAAGGCGCTGTCGCGCAAACGAAGGGCCCCCACCCCATCCATGCCGACGAAGATTGCTTCGGCGGCCAGCAGTGCGGTGCCCGGACCGTCCAGCTCCAGCGCGGCGATGCCCTCCGGGGTCAGCCCGATGATCAGGTCGCGAGTCGCAGTCGCGGCGGCGCCGCCCATCAGCCGGAGCGTGCCGGATCCGATCAGGAGATCGAGATCGGCCTGGCGGAGCATGCCGCCGTGCACCTCGAGCGCGCCGCCGTTCCAATCGAGCGTCGCGCCTTCGCTGAGCGTCAGCGACTGCACTTCAAGAAGCGACGCGTCGCCGCTCAGACGCAGCGTGCCGCCCGTCTCGATCGTCATGGTCTGCGCGGTCAGCGCACCATCCTGGAGAAGAAGCTCGCCACCGGCTTGCACCGTCACGTTGCGGGCCGTCGCGCCTTCGCGGTCGATCACGGCGGTCTTGCTCAGCGCGATGTTCGTCTCCGCGGTCGGTTGCCTACCGCTCGCCCAATTCGACTCGTCGAACCATGCGCCGCCGTCCTTGCCGACGAACGCCACCGACGGCAGCGCGGCCGCTGCCCGCGAGGAACGCGGCGATGTCTGCGGTGTTCAGCAGGCCGTCCTCGTTGAGGTCGGCGACCGCGAGGTCGCCCATCCCGCGAAGGACCAGCTCGGCCACCGAGATCTCGACGACCGGACCGTCCGTTGCCGCGACGGCGCCGATCGCGCAGCAGGGGTCGTCGCCGATGCTCAGGAAGCTCGCCGAGATGAACGTCTCGTCCGCCGGCGTCACCACGCCGTCGCCGTTGAGATCGGCGTGCGCACCTGGCGTTGCGCAGTCCGTGCTCGGGCTGCCGTAGGCGATCCCGAACTGACCGGCGTAGGTGCCGAAGTCGAGGATGTCGATGACCTCGTCGCCGTTCAGGTTGCCGAGGACGAGCGTCGCGCTGACCACGTGTTGGGCGGCGCTCTGGGTGACGGGGACCCGGGCGATCAATGAGTGCAGCGGATCGCGGAGCGTCGCGCAGGTGTACTCGCCGCAGGGAACTTCCATCGTCTCGGCGAGCGCTCCGCTGATGAACGCCCCGTTCATCTCCAGACTGAACGCCGGCGCCGCGTCTTCCGGACACCACCAGAGCTCGAGGATCATGCAGCGCCCGAAGTGCCGGCGAAGCTGCCGGTCAAGGCCACATCGAGCGCGAGCTCCTGCACCGGGAGCACCTCGACCTCCACCGTGCACGTGTCGTCGTTGCCCGAGGCATCGCGCAGCGTCAGCGTGACCAGCGTCGTCCCGACCGGGATCTCCGTTCCGGGGGCCGGGCTCTGGAAGACGGTCAGGCCCGATCCCGGCGGGAGCTGACCGCAGTTGTCTTCACCCACCAGCTCGCCCCGCAGATCGGGCAGGAGCGCGACGCAGCCGAGGGTCGCGTTGGCCGGAAGCGCGTTGGCGCCGGTGAGGTCGGCCGGGCATCTCGTGATCACCGGATCGATGACGTCGTTGACCTGATAGGTCAGGGCGCACGTGCTGGTCAGGCCGTTCGCATCGGTGGCGGTGACCGCCACGTCGTAGAAGCCGGGGCCTGCCGCACTCACGCTTTCTGGGCTGGATCCTGGATGAACGTGACGCCCGGACAGTTGTCCTCGATGGTCAGCAGCCCGGTCAAATCCGGCACGAGCGCTTCGCAGCTCGCGTCCGCGTCGACCTTGGCGACCGATTCGTTCGGCCCGGTGCCCGCCGGGCAGCCGGTGATCGTCGGCGGCTCCGCGTCGTTCACCACGATCTCGAAGCTGCACGTGGTCGTGTTGCCGGAGGCGTCCGTATCACCCGCCGCGGCGTCGGAGGCGGTGAGCTTGAATTCCGTGGGCTGACCGCTCGCCTCACGAGCGAGCGTCAGGCTCGCCGCCGCGACCGCGAGGGCGAGCACGCTGAAGCGGAGCGGGTGCGCGAGAAGGCCAAATCCGTCACGTTCTCGGGGGCTGGTCGCAGAAGAAGTGCCCCGCCACCGCAGGCACAGTCGCGAGCGTGCACCCTTCGAGCGCAGCAGAGCATCGAGACGGCGCCAGCGCCGTTCCGCGCGGCACGGCCATCGGTGCGCTCGATCGGTCCAGGATGGCGCAGGCGGTGCAGGATGCCGACGGGGGCGCGGGTGATCATGTGATGTCTTCCTCTTCCTCGTGAGAGCCGCGGCCGCGGTGAGCGGTGCCGATGGCTGGATCGATCTCTATCTATGAAACACGCCCGGCAACTGCAC
Source organism: uncultured Planctomycetota bacterium (assembly GCA_963697235.1). Taxonomy (GTDB): domain Bacteria; phylum Planctomycetota; class Phycisphaerae; order Phycisphaerales; family SM1A02; genus CAVONJ01. The sequence goes on from CAVONJ010000024.1 coordinate 10,137, forward strand.
GGACGGTGCCCATAACCACGCGATCGATCGAAGCTAACGGCAGGCGCACACGACCACAACGCGCTGGTCAGAGGAATGTGCTGACGTGCGTCGCAGCACACCGCTGCAACGCCCGCCCCAACGTCCCAGCTTTCCTGAAGTGAAACTCCTCTCCCCCCGGGAGAGGTGGCCGGAGCGCGGCACCGCCTCTCCCCCCGGGAGAGGACGGGTCAGGTGAGGGCGAACGGCGTCGCGTGTCGGCTGCACGCAAGGCCGGTGTGCGCTCGGTCGTTCGCACGCCTCCGCTGCGCCATCGCCACTCGTGGCGCGCCACGGTAGACGCAGTCCGCCCTCACCCGGCTCGCTTTGCGAGCCGCCTCTCCCGGGGGGAGAGGTGGCGGAGAGCAACAACGCCCTCCCCCCGGGAGAGGACGGCCCGTCCCCGCGCTGCGCCACGAGCTCCGTGC
>CAVONJ010000025.1:0-45337 GCA_963697235.1 uncultured Planctomycetota bacterium
CGACACGAGGGCGACCGCGGCCACCGCGACCAGGACGAAGACCCATCGGCCGCCCTGGCCGAGACCAAAGGCCGCACCGCGGTTCAGCGTGAGCTTGAGGCTCAGCAGATGCGGCACGACGGCGACCGCTTCGTGCGGCGGGATGACGAATGCGCTGTCGTTTCTGGCTCAGTTCGATCGGCTGACCGGCCACGTGGCGGAACGCCAACGTCTTGGTAACCAGATCCGCGGCCAGCACCAGCCGGCGAGCAGCAGAAAGATCGCAACCGCCGCGCGGGCATCGACCGGCGCTGGTCGTGCTAGACATGGCTGGCCTCGCGGGAGCACACCGCGGCGGCGGGGAGTTCGAACTCCTGTTCGATCGACGCGGCCATGGTTTCGGCGTGAAGCGGATCGTCCGCGAGGACGAAGAGGCACGAGCCGCTGCCGGTGAGATGCACCGGTCTCTCGACCAGGCGGGAGATCTCGGCCATCATCGGCTTCAGCTCCGGCGCGATGGCGAGAGCGGGTTCGAGCAGATCGTTGAAGAGTTCCTCCTGCGGCGGAAGGTCCGGTGCGGCGGAGGCGAGGAGCGAATTGCGTCCGGCCGCAGCTCCCGCGCGGGCAGCCGATCGTACGCTTGGTACACCTTGGCCGTTGCGCAGGTGATGGATGGCATGATGATGACCGCATGAAAGAGCGGCGCCTCCCGAGCCGCCGTACCTGTTCGCCCACGCCCTCCACGATGGCGCTACCGCGCTCGATCAGGTACGGCACATCCGAGCCCAGACGGGTCGCGATCTTCCCAGTGCGGCGCGGCCAGCCCCAGTTCGAACAGCTCGTTGAGCGCGAGGAGCATCGCCGCCGCATCCGACGAGCCGCCTCCGAGACCGCCGCCCACCGGAATGCATTTGTCGAGCTTGAGCTGCACGGGGAGGTGCCGTCCAACGTGCTCTTCCGAGGGCAAGATGAGCCCGGACCGCGAGGTCCTTCCTGATCGACCAGTCGATCTCCGATCGCTGCTTTGCCTCCGGATGCCAGAGAATGGCGTAGCGGGAGAGACGATTGGGTTCGAGACGAGTGACGAGCAGCTGGTCGCACAGATCGATGGTGACCATCCACGAGCATATCGGGTGTAGACCCTCACCGTTGGTCGGCCCGACCGACGACGGCCAGGTTCAGTTTGGCCGGAGCCCGCATCAGGATCGTCGGTTGCTCGAACATGGGTGGTGAAGGATACGCGTGAAGCGGCGGGGGAGCAGATCTCCCCGCACGATGTGGTCGCTGGCGACCTGCGGTATTGCTTGCCCTTGCCCCGTCGATACAGTTCGTTCTCGATCGCGATCTGCTCCTTCGACGCTGAACGGGAAGATGCAGTGCCGTGGCAAGGGCAGTGGCAGGGGCAAGGGCAGGGGCAGGGGCATTGAAGTGTCCCGCGTCTGGGCTATCCCCCTGAAGAGAAAATTCCGCGCTTCGGCAGGACGGCGAAAGTCGAGTTCTGCAGGACCGATAGCTCGATAGCGTCGCTGCCCCCACGACAAGAAGGGCTTATGACCAACGCCGATCCGCTGATTTCGCCGGTGCAGGGTGAACGCCGCGTCGAGCAACGGCTCCAGATGGCTCGCCCCTGCAAGATCTTCGAGCCTCGCGACCAGATCTATCTGGTGGGATCGACCGTCAATCTCTCGCCGCAGGGCTTGCTCCTGGAGATCAACCGCCCCCTCGAACTGAATCGGGGCGATCGGCTCCATCTCGCGGTGGCCCTCACCCGCCGGCAGGGCTTCTTCTGCCAGCACGAGATGGTCGAGGCCACGGTGCTCCGGTCGGCCGTGACCGTCGATGACCGCACGGTGGTCGGTCTGCGCCTCAGCGAGCCCCTGCACCTGTCCATCGAGGCCCGCCGGCCGTATCTGTACGCGGCGTGAACGACGGCGAGCATTCGCTCACCGCTCGAGGTCGCTTTCGGCCCATCGAGGCTTCGAAGGCATGGCAAGCCGTCTTCGACTCGATGGCCTCATCTCCTTGCCAGCGAACGTTCTACGCATCCTCGCGACGATGTCGGTGAGAAATGGTGGCTAGCGGCTCGCGGCCGGCGCGGCGCCGAAGCCAGTTGATCGACCGCAGGACGGGCCGACGGCTGACGAGCCAGCGCTCCAGCCGGTACTTGCCGGGGAAGTCCAGGAGCGTCACGCCGATCATGATCGTGAGGATGCCCTGCCCCGGCAGGACGAGCATCGCGATGCCCATGAGCACGAAGAGGTAGCCGAGCGCGTTCTTTCCGGTCAGCAGCACGGCGCGCAGGACAGCGTGGCGATGGGCCCACCGGACCGCGTGGCGCTCGCGGTGCGCGAAGTAATCGGGGGGAATCCGGACGACGAGCATCGGGACGATGACCAACGTGGCGAGAAACGTCGCCGCCGACAGGGCCGCCGCCCACCACACGAGCGTCCGGTGAGCGAGAATCCAGTCGGCCATGGCGGGAAGGCTCCCGGAGACTCCGCGGAGCAAGCGATTCCGGGGGGGTGTACCGGCGAATCCGGATCAAGACGGTCCTCGGTTGTTCACACGCTGTCAACCGCCCGCGTCGATCGAGCCGACCGAACGCTCTTGTTCTCTTCCCGACGCGGTCGCATCGCCACGGTGCGAATAGAATCGCGTTCACTTCCGCTGCGGTCGATCCCGCCTTCCTCGCCTCTGCGAGGAGACTCGCGCGGGCCGGCCCCTATCCTCAGGACCGACTCCGATGAGCAAGAATCAGGGAAAGACGCCGAAACGGCGACGCAAGCGACGACTCCTCAAGACCCTGGTGGTGCTCCTGCTGCTCGTCGTGGTCCTCGTGGGCATCGCGCCGCGCTGATCAACGCGGGGCTCGGGCGGGAGTTCATCCGATCCTCGATCGAGAAGCAGGTCAACGGCACCGTTCGGCTCGCTGGCCTGCATCTGGGCTGGCTCGGCCCGCAGTCGGTGAAAGGGCTGCAGATCGTCGATCGCGACGGCCGGACCGCGGTGGACGCGAGTGTCGAGATGAACGCCGGGCTCCTCAAGCTGGTCACGGGATCGCTGGCCCCCCTCGAGATCGTCGTTGGCGGTCGGGTCAAGGGCGAGATCCGCAAGGACGGCTCGATCTCGTTGACCGAGTTGGCCGTCACGCCGTCTCCCAAGTCGACGTCGGGACCGGCAAGCCAGAGCGCGCCGCCGTCCGCATCGGGTGCGATGCCGGACTTCGGGCCGATCAAGATCAGGCTGGACGATGTCGAGGTCGAGATCCACGATGCCGTGTCCGGTCGCGATTTGACGGTGCAACACCTCAACGGACAGTTCTCGTACGCGCCCGGAGGATCGACGCTGCTCCAGCTCCACGGGGAGACGAAGTCCGGCACGCTGAGCGGCTCGATCGACGTGGATGCCGAGTCCGTGTTCCTGTTCGACGAGCGTGGCTTCCTCGCGCCGGACCGGGCGACGCTGCGGGCGGAGCTCAAGCTCGCATCGGTGCCCGTGCTGTACCAGGAGATCGACAGCCGCATAGAGAGTCTGACGTTGAGCGCGCAGCAGCGAGAAGCTCACGGATGCCGTGGCGCTCTCGCTCGATGCCGACGCGGTCGTCGGGCAGCGCGGCGCCGAGTCGGCTCGAAGGGCGGCTCGTCGTCGACCAGCCGATGCTGCCGTCGGGAGCGCTTTCGCTCTCCCCCGATCGCGTGACCGGTTCGCTCAAGGGCAGCGCGTGCCGAGCGCGCTGCTGCAGGTCGCGCTCGCCGCAGCGGGGTTGGATGCGAATCGAGACATCGGCCCGGTGCTGGACATCGATTGCGCCTTCGCCCCGGGACAGGTGCGCGACTTCACGCTGGCGCTGGTGGCGGAGAAGATCGACGTCGACGTACGCGGCCGCATCGACACCGGGGACCGATCGATGGAGCTGACCCGCTCCCGCCTGGCGGCGACAGTGAGTCCGGGGCTCGTGGCGGCGTTGACGCCACTGCGCATCGACGAGGCGACGCCACTGCTCGTGCTCATCGATCATGCCTCGCTTCCCGCCGATTTCGCAGGAGAAGGCGCCAGCCTCGGAAAGATCGCGATGCGAGTCGGCATTCAGCTCGACGGACCGGTCTCGGTGCGACGGGCGGAGACGGCGGAAGAGGGAACCGCGGCCACGGCACCACTGCTCGCCACGCTCGAGCAGATGGCGTGCCTGCTCGAGACGGAGGGACTGTCGCAGGGCGCGCACCTCACGGGCTCGGGTCGTATCGACAGCGCGGCGCTGTCGCTCGACCAGCAGATCACGAAGCTGCTGGACGCCGAGGGAAAGCTCACGCCGCTCGATGCGCGGGTCACGGGAACCAGCGGGCTGACCGGCCTGCGTGCGTCGACTCTCTCCCGGTTCCTTCCGGAGCGCGCGGCGGCGATCGAGTCACTGTTCGACAAGCCAATCGACTGCTCGCTGGCGTTCGGCGTGCACGACGAGAGACAGACCGTCGAGGCGGTCGTCACCAAGAGCGGTCGCCCCGCGCCGATGCTTCAGGTGGCCGCTGTCGAAATGCCGGACTTCCTGCGCGTCGAGACCGCGACGTTCCAGAACGACATGAACCCGGCGCTGTTCGAGGCGCTGCAGTCTGAGAAGGAGAAGACCGAACGGATCGTGCTTGATCGGCCGGCGGAGCTGCGGCTCGTTCTGCAGCCCTTCGATCTGCCCGGCAATCGCTCGAGCGGCTTCGAGATGCCGACGTCACCGCTAGCGGCGCGAGTCGAGGCGGACGAGATCGTCCTGAGCCAGGTGCCCGCGCTCGCACAGTCGATCGGGGCTCGTCAGTTCGCCGCCACGGTCTCGATCACGCTGCCGAAGGATGCGGACCCCGCCTACACGGTCACGGGTTCGACCGCGCTCTTTGCGCCATCGGCCGCCTCGCTCGGCGCCTTGAACTTCGAGGCGTCCAGCGACGGAAGCGCGCAATCATCGATGCCCTCGGCGCACCTGGTGCTCGCCAACGTTCTGGTGGCTGGCTGGGAGCGCGTGCTGGGAAAGGACGCCGGTTCGCTCTCCCGCTGGACGGGCGATGAGGGCGACCTGGAGATCGATGTGCAGCCGGTGGCGAAGGAGACGCGGGCGATCCTGAAGTCGGACTTCCCCGCCCTCTCCGGCACCGTGACCGCGACGATGGACGAGGAGGTCGTGCGGGTCGACTCGCAGGCGTTGGCGCTGCGGATCTCGGAGCAGTCGCTGGACGATTTCTTGCGCGGCGGCTCGCCCGAGGCGGGCGCGGCGCCGCCGTCGTTCAAAGCGATGGCGCCGCTTCCGCTGACCGTCAGCCTGAGCGAGACCCAGCTCCCGCTGGCCATGCTCCGAGACGAGGCATTCGACCCGAGTCTCGCGCGGATCGATGTGAAGCTTCAGGGTGGCCCGTTGCGCATTCTCTACCAGGACAAAGCGGAGTCGTCCTTGCAGAACATCAATGCAGCGCTGACGTCTTCCAACCTGGCCCAGGGCGTGGGCATCGTGATGACCGCCGAGTCTCGCTCTGGTAGCGACGCCGAGACCGGCACCGTCGATGTCACGGGGCGCCTCTCGAATCTGCTGAGCGCCGCGGGAACGCTCGACACGACCAACGCGGCCCTCGAGCTCGACGCGAAGGTCGCCGGACTTCCGACCGGCATCGTCGACGCGCTCGCGGACTACCAGGGGCTGCTCGTCGACGCGCTTGGACCCACGATCGACGCCGAGTTCAAGGCCGATCGCCTCAGCCGCACGTCCGGAACGCTCGACGCATCGATCCGCTCCGCGCATGGCTCGCTCGTGGCGGCGGCGACTGCAGAAGACGACACGTTGCAGATGGCGGGCGATCGGTCCGGTCGCGCCCAGCTCGAGCTCACGCCCTCGCTCGGCAAGCGATTGCTCTACAAGATCCACCCGATCTTCGCCGACATCCGGAGCACCGAGCAGCCGCTCAAGGCGACGATGACCAACGTGACGGCGCCGCTCGACGGCGACGTCAGCAAGCTGTCGGCGGATCTCGAGATCACCTTGGGGGCGATCGAGCTGGACAGCGGTTCAGCGCTCTACCAGCTCCTGTCGTTCTTCCAGGCGTCGCCGCAAGCGACGGTCCCCGGATTCATCGAACCCGTGAAGGCCAGGATCCGGAACGGCGTCGTGACCTACGACCGATTCGTCGTGAAGATCGACAAGTACTCAATGGCCTATCAGGGGACGATCGATCTCAACACGCAGGCCGTCAACCTCCGGACGGAGATTCCCCTGGACGGGCTGGCCAAGAGCGTCAAGGAGATCCAGCAGTACGCGGGCACTGCGACGGTTCCGCTGATGCACCGAGGGACGCTCGGCAACATCAAGACGGAGCTCGATCTGGAATCGCTGGTCGGCCAGGGCTTGAAGGGAACGTTGAACGAGGTGGGGAAGAAGCAGGGCATCCCCATCGGCGACATCCTGGACACGGTCTTCGGCGGGCCCAAGAAGAAGGACGAGCCGCCGGCGCCGCCCAAGCCGGACGAACCACCGGCGCCCAAGGAGCAGGCGCCGCCGGCGCCCAAGGGTGGCGGAGGCTAGAGCGGTTGCACTCAATTCGTAGCGTCTGGAGCGTCGGCGAGCCGAGTGTGGCGAGGAGGGCGAAGCAGGCGGCTTGCCATGCCGTCGATGCAGCCCGACCAAGCCACGCGAAGGCGCAGCCAGCTCCGGATGCTACGAATTGAGGGGAGCTGCTCCAAGTCACCCGCGTCCGCCTGGAGTTCATCCGCCCCAAGCCAGGATGAGCGTCACCAGGTCCGTCACGTCCACGACACCGTCCCCGTTGATGTCCGCCGGGTGACCGGGATTCGGCCCCCACGCGAGGATCAGCTCGATGAGGTCGAGCACGTCCACCTGGCCGTCCTGATTCACGTCGGCGGGGTCGAAGGCGACCGCGGTGCCGCCGGAGATGCAGCTGACGAGCCCGTCGCGGCCGCCGGCCACCATCTCCCAGGAGTCGTCGCCGACGACGTCGGGAATCGCCGTGATCGGCGTCGACCGGGTCGCCGTAATTGGCCGAGTGCAGCACCGACCCGCTCGACGCCGTCGAGGAAGTACGTGCGGTTGCTCGCTGAACAGCGTGCCGACGACGCACGTCGTTGATGCCGTCACCGCTGACGTCGGCGATCCGCGCCACGGACGCCGGGTTGTCGGCCAGCGGCGTCGTCCAGAGCCGCGCTGCCGTCGCTGCCGCTGATCGCGCGGGCGAACGAGCTGAAGTGGGCCGGCACGATCTCCGGGATGCCCGTCGCCGTTGACGTCGTCGAGCGCTACGAATCGCGGTCAGCGTGCCGAGGCCGCTCGGCGACGTACTCCTGGTCGCCGTTCGTCGCGTCGAGGCCGTACACGTCCGCCGGCAGGAAGTCGCCGACGATCACGTCGGGCACGCCGTCCGACGGTGATGTCGTCGATCTGGGCCAGCGACCACACCGAGCGAGCCGGTCACGGGGAAGGACCACTCGACGGTGCCGTCGGCGCCGTCGATGCCCACCGCGGAGCCCTGCGTCTCGTGCGTCGTTGGACGCGACCGGCGACGCACGTCGGGCTGTACCGTCGCCGGTGAAGTCCTCGACGCCGATCACCGCGAAGACCGGGCCACCCAGAGGACGCTCCCAGATCGAAACGCCGCTCAAGCCGTTGAGGCAGTAGACGCGCTTGGGGCCGGTGTCGTTCGACGTCGTCGCCGGTCGCGGCCAGCACGTCGCGAACGCCGTCGCCGTTGTAGTCGTAGCGGCACGTCCACCTGGTACACCCAGCCGCCGTCGCCGTACTCGTCGGTGTCGTGCGTCCAGAGCTCGTCGCCGGTCGCGCCGGAGATCGCCCGGATCAGGCGTCCGCCCCACGCGGCGCCGACGATCACGTCGGGTACGGCCGTCCTCGTCGATGTCTTCGATGATCTGCAGGCCCTTCTGCGAGTAGACCGAGCCGCGCGGAGATCTCGTGCTCCCAGAGCACGTCGCCCGTGCCGTCCGCGTTGCCGTTGAAGCAGCGAACGAAATCGTCCTCGGAGCACACGATCACGTCGGCCACGCCGTCGCCGCTGACGTCCGGGAGCGGCAGCCATCGCCTTCGGGCTGTTGTCGAAGCCGGTGTCGATCGTGTAGGTCCACAGCGACCTCGCCGATCGGGTCGCTCGCTGTCCTCGCCGCTGCCGGAAAGACTCACGGTGGCCGGCGATCGGGGTCGTTGCTCGAGACCGACACGGTCGCGCCGTACGCCTGCGCGGCGCGGCGGGCTGAACCAGACGCCGATCTGCGACGGCGTCCAGCGGGCCCAGCTCAATGGGCAGCTCGACGCCCTGGTCGACGTAGAACCGCTCGTCGTCGACGGCGATGTCGTCGATCGTCAGCATCTGGTTGCCCTGGTTGCGTGACCTCCATGAACCACCGGGTGTGCGCGCCGACGCGCACGACGCCGTAGTCGTGGCTTGCCTCGAGCACGTCGATCGTCGGCTCGGGATAGACGCCGTGACCCGTCAGGGCGAGCGCCTCGCTCCGGATGGACGGGGTCGTTCGAGAGCGATGGTCGCCGTCGCGTCGAGCGGGCCGAACGCGCGCCGGTTCGTACACGATCGGCAGCACGTCGCTCGTCGCCGGGAGCGATGGTGACCGGGAAGTTCGCGGGGCAGGAGAGGCCGCCGCTGGGATCGAAGGTCACGGCCGTGATCTCGAGCGCGGCGTCGCCGCTGTTGTGGACGGTCAGGTTCCACGCTCGCCGAGTCGCCGATCGAGACCGTCCCGTAGTCGTGACTGCGACGCGGGAATGTCGATCTGCGGCGTGCCGCCGCCCGGCAGAGTCGACCTTGTAGAGGAAGTCGTTGCCGCCCTCGCCGTTGTCGCAGTACCACAGGTGCTGCCCGTCCCACACGATGCCCGCGGGATCGACGCCCTCCGAAGGGTGGCTCTCCAGCACCGCGCCGGTGGCCGGGTCGATCTTGTACAGCGCGTCGCCCCAGTAGTCGGCGATCCACAGGTTGCCGTTCTCGAGGCACACGTCCCACGGCTGGTTGTCCGGCGCGTCGAACTCGTCGAGGATCGCGCCGGCGCCGTCGAGCAGGTAGACGTGGCCCGGATCGGGGTAGTAGCGGGTCACCCAGAACTCGCCGTCGTCGCACGCGATGCCCGGACATGTAGTGCGTCGGGCAGGTCGAACTGGTCGAGCAGCGTGCCGTTCCAGTCGAGCTTCATGGCGACCGCGGGCGCCGAGCTGCTGCCGGGATGATCGGTCGTCCAGAGGTACTCGCCGTCGAACGTCAGGCCGTAGGCGTCGTCCGTGCGGACCGGTGAAGAGCAGCGTGGAGACGCCGGTCGCGGGATCGATCTGGTAGACGCGGCCGCCGTCGGGACCGTAGATGCCGCAGTACAGCCAGGTGCCGTCGAACGCCAGGCCGGAGGCACCCTCCGGGATCGCGTAGCGTGTCGACGATCGTCCACTGCGGTCCGGCACCCGCGGGCTCCGCGCACGCGGGCTCGGTCGTGATCGTGTTCAGGATGGCGCTCAGGGACGCGCTCAGGACGGTGACCGAGGAGATCGAACGCAGGGCACGGCGGAAACGAATGTTGACTCGCATGTCTCTTTCTCCAGCTCCAGTCGCCCCCGCGGCACGCTTGGGCATCGCCTCGATTGGCGGCGCGGTACCGATTCGATGATAACGGCTGCTCGGCGCCGCCGAGAGGGGGAATCGGCCTGGATCTTCCCCGAGATGCCTAGCCCGCATTTCTCACCACCATCTGCTGCGGCTGCGTAGACCGCCCGCTGGCGGCGTCGCTTTCGACACATCGAGGCGTCGAAGGCATGACAAGCCGTCTCCGCCTCGATGGCCTCATCTCCTTGCCAGCGAACGTTCTACGCACCCTCGCGACGATGTTGGTGAGAAATCCGGGCTAGGTTCAACGCCATCACAGCGACAGACGATCGCGATCAGCCAGCGATCCGCACTGCTCAACGGGCCCTGTTCGAGCTACATCGCGATCAGGGGGTCGGCGTCGCGCTTCGAGATCGTGATCGTCGTTGCTTCGGGGAGCTTCTCCGTCAGCCGCTCACGGAGCCGGCCGAGATAGCCCCGCTCCGTGTTCGTGTGGCCCGCGAGGATCACCGTGCAGCCCAGATGCTGGCCGGCCAGCACGTCGTGGTGGCGCATCTCGCCGGTCACGTACACCGTGCACCCCTGCTGGGCGGCCGTGGCCAGCAATCCGCCGCCGGCGCCGGCGCAGAGGCCGATGCTCTGATGGACTTCGGGTGACTGGTACGCGGCGGCAACGCGCACCTGGCCAACGCCGAGCGTTCGCTTGAGGCGCTCGCAGAGCGTCGGCAGGTCGAGCGCCTGATCCAGCATCACGCGGCGCCCCTGGCCGATGTGCCGCTGGGGACGACCGTGCAGCCGGTAGATCTCGATGGCCGGCTCTTCGTACGGATGAAACTCCCGCAGCGCCGCGATCACCAGCCCGAGCGCCGATTCAGGACAGACCATCTCGAGCCGAACTTCGTCCACAATCTCCAAGTGGCCCGCTCGGCCGACGGCCGGCTTGGTTCCCTCCCGGCCGCGGAACGTGCCCTGACCTTTGATCTGAAAGGAACAGATCTCGTAGTTGCCGATCCGGCCGGCACCCGAGGTTGCCATCGCCTTGCGCAGCGCATCGGCTACTTCGGCGGGGCAGAATGTGACCACCTTGTGCGACTCGCTCTCCGGCAGCACGTCGTTGCACTCCAGCGCCCGCACGTCGCCGCCGCCCAGCCCGCTCGCGAGCCAGTCGTTGATGCCGCCCGGGGCGGCATCCAGCGCCGTGTGCGGGCTGTACAGGGCGATCCCCGACCGCGCGGCGGTCAGGATGATTCGCTCTACGGCCTGGCGTTCGGTGAGCGTGCGGAGCGGCGTGAAGAGCGGTGGATGGTACGCGACGATCATCTGCACGTCGGCGTCGATCGCCTCGTGCAGCACGGGCTCGGTGAGATCGATGGTCAGCATCACGCGCGCCGCGGGCCAGGAATCGCCTCCGACGAGGAGCCCGACGTTGTCCCACTCGGCGGCGAACGCGAGGGGGGCGATCGATTGCATGAGCTCCACGATCTGGCCGACCTGCATGATGTGGTTGTCCTTTCGAGTCGAGTGCCTTCGGTGAATGATGACGAGCAGGCGTGATCGGAACAGCGCTCGGCGCTTCGACAGCCAGAGTGTATCGAAGCGAGCGCGGGGAGCGGCCGATCACCGCCGCCGACTGGCCAGATGGCGCCACCCGCTCCAGAGCAGGGCCGCGTAGACCGGGACGTACGCGATCAAGAAGACACCCTTCGCCGGCACGGACCAGCCCACCGTGCCCTCGGCGTCCACCGAATAGCGGAAGGCCACATAGCCCAGGGGCAGGGTCAGCGAGGCGATCCACACCGCCGGGCTGATCGCCATGGGCACCAGGACCAGCGCCCAGAGCAAGTACCAGGGATGGGCGGAGGGTGAGCAGAGCACCATGGCGAAGAAGATGGCCCGCGCGCCGTCCCAGATCTGGCCGCCGCGCCGCCAGATGGCCAGGATGCAGACGCCGAGCAGAGCCGCGCAGATGACCCGGGTGAGCTGCTCCTGCGGATCGTTGCCCCAGGTCGGGGTCAGCCGCTCCACCAGTGCGAGCAGCGGTTCGTACACGCTGCCGAAGTGCGCCCACTTGAGCGAGAAGCGGGCCGACGTGGCCCGCAGGTTGAAGAGTGCCTGTCCACGAATCGGTGAGCCAGAGCGGCGCCGCAATGGCCACGGCACACTCCGGCGCCGACCGCCGCGCTGAGCAGCCACGCCGTCCAGCGCCGTCCGCGGAGCAGGAGCGCTGCCACCGGAAGGACCACCGGCTTCACGAGGGCGGCCGTCCGCCAGGGCGAGTGTCCAGGGAGCGATGGGCCGCGGCCATCGGCGATGGAGCAGCAGCGCCAGCAGCAAGAAAGCCAGCCCGATGCTCTCCTGGTGGCCGGTGCCGGCGATCTCCGTGATCGCCAGGGGGTGCCAGGCGTAGAGGGCCGCCCACCAGGGGCTGCGGCCGGCGCCGACCACGGCGGTCAGCACCATCCCGATGGCCGCCAGCTCGAAGACGACGAGCACGAGCCGAAAGAGACGCGCCAACGACGACGGCGAGGACATGGAGGGAGGCGCCATCAAGGCCGTGGCCGCGAACACCCACTGGCTCGTGGGCAGATAGATCGTGTGCAGCTCCGGGTTGTTGATCAGCGGAACCAGCGCGGCCTCCCCCGGCCATCGTTCCGGCTCGCCCTGGCGGGAGAGGGGCTGAACGAGATAGGGGTTTTCGCCCGAGGCCAGATTCCGCCCGTCGAAGACGTAGCGATAGACGTCGTCGCTGAGGGCCGGCTCATGGGCGAGGAGCACCGCGCCGCGGACGACGACGGCGACGAAGAGAATGGCCAGGCACGATTGGCGGACGCCGCCTGCCACCCTCGTGAGACCCACGTCGGGGTTCCGGCGGAGCCGCCACCACAGGGCCGTCAGTCCACCCCAAGTGACGGCGCTGGCCAGCCAGAAGGGCCAGAGGCGCCGCAGATTCTCTTCCCCCGCGGGCAGGCTGGGGTTCCGTTCGATGACGAGCTGCCACAGCGCCGCAACCAGGCCGGCCAGCCCGGCCAGGCACCAGAGCAGCACGAGAGCGTCCACGGCCCTCCCGTGCGACGAACTCCCCGAAGCCGGCAGCTTGGGATGGGCGGCGTTCAGCGGAATCCCCTTCGAGAATCGCAGAGGGCAATCGACCGGAACGTGCACCCGCGATGAAGTGCTCCCGGCGGAGCGCGGTGGAAACGCGCGGCCGACTATACCGGAGCGCGCGCGTCGAGCTGTCGTCAATCGTTGGTGCACGCCATTCGGCCGCGTTCGCCAGCCCCAAAGCACGCGGTCTATACTGCCCCCCTTCTGAAACGGCGGGCCGGTCCGACGATCGAACCGCCATGAGGATCGACCGAACACTCGAGAGAACGACCATGCTCAACTCATCCAACCCCGCGCTCACCAGCGCCGACGCGTTCGAGCAGGCCTACGGGCACATGACGGGCGCCCGGACGGACGTGACCACGCTCTCCGGCGTCGTGAACAAGACCGCGATTCTCCTGGTCATCGCGATTGCGGCCGGCGCCGGCGGCTACTCGCTCCTCCAGAGCATGCCCTCGATCTTGTGGATCAGCGCGATCGCCGCGTTCGTGATCTGCCTGGGCATGGGCTTCATCCTGGGCGGCAAGCCGCAGCTCTCGCCCTACCTGGCGCCGGTCTACGCGATCGTGGAAGGCGTCTTCCTCGGGGCGTTCACCGCGCTGGCGGACCAGATCCTGGCCAGCCGCGGCCTCCAGGTCGGCGGCGGCGTCGGCGTGCAAGCCGGCGTCATCACGGCCTCGTGCGCCATCAGCATGCTGCTGCTCTACAAGGTGGGGTTGATCAAGCCCACCCGCAGGTTCCAAGCCGTGATCGGGACGCTCACCGGCGCGATCATGATCGCCTATCTGCTCAACTTCGTCCTCGCCCTCTTCGGGAAGCCGCTGCCGCTCATCGGCTTCGCCAGCGCCGCCTCCGCGACCGGGACGATGGGGCTGATCGGTCTCGGCATCAACATCTTCATCCTCGTGGTCGCCTCGCTCTTCCTGGTGATCGACTTCAAGCTGATCGAAGACAACGTGCAGCGCGGCGCCCCGCGGTACATGGAGTGGTACTGCAGCTTCGCCCTGCTGGTGACGCTGGCGTGGATCTACTACGAGTCGGTCAAGCTGGTCATGCGCCTGGCCGTGCTGTTCGGTGGACGCGAGTGATCAGCCGACGCGGTGCTTGCCCCAGGTTGGCATGGGAGAATCAGGACGATGAATTCTCTTCAGGCGCTCGGACCGGCGGTGACGTGGGCCATGAAGAGCGGCGCTTCGTTCGGTCCGTGCACGGCGTCCGTGTCGAGAGGATCGACGTCGAGCTGGTGATCACGGGTTGGGGCGGCTGGCCCATCGGCCATGCCGCTCTTGAGCGGCAACCGGGATGCGTCCGTTGATCGGAACGCTTCGAGCAGTCGCGACCGGTCGATCGCGGCCGGCAGCGAATGACCGGTTGCGTCGTTGAACAGCAGCGCCTTCAGCACGGCATCCGCCGCGCTCGTGGCCACCACGGCCAGCGCCACGGTGGCGGAGGCCAGCGAGAGCGCAAGGACCAAGCCGGTCGAGCTCGAGCGGGCGACGGCGACGACGCCGACGAAGAGAAGCACGAGGATGACTGGTGCGGCGACCGCGAATCCGAGGAGTCCCATCGAGTACGTGCTGATCGTGCCGCCCGGCCTGATCCTGTTCAGCGTCCGCTTCGACTGGCGGAGCGCTTTGATCGGACCGAGGCCGTCGACGAGCATCAAGGGGGCGACGAACGCGCTCAAGGCCGACCAGCTGCTGCCGAAGAACGCCGCGACCAATTCCGAGCCCTTCTCGTGCACCGCTTCCACGGGCTTGAAGAGCGCGCCGGGCAAGAGGGAAAGGACCGTCCACGCTGCGAGCTCCGGCATCCGTTTCCCCGCGGTCAGGAGGCACGCTCGCACTGTCGGACCCCGCCGGCGTCCCGTCCCCATGACTGCGGCCGTGATCGCCGCGTTGAAGAAGACGATGGCGAAGCTGCACCAGAAGAAGGCCAGCAGCAATCCGATGTAGACCGGCCGCCGGTCGAACGGGCCTCCGCCGTTGCCGCCGCCGACGATCGCCAGCAGCAGGCGCGGGGGACACAGGAAGCCGAAGAACGTGGCGATGACGGTGAGCACGAGCACGCCGGAGAGCACCGGGAGCACCAGAAGCGGCCGGCATTCCCGTTGGAAGGCCCAGCTGATCCTGGCGTACTCCCAGCTTCGGCGGATGTGCGCGAGCATGGCGGGACTTCCTTCGCTGGCGTCATGAAGCAGCGGCGCTGCCGGACGGAGTCCGGTGCGACGACCCACTTGAATCGTCGAACCAGAGGATCGCGTTCAACCCAGCTCGCGACTTTTGACGACGCACGCTCGATGCCGACGGTTCTCGGACCCGCCGCGCATGGCCACGCCGATCGAAAGGAACGTCGATCGTCGAGACGGGCTCCTACCGGCACTCGCCCCAGGCGAGCACGACTGCAAGCAGATCCTGGATGTCCACGAGCCCGCTGCCGTCGACGTCGGCTCCGTAGTAGGGCGTCCCCCACCCTTCGAGGACGGTCACAAGATCCTGCACGGACACCGCGCCGTCGCCGCCAATGGGGAAGCAGTCCGGACGACACGCGTTCTCGTTGACCAGCTGCAGGAGCACGGTGTGCGGCAGGGCGGCCAGATCGAAGCTCTGACCCAGGAAGCTGATCAGGCCCGCCGACGTGTCGAGGGCCGTGCCGATCGTCTCGATCTCCTCTCCTCCGGCAGGCGCCCGGCGGAGATCGATGATCAGCGGCGCAACCGAGGTCACCGCGCCGTAGTAGAGCTCGCCGAACTGACCAAAGGTCACGCCAGCGGCGTTGACGGCCACGTCGCTGACGACGACCTCGCTCTGGCCGCTCTCCGGATCGATGCGGCTCACGGAGCTTGCCGACAGGACGCCCAACGGCTCTCCGGGAAGCGGCTCGGCATCATCGAACACGGTGGGCAGGGTGAAGTACACGAGCCCGTCGAGGCCCACCGCCAGATCGAAGCTCTGGCCATTCAGGAAGATGACTCCGTCGGTGCTGTCCAGGGCGGTGCCGACGGTGGTCACGTCGCCCTCGTCCGTGCGGCGAACGATGTCGATGATCAGCGGCGACTGGGACACGATCGATCCGACGTACAGCGAACCGGAGGCGTCGAAGGCGAGGCCGACGGCGCCCGCGCTGTCGAGTTCGAAGACCGTCTCGATCTCGGCGGTCTTCGGATCGATGCGGACGCACCGCGGCGGGGGCGAGCACCCCTTCCGTCCCGTCCTCGCCGGCGAGGATCTGCGGCGTCGTGAAGTACACGTTCCCGTCGACTCCCACCGCGAGATCGAAGCTCTGGCCGACGATCGAGATGAGGCCGCCGGCCGAATCGAGCACCGTTGCCACCGGCGTGACGGTGCCGTCGGCGGAGCGCCGGTTGAGCTGCACCTGATAGGGGAAGGAGGAGGTCACCACGCCGAAGTAGACGCCGCCTTCGGTGTCGAGGGCGAGACCGACAGCGCCATCGCCGCCAACCGCGGTCAAGAGTCCGACGGCCCCGTCGGCCTCGCTGATCGACTTGACCGCCGCCGCTTCGAGCGGCTGCAGCTGCTCGTCGAGGATGGCGGGCGTGGTGAAGGCGAACTCTTCCGCGCTCGTCAACCCGCCGAACAAGGGGGCCGAGAGCAGCAGGGCGAGCACCGCACGTCTGGTGTGATTCCATCGCGACCGAGTGTTCAGGGTCATGTCGTCGCTCCTTCCCGAGGTCGCTTCCTTCGCCAGTCGGGGAATCCGGCGGCCCGAGCGGTCTGGATTCACCGGATTGCTGAGAAGCACCATGAATGTTTGGTTCAGATCACGACGCTCGAGGCCTCCGAACCGCAGCGACGGCTCGCCTCCCCATCGATCGGAACCTCTTCCACGATCGAGAGCCCGAAGGCGCTCAGCCCGGGCATCTTCTTGTTCGGGTGATTCGTCAGCAGCCTCAATCGCCTGAGCCCGAGGTCGCGCAGGATCTGGCCGCCGATGCCGAAGTCGCGATTGTCCATCGGCTGCACCCGGGCCGCGAGGCCGTTGGGATTCGTGAGGTCCGGAGCATTGATGTCGCTCGCCCCGGAGCGCTGGATCCTCAGCAGCCGGCTCCGCAGATCGTCCCCGCATCCCTCCGGCCGGAGATAGACCAGCACGCCGCGGCCGGCCTTGGCGATCATCTGCAGCGAGGCGCGACAGCGTCCGCACGGTGGGATTGGCAAGATCTTCGAAGATGTCGCCGAGCAGATCGCGGCGGTGCATGCGCACCAGGACCGGCTCGGCCACCGGCCGGGCCTGTCCGTGCGCGTCGAGATCACCGACGCCGCCGGCGGTCAAGGCCAGGTGTGGCAACGGGTCGATCGAGCTCTGGTACGCGATGAGGTTGAAGCGGCCGAACGGCGTCTCGATCGCGCTGCCGCCGACGGGATCGATGCGGTGGACGAGGCAGTCCCGCGCCAGGCGATACTCGATGACCTGTTCGACCGAGCACATCTTCATGCCGTGCTGCGCACAGATGGCGTCGAGCTGCGGCAGGCGGGCCATCGTGCCGTCCTCGTTGACGATCTCGATGAGGACCGCGCTGGGGTGCAGACCGGCCAGCCGCGCGAGGTCGACCGATCCCTCGGTCTGACCGGTGCGCACCAGCACGCCGCCCTCCGCGCCCGCAACGGGTTGATGTGGCCGGGACGAACGAAGTCCGCCGGTGTGGTGTGGGGATCGATGAGCAGCTGGATGGTCTTGACGCGATCCGCGGCGGAGACGCCGGTGCCCACGCCGTGGCGGGGGTGACCGTCCACGCTGACGGTGAGCGGCGTGCCGAACACGCTCGTGTTCGCGGTGGCCTGCGGCGCGAGCTCGAGGCGCTCGCAATCGGCCGAGGTGAGCGGAACGCAGAGGTATCCCGCACCGACGCGGGTCATGAAGTTGATGATCTGCGGCGTGACCTTCTCGGCCGCGCACACGAAATCTCCCTCGTTCTCGCGGCCCTCGTCGTCCACGAGGATGACGACGCGGCCCGCTCGCAGCTCATCCAGGATCTCGGGAATGGGGGAGAGGGGCATGGGCGAATCATAAGCGATCGGCGCGGCTGGATCCCGAAGCTCCCGCACGCCGCACGCGTTACGATCCTCGACGTCGAGGACGGCGGCGTCCTGGAGCCTGCCCAAGAGGTGCGTTCATCGAAGCGTGTATCTGGACGGGGCCTACCTTCGTCATCTCAGGGACCGAGCTCAAGTCATGGGAACTCTCCTCGCCATTGTGCCACTCGCCGCGATTGCAGCCGTCGCTCTACTGCTGCTGCGAGGTACTCCGCGTCGACGCCAGATCGGTCTCGTGTTGTTCACGGTCGTGTGGACAGGCATCGTCTTCGCCGCTGGCCATGAATTCGGTCGCATTCCACCCGAATACCGCGCCAACATCGCCATCCAGAAGCTCGTCAGGGACACCGATCGGTCTCTTGCGGCCGGACAGGTCGAGCGCGTTCGGGACGCGTATCGAGAAGCACAGCAATCCCTGACGCAGGCAGGAGGAACGACCGACGACGCGGTTCGTCTGATTCGAGACCGCCTGCAGCCGCCATCGCCGTGATCCGAGTCTCTCGTGGTGCCGCACCAGCTACGATCTGCCATGTCCAGACCAGAACGGCGAAATCGACATGAGCAGTGGCTGCTGGAGCTCACCGGCATTCCTACTGCGGCGGGCAAGGAGTCGCGCGTCGTGCGCTGGGTGCAGGCGTGGGTGCGGCAGCGGCGGAACTTGACCCTCGAATCGGATCGCGCCGGCAACCTGCTGATCACCCGGAGCGACTCGGGGCGGGAACGGGATCAGAATCGTGACCGCGCGCGCCGCTCTACATTACCGCGCACCTCGATCATCCGGCGTTCGTGGTCACCGAGCTGCTCGAACCGGACCTGGTCGAGCTGGAGTTCCGCGGCGGCGTCCACGATCCGTACTTCGATGGCGCGGCCATCGAGATCTTCGACGAGCGCGATCGTCGCCACCGGGCCGTGATCACCCACCTGGAGGCCACGGCCGTTCCGTTCAAGCGGGTGACGGCCCGGCTGTCGCGCGGCAGAAGTCAGCTGAAGCCCGGCGACATCGGCCGCTGGGCGCTGCGCGGACGCGGCGCGATGCCGACCGTCCACGAGGGCCGGTTGTACGCGCCGGCGTGCGATGATCTCGCCGGTGTCGCCGCGGCCCTCTCGGCGCTCGACGTGCTCGTGAGCCGACAGGACACACGCCACGTGGGCGTCCTCCTGACGGTGGCGGAGGAGGTCGGCTTCGTTGGGACGATCGCCGCGTGCCTGGACAAGACGCTTCCCCCATCCGCCCGGCTGATCTGTCTGGAGAACTCGCGCAGCTTTCCCGACTCGCCGATCGGCGCGGGCCCCATCGTGCGCGTCGGCGACCGGATGAGCGTCTTCAGCCCCGAGCTGACGAATCGCGTCGGCCTGCTCCTGCTCGAATACCAGAAGAAGAACCCGGGCTTCACGTACCAGCGCAAGCTGATGCCCGGCGGCACGTGCGAAGCGACGGCGTTCGCGAGCTTCGGCTACGAGTCGACATGCTTCTGTCTGCCGCTGGGCAACTACCACAACATGAGGGACATCGATGCGGTGCAAGCGGGCCGACGGCCGGCCCGGGTCGGACCGGAGATCATCGCCCTGGACGACTACCACGGCCTCGTCGAGCTGGTGGTGCTCTGCGCCGAGCAGCTCGATGGCAATCCGTCAGCCATGCGCGAGCGGATGGAGTCGCTCTACCGAGAGCGGAGCTTCGTGCTGGAGTGAGCGATGCGCTCAGCCGTGCTTCCGGTTGCGACTTGTCGGGTGCATGCAATGCACCATGAAGCACGCCGTGCAAACACGGTTGGGCTCGTTCGAGAAGGTGCGGCGAACACGGTCTCTTCGTCCGATGGGTTGCGGCGCGGCCCCGCCACCCTTCGAACTCCCGACGCGTGTTCGCACCACCCATCGAACCACGCCTGTTCGCCCACCCCCTCGCCAACAACAAGCTCAGCCGTCCGCCTTCTCCTGCGTTCCGTTGGCGAGCACCTCGCCATTGGCTCGCAGCGGTGTCAGCAGCTCGATGCCCACCTTCTGAACGTGGGTCGGCGAAGCGACGAGGGCCGTGAAGCGGGCGTTGTGCGACTCGAAGCTGTCGCCGGTCTGAGGAACGCGTCCGAACTGGGCCATGAAGAAGCCGCCGACGGTGTCGAACTCGTCCTCTTCCGGCAGACCCAGGTGCAGCTGCTCGTTGAGGTCGTCGAGATGGTATCGACCGTCGACCTCCGCATGGTATTCGTCGATGAGCGCCATCGTGGGCGGCTCCTCGGTCTCGGTGTCGTGCTCGTCCTTGATCTCGCCCACCAGTTCCTCGAGGACGTCCTCGATCGTCACCAGCCCGGCCGTTCCGCCGTACTCGTCGATGACCAGGGCCATGTGCACCTCGGACTTCTGGAAGTCGGCGAGCAACTCGTGCACGATCTTCGTCTCCGGCACGCGGATCGGCTGTCGCAACAGGGGCTGAAGCGTGAAGTCCGGAGCATGCTCGCCGAGGTAGGGCATGAGGTCCTTCACGTACAGGATGCCCTCGATGTGATCCATATTCTCCCGGTAGACGGGGATCCGCGAGTGACCGACCTCGATGATGAACTTGCGAATCTGTTCCAGGTCGTCGGTCATTTCGAGGCCGTAGATATCCGTTCTCGGCGTCATCACCTCGCCGACGTCCGTCGATCGGAACTCCACGACGTTCTCGAGCAGCTCCGCGGCTCCCGCATCCAGGCCGCCCTGGATGTGCGAGTCCTCGATGCTGCGCAGCAACTCGGCTTCGACCTGGTCCTGATCGGGCAGATTGGCCCCGGAGAGACGGCGGACGATCTCGTCGAGAAACGCAACGCCCCTGAGCAGCGGTAAGCCGAGCAGGGCGAACAGCCTCAGCAGCGGCAAGGAATGGACCAGCACGCCGGTGCCGGCGTGACTCGCGATCGCCGCCGCGAGCACGCTCGAGCACAGCCAGAGCGCAAGCATCGCGATGACCCCGCTGGTTACGAGGCTGCTGACGGTCAGCGGAGCACCGACCCCGATGATGTCCACGAGCACGAGACCGAAGAAGGTCAGCCGGCTCGCCGTGCGCAGCAGGCTCGTCGTCAGAATGCAGGGCTGGATCCGATCCAGGAACCACTGCCCCTGCTCCGCCTTCCCTCGCTCCGACAGTCGTCGACGGAACGAGGAATGGCTGAGGTCGATCAGCGAAAGGTGGATGGTTGCCAGGTAGCTGGCCACGATGAGGGCCAGGAACGCCAGCCAGTCGATGGGATTCATCAGCAGACGGATCCGGTGTCACGTGCAAACAACTGGCGATCGTCGTCGTGATCCGATCGATCGCTCCTCCCGCCGCGCTCAAACCCGCTCGGCTCACCGGACCGCCCGCAGCAGGCGTTCGGTGACAACCGCCGAGCATCGCAGGTCGGCCCCTTCGGCGGGGCCTTGCGCAATGGCCGGGATTCTTGGTCCCCTTCCGGCTCCGCACTGCTTCCGGGCAGCGCATGGAATGTCGCGGTGACGCCGATGGCCCTGAGTATCTCGTCCTCCCGCTCGTGCATCAGCTCGAAGCCGCGCCGGGAGTGGTCGTCGTGGCCGCAGCAGTGCAGCAGACCGTGCACGCCGTACAGCAGGAGCTCCTGCTCGATCGAGTGCCCCCGATCTCGCGCCTGTCGCCGCGCTTCATCGAGGCAGACGGCCAGGTCGACTTCAAGCGGTTCGCCGGGCTCGGACAGCTCGAACGTGAGCACGTCGGTCGTGGACGAGAGGCCGCAGTGCGCCTGATGCAGCTGCGACATCCGCTCGTCGTCCACAATGCACAAGGTCACCGCTCGCACCTCGCGGTCGAGGTGTTCGACGGCGGCGCGGAGTCGCAGCTCGAGCCACTCCTGATCGAGGTCGAGCGCCGTCGGTCGGCCGGACAGGGAGAGTTCGATCGACGTACCTGGTCTCGCAGGTTCAGGCGGAGGCTGATCGCTTTCGCCCGAGACGTCCTCGCCACCGCGGGTCATGGCGCCGCGCTCCTTCCCAGCCCCGGCGACGATGGACCGCTGTGGCCCAGGTTCGTCGCGGTCTTTCCCGCTGGGTGGACGGAGGCGTGTCTTGTTGGCATTCATTGGTCGTCAGGCCCGGCTTCCGCCGGGCGGTGCAAGGATAAGACCCAATCGGCCTCGATGGCAAGATGATTCAGCCGGCTGGATCGTTCTGGCCGGCTTTTTCTTCGTCCATTGCCGATTCGAGGCCATGGTGCCGGGCCCTGCACTGCCCGAGTCCCCGTAAAGACAAGATTCACCGCGGAGATCGCGGAGGGCCACGGAGAAGGACTCGAGCGAGTCGGAATCGACGAAGGACGAGAATCCGGTCAGCAGGCCGACTGGCTTGCGGACGAAGATCGGGCTGCTCAACCCTCCGCTCCTCTCCGCGTCTCTCCGTGGCCCTCCGTGGTGAATTGCCTCTCGAAGAGAGCGGGCACGCAAAGGCAAGGCCGCGAACTCAGCCCACCGGCACCAGGGCCGGCTTCACCCGCGCCTCGAACTCCTCGCGGTACTTGTTGACGATCGTCCGCACGGCCCAGTTGTTGCCGTCGGCGAGGCCGCAGATCGTGGTGCCGGGCATGATGCCCATGGAGCCGGCGATCTCCAGGAGCAGGTCGAGGTCCTTGCTCGTGGCGTCGCCCGCCTCGATGCGGCAGAGCAGCTTGTAGATCCACTGCGCGAGCCCTCGCGGCACGGCGTGCACTGGCCGCACGACTCGTTCTTGAAGAAGCGGGCGATGTTGCGGGCCACCGCCACCATGTCGGTGTCCTCGTCGAAGATCGTCGGGCACGCGGTGCCCAGGCCCATCACGTCGTACTTGCGGCCGATGTCGAAGTCCATCTCCGCGTCGAACTGGTCGGGACCGAGGATGCCCATGCGAGACGCCGCCGGCGATCGCGCCCTTGAACTTCTTGCCGCCGCGCATGCCGCCGCAGTACTCGTCGACGAGCTTCGCGCAGCGGGATGCCGAGGTCGACCTCGTAGACGCCGGGCCGGTTGACGTGACCGGAGACGCCCATGAGCTTCGGGCCGAAGCTCGGCGGCCCGCCGATGCTCGAGGCGCAGCCCATGCTCGTCCACCACTCGACGCCGTTCTCGACGATCGGGCCGACCGCGGCGAGCGTCTCGACGTTGTTGACGATCGTCGGGTCGGCCGAAGAGCCCCTTGACGGCGGGGAAGGGCGGCTTGATGCGCGGCCAGCCCGCTTGCCCTCGATCGCACTCGAGCAGGCCCGTCTCCTCGCCGCAGATGTACGCGCCGGCGCTGCGGTGCAGGTAGCACTCGACCGGGAACGTCGCTCTTGCCCTTGAGCAGCCCCTGCTTGCCGAAGATGCCTGTTCTCGTACGCCTCCTCGATCGCCCGCTCCATGACCTTCGCCTGGTGGCGGTACTCGCCGCGGATGAAGAAGTACGCCGTGTCGAGCCGGCACGCGTAGCAGGTGATCGCGATGCCTTCGAGCATCAGGTGCGGATCGAAGTCGACCAGCAGCCGGTCCTTGAACGTGCCCGGCTCCGCCTCGTCGCAGTTGACCGCCAGGTAGCGGCGGCCGCCGTCGGGCTCGGGCAGGAACGTCCACTTGAGGCCGCAGGGGAAGCCGGCGCCGCCGCGGCCGCGCAGCTGCGACTCCTTGACCATCTCGACGATCTGCTCCGGCTTCATCGACAGGGCCTTCTCGAGCGCCTCGTAGCCGCCGGTCGCCACGTACGCGTCGTAGTCGACGCGTGCGACGCTCCTTCGGGATCGCCCCACGGGGGCGTGGGGATGCGCTCGGCTGAGGACGGGTTCGGTCATGGGCATGGTGGACTCGCTCTCGTGTGCAGGAGTACGAGAGGCGTCAGGGTGGGCGTGCCGACGCGGGCGGTGACCGGTCAGTGATCGGGAGGCTCCTTCGATTTCGGTGCCGTTTCGTCGCGATGGACTTCGATCTCTTCGATCGTCGTCCGCCGCAGGATGACGTCGGCCGCGATCCTCCTTCCGCTCTTCGATCACCTGCCGGACGGTGGTCGGCTGGTCGTTTCCGGCTGGATCCGCCGCCGGCCTCGCGGGTGCCGATCGGACCGCGCCGATGATGTGCCCGACGAACTGCGCCGAGGCTCCGGGCGAGCGATCGTCGCCGCTGCTCCGTCATCGACGTGTCGCCGCCTCGCGCGTCATTCGCAGCTTGTCGAGGATCTCGTCGATCTTCTCGATCGTCAGGTTCTCGTGCAGGTCGTCGTTCACCAGCGCCACCGGCGCCGTGTCGCACGAGCCCAGGCACTCCAGGGCCAGCAGCGTGATGCGGCCGTCGTCGGTCGTCTCGTGCGGCTCGATGTCGCAGCTTCTGCCGCAGATGATCGAGGATGGCCTGGTGGCCGCACACCTCGCACGCGATCGACTGGCAGACGCGATCGACGTGCCGGCCGACGGGATGCGGTGTGGAACTCCTCGTAGAAGGAGACGGTGTCGAGCACGTCGCCGGGGTCGAGCTCCAGGAACGCGGCGATCTCGATCATCGCCTGGTGGGGGATGTACCCGTACTTGTCCTGGACGTCGTGGAGGATGGGCAGGAGCGCCGCCATGGCGTCTCGTACCGCGGCAGGATCTCGCCCTTGAACTTCTTCTTCATCTCCGGCGTGAGGTACGGCTCGTCCGCGCCGCTCGATCTTCATGCGTCGCCGATGGTTTGACGATCCAGGCCATGAACCGGTCACCTCTCTGTCAGATCATCTGGTGGCGTTTCGCGCGGCTGCTGCTACCGATCCAGCTCCGCCGCGATGATGTTCAGCGAGCCCAGCACCGCGACGAGGTCGGCGAGCAGGTGGCCCTCGAGCATCTTGGGGAACGACTGGTAGTTGATGAAGGACGGCGGCCGGTACGCTCGCCCGCCACGCGCGCTTGCTGCCGTCGGCGACGATGTAGTAAGCCGAGCTCGCCGTTGGGCGACTCGATCGCAGCCGTAGACCTCGCCGATCGGCGTGTCCCAGCCGCGGTTGGTCATGAAGATCTCGAAGTGCTGGATCGTGGCCTCGATCGAGCCGTACACGTCGCCCTTGGGCGGGAATGTGCATGCTTGCCGTCGGGGTACGAGTCGATCGGGCCCGCCGGGATGTCGTCGATGAGCTGGTCGATGATCTTCGCCGACTGCCGGATCTCCTCGAGCGCGCACGAGGTAGCGGCAGTAGCAGTCGCCGTCGGTCGCGATGGGCACGGAGAACTTCACCGCCTCGGCGCCCTGGCCGTCCCAGTTGTCCTGCGAAGCAGAGGTAGGGCTCGTCCTTGCGCAGGTCGCGCTTGACGCCCGAGGCCCGGGCGAGCGGGCCGGAGAGGCGACCACGCCGATCGCCTCGTCCGCGGTGACCACGCCGACGCCCTGCAGCGCGGTCGATGAAGATGCGGTTGCGGTTGAGCAGCGTCTCGAGGTCCTTGATCGCCTTCGGCATGCGCACGTCGATGAAGCTGCCGGACCATCCGCTGGAAGACCTCTTCGTCGGGCAGGTCCTGCATCGCGCCGCCGACGCGGGTCCAGTCCGGGTGGAAGCGCTGGCCGGAGATGTAGTCGATGATGTCGTAGATGAACTCGCGCTCGTTGAAGCCGTAGAGGAAGCCGGTGAACGCGCCGAGGTCGAGCGCCGCCGCGCCGACGCACAGCAGGTGGTTCTGGATCCGCCCGAGCTCGCATGAGGATCGTGCGGATCACCTTGCAGCGGGGCGTCAGGTCGATGCCGAAGAGCGTCTCGACCGCGTGGTGCCAGGCGATGTCGTTGACGATCGGGCTGACGTAGTCCATCCGGCTGATCGTGCAGACGTACTGGTTGTAGTCGTGGTGCTCGCCCAGCTTCTCGAAGCCGCTGTGCAGGTAGCCGATGTGGGGCGTCGCTCGAACGACCCGCTCGCCGTCCAGCTCCAGCACGATGCGGAGCGTGGTGTGCGTGGCGGGGTGCTGGGGGCCGAAGTTGAGCACCCAGCGGTCCGGGCGCGTCCACGCGATCCTTGAGGTACTCGGTCGTCTCGACGTCGACGTCGAATCCCTGATCCGGCTCCAGTGTGAACGGCATGGCGTGGTTCCGCAGTAGGGCCGACACCCCCCACGAGGTGGGCAGGGGCGGCGGTCGCAGGCAGTGTAGCCGCGGGAGCGACATTGTGATGGAATTCACGAGCGCCGTCGTGCGCCCGTGGGCGGCCTCGAAGAGGCAGATTCACCGCGGAGGCCGCGGACAGCGGCGGACGGGAATCTCTTCATTGGTGCGAGGCATCTGGGCTCTCTCAGAGGCGAGCATCAACGCGGAGGGCCACGGAGGGCCACGGAGGGCCGCGGAGGGCCACGAGGCGCCGGCGAGCCCACCGAGAAGTGTCGAGCAAGCGGGAACCCGAGCAGGATGGAGAACGCCACCAGCAGTGTTTTCGCCGGCCGTTACATCCGACAGGGCCGGTGCTATCCGCACCACCTCCCCCCTCCGCGTCCCTCCGCGGCCCTCCGTGGTGAATCTCCCTTTCGGAAGGAGTGTGAAGGCCAGGCCTCCTTGGGCTGCCGCGGACAGCGGCGGATGGGAATCTCTTCAATTGGTGCGAGGCATCTGGGCTCTCTCAAAGGCGAGCATCACCGCGGAGGGCCACGGAGGGCCACGGAGGGCCACGAGGGCGCCGGCGAGCGCACCGAGAAGTGTCGAGCAAGCGGGAACCCGAGCAGGATGGAGAACGCCACCAGCAGTGTTTTCGCCGGCCGTTACATCCGACAGGGCCGGTGCTATCCGCACCACCTCCCCCCTCCGCGTCCCTCCGCGGCCCTCCGTGGTGAATCTCCCTTTCGGAAGGAGTGTGAGTTCGGCCAGGCCTCCTTGGGCTGTTGAGTGGGCTGCTGAGATTGGCCAGGCACTCTTGGGCCCAGAGATTGGCCAGGCATCTTTGACCCCTTCAATTGGTGCGAGGCATCTGGGCTCTCTCAAAGGCGAGCATCACCGCGGAGGGCCACGGAGGGCCGCGGAGGGCCACGAGGGCGCCGGCGAGCGCGCGGAGAAGTGTCGAGCGAGCGGGAACCCGAGCAGGATGGAGAACGCCACCAGCAGTGTTTTCGCCGGCCGTTACATCCGACAGGGCCGGTGCTATCCGCACCACCTCCCCCCTCCGCGTCCCTCCGCGGCCCTCCGTGGTGAATCTCCCTTTCGGAAGGAGTGTGAGTTCGGCCAGGAGTGTGAATTCGGCCAGGCATCCTTGGGCTGTTGAGGGGGCTGCTGAGATTGGCCAGGCACTCTTGGGCATGCAGAGATTGGCCCAGAGATTGGCCAGGCATCTTTGACCCTCCGCGTCCCTCCGTTTCCTCGCCGTCGCGATTGAGATTGGCCGCGGCGAGATCACCGCGGAGAGCCGCGGAGAGCCACGGAGGAGCGCGGAGAGAAGCAGTTTGAGATTGGCCAGGCGTCTCTCGGGGCGAGGGCGGCAACGTGAGACCGCCAGGATGCTCACCGCTCGTTTTGCCCCCCTCGCCCCGTGAATGCCGAGAAGGAAGGGGAACTCGCCGATGGTCAAGATCCTGTTCATCGCGGTCGGGGGAAGCGTCGGGGCGCTGTTGCGCTTCTGGATCTCGGGCTGGGCCCAGCGTCTGACCCCGGCACATTCCCCATCGGGACGCTCGTGGTCAACGTGCTGGGCTGCATCGCCATCGGCGGGCTCGGGGCGTGGCTGGCCGGGCCGACGCTCGTGCGCCCCGAGCACCGGGCAGCGCTGCTGATCGGCCTCCTGGGCGCTTTCACCACGTTCTCGACGTTCGGCTGGGAGACGTTCGAGCTGATGAACGACGGGCAGTTCACGCGGGCCGGCGTGAACGTCCTGATGAGCAACGGCCTGGGCCTGGCCGGCGTGTGGCTGGGCTATCGACTCGCCGAGCAGTGGGTCGGCGCGTAACCCGAGATCCGAGCCGAACGATGACGACCCCCACCACCGGATGCCTGCTGCGGATCTATCTCGGCGAGTCCGACCGGTGGGAGGGGCGGCCGCTGTACGAGGCGATCGTCCTCGAGGCCCGCAAGCAGGGCCTGGCCGGCGCCACCGTGCTGCGGGGGCCGATGGGGTACGGCGCCCACAGCCGCCTCCACACCGCGAAGGTGCTTCGTCTGAGCGAGGACCTGCCGATCGTCGTCGAGATCGTCGACAGCCGCGAGCAGGTCGAGGCCTTCCTACCGCTGCTCGAGACCATGATCGAGGAGGGCCTGGTGACGCTGGAGCAGGTCGAGGTGCGGTGGTTCCGCAAGGCGTAGGGGTGAAGGGACTCGACGTTGGTGTTTCGCTTCGGGTGCGTCGCTATCCCCTGCCCCTGCCCCTGCCCCTGCCCCTGCCCCTGCCCCTGCCCTCTTCCTTCGGCGGACGGGCTGAATGGGGGGCGGAGAGAGGCAAGGGCAAGGGCAAGGGCAAGGGCAAGGGCAAGGGCAAGGGCAGGGGCAAGGGCAAGGGCAGGCGGCAAGGGCAAGGGCAGGGGCAAAGGCGAGGTTCATGGTGCGTTGCACGCACCCTACACCCGGAAGATCGCGCCCATCTTCTTCCCGAGCATCATCGAGGCGCCGATCAGCGTCAGCGCGAGCAGGAGCATGCTCCAGACGCCCAGCGCGCTGGCGATGTACTGTCCGTCGCCCAGGCGCTCGTACAGCACGTAGATCGCCTTGGTGATCGGGAAGTGCGCAGCGCGCTGGGCGAGGATCAGCGAGTCGGACACCTCGAGCATCGCAAAGCTGAATGCGAGCAGACCACCGGCGATCAGGTTGGCGGCGATCAGCGGCACGATGACCGTGCGCAGGGTCCGCAGCCGGCTGGCGCCGAGATTGAACGCCGCGTCCTCCAGCTCGCGGGAGGTCTGCTCCAGGCCGGCGACCGTCGCTCGCACCACGAAGGGCAAGCGGCGCACCGCGTAGGCGATGATCAGCAGCGGAAAGGGATTGGGCTGACGCCGAGGATGTCGACCCAGCCGTCCAGCGGATCGCCGCGGCCGAACGGCCAGTTGAGACTCATCGCCACGTACCCGAAGGCCATCACCAGTCCCGGGACGGCCAGGGGGAGCATCGACAGCGCGTCGAGCAGCCCTCGTCCGGGAAGACGGGAGCGCACGAGCAGGTACCCGATCATGAGCCCGAATCCGAGGTCGATCGCCACCGCCGCTAGCGACAGGAAGAGGCTGTTGCGAATCGAGCCGACCGCGAGTTCGTGGCCCAGCGCGTTGGCGTAGTGATCGAACGTGTACGCGCTCGGGAGGATCGAGTGGTACCACGTCGCCGCTCACGCTGAAGCTCGTGAGGATCACGCCAAGGTGGGGAAGGACCGCCAGCACGGTGACCACCACGAAGGTGCCGGTCGCAAGCGCTCCGGTGAACCAGCCGAGCGGGCGGGTCGTGGACTGCACCGATGCCTTGGAGTACATCGCGTAGGCCCGCCCGCCGAAGACGAGCTTTCCGAGCACGTACGAGAGCACGGCGACGAAGAGCATGACCGCGGTGAGGGCGTACGGCTGGCGGGAGACGGCCATCTCCTTGAGCCCGTTGAAGATCTGGACCGGCGTGACCTGCTGGTAGTCGAACATGAGCGGCGTGCCCAGCTCGGTGAAGGACCAGATGAAGACGATCGTGCTTGCCGGCGAAGAGGCCGGGTCGGATCAGCGGCAAGGTGATCGTGCGGAAGCGCCGCCAACGACCGGCGCCGAGGTTCTCCGCGGCCTGTTCGAGCGCCGGATCGAGATTGGCCAGCGCCGCCGTGGCGTTCAGGAAGATGATCGGATAGAGGTGCAGCGCCTCGATCGCGACGATCGCCCAGAACCCGCCGCGACCGATGAAGTCGATGCGCTGATCGATCACCCCCAGATCCATGAGCAGCTGGTTCGAGGCGCCGCCGCGGCTGAGGATCTGGCTGATCCCGATCGCGCCGACGAAGGGGGGGAGAATGAGAGGCACGAGGATCAGGGCGCTCAGCGCCGACTTGCCGGGGAAGTCGCACTTCGCGGAGAGGAAGGCCAGGGGCAGCGCCGAGCAGGATGGCGAGCAAGGTCGTGAAGCTCGCAATCAGCAGCGAGCGGACGAGGCCTGCCGCAAGGGCGGGATCCTCGAAGATCACCTGGATGTGATGGAGCGTGAACCGACCGTCTCCGCCGACGAATCCCCCCCGGACGGTCAGCCAGATCGGGTACAGCAGCGTGGCCCCGATCACGACGAGCAGCGCGACAAGCAGAACTCCCTGGCGCCACGTGCCGCGTTCCATGGCCGCGGAGTGTAGCGAGCGATGCCGGAGACGTGCAGCGCGAGGGAGCTCTCCCGGCCCGCTCAGCTGCTCCAGTTCACGATGACCTCGATCAGATCGGTCACACTCACCTCGCCGTCGCCGCTGAGATCGGCCGGGCAGCAGGCACAGGAACCCCAGGAGAGGATCACATCGACGAGATCCAGAACGTCCACGACACCGTCGAGGTTGACGTCGCCCGGATCACCGGCCGGTGGCTCGGGGAAGAGCCAGGCCACCGCGACCTCCCACGTCGGCTGGCCGGTCAGCGTGTCGTCGCGCTGCACTTGCAGCACGTAGTCGCCGGCCGCGAGCCCGGTCACGTACAGATGCTCGAGGTTGTCGAGCAGGCTCTCGCTCACCACGTTGCCGCCCTGAAAGTAGGGCAGGCCGGCGTCGCCGACGAGATCCAGCAGCGAGCCGTCCTCGTTCACCCGCCAGAGACGAAGGTCGATGTTCGCGAGGAAGACCTGCGTGAAGGGCGGGGATACCAGCCGGTTCCAGGTGCTCAGAATCGACACCTTGTCCGCGTCCTGCGGCACGGAGATCCGGTAGTAGACGCTCGAGTTCAGCCCGACGTCCGTCAGCGACCAGCCGGCGAAATCGATCGTGCAGTCGTCCGGCGGAACCGGGCTGCTCCCGTACTCGCCGCCGGTCAGGATGAGGTGGCTGCGGTTGACGTCGAGCAGGTCGACGCCCAGGACTGGATCCAGGGGACGATCGGTGACGCCGCGCTGCGGGCCCGAGGTCGCCGGGTTGTTCGACCACCCCTCGCGGTGATTGGCGCCGGTCAGCAGCGCCGACTTGATGACTTCCGGCCGATCGGCGTCGGGATTCGACGCGAGCTCCGGCGTGGTCTCGATCGTCTCGATCATCAGCGCCGACGCCGCTGACACGACCGCGGCGGCCCAGCTCGTGGCATCTCCGGGCGCGACGATCTGGGGGATCATGCGCCCGGCCGAGTCGAATCCGGAATCGCCGGAGGCGTGGTTGCCGTCCTCGCGGCCGACGGTGATCGCGTTGTACATGTAGGCCATCAACGGCATGTGCGCGCTACCGCTTCCGTTGTTGATGCCGTTGATCATCATCACCTGATCGCGGTTCACCGCGAAGTCGGCGCGGCGCAGCGCCGCCTGGTCCACGGCCATGCTGTTGAACGACGCGATCCAGCTGTTGTTGAAGATCCGCAAGCCCGCGGGGGGAAGCGCCGGCGGGGTGCTGGCCGAGAAGTTGGCCCGCAGGTAACCGTCCTGCGCCCAGTCGCTGGCCGAGAAGACGTGGATCGTGGGAATCCCCGGAGCGATGCTCTGCGTGAGGCCGTAGAAGTCGCGTCCGACCGTCGTCGCATGATTCGAGATGCCCGACGGACCGCTCTCGTTGATGAAGGTCTTGCCCGCGAACTGGCCCGCCTCCTCATTCGGCTGGTAGTTCGCGCCCTCGAAGGCCTCCACCTGTCCGACGATCACGTTCGCTCCCGTGGGGAGATTCTCGGCGCCAATCCGATCGGCGAGATCGATCAGACCGACCGCCGGCCCGTCGGACTGTGCGAATGCCTCCGAAGTCAGGGCGGCGGCAGAAAGGGCGATAACGTGGCAGAGCAATCGCGGCGGCGGCAGGAGAACCATGGTCGTGCTGATCCTTTGCAGATTCGGCGGATGGGCGTCATCCCGATCATTCCCGGCTGTGGTCACCGGAACGCCCCGTCGAAGCCGGAACGTCGATCGTCACCTCCAGAGTAGCTGGCCGATCGACTCGGGCAAGGGATCATCTGCAATTCGTGCCTCCGGCCGGCGACTGAGCGTCGTGGTGGGCCGCGTCCAGCAGGTCGCGCGCGAGCGATCGGTGCTCTCGCCACGCCCACCCCGCCAGCGCGGCGTAGCAGATCGCGCGCTCGCTCGGCGCAAGCCCGACCCTGGCGATGGAGCGCCTCAGCTCTCGCAATTGACGCCAGCGGGGAAGCAGCCGGCGCGTGGCGTTGGCAGGGTCGTACCAGGTGCTCTCCTCGGCTCCCGTCGGCCGCGAGCTGGGCGTCGGCAGTCGACGGTAGAAGATGGCCTCGGGGACCTCCATGATCTTCCCGCGGAGGGCAAGCTCGCCGAGGAGGACGAAGTCGGAGGCGATGTACCCGCCGATCAGCGGGGTCAGCGCCAGCACGTTCGAGCGGAGGACCCCCACGATGGGATTGCACAGGCCCTTCGCGCGGTGGCGCCAGTGGAATGCGCGATACCGGCTGCTCGCGCGGGGGGCGAGCAGGTTGAGTTCGTCCGGGTACTCGGCTTCGACGGCTCCCGCTTCGTCGATCAGCACCGTCTTGCCGTACGCGAGCACGACATCCTCGTGACTCTCGAGGACTTCGACGCATCTCGCGATCAGGTTCTCGGCGCACAGATCGTCGTGCGGCATCCATTTGAAGTAAACGCCTGTCGCCAGAGAGAAGACGCGGTTGTAGTTCCACGCGGCGCCGCGGTTCGTCTCGTTCCGGACGTATCGGACGCGTGAATCGGCGCGGGCGACCTCGCGGCAGATCTCCTCGGTCCTGTCGGTGGAGCCGTTGTCGGAGATCACGATCTCCAGGTCGTCCCACGTCTGGTTCTGCACGGAGGCGAGGGCTCGAGCCAGGTATCGCTCCCCGTTGTAGACGGGAAACCCAACACTCACCTTGGTCATCGCCGTGCTCGTCGGAAGTGGCCGTCCGCGGAGCGGGGAGTCCCACGCCGGCGCGGGGCCGGCCTGCGGCATCGATGAAGAACCCTCCGCGAGTCCGGATGATAGGAGCAGATGGCTACTTTGGTGGGCCGGGGGTAAGCTGGAGATCGCGGACTGGGAGTTTCGGACGACGCTCGAGAGCCGGCTCCCACATCCCCGTTCAGTGGAGCCTGGGTGGGAAAGAAGCGCATGCGCGAGGCTCGTGCCATGGGGGTCAGGGATCGCCCTTGCGAGCATCGCTCGCCGGACATCGCTGCGCCTGAAGTTGCACCGGAGACTGGAGCGACGCCGTCTCCCCGCACAGTCGCGATCGTCACGCTCGTCGACTACGACACGATGTTCAACGACCACGACCGGATCGCTTACTACGCTCCGCCCGGGGGACGCCTCGCGATCATCTACAAGAGGATCAACCGATCTTCGACGCTTTGGGCCCTCCTGCGCGACACCTGCACGATGCGCTGCACGAAGCGTGTGGAGGGCAACCTCGATCTGATCGCCGTTGATCCTCCCTTCAACTACTTCGCTGGCCTCCGGGTGAACGCCGAATCGGCAAGCCAGGGAGAGCCGCGTTCCTCGCTCCGCCTCTTGCTGATCCGACTTCTTTCGCCGCTTGCCGTGCTGCGCGACCTGTCCTTCACGCCGAGCCTGGCGTTCGCGGCGGTCAGGAAGCTCGGCGCGGATTGTGACGTCTGCATCGGCGTGGGGCCGTGGGGCGCCGCGACGGCGCTGCTGCTCCGAGCCATCGGTAAGGCGCGTCTGGTCGTCTATCGCGACCGGGACGATGAAGCGCATCTCGTGCCCAGCCGCGTGCGGCAGTGGTACACGGGGGCGGTCGAGGAAGCGGCGATGCGCCGCAGCGACCTGGTGATCTGCTCGGGCGAGCTCCTCGCGGAGCGCCGCCGCCAACAGGTCGGCCGGACGGTCGAGCTGATTCCCAACGGCGTCGATTGGAAGCGATTCGCTCCGGCCCGGGCGCAAGCGCGGACGACCGCACGCTCGTCTATGTCGGCAACGTCGTGCCGTGGAACGGGCTCGAGCACGCCATCAGAGCGCTCGCGATCGTGAGGACGCAGCTACCTGGGACCCGACTGCGAATCATCGGCGGAGGCCAGCAAGGCTACCTCGCGCACCTGCGTCGGGTCATCGCCGAGTGCGCCGTCGACGACGCAGTCGAGTTGTCGGGTCCGAGACCGTCGGAGGACATCCCCGGCCTGCTGGGCGGTGCGGCGATCGCTCTGGCGATCACCGATCCGGCGACGTCGCGCCGTTTCGCCTCACCGCTCAAGCTCGTCGAGTACATGGCCGCAGGGGTTCCCGCCATCGGCACGGTCGGGACGGAGACGCAGCGCATCATCGAGCGTTGCGGTTGCGGCCTCGTCGTCCCGTACGACATGGACGCGATCGCCGGGTCAGTGCTGGCGCTGCTGCGCGACCCCGTCCGACGGCTCGTCATGCGCGAGTCGGGAATCAGGCACTCCGCGGGATTGGAGTGGCAAGTCCTCGTCGGCCGCGAGATGGAGCTCGTTCGACAGTACTACGGCGCACTGTCCAACGGTCACGGCGACCGCCAAGAGGGATCCTCCTCCGCGGAGGCCACCTCGTCCCATCGCCGACCATGACGCGGTCGGAGTCTTTCCCCCACGAATTGCGACCGCACGTTCCCGGGCGCGAACCAACGGCACCCGCGGGCACGATGCCCGCCGGCCGTTCAGCCGGATCACTGGTGGGCCCGTTCCGCGTCCGTTGACATAATTATGCACTGATGTGTATATTCATGCCATGTCGAAGCTCAAGCGGCGACATCGCATCCTCGAGCGCCTTCGACGCGGGCCGATTGCCTCGCAGGAGGATCTCGTGGCCGAACTGGCCCATGCCGGCGAGGCCGTCACGCAGGCGACGGTCTCGCGCGACCTCCGCGCGCTCGGGGCGGTCAAGGGTCCCGAGGGATACATGTTGCCGGAGGGGAGTTCCGCGGCCGTGCCGTCGATCCCTGACGAGCTCGACCGAGCGATACAGGAGCGGGTGATCGAGATCGCGCAAGCCGACTCGCTCGTCGTCGTGCGTACCGCCCCCGGTCACGCCCACGCCGTGGCGACGGTGCTGGACGCGGCGCGGCCACGCGGGCTCGTCGGCACCGTCGCCGGCGACGACACGATCCTTCTGGCGTGCACGAGCCGGGCCGTGGCCCGCACCGTGCTCACTCGCCTCAATCGCCGCGCCAGGTGAGCCGCTCCATTCGCCCTTCTCGTTCCCCACTCGATGACTCATCACCCGACCACGGACCAATTCATGCGCCATTTCATCAACACCCAGGACTGGCCGATCGAGGATCTCCAGGCGATGCTCGATGCCGCCCATGAACTCAAGCACGGTCGCGATCGGCGCCGCCTCGACGGCAAGACCCTCGCGCTGGTGTTCTTCAACCCGTCTCTCCGCACGCGCACGAGCTTCGAGACCGGTGCCTACGAGCTCGGGGCCCACGCGATCGTTCTCGAGCCGGGCCGCGGGGCCTGGCCGATCGAGTTCGAAGACGGCGCGGTGATGGACGGCGAGCCCGAGGAGCACGTTCGCGAGGTTGCCCGCGTTCTCTCCCGCTATTGCGACTGCATCGCCGTTCGGGCGTTCCCCGCCTTCCGCGACTGGAGCGTTGACCGCCGGGACACCGTGATCGAGCAGTTCGCCCGCTGGGCGACGGTCCCCGTCATCAACATGGAGACGATCACGCACCCGTGCCAGGAGCTGGCGCACGCGCTGACGCTTCAGGAGACGCTCGGCGAGCTGCGCGGTCGGGAGTACCTGCTCACCTGGACGTGGCATCCGCGGCCGCTCAACACGGCGGTCGCGAACTCCGCGCTGCTCATCGCGACGCGGCTCGGTCTGGACGTCACGTTGCTCTGTCCATCCGAGGCCTACCTGCTCGACGAGCGCTACATGTCGGCCGCTGCCGCCAACGCCCGGACCGCGGGTGGCTCGCTCACCGTCACCCACGACATCGAGTCCGCCTACCGCGGCGCGGAGATCGTGTACGCGAAGAGCTGGGGGTCGCTCGACTGGTACGGCCGGTGGGAACAGGAACAGCCGGGGCGCGACACGCTCCGGCACTTCATGGTGGACCGCTCCAAGATGGACCTGACGGCCGACGCGATCTTCAGCCACTGCCTGCCCGTGCGCCGCAACGTCAAGGTGACCGACGAGGTGCTCGACTCGCCGCGCTGCGTGGCGGTCGACGAAGCGGAGAACCGGCTCCACGTGCAGAAGGCTCTCATGCTCGAGCTGATGCACGCCGCGGCGACCGCGCGACAGCCGGTGGCGGGAGGTGTGGCGTGACCGGAGCAGGGACGATCGTGCTGGCGTACTCGGGCGGGCTCGACACGAGCTTCTGCGTGCCGTGGCTTGTCGAACACGGGTGGCGGGTGGTCACGCTCTTCGTCGACACCGGCGGCGTGACCGCTGCGCGTCGCGACGCGATCGAGCGTCGGGCCCTCGAGCTCGGGGCCGCCGAGCACGTGACGGAGGACGCGTCCGCCGAGCTGTGGAGCGACGTCATCGTGCCGCTGATCCGCGCGGGCGGGCCTACCAGGACCAGTACCCGCTGCTCTGCTCCGACCGCTACCTCATCGCCCGTCGGATGGTCGAGCTCGCCCGTCGGCGCGGCGCGACGGCCGTGGCCCACGGTTGCACGGCGATGGGCAACGACCAGGTGCGCTTCGATCTCTCGCTGCGGGCCCTGACCGATCTGTCGATCGTCGCCCCGATCCGGGAGCTGCAGGCGGAGACGTCCTCGGTGCGCGAGCACGAGGCCGCCTACCTCGCCAAGCGCGGCGTTGCGATCGAGGCGAAGACGGGCCGGTACACGATCAACGAGAATCTCATGGGGGTGACGATCTCCGGTGCGGAGATCGATCACTTCGAGGCGCCGGGGCCGGAGACGTACGTGCTCACGGCGCCGCCCGGCGCCCGCGACAGCGCCGTGCGTTCCGCGACGGTGGGCTTCGAACACGGAGCGCCGGTGCGGCTCGACGGCAAGCTCGTCGCCGGCCCGGACCTGCTCCATGCCCTCGACGAGCGATTCGGCCCGTGCGGTGTCGGGCGCGGGATCTACACCGGGGACACGACGATCGGCCTGAAGGGGCGCATCGTCTTCGAGTGCCCGGCCCTCGTCACCCTGCTGCACGCCCACCGGGCGCTCGAAGAGGCGGTCCTCACGCGATCGCAGAACGCCTTCAAGCCGCTCGCCGCCCGACAGTGGGTCCAGCTCGTCTACGAGGGCCTGTTCTTCGAACCGTTGCGCGAGGATCTGGAGGCGTTCATCCGGTCGACGCAGCGACGCGTCTGCGGCGAGGTGACGGTCGAGGCGCCAGGGCGGTGGGCTGCAGGCCGTCGCGCTGCAATCGCCCTTCACGCTCAGCCGGGCCGGCGCCACGTATGCCCAGTCATCGGACTGGAGCGGCGAGGAAGCGGTTGGCTTCATCAAACTCTTCGGCCAGAGCACCTCGATCGCCGCCCGGATCGGCGCCGAGTCATCCGCGCCGAGCGGGCCGGTCCCGGGGGAGGTCGCGTGCTCGGTCTGACCCACGAGAAAGCGCACCCTCGAGCAGCTGGCCCTCGAGCACTTCGCGCGTCTCGTGGCGTTTGACACGGCCAATCCGCCGCGCTGCATCGGAACCGACGACGGCGTCGTCGAATACGCGCGGGACGTCCTCGCCGGCGCCGGGTTCGAGGTGTCCGTCGTTGACCATGGCGAGGGGCAGGTGACGCTGCTGGCCGTGCGCGGCGTGCCCGAGCTGCTGTTCAACGTCCACCTCGACACCGTCCCGCCCGTGCGCGGCTGGAGCGGCGACCCGCACGTGCTTCGCGTCGACGAGCGAGCGGGTGACCGGACTGGGGGCGTGCGACGTCAAGGGGGCCGCGGCGTGCCTGCTCGCGGCAGCCCAGCGATCGGAGGGCCCTGCCGCTCTGCTCCTGACGACGGACGAAGAGGCCGGATCGAGCCGCTGCGTCCGCGCGTTCCTCGAGCGCGAGGTGCAGCGATTCCGCGCGGTCGTCGTCTCCGAGCCGACGGGCTGCCGAGCGGTGACGGCCCACCGGGGCGTCGGCTCGTACGAGCTGGACTTCGACGGCCGGGCCGGCCACGCCTCTGGCCGCAATGCCGCGGAGGCCAGCGCTCTGCACCGCGCCGTTCGATGGGCCCACGCCGCGCTCGACCACGCGCAGGCGGGCCCCGAGGACCTGCGTCTGAACATCGGCGTGTTCGAGGGCGGGACGAAGGCGAATGTGGCGGCCGAATCGGCGCGGGTCGTCTTCGGCATGCGTCCTTGGTCCGCCGAGCAAGGAGCCGTCGCGGTCGAGGCGCTGCGGGCGCTGCCGCCGGCAGACCGGTACGCGACCTGGCGCGTGCGCTTCGAGGCGCCGCCGCTCGCCGCCGAGGCGAAGGCCGCGGCGCTCGCGACCCGGCTCGGGCTCGTGACGGCGTCGCCGGTCGACTTCTGGACCGAAGGAGCGCTCTTCGCGGAGGCCGGGCTGACGACCATCGTCTACGGACCCGGCTCGATCGAGCAGGCGCACGCCGCCGACGAATGGATCGCCCTCGCGCAGCTTCGCGAGGCGACGGAGACCTTCACGCGCCTGCTCTGCGGCGCACCGGTTGGAGCCCGCCGATGATCGACCGCACACGCGACATGCTCACCGTCCTGCTCGAGACCATCGCCTCCCGGGTGGAGATCGAGCAGTACCTGCACGACTTCGCGGCGGCGAAGTCGGCGACGTTCGCCGTGATCAAGGTCGGCGGCGGCGTGCTCCGAGACGATCTCGACGAGCTGGCGTCGGCCCTCGCGCTGCTGCACCGGTTCGGGCTGACTCCCGTCGTCGTACACGGCGCCGGGCCGCAGATCAACAGCGGCCCTCGAGGACGCCGGCGTGCCGACGC
This sequence comes from uncultured Planctomycetota bacterium, assembly GCA_963697235.1. Taxonomy (GTDB): domain Bacteria; phylum Planctomycetota; class Phycisphaerae; order Phycisphaerales; family SM1A02; genus CAVONJ01. Next base: position 38,584 of record CAVONJ010000025.1, read on the forward strand.
ACACCGTCGACGGGCTGCGCGTCACGACGCCGGCGGTGCTCCAGGTCGTCCGGCGCGTTCTGCAGCAGGTCAACGGCTCGCTGGTTCACGCGCTCGAGGTGCGCGGGACGCGGGCCCGACCGATCGTCTCCGGTGTGTTCGAGGCGACGAAGCAGAACGAGCAGGCCCTTGGTCTCGTCGGCACCGTCACACGGGTGCACCCTGAGCCGATCACCGCGGCGCTGCACAGCGGGCTGCTTGCCTGTCGTCGCGTGCCTCGGGGAGAGTGTCGACGGCCAGATCCTCAACGTCAACGGCGACGTCGCGGCCGGCGAGCTGGCGGTGGCGATGCGGCCGGGCAAGATCGTCTTCCTCACGCCGACCGGCGGGCTGCTCGACGACCGAGGGCAGATCATGCCGGCGATCAATCTCGTCGAGGAGGGCGACGCGCTGCTCGCGAAGCCGTGGGTCGGCGGGGGCATGGCGCTGAAGATCCGCCAGATCGACGGAATGCTCGAGCGGCTGCCCGCGGACGCTTCGGTCTCGATCACGTCGCCGGGACACCTCGCCCGCGAGCTGTTCACGCACCGCGGGTGCGGCACGCTCGTGCGCCGCGGCGAGCCGATCCGCGTCCACGGTTCGCTCGGGGCGGTCGATCGGGTCCGATTGCGAGAGACGCTCGAGAGCAGCTTCCGTCGGCGTCTCGCGCCGGAATACTTCGACACCATCGATCCGCGAATGGTGCTCGTGGCGGGTGACTACGTCGCCGCCGCCGTGATCACCGAGCAGGCGGGCGTTCCCTACCTCGACAAGTTCGCCGTCACCGCCCGGGCCCAGGGCCTCGGCGTCGGTGCCTCGCTGTGGAGCCGCATCCGGGCGTCGACCCCGAGCCTCTTCTGGAGATCGCGCCGGGACAACGCCATCAACCCGTGGTACTTCAAACAGGCGGAAGGAATGGAGCGGACGGGACAGTGGGTCGTCTTCTGGTACGGCCTGAATGATCGCGAGCTGATCGGCCGATGCATCGAGCACGCGCCGTCGACCTGCCGGAGTCGTGGATCGCCGACCGCCGCTACGCCGGCGAAGGCGCAGTCGCTATGCCCTCTCGAGCTGAAACGGTCGGACACGGTCATCCTCGCTGCGCTGCGTTCGGCCACGCGCACCGTCGGCGTCGTCGGGGCCCGCGGCCACGTCGGCGCCGAGCTGCTGCGCCTCCTCGCGCGCCACCCGCGCCTCGAGCTCGCCTTCGCCTCGTCACGCACGAAGGCGGGTCAGCCGCTGCCCGACGGGCTGTGCGGGCCGGACCGGGCGCGTCGTTCATCGAGCTGACGCCGGCCGAGACTCGCGGCGCGGCCGCGCCGACGTCTACGTCTTCGCGCTGCCGAACGGGGCAGCGGCGGAGTGGGTCGCCGCGATCGAGCCGGGCCGCCCGCGAGGCGAGGTCATGATCGTCGATCTCTGCGCCGACTTTCGCTTCGACGACGCATGGATCTACGGGCTGCCGGAGCTGAACGCGGTGCGCTCGCCGGCGCGACGCGCATCGCCAATCCGGGCTGTTACGCGACGGCGATGATGCTGGCCCTCGCGCCGTTCGCCGGCCGGCTCGACGGTCCGCCGCACTGCTTCGGCGTCTCGGGCTACAGCGGGGCCGGCGCGACGCCCTCGCCGCGCAACGACCCGCAGCGGCTGCGCGACAACGTGATCCCGTACCAGCTCGACCGGCCACGTTCACGAGCGAGAGGTCTCCCGTCATCTTGGACATGCCATCCACTTCCTGCCGCACGTCGGGCCGTTCTTCCGCGGCATCTCCATGACCGTCGCCATGCGGCTGGCCGAGCCGACGACGCCCAGGAGACGGCGGCGACGATCGCGGCCGCGTATGCCGGCGAGCCGTTCGTGCGTGTCGAGCCCGCCGCCATTCCGCTGCTTCGCGACGCCGTCGGCACCTACGCGGCGACGATCGGCGGGATCGACGTCAGCGAGCGCGATGCCCGCGACGTTCGCGTCGTCTCGACGCTCGACAATTTGCTCAAGGGCGCCGCCTCGCAGGCGATCCAGAACGTCAACCTCGCCTGCGGCTGGGCCGCGGAGGAAGGGCTGCGATGAAGACAGGTGCTGGGGTGCCGTCCGATCCGGCGACGACGGCGGGCACGCTGCTGTGGCAGAAGTCCGGCACCGCGATCGACGACCGCGTGCAGCGCTTCCTCACGGGCGAGGACGTGCGCCTCGACAAACACTTGCTGCCGTACGACATTGAGTCCACGGCCGCTCACGTCCGTGGCCTTGCGCGCATCGGGGTGATCACGGCGGCGCAGGCGGCCGGGCTCGAGTCGGCGCTCGCGGATCTTGCCGCGGCCGTGCTCGACGGGTCGTTCGTTCTCGACGAGCGCTACGAGGACGGCCACTCGGCGATCGAATCGGAGCTGACCACTCGGCTCGGCGACGCGGGGCGGCATGGTCCACCTCGGTCGCAGCCGCAATGACCAGGTGCTCGTCGCGATGCGCCTCTGGCTACGCGATCGACTGCGAAGCCTGCGCGGCCACGCGCTCGAGGCCGCCGCGACCTGTCTGGACGTCGCCGAGCGGCACGAGATGATCCCGATGCCGGGATACACGCACCTGCAGCGGGCGGTTCCGTCGTCGGTGGGCCTCTGGATGGCGGGGTTTGCCGAGTCATTCCTCGACGACGCGGTGCTGCTCGAGATCACCGATCGGTGGATGAACGCGTGTCCCCTCGGTACGGCGGCGGGGTACGGCGTGAACCTTCCGCTGGATCGTGAGGGCGTCGCCCGGGAGCTGGGGTTCGAGCGACTGCAGGTCAATCCACTCGCCGCGCAGAACGCGCGCGGCAAGCACGAGTGCCAGGCGATCATGGCCGCGTGGCAGCTGCTGCAGGACGTGCGCCGCCTGGCCTGGGACCTGAGCCTCTTCACCACCAGCGAGTTCGGCTTCGTGCGCCTCCCGGATTGGCTGATCACCGGCTCGTCGATCATGCCCAACAAGCGCAATCCGGACGTCGTCGAGCTCCTGCGGGCCTCGGTGGCGACGGTGGCGGGGCGTGGCGGAGCTTCAGCAGGTGCTCTCGCTTCCGAGCGGCTACCACCGCGACGTCCAGCTCACGAAGGGGCCGACCATCCGCGCGATGCTCGCGGCGGAGCACGCCGCAGCACTCGTCGCCGACGTCGTCGGAGCCCTCAGCTTCGATGAGCGTCGAATGGCCGCGGCGATCGACCCGGAGCTCCACGCGACGGATCGCGCCGTCGACCTCGCGCGGCGCGGCATGCCGTTTCGATCGGCGTATCGAAGAGTGGCCGAGGAGCTGCACGCCGGCCCGATTCGCTCCCCCGCTCAGAGCATCGCCGAACGCGTCTCGCCGGGCGCCTGCGCCGATCTACAGCTGCCGGCGCTGCGAGCGCGGCTGGTGGAGATGTGCGCGACGTAGGTTCCTGAGTCGCACGGCCCGACCTGCGCAGCCGCAGCAGAAGATCGTGAGGAGTGCGGACTGAAGCTGCTAGGGCGGACTGGCCAGCTCGAGCTGGAGGTCTGCCTGGATCGCGGTGAGCAGCCGGCGTTCGAAGGCCGGATCGCGGGCGACGGGCAGCCAGGAAGGCTGCCCGGCTTCTTCGCCTTCCCCTCGCTTGGGGGTGAGCTCCATCTGGGTGGTCTTGGACCTGGTCCACGTGCTGCGACGGACGCCGGGCCGGTGCTGTCGCTCGACGTACACCCAGACCCGAAGCTCGAGCGGCGTGCCCCATCGGGTCAGGTCGATTGGGACCTGTTCGGTCGCCAGCAGATCGGGACCGGTCAGCTCGTTCTCGGACGGGACGCGAACTTCGGATGCCGCGATTGAGAACTCGTCGACCGGTGTGAACTCGAACCGGGCCCGCCGCCGCTGACTGCTCAGCGTGTTCTCCGTGAGTTGCTCCAGCGTCTGCCCTTGAAACGCCCAGGGCTCCAAAAGCGTGGCAGCATGATCGGGTTCCGTCTCGATGATGCCGGCGCGGCGATCCTGGAATGCGGCGGGCATGCCGGCGCTGCGAGCGGCCTCGAGCGCGGCGTCGAAGGCCTGTGGGTAGTTCGACGCGTCGATCGAGAGCATCTCGGGTCCCGGCGGCGAGGAGGCGCAGCCGCCGAGCAGGGAGGCGAGGGTGCAGGTGATCCAGACGGAGATGGAGACCCATCGGTGAGAAGATAGGGAACTCGGGCCGCGCTGCCGTGTTGCGATGATCACGATGGTGGCAGTGTAGGAAAGGGAGCCGCTTCGGTGAGAATGTGCGGAAAAATCGAATCAGCTGGAAGCGGATCTGCGTATCCCAAGCACTGGGGATCCCGTCTGCGTGTGGCGCGGCTATGCTCTGAGAGAGCGCGTGAGGCGAAGGTCGTTGCGAGTGCGATCTTCGGCTCCTGCCGCCCAGCAATTCGAACTGCGGTGAAGAGGAGAGGGCTCCGTACCATGACGTCATTGCCGATGCGTTCTGCCGGTCGTGTCACCATCACGGCCCTGGCTGCGTTTGGTGTTTCGGTGAGTTCGGCCACGCTGTTCGCCGGCGGCGGGCAGACGCAATTGCCGACCACCGTCGAAGACTTCTTTCAGCCGGGAACACAACCAGGCATCATGCCCGAGGATCCGTTCGGCATCGAACCGTTCCAGCCGGTGGGCGACTGTGCTGCGTGCCACGGCGACTTCGGAGAGCCCAACGATCCCCCCAAGGGTCCTCCCGGCGACGATGAGCCGCACGATGCATGGGTCGCTTCGATGATGGCCCAGGCGGCGCGAGATCCGGTCTGGCAGGCCGCGGTGGACATCGCCAATCAGGACGCGGCCGGCGCGGGCGAGATCTGCATCCGCTGTCATGCGCCGACCGCGTGGTTCGCCGGGTGCTCGACGGGCGGCGACCTCGACGTGCTGCTGCCGGAAGCCGGCGATCTGAATGGCAGTCTCCTGCCACTTCTGTCATCGACTGGTCAACCCGACGTACGTCGAGGGGATCAGCCCCGTCCAGGACGAGACGATCCTCGCCGATCTGGAGTTCGGCTTCAGCGAGCCCGGTCAGGGCCGCTTCGTCGTCGACCCCAGCGACGTGCGCCGCGGTCCGTTCGACGACATCGCGGTCAATCCCCACGGGTCGGCGGAGATCATCCCCTCGCCCGTTCCACCGGCAGTCCGCGCTGTGCGGCGCATGCCATGACGTGAGCACTCCGACCTACACGCGGCAGCCGGACGGCACCTACGCGCCGAATCCGATCGGCGAGCCGCACCCGACGCAGCATCCGTACGACATGTTCCCCGAGCAGCGCACGTACAGCGAGTGGCTCGACGAGCCAGTTCGCGAACGGCGGCGTCGTGTTCCCGGACGGCCGGTTCGGCGGCAACTGACCGCCGTGCTTCCGATCACGGTCCCGGAGGCCCTGCCAGGACTGCCACATGCCGGACGTCGTCGCCGGCGGCTGCTTCTTCTGGGAGATCGACCGCCGTTCTTCCCTCGACCCGACATCCCCCAGCACACCTTCGCCGGGGCGAACACCTGGGTGCTGCGGCGCCGTCGCACGCCCTCTACGGCGAACAGATCGAAGGCCTCGCGCCCGAACTCGGTGCGAGTGCCGCGGTGCAGCGCAACGATCGCGACTGCTGCAGGCGGCCTCCGACATGGAGCTCTCGCAGGCGAGCGACCAGCTCAAGGTGCGCATCGTCAACTACACCGGCCACAAGCTGCCGACCGGCTATCCGGAGGGCCGGCGCATGTGGCTCAACGTGCGCTTCTTCGACGCCGGCGACGACCTCGTCGCCGAGCGCGGCGCACTACGACTTCGACACCGCCGACCTCGACGACGGCGACACGAAGGTCTACGAGGCCCAGCACGGCATGGACGACGCGATCGCCGCAGCGACCGCTGCCCGGCGGGACGTCGTTCCACCTCGTGCTCAACAACGAGGTCTGACACGACAACCGCATCCCGCCGCGCGGCTTCACGAACGCGGCTTCGACGGCGGTGCAGGCCGAGCCGGTCGACTACGACCTACGCCGACGGCCAGTACTGGGACGACACGCTCTTCGACGTGCCGCCTGGCCGCGACCCGCGCGGTGGTGACGCTCTACTACCAGACCACGAGCAAGGAGTACATCGAGTTCCTGCGCGACACGAACCTCGACCAGATGCCGCCAGGCGAGGGTCGCGTACGACCTGTGGGTGGAGCACGGCAAGAGCGCCCCGGTCGACATGGACGAGGGGACGATCGTGCTCTCGCCGGGCTCCGGGCCGACCTCGACCGCAACGGCGTCGTGGACGTGCTCGATCTGATCACGGTCATTCTCGCCTGGGGCCAGTGTGATGCTCTTCCCAGCCCGTGCGACGGCGACACCGACTGCAATCGAGTCGTCGACGTCACGGACCTGGTCAACGTGATCGTGAACTGGGGATAGCAGACCCGGAGTGAACCCGGCTGGGTGCATCCGGGCGTGGGCGTGCTCGACCGTCCGCGGCCGAGACCGGAAGGCACGGTCAGGGGTGTCGAAGCGGGTGATCCCGCTCGCGTGCGAGCGACCGATTGGGCTTCTCCGGCGATTGCGAGTCTAATACGCCTCCGATGCATCCAGATCGCTGGGATGGACGGAACCTGCTCACGCTCGAAGGCCTTTCCTCGGAGGACCTCCTGGACCTCCTGGATCGCCGCGGAGCGCTTCGAGCCGGTCGCGAGGCGGAAAGCGCCGCCGCTCGAGGTCCTGTCTGGGCGAATCGTCGCGAACCTCTTCTTCGAGGATTCCACTCGAACGCG
>CAVONJ010000026.1:0-42553 GCA_963697235.1 uncultured Planctomycetota bacterium
CGTGGCACTCGCGATCCGCCAACCCCGTTGGCGATCCGAGAGTCCTAATCAAAATACCCGGACGCTTGGATGCAGCTGAAGATCGCAATGGGATCGTCACCGATCTTGTTCACGCACTCGGCAATTGATTGCGGGGGGTTCTGGTCGACAGCACATTTGGTGCCCCACGTCAGGATCACGGCGACCAGGTCGATCACATCAACGACTCCGTCGTCGTTTGTATCTCCTGGGCAGGGATCGGGCGGACCTGGGCATGCTCCCCAGCCGCCGAGGACGCTGATGAGATCTGTCACGTTGACGACCCCGTCGTTGTTGATGTCCGTCGCACAGTTCCCGCTTTCGTACGGTCCCATATCGACGACGTCATCGGCGACTCGAGCTGTCAGGTCGAGGTCGGGCGTCTTCTGGCCCGTGGTGACGCCGTCCTGATCGAGATCGAATACGTCGTCCGGGATGACGGACTGGTCGGGATCTCCGCCGTTGATGCACGGCGAGCCGGCGGAGAGGCGGTAGTTGCCGGATCCGGCATCGGCGAAGCTGGGGTCGGTGGCGATGTTGCCGACGCCGCCGAACTGTCCGGGGGTGAGGCCCTGCACGCAGCTGTAGTTGAGTGAGAACGTCGCTGGCGTAGCGAGCTGGTCGCTGAGAGTGCTTCCACCGTTGTCCCACAGGATGGAGTTTCGGACGGACAAGGCTCCGCCGTCGCTCCCGTCTATTCCGCCGACGCCAGGGGCTGCATTTCCAGTGAACGTGCTGTTGATGACATTGGCTTCGGCTTTCGGCGTCAGGAACCCGCCGGCGGTACTCTGTGCTTCGTTGGCTACGAAGAGACAGTTGACGATGTCGACGTAGCCTTCCCGTTCTTCGCCCATGGGGACGAAGGCGACGCCGCGTATGCGTAGCGCGCCGCCGGAATCTGCTGCCTCATTGCCTTCGAAGATACAGTCGTAGACTTTCAGGCGCTGGGGTATGACCAGATGTTGTGGATGAGGTGATCGCAGAAAGAAGGCGGCGTATCTTGTGCAAGTACCACCAAGCACAGGAGTCCGCCACCGTGAATCAACCTACCACCGACAGCATCCCTTTGCCAGACGCCGAGCCCAGGGACGTCCTCACCGAGCTGCTCCGCACAGGCGCCCAGCAGATGCTGGCGACCGCCATCGACGCCGAGGTCGCCGACTGGATCGCCTCCCGTCAGGATCTTCTTGACGAGGAAGGCCACCGCCTCGTGGTCCGCAACGGCCACCAGCCGCCGCGAACGATCCAGACGGGCATCGGTCCGATCGAGGTCCGCAAGCCGCGCGTGCATGATCGTCGGCCGGCCGGCGGAGCGCGAGGCGTTCGAGTCGGTCCTGCTGCCGCGGTACATCCGGCGCACGGAGTCGCTCGACGTGCTCATCCCGTACCTCTACCTGCGCGGCGTCTCGGGCGGCGACTTCAACGAGGCGCTCGGCGCCATCCTCGGCAAGTCACCGGGCTTGTCGGCGTCCACCGTGAACCGCTTGATCAGCGGCTGGCAGGAAGAACAGCGAGAATGGGCTTCTCGCTCACTCACCGAGAAGGAGTACGTGTACGTCTGGGCCGACGGCGTCTACTTCAACATCCGCCTCGGCGACGACGACACGGCGAAGCAGTGCATCCTCGTGCTCATGGGCGCAACGGCTGACGGGAAGAAGGAGCTGATCGCCGTCACCGATGGCTACCGCGAGTCGAAGGACTCGTGGCTCGAGCTCATCCGCGACATCAAGCGGCGTGGTCTGACCATCGACCCGAAGCTGGCGATCGGCGACGGCGCCCTTGGCTTCTGGGCGGCGATCCGCGAGATCTGGTCCGGCCACGCGCGAGCAGCGATGCTGGGTGCACAAGACCGGCGAACGTACTGAACGCGATGCCGAAGTCGATGCATCCGAAGGCGAAGGCGCGGCTGCACGAGATCTGGCAGGCCGCGACGCGGAAGGAAGCGCACGCCGCCTTCGACGGCTTCGTCGAGGACTACAGCGCGAAGTACCCGAAGGCGGTCGAATGCCTGGCGAAGGATCGCGAGCAGCTGCTCGCGTTCTACGACTTCCCGGCGGAGCACTGGCGACACCTGCGAACGACGAACCCGATCGAGTCGACGTTCGCGACGATCCGACATCGGCATCGCCGAACGAAGGGCAACGGAAGCCGGGCCGCGTGCCTGGCGATGGTCTTCAAGCTCGCCCAGGCCGCCGAGCGGTCATGGCGCAAGCTCAACGGTCACGAGCAACTCACGCACGTCATCCAGGGCGTGCAGTTCATCGACGGAGAACGCAAGGTCGCCGCCTGATCATGCGAGACGCTCATCCACAAAACTTGACCATATCCCTATTCATGTGCTAGCCCGGATTATGCATGAAGAAACCGGGCCGGCGACGCCCATTGACCGTTTTGTGCTGCTATACAAGCAGTTGCTCAAAACAACTCGGTCAAGGAGCACATGCTCATGGATGGGCGCCGCGCTGACCCGGTCTTGTTCGAAGAACTGTACGCGAAACCTACCAGAATCTCGTTCGACGAGCCGACGACGAGCTCGGATGGGGGCGTGATTCTGCTCAGTGGTGCCGATCGGCTCCTTGGGTTGACCGAGGTGTTCACCCGGCTCATCGATGATCCCCGGCAGCCGGGCAAAGTCGAGCACACTGTGCAGCAGCTCATCCGGCAGCGGATCTTCGGGATCGCCTGCGGGTACAGCGACTGCAACGACTCGGCGCAACTCGCCAGCGACCCGATGATGCGGCTCGCTTCCGGCCGGTCGGTCGACGACGAGTCGGACACACTGGCGAGCCAGTCGACACTCTCGCGGTTCGAGAACTCGCTCGGGGCGACTGAGTTGCTTCGGATCGGCTGCGGGTTGGCCGAGGCCGTTGTCCAACACCACAAGCGTCGCCGTCGTGGCCGACGCCGGCCGAGACTCATCACGATCGACCTCGATCCGACCGACGATCCGACGCATGGCCAGCAGGAGTTCGCGTTCTATCACGGCCACTACGGATCATGGTGCTATCTGCCGACGGCGATGTTCGTGGCCTTCGACGATGAGCCAACGCAGCATCTTGTCGGCGCCGTATTGCGGCCGGGGAATGCCCATCCCACGCGTTCGGCGCCGTGCATGCTTCGCCGGCTGGTCACGATGTTGCGGGACGCATGGCCGAAGTCCCGGCTGCGTGTTCGCCTCGACGGTGGTTACGCCACTCCGGATCTGCTTGATTGGCTGGAGTACCTGGGTGTGGAGTACCTCGTCGGAATGCCCACGAATAAGCGGCTGAAACGCATCGCCGAGCCGCTGATGAAGCAAGCTGCGCCGAGCAGAAGCGAAGCGTTGAGACGGCTCGGCGATTCGGCGAGTGTTCGTACGCGACGCGAAAATGGCCTCATGAGCGACGCATCATCATCAAGGCCGAGGTCACGGTAATTGCCGGACGCGAGCCTCGAGACAACTGCCGCTTCCTCGTCACGAACCTGCGGCACCAACCCGAGAACGCCTACAGCATCTACCGAAAACGCGGTGACGTCGAGAATCGGATCAAGGAGCTGCTCGTCGGCGTGGATCTTGGCCGTACGAGTTGCACGTCGTTCCTCGCCAACTCGTTCCGTGTCCTCCTGAGCACGGCGGCGTACATGTTGTTCCAGGTGTTGCGCGAGTTGACGGACGATCCCGACCTGCGGAGAGCGCAGATCGGAACACTCCGAGAACGGCTGTTGAAGGTTGCAGCTCGTGTGCGGATGACGTGGCGGCGGGTGCATATCGCGTTACCGGAGTCCTACGTCTGGGCAAATGCGTTCAGGCGGCTTGCGACCATCCTCCGTCCTCGTCCGGCACCGGCGTCGTAGCGCGCCGATCGCACTTCAAACACCGATCGAGCCGGGGAGAGCGGCGATCGACTGCGCCGGTGTGATCCAGAACTGGCCAAGCCCCCCCCGATCGTCAGTTGAAAGGCAACTCCAGCACGCTCCGACAGCCGAAACACCGCGCCGGCATCGTACCACGCGTCGCAGATGCTCTCGGCAACCCGCTCGATCGCCGTTACCCGCTCGTTCGTGAATAATGCGGGCTAGATCCATGCAACGAGAGAGCGACGGGAGCGTTCGCAGTCAACGATAGCGGCGTCGTAGTTGGTGCGATAAAGGATTCGAACCCGCTTAACTCCAATCGAAACGGGTTCATTTGGGAGCTCGGCGGCGGCATGACCAACACGATCGAACTCGACGCTGACTTGACTGAAGTGGCGACTGGTGTGAACAACCTGGATCCCTATCAGGTCGTGGGTCTCGAAGACCCTCTCCGTGGTTTGGCCTTCAAGTGGGAGGCAGGTGTACTACAGCAGCTGACACCGGCAAGCGATTCGGGGATTGAATGAGATGCATGTGCAGCGTACGACATCGGAACTCCGGCGATCGGCTCCCAGGCCCCGATCGCCGGCATTTCTACGAGCTCCCCAATGCCATCGTGCCCGAACCCCAGAGGGGATGCCACGGGTTGGTTCACTTCCGCCGTGGGTACAGCGCTTCCCCAGCCGGTTGGCTTCGGAGCCTCTGATGAGATCGACGGAACGGCCTTGGGCACCAACGAAGCCGGGCAGATGGTCGGAGTCGGGGTTGAAGAGGTGGTCAACCAATGCCGGGATCGCGCATTATTCTGGGATACGCCTCTGTCGGTCACCAATCTTCGCGCAGTGTCGCCACTTGCCCGTCCCAAGAGACGAGGGCAAATGACCTTAGTGATGATTTGCCGCTGAGCGTAGTCGGCAGGAACCTATCGACAAACCACGCCGCGATTTGGATACACGATGCCGGGAACTGGACCTATGAGGACCTGAACGAGGTGAGCAGGTTCTGTGGTCCGAACTTCACCTTGATTTCCGCTGAAGACGTTGTAGACATAAACGGTGAAGTTCAAATTGTAGGATGGGGCGGACAGGACCCAGACGGACGTCTTCGCGCATTCACCCTTGTTCCGCTTGGGAACTGCACGGCTGATCTCAACTATGACGGAGTGGTCAACGTAGCGGATTTGATCATTGTTATCAATGACTGGGGCTGCTCGCAAAGTGGAGCGCGATGCTGCGGTGATGTGAATCTCGATGGTGTGGTAAACGTCACCGACCTCATCGAGGTGCAGAATCTCCAATGGAATTGCACAGAAGGTGGCGCGGCTGCGTCTGGGACCGCACCATTTGAGACGGTTGTTGAAGCTGTGGGACTCGGCTATCCAGAGGATTGGGATCTCTTCGTGGCGGCGATGGCCAGCAACAGCAGCCTCGCCACCACAGCTTCAGACAACTTCGCTTGTTGGATGTTGCACTATCTGACAGAGTGTCAGGGTGAGTCCTGCTCGTACTCGGGATGTCCCGGTCCGGATCCGTTCGGCACAGGCCGACACTGAGAGACCGGCCGGCGAGGGTACCGCATTTGCAATGGAGATTAAATGTGATCAAAGAGATGGGGCGGAACTGGTTCAAGTACTTATGGATCGGCGCAGTGCTTCTCTTCGGGTCAGTTCCGCCTGGTGTCGCCGATGTGGTCGAGTTCACCGACAAGGATGAGTGGATCGCCACGGCAAACGACTTTGTGACAATTGGGTTTACTGGATTCAATGATAACACCTTCATCACTGACCAGTTTGCCGAGCTCGGTCTGCTCTTTTCGGATGGCGACGACAACATAGCTGGACCGAGCACCATCTTCCCATCGGATAGCTGGGGCCTCGATGGCAATGAGGCCATTCATCTCGAGTTCTTATGCCCGCAGTTCTGGATTGCGGCAGACTTCCCTGGTGCGTTGCGCAGTTCGAGTTGTTTTCGGAAGGCCAACTTGTTTATACCAGTGGCAACTTCTCAGTTGGCGGAGTCGGCAACTTTGCTGGTCTTGTGTCGACCGAACCATTCGATGCTGCTGTCATTTCAGACTGGGTGGATGACCAGGTCAACATCGATGACCTCCACTTTGGGGCCCCAAAAGTGAGGCCACCTGATGTCAATGGTGATGGCGTAGTCGATGTCCTGGACCTTATCGCGGTCGTTCTTGCGTGGGGCAGCAACGACGTCTCTGCGGACATTAATGGAGATGGCCTTGTCACGCTGGATGATCTTCTTGAAGTCGTCGCGAACTGGACCTAACGGTGGTTCAAGAGAGACTCCGGGTGATTGGGTGGCCCTGATCTCGGGAGCCAAGCGTCCGACCACCCGCCGCTGTTTCGTACCGCATTGGTACCGGACTGCTGAGGGGGTTCGCCGTACGGTTACATGCACCATGACTTCCGGCGCCGCTCTCCTGTTGGAGCGTCGTGCAAATGCGCCTGGGATTGACTGGGGAGGTGCGCGAACGCGCGTGGGGTGGTCGAGGGGTTGTAGTGCCATCGCCGCATCCATGCGGCTCGGCTTGAGAAGTTCTTTGAGTTGGTGCGCGGCTTGAGGTGTTGTTGCGGCGTCGCCGCCTCCTGCGGCTCGACCCTCGTCGGACGGACGCCGCTCAGACCCGCCGGCAGTCCTGCCGGCTCGCCTAAGGAAGCTCCGGCGTGGGATGGGCTTGGTCATGGCGGGCCTCTGGCCCGCGGGCTTTGCAAAGCCGCCGGCATCCATGCCGGCTCCCGTCACGCAAAGCACCAACGCTCCCGCGGCTTCCTGCCGCGGGCGCTGACCTGCCGACGATTGCGCGACCGGCGCGGGTTACGATTCGTAGGGTGCATGCAATGCACCATGACGTCCGGCGCCGCTCTCCTGTTGGAGCGTCGTGCAAATGCGCCTGGGATTGACTGGGGAGGTGCGCGAACACGCGTGTGGGGTGGTCGAGGGGTTGTAGTGCCGTCGCCGCATCCATGCGGGCTGGTCTTGTGAAGTTCTTTGGTCTGGTGCGCAGGCTTGAGGTGTTGTTGCGGCGTCGCCGCCTCCTGCGGCTCGACCCTCGTCGGACGGACGCCCTCGAACAACATGATACGAATTCACAGCCGTGCCGAGGTCGCCACTGAGGATCGTCTCGTTGGCCAGAGGATCGGCTTCTGCGAGATCCTCTTCGCCTCCGCCGGGATCGGCGTTGCCGAGGAATCCGCCGTAGATCGCCACGCCGTTCACGAGGTTGAAGCTCACTTCGGGGTCGGGTTGTGCATCGTCGGTGGGTGTGTACGTGCTGGCGGCAACCCAGATCTGGGTGATGCTAGATTGGGGCTCCGATGCGGCCGTCAGTGCATCCTGGAGAGTCCTAAAGGCTGTAGCCCACGTCTCTCCGTTGCTGCCGGGACCAGGGGCGTTGCGGTCGACGACGCGGACATCGTCAGGTATGCCACCCAGAGTAGTCGTCGTCAACGACAAGAATGCGACGAATGCCGATGCACCGAGCGACTTTGCAGGTTTCATGAGGGATTCTCCTTTGTGTGAGCTCGCACCGATCGCGCACGTTGTGATGAGAAACTTGTTCACCGGTTGTGCTGGGCTAACCCCAGTTGAGAAGAAGTGCGATCAGGTCGGAGATCCCCACGGTCCCATCCTCGTCATAGTCGGCGGCACCGTCGCCCGGTCCCCATTGACCGATGAGGATGAGCAGATCGTCGAGATCGGTCCGGCAGTCGTAGTCGAGGTCAGTTGCGCTGGTCAGGATCGGTGTGAGAATCACCGAGTAAATGTGGCCCTCGCACAGAATCTGGCCGTGGTCGTTGATGGCCAGTGCTTGCGTTAGCGTGCCGAAGACCTGTTCGTCGACCAGGTCCTCGAGGGCCAACATCTCGCCGTCCTGCCAGAGGAACGCGGTCTTGCAGGTGCCGCAGTCGGCGGTTGCTTGACAGACGCCGACGACCTGTCCGAAGTTGTTGATATCGGTTGCGGCGCTCTTGGAGTACGGACCGACAATTCCCAGGTCAATCATGGCGTCTGGCTGCCAGAGCATGGCGTGTGTTTGAAGCGCACCGTCGGCGTCTTGCACGAGGCCACCACCGACGACCTGGCCCAAATCGTTGACCGCACTGCAGATGCTGGTCAGACCTCCGGGTATCGGCGGTAGGACGAACACCTCGCCGTCTTGCCAGATGAATCCGCGAGCCGTCGCATTCAAAGGGTCGGCGGCCCCCATGTACCCAACGACCTGCCCGAGATTGTTGATGTCGCGCACCCGGCTCCGCTCGATCTCGAAGGGGCCGATGATGGCGGTCTTGCCGTCTTGCCAGACAAATGCCTCGAGGACGCCGGACTCTGGGTGCGTCATCGTGCCAACGACCGCTCCGAGATCGTTGATTCCTTTGGCCGCGGCCACGCCAAGCCCGCCCATCGGTGGGATAACGCGGAACTCCTGTCCATCCCAGCAGAAACTCCACTGGGACGAGGGGACACCGGCCGCAGACGGGTTGAAGGTACCCGCCACGTGACCCAGGTTGTTCACCGCGAGGGCCGTGCTCTCGAAGAACGGTGGATCCAGCGGCAGATCGGCGAAGCCGTCTTCCGGCGTCCAGATGAAGCTCCGCATGGGGCCGACGTAGCAGGTCTGGTAGTGCCCGGCGACCATCATCGCCTCGTTCAGCGCGAGACCGGTGGTTGCCTGAGCATGGTCAAGCGGCGGCGGGCAGAATGGCGCCTGGATGATCGCCGTCACCTCGTACCGACACTGGGCCACGGCCGCGTGGACGATACCTCCAGCCACTATCGCCAATACGAAGCAGGATTTGAGCGTCGGAGGGCGCATGATTGCTCCTGGTTTCGAGAGAGGCGGATCAGCCACGTTCACCTTATGCGCCATTGGGGGGGGGGGGGTGTCAAGTGTCCTGCGGCCAGAAACTGCCGAATTCATCCAATTGACCTGAATCCACATCGTGAGCACGCGCGACGGTCCTCCGGGTGAATGCGAAATCGATCTGTCCCCTCCTTTTCCCACCGGTAATCCTGCCGGCGGTTGCGTGAGCGGGGCCTGTCTTTGTCGAGAGGGTGCGCGACACGCGTTGGGTGGTCGAGGGTTGCGGGGCCGTCGCCGCATCCATGCGGCTGGTTTTGAGAAGTTCTTGGGGTTGGGTGCGCAGGTTTGAGGTTTTGTTGCGGCGTCGCCGCCTCCTGCGGCTCGACCCTCGCCGGTCCGGCGCCGCTCAGACCCGCCGGCATCCTTGTATCTGGAACAAAGAGCCCATCAAATAGAAACGCCCGCGACCGGCGTAATCGGTCACGGGCAGCTGATCGCGTGATCGTGGCATCCTAGGTTGTCCTGCAACCGTCCGGCAGCAAGATCCCGACCAGCTTGATTGAGCCTCCCGAACAGTCGCTGGGGCCGCTGCAGTCGCAAGCCCGCATTCGCAAGGAAGGGTCTCATGAACAATTGTACCGCAGGCATTGATGTTTCCAAGTCTCAGTTTGATCTCGCCATCAGCGGGAGTCGTTCTGTTGAGCGGTTCGACTCCGGGCCGGATGGACGTGAGAAGCTCATCCGAAGACTCAAGGCAGCTCGAGTCGACTTGGTCGTTCTCGAAGCGACGGGTGGGTACGAACGCGTTCATCATGTTGGAACTCATGAGTGCGGGACTGACCGTGGTTCGCATCAACCCCCGTCAGGTTCGAAACTTCGCCCGCGCCCGCGGCCGCCTGGCGAAGACGGATGCCATCGACGCGCTCACGCTAGCCCGCATTTCTCATCAACATCGTCGCGAGGGTGCGTAGACGGTTCGCTGGCAAGGAGGTGAGGCCATCGAGGCGGAGACGGCTGGTCATGCCTTCGACGCCTCGATGTGCCGAAAGCGACGCCGCCAGCGGGCGGTCTACGCAGCCGCAGCAGATGGTGGTGAGAAATGCGGGATAGAGGCGACCGTATCGCTGAGCGGCGAATCCAGCAGCTGCTGGTCATTTCATCAGTGTTCGACGACTGCGACACGCTTGCCCGCGCGGCCCTCACCCACGGTGCCGAGTCTCACCATCAGGTTCAACGCTCCGCGGCCCTCCGCGGTGCATCTCGGTCGATGGGCGCCGGTGCGCTGCTCGGCGCCCGTCTGACCGCTCACGTTGGGACGCATCGTCATCTCCAGCGTGATGAACTGCTCGGCGCCAGGCGCGCCGGCCGGCCGCGGGTCCCAGCCCCAGACCGCAGGATACCTCGGGGTCTGAACCGTGGCGGGTGGCATGTAGTGAAAGGCCAGCGGGACCCGCCGGTTGAGGTTCTTCATCGTGCCGAACTCCGACCACGGCTCGCGCACGTCCTTGCTCCGGATTCCCTTGCCCCGCAGCTCGTTGGGATCGAAGGGAATCCACCCGGCCTCGGGCAGATAGAACTCCGCCCAGCTGGCGAAGGTCGTCAATCCCCTGGCGTTCTCCTCGATCCCGATCACCGGCCTGGCGGGTATGTTCGCGGCTCTGAGCAGCGCGACGCACACGCAGACCAGGTCGAGCGGACTGCCCCCGCCCCGCCGAGCGGATTGCAAAGCGCCGTCGACTTCCAGTCCTTCCAGCAACCGGAACTCTCGTCGCGCCAGGCCGTCGCCGGACACCTGAAGCTCGTTCGTGCAGTAGCGGACCAGCTCCTTGGCGGCGATGTACGGCGGAACCAGCCGAAGCTTGCCCTGGCTGACGCGTTCCACCGTCTCGGCGAAGATCGGTTCATCGGACTCGATGAAGAGCTGGGGCTGCAAGCCGTCCTGCACCTCTTCGGGCCAGGTGCGCGGCCAGGGGATTTGAGCGGCCTTGGTCTCGTCGATCTTGCTCGAGTAGACCTGGACCCCATAGCCCAACTGCCAGCGCAAGCTCTGCCCGGTGAACCGAGGAATGGTCAGGACTGCGAGCTGAGTGCCGAAGGGAAAGCCAACGTCCAGACGGGTTCGCTGGCTCAGCGTCGTATCCTCCCGGTTGTCCAGCCAGAGCTTTGCGGATAGCGATTCGGGGTCGACCCGGCTGAACGTACTCTGGAAGATGACGGGCATCACGATCGGCGTATCCTCGAGATTGAGGATCGTCTTGAAGCTGGCGTCGACGGGCGTCTCCGTCTGGATGGTGACGCCAAAGGAGACGTTGTAGCTTCGCGGCGAGTCACGTTCCAGAGGCCCAGTCGGCGGACGGCCCGAAGGCGGGGCCAGCGCGGACATCAATAGGCAGAACAGAGGCACCAGTAGCTTCATCGGGGGCTCCTGAGACGGGACGGAACGCTCTGTCAGGATACGGTCGCTCGCCCACAGTCGTCTGCGTGAAGCTCGAAATCGAGTCCCTGAGCATGATCGGGCGCGAGACGCTCCTCAAGCTCCCGTCCAAATCGCGTATCTCCTTGTCGGCAAGACCGACGGGGGAGCCCCCCGGAATCACTCCGGCGCGACAGCACCAGAGCGAGTGTGCCCCCCGGAGGCCGCTACGGAGCGCTCAGGACAGTCCTAACCCAGCGGGCTCAAGGTGCCCTTCGTGATGAACAGGGCGTCGATCGTGTTCAGCAGCTGGGCCAGCAGGAGGTTGAGGATGATGATCACCAGGAAGCTGCTCACGAACGCGTCGGTCGCCGCGCGCCGACTCCGGCCGCGCCCGCCGAGGCGTGGAATCCCTTGTAGCACGCGATCAGCCCGATGCTGCCGCCAAAGAAGACGCTCTTGATGAGGCCCGAGGTCGGCTCCCACCAATCGACGAACGTGGCGCTGTACTCCCAGTACTCGAACGGCGAGACCCCGTAGAGCTTGACCGTGATGAGCCAGCCGCCCCAAACGCCCAGGAGATCCGAGTAGATCGTGAGGACGGGCGTCATGATGACGCAGGCCAGGAACCGGGGCACCACGAGGTTGGGAATCGGATCGGCGGCCATCGCCCGCATCGAGTCGAGCTGTTCGGTCACCTGCATCGTGCCCAGCTCGGCGGCCAGCGCGCCGCCCACGCGGCCAGCGACCATGACCGCCGCAAGAACAGGGCCGATCTGCTTGACCACCGAGACGTTGATCACGCCTCCCAGCCGGCCCTCCTGTCCCAAGGCGCGGAACTGCTCGAATCCCTCGAGGGCCAGCACCATGCCGATGAAGCCTCCGGTAATGGCGACGACCGGAATCGAGGCGACACCTACCGCGTACAGCTGCGGCATCAGCAGGCGGAAGCGGAACCAGCGGCGAGGATGGAATAGCAGCCAGTAGGCGGTCGCGCCAGCGAACTGCGTAAAACGCCCCACTTCGAGCACGAAGAGCGTGATCGTCAGGCCGAGCTGACCGACGGCGTTGGCGAGCGCATTCGATGACATCGATTAGACAGCATACCTGGCGCGGACCATCGACGTCCGAGTACGCGGCGAGTGGCTCCGTGGAACGGGCTGCTCGGGTCGTGGTGAGCGCTCACGAACCTCCGTCCTCGCCAGTTGCCTTGCCCTGCCTCTGCCTTTCTCGGTGCGGTGGCCCGGGTTGCGACGAGAAGGCGAAGGCAAGGGCAAGGGCAACTGACATGGACGAGGACAAGGCAGACGCTCGGCAGATGAGTGGGTCTCGAAACCCCTTGGCACTCAACAAGTCCGTGCACCTCCGGGACTCTGCCAAGTTCGTTCCCTTAGCCCTGCTACGAGCAAGGTCCCCAGGAAACGAGCACAGCGAGAAGATCGGCTTGGTCCACGACCCCGCCGGAATCGCCGGTGTCGATGAGGTTGCCGCCGTGCGCTGATCCGTCGGTTCCCCAGTCGAGCACCACGTTGATGATGTCAAGGACGTCGATGACGGCATCGTCGTTCGTGTTGCCGGGACAGGGTGGCATCGACTGGCAATCGGGGAATGACGATCCATCGACCATCGAGCCTGGCGAGTACGGTGCGCCCTGTGAGCCGCTGGCCTGCTCGTGCAAGACCAGCGGATCGGGACCGACGATGTCCGGATCGCGGGTGAGCGATTGATTGTTGTTGCCCTCGGCACCGAACGAATAGGAGCACACGAGAACGCTCTGATCGTCCTTGATGACGATGGTGTCCCCCGTGTTGTTCAACCCCAAGGTCCCTTCGGAAGCCGTCTGCACCATCGCGCCGCCAAAGGCCCCCGTTGGCGTCCCGCCACCGAAGATCACCACCGCGCACTGATCGGCGAGGACCGTGCCGGCAGGGAAGACGTGTCGAACACTGAACGAATCGCTGAGCGTCCAGCCGCTCAGGTCAATGGCGACCCCGGTGTTGTTGAAGAGCTCGACGAACTCGTCCTCGGAGCCCTCTCGAATCCCATCGCCATTCGCGTCGCCGACCGTCTGATCATCCGGATCGAACGCGGGATCGGCCAGGATCTCGTTGATGACCACTTCGGTGGCCACCGTGAGCGCCGTCGTGGCGGTGTCGCCGTTGTCCTTGGGATCGTCCTCCGCCGACGTGGTCGTCACCTGCGCACTGTTGACGATCTCTCCGGTGATCTCCGCGGGGATCTGCACGGTGAGCGCGATGAGAACGCTCTCATCGGCACCGACGGCGCCCACCGACCACACGAGATCTGGCGCCGTATCGTCGACGAGGATCACCTGGCCCGGACTCGACTCGCCCAGGAAGCTGACGCCCTCGGGAAGGACGTCGAGCACCAGTACGTCCTCGGCCGGCTGGGATCCGCTGTTCACGATCAGGAGCTCATACGTGATGCGGTTCCCGGGCGTGGCCGCGAGAGGACCGCTCTTCTGAATCGACAGAACGACGGCCGCCGGCGCGCTGCCGTTGGACGAACCGGGAGTGGGAAGGTCCAGCGTCGTGAACGAACCCGCCCCATCGGGAAGGCGTCCGATGGAGTCGGTTCCCTGATCGCCGAGCCCGTTCTCATCCGCCTGTGGTCCACCGAGTACGGACAGCAGCCCGTCATCATTGCCGTCGCTCGTTCCGTACACCACCGCATCGACCAGGTTCGTGGCCGTGACCGGCGTGCCGCCCGGGAAGTCAGCGGCGCTGCCGAGATGGAGGGCGATGGCATCGGCGCCATTCTGCAGGCCATTGTTCGCAAACGCGACGAGATCGACGCCCGGCACGGCAGCGCTGCCGATGACGAAGTAGCCGCTGCCGTCGGTCGAGGCGCCGTCGAGATCGATGGCGTCGTACGACTCGTCGGTCGCCCCGTTGTAGAGGACGACGACCAGCCCGCTCAGGTCGGTGTTGCCGACTCCTCCGTCGAAGAGTTCGATGAACTCCTGGGTATCGGTACCGACCTGATCGACGTCCACCTCGTTGATGACCACCGCTGGTCCGGCAAACGCGCCGGCACCCACGAGCAGGGCCAGCGCAGCGCACGCCGAGACCGCGGCTCGAGAAAGAACGAAGGCATCGACCCGCCGAAGCGACGGCCGGCGTTCGCTGCCGTCGGACCTGACCTGGTCGCCGCACGCGAGCGTGTGCTGCCGCCGGCCAGAGCCCGGTCTGCCGCAGCGATCGGGGAAGGAGCGTTGGGCGTGCTTCGAGGATAGTCTGATCATGATGGCGTATTCCTCCTGCCGCGGCAGCGCGTCCGCGGATCGGTCGACGCCATGCGATGACGTGAGACGCGCGCGACGCCATGCCGACGGCGATTGAGCGCTGGTTCCGGCGGATCGCCGAGAGCCACCAGACGCAGCGCGGTGATGTTGTGCCCTTAACCACGCCGGGCGCGGCAAAGACGGGCAACGCATCGCGTCATGCAGAGCAAAGAAAAATCCCCCGTCGAAGGTCGACGGGGGATGCTCTTGCAACAGGAGGAGTGGGCTGACCGATCAGCCGGTCCAGCCGTTGATGACCTGGATCAGGTCGGTCACGTCGACGACGTTGTCGCCGTTGAGATCGGCATCGAAGCCCTCGCCCTGGCCATCGCTGCCCCAGGTGTTGATCACGTTGATGAGATCGGTCACGTTGACCTGGCCGTCGCCATTCGTGTCGCCGGGGATGGCGATGTCCTGACACGCCAGGTTGGTGGCCGCGGGCGTATCCGTGGCATCGGCGGCAAACGGATCGAACACGCCGATGGTCCAGGTGCGCTGGGTCTCGCACCGGTACACCTGGCCGGGGACGAAATCACCGTCGGGACCGACGTCCACGAACCCCAGGGAGGCACCGTAGGCGTACTCGCTCCCCGGTGTCGGCGGCTGATCGGGCTCGATCAAGCCGACGGCGTCCACGACGTCCGTCCAGGGCAGCGGCTCGTCGAGCATTCCGTCGTTGTCGACGTCGAGATCCTGACCGATGGCGCCGGAGAAGTTCGCCACGACGAGGTGAGTGACATTGTCGCTGCCCTCGAAGTTCAGCGGCGTGTCGAGGTCCAGCAGGAAGACCGGGGTCAGGGTGAAGATGCTCGCCTCGGCGGCAAGGTAGAGGCCGTCCGCGCCTACCGACGTGCCGCTGAGGGAGATCACGTCTTCGACCACACCGCTGTCGCCGTCCGTACCGTCGCCGATCACGATGTACGCCAGGCCATTGAGACTCGTGTTGGGATCGCCCTTGAGCTCGAAGTACTCATCGTTGTCCGCCCCGGGCTGCTCGATCCGAATCTCGTTGATGCGCAGGTTGTCCGGGGGTGTCACGATCATGCTGACGGTCGTCGCGGCTTCGTCGCTGTTGTCCTCCGGATCGTCGCTCTTCGTGGTGGTCGTCAGCTCGACGGTGTTGACGATCTCGCCGGTGACCGCTTCGCCGATCGCAACGGTGAGTTCGATGGTGAACGAAGCGCCAGAGGCGACGGAGCCTGCGGACCACTGGATGTCGGGCTCGGTATTGTCGATCAGTGTGACGCCTTCGGGACTGACCTCGCTCACGAAGACCAGACCGGCGGGAAGCGTGTCGATGATCGCAACATTCTCCGCCGCATCCGTGCCCACGTTCTCGACGGAGAGCGTGTAGGTGATCTGCGTGCCGGCGATCGCCAGCGCCGGACCGCTCTTGGCAATCGAGATGGCCGCGCCCATCGGCGGGTTGAGCAGCAGCGACGCGCCCGGATCCGGCGCCGTGTAGACGCTGTCCCAGGTGCTCAAGATGTCTTCGCTTGTCTCGTCGTGGCCGGTGATGCCGTTGCCGTTGCCGTTCTGGACTTCGAACCCGTCCTCATAGGCGATGCGCTTCGTCGAGACGCCAAAGCCCGGATCGCTGGTCTGCTGGGGCATCGTGAACGCGTCGTCGGCGTACGTGGACGGCGCGGGGCCGGCATCAGGGCCGTCGACCATGAGGCCAGTCTTGTTGCCGATGCTGTTGGCTTCCGTCGGCGTGCCAATGATCACCATGTCCACGTCGGAGACGAGGTCGCTCGCTCCGTCCCAGAAGAAGAGGGTCGCGCTCTCGCCGGAGTTGGTCAGGCCGGCCGCGGTGCCAATGCTCCCGTCGTATGCGGGGAGCATGTCCGGCGTGGCGGCGTCCATCGCCAGCAGCTCATAGTCAGCCGTGAAACCGAACGTCGTCGTGAAGGTCGCCCCGTTGAAGGCGATGACCACGATCTGTCCGGGCGCGATCGTGGCGCCGGCGGGAAAGCGGGCGATGAAGTCGTTCGTCGCGTCGACATCCGGCGCTGGCCCGTCGCCAAACTGTCCGGGCAAGAGGGCGTAGTCCATGTCGTCCGACAGGTAGTAGTCATCCAGCGCGATGACCTGGTCGGTGGGATTGCCAATCTCGATGAACTCGTCCGTCGTGGGTGTGGCCACGGCTTCGGAGAGCAGCAGATGGTCCTGGCCCATCGCGGTACCGCACAGGGCGGCCGCAAGCGCGAGCGAGATGCCGGCGAAGAGGTTGTTGAAACTGATGCGCATTGGCCCTTGGCCTCCTAAAAGAGAGAAATTCCATTCGACCAGCGAGGCGTGTTTGCCGGTCCGCAACGACATCCGGTCGGATGATGACGACCCGGGGATGGCCCGCGGACCGCCTCGAACGGCCGGACTCACCACCTTCAGATGCAACAGGAACTCCTCCCGTCCTGTCGAACTCTAGCTTAGACCATCGAGCGCGCTGCTGGAAGAGCGAAGGGGGGTGATTTACAGAAGCTTCGCATTGACAAGGGGATAGAGATCGCCGCGAACGGAAGGCTCACGGCGGCATCCCCCGATTCCGGGGCGGCGCGCATTGGCCGGCGTCGGTCGATCCCTACTTCATCGGCTCGTTGTCGGGAACAATGTCGACGGCGGGCTCGGGTGTGCCGTACACGGGCACCACGACCGCGGCGGTTGTCATCGGAGTCAGGAAGACCTCGACCCTGCGGTTGGCGGCGGCACCCTTGGGTCCGTTGGGTACGACCGGGTGGAACTCACCCCACCCGGCTACCAGGATGCGCTCGGGATCGACGCCGGCGCCGATGAGCGCATTGCGAACCGAGATCGCCCGGCCCACGGAGAGGTGGACGTTCGTCGGGTACTTCTGTCGCGTCTCGGGCTTACCGATCGGCACGTTGTCGGTGTGGCCTACGACGCGAACCTCGAGCCCCGCGCCGTTGCCGCTGTTGAGGATGTCCGCCAGCGCCGCCACCGAATTCGCCGCCTCCGTTTGCAGCTCGACCGAACCCAGCGCGAACGTGAAGTCGCTGGCGAAACGAAGCATGCCCCGGTTCGCGTCGAAGGCGATCAGCTCGGGCGAATTGCGGCTCAGATCGACCAGGGCGATCTCGACGTCGGGTGGCAGCGGCCCGAGCTCCAGGCTGGAGACGCGGTTGAGAAGCTGGTCGTACTCACCGGCAATCTGATCAAGCTCCGCGTTGAGCTTGCGCGTTGCGATCTTCGAGGGTCCGGACCTGGTTGCGGGCATCCGCGAGACTCTGGCTGAGCGAGGAGGCATTGGTCTGCACCGCCTGCTGTTCGTCGGACAGCGCGACGTTCTGCTCTTCGAGCGTGCGATTCGTGTGCAGCAGAGCGTCATATCGATCCTGCTGAACGCCACATCCTGCGCCCAGGACCGAGACCGCGGAAAGGACACCGAGCAGTGAGAGGGAAGCAGCAACGCGCATGGTGAGGAACCTCGGAGGAGGGAACGAAGGGCGGCCGGACCGGAACGGCCGTAACCCGTATGCTACAGACAACTTCGAAGCCCGTGGCCGGCTGGCTGCCCCCAAAGCCGCAGGCACGAGGGTGGTGGATGAATCGTGGACGACCTGTCACCTGCGCCGCGCCGAAGGCAATGGCCGGCGACCGTCTCTCGTGATGACTGACCAAACGCACGGCGCCTGGCATCGGCTCGAGCTGCCCGATCGACCCATCGTGCTGCGCGCCGATGCGGTCGTGGACGGCGATCGGGTCGACGCCGCTCCCGGGCGCTGCTGCTGTCCGAGGGGTTGATCCGCGCCGCCGGAAGCCCGGCCTCGGTCGGGGCGCCTGCCGATGCGGAGGTCGTCGATCTGCCGGGACATGTGCTTCTGCCCGCACTGGTCAACGCCCACTGCCACCTGGACCTCAGCCACCTCGGTCCGGTGCCGTGTTCCGGCCGATTCGTCGACTGGGTTGAGTGGATCAGGCAGCACCGCGCGGCCGGCGAAGGAGCGCTCACCGCGGCCGTGACCCGCGGCGTCGAGCTGTCCCGCGCCGGCGGCACCGCCATCGTCGGCGACATCGCCGGGGCGGGCTCGACCGTGCCGATCCAGGTGCAGCGGCAGCTGGGCCTCGCCGGGGTGAGCTTCCTCGAGGTCTTCGGCCTGGGCCGCCGACAGCCCGAGGCGATCGAGCGGCTTCGGACGGCGAGCGACCGCGTGGAACGAAACGTGGGCGGTGTTCGTCTGGGCCTTCAGCCACACGCGCTCTACTCCTGCGGCCCGCAGGTCTTTCGCGCGGCAGCGGATCTGGGGTACCTGCTGGCAACCCATCTCGCCGAGACCCTGGAGGAGATCGAACTCCTCGCGACCTCGAACGGGCCCCTGCGCGAGATGCTTGAGCGGCTGGGGGTCTGGGACGAGACGATCGAGCTCGTGGGATGCCACCCGGTGGAGGCGCTCGCGGATCTGATCGGTGACACGCCATGTGTCGTCGCCCACGTGAACTATGCCGGGATTGATCAGCTGGAGCGGCTTCGCGCGACGGGGTGGACGGTGGCCTACTGTCCGCGGGCGAGCGCGTATTTCGATCATCCCTCTCCGGGAGCGCCTCCCCACGCGTACCGGTTCATGATGTCCTCGGGAATCCCCGTCGCTCTGGGGACGGACAGTCTGGTGTGTCTCGACACGCCGGAGCGCATCAGCGTGCTTGACGAGATGAGACTGCTGTATCGCCGCGATCGCACGCCACCGACGCTGCTGCTGGCCATGGGCACGGTGGCCGGCGCGCGGGCCCTCGGATTCGATCCGGCGCTGGTCACGCTGAGCCCGGGTCCGAGCGCGGGGATCCTCGCCGTACCCGCCGGTCCTCGCAGCGGCTCGGATCCGCTGGCTTCCGTCATGCGCACGTCGCACGCCCCGCGGTGGGTCGTGGGGCCGATCCGAGGGGGCCGGCTGTGAAAGCCGCTGTGCTCAAGGCGCCGAAGGTGCGGTTCTTGGACTTCGACCGCGATCCGGTGACGGTGGCTCGCCGCCTCCTCGGGCAGCGACTGGTGCGAGTGATCGACGGACAGCGCCTGGCCGGCTCGATCACGGAAGTCGAGGCGTACCTTGGTGCGGAAGACCGGGCCGCCCACACCTATGGCCACCGGCGAACTGCTCGCAACCAGTCCATGTACCTTCCCGGCGGTCACACCTACGTCTATTTCGTCTATGGCATGCACTCCTGCTTCAACGTGGTCTGCGGCAAGCCCGACGAGGGGGTGGCCGTGCTCGTGCGGGCCATTTCGCCGACGGAAGGCCTCGACACGATGTACCGCCACCGCCCGGGGGCGCGGCGGGAGCGCGACCTCTGCTCGGGTCCGGCCAAGCTGACCCAGGCCCTTTCGATCGACCGTCGACTGGATGGTGTCGATCTACGAACCAGCGCCGAGCTCTTCATCGAGCGCACGCGGCGCCGGGCTCTGCCCGAGCGATTGGTGGGGAGTTCAGCCCGTATCGGCGTCGACTACGCCGGAGCGTGGGCGGAAGCTCCGCTGCGGTTCTTCATCCTCGACCGGGTGCGCGCCTGCTCCGCTACCTCCCAAAGACCATTCACCGCGGAGGGCCGCTGAGGGCCGCGGAGCGTTACCTCATGATCGACACGTCGGCACGGTCGGGCGCAGTGCGTCCCGACGCGGCCCTTTGACGACTGATCAGCGGAGTGCCCGTGGCTTCTCGGTAGCGTGCTGCATTGGCGGTTCTCGTACACAGGAACTCCATCCTGCCATCTCCGCGGCCCTCCGCGTCGAATTCGACTCCTTCACCGCGCGGAGAGGCAGAGGGCAGGGATAGACAAAGGGGCATTGTTGGCCGGGCGGCCTTCGTTCCGATACTATTGAAGGCGTCGCGGAGCGCGTCTTCCGCCGGCCCGGGATACCTCAATGGGACAGTCGCAGAAACCCGCAGCGGATTGGAAGGAGCTCCTGAAACAGGCAGGCCCCTATCCGGTGGAGGCGTACAACTTCGTGCGCGACGGTCTGAGCTACACCGTGGAGAAGACGCATGAAGATCCCGAGTCGCTTCCCGAGAGCGAGCGGCACGTTTCCGGACAGCAGCTCTGTCTCGGTCTCCGCGACTATGCGATCGAGCAGTACGGCATGCTCGCCCCGATCGTGCTCAATCACTGGAACATCCGCCGGACGGACGACTTCGGCCGGCTGGTGTTCGCCATGATCGACGCCGGGCTCATGACCAAGACGCCCAACGACATCTTCGACGACTTCCGCGCCGTCTACGACTTCGCGGAGGCCTTCAACGAAGACGAGCTGACGATGCGGATCGGCCGGAACTGAATCTCCGACGAGCGGCAGAACCTCAGTCGCTCTCGAGCAGCTTCCGTCCAAACGTAGTGTCCGGAGCTGGCTGTGGCGGCGCGTGGCTTTGTCGGGCTGCATCGGCAACAGAGCAATCCGCCTGCGCCTCGCCGACGTTCCAAACGCTACGTTTGGACGGAAACCGCTCTAGCTCAAATCGAGAAGCAGAAGTACGCTCTGTGCGATGGCACGGAAGTCCGACTCACCTCGTCCTTCTCGTTCAGAGGACACTCAGGCGAACGAACAGGGCCTGCCGTCCTTCGCCACCGTGCACGTGTGGCAGATCCAGGCCGTCCGCGACATCCTCGTCGTTGCGGCCGCGCTCGGGATCGTGTGGACCGGCTATGTCTTGCGCGCCGTGACGGTTCCCCTCCTGATCGCCCTGCTGCTGGCCTATCTCTTCGAGCCGTTGGTGAGCAAGCTCAGCCGCAGCCCGCGGGTGACCCGCGCTCGCGTCGTCAGCGGTCTGATGGCGCTGGTGGTCGTCCTGGTGCTCGCCACCCTGTCCGTGGTCATTCCCCTGATGGTCGCGCAGTCCATCGATCTGTTCAACGATCTGCGGGGCGGGCGCATCAGGACGAACCTCGAGAGGGCCTCGACGCTGATTCCGAGCGGGTACCAGGACCAATACCGGCGCGTCATCGACCTTCTGCCGGGAGGACCGCCGACGTCCGAGGCGCTGGATCCATCGCCGGCGGCTGCGGATCAGCTGGACGCTGCGGCGCCCCAGGAGCAAGCGGCGCCGCTCACCGAAGAGCGCGTGCGCGAACTCGTGGCGGAAGCCATGCTGAGGAACCCCGACGCTTCCGCGGCGCGGCCGCCGGGATGGTCACCCAGCTGGATCGGTCTCGCGGGAGCAGGGTGGCACGCCGTGCTCGGGATGCTCGGCACCGTGCTCGAAGCCGGGTTGCTGCTCTTCCTCATTCCGTTCTACTTCTTCTTCTTCAGCCTGTGGTATCCCGGCTTCATCCGCTTCGGCCGCAACCTCCTGCCGCAGAAGAACAAGAAGCAGACGATTCTGCTGCTGAACAAAATGGACGCCGTGGTCTCGGGATTCGTGCGGGGACGGATCGTCATCAGCCTCGTCATGGGCGTCCTGCTGGCCATCGGCTGGATGATCTGCGGGGTTCCGTATGCGCTTCTGCTGGGCCTGTTGATCGGCGTGTTCTGCGCCGTTCCCTATCTGGGCGGTATCGGAGTCCCCGTCGCGGTGGCGCTGCTGTTCTTCGATCGCCTGGGCGATCCTGAGCACGGGGCGTGGTGGTGGGCGTGGGTGCTCCTCTGGCCAACCGTCGTGTTCGCGATCGTTCAGGTGATCGAGGGCTACATCCTGACGCCGGTCATCTCGGGCAAGGTGACCAAGCTCGATCCCGTCACCATCATCGTGGCCGTGCTCGCCGGAGGTTCGGTCCTGGGCATCTACGGCATGCTGCTGGCCATCCCCATCGCCGCTTGCCTGAAGATCCTCTTCCCGGAGGTGCTCCTGCCCAGGATTCACGCCTGGGCGAAGGGTGACGCGGAAGACCCGTTGCCGATCAACCGGGGCTGAGTTCCCAGGGGACTCCAATCAGGCAGTCCTTGCCCCTGCCCGTGCCCTTGCCCTCCCTCTGCCTCTCGCCGGGCTCGTTGCGCTCACCTGTGGTGGTGAGGGGGCGGGTGAGAGGCAAGGGCAAGGGCAAGGACAAGGCAAGGGCAAGGACAAGGCAAGGGCAGGGGCAAGGGCAGGGGCAAGTTAGAAAGGCCGTGCTCGGGAAGGCGCCGATTGAGCCAGCTGGCGCTACTTCCGCCGGCCCTTGCGCGGCTTGAACTTGGTCTTGGGGCTCACGGTCTTCGTCGAGACCCGTCCGCCGAAGGAGGGCATGCGCGCGCCGGGCATCATGCCCGGGTCGCTTCGGGCCAGCTCGCGCATCGCCTTGAGCTTGCCGGCACCGCCCAGTCCGGCCATCTGCTTGGTCATGCTTCTGGATCATCTCGAACTGCTTCGTGAGCTTGTTGACCTCGGCCGGTGCCGTGCCCGAGCCCTTGGCCACTGCGCTTGACCCGCGACTTGTTGAGCAGCTTGATGTCGTCGCGCTCGCCCGGGGTCATCGAGTGCACGATGCCCTCGAGGCGGTCGAGCTGCTTGTCGTCGACCTCGACGTTCTTGAGCACCGAGCCCACGCCGGGAAGCATGCCCAGCAGCTGCTTCATCGGACCCATCCGCCGGATGGAGCGGAGCTGCTTGAGGAAGTCGTCCATCGTGAGCTGGCCCTTGGCCATCTTCTCGGCCAGGCGCTCCGCTTCCTCTTCGCTGACCTCCTGCTGCGCCTTCTCGACCAGCGAGACGACGTCGCCCATGCCGAGGATGCGCCCGGCCATGCGCTCGGGGTGGAACTCCTCGAGCGCGTCGAAGCGTCTCGCCGACGCCGATGAACTTGATCGGCGCGCCGGTCACCTGCTTGACCGAGAGGGCCGCGCCGCCGCGGGTGTCGGAGTCGAACTTGGTCAGGATGACGCCGTCGATCGCCAGCCGCTCGTGGAAGGCCGCGCGCGGAGTTCACCGCGTCCTGGCCGATCATCGCGTCGACGACGAGATAGATCTGGTGCGGCTTCAGCGGCGCGATTGACCCTGGAGCTCGCCCATCAGCTCGTCGTTGATGTGCAGCCGGCCGGCGGTGTCGAGGATCAGGACGTCGATCTTCTCCTCGCGGGCCGGCGTGCAGCGCGCGCTGGCAGACGCCCACCGCCACGCCGACCGCCTTGCCGTACTCGGCGCACTTGTCCGGCTCGGCGTAGAAGCGCACCGCCGCGCTGCCCTTGGCGCTCGGCGTCCACGGTCTCCGTCACCGTGCGCAGCTGCTCGACCGCCGCCGGTCGCTGGAGGTCGGCGGCCACGACCATCGAACTCTTGCCCTTCGATCGAGGTAGGCGGCGAGCTTGCCGCAGGTCGTGGTCTTCCCCGAGCCCTGGAGGCCGCACATCATGATGATCGTGGGCGGCGGTTCGACGAGCATGACGTGGCTGTCCACCGGCCCCATCAGCTCGACGAGGCGCTGGTGGACGATGCCGATCATCTCCTGGCCGGGCTTGAGGCTCTTGGTCACCTCGTGGCCGACGGCATCCTGCAGCACGTCTTCGCAGAACGACTTGACCACGTCGAGATGCACGTCGGCCTCGAGCAGGGCGGTGCGCACCTCGCCCATCGCTTCGCGGACGTTCTCCTCGGTGATTCGACCCCGTCCGGAGAGGTTGCGGAAGACGTCGTTGAATCGATCGGTGAGGGTCTCGAACATGAGTGTCGGATGATAGGTGATCGATGGAAGCGGACCAAGCGCACGGGAAGCGCTTGGGGAAACGGAACGCAATGGTCGCGGTGCCTTGATGCGGTTGCGTCGAGGACCTTCGGTGAGTCGACAACCTTCGGTGAGAAGTCGGCAAGTCGCCTGGCCATGATCCGGATCGCTTCGGGATTGCTGTCGATCAGGACGAAGTGGCGCCCGTGCTGCGCGGCGGCTTCTCCGATCGTGCCGCTGCCCGCAAAGAAGTCGAGGATCGTGTCGCCCGGCTCGGTGTGCACCTTGACGATTCGGTTCAGCAGGCCCAGCGGCTTCTGCGTGGGATAGCCGGTCTTCTCCCGGCTCCGGGTGGGAACGATCGTGTGCCACCAGACGTCGGTGGGGGACTTCCCGCGCCGGGCCTTCTCCGGTCCGACCAGTCCCGGAGCCATGTACGGAATGCGGTCGATCGACGCTTCGTCGAAGGGGTAGTGGGACGGATCCAGGGCATACCAGAGGATGGTGTCGTGCTTCGCCGGCCAGCGCCGTTTGGAACGGCCGCCGAAGTCGTACGCCCAGATGATCTCGTTCATGAACCGCTCCCGCCCAAGCAGCTCGTCCAGAGCGACCTTGACGTAGTGCACTTCCCGGTGATCCAGATGGACGAAGAGCGAGCCGTCGGGGGTGAGCGTGCGCAGGCCGGCCTCGATGCGGGGCAACAAGAAGTCCAGGAAGTTCGCATGCTGATCGCGGAAGCCGACGGGGCTCTCGATGGCCTGCGTGCGATAGCGCCGGCCGCCGAACC
This sequence comes from uncultured Planctomycetota bacterium, assembly GCA_963697235.1. GTDB lineage: Bacteria > Planctomycetota > Phycisphaerae > Phycisphaerales > SM1A02 > CAVONJ01. The sequence goes on from CAVONJ010000026.1 coordinate 24,754, forward strand.
CCGTTCGATCACCACGGTCGGAGGCCAACGTCTTGATGCGCTGCCGAGCCTGCACCTTTCCCGTATTGAAGGGAGGATCGATGTAGATCAGCCGTGCGAACTGCGCGGGGAGCGAGGTCAGGACATCGAGGTTGTCGCCGCGGATGATGGTGTTCATGGGGCGGGCCTGCCGGGTGCGTGCGGTCGAGGGGAGGGCGGCGCCTCCGGCGATGAGCTCGTGGTGTCCTCAGCTCCTGGCGGCCTTCGCCGTCTTCTTCTTCGTCGGCTTGGCGGAGGCGGACGCCTTCTTCTTCGCCGCGAGCCAGCGGTGCAGCTTCTGCTTCGACCAGGTGTTGATGCACTGCTCGGCGGTCAGCCAGCCGCGGCGGGCCGTGAGAATGCCGTAGCGCAGGAAGTCGAAGTGCTCGGTTCGGTGCGCGTCGGTGTTGATCGCCAGCAAGGCGCCAGCCTCGACCGCAGCTCGCACGTGGATGTCGCGAAGATCCAGGCGAAGCGGGTTGGCATTGATCTCCAGGGCCGTGTCATGCGCGATCGCGGCCTCGATCAGCGCGTGGATGTCCGGGGACAGCCCCTCCCGGCTGCCGATCATGCGGCCGGTGGGGTGACCGAGGATGTTGACGAGCGGATGGCTGATCGCCTTGACCAGCCGTTCCGTCGCCTTCTTGGAATCCTGTCGCAGTGCCACGTGGGGCGAGGCCACCACGATGTCGAGCTCCGCCAGCAGCTCGTCGTCGTAGTCGAGGTGTCCGTCGCCGAGAATGTCCACTTCGGCCCCGGCCAGGACGGTGATGCCCTTGACCTTGCGGCCTGCGTCCCGCACCGCTTCGATGTGCTTCCGCAGACGATCGGGGGAAAGACCATTGGCCTGGATGGAGCTCTGGGAGTGGTCGGTGACGGCGATCGTGTGGTACCCGCGGGCCTTCGCCGCGCGGACGAGCTCGTCGATCGTGAGCTTTCCGTCCGAAGCGACCGTGTGTGCGTGCAGCTCAGCCTTGATGTCGGAGCCCTCGATCAGCTCCGGCGGCTGACCATCGAACTCACCGCGATTCTCGCGAAGCTCGGGCGGGATGAACGGCAGGTCCAGCGCGCGGTAGACCTCCGCCTCCGTGCGGGCGGCGATCGGCTTGACCCCGCGCTGCTGGGGCGGAGCGTTCTGTCCCTTCTCGGCGGGGAAGAGACCGTACTCGTTGAGTCGCAGGCTCCGCTTGGCCGCCCGCTCCCGCATCACGACGTTGTGCTCCTTGGACCCGGTGAAGTAGAGCAAGGCGGCTCCAAAGGCCTTGTCCTCGACGATGCGGAGGTCGACCTGGAGTCCGCCTTCGAGACGAACCGAGTTCTTGGTCTCGCCCCCGGCCAGCACCTGCTCGACCTCCCTCATCGAGCGGAACGCTTCGCCGAGTTCCTTGGGGCGGGTCGTCGACGCGAGGATGTCGATGTCTCCGATCGTCTCCCGTCCCCGGCGAAGCGAGCCGGCGTACTGGACCTGGCGCACGCCGGTCACGGTGGAGAGCTGCTCCACGATGGCCTCGGCCAAGGGCAGGGCCTGTCCGATGCGGGTGCGCTGGGCGGCGCGGGCCTTGAACTCGAGCGAGGCCTTGATGTTCTCGAGCGTCTTGGTGCCCATGCGGGGCAGCCCCTCCAGCTCGCCCGACTCGAGCTTCGCCTTGAGGGACGACAGACTTGTCACGCCGCCCTTTTCCCACAGCAGGCGCACGGTCTTGGGCCCAAGCCCCGGGATCGCCATCACCTCGAGCAGTCCGATCGGAATGGACGCGCGCAGCGTGTCGTATTCGGAGACCTTGCCCTTCTTCACGTACTCGATGATCTTCTTGGCGCTGCCCTCGCCGATGCCTTCGATGGCGATCAGCTGGGCCGGGTCATCGGCGAGCGCGGCCACGTCGGTGGTCATCTCCCGGAGGACCTGGGCCACGCGGTTGTGGGCGTTGACCCGGAAGACATTGGCTCCGGTCAGCTCCAGAATGGCAGCCATCTCGCTGAAGATCCGGGCCAGCTCGGTGTTCGTGGACATCAAATCAGTGTAGTTCGCCGCCTCACAAAAGCCGTGGCGGCGAGGCCGGATGTAGGTATGTTGTACGGTCAGGAATCGTCTGGGGATCTCCGGGTGGCGATGTCGCAGGTGAACAATCAGATCGAAGTGTTCGACTTCAAGCCGGGCCGGGTCCTTGCGGGCCGGTATCTGGTCCGGGCGCAGATCGGTAGCGGGCGGGAAGGGGAGCTCTACCGCGTCACCGAAGCGCGGACGGGCATCGATCGCGCCGCGAAGGTCTTCTACCCGCATCAGAACGTGCGGGATCGGGCGGCCCGCTTCTACGCGAACAAGCTCATCCGCCTCCGCGACTGCCCGGCGGTCGTCCAATACCACCACGCGGTGAGCTTGCGTTATCACGGCACGGCGGTCACGTGCCTGATCAGCGATCTGGTCGAGGGCGAGAGGCTGTCGGACTTCCTCGATCGCCAGCCCGGTCGTCGGCTGTCGCCCTTCGAGGCCATGCACTTGCTCCACGCGCTGCTCCGCGCTCTCGAGCAACTCCACGCGATCCGGGAGTACCACGGTGACCTGCAGATCGACAACCTGCTCGTCGCGCGGCGGGGAATCGACTTCGGGGTCCAGCTCGTCGACCTCCGTCACCATGGTCGGGCGAGCGCTCGGCACTTTCGCGACGACGTCATCCAGCTCGTGCGGGTGTTTCACCACGCCATCGGTGGACGGGCTCGGTACGCCGCCCAGCCGCCGGAGGTAAAGACCATCTGCTGCGGACTTCGAAGCGACCTCATCGGCCAGCGCTATCCGACCGCTCAGCATCTCCGGGAGCACCTGGAGCGCTTCGACTGGGGATGAGGCGCCGTGCGCTGATGCGACAGTTCTAGGCCACGTCGCCGAGGCCGAGCGCCTTGCCGTGCGCCTTGAGCAGGCGCCGCTTCAGCAGCGCATCGCGTTCGCCGGAGAGGTCGGGATTCTCCTTGATCCAGCTGATGGCATCCCGCCGCGCCATGCGGAGCAGGGCGAGATCCCGCGGAAGCTCCGCCGCCCGGAAGGGCGCCAGCCCGGACTGGCGGGCGCCGAAGAGCTCTCCTGGCCCGCGGATCTCCAGGTCCTTCTCGGCGATCACGAAGCCGTCGGCGGTCGAGACGATCGCCTCGAGCCGCGCCGCGCCTCGGACGTCGTGGCGTCGGCGATCAGCGTGCACAGCCCCTGTCGCTCGCTGCGTCCGACGCGACCCCGGAGCTGATGGAGCTGCGCCAGGCCGAAGCGCTCGGCGTGCTCGATCACCATCATCGTCGCCGCGGGCACGTCGACGCCGACCTCGATGACCGTGGTGGCGATCAGGCATTGGATCTCGCCGCGCCGAAAGCGGTCCATCACCGCCTCGCGCTCCTCCCTGGGGAGTCGTCCGTGCAGCGCCGCGAGGCGGCGACCGCGAAGGTGTCCCTCGCTCAGCCACCGCAGGTGCGACTCGACATCGGTGAGGCCGCTGGTCGATTCGTCGATGACCGGGACGACGATGTACCCCTGCTCGCCCTGCTCCAGCCGCTGGTTCAGGTAGCCGTACACCGAGTCCCGCTGCTCCATGCCGACGTGACGGGTGATGACCGGCGTGCGCCCGGGCGGGAGCTCCGAGATGACGGAGACGTCGAGGTCGCCGAAGACCGTGAGCGAGAGCGTTCGGGGAATGGGCGTCGCGGTCATGACCAGGACGTGGGGCGACGAGTTCGGCTCGGCGGCCTTGGCCCGCAGGCCGGCCCGCTGGTGCACGCCGAAGCGATGTTGCTCGTCGATCACGGCCACCGCAAGGCTCTTGAAGGCGACGGCTTCGGTGAGCAGAGCGTGCGTGCCGATGAGTAGATCGATCTCGCCGGCGGCGAGGCGCTCGGCGATCTCCGCTCGCTCGCGCGGGCGCCGCGAGCCGGTCAGCAGTTCGACCGTGACTCGCCCGCCCTGCAGCAGATCTCGGATCGACGCCTCGTGCTGCTCGGCGAGCAGCTCGGTCGGCGCCATCAGCGCCGCCTGGTGTCCGGAGGCCACCGCCAACAACATGGCGTAGAGCGCCACCACCGTCTTGCCCGAGCCGACGTCGCCCTGGAGCAGGCGGTTCATCGGCGTCTCCTCGCGAAGGTCCGCGGCAATCTCCTCGATGACCGTGCGCTGGCTGGCGGTGAGCGGGAAGGGAAAGCGAGCGGTGATGTGCTCGTCGATGGCCGGCGTGTGCCGCAGCGGAATGGCCCGCAGCGTGCGCCGCCGGTGCTGCCGCTTGAGCATCACGGCCAGCTCGAGCAGGAGCAGCTCGTCGAACGCGAGCCGCCGCATTCCGCGCTTCGTCTCGTGCTCATCGAGCGGCCGGTGCACCATCCGGTACGCCTCGGCGAGTTCGGGGAGGGCTGCTTGCTGCCGGTATCGGTCGTGGAGGTGGTCGGGAAGCTGGCTCAACGCCGGCTCCAGAATCGATTGGACGGCCCGGGAGATCGTCTCGCTGCCGACTCGCTCGTTGGCCGGGTAGATCGGCTGGTACCCCTCCGCCCGCGGTGCCGTTTCGTGCTGCGCGTCGATCATCGACCAGCGGGGGTTGACCATTTGCAGGTAGTCGCCGTGGCGCGTCGCCTTGCCCCAGACGCGGATCCGGTGACCGGGATGGAGCTTCCCGCGGAGCCAGGGGGCGTTGAACCAGGTCACGCGCAGCGTGCCCGTTCCGTCCTCCAGCGTCGCCTCGATCCGGGGCTTGCGGGCACGAGCGACTCGGATTGCGCTGACCTCGCCGCGCACGGCGATGTTGGCTTCCCCGCCGTGCGCCGAACCGAGCCGCCGGTTGACCGCCTCGATGGTTTCTTCGGCCCACTCATGCTCGTAGCGCAGCGGCAGGTGTCGCAGCAGGTCCGCGACGCAGCGGACGCCGAGGCGGAGGAATCCCTCGACTTGGGCGGGCTTGACGCCCGGCACATCCGCGATGGCGGTGGTCAGCGTGATCGTGGGTGCCGGGGTTGGCGCCATTGCACACGATATCATTCCCGGAATGTCAAGGCTGCCCTTCGATCCGAGTGCGGCCGCGGGCGCGGACCCGGCCGCTCCGGCGCCGAGTCGGCAGGAGGCCGGGTGCCTGACCGTCAGCGAGCTCTCGGAGCTGATCAAGCGCACGCTCGAACAGCGCGTTCCCGCCCCGATCAGGGTGATCGGCGAGATCAGCAACCTCAGCGCCAAGCACCACTGGTACTTCTCGCTCAAGGACGAGGACGCGGTCATCAGCTGCGTCGTGTGGGCCTCGGCCGCGAAGGGGCTCCTCGCGCCGCGGGACGGCGAGCGGGTGATTGCCACCGGCCACGTGAGCCATTACGGGCCGCAAGGTCGCACTCAGCTCTACGTGCGTCACCTCGAACCGGCCGGGGCGGGCGAGCTCGAGCGACGGTTCCGCGCGCTGTGCGAGCAGCTGCGAACGCTCGGCTACTTCGACGAGCAGCGGAAGAGGCCCCTGCCGCCCTTTCCGCGGCGGGTGGCGGTGATCACCTCCGCGGGGAGCGCCGCCGCCCACGACGTGGTGGCCACCGCCGCCCATCGCTGTCCGGCCGTCGCCCTGCTGATCGTCGACGTCAAGGTGCAGGGCGAGGGCGCCGCCGCGCAGGTGGTCCGGGCGATCGACTGGGTGGACGAGCAGCGCGATCGCCTGGGTGTCGAGGCCATCCTCGTGACCCGCGGCGGGGGATCGATGGAAGATCTCTGGGCGTTCAACGAGCGGCTCGTCGCAGACGCGGTGCTCCGCTGCACGCTCCCGGTCGTGGCGGCAATCGGACATGAGTCGGATGTCACGATCATCGAGCTGGTCGCCGACATGCGGGCCGCCACGCCGACGCAGGCGATCATGCGGCTGGTCCCCGACCGCGGCGAGCTGCGTCAGCACCTGGATCACCTGGACCACCGACTGCGTTTCCTGCTGCACCGCGTGCTGGAGCGGCAGCGGCAGCGGCTGAGCGCCATTCTGCGCCACGAGATCTTCCGCGATCCCGTGCGTCTGCTTGCACGGGGACGGGAACGGATCGGCCACCTGGAGCGGCACCTGTACCGCGCCGTGCGTCAGCGGCTCGCGGAACAGCAGACGCGGATCGAGCGACTCGCGGGCCGGTGGGCCGCGACGCAGCCCACGGCGCTGATCGAGCGACGGCGCCAGCGCCTCGCGCTGCTGGAGGATCGGCTGGCGCGGGCGGTACTCAGCCGTCTCGATCAGCGGGAGCGGCTTCTGGACCTGCAGCGGCACCTGCGCCGGGCGGTGTTCGTCGTGCTCCGGCAGGCCGGTCAGCGCGTGGACGGCCTCGAGGCGCGACAGCGGGCGCTCGACCCGCGTCAGATCCTCGGTCGCGGCTTCAGCTACGCCACCGACGAGCGGGGCGCGATCATTCGCTCCGTCGAGGACATCGCGCGCGGGGAGGTGCTGTCGACCCATGTCCGGGACGGCGTGATCCGCTCGATCGTCGGCGCCCAACGCGGGCACGGCGCGCGGGCCGGGCGAGAGCGGCGGGATCAGATGGACCTCTTCGAGCCCGGCCAGTAGAGTGCGGAACAACGATGGCCGCACCGACCAAATCGTCCAGGAAGAGCCTCCCGCCCCCGGAGAAGATGACCTACGAGGCGGCGGTCGAGGAGCTGGAGCAGATCCTCGAGCAGGTCGAGCAGGGGGAGATCGGGCTCGAGGAGTCGCTCGAGGCGCGGCGCCGAGGTGAAGCGCTCATCAAACGATGTCGCTCGATCCTGGACACGGCCATGCAGGAACTGAAAGAGATCAAGCCCGAGAGCGACGGTGCCGATCAGACAGTGTCGGAATGACGGGGCTTCCGACAGCGGTGCCGGCCGGCGCGGGCTGATGCCTTCTCCCGTCGCGTGCTGAACAGGGAACCGCCCATCATCCCCAGCGCACTCATCCTCTTCGCCCAGTCAGGAACGTGGTGGTTGCCGGTGATGCAGCACGTTCCCTCGGCGATCTTCGTCTTCTGCTTCGGGGCGTGCGTCGGCAGTTTCGTGAACGTCGTGAACTACCGACTGCCGGCGGGCATGAGCATCGCCACGCCGCCGAGCCGTTGTCCGACCTGCGGCGCGAGGCTCCGGTTCTTCCGCGAGAACCTGCCCATCCTGGGCTGGTTGCTGGTCCGAGGGCGATGCCGGTACTGCGGCGTCAAGATCAGTGCCGAGTACATGGTCATCGAGCTGCTCATGGCCCTGCTGTTCCTCGGGCTGTACCTGCTTCTCTTCACGGTCCATCCCGGCAGCGGATGGTGGGGCGGGGCGGGTGGATGGTGGTGGTACACCAACGGATTCTTCCGCGCCTGGCCGGCGTACTTCGTCTTCGCGTTCCTCTTCGCGAGCCTGGTCTCCATGACCATCATCGATGCTCGCACCTTCACGATTCCGATCCAGATTCCAGTCTTCGTCACGGTGGTGGCGTTCGTGCTCTACCCGTTCCAGGCCGCGCTTCCCCTCTACACGTTCAAGGCCACGTGGCCCATCCCCTGTCTGAGCTGGCAGTGGACCGCCGTGACGTTCGGCGGCATGCTCGGTGTCATTCTCGCCTTCGTCCTGCTCAAGTCCGGACGCCTCCGGTACAGCTTCGCCGACTATCACGAGTACGTCTCGGCCGACCAGGCCATCGGCGACTATCCCCACGCGCGCCGGGAGATGCTCGTCGAGATCAGGTACCTCTTGCCGGTCCTGATCGGCGTCGTGGCGGGATTTGCGGTGGGTCGGCTGCTCCCCGCGGCGCCGCCGCCACAGCCGATCCAGGGTCTGGCCGCGAGCATGGCTGGCTACCTGACCGGCGGGGGCCTCATCTGGGCGGTGCGCATCCTCGGTTCCCTGGGCTTCGGCCGGGAGGCGATGGGCCTCGGCGACGTGCACCTGCTGGGAGCGATCGGTGCGGTTCTGGGCTGGTTCGATCCGATCCTGATCTTCTTCATCGCGCCGTTCTCGGGCATACTCTGGGCCATGGTCTCGATGGGGCTGGGCTCGGTCTTCCGCCAGCTGCGACGGGAGCTCCCCTACGGACCGCACCTGGCGCTGGCCACGGTGATCGTCTTCCTCGGCCGCCCCGCCATCGAGTGGGGGTGGCATGCGATCATGCCCTTGGTCCCCCTGCCCGAAGCGGGGTTTTTCCACTGAACGACCGAGCGCCGCGGCGGACCGCTGGACAACCGGCAATGACTGCGGTACATCTCGAGTTGTTCGCAGCCTCTCCTCACGGAGGAGGTGAGGGCGAGCGCCGAGTTCCGTGTCGAACGGACCAATCGAGAAAGGACGGGACAACCATGCGCAGGTCGTTGTATTCGCTGTCACTGCTGGTCGTGCTGGTGATCGGCGGCGGTTGCAACAACAACCGCACGCTCAAGGAGGAGAATGCGCTCCTGAAGGACGAGAATCAGACGCTTCGCGGCCAGCTGGATGATCGAAATACGGCGCTGGAGAGCGCCAACCGGGAGCTGCGTGACAAGGAAGTGGAGCTTGCCGATCTGCGCCAGCAGCTGGGCTCCATGGAGACCATGACCGCCGCCGCCGTCACCGGTTTCGAAGGCATCTCCGGCGTAAGCGGTTCGGTCGGTGTGGGCGAGATCACCGCGACGGTCGAGAGCGACGTGCTCTTCTCGCCGGGGAAGGCGGAACTGAAGGACGAGGCGAAGCGGACCCTCGATCAGGTCGCGCAGGTGCTCAACTCGACGCACGCGGGCCGGACGGTCCGTATTGCGGGTCACACCGACACCGATCCGATCCGCAAGAGCGGCTACAAGAGCAATTACCACCTCGGCTTCGAAAGGGCGTACGCCGTTCGTGAGTACCTGACGTCGCGCGGCGTCGCGGAGCAACGGGTCTATCTCGCGAGCTACGGCCCCGATGAGCCGATGCCCACGAAGGCCGAGAGCCGCCGCGTCGAACTGGTGGTCGTCACGAACTGATCTTCGACGGTCGGACCCGGGTCGCGTTGACTGGCGGTTCCGAGGCGATGGTCAGAAGTCGACCGGCAGGCCTTCGGCCTTGATCTTCTCCACGAGCAATTGGAGCTGGACGAGCGTTCGCTCGAGCCGGATCGCCGAGTCGTTCAGGGAGTTGTAGAGGTCGGGATTGTTCAGCAGCTGAGCGACGGTACCGTTCCCGTCGGTGGCGAGACGAGTCAGCCGGTGCGCTTCGCCGAGCGTGACGCTCAGCTGATCGATGGCCGGCGAGAGCTGCTTGGCCAGGAGATCGACTCGGCTCTCGAGCGAGTCGGCGAGGCGCTCGTAGCGATCGATCGCCGCGCCGGCTTCCGTGAAGACGGCGCCGGCCCCCTCGATGGCCGCGCGGGTCTCGATCCGGAGCTGCTCGTCGCCCAGCCATTGCTGTGCGAAGTCGATGGTCTCTCCCGCATCGTCCAACAGGATGTTCAGCTTCGCGATGGCGGTGTGGATGTTGCCCGGCTGCCCCTGGGCCACGTCCGCGGGATCCTGCGGCTGCACGAGCGCTTCCAGCGTGGCGCTCAGCCGCGTGAAGCTCTCGCTGATCTGCTCGAACTGGGCCATCGCCTCGATGAGCGGCTCGAGCTGCTCGGACACCGCGTCGGCCACCTGTTCCACCACGGACCGGTGCGTGCCGTAGAGCGCGCCGGTGCCGTCGGTCGGGAGGTACGCCGAGCCGTCGGGGCGGCCGACCAGCGCGACCGTGGCCGAGCCGCCGATCAGCGGCTGCTCGATGTTGAAACGGCTCTCGAGGGGAATCCACTGATCGTGGTCGATCAGTCCCACGACCCGGACCGGAAACCGCGCGTCCTGCTGGAGCGCGATCTCGTCCACGCGTCCCACCCGCACGCCGTTGAGGACGATCGTGCTCCCCGGCCGGAGGCCCGCCGAGTTGTCGGTGAACAGTTCGAGGCGATAGGAGCGGACGAGGAATTGGTCGAGCTCCCCGAAGAGCACGAGCAGCGAGGCGAGGCCCACGGCCGCGAGGATCGCGCACACGCCTACGAGAATGCTGTTCCTGGTCTGGTTCATGGCAGAGCTCGGGGGAGGAGGTCGATGGGCGAGCAGTCCGTCGGGGAGCCGCGGATGGCGGCCAGCTCGTCCGCGGTCGCCTCTCCGCGAAGGAAGCGCTGCACGATCGGATTCGGCGACTGCTTGAACTCCTCCGGCGCTCCCTCCATCACGATCCGACCATCGTAGAGCATCACCATTCGATCGGCGATCTTGAACGCGCTGGCGAGATCGTGGGTGACGACGACGCTGGTCACCTTCATCTCCTCCTGGAGCTTGAGGATCAACTCGTTGATGACGTCGGCACGGATCGGGTCCAATCCCGTCGTTGGTTCGTCGTACAGGATCACCCGGGGTGAAAGGACGATGGCCCTGGCCAGCGCGACGCGTTTCCGCTGACCGCCGGAGAGATCGGCGGGCATCTTGTCGATCGTGTCCGCGAGGCCGACCATCGCAAGCATGTGCAAGGCTCGACGGCGGCGCTCGCGGTAGCCGTGATTCGTGTGCTCGGCGAGGGGAAAGGCCACGTTCTCGCCCACGGTCATGGAGTCGAAGAGCGCTCCCTGCTGGAAGAGGAAGCCAAACTGACGCCGGACGGGGACCAACTGCGACTCGCGCAGCCGATCAATGCGCATGCCGTCGAACCAGACCGATCCGCGATCGGGCCGGAGCAGCCCGACCAGATGCTTGAGCATCACGCTCTTCCCGCAGCCGCTCGGACCCAGCACCACCGTGACGCGCCCGGCGGGGAACTCGAGTGAAAGCCCCTTCAAGACCTGGAGTCGGCCGAAGCTGTGGCGAACGCGGGCCAGCCGAATGAGGGCTTGTGATGGGTCGAGATTCGTCATCGAGGGCGTATCATCGTAGCGATGGAAGTGGTGGAGTCCGTTGAGCGAGCATTCGAGGGCGACCTGTTCTCGGTCGAGGTGCTCACGGTTCGCGATGCCGACGGAAGTGTGCGCCGACGCGAAGTCGTCCGCCATCCCGGAGCCGTCGTGGTCGTCCCGGTGATCCGCGGAAGCGACGGTCGACCGGACCAACTCGTGATGATCAACAACCGGCGAATCGCCGTGGGCCGTCAGCTCTGGGAGTTTCCCGCGGGCAAGCTCGAACCGAACGAGGACCCGGAACACGCGGCGGCCCGGGAGCTGGAGGAGGAGACCGGCTACCAGGCCGCGACGCTCTCGTTCCTGGGCCACTTCTTCTCATCGCCCGGATTCGCGGATGAGCGCATGCGAGTCTTCCTGGCTGAATCGCTCCGACCGGGCCCGCAGCGCCTGCAGCCCGGCGAGAACATCGAGGTCGAGCCCCTCGACGTGGATCGCGTGCAACGGATGATCATCGACGGAACGATCGAAGACGCAAAGACGATTGCGGCGATGTATCTCTGGAGGCACCGACGCGCCGTCGATCCGGCTCACTTGGACAGTGCGGCCGGCGACCAACCGGGACGCGCCCGCCGCGCCGTCGGCAGCTGCGGCCGAAGGAGCAGGCCAATGAGCTGGCGGGACCGCGATCCGCATGAAGACGCTTGGCGGCAGATGGGTCGGCCGGGCGGGGATTGGCAGGGTCTGCGGCCAACCCTCGACAACCCGATGACCTGGGCGCTTCCCCTCGGTCGCGTCTCCGGGATTCGCGTGCGGATCCACATCCTCTTCGTGCTGCTGATCGTCATCATGCTGCTGCGATCGCTTGCCGCGCCGGGCGAGGGCGAGACCTTCAGCCTGTTCCACTTCAAGTTCATGGCCGTGGCGTTGCTCTGCCTGTTCACCATCGTCCTCGTGCACGAGTTCGGCCATTGTCTCTCCTGCCGATGGACCGGCGGCGCGGCGGACGAGATCCTCATGTGGCCCCTCGGCGGGCTGGCGTACTGTCGTCCGGAGCGGCGCTGGTCCAGCCACTTGGCGACCGCCCTGGGTGGGCCGGCGGTCAACGTCCTCTTCTGCCTGGTGAGCGGAACGATCCTGGGCGTGCTGACCGGTCAGTGGTTGGGCGTCGCTCTTCCCAATCCCTTCCGGCCGTACGACGCGCTGATCCAGTTCGACCTGAACCGATCGTGGGTGCTGATCAGCCTCTTCCTCATCAACTGGACGAGCCTGGTCCTCCTGCTCTTCAACCTACTTCCGCTCTTTCCCCTGGACGGTGGGCGGATCGCCCAAGCGCTGCTGTGGCCGCACCTGGGCTACGTCCGGTCGATGCGGATGACGGTCCGCATCGGCTACCTCGGGGCGATTGGATTGGGGCTGTGGGGGGCGGTCATCGGTAACTGGATTCTGCTCGGGATCGCGGTCTTCGGTGGCGTCACCTGCTACCTGACGCACAAGCAACTGGAGTACACCGAGCAGGTGATGGGAGAAGCGGTCTACGCCTATCCCGGAGGCGTGTACGAGGAGGATGCCGATGCCGACGGCACCGGCCCCTCGCGCCGGCAGCGCCGACAGGAGCAGCGAGCCCTCGCCGAGGCGATTCGCCAGCAGCAGGAGCAGGCGGAGCTCGATCGAATCCTCGAACAGATCTCCAAGCAGGGCATGAACAGCCTGTCCACCCGTCAGCGACGGACGCTCAAGCGCAGCACCGAACGCCGCCGGACTCGGTGATCGAGCGGCCTCGCACATAAAGAAACCGGTCTGGAGCCTCCAGAATCTGGGGAATCGACTCGTCCTTCTCCGAATGTACCCTACGAGCTCTCCGCGGCGACCCGGTACGATCCGCACCAGCCACGTTCGGACGCCGGCGGCACGGGCTCTTCCGCGTCGTCGCGACGACGTTCACGAATCACCCCGGGGTAAGCCGTCCTCATGGGAATCTACGATCGAGAGTACATCCGCGATGACGCCGCCCGGTCGCGGCCGGCGCGCACCAGGATTCCCGGGCTGCGCACGTGGTCGGTGAACACGTGGCTCATCGTGATCACGGTCGCCGTATTCGTCATCGACAGCTTCCTGCCCCTGCGGATCATGCCCGTCTCGGCTCCGGTCCTCTTCGATGGCGTGACCGCGGTGCCTCGCTCGGCGGTGCGCGTTGGCAAGCCGCAAGTCTACCGCTTTCCCCAGACCGACCCATCCGGGCGCACTGTTCTGGCGACCGGTTACGGTCAGCCGCTCCTCGCTGCGCCTGGTGGGGTTCAGATCGGTTGGCAGGAAGTCCGCCAGATGCACTTCCTGGAGAGCCTTCTTCACTTCTCCACGCAGCGGGGCTTCCTGCAGGTCGAGTTCTGGCGGCTGATCGGTTTCCAGTTCCTGCATTCGCACCAGACGATCGCCCACCTCCTGTTCAACATGATCGGGCTGTTCTTCTTCGGGCCCATGGTGGAGCAGTATCTCGGCGGCAAGCGGTACCTCGCCTTCTATTTGCTGTGTGGCATCTTCGGCGGGCTGATGTACGTGCTGCTGAATCTGGGCGGACTGCTCGCGGGGATGGTGTTCGGCCTGTCGGGATCGATTCCAGGTCTGCTGTTCAACGACGTGTACACGCCGCTTATCGGCGCATCCGCCGGCGTCTTCGGGGTCCTCATGGCCGGGGCCTTTCTTGCGCCGAGCGCCACGGTGCTCGTCTTCTTCATCCTGCCGATGCGCCTCGCCACGCTGGCGTACGTGCTCGTGGCGATGGCCCTGCTCACCGTCTTCTTCGGTGGCGAGAACGCCGGTGGAGAAGCTGGTCACCTCGGCGGCGCCATTGCCGGGTTCTATCTCATCCGGCATCCCCGCCACCTCCACGGCTTCTTCGATGTGCTGGGCTGGATGGACCCGACGTCCCATCACTACCGCCGCAAGAGCGTCTCCTGGGGAAGGGGAGCGGCCCCTCCTCCCGTCACAAGGAGGTCGACCGCATCCTCGACAAGATCAACGCGCGCGGCCTGAAGAGCCTGACCGAGCGAGAGAAACGCATTCTCCGCGAGTCGGCGCAGGATGACTGATCGCTGACCCCAGCTCTGCGGGCCGCACGCGCCCTGCCCCCATGCCCGCCTTCCCGCTGAGTTTCGAGATCGTGCACCGATGCCGCGAGTCACACGCGCGGGTTGGTCGCGTACGGACGCCGCACGGTCACTTCGACACGCCGGCATTCATGCCCGTCGGCACGCGCGGCAGCGATCAAGGGCCTGACCCCCGAGCAGGTCCTGGGGACAGGCAGCCAGATCATCCTGAACAATGCCTATCACCTGATGCTGCGGCCGGGCGCCGAGGTCGTCGCGAGGTTGGGCGGCGTGCACCGTTTCATGGGCTGGCCGGGTCCGATCCTGACGGATTCGGGCGGATACCAGGCCTATTCGCTGTCGGACATGAACGCCATCGACGAGGACGGGGTGACCTTCGCGTCGATCGTCGACGGGTCTACCGTCCATCTGACGCCGGAGCGGTCGATCGAGGTCCAGAACCTGCTCGGCGCGGACATCATCATGGCCTTCGACGACTGTCCGCCGAGCGTCGAGCCGCGCCACCACGTTCGGCGGCAGTTCGCGCTGCGAAGCGACCACGTGGCCGCGATGGCGGCGAGGCGACTACGGAAGAGGATCATCGACGCCGACTGCGCCTCGCCCACGAGCGGACCATTCGCTGGCTGGAGCGGTGTCGCCTCGCCCATCGCCGTTCCGACGAGCAGGCGCTCTTCGGGATCGTTCAGGGCGGAACGGACCTCGAGCTCCGTCAGGCGTCGATCGATGCGATCTGCGCCATGGACCTGCCGGGATACGCCATCGGCGGCGTGGCGGTGGGGGAAGGACCGGAGCTGATCGATCGGGTGGTCCGCTTCACGGCGCCGCGGCTGCCGGAGGAGCGGCCTCGATACCTCATGGGCGTGGGCTACGAGCGGGACATCGTCGCCGCGGTCCGGGCGGGCGTGGACATGTTCGACTGCGTGCTGCCCACCCGCAACGGTCGCAACGGCAACGCGTTCACCACGACCGGACGGCTGCACCTCCGCAACGCGATCCACCGGGAGGACCCGCGCGTGATCGAGGCGGGCTGCGACTGCATGGCGTGCCGGGCGGCTTCAGCCGGGCGCTACCTCCGGCACCTGTTCCTCGCCCGGGAGATGCTGGGACCGATTCTGCTCAGCCTTCACAACATCCGGCACTTCCAGCGCCTCATGCTGGACATCCGGCGGGCGATCCGCGAAGATGCCTGGTCTTTGCTCTCCCAGGCCTGGCCGATTCTCGATGGCCCCGTGTCGCCCCGTGCGTCCCGGCCCGCCGGTCCGGGATCAGAGCCCGGGTGAGACGCCAAAGGCACCATGAAACATGTCTGAAACCATTTCGCCCTTCGAATTCTCGATGTTCCTGGCCCAGGAGGCCGATCCGTTCGCGTTGCCTGGTGAGGCGGCCCCCGGCGGAACGGGGATCCAGGGACAGCCCGGAACGCCACAGGCAGCGCGGGAGCCGCTCGGAGGCTCCAGCTTCCTGCTCTTCGTCTTCCTCGCCGTCGCTGGACTGCTGGTCTTCTCCATCTTCGGTCAGCGGCGGGACAAGAAGAAACGGGAATCGATGCTGAGCAACCTGAAGAAGCACGACAAGGTCCAGACGGTTGGAGGCGTGATCGGCTCCATCGTCGACGTCCGCAAGGACCTCGTCGTGCTCAAGGTCGATGAGTCCTCGAACACGCGCATCACCTTTGCGCGATCGGCGATTCAGCAGATCCTCAGCGGTCAGACCGTTCCAGAGACCCCGGCCACCAGCGAGAAAACCTGACCCGATCGATCCGTTTATCCTCGTCATCGGCGGACTGGTCCCCGTCGCCGTCCTCCGCTACAGCACAACTGGAACTCAACGTCGATGCAGAACCTTGTCTGGAAGCTCATTCTCATCATCCTCATCCTGGCGCTCTGCGCCTGGAGTCTGCTGGTCAAGGACATCCGTCTCGGCAAGGACTTGCGCGGCGGCGTCAGTCTGATCTACCGCGTCAGCGTGCCCGATGAGCCGGGGGTGGATCGGCAGTCGGTGATCTCCCAGACGATCTCGGTCCTGAAGGATCGCGTCAATCCGACGGGCGTGCTGGACATCGCGATTCAGCCGCTGGGTCAGGACCGCATCGAGGTCGTGATGCCACTTCCGAATCAGGAGGTTCGCGGTCTGAGCGATGCCTACAAGGCGTCGCTCAACGAGCTGATGGACATGGCCCAGATCGAGGCCGGCGACCTTCAGGTTGCGCTCCAGTTCAAGCAAGCGGAAGAGCGTTTCTGCGGCCAGGATCGCTCATCGCTGCGTTGTACCAGGCCCCATCCTGCCCTCTGGCGGAGCGCACATACAGGCCGTCGCCTACCCGCACCACCCAGATCGTCACCGGCTTGCGCGTGCTCGACCGCGGCTGTTCAGGGTGATGATGTCGATCTCCTCGGCATCGCCGATCGCTTGCAGAGCGTCGTTCGTCCATGGGGTCATCACGCCACCTCCTTGGTTAACCTTGTCTCGTCCTCAATCGTCCGACAGCTGATGGAGATTACCAGCAAAGTCGAGCGCGTGCATCGCGATGAGTCACCGCCCCGACCCTGCCCGTCCCCCCGTCCTTCGTGGTCATTAGTATTGCATTGCAATGCAATTGTTGCATGGCGGAGTTAGCATTCAGACCATTCGGGCCGATTGCCGCCTGGCTGCGGGTCGTGCCCCGAGGCTCGGGTAGCGGCGGTGGCCCCCACCCGGCTCCCGTTTCGTCGGCTACCTTTGCTGTGTCAATGTTGCATTGCAATGCAAGACATGCAGTGCTTAGATGAACCTCTGCGCGATGAAAGAGAAGAGAAGCTCGCGCTAAGACGCGAAGACGCGGAGGTAGCTCTGCTCCTCCCCCCTTTGCGCCTTTGCGGCTTTGCGCGATGAAGAGAAAGAGGGCCTCGCGCCGAGACGCCAAGACGCTGAGGAAGATTTGCTCCTTCCCCCCTTTGCGGCTCTGCGGCTTTGCGCGATGAAAAGTAAGGAGAGCCTCGCGCCAAGACGCGGAGACGCTGAGGAAGATCTGCTCCTTCCCCCTTTGCGTCCTCTGCGGCTCTGCGCGATGAAAAGAAAGAGAAGCCTCGCGCCAAGACGCCAAGACGCGGAGGAAGATTTGCTCCTTCCCCCTTCGCGCCTCTGCGGCTCTGCGCGATGATAAAAAAGAAAGAGAAGCCTCGCGCCAAGACGCCAAGACGCGGAGGGAGATTCGCTCCTGCCCGCTTCGCGGCTCTGCGGCTTTGCGCGATGAAGAAGATAAGAGAGCCTCGCGCCTATGACGCCAAGACGCTGAGGAAGATTCGTCCTTCCCCCTTCGCGGCTTTGCGGCTTTGCGCGATAAGAAAGAGAAGCTCGCGCCAAGACGCGGAGACGCTGGGAGAATAAGAATGCTGAATCATTTGCCAGCTTGTACAACTGGACGAAAATTGACAGTTCTTGTTGGTTCGTGGAGGGTAGGCAATGACGGAAAATGAAATCGGAGCCCTTGTCGTCAACGCAGCTGTAGACGTTCATCGGGCGCTCGGGCCGGGCTTGCTCGAATCGGTGTATGAGATCGTGCTGGCGCATGAACTAGCTGAGTGCGGCCTAACGGTGGCCAGGGCGATCTGATTGCCATCGTGTACAAACATCTGCGATTTGACGAGGCCTTCCGCGCCGACTTGATTGTGGATGAAAAGGTCATCGTCGAGTTGAAGTCGGTGGAGGTCGCCAGTCGCGCGCACCGTAAGCAGATACAAACATACCTGCGTCTCAGTGGACTAAAACTTGGCTTTTTGTTGAATTTTGGTGCGCCACTGATGAAGGAAGGTATTGTGCGTGCTGTGAATGGCCTGGAAGAACGGCCAGCTAGTCCGTTCTCCTCCCACAAAGACTAGCGTCTTCAAAGAGCAAAAGAGA
>CAVONJ010000027.1:0-10403 GCA_963697235.1 uncultured Planctomycetota bacterium
CCCAAGATAAGCGAGTGTGCAGCTCATGGCGGGGGATTTGGTCGATAAGTTGCCCCTGATCTTGATCGGTGCGGCGGTCGCGGCCGCAGATGTGCATCCGGAGACGAACCCGGGAGTCGGGAGGGTGTTAGTGGAGGTTCTTGCGTCTCCGTGCGCATTGATCGCGCCCTGCATCGACTTCTCTTCCCTGCGTTTTGGCAAGGATCAGCGGAACTCGAAGCAGCGAAGACGCTCCGAAGCGACGATCAGATGGTCGACGAAGCGGTGTGAACTGGTCACGTAGACGACGGATCGACGAGCGTGCTGCGTGATCCGTGCGGCGATGTAGACGAAGGCATGTCGGAACCAGCTCCACTCCCAACGCAGGGTCTCTCTTGGGAGGGCCAGGAGGGATAACCAGGAACGGAGAGACCATGCGAGCTGACCCATGAGCATGAACGCGTTGCTGGCTGTCACCGGGCGCTTCAAAACCGGCCAGTCATGGGCGCCTCAAAACCGGCCAGGTTTTCATGAACGGTATCTGACTCATTCGTCCTTGCAAGCCTGATCATCGATCTTCCTCGCACGTCCGACGCCGGCGCGGTCGCGGAGGCGATAGCTTCGGCCGGTGATCTGGATGACCTCAGCGTGGTGCAGGAACCGATCGAGGATCGCTGTCGCGGACGGCACGTCACCGATCAGCTTGCCCCAGTCATCGAGCGGACGATTCGAGGTCATGATCGTCGCCCGCAGTTCATGCCGCCGCAGGATCACCTCGAGCAGGTACTCGCCGCTCTGCTTTGGCAGGCGCTTCAGGCCCATGTCGTCGATGATGAGCAGGTCCGGCTTGAGGTAGCGGAGTAGCACCTTGTCCTGGCCGCTCATCGCCTCGTCGTGCAGGAAGTCGCGCACGAGATCGAAGATCGAGCGGTACAACACGATGTAGCCGGCCTTGATCGCCTCGTTGCCGATCGCCTGGCTGAGGAAGCTCTTACCCGTGCCGGGCGGACCGAGGAACAGCACGTCACGCGGCTCGTCGATGAAGCGGCACGTCGCGAGATCGTAGATCTGCTTCCGGCGGATCGACTTGTTGAACGAGAAGTCGAAGTCATCCAACGACCGCATCTCGCGGAACGAGGCGGCCTTGGTGCGGCGTTGGCGAAGTCGCTGTGCCCGCACCTCCAGTTCGTCTTGCACGATCAGCTCGAGGAACTCGACGTAGTTCAGCTTGCCGCTTGTCGCCTCCTGCACGCGCAGGTCGAGCGTGTCGCGCATACCGGAGAGCCGCAGCTTCCTCAGCGACCGGTGGAGCGTTTCATTCATGGTAATCTCCTGCAGGTTGTGGTCATTGGCCCGAGCCCTTCCGGGGGGAGGCCTGGGGTCCAGGACCGCGGCCGGAGGAGCGGTCCTGGTCGCCGGCGTCGGCGGCGTTCGATCGCGCGACGATCGTGATCGCCGGTGAAGCGCAACGGTCCTCGTGTCGCCGGATCGCGCTGAGCTGCCGCGGTGTACTCGCCGAGCGTGCGGATGATTGGATGGACGTCCATGAATTCGAAGCGCTCCTGCTTCGGCCCGCGCCGCTTGATGAGCGTGCGGATCGCCCGGAGCTGGAAGGCGTCGTGGCTGTGGGCGATCTCACAGGCGTCTTCGAGCGTGTCCGATGTGTGCTGCTTCGCGAGCGCATGGAGTCCAACGAGGACGCGCACGCCCTGGATGCCGCGAGCGTCGAGCATCGCCTTCGACCAGCCGTGCGCATGCGGCCCGATGAGGCGCGTGCGGTGGAGCAGGTCGCCCGCGCCGCGTTCGACGACCGAGACCTTGTGCGGATGCAGATGCTTCGGATCCGTGCTGAACTGGCCCGGTTCCAGCCGTACGTGCACGATGATCGGCTGCAGACGGTGGTCGAGGATCCGCACGAGTCGGGCATCCCATCGCACCCAGACGGTCCGGCCCACGTATTCCGGCGGCAGCGAGTAGTACGCCTTCGCCACTTCGACGTGCCCGTCGCGGTGCACGACGCGCGTCGCCTCGCTGAAGAATGGGAACCGCTCGGCGGGCAACGGCTTTAACGACGTCCGCTCGATCTCCTCGAAGACCTGCTTGACCTGGCGACGCGTCGTGCCGTGGATCCGCGTGTCCGCGATCGTGGTCTCCCAGTGAACAAGATGCTCGTTCTGCTGAGCGAGGCTCTCGAACGCGCGACCCTTGAGCGCGTTGTCCTTGACGTAGTCAACGTCGCTCTCGACTTTGCCCTTGTGCCGCGGTGTGCGAGGCTTCGTCGGCAGCAGCACGGTGCCGGCATGCCGGCAGAACGCCTCGAGCTTCGGGTTCAATTCAGGGTCGTACCAGTCCGGCTTGATTACGGCTGTCTTCGCGTTGTCGAAGACCAATGTCTGCGGCACGCCGCCGAACGCGTCAAAGGCATTCTCCAGGCAACGGATGAGATCGTCCGTCGTCTGCCGGAAGACGGCTTCCGTGTAGCCCTTCCGAGAGTGGCTCAGAACGATCCGGAAGAACCACGTCCGCCGCCGACGTCCGTTCGCGCCGACCACTGGAGCCCCTCGGCCAAAGTCAAGCTGGGCCTCCTCGCCCGGCGCGCATTCCATCCGCCGGAACGGGAGCGGCGAGGACTGCCCGAGACGCCGCGCGAACCGCCGGACCGAGTAGTAGCTCAGCTCGATGCCGTGCTCGGCCCTGAGGTCCTGCCAGATCCGCTGGGCGCTCAGACCCTGCTCGAGCAGACCCAGGATCAGGTCACGATGCGGCTCGCAATCGCTGGCCGTGGGCGCATCGGACCCCCGAACCCGGTGGGCGCTTGTGGCCGGTTTTGAGTGCCCGGATCCCGAGGAATCGGCCTTCCCGACCGCGTCAGGTGGGTCGGACCCGGTGGGCGCCTTGGCCGGTTTTGCCGCTCCGTCGGGCGCCCTCGCGTACCGGGCGACGGTCTCCCGGTGCACGCCCAGCTCGCGAGCGATCCGCCGGTAGGACCAGCCTCGCTCCACCAGTGCTCGAATCGCAAGTACGTCGGCCACCCTGAGTTGATTCGCCATGCCGGATCGTTGCCGGCGGGCTCGCGCCCGCCGCCGACGCCGGCATCGACGCCTCCTGCTGGTGGCCGGTTCTCAAGCGCCCATTGGTGGCCGGTTTTCGGCGCCCGCTGACAGTTGGCCAACAGCCCTCCGGTCGGCATCCGCAGAGCGGCGATCCCGTTCTTGAGCTGCTCGATGATGTTCTCCTGGTCGCAGCGTCCGTACGTGAAGCGAACGACTTCGGCGGCGGTCATGCGGCCGCGTGGAATGTTGGTGGTGAAGAAGGAGTAGCGGTATTCGTCGTAGAGTCGCTTTTGGCCTTCGCTAACTTCGATACGCTGACATCGCACAACGACGCGGAACTGCGCTCCGGTCAGCCCAAGGTGGTGCCAACGTGACTCCTGCGGTAGGTGGTAGTCGAACTCCGCGACCCATTCTCGAGCCGTGCTCAGGTTCTTGTATCCACGGCGACGAGCTTTCCGACGCCGATGCCGCGTCCGCTTCCGACGGGTCGACTTGGTTGCCCGCAGGCGATCGGGTTCCTGTTGCCGATCCGTCGAGAAGGGCTTCCAGGCCGTTCTGGGCAGCGATTCGGCCCGCTCGATTAGCGTCTTGTAGGCAGGCGTGACGAACGCGAACATCACCTCGTGCTCTCGACACGCGGCGATCATCGGCCGTGTTGAGAACTGGCTGTCGCCTCGGACAAGCACCTGGCCGAAGTGTCGATTCACCCTCGGCAGCAGCTCCCTCAGCGCCTCTGCCGCTCCATCGGCGCTGCCGCTGTTGCCGGGACGGTTGATCGTCCGCAGCGGCTCGTTCGTCTCCGAGAGCGTAATCAACAGCGGGTGGTAGGACCACTTGCCGGTGTAGGAGAAGTCAGCCCCTTCCTTACATTCCCCATAGACCTCCTTGATGGTCGAGTCGACGTCGATCGTTGCAGTCGCCCGGCGCTTCTTGGGCAGCTGCCGCCAGACACGCTCCCGACCATCGTCGATCACGGTTTGCAGCGTCTTGAGGTCGGAACGCTTGAAGCGTCGGAGGAAGTCCCCGGCCGTCGTTGGATCGGGGATGCGGCAGCCGCCCACCAAGTGCTTGATGGCCTCGCTGTGCTGGAAGTGTCCGATGTCCTCGATGCAGCCGCCGCCCACATAGAGGTTGTACACATGGGTCAAGACATGATCGGATTCGAAGTACGGCAGGTGACGCCGCAGCAGGCTCAATGAACTGTTGAGATCACGGTCCAGGCTCAGCTCCATCACCAGTTCGTGGGCCAAGGACAGCCCGCCGTACATGGTGATCTCACCGCGCCCCTGACGTTCCAGTCTCACCTGCCGCTGACAGAACACCGGTCCGGATCGCTCGCGACTCGGCCACAGCATCTGCTGATTCTCATGCCGGCGGATCGTCGCGGTGCGTGGCCGTCGGGTCCTCTGTCGGCGGCGTCGAGATCGAGTAGAATCGTTCACCTGAAAGGCCTCCCTGCCAGTGGTTGTGCCGTCGTGATAAACGCACATATACCACGGGCAGAAGGCCTTTTCTCCTGCCGCGCGCTGTACCTACTCGCTTATCCTGGGTCTAGAGCCGGGCTCTGCGCCGCATCCATACTCTCAGGCATCCTCCCCATCATCGCCGGCGGGAGCAGGGTCCACCACGGCGGCCATTGATCTGCCCTCCGGGCGTGACTCGAAAGCCGGCCTCTCCCGGTCCTGCCTCGAGGAGTGGCCACCATTCGCGATGCGAACTTCGATCGGGGCCGACAGGTGCAGGTCCCGCTGCGGGAACGGAATGTTGATACCGGCCGTGTCGAAGCGTTCCTTCACCTGACGGGTCAGGTCCCAGTAGACATCCCAGTAGTCTTCCGTACGGGTCCACGGTCGAGCAATGAGATTCACCGAGCTGTCCGCCAGCTCGTGCATGCGCACGACCGGGGCGGGATCGGCGAGGACCTTCGGGTGCTTCTTGATCGCCTCCTCGATGACGCTCACCGCCTCGCTGATGTCGTCGGCGTAGCCGATGCCGAACGTGAGATCGACCCGCCGTGTCTTCCGACCGGTCACGTTCGTGATCACGTTGTTCCAGATGGCGTTGTTCGGCACGATCAACGCCTGGTTGTCGACCGTCAGGATGCTCGTCGAGACCAGGTTCATCGATTCGACCTTCCCGCTCACCCCGCCCGCACTGATGAAGTCGCCGATGTCGTAGGGGCGGTAGATCAGAATCAGGATACCGCTGGCGAAGTTGCTGAGCGTACCTTGAAGCGCGAGACCGAGGACCAGGCCGGCCGCACCGATCGCCGCCAAGAGCGGCGTGATATTCACCCCCAACGCGCTGATCGCGATGACCAGACCGATCAGCAGCGTCGCGCGGCGCACGCCGCCGACCAGGAACTTCTTCAGCAGCGACGATGCCTTGGGAATTCGGTCCACGGCGGAGTTCATGATCGCGCCGAGGAACCGGCTCGCCAGCCAGAACAGCAGAAGCAGGCCGATGAACTTGAGGACGTTGAGCGCGATCTTCACGCCACCATCAGAACTGCGCAGCCAGGCGATCGCTTGGGCATACAACACTGCCGGATCCGTCAAATTGAGCTTCTGTCCGGTGGCGCTCGCGATGTACTGTCTGTACTCCGAGATGTCGCCGCCCCGCTTCTGCAACAGACGGAGCATCGCTTCGACACGCTCGACGGTTGCGCGGACGACCTGCTGCTGCTCCGCCGAACGACGGGCCAGCTCCTGCCGCTGGGCATCGGCTTCGACCTGGGTCATCGCGATATCCATGCGAATCCGCTCGCGAACCTGGTTCTGAAGGATCGTGAGCCATCGCTGGGCACGTTCATCGAGCTGATCCTTCGTGAGCGGCTGCATCTCCAGCTCCAGCTCATCGAGTGGGATCGTCCACGGCTGCGCTCGCTCGTGCACGGGAGGCAACTCCCGAACGGCGGCGATGGCGGCGGCAACGTTCGCTGCCAGCTGGGCCTCCTGGAGATCTGTCGCTGACGCCTGCTCCGCCGGCGGTGGCGTGATCTGCGGAGAGAGCCGCTCTACCTCCTTGATGTATGCGATATCCCCGGCGACGTCACCGCCCTTCGCCTTGAGCGCTTCGAGCACGACGTTGACGCGCGGTGTGATCTGATTCCTCGCCGCGAGGAGCTCGGTAACGCGGGCATCGATCTCCGATGTGTCGGCGTCCTCCTCGGCGTGCGTGCGCAGCTGCTGCACGATGGCGATGGCCAGCTTGTTGGACGTTTCCCGGAGCCTGGCCATCTCGATATCAGCGAGCGAACGCAACTGTTCAGCCGTCAGCGGGGCGATCCAGATTCCAAGCTGGTTGGCGGACAACTGCTGGAGATCGTTCGGCTCTTCCGAAGGGCTTTCCTGCGCCGAGGCAGAATTCGTGTGGAAGAACACGGGCACGCTGGTGATCAAGACCAGAATCAGCAGCACTCGTATAGGATCGAACTGTTTCATCTCGAGCTTCCTCCAATGGCGGGGGGCCCATAATAGCCGCCCCATGAGGCTCGGTCTCAATGAGACGCGCTCTCGAGGTCTCAAGACCAGTTGGATCAGCGAAGGTTTGGACAAACAGGAAGTCGCCACCAAGGGAAAGAGGGGACAGATCTATTTCGCCGCACTTGTCGAGGGGATGTGCAAACACGCCTGGGATTGGTGCGCGCGAACACGCCTGGGACTGTCGAGGGGGTGCGCGAACACGCCTGGGGAGTTTCGGGGATTGCGCGGCCGGCGCCGCATCCTGCGGCTCGGTCTTGGTTGGTCTGAGTTGGGTGCGCGGCGTGAGATCTTGTTGCAGCGTCGCCGCATCCTTGCGGCTCGACCCGTTTGATTCCGGCGCACCAAAACCCGCCCGCATCGTGCGGGCTCGCCTAAGAGTGTCCTGGCGTGGGTCGGGCTTGGTTATAGCGGGCCTCCCCTCCCGCGGGCTTTGGAAAACCGCCGGCATCCATGCCGGCTCGCGTCACTCGCAAACACCAACGCACCCGCGGCCTCCTGCCGCGGGTGCTTGACCTGATGGTGGTTGCGCGGCCGGGGCTTGCTTTTGTCGGGGAGGTTCGCGAACACGCTTGGGATTGTCGGGGGGTGCGCGAGCACGCATTGGATGGCCGGTGGGTTGTGGGGCCGTCGCCGCATTGAGATTCCCCACGGATGGTGGACACCCAACGAGGGCGGCATAATGAGGCCGTTCAAGAATGGAGTGTCCGAATGCGAAAGACATATTCAGATGAGTTCAAGCGAGAAGCATTGCGGCTGATCGAGGAGGGTGCGTCGATTCGTCGCGTTGCGGCGGACCTGGGCATCTCGGAGTGGACGGTTCGCGGCTGGCGAAAGCAGTTCCTCAGTTCCGGAAGCCGACCGGAGGGGAAGCTATCGGTGGAAGAGGAGAATCGACAGCTCCGCGAGGAGAATCGTCGGCTGAGGCTGGAGCGTGAGATTCTCAAAAAAGCGACGGCCTTCTTCGCGAGCAACGAGAAATGAGGTTCGCATTCATTGAACAGCACCGGGAGATGTACCCGGTCTGGCTGATGTGCAAGGTCCTGGAGGTATCGACGAGCGGCTACTACACGTGGCGATCGCGCCCGACCAGCCGACTGAGATCGAGGCGGTCCTCGTTGTGTGAATCGATCCGAGCGATATTCGAGGAATTCCGCGGGATGTATGGAAGTCCGCGTATTCACCTCGAGCTGGTCAGCCGTGGGATCGACTGCTGTGTGAATACGGTCGCCAGCCTGATGCAGCAGATGGGCCTGCGATCGAAGACGAAGTGCACATATCGGCCGAAGACGACGGACAGTCGTCACGGCCATCGTATTGCCAAGAACGTACTGGATCGGGCGTTCGAACGGAGCAATGCAAACGAAGCGTGGGGCGTCGATATCACGTACGTCCCAACAAAGGAAGGCTGGCTCTACCTGGCGGTGGTCCTGGACCTGCATTCGCGCCGAGTCATCGGCTGGTCAATGGCTGATCATCTCCGAACCGAGCTGACACTCGACGCCCTCAAGATGGCGATTGGCACGCGATCAGGAGCGAACCTGGACGGGCTGATTCACCACTCAGATCGTGGAGTTCAGTACGCCAGTGACGCCTACCAGGCGATGCTGGCGCGACACCGCATCACAGGAAGCATGAGCCGTAAAGGCAATTGCTGGGACAACGCGATGGTTGAGAGCTTCTTCGGCACGCTGAAGACGGAACTGGTCAATCACGAACGGTACGCCACCCGTGCGGAAGCTCGTCGATCGATCTTTGAGTACATCGAACTGTTCTACAATCGCAGACGACGTCACTCGGCCCTGGGATACGTCAGCCCGGTCGAGTTCGAGATGAGTGCTTGACGGCAAATCTGTGTCCACCTTCGGTGGGGAGCCTCACATCCATGCGGCTGGTCTTGTGAAGTTCTTTGAGTTGGTGCGCGGCTTGAGGTGTTGTTGTGGCGTCGCCGCCTCGTGCGGCTCGACCCTCGTCGTTCCGACACCGCTCAGACCCGCCGGCTTCCTGCCGGCTCGCCCAAGGAAGTTCTGGCGTGGGATGGGCTTGGTCATGGCGGGCCTCCGGCCCGCGGGCTGTGCAAGTCCGCCGGCATCCATGCCGGCTCGCGTCACGCGCAAACACCAACGCACCCGCGGCCTCCTGCCGCGGAAGCTTGACCTGCCGACGATTGCGCGGCCGGCGCCGAGGGAGGCGCTCGGGCGCAATCGACCGCCAACGGCGCATCTTGCAACGCAGGCCGTTCCCATCCGGCACTGAAGGTCGGCGGCAGGACGCCGCCGACCGTGTGGTGGTTCGCAGCAAGAACCGAGGCGGCATGGATGCCGCCGGCAATGCGCGACCCTCTGCGGCCCGGATGGGCCGCACATAGATGGGAACGGCCACCGCCGGACCAGTCACAGGGAAGCCCGCAGGAAGCGGGCGCGTCTGAGCAACGTCGGACCGGCGATGGTCGAGCCGCATGGATGCGGCGGCGCTGCAACAAGACCTCAAGCCGCGCACCCAACCTGAGACCAACGAGACCCCAGCCGCATGGATGCGGCGCCAGTCTGCGCAACCCCCGGAACAGTGCCAACGTGTTCGCGCACCCCCTCGACGACAAAGAGTCCCATTCGGGCCAAAATGGATCTGTCCCCATTCTTGACGCTGCCGCGGGAGCTTGACCTGCCTGGGGTTGCGCGGCCGGGGCTTGCTGTTGGCGGGGCATGCGCGAACGCGCATTGGATGGTCGGTGGGTTGCGGGGCCGTCGCCGCATCCATGCGGCTTGGACATTGTTGTTCTGGGGTTGGGTACGCGGCTTGAGTTGTTGTTGTGGCGTCGCCGCCTCGTACGGCTCGACCCTCGTTGGTCCGACGCCGCTCAGACCCGCCGGCAGTCCTGCCGGCTCGCCAGTGGAAGTTCCGGCGTGGGTCGGGCTTGGTCATGGCGGGCCTCCGGCCCGCGGGCTTTGCAAAACCGCCGGCATCCATGCCGGCTCGCGTCACGTGCAAACACCAACGCTCCCGCGGCCTCCTGCCGCGGAAGCTTGACTTGCCGACGATTGCGCGGCCGGCGCCAATGGAGGCGTCGCGCGCGCAATCGAACGCCAACGGCGTTCTCTTGCAACGCAGGCTGTTCCCATACGGCACTGAAGGCCGACGGCATGGATGCCGTCGGCCGTGTGGTGTTCGCAGCGAGAACCGAGGCGGCATGTATGCCGCCGGCAATGCGCAACCCTCTGCGGCGCGGACGGGCCGCACACGAATAGAAACGGCCACCGCCAGACCGGTCACAGGGCAGCCCGCAGGATGCGGGCGCGTATGAGCAACGTCGGACCGACGATGGTCGAGCCGCATGGATGCGGCGGTGCTGCAACAACATCTCAGGCCGCGCCCCCAACCTCAGACCAACCAGGACCAAGCCGCATGGATGCGGCGCCAGTTGCGCAACCCCCGGAACAGCGGCACGCGTGTTCGCGCACCCCCTCGACGACAACAAGCACCGGCCCACCAAGCAATCCGTTCCAATCCGGCATTGAAGGTCGGCGGCAGGACGCCGCCGACCGGGTGGTGGTACGCAGCGAGAACCGAGCCGGCATGGATGCCGGCGGAGCTGCACAATCTTCTGCGGCCCGGACGGGCCGCACATAGATGGAAACGACCACCGCCGGACCAGTCCCAGGGAAGCCCGCAGGAAGCGGGTGCGTCTGAGCAACGCCGGACCGACGATGGTCGAGCCGCATGGATGCGGCGGTGCTTCAACAACACCTCAAGCCGCGTACCCAACCTGAGACCAACGAGACCCCAGCCGCATGGATGCGGCGCGGCCCCGCCACCCATCGAACTTCCCACGCATGTTCGAGCACCCGACGCGTCTTCACGCACCCCCTCCGGCAACCCGAGGCGCCCTTGC
>CAVONJ010000028.1:0-6020 GCA_963697235.1 uncultured Planctomycetota bacterium
TCGCACTCTGACGCAGCTGTTCCGCAAGCGTCCCCAGGGCCAGCGCGGCCGCAAGCATGATGAGGATGTCCAGCAGGATCTCCCAGCTCAGCATGTCCCAATGGTAAGCGGAGCCGACCGAAACGGCCTGGGCCGCGAGGCCCTGTGCGGAGCTCTCTTGTGGTTGTCGATTCCCTGAGCAGAGATCCGACTCTTGCGCTCAGCTCCAGTTGACGATGACCGTCACCAGGTCGTTGACATCAACGTTACCGCTCTGATCCAGGTCGGCGGGG
Source organism: uncultured Planctomycetota bacterium (assembly GCA_963697235.1). GTDB lineage: Bacteria > Planctomycetota > Phycisphaerae > Phycisphaerales > SM1A02 > CAVONJ01. The sequence continues at coordinate 273 of CAVONJ010000028.1, forward strand.
CAGCCCGTCGGTGGCACCGGGCAGGGTCCCCAGGCGAGCACGACCTCGACCAGGTCGGAGACGTCCACGACTCCGTCGCCGTTCACGTCGCCCGGTGTGAGCACGGGGGTCAGCAGGACCGCGCCGTCTTCCCCGGTGGTGTCGTTGAAGGCCCAGACCATCATTTGCCGGGCGTTGTTGATCGCGAGGCCACCGCTGTTGATCACGTACCAATGGCCCACCTCGGACACGATGAGGTCCTCGATCAAGAAGGTCCCAGCGCCCTCGAAGCGCACATAGGGAGCCACGTTGAGCCGCATGATCACATCACCCAGGTCGTTGATGTCGGACGCCCCGTTGCCCGATCCGCACGGGCTCAGGACTTGCCAGCCGGAGCCCTCCGTGTAGCGGGCCGCCAACCGGTCGCAGCTGGGGTTGCTCGCGGTGATCGCCACGCCCGCCACCTGGTTGGACTCGTTGATCGCCGACGAGCTGGTCGCTAGATACGCGGGCGGCCCCGACGGAACGCCCAGATCGACGACTTCCATGGTGTTGAGATCCAGGCGCTTTACGGTGAAGGACTGGTCCACCACCATTCGCTGATCGTTGACGTCCTGCGGGTCGAAGATGCCGGTTGCCAGGAGATTCTGCACGCTCCCTCCGCCCAGGAAGAGGACGGGGAGGCGGTAGGTGCCGTCCGAGGAGTACCCCACGATGTCGCCGAGGTTGTTCAAGGCGGTGGCGTTGCTGCGGACGTGACCGGGGAGCTTGCCGAGAAGTTCGATCGTGTAGCCGCCGTTCCCGTCGGGCGTCCACGACACCGCCTCGCCGCCGAACTCGGGCGAAAAAGCCTGGCCCACGGCCCCGACGATGACGCCGGCGTCGTTGATGTGGTTGGCCCAGCTGGAGGCGTTGCCGGGCGGAAGAGGCAGGAGCAGGTATCCTCCTTCGAGCGATGCCACCCAGCCGCGAACGCCCCCGGTCGTGGTCGTGCCGACGGCGACCCCAGATTCGTTCATGCCGGCCGTGCCCTGGCCGCCGCCGAGGAAGTGAGCGGTGTACGAAGGCGGCTGCCCGCCGGGGCAGACCGCATCCAGATGAGCCATGACCAAGGCGATGCTGGCCACGAGTGCTCTGCGATTTCGGTGATACAGCCATTTCATCGGGTGAGCCTCCTCAGGGTATCGATCGAACTCGCCAAGAGGTTCAGAGCGCATTCGCGTGCACGGCGTGCCGCGGCCCCGTGGCGACACCGAGCAGAGCATCTGCACCCGACGATCCGGACATGAATCTATCCGGGCTTTCGAAGTGCTTCCGCATTCGGGCGCCGCGACGACGAAAGGCGCGGCGGCGCTCGAAGTCGACCGGCGAAGGCGCGCCACACCTCGGCTCCCGCCGGTGGTCACTCAATCAAGCTGCAGGCCGGACGACCATCCCTCCCTTCAATCAACCAACGCGGCCCTCGCCGCTCGTTGCCGGCGGGCCAGCCCGGTCAAACCACGAGTCCTGCAGGCCTCTCTGCACGCCACAGGACCGCTTCCCGGGAGGCAGTTATCGGCGCACCGCCTCCGAGGAGGTTCTGGACTTCCGGGCCCAGGCCAGCTATTCTGCATCGTCTCCGTGGACGATAAACCACTGGAACACAGAACTTTCACCGGTGGCTTTATGAGGACGCGGCTCGCGTCCGGAGACATTCCGGTTTCGAGGGCACCGGAAGCCCGAACACTCCGGAATCAGAGAACAACCCTGCATGAGATTCCATGAACTGCGGCTCGCGGAGCCCATCGTTCGTGCCGTAGCCGCCGAAGGCTACACGACCCCGACCCCGATTCAACTGATGGCGATCCCGGCGGCGCTCGCCGGGAAAGACGTGCTCGGCTGTGCCCAGACGGGCACGGGCAAGACCGGTGCCTTCGCCCTGCCCATCCTTCATCGACTGGCCGGAGCGGCTGGCGAGAACGGCCACCGCGCACGAGGTCGCCGCCCCCGGGCCCTCGTCCTCTGCCCGACCCGCGAGCTGGCGACCCAGATCCACGAGAGCTTCGGCGCGTACGGTCGCCACCTGTCGCTTCGGCACGCCGTCGTCTTCGGCGGCGTCAGCCAGGCACGCCAGGTTCGCGAGCTCCGCGCTGGAATCGACGTGCTCGTGGCGACGCCCGGCCGTCTGCTCGATCTGATGGGCCAGGGCCTGGTCGACCTGAAGGGAATCGAATCGCTGGTGCTCGATGAGGCGGATCGAATGCTCGACATGGGCTTCATCCGCGACATCCAGAAGATCATCGAACGTCTGCCGTCGCGCCGTCAGACTCTGCTCTTCTCCGCCACGATGCCCGCGGAAATACGCCGGCTGGCCGACTCCATCCTCCGTGAACCCACTTGCGTGCACGCGACTCCCGAGTCATCGACCGTCGAGGCGATCTGCCAATCCGTCTACCTGGTCGCCAGGAAGAACAAGCCGGTCCTGCTCGAGCACCTGCTTCGTCATCACAGTACGGGACGCACGCTCGTCTTCACCCGCACGAAACACGGTGCTGACAAGCTGGTCAAGATCCTGCGACGGGTCGGGCATCGAGGCCGGGGCGATTCACGGCAACAAGAACCAGACCGCTCGGACTCGCGCACTGGCCGGATTCAAGTCCGGCGGCACGCCAGTGCTGATTGCAACCGATATCGCCTCGCGGGGCATCGATGTCGACGACATCACGCACGTCGTCAACTTCGACATCCCCAATATTCCCGAGACGTACGTTCACCGCATCGGCCGCACGGCCCGGGCGGGCGCGTCCGGCATTGCCGTGTCGTTCTGTGATCACGATGAGCTCGTTCACTTGCGAGCGATCGAGCGACTGATCCAGCGGCAGTTGAAGGTCCTCGAGGACAAGCCCGAACTGACGTTCGATCCGCCGCGAACGACGAGAAACGGCGGCCAGACGCCGCCGCCCTCGGCCGGTGTCGGCGGCCGCAACGGCGGTCGATCCCGGGCTGGTCGCTCCCGGCGACCCGTGGCGCGTGGCCAGGGCGGACAGCGCCGCTTCGCACCCGCGGGAAATAGATGACAATCCTCGAGATGCAGATGCGTTTGCTCCCTGAGCGATTCTGGAGATCATGAAGATCGTCGAGATCATTGAGATCATCGAGATCATGTGACCCTTGGGCTCGCGAACGTCGCGAGCCCCGAACCCAAAGTCGGTGGCACGGCAGGCATAGTCCGAGCGTGTCCCGCACAAGATCGGAGAGACTGCCGTGAAGATCTATGTAGGAAACCTGAGCTTCCAGACCAACGAAGACTCGCTTCGAAACGCATTCGCCGAGTTCGGCGAGGTCGAAGAGGTCGCCGTGATCACCGACCGGGACACCGGGCGGCCCCGCGGCTTCGCGTTCGTGACCATGCCGGACAGTGCAGCGCGTGCAGCCATCGAAGCGCTCAATGGCAAGGAGCTCGACGGGCGAACACTCAACGTCAATGAAGCTCGGGCCAAGACGACTCGCGGTCCCGGCGGTGGAGGAGGCGGTCAGCGCCGGGGCGGCTGGTAAGCCGTCGTGGCGCGAAAGAGCCAGCACACGTTCTCGAAGCGGCAGCGCGAACAGAAGAAGGCCGAGAAGGCAGCCAACAAGCGAGCTCGTCGCGAGGCGCCCTCGGACTCCCCTGTTTCGCTGCCCGAGACGTGGAATGAAGACGCGCCGGCCGGCGACGGCGCCGACGTCGCGTCCGACTGATCACCGTCGTTCCAGCGAGCGGGGCCTTCGCGCGCTGGCGTTTTGCGACGTGGACAGGCGGTATTCAGGTCGCCCAAGCTGTCGTCATGCGGCAGGGGCGGTGCGTTTCGCCCCTCGAGACAGTGCTTGATCGGTGAGATTGAGCCGGTACGATCCGCTTCGAGTCCACTGACTCGAGATCGCCGGGCACGGTCCGGCGGATCGCTTACCCCTCGGATGCGGATGACCACCATGGACACGTTCGACGCCATTTATGGCCGCCGCGCGGTCAAGCAGTTCGACCCTCAGTACAAGATGCCGGAGGCGATCTGCGCAAGCTGCTCGAAGCCGCCGTCCAGGCACCAACGTCCTTCAACATCCAGCACTGGCGCTTCGTCGTCGTCCGCGATCCGGAGCTGCGCCGGCAGATCCGCGAGCACGGCAACGATCAAGCGCAGATGACCGACGCATCGGTGCTCATCGTGATGACCGCCGACGTCGACGCGTGGAAGAAGGACCCGGCGCGCTACTGGCGCAACGCCCCGAAGGACGTCGCGCAACTGCTCGTCAACTGGATGGGTCCATTCCACGAGGGCAAGCCGCAGCTCCAGCGCGATGAGGCCATGCGCTCGATCGGCATGGCCATGCAGACGCTGATGCTGGCCGCCAAGGCCATGGGATACGAGTCGTGCCCGATGATCGGATTCGACCATGAGGCGGTGGCCAAGCTGATCAATCTCCCACCGGACCATTGCATCGGCCCGATGGTTGCGATCGGCAAGGGAACCAAGGATCCCTGGCCCAAGCCGGGCCAGCTGCCCCTGGACGATTTGGTCATCGAGAATCGGTTTCCTGGCGCTGCATCCGCGACATCGACGACGGACGGATGACCACTTTCGACTCGGAACTTCCGAACTCGGAGTGAACTCGACCGTACTCCTCGAGGTCTCGCGCTGGGCGACGACGCATTCAATCGCTCCCGCTCCGGACAGTTCGGTGTCGCTGCATGATGATCCGGCTGCCACTCTACGGCGCCTTGGACACCACTCCCGTCCCGGCGGACTCCGTCGATGCGATGCGCAGAGGCCGTCGAATTCCGCGGGCCATGCGTATCGCGCCAACCCTCGATCCGCGTCGCGTCACGCCGCCGCCGACACCGCACCTGGCACTGCTCATCAACCCCTTCTACGCGAAGGATCCCCACGCCAGCCTTGGCAAGCACGTGCTCACGCCCAGTCTCGCCCTCACGTCCATCGCCGCTGCGACGCCGTCGCATTGGACGGTGCGCTACTGGGACGAGAATCTGCTCCAGGGAGTGCCGCCGGACGACCCGTTCCCGTGCGTCGTCGGACTGTCGGTGCATCTGACGTTCGCGGAACGCGGCGTACGAGCTCGCGCGATGGTATCGGGCCCGCGGTGCGACAGTGATCATGGGCGGGCTCCACGTTCTGAGTTGTCCAGACGAGGTCGCACCGCACGCCGACGCGATCGCCATTGGCGAGGGTGTTCAGCTCTGGCCCCGCATCCTCGCCGATATCGACGGCGGCCGCTTGAAGGCTCGCTGCGATCGTTCCGATGATGCTCGCCCTTGCCACCGGTATCATGGCAGCTTCACGAAGCCTCCGTACCGCGACGATCCACCGCCGCGCCGCGACATTCTTCCTCGCCGGGGAGTGGGATGAAGGCTGCGCGAACTCGGCTTTCTACTTCTTCTGCCCTCCTTGACGTACAGCGGTGGGCAGTGAGAATCGCCTCAGGATCTGATGCTCGCCTGGACCGCTCCTCACCGATACGGCTTGGCCGTCCGAGCAACACCACGCCGTACGAGCCGTGGCGCTGCGTGAGGCAGGAGCGAGAGTAATCCTGAGACACCCACCTCTCAAGAGAGGCGCACGCCATTGAGCTCTCCCGGAAGGAGTGTCTGAACGCACCGACAGCTTCGAGCTACCTGAGACAGAAGAGACACGCCGACTGCGTGGCAGCCGGGCAAAGAGATGGATGTCCTAGGATCTCCCAAGGAAATCCGCTCGTACGGATCTGTGCGGGGGGCCGCCCGAAAGGGCGGTCCCTACC